>NZ_LWLR01000001.1:200565-4677766 GCF_001641135.1 Pantoea sp. OXWO6B1
CTCGCCTTAGGGGTCGACTCACCCTGCTCCGATTAACGTTGAACAGGAACCCTTGGTCTTCCGGCGACAAGGTTTTTCACCTTGTTTATCGTTACTTATGTCAGCATTCGCACTTCTGATACCTCCAGCATGCCTCACAGCACACCTTCAACGGCTTACAGAACGCTCCCCTACCCAACAACACATAGTGTCGCTGCCGCAGCTTCGGTGCATGGTTTAGCCCCGTTACATCTTCCGCGCAGGCCGACTCGACCAGTGAGCTATTACGCTTTCTTTAAATGATGGCTGCTTCTAAGCCAACATCCTGGCTGTCTGTGCCTTCCCACATCGTTTCCCACTTAACCATGACTTTGGGACCTTAGCTGGCGGTCTGGGTTGTTTCCCTCTTCACGACGGACGTTAGCACCCGCCGTGTGTCTCCCGTGATAACATTCTCCGGTATTCGCAGTTTGCATCGGGTTGGTAAGCCGGGATGGCCCCCTAGCCGAAACAGTGCTCTACCCCCGGAGATGAGTTCACGAGGCGCTACCTAAATAGCTTTCGGGGAGAACCAGCTATCTCCCGGTTTGATTGGCCTTTCACCCCCAGCCACAGGTCATCCGCTAATTTTTCAACATTAGTCGGTTCGGTCCTCCAGTTAGTGTTACCCAACCTTCAACCTGCCCATGGCTAGATCACCGGGTTTCGGGTCTATACCCTGCAACTTAACGCCCAGTTAAGACTCGGTTTCCCTGCGGCTCCCCTATACGGTTAACCTTGCTACAGAATATAAGTCGCTGACCCATTATACAAAAGGTACGCAGTCACCCCCATAAAGAAGGCTCCCACTGCTTGTACGTACACGGTTTCAGGTTCTGTTTCACTCCCCTCGCCGGGGTTCTTTTCGCCTTTCCCTCACGGTACTGGTTCACTATCGGTCAGTCAGGAGTATTTAGCCTTGGAGGATGGTCCCCCCATATTCAGACAGGATACCACGTGTCCCGCCTTACTCATCGAACTCACAGCCTGTGCACCTTTGTGTACGGGAGTATCACCCTGTACCCTGCGACTTTCCAGACGCTTCCACTGATGCACAAGCTGATGATGGTTCTGGGCTCCTCCCCGTTCGCTCGCCGCTACTGGGGGAATCTCGGTTGATTTCTTTTCCTCGGGGTACTTAGATGTTTCAGTTCCCCCGGTTCGCCTCATGCAGCTATGTATTCACTGCATGATAGTGTGACGAGTCACACTGGGTTTCCCCATTCGGGTATCGCCGGTTATTGCGGTTCATATCACCTTACCGGCGCTTATCGCAGATTAGCACGCCCTTCATCGCCTCTGACTGCCAGGGCATCCACCGTGTACGCTTAGTCGCTTAACCTCACAACCCACAGGCGTTTATCTGTATTACCGTAACGGCTGCGCGTAAAGAATGCGTCGTTGCGCGGTGCTCGCCATGCTCACGTACTTCAGTACGCTCCGCTGGCTGCGCGCCGACGCGTCTTGCTTTCTTCACTGCTCGCGCGCTACTGCATAACAGTTAGCTTGTAAGCTGTAAGCTTTTGAGAGACTCGAACGCGTTGTGCTGTGTTCCTTATTACGGAGGAACACGACAATGCGTCGTTTCAAATTTTCAGCTTGTTCCGGATTGTTAAAGAGCAACATCTTAAACATGACTCGTAAGTCATCTTTAAGATATGTGGGCAACACCTTTCACCTGTCACCAAGCAAGTGGCGTCCCCTAGGGGATTCGAACCCCTGTTACCGCCGTGAAAGGGCGGTGTCCTGGGCCTCTAGACGAAGGGGACGTGAAATACTTGTGCAACAGACACGGGTAATTTCACGTGAAGGTGAGATTATATAATCAGGCGACAATAGTTATTGTTACCGCACCCCAACGCGTAGACGCTTTGCTCATTACTTTTCTATCAGACAATCTGTGTGAGCACTTCGCGGGAAGGTATCTTCAGGTAAGGAGGTGATCCAACCGCAGGTTCCCCTACGGTTACCTTGTTACGACTTCACCCCAGTCATGAATCACAAAGTGGTAAGCGCCCTCCCGGAGGTTAAGCTACCTACTTCTTTTGCAACCCACTCCCATGGTGTGACGGGCGGTGTGTACAAGGCCCGGGAACGTATTCACCGTGGCATTCTGATCCACGATTACTAGCGATTCCGACTTCACGGAGTCGAGTTGCAGACTCCGATCCGGACTACGACGCACTTTGTGAGGTCCGCTTGCTCTCGCGAGGTCGCTTCTCTTTGTATGCGCCATTGTAGCACGTGTGTAGCCCTACTCGTAAGGGCCATGATGACTTGACGTCATCCCCACCTTCCTCCGGTTTATCACCGGCAGTCTCCTTTGAGTTCCCGACCGAATCGCTGGCAACAAAGGATAAGGGTTGCGCTCGTTGCGGGACTTAACCCAACATTTCACAACACGAGCTGACGACAGCCATGCAGCACCTGTCTCACGGTTCCCGAAGGCACTAAGGCATCTCTGCCGAATTCCGTGGATGTCAAGAGTAGGTAAGGTTCTTCGCGTTGCATCGAATTAAACCACATGCTCCACCGCTTGTGCGGGCCCCCGTCAATTCATTTGAGTTTTAACCTTGCGGCCGTACTCCCCAGGCGGTCGACTTAACGCGTTAGCTCCGGAAGCCACTCCTCAAGGGAACAACCTCCAAGTCGACATCGTTTACGGCGTGGACTACCAGGGTATCTAATCCTGTTTGCTCCCCACGCTTTCGCACCTGAGCGTCAGTCTTCGTCCAGGGGGCCGCCTTCGCCACCGGTATTCCTCCAGATCTCTACGCATTTCACCGCTACACCTGGAATTCTACCCCCCTCTACGAGACTCAAGCCTGCCAGTTTCAAATGCAGTTCCCAGGTTAAGCCCGGGGATTTCACATCTGACTTAACAGACCGCCTGCGTGCGCTTTACGCCCAGTAATTCCGATTAACGCTTGCACCCTCCGTATTACCGCGGCTGCTGGCACGGAGTTAGCCGGTGCTTCTTCTGCGGGTAACGTCAATCACTGCGGTTATTAACCACAATGCCTTCCTCCCCGCTGAAAGTACTTTACAACCCGAAGGCCTTCTTCATACACGCGGCATGGCTGCATCAGGCTTGCGCCCATTGTGCAATATTCCCCACTGCTGCCTCCCGTAGGAGTCTGGACCGTGTCTCAGTTCCAGTGTGGCTGGTCATCCTCTCAGACCAGCTAGGGATCGTCGCCTAGGTGGGCCGTTACCCCGCCTACTAGCTAATCCCATCTGGGTTCATCCGATAGTGAGAGGCCCGAAGGTCCCCCTCTTTGGTCTTGCGACGTTATGCGGTATTAGCCACCGTTTCCAGTGGTTATCCCCCTCTATCGGGCAGATCCCCAGACATTACTCACCCGTCCGCCACTCGTCACCCGAGAGCAAGCTCTCTGTGCTACCGTCCGACTTGCATGTGTTAGGCCTGCCGCCAGCGTTCAATCTGAGCCATGATCAAACTCTTCAATTTAAGTTTGATTTGCTGAAACCAGTTCAGCGGTGCTCATCTGTAAAACGTCATAATGAATTTCATTATGTGTTCACTCGTGAGACTTGATATTTTTTACGTCCGGAGACGCTGATATCAATCCTGCGAGTGCCCACACAGATTGTCTGATAAATTGTTAAAGAGCAGTGCGAACAGCGGGTTAACCGTCTGTCGCGAGGTGGCGTATATTACGCTTTCCTCCTTCAGAGTCAACCTCTTTTTCAGAAGTTTTTCTCCGGCGGTTCAGTTTCCTGAACCTCCCGACACCGCATTCCGTAAGCCGTTGTGCCGTGTCAGTGGAGGCGCATTATAGGGATCCGAATAAATTGCACAACCCTTTTTTTGGATCTTTTTTCTGACTGTCGAGAAAACATTCATATTGGTTAGATCGCCAACGATCCGGGGCAAAATCCCCTTGCCAGCAGGTCAGAATCACAGCAGGCTGCCGGTAAACTCAGTAAAGGAGAATACAATGACTGTAGCGTTACGCCCTTATAAACATCTTTTCCCGCAGTTGGGTCTGCGCGTCATGGTTGATTCCACAAGCGTGGTGGTGGGCGACGTCATTATCGAAGATGATGTAGGTATCTGGCCTTTAGTGGCTATTCGTGGTGATGTGAATCAGGTTCGCATCGGTGCCCGTACCAATATTCAGGATGGCAGCGTACTTCATGTAACCCATAAGTCTGATGCCAATCCAGCAGGTTTCCCACTGGTTATCGGTCAGGATGTTACCGTTGGGCATAAGGCGATGCTGCATGGCTGCACCATCGGTAATCGCGTGCTGGTTGGGATGGGTTCAATCGTGCTGGATGGCGTGATTGTTGAAGATGATGTTCTGATTGGTGCCGGGAGTCTGGTCCCGCCGGGTAAGAGACTGGAAAGCGGTTATCTTTATGTAGGCAGCCCGGTAAAACAAATTCGACCGCTGAATGAAAAAGAAATTGAAGGATTGCTCTACTCTGCCCGCAACTATGTTAGCTGGAAGAACGACTATCTGGCAGGCGACAGCCAGACCCATCCTTCATTATCTACCTGATCGTTACGGATACAGTCTTCAGCCACATCTTCCAGATCCCAGCGATGGTCACGAAACAGGGCCATCGTGTCTCCCTCCCCGAACTGTTGGTGTAACGCATCCACGCTGATAGCACAGGTCAGTCCCATGCCATTAACCAAAACGGGAAAACAAACAGCCTTTAATGTGACATCCAGCGTTTCACGGTCTGGAAACTGGATAGCCTGATTCATGACTGTATCTCGGCTTTTAAGGACGCAATGACAGGCGCAATCTCCGGCATGATGCCATGCCACAGATGAAAGGCATGCGCGGCCTGACCCACCAGCATGCCTAACCCATCAGCCAGATGAGATGAACCCTGCTGGTGACACCAGCCCAAAAAAGCGGTCAATCCATTCTGGTAGAACATGTCATAACAGCGTAAATCCGCATGAATTAATGAAGACGATAACGGTGGCACATCGCCATTGATGCCGCTCGACGTTGCGTTAATCAGCAAATCAAAATGTTTACCTTCAAGCTCCTCAAAAGAAAGGGCACTCACCGCCCCACGGTGCGCAAACGTCTTTGCCATGCTCTGGGCATTAGCAGCCGTACGGTTTACCAGCGTAATTGACGTGCCCAGCGAAAGCAGAGGAAGGATGACGCCACGCGCCGCACCTCCCGCCCCCACCAGCAAAATATGATCGCCAGGTTTGATCATCGACAGACGCTGCAGATCGCTGACTAAACCGATGCCATCCGTATTATCGCCAAGAATCTGACCATCCTGGCATTTCTTCAACGTGTTGACGGCACCAGAGAGAGAGGCACGTTCGGTGAGCTGGTCTGCATATCCCCAGGCCTGTTGTTTAAAAGGTAACGTGATATTGGCGCCTGCCCCACCCTGAGAGAAAAAAGTGGTGATAGCCTGGGGAAAGGCATCGACAGGCGCTTCAATACGATCGTATTGAAGCGTAATACCCGTTTGCCTGGCAAAGGCCTGATGAATTTGCGGGGATTTGCTGTGACTGATCGGATGTCCGAAAACTGCAAAATATGCCATCTGCTAGCCCTGCCGTATCTGGTTGCCGCTAATCACGTCACGGATCTCAGAAGGGTTTAGCCTTCCTCCCGTCTCTCCATTGAGTACGGGAAACGCAGCACCAAACTGCAGTTTAACCTCTTCTACTGAACGGCAAGGTGGCTGACCAGAAAGATTCGCGCTGGTTGAAACCAGAGGTTTACCAAACGCCCGGCACAACGCCTGAACGTCAGGATGGTCGCTGACGCGAATAGCCAGGGAATCAAACTGTCCGGTTAACCAACGTGGCGTTTGCGGTGCTGCTGGCACAACAAAGGTGACCGGGCCTGGCCAGCAGGCAAACATACGTTCACGCTGCATCGCCGTTAAGACATGATCGGAGACGTAGGGCATAAGCTGGCCGTAATCGGCCGCTATCAGAATCAACCCTTTTTCCACTGGGCGTCTTTTCAATGCCAGCAGAGCCATCACTGCCGATTCATCGTCGGGGTCGCAGCCCAGGCCGAATACCGCTTCAGTGGGATAAGCAATCACGGCATGTTGCTTCAGATGGTTCACACAATCCTGTAGTGAGCCGGAAACTGGTTGATTTTGCATGGTTATGTCTTACGTCTCTTCAGTGATAACTTTGCCACAACTTTTACTGGCGCAAAAAAGCCGGGTGCCCTGCGCCGTCTTTTTTTCAACTAAAAGCGGAAATTCACAATGTGGACAGCGTCCAGCGACTGGCGTCAGATTAACGGTAAACTGGCAGGCTGGATAGCGGTCACAGGAATGGAAGGTTTTGCCAAAACGCGATCGCCGCTGTACCAGTTTACCTTGCTGACACTGCGGGCAGTCGATGGTTGTCTCATCAGGTTTATCGATCGTTTCCGTGTAATCACACGCTGGATAGTCGCTACAGCCAATAAACATGCCAAAACGGCCCTGACGTAACACTTTATCAGCACCACATTGCGGGCAAGCATGACCTTCCAGAACTTTTACTACATGTCCGTCGGCCTGGTTTCCCAGGGGCCGGATGTAGTCGCAGGCAGGGTAGTTTGCACAGCCCAAAAAAGGGCCGTGTTTTCCTGAACGTATAACAAGTTCTGCCCCGCAAGCGGGGCAGGGGTCCTGTTTACGCGCAGTAAAGAGTGCGGTTTTACTCATAACGATAATGCATCAGTGAAAATTTAATGCAGCATACCTTCGTTGACGTCGAATAACAGTTCTTCCATCTGTTGATAGGCGTTTTCACATCCTGGGATGTTAAACAACACCATCAACACCACCCATTTAAGATCCTCAAGATCGAAATCAAGAGTATCAAGCGCCATGACACGTTCAATGACCATTTCTCGTGTTTCCAGACTCAAGACCTGGATTTGCTCCAGGAAAAGCAGGAAACCGCGGCTTTCGGCATCTAAACGCTTGCTCTCTTCATCTGTATAGATGCGCATGGAGAGCGGATCATTTGCCAGTAAAATTGGGGCGACCAGACCTTCCTGGTAGTCTGCCAATTTTTCTAACCAGTTCAACGCGTTATAGATATCTTCGCGATGAAAACCGGCATCCGTCAAGTCATCTGTCAATCTGTCCTGATCAACACCCATTTCTGCTTCGTTGTGGATATAGGTCTCAAACAAGTACATGAGTACGTCGAACATGGCATGCCCTCCTCAATCGGACATAGCCGCCGGGTACAGCTGCGATCCATCCTGCTAACTCCAGTTCCAGCAATTGAGCTGTAATAACTGGCACAGGTTGGCCGGCACGTTCAGCGACAACGTCAACAGGTGTAACCTCATCACCTACGTTAGCCAACAGCTCGGCAAATGGCAATGGAGCATCGTCACTGGCATCAGAATAAATTTCGTCTGATTGTGTAACAGGTAACCAGTTAAGCATAGCGCGTAAATCTTCAATGATGTTATTAGGATGTGCCACCAGCATCGCGCCCTGTTGAATCAGCCAGTTTGTTCCCTCACTGCCGCTGTTTCCTAATGCGCCGGGCAAGGCATAAACCGCGCGATTTTGCTCTAATGCATAACGGGCTGTGACTAATGAACCACTCTTTAATGACGCTTCTATGACTAAAACGCCCTGGCTCAGCCCACTGATAATACGGTTTCTGCGTGGAAAACGATGTGCCAGCGGTACGGCATCCAGCGGAAACTCAGATACCACGGCGCCGCCCTGCCCGACAATCTCCTGCGCCAATGCACCATGCTTTTTGGGATAAAGATGCTCCAGTCCGCTGCCCAGCACCGCAACGGTTTTCCCCTGAACCCTCAGCGCGGCGCGATGCGCAACGCCATCGATACCAAGCGCCAGGCCGCTGGTGATAGTAAAGCCACTTAGCGATAACTGTTGAGTAAACCAGTCACACCAGTAGCGGCCAGAGTGGGAACATTGACGGCTGCCGACCACCGCTAACTGCGGTGCCCCCAACACGGCGGGGTCGCCTTTCACATACAGCAGCGGAGGAAAACAGGCCGTTTCAGCCAGTTGAGCGGGATAAAGCGGATCAAGTGCGGTAATCAGATGGTGCAACGGGTTCGTTGCCAGCCACGTCTTAACTGTCGCCAGCCAACGGGGGGAGATATGATGGTAATAGTGGCGTTGTGAAGCCTCAAACCCGTTCAGAGTTAACACATCATCAACATCTTTGTCTTCAGACAGTTGCTGTGCCGCGCTTAACCAGCGCCTGCCCGTTATGCCCGGAATGGCGGCCAGCCGCAGTAACGGCTCCCTTTTTTGCATCTTTACAGCCTCCTGATAACCGTTGCTTCCCTCCGCAGAATGCTGTCAATCAGGTGCTAAAAAGTCTACAATATGGGGCAGTAATCTTTCCCTTTTAGAATATATATCTGGATATTTATGTCAGTTTTACAGGTATTACATTTTCCTGACGAGCGCCTGCGCAAAATTGCCGCGCCTGTTAAAGAAGTTAACGCGGACGTTCAGCGTATCGTTGATGATATGTTCGAAACCATGTATTCCGAAGAAGGTATCGGCCTGGCTGCCACGCAGGTGGACATTCACCAGCGCATCATTGTGATTGATGTATCAGAGAACCGCGATGAGCGTCTGGTATTAATTAATCCTGAGCTTCTGGAAAAAAGCGGTGAAACAGGTATTGAAGAAGGCTGTCTGTCCATTCCTGAGCAACGCGCTTTTGTGCCACGTGCTGAGCGAGTAAAAGTCCGTGCGTTAGATCGTGACGGTAAAAGTTTCGAACTTGAAACCGGTGATCTGCTGGCTATCTGTATTCAACACGAAATCGACCATCTCGATGGCAAACTGTTTATTGATTATCTTTCGCCTTTAAAGCGTCAGCGCATCAAAACTAAGTTAGAAAAACTGGCGCGACAAAACGCCCAGGCTTCCTGAGATCTGAAAAAGGGATAAACGTGTCTGCTCCGCTTAAAATTATTTTTGCTGGCACGCCAGACTTTGCAGCGCGTCACCTTGACGCGCTGCTTGCTTCTGAGCATCAGGTGGTTGGCGTCTTTACCCAACCGGATCGTCCCGCAGGTCGTGGCAATAAGTTGACCGCCGGCCCGGTTAAATCCTTAGCCCTGGCCCAAAACATTCCGGTATTTCAACCCAAATCCTTGCGCCCTGCAGAAAACCAACAGCTGATTGCAGATTTGCAGGCTGACGTAATGGTGGTGGTCGCTTATGGGCTCATTCTGCCAAAAGCCGTGCTTGATATGCCCCGACTGGGCTGTATCAACGTACACGGTTCCCTGCTGCCACGCTGGCGTGGCGCCGCGCCCATTCAGCGCGCGCTCTGGGCGGGCGACAGTGAAACCGGTGTGACCATCATGCAGATGGATGTTGGGCTGGATACCGGTGATATGCTATTGAAACTGGCCTGTCCAATTAGCGCGGAAGATACCAGTGCCACGCTTTATGACAAGCTGGCAGATCTGGGCCCGGCAGGACTGCTGACAACCTTAGCTCAGTTACGTGATGGTCAAGCGCAGGCCATTCAGCAAGACGAAAGCCAGGCCAACTATGCGGAGAAGCTCAGTAAAGAGGAAGCGCGCCTTAACTGGACGCTGTCGGCCGAACAGCTGGAACGCTGCATCCGTGCCTTCAATCCCTGGCCGATAAGCTTTTTTATGGTGAATGATCAGCCGGTTAAAGTCTGGCAAGCCTGCGTCTTACCTCATGTGAACAAACAGCCAGGAGAGATTATCCAGGCTGACAAACAAGGCATTCAAATTGCCACTGCCGACGGCGTGCTGAATTTGCTTCAGCTTCAACCCGCCGGTAAAAAACCGATGTCGGCACAGGATCTGCTTAACTCGCGCCGAGAATGGTTTGAAGCCGGCACTCTTCTGGACTGACCCTCAGGCCCGGCAAAAACCGGGCCATTTGCTTGATGGCACTATCTTATGACTAAACCAACCAATCTTCGTAGCCTGTCTGCTCAACTGATCGAGCGCGTTGTCGATAAAGGCGAGTCCCTGAATACCGTCTTGCCTGCGGCACAGAAAAAGCTCTCAGACAAAGATGCCGCGCTGGTCCAGGAGATCTGCTTTGGTGTGTTGCGCACCTTACCGCAGCTGGAAGCGCTTATCGGCAAATTGATGGAACGCCCGTTAACGGGTAAGCAGCGTACACTGCACTTCCTGATTATGGTGGGCTTATATCAGCTGCTCTATACACGTGCACCTGCTCATGCGGCATTAGATGAGACAGTTGCCGGTGCTGAAGTGCTGAAACGAGCAAACCTGAAAGGGTTAATTAATGGCGTATTACGTCAGTTCCAGCGTCGTCAGGAAGAACTGCTTGCCAGTATTCAGGATGGCCCACAGCGTCACCTGCATCCGGGCTGGTTACTGAACCGGCTTCAACAGGCCTGGCCAGCGCACTGGCAGCAAATTGTTGAGGCGAACAACCAGCGTCCGCCAATGTGGTTAAGGGTTAACCGTCAGCACCATTCGCGTGACAGCTGGCTGGCCCTGCTGACGGCGGATGAAAGGAACGCAGCTGTTGCTGACGATGTGCCTGAAGCTTTGCGTCTTGAATCGCCGGCATCCGTTAATGTGTTACCCGGCTTTGAACAAGGCTGGATTACCGTACAGGATCTCTCCGCCCAGCGTTGTGCGCTTCTGCTTGAGCCCAAAAACGGTGAGCAAATTCTGGATCTCTGCGCGGCGCCGGGAGGTAAAACGACCCATATACTCGAAATCGCCCCTGAGGCTCAGGTGCTTGCTGTCGATGTTGACGCGCAGCGCCTGAAGCGCGTGCATGAAAATCTGGGCCGTCTTGGTATGACCGCAGAAGTGAAACAGGGAGATGGACGTACCCCGCAGCAATGGTGTGACCAACGTCAGTTTGATCGCATACTGCTGGATGCGCCCTGCTCAGCAACTGGCGTTATCCGTCGTCATCCTGATATCAAGTGGTTACGTCGCGATCGTGATATTACTGAGCTGGCAGCCTTACAGCGTGACATTCTGGATGCGACATGGCCACTGCTTAAACCGGGCGGTACGATGATCTATGCAACCTGCTCTGTGCTGCCAGATGAGAATCAGCAGCAAATCAGCGACTTTGTACAGCGCCACGCGGATGCTCAGGCTGTGTCGCTGTCTGGTGCTCCCCTTAACGGCTGGCAGGTCTTTCCTGAAGCAGAAGGCGGAGACGGTTTTTTCTACGCTAAGCTTGTGAAGCTCGCGAGTCCACACTGAGAAGGCATTGAAAAGCGATGAAAATCATAATTCTTGGTGCCGGTCAGGTCGGCGGTACCCTGGCTGAAAACCTGGTTGGCGAAAACAACGACATTACCGTTGTCGACACGGACTCCACGCGTTTACGCCAACTGCAGGATAAGTTTGATTTACGCGTTGTACAGGGTCATGGTTCTCATCCGCGTATTTTACGCGAAGCCGGTGCAGAAGATGCCGATATGCTGGTCGCCGTCACCAGTTCTGATGAAACCAATATGATTGCCTGTCAGATCGCCTATTCGCTTTTCAATACACCGAATCGCATTGCCCGTATTCGTGCGGCAGACTATTTGCGTGATGCCGATAAGCTTTTTATCCCCGAGGCTGTGCCCATTGATCATTTGATTTCGCCTGAGCAACTGGTTATCGACAATATTTATCGTCTGATTCAGTATCCTGGTGCGCTGCAGGTGGTCAACTTTGCCGAAGGCAAGGTCAGTCTGGCCGTTGTAAAAGCTTATTACGGTGGCCCGCTCGTGGGTAATCCGCTGTCGATTCTGCGCGACCACATGCCGCATATTGATACGCGGGTTGCGGCTATCTTCCGACAGGATCGTCCTATCCGCCCGCAAGGCTCGACCATTATTGAGGCCGGCGATGAAGTCTTTTTCATTGCCGCCAGCCAACATATTCGCGCGGTAATGAGCGAAATGCAGCGTCTGGAGAAACCCTATAAGCGCATCATGTTAGTGGGCGGCGGGAATATTGGATTTGGTCTGGCGCAGCAACTCGAAAAAAATTACAGCGTAAAACTTATTGAGCGCAATCCGCAGCGCGCTGCCGAGCTGGCTGAACAGTTGCACGATACTGTGGTGTTCTATGGCGATGCGTCCGATCAGGAATTGCTGGCAGAAGAACACATTGAGCAGGTCGATTTATTTATCGCCGTTACCAATGATGACGAAGCCAATATTATGTCCGCCATGCTGGCGAAAAAAATGGGTGCCAAGAAAGCGATGGTACTGATTCAACGACGGGCTTATGTTGATCTGGTTCAGGGCAGCGTTATCGATATTGCCATCTCGCCACAGCAGGCGACGATCTCGGCATTGCTGGGACATGTACGTAAAGCGGATATTGTTGGCGTCTCGTCATTACGTCGTGGTATCGCCGAAGCCATCGAGGCGATTGCACATGGTGATGAAACTACGTCAAGAGTTGTGGGCCGCTCCATTGATGATATCAAGCTGCCACCGGGCACAATTATTGGCGCAGTGGTCCGGGGGGATGATGTGATGATCGCGAATGACAATTTGCGCATCGAACAGGGCGACCACGTGGTGATGTTTTTAACCGATAAGAAATTTGTACCGGACGTCGAGCGCCTGTTCCAGCCAAGTCCGTTCTTCCTGTAATAAAAGGTCGCGCGTTGTCTGACATAATCCGGCTAATTGCTCGCAGCGATGGCAAATATGGCAAGCTTTGTTAAACTTTATGGCATTGGCTAAGGCAAGGAGAGAAGTATGAGTTTATTCAAAGAGTTTCGTGATTTTGCGATGCGCGGCAATGTTGTTGATCTGGCCGTGGGTGTCATTATTGGTGCGGCATTTGGTAAAATTGTTTCATCATTAGTGGCAAATATCATCATGCCACCGCTGGGCTTATTGATCGGCGGCGTTGATTTCAAATCATTCGGCTGGGTACTTAAACCTGCTGTGGGTGATGCGCCAGCGGTTGTAATGCAATACGGCATTTTTCTGCAGACCGTTTTCGACTTTATCATCGTTGCGTTTGCCATTTTCATGGCGATTAAACTGATGAATAAACTCTACCAGAAAAAAGAAGTCGAAAAGCCTGCGCCGAAACCCTCTAATGAGGAAGTTCTGTTAACGGAAATTCGTGACTTGCTCAAACAGCAGAATACAAAAATCTAAAACGTTAAAGCCGCAGACATTGCGGCTTTTTTGTCATTAAAAGCAGAAGGGCAGTGATAAGTCCTGCACTTATCACTGCCCTCCCATCCCCGACCTTTTGCATGTTTCTCTTTACGTTTAAAGCTGCCTTTCCCTTTTTGGTTCTGTTCAACACGCTGTCTAAATAAAGGGTCGTGCAGTAGTGCCTCAATCGCATTATCACGTATTTGCCCTTTGGTATGACGATAACGGGACATATCTCCTCCATCAGTTTAGGTGACCCGAAGATCCAACTGCGCGAAACCTTGCCGCAGTGAAAGAAATTATACTCGCCTTGACGCCAGATAAAAATAGTCGCTATTCAACCGTGAGCTTATGGGTAATGGCCGGACCGTATTCGCCCTCAAGAAACGCTGTGCTCATGCCCGCCTGACGCAGTTTCACTGTCAGGTGCCGCAATTTGCGCGCATGCATTTCTGCTGCAGGATCGCCCGGGTCCAGTTGGCGTAAAAGATCGTTTACTTCCAGCGCTTCACGACGTAATTCAAGCTCAGGGGGAAGAAACCCCGCATTCTTGAGTAAACGATAGCCCGCGCGTAATTCAGGTGGAACATGGCTGTCATCGTCCAACACTAATGGCGCACCTTCTCCGGCAAGATTGCTGAGTTCGCCTTTCTCCTGCGCCGCTTTAATATGCTGTTCAGCCAGCTGATCGATTAACCACATTGTTAGCCTCCTATGTCACACCACAAGCGTAGCAGAGGGCAAATAGCAGGCAATAAAAAACCCGCCGAAGCGGGTTTTTCACGTTGCAACAGATTACTCTGCTGCAGCCTCTGCTTGAGCTTCTGGACGATCAACCAGCTCGATGTATGCCATCGGAGCGTTGTCACCAGCGCGGAAGCCACACTTCAGAATGCGAGTGTAACCACCTGCACGGCTCGCGAAACGCGGGCCTAACTCATTAAACAGTTTTGCCACGATCTCGTTATCACGAGTGCGGGCGAATGCCAGACGACGATTAGCTACGCTGTCGGTCTTGGCAAGAGTAATCAGCGGCTCAACTACGCGGCGCAACTCTTTGGCTTTCGGCAGAGTCGTCTTGATGATCTCATGACGAACCAGAGAGCCAGCCATGTTGCGGAACATAGCCTGACGATGGCTGCTGTTGCGGTTCAGTTGACGACCACTCTTACGATGGCGCATGACCTTATCCTTCTCAGTGAAACCTTAACCTGTGATCGGGTTATTCATCAGCAATGCTTGCCGGTGGCCAGTTTTCCAGGCGCATGCCCAGAGACAGACCACGTGAGGCCAGCACATCTTTAATCTCGGTAAGAGATTTTTTACCAAGGTTAGGCGTTTTAAGCAGCTCAACCTCGGTACGCTGTACCAGATCACCGATGTAGTGGATAGCTTCTGCCTTAAGGCAGTTAGCAGAGCGGACAGTCAATTCCAGATCGTCAACAGGGCGCAGCAGGATCGGATCGAATTCTGGTTTCTCTTCTTTCACTTCCGGCTGACGTACATCACGTAAGTCAACGAAAGCTTCCAGTTGTTCTGCCAGGATGGTTGCCGCACGACGAATCGCCTCTTCAGGATCGATTGTGCCGTTGGTTTCCATTTCGATGACCAGCTTGTCCAGGTCGGTGCGCTGCTCTACACGCGCTGCTTCAACATTGTAGGCGATACGGTCTACAGGGCTGTAGCAAGCGTCAACTAACAGACGGCCGATCGGGCGCTCATCTTCTTCCGAATGAATTCGGGCAGAAGCCGGCACATAACCACGACCACGCTGAACTTTGATACGCATACTAATAGATGCGTTGTCATCGGTCAGATGGCAGATCACATGCTGCGGCTTGACGATTTCGACATCACCATCATGGGTAATGTCGGCTGCAGTCACAGGGCCAATGCCAGATTTATTCAAGGTAAGAATAACTTCATCTTTGCCCTGAACTCTTACCGCCAAACCTTTAAGGTTGAGCAGGATTTCCAGGATATCTTCCTGTACACCCTCTTTGGTGCTGTACTCGTGCAGTACACCATCAATTTCAACCTCGGTCACCGCGCAACCCGGCATTGATGAAAGCAGAATACGGCGCAGCGCGTTACCAAGAGTATGGCCAAAGCCACGCTCTAAAGGCTCAAGGGTCACCTTGGCGTGCGTCGAACTCACTTGCTCGATATCTACCAGGCGCGGTTTTAGAAACTCTGTCACAGAACCCTGCATTGTGTCCTCTCTTTGGTACTAAGCTTTACTTGGAGTAAAGCTCGACGATCAGGTGTTCGTTAATGTCCGCAGACAGATCGGTACGTTCAGGAATACGTTTGAACACACCTTCCATCTTAGTTGCATCAACTTCCAGCCAGGTTGGCTTTTCACGCTGCTCAGCCAGCTCCAGAGCGGCCTTCACGCGAGATTGCTTTTTGGCTTTCTCACGGATGCTAACGACATCATTCGGAGATACCTGATAAGAAGCGATGTTAACAACGCGACCATTGACCAGAACAGACTTATGGCTCACCAACTGACGTGCTTCCGCACGCGTGGCACCAAAGCCCATACGATAAACGACGTTGTCCAGACGACCTTCCAGCAGAGCCAACAGGTTTTCACCGGTGTTGCCTTTCAGACGTGCTGCTTCTTTGTAATAGTTACGGAACTGACGCTCAAGAACACCGTACATACGACGAACTTTTTGCTTTTCACGTAACTGGCCGCCGTAGTCAGACAGACGTGGCTTACGCGCACCGTGCTGACCAGGAGCTTGTTCAATTTTACACTTGGAATCAATCGCGCGAACGCCAGACTTAAGGAATAAGTCAGTGCCCTCACGACGGCTCAGCTTGAGCTTAGGACCCAAATATCTTGCCATTTTCTTTCTCCAACTATCCTAAAAAACGGGGCGTTATACGCGACGTTTTTTCGGCGGACGACAACCGTTATGAGGGATCGGAGTCACATCAGTAATATTCGTGATGCGGAAACCAGCGGCGTTCAGTGCACGAATTGTTGATTCGCGACCCGGACCCGGACCCTTAACCATAACTTCCAGGTTCTTAATACCGTAATCTTTTACCGCTTCTGCACAGCGCTCTGCAGCGACCTGAGCAGCAAACGGAGTGGATTTACGTGAACCGCGGAAACCGGAACCACCGGCGGTTGCCCAACCCAGTGCGTTACCCTGACGATCAGTAATGGTAACGATTGTGTTGTTAAAAGAAGCATGGACATGAGCCACGCCATCTGAGACTTGTTTTCTTACACGCTTACGTGCACGAACTGGTGCCTTTGCCATTATTTACTCACCCCGATTATTTCTTGATCGGTTTACGCGGACCCTTACGGGTACGTGCGTTGGTCTTAGTACGCTGACCGCGAACCGGAAGACCACGACGATGGCGCAAACCACGGTAGCAACCAAGGTCCATAAGACGCTTGATGCTCAGGGTGATTTCACGGCGCAGATCACCTTCTACAACGAATTTAGCAACTGCATCACGCAGCTGATCAATTTGTTCTTCAGACAGCTCACTGATCTTAACATTTTCAGCAATACCCGTTGAAGCGCAGATGGCTTTTGAGCGAGTCTTACCAATACCGAAGATCGAAGTTAATGCGATAACGGTATGTTTCTGATCAGGAATGTTAATGCCTGCTATACGGGCCACTATGCACTCCTACTATTTAATATGTACGTACCATGCCGAAAAGCCCGTTTTCAGGATACTCAAATGGAAACGTACAGACATACAAAAGATTGGCTGGCTAATCTAGCCAGCTCAACCCGACTTTGCAAGAAAAATATGTGAAAATCAGCCTTGGCGCTGTTTATGCTTTGGCTCGGCGCTACAGATCACACGAACGACACCGTCGCGACGAATGATTTTGCAGTTACGACATAATTTCTTGACGGAAGCACGAACTTTCATTTTTACTCTCCGTAACTTCTCAACCACCTGAATTAACGGCCGTAGCCCTTCAGGTTAGCTTTCTTCAATGCAGACTCGTACTGACTTGACATCATCAGAGTTTGCACTTGAGCCATAAAGTCCATGATGACGACCACTACGATGAGCAGTGATGTACCGCCAAAGTAGAAAGGAACTTTCATCGCATCACGCATGAACTCCGGGATAAGGCAGATAAACGTAATATACAGGGCACCGATTAAGGTTAACCGCGTCATTACTTTATCAATATACTTCGCCGTTTGCTCTCCCGGACGAATTCCCGGTACGAATGCACCAGACTTCTTCAGGTTATCTGCTGTTTCACGCGGGTTGAAAACCAACGCCGTGTAGAAGAAACAGAAGAAGATGATAGCAGTCGCATAGAGTAGCACATAAAGCGGCTGTCCTGGCTGCAAATACATCGAAATTGTTGTCAGCCAGTTCCAACCGGTACCGCCCCCGAACCACGATGCAATCGTTGCCGGGAACAGAATAATGCTGGAAGCGAAGATTGCCGGGATAACCCCTGCCATATTCACTTTCAACGGTAAATGTGTGCTCTGTGCAGCGTATACACGGCGACCTTGTTGACGTTTCGCATAGTTCACCACAATGCGGCGTTGACCACGCTCAACGAAAATAACAAAGAAGGTCACTGCAAATACGAGAACTGCAACCAACAGCAACAGAAGGAAGTGCAGGTCACCTTGCCGCGCTTGCTCGATGGTATGGCCAATGGCCGGCGGGAGACCCGCAACAATACCTGCGAAGATAATGATCGAAATACCGTTACCGATACCACGTTCAGTAATCTGTTCGCCCAGCCACATCAGGAACATTGTCCCGGTAACCAGACTCACAACAGCGGTAAAATAGAATGCAAAGCCTGGATTCATCACCAGGCCCTGCATACCAGGCATATTCGGTAAACCGGTAGCAATACCGATTGACTGGAATACGGCCAATACCAACGTACCGTAACGGGTGTACTGGCTAATCTTACGACGGCCAGCCTCCCCTTCTTTCTTGATTTCAGCTAACGCAGGATGAACCACCGTTAACAGCTGGATAATAATCGATGCCGAAATGTACGGCATGATACCCAGAGCAAAAATAGAAGCACGGCTGAGAGCACCACCAGAGAACATGTTAAACATTTCAATGATGGTGCCACGCTGTTGCTCAAGCAGTTTGGCAAGTACAGTGGCATCAATACCAGGGATCGGAATGAAAGAGCCAATACGGAAGACAATCAGTGCACCGATAACAAACAGAAGTCTGCGTTTCAGTTCACCAAAGCCACCTTTGGCACTTTGAAAATCTAATCCCGGTTGTTTAGCCATCTGCTACTTATTCCTCGATTTTACCGCCAGCAGCTTCGATTGCAGCACGCGCACCTTTGGTGACACGTAAGCCGCGAACCGTTACCGGTGCAGAAACTTCACCAGAAAGAATAACTTTAACGTATTCAATCTGAACACCGACAATGTTGGCTGCTTTCAGCGCGTTCAGGTCGACGATACCGCCTTCAACTTTCGCCAGATCAGACAGACGAATCTCTGTGGTGATCATTGCTTTGCGAGAGGTGAAACCGAACTTCGGCAGACGACGGTACAGAGGCATCTGACCACCTTCGAAACCGCGACGTACGCCACCGCCAGAACGTGAGTTCTGACCTTTGTGACCACGACCACCGGTTTTTCCGAGGCCAGAACCAATACCACGACCCAGACGCTTGCTAGCGTGCTTAGACCCTTCGGCCGGAGACAGAGTATTTAAACGCATCTCTTACTCCTCCACTTTAACCATGTAGGAAACCGCGTTGACCATGCCGCGTACAGCTGGCGTATCTTCACGCTCTACGGTATGACCAATACGACGCAGACCCAGGCCAACCAGAGTGGCTTTATGCTTAGGCAAGCGGCCGATTGAACTACGGGTTTGGGTGATTTTAATAGTGTTAGCCATCGTGATTACCCCAGAATTTCTTCAACGGATTTACCACGCTTAGCAGCGACCATTTCCGGAGACTTCATATTGCCCAGACCGTCAATAGTTGCACGAACCACGTTAATCGGGTTAGTAGAACCATAGGCTTTTGCCAGAACGTTATGTACTCCAGCGACTTCCAGAACGGCGCGCATTGCACCACCGGCGATGATACCGGTACCTTCTGAAGCCGGCTGCATGAACACACGGGACCCAGTGTGCGCACCTTTAACAGGGTGCTGCAGGGTGCCGTTGATCAGCGCGACATTTACCATGTTGCGACGGGCTTTCTCCATCGCTTTCTGGATCGCTGCTGGAACTTCGCGCGCTTTACCGTAACCAAAACCAACGCGGCCGTTACCATCACCCACTACAGTCAGTGCGGTGAAGGAGAAAATACGACCACCTTTTACAGTTTTAGAAACACGGTTTACCGCGATCAGTTTTTCCTGCAGTTCGCCAGCTTGTTTCTCGATGTGTGCCATCTTAGACCTCTACCTTAGAACTGAAGGCCAGCTTCACGGGCAGCATCTGCCAGTGCCTGGACGCGACCATGATATTGGAAACCGGAACGGTCGAAAGAAACACCAGTGATGCCTTTTTCGATTGCGCGTTCTGCAATAGCTTTACCTACAGCAGCTGCGGCTTCTTTATTACCGGTAAACTTCAGTTGTTCAGTGATAGCTTTTTCTACAGTAGAAGCAGCAACCAGAACTTCGGAACCGTTCGGGGCGATTACCTGTGCGTAAATGTGACGCGGGGTACGATGTACCACCAGGCGAGTAGCACCCAGCTCTTTGAGCTTGCGACGTGCACGGGTCGCACGACGGATACGAGCAGATTTCTTATCCATAGTGTTACCTTACTTCTTCTTAGCCTCTTTGGTACGCACGACTTCGTCGGCGTAACGGACACCCTTGCCTTTATAAGGCTCAGGACGACGGTAGGCGCGCAAGTCAGCTGCAACCTGGCCGATCACCTGCTTATCAGCGCCTTTCAGCACGATTTCAGTCTGAGTCGGACACTCTGCAGTGATACCCGCGGGCAGCTGGTGATCAACTGGATGAGAAAAGCCCAGAGACAGGTTAACTACGTTGCCTTTTACGGCAGCACGATAACCAACACCAACCAGCTGCAGCTTCTTAGTGAAGCCTTCGGTAACACCGATAACCATCGAGTTCAGCAGCGCGCGAGATGTACCCGCCTGCGCCCAGCCGTCAACATAACCTTCGCGCGGGGCGAAAGTCAGAGCGTTGTCAGCATGCTTAACTTCAACAGCATCATTGATAGTACGAGTCAGCTCGCCGTTTTTACCTTTAATCGAAATTACCTGACCGTTGAGTTTTACCTCTACGCCGGCAGGAACAACGACAGGTGCTTTAGCAACACGAGACATAGTATCCTCCGATTACGCTACGTAGCAGATAATTTCGCCACCAAGACCTGCCTGGCGCGCTGCACGATCAGTCATGACACCTTTCGATGTAGAAATTACAGCGATACCCATACCAGCCATTACCTTTGGCAGCTCATCTTTTTTCTTATAGATGCGCAGGCCGGGACGGCTTACTCGCTGAATGCTTTCTACAACAGCTTTACCCTGGAAATACTTAAGAGTCAGTTCCAGTTCCAGCTTGATGTCGCCTTCGATTTTAAAATCTTCAATAAAGCCTTCTTCCTTCAGCACGTTGGCAATTGCCAATTTCAGCTTGGAGGAGGGCATGGTGACCGCAACTTTGTTCGCGGCCTGACCGTTACGGATACGGGTCAGCATATCCGCGATCGGATCTTGCATGCTCATCTGTGTTACTCCCGTGATTCAATTGGTGACAATTACCAGCTAGCCTTTTTCAGACCCGGGATTTCACCGCGCATTGCGGCTTCACGGACCTTGATACGGCTCAACCCAAACTTCCGCAGGAAACCGTGCGGACGACCTGTTTGACGGCAGCGGTTACGCTGACGTGAAGGGCTGGAATCACGCGGCAGACTCTGCAGCTTGAGAACGGCATCCCAACGGTCTTCGTCGGAAGCGTTCACATCAGAAATGATCGCTTTCAGTTCAGCGCGTTTTGCGAAGAATTTGTCTGCTAATTTCACACGCTTAACTTCGCGTGCTTTCATAGATTGCTTAGCCATTAAGTAACCCTACCTTACTTACGGAACGGGAAGTCAAAGGCAGCCAGCAGAGCACGGCCTTCATCATCAGATTTCGCAGTAGTGGTAATGGTAATATCCAAACCACGAACGCGATCGACTTTGTCATAGTCGATTTCTGGGAAGATGATCTGCTCACGTACACCCATGCTGTAGTTGCCACGACCATCGAATGACTTAGCGGACAAGCCACGGAAGTCACGGATACGCGGTACAGCAATGGTGATCAGACGCTCAAAGAACTCCCACATGCGTTCGCCACGCAGAGTTACTTTACAGCCGATCGGATAGCCCTGACGGATTTTGAAGCCTGCAACTGATTTGCGTGCTTTGGTGATCAACGGTTTTTGACCGGAGATTGCTGCCAGGTCAGCTGCTGCGTTATCCAGCAGTTTCTTGTCAGCGATCGCTTCACCAACACCCATGTTCAGGGTGATCTTCTCGACCCGAGGGACTTGCATGACAGAATTGTAGCCGAACTCACTCATGAGTTTCTGGACTACCTCGTCTTTGTAGTAATCATGCAGTTTCGCCATCGTACTACTCCAAATTACTTGATAGTTTCGCTATTAGACTTGAAGAAACGGACTTTTTTGCCGTCTTCGAATCTAAAGCCTACACGGTCAGCCTTACCGGTTGCCGCATTGAAGAGTGCAACGTTAGAAACCTGAATTGCAGCTTCTTTTTCAACGATGCCGCCTGGTTGGTTCAGAGCCGGGACAGGCTTCTGATGTTTCTTAACCAGGTTGATACCTTCAACGATGACCTTGCCAGAAGACAGGACGTTCTTAACTTTACCGCGCTTACCTTTATCTTTACCGGTTAACACGATAACTTCGTCGTTACGACGGATTTTAGCTGCCATTGTTAGCTCCTTAGAGTACTTCTGGTGCCAGAGAGATAATTTTCATGAACTTTTCAGTACGAAGTTCACGAGTTACCGGCCCAAAAATACGCGTACCGATAGGCTGCTCACTGTTATTGTTTAAAATAACGCATGCATTACCATCGAAGCGAATGACAGAACCGTCCGGGCGACGAACACCCTTCCTGGTGCGCACCACTACCGCCTTCAGGACATCACCTTTTTTAACTTTACCACGTGGAATTGCTTCCTTGATGGTAACTTTAATGATGTCGCCGACGCCTGCGTAGCGACGGTGCGAGCCACCCAGAACCTTGATACACATTACGCGACGTGCACCGGAGTTGTCGGCGACGTTCAGCATAGTCTGTTCTTGGATCATTTCAGTGCTCCGCTAATGTCAACTACTACTTCGGGACCCAGACCTCAGGTCGTTTGAAAGCCCCATAATTGAGGGCGCGGCATTATAACACCGGTTCTCGCAGATGGGTAGAAAAAATGAACGGCTCATCCGAGCCGTTCATTCGATTTTTAAAGAGGGCAGATTCTATTACAGAATTGCTTTCTCTACAACGCGAACAAGTGTCCAGGACTTAGTCTTAGACAGTGGACGGCATTCGCGGATTTCTACCACGTCACCGATTCCACATTCGTTGTTCTCGTCATGGATGTGCAGCTTAGTCGTACGCTTAATGAATTTTCCATAAATTGGATGCTTCACGAAACGCTCGATAGCAACAACCGCAGATTTCTGCATTTTGTCACTAACGACACGACCCTGCAGAGTACGGATTTTATCGGTCATTACGAACCCGCCTTCTCAGTCAGTAAAGTCTTAACGCGCGCAACATCACGGCGAACCTGCTTCAGCAGATGAGACTGCTGCAGTTGGCCAGATGCTGCCTGCATGCGCAGGTTAAATTGCTCACGCAGCAGATTAAGCAGCTCAGTGTTCAGCTCTTCAACGCTTTTTTCACGCAGCTCTGTTGCTTTCATTACATCACCGTCTTAGTTACAAAGGTGGTTTTGATAGGCAGTTTTGCTGCTGCCAGCTTGAATGCTTCACGGGCCAGCTCTTCTGGTACGCCGTCCATTTCATACAGGACTTTACCAGGCTGGATCAGGGCAACCCAATACTCGACGTTACCCTTACCTTTACCCATACGCACTTCCAGCGGCTTCTCGGTGATCGGTTTGTCCGGGAATACACGGATCCAGATCTTACCTTGACGCTTAACTGCACGGGTCATAGCACGACGTGCTGCTTCGATCTGACGGGCAGTCAGACGACCACGGCCAACAGCTTTCAGACCGAAAGTCCCGAAGCTAACATCCGTACCCTGCGCCAGACCACGGTTGCGGCCTTTATGCACTTTACGGAATTTTGTACGCTTTGGTTGTAACATAGCGACTCTCCTTACTTACGGCCTTTACGCTGCTGCTTTTTAGGTTGAGCAGCCGGTTCCGGTTGTTCAACAGCAGCCATACCACCCAGGATCTCGCCTTTGAAGATCCATACCTTAACGCCGATTACACCATAAGTGGTGTGCGCTTCAGAGGTGTTGTAGTCAATGTCAGCACGCAGAGTGTGCAACGGCACGCGACCTTCACGATACCATTCGGTACGTGCGATCTCGGCGCCGCCCAGACGGCCGCTAACTTCAACTTTAATACCCTTCGCGCCCAGACGCATGGCGTTCTGAACCGCACGCTTCATAGCACGACGGAACATCACACGACGCTCCAGCTGTGAAGTGATGCTGTCAGCAACCAGTTTCGCGTCCAGTTCCGGTTTACGGACTTCGGCGATATTGATCTGTGCAGGAACGCCAGCGATTTTCGCTACGACCGTGCGCAGTTTTTCAACGTCTTCACCTTTCTTACCGATCACGATGCCAGGACGAGCAGTGTGAATAGTCACACGGATGCTCTTAGCCGGACGCTCGATAACGATACGAGATACAGACGCCTTCGCCAGTTCCTTAGTCAGGTACTGACGTACTTTAAAGTCGCTGTCCAGGTTGTCAGCGAATTCTTTGGTGTTCGCAAACCAGGTAGAGTTCCATGGTTTTACAATACCCAGGCGAATACCATTAGGATGTACTTTCTGACCCATTGCTAGTCTCCAGAGTCTCAGCGATCGGACACAACCACAGTAATGTGGCTGGTGCGCTTCAGGATGCGATCTGCACGACCTTTTGCACGAGGCATAATGCGCTTCATGCTTGGGCCTTCGTCGACGAAAATTTTCGCGACTTTGAGATCGTCGATATCAGCGCCATCGTTGTGTTCAGCGTTAGCAATGGCAGATTCCAGAACTTTCTTGACCAGTACAGCCGCTTTCTTGTTGGTGTAGGTCAAAATATCCAGTGCCTGCGACACTTTCTTACCGCGGATCAGGTCAGCAACAAGGCGAACCTTCTGAGCAGAAGAACGAGCGTGGCGATGTTGAGCTAAAGTTTCCATCTCTTCCTCCTACTTATTTCTTCTTGGCTTTTTTATCAGCCGCGTGACCGCGATAAGTACGTGTCGGCGCGAATTCACCCAGTTTGTGACCAACCATTTCGTCGGAAACAAAGACAGGAACGTGCTGACGACCATTATGGACAGCGATGGTCAAACCGATCATGTTAGGAAAGATCGTTGAACGACGGGACCAAGTGCGCAAAGGCTTCTTGTCACCGCTTTCCACCGCTTTCTCTACCTTCTTCAGCAAGTGCAGGTCAATAAAAGGACCTTTCTTGAGAGAACGTGGCATGGCTTATCCTCTAATATTATTTGCTACGGCGACGTACGATAAACTTATCGGTACGCTTGTTGCTACGGGTCTTCTTACCTTTGGTCTGAACGCCCCACGGGGTTACCGGGTGCTTACCAAAGTTACGACCTTCACCACCACCGTGCGGGTGATCTACTGGGTTCATCGCGGTACCACGAACGGTCGGACGAACACCACGCCAACGGGTTGCACCGGCTTTACCCAGAACGCGCAGCATATGCTCAGCGTTACCGACTTCGCCCAGAGTTGCGCGACAGTCAGCTTCGACTTTACGCATTTCACCTGAACGCAGACGCAGGGTTACGTAGGAACCATCACGCGCAACGATCTGCACGTAAGCACCGGCTGAGCGAGCAATCTGACCGCCTTTGCCTGGTTTCATTTCTACGTTGTGAACGGTAGAACCCACCGGGATGTTACGCATCGGCAGTGTGTTACCTGCTTTGATCGCAGCATCAACGCCAGATTGGATCTGGTCGCCGGCTTTCAGGCCTTTAGGGGCCAGGATGTAACGGCGTTCGCCGTCTTTGTACAGAACCAGTGCGATATTCGCAGAGCGGTTCGGATCGTACTCAAGACGTTCAACGGTTGCCGGGATACCATCTTTGTTGCGTTTGAAATCAACCAGACGGTAAGCCTGCTTATGACCACCACCGATGTGACGGGTAGTGATGCGACCGTTGTTGTTGCGGCCACCGGATTTGCTGTTCTTTTCCAGCAATGGAGCAAACGGCTTGCCCTTGTGCAACTCTGGGTTCACCACTTTAACGACGTGGCGACGACCCGGAGATGTCGGTTTACATTTAACAACTGCCATTGTCTTTCTCCTCCGACTTACTCAGCGCCGCCGACGAAGTCCAGATTCTGGCCTTCCTTCAGGGTGACGTAAGCTTTTTTCCAGTCGCTACGACGACCGATACGCTGTCCGTGACGCTTAACTTTACCTTTAACTACCAGGGTGTTTACGTCTTTAACTTCTACTTCGAACAGCTTCTCAACAGCAGCAACGATCTCTGCTTTAGTCGCGTCTTTAGCTACTTTGAGTACGATGGTGTTGGTTTTTTCCATCGCGCTAGATGCCTTTTCAGATACGTGCGGCGCGCGCAGTACTTTCAGCAGACGTTCTTCACGGATCATGCCAGCATCTCCTCAACTTGCTTAACTGCATCAGCAGTCATAACGACTTTGTCGAAGGCGATCAGGCTAACTGGGTCGATACCCGCTGCATCACGCACGTCAACCTTGTACAGGTTACGCGCAGCCAGGAACAGATTCTCATCCAGTTCACCGGTGATGATCAGCACGTCTTCCAGCGCCATGTCTTTCAGCTTCTGTGCCAGCAACTTGGTTTTCGGTGCTTCGACAGAGAACTGCTCGACGACGATCAGACGGTCTTGACGTACCAGTTCGGACAGGATGCTTTTCAGCGCGCCGCGGTACATCTTTTTATTAACTTTTTGACTGTGGTCTTGTGGCTTCGCAGCGAAGGTTACGCCACCTGAACGCCAGATTGGGCTCTTTACAGAACCTGCTCGCGCACGGCCGGTACCCTTCTGACGCCAAGGCTTTTTGCCTGAACCAGTGACTTCGGCGCGAGTTTTCTGCGCACGACTACCCTGGCGGGCGCCTGATGCGTAAGCAACAACAACCTGGTGAACCAGCGCTTCGTTGAAATCACGACCGAAGGTAGTTTCGGAAACAGTCAGCGCGCTCTGCGCGTCTTTCAATACTAATTCCATTGCTATCCCCTTACGCCTTCACAGCTGGTTTAACGATCAGGTCGCTACCGGTAGCACCGGGAACTGCACCTTTAACCAGCAGCAGGTTGCGCTCAGCGTCAACACGTACTACGTCCAGGCTCTGAACCGTTACGCGCTCATTACCCAGCTGACCTGCCATTTTCTTGCCTTTGAACACTTTGCCCGGAGTCTGGTTCTGACCGATAGAACCCGGAACGCGGTGAGACAAGGAGTTACCGTGGGTCGCGTCCTGGGTACGGAAGTTCCAGCGCTTAACGGTACCTGCGAAACCTTTACCTTTAGAGGTGCCAGTTACGTCTACTTTTTTAACGTCAGCGAAAATTTCAACGCTGATGCTCTGACCTACGGCATACTCATCACCTTCAACGGTGCGGAATTCCCACAGGCCACGGCCGGCTTCAACGCCAGCTTTAGCAAAATGACCAGCTTCAGGTTTGGTCACACGGTTTGCTTTTTTAGCACCGGTGGTAACCTGAATTGCCTGGTAACCATCGTTTTCCAGGCCTTTGACCTGAGTAACGCGGTTCGCTTCAACTTCGATTACGGTTACTGGGATAGAAACGCCATCTTCAGTGAAGATGCGGGTCATTCCCACTTTTTTACCGACTAAACCAATCATTGTTTCAACCTCTCAATCGCTCGATGACCTGATTAACCCAGGCTGATCTGCACGTCAACACCGGCAGCCAGGTCCAGACGCATCAGAGCATCAACGGTTTTTTCAGTTGGCTCAACGATGTCTACCAGACGCTTGTGAGTGCGAATTTCGTACTGATCACGCGCATCTTTGTTAACGTGCGGAGAGATCAGAACGGTAAAGCGCTCTTTGCGGGTTGGCAGCGGGATCGGACCACGTACCTGCGCACCAGTGCGCTTGGCAGTCTCGACGATTTCCGCGGTTGATTGATCGATCAGACGATGATCAAACGCTTTAAGACGGATACGGATTCTTTGGTTCGACATGAGACCAAGGCTCCAAACATTTTATAGACGAAAAAAATTACTACTCGAGCCCATTACGATTGATGGGAGAGTGTAATCGTTCAGCATATAACTCCACAGTTGGGAGTATTGTCAGACGGCCCAAAATTCTGCCGTCTGCGATTCAGCTCGAATCGCGCCCACCAATATCGGTAGGCCCGCGCATTATACGTATATTTGCTCAGGAAGCAACCCATGTTGCGTTTTTGCCCGTGAAAAGTGCAATCGGGCTTGTTTGCTAAAGCCAGCACAAGATGATGAAGAGTAAATGCAAAACTGTAATTCCTCTGTGAGTGACCTTCCACGTTGCTGATCCTGCCCATGACTCCGAATCAGCCTTCAGTCAGGCTGTAGCGACATTTCCGGTCTCTTCGAGGTGACAAGCGGTGCTCATCATTCTGTTTACTGTTACGGCACTCGGTGCCGCACTCGGCAGCTTTCTTGCGTTGGCCTGCCAGCGCTATCATCCGGCCATATCGCCAGACGACTGGTTCACTTCCCTCTGGACGCCGCCCTCGCATTGTACGCACTGCCAGGCACCTGTCTTATGGCGAGACAGAATCCCGGTGATAAGCTGGCTGCGCCTGCACGGCCGCTGTCGGTTTTGCCGACGTCCTGTCGGCCTGCTCCCGCTGCTGTTTGAGTTAACGGGCGCCCTGCTCTGCCTGTTACTGGCTATGTTGTTCAGTGACCACCTCATCGTGGCCGCTTTTATTCTGACGGCATCCTGCCTGTTATTGTTACTTGCAGCCATCGACCAGCGTCATCTCTTGCTACCGGACGTGCTGACAGGCGCGTTACTTTGGCTGGGACTCGCACGCTTCTTTTTCTATAAGCCAGTCACTGTATCTGCGGCAGTGGGTGGCGCAATTGCAGGTTATGGCTCGCTGTGGCTGCTTGCCTGGCTATATCGTCAGATAAAGAATCAGGCGGGATTAGGCTACGGGGATATTAAACTTTTTGCCGCGCTGGGCACATGGTGCGGTTGGCAGGCCCTACCCTGGATTGCACTGGTTGCCAGCCTGACGGCTCTGCTTGCCTTTATCGCACTGGTCGTCATCAACAGGACGTTGTCTGTAAACAGCCCGCTTCCCTTTGGTCCATTCCTGGCCGTCGCGGGCTGGGGAGTGATAGTGATTCAAAGCCTCACTCGTCTCTGATTTGCGCCTGAAGGTAGTTTTGAATGCCCATTTTATTGATCAGCTCCAGCTCGGTCTCGATCCAGTCAATATGATGCTCTTCGTCTGCCAGGATTTGGATCATCATATCCCGACTCACGTAGTCATGAATTTTGTCGGCATACGCGATAGCTTCACGCAGATCTTTTGCACCTTCGAGTTCAAGATTGAGATCGGACTGTAACATCTCTTCCACATCCTCACCAACCCTGAGCCGTCCCAGATCCTGCAGATTCGGGATGCCTTCAAGAAACAGGATACGTTCAATGTATTTGTCCGCATGCTTCATTTCATCGATGGACTCATGGTACTCAACATCATTAAGACGCATCAGCCCCCAGTTTTTGAACATCCGTGCGTGGAGAAAATACTGATTGATCGCAACCAGTTCATTCCCCAACAGTTTATTGAGATGACTTATGATTTTCGCATCGCCCTTCATTTCACGTCCTCCGCTCATGTTTATTTGAGCGTAGATGCGGTTAAAAAGAAGTCAAAAAAACGCGATGAAAATTGTGGGTATTATCATGTCCGATGACGAAAGCCTTCAGGCTATCTCTTTATACTGCGGAACCTGCTGCATCTCATCGTCCATGATTTCACGGGCGACACGAATGCATTTACCGCATTGCTTTCCTACTGGCACGATTTGGCGCAGTTGCTGAATAGATTTTGGCTGATAGCGGCGCACGACTTCACGGAGGGTTTTATCACTGATGGCATTACACAGACAGACGTACATTTATTCATCACTCAGTCTATTTCGTGCACACAGTGTAAATGCGAATCGTTTTTATTTCAAACCTACCCTTTGTAAGGGAAAATGCGTTTTGAACGATTTAAAGCAAAAAAAAGAGCACCGAAGTGCTCTTTTTTATTTTGCTGTGACCGCGTAAGCAGTCACATCAGATATCACAATTAAGCGATAACTTTAGCAACAACGCCCGCGCCAACGGTACGGCCACCTTCGCGGATGGCGAAGCGCAGACCTTCGTCCATTGCGATTGGGTGAATCAGGGTAACAACCATTTTGATGTTGTCGCCCGGCATGACCATCTCAACGCCTTCTGGCAGCTCTACTGAACCGGTCACGTCTGTGGTACGGAAGTAGAACTGTGGACGGTAGCCCTTGAAGAACGGAGTATGGCGGCCACCTTCGTCTTTAGACAGAACGTAGACTTCTGACTCAAACTTGGTGTGTGGCTTGATTGAGCCCGGCTTAGCCAGTACCTGACCACGCTGGATGTCTTCACGCTTGATACCGCGCAGCAGAACACCACAGTTTTCGCCTGCCTGACCCTGGTCCAGCAGTTTGCGGAACATTTCAACGCCGGTACAGGTTGATTTCGCAGTATCTTTGATACCCACGATTTCAACTTCGTCGCCGACTTTAACGATGCCGCGCTCTACACGACCGGTCACAACGGTACCACGACCAGAGATTGAGAATACGTCTTCGATTGGCAGCAGGAATGGCATATCGATTGCACGTACCGGGTCCGGGATGTAGTTATCCAGGTGACCAGCCAGCTCAACGATTTTCTCTTCCCACTCTGGGTTGCCTTCCAGCGCTTTCAGAGCTGAACCGCGAACGATTGGAGTATCGTCGCCCGGGAAGTCGTACTGTGACAGCAGGTCACGGACTTCCATCTCAACCAGTTCCAGCAGCTCTTCGTCATCAACCATGTCACACTTGTTCAGGAACACGATGATGTAAGGAACGCCTACCTGACGACCCAGCAGGATGTGCTCACGGGTCTGCGGCATTGGGCCGTCAGTCGCAGCAACAACCAGGATCGCGCCGTCCATCTGCGCAGCACCGGTGATCATGTTTTTCACATAGTCGGCGTGGCCTGGGCAGTCAACGTGCGCATAGTGGCGAGACGGGGTTTCATACTCAACGTGTGCAGTGTTGATGGTGATACCACGTGCTTTTTCTTCCGGGGTGCTGTCGATCTGGTCGAACGCACGCGCCTGGCCACCGTTGGTTTTAGCCAGAACGGTAGTGATAGCTGCAGTCAGGGTGGTTTTACCGTGGTCGACGTGACCGATGGTGCCCACGTTTACGTGCAGTTTGTTACGTTGAAATTGCTCTTTCGCCATGGCGATATTCCTTACGTTATGCCTTCATCACTTTGGACGAAGGCATCAGTTCAAATTTAAACCGTAGCTTATTTGCTACGAGCTTCAATAACGGCCTGCGCAACGTTGTTCGGCGCGTCGTCATACTTCAGGAACTCCATGGAGTACGAAGCACGACCTTTGGTCAGAGAGCGCAGCTGAGTTGCATATCCGAACATTTCAGACAGCGGGACTTCAGCGTGGATCTGAACGCCAGTAGCGTTAGATTCTTGCCCTTTGAGCATACCACGACGACGGCTAAGGTCACCGATTACGTCACCGGTGTTCTCTTCTGGGGTCTCGACTTCAACCTTCATGATAGGCTCAAGCAGAACTGGCTGCGCTTTCTTAAAGCCATCTTTAAAGGCAATAGACGCGGCTAGTTTAAACGCCAGCTCAGAGGAGTCAACGTCATGGTAAGAACCGAAGTGCAGACGAACACCCAGATCCACAACCGGATAACCGGCCAGTGGGCCTGATTTCAACTGCTCCTGGATACCTTTATCAACCGCAGGGATGAATTCGCCAGGAATTACACCACCTTTGATATCGTTGACAAATTCGTAACCTTTCGGGTTCGAACCTGGCTCCAGTGGGTACATGTCGATAACAACATGACCGTACTGACCACGACCACCAGACTGCTTGGCGTGCTTACCTTCAATACCGGTAACTTTAGAGCGGATCGCTTCACGATAAGCAACCTGTGGTTTACCCACGTTTGCTTCAACGTTGAATTCACGCTTCATACGGTCAACGATGATGTCGAGGTGCAGCTCACCCATACCGGCGATGATGGTCTGGTTGGTTTCTTCATCAGTCCATACGCGGAATGATGGATCTTCCTTCGCCAGACGACCCAGAGCCAGACCCATTTTTTCCTGGTCAGCTTTGGTTTTCGGCTCAACGGCGATAGAGATTACCGGCTCAGGGAATTCCATGCGCTCAAGAATGATGACGTTGTCTGGATCACACAGCGTGTCACCCGTGGTTACGTCTTTCAAGCCGATCGCTGCTGCGATGTCGCCCGCACGAACTTCTTTGATCTCTTCACGTTTGTTGGCGTGCATCTGAACAATACGGCCCAGACGCTCACGGTTTGACTTAACCGGGTTGAACACGGTGTCGCCAGTGTTAACCACACCAGAGTAAACGCGGAAGAAGGTCAGGTTACCAACAAACGGGTCGGTAGCGATTTTGAACGCCAGTGCAGCAAACGGCTCTTTGTCGTCTGAGTGACGCTCAGCCGGCGTGTCTTTACCGTCGTCCAGCATACCGTTAATCGCGGTAACGTCAGTCGGTGCTGGCAGGTATTCAACAACCGCATCCAGCATCGCCTGAACACCTTTGTTCTTAAATGCAGAACCACAGGTAACCAGGATGATTTCGTTCTTCAGAACGCGTTTGCGCAGAGATGTTTTGATCTCTTCTTCTGTCAGTTCTTCACCGCCGAAGAATTTCTCCATCAGCTCATCAGAACCTTCAGCTGCAGCTTCAACAAGCTTCGCACGCCATTCTTCAGCCAGTTCCTGCATATTAGCTGGGATATCTTCGTATACGAAGGTAACGCCCTGATCGGCATCGTTCCAGTTGATAGCTTTCATTTTCACCAGGTCAACAACACCGGTAAAGCCGTCTTCTGCGCCGATGGCCAGCTGAAGTGGAACTGGGTTTGCACCCAAGCGCGCTTTCATCTGATCAACAACTTTCAGGAAGTTAGCACCCATGCGGTCCATTTTGTTAACGAACGCAATGCGTGGAACTTTATATTTGTTCGCCTGGCGCCATACGGTTTCAGACTGTGGCTGAACACCACCAACCGCACAGTAAACCATGACTGCGCCATCAAGCACACGCATAGAACGCTCAACTTCGATGGTGAAGTCAACGTGTCCCGGGGTGTCGATGATGTTTACGTGGTGTGGTTCAAACTGCTTAGCCATACCAGACCAGAAACAGGTGGTCGCAGCAGACGTGATGGTAATACCACGTTCCTGCTCCTGCTCCATCCAGTCCATGGTTGCTGCGCCGTCATGGACTTCACCGATTTTGTGGTTTACACCGGTGTAGAACAGAACACGTTCGGTAGTTGTAGTCTTACCGGCGTCGATGTGGGCACTGATACCAATGTTACGGTAGCGCTCAATGGGTGTTTTACGAGCCATTTGATTCCTCTGATTCTTAGACGTTCTAAGTTAAAAAAGCCCAGCAGGTGAGTCACTGGGACGCCCGCTGGGTTAATAACAACTACGAAGCTGTTACCAGCGGTAGTGTGCGAACGCCTTGTTGGCTTCTGCCATGCGGTGAACGTCTTCACGTTTCTTAACTGCAGTACCTTTGTTTTCTGCAGCATCAGAAAGTTCGTTCGCCAGGCGGAGAGCCATAGATTTATCACCGCGTTTACGAGCAGCTTCTACAATCCAACGCATTGCCAGGGCATTACGACGAACCGGACGGACTTCAACTGGAACCTGGTAGGTAGACCCACCAACGCGACGTGACTTAACTTCGACAGTCGGACGCACGTTCTCGAGAGCAACCTCGAACGCTTCCAGGCCATCTTTACCAGCGCGTTGAGCCAGGGTCTCAAGCGCGGTGTAGACGATAGTTTCGGCAGTAGACTTTTTACCATCTACCATCAGGATGTTTACAAATTTAGCCAGCAGCTCTGATCCGAACTTAGGATCCGGCAGAATTTTACGCTGACCAATGACGCGACGACGTGGCATGGAAATACTCCGTTGTTAATTCAGGATTGTCCAAAACTCTACGAGTTTAGTTTGACATTTAAGTTAAAACGTTTGGCCTTACTTAACGGAGAACCATTAAGCCTTTGGCTTCTTCACGCCGTACTTGGAGCGTGACTGCTTACGGTCTTTAACACCTGAGCAGTCCAGCGCGCCACGGACGGTGTGGTAACGCACACCTGGCAAGTCTTTAACACGACCGCCACGGATCAGGATCACGGAGTGTTCCTGCAGGTTATGACCTTCACCGCCGATGTAGGAGGTAACTTCAAAACCGTTAGTCAAACGCACACGGCAAACTTTACGCAGTGCTGAGTTTGGTTTTTTAGGAGTGGTAGTGTACACACGAGTACAAACACCACGTTTCTGCGGGCAAGCTTCCAGCGCCGGCACGTTGCTCTTTGCAACTTTGCGGACGCGTGGTTTGCGAACCAGCTGGTTAACTGTTGCCATTAAATAGCTCCTGGGATTTAGCTTTTTGCTTCGTAAACACGTAATAAATCACCTCGTAGAATTACGAGGAGGCAGAATTTTAGGGCTGTGTCAAAAGGGTGTCAAGAAATAACCAGGGGGTCAGCGAATTACCAGGCCATTTGTTGTCGATGTTTTACCGTTAACGCAACGAAAAAAGTATAGTCTACTGGCTGCACAATGGGAGAAATTTGCTCACTCAGCCCGCGTGCGCTCAGATCGTCTTGCAGCGCCCAGAGTTTTACACCGCAGGCGCTCAGTTTTTCCAGCGCCCTACTGCCCTGGATCGCTGCCAGTACGCCGTCCTGCAACAATAACAGGTCGTCGTCCGGGCTCAACAGTAAGGACAGCGTATCAATGTCGCTGTAAGCCGGCGAATGAAATAAAGTATGCAGCATGACTCGCTCTTAAAAAGTCAGGATTCGGTCAAAGCCAGCCAGTTTTTGACGCAGTAACGGCGCATCTAAAATCTCAGCATCCAAAATACGCGGAGCACTTTCCGCTAAACCGCGAACCCGCAACGCGTCCCGACACAGGTAACATTGCTCGATATCATACAGCGCCAGCACACCAAAGGTCGCGGCATAATGACGACTGTGAATATTTTCTGGCTGTTGCCCACTGTTGAGCTGAAGTACACCGTCACCAATAAAAAACAGGCCGATGTCATCGCTTAATGCACCGGTCGCCAAGGCAGCATCCAGCCCTTCACGACCTGCACTGGTGCCATGCGGCGCACGGGTAAAGACAAACGCAACACGATTCATCAGAACTGCACCATGCGTTCGCACCGCAGTGCCGCTTCAGCCAGCGCACCCAAGCCGGCCAGCATGAAGCCGGGTTGCAGATTGGCGCCGGGCAACGCCAGCCTTGACGCTTCCTGTTGATCGGTCACGCCGCGCCGTAATGCTGCTGCGACACAGATATTCAGCGCGACGCCCTGTGCCTGGCTCAGTGACTGCCACGCCCGGACCAGATCAAACTCATCACTGGCCGGTGCCGTCAGCTGATTCGCATTCAGCACGCCTTCCCGGTAAAAAAACACACTGTCCAGTTGATGGCCGGCTGCCAGCAACGCGTTGGCAAACAGCAGAGCGCTGGTCGCCTGTTGCGTGCCATAGGCGGGGCCCGTGACCAACAGCGCGTAACGCATTAGCGATCCTGCCCCTGGAAGTCACCGTTTTTAAACTGACGGATGTAGAGATACACGGTGTGCTTGGAAATATTTAAGCGGTCTGCAACCTGGTTGATGGCATCTTTGATGTCGAAAATACCTTTCTCATACAGGTTTAATACGATCTGACGGTTCTTGGCATTATTCGACACATTGCGATCGGCGCTCACTTCTTCAATAGTAAATTCCAGCGTTTGCATGACCAGGTCGTCTACCGAACTTGCAAAGTTAACGTTGGAGTCAACCTGCTGCATTTCAGGCGGCAGAAATGTCGACATAATCTGTGAAAACGGTACATCAAGGTTCATGTTGATACACAACAGCCCAATAACCCGCTGCTGACGATTGCGAATCGCGATTGTCACTGACTTCATCAACACACCGCTTTTCGCACGGGTAAAGTAAGCGCGGGAAACATTGCTGTCTGCGCCCTGCATATCATGCAGCATCCGCAACGCTAAGTCCGTAATGGGCGATCCGACTTTACGACCAGTGTGCTCACCGTTAGCAATACGCACAGCCGAACAGTTCAAATCCTCCAGTGAGTGCAGGACGATTTCACAATGCGAGCCGATCAGCATGGCAAGGCCATCTACGACAGCCTCATACGACTTTAAAATATCGTAATCAGTTTGCTCGAACGGATGCTGCTCCAGAAGATCGAAGTCGCTCAGTTCACCGGGATTGAATGGATTAGACATTGAAGACATCACCCTACATGGCTGGAGCCTGTCACAGCGGCTTACGGGCAGACTCAATATTGGGATAATTATGCAGGCGATAGTCTGGCAAATGTCGCGGGCTTATGCCAGAGGTTTGTCATAATGCGCAGAAACCGCCACCCGAAGGTGGCGGCAGACAGATTACTGGGATTTCTTCGCGTCAGCAGCAGGTGCCTGCGTTTTTTCATCTGCTTTTGGTGCAGGTTTGATATCAAGCAGTTCAACATCAAAGACCAGGGTAGAGTTCGCTGGAATACCCGGAACGCCGTTCTTACCATAGGCAAGATTCGGTGGGATAACCAGTTTGATCTTACCGCCTTTCTTAACGTGCTTCAGGCCTTCGGTCCAGCCTGGGATCACGCCATCAAGACGGAATGACAGTGGCTCACCGCGGGTGTAAGAGTTATCGAACTCCGTACCGTCGATCAGCGTACCTTTGTAGTTAACGACCACGGTATCGCTGTCTTTCGGCGCATCACCGGTGCCTTCTTTCTCTACTTTGTACAGCAGACCGCTGTCGGTTTTCTTCACGCCGCTCTCTTTGGCAAACTTAGCGCTGTAAGCTTCACCTTTCTCGGCATTTTCTTTCGCATCTTTTTCCATCTTGGCTGAAGCCGCGCCTTTCACACGCACTTCAAACGCCTGCAGTGTTTGCTCGATCTCTTCGTCAGACAGTTTGCTCTTGCCACCAAACGCATCCTGAACACCGGCAATCAGCTGCTGTTTGTCCAGTTTGATGCCCAGCTTCTCTTGTTCTTTCAGAGAGTTGTCCATATAACGGCCCAGTGACGCACCCAAAGCATACGCAGATTGCTGATCTTCATTTTTGAAGGCTGCATTTTTTGGAGCCTGAGGAGCAGTCTGAGGCGCATCGGCTGCTGCCGGTGCCGCTGCAGTTTCTGCAGCCATTGCCAGCGGAGCATTCAGCGCGACGGCCATGGTGGTAGCTAACAATGTGACTTTGAACAGTGATTTCATCCTTTCTCCAAAACCGAAGCCTGACACCTCGGGAATCATTGCGGACTGCGGGCCCACACTATAACTTTACGTGGCAGTGGCGAACACTCCCACAGCGTAATTATCTGGTCTACTTCCGACCTTTTTTGCGTCAGGAAGTTTCACCAGAGATGATGCCATCTGGGCCTTTTTCAAGCTAAACGCTAAATAAAACATAAAAAATAGGGCAATTCTGCAACGTCAGCCTTTAGAATTATGCGCTGAGTAGCACCTTAACAGGAGAACAGGTCATGCAACAGTCAGAGTGGGAACAACGTATTGAAACGCTTGAAAGCAAACTGGCTTTTCAGGAGATGACTATCGATCAACTGAACAATACCGTGGTCCAGCATGAACTTGAAATGAGTAAGATGCGCGAACATATGCGTCTGTTGCTTGAGAAGTTTAAAGCCAGCGCGCCATCGATGATTGCCGATCCGTCAGAAGAAACCCCACCGCCGCATTACTGATACAGGCCTGGGTCCCCGAACATCTGGCGCGATCCGAAAGACGCAAAAAAGTAAGGCCACCCGGAGGTGGCCTTGAAATGCAGAGTCGAACTTAGTGGCTGCAACCGCAACCGCCAGTACCGCAACCACCCTGACCGTGGTCATGATCGTGGTCGTGGTCATGGTCATGGTCGTGATCGTGGTGATGGCCATCAGCACCGTGAACGTGGCCATGAGCCAGCTCTTCCGGTGTGGCTTCACGAATCGCAACCACCTCAACATTGAAATTCAGGTTCTGACCCGCCAGCATGTGGTTACCGTCAACCACAACATGCTCGTCTTCAACTTCGGTGATTTCAACCGGCACTGGACCCTGGTCGGTTTCCGCCAGAAAACGCATGCCAACCTGTAATTCGTCAACGCCCATAAAGACGTCTTTAGGTACGCGCTGTACCAGGTTGTCATCGTACTGACCGTAAGCGTCGTTTGCCGGGATATGCACGTCAAACTTATCGCCCGCTACGTGGTTTTCCAGCGCGTTTTCCAGACCAGAAATCAGGGAACCATGACCGTGCAGATAGTCTAACGGTGCACTCACCGGTGACTCGTCAACCAACACACCGTCTTCTGTACGTACCTGATAGGCCAGGCTTACCACCAGGTCTTTTGCTACTTTCATGATATCTCCTAACCGTTGAGAACTAAGATCCCGTCTCATTGGTCTATTCTTGCGTGCAATAACACCAACCAGAAAGGTTCGGGGCTGAGTACAAGAGGCTGTCTTTTTCTCTTGCGACCACAGCGTTAATGGCGTCAATTGTAACGGAATTCAATCCCGCTGTGTGGTTAAGCTTAAAAAAAGCTGGGCCATTTCGCTACTCTGGATGGAAAATGCCTATCACTTGCTCATTGCCACGAACCTGATCGCGCGCCTGTTTATCCGCTTCGCGCATTTGATGGCCGCACTTCACACACTCAACGACATCGACATTGTTTTCGCGCCACATAGCCAACGTGTCTTTTTCCTGGCAGTGCGGACAAACCGCACCGGCAATAAAACGTTTACGCATGATGCTCTACCTGCCTCTTCTGATTACTCATCGTCGTCCCAGTCATGGATCTGACGCCTTTCGTGCTGCATTTCGCGCTGAAAAATATCTTCAAGTTCACGCCGAGCTTCACGTACCCGAGAAATCTGTGCCTTGTCAGATTGGGCGGGCACCAGTTCCCGCAACATACGCATATCCAGCCGACGGAAGTGCTGCTGCGCACGGTGCGCCTGATGCGGATGCATCCCCAGCGACATCAATGTCTTGCGGCCCAGCTCCAGCGCACTGGAGAAGGTTTCACGCGAGAACTGCGTGACGCCTGCCTGCAGCAGTTCATGGGCTTCTACGCGGCCGCGAGCCCGCGCCATGATATGCAGATGCGGAAAATGCTGCTGGCAGAGATGCACAATCGTCATGGCATCTTCAGGATTGCTACAGGTAATTACGATGGATTGCGCACTGGCCGCACCCGCCGCACGTAGCAGCTCCAGCTCGGTGGCATCACCATAATAAACCTTGTAGCCATATTTTCGCATCAGGCTCACTGCGCTGATATCCCGCTCCAGTACCGTGATACGTTTATTGTTCGCCATCAGTAAACGACCAACGACCTGACCAAAACGACCAAAGCCCACCACGATGACCTGGGGCTGATCGTCCTCGACGAACGGCTTTTCAGCATCTTCGTCAATTTCATTAAAACGACGCGCTAACAGCCGATCGATGACCTGCATCAGAAGTGGCGTGGTCATCATGGACAGGGTTACGGTAACCAGCAGGAGCGGCAGTTGATCGCCCGAAAACAGTTTGGCCGATGAGGCCGCAGAAAACAGCACAAAGGCAAACTCTCCGCCCTGGCTCAGTACACCGGCAAACTGCTGGCGCTCCGAGCTGCGCAAACCATAAATCCGTCCCAGCACATACAAAACCAGGATCTTCACCGCCACCAGCACCAGTACGCCCAGCAAGATCGCGATAATATGGGTATAGAGCACGCCAAGATTCAGCGCCATGCCTACCGAAATAAAAAACAGCCCCAGCAGTAAACCTTTAAACGGCTCGATCGCCACTTCCAGCTCGTGCCGGTATTCACTTTCCGCCAACAGGATACCGGCGATAAACGTCCCTAACGCCATGGATAAGCCCAGCGCATCCATAAACAGCGCCGAACCCAGCACCAACAACAATGAAGCCGCGGTAAACACCTCGCGTACGCCCGAGGCCGCGATATAGCGAAAAATGGGGCGCAGCAAATAGCGGCCCCCAATTAACATGCCGGCAAAGGCCAGCACCTTCATGCCCACTTTCATCCAGTCGATGCTGCCGCTGTCATTTCCTGCCAACAGTGGAATCAACGCCAGAGCCGGTATCACCGCCAGGTCCTGAAACAGCAGCACCGAAAAACCTAACTGCCCGGATTCGCTGCGATTCATGCCTTTATCGCGCATCAGCTGGAGCGCCATCGCCGTGGATGACATTGCCAGGCCAATACCGCCAATGACCGCGGCTCGCCAGTCAAACTTCGTCAGCCACAGCAGCGTGCCCAGAATCGCCGCTGAAAAAATGACCTGCGCCGCGCCAATACCAAAAATGGACCGGCGCAGCGCCCACAGCTTTGCCGGATTAAGTTCCAGCCCGATGATGAACATCAGGAACACGACGCCCAGCTCGGAAAAGTGCAGGATCTCGTCAACGTCGCTAATAAAACCCAGTCCCCAGGGTCCGATAGCAATACCGGCCAGCAAATATCCCAAAACTGCGCCAATACCGAGGCGCGCCGCTACCGGTACGATCAGTACCGCCGCGACCAGATAGATCACTCCCGCGGTCAGCAGCGTTTGTCCTTCCATTTATAACCCTCCATTCGGCAGCGGTGCTGCCAGCCAGTCGCTGTATGCGCGGGCATAATTTTTCAGTAAATCGGGGTGCTGGCGGCGGGCCCAGTAGATAATCATCGGCGGCATCCAGTGCATACGGCACATCTGCGCCGTCAGCTCAAAGGGGCGCAAAATGTCATTCATGGAATAACGGTTAAGCCCGTGCTTCTGGAACGCCGTTTCTGGCTCTCCTGTGGTCACAATGCTGCGCCAGTATTTTCCTTCCAGCGCATTACCATCTACGCCGTTGGCAAACCCCCGCGACAGTACGCGATCCAGCCACTCTTTTAACAGCGCCGGACAGCTATAGGTATAGAGCGGATGCTGAAAAATAATCACATCATGCTCACGCAGCAGCTGCTGCTCGTGGTAGACATCGATAAAAAAATCCGGGTAGGCAGCATAGAGATCGTGAACGGTGACATGTTCTGTTTTCTCAGCCGCCTCCAGCAAAATGCGATTTGCTTTCGAATCCTGTGCTTCAGGATGAGCAAATAGCAGCAAAATCTTAGGTGGCTGCGACATCCTTTCCCTCCAAAGCGTCGTCATTGGTGCAGATTTCCGCTACCATGCACAACGCAACAAGAACCCAATTATGTTGCAGGTAAATTAACATATTCTGACGATACGGCGCTTATGATTGTCTTCTCTGCCCTACAAATTCGCCGCGGTATTCGCGTCCTGCTCGATAACGCGACCGCTACCATCAATCCCGGCCAAAAAGTCGGGCTGGTGGGTAAAAACGGCTGTGGAAAATCCACGCTGCTGTCGTTGCTGAAAGGCGAGATCAGCAGCGATGCTGGCTCCTTCACCTTTCCCAGCAACTGGTCACTCGCCTGGGTTAATCAGGAAACTCCTGCCCTGAGCCAGGCTGCCCTTGACTATGTCATCGATGGCGATCGCGAGTACCGCCAGCTTGAAGCGGAACTGGCAGAGGCGAACAGCAGCAATGACGGAAATGCCATCGCCCTGTTGCACGCTAAGCTCGACACCATTCAGGCATGGACGATTCAGTCACGTGCCTCAAGCTTGTTGCACGGGCTGGGATTTAGTCAGGAACAGCTTCAGCGTCCGGTGAGTGATTTTTCTGGCGGCTGGCGCATGCGACTTAACCTGGCGCAGGCGTTGCTGTGTCGTTCAGACCTGCTGTTGCTGGACGAACCGACTAACCACCTCGATCTGGATGCGGTTATCTGGCTGGAGCGCTGGCTGAAAAGCTATGAAGGCACGCTGATTCTAATCTCACACGATCGCGACTTCCTTGATCCTGTGGTGGATAAAATTATCCACATCGAGCAGCAAACGATGATCGAGTACACCGGCAACTACAGCTCCTTCGAACGCCAGCGCGTAGCCAAGCTGGCACAGCAGCAGGCGTTATATCAGAGCCAGCAGGAAAAAGTGGCTCACCTGCAAAAATATATTGATCGCTTCCGCGCTCAGGCGACCAAAGCGAAGCAGGCCCAAAGCCGCATTAAGATGCTGGAGCGCATGGAGCTGATTGCGCCTGCGCACGTCGATAATCCCTTTAGTTTCAGCTTCCGCGCACCGGAAAGTCTGCCTAATCCGCTGCTGAAAATGGAAAAAGTGACCGCAGGCTATGGCGATCGCATTATTCTTGATGCCATTAAGCTTAACCTGGTGCCCGGCTCACGTATTGGCTTGCTGGGCCGCAACGGTGCCGGTAAATCCACGCTGATCAAGCTGTTGGCTGGCGAGCTTAGCGCGAAGGTGGGCGAGATTGGCCTGGCAAAAGGCATTAAGCTGGGTTACTTCGCCCAGCATCAGCTCGAATTCCTGCGTGCCGACGAATCGCCTTTACAGCACCTTTCCCGTATCGCACCGAAAGTGTTAGAGCAGCAGCTACGTGATTACCTTGGCGGCTTTGGCTTTCAGGGCGATAAAGTCACGGAGATCACCGAACGGTTCTCCGGTGGAGAAAAGGCACGCCTGGTGCTGGCGCTCATCGTCTGGCAGCGCCCTAACCTGCTGTTGCTGGATGAACCCACCAACCATCTGGATCTGGATATGCGTCAGGCATTAACCGAGGCGCTCATCGATTTCGAAGGGGCGTTAGTGGTGGTCTCGCACGATCGCCATCTGTTACGCGCCACAACGGACGATCTCTATCTGGTTCACGATGGCAGCGTCGATGTGTTCCCCGGCGATCTGGAAGATTATCAGCAGTGGCTGAGCGATCTGCAAAAACAGCAGACGCAGCAGGACGCGGCACCTAAGCAGGACAATGGCAACAGCGCCCAGGCCCGTAAGGATCAGAAGCGCCGTGAGGCGGAGCTACGGACGCAAACCCAGCCGCTGCGCAAAGAGATTGAGAAATTAGAAAAGCAGATGGCGAAATGGCAAAGCCAGCTCGCCGACGCCGAAGCACTACTCTCGGACAGCGCCATCTACGAACAGCAGCGTAAGGCCGATCTCACTGCCGCGCTACAGAAGCAGGCCGAGAGTAAATCGGCGCTGGAAGAGGTGGAGATGGCCTGGCTGGAGGCGCAGGAGCAACTGGAAACGATGCTCACCGCCTGATCCAGGCGGCTGCGTTGGGACGTCTTCATCCCATCTGAGTTCACACCGCCGTACCGGCTCAGCGTCCGGTACGGTTCAATAGGGTTTATCGCCCAGCACCGTTGCCCGTTGCATCACCCGCCGTGTTGGATAATAGTCCGCATTCGCATAGTGCTGTGTAACCCGGTTGTCCCATATGGCCAAATCGTTTGGCTGCCAGCGCCAGCGCACCTGAAACTCCGGTTTCGTCACGTGGGCAAACAAGAAGCCCAATAGCGCCTCGCTCTCTTTCTGACGGATATCCATGATTCGGGTAGTAAATCCCTCGTTCACAAACAGGGCTTTTTTGCCGCTGACGGGATGCGTACGGATCACCGGATGGTACACCGGTGGGTTTTTCGCGACGGCCTGTTGCCAGCGCTGATGCTCCTCTGGCGTGTTGCGGTGCTTGTATTCGGGAAACGATTTTGTAAAGTCATGTTCAGCCTGCAGTTCAGCCAGTAAGGTTTTAAAAGGCGCAGACAGCGCCTCATACGCCGCGATGCCGCTGGTCCACAGCGTGTCACCGCCACACTCCGGCAGCACTTTGGACGCAAGCAACGCCACGGCTGGCGGCGTTTGAATAAAGGTCACATCGGTGTGCCAGTTATCATTATCTGGCGGATTATCCTGGTGCGTATCCAGAACAATGATCTCTTCAACGCCTTCCGCATGCGGATAAACCGGGTGGATATGAAGATCGCCAAAGCGAATCGCCAGCGCACGATGCTGTTCGGGCGTAATAACCTGCTCACGCAGGAACAGGACCTGGTGGCGCAGCAGCGCATGATAGAGCTGTTCAAACTGCGCGTCACTGAGCGGACGGGATACATCAAGGTTGCCAACCTGGGCACCAATAAAAGGCCCGAGTGGCTTAATCTCTAACTTTTCGTTCATTTTTGCTCTCCATTCCAGGGCGTCAGGCGGCGCTGCAGCGCACGCAGACTCAGCTCTAAACTAAACGCAACCACGGCAATAACCGCGATCCCCGCCAGCACCACATCTGTCGCCAGAAACTCACCCGCCGACTGCACCATAAAACCTAAACCCCGGGTGGCCGCGATGAGCTCGGCGGCCACCAGCGTTGACCATCCCACACCAAGGCCAATTCGTAATCCCGTCAGTATCTCTGGCAAGGCGCCGGGTAAAATGACCCAACGCAGCTGCTGCCAGCGGTTCGCTCCCAGCGACGCCGCCGCGCGCAGACGCACCTGCTGCGCATTGCGCACGCCAGCGACCGTCGACAGCACCACCGGGGCAAATATCGCCAGAAAAATCAACAATATTTTCGATGTCTCACCAATACCGAACCAGATGACCATCAGGGGCAAATACGCCAGCGGCGGCACGGGCCGGTAAAGCTCAATCAACGGGTCGATCAGCGCACGTACCACCGGGCTGATGCCCATGGCAATCCCCACCGGGATGCCGATCGCCGCTGCCGCAGTTAAGGCAATCAGCATACGTGTCAGGCTGGCGGACAAATGCTGCCACAGCGTGGCGTCCATAAAGCCTTGTGGACCGGCAACCAACAGCAGCTTTCGCACCACCTGCTGTGGCGAAGGTAAAAACAGCGGTGCAATCAGCCCCAGCGCGGTCACACTCCACCAGATGAACAGCAGCAGGAGCAGGCTTAGCGCGCTCAACGTAAACGGGGTGGAAAAAGGCCAGCGCAGGCGACGCTGGCGCACGCTTGTCGGCTCATCATTGACCAGCGCACTCATACAAATGCCTCCCGCTGTTCAAATACCCGACTCAGTACATATTCCCGCTGAGCAATAAAATCAGGATCGGATTTGATGCTGCGGCAGGATTCGCCCTCCACAAAACGCTGACCGAAATTAAGCGTCAGTTTTTCCTGTACCCGGCCCGGCGACGGAGAGAGCAGCACCAGCTCGCTGGCCAAAAAGATGGCTTCTTCAATGTCATGGGTGATAAGCAGAATCTGCTTACCACTGTTACGCCACAGGGTTAATAGCAGCGTTTGCATTTGCTCGCGGGTGAACGCGTCAAGCGCGCCGAAAGGCTCATCCAGCAGCAATAACTGTGGATCGGCCGCCAGCGCCCGGGCGATACCAACGCGCTGACGCTGACCACCGGATAGCTGCCAGATCTGCCGTTTTTCCGCGCCTTCCAGCCCAACGCTTTTGATAAAGCGCCGTGCAATCACCTCACGCGGCTGGCGCGCCATGCCGGCGAGCTGTAAACCGAAAGCCACATTATCCAGTACGTTACGCCACGGCAGCAGGCCTTCACTCTGAAACACCACGCCACGCTCTGCGCCCGGCCCGAGAACAGGCTTTTCGTCCAGGGAAATCGCGCCGGATTCGACCGGTAAAAACCCGGCAATCAGGTTAAGTAAGGTGGTTTTGCCACAGCCTGACGGCCCCAGAACCACCATCAGCGCTTTTTTATCAAGCTGCAGCGTGATGTCCTGTAACACAGGCTGACCGGCATAACTCGCGTTCAGGTGAGCGATACGTAACATGCTGTTCTCCTCAGGGTTTAACCAGGGGCGCAACAAAACGGCTGGTCACATAACTGCTGTAATCATTGCCTGCCTGCGGCACTTTGCCCTGCGCTTTCAAAAACTGCGCCGTATCCACAATGGCTTGATTAACAGGCTGTTCCAACTGCGTAACCTGTTGCGCGGCGGTGAGGTAGGTATTGCCCTTAACCAGCGCCGGAACCTGCTGTTCTGGCACGCCGCTTAAACGCGCGAGTTTGCGCAGATTGTCGGGCTGTTTAAGCCACTGCTCGGGATTGTCGAGATAGGCTTTCTGCGCCTCAAGGGTGCTGCGGGCAAAGGCGGTAACGATATCAGGATGTTGCTGAGCGAAGTCTTTGCGCACGACCCAGACATCCAGCGTGGGCGATCCCCAGCGGCCAACCTGTGAAGAGTCCGTTAAGACGTGGCCGTCCTTTTCCAGCGCATTCACTGCGGGCGCCCAAACGTACGCACCGTCAATGTCGCCGCGTTGCCAGGCTGCCACAATGGCGGGCGGCTGTAGATTCACCAGTTGAACCTGGGAAGGCTTGATGCCCCAGTGTTTTAAGGCAGAGAGCAAGCTGTAGTGCGTGGTGGAAATGAACGGGACGGCGATGCGTTTACCTATCAGGTCCTGAGGACTGGCGAGGTTTTTTTTGACCACCAGCGCCTCTGAATTCCCCAACTGTGAAGCCAGTAAGAAAGCTTCGACAGGCAGCTGTTGCGTCGCCGCCACGGCTAACGGACTGGACCCAATATTGCCGATCTGGACATCACCCGAGGCCAGTGCCCGCAGTACGCCCGCGCCGCTGTCGAATTTGCGCCACGCAACCGTCGCACCGCTCTCTTTGGCAAAGGTGTTATCTGCCTGCGCCACTTTGGCCGGTTCCGCCGAGGTTTGATAAGCCACCGTCACATTGACCGCGCAGGCCTGAAAGGCCAGCAGTGACAGCACAGAAGCCAGAATCGTTAATCGCCCTTTCAACATGATTTTTTCCCATCACTTTTATGATGTGGGCAGTGTTGCTGGCGAGATTAATTTCACAAAGGAATTAAAAGTTATCCCTAATAGAAAGAAATTCTTAGATCATCATCTGCAATAGATTGCCGTTATATGCAAATTAAAATTCAGACAAAAAGCCATAAATTTGTCAGGCGCTCACATGCAGGTTGTGCTATTGATATGCGCTATTATTTGCTCCCTGGTGAGGTCTGCGAGTTCGATGTCGATCGACAAAGTTGCCCTGTTAGCTGGCGTGTCTAAGGCCACGGTATCCCGCGTGCTTAACGCTCACCCAGGTGTGAAGGCGGATACGCGTCAGAAAGTGCTGGATGCCATTTCCACAAGCGGCTATCAACCCAACCTGTTAGCCCGTCAACTGCGTACCTCGCAAAGCCATATGTTGCTGGTACTGATTTCAGATATCACCAATCCCTTTTGCGCCCGGGTGGTGCAAGGCATTGAAGCGGAAGCAGAAATGCACGGTTACCACATCCTGCTGTGTAATTCTGCCTCACAGTTTAAACGTGAGGCCGCTTACCTGACGCTGTTAACAGGCAAAGTGGTTGATGGCGTCATTACGATGGACGCGGCGGCCGGCCTGCAAAGCCTTATTGATATCATCGGCGATTCGCCCTGGATTCAGTGCTGTGAGTTTGATCCACAGATTGCGGCCTCCTCGGTCTCCATTGATCATCTTGAAGCCGCCCGTGACACCATACATTACCTTGCCGCCAGGGGCCGCAAGCGCATCGCGCTGGTGAATGGCGACATGCGTTATCTGTATTCCCAGTATCGTGAGCAGGGCTATCGCCAGGCCATCGAACAGTCGGATTTAGGCTGGGCAGAGGTGGTGTATACCGAAGGCATTTCCTGTGAGGAAGGCAGCCGGGCGTTACAGGAGATGTTGCGCCTGCCAGAACGACCGGACGCTGTCTTTGCCGTTTCCGATGTGCTGGCAGTTGGCGTGGTCCATGCGGCGCTGGAAGCTGGCTTGCGCGTACCGGACGATCTCGCTGTGGTCGGTTTTGACGGTATCCCGTTTACCAGTAGCCTGAATCCGCCGTTGACCACCATAGAGCAACCGATGTATCAGTTGGGTGCACGCAGCGTACAGTTGCTCCTGAAGAAAATTCGCCAGCCGCACGCGCCAGTTGTCAGGGAAGTGTTACCCTGGAAACGCCTGGAGCGTGCGTCCAGTTAGGATCAGTGCCAGATCAGCAGTACGCACGCCGCCGTTAACAGTCCCATGCTGAGGTTAAATATTTTCCACGCGCGCGGACTGCGTAAAATGCGGCCGATCATGGCGCCAAAGCCCATCCAGATAATGCCCGCCACCAGATTGACCATAAACATCCCCCCGCTGATTAACAGTACAGAGTGATGATAACCGGCACCGGCCAGGCTAAAGCTCGCTATCGCCCCCAGGGCCATTAACCAGGCTTTGGGATTGATCAGCTGCAACAATCCTCCCTGCCAGAAAGGCATGGGCGCGACCGGCACCGCATCGGTCTCGAGCTTTTCATAGGCCGCAGTGGCGATTTTCCATGCCAGCCACAGCAAATAGAGGCTACCGGCCACTTTCAGAATCAAGTGCAATGAGGGATAGAGCAGAATCAATCCTCCTACGCCAAACGCCACCATGAGGAGCATCAGCTGCATACCAATCATGATGCCAACCATCAACGGAATGGTGCGAATAAAACCAAAGTTGGCACCTGAGGCGGTGAGTAACATATTATTAGGTCCGGGTGTTATCGCCGCGACCCAGAGAAACCCTAACAGTGATAAAAAAAGACTGAGTTCCATTTAACCGGGTTCTCCCTCCATTATGTAAAAACTTATCGAAGCTAACAGTGTGATATGGAACAGACAAGCCTTTACAACATGAAATTTTCGGGCCCGGATGGCGCGGCGTTTATCCCTGTGCGCGGCCTGGCGAATCCTCATCTGCAAACCCTGCTGCCGCGCCTCATCCGCCGCACGATAAGAGTCACGCCTCACTGGCAACGGCTTGATTTACCCGATGGTGATTTTGTCGACCTGGCCTGGAGTGAAGATCCGCAGTTTGCACAGCATAAACCGCGCGTAGTGTTGTTTCATGGTCTGGAAGGCAGTTTCCACAGTCCTTATATCCACGGCCTGATGCAGGTTTGCAAGCAACGTGGCTGGCTGGCCGTAGTGATGCATTTTCGCGGCTGCAGCGGCGAGCCGAATCGTCTGAACCGGATTTATCACTCAGGAGAAACCGAGGATGCACGCTTTTTCCTGAACTGGCTGACGACGCGCTGGGGCCGCGTTCCGACCGCCGCGGTGGGGTTCTCACTGGGCGGGAACATGCTGGGTTGCCTGCTGGGGCAACAGGGCAATGATGCCGTCATTGATGCCGGCGTTATTGTTTCTGCGCCGCTGCTGCTTGAGCCCTGCAGCGCCCGACTGGAACGTGGATTTTCCCAGGTTTATCAGCGTTACCTGCTGAGCCAGCTTAAAAAAAATGCCCAACGCAAACTACACGCATGGCCTGACACTTTACCCATAGATCTTAAACAGCTCAGCGCGCTGCGCCGCCTGCGAGACTTCGACGACGCGATCACCGCCCGCGCACATGGCTTTGCCGATGCCACAGATTATTATCGCCGCGCCAGCGCCATGCCGCTGCTTCGCTCGGTGGCAAAGCCGTTGCTGATCATCCATGCGAAAGACGACCCGTTTATGAGTGATGAGGTGATCCCGCAGAATGACCAATTATCTGCCACTATTACCTATCAGCTGACGCGCCATGGCGGTCATGTTGGCTTTGTTGGTGGCACCTTGCGTCAGCCTCAGTTGTGGCTGGAACAGCGCGTGCCACAGTGGATTTCCCCTTACCTGGATAGCTAACCCTGTGATGATTCCCTGGCAACAGGTTTCCCCCGAAACCCTCGAAAATTTAATTGAAGCCTTTGTCCTGCGCGAAGGCACCGACTACGGTGAACAGGAACTCAGCCTGACGGAAAAAGTCGCCGATGTGCGACGTCAGCTGCAGCAAGGTGAGGTGGTTCTGGTCTGGTCTGAGCTTCACGAATCGGTAAACATCATGCGCAAAAGCGAGTTTCGCGGCTGATGCACAGAATGAAAAATCGTGCTAACAATGCTCATCGCCCGACTTCACAGGGAGTTTTACTATGTCTGCACGCCATCCGATCATTGCGGTAACGGGTTCCAGTGGCGCGGGAACCACCACCACCAGCCTGGCATTCCGTAAAATTTTTCAGCAACTCAATTTGCACGCGGCCGAGCTGGAAGGTGACAGCTTTCACCGTTTTACCCGGCCAGAAATGGATATGGCGATTCGTAAAGCACGCGATCTGGGTCGCCACATCAGCTATTTTGGCCCGGAAGCGAACGACTTTGGCCTGCTGGAACAAACCTTTATTGAATACGGTGAGCACGGCAAAGGCCAGTCACGGAAATACCTGCACACCTACGACGAAGCCGTGCCCTGGAATCAGGTGCCGGGCACCTTTACGCCGTGGCAGCCGCTGCCCCCGGATACGGACGTGCTTTTTTATGAAGGACTGCACGGCGGGGTGATGACGGCTCAGCATAACGTCGCTGAAAAGGTGGATTTACTGGTCGGCGTGGTGCCGATTGTCAACCTGGAGTGGATTCAGAAGCTGGTCCGCGATACCGGTGAACGCGGTCATTCCCGTGAGGCCGTCATGGATTCGGTTGTGCGCTCGATGGAAGATTACATCAACTTCATAACGCCACAATTCTCACGCACCCATATCAACTTTCAGCGCGTCCCTACCGTGGATACCTCCAACCCGTTTGCGGCCCGCACCATTCCTTCGCTGGATGAGAGTTTTGTCGTCATTCACTTTCAGTGTCTGGAAGATATTGATTTCCCTTATCTGCTGGCCATGCTGCAGGGATCGTTCATTTCCAATATCAATACGCTGGTGGTACCGGGCGGAAAAATGGGGCTGGCGATGGAGTTGATTATGGCGCCGTTGGTGAAACGGCTTATGGAAGGCAAACGCATTGAATAAAATCAGAGGCCGCGCGGGCCTCTGAGAGATCACAGCTCGATAACCTCGTAGCTGTGGGTGATCGCGACCCCTTTGCCTAACATAATGGCAACCGAGCAATATTTTTCCGCCGACAGGTCGACCGCACGCGCCACGGCTTTATCTGAAAGTGCTTTTCCACTCACGATAAAATGCAGGTTGATACGGGTAAAGATGCGAGGGGCTTCTTCCCGACGCTCTGATTCGAGTTTTACTTCGCAATCAGCCACATCGTTGCGGCCTTTTTGCAAAATTGAAACCACATCGATTGCGCTGCAACCACCGGCCGCCATCAGCACCATTTCCATAGGACTGGGCGCTTTATCACCGGAATTACCATCCATTAAGACCTGATGGCCGGATGATGATTCGCCGAGGAATGTTAACCCTTCAACCCATTTGACTCTTGCCTGCATAATTTCGCCCCCAGAATACCCTGTTTTTGCGCCAGAGTACGCTTTTGCCTGGTAAACAGCAATCCAGAGAAATCAGCCTCATTGCTGAAGCGAGACAACACAAGACAGTCGGCGAAAGCTGTGCTACAAACAGTGCTGAAAATATTTTTTCGTCATCCGAAGATGAAGCCGGGAAGAATTATGCGCACTGCGCCGAATGCAGCCCGAATAATTTCCTGAATGGAAACACGCTTAACGCTTTCATCGCCTGGCAGGGAAACAGAGCCCTGTATTTTGGGCACGATTACAATAGAGGATAATAGCGAATGGTTCTCGGCAAACCGCAAACAGACCCTACACTTGAATGGTTCCTGTCCCATTGCCATATTCACAAGTATCCATCCAAAAGTACGCTGATTCATCAAGGTGAAAAAGCCGAAACGCTTTACTACATCGTGAAAGGTTCCGTCGCGGTACTGATTAAGGATGAAGAAGGCAAGGAGATGATTCTTTCTTACCTGAATCAAGGCGATTTTATTGGTGAGCTTGGCCTGTTTGAAGAAGGTCAGGAACGCAGCGCCTGGGTACGTGCGAAAACGGCGTGCGAAGTAGCAGAAATTTCCTACAAGAAATTCCGTCAGCTCATCCAGGTTAACCCGGATATTCTGATGCGTCTTTCTTCACAGATGGCGCGCCGTCTCCAGGTGACGTCAGAAAAAGTGGGAAATCTCGCGTTCCTGGATGTCACCGGACGCATTGCACAGACGTTGCTTAACCTGGCTAAACAGCCTGACGCCATGACGCATCCTGACGGCATGCAAATTAAAATTACTCGTCAGGAAATTGGCCAAATCGTTGGTTGTTCACGTGAAACCGTGGGCCGTATCTTGAAGATGCTGGAAGATCAGAATCTGATCTCCGCACACGGCAAAACCATCGTTGTTTACGGCACCCGCTAAGCCTTATTATTCACGGCGTGATGGCAACATTATGCCGTGAATATCTTGTGTTGAGCCCATGTGGCGAAGAATAATTTATCACCCCGAAGTTAACTATGCGCTGCGCCAGACTCTGGTGTTGTGCCTTCCGGTCGCGCTCGGCTGGCTGTTTGGCGATCTGCAAAAAGGGTTGCTGTTCTCATTAGTTCCCGCCTGCTGCAATATTGCTGGCCTGGATACACCGCACAAACGTTTCTTTAAGCGCCTGATTATTGGCGGCAGCCTGTTTGCCTTTGGCAGTTTGCTGATGCAGTGGCTACTGCTCAAAGACGTCCCTCTGCCGTTGATTCTGTTTGCGATGCCGTTACTCCTTGGCGTCACCGGTGAAATCAGCCCGCTGCACGCCCGACTGCTACCCGGTACGCTCATTGCCGCGATTTTTACCATCAGCCTGATTGGCCGTATGCCCATTTACGTGCCTCCGCTGCTCTATATCGGCGGTACGCTCTGGTACGGATTATTCAACTGGTTTTGGTTCTGGCTGTGGAAAGAGCAGCCGATGCGCGAAAGCCTGAGTTTAATCTACCGTGAGCTGGCAAATTACTGTGACGCAAAGTACAGCTTGCTGACGCAGCTTACCGATCCTGAAAAAGCCCTGCCGCCCCTGCTGGTGCGTCAGCAAAAAGCAGTCGACCTGATTAACACCTGCTACCAACAGATGCATATGTTGTCCGCAAGCCGCGATCACAGCCATAAACGTCTGACCCGGGCATTTCAGGTGGCGCTGGATTTACAGGAACATATCTCCGTCAGCCTGCATCAGCCGGAAGAAGTCCAGAAGCTGGTGGAACAAAGCCATGCGGAAGCCGTTATCCGCTGGAATGCCAGGACGATTTCAGCCCGACTGCGCGAGCTGGCCGACGATATTCTGTATCACCAACTCTCCAGCCGTTTTGATATGGACAAGCAGCTGGGTGCGCTGGAAAAAATCGCCCGCCAGCATCCGGACAATCCGGTGGGTAACTTCTGCCTCTATCATTTCAGCCGCATCGCCCGGGTACTTCGTACCCAAAAGCCGCTTTATCAACGTGACCTGATGGCCGATCGCCAGCGTCGTTTGCCGCTGCTGCCCGCGCTGCGAAGCTATCTGTCGCTGCGTTCTTCCGCGCTGCGCACCGCCGGTCGTTTTGCCGTCATGCTGATGCTGGGCAGCGCCCTGGCGGTGTTTTTCTCCATTCCAAAGCCCTACTGGATTTTGATGACAATCATGTTTGTCAGCCAGAGCAACTACAGTGCAACCCGGGTTCGTATCCAGCACCGGGCCCTGGGCACCTTTGCCGGGTTGGTCATTGCGGCAGCCTCGCTGCGCCTGGATGTGCCAGAGCCGCTGGTGTTGAGCATCATGCTGGCCATTACCTTTATCAGCTATCGCTTTACCCGACAGTTTTACGGCTGGTCGATGGTAGGATTTACGGTCACGGCCGTTTATACGCTGCAACTGCTTTCCCTTAACGGGGCACAGTTTTTATTGCCCCGCCTGCTGGATACGCTGATGGGTTGCCTGATCGCCTTTGGTGGCATGTTATGGCTGTGGCCGCAGTGGCAGAGCGCGCTGTTGCGTCAGAATGCGCATGATGCACTGGAGGCCTGTCAGGACGCGCTGCGGATGTTACTCGGCCCGGAGCAGTCTCCAGATAAGCTGGCTTACCAGCGGATTAAGGTCAACCAGGCCCATAACGCGGTGTTTAATTCCCTGAATCAGGCGATGCAGGAGCCGGGATTTAACTCACGCTACCTGCAGGATATGCGCTTATGGGTCACGCACTGCCAGTTTATTGTTGAACACATCAATGCCATGACGATTCTGGCGCGCGAACACACCATGCTGCCGCCCACGCTGGCTGAGCACTATCTGCAATGGTGCGAGATTGCACTGCAACGTTGCCAGCAACGACTGGAATATGATGGGGAAAGTTCGCAGACGGATCTGCTGCAGGGCGTTGAAGATATTAACGAGGGGCCCGTCACGGTGCTGGAGCAGCACGTCCGGCGCATTCTTGATCATCTGAAAGTGATGCACACGATCTCATCTTTGGCCTGGAACCAGCGGCCTCATCATGGCCGCTGGCTGATGCGCAGTCTGCGCCGGAAATAACTCAGGCCGACAGCACCTTCTCTACCGCGTTGGCAAAGCGCGTCATGCCCTCTTCTATATCGGCAGGCTCGATAATCAGCGATGGCGCAAAGCGCATCACATCGGTCCCGGCCACCAGCACCATCACGCCTTCTGCGGCTGACGCATTCAGGATATCGCGCGCCTTGCCCGCATGCTGCGGTTTCAGGGCTGCACCAATCAGTAAACCTTTACCCCGGATATCGCTGAACAGATCGTGACGCGCATCAATCGCCTTAAGGGCCTCAACAAACTGCTGACGACGGATTTCCACGCCATTCAATACCTCTGGTGTATTGATGATATCCAGCGCGGTTTCTGCAATCGCACAGGCCAGCGGGTTTCCGCCATAGGTGGTGCCATGAACGCCAGGTGCCATGGTTGAGGCCACCTCATTCGTGGTCAGCATCGCACTGACCGGAAAACCACCGCCCAGCGCCTTCGCCGAGGTCAGAATGTCTGGCGTCACGCCATAGTGCTCATAGGCAAACAATTTACCGCTGCGTCCCATGCCGCTTTGTACTTCATCCAGTACCAGCAGCGCCTGGTGTTTGTCGCACAGTTCACGTAAGCCCTGCAGAAACGCTGGCGTGGCCGGCATCACACCGCCCTCGCCCTGAATCGGCTCCACCACAATCGCGCAGGTATGATCGTCAATGACGGCTTTTACCGCATCCAGGTCGTTGAAAGGCACGTGAACGATATCGGCGGGTTTCGGACCAAAACCATCGGAATACTTTGGCTGTCCGCCCACCGTAACGGTGAACAGCGTCCGGCCGTGGAAGGCATTATGAAAGGCAATAATTTTACTTTTAAACGGGCTGTGACGTTTGCAGGCATAATAACGAGCCAGCTTAAAGGCGGCTTCATTGGCTTCCGCACCGGAATTAGCAAAAAAGACGCGCTCCGCAAACGTGGCGTTGATGAGTTTACTGGCCAGCCGCAGCGCGGGTTCATTGGTGAACACATTGCTGGTATGCCACAAGGTTTCACCCTGTTTCTTCAGGGTTTCAACCAGCGCCGGGTGACAATGGCCCAGTGCGGTGACGGCAATCCCGCCAGAGAAGTCGATATACTCTTTGCCCTGCTGATCCCAGACTCGGCTCCCTTTGCCTTTCACCGGTACAAACTGTGCAGGTGCATAAACAGGCAAAATAACCTGATCGAACGTCTCCCGCGTTACCGCCATATTTTCCGCTGCCATTGACAACCTCGTTAACTGGTTCGTTGAGTCAAGATGAAATAATAATCATGAAATATGCATAAAAAATCACTTAAAGGCAAACACAACTTCATTGATTCAGGAAATTAGCTAACAGCAGGTGCCCCTGCTCACTGAGGATGCTCTCGGGGTGAAACTGCACGCCTTCCAGCGCCAGGGTTTTATGGCGAATCCCCATAATCTCATCCGGCTGACCGTCGCGCAGGCTCCAGGCCGTGACATCAAATTCATCAGGCAGCGTATCCGCTTTAACGATAAGAGAGTGGTAGCGCGTCACGGTCAATGGCTGATTAAGGCCACGGAACACACCACCACCATTGTGCTGTATCGCCGAGGTTTTACCATGCATCACGTTGCGGGCACGCACGATCTGCGCACCGAAAACCTGAGCGATGGCCTGATGACCCAGGCAAACACCTAACACCGGAAGACGACCGGCGAAGTGGCGAATGGCCTGCAACGAAATACCGCTCTGATCGGGCGTACAGGGGCCGGGCGAGATCACCAAATGGCTCAGCGGCAGGGCGCGCATCTCATCAAGAGTGATGGCATCATTTCTCACTACCCGTACGTTGGCTCCCAGTTGGCAAAAATACTGGTAGAGGTTCCAGGTAAACGAGTCGTAGTTATCAATAAGCAGCAGCATGGTTATGGTTTCAGGCAGACCGGAAGGATGCGCGCATCGCTCGGCATCCAGAGTGATGTCCAGAGCGGCATCTTACCATGCTGTTCATGGTGAGTGTGATGCGGGGAAGCAGGAAAGCCCATGTCGCACAGGGAGGCACACTGCTGGCGTCTCCCTTATGCTGCAACGGTTCAGACAGCTTTGGCTTCACTGACGATGCTGGCGAAAGCCTTTTCAAGCAGTTGCACATCACCGGACGCCCCGGCCTGATTTGCCGCAACCCATGCTTCCGCGCTCAGACTGTCCCATGCAAGCAGGTAGCCGGCATGCAGAGCCAACTGCTCGAAGAAAACACGCTGCGCCCTGCCGTTACCTTCGCGGAAGGGATGCAGCATATTGATTTCACAGTAGTACCAGGCAATCCGCTTCGCGAAATCAGCCAGAGGGAGATCGGCCAGGCCCTTCTCGTCTTCCAGTGCTGCCAGCAGCGCATTCCCCTCTTTTTCGATGTACTCGAAATGGCAGAAAGGGGTTTCGTCGCGCCAGATGTCGAGCGTACGCAGTTCGCCAGCCCAGCTGTAAACGTCCTGAAACAACGTACGGTGGATATGGCAAAGATAGGGTAATCCGGCGTTGCGCGGGCCCAGTTCAAGCGTGGCGAGTCGTGCGGCACTGAAGCTTAACTCGGCTTTACGCAGCTGTGCCGCATCGTGAATACCGAGACGGTTTTTCAACACAGTGTCGTTTTGCCACAGGTAGGGGTCCTGAGTAACGGCAGTATTAGCAGCCATATTGCCTCCTCAGTGAGGCCAGGCGCTCTTCTGCATCTTCACCCTTGATTTCTGGTTCTGTCAGGGTAAAGCCTTCGAGTCGGCAACTTGCCCGATAGCTGGCATGTCGCCGCTGTTGCCAGAGCACTGCTTTTTGTTTATCTGTGAGTGTGTTTGCCATACCGCCTCCTGCTCAGGTTTGCCCTAAGTATAAGAGCAAATTTCCCCTTTGCCGGAGACGAGATGGCATTACACCGAATTAGGGTAAAACTTTAGCCGACAGAATGACCACGGGCTTGATGGGGACATTCTGATAGGGGCCCACGTCTTTAGTCGGCACCTGAGAGATTTTGTCCACGACGTCCTGGCCTTTTACAATCTTACCAAACACGGCATAACCGAAATCGCGTTGACCATGATCCAGGAAAGCGTTGTCAGTAACGTTCAGGAAGAACTGGCTGGTTGCGCTGTCTTTATCGGCGGTACGCGCCATAGAGATAGTGCCACGCAGATTGCGTAAGCCGTTATCCGCTTCGTTTTTGATCGGCGCGTTGGTCTGCTTTTGCTGCATTTCACTGGTGAAGCCACCACCCTGGATCATAAAGCCAGGAATCACGCGATGAAAAATCGTGTTGTTGTAAAAGCCGTTGTTCACATAGTCCACGAAGTTTTTAACGGAAACCGGCGCTTTTTGATTATTCAGTTCGAGTTCGATATTGCCGGCAGAGGTGTTAAGCAGGACATGCGTATCACCTTTAGCCGCTAAAGCTGAGACGGAAACAGAAGAGAGCGCTAACAGGGCAACTGCCGCTGTCAAAGTACGTTTAAACATGAGTAATTCCTTACTTTGGAGAGCTAGCTCAAAAACGATATTGATTGTAAAGAGCATGTAATACAAGAGCCAGCGTTTTACCTATATTTACGCTAACAATGCGCACTATAGCTGGAATAAAGCGGCTTCCGCTTCGTGACTAAAATCACAGTATTGATGAAATGAATGACATCTGTTTTCACTGTTAGTTTATTAAGATCACGGTTACGTTTACAATTTCTGACGCTTCAGGCCCTCCGGCTTCTCAACAGGTTCAGAACATGACAAATCGTAATCGTATCGGCCTTACCTGGATTAGCTTTCTCTCGTACGCGCTTACCGGCGCACTGGTGATTGTCACCGGCATGGTAATGGGCGATATTGCGAAAGATTTCCAGATTCCTATCGACAGTATGGGTAACACCTTCACCTTCCTGAACAGCGGCATTCTGGCTGCGGTTTTCCTTAATGCCTGGTTGATGGTGATTGTACCGCTCAAACGGCAACTGATTTTTGGCTTTGTACTCATGGTATTAGCCGTTATCGGCTTAATGACCAGCCGTGATCTGTCGGTATTTTCACTGTGCATGTTCGTACTTGGCGTGGTCAGCGGCATTACCATGTCGATTGGGACATTCCTGATTACCCACATGTATGAAGGCCGTCAGCGCGGTTCACGCCTGCTGTTCACGGATTCGTTCTTCAGCATGGCAGGCACCATTTTCCCTGTGCTTGCCGGTATTCTGCTGGCGCGCCATCTGCCGTGGTACTGGGTTTACGTCTGCATTGGTGTGATTTACGTCGGCATTTTCATCATGACGCTGTTTGTTGAGTTTCCCGTGCTGCGTAAGCCAGAGAACAGCCCGACCGTCGAGAAAGAAAAATGGGGCGTTGGCGTGCTGCTGCTGGCTATCGCGGCGCTATGCTACATCCTGGGTCAGTTAGGCTTTATTTCCTGGGTGCCAGAGTACGCGACGAAGGTCATGGGCATGAACATCGACGATGCCGGCCAACTGGTGGGAAGTTTCTGGACTGCCTATATGGTGGGCATGTGGGCGTTCAGCTTCCTGCTGCGCTTCTTCGATCTGCAACGTATTCTGATGGTTCTGGCTGGCCTGGCGACGGTGTTGATGTACTGGTTCGTGAGCAGTCACGACGCGGGCATGCTGAGGTGGATCATCTTAACGCTGGGCTTTAGCTCTAGTGCGATTTACACCACGATTATTACCCTGGGCTCGCTGCAAACCAAAGTCGCCTCACCCAAGCTGGTTAACTTTATCCTGACCTGTGGCACGGTCGGCACCATGCTGACCTTTATTGTCACGTCACCAATTGTGAAAAACAGCGGCGTTCACAGCGCGCTGTTAACCGCAAATGGCCTGTACGCGGTCGTGTTTATTATGTGCGTACTGTTAGGTCTGGTAACTAAACACCGTACCCACGGTCACAACACGCATTAATCCCGTCGGGCGGCGTTACCGCGCCGCCCACGTGTTTTAGCGTTTAAAGGTCACGTCTTCCCACTGTTCTAAACAGATGGCGCTGTTGGCAGGCTGTGTCGCGGCGATAACGTTTCCGCGACGAAGCGAATAACGCACCGGCACTTGCCTTCTTACTGCGTCGAAACCATTCTCCGCTGGCAGAATAATCAAGCTGGCATCATGACCGCGCTGAATGCCATATCCTGAAAGATTCATCGTTCTGGCACTGTTGTGGGTGATCAGATCGAGCCCGGCATTGATTTGTTCATAGCCCATCAACTGACACACGTGTAATCCCATATGTAGCACCTGGAGCATATTTCCCGTACCCAGCGGATACCAGGGATCGAACACATCATCGTGACCAAAGCAGACGTTGATGTCCGCCTCCAGCAGCTCTTTGACGCGGGTAATGCCACGGCGTTTGGGATAACTGTCGAAGCGGCCCTGTAAATGAATATTGACCAGCGGATTGGCGACAAAGTTAATGCCGGAGAGCTTCAGTAGCCGAAACAGACGCGATGTGTAAGCCCCGTTATAGGAGTGCATCGCCGTCGTATGGCTCGCGGTCACCCGCGCGCCCATGCCGTCGCGGTGTGCCAGCGCAGCCACGGTTTCGACGAAGCGCGACTGCTCATCGTCAATTTCGTCACAGTGCACATCCACCAGCCTGTCGTAACGGTTAGCCAATGCAAAGGTTTTATGCAGGGACTCCACGCCGTATTCCCGGGTGAACTCAAAATGGGGAATGGCCCCAACGACATCGGCACCGAGTCGAAGCGCCTCTTCAAGCAATGCTTCGCCATTGGGATAAGACAGGATGCCTTCCTGTGGAAACGCCACAATTTGAAGAGTAATCCAGGGTGCCATCTCGGCCTTAAGTTCCAGCATCGCCTTGAGTGCCGTTAAGGTGGGATCGGACACATCGACATGGGTGCGAACACACTGTATGCCGTTGGCTATTTGCCACTTCAGCGTCTGCATCGCCCGCCGTTTGACATCTTCATGACTCAGCAAGGCTTTGCGCTCTGCCCAGCGTTCAATGCCCTCAAACAGCGTACCAGACTGATTCCAGGCAGGCTCTCCCGCAGTTTGCGTCGTATCCAGGTGAATATGGGGTTCAATAAAGGGCGCGAGTGCCAGGCCGCCTTCCGCATCCAGCGCTGCGCCGTCGGCGGCTATCTGCTGAGGCTGTGCCGAAATACGGGCGATTTTTCCTTCATCAATTTCTATCTGCCACAGGCCGTCACGCGTGGGCAAACGCAGATTATTGATCCAGCGAAGTGGTGCGGTTGTCATACCTGGCTCCTGATGAGTTAAGCGCTACTGATTAAAGCTAACACGTTAGCGCTGCCCTGCTCCAGATGACTTTGTGAACTTCACGTGCAGGACGCTGAATCGTGACACTCACCCTGAAGAGGTATATCGCATTACGATTGATGTACATCAATAAGCGCCAGACAAGCCGCGCTATTGTAGCCGCAGATATCGCAAATTTGAGGCAAAAATGAGCAATCACAGTGTCGTCATTATCGGTAACGGCATGGTCGGTCACCGCTTCATCGAAGAACTCATGGATAAAGCCGCGCCTGGTCAGTTTTCCTTAACGGTTTTTTGTGAAGAACCCCGTGTCGCCTACGATCGCGTTCACCTCTCCGCTTACTTCGCTCACCATACCGCTGAAAAACTTTCCCTTGTCCGGGAAGGCTACTACGAAAAACATCATGTCAATCTGCTGCTGGGCGAGCGTGCCATGACCATTAACCGTGATGAAAAGCGGGTTCACTCCAGCACCGGGCGCGCCGTGCATTATGACACGCTGGTCTTTGCGACCGGCTCCGTCCCGTGGATTCCGCCTGTTGCGGGCGCAGAGGGCAGTGGTTGCTTTGTCTACCGTACGATTGAAGATCTGAATGCCATTGAAGCCTGCTCGCGTCGTAGCCAGCGCGGTGCGGTAATCGGTGGTGGCCTGCTTGGCCTTGAAGCGGCAGGTGCGCTGAAAAATCTGGGCGTCGAAACCCACGTGATTGAATTCGCCCCCGTGTTAATGGCTGAGCAAGTAGACCAACAGGGCGGTGAGCTGTTACGTCGTAAGATCGAGCAGATGGGCGTGCAGGTTCACACCGGCAAAAATACCCAGCAGATTGTGCATCATGATAACGGCGGCAAGACATTGCTGTTCGCTGATGGCAGCCATCTCGATGTCGACTTTATCGTGTTCTCCACCGGTATCCGCCCACAGGATAAGCTGGCCAAACAGTGTGGTCTGACGCTGGGTACGCGCGGCGGTATCGCCATCAACGACCAGTGCCAGACAAGCGATCCGGCTATCTACGCCATCGGCGAGTGCGCCGCCTGGCACAATCGTGCCTATGGACTGGTGGCGCCGGGCTATAAAATGGCGCAGGTGGCCAGCGATGTACTGTTGGGCCGCACTAATGCGTTTGCCGGTGCCGACATGAGTGCCAAACTGAAACTGCTGGGCGTTGACGTGGGCGGTATTGGTGACACCCGCGCCAGCACGCCGGGTGCCCGCAGCATTGTCTGGCTGGACGAGGCGAAATCCATCTACAAACGACTGATTGTGAGTCAGGACCACAAAACGCTGCTGGGCGCGGTGTTAGTGGGCGATACCGCCGATTACGGTAATCTGCTGCAGTTGGTGCTGAATGCCATTCCGCTGCCCGCCGATCCGGAAACGCTGATCTTACCCGCAGGCAGCGGTGAAAAAGCCTCGATTGGGGTGGACGCGCTGCCTGCCAGTGCGCAAATCTGCTCCTGCTTTGATGTCAGTAAAGGCGATATCGTTAACGCCGTGAAAGGCGGTTGTCACACTGTCGCCGCGCTCAAGGCCGAAACCCGAGCCGGCACCGGTTGTGGCGGCTGTATTCCCCTGATCACCCAGGTCCTGAACAATGAGCTGAGTCATCAGGGCATTGAAGTGAGTAATCATATATGTGAGCACTTCCCCTACTCTCGTCAGGCGTTGTATCACCTGATTAAGGTAGAAGGGATTAAAACCTTTGCTGCGCTACTGACGAAGCACGGCCATGGCTATGGCTGTGAAATCTGTAAACCGACTGTTGGCTCGCTGTTGGCGTCCTGCTGGAACGAGTACATTCTGAAACCCGAGCACGCCTCTCTGCAGGACAGCAACGACAACTTCCTGGGCAATATCCAGAAAGATGGCACCTATTCTGTCATTCCACGTTCACCGGGCGGGGAGATAACGCCACAGGGACTTAAGGTCATTGGCGACATCGCACAGCAGTATCATCTCTACACCAAAATCACCGGCTCCCAGCGTATTGGCCTGTTTGGTGCGCAAAAAGATGATTTACCCGCCATCTGGTCGCAGTTAATCGCCGCCGGATTTGAAACCGGTCAGGCCTATGCCAAAGCGCTCCGTATGGCAAAAACCTGTGTAGGCAGCAGCTGGTGTCGCTATGGCGTGGGTGACAGCCTTGGCTTCGGCATCATGCTGGAGAACCGCTATAAAGGCATTCGCACGCCGCATAAAATGAAATTCGGCGTGTCGGGTTGCACCCGTGAATGCGCCGAAGCCCAGGGCAAAGATGTTGGGATTATCGCGACGGAAAAAGGCTGGAACCTGTATGTGTGCGGTAATGGAGGCATAAAACCCCGTCATGGCGATCTGCTGGCGGCAGACCTTGATGACGCGACGCTGATTGCTTATCTGGACCGCTTTATGATGTTTTATATCCGCACCGCCGATCGGTTACAGCGGACCTCACTGTGGCTGGAGAGCCTTGAAGGTGGTATCGACTACCTGCGCAGCGTCATCGTTGATGACAGCTTAGGGCTTAACCCGCAGCTCGAACAGGATCTGAGCATTCTGCGCGCCAGCGCCGAATGTGAGTGGCAAACGGCGCTACAGGACCCGCAAGGCCTGGTGCGTTTTGCCCATTTCATCAATACACCTCAGCGCGATCCCAACGTACAGATCGTTGCCGAACGCCTTCAGCATCGTCCGGCGCGCCCGGATGAGCGTATCGCCGTCACGCTAATCGAGGAGAACACACTATGAGTGAATGGACCCGCGTCTGCCCGTTAGCGCAGATCCTGCCTGCCACCGGCGTCTGTGCCTGGGTCAGTGGTCATCAGATTGCCGTCTTCCGCCCCAGCGCTGATGATCGCGTATTTGCTCTCAGTAACCTTGACCCTTTTGCAGACGCCAGCGTTCTGTCTCGCGGGATTATCGGTGAACATCAGGGCGAACTGTGGGTCGCCAGCCCGTTGAAAAAACAGCGTTTCCGCCTGCGTGATGGATACTGCATGGAGGATGCATCACGCTCTGTGCCGGTGTATCCGGTCCGCGTCAATGCAGGCCAGGTTGAGGTTAAGGCACTGCCCGCGCGGATTTAGCGCCACCTGTTCCCCAAAACGATTATCATCGTTTATCCCTCTCAAGCCAGCCCGTGAATACGGGCTTTTAGCAGGACTGGCTATGGACTATTTCCCGCTTTTTTGTCGTCTGCAAGGCAAACGCTGCCTGCTGGTGGGTGCCGGCGACGTCGCCGAGCGTAAAGCCCGGCTGCTGCTGGCCGCCGGGGCCAGCCTCAGCGTGGGCGCACTGACCTTTTCTTCTGCTTTTCAGCACTGGGCGCAAGCGGGAGAGCTGACCTTGATACACGGTGATTTTCACCCGGACTGGCTGGCGGGCTGCTGGCTGGTCGTCGCGGCCACCAACGATGAGGGGGTTAATCAACAGGTCGCCGACGTGGCTGAAACACAGCAAATCTTTTGTAATCTGGTCGATGCACCCGAGCAGGCCAGTGCCATCATGCCCTCCATTATTGACCGCTCGCCGCTGATGATTGCCGTGTCCTCCGGCGGTCGGGCGCCCGTGCTGGCAAGGCTTCTGCGTGAAAAACTGGAGGCGATGTTGCCGCAGCACCTGGGAAAACTGGCCCAGCGAGCCGGAACCTTGCGCAGCAGGGTGAAAAAGCAGTTCACCGCGATGGCGCAACGTCGCCACTTCTGGGAACGTTTTTTTAGCAGCGACAGGCTGGCGCAAAGCCTGGCGAATGGCGACAACACACGGGCAGATGAACTAACCGAAACCCTGTTCGCAGAGGATCGGCGAACACAAGGTGAAGTGGTGCTGGTCGGTGCCGGCCCGGGCGATGCGGGGTTACTGACGCTCAAAGGTTTACAGCAGATCCAGCAGGCGGATGTGATCGTTTACGACAGGCTGGTTTCCGATGCCGTTCTCGATCTCGTGCGTCGTGATGCGGAACGTGTCTTTGTGGGTAAACGTGCAGGTCACCACTGCGTGCCCCAGGATGAGATCAACCAGCTGTTGCTCCAGCAGGCCCAGCGCGGTAAACGGGTCGTACGTTTGAAAGGTGGCGATCCCTTTATCTTTGGCCGGGGCGGTGAAGAGCTGGAGATTCTGGCACAGCATCAGATCCCCTTTAGCGTGGTGCCCGGCATTACGGCAGCATCGGGCTGTGCCGCCTACAGCGGTATTCCCCTCACCCATCGCGACCATGCGCAAAGCGTACGGCTGGTCACTGGCCATCTGCAAAAGCAGGGCTCACTGGCCTGGCAGACGCTGGCGGCAGAACAGCAAACGTTGGTGTTTTATATGGGCCTCACGCAGGCAGCAGAAATTCAGCAACAGCTTATTCATCACGGCATGCGCGCCGATATGCCCGTAGCCCTGGTGGAGAAAGGCACCAGCACAGACCAACGCGTTCTCACCGGTACGCTGCAAGCGCTCAGCGATTTAGCGCAACAGGTTACCAGCCCCAGTCTGATTATCGTGGGCAGCGTGGTCAGCCTGCGCGAAACATTACGTTGGTTTTAAAACAATAACGGCGAGCTTTCGCTCGCCGTTGAGGTTATGCCAGCACTGACTAAGGCTGAGAAACAAAACCCACGGCGGCATACACCTTTTTCAGGGTTTCCTGCGCCTGAGCACGGGCTTTTTGTGCGCCCTCACGCATCACCTGCTCCAGCAACGCTTCATCGTTACGGAAGCGATGATAACGTTCCTGCAGATCAGTCAGCATGCCAGATACCGCATCCGCGACCGCGCCTTTCAGGTGCCCGTACATTTTGCCTTCAAATTCCTGCTCCAGCTCCGCTACCGGCTTGCCGGTCACGCCGGACAGGATGTCCAGCAGGTTTGACACGCCCGCCTTCTCTTTAACGTCATAGCGAATGACCGGTGGCTCTTCAGAGTCAGTCATCGCACGCTTGATTTTTTTGACCACGGATTTGGGATCTTCCAGCAGGCCGATAACGTTATTGCGGTTATCGTCCGACTTAGACATCTTTTTCGTCGGTTCCAGCAGGGACATCACGCGTGCGCCAGATTTAGGAATGAACGGCTCAGGCACTTTAAAGACATCGCCATACAGGGCATTAAACCGGCTGGCAATGTCGCGACTCAGTTCAAGATGCTGTTTCTGATCTTCACCCACCGGCACCTGCGTCGTCTGATAAAGCAAAATATCTGCGGCCATCAGCACCGGATAGCTGAACAATCCTGCGTTAATGTTTTCTTCATAGCGCGAGGATTTGTCTTTGAACTGCGTCATACGGTTCAGCTCACCAAAATAGGTGTAGCAGTTCAGAATCCAGCTCAGCTGCGTGTGCTCTGGCACATGAGACTGAACGAAGACAGTGCTTTTCTTTGGATCAATACCGCAGGCCAGGTACAGCGCCAGCGTATCTAAGGTGGCTTTACGCAGTGCTGTCGGGTCCTGGCGAACGGTGATCGCGTGCAGGTCGACGATACAGTAAATGCAGTGGAAATCGTCCTGCATCTGCACCCACTGACGCAGCGCACCCATATAGTTGCCAATGGTCAGTTCGCCGGACGGCTGTGCGCCGCTGAAAACGATGGGTTTGCTCATGCTTATGTCCTGATAAATTACCGCCCGATAGCGGGCAAAAGGTCGTCAAAAGAGTCAAGGGCGAGATCGGGCTGGCTGGTGGCAATAGGTTCGCCATAGTTATAGCCAAAAGTCATACCGATATTGGGTACACCAGCCGACTGCGCAGCCAGAATATCATTGCGCGAATCGCCAACAAACAGCAGTTGGTCAGGCAACAGGCCAAATTTACCCAGCACCAGAAAAATAGCAGCAGGATGGGGTTTTTTAACCACCACGTCGTCACCGCCAATAATCAGTGAAAACGCGCCATCAATCCCCAGGGAGGCCAGCAAAGGCGCAACGAATGGCGTGGGCTTATTGGTGACAATCGCCATCGGGATGTTCAGCGCCTGAAGTTTTGCCAGCGTTTCTTTAACCTGAGGAAACAGCGTACTGCCGGCGTCCACCGTATTGGCGTAATGTTTGTCAAATAATACCCGGGCATCGCGCTGCTCATCCTGCTGAGGCTCGCGTCCCAGTGCCCAGGTCAGGGCGCGCGACATCATGATATCCGCACCGTTACCAATCCAGGTGGACACGCGCCCGACGCCAGCGGCAGGCAAACGCAGGTCCGCAAGCGTCAGATCGATAGCATCAGCCAGGCCCGGCGCGCTGTCGACCAGCGTGCCATCCAGGTCGAACGCCAGCGCGTGAATATCAGTGAAATGAGCCATTCGCTTTCTCCAGCTCGTTCCGCATGTCGTCGATCACTTTTTTATAGTCCGGATGCCCAAAGATGGCTGAACCGGCCACAAACATATCCGCACCCGCGGCGGCGATTTGGCCAATGTTATCAATCTTCACACCACCATCCACTTCCAGACGAATGCTGTAGCCGCTCTGATCGATACGTTTACGCGCTTCACGAAGTTTATCCAGGGTGCCCGGAATAAATGACTGACCACCGAAACCGGGATTCACCGACATCAGCAGAATGATATCCAGCTTATCCATCACGTAGTCGAGGTAGCTGAGCGGCGTGGCGGGGTTAAACACCAGACCGGCCTTGCAACCGTGCTCTTTAATCAGCTGCAGCGTACGGTCAACATGCTCGCTGGCTTCCGGGTGGAAGGTGATATAGGTAGCGCCGGCTTTGGCAAACTCGGGAATTAACGCGTCCACGGGCTTCACCATTAAATGCACATCGATCGGGGCCGTAATACCGTAGTCACGCAGTGCTTTCAGTACCATCGGTCCCATCGTCAGATTAGGAACATAGTGGTTGTCCATAACGTCGAAGTGAACCACGTCGCCTCCAGCCGCCAGTGCTTTCGCAGTGTCTTCACCCAGGCGGGCAAAGTCTGCCGAAAGGATTGAAGGGGCCAGCAAATATTGTTTCATCCGATTCTCCACTGTTGTGCGCCAGCATCACTGCTGGCGAAATACCCTGGCCGCGGACGAAACAGACTAGCGATAAAGTGCCAGGAGTTCGTCGACCTTGGTGCGGCCGGTTATGCTTCGGCTAATAGAACGCCGGACTTTGACCACATGTAACACGGCATCCTGATACCAGCAACGCGTCAGTTCAGTATCATGGTTAGAAATCAGCACCGGGATTTGACTCTCCGACGCCAGCTTCGCAGCCAGTTGCGCCAGATGTTGCTGCTCATTCATACTGAAACTATTCGTATGGTAAGCCGTAAAGTTAGCCGTCGCGGACAGTGGCGCGTACGGCGGATCACAATATACCACAGAGCCTTTCTGGGCATTGTTCAGGGTAACATCGTATGATTCGCAGACAAACGTCGCTTTTTGCGCACGTTCAGCAAACCAGAGCAGCTCGGCTTCCGGAAAGTAAGGTTTGCGGTAGCGACCAAAAGGCACATTGAACTCGCCGCGCAAATTGTAACGACACAGGCCGTTGTAACAATGGCGATTGAGATAGAGGAATAACAGCGCACGCTGATAAGCGTCTTTGCTGAGATTAAATTCAGTACGGAGCTGATAATAGCAGGCTTCGTTATTGCCTTCAGGCGTGAACAGCAAACGCGCATCGCGAATAAAATCCGCCGTACGCGTTTTCACGATGTTGTAGAGATTGATGAGATCGTTGTTGATGTCGGCCAGGTGATAGCGATCAAAATCGGAGTTGAGAAACACTGAGCCAGCGCCGACAAAGGGTTCGATCAGGCAATCACCTTGCGGCAAATAACGGTGGATCTCTTCGACTAAGGGAAATTTTCCCCCCGCCCATTTTAAAAAAGCGCGATTTTTTTTCATGCTGTCGTGGTATTTACATCTTATTGTGAGGCTGTGGTTGAACCGACAGCAGATCTGCGCTTAAAACGGGACCAGCAGCTGCCGGCCCCATATCATTTATTGGCTGGCTTCTTTCCTGACCTGACTAACCGGTTTCACCCATGGATTCTGTGCGCGCACTTCAGCAGGCAACGCAGCTACGGCACGTTTCGCGTCTGCCGGTGTTGCATATGCACCACTTACCAGCACATACCAGGGCTGGCCGTTACGCGTTGTTTTATACACGTGATACGCGCTCAGATTTTGTTTCTTCGCCCAGGCATTCAGGCTCTCTGCCTTCGACGCACCGCTCAGCTGCAGCGTATAATTACCGCCAGGCAGAGATTTACTCGCCGTTGCACCGTTGCCAGCGGCTTTAGCAGGCGCATTATTCACTGCGGTGTGCGCTGGCGTGGTGTGGGTTTTATGTTCACTGGCCGTCGGCTTAGCGGCGGTTTTCGCCGGCTGCTCACGCGTATGGCGTGGCGTCAATGCGGCCTGGCCTGCGTTGGTACGGCCTGCTGCGGGCGCATTGGCTGCGGCGGCGGAACCGGCTTTGCCACTGACCGTTGCGGGAGCCGTAGGCAGTGAGCTGCTGTTTTCTGCCCCCTGAGCCGCGCCATCAACCTGCTGCTGTTGATTCGTCAGGGCGGTGTTCAGATCGCCAGGTAAAGTAACACGCTGCTGATTCGCCGGGGTTTCAACAGGCGCGGCCTGCGTCGGCGTAGACGCAACTGGCGGCATGGAAATGTCGCGTGGCGCATTCGTCGCCTCCGGAGAAGATGCCGTGCCAGGTGCATTCTGGGTTGTCGCAGACGGTGATGGCGTCCCGGCGGCATTCTGTCCACCGCTCATGGCGGTTGAGCCACTCAGGTCAATATTTTTTTCGCTGCCAGAACCTGTCGAGCCAGTAGCAGGCGTGCTCTTGTTGCCATTGGCCGAAGAAGACTTACTGTCGTCAGAACCATTCAGCGCAGAGCCAATTCCCAGCACTACCAGCAGTAACACCAGAATACCAACGCCCATCATGACATGCTGACGCGATACCGGTGCTTTCGTCGCAGAAGACGATTTACGTGGGCGCGAGGGACGGCGGTCGCTGGCGTCAGGTTTTAACTCATCATCCGGTTTGAATTCATCATCCGGTTTGAACTCATCCATTCTGCCTCCTCCGTAAAGCGGCATCCCGCACTGCGCACCCGCGCGCCGCGTCACCACTTACCTGCTTAATATCAAGATTTCTGGCAATCATTAATTGCAGCCATCACCATATCATGAGCTACGCCACCGCGCACTTCAGCACGTCCAATCGACAGCGGCAGTATCAGACGCAATTCACCAGCCAGAACCTTTTTGTCACGCATCATATGCGGCAAATAGTCTTCTGCCTGCATCTCTACCGGCCCGTTCACCGGTAAACCGGCACGTTGCAGTAAAGCAATGACGCGATCGCAGTCCTGTGCGCTGAACTGGCCCAGACGTTGCGCCGTGCGCGCCGCCATCACCATCCCAGCGGCAATCGCCTCACCGTGTAACCAGTTGCCATAGCCCATATGGGCTTCAATAGCATGACCAAAAGTATGACCAAGATTAAGTAATGCGCGCTGGCCGTGCTCGCGCTCATCTGCGGCGACGACCTCAGCCTTTAACTCACAGCAACGGCGGATACACCAGGCCAGTGCGGATTCATCCAGCGCCAGAAGACGATCAAGATTCTGCTCAAGCCACTGAAAGAATTCACCGTCCAGAATAATGCCGTACTTGATGACCTCAGCCAGACCGGAAGCCAGCTCACGCGGCGGCAGTGAGCGAAGACACTCGGTGTCGATCACGACAGACGCGGGCTGATAAAACGCGCCAATCATGTTTTTGCCAAGAGGATGATTAACGGCCGTTTTGCCACCAACCGAGGAGTCAACCTGGGACAGCAGCGTTGTCGGCACCTGAATAAAACGCACGCCACGCTGATAGCTTGCCGCCGCAAAACCCGTAAGATCGCCAATAACACCACCGCCAAGCGCCACCAGCGTGGTATCACGACCATGGGGTTTTTGCAGTAGTGCAGTAAAGACCTGATCCATCACGGCAAGCGTTTTAAATTGCTCACCGTCGGGCAAAATCACCTGATCCGTTTTCACCCCCGCCGCCTTCAGCAGAGCCGATACCTTATCAAGGTAGAGCGGTGCCAGCGTCTGGTTAGTCACCAGCATGGCATTATCACCCGCTTTTAACGGCCAAAAAGAAGCCGGATCGTTAAACAGTCCGGCGGCGATAGTGATGGGGTAACTACGTTCCCCCAGTGAAACGGTGATCTTCTCCATGGTGCTCGATACCTGTCAAAGAGCCTTCAAACGTTGGATCAACTTTTTTCCAACATGTTGATAATCTGATTCGCCACCACTTTTGCACTTTGATCGTCAGTGCGGATGGTAACATCGGCGATCTCTTCATAAAGCGGGTTGCGTTCATCTGCCAGCGCTTCAAGCACTTCACGTGGCGGCGACTCTACCTGCAGTAAGGGGCGTTTTTTATCACGCTGTGTACGTGCCAGTTGTTTCTCAATAGTGGTTTCAAGATAAACCACGACGCCGCGGGCGGAGAGACGATTACGTGTTTCCCGGGATTTTACGGAGCCGCCACCGGTCGCCAGGACGATGCCCTGCTTCTCGGTCAGTTCATTGATGATTTTTTCTTCACGATCGCGGAAGCCAGCTTCGCCTTCAACGTCAAAAACCCAGCCCACATCCGCTCCGGTGCGTCGCTCAATTTCCTGATCGGAATCGAAGAACTCCATATTGAGTTGCTGAGCCAACTGACGGCCAATAGTGCTTTTGCCGGCACCCATCGGCCCAACCAGAAAGATATTGCGTTTCTCTGCCATTTTGTCGGTATTACTAAGAATTCGTTAATGATACCCCGCTTTCAGCATTTTGCTGGCGGGACAGGAACTGAGACCTCATGAGCGTTAGCAAGAGTCAGACGAAAAATTATCTCAACACTCAAGGCTGTTTGGCAACCGATTATATTGCTAACAGCACATCCATTTCTGAATTGGCCCGTCGTTCGCGAAACTGTAATGCGTCAGTACAGCGTTGTGACATCACTGCTTACAGAGGAATTCTCTCATCTGTTTGCCTGGTTTTTCCAACACAGACGCTTACAACGTGTTAAAAATCGCTAAACCTTGTAAGCTAATTCCAGCCCTGCGTCAACGCAGTTGGACTTTATGGGCACATTTTCCGTTTTATCGTGCCGTAAGCGCTGCTTCCCTGACCAATCGCGGCGTCATAAAAATAACCAGCTCACGTTTCTTATGTTCTTCGGACTGCTGTCGAAACAGGTTGCCCACAGCGGGAAGATGACCAAGCAGTGGAACCTGGCGCTGCCCGCGCGTGCGCTGCTGATGGAAAATCCCGCCCAATGCCAGGGTTTGCCCGTCGTTGACCGTCACCTGGGTTTCAATTTCCTGCTTATCGATAGACAGGACCTGTGAATCACCGGTCTGAATCGCGCGCCCCGGTACGTTCTGGCTGATACGAATTTTTAGCTGAATGCGGCCATTGCCTAAAACGGTTGGCGTCACTTCCATGCCCAGCACCGCCTCTTTAAACTCGATACTGGTCGCCCCGCTGTTGCCCGCGGAGACTTCATAAGGGATTTCTGTTCCCTGTTTGATGGTGGCGGTTTGTTGATGCGAGGTAAACAGGCGTGGGCTGGCGATAATTTCGACCTGATTCTCCTGCTCCAGGGCGCTGAGTTCTAAATCCAGGAGTTTACCCCCAATTCGCGACAGTGTGACGCCAACCGAGACGGCGGGCGAATTCAGCCCTAACGGGATATCAAGCAGAGGATGACGTAACGCACGGTCAACGACGTCGCCCGCATTGTACAGCCGCCAGTTAACGCCCAGCTCATGCAGGTGATCTTCGCTGATGGTGACGATATGTGCCGCCAGTTCCACCTGCTCCAGCGGTACATCAAGCGCGCGCACCCAGCGCTCGGTTTCTTTCAGGGCCGCCGCGCTGTCGCGCAGCAGCACGCTGTTCGTCCGGCTGTCTACCGTGGCGCTTCCTCTTGCTGTCATCAGCGACTGACGTTCGCCCTGCAGGCTGCGATGGACCTCACTGGCACTGGCATAGTGCAGGCTTATCCTGCGCTGTTGTAGGGGCTGTTGCTGCAACACCTCTGCTTGCTGCGCCTGTTCCGCCTCGCGCCGCTGCTGTTGCCAGTGCTCTGGATAAACCAGCAGAACGTTGTCCTCTTCCAGCAAGGTCAGCCGCGCCATGCGGGCGACCAGCGACAGCGCCTGCTGCCAGGGCACGTTATCCAGCCGCAGTGAGAGCGTCCCCTGAACCTCGGGGGAAATCATCAGGTTGATCTGTTGATAATCGGCCAGTGCCTGTAAAACCCGCTCAATGGGCGCATCGTCAAAGGCCAGGCTCAAGCCCTCATCATGGCTGGCGCGGGCGGACGTCAGGCAGATCAGCAGAAACGTCAGAATCGATATCCTTATCATGCGGGCTTCCTTTGAGATGAAAGGTGAAATATTGAGACGAACAGCTACCGGGCACCGACAGCTTCAGTGTGCGCGACGTAAACTGGTCTGTTTGCCAGGGAAGCAGGGGAAAGGGTTGGTCGCTGAGCACTTTCACGGCGTTACCCTGCGGGGTCAGGAGCCAGCCCTGGAACCTCGGCGCACGGCCGATAATTCCCTGTAAGCGCCATTCGCTGAGCGGTTCAACTTCTGCCACACAAGCCACGCCGGTAAGAGGACGAAACGGATCGCGCGCCTGCGCAATGCCGCAGCAGAGCAGGAGCAGCATGACGCTAAAAGGTTTCATCAGCGTCCAGCCAGAGCTGCGCCACCAGGTGCGCCGGGTGTGCGGTGAGTTGAAAACGGCCAGGGAAAGCCGTCGCGGATTGGGACAGCGCTGTAAAAAGGGGCTGAAACTGCGACCACTCCAGGTGGAGCGTCAGCGCCCGCGGCTGTTCATCGCTAAGCCACGCCTCCAGTTGTGCGCCTCGCTCTGCGATAATGGCCTCCAGCGTCAGTTGCGCTGCAGGTTGCCTAGTCGCCGCCTGCGCCAGCTCAGCCTCTAACACGTCAATGTCAGGATGCCGGGCCAGTTGCACCTGCTGCTGTTGCAGGCGTTGCTGCTGTTGTGCCAGCTGGTGCATGGCAGCGTCTAACGCTTGCCGCTGTGGCGCTAACACCGTCCACCAGGCAACAAAGAACAGGCCGGAAGCAGCCGCCAGCAGGCTGCCATAGCGAAGCGGCACGGCTAACTGTAGCCAGAACTGAAACCCGTTACTCACTGTTCTCCTCCTTCAGCCTGATCCGCAACGTGAAGTGGTAATCCCCTTCTGACTGGCGCTGCACATTGCCCTGTCTAATCTGTGAAAAAAGCGCCACGCCCGTTAAACGCTGGCGAAAATGGCGGATATCCTGCATCTGCTGCGCCTTGCCCTCCAGAAGCAAATCCGTATTGCGCTTCTCCAATCGGGTTAACCACAGCCCGTCGGGCAGCAAGCCGGGCAAGTCCAGCCAAAGCTGTTGCCAGACGCTAAACTGCCTGGCCTGCTGACGCAGCCAGCTGCGGCGTTGCTGTACCTCGGCCAGCTGTTGCAGCAGCAGTTTTTGCTGTTCCACGCGCTGCACAAGCGTCTCAAGGGCACGCGTAAGCCGGATATGCTGAAGTTCAACCTGAGTGAGCGCCTGATGCCCTTGCCAGAACCGCAGTGCGACCGCTGACACTAAAATCAGTAACGTTATGGCCAGCGCAACAAGGCCCTGGCGTCGTTGGCGTTGCCAGCGCCAGCGACGCCAGGGTAAAAGGTTAACCGCGACCATTAGCGATCCTCTTGTCGCAACGCCAGGCCGGTCGCCAGTACAAATGCAGCGGGGTTGTCAGGCAAAGGCGGCGAGGGACAGCGCAACAGTTGCAAAGGTGAAAAAGGTGAAAAAGGAACCGTACCGGCGGGGGATGAAACGCTATCAGCATCACAATAAAAAACGCGGCTTGCCTGAGGAAAAGCCTGCTTATGCAGCGCCGCCAGCCCGCCCTCATCGGCAAAAGATGCGGCGTTGATGCCGTCACTCCACAGGTAGCGTGCATCCTGTCGTAAAACCACTACACTTCCCGCAGTTAATTGCGCCTGTTCAGTAACGATATTGAGCGCCTGGGTGGCAAGTTCAAATACGCTGGGTTTCAGTCCTGCCTGTGCCAGCGGAGCGTGCCACTGTTTAACCACATCCAGCCGGGCGGCCGTGACACACAGTTGCCCATGCGCGGGGTCGAGACGGTAATCCAGCGCCAGTTCGCGCGGATCAACGGGAAAAAGACGTTGGGCAGCCGCCCGGACAAAACGGCTTAATGCCGGTTCTTTTAACGGCGGTTCGGGAAGCGAAAGCGGCTGCTGCAGTACCAACTGGGCAGGAAGCCCTACACGCAGTGAGTAGCGCTGGGGTAAGCACTTTCGCCAGCGGTCTAACACTGACAGCAATTCAGGGGAAGATTGCAGCACGCCGTTTCTTAACGTATCTTGCGCCAGCCGCTGCTGCCACCAGTGGCATAATTGCCAACCCTGGCGGCGACGCAGGATGGCAAGGGCACAGCACTGCCTGTTCTGGATATCCAGCCCAATTTGCCAGGTGTGAAAAGCCATGCGCGCGATCTCCTTATCGTCCGGAAAAATGGACATATCAAAGCGTCTGGCTTGCCTTTATACTACTGCGCGGTTGCTTATAAACTGCCCAAACGACAACAGATGGGAAATCTCAGGTGAAGTTCGTAAAGTATTTATTAATCCTTGCAGTGTGTTGCATCTTGCTGGGAGCTGGCTCGATTTATGGTTTGTACAAATATATTGAGCCGCAGTTACCCGACGTTAACACGCTGAAAGATGTGCGTTTGCAAACCCCAATGCAGGTTTACAGCGCTGAGGGCGACCTTATCGCCCAGTACGGTGAAATGCGCCGTATACCGCTTAGCCTGCAACAGGTTCCGCCTGAGATGGTTAAAGCATTTATTGCAACGGAAGACAGCCGCTTCTATGAGCATCACGGTGTAGATCCCATCGGGATTTTCCGTGCTGCCAGTGTTGCGCTGGTGTCAGGCCATGCTTCGCAGGGGGCCAGTACGATAACCCAGCAGCTGGCACGTAACTTCTTCCTTAGCCCAGAACGCTCCCTGATGCGAAAAATCAAGGAAGCCTTTCTGGCGATTCGCATAGAGCAGTTGCTGAATAAAGACGAGATTCTTGAGCTTTACCTGAACAAAATCTACCTCGGCTACCGGGCTTACGGTGTGGGTGCCGCCTCACAGGTTTATTTTGGTAAGCCCGTTAATGAGCTGTCATTGAGCGAAATGGCGACCATCGCCGGTCTGCCTAAAGCCCCGTCGACCTTTAACCCGCTTTATTCACACAGCCGCGCCGTCGCACGTCGCAATGTCGTTCTGGCCCGTATGCTGGATCAGCATTACATTACCCAGCAACAGTACGATGAGGCGCGTAACACACCGTTAGTCGCCACCTATCATGGCCCTAAAATCGTCTTCTCTGCGCCTTATCTCAGTGAGATGGCACGCCAGGAGATGGTAAAACGCTATGGTAATAATGCTTACACCGATGGCTACAAGGTTTACACCACCGTCACACGACGTCTGCAGCAGTCTGCGCAGGAGGCCGTGCAGAACAACGTAATGGCTTATGATATGCGTCATGGCTACCGTGGCCCGACCAGCGTGCTGTGGAAAGTCGGTGAACCTGCATGGGGACAGGCGCAGATTGTTAAAGCGTTAAAAAATCTTCCTCTGTACGGTCCCCTTCATCCGGCCGTTGTTACCCATGCGCAGAGCGATGAAGCCACCGTCATGATGAAAGATGGTAGCAACGTGTCACTGACCATGGCTGGCGTTCGCTGGGCGCGTGCCTTTAAGTCTGACACGGTGCAAGGGCCAACCCCTAAAAGCCTGACTCAGGTTCTGCAGCCAGGCCAGCAGATTTGGGTACGCCAGGTTGGCGATACATGGTGGCTGGGCCAGGTCCCGGACGTGAACTCAGCACTGGTTTCATTAGATCCGACCAACGGTGCCGTGCGCGCACTGGTGGGCGGTTTTGACTTTAACCAAAGCATGTTCAACCGCGCCACTCAGGCACTGCGCCAGGTGGGCTCGAACATTAAGCCGTTCCTGTACACGGCCGCGATGGATCGGGGGTTAACGCTGGCATCCATTCTTAACGATGTGCCTATTTCCCGCTGGGATGCAGGTGCCGGTGCGGACTGGCGTCCGAAAAACTCACCGCCTACTTACGATGGCCCGATTCGTCTGCGCCAGGGGCTGGGTCAGTCGAAAAACGTTGTGATGGTTCGCGCGATGCGTGCGATGGGCGTGGATTACGCGGCCGAGTACTTACAGCGCTTTGGCTTCCCGGCGCAGAACATTGTGCATACTGAATCACTGGCCCTTGGGGCAGCCTCGTTTACCCCTTTGCAGGTGGTGCGCGGTTATTCCGTCATGGCGAATGGCGGCTTCCTGATTGATCCTTACTTCATTAGCAAGATTGAAAATGAACAGGGACAAACCGTTTTTGAAGAAAAACCGAGAATTGCCTGCCCTCAGTGCAACTTACCAGTGATTTACGGTGAAACCAAAAAAGCGCTGGCGCTGAACGCCGAGAGCGTTGAGAACGTTGCGCCTTCGGCTCAGCAGCAAAACCAGACGGTGCCGCAGCCTGAGCTGGAGCAGGTACCTGCACAGCCGCAGCCGGGTGGTGAACAGCAGTATGCGCCGCACGTGATTAATACGCCGCTGTCATTCCTGATCAAAAGTGCGCTGAACAGTAATATTTTTGGCGAACCGGGCTGGATGGGCACGGGCTGGCGTGCCGGGCGCGACCTGAAGCGTAACGATATTGGCGGAAAAACGGGCACAACCAACAGTTCCAAAGATGCCTGGTTCTCGGGCTACGGCCCCGGCGTCGTCACCTCGGTGTGGATCGGCTTTGACGATGCGCGTCGCGATCTGGGTCGCAGTACCCTTTCTGGCGCGATTCCCGATCAAATATCGGGTTATGAAGGCGGCGCGAAGAGTGCACAGCCTGCCTGGGATGACTTTATGAAGGTCGCTCTGGATGGCGTGCCGGTTCAGCCGCTCACGCCACCGGATGGCATCGTGACCGTCACCATCGATCGGAGTACGGGCAAACTGGCAAACGGCAGTGGTAATACGCGCCAGGAGTACTTTATCAACGGGACGCAGCCAACCGAGTATTCGGTGCATGATGCAGGCACCACCATTATGGACAATGGCGAGAGCCACGAACTGTTCTGATAATCCTCAGGGGCGGCGCGAGTCGCCCCTGGTTATCCGGCCTGTCTTGCGCGGATGTTAATAGCTGATACGTCCCTGCTTCACCAGCCACTCACGTACCATAAACAATGCACTGACGTTGCGCGCTTCGCGAAAATCAGGCTCCTGCAATAATGCCAGCATGTTGCTTAACGGCCAGTGATGCACCACCAGCGGTTCAGGCTCATCGCCTTCCAGCTTCTCCTGATAAAGCCCTTCTGCCACGACAATATTCATCTTGCTGGAAAAGTACGACGGCGCCATGGTCAGTTTGCCCAGGGTAGTCAGCTGGCCCGCACCGAATCCCGCCTCCTCTTTGAGTTCACGGTCCGCAGCCTGGTTTACGGTTTCACCCGGATCGATCAAGCCTTTAGGGAAGCCCAGTTCGTAGGTCTCCAGACCCACCGCGTACTCTTCAATCAGCACCAGGTGATCATCGATAATCGGCACGATCATCACTGCTTCACGTTCCGAGGGCTTCATGCGCTCGTAAATACGCCGTGCGCCATTACTGAAGGCCAGGTCTACCGCTTCAACAGTAAACAATCGTGACCTTGCCACGGTTTCTACATTGAGGATGTCAGGTTTTTTTAACGACTTTTTCATATCAGCCTCAAACTTGCTGCGCCAGCACTCAGGAGCGAATTAGCATACCTAACGATCCGCCTTTGTGCGACTCTCCAACCGCACGCAGCGCGTATGCCGCTTTTTTCTACGATAACACTGGTTTCCTGAGTACAAAAAATTTGTGTTAGTCAATATCTCGCTTCAAAATTCAGATAATGCCGATACAATAACGGGTGCACTGTCGTTACTATTCTGGCAGTGTGTGATGTCATAACGCCTAATTAAATGATTTACAGAACTATTTCGTTTATTGTTAAACGTGTCAGAGTTGTTTAACCTCCCATAAATCGTCTTGCATCGTGGGCGAATCTGGGGATGTAAGTTTAAAGTGAAGGCAGTATTTTGGCTGAATTGAGCAAAGCATGAGCACAATAATTATTATATTGGCCGTAGTGCTAACCTGTTCAATTCTGGCAGGTATTGGATTTTGGTACGCTATGCGGCGCAGGCCCCCGTTGGCGAAACCGCTGCCATTCATTAGCCCGCCCTGCCGTAAGCTGTCTGAACGGGAGCGCAAGGCGGTTGAACAGTACCTTGCTGCCCTTGAAAAACAGCCCCGTATCCTCAGTCCCGGTGAATCCCGCCGTCAACATGACAAGCTGGTGCTGACCGCGCAAAGCAACAATGTCTATCCTGTCACGCGGGCGATTACCCGTTATGGCCTCTCCACCGACGATCCCCATAAGTGGCGCTACTATCTGGATGAAGTCGAAGTCCATTTGCCGCCGCTGTGGGAACAGTACATCACGGATGAAAACTACGTTGAGCTCATCCGCACCCAGTCCGTTCCATTAATCATCTCTTTGAATGGACACTCGCTGGTGGATTACGCCGTTGATCAGCAGTCGCTACCCAGCCTGATACGTCCGGCTTCCACCAACGCATCGATCCGCAAAGCGGAAAGTGAAAACGTGGAATTAGTGCGGGTGCGCAAAGAAACCCTGGAAGAGTACCGGCTGTCTCGCCCTGACGGCACGCGGGAAGCGGTCATTATTTCTTTTGCCTTGATGTTGTTTTTTATCGGCTTGCTGTTGCCAGCCAGTCTAATGATCTGGCTGTCGGTGATTGCCGGCATCATGATCGTCGCCAGTCTGTGGCTGATGTATCGTGTGCCTGGTGAGAATGGCCTGCGTGAAATTCACTGTCTGCGCGGCGCGCCCAAGCGCTGGGGCTTATTTGGTGAGTCAAATCAGGAACAGAGCAACATTACGCTGGGGATTATCGATCTGGCTTATCCTGCCCACTGGCAGCCCTACGTTGCTCACGATCTGGGTCAGGTGACGGACGTCGATATTTATCTGAATCGCCAGGTGGTGCGCCAGGGGCGCTTTCTTTCACTGCAGGATGAGGTCAGAAATTTTCCGCTGCAACGCTGGCGTAAAAATGTCGTGCTGGCCTGCGGCTCGCTGATTGTTCTGGCTTTATTAATCACCTGGATTCCGCTCAGCATGCCCATCAAGCTGAGTCTGGCCTGGGCTAAAGGCACCGACAGCCTGGATGTCAGCAGCGTTAACCAACTGAGTAGCGTGGATCTTAAAGTCGGCGACAGCCTGAAGGTCACAGGGACCGGCATGTGTGCGGTGCCGGACAACTACCAAAGCAATCGCACCTATACCTATATGCCGTTCGATTGCTCACAAATTTACTGGAATAACGCAACGCCCCTGCCGCTGCCCCACTCAGATATTATTGAGAAAGCCTCGGCATTGCTGGATACCACGACGAAACAGCTGCATCCCGAAACCAACACCGATCCCAAACTGAATCCTCAGTTAGCCTCGGCAATTCAGAAATCGGGCATGATTCTGCTGGATGACTTTTCAGACCTGGTGCTGAAAACGCAGGCGCTCTGCAGCCAGGCACAGGACTGTATGCGTCTTAAAAATGCCCTGGTGAACCTGGGTAATGCCAAAGACTGGGACACCTTAGTCAGCCGCGCCGATTCCGGTCAGCTTAACGGGATGAATGTCCTGCTGCGTCCGGTCAGTGCTGAAGCGCTGGAAAACCTGGTGCACACCGCGACCTCCACCTTCTTCTTCCGTGAAACGCGTCGCGCCGCTGAGAACCTTAACAGCCCACCGCCGGGCGGATTCGTTATCGCCAGCGATGAAGGGCACCAGCTCGTCAATCAGCCCCAGCCTGCTGTTCCGCTGTTTGATCTTGAGGCGTCGTCACAGTGGCAAGAGCTGCAACGTCTGTCCTCACTGTTGCTGCATACGCCGTTCAGCGCCACCGGCATCATTACCAATATCTATACCGATGCAAACGGCACACGCCACATCGCCCTGCACAATGAGCCTGATGCCATGGCAAAATGGCGCTATCTGGGTGCCGCGCTGTTGCTGATGGTGCTGCTGGCCTGCGGCATCGTGAACGGCCTGCTGGCATTGCGGCGCATTCATCTGAATCGTCAGCGTATGCATGCTATCCAGCAATATTACGATAAATGCTTTAATCCTACGCTAAGCACTATACAGGGCGTGCGCTCCATATTTTGAGCCCCTTGCAACTGTGCTACCCTGTTGCGCTAACTGGCAACGGGTAAATTCACCATGATGTTCAACCGGTCTGACTTTGACACCGTGCTGCTCGATATGGACGGCACGTTGCTCGATCTGGCGTTTGACCGCTTTTTCTGGCTGGAGCTTGTCCCTGATACCCTGCGTACCCAACGCGGTATTTCTGCTGCTCAGGCGCGTCAGATTATTGAAGAAAAATATCAGGCCGTGGCGCATACGCTAAACTGGTATTGTCTGGATTACTGGTCGCAGGCGCTGCAGTTAGACATTCATGCTATGACCTGGGAACAGCGCCATCGCGTCAGCTTGCGTGTTGATACACTGCCTTTTTTACAGGCTTTACGTCAGGCGGGTAAACGCACCATCCTGCTCACCAATGCGCATCCCTGGAATCTGGACGTTAAACTGAAACAAACAGGTTTAGCATCACACCTTGATTTATTACTTTCCACCCATACCTTTGGCTATCCGAAAGAAGATCAACGTTTGTGGCAGGCGGTTGAGCAGCACACTGGCTTTGATGCATCACGGACAGTGTTCATCGATGACAACGAAACCATTCTTGATGCCGCCAAATCATGGGGAATCGGCTGGTGCCTGGGCGTCAGTAATCCTGACTCCGGTCGTCCTGAACAACACTTTCAGCGTCACGGTGCAATAAGCGACTACCGCACACTGATTCAGGCCTGGGAGCAGCAATGAAAGAAAAACCAAGCGAAGGCGTTCGTCTTGATAAATGGCTTTGGGCGGCGCGTTTCTACAAAACCCGTTCTATCGCACGCGAGATGATTGAAGGTGGCAAGGTTCATTACAACGGCCAGCGCAGTAAACCCAGCAAGCTTGTCGAGCGGGATGCTGAGTTAACCCTACGTCAGGGTAATGATGAGCGCACCGTAGTGATCGCCGACATCAGCGAGCAGCGCCGTTCTGCCAGTGAAGCACAGCTGCTTTACCGCGAGACGGAAGCCAGTATTGAAAAACGTGAAAAAGTAGCCCTGGCGCGCAAGATGAATGCGCTGACCATGCCCCATCCCGATCGCCGGCCCGACAAGAAAGAACGCCGCGATTTGATGAAATTTAAGTTATCGGGTGATGAATAAACAGGTTACTGAACCTATCACCGCCCGCCAAAAGAGAGAAAATTATGTCTGAGCAAGATCAACTGCGTCGTTATCTGTTTGAAAATGCGTCCGTTCGCGGCGAACTGGTCAATGTTTCAAACACCTGGCAAGCCATCCTGAAAAATCACGACTATCCGCCTGCGGTACAAACCCTGCTGGGCGAATTGCTGGTGGCGACCAGCCTGCTTACCGCAACGCTAAAATTTGACGGTGAAATTACCGTTCAGCTTCAGGGCGATGGTCCCCTGACGTTAGCCGTGATTAATGGCAACAATCAGCAGGAGTTACGCGGCATCGCACGGATGAAAGGTGACATTCCTGACGACAGCACGCTGAAGAGCATGGTGGGCAATGGCTATTTGGTCATTACCATCACGCCTGAAAAAGGCGAGCGCTATCAGGGCGTGGTCGGTCTGGAAGGCGACACGCTAAGTGAATGTCTGGAAGACTATTTTATGCGCTCCGAACAGTTGCCGACTCGTCTGTTTATTCGCACCAGCAACGCAGGCGCAGCCGGGATTCTGTTGCAGGTTTTACCGGCTCAGGACACCGATAAGGAAGACTTTGCGCATCTGGCTACGCTGACCGAGACGATTAAAACGGAAGAGCTGATCGATTTGCCCGCGACCGATGTGCTGTGGCGTCTTTACCATCAGGAAGAAGTGACCGTTTACGACCCGCAGCCGGTTGTCTACAAATGCACCTGTTCGCGCGAACGTTGCAGCGAGGTACTGAGAACGCTGCCGCAGGAAGAAGTCGACGAGATTATTGCTGAAGATGGCAAAATCGATATGAACTGCGACTACTGCGGATCACATTACGTGTTCGATGCGGTAGACATTGCCGGGATTCGTAGCCACTCCCTTGAGAACAGCAATCGCCTTCACTGATCGGACCAGGGCGGTCAGGCCGCCCTGCCTGCCCCATCGCTATGCCCTTAATTTACTTAGCAAATTATCTTTTTTTACTTTCTTAACATCTTAAAAACGTTCGAAACATACCCTTAACGCGCCCTGAGTCTCATTTTTAACGAACAAGCCTTTCTCGCCTGACACAGTAGCGTAAACTGCGCGCGATCGTGTTTCCGCACCTGGCCGTGCGGCATGTTACAGACGCGATCCCACACTCTCTTTGCCCTACAGAACAGACACCGATTTAAGGAGCAGTAAAATGCGCGTTAACGGCCTGACCTCGAAAGCCCTTGCCGATCTGGGCATCACCGATACCACTGACGTGGTTCATAACCCTGATTACGATACGTTGTTTCAGGAAGAGATGCGCCCGGAGCTCGAAGGTTTTGAGCGCGGCACCCTGACGCAAAGCGGCGCTATCGCAGTCGATACCGGGATTTTTACCGGGCGCTCGCCTAAGGATAAATATATTGTTCGTGATGACACCACGCGCGATACGCTGTGGTGGAACGATCAAGGCACCGGCAAGAACGATAACCAACCGCTGTCCCAGGAAACCTGGCAGGCGCTGAAAAAATGCGTCACCCAGCAGCTCTCCGGGAAACGCCTGTTTGTTATTGATGCCTTCTGCGGTGCCAACCCGGATTCACGCCTGAGCGTACGCTTTGTGACTGAAGTTGCCTGGCAGGCGCATTTCGTTAAAAACATGTTCATTCAGCCGAGCGCAGCCGAACTGGATAACTTCACGCCTGATTTTGTGGTGATGAATGGCGCGAAATGCACCAATCCTGACTGGCAGGCCCAGGGGCTGCATTCTGAGAACTTCGTCGCCTTTAATCTGACCGAACGTATGCAGTTGATTGGTGGCACGTGGTACGGCGGAGAAATGAAAAAAGGGCTGTTCGCGGTGATGAACTACCTGTTGCCGTTGAAGGGCATTGCCTCCATGCACTGCTCCGCTAACGTGGGTAAAGCAGGCGACGTCGCGGTGTTTTTTGGGCTTTCCGGTACGGGTAAAACCACGCTGTCTACCGATCCGGATCGCCAGTTAATCGGCGATGATGAACACGGCTGGGATGACGATGGCGTGTTTAACTTCGAAGGCGGTTGCTACGCCAAGACGATTAACCTCTCCGAACAGGCTGAGCCAGAAATCTATCGTGCTATTCGTCGTAATGCCCTGCTGGAAAACGTGGTGGTGCGTGAAGACGGGAGCATCGATTTTGCGGATGGTAGCAAAACCGAAAATACCCGCGTGTCTTATCCGATTAACCATATCGACAATATCGTGCAGCCGGTTTCCAAAGCAGGCCATGCGAAGAAAGTCATTTTCCTGACTGCCGATGCCTTTGGCGTGCTACCGCCGGTCTCCAGGCTGACGCCAGAGCAGACCCAGTATCATTTCCTGTCCGGATTTACCGCGAAGCTGGCCGGCACGGAACGAGGTGTGACCGCACCAACCCCGACCTTCTCAGCCTGTTTTGGCGCAGCCTTCCTGACGCTGCATCCCACACAGTATGCAGAAGTGTTGGTGAAACGCATGGAAGCGGCGGGCGCGCAGGCTTATCTGGTTAATACGGGCTGGAACGGCAGTGGCAAGCGTATCTCATTGAAGAATACCCGCGCTATCATCAACGCCATTCTCGCAGGTGAGCTGGACGATGCGCCAACGGAGACCCTGCCGGTGTTCAACCTGCAGGTGCCAAAAACCCTGGGCGATTTGGATGCCGAAACGCTCGACCCGCGTCGTACATGGGAAAGCGAAGAGAAGTGGCACGCTGCCGCAGATGATTTAGCACAGCGTTTTATCACCAACTTTGAAAAGTATACCGATAATGCGGCCGGTGCCGCGTTGGTAAAAGCAGGTCCACAGCGCTAATAACAACGGCGCGGCTTAACCGGCCGCGCCGTTGTTGCTCAACTCAGCGTCAGGTTGCCGCTATGTGGAACCACCTCGGGATTTTCCGCTAAGGGTAACCAGGCACGGATGCGTAATCCGCCTCGTTCACTGTCACCTATCTCCAGCGACCCTTGATGCGCATCGATGATGCGTTGCACTATCGCCAGCCCCAGGCCCGTGCCGCTGGTGCTTCGTGCGCTGTCACCGCGCACAAAAGGCTGAAACAGATGGGCCAGCTGGTCAGGCTTAATGCCGGGACCGTCATCTTCAACCTGGAACCAGGCCCGGTGCAGTTCCCGTCCACTGCTGACCTTAATCCAGCCGTTGCCGTAGCGCGCGGCGTTCACCACCAGGTTAGCCAGGGCGCGCTTGATGGAGAGCGGATTGATCTCCAGCATAAGCTCTTCCGCCATGACCGCATTTTCAATTTCCCGTTCGTAACCGCTTTCTGCTGCCACCACCTCACCCAGCACGCTATTAAGATCGGCCAGCTCAGTCTGCATCTCCTGCCCGGTGCGCAGGTAATCAATGAATTGCTCAATGATGGCGTTGCACTCTTCGATGTCTTTGTTAATCGACTCGGCCAGGTAGCCATCCTGCTCATTCATCATTTCGGTCGCAAGGCGAATACGGGTTAACGGCGTACGTAAATCATGACTGACGCCCGCCATCAGCAGCGTTCTGTCATCGGCAAGCTGCTTGACGCCCGCCGCCATTTGGTTAAAGGCTCGCGTGACCGATCGCACTTCCGACGCGCCGTATTCACGTAACGGTGGCGGAATGATGCCTTTACCCACCTGAAGTGCGGCATGCTCTAAATCGACCAGCGGGCGGTTTTGAATTCGGATAAAAAGCCAGGCACCGCCTATCGCCAGCAACATAATCGCCAGGGTATAGCGGAACAGCGGGGAGAAGTCACCCTGATGGATTTCGGTTAACGGCACCCGTACCCAGATATCGGGCGATAGCCAGGTCTTTAACCAGACAACGGGGGAGTTTTTGTTTACCTCGACGCGAACGTCCGTGGGGCCGCCAAGCTGCTGGCCCATCTGATCGCTAAGAAACTTATAGTGCTGCGCCCAGCGCAGTCCGCTCTCCTCTGCTGCCGCATTGGTATAGAGCGAAATACCCAGTTCACGATAAATTTCGCGGCGAAAAGCGGGCGGCACTTCAAGCTGCGTGCCATCTTCCAGCTGTAAACGGTCTGTCATCAGCATACGCACTTCGTACGCGAGGACTTTATTAAACTGTTGCAGGCTGGGAAGAATGGCAAAGTTCAGCACCACCAGGTAGGTCGTTACCAGGCTGACAAACAGCAAGGTAACGATCAACAACAGGGTGCGGGCAAACGAACTTCGTGGCGAGAAGCGCAGCCGCCTCATGCTTTACTGCCGTCCGGAACAAACACATAACCCAGGCCCCAAACGGTCTGGATATAGCGTGGGTGAGCAGGATCTTCTTCCACCATACGGCGCAGACGAGAAATCTGAACGTCGATAGAACGTTCCATGGCGCTGTATTCACGACCACGGGCCAGGTTCATCAGTTTGTCGCGCGACAGCGGCTCACGTGGGTGGCTGACCAGCGCCTTGAGCACGGCGAATTCACCGCTGGTCAATGGCATAGGTTCATCTTCACGGAACATCTCACGCGTGCCCAGGTTGAGTTTGAACTTACCAAAGGCAATGACCGCTTCTTCCTGAGAAGGCGCGCCTGGCAGTTCGTTGGCCTGACGGCGCAACACGGCACGAATACGCGCCAGCAGCTCACGCGGGTTAAACGGTTTTGGAATATAGTCGTCAGCACCGATCTCCAGTCCGACAATACGGTCCACTTCTTCACCCTTGGCTGTCACCATGATGATAGGCATCGGGTTGCTCTGACTACGCAGACGGCGGCAGATGGAAAGGCCATCTTCGCCCGGCAGCATCAGGTCAAGCACCATTAAATGGAAGGATTCGCGGGTTAACAGACGATCCATTTGTTCGGCGTTGGCGACACTGCGCACCTGAAAGCCCTGCTCGGTAAGATAGCGCTCCAGTAGTGCACGCAAACGCATATCGTCATCGACGACCAGAATCTTGTAGTTTTCTTGCATTTTTAACTCCCAAAGGCGCGATTGCCTGAGCCGATATTGTTAAAAAAAGATGCGGCACAGTGACAGTGTTTAATGGTTTATATTCTAGTCAAAATTGTTACAAAGCATATTAAACAGCAGCTTATATTTAAATTTCGGTCTGACTGCCTGAGAAGCTGTGTCATCACCACCTGCGTTGAACAGAATACGGCAAATCTGAAATATTAGGTAAAATTCCGCTATTGCCTGGTTTAAACAGGATGCACTGGCTGACAGAGCTTGTAAATTCAACTGCTTGCCAGAAAATTTGCCTTAAATTAAATCAGTGACGGATGACATATCTGGCATCTGGCGGTTTTCCCCTCTGATAACAGCATAATATCCCGCAAAAAAACAGGTTAATACGCGACCTCTCTCGGATTAGTTTGAGATCCACCCCCAATAAGGCCAGTTACAGGTAAAGAGAGATAAATCAATCAGTAAAGCCCGCTTTGCGCCCGGATAAATATCACCCAGACTGTAGCGACACCAATTTGCCGTTTTACGGGGAAACCATAATGAAAAAAACGATTTTACTGCTGAGCGCGCTGGCTTTATTCAGTGTGGGTCAGACTTATGCCGCAACCGCAACCGGTGAAGCTGCGGGCGCACAGGCCACCACCACAGCCCAGGGTAACTCAAATGCTATCGGTATTGGCGCAGTCGGCGCACTGTTAGGCGTAGCACTGGCGACAGCGGGCGGCGGCGGCGGTGACGGCAACGGAAGCAGCACCTCGACCACGACATCGACCAAGGCCGGTAAGTAAGACTTGCCCCTCAGGGGCGCACATTGGTCTGACTAAGGCCGTGCCGTCCCCTGCAAAAGCTGTACAAGGTTTTTTTGATCCGTAAAAAACCCTTTTCCCACCTCTTTTTCGCCACGCCTGATTTGCTTTACACTGAAGCACTTTCGATTTTACCGGCTGCTGTACCATGAGAACCCGACTGATTACGCGTGAAGGTTTCAATACCTTAAAAGCAGAACTCGATCACCTGTGGCGTGAAGAGCGACCTGAAGTCACCAAAAAAGTGACCTGGGCTGCCAGCCTTGGCGACCGCAGTGAAAATGCGGATTATCAATACAACAAGAAGCGCCTGCGTGAAATTGACCGCCGTGTCCGTTATCTCAGCAAAAGCATTGAGCAACTGCGCATTGTGGATTACTCGCCGCAGCAGAACGGCAAAGTGTTTTTTGGTGCCTGGGTTGAAGTCGAAAACGACGACGGCGACATCAAGCGCTTTCGAATTGTGGGTTACGATGAGATTTTTGGCCGCAAGGATTACATCTCCATTGACTCGCCCATGGCCCGCGCACTGTTAAAAAAAGCGGTCGGCGACGCGGCTGTGGTCGAGACGCCAGCTGGCCCGGCATGCTGGTATGTTAATGAAATTAGTTATATTGAAGCCTGATTCAGAATATCGCTGAAAGCGGGCCGCTTCTCTGGCAATTTCAGCCATCAATCCGTATAACTATCGGCTATTTCTCAACCCAGAAAGCAAAATAGTCCGATGATGAATGTTCTTAGCCAGCTAATTGCAAGTGAGCTACAGGCGCGCCCCGAGCAAGTTGATGCGGCCGTCCGCCTGTTGGATGAAGGGAATACCGTGCCGTTTATTGCACGTTATCGTAAAGAGGTGACGGGCGGCCTGGATGACACACAGCTCCGCCAGCTCGAAACCCGCCTCAGCTACCTGCGTGAATTATCCGAGCGCCGGCAGGCCATCCTGAAATCCATTGAGGAACAAGGAAAACTCACCGACGAACTGGCGAATGCCATCAATACCACCCTCAGCAAAACCGAACTCGAAGATCTCTACCTGCCCTATAAACCTAAACGCCGTACACGTGGACAGATTGCGATTGAAGCCGGGCTGGAACCGCTGGCCGACACGTTATGGCAGGACCCGTCACAAGATCCTGAGCAGGTGGCGGCAGGCTATATCAATGCGGATAACGGCGTCGCTGATGTCCGCGCCGCGCTGGATGGCGCGCGTTACATTCTGATGGAACGCTTCGCTGAAGATGCCGCGCTGCTGGCTAAAGTCCGTCACTATCTGTGGAAAAACGCCCACCTGGTTTCAAAAGTGGTGGAAGGTAAAGAGGAAGAAGGCGCTAAATTCCGCGACTATTTCGATCACCATGAGCCGCTGCACAGCGTTCCATCACATCGCGCGCTGGCCATGCTGCGCGGTCGTAATGAAGGTGTGTTACAGCTGTCTCTGAATGCCGATCCCCAGTTTGATGAGCCGCCGCGCGAAAGCCACGGCGAAACCTTGATTACAGAGCACCTGAATCTGCGACTGAATAATGCACCGGCCGACAGCTGGCGCAAAGCCGTGGTCAGTTGGACATGGCGCATCAAGGTTATGCTGCATCTGGAAACCGAGCTGATGGGCACCGTACGTGAGCGCGCTGAAGATGAGGCCATCAACGTCTTTGCCCGTAACCTGCACGACCTGTTAATGGCGGCACCTGCGGGCATGAGAGCCACGATGGGCCTGGACCCCGGCCTGCGTACTGGTGTGAAAGTTGCCGTGGTTGACGCGACCGGCAAGGTGGTTGCTACCGACACGGTCTATCCGCACACAGGACAAACCGCCAAAGCAGCCGCTGCGGTCGCGGCGCTGTGCGTGAAACATCAGGTCGAACTGGTGGCCATCGGCAATGGTACGGGCTCACGTGAAACCGAGCGTTTCTTCCTGGATCTGCAAAAGCAGTTCCCGCAGGTCACGGCACAGAAAGTTATCGTCAGCGAAGCCGGCGCTTCGGTTTACTCTGCGTCTGAATTAGCCGCGCTGGAATTCCCGGATCTTGATGTCTCACTGCGTGGCGCGGTCTCGATCGCCCGTCGTCTGCAAGATCCCCTGGCTGAGCTGGTGAAAATCGATCCGAAATCGATTGGCGTAGGCCAGTATCAGCATGACGTCAGCCAGAGCCAGTTAGCGAAAAAACTGGATGCGGTGGTAGAAGACTGTGTGAACGCCGTCGGTGTCGATCTGAATACGGCCTCGGTTCCGCTGCTGACGCGCGTGGCAGGGTTAACCCGTATGATGGCGCAAAATATTGTGGGCTGGCGTGATGAGAATGGCCGTTTCCAGAACCGTCAGCAGCTACTCAAGGTCAGCCGTTTGGGGCCTAAAGCGTTTGAGCAGTGCGCGGGCTTTCTGCGTATTAACCACGGCGACAATCCACTGGATGCTTCAACGGTGCACCCGGAAGCCTATCCGGTAGTCGAGCGTATTCTGGCGGCGACCGAGCAGGCGCTGAATGCGCTGATGGGCAACCCCACCAGCCTGCGTAACCTGAAAGCGGTGGACTTTACCGACGACCGCTTTGGCTTACCGACCGTTACCGACATCATGAAAGAGCTGGAAAAGCCGGGCCGCGATCCTCGTCCTGAATTTAAAACGGCGCAGTTTGCCGAGGGCGTGGAAACCATGAACGATCTGATGCCAGGCATGGTACTGGAAGGTGCCGTCACTAACGTCACGAACTTTGGTGCGTTCGTCGATATTGGCGTGCATCAGGATGGCCTGGTGCATATCTCTTCGCTGTCAGACAAGTTTGTGGAAGATCCTCATCAGGTCGTCAAAGCGGGCGACATCGTTAAAGTCAAAGTGATGGAAGTGGATCTGCAACGTAAGCGCATTGCCTTGACCATGCGCCTTGACGAGCAGCCGGGTGAAGGAAATGCCCGGAGTGGTAAGAGCAATACGGCACGTGAAGAAAAACGTCCGGCCGCCAATAAAGGTCGCCCACGTCCCGTCAGCCAGCCCGCAGGAAATAGCGCCATGGGTGACGCTCTCGCGGCGGCACTGGGTAAAAAACGCTAGTAAAAACACGCAGTCACCTCTTATCCCAGTTGTCGGGGTGGAGGTGACTGTCATCACCGTCATTATCCCCTGTCCCGCGGCTGATTCGGTTTACCTGAACGCGCTAAACCCTTGCAACCCGACGTGGTTTACCGCGCGATGCCTGCAGTATTTGTGATGGATCGTCCGCTTCATGCTGACGGCTTTTCAGCGGTTTTTCAGACCGACCTTGCACGATTAAGTTGAAAATCCCCACCCTGACGCTACGCTAAAAAGACGCCCGTCATAATAACGACACCTGCTGTGGCACCCTTTTACATGGAAAAGATCACTGCTTTAATCGATAAGATTTATGACGATGCCTTTCCTGAGGCCATGCGTGAACGCCTGCTCGCCGCGATCGTCGAGGCCCGCGACACGAACAAGCTGCCAAGAAAGGCGCACTGGGATGAGCAGGACGTGGTGCTGATTACCTATGCCGATCAGTTTCGCGAGCCGGGTAAACCCACACTCAACACCTTTTCGCGTTTTTATCAGCAGCATCTGCAATCCACCTTTCCGCTGGTGCATCTCCTGCCGTTTTATCCCTACTCATCCGACGACGGTTTTTCGGTCATTGACTACCATCAGGTCGATCCGCTGTGTGGCGACTGGCACGACATTGCCTTGCTGCATCAGGAAACACGCCTGATGTTTGATTTTGTCTGTAACCATATGTCGGCACACAGCGCGTGGTTTAAACATTATCTGGCTCAGGATGAGGGCTGGGATGATTTTTTTATTAGTCTGCCGCCCAGCACCGATCTCAGTGCGGTCACGCGACCCCGCACATCGCCGCTGCTGACGCCGTTCACGCTGGCGAACGGTGAAATCCGGTTTATCTGGACCACGTTCAGCGCCGATCAGATTGACCTGAACTTTGCCAGTCCCAGGGTGCTCATGCGCATGGTTGAGGTCTTACTCGACTATCTGAAGCGTGGGGCGGACTATGTGCGGCTGGATGCGGTGGGCTACATGTGGAAAACGCCGGGCACCCGCTGTATTCATCTGGAAAAAACCCATCTGCTGGTCAAACTGTTTCGCGCCATTGCCGATGTCGTCGCACCAGGCACTGTTATCATCACGGAAACCAACGTGCCGCATAAAGACAACATCAGCTACTTTGGTAACGGGCAAGACGAAGCCCAGATGGTCTATCAGTTTTCCCTGCCACCGCTGGTGCTGCACGCCATTCACACCGGCTCGGCTCGTGCACTGCGTCAATGGGCCAGCACCCTGGAAGTGGGCAAGGGCAACACAACCTTTTTTAATTTTCTGGCCTCGCACGATGGCATAGGCCTGAATCCGGCTCGCGGAATTTTATCTGAAGTCGAGATTACGGCCCTGGTACGCGATCTGGCGCTGGAAGGCGCACTGATTTCCTATAAAAATAACCCCGACGGCACCACCAGCCCCTATGAAATCAACGTCACCTATTTCGACGCGCTTAACCGTGAAGATGATGACGATGAAACGCGCCTCAGACGCTTCATGCTGGCACATGCTATTTTACTGGCCTTCCCCGGTGTGCCGGCGATCTATATCCAAAGCATACTGGGTTCACGTAATGATTATGACGGCGTGCGTGAGGCAGGGCATAACCGCGCGATCAACCGGCAAAAGTACCCGCTCTCCGTGATCGAAGACGCGCTGGTAAACAGCAGCGGCTTACGCCATCAGGTTTATACACAGCTAAGCAAACTGATTCAGCAGCGTCGGCGTTTGTCGGCCTTTCACCCAGATAATCCAGTGATGATATTTCAGAGCGACAATGCGTTACTGATGATGAAACGCTATCATCCAGACAGTGGTGAGGGATTGCTCTGTGTTTTCAATCTCAGTGGCAGGCAGGTCAAGGCGCAGTTACCGGAGGCGCACCTTTTTCAGGATGTGATAAGGGGTGAGAAGATTGATGGCACCCAGCCAGTAACGCTGGATGCCTGGCAATTCATGTGGCTACGATAATTACTTGTAAACTTCCGCTGTCGCACTGAACTTACCGTGCTCACGACCGGCGATCACCAGGAAATACTTGCCGCCCTTCTCGTCAGCTGCTTCGGACAGCTTCTTCTTGGCATCCATCGGCGAGGTGGTTTCTGCCGTGGTATTCACGGTGCCGATTTTGGTCAGGTTCATCTTCTGCACTTCTTCTTTGGTGACTTCTTTCGCCGCAAAAGCAGAGAATGACACTGCGCCCATCATCATTGATGCAACGACCCATTTCATAACCTTCATTTGTCTACCCTCATTCATGATCCATTGTTGAGATGTAAGCAGCCGCAAATCGCTTAAGGCTATATCGAACGGCATAGTCATCTCCCTGACTAATCGCATAGAAGTGCAGCGGCCTTGCTCACTCATGAAGTATTGTCGCTGTGCGGAAATTTGCCAGTAACGGCAGCGGTTATCTGTCTAATTGGCTGATAAAAGACACAATCTGCTGGCAGAACGCATCAGGATGCGAAATAAAGGGCGCGTGGGCGGCTTTGTCCATCACGACAGAAGGCGACATCGGCAGCAACGCGTCCAGTTGCTGCGCGATACGGCGCGGTACCAGGCCATCCAGCGCGCCATATATCCGCAGAAAGGGCAGCCTAATGGCGGTAAGCCTGTCCCGTAAGTCGTCGTCGCTCAGTATTGTCAGCCCAGCGTTGAGTACCGCCACGTCAGGCACAGGCTGCGACAAAACAATGTCTTTGAGTTTGCGCGCATCGGCACGTGCGGTTTCTGTTCCCATCGTCTGCAGCGCCAGAAAACGCTCCACGGTGCGCTGAAAGTCGTGGCTGAGCTGCTGCTGGAAGTTATGCAAGGTTAAGGGAGCAATACCTGGCCAGTCATCACGGGCGGTAAAACAGGGCGAAGAGGCCACCGTGATCAGCGCACGCAACCGTTCTGGCTCGCTCAACGCCAACTGCGTGGCGACCAGCCCGCCAAGCGACCAACCCAGGACAACGGCGCGCGGCGGCAAATGGGGCAACAGTGCCTGCGCCATCTGTTCCAGCGACAGGGCGCTGAAGCCCTGGCTGCGGCCATAGCCTGGCAGATCGACCAGGTGCAGACGATATTGTGCGCTGAGTCGCGGCACAATGTTTTGCCACACTTCCGCATTCAGTCCCCAGCCGTGCAGCAGCACAAGATCGTCATCGCTTTCGCCACAGGTATGCCAGTAAAGTGAGCTCATCCGTTACTATTCCATGATTGATAAGGAGGTCACTATGCTACCAATGCCTGCCCTGTGTTGGCTATGTCAGTTGCCGCTGCGCATCGCGCTGCATGGCCTGTGCTGCGTCTGTATGCGTCAGTTACCTTGCCTGCCGTCACGCTGTCCACGCTGCGGCCTGCCAGCCGCATCCGGCAGCCTGTCCTGTGGCCGCTGTTTGCGTAAACCGCCGCCCTGGCAGGCGTTAGTCTGCGTCAGCCATTATCAGCCACCGTTCAGTTCCTGGGTGAATCAATTAAAATTCTCGGGCATTACCGCACTTAGGGTGATGCTGGCCCGGCTGCTTTTGCTAAGCTGGTTGGATGCGTATCGCAGAGGACAGGCCCGTCGTCCCGACTTACTAATGTGTGTTCCGCTGCATTCACAACGCTGCTGGTGGCGCGGTTACAATCAAACAGCCCTGCTGGCAACACCGCTGTCACGCTGGCTGGGCTGCGAATTCAGCCAGGCGTTATCCCGTCAGCGCGCAGCCGCCATTCAACATCAGTTAAGTGCCCGCCAGCGTCGCCGCAATTTACGCGGCGCGTTTTGCCTTGAAACGGATGTGACCGGCCGCCATATTGCCTTAATCGATGATGTGGTCACGACCGGCAGCACGGTAAGGGAAATTAGCCGCCTGCTACACAGGCGAGGCGCAGCCAGCGTGCAAGTCTGGTGCCTGTGCCGTACCTTGTAGAGCCTGGATGATGGGCGTATTATAACCAACTAAATTAGTCAACTATTGAGCAAATGACATGATCCGAATTACTGATTCTGCCCAAGAGCATTTTTCAAAACTGCTATCCAAACAAGAAGATGGCACCCAGATTCGCGTATTCGTGATTAACCCGGGTACGCCAACTGCCGAATGCGGTGTGTCCTACTGCCCACCTGATGCGGTGGAAGCGACTGATACTGAACTGAAGTTTGAAAAGCTGTCAGCCTATGTCGATGAGCTGAGCGCGCCTTATCTGGAAGACGCTGAAATCGACTTCGTGACGGATAACCTGGGTTCGCAACTGACGCTTAAGGCGCCTAACGCTAAAATGCGCAAGGTGTCCGATGATGCGCCCATGGTCGAGCGCGTTGAATACCTGTTACAGGCTCAGATTAACCCGCAACTGGCCGGTCATGGCGGTCGCGTTTCGCTGATGGAAATCACCGAAGACGGTTTTGCGATTCTGCAATTCGGTGGCGGCTGTAACGGCTGTTCGATGATTGACGTCACCCTGAAGGATGGCATTGAGAAAGAACTGCTGGCGGCCTTCCCACAACTGAAAGGCGTGCGCGATATCACCGAACACCAGCGCGGCGAGCACTCCTTCTACTGATGTATCCGCGCGACAGCCCCGCTGTCGCGCGTCCTGACACTATCCTGCCTTACGTCGTTTGGTCACGGTTTTCAGCAGTTTATTCACCTCTTCATCGGCAAAGATGCTTTCCAGCGGTTGGGCCAGCTTACGCCGCCAGTTGGGATATTGCTCCACCGTTCCCGGCACATTCACCGGCGTGGTCATCCCCAGCCAGTCCTCTGGCTGCAGCCCGAGCAGGGCACTGTTTGTGTCCGCCAGGAAACGGTGAACGGACTGATTCAGTTCAGCCGTCATCGCCAGAGAATCCGCCCGTTTTGCGCTACGCGCCGGCACGGCTCCCGCTTTATGCAGCGCGTCGAGTAACGCCTGTTTCTGTTTCATCCGCTGCTGCTGCAAATTGAGTACCGTTTGCGCGTCAGGATACAGCCCGATTTTCTCACCAAGCTGCAAATCGCCTGCACTCCAGAAGCCGGTCAGCGTAGGGAGATCGTGCGTACTGGCACTGGCGATGGACTGGCGTGGATAATGCTGTGGCGCGCGATAATCGCCCTGTTTTTCCTGCTCAAACCACAACACTTTCCAGGAAAACACGCCGCTGTCGCGGAGCAGACTGACGATCTCTTTGGGTACGGTGCCTAAGTCCTCGCCAATCACCATGCAGCGCTGGCGCTGGCTTTCCAGAGCCAGAATGCCAAGCAGGTCGTGCACCGGGTAAGCGACGTACGCGCCTTTATCCGCCGTTTCCCCTGCCGGGACCCACCAGAGACGTAACAGAGCCATCACGTGATCGATACGTAATGCACCGCAGTCACGCATATTGGCGCGCAATATATCGATAAAAGGCTGATAGCCCCTGGCCTGCAATACGTGAGGGTCCATTGGCGGCAGTCCCCAGTTTTGTCCCAACGGGCCAAGTCTGTCAGGCGGCGCGCCGATGGACGCCTTGAGGCGATAAAGCTCGGGATCGTGCCAGGTTTCGGCACTGCCCTCTGCCACGCCGACGGCCAGATCGCGATACAGCCCCACGCTCATTCCCAGCGCCTGACTCCGCGCCCAGCACTGAGAAAACTGTTGCTGAGCCAGCCACTGCAACCACTGCCAGAAGGCAATCTCATCCGCGTGCTGTGCGCACCAATCCTGAACGTCAGAAGACTGGCTGTTACGCCAGCCCTCAGGCCATGCTGGCCAGCCGGCGTGCGCGGCACCTTTGCCCTGCATTTCAACCTGCAGGCCATCATAGGCAGCCTGATAGCGCAGGCTGTCACCGCCCTGCTGGATAAACGCTGCAAACTGCCGCTTCTGCTCATCGTCTGCACCCCGGGCCTGAAACTGTGCCCAGCAGTGACGTAATGCCGTAATTTTCAGTGCCATGACGGCGTCGTAATCCACCCACTCGGTTTCGCGGGCCTGATTTAACGCCTTTTGGGTTTTGGCACTTTTCCACCACTTCTGACCTGCGCTGCTTTGTTGAAAATCGGCAACCTGTGACACATCGATGTAGATGATATTCAGCCAGCGACGCGATGAGGGGCTGTAAGGACTGGCAAAAGCGGGGCTGGCCGGATAGAGCGCATGCAAGGGGTTGAGTCCGACAAAGTCGCCGCCGCGAGCGGCAAGCTGCTCCAGCAGGGTTTCCAGATCGCCAAAATCACCGATGCCCCAGTTTTTACCGGAACGCACGGTGTAAAGCTGAACCAGCGCGCCCCAGCGTTTCTCTCCGGCGCGCAAGGCCGGAGGCAGATAGCAACGGCGCGGTGTAATGATCACGCGCGTGTGCCACTGACGTTTCCCCTTGCTCAGGGTAAGTTGGTGATAGCCCTGTCCCAAAGGGGAAGGCAATGTAAAGGCTTCACCGCCCGTCAGCGATCCGCTAAAAGTCTTTCCTTTTTCCGTCTGTAACTGCCAGTTTATGCTGCCGTCGAGCTCAGGCGTGAGCACGCGTTGACGATTGCCACTGAAGACAACGACGGGCGGCAGCGGGGATTTACCGGCTTTCTGCGGGTTCTCCATCACGGCCAGTAAGGCGCGCTTGGTGTCATCACTGATGGCTTCGGGTTCACCGTTCGCATCGAAATACGTGAGCGCGATTCCCGCCGCCAGTGCGGCTTTATCAAGTGACGTAGATTTCATCGCAATTCCTTAGCGTTGCGCCTGCCAGATGCGCTGTTGGTAGTCCCGAATCGATCGATCCGAACTAAAAATACCGGTTCGCGCCGTATTAAGAATCGCCGCGCGCGTCCAGGCTTCCTGATCACGCCACAAGGCCTCAACCCGTTTTTGCGCATCGATATAAGCCTGATAATCCGCCAGCACCAGCCAGGGATCGCCATTTTTTGTCAGGCTATCCAACATTAGGTCGAATGCATGCTTATCGCCATGACTGAACTTCCCTTTTTTCAGTGACGTCAGCAGTGCATCCAGTTCTTTGTTGTGCTTACGGACTTTTTGCGGCTTATAACCTCCGGCTTTCAGGGCTTTAACGTCATCCACGGTATTGCCGAAAATAAAAATATTTTCTGCGCCGACCTGCTCCGCAATTTCCACGTTTGCGCCATCCAGCGTGCCAATCGTCAGCGCGCCATTTAGCGCCAGCTTCATGTTGCCAGTGCCGGACGCTTCATAGCCCGCCGTTGAAATTTGCTCTGACAAATCGGCGGCGGGAATCAGATATTCGGCTGCCGTAATGCGGTAATCAGGAATGAAAACCACCTTGAGTTTGTCGCCGACAAGCGGGTCGTTATTCACCACCTCAGCCACCTTGTTGATGGCATAGATAATGTTTTTTGCCAGGTAATAGCCCGGTGCAGCTTTAGCGCCAAACAGAAACACGCGGGGGATAATACTGGCATCGTTGGGGTTGTCGCGGACGTTTTTATAGCAGTGCAGGATATGCAACAGGCCGAGATGCTGGCGTTTGTATTCGTGCAGACGTTTGATCTGCACGTCAAAAATCGCGTTCGGGTTAACCACAATGCCGGTGCGCTGCGCAATGTAAGTGGCCAGACGCGCCTTGTTATGTTGCTTAACGGCACGAAAGCGCTGACGGAAAGCGGGATCGTCGGCGAAAGGCTCCAGCCCCTGCAACGCGGTCAGGTGATTGACCCATTCACGCTTCAGGGTTTCATCAATCAGCCCCGCTAACGCGGGATTACACTGCTTGATCCAGCGGCGTGGCGTAATGCCGTTGGTGACATTATGAAACTTCTGTGGCCAGAGCTGATGGTACTCGGGGAAAAGATCCGTCACGACCAGCCCGGAATGCAGTGCAGCCACGCCATTCACCGCAAAACCACTGACGACGCAGAGGTTGGCCATTCTGACCTGACCGTCGGCGACCACCGCCAGCTTGTTCCAAAGCGCTTTGTCATCAGGCCAGCGCTGCTTTATCTGCTGCTTCAGGCGACGATTGATCTCTTTGATAATCATCATGTGGCGCGGCAGCAGGCTGCGCATCAGCTTCTCATCCCAGCGCTCCAGGGCTTCGGGCATTAAGGTGTGATTGGTGTAAGCAAACACGCGGCTGGTGATATGCCAGGCTTCATCCCAACTTAACTGGTGCTCATCCAGCAGCAGACGCAGCATCTCCGGAATGGCGATAGTGGGATGCGTATCGTTAAGCTGAATCACTTCAAAATCCGGCAGGGCATGAATGCTTCTGCCCGCCTGATGATGGCGACGCAGAATATCGGCAACCGCACAGGCACACTGAAAATATTGCTGCATCAAACGCAGGCGTTTGCCCTGTGGATGATTGTCATTGGGATAGAGCACTTTGGTCAGGCTGGCGGCATCAATCCCCTGCTTCTCAGCCTGTAAAAACTTACCGTCATTGAACAGGGTCAGGTCAAAGGGATGCTCACTGGTGGCTTTCCACAGCCGCAACGGCAGGGTGACGCCATTGCGATAACCCGTTACCGGCAAATCCCAGGCTTCTCCACGAAGATAAATGGCGGGCTCCCACACTTTACGCCCGTCATCCTGCTTTATGATTTTTCCGCCCATCGCGACGCGGACATCCAGCGCGGCGTTATGACGAAACCAGGGATAGGTCTCGCGCTCCCAGTCATCGGGTGCCTCAACCTGTTTCCCCTCTTCAAAGCGCTGACGAAACAAACCGTACTGGTAGTTAAGCCCATGCCCAGTGGCGGGCTGCCCAACCGTCGCCATCGAGTCCATGTAACAGGCCGCCAGCCTGCCGAGGCCGCCATTGCCCAATGCCGGATCGACCTCTTCTTCCAGTAATTCGCTTAATTCAACCTGATATTCAGCCAGCAGGGATTTGACCTCATCATACCAACCTAAATTCAGCAGGTTATTTCCCGTAAGACGTCCCAGCAGAAACTCCATGGAAAGATAGTTCACGTGGCGCTGTGGTGTCGCGCCCCGGACGGTCGGTTGCGCATTGAGCAGTTCACTTACTGTGGCACTGATAGCCTGCCACCACTGGTGGGATGTCATTTGCCTTGCGGAGGAGAAACCAAGATGCTGCCAGTGACGGGTTAACGCAGCCTGAAAACGGGATTTGTTGAATTTCTGCTGTGGCATATCACTCCCTTCTGTATCCATATGGGTGAAGCAAAAATGGAATGCACATGGGCCAGCAATATTGCCAGCGACCCTATTCATTAAATACGTGAGTGGAGAAAAAAGCGACAGGCAGGTTTGAAAAACGCCAGTTGTCTAACTGGCGTAGAGAGGTCAGCAGAGTTCGAGATGAACCTCATGCTGTTCAATAACTTTCATAATGCTGTCAGGCGGCATTTTATCGGTGTAGAGATAATCAAGCTGGCTCATGTTGCCCAGATTGACCATCGCATTACGGCCAAATTTAGAGTGGTCGACGACCAGCATGACGCAGCGCGAGTTTTCGATAATGGCGCGTTTGGTGCGCACTTCGTGATAGTCGAACTCCAGCAATGAGCCGTCCATATCGATACCGCTGATGCCGAGGATGCCGTAATCGAGGCGAAACTGTGAAATAAAATCGAGCGTCGCTTCCCCCATGACCGCACCATCACGGGTACGCACTTCTCCGCCGGCGATAATGACCCGGAAATCTGGCTTGCCCATCAACAGCATTGCCACGTTCAGGTTATTGGTCACCACGCGTAAATCACTGTGATTTAGCAACGCATGAGCCACGGCTTCCGGCGTGGTACCGATATCGATAAACAGCGTTGCGCCGTCCGGTATCTGGCTGGCAACCCGCTGCGCAATACGCGCTTTTTCTGCTGACCACATCATCTTGCGATCCTGCCAGGCGGTATTCTCTGAACTGGAAGGCAAGGCCGCGCCGCCGTGATGGCGCTGAATTTTATTTTGATCGGCAAGGTCGTTTAAATCACGACGAATCGTTTGTGGGCTGACCTCAAAATGATCGACCAGCTCCTCAGTACTGACATATCCCTGACGCCGAACCAGATCAATAATGGCGTCATGACGTTGCGTCTGCTTCACATTCCTCTCCTGTTTCGGGCTTATTCTTATTCGTTGTGACTACCGTTTACGCTTGCGTGTGTCGACAAACGCCATTGCCAGTCCGACAAGCAATCCACCAACGTGTGCTGCGTTAGCGATAGCCAGACCAAATGCACCAAACCAGCCCACCACCAGCCAGACAAGTGCAAAACCGATTAACCCACGCTCCAGATAAATACCGCTGTCCGGATCGCGTTCACCGCGCAGCCAGCAGTAACCCATCAGGGCATAGACCACGCCGGACAAGCCGCCAAACCAGATGCCGCTAAATTTCGACTGAAGCCAGCCGCTGAGCAACGCTGAAATGATAAAAATGACAAAAAGCTTACCACTGCCCAGCCGTTTTTCTACCGCACCACCGAGATACCACCACCACATCAGATTAAACAGGATGTGAAGCAGAGAGAAGTGAAGCAGCACATGGCTGAACCAGCGCCAGACTTCAAAATGCTGATCGCTATCTGGCCATGCCAGCCAGTACATTACGGTGCGATCGCCCAGGACCTGCATCAGCACAAACACCGCAATACAGGCGAACATCACTACCATGGTCAGTGGCCCGGCACGTTCACGGATATTTGCCCAAATATTGCCTCGCTCATAGCGCAAGCCGCTGTCGGTTTTGCCACTGTGCCAGCTTGCAGCCTGATAGCGAGGATGGTTGGGATCGCGCACAAACTGCTGAAGTTCGTTTTCGACCATCGAAAGCTGACTTTCATCATCCAGCATAATGACGTACTGACTTTCACGCTCTATACGCAATTTCACGCCGCGCGTTGCCATGTAGTCAACAAAAGCCTGCGCCATGCGCGGCTGATTAAATTGGGTAATGCGCATTGCTCACTCTCCGTGTTACGCCTGACCAGTCACTCAGCGCCACTGATCACCTGTTGGGGGAAGGCGGCGCGCCAGGCATCAAACCCGCCATCAATACTGTAAGCCGTCGTAAATCCCTGGCTGTGCAAATAATCTGCTGCACTTTTACTGCTGTTGCCGTGATAGCACATCACCAGCACCGGCAGGCTCGTGTCGGTTGAGCTGATAAAATCATTGAGGTTGGCGTTCGACAAATGCAAGGCGCCGCTGGCATGACCAAGAGCAAAACTTTGCGCATCGCGGATATCCACCATCACTGCGCCTTGTGCCAGACGCTGCTCAGCCTGATGAACATCAATACATTGGTAGGTTTCCATGGTGTCTCTCATCACATCGTCAAAATGACGTCTAGTGTAACCCGATAATCCTCGCCAATAACCTGACAATGACTACGGCTATTCACCTTTACGCCGACATAATGTTATCCATATCACGCAAAATTGTTTTTAGGTGGTTAAATACTGGCGTCAATGTTGGTTTGCGATTATGATTATGCTCGAAAACGAACATAAGTGAACTATTCCGAACATCGGAGGAGACAACGTGGAAACCAAAGACCTGATCGTTATCGGCGGCGGCATCAACGGTGCTGGCATCGCAGCAGACGCTGCAGGACGCGGACTGTCGGTGTTAATGCTAGAGGCGCGGGACCTGGCTTGCGCGACCTCTTCCGCCAGCTCAAAACTGATTCATGGTGGCCTGCGCTACCTTGAACATTATGAATTCCGTCTGGTGAGCGAAGCCCTGGCAGAACGCGAAGTGCTGTTAAAGATGGCGCCTCATATCGCGTTCCCTATGCGATTTCGCTTACCGCATCGCCCGCATCTGCGTCCGGCATGGATGATCCGCACCGGGTTGTTTATGTACGACCATCTGGGCAAACGTACCAGCCTGCCGAGCAGTAAGAGCCTGAGCTTCGGTGCAGAGTCAGCACTCAAGCCCGAAATTAAGCGCGGTTTCGAGTATTCCGACTGCTGGGTGGACGATGCCCGCATGGTGGTACTGAACGCGCAGGAAGTGGTTAAGCATGGTGGTGAAGTACGTACCCGCACGCGTGTGACCCGCGCCTGGCGTGAAAAGGGTTTGTGGATGGTGGAAGCTGAGGATATCGACAGCGGCAAAACCTTCACCTGGCAGGCTAAAGGCCTGGTCAACGCCGCAGGCCCATGGGTTAAGCAGTTCTTTGATGATGGCCTGGAACTGAAATCACCTTATGGCATTCGTCTTATCAAAGGCAGCCACATCGTGGTGCCGCGCGTACACAATGAGAAGCAGGCTTATATTCTGCAAAACGAAGACAACCGCATTGTGTTTGTCATTCCGTGGATGGACGAGTTTTCCATCATCGGTACCACCGATGTGGAATACAAAGGCGATCCGAAAAACGTTGCCATTGACGATAGCGAAATCGACTACATCCTGAAGGTGTACAACGGCCATTTCAAAAAGCAGTTAACGCCTGATGATATCGTCTGGACCTATTCCGGCGTGCGCCCACTGTGTGACGATGAGTCAGATTCGCCGCAGGCTATTACGCGCGATTACACACTGGATGTGCGTGATGACAACGGTGAAACGCCGCTGCTGTCCGTTTTCGGCGGTAAATTAACGACCTATCGTAAGCTGGCCGAGCATGCGATGGAGAAGTTGTCGAAGTATTATCCTGACGCGGGTGCGGCCTGGACTAAAAACTGCGTGCTGCCCGGCGGTAATATTTCCGGCAGCAGCGACGATTACGCTGCCAGCCTGCGCCGTCGTTACCCGTTCATTACTGAAAACATGGCACGTCACTACGCCCGTACTTACGGTAGCAGCACCGAGGTGTTGCTTAAAGACGCGACATCGCTGGAAGATCTGGGTGAAAACTTCGGTCATGAGTTTTATGAAGCTGAGTTGCGTTACCTGGTGCAGCACGAGTGGGTGCGTGAAGTGGATGACGCGATCTGGCGTCGTACCAAACAGGGTATGTGGCTGAACGAAGCCCAGCAGGCACGTATTGCCGAATGGCTGGCGGTCAAGGCGAAACCAACGCTTTCACTGGCATCGTAATAGCGCGTCAGCGCTGAGAAAGCGGTACAACGGGTTACGGCCTGTTGTGCCGTTTTTTTTTGCCTGCGCGGTGGCGTGTTGAGGTTCATTGCATGAACGTGGCTTTTGGTTGGTTGCCTGGGCGGCATCCAGTTATGTAACTCTGAGAAGGTTTCGCTCGCCAGGCGGCGGGCAGTTTCAGTCCGCCCCGTGCGGGCGACCGACAAGGGGCCGCCAGTCGCCGCGGCCCCTTGACCCCGGGCTCCCGTCCTGCCCACCCGCCGCTGCGCGGTCCCTTCGCTGCTTCAGGATTTCTGCCGGACCGCCAGGACGCGCCGTCCCTGGCGCGGCCTGACTTTCGCCGACGTCCTGTCGGCTCATCCGGAAATCCTGCATCCGCTCAGCGGGACGGGAAGGCCGACCCAACTCCCCCGCTTTGATAACTGTGCCAAAACGACTTTCCGCGTCGTTTCAGATGCCAGAAAACATCGCTTCAGATACCAGAAAAGCATCACAGCTTATTGCTGTTCATTTTTTCATTTTCGTCAGGCTTCCCTGTCTTCAGTTCTGATTACGCATGTTAATAACAGACAGGCGAAGCCAGCCTTTGGGAAAAATATACGCCCTCACAGGCGGGGGGTTTGCTGGAGGCATCCGGCGCGCTGAGGAAAGAACGGAGGCCAGGACGGTCCGTCAGGCCGCAGTGAGCGACGAAGGGACAGCGACGGCTGCCGGACGCCGGGATTGTTAAGGGGCTGGCGCAAGCCCCTTAACCCGACCGCCTGCTCGGACAGGCTGAAACTCCCCGACGCCTGGCGGGCGGAATATGCTCAGTGCAAAACCGTAGCGCCCAGCCGGGCGGAACATGCTCAGTGCAAAACCGTAGCGCCCAGCTGGGCAAAATATGCTCGGAGCAAAACGCTATCCCCACTACCTTGCAGGCACAGCACACCTGAAGCAAAAATGTAGCTCCCCTGCCCGATGGCCGGAACACACCGGAAGTAAAATGGCATCGCCCCCGCCCACAGGCAACCCCACATCAACTAAAGAATAAGCCCTCACAGGCGAGGATTTGCTGGAGGCATCCGGCGCGCTGAGGAAAGAACAGAGGCCAGGACGGCGCGGCAGGGACGCCGCGACGAGGACGGCTGCGCCACGGAGGGCGCATCCGGACGGTCCGTCAGGCCGCAGTGAGTGACGAAGGGACAGCGACGGCTGCCGGACGCCGGGATTGTTAAGGGGCTGGCGCGAGCCCCTTAACCCGACCGCCTGCACGGACAGGCTGAAACTCCCTGCCTCCTGGCGGGCGGAACCTGCTCAGTGCAAAACGGTATCCCACCGCCTCAAAGGCAGAACATCCCTGAAGCAGGATCAGAGCGCCTCCCGCATGTCAGCCGGAACACGTCCGATACAAAACCGTATTCACCTGCCCACAGGCAGAGCCAAACCAAAGGAGGAATAAGTCCTCACAGGCGGGGGTTTCCGGAGGCATCCGGCGCGCTGAGGAAAGAACGGAGGCCAGGACGGCGCGGCAGGGACGCCGCGACGAGGACGGCTGCGCCACGGAGGGCGCATCCGGACGGTCCGTCAGGCCGCAGTGAGTGACGAAGGGACAGCGACGGCTGCCGGACGCCGGGATTGTTAAGGGGCTGGCGCAAGCCCCTTAACCCGACCGCCTGCACGGGCAGGCTGAAACTCCCCGACGCCTGGCGGGCGGAATCCTCTCAGAGCAGAAACGCTACCGCCAAACTACAACCTTACCGGCGAAATATTCCAAATCTCATCCGCGTACTCCTGAATCGTACGGTCAGACGAGAAATAGCCCATACCAGCAATGTTCATCGCCGCGCGGTACTGCCATTCATCCGGCTGGCGATACAGCTCATCAACCTTATCCTGGGTATCCACATAGCTGCGGTAATCCGCTAACAATTGATAGTGATCGCCGAAGTTAACCAGCAAATCGAACAGATTCCGGTAGCGACCAGGGTCCTGCGGGCTAAAGACACCTGAGGCCAGCTGCGTCAGCACCTGATGCAGCTCGGCATCTTCTTCATAGTATTTCCGCGGGTTATAGCCTGCTTTACGCAAGGCTTCGACCTGCGGCGTGGTATTACCAAAAATGAAGATGTTTTCTTTGCCCACATGATCAAGCATCTCAACGTTAGCACCGTCCAGCGTGCCGATAGTCAACGCACCGTTGAGCGCAAACTTCATGTTACTGGTACCCGATGCTTCAGTCCCTGCCGTTGAAATCTGCTCGGAGAGATCGGCGGCAGGAATAATAATCTGCGCCAGGCTCACGCTGTAGTTAGGAATAAACACGACCTTCAGTTTGTTTTTAACCTGCGGATCGTTATTAATGACCTTAGCCACATCGTTGATCAGATGAATAATGTGCTTGGCAACGTAGTAAGCCGATGCCGCTTTACCCGCAAAAATGTTAACACGCGGTACCCACTCGGCGTCAGGATCGGCCTTGATACGGTTGTAGCGCGTAATCACGTGCAAAACGTTAAGTAGCTGACGCTTGTACTCATGAATGCGCTTAATCTGCACATCAAACAGCGCATTCGGATCGATAACAACATCCAGATTCTTCGCTACCCAGGTCGCTAAACGCTTTTTGTTTTCGAGTTTGGCTTCCGCCACTTTCTCAATAAACGCCGGGTAATCAATACACGTCTTCAGCTCGCTGAGCTGGCTTAAGTCTGTACGCCAGTTACGACCGATTTGTTCGTCCAGTAATTCTGACAGCGGCGGGTTAGCCAGCGCCAGCCAACGACGCGGTGTCACCCCGTTGGTTTTGTTACAGAAGCGGCCAGGGAACAGGCGGGAGAAATCAGCAAACAGGGACTGAACCATCAGGTTCGAGTGCAGCTCAGAAACGCCGTTAACTTTATGGCTGACGACAACAGCCAGCCAGGCCATACGTACACGGCGTCCGTCGTTCTCATCAATGATTGAAATACGCGCCAGCAGATCCCAGTCATCAGGGTAGTATTCCTGAATCGTTTTCAGGAAGAAGTCGTTAATTTCAAAAATAATGCTGAGGTGACGCGGCAGGATCTTACCGATCATATCGATCGGCCAGGTTTCCAGCGCTTCGCTCATTAACGTATGGTTGGTGTAAGAGAACACCTGGCAGCACACATCAAACGCATCATCCCAGGTAAACTTGTGCTCATCAATCAATAAGCGCATGAATTCCGGAATAGCCAATACCGGGTGCGTGTCATTGAGGTGGATAGCAATTTTGTCCGCCAGGTTGTCCCAGGTACGATGCATCATCCAGTGACGATTCAGGATATCCTGCACGGTGGCTGACACCAGGAAGTACTCCTGACGCAAGCGCAGTTCACGGCCGGAATAGGTCGAGTCATCGGGATAGAGCACACGCGACACGTTTTCTGAGTGGTTTTTATCTTCCACTGCCGCAAAATAGTCGCCCTGATTGAATTTACCCAGGTTGATTTCGTTACTGGCCTGCGCGGCCCACAAGCGTAACGTATTGGTCGAGTCTGTGTCGTAGCCAGGGATAATTTGATCGTAGGCCATGGCCAGAATTTCTTCGGTTTCCAGCCAACGCACCTTGGCACCTTCGTGCTGAAGGCGACCACCGAAGCGGACTTTATAGCGGGTGTTGAAACGCTGAAACTCCCACGGGTTACCATATTCCAGCCAGTAATCCGGGGATTCTTTCTGCTCGCCATCGACAATGTTCTGTTTGAACATGCCGTAATCATAGCGGATGCCATAGCCGCGTCCTGGCATGCCCAGCGTCGCCAGAGAATCCAGGAAGCAGGCAGCCAGGCGGCCTAAACCACCGTTACCCAGCCCAGGATCGTTCTCTTCTTCCATCAGCTCGGCCAGATCGAGACCCATTTCGTCCAGCGCCATATTGAGATCGTCGTAGATCCCCATGGCCAACAGCGCATTGCCCAGTGTGCGGCCCATCAGGAATTCCATCGACAGATAATAAACCTGACGAACGTCCTGAGAAAGTTGAGCGCGGTTAGAACGCAGCCAGCGCTCGACCATGCGATCGCGCACGGCAAGCAGCGCAGCATTCAGCCACTCATGTTTGTTAGCAATTGAAGGGTCTTTACCAATGGTGAACATCAGCTTGTAAGCAATTGAGTGCTTTAAAGCATCAACCGTCAACGTAGGTGAAGCGTAAGTGAATGGTGTCGTCATTTTCTGTTTCCCAGTCCGTTACAACAAACGTTGGTAAAGATCGCGGTAGGCTTGTGCGGCGACCTGCCAGCTAAAGTCCATGCCCATCGCCTGACGCTGCACATAGCGCCAGAGTGAAGGACGAGACCACAATACGAACGCGCGACGAATTGCCCTCAACAGTGACCAGGCATTACTGTCTTCGAAACTGAAGCCGCTGGCAATGCCATCCGCCAGATTTTCTAATGAGCTGTCGTTAACCGTATCAGCCAGTCCGCCGGTCCGGCGAACCAAGGGCAACGTACCATATTTCAGTCCATACAGTTGTGTCAGACCGCAGGGTTCAAAGCGGCTCGGCACCATAATGACGTCGGCGCCGCCAACAATACGGTGAGAAAAGGCTTCGTGATAGCCAATCTGTACGCCTACGCTGCCGGGATGTTCCGCCGCCGCGGCCAGAAAGCCTTGCTGCAGCTCGGCATCGCCCTGCCCTAACAGCACCAACTGTCCGCCCTGCGCCAGTAAACCCGGCAGCGCTTCCAGCACCAAATCCAATCCTTTTTGCCGGGTCAGACGGCTGATAACGGCAAATACCGGTGCTTTGTCATCGACCTTCAGGCCCATCGCAACCTGTAACTGGCGCTTGTTTTCTGCTTTCGCTTCCAGCGTATCCCGGTTGTAACGGGAGCTCAGCAGGAGATCGTGTGAAGGGTCCCAAATCGCCGGATCGACCCCGTTCAGAACCCCACTCAGCCGGCCTTCGCGCATGCGCTGTGCCAGCAGCGTTTCCATGCCATAGCCATACTCTGGCGTGGTGATTTCATGTGCGTAGGTCGGGCTGACCGCCGTCACGTGATCGGCGTAAAATAAGCCGGCTTTCAGGTAAGAGATCTGACCGAAGAACTCAAGGCCAAACATATTAAAAAAGGCGCGCGGCAGTTGAATCTCGTCCAGATGGTGCGCTGAGAACAGTCCCTGATAAGCCAGGTTATGGACGGTGAAGACAGATTTGGCCGGTCGGCCGCGTGCCTCCAGATAAGCACAGGTCAGGCCGGCATGCCAGTCGTGCGCATGAACGATATCTGGCCGCCAGTAGCTATCCAGCCCGCAGCCCAGCTCACAGCCCATCCATCCCAGTAAAGCAAACCGTAAATAGTTGTCGACGTAGGCAAACTGCGATTCATCATGGTAAGGGCTTCCCGGCCGATCGTAGAGATCGGGGGCGTCGATAAGATAGATGCCCACCCCATCGAAGCGCCCAAAAAGCAGGCGAACCGGACCGGCAAAGGTTTGCAGCTCCGCGACCACCTGAGTATCCGGTATTCCTTTACGCAATGCAGGAAACGCGGGCAATAACACACGCGTATCTGTTCCACCCGCAATTTGTGCCTGAGGTAATGCTCCGACTACATCAGCCAGCCCGCCCGTTTTCAGCAGCGGGAAAAGTTCTGAACAGACATGTAAAACCTGCATCCTCGACCTCATTAAGTTACCAGGCACGATCCTCGTGCCGATTGGGTGTGTGCCGCTTGTCGTTTATGATCCCGCACTATTTAATTTGGCAAGCATGGTGCGGGTGACCAGTACAATGCCTTCTTCTGAACGGAAAAAACGGCGGCTGTCTTCATCAGGGTTTTCACCAATCACCATCCCTTCTGGCAGCACACAAGCACGGTCAATGACACAGCGGCGCAGACGACAGGATCGGCCAACTACCACATCAGGCAGCAGTACCGTTGAATCAATATTGCAAAATGAGTTCACCCGCACGCGGGAAAACATGACCGAATTCACCACCACCGAGCCCGAGATAATACAGCCCCCAGACACCAGTGAATTCATCGTCATACCATGGCTACCAGAGCGGTCCTGGACAAACTTTGCCGGTGGCAAAGGTTCCATGTGCGTACGAATCGGCCAGGTGCTGTCGTACATATCCAGTTCAGGGGTCACTGAAGCCAAATCAAGGTTGGCGCGCCAGTAGGCTTCCAGCGTCCCAACATCCCGCCAGTAAGGCGGTGCCTCGTGATCGTTTTGCACACAAGAGATCGCAAACGAATGGGCGTAACCCTCACCACTCGCGACCACTTTGGGCAGAATATCTTTGCCGAAGTCGTGGCTTGAACCCGCCTCGTTCAGATCGTCTTCCAGTAAGCCATACAGGTAATCGGCGTCGAACACATAAATCCCCATACTGGCCAGCGATTTTGTGTCGTCACCCGGCATGGTCGGTGGCTTCGGCGGTTTCTCCACGAAATCGATTACTTTATTGTTTTCGTCTACGGCCATCACGCCAAATGCGGTCGCCTCATGCACCGGTACGGGCAGGCAGGCAATGGTGCACCGGGCTTCATTCAGCACGTGATCCAACAACATCCTTGAATAATCCATCTTGTAGATATGATCGCCGGCAAGGATCACCACGTACTGTGCGCCATAGCGCCGAATAACGTCGAGGTTCTGTGTGACGGCATCGGCTGTACCGCGATACCACTGCTCAGTGGAAAAGCGCTGCTGAGCCGGTAGCAGATCGACAAATTCATTCATCTCTTCGTTGAAGATAGACCAACCGCGCTGAATATGTTGGGTTAACGTATGAGATTGATACTGCGTAATGACCCCAATACGGCGAATGCCTGAGTTAACACAGTTGGAAAGGGCAAAGTCGATAATACGGAATTTACCACCAAAGTGAACGGCGGGCTTGGCACGCTTAGCGGTAAGATCCACCAGACGCGTACCGCGTCCACCAGCCAGTACAAGGGCAACAGTTTGTGTAGGGAGCTGGCGCGCCAGCATAAGATGTTCTGCTCTTTCTAATTTGACCATGTCTGACTCCTTATCATTGCTTTTGGAACACACACACAGCGTGTGCGGGACCATGCCAGACAGTTAACCGGATGGGGTAACTTTCCCCGGTGAAAGGAGGAAGGACTTGCCATTCTCCGTCTGGTAAGGCGATATCACATATCGAATCTGTCGCATTTATTGTTATTAACCAGTGGCCTGAGAGCAGAATTTGCAACCTGCGCACGCGCTGCTTCCAGCCATCTTCTTCTATAGGTTTACCCTGGTCGTCCAGCCACTGAACGTTGCCGTCATCGTTCTGCCACCAGCGATCCGAGGTAAGTGCCGGGATGCGCTTACGCAGTTGAATCAGCGATGCAGTAAAATCGACCAGTCCTCTTTCTTCTTCATCCCAGTTGAGCCAGCTCAGCGGGTTATCCTGGCAATAGGCATTGTTATTACCGTGCTGACTTTGACCGCGTTCGTCCCCTGCCAGCAACATGGGCGTTCCCTGTGAAAGCAGCAACGTCGTCAGCAGCCCTTCCATGCTGCGCCTACGGCGTTGTGCCACCTCAGCACTGCTCTCCAGACCTTCTGTACCATGATTGTGACTATAGTTGTTACCGTGCCCGTCACGGTTTTCTTCACCGTTAGCTTCATTATGTTTGCCATTGAAGCTCACCAGGTCGCGCAGCGTAAAACCATCATGGGCGGTGATCAGATTGATGGTCGCGTGCGGCTTGCGATCGTCATGCTGGAAAAGATCGCTTGAAGCGGCAAACCGGCAGGCAAAATCACCGTTAGTGACATCGCCATGCAACCAGGCACGCCGGGCTGTATCACGGAACTGATCGTTCCACTCTGCAAAAGGCGAAGGGAAATTTCCCACCTGATAACCACCAGGGCCGATATCCCAGGGTTCCGCGATCAGTTTGACCGTTGACAGGATTGGGCAGGCGCGAATGGCCTCAAATAAGGCAGCGTCACGGTGATAGTCAGGTTCGCGTCCCAGTACGGGAGCAAGGTCAAAACGAAAACCATCAACGTGGCAGGTGCGTACCCAGTAACGCAGCGCCTCCAGTATCCAGTTCATGACCTGCGGATGACTGAGATTCAAGGTATTGCCGCAGCCGGTCCAGTTCTGATAAGCGCCTTGATCGTCCAGCCAGTAATAGCTGGCGTTATCAATGCCGCGAAAGGAAAGGGTTGGCCCGGTGTCATCCAGTTCTGCCGTATGGTTAAACACCACATCCAGCAGCACCTCAATACCGGCAGCGTGCAGGCGTTTGACCGCCTGTTGGAACTCCTGCAGCGGAGACAAGCCGTTCTGACCAGACGCATAACGGGGATCGACAGCCCAGAGCGCAAAAGGGTTATAGCCCCAGTAGTTGGTCAGCCCCAAACGCAGCAGGCGGGGTTCGCTGGCGAAGTGGGCGATGGGCAGTAGCTCAATGGCGGTAATGCCCATCTTAAGCAGATAATCCACCATCACCGGATGGCCAAGCGCCGCATAGGTGCCGCGCAACGCTGTTGGAATGCCGGGATGCTGCTGCGTCAGACCGCGTACGTGCGCTTCGTAAATGACACTGCGGCCCCATGACGTGCGTGGCGGCACATCGCCTTGCCAGTCGAAATCATCCGTCACCACCACACATTTCGGTGCCAGTGCGGCGTTGTCGCGACTGTCAGGTTCAGTGTAGCCACAGTGAAAACGCGGGTCATCGGGCACATCGCCCTGCACCGCTCTGGCACAGGGATCGACTAACAGTTTGGCAGGATTAAAAAAGTGTCCCTGCTGGGGCGCCCAAGGCCCGTGTACCCGGTAGCCATAACGCTGTCCGGGTTTGAGTCCGGGAAGATAGCCGTGCCAGATATCGCCGCTCCGGTCAGTGAGTTCAACGCGCTGCTCAATGCCGTTCTCATCGAACAGGCACAGTTCAACGCGCTCAGCATGGTGGGAGAACAGCGTAAAGTTGACGCCCTTCCCGTCATAGCTCGCACCCAGCGGTTGGGGATGTCCGGCACCTAATGTCATTCCCCCTCCCGCACGAACCATACTGTAGAGAGCGGTGGTAAATTCAGGCTCAGTGACTGCGGGCGACCGTGGCTTTCCTGTTGATCGGTGTGCACCAGGTGATTACGCACGTCACTGCCGTGGTACTCATGTTGGTCGGTATTGAGCACCTCGCGCCAGCTGCCAGCCTGATTAACGCCAAAGCGATAAGCAGGGCGCGGCACAGGCGTAAAGTTGCTGACAACGATCACTTCGTTGCCGTCGCGGTCACGACGAACAAAAGCAAAGACCGAATGTTCAGCATCGTCCACCACCAACCATTCAAATCCTGACGGATCAAAATCAAGCTGATGGAGCGGCGTGTAATATTGATAGGTGTGGTTCAGGTCGCGTACCAGACGCTGCACGCCGTGATGCCAGTTGTCCTCGCCTTCCAGCAGGTGCCAGTCAAGACTGACATCGTGATTCCACTCTCTGCCCTGGGCGAACTCATTGCCCATAAACAGCAGTTTTTTACCTGGGAAAGCCCACATCCACCCGTAATAGGCACGCAGGTTGGCAAATTTCTGCCAGGCATCGCCTGGCATGCGGTCAAGGATAGATCGTTTACCGTGCACCACTTCATCGTGCGACAGCGGTAATACGAAGTTTTCGCTGTAGTTATACATGATGCCGAAGCTCATCAGATTATGATGATAGCGGCGATGTATTGGGTCGAGCTTCATGTAGTCGAGCGTGTCATGCATCCAACCCAGGTTCCACTTATACCAGAACCCCAGACCGCCACCTTCCGGGGGCCGTGAGACGCCAGGATAGTCCGTCGACTCCTCAGCCATGGTTACGGAGCCAGGTGCGACATGCCCCAGCGTGCGGTTGGTATAGCGCAGGAAATTGATGGCTTCGAGATTTTCCCGACCGCCGTACTGATTGGGAATCCACTCACCCTCGGCGCGGCTGTAATCGCGGTAAATCATTGAGGCCACCGCATCGACACGCAGGCCATCAATACCAAAACGTTCCATCCAGTAAAGCGCGTTGCCCGCCAGGAAGTTACTGACTTCACGGCGGCCAAAGTTGTAAATCAGCGTATTCCAGTCCTGATGATAACCTTCGCGCGGATCGCTGTGCTCATACAGTTCGGTGCCATCAAACTTCGCCAGGCCAAAGTCATCGCTGGGGAAATGGCCCGGCACCCAGTCCAGTAGCACATTCAACCCCGCCGCATGGGCACTTTCGATAAAGTAGCGGAAATCATCACGGGTGCCGAAACGTCGTGTTGGCGCATACATACCCAGCGGCTGATAGCCCCAGCTGCCGTCAAACGGATGTTCGTTGATGGGGAGCAGTTCGATGTGGGTAAACCCCATCTCTTTGACGTAGGGCACGAGCTGCTCAGCCAGCTCTTTGTAGCTGAGCCAGAAGTTATCGTCGGTATGACGACGCCATGATCCCAAATGAACTTCATAAATGGAGATGGGTTTATCAAACGCATTCGCCGCTCTGCGCGAGGCCGGCATCTCCACCTTTTCTGGCAGGCCGCAAATCATTGAGGCGGTTTGAGGACGCATTTGGGCTTCAAACGCTAAGGGATCGGCCTTGATGCGTAACTGGCCATGCGCATCGATGATTTCAAATTTATAGAGTTGCCCGTTAATGGCACCGGGAACAAACAGCTCCCAGACGCCCATCTCCTGACGCAGACGCATCGGATGGCGGCGGCCATCCCAAAAGTTGAAATCACCGACAACGGAGACGCGGCGTGCGTTGGGTGCCCAGACAGAAAAACGCGTACCAATGACACCATCGATCACATCGCCGTGCGCACCTAAGGTTTCATAAGGTCGCAGGTGAGTGCCTTCCCCCAATAACCACAAATCCATCTCTTGTAACAACGGGCCAAAACGATAAGCATCATCAATCAGATTTTGCTGGCCATGCCAGTTAACCGCCAGTTGATAGCGAAAAGGATTTTTACGGCGAGGCACCACGCCACTGAAAAAGCCACGGGAATCATCGCACTTCAGTTGGACAAGTTTGCGCCCTGTTGAGGTTTCAATGACCCAGACTTCAAGTGCTTCAGGAAGCAGCGCCCGCACTTCGAGTCCGTTGTCTGTTTTGTGCATCCCTAGTAGTGAAAAGGGGTCGGAATAATTACCCGCAAAAAGGGCATTGATCGCCTGGCGATCGGGTAGCTCTGACATGACTTTCTTCCTGTGATAGTTGGCAGGCGAAAAGACCACGATGCAGATTTATCGCGAGTCTCGTGCGCTGCTCTTCATTGAGCCATGAGTACAGCGGCGTGGGTGCCAGAACGAAACGCCTGTCACCACGCGCCTCCTTGAATCACAACCAGTTCGCATTAAGCCTGTCTGCTTGATGCAAGGCCCGAAGTTGCGCCAGACACTTGTCCGGCAACGACCCAGACCTTAAATGATATTCACGCGACGTCTCAGGCGGATGCCGGCTACCTTAAACGTGATTTGCCCACTTGTGCTGCTTGCATTCCGTCCGGTTTGAGGTTGAAAACTCTTCACCGTCGTTTCTGCGCGAATCGGGTACACCATTAAAGGATATTTATGTATAGCGGATCTGCGTTTCACATTCTTTAATAAAATACGGCGTTTTTCTCCTGCAAGGATAAATCAGCACGTTTACCGCATCATTTTTGCCAGGAGAGGCCAGACTGAGAGAGGAACGTTTCACTGCCCGCCAGTCTGCCGTGCTGAGGCCTTCTGCCTCATAAGCATTTCACCCGTCAGTTTCAGCGCAGAGTAAAACAGTCACAGTAGTTGGTGTTCTGCCAGCGAGAGACGCTTTTTGTCGCCTCGCGTGACCGATGCACGTTGCTAAAAACGGCACCACATCATGTCTTGTCAACGTCTCTTTACCCACTACGCCAACCCTGTCGTTGATAAAACAAAATCCTTAACTCACGTTACGCCTTTGTTAAAGGATAGCTTGATGGCGGACGTTATCAGTGCAGAAAAGCAAAAATTTATTTCTAAACAGGCAAAAAGGGGAAGCGGATCACTTCGTGATCGTAACGATAGAAGGGTTTGCAGTGATTTGTGGGAAAAAGACCGGGAAAGCCCGGTCTTATAGGTAATTCAGATTTAGTCGATCAGCAGGCGCAACATACGACGCAGTGGCTCAGCCGCGCCCCAAAGCAACTGGTCGCCCACGGTAAAGGCAGAAAGGTATTCTGGCCCCATATTCAGTTTGCGCAGACGACCGACCGGCGTGCTCAACGTGCCGGTAACGGCGGCAGGCGTGAGTTCACGCATCGTGATCTCACGGTCATTAGGCACCACTTTCACCCATTCATTATGGGCGGCCAGCAGTTGCTCGATTTCCGCCAGCGGCAGATCCTTTTTAAGCTTCAGCGTAAAGGCCTGGCTATGGCAGCGCAGCGCACCCACGCGGACGCACAGCCCGTCGACAGGAATCACGCGTTGGGTTGCCAGAATCTTGTTGGTTTCAGCCTGGCCTTTCCACTCTTCGCGGCTCTGACCGTTTTCGAGTTGCTTATCGATCCAGGGAATCAGGCTGCCCGCTAACGGCACGCCGAAGTTATCCGTCGGCAATGTGCCGGAGCGGGTGAAATCCGTTACGCTACGCTCGATATCCAGAATCGCTGAAGCCGGATTTTGCAGAGAGGTGGCGACGTGATCGTGCAACATACCCATTTGCGTTAACAGTTCGCGCATATGACGCGCACCGCCGCCAGAGGCCGCCTGATACGTTGCCACGGACGCCCACTCCACCAGATCCTGCGCAAACAGGCCGCCCAGCGACATTAACATCAGGCTGACGGTGCAGTTGCCGCCCACAAAGGTCTTCACGCCGCTGTCGATGCCCTGACGGATAACCTGGTGGTTAACCGGGTCCAGAATAATGATGGCATCGTCTTTCATGCGTAATGTGGAGGCCGCATCAATCCAGTAACCGTTCCAGCCGCTGGAACGCAGCTTTGGATAGACCTCAGAGGTATAGTCGCCGCCCTGGCAGGTAATAATGATATCCAGCGCCTTCAACGCCTCAATATCAAAAGCGTCCTGCAATGTCCCCTGCTGTTTACCGGCAAATGCCGGGGCCGCCTCACCGTGCTGTGAAGTGGAGAAGAAGACCGGATTGATCACATCAAAATCACGCTCTTCGCTCATGCGGGACATCAGCACTGAGCCAACCATTCCGCGCCAACCAACTAAACCTACATTCTTCATGTCATGTCCGTTTCAGGATGATCTACACCTGACTTTCTTATCGAAGGGAAAAGTGTCGTGGTACTCTCACGCCACTCTGCGTAATAATCAGCATTGCCTGTGTTGATTAACTCTACAAAATGCAGCTTTTCTGGCAAGTGAATTAATGTAATCAGGCCAACTTTTTCAGCAACAGTGCTAATAACCTGACTTTATCTATAACGAGAAGACCTAAAACGAATGACTGAAATGATCTCGGCAACAATATTATTGTTGTTAATAATGGATCCATTAGGCAATTTGCCGATTTTTATGTCGGTTTTAAAGCATCTGGAACCGAAACGTCGGCGAGTTGTGCTCATTCGCGAAATGTTGATTGCGCTCATTATCATGTTGCTGTTTTTGTTTACCGGCGAGCGAATCCTGGCCTTTCTAAACCTGCGCACCGAAACCGTGTCTATTTCCGGTGGCGTTATCCTGTTTTTAATCGCCATCAAAATGATTTTCCCGTCCCCTGAAAGCAGCAGCACAGGCTTGCCTGCCGGAGAGGAACCTTTTCTGGTGCCGCTGGCGATTCCCCTGGTCGCCGGCCCCTCCCTGTTGGCAACCCTGATGCTGCTGTCGCATCAGTATCCCCATCAAATGTCGCATCTGGTGGGGGCACTGCTGATTGCCTGGGGCGTGACGGTCATGATTCTGCTGTTATCGGGGCTGTTTCTTCGCCTGCTGGGAGATAAAGGCGTAAACGCGCTGGAGCGCCTGATGGGATTGATTCTGATCATGCTGGCAACGCAGATGTTTTTAGATGGGATTCGCGTGTATCTGAAGTTATAGCGATGACCGGTTTCAACCGGGCAGCCCTGCCCGGTTGAAACGCATCAGGAAAGCAGCGTGAAGGCGATCATGCCCACGACGGCACCGACGGTGCCCAAAATGGTTTCCATGAGCGTCCATGTCTTTAAGGTTTCCCCTTCTGTCGCCCCGGTAAATCGCCCAAACAGCCAGAAGCCTGCATCGTTAACGTGGCTGATAATAATGGAACCGCCACCAATACAAATGGATAAGGCTGCCAGCTGCGCGCCGTTATAATGCAGCGGCTCAATCACAGGCATGATTAACCCTACCGTCGTCAGACAGGCAACCGTTGCCGATCCCTGAATCACACGCACCGCGCCTGACAGAATAAAACAGGCCAGCGCAACGGGCAGACCAGCACCGGTCAGGGCATTCCCCAGCACCGGCCCGACGCCAGAATCGACCAGCACCTGTTTAAAGACGCCGCCCGCACCAATCACCAGCAAAATAATGCCCGCAGGCTGCAGGGCGCTGCCGCATATCTGCATCACTTTCTCTTTGTCCATGCCCTGACGATAAGCCAGGCCGTAAATGGCAACCAGGCAGGCCAGCAGAATGGCGATGAAAGGATGTCCGATGAACTCCAGCCACTGGTAAAGCGTGGAGCCTTCGCGGGTGAAGCGCGCGCCAATGGTTTTGAGTCCAACCAGCACCAAAGGAAACAGGATTAAGGCCAGGCTGAAACCAAAAGAGGGTAGCTTGTTTTCATCAATATCGGGCTGATGATCTTCAGGTGGCGCGCTGAACGACACGCGCTTAGCAATAAAATTACCAAACAGCGGTCCTGCAATCAGCATCCCAGGCAGGGCGGCACACAGGCCGATTAAAATCATCCAGCCGAAATCTGCATGCATTTGCGAGGCTAACAGCATGGGCGCCGGTCCCGGCAGCAGAAAGGCCGCGGCGGCCGCCACACCGGCAAACAGCGGAATCACCAGCTTCACCAGATTGTCGCCCGTGCGTCGCGCAACGGCGAAAGCGATGCTGATGAGCAGCACCACGGCGACTTCAAAGAAGAGCGGTAAGGCGCAGATTAACCCGGCGATGCCCATGGCAAAGTGAGCGCGGTTTTCGCCAAAGGTTTTCAGCATGCGAATGGCAATCTGGTCAACGGCCCCGGTTTCATGCAGGATTTTGCCAAACATCGCGCCCAGCGCCACCACGATAGCCAGAAAGCCCAGCGTACCGCCCATCCCTTTCTGCATGGTTTCTGCAATTTTCTCCAGTGGCATACCGGATAACAGCCCGGCCCCGACCGATACCACCATCAGGGCGAGAAAGGCATGCATACGGGCTTTCATCACCAGAAAAAGCAGCAGCAGGACAGAGCCTGCTGCGGTCAAAATAAGTGTCGCGGTATTCATGGCCTAGCCTTGATTGATAGCGTCCTTGATAGTCGCAACCGTAGCCGCCACAACCTCGTCCAGCGGGTTCGCGATATCCACGACCAGCACATCTGTCTCGTCACTGCCCGGCTCTTCCAGGGTGGCAAACTGTGTTACCAGCATTTGCGGCTTAAAGAAGTGGCCTTTGCGCGCTTTCAGGCGGGATTCGATGGTATCGAAATCCCCTTTCAGATAGACAAAACGCAGGTTGTCATTGCCCTGGCGCAGAATATCGCGGTAATGCTTTTTCAATGCAGAACAGACGATGATCGAGATGGCCTGAGTCCGCTGCATGGCGAAAGCCGCATCGTTCAGCGCCTGTAACCATGGCAAACGGTCATCATCATTCAGCGGATGACCTTCTGCCATCTTCAGAATATTGGCGCGCGGATGGAGGAAATCACCATCCAGAAAAGCGGTATTTAACTGGTGGGAAACCTGGTTGGCGACAACGGATTTACCGCTGCCTGAAACACCCATCAGAATAAAGACGTGATGTGGCGTGGATTGCGTTGTCATTTTTTCACTCCGGCAAGTTCAGCTTGCCATGTTACCGATAACAATGATGGATGACATTGTCCTGGCGGTATTACACGCTGGCAACCTTTTTACTTCACAAAGCGTTAAAGTGTGAGCTGACTCATAAAATCGTGTTAATCAGATACTGCCACCTTCCAGAATCTCAAATCCGATATCCAGCGGTTGGGTGACGCTGTGTTCACCGGCGATACGCGCCAGTAACAACGCGGCAGACTCACGTCCCATTCGGTCACGTGGCGTTAATACGGTCGCCAGCTGTGGCGTCACAACCTGACTAATATCATGGCCGTGGAAGCCAGCAATCGCCATCTGAGAAGGCACCTTAAGGCCCTGTCGCTGGCACTCAAACATCGCGCCAACCGCCAAATCATCATTGGTGCAGAACAGGCTGTCTGTTTGGGGATAACGGCGCTGCGCTTCACGCAGGAGATCGCCACCCGCACTAAAAGAAGAGGCTTCTTCCATCATCACGCTGCGCGGCGTTAAGCCGGCTTCACGCATTGCGGCTTCATAACCACGTTGCTTTTGCAGCGTACGCTCATCCAGGCGCGCGCCCAGATAAACGGTGTGCCGATGACCTTTGTTTAAAATCGCCAGCGTCATTTGCCGGGCCGCTTCGACATTGTCAAAGCCCACCGCCATATCAAGACAGGGGGTGACGCTGTCCATCATTTCAATAACCGGAATACCGGCCACTTCCAGCATGCGCAACGTTCCCGGCGTATGGGTACGCTCCGTGAGAATAACGCCGTCGATGTTCCAGCCCAGCAGCGAACGGAGCTGGCGCTCCTCTTTTTCCGGGTTATAGCCAAAGTGCGCCACCAGCGTCTGGTAACCGGCTTCATCGGTAACGGCTTCAATGCCACGCAGTACGTCGGCGAAAACCTGATTGGTCAGGGAAGGCAGTAACACGCCAATGGCCCGGCTGGTCGCATTCGAAAGCATATCAGGGGCACGATTCGGGATGTAACCCAGTTCATCCAGCGCCACGGCAATCTTTTCCCCCAGCGCAACAGACACTTGATCGGGATTGCGCAGATAACGACTGACAGTCATTTTGGTGATACCGATACGATCGGCAACGTCCTGTAAAACCGGTCTTTTCTTCTTCATCGTAAGCGCCTGGGTAGACCTGAAAGCAAATTACGACGAGTCTATCACTTTTTTACGGCCAGATTGCCAGTGGGGCGAGATATGCCCGCCCCACACAGCCTTACACCGGCGGCAGATCAAACAGCAGAACTTCTGCGTCGCTGTCGGCCTCAAGCACAAGACGGCTTTCATCCCAGACGGCAAAGGCATCGCTGTTTGAAGCTGGCTGACCATTCACTTTCACCTCGCCCTTCACGACCTGGACCCAGATACGGCGGCCCGCATCAAGAGTCACGCTGTCGCTATCACCCGCAGCAAACACCCAGCGCGACAATGTCATGTCCTGCCAGACTTTGAGCGAGCCGTCACGCGCGTCCGGCGTCAGAATAAACTGACGGCCCTGTACGTCCGGGAAGCGACGCTGAGCGTAGCGCGGCTCAATACCGGTGCGCTCTGGAATAATCCAGATTTGATAAAGGTGCAGGGGTTCGGTTTTGCTGGCGTTATATTCTGAATGACGCACGCCCGTACCGGCACTCATAATCTGAAATTCGCCCGCCGGAATCTGCTCTTTATTCCCCATGCTGTCCTGATGTTCAACCGTACCCGACAACACATAGGTCAAAATTTCCATATCTTTATGGGGATGCGTACCAAAGCCCTGGCCCGGGTCGATCACGTCTTCGTTAATGACGCGCAACGCCGAGAAGCCCATAAAATTCGCGTCGTGATAGTTGGCAAATGAAAAAGTATGCCAGCTGTCCAGCCAGCCATGATTCGCGTGACCACGTTCTTCAGCTTTACGTAAATAGATCATGTTCAAATCTCCTCAATGTTTTTTATAGTGTGGTATCAGGTGGAAAAGATTGATAGCTGAAAAACTTCACCTCTCTGTTCAAAAATTATGAACATTGAATGAAGGGTTGTTGAAAGGCGCTGAAGAAGGTGTCGCGGAGAGTGGGCAAAAAAAAGCCAGCACGTGGCTGGCTAAATAATACTGGAAGCAATGTGAGCAATGTCGTGCTTTCTAAAGTGTCGCTGACACCGGAGAACGCATAGCAATAATAATCATTATCATTCGCGTCTGTAAAGTCTTTTTGCGCATTATTTTCATTGACGTCCAACGTGAATTCCTTGATGTTTAAAGGGTTTATCGCGCCACCCACAAGGAAAATAGCCATGAGCCCAGTGACCATCCGTCATGCCATTCCCACGGATGCGCCCGCATTAACGCGCCTCTATAGTCAGCCGGAGACCCAGGCGGCGACGCTGCACTTGCCCTATCCATCGCCCACGCTGTGGGAGCAAAAACTTAGCCATCCGCGCGCGGGCGTACATATGCTCGTGGCGTGTCTCGATGAGCAGGTTGTTGGGCAACTGACGCTTGAGGCCATGACGGCTGCGCGGCGTCGGCACTGTGCCACCCTAGGAATGGGCGTCGATCCGGCGTTTCATCGTCGGGGCATTGGCAAAGCTCTGATGGCGGCCATGATCGATCTGTGCGACAACTGGCTACAGATTACGCGTATTGAACTCTCGGTATTTACCGACAATGACAAAGCGATAGCGCTCTATCACGCGTTCGGTTTCCGGATTGAAGGCACCGCGCAAGGCTATGCCATGCGCGACGGTGCCATGATTGATACACATTATATGGCGAGACTGAAAGTATAGCGTGACGGGCAACCCCAAGGTTGCCCTTTTAAATCAATATCCTGCACTCAGATCGTCTACAGAGCGCGGATCAGAAGCCCCGTAGAGCGTTCCGTCAGGTCCAATCATAATACTTTGTGTACTGCCCATCGACGGCAGAACTTTCACATGCTGACCTTTGGCTTCCAGCAACCGCAAGGTATCCGGGCTGAACCCCTTCTCAACCCGCAGTTGATCGGGCAGCCACTGGTGATGGAAGCGTGGAGCATTGGTTGCCTCTGCCACGTTCATACCGTAATCAATGCTGTTTACCACCATCTGTAATACCGTCGTGATAATGCGGCTACCGCCAGGGCTGCCCGTTACCAGCCAGGTTTTCCCGTCTTTCGCCACGATAGTCGGTGACATCGAAGAGAGCGGACGTTTCTTGGCCTGCACGGCATTGGCTTCGCCACCGACTAACCCATAAACATTTGGCGTACCCGGCTTGGCTGAGAAATCATCCATCTGGTTATTCATCAGAATGCCGCTGTTACCGGCGACGATACCGCTGCCGAAGTAGGTGTTAAGCGTATAGGTGACAGCGACCGCATTGCCACTTTTGTCCACAACCGAAAAATGGGTGGTTTGGTTGCTTTCATACGGAGCCAGTTTACCCGGCTTGATGTCGCTGGACGGGCGGGCTTTGGCAATATCAATCTGCTGCGCCAGGGACTTCGCATAGGCTTTACTGGTCAGCGCCTGCCACGGCACCTTAACGAAATCCGGGTCGCCGAGATATTCTGAACGGTCCGCGTAGGCATATTTCTCCGCTTCCGCCATAACCTGCATCGCGTCCGCACTGCCGAAGCCCATTTTGCCCAGGTCAAAATTTTCCAGGATATTGAGGATCTGCACAATATGAATACCGCCCGATGAAGGCGGTGGCATGGAGAACACCTCATAGCCACGATAGGTGCCGCTGACAGGCTTGCGTTCAACCGCGTGATAGGCTGCTAAATCGGCTTTATTGATTAACCCACCATGCTGGGCCATTTCGGCAGCGATTTGATCGGCAATTTTCCCTTTATAGAAGGCATCCGGGCCTTGCTGAGCAATCAACTGTAAGCTGTGGGCCAGATTTTTTTGTACCAGACGGTCGCCCTTTATCCACGGCGTGCCATCTGGCTTATAGAAAATGGCTTTGCTGTTGGGATGCGTGATCAGCACTTCCTTTCCGTAGGTTTTCAGATCATCAGCCAGCGCATCGTTGACGACAAAACCGTCACGCGCCAGTTTAATGGCGGGAGCCAGCAGCTTGCTGAGCGGCAGCGTGCCATATTTGTTGACGGCTAAAGCAAAACCCGCCACGGTGCCGGGCGTACCTGAGGCCAGATGTGAAGTGAGTGAAAGCTTGCTATCGGCATTTCCCTGCTTATCCAGGAACATGTCGCGTGAAGCCGCCGCCGGGGCCATTTCACGGAAATCGATGGCCGTGGTCTGTCCTGATGCCGTGCGCAGCAGCATAAAGCCCCCACCGCCCAGGTTGCCCGCCTGCGGATGCGTCACCGCTAGCGCAAAACCTACCGCAACGGCGGCATCCACCGCGTTACCGCCCTGGCGCAGGATATCAACGCCAACCTGGGTTGCCAGCGCATCCACTGAGGCCACCATACCGTTATGCGCCTTAACCGGATGAAACGTATCGCTGTCGATACCATAAGAGACTGGCGGTGCCTGAACCGGCGCGGCACCCGCCCCGGTCACAACAGTAAAACTCATCAATAATGACCAGCCCAGCTGGCGAAGTTTGCCTTGCATCATCATGTTGTTTCCACTCTCCACTTTTATTTACATTTCTTTATTCTTTATGTAACTGACTACAAACACAGTCGAATATCAAGAAGTAACGCAAATTCAGCGCACTCCTGGAGCAGTAATTTGAAGTCGTGCATAAACTTATCTGCACGACCCCGTGACCCGATTCGGGCATGCGCACACAGCATCCGGTCGTTTACTGGAGGATAAAAATGAAAAAGTGGCTTATGGTTTTCGCCGCCCTGTTGCCGTTAACCGGCATGGCAAACATGTTGAATAACACCAACAATCCTAATCAACCTGGCTATAACCCCAGCCAGCAGCGAATGCAAACGCAGATGCTCAATCAGTCGCAGCAACAGCAGAATAAACTGCAGCAGGACCAGCAGCGTCAGAACCAGGATTTACAGCGGAAATTGCAGGAACAGCGGGACAGTGCCCAGCAGCGCGTAATTAAATCGCAGCCGGGCCAGCAGCAGAATCAACAGACTCAACAGAATTCGTATTAACTAAAATCGGGGCCAATCAGGTCGATGCTGTCGGTACAGATGGCATCGACGCCCCATTTCAGCAGCGTTCTGGCCCGGTCAGGGCTGTTGACGGTGTAAACCAGAATACGCAGATCGGCCTCTTTTAGCTCTGCCACCCGCGCTTCGGTTAAAACCTTGTGATTCAGATGAATTGAGGTGCAATCCAGCGCGCCAGTTTTCTCTTTCCATGCCGTATCCCAACTGTGAGATAACAGCCCACGCGGTAGCTGAGGCTCAGCCTGCATAGCGGCTTCCAGCGCCGCATACGAAAAAGAAGAAAGCAGCGGCAAGGTTTGCCCCTGCCACAGCGTTGCCGCTGCCTGAGCGATAGCGCGCCCGGTTTCCGCGTCCGTTCCTGTTGTGGGTTTAATTTCGATGTTTGCCATCATGCCATGCTGACGGCAGCGTTCTGCCACCTCATCCAGCCGGGCCAGTTTTTCGCCCTGGAAGACGTCACTAAACCAGCTGCCAGCATCGAGTTGCGACAGCTTGTCCCATGGCAGCTCACCGGCAACGCCCCAGCCGTTACTGGTGCGATCTAACGTATCGTCATGCAGCAGGAAGATGTGCGCATCGGCCGACAATTTGGCGTCAAATTCAATCATCAGATGGCCATATTTTGCCCCCACATCAATCGCCGCAAGGGTATTTTCCGGGGCGAGTTTGCCACCGCCACGATGGGCGACGATCGACGGATAAGGCCACAGTTTTTTGCTCATTCCAGACGTTTCCCGTGCGTTGAATCGAAGAAATGTAGCGACCCTACAGGCAGATGTAACCATAAGGTACTGCCTGCTTCAGGGCGCTCGCTGTGTGGCAAGCGTACCACTAAACGCGCCTCACCGATGCGGCCGTGTGCCAGATTATCCGCGCCCAACATTTCCAGGGTTTCCACCCGGAACGGAATGCCGCCCTGCTCCTGGCTGGTGATCTGAATATGTTCGGGTCGGACGCCCAGTACCACAGGACGATTGGCCCACTTCGCTTTCCCCTCGCCAACAGCGATGCCGTGAGAGGCATCAACCGTAAAGCGTGAGCCATCCTGGCTGATATTGCCATGGATCAGATTCATGGCCGGTGAACCCATAAATGAAGCCACAAACTGGCTTGCTGGTCGTTCATAGACCTCAACCGGTGTGCCGATCTGCTCAAGAATCCCTTTATTCATGACCATAACGCGCTGGGCCAGCGTCATCGCCTCTACCTGATCGTGCGTCACGTATAAGCTCGTGGTCTGCAAACGACGATGCAACTGCTGAAGCTCCAGGCGCATCTGAACACGCAGGCGGGCATCAAGGTTAGAGAGTGGCTCATCAAACAGAAAGACGGCTGGCTCACGCACAATGGCGCGTCCCATGGCAACGCGTTGGCGCTGCCCACCGGATAACTCGCGTGGACGGCGCGTCAGCAGATGATCCAGCTCCAGGCTCCGCGCGGCTTCCAGCACCCGTTGACGAACCTGTTCTTTGCTCATGCCGCGAATTTTCAGGCCATAGGCCATGTTCTCTTCAACGGACATATGGGGATAGAGCGCATAGTTTTGGAACACCATGGCAATGCCGCGATCTTTCGGCTCTTCATGGGTCACGCGTTTATCGGCTATATAGATATCACCAGAGGTTACCCGTTCGAGTCCGGCGACCATACGCAACAGCGTGGATTTGCCGCAGCCGGAGGGGCCAACCATAACCATAAACTCACCGTCATTAATCGTGACGTTGAGCGGTTGGATGATCTGATTTTTACCGTCGTAAGACTTGGTCACCGCCTGAAGGGTTACGCCTGCCATCTCTATTTCTCGCTCTCAACCAGACCACGCACAAAGGCGCGCTGCATAACAAATACCACCACCACCGGTGGAATCAGGGTTAATAACATTGCCGCCATCACTTCGTTCCACTGGGTCGGCGAACCACTGGTGGAGATCATGCTTTTGATCCCGGCCACGGCGGTGCCCAGGTTTGCGTTATCGATAATTAACAGCGGCCAGAGATACTGGTTCCAGCCGTAGATAAAGGTGATAACGAACAGCGCCGCCAGGTTGGTTTTCGACAGGGGCAGCACAATGTCCCAGAAAAAACGCATCGCGCTGGCACCGTCAATGCGCGCCGCTTCGATTAACTCATCCGGCAGCGACATAAAAAACTGCCGAAACAGAAAGGTAGCGGTGGCCGAGGCCATCAGTGGCAGAGTCAGCCCGCTGTAGCTGTCCAGCAGGTTGAGATCGGCAATAACCTGCACTGTCGGGAAAATACGCACTTCGACCGGCAGCATCAGGGTGATAAAGATCATCCAGAAGAACAGGGAGCGCAGCGGAAAACGAAACCACACCAGCGCAAAGGCCGACAGAATCGACACCAGGATTTTGCCAATGGTGATCCCCAGCGCCATGATGACGCTGTTCATCAGCATCACACTAAAGGCCGGGCCGTTGCCGTTCACGCCGCGCGTCCAGATGTGCGAAATGTTTTCCCACAGGTGCGTGCCGGGAATCAGCGTCATCGGGACGTTATACACGGCGTCGTTATCCAGGGTTGCCGCCACAAAGGCGACATAGAGCGGAAACAGGATGGTCAGGATGCCGAGCACCAGCACCACATGGCTGAAAATGTCCAGCCCGCGACGATTTTCAATCATTGGTATTGCACCTTACGCTCAACGAAGCGGAACTGAATGACCGTCAGGCCAATAACCAGCAGCATTAACACCACGGACTGTGCCGCTGAAGAGGAGAGATCCAGGCCGGTAAAACCTTCCCGATAAATTTTATAGATAAGCGTCGTCGTCGCCTGTACCGGGCCACCGCCTGTCGCGGCATCAATGACCGGGAAGGTATCGAAGAAGGCATAAATCAGGTTGACCACCAGCAGAAAGAAACTCACGGGCGTGATCAACGGCAGCGAAATCGAGAAGAAGCGACGCACCGGGCCTGCACCATCAATGGCGGCGGCTTCAACCAGTGACTTCGGTATCGACTGTAATGCGGCGAAAAAGAACAGGAAGTTGTAGCTCATCTGTTGCCACACCGAGGCCAGCACCACCAGAAACATGGCCTGTCCGCTGTTCTGAGCAAAGTTCCAGTTATAACCCATGTGGTTAAGCAGATAGCTTAATAAACCCAGACCGGGGCTGAACAGGAACATCCACAACACGGCAGCAATAACCGGCGCCACCGCGTAGGGCAGCAACAGCAGCATCTGATAGAGCTTACGCAGGCGCACCACGTAGTCCACCAGCGCGGCCAGCAGTAACGATGACACCATGCCAAAGAAAGCCACCATGCCGCTAAACTTGATGGTGGTCCAGAAGGTATCCAGATAAAGACCGTCGGCAAACAGCCGTTTGAAGTTGTCCAGCCCGACAAAGGTACTGGAGATACCGAAGGGATCAAGATTTTGCAGGGAATACCACAGGGCTTCACCGGCCGGCCAGACAAAGAAAATAGCGGTGATCAAGAGCTGCGGCAGCACCAGAAAATAGGGTAACAGTCGATTGCGAAACACCGGGCGAGAGGGAGACATAGCGTTCTCTGACTTTTAAGGAAAAAAGGCCAGCCGCAGCTGGCCCTGCAGAACGGATTACTTATTCTGTTGCTCGAAACGACGCAGCAGTTCGTTACCACGCTTCACTGCACTATCCAGCGCGGCCTGCGGCGACTGCTTGCCGGTCCAGACGCCTTCCAGCTCTTCATCCAGAATGGTACGGATCTGCGGCATATTCCCCAGACGCATGCCTTTGGTATAAGGCAATGGCGGCTTGTTCATCATCTGGCGAATCGCAATATCGGCACCTGGGTTTTTCTCGTAGAAGCCTTCTTTCTTCGTCAGCTCATAAGCGGCAGTGGTAATCGGCAGGTAGCCGGTTTTCTGATGCCATTCCGCCGCAATTTTTGGCTCGGTGAGGAATTTCATAAATTCCGCTGCGCCTTTGTAGGTATTGGCATCTTTGCCCTTCATGACCCACAAGCTGGCGCCGCCGATAATGGCGTTCTGCGGTGCATTCGGGATATCCGCATCGTAAGGCATCATGCCGACGCCGTAGTTAAATTTGGCGTAATGGCGAATATCCGCCAGCGAGCCCGATGAGGCCGTGGTCATGCCGCAGTCACCGTTATAGAACTTGGCGGTCGATTCGTCTTTACGACCAAAATAGGTGAAGTCCCCTTTCTTGTTCATATCTTCCAGTAGCTGGATATGACGAACCTGAGCCGGTTTGTTGAACTCCAGTACCGCATCGGTGCCGTCGAAACCGTTATTTTTGGTGGCAACCGGCAGGCCGTTCCAGGCGCTGAAGTTTTCAATCTGAATCCAGCCCTGCCAGCCGCTGGCATAACCGCAACTCATGCCGGATTTACGCAGTGCAGCCGCATCCTTAGCCAGTTCCTGCCAGGTTTTGGGGGCCTGGTCCGGATTCAAACCTGCTTTTTTAAACGCATCTTTGTTGTAGTACAGCACCGGCGTGGAGCTGTTGAAGGGCTGAGAGATCAGCTGACCTTGTGCGTTGCTGTAGTAGCCAGCGACCGCAGGGACAAACTGCTTCTCATCCATTGGGATGCCAGCATCTTTGAACACCTGGTACACCGGCACGATGGCTTTGGAGGCCATCATCGTGGCGGTACCCACTTCATAAACCTGTAACAGAGCCGGGGCTTTTCCTGTGCGGACCGCAGCGATACCTGCCGCCAGACTTTGTTCGTAGTTCCCTTTGTACACCGGGACGATTTTGTAATCCGGGTGTTCCTGGTTAAAACGTTGCGCCAGTGAGTCAACCTCTTTGCCTAACTCGCCTTCCATTGAGTGCCAGAAAGGGATCTCAGTAGCGGCCATTGCATTACCACTGATCGCCAGACCGAGCAGTGCGCTCATCAGGCTACGACGAAAAGTAACAACGGACATAGAATTTTCCTGTTCAGGTAGGTACGCGCGTTATCACGCATTTTTTGCTCGCGAAGTAACATGACACGCTGAAATGACGGAAAAATAACAGTCAGATGACGGAAAAATGACAGCGGAATGTCAGAAGATGACAGGGATAAGCGGGATTAATGCATGAGGACGATACGACGAGGGCAGGAAAGGTGAGCCAGATAACTGAAGTGTGACAGCGCCCCACCCTCGAAACCCAAAAAAGCGATAACGAGAGTGAGCGCTGCCCGACATGCGCCTGGCCTGAGAGCCAGGCCTGCCACCTATGCGCCCAGATATGCGCTGCGCACGGCCTCATTGGAAAGTAACGCCTCGCCGCTGTCCTCCAGCACCACGTGACCGTTTTCCAGCACGTAACCCCGATCGGCCAGCTTCAGAGCCTGGTTAGCATTCTGCTCTACCAGGAAAATCGTCATGCCTTCGCTGCGTAACTGCTCAATCGTATCGAATATTTGCTGAATAATAATCGGCGCCAGGCCCAGGGAAGGCTCATCCAGTAACAACAGGCGCGGTTGACTCATCAGTGCCCGGCCAATCGCCAGCATCTGCTGTTCGCCACCCGACATGGTGCCTGCCCGCTGAATTTTACGCTCAGCCAGACGCGGAAACAGCGTATACACCCGTTCGATGCGTTGCAGATACTGCTGGCGGCTGGCAAAAAAACCGCCCATTGCCAGATTCTCTTCCACGGTCATGCGTGAAAACACGCGGCGTCCTTCGGGCACGATGGCAATGGCTTCGCGCATAATCCGCGCCGTTTGCCAGTCGGTGATGGCTTTACCGTCAAAGGTGATGGTGCCGCTGGTCGCACGCGGTTCACCGCATAGCGTACCCAGCAGCGTGGTTTTGCCCGCCCCGTTTGCACCAATCAGGGTCACAATTTCACCCTGGTCAATATGCAGGCTAACGCCGTGCAGGGCCTGGATTTTTCCGTAATGCGCACTGACGTTATCAATGGTTAACATGGCCATATTACGCCTCTCCTAAATAGGCACGGATCACATCCGGGTTATTACGAATCTCTTCCGGTGTGCCGTTAGCCAGCGGCGTTCCCTGATTCACCACATAGATACGATCGGAAATCCCCATGACCAGCTTCATATCGTGTTCAATCAACAACACGGAAACCTTATGCTCACCACGTAGCTCGGCAATCAACTCATCCAGCTCGTGCGTCTCTCGCGGGTTAAGCCCGGCAGCCGGCTCATCCAGCATTAAAATCTCCGGGCGCGTCACCATGCAGCGGGCAATCTCCAGTCGGCGCTGCTGACCATAGGCCAGATTACCGGCCTGACGATTGGCCATGTCCAGCAAGCCGACGCGCTCAAGCCAGGTGGCAGCACGATCCAGCGCGTCGCCTTCACTGCGGCGAAAAGCAGGCGTTTTAATCAGACCTGAAAAGACGCCGCTTTTCAGATGCTGATGCTGCGCGACCAGCAGATTTTCAATCACCGTCATTTCGCGGAACAGACGTACGTGCTGGAACGTACGCACAATCCCCATGCGGGCGATCTTCTGCCCGGATAAACCGGCCAGATTCTTGTCACGCAGCGTAATGCTGCCGCCAGTGGGCTTGTAGAAGCCGGTCAGACAGTTGAAGACGGTGGTTTTACCCGCGCCGTTTGGCCCGATAAGCGACACGATTTCCTGGGGCCGCAGTTCCAGCTTTACGTTGTTCACGGCTAACAGACCGCCGAAGCGCATCATCAGGCCTTCAACGGCTAACAAAGGCTGACTCATGCCTGCTCTCCTTGTTTACCCTGCCTGAGTTTCAGGTGCGGACGCTTCATGGGCAGTAAGCCCTGTGGACGCCAGATCATCATCAGCACCATCAATCCACCCAATACCAGCATGCTGTACTCATTGAGATCGCGCATCAGTTCACGTGAAACCACCAGCAAAATGGCGGCCAGAATAACGGCGAACTGCGATCCCATCCCGCCCAGCACGACGATGGCTAAAACAAAAGCAGATTCGACGAAGGTAAAAGATTCCGGGCTGACAAATCCCTGACGGGCAGCAAACAGCGTACCGGCAAACCCCGCAAAGGCAGCACTGATGGTAAAGGCCGTGAGTTTAATACGGGTCGGGCTTAAGCCCAGCGAGCGACAGGCAATCTCATCTTCACGCAATGCTTCCCAGGCCCGGCCGAGCGGCATACGCAGCAGGCGGTTAATCACAAACAGCGTCAGCACCACCAACAGTAATGCCACCAGATACAGGAAAATCACCCTGTCACTGGGATCGTATTTCATGCCAAAGACGTCGTGAAACGTGCCCCATCCACCTTCACTGACGCGGCGGCCAAACTCCAGGCCGAAGAACGTGGGTTTGGGAATCTGGGCAATACCGTTCGGCCCACCGGTAATCGCGGTGTTATTCAGCAGCAGGATACGGACGATTTCGCCGAAGCCGAGCGTCACAATCGCCAGATAATCACCACGCAACCGCAACACCGGGAACCCCAGCAGCAGACCAAACGCGGCAGCCACTAAACCAGCCAGCGGCAGGCTCTGCCAGAAACCGAAACCATAGTAATGATTGAGCAGGGCAAAGGTATAAGCGCCTATCGCGTAGAACCCGCCGTAACCCAGAACCAGCAGCCCTGACAGCCCAACCACCACGTTCAACCCCAGGCCCAGCATGATGTAGATGAGCGTCAGCGTCGCGATATCAACGCTGCCGCGCGAGACCAGGAACGGCCAGATAACGGCGGCGGCGATCATCAATGCCATGACGAGCTTTTGCTTTGGCGTGGAACCATCAAAACCGGGCAGCACCAGGCCGCCGCTGCGTTTCAGCTTGCCCTGAAACAGCGGGCGCAGCAGCTGGAACAGGAACACCACCGCACAACCGATAAATATCCAGTTCCAGCGCACGCTACCGGCATTCACCACCTGCAGCTTCGTACCATTCAGATCGAGGCGCATTCCCATAAAGAACGCGGCCAGAACCAGCAGCATGACCGTAGAGATCAGTGCATTGACCAGACCAAGGCGTTTCATACTTTCTCTACCTCCGGACGGCCCAGAATACCGGTCGGCATCACCAGCAGCACCACAATCAGTAAGGCAAACGACACCACATCTTTATATTCGGTTGAGAGATAAGCCGAGGTCAGGGCTTCAGCAATGCCCAGCACCAGACCGCCGATCATCGCGCCGGGAATACTACCAATGCCGCCCAGTACCGCTGCGGTAAAGGCTTTCATGCCTGCCATAAAGCCGATAAACGGGTTGATCGAGCCATAAAACTGGCCTAACAGCACACCGGCCACTGCCGCCATCGCCGCACCAATCACGAAGGTGAGCGATATCACGCGGTCCGTGTTAATCCCCAGCAGACTGGCCATTTTCAGGTCTTCAGCACAGGCCCGGCAGGCGCGGCCCATGCGGGAATAGCGAATAAACAAGGTCAGCGCCAGCATGGTCAGGAACGTCACCACCCAGATCACCACCTGCATGGTCGACAGCGTGGCCGCAAAACCATTGCTTTCTCCCAGCGTCCACTGGCCGGTAATGAGACTCGGCAGCGCAAGATCGCGTGAGCCCTGGGTCAGGCTGACATAGTTTTGCAGGAAGATAGACATCCCGATGGCGGAGATCAGGGCAATGAGGCGCTTGGAGGAGCGGACCGGCCGGTAAGCCACCCGCTCAATGCTCCAGCCATAGGCGCTGGAAATAATCACCGCCATCACAAAACCGGCGGCAATCATCAGCCATGTGGTATCAATGCCCATCATCATCAGGGCGGCAATCACGATAAAAGAGACATAGCTGCCGATCATATAGACCTCGCCGTGGGCGAAGTTGATCATGCCAATAATGCCGTAAACCATGGTGTAGCCAATGGCGATCAGCGCGTAGGTGCTCCCGAGGGTTACCCCGTTGAACATCTGCTGAATGAAATAGAGAAACTGCTCGGACATAGTGAGGACCTACTCAGGAACCAGAAAACCCCTCTCCTGCCAGCAGAAGAGGGTTAGCAAGGCGAAGGCGGCCCGACAGCATGCGCATGGCCTTCGCCTGCTTCCCCGATCACCGGTCACGGGGAAGAGTCATTGCCTTATTTAACAGCGGTAGACGAACCGTCTTTGTGCCATTTGAAGACACCAAATTCAAAGCCCTTCAGATCGCCTTTCTGATCCCAGCTCAGGTCGCCCATGACCGTTGGAACAGGTGCGCCGGTTTTCAGGTTCTTCGCAATCGCATCGGGTTCATCGCTCTTGCTGCGCTCAATGCCGGTGACCAGAGACTGGATAGCCGCATAGGTGGTCCAGACGAAAGGTCCGGTAGGATCTTTACGGTTAGACGCGGTGTTGGCTTTAATGGCTTCAACAATCGCCTTGTTCTGTGGCAGCTGGTCGTAACGTTTTGGTAATGTGACGTACAGCCCTTCAGACGCATCGCCCGCGATGTTAGACAGCGAGGCATTGCCCACGCCTTCTGGTCCCATAAAGCCGGCCTTCAGGCCTGCGGCTTTAGCCTGGCGCAGAATCTGGCCCAGCTCCGGGTAGTAACCGCCGTAATAAACGAAATCCACGTTTTCTTTCTTCAGACGGGCAACCAGGGTAGAGAAATCTTTATCGCCTGCGGTGATCCCTTCAAACATCACCACGTTGCCACCTTTGGCTTTCAGGGTTTTCTGGACGGATTCCGCCAGGCCCTGTCCGTACTGCTGTTTGTCATGCACAACAGCGATACGTTTTGGTTTAATCACGTCCAGGATGTAGTTCGCTGCGGTTGGGCCCTGATCAGAATCCAGACCGGTGGTGCGCATCACGTCTGCATAACCCCGTGCGGTCAGTTCAGGTGCCGTGGCGGCCGGGGTAATCATCAGCACGCCTTCATCATTGTAGATGTCTGAAGCAGGCTGCGTTGAGGAAGAACACAGGTGTCCGATGACATATTTAATGCCGTCGTTAATCACCTTGTTGGCCACTGCAACCGCTTGTTTTGGGTCACAGGCATCGTCATATTCCACACCGACCAGTTTGTCGCCGTTTACGCCACCTTTGGCATTAATATCTTTAATCGCCTGTGCAGCGCCGGTAAATTCCATATCACCATACTGCGCGACCGGGCCAGTAGCGGCACCTACGATAGCTATTTTAATATCTTTCGCCATTGCCGCATGGCTCATCGCCAATGCAACGCATCCTGCCAGTAACGCGCGACCTGTCATTTTCATGCGAACTACCCCATCAGTTATGTCGTGTTTGTTGTGAGTGGTGTTATTTTCTGCCAGATAAAGTGGAAAACTGATTTAACAATAATGAGTTAGCACGCTTTTCTGGCTTTTATTAGTAATAAGGCTTTATATTTCAGACTATTAAACAGGAAGTATATTCTGTAAAGCAACTGACATATTCATGATTCGCACTGTTAAGCAGCATAATCATCTGGAGGCAATGCACAGCTTTTGCTTACCAGGCCAGCGCGTTATGCTGTCTTTAAAATCGGAATACCTGTTTATCACTATTATCCTGGCACTCGGTCGCGGTTTTGACCTGTTTTATTGCTTAAAATGTGTCGGGGTTCCGGTTACGGGAATTGACTACATTATCGGCTTTTTACACATACAGGTGTTTGTTATGAAGCTCACCATTATGCGTCTGACCTCGCTGACGCAGCAGGACCGGACAGACCTGGGGAAGATCTGGCCTGAAAGGGATATCGCGCAGTTGGAGGCGTCGTTAAATGAAAGCCATCGTCTTTACGCCGCGCGCTTCAACGATCGTTTGCTGGCGGCATTGCAGTTAGAAATTTCAGGGATTCATGGCAAGGTGCATCATCTGACGGTAAGAGAGGCCACCAAACGGCGTGGTGTCGGTCAGTATCTCCTGGAAGAAACGATGCAGCAGAATCCATCGCTGAACGACTGGTGGATTGCCGATGACGGCAGTGACGATCAACGCATCCGGGCGGCGTTTATGCAGGCGTGTGGTTTTCGTGCGCAGGTTGACGGCTGGGTGAAATAACGCGCAGGCAGTAAAAAGGGCGACCTGAGGTCGCCCTGTCTCGTCAGGCTTCGATCGCCATTCGGAGTTTTTTCATCGCGTTCTTTTCAAGCTGTCGGACGCGCTCTGCGGAAACGCCGTAACGATCGGCCAGTTCCTGCAGGGTCGTTTTGTTGTCCTCATCCAGCCAGCGGGCACGGATAATATGCTGGCTGCGCTCGTCCAGGCCTTCCATTGCGTATGTCAGCTTATCGGCCGCATGGGATTCCCAGTTATCCTCTTCAATGCCGTCGGCAAAATCAGAGGTTTTATCCTGGAGATACAGCACCGGGGCCATGGATTTGCCTTCGCCGCTTTCATCGTCAGCGGACATATCAAAGGTCATATCCTGAGCCGCCATGCGCGATTCCATTTCTCGCACATCTTTGCTGCTTACGCCCAGCTCACGCGCGACCATTTCCACTTCATCCTGATTAAACCAGCCCAGACGCTGCTTGGTTTTACGCAGGTTAAAGAACAGCTTACGCTGTGCCTTGGTGGTCGCCACTTTCACGATACGCCAGTTACGCAGCACGTATTCGTGAATTTCCGCTTTGATCCAGTGAACGGCAAAGGACACCAGACGGACGCCAACTTCAGGATTAAAGCGACGAACGGCTTTCATCAAGCCGATGTTACCTTCCTGAATCAGGTCAGCCTGAGGCAGGCCGTAGCCTGAGTAGTTACGAGCGATATGAACAACAAAGCGTAGGTGAGACAGGATCAGCGTCTTTGCCGCATCCAGATCGCCCTGGTAATGCAGCCGTTCAGCCAACGCCTTTTCCTCTTCTGCCGACAACATCGGCCAGGTATTGGCAGCCCGAACATAAGATTCCAGGTTGCCCAGAGGAGCAATAGCTAAAGTTTGCATTTCTTTGGTCATTCAAACCCTCACAAAATCAGTGGAATTGCCGCATCTTTCCTTAAGCGCACGTCACATTATGTCAACGTCGCAGGAAAACCAAAAGCAATCTGTGCTACTTGGAAAACAAAGTTATCCACAAGTTCAATTATAGCAGTGTATATTTTACACACAGATGACAGCGGGGCAACATCCTCTGCACCCATTGTCGGCAGCAGAGGATGATTATAACAAAAAAATGTTGCAGCAGTTTACTGGGGCGTAAATCGGCGTAAATGTTGTACCGTCGCCAGCCAGGCCGCAATCCATCCGATGATGGCCGCAATCAGCAGCAGCAGTAGCGCCTCATCCCAGGAAAACCCTTCCAGAGAGAATGTCGTGCCAAACACCGACGCAACATGCGCCACGACGGACTGCAGACGCAGGACCAACACTTCAGACAGAATCAGCGATAATACCGCCCCGGTGAAACCTAATAACGCCCCGCCATACAGGAACGGACGCAGGATAAACCCATCGGTGGCCCCGATCAGCTTCTGTACGTTGATCGTATCGCGCCGGGCAAAAATGCTCAGCCTGACGCTGTTGCCAATCACCAGGAACACCGCCACGATCATTAAGATACCGATCATGGAGGCAATTTGTCCCACCAGCCCGGTCAGGGCCGCAAGACGGGCGAACCAACTGTCATCCATGCGCACTTCGTCTACGCCCTGCACTTTTGCCACCCTGTCGCGCAGGGTTTGCAGGGTGTCGGAATTCTGGAAGTTGAGCTTAGGCGTAATAATGACAACGGCCGGCAGAGGATTCTGCTCCAGCATATCCATCGCGCCACCAAAGCCTGACCAGTTACGGAATTCGTTCAGGGCCTCTTCACGCGTCAGATAGTTGACGTGCTCCACGCCATCGACCTGCTTTAGCTGGGCCGTCACATTTTCCGCCGCGGTGTCGTCCAGGGTTTTAGAGAGATAAACCGTAAGCTGCGGAGCCGGATACCATTGCGTGGCGGCCTGGCTGACGTTTTTCCACACCATATAACACACGCTGGGCAGCGTCAGAGAAATGGCGATAACCATCACCGTCAGCAACGTCGCCAGTGGCTGACGCCACATGTCAGACAACGTACCGCGCAGCGCATAGCGCCACTGCTCCTGCATGCCGCCGCGTAACGCTTTGCTTTTCGACGGTTGCTTCGCCTTCGGCGCTGTCGCGCGTTTATTGCGTTTATTGACCATCGTGGCCTCCGTGCAGGCGTCCTTTGTTCAGCGTCATCACCCGATAATTTCGGCGGCCGATAAGCGCCACATCATGTGTCGCCATCAAGACCGTCACCCCAACGCGGTTAAACTCTTCAAACAGCCGCAGAATGTCTTCAGACAGGGCCTCATCAAGGTTACCCGTCGGTTCATCCGCCAGCAGTACCGCAGGTTTATTCACGACGGCACGCGCAATGCCGACGCGCTGCTGTTCACCACCAGAAAGTTGAATAGGATAACTTTTCGCTTTGTCGAGCAGGCCCACTTTGTCTAAGGCCGCAGAAACACGACGCCGGATATCCTCACCGCTGGCCCCGGATATGATCAACGGAATCGCCACGTTGTCGTACACGGAACGATCCATCAGCAGGTGGTGATCCTGAAAGATCATCCCAATCTGACGGCGCAGAAACGGCACCTCGCTGTTACGCAGACGTGAAATATCATGCCCGCTAAACCAGATTTGTCCGGCGCTGGGACGTTCAATGCCACAAATCAGCTTCAGCAAGGTACTTTTCCCTGCGCCAGAATGGCCGGTCAGAAACGCCATTTCACCAGGACGCAGATGAAAATCTACTCCCTGCAGCGCCTGACGTCCGCCGAGATATGCCTTACTGACCTCTTCAAAGCGAATCATCCTAATTAGTCCTCTCGGGCAAACAGTGCCTCAATAAAATCCTCGGCCTTGAAGGGCCGTAAATCTTCGATGCCTTCTCCAACACCGATATAACGGATAGGTATGCCAAACTGATCCGCCACCGAGAAAATCACGCCACCTTTGGCCGTGCCATCCAGTTTCGTCAGGGTAATGCCGGTCAGACCGACGGCTTCATTGAACAGTTTGGCCTGGCTGATGGCATTCTGCCCGGTGCTGGCATCAATTGTCAGCATGACTTCATGCGGCGCCTGCTCATCCAGCTTTTTCATCACGCGTGTGATTTTCTTCAGCTCTTCCATCAGGTGCGATTTGTTTTGCAAACGCCCCGCGGTGTCGGCGATTAAGACGTCAACGCCACGGGATTTGGCAGCCTGAATGGCGTCGAAAATCACCGAGGCAGAATCCGCGCCGGTGTGCTGCGCCACCACAGGAATGTTGTTGCGCTGGCCCCATACCTGAAGCTGTTCAACGGCTGCCGCACGGAAGGTATCGCCCGCCGCCAGCATGACCGACTTCCCTTCAGCCTGATACTGACGAGCCAGCTTACCGATGGTGGTGGTTTTACCCACACCGTTTACACCGACCATCAAAATGACGAACGGAGTTTTACCTTCAAGGTTGAGCGGTGCTTCGACTTTCGCCAGAATCCCGGCCATCTCGCTTTTCAGCAGGCCATAAAGCGCCTCTGCATCGCGAAGCTGTTTACGATCGGCCTGCTGCGTCAGGCTGGTAATAATGCGGCGCGTCGTTTCAACCCCCACATCCGCAATCAGCAGTTGCTCTTCCAGCTCTTCGAAAAGCTCATCATCGATCTTCTTGCCACGAAACAGGCCGATAAAACCCGAGCCCAGGTTCTGGCGGGTTTTCACCAGGCTACGTTTCAGGCGGGCAAAGAAGCCTTCTTTCGTCGGACGATCCTGCTCCTGCGTCACTAGCGGCGCGGCGGCAAGGGGAAGATCGCTGACGGTATCGGTAGGTTCTGCCTGACCCGCATGGTGAGGCGCTTCCTCAACGGCATCCGCGCCCGCTAAAGCCAGCGCGGTCAGTTCATCGTCGCTCAGCGGTGCGTCGTCTGCCACAGGGGCAGGTTCTGACGCCACAGTTTCAGGTTCGTGAGGCGCAACCTCCACGATATCCGCATCGGCCAGCGCCAGCGCGGTCAGTTCGTCATCGCTCAGCGGTGCGTCGTCTGCAACAGGGGCAGGTTCTGACGCCACAGTTTCAGGCTCGTGAGGCGTAACCTCCACGATATCCGCATCGGCCAGCGCCAGCGCGGTCAGTTCGTCATCGCTCAGCGGTGCGTCGTCTGCCACAGGGGCAGGTTCTGACGCCACAGTTTCAGGCTCGTGAGGCGCGACCTCAACGATATCCGCATCGGCCAGCGCCAGCGCGGCCAGTTCATCGTCGCTCAGCGGTGCATCATCTTCTGCGGGAACGGGCGCAAGCTCAGTGGTTTTCGCCGGTGCAATCCCGCCCTCCTGCTGAGTCAACGCACGTTCAGCGTCTGACGCAGGGGGCGTGGGCTCTACTGTGGCGCCGGGAGCGAGGGGGCGTTGCGGTTCAACGACGTGTTCAGGGGTTGCAACGGTCTCTTCCGCATGGGTTTTCGCCTGACTTATTGCCGGGGCTTCCTGTTCTGGCTGCTGGACTTCCGATTGTGCAGTCTGTGATGTCTGCTCTTCCGTTGAGGGTTGTTTCTCTTCTTCTTTGCCAAATCCCAGCCAGGAAAAAAAGCCTCGTTTTTTCTCTTTTGCCATTGTGTAACCACACTCCTCGATGGCTTCATCCCGGTAGCACAATGTACCCAGGGTTAAAAACAGTAATGGGTGATAAACGCCAGATGAGCGTCAAACCGCAGAATTATGCATAACAGCAGCAACGCTGTAGTCTAACACTTTCCAGCCAGCTCACCACAGCACCCTTTTTTAACGTTTCTTCTCATCGTTTCGCCCGTTAAACTACGCAACAAATTATGAAGATTTGTGAGCAAAATGATAAAACCTCTCCGTAAGACTGGTGGTGCAGGCCAAATCCGCATCATTGGCGGACAGTGGCGCGGCCGCAAATTGCCGGTGCCGGACAGCGCCGGGCTCCGGCCGACTACCGACAGAGTGCGCGAAACCCTGTTTAACTGGCTGGCGCCCTCTATTCAACAGGCCGACTGCCTGGACTGCTTTGCCGGTAGCGGCGCGCTGGGGCTGGAAGCCTTGTCGCGTTTTGCCGCATCGGCAACCTTACTGGAGCTGGAACGCCCGGTGGCGCAGCAGCTGTCAAAAAATTTACAGACGCTACAGGCTGCTAACGGCAAGGTTGTGCAGACAAACACCCTCACCTGGCTGGCTCAGGACGGTAAACCCTTTCATATCGTGTTTATCGATCCCCCCTTTCGCCAGGGCCTGCTGGAACAAACGCTGCAACTGCTGGAGAATAACGGCTGGCTGACTGCTGATGCACTCATCTACGTTGAAAGTGAAGTCGAGCGCGGCGCACCGCCGGTTCCGGCGCACTGGAATCTTTACCGCGAAAAAATTGCCGGCCAGGTGGCCTATCGCTTATATCAGCGCCAACAGGAGACACACGATGTTACTTAATTTAGGACGCCTGCTGATGCTGTGCGTGTGGGGTTTTTTACTGTTTAACCTGATTCATCCTTATCCAAAGCCATTGACCTGGTTTATCAATGTGGCCCTGATATTTATGATTCTGATGCATGGTTTGCAGTTGGTTTTGCTGCGCACCACACAAGGCAAAGATGCACCGCCGATCGATCGTGTCACCCAGATAAAGGTCTTTTTGTTTGGCGTTTTCGAACTGGTTGCGTGGCAGAAAAAAAATTTCCCACGCAAGTAATATCAGTAACATCGTCACGGCGGGCACCAGACCCGCCGTTAACGCTGGGTGGGCGTAAAACGAATAAAACGCGTGCCCTGCAGGGTAAGCTCCCCTTCCGTGCCCTTGTCCATCAAATGGTAGTCGCCCTCGCTCACCCGCATTTTGATATCGCTTTCGCCGTTCAGCGGATGAAACCAGGCTTCATAGCGCATTTCGTCTCCGGCGATGACTTCACGCTCACGCGACCGGCGGCTGGAAACCGAAAACTCACGTTTGGTTTTCACTTCGACCGCCAGCGTACGTACCGGCGAAGCATCGTTAACGGCGGCCTCACGCCGCTGCCTGATGAACTGGCGGGTCGCTAAAACCGCAATAACAGCCAGTACAATAATAAAAAGGAGCGGTGGTTTCATACTATCCCAGCTTTATCAGGTTACAGAGGGTGCAGGTGACGTGCTAAAGCATACAACCAGACTTCACCGATTGTCACATCGTGCTGGCGTAACCTAGACTGATAGGAGTTTTTCAGGAACTGTCACCATTTTTGGTAAAAAGGGAGAAGCAATGCTCTGGTCCTTTCTCGCTGTACTTTTCTCCGGCTGGCTGTATGTGGATGCCTCTTACCGGGGGCCGCAATGGCAACGCTGGTTATTCAAACCGGTCACCTTACTGCTGTTAGTCGGGCTGGCCTGGCAAGCGCCGACGCGTAGCACCTCTGACTATCTGATTGTGGCCGGACTGGTCGCCACCCTGATCGGCGACACGTTGACGCTGCTGCCACGGCAGCAAACGCTCTATGCGCTGGGGGCGTTTTTCCTGTCGCATCTGCTCTATACGCTGTGCTTTGCCGCCAACATGACCATGAGTTTCTACTGGCCTATTCCGCTGACCTTTTTGATTATCGGGGTTGCCGTGATTGGTGTGCTGTGGAGTAAGCTGGAAACGCTACGCTGGCCGGTCTGTACGCTTATCGGTATGACGCTGGTCATGAACTGGATGGCAACAGAGCAGTATTTTTTCCGCCCGAGCGATTACAGCTTCTCGATTCTTGTCGGTTCTGCTCTGCTTCTGCTGGCCAATATTGTGTGGTTTATCAGCCATTACCGCCGCCGCTTTAGCGCGGACAGCGCCATCGTCGCCGCCTGCTATTTTGCCGGTCACTTTATGATTGTCCGTTCCCTGTGGATCGCCTAAGAAACCGTCACAATAAATCTGGAGATGGATGAAACCGTCGGGTGTAAGATAAGCCGTGGGCATGTTGCCCACGACTTCCGGAGGTTATATGCATCAACATCATGCTTGTGGCTGCGGTAAGCCCTGCGGCACACACCGTGCCGCGAAACCGCTTTGTGCGATTCGCCCTGTCCGTTCCGGCACTCTCTCTATTATTGCTGCGACGCCCGAAACCGCTGACGGTAACGGTGGTGGTAGTGACTGCCCGTGTGCTGGCTCATCCGGCAGCGAAGCCGATGACGAAGGTGACCGACGACGATCCTCTGATGCCTTTCAGTTCAGTTGGCTGGTCAGCGGTATGGACTGCCCCAGTTGCGCCCGCTCCATCGAAACCGCCGTTCGCCAACTGCCTGACGTTACTCAGGCCCGCGTGCTGTTCACCAGCGAAAAACTGGTCGTTGACGCCCGTGCGCCGGTTCAGTCTGCAATAGAAGACGCCGTCAGAAAAGCCGGCTTCCAGCTCTCCTCAACATTGGTTTCCGCCCCGGTGCCATCCCCATGGCAAACCTGTTTCCCCCTGATACTGCTTGCCGGGTTGATGCTAGCCAGTACGGCGCTCAGCCAGGTCAGTGCTGTGTGGGGCGATCGATTATTTATTCTGACCACGCTGGTTGGTCTGATTCCGGTAGCGCGTAAGGCATGGCAACGCCTGCGAACGGGTTCCGCCTTTACTATTGAAACCCTGATGACCCTGGCATCGGCAGGGGCGCTGTTGATTGGCGCTCATGCGGAAGCGGCCATGGTCCTGCTGCTGTTTCAACTGGGTGAACGACTGGAAGCCTATGCGGCAACCCGCGCACGCAGTGGTGTGAGCCAGCTGATGGCGCTGCGCCCCGAATCAGCCGTGCGCCTGCAAAATGGCATTCGCACTGAGGTTCCACTGGCGGCGCTGCAGCCCGGCGACCGGATTGAGATTGCCGCCGGTGGTCGTCTGCCGGTAGATGGATGTTTAGTCGCTGAAAGCGCCAGTTTCGATGAAAGCGCCTTAACCGGGGAGTCGTTGCCGGTTCTGCGCTCGCGGGGCGAAAAGGTGCTGGCAGGCGCCACCAGCGTGGATCGCCTGGTGGAACTGGACGTGGTGTCAAAACCCGGCGAGAGTGCCATTGACCGCATCTTGCAACTGATTGAGGAAGCGGAAACCCATCGCGCGCCGGTGGAACGTTTTATTGACCATTTCAGTCGACTTTACACGCCAGCGATTATGCTGTTGGCCCTGCTGGTCATGGTGTTACCGCCCCTGTTCGGCGCGGGCCCCTGGCTGCCATGGATCTATAAAGGCCTGACGTTACTCCTGATTGGTTGTCCCTGTGCGTTGGTGATCTCAACGCCCGCCGCTATTACCTCCGGCCTGGCGGCGGCGGCACGTCGTGGCGCACTCATCAAAGGTGGCGCGGCACTGGAGCGCCTGAGTACGGTGCAGACGATTGCGTTCGACAAAACCGGTACGCTGACAGAAGGTAAACCGCAGCTAACCCAAATTTTGCCGTTCGGCGATCTCACTGAAGAACAAATACTGCTGCTGGGCGCAGCCGTGGAGCAGGGTTCAACGCATCCGCTGGCGACGGCCATCGTGGCCGCCGCACAGGCCCGAGGCTTGACTATCCCGTCAGCCACTCACCAACAGGCGATGGCCGGAAGCGGTATCAGGGCCGAGATTGAAGGCCAGCGCGTTGAACTGCTGGCACCGGCGCACGTCAGCCTTCTGGACCCGCAGCAACAACGCCTGATTAGTGAGCAGGAAGCGCAAGGCGACACGCTCGTTATCCTGCTGCGTGAGGGCAAAGCGCTGGGTGCGCTGGCATTGCGCGATCGCCTGCGCAGTGAAACCCCTGCCGCTTTGCAGGCGTTAAAAGCGCTTGGCATCAACAGTATTATGCTGACAGGGGATAACCCACGCGCGGCAGCCGTGGTAGCGCAGCAACTGGATATCGCATGGCACGCGGGCTTGTTACCTGCCGACAAAGTTGAGAAGGTTCGCCAGCTCAGTCAGCAGCAGGTCGTCGCGATGGTGGGTGACGGCATCAATGATGCGCCCGCCATGAAGGCGGCAACGCTGGGCATTGCGATGGGCAACGGCACCGATGTCGCGCTGGAAGCGGCCGATGCGGCTTTAACGCGCAATCAGCTTAGCCACCTGGCCCCGATGATCAGGCTGGCACGTCGTACCCGGGGCATTATTCGCCAGAATATTGGTATTGCACTGGGGCTTAAGGCACTGTTTCTGGTCACGACGCTGCTCGGTCTGACCGGATTGTGGCTGGCGGTACTGGCTGATTCAGGTGCCACCGCGCTGGTCACGGCGAACGCGTTGCGGCTGTTGCGCTCGCGGGATTAACACTCTGACGGCGGCAAACGCCGCCGTTATTCACCCATCCCTTTCTTGATCAAAAACTGATAGGGCAGCGTTTCCGTTTGCGCGGCCAGCAGGCGATGTTCCATAAAACGGCAAAAACCGGGAATATCCCGCGTGGTTGCCGGATCGTCAGCGACGATCAGCAGCGTTTCCCCCTCCTGCATGCCGCGTACGGTTTTGCGCACCATCATGACCGGTTCGGGACAGCGCAGGCCTTTGGCATCCAGTTGATGGTCGGCGGAAGAAAATACATCACTCATGACGATCTCAATTCAGGTTGGCGGGCGCCTATTCTAGCGCGTCGACCCTCTGACGCAAGGCGGTAACGATTGCGTTAAAATTAGCCATTGCATTAATAGCACAACAGGGTAAGATGCGGCCGTTTTTTGTTCATGAAACCGCCGGGCGCTGAATCCTCTACGCACGGCAATGGGTTCCCTCACCCCACCATTAAAAAGGCTTATTATGCTCGCATTTACACCGCGTCAGCGCACCTACGCGCTTCTTTGGCTGTCCCTGTTTCACCTGTTGGTGATTACCTCCAGTAATTATCTGGTGCAGTTGCCCGTTTCCCTGTTCGGCTTCCATACCACCTGGGGCGCGTTTAGCTTCCCGTTTATTTTCCTGGCAACCGATCTGACCGTTCGCATTTTTGGTGCGCCGCTTGCACGACGAATTATTCTGGCGGTGATGGTTCCTGCCCTGTTTATCTCCTATACCATTTCCAGCCTGTTTTATCAGGGCGAGTGGCAAGGCTGGCAGGCACTGCAACAGGTGAATCTGTTTGTCGCCCGTATCGCCTGTGCCAGCTTTATGGCTTATGCGCTGGGCCAGATTTTGGATGTGCACGTATTTAATCGCCTGCGCCGTTTGCCGCAGTGGTGGGTAGCGCCGGGCTGCGCCATGTTTTTAGGAAATATCAGCGATACGCTGGCGTTCTTTTTTATCGCCTTTTACAAAAGCTCCGACCCGTTTATGGCGCAGCACTGGGTGGAAATCGCCCTGGTGGATTACAGCTTCAAGGTGCTGATCTGCATGGTGTTCTTCCTGCCCGCCTACGGCGTGTTGCTGAATGCGGCGCTGAAACGTCTGGCCGAACGCCAGGCTCAGCCACAGATACATTTCGGCTAACCGGCCATTCAGCCTTTCCTGACAATCCGCTAAAATCTTCTGACAATACTCAGGTTGCGTTTGCAACCTGATTCCTGTTGTATAAACGCCTGAGCGGAAATTTAAAAAGGGATTCTGATGCGTAATTTAGTGAAATATGCGGGAATTGGTTTGCTGGTCCTCGGCCTCGCGGCCTGTGACCAAAAGAAAGATGAAGCGGCAAACGACAACGGCGCATCTGCCAGTCAGTCGGCACAAACCGTGACGCTGATGGATGGCAAGTTAAGCTTCTCCTTACCACCGGGCATGTCCGACAAGAGCGGCAAGCTGGGTTCACAAAGTACCAACATGCACGTTTATGCTGATGAGAGCGGCGCGCGGGCAATTATCGTGATTGCGGGTGATCCCACCAACGAAGGTCTGGATGTTTTATCTCAACGTATGGAACAGCAGCAGCGTAACCGCGATCCGCAGCTACAGGTTGTCTCGAACAAAGCGGTGACGCTGGGCGGCGAACCCGCACAGCAGCTGGATACGGTGATTTCAGCTAACAACCAGACTTCATGGTCTTCGGTCGTACTGGCCAAGGTGGACGGTAAGCTGATGACCATGCAGATTACACTGCCGGGCCAGAATCAGCAGCAGGCACAAAGTGATGCTGAAACGGTAGTGAAGAGCATTGCACTGAAATAATCGCGGACGGGCGCTTGCCCGCCCTGCGCGTTATTGCCTGTTCCTGAACGCTAAGCCACGCACCGTGCGGAAGATATCACTCCGCACGGTGCGCTCATCATCCTGCCTGCTTTGGCTATCGCACCTGCTCGCGTGCCATGCGCCAGTATTCAATCAAACGCAGATAATTCTCTTTTACCGCCGTCACCAGCGCGTCGTCACCGATCTCATCCTGCAACCACTGGCGTGAAGGCTGAGCAAAGATAGTGCGTCCCACCGCGAAACCTTTTACCCATGGCGCTTGCGCAGCCTCGGCAAAACCGGCTTTCAGCTTCTCTTCTGGCGCATCCAGCCCAAGTAACAGGATGCCGCGACAGTGAGGGTCCTGCTCCTCAATCAGGGTGCCAATGGCCTGCCAGCTTGCCGTCGACAGAGGGGGTAATTTCCACCAGTCCGGCTTAATCCCCAGGCCATAAAAGTGGCTCATCAGCATCAGATAAAAGGCTTCATTATGATCCGGCTGGCTGTCTGGCAGAATCACCTCAAGCAGCAGTTCGTGCCCGCTTTTGTTGCAGCTTCTCCAGACATCCAGTAACAGGGCATCCTGCTCTTCCCGCAGTTCTGCACTGTCGTGAGGATGATAGAACACCAGACATTTCACCACGTGCTCTAACGGCCAGCTAATAAGCTGGGTGCCGATATTGCCGTGTTCAAGACGCAGGGGGCGCGATCCCGGTAACTCTATTGGCCGCCCGATCCATCTGTTCTTGCCGGTAATGGCGTTAAGCGCCCTTTGACCAAAGGTTGTATCGGCCAGAATCCCGCTTTTCGTCTCTATGCCCGCCTGCTTTACCGCCTGCTCTGCGGCCTGCAACAGCAGAAGCTTGAGCTGCGAAATGCGGCTAACGTCAGCGCCCGCGGCCAGGGCCATATCGACCAGTTGCTTGCGATGGTCAAAGGCGAAAATATTGAGCTCAGGCCAGGCTTGCTGCCGGGACGTTACCCGGTGCAGGTGGGTCAGTTGGCTATCCAGATCCGGGCGTTTTACTGCCTTTTCACGGCTCAGGAAATCGTCCAGTTCCTCTCGGGTTGGCATCGCCGGGGCGCAACCGTGGCGTGAAACCACCAACGCACCACAGGCGTTGGCATAACGACAGGCCTGCTCCCAGCCCTCATCGTTTAGCCAGCCACGCAGCAGACCCGACATAAACGCGTCTCCGGCCCCCAACACATTTAACACCTCGACGCGTACGCCGCTGTGCAGCTTAACCTGATCCCAGCTTTCCGGAATCTCGTTTTCAAAGACAACGCATCCCATTGCGCCCCGTTTGCAGACCAGCGTGGCACGGCTGACCTCGCGCACCTGTCTGAGTGCCGTCAGCGTGTCAGTGCTGCCGCCCGCAATATGAAACTCTTCTTCGGTGCCGACGATAAGATCGAAGTAATGGACGACCTCCTGCAGTTGCGCCGTCACCTCGGACGAGGCAATGAAACGTGTTTCACCATCACCCAGCGAGGTTAATCCCCACAGCACCGGGCGATAGTCGATATCCAGCGCCGTGCGCAGACCGTTTTTGCGGGCAAAATCCAACGCTTTCAGCACGGCGGCACGCGTTTGAGGATGCGATAAGTGAGTGCCGGTGACCGCCACTGAGCGTGAAGAAGCAATAAAGGCCTCATCAATGTCCTCTGGCACCAGCCCCATATCGGCGCAGTTATCGCGATAAAAGATCAGGGGAAAGGTCTCTTCATCTTTAATGCCGAGAATGACCAGTGCGGTCAGGCGCTTTTTATCGGTTATCAACGCATCCGTATTGCAGCCCACACGTTGCAGGCTCTCACGTAAAAACCGGCCATTATGCTCATCGCCAACGCGCGCCAGCATGGCCGATCGCAACCCCTGAATGGCCGTGCCGTAAGCGACATTACCCGACGAACCACCAAGATATTTGGCGAAGGACGTAGTGTCCTCCAGCCGTGCGCCAATTTGCTGACCATAGAAGTCGACGGCGATGCGTCCAATACAAATCACATCAAGACGCTTCTGTTGTGTACTCATACTTCTGGTTTCCTTCTGTGATGAGCAGACACTGCGGACAGGTTGGGGATCGAGGTCTGAAGGTGTCTGGTTAACGATAAATGCAGTATGAGGAACAAATATTCCAAATTCAATTCAAAATGAAACTTACAATGCGATTATGTGAACCAGTTAAAAATCTATTATTCCCTGACGACCGATCGTACAGCCAGGCAACTTATCTCGCGATGCCCGTGCCACAAGGCGAGCGGCTTTGCGCTCGCTTTCGTGACGCGACAGCGGGGATGAAATGAAACGCCATAAAAATATGTAACTATTACTAAACATTCCAGTTACCCCTGTTATCTGATTCGCCACAGATGATTCAGGAATGTAAATTTGATCCCACTCGCAAAATGAAATATTTCTTCTGTAATGGTGTTTTATGAAAAATGCATTTGTTTATAATCCACTGATATTTCAGTTTTCCAGATCGCGTTCTCCGTTCCGCCTCACCCGTTGCAGCGGATGGGCATAAACCGCCGGGCAAGAACGAGCACGGCATGTGGCATACGCATCTGGCGCAGGCCAAAAAAGCGTGATTTCCGGGCCGTTTAACGGCTCATGTGTCTTATCTCCGATTTAACCCTACAGGTGTAATTATGACGTTGAAACTTGGTGTGATTGGAACAGGTGCGATTGGTCAGGAACACATTCGCCGCTGCAACAATGTCTTACAAGGGGCAAAGGTAGTGGCGGTATCCGATATCAACGTTGAAGGGGCTAAGGCTGCGCTGCAACGACTGAATATTGATGCAGAAGTACACCAGGATGGCTTTGACGTGATTCACTCACCCAATGTCGATGCGGTGCTGGTGACCTCATGGGACCCGACCCATGAAGAATTTACCCTGGCGGCCATTGCGGCCGGTAAGCCGGTGTTTTGTGAGAAGCCGCTGGCGATGAGCGCAGAAGGCTGTCGTCGGGTGGTAGACGCAGAAATCCAACACGGCACGCGGCTGGTTCAGGTCGGGTTTATGCGACCTTACGATGCCGGTTACCGTGCGCTGAAGAAAGTGATTACTGACGGTGAAATCGGCGAGCCGCTGATGCTGCATTGCGCGCACCGTAACCCGACGGTGCCGGAAAATTACAATACCGAAATGGCCATCACCAATACCTTAATTCATGAACTCGACGTCCTGCGCTGGCTGACAAGTGACGATTACAAAAGCGTGCAGGTGGTTTTTCCACGCGTCACCGCCAAAGCCCATTCGCATCTGAAAGATCCACAAATCGTCCTGTTTGAAACGCAGAAAGGCGTGCGCATTGACGTAGAAATCTTTGTGAACTGTGCCTATGGCTACGATATCCAGTGTGAGGTTGTCGGTGAGGAAGGTATCGCCAGACTGCCAGAGCCTTCATCGGTGCAGCTGCGTAAGCAGGCCAAACTGTCCAACACGATTTTAGTCGACTGGAAAGACCGCTTTATTGAGGCTTACGACGTCGAGCTGCAGGCGTTTATCAATGACGTGAAAGCGGGCCAGTTAACCGGTCCTTCTGCCTGGGATGGCTTTGCTGCCTCGGTGGCTGCGGATGCCTGTATCAAAGCACAAAAGAGCGGTGCCATTGAACCTATTGAAATGCCCGCCCGTCCGGCATTTTACAACTAATCCCTATCGCCATAAGCAGGTAACCGATGAACAACGATAACGTTAAGCTGGCGATAGCGCCCATTGGCTGGACAAATGACGATATGCCGGAGCTGGGCAGCGAAAACACCTTTCAGCAAACCGTGAGTGAAATGGCGCTGGCAGGCTTTACCGGCAGTGAAGTTGGCAGCAAATACCCACGCGATCCTGCCATTTTGAAACCGATGCTCGACATTCGCGGCATTCAGATCTGCAACGCCTGGTTCAGCACTTTCTTTGCTCAGGGTGATAAAGCTGAAACCCTTGAGGGATTCACGGCCCACATGAATTTTCTCTATGACATGGGTGCCCGCGTCATCGGCTGTTCCGAACAGAGTAAAAGTATTCAGGGCACAACGCTTGCGGTGCTGGACCATAAGCCTGTCTTTAATGACGATGAGTGGCAGCGCACGGCGGAAGGTTATAACGAGCTGGCCGCGCTCGCGGCCGCCAAAGGTATGCGTGTCTGCCTGCATCATCATATGGGTACGGCCATTCAGACGCCCGCCGAAATCGATCGTTTTATGGCGTTAACCCATGACGAGGTGGGCTTGCTCTATGACACCGGCCACATCTACTACTCCGAAGGTTCACAGTACGTCATGCTGACGGTGCTGAAAACCTACCTGCCGCGCATTTTTCACGTTCATCTGAAAGATGTGCGGGATGAGATTGTTGCTGAAGTACGGGACAAGCATCTGTCATTTCTGGATGGGGTAAAAAAGGGCACGTTTACCGTACCGGGCGATGGTGTTATTGATTTCAAACCGGTTTTCAAAATTCTTGATGACTACGGCTATAAAGGCTGGATGGTCGTTGAGGCCGAGCAGGACCCCGCGCTGGCCAATCCGTTTGAGTACGCGGTTAAAGCCAGAAAGTATATTCGCGAGAACACCGGGCTGTAAGCCGGTATCGGTGCCTGAGCAACGCGTTATACGGTTATCAGGCTGCGCCCAATGTTGTCTCCGGGCGCAGCCTTTTCACGTCGGTAGAGCTGAAACCGCCGCTTTCGCCAGTGACGACGAATCTGTGAGTCATTTCATAAACTAATGAAATAAATTCCGCCTATAAAACAAACAAATGAAATTTTCCAACCATCTGATATCATATCGTCCATTATCCAGCCACGCGTTACACAAATGAGCAGACTTCATGAGCAATAATCCTTCCCAACTTTCACAGCTGCAGGACGAAATTCGCCGCCGTTATGAAACGCTGAGCAAACGGCTGAAGCAGGTGGCTCGCTATATTCTTGATAACAGTAACAGTATTGCTTTTGATACCGTGGCCTCCATTGCACAGCAGGCGGATGTACCGCCCTCTACTCTGATTCGCTTTGCCAATGCGTTTGGCTTTAGCGGGTTCAACGAAATGAAACAAGTTTTTCGTCAGCACCTGATGGAAGAAACCGTTAACTATACTGAGCGTGCACGGCTATTCCGTCAGACGGCGGCCGATGATGCCGCCAACTCACCCGAAAGCCCAGCCGAAATCCTGAATGTGTTCACCATGGTTAACAGTCAGGCACTTCAGCAGTTGGCGATGCAGGTGAGTCCTGAGCAGTTAAACAAAACCGTAGAACTCCTGAATCAGGCCGAGAACGTTTACGTTATCGGCCTGCGCCGTTCGTTTAGCGTCGCCTCCTATTTGGTTTATGCCCTGCGCCATCTGGAACGCCGTGCTTTTCTGATTGACGGACTGGGCGGCATGTTTACTGAACAGCTTAATCTTGTGACCCCGAAAGATGTGGTGATAGCCATCAGCTGTTCACCTTATGCCAGGGAAGCCGTAGAAGTGGTGGAACTGGGGGCGAAACGGGGGGCCAGCTTAATTGCGATTACCGACAGCCAGGTTAGCCCGCTTGCAGCGTTTAGCGACGTCTGCTTTGTGGTACGCGAAGCCCAGGTCGACGGCTTCCGTTCTCAGGTTGCCTCGCTGTGCCTGGCGCAGACGCTGGCAGTGTCCCTGGCATTGGCTAACGCCCAGACCGGTCAAATCTCCTGACAGGCCGCCGTCTGCGACGGCGTGGCTTGCCTGCTATAGCTGTACCGACTGACCCCACCTGAATAAAGCCGGGCGCATCCTGCCATCGCGCGTACAGCCTTTTGCGTCACAAAAAAGGCAGCCCGCAGGCTGCCCGTTGCTATCCGCAGTGATTAACCCGCCGGATAGTGATCGCTGTTAATCCAGGCGTGATCGCTTTCCCAACTGAATTTCCACAAGCGAACCGGCCCTGCCATCACATTAAGATAGTAGTTGTTGTAACCCGCTATCGTCGCCACGGGATGGTAACCGCGCGGCACCGTGACCACATCCCGGTTGTAAACGGCCATGCACGCATCCAGCGAACGATCGTCCGTGTAAACCCGCTGCATAGCAAAGCCCTGTTCGGGTTCAAAGCGGTGGTAATAGGTTTCTTCGAGATAGGTTTCGTTCTCGCTGTTTTCCTGATCGTGTTTGTGACTCGGATAGGAACTGGTGTTGCCCTCGTCGGTAAACACCTCTACCACCAGCAAGCTGTTTGCCGGTTCACTGTCCGGCAGAATGTTATGCACCAGGCGCTGGTTGTGTCCTTTGCCACGCCGTTCAACGCCGACATCTTCTGGCGCAATCAAGCGGGCGGGCAGTTTGTCGCCCTGGCCCGGAGCCTGACACACGGCCAGTTCCAGATCGCTGTCAGCCGTTACCGTCACGGCATCATCATGCGGGACGTACACGGAATAAGGCGGTATACGTTCAAACGGCGACATCCGCTTGCCAAGCCCCGGAAAGGTCGCATGGCGCGTGGTGACGGAAGCCAGGCCTGCGACCAGCACCAGACAAAGTTCAGTATCGCCGCTAGTGAGGTTGAGCGTTTGCCCTTTTTTCAACAGGTAAGACTCGAAACCTACATAGCGCCAGCCCGCACTTTCCGGCGTCACCTGCTGTATGCGCCCCTGGTTATCAGGCTGTTTTACCTTCGAGAGTAATGACATCCGCCGTCTCCTTATCCGCCGTCCTTCAGAGTAAACATGCTGTTAGCCAGCGCCCACGATCAGGCTAACTGGCCCATCCACTTAACCTAACGTTGGCATACTAAATTCAGAAACCGTTTGCTGACCGCTCGGCCAACGTACGGTAGCCGTTTTCATGCGCGTATAAAAACGCACGCCATCTGGCCCGTGGACGTTAAGCGCCCCGAATACCGACCGCTTCCAGCCACCAAAACTGTGGAACGCCATCGGCACCGGAACCGGCACGTTGACGCCGACCATGCCAGCTTCGACATCCTGCACAAACTCACGCGCAGTGTGGCCATTACTGGTAAAAATGGCGCTACCGTTACCAAATTCGTGACTGTTAACCAGTTTCAGCGCACTGTCGTAATCCGCCGCGCGCATGATGCTCAGCACCGGGCCAAAAATCTCTTCGCGCCAAATCACCATCTCTGGCGTGACATTATCGAATAGCGTGCCGCCGACGTAGTAACCGTCCTCAAAACCCGCGACTTTTTGGTTACGCCCATCGACGACCAACGTTGCCCCTTCCTGCTCGCCACTATCGATATAGCCCAGCACTTTTTTCTGATGGGCGGCAGAGACGACAGGACCCATTTCATTTTCGTCGCTGCCCTTGTTGATGCCGGGACCGATGCGTAATGCTTTAATCAGCGGCGTCAGGCGCGAAATCAGTTTATCCGCCGTGTCATCACCTACCGCCACCACCACCGGCAGGGCCATACAGCGCTCACCCGCAGAGCCAAATGCACCGCCCATGATGGCATTCACCGTGGCATCCAGATCCGCATCTGGCATCACAATGGCGTGGTTTTTTGCCGCGCCAAATGCCTGTACGCGTTTACCATGCGCACTGGCCGTTTTATAAATGTGCTCAGCCACACCCGACGAGCCGACAAAGCTGACGGCCGCGATACGGGAATCTTTGTAGAGCTGTTCTGCGTTGTCATTCGAACTGTGGACAACGTTGAAAACGCCGTCCGGCAAGCCCGCTTCCTTCAGCAGCTCCGCCATGCGTACCGCGGCTGACGGGTCCAGTGCCGGTGGCTTAAGAATGAACGTGTTACCGCAGGCCAGCGCAATAGGGAACATCCACAGCGGCACCATGGCAGGGAAATTGAAAGGTGTAATTCCGGCGACCACACCCACAGGCTGCATGAGCGAGTAGCTGTCTACCCCGCCTCCCACATTGGGTGAGTTCTCACCTTTAAGCAGGTGGGGAATGCCGCAGGCGAACTCAATCACCTCGATGCCGCGCGTCAGTTCGCCTAACGCATCGGACCAGACTTTACCGTGCTCAGACACGATCAATGCCGCCAGTTCATCACGATGTTGTTCCATTAAGGCTTTAAAGTTGAACATCACCCGGGCGCGACGCAGCGGTGAGGTTTTTGACCAGGCAGGAAAGGCAGCATGTGCCACGTCAATCGCCTGGGCCACTTCATCTGCGCTGCTTTGGGTCAGTTCACGGATAACCTTGCCGGTCGCCGGATCGAACACAGGAATGGTTTCGTTGCTGGCACTGAACGTGGTTTTACCGCCAATAAAATTTCCTACGATAGTCATGATGTTGCCTCTTTGGTGTGTACGGTTCCAGCAGGCAAAGCACAAGAAGTGGCATGCTGGCTGGGCAGATGAAGCCAAAAGCATGCTATGAAGCTATTACAATGAAACAAATTTTTCAAATAAATGTTTTTGGAAAATTACTTTTTAGTGGAGCAGATCGCATTTCTTCATTTTATCCCCGATGAGCCGCCAGCAAAGGCTGTTCTTTGGCTCGCCGCAGCGTCACCTCTGCCGACGCTGCAGATAACGAAACGCCCACCTGTCACGCTTTTTATCGATCTCTCAGCGAAGATGCCGGTTGCGGTCAGACAGACTGAAGCGAAAAAACACTCTTTTAAAATTTCAAATCTAACCAATTCGAAATAAAAGTTTCTTTTAGCGCCGTATTTCTTCCTTATCGGTGTGAGGAGATAAGCGTGCAGCATGCCATCGCGCTCCTTATGGATCGCCTCGTGACGCACTTCCATGGTGCAAAAAAACGTCTTAATGGCGATTTCATGAACCCATAATTTCTTACATGCCCAGTCAGGAATCATCTGTTTCATGTGCATCCGGGCGTAATGCACCAGACAGAACCACCCTATCCTGTTGATTTACTAACGTTAAAAGCATTCAGACATGATAAGTCAAAAAGCTGGCCTGCTTTATGCAACATCGAACAACTTCCCCGCACTGAGATGAGATAACCGTGTCTGACGAAAAAAACAGCGGCCTGCTTTACGGTCTGGACCAACGTATTCCGCCACTTCAGGCTTTTTTTAGCGCATCACAGCATGTGCTGGCCGGCCTGGTCGGCATCATTACGCCCCCGTTGCTGATCGGCACGGCGCTGGGTCTGGACGCGTGGCTGCCGTATTTGATCAGCATGTCGTTGCTTGCCTCCGGCATCGGCACCTTCCTGCAGTCAAACCGCGTTTGGGGCGTGGGTGCGGGCATGATATGCATGCAGGGCACCAGCTTCGCCTTTCTCGGTGTGGCCATCTCCGGTGGCCTGTGGGTCAAAGCGCAAGGCGGCAAGCCAGAGGACATTATGGCGATGCTGTTTGGCGTCAACTTTGTGGCGGCGCTGGTTCCGGTTATCGTCAGCCGCTTTATCGACACCTTAAAGCGGGTCTTTACTCCGGTGGTGACGGGCAGCGTTATTGCGCTCATTGGTATCAGCCTGATTAAGGTCAGCGTCATAAACTGGTGCGGCGGTGAAAAGGCACCGGATTTCGCCAGCCTCAGCAACCTTGCACTCGGTGCGTTAACCCTGGGGGTGATAGTGCTGCTAAGTTGCGCCAGCAACCGTTGGCTGCGACTGTCCTCCATCGTAGTGGGCATCGTCACGGGCTGTATCGCCGCCGCGCTGAGTGGCAAATTTCATATTCAGGGTCTGGGTGACAGCACCTTCCGTTTACCGTCCCTGTTTCCGTTTGGCTTCCACTTCAGTAGCACCATTTTCATCCCCGTGGTGCTGGTCTCGCTGGTCTGTATTATTGAGGCAGTGGGCGACCTTACCGCGAATAGCCTGATCTCCGGCAAGTCGATTACCGATCGGACCTTCAGCGCCCGTCTCAAAGGGGGCATTCTGGCTGACGGGCTGAGCTGTATGATTGCAGCGATGCTCAGTGCCTTTCCCAATACCACATTTGCGCAAAATAACGGCGTGATCCAGATGACCGGCGTAGCAAGTCGTTTTGTCGGTCGCTATGTCGGTGTGATGCTTATCCTGCTGGGGCTGTTTCCCCCCTTTAGCGAGGCGCTGCGACAGATCCCCACGCCGGTGCTGGGTGGCGCAACGATGGTGATGTTCGGCTGTGTGGTCACGGCAGGCATCCGCATCCTCAGCCAGACCGCGCTGACGCGCAGGGAGATGCTTATTGTCGGGCTGGCTTTTAGTTTCGGCCTGGGGATTGAATCCGTTCCTGCATCGCTTTCCCATCTGCCGCCCATGATTGAGAACCTGTTTGGTTCAGCAGCCACCAGCGGCGGCCTTGTGGCCATTGTCCTGAACCTTCTTATTCCGGGTGGCGAAACCGCTGTGCGTGAAGAGGTAAAACAGGGTGAATCCGCGCAGTCGCTTTAACGCCGCATCGCGCACCCACGGCAGCGTTGTCGTGGGTGCGTCGCTGTGCGCGCAGAGGTCAGTGTCATAACGCGGTGTGCCTCACTCAGCGCCGATAGCGCGCTTTTATGCGCAAGCGTGAAGCCAGGTTAGCGTGCCCGTAGCCAGCCAGCCGCAGCGCCTGATCTACCGTTTCCCTCAATGAATCAGACGGTTACTTTTCCTTCAGCTACACTTTCATCAGTTATTTATGCGTAGAGATAAAGAATGAACGCGTTGCAGCAGGAAAAAATTGGACAAAACATCTTAATTAAACTGGCGATGCTGGTGATTATTCTTGCGGGGATACGAGCCGCCTCAGACATTCTGGTGCCGCTACTTCTGGCGGCCTTTTTTGCCATCGTACTGAATCCGCTCGTGACGATACTGATGCGGCGCGGGCTGCGACGCGGGATGGCGATCGGGTTGGTGATTACGGTGATTTTTATCATCATTCTGCTGCTGGGAGCCGTGCTGGCCAGCTCCATGAGTGAGTTTTCCGATCTTTATCCTCAACTGCGCACCATCCTGGAAAAGAAAATGGTGGTGGTTCAGCATCTGGCGGCCAGCATCCATCTTAATATCTCGACTAACTCCCTGGTTCAACGCTTTGACCCTAACACCGTCATGAACCTGGCCAGCGTGGCGCTGAGTGGGTTTTCCGGTGCCATGACCAATACCGTTTTACTGGTCCTCACCGTGGTCTTCATGCTGTTTGAGGTGCACCATTTGCCTTATAAAATGCGTAACTCCTTTGTGAACCCCAAAATTCGCATTGCCGGATTACACAAGGCACTCAAAGGTGTGACGCACTACCTGGCACTGAAGACGTTGATCAGCCTGATCACCGGGATAGCGGTGTGGCTGACGCTCTACCTGCTGGACGTGAAGTTTGCGTTACTGTGGGGCGTTGTGGCCTTTATTCTTAACTTTATTCCCAATATCGGGCCGATTATCGCCGGTATTCCGCCTTTCCTGCAGGCGCTGCTGCTCAACAGCGTCTTTGACGCGGCGATGGTGGCGGCGCTGTTCACTGCCATTCATATGGTATTTGGCAATATGCTGGAGCCGCGCATTATGGGGCGCGGCCTGGGTTTATCAACGCTGGTGGTGTTTTTGTCGTTGATATTCTGGGGCTGGCTGCTGGGCCCGGTAGGGATGTTGCTATCGGTTCCCCTGACCAGCATCACCAAGATTCTGATGGAAACCACGCCGGGCGGCAGCCGTCTGGCTATCATGTTGGGCACCGGCCGGCCCAAACCTTCGCGACTGTTAACCAAGTAAACGCTGCTGCACATGTTGCAGATGATGCCTCATCGCCGCCTGTGCAGCCTGCTCATCCCCGGCAACAATCGCCTCAGCGATACGCTGATGGTCGGCATTCATTTCCTCCGCAAAGGTATTGTCTGCATAGTGACTTTCCAGTCGGCGGACATGCGCGCTGTCGCGTTTGTTCCACAAATTTTCCATCATCTCCCGCAGCAGATCGTTGCCGCTCATCTCGCTAATCAGCAGATGAAACCCCTTGTCCTGCTCAATAAAAGCCGCGTCGTTTTCATTAAATGCCTGCAGCGCTGCGCTGAGGGACAGCAGTTGCTGACGCTGGGCTTCACTGCCGTTTCGCGCCGCCAGCCCGGCCAGCATACTTTCATAGGCTTCGCGCGCCTGTAGCAGGTCCTGCAGGCTGAAACTCTCTGTTTCTTTGCCGGGTGAGGGCTGGGGTAAGGTCTGAGCGACAAAAACCCCGGTGCCGGTGTAAATGTTGACGTAGCCCGTCATCTCAAGCGCAATCAGCGCTTCGCGCACCGACGACCGGCTGACGCCAAGCTGTTTAGCCAGTTCCCGCTCCGGCGGCAGCGCCCCGCCCGGCACGAAATCGCCACGATTAATGCCGTCAATAATGGCATTGGCAATCTGCCGATAAAGCCGCTCAGTTTTTAAGACCGGTAGCGCCATAACCCTCTCCTGTTGTCGACACGCTTTTAGGCTTTGGATGATACGTATTTACTATGCTGCGATCCGGATCACGGCCTTAATTTACGCGCTATCTTACTCTTGGTCCAGCGGCCTGACCACTGGGCCACACGTTCACCAAGGAGTAATAATGGAACATACATGGCGCTGGTACGGCCCAAACGACCCTGTGTCACTCGACGATGCTCGCCAGGCAGGTGCAACCGGGATTGTCACAGCACTTCACCACATCCCGAACGGCGAAGTATGGCCTGTCGCCGAAATCAAAGCACGTCAGGCGCTGCTGGCAGAAAAAGGTCTCACCTGGTCTGTCGTTGAAAGCATTCCCGTTCATGAAACCATTAAGACGCAACGCGGCGATTATCAGCACTATATCGCCAACTATCAGCAGTCGATTCGCAATCTGGCCGCGTGCGGGATTGATACCGTCTGCTACAACTTTATGCCGGTGCTGGACTGGACGCGTACCGATCTGGCCTGGTCACTGCCGGACGGTGCGAAAGCGTTACGCTTTGATGCCGATGCGTTTGCCGCCTTTGAACTGCACTTGCTACAACGCCCCGGTGCAGAAAAAGATTACAGCCCCGCCGAGCAAAAAGTTGCCGCAGAACGGTTTGCTGCGATGAGCGAAGAAGAAAAAGCCACGCTGGTGCGCAATATCATCGCTGGCTTACCCGGCGCGGAAGAGGGTTACACGCTTGAGCAGTTTCAGGCTCAGTTGGCCCAGTATGACGGTATCGACAAAGCCAAACTGCGCGAACACATGGCCACCTTTTTGCGGGCCATCGTCCCCGTAGCGGAAGAGGTCGGCATTAAGCTGGCCGTCCATCCTGACGATCCACCGCGTCCAATCCTTGGCCTGCCGCGCATCGTCTCTACCCAAGAAGATATGCAGTGGCTGAAAGAAACGGTAGACAGTCTGCACAACGGATTCTGTTTCTGTACCGGTTCCTACGGCGTCCGTGAAGATAATGCCCTTGTCGCAATGGCAGAAGCCTGTGCCGATCGCATTAACTTCGTGCACCTGCGGGCGACAAAGCGAGAAGCGAACCCCAACAGCTTTCACGAGGCGGGCCATCTGACCGGTGATGTGGATATGGTTGGCGTCATCAAGGTGATCCTTGCCGAGGAGCAGCGTCGTCGCCGGTCGGGCGAGCAACGTGCCATTCCGATGCGTCCCGATCACGGTCATCAGATGCTGGACGATCTGCACAAGCGCACCAACCCGGGCTACTCCGCGATTGGGCGGCTTAAAGGGCTGGCAGAGCTGCGCGGCGTGGAAGTGGCACTGAAGCAGATTTATTTTCAGGATTAACAGGTCGTTGCCCCGCGCTGTTCAGGCTGTCGGGGCACACATCCGTCTGACCTCGTTTTTATTTCACGGTTATCGCCTTATCCGCGCCCGTTATTTACCCGATTATCCGACAGCAACCGCCCTCCCGCCGTAAAAAGACAGTGCGCATTTTACCCCGCCGGGTTTGGGTTTCGCTCTGTGTTGCCGCCCCACAGCGACCGTTTACAGGTCAGTCGCCGTCCGTTCTTCCGCCTTACGTGATCACCGTTTTGCTGCAGCCATCAAACTAATCGCTGAACTTTCACCAATAGTATGAATTTTGTGTCAATTAAATGCCCACAAGGTCGATAATTGACCTTATCGGATGATAAGGGATTTCCGACCGTTCACCAGCGGCGTGAACTGGCGTGCTATGTTGCAGTGACCCTTAGCACCTCGCAAAACATCATAACGATTCAGAGGTTTTTACGGTGCCGCTAATAAAAAGAAAGCGCGATCACGCCAGATCGCTCATCGTCCTTGCAGGGCTTCTGCCCCTGCTTTTGGGTTTGCTATTTACTGCTATCGATGCCAGAAAGACCGTTAAAGAACAACAAGTGAATACGGCAGCGACCTTGCTGTCTCAGGCTGAAAAAATCAGCGATAACGCCTGGAGTATGATCGCTTCGCTTCGTCAATATGACGATCAATCATGCGATCAGGTCGAGAATACGCTGCGCATCAATGGCACCCTTCATCCCTATTTTCGCGGTATCGGCAGGCTGGAAAGCGATATGGTCAGCTGCTCTTCCGCCTATGGCAACAAACCCGCGACCCTTGAAGCCATGATTGGTACTACGCCGCCGGTGACGGGCAAAGACCGGTGGAGTTTATCCCTCACCGGTTCTTACAGCGTGCCGGATCGGCCTGCGGTGATATTCGTGCGCCAGATTTCTGCGGACAAAGCACTTTGGGTGATGGTGGAAGGACAGTACCTGATTGATTTTATGAGTGCCCTGGGCAGCACCCATGAGTACAGAATCACCATGCGTTTTAATAACGGCACGCCAATAGTGTCAGGCAATAGCGAAATGCCAGGCAACCACTGGCTTTTACCACAGATATACAAGGCGGCTTCCTCTCGTTATCCCATTAGTGTCACCCTGATTGCGCCAAGCGCCGAGCGGGTCAAGACGTGGGCACAGTTGCTTTTCGTGTTTATGCCAATGGCGGCGATTTTTTCCGTTCTGTTTATGATTCTGACGACATCCTGGTTACGCAGGCGCTTTTCATGGGGAGATGAAATGCGTCGCGCTATCCGCTCCCGGCAATTCAGCGTGCATTACCAACCAACCTACAGCTGCACACTGCAACGCTGCTCCGGTGCAGAGGCACTGCTGCGCTGGACGCTGCCCAATGGTGACAGCGTGCGCCCTGACACATTTATTACCGCCGCCGAAGCGGAAGGGATGATTATCCCGGTGACGCACCATCTGATGGATCTGATTGTTGAGGACACGCAACACTGGAAGCCCAATCCAGGCTTTCATCTGGCGATTAATGTGGCAGCCGAACATCTGCAGCACCCAGACTTCGTCAATGACATGCTGAACTTTGCTAAAAGGATGGCGAAAACGGAGTTTAACATTACTCTGGAACTGACGGAGCGCAGCCTGATTAAAGAAGGGAACGTGGTCGCCACTAAGCTGGCTCAGTTGCGCCAGGCCGGGATGAAAGTGGCGATTGATGACTTTGGCACAGGTCATTGCTCACTTAGCTACCTGCAAACCTTTGCACTGGACTATCTTAAAATCGACCAGGGTTTTATTAACGCAATCGAGTCGCTGGAGGAGGAAACGCCGGTGCTGGATGCCATTATCAGCCTGAGTCATAAACTGAAGCTGCAGGTCCTGGGAGAAGGCGTGGAAACGGCATTGCAGTTCCGCTATTTGCAGCAGCATGGCGTCAACTTCGTCCAGGGCTATTTTTATGCCCGACCCATGGATAATACGGCGACGATTGCGTGGATGGCGCAGTATGGTCATCTGCCTGTTGAGGTGGATAACCCCTGAGCCGCAGGCGCTACACGCAGAATCAGACTGATGGCGACGGCGTTGACTGGCTTATTTTCGCTGCGACGCCCGTTGTTTACTCGCCGCCCGCAATGCCACCGCCACCGCGTCTTCCTGTTGGTCGCAAGAGGCAGCATCAGACGCACGCCCGGCACGCTGATTCAGGCGTTGCAGCGTTGGCATCGACTGCTGTAACAGCTGCTGGCACACCTCATAGTCCGAGCACTGCTTGCCCGTGACCGTCGACGTTTGCAGCGTCTCGCTCAACTGCGACAGTCGATCAAACCAGTATTTAGCCCGGCAGCTTAGCCATCCTGAATGGAGCGGCACGTGAGTGGCAGAGTCAGTCTGCCGGGGAGCGCGACCCACCTCAGAAGAATCCATTAATTTTCTTTCTACACTATCGATCTGCGCCACCCAGGGGCTTTGGCAAGTGATGGATGCTTTCCTTGACATTCTTCCTCCAAATCAAGGTGAAAGAGTATTGCCGAAGGCGCTCCATTAGGCAAGTTTCAAACCCCACCCCGACAAATGCTTAAAATTTATTGATAACTTAAGCCAGGCGGTGACTGTCGTTCAACATCGAAGCGCTTATTTACCAGGCAAACGCGCGGGAAGCCTGACTTTTTTTCGCGTCGTTTCCTGCTACAAACCGCAGGTGAAACTGCTCGTTTTCAGTTCAAACATGACAAATATCACACAAAAACGTTATACTCTTCCGCCGATAAACCAGATGACGGCAGTATTGGTTGTATTGGTGAGTCGACAGAGAATGCTGTTTTACGGCTATGCTTAAATTTCCTCAACGAAGCGGTCTGAACGCTATTTTCGGTTCGCGCCGTTGAGGACTTTCATGTTCCATTACAGGGTAATTCTATGAAATTGCGTAGGAAGCGTGTAAAACCAATTGGGATAGATGATGTCACCATCATTGATGATTCCCGTTTACGTAAAGCCATTACCGCCGCCTCTTTGGGTAACGCCATGGAGTGGTTCGATTTTGGTGTTTATGGCTTTGTGGCTTATGCCTTGGGTAAAGTGTTTTTCCCGGATGTCTCGCCAGGGATTCAAATGATTGCCGCCCTGGCAACCTTCTCCGTTCCATTCCTGATTCGTCCTTTAGGCGGCCTGTTCTTCGGCATGCTGGGTGACAAGTACGGTCGTCAGAAAATACTGTCGATTACCATCGTCATTATGTCGATCAGTACCTTCTGTATCGGCCTGATTCCCTCCTATGCCTCCATTGGCATCTGGGCACCGATTCTGCTGCTGCTGGCTAAAATGGCCCAGGGCTTCTCGGTCGGCGGGGAATACACCGGCGCGTCTATCTTCGTCGCCGAGTATTCGCCTGACCGCAAGCGCGGCTTTATGGGAAGCTGGCTGGACTTCGGTTCGATCGCCGGCTTCGTGCTGGGTGCCGGCGTTGTCGTGTTGATCTCGACCATTATCGGTGAACAAAACTTCCTTGAATGGGGATGGCGTCTTCCGTTCTTCCTGGCGCTGCCGCTAGGGATTATTGGCCTGTATTTGCGCCATGCCCTGGAAGAAACCCCCACGTTCCAGCAGCACGTGGATAAGCTGGAGCAAGGCGACCGCGAAGGTCTGCGTGACGGCCCGAAAGTCTCTTTCAAAGAGATCGCCACCAAACACTGGCGTAGCCTGTTAGCCTGTATCGGTCTGGTTATTGCAACCAACGTGACCTATTACATGCTGCTGACCTACATGCCAAGCTACCTGTCGCACAACCTGCATTACTCCGAAGATCACGGCGTTCTGATTATCATCGCCATCATGATAGGAATGCTGTTTGTCCAGCCGGTCATGGGGCTGCTGAGTGACCGCTTTGGCCGCCGTCCGTTTGTGATTATCGGCAGCATCGCCCTGATGATCTTCGCTATTCCCGCGTTCATGATGATCAACAGTGGCGTGCTGGGATTGATTTTCGCCGGACTGCTGCTGCTGGCCGTTATCCTTAACGCCTTTACCGGCGTGATGGCCTCATCACTGCCTGCCATGTTCCCCACCCATATCCGCTACAGTGCACTGGCCAGCGCCTTTAACATTTCGGTACTGGTTGCCGGTCTGACACCAACCGCGGTAGCCTGGCTGGTTGAGACCACCAATAACCTCTACATGCCGGCCTACTATCTGATGGTGGTCGCGGTGATTGGCCTGATTACCGGTCTTTATATGAAAGAAACGGCGAACAAGCCCCTGAAAGGTGCCACACCTGCCGCCTCTGACATGGAAGAAGCGCGCGAAATTCTTCAGGAGCATCACGATAACATCGAGCAGAAAATCGAAGATATCGACGAAGAAATCGCCCGACTGGAAGCGAAGCGTAAAAACCTGGTGCAGCAGCACCCGGATATCAACGAGTAACCTCCTCGTCTCCCGCCCCTGTGGCGGGAGACACATTCACTGTCTCGGCACACCGCACACAAACCTTCATCGCCTGCCCCTAATCGGAGTAGACTAGCCGTCTTATTTAATTTGGCCAGGTGAGTAACAATGTCTGATTTTTCCCTTACCCAACGTCCCAGAAGATTGCGCGCCAGCGCGTCACTGCGAGCAATGTTCCAGGAGTCCAGCCTTAACCTGAACGATTTGGCGCTGCCCATTTTTGTTGAGGAAGGTATTGATGACTATAAAGACATTCAGGCGATGCCTGGCGTAAGACGTATTCCGGAAAAACGTCTGGCCTATGAAATTGAACGTATTGCTAAGGCGGGTATCCGCTCGGTGATGACCTTCGGGATTTCCCATCATACCGATGCGACCGGCAGCGATGCGTGGAACGAAAACGGCCTGGTGGCGCGCATGTCGAAAATTTGCAAAGACACCGTGCCTGAAATGATCGTGATGTCGGATACCTGCTTTTGTGAGTACACCAGCCATGGTCACTGTGGCGTGCTCTGTGATCACGGCGTCGATAACGATGCCACTCTGATCAACCTGGGCAAACAGGCCGTTGTCGCGGCCGCAGCGGGGGCAGATTTTATCGCGCCCTCTGCCGCAATGGATGGTCAGGTAAAAGCGATTCGTCAGGCGCTGGATGCCGCAGGCTTTACCCAAACGGCAATCATGTCCTATTCCACCAAGTTTGCGTCATCTTTCTATGGCCCTTTCCGTGAAGCAGCCGGCACGGCGCTGAAAGGCGATCGTAAAACCTATCAGATGAACCCGATGAACCGTCGTGAGGCTATTCGCGAGTCACTGATTGACGCCGCGGAAGGTGCCGATTCGCTGATGGTTAAACCGGCGGGTGCCTATCTGGATATTCTGCGCGATATTCGTGATCGCACTGAACTGCCGCTGGCGGCCTATCAGGTCAGCGGTGAGTACGCGATGATCAAATTCGCCGCTCAGGCGGGTGCCATTGATGAACGCAACGTCGTGCTGGAAAGTCTGGGGGCGATTAAGCGTGCTGGCGCAGATCTGATTTTCAGCTATTTTGCGCTTGAGCTGGCTGAAAACAAGCTGCTCTAGAGGCTAAATGACGGGCCTTCTGCGGCGGTGCTTGCGCCAGCGCAGAAGGGGTTCTTCCCGTCCTGCAAGGCAATAAATTAACCACCCTCACAACGCTCATAATACAATAACATTACGCCTCGCCCTTCCTCATCTCAGAAACAAAAAGCACACATGCGGCTACCTAATATAATTATTCTACCTATAGCTCCACATGGCAGGAAATAACCATTCACTTCCTTAAGAATCTTTACGTTCGTAATGTTTTGAGAAACATAGGATAATTTACAATCACCTTCAAAATTTAAGGGGGTGTTATGAATGAGAATAAATACAATGAGAGCGTGATTATTTCTGTTACCGAATGGATTAATAAAAACTTGGATCAGCGTTTAAGCATCGATGATATTGCCGAAAAAGCCGGTTATTCAAAATGGTATCTGCAAAAATTATTTTCCCGTTACAACAATGAAACTCTGGCGCGTTATATTCGCAGAAAGAAATTAATTGCCTGTATTAATGATTTAAAATACAGCCGCGCGCCCATCATCAGTCTGGCGGTGAAATACCATTTCGAAAGCCAGCAGTCATTTACACGTTCATTTAAGCAGATGATGGGCTGTACGCCGAGCGTATGTCGTAAAAGACAGCTATTGGACGACAGCAATCAGGATGCGAATACGCATCCTTGCAGCTTATGTAGTCGGGCGGAAAACAGCGCAAAAAAGAAAGGATCTGGCGGAATAAAGGAAACCCGCGGTTTCGACAATATAGCCCGCCTGCTTTAACAAAAACCGTCAACGCGCGTTGTCGTCAGGTTGATAGTACTGTACGCCAATCTGAATCCGCTCGCGGCCACTGGCGACACGATGACGATTTGTATCACGCAAGGAGTAAACACATCCGCAATATTCTTGCTGATAAAAACTCTCACGTTTACTGATTTCAATCATGCGCGCCGATCCCCCGCCTTTACGCCAGTTAAATTCCCAGTAGGTCAGATCGGGATAGTGGGCGGCAGCGCGTACGCCACAGTCATTAATTTGCTGCATGTTCTTCCAGCGGGAAATCCCCAGGGAACTGGTTATCACCGGGAAGCCATTTTCGTGGGCGTACAGCGCCGTGCGCTCAAAACGCATATCGAAGCACATGGTACAGCGCTCACCTCGCTCGGGTTCCCACTCCATGCCTTTGGCGCGTTTAAACCAGTCGTCACGATCGTAGTCCGCATCCACAAAGGGCACACCAAACTTTTCGGCAAAGCGAATGTTTTCTTCTTTGCGCAGCTCGTACTCTTTAAGCGGATGAATATTCGGATTGTAAAAGTAAATGGTGTACTCGATGCCGGATGCCAGCATGGCCTCCATAACTTCTCCCGAACAGGGCGCGCAGCAGGAGTGCAACAGAACTTTCTTGTGACCGCCGGGCAGCGGTAGCGGTTCACGCTGGTAGGGCTGAGACATAAGCACCTTCAATCAATGGAATCAAAGAGGCAGTGTAATGCCGGGACGTAAATGTTGCAAAATTTCGCATAACAACGGGCTGACATGCGCCAGCCCGCCGGTCACGCCTGAGCGATGTGCTATCACCACTGCAGCGTTTTACCTGCATAGTCAAGATAGTGATGGCCGCCATGTCCACGGTGGGTGGTCAACTGGGTAAAGATGCCGTTGGCACTCTCTTCAGGCGTCAGTGGTGCTGCATCGCCGCCCATATCTGTTTTGACCCAGCCGGGATGCAAGGTGATTAACGTCCCGTTCTGGGCATCCACCGTTCTGACCAGCGAGCGAGTGAGCATATTCAGGGCCGCTTTACTGGCAGAATAAAGCGGCGCGTCTGCGCTGCGATTCTCATTCAGGCTGGCAAGTTGAGAGGAGGTGAGTGCGAGTACGCCGTTTTGTTGGTTCAGTAACGGCAGCAGAATTTCCGCACTCCGAATCGGTGCCACGGCATTGGTCATAAACAGCTGGGCCAGTTCAGCGTCGTCGCTTTCCGACAGCTTTTGATGGGCCGGGCCATAAATACCGGCATTAATCAGAATGGCGTCAAAAGGCGGTCCGCTCAGTCCAACAGCAAAATGCTTAACCGCCTCGGTTTGCGTCATATCAAGCCGGTGCCAGTCAACCTGAGGGATATCACCTTGCGGTGGATGATCCCCGCGATGGGTCGCCGTCACCTGCCAGTCATGGGCGGCAAACGCCTTTACGACGGCCAGTCCTATGCCACGTGATGCGCCAATCACTAAGATTTTCCCTTGATAAGCCATACGGTTTCCTCGTTGATGAAGTCAGTAATCAGAGTAGATGTTGATCGACTAACACACTGCATCCTGAATGCTTTTTTGGATTAACACAGCAATACTGACGCCGAGCATTCTCCCTGTGTTATTCGATTTGCTGATCTGGCGGTGATGACTTGTCACCTTCACGACTCTTCTCGACGCTCTGCGGATGGTCTTCCCCTATTGAGAGGGCGGTAGCGCTGGCGGGATCGAATAGCGAGAAGCTTTCAATCTGGTCCACCATAATGACTTTGCGGAATGCCATCGCATTCTTCGGCTCAGAATCCAGCGTAATGCCATGCTCGGCATACCAGCTGCTGTAATTGTGTTCCACCGACAGCTTCAGCGTATGGCTGTCGCGGTAGCCGCTCAGCATCGGAATAAGCACGATATTGGCTGTGCTTTCGTATTCAAAGGTGGCGGCATGCACCATACCGATATAAATCCGTCGGGATTTTAAGGTGATCCACGCTAGCTCCCCCTCTTCCATACACTGAAACAGCATCTGTTCGACACCATTAGATCGAGAGAGTTTTTGATAGAGATCTTTTCGGCCTGAAACGTTCAGTTGCGCACTGCCCGCCCAGTTTGATCGATAAAGGCAAAACAGGATGGCAAAGGCCAGCATAATCACCACAGGTGCCTGGATACCCAGAAAACTCCAGTTCATAAACTTCATTTGCAGCTGCAGATGATCGCCGGGAAACACATACAGGAAATTAGAAACGGTTGAAATAATAAACAAGATAAACCAGATAAAGGCGGTGACGAAAACGCCCTGAAGCACAAAAATACAACCGTAAAGTGCGACCAGAAAATAGACATCCCAGCCTGAAGAACGGCGCATTTTAAAACGGCTGGACAGATCCCGGCTGGTATACCAGTAACCACTCACCATCAATACCATAAAAATTGCGGTTCCCACCTCAGACTCCTTTTAAGGTATTGACGTGTCGATTGAAATCGTCTTTCACTTCATCACTGAGAATATTGACGGCAGCATTGCCGTTTTCATCGATAATTATGCGTTCACCATCCGCAATGGAGTCGTTTATGTCCTGGCGGCTCATTATCTGGAGGAATTTATCCGGGCTGGCGAACAAAGAACGAACAAAGCTAATCATGGTGTGTCACTTAACGAGTTAAAAGAACAAGTATGTGACCGAATCGTGTTTACTGCCATTTTATAGTCGGTAAACATTCCTAAAAGATGATTAACGAAGCGGTAAAAAAGCATAATTATTGCGGCCAGTCATTTGTGCCACATTGATAAAATCCTGCTGAGAAACTCCATATTTCACCCTTATTTCGATGATTGTGGCAGGCCCGTTTCTGATAATCCTGAGGCGTGCTTATCTCAACATATTCATGAGAATCCTGGCGGTTTCAGCGTAGTGCCCTGCCGATTTGCCTTCTCTACGGTCAGTCAGCGGTCACCGTCCCGTGCGGCCTCAACCTCACCGGCTCTGCGTTACGGTGAAAAGGGCCGCGTCGGTTTATCCACCTGCATCACATATCCTGGCGATATTGTTGCACTAGTGTGATGCAGGTTTTAAATATGTTGCACCCCAATTGCGCTTACCTGATGAACGGGATATCAACTTCTCGCAAACCCCTTCACTGAATCATCTGACGTGCGGCCTGTTTTTATGCACCTCAGAAAGATGGCATGCATTGTGCTTGTTACTTAACTAACAACATGGCGATCAATGACAGCCAGGTAACATTGAGGACGAGATGAGCGCTAACGCAGACCTGTTCAAAAAGATTGAGGCCGCTTTTAGCCTGCAAACGCCAAGCGAAAAGCGGATTAGTTCGTGGCTGTTAAGTCATCCCGAGCAAATACCGTTTGAAACGGCCGACAGCATTGCCCAGTCAACCGGGACCAGCGGTATTACCGTAGGGCGTTACCTGCGCAAGCTGGGTTTTAAAAATCTTGATGATGTGAAAAACCTGCTGCGCGATGTGCCTAACACACCCTACAAGCAATGGGGCGTTATTGATCGTCTTGACTCATGGGAACAGCAACGCACGCTGCCCGATCCCTCCAGTCAGTCGCTACAAATGGAGTTAGATGCTATCCGCTATGTCTATCAACTGGCTCAGACAGATACGTTTCGCCATATCAGCCAGCAAATCGCGGATGCCGAAACGGTCATCGTGCTGGGTATTCAGTCTACCCGCGGTATCGCTAACACCTTTTTCAGTCATCTGGAATATTTACGCCCGCGCGTGACCTACGCCGATGGCAGCTCAGGCAGTTGGCTGGAGTCGCTGAATTCTGAGTCTGCCAAACCTTATGTGATTCTGACGGATACGCGCGCCTATTCCACCGTGGCAAGACAGTTTTGCCGGGTTGCCACCGAGCGCAAGGTTGCAACGGCACTCGTCACCGATATCTGGTGTCCCTGGGCACGTGATTACCCGGTGGATTTGCTTCAGGTCAAAACGGACACCGCCAATTTTTGGGACTCACTCGCGCCCCTGAGTTGCCTGTTTAACCTGCTGCTTTCCGCCGTTGTTGAACGCCTTGGCCCCGCGCTTTCTCAGCGACTGGCACAAAACCGACTGTTACAGCAGGAATTTGGTCAATTTGAACATTAATAAAACAGGGATCACCGCATGATGCAGGAAACAGAGTTGGTCGATATTGCAGCAGCCTTTCCTGAGCTCAGTATCGACCTCAAATATGCCACCGCCGACAACATCACGGGCCAGCCTATCTACAGCGTCGCCCGCTGCCTGCTGCACCCTGATGCCGTGAAAGCGCTGGAGAAAAGCATGGCGATTGCAAAAGTGGCCGGATTCACCCTGCTGGTGCTGGATGCCTATCGCCCGCAAAAAGCGCAGGAGCTGCTGTGGCACGCCTGCCCTGACCAGAATTATGTCGTGCCGTTATCGCAAGGCTCCAACCACAGCCGTGGCACCGCCATTGACGTCACGCTGGTCGATGCGACAGGACAGACGCTGGATATGGGCACCGGGTTCGATGACATGCAGGCGCTATCCCATCCTTATCATCCCGACGTACCGCTTGCTGCCCAACGCAACAGACTGCTGCTTAATGCCGTGATGTTTGGCGGCGGCTTTACTGGCATTGCCACGGAATGGTGGCATTTCGAATTACCGGAAGCGGCCCGTTACCCGCTTCTCAACGATGTTTTCACCTGCATATCCCCAGCCCAGACTGACGGAGTATTACCATGAAAATGACGCACACAGCCCCCGGCTATTTTCGCCCTTTGTTACTCGCCATCACCCTGGCCGCCACAACGACGTCCGTTTTGGCGGCGGTACCCAAAGATATGTTAGTGATTGGTAAAGCTGCCGATCCTCAGACGCTTGATCCTGCCGTCACCATCGATAATAACGACTGGACCATTACCTACCCTGCCTATCAGCGATTGATCAAATACAAAACCGAAGGCGGTAAGGGTTCTACAGACGTTGAAGGCGATCTGGCGGAAAGCTGGCAGAGCAGCGAGGAGGGTAAGGTATGGACGTTTAAATTACGCCCAGGCGCTGCGTTTGCGGACGGTTCAGCCGTGAATGCTGAGGCCGTTAAGCTGTCGTTTGAGCGCCTGCTGCGTATCAAACAGGGCCCTTCCGAAGCCTTCCCGGCCGATCTTAAAGTCGAAGTGGTAGATCCGCTAACCGTGCGCTTCACCCTGAGTACGCCTTTTGCGCCTTTCCTGTACACCCTCGCTAACGACGGTGCCTCCATCATTAACCCGGCCGTGCTCAAGGCTAACGCGACTGACGACGCGCGCAGTTACCTGGCGGAACATACTGCAGGCTCGGGCGCTTATATGTTGCAGCGCTGGCAGAAAGGTCAGCAACTTGTGCTGGTGCCTAACCCACACTTTGCCGGGCCAAAACCGGCGTTTAAACGGGTGTCGGTGAAGATCATCAGTGAAAGCTCAGCCCGACGCCTGCAGTTGGCCAAAGGGGATGTGGATATTGCTGATGCCTTGCCGGTGGACCAGTTTGCCGCGCTGAAAAAGCAAAATGATGTGGCCGTGATGGATTATCCCGCCCTGCGGGTCACCTATCTCTACCTGAACAACAGCAAAGCGCCGCTCAATCAGCCAGATTTGCGCCGGGCGATATCCTGGGCCACCGATTATCAGGGGATGGTGCAAGGCATTCTGGGTGGCAACGGAAAACAGATGCGTGGACCGATCCCGGAAGGCATGTGGGGTTACGACGCGAAGGCCATGCAGTACAGCTTCAATATCGCAAAAGCCAAAGCTGAACTGGACAAGGTTGCCAGTAAGCCACAGTCGCTGTCGTTTCTCTATTCTGACAGCGACCCAAACTGGGAGCCGATTGCCCTGTCAATGCAGGCCAACCTGCAGGCTATTGGGATCAAGGTAAAGCTGGAAAAACTGGCTAACGCCACCATGCGCGAGCGCATCGGCAAGGCGGACTATGACATTGCAATTGGTAACTGGAGCCCAGACTTCGCCGACCCCTATATGTTTATGAATTACTGGTTTGAATCTGACAAAAAAGGGCTGCCAGGTAACCGCTCGTTTTATTCCAACCCGGACGTGGATGCGCTGCTGAAAAAAGCGGTATCGACCCCGAATCAGGCTGAACGGACGACCGACTACCAGCAAGCGCAAAATATCGTGATTAAGGATGCGGCTTACGTTTATTTATTCCAGAAGAATTATCAGGTGGCGATGAATAAATCGGTTAAAGGCTACGTGTTTAACCCGATGCTGGAGCAAATCTTTAATATCGCCACCATGCACAAAGAATAACACCCCTCACGCCCGTTCATGCAGGGCCTGCCCGGCCCTGCTGAGGAAGACATGATGAGTTACTGGAGTTTAGTAAGACAGCGTAGCTGGGGACTGCTGTTGGTGGTCGCCGGCGTCTGCGTCATTACGTTTATTATTTCGCATCTTATTCCCGGGGACCCCGCCAGGCTTCTGGCAGGTGACCGCGCCAGTGATGAAATCGTCCAGCATATCCGTCAGCAGTTGGGTCTGAATTTACCGTTATGGCAACAATTTATTCGTTATGTGGAACAGCTCTTACATGGCGATCTGGGAACCTCTATCCGGACAGGCCGCCCTGTGTTAGAGGATTTACGGGCGTTTTTTCCCGCAACACTGGAGCTGGCCAGTTGCGCCCTGTTGATCGCCCTGCTCGTTGGCGTGCCGTTGGGCGTGCTCTCTGCGGTGTATCGTAACCGCTGGCTCGATCATCTGGTGCGCCTGCTGGCGCTGACCGGGATTTCAACCCCGGCGTTCTGGCTGGGCCTGGGGGCGATTGTGCTGTTTTATGGCAAGTTAAACCTGCTGCCCGGTGGCGGACGGCTGGATGACTGGCTCGATCCCCCCACGCGCATCACCGGTTTCTATTTGGTTGATGCCCTGCTGGAAGGCAACATCGAGGTCTTTTTTAATGCGCTTCAGCATCTGATTCTGCCTGCCACCACCCTGGCCTTTGTTCATCTGGGAATCGTGGCGCGCCAGATTCGCTCGGCCATGCTGGAACAACTGAGCGAAGACTATATTCGCACCGCGCTGGCCAGCGGCCTGCCGAAATGGACGATCGTCGTGCGTTATGCCCTGCCCAATGCCCTGATTCCCTCCGTGACGGTCCTGGGGCTGGCATTAGGCGACCTGCTGTATGGCGCGGTATTAACCGAAACCGTGTTTGCCTGGCCCGGCATGGGCGCTTATGTGGTGTCCTCTATTCAGGCGCTCGATTTCCCGGCGGTGATGGGCTTTGCCATCGTGGTTTCCTTTGCGTACGTATTGGTAAACCTGTTCGTGGATCTTCTTTATCTGTGGATTGACCCGCGCATGGGTCGGGGAGCGTAGAACATGATGATAACGCAAGAACAGCCTGCCGTGCGTCAGGTCAAACCCGGCCTGTTCGCCTGGAAACGCCGCCTGTGGATGCTGAGCAAAAGCCCACTGACGCTGCTGGGTGCCGCCATCATCATTCTGATGCTGGGGTTAATGGTGTTTTCACCCTGGATTGTCCCCCACGATCCCAATGCCATCAGTTTGACCGATCGCCTCCAGGCACCCAGTGCCGCGCACTGGTTCGGTACTGATGAAGTGGGCAGGGACTTGTTCAGCCGGGTACTGGTCGGCAGCCAACAGTCGGTGGCGGCAGGCCTGGCTGTCGTGCTGCTGGCAGGCATAAGCGGTTCGTTACTGGGCTGCCTGTCCGGTGTGTTAGGCGGTCGCAGCGATGCGATGATTATGCGCCTGATGGACATCATGCTGTCGATTCCTTCGCTGGTACTGACCATGGCGCTGGCTGCGGCGTTGGGGCCGAGCCTGTTTAACGCCATGCTGGCTATCGCCATTGTGCGCATCCCCTTTTATGTCCGGCTGGCGCGGGGTCAAACGTTAATCGTCAGGCAGCATACCTTCGTGGAAGCGGCAAAAACCTTTGGTGCCTCGCGCTGGCACCTGATTAGCTGGCATATCCTGCGCAATGCCCTGCCGCCGCTGGTGGTGCAGGCCTCGCTGGATATTGGCAGCGCGATTTTGATGGCGGCTACGTTGGGTTTTATTGGCCTGGGCGCTCAGCAACCCACAGCGGAATGGGGCGCGATGGTGGCTAACGGCCGCAACTACGTTCTGGATCAGTGGTGGTACTGCACCTTTCCCGGGGCCGCCATTTTAATCACGGCGGTGGGATTCAATCTGTTTGGCGATGGCATCCAGGACCTGCTGGATCCGAAAGCGGGAGGACGTAACTGATGCAAGAGAGAATCCTGACGATTGAGGATCTACGGCTGAGTTTCCCGGTTTTTCAGGGAGAGGTGAACGTGCTGAACAGCGTATCGATGCACATCAATCGTGGCGAAATTGTCGGCGTGGTTGGCGAATCGGGTTCGGGGAAATCCGTCACCGCCATGCTGGCGATGCGGCTGATTCCAGAACACAGCTATCACATCAAGAGCGGCAAGCTGGAGCTGGCTGGGCAGGATGTGCTTGCCGCCAGTGAAGTCGACATGCGCAAGCTGCGCGGCAATCGCGTTGCCATGATTTTTCAGGAGCCCATGACCGCCCTGAATCCGACCCGCCGCATCGGCAAACAGATGGTGGATGTGATTCGTCAGCATCGTCCTCTGTCTGCCCGTGAAGCAAAAGCCCGCGCGCTCACGCTACTGGGCGATATGCAAATCGCGGACGCGAAGAACGTCATGGAGCGCTATCCTTTTGAACTTTCAGGCGGAATGCGTCAGCGCGTCATGATTGCCCTGGCCTTTTCCTGTGAGCCTGACCTGCTGATTGCGGATGAACCCACAACCGCGCTGGATGTTACCGTTCAGCGCCAGGTGCTGCGCCTGCTGAAACAAAAAGCCGAAGCGACCGGCACCGCCGTGCTGTTTATCAGCCATGATATGGCCGTGGTTTCCCAACTGTGCGATCGGATTTACGTCATGTATGCCGGGGCCGTCATTGAAAGCGGCGTGACTGACACCGTCCTGCGTTCACCGTGCCATCCCTATTCCATCGGCCTGCTGGCCTGCTCGCCGGACGCGATTGAACCGCGTGCGCCGCTGGCATCGATTTCCGGAACCGTACCCAATCTGGCCTGCTTGCCCGCAGGCTGTGCCTTTCGCGAGCGCTGTTTTGCGGCGGGAGAACGCTGCAGCAACCCGCCGCGACTTCATGCCACAGGCGACACCGCCCAGCAGGTCGCGTGCTGGTATCCACAACAGGAGACGCGTCATGTCTGATGCTCTGCTTACGCTGCAAAACGTGCATGTCACCTTCCCTGCCAAAAAGAACTGGCGCGGCAAAGTGACGGAACGGGTTCATGCGCTGAATGGCCTGGATATTCAGGTCCGACAGGGCGAAACACTGGGGATTGTTGGCGAATCCGGCTGTGGGAAAAGCACCCTGGCGAAACTGTTGATGGGCATGCTGAGTCCAACCTCAGGCCAGCTTGAACTGGCAACGGCCCCAGCCGGTCATCGGGGACGTCGTATGCAGATGGTGTTTCAGGACCCCCTCTCTTCCCTTGATCCTCGCCTGCCCGTGTGGCGCATCATCACCGAGCCGGTCTGGATTCAGTCGCGCCCATCAGAAAAAGCGCGGCGGGCGTTGGCGGAATCACTGGCAAACCAGGTCGGTATTCGTCCCGAATACCTGGACCGGCCGCCGCATGCGTTTTCCGGCGGGCAGCGTCAGCGCATCGCCATCGCCCGGGCCCTGTCATCCGAACCCGATATTATCGTCCTGGATGAACCGACCTCCGCGCTGGATATTTCTGTTCAGGCGCAGATTCTGAATCTGCTGGTGGACCTGCAAAAACAGCAAAACCTCACCTACATCCTGATATCGCATAACGTGTCGGTGGTGCGCCATATGAGCGATCGCGTCGCGGTCATGTATCTGGGGCAGATTGTGGAGCTGGGCGAAACACAGCGCGTTCTGGATGCGCCCCAGCATCCTTATACCCAGTTACTGATGGAGTCGGTACCGCGCATCGGCGCGGCGCTGGACGGCGCGCCGGTCAACACCGAGCTACCGGGTAACCGTCACCTGCCGACGGGATGCTATTTTCGCGATCGCTGTCCACAGGCAACACGCGGCTGCGAGGCGCCCCAGCCACTGTTATTACAGGAAAAAGGCAGTGCGGTGAGATGTTGGCAGGCGCAAATCCCCATCCAGGCCTAAGCCATACCGAACACAGACCGCGCGGACAATGCCCGCGTGGTTGAGCGATAACGCGTTCAGGATAAATATCAAGATGAAAATTATTGTACTCGGTAGTGGTGTCGTGGGCGTGACAACCGCCTGGTATCTGCAGCAGGCCGGGCATCAGGTAACCGTGATTGAAAAAGAAGCCGGTCCGGCATTAGGCACCAGCGCCGCCAATGCCGGGCAGATCTCCCCTGGCTACGCCGCGCCCTGGGCCGCGCCGGGTGTCCCCTTAAAGGCGGTGAAGTGGATGGTGCAACGCCACGCGCCCCTTTCCGTGCGTCCGGACGGCTCCCGCTTTCAGCTCGCCTGGATGATGCAAATGCTGAAAAACTGCAATCCGCAAAGCTATGCCGAAAATAAGGCCAGGATGGTCAGGCTGGCAGAGTACAGCCGCGACTGCATCAGAGCACTGCGGGCCAGCACGGGCATTGAATATGAAGGACGTCAGGGAGGCACGCTGCAGCTGTTTCGCACCGCTCAGCAGTTTGACAATGCGGCACGCGATATCGCCGTGTTGCAAGACGCCGGCGTTCCTTATCAACTGCTGGAAGCCTCACAACTGGCCGAGGTTGAACCGGCGCTGGCGGCGGTTAAGCATAAGCTGACCGGCGGGCTGCGACTGCCTAATGACGAAACTGGAGATTGCCAGTTATTTACCCAGCAGCTTGCGGCGAGGGCGCGCGAGGCTGGCGTCGACTTCCGTTATCACACCAACGTCGATGCGCTGCTGACACAGGGAGACAGGATAAGCGGGATTGTCTGTGGCGCTGAAACGCTGACGGCGGACGGATACGTCATGGCTTTGGGTTCATACTCCACGCAATTGCTCCGGCCGCTGCTGTCTGTTCCGGTTTACCCACTAAAAGGCTATTCACTGACGATTCCGATTGTCGATGCGTCCGGCGCGCCGGTATCCACGGTGCTGGATGAAACCTATAAAATTGCCATTACGCGTTTTGATAATCGTATTCGCGTGGGCGGTATGGCGGAAATCGTGGGATACAGCAAAACCCTGCTGCCCGCCCGGCGGCAAACGCTGGAGATGGTCGTCAACGATCTCTTTCCACAGGGCGGACAGGTGAGTCAGGCAACCTTCTGGACCGGATTACGCCCAATGACGCCGGACGGCACGCCCATCGTTGGCCCGACGCATTTCACCAACCTGTGGCTGAATACCGGGCACGGCACGCTGGGCTGGACGATGGCCTGCGGCTCCGGCCAGCTGTTGAGTGATGTGATTTCAGGCAAACCGCCGGCGATTGCCCATGCGGACTATGCCGTGTCGCGCTATGCCTGAGCCATACGGTGCAAATAATCCGGATGTTCTAAAGCAGGAAGTACTAAAAAAGATTAATTTTCAGGCAGGATCACATAGAGATCATTGTTGTAAACGTTGATATTCTGGTCCGTACTCACGGACCAGAGAGACTTTACATGTCTGAATATACTTTGCAGGACTGCAACATTACGGTGCCCGATGTATTTCGCGATCGCACCATGAACCTCTTTACGCTCAGCCATACGAATGCCAATGAATTCACCTTCGTGATTTCACGTGCAACAGCGGCTGCAGAAGACACGCTTCAGTCAGTATCCCAGAGGCTGTCATCCGAACTGCAGGCTACTCTGCAGGACCTCTCACTCAACCATGCCCGGCTTACTGAGTTAAGCGGAAGGCAGGCTCTGGAACTGTTTTACAGTTTCAAAGCCGGGGAAAGAATTATCTTTCAGAAGCAAAGGGTGGTGCTGACATCTGAAAACAGTACGGGGAAAAAGCTCCTCTGTTTCATTGGCACCTGCCCGGATGCGTTTGACGATTACCATAGCCGGATTTATGACAGCATTACGTTTCCGGACGATGCACTCGGTTCGCCCGCACGGGGCAGCAAGATCCCGCCGACAGTCATGAAATCTTCTTCAGCTTTGGTTGGGTTACCGCGCTTAATGGGCAATGATAACGTCACTAAAATTACGACAATTGATCCGATGACTCAGTCCGAAAAAGTCATTTTTGTGAGGGATAACTGATATGAAAGTCTCAGGCACCAGTTCGCATGTGTACCTTGATATGGATGGCCAGATAATCAAGGCCGAGGGTGAAATGATTGTGGGTGGATTCGTCGCTTACAAAAGCACGATGAAATTCGAGCCTCCCTATGAAAATGAACCGGTCACTGAAGCAATCCGTCAGAAATACATTGATGAAGCGTTAAGAGAAACAAAAGACTCATATATGAAGCTGGAATTCGAATAATTTACCAGGCCCTGAATTTAACGTCCCCCTGAAAAGAAAAAACAAAATAAGTCAGACGACCAGGGATATTCCAGGGAACAGGTCACTCCAGTTTTCGAAATCCTGAAATGACCCATGACCCCATCATTGGCGACATGGCAGAGTCTAATCAGTGTACAAACTTTTTATGCAATCTGGCTCTTATGTACAAAGGTATATTATTCCAGAACAGTTACAGAGCCTGGGCGCAAGCCCAGGCCGAACTCCAGGCCCACTGGAAATTGTATCCCCCCAGCCAGCCGGTCACATCGACCACCTCGCCGATGAAATAGAGCCCCGGTACGTCGCGCGCTTCCATGGTTTTGGATGAAAGCTGAGTCGTGTCAACGCCGCCGAGGGTGACTTCGGCGGTGCGGTAACCTTCCGTGCCGTTTGGCTGCACCTGCCAGCCGTGCAGCGTCTGCACCAGTTCTGTCTGCTGTTTGCTATTGAGTTGCTTCAGCGTGACATCCGGCACGACTTTCATTTCCTGCAAGACTTCGACCAGGCGCTTAGGCAGAATTTTGGCCAGGCTGTTTTTCAGGCTCAGATTCGGATGCGCCTCTCGCTGAATCGTCAAAAAATCATCCAGACGGGTGGCCGGAGAGAGATCCACCGTGAGGAACTCGCCGGGCTGCCAGTAGCTGGAAATCTGCAACACTGCCGGGCCGGACAGACCGCGATGGGTGAACAGCATCGCCTCTTTAAATAGCGTGCCGTCCTTTGCCGCAATGGTCGTATCCAGCGCGACGCCAGACAGCGTCTGCAGTTGGTCTAATAGCGGTTTGTGCAGGGTAAAAGGCACCAACGCCGCGCGCGTTGGCAACACACTAAGCCCAAACTGCTCAGCAATTTTATAGCCGAACGGCGATGCGCCAAGGCCCGGCATGGAAAGCCCGCCGCTGGCAATCACCAGCTTCTCTGCCTGCACCGCGCTGCCGTTGAGCTGCAGATGGTAGCCCGCGTCATCCCGGGATACGCTCAGAATGTCGCTGCGCAGGCGAACGGTGACGCCACCGTTGTCACACTCGGCCATTAATAAATCCACCATCTGCTGGGCAGAATCATCGCAGAACAGCTGTCCCAGGGTTTTCTCATGCCAGGCAATGCCGTGACGATTCACCAGATCGATAAAATCCCATTGGGTATAGCGCGCAAGGGCCGACTTACAAAAGTGGGGATTATTCGACAGATAGGCGGCGGGTTCAGTGTAGAGATTGGTGAAATTGCAGCGCCCGCCGCCGGACATCAAAATCTTGCGGCCCGGCTTCTTGCCGTTATCCAGCAGTAATACACGGCGACCACGCTGTCCTGCCTGCGCAGCACAAAAAAGCCCGGCAGCGCCTGCCCCAATTACGATAACGTCAAACTGTTCCACTGCAATTGCCCACCTGGTAAGAGAGGGGCAGATTGTAGTGATCTGCTCCTGTGGATGCCAGTGTCAAAATTTTGCCGTAAATATGTCACAATGTAACTGGTTAATTTATATAGACTTTGTACCTGTTAACCGGGTTAATTGACATTTTTAGTCCAAATCATGACTATATTTTCCTTTCCCAGACCGCATGTTGTCGCGGATAATGCGCCGCGTTCATGTCCTCCAAAATGGCGTAACGTCTATGCTACATCTGTTTGCTGGTCTAGATCTTAGCACCGGCCTGTTACTGATACTTGCTCTGCTGTTTGTATTGTTTTACGAAGCAATTAACGGCTTTCATGATACGGCCAACGCGGTTGCGACGGTCATCTACACACGTGCCATGCGTGCTCAGCTTGCCGTTTTGATGGCGGGGGTTTTCAACTTCTTTGGTGTATTGCTCGGCGGATTAAGCGTGGCTTACGCTATCGTGCATATGCTGCCTACCGATCTGCTGCTGAATGTCGGCTCGGCTCACGGTCTCGCCATGGTGTTTTCCATGCTGCTGGCGGCGATTATCTGGAACCTGGGCACCTGGTATTTGGGGCTTCCGGCTTCCAGTTCCCACACCTTAATCGGCGCGATTATCGGCATCGGCCTGACCAATGCATTAATGAACGGCACCTCGGTCGTCGATGCGCTTAACATTCCTAAAGTGCTGAATATCTTCCTGTCTCTGATCCTTTCTCCCATCGTCGGCCTGGTGATTGCGGGCAGCTTAATCTTTCTTCTTCGCCGTTACTGGAGTAACACCAAGAAGCGTGCGCGTATTCATATGACGCCCGCAGACCGGGAGAAAATTGATGGCAAGAAAAAGCCGCCTTTCTGGACGCGTACCGCCCTGATTATCTCCGCCATTGGCGTCAGCTATTCACACGGTGCAAACGACGGGCAAAAGGGGATTGGCCTGATCATGCTGGTTCTGATTGGCGTTGCGCCAGCAGGCTTTGTGGTCAATATGAATTCATCGGGTTACGACATCACGCGCACGCGCGATGCGGTTAACCACCTTGAGCAATATTACCAACAGCATCAGGCGTCATTGACCCATATCATCCAGATGGCTCCGCCTAAACTGCCCACGCCAGAAGAAGTCGCCCCGGCAACGTCAACCGAGTTTCATTGCGACAGCGCGCGTGCGCTGCAGGCCGTGCAGCGTGCTCAGGTGTTGCTGAACAATCTGCAAAGCTATGGCGATCTGTCCGTCGATCAGCGTAGTCAGATGCGCCGCCTGTTGCTGTGTATTTCCGATACCGCCGATAAAGCGGCGAAGCTGCCGGAAACCTCCGCTGACGATAAACGCTTCCTTGGCAAGCTCAAAGGCGATCTACTGAACACCGTTGAGTACGCGCCGGTATGGATTATCATGGCGGTGGCGCTGGCTTTAGGCATCGGCACCATGATTGGCTGGCGTCGTGTTGCCACCACCATCGGTGAAAAAATTGGTAAGAAAGGCATGACCTATGCGCAGGGCATGTCCGCGCAGGTAACAGCCGCCGTATCGATAGGCATTGCCAGCTACACCGGCATGCCGGTCTCCACCACGCATATCCTGTCCTCTTCCGTTGCCGGTACGATGTTGGTAGACGGCGGTGGATTGCAGAGCAAAACCATCAAAAACATCGCCATGGCGTGGGTATTTACGCTGCCGGTCTGTATTTTGTTGTCGGGTTCGCTCTACTGGATTGCGCTCAAGCTCATCTGAGACAGCGGCAAATCAGGGCGACTTCGGTCGCCCTTTTTAATGCCAGATGGCCAGCGCAATCAGGCTGATCACCACTAATCCGCACAGCGAACTGGCCAACATAAACAAGCCTCTCACCCGCTCACAGCGGCGAATAAATTCGTCATCATGATGATCAAGATAGCGTCTTGCCCAGATATAACGCACCAGCCTGACCTGCTTGCCGGGCTGACCATGGGCGGTGAAAAACCCTGCGCCGTCAACGTACTGATACAGCAACGGATCGCAGCCACGCAAAACCACCAACAGCGCACGCAACGAAGAGAAATAGCGCGCCATATTCACAATACATACCACACAGAGAGCCCAAAAAAGCGCGATAGTGCTGATCATCTACCCCTCCTTACCGGTACTGCAGAAAAGTGCTAAACGCGCACCCTGCTGAACAGTCCCTGCAGAATTAGCCAACAACCCCATTAAATGATTTGTAGTTTTATTTTTGAAATATCTGAACAGATGCAGCAATGTGACGAAGGCTGCTTTTTCAGTTTAGGAGCAATGTTCAATTTTTTACCAGCAAGGATTTTCGTTTTATACGAGTAAAAATCGTTCATCATTGATCTTATTCACAACCCAGACGGCTTCAGACGCATTTGTTAACACAGATGACTATACTTTCAGGTATAACAACATTATCGCCTGTGCTGTACGTTAACCATTTCGGTGGCGCGCATCGCCCGTTCGCGCAATGGATTTCGCAGCTATGACGCGTCTGGAAACCGCTGCCATTCTGAATCTCGTGGAAGGAGTTATATCATGGCTTACAAACATATCCTGATTGCAGTCGATCTTTCGCCAGAAAGCCAGTTGTTAGTCGATAAAGCTGTCTCGCTCGCGCGTCCTTACGACGCAAAAATTTCGTTGATTCATGTCGATGTAAATTACTCTGATCTCTATACCGGCCTGATTGATGTCAACCTGGGCGATATGCAAAAGCGGATTTCTGAAGAGACACATCAGGCGCTTAAAAGCCTGTCGGATGCCGCGGGCTATCCTATCACCGAAACCCTGAGCGGCAGTGGCGATCTCGGTCAGGTGCTGGTGGATGCGATTAAGAAATACGATGTGGACATGGTGGTGTGCGGTCATCATCAGGACTTCTGGAGCAAACTGATGTCGTCTGCCCGCCAGTTGATCAATACGGTGCATATCGACATGCTGATTGTGCCACTGCGCGACGAAGAGGAAGAATAATTCGCCTGCGTTAAGCCGGTGCGGCTGACGTGCCCACCGGCTTCACAAACCCCGCTACTCAGCCAGTGGCGGATAGATATCGAAGCGGTGACTTTTGGTAAGCACCGCAGACTGCGTAACAACCCCTGCCAGCGGTGGCGCGTAATCCGGGCGTTTCACCACGATACGTTTCTTTGCCAGACGGCGAGCCGGTGCCAACAGAGCATCAGCGTCCTCATCCGCCCCAACCAGCGACTGAAAGACCCGCATCTCTTTTTTCACCATGGCGCTTTTTTGCCGATGGGGATACATCGGGTCGAGATAAACCACATCCGGCTGCGGGGTGATATCGGTTAAGGCCTGAACGCTGGAGGCATGAATCAGCGTCAGGCGCTCACGCAGCCAGCCGCCAATCTCTGCATCCTGATAACCGCGCGTCAGCCCATCATCCAGCAGTGCGGCGACCACCGGATGACGCTCCAGCATCCGTACCCGGCAACCGAGCGCGGCCAGCACAAAAGCATCCCGGCCTAATCCGGCGGTGGCATCCACGACATCGGGCAGATAATCGCCTTTGATCCCGACCGCTTTGGCTACCGCTTCCCCGCGGCCGCCGCCAAAACGGCGACGGTGCGCCATCGCGCCAGAGACAAAATCCACGAAGATACCGCCCAGTTTGGGCTCATCCCGTTTACGCAGTTCAAGATGTGTGGCGGTTTTGACCAGCGCCAGCGTCGCGTCTTCACAGTGTGTCAGTTGCCAGCGCCCGGCTAAAACAGTTAAGGCGCCGTCACCGGCGCCTGTCTCATCAAGCAAACAGATGTTCACGTACGGCTTATCCCTGAATACCGTAGTGTTCCAGCATGGCATCCAGCTGTGGTTCACGACCGCGGAAGCGTTTAAACAGTTCCATCGGCTCTTCTGAACCGCCGCGCGTCAGAATGTTGTCGAGGAAGGACTGCCCGGTTTCCCGGTTGAAAATCCCTTCTTCTTCAAAGCGCGAATAGGCATCCGCCGCCAGCACGTCGGCCCACAGGTAGCTGTAATAGCCTGCCGCATAACCTCCGGCAAAGATATGGCTGAAGGCATGAGGGAAGCGGCCCCATTCCGGGCTGGGCACGACGGCCACTTTGCTTTTCACCTCGCGCAGGGTTTCCAGAATCTGTGCACCTTTTTCCGGGTTGAACTCGGTATGCAGGCGGAAGTCGAACAGGCCGAACTCCAGCTGACGCAGAATAAACAGCGCCGCCTGGTAGTTTTTCGCCGCCAGCATTTTATCCAGTAGCGCTTTGGGCAGCGGCTCACCGGTTTCGTAGTGACCCGAAATAAACGCCAGCGCTTCTGGCTCCCAGCACCAGTTTTCCATGAACTGGCTTGGCAGCTCAACAGCATCCCAGGGCACACCGTTGATGCCGGAAACGCCTGCCGCTTCAATGCGCGTCAGCATATGGTGCAGGCCGTGACCGAACTCATGGAACAGCGTGATCACTTCGTCATGCGTAAACAGCGCAGGCTTACCACTTACCGGACGATTGAAGTTACAGGTGAGGTAAGCCACCGGTTTTTGCAGGCTGCCGTCCGCTTTACGCATTTGCCCAACGCAGTCGTCCATCCATGCACCGCCGCGTTTGTGCTCGCGAGCATAGAGGTCGAGGTAGAAACTGCCGCGCAGCTCGCCGCTTTCATCGAACAAATCAAAGAAGCGGACATCCGGATGGTAAACATCGACGTCAGTGCGCTCTTTGGCGGTAATACCGTAAATGCGCTTCACCACTTCAAACAGGCCGGACACTGCACGAGATTCGGGGAAGTAAGGGCGCAACTGCTCATCGCTGATGGTATAAAGATGCTGCTTCTGCTTTTCGCCGTAGTAGCTGAGATCCCATGGGTTCATGGTTTCTACGCCAAACGCTTTTTGCGCAAAAGCGCGCAGCTGAGCCAGCTCTTTCTCACCCTGTGGACGGGCGCGGTCGGCCAGATCGTTCAGGAAATCGATCACCTGTGCCGGGCTCTGTGCCATCTTGGTGGCCAGGGATTTATCCGCGAAGGAGTCGAAGCCCAGCAGTTGCGCCAGCTCGTGTCGCAGCGCCAGCTCTTCCGCCATAATCGGACCATTATCCCATTTACCCGCGTTAGGGCCTTGATCGGAGGCGCGGGTCGAATAGGCGCGGTACATCTCTTCACGCAGAGCGGCATTATCGCAGTAGGTCATCACCGGCAGATAGCTCGGGATATCCAGCGTCAGCAACCAGCCTTCCTGCCCTTTGGCTTCCGCCTGGGCTTTGGCTGCGGCCAGCGCGCTTTCCGGCATGCCGGCCAGCTCGCTTTCGTCCGTAATCAGCTTGCTCCAGCCCATTGTGGCATCAAGCACGTTGTTACTGTAGGCCGAACCCAGCTCGGAAAGGCGGGCCGCAATTTCGCCGTAGCGTTTCTGCTTGTCTTTTTCCAGACCAATACCGGAAAGCTCAAAATCACGCAGGGCGTTATCGACGGCTTTCTGCTTTGCCTGATCCAGCGAAGCATAGTGACTGCCTTCTTTCAGATTGCGGTAGGCCTGATAAAGACCTTCGTGCTGGCCAACCCAGGTGCTGTATTCAGAAAGCAGCGGCAACGTTTGTTCATAGGCTTCGCGCAGTTCCGGGCTGTTTTTGACCGAGTTCAGATGGCTGACCGGCGAAAAAATTCGGCTCAGGCGATCGTCGGTCTCCGCCAGCGGCTGTACCAGATTGTCCCAGGTGTAAGGTGCGCCTTGCGCCACTACTTTTTCCACCATTGCACGGCATTCATTCAAAACGTCGGTCACGGCGGGCACCACATGTTCAGGCTTAATCGCTGAAAACGGGGGAAGTGTGAACGAGGTGAGTAACGGATTGGTCATAGCGCAGTCCTTTAACAATGTGTGGGGCGCGATGGGTCGCGCAACGCAATTCAATTAACATGCGGTCGGATACCGCGAAAATCAATGGCGCGACTTGTCGTGATGTAAACAATGGCGCGGATTATGATCCTACAGACGATGAGATCAAGCATAGCTGAGGACAACGCAGGCTATCACTTTCCTGTCGCGGCATGGTTAACAGATGTTAACAGCCTGTGTCAGCCTCCTGATTAGCGTGTAAAGCGGACTGAACAGCGCAGGCAGGACGCGCGGACCACGGCTGCGCGCGAAATGCCAGCAATTATTCCTGTCTGTCGTTATAATCGGGCCAACGTTATCATTTTTAGCTTCAACCGCGGACATCCCCTTTTTTATGCTGAGTTATCGCCACAGTTTTCACGCCGGCAACCATGCCGATGTGCTTAAGCACACCGTACAAAGCCTCATCATCACCGCCCTGAAAGAGAAAGAAAAACCCTTTCTCTATCTTGATACCCATGCCGGTGCAGGCCGTTATCAACTGAGCGGCGAGCATGCAGAGCGTACCGGCGAATATCTGGAAGGCATTGGCCGCGTCTGGCAGCAGCCGGATGCGCCCGCATTGCTGCAACCCTATTTTGACGCCATTCATGCCCTGAACCGGAGCGGTACGCTGCGTTACTATCCGGGCTCGCCGCTGATCGCCCGTCATTTGCTGCGTCCAGAGGATAAGCTTCAGCTTACCGAACTGCACTCCAGTGATTACCCCCTGCTGCGAACCGAATTCAGTAAAGACAGCCGCGCGCGCGTTGAAAAGGCCGATGGTTATCAGCAGTTAAAGTCAAAGCTGCCGCCGTTGTCACGTCGTGGTCTGGTACTGATCGATCCCCCGTACGAAATGAAGAGCGACTATCAGGCGGTCGTCAAAGGCATTCAGGAAGGCCACAAGCGCTTTGGCACGGGCGTTTTTGCCCTGTGGTATCCGGTGGTTATGCGTCAGCAAATCAAACATATGCTGCGCGATCTGCAGGCAACCAACATTCGTAATATCCTGCAAATTGAGCTGGCCGTGCGTCCTGACAGCGATCAGCGCGGTATGACGGCTTCCGGGATGATTGTGATCAATCCACCGTGGAAACTGGCCGATCAGATGAATACATTGCTGCCGTGGTTGCACCAGAAACTGGTGCCAACCGGTACAGGCCATTTCAGCGTAAACCAGATCGTACCGGAATAACGCCCTTCTCAGATTAGCGCCACCGCTTCTGGTGCGGCGGCGTTATACCTCAGGTCATTTTTATGTGGATCATCCTGGCAGGAGCACTGGCTGCCCTGCAACCGGCGAAACGCCTCTCGCTGTTATTACTGGCACTGGCAACGGCGCTGGGGGTTTACCAGAACGTTCTCGACTGGCCTGTTACCCTCGTTTTTGCTGCTGTTGCCGCACTGGTCGCGTTTCGTATTTACGACCGTCGGAGCCAAGTGTGGCAGAGCATCAGCGAGGCGCTTCTGGTGTTGATTGCCCTCGCGCTAATGCTGCATCTTATTCCTGGCTTCAACAACCCACGCCAGATTGATGCCGTTCGGGCTGGCGCGCACAGCCTGCCCTTCTCTTTTTCATTTAATTTCGATAAAGCCCTGATTCCTTTCTTGCTGCTGGCCTGTATGCCAACGCTGTTTAAAGCCGAGGCGCACCCACCGCGCACGCCTGTGTTATGGCTGCTGCCCGTAGCGGCGATTCCGCTGCTGTTAGTCAGCGCGGTATGGCTGGGTGGCCTGGCGTTTGAGCGACACGTTCCTGACTGGCTTGGGGCCTTTACCCTGGCAAACCTGTTTTTTGTGTCGCTGGCTGAAGAAGCGTTTTTCCGCGGCTACCTGCAACAGCGCCTGCGCCAGAAATGGGGCAGCACAGTTGCCCTGCTGGTCACCGCCTTGCTGTTTGGCCTGGCGCATGCGCCCGGCGGCGTGCTGCTGATGGTCTTTGCCGGGCTGGCCGGGCTGATTTATGGCCTGGTCTGGCACTGGAGCGGTCGCTTATGGCTGGCAACGGCGTGCCATTTTGCGCTCAATATGGTCCACCTGCTGTTTTTTACCTATCCGGCACTGGCGCACTGACCATCACAGCATGAATACCGCCAGGTCCTGGGCCATCTCCGTTTCAGGGAAGATGGCCTGGCACTCGGCCAGTAAACGGGCCATATCTCTGGCAAGATAGCGCGAACTGAAATGGGTGGCGATCATCCGTTTTGCACCGGCCTGCTTTGCCACTTTTGCGGCCTGCACGGTGGTTGAGTGACCGCGTCCGTTGGCTTTTTCAGCCAGTGCATCCTCCAGCGTGGTTTCGTGTACCATCACATCCACATTCGCGGCCAGCTGTAACGCCACCTCGGTAGGTGCGGTATCGCCAAAAATCGCCAGCGTTTTGCCTTTGGTGGGCGGCCCCAAATACTCAGCACCATGAACCGTGCGACCATCCTCCAGCGTGATGCTGTCCCCCAGCTTTAGCTGTTGATACCACGGGCCACGCGGCACACCTTCTGCCTTCAGACGTGCGGCATCCAGAAAGCCGGGCTTGTCTCGCTGTTCAATACGATAGCCAAAGCAGGCAATGGTGTGATTCATCGGCCAGGCCGTAACACGAAACTCGCCATCATCCAGCACCTCGCCCGCCTCGATTTCAATCACCTCCAGCGGATAGTCGGTGTACGAGCTGGACAGAGACAGAGCGTTATCGACAAAGGCTTTCAGGCCTTTGGGGCCATAAACCGTCATCGGCGTGGTAAGTCCCGCCATTGAACGGCTGGTAAGCAGGCCGGGCAGACCAAAAATATGGTCACCGTGCAGATGCGTAATAAAGATTTTATCGAGCTTGCCGGGTTTAAGATCGGAGCGCATAAACTGAAGCTGTGTCCCTTCACCGCAGTCAAACAGCCAGGTGTCGCCACTGTCTGCATGGGTAAAGGCAATGGCAGTGACGTTACGCTGCAAGCTCGGCGCGCCACCGCCCGTGCCAAGAAAAGTCAGGTGCATGCTATGCTTCTCTGTAAGTAGTGGAAAACAATGGCCTGTTACAATCATAGGCGCAATTTTTGCGACACCCTGCCCTGCGGCGTTACACTCTATGTCAATTTCCATGTAACCGGATGATACTTCAATGACCCGACATTATGACTATCTCGCCATCGGCGGCGGCAGCGGCGGTATTGCCTCGATTAACCGTGCAGCAAGCTATGGCCAGAAATGTGCCCTGATAGAAGCCAAAGCACTGGGCGGAACCTGCGTCAACGTGGGCTGTGTGCCGAAAAAAGTCATGTGGCATGCCGCGCAAATCGCCGAGGCGATTCATCTTTACGGCCCCGATTATGGTTTTGACACCACGGTAAACCGCTTCGACTGGGGCACGCTGGTCAAAAACCGTAGCGCCTATATCGACCGTATTCACCAATCATACGACAATGTGCTGGGGAAAAATAAGGTCGATGTCATCCACGGCTTTGCCCGTTTTATTGATGCGCATACCGTTGAAGTCAATGGCGAAACCATTACGGCGGACCATATTTTGATCGCCACCGGTGGACGTCCAGGCCATCCCTCTATCCCCGGTGCGGAATACGGAATTGATTCAGACGGTTTCTTTGAACTGGACGCGCTGCCAAAACGCACCGCGGTGATTGGCGCCGGTTATATCGCCGTGGAACTGGCGGGCGTGGTGAACGCACTCGGCTCCGAAACCCATTTATTCGTTCGTAAACATGCCCCGCTGCGCAGCTTTGATCCGTTGATCACCGAGACGCTGGTTGAAGTCATGAACGCGGAAGGCCCGACGCTGCACACTCAGGCGACGCCAAAAGCGGTGGTAAAAAATGCCGACGGCAGTCTGACGTTACAGCTGGAAGATGGCAGCGACTACACCGTCGATTGCCTGGTTTGGGCCATTGGTCGTGTGCCGGAAACCGACAGCCTGAATATCCAGGCGGCAGGCGTTGCGCTGGATGAGAAAGGCTATATCAAGGTCGATAAATTCCAGAACACCAATGTGTCAGGCGTTTATGCCGTAGGCGATAACACCGGTGCCGTTGAGCTGACCCCGGTGGCCGTGGCAGCAGGTCGTCGCCTGTCTGAGCGTTTATTTAATAACAAACCGGATGAGCATCTGGATTACAGTAACATTCCTACCGTGGTGTTCAGCCATCCGCCGATCGGCACCGTGGGCCTGACGGAACCGCAGGCGCGCGAACAGTACGGTGATGATCAGGTTAAAGTCTACAAGTCGTCCTTTACCGCGATGTACACCGCAGTCACCCAACATCGCCAGCCGTGCCGCATGAAATTAGTCTGTGTCGGCCCGGAGGAGAAGATTGTCGGTATTCACGGCATTGGTGGTGGAATGGACGAGATGCTGCAGGGCTTTGCAGTGGCGTTGAAAATGGGCGCAACCAAAAAAGACTTCGATAATACCGTGGCGATTCACCCGACCGCAGCGGAAGAGTTTGTGACGATGCGTTAACAGGGCAATCCTGATTCGTTCGCGACTTACCCTGACTCACTGATCCAAAACGGGCAGTGAGTCAGGGCCTTAATTAAAATAGGTTTCCCGCAACGGCGTTAACGCCGCGCCCAGCGCCGAACTGTCCCCTTCGATCTCGCTCAGCAGGATATCCGGATATTCCGCAGAAATGTCCCAGCGTGTACCCGAACTGACCCGTGGCATGGCTAAAAACATCTCGCCCAGCTTACGCGGGATTTCCCCGCCTAATATGATGGCGCCGGGATCGATGACCGCATTCAACGCATCCATTGCCCGATGCAGGTTTGGCGTTACCTCTTCCACCCATTGCTGAGCGATCGGCCATGCCGGATCGAATTGATGATTGAGATCGCGAATATCTTTAATTTCAATGCCGCCGCTGCGTAGTCGATCGATCAAGATCCCCAATGCAGGACGCAGCTTGCCCTCTTCCGGCGTAAAAATACGGCTGATCTCCCCCGCATTACCAAAAGCCCCCTGAAACGGTTTACCGTTGATCACGATGCCGCCGCCAAAACCGTAATTAAAGGAGAGGTAGCCAAACGTATCGTATTTCAGCCCGGCACCTAAAAAAGCCTCAGCGTGCGCCGCCGTGGTGGCGTTATTTTCAATCCATACCGGGCGGTCAAATAACCCCGTAATTTCACGACGCAGATCGATGCCCATCCAGCTTTTTAACGGTTCAGGCGGATTAAAATATTTACGCGAGTCATAAAGAAAGCCCGCCATGCTGTATCCCACACCGCACACTTTTTCTGGCGAAATACCCTGTTGCTTTAAGGTATCCAGATAGTGATGTTTGATATCCAGTAAGGTACGGGCCGGATCGCGGGGATGCGTATCCAGCACGCTGTATTCAGTGATACCGCCACGAAAATTAATCAGGCTGGCGGCAACGCTGTCCGAATTAATTGAAATTCCATAACCGTAACGTGCGTCCGCATTAAGCGATAATGACGGGCTGGGCTTGCCTCTTCCCTGGGACGGCGATTCCCCCAGGCTGAGAAAACCATTTTCGGTCAGCGTATCAACAATGCGGTGCACAGAAGACTGATTCAGAATCGTTTGTGAAACCAGAGAGGAGCGAGAAATCCCATCATTACGGCGGACAAGTTCAAGAATAAGTTTTTCACTGCGATTAAGTTCTACTTCATGATGACCTGAATTTCCATGAACCACAGCATTGTCCTCACCGTATTTAATAATGGGTTCTGTTAACACCCTAGCATGCTTTTATGCATCACGAATAGTAAAGGGAATGGCCTTTACGTTTTAATAAAATGTGCTGAATAGCGGCTGATTCTGACCGACATGCCTCGATCATAAAATCGTCATAATAGTGAAACATAACAGAGAGACACTCTAATATCATGCAGTAAGCATTATATTAAAGGCGATGCCTTATGTGGCGTATTTATACTCATGCTACATAAACGGATGGGTCGCACACCCCCTTCTTCTTTCTCTTTGCATCAGGTAAACAATGGATACGCGCTTAAAAGTTGCTGAACGCATCGCACAAGAAGCTGCACTACTGGCCCTGGATTATTTCAGGCAGCTGAGTGAATTAGCGATCTGCGAAAAAAGGCCACAGGATGTCTTCAGTGAGGCAGACCGGGAAGTAGAAAATCGTATACGCCAGCGTCTGGAACAGCATTTCCCCCAGGATCGTGTTATCGGTGAAGAACAGGGAGGCGAACTCAGCGCCAGCTACTGGTCAGTCGATCCCATTGACGGTACGAGCAATTTTTTACGCGGCTCGTCATTGTGGGGCATTTCTATTGGTTATGTGCATAACGGCGAGCCGCTAATCGGCGTCATCATCCATCCAGCATTAAATATCATGGTGAGCGGCGGTAAAGAGGCGGGCGTTTATCTGAATGGCGAGCCTTTTGAACGGCCCGTGATCGCTGAGGCGCTTAAAACCGTCGCCATTGGCGACAGTCCTTCATGGGATTTTACCCACCAGCTCTGCATTGAGAAAGCCTACCGGGATGATGGCTGGAATGTGGTGCGCTATCGTTGCGCCACGGTCGGTTTAACCTTTAGCGTGCTCGGTTATGTGGACGGTTATCAGGAATGTTTTAGCAGCATGTGGGACGTTTCTGCGGGTTATGCGCTCTGTAAAGCGGCAGGCCTGGAAGCGCACCTTGCCGGTACACAGGAAAAAAGCATGACGCATGTCAGTGTCGGAACCGCAGAAATGAACCGCCTTTCTGCCCAGTTTATCCCCCATCCCCGCTTTACCCCCGCCTGAAAAACAGACTGCCCACGGCTTATCTCATCACTGCACGTTCAGGACAGCGTTTCGGCGCTGTCCTGCCCTCTTTTTTTAATTTTGCCGCTCAGCCACACCTCACTGCCTCTGCGCTCAATATTATCCACTACGCATTAAAATAGTTAGCACGTTAAATGTAAGAACTCAAAGTATTAACCTATCTCAATGTTAAATATGGGTTTTAAAAACTTAACGAATTCTTAACCTGCCTGAAATTGCTTAAATTAACATCCGACAATTATTATGCACATCGCATTAATTGCAAGGCACACATGCAGACTAAGACGGGGCAGCCATACGTGAACACACTCGAGATCCATAATGCCATGCTGACGTTCGACGATTTTGTCGCACTGAACGGCATTTCACTTCAGGCCAAAAAAGGGCAGTTTGTCTCCCTGCTTGGCCCATCTGGATGTGGCAAAACCACGCTGCTTAAAGTTATTGCCGGCTTTCACAGTCTTGATAGTGGCGACGTGCTGATCCATCAACAGGACATGCATCATGTTAAGCCTGAACATCGCGACACGGCGATGTGCTTTCAGTCCTATGCGCTTTTTCCTCACCTTTCCGTTGCTGAAAATATCGGTTTTGGCCTGAAGCAGATGAAGATGGCAAAAACGGACATCCAGCAGCGCGTGGCGCAAACCGCCTCTCAGGTATCGCTCAATGCGCATTTGCCTAAGCTGCCTGCCCAGCTCTCCGGCGGTCAGCAGCAGCGCGTTGCGCTGGCCAGAGCGCTGGCGGTACGGCCGGAAATCGTTCTGTTTGATGAGCCACTGTCGAACCTGGATGCCAAATTACGCGACAGCGTTCGGTTGGAGATCCGACAGCTACAGCGTTCACATGGCTTTACCGCTATCTATGTCACGCACGATCGTGCCGAAGCCCTGTCGATGTCTGACGTCGTGGTGGTCATGAATGCGGGAAAGATTGAGCAAACCGGCACCCCTGACGATATCTATTATTCGCCAGTAAACCGCTTTGTCGCGGGGTTTGTCGGTCAGGCTAACTTCATGAAAGCCCGCGTACTGGACGGGGACAGCAGCACGGGTATTTATCGTATTGCGTGTGTCATGGGCGAAATGGAAATACACAGTCACCAGCCGCCCGTCTCAGACTCTGTCTATACCTTCTGGCGTCCTGAGGATGCCCTGCTGAGCGAACACAGCACGGGGAAAAACACCCGCGCTTTCGAGATCGGTGCAGTGAGTTTTCTTGGCAATATTTCTGAACTCCAGGTCCATCCGATTGGGCATGAAGAAACGGAATATCAGTGGTGTATCCAGTTGGTCGGCAAAAACCACATACAGGAAGGTGACCGGGTTAACTTCTCCATTGCGCCTGACAGAATCCGTTTTTTACAGGAAAGCTGTTCATGAAAACGCGCAACCGGAACAGGCTGTGTTGGCTGCTGGTTCTGCCTGCCGTCGCGCCGGTGGTGCTCACGCTGGTGCTGATTGTCATCATGGCGTTGGCGCAGTCCGTTGGCCTGTTTAATTTTGGCGCTCCGGCCCACTTCACGCTTCAGTACTGGCAAACCATCCTGAACGACAGTCAGCTGTGGCGCGCGACAGGCTATTCACTCAAGATTGGCGTCATCAGTGCCGTTCTGTCCGTCGCGCTGGCGCTCCCGTTAGCGCTGTGGCTGAGAAAGCCCTTTCCCGGCTCAATGCTGATGGGCGGTTTGCTCAAAGCCCCGCTGATGGTGCACGGACTGGTCGCCGCGCTGTTGTTCATCAATCTGATCTCCTGGCAGGGCTTTATTAACCTGGGGTTACTTAAACTGGGGATCATCTCTCACCCCATCAGGATGCAGAATGACCGCTGGGGAATTGGCGTGATTATTTTGCAGGTCTGGAAACAGCTTCCCTATGCCTTGCTGATTATTACCGGCAGCCTGCGCGCCATTGGTGATGAACTCTTTGATGCCGCGCGAGATTTGGGTGCCGGCAACGCTGCCCGGCTGTTACAGATCATTCTGCCTTTATCCATTAAATCCGTTCAGGTGTCGCTGGTGCTGATTTTCATCGGCGCATTGGGTGACTTTTCATTTCAGGTGGTTGCAGGGCCGACCAGCGTCTTTTCCCTGTCGCAATACATGCTGCGTTTCCCCGAAATCAGCGCCCAGGGCTGGAATCTTGCGGCGGTTGTCGCGGTTATTTTAATGCTGGCGGCTTTTGTCGGTGCGGTCGTGCTTGCCGGTCTGGCGAAATGGCTACAACAAGCCGGAGAAAACAAATAATGCAAGCCAGAGAGACCTTGTCCCCGCTGCGGGTCATCATGATGATCCTGATCACCGCCCTGTTTATGCTGTGGCTGGTTATTCCCTTTATGTTGACCGTACTGTGGTCACTCGTCGACAAAACCCATCCCTGGGCATGGCCAGATGCCCTGCCGCCCGTTCTCTCGCTGGGCCGTTGGGTCGAGGTATGGACCACGACCGCGCTACCTCAGGCACTCAGGAACAGCTATCTACTGGCGGCAACCGTGTCCATCTGCACCCTGGTGCTGGCCCTGCCTGCGGCGTGGGCGTTCGGCAGAATGTCATTCTCCGGCAAGCACCTGTTACAGAATGCAATTTTACTGCCGCTGATCGTACCAGGGTTTGTCGTCGCGCTGTTTTTTTCCATGCTGTTGAACGTCGCGGGCATCCACACCCGATTTGGCGGCATTTTGCTGGGACATACCATTATATTAATGCCCTACGCCGTGCGAATTCTGACCCTCTCTTTCTCTCAAATACGCCAGGACACGCTCGATGCGGCACGCGATATGGGCGCCTCTGTTATTAATCGTTTTATTGTGGCTTGTTTACCCACCATCCGGCCCGGAATATTTGCCGCATTAATTATTGTCTTTACGTTATCAATAGAAGAATTCGCGATAAGTTTTATTGTCGGCTCACCCGATTTTATTACCGTGCCGACCATTCTGTATTCCTATCTGGGTTACAACTTTATCCGACCCAATGCGGCGGTTATTTCTTTAATGCTGGTTGTGCCAAATGTCATTTTAATGTTGATAGCAGAAAAATTACTGACTAAAAACCCTGTTGCCTCCTTTGCAGGAAAAGGCTGACAGCCATTATCACTCGTTATTGGGGACTATTATGTTCAGACTATTTGCCGCAATGTTATTGCTGGCCGGGGCTTTCTGTAGCCAGGCTCAGGATCTGACCACGATGAACTGGCAACAGATTGTCGAGCAGGCTAAGAAAGAAGGGACATTAACCTGGTATCACTGGTATTACCAGGATCGTTTAAAAGAACAGGTCAGCCTGTTTGAAAAACAGTATGGCATTAAGGTCACGCTCTCTGAAGGCCCACTGCAGGGCAATATTAATAAACTCATGGCTGACCGTGGACGTGAAGCGGGCGATATCGATCTGTTTTCCATTGGCGGTGGCGCCTTCGGTACGGTATCACCACAGCAGACATTTTTTGGTCCGATTAATACATTACTTCCTGAAGGTAAAACCCTAAATTATTCGATTGAGGGAACCGACAGCAAAGGCTATGGCGTGGCGTTTTGGGGCAACCAGACGGGCCTGGCTTATGATTCCCGTCGCATGAAAGAAAGCGAGCTGCCCAGAACCCTGCCGCAGATAACGGCCTTCCTGCAAAGTCATCCACAGGAATTTGGTTTTAACGTCGAAAACGGTGGGTCGGGTCCGGCGTTTATTGAGTCAGTCACTCGCACGCTGGTGCCGGGTTTTGATTTTACCAAAGGCGATGCCGATGTAAAAAGCCTGACGGCGCTCCAGCCCGCCTGGAACTGGTTCAAACAGCAACGTCCCAATTACATCATTACCGCGTCTAACGCCGACAGCGTTACCCGACTGGTCAGCGGCGAGTTTCTGCTGGTGCCGGCCTGGGAAGATTATCTGGTGGGCTTAGAAAACCACGGTGAAGTCCCTAAAACCATCAAACTTTATATTCCTGACTTCGGCATGCCCGGCGGCGGAAATATGGTGGCCATTCCTAAAAACGCACAACACAAAGCAGCAGCCTTGCTGTTTATACACTGGCTGACGCTGCCCACCACCCAACGGCTGTTTCAGCAGGTTTATGGCATCACGCCGCAAAATAAAGAAGTGAATCGCGATGCCGGGCTAATCAACAGCAAAGAGCGCATTCATGGTACCCAGTTCATGCCTAAGCCGCTGGGTGATGAAGTCAGAACAGAATTTTCTAATCAGGTCTTACTCAAGTAGATCGGCGATACACCCATAACAGAAGGTAAAGCGAAGAATGTCGAAGAAAAAACATCCTGTGCGCGTGGTGAACTCGCACCTGATTGCCCACCGTGGCGCGCCCCTGTTAGCGCCAGAAAACACGCTGCCTTCGTTTCAGGCCGCCGTTGAACACGGGGCAACGTGGATAGAGGTGGATGTCAAACTGACCAAAGATATGCACCCGGTCATTATTCATGATGATGCTGTCGACCGGACCACCAATGGTAAAGGCTATGTGGCGAACTTAACGCTGGATGAGATCCGCTCGCTGGATGCTGGCGTGCGTTACGGTCACATCTTTAAAGGCGTCAAAGTGCCCACGCTGGCTGAAACAGTGGGCTTTGTGCTGGATAAAGGCATCGGGCTGCAGCTGGAAATTAAGCCGACCTCAGGACAGGAAATTGAAACGGCGGAGATTGCGATTACCCAGTTGAAGTCGCTGTGGCCCGCAGGCGAGAAGAAGTTATTTATTAGCAGCTTCTCTGAACTCTCGTTACAGGTTGCCGCAAAGATTATGCCGGACGTCCCACGTGGACTGGCGGTGTGCGTGCCGCCGAAAGATCCTGCAGCGCTGCTCGCCAGAACAGATTGCCAGATCCTGCATTTCCTGGGCGACTTCGCCACGGACGATGACCTGCAGCGCCTGTCCCATTCAGGGATTGAGTTCGCGATTGCCACCATTAATGACCCGGCACTGGCCCGCAAATATATCGACGCGGGCGCGCAAACGGTGTTAAGCGATATACCCGACTTAGCATTTTAATAAAAAGTATTTTAATAAAAAACCATCAGGGCATTACCTGCCTGAAGGGCTGGCACCAGGGAAAAGCATTATAAAAAATGGCCATATTATTTATGGCCAGATAATTGATTTTATTGTTTCGCTATTCGACAAAACGAATGTGACGTTGAAATAAATGCCGCCCTGCGCGGTTACATCCTCACGCTTCAATGACTAGATAAGGGTAGATGATATGCACAACAAAATAAAAACAGTCGCGCCGTATGCAATATGTTTTCTGGTTTCATTTTCTGCATGCTCCGCCGAAATTTATAATAAAGACGGTAATAAACTCGACCTCTACGGTAAAGTCGATGCGCGCCATGTGTTTTCCGATAATATCGCGGAAGATGGTGACAACTCTTATGCACGTCTGGGCTTTAAAGGTCAGACGCAAATCAACGATAAGCTTACCGGCTATGGTCAATGGGAATATAATTTCCAGTTGAATCACAGTGAAGGCGCCACCGACGCCCAAACAGGTAATGCCACGCGGTTGGGGTTTGCCGGTCTGAAGCTGGATGACTTCGGTTCATTCGATTATGGTCGCAGCTTTGGCGCACTGTATATTGCCTCTGCCTACACAGACATGGCGCCAATCTACGGTTCTGGCACCATGACCACCAACGATAACTTCCTGTCAAAACGCTCGACCGGTCTTGCGACCTGGCACTCCCCGGACTGGGGCGGATTAAAGTTAACCCTGCAGTACCAAGGGAAAAATGATCGTTCAACCGCCAAACTGGCGAACGGGGATGGCTACGGTGCCGGTCTGACCTACAGCATCACCGATGGCTTGAGCATTGCCGCCGCGGGCATGAAAGCAAAACGTACCCTGACTCAGCAAGCTGACGGCCAGGGAGACGAGGCGACCGCCTGGGTAACGGCGGCGAAATATGATGCCAACCAAATCTATCTGGCCGCCATGTACGGTGAAGCCAACGATGTGACGCCTTATGGACAGCTGGCACAGGTCGCCGATAAAACCCATAACTTTGAGGCGATTGCGCAATACCAGTTCCTGAACGGCTTGCGTCCCTCTGTTGGGTTTGTGACACAGCGTGGCGAAAACCTGCAGGGCGCGGGGAATTTTGCCGGTGGCAGCCAGACTATGCAGAAATATATTGCGGTGGGCACCTACTACTATTTCAACAAGAACATGCTGACCTATGTGGATTACCGCATTAACTTGCTGAAAGAAAATGACTTTACCCGTGCAACCGGCATTACGACAAAAAACAGTATCGGTATGGGCCTGACTTATCAGTTTTAACAGGCGGCCCCTGCCTGCACACGTGCTTTAACCTGTATCGCTTCAATCCTGAGAATCGCTACTGTCGCGAGGCCGGCGAATGCCGGCTTTTTTTTTACGTCAGTCCGCAGAGAAAATGGCTAAAGGGCGGAGGTGGCAGCGTGCCTGACGGGTGACGTGCCCTGACCCAGGTTTTCCAGCCATTTCACGTAAGCCTGATCCCACAGGGCGGCAGGCGTGCCGGCTTTACCTAGTCCAAAACCATGTCCACCGCTGGAAAGCTGGATCAGCTGTACTGGCACACGATTGCGACGGCAGGTGTCACGCATTAACTGGGTATTAAAGGGTTTTGAGGTGTGATCGTCGCCGGCCTGGGCCAGAAATGTGGGCGGATACAGATTCGTCACGTAGTTTTGTACGGACCAACTGGCTTCTTCCTGCGGGCTGGCGTCGTTGCCCACCATCATCAGGTGAGTATTGGTATGTTGATACGGCGCTTCCAGCGTAATCACCGGATAGATCAGCCCTACGCTGTCGGCTTTTGGCACTTCCTGATCCAGCCTGTCAACGGGCGTGTATGACTGAAACTCCGGGCGTGCCGCCGCCATGCCCAGTAAATGTCCACCGGCTGAAAAGCCTAAGACATGCACTTTACGTTCAAACGATCGTATCAGGCGCAGGGCACGCTGTGCATCCTGCAAGGGCGCAAGATTACCCGCCTGCCATTTCTCGCGCGGCAAACGATAGCTCAGCACGTAGGCGGTATAACCATTGGCATTTAACCAGTGCGCGACGGGCCAGGCTTCGCGGCCCATGCCAATCCAGCGATAACCGCCACCGGCCGCGATTAATACCGCTTCGCCGTTGGGATTTTCTGGCCTGAAACGTTGAATCGCCGGGCTGACAATATTGGACCATGAACCCCATGCATCAACATGCAGGGTGCCAGACGGACCGCCGCCGCCGGGCGGTTCGTCCGGCCAGAGGGGAATAATATCATCGCGGGCAAACAGTTTGCTGGTAGCCAGTGAGAGCGCAAGCGCTCCTGTGCCGAAAATAAAGCGTCGACGCGTAATCATGATGCCTGTTAAATCAATGCTATAAAAGTTAGCCGACCTTTTCGGCCCGCTGCGTTGTTATTATGTATCGCACATTTGGTTAAGACGCTGGCGATTATGTACGCAATCGGTAGTGAAAATCCATTAAAAAACGCGCCATTTTAGCGCGTTTATTGACGATTTAACGACGGTTAATCTTCTTGCTGAAACTGCGTCATTACCGTTTGCTCACACTGCTGTGAATTGGTACGCAGTTTGGCGCGTTCTTCATCGCCCAGTTGTAGCCATGCACTCGCCACTTCGTTTGCCAGCTCTTCGTCAAATTCAGGCTTACTGACGGCAGAGGAGGACTGCGATCCTGCCACGCTGGCTTTCATTTTTTCGACATACTGGTCAGCTGTCGAAACGCTTTTTTCACTGCTGACAATATGGCACAGCTGGCTGGCATACACGCTTTCTTCACTGTTCTCTGCCGCCAGTGCACTGCCAGAAGCCAGCATGCTCAGCAACAGTATCTGAGATATCTTCATCATCTACTCCTGTTATCAGTTAACTCACTCTCATGACTGGCGCTGTTTCGCCTCCAGTCGCGCCTGGCGCCAGTTGAGCAGCGGCGTCACAGAAATACCGTGGACCACGATGCTGCACACCACCAGCGTCAGCGCCATATCAACCATTATCTTTGCCTCTGCCCCGACCATGCCATGGACCCAGGCAAACGCAATATAGTTAAGACTACCAATACCACGGATACCCAGCCAGCCAATCAGCAACCGCTGAGGAACCGGCATGCCAGTGCGCAGGGTCACCAGCCAGACGGCAAGCGGTCGCACCACCGCAAACAGCAACAGCCCAAGCAGGACGCCCTGCATGTTCCAGTGGTGCGCCATGGTCACGCCAAGTACCACCATCATCATGGCAGCCAACAGGCGTTCGATAGTATCGCCAAAAGAGAGCGCATCGCCTACCACTAAACCGACCGATTTCACCATGCCACTGCTACGTTGCTGTAACCGTTTGTTGGGATTCACCAGCGCCTCGGCAGGCAGCAGCCGATCGTCATCGGGCATATCGTCTGGTTGGTAGCGTTTAAAGACGCCCAGCTCCGCACGGCGCAGGCCCAGACCAGCCGCAAAGGTGGCCAGAAAGCCCGAGGCACCGACCCATTCGGCCAGTGCATAGCTGAGCGCGATCAGCGCCAGCGCGAGGAAGTCATTGGGTGCCACATCGCCGTGGGCATTGCGCAGCCGGGTGGCCAGCAGACCGACCAGGCGACCCAGTCCAAATCCCAACAGGATGCCGCCGCCAATGGCCCACACGACATCGACAGCAGCCCAGTGCGCCACCATGCCCGTGCCCAGGCTTTCGCCGTTAAACAGCAGCAGCGCCAGAATCAGTAAGGGCAGTGCGGAACCATCGTTCATGCCCGCCTCACTGGAAATGGCTACGCGCAGGGCATCATCATCCTGAGCATCGCTCACGGAGATCAGACTCGCCAGCACAGGATCGGTGGGCGCAACAATCGCGCCAAACGCCAGGGCAATGGGCCACGACAGCCCCACCAGCCAGTGAGACAGCAGCGTCATGGCAGCGACCGTCATCAACATCGCCGGGAACGCCAGTAAGCCGCCAGCGCGCCAGCTCCGGGCCTTAAGCGGCAGGCGCAGCTTTAGGCCGGTAATGAACAACGACGCGGCCATGGTGATTTCAGTAATGTGCGTGACGAGTTCCGCATGGCGAAGGATATCGATTTCGATAACATCAAATACCCACGGCCCGCAGGCTATCCCGGCTAACAAGAAAAGACCAAAAGAGGTCACCGGGCCACGGTGTATCCACCCTGATGCCAGCGACATTAATAACAGAAGACAGCCCGTCGCAGCTGTCCAGGCAATAAAGTTCATAACGCACCGTTTTAATTGAGTTTATGACTAAGCCTGGCACATTTGCTGACGGGCGGAAGGATCAGTCCTTGAGGTGGCGACTGGCGAGACGCACGATCAGGCTGACAGCCGCGGCCAGCGTCGACAAGACCACAACGCCATTCCAGCCCCAGTGAGCAAGCGCCAGGCTGCCCAGCGCCGCACCGCTCGCCATGCCGATAAACACGATGGTAAACAGCAGGGCATTCAGTCGGCTACGCGCGTCGGGCACCAGGCCATAAATCAGGGTTTGATGCGCGACCAGCGTGGCTTGCACGCCTAAATCAAAGCCAATGGTGCAGATAATGATTAATACCAGCTGACCGGGGAGCGGCAGCAGCGGCAGCAAAAACATCAGGGCGAAAGAGAACGTGACCAGAGCGGCACCAAACTGGGTGACGCGCGCCGGGCCGATACGATCGGCGACGTTACCTGCCAGCGGCGCGGCCAGTGCACCTGCTGCCCCCGCCAGGCCAAAGGCACCGGCGATAGCACTGTCAAAGTGAAAACGTTCGCTGAGCATGATCGCCAGTGTGGACCAGAAGGCGCTGAAGCTCACAGAGAGCAGCCCCTGAGCCAGCGCGGCTCGTCGCAGGGTTTGATGTTCACGCCACAGCTGCACCAGCGATAAAAGCAGACGCGGATAGCTCACTGACGTGCCAGGCGTAAAGCGTGGCAGCACGCGCCACAAGGTCAGGCTGATCAGCAATACGGCCATGGCCGCTATCATGTACATCGTGCGCCAGCCAAAATACTCCGCCACCACGCCGCTCACGACCCGGGATAATAAAATCCCCACCAGTAACCCCGTCATTACCGTGCCAACGATTTTACCCCGACGTTGTGCCGGAGCCAGCGCGGCCGAGGCCGGAACAATGTCCTGCGCCACGGTCGCCGTCAGCCCGGTCACAAAGCTGGCGATGAGCAGCGCGCTGATGCCGCCGGAGAACCCACATAACAGCAGCGCCATCACCAGCAGCAATCCCTTAACTAAAATGATGGTGCGCCGATCGTGGCGATCGCCAAGCGGGGCCAGCAGCAGAATGCCTAAGGCATAACCGGCCTGCGTTAACATCGGCACCATGCCAACAGTACCGACGCTGATCTGGAACTGCTTACTGATGATATCCAGCATCGGCTGACTGTAGTAAATCGAGGCGACGCTCAGGCCCGCGCCGGCAGCCAGCGTAAAGACCAGGGGCGCGGGCAGACGTTCGGTGGCAGGTGGGGTGATATTGTTTACCGCTGACATGGTGGCATCCTCAAAAAATAGTGTGACAAGTAAAGCCTGTTTTTGACATACGCGGTAGACTCATAAAAGACAAAACGGTTATACGTGGGACGCATGAGCAATTTCAATAACAGCGATCGTATCGAATTGATGCACACTTTTATTCGCATTGTCGAGAGCGGCAGTTTGACCGCAGCCGCGTTACAACTGGGCATTACGCAACCGACAATCAGCCGCCGCTTGCAGTCTCTTGAGCAGGGGCTTGGGCTGAAGCTGATTCTGCGCACCACGCATGCGCTGAAGCTCACCGATGATGGGGAACGTTGCTATGCTCAGGCCCGGCAGCTCATGGCGACCTGGCACGCGCTGGAGGATGAACTGACCGGCGCGGGCAGTGATCCGGTCGGGATATTGCGGGTGCGGGCGCCTCATGCATTCGGTCAGGATCAACTGGTCGCACCGCTGGTGACTTTTATGCGCCGCTATCCCCGTTTACGCATTGAATGGATGCTGAACGACAGGACGCCAGACTTCGTCGCCGAGAACGTGGACTGTGCGATTCAGGTTGGCGCACCGACCGATCCTTCTGTGGTGGCTGTGCTGCTGGCTGAAGTGCCACGCATTGTCGTTGCCGCGCCCGCGCTACTCTTGCAGCATCCGCCGGTCAGGCAGGTGGAACAGCTGGGGGATTTGCCCTGGCTGGCGTTGACCAGCTTCTACCGTAACGAGATAGCGTTACAGAATCAGGACAGGGATGAACCGGTGAATCTGCCCATCGTTCCCGTGCTCAGTAGCGACAGCCTGTATGCCGTGCGCAAGGCCGCCCTGGCGGGCCTGGGTGCGGCTATTATGTCGACATGGGTCATACAGGAGGATTTGGCGCAGGGCAATCTGGTTCAGTTGATGCCGGAATGGCAGGCTCCCCCGTTGCCGGTGTGGCTGACCTATCCCTGGGCGAGCTACTATCCTGCCAGGCTGACCGCGTTTTTTGCCATGATCAAAGCGGTATTTCCGCACCTGACGGGCGCGCGCCCCGCGTCAGGCTGAACCGGGCTTCCCCCACAAGGGAAGCCGTATAACCGGACGGCGTTCGGCGATGTTGCGGTTGGTCAGACGTTTTTCTTTTCCGCTCGCGACATGTTGTCCAGCCAGCCCATCACGAAGGCCGACAGGACAAAGGTCAGATGGATGATGACGTACCACATCAGCTTTTCATTTTCGACATTGCGCGCATCCATAAATACCCGCAGCAGGTGGATGGAGGAAATCGCCACAATCGAGGCCGCGACTTTATTTTTCAGCGAGCCGGAATCCATTTTACCCAGCCAGCTCAGCTTCTCTTTGCCCTCGTCAATGTCGAGTTTGGACACAAAGTTTTCATAGCCTGACAGCATGACCATCACCAGCAGCCCGCCCACCAGCGTCATATCCACCAGCGACAGCAGCAGCAAAATCAGATCGTTTTCTGCGATGCTAAAAATGTTGGGCAACAGGTGAAAAATTTCCTGGAAAAATTTGACGGTGAGCGCCAGCAATCCCAGCGAAAGTCCAATGTAAACCGGAGCCAACAACCAGCGCGATGCATACATCAGGTTTTCGGTAAAACGTTCCATAATTTCCCAATCATAATCAGTAAGGTCGCGCATTATAACCGATCATCTGTGAAGTTATTTCAAGCCTTCAGGAGAAATTTCAGGAACCGGTGGCAGCGGTAAAGAGAGGCGGAAGCAGGCACCGCCTTCCGGGCGATTTTCCGCCCAGATCTGGCCGCCATGGCTCTCGATAATCGTTTTACAGATCGCCAGCCCCAGGCCGACGCCCGGCACCGCCGATTCTTTATCACCGCGCGAAAATTTGTCGAAAATTCGCGTCAGGTCATTGTCGGCTATGCCTGGGCCACCATCCCAGATGGCGATTTCCAGCCGCGTATTTTCACACCAGGCCCGAATGCCACGAGGCGCGCAGTTGCCTGCGTACTTCAGGCTGTTTTCAATCAGGTTGGTAAATACCCGCTCCAGGAGCGTGCTGTCGCCTTTAATCAAAACGATATCCGTAGGCAGATCGAGCTCAACCTCCCGTCCTTTGAGCGACGGAGCCATGCTGCTGAGCGCGCCGCCAATCACCTCTTCCAGCGCCAGCCACTCTTCGCGCAAATTCAGACCACCCGACTGGATACGCGCCATATCCAGCATGTTACTGACCAGGCGAATGGTACTCAGGGTTTGTTCACGAATCTGGCTGGCCTGCGGTACATACTTTGAGTCATCACTGGCCAGGTCCAGCATCAGCATTTCGGCCTGACCAAACAGCACCGTCAGCGGCGTGCGTAAATCATGGGACAGGGCTGACAACAAGGCATTACGCAGCTGTTCCCGTTCCGCAGACAGTCGCGAAGCCGCCTCACTTTGCGACAGCGCCATCCGCTCCAGGGCGTTGGCAATCAGGACGGTGAAGGTTTCCAGCAGCCGCTGCTGTTCCGGCACCATCAGCTGACGCACATTTTGCGGTTCAACGACCAGCAATCCGCGACACAAATCGCCCACTTTTAACGGAAGAATTTGGTAAGGCACCGCCGGTAAGGTATCCGTGCCTGCACCAGCAGGCTGGCCCTTACTGAAGCTCCATTTCGCAATTGCCCGATCCGGTTCATTGCCCGGCAGCGCATTGCCCAGGGTTTGCAGTTCACCCTGTTCATCGGGCAACAGCAGCAGGCAGCGCGCCTGTAACGTCGCCTCCAGCACCCGCTGGCTGGTTGCGGCGATATCTTCGGGCGTCAGGCCGCTTCCCAGTGACTTAGCCATTTCGTACAGATGCCGCGTGCGCTGCTCACGGTAACGCGCAACCCGCGCCTGATAGCGGACACCGGCCGTCAGATTACCCACAATCACCCCCACCGCCAGCATGACGCCAAAGGTCACTAAATATTGCAGATCCGACACCGCGACCGTGCCGGTTGGCGCGACGAAAAACAGGTCAAAGGCAATGATGTTCATCACCGTGGCAATGACCGACGGCCAGCGCCCATAGCGCAACGCGACGATCACCACCGCCAGCAGGTAGATCATCACGCAGTTGGCCGGATCGAAGCTGATCAGCACCGACTGCCCTGCGGCGGTGACCAGAATACACAGCACCAGCGCCATCAAAACGCCGCGCAGCTGCAGCCGCCATTTATCGCTGTTAACCCGATCCTCGGCTAACGGATGGGGCGCATCCTGAATCGGCTCATTCAGCGCCACCACCAGCAGATCCAGATCGGGCCCCAGTTGCCCCAGACGTTCGGCAAAGCTGTCACGACGCCAGCGCCGCACAGGGCGTCGCCCCGTCACGATCTTACCGAGGTTGTGTTCACGTGCGTAACGCAGGACCGCCTGCGCCTCATCCGGGTCGGAGAGCGTCGCCGTTTCGGCCCCCATATCCTGCGCCAGCTTCAGCGTGCGTAAAATAGCCCGACGCCGCGCTTCCGGCAGCCGGTTGAGGCGAGGCGTTTCCACGTAAACCGCATGCCACTCGCTGCCCAGTCTGGCGGCCAGCCGCGCCGCCGTCCGCACCAGTTTTTCACTGCCGGTGTCATCACCAATACACAGCAGAATGGCATCACGCGTATGCCAGACACGATCCCGTCCCTGGCTGTCACGCCAGGCGCGCATCTGGTCATCTACCCGATCGGCCGTGCGGCGCAGCGCCAGCTCACGCAGGGCAAACAGATTGCCTTTACGAAAGAAATTTTCGATGGCCCGTTCGGCACGATCGCCAATGTACACCTTGCCCTCTTTCAGGCGTTGGCGGAGGTCGTCGGGGGGAAGGTCGACCAGCACCACTTCGTCGGCACCGTCGAAAAAGGGATCGGGTACGGTTTCGCGTACCTGAATGCCGGTGACGCCACCGACAACATCATTCAGGCTTTCCAGATGCTGAACGTTCACTGTAGTCAGGACATCAATGCCGGCCTCCAGCAGTTCTTCAATATCCTGCCAGCGTTTGGGATGACGTGATCCTTTCACGTTGGTGTGCGCCAGCTCATCCATCAGAATGACCGCCGGATGGCGTGCCAGCGCGGCATCAAGGTCGAACTCTGCGTGCCGCGAACGGCCAGTGGCGCGGCGCGGCAACAGCACCAGTCCATTAAGAAGCTGGGCCGTTTCCGGGCGGTCGTGCGTTTCCACCACGCCCACCAGCACATCCAGTCCCTGGGCACGCAGCCGCTGCGCTTCCTGCAACATGGCATAGGTTTTCCCTACGCCCGCGCAGGCACCAAAATAGATTTTCAGTTTGCCGCGATGGCTGTCACTGCTGGCCTGCAGCAGGGCATCCGGATCGGGGCGCAGCGGTTCGTGGTTCATAGCTTCCTTAGACTTATTTGAGGTCATTCAGCGCCAGGTTAAGCTGCAGCACGTTCACAGTAGGTTCACCGATGAAGGGCAACAGCGGACGTTGCGTCATGCTGTCTACCAGTGCGTCAACTTTCGCCAGCGGTAACTGACGTGCCGCCGCAATGCGCGGGGCCTGCCACAGCGCGGCTTCAGGCGAAATCTCCGGGTCCAGCCCACTGGCGGATGTGGTAACCAGTTCCACGGGTACCGCGCCGTTGGCCTGCGGATTCGCCGCCCGTAACGCCGCTACGCGTTCTGCCACCGCTTTATCCAGCGCCGGATTGCTGGCGGCCAGATTACTGCCGCTGGATGCCAGCGGATTGTAAGGTTTATCACCGGTTGCAGAAGGCCGCCCCCAGAAATTACCGGGTTGGCTAAAATTCTGACCAATCAGCGCAGAACCCCGTTCTTCGCCATCCACTTTTAACAACGACCCGTTGGCCTGCCAGGGAAACAGCCACTGCGACAGGCCAGTGGTGAGCAAAGGATAAACCACGCCGCACACAATCGTTAGCAACAAAAGCAGGAAAACCGCCGGACGTAACTGACTCATTTTATTCTCCTCAGGCCATACCAGACAGCACGAGCAACATATCAATCGCCTTGATGCCCACAAACGGCACCAGCAGCCCACCTAATCCATAAATCAGTAAATTACGGCGCAACAGCGACGCGGCACTCAAGGGGCGATAGCTGACACCTTTAAGCGCTAAAGGGATCAGGAACACAATCACCAGGGCGTTAAAGATAACGGCCGACAGGATGGCTGATGCGGGTGAGTGCAGATGCATCACATTGAGCATATTTAACTGTGGATAGGTCGCCGCAAACGCCGCCGGGATGATGGCGAAATATTTGGCGACGTCATTGGCGATACTGAAGGTGGTCAGAGAACCGCGCGTCATCAGCATCTGTTTACCAATGTGTACCACTTCCAGCAGTTTGGTGGGGTTCGAGTCCAGATCGACCATGTTCCCCGCTTCTTTAGCCGCCTGAGTACCGGAGTTCATGGCAACCGCCACATCCGCCTGTGCCAGTGCCGGCGCATCATTGGTGCCGTCGCCGGTCATCGCGACCAGGCGCCCTTCCGCCTGATACTGACGAATCAGCGCCAGCTTGGCTTCCGGCGTCGCTTCTGACAAAAAGTCATCCACGCCCGCCTCTGCCGCAATGGCGGCCGCCGTTAGTGGGTTATCACCGGTGATCATCACGGTCTTAATGCCCATCTTGCGCAGTTCTGCGAAACGCTCTTTGATACCGCCTTTCACAATGTCTTTCAGCGCAACCACGCCCAGCACTTTTGCGCCCTCGGCCACCACCAGCGGTGTGCCACCGGCCCGCGCCACCTCTTCAACCCGGGCGTTTACTTCTGCCGGAAAGGCACCGTGGCTGGCTTCAATATGACGGCGCACCGCATCGACCGCACCTTTACGGATCAGACGGTCCTGTACGTTGACGCCGCTCATGCGGGTTTGGGCAGAGAAGGGAATAAAGCTGGCGCCCATGCTGCTCAGATCGCGTTCACGCAGGTTAAACTTTTGCTTTGCCAGTACCACAATACTGCGCCCTTCCGGGGTTTCATCCGCCAGTGACGCCAGTTGCGCAGCATCTGCCAGCTGCTCTTCCGTTACGCCGGGTGCCGGTAAAAACTGCGTTGCCTGACGGTTACCCAGGGTGATGGTGCCGGTTTTATCCAGCATCAGCACATCTACGTCCCCTGCGGCTTCGACTGCCCGGCCACTGGTGGCAATCACGTTAGCGCCCAGCATACGGCTCATCCCGGCCACACCGATGGCGGACAGCAGGCCGCCAATGGTGGTTGGGATCAGGCACACCAGCAACGCCACCAGCACCGTGATGGTAACCGGCGTGCCGCCCCAGGCTGAAAAAGGCCACAGCGTCACAGTGGCTAACAGAAACACGATGGTGAGCGACACCAGCAGAATAGTCAGGGCAATCTCGTTCGGGGTTTTACGGCGCTGCGCGCCTTCGACCATGGCGATCATCCGGTCCAGGAAGGTTTCCCCTGGGTTGGCGCTACAGGTGATGACCAGCCAGTCGGACAGAATGCGTGTCCCGCCAGTCACCGAGGCAAAATCCCCCCCCGACTCACGGATCACCGGTGCCGATTCGCCGGTGATCGCGCTTTCGTCCACCGATGCGCCCCCTTCAACGACCTCGCCATCACAGGGGATGACATCACCGGCTTCCACCAGCACCGCATCACCTTTGCGCAGTTGGTCAGCCGCAACCTGCTGCCATTTTTCGCCGTAGTGCGCAGCAGACAGTTTTTTGGCGAAGCTGGTCTTTTTAACCCCTTTCAGGCTGTTTGCCTGGGCTTTACTGCGCCCTTCCGCCAGCGCTTCTGCCATGTTGGCAAACAGCACGGTGAACCATAACCACAGGGCAATGGCACCGGTAAAACTGGCGCTACCGCTCTGGTGTCCGGTAAACATCATTAAGGCCAGAATCGTAGTCAGGATGCTGCCCAGGTAAACCACAAACATGACCGGATTGCGAAACTGCACGCGGGGATCGAGTTTTTTTACGGCATCGATCGCTGAGGCACGTAACAGCGCTGCGTCAAACACCTGTTGTTGACGACTCATGATGATTGTCCCTGAATAAGTTGCAGATGCTCGGCCACCGGACCCAGCGCCAGAGCAGGAATAAAGGTCAGCGCGCCGACCAGCAAGACGGTACCGATTAACAGGGCGATAAACAGAGGCCCGTGCGTAGGCAGCGTACCGTTACCGACCGGTTGCACTTTTTTCACCGCCATGGCACCGGCAATTGCCATGACCGGAATGATGATGCCGAAGCGTCCCAGCAGCATGCACACCGCCAGCAGCAGGTTCCAGAATGGCGTATTTGCGCTCAGGCCCGCAAAGGCGCTACCGTTGTTATTGGCAGCCGACGAGACGGCGTACAGCACTTCACTAAAGCCATGCGTTCCCGGGTTTGCCATGCCGGCGCGTCCCGCATCGGTCATCATCGCGATCGCCGTGCCAATCAGCACCAGCGCGGGGGTGACCAGAATCGCCAGGGCGGTCATTTTCATTTCCCACACGTCGATTTTCTTGCCGAGAAACTCTGGCGTGCGGCCAATCATCAACCCGGCAATAAACACCGCCAGCAAGACAAACAGCAGCATGCCGTACAGACCGGCACCGACTCCGCCAAACACCACTTCGCCCAGTTGCATCAGCAACATGGGCACCATGCCGCCCAGTGCGGTAAACGAGTCGTGCATGGCGTTCACTGCGCCACAGGAAGCCGCCGTCGTAATCACCGCATACAGGCTGGAGTTAAGGATGCCGAAGCGCGTCTCTTTGCCTTCCATATTGATAGCGCTGTCAGCGCCGAGCGTCAGGAAGTGCGGATTACCATGCAGTTCGGCCCACATCACCAGCGCCGCGGCCACCACGAACATCAACGTCATTGACCACAGCAACATATTTCCCTGACGACGATCTTTGACGCTTTCGCCAAAGGCAAAGCAGAGAGCCGCCGGAATAAGGAAGATACTTAACATCTGGACAAAATTGGTGAGTGCGGTGGGATTCTCAAACGGATGGGCGGAGTTGACGTTGAAGAAACCGCCGCCGTTGGTCCCCAGCATTTTGATTGCTTCCTGAGAGGCAACCGGCCCCATTGCCAGCGTTTGCTGTGCCCCTTCCAGACTGGTGAGGTTGTGATAAGGCAGGAAGTTCTGGATGCTGCCCTGGCTGACAAAAAACAGCGCCATCAGCAGGCTAATCGGCAGCAGAACGTAGAGCGTCACGCGCGTCAAATCACGCCAGGCATTGCCCAGCGTGGCGATAGATCGATTCGCAAAACCACGAATCAATGCAAACGCGATGGCAATACCGGTGGCAGCGGACACGAAGTTCTGCACCGTCAGTCCGACCATCTGACTGAAATAGCTTAAGGTGCTTTCGCCCGCATAAGACTGCCAGTTGGTGTTGGTGACAAAACTGATGGACGTGTTCAGCGCCAGATCCCAGCTCAGTCCGGGCAGATGCTGCGGATTAAGGGGCAACTGTCCCTGAAACATCAACATGGCCAACAGCACAGCCATGCCCAGCAGATTGAACACCAGGATCGCCAGCAAGTATTGCTGCCAGCGCATATCGCCTTGTTGGGTTCCTGAGATGCGCCACAGAAAGGCTTCTGCACGCGTAAACAGGGGCTTGTCCGCGACTAACGCGGCCAGCCCGCGCCCCAGCGGCTGCGCCATCACCATCAGTAACAGCAGATAAACCGCTATCAGTAAAAACGCATTCGCCGCCATCAGAAGGCCTCCGCATTTAACAGGGCATAAATCAGATAGCCCAGTAACAACACCACCAGCACAATGCCGGTTATTACGCCTGCGCTCACAGCAACCTCCAGAGGATTGGATTTGCTGAGTAGCTTGCGCCTGGGCACATAAAGAAAGGGTTAAAAAGCGGGTCGGGGATATAAAAAATGTATAAAAATAGCCGTAATATCAGGCGGCTTCCAGCTGCCAGATGCGCCTCAGATCCACGCCGTCCCAGCCACCGTTATCTTCGGCACAGACAATACTGTCAGTACAGAAACTGTCGCCCAGATCCAGTACCTCAGGTTTAATTTCCCGTTGCGCATGCAGTGACCAGAAAACATGCACCTTGGGTCGCTGTAATGACTTATCGCCGCCCTTCACCACCAACGCGATGCGGCCTGATGCCAGGCGGACCAGCGAACCGACAGGATACAGACCGATGGTACTGACAAAAGCGTGCAGTAAGGTGGTGTCAAAATGCCCCTGCCAGCTCAACATCATCTGCAGCGTTTTGGCGGGCGTCCAGCCTTTACGGTAGGGCCGCGTTGAGGTCAGCGCATCATAAACGTCGCAGATGGTCGTCATGCGGGAATACACGCTAATCTCATGGCCCTTCAGGCCATAGGGATAGCCAGTGCCGTCATATTTTTCATGATGATGCAGCGCTATATCGACCAGATCGTCGCCCGCATGGGCATCCATCAGCATCTGCGCACCGGCAATCGGATGTTCACACATCACCTGAAACTCATCGTCGCTGAGCTTATCGGGTTTATTGAGAATAGAGAGCGGCACCGCCGCCTTACCCAAATCATGCAGTAATCCGCCCATGCCGACCCGTTGCAGTTGCTGAGCATCCAGCCCCAGCTTTTTACCAAAGGCGATCATGAGCCCACATACCGCCATAGAGTGCAGATAGGTGTAATTGTCATGATCTTTAAGCTGCGCCACACGTAACAGCGCCGAAGGCTCACGTTCGATGGAACCGGCAATCTGATCGACAATCGCAATCATATCGCTGAGATTCAGGCCATAGCCCAGGCGTGCCTCGTTGAACATGGCCAGCACCTTTGGCTTGCCCTGTTCAAAGATATGCTGTGCCTGCTCCATTTCCTGAGAGAACGGCGCGCGGATGCCTGAATCGACTTTTTTCGGCGCAGATGGTGTCAATGAAATCGATTTCTCCATATCGATCCATAAACGCGCGATGCCTTCATGACGAAACATCAAAACCTGACGTTGATCGGTGATCAACATCTGGTTGCGAATGCGTTTGTCTTTAAACCACCAGACTTCGAGTTTGTGGACGAACATACCCGGTTTCAGTTCGTCGATTGTTATGAGTTTAATCACAATCTCCCTCCAGAGTATCAGCGGGTGATATCGTGATATCGGCAGGCACGCGGTTTTATGCAGGTCATTTTGTGCGAACTGTGGTGCAGCACAAATTTTAGACGCCAGAGAGAGAGTTTTCCCGTTCACCGGTAAAAGAAAACGGGCGTGGTTACGCTTTCTCAGTGAGCAATATTGCCATCATCACCACATCGTGAAGTTTACCTTCACGCAGCGATGCCTGACGACGGACGCCCTCACGCTCAAAGCCCAGTCGTTCATAGAGCGCTAACGCCCGATGATTATCGTGGAACACTTCCAGCTCCATGCGGGTGATGCCCAGCCAGTTACGGGCATAATCCATGGCGTTACGAATTAAATGCGCGCCGATGCCGCGACCGGAAAAGGCAGGATTGACGCCAATACCGAAACTGATGCAGTGCCGGGTACGCGGATTATGATTAGTGAACAGCGTGAGTTCGCCCACCATTTCACCGTCAACTTCGGCGATAAAATTGATAAAGCCTTCCGCATCCATCTTTGCAAACTTCTTCTCCCAGGTGGCTACGCTGGGAAAAGGCAACTGTAGCGTCCAGGGATAAACGTCCGGATGACCGTAAAGACGTTGATAAGCCGCCGCATCGTGCGGCTCACGGCCGCGCAGAGTGATATCCATATTTAATCCTTTTTAATCGGGCATACACATGCACTAAGCTGTAACTCTTATCGAACGGAAAGAGTGACTCTATGTTGTATCGTCGTTTCGAACGTTTTATCAATATTTTTCAGGATGCACCGACCGACATGCCGCCCTCGCGGGTTTGGCCGTTTTATTTTTACTATCTGCGCCAGGTATGGCCGAGCTTTGCCGCGTTGCTGGTGGTGGGATTAATCGGCGCGCTGATTGAGGTAGCGCTGTTCAGTTATCTGAGCCGCATTATTGATTTGGTGAACCACTCTACGCCGGCCACGTTGTTCCGGGATAACTGGCAAACGTTGTTGTGGATGGGCTGTGTTGCGCTGATACTGCGGCCGGTTTTTATTGCGCTGCACGATATGCTGGTTCATCAGAGCATCAACCCCGGCATGACCAGTATGATCCGCTGGCAGCATCATAATTATGTCCTGCGGCAGAGCATGAACTTTTTTCAGAACGACTTTGCCGGGCGGATTGCGCAACGTATTTTGCAAACCGGTAACTCGCTGCGCGACTCTGCGGTGCAACTGGTGGATGCGATCTGGCATGTGCTGATCTATGCCGCAACGGCGCTGGTACTGTTTGCAGAAGCCGACTGGCGCCTGATGATTCCATTGATTATCTGGATTGTGGCCTACGTTGCCGCGCTGCGCTATTTCGTGCCACGGGTTAAATCCCGTTCGGTGGTGTCGTCAGAGGCCCGCTCGAAGCTGATGGGCACCATTGTTGACGGCTATACCAACATCGCCACCATTAAGCTGTTCGCGCACAGCGATCTGGAACGTCAGTACGCCCGCGAAGCGATTCAGGAGCAGACGGATAAGACGCAGCAGGCTAACCGGATGGTGACCAGCATGGATCTGACGCTGTCGACGCTGAACGGGATGTTGATTGTCTCAACCTCTGGCCTGGCACTGTGGCTGTGGAGCGAATCGCTGATTAGCGTAGGGGCGATTGCCCTGGCAACCGGCCTTGTGATCCGCCTGGTCAACATGTCCGGCTGGGTGATGTGGGTCGTCAACGGTATTTTTGAAAACATCGGCATGGTGCAGGACGGACTCAACACCATTTCACAGCCGCTCAGCGTGCAGGACGCTCCCAAAGCAACCCAGCTAAAGGTGGCGCAAGGTGAGATTCGTTTTCAGGACATCCGTTTTGACTACGGTGGGGGCCGTCCGGTCATTGATGGCCTGAATCTGACCATCAAACCCGGTGAAAAGATTGGCCTGATTGGGCCTTCCGGTGCGGGTAAATCCACCCTGGTGAACCTGTTGCTGCGCCTGTACGACCTCAACGGCGGTCGTATCCTGATTGACGGTCAGAATATTGCTGAGGTGACGCAGGAGAGCCTGCGCAGCCAGATCGGGATGATCACCCAGGATACCTCACTGCTGCACCGTTCCATCCGCGAAAACCTGCTGTACGGACGACCAAATGCCAGTGAAGAGGCGCTTCAGTTAGCCATCCAGCGCGCCCGCGCCGATGAGTTTATCCCGTTGCTGTCCGATTCACAGGGCCGTTTTGGCCTGGATGCCCATGTGGGCGAACGCGGCGTGAAACTGTCAGGCGGTCAGCGCCAGCGCGTGGCCATCGCCCGTGTGCTGCTGAAAGATGCGCCGATCCTGATTATGGATGAAGCGACGTCCGCGCTCGACTCGGAAGTGGAAGCCGCGATTCAGGAAAGCCTGGAATCCTTGATGAAGGGTAAAACCGTGATTGCCATTGCTCACCGTCTGTCCACCATCGCCAAAATGGATCGTCTGGTGGTGCTGGAAAAAGGCCAGATTGTGGAAATCGGTAGCCATCATGAGCTACTGGCACAAAACGGCCTTTATGCCCGTCTGTGGCAGCACCAGACGGGGGGATTTGTGGGCGCAGATTAATCGCCGCGTCGATAGGGCAAGGCGTCACGGGCTTCATCGGCCCACAGGTGGACGCCTTGCCGCTCCTGCTGCAAAAAATCCTCTACGGCGGCGCGCAGGCCGGGATGGCACAGATAGTGCCAGGAGTGGGTAATCTGAGGCTCAAAACCCCGCACCAGCTTGTGCTCGCCCTGCGCGCCAGCATCAAAGCGTTGCAGCCCTTCCGCTATGGCGAAATCCATCCCCTGATAAAAGCAGGTTTCAAAGTGGAGCCGGTCAAATTCCGCCAGGCATCCCCAGTAGCGGCCATACAGGCTTTCGCCATCTTTAAGATAGAAGGCCATCGCCGCAGGTTGCTGCTGTAAACGGGCGATCACGACGCGAATATTGTCCGGCATCCTCTCAGCCAGCAGGCTGAAGAAGGCACGGGTCAGATAGGGACGCTGACCGCGCACCGCATACGTATTGGCATAGCAGGTATAGACAAAATCCCACTGATCCTCACGCAGTTGATCGCCGCGATACCAGTCAAATGCAAAACCGCTCTGTACGACCTGCTCGCGCTCTTTACGCAACTGTTTGCGTTTACGCGACATCAGCGTATCCAGAAAGTCCTGAAAGTCGCGATAGCCCCGATTGTGCCAGTGATACTGGCAGCCCAGTCGTGCCAGCCAGTCAGGTTGCGCCGCCAGCAAGGCGTTCGCTTGCGGATCGGTGAAGTTGATATGCGCACCATTTAACCCCTGCTCCGCCAGCGCGTCCGGTAACGCAGCAAGAAGCCGGGCGGCGGCGTCCGGTGCACCAAGCACGCGTGCGCCAGTAACCGGGCTGAAAGGAATCGCGCCCAGCCATTTTGGGTAGTAAGGAATGCCGGCACGCTGGCAGGCATCGGCCCAGGCGTGATCGAACACGTATTCACCCTGAGAATGGAATTTTTGATAGCCGGGAAGAGCGGCGCGAAGCTCGCCTGCCTCACGCCAGAGGAGATGATCGGACTGCCAGCCCCTTTCTGGCCTGACGCTGCCGCTTTCCTCCAGGCTCAGTAAAAATGCGTGACGTAAAAAGGGCTGTTGATCGGTCAACAGGGCATCCCATTCAGCGGCAGGAATGTCTGAAAGCGAACTCAGGTGAAACAACGACATGCATAACTCCAGACGGCAACCGGTGACACAGTAGTCAAGCAGGTTTTAGGTTTCAGGGAAAGAAGGAGGGCACGGAATGCTTCATGCAGACCCTGCTCAGGCGCACGCGCTACCTGAAGCGTAGTTTGGTTTTGACGTTAATCCCGTCACCTGTTCAAATGCCTGCAGAATCTGACAAAAAACAGCGAAGGAACGGGCATGGCTAAAGCATTGGTGATCTTTCTACACGGCGTGGGCAGTAACGGAGACGATCTGGCCCCGATTGGCGACTACTGGACCACCCTGCTCCCGGATGTCGCCTTTGCGTCACCGGATGCGCCTTACGCCTTTGAACATGGCGCGGGCTATCAGTGGTTCAGCCTGGCCGATATTACGCCAGAAAATCGTCCGGGTCGGGTGCGTGAGGCCCGCGAGGCCTTTGACAGCGTTATCCGTCATCTGATGTCTCAGAACGGGATGGCAGACCGCTGGGAAAACGTCATCCTGGTGGGCTTTTCCCAGGGGTCAATTATGGCGCTGGACCTGCTGGCTTCCGGGCGTTATCCCCTGGCGGGCGTGGTGGCGTTTTCGGGGCGACTGGCCTTTGACGGCCCGATCACGCCACAGGCTCACACGCCAGCCCTGTTGATTCACGGCCGGGCTGATACGGTGATACCGGCCAGTGAAAGTGAGTCGGCGGCGACTCGCCTGAAAGCGGTGGGCGTCCCGGTCGAAGCGGTGTTTGAACCTCAGACCGGCCACACCATCTCAGCCCAGGGTGCAATGCATGCCGCCGGGTTTATTGCCCAGTGCTTACAGGACTAAACACGCTTTCACCACCGCAGGCAGGCCGGTTTCGCCGCTGCGTTAGCCCAACAGGTTAACGAGCGCGAAACCGGCAAAGCACATCAGCAATGAGCCAATGACATGGACCAGTGCACTGCTCATTGCCCACAGGTATTTGCCAGACTGCAACAATGTCATTAACTCCGCCGAAAACGTCGAGAACGTGGTGAGTCCGCCACATAAGCCGGTGGTAATTAATAATTTCCAGGCCGGGTCGAGCTGGGGATGCCTGACGAACCAGGCCATGGCACCGCCAATCACAAATCCACCAATCAGGTTCACTAACAGCGTGCCCGGCGGCAGATTGGGAAATAACGCGTTAAACCGCATGGCGAACCACCAGCGCAACACACAGCCAATACTGCCGCCCAGAATCACAGCGAATAGCGGTTTTAACATCACAGACTCCATTTCAGGATTGGCGCAGAAGACGGTGGAGGGCAAGAAAAAAGCATACACCTGACACACCGACTCCCGCGAAAGGATTAAGGATAATGTCAGGCGTCATCAGCCGCAGGTTACGCCTGCAGGCGGTTGGGAAAGGTGGAACGCCATCACCTTATGCGGGCCATCATACGATGCCTTTTTCTGGCTGGCAACCGTGGTTGAGCGGAGAGAATCGTTACGTGAACTGACGTCAGCGCAGCACCTTGTGCCGCCGCAAAGCAGAAGGTCCAGGCGGGCATGATTCAGGTTTCCCCGGTTGCCGTTTTGCGCTTAAATGTTTATCCGGCAGCGGCGTTGTAGAGCCGTTGAATGCCTTTCGCCAGCGGCGAAGGGGTAAACTCTCTTCTGGAGCGTCCTGTGCGAACTGTCATTTTTGATACTGATATCGGTGTAGACGATGCCTTTGCCCTGGCTTATGCCGCCCGCACCCAACATTTGCTGGGCATAACCACCGTGTTTGGCAACGTTGCCGTCGGACAGGCCGTGAGAAACGCCAGGCTGTTTTGCCAGAAAATGGCGATTGATGTGCCGGTTTACCGTGGCTGTTCCCGTCCACTGGCCCAGGCACCCAGTGCGCCCGCCCGACTGCACGGCGAAGATGGCCTGGGCGATGCCTTTGATAATCCCTTCAGCGACGAGGCACCCGGTGCGGTGCAGTTTATTATCGACAGCGTGCGGGCCAACCCAGGTGCGGTCACCCTTGTCGCCATTGGTCCGCTGACCAATATCGCCAGCGCAATCAATCAGGCACCCGATATCATTCCGTTGGTAAAAGAGTTAGTCGTGATGGGCGGCGCATTTGGCACGGACGGGCACTGCGGAAATGTGACGCCCTTTAGCGAATTTAATATCTGGAAAGATCCGCACGCCGCCGATCAGGTTCTTTCCTCCGCCTTACCGATCGTGGTGATCCCGCTTGATGTGACCCATAAAGTATTGATCCACAGTGAAGAGGTGGATCGGCTTAATCAGCCGGTGCTGCGTGCCATCTGTCGCCCTTATCTGGCCTACAGTCTTGAGAAAGAAGGATTTTCTGGCATGGCGCTGCACGACACGCTGACCCTCTCCTGGCTCTGCCTGCCAGACGCGTTCACGCTGGTGGAAAGCCCGCTTCGGGTCATTACGGAAGGCATTGCCCGCGGTCAGACGGTGCGTCAACAGAGTACGCTGGCTTCCCGGCATAATCCCTTCCGCGATCTTCCCCGGCAGCGCATCGCATTAGGCGTCGACGCGGAGGCGGTGCGACAACACTTTTTTCAGGCACTCAGTCGATAAACCTGGCGGCCACCGTTAGCGATCAAAATCGATAACGCCTTTAATCAACTCACGATTGTTAATGACCGCTTCCTCAAACTGCTCTGCCAGCGTCGAGAAGGCGAAACGCCGGTTGAGCATCATTTCTGCACGCAGTTTCCCTGCGGCCATGAGTTCACGCACCCGGTCAAAATCTTCGCGCGTGGCATTCCGGCTGCCCATTAGCGTGCTCTCTTTTTTGTGGAATTCGCTGTCAGGGATGACCAAATCGCCTTTATGCAGGCCCACATAAACCACCGTGCCGCCGTGACGAATCAGGCTAACCGCCGCGTTCATCGCTGCCGGATTACCTGTGGCATCGATCACGGTTAACGCCAGTTGCCCGTTAAACCCGGCACGCAGTGCGGCAATAAAATCAGCTTCCGCCGGATTCAGCGCAAGGAGGCCGAGCTGCTGACTGACGTGCTGGCGACGGTAATCACTGGTGTCGGCCACGATCACCTGCGCGCCATTGGCTGCGGCGATAGCCGCTGCACCCAGGCCAATGGGACCGGCGCCCACCACCAGCACCTGATCGCCCTGTGCCACCGCTGCACGCCGTACCGCATGGGCGCTGATCGCAAAGGGTTCGATCAATGCTGCCGCCTCGGGTGCCAACTCATCCACCGCCAGCAGGTTTGCGGCGGGCACGCTGAGATAGTCGCAAAAGCCGCCATCCTGATGCACGCCAATCACCGAAATGTTTTCACAGCAGTTGGTTTTACCGCTTTGGCAGGCATCGCACTCATAGCAGGAGAGGTAAGGAATCAGCGCCACCCGCTGACCGACGGCAAAACCCTGCACGGCGCTGCCCGTTTCAACAATGTCTGCACAGAGTTCATGCCCGAGTACGCGTGGATAGCTAAAAAAAGGTTGGTTTCCTGCCCAGGCGTGGATATCGGTGCCGCAAATGCCGGCACTGACGAGTTTAATCAGCGCCTCCGCAGGCGCAGGACGGGGGACGTCGCGCGTGGTCCAGACCATGTTGCGTGGTTCGGTGATGACTACTGCTCTCATTGTTGTCATGGTAATTCTCCCGTTAGCGTTAGCGTTAGCGTTAGCGTTAGCGTTAGCGCAGTTATGGCGAATCTTGCCGCAATAACGGTTTTCCTTTGCTCAATCTGTGAAGCGTGACGGTTTTTTTGGGACTTCAATGGTTTTTAATGCTTAAAAAACCGGAGCCGCTCATGAGCCGTAGCCAGAATTTACGCCATAACGTGATTAACCATATGCTGGAGAGCATTGCCCAGGGCCACATCCAGTCGCCACTTCCGCCCCAGGCCGCGCTGGCTGAGATGTTCAACATCAGCCGTACCACGGTGCGCCATGCTTTGCGCTATCTGCATGAGCGTGGCGTTCTGGAAACAGTGAATGAGAGCTGGGTTATCGTACGCGAGCCTGAAGCAGAAGACGGCCTCAGCGCCGTTGCCCCCGCCATTGAGCAGCAGGCCAGCCAGGTGGAAAAACGCTTTTTTGATATGATCAATCAGCGGCTGCTGCAGCCCGGCGATACCTTCAGTGAATTACAGCTGGCCAGGCAGGCCAACGTCAGCCCGGTGGCGGTTCGCGAATTCCTGCTGCATTTTATGCGCTATAACCTGCTGGAGCCGGTAAAACGCGGTCACTGGCAGATGAAAAAGTTTTCGCAAGAGTACGCTGAAAAGTTATTTGAACTACGTGAAATGCTGGAAACCCATGCGCTTACCCGCTTCCTGAATTTGCCCAGGGAGGATGAGCGCTGGATTCAGGCGCGAGATCTGCTGGATCGGCATCGATCGATGCGCGAAACCATCGCCAGCAACTATCGCCATTTTGCTGCACTGGATAAAGAGCTGCACTGGCTGATTCTGTCGGCCGCCAATAACCCCTTCTTTAATCAGTCGCTGGAGATTATTTCGGTGATTTTCCATTCGCATTATCAGTGGGATGAAAGCGATCTTAAGCAGCGAAATATCGTCGCGCTGGAAGAGCATATGGCGATTCTGTCTGCCTTGATTGGCCGCCGGGATGTGGATGCGCTGTGCGCGTTGCATAACCATCTGGCGACCGCCAAGCGTTCAATGGTGCGGAGCATTAATCAGTACAATTAAAACCCGATTAAAAACCACAAAGCATTAGCTCCCGCACGATTTTGAAACAACTTTACAACATCTCGCTTTTATTCCCCTTACTCTCAGCGCAACGCACCGACGGCCCTGTGCCGTTGGGCGACATTGCTACTCATCATAATGATAAATCGCCTGTCCAGGGAGATTGCCATGGAACACAGATCGGTTGTTGATCACGCGAATCCGCCCGACACCTCGCCCGGCGAGACGTTTGTGCCGTTGCGCAGTGATATCGTGCGCTCGCCGCGCATTCGTAAAGTCCAGATTACCGCCATGCTGCTACTGCTGTTTGCTGCCATCATTAACTACCTGGATCGCAGCTCACTGTCTGTGGCCAACATGACTATTCGGGGTGAAATGGGACTCAGCGCCACCGAGATCGGCGTGCTGCTGTCGGCGTTCTCGCTGGCTTATGGGCTGGCGCAGCTGCCCGCGGGTGCCCTGCTGGATCGTAAAGGGCCGCGCATTATGCTGGCCCTGGGAATGTTTATCTGGTCGCTGTTCCAGGCCGCGTCCGGTCTGGTGCATAACTTTACCCAGTTTGTGCTGGTGCGTATTGGGCTGGGCATTGGTGAAGCCCCCATGAATCCTTGTGGGGTAAAGGTCATCAACGACTGGTTTAACATTAAAGATCGCGGTATGCCGATGGGGATGTTTAACGCCGCCTCCATGATTGGCTTATCCATCGCGCCGCCCATACTGGCTGCCATGATGCTGGTTCTGGGCTGGCGTGGCATGTTTGTTACCATCGGTATTCTGGGTGTGTTTCTTGCCCTCGGCTGGTACCTGGTTTATCGCGATCGCGATAACAAACAGCTAAGCGCTGAAGAGATCCACTACCTGCAGGCAGGCAGCGTGGCATCGCGTAAAGAGCCGATCAGTTTTCGCGAATGGCGCGGATTGTTTAAACAACGCACCATGTGGGGCATGATGATTGGCTTCAGCGGTATTAACTATACCGCCTGGCTGTACATTGCCTGGCTGCCGGGCTATCTGCAATCGACCTATCATCTTGATTTGAAAAGCACCGGTTTACTGGCGGCGATTCCTTTCCTGTTTGGTGCTGCAGGCATGTTGCTAAACGGCTATGTGGTTGATGCGCTGGTCAGACGCGGTTGGGATGCGGTAAAAACCCGTAAAGCCTGCATTGTGAGCGGCATGATCCTGTCGGCAGGTTTTACCGCCATCGTGACGCGCGCCACCGACACCACCAGCGCAGTGACGCTGATCGGTATGGCGCTGTTTTGTATCCACTTTGCCGGTACCTCCTGCTGGGGCTTGATCCATGCCAACGTCACCGCCCGCATGACGGCGTCCGTGGGCAGCATTCAAAACTTTGCCAGCTTTATCTTTGCCTCTTTTGCGCCAGTTATCACCGGTTGGGTGCTGGATACCACTAAATCATTCAGCCTGGCGCTGATGATTTGTGCCTGTGTCACCCTGGTCGGTGCGCTGGCGTACCTGCTGCTGGTGCGCAATCCCATTACCGACGGCACCTGATTCAGGTCAGCGCCTGGAGGGTGACGCCGTGGCGCGCACCGTAACGCTGAATCCCCGCAATCACGTTATCGACACTGAGTGGCGGCGGGACAGGCAGCAGCGGTGCGCGTTCCCGGAGCGCCGAATCGAACCGTGAAAAGGTGGAAAAATCGTGAGGGAAGCGCGTTTCATCTACCCCGACGAATGCCCCCTCTTCCCTGGCGAAGGTTAACAGCTGTTTCCAGCGATCGATGTCCGCCAGGCCGATACTGTCAGTGCCATGGGAATAGAGCATCATGTCGATATGGTTAAAAGGCGGCTGCTTCTCAAGAAAGCGTTGCAGTGCATCCGCCGACGGCACGGACGGAAACATCAGCCAGAAGGGAATCGCGTGCTGCTGCATGCTGCACCAGGGGTCCATCAGTAAAAAGCTGTCTACCGTCAGCCGGGCTGGCAGTATGCCCGCCGCCAGATACCAGTCACGGTAAATTTCGGCGACCACAAAGCTCAGCGCTTCCGGGTCATCGTAACGAATCTCCATCAGCGTCCAGCGCTGGGCTTCTGCCAGTTTTTTCAGCGGAGAAATCAGGTAGCCGTCCAGCCCCCACTCTGCCTCAGGGACATGATCGGTGATGGCAGGTGGCTCCCAGCGCGCGCGATCCACGCCTGCCCGCGCCAGGTATTCGGCGACTCTCGGCCCGCCGCGCAAATACTCGTTTTCGGTTGCACCGCCGGGTGCGCCAAACTGGAAAAAAGAGCGATCACTGGTGCGCGTTACCGGCCACTGTCGCGTGCAGTGATTAATGAACAGCGTTGCTCCCGCCGGTAATCCGCCCAGCAGAAACTCATTGAAGGCCAGCGGCATGTCGCGCAGCTTAAGGCGGAAGTCGTGCATTTTCTCCAGCAGGAGGCGATCCTGACTCGGATCTTGCATGTGATGTACCGCCAGCTTCGGCCAGGTCGCCAGCAGTGCCGCCGCCACGGCCTTACCTTCCTCGAATCCTGACTGGGCATCATCCGGGTCGTTCTGCTGCATGCGTACCGGACACAGAAAGGTTTGCGGCAGCCACGGCGTTCCCATCGCCGCAGCCAGGTGCACCAGGGCACCATTGGTGGCACCCACAAACGCAGCCGGATAGTCGCGTTGAGGATAGGTGCTGACCATCCATTCGGCGATACCTTCTATATCCAGCTCGCTGGCCTGTTTATGACTGATGCCCTCGGCCAGACCGCTGACCGCATAGCCCCACTCACGCAACCGGGTCGGTAAGCGATCAAACGAAGGCAATAAGCGGTCTAACATCGGTGACTGGCTCGGGCTGGCAAAAGGCCGATCGTGAAGTGCATTCGCTAAGGTCAGCAACATTGTGGCGGCTGAATCAAACCGGGCGATGCCCTTGGGCGGTTTACTCATGCTGGCTCTCCTGCTGAATACGCGCTAAAAAAGGCCGGATGGCGTGGCAGAAACTCCACGGATAAACGTAGTGCAGTCTGTGCGTCCCGCCGCGTAAGGTGATTTTTTCGCTGTGCGGTAACAGCCCCGCCAGCTCATCCAGCCAGCGCGCCGGGCAGACCGGATCGCGTGAGCCTCTCAGCAGTAAGGTTGGTGCAGTGACATAGGTAAGATGGTGTTCGATGGGATCGTTCAGCATGGCTCGCATCGTGCCAACGGCGCGCGGCAAGCCGGCTTTGGCCCAGTCGATCCGGGCCAGCGCGCCCGGCGAGCGATGCGCTTCCATCCGGCTGTTACGCCAGCCTCGCCACATCTGACGTACCAGGCTGCGCGCATGGCGATCGGCGGTGGGCCCCTGTAGCACCAGTCCCGCCACCGCTTCAGGGTATTTATCCGCCAGCGCCGCCAGTACCTGACAGCCAAAAGCGCTGCCCACCCAGATTGCTCGCTGAAAACCGTTGTGCTGCAACCACTGCCACAGGATATCGGCCAGTTCATTAACCGACAGAACAGGGGCCGATGCGGGCAATGCGCTGCCGCCGAAGCCCGGCAGGTCGGGAACCAGGACGTGATAATCCCGTCCCAGCGCCAGTGCGAGCGGCTCCATTGAGCGCCCCGACATCACCAGGCCGTGGATTAGTACAACAGGCAAGCCGTGGGGTTCCTCAGGCGTCACGCGGGTAAACATGCGCCAGTCGCCGATCTGTTGATAGTAACCCGCTAATCCTGCGTGATGGCTGCGTGGTGAAACGGGTGGCGTTTGCTTCATTTGCTGCCAGCGTTTCGTGCCCCATACGACCGCCGCGACACCTAAACCAATCCCGGCGGCTAGCGCCATGCCCTGCCGCTTTTTACACTGGATGGTACGCCTCATCAGCTGCTCCTGTTCCTGGGTATCCATTGAGTGTAGGACGGGAATCGCAGAGACAGGCGGTTAATGCATGCTGTCAGGCAATGGTGTTACGCAGGCGACCGATTTTTTCGATCTCCACTTCAATCACATCACCACTAAACATGAACAGCGGCGGCGTACGTTTTTTGCCCACGCCGCCCGGTGAACCGGTAATGGTGAACCGGTAATAATGACATCCCCTGGCGACAGCGGACTAAAGGCGGAAATGTATTCAATAATTTTGGCGACCGGATGCACCATGTTGGCGGTGGTATCGTTTTGCACTTCCCGACCATTCAGCACCGTTTTAATGGTTAACTGCTGTGGGTCAGGAATGTCGTCGGCGGTGGTCATCCAGGGCCCGAAGCCCCCGGTCTGCGGCCAGTTCTTGCCAGCGGTAAACCAAATAAACTGCATAGCTGCATTACTGCCTCGTCATGGCTACGGGTGATAACCCTATGTTTTAAAAGAAATCGGTGCGCAGCGTAGCAAAAAACGCGATAAAAATCGTACATCGATTGGCACAGTGGATATCCAGATGTATCACGTTATGTCAGCAGGAAGTGTGTGGATAAACGAAAGCTGAAAAAGTCGCCATTACGGCGCTATGCAATCAAAGCGGGGAAGCGAAAACGGGGGTGATAATCACCGGTCTGTCCCTGACCGCGACTATCGAGGGTATTCGGTGGGCGCTTAGTTAAGCGCGCCGGGCGGTACGTGTTTAAAGGTTTCAACATAAGCGTGGAACACGTACTTAAAAAAACGTTTCATACATCATCCGGTTAAAATTTTGTTGAATAACTACAGGAAAAGTATAGCGCCTGCTGTTTTAATCAGCAATAAATTTTGAACCAGATCACAAAATTCACGTTTACACCCGTTACTGAAACAGGGCCAAATGCTCAATAAGGATGGTTGAACCGATAGCGATCAGGACCAGCCCGCCCAGGACTTCAGCCCATTTGCCTAAAACCGGCCCGATGAAACGGCCAATCAGCACACCCGTGGTCGCCATTACGGTGGTGGCGGCCCCGATAGTCAGCGCCGTGGTGACGATATTGACCTGCAGAAACGCCAGTCCGACCCCTACTGCCAGAGCATCAAGGCTGGTCGCGACTGCGGTGGTGGCCAGTACCATAAAGCCATGACTTTGCGGCGCTTCGCACGGCTCGGCGGCGGTTTTGCGGAAGCCTTCCATCATCATACGCGCGCCCAGGAAGGCCAGCAGGAAAAAGGCGATCCAGTGATCCCATGCGGCAACATACTGGCTGGCAGCCAGACCCAGCGCCCAGCCGATAAGGGGCGTCAGAGCTTCAATACAACCGAAAATCAGACCGGTCCGCACGGCTTCTTTCAGGCCAGGGCGATGCAAGGCCGCACCTTTGCCCAGCGCGGCGGCAAATGCGTCCATTGACATTCCAAGAGCAAGAATAAGGGTGGCAATAAAGGTCATGATTTGTTCACTTGGGATGAAAAAGCACGACTTCATGCTGAATCCATCACACAAATTGCTCGGTAATTTAAAAAGTGCGCGCAGTCTACCACGCGATTATCGTTATAAAAAGACAATAAAATCAGGGATTTAAGTATAGCCAAGGCTATAACTCATAACATCCGCTATGAATGCAGCTAAGTTAATGTCATTTAAGCCTTTTCTGCGCTGTTTCGACATAACCATGACAGGCACAGACATCCCGTCATTGAACCCTGGCACGGAATACCGGAAAATATCCGGCTGATAAACAGGGAACACTGCTCATGAATAACCCTTTCGAATCCTTAATCCTTCCCGGCGGCATTTTGCTGCTGGGCTTTCTGTCTGCCCTGCTGCTGCCCGCACCGGCTTTTAGCCTGACGGTAGCGCAGCATTTGCAGCAGATGTTCCATTTGCAGGATCTTAGCCAGCTGTACACCCTGGTATTTTGCCTGTGGTTCTTGTTACTGGGCGCGCTTGAGTTCTTTGTGATCCGCTTTGTCTGGCGGCGCTGGTTCCGCGTGTGAAGCTGACGCATCCCGGCACATCGGCCAGCTGAACCTGCGTTCTGGGGTTTAAGGCCCTGCGCTGTTTTCTCTTCTGAAGAAAATCTGAAAGTGGGATGAAAACCGCATGTCGTTCACCTCGGGACGTAACGGTATCGCGGCGTCGAGGCCGCGTCCTTAGGTCACAAAAATGTAACATTTGTTTTACACAGACAGGCCCGTTTTGCCTGCAAGTACAAATTCATCGACAGGAATAAAATTAAATAAAGTCTATTTTTCATTAATTTAAATTATTCCTTCCGCCATGTGACATTTTCAGCCTGCACCATTACAAAGCAATCCCGCAACATCTCATTTTATTTAACCTGCTAATCTACAAGGAAAAATCACTTATGGCGGACTTGCCATTATGATTATTTCTTATGCTGAATCATTTCTGCATTTAAAAAATAAACAAATGTTTAAATCGGATGCGAGAATGTTATATTTGAGCAACAAAGCATAACGTTCAGTTAACTCGTTATCGTCGCTTTAACCCATACCTGAGTCTTAACCCGGAAGTAGCGCAACGCGCTCATCAGAAGCGTGACTATTTCGCCTGCAACACTGTTGAGCTTCAGGTCAACAGAAGAGGAGATGTCGCCTCATGTGCAAATCAGCTGTAAATCTTGCGCTCACAATGAGTGTTAGCGGAAAGGACACCACCAGGGCGCAGGAGCGTAAAGACGTTGATGTACTGCTTATTGGCGCAGGCGTCATGAGTGCTACGTTAGGAACCTGGCTTCAGGATCTTGAACCAGACTGGTCCATTGAAATGGTGGAGCGGTTGGGGCATGTCGCCGAAGAGTCCTCAAATGGCTGGAACAATGCAGGTACAGGCCATGCGGCGCTGGCCGAGTTGAACTATACGCCGCAGAAAGCCGATGGCAGTATCGATATCGCGAAAGCGGTGGCGATCAATGAGTCATTCCAAATCTCCCGTCAGTTCTGGGCTTACCACGTTCAGAAAGGCAATCTGCACACACCAAAAAGCTTTATTCACAGCACGCCACATATGAGCTTTGTCTGGGGCGATGACAACGTGGCGTTTCTGCGTAAGCGCTTTAATGCCTTACAGAAAAGCACGCTATTCCGTGGCATGGCTTACTCTGAAGATCCGCAGCAAATCGCGCAGTGGATTCCACTGGTGATGAAAGGCCGGGCCGACAGTCAAAAAGTGGCGGCGACCTGGACAGACATGGGCACCGACGTGGATTTTGGTGAAGTGACGCGCCAGCTGATTAGCTCACTGGAGAAAAAAGCCAACTTCCGTTTGCGCATGAATCAGGAAGTCCGCGAAATCACTCGCCTTAACGATGGTCGTTGGCAGGTGACGCTTGTCTGCCTGACGGACGGGACGCGCCGCACGTTGACGGCCGGTAAGATTTTTATTGGCGCAGGCGGGGCGGCGCTGCCGCTGCTGCAGAAGGCCGGTATTCCGGAGGCCAACGGTTACGCGGGCTTCCCGGTCGGCGGTTCCTTCCTGGTCACCGAGAATCCCGAGGTCGTGAAACAGCACATGGCGAAGGTGTACGGCAAAGCCAGCGTGGGCGCACCACCGATGTCTGTGCCTCACGTCGATACGCGCGTGCTGAACGGCAAGCAGGTTCTGCTGTTTGGTCCTTTTGCGACCTTCTCGACCAAATTCCTGAAGCAGGGCTCGCTGCTGGATATGTTTGCCTCGCTCAACAGCACCAACGTGATGCCGATGATTAAAGTCGGGCTGAAAAGCTTTGACCTGGTGAAATATCTGATGGATCAGGTACTGCAAAGTGACCGTGATCGTATGGATGCGCTACGTGCTTATGTGCCGCAGGCGAAACAGGAAGACTGGCGCCTGGTGACGGCCGGACAGCGCGTACAGATCATCAAGAAAGATGAGAAAGAAGGCGCGGTGCTGCGTTTAGGTACGGAAGTGGTGTCATCCGAAGACGGCTCAGTCTCTGCGTTGCTGGGTGCTTCGCCAGGTGCCTCCACTGCGGCACCTATTATGCTGGAGTTGCTGCATAAGGTGTATCCAGAGCAGATGGCTTCGCCGGAGTGGCAAAATAAAATTCGTGCCGTGGTGCCGTCCTGGGGACGCAGGCTGAATGGTGATGTGGCCCTGACCGAAAAAGTGCTGGCAGAAACCAGCCGCATCCTGCAGCTTGAGTACACGCCGGTTACGCCAGTGGCCGCAAACGATGAGGGCCGTGAAACCGCCTTTGTTATCGGCAAATAAGCCGCCCTTGATACAGAAGGCCTCGCACTGCGAGGCCTTTTTGTTTACCGCTTGCCTGGTTGACTGCCACATTCTCTATTAGGGTTAAATCTGCCTTAATGCAGGAGGACATGTCATGGCCCAACCGAACACTGAACACGAACTCGCCTTGCTTGACCGCTACTGGCGCGCCGCTAACTATTTGTCTGTCGGGCAGATTTATTTAATGGATAATCCATTATTACGCGAGCCGTTAACACCACAGCATATTAAACCGCGTTTACTGGGGCACTGGGGCACAACGCCCGGGCTTAATTTTATCTATGCCCATTTAAACCGCATCATTCGTCAGCGCGATCTAAACCTGATCTATATCTGTGGCCCCGGTCATGGCGGTCCGGGCATGGTGGCGAACACCTGGCTCGAAGGCAGCTACAGCGAAATCTATCCGCATATCAGTCAGGATGCCGCGGGCATGCAGAAACTGTTTAAACAGTTTTCCTTTCCGGGTGGCATCCCCAGCCATGCCGCGCCAGAAACCCCGGGCTCGATTAATGAAGGGGGTGAACTGGGCTACTCCCTGTCACATGCGTTTGGTGCAGTCTTTGATCATCCCGATCTGATTGCGCCCTGCGTGATTGGCGACGGCGAAGCAGAGACCGGTCCGCTGGCTTCCAGCTGGCACGGTATTAAATTTCTGAACCCGCAACGGGACGGCGCCGTGCTGCCAATCTTACACCTGAATGGCTATAAGATTGCCAACCCGACCATTCTGGGCCGCGCCAGTGACGACGACCTACGCCAGCTGTTTCGGGGCTACGGCTATGAGCCCCTGTTTGTCTGCGGTCATGAACCCGAGACAATGCACAAGCTGATGGCCGACACGCTGGATCGCGCATTTTCTGAGATTGCGGCGTTTCAACAGGCGGCACGCAGCGGTTCGCCGACGCAGGCGATTCCCCACTGGCCGATGATTATTCTGCGCAGTCCCAAAGGCTGGACCGGCCCCAAAACGGTCGACGGCAAGAAGGTGGAAGATTTCTGGCGGGCACATCAGGTGCCGGTTGCCGCCTGTCGGGAAGATGACGGTCATCGGGACATCCTGGAAAACTGGATGCGCAGCTATCACCCGGAAGACCTGTTTGACGAACAGGGACGCCTGATGCCGGAACTGCAGGCGCTGGCCCCTCAGGGTGAAAAACGCATGGGCGCGTCCCCGTTCGCAAACGGCGGCTTACTGCGCCGTGAGCTTGCCACGCCCGACATTCGCGAATTTGCCTTCGACACGCAGCAGCCCGGCTCACAGGCAGGACAGGCAGGACAGGCGACAGAACAGTTTGGCCGCTACCTTAACGTCATATTCCAGCGCAACCAGGATAATTTTCGGCTGTTTGGCCCGGATGAAACGGCCTCTAACCGGCTGACACCGGTCTTTGAGACCACCAGCCGCACCTGGCTCGAAACCATTGAGCCTTACGACGAGCAGTTAGCTGCTGATGGGCGAGTGATGGAGATTCTGAGTGAGCATCAGTGTCAGGGCTGGCTGGAAGGCTATCTGCTTACGGGCAGGCACGGTTTATTTAACTGCTACGAGGCCTTTATCCACATTATTGACTCCATGTTCAACCAGCATGCCAAATGGTTGAAGGTGACGCGCAAACTGGGCTGGCGTAAGCCCATTTCTTCCCTTAACTATCTGCTCTCTTCCCATGTCTGGCGTCAGGATCACAATGGTTACAGCCATCAGGACCCGGGGTTTATTGACCACGTTGCCAATAAAAAAGCCGATATTGTGCGTATCTACCTGCCACCCGATGCCAACACCTTGCTGTGGGTGGGCGATCACTGCCTGCGCACCTGGGACCGCATCAACGTGATTGTGGCAGGCAAGCAGCCTTCGCCTCAGTGGCTGGATATGGACAGCGCCATCACCCATTGTGAGGCCGGGATGGGTGAATGGCGCTGGGCCGGAACAACCCCCGAGAACGCAGAGCCGGATGTGGTCATGGCCTGTGCGGGCGATGTCCCCACCATGGAAACCCTGGCGGCGGTAGATTTACTGCGCACCTTCCTGCCTGACCTGCGCATTCGGGTGGTAAACGTGGTGGACCTGCTGGCACTGCAAACCCAGAAACAACATCCGCACGGTAAGTCAGAAGAGGACTTCGACGCACTGTTTACCGCCGACAAGCCCGTGATTTTTGCCTTTCACGGTTACCCCAGCTTGATTCATCGCCTGACCTGTCAGCGCAATAACCATCGTAATTTCCATGTGCATGGCTTTAATGAAGAGGGCACGACGACCACACCTTTCGATATGACGGTGCTTAACGAGCTGGATCGCTATCATCTTGCCCAAGCCGCTATTCGTCACGTCCCGGGGCTTGCCGAACGTCACCCTGAGCTGCTCGACGACCTGGAGCAGCGACTCGCCGGGCATCATCGCTACGTGCGGATTCATGGCGAAGATGTCCCGGAAGTACAGAACTGGAAGTGGCCCTCAGCGACCGCGTCAGGCGCACCGGATTAAAAGGTCCTGAAGGCATCAACCAACATCCAGATCGTGGTTGCCACCAGCGACAGTGCCATCAGGCTGTTAAACAACTGACGTTTCCAGTGAATTTGCAGGTGACCGCGCAGGCGGTCACCCAGTGCGGCCCATAATAAAATGCACGGCAGATTCAGCAGCATGAAAGCGCCCATCACGGTCAGCACGCCACTGCTGGCGCTGTACAGCAGTGCCACGTTGCTGGCCATTAACCAGGCTTTGGGATTGATAGCCTGAAAACAGGCACCGCCCACTAAGGTCATGGGCTGCGGCTTTACCCGGGCTTCGGGTGCATTCGCCCGGAATATTTTCCAGGAGAGCCATAGCAGATAACCACATCCCACCAGCGTCAGCGGCAAACGCACAGAGGCCATCCAGTGCAGCAGAAGTTCCAGCGCCAGCCCTGCAATCGCGGTTTGCAGCGCACAGCCGATCAGAATGCCAAACACCATCGGTAGCGTACGGCGCATACCAAAATTGACACCCGACGTGGCAAGCAACAGGTTATTCGGCCCCGGTGTAATCGACATCACGGTGACATAACTGAAGAATGAGGGATCGAGCATAGTGGCGTTCCTGATAATCGAGAGAACCCTCATGCTACGATGAGAAAAGTTATGGTAACAGAGACAAGAAATCGCTATTTTGATGGGTACAATCACAACTGATTTCAACTGTACCTGTCGCGCCCGGAGGCAATTGTGTCCCCTGAAACCCCATCCGATCAAACGCTCTACCAGCAGTTGGCCGACAGCTTTGCCGAGGCGATTCATAAAGGCACATTAAAACCGGGAAAGCGTTTGCCCGCCATCCGGCGCGTCGCACAGTCACATCAGGTGAGCGTGAATACCGTACTGAATGCCTGGCAACTGCTGGAAAACCGTGGGCTGATTGAGGCGCGCCCGCAATCGGGCTACTACGTGCGCGGCGTGCTGCCGATGGTGACGCGAAATGCACAGCACTCTGCCCGGGTGGTCCGCGATCCCAGTAATGAAAAGCTGGATTTGATTGATAAGGTGTTCGCCGCGCAAAATCACCCTGATTACACCAATATATCGCTGGCCTGCCCGCAGGACAGCGATCTGTTTCCGTCAGCCAGACTGGCGCGCATTACGGCATCTTTACTGCGGCGTGATCCACACCTTATTGGACGCTACGCGCTTCCGCCCGGTAGTGAGCGCTTACGGGAGGAGATTGCGCGTCGTGCATTGCATGCCGGGCAATCGCTTACCGCCGACGATATCACCCTCACCCATGGCTGTATGGAAGCGCTACAACTGGCACTCAGGGCGGTAACGAAGCCAGGCGATTGCGTCGGACTGGAATCCCCTACCTATTTCTTTCTGTTTCCCCTGCTGGCGTCCCTGGGTCTGAAGGCGCTGGAAATTCCTACCGATCCCCAGCGCGGTCTGTCACTGGACGCGCTTGAGATGCTGCTTCAGGAAAACCGTCTTCAGGCGCTGGTCGCCATGCCTTCGGCGCAAAATCCGCTGGGATTTTGTATGTCATTGCCCAACAAGAAAAGGCTCGCGAAGTTAGTGAATACTTACCAAGTACCACTGATTGAAGACGGTCTTTATGATGAGTTGCAGTTTGACTGGCCGCTCTCTCCTGCAGTTAAGTCGTTCGATCAGCATGGCTGGGTGCTCTACTGCACCAGCTTTACCAAAACCGTGGCGCCCGATTTTCGCGTCGGCTGGATTGCAGCCGGACGCTTTCACGATGCCATTGCACGCCTGAAAGCCGTGTCATCGATGGCGGAATCGGCGCTGCTGTCGGAAACGCTGGCGGAGTTCCTTGCCAACGGGGGCTATGACCATCATCTGCGCAGCCTGCGCCGCAGCTATGCCAGCAATCTGGATGAGGCGCGCGGCTTGATTGCGCAGCATTTCCCTCAGGGCACCCAGGCCACATTACCGCGCGGTGGCTTTGTATTTTGGGTCGAACTGCCCGGCAAGGTGGATACGACGGAGATGTTTTCCCGTCTGTTGAAAGAGCAGATTTGCGTTACGCCCGGCGCGCTGTATTCGCTGAGCGAGCGCTATAACCATGCATTGCGCCTTTCATGCTGTTATCCGTTTGATCAGCGCTACGTTCGCGCCATCATCCGGGCCGGAAAGGTGGCCTGCGAACTCGCGGGCCTGCCGCCGGGTCAGGATCAGGGCGTGCCGTTACGTCCCCAGATGGTATAGCCATGGCGCTCGGTCAGGCGTTCGTAATAGGTGCGCACGGCAGGCAGGTCTGGATGATCAAGCGGCGTTTCGAACCAGCGGTTGACGGCCAGACCAATCGGTATATCCGCCAGACTGAAGTTCCGTCCGGCAACATAGCGACCGGTATGTTCGAGCTGCTGATTGAGAATACCCATGGTGTGGGACCAGCCTTTGCAGGCAGCGGCCAACAGCCTTGGGTCCTGATGGGCCGGTGAATTGCGCACCAGCGACATGAACGCATAGCGCCATGAGGTGTTAAGTTCTGTCGATTGCCAGTCCATCCACTGATCCACTGGCGCACGTGAACGCGGATTGTCGGGATAGAGCCAGTCGCCACCGTAGGCGGTCGCCAGATAGCGCAGGATGGCATTGGATTCCCACATAATCAGGTCTTGATCAATCAATACCGGGATCATGGCATTGGGATTCAGCGCGATAAATTCGGGAGAGTGCGTGGATTTGTACCCTTCCCCCCACTCTTCACGTTCGTAGAGCAGGTCCAGTTCGTCACACAGCCAGAGTACTTTGCGCACGTTGATTGAGGAGGCGCGTCCAAGAATTTTTAACATAGCAGGCTCCATCCAGTTGCTTAACTTATTCATAGCCCTGTTAACTGACATAAGCAATTGCCCGGGCAAGAAAAAACATCTTTACCTTATTCAAAAGGAGTGACAATGAACGTTGCGTTTAAACAAGTGGATGTGTTTACCTCGACCGCGTTTAACGGTAATCCACTGGCGGTCATCATGGATGCACAAGGCCTGGACGACAGCCAGATGGCGGCCATCGCACGCTGGACCAACTTATCGGAAACCACCTTTGTCCTGCCGCCGCAGGATAATCAGGCTGATTACCGCGTGCGTATCTTCACCGTTGAGGGCGAGCTGCCTTTTGCCGGTCATCCCACGCTCGGTACCGCTCATGCTTTACTGGAAGCGGGCTTCCAGACAAAAACGCCGGGGGTGATTATTCAGGAATGCGGCGTGGGCAACGTGAAGATAAAAATTGCCGACGATACCACCCTGGCCTTTGCCGCCCCGACGGCCACCTTAACGCCTTTCCATGATGCACTCATTAGTGCGGCACTCAACAGTAACGCCGTCGATACAGCCCAGGAGGCCGTCGTGGTTGATATGGGCATTCGCTGGCTGCTGATCCCCATGGTCAGTGCAGAGGCAGTCCTGTCGATTACGCCTGATATTGCCGATTTGCAGCGACTCATCCATCACGCTAACGTGAGCGGCATCATGCCATTTGGTCCGCTGCCTGCAGGGGAAGCTGAGCACTATGAGGTTCGTGGTTTGCTGATTGAGCACGGAAGCCTGACCGAAGACCCGATCACCGGCAGCGCCAATGCCTGCCTGGCACGCTACTTCGCTGCTCAGGGCAAGACGCAAGATTACCGCGTCCGTCAGGGCACCCGGGTAAACCGAGAGGGACGCGTGACGGTGGAATATCAGGGCGATACGATCTGGATCGGTGGCAAAACCGTGACGGTGATAGAAGGCACGATTCAGTTGTAACTACACATTCGTAGAGGGTGGCATTGGGCGGCAGTTGATCGTCGCCCCCTGCTTTGAATAAATTTTATTAAGGCACATTCAGGAGTAAAAATCATTTCTTCTCTGTTTGACGTCCTCATAGACTTTTTGAGCAACATGATCATTTTCTTTATAAGCAATATCCTGGATGTCTATCGTTACACTTCCATCCAGGCCTGGGATGCTTTTCAAGTACTCCAGCAAATCCGAGTGTTCTAATTCGCTTATCAGGGGTTTTAGATAATTGTCTAAGGGGCTATGCTGAGGCTCATTCAGTTCAGAGGTAAGCGCATTCAAATAATCGTTTTTATTTGTCGCATGCCATTTAATAAGGAATCCAGCACGGCGGCACAATTCCGTATGAATTAACAACATCGTACGGCCGTTACCGTCAAGAAAAGGATGACCCCAAGCAAAAATACCCATGACCTTCCCCGGTTGCTGACGAAGTAGCGCAGGCTTATTAGCAATAGATAATCCCCATTCTACCGCTTTTTGGCATAATTCAGATGCTTCAAATTGTACAACCTTGCCCTTGCTTATCAGACGTCCTACGCCGAGTCTTAACCGATCTTTACCTGCCCATGGGTAAAAATCGCCAAAAAGAATATGGTGAACATGCAAAAAATCCTGATAAGTAATCAGTCTTTTTTTTGACTGCAGATAGCGCATTGCATCTTCAATATTTGCTTCAAAAAAAATATGCTCCTGACGTTTAAGAATGTCTATATCTTTAATGCGTTCGACATTACGAAGATAACCTGCCGTTTCGAAGTCACCAAAAGGATCAAACATATTATTCTTCCTTGAGATAATTTGTCAAAAGACGAGCCATCTGTGGCCCCGTTATGTAATTATTCTTTTTCAAACTAACTAGAGTCTTTTCCATAACATCCAGCTTTATATCATCTCCTGCGAGTCTGGTAATAGTTTCAGCAAAACCATCTAATCCACTACTGATAGGTTTAATATGATATTTGACGGCAAGCTTTTCAATAAAATGCTTAACATTGACCGTAGGGAGTAGATCAACATCCACACTTAAAAGCACCTCATCATAAAGCTTTCTAGATCGATCCTGACTCGTTTTCTTATATTTTACAGGTATTCCATCAACCTCTATTTTTCGTGAAACATTATTCAAAACCGGATTAACCAAAAAGAAACGCTCACCACTTTGTTTTTTTATTTGAATGTCACTAACAGGAATACTGAGCTTCTTAAATATGGTATTCAACAACTCAATAAGGCGATTGCTATCATTTTTTTTAAGTGCATTCTTTTTAGCATAAATGCCTTTCCCTGGACGATGTAAAACATCCATTCTCACCAATTCATTCAAGAACTTATTTACTTGTGAATGTCCGCCAAGGGTAGAAAACTCATCACGTAAAAAAACATCATCGGGCGACCTGTCAATTTTTTGAATGATACGATCTCTAATGTTCATACATCCCCCTGATAGCATCACTAGTTTAATATTATATTACGTATTCCTTTTTCACTCAAGATTTAGCTTAAAAGGTAAACAAAGGAATACGTTTGACTTATATTATTAATCAATGGCTTAAAATGAATACAATGGCCTTGATAAAGTGGGTTTATCGATTTTCATACTTCAACCTTATGCTCAGGCATCAAATACTTTTTTCACAGCGCCTGACCGCCCGATGCTTCGATACGCTGCGCGGTGATCCAGCCGGTTTCATCACTGAGAATGGCACAAACGGCATCGCCGATATCGTCAGGCAGACCAACCCGGCCCAGGGCGGTAAAGGCCGCGATGGTGTCATTAACGGCTTTATCATCGCGCACGCGCCCACCGCCAAAATCGGTCTCAATGGCGCCCGGAGCCAGAATATTCACGCGAATGCGTCGCTCGCCCAACTCTTTGGCCTGATAGCGAGTGAGCACTTCCATCGCACCTTTCATCGACGCATAGGTTCCTGAGCCGGGATAAGTCAGGCGCGTTAATCCGCTGGAGATATTCAGAATGCGCCCGCCGTCTGCGATCGCTGGCAACAGTTTCTGGGTCAGGAAGTAAGGCCCCTTGAAATGCACATTCATCAGCGCATCAAATTCAGACTCGGTGGTTTCACTAAAAAGTTTATAGTGACCCTGTCCGGCATTGTTCACTAAATAATCAAACGTCTCACGCTGCCAGTGCTGCTGCAGTGCATTTTTCACCTCAGAAATGAAACGATCAAACTGGCTCAGGTCGCCCACATCCAGCTGTAGCGCCACCGCGCGGCCGCCTGCGCGTTCAATTTCCCTGATCACGTCCTGCGCTTCATGTTGATGAGTGCGGTAAGTAAAAATAATATCCCGGCCTTTAGCTGCCAGTTTTACCGCTGCATTCCGGCCTAAACCGCGATTAGCCCCCGTAATCAAGACGATTTTACGACTCATGTTGGTTTCCTGTTGCAAAATTGAACACAGGTTGAGGATATTCGTTAATAATTGTTCTATAAACGCCTGAGAACGTGCAGCACTGTTCCACTTACAACAACAATCGGCAGGCCATATGGATAAAATTCACGCAATGCAGGTTTTCGTCAGAGTTGCAGAGATGGGCAGTTTTACTGCAGCAGCAGAAAGTCTTGGGCTCCCGAAGGGAAGCGTATCGCGGCAAATTCAGGCGCTGGAAAATCAGATGGGCACGCGCCTGCTTCACCGAACCACCCGGCGGGTGCAGCTGACTCAGGATGGTTTAGTGTATTACGACCGCTGTCTTGATTTGCTGGCGATGATTGGTGATATGGACAGCCTGTTCCAGCACGATCCCGCCACCTTAAGCGGCAAGCTGCGGGTGGATATGTCCACAGCGATGGCGACCGACCTTATCCTGCCCCGCCTGCCGGAATTTCTTCAGCACTATCCCGGCGTAGAAATTGAACTCAGCAGCAACGATCGCCAGGTGGACGTTATCCGCGAAGGGTTTGACTGTGTGATTCGCGTTGGCGAGCTGAAAGATTCGGGGCTTATCGCCCGCCGAATCGGTACACATACCTTGATTAACTGCGCCAGCCCTGGCTACCTTTCGCGTTTTGGCCGGCCGATTCGGCTTGAAGAGCTGTCGCAGCATGCCATGGTGCATTACAGCCAGCAGCTTGGTCAGCCTGCTCAGGGCTTTGAATACTTCGATGGGAAGCAGTGCCACTACGTGCACACCGGCGGTGTCGTCACCGTTAACAGCACCGAAACCTATCGCGCGGCCTGCCTCGCAGGGCTGGGCATTATTCAGGTGCCGACCGTGGGTATTCATAAATATCTGGAAAGCGGTGAGTTGGTGGAGGTGCTTCATGCCTTCCCGGCCAGGCCGATGCCGATTCATTTACTTTATCCCCATCGTCGTAATGTGGCACGGCGCGTTCGGGTATTTATGGAGTGGTTAAGTCAGGTGCTTCAAGAGTATGTCACCTGACAGGCTATAATGTGTTTTTTACGTTTAACAGGAAGTGAATGTCTATGACAGACGAGCAGGATAACGCAAAAGACGCAAAGTCCCCCAAACCCCTGATCGACATCAAAACGGGCAACAAGTCCGTCGATCGTTCCATCGTGCGCGTTTCACGTTTTGCCACCTGGTTTCAGGCGATACCCGCTGTGGCCCATTTTATCCGCGCACTTGAGCGGTTTAACGATCGTCTCGGCAGCCAGTTTGGCGCTGCCATTACCTATTTTTCTTTTTTATCGTTAATCCCGATTTTAATGGTGTCTTTTGCAGCCGTGGGTTTTGTGCTGGCATCGAATCAGGATCTGCTGACCGATATCATCAACAAAATCGTCAGCAGCATCAGCGATCCTGCCCTGGCAACGACGCTGAAAAATACGGTGAATACGGCTATCCAGCAGCGTGCTACCGTCGGTATCACCGGTTTGCTGCTGGCGCTTTATTCGGGACTGAACTGGATGGGCAATTTGCGAGAGGCCATTCGCGCCCAGTCGCGTGATGTCTGGGAGCGACAGCCCGACGATCAAGAAAAGTTCTGGAAACGCTACATTCGCGACTTCTTATCCCTGACCGGCCTGATGCTGGCGCTGGTGATTACCTTGTCACTGACCTCTGTCGCGGGCTCCGCCCAGGCCATGATTGTGAGTGCGTTAGGGCTGGATGGCATTGAGTGGTTACGTCCTGCGCTCACCATTATTGCGACCTCCATTTCTGTCATGGCGAACTATCTGTTGTTCCTGTGGATTTTCTGGATTCTGCCTCGCCATAAACCCCGTAAGAAGGCGCTGCTACGCGGTACCCTGCTGGCGGCAGTGGGTTTTGAAGTGATTAAATTTGTGATGACGCTGACCTTGCCAAAACTGGCCAGCTCGCCGTCGGGCGCTGCGTTTGGATCGGTGCTGGGGTTAATGGCTTTCTTTTATTTCTTTGCGCGCCTGACGCTGTTTTGCGCTGCGTGGATCGCCACCGCGAAGTACAAAGACGATCCGCGCATGTCGGAAAAAGGTTCTCTGACCACCAGCAAATAAAATCACGGCGCTAAACCAGCGAAAAACACCGCCCTCCGGTTATTTATTCGTCAATTTACAGGATGAATAACTGGGGGGTCACTTTTCTTCAGCGCTTTCTCAGAGTATCTCGCCATTTTTGCGCCACTTCACGCTGCCATTCCCCAACATTTAACACATGACAAAAATTTTCCACTTTTGACGGCGCAACACCACTGACCACGCGGTTTTCAGCCATTGAATGCCGTTATACAGGTGCGTAAGATTCCCTATCTGTCATTAAAAATAAGAAACATTTATGCAAGCCTCTGTCTCTGAACCGCTTGATCAGCAAAACGATCCCACGCCAGTCAACTCACGAAGTAAAGTGGTGGTCGCCTCGCTGGTCGGCACCGCTATCGAATTCTTCGATTTCTATATTTATGCCACGGCTGCCGTGATCGTTTTTCCTCATATCTTCTTTCCTCAGGGTGATGCCACCGTTGCCACACTCCAGTCGCTGGCCACCTTTGCTATCGCGTTCATCGCACGCCCAATCGGCTCTGCCCTGTTTGGTCACTTTGGCGATCGCGTAGGCCGCAAAGCTACGTTAGTTGCCTCACTGCTGACCATGGGCATCTCTACCGTGGTCATCGGTTTGTTGCCCAGCTACCAGAGCATTGGCGTACTGGCACCGCTGCTGTTGGCGCTGGCGCGCTTTGGTCAGGGTTTAGGTCTGGGCGGTGAATGGGGCGGTGCAGCCCTGCTGGCCACCGAGAATGCCCCCGCCAAAAAGCGTGCGCTATATGGCTCCTTCCCGCAGCTCGGTGCGCCCATCGGCTTCTTCTTTGCCAATGGCACCTTTCTGTTGCTCTCATGGCTGCTGACCGACGAGCAGTTTATGCAGTGGGGCTGGCGCGTGCCGTTTGTCCTGTCTGCCGTGCTGGTGTTGATTGGTCTGTATGTGCGCGTATCGCTGCATGAAAGCCCGGTGTTTGCCAAAGTGCAGAAAGAGAAGAAGCAGGTGCGTGTCCCGATTGCTTCGCTCCTGAGTAAACATCTGACGGCAACGATACTTGGCACCTTCATCATGCTTGCCACCTATACGCTGTTTTACATCATGACCGTGTACTCCATGAGTTACGGTACCGCCGCCGCGCCTGCCGGCCTGGGGATCTCACGTAACAGTATGCTGTGGATGCTGATGATGGCGGTCATTGGGTTTGGCGTGATGGTGCCGATTGCGGGCTTGCTGGCCGATCGCTTTGGTCGTCGTAAGACCATGATCGTCATTACGCTGATGATTATTGGCTTTTCGTTTCTGTTCCCGGTGATGTTGGGATCGGGCTCACAGGCGCTGGTGATGGCTTTCCTGCTGCTGGGCTTGAGCATTATGGGACTGACCTTTGGCCCGATGGGGGCGCTGCTGCCTGAGCTGTTCCCGACAGAAGTGCGTTATACCGGTGCATCCTTCTCTTATAACCTGTCGTCGATTCTGGGCGCCTCGGTTGCGCCTTATATCGCCACCTGGCTGAATGCGCATTACGGCTTGTATGCCGTCGGTTTGTATCTGGCCTCGATGGCGTTTCTGACGCTGCTGGCGCTGATTGCCTGCAAAGAAACGCGGCATCAAACGCTGTATGAAGTGTAAATTCCGCCAGCATTGATTAAACCCGGCGCAGGCCGGGTTTTTTTATGGGTTTCAGGTCACGCTATTTCGCTTTCAGCCAGGCCACAAAATCGTCGATAAACACACGGGTTTTTAGCGGCAGCAGACGGTTAGGTAAGGTGATGGCGTAGGTGGTCATTGAGAGCGTATTTTCAATCCGCCAGTCCGGTAACACGCGACGTAACTGCCCATTGAGCAAATAGCCATTCGCGATAAAGGTGGGGATTAACGCAATGCCCACGCCCTGCAATATCGCATCGATCATGGCATCGCTGTTGTTTATCATCAGCCGGGGCGTAAGCATGACGCTCTCCAGCGTGTCGTTTAACCAGAAACGCCATTCCCCGCGAAACTGTGCGTCGTCTGGGAAGAAAATATTATGCTGTTTGAGCTCGCCCGGCATATCCGGCAGTTTCTGATCATAGTGCTCGGCACACACTAAAACATAATCAACAGGCATTAATGCACGCGCCACCATATTAACAGGTGGTGTGTCCGTTACGCGCAGTGCCAGGTCGTACGACTCGTGTGTCAGGTTAACCAGATGGTCAGTCAGATTTAATTCAATATTGATTTCAGCATAGCGCCGCAGAAAGCCGGGCAGAAAAGGAGTCAGTAAAATTTTCCCAAGCGTTGTGGGCGCGGTAATACGCAGCAATCCTTTAGGCGCGTCACTGTAACTGTCTGCCTGGGAAAACAGGGATTTAGTTGCGGCGATAACTGATAAAGCCTGGTGATATATTTCTTGTCCCGCCTCGGTCACAGCGAGCGCGCGCGTCGAGCGGGTAAAGAGTAAGACATTTAACCTTTTTTCCAGCCTGTCTATCATACGGCTCACTGAAGATGGCGTCATGGACAGCGCTCTTGCAGCCGAAGAAAAACTCCCCCTGTCGACTACCTGAACAAAGACCACCAGCCCCGGGAGAACGTCTGTTAATTCATTTATGTTCTTCACGCACAACTCTTTTGCGCCTGTTACGTCTAGCCAGGCTAGCACTGTAAAGTATGATATTCAATTATTCGATGCCATTACGGCGGCTTCGCCTCTGCGCGACAAAACCGTAGTGATATAAGCAAGTAAGAGCGTGTGCTTCTGGTTCAATGGTATGCGCGAATGCGATTAGGGAGTGCGACAGCGGTGGACAAGTCTGATTTTAGTTTAAAGCGTTTTATATTTTCTCGCTTCACCGGTGCGTTGTGCGATCAGTTTTTATTGTTTGCTGTGCCTTTGGCGATTTTGAAAACCACCGGTTCGCTAACGCTTTCTTCTCTGGCGTTTGTGGTCGAGTGGATTCCCCGCGTCCTGTTTTTCCCTCTCTCAGGTTTTCTGGCCGATCGACTGAAACCGCGCTTTATCTTTTTTAACGTCGATATTGCCCGTATGGCATTGATGATTTTGGCTTTTATGCTTTTAGCGGTTTTTCCAGACTCTACCTTTGCCATCCTGGCCGGTATGATGAGCTTACTGTCTGTCGCTTATGTATTAAGCTTTGTCGCCGCAGATGCGCTGCTGCCGCGGCATGTGTCAGCCGAGGCGCTACCCAAAGCCCATTCCCTGTTACAGGGGATCGATCAGGTTACGATGGTACTTGGTCCGGCGCTGGCGGTCGCTATCTCGGCCTGGGGCGGTATTCGCGGTATTCTTAGTATTGCCGCCGCGCTGTTTTTCCTGTCAGCCATCAACGTTCTTTTTTTGAAAACTCGTGATCCCCACGTAACCGATAAACTGCGGTTACGCACCTTACTGCAATCGAACCGCACAGCGTTAAGGGTGCTCAGAGAAAATAAAATCCTGCTGCATTTGTGTGCCCTGACCTGGGTTGTCAATCTGGTTTACGGTTCGGCACTGGTAGTCAGTGCTGCTGTCATCCTTAAAGAATTTCATCTTGCCGACCATTACTTTGGCGCGCTTCAAACCGCCGCCGCGGGGGTGAGTATCGTGATGTTTTTCTTTATTCCACGCTTTTCACACCGTTTTGGTTTATCCGCACTCGGCACCTTTTCGTTTTGTGCGATGATCCTTTCGGGTGCCGTTATGTCACAGTCGATGGATTACGCTATGTATCTGATTGGTTATGCGTTATTGATGGCGTTCGATGGGGCATTCAGCGTTTATCTGCGTACGTTACGCAGCCAGATTATTCCCGAGGCGCATTTGGGGAAAACGCTGGGACTGATCGGCCTCATGAATCTGTGTTCCATACCCGCCAGTGGGGCGTTGGTATCACTGCTGTCCCCACATTTTATGCCGCTGGACATTATCAGCATCATTCTGCTGTTAGCGTTATGCACAGGCGTGATGTTAATTATCGCTGGGCGACAGTGCTTCGGTTACAAAAGCCTGCTGCCGCCTGTGATTGCGGCAGGATCTTCCTGCTAAATGAAAAAGGGCGCAGCCAGATGGCTGCGCCCTTTTCACGTCTAACGTTTTGCTGAAAACGGTGTCGCTCTGATTTAGCCCGCAACCGCGATACGTTTCATATCGGTCATGTAGCCACGCAGTTTGCGGCCAACCTGCTCGATAGGATGCTGACGCACGGCTTCGTTAACATCGCGCAACTGGGCGTTATCAACCTGAGTGCCTTCAATCGCTTTGCCCAGATCGCCTGGCTGCAGCGTGGTCATGAACTCTTTCAGCAATGGCACCGCCGCGAAGGAGAACAGGTAGTTGCCGTATTCAGCGGTGTCTGAGATTACCACGTTCATTTCGTACAGACGCTTACGCGCAATAGTGTTCGCAATCAGCGGCAGCTCGTGCAGTGATTCGTAGTACGCGGACTCTTCGATGATGCCTGCATCAACCATGGTTTCAAACGCCAGCTCAACGCCCGCTTTTACCATCGCGACCATAACAACACCTTTGTCATAGTACTCCTGCTCTTCGATTTTGCCGTCGAACTGTGGTGCGGTTTCAAACGCGGTTTTGCCGGTCTCTTCGCGCCAGGTCAGCAGTTTCTTATCGTCGTTAGCCCAGTCAGCCATCATGCCGGAAGAGAACTCGCCAGAAATGATGTCATCCATATGTTTCTGGAACAGCGGTGCCATGATGGTTTTCAGCTGTTCAGACAGCGCGTAAGCACGCAGTTTTGCCGGGTTAGACAGACGATCCATCATCAGTGTGATACCACCAAACTTCAGGGATTCGGTGATGGTTTCCCAGCCAAACTGAATCAGTTTTTCGGTGTACGCCGCATCGTGCCCTTCTGCCACCAGCTTGTCGAAGCACAGCAGAGAACCGGCCTGCAGCATGCCACACAGGATGGTCTGCTCGCCCATCAGGTCAGATTTAACTTCGGCAACAAAGGACGACTCCAGCACGCCAGCACGATCGCCGCCAGTTGCAGAAGCCCAGGCTTTAGCGATGGCCATGCCCTCGCCTTTAGGATCGTTTTCCGGGTGAACCGCGATCAGCGTAGGGACACCAAAACCGCGTTTGTATTCTTCACGTACTTCGGTGCCCGGACACTTCGGTGCAACCATCACGACGGTGATGTCTTTACGAATCGTTTCGCCCACTTCCACGATGTTGAAACCGTGTGAATAGCCCAGTGCTGCGCCATCTTTCATCAGCGGCTGAACAGCCTGCACGACCGCAGAGTGCTGTTTGTCCGGCGTCAGGTTAACCACCAGATCGGCCTGTGGAATCAGTTCTTCGTAAGTACCAACTTTAAAACCATTTTCTGTTGCTTTACGGAATGAGGCACGTTTTTCAGCAATGGCTTCTGCACGCAGCGTATAGGACACATCCAGACCCGAATCGCGCATGTTCAGGCCCTGGTTCAGACCCTGAGCACCGCAGCCAACGATGACAATCTTCTTGCCTTTCAGGAAGCTGGCACCGTCCGCGAATTCGTCACGTCCCATAAAACGACACTTGCCCAGTTGCGCCAACTGGTTGCGCAGATTCAATGTGTTGAAGTAATTAGCCATGCGAACTCCGGTTAAATGTTGTGTTTGCTTTTGTTTGATGACGGCATCAGGTTCAGCGCCGCGAATGACCCCATCATATGACAGGATTTCTGTTGCTTAAATTGATATATTAACAACGTTACATTGCAATAATTGCAATGTCGTCCTGAGGTGAGACTCACATGGATCTACGCGATCTCAAATTGTTTCTTCATTTGGCAGAAAGCTGCCATTTTGGCCGCACCGCACGCGCTATGCATGTCAGTCCTTCCACGCTGTCGCGTCAGATCCAACGGCTGGAAGAAGATGTCGGTCACGCCTTGTTTCTGCGCGATAACCGCACTGTGGCGCTCACCGAAGCGGGCGAAAGACTCAAACTGTTTGCACAACAAACCTTACTGCAGTATCAGCAATTGCGCCATGCCATGGATCTCAACGGCCCCTCACTCAGTGGTGAACTACGGCTGTTTTGCTCGGTGACTGCCGCATACAGCCATCTTCCGCCTATTCTGGACCGTTTTCGCGCCGAACATCCGCAGGTTGAAATCAAACTGACCACCGGGGATGCGGCGGATGCGATTGAAACGGTGCAGTCCGGCAATGCGGATCTGGCTATCGCCGGCCGCCCTGAATCGCTGCCTGCCAGCATAGACTTCACCACGCTGGGGCTGCTTCCGCTGGGCCTGATTGCGCCTGCACTGCCGTGCCCGGTGCGCACTCAGGCAACAGAAGCCGCACCTGACTGGTCACAGATTCCGTTTATTCTGCCCGAGCAGGGGCCCGTTCGTCGGGCTATTGATCTGTGGTTCCGTCGTCACCGCATCGTCAACCCGTTGATTTACGCTACGGTAGCGGGCCATGAAGCGATCGTTTCGATGGTGGCGCTCGGCTGTGGCATTGCCTTGCTGCCGGATGTGGTGCTGGAGAACAGCCCTGAGCCAGTACGAAACCGGGTGCTGCCCCTGGAAAATGTGGAGTCGGTCGCGCCGCTGGAGCTGGGCGTTTGTGTACAAAAAAAGCGGCTCGGTGAGCCGCTGATTAATGCATTCTGGCATCTGCTGTAATTACTGACCCGCCAGAAAAAAACGGAAAGCCGGGTTATGGGTTTCGTCATGGAAATCATAACCCAGGTCGGTAAGGTGCTCTTCAAAACGCGGCTCATCGTTACCCAGCTCAAATGCCGTTAGCACCCGGCCATAATCGGTGCCGTGGCTACGGTAATGAAACAACGAGATATTCCAGTGCGTACCCAGCGTTTGCAGAAATTTGAGTAACGCGCCGGGCGCTTCCGGGAATTCAAAGCTGAACAAACGCTCACGCAGCGGCTTGGAAGGACGCCCACCGACCATGTAACGCACATGCAGCTTTGCCATTTCATCATCAGAGAGATCAACCACCTGATAACCGTTTTCCGTTAACTGGCTGATGATCTCAGCGCGTTCTTCCATCCCACGAGTCAGGCGCACGCCAACGAAAATGCAGGCCTTATCGGTATCGGCATAGCGGTAGTTGAACTCAGTAATAGAGCGACCGCCCAGCGTCTGACAGAACTTGAGGAAGCTGCCCTGTTGTTCCGGGATGGTGACGGCCAGAAGCGCTTCGCGCTGTTCTCCCAGTTCGCAGCGTTCAGATACGTAGCGCAAGCCGTGGAAGTTGACGTTAGCACCTGACAAGACGTGCGCCAGACGCTCGCCTTTGATGTCATGCTGCTGAACGTATTTCTTCATGCCCGCCAGCGCCAGCGCGCCTGAAGGCTCTGCCACGGCCCGCACATCTTCAAACAGGTCTTTCATTGCCGCGCAGATAGCATCGCTGTCCACGGTGACGATATCGTCAAGGTATTCCTGGCACAGACGGAAGGTTTCATCACCGATGCGTTTTACCGCCACGCCTTCGGCAAATAATCCCACGCGCGGTAAGTCTACCGGCTCACCGGCATCCAGCGCCGCCTTCAGGCAGGCTGAATCTTCGGACTCTACGGCAATCACTTTAATTTGCGGCATCAGCTGCTTGATGAGGACCGCCACGCCGGCCGCCAGACCGCCACCGCCCACCGGGACAAAGACCCGATCAAGATGGGCGTCCTGCTGCAGCAGCTCCATTGCCAGCGTGCCCTGCCCGGCGATAACCGCCGGATGGTCAAAGGGTGGCACAAAGGTGTAACCCTGTTGCGACGCTAACTCGATGGCTTTGGCTTTGGCTTCGTCAAAGTTTGCACCAAACAGGAAGGCTTCTCCACCAAATGCGCGTACGGCATCCACCTTAATGTCGGCGGTAGCCAGCGGCATCACGATCAGTGACTTAATCCCTAGCTTCGTGGCAGATAACGCCACGCCCTGAGCATGGTTACCGGCAGACGCGGTGACGACACCGCGGGCTTTCTGCTCTTCATTAAGTCCGGCGATCATCGCGTAAGCACCGCGCACTTTAAAACTGTGCACCGGCTGGCGATCTTCTCGCTTTACCAGAATGGTGTTGCCCAGGCGCGCAGAGATTTTTTCCATCTTCTGCAGCGGCGTAACCAGAGCCACTTCGTAGACCGGTGAACGCAATACAGCGCGCAAATACTCGGCGCCGCAGGGCGCCTCGGGTAGCGGTTGAGCCTCAGCCATTTTAGCCTCCCAGCTTACTCTTATCGCGCACTGCACCTTTGTCGGCACTGGTGGCGAGCGATGCATAGGCACGCAGTGCAAACGACACTTCACGCTGACGATTCACCGGCGTGTAAGCGTCGTCGCCACGAGCCTGCTGTTCTTCACGGCGCGCGTGCAATTCATTATCCGGCACGGCCAATTTGATACCGCGGTTCGGGATATCGATTTCAATCGTATCGCCATCTTTGACCAGAGCGATGGTGCCGCCGTTCGCGGCCTCCGGTGAGGCGTGGCCAATTGACAGGCCGGACGTACCGCCTGAGAAGCGACCGTCGGTGATCAGCGCACAGCTTTTACCCAGCCCCATTGATTTCAGGTAGGTCGTGGGATACAACATTTCCTGCATGCCCGGTCCGCCTTTAGGCCCTTCGTAGCGAATCACCACAACGTCACCCGCAACCACTTTGCCGCCGAGAATAGCTTCGACTGCATCATCCTGGCTCTCATACACTTTGGCCGGGCCGCTGAAGGTCAGAATCTCTTTGTCTACGCCCGCCGTTTTCACGATACAGCCATCTTCGGCGATGTTGCCGTACAGCACAGCCAGACCGCCGTCCTGCGAGTACGCGTTTTCGCGCGTACGGATACAGCCTTCAGCACGGTCATCATCCAGCGTGTCCCAACGGCAATTCTGTGAGAACGCCTGTGTGGTGCGAATACCGGCCGGGCCCGCGCGGAACATGTCCTTCACTGCCTGATCCTGGGTCAGCATGATGTCGTACTGATCGATCGTTTCACGCATGCTTTGCTGCAGGATGTTGCGTGCGCTGGTGTCGATAAGTCCGGCACGATCCAACTCGCCGAGAATACCGATCACGCCACCGGCACGGTGCACATCTTCCATGTGATATTTCGGGGTACTGGGTGCGACTTTGCACAGCTGAGGCACTTTGCGCGACAGGCGATCGATATCAGAGATATTGAAGTCGATCTCGCCTTCCTGCGCGGCAGCCAGCAAGTGCAACACGGTGTTGGTGGAGCCGCCCATGGCGATATCCAGCGTCATGGCATTTTCAAACGCGGCCTTGTTAGCGATGTTACGCGGCAGCATGTTGGCATCGTCCTGCTCGTAATAACGTTTAGTCAGGCTAACGATACGCTTACCGGCGTTGATAAACAGCGTTTTACGGTCGGCGTGGGTGGCCAGCAGAGAACCGTTACCCGGTTGAGACAGGCCCAGCGCTTCAGTCAGGCAGTTCATGGAGTTCGCAGTGAACATGCCCGAACAGGAACCGCAGGTCGGACAGGCGGAACGTTCGATCTGCTCGCTGTCGGCATCGCTGACGTTCGGGTTGGCGCCCTGAATCATCGCATCAACCAGATCTAACTTGATGATCTGATCGGACAGCTTGGTCTTACCGGCTTCCATCGGGCCACCGGACACAAAGATAACCGGAATGTTCAGGCGCAGTGACGCCATCAACATGCCTGGGGTGATTTTGTCGCAGTTTGAGATGCAGACCATGGCATCGGCACAGTGTGCATTCACCATGTACTCGACGGAGTCAGCAATCAGTTCCCGGGAAGGCAGAGAATACAGCATGCCGCCATGGCCCATGGCAATACCGTCATCCACCGCGATCGTATTGAACTCTTTGGCCACGCCACCAGCCGCTTCGATTTGCTCGGCAACCAGCTTACCCAGATCACGCAGGTGAACGTGGCCCGGTACAAACTGGGTGAAGGAGTTCACGACGGCGATAATCGGTTTGCCGAAATCATCGTCGGTCATTCCTGTTGCGCGCCAGAGGGCACGGGCACCGGCCATGTTGCGGCCGTGGGTGGTGGTAGCGGAACGGTACTTAGGCATGCTCTTTACTCCAGTGAAAATAAGTTCGCGGACATCCAGCGACATCCGCGCAGGTCTGGTTATGCGTTAACCGGGTCCAGCCAGCCCCATTTGTCTTCAGTCTCGCCGGTGAACAGGCCGAAGAAGGCCTGCTGAACGCGTTTGGTCACCGGTCCACATTTGCCTGCACCGACCTGAATACGATCCACGCTGCGTACTGGGGTGATTTCTGCTGCGGTGCCGGACATAAAGACTTCGTCGGCCAGGTAGAGCGATTCACGAGACAGTGCCTGTTCACGCACTTCGATGCCCATATCCCGCGCCAGCGTAATGATGGCATCGCGGGTGATGCCCGGCAGTGCAGATGAGGTAAACGGCGGGGTGAACAGCACACCGTCTTTCACTTCGAACAGGTTTTCGCCTGCCCCTTCTGAGATCAGGCCATTGGTATCCAGCGCGATCCCTTCCTGGTAGCCATGGCGACGTGCTTCGCTGCCCACTAACAGTGAGGAAAGGTAGTTGCCGCCTGCTTTCGCCGCGGTTGGCAGCGTGTTTGGCGCAACACGGTTCCATGAGGAAACCATGGCGTCGATGCCGTTTTCCAGCGCTTCAGCACCCAGATAAGCGCCCCACGGGAAGGCCGCAATGATCACGTCGGTCGTAAAGCCATCCGGCGGGTTCACGCCCAGTCCCACATCACCGACGAAAGCCAGCGGACGGATATAGGCGCTTTTCAGGTTGTTGACGCGAATGACTTCACGGCAGGCTTCCATCAGTTCATCAACGCTGTGTTTGATTGGGAAACGGTAGATTTTGGCGGAATCGTGCAGGCGCTGCATGTGCTCGCGGTGACGGAATACAACCGGCCCTTTATGGGAGTCATAGCAGCGAACGCCTTCAAATACCGATGTGCCGTAGTGCAACGCGTGAGACATCACGCTGACTTTTGCCTCTTCCCACTTAACCATTTCGCCGTTGAACCAAATAAAGTCTGCTTTCTTCGTGCTCATTATTATTTCCTATAGCGACTACGCGCGTATTTGTTGTGATGTCTGTTGTTGAATCTGGACGCAGGCGACATCCATCAGTTTTCTTAGCTGGGAAGACAGTAAATCGACAGAGCGCTGGCTGGCAACGGTCATTTCGATATTAATGTTTTCAGTGTTAGCGACAGTGGCCATGTTCATGGAACACACCTGAAAGCCACGATGGCGTACAACACGTAAAATACGTTCCAATATTTCAGGTCGAAAGCGCGCTTCGATAGACAATTGATGCTGGTTCATACGGTTTTCTCCATCATGTTGGCGTTGCTGGCACCAGGCGGTACCAATGGCCAGACGTTTTCATGCTCATCGATTGAAACATGCAGGAAGTAAGGGCCTTCACTGCTCAGCAGAGCATCGAGCGCGGCGTCGACCTGATCTTTACGGGTGATGCGCTGGCCGGGGATATCAAACGCGCTGGCCAGGGTAAGAAAGTCGGGGTTATCGGTCAGGATGGTTTCGCTGTAGCGGCCATCAAAAAACAGCTGCTGCCACTGGCGGACCATACCCAGGCGTTGGTTATCCAGCAGTAAGATTTTTACCGGCAGCTTACCGCGTTTGATCGTACCCAGCTCCTGGATGTTCATCATGATTGAGCCATCGCCCGAGACGCAGATCACCGTATCGTTGGGACGCGCAACCTGCGCACCGATCGCCGCGGGCAGGCCAAAGCCCATGGTTCCTAATCCGCTGGAGGTGATGAAATCTTCAGGCGCGTCACAGGAGATATGCTGGGCCGCCCACATCTGGTGCTGACCGACGTCGGTCGTGATCACGGTGTTGGCAGGCTTGCGGTCGGACAGTTGTTTCAATAACAACGGCGCATAGATCGCTTCGCCGGGATGATCGTAGCGCCATGCATGCTGTGCCTTCAGTGCGGTCACTTCGTCACGCCATGCCTGAATCTCTAAAGGCTGGCTCAGGGCGGGCAGAACGTGGTTAAGATCGCCTTGCAGCGAGACATGCGCACGGCGCAGCTTGTTCAGTTCTGCCGGGTCGACATCAAGGTGAATCACACTTGCCAGCGGTGCAAAGGTGTCCAGCTTGCCTGTTACACGGTCATCAAAACGTGCGCCAACCGCAATTAACAGATCACAAGATTGTACAGCCAGATTCGCAGCCTTGGTGCCGTGCATGCCCAGCATACCCAGATATAAATCGCTGTCTGCATCAATACTTCCCAGCCCTTTCAGCGTGGCGACCGCGGGTATGCCGGTTTCCTGCGCCAGGGCGCGCAGTGCCGGTACTGCCTGCGCCATTCCCACGCCGCCGCCCACGTATAACATCGGCTTTTTGGCCTGAGCCATCATCGCCCGTGCTTCCACTATCGCCTGATGCGGCATCGACATAACTTCCTCGACCGGCATCAACTGTGGTGAAGGCTCGCCTTTTGCCATCTGGATATCTTTTGGAATATCCACTAAAACCGGGCCGGGGCGACCGGACTGAGCGATAGCAAAGGCTTCAGCCATGACGGAAGGCAACTCGTCCAGCGACTCAACCATAAAACTGTGTTTCGTGCAGGCTAATGACAGGCCAAGAACATCGATTTCCTGAAAGGCATCTGTACCGATAAACGCGGAAGAGACCTGACCGGTTAGCGCGACAACCGGAACGGAGTCCATCATGGCGTCGGCAAGCCCGGTAATCAGATTCGTCGCGCCGGGACCGGATGTTGCAATGCAAACGCCCGTTTTGCCGGTTGAACGGGCATAGCCGATAGCGGCCATGACGGCGCCCTGCTCATGACGGCACAACAGGTGTTCCACGCCGCCGTCGTATAGCGCATCGTATACTGGCATGATTGCACCGCCAGGATAACCAAATACGATATCAACGCCCTGTGCGCGTAAAGCCTGAACTACCCATTGTGCACCTGTCATCGCTATTCTCCTGTGTCCTTAGGGGAACAACAGAATTTTATGCTACTGTTCATTGTTTGTTCCTTGCAGATTTACTAAGTTTTTGCCAGGTCAAAAAAAAACCCCCGGACCTTTCGGTGCGGGGGGTTTTTTAGAGTTCTGGCTTGATTTTTAAGCCTTTCTTGCTCCAAGCGTTGCCCCGCACAGTGGGTTAATAATCACCACCACGCTAATCACGACAAGGCTAATCACTAGTAGAAGGGCTTTCATAACGTATTCGATTATTTCACTCGTTCGAAGTAATGCCTACAGAGTTATCATAGTTAGCAGGCTAAATACAACATTTTTTATCAGGTTTTTTATTCCGTCAGGCTGCACTCTTTCGTTATCAATTTGTTATTAAAAGAGTATTTCATCAGGTGCTGCTGCTGACAAAAAATGACGCTGATCGCATCCTCGTCGTTTCACAGCACGCTTCTGCAAAATAAGAAATCCAATGTATGACGAAGAAAAAGTTTGCGAGGGAAGGTACATTTCGCTGTTTTACCCTTCGCCGTACCTGAATCCCGCATGCAGAATTGCCGTATTTGGGAGCGGCGATGTCATTATCAAAGGTGCTGACGCGGGCAGCCATCGGTGTTGAAGCACCGCTGGTTACGATTGAAGTGCATATCAGTAACGGGTTGCCTGCACTGACACTGGTGGGTTTACCCGAAACCACCGTCAAAGAAGCGCGTGAGCGCGTTCGTAGCGCCATCATAAACAGCGGTTTTGACTTCCCTGCCCGGCGCATCACCATCAACTTAGGCCCGGCAGATTTACCTAAAGAAGGCGGTCGTTATGATTTGCCCATGGCTATCGCCATTCTGGTGGCCTCTGAACAGCTTCCTGCGGACAAGCTCGACCAGCACGAGTTTCTGGGTGAACTGGCCCTTAACGGTGCCCTGTGCGGCGTTCAGGGTGCCATTCCGGCGGCGTTGGCGGCGATTGAGGGCAACCGACAACTCATCCTTTCGGCAGAAAACCAGGCTGATGCGGGTTTGATCCGCAAAGGTGCGACCTTAGTCGCTGCGCACTTGATCGAAGTCTGTGCCTTTTTACACGGTAAGTGTGAGTTAGCTGTTGCAGCCGCCCATACGGAACACGATGAAATCATCACAGACGATCTCCGCGATATTGTGGGTCAGGAACAGGGTCGGCGCGCCCTGGAAATTACCGCCGCAGGGGGACATAACCTGATGCTGATTGGGCCGCCAGGAACAGGCAAAACCATGCTCGCCACGCGCTTACCCGGCATCATGCCGCCGTTAAGCGATCAGGAAGCCTTAGAGTGCGCAGCCATTGCCAGCCTGAGCAATGCCGGACCCTGGCATCAGCAATGGCGTAAGCGGCCTTTCAGAGCGCCACATCATAGTGCTTCACTGTATGCTCTCATCGGTGGCGGTGCGTTACCCCGTCCAGGGGAGATCTCGCTGGCCCATAATGGCGTGCTGTTTCTGGATGAATTGCCTGAATTCCAGCGCAGCGTTCTGGATGCATTACGTGAACCCATTGAATCCGGTGAGGTGGCGATTTCACGGGCCAGGGCAAAAGTTGTTTATCCCGCACGCTTTCAGTTAATCGCCGCGATGAATCCCAGCCCAACCGGGCACTATCAAGGCCAGCATAACCGTACGTCGCCGCAGCAGATTCTGCGCTATCTCGGCAAGCTTTCTGGTCCTTTCCTCGACCGCTTTGATCTGTCTCTGGAAGTGCCCTTACTTCCTGCCGGAATGTTGAGTCAGCAACGTCATGCCGGGGAAAGCTCTGCGGAGGTGCGTGAACGGGTACTCGCCGCACGTCAGATACAAATGGCGCGCTCAGGAAAGATCAATGCCCAGTTGGCGAATCCGGATGTACTACAGTGGTGTGAGATTACCCCGCCGGATGCCAAATGGCTTGAGTCGGTTTTAAATCAGTTGGGCTTATCGGTACGGGCGTGGCAACGTATTCTGAAAGTGGCTCGAACCGTGGCCGATTTAGCGGGTGAAGAGACGATTACGCGTCACCATCTTCAGGAAGCCGTCAGTTATCGTAGCATTGACCGGCTGATGATCTATCTTCATAAAAGCATGCAGTAAAAAGGGGCTTTCGCCCCTTCTCATCAATCGTCGCTTTCGGTGTAGTCTTCAACGGTGTCCATCTGTGGCTTACCGCCTGACAGCGTGTGAAAACGCTTAGGACGCTTGATACGTGTCATGTATTTGGACCATACACGTTCTGCTTCCGTTTGCGGCTCACGCACGCCACGACAAACCTCAATGAACAAACGTTCTTCTTCTGTCGTCGGCTCGCGTTTAGCAAGATCCAACTCATTAAAAGCAACACCGTGGCGTTCAAGTAGCTGTGCTTCTTTAATCGTAAAGTCACCATGACGCGAAAAACCGCGTGGGTAATGTTTGTTATCAAAGAAACGATTTTCCGTTGAGAAGCTTTCCGCCATGTTACACGCTCCTGTTTCTCTTATGGCCGTGCGATTTATGGCGCGGAGTATTAGATAGGCTTGACAGAGTGTAAAACAAAACATTTAAATCTATACGACAAACAAATTTTGGGAGAACGATGTGGATACGGAATTACTGAAAACTTTCCTGGAAGTGAGCAGAACTCGCCATTTCGGGCGCGCTGCAGAAGCACTTTACTTAACGCAGTCTGCTGTCAGTTTTCGCATCCGCCAGTTAGAAAACCAGCTAGGGGTTAATCTTTTTACCCGACATCGCAACAATATACGTCTGACTTCTGCAGGAGAGCGCCTGCTGCCCTATGCCGAAAGTCTGATGAATACATGGCTGATGGCCAAGAAAGAAGTGTCACATACGCAGCAGCACCATGAGCTGTCTATCGGTGCCAGTGCCTCGCTATGGGAGGCCTACTTAACCCCCTGGCTTAAGACGCTCTATGAGAACCGTGAGAGCCTGCATCTGGAAGCGCGTGTGGCACAGCGTCATTTGTTGGTTAAGCAGCTACATGAGCGTCAGCTGGACTTATTGATTACGACTGAAGCACCGAAGATGGATGAATTAACCAGCCAGCAGATCGGTCATATTTCACTGGCGCTTTTTCGCTCACGGCAGACGGAAAAGCGTGAGAAATATGACTACATTAAAGTGGAATGGGGAGCAGACTTTCATCAGCATCAAAGCTATCTCTCCGGCGGAGATGATGTGCCGGTGTTAACAACGACATCAGCGCAGGTTACGCGGGAATTGTTGCATACCACGGGAGCCTGCGCGTTCCTGCCCGATTTCTGGCAAAGCCTGTACAGCGATCTGATGGTGATGCCTGATACTTCTGTCGCAGTGCGCCCCCTTTATGCGGTGTGGTTACAAAACAGCGATCAGCAAACGTACATTCGTCAGTTGCTAAAGTTTCCTGTCGTGCCGAACTAAAGGTATGAGGGGAGAGGATTAAGCCAGTTTCTGCTGGCTGATTTTCTTTTTTAGTTTTCTTCAGGCAAAAAAAAATCCTTTGCCGAAGCAAAGGATTTTTCTCTTTCTGGCAGGGGCGGAGGGACTCGAACCCCCAACACCCGGTTTTGGAGACCGGTGCTCTACCAATTGAACTACGCCCCTAAAAAGGGTGGCGGAACGGACGGGGCTCGAACCCGCGACCCCCTGCGTGACAGGCAGGTATTCTAACCAACTGAACTACCGCTCCACCGATTCTGTACTGACGTCAGAAAAACGTTCTGATATCAGGTGTTTCGCCCTTCCGCGTCACCGGTAAGGTCACGACCAGCGTACTGGTCTTAATTTGATGCCTGGCAGTTGATGAATCACGCGGTGATTCACCCTTCGGGCCGCTGCTCTGCAGCGTTCAAAAGCATTCGCTTTTGTCCTACTCTCTTTGAGTAGAGAACTGCCCGAAGTAACGTGCAGGTTTTCAATTTGATGCCTGGCAGTTCCCTACTCTCGCATGGGGAGACCCCACACTACCATCGGCGCTACGGCGTTTCACTTCTGAGTTCGGCATGGGGTCAGGTGGGACCACCGCGCTACAGCCGCCAGGCAAATTCTTTGTGCACGAAACGACTCTTTTACGCCATGAACGCGTTGCATTCGCTCTGCCGCAACGGTCACATACTTCAGTATGCTCCCGCTGACGTCATCGCTCTGCGCCTTCTCATGCCGCAAAATCTGTCGTTTCCGCAAATTCTTTTCCGGTAAACAATGCTGAAAATTTAATCGTCTCTCAACCAAAACGCCTCTGGCGTTGTAAGGTTAAGCCTCACGGGTCATTAGTACCGGTAAGCTCAACGCATCGCTGCGCTTACACACCCGGCCTATCAACGTCGTCGTCTTCAACGTCCCTTCAGGACCCTTAAAGGGTCAGGGAGAACTCATCTCGGGGCAAGTTTCGTGCTTAGATGCTTTCAGCACTTATCTTTTCCGCACTTAGCTACCGGGCAGTGCCACTGGCGTGACAACCCGGACACCAGCGGTGCGTTCACTCCGGTCCTCTCGTACTAGGAGCAACCCCCCTCAATTCTCCAGCGCCCACGGCAGATAGGGACCGAACTGTCTCACGACGTTCTAAACCCAGCTCGCGTACCACTTTAAACGGCGAACAGCCGTACCCTTGGGACCTACTTCAGCCCCAGGATGTGATGAGCCGACATCGAGGTGCCAAACACCGCCGTCGATATGAACTCTTGGGCGGTATCAGCCTGTTATCCCCGGAGTACCTTTTATCCGTTGAGCGATGGCCCTTCCATTCAGAACCACCGGATCACTATGACCTGCTTTCGCACCTGCTCGAGCCGTCACTCTCGCAGTCAAGCTGGCTTATGCCATTGCACTAACCTCCTGATGTCCGACCAGGATTAGCCAACCTTCGTGCTCCTCCGTTACTCTTTAGGAGGAGACCGCCCCAGTCAAACTACCCACCAGACACTGTCCGCAGCCCGGATCACGGGCCTACGTTAGAACATCAAACATTAAAGGGTGGTATTTCAAGGTTGGCTCCACGCAGACTGGCGTCCACGCTTCAAAGCCTCCCACCTATCCTACACATCAAGGCTCAGTGTTCAGTGTCAAGCTGTAGTAAAGGTTCACGGGGTCTTTCCGTCTTGCCGCGGGTACACTGCATCTTCACAGCGATTTCAATTTCACTGAGTCTCGGGTGGAGACAGCCTGGCCATCATTACGCCATTCGTGCAGGTCGGAACTTACCCGACAAGGAATTTCGCTACCTTAGGACCGTTATAGTTACGGCCGCCGTTTACCGGGGCTTCGATCAAGAGCTTCAGCTTGCGCTTAACCCCATCAATTAACCTTCCGGCACCGGGCAGGCGTCACACCGTATACGTCCACTTTCGTGTTTGCACAGTGCTGTGTTTTTAATAAACAGTTGCAGCCAGCTGGTATCTTCGACTGGCTTCGGCTCGGGGAGCAGGTCCCTTCACCTACGCGCCAGCGTGCCTTCTCCCGAAGTTACGGCACCATTTTGCCTAGTTCCTTCACCCGAGTTCTCTCAAGCGCCTTGGTATTCTCTACCTGACCACCTGTGTCGGTTTGGGGTACGATTTTGTGTTACCTGATGCTTAGAGGCTTTTCCTGGAAGCAGGGCATTTATCACTTCAGCACCGTAGTGCCTCGTCGTCACGCCTCAGTGTAAAGTGAACCGGATTTGCCTGGAACACACACCTACACGCTTAAACCGGGACAACCGTCGCCCGGCTGATATAGCCTTCTCCGTCCCCCCTTCGCAGTAACACCAAGTACAGGAATATTAACCTGTTTCCCATCGACTACGCCTTTCGGCCTCGCCTTAGGGGTCGACTCACCCTGCTCCGATTAACGTTGAACAGGAACCCTTGGTCTTCCGGCGACAAGGTTTTTCACCTTGTTTATCGTTACTTATGTCAGCATTCGCACTTCTGATACCTCCAGCATGCCTCACAGCACACCTTCAACGGCTTACAGAACGCTCCCCTACCCAACAACACATAGTGTCGCTGCCGCAGCTTCGGTGCATGGTTTAGCCCCGTTACATCTTCCGCGCAGGCCGACTCGACCAGTGAGCTATTACGCTTTCTTTAAATGATGGCTGCTTCTAAGCCAACATCCTGGCTGTCTGTGCCTTCCCACATCGTTTCCCACTTAACCATGACTTTGGGACCTTAGCTGGCGGTCTGGGTTGTTTCCCTCTTCACGACGGACGTTAGCACCCGCCGTGTGTCTCCCGTGATAACATTCTCCGGTATTCGCAGTTTGCATCGGGTTGGTAAGCCGGGATGGCCCCCTAGCCGAAACAGTGCTCTACCCCCGGAGATGAGTTCACGAGGCGCTACCTAAATAGCTTTCGGGGAGAACCAGCTATCTCCCGGTTTGATTGGCCTTTCACCCCCAGCCACAGGTCATCCGCTAATTTTTCAACATTAGTCGGTTCGGTCCTCCAGTTAGTGTTACCCAACCTTCAACCTGCCCATGGCTAGATCACCGGGTTTCGGGTCTATACCCTGCAACTTAACGCCCAGTTAAGACTCGGTTTCCCTGCGGCTCCCCTATACGGTTAACCTTGCTACAGAATATAAGTCGCTGACCCATTATACAAAAGGTACGCAGTCACCCCCATAAAGAAGGCTCCCACTGCTTGTACGTACACGGTTTCAGGTTCTGTTTCACTCCCCTCGCCGGGGTTCTTTTCGCCTTTCCCTCACGGTACTGGTTCACTATCGGTCAGTCAGGAGTATTTAGCCTTGGAGGATGGTCCCCCCATATTCAGACAGGATACCACGTGTCCCGCCTTACTCATCGAACTCACAGCCTGTGCACCTTTGTGTACGGGAGTATCACCCTGTACCCTGCGACTTTCCAGACGCTTCCACTGATGCACAAGCTGATGATGGTTCTGGGCTCCTCCCCGTTCGCTCGCCGCTACTGGGGGAATCTCGGTTGATTTCTTTTCCTCGGGGTACTTAGATGTTTCAGTTCCCCCGGTTCGCCTCATGCAGCTATGTATTCACTGCATGATAGTGTGACGAGTCACACTGGGTTTCCCCATTCGGGTATCGCCGGTTATTGCGGTTCATATCACCTTACCGGCGCTTATCGCAGATTAGCACGCCCTTCATCGCCTCTGACTGCCAGGGCATCCACCGTGTACGCTTAGTCGCTTAACCTCACAACCCACAGGCGTTTTACGCTGCGTGTCATGAGCTTTTGAGAGACTCGAACGCGTTGTCCTGTGTTCCTTATTACGGAGGAACACGACAATGCGTCGTTTCAAATTTTCAGCTTGTTCCGGATTGTTAAAGAGCAATATCTTAAACACGACTCGTAAGTCATCTTTAAGATATGTGGGCAACACCTTTCACCTGTCACCAAGCAAGTGGCGTCCCCTAGGGGATTCGAACCCCTGTTGCCGCCGTGAAAGGGCGGAGTCCTAACCGCTAGACGAAGGGGACACGGACGTGTCTCGACTTCGCAGCCGTCTTGCTTCTTTAACTTTCTATCAGACAATCTGTGTGAGCACTTCGCGGGAAGGTATCTTCAGGTAAGGAGGTGATCCAACCGCAGGTTCCCCTACGGTTACCTTGTTACGACTTCACCCCAGTCATGAATCACAAAGTGGTAAGCGCCCTCCCGGAGGTTAAGCTACCTACTTCTTTTGCAACCCACTCCCATGGTGTGACGGGCGGTGTGTACAAGGCCCGGGAACGTATTCACCGTGGCATTCTGATCCACGATTACTAGCGATTCCGACTTCACGGAGTCGAGTTGCAGACTCCGATCCGGACTACGACGCACTTTGTGAGGTCCGCTTGCTCTCGCGAGGTCGCTTCTCTTTGTATGCGCCATTGTAGCACGTGTGTAGCCCTACTCGTAAGGGCCATGATGACTTGACGTCATCCCCACCTTCCTCCGGTTTATCACCGGCAGTCTCCTTTGAGTTCCCGACCGAATCGCTGGCAACAAAGGATAAGGGTTGCGCTCGTTGCGGGACTTAACCCAACATTTCACAACACGAGCTGACGACAGCCATGCAGCACCTGTCTCACGGTTCCCGAAGGCACTAAGGCATCTCTGCCGAATTCCGTGGATGTCAAGAGTAGGTAAGGTTCTTCGCGTTGCATCGAATTAAACCACATGCTCCACCGCTTGTGCGGGCCCCCGTCAATTCATTTGAGTTTTAACCTTGCGGCCGTACTCCCCAGGCGGTCGACTTAACGCGTTAGCTCCGGAAGCCACTCCTCAAGGGAACAACCTCCAAGTCGACATCGTTTACGGCGTGGACTACCAGGGTATCTAATCCTGTTTGCTCCCCACGCTTTCGCACCTGAGCGTCAGTCTTCGTCCAGGGGGCCGCCTTCGCCACCGGTATTCCTCCAGATCTCTACGCATTTCACCGCTACACCTGGAATTCTACCCCCCTCTACGAGACTCAAGCCTGCCAGTTTCAAATGCAGTTCCCAGGTTAAGCCCGGGGATTTCACATCTGACTTAACAGACCGCCTGCGTGCGCTTTACGCCCAGTAATTCCGATTAACGCTTGCACCCTCCGTATTACCGCGGCTGCTGGCACGGAGTTAGCCGGTGCTTCTTCTGCGGGTAACGTCAATCACTGCGGTTATTAACCACAATGCCTTCCTCCCCGCTGAAAGTACTTTACAACCCGAAGGCCTTCTTCATACACGCGGCATGGCTGCATCAGGCTTGCGCCCATTGTGCAATATTCCCCACTGCTGCCTCCCGTAGGAGTCTGGACCGTGTCTCAGTTCCAGTGTGGCTGGTCATCCTCTCAGACCAGCTAGGGATCGTCGCCTAGGTGGGCCGTTACCCCGCCTACTAGCTAATCCCATCTGGGTTCATCCGATAGTGAGAGGCCCGAAGGTCCCCCTCTTTGGTCTTGCGACGTCATGCGGTATTAGCCACCGTTTCCAGTGGTTATCCCCCTCTATCGGGCAGATCCCCAGACATTACTCACCCGTCCGCCACTCGTCACCCGAGAGCAAGCTCTCTGTGCTACCGTCCGACTTGCATGTGTTAGGCCTGCCGCCAGCGTTCAATCTGAGCCATGATCAAACTCTTCAATTTAAGTTTGATTTGCTGAAACCAGTTCAGCGGTGCTCATCTGTAAAACGTCATAATGAATTTCATTATGTGTTCACTCGTGAGACTTGATATTTTTTACGTCCGGAGACGCTGATATCAATCCTGCGAGTGCCCACACAGATTGTCTGATAAATTGTTAAAGAGCAGTGCCACACTTCTCTGTGGCGCGGGCTGCATATATTACGCTTTCCGCTTTATCAGTCAAGCACTTATTTTTGCTTAACTGACCGGTTCGAATCGTTCTGAACCCTACTTAACCCGGCGCTTCGTATTCCGTTGTGCCGTGTCAGTGGAGGCGCATTATAGGGAGTTCTTTTCGGCTGACAAGGGCTAATTTCAATTAATTTTCCGAGTGCTGTTTTTTTCAGCGAAAAGCCGCTAAAGCGCCAGTTTTTCAAGCAATGGGAAGCCATAACGCTGCAAAACCGGTGATAATTGTACGGCCTCACCATCAAGCTCGGTACAAAACGCCACGTTTTGCTGTGACGATCGGACTTCAGGTGCTTCATTTTCCAGTAACCAGGCCGTACGTCTGGCAATGGCTGCCCCGGAATCAATTAAACGCGTGCCTTCCGGCAGGATGTGCTGCAGCTCATCGCGCAGTAAAGGAAAGTGCGTGCATCCTAATACCACCGTGTCCGGCGGCTCGGCCATGCGTAACCAGGGTTGCACGATGCGCCTGACTTCATCCAGCGACACATCATTACCATGGAGCTTGGCCTCGGCAAGCTCAACCAGTTCGGCTGAACCCAGCATTTCAATCTTGCAGGTGCTGGCAAACTGCGACACCAGTTCATGCGTGTACGAACGCCGAACCGTCGCGCGGGTTGCAAGCAGCCCCACCACACCATTACGCGTAAGACGTGCTGCAGGTTTAATAGCCGGAACAACACCAACGACCGGGAAGGCAAAGCGCTCACGTAATGCGGGCAAGGTTACGGTGCTGGCGGTATTACAGGCGATAATGACCAGGGAAATGGGATGCCGGCGAGTAATGGCATCAACAATCGCGACCACACGTTCGACAATAAAGGTCTCGGTTTTTTCTCCATAAGGAAAACCGGCATTATCGAACGCATAAAGATAATGCAGGTTCGGCAGTAACTGCCGAACCTCATCATAGACAGAAAGCCCCCCTACGCCGGAGTCAAACACCAGCACAGTAGGACGCAGGTCAGAAGCTGTAGCTTCCGTTGAGGTAATACTCTCTTCCTGGAGTCTGATAGCCATACGCTGTCTCGTAATCTTTATCGAACAGGTTGGCGATTCTACCACGAACGGTCAGATGTGATGTGACCGGATACGATACCGCGAGATCAACTGTGCTGTAACTCGGTAAACGACGTTGCTCGCTTGCGTACTGGCTGGTGTTATTGTCATAACGCTTGCCAAAATACTGGTAAATGACATCAATATCAGCTTCATAAACCGTGATGCCTAACTGATATTTCATCTGTTGGCGAGCACGGCGAGCCAGGACTTCGTCATCGGCATCCCGCCGGGCATCAAGGTAGCCTAAGGTTATTTGATGGTGCAGGAAGCCAGTATCGAAGTCAGCCGTTGCTTCGATACCTTTTAGCGTGACCGCTTTTTGATTGAAATAGCCGCCCTGGAATGTCACCGGATCTGAAGCATAGTCAATCAAGTCCGTGACGCTATTACGATAAGCCGCAACGCGCCAGTTAACCGGTCCGCTTAACCCTTCAAGCGCGGCTTCCCACTGCTTTGACTTCTCTGGCTGGAGATCGGGATTAGCGCTAATGCCAAAATGTTTTTGGCCATACAGCTGACCCAGAGTGGGTGCCTGGAAGCCTGTACCGTAGGAGAGCGAAGCCTTGTAGCCTGGTACAAATTCCCATCCCGCCGCCGTTTGCCACGTACCATGACGACCATAATCCTGGTTATCGTCTCCCCGTAAAGCGCCTTCAAGGGTAACCGTGCCCAACTGCTGCTGCGTCGTCAGATAAGCGCCGGTGTTATCTTGCTTATAGCTGTCCGTATCTCTGGGTTGACCAGAAAAAAGCTGCCCGACCGAACTCAACGTTTGACGCTGCCAGTCCAGGCCAGCACTTACCGTGCCATAACCTATCGCGAAAGCGTTCCCCCACTGCAGGTTACGCTGCTCCATATCATCCAGCGTATTAGAATCTGCGTAACGTCCGTCAGCACCGACATAGTTATAAATTTTGTACTTTTGGTCACTGGCCACCAGCTGTGATGAATAATCACCTTTATTGAAGCGCAAGCCGGTATCGAAGGAATGGTTATAAATTTGCTGCTCATCCGTTCCGCCTGGAAAACCGGCATCGTAGTCAGCATTCGCAGCGTAACCATAACCCCGAAAGAAGCCGGAAAACAGGCCATTAAACGTGTGCTCAACACCTGCCCAGAAAGCTTTGTTGCGCCAGCCATCACGATCGCGATCAGTTGGCGATGTCGAATCTGGCTGAATATTATAGCCATTTGTCGCCTGGTAAGACCCTGCGACGGTAAGACGAGTTTGATCGGTCACATTCTGGTTTACGCTTCCGCTGTACTCCTGGTATCCCTTCGAACCCATCCCTGCTGAAAGTTCATTATGATTCTCTGGATTTTGGGTAATGACGTTAACCACACCGCCAATGGCATCCGCTCCGTATACTGACGATCGTGGCCCACGAATAAACTCCACGCGCTGGATAATGGAGACCGGAATCTGATTGAAGTCTGCCACCCCTGTAATACCAGGCTTAGCAAAAGGGACGCCATCAACCAGAATCAATGTCTGGCGGGCTTCGGAGCCGCGCACATACATTGAAGCGCTCTGCCCAATACCGCCACTTTGCGCGATATCAACGCCTGGCAGGCGACGAAGGACCTCGACAAGGTTTTTCGCTTGCCACAGTTCAATCTCATCCCGTGTCACCACTGAGGTAGACGCCAGCACCGACGAAACCGCTTGTTGAAAACGGTTGGCGGTCACGATTTGCGTGTCATCACTTCCCTGCGCAACACCGTTTTGCGCCCAGAGGGAAATCGCCGTTGCGCTGAAGGCAAACAGCGAGGCTTTTGTTTTACTCATTTTTATCGCATCCAAAAGAAAAAGGATGCCGCAGGCATACAATCGATAGCACGCGATGACTGTACGAGTGGCGACGTCACACCGGCAGGTCTTCGGGCTGGGAACCATAGCAGGTGATGACTTCCCATCCCGCAGGACAGTGTCTGCAATTGCAATCACCCTGACATTCCTTACCGCTGCGCGTCAGCTCCAGATTCACACTGGATTCCCTATTAACTCAAGGCTGAGGCCGGTGCCAGCAGTCTACGAAGAGCGCATGGGCAAGTCCAGACCTCCACACATCGTATCTCTGCGCCAGCGCACAAGACTGGACATCGGCAGGTGAATGCCTACAATCGCCCGGCAAGTAAGCTCTTAACCAGGATTAAACATGACACCCGAACATCTCCCTGTTGAACAGTATGACGCGCAGCTGGCGGAAAAAGTCAGTCGGTTAGAAACGATGATGACGCCGTACGCTGCGCCCGCCGTGGAGGTGTTTCGTTCACCCGTCAGTCACTACCGCATGCGTGCAGAATTCCGTATCTGGCACGATGGCGATGACCTCTACCACATTATCTTCGATCAGGAGACTAAGCAGCGCATACGCGTCGATCAGTTTCCTGCTGCCAGTGAATTGATCAACCTGGTGATGCCAAAGATGATGGCGGCCATGCGGGATAACCGTCTGCTGCGCCACAAGCTGTTTCAGATCGACTATCTGTCCACGATGAGTGATCAAATCGTGATTTCCCTGCTCTACCATCGCAAGCTGGATGATGAGTGGCAGCAGGCCGCCAGCACATTACGCGATCAATTACGGGCTGAAGGTATAGATGTCCAGCTGATTGGCCGCGCGACCAAGACCAAAATCTGTCTCGATCGGGATTATGTGGATGAGCGTTTGCCGGTGGCCGGTAAAGAGATGATTTATCGTCAGGTAGAAAACAGCTTTACTCAACCCAACGCCGCCATGAACATTCAAATGCTGGAATGGGCACTGGACGTCACCACGGGTTCTCGTGGGGATTTACTGGAGCTCTACTGTGGGAATGGCAACTTCTCGCTGGCGCTGGCCAGAAATTTTCGTCGCGTCCTGGCAACGGAAATCGCCAAACCTTCTGTGGCTTCAGCACAATATAATATTGCGGCGAACCAGATTGATAACGTCCAGATTATTCGAATGGCGGCCGAAGAGTTTACGCAGGCGATGAACGGGGTGCGCCGCTTCAACCGGCTGGAAGGGATCGACCTGAACAGCTATGACTGCGAGACGATCTTTGTCGATCCGCCGCGCAGTGGGCTGGATGACGAAACCGTTAAGATGGTGCAGGCTTACCCCGCCATCCTCTACATTTCCTGCAATCCGCAAACCCTGTGTGACAATCTGCTGGTGCTGGCGCAAACGCATGATGTGACACGACTGGCGCTGTTCGACCAGTTCCCGTACACCCATCATATGGAATGCGGCGTGCTGCTGACGCGTAAAGCGTAAAAAAACGGGAACCTGATGGTTCCCGTTTTCGTTATTACCGATTGCGGTTGCGCTTGTAACGCAGGGCAATCCAGAACACCAGCCCGACCATCAGGATGGTCGGGATAAAATTAGAACCGATTTCAGGGTATTCAGCCCTGACCAGCGCGCTATACACCAGAATGCCCAGCAGGAAAAAAGCGGCTGCCAGGCCTGGTACGCCATCCGGCATGCTTTTGTTCAGATAGCGCTGATGCAGGCACCAGGCCGACAGCCCCAGCGCAATCAGTGGGAAAATAGAAAAAGGGACAAAAGCACTAAACAGCACGGAGAACGAGCCGTTCATAGCAAGGCCGGTAATAAAAGCCAGCAACATCGTGCCTTTATCACGGGAGCTTGGGTGGGTCATGTCGGGGTCCTTATTCATAACTCTTCAGGTTTATCCAGGGTTACCGCCAGACGTTCTTGCTCCCGGCGATACCAGTAATAAGCGCCTTTGGCGATCATACGTAACTGCAGTACCAAACGATCTTCCAGCTTACGTCGCTGTTCAATATCGATGTCCACCGCTTCGGCACCCGCGCTGAAAACGATAGTGACCATCGCTTCAGCCTGCGCTTCGGTAAAACTGCGCGGCATGCGATTTTCGACCTCAAGATAATCAGCCAGTTCAGCAATAAAATGTTGAATTTCACGTGCCACGGCCGCGCGAAAGGCAGCAGAGGTTCCGGAACGCTCACGCAGCAGCAGACGAAACGCGTTAGGGTTATTCTCAATGAACTCCATGAACGTCGCGATGGAGGTTTTAATGATGCTGCCGCCTTTGGCGATACGCTGGCGCGCCTGGCGCATCAGCTGGCGCAACATCAGCCCACTTTCGTCGACCATCGTCAGACCCAGCTCATCAACATCTTTAAAATGCCGATAAAAAGAGGTGGGTGCGATACCGGCTTCACGGGCGACCTCACGTAAACTCAGGCTGGCAAAACTGCGTTCGGCGCTGAGCTGGCTGAAAGCGGCTTCGATGAGTGTACGCCGTGTACGTTCTTTTTGTTGCGCTCTGACGCCCATTCTGTCTGCCTTGTGAGGTTCTGAAACAGCACTATAACAAAATATTCAGCGTACAGTCGGGCAAACTTTGTGACGGCTTGTTAAACACCACTGAAAGGCAAAACGTGATGAAAATCGCTGTTAGAATTTAGAAGTGCGCGGCGAGATGTTAGAATCTCGTTGTAAAAATGTATAAATAATAGGACGTATCGGTATGCAAAAGTCTTACGATTACGATGTCATAGTGATTGGCTCAGGACCGGGCGGCGAAGGTGCGGCGATGGGACTGGTCAAGCAAGGCGCACGCATCGCGGTTATCGAACGCTATCACAACATTGGCGGCGGCTGTACTCACTGGGGAACCATTCCCTCAAAAGCCCTCCGTCACGCCGTTAGCCGCATCATCGAATTCAACCAGAATCCCCTCTACAGCGACCATACCCGACTGCTTCGCTCATCCTTTGCCGATATCCTCAATCACACAGAAAGCGTGATCAGCCAGCAAACGGCGATGCGTCAGGGCTTTTATGAGCGCAACCGCTGTGAACTTTTTCAGGGCGATGCCCACTTTGTTGATGCCAATACTGTTGAGGTGGAACATCACGACGGGACACGCGAAAAACTGACCGCCGAGAAATTTATTATTGCCTGCGGTTCACGCCCTTATCATCCCCATGACGTCGACTTTACGCATCCACGCATTTACGACTCCGATTCGATTCTCAACCTGCATCATGAACCCGGCCACGTCATTATTTATGGCGCTGGCGTGATTGGCTGCGAATATGCGTCAATTTTCCGTGGGCTCAATGTCAAAGTTGATCTGATTAACACCCGTGACCGGTTGCTGGCGTTTCTTGATCAGGAGATGTCCGATTCGCTGTCTTATCACTTCTGGAACAGCGGTGTGGTGATTCGTCACAACGAAGAGTTTGAGAAGATTGAAGGCGTTGATGACGGCGTGATCATGCACCTTAAATCGGGCAAGAAAGTGAAAGCGGACTGCCTGCTTTACGCGAACGGTCGTACCGGTAATACCGACTCACTGTCGCTGGAAAATGTCGGTCTGGAAGCGGACGGACGTGGCCTGCTGAAAGTGAACAGCATGTACCAGACAGCACAGCCGCACATCTATGCAGTGGGCGACGTGATTGGTTATCCAAGCCTGGCGTCAGCCGCTTACGATCAGGGCCGTATTGCCGCGCAGGCGATCATGAAAGGTGAAGCCTCGGCGCATCTGATAGAAGACATCCCGACCGGTATTTATACCATTCCGGAAATCAGCTCTGTAGGTAAAACCGAGCAGCAGTTGACCGCGATGAAAGTCCCCTACGAAGTCGGTCGGGCACAGTTCAAGCATCTGGCGCGTGCGCAAATCGTCGGGATGAATGTGGGCAGCCTGAAGATTCTGTTCCATCGCGACACCAAAGAAATCTTAGGGATTCACTGCTTTGGGGAACGTGCGGCGGAGATCATTCACATCGGCCAGGCGATTATGGAACAAAAAAATGGTGGCAACACAATTGAGTACTTTGTGAATACCACCTTTAACTATCCGACTATGGCCGAAGCCTACCGCGTTGCTGCATTAAACGGCTTAAACCGCCTGTTTTAACGTCGTGTCGAAATAGCCTTGCATGTGCGTTCGGATTGCCTCTGCCAGTTGTTCATAACGACTGCGCAGGGGTGAACCGGGACGGTACACCAGCGCGATAGTACGTTGTGGTACTGGCTTGTAACACGGCAGGTAACAAACACCGTCGCGAATGCGCTGCTGGGGCACGGCTAATGCTGGCAGTAGCGTAATCCCGCTTCCCGCCGCGACCATATTGCGCAATGTTTCCAGACTGGTGGCACGGAAATGCGTATCTTCGTCCGCGCCCGCTTCAAAGCAAAAGCCCATCGCCTGATCGCGCAGGCAGTGACCGTCTTCCAGCATCAGCAGTTTTTCGCCGGCCAGATCGGACATCGGTACGCGGTCACGATCACGCCATGGATGATCCTCATAGACCGCCAGCTTCATCGGCTCATCAAACAGCGGAACTTCAATAAAGGCTTCGCTCTCTTTGACCAGCGCCAGAATCGCGCAATCCAGTTTACCGCTGTCGAGTTGAGCCAGCAGCTGCTGCGTTTGCGCTTCATGCAGATACATTTCCAGCTTTGGAAAGGTCTGATGCAGCATAGGAATGATTTGCGGGAGCAAATAAGGACCGGTCGTGGGGATAAGCCCAATATGCAGTGGCCCTGACATCGCTTCACCTTGCTGACTGGCCATCTCTTTCAGCACTTTGACTTCACGCAGAACGGTACGTGCCTGGTCGACCAGCAACAGGCCAGCCTGAGTAAACAGCACTTTGCGGCTGGTGCGTTCCAGCAGCATGACACCTAATTCGTCTTCTAATTTACGGATCTGTCCGCTCAACGTGGGCTGACTGACATGGCAGGCATCCGCAGCACGTCGGAAATGACGATGTTCAGCAAGCGAAACCAGATATTCAAGATCACGGATATTCATTATTACCCTCCATTCCACGATAGCTCGTGGCGATAGATAGAATAGCAACCAACGATTGGCCCTATCAAGAGCGGATGGGAATAATGCCCGCATCAAATTCAGAATCATGGCCACCCAGGGAAATGTATTTCTGAACGTTGAAGGCAGTGCTTATCCCTGTTTTCAACGCGCGTGAAACCTTCTGCAAAACGCAAAAAGACAGAAAGCCTTATCTGGCTTTCATATAACAGGCAGAGGGTGAACGTAACGAATCTGAGCATCGGCCGGGAGCGCCGCTGTTCTGATGATGTGCCTAAAATAAAAGTAGTTTTTGAAGCTAGAGGTTGGCGGGCATTTGATGCCCGCTCTTTTTTTGCCTGCCGTTTACGCTAAACGCGTTTTGGCTTCTGCAATAGCACGGGCAACCTGTTCGGGCGAAACGCCACCCTGCGCATTACGCTTATCCAGACAGGATTTCAGGGCCAGAACAGGATAAACATCGTCTTCAATCGCAGTGCTGAACTGCTTCAACTGCGCCAGCGTCAGTGCTTCCAGTGCTACGCCCTGCTTAATTGCCTCAACGACCGTTTCACCCACAATATGGTGCGCTTCACGGAAAGGCACGCCTTTGGCAACCAGGTAATCAGCCAGTTCGGTTGAGTTGGCATAGCCCTGCTCTGCCGCTTCCTTGCAGCGTGGACGTTTTACCTGCAGGCCATCGAGGACCAGTACCGACATATGCAGGCAGTCCAGCCAGGTATCAAGCGCATCAAAGAGCCCTTCTTTGTCTTCCTGCATGTCTTTGTTGTAGGCAAGTGGCAGACCTTTCAGCGTCATCATCATGCCGGTTAATGCGCCCTGAACACGACCACACTTGCCGCGGATCAGCTCCAGCGCATCGGGATTTTTCTTCTGTGGCATCAGGGATGAACCTGAGGTGACTTTATCCGCGAGTTCGATAAAGCCAGCTTCGCCCGTGTTGAAGAAAATCATGTCTTCCGCAAAGCGCGACAGATGTACCATACCGATTGACGCATCAGAGAGCAGCTCCAGAACATGGTCGCGATCGGACACCGTATCCAGGCTGTTACGGGTGGCAGAGGCAAAGCCTAACCAGCCAGCTAACTGCTCACGGTCAATATCATAAGCGGTTCCGGCCAGCGCGCCACAACCCAGCGGACTGACGTCAAGGCGCTTTAGCGTATCCTGCAAACGGCTTTCATCGCGCGCCAGCATTTCAACATAGGCGAGGCACCAGTGAGCAAAGGTCACCGGCTGCGCACGCTGCAGATGCGTATAGCCCGGCATCACCGCATCCTGGTTCACTTCCGCGGTGGCCACCAGCGCCTGCTGCAGTTCACGCGTAGCGCCCAATAACGCGGCAACCTGCTCTTTACACCACAGTTTCAGGTCAGTCGCCACCTGGTCATTACGACTCCGACCGGTATGCAGTTTTTTGCCTAACGCGCCGACTTTATCGATCAACTGGCCTTCAACCCAGCTGTGAATATCTTCGGCATCGCTTTGCAGAATTTGCTCAGGATTAGCACGTACTTCTTCCAGTAACGCGTTGAGCGCCGCTTCCAGCTGCTGCTGCTCATCACGGGTCAGTACGTTGACGGTCACCAGCGCTTTGGACCAGGCCACAGAGCCAATGATGTCCTGCTCAGCCAGGCGATAATCAAAGCGCAGCGAGTCGTTGAACTGTTTGAAACGTTGATCTGCTGCCTGGGTAAAGCGTCCACCCCAAAGTGCCATGTGAATCTCCTTCAAGTCGTTAAACCAGGGGCGGCATAATAGCCGCCCCTGATGTCATACCGAGAGGCGAGGCGATCCTCGCCTGCTTATTACTTCTTCTGCTCGTTCAGTGCGCGGATGCGTGAAGAGAGCGAGAACAGACGGATAAAGCCGCCTGCATGACGATGATCGTACACTTCATCTTCGCCGAAGGTCGCGAACTCTTCAGAATACAGGCTGTTGGCTGAACGTTTCTGGGTCGCGGTAGCCTGGCCTTTGTAGAGTTGCAGTACCACTTCGCCGTTCACCTCTTCTGCCAACGACTCTGCCGCCGCCTGAATAGACTTACGCAGCGGTGCAAACCAGCGACCATCGTAAACCACATACGACATTTCATGGCCCAGTTGCTCACGCCATTTAAAGCTGTCACGATCCAGAACCAGCTGTTCAACCGCACGCAGCGCGTTAACCATAATGGTGCCGCCCGGGGTTTCGTAACAGCCGCGTGATTTAATGCCCACCAGACGGTTCTCAACGATATCAATACGACCCACACCGTGTTTAGCGCCCAGCACGTTCAGTTTTTCCAGGCACTGGAACGGACTCAGTTTCTCGCCGTTCACCGCGACTACGCGGCCTTTTTCAACGGTCACGGTCACGTCTTCTGGCTGATCGGGGGCTTCCAGTGGATCAACGGTCCAGACCCAGCAATCTTTGTTTGGTGCATTAGACGGGCTTTCCAGCACGCCACCTTCGGTAGAAATATGCCAGGCATTTTCATCACGGCTGTAGATTTTTTCCAGCGAGGCGGTGGTAGGGATATTGCGCTCTTTCAGATAATCCAGCAGCGCTTCACGTGAACGCAGGTTCCACTCACGCCATGGCGCAACGACTTTCAGCTGGGGAGCCAGTGCGGTATAGGTGGTTTCAAAACGGACCTGGTCATTGCCTTTACCGGTCGCACCGTGGCACAGGGCGTCCGCACCCACTTTCAGCGCCAGCTCAACCTGCGCTTTAGCAATGATAGGACGCGCCATTGAGGTGCCCAGCAGGTAAGTTCCTTCATACAGCGCACCGGTCTGCAGCACCGGATAAACGTACTCGCTGATAAACTCTTCACGCAGATCAACAACGTGACATTCTGATGCACCCGACTGCAGCGCTTTCTTCTCAACGCCTTCCAGATCGCTACGTTCCTGACCGATATCAGCCACAAACGCGACCACTTCACAGCCGCCATAGTTTTCTTTCAGCCATGGAATAATGGCGGAAGTATCCAGACCACCAGAGTAAGCCAGAACGATTTTTTTGATGTTTTGCGTTTGCATTTCGTAATCCTTGAATCTGAGTCGTTAAGCGAGAATCCGGGTGCCAATGGACACACCGTTGAAAAGGTCAGGCAGTTGCTCGGCATGACGCCAACTGGCGATATCGACCGGGCGGCCCAGTGTGCGCGCAGCATCCAGCGCGGCGTTCACTTTCACAATCATGCCATCGGTAATGATGCCCTGCGCAATCAGCTGCTCTGCTTTGTCAGCGGTCATTTCTTCAATGCGCTGGCCTTTACCGTCAAGAATGCCACTGACATCCGATAACAAGACTAAATCAGCACCCAGCGTAGATGCCAGCGCCGTTGCGGCCTGATCGGCATTGACGTTCATTAACTGGCCGTCATCGGTGATGCCGATTGAGCTGACCACAGGCATATATCCCGCAGCCAGCAGCGTGTTGACCAACGCAGGATTACCCGGTGTGGCATGACCGACATGGCCCAGCGCTTCATCCAGCTGCGTCACATTCACCAGGCCCGCATCACCCAGGCAAAGGCCAACCGCATGAATGCCATATTTTTTTGCCCATGCCAGCAGGGTTTTGTTTGCCGTACCCGCCAGCGCACCGGTAATGATGTCAATCTGGTCGGCAGGCGTCACGCGTAAGCCGTTCTTTTTTTGCACTGGCAGCGCCAGTTTTTTCATCAGTTCATCAACCAGGCAGCCGCCGCCGTGAACGACGATCAGTGGGCGCTGATGCGCTGAGCGATAGGCCAGCAACGCGTCAAATAAACGGGCCAGCGCTTCTTCGCTGTCTAACAGCACGCCGCCCAGCTTGATAATCAATGGATTGGTCATGGTTTACTCGTCCGTTAAATCAGTGACTGCGTTTCAGGGAAACCGAAACGAATATTAAGGCACTGCACCGCCTGGGAGGCCGCCCCTTTGAGCAGGTTATCTTCTGCAGCCACGACAATCAGATGTTCGCCCTGAACGGCAAAACCGATATCGCAGTACGGCAGTCCGACCACTGCCTTCAGTGCCGGCACGCCCTGTTCGTAAACGCGTACCAGCGGCTTATCGTGGTAGGCATTGTGAAAAGCTTCAGCCACATCATCACGGCTTACACCAGCCTTCAAACGGCAGGTGACCGTCGCCAGAATCCCACGCGGGAAACTGCCCAAATGCGGCGTAAAAATCACCGGTGTGCCCAGGTGCGCCACAATTTCAGGATAATGACGATGATTAAAAATACCGTAAGGTTGCAGGCTGACTTCGCAGAAGCTGGTGCCGATGTTGGCTTTACGTCCCGCACCACTCACGCCGCTGGTGGCGTTAATCACCGGCCACTGCGCGTCATTCAGCAAACCCGCATCTAACACGGGCTTCAGCGCCAGCTGGGAGGCGGTTGGGTAGCAGCCCGGCACGGCCACCAGTTGGGCTTCTTTGATTTTTTCCTGCTGGAACTCTGCAAGTCCGTAAACGGCTTTATCCAGCCAGTCACCATGCTGGTGAGTGAAGCCATAAAACTGCGTGTAAAAGTCGCCATCGTTGACGCGAAACGCGCCTGACAGATCGAACACCACACAGCCAGCTTTGAGAAATTCAGGGGCCAGATCGTGACTGACTTCGTGGGCGGTCGCCAGAAACACCACATCCACTTTGTCTGCCCATTCGGCGGCATTGCTCAACGGCTGCAGTGGCAAATCCACCACGCCTTTCAGCTGTGGATGAAGATCAGACAGGCGCTTACCCGCATCGGGACTTTGCGCAGACACCGCCAAAGCGGTTATGTTGATATGTGGATGGCGATTAAGGAAGGTGGCAAGCTCTACGCCAGCATAACCACTGGCACCAACGATCAGCGTATTCAACATCAGGCTGTATACCTTTATTACAGTCACACGTTCCGGGTCGCGGCCTTGCCCCGTTGCCCACGATGTCGTTTGCAGCGATTTAAGGTTCACATGCACACGACGTTAATGTATTTTTATTCACTATTAATGCATGAATATTGATACATCCTAACTCAAGGACCGTCAACAGTGAAGACAAAATTACCGCCTTTTATCGAACTATACCGCCAGTTGATCGCAACGCCGTCAATCAGCGCAACCGATGCCGCGCTCGATCAGAGCAATGAAACTTTAATCAATTTACTGGCGGGCTGGTTCCGCGACCTGGGTTTTACTGTGGACGTGCAGCCCGTACCGGGAACGCGTCATAAATTTAATATGCTGGCCCGTACGGGAAGCGGTGCGGGCGGCCTGCTGCTTGCCGGACATACCGATACGGTTCCGTTTGATGATGGTCGCTGGACCCGCGATCCTTTTACCCTGACCGAGCACGACAATAAGCTGTACGGTCTGGGCACCGCCGATATGAAAGGCTTCTTTGCGTTTATTCTGGACACACTCCGTGATGTGGATGTGACAACCCTGAGTAAGCCGCTCTATATTTTGGCGACCGCAGATGAAGAAACGACGATGGCGGGCGCAAAATACTTTGCAGAATCCACACAGCTCCGTCCCGACTGCGCCATCATTGGTGAGCCGACCTCGCTGAAGCCGGTACGGGCGCACAAAGGCCACATTTCTAATGCGATTCGTATTCAGGGGCAATCAGGCCATTCGAGCGATCCCGGACGCGGCGTCAATGCCATTGAGCTGATGCATGAGTCGATCACCGAACTTATGCAGTTGCGTAATACGCTCAAATCACGTTATCACCACGATGGCTTTGCGATCCCCTACCCAACCATGAACTTTGGTCATATTCACGGCGGCGATGCGGCAAACCGTATTTGTGCCTGCTGCGAGTTGCATATGGATATCCGACCGCTACCGGGACTGACCCTGAGCGATCTCGAGGGCCTGTTAAATGAGGCACTGGCTCCCGTTAGCGAACGCTGGCCGGGACGGATTACCATTGAAGAGCTGCATCCACCGATCCCCGGCTACGAGTGCCCTGCTGACCATAAACTGGTCAAGGTCGTCGAAACACTGCTGGGTATCCAGACGGAAGTGGTCAATTACTGCACCGAAGCGCCTTTTATTCAGCAACTCTGTCCGACGCTGGTGCTGGGCCCGGGTTCGATCAATCAGGCCCATCAGCCAGATGAATTTATCGATACCGCATTTATTAAGCCAACACGCGCACTGATAAGCCAGGTTGTGCAGCATTTCTGTCACTAATTGTCATCAATCGGGGCATTTCACTGAATTAACAGCAAAATGCCCCGCCATTCTGCGGGATTTAATAATAAGAATAACTTATCCCACTTCTCCCCCATCAAATTCCATGAATTTCCGGCAGTTAGCTGCACGTTTCCTTCACTTTAAGTCAATTGACGAACGGAAGATTACGTGGCTAGATAAAAGACGATGTTATACCCGCAGGGCAATCATCCCACTTTATTCAGCTTGCGACAGGCAGCAACTGAAGAACCTCGGTCAGAGCCGAGAGGACAACGTTGCTGGCTTTTGTGCTGCCTGAAAAGGCCGGGTATAGAGGTTTATCAAGACGATAAGGGTGTCAGGGTCACATGAACGAACAATATTCCGCAATGCGAAGTAATGTCAGTATGCTCGGCAAACTGCTCGGGGATACGATCAAGGATGCGCTGGGAGAGAATATCCTGGACCAGGTGGAAACCATCCGTAAGCTCTCTAAATCATCCCGTGCAGGCAATGACACTCATCGTAAGGAGTTGCTGAACACACTGCAAAACCTGTCAAACGACGAGTTATTGCCCGTGGCACGTGCATTCAGTCAGTTCCTTAACCTCACTAACGTGGCGGAGCAGTATCAAACCATTTCCCGCAGCGGCGACGGCGCAAACCATCCCGAACTGTTGAAAAAGACCTTTGAAACGCTCAAACAAAACAATCTCAGTGAAAGTGCCATTCACGCCGCGATTGAATCACTGTCACTGGAGTTGGTGCTGACCGCCCATCCTACCGAAATCACCCGTCGTACGCTGATTCATAAACTGGGTGAGGTAAACAGCTGTCTTGAACAACTCGACCACAGCGATATTTCTGATTACGAACGTAACCAGATTATGCGCCGCCTGCGCCAGTTGGTTGCTCAGGCCTGGCATACGGATGAGATCCGTAAATATCGCCCAACGCCCGTGGATGAAGCCAAATGGGGCTTTGCCGTGGTTGAAAACAGCCTGTGGGAAGGCGTACCTGCGTTTTTACGTGAGCTGAATGAGCAGGTCGAAGAGACATTTGGCATTAAGCTGCCGGTGGATTTCGTGCCAGTGCAGTTCACCTCCTGGATGGGCGGTGACCGTGACGGCAACCCAAATGTTACCGCATCCATTACCCGCCATGTGATGCAGCTCAGCCGCTGGAAAGCCACTGACCTGTTCCTGCGTGACATTGGCGTCTTAATTTCAGAACTGTCGATGTCTGAATGCAGTCAGGAAGTGGCCGATCTCAGTGGCGATCCTGAAGCACTGGAACCATATCGGGTGATTTTAAAGCGTCTGCGTAGCCAGTTGATGACCACACAGGCTTACCTGGAGCGCCGCCTCAAAGGCGAACGTTTACCGCGCCCTGCTGACTTACTGGTTTCTAACGCTCAGCTTTGGGAGCCACTGTACGCGATCTATCAGTCCCTGCAGCAGTGTGGCATGAGCATCATTGCCAACGGTCAGCTGCTGGATACGCTGCGCCGGGTGAAATGCTTTGGTGTGCCGCTGGTCCGTATGGACGTTCGTCAGGAAAGCACCCGTCATACCGAAGCGATTGCGGAAATTACCCGCTATCTGGGGCTGGGAGATTATGAAAGCTGGTCAGAAGCCGACAAGCAGGCATTTCTTATCCGTGAGCTGAACTCTAAACGCCCGTTGCTGCCGCGTAGCTGGGAACCCAGTGATGAAACTCGCGAAGTGCTGGAAACCTGCAAAGTCGTCGCCGAAGCACCGCAGGGTTCTATCGCTGCCTATGTGATTTCGATGGCCAAAACGCCGTCAGACGTGCTGGCAGTGCATCTGTTACTGAAAGAAGCCGGCATTCCTTTTGCTATGCCGGTCGCCCCGCTGTTCGAAACGCTTGATGACCTGAATAATGCCAATGACGTGATGAGCAAGCTGCTTAACATTGACTGGTATCGCGGTTTTATCCAGGGCAAACAGATGGTCATGATTGGCTATTCAGACTCAGCAAAAGATGCCGGGGTGATGGCCGCCAGTTGGGCACAGTACCAGGCGCAGGACGCGCTGATTAAAACCTGTGAGAAAGCCGGGGTTTCCCTGACGCTGTTCCACGGACGTGGCGGCACTATTGGTCGCGGTGGCGCGCCGGCACATGCTGCGCTGCTGTCTCAACCGCCAGGCAGCCTGAAAGGCGGCCTGCGCGTTACCGAGCAGGGCGAAATGATTCGCTTTAAGTACGGCCTGCCGGAAGTGACCATCGCCAGCCTGTCGCTCTATACCGGTGCGATACTGGAAGCTAACCTGATGCCACCACCGGAACCTAAACCGGAGTGGCGTAGCATTATGAATCAGCTTTCCGCCGATTCCTGTGCCATGTACCGGGGCTATGTGCGCGAAAATCCCGACTTCGTGCCCTACTTCCGTTCAGCGACGCCAGAGCAGGAACTGGGCAAGCTGCCACTGGGTTCACGCCCGGCCAAACGCCGCCCTACCGGCGGTGTGGAATCTCTGCGCGCCATCCCGTGGATCTTCGCCTGGACACAAAACCGTCTGATGCTCCCGGCATGGCTGGGTGCGGGTGCTGCACTGCAGCAGGCAATGCTGGCAGGTCATCAGGATCAGCTGGAAGCGATGTGCCGCGACTGGCCGTTTTTCTCCACCCGTCTCGGTATGCTGGAAATGGTGTTCTCCAAAGCCGACCTGTGGCTGGCGGAATATTACGACCAGCGCCTGGTGGATAAATCGCTGTGGCCGCTGGGTAAACAGCTACGTGAACAGTTAGATGCGGATATTAAAGCGGTACTCACCATCGCTAACGATTCCCACCTGATGGCGGATCAGCCGTGGATTGCCGAATCCATTGCCCTGCGCAACGTGTATACCGATCCCCTCAACGTGCTGCAGGCTGAGCTGCTACACCGTTCACGTGCGCAGGAAGCGCGCGGCGATGAGCCCGATGCCCGCGTCGAGCAGGCGTTAATGGTGACCATTGCCGGCGTCGCGGCGGGTATGCGTAATACGGGCTAAAAACCCGCCAGGGCGGTTGCGGTTGCTGCGTGACCGCCCTTTTTTACGATGGCCTTAAACGGGCAAACCACACTGCAGGTTACTCTTACGTTCGTGTTCACCTTACTTCTCTGATATGCCCCGCGAAGCCCAGGCCACCTTTCAGTATCAACAGAACGTTCTTACCTGAGATTTTAACTCAGCAATTATTACAATTTAATTACAACTCAAATATAAACCTTCCTGCTTTGAGGTCGTTACTCTTTCTACGGGTTAAAAAACACCCGTTCGATGAATAAATACCAAAACATTCTTTACAGCCCTCTCTGTTGAGGGCTGAACAGGTGTCGTAGCTTCTCCATGCTGGCGATTAATATCAGGAAAAAATTATGAATAACATCAGAATAGGTATAAGGCTCGTGGCAGCATTTGGCTTCATGGGCATGCTCGTCATCTTCATGGTCCTGATTGGCATTACGAAAACAAGTTCGCTGGGAGATGCAAACAGCGAGATCGCCGGAGGGTTGTACTCAAAAGCCTCGGCCTCTGCTTTACTGGGCTTTTATACACAGGACATGAGCCGTCTTGCGCGCATTGCGGTGCTCCAGCAGGATGATCCCGCGCAGGTAGAAAAGACCATCGCCAGCTATCAGTCACAAAGGAACAAAGCCAACAGTCTTATTCAACGGCTTGATAAAGAAGTCGCTTCAGCCTCCGGCAGACAACTTTTTACACAGCTGCAGTCCCACGCTGCGCTTTATCAGCCTTTTATGGACAAGGTTGTCGCGCTTGCCCAACAGGGTAAAAAAGAGCAAGCGGAGAAGCTGCTGTCGGACTCTGGAGACACGATTCAGAATGAATATATGGCGTCGTTGCAGGCGTTAAAACAGCATCAGGAAACGCGGATGCGCGTTGCTGAACAAACGTCCCATGAAGACAGGACCGACGCGCTGAGGTTACTGACGGGTGCCGGTGCGATTGCTCTGGTACTGGCCGGGTTATCCGCCTGGCTCATCACCCGCAGCATTACACGGCCGATTAATATGGCGCTGGTTGCCGCACAGCGCGTGGCACGCGGTGACCTTAGTGAGCCCGTACTGGTGACTCACAACGATGAGACAGGCAAGCTGCTGTCGGCGATACGTGATATGCAGGATGCACTGGTTCAAACCGTCAGTCTGGTCAGATCCAATGCGGAGAGCGTTGCCTCTGCCAGTAACCAGATAGCCCAGGGCAATGCCGATCTTTCGCAGCGAACAGAAGAACAGGCCAGCGCGCTGGAACAGACCGCCGCCACGATGACGGAGCTGGGAATGACGGTGAAAAACAATGCCAGCAACGCGCAACAGGCAAGCCAGCTTGCGACTAACGTCCGTAATGTCGCGCACAAAGGCAACGAAGCGACAGAAGCTATCACTGGCACGATGCGAACAATCAAAGACAGCTCGGGAAAAATCGCTGAAATTACCACGGTTATTGACAGTATCGCTTTTCAAACCAATATTCTTGCCTTAAACGCTGCGGTTGAAGCTGCGCGAGCAGGTGAGCATGGCAAGGGCTTTGCCGTGGTGGCAAGCGAAGTCCGGACGCTGGCTCAACGTAGCAGCACCGCAGCTGGCGAGATTCGTCAGTTAATTGAGGCTAATGCTCGCAGTGTAGGACAGGGCGATGAGCTGGTTGCCAATGCCTCCGCAACGATGCAGAGCATTGTGACTGCCGTTGGGCATCTCAGTGACACCGTAGAAGAAATTACATCTGCCAGCGCTGAGCAGGCCAGAGGTGTGGAACAAGTAGGCATTGCCGTAACCGAGATGGACAGTACGACGCAGCAGAACGCCGCACTGGTTGAAGAGTCCGCATCGGCCGCTAACAGCCTCAGGGAACAGGCCAAACAGCTGTTGCAGGCGGTTTCTGTTTTCCGCCTCAACTACGATCAGAAGCGAGTTCATGTCCCGCAAACGAGTAAAACACCAACATTGCCAAAATCGAATCAGCCATTGACTGATGAGGGCTGGACGCATTTTTAATGCACGGCACTCGCGGTGGGAGACACTATGCATAAAACGCGGGCGGCCATCGGTTCTGCCCGTCTTTTATTCATACCTTAATGCGGTTTATCTCTCTGTTGCTGCCTTTCTAAACCGACGCACCCGCGTCGTTTTGTATGCGTCTGCCACTATCAGGCCGCCAGTGTAGGACGCACACCTAACGTATGACATATGGCATAGCTCATTTCTGCCCGGTTCAGAGTATAGAAATGGAAATCTTTTACGCCTTCGCGTGACAGAATTTTCACCATGTCCATGGCGATATTCGCCCCCACCATTTTGCGCGTTTCAGGATCGTCATCCAGCCCTGCAAACATCGCATTCATCCAGCCCGGCACACGCACGTTAGTCATGGTGGCGAAGCGCTGCAATTGTTTGAAGTTAGAGACGGGCAGAATGCCCGGCACGATCTCAACATCAATACCAGTGGAAACGCAGCGGTCACGGAAACGCAGGTAGCTTTCAACATCAAAAAAGAACTGGGTGATGGCACGGTTAGCGCCAGCATCGATTTTGCGTTTCAGGTTGATCAGGTCGGCCTGTGCACTCTTCGCTTCCGGATGGACTTCCGGGTAGGCTGCAACGGATATATCAAACTCCCCCACGTCTTTGAGCAGAGACACCAGATCGGAGCCATACATGTCCGGCTTGCCGCTGCCCGGAGGCAGATCACCACGCAGCGCGACAATATGGCGAATGCCGTTGTTCCAGTAATCCTGAGCAATACCACGTAGCTCATCCCGGCTGGCATCAACACAGGTCAGATGCGGTGCCGCTTCCAGGCCGGTACGATCTTTAATGCCTTTGATAATGCTGTGCGTGCGGTCGCGCTCACCCGAGTTCGCACCATAGGTCACAGAGACAAATTTGGGTTTCAGGCTGCTCAGGCGATGAATGGAGTTCCACAGCGTTTCTTCCATTTCGCTGGTACGCGGCGGAAAAAACTCAAAAGAGACATTAATCCGACCATTTAGCTCTGCCAGGCTCTGATTGAGTGCCTCGCGCTGATTGGCATGAAAGAAACTCATCCTGCTACCTCCGACCACATCGGTTAACTATTCACCCGAACACATCTATACGTTTAGACGTCCAGACATTCAAAATGAACGATTCCCGCATTAGCGTCAACATATAAATCATCACTGCAGGTGACAAATCTTCACGCAACGTGAAAAGGCTTCATGTAGGAGGATTCATTGCAGGGCAGGCGCCGAAGCGCCTGAAGAAAAGTGGGGTCAGAGCAGGTGTGCGAGGCGATTAATATCAGACTGGATAGCGCCGGCAGTGACATCACGGCCCGCACCAGGCCCGCGAATCACCAACGGGTTATCGCGGTACCAGCGGCTGTCGATGGCAAACACATTATCGCAGGGCAGTAATGCAGCCAGCGGATGCTCCAGGCGCACCGCTTCGACGCCCACGCGTGCTTTGCCGTTGGCATCAAACCGCGCCACGTAACGCAGAACCAGCCCCATTTCCTGCGCGGCTTCAAACCGTTGCAGCATCTGTTCGTTCAGCTCATCCGCATTCTCGAAAAAGTGATCGACTGATTCACCTTCGCAATTCTGTGGGACCAGCGATTCGACGCGCACCTGATCCGGCTCGATGTTATACCCGGCCTCACGGGCCAGAATAACCAGTTTACGCATCACGTCCTGACCCGACAGATCGACGCGCGGGTCCGGCTCTGTTAATCCCTGCTGCCACGCCTGATCCACCAGCTCGGTGAACGGTACCGTGCCATCAAACTGTAAAAACAGCCAGGACAGGGTGCCGGAGAAAATGCCGCTAATCGACAGAATGGTGTCGCCGCTTTCACGCAAATCGCGCACCGTATGGTTTATCGGCAGCCCGGCTCCCACGGTGGCGTTATACAACCAGTGACGACCGGTTTTTTCAAAGGCATCCCGAATCTCACGCCAGGTTTGCGTATCCGATGCGCCCGCCACCTTATTCGCGCTGATCACATGAAACCCATGGCTGGCAAAATCCAGGTACTGCAGAGCCAGCGGCTGACTGGCCGTCACATCCAGCACCACCAGGTCATCATACGGATGGGCCCGCATCCACAGAAACAGCGATTCTTCATCGCGCGCTTCGGCTTCATCGTCAAAGAAGGCCAGTGCACGGCTGGCATCCAGACCGTCATAGCTCAGCAGGCTGCGTTGACTGTCCACGACACCTGCCAGCACAAACTCAAAACCGGTGCGTGCCGACAACGTTTCCTGCTCACGGGCAAACAACTCCAACCAGCGTGAACCGATATTGCCCTTGCCGAACAGCATCAGGCCAATGCGTTTTTCCGCACGAAACAGCGAGCTGTGCAGCCCCTGAATGAGATGCTGGGTGGGGCCAACGCGCAGCACCGCAACCACGCTGATGTGCTCCGGCGACTGGCTGATGAATTCAACTGGCTGATCTTTCAACTGCTGCCAGAAACGGTGCGTGTGCAACGGATTGCGGGTAACGCCAGCTCCGACCAGGGCGACCAACGCTAAACCCTCGCGTAACTGCAAATGTCCGGGCAAGCCTGCATCCTGCAACAGGGCAAAGGCACTGTTTACCACTTCAGAGGTGTAGCAAAGTTGCAGCAATTGACGGTCAGGATGGATGCCCATCGCCAGCGGCCGCATCTGCGCGCGCGTCAGGAGTTGATCGATCTCTTTTTTGAAGAGAGCAAAATCGTGCTGCCCGGGAAGCTGGATCTCAACCAGGCACACATCGTCGTGACTGGTGACAATGCGGGCACCCGTGCCGGACGCAAGGACGCGCTCGATGCGGGTTGAGCCTTGCTCAGGCTGATAGCTACAGCGCAGTTGCAAATCAATATCACTGCCCGAAACCGGTTGTAAGGTGCGGGTGTGCAGCACTGGCGCGGCAAGGCGCGCCAGCTCACTGGCTTCATCCAGACGCAGCAGCGGCAGCAGACAGGCATCAGAGACTTTGCGTGGATCGGCGCTGTAAACGCCCGCCACATCACTCCAGATAGTGACGCGTCCCACGCCCGCCAGCGCGCCAATCTGAGTGGCTGAATAGTCAGACCCGTTGCGCCCCAGCAGGACCGTTTCACCGGCATCGTTGCCGCTGATAAAACCGGTCACCACGATGCGTTTATGCGGATGCTGGGCCAGCAGCGTTTGTAACAATGGCCAGGATTTACCTTCGTCCACCTGAGGCTGCGCGGCACGTTCCGCTCGCAGAAAATCGCGCGCGTCCAGCCAGCAGGCATGGAGATCCTGCTGGTTCAGCACCGCTGACATTAAACGTGCCGACCAGATTTCACCATGCCCAACCACTTCCGCATACACCGCTTCTGTGATGTCACCATCCAGTAGCGCGGCCAGTTTTTCGAGATCGCGAATAAAGGCGGTAATTAACGGCTCGGCTATTTCAGCAGGCAACAGTGCACTGATTAGCTCACTCTGATAGCGACGTAATGTCTGCTGCACCTGATGTGCGGACAGGCGGTCACTTTGGCTCAGTTTCAGCCAGCTAATCAGCTGATTGGTCGTCGACCCTGCGGCCGATACCACCATCATATCGCCAGGCTGGCTGTAATCCGCCATGATGCTGGCAACACGCTGATAGCAGCGTGCATCTGCAAGGCTGCTGCCACCAAACTTGTGGAGCTGTCTGTTGTTTGGCGTTCCTGCGCCTGCTGAAATCGTCATGATCAATCCTCGGCTGCGATCCGGAATGCATTATCCAAATCGGCAATTAAATCGTCGTGGTCTTCAATACCTACTGAAATACGGAGCAAGGTTTCAGAGATACCTGCTGCGGCACGGGCCTCTGCAGACATGCCTGCATGCGTCATGGTCGCAGTATGTGAAATTAAGCTCTCAACGCCACCCAGCGATTCCGCCAGCGTAAACAACTCAAGTGCTTTAAGAAAACGGCGCAACCGGGCTTCGTCACCCTTCAGCTCAAAGCTGAGCATGGCACCGAATCCGCGCTGCTGACGCGCAGCGAATTCATGGCCCGCGTTTTCCGGCAGTGACGGATGATACAACTTTTTCACCAGTGGCTGTTGCTTGAGATAATCAACAATGGCTAACGCATTACGCTGCGCGGCTGCCATACGCGGCCCCAGGGTGCGCATTCCGCGCAACAGCAGATAGCTGTCAAAGGCGGAACCGGTGACGCCAATGTTATTTGCCCACCAGGCTAAATCGGTCGCCACCTGCGGATCTTTGGCAATAACGGCACCGGCCACCACATCGGAATGACCATTTAAGTATTTAGTGCAGGAGTGAATCACCAGATCGGCACCCAGTGCCAGCGGATTTTGCAGGGCCGGGCTCATAAAGGTGTTATCCACGACGCTGACGGCACCCGCAGCCTGCGCAGCTTCGCAAATCGAGGCAATATCAACGACGCGTAACAAAGGATTGCTGGGACTTTCAATCAGCACCAGTTTAGGTTTCTCGTCCAGCGCCGCCTGCAGTGCGGCTTTATCGCCTTGATCGACAAATTTCACCCGGTAGGCACCGCGTTTGCTCAGACTGTCGAACAGACGATAGCTGCCACCATAGCAATCGTGTGGCGCAACCAGCAGATCGCCTGGCTTCAGGAACACCGTGGTGACCAGATGAATGGCCGACATGCCGGTATTGGTGAGTACCGCCCCCGCTCCGCCTTCCAGTTCTGCCAGCGCGCGTTGCACCACATCGCGCGTTGGGTTACCGCGCCGGGAATAATCATGGGCACGAGGTTCATTGAAGTCATGAAAGTTATAGGTGCTGGAAAGGTGGATGGGCGGGACAACGCAGCCGTATTGCTCGTCGTCATTCAAACCGCTGCGCACTGCGATGGTTGCCTGTTTACGCGTCATAGGGCTAACTGTTCCTGAAGTGTGAAATAATCTGACGACAGGATATCACCTTGCTTTTAGACGTCAATACATCTGGACATCCAAATGTCTTTGCGTATAGATTGAGCATCGTCGCAATAACCGCTAAAATTATGCGCCCATACCTGGCGTTCAACCACATTTGTCGCAGAAGTTGAACGAAGAAACCCGCCAGAGAAGGGGTCAGGTAGAAGAAAATCAGGCATAATCGGCTGATTTCGTAACTTTTAACATTTATTGATTAAGGTATCCCATGGCTGAATGGAACGGCGAATATATCAGCCCGTACGCTGAGCACGGCAAAAAGAGCGAACAGGTTAAAAAAATTACGGTGTCAATTCCGTTAAGCGTGCTGAAAATTCTGACTGACGAACGCACACGTCGTCAGGTCAATAACCTGCGTCACGCAACGAACAGTGAACTCCTGTGCGAAGCCTTCTTGCATGCTTTTACCGGGCAACCGTTACCCAATGATGTCGATCTTCGTAAAGAACGTAACGATGAAATACCGGAAGCTGCGAAAAAAATCATGCGCGACATGGGCATCGACCCGGATACCTGGGAATACTGATTTTCAGACATAAAAAAACCCAGCCTGAGCTGGGTTTTTCTTGCCGCCGAACAGATGTTCGAATGCCGTTTCTTATTTTTTGGTGCCTGGCACGCTGAAACGCTTGTTGAAGCGGTCAACGCGGCCACCAGTGGCAACTTCACGCTGCTTACCAGTGTAGAACGGGTGGCACTTACCACAAACGTCCAGGTTCAGTTCGTGAGTCAGCGTAGAGCGAGTGTGAATCACGTTGCCGCAAGTACAGTTGATGGTAACTGCTTCGTATTTTGGGTGAATACCTTGTTTCATGGGAAACCTCATATAAGGCCGTGTCGCTCTCCGCGCCAGGATTTGAACCTGCGCAGCACCACACGCGATTGAACATTAATGGTGTACTCCGGCAAGGTCTTTCTTACCGAAGGCGGCATATTATACAGGCTAATGTTTGATGCTGCAAATGTCACCTGAGATACACCCCGCGCGTGCCAGCGTGTACACTAACCGCCCTGCTAGATGAACCGGAAAGAGATTGCTATGCCCGTTGTTCAGGTTGCCCTGCCCGTTCCCCTTCCTCGCCTGTTTGACTATTTGCCTCCTGACGGCGTGCAGCCAGTCATCGGTGGTCGGGTGATCGTGCCTTTTGGCAACCGAAAAATGACCGGCATTGTGGTCGCGTTACCTGACAAAAGCGACCTGCCGGCAGCACAGCTCAAGCAGGTCATTGCCGTACTGGACAGCGAATCGCTATTTCCGCCCTCACTGTGGCGGATTCTTCACTGGGCCGCGAACTACTATCATTCGCCTCTCGGCGAGGTACTGAGCCATGCCATACCGGTACTGCTGAGGCAAGGTAAACCCGCTCAGGATAATCCTTTATGGCGCTGGGAAATTACCGAGCAGGGCCGCGCCACCGCGCCGGAAAGCCTTAAGCGGGCGCCTAAACAACAGCAAGGGCTTGCAACGCTCAGACAGCAGCCGCTTTATCGCCACGAAGTGAGTGAGCATGACCTTACCGATGCTGCCATGCAGGCACTGCGCGCCAAAGGATTGTGTGAACTGCATGAGCATCAGCCACAGATGCATGACTGGCGCAGCAGCTTTGCCGTTAAAGGTGAACGTCTTCGGCTGAACACCGATCAGGCGACGGCGGTCGGCGCGATGCGGAGTGAAGATGAACATTATGCTGCCTGGCTGCTGGCAGGGATTACCGGTTCAGGTAAGACCGAAGTGTATCTCAGCGTACTGGAAAACGTGCTGGCCAGAGGCAAGCAGGCGTTGGTGCTGGTGCCGGAGATCGGGTTGACGCCACAAACGATTGCCCGTTTCCGCGAGCGTTTTGATGCCCCGGTTGATGTGCTGCATTCCGCCCTGAATGACAGCGAGCGCCTTTCTGTATGGTTGCGGGCGCGCAGGGGCGAAAATGCCATCATCATTGGCACACGTTCAGCCCTGTTTACACCGATGGCACGTCCGGGCGTGATCATTATTGATGAAGAGCACGACAGCTCTTACAAACAGCAGGAAGGCTGGCGCTATCAGGCACGCGATCTGGCCGTGTTCCGCGCCCATGAAGAAAATATTCCTATTATCATGGGGTCCGCCACACCGGCGCTGGAAACGCTGCATAACGTTCGTAACGGGAAATACCGTCAGCTTGACCTGATGAAACGCGCCGGTAATGCCAAACCTGCTCTGCAGCAGCTTATCGATTTGAAAGGCGCACAACTGGTCGGTGGCCTCGCACCTGCCTTGATCGCTAAAATGCGTCAACACCTGAAAGCAGATAACCAGGTCTTGCTGTTTCTTAACCGCCGTGGTTTTTCACCAGCGCTGCTCTGCCACGATTGCGGCTGGATTGCTGAGTGCCAACGCTGCGATCGCTATTACACCCTGCATCAGCATCATCGCCAACTGCGCTGCCACCATTGCGACAGCCAGCGGCCGTTGCCCAATCAGTGCCCACAATGTGGTTCCACCCATTTACTCCCCGTGGGCGTCGGGACGGAACAGCTTGAGCAACAATTGGGAACATTATTCCCCGGCGTGCCGGTTTCGCGTATCGATCGTGATACCACCAGCCGTAAAGGCGCGCTCGAACAGCACCTGGCCGATGTGCATCGCGGCGGCGCGCGTATTCTCGTGGGTACGCAGATGCTGGCAAAAGGGCATCATTTTCCTGATGTCACCCTGGTGTCGCTGCTGGACGTGGATGGTGCACTGTTTTCCGCTGACTTCCGGGCCGCGGAACGCTTCGCTCAGCTCTATACTCAGGTTGCCGGCCGCGCAGGGCGAGCCGGTAAGCAGGGCGAGGTCTTGCTGCAAACTCACCATCCTGAGCACCCGCTTCTGCAAACCCTGCTTCATAAGGGTTACTTCGCTTTCGCACAACAAACCCTGCTGGAACGTCAGTCGGTGTTTTTACCACCGTGGACGCATCATGCCCTGTTCCGTGCAGAAGATTTAGATAATCATCAGGCTGCAGAATTTCTGCAACAGCTACGCAATATGCTGGAATCCAGCCCGCTTAAGGACGCGTCAATGTGGTTCATGGGGCCGCTGCCTGCGCTGCAACCCAAGCGAAGTGGCCGCTGGCGTTGGCAGTTACTGGTACAACATCCGTCCCGGAAACGCCTGCAACAGCTGTTGAGCAGTTCGTTACCGCTGATAAGTACGTTACCTGCATCGCGCAAGGTAAAGTGGACGCTGGATGTTGATCCGACCGAAAGCTGAGTCCGGTGAGGTTGTGAGAGGGATCGAAATACGTCGCATAAGTCACAATTTTTATGCAAATTAAGTAACGGCCCTGCCGCCCAATCGATAACAATAGTGCCAGGCTTGTTTTCACATCAGACGATACGAACGTTGAATGCGCGATTACGCATCAGGAGCATGTGTTGGATCAGAATCAACCGTCGGCCGCCGCCACGATGAAAGACGTCGCAGAAAAAGCCGGCGTCTCGACCGCCACCGTGTCGCGTGCGCTAATGAATCCGGAAAAAGTCTCTTCGGCGACGCGTCAGAAAGTCGAACAGGCCGTCGCTGCCGTCGGTTATACCGCTCAGAGTGTAACCCGCAATGCCCGACGCAACGACACACAAACTATTCTGCTGATCGTCCCCAACATCTGCGATCCCTTTTTTAGTGAAATTATTCGGGGCGTCGAGATAGCCGCGTCGAAGGCCGGCTATCTGGTGCTTATCGGCGACTGTGCTCATCAAAAACCGCAGGAATGGACGTTTTTAAACCTGATGCTGACTCGTCAGATCGACGGCATTGTGCTGCTCGGCGCGCAGTTACCTTTCGATGTGAGTCCTGATGAACAGCGCAATCTCCCACCGATGGTGATGGCGATTGAATTTGCGCCCGAAATGTCATTGCCAACAGTCAATATCGACAACCTGACGGCCTCGTTTGTAGCAGTCAATCATCTGCTGCAGCTTGGTCATAAACGTATTGCCTGTCTGACCGGCCCGGAAGACGTTGCGCTCTGTCAGTATCGCCTGCAGGGCTATGTACAGGCGTTACGCCGCAGTGGGATCAGCGTGGAACCGACTTATATCGTCCGAGGCGACTTCACCTTTGAATCGGGTGTTGCCGCCATGAATCAGCTGCTGGCTTTACCGCAACCGCCGCGCGCCCTGTTTTGTCATAGCGATATCATGGCCATCGGCGCTATCAGTCAGGCAAAACGCATGGGCCTGCGCGTGCCCGAAGACCTGTCGGTAGTGGGTTTTGATGATATTGAACTGTCGCGCTACTGCGAACCACCGCTCACCACGGTGAAACAACCGTGTTTTGAAATTGGTCGTGAAGCCGTACGGCTGTTACTGAATGAATTACAGGGTCATGGCGTTCACAATGGTTCGACATTGCTGGATGCTGAACTGGTGGTCCGTGGTAGCACAACATTGGCAAAAAAGGATGAGTGATAAGTAAAATGTTCCGCTATTTTCAGGGGATTCTTAAGGCTATCATTGCTGGTCAAAGTTCCAGCCCTTAAGTAACATGGCGGGCTCCTTGCCGGGCGTGCAGTAATAACGGATTCGCCTACGTGGCATCATATTTTCAAGGGTATCAGGACGAGAGTGGCACAAAAAGATTATGTAGGCCGCGGGCGTTCAACAGGGACGCGTCGCAAAAAAAGCCCCAGCCGTGGCAAAAAAACAAAAAGCGGTTCAGGCACCTCTAAAATAATGATTGTACTGGCGGTTGCTGTATTAGTGACCTTTGCCGGTGGTTTATGGTTCCTGGCGCATCATAAAAAAGAAGATGTGCCGGTTATTACGGATCATAAAGCCAACGGGAATGGCTTACCGCCAAAGCCTGAAGAGCGCTGGAAGTACATAAAAGAGCTGGAAAACCGCCAGGTCACTGTACCGACGCCAAGTGAACCGACCTCCGGTGGCGAAGTGCAGTCACATACACAGCTCACCGATGAGCAACGCCAGCTGCTTGAACAAATGCAGGCGGATATGCGCCAGCAACCCACCCAACTGAATGAAGTGCCGTGGAACGAGCAGACGCCTGCACAACGTCAGCAAACGCTGCAACTCCAGCGACAACAGCAACTTCAACAGCAGCAACTGCAGTCGCAGCAGCGTCAGCAGCAGATACAACAACAGCAGCAGCAACGCCAGCAGCAGGTACAACAACAGCAACAACAACGCCAGCAACAGGTACAGCAGCAGCATCAGCAGCCGTTGCAGGAACAGCATACTCAGCGTCAGCAACAGCCCACGCAGAACGTGCAACAGACACAACCTGCTCCTGTCACGCGTGAACCTGCCGCTCAGCCTAAAACGCAGGAAACCGCGAAAGCGAAACCGGCCGAAAAAGCCACTACGCAGCGCTGGATGGTGCAGTGTGGCTCTTTCAAGGGAACAGAACAGGCGGAATCGGTGCGCGCTGCACTGGCGTTTGAAGGTTTTGAAAGCCGTCTGACGTCCGGCGGTGGATGGAATCGTGTCGTGGTAGGGCCCTTCAAAGACCGCGCCAGTGCAGACAGCACGCTAAAACGTCTGCGCGCTTCAGGACATTCCGGCTGCATTCCGCTCGCCGTTGGGGGTTGAAACCCGTCAAACCTACCCCATATCTGTCTGCATGATCCTCCGCGCCTTGGGCGCGGAGCTTTTTTCCGACAGTAAAAGGGGTCTGCCCGTGACAACAATAGTAAGTGTTCGACGCAACGGCCAGGTAGTGATTGGCGGTGATGGCCAGGCTACGCTCGGTAATACCGTAATGAAAGGCAACGTCAAAAAAGTGCGTCGTCTTTACAACGATAAAGTAATTGCCGGCTTTGCTGGCGGCACCGCAGATGCCTTTACCCTGTTTGAACTCTTCGAACGCAAACTTGAAATGCATCAGGGCCATTTGGTAAAAGCCGCCGTTGAGCTGGCCAAAGACTGGCGCACCGACAGAATGTTGCGCCGTCTGGAAGCCCTGCTGGCAGTGGCCGACGAATCGGCATCACTGATTATCAGTGGTAACGGTGACGTCATTCAGCCTGAAAACGACCTTATTGCTATCGGTTCTGGCGGTCCCTTCGCCCAGGCAGCTGCACGTGCGCTGTTAGAAAACTCTGACTTAGGCGCACGCGACATCGTTGAGAAATCGCTGAATATCGCTGGCGATATTTGCATCTACACCAACCACAACGTTAATTTTGAAGAATTAACGTCCAAGTCGTAAGGATCTAAACATGTCTGAGATGACTCCACGCGAAATCGTCAGCGAGCTGAACCGCTTTATTATTGGCCAGGACAGCGCCAAGCGCGCCGTGGCTATTGCCCTGCGTAACCGCTGGCGCCGTATGCAGCTGGACGAAGAGCTCCGTCACGAAGTGACACCCAAAAATATTCTGATGATCGGCCCGACCGGTGTCGGTAAAACCGAAATCGCCCGTCGTCTGGCGAAGCTGGCCAACGCGCCGTTTATCAAGGTTGAGGCCACGAAATTCACTGAAGTGGGTTACGTGGGTAAAGAAGTTGATTCTATTATTCGTGACCTGACTGACTCCGCCATCAAAATGGTGCGCAGCCAGGCTATCGAAAAGAACAAGTACCGTGCAGAAGAAATGGCGGAAGAACGCATCCTTGATGTGCTGATTCCACCGGCTAAAAACAACTGGGGACAAGCCGAACAAGCCAGCGAGCCCTCTTCTGCTCGTCAGGCTTTCCGTAAAAAGCTGCGTGAAGGCCAACTCGACGACAAAGAAATCGAGATCGACTTAGCCGCAACCGGTCCTGGCGTTGAAATCATGGCACCGCCGGGAATGGAAGAAATGACCAGCCAGTTGCAGTCGATGTTCCAGAATCTGGGCGGTCAGAAACAGAAGCCGCGTAAGCTGAAAATCAAAGAAGCCTTGAAGCTGCTGATTGAAGAAGAAGCCGCCAAGCTGGTGAACCCGGAAGAGCTGAAACAGGATGCTATCGACGCGGTTGAACAGCACGGCATCGTCTTCATCGATGAGATAGACAAGATCTGTAAGCGCGGCGGACAAAACGCGGGCGGCCCGGATGTATCTCGTGAAGGTGTACAGCGCGATCTTTTGCCACTAGTGGAAGGCTGTACCGTATCGACCAAGCACGGCATGGTCAAAACTGACCATATCCTGTTTATCGCGTCGGGTGCGTTCCAGGTTGCCAGCCCGTCAGATTTGATTCCTGAGCTGCAAGGTCGTTTACCGATCCGTGTTGAACTCCAGGCGTTGACGGTTAATGATTTCGAACGCATCCTGACCGAGCCTAATGCCTCGGTTACGGTACAGTACAAAGCACTGATGAATACCGAAGGCGTGAGTATCCATTTCACGGATGACGGTATCCGCCGTATCGCCGAAGCGGCATGGCAGGTAAACGAAACCACCGAAAACATCGGTGCACGTCGTTTACATACCGTGCTGGAACGCTTGATGGAAGACGTCTCCTATGACGCCAGCGATCGTAGCGGCGAATCCGTCACCATCGACGCAGAGTACGTCGGCAAGCATCTGGATGAACTGGTGGCAGATGAAGATTTGAGCCGCTTTATTCTGTAACGCTCGCCTGTCCATGTGTTATATCAAGGCCCAGCCCGTTTGGTTGGGCTTTTTTCTGCATGCGCTTGATGCAATACAGGTCTTTTAAAGCTGATGATTTTGCCAACAATTGACATAAAGCGATATACTTAGCGCTCCTGTGGCAAACAGACGAAACCCTTATGAAATACGATACTTCTGAACTCTGCGACATCTACCACGAAGACGTGAATGTTGTTGAACCGCTTTTTTCAAATTTCGGTGGGCGGACCTCATTCGGCGGTCAGATAACCACAGTGAAATGTTTTGAAGACAACGGTCTGCTTTACGATCTGTTGGAAGAAAACGGTCGGGGCCGCGTGTTGCTGATTGATGGCGGTGGTTCGGTACGCCGCGCCTTAGTGGACGCACAACTTGCCCGGCTGGCGACGCAAAACGAGTGGGAAGGCATCGTGGTTTACGGTTCAGTGCGTCAGGTGGACGAGCTGGAAGAGCTGGAGATTGGCATTCAGGCTATCGCCGCTATTCCGGCAGGCGCCGCAGGTGAAGGCATTGGCGAAAGCGATGTGCGCGTCAATTTTGGTGGCGTCACCTTCTTCTCAGGCGACCATCTCTATGCTGACAATACCGGTATGATTTTATCGGAAGATCCGCTCGACATAGAATAATGTCGGCAAACGAAAACGGGTGCTTAGCACCCGTTTTTCGCATTAGTTGAGGCTTATACCTCTTCCATTTTTCCCAACAGCGCACGCAGGCGTTCTTGCCAGACATGCTGCTCCTCTTTCAGATGCTGATTTTCGCGCACCAGTGCTTCATGGTTGCCAGCAGCATTCTGCGCGTCGTTACGCAGGTTGTTGTTCTGCTCTTTCAGCTCTTCAATTTCCATCTGCAGCAAGGTGATAGTATCAATCGCCTGCTGTACTTTTGCTTCCAGTTTCTCAAACACTTCAAATGACATCTTTCTGACCTCTCCTAAAATCCTGCAAGGCGTTGATGATGCCAGCTTTCGCACAAAAGGCGTTTACCAGCAACGTTGTCCCGATTGTATGTAGCCTCATCACGCAAGTCCAGCAACGCGGGCCTGCAGACCGCCGTCAGTAACATTTTTCAGCCTATCCCTAAAATGTTCCTTTTCCGTACGTTTGCTTAGCGAAGCCGGAATAACGCTGCTGAAAACGGCCTGAATGGCGCTTAAGGAAAACCAAAACACGCGAAAACGCGCATTTTTTTGACAGACCACACAAAAATCGATTTCGCTATTTCTCGTTTATGCTCGTTAACGATAAATTAACATCAGCCCTACATTAAAGATGGGCGGCTCAAGGAATGAGAACAAAAACTGATAAAATTTAACCTCGCTTCAGGAACAACTATCATGAGTCAGACTACAACCACACTCAAAGGTCAGTGTATTGCCGAATTTCTGGGTACCGGTTTGATCCTGTTTTTTGGCGCGGGTTGCGTTGCCGCGCTTAAGCTGGCTGGTGCCACGTTTGGCCAATGGGAAATCTGTATCATCTGGGGGCTGGCCGTTTCTATGGCGGTTTACCTCAGCGCAGGTGTGTCAGGTGCCCATCTCAACCCCGCCGTTACTGTCGCACTCTGCCTTTTCGCGAATTTCGAAGGTCGTAAGGTATTGCCTTATATCCTGTCTCAGGTTGCGGGTGCCTTCTGTGGCGCGGCGCTGGTTTACGGACTTTACTACAGCTTGTTTATCAATTTCGAACAAAGTCATAACATGGTACGAGGTTCAGTTGAAAGCCTGAGCCTGGCGGGCATTTTTTCTACCTACCCTAATCCACAGATTGGCGTAGGTCAGGCCTTCCTGGTAGAGATGGTGATCACTGCTGTCTTGATGTCCGTGATTATGGCCCTGACCGATGATGGCAATGGCGTACCGCGTGGCCCGATGGCACCGCTGTTGATTGGCCTTCTGGTTGCCGTTATTGGCGGCTCTATGGGTCCCCTGACCGGCTTTGCCCTTAACCCGGCACGTGACTTCGGTCCGAAAGTATTTGAGTGGCTGGCTGGCTGGGGAACCATTGCCTTCACTGGCGGTCATCAGATTCCTTATTTCCTTGTGCCAATTTTTGGCCCACTGGTCGGTGCTTGCCTGGGTGCCTTTGGTTATCGCGCCCTGATTGGCCGCCATTTACCGGGTGCGGTGATCGCCACACCAACCAGTGACAAACCGATTGCGTCCGCGCATGAACGTAAAGCGTAAGTTCCACTTTTTATCATCAGGAATGAATTTATGACTACCACCGATAAAAAATACATCGTCGCTCTCGATCAGGGCACTACCAGTTCACGTGCTGTTGTGCTGGATCATGACGCGAACATTGTGGCGGTATCGCAACGCGAATTTACCCAAATCTATCCGAAAGCGGGCTGGGTAGAGCACGACCCAATGGATATCTGGGCATCACAGAGTTCTACACTGGTTGAAGTCCTTGCCCATGCCGATATTCGTTCTGATGAAATTGCGGCCATTGGTATTACGAACCAACGTGAAACCGCCATTGTCTGGGATAAAGAAACCGGTAAGCCGGTCTACAACGCCATCGTCTGGCAGGACCCGCGTACTGCTGACTACTGTAATAAGCTGAAGAAAGAAGGTCTGGAAGAGTATATTCAGAAAACCACCGGTCTGGTGATTAACCCTTACTTCTCCGGCACCAAAGTTAAGTGGATTCTGGATAACGTTGAAGGCGCGCGTGATCGTGCAAAACGTGGCGAGCTGCTGTTTGGTACGGTTGACACCTGGCTGGTGTGGAAGATGACCCAGGGCCGCGTCCATATCACCGATTACACCAACGCCTCACGTACCATGCTGTTCAACATCCATAAGCTTGAGTGGGATGAGCGCATGCTGGAGATCCTTGATATTCCGCGTGAGATGCTGCCAGAAGTGAAATCCTCGTCTGAGGTTTACGGGCAGACGAACATCGGTGGTAAAGGCGGTACGCGTATTCCTATCGCGGGTATTGCAGGCGACCAGCAGGCGGCGCTTTACGGCCAGTTGTGTGTCCAGCCGGGTATGGCGAAAAACACCTACGGCACCGGTTGCTTTATGCTGATGAATACCGGTACCGAAGCGGTTACCTCAACGCATGGCCTGCTGACGACTATCGCCTGCGGTCCGCGTGGCGAAGTCAACTACGCACTGGAAGGCGCGGTCTTTATCGGTGGCGCGTCCATTCAGTGGCTTCGCGATGAGATGAAGCTGATCAGCGATTCCGCTGACTCTGAATACTTTGCAATGAAAGTGAAAGATTCTAACGGTGTGTATATGGTTCCCGCCTTCACCGGCCTGGGCGCACCTTACTGGGACCCCTATGCACGTGGCGCGCTGTTCGGCCTGACTCGTGGTGCCAATGCTAACCACATCATCCGTGCAACGCTGGAGTCCATTGCTTACCAAACGCGTGACGTCCTGGAAGCCATGCAGAATGATGCCAACACGCGCCTGCAGGCACTGCGTGTGGACGGTGGTGCGGTTGCCAACAACTTCCTGATGCAGTTCCAGTCAGACATTCTTGGTACACGCGTTGAGCGTCCTGAGGTGCGTGAAGTGACTGCACTGGGTGCCGCGTATCTGGCGGGTCTGGCCGTGGGCTTCTGGCAGGATCTGGAAGAAGTCCGTGCCAAAGCCGTTATTGAGCGCGAATTCCGTCCAACACTGGAAACCACAGAGCGTAACTTCCGTTATGCTGGCTGGAAGAAAGCGGTTGCTCGCGCGCAAGCGTGGGAAGAACAAGAGTAATACGCACTACGCCCGCGACGTCCACCGTCGCGGGTCTTTTCCCCGCCTCCTCCCTCCGCTAAACTGCCAGCCTGTTTTTTGTCAGGTACATGCAATGAAACGAGAACTTGCCATTGAATTTTCCCGCGTAACCGAAGCTGCTGCACTGGCTGGTTATAAATGGTTAGGGCGCGGAGACAAGAATGAAGCCGACGGTGCAGCCGTCCACGCCATGCGCCATGTTTTAAATACCATCCAGATCGACGGCCAGATTGTGATTGGCGAAGGGGAAATTGATGAAGCCCCGATGCTCTACATCGGCGAAAAAGTCGGTACCGGCCAGGGCGATGCGGTGGATATTGCCGTTGATCCTATTGAAGGCACCCGTATGACGGCCATGGGACAGGCGAATGCACTTGCCGTTATGGCTGTCGGTGACAGAGGCAGTTTTCTTCATGCGCCTGACATGTATATGGAGAAGCTTATCGTCGGCCCGGCGGCGCGCGGTCATATCAATCTGGATCTGCCGCTTGAGATCAACCTGCGCAATATTGCCATCGCCATGAATAAGCCGTTGTCACAGCTTACCGTGTCCATTCTGGCAAAGCCGCGCCATGACGCCGTTATCCAACAGCTTAAGCAACTGGGCGTACGGATATTCGCTTTCCCGGATGGGGACGTGGCAGCCTCCATTCTTACCTGTATGCCCGACAGTGAAGTTGACGTGATGTACGGCATTGGCGGTGCGCCTGAAGGCGTGGTGTCCGCTGCGGTGATTCGTGCGCTGGATGGGGATATGCAGGGCAGATTACTGGCCCGGCATGATGTAAAAGGTGACAGCGAAGAGAACCGGCGGATTGGGGAATATGAGCTGAAGCGTTGTGCCGGCATGGGGATTGAAGCCGGCAAGGTGCTGCCACTCCAGGCGATGGCGCGTAACGATAACGTGATCTTTGCCGCCACCGGCATCACCAGCGGCGACCTGCTGAAAGGCATTACCCGTCAGGGCAATATGGCCACCAGCGAAACCCTGTTAATTCGCGGCAAATCGCGCACGATTCGCCGCATCCAGTCAGTGCATTATCTTGACCGCAAAGATCCCGCACTGCACCCCTTTATCCTGTAACCGCATGATTTTCGCCGGCTGGCTGCCGTGAAAGCGGGAGCCAGCATAGCAACATCACCAGGGCAGTAATAAACATCAGCATGCCAAGGCTGAACTGATCGCGCTGTGGCATGAGCGCCGACAGCGAAGCCACCAGCCCGGAGCCCAGGTTCTGCAGACCACCAATCAATGCGCCCGCGCTTCCTGCCAGCCAGGCATAAGGTTCCATTGCGCCGGATGTCGCCAGGGGAAACAACATACCCGCACCAAAGAAGAACAGCGATGCCGGTACCAACAGCGTCCAGATAGTCATGATGCCAAACCAGGCCGGTACCCACATGAGCACCGCCGCCAGCAGGCAACTGTTTACCCCAAACCACATCAGGCTGTGCCAGGAACGCTGCTCGCGCCCGGCGAACCAGGCACCAAAGAAGGCGGCCGGGATAGGCAAGATAAACAAAATACTCACGGTGAAACTGTTCAGGCCAAGCACGCCACCGAGAAGTACGCCACAGCTGGCCTCAAATACGGCAATGCCCGACAGCGCGCCAACTAACAGCAGCAGATAGCGAACGAAATTCGCATCGCGTAACAACCGGATATAGCGCGTAAAGAACGGGGTGACTTCGGTAGTGACGGGGCGCGTTTCCGGTAGCCAGCGCGCCATAGCAATCGTCACGATCAGACACAGCACCAGCAGAAAAGCGAAACAGGCATGCCAGCCAAACAGCTGCGTTAACAGCGCGCCAATAACTGGTGCGACTAAGGGGCTGGCGAGCACGCCCATGTTGAGCCAGCTGTTCGCCTGACGTAAGGCATGACCGTTATAGAGGTCGCGCGGCATAGTACGCGCCATTACGCCAGCCACGCCGGTGCCCGCGCCCTGAATCGCACTGCCGAGCACCAGCATATCCAGCGACGAGGCCATCATGGCGGTGATCGAGCCGATCATAAAGATCGCCATTCCTGCCAGGATCACCGGGCGACGTCCAACGCTGTCAGACAGCGGTCCGTAGATCAGCTGCGATCCGCCATAGGTGATTAAATACGCCGCCATCACATGCTGCATCATGCCATTACGCACCTGCAGCGCATCCGCCATCGCCGCCATGGCGGGCACGTAGATGGTCTGCGCCATTTGCCCTACTGCAACCAGCGCAATGAGCATGACCAGCAACGGACGATTTTCTATTTTTTTCATCATGATTGAACAAAAGGTCTGTATGAACATGAACGTTTAAGCAGCACAAATAACGGCTGAAACGGGTTGTGGCAGGAAAATATCAGGATTTCATGACAAAGCGAGTCATTAATGAAAAGTGAGTGTTCAATTCACGTCAATAATGGCTACCAGGTTGTAAACTTAACAATACAGTTTGTCGATTAGAGCCTTTGCAGCCTGACAGACTGGTAATCTGCCAGTGCAGTAGAGAAGATGCTTATTCGCCTGACGATTCAACGCTGAAGGAGTAACCATGGCCGAGTGGATCAATGCTCAAGTAAAGGAAGTGAAAAACTGGACCGACGCGCTGTTTAGCCTGCGGATTAAGGCACCCATTGCTCCGTTTAGCGCTGGCCAGTATGCAAAGCTGGCGCTGGAGATCCAGGGCGAACGCGTGCAACGTGCCTACTCTTACGTCAATGCACCGAATGACGACCTGCTTGAGTTCTACTTAGTCACCGTGCCTGACGGTAAGCTAAGCCCCCATCTTCAGGCGCTGCGTCCCGGTGAGCAGGTCATGATTACCAAAGATGCTGCGGGCTTTTTTATCCTGGATGAAGTGCCGGACTGTCAGACCTTATGGATGCTGGCAACCGGTACGGCCGTCGGTCCTTATCTGTCGATTTTGCAGCAGGGCGACGGTCTGGATCGCTTCGATAACATCGTGTTAGTGCATGCCGCGCGTTACGCAGCCGACCTCAGCTTTTTGCCTCTCATGCAGCAACTTCAGCAAATCTACAACGGCAAGCTGCAGGTGATTACGGTCGTCAGCCGTGAAGAAAGTATGGGCTCATTGACCGGTCGTGTGCCAGCATTAATCGAAAGTGGCGAGCTGGAGCGGGCGGCCGGTTTACCTATAGAGGCAGAAACCAGCCACGTGATGGTCTGCGGCAACCCGCAGATGGTACGTGACACGCAGCAGTTGTTGAAAGAGACACGTGGCATGCGCAAGCACCTCAAGCGCAAGCCCGGTCATATCACCAGTGAGAACTACTGGTAACTCGCACGTTTCAGACGTAAAGGCACCGGCGTGGCACCAAAGCGGTTATCGCCGGCGGTGCCACGAAACACGCCCAGGTCCAGAATGAATCCTGCCAGAATGATAAAAGGCAGCACGCGCCCGATCACCCACTGCAGGATATCGCCGGTCATGCTCCAGTTGCCCGCCATCAGCAGCCAGGCGGCAATCAGTAACAGCGCCCAATAACCCCGGCGATCGCGATCGTGCAGGCGCTTAACCAGGATGGCGCTGGCGGGCCACAATAAACACACGATGCCAAACGCGGCCATTTGTGTATCCACCAGATCGTTACCGGCCAGAAAAAACAGCACGCTGGTTAACAATAACCAGATCGCCTGCCAGAGCCAGAAATCCCGGCGCCCGATGCGGCCCCGAAAAGAGAAAAACCATTGCTGTAATATCATGCACGTTCCTCCAGACAAAATTTTACGCTGCACGCTTTTGACCTTGAAGGTAAAAACCGTTCTAATTTGATATCGAGTTTATTGGTCAGGGCCGACAACATGAAGAATTTGCCAGGCGTACTGTTGCTGAGTCTTGCGCTAACGGTTCCGGTTTTTGCTGCCGATCCGCCCCCCCTCGACAAGGCAGAACATATGCCTACCGCGCCCTACCTGTTAACGGGTGCGCCCACGCTGGATATGACTATCGGCCAGTTTCGTGAAAAATATAATCTGGCGAATCCACAACTGCCGCTGCTGGAGTACCGCGCCATTGATTCCCGCGATGAAAAAACCGATCTGACGCGGGCAGCCACCAAGATTAACGAAACGCTTTACTCTTCCACGGCGCTTGAGCCTGGCACGGGTAAAATTAAAACGCTGCAGATCACCTGGCTCCCGGTACCGGGCCCTGATCAGAGTGCGTCCCAGGCCAAAGCCATGGATTATATGACCGCTCTGTTACGTTTTTTTGTGCCGGGACTCACGCCAGAAGAGGGACGTAAAAAGCTGGAAACGCTGTTTAAATCGGGCAAAGGCTCACGATACTACGAGCACGTTGAAGGTGCACTGCGTTTTGTGGTTTCCGACAACGGGGATAAAGGATTAACCTTTGCTATTGAGCCGGTAAAACTTGCGCTCGCCGCTCCCTGATGGTCGGGGCAAAAATGACGAAAAGCAAAGCCACGACGTTATTTGATCTCTATACTGTCTGGCAGACAACGTTGCCCCGGGGCAGCGCCATTTCATGTATCGCGTTATGCGGAGGATAGAATGCGACATCCACTGGTTATGGGTAACTGGAAGTTGAATGGCAGCAAGCATATGACAGCCGAACTGATCGACGGTCTGCGTAAAGAACTGTCGGGCGTTGAGGGTTGTGGCGTTGCTATCGCCCCGCCCGCGCTCTATCTTGATCAGGCGAAACATGCCATCTCCGGTAGCCACATCGCACTGGGTGCTCAAAACGTTGATGTGAACCTCTCTGGCGCATTCACCGGCGAAGTGTCCGCTGAAATGCTGAAAGATATCGGCGCGAAATACATCATCATTGGTCACTCAGAACGTCGCACTTATCATAAAGAGAGTGACGAGTTCATTGCGAAAAAATATGCCGTGTTGAAAGCGACGGGCCTGGTGCCGGTTCTTTGCATCGGTGAAACCGAAGCAGAAAACGAAGCGGGCAAAACGGAAGAAGTCTGTGCACGTCAGCTTGATGCCGTGCTGACCACTCAAGGCGCTGAAGCATTTAAAGACGCGGTCATCGCTTACGAGCCGGTATGGGCGATCGGTACCGGGAAGTCAGCCACACCTGCTCAGGCGCAGGCGGTTCACAAATTTATTCGTGACCATATTGCCAAAAAAGATGCTGCCATCGCTGAGCAAGTGATTATTCAGTACGGTGGTTCAGTTAACGATAAAAATGCTGCCGAGCTGTTTACTCAGCCGGACATCGACGGTGCACTGGTTGGTGGCGCGTCACTGAAAGCCGATGCGTTTGCCGTGATCGTTAAAGCCGCTGCGGCGGCTAAACAACGCTAACCGGCGATTAAGCACAGCATAAGCGGCCTCATCAGGCCGCTTTTTTTATGGGTTGTAGCAGGGCGCAGTCGTGATCCTGCACCTCCTCTGCCGATCCCTTATTCAGCAAAAGCCAGTTGCGCTCTACCGCCATCAGCACCAGACGACCATCTGATAAGCCGGTCAGTGCCATGCCGTATTTCCCCATTGCATTCTTAGCATCCGGGACTTCAGACGCTAACCGGATAAAGACACTCTGTTGATCCAGTTCCGCCTGACTGAGCACCCGCACAATATAGTGATGGTTCAGAAAGGTAACATCCTTCCACTGCGCATTGAGAGTCGGTGCCAGTCCATCCAGTTGCTGACGGACATCGGGCCGTAAGCAGGAAATATGAATATGCAGCTGGTTTTGGGTACGCCCGTATTCGGAATTGATCGCCAGCGACAGCACAGTGTCTTTAATGGGCGAACCGAGTTTCTGCGCCACTACGCCTCTGTCCTGCCAGGCAAAGCTGAAAAAATTGGGTGTGGCTGCGCTGAGCAACCGCGGGCTTTCGATGCCGGTTATCTTATCAACGGGAATTAACAGGTATTGCAAGGGGCCGTTACGGTCTTTGAGCAGTGTATAACGCTGCTGCAGATCGACTCGCTCGCAAGGCGCGGGCTGCCCGTTATTCTGCTGATTGGGTACGCACTTTTCGCTGACGATCTGCCAAAGCGCATCGGCATTGCCTTTAACATGAAGGGAAGCTATCCCCATTCCTGCCACGACAAGCACCAGCAGAAACGCAATGATGATGAAGGCCCGACGATTTGCCTGCATAGTTACCCTCTCCATACTGAATCAGTCAGCATCCTCGCCTGACAGCGCCGGAATGTCACGCATAAAAAAACCAGCGTTTCCGCTGGCTTAGATTGTGTCAGTCAATCGTTACGGCTTCATGACCTGGTCATAGGTGCCGCCGTCCGCGAAATGGGTTTTTTGTGCTTTAGCCCAACCCCCGAATTTGTCGTCCACGGTAAACAGTTTTACAGGGGCAAAGGTGCTGGCGAACTTCTTCGCAACCTCAGCATTGCGCGGACGATAGTAGTTTTCGGCGGCAATCGTCTGTCCCTCGGTCGAGTAGAGATACTTCAGATAGGCCTCAGCCACGGGGCGAGTTCCCTTTTCATCAACCACTTTATCCACCACGGAAACCGTTGGCTCTGCCAGAATAGACTCGCTTGGGGTCACGATCTCAAATTTGTCTTTGCCCAGCTTATTCACGGCCAGGTACGCCTCATTTTCCCAGGCGATGAGAACATCACCGATGCCGCGCTCAACAAAGGTGTTGGTCGCGCCGCGCGCGCCGGAGTCCTGGACTTCGACATTCTTAAACAGGGCTTTCACATAGCTCAGTGCTTTTGCCTGATCGCCGTTGTTGTGATCCAGCGCCCAGCCCCAGGCTGCCAGGTAATTCCAGCGAGCACCACCTGAAGTTTTGGGATTAGGCGTGATGACGGAAACACCGGGTTTAATCAGATCGTTCCAGTCATGAATCCCTTTGGGATTGCCTTTACGAACCAGGAACACAATCGTGGAAGTATAGGGTGCCGAATTATCCGGCAGACGCTTAATCCAGTTCTTATCAATACGACCACGTTCAGCAATGGCATCGATATCAGACTGCAGCGCCAGCGTCACAACGTCAGCACGAATGCCGTTTATGACGGATGTCGCCTGTTTGCCTGAACCACCATGCGACTGGCGGACCACCACGTCATCGCCCGTTTCCTGTTTGTAGTGCGCACTGAAGGCCTTGTTGTATTGCTCATACAGTTCACGGGTGGGATCGTAAGAAACGTTTAACAGCTGGATATCCTTCGCCAGAACACTGCCTGATGCCAGTAACAAGCTAATACCAATGGCCCATTTATTCATTACGCACTCTCCCAGTTCATTATGGGACAAGCGTGACATAAACTTTTTCAGAGCTAAAAGAATTAAAAATAAACGGTTATAACTTTGGGGAATATAGGAAAGGCGTAAGGGCATACCGTTAAGCATGCCCGTTAAGGCTGAGAAAATCAGTAAAGCTGTTTCGCCGTATCCATCCAGTCACGTTTGAACGGACGCTTCATGTTCTCAATCGCATCGATGATATCGTGATGAACCATCTTGTCGTTCTGAATACCTACGCAACGGCCACCGTAGCCCTGCATGAGCAGTTCGATGGAATAGGCACCCATACGGGACGCCAGAATGCGGTCATAGGCACAAGGCGCGCCGCCACGTTGAATGTGGCCCAGAACCGTGGCGCGCGTTTCGCGTTTGGTTTCAGTCTCAATAAAGCGCGCCAGATCGTCGATGTCACAAATGTGCTCAGTGATGGCAACAATCGCATGCTTTTTGCCTTTCGCAATACCGGCTTTAATTTCTGCCACCAGCTCTTCGCGGGTGTATGGAATTTCTGGCAACACGATAAATTCGCACCCGCCGGCAATGGCGGCAGCCAGGGTCAAATCACCACAATAACGGCCCATCACTTCGACGATGGAGATACGCTGGTGTGATGAAGAGGTATCGCGCAGGCGGTCAATGGCTTCAACCACCGTCTCCAGTGCCGTAAAATAGCCAATGGTGTAATCAGTACCGGCAACATCATTATCGATAGTGCCTGGCAGGCCAATACAGGGGAACCCCATCTCGGTCAGTCGCTTCGCCCCCATATAGGAGCCATCTCCGCCAATAACGACGAGCGCATCAATACCGCGTTTTTTCAGGTTTTCAATGGCCACCTGGCGAACATCATCATTACGAAACTCAGGAAAGCGCGCTGAACCCAGAAAAGTGCCGCCGCGATTAATCATATCGGACACGCTGTAACGGTCGAGATTGATCATGCGATCTTCGTACAAACCCTGATAGCCGTCATAGATACCAAAAACTTCCAGCCCTTCACTTAATGCGGACCGAACTACGCCGCGAATGGCTGCGTTCATGCCTGGGGCGTCACCGCCGCTGGTCAGTACACCAATTTTTTTGATCATGACAACCTCTGGATTGTTCAAAGCTAAGGGTTAATCCGGCCTGTTCAACGCTGATAAACACGATTGTGATGAGCGCGACATATGATGGCAGATAGTATATCAAAGGCCTGCGGCTGAATTGATTCAGGTCAGACAACTTTTCACTAATTTTTTGCAGTAATGTTAACGATATGCCGTTTCCATTTTGTTAACTTAATTCATGTAAGTTAAAAGTTAAAAGAATCCTGCTTTTCAAACGGTACCACAGAACAGGGATCCTGATGAATAATGACGTCCGAACCGGGAAAAGCTTTTCGCAGCGCTTTCTCTACCTGATCGGCGATACGATGTGCCTGGACGAGCGGTAGCTGATCTTCAAGCTCAACGTGAAGCTGGATGAACTTTGTCGGGCCAGACTGACGCGTTCGCACATCGTGTATCCCCTGCACGCCCGGCCAGTTGGATGAAATCGAAATGATTTGTTGCCGCTCTTCGTCGGGTAAGGCTCTGTCGAGTAACGACTGTACCGCCTCATAACCCATACGCAACGCACTAAAAAGAATATAGACACCAATGCCGAGTGCAAACAGCGCATCGGCACGCGTGAAACCGTAGCTGCTTAATATCAGCGCCACCAGAATAGCGCCGTTCATAAACACATCGGACTGATAGTGCAGCATATCTGCCCGAATGGCCTGGCTGCGGGTTTTTCGCACGACCCAGCGTTGAAAGGTGACCAGAAATAACGTCGAAACCAGAGCCACCAGGGTCACAATGATCCCGATGCCGGGCGAGCGCAGTTCATTGGGGGACGCGAGATGCTGAATACCGGTGAGAAAGAGGAAAAGTGCTGAACCCGAAATAAACATGCTTTGTGCCAGTGCCGCCAGTGATTCGGCTTTACCATGACCAAACGTATGGTCCGCATCGGCAGGCTGTAAGGAATAACGCACCACCAGCAGGTTAGTAAGAGAAGCGGCGATATCAACCAATGAATCCACCAGCGCTGCCAGCAAACTCACCGATCCGGTGTACCACCAGGCAAAAATCTTCACGATCAACAGGATGGAAGCAAGCAGCGTCGCCGCAACTGCCGCAGATTGTATTAACTTTCCGTACGAAGCCTGCATGCCATCACTCCATGGACATCATTACTGAGAACGTAAAACAGAATGAGAGAAGGGATAAGTTTAACACCATAGGCAGCGTTGCGCCTGACTGTTCAACTGCCATGGAGAGTCATGAGGAAGGTGTATTTCGGAAGGGAATTAGCCTGGTACTTCGCCCCATCCTGATGTAAGACGGGGCGAATTGCCTGTATGAACAGGCGCCAAATCAACGTGCAGATTTGGTTCAGTGCTTAGCAGCCGTTACTTTTTGCCGCCTTTCTTGCCCGCTTCGGAGGCTTTTTCGGGGTTATTTTTGAAATTACCGCCGCCGCCATTGCCGCTGCTCTTACCGCCTTTCTTACCGGCTTCAGACGCTTTTTGCGGGTTGTCTGCGAAATTACCTGAACCACCACGATGCTCTGCCATAATTTACTCCGTTAATAGATTAATTCGGACTACATGATGTGGTTGCTGCTCTCCGTTAATTTCGTAAGTACATCGGCGTCCATGCTGAGACAATTTAAGTGTAGGTGGGGGCAATTAACGTGCAAGCGGAACGGGATATTTCCAGCTAATTGAAATATAAATGAAATTAAATCGAATTCGAAAATAACACATAAATATCAGCAAGTTGAAAACTTTAAAGAAAAATGAAATATGCGCAACGAGGGAAAGCAGCAAAAAGCGGAATGAATAAAAAACAGGAAGAAAACCAAAGGCATTTCATATTTACCCGGTTCGGGGCAGGAATTGTAAGTTTATCGTAAATGATAAATAACAGATAAAAAAAACCCCCTCATCATGAGGGGGAAGACAGGGATGTGTCTATGGCAAGGAAAACAGGGATACTATTTACTACTGGTCACTACTGGTTACTACTGGTACGACTCACGGGTTGCAGCGATGATGCTGGCTGCAGATTCGAGAGCTTGCGTAATGTGTTTAAACGCTGCTCGTAATTCTTCTGTAACGCGGCTTGCTGCTCGGGCGTTAACAGGTGATACATCTGATTGCGGACCCGCGCCATCTCAACCTGCTGTTCGATCTGAACTCTGGCAATGGCTTCGGCTTTATTGCGGATGGCCGCTTCGTTAAATTTATCTGCAGTCACCAGATCGTGCATGGCTGCGATATCATCAATGTTCGTTGCAGGACGCTCATGTCGGGCTTGCTGCATAAGGTCACGCATCTGCTGTCTTTGATGTTCCGTCAACTCAATGCCGTCGAACATGTGACTTTGCGAATTTTGCGTCATACTGCCTGTCGTAAATCCGCCGTGATGCACCTCATCAAGCGCCATCGACTCTGCTGCTCTTGCGCTGGCGTTACAGAGAACCATCGCTGAGGCAATAACGACGGCGGTTAATTTGCGCATCGTTTACTCCAGTTCGTTCTGTTTTGCGATTCAACGATAGCCAGTGTACGGCGACAGCTGCAAACATCCGTCAGGGGGTGTAAAAGTACGTAAAGCGATGGATTGGTATCATAGGAACACGCTATTTTGCCTGCGGAGGGCTACAAAAATGAATAAAATCCTGTTGGTAGATGATGACCGCGAATTAACTTCGCTTTTGAAAGAGCTGTTAGAAATGGAAGGGTTTGAAGTCGTGGTCGCCAGTGATGGTGAGCAAGCGTTGAACCTGCTCGATAACTCAATTGATTTGCTTTTACTGGACGTCATGATGCCGAAGAAAAACGGCATCGACACCCTGAAAGAATTACGCCAGCAATACCAGACGCCCGTCATTATGCTCACCGCACGTGGAAGCGAGCTGGACCGCGTGCTGGGCCTTGAACTGGGTGCTGATGACTATCTGCCAAAACCCTTCAACGATCGTGAGCTGGTCGCGCGTATCCGCGCTATCCTGCGCCGCTCGAACTGGAGTGAACAACAGCAGCAACACGACAACAGTTCACCGACGCTCGAAGTTGACTGTCTGCGCCTGAATCCGGGTCGTCAGGAAGCCAGTTTCGACAGTGAAACGCTGGATCTCACCGGCACGGAATTCACCCTGCTTTATCTTTTGGCACAGCATTTGGGTCAGGTTGTCTCTCGCGAGCACCTTAGCCAGGAAGTTCTGGGTAAGCGCCTTACGCCTTTTGACCGCGCCATTGATATGCACATCTCCAACCTGCGTCGTAAGCTTCCCGAACGCCGTGACGGCCATCCGTGGTTTAAAACCTTACGTGGCCGCGGCTACCTGATGGTTTCTGCATCATGATAGGAAGTTTGACTACCCGCATCTTTGCTATCTTCTGGCTGACGCTGGCGCTGGTATTGATGCTGGTGCTCATGGTACCCAAGCTCGACTCACGTCAGATGACGGCACTGCTGGAAAGCGAGCAGCGTCAGGGGACGATGATAGAGCAGCACGTTGAAGCAGAGCTATCGCGCGATCCCCCGAATGATTTGATGTGGTGGCGGCGCTTATTTCGGGCTATTGAGAAATGGGCGCCGCCCGGTCAGCGCTTGCTGTTAGTCACCAGCGAAGGCCGGGTCATTGGCGCGCAGCATAATGAAATGCAGGTTATCCGTAACTTTATCGGTCAATCAGATAATGCCGACCATCCGCAGAAGAAAAAGTATGGTCGGGTCGAGATGGTCGGGCCCTTCGCTGTACGCGATGGGGAAGATAATTATCAGCTCTATCTGATCCGTCCCGCCAGCAGCTCTCAACTGGACTTTATTAACCTGCTGTTTGACCGGCCTCTGCTGTTGCTTATCGTTACCATGCTGATTAGCTCACCGCTTCTGCTCTGGCTGGCATGGAGCCTGGCGCGGCCAGCGCGAAAACTCAAATACGCGGCGGATGAAGTCGCCAGCGGCAACCTGCGTCAGCATCCAGAACTGGAATCTGGCCCGCAGGAGTTTCTGGCCGCGGGTTCCAGCTTCAACCAGATGGTCAGTGCGCTGGAACGTATGATGAACGGTCAGCAACGCTTACTGTCCGATATCAGCCACGAATTGCGTACGCCACTGACGCGATTACAGCTGGCTACGGCTCTGCTGCGTCGCCGTCATGGCGAAGGCAAAGAGCTGGAGCGCATTGAGATGGAAGCTCAGCGACTGGATGGCATGATTAATGACCTGCTTGTGCTGTCGAGAACCCAGCACAAGAATGCGCTGGTCAGTGAAGCCATGAAGGCGAATCAACTCTGGAACGACGTGCTGGAAGATGCCAGGTTTGAAGCGGAGCAAATGGGCAAAACCCTGGAGATTCCTTATCCTCCTGGCCCCTGGCCGCTTTACGGTAATCCGCATGCGCTCGAAAGCGCCCTGGAGAACATTGTGCGTAATGCTTTACGCTACTCACATACGCATATCAGCGTCAGTTTTTCAGTCGATATTTCGGGCATTACGGTGCACGTTGATGACGATGGTCCTGGCGTGAGCCCGGAAGATCGCGAGCAGATATTCCGCCCTTTCTACCGGACGGATGAAGCCCGGGACAGGGAATCCGGCGGCACAGGTCTGGGGCTGGCGATTGTGGAAACGGCCATACAGCAACATCGTGGATGGGTAAAAGCGGATGACAGCCCACTCGGTGGCTTGCGTCTTACTATCTGGCTCCCACTCTACTCCTCTGCAAGGCAATAATTTGCTATGCTTCGGCCCTCGTTATCGGGGGCCTTATGCTTAACATCGTATTATTTGAACCAGAAATCCCACCTAACACAGGCAATATTATTCGCCTGTGTGCGAATACCGGTTTCCAGCTCCACCTGATTGAGCCGCTTGGCTTTGCCTGGGACGATAAACGTCTTCGCCGTGCGGGGCTGGATTACCACGAATTTACCGCCATCAAATTTCATGCTGATTATCCGGCTTTTCTCGCAACAGAGCAGCCTGGGCGCCTGTTTGCGCTAACCACGAAAGGCACACCGGCACACAGTGCGGTCAGCTATCAGCGAGGTGATTATTTGCTGTTTGGCCCGGAAAGCCGTGGGTTACCTGCAGAGGTGTTGCAGGCATTGCCTGCAGAGCAAAAAATACGCATTCCCATGATGGCGGAAAGCCGCAGCATGAACCTGTCTAATGCGGTATCGGTTGTGGTGTACGAAGCGTGGCGCCAACTCGACTATGCTGGCGCACTGATCAAATCCTAAATACCATCACCAAACTGGAAGCCGGCACCATTGCCGTTAAAGTGTTGATCCATATCCATTGACGGCTTTTCACTGCCGGGCTTACCGACGATGCGGGCAGGGACACCGGCAGCAGTCGTATGCGGTGGAATAGATTGCAATACGACAGAACCGGCCCCAATTTTGGCACCGCGCCCTACCTCTATATTGCCCAGGATTTTTGCACCTGCACCAATCATCACGCCTTCACGAATTTTCGGATGGCGGTCTCCGCTGGTTTTACCGGTGCCGCCAAGCGTGACTGACTGCAAAATTGAGACATCGTTTTCCACAACGGCTGTCTCACCGATCACAATGCCGGTCGCATGATCCAGCATGATCCCGTGACCGATTTTTGCAGCCGGATGAATATCCACCGCAAACGAGACAGACACTTCGTTCTGCAGATAAACCGCTAAGGCGCGTCGACCTTCATTCCACAGCCAGTGTCCAATGCGATGTGCCTGAAGAGCATGAAATCCTTTCAGATAAAGCAGTGGCGTGGAATATTTATCAACCGCGGGATCGCGCAGACGTACCGCCTGAATATCACAGGCCGCAGAGGCAATCATTGAGGGATCTTCACGGTATGCTTCTTCGACCACTTCACGAATAGCGATAGCAGGCATAATTGGATTAGCCAGTTTATTCGCCAGCATATAGCTCAGGGCACTGCCAAGATTCTCGTGCTTGAGCAATGTCGCGTGGTAAAAGCTGGCCAGCATCGGCTCGCAGTCTGCCAGCGCTCGTGCTTCTGCCTTGATATTATTCCAGACCAGTTCTAACTCATCAGACGACATGCTGTTTTCTCCCGATAAAAAAAGCGCCTTAACCGGCGCTACAGGTGATGATGCCTGGCTTCCTGCTTTAGTTTGTACTGTTTTCGTCCTTCCTTGAACGCCCCAGCAGGCTTAATGCTGCATCTCGTGCCGGTTTTCCGCAATAGAGCACCTGATAAATCTGTTCGGTAATCGGCATTTCGACCCCGACGCGTGCGGCCAGTACTTTGACTTCTTTGGTGTTTCTGTAACCTTCTACAACTTGTCCGATAATGCGCTGCGCACCATCAACATCTTCGCCCTGTCCGAGCATCATGCCAAAACGGCGGTTGCGCGACTGATTATCGGTACAGGTTAGCACCAGGTCACCCAGACCGGCCATGCCCATAAACGTCGTCGGATCGGCACCCAGCGCCGCGCCAAGACGACTCATCTCAGCCAGTCCGCGGGTGATTAAGGCTGTTCGGGCGTTTGCGCCAAAACCGATGCCATCTGACATCCCGGCACCAATCGCAATCACGTTTTTCACTGCGCCGCCCAGCTGAACCCCAATAAAATCGGGATTACTGTATACGCGAAAGCTTTTGCCACAGTGCAGTCGCGCCTGCAAATCATCCGCAAATTGTGAATCGGTGGCCGCCAGAGCAATCGCCGTTGGTAAACCCGCAGCCAACTCTTTCGCAAACGTTGGGCCGGAGATCACCGCCAGTGGAATCGCCTCACCCAGGATTTCCCGTGCAACGTCCTGCAGCAGACGACCGGTTTCTTTTTCCAGCCCTTTCGTCGCCCAGACAATGCGTGAGTCATCGCGCAAACCGGGTTTGATCTGCATCAGCACATCGCCAAAAACGTGGCTGGGCACGACAACCAGCAGATCGCGGCTGGCAGCGATGACACTCGCCAGATCGGGTTCAACAGTCAGATTATCGGGAAAAGGAACATCAGGCAGGAAAGCAAGATTGCAGCGGTCGGACTGCAGTTGTGCCATATGAGCGGGATTGTGGCCCCACAACAACACCGGATGGCCATTGCGGGCCAGCGTAATCGCCAAAGCGGTGCCGTATGAACCGGCACCGATGACGCTAATCGAAGCGTGAGTACTCATCAGGCATCCTGATGTTGCGCAGCACCTTCTTCGCCTTGCTGCTGCTGCAGATAGTTCATGAACAGCGCATCAAAGTTCACTGGCGCAAGGTTGAGTTGCGGGAACGTTCCACGGGAAACAAGGCTGGTGATACATTCACGGGCATACGGGAACAGGATATTCGGGCAGTAAGCGCCCAGGCAATGCGCCATCTGAGTACCGTCAATGCCGCCGATGGTAAAAATACCGGCCTGCTGAACTTCACACAGGAAAGCGGTCTCTTCGCCAACGGTCGCGGTTACGGTCACACGCAGCACCACTTCATACACTTCATCAGCCAGCTGCGAAGAAGCAGTATCCAGATCCAGCTTAACGTCTGGTTCCCACTCTTTCTGAAACACTTGTGGCGCGTTCGGCGCTTCAAAAGAAATATCTTTCGTGTAAACGCGCTGAATCTGGAATTGCATTTCGTTAGTGTTATGTTCTGACATGTGACTAAGTCCTGTAAGTTAAAATGTCTGGCGTAAAACTACGCCTGAAGTAACGGATCTAAACCTTCACGATCGTTCAGCGCCATCAGATCGTCGCAGCCACCAATATGCTGACCGTCGATAAAAATCTGCGGGACGGTAGTCCGGCCACTGCGCTTAATCATCTCTTCGCGTTTTGCCATGTCCCCATCGATGGGAATCTCCTGGAACGCCACGCCTTTTTGACTCAGTAGCGCTTTTGCCCGGTGGCAATAAGGACAGGTTGCTTTAATGTAAATCTCAACGTTTGCCATAGGGACCTCAGGATGATTATTTACCGCGAACCAGCGGCAGATTTTCGCCGCTCCAACCGCTGATACCGTCTTTCAGAACGGACACCTGGTTGAATCCGGCCGCACTCAGATGTGCAGCAGGTTCGGCTGCGCTTTGTCCGGTTGCACATACCACAATTATGGGCTGTGCTTTGTGCTTTTCCAACTCACCCAGGCTGCCTTTCTTGATATCTGCGGCAGCCACATTAATCGCGCCCGAAATATGACCCTTGCGGTAATCGTCACGCGAACGCACGTCTACTACCACCGCGTCCTCTTTGTTAATAAGTCGGGTTGCTTCACCTCGACTGATCGTTTTTACTTTAGAGAACATTCCTTTAACGGTGGTCACAATCACCAATATAAGTAATACGACCCATGCCAGACTCAGGACGGGGTGATTGCTTGCAAACTGCATAATTTCTTGCATGAGGGGTAACGACTCCAGACCGGGCTAATAAGCTAAAACAAGGCTTCTGAGTATACCTGCGCCACTTCGCATGTACAGACGCTAAGCGGACAGAGTGAAGATTTGTGCGTCATTTTCCAAAAAAATGAGCGGAATGGCAAAAATGACGTGACGCTGGTGCCTTGTCCTGATGAAAATGGATCACTCTGGGAAAGCAAAAGCCGGTCAGCAATGCTGGTAAGCAACTGTTCATCGTGGAATAATCATCGACCTATGAAGGGAAAGATAACCGTTCTACCAACATGGACTCGTTACAACGGTCGCATCCTGCCGTTGTTCACCCGCTTGTCCGCCCTGTCTTTTAGCCTGCTTTATGCGGGCCTGTTGCTTTTCCCTGCGCCCGGCGTAGCCGCGGATGACAATAAAGCGCAACTGAAATCTATTCAGCAAGAAATTGCAGAAAAAGAAAAAAGCGTAAAAGCGCAAAAAGTTCAGCGTAGTCAGTTGCTCAATCAGTTGCAGAGTCAGGAAAAAATCATTGCTCAGGCAAGTCGACAGTTGCGGGAAACCCGTAACAGCCTGTCGGCCCTGAACGGTGAAATCACGCAGGTCACCGCCTCGGTTTCCCGCCTTGAGAAACAGCAGGCTCAACAGGAAAAGCTGCTTGCAGAACAGTTGGACGCGGCTTTCCGCCAGGGTCAGCATAAAGGCCTGCAACTCCTGTTAGGGGGCGAAGAGAGCCAGCGCAGCGAACGTATTCTGGCTTACTTTGGTTATCTGAATACCGCACGCCAGGAAAATATCACCGCCCTGCAAACTACCCGTCAGGAATTAGCCCAACAGCGCGCGTCACTGGAACAAAAGCAGCAACAACAGAAATCGCTGTTAACACAGCAGCAAGCACAACAAGACAAACTCCAGCAAGCCAGCGCAGCCCGTAAAAAAACTCTGACCTCTCTGGAAAGTGCGCTGCAGAAAGATCAGGCTGACCTGGTTGAGATGCGTCAGAACGAAAGCCGTCTGCAAGATAAAATTGCCCGTGCCGAACGTGAAGCCCGTGAGCGCGCTGCCCGTGAAGCACGCGAGGCAGAAAAAGTGCGTCAGCGTCAGGTGCAGGCTAAAGCCAAAGGCTCCAGCTATCAGCCAACACAAAGCGAGCGCGAACTGATGGCGCGAACAGGTGGACTGGGCCGCCCCAACGGTCAGGATATCTGGCCAGTACGGGGCCGCGTCGAGCATCGCTTTGGCGAGGAGCTGCAGGGTGAATTACGCTGGAAAGGCCTGGTCATTGCCGCCCCAGAGGGTACAGAAGTCAAAGCCATTGCCGATGGTCGTGTGTTGATGGCCGACTGGTTGCAAGGTTATGGCCTGGTCGTGGTCATCGAGCATGGTAAAGGGGATATGAGCCTGTATGGTTATAACCAAAGTGCGCTGGTCAGCGTGGGTGCCCAAGTGAAAGCAGGCCAGCCTGTTGCGCTGGTCGGCACCAGCGGTGGTCGCGGAACGCCTTCGCTCTACTTTGAAATCCGACGTCAGGGCAAGGCGGTCAACCCCATTCCATGGTTAGGGAAATAAGTGCTACATCATCGTCATAAGATCACCGCGTTGTTGTGCGGCTTGCTGCTCAGTTGCGCGGCCCAGGCTGCTAAGCTCGCCATCGTTATTGATGATTTCGGCTACCGGCCAACGGAAGAGAATAAAGTACTGCAAATGCCGCGGGCGATTTCTATTGCCGTGCTTCCCGATGCGCCTTATGCCCGCCAGATGGCGACCAAAGCGCATAACGGCGGGCGTGAAGTGCTGATTCACCTGCCTATGGCACCGTTAAGTAAGCAACCGCTGGAAAAAAACACCTTAACGCCCGAAATGAGCAGCGCGGAAATTGAGCGCATCATTCGGAGTGCGGTGAATAATGTCCCTTATGCGGTGGGGCTGAATAACCATATGGGCAGCAAAATGACTTCCAGCCTGCCCGGTATGCAAAAAGTCATGCAGGTGCTTAATCAGTACAACCTGTATTTCCTCGACAGCATGACGATTGGTAACAGCCAGTCACTGCAGGCCGCGCAGGGAACGCACGTCAGAGTACTCAAGCGCCGCGTATTCCTGGATGACAGTCAGGACATCAATTCGATTCGTCAGCAATTTAGCCGGGCAGTCAAGCTAGCTCAGCGGGATGGCTACGCTATTGCGATCGGTCATCCGCATCCTAATACCGTGCGTGTGCTGCAACAAATGTTGCCCTCCTTGCCGGCGGATATCACCCTGGTGACACCGGGTCAGTTACTGAATGAGCCGCTGCGCAACGGCAACACCTCGCCGACTAACACTCCGCCACGCAACAAGCCATCGCAAGGTTTCCAGCCGCCGGGTGAATGTAAAGTGAAGCAGCCGCTGGCGCCCGTACCGGCTACACGCGCGCTGGGCGTGATTGGAGAAAGCATCACAGAAAGTCCGCTTTATCACCGGCTCGATGAACTCTTCTGAAATATGCTGCACCCGGCATTAAACCGGGTGCAGCATATTTACACTACGCAAACTTACGTCATCTCACCCTGTGTTTGATGAGCACTCGCGGGCTCAATTATGCCCAGTTCAAAATCACTTTTCCCGACTGCCCTGAGCGCATTTCGTCGAACCCCTGCTGGAAATCATCGATAGCATAACGATGGGTAATGATTGGTGTAAGATCTAACCCTGACTGAATCAGTGCGGCCATTTTATACCAGGTTTCAAACATCTCTCGTCCGTATATCCCTTTGATAAACAGCCCTTTGAATATCACCTGGTTCCAGTCAATGGCCATTTCTCCGGGAGGAATGCCCAGCAAGGCGAGCCGACCGCCGTGATTCATCACCTCAAGCAGGGTTCGAAAAGCAGGTGGTGCGCCTGACATTTCTAATCCCACGTCGAAGCCTTCTTTCATATCCAGTGACTGCATGACCTCACGCAGATCTTGTTTTGCGACATTGACTGCACGGGTTACACCCATTTTGCGGGCCAGCTCAAGGCGATAATCATTGATGTCCGTAATCACGACATTACGCGCACCGACATGCCGGCACACGGCCGCGGCCATAATACCGATAGGGCCGGCACCGGAAATAAGCACGTCTTCTCCGACCAGGTCGAAGGATAAAGCGGTATGTACCGCATTGCCGAAAGGATCAAAAATCGCCGCCAGTTCGTCGGAGATATTGTCAGGGATTTTGAACGCATTAAAGGCGGGAATAACCAGATATTCAGCAAAACACCCTTGCCGGTTAACGCCCACGCCTTGGGTATTGCGACACAGATGGGTACGACCGGCACGGCAGTTGCGACAGTGCCCGCACGTTATGTGACCTTCGCCAGAAACCCGATCGCCAATGTTAAATCCCTTAACCTCCTGACCGATAGCGACGACCTCGCCCACATATTCATGGCCGACAATCATAGGCACCGGAATCGTTTTACGTGACCAGTCGTCCCAGTTATAGATATGTACGTCAGTCCCGCAGATGGCGGTTTTGCGAATTTTTATCAATAAATCGTTATGACCCGGCTCGGGAACCGGCGCATCAGTCACCATCCAGATGCCCTGCTCTTTTTTCAACTTAGCCAGTGCTTTCATGGTCAATCCTCAGGCGATGACGCCAAGTTGTTTACCAATACGCGTGAAAGCTGCCACCGCCGTTTCCAGTTGCTGCTGGCTGTGTGCTGCTGAAATTTGGGTTCGGATTCGCGCCTGACCTTTTGGCACAACCGGATAGAAAAACCCGGTAACATAGATACCTTCATGTTGTAACAGCTGAGCAAATTCCTGCGCGACGCTGGCTTCTCCCAGCATGACGGGAATGATGGCGTGATCGGCACCAGCCAGCGTAAAACCTGCCGATGTCATTTTTTCACGGAAGAAGCGTGCGTTGTCCCACAGGCGCTGACGCAGACCGTCGCCTTCGCTTAATAAATCCAGTACGCGAATAGAGGCCGCCACAATCGCCGGTGCCAGGGAGTTAGAGAACAGGTAAGGTCGTGAGCGCTGGCGTAGCCATTCCACTACCTCTGCTTTTGCCGCGGTGTATCCGCCCGATGCACCGCCCAGCGCCTTGCCCAGAGTGCCGGTGATAATGTCTACCCTGCCCATGACCTCGCAATACTCGTGGGTGCCACGACCGGCGTTACCCACAAAACCCACCGCATGGGAATCATCCACCATGACCAGCGCTGAATATTCGTCTGCCAGATCGCAAATGGCTTTCAGATTGGCGATCACGCCGTCCATTGAAAACACACCATCCGTCGCAATCATCACTGTCTGCGCACCGTTATCCCTGGCTTCCTGAAGGCGGGCGCGCAGTTGGGTCATGTCATTGTTGGCATAACGATAGCGCTGTGCTTTGCACAAGCGGACACCATCGATAATCGACGCATGATTAAGCGCATCTGAAATGATGGCATCTTCCGCGCCCAGTAAGGTTTCAAACAGCCCACCGTTGGCGTCAAAACAGGAGGAATAAAGAATGGCGTCCTCCATGCCAAGAAAGTCAGCCAGTTTTTTTTCCAGTTGTTTGTGCATATCCTGCGTACCGCAGATAAAGCGCACCGACGCCATGCCAAAGCCGTGTGAATCCATGCCCTCTTTAGCGGCCTGAATTAAGGCTGGATGGTTAGCCAGGCCAAGATAGTTATTGGCGCAAAAGTTAATGACAGGATGGTTATGTCCGACCTCAATCTCCGCCTGTTGCGCGGAGGTAATGATGCGTTCTTTTTTAAATAAACCTTCACGCTGGGCGGCGTCGAGTTGCTGTCGGATATGTTGGTAAAAATGCACTGGCATTATTCTGCTCCTGATAAGGTAGGAATGAGGCAAATATTACTGAACATATCGCCTTTCTACGCTTAATCGACCAACAGAATGTTAATTTTGCAGCATAGTTCACGTCGTTAAGAGGTATGAGTAACGCCTTACAGAGTCATCTGGCTGTCTGTGACGGGATGAAATGTTATGATGTAAGCATTACGTGTGAAACGTCCCGTTTCACCCCAAAACTTCAAAGGTAACAGTATGATTATCGTCACCGGTGGCGCAGGAATGATCGGCAGCAATATCGTTAAAACGCTGAACGATCGCGGTCACAACGACATTCTGGTCGTGGATAACCTGAAAGATGGCACCAAGTTCGTGAATCTTGCCGATCTGGACATCGCTGATTACATGGATAAAGAAGAATTTTTGACCTACATCATGTCCGGTGAAGACCTCGGTCCGATTGAAGCGGTTTTCCATGAAGGTGCCTGCTCAGCCACCACTGAGTGGGATGGCAAGTACATGATGGACAACAACTATCAGTACTCTAAAGATCTGCTGCACTTCTGTCTGGAGCGTGAAATTCCGTTCCTTTACGCGTCGTCGGCCGCCACCTACGGCGGACGTAACGAGAATTTTATTGAAGAGCGTCAGTACGAGCAGCCGCTAAACGTTTACGGCTACTCCAAAATGCTGTTCGACCACTATGTTCGTCAGATCCTGCCTGAAGCCACCTCGCCGGTATGCGGTTTTCGCTACTTCAACGTTTACGGCCCGCGTGAAGGTCACAAAGGCAGCATGGCAAGCGTGGCATTTCATCTGAACACGCAGATCAGTAATGATGAAAATCCAAAACTGTTTGAAGGCAGCGACAGCTTCAAACGTGATTTCATCCATGTTGATGATGTGGTGTCCGTGAATTTGTGGTGCTGGGAGAATGGGATTTCCGGCATTTATAACTGCGGAACAGGCCGTGCCGAATCCTTCCAGGAAGTGGCAGATGCCGTGCTTAACTTTCACCAGAAAGGCCAGATTGAATACATTCCATTCCCTGACAAATTGAAAGGCCGCTATCAGGCTTACACACAGGCCGACCTGTCAAAATTACGCGCAGCGGGTTATGACAAACCGTTTAAAACCGTGGCACAGGGTGTGTCTGAATATATGGTTTGGTTAAACCGTAACGTCTAAAGGAACGGATACCCGCGATGAAAATTCTGGTGATCGGCCCATCGTGGGTCGGCGATATGATGATGTCGCAAAGTCTCTATCGTACGCTCAAGGCCGAACATCCTGATGCGGTGATCGATGTGATGGCACCGGCCTGGTGCCGTCCGCTACTTTCACGGATGCCTGAAGTCAATCAGGCGCTGGCGATGCCGCTGGGTCATGGCGCATTGGGGATTGGCGAACGCCGCCGACTGGGCAAATCGCTGCGCGCCAGCGGTTACGATCGCGCCTATGTTCTCCCCAACTCTTTCAAATCAGCGCTGGTGCCCTTTTTTGCCGGGATTAAACGCCGTATCGGCTGGCGCGGAGAAATGCGTTATGGCCTGTTAAACGATCTTCGGGTGCTGGATAAAGAGGCGTTTCCGCTGATGGTCGAGCGGTATGTGGCTTTAGCTTATGACGCGCCAGTCCGTTCAGCCCGGCAACTGCCACAGCCCTTGCTAACGCCTCAACTGCAGGTTAGCGAACAGGAAAAAACAGAAACTGCCGCGCAGTTTCAGCTCGCTGCTGAGCGCCCGACGATTGGTTTTTGCCCCGGTGCAGAGTTTGGCCCGGCGAAGCGCTGGCCACATTTTCATTATGCTGCCCTTGCGCAGCAGTTAATCAGCGAAGGTTTTCAGGTCTTGCTATTCGGTTCGGCGAAAGATCATCCGACCGGTGAAGATATCATCTCTTCTCTGCCTGAAGATAGCCGGGCACACTGCCGTAATCTGGCCGGCGAAACTCAGCTTGAGCAGGCCGTTATTCTTCTGGCACTGTGCCGCGCAGTCGTCAGTAATGATTCGGGCCTGATGCACATCGCCGCAGCGTTAAATCGACCGCTGGTCGCCTTATATGGCCCCAGCAGCCCTGACTTCACGCCACCACTCTCCGATCGGGCGCGGATTATCCGTTTGATTAGCGGCTATCACCGCGTACGTAAAGGGGATGCCGAGCAAGGCTACCATCAAAGTCTTATCGATATTCAGCCCGCACAGGTCCATGAAACACTGAGCACGCTATTGCGTGAAGCCCAGGAGGGGACATGCACGTCCTGATTGTTAAAACCTCTTCTATGGGCGACGTGCTGCATACGCTTCCGGCACTGACCGATGCCATGTATGCCTTACCCGGCATACGCTTTGATTGGGTGGTAGAAGAAAACTTTGCGCAAATCCCGTCCTGGCATCCGGCAGTGGAAAAAGTTCTGCCCGTCGCCATCCGTCGCTGGCGTAAACATTGGTTTGGCAGCCAACAGCGTGAAGAACGCGTTCAGTTTAAACGTGAGCTGCAGTCTCGTGAATATGATGTGGTGATCGATGCTCAGGGCCTGATTAAAAGTGCCGCGCTCGTCACCCGACTGGCTAAAGGCGTTAAGCACGGCCTGGACAATCGCAGCGCACGTGAACCTTTTGCCAGTTGGTGGTATGACAAAAAACATGATGTCAGCAAAAAGCAACATGCGGTTGAAAGAACGCGTGAGCTGTTTGCAAAAAGTCTGGGTTACGATAAACCGCACACTCAGGGCGATTATGCGATTGCCGAACATTTCCAGAAACACGTAGCATCGCGTGAAAACCCTTATCTGGTATTTCTTCATGCTACGACACGTGATAATAAACACTGGCCTGAAGCCCATTGGCGAGACTTAATTGAACGCATCCAGCCAACAGGTTTACGCGTGAAGTTGCCGTGGGGTGCCGAACATGAGCACCAGCGTGCGCTACGTCTGGCTGAAGGTTTTGAGCACGTAGAAGTCTTGCCAAAGCTTTCTCTTGAAGCTGTGGCACAGCAGTTGGCAGGTGCGGATGCCGTGGTGTCAGTGGACACGGGCCTGAGTCATCTGACAGCCGCGCTGGACAGGCCTAATATCACTTTATATGGTCCGACCGACCCGGGTTTGATTGGCGGTTACGGGCAAAATCAGCATATTTTGCGCCCTGTTGAGGGCAGCAAATTAGCAGACATCAGCGCGAAGGACGTCGCAGATATGGTCTTTGAGATTCTTGCATGAAGAAACTCCACATAATTAATCTTGGCAAAATGGGTGGCGTTGAGCGTCTGTTCTTGCAGTACATCAATGACTTTTCTGACGGGCATGACGATGTGATTTGCATCAGCAATGAGATAGACGACGACATTCGTCGCCATATTCCTCAACAAAAAATCACCTTTGCCAATCGTTGGATTAATGGCCTGAAATTAAAAGTCCCACAATTTCTTCGGAAATATGTACTACAAAAACGGATAGAAGCCAGCGATGCCGATGTGATTGTAGTTTGGGATTTGATTCCGGGGCTGGCAGCCAAACCCAGGCGTGCTGCTCTGGTCTATTACGACCACGGCTGCTCATGGCGCTATCCCAAGAATAAAAAAACGCTTAACTTTATGGCGATGCTGGATGGCGTTATTTCAGCCTCTTATGCTTCAAACCGCGTGATGCAGCATCGTTTTAATTTGCCTTGCCCACATCATGTCGTTATTAACCGAATCATGGTGCCACAGGGAATTAACCCCGCAACCAGAACGCTGAAAAATCCGATCAGACTGGGAACCGCATCACGCCAGGTTAGCCTTAAAGGTATTAGCGTAGCGCTACTGACGTTAAAAGAATTACGTCAACGTGGGCACAATGTTGTGCTGGAAATCGCGGGTAAAGGACCTGACCACGACGCCTTTGTGGGGCTCGCAGAGCGTTTAAATATTAGTGAGTTTGTCACCTTTAGCGGTTTTCAGCATGACATAAGCACCTTTTTCAACCGCATTGATCTCTATCTCAGTACGCCCGTTACTGAGCCATTTGGTCTTTCTTGTATGGAAGCGCTTTATTTTGGTGTACCAGTCATTTTTCCAATGATCGATGGCCAACCAGAAGTCGTCAGCCATCAACAGTGTGGAATAGGTTTAATGCCCTCAGTGACGATTGATGAACATGAGAAATTAACTGGCATACGCGTTGATTTCCCTTATCAGATCTACGATCCTGTCCACGATGTTATGGAAGAGGCCAAACTGGTTTCTCATATTGATTGCGCCAACGCGGTTGAAATCTTATCCGGACATGAAACCTACCAACGATTTAGTGAAACCGCCAAAGCCTGGACAGCAGAGCATTTCGACTATGCGCTGTTTAAGACAGAATTCAATGATGCTTTGATGGACGTAATCAGTAAAAAATGAAACTTAATCATTTAATCTTAAAAAAAGATGCACCTGCCAACGTTCTTAACCAGCTGATTTTTATTGGATGTGCGATAGCCTTTATTACATCGCCATTTGGGGGAGATTTTGGCAAGAATGTTTTTTATCTATCGAGCTATCTGGCCTTTCTGGTCGTCATTTTCCATTTCAGATTTTACACCACCAATAAAAAAATTTGATTCTTCCCGGTGCTCTTTTGGTTGTCGGTATCATCAGTATTATCTGGACAGCCATATATAAACAGCCTGGCGATTTCATCAGCCTTTACCGACAGTATCAGTCAACCGGAAGATTGCAGATCGCCGCAGCGTTTATCTTACTGACAATGCTCAATATTAAAATCGCACTGCAAAAACACACCGTGTTGACCGCCATTATTTGCGGACTTGCGGTAAATGGCTATGCCATTTACCAGGGTGTTTTCTTACATATAGACCGTGTAGAGCTTAATTTTGATCGGGCGACGGTTGCCGCCTATATTATTACCTCGGTTAATCTAATTTTTATTAAAGCCGTTTTACTCTTAAAGAACCGACATAGAGTGCTGCTTTTTTTAGCCGCTTTCGCCTTTACCTATGCTTCCATTGTGCTGACCGGAACGCGTGCAGCGATGCTGGCTTATCCTGTGTTGACCTTAATGATTGTACTGATGAGTACACATGTCATTAGTCGTCGACATAAAATGACGCTGTTCACTTTGGTGCCGGTGATGATTTTGCTGAGCGCCGCGCTATTTCATAACCTCATTGCGACACGTATACAGCAGTTCAATCAGGACATTGCTCACATGCATGAGAAAACTGGTGAGAATTCAATAGCTTCTCGCTTAAGCATGCAAATCATTGCATTTCGTACCGGTTCAGAGGCCCCATGGGGAGAGTCCGCTGAGCAACGCGCGGAAGAAGCAAAGGCAATCGTGGCAAAAGAGCCTTCGCTTTATGGGGCGTTAACCTATCTTACCGTTCACATGCACAATGAACTGATGGAAAATTTCTCAATTAAAGGTATTGTGGGGCTGTTGGCGATGGTCGGTTTATATCTCTGCTTAGTGCGTAATGCATTCACACCTTGCCATAATCCTGCACTCCTGGCCGTGACTGTATCATTAATAACATATGGCTTGAGCGACGTGATCTTTTTTAGTACTGAGGGCACACTAGCCTATTGTCTGGCTGTGATTATTAGCGGCTTGTTGGTCAATACCTCCGTTACATTACAGGACGCAGCATAATGCAAACCCGCGACTGGCTGCTAAGCGTAATTATCCCTTTGTACAATAGTGAACGTTATATTATCCCCTGCCTGAATTCACTATTTACGCAGATCGATGACGATATTCAGGTCATCATTATCGACGATGGTTCGACAGATCTTTCTGCACAGCGCGTAAAAGATTTTCTGAGCGGTTATCCCTCAGCTTCAGTCGAATTTATCCAACAGGCTAACCAGGGCGTTGCCGCAGCCCGAAATGCCGGACTGCTCAAAGCCAGAGGAAAATTCATTACCTTCCTGGACGCTGACGATCTCCTCAGTAAAAACTATCTGTCGATTATCAAGCCATTATTATTATCCGATCAGGACGATCTGATTGATTTTAATTATGCCCGATTTGAACATACGGTGCCTGAAGCATCAGAAAACGAATCGCCTCAGCGTGTTGCTTATGATTTTTCAGGGCGGGGACTGGATTGTCTTCACCCTCTTTTTATCCGATCGATGTGGCATCTGTGGAACCGGGTATACAGAAATAGCTTACTGGAAGGAGACGCGTTTGAGGTAGGAAGGCGCTATGAAGACGTTATCTTTACGCCATTTCAGTATCTGAAGACGCAGAAGATCGCTCATCTTGAGAATACACTCTACTATTACCGCGATAATCAGCAAGGCATTACGCGTAATGTTCGTGAGAGCGATATTCAGGACATGCTGTTCGCCATGAATAAAATGTGTGCCATCGCGCAGACAAACAGTGAACGGCGTCGGTTGGCGGCAGGCATGATAGTGAACTGTTTTAATGAAGTAAAAAGCATGTCGAAAGCGGTTTTTGGCTATTACCATTACGATAAACAAACAAAACTGGCGCTTAAGTCAGCAGCACGCCTTTGTAAGGGCCATTGCAAAACGAAAAAGTTTTGGCAAATGCGCTATCCCGAAGTCGACACGCTTTTTTCGTGGTTGCGATTTAAAATCCGTAAACCGGCTACTGGTGTGAATCGGTGACGGCTCCGAGTGCCGTTTTTTTCTTCAGGGCATATTCGGTTAATGTCATGCCCTGAGTGCGCACCTGAAGCCAGCTAAACAGCTGCTCTAAATCATCATAAAGACGGTCAATATCTGCGTCATTTTTAAACGTTGGACTGCCATCAGGCATAAACTCAGAAGAGTGCAGCATAAATTCAACATAATCGTTTCCCTGCGACAGTGTTTGTTCAACTACCTGCTTCATTTGCGCCAGATTTCCGCCTATGGGTCGTAACCAGTTGACCCGAGCCCCTCTCGATTTACCCCGAACAGTGTCCCAGGCTTTTTTAAACTGATTTTTCAATGGGCCATGTCGATACTGAATGCTCATCGGCAATTCCAGTAAGGTTGAGTGGCCAGGTTTTGAAATATCGTTGATATCGACGTAATAGGCACAGTCAGGAAACCGGCTGTAATCTGTACCACCTTTACCCTGGGGTGCACCAGGTGAGCCACGCCAGTCGACACGCGGCGTAACGGAGCAGTCAACCAGATAACCATTGTCGATCAATGCGCGCGCATAAACTTCATTAAAGGCCCAGCGACCAGCACGATGACTGCGCATTTTGGTATCAAATGCCGTTTCAAGCAGATCAGTCATGTAGGCGACTTTATCGCGCAGGACCGCCTCTGGGTACTCAATCAGATAAGGCTGGTAACGCCAGTCATCCTCCGTGAGTGCGAAATCAGGAGGGCTGTACCAGGCATGTAAATGCATGCCTATTTCACCCTGATTACGATCAAGGAGGTCGCGGCCAAACTCCACATAGGCAGGATCGCTGACCATCTCATAGTTAGTGAGCCAGGTGGGTTTGAACGCATATTTTTCGCACAACGACTGAAAACGCGGTAAAAAGCGAACATTATGCGTGGTGACATTGCCGCTGCGATTGCGCCAGAGGTTGTCACCTTCTGTATCAAGGGTAATTAAAAATGCTGGTTTATCCATGACTTATCCAACAATCAGTAGAGATTCTCTTTACCATGTTACGCAGGGTGCGCAATCCGCGCAAAAATATAATTGCGGTGAGTTTGGTTTTTATTCGTAGTCATCTATGCGCCGATAACCTAAAATCATTACCTTAATCCAAGGGGCATTTCGTTTATAAGCCATTGAATAACAGAGCGTTGTAATGTTTTTTATATTTGAAAAATTATTTGAAACTGCACTCACTATTTTACTCTGTTACGACTTGTTTAATGCCTGTGAGTCACATAATTAAGACCACGCACAGCGCAGGCGAGTCTTTGAGGTGAAAATTTGTCCAAGCGTATTTTGATGATAATTGACGGGCTGCCAGGCGGCGGTGCTGAAAAGGTCGTGCTGACGCTGGCACAGGGCCTGATAAATGACGGGCACCAGGTAGCACTTTTTTCTTTGCGTAACGTCTGCGATTATCCCCTACCTGCAGAACTCGATTACCAGATAATTAACGACGCTAGCCGTAGCCCATGGCGTAAGCTCACTGAAACATCGCGTCGCGCCACACTCCTGGATAAGGCCGTCCGTGCCAGTGAGACCCGGTATGGCAAATTTGATTTGGTACTATCCCATCTGCATAAAACTGACCGCATTGTATCTTCCTCGCGTGCGCTCGATCCGTTAAAAACCTGGTACTGCATCCATGGCGTTTTTTCGGCCTCTTATCTGGCGCGCAAATCAGGTTTTGCGTTTTGGCTTAAGCGCCAGAAAATCCGTTACGTCTACCGTAATCGTCAGGTGGTCGCGGTTTCTCAATATGTACTGGATGATTTGATCCGTTGTGTCGGTGTAAAACCCTCGCGAACCAACGTGATTTTTAACCCTTTTGATTTTGATGAAATCCGCCAGCTTTCTCTGGAACCTTGCCCGCTCGCAGGCACAGATTTCCTGATACATGTTGGTCGTTTTCATGAAACAAAACGGCATGATCGCCTGCTGGAAGCTTACGCACAAAGTGGCATCCAGGCTCCTCTGGTCTTACTGGGGCAAGGCAGCCCTGCAACGAAAGAGAAGTTACATCGATTGACTGAACAACTGGGCATTTCAGATCGCGTGCGTTTTGAAGGTTTCCAGCGTAATCCCTATCCCTGGATTCGTCATGCCAGGATGTTGATTCTGAGCTCAGACAGTGAAGGGTTTGGCAACGTTTTGATTGAAGCGATGAGTTGTGGAACACCGGTAGTAAGTACGCGTTGTCCTGGCGGACCTGCAAGTATTTTAACCGACGACCTGGGACGCGGACTGTCTGAGATGAATGCAGCCTCTTTAGCGGAAAAAATGCGTGAAATCCACGATAATCCCCCTGATTTGCATCAACTTGATTTGAACATCTATAGCCTGTCGGTTATTTGCCAGCAATATTTGCACCTGGCTGACACCTGATCTGAACGCCCACATTTCTGCCGTTGAGCACACATCCTGTTAACCAGCCGTTCCTTAAATCACCGAACAGATTAAGGGAACGGCAGGTTTGACCGTTGTTTGCGCAACGAAAGACGCCTTTAGTCTCAGACGTTCAGTAAATGATAAGATTGCTACGCGACAACGGCTTCCGGACTGCCTTTGAGCTGTTGCCACGCATCAATAACGCTTTCCAGCGTCACGTCATTACATTCCCCGGAAGGCGTCTGCAGGATTTTATATTCACCTGACCATGGGTGCCATCCGGGGGCATCAGTATCGCCAAAAAACACCACCTGCTTTTTATGTAAACCTGCAGCGATATGCATTTGGCCACCATCGCTACACAGAATTTGGTCACAACAACTAAAGCCCGCCATTAAATCACGCACCGACGTTGTCGAGTAGGCGGCGACACGAGAGGAATTGACTAACTCAAGGAGGCTCTCTGCACGGGCATCATCCCCCCTGTCATCCGGCCCCAGTGCACCCTGCGGAGACCAAAAGATCAGCACACGCGCTTGCTCATCCTCTAACAGATAATGGATAAAAGCCGCATAGCTTTCCAGGCCCCAACGTCGCTTCGGGCTACGGCTGCTGATGTGTATACCGTAAGTTTGGCCGGATACGGAAAACATGGAATTGATACGTTTTTTCGCCTGGTCTCGCTCTTTATGAGTTAAATAAACTCTCACCGGCGGAACTGCAGGCAAATGATCGGTCAGCGCTGAGAGATACGAGTAAGTGTGTTCGACCTGGTGGTTGCCAGAAAAATCGTCTCTGCCAAAGATTCTTGTCAGCCCGTTACTGGCTTCACCCGCGCCAATAATATGGGTGGCTCCCGCCATACGCGCCAGACGTAAGCTGTATTTACAGGGAACCGGGTTCGCCAGTACCGCCGCATCAAACTTCGTTTTACGTAAAGCCCAAAAAATTTTTAAACGGTGCCAGTAAACGCCAATTGCGGTCTCATTCTTGCCACGGTGCTTGGCTTTCTTATAGACATGAAGCGCATCAACATGGGGGTTATGCAGTATCACATCCTGCGCCACTTTATTTACCAACAGCGTCAGTTTAGCTTCGGGAAAGGCCGTTTTGATGCCTTCGAGCAACGGTGTGGTACAAACCATATCACCAATGTTGTCGCGCCTGATGACGAGGATATTTTTCATACAATACTCGGTTTAGGGATACCTGTCCTGGCTGTAAAGCACCCGGCGTTGAGAGTGGCGAAAAAATAAATTTCTGCTACACAGAGTATTTGACCCGTATTGCAAAAAAAGTTCTGAATGCTTTCGTAATAATGTCTGCAAAAATCCGCTCAATTTTCATTTGAACTCATAATGCTGTGTCACAGAATTTGCCTTTATTATCAATAATCACACCAATGTTTAACGCTGGTGCCATGTTTGAGACATTTATCCAGTCTTTGCTGGCTCAGACGCTGACATCCCTGGAAATCATCCTCGTTGATGATGGCTCCACAGACGGCTCAGGTGAGAAGGCAGACGGCTATGCACAGTGCTACCCCCACATTCAGGTCATCCACCAGCCCAACGGTGGCGTCTCACGTGCGCGCAATGCAGGGCTGGCGGTCGCTCGCGGCAAGTATGTGACCTTTCCAGACGCTGACGACACCATGAAGCCCGAGATGTACCAGACGCTGGTAGATATGGCAGAGTCAGACAATCTGGATGCGGCACAATGTAACGCCGAGTGGTTATTCCAGGCGGATGGGAACGTTCAGCCACTTATTCCCCCGGACAGGCTCACCAGCACAGCCGTGTTGAGCGGACCAGAATGGCTCAACAAGGCGCTGAAGACTCATCGCTACAAACATGTCGTCTGGCTCGGTATTTACCGACGCGAACTGATTGAAAAACTGAAGCTAAATTTTGAACCCGGCCTGCACCATCAGGATATTCCGTGGACCACCGAGTTCATGCTGAATGTAGAGCGCGTACGCTATACCGATAAACAGCTGTATCGCTACTATCTGCACGATGCTTCTATCAGTAACCGTAAGCGTACCGGCCTGCGCAATGTTGAATATCAACGTCACTACCTGAAAATTGCCCAAATGCTGGAAGCGATCAATGCGCGCTATCGCCATAAAGTCAAAATCTACCCGGCATTCCACTATCAGATCACTTACGAAGCACTCAGCGTATGCCACAGTATCCGACGCGAACCTGAGGAATCAGCCCGTCAGGCGATGATTGCGGATCTCTTCGCTACCCAGACACACAAACGCATGCTGCGTAATGCGCGTGGTGTAAAACAGTGGTATCAGTTGCTGCTCTGGCTGAGCCGTATTTATTACTGGCGCAGGAAATAAGCGACGTCACTTGCTTTAACCCCTTCAGGGTTTGCCCTACAATCAGCTCACTGAATTCTGAGAGCATTTGAGTATGACAAGCCCGATTCCAGCCCAGTTTGCACCGAAAAAAATTCTGTTAATCAAACTGCGTCATCACGGCGACATGCTGCTGACTACGCCTGTCATCAATGCTTTGCATCAGCATTATCCGCAGGCCACCCTTGATGTCCTGCTTTATAAAGAAACACGCCCCATGCTGGAGGCGCATCCTTCCATACATCACCTGCATATCATCGATCGCAACTGGAAAAAGGAAGGCGGCTGGCAGAAGTTGCGCCATGAAATGGCCCTGCTCTCAGCGGTGCGATCCCGTCATTACGATGTGGTGATTAACCTTGCCGATCAGTGGCGCAGTGCGATTATTACCCGGCTGTCTGGCGCGCCGGTGCGCATTGGCTTTGCGTTTAAGAAACGCGATAACGCCTTCTGGGGTTGGTGCCACAATCATTTGGTCACCACAGAAAATCACGATCGGTTGCACACGGTGGAGCAGAACCTGTCAGCCCTGGCACCGCTGCAGATTTCAACCGAGGGCGCCAAAGCCTCTATGCATTTCAGCCCGAACGACGATCGGAAAGTGCAGGATATGCTGCTCCAGCAACAGATAAATAGCCCTTTTATCGTACTGCAACCTACATCGCGCTGGCAGTTTAAATGTTGGGAAGAAGATAAGGTTGCAGCCACTATCGACCAACTGGCTCAAGCCGACCGAAAAGTCATCCTGACAGCAGGACCGGATGATAGCGAGCTGGCGATGGTTGAGCGGATTCTTGCGCAGTGCCATTCTCCGCATGTTATCTCCCTGGCAGGCCAGCTGACGCTGCCTCAGTTGGCCGCGCTTATCGCTCGCGCCAGGCTTTTTATTGGCGTGGACTCGGCCCCCATGCATATGGCCGCCGCGCTGGACACACCGTGCATTGCGCTGTTCGGTCCCACTAAGTTGCAACACTGGCGTCCATGGGGTGACAACAATCGGGTCATCTGGGCTGGCGATTATGCTCCCCTTCCTCCACCAGACTCCATTGATACGCGCACCGGGCAACGGTATTTATCCGTTATTCCGGTTGAGGACGTGGTGACCGCCGCAAGGAGCTATTTAAATGAGTAAGTTACGTCTGGCGATTGTCCGGCAAAAATACCGCCCCGATGGCGGGGCCGAGCGTTTTATTTCACGCGCACTGGAAGCCCTGGGTAGCGAACAGTTAGATCTCAATATCATCACCCGAAGCTGGCAAGGAAAACCCAATCCGGACTGGCATCTGCATATCTGCAATCCTGCTAAACTGGGACGGGTTTCGCGTGAACGGGGTTTTGCCCATGCTGCACGGGCCTGCTGGGAACGGGAGAAGTTTGATATTGTCCAGAGCCATGAGCGTATAGCGGGCTGTGACATATTTCGGGCCGGCGACGGTGTACATCGTGTCTGGCTTGAGCAACGGGCACGCATTGTTTCTCCGCTGCAGCGCTTGAGTGCCGCAATAAGTCCTTATCATCGCTACGTCCTGCAGGCGGAAACAGATATGTTTCATTCCCCCTCGCTGAAAGCGGTGATATGTAATTCTGAGATGGTGAAAAAAGACATCCTGCGCTGCTTTACGCTGCAGGCAGAGAAAATACATGTCATTTACAACGCTATCGATTCAACGCGCTTTCAGCCGGCCACTGAGGCCTCTCGTCATGCTATGCGTACACAGCTGAACCTGCCCACTAATGCAACCGTACTGATTTATGTGGGTTCTGGATTTGAACGTAAAGGCCTGAAAGCCGCCATTGAAGCGCTGGCCAGAAGTAATCGCTATCTGATTGTGGTTGGTCAGGATAAACAGGTGAAACGTTATCAGCAGTTAGCCAACCAGCTCAACTGCCTTGAACGGTTACGTTTTGTCGGCGTACAGCAGGATGTGCAGCCCTTTTACCATGCTGCTGATGGTTTGCTACTGCCAACGCTCTACGATCCTTTTCCCAATGTTGTGCTGGAAGCGATGGCATGTGGTTTGCCCGTGATTACCAGTACGGGCTGTGGCGGCGCGGAATTTATTCGCGAAGGCCAGGAAGGCTTTGTGCGCGATGCGCTAGACATCACAGGCCTTAACCAGGCTATTAACGCCCTTTCTATGCTGACCGTCGATATGAGGATGGGAGAAGCGGCGCGGCGCAGGATCGAACCCTATAGTCCACAAAACCTGGCGAATTCACTGAATGCGCTTTATCAGCAGGTGCTGAATAGCCACTCATGATGTGGGATGAGTGATTATGCTGTTTCTGATAAGATGCAGTAATCTGACTTTAATCTGTTTTTTTGACGCCAACGTGTCATAACGGTAACTATGACGACCATTTACACCGCATTGCTCTATTTTATTCAGCCACTGATTTGGCTGCGCCTGTGGCTGCGTGGTCGTAAAGCCCCTGCCTACCGTAAACGCTGGGCAGAGCGTTATGGCTATTGCGCCGGAAAAGTAAAACCTGAAGGCATAGTTTTGCATTCCGTCTCCGTGGGTGAAACCCTGGCGGCGGTGCCTCTGGTGCGCGCACTACGTCATCGTTATCCTACGCTGCCTATTACCGTAACAACCATGACGCCAACCGGCTCTGAACGCGCGCAGTCTGCGTTTGGCAAAGATGTGCATCACGTCTATTTGCCCTACGATCTGCCTGGCTCCATCAATCGCTTTCTTGATACGGTTAATCCGCGCCTGGTGATCATTATGGAAACGGAGTTGTGGCCAAACATCATCCGCATTCTGCATGAGCGCCATATTCCGCTGGTGATCGCCAACGCCCGGCTGTCGGAACGTTCTGCAAAAGGCTACCGCAAGCTGGGCAAGTTTATGCGTAACCTGTTACAGAGCATCACGCTGATTGCCGCTCAGAACGCCGAGGACGGGGAGCGATTTCTTCAGCTCGGCCTGAAACGTTCTCACCTGTCGATTACCGGTAGCCTGAAGTTTGATATTTCTGTTACGCCAGAGCTGGCCGCAAGAGCGATAACGCTGCGGCGTCAGTGGGCGCCCCGCCGCCCGGTTTGGATTGCCACCAGCACTCATGAAGGCGAAGAGGCGATTCTGCTGGATACGCACCGCCGTTTATTACAAACCTTTCCGGATCTGCTGCTTATTCTGGTGCCACGTCATCCGGAGCGTTTCAACGATGCCCGCGAGCTGACGCAAAAACGCCAGTTCAGTTTTACCTTGCGCAGCAGCGGTGAAATCCCATCCAGTTCAACGCAGGTCGTCATTGGCGACTCGATGGGGGAACTGATGCTGCTGTATGGCATTGCCGATCTGGCATTTGTGGGCGGCAGTCTGGTTGAGCGCGGCGGTCATAATCCGCTTGAACCTGCAGCCCATGCTATTCCGGTGCTGATGGGCCCGCACACCTGGAACTTCAAAGATATTTGCAGCAAGTTGCAGCAGGCACAGGGACTGATCACCGTCACCGATGCTGCGTCACTGGAAAAAGAAGTGACAAATCTGCTGCAGGACGATGATTATCGTCGCTACTACGGACGCCATGCCGTAGAAGTGCTCCACCAAAATCAGGGAGCCATACAGCGTCTGCTACAGTTACTTGAACCCCATTTACCGCCACGAGCTCATTGATGACTTCAACGCGCCAACGCCTGTCAGTGGTGATGATTGCCAAAAATGAAGCAGAGCTGCTGCCTGACTGTCTTGCATCCGTCCATTGGGCCGATGAAATCATCGTGCTGGATTCCGGCAGTACGGATAACACCATAGCGCTGGCCCGTGAAGCAGGTGCACAGGTTTATCAGGCGACGGAATGGCAGGGCTATGGCAAGCAGCGTCAGCGGGCGCAGAGTTTTGCCCGTTGCGACATGATTTTGATGATCGATGCCGACGAGCGTGTAACGCCAGCGTTACGTCGGGCGATTGAGCAGGTACTGGACGCGCCGCCGGGCCGCACCGTTTACAGCCTCAGCCGAAGTAATCTTTTTTTAGGGCGTTTCATGCGCCATAGCGGCTGGTACCCTGACCGGGTAATGCGTCTGTATCCGCGTACGTTACGCTATAACGACAATCTGGTGCACGAGTCGCTGAACACCGAAGGCGCACCAGTCAAGGTCCTTAACGGGGATTTGCAGCACCTGACCTGCCGCGACCTGATGGCATTTCAACGCAAACAGCTGGCCTATGCGGAAGCCTGGGCACAGGAAAGATTCCTGCGCGGAAAAGCGTGCAGTCTGTTTTCTGTCTTCACGCATACGCTGGGTGCCTTCATTAAAACGCTGCTGCTGCGTGCCGGGTTCCTTGATGGCAAACAGGGTTGGCTGCTGGCGGTCGTTAATGCCCAGTACACGTTCAACAAATATGCGGCGCTATGGGCGCTGAATAATGCTTCGGCGAAAGGGCGCACATGACCACTAAAGCTATCTATCCAGGCACCTTCGATCCCATCACATTAGGCCATATTGATATTGTGACGCGTGCTGCACAGATGTTTGACTGGCTTGTCGTGGCGATTGCGGCCAGCCCAGGCAAAAAGCCCTTGTTTACGCTGGATGAAAGGGTTGCGTTGGCGCGTCAGGCAACCGCCCATTTATCGAATGTTGAGGTGGTGGGTTTTAGCGATCTGATGGCCAATTTTGCCCGCGCGCAGCAGGCAAATGTCTTAGTACGCGGATTACGTGCGATATCGGATTTCGAGTATGAGATGCAGCTGGCGCGTATGAACCGGCATTTGTTGCCGACGCTGGAAAGCGTGTTTTTGATGCCGTCAGAAGACTTTTCTTTTATCTCTTCTACGCTGGTAAAAGAAGTGGCGCGGCATGGCGGCGATGTTTCGGCCTTCCTCCCCGCGCCTGTTCACCAGGCGTTACTGGCTAAGCTACCTTAGCGCTGACAGTTTGGGCACCAGTAAGTACTGCGTTGCCCATGCTTACCGCTGACAATGGGCGTGCCACATGCCCGGCACGGCTCACCCGCACGACCATAAACCTGTAGCTCTTGTGCAAAATAGCCGGGCTTACCATCACTTTGCAAAAAGTCGCGTAATGTCGTCCCACCCTGCTCGATTGAGCGTAGCAACACCGCTTTGATGGTATTAGCCAAAAGCGCGGCGTCTTCATGGGACAGACTCATTGCGGGGCGATCAGGAAGGATCCCGGCGGTAAACAGCGACTCACTGGCATAAATGTTACCCACGCCAACCACAACTTTATTGTCCATCAGCCACTGCTTAATCACCGTTCGCTTACCACGGGATTTTTCGAACAGATAGTCGCCATTGAACAGTTCACTCAGCGGCTCTGGGCCGAGGTGTGCCAGTACGCTACTGCCGGCCAGGTCACTGCTCCACAGCCAGGCCCCAAAACGCCGGGGATCGGTATAGCGCAGCACTTTACCGTTGCTCATCACCAGGTCGACATGATCGTGTTTGGCGGCAGGCAACTCTTCTGAAAGCACGCGCAAACTGCCAGACATACCCAGATGGATAATGATCCAGCCGTGCGGCAACTCCAGCAAAAGGTATTTGGCGCGACGTTGAACACTCAGCACAGGCTGATCGCTTAGCGCCAAAATTTCTTGTGAGACCGGCCAACGCAATCGCGCGTTACGCACAACCGCGTGAAGAATTGTTTGACCAACCAGATGTGGCTCAATGCCGCGTCGGCTGGTTTCTACCTCTGGCAACTCAGGCATAACCTCTCCCCTGCGCATTACACAAACAAAAAACCCGGCCTGAGCCGGGTTTTTTGCAGAAAACCAAAATTACTTAATTTTGGCTTCTTTGTAGATCACATGCTGACGTACAACCGGATCGAACTTTTTCAGTTCAAGTTTCTCTGGTTTAGTACGTTTGTTCTTCGTGGTGGTATAGAAGTGACCTGTACCAGCAGAGGAAACCAGCTTGATCTTCTCACGAATACCTTTAGCCATGATTCAGTTCCTTAGTACTATTAGTACTTCTCACCACGGGCACGCATGTCGGCTAACACCGTATCAATGCCCTTTTTATCAATAATACGCATACCTTTTACAGATACACGCAGAGTAACGAAGCGCTTCTCGCTCTCAACCCAAAAACGGTGTGAGTGCAGGTTCGGAAGGAAACGGCGTTTCGTCGCGTTCATTGCGTGGGAACGGTTGTTACCGGTCACCGGACGCTTTCCAGTTACCTGGCAGACTCGTGACATGTCTATTCTCCAAAAATCAAATCAGCTCGAGCTTTAAAAATTAGGTTTTGGCCGCCTCGTCAGGCTTACAGCCCGCCAGGCGAGTTCCATGGAACCCGCTAAGCTGGCCTAACCGCCAAACCCGAGATTCTCAAAGGTGGCGTAGTATACGCCGCTCGGCCCAAGTGCTCAAGTCCCGAACAGATAAAGATCCCGAATGATCGTGTAAAAAGCCGTCATCTGGACCAGATTTTCAGGCTCAGAGCCATCCCCGTTCGGTAAATGAGACAGATTCACCATGTCCAATCACCAGATGATCGAGCACGCGAATGTTTACCAGGCGACAAGCTTCGCAGATTTTCACCGTAATGTCGCGGTCAGCCTTACTGGGCTCGGCTTTTCCCGACGGATGGTTATGCGCGATGATCAACGCTGCAGCGTTAATTTTAAGCGCCTCGCGCACAATCTCTCGTGGATGAACCTCCACACTATTAATGGAGCCAGAGAACATTTGCCGGGCGGTTATCACCCGATGTTGATTATCTAAAAACATCACGATAAAAATCTCACGTTCCTGTTCCGCCAACAGCATTTGCAGATACTGGCGTGTTGCAATGGGGCTATCGAGCGTATTTTCACGGGCCAGTTGGCTGGCAAAAAAGCGTTTAGCCAGCTCAGCAACGGCCCGGAGCTGGATTAACTTAATTTCGCCCGCCCCTTTAATGCCTTTAAAATCCTCGGCACTGGCGTTCACGATGTTGTATAGCGAGCCCAACTCTTGCAACATCTGCTGTGCCAGCTTCATCACCGGTACGCCTCTTGAACCGGTGCGCAAAAAGATGGCTAACAGTTCTGCATCACTTAATGCATCTGCGCCCAGTAGCTTAAGTTTTTCCCGTGGTAGAAAATGATTCATTGCTGCTCTCCCTGTCGCCCCCTGTATCATCCCCTGTCAGTGAAAACGCCACCAGTGAGCAAACGTGATTCTTCGGCACATCTCGCAAACGCAGTCATTGAAAAGGTGCCTGAGAGGTTTTGTGATAAAATTCGACCATTCCGCCGTCCCGAAACGGCAATTGAAAATGAGGTTAGCTGCATGATGGGATTAGCCGGTAAAAAAGTGCTGTTAGGCGTAAGTGGTGGTATTGCGGCCTATAAAACACCCGAGCTGGTGCGCCGTCTTCGCGATCGCGGTGCCGATGTGCGCGTGATGATGACCCATGCAGCAAAAGCGTTTATTACGCCGCTCAGCCTCCAGGCGGTATCGGGCTATCCGGTAATGGACGATCTGCTCGACCCAGCAGCCGAGGCAGCAATGGGTCATATTGAGTTGGCCAAATGGGCCGATCTGATTCTACTGGCACCGGCATCAGCAGATGTAATTGCGCGAATGACGGCCGGTATGGCGAATGATTTAGTGACGACCGCCGTGCTGGCTACCGCGTCACCTGTCGCGATTGTGCCCGCAATGAATCAGCAGATGTACCGTGCAGCCGTCACGCAAGCAAACCTCGCGACGCTTCAGTCGCGTGGCGTGTTGATCTGGGGGCCTGACAGCGGCAGCCAGGCATGCGGCGATGTCGGGCCGGGTCGTATGCTCGACCCGCTGGCTATCGTGGACTACGCGGTGCAGTGGGCAAGCCCCGTCAACGATCTGCAACATCTCAACATTATGATTACCGCCGGTCCTACCCGTGAAGCCATCGACCCTGTGCGTTATATCAGCAATCACAGTTCCGGAAAAATGGGCTTTGCCATTGCGACAGCCGCCGCCAGCCGTGGTGCAAATGTCACGCTGGTTTGTGGCCCGGTGACCTTACCTACACCCACCGGAGTTAAGCGGGTTGATGTGACATCGGCACTGGACATGCAGGCGGCAGTGATGGGCGAGATAAACAAACAACATATTTTCATTGCAAGCGCTGCCGTGGCAGACTACCGGGCAGCCAACATTGCGGATGAGAAAATCAAGAAACAGGATGACGATAATGATGATAATGTCACCCTGCAACTCATCAAAAATCCCGATATTGTCGCGGGCGTTGCCGCGTTACCGCAGGGCCGGCCGTTTGTGGTTGGATTTGCGGCTGAAACCCAGAATGTGGAAGAATACGCCCGGAAAAAACGCGCGCGTAAAAAGCTGGACCTGATCTGTGCTAACGACGTGTCAAAAGCAGGACAAGGGTTCAATAGCGACACCAATGCTCTTCACCTTTTTTGGCAGGAAGGAGAAAAGACCTTACCGCTCAGCGATAAGTCACTCCTTGGTCAACTTTTAATAGACGAGATTGTCAGCCGTTATGATGAAAAAAATAGACGTTAAAATTCTCGATGCGCGCGTCGGCAAGGATTTCCCATTGCCGACTTATGCGACACCGGGTTCCGCTGGGTTAGATCTGCGTGCCTGTATTGATGATGCGATGGAAATCGCACCGGGCACCACAACACTGGTCCCTACCGGACTGGCTATTCACATTGCCGATCCGAGCCTTGCTGCTGTTATTCTCCCGCGCTCAGGCTTGGGTCATAAACATGGCATCGTACTGGGTAACCTGGTCGGCCTTATTGATGCCGATTATCAGGGTCAACTGATGGTATCGGTATGGAATCGCGGGCAGGAAAGCTTTACGCTACAGCCGGGCGACCGCATGGCCCAGCTGGTTTTTGTACCTGTCGTCCAGGCCGAATTCAATCTGGTGGAAACGTTTGACGCCAGCTTGCGCGGCGAAGGTGGCTTCGGTCACTCAGGCCGTCAGTAACCAGCACTACCGATTTTCACTTACGCCAATCATTTTATTTCTCATCGCCATAAGTCTTTCTCTTGTGGCTGATGCGTAGGTGTTGCCTGTTTATGGTGAAATTCAGGGGTTTTTAAGGGCATGGCAGAAAAAAAAGTCGTAAAGCGGAATCGTCGCGAAGAGATTTTGCAGGCGCTGGCACAGATGCTCGAATCCAGCGATGGCAGCCAACGTATTACTACCGCAAAACTCGCGGCTAACGTCGGTGTTTCGGAAGCGGCGCTTTATCGTCATTTTCCCAGCAAAACACGCATGTTCGACAGCCTGATCGAATTTATTGAAGACAGTCTGATTACCCGCATCAATCTCATCCTTAAAGATGAAAAAGAAACGATGGCGCGCCTGCGTCTTATCGTGCAGCTGATTCTGGGGTTTGGTGAGCGTAATCCGGGGTTGACGCGTATTTTAACGGGTCATGCGCTGATGTTTGAACAGGACCGCCTTCAGGGGCGTATTAATCAGCTGTTTGAGCGGATTGAGGTCCAGCTACGTCAGGTGATGCGTGAGCGAAAAATGCGAGAAGGTGAAGGCTTTCACACTGATGAAGCATTATTAGCCAGTCAGTTACTGGCGCTGTGCGAAGGATTATTATCGCGTTACGTTCGTTCCGAGTTCCGCTTTAGTCCTACTGCCGAGTTCGACACCCGCTGGCCGCTGATCGCGGCACAACTGGTGTAATACGCTGGCGGGCTCTGGCCCGCCGGCGATCAGACGCCGTACGCTTTTTGATACGCACGCACCTGGGCTAAGTGGTCAGCCATGTGCGTTTTTTCTGCCAGGTAGTCAATCAGGTCGTTGAGCGTAATAATGGCGGTCACCTTGCAGCCGTAGTCACGTTCCACTTCCTGAATGGCGGAAAGTTCACCACGGCCACGCTCCTGGCGATCCAGTGAAATCAGCACCCCAGCCAGACTCGCATCATGTGCATTAATGATATCCATGGATTCACGAATCGCGGTTCCTGCCGTGATGACGTCGTCGACCAGCATAATTTTACCCTGCAGCGGGCTTCCCACCAGCAGACCGCCCTCACCGTGATCTTTGGCCTCTTTCCGGTTAAAGCAGTAAGGCACATCCCGGTCATGATGATCGGCTAAGGCAACAGCGGTTGTGGTCGCGATAGGAATCCCTTTATAGGCCGGCCCAAACAGCAAATCGAAATCCACACCGCTGTCGACTAATGCCTGCGCATAGAAACGCCCCAGCAACGCTAAATCCCGCCCACTGTTAAACAGACCAGCATTAAAGAAATAGGGACTTTTACGACCCGACTTTAACGTAAACTCACCAAATTTAAGCACCTGCTTATTCAGTGCGAATTCAATAAACTGCCGTTGCCAGGCTTTCATGTCTTACTCCTCAGATAAAAAAGGCGACTCTGTGGTCGCCTGTTACTTTACTTTTCCAGCGCTGCTTTTTGCGCCTGAATTAATTCTTCGATACCGCCGCGCGCTAACGCCAGCAGTGCCAGTAACTCTTCATGACTGAAAGGTTCGCCTTCGGCAGTGCCCTGCACTTCGATCATGCGCCCATCTTCCATCATTACCACATTCATATCGGTTTCAGCGGCGGAGTCTTCGACATATTCAAGGTCGCACAGGGCTTCACCGTTAACGATGCCCACGGATACGGCCGCGACCATCCCTTTCATCGGGTTCGCTTTCAGCTTACCGCTGGCCACCAGCTTGTTTAGCGCGTCGGCCAGTGCCACACATGCGCCGGTAATCGAGGCTGTCCGGGTACCACCATCGGCCTGAATCACGTCGCAATCAAGCGTGATGGTGTATTCACCCAGCACCTTGAGATCGACAGCGGCACGCAATGACCGGGCAATAAGACGTTGAATCTCAAGTGTGCGCCCGCCTTGTTTCCCTTTTGCGGCTTCACGCGCCATACGGCTGTGCGTTGAACGCGGTAACATGCCATATTCGGCGGTGACCCAGCCCTGGCCCTGCCCTTTGAGGAAACGCGGAACACCTTCATCCACCGTTGCAGTGCAGAGCACTTTGGTTTCACCGAACTCCACCAGAACGGAACCCTCTGCGTGTTTGGTGTAATTGCGGGTCAATGTGACGGGACGCACCTGATGTGCGCTACGGCCTGCTGGACGCATGGTTATCTCCGGCTTGCAAATGGTTGGCTGCGTATTATACGGACTTCCTGGCCTGCTGTCTCTTGCCCTGGCCCGTCAGGCTCATGATGAAATTCATGTTGGAGTATGGCTAAATGCCTTACCTTTTGCCGCATATTTGCTAACTGATAAAACTATGGCCGCTATTTTTCATTTCCTGCTGGCGCTGGTGGTGATTTTCGCCCTTGCGTTACTGGTCAGTCATGACCGTAAACACATTCGCCCACGCTATATTATTCAACTTATTGTCGTTGAAGCCGCACTGGGCTGGTTCTTTCTTCATTCTGCCGGTGGACTGGCACTCGTGGGTGCGGTGGGCCGCTTTTTTGAAACGCTGCTTGGTTTTGCAGCGCAAGGCACGGAGTTTGTTTTTGGCGGCATGAGTCAACAAGGCCTGGCCTTTATCTTTCTTGGCGTACTCTGCCCGATCGTTTTTATTTCCGCACTGATTGGTATTTTGCAGCACTGGCGCATTCTGCCATTGCTGATCCGGCTCGTGGGAACAGTCCTGTCTAAAATCAACGGTATGGGAAAGCTGGAGTCCTTTAACGCAGTCAGTACGCTGGTACTGGGCCAGTCTGAAAACTTTATTGCTTATAAAGGTATTCTGGCCGATATCCCACCTAAGCGCCTTTACACGATGGCCGCAACCGCCATGTCCACCGTTTCGCTGTCCATTGTCGGTGCTTACATGTCGATGATTGAGGCTCGATATGTTGTGGCTGCGTTACTGCTCAATATGTTCAGCACCTTTATCATCCTGTCGATTATTAATCCCGGCAAGGAAAGTGATGAGCAGCCTGTCGCACTGGACAAGTTGCATGAAGAACAGAGTTTCTTCGAAATGTTGGGTGAGTACATCCTGGCAGGCTTTAAAGTGGCCATGATCATCCTGGCGATGCTGATTGGTTTTATTGCCTTGATCGCGGCCATCAACGCCCTGTTCGCCGCCGTGTTTGGATACAGTTTCCAGCAGCTCCTTGGCTATGTTTTTTATCCCTTTGCCTGGCTAATTGGTATTCCTGCCGCCGACGCCCTCCAGGCTGGCAGCATTATGGCAACCAAACTGGTCGCCAATGAATTCGTCGCTATGATCGAGCTGAAGAAAGTCGCGGCAGGCATGACGCCACGAGGATTAGGCATCCTGTCGGTATTCCTGGTGTCTTTTGCTAACTTTGCGTCAATTGGCATTGTGGCAGGCGCGATTAAGGGGCTGAACGAACGGCAGGGGAACGTCGTTTCCCGATTTGGCTGGAAACTGGTTTATGGTTCAACCCTGGTAAGCCTGCTTTCGGCGGCCTTCGCCGGACTGTTTATCTGATTCTTTCACGGCGGCCAATGCCGCCGTTAATGACATCAGAAACTCACGCAGGAAGGCGAATCGACGCGCATGACCGATTCCTGACCAAACTCTTTTTTATACTGCTCGCGCAGTGCTTCAACACGGCTGTTGCTATCGCTGTCAAAATTATAAATGAGCACCAACGCTTTACTTTTCTCACGCGCCAGTTGACCGTTTTCACTCAGCCATTGCCCCTGGGCATCATAAACCGACAATCCAGATTTAAAGCGCGGGGTCACTTCTTTATCGATAAAACGCATCCAGTCCTGTGAACTCACGCTGCCCCCTTTTGGCTTGCTGAGACCAAACCACAATGTGGTTTGCATCATCACTTCACCGCCAGCGCAAATGGGAACGGGCCGGGTAGAGGGCGCAAGTTGCAGTGCAGACGGCGGAGGCGGCGAGTGGCAGCCAGCCAACAGCAAGGTCAGCAGTACAGGAAAGCACAATACACGAGACATAAAAGGGATCCTCGATGAGTAAACCAGTAAACAGCATAAGTGCCTGTTGCTAAAAGCGGAAATAATTTGTTATCTCATCCTGTTCACGCTTACACCTGTTATGGTTAGCTTTGCCTCGTTATACTGACGCTAATCTTTCTGAAAATGAGTAACGCTTATGATCCGCAGTATGACCGCCTATGCCCGCCGTGAAGTCAAAGGCGACTGGGGCAGCGCCGCCTGGGAGCTGCGTTCCGTTAATCAACGTTATCTTGAAACCTACATCCGTCTGCCGGAGCAGTTCCGCGGGCTGGAGCCGATGATTCGGGAACGCATTCGTCAGCGCCTGACGCGCGGTAAAATCGAATGTAATCTGCGCTTTGATGCTGACCCGGGCGCGCAAGGCGAGCTGATGCTGAACGAGTCGTTGGCTAAACAGCTGGTGCAGGCCGCTAACTGGGTAAAAATGCAGAGCGACGAAGGCTCGATCAATCCGCTGGATATTTTGCGCTGGCCGGGCGTGATGTCTGCGCAAGAGCAGGATCTGGATACGATCAACACACAGCTGATCCAGGCACTGGATGGCGCGCTGGATGATTTCATCGACGCACGCGAAAGCGAAGGTAGTGCATTAAAAGCGATGATTGAGCAGCGGCTGGAAGCGGTGACGCATGAGGTAAGTAAAGTGCGTGCTCAACTGCCCGACGTGATCAAGTGGCAGCGTGAACGTCTAATCGCCAAACTGGAAGACGCCGAAGTACAGTTGGAAAACAACCGTCTGGAGCAGGAACTGGTCATGATGGCGCAGCGTGTGGATGTCGCAGAAGAGCTGGATCGTCTGGATGCGCATGTCAAAGAGACGTACAACATTCTGAAGAAAAAAGAAGCCGTAGGACGTCGCCTCGACTTTATGATGCAGGAATTCAACCGCGAGTCGAATACGCTGGCCTCTAAATCAATTAATGCAGAGATCACCAACTCAGCGATTGAGTTAAAAGTGTTGATTGAACAGATGCGTGAGCAGATTCAGAATATCGAATAAATTCTTTCAAAGTCCACGGCAATCCATAAGCCCATGTTAAATGGGCTTTTTTATTCAAACTACAGTCTATTGAAGACCACTTAGATTCATTATAAACCACTACCAAGTGGGGAGTAAAACGGGGGAGCGTTTTTGGTTTATTAGTCTCATCCGGCAGTTTATAACCATATCCTCCCCACAACGATTTTTCATCAGGATAGGTGTATTTTGATGAAAGAAAAGAAGCCTTACAAAGAGTTGCAGCGAAAATAAGATTTATTAATGAGCGTTAGGTTTAATCAACTTTGTTCGCTAGCAATTGTTTACTTTACAGGCGTAGTAATATAACCCGCATTAGAAGGAACAACCTGTCTGATTTTTTGAAAAAACGTTAAGAAAAATCTTAATTGCACTACAAAAATATAGTTGTATAGTAGTTGTACATTTGAGTGTAAGGGATTTATTTCGAATGAATGCAATTGACAGTAAACTGATAATCTTTACGACCAAAAAAAAATTCAATGACAGAAATGCCGATGATATGCAAAGCGGTGATATTGATGTTGATACACTAAAAAAACATTACCATCTTGGGCAAGTATCAACTTTCATTGACTGGACAACTTTCGGTCCTTCCTATAAACATCCCTATCTGAATTCAATACCGCCAGTAAGCAAAGAAAAAGCCATTGCAATACTATATGATGAATTAAGATCTCAATCATATGTATTTTCTTTCCAAGGGCCATACCGGGATTTAATCAAAGATCTTTTCAATCACATGCAACGAAATAATGGAAGAGATTATCAAAATCCCGCGATGAACAATGCGTACAGAAATCTAATTTTGGCTGACGATTCACCGAACAGCAGCAGATACATAATTAAAAGAGCTATCGAACAGTTTGATTTTAGCAAATCGAAACTGACAAAAGAAAATTTCATCAATGATTTATATAACAGTTATTTGCCAAAATACACAAGATGGAAAGATTGGGTTAATGGAATGGGTATTACCGTTCATGACGTAAACAGCACAGAGATTTCCATTGAAAGTCTCGTAATTGAAGGAAATAAATATACTGCGGTTATCAAATACAGAGCACAGGACCATTTTGGGTTAGACAGAGAAGACATACTAAAACCTAAATTTAATTCGATTGCCTTTTTCAGGATATGGTTTGTACTTCAGCGGGCAAAGCATTTAGCACAAAAACCATTTTTCACTAACTTTGAAGCTTCTATAACATTGACAGGAGAAACAAATGTTAAAATATAAAAGGATTGTAGTGATTGTATTTTTTTTAATCATTACATATTGCACATGGATTGTTTTAAGACCAATAAAAATAGTCAGAGTGGATAATGGTGTTGTTTTTGTAGAACATTTACCAATGACAACAGAGGGAAAATTAGAATGGTGGATGAATAACAAAGAATTATTGCAGAAAAAATATCATATTATCAATAAAGAGTATAACTTCACGGTTACCATCATGAATTTTAATGGTTATGAAGAATTACCTAAAGGGACAATGGACGGGTCTATCGATGACTATACCTGCTTTGATGATACTGATGAAAAGCATGAAAAATGTGTGTATAAAAACATAGCAATAATTATTAGAGGAAACCTTAATGGAAAACAATTTATAAATATTGATGGTAAAACATATATCCAGACAGATGATAAAAAAGTCGAATTAGAATGAGCATCATTTCCTATATCTAGCTATAGATTGAGATGAAATAATGGGATTCTAAAATATTTCCAAACATAACCCAACGAGGGATTATTCGTCCAACAGTGATGTTTAAATCTTTAAGTTTGAAAAAATAAATCTATATAATCACAAAAAATTAATTAGGTATTTTGTAATGGCACACTGAATTTGGCCACCTGAACAGAGGTGATATGCTCACCTCACAACATTACAGGTGCCCCAATGAAAAGAAGAAGTTTCAGCGCAGAATTTAAACCCTGCCAACCGATAGATTGATATCATCAAGCATTAACACATTATGAACCTGTATAATGCCACATTTATCACCCTTGAGGTGATAAATAATTAAGCATGCAGAACGCTATCTATCATGCGACTTCCTAACCTTACAGCGACTAATTCTGCACGCTTGCTAAAAGTTATTGTCTTCACACGATATAAGTAACCATTCCATTATAAGCATTTGCGCTTCATCTCGTTAACCTCCCGAAAAGAAAACCTCTCTGTTAAAAAACGTCATCATCAATCATAGAAGCCTGACAGCCGACAACTCAGGTAAAAAATAAGAATGAGGAAAATTCTTATGTATGTAAAATCAGTACATGACGTTACGTGTTAGCACGTGTAATCGTGCCTACCTCAATGAGGTATCACTCAGAATGCGTATGTAAGGAATTTGATACGCTTTGATAAGTACGATTAGTTTTAAGTTGTCTTTCATTACCCAGAATGCGTTATTCCGAAAGAAATCATTAATTAAAAGCCAAATGCGAAAAAACGTTCAGAAACGATAAGCCTGCTTATTTTTAATGCTCGGTATTATAACACAACAAAAAAACACCAATTCGCTCACATTTTAGTATTAAAAAAGCAAAGATGAGAAATAAAAAACGAATGTTCTACTAAAGTTTTATTTTTAAATGCCGTTCTTTCTTTGTGAAACCAATCAGAGACTGAAGCCATGAAAAAATTAACTTTTGTGTTTGTATTAATGACGTTATCGCCATTGTCTTTTGCCACTGGCGGACAAATCAATTTCAAAGGTTCAATTGTGGAACCCGGTTGTGACACGCTTATTGTTAATTCTCAGATTAAACAAAGTTGCACGAGAGGAGGTAAAACTGAAGCCACAACCTTGCGTATGAATGACAGCCAACAATCTTTGCCGCTTAAGCTGGGTAAGGTGCAGTTAAAAAAAGTCGGTGATTTTCGCCTGATGACGATTACCTATAACTAGGATTTTTCTTTTCCAGACTCGGTTTTTCTCTTAAGCCATACACGTTACGTATGTGGGTAAACGTGTATCGCTTGTGAGGATAATTTCCGCTGAATTTCCAGTTCTCAAACATCCTGAACAGTGCGCACGCATTCATCATGTAGCTTTTCACAAGAAGCCTGTGCATACTCATGCATAGTCATTTTTTAGATTTTTGCCACTAAGAATGTAAATTTATCGAAAAGATGGTGGCTGTTGAGTACAGAACTGTCTTAATTTCCAGACGCCTGTTTTGCTATCCTCAACACACAACCGAAAAAATAAGACATTGTTTTATAAAAATAAAATTTTTTCACACCATCATTTCTTGCTCGATGACGCCCCGATGCAATCGATCATCCTAATCCTGAAGATGACGAAAGCTCACTGTGACAGAGGGCACTTTTTGATAAAGTGCTGGTCGTAGTTAGTACAGCCGTACCGCTTGGGAACTTAAGGAATGGGTCTTTTTGCGTTACATCCATCAATCCTTTAAGGTCAATGATGAAAAACACCAGGCAGTTCAGCAGCACCCTTTTACATCCCCGTTATTGGTTTACATGGTTTGGTCTTGGCATTCTCTGGCTCTTAGTTCAACTTCCCTATCCTGTCCTGATGCGACTTGGCGCAGGTGCCGGTAAACTTTCCCGTCATTTCCTTCAGCGTCGAGAGCGCATTACCCGTCGTAACATTGAACTTTGTTTTCCTGGCATCAGTGATGAAGACAAAGAAAGCATGATTGCGGGAAACTTTGCTTCTCTTGGTATGGCGCTGCTTGAAACGGGCATTGCCTGGTTCTGGCCAGACCACGCCGTTAAGCGCCTGTTTACTGTCTCAGGGCTTGCAAACCTCTATTCTGCTCAGAATGAAGGCCGGGGCGTGATGTTAATCGGCATCCATTTTATGTCTCTGGAGCTGGGTGGCCGCATCAGCGGGTTGTGTCAGCCGATGATGGCAATGTACCGACCACATAATAACCGCGCGATGGAGTACGTTCAGACCAAAGGCCGCATGCGTTCCAATAAGGCGATGATTGACCGTCGTGATCTGCGCGGGATGGTACAGGCGCTTAAGCAGGGCGAATCCGTCTGGTTTGCACCGGACCAGGATTACGGCCCAAAAGGCAGTACTTTCGCCCCGCTGTTCGCCGTTGAGAAAGCAGCGACAACAAACGGCACATACGTTTTATCTCGCCTGGCCAAGCCTGCGATGGTGCCGATCATGCTGATTCGTAATCCAGGCAACGATGGTTATAAACTGATTATCGAACCGATTCTGGAAAACTACCCTCATACGGATGAATCAGCCGCCGCTGCCTATATGAATAAAGTGATTGAGAGCCAAATCATGCGAGCGCCTGACCAGTACCTTTGGCTGCATCGCCGATTTAAAACGCGTCCACCAGGTGAAGCGTCTCTCTACGTATAACGATAAAGCAGGCTCAAGCCTGCTTTATTTTTTCATACTGCCGCTATCGCTCTTTCCCCGTTACGACTCACAGCACGTGCTCATCCAGCGTGCAGATATCAATATTCTGTCCTGACCATAAAACGGCCGCACCCGCATCTGCCATACCTCCTCTTATGACGTTGTGCCTCTCTACCATGAACATATTCTGACGTCTGGGAAATTTTTACGTTCAGAATGGATAAGCGCTACGACCATTGCTTACATAACCACCTTGCACTTTCTTTGCCCCGGCTTAAGTGTTTCATACGGGAAAAATCCTGGGTCATCGCCTTAAAACGACGCTATGTATAACGTTTCAAAGCCTTTTTTATTTTGTATTTTTTACTACTGAATAGTCATACGTGACTTTGCCACAAGTCGTTATGAAGCGTTTATTTAGCAAGTGAGAAATATCATCCAGACAATAAACATTATCGCCTTTCTCAAATCACATATCAGATTTTCCTTATGATGTTAACCTCATTAAAAAGCGTTATAAATTATCTACACACAGCAAAACCTTTATAACGATATAACAGGGATCGTTTTTAATGTTCATCGTTAAATGAAGAACAGAAGAACAGGTTTGGGCATTAAACATAAAAAAGCATTTAGCACTCCATGTGATTTTTATACAGTGCTGATGTGCTCAAGGCCGTGTTTACTGAAAAACCACAATAAAATATAAATAACCCCGAGGGTAAGCAGGCATCACTGTCTGCTTACCGTCATAACAATTTACCCGGCGGGAATATTATGGCGATACGTAAAATAAATCTTATACACGTTAATTGGCCGCTTCTTTCATCGTTTAAAATATTAAGCATTGGCGTATTGCAACTTTCCCTGCTGGGTAAAATTCTGCAGGCTGAAGCCTTTAATTTATTGGCTGTTGTCATTGCTGGATTGCTGGTCATTGACACACTGGCGGATCGCGGGTTCTCAAACAGCGTGATTCGTTATTCGACACTCTCAGTCAATAGGTTATCGGTTATTTACTGGGGCAACATACTGCTGGGACTGATCATTTTTGCTGTTTTTTTTATTTCCGGCATTGTTGTCGATCGGCTGTTTAATCAGCCACAGATAACCATGATGCTTGAGATGGCTGCCGTCATCTTTATCATCATTCCTCAGGGGCAACACTATCGCGCGATATTGCAGCGCGAAAAACAATTTTCCGATATCGCATTTTGCGAAATATCATCCGTATTCGTGGGCCTGGTCATTACACTGCTGACGGTATGGAGCACACCTTCGGTTTTGTGCGCACTATGGGGCTACCTGGCAATGGTGTCAGTAAGAATGCTGGCTTACTGCTGTTATGGCCGTATATGGTTTCAACCGGTATATCAATTCAGTCTGAAAACATTCTTCCAGATCTGCCTCAGGAATATATAATGCGCTTGCTGGATGCCGGACACCTGAAAAGCGGTCTTGCCGTGTTGTCGATCAGCACGGTTTTTATAAGACCTGGCACGTTGCATCAACAGCCTTCTCCGCTCGCTTAACCCACACTTCACTTGCGCTCACCCCGCATACGGGCTGCCATTAATCAGCCCTGTAGATTCCCGGCTTACACTGTTTCCTTTCTCTGTTTATACCAACATAATGTCGTCTCAAAGAGCCTGAGCCGTGCAATACGTCAACGGGGAGTAAGGCTGACCCGGTTTATCCAATAGAATTTGTGTTGATACAGGCCCTTAATTTTCCATAATTTATTGATTAATAAAAGCTTATCCTGAAAGGGTGAGTTTTTACTGATACTATTAAAGCTATTAACAGAAAATCTCAGTCGCGCCGTTCTCTTCAGTGGCGTAGCCTTGCCGCCGTCTTCCTGGAGCCTGCTATGTTACTTACTGTTCTCTATATCCTTGGTATCACCGCTGAGGCAATGACGGGGGCGCTTGCCGCTGGCCGTCGTAAAATGGACCTGTTTGGTGTGATCATCATTGCTTCTGTGACCGCGATAGGCGGGGGTTCAGTGCGCGATATTCTCCTTGGTCATTATCCGCTGGGTTGGGTAAAGCATCCTGAATACATCATGATCGTAGCCGCTGCTGCCGTGGTGACCACGTTTGTCGCGCCGTTAATGACCCATCTACGAAAGGTGTTTCTGGTACTGGATGCGCTTGGTTTGGTGGTGTTTTCTATTATCGGTGCGCAGGTCGCCCTGGATTCGGGCCATGCCATGATTATTGCCGCGATCAGTGCGGTTATTACCGGCGTCTTTGGCGGCGTTTTGCGCGATATGTTTTGTAATCGTATCCCGTTGGTGTTTCAAAAAGAGTTATATGCCGGTATCGCGTTCGCATCAGGCTGGATGTACATCCTGCTGCTGAAAACCCCTCTGGCACATGAGGTTGTGATTATTATCACCTTACTCTTTGGCTTTTTTGCCCGCCTGCTGGCCCTGCGATTTCGCCTCGGTTTGCCCATCTTCAATTATCCCCATCCCGATCATTGATGAGGAAGGGATACCCTGCTGCTGTAAAAAGGTAATCAACGTTCGCAGCCCGGCATCCTTAAGATGTGAGGTAATACGTTCTGCACGCAATGCGCCCACGCCGGGCAGAGATTGCCAGCCTTTTACATCCCGAGTCAGCACAGCGTCCCACGCTTTATCGTCTAATGCGCGCAGTGCCTTTTGCGGCAGTTCAATGCCCAACGCATTGAGCCAGCGACGCAAAGGTTGTTTCCGGGTCAAATCAAACCGATGCCAGATGTGTTGTGCTCTCTCGGATGAGATACCCGCTGCGGTGGCGATTTGTTCTGGCGTAATGGTCAGCCAGGAAAACAGATGCGTAATACAGCCGGTTTCCAGTAGCCGTTGCCAGGTACTGCGTTGCACACCAGGAATGTCTAGCACTGACTTTTGGCTCAGCCAACTCAAACGCGCCAGTAACTGGCGATGGCAATCCGGCGTTAAGGTATAACAACTTAGTCGCGTGAATTGCTCAGGTTCAGGCGGTTCAGGGTAATCCCGCTGCGCCACGCGCCAGATAACACGATCAAGCCGTGGAATGCCCTGACCCGCAAGGCTAATCGTCACCTGATCGCCTGCGATAATATCTTGCTCACGCCAGCGTTTTAGCGACCCTATACTGACTCGCCTGACGGTTTTATCATCCAACTGCACAGGTTGCAGGTTCAGTACCACTGCGACTTTTCCCGTGCGCCCTATCGAAAAATCAACGGAGCGTACCTCACTGCTGACCGCCGGTGGCTGATATTTCCAGGCGATAGCCCATTCCCCCTCACCTGGCTGCCAGTACTTTCCCGCCGGACGTGTTGCCTGATGCACGACAACGCCATCGGTGACAAAAGGCAAGGGTGCATGAAACCAGCGATCACGCCAGCTTTCAGCATCCTCTTCATCCTGAACGGGTTGGGTCCAGTGACTGGCAAGATCGAATCCCCATGCGGCCAATCGGGTCAGGCGTTCATGCATACTGGCTGGCCCGTCAGGCCAGCCCCAGATAAAAATACCCAGTTGTTCCAGAAGCGGCGAGTCTTCCTGACTCATCATTGCCCCCGCAACGCGGGCTCTGGCGTTCTTTCCGCCATCGGTCGCCTGTTGATGACCGGTCATCCGCAAAAAAAGCTCGCCCTGTAAAACAACGGTAGCGTCATCACTGTCAATCATCGCCGGAATGGCGGGAATCCGTCTGGCTTTCGCCAGCCACTGCTCACCGTGTAAACCATCTCCACGGCTAATTAACGACACCAGTTTTCCCTGTCGATAGATTAGCGAGACGGCAACACCATCGATTTTCGGTTGGACCCAAAGGTCTTGTCGCGTCTGCATCCAGTAACCCAGTGCACGTTTATCCTGTACTTTTTTTACGCCCGTATGCGCAACCGGATGCCACAAAGTACCGTCCCCCGGCAAAGCAGGCTCATAGTCGCCCGCCGTCTGCGTAAAACAGCGCTGCCAGTGGTTAAGCCGCTGCTGCAAACTATCGTAATCTGCATCCGCAACCAGCGAATGCCCCTGCTGGTAATACGCGTTATCCCAGTGCCGAAGCTGTTGTTGCAGGTGACCGATCTCACTTACCGCCCGTGCAGGCGTCCATGCAGGACACAAGGCCCCACAGGAATAAGTTGGGCTGAATAACAGCATCAGCCCGGCAGTTAACATCCCTTTCATCCGTCACCTCCTGATTTTTTATCATTCAAGCGCTGAACGTCAGGCTGAGCCAGCTGCATTCGCGCGTTCTGGGACGGCTTGTGTGAACATTGAGGTATGTTTTCAGATGCGAAAAGCGGCTTTGCGTACCTGGTCGCATAAACTTTTCACCGCGATGGCGGCGCAAACGCTGCGTGGCGCGGGGAAGCTGTGTATACTGTGCAGGAAATCGACTCCGCACTTAATCAATTCAAGAAAATCATGGCCCAAGGTACGCTCTATATTGTTTCTGCTCCCAGTGGCGCAGGGAAATCCAGTCTGATTCAGGCGCTGTTAAAAACGCAGCCGCTGTATGATACGCAAGTGTCTGTTTCACATACCACGCGCGGCATGCGGCCGGGCGAGGCACATGGTGAACATTACTTCTTTGTTCAACAGCATGAGTTCGAAAAGATGATCGAGGAAGATGCCTTCCTTGAGCACGCGAAAGTTTTCGACAACTATTACGGCACCGCGCGTAAGACGATTGAACAAGTTCTGGCGACCGGCGTAGACGTTTTTCTTGATATTGACTGGCAAGGTGCGCAGCAAATTCGCGCTAAAATGCCCGACGCGCGCAGTATATTTGTATTGCCTCCTTCTAAAGAAGAGCTGGATCGTCGCCTGCGTGGTCGCGGTCAGGACAGCGAAGAGGTCATTGCACGTCGTATGGCACAGGCCGTGGCAGAAATGAGCCACTATGCCGAATACGACTATTTAATCGTGAATGATGATTTTGATTTGGCGTTATCCGATCTGAAAACCATTATTCGCGCAGAACGTCTGCGCATGGCCCGTCAGAAAGCGCGCCATGACGCTTTGATCAGCAAACTGTTGGCAGTCTGAACCCAGTTTCAGTATGATGCCGAGTCATTTCTTCATCTGTGGAGTAGCACACCTATGGCACGCGTAACCGTTCAGGACGCAGTAGAAAAAGTGGGTAATCGTTTTGACCTGGTGTTGGTCGCTGCACGTCGTGCACGTCAGATGCAGGTAGGCGGAAAAGATCCGCTGGTTCCCGAAGAGAACGATAAACACACCGTTATCGCATTGCGCGAAATCGAAGAAGGTTTGGTCACCAATCAGATTTTAGATGTGCGTGATCGTCAGGAGCAGCAAGAGCAGGAAGCCGCGGAGTTACAGGCCGTTACCGCTATCGCTGAAGGTCGTCGTTAACAGCTAGCTGCAGGTCAACCTTGTATCTGTTTGAAAGTCTCAATCAACTGATTGAACAATACTTGCCTGAGGACCAGATTAAGCGCCTCAAGCAAGCCTATCTCGTATCACGTGATGCCCACGAGGGACAGACACGCTCCAGCGGCGAGCCTTACATCACGCATCCTGTCGCGGTAGCCTGTATTCTGGCAGAAATGAAGCTCGACCATGAAACCCTCATGGCCGCGCTTTTGCATGACGTCATTGAAGACACGCCTGCCACCTATCAGGATATGGAACAGCTGTTTGGTAAGAGCGTTGCCGAGCTGGTTGAAGGCGTTTCAAAGCTGGATAAGCTGAAATTCCGTGATAAGAAAGAGGCGCAGGCAGAGAACTTCCGCAAGATGATTATGGCGATGGTGCAGGATATCCGCGTCATTCTCATCAAGCTGGCTGACCGCACCCACAACATGCGTACGCTCGGGTCGTTACGTCCGGATAAACGCCGTCGCATCGCGCTGGAAACACTGGAAATATACAGTCCTCTGGCGCATCGCCTGGGGATTCATCACCTAAAAACGGAACTGGAAGAGCTGGGTTTTGAAGCGCTCTACCCCAATCGTTTTCGGGTGATTAAAGAGGTCGTGAAAGCGGCCCGTGGCAACCGTAAAGAGATGATTCAAAAAATCCTCTCTGAGATCGACGGTCGCCTGCAGGAAGCCGGTATTCCCTGCCGGGTAAGTGGGCGCGAAAAGCACCTTTACTCGATTTACCGCAAAATGACGCTGAAAGAGCAGCGTTTTCACTCGATCATGGATATTTACGCCTTTCGCGTTATCGTGAAAGATCTGGATACCTGCTACCGCGTCCTGGGCCAGATGCACAGCTTATACAAGCCACGTCCGGGCCGGGTGAAAGACTATATCGCCATTCCCAAAGCTAACGGCTATCAATCTCTGCATACCTCTATGATCGGGCCGCATGGCGTACCGGTTGAGGTGCAAATCCGTACCGAAGATATGGATCAGATGGCCGAAATGGGGGTTGCCGCGCACTGGGCTTATAAACAAGCTGGCGAAAGCGGCACCACGGCGCAAATTCGTGCCCAGCGCTGGCTGCAAAGCCTGCTGGAGCTGCAACAGAGCGCCGGTAGCTCATTTGAATTCATTGAAAGCGTGAAGTCCGATCTCTTCCCGGATGAGATCTACGTCTTTACGCCAGAAGGCCGCATCGTCGAATTGCCGACCGGCTCCACGCCGGTCGATTTTGCCTATGCAGTACATACCGATATTGGTCATGCCTGTGTGGGCGCGCGCGTTGACCGTCAGCCTTATCCGCTGTCCCAGACGCTCACCAGCGGCCAGACCATTGAGATTATTACTGCGCCCGGCGCACGTCCTAACGCCGCCTGGCTCAACTTTGTGGTCAGTTCCAAAGCGCGCGCTAAGATTCGTCAGCTTCTGAAAAACCTCAAGCGTGAAGACTCGGTAAATCTGGGACGTCGCCTGCTCAGCCATGCGATGGGCGGCAGTCGTAAACTGGCGGAAGTGCCGGCTGAAAACATCAAGCATGAGCTTGACCGCATGAAGCTGACCTCACTGGACGATCTGTTAGCAGAAATCGGCCTGGGGAATGCAATGAGCGTGGTGGTGGCCAAAAACCTGCTTCAAACTGACACTAACGCGCTCAATAACAACAAAAAACAGGGCAAGCTGCCCATCAAAGGCGCAGACGGCGTACTCATTACCTTTGCGAAATGCTGTCGTCCTATTCCCGGCGATCCGATTGTTGCACACGTCAGTCCGGGTAAAGGCCTGGTTGTTCACCATGAATCCTGTCGAAATATTCGCGGCTATCAAAAAGAGCCAGAAAAATTCATGCCGGTGGAGTGGGATAAAGTCACTGAGCAAGAGTTCGTGGCTGAGATCAAGGTCGATATGTTTAACCACCAGGGCGCACTGGCGAACCTGACGGCAGCGATCAACACGGCGGGCTCCAATATTCAGAGCCTGAATACTGAAGAACGCGATGGCCGCGTTTACAGTGCCTTTATCCGTCTGACCGCACGCGATCGCGTCCACCTGGCGAATATCATGCGTAAAATTCGTGTGATGCCGGATGTGATTAAAGTTCACCGCAACCGTAACTAGTGCATGAATCCTCAACGCTTTTCTCGTATTCAGGAAATGCTGGCCCTGCGTCAGCATGACCTTACCGTCTGCATGGAGCAGGTGCATAAACCGCACAACGTTTCCGCGGTGATCCGCACTGCGGATGCGGTGGGGATTCATGAGGTCCATGCCGTGTGGCCAAGCCAACGCATGCGAACCCAGGCTTCGGCTTCGGCCGGCAGCAATAGCTGGGTAAAGGTTGTGACGCACCGTTCAATCACCGACGCTATTGGCCATCTTAAAACGCAAAAGATGCAGATACTGGCGACAAACCTCTCTGCTGACGCTGTGGATTTTCGTGAGATTGATTACACCAAACCCACGTGCATTTTGATGGGTCAGGAAAAAACCGGTATCACAGATGAAGCCCTGGCCCTGGCCGATCGTCACATCATTATTCCGATGGTGGGAATGGTTCAGTCACTCAACGTTTCTGTTGCGTCCGCGCTGATTCTTTATGAAGCCCAGCGCCAGCGGCAAAATGCCGGTATGTATCAACGTCAATCCAGCCTTCTGGATTACGAAGAACAACAGCGCCTGCTGTTTGAAGGGGGCTATCCTGTTCTGGCGCGCGTGGCAAAACATAAACGGATGCCCTATCCCCATATCAACGCGCAGGGCGAGATAGAAGCCGATGACAGTTGGTGGGCAACGATGCAAGCAACAGGCAGAAGTAAGAAATGAAAGGCCGTCTGCTGGATGCCATACCGCTCAGTACCCTGACCGGCGTCGGCGCCAGCCAGGCAGCAAAGCTGGCTAAAATTGGCCTGCATACTATCCAGGATTTACTGCTACACCTTCCTCTGCGTTATGAAGATCGCACCCAGCTTTATGCTATCAACGACCTGTTACCGGGAATTTGGGCAACGGTCGAAGGCGACGTGCTGCATACCGACATTACTTTTGGCCGCCGACGTATGATGGTGTGCCAGATCGGCGATGGCAGCGGCGTGTTAACCATGCGCTTCTTCAACTTCAATGCCGGTATGAAAAACAGCCTCGCACCCGGCCGCCGGGTAACCGCCTGGGGCGAAATTAAACGCGGGCAGCGCGGCGCAGAAATTATCCATCCGGAATACCGCGTACAGGGCGAGCACAGCCATGTGACGCTGGAAGAAACCCTGACGCCAGTCTATCCCACAACCGAAGGCATTCGTCAGGCAACACTTCGCAATCTTACCGACCAGGCATTAACTCTGCTGGAAAACTGCCCTATTACGGAACTGTTGCCGCAGGCGTTAAGCGGCGGACTGATCAGCCTGCCCGACGCCTTACGCACGCTGCATCGTCCCCCACCCGATGTCAAACTCAGCGAACTTGAAAGTGGGCAGCATCCCGCTCAGCGCAGGCTGATTCTTGAAGAACTGCTGGCGCATAATCTCAGTATGCTGGCGGTTCGGGCCGGTGCGCAGCGCCACTACGCGCTGCCGATGCCCGCCCGTCATACGTTGAGTGACCGCTTACTGGCTGCCCTGCCTTTTTCCCCCACTGCCGCCCAAAAACGCGTCGTGGCGGAAATTGAAAAAGACTTAGCGCACGATTATCCCATGTTGCGGCTTGTCCAGGGTGACGTGGGATCGGGTAAAACGCTGGTCGCGGCCCTTGCGGCCCTGAACGTTATCGCCCACGGCAAACAGGTGGCGCTGATGGCACCGACAGAGTTGCTGGCTGAGCAGCATGCCAATAATTTCCGTCAGTGGCTTGCGCCACTTGGCCTGGAAGTCGGCTGGCTGGCGGGCAAACAAAAAGGGAAAGCGCGGCAGGCACAGCAAGATGCTATTGCCAGCGGCAACGTAGCCATGGTGGTCGGTACGCATGCCCTGTTTCAGGAGCAGGTGAAGTTCAACGGTCTGGCGCTGGTGATTATTGATGAACAACACCGTTTTGGGGTTCACCAGCGGCTGGCGCTGTGGGAAAAAGGGGAAGAGCAGGGTTTCCATCCTCACCAGTTGATCATGACCGCCACACCGATTCCGCGTACCCTGGCGATGACCGCTTATGCCGATCTCGATACCTCAACCATTGATGAGCTGCCGCCGGGCAGAACGCCGGTGACGACTGTGGCCATTCCTGACAGCCGTCGCAGTGAGATCATTGCCCGGGTGCAAAGCGCTTGCCATGAAGGTCGTCAGGCTTACTGGGTCTGTACGCTGATTGAAGAGTCCGATCTGCTCGAAGCCCAGGCCGCAGAAGCGACATGGGAAGAGTTAAAAATCGCGCTGCCGGACTTGCAGGTAGGGCTGGTGCACGGCCGCATGAAGCCAGCGGAGAAACTGGCGGTGATGCAGGCCTTCAAAGCGAACGAGATACAGCTGCTGATCGCCACGACCGTTATTGAGGTTGGCGTGGATGTGCCAAACGCCAGCCTGATGATCATTGAAAATCCAGAACGCCTCGGTCTTGCCCAGCTTCACCAGCTGCGCGGGCGCGTAGGCCGTGGCGCAGTCGCGTCTCACTGCGTACTGCTGTATAAAGCGCCGCTAAGCAAAACGGCACAGAAGCGTTTGCAGGTGCTGCGCGACAGCAACGACGGCTTTGTGATTGCCCAACACGATCTGGAGATCCGCGGGCCGGGCGAACTGCTGGGTACGCGCCAAACCGGTAATGCGGAGTTTAAGGTCGCCGATCTCCTGCGCGATCAGGCTATGATTCCTGAAGTACAACGCGTCGCGCGGCACATCCACCAGCACTATCCCGAACAGGCCCAGGCACTGATCGAGCGCTGGCTACCGGAAACCGGCCGCTACAGCAACGCCTGACGCCTTTTTTTGCACCACCAGGCAAACGTTTGCTTTTGATCCGTGGACGATTACAATCGCCACACTTTTTTTTGGGAACCGTTACGATGTCAACCAATCAGCAGCTTAACCCGACTACCGCCAGTAAAAGTGAACTGATTTACCGTCTGGAAGATCGTCCGCCACTTACGCAAACCCTGTTTGCGGCCGGTCAGCATCTGCTGGCCATGTTTGTCGCCGTGATTACGCCCGCGCTGTTGATCTGCCAGGCATTGGGTTTACCGGCGCAGGACACGCAGCACATTATCAGCATGTCCCTGTTCGCCTCTGGCGTGGCATCCGTTCTGCAAATCAAAACCTGGGGGCCGGTCGGCTCAGGCTTGCTGTCCATTCAGGGCACCAGCTTTAACTTTGTGACGCCGCTGATTATGGGCGGCATGGCGCTGAAAAATGGCGGCGCAGATGTGCCCACCATGATGGCGGCGCTGTTTGGCACCTTGATGGTGGCATCCTGCACGGAAATGGTACTGTCGCGGGTGCTGCATCTGGCACGCCGTATCATCACGCCTCTGGTGTCTGGTATTGTCGTGATGATCATTGGATTGTCCCTTATTCAGGTTGGCCTGACGTCCGTCGGTGGTGGTTTCGCCGCCATGAACGACCACAGCTTCGGCGCGCCTAAAAACCTGCTGCTGGCCGGTGCGGTTTTGTTGGTTATTATCCTTCTGAACCGTCAGAAAAATCCTTACCTGCGCGTCGCCTCACTGGTGATTGCCATGGCGGTTGGCTACCTGCTCGCCTGGGCGCTGGATATGCTGCCATCCATCAATACGCCCGCAAACCAGCCACTGATTGCGCTACCGACTCCGCTCTATTACGGCCTGGGGTTTGACTGGAACCTGCTCATCCCGCTGATGCTGGTGTTTATGGTGACCTCGCTGGAAACCATTGGTGATATCACCGCCACCTCTGACGTGTCGGAGCAGCCGGTGAGCGGACCTTTGTATATGAAGCGCCTGAAAGGCGGCGTGCTGGCGAATGGCCTTAACTCGTTTGTGTCTGCCCTGTTTAATACCTTCCCCAACTCCTGCTTTGGACAGAATAACGGCGTTATCCAACTTACCGGTGTTGCCAGCCGCTATGTTGGTTTTGTCGTGGCGCTGATGCTTATCCTGCTGGGCCTGTTCCCGGCGGTCAGTGGACTGGTACAGCATATCCCTGAGCCGGTTCTGGGCGGTGCCACTATTGTGATGTTTGGGACCATCGCAGCATCCGGCGTGCGTATTGTCTCCAGAGAGCCGCTGAACCGACGCGCCATCATGATTATCGCCCTCTCGCTGGCCGCAGGGCTTGGCGTGTCACAGCAACCGCTGATTCTGCAGTTTGCGCCTGACTGGCTGAAAACCTTGCTCTCTTCGGGTATTGCCGCAGGCGGTATTACGGCGATTGTGCTTAATCTGATCTTCCCACCGGAAAAGTGATTTTAAAGGCAGGTCAGGACCTGCCTGCTATTTATGCTGATTTACATCCAGGCGGTTGAGCTATAACGCTAATTAAGGCATAACAACCTTTCAGCGGACTGAACCCGGGAAGGATACGATGAAATTTATAGGAAAGTTTTTCCTCACCTTATTGTTACTGCTACTGTTTGCGTTAGTGGTGCTGTATGTACTGCTGCAGACACAGTGGGGCGCGGGCTGGTTTAGCCGTTGGGTGAGCGACAAAACGGAATGGCATCTGTCGCTGAGTAAAATCGAACATAACTTTTCATCACCCTCGCACATTATTCTGGATGACTTCAGTTTTGGCCATGATGGACAGCCGGCTGTGCTGGTCGCCAGGCGCGTCGACTTGGGCATTGCCCTGTTGCAGTTCAGCGATCCTTTTCACTTTGCCAGCATAGAATTACGTGACGGTGAGGTTAATCTTGCTAACCTGGCAACGAATAGCGCATTACCCGTGCAGGCTAACCGCCTGCAACTGAACAATATGCGCATCGACAGCCCCTCTTCGGCGTTACCGCTTTCAGCCCTGCAGGTGAATGGCGGTATAGTGCCGTGGGCCCCGTTGACTGGCGATGTGCTGGGACGGGATGCGCAGTTCCAGATGAGCGCAGGCAAGATGACGCTAAACCGCGTTGCGGGTGAAAATGTGCTGATTCAGGGCAATGTGTCACAGGGCCGCATGGTGTTTAGCAACATCGGTGCTGATTTAGCCCGCGGTTCCATGACCGGTAACGGGGAACGTGATGCGCAGGGAAACTGGAAGATCAATCAACTCCGCCTGAACGATATCCGTTTGCAAACCGCCAGCACGCTTGTTGATTTCCTGAAACCCTTTGAAGAAGTGCAGTCGGTGACGCTAAACCGCGTCGACATTACCGATGCCCGGCTGCAGGGCCCTGACTGGGCGGTAACCGATCTCGATCTGACACTGAAAAATCTCAGCTGGAAAGGCCGGGACTGGCAGAGTCAGGATGGTTCACTGGCGATGAACGCCGGTAACTTTATCAACGGCAAATTCGAGCTTAACGATCCCATCATCAACATGGACTTCTCGCCACAGGGGATTGCCCTGACCCAGTTCAGCTCGCGCTGGGCCAACGGCGTCATCCGTGCCGACGGAAACTGGTCGCGTAACGACAAGCAATTGACGCTGAATAATCTTGCCGTCGCGGGCCTGGAATATACGCTGCCGCAGAACTGGCGGGCGTTATGGCAGGCTCCCCTTCCCGACTGGCTGGGCGGCCTTACCGTGAACCGTTTCACCTCAAACCGTAATTTGATCATCGATATCAACCCTGCGTTTCCTTTCCAGCTCACCTCACTGGATGGCAGCGGGGAGAATCTGCAGCTGGCCCGTCAGCATCAATGGGGAATCTGGTCAGGTAAACTCAGCCTGAACGCTGCGGAATCGACCTTTAACCGCACCGATCTGCGCCATCCGTCCATTGCGCTGGAGGCTGACGATCAACAAATCAAGGTGACGGAACTGAGCGCGTTTAGTGGTAAAGGTTTACTGGAAGGCACGGCAACGGTAGGACAGCAAGCCGTCCGTCCTCTCAGCCTGAATCTCACGGGGCGCGGCGTACCGGTCAATGTCTTGCAAAACTGGGGCTGGCCCGCGCTTCCACTGGAAGGTGACAGCAATTTTCAGTTGCGACTCAATGCCTCACTGAAGGACGGGCAGCCGTTAGCCCCCTCAGTTAATGCCACGCTTTCGGTGAATACAGACAGCCAGCAACTGCAGCAAACCATGCAGGCAGGACAGGTGAAGTAAAAACACACAGGGCCGCAATCGCGGCCCTGTTGTTTAATTGATGCGTGCCCCTGAGCCGCCTTCTTCCAGCGGCCCGTCAGGGTCAACGGGCAACACGATGTAGACCGCTTCAAACACCGCGCCACACTCATCATCACCAAATAACTGCACATCAAGCTGAACCCGGGCTTTACGGCCTCGCGCCAGGCGATCGAGATCGCCACTCAATGATCCGAGGTCGGCAATGGCACCCGGCCTGCCCGTAATCGGACGGCTGTAGCGTATGTGCGCATCAGCCAGAATAATGGTGCCGCCCAGGTGGCGCTCACGCAGCAACAGCCAGATCAGTCCCCAGCCGGTAAGCGTTGCCAGCGAAAACAGACTTCCGGCAAACAGGGTATGGTGCGGATTTTGGTTGCCGGTTTCCGGCATGGTGGTAATAAATTTTTGCCCGGTGTATTGCAGGATGCGCACGCCCATTTTCTCACTCAACGGAATGTGCTCATACCAGGCCTGCTGCAACTGCCCGCACCAGTCAGCACGGTGTAAAATATCATCCAGCGTGACAACCGGTTTAATCATCAGGAAGTGACGCACCGGCGTGGTTTGCGGTGCGGTAATCTCGCCCTGATTGACGTATCCGAGCTTGGCGAAGAACGCCACCGCGTCCTCACGCGCGCTGCACGTCACGCGCTTTACGCCTTCCTGACGCGCTACCGACTCCAGCGTCATCGCCACCAGCGTGCCCAGACCTTTTCCCTGGACGGTAGGATGTACAGCAAGGAAGCGGATAGCCGCCTCATTATCCGCATTGATGTAAAGTCGCCCTACCGCAACGGGTTTACCTTGTTCATCCACCACCATTTGATGATGCGCTAACGCATCCCAGGCATCACGCTCAGAACCCTGCGGCTGATGCAGCGGCTTTCGTAACATTTCCCAGCGGAACTGATAATACACATCCAGCTCTTCCGCCGTTTGTGGCACACGAAGATGATACATAAAGTGTTTCTCTCGTTCTGATGCGGGGTTGCGGATGTTTAGCCGCGCGGTATGTGGCGTCATACCTGTAACCAGAAGGTTACCGGCCCGTCGTTAACCAACGCCACCTGCATATCAGCAGCAAAGCGGCCATTGGCGGTCGTCACATCATGGCGACGGCAACACGCGCTGAAATAGTCGTAGAGACGTTCCGCTTCTTGCGGCTCCGCCCCACCAGAAAATGAGGGGCGCATGCCCTTTTGCGTATCGGCAGCCAGCGTAAACTGCGACACCACCAGCGCACTCCCGCCCGCCTGTTTGACGTTCAGGTTCATCTTGCCCTGTTCATCACTGAAAATGCGATAGCCCAGTACGCGCTCCGCCAGCCGCTCGGCGTGCTTTTCATCATCACCTTTTTCAACACCCAACAGAATCAACAACCCCTGTCCGATTTCACCCACAACCGCGTTATCGATACTGACGCTGGCACGCTGTACGCGTTGAATTAAAGCAATCATCCGTCCTCTCGTTCTTTTTCTCTTTCCTGCTGTTTGAACTGGCGGTAGTCATCTAAGGTGACGGTAATCTCTGCGCCGAGGAGTACGATACACCAGGTCCAGTAAACCCACAGGAATAAAATGGGGATCACCGCCAGCACACCATAGATCAGTTGGTATGACGGGAACATCGTAACATACAGCGCAAAGCCCTTTTTCCCCAGTTCAAATAACAGCCCGGCGACCAGCGCCCCCGTAAGCGCATCGCGCGCGGGCACCCGCTGTGTCGGGACAATACTGTATAGCAGCCAAAACGATAGCCATGATAAGAGCAACGGAAAGAAACGCAGCATCTGATCGACCAGACTGGTTACCCCCGTCACATTTATCCACTTCAACGACAGGAGATAAGAGCTGATGGCTAAACTGGCACCCGCCAGTAACGGCCCGAGCGTTAATATCATCCAGTACACCGCAAAGGAATAGACCAGCGGCCGCTTTTTGTCGCTGCGCCAGATAGCATTCAGGGCCGAATCAACGGAATGCATCAGCAACAGCGCCGTCACGATCAGGCCGACGGCACCCACGGCCGTCATACGATGGACGTTGGCCACAAACTGCTCAAGATAACGTTGTAGCGTATTACCTGCAGCCGGCATGAAGTTGGTAAAAATAAAATTCTTAAGCTGGACGCTGATGTCAGAGAACACAGGAAACGCCGCAAACAGCGCAAAGACCACGGCAATCAGCGGAACCAGCGCCAGTAACGACACAAAAGCCAGGTTACCGGCCTGCGTCGTCATGGCGTCATTATCAATGCGTTTCCACAGCAGCTTTAGCCACAGCCAGAACGCATGAAACCCGGGGCGAAAATGACGTAACTTCATGGCTTAATGCCGACCCGCGAACCAGTCAGGTACGGTGGTGCTATCGGTCACCAGCACTGTCTCAATCCCCAATGCGCGTGCACCCTCAATGTTCTGCGCATTGTCATCGAAGAACACGGTCTGATCGGCGCTAAAGCCTTCAGCGGCCAAAACATGCTGATAGATTCTCGCTTCGGGTTTGCGCATGCCCAGCTCCTGCGACAAATAGATCTTGTCGGCCGCCTGCTGCACGTCAGGATACTGCGTCGGCCAGAAGGTACAATGCAGCGCGTTGGTGTTGGAGAGAATCACCACTCGATGTCCCTCCTGCCGCAGTTGATGCATTATCGCCAGCGTATCTGGGCGGACGCCAACGAATATTGCCTGCCAGCCTGCCGCAAACTGTTCATAGCTCAGTGCGATATCCAACTTTTCACACAGGGCTTCAGCGAAGGCTTCGTCACTGATTTCACCGCGCTCATGCTGCTCAAATGCCTCATCCATATGGAAGTGACTTTGAAGCGATGCCAATGGCACGCGGCTAAGGTCACTCCAGACACCTAACACGCGGTTAAAGTCGATATCAATAATCACATTGCCCAAATCAAAGATATAAAGCATGGTGCCTCCTCGGGTTCCCTGGATCATTCACTCTAGCGGTAAAAGCGCAGCCTGAACAGGCAGCCTGGACGAGAAAAATATAAACGCTAAGTTAAGGCACGACGGCACGACGTTGAAAGGGGATAGAGAAGAAGTTACGGGCTGGTTTAGGCTGGATTTAACTCTGTATGACAATCGCGCAGGCAAAAAAAAGCCCCGTTAAACGGGGCTTCTTACATGCATTTACGCGTCTTTAGGACCGCGTGAAGCACGCTTACGATCGTTCTCGGTCAGGTGACGTTTACGGATACGCACGGACTGAGGGGTAACTTCGACCAGTTCGTCGTCATCAATGAACTCGATAGCCTGCTCAAGTGTCATTTTGATCGGTGGAACCAGTGTCGTTGCTTCGTCTGTACCGGAAGCACGCATGTTAGTCAGCTTCTTACCGGTCAGGCAGTTTACGGTCAGGTCGTTAGAACGACTGTGAATACCGATGATCTGGCCTTCATAGACTTCTGCACCGTGACCCAGGAACAGCTTACCGCGATCCTGCAGACCGAACAGGGCGAAAGCAACCGCTTTACCCTGACCGTTGGAAATCAGAACGCCGTTCTGACGCTGGCCCACTTCGCCCGGACGAATATCATCGTAGTGGCTAAAGGTGGAGTACAGCAGACCGGTACCTGATGTCATGGTCATAAATTCGTTACGGAAACCGATCAGGCCACGGCTTGGGATCACGTAGTCAAGACGTACGCGGCCTTTACCATCTGGGTCCATGTTTTTCAGGTCGCCTTTACGCTCGCCCATGGCTTGCATAACGGAACCCTGATGCGTTTCTTCGATATCCAGCGTCACGTTCTCGAACGGCTCTTGCTTACGGCCTTCGAATTCGCGGAAGATAACTTTCGGACGGGATACCGCCAGTTCGAAACCTTCACGACGCATGTTCTCGATCAGAACAGACAGGTGCAGCTCACCACGGCCCGATACACGGAACGCGTCAGCATCTTCAGTTTCTTCAACACGCAGTGCTACGTTGTGAACCAGTTCTTTGTTCAGACGCTCAAGGATCTGACGTGACGTCACGTACTTACCTTCTTTACCGCAGAACGGTGAGGTGTTGACGTTAAAGAACATCGTGACCGTTGGCTCATCCACGCTCAGTGCTGGCAGGGCCTGCACATTCTGTGGATCACAAATGGTGTCAGAAATGTTCAGTTCACCCAGACCGGTGATAGCAATGATATCGCCCGCTTCTGCCATGTCGCTGTCAATACGCTCCAGGCCCAGGTGAGTCAGCACTTTACCGACTTTACCGTTACGCGTTTTACCTTCGCTATCAATGATAGTGACTTGCTGGTTAGGCTTCACTTTACCGCGCTTGATGCGGCCGATGCCGATAACGCCCAGGTAGTTGTTGTAGTCCAGCTGAGAGATTTGCATCTGCAGCGGCGCGTCAGCTTCAACCTGTGGAGGCGATACGTGGTCAACGATAGCCTGATACAGCGGGGTCATATCGTCAGCCATGTCTGTATGCTCAAGACCGGCAATACCATTCAGCGCAGAGGCAAAAATGATAGGGAAGTCCAACTGCTCGTCAGTCGCATCCAGGTTAACGAACAGGTCAAATACCTGATCAACAACCCAGTCAGGACGTGCGCCAGGACGGTCGACTTTGTTGATAACCACAATCGGCTTCAAACCATGCGCGAACGCTTTTTTGGTTACGAAGCGGGTTTGCGGCATAGGGCCATCCATCGCATCTACAACCAACAGTACCGAATCCACCATAGACATTACGCGTTCAACTTCACCACCGAAGTCGGCGTGTCCTGGGGTATCAACGATGTTGATACGGTAGTCGTTCCATTTAATGGCGGTATTTTTTGCGAGGATGGTAATCCCACGCTCTTTCTCCAAATCATTGGAGTCCATCACACGCTCGGTGGCTTCAGTACGGGCATCAAAAGTACCAGACTGTTGCAGCAGTTTATCAACCAGGGTGGTCTTTCCATGGTCAACGTGCGCGATGATGGCGATGTTACGCAAATTTTCGATCACAGCTTTTTTGCCTCAGGCATTAGAAATAACGCGGTATTGTACACGGATTAAGCGGGAGACTGAACACGATCACACTTTTCACTGAAAGTTTATTGCATTGTCGCAAAATCGCACTACTAGCCGTGCAAAATTTGCACTGTATCGAGGTTTTGCACCAAAAAAGTGCTCACTTTCAATTCAGATGCACATAAACGGTGCGTTGCGACTATCATGGTGCATGACTTATATGACAAAAAGGTGCATGACAGCGCGATTTTGTGCAAAGAAATAAAGTTGGCACAGAATTCGCTTTGTATTATCCAGACGAAAACGATGTAAGACAACGGTTGCAGAGCTGGTCAGGATCAGATTCAGGAATGGTCGTTAACAGTCGTTCATTCCGTAACCCGGTTCTCACTATGTAGACAATGACCATTTCCAGGAGAGTTGAGTATGTCCGCTGAACACGTTCTCTCGATGATGAACGAGCATGAAGTTAAGTTTGTTGACCTGCGTTTTACCGATACCAAAGGTAAAGAACAGCACGTTACTATTCCGGCTCACCAGGTTAACGCTGACTTCTTCGAAGAAGGCAAAATGTTCGATGGCTCTTCCATCGGCGGCTGGAAAGGGATTAATGAATCAGACATGGTACTGATGCCTGATGCAACCACGGCGGTGATGGACCCTTTCTTTGAAGATTCTACGCTGATTATTCGTTGCGACATCCTTGAGCCAGGCACCATGCAGGGCTATGACCGTGACCCACGCTCTATCGCTAAGCGTGCTGAAGACTACCTGCGCGCTTCAGGCATTGCGGACACCGTTCTGTTTGGCCCAGAGCCAGAATTCTTCCTGTTCGACGATATCCGTTTTGGTTCTTCAACGTCTGGCTCACATGTTGCCATCGACGATATCGAAGCGGCATGGAACACCAGTAAAGAATACGAAGGCGGTAACAAAGGTCACCGTCCAGGTCTGAAAGGCGGTTACTTCCCGGTGCCACCGGTTGACTCATCACAGGACATCCGTTCTGCCATGTGTCTGACCATGGAGCAAATGGGCCTGGTGGTTGAAGCCCATCACCATGAAGTCGCAACAGCAGGTCAGAACGAAGTGGCAACGCGCTTCAATACCATGACCAAAAAAGCTGACGAAATTCAGATCTACAAATATGTCGTGCACAACGTCGCCCATGCCTACGGCAAAACCGCGACCTTTATGCCAAAACCTATGTTTGGTGACAACGGTTCCGGTATGCACTGCCACATGTCGCTGTCTAAAGGCGGTCAGAACCTGTTCTCTGGCGATAAGTACGGCGGCCTGTCTGAAATGGCACTGTTCTACATCGGCGGTATCATCAAACACGCTAAAGCCATTAACGCCCTGGCGAACCCGACCACCAACTCGTACAAACGTCTGGTGCCCGGTTATGAAGCCCCGGTCATGCTGGCCTACTCAGCACGTAACCGTTCAGCCTCAATCCGTATCCCGGTGGTTGCCAGCCCGAAAGCGCGTCGTATTGAAGCCCGCTTCCCGGACCCGGCTGCTAACCCATACCTGGCGTTCACCGCCCTGCTGATGGCTGGCCTTGATGGCATCATCAACAAAATCCATCCTGGTGACGCGATGGACAAAAACCTGTATGACCTGCCACCGGAAGAAGAAGCTGAGATTCCAAAAGTTGCAGGTTCACTGGAAGAAGCGCTGATTGCCCTGAACGAAGACCGCGAGTTCCTGACCCGTGGCGGCGTGTTCACTGATGATGCTATCGATGCCTACATCGAACTGCGTAAATCAGAAAACGATCGTGTTCGCATGACGCCGCACCCGGTTGAGTTCGAACTGTACTACAGCGTTTAATTTCAGAGTAAGCAAATGGGTGCCGCAGATAAACATTGCAAAGGCGGTACCGAGAGTCTGAAACGTTTTTTTGTTGCCGTGGAAACTTTAGCCCATCTTCGGATGGGCTTTTTTCTCCGCGAATTCATCGTTCATTCGCTTTAATTCCGGCTTAAAGATTACAATGCACTAAATTAGTGCAGAGGAACGCTGTATGGCAACTGCCTCACTGCCCGATGCAGGGCAGATTCTCAATACCTTAATCAACAGTATTTTGTTGGTGGATAACGATTTGGTTATTCATTATGCCAATCCTGCGGCACAGCAATTACTGGCGCAAAGTTCACGTAAATTATTCGGTACGCCGTTACCTGAATTGACCGGCTATTTTTCGCTGAATGTCGAGGTAATGCGCGAGAGTCTTGAGGCGGGCCAGGGCTTTACTGACAGTGAAGTCACTCTGGTGGTCGATGGCCGGGCACACATTATGTCACTCACGGCACAACGGTTGCCTGATGGCTTAATTTTGCTGGAAATGGCGCCCATGGATAATCAGCGTCGTTTGAGCCAGGAACAATTACAGCATGCTCAGCAGGTTGCGGCTCGCGATCTGGTGCGTGGACTGGCCCATGAGATTAAAAATCCGTTAGGGGGATTGCGTGGCGCCGCTCAGCTGCTGTCACGCGCCCTGCCCGATCCCGCGCTGAACGAATATACCAAAGTTATTATCGAACAGGCCGACCGCCTGCGGAATCTGGTCGATCGCTTATTAGGGCCTCAACAACCGGGTATGCACATTACCCAGAGCATTCATCAGGTCGCTGAACGGGTGGTTAACCTGGTCTCGATGGAGCTGCCCGAAAACGTGTCTCTGGTCCGCGATTACGATCCCAGTCTGCCGGAGTTACCTCACGATCCTGACCAGATTGAACAGGTTCTGCTGAATGTCGTGCGTAATGCGCTGCAGGCGTTAGGCGAGGACGGCGGCACGATCGTGATTCGCACCCGTACGGCCTTTCAGCTAACGCTGCATGGCACGCGGTATCGTCTGGTCGCCCGTATTGATATTGAAGATGACGGCCCCGGCATTCCGGCCCTGCTCCAGGATACGCTGTTTTATCCCATGGTGAGCGGACGTGAAGGCGGAACCGGTTTAGGTCTTTCTATTGCCCGTAGCCTGATTGATCAGCATTCAGGAAAAATTGAGTTTAACAGTTGGCCGGGTCATACCGAATTTTCGGTTTACCTGCCTATTCGCCAGTGAGGTTTCTATGCAACGAGGGATAGTCTGGATCGTCGATGACGATAGCTCCATCCGCTGGGTGCTTGAACGCGCGCTCACTGGAGCCGGTTTGAGCTGTGCGACCTTTGACAGCGCGAATGACGTGCTGAACGCATTAGCGACGAAAACCCCGGACGTTTTATTATCAGACATTCGTATGCCAGGTATGGATGGTCTGACGCTGCTAAAACAGATTAAACAGCGTCATCCTATGCTTCCGGTCATCATTATGACGGCGCACTCCGATCTGGATGCCGCGGTCAGTGCCTATCAGCAAGGGGCATTTGATTATCTGCCGAAGCCGTTCGATATCGACGAAGCTGTCGCGCTGGTTGAGCGCGCCATCAGTCACTATCAGGAACAGCAGCAGCCACGCAATCAACCCGTCAGCGGCCCAACGACCGATATTATCGGTGAAGCACCCGCCATGCAGGACGTGTTTCGTATCATTGGCCGTCTTTCCCGCTCGTCGATCAGCGTTCTGATCAACGGTGAATCCGGGACGGGTAAAGAACTGGTTGCACATGCGCTGCATCGCCACAGCCCTCGTAGTAAGGCTCCTTTTATTGCCTTAAACATGGCTGCGATTCCAAAGGATTTGATTGAATCTGAACTGTTTGGCCATGAAAAAGGGGCGTTTACCGGTGCCAATCAAATCCGCCAGGGCCGTTTTGAACAGGCAGATGGCGGCACGCTGTTTTTAGATGAAATCGGCGATATGCCGCTGGATGTTCAGACTCGCCTGCTTCGCGTCCTGGCTGATGGACAATTTTATCGTGTTGGCGGCTATGCGCCGGTCAAAGTTGACGTACGTATCATTGCCGCAACGCACCAGAACCTTGAACTGCGGGTGCAGGAAGGCAAGTTCCGTGAGGATTTGTTCCACCGCCTGAACGTTATTCGCGTGCATCTCCCGCCTTTGCGTGAGCGCCGTGAAGATATTCCCCGTCTGGCCCGTTATTTCCTCCAGGTGGCGGCACGGGAGCTTGGCGTTGAAGCCAAGATCCTGCACGCGGAAACCGAAACCGCGCTAACGCGTCTGCACTGGTCGGGTAACGTGCGTCAGTTGGAGAACACCTGCCGTTGGTTAACCGTTATGGCGGCGGGGCAGGAAGTGCTGATCCAGGATTTACCGCCTGAACTGTTTGAATCCAGCACACCAGAAAGCCCGACGCAGTCGTTGCCTGACAACTGGGCGACACTGCTGGCGCAGTGGGCGGATCGCGCGCTGCGTTCCGGTCATCAAAATCTGCTGTCTGAAGCTCAGCCGGAGATGGAGCGCACATTACTGACCACTGCGCTACGTCATACCCAAGGGCACAAGCAGGAAGCAGCACGTTTGCTCGGCTGGGGAAGAAATACCCTGACGCGTAAGCTTAAAGAACTGGGCATGGAATAAGAAACCAACCCGCCGGGACAGCCTGTGCTGTTCCGGCTTTTATATCACGCGTGAAAACGGCTGTTGCCGCGCTTTTTGTCGTAAACAGGCATCGAAGCACATACAAATATTACGAATCAGTAACCGTCCGATCCCCGTCACTCTCAGACCGGTTGCGTCCTGCTCCACCAGCCCATCAGCCACCAGCGGTTTTAACAGCGCCAGGTCTTGCGCAAAATACGTTTCAAAGTGAAGGTTCCACTGGGCTTCCACCGCGCTGAAGTCGAGCGAGAAGTTGCAGATCAGCGCTTTGATCACATCACGACGTAAGCAGTCATCATCACGTAGCGTTAAACCCCGCCACAACCCATGACCCTGTTTTTCGACCTGGCTGTACCAGTCGTTAAGGCCTTTCTGGTTTTGTGCATAGCTGTCGCCAATCATGCTAATGGCAGATACGCCGAGACCCAGTAAGTCGCTGTCGCCCTGGGTGGTATAACCCTGAAAGTTACGGTGCAGTTTCCCCTCGCGCTGTGCCACTGCCAGCTCGTCCTGGGGTTTCGCAAAGTGATCCATGCCGATGAACTGATAGCCATGCTGAGTCAGCGTTGCGATAGTTTGTTGCAGGATGTCCAGCTTCTGCTGTGGCGACGGCAGCTCATCGTCTTTAATTTTACGCTGTGCGGCGAACAGTGCGGGCAGATGGGCGTAATTGAAGACGCTGAGACGATCGGGATCGAGTGCGATAACGCGCTGCAAGGTATAAGCAAAACTTTCGGGCGTTTGCAGCGGCAGCCCGTAAATCAGATCAATGCTGGTTGAACGAAATCCCTGCTCGCGTGCCCGCGCCATTAAGGCAAAAATAACCGCTTCATCCTGAACCCGATTAACCCGCTCCTGCACCGCTTTATTAAAATCCTGTACGCCCATGCTCAGGCGATTGAAACCGCACGCACGCAGATGATCGATCACATCCAGTTCAATTTCACGCGGATCGACCTCAATCGACATCTCCGCGTCATCGACAAAGGTAAAGTGCTGTTTCAGCAGCGCCACCAGCCGGCTGATCTGCTGTTTATTGAGAAACGTGGGCGTCCCGCCGCCCCAGTGCAACTGGCTGACCTGACGACCACGAAACAACGGTGCGCGAGCAACGATCTCCTGCTCAAGCGCATCCAGATAACGGTCGGCTTTGTGCAGTTGACGCGTGACAATCTTATTGCAGCCACAGAAATAGCACAGGCGATGACAGAACGGGATGTGGATATACAGCGATAACGAACGTTGTGGATAGCGCTCGGTCGCACGTCTGAAGTCATCGGCGGTAAAGTTATCGCTGAACGCTAAGGCGGTGGGATAAGACGTGTAGCGCGGCCCGGCATAGTTATACTTTTCAATTAACGCCGGGTCCCACTCAAGCTGCATTGCTGACATGCTTACTCCTTCCGTTTACGTCGCCGTTGTAAAGGTCGCGATACAGAAGGAAAGAGAGGAGAGCGGGCGGGAACCCGACGTAAACGCTGCTTCAGACGCGACAGTCGTTGTAGTTTAAACATTAACCACAGCAGATAACATGTCATCAACAACCATAAAATTGATCCAGGCCAAAACATTGTCGTTTACCTGTTAAGCGGGGCATGCGGATTAACGCATGCCGATCAAAAATGCTTAATTACCTTTAAGCAGGCGGTACATATCTTCTTCCGCCTCCTTGTCCTCTTCTTCGTCCATCTCAATGCCAAGCTGTTCCATCAGTTCGTCAATGCGATCCAGGGTGACGTCGAGCCAGCCCTGATCATCAGATGACAGCGTCTCACCTTTTTCAAGACGATCCAGCAGCGCATCAAGGCGCTCACTGTTCTCAAGCTGCGCCAGCTCTTCTTCAGGCGTAAGCGCGGCTTTTTTCTCTGCGGCCGGTTTAGCCGCGACTTTTTTCACTTTCGCCGGTGTGGCGTTTTCGCCAGCAATCAATGCCACCGGCTTTTTGCTGCCAATGCGTGGATCTTTCGCGGCGTCACTTTGTTTGCTGGTGTTGCTCTGAGTTTGCGGGTTAGCACGGCTGCCAGACGCATGACCGCGATGCTTTTTGTCGCGTTTACGATCGCGCGCTTCATGATTGATATCGTCACGCGATTTGCGTTTAGCTTTGGCGACAGGCTTACCTTTCGCAGCGCTTGCAGGTTGCTTCATAATATTGGGTCCCGGTGTTTTTTATTCAGTATAGAATTGCGGCGAAATCTAGCAGAAACCAGACAAAGAAAAAAGGCGACAGCTCAAGCTGTCGCCTTATTTCATACCTTCGGCAGAAGGAATCATGTTTCAAATCCGTTTCGGCTCACAACATCCCGGTTAATCCTGCGCCTGCTCAACTCTTGAGCCTGTCCTTTTCCTTTTCCGGTCCGACATCCCTGACCATTTCCACTCCAGCCGCTCTTCGTCATCCCGACGTTCCTGAGCGCATCATCCTGATGAGTACGTCCTGCACTGCTGAATAATGTAGACCATCTGGTAAAACCCTCAAGTAACACTTGCGGGGTATTTGAGCGTAAAAACCTATACTTAAGTATAATGCCCTGAATTTTAATCATTTATTTTTTTAATTATTTAATTAAAAAGAGACATAACTGGCAAGATTTATGGCAAATGTCTCACAACCTTGCCTGACCAATGGTATTGAGCACTTTCACGCCATAACGCGTATAATCAGCGCCATTGCCCTAATGCGTTCCTGGAGTATCACCTTGTCTGAACTGAATTACCATGTCACCCGCTTCATTCTTAGTGCACCGGACATCCGCCATTTGCCTTCTGATACCGGCATCGAAGTGGCGTTTGCTGGCCGTTCAAACGCGGGTAAATCCAGCGCCTTAAATACGTTGACCAATCAAAAAGGCCTGGCGCGAACCAGTAAAACGCCCGGTCGTACGCAGTTGATTAACCTGTTTGAAGTCACAGAAGGTAAACGCCTCGTCGACTTACCGGGTTATGGCTATGCCGAAGTGCCAGAAGAGATGAAACTTAAATGGCAGCGGGCGCTAGGTGAGTACCTGCAAAAACGGCAGGCGCTCAAAGGCCTGGTTATACTGATGGATATTCGCCATCCGCTTAAAGATCTGGATCAGCAAATGATTCAATGGGCGGTAGAGAGCGGCATCCCTGTTTTACTGCTGCTGACTAAAGCTGACAAGCTTGCTTCCGGCGCACGTAAAGCCCAGCTCAATGTGGTGAAAGAAGCCTCAATGGCGTTTATGGGTGATGTGCAGGTAGAGATTTTCTCATCGCTGAAAAAAATTGGCGTTGATAAAGTGCGTCAAAAGCTGGATAGCTGGTTTAGTGAGCTTGAGCATGCTGTAGAAGATCAGGACACTGAGGCATAAGCGAAGCGATGTGCTACGTATTTTTAGCGTTTTTCCAATAAAAAACGCCCCAGTCACAGAATGACTGGGGCGGCTAAATTCAGCCAAATCCGATTACGTGAAGTAAAAGGTCTGAAAGATAGAACATCTTACCTCTGTACCCTACGCCTCGAACTTTACCTGATTTTTTGTGAGCGACAAAGGGTTTTTTGTTGCTCCCTTTCATTTTTAATCACTTTTTTTACCGCACTCGTCACAAAAACGAGAGTGGGATGTAGTTAAATTACAAAAAAAGTGCTTAGGCCATAATAAGTTACTGCACCGTTTTGCGGCTTCAGCGAGGGCCGACGCCTGTTCCCTGCCTGCCCACGGGACATCGCATAACCGGTGGCGCGTTAACGCCACCGGTTATGGCCGTATCAGTGCGCTTGTTCCCAATTATCTCCGACACCGATTTCGACCAGTAAGGGCACATCTAACGCCATACTGCCTTCCATAAGCGTGCGAATCTGCTTGCTGGCCTCATCAACGGCATCGGCTTTAATTTCAAACACCAGTTCATCGTGTACTTGCATGATCATCCTTACCGCATCATCGTTCTGCTTCTGCAGCCAGCTATCAACCGCAATCATGGCGCGTTTGATGATATCTGCAGCCGTCCCCTGCATCGGCGCATTAATCGCCGCACGTTCAGCCGCCTTACGACGAATGGCATTACTGGACTTGATGTCAGGCAACCACAGACGACGTCCATCCAGCGTTTCAACATAACCGTTACTGGCCGCGAGCTGGCGCGTGTTTTCCATATAACGCAGCACGCCGGGATAGCGTTCAAAGTACAAATCCATATACTTTTTCGCTTCGCCTGCGCCAATGTTTAGCTGGCGAGATAACCCAAATGCACTCATGCCATAGATGAGACCAAAGTTGATGGCCTTGGCACTACGGCGTTGTTCGCCCGTAACCTTACTGAGCGGCACGCCAAAGACTTCTGAGGCGGTGGCGCGGTGGATATCCTCACCCTGGGAAAAAGCATCCAGCAGGCCTTTATCCTGCGACAGGTGCGCCATGATGCGCAGTTCAATCTGCGAATAGTCCGCCGCGACAATGCGGTTACCCTTGTCTGCGATGAAGGCCTGACGGATGCGGCGTCCTTCATCGTTGCGCACCGGGATGTTTTGCAGATTAGGATCGGTTGAAGAAAGGCGTCCGGTTGCCGTCACCGCCTGATGATAAGACGTGTGCACGCGCCCGCTAACGGGATTTATCATCAGCGGCAGCTTGTCGGTGTAAGTTGACTTCAGTTTCGAGAGTCCACGGTGCTCCAGAATCACTTTCGGCAGGGGATAGTCCAGAGCCAGCTCTGCCAACACTTCTTCACTGGTAGAGGGCGCGCCACCCGGTGTTTTTTTCGTGGGCTTAATTCCCTGCTTTTCAAACAGAATGACCTGCAGCTGTTTCGTCGAAGAAAGATTGAAGGGCTCACCCGCCAGCTCATGTGCTTTAAGCTCAAGCTCAGCCAGACGCGATGTCAGCTCTTTCGAGTGCTGCGCCAGGATAGCCTGATCGATCAACACGCCATTACGTTCTATACGTGAAATCACTTTAAGCAGCGGCATTTCAATCTGTTCAAAAACCTTTTTAGGTCCGGCTTCTTTTTCAAGCTCTGGCCACATCTTCAGATGCAGCTGTAAGGTCACATCGGCGTCTTCTGCTGCGTAGTGCGCGGCCTGCTCAAGGGCTATCTGATTAAAGGTAAGCTGATTTTTACCTTTACCGGCGATCTCTTGAAAGGTGACGGTTTTATGATTCAGCCAGCGCGCAGAGAGGCTGTCCATATCATGCTTGCCTACCACGCTATTCAGGATGTAGGACTCCAGCATGGTGTCGTATTTGATACCGGCAAGTTCTATATCGTAGTTTTTCAGGACGCCACGATCGTATTTGAGATTTTGGCCGACTTTGCTGGCGTTAGGATCTTCCAGCAGCGGCTTGAGTTGCGCCAGTACGGCATCGCGGTCGAGCTGCTCCGGCGCATCCAGGTAATCATGTGCCACAGGCAGATATGCCGCATCACCCGGCGCTACCGCAAAGCTGAGACCGATAATGTTGGCCGTTAACGTGTCCAGGCCATCGGTTTCCAGATCAAAGGCAAAGACCTCGCTGTTTTTCAGCTTTTCAACCCAGGTGTCTAAGGTTTGCTGATCCAGAATGGTGACATAGCCGTCAGTTGATAACAGGCTGGTCGCTTCAACGATCGCCGCCGGCTCATCAGCCAGGGCCTGCTGGGATTGTCGGTTGCTCTTATTACCCTGCAACCATTTTCCTTCTTGCAGGTCAGTCAACCAGCGCTTGAATTCGAAACGGCTAAACAGCGCCTGCAGTGCTTTGACATCAGGTTCACTGACCGTGAGCGCTTCGCACGGCTGCTCAAGCTCAACGTCAGTTTTGATGGTGGCAAGCTGATACGAGAGAAAAGCAACATCGCGATTCTGCTCCAGCTTAGCGGCCATGGTTTTTGCACCACGGAATGAGAGATCGGCGACTTTATCAAGATTATCGTAAATCGACTGCATCCCACCTAACCCCTGCAGCAGCGCCTGGGCCGTTTTTTCACCCACGCCCGGCACGCCAGGAATGTTATCTGAACTGTCCCCCATCATCGCCAGAAAATCGATGATTAAAGCGGGCGGCACACCATACTTTTGTTCCACTTCTTCCGGCCCAAGAATGGTGTTGGTCATCGTATTAATCAGGGTAATCGCCGGCGTGACCAGTTGCGCCATATCCTTATCGCCTGTACTGATCAGGACAGAATAGCCTTTTTTCTCCGCCTCTAACGCCAGCGTGCCAATCACATCATCCGCTTCGACACCGCTTACGGCTAACAACGGCAATCCCATCGCGCGCACCATTTCATGCAGCGGTTCTATTTGTGACCGCAAATCATCGGGCATCGGTGGGCGGTGGGATTTGTAATGTTCAAACAGCTCATCCCTGAAAGTTTTGCCTTTAGCGTCAAAGACCACAGCAACATGTGTAGGGCTGTATTGTGCCAACAGGCTTTTCAGCATGTTCAGCACACCATACATAGCACCAGTAGGCTCACCTGCAGTGTTGGTTAGCGGCGGGAAAGCGTGGTACGCGCGATAAAGATAGGATGAGCCATCAACCAAAATCAGGGGGTTTTCTGCTATTTGCGCCATATGTCTGTGTATTCTTCATTGCCATGGATTGGTCTATAAGGATGCCACACCTTGGCGAAAAGGGTTAATCAAGACAAACCGAGATCGGCGTTTTTCGTGCTTCTGTAATCGGGATCGCAACGATCTTTCTGTGGATAACTTTGTGCGTAAAAATTATATCAATAGTTTATTTATAGTATAAAAAAGATTGAGGCTAAATTTAATCACATAAAAACAATGAGTTAATTTAAATCCGTGATGCGATCGTGATTTTTAATGGCATGTTTGCTTGTGTGGATAGAAAAACTGTGCTTCCTCAACCTGCCAGCGATGTGCGTAGTGATTACAAATGAAAACGCCAGCGTATGCTGGCGTTATGCAGGGTATTCAGCGTAAAACGCTTATTTTTTCTCAACCAGGAACTTAACCACGTTGGCATAATCCGCCACAAAGTTCGCCATCGAGCTGGTATCCAGACCACCGTTATTAACCATGTATTTACCGTTAATAAAGATCGCTGGCACACCGCGCAGATCAACATCAGAGGCCGCTTTTTGCTGCTGGGCCACCAACGCTTTTACCGCAAAGCTGTTCCAGGCCGCATCGTATTGCTCAGAGGAGATGCCCGCTGCTTTAATGAATACCTCTTTCAGGCTGGCTGCGTCAGTAATCGTCTGGGTTTTCTGGATGCCATCAAAAATAGGTGACGTGACTTTATCTTCTACGCCCAGCGCCATAGCCACTGCCCACGCATGCGTAACAACCGGACCTAAGTCGCCACCAAGGAAATCGACATGGTATTTAACCATCTTGGTATCAGCTGGCAGATTTTTTTTCACTGCATCACTGACATGGTAGATTTGCTCGAACTGGTAGCAGTGCGGACAGAAAAAAGAGAAAAACTCCATGACCTGCGGCTCACCTGCTATAGGCTTAGGCAGGCTAACGTACTGTTTACCTTCAGAAAACTGTGCAGCAGATGCGCTAAACGCCAGCACCAAACCAATCAGTGCAAAAAATATTTTCTTCATTGGGGAAAACTCTCCTGACTTTTCATTAAAATTGCGGGGCCAGCTGCAACGGCGGTTCCCGTAACACCTTTTCCTGCTCGATAAACTGCAAAATTTGCCTGCGCCAGAAATCCTCATCCGTCATCCAGGGGAAGGCGCGCGGAAAAGCAGGATCCTGCCAACGGCGAACCACCCAGGCCAGATAATAAATCATGCGCATGGCACGTAAAGGCTCAATCAGTGACAATTCATTAATATCGAAGTCGCTGAATTCACTGTAGGCGTCCAGTAAAATATCCCACTGAATACGCTGTTCCTGTCTATCGCCACTGATTAACATCCACAAGTCCTGAATGGCCGGACCATTGCGGGCATCATCAAGATCGACAAACAGCGGACCATCACGCCACAGAATATTACCCGGATGGCAATCACCATGTAATCGTAGTGGCTGCCAGTCACTGTGCCAGCTTTTGCGCAACGTCACGCCGAGTTTATCGACGGCTTCGAGCAGTGCATTGCGAAGTGAGGCTGGCACGAGCCTGGTTTTTGCCAGTTCCTCCCGCGGCTGATCCAGATATTCTTCAAGCCCTATCGATGGACGTTGCTGAAACAGGCTTTTGCGGCCAGTTTGATGAATACGTCCCAGGAAACGGCCTACCCATTCCATCTGATCTTCGTTGTCAGTTTCATACTGCCGTCCACCCAGGCTGGGAAAGACTGCATAGTAAAAGCCAGCATGACGTTGCAGCGTATCGCCCTGCAAAACTAACGGCGCGGCAATCGGCACCTCATCGTCCAGCAAATCCTGGGAAAACCGATGCTCTTCGGTGATCTGTTCTGCACTCCAGCGCTGAGGGCGATAAAACTTGGCAACGTAGCGACGTTTTTCATCGTCGCTAAACTGATAAACACGATTTTCATAGCTGTTCAGGGCGGTTAAACCAGAATCCACCCGAATACCCGTTTCCCAAAGCGCATCCAACAGGACATCAGGATTGAGCGTCTGGAAGTTAAAGGCGGCATCACTCATGGTTATCCCTGTGCTTATCTTTACGGTTAATCGCCAAGGATAACACTACTCGTCATTTTTGATGACACCACGTGCTCGTAGCAGGGCTGTTTTAAAATCAACTTCATAATCTTTTTTCAGGCCTGGAATCTGATCGTCGCTGGCTGAATCACGCATTTTTAGATGATAAATCAATACGTCATCGCTTAATTCACTTAATGGGCCAATGAAACCGGACTCTTGTGCCAGTTTTTGTAAAAATGCCAACAGGTTAAGATCGGGTTCTTTTTCCCACGCCGGTAGCAGGAGTTCAAGCAATTCAGTCAGCCGATGCGTTTTCATGACGATTCCTTAATGCAGGGTGCGTTATATCCAGAATGAAGCAAGGAGACAAAAATGACAGCATTCACCGGTGTAATCCTTGCTGGCGGACAAGGTAGCCGTATGGGTGGGCAGGATAAAGGGTTACTCATCATGCGGGGTGAACCACTTTATCAGCACGTTTTGCAGCGGTTGAGGCCACAGGTAGACATTGTGTTAATAAGTGCTAACCGTAACATTGATCGTTATCAGCTAAGTGGTTGTCAGGTCGTAACAGATTCGATTAAAGACTACCCTGGACCGCTGGCAGGTATGCTGAGTGGTTTGCGGAGCAGTCCCACAGAATGGGTGGTATTTTGTGCCTGTGATACACCCAATATCCCTGGCGATCTTGTCGCACGTTTATGGCAGCAGCGTAACAACGCTCTTGTCGTGTGGGTCAAATCGTCACAGCGAGATCATCCCACCCTGGCGTTAATGAATAAGGCGATCGCCGACGATCTTGAAGCCTGGTTGATGCGCGGTGAGCGTCGACTGATGCAATTTATGCGTGAGCATGGTGGGCATTCGGTGTCGTTTAGCGACCCGGAGTCGGCTTTTAGCAACATCAATACGCCTGACGACTTTGTGGAGCAGGAGAAATCATAATGTGTGTTCCGTTGTTGGCCATTGTCGCCTGGAGTGGGACCGGTAAAACCACACTTCTTGAGCAGGTTATACCCTTGTTAAGGGCGCAGGAGATACGTGCAGGATTGATTAAGCATACCCACCATGACATGGACGTAGATACGCCAGGCAAAGACAGTTATCGACTGCGCCAGGCCGGAGCCGATCAGGTTATTGTCGCCAGCGACCGTCGTTGGGCGCTGATGTGTGAAACGCCTGAGCAGCCTGTGAGTTTAATGGCGTTAGCACGGCAAATGGACAGCAGACAACTGGATGTGGTGTTGGTAGAAGGGTTTAAAGGTGAACCAATACCAAAGATTGTGCTTTGGCGATCGGGCGTGAAAGGTGAGCTTGCAGCACTACTGGATGAGAACGTCGTGGCTGTCGCCACTGACGACATGACACTAAAGCTGGACGTGCCTGCCATGAATATCAACCAGCCAGAAGCAGTGGCCGCGTTTATCATGACATGGCTGGGTAAAAAGAAGCATTAAGGACAGAGAGGTAGGGAGTGAGAGCGTCTGTGAGCAAGTTTTACCCAGATCAGCGGCGTTCTCTGCAGGGCTTTTTCATCTTCGGACGGAGAAAGTGACGTAAATTCCGTTATGACGGACACGCCATCCGGCTTTCTCACGCGCCGTTTCATCCCGGCCCGGCGGTTTTAATGACGCGGACGGCGCTCGCGCAGTCCCGGCCGCGCAGCATAACCGGCCTGACGCCCCGCTTTCCGCAGGTTACGGACGTAAAAAAGCCCTGAACTTTCGTTCAGGGCTTCTTCACTTGTTTGATGCCTGGCAGTTCCCTACTCTCGCATGGGGAGACCCCACACTACCATCGGCGCTACGGCGTTTCACTTCTGAGTTCGGCATGGGGTCAGGTGGGACCACCGCGCTACAGCCGCCAGGCAAATTCTTTGTGCACGAAACGACTCTTTTACGCCATGAACGCGTTGCATTCGCTCTGCCGCAACGGTCACATACTTCAGTATGCTCCCGCTGACGTCATCGCTCTGCGCCTTCTCATGCCGCAAAATCTGTCGTTTCCGCAAATTCTTTTCCGGTAAACAATGCTGAAAATTTAATCGTCTCTCAACCAAAACGCCTCTGGCGTTGTAAGGTTAAGCCTCACGGGTCATTAGTACCGGTAAGCTCAACGCATCGCTGCGCTTACACACCCGGCCTATCAACGTCGTCGTCTTCAACGTCCCTTCAGGACCCTTAAAGGGTCAGGGAGAACTCATCTCGGGGCAAGTTTCGTGCTTAGATGCTTTCAGCACTTATCTTTTCCGCACTTAGCTACCGGGCAGTGCCACTGGCGTGACAACCCGGACACCAGCGGTGCGTTCACTCCGGTCCTCTCGTACTAGGAGCAACCCCCCTCAATTCTCCAGCGCCCACGGCAGATAGGGACCGAACTGTCTCACGACGTTCTAAACCCAGCTCGCGTACCACTTTAAACGGCGAACAGCCGTACCCTTGGGACCTACTTCAGCCCCAGGATGTGATGAGCCGACATCGAGGTGCCAAACACCGCCGTCGATATGAACTCTTGGGCGGTATCAGCCTGTTATCCCCGGAGTACCTTTTATCCGTTGAGCGATGGCCCTTCCATTCAGAACCACCGGATCACTATGACCTGCTTTCGCACCTGCTCGAGCCGTCACTCTCGCAGTCAAGCTGGCTTATGCCATTGCACTAACCTCCTGATGTCCGACCAGGATTAGCCAACCTTCGTGCTCCTCCGTTACTCTTTAGGAGGAGACCGCCCCAGTCAAACTACCCACCAGACACTGTCCGCAGCCCGGATCACGGGCCTACGTTAGAACATCAAACATTAAAGGGTGGTATTTCAAGGTTGGCTCCACGCAGACTGGCGTCCACGCTTCAAAGCCTCCCACCTATCCTACACATCAAGGCTCAGTGTTCAGTGTCAAGCTGTAGTAAAGGTTCACGGGGTCTTTCCGTCTTGCCGCGGGTACACTGCATCTTCACAGCGATTTCAATTTCACTGAGTCTCGGGTGGAGACAGCCTGGCCATCATTACGCCATTCGTGCAGGTCGGAACTTACCCGACAAGGAATTTCGCTACCTTAGGACCGTTATAGTTACGGCCGCCGTTTACCGGGGCTTCGATCAAGAGCTTCAGCTTGCGCTTAACCCCATCAATTAACCTTCCGGCACCGGGCAGGCGTCACACCGTATACGTCCACTTTCGTGTTTGCACAGTGCTGTGTTTTTAATAAACAGTTGCAGCCAGCTGGTATCTTCGACTGGCTTCGGCTCGGGGAGCAGGTCCCTTCACCTACGCGCCAGCGTGCCTTCTCCCGAAGTTACGGCACCATTTTGCCTAGTTCCTTCACCCGAGTTCTCTCAAGCGCCTTGGTATTCTCTACCTGACCACCTGTGTCGGTTTGGGGTACGATTTTGTGTTACCTGATGCTTAGAGGCTTTTCCTGGAAGCAGGGCATTTATCACTTCAGCACCGTAGTGCCTCGTCGTCACGCCTCAGTGTAAAGTGAACCGGATTTGCCTGGAACACACACCTACACGCTTAAACCGGGACAACCGTCGCCCGGCTGATATAGCCTTCTCCGTCCCCCCTTCGCAGTAACACCAAGTACAGGAATATTAACCTGTTTCCCATCGACTACGCCTTTCGGCCTCGCCTTAGGGGTCGACTCACCCTGCTCCGATTAACGTTGAACAGGAACCCTTGGTCTTCCGGCGACAAGGTTTTTCACCTTGTTTATCGTTACTTATGTCAGCATTCGCACTTCTGATACCTCCAGCATGCCTCACAGCACACCTTCAACGGCTTACAGAACGCTCCCCTACCCAACAACACATAGTGTCGCTGCCGCAGCTTCGGTGCATGGTTTAGCCCCGTTACATCTTCCGCGCAGGCCGACTCGACCAGTGAGCTATTACGCTTTCTTTAAATGATGGCTGCTTCTAAGCCAACATCCTGGCTGTCTGTGCCTTCCCACATCGTTTCCCACTTAACCATGACTTTGGGACCTTAGCTGGCGGTCTGGGTTGTTTCCCTCTTCACGACGGACGTTAGCACCCGCCGTGTGTCTCCCGTGATAACATTCTCCGGTATTCGCAGTTTGCATCGGGTTGGTAAGCCGGGATGGCCCCCTAGCCGAAACAGTGCTCTACCCCCGGAGATGAGTTCACGAGGCGCTACCTAAATAGCTTTCGGGGAGAACCAGCTATCTCCCGGTTTGATTGGCCTTTCACCCCCAGCCACAGGTCATCCGCTAATTTTTCAACATTAGTCGGTTCGGTCCTCCAGTTAGTGTTACCCAACCTTCAACCTGCCCATGGCTAGATCACCGGGTTTCGGGTCTATACCCTGCAACTTAACGCCCAGTTAAGACTCGGTTTCCCTGCGGCTCCCCTATACGGTTAACCTTGCTACAGAATATAAGTCGCTGACCCATTATACAAAAGGTACGCAGTCACCCCCATAAAGAAGGCTCCCACTGCTTGTACGTACACGGTTTCAGGTTCTGTTTCACTCCCCTCGCCGGGGTTCTTTTCGCCTTTCCCTCACGGTACTGGTTCACTATCGGTCAGTCAGGAGTATTTAGCCTTGGAGGATGGTCCCCCCATATTCAGACAGGATACCACGTGTCCCGCCTTACTCATCGAACTCACAGCCTGTGCACCTTTGTGTACGGGAGTATCACCCTGTACCCTGCGACTTTCCAGACGCTTCCACTGATGCACAAGCTGATGATGGTTCTGGGCTCCTCCCCGTTCGCTCGCCGCTACTGGGGGAATCTCGGTTGATTTCTTTTCCTCGGGGTACTTAGATGTTTCAGTTCCCCCGGTTCGCCTCATGCAGCTATGTATTCACTGCATGATAGTGTGACGAGTCACACTGGGTTTCCCCATTCGGGTATCGCCGGTTATTGCGGTTCATATCACCTTACCGGCGCTTATCGCAGATTAGCACGCCCTTCATCGCCTCTGACTGCCAGGGCATCCACCGTGTACGCTTAGTCGCTTAACCTCACAACCCACAGGCGTTTATCTGTAATACCGTAACGGCTGCGCGTAAAGAATGCGTCGTTGCGCGGTGCTCGCCATGCTCACGTACTTCAGTACGCTCCGCTGGCTGTGCGCCGACGCGCCTTGCTTTCTTCACTGCTCGCGCGCTACTGCATAACAGTTAGCTTGTAAGCTGTAAGCTTTTGAGAGACTCGAACGCGTTGTGCTGTGTTCCTTATTACGGAGGAACACGACAATGCGTCGTTTCAAATTTTCAGCTTGTTCCGGATTGTTAAAGAGCAAAATCTTAAACACGACTCGTAAGTCATCTTTAAGATATGTGGGCAACACCTTTCACCTGTCACCAAGCAAGTGGCGTCCCCTAGGGGATTCGAACCCCTGTTGCCGCCGTGAAAGGGCGGAGTCCTAACCGCTAGACGAAGGGGACACGGACGTGTCTCGACTTCGCAGCCGTCTTGCTTCTTTATCTTTCTATCAGACAATCTGTGTGAGCACTTCGCGGGAAGGTATCTTCAGGTAAGGAGGTGATCCAACCGCAGGTTCCCCTACGGTTACCTTGTTACGACTTCACCCCAGTCATGAATCACAAAGTGGTAAGCGCCCTCCCGGAGGTTAAGCTACCTACTTCTTTTGCAACCCACTCCCATGGTGTGACGGGCGGTGTGTACAAGGCCCGGGAACGTATTCACCGTGGCATTCTGATCCACGATTACTAGCGATTCCGACTTCACGGAGTCGAGTTGCAGACTCCGATCCGGACTACGACGCACTTTGTGAGGTCCGCTTGCTCTCGCGAGGTCGCTTCTCTTTGTATGCGCCATTGTAGCACGTGTGTAGCCCTACTCGTAAGGGCCATGATGACTTGACGTCATCCCCACCTTCCTCCGGTTTATCACCGGCAGTCTCCTTTGAGTTCCCGACCGAATCGCTGGCAACAAAGGATAAGGGTTGCGCTCGTTGCGGGACTTAACCCAACATTTCACAACACGAGCTGACGACAGCCATGCAGCACCTGTCTCACGGTTCCCGAAGGCACTAAGGCATCTCTGCCGAATTCCGTGGATGTCAAGAGTAGGTAAGGTTCTTCGCGTTGCATCGAATTAAACCACATGCTCCACCGCTTGTGCGGGCCCCCGTCAATTCATTTGAGTTTTAACCTTGCGGCCGTACTCCCCAGGCGGTCGACTTAACGCGTTAGCTCCGGAAGCCACTCCTCAAGGGAACAACCTCCAAGTCGACATCGTTTACGGCGTGGACTACCAGGGTATCTAATCCTGTTTGCTCCCCACGCTTTCGCACCTGAGCGTCAGTCTTCGTCCAGGGGGCCGCCTTCGCCACCGGTATTCCTCCAGATCTCTACGCATTTCACCGCTACACCTGGAATTCTACCCCCCTCTACGAGACTCAAGCCTGCCAGTTTCAAATGCAGTTCCCAGGTTAAGCCCGGGGATTTCACATCTGACTTAACAGACCGCCTGCGTGCGCTTTACGCCCAGTAATTCCGATTAACGCTTGCACCCTCCGTATTACCGCGGCTGCTGGCACGGAGTTAGCCGGTGCTTCTTCTGCGGGTAACGTCAATCACTGCGGTTATTAACCACAATGCCTTCCTCCCCGCTGAAAGTACTTTACAACCCGAAGGCCTTCTTCATACACGCGGCATGGCTGCATCAGGCTTGCGCCCATTGTGCAATATTCCCCACTGCTGCCTCCCGTAGGAGTCTGGACCGTGTCTCAGTTCCAGTGTGGCTGGTCATCCTCTCAGACCAGCTAGGGATCGTCGCCTAGGTGGGCCGTTACCCCGCCTACTAGCTAATCCCATCTGGGTTCATCCGATAGTGAGAGGCCCGAAGGTCCCCCTCTTTGGTCTTGCGACGTTATGCGGTATTAGCCACCGTTTCCAGTGGTTATCCCCCTCTATCGGGCAGATCCCCAGACATTACTCACCCGTCCGCCACTCGTCACCCGAGAGCAAGCTCTCTGTGCTACCGTCCGACTTGCATGTGTTAGGCCTGCCGCCAGCGTTCAATCTGAGCCATGATCAAACTCTTCAATTTAAGTTTGATTTGCTGAAACCAGTTCAGCGGTGCTCATCTGTAAAACGTCATAATGAATTTCATTATGTGTTCACTCGTGAGACTTGATATTTTTTACGTCCGGAGACGCTGATATCAATCCTGCGAGTGCCCACACAGATTGTCTGATAAATTGTTAAAGAGCAGTGCGAACAGCGGGTTAACCGTCTGTCGCGAGGTGGCGTATATTACGCTTTCCTCCTTCAGAGTCAACCTCTTTTTCAGAAGTTTTTCTCCGGCGGCTCAGTTTCCTGAACCTCTCAACACCGCATTCCGTAAGCCGTTGTGCCGTGTCAGTGGAGGCGCATTATAGGGAATTCTCTCTGAGTGACAAGCATTAATTACAAAAAAATGACTGAGCGGTTTATTTTTAAACGAACGTGCTAAAAACCAACACTTCCTGCCTAAAGAACGCACGGAAATCACCACACAGTCATGAAAAGAGGCGTATTGTGCATTTCTGCCAATGCTATTCTTCTTCATTATCTTTGCTGAAAACATTACGAAGGACGCTCAATGATCACATCCGCGCGCAGTATGGCCGGTCTGCCATGGATTGCCGCTATGGCATTCTTTATGCAATCACTGGATGCCACCATATTGAATACCGCTCTGCCCGCGATCGCCACCAGCCTTGAGCGTTCCCCCCTTGCCATGCAGTCCGCCGTGATCAGCTATACCTTAACTGTTGCCATGCTTATCCCGGTTAGCGGTTGGCTTGCAGATCGTTATGGCACACGCAAAATCTTCATGATTGCCGTCTCTCTCTTTACGCTGGGGTCGTTAGCCTGCGCCTTATCGCCCTCTTTATCGGTTCTGGTCACTTCACGCATCATTCAGGGAGTCGGTGGCGCAATGATGATGCCGGTGGCCCGCCTGGCACTCCTGCGTGCTTATCCGCGCAGTGAACTCCTGCCCATCCTTAACTTTGTGACGATGCCAGGTTTAGTGGGGCCAATCCTTGGGCCTCTGCTGGGCGGTGTTATGGTGACGTATGCCACCTGGCACTGGATATTCCTGATTAACATCCCTATTGGCATACTTGGCATATTCTATGCGCGAAAATATATGCCTGACTTCACCACGCCAAAACGCCGCTTCGACTTTCTGGGCTTTCTACTGTTCGGAATTGGATTGGTGATGCTCTCTACAGGTATCGAGCTATTTGGTGAGCGCATTGTCTCGCCCTGGATTGCGGCAGCGGTACTGTGCGGCGGTATTGTGTTATTGCTTCTCTATATAGTACATGCCCGGCGCCATCCTTCTCCCCTGATCAATCTGCCCATGTTTAAGACCCGCACCTTCTCGGTAGGTATCATTGGCAATATCGCTTCACGACTGGGTACAGGCTGTGTTCCATTTTTAATGCCGCTGATGCTTCAGGTGGGATTCGGTTATTCAGCGATTCTGGCAGGATGCATGATGGCACCAACGGCCGTTGGCTCTATTCTCGCGAAACAGAGCGTGACGCAGCTGCTGCGCTGGTTTGGTTATCGCCGCTTGCTGGTGAGCATTACGGTAATCATCGGGTTTATGATCGCCAGCTTCTCCCTGCAGTCGCCTTCTGAAAGCATCGCGTTATTGTTGATACCGCTCTTTCTGCTGGGCATGGCGATGTCCACCCAGTTTACAGCGATGAACACGATTACTCTGGCCGATTTAGATGACGACAACGCCAGCGGTGGAAATAGCGTCTTAGCCGTAACGCAACAACTGGCTATTAGTTTTGGCGTCGCGGTCAGTGCTGCCGTACTGCGTTTTTATCAGGAATTTGATGGCACGACGGTAGAACAGTTCCATTCTACCTTCCTGACGATGGGCATTGTTACCGTGCTGTCGGCGCTGACATTTATGATGCTGCGCAACGGTGACGGACGTAACCTGATTAGCAATCGGGACAAAAAGAAGAAAGCTTAAACCGAGCCTCGCGGTACTAACTCCGGCGTCAGCACCAGCGTTTGCTGACTGACGTCGGGATTGCTCAGACGATGAATCAGCGTATCTATCGCCAGTTCGCCCAGCTCGTCTTTGGGTTGATGGATGGTACTGAGCGGGGGTGACATATAGCGCGCCAGTTCAATGTCGTCATATCCCATTACCGCCATATCTCGTGGAATCTGCAATCCGGCCTGATGCAACGCGTGATAAACCCCGACCGCCATCGCGTCATTGCTGGTAAAAACGGCATGTGGGGGCCTGTCCAGCGCCAGCAATTCAAACATTGCGTTGTAGCCGCCTGAAAACTCAAAGTCGCCACTCACAACATATTCGGGCGGAACATCCAGACCGTTTTTCTGCATCGCCTGGTAATACCCTTCCAGTCGCATACGCGCCGGCGTTTTATCAAGCGGCCCTGAAATACAGGCGATACGTGAATAGCCACTATCAATAAGATGCTGTGTTGCCAGTTCACCGCCCAGAAGCGCATTGTCCTGAATAATATCGCCCCGGCCTTCAAAAGGTGCCCAGTCCATCATCACCATTGGGATAGAAGGATAACGATTAAGGATTTCAGCCGAGGGTAGATGGCTTTCAGTGCACATGATAAGTAAACCATCCACGCGTTTTTGCAGCAGCGTTTCCAGACTGCGGTTCATGCGTGCTTCATCGCCTGCGGTATTACACAGAATCAGGCTGTATCCACGCTCATAGCAACTGTCTTCTACGCCGCGCACGACTTCAGCATAAAAAGGGTTACTACTGGCGGTCAGTAACATACCAATGGTATTGGTTTGGTTAAGCTTAAGGCTACGTGCTAATGCCGACGGCGCATAATTGAGATCGCGGATCGCCTGTTCGATTTTTTCACGCACGCCATCACTGACAAAACGGTTCTTATTGATAACGTGTGAAACCGTTGAAGTTGACACTCCCGCCAGTCTGGCAACATCTTTCATCGTAGCCAAGCGCTTAACCCTGCTGCTGTAAAAAGTCGTCGATCTCCGCACGCCAGGGTACAGAAGGCTGGGCGCCAGAACGGGTTACCGCAATTGCCGCTGCGGCGTGGGCAAAGCGAACGGCATCATGCATGGCCTTACCTTCAAGACGAGCTGTGATAAATGCCCCGTTAAACGTATCGCCAGCCGCAATGGTGTCGACCGCGTTAACGTCAAAACCCGCAATGCGCTGCCCTTTACCATTTTCACTCAACCAGACGCCGCGGCGGCCAAGAGTGATCAAGACGGTCGCAATACCTTTGTCATGCAATGCGGCGGCGGCACGTGCGGCATCGTCATCATTATTAACCGCGATGCCGGTGAGAATTTCTGCTTCAGTTTCATTCGGCGTAATGATGTCGATAAGCGCTAACAAACTATCGGACAGTTTTGTCGCCGGGGCGGGATTTAAAATTACGCGGGTCTGATGCTGTCTGGCTAAGGTCGCCGCAGCTAAAACACTGTCCAGTGGCGACTCAAGCTGCATCAGCAAGGCATCGGCCTGCGCAATCACCTGCTGGTGACGTTCGACATACTGCGGCGTTAACGCCGCGTTAGCACCGGAATAGATGCCAATATTATTCTCACCTTCGCCGTTGACGAAAATCATCGCGACACCGGTAGATTCACCTTCGACCGCTTCTACTGGATGGGTATCAATATTGTCCTGCGCTAACTGCTGGCAGATGCGTTCACCAATGTCATCGGCACCGACACAGGCTATAAAGGCAATATCGGCCCCCGCACGGCCCGCGGCGACAGCCTGATTTGCGCCTTTACCGCCAAACGCAATCTGATATTTCTGCCCGATCACCGTTTCGCCGGGGCGGGGAAAGTGAGCCAGATTAAGGATATGGTCAGCATTGATGCTACCGAGAACGGCAAGTTTTGCGTTTTTGCTCATTGGGAGAGTCCGAAATAAGTGCGCCACCGACGGGTGACGCAGTGCCCTGCTTTTCTTCGATTTATTTGGTAACCAGTTTCAGGTCGACCGGATTGATCGCCTGCACTTTTTCACCTTTCAGCACTTTATCAGCAGTCTGAACGCCGATCATGCCAATTTTCTCTGGCATCTGAGCCACGGTCGCGGCCAGTTTTCCGCCTTCAACCGCTTTCACACCATCTGGCGTGCCATCAAAACCCACAACCATTACATCGGTTTTGCCCGCCGTTTGCAGCGCACGCAGTGCACCCAGCGCCATTTCATCGTTCTGAGCAAACACAGCCTGCACATCCGGATGCGCCTGCAGCAGGTTCTGCATAACGTTCAAACCTTTAGTACGATCAAAGTCAGCCGGCTGGCTGGCCAGAATCTGGAATTTATGTGCATCAGCGGCCTGTTTAAAACCTTCGCCACGTTCACGTGCAGCCGAGGTACCCGCGATGCCTTCTAATTCGATAATTTTCGCGTTATCACCCAGTTTACGTGCGATGTAGTCACCCGCCATTTTACCGCCAAAGCGGTTATCAGATGCCACGTGACTGACCACGGTGCCCTGTGCAGCGACACGGTCCAGGGTGATCACCGGGATCTTCGCCTGGTTAGCCATTTTGATTGCGTTGCCGACAGCATCAGAATCGGTAGGGTTAATCAGCAGCACTTTCGTCCCGCGCACGGTTAAGTCCTGAACGTTGGCCAGTTCTTTTGCCGGGTTGTTCTGTGAATCCAGCACGACCAGGTTGTAGCCCAGTTTATCTGCTTCTTTCTGTGCACCCTCTTTCAGTGAAACGAAAAACGGGTTGTTCAGCGTAGAGATAACTAAGGCAATGGTATCTTTAGCCATTGCGCTGGCGCTGAGCGTTGCACCAAGGATCACAGCTAATGCAGTTAACTTTTTCATCATTTTATCCTGTATAAAGGTCTGAGTTATTTGCTGCTTTTATTGTCCACCAGCACCGCCAGCAGAATGACTACCGCTTTTACGATCATCTGGTAGTACGAAGATACACCCATCAGATTTAAACCATTGTTCAAAAAGCCGAGGATTAATGCGCCAATTAAGGTGCCAACAATCCGGCCCTTTCCGCCCGCCAGGCTGGTACCACCCAGAACAACGGCGGCAATGGCATCCAGTTCATAACCTGTTCCGGCCGTCGGCTGGGCGGAAGAAAGACGGGCGACTTCGATAGAACCCGCCAGCGCCGCCAGCATGCCGGACAGTGAGTAAACAATCACTTTTACCCGGTTAACATTAATGCCGGAAAGACGTGTTGCGGCTTCATTACCACCCAGCGCATAGATATAGCGGCCCAACCGCGTGTGGTGCAGCATGTACCAGGCTGCCACGAACACCACCGCCATCAGCCATACCGGTGTAGGAATGCCCAACGGACGACCGATACCAAACCAGCCAAACAGGTCGGCATTGTCATTAAAGCCGGTATTCACAGGGCTGCCGTTGGTGTACACCATGGTGACACCGCGCAGTAACAACATCATCACCAGCGTGGCGATAAAAGCCTGCACCTTACCGCGCGCCACAATGGTGCCGGTGACCGCACCAATAGCAGCCCCCAACGCCAGCGAAGCCGCTACGGCAACAAAGGCATTTACCTCCATCCCCACCAGCGAGGCCGCCACCGCGCCCGTAAGCGCCAGCAGCGATCCCACAGACAGATCGATACCGGATGTCAGAATAACCAGCGTCATGCCCACCGCCATGATGGCGTTGACCGATGTCTGCTGCAGGATGTTGAACAGGTTTGCCACCGTAAAGAAATTTGGGCTCTGGCTCGCGACCACGGCAATCAACACAATCAACGCAATCAGCGACTTTTGCTCAAGCAACCAGGCTTTGCTGAACCAGCGACGGTTAGACGGAACGGTTTGGGTGGTCATACAACTAAATCCTCACTGTGTTGCTTACCGACGGCTGCCGCCATCAGGCTTTCCTGAGTAGCGTCTTCACGGGTAAATTCGCCGCTTAAACGGCCTTCATGCATCACGACAATGCGATCACTCATGCCCAGAACTTCTGGCATTTCTGACGACACTAAAATAATGCTCAGCCCTTCGGCCTTGAACTGGTTAATAAGCTGATAAATCTCTTTCTTTGCCCCCACGTCGACACCGCGCGTCGGTTCATCAAGAATCAATACGTTGGGGCGCGTCATGAGCCCGCGGGCAATCGCGACTTTTTGCTGATTACCGCCTGACAGCAGGCCAATCGGCTGCTCCATTGACGGCGTTTTAACGTTAAATAAGCGGATAAAGTCGCTGACGGCGAGTTGTTCTTCAGCGTGCCTGAGTCTGCCGCCCATATGGCTGAAGTAGCGCAGTGCGGTCAGAGACATGTTCTCTTTTACTGACATGCCCAGCACCAGGCCATCGCGCTTACGGTCTTCCGAGATATACACGATGCCATTGGCAAGGCCATCCTGTGGTGAGCGAGTCACCACTTCACGTCCACTCAGCCAGATCTGCCCGGCGCTGCGGGGCGCAGCACCGTAAAGAATTTTCATCAGTTCGGTACGTCCGGCGCCCATCAGGCCAGACACGCCCAGAATTTCACCTTTACGCAGGGTAAACGAGACGTTATCGACGCCAGGCCCGCTAAGGTTTTCCACTTTAAGACGCACTTCGCCCGGAGCATCGTCAACATGGGGATACTGATCTTCCAGTTTACGGCCCACCATCATCTCAATGAGGCTCTCTTCACTCAGATCGCTGACGGCACGTTCAGCAATAAACTGGCCATCGCGAAACACCGTGACGTCATCGCAAATCTCGAAAATCTCTTTCATGCGATGGGAGATATAAACGATACCGCAGCCTTGCGCTTTCAGCTCATTGATGACCCGGAACAACGACAGGGTTTCGGTATCCGTGAGCGCGTCAGTCGGCTCATCCATAATGATGACTTTCGACTCAAAACTCAGGACCTTGGCAATCTCGACCATTTGTTGATCGCCGATGGATAAATCGCCCACCAGCTTATGGCTGTTAAAACGCAGATTCAGACGTTTCAGTAGCGCGTCGGCCTCGGCATACATCCGCTTCCAGTTAATACAGCCAAAACCATTGACGAATTCACGCCCCAGGAAAATGTTTTCCGCGACGGTTAACTGAGGGATCAGGTTAAGTTCCTGATGGATAATACCAATGCCCGCTTCCTGCGATGCTTTAGGTCCGCTAAACGTGGTTTCTTCACCAAGCCATAACAGCGAACCGGCGTCACGGCTGTAAATACCGGTGAGCACCTTCATCATGGTGGATTTGCCGGCGCCGTTTTCACCTACCAACGCCATTACGCGTCCCGGCCAGACTGACAATGACGCACCATTCAGCGCTTTAACGCCGGGAAATGATTTTTCGATGCCTTTAAGCTGCAGTAAGGGTTGCATAATGGCCTCAGAAGGTCACACCTGCGCTCAGGATGACATTCGCAAACGGAGAACACTCTCCGCTGCGAATGACCGCCTGGCTACGTTGTGTTTGTTGTTTGAACTGTTCATGACTGATGTAGCGGGTAGTGATGGTGTTTCCCTGGTGCTGTTGCAATGCGTCGAGCACGGCGATCAGTTCGCTGTGGAGCTGCGGATTGTGCCGCTTAATCTCTTCCGCAATAAAGGCGCTTTCCACCTGCATCTCAAGCGTAACGGCTTCTACCACCTGCATAAATCCCGGCGTACCCGGCGTCAGCGCCAGATCGATACGTTGTGGTCCTGCCGGAATCGGCAAGCCCGCATCGGCGATCGTTAACGTGTCCGTGTGGCCCAGGCGGGCGATAACGTGAGAGAGTTCAGCGTTTAACAAGCGACCTTTTTTCATTTTTACACTCCATAGCGAAACGTTTCGCTTTCTGGAGTGTATAAAAAACAGGTTACAATTCAACCACAGGATCAAAAATTTGTGATCGTTATCGAAACGTTTCGCTGTTGCAGAAAAGAATTTGAGTTAGGCGCATAGCCAGAGCGGAAAATGGACCGCCGGGGCGGTCCATTTGGGGGGCGTTATGGCAGCTTCTTGACCTGTTTAACATCCAGCTCAATGCTGTTGAAATCTTTATCCAGTTCACCCGTCAGTTCGACGCGATCTTTTGGCGAAACGGTCAGGCCGTTCCAGCGCTTGTGGTCAATTTCTACCTTCATCGTGCCGGTCTCGTCACGGAACAGGTAATCTTCGTCGCCAATCTGCTTTTCAAGCTGGCCACGAACGGTAATCCAGCTGTCATCTTTCATTTCTTCAGCCTGTTTCACCGTCACAACGCTGCTTTGACCGGCTTTAAAACCGCCTTGCTGATGATGTGCTGCCGGTGCTGACGCATTCGGGTCAACGAATCCGCCCTGTTGAGCGGCAAATACCGGCGCAGAAGCCAGCATAGTCACGGCTAATAGTGCAGCATACTTTTTCATTTTGTCACCTCTTGTCCATGAAGCTGTTATGTCAGTGGCTGTAGTAAAACATAGAGTTCTTAACAGGATCTTAAGGCGAAAATAACCTCAGTTTTTAGCCAAACTCGCTGTACAACGGTCACCCAGCTTCGTATAAATCGCTTATCAAAAGGGAGAGAGAATGCGAATTTTACTCATTGAAGACGATCGCCTGATTGGAGATGGCATTAAAGCAGGGCTCAGTAAGCTGGGGTTCAGCGTCGACTGGTTTGTCTCAGGTGAGGCGGGTTTTCAGGCATTAACGGCGGCACCGTGGGATGCGGTCGTACTTGATTTGTCCCTTCCGGAGCGTGACGGGCTGGACATATTGCGCCAGTGGCGTCAGCAGGGGCACGATGTGCCGGTCCTTATCCTCACTGCCCGCGATGCCCTGGATCAACGCGTTGAAGGATTACAGATGGGGGCTGACGATTATCTGTGCAAACCCTTTGCCCTTACAGAAGTTGCCGCACGGTTACAGGCATTGATTCGCCGCCGCCACGGGCAACTTCAGCCCGAACTGCGCCACGGGGATGTGGTATTGATTCCCGGCAATCTCAGCGTAGAAAGAAACGGCGAAAACATTGCGTTAAAAAGCCGTGAGCTGGCGCTGCTTGAGCTGTTTATGCGTAATCCGGGTCGGGTACTGACACGTAGCCAGCTTGAAGAAAAGTTGTATACCTGGGATACCGAAGTGTCGAGTAACGCGGTGGAAGTGCATATTCATCATCTGCGTAAGAAGCTCGGTAATCGCTTTATCCGCACTATCCACGGCGTGGGTTATACGCTGGGAGACAGCGAATGCGATCGATGAGTTTGTTCCTGCGTCTTGGCATTGGCCTGGTGCTGATCCTGGGCATTTGCTGGGGAACAGCGACGCTCAGCGCCTGGTATAAAACGCGTGACACCATTAATGAGCTGTTTGATACGCAACAAATGTTGCTCGCTAAGCGCCTGCTGACCCTGGACTTTACCTCGCTCAACGGCACGTCGCTGCCAAAAACGAAAGCGCTGTTACACCATAACCGTGGCGAACAGGACGATGACGCGCTGGCCTTCGCGGTATTCGACCGCGCGGGGAAACAGATCCTCAACGATGGCGATAATGGCAAAGATCTGCCCTTTAATGCGGATCATCAAGGTTTCCAGAATGGCCAGCTTAACGGTGATGACGATCTCTGGCGTTTTGTCTGGCTGACCACGCCCGATCAACGTTACCGTGTCGTCGTCGGCCAGGAGTGGGAATACCGTGACGATATGGCAAAAGATCTGGTCAATGCCGGCATGGTGCCCTGGCTGATTTCCTTGCCTTTTATGCTGCTGATGTTGACGGGTCTGGTCTGGTACGAACTTCGTCCACTAAAAAAACTGAGCCAGCAGCTTGCCGCGCGCGCGCCTGATGATGACGCGCCCTTGCAGGCCCAGCGCGTTCCTAAAGAAGTCCGCCCGTTGATTGATGCACTTAACGGCCTGTTCAGCCGCATTCATACCATGATGCAGCGGGAACGCCGCTTCACATCCGATGCGGCTCACGAATTACGCAGCCCGCTGGCCGCGCTGCAGGTGCAAAGCGAAGTCATTCAGTTGGCCGCCGATGACGAGGCGATGCGCACCCACGCGCTGCAGCAGTTGGATGCCGGTATCGTCCGGGCCACCCGCCTGGTTGATCAGTTGCTTACGCTGTCGCGCATTGAAGCCGATGATGTCCGCAAGGCGTTCCAGCCCGTTATGCTAAAAAAGGTGGCACAGGACACGCTGGCTTCACAGTTACCGCTGGCAGATAAGGCTGACATTAAGTTATGCCTTAACGCTACCGCCGATCCGGTTATTTCGGGACATGCGCTACTGCTGTCTATGCTGATCAGAAATCTGCTGGATAATGCTATCCGCTATACACCATCAGGCAGCCGCGTTGACCTTACCCTTAGCCAGAATACGTTAAAGGTGGAAGATAACGGCAACGGTTTATCGGCAGATGAACTGCAACGCCTGGGGGAACGTTTCTGGCGTCCGCCGGGGCAGGAAAAAAGCGGCAGTGGGCTGGGGTTATCGATAGTGCGCAATATTGCACAGCTGCATGGCATGACACTGCACTTTGCTCCGCATCCCGGCGGCGGATTATGCGTCACGCTACGTTGGTAACACACTGCGCCTGACTGGCAGGCGCAGTCGTCGTCTAAATCTCGACCTGCGTACCCAGTTCTATTACCCGGTTTGGCGGGATCTCAAACTGATCGGGCGCACGTAGCGCATTGCGTTGTAGCGTCATAAACAACTTGCCGCGCAGACGCAAATACCAGGGCCGTTTACCGATAATCAGCGACTCATGGGACATAAAGAAAGACGTCTCCATCATCCGGCAGTTAAGTCCTTCCAGACCGCAACGGTGGAAAATCTCTTCCACGTTCGGTGTTTCGCGCCAGCCGTAACTCGCCACCACGCGCCAGAAGGTGGGCGACAGCTGTTCGATGGTGACGCGCCGGACGTTATGCACGTAAGGTGCATCTTCAGTACGCAGGGTTAACAGCACGACGCGTTCATGCAGCACCTTGTTGTGCTTCAGGTTGTGCAGCATGGCAAAAGGAATAACGTTCAGTGCACGCGACATGTAAACCGCGGTGCCCGGCACGCGCACAGGCGGCGATTTTTCCAGAGAAGCAATCATCGCCTCCAGGGAGTTACCGTGTTCATGCATGCGGCGCAGCAAACGAAAACGTTCGCTCTTCCACGTGGTCATCACGATAAACATCATCAGCGCCAGCGTCAGCGGCAGCCAGCCACCAGAGAAAATCTTGATCAGGTTGGCCGAGAACAGCGACACATCAATACACAGCATGGCAATTAAAATCAGCCCCACCAGATACCGATTCCAGTGCCAGTTCAGTATCGCGACGGTCGCGCAAAGAATAGAGGTCAGTACCATTGTCCCCGTCACCGCAATACCGTAAGCCGCGGCCAGGTTACTGGAGTGCTCAAAGCCGATGATGACAATCACAACAGAGAAATAAAGCAGCCAGTTAATTACCGGAATATAGATCTGCCCAGACTCATTTTCTGATGTATGAACGATGCGCATAGGGGGTAAATAGCCCAGGCGCACGGCCTGGCGGGTTAACGAGAAAACCCCGGAAATCACCGCCTGTGAGGCGATGACGGTGGCTAACGTCGCCAGAATTAACATGGGAATCAGCGCCCAGTCGGGTGCCAGCAGGAAAAACGGGTTTTTGATCGCTTCAGGATGCTTCAGTAACAACGCGCCCTGACCGAAGTAGTTGAGCACCAGCGAAGGCAGCACCACCACAAACCATGCCAGCCGGATAGGGAATTTACCAAAATGCCCCATATCCGCATACAGTGCTTCGACGCCCGTAATCGCCAGTACCACCGCGCCGAGCGCAAAAAAGGAAACTGTCTTATATTCCACAAAGAAGTGCAGCGCCCAGTAGGGGTTTAACGCCTGTAATACCTCAGGGTTATTAAGAATGCTGCGCGCACCCAGTACGGCCAGCACGATAAACCACAGCAGCATGACGGGCGCGAACAGTTTACCCACGATACCGGTGCCATGTTTTTGAATGACAAACAGCAGGGTCAGCACGGCAATGGCCATCGGCACAATATAGCTGTCGAGGCTTGGCGCAGCGATTTCCAGACCTTCAATCGCCGACAATACGGATACGGCAGGGGTGATCACCACCTCACCATAGAAAAAACTGCCGCCAATGAGCCCCATAATCACCAGGATCGCAGTGGCACGTCCGCCCGTATTTCGCCCCGCCAGCGACATCAGCGTCAGAATACCGCCTTCTCCGGCATTGTCGGCACGCATCACGTAGCTGATATATTTCAGCGACACCACCAGCACCAGCAGCCAGAAAATCAGCGAAAGAAAGCCAAAGACCGCATCCCGTTCCACGCCAAAGCCAAACTGCCCCGAAAGACATTCGCGTAAGGTGTAAAGCGGGCTGGTGCCGATATCCCCGTAGACGACACCAATGGCAGCCAGCGTTAATCCGCCTAGTGAGTGCTTATTATCCGAGCTCATAAAATTATCTTTTGTTGGAGTCTGAGAGGCGCACAAGCCATCAAAAAGCGCACAGTATGCACGTATTCACAAAAATTCCTACCTCCGTCGTGGTAACAGACGGCCATCCCCTGTTTTTTCTGTTGCCTGCAATCTTTAAAGCCGTGTTGTCGAACCTTCTGAAACAAAAAAGCTGACATCGATTAACGCTTTCGCGCATCATACCCTATAGAGTATTGCGTTCGCTAAAACGCGGCGGCTCGACGATTGTAAGGACATTGATGTGATTATGGCTCAACCCCATCTTTTGGCAGAAAGAATTTCTCGTCTCAGCAATGCGTTAGAAAAAGGTTTGTATGAGCGTCATCATGCCATTCGCCTTTGTCTTCTCGCCGCCCTCAGCGGCGAAAGCGTGTTTCTGCTGGGGCCGCCGGGCATAGCAAAAAGCCTGATTGCCCGCCGCCTGAAGTGCGCCTTCCAGCATGCCCGCGCCTTTGAGTATCTGATGACCCGCTTTTCCACGCCGGAGGAAGTGTTTGGTCCACTGTCGATTCAGGCGTTAAAAGATGAAGGCCGCTATCAGCGGCTGACCAAAGGCTATCTACCGGATGCAGAAATCGTATTTCTGGATGAGATCTGGAAAGCAGGCCCGGCAATCCTCAACACGCTGCTCACCGCCATCAACGAACGCCGTTTCCGCAACGGCGATAGCGAAGAAAAAATCCCCATGCGCTTGCTGGTCACGGCCTCGAATGAGCTACCGGAAGCCGACAGCGGGCTCGAAGCCCTCTATGACCGTATGTTAATTCGTCTGTGGCTGGATAACGTGCATGAAAAGCAGAACTTCCGCAGCATGCTGACTCATCATCAGGATGAAAATGACAATCCGGTCGCCGAATCGCTGCGCATCAGCGACGAAGAGTATGTGCAATGGCAACAAGGTATCAGTCAGGTCACGCTGCCCGATAACGTGTTCGAACTGATCTATCAGCTACGTCAGCAGTTGGAAAAGTTGCCAGACGCGCCTTACATCTCCGATCGTCGCTGGAAAAAAGCCATACATCTGCTGCAGGCCAGCGCCTTTTACAGCGGGCGAAACACCATTGCTCCGCTGGATCTTATCTTGTTGAAAGACTGTTTGTGGCACGACGTCACTTCGATGCAACTTCTGGATCGCGAAATCGATCAGTTGATGACGCAACATGCCTGGCAACAGCAGGCCATGCTACTCAGGCTTCAGCAACTCAAGGCGCGACGTCTGGCACTGCAACAGCAGCAAAGCGTGGCCGTCGCCATTACGCTTGAGAAACACAGCGGCATGTTCAGCCGTAAACCGCATTACGATATGCCCGAAAGCTTTACCGATGCGCAGTTGACCCTGATGCTGCAAAAGCCGCTTACACTGCATGATATGCAGGTCACGCATCTGGTTATTGAGCGTGAAGCGCTGAATCACTGGCTACAGAAAGGTGGTGACGTTCGCGGCAAATTAAACGGCATTGGCTTTGCACAAACGCTGGATATGCTGGTGGATGCTCAACATTGTCTGGCCGTGCGTGATGTCAGTCTGCAAACGTCCAGGCTGACTCTGCCAGGCGCAAGCAGCAGTGATGCGCTGCCTGAGGAAATCCGCGAAGCGCTGGATGAACTCGACAGCCAGCTACGTCAGCAGCGCCATCAGTTCAGCCAGCAACAACGTTGCCTGTTTATCAGTGATGACTGGCTGGCTCGCGTCGAAACCAGCCTGCAGGACGTGGCGGAACAACTTAAACAGGCGCGTAAATGATCTCTCTGGAGACGCTGAGTACCCTGCTGTCAATCGGTGAAACCGAACTGATTGAAGAGTTAATTCTGGCACTCCTCGCGTCCCCACAGCTGGCCCTGTTCTTTGAAAAATTCCCCGGCATGAAAAAGGCGCTGTTACGCGACGTTCCTCGCTGGAAGGCGGAGATTGATGCCGAACTCAAAGCCACGCCCGTACCGGAAGCGCTGGCGGAAGAGTTTCAGTTATTCCAGCGTATTCAGTTACTCAGCGATCGTGAATTCAGCCAGCAGCTTGATGAAACCCTTGCTCACCTTGAACGTCTGACGTCCCCTTTTCTGGAAGAAGCACAACGCCTGCTGCTTCATAACGATCCCGGCAATCTTAGCAGCGCTCAGCATACGCTGTTCCTGCAACGCTGGCGGCTCAGCCTTACGCTGCAAACGCTCACGCTTAATGAGCAGCTTCTTGAGCAGCAGCGCGAACGTCTGATGGCCGAGTTACAGCAACGTATGGCATTGAGCGGTCAACTGGCGCCGGTTCTGGCAGACGATGACGAAGCCGCAGCCGGACGCTTATGGGATATGGGCAAAGCCCCGCTTCAGCACGGCGACTACCAGCTGATGCTGCAATACGGTGAGTTTCTGGCGCAGCAGCCTGAATTAATGAAGCTGGCCCAGCAGTTAGGCCGCAGCCGTGAAGCAAAATCGGTTCCCTCGCAGGACGCACCGATGGAGGCCTTTCATCACCTGGTGCGCGAACCTGATGCCGTACCGGAAGAAGTCAGCGGCATTCATCAGAGTGATGATGTGCTGCGTTTGCTGCCGCCCGAGCTGGCGGCGTTAAGCGTCAGCGAGCTTGAACTTGAGTTCTACCGCAGGCTGGTAGAGAAGCGACTGCTTACTTACAAACTTCAGGGTGATGCCTGGCATGAAAAAATCACCCAACGTCCCGTCAGCCACCAGCAGCACGAAGAACAGCCACGAGGTCCGTTTATCGTGTGTGTCGACACCTCCGGTTCGATGGGCGGTTTTAATGAACGCTGCGCAAAAGCCTTTTGCCTGGCACTTCTCAAGGTCGCACTGGCCGATCGCCGCCGCTGTTACATCATGTTATTCGCCCATGACGTAATTGGTTACGAATTAACAGGTGATGACGGACTGGAGCAGGCCATCCGTTTTCTCAGCCAACGTTTTCGTGGCGGAACCGACCTTGCGGCCTGTCTTTCAGCCGTGGTCAAGCGGATGGAGGGCGCGTTATGGCACGATGCCGATGCCGTGATAGTGTCGGATTTTATTGCGCAGCGCCTGCCAGAAGAGGTGGTACGCAGCGTTAAACACCGTCAGCAGCAACAGCAGCAGCGCTTCCATGCCGTCGCCATGTCTACGCATGGAAAACCCGGCATTATGCGCATCTTCGATCACATCTGGCGTTTCGATACCGGCTTAAAGAGCCGCCTGTTACGTCACTGGCGCCGTTAAGCGAGGCAGCAGAAATTCCATTTTGCTTTATAGTAAATATCTGCAATTACTTATTCAGCAATCAGGAGTGTCCTGTGAATACCGTTCAACCCCATCGCGATTTACCTGCGCCGACCCGTACGCTGATGCTCTCTGGCCAAAATGTCGAACAAAAACGTGCAGAGCTGCTGGCTTACTTCAATCAGACCTGGGCGCTGTACGAAGACCTGTTTACCTGTCTTAACGATCAGCGCGCCTGGTTTACCAAAGCGATTCCCCTGCGCCATCCGCTGATCTTTTATTTTGGTCACACCGCCACCTTCTACATTAATAAGTTAATGGCGGGCCGTTACATCGATGACCGCATTGATGACCACATTGAAGCCATGCTGGCCATCGGCGTGGACGAAATGAGCTGGGATGACCTCAACGACAACCATTATGACTGGCCTACAGTGGAAGCCGTGCGCGACTATCGCGGCAGCGTAAAAGCATTAGTGACGCAATTTATTCAGGAGATGCCGCTTGAACTGCCCATTCGTTGGGACAGCCCGGCCTGGGTGATCCTTATGGGCATTGAGCATGAGCGAATCCACCTCGAAACCTCTAGCGTACTGATTCGTCAGTTGCCGGTTGAATGGGTGAAACCCCAGCCGCAGTGGCCTGCGTGTGCTGAAGCGCGCCATGACCGACAGTCAGTACCCGCGAATACGCTGGTTCCCCAGCCCGGCGGTCACATCACCCTTGGCAAGACAGATGAGACCTATGGTTGGGACAATGAATACGGTACTCAGCAAATTGAGCTAAAACCGTTTAAAGCCAGCAAAATGCTGGTCAGTAATGCAGAATTTTATGAGTTTGTGCAGGCTGGTGGCTATCGGGAAACTCGCTGGTGGGATGAAGAAGGTTTGGGCTGGCGTCAGTTTGCGCAGGCAGAGATGCCCACCTTCTGGGTGGGCGACGCTACGATGCCCGATCAGCTAAAACTCCGCCTGATGTGTGAAGAAATTTCCATGCCCTGGGACTGGCCAGCGGAAGTCAATCAGCTGGAAGCCGCTGCTTTCTGTCGCTGGAAAGCAGAAGAAACCGGTAAATCAGTGCAGCTACCCTGTGAGGCTGAATGGTACCAACTCCGTGGGCAGGTAGAAGGCGATCAGCCAGACTGGCAGCAGGCTCCGGGCAATATTAACCTGGCTTACTGGGCTTCTTCCTGCCCGGTCGATCGTTTCCCTCAGGGTGAGTTTTACGACATCGTGGGGAATGTCTGGCAATGGACAACGACGCCGATCAATGGTTTTGAGGGGTTTAAAGTCCATCCGCTGTATGACGATTTCTCTACGCCCACCTTTGATGGTAAGCACTCACTTATAAAAGGTGGAAGCTGGATTTCTACCGGCAATGAGGCGATCAAATCGTCACGTTATGCTTTCCGTCGCCACTTTTTCCAGCATGCCGGTTTCCGCTATGTGGTCTCCTCGCATCAGGAAACCATGGCGCTGAATCCCTATGAAACAGACAGCATGGTTTCGCAGTATCTCGATTTCCAGTACGGTCCGCGCTATTTCGGTGTCGATAACTACGCTGAAGCACTGGTCAAACTGGCCCTGCCGCACAGTCAGAATCGAGGTGAAGCACTGGACATCGGTTGTGCAACCGGCCGCGCCAGTTTCGAGCTTGCCCGCCACTTTGAACATGTCACCGGGATGGATTATTCGGCGCGCTTTATCGATGTGGCTCTACAGCTCACGACCGGCGAAGATTTCCGTTACGTGGTGCCAGAAGAAGGCGAGCTGGTGGAATATCGGCAGGTACGGCTTAAGGACTTTGATGTCAGTAACGAACAGGCGAAGCGTATTCAGTTTGTACAGGGCGATGCCTGTAATATGAAGCCTCAACCCGCGCGTTACGATCTGGTGCTGGCATCGAACCTGATCGATCGTCTGCGTCAGCCGGCGCGCTTCCTTCAGGATGTAACACCGATGCTGCGTCCGGGTGGTGTCTTAGTGCTGTCATCGCCTTATACCTGGCTGGAAGAGTTTACACCGAAGGAAAACTGGCTGGGCGGCGTGCGTGAGAATGGCGAAGCCCTGACCACTCAGCAGGCGTTACAACGCCTACTGGCCGCGGACTTCGAGCAAATCGGTTCTCCACAGGATGTGCCGTTTGTCATCCGTGAAACGGCCCGTAAGTTCCAGCACACGCTCGCTCAGGTGACGCTGTGGCGTAAGCGTTAAGATAACCGGCAGCGGCTGATGCCGCTGCCGGTGAGTTGCCAGTTTGATTATTTTGCTGCACATTCTCCTCAGTTCATTGAAGAAAAACGATAACGAGGATGACCATGCCCGAACATCTGCAACTGGATAATCTCGACCGGGGTATCCTGAATGCATTACTGGAAAATGCGCGCACCGCTTACGCCGAACTGGCAAAACAGTTCAATGTCAGCCCGGGAACCATTCACGTCCGTGTCGAAAAGATGAAGCAGGCAGGCATTATCCTGGGCACGCGGGTTGAGATCGATCCCCGCCAGCTGGGCTTTGATGTCTGCTGTTTTATCGGCATTATTCTTAAAAGCGCCCGTGATTACCCGTCGGCACTGAGCAAGCTGGAAGCCCTGGATGAAGTTGTTGAAGCCTGGTACACCACCGGGCACTACAGTATTTTCATCAAGGTAATGTGCCGATCTATTGATGCCCTGCAGCAGGTATTAATCAACAAGATCCAAACTATTGACGAAATCCAGTCAACGGAAACCCTTATTTCTCTGCAAAACCCCATCATGCGAACCATCAAGCCCTGATCTTTCCACCAGCTTGTGCACAATCTTATCCTTAGACGATCGGCCGCCTGACAACGGCTGCATCGACATCATCTAAACTAATAACCCTGTTTTCCACAGGTGGATCACCGCTTGATCACAGCGTACAATGCTTTCCTTGATCTCAGGAGAGCACGATGGCCGACATTACGTTAATCAGTGGCAGCACCTTAGGCAGCGCCGAATATGTTGCTGAACATCTCGAAGAAAAACTGCAGGAAGCGGGCTTCTCAACGCAGATGCTGCACGGCCCTGAGCTGCATGACGTGCCGCAACAGGGCATCTGGCTGGTGGTGAGTTCTACCCACGGTGCCGGAGAGTTGCCGGATAATCTGCAACCTTTTTATGAGGCCATTGATGAGAGCCGTCCCGATCTGTCAGCCGTACGTTTTGGCGCAGTTGGCATCGGCAACCATGAATACGATCTGTTTTGTGGTGCAATACGCAATCTTGATGCCCTGTTAATTGCCTGTGGTGCACAGCGCATCGGTGAAAGGCTCGAAATTGATATTCTGGAACATGAGATCCCTGAAGATCCGGCTGAAGAGTGGGTGATGACCTGGAAAGATGCGATCTAAGCTGGTCGGGGATCGGGAAATAGCTACGATCCCCAGCAGAAGATACTGTTTTTCACACGATCCTGCCATTTATTTTGTGGATAACTACCCTGTTTAGTTGCGTATAACCGGTAGTTATCCAAAGAGCAACCGGAGTTCACTTTGTGAGCTGTGGATAACAAGCCATTTTGATCCCAGCTTATACGGATCAGGAACACCGATCATTAACAGGTATCGATCCTCTCTATACGCTTGTTTACGCTGTGCTTTTCGCAGATATCCACAGGGAACCGCGATCCTAATAAGAGATCTAACAGAAAGATCATATAAAGAATTAAGATCTTTTCTTTTAATACCTGACGATCCCGCTGCTTTCACCTCAGCCATAATTTCAGTAGAATCCACGGCCCAGAGAGAACGATCTCTGACTATTCATCAACGAGGTACCACTTCATGTTTTATCAAGATCCTTTTGACGTCATCGTAATTGGTGGTGGTCATGCGGGCACGGAAGCTGCCATGGCAGCAGCCCGAATGGGTCAGCAAACCCTGTTACTGACCCATAACATCGATACGCTGGGACAAATGTCTTGTAATCCTGCAATCGGTGGAATTGGCAAGGGACATTTGGTAAAGGAAGTGGATGCCTTAGGCGGTTTGATGGCTGGAGCAATCGACCAGGCAGGTATTCAGTTTAGGATACTAAACGCGAGCAAAGGCCCTGCTGTACGGGCCACTCGTGCTCAGGCAGACCGCGTGCTCTATCGCCAGGCCGTGCGTAAAGCGCTGGAGAATCAGCCAAACCTGATGATCTTCCAGCAGGCCGTGGACGATCTCATCGTCGAAAACGATCGTGTCGTCGGTGCGGTAACCCAAATGGGCCTGAAATTCCGTGCCAAAACGGTCGTGTTAACCGTGGGAACCTTCCTCGACGGTAAAATTCATATCGGGCTGGATAACTACAGCGGTGGTCGTGCAGGTGATCCGCCGTCGATTCCTCTGGCAAAACGCCTGCGCGCTTTGCCACTGCGCGTTGACCGCCTGAAAACCGGTACACCGCCGCGCATTGATGCACGCAGCATCGATTTTAGCGTACTCGCCCCGCAGCATGGCGATAACCCGATGCCGGTGTTCTCTTTCATGGGCAATGCCGGACAGCACCCCCAGCAGGTGCCGTGCTGGATGACCTATACCAATGAAAAAACACATGATGTGATCCGTAATAACCTCGATCGTAGCCCAATGTACGCCGGGATCATCGAAGGGATCGGTCCACGCTATTGTCCGTCGATCGAAGACAAAGTGATGCGCTTTGCCGATCGTAATTCACATCAGATCTTCCTTGAGCCTGAAGGGCTGACCAGCAATGAGATCTACCCTAACGGTATCTCTACCAGCCTGCCATTCGACGTACAGATGCAGATCGTTCGTTCTATGCAGGGTCTGGAAAATGCGACGATCGTGCGTCCGGGCTATGCCATTGAGTATGACTTCTTTGATCCACGCGATTTGAAACTCACGCTGGAAAGCAAATTTATCGACGGTCTGTTTTTTGCCGGTCAGATCAACGGCACCACAGGCTATGAAGAAGCCGCAGCACAAGGTTTGCTGGCTGGCCTTAATGCGGCACGCCAGTCTGCTGACAAAGAAGGTTGGGCGCCGCGCCGCGATCAGGCTTATCTGGGGGTTCTGGTCGACGACCTGTGCACGCTGGGTACCAAAGAGCCTTACCGCATGTTTACCTCGCGTGCGGAATATCGCCTGATGCTGCGCGAAGACAATGCTGATTTACGTTTGACGGAAACCGGCCGTGAACTTGGCCTGGTGGATGATGCGCGCTGGGCTCGTTTTAATCAGAAGCTGGAAGCCATTGAGCAGGAACGCCAGCGGTTGCGTGATATCTGGGTGCACCCCAAGTCAGAACATGTCGATGCGGTTAACGCCATTACCAGCTCGCCACTGACGAAAGAAGCCAGTGCGGAGGATCTGCTACGTCGTCCTGAAATGACCTACCTGAAGCTGATGGCGCTTGATGCGTTCGGTCCGGCTTTAGCGGATGATCAGGCTGCCGATCAGGTTGAAATCCAGGTTAAATACGAAGGCTACATTGCACGTCAGCAGGAAGAGATCGATCGTCAGCTGCGTAACGAAAATACGCTGTTGCCCGCGACGCTTGATTATCGCCAGGTCAGTGGCCTTTCAAATGAAGTTATCGCCAAGCTGAACGATCACAAACCGGTTTCTATCGGCCAGGCATCACGTATCTCAGGCATCACGCCTGCTGCCATCTCGATTTTACTTATTTACCTGAAAAAACAAGGTCTGCTGCGCAAAAGCGCCTGATCTGAACCGGGGCGGGTTATCCCGCCCCCGCTGACTGGACTGATGCTGTGATCAACAAACTCACTTCGCTGCTGCAAGCGGCTAAAATTTCCCTCTCCGATCAACAAAAACAGCAACTGGTCGCTTATGTCGGGCTGCTGGATAAATGGAATAAAGCCTATAACCTGACTTCGGTGCGCGATCCTCAGCAGATGCTGGTTCGCCATATCCTCGACAGTATCGTGGTGGCACCTCATCTTGAGGGGGCGCGCTTTATTGATGTCGGCACCGGTCCTGGTTTACCGGGCATTCCACTGGCCATCGTCATGCCGGATGCGCATTTCACCCTGCTGGACAGCCTGGGTAAGCGGGTACGATTTTTACGGCAGGTCCAACACGAGCTGGGGCTGACCAATATCGAACCGGTACAGAGCAGGGTAGAAGCGTTTCCGTCTGAGCCGCCCTTTGACGGCGTGATCAGCCGTGCCTTTGCTTCGCTGGAGGATATGGTGAACTGGTGTCACCATTTGCCGACGAAGAACGGCCGTTTTTATGCCCTGAAAGGGGTCCGGCCCGATGATGAAATTACCAGCCTGCCCGCAGGCTATTCGCTGGACAGGGTTATCTCGCTCCAGGTTCCACAACTGGACGGTGAGCGTCATCTGGTTATTATTACACCGCCAGGAAGCGTTCAGGCACCGTGAAAGCCTGGCGTTTCATCGTGCCTGTGTTACCAAAGATGCGATAGTTTGAGGGGCGAACCCGGCGATGTTGAGTGTCACATTGTTAAATTTCGCCCCGGAAATTATCTGAAAAACTTTTTCACATTTAACTTTTATTTCACAAAGTTTTATCAAAATAATCACTACTCCGCTTGGTATTAAACGCGTGCATCGCGATTAATCCTATTTAAGGGCAATAAAATTTTTGCATGAGTAATAGGCATTTTACGATTCTGAAGGTGACTTCGATGTCAATAGACCATTTTCATCGACAACAAAAATTATCAAGGACGTTTTTCTTTTTAACGTGATGATTATCAATGTTTTTATCCTTCATACCTTAGTTGGATAATGGCTCCTTAATAAAAGTTACTGTGGTGTGAATGCTTATTATGTGATCTAAAGCACGCTTTAAAATTGAGCCGCTGCAGAACTTTTCACAGCTTTATCCATAAACGGCTGCTCCGTATCTTTGGAAAAATAGTCATTCGGAAAGAAATTTAGATAATTGTTCACCTTTTCGTTACTTAACGATTGAAATCACAGGGACGGCCCGTATAATTTGCACGGCTTTTGCTACTTGACTCAAATGCACAAAGGCAGTCTTATACGACACGCGACATACCCCTAAAGGGGCAGGAGAGTATCAGCGTCATGTCAGTGTCTCTTTACAGTGTAAAATACGCCCGAACGGTGCTGATGATTCAGCTAGTGACCATTGTCATCGTCGGTGCACTCTTTGCCTTGAAAGATGTCACCTGGGGCAGCTCTGCTCTTGCTGGCGGGATGGCAGCCTGGCTGCCAAACGTGTTGTTCTTGTTTATAGCCTGGCGCCTGCAAGGGCAAACTCCGGCTTCGGGGCGCGTCGCGTGGAGCTTCGCTTTGGGTGAAATAGCCAAAGTGTTCGCGACCATTATTTTGCTCATTGTGGCGTTGGGCGTATTCGATGCGGTCTTTTGGCCGGTCGGGATCACCTGGTTATCGGTGCTGGTCGTTCAGATGTTGGCACCGGCGGTAATTAACAACAAAGGGTAAGAGGCATCATGGCTGCAGGAGAAATCTCTACTCCGCAAGAGTACATTGGTCACCACCTGACTCATCTTCAGTTGGACCTGCGTACCTTCGAGTTAGTGAATGCTCACGACGCTCCCGCGACGTTCTGGGTATTAAATATCGATTCCATGTTTTTCTCTCTGGTGCTGGGAGTTATCTTCCTGGTGTTGTTCCGTAGCGTGGCGAAAAGCGCCACCAGCGGTGTGCCAGGGAAAATGCAGGCGGCTATCGAACTGGTTGTCGGTTTCGTTGATAGCAACGTGCGCGACATGTATCACGGTAAGAGCAAACTTATCGCCCCGCTGGCTCTGACAATTTTTGTCTGGGTCTTTCTGATGAACTTCATGGATCTGCTGCCAATCGATTTGCTGCCCTATATTGGTGAGCACTGGTTGGGGTTACCGGCGCTGCGCGTGGTACCTTCTGCAGACGTGAACATCACGTTATCAATGGCGTTGGGCGTCTTTATTTTGATTCTGTTCTACAGCATCAAAATGAAAGGCATTGGCGGCTTCACGAAAGAGCTGACGCTGCAGCCTTTTAATCACCCGATCTTTATCCCCGTTAACCTTATTCTGGAAGGTGTTAGCCTGCTGTCCAAACCGGTTTCTCTCGGTCTGCGACTGTTCGGCAACATGTATGCGGGTGAACTGATCTTTATCCTTATTGCCGGTCTGTTGCCGTGGTGGTCACAGTGGATTCTGAATGTGCCTTGGGCCATTTTCCACATCCTGATTATTTCGCTACAGGCTTTCATCTTCATGGTCCTCACGATTGTCTATCTGTCGATGGCATCTGAAGAACATTGATTTTTTTCTCAACAATACGCGTTTAACTGAAACAAACTGGAGACTGTCATGGAAAACCTGAATATGGATCTGCTGTACATGGCTGCCGCTGTGATGATGGGCCTGGCGGCAATCGGTGCTGCGATCGGTATCGGCATCCTCGGAGGAAAATTCCTGGAAGGCGCTGCTCGTCAGCCTGACCTGATTCCTCTGCTGCGTACGCAGTTCTTTGTTGTAATGGGTCTGGTGGATGCAATCCCAATGATCGCTGTTGGTCTGGGCCTCTACGTGATGTTCGCTGTCGCCTAAAGCCCCCGTGTTCACTCCGCACCTGGTGTGAGAGTGAACGGATTCTGCCGTTTATCGTTGATAGCGGCAGAAAAGTTAAATACTTAATTAGAGGCATTGTGCTGTGAACATTAATGCAACAATCCTCGGCCAGGCCATCGCGTTCATCCTGTTTGTCGCGTTCTGCATGAAGTACGTATGGCCACCGATTATGGCTGCCATCGAAAAGCGCCAGAAAGAAATTGCTGAAGGCCTTGCTTCTGCTGAACGCGCGAAGAAAGATTTGGATCTCGCGCAGGCTAATGCGACCGACCAGCTGAAAAAAGCGAAAGAGGAAGCTCAGGTCATTATCGAGCAGGCGAACAAGCGTCGCACGCAGATTCTGGACGAAGCCAAGACTGAAGCTGATAACGAACGCACTCGCATTGTTGCACAAGCGCAGGCCGAAATTGACGCCGAACGCAAACGTGCACGTGAAGAACTGCGTAAGCAAGTCGCGTTGCTGGCTATGGCTGGTGCCGAGAAGATCATCGAACGTTCCGTGGATGAAGCTGCTAACAGCGACATCGTTGATAAACTGGTCGCTGAACTGTAAGGAGGGAGGGGCTGATGTCTGATCTGATTACTGTAGCTCGCCCCTACGCCAAAGCAGCTTTTGACTTTGCTGTTGAGCATCAAAGTATTGAACGCTGGCAAAAGATGCTGGCGTTTGCCGCAGAAGTGGCTGCCAATGAACAGATGGCCGACCTGCTTTCTGGTGCTTTAGCACCTGAAGCACTGGCTGCCTCGTTTAATGCAGTCTGTGGTGATCAACTGGATGAACCCGCACAGAACCTGATTAAGGTGATGGCGGAAAACGGACGTTTGACAGCGCTTCCGGCTGTTCTGGCGCAATTCATTCAACTGCGAGACGCTTATGAAGCGACTGCCGAAGTGGATGTTATTTCTGCCAGCACGCTGAGTGACGACCAGCTGACTAAAATCAGCGCCGCGATGGAAAAACGTCTGTCACGCAAAGTTAAGCTGAATTGCAAAATTGATAAGTCTGTGATGGCAGGCGTGATCATCCGTTCGGGTGATCTGGTTATTGATGGCAGCGTACGCGGCCGTCTTGACCGTCTGGCTGACGTCTTGCAGTCTTAAGGGGACTGGAGCATATGCAACTGAATTCCACCGAAATCAGCGAACTGATCAAGCAGCGCATTGCTCAGTTCAATGTCGTGAGTGAAGCTCACAACGAAGGTACTATTGTTTCTGTAAGTGACGGTATCATCCGCGTACACGGCCTGGCCGATGTTATGCAGGGTGAGATGATTTCCCTGCCGGGAAACCGTTACGCTATCGCCCTGAACCTCGAGCGTGACTCTGTAGGTGCGGTGGTGATGGGTCCGTATGCTGACCTGGCCGAAGGCATGAAGGTCAAGTGTACTGGCCGTATTCTTGAAGTACCGGTTGGCCGTGGCCTGCTGGGCCGCGTGGTGAACACCCTGGGTGCACCTATCGACGGTAAAGGCGCAATCGACAACGACGGCTTCTCGCCAGTTGAAGTCATTGCACCTGGTGTTATCGACCGTCAGTCTGTCGACCAGCCTGTTCAGACCGGTTACAAATCTGTCGATGCGATGATTCCAATCGGCCGTGGCCAGCGTGAGCTGATCATCGGTGACCGTCAGACCGGTAAAACCGCAATGGCAATCGACGCCATCATCAACCAGCGCGATTCAGGCATCAAATGTGTCTACGTTGCGATTGGTCAGAAAGCGTCAACCATTTCCAACGTGGTTCGTAAACTGGAAGAGCACGGTGCGCTGGCTAACACCATCGTCGTCGTAGCGTCTGCGTCTGAGTCTGCTGCACTGCAGTATCTGGCTCCGTATGCAGGTTGCGCCATGGGCGAATACTTCCGTGACCGCGGTGAAGATGCGCTGATCGTATACGATGACCTGTCTAAACAGGCTGTTGCTTACCGTCAGATTTCGCTGCTGCTGCGCCGTCCACCAGGCCGTGAAGCTTTCCCAGGCGACGTGTTCTATCTCCACTCTCGTCTGCTGGAGCGTGCATCACGCGTGAGCGCTGACTACGTTGAGCGCTTCACTAATGGTGAAGTGAAAGGCCAGACCGGTTCTCTGACCGCGCTGCCAATCATCGAAACTCAGGCGGGTGACGTTTCTGCGTTCGTTCCGACCAACGTAATCTCGATTACTGATGGTCAGATCTTCCTGGAATCTAACCTGTTCAACTCCGGTATCCGTCCGGCTGTTAACCCGGGTATCTCTGTATCCCGTGTTGGTGGTGCTGCACAGACCAAGATCATCAAGAAACTGTCCGGTGGTATTCGTACCGCGCTGGCACAGTATCGTGAACTGGCAGCATTCTCCCAGTTCGCTTCTGATCTGGACGATGCAACCCGTAAACAGCTGAGCCACGGTCAGAAAGTGACCGAGCTGCTGAAGCAGAAACAGTATGCGCCGATGTCTGTCGCGCAGCAGGGTCTGGTTCTTTTCGCAGCGGAACGCGGCTATCTGAACGACGTTGAGCTGGCAAAAATTGGTAGCTTCGAAGCTGCTCTGCTGGCGTTCGCAGATCGCGATCACGCCGAGCTGATGGCTGAAATCAACCAGTCTGGTAACTTCAATAACGACATCGAAGAGAAGCTGAAAGGCCTCCTCGAGACGTTTAAAGCAACCCAGTCCTGGTAATGTCTGGCGGCTTGTCTGAAAAGGCAGGCCGCAAGGCTTTGAGGAGAAGCTAATGGCCGGCGCAAAAGAAATACGTACCAAGATCGGAAGCGTAAAAAATACGCAGAAGATCACCAAAGCGATGGAAATGGTCGCCGCCTCCAAAATGCGTAAAACGCAGGAACGCATGGCGGCCAGCCGTCCGTATGCAGATACCATGCGCAAAGTGATTGGTCACCTTGCGTTAGGTAATCTGGAATACAAGCACCCTTACCTGGATGAGCGCGACGTTAAGCGCGTCGGCTACCTGGTCGTTTCGACTGACCGCGGGCTTTGTGGTGGTTTGAACATTAACCTGTTCAAAAAATTGCTGGCAGAGATGAAGGCCTGGTCCGACAAAGGCGTCCAGAGCGATCTGGCGATTGTGGGATCGAAAGGCGTGTCATTCTTCGGCGCTGTTGGTGGCAACGTCGTGGCACAGGTCACTGGCATGGGCGATAAGCCTGCGCTCTCTGATCTTATCGGCCCGGTAAAAGTGATGTTGCAGGCCTATGATGAAGGCCGCATCGACAAGCTGTACATTGTCAGCAATAAGTTCAACAACACCATGTCTCAGACTCCGACCATTACCCAACTGCTGCCGTTACCGCCAGCGGAAGGTGAAGAAGAGATGAAGGCGAAGACCTGGGATTACCTGTACGAGCCCGATCCGAAAGCGCTGCTGGATACGCTGCTGCGTCGCTATGTCGAATCGCAGGTTTATCAGGGTGTGGTGGAAAACCTGGCCAGTGAGCAGGCCGCACGTATGGTGGCAATGAAAGCTGCAACCGATAACGGCGGAAATCTGATCAAAGAGCTGCAGTTGGTTTACAACAAAGCTCGTCAGGCCAGCATCACCCAGGAACTTACCGAGATCGTCTCGGGAGCCTCCGCGGTTTAACCAGGTTTGGAATTAGGTAGAGGATTCAAGATGGCAGCTGGAAAGATTGTCCAGATTATCGGCGCCGTAGTTGACGTCGAATTCCCTCAGGATGCAGTACCGCAAGTGTACAGCGCTCTTGAGGTTATGAATGGTGATGCTCGTCTGGTGCTGGAAGTTCAGCAGCAGCTGGGTGGTGGCGTGGTTCGTACCATCGCCATGGGTACTTCTGACGGCCTGAAGCGCGGTCTGAACGTCACCGACCTGAAAAAACCGATCCAGGTACCGGTTGGTAAAGCAACCCTCGGCCGTATCATGAACGTGCTGGGCGAGCCTATCGACATGAAAGGCGACCTGAAAGAAGAAGACGGCAGCGTCGTAGAGGTCTCCTCTATTCACCGCCCTGCGCCTTCTTATGAAGATCAGTCTAACTCGCAGGAACTGCTGGAAACCGGCATCAAGGTTATCGACCTGATGTGTCCGTTCGCTAAGGGCGGTAAAGTCGGTCTGTTCGGTGGTGCGGGTGTAGGTAAAACCGTAAACATGATGGAGCTTATCCGTAACATCGCGGCTGAGCACTCAGGTTATTCGGTCTTTGCTGGCGTGGGTGAACGTACTCGTGAGGGTAACGACTTCTACCACGAAATGACTGACTCCAACGTTATCGATAAAGTCGCGCTGGTGTATGGCCAGATGAACGAGCCGCCGGGTAACCGTCTGCGCGTGGCGCTGACCGGTCTGACCATGGCGGAGAAATTCCGTGATGAAGGCCGTGACGTTCTGCTGTTCATCGACAACATCTACCGTTATACCCTGGCCGGTACGGAAGTATCAGCACTGCTGGGTCGTATGCCATCTGCGGTAGGTTATCAGCCAACGCTGGCAGAAGAGATGGGTGTGTTGCAGGAGCGTATTACCTCCACTAAGACAGGTTCAATCACCTCCGTACAGGCCGTTTACGTGCCAGCGGATGACTTGACTGACCCGTCACCAGCAACCACCTTTGCTCACTTAGACTCAACAGTCACCCTGAGCCGTCAGATCGCCTCTCTGGGTATCTACCCGGCAGTTGATCCGCTGGACTCCACCAGCCGTCAGCTGGACCCATTAGTTGTGGGTCAGGAGCACTATGACGTTGCACGTGGCGTACAGTCACTGCTGCAGCGTTATCAGGAACTGAAAGACATCATCGCCATCCTGGGTATGGACGAACTGTCTGAAGAAGACAAACTGCTGGTGGCACGTGCGCGTAAGATCCAGCGCTTCCTGTCTCAGCCGTTCTTCGTAGCAGAAGTGTTCACCGGTTCTCCAGGTAAATACGTGACGCTGAAAGACACCATCCGTGGCTTTAAAGGCATCATGGAAGGTGAATTTGACCACCTGCCAGAGCAGGCCTTCTACATGGTTGGCGCCATCGAAGAAGCGGTCGAAAAAGCGAAGAAACTGTAATAACGGTTTCCCAGGAGGAAAATTATGGCTATGACTTATCACCTGGATGTTGTCAGTGCAGAGAGCCAACTGTTCTCTGGTCTGGTGCAGAAAATTCAGGTGTCAGGTAGCGAAGGTGAACTGGGAATTTTTCCTGGTCACGCCCCGCTGCTGACTGCCATTAAGCCTGGAATGATCCGTATCGTGAAACAGCACGGCGAAGAGGAGTTTATTTACCTCTCTGGCGGCGTGCTGGAAGTGCAGCCTGGCAGCACCACTGTTCTGGCCGATACCGCGATCCGCGGTACCGATCTGGATGAAGCGCGTGCGCTGGAAGCAAAACGTAAAGCAGAAGAGCATATGAACAGCAGCCACGGCGACGTGGACTACGCTCAGGCCTCTGCGGAGCTGGCGAAAGCCATTGCGAAACTGCGCGTGATCGAGCTGACCAAAAAAGCGATGTAATCCGGCTTTATGCGTCACGAAATGCCAGCCCTTTGGGTTGGCATTTTTTTTTGCCTGCCGTAGGGGTAACAAGATTCTGGCTAATTTCGGGACAAGAAAAATGTAGTAATCTCAGTGCTAAATCGTTTAACTTTCTTCAGTCTACAATCAGTCAGGATGGATATGTCTAACAGTGCGATGAGCGTGGTAATTCTTGCCGCTGGCAAGGGCACCCGTATGTATTCCGATCTGCCAAAAGTGTTGCATACGCTGGCAGGTAAACCGATGGTTCAGCACGTGATTGATGCCGCAAAAGGGCTGGGTGCACAGCAGGTGCACCTGGTATACGGACACGGCGGCGATCAACTGAAAGCAACGTTAACTGACAGCGCAGTCAACTGGGTGCTGCAGGCAGAACAACTGGGTACGGGTCATGCTATGCAGCAGGCGGCCCCGCACTTTGCTGATGACGAAGACATCATGATGCTCTATGGTGACGTTCCGCTGATTTCTGAAGCCACCTTACAGCGTTTGCGCGAGGCTAAGCCCGCGGGCGGTATCGGATTATTGACGGTTGTACTGGATGACCCGACAGGTTACGGCCGCATCGTGCGTGAAAATGGCACCATCGTCGGTATTGTTGAGCAAAAAGATGCTAACCCTTCTCAACTGACTATCAATGAAATTAATACCGGTATTCTGATCGCCAACGGCGGTGATCTTAAGCGCTGGCTGTCCAGGCTAAATAACAATAATGCCCAAGGCGAGTATTACATTACCGACATCATCGCATTAGCGCACGGTGAAGGTCGGGTAATTAATGCCGTCCATCCGGCCCGCAATAGCGAAACTGACGGCGTCAACAATCGCCTGCAACTGGCTACGCTTGAGCGTACTTATCAACACGAGCAGGCTGAAAAACTGCTGTTGGCTGGCGTTATGCTTCGCGATCCTGCACGTTTCGACCTGCGCGGAACGCTGCAGCACGGTCGGGATATTGAAATTGATACCAACGTCATTATTGAAGGCCAGGTGACGCTGGGCAACCGGGTTAAAATTGGCGCGGGCTGTATTATCAAAAACAGCGTTATCGGGGATGACTGTGACATCAGCCCTTATTCGGTGATCGAGGATGCAAATCTGGCCACTGACTGTACCGTAGGACCATTCGCGCGTCTGCGCCCGGGTAGTGAACTGGCTCAGGCTGCGCACGTGGGCAATTTTGTTGAGATGAAGAAAGCGCGTCTCGGCAAAGGGTCCAAAGCGGGTCACCTCTCTTACCTTGGCGATGCTGAAATTGGTGCCAATGTGAACATTGGCGCCGGGACAATCACCTGTAATTACGATGGTGCCAACAAATTTAAAACGATCATTGGCGATAACGTCTTTGTGGGATCGGACACGCAACTCGTTGCGCCGGTCACCGTGGCGGCAGGCGCAACGATTGCGGCAGGTACCACGGTGATGAAAGATATTTCCGGCGCTGATCTGGTCTATAACCGTAAAGAGCAGAATCACAAAGCCGACTGGCAGCGTCCGCAGAAGAAAAAATAATTTTTACGGCCCGTATTAACGGGCCGCTGTAGTACCAAAACTATAATCCCCACTCTCTACAAGGCTCGGGGAACCGGCAAAGCCGGACTATCAGGTCATATGACAACGCAATGGCTTAACGCCATGAAGTCAGGAAATAACTATGTGTGGAATTGTTGGTGCAGTAGCACAACGTGATATCGCAGAAATTTTATTAGAAGGTTTACGCCGCCTGGAATACCGCGGTTATGACTCAGCCGGTCTGGCCGTCGTCGATCAGCAGGGGCACATAACGCGCCTGCGTCGCCTGGGTAAGGTGCAGATGCTGGCTGCTGCCGCAGAAGAACAGCCCCTGGTGGGTGGAACCGGTATTGCCCACACGCGCTGGGCAACGCATGGCGAGCCCTCAGAAGCCAACGCGCACCCGCACGTTTCTGAGCACATCGTTATCGTACATAACGGCATCATCGAAAACCATGAGCCTCTTCGCGAAGCGCTGATGGCTCAGGGTTATCACTTTGCCTCAGAAACCGATACTGAAGTCGTGGCGCATCTGGTCCATCTGGAACAGAAACAAGGTGGCTCTTTGCGTGAAGTCGTGCAGCGCGTGATCCCTCAACTGCGCGGTGCTTATGGCATGGTGATCATGGACAGCCGCGATCCGTCGCTGCTGGTAGCGGCCCGTTCCGGTAGTCCGCTGGTCATTGGGCGCGGTGTGGGCGAAAACTTTATCGCGTCTGACCAACTGGCACTGCTACCGGTCACCCGTCGCTTCATCTATCTGGAAGAGGGTGATATCGCTGAAGTGAGTCGCCGTGATGTCACCATTATTGATGGTGCCGGTAACCAGGTCCGTCGCGAAGAGATCGAATCCAGCGTGCAGTACGATGCCGGTGACAAAGGCCTGTATCGTCACTACATGCAGAAAGAGATTTACGAGCAGCCTAACGCGATTAAAAACACCTTAACCGGTCGTTTTAATCACGGCGAAGTGGATCTCAGCGAGCTCGGCCCGCATGCAGAAACGCTGCTCAGCAAAGTTGAGCATATCCAGATCATTGCCTGCGGTACGTCTTATAACTCAGGCATGGTTTCGCGCTACTGGTTTGAAGCACTGGCTAATCTCCCTTGTGATGTCGAAATCGCGTCTGAATTCCGCTATCGCAAATCGGCGGTGCGTAAAAACAGCCTGCTGATTACGCTGTCTCAGTCGGGTGAAACTGCGGATACGCTGGCTGCGTTGCGCCTGTCAAAAGAGCTGGGTTATCTGGGATCGCTGGCTATCTGTAACGTCGCCGGTTCGTCCCTGGTACGAGAATCTGACCTGGCGCTGATGACCAAAGCGGGCACGGAAATTGGTGTCGCGTCGACCAAAGCCTTTACCACCCAGCTCACCGTGCTGCTGATGCTGGTGGCAAAACTGGGTCGCCTGAACGGTATGCCAGCGGAAAAAGAGCATGAGATTGTTCATGGTCTGCAGGCACTGCCAAGCCGCATTGAACAAATGCTGGCGCAGGATAAGCTGATTGAAGATCTGGCAGAAGATTTCTCTGATAAACATCATGCGCTGTTCCTGGGCCGTGGCGATCAATATCCGATTGCGATGGAAGGCGCGCTGAAGTTAAAAGAGATCTCTTATATTCATGCCGAGGCTTATGCTGCTGGTGAGCTCAAACACGGGCCGCTGGCGCTGATTGATGCCGATATGCCGGTTATCGTCGTGGCACCGAATAACGAGCTGTTAGAGAAGCTGAAATCGAATATCGAAGAAGTGCGCGCGCGCGGCGGTCTGCTGTACGTGTTTGCTGATGAAGATGCTGGTTTTAGCGACAGCGATGGAATGAAGATCATTCCCCTGCCGCACGTGGAAGAAGCGATTGCGCCTATCTTCTATACCGTGCCGCTGCAGCTGCTCTCCTATCACGTGGCCCTGATTAAAGGGACCGATGTGGATCAGCCGCGTAATCTGGCGAAATCGGTGACGGTCGAGTAATGCGTCTTACGCGTGAATCCCTGGCGGGATTCACGCGTTTCTTTTATTTAATTTTGCTGCTGACTTGCTCAAGTGCGCGCTGCTGATCGCTGATTTTGCGGTTAGCCTCATCGAGTGAACGTTGCAGGTTAGTGATCACATCTTCATTTTTGCTTAGCTTTTGTGAGAGCGTATTGAGGGTATCAGTCTGGTTTTCTTGCGTTTTTATTAACGCTTGTACTTGTTTCTTCGTTTCACTCACATCCTCAGCATTGACAGAAGATTGTCTGACCGCGCCACTACTGTCAATTGTGGCCAGAGTGCCTCTGTTATCTGTCATTGCAAAAGATTCATTCGAATGAATCTGCGGTACGTCGTACGCATGGGCGCTGGCCAGCGTACAGAGGAGGACGACATTGCATACCAGAAGCTTCTTCATAAATGTCATTGAACATGTCCTTTTCAATAGTGGGCTTGTAAAAATGAGCAATAATTGTGTCTGTCATATAACTGTAATATTAACTACATTTTTCTGTCACTAAACTGTCCTATTTTCCCTCCTGCAGCAATCACTGACTCTTACTAAAAAGGCATTGAGCCTGAATTTTCTCCCCTGGAGGGAACATGACACTGATGCGTAGCACCGTAGCCCGAATCCTTGCCGCCTCTTTTGCCGTTAGCGCGGTTTCTGCCTTTGCAGCCACCGATCTGACGGGTGCGGGCGGGACTTTCCCGGCGCCGGTTTATGCCAAGTGGGCAGCAGAATATCAGCAAGCCACCGGTAGCAAAATCAACTATCAAGGCATTGGTTCATCTGGCGGTGTAAAACAAATTATCGCCAAAACCGTTGATTTCGGTGCGTCTGATGCGCCTATGAAAGACGAAGATTTGCAGAAAAATGGCCTGTTTCAGTTCCCAACCGTGATCGGTGGTGTGGTGCTGGCGGTTAACCTGCCGGGCATCAAATCAGGTCAACTGACGCTGGACGGTAAAACCGTTGGCGACATCTATCTGGGTAACATCAAAAAGTGGAACGATCCTGCGATTGTTAAACTGAACCCAGGCGTGAAACTGCCAGACACTAACATCAACGTGGTACGCCGCGCGGATGGTTCCGGTACCTCTTTCGTGTTCACCAGCTATCTGGCAAAAGTGAACGAAGAGTGGAACAGCAAAATTGGTAAGGGCAATACTGTTAACTGGCCAACCGGTCTGGGCGGTAAAGGTAACGACGGCGTCGCCGCCTTCGTACAGCGTCTGCCAGGCTCAATCGGCTACGTTGAATATGCTTATGCCAAACAAAATAATCTGACCTACACCAGGCTGGTGGATGCGGATGGTAAAGCGGTTGCGCCAAGCGAAACCAGCTTCTCTAACGCGGCGAAAGGCGCGGACTGGAGCAAATCTTTTGCTCAGGACCTGACTTTCCAGAAAGGCAACGACGCATGGCCAATCACCTCAACCACGTTTATCCTGATTTACAAAGACCAGGCTAACGCGGCGAAAGGTGCCGAAGTGCTGAAATTCTTCGACTGGGCTTACAAAGACGGCGGCAAAACGGCAAACGCGCTGGATTATGCCACCCTGCCTGACAGCGTAGTTCAGCAGATCCGCGCTGCATGGAAAGCCAATATCAAAGACAGTTCAGGTAAAGCGCTTTATAAGTAAGTGAATGACCCTGGCCAGACCGACGTCTGGTCAGCCTTCAGGGGCGGCGTCTGCCGCCCTGATAACTTCTGAGGACTGAGACTTCTATGGCTGCAACGAAGTCGGCATTCAAAGCCCCAGGCAAGCAAGGCGACAGAATTTTCGGTGCACTGGTAAAACTCGCTGCGCTGATCGTCCTGTTACTGATGGGCGGCATCATTGTCTCCCTGATCTTCTCTTCCTGGCCAAGCATACAGAAATTTGGTTTCGCGTTTTTGTGGACCAAAACCTGGGACGCCCCTAACGAACAATTTGGTGCGCTGGTACCGATTTACGGTACGCTTGTCACCTCAATTATTGCCCTGATTATTGCGGTACCGGTCAGTTTCGGTATTGCGCTTTTCCTTACTGAACTCGCACCAGGCTGGTTACGTCGTCCACTGGGTACCGCCATTGAGCTGTTAGCGGCGATCCCCAGCATTGTTTACGGCATGTGGGGCTTATTTGTTTTTGCGCCACTGTTCGCACAGTACTTCCAGACGCCGGTTGGCGATGTGATGTCGGGCATTCCTGTCATTGGCGAGCTGTTTTCTGGCCCCGCATTTGGTATCGGTATCCTGGCCGCAGGCGTTATCCTGGCCATCATGATCATCCCGTATATCGCCTCGGTAATGCGTGACGTGTTTGAACAGACGCCGGTGATGATGAAAGAGTCGGCTTATGGCATTGGCTGCACGACCTGGGAAGTGATTTGGCGCATTGTTCTGCCCTTCACTAAAAATGGGGTGATCGGCGGTGTCATGCTCGGTCTGGGACGTGCACTGGGTGAAACCATGGCCGTGACCTTTATTATCGGTAACACCTACCAGTTAGACAGCGCCTCGCTGTTTATGCCTGGCAACAGTATCACCTCAGCGCTGGCGAACGAATTCGCTGAAGCAGAATCAGGCGTACACGTTGCGGCTCTGATGGAGCTGGGCCTGATTCTGTTTGTTATCACCTTTATCGTGCTGGCGATTTCAAAGTTAATGATTATGCGGCTGGCCAAAAGTGAAGGAACGCGATCATGACAACGATGGAAGTGCAGGCTCGCGCAGAACTGGAAGCGTCACGTCGTAAGATGCAGTCATGGCGCAGTACCAAGAATAAAATTGCGCTGACGATGTCGTTACTGACCATGGCTTTTGGCCTGTTCTGGTTAGTGTGGATTCTGTTTACTACGGTAAGCCGTGGCATCGATGGTTTGTCATGGTCGCTGTTTACAGAGTCCACTCCGCCGCCAAACACCGCGGGTGGTGGCTTAGCCAACGCCCTGGCAGGAAGTGGTTTACTGATTTTCTGGTCTACCTTCTTCGGTACGCCGCTGGGCATTATGGCCGGCGTTTATCTGGCGGAATACGGACGCAAATCAGCACTGGCAGAAGTGATTCGTTTTATTAATGACATTCTGCTGTCAGCGCCGTCGATTGTGGTTGGCCTGTTTGTCTACACCATCGTCGTGGCGCAAATGCACCACTTCTCCGGCTGGGCGGGCGTGATTGCGCTGGCGCTGCTGCAGGTTCCGATAGTGATTCGAACCACGGAAAACATGTTGCGACTGGTACCAGACAGCATGCGCGAAGCCGCCTATGCGTTGGGCACGCCGAAATGGAAGATGATCTCGGCTATTACGCTTAAAGCGTCGGTTTCCGGCATCATCACTGGTGTGCTGTTAGCGATTGCCCGTATCGCTGGTGAAACCGCGCCGCTGCTGTTTACTGCGCTGTCGAATCAGTTCTGGAGCACCGACATGATGCAGCCCGTGGCTAACCTCCCGGTCACCATATTTAAATTCGCCATGAGCCCGTTTGCCGAGTGGCAAAGTCTGGCCTGGGCTGGCGTACTGATTATTACCCTGTGCGTGCTGCTGCTGAATATCGTAGCAAGAGTTGTTTTCGCCAAGGGCAAACACGGTTAACTACCGACACTGCCCTGCGCGGTGTTGATTAAGAGAGAAAAACAATGAGTACTGCGACTGCATCAGCCGGAAAAATCGAGGTTCGTAATCTGAATTTCTATTACGGCAAGTTTCACGCTCTGAAAAATATCAACCTGGATATTGCTAAAAACCAGGTCACGGCGTTTATTGGGCCATCAGGCTGTGGTAAGTCCACCCTGCTGCGCACTTTCAACAAAATGTATTCGCTCTATCCGGATCAGCGAGCAGAGGGTGATATTCTGCTGGATGGCGACAATATTCTGGCGTCGCATCAGGATATCGCACTGTTACGCGCCCGGGTTGGCATGGTATTCCAGAAGCCGACGCCTTTCCCGATGTCGATTTATGACAATATCGCTTTCGGCGTGCGCCTGTTCGAGAAGCTGTCTCGTGCCGACATGGATGAGCGCGTGCAGTGGGCGCTGACCAAAGCGGCCCTGTGGAACGAAACCAAAGACAAGCTGCACCAGAGTGGCTACAGCCTGTCTGGTGGACAGCAGCAGCGTCTGTGCATTGCCCGCGGCATCGCTATCCGTCCGGAAGTGCTGTTGCTGGATGAGCCATGCTCTGCACTGGACCCCATTTCTACCGGCCGTATCGAAGAATTAATTACCGAACTGAAGCAGGATTACACGGTGGTGATCGTGACCCATAACATGCAGCAGGCTGCACGTTGTTCCGATCACACGGCGTTTATGTATCTGGGCGAACTGATTGAGTTCAGCGACACTGACACGCTGTTCACCAAGCCGGCACAGAAACAAACAGAAGACTACATCACAGGTCGCTACGGCTGATTCGACAGGAGATCGCCATGGACAGTTTAAATCTGAATAAACACATCTCCGGTCAGTTCAATGCTGAGCTGGAGCACATACGCACTCAGGTGATGATCATGGGCGGGCTGGTCGAACAGCAACTGACCGATGCGATCACCGCGATGCATAATCTGGACGGTGATCTGGCCCAGCGCGTCATTGATGGCGACCAGAAGGTCAACATGATGGAAGTGGAGATTGATGAGGCCTGCGTGCGCATCATCGCCAAACGTCAGCCTACCGCTATCGACCTGCGCCTGGTGATGGCAATTATCAAGACCATTTCCGAGCTGGAACGCATTGGCGATGTGGCCGAGAAAATCAGCCGTACCGCACTGGAGAAGTTTGGTCAGCAACATCTGCCGCTGCTGGTTAGCCTGGAATCCCTGGGCCGCCACACCGTACAGATGCTGCATGACGTGCTGGACGCGTTTGCGCGTATGGATCTTAACGAAGCCGTTCAGATCTACCGCGAAGACAAAAAAGTGGATAAAGAGTACGAAGGTATCGTGCGTCAGTTGATGACTTACATGATGGAAGATCCGCGCACCATCCCCAGTGTATTAACGGCACTGTTCTGCGCCCGCGCCATTGAGCGTATCGGTGACCGCTGCCAGAACATCTGCGAAATCATTTTCTACTTCGTAAAAGGACAGGATTTCCGTCACGTCGGCGGTGACAGGCTTGATGAGCTGTTATCCGGCGACGACGGCAGCAATAAGCCGTCTTGATCCTGGGCAACCGTGTGCGATTCCGGCACACGGTTGCGGCTATTCTGCATAGACCCCATCATCGTAGCTCTTTATACTTGCGCCAGTTTTTTAACCAACGGGTGCTGACTCATGTCCTCTTCTTCCCCTTCTAAACAGAGCATTACGCCTGCTAAAGCGATGCTGGCCGCCATCAGTGGTTATGCCATGGATGGATTCGACCTGCTTATTCTGGGGTTTATGCTGCCCGCGATTAGCCTGTCTCTGGCACTTGATCCCTCCCAGGCCGGTTCACTGGTGACCTGGACGCTGATTGGTGCCGTAATTGGCGGCATCGTGTTTGGTCATCTCAGCGATCGCTATGGTCGCATTCGTGTGTTAACCCTCACCATTTTGATGTTTTCCCTTTTTACCGGTCTGTGTGCGGTGGCCCAGGGGTACTGGGATCTGCTGGCCTATCGCACGCTGGCGGGAATGGGGCTTGGCGGTGAGTTTGGCATCGGCATGGCGCTGATTGCGGAAGCCTGGCCGGCAGAGAAACGCAACCGCGCCTCGGCGTGGGTCGGGATCGGCTGGCAACTGGGTGTTCTGCTGGCGGCATTTATCACGCCACCGCTGCTGAGTGTTATTGGCTGGCGCGGGATGTTCCTGGTGGGACTGCTGCCCGCGCTGGTGTCGTTTGTCATTCGCCGCAGTATGGGTGAGCCTGAGAGCTTTACCCGTCAGATCCAACATGTTCCCTCACTGTCCTTTCCCGCCCGACTGAAACTGCTGTTTAAAGACCGCGCCACCAGTAAAGCCAGCCTGGGGATCTTTATTCTCTGCTCCGTCCAGAACTTCGGTTATTACGGCCTGATGATCTGGATGCCAAGTTACCTTTCCTCAAACTTTGGTTTTAGTCTGACGAAATCCGGCATCTGGACGGCGGTCACTGTCGTAGGTATGACCTTCGGGATTTGGTTGTTTGGCGTGCTGGCAGATCGCTTTGCGCGCTGGAAAATTTTCCTGCTATATCAGTTCGGCGCAGTTGTGATGGTGGTGGTTTATGCGCAACTGCGCGATCCCACTGTTATGCTGTTCACCGGCGCCTTGATGGGGCTGTTTGTTAACGGCATGATCGGCGGTTACGGGGCATTAATCTCGGATACCTTTCCACCGCAGGTGCGCGCCACCGCGCAAAATGTGTTGTTTAACCTGGGACGTGGCGTCGGTGGGTTTGGCCCGCTGGTTATCGGCCTGCTGGCAGGCAAGTTCTCTTTTGTGGCGGCCATTACCTTACTGGCGCTTATCTACCTGCTGGATATTGTGGCAACGCTGTTCCTGCTGCCGAAGAAGCAGAGCCAGGACGATGCACTGGGGGCAATTGGTTAAGTAACCTGACTGACGTAAACCGGCCTCACAAAGAAGCTGGTTTACGTGGTGATCCGGGGCGATACCTGATGCACCTCTCACCATTTCAACTTTCAGGCTACTTTTTCGCATGAATCGCGCGATTTGCATCGTTGGTCGCGCAGGGTCAGATTCTGCTGCAACAACCTTTATGAACCCTCAGGAAATGATGAGGGCAAGATAGCCCGACAGTGCCACTGTGGCAGATTGTTGCGAGCATGACGGGAGACATCGCTCAAATAAAAGGGCAACGTCGTTGCCCTCGGGTTGGATTACTGCTGCATCAACGGCAGCAGCTGCTGATACAGCCGGCTGAACGTCTCACGTCTCGGCTGATAGTGCGCATGACGCGCCGGGTTGGGCTGGTGGCGCTGCACCTGCTTCAGGGCAGGCACGGTCAGATTCTCATCCAGCGCCATTTGCGCCAGACGTGCAGCGCCCAGTGCGGGTCCGACATCGCCGCCTTCGCAGTAATCCAGCGTCTGTCCGCTGATATCGGCCAGCATCTGTCGCCAGTAACCGCTTCGGGCACCGCCGCCAATCAGCATGATGCTGCTGGGCGTGACGCCGCAGTCGTGTACCACATCCATCCCTTCGGCCAGTGCAAACCCCACGCCTTCCAGCACCGCCCGCGCCAGTTCGGGTCGTCCATGCTGGTGGGTAAAGCCAAAGAAGCTGCCGCAGGCGTGCGGATTATTATGCGGGGTGCGTTCTCCCGACAGATAAGGCAAAAACCACAGCGACGGCGCATCCTGTTTTGCCCGCTCTGCCTCCGCCAGCAGATGCGGAACATCGTCACAGCCGGTCAGCGCAGCCGCCCAGTCAAGGCAGGACGCGGCACTGAGCATCACGGACATCAGATGCCAGCGCTGCGGCAGAGCGTGGCAAAAGCTGTGAACAGCACGTTGCGGATTACTGAGATAGCCGTCGCTGACGACAAAATAAACCCCGGATGTCCCCAGCGACAGCATGCCTTGTCCCGGCGATGTCATGCCGACGCCAACTGCACCTGCCGCATTATCGCCACCGCCCGCCACCAGGGGCACCTGCGGCAGTGTCCAGCGCTGTGCAATAGCCGCCGACAAGGTACCGGTAATCTGATTACCTTCAAACAGCGCAGGCATCTGGCGTCGTTCCAGCCCGCAGGCCGCCAGCATCACATCGCTCCAGTCACGCTTTTCTACGTCCAGCCACATTGTGCCCGCCGCATCCGACATATCGCTGGCAAATTCGCCGCTCAGCCGCCAGCGTAGGTAATCTTTGGGCAACAGCACTTTTGCGACCTGAGCAAAGACGTCAGGTTCATGCTCTTTTACCCACAGCAGCTTTGGCGCAGTGAAACCCGGCATCATCAGGTTGCCGGTAATCTGACGCGATTCAGGCACGCGCTGCTCCAGCGTATGGCACTGATCGCCGCTGCGCCCGTCATTCCAGAGAATGGCCGGGCGCAACACCTGATGTTGTGCACCAAGCAGCGTAGCACCGTGCATTTGCCCGGTCAGGCCAATCGCTTTTACGCTACTCAGGTCATGCTGATGGGTCAGGGCCTGTACGGCGCGGTCCGTGGCCAGCCACCAGCTTTCGGGATCTTGTTCGCTCCACAACGGATGCGGGCGGGAAACCGTCAAGGGGGAGGTTTCCACTGCCACAACCTGCCCGTGTTCATCCAGCAGCACCACCTTGACGCCGGATGTGCCGATATCGATCCCGATTACCATGTCGCGCTCCTTACGGATTAAAAGTCATAAAGATAGTGATTCACCAGGTTTTCCAGCTGTTCCTGGCGTCCACTGTTGTGCTGCGGATTAAACTGCTGCTGATGTGCATGAGCCGCCAGCGCATCCAGCGAGAATTCACCTTTCAAAATCTGCTGACCAAATTCGCCGTTCCAGCCGCTGTAGCGCTGTGCTACGCGTTTATCCAGCTCACCGTCAGCCAGCATGCGTGCCGCCACTTTCAGCGCCAGCGCCATGGTGTCCATCGCGCCGATATGGCCATAGAACAGGTCATATTTATCGGTGCTCTGACGGCGTACTTTGGCATCAAAGTTTAGGCCGCCGGTAGTGAAACCGCCTGCTTTGATGATTTCGTACATCACCAATGCGTTTTCTTCCACGCTGACCGGGAACTGGTCCGTATCCCAGCCGCACTGCGGATCGCCACGGTTAGCATCCACCGAACCAAACACGCCAAGGGCAATTGCCGTCGCAATTTCATGATGGAATGAGTGGCCGGCCAGCGTCGCATGGTTCGCTTCGACGTTCACTTTAATCTCTTTTTCCAGACCAAACTGCTTCAGGAAGCCATAAACCGTGGCCACATCATAATCATACTGGTGTTTGGTGGGTTCCTGCGGCTTAGGTTCGATCAGCAGCGTGCCCTGAAATCCGATTTTGTGCTTGTGCTCAACCACCATCTGCATAAAGCGGCCGATCTGCTCGCGCTCCTGGCGCAGGTCAGTATTTAACAGGGTTTCGTATCCTTCGCGACCGCCCCACAGCACATAGTTTTCGCCGCCCAGCGTCTGGGTCGCTTTCATGGCACTGCATACCTGGCTGGCTGCCCAGGAAAACACCTCCGGATCGGGACTGGTCGCAGCACCTGCACCGTAGCGCGGATGCGTAAAGCAGTTCGCCGTGCCCCACAGCAGTTTAATTCCGGTTTCCTGCTGTTTTTCCTGCAGTTTATCGGTCATGACGGCCAGGTTTTCGCGATAGCTTTTCAGCGACTCCCCTTCTGGTGACACGTCTACATCGTGGAAGCAGTAATAGGGCACATTCAGTTTGTGAAAAAACTCAAACGCCACGTCCGCTTTCAGTTTTGCCAGATCCAGCGCTTCGCCCGTTTTTTGCCACGGACGATCAAACGCGCCCGCGCCAAACATATCCGCACCGTTCCAGCAGAACGTATGCCAGTAACAGGCGGCGAAGCGCAGATGCTCGGCCATGGTTTTACCCATGATCACTTCATCCGGATTGTAATGGCGGAACGCCAGGGGATTGGTGGTTTTTGTTCCTTCGTAGCGAACGCGATCAAGCTGGTCAAAATAAGCGTGCATGATTGGCTCCTTAGCATCGGCCCCGAATGGGTTACCCGGAAGCGTTATTGTGCGTACCCGCTCTCAGCGCGCTCAATTACGATATTTCACACAGCCAGTAAGATAATTATTTATTGTGCACTTGCTCGCAAAAAAATATGAAGGCTTTATGACGCCTGACAGGTCTTATGTCGCGATCGGCGAGTCTGAAAATGTAAAATTTTCGATCGCGCTCAAAAATACAGAAATAAACCAAAAAACGTAATAGCGGGATAAAAATCAGTAATTGCTGGCAGCTGAAAATAAGGTGAACAATTCATCCGCCTGGTTCATAGCCTTACAACGACAATAACCGTTCCCTACAGGATGACCATGATGAAAATGAAACCTGCATTACTCGCTGCCTTTGCGGCGCTGGCCCTGTTCAGTCAGGCCAGTCTGGCAAAAGAAGTCAAAATCGGTATGGCAATCGATGATTTACGCCTGGAGCGCTGGCAAAAAGACCGTGACATCTTTGTTAAACAGGCTGAGGCGCAAGGCGCAAAAGTATTTGTGCAGTCAGCCAATGGCAACGAAGAAACCCAGATGTCGCAAATTGAAAATATGATCAACCGCGGCGTTGATGTGCTGGTTATCATTCCCTACAACGGTCAGGTATTAAGTAACGTGGTGGCAGAAGCCAAACGTGAAGGGATTAAAGTGCTGGCCTATGACCGTATGATAAATAACGCCGATATCGACTTTTATATTTCCTTTGATAATGAAAAAGTGGGTGAAATGCAGGCGGAAAGTCTGGTGAAAAAGGTGCCAAAAGGAAATTACTTCCTGATGGGCGGATCACCTGTAGACAATAACGCACGCCTGTTCCGCGAAGGGCAGATGAAGGTGTTAAAACCCTATATCGATAACGGCAGCATTAAAATCGTCGGCGACCAGTGGGTTGATGCCTGGCTACCGGAAAACGCGCTGAAGATCATGGAAAACGCCCTGACTGCCAATAAAAACAATATCGATGCGGTTGTCGCCTCTAACGATGCCACCGCGGGCGGCGCGATTCAGGCGCTGAGTGCTCAGGGACTGGCCGGTAAAGTCGCTATTTCCGGGCAGGACGCGGATCTGGCCGCCATCAAGCGCATTATGAACGGCGCCCAGACCATGACCGTGTACAAACCCATCAAAGAACTGGCTACCGAAGCCGCGAAGATTGCCATCGAGCTGGGCAATGGTCAGACGCCAGCCAGCAATGCCAAACTCAACAACGGCCTGAAAGATGTGCCAGCGCGCCTGCTGACACCGATTGAGGTGAACAAAGACAACATTGACAGCACCGTGGTGAAAGACGGTTTCCACAAGAAAAGCGAACTCTAATCGCGTTACGCGAAGGAGAGTAAACGATGTTGCTGGAAATGAAGAACATCACCAAGCGCTTTGGCGCGGTGAAGGCGCTGGATAACGTCAGCCTGCAGCTGGATGCGGGTGAAGTGCTATCGTTGTGCGGTGAAAACGGATCGGGCAAATCAACGTTGATGAAAATCCTGTGCGGACTCTATCCGCACGGGGATTTCGACGGGCAGATCCACTTTGCCGGGGACGCTATTCAGGCGCAGACCATTCGCGATACCGAGCGCAAAGGTATTGTGATTATCCACCAGGAGCTGGCGCTGGTGCGGCAACTTACGGTGATGGAGAACATCTTTCTCGGCGCAGAGTTGGGGCGCTTCGGCATGGTGGATGATGAAACCATGACGCTGCGCTGCCAGCAGCTGCTGGAGCGCGTCAAACTCAACGTCTCCCCGGATACGCGCGTGGGCGAACTGGGCCTTGGGCAACAACAGCTGGTGGAGATTGCCCGTGCCCTTAACAAGCAGGTGCGCCTGCTTATCCTGGATGAGCCCACCTCTTCGCTGACCGAGCAGGAGACGACAGTGCTGCTCAGCATCATCCAGAACCTGCGCGAACATGGCATTGCCTGCGTGTATATCTCGCACAAGCTCAACGAAGTGAAGGCTATCTCGGACACGATCTGTGTCATTCGCGATGGTCAGCACATTGCCACCCGACCTGCTGCGGGCCTGAGTGAGGATGACATCATCACCATGATGGTGGGACGCGAACTCACGGCGCTTTATCCCCATTCGCCCCACGAGATTGGCGACACGGTGTTGCAGGTCGATAACCTGACGGCCTGGCATCCGGTTAACCGTCACGTGAAGCGGGTTAATAACGTCTCTTTTACCCTGCGAAAGGGGGAAATCCTCGGCATTGCCGGATTAGTGGGCGCGGGTCGAACGGAAACCGTGCAGTGCCTGTTTGGCGTCTGGCCCGGCCGCTGGCAAGGGGAGATAGCGATTCACGGCAAAAAAGTCACGATTCGCGACTGCCAGCACGCCATCGCGCACGGCATTGCCATGGTGCCGGAAGATCGTAAAAAAGACGGCATCGTGCCGCTGATGGGCGTAGGCAAAAACATCACGCTGGCCGCGCTGGACCAGTTCAGTCATCGGCTTTCCACCATTGATGAGGCCGAAGAACTGCACGCCATCAACGCCGCCATTGCACGACTGCGGGTGAAAACCTCTTCGCCTGAGCTGCCGATTGGTCGCCTCAGCGGCGGCAATCAGCAAAAAGCGATTCTGGCGAAGTGCCTGCTACTCAACCCAAAAATCCTGATTCTGGACGAGCCGACGCGCGGCATTGATGTTGGGGCGCGTCAGGAGATCTATGTGCTGATCAACGCCCTGGTACAGCAGGGCATCTCGGTGATTGTGATTTCGTCTGAGCTGCCTGAAGTGCTGGGCCTGAGCGATCGCATTCTGGTTATGCATGAAGGGCAAATCAAAGCCGATCTGATTAACGACAATCTGACTCAGGAGCAGGTGATGGAAGCCGCCCTACGGAGTGAACATTATGCTTAACAGCGAGAGTAAACCTGCCGTAGCGGCACCGGCTAACAAGCACGTATCCAGCAAGCTCGGCCTGCGTAACCTGCAGGTGTTGGTGATGCTGGGGGCGATTGTCTTGATTGCCCTGTTCTTTACCTGGACGACCGACGGTGCCTGGCTCAGTCCGCGCAACGTTTCTAACCTGCTGCGCCAGACGGCGATCACCGGCATTCTGGCGGTGGGCATGGTGTTTGTAATTATCTCCGCCGAGATCGATCTGTCCGTCGGCTCCATGATGGGGCTGTTGGGCGGCGCGGCGGCAATCTTTGACGTCTGGCTGGGCTGGTCGCTGCCGCTGACTATCGTGGTCACGCTGGTGCTGGGGCTGTTGCTCGGCACCTGGAACGGCTGGTGGGTGGCTTACCGCAAGGTGCCATCATTTATTGTGACCCTGGCCGGCATGCTGGCGTTTCGCGGCATTCTGGTGGGCATCACCAATGGCACCACCGTGGCCCCAACGAGCCCGGCGATGTCGCAGATTGGGCAAAGTTATCTGCCCGGCGGTATCGGTTTTGGCTTTGGTGTTGCGGGCCTGGCGCTGTTTATTCTGTGGCAGTGGCGCCTACGACTGCGTCGTCAGCAACTGGGTCTGGCTCAACCTGCCGCCTCCGGCACCGTAGCACGACAGGCCATTACCGCCGTTCTGGTACTGGGCGCGATCTGGCTGCTGAACGACTATCGTGGCGTACCGACACCGGTTCTGTTGCTGGCATTGCTGCTGCTGGTGGGGATGTTTATGGCCACTCGCACTGCCTTTGGACGCCGTATCTATGCCATTGGCGGCAATATTGATGCCGCGCGGCTCTCTGGTATTAACGTGGCGCGCACCAAGCTGGCGGTGTTTGCCATCAATGGCCTGATGGTGGCGATTGCCGGGCTGATTCTCAGCTCGCGGCTCGGCGCGGGTTCCCCTTCCGCCGGGAACATTGCCGAGCTGGATGCCATTGCGGCCTGCGTGATTGGCGGCACCAGCCTGGCGGGTGGCGTGGGGTCGGTAGCGGGCGCCGTGATGGGCGCGTTTATCATGGCCTCACTGGACAACGGTATGAGCATGATGGATGTACCGACTTTCTGGCAGTACATCGTCAAAGGGGCCATTTTACTGTTAGCGGTGTGGATGGATACCGCCACGCGTCGCCGCCTGTAATCGTGTGAACGATCACACTGTGGCGCAAACCATTTCTGTGGCGCATCCAGCTGTGTTATGCAATGCGCTGGGAGTTAAAGGGACTGTGCCACTATGCATGAAAAACGATACCGCATTACCCTGCTGTTCAACGCCAACAAGGTTTACGATCGTCAGGTAGTAGAAGGCGTTGGCGAGTATTTGCAAGCTTCGCAGACCAACTGGGATATTTTCATTGAGGAGGACTTCCGTTGCCGCATTGATAATATTCAGGAATGGCTGGGTGACGGGGTTGTTGCGGATTATGACGATAGTTCGATTCAGCGCTCTCTGGCCGACGTGGCTGTGCCGATTGTCGGCGTGGGCGGTTCGTATCACAGGGAAGAAGACTATCCACCAGTGCACTATATTGCCACCGATAACACTGCGCTGGTGGAAAGCGCCTTTCTGCATCTGAAAGAGCGCGGCATCAACCGTTTCGCCTTTTACGGTTTACCGGCCTCCAGCGGTAAACGCTGGGCGCAGGAGCGTGAACTGGCGTTCCGCAAAATGGTGATGCGCGAGCGTTACATGGGCGTGGTCTATCAGGGCATGGAGACTGCCTCTGAGAACTGGCAGCACGCACAAAACCGTCTGGCCGACTGGCTGCAAACGCTTCCTCCCCATACCGGCATTATCGCCGTTACCGACGCCCGTGCGCGCCATCTGCTGCAGGCCTGCGAATACCTGAAGATTCCGGTGCCGGAGAAGCTGTGCGTCATCGGGATCGATAACGAAGAGCTGACGCGTTACCTGTCCCGCGTGGCGCTGTCCTCAGTCGTTCAGGGATCGCGGCAGATGGGTTACCAGGCCGCTAAACTGCTGCATCGTCTGCTCGATCAACAATCTCTGCCGTTACAGCGCATCTTAGTGCCGCCGGTAAAAGTCATTGCCCGCCGTTCCACCGATTTCCGCTCGTTGCACGATCCCGCTGTCATTCAGGCGATGCACTTTATCCGCTTCAACGCCTGCAAGGGCATCAAGGTTGAGCAGGTGCTGGATGCCATTGGCATGTCGCGCTCAAACCTGGAGAAGCGTTTCCGGGATGAAACTGGCGATACGATTCACGCCATGATCCACCGCGAGAAACTGGAGAAGGCCAGGGAACTGTTGGCGGGTTCGTCGCTGAGTATCAATGAGATCTCACAGATGTGCGGCTATCCGTCGTTGCAGTATTTCTATTCGGTGTTTAAGAAGAGCTATGCCACGACGCCAAAGGAGTACCGCCAGGAGCATGGAGAGGTGGTGGTTTAGTAGATATATTTTTAGTTTGGTTACATTACTGTGATTTTGTTAATGATTTTATCAAATTAGGAACTATAAGATGTTTATGCCCATTATCATTCTTCAATCTGGCGTGCTCATAACTTGTAGTATGCTAACACTAAGTGCAAAAAATGATAATAAAAATTATATTTTCTAATTATTGCTTTAAGAATTATTAATTTAATCGCCGGGAGATCAAAAAAATATTTTTTCTTGAAGTTAGGAATAGAAAAGGCATAATGCTACTTTTGAAGGAATTGATTTTTTTTGCTGATTCTATTAGATTAAACTAGACGTAAAAAAGACCTTTGCAGTTTTAACTGAAAGATAAAAAAGTATCATGATAATTTATGTTTAATTGATTTTTTAACACTTTTCTTAAAAAAGGATTGCTATGAAAAGCATTGATTTCCCGAGAAATAAAAAAACTTACCTGTCTTTAAGATTTTTATTAATTAAGCTTAATAGGGATATTATGGACATCACTTCTATTGTCGAACGAGGACCTTATGTTTTCGATGAGTTTGATTATCTCGTTATGGCCCTAGAGGATAGGCGTTATCTTAAGCATAGAGGTATAGATATAATCTCAATAATTCGCGAAATTTTGAAAATGATTACGTTCCGAAAATATGGAGGTGCAAGCACTATTAATATGCAAATGGTTAGAACATTAACTAACTATAAAGATTTAACTTTTCGACGAAAAATATATGAAATGATACTGGCTTTACTTGTTAATTTTAGATTTACTAAGAGTGAAATTATGAAGTGCTATATGGATAATGCCTACTTTGGTCACCGTGCAACCGGGGTAACCAAAGCATGCATTATTGAATATGGTAGAATGTTGAGCGAACTTAGCTATAATGAAAAAGCCAGACTTGCAGCGATGTTGCTAAATCCAAGACCTGAGTCGCCTTCACATAAATGGTATTCGATTATCGAAGTTAGAGCGAGGTATGCGCAATCTATGAGGGGAAGAGTGAAAAAGTGCCCTTAATAATGTCAGTGTACTTGCATACTCTAAATGATGGTAGTTAAACGAAATTGTATCTGCATTTTTAATTTCATCCCATCTTGAATCAGAGGTTTCAGTCAATTGAGTTGTTACATTTTTTATTTTTTCATAAGCTCTGTTAATTGCATTTAGTGCGGTTTTTAGGGATGCTCCCGAACTTCCAGTTCGCTGTTCTTTATGTTTATGGATTTCTTTTTTAATTTCTAAATGAGCATTATAAAACTCTTTCTGAATGCTATCCTCAATAACATTGGCCAGACTTGATAATTGTTGGCTATTAAGATCGAAATAAAGCCTATTCAACTTCGTATTCCAATTTACAACTGATGAAATATAGGATTCGATTTCAGAGTCGTTCGTTTTTCCTTCCCTGAAGGAATTTATCAATGTTTTACTTCTGTATATTCTTTCGCTAGCTAATGCTTCAAAACTATTTCTAACTTCTTTTAACTCAATAGCTTTCATTTCTGCTTTTTTGAAAAAGTATTGATTTTGAAACTGTTTCTTCTGAAAGCGGTAAGTGATGAAAACGCCTACACAACCGGAGAGTAAAAAAGTCACAACAATTTTTATTAAATCAAACATTTTTATTCCGTCTCTGAGTGATTTCAGTTTTTTAGCATTAATTGATTCTGAGTTAACATTCTATGATAGATGCTGATGGGTTTCATATACAACTCCTTTCTTGTAGGGTTTTTATTTTTTATAATTTAACCTTGGATTTAAATTTTTTGGAGACCTATTTTGAATAACTGTTTATATCAAAATCGCATGAATTGCAACTAGTTTTGAAAATATTATGAATGTCTCATGGGTTTTTACAATGATTTGAGAGTAGTGTCTTGTTTTTTCTTAGAGCCGTATTTTTATCTACGATGGTTTTTTTGAAAATTATTATTAGAGAGAGATGATTTATGACTATTTTTAAAAAATGAATTCATCCTGGTCCGGTATTACGAGCACCTAACCAGAGTAACTACACGAACTATCTAAGGAGTTGATTATAGCTGACACGCGTTTTCACATAGACCTCCCCACGACTGAATCCAATCAAAAGTTAACTTTAGGTTATCGCTCAAGTAGGCTGGAAAGATCCACGCCGCAAATCACTGATTGCAAGAAGTTAATTACGTAAGGTAGGATTTAATAAGCACTATTACGCCGCAGTTAAGGTTAGGCTAACTTACTCTGATTATGATAAACGACTGATAGCTGCTCGCTAGCATGCATTTATTACTTCTGGACCTAAACGTAGCACTAATAATAGTGGTGCAGGGTGCGCATAAATTAGCATGCGCATCTTAATTTTTTGGCTTGAATTATTTTCTGAAGCAAATCTGAAATCAGCATTCACATTTAATTATCCACTGCCATTTATAAATTTAGTATGGTAATAAATACTGTAATCAATATTCTGAATTTAATTGTCTCCTACCTAATAAAATTAACCTGTCCCCTAATGCTCAAGGTCCGCAAAGCCCTGCCGGACAATTACCCTGCCTGGCGAATCCTCGGGAAGGTGATCTGCATTTTTATGAACAGGAGCTGGAGGACGCCGTCACCTTATCCACCTGACGGAGAATACAGTCGCCCGAATCAGCGCTGATGTGTTGGTTCGCCGAACTTGAGGGGAAGGTGGCTGGCTTCGTGGTCTGCGTGATACATAAAGGTACATGGTTCACACAGCCTGTGTGCTATCTGGAAGATCTCTTCGTTGAAGAGAGTGTGAGTGGTCTGGGGGCGGGAAAAGTGCTCATCACGGCGGTCTGCGATGAAGCCCGCGAAAAAGGCTGAGCAAAGGTGTACTGGGTGACAAATGAAAATAACCCCGCGCGTAAACTCTACGACAAGCTAGCCCAGGTTGATGATGTGGTCCGCTACAACATCAGGTTCTGAAGATCGGTCTCTCTGTTACATGCCCGCGGTGCCGTCCTGATCGTTATGAATACTGCTCTTATCAAAATAATAAGGGCAGAGATGACTCACCTCTTTCCCCATCATTATTGGCACATGCCAATACTAAAAATAATCTGTGATTAATATCTCAATATTATTCTAATAAGCGTAATTGCGACCATTCTTAATGTTTCCTGCTTTGTCATCACCGCAGAACGTTTTTTCCAACGGCTGGTATCCCGAAAATCGAAAAAGCCCATTGAAATAAAATGGAGCCGATCACAATATGAATGGGTTTACTAAAAAATAACAATCAGTAAATTCCGAGGCCGATTATGCAACGCACTCTGTCACCTACTGTCTTCCAGCTTCACAAGTCTTTTTTCCGTACTCAACCCCTGGAGATCGTCAATGCTGCGGGATGCAGCGCGGAACTTTTTATCTATGAATCAGGCATTGAGGCCGTGCGGCTGAAAAACGCCCGTGGCTATCTGGTGGTGCTCCCTTACTATGGTCAGATGATCTGGCAGGCCATGTTTGATGGCGTCGACCTGACAATGCAAAGCCGTTTTACCGAGCCGCGTCCTGCCAGCGACATTGTTGGAACCTATGGCTGCTTTATGTATCACTCCGGGCTGCTGCGCAACGGTAACCCAACAGCGGAAGACAACCATGCCCTGCACGGTGAAATGCCCATCGCACCGATGCAGCGGGCGCGCATTGAAACTGGCGAGGATGCGCAAGGGCCCTGGCTGGCGCTGGTGAGCGAGCGCGAGTACCTGATGGGATTTGGCGACCATTATCTGGCCCAGCCTCGGGTGGTTATCCGTCCGGACAGCGCCACCTTTGAGGTATGCATGGCAGTAGAGAACTTATCGCTCAACGCCATGGACCTGATGTACATGTGCCATGCCAACTTTGCCTATGTTGAAGGTGCACGCATCATTCAGCCCGCTGCTTTTACCGCGGCCGACACGGTTATCCGTTCGTCAGTGCCCGCCATCGTGAAAGCGAATGATGCCTATCTGGCAAGGCTTAAGCAGCTTAAGCAAGATCCCGCCAGCACAGAAGTCATCACTGCCGAGTTGCAGCCCGATCCCGAACTGGTTTTCTACATTAAAAATCTGCGTAAAGCGCAGGATGGCCATGTGCACGTCATGCTACGTCGGCCAGACGGCGATGCTTTTACGGTGAACTACAACCCCGACAATTTCCCCTTTCTGACTCGCTGGATTCTGGCAAACCCTATGCAGAAGGTGTGCGCTTTTGCGATGCCGGCGACCTGCGGCGTTGAAGGCTATCAGGCCGAAAAACGGGCCGGGCATATACGGTCACTGGCTGGCGGGGAAAAGGCCTTTTTCAGCATGACGCTCGGCTATCTTAATGCGCAGGAAAGCCAGCACGAAGAGGCGCTGATCCGTGCGTCGGTGTGATCGGCACACCGGAATTGTTAATGGAATGTGTGAGCTTTATCAAAGAAGAGATCTTTATTGGCATCAGGTAATTTACTTTACTTTTCTTTGCAGTAAATTCGGTGCTGCACCCGGACAATTTATGCGGTTTGTTTTGGGAAACGGGAAAAAAAGACTAACCGGCTGAACGGTTTATTTTCTCATTTTTATTAATACGAATACCCAGTGTTCAGAAATGATTATTTATCTGCTGTTTTATTGCTGGCAGCGGCATCTTTATATCAATTTCTGGCAAGAGAAAATCTCATCATATTAATGATAACCAGGGGTAGTAAAATGAATCGCCGCAATCTAATTAAAATGTTAAGCATCTCTACGCTGTTATCGGTCTCTGTGAGTTTAGCGTTTCCCATGTCCGCGCTGGCCTCCGAAACCAAAACCATGGTGACGGTGGTCAAAGAAGCCGGTGTGCCCTGGTTCAACATCCTTAATCAGGGACTCAAAGAGGGCGGAGAAAAAAATAATCTTAAAACCTCTATGGTGGGACCCACGCGTGCCGATCCTGCGCAGCAGGTGAAACTGATTGAAGATCTGATCGCCAAGAAAGTCGATGTGATTGGTCTGGTACCGCTCGATACCAAAGTGACGGCGCAGGTGGTGAAGCGCGCGCGTGACGCGGGCATCATGGTGATCACGCAGGAAGGCCCTAACCAGGAAGGCAAAACCTGGGATGTGGAGCTGATGAGCGCGAAAGCCTACGGTGAAGCACAGATGAAAGCCCTGGCGCGTGAAATGGGTGAAAAAGGCGAATACGTCGTGCTGGTCGGCACGTTAACCACCACCGGTCATAATCAGTGGGCCGATGCCGCGATCGCGTATCAAAAAGAGCACTACCCGAATATGAAACTGGCCGCCGACCGCTTTCCTGGCGCGGACTTTATCGATGAATCCGAACGCGTTACTCAGGATATCCTGAAAGCGCATCCGAACGTGACAGGCATTATGTCGATGGGCTCGAACGGGCCGATCGGGGCGGGCAACGTGCTGAAGAAACGCCATCTGGAGAAAAAAATCGCCCTGGTGGGCACCACTATTCCCTCACAGGCGCGCGCATACATTATGTCTGGCGTGATTCGTGAAGGTTTCCTGTGGAGTCCAAAAGAAGCCGGACTGGCGATGACCGATGTCGCACGCCTGGCGCTGGATAACGAGGAATTTAAAACCGGCATGACCATCCCTGGGCTGGGTGAAGCCACCGTGGATAACGAAAACAAAGTGATCATGGTGGATCGCATCCTCCAAATCACCAAAGCCAACGTCAACGATCTCGTCAAGCTCGGCCTGTAAGTCACACCATCAATGTTGCTGCTGGCCGGGTTCAACAGAATCCGGTCAGCCTCCCCGTATTCTGATTAGATAAGGGATAGTGCTATGCCTGCATTTTTACAACTCGATGGCATATCGAAAATATTCGGCGGCGTCCACGCGCTTTCGGATGTCAGCCTCACGCTGGAAGAAGGCGAGGTACATTGTCTGTGCGGACAGAATGGATGCGGTAAGTCGACGTTGATCAAGGTGATGTCTGGCGTGCACCAGCCCGAGCCGGGCGGCCGTATTATTATTAGCGGTAATGAAGTCTCGCCGCTGACGCCCGTGGAAAGTACTCGCCTGGGCGTGCAGGTGATCTATCAGGACCTGTCGCTGTTCCCCAATTTAACCGTGGCGGAGAACATTGCCGTCGGCCAGCATACCGGCCGCTTTAAACGGGTTAACTGGAAAAAGATTTATGAGATAGCGGCCGACGCGGTTGCGCGCATTGGCGTTTCGCTCGACCTGAATGACAAAGTGGCGGATATCTCCATTGCTCAGCGTCAGCTGGTGGCAATTTGCCGGGCGATGGCGGCGAATGCCCGGCTGGTGATTATGGATGAACCTACATCCTCCCTGACGCGCCATGAAGTGGACGCCTTACTGAAGCTCACCCTGCAGCTTAAACAACGCGGTATCACGATTGTTTTTGTCAGCCATCGTCTGGATGAAGTGCTGGAAATTGCTGACCGCGTTACCGTGATGCGCGATGGCGTGAAGCTGGGCACCTACGATGCCCGCGAGATGTCAGACCGTAAACTGGCCACGCTGATGACGGGTAAAGAGTTCCATTATGAATCCGTTGCCAAAGACAGACCACAAACCGAAACGGTGCTCGAAGTCAGCAACCTGTCCCGTAAAGGCGAGTACCGGAATATTTCATTTGATATTCGGCGGGGCGAAATTCTCGGCCTCACTGGCCTGTTGGGATCGGGGCGAACCGAATTAGCGCTGAGCCTGTTTGGCCTGAAGCGTCCGCATCAGGGCGAAATAAAACTTCACGGCCAGGCCGTGCAGATGCGATCTAACCGCGACGCCATTGAGTACGGCATTGCCTATTTGTCAGAAGACCGTCTGGGACTGGGCTTAGTTCTGGAGCAGTCAATCAGCGCCAACATCACGCTCTCCGTGGTGGAGAAGCTGGTGAATAAAGCCGGACTGATTCGTGACGATCTCTATGAGCAAACGGTCAACGAGGCAATTGCCTCACTGTCTATTAAAGCCGGTAATCCCGACAACAAAGTCAAAACCCTGTCAGGCGGTAACCAGCAGCGAGTGGTGCTGGCAAAATGGCTGGCGACCCAACCCAAACTCCTGATTCTCGACAGCCCCACAGTAGGCGTTGATATCCATGCCAAAGACGGTATTTACGCCATTGTGCGCAAACTCGCCGCCAGCGGTATTGCCATCATCATGATTTCCGATGAGATTCCCGAAATTTATTACCACAGCGATCGGGTGTTAGTGATGCGCGGCGGCAGGCTTAATGGGGAATATTTCCCTGGCCGCTGTAGCGAAGAAGAATTAAAGGAGGCAGTAAATGCGTGATTTCCTCCAGCGCTTTATTCATACCCACGAATGCCGCCTGCTGGCGGTGATGACCCTGATGATTGTGTTCCTGACCGTATTCACCACGGAGTTCGCAACGTTACAAAATCTCTTAGACGTTTCAGGTGCAACGGCCTTTATTGGCATTATGGCCGCAGGCCTGTTGGTGGTGATTATTACTGGCGGCATCGATCTCTCTTTCGCCGCTACCGCCTCTATCACCCAGTACGTTGCCCTGACCTTAGCGAACAATATGGGCCTGGGCTGGGTGGGCATTTTTGCCGTTGCCATCGGCCTGGGCATCGTGCTGGGTTTTATCAATGGCGTGCTGGTAAACGTACTTCGGACCTCCGCGCTGATTATCACCATTGCGACCCTGAACGTTTTCTTCGGCATCCTGCTGACGGTAACCAGCGGCCAGGACATCTTCATGCTGCCTGACTGGTTTAACGCCGGCTTTGAACTGGTGTTCTATACCGATGCACAAGGTGCCACCTATGCGCTGAACTTCCAGATTATCGCCCTGGTCCTGGCGTTTGTTTTGACGTGGCTACTGCTCAACAGAAGCAATACCGGCCGACAAATTTATGCCACCGGTGGCAATCCGGATGCCGCGCAACGCGTCGGCTTCAACGTATTCAAACTGAATATGCTGGTTTATGGCTACATGGGGGCGCTGGCTGGTCTGGCGTCGCTGGTTCAGGCACAGCTTGCCCAGTCGGTATCCCCGACGGCGCTGGTTGGCAGGGAACTGGATGTGGTGGCTGCGGTGGTTATCGGTGGGGCGAGCCTCACTGGCGGTAAGGGGACGGTGTTGGGCACCGTACTGGGCGTGGTACTGATTGCCGTGATGCAGAATGGCCTGATCCTGCTGGGTGTTTCATCTTACTGGTCGTTATTCAGTACCGGCCTGGTGATCATCGCCGCCATGATCATGATGGCCAGAGAAACCCGCAAACAGAACAAGCTCGTCAATGAAGGGGCGATATCATGAAGCAGACTGGCAATGTGTTAGCGCAGGTGGAAAAACGGTTGGGAACGACCAACGTCCGGCTGTTGTTTATCCTGATAGTCATGGTGATCGGTCTTGGGCTACTTGAGGGCGACAAGCTGTTTGCGGCGGCGGGATTGCGATCGATGGGCTTCCAGTTGCCGGAGCTGGGGTTTCTTGCGCTCGCCATGATGATTCCTATGCTTTCCGGCGGTATCGATCTTTCCATCATCTCCACCGCCAACCTGTGCGCCTTAACGGTCGCCTACACGTTGACCACCTTCATGCCTGAAATGCAGGGCGCATCCGGGGATCTGCTACAAATTGGCGCACTGTTGCTGGGCCTGGTGTTGTCGGCCCTGGTGGGGTTACTGAATGGCGTGCTGGTGGCTTATCTGCGCGTGCCGCCAATGCTGGCAACGCTGGGTACGATGACGGCGGTGAAAGGCATTGCAATCGGATTCAGCCATGGGGATGTTATTTCCGGTTTTCCGGCACCGATTGTGTTTATCGGTAACGGCACCCTGTTCGGCATTCCTTTCGCCCTTATCATCTTTGCCCTGGCGATTATTCCGTTAAGTATTTTCGTCAACAAAACCCCGCTGGGTAAGTCGATAGCCATGATCGGCTCCAATGAGCGAGCGGCCCATTATTCCGGCATTAACACGCGTAAAAGCCTGGTGTGGGTGTATCTGATTTCTGGCTTATTTGCCGGTATCGCGGGCATCATCATGATGGCACGCTTCGACTCGGCCAACGCGGCGTACGGTGAAAGCTACCTGTTGGTCGCTATCCTGGCTGCGGTACTGGGCGGTGTCGATCCGTTGGGGGGATTTGGCCGGGTCAGCGGCGTGATTCTGTCACTGCTGATTCTGCAGTTGGTCTCTACCGCCTCGATTTTGCTGGATCTCAGTCAGTTCATCACGCTGGCGCTGTGGGGCGCAATTTTGATTGTGGCATCGGGCGGCGTCGTGCTCAAAGAATGGCACTCTGAGCGGCGGAAACTGCGTAAAAAAGTGCCCGCGATGACACGAAAGGCGTAAATTCTGTAAACCCTGTTACTGCATCACCACGTCGCACCTGAGGCGGCGTGGCTATCGGGCCTCATGACATGATAGATTTAAAAAATAATCATTCAATAAGGTATGTCATGAGTAATCGAGCTGATGATGTCAGTGCTATAGGTCCCCGGTTACGACTAATGATCGCCTCATTAACCTCTCTGGAAGCCCGGTTGGTTCATGCCGTGTTATCAAGCGATTTTGATGAGAATGTCTCAATCAAAGCCATTGCCAGCCGTTGTGAGATGTCTGAGGCGATGGTGGTGAAAACAGCAAAGAAGTTGGGTTTCTCCGGTTTCAAAGAGTTACGCATAAAAGCCGCCCTGTATAACCGCCTGCCCATCACCGAAATGCATCAGGAGCTTTCTCCCAGCGATACGACACGTGAGATCGTCAGTAAGGTGTTTCGCACCTCCGTCCAGGCGATTGAGGAAACGCTGGCCATTCTGGATATGGCGGCTTTTGAAAAAGCCGCGGATCTGCTGGCCAGGGCACGTCAGCGTGATTTTTACGGCTTCGGCGGTTCGGCGCAAATCGCGCGGGATGCGGTGCATAAGTTTCTGCGTATCGGTACCCGTTCGGCCGCTTATGACGATCCCCATATGATGCTGATGTCGGCTGCGTTACTGAACGAGCAGGATGTGGTTGTCGCTATTTCCCATTCCGGCCGGACGAAGGACATCATCGAAGCGGTAAAAGCCGCGCAGCTTCAGGGCGTACCGGTGATTGCCATCACCAATTCCATTGGCTCGCCGCTGGCTAACCTTGCCGACACCGTGATCTGCTCCACCGCTCAGGGTTCGCCGCTGACCGGTGAAAACGCGGCTGCGCGCATTGCACAGTTAAATATTCTGGATGCCCTTTTTGTTGTGGTCGCACAGCGCGACTATGCACAGGCCGAACGCCAGCTGGGCCGCACCATGCTGGCCGTCGCCCATAAACGAAAATAGCCAGAGCAACCACTTTCACTATCCTCAACGATTCCAAAGGAACATCGAATGGCAAAACGGGAGCATCACTACCAGGTCAACGTGCGCTGGAGCGGTAATCGAGGGGATGGCACGCAGTCCTATACCGCTTATGATCGAAACGGCGAGCTGTCGGTTGAAGGTAAAGCCACGGTTGCGCTCAGTGCCGATCCCGCTTTTCGTGGTGATGCCACGCGCTGGAATCCAGAGGAGCTTTTACTGGCGTCAGCGTCGGCCTGCCATAAGCTGTGGTATCTGCATCTTTGCGCCGATGCGGACATCATTGTGGAAGCCTATGAAGACACGGCAGAAGGCACCATGGTTGAAGGCGAAAGGGGCCATTTCACTCAGATCACCCTGAAACCCGTGGTGACATTGCGTAATAAGGACGACGCAGCCCGAGCCGAAGCGCTGCATCATCATGCCCATGAAGCCTGCTTTATTGCGAACTCGCTGAATTTTCCGGTGCGTTTTGAGCCGATGTTTATTTAACGGTGAGATTTCGCCTGTCGGCAGTTAGTGATAACGCGGGATCTAACCAGCATAAGAACAGGCGAAACAGCGTTTCGCCTGTGAATGTCAGTACATAATCAAAATCGGTACTGCAATCCTGCTGTCACGGTATAGTTATGGTTGGCAATACCTGCCGCATCGCCGTCAATCGTTCCTGACTGGCCGCTGACGTTATCAAAAATCTGTGTACCACCTTTGCCTTCTTCGTATTTACTGTAGGTAAATTCAGCAAAAACTTTAGCATTAGGGGTAACGTAATAACCTGCGTCAACTGAAGCACCGTAGTAACGCGAACTTGATGTTTTTTCACGGAACGTCAACTGGCGAACATAGTGTTCGTCGTTATCATGGGCATTAACCCAGTCGCTGAATTTAAGAAGAGTACCGAATTCAAAGTTATTTATTCTGTAGCGCCCGGTCAGTCCTACGTACGGCATTGAAAAGCGCTGACTGTAACCTATGCCTGTTTGATCACGTGGAAAATCACCTACCAGAGTGCCATTATTGTAATCAAATGAGCCGCCAATAGCAGTCCAGCTGAAGCGGGTCTCCTGATAGCCAGCCACCGCACCTATCCGATAGCTGTCTCCCTGTATAAACCAGCCTTTCAGATTAAGATCGTACTCATTAGCATGATTCATACGCGTATAGGGATGTGAAGAATGGTCGGTCCAGTTACCCTGATTACTGTTTTGCCAGTCATAATCGTCCAGATGACCAGAACCGCTGGCAAGAGAAGTCCATCCACGTGCATTGAGTGTCAGGAATGAGTAGGCATCCCACGAAATGTCGCCTTTCAAAATGGCCACATTTTTGATCTTCCAGTCCAGCTGACTAATTTTACGACCCGTGTCAGGGTCGTAAACAAGTTCCCCGGATTTCCCACCTAGCATACCTGTTGAGGCAGATATACTAAGACTATCCGCGGAGATATTAGGTGAAAGTGATATCTCTTTAGCCTGAACGCCAGCTGAAAACCCTGCCATCATCATTACAAAAAAGCATTTTTTCATTTTTACCACCCTGTTTTTTATTAGAAAAAATCCTAAAAGCAGTTTCAGAATAAAATAGAGATGTCTGCTTAAACAAGTAAAAAATTGTAGTTGATGGCAGGGTTTAATAACTTTCAAACAACGCAAATCAAAAAAATATTCAACCCTACACCTGAGTCTGGCACCGAAAATGAAGAGTTAAATAGGCTGTTTTACCATGTTGCCCTTTATTCTACAAATGAATATCACTCTGTTTAATCATGGAGTTTTCTCCCTTACATCGTAAGTTTGACGCTCAACATGCTAATTAAACGTAGTTAAGAACGTCAGGATTAACGCTTAAATTAACTTTTACGACGACCAGCCGCAGGCGTCAGCCATTGATGAGGCGTCTATACCCAGTTGCGTAAGAAATGCACCCATTAGCACTAATTCGCCGATAAACGCAGCGCCATCGGTTGCTAACAATGCCACCGCTTGGGCAGTAATCACGGTTGCCATGAGCACCCAGTTATACCAGGCCATGTTATCCTCAATTGCTCCCAGGATTTGGCGGATACCTGTTAATTTATAAATGGCAGAAATAAGGTTGAAGATTGCCGTTGCAGTATTCAATGCCCCCTCTGCATTACTGATTGCCTGGAATAAACTGGAGAGTCCGTCCAGTTGAGTTCGGGTAAGGCCGTTAACAACTTCTGTAGCGGCTTCACCACAAACTTTACCTGTGATGCCAAGAAACTGAAAAAAAACGGTAAAACAATCAATCGCCACGATTATTTCTTTACTTGTGCATTCACTAATCGCAACCGATCTTCCGGCTGTTGATACAGAACGCGAACCTGGCGAATCCGACCATGGAATATCATACTGACCGTGAACCAAGTCAAACATGTCACGAATTGCTTTATCTTTATCCAGCGTTTCACCAGCGGGAGGCGGATTTTCTGCAACGATTTTGTCGAGAAAAGGCGATGTTACGTTTTGAAATGTTAAAAAGTCTAATTCTTTTAAACTGTTATCAGAAAGAGGCTGGCTCATGAGTGACTATTCCTTTTGATATTTACTAAGAAAGTGGCTGTTTCCGGGTATGCTAACGGGTAATCCTGTTCGTAATTTTATTTAAAGTTAGCCCTTTTCTTTAAAAGTTAAGATGGTTGTTTGCCTATTAATTTTTCAATATCAATAGGTGTTTTTTATTTTTTATGCGTTTTTGAGCATTAGTTAAGTTTATATAGTTTAATGTTTTTAAAGAGTGTGGGAAAATAAAAAAATATAGTTTATTATTCTTTTTAAAATTTTTTATTTATTTTATTCAGTTGGTTGCACCTTTTTTATACGACGGTGGTGGTTAAGGTGGGTAGAGTTTTTCGCTCATAATTTTCATATTTTATATAAGTTTATTTTTTCAGAATCTCAATTTCACGAAATTACTATGAGCGCGCTGATATCACTATCCTAAAATCCTGTGTGGTGCTTAAATCTGGAAGAAATTTCCCTCTTTTCGTATTCATTCGTCAGAGTTATTAAAGTATTTTAGCCCCAGGCCGATACTTTATGCGCAACTGGCGAAATCCGTCGCCAGTATTATGTGACCCCCATCTGGGGCTCAGTCAACATAAGGAGCAACTGCATGGATATACAGCAACTCACCACTCTGTCTGCAGGTTTAGAACAATGGCAGGCTCGCGGTGAAGCCAATGCGAATCTGTTGAAAAAAACGCTGAATCAACAGGCAGATACCATCACTACGCTTGTTGAGGGTGTGACAGCACTTCCCTCTAATCCGGCTGTAGGGCGTAACATCAACACCACCGCCTGATAATGCCGTTACGGATCCCCGGGCGGCTTTCGCTGTGCCGCCCGTTTTAATGCATGGCGCGGTTTATTCCCTTGTCTGAATCTGGCTGAGTCAACGGCCTTGACTCAACGCTTTCATCACAGCAATTTCTTCCAATATCCGTGAACCTCACCTGGATTAAATAGGTTATCGCTCATCTGTTGCCTGGGAATGCTATGTCTTCGCGCCTGTTATCGATTGGTTATTCAATGCCTAAAACACGTTTAATCGCGACGTACCCTTTAGATGTTCTTCGCACGACATTGAGGGGTTTTTTGACCGCTATATGCTTCTTCACTATCACGGCCCACGCAGAGCGCCTTAAATCTGAGGAGCCATTGTTATGATGTCTTTTTCAACGGGTTTCCTGTTGAGCCTGTCACTGTGCCTTGATATCGGGATTGCCAACATTGCCATGATTACGCTGGCGATGCAGCGTGGCTATTTTCAGGGGTTCTGGTTGGGAGTCGGCACCTGTGTGGGCGATTTGATCTATGCCGTTCTGGCGCTGGCTGGCATGGCGGTGTTGCTGCAGTTCGAGGTCGTACGGTGGATCATCTGGATAGGTGGTGGTGCTTTGCTGGTGGGGTTTACCATCAAAATGCTGCTGTCCGCCTTTCGTAACGTCAACGATATCGATACCACGCTGAGTGCGGCCAGACGGTCAATGTGGCGTGAGTTCCGGCACGGTATCGTGCTGGCAATATCGTCGCCGACTGCCATTTTGTGGTTTGCCACGGTGGGTGGTGCATTGATTTCCCGATTCGGGCAGCAAAGCATTACGGGATCGGCACTGTTTCTGAGCGGTTTTTTTCTGGCGGGGATCGTATGGACAGCGGCCCTGTGCCTGGTCGGTAGCCTCGGCGGCAGGTTGTTAGGGCAAAAGCTATTGAGATATTCCTATATGGCTTCCGCGCTCATCTTTGCCTACTTTGCCTTATATGTGATCGTGTCAGGATATAAAGAATTTATTCTTTCCTGAACCCACCTGTGAAGCATAGTGATGGGGTGTTATCCCCATCACTTTTCGAAACGCATTGATAAAATGGCTCTGATCGTAAAATCCCAGCTGATAAGCCGTATCAAGAGGATGGCTGTTTTGCCGGAGTAAATCCCGTGCCGCACACAGGCGAAGCTGCATGTGATACTGCAGAGGAGGAAGCCCGGTGTACTGCGTAAAACGTCTGACCAGATAATATTTTCCGATACCCGCAACCTGTGCCAGTGTTTCCAGCGAAAGTTTTACGCTCAGATGCTGCCGCATAAATACTTTTACCCGATCCATCTTCTTATCTGAAAAGGTCCCCAAGGGGGCATTTGTGGATAGCAGCTCAGCGCACAGCAGCAGCAATGCCTGCTCTTCCTCGGCGCAGTCATGATGTTGGGTCAGGCTGGCATAGCGGCATATGGCGTTAAATAATGCCTGATCGGTGAAAACGCCTTCAGGCAACACGGGTGCCGCATGGCTGCTGCTAAGGTTCTGGCTAATGCTGAGCGTTTTCAACACGCACTGCGGAATATGAATGCTCAGGAACTCCGCCCCATGGTGATCGAAGCGCGAGGACTGAACGCTTGCAGGGTTATACAGGGTGATCTGGCCTGCGTTAACCCACTGTGTCTGACCATTGAGCGCAATTTCCTCAATGCCCGCCAGGTTAGCGCTGATAACGTATTCATCATGCGTATGTCTAGGAAACACGGCGTCATTGGCGTTCACGCGAGAGCACTCCATGCCATTGCGGCTAAACCAGTCCAGAGCGTGCAGCGCCATAAGAAGCCCTCTTACGTTAAGCATCAGAGCGATGTGGCTCTGACAAGACCATTCAGGCAGGCTATATTAACCTTATTTCGGGACGGATATGTGTGTACCCGCCAGCGCAAGAGAGATGTTGAACCTGACCGGTAGTGAGGCATTTTTTCGATGTGTTCTTTCGATGAAAATCGGGGGGAGGTGAAGATGGATGATTTTTTAAACCTGATAGCGAACTGTTGCCTGCTTTTCTCATTTGGAAAGAAGAAAGAGGTGAATACGTCCATCACCGCGCTAAAATACAAGCCGTTAGTGAATATGGGCGTCTGTGAGCCGAAGACGCATAAGAAGGGCCCGTCCGCTAAGTGATGGCTACGCGTAAAATGAAACCGCGCGTGAAGATGCAGGGCACTGAGACGTCCCTCATGGGTGTCGGTCTTTCAGACAGAGATAAACCGGCCTGGCGTCCGCCCCATCCTGTTCTCTGGCTCCCGACCACGTTGTTGTGCTGAATGACAACGGCCCGCTGGCTCCTCAGCACGAGCAGGCGATAGCCACAGGTTTTTAGTCCTGTCACGGCCTGTCCGTTTGCAAAGACGTTTCCTCACGCCACCCACTGTGTCTTGATAGATATCCCGTTCAGCCACGGCCAACATGATCTTCTGCCAGGCCACGCGCCACCGATCACAGGCGAGAGCTATCAGTGCAATAGATAGCATGATCACAATAACTGCACTTATTGTTAACTTTGTATTAATAACATTGGTTATCATAACCCCATCGAAAGCGAATTGCTTTCACACTTACAACATTAAGGAACAGGATTATGAAAACCATTAAAACACTGTCGATTGCTGCCGTTGCTGCACTGTCATTCATGTCGGCCTCAGCTTTTGCACAAACCGTTACCGCAACGGGTTCAACGCTGGACGGTACAGAAGCCAAAATTGCCGCTCAGGCCGAGCAGCAGGGCGCACAGTACAAAATCATCGAAGCCAATACGAACGATCGCGTTCACATGACAGCTGAGCTGTATAAATAAGCGTTACGGATGCGCCGGCGCGAAAAAGGGCTGCTTAATGAGCAGCCCTTTTTGTGTCTGCACAGACAGCAGCGCACCAACCTTGTCAGATTGAATCGCCGCCGTGCGCCGTTTGCGCTCTGCAAGCAGCGTCATGATTAAAAGGTCAGGCTTCCCCGCACATAAACCGCGTCAGATCAGCATAATGTCGATGCCGTAACCGCTTCATTCAGCCATAACGTAAATTTTACAGAAGAGGGTTAGCCCGGTCACAATCTTATGGTTGTTTATTCGCCATTGTCTCAAGCCCGTTCTTTATCCTGCCGATAAACCCTCCAGACCACTCAACATGGCAGTATAAAAAATGACAATTTTTAAAAAAATATTTTCTATTTTTCCTAAACACCAGCATAAACACGCCGCCGATTCGCTCAGAGCTTTGGACGATGCGGTTCCAATCATCGAATTTACCCCGGATGGCACCATCCTTCGGGCCAATGCACTGTTTCTAAGCAAGATGGGTTACGAAGCGCAAGAGATCGTCGGCCATCACCACAGTATGTTTTGCCCGCCATCAATGGTGAACTCATCTGAGTACCGCCAGTTCTGGCAGCGCCTTGCCAGCGGCAAGAGCTTCAGCGGCAAATATTTGCGTCTGGGCAAAGACAGCCATCCGGTCTGGCTGGAAGCCAGCTATGTCCCGGTGAAAGACAAACATGGCCGCGTCATCAAGGTCATCAAGCTGGCGGCAGATATCTCCGAGCGCATCAGTGAGGCACAGCAGCAGGATGCCCTGGTGCAGGCGATCAGCCGCTCAATGGCGGTCATCGCATTTAACAAAGCCGGGGAAGTGTTAGAGGTTAACGAAAACTTCCTCAAAGCAACGGGCTATAAAGCCGACGAGATTCTGGGCAGGCATCACCGTATGTTCTGTTCCGAGGAACTGCGCAGCAGCAAGGAATACCAGCAGTTTTGGCAGCGTCTCAATCAGGGCGAATTTTTCTCTGGGCAGTATCCGCGACTTAATCGTCATGGCGAAACTATCTGGCTGCGCGCGACGTATAACCCGGTTTTCGATGCCGATGGCCGGTTATATAAGATTGTAAAATTCGCCAGCGATGTTACCGAGCAGGTGCTGCAAAACCAGCAAGAAAATGAAGCGGCTCAGCACGCGTGGAAGATGGCGCAGCAAACCCGCGAAAGCTCGGTAACGGGTGCGGATGTGATTGAAGACAGCGTCAGAACCATGGCCGAGATCGCCAAAGAGATGAACAGCGTTTCCGCTGACGTCTTTGGGTTAAACGGCCAGTCAGATCGCATTGCCGATATGGTGCACACCATTCGCAACATCGCTGAGCAGACGCGATTTATCGCATTAAACGCGGCAATTGAGGCAGCCCGTGCCGGCACGTCCGGCCGCAGTTTTGCCATCGTGGCCGCCGAGGTGCGTACTCTGGCTGCCCGCATCAATGAAGCCACTGAAGAGATAGGTCGCGTGGTATCCAGCAATAATCAGCTGGCAAAAAAGGTGCTGGAAGATATCGAAAATAACCTGAAAAACACCGCTCGCGGCGTCAACCTGATGCGCCAGGCCGGAGAGGTTATCGCCAGCATTCAGAGCAATTCGGAGCGGGCAGAAGAGGCGGTCAGAAACGTTTCACGCTCGACGTCGCCTATTTAGCGCTTAACCCTGCAGCAGCAGGTCACCCGTCTGCGCGGGTGACCTGCTGCCTGTCCGGCTGTTTTCTGTCAGGCGCTCCGCCAACATTTCACTTTGTTTGCCGCCATTCGATAAGGCACTATTAGCCCTCTCTGTCCCTGCCACATCATTGTTGAAAGGAACGCCAGCCCACATGCCCGTCAATTTCGATCTCAACGATCTGTATGCGTTTCGCGCCCTGGTTGAATATGGCAATTTCCGTATCGCCGCGGAATCCATCTGCCTGTCCCAGTCGGCGCTGAGCCGCAGGATTGAGAAGCTGGAAACGGCGTTGGGGATAAAGCTGTTTGACAGGACCACCCGCCGGGTCACGCTGACGCTTTACGGCCAGACGTTCGCCGCGCGTTCAGAGCAACTACTGACCAACTTTGAAGAAGTGATGGCGGATATCAGTAAAGTCAGCCAGGACAGAACCGGACTGGTGACGGTTGCCACGGTGCCTTCCGCCGCCTATTACTTTATGCCGGATGTGATTCGCCGCTTTCAGGTGCGCTATCCTCGGGTGCGGGTCAAGATTATTGACAGTAGCGCAGGCAACGTTATTGAAGCTGTCACCAGTGGTCAGGCAGATTTTGGCATTTGTTTCTCGGGCAACCCGCCACCCAATACTGAGTTTTTACCGCTGGTGGAGGATGTTTACGTCGTGGCTTGCCGACACGATCATCCCCTTGCTAACCGCAAAAGCCTGACGTGGCAGGAGTTTTACCAGCAGGATTATGTCGGACTGGATAAGACCTCTGGCAATCGAAATCTACTGGATTCCGCACTGGGCCATGTTGTTCCGGCGCGCCCGAGCATCTGCGAAACCCGGCATGTAACAACGATGCTGGGCATGGTCGAAGCGGGAATCGGCATTGCTGCCGTTCCCGCGATGTCGATGCCGTCATCAGGCCATTCGGTGCTGGTTCACCTGCCGCTTACCGATCCGGTCGTGAAACGCACCGTTGGCCTGATCAGGCGCAGTGGACGCATACAGTCTTATATCGCTGCAGAGCTGGAAAAGCTGATTACTGAACAGTATCACTCTGCTTAACGGGTTGCTGCGCGTTGACCGAGTGCAAACCCGTGGCATGGACGACTTCCTGAGCCGGGGCAGACGCCAGGAAATCCAGTAACGCTTTGCCTTCCTCAGGATGGTCTGCTTTGGCAGGAACCGCGCCGGCAAACCGGGTGATGTACTGCACGTCCTCAGGCAGTTCACCTACAAAGGTCACGCCCGGCACGGGCAGGAGTTCACTGACCTGCTGGAAGCCCAGCGCATAGTGGCCTTTTGCCACTTCAGACGCTACCGGGATGCGTTCCACCTCGTGCGCTTTGTCTTTCACCTTGTCTTCAATGCCTAACTTTTTAAACAACTGGCTGCTAATGTACTGACCGCTGGCGCTGTCTGAGTAGGCAATCGACTTCGCATTTAACAGGGTTTTACGCAGATCGGCATCCGTTTTGATATTGGGTTTAGCATCCCCTTTCTTCACGACAATCCCGATCGGCGAGTCAGCCAGCTCAACGCGGGAGTCCGGTTTTATCCACTTACCTTTTTCCAGCTGACTAAGCGCATCGCCGACCATAATCACCACATCGGCTTTTTCCCCGCGCGCCAGACGGTTGGGAATCGCCTGCGGTGTTTTACCCATCGACGGCCCGGACACCAGAATAATGTTGTCGCCACTTTTAGCTTCAAACTGCGGTGTGAGTTTTTCCAGTGCGGCTTTAAAGCCGCCAGAAATCATCACGGTCACCTCTTTTGCCAGCACACTGGTGCTGACGGAGGAAAGGACCAGCGTGGCAAGGAGTGAACGGTAAATTATTTTCATTATGGAATCCCTGACTTAGTGTTTAACGGCGGTTTGAAGATTTACAGTGCTGCGACGGTACAGATACAGCGTTGCCAGTAAGGCGCAGACGGCAGCAAAGCTCATCCAGTAACCCGGGGAGGCTTTATCGCCTGTGTACTCAATCAATGCGGTTGAAATCACCGGTGTAAAGCCGCCAAAGACGGCGGTTGCCAGGCTGTAGGCCAGTGAAAAGCCCGCCACCCGAACTTCCGCTGGCATGATTTCAGTCAGTGCCGGAATCATCGCGCCGTTATACAGACCATAGATAAATGACAGCCACAGCAGAACGCTGAGCATCATGGAAAAGCTGGGTGCAGCAGCCAGCATCGACAGGGCTGGGTAGGCGGTCGCCAGCGCGATCAGCGTCATGGTAACCAGTACAGGTTTACGTCCGAAACGGTCAGACAGCGCCCCGCCAACCGGTAACCAAAGGAAGTTAGAGATGGCAACCAGCAGCGTGACTAACAGGCTATCGGAGGCGCTGAGCATCAGCACTTTCTTGCCGAAGGTCGGCGCATAAACGGTGATCAGATAAAACGCTGTGGTGGTCATGGCCACCATCAGCATGCCTGCAATCACAACCTGCCAGTTGGCCAGCAGAGTTTTAAACACGTCGCGCATCGCCAGATGATGACGGCGGGCGTTGAACTCCTGGGTTTCTTCCAGCTTGCGGCGCAGGAAGAAAATGAAAGGCACAATCATGCAGCCAAACAGAAACGGAATCCGCCAGCCCCATTCACGAATCGCGCTCTCTTCCAGCACGGCGTTCAGGGCAAAGCCCATCGCGGCGGCGACCATAATGGCCACCTGCTGGCTACCTGACTGCCAGCTGGTATAAAAGCCTTTGCGGCCCGGTGTGGCGATCTCAGCCAGATACACAGAAACGCCACCCAACTCCGCTCCAGCGGAGAAACCCTGCAGCAGGCGGCCGATTAACACCAGCATCGGTGCCCAAAGCCCAATGCTTTGATAAGACGGAATCAGGACGATCAGAAAAGTACCTGCCGCCATAATCGACAGGGTGACGATCAGGCCTTTACGTCTGCCGACCTTATCAATGTAAGCGCCCAGCACCACTGCGCCGACAGGACGCATCAGAAAGCCCGCGCCGAAGACGGCGAAGGTCATCATCAGCGAGGCAAATTCACTGCTCGCCGGAAAGAAAGTGTGGGCGATATAGGTGGCATAGAACCCAAACAGAAAAAAGTCGAACTGTTCCAGAAAGTTGCCCGAGGTAACGCGTAATATTGCGCCGGCTCTGGCGCGGGTGGTCATCGGTGAAGTCGAGGAATGCATCGGTATCTCCAGTTTATCGTTGACGCTTTTTGCCGCGTCTGTTGCTGAAGACTGGATCAGGTAAATAAAGTAAATAAGCGCAATAAACTCATCGACTAATGCGCACTGTGCATCAATGGCAGTTAACAATTACCTGAGGCTATGCGCAACAAGCCTTTAACAAGATGGCGAGATAAGCGCTTACAGATCAGGGCCGGGAAACTTAATGCGCGTTTTGTGACAGGGTTCATACGGGTATTTGAATCAGAAAGCACAGCGTAAAGCGTTTGTAAGGCTATATCAGTCGATGCGGGCGCTCAGGGCGTAATGGCCGCAAAAAAGGGAGAGCAGTAAGACGTGCCAGCGCCGCTAACCAGGCGATCAGCGCGGCTGAAAAAGCGCCGTTTCCACGGTGCCTCGCGCTATCAACGTTCTGCCCAGCCCTGACCACACAGGCGAGAAAATCCCCGTATGTCGACATATCTGGCTTCGCTGTCCTGAATAGCCTGAACCGATGACGTTGTTGCTGATAGCCATCAGGGTACATTTCTTATCTGAGGTCATGATGTGAAACAGCAGGGATACCGTTGAGACAGCAGGGCGTGACAGCAAGCGTGATCCTGACGACATAAAAGCCGATCGGGCATACGGCAGAAACGCCCGAACGGAGCGGTTTTATCAACGTTGCGGATAAACTTCTGTGCCTGTCATTCGTGAGAACGGGGTCATAAGGCTTGTCGCCTGTCCTCAGAACCAGGCTTCCCACATTGCACCCAGATTGAAGTCGTCCTGGATGTCGTTTTCACGACCATTCACGCGCGCGGTGCGCGCATCGTCGACTTTGCCGCCGGTGACATAGAAGCGCAGCATGGGGCGGAACTCCGGTCCCATATCAATGGCGATGTTTTGCGACAGGGTCAATTTCCAGCCATTGTTACTGCCGCCTTCATCATAGTTTACGCGCTGATAACCGGCTTCCAGCCAGGTTGAATGGACGTCATTCCAGAAATACATCGGGCGAACAATCGCGGCGTAGTTTTTCCGATTATCGCTTTTCAGTCGACGGTTGTCGTAATCGTGATAACCCAGCAAATACTCCACCTGTGCCTGCTGGGTAAACTGATGCTTACCTTCAAAGCTGGTGTAGACAGTGCGAAGGCCCTCGGTTTTGCTGAAAACGCTGTTATCCGAGTTGTCAGAGTAGCGGGTAATCACTTTATTCACGCCGTGGTCGTTGGTGTGGCTCAGCACAAACGCGCCCTGCCAGGCTTTCAGGCGATCGTCACTGTCCACCGCTTTGGAGTCGAAACCGTAATTAGCGTAGATCTCCAGATCCAGTGCGCCCAGCTTCATGCCGTGAATTTTAGACGTCGCGGCGTAGTTGCCTTTATCCCCGGTACCCGAACCGCCCGTACAGGTGATGCGCGACGGATTGGACTCGTCGCTGAGCACTTCAGGGCTACAGGATTCCACGGCAGCAACAGCAGCGACGTCAAATTTTATCCCGCCCACGTCGAAGTTTTTCACCCCCGCGCCCTGACCATCATGGTTCATCCAGAAATAATCATTGATGTTCTGCTGTGGACGCTGATGAAAGTCCCGTCCGGCCCAGAGATAGGCGTCAGGATTTGATGCCAGCACATTGGTGACGCCGGCATAGGCTTTTTTCAGGTTAACTTCATCGCCCCAGTGATCGATCATCACATTGACGTCCCAGAGGGCACCACTTTGGCTCTTAAATGCTTTGGAGAGCTGGAACTCGCCACCGTTGCCTTCGTTGCCCAGGCGGCCAATACCGGAGGCCCCGTTGTAAGAGCCGTCCACGCCAACATATTTCTGATCGCCGCTTTGGTAATGCGCACCGTAGCGTGCGTAGCCGCTGAACGTCACCCCAAACGGAATAGCCCGGTCCGGTGACTGAACCGGACTTTGTGGTTCGGTCACCTCATCCGTTGTCTTCGCCACTGCTGCATCCCTCTTTGCCTGACGTTCTGCCAGGGCTTTATCGACGGCTTTGGCGACGATGGCGTCGATTTGTTCCTGCGTAAATTCCTGTGCTGCGCTCACAGCAGGGCACAGCGCGGCGACCACCGCCAGAGGTAATGGAAGGTTTCGAATAATATTCATGGTTGTCTCGTTTGCACAGCGTCCTTCAGGTTGATTATGTTCAATCCGAATAACGGCGTGTGTTAATGAACAGACAATAACCATCCTGCACCGGTCAATTGATCACCAGAACAAGTTGATTTTTATATTATGGTTTTTTCCAGAGGACGCTTATTTTTCCGTTTTTCTCCTGTGATATATATTTTTATTGCCGTTGATAGAGATGAATAATTTCTTCTGAGAGTTCACGCGCCAGTAACGACGTCATTAAATGATCCTGAGCATGAACCATAATTAACGTCATAGGCTGTCGCCCTTCGCCAGCGTCCTGCTCAATTAATCGGGTTTGCATTTGATGAGCCAGACGAGAATAGTCATCGGCTTCCCTTAGTCGATCTTTGGCCTCGTCGACGTTACCCTTTCTTGCCGCCTGCAGGGCTTCGAAACACAGGCTGCGGGCATGTCCTGCATTGACGATGATCGTCATTACGGCCTCTTCAAGTTCAATCATAATCGCTGCTCTCAATTAAAACCGTTATTTGCGGCAACCTCAGCAAACCATTTGCCGCTCTTTTTAATCGTACGTTTTTGCGTTGCCAAATCTAACTGCACAAAACCGTAACGGTTTTTATAGCCGTTCAGCCATGACCAGTTATCGATAAATGTCCACATATGATAACCCAGGCAGTTACAGCCTTCGCTAATGCCTTTATGGAGCCATTTAAGATGTTCGGAAACAAATTCGATACGATAATCATCCAGTATTTCACCGTTCTGGATAAAACGCTGTTCATTCTCTACGCCCATGCCATTTTCAGAAATAAAACAGCGTGGATTCCCATAATTAACGCGTAGGTTGGTCAGAATATCGTAAATACCGGGCGCGTAAATTTCCCATCCGCGGTATGGATTCATTTTTCGTCCTGGCATTTCGTAATGATCGAATAACCATTCCGGCATAAAAGGTGCCTCAGGATTGACGGCACTATCCCGACACTTAACACGGCGCGGCTGATAATAGTTAACGCCCAGCAGGTCGATGATGCCATCGGCCATGACTTCGCGGTCCCCGGGCTGGCAGCGCGGAAGCTGATGGTACTGACTCAGTAAACTCATCAGATCCATTGGGTATTCGCCCTTAAGAACCGGATCTAAAAAGCTGCGGTTAAACAGCAGGTCTGCATGATGCGCGGCTTGTACATCTGCCGGATTCGCCGAGCGCGGATAGGACGGCGTGAGATTCAGCACCACGCCAATCTCGCCGTCATAACCGCCGTTACGCCAGGCCCGCACCGCCAGCGCGTGAGCCAGCACAGTGTGCCAGGCCACGGTCGCGGCGCGTCTGAAATCCACCACGTTCGGGTAGTGAAAATCATACAGATAGCCACCTTCGACCGGCACAATCGGCTCGTTAAAGGTAAACCAGTGCTTCACCCTGTCACCGAACAGGTCGAAACAGCGCTGGGCGTAGCGGCTAAACGCTTCCACCACTTCACGGTTCTCCCAGCCGCCTTTTTCCTGCATGGCCAACGGCATATCGAAATGAAACAGGGTGATAAAGGGCGTAATGCCTTGCGCCAGTAACGCATCGATCACCTTGTTATAAAAATCCACGGCTTCGGGATTCACTGTGTCGGTGCCGTCAGGCATCAGGCGCGCCCAGCTCAGCGACGTACGAAAGCTGTTGTGTCCTAACTGCTTCAGTAACGCGATATCGTGCTGCCAGTGCTGGTAAAAGCCAGAGGTGTTCTGCGGGCCAATGCCCTGATGGAAACGGTGGGGTTGCCGTGCAAACCAGCGATCCCAGGTGGTCGGGCTTTTACCGCCATTCAGGCTGTCACCTTCGGTTTGCAACGCCGAACTGGCGCTGCCCCACCAGAAATTTTCAGGAAAACGGTAGTTCATGTCACTGGCTCCTTAAGCGTGTGGATGACCGTGCACGGGATGGCCTGCTGGCGCGGCATCCTTGATTTTTTTCTCTTCAGCCTTAATCAGACTGCGTTCATAGGCTCGCAGGAAGGGTAGGTACATCAGCGCCGACATCAGCATACAAACAAGGCACATTACCAGCGGGCTGAGCGCCCAGTTGGCTGCCCAGGATGCACCAATCGGGGCGGGTGTGGTCCAGGGCGTGAGCGAAACCACCTGAGCGATCCAGCCGAGTTTTGTCGCGGTGTACGCCAGCACGGCGTTAATCATCGGAACGCACACGAAGGGGATAAACAGCAGTGGATTCATAATGACCGGGGCACCAAACAGGATCGGTTCATTGATATTAAAAAAGCTGGGTACCACGCCCATTTTACCGATGGTGCGCAGATGCAGCACCCGGCTACGCAGCAGGAGGAAGGCCAGGGGTAAGGTGGAACCCACGCCGCCAATCAGCAGGTAGTGATCCCAAAAGCCCTGCAGGTAAACATGCGGCAGGGCGGCACCGGCTGCCAGAGCTGCCTGGTTAGCAGACAGGTTAGCCATCCAAAAGGGGTTCATAATGCCGGTGACGATCAGGGCACCGTGAATACCGGCAAACCAGAAAATCTGACAGAGCAGTACGGAAAGTAAAATGGCGGGCAAGGAGTCCGAAGCAGAGACCAGCGGCTCCAGTAAATGCATGATGGCCTGCGGCATAATCATGCCGGTTTGCGCTTCGATAAACAGGTTGAGCGGATGTAACGTTGCGATAATCACCAGGACTGGGATCAGAATCTCAAAGGAGCGGGCCACGCCGGTGGGCACTTCTTTAGGCAGTCGGATAGTGACATTATTTTGCTTTAGCCAGGCATAAACCCGGGTGGCGTAAATGGCGGTAATCAAGGCAGTAAAAATCCCCTGACCGGAAAGATACTGGGTTGAGATCTTTTCATCCGCATAGGGCGCGGCCACCAGTAAAAACGCCATAAACGCCAGCAAACCCGACATGATGGGATCAAGGTTAAACTGACGGCCCAGGCTGGCACCAATCCCGACCGAGATGAAAAAGGTCATAACGCCCATGCTGAGATTAAATGGCAGCATCAGCTGTTGGCGATAGGTGATGGAAAAGTCGAGCCACGCACGGGCAACGCTGTTAGTGGTGTCCGCTGAAAATGGCGGGAAGATAAATACCAACATAAACGACCCGATAATCATAAACGGCAGTGCCGCCGTAAAGCCGTCACGAATCGCTATCACATACTTTTGCTGACCTAACTTTCCGGCGAGTGGCGTAATGGACTGTTCAATTACCGTCACCATCGACTGATATAACGAACTCATAATGACACCTTTCTAGTGTGCCGCTTCAATAAGCGACAGAGCGTAATCCAGCACCTTGTCACCGCGTTGCATGCCGTAATCCGTCATATCAATAGCCCGGACAGGAATGCCGTGGGTGGCAGCTTTTTCAGAGAGCATGGCTAACATGTACTTTACTTGTGGGCCGAGCAGGACAACCTGATAGTGTGGAAACTGCGTATCAAATTCTGAAACGCCCCAGGCATCGATCTGCACACTGAGACCACGCTGTTCCGCAACCTCTACCATTTTACGTACCAGCAGGCTGGTGGACATGCCCGCTGAACAACACAACATAATCCTGATCATGAGTAACGCTCCTTTAAATGAAAACGTGGACGGATATGATTTGATACGATACGGAAACCGGTTTCCATTTGTCGCAAAAGGAACTGTGACAGGCGTCATGATCTTAAGGAAACGAGGTGTTTTATTACGATTCAGATCACGTAATTGGGGTTTTTTGTCGGAAATTGAGAAGAGATGGAAAATCGGTTTCCACAAAAAAATGAAAACGCTATACTGCCAATGGTGATAATTTGAGCCGCAGCGTTAGTCAGTAATTCAGGGGGCCTGTGGTTTTTTTAGGGGAAAATGATGTCTACTATCAACGATGTATCGCGTCTGGCTGGTGTGTCAAAAGCCACGGTGTCACGCGTGTTGAGTGGGTCACGCGGCGTAAAAGAAGCCAGCCGCGTCGCAGTATTAAAAGCGGTGGATGAACTGAATTATCGTCCAAACGTGATCGCTCAGTCATTGCTGAGTCAGTCCACCGGTTGTATTGGCGTAATTTGCGCGCAGGACAATATTAACCAGACGACCGGTTATCTTTATGCGCTGGAAAAACATCTTAGTCAGCACCAAAAACACCTGTTGCTCCGTTTCGCGAACAGCAAATCAGAAGTGATGCACTGTCTGAATGAGCTGACCTGTGGCTTGTGTGATGATGTATTGATTATCGGCGCTCGCTTCCCGCTCAATCTTCAGCAAAAAAACGTGATTCTGGTGGATTGTCTGGAAACAGGGGATGACGTGAGCAGTATTCAGTTCGATCACGCTTTCGCTGCTGAAACCGCCTGTCACTATCTGATAAGCCAGAATCGCCGCCAGATCGCCCTGATCCATTCTGACGGAATGGGTTTTTCCGAGCAGGTGCTGCTGGGCTATAAGCACGCCCTGGAAAAAAACTTTCTGCCTTTTAACCGTAACCTGGTGTTTATGGACTCCACATCCTCCTCGGTCGCCCTACAGGAGTTGTTGAATAACGCGTCCACGCTGAACTTTAGCGCATTGCTGGTGGCGGATGAACAGCAGGCCCAAAAAGTCATTCCACAGTTGCAGGCATTCAACAAACAGGTTCCCACCGATATTATGGTTTTTAGCCTGGCTGGATCGCTGAATTTGCCTGGCATCCCAACCATTCCGGCGATTGAGTATTCAATGGACGCCATGGCTGCGCGCATCGTGAAGGCACTGACGGAACAGACGCGAAGCGTGCTAAACGCCTATGTGATGCGGGGTGACCTGATTATTCCCGATTTTCGCCAGCGCGAGCACCGTTAATCCATACGTTGCTCCATCTGCTCAATGATTGCCAGCGCCAGGCCTGTTGCCGGCGCAAGATGTGAGGTCAGGAAATGCACCTGAGTATGAGCGGCAATAAACGCCAGTTTGTTTGCCTGCGTCTGATTGAGTACGGCCTGGCAAAATGTCGGACTGATGCTCCAGGGGCAATCAATAATGATATTGGCGGGATTCAGTAACAACATGATCTGGCTGAGCGCGATGCCCAGATAGTTGCCCGCCAGTTGCATGACTTCGTTCACCACGTTAGGTGCGCTGTCACGGCTTTGCCAGGTCAATCCCGGCTGACGCTGAGCCAGTTGCTGATTAATGGCGGGTTTGCTGATCATGGCTTCCAGACAACCCTGACGGTTGCAGCTACAGCGAGGGCCATTAGGTTGCACAGTAAGGTGACCGGCTTCACCTGCGGTCCAACTGTTGCCCGTGAAAACGACACCGTGCTGTACCAGCGCACCGCCAATGCCTTCAGCGATACGTAAATAAAAATGCCCGCTCTCGGCGGGCAATTTGAGTTGTTGCACAGACAGCAGCGCAGCCGCTCTGACGTTATTCATAATGCGAATCGGCAACTGAACCTGTTTGCGTAGGTTGCTCGCCAGGTCAACGTCCTGCCAGCCCAAATGGGTGGATAAATGCATCCAGCCCCGCCTGGGATCAACGACGCCAGGAAAACCCAGCCCGATGCCTAACAGACCCGGCCACGCCTCGGTAAGTTTGTCACATAAGGCGGCCACCTCGGCCAACAGCGGCTCCGGCCTGCTGGTATCTGTACGCAGGGTTTGCTCGGCAATCGTCTGGGAAAAATAATCACACACCTGCCAGTGAATCAGGTTCTTTTCCACCATGATGCCGGCGCTGACCAGCTTTTCCGGGCGCAGGGTGATATGGATTTTAGGGCGGCCCGCCGCAGAGACGCTGGCCTTTCCCAGCTCCTGCACTAAATCCTGTTCCAGCAGGTCATCAATAATCTGCGACACGGTATTTTTACTGATTGCCAGTATGTGTGCCAGATCCTGACGCGACGTGATACGCAGCTGACGCAGTTGTGCCATCACCCGCTTTTGGTTATTCAGCCGCATTAATGCAGGCCCTTTGCCAGTTACTTTCATGGCGGCTTACCCCAGATGTGAAAATCGGTAGCGGACCTACCAACGATGAAGTCTTATTAGTTTGATGTCTAATCAAAACTTAGCATTGGGCAGATAGGCTGCCAAACGGCAATAGCATCTGGACGGGGGAATTAAGTCAGAAATGGGTGCCAGGCCACACGATCCTGTAACGGCAGGATAACGCGCTGGCCCGCCTTAGCGGGCAGCAAATATCAGTATTCATCACCGCGAACGCGGCTGCGATAGCTTTCCCAGTCAAAGCGAACCCACAAACTGTTGCCCAGGCGCATACGATCCATAACGCGCTCACCCAGCAACGCATTCATACCGGCGTGATCAAGGTTAGAGAGCATACCTGTGGGGCGTTTTGAGGATGAACGGCGGTCCACGATCTGGTTAATAATCACTTTCTCGTAGCGCGATTCACTTTGCATACCGATCTCATCGATCACCAGCAAATCAACGCTGCTGAGATCCTGAATCAGTCGCTCTTCCGTGATTCCGCTGCTGCCGCTAAAGGTGCCTTTCATGCTCGACATCAGGTCAGCTACCGTGACGATGAGCACGCTCTTACCGCGTAAAATCAGGTCGTTACCAATGGCTGCCGCCAGGTGATTTTTACCGGTACCGGGACGGCCTGAGAAAACGAAGCTGGCAATACTGCCGTCAAATTCTGCCGCGTACTGGCGAGCAAGTTCCAGGGCTTTGCGCTGGCCTTCGTTTTCAACCCGATAGTTATCGAACGAGCAATTGATGTGTAACTCGCGAATACCAGAACGGCCCATGATGCGCTGCATTTTCATGGCGCGGTTCTCACGCACAATGGATTCTGAGCGCAGGCGGCCTTGTTCCTGATTCCAGGCCAGTAACTCTTCACCATTGGTGAACTTTGGGCGAGTGCCCGCGGGCATCATCCGTTTCAGACGGTTAAACAGATCGTTCGGCGTTTTCATTATTCACCCCGGAAACCATCAGGAATTGTGCTGTCAGGATTCGGCAACTGTGTAATATCACGTCTGGGCTGTCCGCCATTCGCGGCGCGGTTCATCTGCAGGCTGCGCGCCAGTTTCTGCTGCCACTGCACATGATGAAACAGACGGCCTTCGGCCTGCCAGTAAGCCACAAAGGCAGCCAGTTCGGCCGCCGTGACCGGCTCGCTTAGCGCCACGCCCCAGATGGCCGCCTGACGCGTAAAGTCAGCGTCCGGTTGCCAGCCATCATACATGGCAAATTTACCCACTGGTGTATGCAGCGTAGCAGAAACATCGTCATACAGGCTGTCATCCAGCGCCACATCAGTGGGTTGCTGAGAGGCTGCCTCAAGTGCCAGCAGCCGTGCCAGACGTGCTGGCGTGATGGCGTACATCACGGGCGTGTAATTTTCCAGCACCGCCAGCGTGCCGTCTTCAGCCTGCTGCAAGGCGCTGAGTGGATCCTGACGGAAAGCCTCAAGACCAATAAGCGTTGACGTTAAGATTTTGACTGACATGAAAAGACCTGCGGTTAACTTACACCGAACACCGGATAAAATAACCCGGTGCAGAAGCGCATATTGTACCTTTTTTAACGCGCAGGATCGCTGAAAAAGCGTTGTGGATAGCAACCCAACCTAATGCGTTAGCACAACCGTTGGGTTGACGTGGCAGTGTTTACCTGGCGCGTTTAGCGCCGGGTTTGCCACAGATAGCGAAGCCCGGCCAGCCAGCACAGGCTGTAACCCAGCAGTTCAACGCCTTCTTCAGCCATATTTTTGACGCCTCGATTATAGTGATCGGGCATCAGGTGCTCCCACAGCGTGTTCATACCAAACAGCCGGGAGAAAACCAGCACAATCATCAATCCGGCCGCCATGACGGGCCAGCGATTGTGATTCAGCAGATCCGCCAGCGCGCTGATGGTTTGCTTCGGGGTTCGCATGGCTACCGCTACACTGCCCAGCGCAATCGCCAGCGCAAACCACACCCAGCTACCATGACGGATGAGATCGAAGAAAAAATCCAGTTCACGGATAAGCATACAACTGTAAAAACCGGCAATTAAGGTTAATCCACCCCGTTGTTCGGGCCGATGACGGGCGGCAATAAAAAACAGCGCGGCAAGACTGACCAATAACAATTCCTGCACGGTTTCGGTAAAAGACGCTTCATGCAGCGCATTATCCATCCAGACCACATCCACATAGAGGGGGCCGATCATTAAGGTGATAAACAGAGAAGTAAAAAGAAATACCGTGAGCTCACGGCCAATAAGGATTACATCGTTACGCATGGAGTTACCTGAAAATGACTATCGTTATCATTATATTTTTATTCGTCGCACCTGCCTTCGCTTTTTATGCGTGATCGATTCAGCGAACAACATAACCTGCGTTGATAGCCGAAGCGGTCTCGCAAATTACGCGCCTTAGGGTTCAAAACGTCAGGGATTGCCTCTACTATCGGGGAAATCAAAATAGCGCGCTATATAAGGACTAATGCAATGCAACGATGTGGCTGGGTAACGCAAGATCCTGTCTATCTGGCCTACCATGACAAGGAGTGGGGCATCGCGCAGAGAGATAAACAGGCGCTGTTTGAAATGCTGTGCCTGGAAGGCCAGCAGGCGGGGTTGTCCTGGATTACCGTGCTGAAAAAACGCCAAAATTACCGCGCCGCGTTTCACCAGTTTGATCCGCAGGCCATTGCGTTGATGGATGAGCAGGATATCGCGCAGCTTATGCAGAACAGCGGCATTATCCGTCATCCAGGCAAAATCGCGGCGATTATTGCAAATGCCCGAGCCATGTTGGCAATGGAAGCAGAAGGCGAGGATTTTGCCCGTTTTGTCTGGCAGTTCGTCGATAATCAGCCCATTGTCCATCACTTCGCCGACTATAAACAGAGCCCGACAACCTCCGCGCAGGCCATTGCGCTTTCAAAAGCACTCAAAACACGTGGTTTTAAATTCATCGGCCCGACAATTTGTTATTCATTTATGCAGGCCTGCGGCCTGATTAACGATCATCAAACCAACTGTTTTTGCCATCCTGACAACATTTAACGCCGATCCTTTACAAAATAAGACATTGTCTCAGGATTTTCCTCACTTTTGCGCGGCATAATCAGTACCACTTAGGGGATAAGATGCCTCGTTGTGATGAACGTAAGGGATAAATAATGCAGAAAAAGTTAATTGCTCTCACCCTGTTGTTAAGCGGTAGCCTGGTGATATCGGGTTGTACCACCAATCCTTACACTGGCGAATCTCAGGCCGGTAAATCCGGTGTAGGTGCAGGCCTTGGCGCATTAGTGGGCGCAGGCGTTGGCGTACTTTCTTCCTCGAAGAAAGATCGCGGTAAAGGGGCATTAATTGGTGCGGCCAGCGGCGCGGCATTAGGCGGCGGCGTGGGTTATTACATGGATGTCCAGGAAGCGAAGCTGCGCGACAAAATGAAAGGAACCGGCGTTAGTGTGACCCGTCAGGGCGATAACATCGTGCTGAACATGCCGAACAATGTGACCTTTGATTCCAGCAGCAGCAGCCTGAAACCGGCGGGGGCCAATACACTGACCGGTGTGGCAATGGTGCTGAAAGAGTATCCCAAAACGGCCGTCAATGTTGTGGGACATACTGACAGCACCGGCTCGCGTGCGTTAAACATGCGTCTGTCGCAGCAGCGTGCCGAGAGCGTTGCCAGTGCCCTGATCGTTCAGGGTGTCGCAGAGAATCGTTTGCATACTCAGGGCGCAGGGCCAGACAGCCCGATTGCCACTAACAGTACTGAAGCCGGTAAAGCGCAGAACCGTCGCGTTGAAATTACGCTCAGTCCGTTGAATTGATTATCCCGCCCCCGTCTCCGGGGGCGAAATACGGCTCGCTGTCATTTTTTCGACAATTTTCGGTAATAAAATTGGCAAGGGTTCCAGTTGGGAACCTGCGCACGGTGCCTGTCAACGCTTTATGCCAGAATGATTCAAATTGAACAATGGATAACGCATCATGTCACTGAAAGCCATTGCGTCAGTATTAGGTCTCTCCGTTACCACAGTGAGCCGTGCACTCAACGGTTATGAGGATGTGGCCAAACAAACACGCCAGCGTGTGGAAGAAGAAGCACAGCGACGCGGCTACCGTCCCAATGTTGCCGCCCGACGTTTAAAAACCGGGCGTGCCAACGCGGTAGGACTGGTTTATCCGATGAGCGCTCCGCCACTCAGCGACACGCACTTTAACAAGATATTAGTGGCGCTCGATCAGCGTCTTTCTCACTACGATATCGATCTCCTGTTATTAACCGATAAACCGCATGACGGGCAGCGTTCACTGATTCGCATGCTGCGCAGCCGGGCGGTCGATGCGATCGTCGTGACGCACACCTTACCTCATGACGAGCGCCTGCTCAGCCTGCAGCAGAAAGGTTTTAATTTTCTTACGCTGGGACGGAGTGATGCACAGCAGGATCATGCCTGGTTTGACGTCGACAATGCCGCCGGTTCGGTTCTGGCCGTGAAGCACTGTCTGGCGCTCGGCATGCAACGTATCGCCTGGCTCGGTGGCAACGAGACCTGCACGTTTGTGCGCGATCGCCGCCAGGGTTATCTGAATGCGCTGGATTCCGTGCCACCTTATGCCACCGCCGTGGTTGAACCGTCGCGTCGGGCGGGTTATCAACAAATTACAGACTGGCTGGCGCAAGGGCTGCAACCTGAGGCAATTATCACCGATTGCAGTGCGCTGGCGGAAGGCGCGCTAATGGCATTGCAGCAGGCGGGTCGCCTGCAGGGTAAAGACGCCATCACCTTAATTGCGTGGGACGGGCTACCGGCTGATGCCATTATCGATTACCCGATTATCGCCATTCGCCAGGCCAGCGAGCAGCAGAGAGGGGAGCAGGTAGCGACGATGATAATGCGCCTGCTGGAAGGCGCGCCGTTGGCGCAACTGCAGGTACTGTGGCAACCCTGGCTGCAACTTCCCCAATGACGCTATCTTTTTTGCCATGTTGTATGCCTGTGGTAGTCTCGCCGGATGCTTAATTTGCGGAAGACTTTATGAAAACCAGGCCGTCTCGCGCCACGATCAGCGATGTTGCTCACGCGGCAAAAACCGGTAAAACCAGCGTCTCACGCTATTTAAACGGCGAGCAACATTTGCTCTCTGCCGATTTAAAAGCGCGCATCGAGCAGGCGATTAGCGATCTTAACTATCGGCCAAGTCAGATGGCGCGTGGCCTGAAACGCGGGCGTACCCGACTGATTGGCCTGATCATCGCCGATATTACGAATCCCTATTCTGTGGACGTGATGTGCGGCATTGAAGCCGCCTGCCGCGAATGTGGCTTTACATTGCTGATGTGTAATACCAATAACGAAGTCGATCTGGAGCAACATTACCTGCAGTTGCTGAGCAGCTATCAGGTTGAAGGCATTGTGGTCAATGCGGTTGGCATGCATGAAAAGGTCCTGAGCCGGTTACAACAGTCGTTGCTGCCCATGGTACTGATCGATCGAAAAATCCCTGATTTCCCGTGCGATGTTGTCGGGCTGAATAATGCCGAAGCGGCAGAAACGGCCACCGGCCATCTTATTGATAACGGCTATGAGTCACTGCTGTTTCTCAGTGAACCGCTTGGAAGCGTGAATACGCGTCGGGAACGGCTACAGGCGTTTCGCCAGCGTTTGGCTGCGCATCCCGCGATCGTCCATGAGAACGCTGAGGTCGCGCTGCACCAACCGGAGCTGATGGATAACGTCCTGCGCGACTTTCATCAGCGCCATGCGGGAAAACGCTGTGCGGTAATGGTTGCCAATGGCGCGCTAACCCTGCAGGTGGCCCGCTCTCTCCAGCGTCTTGCGCTGCACTGGGGCAGCGACATTGGTCTGCTGGGATTTGACGAGCTTGAGTGGGCTGCATTGGCCGGGGTGGGTATTACCACCTTAAAGCAGCCGACCTGGCAAATCGGTTATCACGCGCTTGAGCGTCTTATTTCCCGTATCGACGGTCACGATCATCCCCCTTGCGAACAGGTTTTTTCGGGCGAACTGATTGTTCGCGGTTCCAGCCAACGCCTGCGCTGATTTTCAGACTCTTCCTTTCGATTACGTGCTCACTTCGTGAGCACGATCATAATTCCGCGTTTTGCTACTTTGCTTTGGAACCGGTTCCATTTAACGTTTTTGTAACGCAAATGCCGATTTTCACATCAGGAGCCCGTAATGAAGCCCGAAATCATCGTCGTGACCGCTGCTTATGGTCATCAACAGGTTGCTGCACTGGGCGGGCAGTTAGCGCTTTTGCCCATTATCCAGCAGGCCGGTGCCGACGGTGTGGAAATCCGCCGTGAACTGTGTGATGACACCACGCTAACGCATTTACCCGCGCTGGCGCAGGCGGCGCGGCAGCACCAGTTACGCGTCAGTTATTCGGTGCCCGACACCTTGTTCAGCGAGGACGGCAGGCTAAACCCACTGTTGAAAAGCTACTTTAGCGAAGCACTTCAGCTCAATGCACAACGGTTGAAAGTGGCGCTGGGAAACTTCACAGGTGCGCTGTACAGCGAAATGCTGCGTAAGCTTATGACGGAATATGGCATTCCCCTCACCGTAGAAAATGATCAAACGCGCTTTGGTAAGCAGCAGCCCATGTTGCGTTTCTTCAACACTGCCCAGGAGGCGGCGCTGCCGATCGGCATGACGTTTGATATGGGCAACTGGTACTGGACGGATGAAGACCCGCGCCAGGCGGCGGACCTGCTGGCGGGCCATGTGGGTTACGTGCATGTCAAAGCGGCGGCGCCGCAGGGGACCAGCTACCGCGCGATAGCGCTGGATGACGCTCCGCCTGGCTGGCAAAGCCTGTTACACCGGTTACCTGCAACAGCGCCTCGCGGCATTGAGTTTCCGCTGGAAGGCAACGATTTGATTGCGGTTACGCGCCATTACGTGACGCTGCTGCGTAACGTCTGAGGAGTACATATGACAACCCATCCAAACGGCACGCTTGATGTGATCACCATCGGTGAGGCCATGGCCATGTTTGTCGCCCGTGAAACGGGCGATTTGGCTGCTGTAGAAACCTTTGTTAAGCGCGCCGCTGGCGCTGAACTGAATGTGGCAATCGGTCTGGCGCGCCTTGGCCTGAAAGTGGGCTGGGTAAGCCGCATTGGGCAGGACGCCTTTGGTCGCTTTATCTGTCAGGTGCTGGATAAGGAAAATATTGACCACCGCCAGGTGATCGTCGACTCGCACTATCCCACCGGTTTCCAGCTTAAATCCAAAGTCGATGACGGTTCAGATCCGCTTGTGGAGTACTTCCGTAAAGGCTCCGCTGCCAGTCATCTGTCGCCAAAGGATTTTGACCACGACTATTTCGGTTCCGCGCGCCATTTGCATCTTAGCGGCGTGGCGGCGGCGATTTCAGACAGCTCGCTTGCGCTGACAAAGCATGCGGCTAAAGAGATGCGGGCACGAGGCAAAACTATTTCGTTTGACCCCAATCTGCGACCTGTGTTGTGGCGCAGCGAAGATGAAATGCGCAAGCAGCTCAATCTGTTCGCGGAATACGCGGACTGGGTACTGCCTGGAGAAAAAGAGGGCTATATCTTAACCGGCTATCGTCAGCCGCAGGATATTGCCGATTTTTATCTCGATAAGGGCGTGAAAGCGGTCATCATTAAAACCGGTTGTGACGGTGCCTGGTACAAAACGGCCAGCGGTGAGCAGGGCCAGGTTGAGGCGATGAAAGTCGATAACGTCGTTGATACTGTGGGGGCGGGAGATGGTTTTGCCGTGGGTGTGGTGAGTGCGTTGCTGGAAGGGAAGCCACTGGTACAGGCGATTCGCCGGGGTAACAAAATAGGCTCACTGGCGATTCAGGTTATTGGCGATAGCGAAGGTTTGCCGACACGTCAGCAGTTAGGCGATGCGTAGCCCAGCCCGCAAACACAGACAGAGGAGTTTCCGATGAAAACGCAGACTATCGCGCCAAAACGCTGGTGGTTCATCATGCCCATCGTGTTTATTACTTACAGCCTTGCCTACCTCGACCGGGCAAATTTTAGTTTTGCGTCGGCAGCGGGCATTAATGACGATTTGGGCATCACGAAAGGCATGTCATCATTACTGGGCGCCCTGTTCTTTCTGGGATATTTCTTTTTCCAGATCCCCGGGGCAATTTATGCCGAACGCCGCAGTGTAAAAAAACTGATTTTCTGGTGCCTGATTCTGTGGGGCGGCTGTGCTTCACTGACCGGTATCGTCAGTAACATTCCCATGCTGGCGGCCATTCGTTTTGTTCTTGGCGTTGTCGAAGCCGCTGTGATGCCCGCCATGCTGATTTATATCAGTAACTGGTTTACTAAATCTGAACGCTCGCGGGCCAATACCTTTCTGATCCTGGGCAATCCGGTCACGGTATTGTGGATGTCAGTGGTGTCCGGTTATTTAATCGAGGCCTTCGGCTGGCGGGAAATGTTCATTTTTGAAGGCATTCCCGCGGTTATCTGGGCCGTGGCCTGGTGGTTCTTAGTGCAGGACAAACCGTCGCAGGCGCGCTGGATGAGCGAGGCAGAAAAAGCCGCGCTGCAGGCTGAGCTGCAAAAAGAGCAGGAAAGTATTAAGGCGGTACGCAACTACGGCGAAGCCTTCCGCAACCGCAATGTCATCATTCTCTGTTTGCAATATTTTGCCTGGAGCATTGGCGTTTACGGTTTCGTACTGTGGTTGCCTTCAATTTTGCGTAATGGCACTCAAATGGGCATGGTTGAAGCCGGCTGGCTGTCAGCCGTACCTTATCTGGCGGCCACCATTGCGATGGTGCTGGTTTCCTGGGCCTCAGACAAAACGCAAAACCGTAAGCTGTTTGTCTGGCCACTGCTGCTGATTGGTGCACTGGCGTTCCTGGGCTCGTATCTGGTCGGCTCCGGCAATTTCTGGCTATCCTATACATTACTGGTGATTGCGGGGGCGGCGATGTACGCGCCATATGGACCGTTCTTTGCCATTATTCCGGAAATGTTGCCGCGTAATGTCGCGGGTGGTGCAATGGCATTGATTAACAGTATGGGCGCGCTGGGTTCCTTTATCGGTTCCTGGATTGTGGGTTATCTGAATGGTGCGACCGGCAGTCCTTCTGCCTCCTATATCTTTATGGGTGGCGCGTTACTGCTGTCAGTGGTACTGACGCTTATCGTCAAACCCGCACAGAATAAGACGCCGCCGCTTCACGGGGCGAAACCGGCCTGAAAGCGTAAGCGTTAGCACCTTCTCCGGGCGACCTTAGCGTTGCCCGTCATTCATTTACAGGGAGCTATCTGATGAAACCCGCCGTCATTCTCTATAAAAAATTGCCTGACGATCTGCGTGCGCGCCTTGCAGAACATGCCACGGTGACCGAAATCGACGATCTGTCGCCAGAAAGCCAGCAGCAGCATGAAAAGGCGCTGCAACAGGCCGAAGGATTATTAGGCTCGGGCGGTAAAGTCAATGAGGCGCTGCTGGCAAAAATGCCTAAGCTACGGGCCTGTTCCAGCGTTTCTGTGGGCTATGACAACTTTGATGTAGATGCGCTAAATCAACGTGGCGTGGTGCTAATGCATACGCCAACGGTGCTGACAGAAACAGTCGCTGATACCATTATGGCGCTGGTCCTCAGCAGCGCACGACGCATTCCGGAACTGGATGCCTGGGTAAAGGCGGGTAACTGGCAAAAAGGCATTGGCCCGGATCGCTTTGGCACCGATGTGCACCATAAAACCTTGGGAATCCTTGGGATGGGCCGCATTGGAATGGCGCTGGCCCAGCGGGCGCATTTCGGTTTTGGCATGAAAATTATCTACCAGGCTCGCCGCCAGCATGAGCAGGCCGAATCACAGTTCGCGGCGCAACGCTGTGAATTGGAAACGCTGCTAAAACAGAGCGACTTTGTCTGCATCAGCCTGCCGCTGACCGAAGAAACCCACCATTTGATTGGCGCGGAACAGTTAAAGCTGATGAAGCCTGATGCCATACTGATCAATGCCGGTCGTGGCCCGGTGGTGGATGAAAAGGCGCTGATTGCCGCCCTGCAGGACGGTACTATTCGTGCCGCCGGACTGGATGTGTTCGAGAAAGAGCCCTTACCCACTGACTCGCCACTGCTGTCGTTGCCGAATGTGGTGACGCTGCCGCACATTGGTTCAGCAACCCATGAAACCCGATACGGGATGATGCAGGATGCGGTAGAAAATCTGATCGCAGCGCTGAACGGCAAGGTAGAAAAAAACTGCGTTAATCCGCATGTGCTGACGTAATCCCTACGGCTTTCCATTGCGCCCGCCGGGAGCGGGCGTTATGGTGGTTCACCCATTCTTTATTACAAATTTTTAACCGTTATGGCCTTTTCTCAGTTCGGCGACAAATTTACTCAGCATTCTGGCATCTCACGTCTGATGGAAGACATGGGCGCAGGCTTACGTACGCCTGGCACTATCATGCTCGGCGGCGGCAATCCTGCGCAGATCCCGGCAATGAACGACTATTTTCAGCAGTTGCTGCAGCATATGCATGACGAGGGCAAGCTGAGTGAGGCCCTGTGCAATTACGATGGCCCACGCGGTAAAGCGGTGCTGCTGGATGCGCTGGCGGCGATGCTGCGCGAGCAGCTTGGCTGGTCCATCACTGCACAGAATATCGCCCTGACCAATGGTAGCCAGAGCGCGTTTTTCTATCTGTTTAATCTGTTTGCGGGCCGCCGCAGTGACGGCAGCAAAAAACGTGTGCTGTTCCCACTGGCACCAGAATACCTGGGTTATGCCGATGCGGGCCTGGATGAGGACCTGTTTATTTCGGCTAAACCGAATATTGAGTTGTTGCCGGAAGGACAGTTCAAGTATCACGTCGACTTTGAACATTTACCTATGAATGACGACGTCGGCCTGATTTGTGTCTCGCGCCCAACGAATCCCACCGGCAATGTGATTACTGATGATGAACTGCTGCAGTTGGATGCGCTGGCGCAGCAGCATGAGGTTCCGCTACTGATCGACAATGCTTATGGTGTGCCGTTTCCGGGCATTATTTTTAGCGATGTCCGGCCTCTGTGGAATCCCAATATCATTCTTTGCATGAGTCTGTCCAAGCTCGGTCTGCCTGGCGCGCGCTGCGGCATTATCATCGCTGATGAAAGCACCATTGCGGCGATTGGTAACATGAACGGCATTATCAGTCTGGCACCGGGCAGTATTGGCCCGGCCATCGCCTGTGAAATGATCCAGCGTGGCGATTTGCTGCGACTGTCTGAAGCGGTGATCAAGCCTTTCTATCAGGACAAGGTTAGGCAGACGATCGCCATTATTCGTCGTTACTTAACTGCGGATCGCTGCCTGATACATAAACCCGAAGGGGCAATTTTCCTCTGGCTGTGGTTTCGCGATTTGCCGATCAGTACGGAGTTGCTGTATCAACGACTTAAGGCGCGAGGTGTGCTGATGGTACCCGGACACTTTTTCTTCCCTGGGCTGGAACATGACTGGCCGCACACGCATCAGTGCATGCGTATGAACTATGTGCCGGATGCTGAAAATATTGAAAAAGCGGTACAGATCCTTGCAGAAGAAGTGGAAAACGCCTGGCGCGACAGCTGATTTTGCGCCTGCATCATCACAAAAGGCCGCCGTGTGCCCATGGCTAACCTGTGCTTTAACGTGAAGCTGCCTCAACCTGGTGTTGCCGGGCAGTAGACGACTATTTTTGCATTATCGGTCAACGCGGTTGGGCTCATGGCTGTTGTGGCCTGAGACGAGCAAAAGGAGTGTGCTGTGTCGGGAAAAGATATGCTGTTGGCCCTTTGCGTGGTGGTTGCCTGGGGCGTGAACTTTGTGGTGATCAAACTGGGCCTGCAGAATATGCCGCCCTTCTTGCTGGCCGGACTGCGTTTTGCTCTGGTCGCCTTTCCCGCCATTTTGCTGGTGCGTCGTCCTGCCGTACCACTGCGCTGGATTTTACTGTACGGCATGACCATCAGTTTTGGGCAGTTTGCGTTTCTGTTTTTGGCGATCAAGCTGGGCATGCCGGCAGGCCTGGCCTCGCTGGTGCTTCAGGCACAGGCGTTCTTTACGTTGCTACTCGGGGCGCTGTTTCTGGCAGAGAAACTCCGCTGGAATCATATCGTGGGTATTATTATCGCCACTCTGGGTATGTTTTTGTTGGCGACCTCGGGAATGGCGGGCCAGAGTGCAGCCGGTATTACGCTGACGACGATGATGCTGATGCTGGCGGCGGCGTTCTCCTGGGGACTGGGCAATATCACCAATAAGATCATTACGCGTCACTATCCCGTACCGGTGATGTCATTGGTGGTCTGGAGCGCCCTGGTTCCGGTTCTTCCTTTTATTGGCTGTTCGCTGCTGTTCGACGGTGAATCGGCGATAATGAGTAGTCTGACGCAGATTAACCTGCAAACGATACTGGCGCTCGTTTATCTGGCGTTTGTCGCGACCATTATGGGCTACGGCATCTGGAGTACCTTGCTCAGCCGCTATGAAACATGGCGCGTTGCGCCGTTGTCTCTGCTGGTGCCTGTGGTGGGGATCGTCAGTGCGGCCTTGTTGTTGGGGGAAACGCTATCACTCCAGCAGGTTGTGGGCGCAGCGGTAATTATTGTCGGGCTCCTGGTGAATATGTTTGGTGGCATGATCAGGCAGCGATGGTTTATGCGTTCGCAAACATAAATCATCCGGCTGAGATTGCAGGCATCTGATGAGCGTACCATCTCCTTTACTGCATGTTTATCCGAGGGCGCGGTTATCAAAGCCGTAGAGCTCAGATGGGTTATCACGCAGAATTAACATCCTGTCTGCGGACGAGGGTGCCCATCGCGCCAGTAAATCGAGTATGGCGGCATCATCGGGCTTATCGTGTTCTTCTTTTGTAGGATGTGGCCAGTCACTTCCCCACAACAGGCGGTTAGGCCGAATCCTTACCAGTTCCGCGGCGACCTGACCCACGTCCTCATAGCCCGGTGAGCCGACGCGGGACTTGATGTATGGCCCAGACAGTTTTACCCAGGTGTTACCTGCTTCAAGGAGACGGGTTACTGTCTGGAAACAAGGAGATGTGATTCCCTCTGGTTGCGGAATATGCCCCATATGATCGATAACCAGTTTTGTGGGCAGCGCCGCCAGGCGCGATTCCAGCTCAGCCAGTTTTTCGCCGGGCGCAACGACCTGAATATGCCATCCCCACTGTGCTATTCGGGAAGCAAGAGGCTCCAGATTATCCAGAGATGTTCCTCCTCTGCTCAGATTAAAACGAATACCACGTACGCCATGCCGATCCATTTCTTGTAGCTCTGCATCACTCACTGACGTATCGATAACGGCCACGCCCCTTGCGCGGCCTGCACTCTGCTTAAGGCCCTCCATCAACAGCCGGTTATCTGTGCCGTAGGTTGAAGGCGTGACAATGACCATGCGGTGAAGTCCCAGGCGGGCTTGCAACGAGGAGTAATCGGCAAGCGATGCATTGGCGTGTTGTAAGCTTGCACCGGGTGCAGCAGGATATTTATCGTCATAAAGGTGCATATGGCAGTCCACGCTGCCTACGGGGACGTTCAACACAGGTTGTTTTTCCCCTGAGCTAAAAGGCGTGTTGCTGAGGGCGTTAAAAACGGTAAGCGCACTTAGTGCACCTCCGGCTTGTAAAATAAAGCGTCGGGTTATTGCCATAAAGAGACTCCACGTATGTCGGAAAGGACGTTTAATGCAGTGTCGTATTCGATAATAATCTAACCTGTCCTTTTGGTAGCCTTTAGCAATAAGCGTTTTTCGTCAACATGATTGATCAGGCTAAACGTGATCCTGTATGAGCCTATGGGAATTAAACAGTATAATTTTTTCAAAAAATTAATTCTTATGATCAACTTCTGAATAAGTTGTTATTACATACACATGATTTACATGAAAATATAGATTAAGTTATCTAAGTATTATTCATCATGGAATTTTTTGTGATGTATCTGCTTTTTTAAAATCATGGCGGCGCTGGTCTTTTTTAGTAGAACCCGATTGGCAAGCGCTAATATGGAACCCATTGCTCATAAAAGAGCGTTAACCTGGACACCTCGCCTTCTGCATGAAAGTATCACCCTCCCTGGCAAGATAAAAGACCAGATACATCGCACGACGCTCTCAACCTTTTGCGTTATTCCCGGGCTGAGAAACGCTGATTCTTATCATTCAGGCCCGATGCCATGAAGAAGAAAAACTCAACGCCAACACCACACGATGCGACTTTCCGCCAGTTTTTAACCCAGCCTGAGATTGCGCGCGATTTCATGAATCTTCATCTTCCTGACGAGCTGCATGCTATTTGTGATCTGAGTACCTTAAAGCTGGAGTCAGGTTCCTTTGTCGAAGCGGATCTGCGTCAGTATTTCAGCGATGTGCTTTATAGCCTGAAAACCGCATGCGGTGAGGGATATATTCATGTGCTGATTGAGCACCAGTCTTCACCCGATAAACATATGGCGTTCCGGCTTCTGCGCTATGCGGTTGCGGCGATGCAGCGCCATCTCGACGCCGGTCATAAAAAGCTGCCGCTGGTTATACCGGTGCTGTTTTATATGGGTAAACGCCGGCCCTATCCTTATTCCACCTGCTGGCTGGATGAATTTATCCAGCCGGCGCTGGCCAGCAAACTGTACAGTACATGTTTTCCCCTGGTTGATATCACGGTTATACCTGATGATGAAATCGCGGGCCATCGCAGTATGGCCGCACTGACCCTGCTGCAAAAGCACATCCATCAGCGCGATCTCGCCGATCTGATGGACAGACTTGTCCCTGTGCTGCTGTCCGGTTATCTTTCATCATCACAGGTCGTATCCTTAGTACATTATATTATGCAGGCGGGGGAAACCCTGGCCGTCGAGGCTTTTATTCAGGAACTCGCCCGGCGGGTACCGCAACACGGAGACGCGCTAATGACTATCGCACAGCAGCTTGAACAAAAAGGCATTCAGAAAGGCATTCAGAAAGGCATTGAGCGAGGGATTCAGCTCGGACGACAGGAAGGCCGCAATGAAGGTAAACGCGAAGTCGCGCGAACCATGCTGCAGAATGGTCTCGATCTCTCTACCGTAATGAAAATGACGGGCCTGAGCGAAGAAGAGCTGGCACAGATTCAGCACTGATTTTAACGCCACTGCAACGTGCTCCATGAGGCTATTGCAAACCTGATGCCTCATTATGCTTCGCTTTGCCCGTTCCCGCGTCAGTCGCCGCATCGCCCTGATACACGCTTCAACGAGGCAGGGCTGCAAAACGTCTTTATTGCCAATGTCATCCATAAAAAAACGGCCACAGCAGCAATGCTGTGGCCGTTCTCCAGAATGACTCAGCCGTTACGGCCGTTTTATTTCAGAATTTCAATCCGGCGTGGTTTTGCTTCTTCAGGCACCAGACGCTCAAGATCGATGCTCAATAACCCATTTTCCAGACGCGCATCACGCACGACGATATGGTCAGCCAGCTGGAATTTGCGCTCGAAATTACGCTCGGCGATGCCCTGATAGAGATACTTACGTTCAGTCTGCTCTTCTGGATGGGCACCACGCACGATCAGCACGTTATCGTGGGCAGTAATATCAAGTTCACTCTGGGCAAAACCGGCCACCGCGATGGTAATGCGATAATGGTTTTCATCAACCAGTTCGACATTATAAGGAGGATAACCCCCGTTGCTCTGATTTTGATTGGACTCAAGCAGGTTGAACAAACGATCAAAACCGATAGCAGAGCGATAAAGTGGAGACAGATCAAAGTTACGCATAAAAATACTCCTGAATGTCAGCAAGTTTTGGCAACCTTCCAGCAGTGGACAGGTTGTGTCGTACCGCATTGCCCCTTACGGCGGCAACCTTAACGGCCTGCTATAAAAATGGGTGCAGGTAACATGCTTTCAAGGTGCCGTACGTATTTTTTTCGCCAAATCGGTGAAATGACATACACTCAGGGGTACATAGCCGGACCAGAACGGACTTCACTAGCGGGTGATAAGGTATTCTGGCGAGCCAACTCAGTCAGGTGTTGCCAGGACTGAAGGGATGACGATATGAAAATGATGAAAAGGTTACCGCTGGCAGGCGTGATGTGCTGCGCGGTCGTTTCAAGTGGATGTTCCAGTGTGATGACGCATACCGGAGCAAGCCAGGGCTATTATCCGGGCACGCGCGCCAGCGCTGATATCCTTACCGACAGCAATGCCAGTTGGGCGCTTAAGCCGCTGGCGCTGGTTGACCTGCCTTTTTCTGCGGTAATGGATACGCTGTTGTTACCCTGGGATTATTATCGTAGCGATAGCGACCAACGTCTGGATTCACCGCGCGCCCGGGTGCTGCAGAGCGAAAAGCTGGCGCACACCGAGGAAAACCTGTCCCATGCTCAACCCATGCCCGCTATGCAACCGCAACGGTAAACAGTTGCCGCCAGCCCTCTTTTTCACGCATAAAAGCAATCTGCTTTCCGTCTGGTGACCAGACCACGGCCTCACCGGACGGTGCCTCACGACGTCGTACCGTTAAGCGTTGACACTCACCGGTTGCCACGCGGCAAAGCATAACGCTGTTATCGCAGATAAAGGCAATGGCTTCGCCACAGGGCCGCCAGCTAAACGCCGACTGGATGCTGCTGGGCAGGCGGGTTACCTGACGGGGTTTGCCGCCGTTAGGCGACACGTGCCAAAGCTGGATCACCTGCTGGCTGTCTGCCATTAAAAACGCTATCGCACTGCCATCTGGCGAACTTCGCAGCCAGTGGCGAGGTTGTAACGCCAGTCCTTGAGTCGTCGTTATGCGGCGTTGCCGAACGCCAGCCGGCGGCGCAGGTAGATGATCGTTATCACCTTCCAGCGGTAAACCTCCCGGCATTGCATACGCTTCCAGCGATTCAGGCAGATCGACGACAAACACTTCGGGACACTTTTCCCCTGTAGCGGAAAGGGTGTCACCGATAAAGGCGATGGCCCAGCGTTGCCAGCTACCGTCAGGTTTTTGATAGCCCTGGTTGCCAATCCAGCACTCTTCATATGCCCGGTTGATGTGGTCGCTACCCGGCTGCGGACTGGCGGTTGTTTCACTAATTAACACGCAAAAATGGCTGCCATCGTATTCGCGCGGGTGCTGCTTTTCTGGCTTAACCGATCGCAGTGGTACGGCGATTCCGACATTACGCAGGTCAAGACGCTGATCCCGTTCGTGCATTACGTGATCGTTATAGGTGAAGCTAATGCGTGTGCCATCCGGGCTAAAAACATGCACGTGGGAGCCGCCACGCAGGGCACCTGGCGTGAAGGGCGGCGTGATATCGCATGCATCCAGGTTTTCGGCCTGGCCCTCTGCCACGATCACGCCGCGCCGATGATGAAAATCGTAATGCCAGCTTTCGTCAGGATGCTCAGGCCCATGGATACAAACGTAACGTGGGGGCAATGTCGGACTTACGGTGACGACGCCAACGTGCGCGTCATCCTTTGCCTGATATACCACCTCCACTTCGCCCGTGTTCACATTCACGCGCTCAATGGTCTGGCTGGTAAAAGAAGCGCCGGAAGGCCGCACATCAAATGCCAGCCACTGGCTGTCAGCGGTCCAGACGTTGATGTTCGTCAACTGATGGTGGCGCGATGCAAAGGTGATCTGTTTTTCAGACATAGCAAAATCCAGTGAACAGGGGGCGGCAAATTACGCGCGTGTATTTATGGATGAAACAGCCTCATAAGAGGCAATCAACGGCGGCCTCACCCTGCGTCAGAACAGGCTAAAGCACCCATTTTTCAATCGCGTGCGCAACACCATCTTCCCTGTTGGTTTTGGTGACGAACTGCGCAATCTGCTTAACCGATTCAATGGCATTGCCCATTGCCACACCGGTGCCTGCGTATTCAATCATGGCCAGATCGTTTTCCTGATCGCCTATCGCCATCACTTCTTCCGCTTTAAGTCCCAGTTTTTCAGCCAGCATTTTTACACCGTAGCCTTTATTCACCCGGCGATCGAGGATCTCCAGGTAATAGGGCGCACTCTTCAGGATGGTGTAAGTTTGATGTGCATGTTGAGGTAACTTTGCAATCGCCGCATCGAGCAGGGCGGGCTTATCAATCATCATCAGTTTCGGGAAGCGAGTGGTCGGGTCCATCTCTTCCACGGCGCGATAGCGTACCGGAATACCGGTCAGGCTGGATTCGTGAATAGTGAATTCGCTGATGTCTTTGTTTGGCGTGTAAAGATGCGACTTATCAAAGGCTTGAAAATGCACGCCCAGTTCCCGAGCCAGCTTCTCGACATACAGATAATCGTCATAACCCAGCGTCACATCCGCGACCACCTCGCCATCTTCGGCCCGGTGAACCAGGGCACCATTATTGCTGATGCAGAACTGTCCGCTGGTTTGCAGATCCAGCTCCATCAGATAACGTTCAATGCCAACGAAAGGCCTGCCGGTCGCTAACACAATGGAAACACCCTTTTCCCGGGCGCGGTTCAGCGCTGTTTTTACCCCTGGCGTGATCTCATGCTGCGGATTCAGCAGCGTGCCATCCATATCAATTGCGATCAGTTTTATAGCCATAGCATCCTCGTTGTGTCAGGTTTGCTGCAATGCTAGCGCGATTCAGCGCATATTGACCAGTTCGTCGGCGCTTTATCGCACGCTTACACCATAATCTGGCCACCGCCCGTCTGGCGATGCGCAAATCGGGCAGCGGTATCAGGCAAAAAAAAACCCTTCCAGAGGAAGGGTTTTGCTCATCGCAGGGCGATTAGATATCAATATTTGCGGCTTTCAGCGCATTCTCTTCGATGAAGGCGCGGCGTGGTTCAACCGCGTCGCCCATCAGTGTGGTGAACAGCTGATCGGCAGCAATCGCATCTTTGATGGTCACGCGTAACATACGGCGGCTGTCCGGGTCCATGGTCGTTTCCCACAGCTGCTCCGGGTTCATCTCGCCCAGACCTTTATAGCGCTGGACCGACAGACCGCGACGCGACTCTTTCTCCAGCCAGTCAATCGCCTGTTCAAAACTGCTGACAGGCTGACGGCGTTCGCCGCGTTCGATATAGGCATCTTCTTCCAGCAAACCGCGCAGTTTGCCGCCCAGAGTGCAAATCTTGCGGTATTCTGCACCCTGCAGGAACTCGGCATCCAGAGGATAGTCGGTATCCACGCCATGCGTACGGACGCGTAAAACTGGCTCAAAGACGCTCTGCTCACGGTTTTCACGAACCTGTGCCAGATAGGTGCTGCCGTGCGCTTCGCGTTCGGTCAGGTAGCTAACCAGGCCGTTGATCCACAGGGTCACTTGCGCTTCGTTGCTGATATCGCTCAGGGTATCGTGATAAATCAGCGCACGCAGCATGGCGACCGGATAACGGCGCTCCATACGTTTGATCATCTTCTGGGTGCTGTTGAATTCAGCCACCAGCGTTTCCAGTGGTTCGCCGCCTAACGCCGGTGCGCTGGCGGTGGTGTGCAGCGAGGTACCGTCAAGGGCAATAGCAATCTGGTACTGAAGCATTGCCTCATCGTCCTTGATGTACTGCTCCTGCTTGCCTTTTTTCACCTTGTACAGCGGCGGCTGCGCGATATAAACGTGGCCACGCTCGATAATTTCTGGCATCTGGCGATAGAAGAAGGTCAACAGCAGCGTACGAATGTGTGAGCCGTCGACGTCCGCATCGGTCATGATGATGATGCTGTGATAACGCAGTTTATCTGGATTATATTCATCGCGACCGATGCCGCAGCCGAGCGCGGTAATCAGCGTTGCCACTTCCTGAGAAGCCAGCATCTTATCGAAGCGCGCCTTCTCGACGTTCAGGATCTTACCTTTAAGCGGCAGGATGGCCTGATTCTTACGGTTACGGCCTTGCTTGGCAGAACCGCCTGCGGAATCACCCTCCACCAGGTAGATTTCTGACAGCGCCGGATCGCGCTCCTGACAATCCGCCAGTTTGCCTGGCAGGCCAGCCAGATCCAGCGCGCCTTTACGGCGGGTCATCTCACGGGCACGACGTGCAGCTTCACGGGCGCGTGCAGCATCAATAATTTTGCCGACAACGATTTTTGCATCGCCCGGATTTTCCAGCAGATATTCAGCCAGCAGTTCGTTCATCTGCTGTTCAACGGCCGATTTCACTTCTGAAGAAACCAGTTTGTCTTTGGTCTGTGAAGAGAATTTCGGATCCGGTACTTTTACCGAAACCACTGCAATCAGCCCTTCACGCGCATCGTCACCGGTTGCGCTGACTTTGGCTTTCTTGCTGTAACCCTCTTTATCCATATAGGCATTCAGGGTGCGCGTCATCGCCGCGCGGAAACCGGCAAGGTGCGTACCGCCGTCGCGCTGTGGAATATTGTTGGTAAAGCAGTAAATGTTTTCCTGGAAGCCGTCATTCCACTGCAGTGCCACTTCTACGCCAATGCCATCTTTCTCGGTCGAGAAATAGAATACGGTGGGGTGAATAGGCGTTTTGTTCTTATTCAGATACTCAACAAAAGCACGAATGCCGCCTTCATAGTGGAAGTGGTCATTTCTTGCATCACGCTTGTCTTCCAGACGGATCGACACGCCAGAGTTCAGGAAGGACAGTTCACGCAGGCGTTTCGCCAGAATGTCGTATTCGAAATCGGTAACGTTGGTAAAGGTGTCATGACTTGGCCAGAAACGGATGCGGGTACCGGTTGCGTCGGTATCGCCAGTGGCCGCCAGTGGCGCTTGAGGCACCCCGTGCACATAGATCTGCTGATGCACTTTGCCTTCGCGACGAATGGTCAGCTCCAGCTTCTGCGACAGGGCGTTAACAACGGAAACACCCACGCCGTGCAGGCCGCCAGACACTTTATAAGAGTTGTCATCAAACTTACCACCGGCGTGCAGGACGGTCATGATGACTTCCGCTGCCGACACACCTTCTTCTTCGTGGATGCCGGTTGGGATACCACGTCCGTCATCCTGTACGGAGACAGAGTTATCCGCATGGATGGTGACGACGATATCTTTACAGTGACCGGCGAGCGCTTCGTCGATTGCGTTATCCACGACCTCGAATACCATGTGATGCAGACCGGTTCCGTCATCGGTATCGCCGATGTACATGCCCGGGCGTTTGCGTACCGCATCAAGCCCTTTCAGGACTTTGATACTTGAAGAGTCATAAGAATTCGACATCAACGTTTCTCGCTCATTTAATCTTTAGGTTGAACCGCTATTTTACCCTGTTCCACGCGGAACATCTTGCCCTTTTCGTCAGTCATGTCGATTACATGCTCCGAAGAGATGGCGCTGACAAAGACCTGTGCCTGGGTAGCTTTCAGTCGTTGCGCCAGCAGGCGACGACGGCTGTCATCCAGTTCAGAAGCAAAGTCATCAATGAGGTAAACACAACGGCGTCCGCTCTGGCGGGTCAGGAACTCGCCCTGCGCCAGACGCAATGCACACATCAGTAGCTTAAGCTGACCGCGTGAGAGTAAATCTTCCACCGGCGTACCTTCGGCACGAATACGGAAATCCGCTTTGTGCGGGCCGCTGGCGGTATAAGTCAGGGCACGATCGCGTTCGAAGTTGCGTTCAAGCAGCTCGCCGTAATCGCTTTCTTTGTCCCAGCCACGCTGGAACGAAAAACGCAGATCAAATTCGGGTAAGAACTGTCCACAGGTGGTGACAATTTCGGCTGAGATGGCCGCGCTGTATTCAGCGCGCCACTGGCTGATCTGCTCGGCCAGCGGGACCAGTTCCTGATCCCAGGGGCGAATCTGGCTGTAGCGCGTGACCTGACGCAACGCCGCATTGCGTTGCTTAAGCAGGCGGCGGAGGTTGCTCCAGGCATTAAAAAAGCCTGGCGTATTATGAAAACAGCCCCAGTCCACATAGGCTCTGCGATATTTGGGGCCACCGTTTAGTAGAGTAAAACCTTCTGGCGTAATTAACTGCATCGGCAACAGCTGCGCCAGCTCAGCGACTTTGTGACCATCGCTGCCATCAATGCGGACTTTGCTTTCTCCGGCCCGGTTTTTACTCAGCCCCACCGAGAGCTCGCGTTCCTGACCTTCCAGCCGACCATGCAGCACAAACGCTGCCTGATCGTGACGAATCACCCGGCCCGCCTGTAAACTGCGGAAAGCACGGCCGTGTCCCAGTGTATAAATCGCCTCAAGCACGCTGGTTTTACCGCTACCATTCGCACCCACCAGAAAATTAAACCCTGGCGCTAACGCTAAGTCGGCCTGTTCAATATTACGAAAATCTTTTATCAGCAGGCGGGTTAAAGCCATGAATCAATCCAGCGTGAAGGGCAAATGAGGTTTATCAAATCTCAGTGGTTCCGGACGTTAGCGGTTCTGCTTGTTTTCACACGCTCAGCGCGCCTGGCGCATACAACGTATGTAACCAGAGAGGCGCACTGAACGGATGAAAATAGCGAACCGATGAGCCCGTGTTCTACAAACGCATTGGCATGACGACATAGGCCGCTGCCGGACTTACCACATCTTCGATCTGCACGCTTGATACCGAATCCGTCAGCAACAGACGCACATTCTCGCACTTAAGGGCATTCAGCACATCCAGTACGTAACTGACGTTGAAGCCAATTTCGAGTTCGCTGCCGTTATAGCTGACATCCAGCATCTCTTCCGCTTCTTCCTGCTCAGGATTATTGGCGGTAATTTTCAGCTGATTTTCGGTGATATGCAGCCGAACGCCGCGAAATTTCTCATTAGAGAGAATCGCCGCACGGGCAAAAGCCTGTTTCAGCAGATCGCAGCCTGCTTCCAGGGCTTTATCCGGGTTCTTAGGCAATACCCGACGATAATCAGGGAAACGACCATCTACCAGCTTGGAGGTAAAAATATAGTCGCCAACGTGCGCGCGGATATTACTGCTGCCAATCTGCACCTGAAGCGGCGTATCGCCGCCGTCCAGCAGGCGTAACAGCTCGATGACCCCTTTACGCGGCACAATCACTGAATGGCTTGGCAGCGCCTGGCCAATGGGCATTGAGCAGACCGCCAGACGGTGTCCGTCGGTAGCAACCGTACGCAGCTCTTCGCCTTCCGTCTCAAACATCATGCCGTTCAGGTAATAACGTACATCCTGGTGGGCCATAGAGAACTGGGTGGCTTCGATCAGGCGTTTTAGCGTGGCCTGAGGCAGCGTGAATTCAACTTCGTTCTGCCAGTCATCCAGATTGGGGAAATCGCTGGCGGGCAGCGTAGAGAGCGAAAAGCGGCTACGGCCAGAGCGCACTAACATGCGCTCGCCTTCCAGCGTTACGTTTATCTCCGCGCCTTCCGGCAGGCCACGGCAAATATCCAGGAATTTGCGTGCCGGAACGGTCGTCGCGCCGGTCTCGTGCGCCTGGGTTAGCGCAACCCGTGCGACCATTTCCATTTCTAAATCGGTGCCGGTCAGCAACAAAGAGCCTTCATTAACCTGCATCAGCAGGTTGCCGAGGATTGGCAGCGTCGGGCGACCACCTAATGGACCACTGACTTGCTGCAGCGGCTTTAGCAACTGTTCACGTTCAACAATAAATTTCATAGCGTCACGAAGATAATGTTCTGATGAGATTTGAGAAATCTTCTTTGATGTCGTGGCTTTCTTCACGCAACTGCTCAATCTTACGGCAAGCGTGAAGCACCGTGGTATGGTCGCGACCACCAAAAGCGTCGCCGATTTCCGGCAAACTGTGGTTGGTCAGCTCTTTAGCCATCGCCATCGCCATTTGACGCGGACGTGCTACCGAGCGCGAACGGCGCTTAGAGAGCAGGTCTGCGACTTTAATTTTGTAGTACTCAGCAACGGTCTTCTGAATATTATCAATAGTGACCAGCTTCTCTTGCAACGCCAGGAGATCCCGCAGCGCTTCGCGAACGAAATCGATCGTAATCGCCCGGCCGGTAAAATTGGCGTTGGCGATGACCCGGTTCAGTGCCCCTTCCAGCTCGCGCACGTTGGAACGTAAACGCTTGGCAATAAAGAAGGCTACTTCGCCCGGCAGGCGGATATCGTTTTCATCCGCCTTTTTCATCAGGATCGCGACGCGGGTTTCCAGTTCTGGCGGTTCGATCGCTACCGTTAAGCCCCAGCCAAAGCGTGACTTCAGACGATCTTCGACGCCGTTGATCTCTTTAGGATAACGATCCGAGGTCAGGATGATCTGCTGATTGCCTTCTAACAGGGCATTAAAGGTATGGAAAAACTCTTCTTGAGAACGCTCTTTGTTGGCAAAGAACTGAATGTCATCGATCAGCAGCGCGTCAACCGAACGGTAGTAGCGCTTAAACTCTTCGATAGCATTATTTTGCAGCGCTTTAACCATGTCCTGCACAAAGCGCTCGGAGTGCATGTAAACCACTTTGGCATTGGGTTTACGCGCAATAATGCCGTTACCTACCGCATGCAACAGGTGGGTTTTACCCAGGCCCGTACCGCCATAGAGAAACAGTGGGTTATAGGCCCCGCCAGGATTGTCAGCCACCTGGCGTGCCGCCGCGCGTGCCAGCTGGTTCGATTTACCTTCGACAAAGTTATCGAAGTTATGGCGATTATTGACGTTAGAACGATAAGTCACATCCGCTGGCGCAGGCACATTATCCCAGCTTGGGCGCATAATCTGCGCAGGCGCCGGGCGGTTTTGAACGGGTGCAGCCGGAGCGCTGACGCTGGCCATGACAGGCTGATTGACCGCTGCGGCTTGTTGAACCGGGCGCGTGCCCACCTCAAAACGCAACAACGGTACGTTGACACCGCAGAATTCATTCAGCAATGCATTGATGCTATTAAGGTATTTATCCCGAACCCAGTCGAGTACGAAGCGGTTAGGAGCATATAAGGCAAGCGTATTGTCGTTTAATTCAGCCTGAAGTGGACGGATCCACATGCTGAATTCGGTGGCAGGAAGCTCATCCTGCAAACGGGCAAGACACTGTTGCCAAAGCGTAAGTGACACGGCGGACTCCACTCGTACAAATTCGATAAGAAAAGTAGGCGCTAATCTAAGAAACGTTCATTTTTGACACAGACGAAAGAAAGCGCCTGCGACCGCTATCAGCGGTTTTCCATCCTGCAATCATTGGAGGATCGTCAGAGGAAGGGCGGATCATAGCGCAAAGCGCGACAGAGATCTTCCCTTTCTACACAGTTTTTATCCTTTTTATCCACAGGACATGAACGCGGAAGAAAGTTTACGCTTGTGGTAGAAAAAACCACCTGGGATCGCGCTGAATGATTCAATTTTTCGGACGAGCTCTCGTTTTTGCTTACTAACGCGCCCATTTGATCGCAATAAGATCCTGCGCGATCCTTGCGCTTTAACACAGACCCCGTATAATTCTTCCCCCGGCGTTGTCGCGTCATGCTCAATGCCCGGACTCAGCGGGCTGTAATCCGGGTTTCTGGTACCGCGACAAGCGAAGTAAATTGACTCGGGACTGTACAATTATTACAATCCCGCCTCTTTATTAAAGACACATTGAGGCGTCGGTCTGTTTTTTGGTCCGGAAACGCGTCACCCAGTGAAAATTTTCAAGTTTAGGTAGAAATCGCCATGAAACGCACTTTTCAACCGTCCGTACTGAAGCGCAACCGTTCACACGGCTTCCGTGCTCGTATGGCAACTAAAAATGGTCGTCAGGTTCTGGCACGTCGTCGTGCTAAAGGCCGCTCTCGTCTGACCGTTTCTAAGTAATAAAGCTAACCCTGGTGGGTAAGCTCGCATTTCCCAGGGAGTTACGTTTGTTAACTCCCACTCATTTCACTTTCGTCTTTCAGCAGCCACAACGGGCTGGCACGCCGCAAATTACTATTCTCGGCCGCCTCAACGCGCTGGGGTATCCCCGCATCGGTCTTACTGTCGCGAAAAAACATGTGAAACGCGCCCACGAACGCAACCGGATCAAGCGATTGACCCGCGAAAGCTTTCGTCTGCGTCAGCATGAATTACCGTCGATGGACTTTGTGGTGGTTGCGAAGAAGGGTGTTGCCGATCTCGATAACCGTATGTTGGCGGAAGCGTTGGAGAAATTATGGCGTCGTCACTGTCGCCTGGCGCGCGGTTCCTGATCGTCCTGATACGCGTTTATCAACGCGGCATCAGTCCATTACTGGGGCCACACTGTCGGTTTCATCCGACCTGCTCTCAATACGGAATTGAGGCCTTACGCAGGTTTGGCGTGATAAAAGGCAGTTGGTTGACTTTAAAACGCGTATTAAAATGCCACCCTTTGAACCCGGGTGGTGACGATCCTGTGCCGCCAAAAACCTTTGATACCAGAGAACATTAACGATGGATTCGCAACGCAATCTCTTTCTCATCGCTTTTCTGTTCGTGTCTTTCATGATCTGGCAAGCCTGGCAGACGGACCATGCTCCGAAGCCTTTGCAGACCCAGACCACGCAGAACACAAACAGTGCAGCCGGTGATGCTGCAGGCCAGGGTGTACCGGCCAGCGGCCAGGGTAAAACGATCACCGTTAAGACTGATGTCCTGTCATTAACTATCAACACCCGCGGTGGCGATGTTGACCAGGCACAACTGCTGACTTACCCAGATAAGCTGGGTTCTGATAAGCCGTTCGAGCTGCTGGAAACCACACCGTCGTTTGTTTACCAGGCGCAAAGTGGCTTAACGGGTCGTAATGGTCCGGATAATCCTAACAATGGTGCGCGTCCGCTGTATAACACCGCCCAGGACCATTTCGAACTGGCTGACGGTCAGAGCGAACTGCGTGTGCCGATGACGTTCACCGCTGAAAACGGCGTTGTCTATACCAAGACATTCGTGTTCAAGCGTGGCGACTATGCGGTTAATGTTGACTACAACATCAACAATACCAGCCAGCAGCCGCTGGAGTTGTCGATGTTTGGCCAGTTAAAGCAGACCATCGATTTGCCTAAACACCGTGATACCGGCAGCAACAACTTTGCGTTGCACACCTTCCGCGGTACGGCTTACTCCACCAGCGAATCGAAATACGAAAAGATTAAGTTCGATACCATCGCGGATAACGAAAACCTCAATACCAATACCAGCAATGGTTGGGTAGCGATGTTGCAGCAGTATTTTGCCACCGCATGGGTGCCGCGCACCCAGGGCGCGAATACGCTTTACACCAGTAATCTGGGTAATGGCGTTGCCGCCATCGGCTATAAATCCGCGCCGGTAACCGTTGCGCCGGGTGCACAACAGACGCTGGATGCCACGCTGTGGGTTGGCCCGGAAATTCAGGACAAGATGGCTGCCATTGCGCCTCACCTTGACCTGACGGTTGACTACGGTTGGTTATGGTTTATCTCTCAGCCACTGTTTAAACTGTTGAAGTTCATTCACAGCTTTATCGGTAACTGGGGCTTCTCCATCATCATCATCACGTTCATCGTGCGTGGCATCATGTACCCGCTGACCAAAGCGCAGTACACCTCGATGGCGAAAATGCGCATGCTGCAGCCGAAGATTCAGGCGATGCGTGAGCGTTTAGGTGACGATAAGCAGAAGCAGAGCCAGGAAATGATGGCGCTGTATAAAGCAGAAAAAGTGAATCCGCTGGGTGGCTGTTTGCCGCTGGTGATTCAGATGCCTATCTTCCTTGCCTTGTACTACATGCTGTCCGGCTCGGTAGAACTGCGTCATGCGCCGTTCATTTTATGGATCCACGATCTGTCAGCACAGGATCCGTACTATATTCTGCCGATTCTGATGGGCATCACCATGTTCTTCATTCAGAAGATGTCACCGACCACCGTGACCGATCCGATGCAGCAGAAGATCATGACGTATATGCCTGTGATTTTCACCGTGTTCTTCCTGTGGTTCCCGTCAGGTCTGGTGCTGTACTACATCGTCAGTAACCTGGTGACCATCCTCCAGCAGCAGCTGATTTATCGCGGGCTGGAAAAACGTGGCTTACACAGCCGCGACAAGAAGAAAGCGTAAAGCCGTCGCGGGAGGTCTCCCGCGATAAAAACGGTTATGCTCAGGCGGTCAAAGCGACCGCCTTTGTTTTTTGTAGTGAGAGAGAATTTATGAGCCATAGCGATACCATTGTTGCTCAGGCAACCCCGCCCGGACGCGGCGGCGTTGGCATTTTGCGTATTTCCGGTCCGCGAGCCGCCGAGGTTGCGCAGCAGATATTGGGTAAACTGCCCAAACCGCGTTATGCCGACTATTTATCGTTTAACGATAGTGACGGCAGCGTGTTGGATCAGGGGATCGCGCTATGGTTTCCCGGCCCCCACTCATTCACCGGGGAAGACGTGCTGGAATTGCAGGGGCACGGCGGCCCGGTGATTCTGGATCTGCTGCTGAAACGGATTGTGGCGCTGCCGGGTCTGCGCATTGCCCAACCGGGTGAATTCTCTGAGCGTGCCTTTCTGAACGACAAACTCGATTTAGCGCAGGCAGAAGCCATTGCCGATCTGATTGATGCCAGCTCAGAACAGGCGGCACGATCGGCGGTCAACTCACTGCAGGGCGCATTCTCTGTCCGTATTAATCATCTGGTGGAAGCACTGACTCATCTGCGTATCTATGTTGAGGCGGCGATTGATTTCCCCGATGAGGAGATCGATTTTCTGTCTGACGGTAAAATCGAAGGGCAGCTGAATAAGGTCATCAGCGATCTTGATGCCGTGCGTGCCGAAGCCAAACAGGGCAGCCTGTTGCGCGAAGGCATGAAGGTTGTCATTGCCGGTCGGCCGAATGCCGGAAAATCCAGCCTGCTTAATGCGCTTGCCGGACGTGAGGCGGCCATCGTGACCGATATCGCCGGTACGACGCGCGATGTACTGCGTGAGCACATTCATATTGACGGTATGCCGTTGCATATCATTGATACCGCCGGGTTACGTGAAGCCAGCGATGAAGTGGAGCGTATTGGTATTGAACGCGCCTGGCACGAAATCGAACAGGCCGACAGAGTGCTGTTTATGGTCGATGGCACCACTACTCACGCAACCGAACCGGCTGAGATCTGGCCAGATTTTGTCGCACGCTTGCCGCCCCAGTTGCCGATTACCGTGGTGCGCAATAAAGCCGACATCACCGGTGAAACACTGGGCCTGACAGAAGTCGATGGTCATTCGCTTATCAGGCTTTCAGCCAGAACCAGCGAAGGCCTGGACACATTGCGCGACCATCTCAAACAGACCATGGGCTTTGCCGATAATATGGAAGGTGGCTTCCTGGCACGCCGTCGTCATCTGCAGGCACTGGAGCGTGCTGCGACGCATCTGGAACAGGGCAAATCTCAGCTCTTAGGTGCCTGGGCAGGCGAGTTGCTGGCAGAGGAGTTGCGCCTTGCGCAGCAGGCGCTCAGCGAAATTACCGGTGAATTTACCTCGGACGATTTGCTGGGACGCATTTTTTCGAGCTTCTGTATCGGCAAATGATGTACAGCACGTAACCCGTCAGCGGCATGGCAAAAACAGAACGCCGCCGCTCAGGGGATAAACCGTAATGTGTTGCTTATTCGTTATTGTGGCGTAGGTTATTATTGTTAAGGATGCTCTGCCCCGCGTTTTTTGCTGTGCATTGACGGTCAAAAAACGTGATAAGACGGGCCGGAATGCATCCAAAAACCTGAACTCACCGTATAGGTTGAATACTGGATGTCTTCCCTGGAGAGTTATAATGACTACATCGCTTGATGATAACGCGCTCAATACCCTTTTTTACCATGCCCGCACTCACAATCACTGGCAGCAAAAACCCGTGGACCCGGCCCTGCTGGAGCAACTCTATCAGCTCGTTGCCCTGGCCCCAACTTCTGCAAACTGCTCGCCGGGACGCTTCGTTTTTGTCACCTCAGCGGAGGGGAAAGAAAAGCTGAAACCGGCGCTGGCGTCAGGCAACCTTGAGAAAACCATGAATGCCCCGGTCACCGTTATTATTGCCTGGGACAGCGAATTTTATCAGCACCTGACGATGCTGTTTCAACATGCCGATGCGCGTAACTGGTTTACCAACACACCGGATTTAGTCAAAGAGACGGCCTTTCGTAACAGTAGCCTGCAGGCAGGATATTTTATTCTGGCAGCGCGCGCGTTGGGGCTGGATGCCGGGCCGATGTCGGGTTTCGATCCGTTAAAAGTGAACGAGGCCTTTTTTGCCGATACCACCTGGCAGGCCAATCTGTTAATTAATTTGGGCTATGGCATCCCGGATAAGCTTCATCCCCGTTTACCCCGTCTGAGCCTTGAGCAGGCGTGCCAGTTCGTCTGATATCCACGAGCGTTGCGGTCGTTTCGTAGCGCCCATCCCTGACGGTTTATGCTGCCTGCCGTGCGGGTGTCAGCCTGATGCTTTTCTGAAAAGCGAAGGGTTTACGGTATGCCGAATGCGGCAGCCAGAGAAAGCGCTTATAATCCTGCTGATGATTATCTGACCATTCTCATGGAGCGACAGATGGCTGGTCATTTTGTTCGTTGGGCAGGCAACCCCGGCCAACGGCTCGTTGACATGACAATGACGCAGGACGTTATCGACAGCGTGCGACACGTGGCGGATAAACGTCGCGAGCGCTTTCTGGCGGCGCGCATTATATTGAAGCAGCTCATGCAACGCGTTTATGGCCTTCATCATCTTCCTCCGATAGTTAACTGCCATAACGGCCGCCCGGCCTTCGTGGACCCCGATCTCCCGGACTTTAATATTGCCTACGCAGGGAATACCGTTGGCGTACTGCTGGCTGAAGAGCGCAGTCAGGTTGGGCTGGAGATTGATATCGTGCGGGCGCACAGTCGTCAGACGCAGGAGCAGATGATGCAGGGCTTAAGTTCGGGAGAAATCACCTGGATTAATGCCCAGCAAGACGTGCCTGAGGCGGTGACGCAGATTTGGACGCTACGTCGCAGCGTGATGAAACTCCAGGGGGGAGATGAAACAGGACTGACGTCGCTCCAGCTGTTACCCGGCGCCGGACGCCTGCGTTCAACGCTTCATACCGATCTGCAAATTCTGTGTGATGCCGAGCCCACGCTGGTGTGGTCCTGTGCTTTATCACCTCAGATACGGCACTTGCACTTATGGGAAATAACCGGCGACGGCCAGTGGTCTGAACTGCGTGATATCACCCTGGACAAGCCGGATGCCGGTACGCAGATGATACGTCTGACGACGCTGAATGGACGCGCGCTGGCCTTATCCTGACCGCTGAGGCCAGTCGCCAGCACGCGCAAAGTCGTTTATCGCCGCTTAGTGTCCGTCGATAAACGCGATTTTAAGCACAAACAGTAATGCGACGATCACCACGCAGGGACTGATTTCACGCCAGCGCCCCGTGCCCAGCTTCATCACACAGTAAGCAATAAAGCCCAGCGCGATGCCTTCGGTGATTGAGAAGCTAAAGGGCATCATTGCTGCCGTAACGAACGCAGGGACGGCTTCCGTCAGATCGTCCCATTTCACCCGAGACAGGCTGGCCGTCATCAGTACGCCAACGTAGATCAGCGCGCCTGCTGCGGCATAAGCCGGAACCATGGCCGCCAGCGGCGACAAAAACGTCACCAGCAGGAACAGAAGACCGGTAACCACTGCCATCAGGCCGGTACGACCGCCTACGGCGACGCCAGAGGTACTTTCAATATAGGCCGTAACGGACGAGGTGCCCGCCAGCGCGCCGGTCACAGAGCTTATACTGTCGACATACAGCGCCTGCTTCATCCGTGGAAAAGTACCCTTTTCATCGGCGATTCCGGCTTTATCGGTAACACCAATGAGCGTACCGGACGAGTCAAACAGATTGACCAGCATAAAAGAGAAGATAATGCCGGCCATGCCAACATTAAATGCACCTTTAATATCGACCTGACCGACCACCGAGGTGATGGAAGGGGGCGCAGAGAATACGCCAACAAACTTAACGTCGCCCAGCATCCAGCCAATCGCCGTGGTGACGATCATCGAAATCAGCACGGCGGCGTGAATATTGCGTGACGCCAGAATGGCGATAATAAAGAAACCCAATGCGCCCAGCAGGACATGATGTGAGCTGAGATTACCCACAGTGACCAGCGTATCCGGGTTCGCCACAATGATGCCGGCGTTTTTTAGCCCCATCATCGCAATAAATAACCCAATGCCAGCGGTAATGCCGACGCGCAGGCTGAGCGGAATGTTGGCGATCATCCAGTAGCGGACGCGCAGCAGCGTCAGGATCAACAGCCCCAGCGCCCCCCAAAAGATTGCGCCCATTCCTACCTGCCATGAGTAGCCCATGGCCCCCACGACGACGAAAGCAAAAAAGGCATTGAGGCCCATCGCGGGTGCCAGCGCCACCGGCAGGTTAGCGAACAGGCCCATCAGAATGCTACCGAACGCGGCAATCAGACAGGTGGTCACAAACACCGCCTGGGTATTCATGCCTGCGACACCCAAAATCTGTGGGTTAACAAAGACGATGTAGACCATGGTCAAAAACGTGGTAATGCCTGCGATGACCTCGGTACGAACCGTTGTACCATGTTCCTGCAGCTTAAATACGCGCTGAAAAAGGCCGTGTTTGTTCATGCCATTTATCCAGAAGAAAATTTCACCGGCGCGTATCCTGGCGATTTTGCCCCTGCAATACAATGATTTTTCGCAACCGATTGCCATTATCGCAATTCGACAGGGTTACGTTAAAGTGTAAGGGCACCCACATAAAAGGATTGAGTCAGATGTCAGCAGAATGCGTCTTTTTCGATTGCGATGGTACCCTGGTAGACAGTGAAGTACTGTGCACCCGCGCTTATGTCACCACGTTTGCCCGTTACGGTATTACGCTCTCCCTGCAGGAGATGTTTGAAAAGTATAAAGGGGTAAAACTGTATGACATTATCCGCGATGTCGCGGAATCGCACCGGATAACCTTACCGCTGGAGGAGGTTGAACCTGCCTACCGCAGCGAAGTGGCGCGATTATTTGATCTTGAACTGAAGCCGATCGCCGGGGCGAAGGCGCTGGTGGAGCAGATGAAGGTGCCGGTGTGTGTGGTATCCAACGGCACGGTCAAGAAGATGCAGCACTCGCTGGGCTTGACCGGCATGCTGGACTATTTTGCCGATCATCTTTACAGCGGTTACGACATTGGCCACTGGAAACCCGAGCCAGAACTCATGTTTCACGCCGCCCGGCACATGCAGGTCCCTGTTGAACGCTGTATTTTGGTGGATGACTCTGAAGCGGGCGCGCAGGCCGGTATCGCCGCCGGCATGCCGGTGTTCTATTACTGTGCCGATGCACATAACCCGGCGCTTGATCATCCACTGGTCACGGTGTTCACGGATATGGCCGCGTTGCCCGGGCTATGGCGCGCCCGGGGTTGGAATCTGACAACATAGCCCTCAGGTCACCCAGTGCCGTCTGTCTATCCGACTGAGTATCATCGCCAGGAGTAAACTGCCTGCCAGGGTGACGGTGAACACGGCAGGCAGATCCAGCCAGGGCCGCGTCATATCGTCATAGTGGTTGGTGCGGATGAAATGAATAAACAGCGCGTGAAAACCGTAAATGGGCAGCGAGTAACGTGAAATCGTCGCTAAACCGGGCAAGGTTCGTTGATTAAAGGCATTTTTGAACACCAGCAGGGCGCTGATAGCCGCAATAAAAACCAGCGGTCCGCAGTAGAGATACCAGGTGTCGTTAAACGCGCCGTTGACGATTAGCGCCCGTTTGGTGCCAAGCATAATGCCGGTCACGCAGGCCAGGAAAGCCACCGCCGCGAGCGCAGTCACGCCGCGCCTGTCTGTTTCCATGGTTCCGATAGCCCGGCCTAACAGCGCGTAGAGCAGGTAGTAAATACTGTCTCCGCTCATATACAGGTTAATCGGCAACCAGTGGAATCGTCCCCATGACTGATCCATGGTATTGGGATTCGCCAGCACCACCAAAACCAACACCAGCAACGCGACGTAGCGCGGTCGTACGCTTTTTACCTGAATCAGTGGCGACAGCAGGTAAATGCCGATCAGCGCGAAGAAAAACCACAGATGGTAAAACACCGGCTTCTGCAGCATTTTTAAAATCGAGCGTCCTTCACCGATGGGCGTCAGCAGGCTGATATAGACCAGCGAGACGGCACTGTAAAACAGCAGGCACCCCACAAGCCGCCATAAATGACGTGGCTGCGCACTGCGCTCCCCAAAGAACAGGTAGCCGGAAATCATAAAAAACAGCGGCACACAGATGCGCGACGTCGAGTTGAACAGGTTGGCAACGTCCCACCAGTGACCTTTTATCGCCATCGGCCCGGCCAGATACCAGGTGGTAGTGTGAATGACGATGACCATCAGGCAGGCAATCGCCCGCAAATTATCTATCCAGTAAATCTTTTGCGACATGGTTTCCTCTGGCGCAGTGCGTCCCGGTGCAAAGCGTAGCCAGTCGCGTCGCAGTCAACAAGCGCGTTGACAGGGATTCAGAACCCTCTGTGCGCAAGATCGCATGAAAAAAGCCAAACGGCACAGGTTAATTTCGCCGTTCAGCGGCGCTTGGGTGCCGAACGGCGTCCTAAAATCTACGTTTGGGGCTGCACGGCAGGATTTCCGGCTGCACATCGCGCGGTCAAAGGGTATACTGTCGCACTCTTTTTTTATCTAGCCGAACCGCGTGCGAACTCATCATGCAAAAGTTTGATACCAAGACCTTTCAGGGCCTGATCCTGACATTGCAAGATTACTGGGCGCGCCAGGGCTGCACCATTGTTCAGCCACTGGACATGGAAGTGGGCGCTGGTACTTCACACCCAATGACCTGCCTGCGTGCACTTGGCCCGGAGCCGATTGCCGCTGCCTATGTGCAGCCGTCCCGCCGTCCTACCGACGGTCGCTACGGCGAAAACCCGAATCGCTTACAGCACTATTACCAGTTTCAGGTGATCATCAAGCCCTCGCCAGACAACATTCAGGAGCTGTACCTTGGGTCGCTGAAAGAGTTGGGTATGGATCCGACTGTGCACGATATTCGCTTTGTCGAAGACAACTGGGAAAACCCGACGCTGGGCGCCTGGGGACTCGGCTGGGAAGTGTGGCTGAACGGCATGGAAGTGACGCAGTTTACCTATTTCCAGCAGGTCGGCGGCCTGGAGTGCAAACCGGTGACCGGCGAGATCACATATGGTCTCGAGCGCCTTGCCATGTACATTCAAGGCGTTGACAGCGTTTATGATCTGGTCTGGAGCGACGGTCCGCTAGGCAAAACGACCTACGGCGACGTGTTCCACCAGAACGAAGTCGAGCAGTCTACTTACAACTTCGAATACGCCGATGTGGATTTTCTCTTCACCTGTTTTGAACAGTATGAGAAAGAAGCGCAGCATTTGCTGGCGCTGGAAAAACCGCTGCCACTGCCTGCTTACGAGCGCATCCTGAAAGCCGCGCACAGCTTTAACCTGCTGGACGCGCGTAAAGCGATCTCGGTGACTGAACGTCAGCGCTACATTCTGCGTATTCGCACCCTGACCAAAGCCGTGGCTGAAGCCTATTACGCTTCTCGTGAAGCGCTGGGCTTCCCGATGTGCAATAACAAAAAGTAAGAGGCAGCCATGACTGAGAAAACGTTCCTGGTGGAAATCGGCACCGAAGAGCTGCCACCGAAAGCATTACGTAGCCTGGCGGAAGCCTTCGCGGCGCAGGTTACGGCCGAGCTGGATGCGGCCAATCTGAACCATGGCGAGGTGCTCTGGTTCGCCGCGCCGCGTCGCCTGGCGCTGAAAATCGCGAATCTGAGTGCCGCCCAACCTGACCGTGAAGTTGAAAAGCGCGGGCCTGCAGTAGCCGCAGCGTTTGATGCAGACGGCAACGCGACGAAAGCCGCAGAAGGCTGGGCGCGCGGTAATGGCATTACGGTTGATCAGGCTGAACGCCTGAGCACCGATAAAGGCGAATGGCTGGTTTATCGTGCCCAGGTTAAAGGTGAGGCCGCTCAGGCATTACTGCCGGGAATGATTGCCACGGCCCTGAGCAAACTGCCTGTGCCTAAACTGATGCGCTGGGGTAACAGCGACGTGCAGTTTGTGCGTCCGGTGCACACCGTTACCATGCTGCTCGGTGATGAACTGATCCCCGGTACGATTCTGGGCATTCAGTCAGACCGCGTTATTCGTGGTCATCGCTTTATGGGCGAAAGTGAAATCACGCTCGAGAACGCCGATCAGTATCCGGATGTGCTTGAAAAGCGCGGCCAGGTGATTGCCGACTATCAGGTCCGCAAAGCCATGATCAAAGCCGATGCGGAAGCCGCGGCACGTCGTTTAGGCGGCGTAGCCGACCTGAGTGACAGCCTGCTGGAAGAGGTAACGTCGCTGGTGGAATGGCCGGTTGTATTAACTGCCACCTTTGAGGAAAAATTCCTCAAAGTACCTTCTGAAGCGCTGGTTTACACCATGAAGGGCGATCAGAAATACTTCCCGGTTTATGACGCCGCTGGCAACCTGCTGCCGAACTTCATTTTTGTGACCAACATTGAGTCCAGCGATCCGCAGCAGATCATTTCAGGTAATGAAAAGGTCGTTCGCCCGCGTCTGGCGGATGCCGAATTTTTCTTTAATACCGACCGCAAAAAACGCCTTGAAGATCATCTGCCACGCCTCGACACCGTGCTGTTCCAGAAAGAGCTGGGTTCGCTGCGTGACAAAACTGACCGCATTCAGGCTCTGGCAGGCTGGGTTGCGGCGCAGATGGGGGCGGATGTGAACCACGCGACGCGCGCAGGCTTGCTGTCGAAGTGTGACCTGATGACCAACATGGTGTTTGAGTTTACCGACACGCAAGGCGTGATGGGCATGCACTATGCGCGTCATGACGGCGAAGCCGAAGATGTTGCCGTGGCGCTGAACGAGCAGTATCAGCCGCGATTTGCGGGGGATGATTTGCCCTCCAGCCCGGTAGCCTGCGCACTGGCGATCGCCGATAAGATGGACACCCTGGCCGGTATTTTCGGCATTGGTCAACATCCTAAAGGCGATAAAGATCCCTTTGCACTGCGTCGTGCCGCCCTTGGCGTACTGCGCATTATCGTAGAGAAAAATCTGCCGCTCGACCTGCAAACGCTGACGGAAGAAGCCGTGCGCCTGTATGGCAGCAAGCTGAGCAATGCTAATGCGGTTAATGACGTCATCGACTTCATGCTGGGGCGCTTCCGCACCTGGTATCAGGAAGAAGGTCACAGCATTGATACATTGCAGGCGGTACTGGCACGTCGTCCGACCCGTCCGGCAGACTTTGATGCACGCATGAAGGCGGTATCACACTTCCGTACGCTGGATGAGGCTGCCGCACTGGCCGCTGCCAACAAGCGCGTCTCTAACATTCTGGCGAAATCGACCGAACCGCTGAATGACAGCGTGCAGGCGTCATTGTTGAAAGAGAACGAAGAAATCCAGCTGGCCACTTTTGTTACCGCCCTGAGCAGCAAACTGCAGCCTTACTTTGCAGAAGGTCGCTATCAGGATGCGTTAATTGAGCTGGCCCAACTGCGTGAAGCAGTAGACAACTTCTTTGACAAAGTCATGGTGAATGCAGAAGACCAGGCGGTGCGGATTAATCGTCTGACGCTGCTGTCGAAACTGCGCGAACTGTTCCTGCAGGTCGCCGATATTTCACTGCTGCAGTAACCCATGCGAAGCGCTAAAAAAGGGACGAGAAATCGTCCCTTTTTTTATTCAGTGTGTCCCGTCCTGAATAGCGTTGAGATATCTCAAATTTGAAGAACAGTTAGTCATGCCTGAATAGCATTGCTGCTGCGGCAGGAGATTTTGTGCCGTCCGTCTTTTGAACGGGCATCCTTTTCACAACAGAGTGCAATAGCAGCACATTTTTTCTTTCGTCAGCGTCAAGACGGCCATTTTTATCCGCAACCCGTTTCAGCACGCGTTGCGGAGATCACCGCTTGATGAATCAACCTCGCCCGGCGTTATCGGCCAGATAGCCCGCAAAGCGAACGCCCGCCTTAAAATGTCCAGGTCACACCGGAAGAGAGCGTCCAGTAATACTGTTGATCCGTCATCGGACTGTCGCGAAGTGCGCCAGTGAGGAAGGTCACTTTGGGTTGCAGATAAATATGCAAAGGCGTAACAGGATGCCAGTCAAATGCCAAAGCAAGCCACGGCGTAACGCCCTGATGGTTCCAGGAAGATAAACCGCTGCGGGCAGATTCCTGTGCGTTCACACCATAGTAATAGCTTGCCTGTTGCTTATTAAGCCAGTCAACGCCGACCTGTGGATAAACATCTAGCTGCATGAAAGAGACCTGTCCCGCCCATGCGACCGTCCCCAGCACTCCCCGGCTTTCATTCAGCGTATCGGCAGACAGTTCGGTTCTGAAGGCACCCACAGGCGTTATTTTCTGGTAGCTAATGCCGCCCATCATGGTGCTGTGGCGAATACGTAACTGCCGCAGCGCCGAATCAGATGACTGACCGGGATCGAATTCGTTATCCAGATACCACCAGCGCGCTTTGAATTGTGTGGTGTCATCCTTGATGAAATACGCACCAACTTCGGTGCCATCAATGTAGACATGATTGTTGTCATAGCCCACATAAGGCAGGCCTGAATATTGGGTTTTGTACTGGTGATAAGGCGTAAAGTTCGCTTCGCCCTGTGCACCCAGGGTCAGCCCCTCAGCCCAGGCGTGCGTGATATTACCGACCAGGAGGCAACACAATGCCGTTCTGAAGAGTGATTGCATGATAGATATTTATCCGGTTTTCGTCTGCCTGAGGCGATGGACTGTCAGGTCTCACAGCCCGTAAAAGGAATGCGCGTAAATAACAACATTCAGCCTGCTTTGTGTCGCCTTTTCCCCTGATTTGCGGCCTGCGCGTGCCGTTCAGGCTCAGGAAAAGGCGATGGCAAAAGATATATCGGACTCGATGCCGCAATGCAAGATATGGCGATACTTATTGTCACGGGGTTATCGTCCGCTTATTTTCGCCATTACGGGTTATTAACGGGCTGCGGTGACTCAACATCAACCTGTTCTCAATCAGTTCTGATTTAAGCGACTATTACCCTTTCGTTTATTGTGGGAATGTCGTGTTTTTTGTTAAGGTCCTGCTCCGCCAGATAGCCGTTAATTACCGTTACTTTGCCGTGAGTTAATCACGTCTTTTGTTATCTGTAGTAAAGCTGAAAAAACGGTGTCTGGCGTAAATAGCCTGTTTTATTTCGAATGAAAAAGGGCTGAATACTATCGGGCTCACAGCATTTTTCTTGAAAGGATCACGCTGTCAGTCGCAGAGAATGAACAGGACGCGCGCGTCTGTATAGAGGCTATGCGCCGCCTGCCTTGTTATATCAGGACAGTTTTATGAAGAAGATTATTATTTCCACTCTTTTCCTCGCCTTACTGAGTGATGCGGTGCCAGCACTGGCGACGCAAACCCTGTCAGTAGGCTATGCGCAGAGTAAAGCGGAAGATTTTAAAAATATGCCCGGTGTAAATCTGCAATATCGCTATGAGTGGGATTCACCGGTTAGCGTGCTTGCTTCTTTCACCACGCTGGAGAACAGTGAAGACAGCAACCGTTCTTTTTTCTCGCTAAATACGTCCGATCATGTCAGCGCAGAATATTATTCTTTGCTGGCGGGCCCGGCATATCGCCTGAATAACATGGTGAGTCTTTACGCGCTTGCGGGTTTTTCCCATACCGCCATGCGCCGTCATTATAACGGTTATGATAATCAGGGAATGCCTCAGCATATTGATTTTTCAGACAGCACTAATGCGTTTGCTTACGGTGCCGGCATTATCATTAATCCGGTTGATTATCTGTCTGTTACGCTGGGTTATGAAGGTTCCCGAACCCGGGTTGAAGATGAGCCGCGCGCAGTTAATGGTATTAACATCGGTGTGGGTTACCGTTTCTGATTACACCTTTAGTCCGACGGCCAGCACTGCAAGCCAGCTGTGCATCGCATCATGCGCGAACTGCACCTTATGCCATTCAGAAGACGGGTAATGCAGAAAATGCGCACTGTGTAATCCTTTCGAAACAGGCTGTCAGCCCTGCTAGCGGCATCAGGGCTGATCATCTGCCTCGCCCATCAGGATGTGGGTGGCGCAGTACGGGCGAAACTTTCGCGCTGAAACAGATTTTCTGCCAGTTTGACTAAGGCCGGGCGTTCAACACACCAGTTTGGCACGACGCGACGAAAATTCAGATAGCCAATCATGCAGCCCGTGGCAATATCTGCCAGGTTAAGCGTGCCATTGTTAATCCATTTTCCTTCCGTCACGTAGCCTTCCAGGCTGTCCAGCCCACGCTGAATCTTCTCGCGATGGCGCAGCAAAACCTCTTCTGACTGCATATCGCCAGGCCGCAACTGCTCACGCACAATCACCAGCGCCGCATCACTGATGCCATCAGCCAGCTTCTCTAACTGACGAACCTTCAGTGACTCAAGTGGGTCACCCGGCAGCAGAGCAGGAACCTGGCTGCGCTGTTCCAGGTACTCAGCAATGATGCTGGAATCAAACCAGGTCTGCTGATCCTCAGTAACCAGCGCAGGGACTTTCCCTAACGGATTGTATTGCGGAACGTGGCTGTCGTCGCTATAGGGCGAAGCATTGACGAATTCAAACATCATGCCTTTTTCCAGCATAATGATGGAGATCTTTCGTACAAAAGGGCTGGTATAGCTGCCAATCAGTTTCATTGCGTGACTCCGGTTGAGCGGGGTTTCTTCAGCAAAAAACTATTCACCGGGAAACATAAAGGGATTCAGACTGCTTCGTGCAAAGCCTTCCTGCTCCATGCGGGCATCCAGCACCAATGAGGCGAGATCGTCCGCAACGGGTTCCATTGCCGGGTTCTTCTCCTGATACAACATTTTCAGGTAGCTACCGCAATCACCACAGCTTTCAGCTTTAACCGCCGCATGTTCACTGTCCAGCGACCAGTAGTGAAGATCGCGGGATTGCTCACAGTTGGTGCATTTGCTCCGCACCACGTACCACTCACTTTCGCACAGGTTGCAATGCAGGTAACGCGCCCCTTCATGTGAGCCCATGTGCACCATGCTGGCAACCGGCATGCTGTTGCACACCGGGCAGAACTGGCGCTGGTTGCCCATCTCCGCCTGAGCTTTGCCGGGAATGAAGGCCGCCATTTGCGCCCAGTAGATCGACAGTGCAGCCCAGATAAAGGGCGCTTTGTCACTGCTGACCTGAGCATATTCGCCCGCAAAGAGCGCGCTGGCCATCGTTTCCAGCTCAGTGGCAGAGGCTTTTTCCAGGTTCTCCAGTACCGCCAGTGCCTGGCCGCTCATCTCGGGCTTGAGCTCGGCAATCAGCGAATGCAGCAGGCGGTGCCAGTGCGTGTCCCGCGGTAAGGTATGAATATCCAGTGGCGGCTTAGCTTCCTGATTGCTTTGCACCAGACGCGCGTGCAGATTCATCTGCAGGGGATGGTCGTACAGGACAATTTCCTGTGCCTGTGCTATCACCGCGGCAAAGCGTAAATAATCCCCAAGGGGATTTTTAGCAGCCAGGTCGCGCAGTCGCGCAGCACGACGGCTATATAAATTTTTCAGCCGGGGAAAAAGTAACGGCGGAATCGTCTCCGCTGGGTTTTTTTCGCTCTTCTCCAACTGATCTTGCGGGATAATGCGGATGCTCATAGAGGGCATTTTCCTGTTTTGTTGGCTGATTACGCTACTCACGACACCAGCAAGAATAGGGTTCTCGGTACTCACGCGCGCCATATTGACGTGCGCTCTTGCCCGTTTGCTCTTTCTGTTCTCGCAGCTTGTCACGCCGGCTGCTGACATCAAAGCAATCATATTTGTGAGTCAGGAGACTGCGGCACGGCTGGATGCCACGATCCGACCCGACAGGCTGATCATAGCAGCCCAAATCCTGTCCTTCTGTGTGAAATGCATTTTTTCCCTGACTGACTGCGCGTGAACCGGATGATTGAACATCGACTTGCATAACGGATGCCAGGCCATCAGGGAGCAATTTCACGCTTTATGCTCTCGGGGTGACATGCGCTTGTTGCCGCCTTTGACCCGGTTCAGAATAGGCACTATTCAGGATAGCGGAATACTATTACCTTTTAATCCATGCGGAATTAGCCAGGATCAGAACAAAGTGAATCAAAACAAAGCGAGATGTGATGCTGGTGTAAGCGAGCTGGCTGGTCTGCGTGAAACTCAGGTGTGGCAACGTGACGATTTACACCATTCCCAGGCTGACTGGTTAGCAGAAGAGGTGCCGGTGGCGCTGGTTTACAATGGCATTTCTCACGTCGTGATGATGACGACGCCCAAAGACCTGGAGGCTTTTGCCATCGGTTTTTCTCTCTCAGAGGGCATTATTGACGCGCCGACAGATATCTTCGGTATGGATGTCGTCGCGGGTTGCAATGGTATTGAGGTGCAGATTGAGCTATCCAGCCGCCGTTTTATGGCGTTGAAGGCGCATCGGCGCGCTCTGGCAGGGCGAACGGGCTGCGGCGTTTGTGGCGTGGAGCAACTGGACCAGATTGGTAAGCCGCTTACGCCGCTGCCGTTCACTCAGCGCTTCACGTTAGCGCACCTGGACCGCGCGCTGGGGCAACTGAAGCATTTTCAGCCCGTGGGGCAAAAAACGGGCTGCACTCATGCTGCCGCCTGGATACAGCCTGAAGGTGAGCTTGTTCACGGCTGCGAAGATGTGGGCCGTCATGTCGCGCTCGACAAGCTGTTGGGTTATCGCAGTCAGGCCACGTGGGGCGACGGTGCTCTGCTGGTTTCCAGCCGCGCCAGCTATGAAATGGTGCAGAAATCAGCCATGTGTGGCGTTGAAATTCTGTTTGCCGTTTCCGCAGCAACCCGACTGGCCGTAGAGGTTGCAGAACGCTGTAACCTTACCCTGGTGGGGTTCAGTAAGCCGGGCCGTGCAACCATTTACAGCCATCCACAGCGGCTCATGTAAATCCTGTTCTGTGCAGTTGCGTTGCGCGCAGAACCAATGAGTGCGGCGACACGCGCCTGCTGATCAGCCGCCGCATCGGCCATTTTGCGGGCAGCATAAAACTTAAAATTGCGCAGTCTTTGCATGTTTTTTCAAAACCTTATGTTTAATAGGGCATTGATTACGCTTTTACCGATCATGAATTTAACTATAATGATACGACTGCTTACGCGGCACGTGCCGATATTGTCGTGCTGCTCAAACACTAAATGGAGAGGAAGAACATGAGTTATTCACTGCCATCCCTGCCTTACGCTTACGACGCACTGGAACCGCACTTTGACAAGCAGACGATGGAAATCCATCACACCAAACATCATCAGACCTATGTCAACAACGCCAATGCGGCGCTGGAAGGCACTGAATTTGCTGATCTGCCTGTTGATGAACTGATCACGAAACTGGATCAGCTGCCAGCAGACAAAAAAGGCCCACTGCGTAATAACGCAGGTGGTCATGCTAACCACAGTCTGTTCTGGAAAGGCCTGAAAACGGGCACAACGCTTCAGGGTGAGCTGAAGGCGGCGATTGAGAAAGATTTTGGTAGCGTTGAAAAATTCCAGGAAGAGTTTGAGAAAGCGGCGGCAACCCGTTTCGGTTCTGGTTGGGCCTGGCTGGTTAAAAAAGGTGACAAACTGGCCGTGGTTTCGACCGCTAACCAGGACAACCCACTGATGGGTGAGGCTATCGCTGGCGTTTCAGGTTATCCGATCATCGGTCTGGATGTGTGGGAACACGCATACTACCTGAAGTACCAAAACAAGCGTCCAGATTACATTAAAGCATTCTGGAACGTGGTTAACTGGGACGAAGCGGCAGCCCGCTTTGCCTCCGCTAAGTAAGCGATAACCACACGAGTCTCAACCGGCAGAATCTGTTCTGCCGGTTTTTTTTCGCCTGAACGTCACGTTTTCTCTCTTCGCCGTTGGCATGATGCCACTACGATTGCCGATTGCCGATTGCCGATTGCCGGTGCAGTTTTCCGTTGCAGGCGGGCTGCCTGCAAATCGCCGCAATAGAAAAGTCCCTTGCGATAAATCAGTTAAACCATTTTTAAACGAAGCGTAAGTTGACCCCGTTAAGTTTTTAACAATTTGAGTCATTAACCTGTCGTTGATGCCGGTCGTTTTATCATCAATGCCACGATCAGACTAATAAGAACTTACACCATGTCCATTTACACTACACACGATCCGGTTGCCGATTCGTATACCTCTTTATTTTTTCAATTAATCAGCGGAAAGTACGTACCCAATAAAATCTGGCTGAGTCGTCGTTTTCGTCTCAAATTTGCCTTAAGGACGCTGATTGCACCCATTACCACGTTGCGCTATTTACAGCAGCTCTCTGAGTTACCCAGAATTTCGCAATTAATGCGCGTACAGGGTTTATTACCCGCTAAGTTACATCGCCCTTATCTGCACGCCGGAATGCGCGTAGCAGCACGTGCGCAGGCTATTCTTGATCACTACCATTTGCTGAGTAATCTGGAAAACATGTCACTCCGTCAGATCCTGCAAAGCGGTGAAGAGAATGTTCTGGCCAGACTGTCGGGCAAAAATAACGAAGAATTCGTCATTGCCTGTAGTGCGGGCTATTACGATCGCGAGGGGGAAGTAACCTTAGTGCTGCGTTATCAGGATGAAGGCATTGCGTCTCTGACATTTACGATCTTAAATGAGGAAAACGCACGGACTTTATTAATCGGTGGTTTACAGGGACCGCGTAAAAGCATCAGTAATGATGTTATTCGCGATGCAACCAAAGCGGCGCATGGCTTATTTCCTAAACGCTTACTGATGGAAGTCGTGTTTATTTTAGCGCAGCAATGCGGCGTCCGAAAAATAGCAGCGGTAGGAGATAAGACGCATGTTTTTCGTAGCCTGCGTTATCGCCAGAGTAAAGGGGATAAATTCCATGCCAGCTACAGTGAATTTTGGCTGACGGTTAACGGGCAAGAACGTGCAGATGGCATCTTTATACTGCCGCTGACGTTGCCGCGTAAAACGCTGGAGGACATTGCCAGCAAGAAGCGTGCAGAGTACCGTCGTCGTTATACGCTGCTGGATTCGCTGGCAGAGCAGGTAGGGACTGCTACTGGCCAGCAAAATAGCGAACAGGCCGCCGCCTGACCCCGATATTAAAAGGCGCTTTTCGCAAATCCGGTCATGACGTCAAGACCCATTTCTCGTCCCAGCGCGGTCATTGGATGTACCACCACCAGGCCGCGCACGCTTTTCTTCAATGCGCCTAAATTTGCCTGCTCTTTTTTGGTAATCGCCCGGCTAAACGGTAGCTTTTGCAGTTTCTGCGCTTCCAGACTCAGTTTAACCTCGCGCTGACTGCGAAGACGCTCGATTTCAGTCACCAGCGTTTCTTTCTCTTTCAGTAGCGCACCCAGCTTTTCAGCATCACCGGATTCTAGCAACTGAGGTTCTTTACGATTCAGGGCGTCCAGTTGATCGCTGAGGCGTTTAATTTCGTTCTTTTCTTGCTCTTTCATGACAACAACTCGTTGAGGAAAACAGGCTAAGGATACACCAAATTTAACGTAGATTCTCGGTGGTTAGCGCGAAAAGGGGAGCCGTCAGACTCCCGGCAGGATTTAGCTGGCTGACTTCTTAAAAGCCTGTTTCAGGCTGATGCGGGAAATCAGTTCGGTGAGTGACAGGACCATGGTGGAGCGCACCATTTGCAGATAACGCTGCTGCTGCATAGCCTGCAGTGCAGCATCCTCAGCATGTAACGCGGGCACCGGCGGCCAGGCCGCTACGCAGTGTAACTCACCAAACGGCCCCAGGATTTCATCGTCGGTAAAGCGGTAATCGCCTGCATCGTGATTGAGCTCTTCGCGCAGGGCCAGAAGTAACTCGCAGTCTTCATATTCATGCCGGCTAATAACGCCAAGGCCATAAATCAGCTTGAGCCGGACAGAGAGTTCCCCTAACGGACCATCGCCCAGCAACAGGGGCTCCACGGCGTATTTCACCGCGTAGTCATCTTTACGGAATACCTGCAGTACCAGCAAATTGACAGCTTCAGCTAACAGCTCGACGGCGGCGAACAAAAAGCTTCTCACCGAGCGTCCAGCGTTCAGGCGTTCAAGCACCCGGTTTTCAAAAGCCTGCTTCTCTTCCATTATTGCCTGCGTCAATGTAGTGCTGCTGTCGAGGGCCCGTTCATCGCCCCCGATCTGGGTCGCTAACATGGGCCTGTTATGCCATGGCGTGCCAGGCACTCACGGCCTCTTTGATAATTTCACTCTCAGGATCGAGTCCTGAAACCTGCGCCAGGGTCGCCTGTGGGCCTTTTTCTGCCAGTAGCGTAGCCAGTTCCTGTGCCTGGGGATCCTGATCGCTGTGGTAATGCATGGCAGCCGCAATCCCCTGCACCAGGTTCGCGTGTGGCAGACCGTATTCCAGCGTCCCCAGGGTCGGTTTAATCAGGCGATCGCCCGCGCTCAGCTTGCGAAGTGGCTGGCGGCCTACGCGCTCAACGTCGTCTTTCAGATACGGATTTTCAAAGCGACCAAGAATTTTTTGAATATAGGCAGCATGTTTATCCGCTTCAAAACCATAACGTCTGATGAGCACCGCGCCGCTTTCTTCCATCGCACCCTGAACGACAGCACGAATTTTACCATCGAGGATCGCATCGCGAATAGTCTGGTGACCCGCCAACTGCCCCAGGTAGGCCGTAATAGCATGACCAGTATTCAGTGTGAAAAGTTTACGTTCCACAAATGCCATCAGGTTATCTGTCAGTTCCATGCCCGGAATAGTAGGCAGCTCGCCTTTAAACTGGGTTTTATCCACAATCCATTCGCTGAAGGTTTCGACCGTGACTTCCAGCGGATCCTGGCTGCCTGCTTCTGAAGGCGGAACGATACGGTCTACCGCTGAATCCACAAAGCCGACATGTTGTTCAAGCCAGACATGATACTCAGAGGGCAGCGCTTGCAGTACATGTTGTTTTAACTGACTGGTGCCGCGCACCATGTTTTCACAGGCGATAATATTTAACGGCCGAACATTGCCGTTATCACTGCGTTTGGCCAGACCTTTTGCCACGCTGGCAGCAATACGCTCAAGGATTTGCGGACCAACGGCAGTGGTAACGAGATCGACGTCAGCGACCAATTCGATAATCTCGTCGCTGGTACTGTTAACGGCGCTAACGCCCTTAACCACTTCAACTTTGGCCTGTTCACCCACGACGTGGACGGGATATTCATGACGTGCATTAAGGGCATCCAGCACTGCCTGATTGACATCTGCAAAAATCAGTTCAATACCGGCATCTGCCAGGAGTTTGCCAATAAAACCGCGACCAATGTTGCCTGCTCCGAAATGTAACGCTTTCATAAAATTGACCCATATCAAATGACGATGGGGCGGGCATGTCCGCCCCAAAAAAGTGGGACGGGCACAACCGCCCCAGGGAAAATGTCGAACCGGATTATGCTACAGCGGGCTTGCCTGATAACAGATCCAGAACATCCTGTACGCTCTCAGTGTGTGCCAGTTTTTCAATGACCTGATCATCATCCAGCGCGTTCGTCAGGCTGGTGATCACCTGAATATGTTCGTTATTGCGGGCAGCAATACCAATCACCAGACGCGCCACTTCATCAGGTTCCTCGCCAAACTGTACGCCGGCAGGATACTGACAGAAAACCACGCCCGTTTTCAGTACACGATCTTTCGCTTCAACGGTACCGTGTGGCACGGCAATCGACTCGCCAAGATAAGTCGGGGTCAGCTTTTCGCGTTCCAGCATGGCATCAATGTATTCAGGTTCTACGTAGCCGCCTTTGACCAACTGCTCACCGGCGAAGCGAATCGCCTGCTCTTTATTGCTGGCACTCAGTCCCAGGAAAACGTTGCTGTGACCGAGCTTAAACAGGTTGGCATGGCTGTTATCGTAGCTGTCACCCAGCGTCTTCTGTACGGCTTCACGGTTGGCTTCACTGCGATTAGCCGCGACCAGGCGCTCTGTCAGCGTGCTGTAGAGCGCACTGTCCAGGAAGTTGTTTAAGGAAATATGCTGAGCATGAGGTGCCTGACGGATAGCCCGCTCAGTTAAATCGCGATGGGTAATCACCAAATCAACATCGCCCGGTAACGCATTAATGGCGCTGTTGGTCACCGAGATATTACTCAGCCCGGCATCATGGACTTTCTTACGCAGCACACCTGCGCCCATTGCACTCGACCCCATGCCCGCATCGCAGGCGACAATGATTTTGCGCACATGGTCCAGGTCAACGCTCATCGCATCACTGGCAACCGGGGCACCTGCCAGACTCTGTCCTTTCGACTGCGCTTTCATGTCGTGCATACGTTGCGTCGCGGCTTCGATATCGTCATCTTCTTTCACTTTGCTCGTTTTCAACAAAATGGCAGAAATAACAAAAGACACGGCAAAAGCAGCAAAGATGGCAGCAATATTGGCGAAGTAAGCGCCTTTTGGCGTCATCGCTAATACCGCTAAAATTGAACCGGGTGAAGCAGGCGAGACCAGGCCACCATGCAGCACGGTTAAGGTGAATACGCCGGTCATACCGCCCAGGATCACCGCCAGCAGCAGGCGCGGTGCCATCAGCACATAAGGGAAGTAGATTTCGTGGATACCGCCAAGGAAGTGGATAATCGCTGCACCGCCAGCAGACTGCTTAGCACTGCCCCGACCAAAGAACATATAGGCCATCAGTACGCCCATACCCGGACCTGGGTTTGCTTCGATCAGGAAGAAAATCGATTTGCCTGCTTCGCTCGCCTGCTGAATACCCAGCGGCGAGAAAATGCCGTGGTTAATCGCATTGTTGAGGAACAGGATTTTTGCGGGTTCAACAAAGATCGACGTCAATGGCAGCAGGTTGTTCTGCACCATCAGGTTAACGCCCGTGGCAAGAATGTGTGACAGGCCTTCAACCAGTGGACCAATCGCCATAAATGCCAGGATGGCTAACAACATACCGATGATACCGGCAGAGAAGTTGTTCACCAGCATTTCAAAGCCGCTTTTGATTTTACCGTCAACCATACGGTCAAAGGATTTAATCGCCCAGCCGCCAAGCGGACCCGCAATCATTGAGCCGAGGAACATTGGCATATCGGCACCGACAATCACGCCCATGGTTGTGATTGCGCCTACTACACCACCGCGATCGCCACCGACTAAACGTCCGCCGGTAAAGCCGATCAGTAATGGCAGCAGGTAGGTGATCATCGGGGCGACCAGCTTCGCCAGCGTTGCGTTAGGAATCCAGCCTGTTGGAATAAACAGCGCGGTGATAATACCCCAGGCGATAAATGCGCCAATATTAGGCATCACCATATTACTCAAAAAGCGACCAAAGCTTTGTACTTTGACCTTTACTGATGAGGACATAAGCCCACCCCTTGTTGAGACGCGCTGCAACAGGAGCGCGCGTTTGTTTTTGTTTAGCCACTACGGCGATAAACCGTCAGTATTACTGTATGCAGGCGGACTTTATCACGCGAATATGGGGCTGCGTAGTACAGGCAGTTTGATGTGATCTTAATCACGTTTATGGTGGGGTGGTAGGGGGATTTTTAGTGATACATATCACAAAAACGGGCTGTTTCCGGCCTGGACTGAACAAATTTACACCGCTAACAATGTATTTTAGTGATGCTCATCACATTTATAGTCCGTGGCTTTGTTTGATAAATGAGATATAGATCACAAAGTAATTTGATGAAAAACGGCCCTGATCACACTTTGATCAGGGCCGTTTAAATAAATGATCTTTATTAAATGATGTTCAGATCAGCCAGGCAGAACAGAGGTTGCCGGAGCGATGTTTATTGCACATTCCCCTGAACGGCATTTTTAGCCTGCGTCAGCGCCTGCACATTGGCAGATAAGCTGTTCATCAGGTCATTATATTGTGTTGCCTGCTCCTGAGTCGGGAACTGAACGCCACCGTTATTGAAACTGACTCGGGTGCCCTGAGCCTGTAAAAACTCACCGGTCTGCACCGCATCCTGGCTGAGTGCCTGAAGTTTGGGTAACAGCGGGATAAGCTGACTGGCGGGCTGCGACACGACTTTATCGTAAGCGGTGTCGAAGACTTTCTTCAGATCGTCCGTTTGTTTAAGCGCGGCTTTGCTTTTATCTGCCTGCATTTTGGCGCTTTCCAGCTGCTGCGTGGCTACCGTTAATGCGCTGTTAGCCTGAGCAAGAGAGTCGCGGCGGCTCAGATAGTCTTGCGGCACGTGGATCGCTGAAAGTTCATCCACTACCGGGCGCATGCCCTGATCTACCGCTTTGTTAGCCTGCTGCGAGAAGCCATACAGAATGGCGTAATCCCCTGCGAAAGGACCAAAACTTTGTTTCTGGTTTTCGCTCAGGCTGGGCAGATGCTCGCCGCTACGCATAACGGTATTTTGCAGGAAATCGATAAACGCTTTGCGCTGGTCGCCCTCTTTGTCACCACATGCGGTGAGCTGCAATACGAGAAGCACGCCAGTCAGCAAAATGCCGCCGCGTGCCAGAATACGGGAAATTCCTGAAGCCATGATGTCAACTCCTGTCGGTAAAGCTGGCTGATGTCCGGAAAAGCAGTGGCCTAAAGAATAGAACAAACGTGAACTGCCACACAATGTGAAAGCGCTGTGTAAGGCCATTACCTGCAAGAAAGTTTGCTTGCAGCGGGTTTATAAGGCCATTTGAGACTTCAGGCACCCGAGGCCGGGAGCTGAATAAGGATAACAGGGCCTTTACGCCGCGACGAAGACGGGCTGCTGAATGGACTGGCGCGCCAGCATTGCGTGGAGCACCTGCAAACTGAGCCGGAATGGGCCATAAATACATGGTCTGAATAATTAACACCAGCTTAAGTTTTAAAGCGAAGCACGCGCGCGGTGTGGTGCATTACCGTTAAATCTTCATTAACGAGTTGCCCTAAAATTGTTCACTTGCATTAAAGTGGTGCGGGTTGTGCCATGTGCTTGCGTCTGGCATGAACGGCACAAATTATCTTAGCCGCTATAATCGTAACGTCACATTGCCCTCCGAAGATAGTGTTGATCACCCATTCAGCGCGGCTCTTGCTCGCACTATCAGGCCCGGTAAGCGTTTGCTCAGTATCAGTGGGCGAGATCGAAGATGGCTGGCAGTGAACTGCCGCATTTCTTTGTATAAAAAATGAAAGCCTGGCGCATATTTTGCAACCATTATGAGTGACAGGCACGGTTTTCGGTGTGCGTTGAGTCGGAAAAGGTTGGCAAGGACAAAAAAGCGATCTGTACTTTTCATGTACCGCGTGGCAACAAAATCAATGGCTTCAACTGGTTAGGTTGTTTAACCATTTTTCAGAATTGTAAAGTTAAAAAAAATGTTTAATTTGCACTGCAAATTGTCAGGTATCTATCCATAATTAGTCTCCCGGCATTTGTTGCATTGTTTTGACATGTTTAACAGCGATGCAGGTCAGGCTGTGTCCCATAAGGGTTTTCTTACAATAAAAACAAACTCTTAAGGGATGCAGCTTGCTTAATCCGGTTTCTGAGCCTGATTTCAGGTTCATGTACCTTCTTTCACGTGATTCATAGTGAGTTTTTAAGGAGTTCTCTATGGAATTAAAAGACCCAATGTTTGAATTGCTCAGCAGCCTTGAGCAGATTGTTTTGACACGTGATAACAGCCCTGTGGCGCTGCAAGCTCAGCGTCAACCCGCGATGCCAGAGCCGCAGCGTTTACGCGAAATGGCAGGAATGCAGGTTGACGAATTTGCCAGGATCATGGGCGTTAGCGTTTCTTCGGTTAAAAGTTGGGAAGCACAGCGTACGCGCCCTTCCGCAACGGCACGGAAATTGATGAAATTACTTCACGCCAATCCTTACCTTGGGCGTCAGTTACTCGATTAAGTCATTAAGTATTAAAGCGTTATCCCGGCTATTGTTGAAGCCGGTCACATGAGTGACCGGCTGTTTGACACCTCTTCCCGATAACGCTTCCCTTCAAAATAACGCTCAGGCCTGCCGGACAATCAGCTCAACTTGGGTAAAACGTTGAGAACATTGCCAAACCAGCAAACAATAACCACGACACCAAATAAAATAACAAACACGGGAATTACCTTGCCGCCCCAGACGGTGAACGTTTTGTCGGGAAAGCGTTTTCTGGCTTTCAATGCCAGCAGCGCAGGGACAATCACTGCCCATATGGTTGCGCATAATCCCGCACCACCGATGCCGTAGAGAAAGCCGTCAGGGTAGAACACATACAGGATGCTGGGAGGAAGAAAGGTCAGCAGTACCGTTTTAAAGCGCCCTGCATGGGAATTGTCGATGTTGAACAGGTCAGCCAGATAATCGAATAACCCCAGCGTCACGCCAAAGAAAGAGCTTGCTACCGCAAGGTTAGAAAAAACCAGCAGGAAGAATTCTATCAGGCTACCGGGATGGGTTCCCATAAAGGATTTCACCAGCACGTCAACATTTCCGCCCGAGGCAATAATCCCCTTAAAGTTTTCACGCGGGATATTTCCCATTGTGCAATACAGCCAGAAAAGGTAAATAAGCAGCGCCAGCAATGAACCCAAAACAATACTTTTAACCAGTTTATCTTTTTTCTTTCCATAACAAATAATCAGGCTGGGAATATTTCCATGGAAACCAAATGAAGCCAGGCAGACAGGTATTGCCATAAATATATATGGGAAGTAACGGTTGTTTTCACTGATGCCGCGCACATCCCGCAGAAGGGACATATCGACTTTAAAAAATAGTGAACCAAAGACAATCACAAAGGCTAAAATTTTAATACCTAAAAATAGCGAAGTGATTCTGCTGGCGGCCAGTGAACTTATCCATAATACACAGGCAACGAAAACCGCTGTTCCTAAACCAATCAATTCTGACTTTATATTGATACTGGAATGCATCGAAAGCGTTTCGCTGATAATTGCACCGTTAGCGGAGATATAAGCATATGTCAGTATATACAGCACAAAGGCGACGGTAATACCGCTGATGATATTCCACGTTTTACCCAATAGATCTTTGGTTAACGTGTTGAAACTCGAACCTACGGGATAGTTTAAGTTAGCTTCCAGTAACAATAAACCGGAATGAAGCATTGAAAACCAGGCGATGATTAAGATAAATGCGCCCCAGAAGAACCAGGCACCTGCGAGATCGACAGGGAGTGCAAACATCCCACCACCGATTACCGTTCCTGCTATAACCATTACGCCCCAGAAGGAGGAATGTTTCTGATCTGTATTGTCTTCCATGGTGTCCTCTCAATACGCTTTTTTACTTTTATCATTTTTATAATTTTTCAGGTTGACCAGCAGAGTGACGGAGCAGCTGTTGCCAGACAGCTGCTCACTGTACAGGTATGACTATTAGATCTCTTTAAGTTTTGCGGTGAAGTGGCGCAAAACTTTAGGCTCATAGGTAAACGCTAAGCCTTTTATGTTCGCGGCATTCTCTTTCACATGCCCAAATGCTTCAATAATGAAGTCCATATGCGTTTGTGTGTAGGTGGCTCGGGGAATGGTTAAACGCAGCAGTTCTGCCGGGCAGGGCAACTGTTCACCGGTTTTCGGATCACGGCCGAGTAAAAACGATCCGATCTCTACTGCCCTGATACCGGCCACTTTATACAGTTCGCAGGCAAGAGCCTGAGCGGGGAAGTGATCCGCCGGTATGTGCGGCAATAATTTTCCAGCATCGACAAAGGCGGCATGACCACCGGCTTGTTGGCAGGTCACGCCAATTGATTCAAGACCATCGACCAGATACTGAATCTGACTGATGCGATAAGCCAGCCAGTCCTGATTCATGCCGTCATACAGGCCAACCGCCAGGCGTTCCATTGCCCCACCTTCTAAGCCACCATAGGTGGGGAAGCCTTCCTGAACCACGCAAAGCGTTCTGCAATCGGTGTACACGTCAAAGAAGCTGTCGTCTTTAAATGAGAGTAAGCCGCCCATCGGTACCATGGCATCTTTTTTGGCCGACATGGCCAGCATGTCAGCATATTTATAGGTTTCTCGGGTGATCGCTTCAATTGTCCAGTTTTTATAGGGTTTTTCCCGTTGCTGGATAAAATAGGCGTTTTCAGCAAAGCGTGCTGAATCCATGACAACGGGAATGTCATATTTTTGTGCAATCTGGTACATGGCTTTTAAATTTGCCAGCGATACAGGCTGTCCACCCGCGGAATTACAGGTAATCGTGGCAACAATGTAGGGCACATTATTCGCCCCCACGTCCTGTATACCCTTTTCCAGACTTTCAAGGTCAAAGTCGCCTTTGAAGTCATGGCGAACCGTCGTATCGAAAGCTTCTTTGATATAAACATTCCTTACGGTACAACCATTTATCTGGCTGTGGCCTTGGGTGGTATCGAAAAAGTAGTTAGAAAAGGCCACCATTTTGTTTCGGTCCAGGCCTTTTTCTTGTTCGCGTTTCTTTATTAAAACCGGGATATAAATTTGTTCTGCACCGCGCCCCTGATGCGTAGGAATCGTATAGGCATAGCCAAAAATCGCTTTTACCGCTTCAGCCAGGGCGTAATAACTGCGGCTGCCACTATAGGATTCATCGCCCCGCATCATCGCAGCCTGCATATTTTGCGTTACGGCTCCGGTGCCGCTATCGGTGAGCAAATCGATAAAAACGTCTTCGCTGTCCAGCAGAAATGGATTCATTCCGGCTTTGATAATTGCTGTGTCCCGGTGTTCACGCGTGGTACGTTTGACAGGCTCAATCACCCGAATGCGAAATGGCTCAGGTAAATGTCTAAAGTTATTCATAATGATGTCCTTTAAGGCAGACATGTCGAGGCCATAGTTTTTAACCGAATTAATAAAAACCAGGTCGAATGCTGTTATTACTGTATTTCAGCCGATAAAAGGTCGTGACTGCATTACGTGCAACGTTGCGTTTTCAATGCCCTGATCGGCAAATAAACGGACGTCATCGACGAGGCAGTTTTTTTAATGACTGAATGATTGAAAATACACCCGATAAATCACGGCCATATCAGCCGGAACAGAAGGGTGAAGAAAGCAAGGGGACGTTAAGGCAGGTGGTTGACAATGATATTATCAATGTTAAACCATTTTGAAATTACACAGGTGCTGTTTAAGATGATCATAATATTTCAACTCTCATTAAACATAGCGCTACCCTATTATATTGATTGGGTATGTCCAGGGTTACTTTAAATTATCGTGATTGGTATCACAGTAAAATCTCTTTTCGCCATGACGATTATTTATTTATGATATTAAAAATACTGTTTTTTGACAGTTTTCCAGCCAATAAATTACATTTTTTTGGATTCAATCCTTCTTAACATTTCTGTTTTACAGAGACATATTGAGGCAGCGTGAAAGCCTCATGGTTTGCCCTTAGGCACGAAAGCCATACCGCGCCCGTCGGCGCGCTTTAAGCCGTATAACCGGCTACTCATTTCCAGGCTAAGGTACGCCGTTGGCATCAATGAATCAGCGCATGGCGAGGATGGCGTTAGCTTAATCCACCGTATTTGGCCGCTTGTTTAACAAACCATTTTTCAGGCACGTTATAGGGCGCATCGGCCAGTTGAGCAATACCACTTTCAATGTTGGCGGAAGCCTGGCGCCAGAGTTCTGCGTTGCCCTGCTTAAGCAATTCAATTTGCACCTTTTTTTCAATCAGATAAACGCGGGCAAAATGGGGATCGAAGCGAACAATAGAGCGCGTATTGTCAATGATGTCAGCCAGCTTGATGGTTTGTGCGTCAGGGCTGGCCTGCGCAGTATGGCGAAAATGAGCCATTTTACGTTCTGTACGATTCCCTGCACTTTGCGGTGCGGTATTGGTCAGCATTTCAACCAGCTTTGCGACCTCATTACCGAAGTGATTTTCGATATCGCTAAGTGTCGTCGTCGTATCTTCCACGGTATCGTGTAGCCAGGCCGCAGCCAGCAAGACGGGATTATCCGTAATGCTTCTGACCAGTTCCACAACGGCTGCAGGATGGACGATATAAGGTTCGTCGGTGTATTTACGGCGTTGGCCCGCTGCTGCATGGGCTTGCGTGGCATAGCGTCGCGCCTGTTCTTCCAGAGAATCCTGCATGCACTACCTCGTTTTCATAAATTGCTTGCAATTAACTAGTGCGCTATTTATATTGCGTCCATGAACAGTAATAAAGATGACAAAAAAGTGAAAGCTGCGCCACTGTTGCTCGATCAGCAACTTTGCTTTGCACTGTATTCCGCCAATCTGGCGATGCATAAAGTGTATCGTAAGTTACTTACGCAGATGGATATTACCTATCCGCAATATCTGGTGATGCTGGTATTGTGGCAACAGGATTCACTTACCGTTTCTGAGATTGGTGAACGCCTCTTTCTGGATTCAGCGACATTAACGCCGCTGTTAAAACGTCTGGAAAATGCGGGCTTACTCAATCGCCAGCGCTCCCGTCAGGATGAGCGTCAGGTGGTCGTCAGCTTAACGGATACCGGACGTCTTTTGCGTCAGCAGGCTGAGAGGATTCCCGATGAAATCCAGTGTGCCTCTGATTGCAGTGAGGATGAGATGGCGGCGCTTAAACTGCAGTTGAACCAGTTACGTGACAAACTGATGGTGCCGCGCTAAATTTTATCTGGATGTATGAAATAAGTCAGACTTCGCAGCTCGACTGCTGACCAATAAGTAGCGAGCGATTAAATAGTACAATGGAGATAAGATATGTCTTTAGAACAAGTGGTTTACCGTGCAAAAGCTAAAGCTACCGGTGGTCGTGATGGTCGTGCAACCTCATCTGACGGCGTTCTGGATGTCAAACTGGGCGTACCAAAAGAGATGGGCGGTGCAGGTGGTGAAGTCACTAACCCAGAGCAGCTTTTTGCAGCGGGCTACTCAGCTTGCTTCCTGGGCGCAATGAAGTTTGTTGCTGGCCGCGACAAAATTGCGATGCCAAAAGACGCATGGATTGAAGGCGAAGTCGGTATTGGTCCAATCCCTAATGGTTTTGGCATTGAGGCGACGCTGAATATTCACCTGCCTGAGATGGACGAAGCAGAAGCACAGAAACTGGTTGATGCTGCTCATATCGTTTGCCCATACTCAAATGCGACACGTAACAACATCGACGTAACGCTGAATATCCTTCGCTAAATGATTAAGGGCCTGAACACCGGCCCTTTTTTCTTTTCACCCACGCTGTTAATTGCCCCTGCTCCAGACTATTTTCTGGCCTAAATGGATGTCACATGCTTAACTGTGCCACTTCGCGTGATGACGTGTAAAAACGTTCAGAATATTCTTCTTTATTTAACCGGCCCGCTTAATTCGCGAACTCTGCCGAAATATGGCAGTCAGATTAACGTTTAGTTAAGCGCTTCGTTCCGGGGAAACACCATTTTTCATGAATTATATAAAATCATTAACACAGCAAAAGCTGTCGCTCTTGCTGGCTCTGTATCTCGGTATCCTGCTGAATTTGCCGATCTTTTACCGTCGTTTTGATGGCTTTCTGACGAAATCAACCGTGACAAACTGGCTGACCGCCTTTACCGAGGTCGTAGCAATTGTGTTACTGACGTTTTTCCTGATGCGACTGTTATCATTGGGCGGAAAGTGGCTGTACCGTGTTCTTGCGACCTTAATTGTATTGATTTCCGTCGCTGCCGGTTATTACATGGCCTTTTTCAATGTGGTCATTGGCTACGGCATTGTGGCATCAGTCATGACGACGGATACCGATCTGTCTAAAGAAGTCGTGGGTTATCACTTTATCCTGTGGATGGTGCTGGTCAGCGCGCTGCCGCTGTTTATGATTTGGCGTAACAACCTCAGCATGACGCTGAATGAGCAACTGCGCACGCCTGGGCAGCGACTAAAACCCGTTTTACTTTTGCTGGCCTGCGTCGCGTTGGTGTGGTTACCCATCCGTTACTTCGACAAGTTGCAAAAAACCAACGAGGAAGTGACCAATATCGACCTGCCGAGCTATGGCGGTATTGTGGCGCACTCTTATTTGCCGTCTAACTGGCTGGCTGCACTGGGTCTGTTTACCTGGACGAAGGTTGACGAGACGCTGGAAAATCACGAACTGTTGGACCCTGCGCAGAAATTTACCTATGTTGCACCGCCGGGGTTAGATGATACCTATGTGGTGTTTGTCATTGGTGAAACCACGCGCTGGGATCACATGGGCATGTTGGGTTATGAGCGCAATACCACACCTAAGCTGTCGAAAGAGAAAAACCTGGTCGCGTTTCGTGGTGAATCTTGTGATACCGCGACCAAACTGTCTTTGCGTTGTATGTTCGTGCGTGAAGGCGGTACCATGGACAACCCTGGCCGTACCCTGAAAGAGCAAAATGTTTTCGCGGTGATGAAAGAGCTGGGCTTTACCTCTGAGCTGTTCGCGATGCAAAGTGAGGTTTGGTTCTACGATAATATCAATGCGAATAACTTCTCCTTCCGCGAGCAAATTGGTTCAGAGCCACGCAATCAGGGTAAATCAGTGGATGATATGCTGCTGGTCCCGGAGTTGCAGGCATCACTCCAGCGCTATCCCAAGGGTAAACACCTGGTGGTTTTGCACACCAAAGGCTCACATTACCTTTACTCGCAACGCTATCCGCGCAGTTTTGCGCGTTATCAGCCTGAATGTATGGGCGTCGATGAAACCTGTAGCAAAGCACAGCTGATTAATGCCTACGATAATTCGGTTCTCTATGTCGACAGTATGCTGGACAGTGTGTTGGATCAGCTGCGTGATAAGAAAGCGATCGTGTTCTATGCGTCTGACCATGGTGAGTCGATCAGCGATAATATGCATCTGCATGGTACACCGCGTGAAATGGCACCGCCGGAGCAGTTCCGTGTTCCCATGATGGTGTGGGCATCGGATAAATATCTGGCTGACCCGACCAACCGCGACAACTTCGAGCGTCTGCAGGCGCAACAGCGCACGGGTAAAACCCATCGTCATGTCGAGTTGTTTGATACGATCATGGGCTGCCTGGGTTATACCTCCCCAGATGGTGGTATTAAGGCGGCCAATAACTGGTGCCAGGCACCCGCCGGAACAACCGCTAAACCGCTGTAGTGGCGTAGCGATGCAGCACGGAACGGGGAAAAGCCGCTGACCGCCTGCTTTCCAGGCGATCAGGCGCGAAAGCGCAAAAAGCGGTTGACGCTTCCCAGGGGTAGCAGTAACATGCGCCCCCATCGGCGAGTAGCGCAGCTTGGTAGCGCAACTGGTTTGGGACCAGTGGGTCGGAGGTTCGAATCCTCTCTCGCCGACCATATTTAAGAAACCTGTCTGAAAAGACAGGTTTTTTTTCGCCTGAATAAAATGAGGATGAGAACCTCCGAAGGAGGTTTGCGCCGAGCGAAGCGAGACGACGTTGCGAATGCAACGGCCCGAAGGGCGCGTCCCGCAGGGGCGCGTAATCCTCTCTCGCCGACCATATTTAAGAAACCTGTCTGAAAAGACAGGTTTTTTTTCGCCTGTGTAAAATGAGGATGAGAACCTCCAAAGGAGGTTTGCGCCGAGCGAAGCGAGACAACGTTGCGAAGGCAACGGCCCGAAGGGCGCGTAATCCTCTCTCGCCGACCATATTTAAGAAACCTGTCTGAAAAGACAGGTTTTTTTTCGCCTGAATAAAATGAGGATGAGCACCTCCGAAGGCCGTTTGCGCCGGGCGAAGCGAGACAACGTTGCGAAGGCAACGGCCTGCGCCTCATCCCATCCCTTTAGTAAACCGACCCAGGCAACGCCACCGATAGCGGGGTTTTTGCCTGCGCGAGCAGCTAATCGGCCTGGCAAAAGGCGTTCATCTCAACACAGGCAGGGTGAAAAACGCTTTTCAGGCTTTATTGCCCCGCTCTGCTATTAGAATATCTCATGCCAGATTTTTCCAAAAAACCAATAATTCTTCCTTGAAATCAATTTTACCGACAGACAGCCGTTTTTCGGCTTCATCCCGACACAGGCCTTCTCGCCTGAGGGATGTCGGCGGATCAAAGATAAGTTTTGGTTATGCCACAAAAAGAATAATTGTTAATTTTTCACTCAAAAATGACAGCATTTTTCGCTAGATGAACGTCATAACGCACGGGTAATCGTTCAGATATCCAACATTTGGCGCTAAATGATGCACGATTTTTTTTAGCGCGAATCACTACTGTCTGCCGCCTCTCACAGCAGAATAGATGGCGAATAAACCCGTCCCGCTATGCAATGTATGGCATAACGTCAGTAAGGGTTTTTTTTATCGTTGCTTGCTATTCCTCACACTCTGTGTAAATAACTAACCGTTGTATTGACGTTCTTTGCAACTGTTGACAAATTGATGCGTCAATAACAGTGCAGATACAGATTTTTCTGATGGGTACTTATCAATCAGCATTATCAAAAGAAAACTATCTCACTCTTATCACACCCGCAGGGTGGACCGCCTGAACCGCATAAAAAAACCAGAGGTCAGGCAATGCACACAACAACACATCACAATGGAGCAAAAGCATGATCAACTCCCTGGCTAAATCCAGGATGCTGAAGGTCGGTCTGAGCCTGATAGCCATGACCATAGCCGCAAGTGTTCAAGCGAAAACCCTGGTTTATTGTTCTGAAGGTTCTCCGGAAGGGTTCAACCCGCAACTCTTTACCTCTGGTACGACATACGATGCCAGCTCTGTGCCTATCTATAACCGTCTGGTTGAATTCAAAACCGGTACCACCGAACTGGTGCCGGGCCTGGCAGAAAAGTGGGACGTGAGCGCTGACGGCAAAACCTACACCTTCCATTTACGCAATGGCGTGAAATGGCAAACCACTAAAGATTTTAAGCCTACGCGTGAATTCAATGCTGATGACGTGGTGTTCTCTTTCGAGCGCCAGTTAGATAAAAGCAACAAGTACCACAATGTCTCTGGCGGCAGCTATGAGTACTTTGAAGGTATGGATATGCCGAAGCTGATCAGCAAAATCGAAAAAGTGGACGATCACACGGTACGCTTTGTGCTGACGCGCCCTGAAGCGCCTTTCCTGGCCGATCTGGGTATGGATTTCGCTTCCATCCTGTCCAAAGAATATGCCGACAACATGCTGAAGGCCGGTACGCCAGAGAAAGTTGACCTGAACCCTGTCGGTACCGGGCCATTTGTGCTCCAGCAGTACCAGAAAGACTCGCGTATTCTGTATAAAGCTAACCCGGATTTCTGGGGAACCAAGCCAAAAATTGATCGCCTGGTCTTCTCTATCACGCCAGATGCGTCAGTTCGCTATGCCAAGTTGCAGAAAGGCGAATGTCAGATCATGCCGTATCCAAATCCGGCCGATATCGCCAGCATGAAAAAAGACAGCAAAATTAACCTGATGGAACAGCCTGGTCTGAACGTCGGTTACCTGTCATTTAATACCGAGAAAAAACCGCTGGATAACGTGAAAGTGCGTCAGGCGCTGACCATGGCGGTTAACAAGCAAGCCATTATCGATGCGGTATATCAGGGCGCTGGCCAGCCAGCGAAAAACCTGATCCCACCAACAATGTGGGGCTATAACAAGGACGTTAAAGACTATGCTTACGATCCTGAAAAAGCCAAAGCCCTGCTGAAAGAAGCGGGTATGGCGGACGGTTTCTCTATCGATCTGTGGGCAATGCCGGTTCAGCGTCCTTACAACCCGAACGCGCGCCGTATGGCGGAGATGATTCAGTCTGACTGGGCAAAAATTGGCGTGAAAGCCAAAATCGTGACCTATGAGTGGGGCGAGTACCTGAAACGCGCCAAAGCGGGCGAACATCAAACTGTGATGATGGGCTGGACCGGTGATAACGGGGACCCAGATAACTTCTTCGCCACGCTGTTCAGCTGTGCGGCGGCCAAAGATGGTTCGAACTATTCCCGCTGGTGCTATAAGCCGTTTGAAGATTTGATTCAGCCAGCACGCGCAGAATCCGATCACAACAAACGTATTGAGTATTACAAGCAAGCTCAGGTAGTGATGCATGACCAGGCGCCTGCGCTGATCATTGCTCACTCAACCGTTTACGAGCCTGTCAGTAAGAAAGTCACTGGCTATGTCGTCGATCCATTAGGTAAACATCACTTCGATACCGTCGATATTCAGGAATAACCTTTCGGATTATTGCAGTAAGGGCCGGTTTTGCCGGCCCTCAGGCGATCTCCTCCGATCGCCTGTTATCTGCTCTTTTTTTCCGGCTATTTACTTTTACCTAAGAAGCGCTTCTTGCGTCGCGTCCGGCTTTCGTTGGATGCGGTTAATGAGCAATGTTATCTCTGGCCAGGGCCAGGGGAAAACGACTGAGAATTACGCCTATGCTGCAGTTCATACTCCGGCGTCTGGGGCTTGTCATCCCAACGTTCATCGGTATTACATTATTGACCTTCGCGTTTGTTCATATGATTCCGGGCGATCCGGTGCTTATCATGGCAGGCGAGCGCGGTATTTCCCCAGAGCGTCATGCTGAATTGATGGCGATGATGGGGCTCGATCAGCCGCTGTGGAAACAGTATCTGCACTATATCTATGGCGTGCTGCATGGTGATTTAGGCATTTCACTGAAAAGCCGCATTCCCGTCTGGACCGAATTCGTCCCGCGCTTTAAAGCCACGCTTGAGCTGGGGATGTGCGCAATGCTGTTTGCGGTCTGCGTCGGGATTCCGGTCGGCGTTATGGCTGCGGTGAAACGTGGCTCGGTGTTTGATCACACCGCCGTCGGTATTTCCCTCACAGGCTACTCCATGCCGATTTTCTGGTGGGGCATCATGCTGATTATGCTGGTTTCGGTGCAGCTCAACCTTACCCCGGTTTCTGGCCGTGTTGCGGATACCGTGTTCCTGGACGACAGCCATCCACTGACCGGTTTCATGCTGATTGATACATTGATCTGGGGTGAGCCTGGCGACTTCAAAGATGCGGTCATGCACATGATTTTACCCGCTATCGTGCTGGGTACGATTCCGCTGGCGGTCATCGTGCGTATGACGCGTTCTTCCATGCTGGAAGTGCTGGGTGAAGATTATATCCGCACGGCGCGTGCGAAAGGCCTGACGCGTATGCGCGTCATTGTCATTCACGCTCTGCGTAATGCGATGTTGCCGGTTGTCACCGTGATTGGCCTGCAGGTCGGCACCTTGCTGGCAGGCGCTATCCTGACCGAAACCATCTTTTCCTGGCCGGGCCTGGGACGCTGGTTAATCGAAGCGCTGCAACGCCGTGACTATCCGGTTGTGCAGGGCGGTGTGCTGCTGACGGCAATACTGATTATCCTGGTCAATCTGCTGGTTGATCTGCTGTATGGCGTGGTGAATCCGCGCATACGTCATAAGAAATAAGGGGGCATCATGTCTGTTGTTGATCCCGCAAGCGTAAATATTGCACCCAAGCCGATGACCCCGATTCAGGAATTCTGGCACTACTTCAAACGTAATAAAGGTGCGGTAACCGGCCTGGTTTACATCGTGTTAATGCTGTTGATCGCCATCTTTGCGGATGTACTGGCACCGCACGGCCCAGCCGAACAGTTTCGTGATGCTCTGCTGCATCCTCCTGTCTGGCAGGAAGGCGGAAACTGGAGCTACATCCTGGGCACCGACGATGTCGGCCGCGATATTTTATCGCGCCTGATGTATGGCGCGCGCCTGTCGTTACTGGTGGGCTGCATGGTGGTGGTGCTGTCGCTGATTTTTGGCGTCATCTTTGGTTTGCTGGCCGGTTATATCGGCGGGGCGGTTGATGCCACGATTATGCGCCTGGTGGATATTATGCTGGCGTTGCCAAGCCTGCTGTTAGCGCTGGTGCTGGTAGCCATTTTTGGCCCGTCGATCGTCAACGCTTCTATCGCGCTGACGTTTGTCGCGCTGCCCCACTATATCCGTCTGACGCGCGCGGCGGTGCTGGTTGAAGTCAACCGGGACTACGTGACCGCTTCTGGTGTGGCGGGGGCCGGTATGCTGCGCCAGATGTTCGTGAATATTTTACCTAACTGTCTGGCACCGCTGATCGTTCAGGCTTCGTTAGGCTTTTCCAACGCCATTCTCGACATGGCGGCGTTGGGCTTTCTCGGTATGGGTGCGCAGCCGCCAACGCCGGAGTGGGGCACCATGCTCTCCGACGTATTGCAGTATGCGCAAAGTGCCTGGTGGGTGGTGACTTTCCCTGGGTTAGTCATTCTGCTTACCGTGCTGGCATTTAACCTGATGGGCGATGGTTTGCGTGATGCACTCGACCCGAAACTCAAGCAGTAAAGAGGCACCGAGATGGCGTTATTAAATATAGACAAATTGTCGGTGCATTTCGGCGACGAGAAGGCACCGTTCCGGGCAGTCGATCGCATCAGTTATCAGGTTGAGCAGGGCCAGGTCGTGGGCATTGTCGGCGAGTCTGGCTCGGGTAAATCCGTCAGTTCTCTGGCTATCATGGGATTGATTGATTTTCCCGGCAAAGTGATGGCAGAAAAACTCGAATTCAATCAACGGGATTTGCAGCGTATTTCTGAAAAAGAGCGTCGCCAGTTAGTGGGCGCTGAAGTCGCGATGATTTTTCAGGACCCGATGACCAGCCTGAACCCGTGCTACACCGTGGGCTATCAGATTATGGAAGCCATTAAGGTGCACCAGGGCGGTAATAAAAGTACCCGCCGTCAGCGGGCAATCGACTTACTGGATCAAGTGGGCATTCCCGATCCTGCCTCGCGTCTGGATGTTTATCCTCACCAGCTCTCAGGCGGGATGAGCCAGCGCGTAATGATTGCGATGGCGATTGCCTGTCGTCCAAAGCTGCTGATTGCTGATGAGCCCACCACCGCGCTGGACGTAACGATTCAGGCGCAGATCATTGAGCTGTTGCTGGATCTGCAACAGCAGGAAAACATGGCGCTGATCCTGATCACGCACGATCTGGCGCTGGTGGCAGAAGCCGCACATCACATTATTGTGATGTACGCCGGGCAGGTTGTGGAGAGCGGCAAAGCGACCGACATTTTTAAAGCACCACGTCATCCTTATACGCAGGCTCTGCTCAGGGCGTTGCCGGAATTCGCGGCGGATAAAGCGCGGCTGGCCTCCTTACCCGGTGTTGTGCCTGGAAAATACGATCGCCCGTTAGGCTGCCTGCTTAATCCACGCTGTCCTTATGCCAACGATCGTTGCCGTAAAGAAGAACCTGAACTGCGGACGATTCCGGGACGTCAGTCCAAATGTCACTATCCGCTGGACGATGCCGGGAGACCAACTTATGAGTCCTGATAATACTAAGCACGAGTATCTGCTACAGGCCATCGACCTGAAAAAACACTATCCGGTGAAGAAAGGATTGTTTGGTCAGGAGCGGCTGGTAAAAGCGCTGGATGGCGTCTCTTTTAATCTGGAACGTGGTAAAACCCTGGCGGTTGTCGGTGAGTCGGGTTGTGGCAAGTCTACGCTGGGCCGTTTACTGACCATGATAGAAACACCGACAGAAGGGCAGCTCTATTGGCACGGCCAGGATTTGTTAAAACACGATCCTCAGGCGCAGAAGCTGCGTCGGCAGAAAATTCAGATCGTGTTTCAGAATCCGTACGGCTCGCTGAATCCGCGCAAAAAAGTCAGCCAGATCCTGGAAGAACCTCTGGTGATTAATACCTCACTCAGCAAAGCGGAACGTCGCGAAAAAACGCTGGAGATGATGGCCAAAGTGGGACTGAAAACTGAGCATTACGATCGTTATCCGCATATGTTTTCGGGTGGTCAACGTCAGCGTATTGCGATTGCCCGTGGCCTGATGCTTGAGCCAGACGTGCTGATTGCCGATGAGCCGGTTTCAGCACTGGACGTGTCGGTACGTGCACAAGTGCTTAACCTGATGATGGATCTACAGCAAGAGATGGGGCTGTCCTATGTTTTTATCTCTCATGATCTTTCCGTGGTAGAGCATATTGCCGATGAAGTGATGGTGATGTATCTGGGTCGTTGTGTTGAAAAGGGCAGCAAAGAGGCGATTTTTGCCAATCCGCGCCATCCTTATACACAAGCGCTTCTCTCTGCCACGCCGCGACTCAATCCTGACGAGCGCCGCGAACGTATTAAGCTGACCGGCGAACTGCCCAGCCCGCTCAATCCGCCTCCGGGCTGCGCATTTAACGCGCGCTGCCGGCGTCGCTTTGGCACCTGCGTTCAGCTGCAGCCTAAGCTCAAGCAGTACGGTGATCAGCAGATCGCCTGCTTCGCTGTTGATCAGGATGAAAACCAGCTGATGGAATCAGGTGAAACTGCCAGTCAGCCTTAACATACTGGCGGGCGGAATCCTTGCGGGTAGAAACGGCCAGGATTCCGCCATCAAGATGCAACGCTTTCATCGTATTACCCGGCCCGGCCCGATAACATTACGGGCCTTCCCCTTCTGCCCCGCCTGTCTGTAAGCGCCCCGATAATGCCTGGTGTTTTGTTCAATGCGACAGCTCATCCAGTGAAAAACACCCTGTGACGTATTCGAATGAGGTCATGCCTGGCGCGCTGCGTTAACGCAACCTTTGCGGCAAGCCGAATCATTAGCCTCACTGTCCAGAATGGAGATGCAGCGGGTTGGATTAAATGGTCAAACAAACAGCGTTTTTCTCTGTGCTTTTTCAGACTTTCAGTTCCATTCATTTACGAGAGAATAACCTCTCAATTTTTTTAATTTTCGGATGGAAGAAAAAAAGTCACTGTCCCGAAAAGGCGTAAAAGGCAACGTTTTCAACATTGAACGGTTTTTATCCGGTGATAATTAGCACAGTAATACTTTACTAACCGTAATTCGATAACCTAAAAATCTCTCCAGCCGGTCACAAAAAGGCCAGTAAAACCCGAAAGCGAATGAGGTTTTTTTTTACCTGTAAATACAAAAGGTTGTAACAGCAGCTATCCTGATGTTAGCGATCGCTAAGATGTTAATTATTTGTGATGATATTTAACTTAAAGTTGTCTCAACAATTTTTAGTGATATATGTGAAAAGGTACTCATTTATTGCTAAAGAATGGCTATTAGCATTAAGCTTTCTTATTGAATATGTCGGTTTTGTAACCAGAATTATCTCACTGTGTTTAAATTATTATGATATATTCCTGGAAAAATCCTCCCTCTGTTGTAGGCCATGGTCTATGAAAAATTACGACGACTTACAGCGTTTTAAGGAAAAGACAAAAACGCTCGACATCGCCTTTCAGGATATGTCAGGCCAATCGCAGGAAGCGGCGGATAAAAGTAAATGGTCTCTCATTCGTCAACTGGCGTGCGAAGAGACGCAAATGCCTTTCAGTGGTGGCCAACGCATTGATCTGCCACAGCCACAACCGATTCAGGGTGATGAATTCAGCACGACTGCTGTGGCCGCGTTATCTCCGAATGTGAACAAGCCTGCAGCGGCGTCTTCCAGCTCCATCATGAGCAGCCTGAACGGCAATGAACCTCATGTTGAAGTGGTGGTGCCCGTTTCAACCTCTTCCACTTCATCCCTGTTCCCGGCACCCGCAGCGCAATCCGTCTCTGCAGAGGTGCAGAAAACAGCAGAGGCTTCTCCCGTACAGGAGAACGCAATACCGACACCGCCTGTCACGGCGCAGCCGAATCGTGACGCGCCTGCCGAGACGGACAATGGCCGCTTTAGCGGACTGTTCCGCGCGCGCAACAGTGGATCAGAAAATTTACCGAAAGAAACGTTATTAAAACCGCTACTGGAGAAGATTGCCTTATGCCGTTAGTTTGTGTGTGCTCGCCCAAAGGTGGGGTGGGGAAAACTACGTTGGCAGCCAATCTGGCCTGGAGTCTGGCCCGCTCGGGTAGCAAAGTGTTGGCAATCGATTTTGATGTACAGAATGCATTGCGCCTCCATTTTGGCGTGCCGCTGCATGACGGGCGGGGTTTTGTTGCACGTTCTGAAGAACAGGCGGACTGGAGCCAGTCTATTCTGACCACCGGCGGGAATATTTTTGTTCTCCCCTATGGCAATGTCACTGAATCCCAGCGTGAACGGTTTGAAGAGAACCTGGCGAAAGATCCTCACTTTATCAAGCGAGGTCTCGACACCTTACTGAACTATCCGGGTCTGGTCATGGTTGCGGATTTTCCTCCCGGCCCCGGGCCAGCGCTTAAAGCAATCAAGGCATTAGCCGATATGCATTTGGTGGTGATGTTAGCCGATACCGCCTCAGTGTCGTTATTACCCCATATTGAGGAAAATCGCCTGATTGGTCAGCCGCTGAATAGTAAACATGGGCATTATTTTGTTCTGAATCAGTGTGACAATCGTCGAAATATTAATCGTGATGTGACCGCTTTTATTCAGCAACGTCTCGGCGATAATCTTTTGGGCCAGATTCATCGCGATGAAAGCGTGGGCGAAGCCAATGCATCACAGCAGTCTGTTTATGATTTTAGCCCTTCATCCGCCGCTGCCTTTGATATTGAACTGATCGCCAAACGTGTCGCCAGTACGCTGAATATCACTGTAGGTAATGGCGAAGTTCAGGCTCAGATTCACACCAGCAACTACTAAATGTAATGACCTGGCTTGCCAGGTTTAAAAAAACAGCTCTTTTCAGGGTGGGACATGAGTAAAATCGGGTTTTACCTGCTGCTGCTGGTGCTTGCACCTGTTGCCGCGGTGATCATTATCACGCCGATGGATAGCCAAAAGCAGTATATTTTTGGCTTGATCAGCATTGGTATGGTGTTTTTGTTAGGGGTAAGCAAAAGCCGTAAAATAACGGTGGTAATGGTTATTCTGTCCGCCCTGATGTCATCCCGGTATATATGGTGGCGAACGACTGAAACCCTGTATTTTAATTCGGAAATCGAAGCGATTCTTGGCATCGGCTTATATATTGCCGAGCTGTACGTCTGGCTGATTTTAATCCTGGGTTTCCTGCAAACCACATGGCCCTTAAAACGTACTATTGAACCCTTGCCGGAAGACACCAGCTTATGGCCGACGGTTGATGTCTATGTCCCGACCTATAACGAAAGCCTCGACGTCGTGCGTGATACGGTGCTGGCGGCTCAGTGCATCGACTATCCACGCGATAAAATAAAGGTTTACCTGCTTGATGACGGTAAACGCAGAGAATTTGCCGTTTTCGCTGCCGATGTCGGCGTGGGTTATATCACACGTGACGATAACAGCCATGCTAAAGCCGGTAATCTGAATCACGCGATGAAGATCACCAAAGGTGAGCTGATCTGCGTGTTTGACTGTGACCACGTCGCGACCCGCACTTTCCTGCAGGCCACGGTTGGCCCGTTTCTGACCGATCCTAAGCTGGCTCTGTTGCAGACGCCGCACTACTTTTATTCTCCCGACCCTTTTGAGCGCAATCTGCGTGCGGCTCGCAGTATCCCAAATGAGGGATCGCTGTTTTATGGCCCGGTTCAGCAGGGCAACGACAACTGGAATGCGACTTTCTTCTGTGGTTCCTGTGCCGTGATTCGTCGTTCAGCGCTGGAAGAGATCGGTGGTTTCGCTGTAGAAACGGTCACCGAAGATGCGCACACTGCGCTGAAAATGCAGCGTCTGGGCTGGGGCTCGGCGTTTCTGGCGATTCCGCTGGCGGCGGGGCTGGCCACAGAGCGCCTTGGGCTGCATGTGATTCAACGCACCCGCTGGGCACGCGGTATGACACAGATTTTTCGCGTGGATAACCCATTGTTGGGACGAGGCTTAAAATGGCAGCAGCGGCTGTGTTACCTGAATGCCATGTTGCATTTCCAGTTCGGTCTGCCACGTGTGGCCTTCCTGACCGCACCGCTGGCCTATCTGTTGTTTAATCTGAATATCATCCATTCGTCGGCGTCGCTGATTTTCGCCTACGTTTTGCCGCATCTGGTGCTGTCTCTGTACGTTAACTCACGCATGAATGGCCGTTTCCGCTACACCTTCTGGGGCGAAATTTATGAAACGGTGATGTGCTTCCATCTGGTTATCCCAACGCTTATCACGCTGCTTTCACCCAAACATGGGAAATTTAACGTGACGGATAAGGGCGGAGTACTGGATCAGGGCTTCTTCGATTTCCATATCGTACGTCCACACGTGATTGTCGCCATTTTGCTTAGCATTGGCATTGTTGCGGGCGTTGTACGTGCCACGATGCATGACTATTTTGGCGTTGACCCCTACGTGATTGCGCTCAATGTAGGCTGGGCTGTCTTCAGCTTGATCATTTTAATGGCGGCGATTGCTGTGGCACGCGAAACCAAGCAGGTACGAAAAACGATTCGTATTGAAGTGCAGATTCCGGCCATTATCCATTACGCCAGCGGTATCTCATCCCGCACCATGACCAGCGACCTGTCGATGGGCGGTGCGAATCTGGATGCACCGGATAACCGTCATGAGCAGGATACGATTGAAGAGATCGATCTGTTACTGAAGTCAGGCACCATTACTATCCCGGCGACTAAAATCTCGGGCGATGAAGAAAGCATTCGTCTGAGCTTTGGCGCGATGCCGCTGGCGCGTCGCCGTGAGCTGGTCCGTGTGGTGCTGGCACGTGCTGATGCATGGATCCAGCCTGAATATAAGCAAGACAACCCGTTAACCTCTCTGGGAACCATCATTCGTACGGTTTTCGAACTGTTTTGGCTGACCTGGATAGATCGTCGTGAGAAACGTAAGAGCGGCCCGGACGTTGCGGCGAAAGAGGACAGCGCAGTATGAGGATCTTGATACAGTCGATGCTGGCGGGTTCTCTGTCGGCAGTGCTGTGGGTCATGCCGGCCTCGGCTGAAACGCCTCTTTCAGAGAGCAGCGTAGTGCCGAATAACAGCGCGGCACCGAATAGCAGTGCTGCGCCGAATAACAGCGCGGCACCGAATAGCAATGCTGCACCGAATAACAGTGCCGCACCGAATAGCAGTGATGCGCCGAATAACAGTGCCGCCCCGAACAGCAGTGCTGCGCCGAATAACAGCGCGGCACCGGGCAGCGATCCTGCTCTGACTCGCCACACTGACGGTACGACAGGTAACCCGGCGGCACCGGTTGGCAGTACGGGTTTGCCTGAGAACAGTACGGCACCCGCCAGTAGCACCGCGCCCGTTAATGAAGTGACTTCGGGCGCAACCGCCTCGGATACGCCAAAACCGAATGGCGAAGGGGTACCCGCCTCCGTAGAGACATCGTCCGACAGTAGCCGTTCGCCCGTTACCCAGGACAGCAGCGCGTTATCACATGTTCCACCGCCAGCCGGTCTCGATAATGCGGAACCGGGTCTGGAGGCCGCCGCTGGCGCCACGCCTTACAGGCCAGGCGAGGCCGTTACCGCTGTCGGCACGACATCCCTGGCCAGCAGCATGCTCAACCAACCGGTGAGCAGCACGCTGAACGTGGCACAGATGGGACAGCGCCAGGGCATTACGCTGACCGGCGGTCAGCTACAGTCAGGCATTATTTTTACGCTGCCAGGCGATGAGGTGGTGACCAACGCCCGTCTTAACCTGTCACTGCGCGTCTCTCAGGCGCTGGCTGCGCGCAACACCTCACTGCAGTTGATGTTAAACGGACAACCGCTTGGCACGCTCCCGCTGGGGTCGGGTGACAGTGATGAAAGCGATTATCAGCTGGACATTCCGGCGGCGATGATTGTGTCTAACAACAATTTGAGCTTCAAAATTAACGACGCCGATAAGCTGCTGTGTGAAAAGGACAGTGCAGAGCAGTATCAGGTAACCATTCTGCCTAAAACAATGTTGAGCCTTGAGGGCCAGCAGTTAAACATCGGTACCAGCCTGCGTAATTTCCCACGGCCATTTGTCGATCCGCAGCGTATGACCGCAGCGGAGGTGACGTTTGGCTTTACCAGCAATGTCGCGCCAGATGCGGTGACGGCGGCGGTGCTGGTGGCCTCCTGGCTGGGCATCCAGAGTGATTACCGTGGCATTAATTTCCCTGTGGTGCGCGGTAATCTGCCGGAAAAAAACGGCATTCTGTTTGGTCACCCTGGTGACAAGATTGGCACGTTAACCTTTCCTGCCAGCAGTGGCCCATCTTTGCAAATGGTCGATAACCCGGGTAATCCGGTTTATAAGCTCTTGCTGGTCAGTGGTGAGGATGAAAGTCAGCTGCGCCAGGCCGCCAATCGTCTGACCATCCAGCCTCTTACCACTGACGGCAACAGCTTGCAGGTCAAACCGCAATCCATAGCCAGCCGTACGCCTTACGATGCACCGCACTGGATCAACACGGCGCATCCGGTACGACTGAGTGAGCTGCTGCGGAAAGATCAAAGCCTAACGGCGACCGGTATCTGGCATGATGCGATGCGGGTGAATTTCCGGGCAGCACCCGACCTGTTCCTGTGGGATGGCGATTCGGTTCCGCTGTATCTGCACTACCGTTTTCCGTCAGAAAACTGGATTGACGAGAAAAACTCGCTGCTTAACGTTACGTTAAACGGCACTTTCCTGCGTAATCTGACGGTCAATAAAGTGGGGTTGCTGGAGAGTGCGTGGCACCGCTTAGGCGGTGATGCGCGTCAGGAGCACTATCAAATCAACCTTGATCCCTATCTGATTTATGGCGACAACCAGCTGGCGCTCTATTTCAACATCAAGCCAAAAGCCGATGCGCCCTGCGGTGTATTGTTGAACAACAACATCAAAAGCCGTATTGAAGACGACTCATGGATTGATTTAAGCCATACGCGGCACTTCAGTATGTTGCCGAATCTCTCATACTTTGTCGGTGCCTCCTTTCCGTTTTCCCGACTTGCTGACTTTTCACAGACCACGCTGCTCCTGCCTGCGAATCCCAGTGATGCGGAGATATCAACACTATTAAATCTGTCCGCCAGGGCCGGTAATGCCACGGGCGTGGCGCTGGCACAAAACCAGGTACTCTTTGGCTTGCCAAATGGGGGCAATAATCTGGCCCGCGTTCAGCAAAGCGACTTACTGGCAGTGAGTACCACAGGCAACAGCGCGTTTAACCAGGCAATGCTGGCAAACTCACCCTATGACGCCAGCGGCAGTGCGATAGGGGTGAAAGAACCCACGACGCTCGAAAAGTTACGCAGCTGGCTGATGGGTGACTGGAATCGTCAACCGCTGGATGCCGATCGCTATTTCTCTTCGAATGAGTCCTGGCGTGGCTTTTTAAGCTATCGCTCAATGTGGAATCCAGATCGCCTGGTGGTGATGGCAGTGGCGACTAGCGATGATCAACTGCTGCGCCTGCATGATGATTTGGGCTCCGCCCGCATCAACGCCGCGGTGCGGGGTGATACCGCGATTATGACTGATGAGAACGGTATCCGGAGCTTCCGGGTAGGTCCGCAGTTCCCCAGCGGTGAAATGCCGTGGTACATGATGGTGGTGTGGTATGCCAACCAGCACTCGGTATTGATGGCGCTGACGGCGCTGTTGCTTTCCGCCGTCGTAGGGAGTGCTGCGTGGGTTATGCTGAAACGACATGCTTCGCGGCGACTACAGCCAAAACACGATCGCGATGCCGGTAAGAAGTAAGGGCCATAATAATGAATAAAAACCAAATCAGTGCCGGTATCTGTCGTGCGTTGTTACTGGGTAGCGCGCTCTCACTGTCTCTGCCGCTGCAGGCGGCGGAGAGCAGCAATCCAGCGTTACAGGCGCTCTTTGATCAGGCGGCTTACTGGCATCAAAAAGCCCATGACGATCTGGCAAAAGCGTCGCTGCAAAAAGTGTTAATGGTTGAGCCGAACAATAGCCAGGCGCTTTATCTGCTGGCGCTTTATTCACAGCAAAGCGGTGACAGCGCAGGGGCGATGCAGTATCGCACGCGTCTTAGCCAGGTTTCGCCTGACGATCCGCACCTGTCTGAACTGGATAATGCCCGTCAGTTGCAGACCATTCCTCAGGCGCAGCTCTCTTTGGCTCGCCAGCAGGCAAGAAGCGGGAATATCGCGGCTGCCTTACAGACCTGGCGTAATACGTTCAGCGGCAATGAACCGCCACCCAGCGTTGCCGCCGAATATTACCTCACCATGGCCGGTGACCGCACGCTGCTGCCGCAGGCTATTGAAGCGTTACGTGCTTTTTCAGCGCAGCATCCGCAGGATACGGGTGCCAAACTGGCGTTGGGTAAGGCGCTGACTTATCAGGACCCTACCCGGCGTGAAGGCATTGACTTGCTCAGTACGCTGGCAAGCGGCAATCAGGATGCCGATCGTTCTCTTCGTCAGGCGCTGTTGTGGCTCGGCCCGCAGACGTCGGACGCGCCGCTCTATCAGACCTGGCAGCAGCGGCACCCCCAGGATAATGCGGTAATGGACTATTACCGTAAAAACGTGGGAGGGGCAGAAAAAGGCGCAGGTTTTAGCGCGCTAAACAGCGGCGACGTGAACAGCGCGCAAAGCAATTTTGGAAAGGTGTTACAGGCCAACCCTCAGGACGCGGATGCGCTTGCCGGAATGGGATATGTGGCACAACGAGAAGGCCGTTACCAGGACGCAGCGGATTATCTGGAGCGTGCGGCGCAACTGGGCGGCGATCAAAGCGCCGATCGCCAGAAGCAGGCAGCCGATGCCCGTTTTTATGCACAGTTAGCCAGCGCTCAGCAAGCATTGAAAAATGGCGACAGTGCACAGGCACTGGCGATCAGCGAACCGCTTACGCATGCAGAAGGCGAGAAGGGCGTGGCGGCGGGCTTATTCCGCGCCGACATTTTGCGCCGCAGTAATCAACCCGACCAGGCGGAGCAGGCTTACCGCGCGATACTGAAAAACGATCCCGATAACCGCAGCGCGCGCGAAGGGTTGTTCTATGTACTGCGCCAGCAGAACCGCAGCGCTGAAGCCAATACGTTACTGGCTTCGCTGCCCGAAAGCGTCAGGCAAAGTGTGGCGCCGCGAGGCAGCAGCGTTGACCCGATTCGCCAGCAGGCGAAACGTCAGGTTGCGGCAGGTAATATCAGTGCCGCTATTGCAACACTGCAGCAGGGCATTCAACGTTATCCGCAGGACGGCTGGTTGCGTCTCGACCTGGCGCGTCTTTACCGCCAGCAAGGGAATACCATGCTGGCTGCGGGCGTCATGCAGCCGGTCATGCGCAGTGGTGCCAGCATCACAGAACGCTATGCGGGCGCGATTAACGCCAGTGAAAGCGGTGCCTGGCAGCAGGCAAGTTCGCTGCTGGCGCAGATCCCTGCCAGCGCCCAAACCCGTGATATGCGGGAGCTGGCCCAGCGTGTGAATTTCAATCTGCAGATGGCGACGGCCGATCAGTATCTGGCACAAGGATCGAATGCGGCGGCGGCAAACACGTTAAAAGCGCTGGCGGTGAATCCGCCAGATAACCCGGTTGATGCCGGAAACCTGGCGCAGAAGCTGGCGAAAGCGGGCGATATCACCACGGCGGTGGCCGTGGTGCGCGGTAATATGCAGCGCGGTGTTCAGGGTAATGTTGGTGATTATGCTACTCAGGTAGCCGTACTGAATCAGGCCGGACTGGACAATGAGGCGCAGCGTTTTCTCAGCTTGCCAGAACTGCAGGCACGCAGCACACCAAAACAGCTGGCAGATATACGCGAAGGTTATCTGATTAACGATGTTGATCGGCTACGACAGCAGAAACAGTATGCCGCTGCCTACGATAAGCTGGTTGGTGCACTGCAGCGCGATCCGCAAAACCGTGATTTGATGTTTGCCATGGCCCGTCTCTACCAGGACGGCAAAATGAACAAAGACGCGGGCGTGGTTTACGATTACCTGATGACGCAGGATACGCCCTCCCAGGATGCGCGCGTTGGGGCCATCAATGTCGCACTGGCACAAAACAACGTGCAGCGTGCCAATGAACTGACCCGTGGCCTTACACAGAGCCAGACACCGCAACGTCAGTTGCTGCTGGCTCAGGTCGCCGAGGCCAATGGCGAACATACGCAAGCCATGCGTTATTTACGCGCTGCACGCGGGCAGATTATTGGTCTGCAAGGCGCACAGGCTGGCGCAACGCCTACCATTGGTGGACTGGCGCTGGCCGACAATCCCTTTATTAACCGCAGCACTTCCCCTGTTGGACACACGCCGTCCAGTTATGGCACCGTGCTGCCGTGGCAGGTTGCCCCGGTCTCGGCAGAGGGATCGCAGGATGTCGCCGTTGCCCGTGCCAACACGGTTCCTTCGCAGCAGGCACAGACGTTGCACGACATTGACACCATGATGGAGACCCTGCAGGAGAAAACCGGCACCTGGGCGCAGGGCGCGGTACAGGTCCGCGGGCGTGACGGCGAGTCAGGGCTGAGTCAATTGACGGAAGCTAAAGCACCGTTGACCTTCTCCACCGTGCCGTTTGGCAATGCGCGGTTCAACTTTACGATGACGCCGGTTTCACTCACCGCCGGAAGCGGTGCAGGCGATGCCTGGCGTCGTTTTGGTACGAATGCGCTGGAGCAGGGCAAAGTGGTGGCTGCCGGTATCGCCAAAATTGATGATGTTCCCAATGCCACGACCGATTCGCAAAGCGCATCCGGCGTCGAGCTGAATCTGGCACTCCAGGGCGATAGCTATAAAATCGATCTCGGCAGCACGCCGCTGGGCCAGGATCTCAATACGCTGGTGGGTGGTGTGCAATGGTCGCCGAAACTCACGGATTTCCTGACGCTGATTCTGACCGGTGAGCGCCGTGCGATTACCGACAGTCTGCTGTCTTATGTCGGCACGGAAGATAAATCCAGCGGTAAACGTTGGGGTAACGTCACCAAAAACGGTGGCAACGCATTACTGAGTTATGACAATGGCGATGCCGGTCTGTTTGTCGGGGCTGGCGCTTACAGCTACGTGGGGAATAACGTAGCCAGTAACAACAACCTGCAGGCTAATGCAGGTGTTTATGTCCGTCCCTTTTATGCTGACGACCGTGAACTCAAGGTGGGCATGAGTTTGTCGTGGATGAACTTCTCGAAAAACCTCAGCTACTTTAGCTATGGTCAGGGCGGCTATTTCAGCCCGCAGGACTATGCGTCCATCTCCTTCCCGATCGACTTCTCGCGCACGTTTGACGATCTTAAAGTCAATATTGGCGGTGCCGTGGGCTATCAGAGCTACAGCCAGGATAAGAGTGCGTATTTCCCGGGCGATGCATCCCGCCAGGCGCAGCTGGAAGCGCTGGCTGCCAACGGCAATGTGAAAAGCGCCTTCTATGACGGCAACAGCAAAAACGGTGTAGGTTATAACCTGCATGCGGGCGCGGATTACAAAATTGATAAAGATGTCACGATTGGCGGGCAGCTGGGTTATGACACCTTTGGTGATTATAACGAGAGCACCGCACAGCTCTATTTCCGTTATCTGTTCGGAGAGAAGTAATGAGTGAAGCATTTGGCGGGGGAACCCACCCGCATCAGCCCGGCTGGTTTGATCTGGTCAGCGTACTGGTCGAAGGGATGATTGCCAACGCCGGTCAGGAGCAGGCAGAGGCTTTTCTGTACAGCATGGGTGAATCGCTGGCGGCGCGCTATCCTTTACCTGAATCGCGTACTGTGCAGGATCTTGAACGCGAGTTTAATCTGCAACTGGCCCGGTTTAACTGGGGATTTGTTCAGCTACAGCCGCAGGAAAATGCCGTGTTAATTAAGCATTATGCATTACCTGCAGGCGACAGCAATCAGCCGGCCGCACACTGGCAGTCGGCATTGGGCGCCATACTGGCGGGATTGTTTTCCGGCTGGTTTCAGGGGCAGGGCGGCAGCAAAGCAGTGCCGGTTGTGCTGGAACTGAACGATGGCAATACCATGCATTTTCGATATCAATAAGGTGCTCTGATGAGAGTTAAGCCAGTGTGGTCAGGTGTTCTGGTTTGTTTTATGGTGATGTTTTTCAATGCCCAGGCAATGGCAAATGGCTGGGATACGTATAAGAGCCGTTTTCTTCAGTCAGACGGACGCATTATTGATACGGCGAATAATAATGTCAGTCATACAGAAGGCCAGGGTTATGGCATGTTGCTGGCGGTAGCCTACAACGACCGTGCAACCTTCGATCGGCTCTGGACATGGACGCGTACCACCCTGCGCAATCCGCAAAACGATCTGTTTTACTGGCGCTATGTCCCCACCGCTCAGGACCCCATCGCGGATAAAAATAATGCTTCCGATGGCGATGTGTTGATTGCATGGGCATTACAACGTGCGGCGCAAAAATGGAATGTGGCCGACTACCAGCAGGCATCAGATCGTATTCAACGTGCGATAGTCAAACTTGATGTGGCGGACTTTGGTGGTTACACCGTGCTGATGCCTGGCGCGCAGGGATTCAATAAAAACAGTTATGTTGTTTTAAATCCCTCTTATTTCTTGTTTGTCGCTTGGCAGGAGTTTGGTCAGCGCAGCCATTTACAGGTCTGGAACAAGCTGATTGACGGTGGGATGACGCTGCTGGGTAAGATGCATTTTGGCAACAGCGATCTTCCACTGGATTGGGTTGCGCTGAATGCGGACGGTTCAGTGGCCCCCGCGGTCGGTTATTCGAACCGCTTTAGTTATGATGCCATCCGCGTACCGCTGAATATCTGGTGGTACGATCCACAAAGCCTGGCGCTGGGCCCTTTCCAGCGTCTCTGGCAGGGTTACGGTCGTATGAATACGCCGGCCTGGTTCGATGTCCTGGCCAATACGGCAGCACCTTACCATCTGGAAGGCGGCTTGCTGGCGGTGCGCGATCTGGTGCTCAACGAAACGGGCTACCTGAGTGACAAACTGGCGCCTGAGCAGAACTACTTTTCTGCCAGCCTGCAGCTACTGACCTGGATGGCTTATCAGGAAAAGCATTGATAACTGTCTGAATCGCAACGGCGGCATCCTTTCGTTATTCGCCACTGAAAGGATGCGGCTGTGGCAAATTTCGCTTTTGCTGTCTCCGCCTTTCTGAATCCTCTGCTTCCGCCGCCTTAAGCCACAAAAAAACGCTGCGATAGGATATACTTGACGCGCTTTTCTTGACGGATATCTACGCTCTTAGCGAGCCGGGAGTAAATTTTTGCGCGTAAGCCGATCACTTACGATAAAACAGATGGCGACGGTTTCTCTTATCGCGACGGTGACCATCAGTATTTTTATCGTTATTCAACTGTTCCATTTTGTGCAGCAGCGCAGGATTGAATACGCCCAGCAAATGGAGAATATCGCGCACACCGTGCGTCAGCCCCTGTCTGATGCCGTATTAAAAGCTGATATCCCTCAGGCCGAACGCATCCTTAACTCACTTAAACCGGCAGGCATTTTGTCGCGTGCGGATGTGGTGTTGCCGAATGCTTTTCAGGCGCTACACGCGAATTTTGAAAACGAAAAACCGGTGCCCAGGCTGGTGGCCCGCCTGTTTGAGCTGCCGGTACAAATCACGCTGCCGCTCTATTCGGTGGAGCATACGGGCTTACCCAAGCCGCTGGCTTATCTGGTGCTGCAGGCCAACTCATCGCGTGTTTATCAGTTTATCCTGAGTACGCTCTCTACGATGATTGTCACCTATCTGCTGCTGGCGCTGATCCTCTCCGTCTCCATTAGCTGGTGCATCAACCGGTTGGTTGTACATCCACTGCGGCGTATTTCACGTGAAATACAGGAATTGCCGCCCCAGTCGATTCTTACGCATAAACTGACGCTGCCGGCGGATCACCGCGACGACGAAATCGGTATGTTGATTCGCAGTTACAACCGCAATCAACATGTACTGGAGTCCATTCATGACGAGATGAGTCGGTTAACAACGCATTTTGACGTCACCGACCTGCCTAACCGGGCGCTGTTTGTGGCGTTGCTGGAACAGTTCATCGGCTATCGACGGCAGGCCTTTAGTATCATGGTCATCCGTATTGAGACCTTACAGGAAGCGAATGGCGTACTAAGCGATGAGCAGCGCGATACGCTGATGTTGACGCTGGTCGAGAAAATTCGCAGCACCCTTGATGACCACACCGTATTAGCGCAGATCACCACCAGTGATTTTGTCTTGCTGATGAAATCGGCCAACACGCCGTTCCGCGCCCTGCGTCTGGCCCGCAATCTGATGATTCGCCTGAATCAACCTGTAAACCTGCATCAGCTACAGCTGCGGCCTAACGCCAGTATCGGTCTGGCATTAAGCGAAGAGCGCGATACGACGGGCGCCGTTGAGATGCTGGACAGAGCGACCTCGGCAATGATGTCCGCGCGCCGGCTGGGGAAAAATCAGATCCTGTTTTTTGACGCTGCATTGACCGAACGCGCGCAAAAACGGTTGACCCAGGAACACGATATTTTACAAGGCCTGCACGACGACCAGTTTGCCCTCTACCTGCAACCACAGATCGATATGAGGACCGGTAACTTAGCCGGGGCGGAAGCGCTGTTGCGGATGCGTCAGGCTGACGGGAGTTACGGTTTACCGGAGGAGTTTATTGCCAGTGCCGAAGAAATCGGGGTGATTTCTGCCATCGGCCGTTGGGTGTTTGAAGAAGCCTGTCGCATTCTGGCGGGCTGGCAGCGCCATGGCATGACGGTGCCGCTAAGCATCAACATTTCTGCCGTACAGTTACGTGATGCCAGCATCGTCAGCCATTTGCAATCGCTGTTGGCGCGCCATTCTATCGCGCCGGGCTCGCTGGTGCTGGAGATGACCGAAACGGCGGAGATCGGCGATGCTGAACAGGCCATTTCCCTGCTACGCATGCTGCAAAAAACCGGTGTTGCTGTCGCGCTTGATGACTTCGGCATGGGGTATTCCAATCTCAACTACCTTCATCAGTTCAAGTCATTACCTGTTAACAAGCTGAAAATGGATCGCAGCTTTGTCGCCGCCTTACCCGAGGATGACACCATGGTTCGCATCGTTGCTGCCATCGCGGATATTATCGACCTGGATGTGATTGCCGAAGGCGTGGAAACCTGCGAGCAACGCGACTGGCTGCTTGCGCGTGGTATCACGATTGGTCAGGGCTATCTCTATTCTGAGGCCGTCCCGCTGGCGCAGTTTAACGAACAATGGATTGGCAAGCCGCCACTGCACGAATAACCCTCTGATTCCTTGATTTTGCAAGAATTTTAGTTACAAAACCCCTTGCTGAAGCGTTTCAGTTCAGAATTACGCTTGTATCATTTCCCCTGACTTTGCAGCCCTGTATTAATCACGTAAACAGAGTGTTATTTTCTGTCAACTGTCTGGTCCGGCCTGCCTTGCCAGCCAGTCACAATAAAAAATCCGACAACATTACCCTATTCGTTAGTGGATACCTGTTTATGAAACTATTTAAAAGCCTTTATTTCCAGGTTCTGGTCGCCATTGCCATTGGTGTACTCATGGGCCATTTTTATCCAGAATTAGGTACCCAAATGAAGCCGTTAGGGGATGGCTTCGTTAAATTGATCAAGATGATCATTGCACCCGTTATTTTCTGTACGGTTGTGACCGGTATCGCCGGAATGGAAAGCATGAAAGCCGTGGGCCGCACGGGTGCGGTTGCGCTGCTCTACTTTGAAATCGTCAGTACCATCGCGCTGATGATTGGTCTGATCGTGGTTAACGTCGTCCAGCCTGGTGTGGGCATGAACGTCGACCCCGCGACGCTGGATGCGAAAGCCGTGGCCATTTATGCCCAGCAGGCCGAGCAGCAGGGCATTGTTGCCTTCTTACTGGATGTGATTCCGGGCAGCGTGATTGGTGCCTTCGCCAGCGGTAATATCCTGCAAGTATTGCTGTTTGCCGTCCTGTTCGGTTTTGCGCTGCATCGCCTGGGCAACACCGGCACCTTAATTTTCAACGTGATCGAAAGCTTCTCCAAAGTTATTTTTGGCATCATCAATATGATCATGCGCCTTGCACCTATTGGGGCATTTGGTGCCATGGCCTTTACCATCGGTAAATATGGCGTCGGTTCACTGGTACAGCTTGGGCAGCTCATTATCTGCTTCTATATCACCTGTATTCTGTTTGTGGTGGTGGTACTGGGGCTGATTGCGCGCGTGTTCGGTGGCTTCAGCATCTTTAAATTCATTGCCTACATTAAAGAAGAGCTGCTGATTGTGCTGGGAACCTCCTCATCAGAATCCGCACTGCCACGTATGCTGGATAAAATGGAACGGCTGGGTTGTAAGAAGTCCGTTGTCGGATTGGTGATTCCAACCGGTTATTCCTTTAACCTGGATGGCACCTCAATCTATCTGACGATGGCGGCCGTCTTTATCGCCCAGGCAACCAATGCCCACATGGATATCTTCCATCAAATCACGCTGTTGGTCGTATTGCTGCTCTCTTCGAAAGGCGCAGCCGGGGTAACGGGCAGTGGCTTTATTGTCCTGGCGGCGACGCTTTCGGCAGTGGGACATTTACCGGTTGCAGGTCTGGCACTGATTTTAGGCATTGACCGCTTTATGTCCGAAGCACGTGCGCTGACCAATCTGGTGGGTAACGGTGTTGCAACGGTGGTCGTGGCAAAATGGGTCGATCAGTTGGATAAAAAACAGCTGGGCGACACGCTGGCGGGCAAAAATAAGGCAAAAAACCCGTCAGAATCGGCGATTTAACGCTTGAATGTGATTTAATCCTCTCAAATGCCCGCTGTCACTTGCCCTGACAGCGGGCATTTGGATAATAAACCCCACTTGTTTTTTTCAACGTTTTTCACTTCGTTGCGTGACATCCCGGTCTTCCTGTGGTCAAACCTGTTGTTAATGATCGGCAGCGCGAATCGGCAATGATCGGTCCGCTTATAAACGCGGCTAAACGTGCCAGTGATAACGATTTTTGAATTGTTTGAGTAGGGGTTCACATGCAGGGCACCAGAATTCGGCTTTTGGTTGGTGGATTAGTGCTGGCAGCGACCAGTTACGGTGTGCCAGCAGAAACGCTGCAACCTGATCCAGCCTGGCAACAGGGAAGACTGGATAACGGATTTAACTGGCAACTGTTGGCAACACCGCAACGGCCAAGCGATCGCATTGAATTGCGTATGGTGGTAAACACCGGCTCACTGGTAGAAAGTGCGCAGCAAACCGGTTTTAGCCATCTTCTGTCACGTCTGGCGATGGTGCATAACACGGCGCTGGATACTAACCAGCAGCGCGCTTTGTGGCAGCAGAGTATCGATCCACAGCGACCTTTACCGCCCGTTATTTCTTCGTATGATTACACGCAATACAACTTAAGCCTGCCTAACAACCGTCCTGAGCTATTGAAAGAAGCCTTGAACTGGCTGGCGGCTACGGCAGGGGATATGGCCATTACCAATCAGGTGGTGGACACAGCCTTGTCCGCTTCTGACCCGGTAAGAACCTGGCCGGCGGATACTCAGGATGTCTGGTGGCGCTATCGTCTGAAAGGGTCGGCATTGTTAGCGCATGACCCGGCTGAAAAACCGCGCGCGCCGGTGGACACCGCGCAGCTGAAAAGTTTTTACCAGCAGTGGTATACGCCAGATGCGATGACACTGTATGTCGTCGGTAACGTAGACAGTCGCAGCCTTTCCGAGCAGATCAACAAAGCGTTCTCACCGCTGGAAGGTAAGCGCAGCACGCCAGCGGCGATGCCTACGCTGTCGCCTTTACCGCACGATCCCGTCAATCTGGTCAGCGGAGCATTAACGCAGGACAGGTTGTCGCTTGTCTGGGATACACCGTGGCAGCCCATCCGGGATTCGCAGAACTTACAGCGTTACTGGCGAGGCGATCTGGCGCGTGAAGCCCTGTTCTGGCACGTTCAGCGGGCCATGAGCAACAGGAAAGCACAAGGTGTGCAGGTTGGCTTTGACTGTCGGGTGCTGTACCAGCGCGCGCAGTGTTCCATCAATATGGACACGCGCAATGACAGTCTTGAACAGAACATGAATCTGGTCGCTCGTGAGCTGGCTGCCGTTCGCGATAACGGTTTGCCTCAGGACGAGTTTGATGCCCTGATGGCGCAAAAGCTGCTGGAACTGAATAAGCTTTTCACGACCTATGCCCGCACAGACACTGACGTATTGATCAGCCAGCGCTTACGTTCTCAGCGCAATTCAGTGGTGGATATTGCCCCAGAGCAGTATCAAAAGCTGCGTCAGGATTTCCTTGCTGGCTTAACGCGCGATCAGCTGAATCAGGAGCTGCGTCAGCAACTCAGCCAGGAATTAATGATGGTGTTGATTCAGCCGGAAGGCGAAACCGAAACCAATGTGAAAAGCCTCAAGTCGGGCTGGGATAAGCTCATGACGCCGCCCGCGACAGCATCTTCACCGACGATCAGCAGTGATGCCAGCCAGCCGGAGAGCAGCGCCGCAGGTGACGCAGCGCCTCCGGCTTCCTGATCCCTCAGGTTTTTGCCCTGAGCCATTCGGTCACTAACATCGGCCAACTGGCGAGGGGCAAATCCGCTACGCCACGGATACCAAAACCGTGCCCGCCCTTCTGGTAGAAATGCACTTCAACTGGCACATTGTGTTCCCGTAATGCGCTAAAAAATACCATGCTGTTGTTAACGGGGACGGCATCATCATCGGCGGCATGAATCAGCAAGGTCGGCGGTACCTGATTGTGCACCCGGGTTTCAAGAGAGTAAGCATCAATGGCTTTCTGATCGGGCCATGCTCCTAATAAGCGGGTGCGTGCGCCTTCATGGGCCAGACCGTCACGCATACTGATGACCGGATAAACCAGCACCATAGCGTCCGGGCGGGGTGAAAAGTTTTCAGCACTGTCCTGAACCGGATAGAGTTTCTCGGCGAAACGCGTACCCAGACTCGCGGTAACGTGACCGCCAGCCGAAAAGCCCATCATGACGATGTACTTACCGTTCAGCCCACGCTGTGCACGTTCACGCAGTACGCGAACGGCGCGCTGTGCATCTGCCAGCGGTGCATCTGGCCCTTCATGATGCCCGTCGTAGGGCAGGCGATAGGTCATCACGGCCAGCGTATAACCCATTGAAGTAAAAAAGGTGGCGAGCGCGCTGCCTTCACGATCGATCATGATGCGTTGATAGCCGCCGCCTGGCGCGACCAGTAACGTAATTCCATTGGATTCTACAGGGTGCCAGATAGCCATTTCCGGGCAGCGCACGCCGGTTGCCACGCGATCGTAGGGTTCGTACTCTTTTGCTGTATCCACTATCTGGGGCTGAGCACGAGAATCGCTGGCACCGGGCGCATCACCATTTGGCCAGATATTAATAATTTCTGTATTCATAGCTGTGTCCTGATGCGAGAGATGTTGTCGTTGTTTTGTTCGCGGCCGTGAAAACAGCATCCTGCTGTCGCTGTTTAAAAGATGGCTTCTTTTAGCCTAATCGTCCAACTTAAAACCGCGCAAACGCCGAGATTCAGACTATACCTGGCATCAGTGATATTGCGCTAACCTGATAATTTTAAAGGAATAAAAAATAATTAAGATTAGCGGCTATTAACGGACGAGGGCGGGATGGCGCAAGAATAAAACGGGATGACTGACTTAAGCTAAATGCAGGGGGTTTCATGTTGCCCTGAGGGAAACGGCAGACATATTTCCCCCGTTTTTCTTTAAAGAAAGTGATGTGTTCCTGCGCGACTCGCGTTGTGCAACTGGCAAGCCCGGCGCCGCTGAGCCAGAACTGCGGTGCTATAGGCTTGCATCGATCACCAGCCTGTCCCGATCGCCAGATTGCCAGAAGGATGACCATCCAGTCTCCCAGTCATCGCCTCCAGGATCGCGGAAGTATGTTCCCTGGCCGCTTCATGAGGCTTTTAAGGTCTTCCCCTCCTGGGCGATGCGCGGCGATTACGCGGGCATATTTTCCCGCGGGATAATTGCCCCACGAAACTGAATAACCGTGCTGGCCGTAAGATGACCGCGCAGCGCGGCATCTTTAACAGAAGCACCCACAAGACGTTGTGCCAGATAGCCCGCACTGAACGAATCGCCGGCTGCGGTAGTATCGATTATCTTATCTTTCGCCAGCGTGATTGACGGAACCTCCGTTACTGGCTGGCCTTCAACGGCAATCAGGCAGGATTCTGCTCCGCGCTTGATAACAATCTCGCTCACGCCCGCCTGGCGCGCCCTTGCAATGACATCCTCCACAGGCTGATTGCCCCATAACAGATGCTCATCATCCAACGTCAGGAAAGCAATATCCGTATTTTCAAGCATTTGTTGGTAGGCCTGGCGGGTACTGGCGTTATCTTTCCACAAGCGAGGCCGGTAATTATTGTCAAATATCACCTTGCCCCCGTTCCTGCGGCAGTTTGCAAGCAACTGCATGAGTGCTGCACGGCTCTGATCAGGCAGAATCGCAAGGCTGATACCGCTGAGATACAGATAGTCGTAATGCTCAAGCTGCTGACAAATCGCTTTTGCCTCAGGGCCATCAAGCCAGTATCGTGCCGCCGCATCGCTGCGCCAGTACCAGAACGAGCGTTCGCCCTCTTCATCGGTTTGGATCATGTACAGGCCTGGCATTTTGTTTTCAAGCCGTTGAATCAGTCCGGTATTGACGTTTTCCTGCTGCCAGCTGGCAATCATTTGTGCGCTAAAGGGATCGTTCCCCAGCGCCGTAACGTAATCCACCTTGATAGTGTGTTGATCGACCTGCCGGGCAAGGTAAACAGCGGTATTGAGCGTGTCACCGCCAAAGCCGCGTTTGATGTTGTCACCTTTCTCGGATAGCTCAATCATGCATTCACCCATAATGGCGATGTTTATGTGCGTCATGGTTTCAGGCCTGTCGTTAACGTTTGCTTCAGTCTCGCGTTTGTCAGCGTTGTCGTCAACGTTTTAAAACGCCGTTTTAATTTAATTTATGGTGATGTAAAGCGATAATTAACCCGATAAAGCGGCTTGTTTCGGCGATTGTCGCAATAAAAGAGGCGTAGACTCGTTGCTTCAACGTGGCCCGGTTTTCACTATGTTATCGAAACTTAAGCGATAATTACCGCTGAGCCGCCAGATGAAGGCGCTTACTATCAACCAGGAAAAGACCATGGTTATGGAGAATATTAGTCAATGGCTACCTTCTTCAACTGACATCAATCCCCAGCAGAAAAAACGTCTCTTCTGGCAGCAGTGTCAACGCCGCTATACCTTTCAGCCTATCTATAAAGTCTCAGGGCGACTGTTGGCGGTTGAACTGCTGACGGCGGTTACACATCCGTCTGAACCGACGAAAAATCTGTCTCCTGAAGCCTATTTTTCTGCGCTGGAAATCGCGCAACGCCTTGATATTGTGCAGGAGCAGTTAGAGCTGCTCGCCCAGTGGGAATCTTTTTTTGCCTGCAATAACGTCATGGCTTCAGTGAATATTGACGGCCCTTCATTGTCATTAATACAACATCATTTGCCGATTCGTAGTCTGATTACCCGTTTACCCTGGGTGCGCTTTGAACTGACCGAGCATCATGTCTTGCCTCAGGAAGAGATGGTGGCGCAAATGCCCGAGCTGGGACCCTTGTGGCTGGATGATTTCGGCTCAGGTATGGCGAACTTCTCTGCATTAACTGAGCTTAAATACGACTACATCAAGCTGTCACGTGAACTTTTTATTCTGTTACGCGCGTCAGATGAAGGCCAGGTGTTGTTTCCCATGCTGTTGTCGTTGATCAATCGCTATTGCAACGGCGTGATCGTTGAAGGCGTCGAAACGCAACATGAGTGGGAGCAGGTTAAGTCGTCACCCGCGATGGCAGCGCAGGGATACTTTTTTTCACGTCCGGCGCCTTTTTCCGAACTGGAGCATCTACCTGTACAACTTGATTGATCCCTTCCCGCGCGCTCTCGACTATCTTTAACGGAGACCGTGAAAGAGCAGGGAGGAAGCCTAATGTCACGCGCCGGAAAAACTGTAAGCTGGATTGGCGGGATTTTAGTCGTGCTGATCGTCGTGGTGGTAGTGGTCATTGCAACATTCGACTGGAATCGCCTGAAACCAACAATTAACCAGAAAGTGTCTGCGGAACTTAACCGGCCCTTTGCCATTCGTGGTGATTTGGGAATCGCATGGCAGCGTAACCGTGAAGAACCCGGATGGCGTGCCTGGATACCCTGGCCTCATCTGCACGCCGAAGACATTATGCTGGGTAATCCCCCTGATATTCCCGATGTCACTATGGTGCATTTGCAAGGTGTCGACGCCACACTTGCGCCGCTGGCATTACTGCATAAAGAGGTTTTTATCCCCTGGATAAAGCTGCAGCAGCCGGACGCACGTCTGATCCAAACCGCGGATAAGAAAAACAACTGGACCTTTACCCTCGCGAACAGCGACAGCAAAGACGACAAGTCGCCGCCATCGGCCTGGTCATTCCGTTTGGATAATATCCTGTTTGATCAGGGGAAAATCCTTTATCGCGATGCCGTTAACAAGGCGGATGTGACGCTTAACGTCAACCCACTGGGTAAGCCTGTGCCTTATTCGCAAATCGCGGGCGGTGACGACAGACAAAAAGGGGCAGGTGATTTTGTCTTTGGCTGGCAGGCAACGGGCAGCTACAACAATGAAAAACTCACGGGTGAGGGCAAGATCGGCGGCATGTTATCCCTGCGTAGCCAGACAACGCCTTTCCCGGTACAGGCAGACGTGCATAACGGCAGTACGCGCGTTCAGCTCACTGGCGGTGTGCAGGACCCACTGAATCTGGGTGGACTGGATGTGCGCCTGCGTTTTTCGGGTGATACGTTGGCGAATCTGTATGGCCTGACCGGCGTTTTATTACCTGATACGCCGCCTTATGAAACCGATGGTCGCCTTATCGCTAAATTTACGGGGAAAGAGGGCGGGGTTTTCCGTTACCAGGGGTTTAATGGTCATATTGGCGACAGCGATATCCACGGTTCCCTGACCTACAGCCAGGGCAAGCCGCGACCAAAACTGGTGGGTGAACTCCGCTCGGATCAATTACGCATGGCGGATTTAGGCCCGCTAATCGGGGTTGATTCTGGTAAGGGCAGCGAGAAAACCGCACTGGCCAAGGCGAAACGCGGTGAAAAAACCACGCAGCCTGTCGATCGTGTCCTGCCTCACGACAAGTTTGATACTAAAAACTGGAACGTCATGGATGCGGATGTGAAGTTTAGCGGCAAACGTATCGAACACAGCAATTCGCTGCCATTAAGCGATCTTTATACCCATTTACAGCTGGATAACGGTAATTTGCTGCTTGATCCGCTACGTTTCGGCATGGCTGGCGGTAACCTCAACAGTACGATTCGGCTGGAAGGCGATCGCTCGCCCATGCGGGGCCGGGCTGATATTCATGCCCGCAAACTTCGTCTGCGCCAGCTGTTTCCCAATGTGCAGGCAATGCAGAACAGCCAGGGACAACTGAACGGTGATGCCAGCTTAACCGGCACCGGTAATTCCGTTGCTGACCTGCTGGCAACCAGTAATGGCCAGTTAAAACTGCTGATGAACGACGGGCTGATCAGCCGCAATCTGATGGAAATCGCGGGATTAAACGTTGGTAATTATCTGGTCGGCAAGCTGTTTGGTGACGATGAGGTCCGTATTAACTGCGCGGCAACCGATCTTAAGCTGCAAAATGGCCTGGCCACCCCAGGACTGTTTGTGTTTGATACGGAAAATGCCGTTATCAACGTGACAGGAACTGCAAACTTTGCCAATGAACGCCTGGATCTTTCTGTTAATCCAGAGAGTAAAGGTATTCGCGTCGTGACCTTACGCTCTCCTTTGTACGTTCGCGGCACGTTCAAAAACCCGGATGCTGGCGTGAAGACTGGTCCCTTACTGGCACGCGGTGCGGCGGCGGTAGCGCTGGGTGCCGTCGTCGGGCCCGCAGCGGCGCTCCTGGCGCTGATTTCGCCCAGTGATACGGACGATAACCAGTGCAGCCGGGTACTGCAGCAAATGAAGAAGAAGTGATCAGTTACGATAGAGCACTTTTATAATGTGGTAACCAAAAGCGGTTTTCACCGGCCCAAAAGGTTGTAACAACGGGCAGGTGAACGCCGCTTTATCAAAGGCCGCGACCATTTTTCCCCGACGGAACTCTCCCAAATCTCCCCCGTTCCGGCCAGAGGGACAGAGAGAATGTTTGCGGGCAAGTTGCTGGAAGTTTTCGCCTTTTTGCAGTTTTTCCAGCAGGGCAGTCGCCTGCGCCTCGTGTTTCACCAGAATATGTAAAGCCGCGGCAGTTTTCGCCATGATGATGTCTCTGTTGTGTATAATCGTCCCCCATTATAAACCTGTCTTTTCAAATCGCAGATGCGTTAACGGCGCATATTCATTGAGTCAGTGCTGACGGGCTACCGCCCTCACTGCGGTTCGAAATCGGTCTTCTATTTCAACAGAGCGATTCCCTATGCGTTTAAACTCCAGCCAACAACGAGCCGTCGAATTTGTTACCGGTCCCTGTCTGGTTCTGGCGGGTGCAGGCTCGGGGAAAACCCGCGTGATCACCAATAAAATCGCGCATCTGATTCGTGAATGTGGCTATCAGGCTCGCCATATTGCTGCCGTCACTTTCACCAATAAAGCCTCGCGCGAAATGAAAGAGCGCGTGGCGCAAACGCTGGGACGCAAAGAGGCACGCGGCCTGATGATCTCCACGTTTCACACGCTGGGGCTGGAGATTATCAAGCGCGAATATGTGGCGCTGGGGATGAAATCCAACTTTTCCCTGTTCGACGATCAGGATCAACTGGCGTTGCTCAAAGATCTGACCAGCGAATGGCTGCAAGAGGATAAGACATTACTGCAGCAGCTGATTTCCACCATTTCTAACTGGAAAAACGATCTGGTCGATCCGCCGAAAGCGGCAGCATTAGCCCGCTCAGAGCGCGATAACCTCTTTGCCCACTGCTATGCACTTTACGATCGGCATCTTAAATCCTGTAACGTGCTGGATTTTGACGACTTAATTCTGTTACCGACGCTTCTGCTACAGCGTAATCAGGACGTCCGCGAGCGCTGGCAACAACGTATTCGTTACCTGTTGGTGGATGAGTACCAGGATACCAACACCAGTCAGTATGAACTGGTCAAGCTGCTGGTCGGTGCCCGGGCGCGTTTCACCGTCGTAGGGGATGACGATCAGTCTATTTACTCCTGGCGCGGTGCGCGCCCGCAAAATCTGGTCCTGCTCAATGAGGATTTCCCGGCGCTGGAAGTGGTTAAGCTTGAGCAAAACTACCGTTCTTCACAACGTATCCTTAAAGCGGCGAATATCCTGATCGCCAATAATCCGCATGTGTTTGAGAAACGTCTGTTTTCTGAACTGGGTCTGGGCAGTGAACTCAAGGTCCTCAGCGCGAACAGCGAAGAGCACGAAGCAGAACGGGTGACGGGCGAACTGATCGCCCATCACTTTATCAATAAAACCCAGTATAAAGATTACGCCATCCTGTACCGCGGTAACCATCAATCCCGCGTGTTTGAAAAATTCTTGATGCAGAACCGCATCCCTTACCGCATTTCCGGCGGGACCTCCTTTTTCTCGCGTCCCGAGATCAAGGACCTGCTGGCATACCTGCGAGTGCTGACGAATCCCGATGATGACAGTGCTTTTTTGCGCATTGTGAATACACCACGGCGCGAAATTGGTCCGGCAACGCTGCAAAAGCTGGGCGAGTGGGCCAATGTACGTAACAAAAGTCTGTTTAATGCCAGTTTTGATGTCGGTCTGGGACAAACGCTGACCGGGCGTGGGCTTGAACATTTACAGCGTTTTACCCATTGGCTCAATGACATTATCCAGCTCAGCGAACGTGAGCCGGTTAATGCCGTGCGTGATTTAATACGCGGCATCGATTACGAAAGCTGGCTGTTTGAAACGTCGGGCAGCCCTAAAGCTGCCGAAATGCGCATGAAAAACGTCAATACCCTGTTTCAGTGGATGACGGAAATGCTGGAAGGTAGCGATCTGGATGAGCCCATGACGCTGGCCCAGGTTGTCACGCGCTTCACGCTGCGCGACATGATGGAACGCGGTGAGAGCGACGAAGAGCTCGATCAGGTGCAGCTCATGACGCTTCACGCCTCTAAAGGGCTGGAGTTTCCCTACGTTTTCCTGGTTGGCATGGAAGAAGGGCTGCTACCGCACCAGAGCAGCATCGATGAAAATAACATTGAGGAAGAACGCCGTCTGGCGTATGTCGGCATCACCCGCGCGCAGAAAGAGCTGACGTTTACCTTATGCCGGGAGCGCCGTCAGTATGGCGAACTGGTTCGTCCCGAGCCCAGCCGCTTTTTGCTGGAACTGCCGCAGGACGATGTGATCTGGGAAACCGAGCGGAAAGTGGTGAGTGCAGAAGAGCGCATGAAAACCGGCCAGAGTCGCGTGGCCGGATTGCGTGCAATGCTGGAAAAGGCGAAAAAGAGCTAATCAGTCGCTGAGCGGATGAGGTAAGCGGGGTCAGGAAAGCGTCAAAGACCAGTGGACATAGGACTGATAATGGCTTTCCTGTTCAAGCAGCTCGGCCCGCAGCGGATGGACGTCCAGCCAGCCTGCCGGTAGCGTAACATGCAGGGCTTCATCATCTGCCTGCATACGAACGGCGGGTAAGGTGTCATCACGACGGCGAGTGGAGAAGATAATGGACAGTCGCAGCAGACGACACAAACGCTCGGCCAGACGCGGTGGCAGGGCATTTTGTTGCGTCAGTAGAGCAAGGTCGATGCTGCCACTTTGATTTTGCAGTAAGCAGGCAAGCAGTTTTTTCTGCGCCGGTGTAAAACCCGGAAGGTCGAGATGGCGAACCAGATAGGCCGCGTGCTGCGGGGCCTGACGAAAATCGACACTCAGCCCGATTTCGTGAATCATACAGGCACTAAGCAGTAGCTCCCGACAGCGCTGGTCTAGCTTCCAGCTAACACTCACCTGACGAAAAAAGCTTTCCGCCAGCTGGCGTACCCGGTCGGCCTGACAGACATCAATATTGAAACGGCGCTGCACATTTTGCAGCGTACGGCTGCGAATGTCGCGATCGACAGGCAGATGCAGCATACCGTACACCAGACCTTCGCGAAGCGCGCCACCGGCCAGGGTCATGCTGTCAATGTTGAGTTCCTGGAAGATGGCAATAAGAATGGAAAGCCCACTGGGGAACACTAACGCGCGTTCCAGCGTCAGGCCTTCAATTTCAAGCTCTTCGAGTTTGCCACACTGAATAGCGCGCTGCTTTAACTGTTGCAGCTTGCTCAGGGTGATGCGCTCATCCATGCCCTGGGCCACCATGATTTCCTGGAGGGCCTGAACCGTTCCAGAAGCACCAACGCAAACCTCCCAACTCTGTTTACGCAGTTCTGCTGTAACAGGTTTTAGCATCGCTTTGGCTGCTTCTTCTGCCTGGTCAAAATTTTCTTTAGCCAGGTGGCGATCGCCAAAGAAACGCTCCAGCCAGGTGACACAGCCCATTTGCAGGCTATACAGCACATTGGCATGCGAACCATCGCCAGTGGCTAACTCTGTGCTGCCACCGCCAATGTCTACCACCAGGCGTTGATCAGAACCCCCGGTGGTATGCGCCACGCCCTGATAAATCAGACGCGCTTCTTCTTCGCCACTAATCACATTGATGGCGCAACCCAGAATCTGCTGTGCCTTATCAAGGAATTCCTGCGCATTCGCCGCGATACGCAGCGTGGCGGTTGCTACCACCCGAATCTGATCGGGGGGAATATCCTGAAGCTGTTCAGAGAAAAGCCGCAGACATTGCCAGCCGCGAGCCATGGCGTCGGCGGACAGACAATTCGATTTATCCAGGCCAGCGGCCAGGCGCACCTTGCGTTTGATTTTAGCGATGGTCTGAATACTTCCCGACACTTCGCTGACTACCAGCATGTGAAAGCTGTTAGAACCTAAATCAATGGCAGCATAGAGAGTCGATGCGCTTAGCATGGTCAACTTAACCCGAACGTTTACGGTTGTTATGACGTGGTGCACCGCGGCGGCCGGTATTGTTGCCTCCACGACGCTGACCGTTGCCTGAACGACTACGCGTCAGACGTTTCGGTGGCGGTAATTCACTTAACAGCGCATCGCTGTTGTACTTGCTCACCGGGATACTGTGACCAATGTACTCTTCAATGCCGGGCAGATTTAACGCGTACTCTTCGCACGCCAGGCTGATAGAGTGACCGCTTGCGCCCGCACGGCCAGTACGGCCAATGCGATGAACATAGTCTTCGCGGTCGTCAGGCAGATCGTAGTTAAACACGTGGGTAACGGCGGGAATATGCAGGCCGCGTGCTGCCACATCAGTTGCCACCAGGATATCAATATCACCTTTCGTGAAGTCATCCAGGATACGTAAACGTTTCTTCTGCGCCACGTCGCCGGTCAGCAACCCGACCCGATGGCCGTCTGCAGCCAGATGGCCCCAGATGTCTTCGCAACGGTGCTTGGTGTTAGCGAAAATGATTGCCCTGTCGGGCCACTCTTCTTCTACCAGCGTCTGCAGCAAGCGCATTTTCTCTTCGTTTGACGGATAGAAAAGCTCTTCTTTGATGCGATGACCGGTTTTTTGTTCAGGCTCAACTTCAACGTATTCGGCACTGTTCATGTGCTCGAATGCCAGTTCACGCACGCGGTAAGAAAGCGTGGCAGAGAAAAGCATGCTCAGGCGTTGGGTCGCGGCAGGCATGCGGCGGAACAACCAACGGATATCTTTTATAAAGCCGAGATCGAACATGCGATCGGCTTCGTCCAGCACCATGACCTGAATGGCACCAAGGTTGACGTGATTCTGCTTGGCATAGTCAATTAAACGGCCGGTGGTGCCCACCAGAATGTCGACACCTTGTTCCAGCACTTTTAACTGTTTGTCGTAGCCATCGCCACCGTAAGCCAGACCTAATTTAAGGCCGGTCGATGCCGCCAGAGGTTCCGCATCGGCGTGAATTTGCACTGCAAGTTCACGTGTCGGTGCCAGAATTAAGGCGCGCGGTTGGTTAACCTGGCGGCCCTCTGGAGCAGGGTGAGAGAGAAGATGATGAAACGTTGACGTTAAAAACGCCATCGTTTTGCCGGTACCGGTTTGCGCCTGACCTGCGACATCACGCCCTGAAAGCGTAAATGGCAGTGCTAACGCCTGGATAGGCGTGCAGTTATAAAACCCTTTAGTATCAAGGGCTTCCACCACCAGAGGGTGCAGGGCGAAGTCGGAAAACTTCTGTTCAGTTAAGTGTGTTTTGCTCATAGTGTGGTAGAATATCAGCTTACTATCGCTTTACGAAAGCGTATCCGATGAAATAAAGTCAACCAACATTGGTTTATATTACGCCAATTCGCCAGGCACAATCTTGTGGAGTAAAACATGAGCAGCGATAAAATCGTTCATCTGACCGATGACAGTTTCGACACCGACGTGCTAAAAGCCGACGGCGTTACACTGGTAGATTTCTGGGCTGAATGGTGTGGTCCTTGTAAAATGATCGCGCCCATCCTTGATGAAGTTGCAGAAGAGTATGATGGCAAACTGACCATCGCTAAGCTGAATATTGACGATAACCCAGGTACTGCGCCGAAATACGGCATCCGCGGTATTCCTACGCTGCTGCTGTTTAAAAACGGTGAAGTCGCTGCAACGAAAGTGGGCGCATTGTCCAAAGGTCAATTAAAAGAGTTCCTGAACGCCAACCTGGCGTAATCAGGCAGAACGTCCGGCAGTGGTTAAATTTTTGCCTGCTGCTGGACGTTCGCTTTCAAGCGTGCTAACTTATTTTCACTGCACTATGAACATACCTTGTAGTTAGCATTCAAAGTTTTCTCTTGTTAGACCCTGTCATACTGTACCTACCAGCGGTTTAGCAATCTAACGACTAGCTCTACTCTGACTAAGTCGACCGTCTCCTCGCTCCCAGTCATTATTCAAGACGATGATCGTTGAGAAGAGTTGAAAAAAGTCATTAACAGAACAGGCATGGATTAACTGCCATACCATTCACGACAAACATTTCGAGTATTACCCCGAGTTTAAGAACCCATCAATATGAATCTTACCGAATTAAAGAATACGCCGGTTTCTGAGCTGATTACCCTCGGCGAGAATATGGGGCTGGAAAATCAGGCTCGTATGCGCAAGCAGGACATTATTTTCTCAATCCTGAAGCAGCACGCGAAAAGCGGCGAGGACATCTTCGGTGATGGTGTGCTGGAGATATTGCAGGATGGATTTGGATTCCTCCGCTCTGGAGACAGCTCCTACCTCGCCGGTCCTGATGATATCTACGTTTCTCCCAGCCAAATTCGCCGCTTTAACCTCCGCACTGGTGACACCATCGCCGGCAAAATCCGTCCACCTAAAGAAGGTGAACGCTACTTTGCCCTGCTGAAAGTTAACGAAGTTAACTACGACAAACCAGAGAACTCGCGTAACAAGATTCTGTTCGAAAACCTCACGCCGCTGCACGCTAACAGTCGTCTGCGTATGGAGCGGGGTAATGGCTCTACTGAAGACTTAACCGCTCGCGTACTGGATCTGGCGTCACCGATTGGTCGTGGCCAGCGTGGTTTGATTGTGGCACCGCCAAAAGCCGGTAAAACGATGCTGCTGCAGAACATCGCGCAAAGCATTGCCTACAACCATCCCGACTGCGTGCTGATGGTGCTGCTGATCGATGAACGTCCGGAAGAAGTCACCGAGATGCAACGCCTGGTTAAAGGTGAAGTTATTGCTTCTACCTTCGACGAACCGGCTTCGCGTCACGTTCAGGTGGCCGAGATGGTGATCGAAAAGGCCAAGCGCCTGGTTGAACATAAAAAAGACGTCATCATTTTACTCGACTCCATCACGCGTCTGGCCCGTGCCTACAACACCGTTGTCCCGGCTTCCGGTAAAGTCTTAACCGGTGGTGTGGACGCCAACGCCCTGCATCGTCCTAAGCGTTTCTTCGGTGCGGCACGTAATGTGGAAGAGGGCGGAAGCCTGACCATCATTGCCACGGCCCTGGTGGATACGGGTTCGAAGATGGATGAAGTGATTTACGAAGAGTTTAAAGGTACCGGTAACATGGAACTGCATCTCGCGCGTAAAATTGCTGAAAAACGTGTCTTCCCGGCGATTGATTACAACCGCTCCGGTACACGTAAAGAAGAGCTGTTAACCTCTCAGGAAGAACTGCAGAAAATGTGGATCCTGCGTAAGATCATTCATCCAATGGGTGAAATCGACGCGATGGAGTTCCTGATTAACAAGTTGGCCATGACCAAAACCAACGATGAATTCTTCGACATGATGAAGCGTTCTTGATCCTTTAAGGCGTCATCCAACCATGATGGCGTTTTTTTGCTTTAAATGATCATAAAATAGCCCTGACGCCACGTTCTGACGTGGCGTTTTTCATTTCCGGGCTATAGGATTGAATCCTGGCAAGCGTAATAATAATGACGGTGGAAGTGGTGGACGTTTAACCGTTCGTGCACCTCTTCATGCCGAATTCGGAATCTGGAACAGTGATATGCGCGATCTTTAGCGTATTGTGAGTTCCAGGATGATAGCTGAGAGCGTTTAACGTGAATTTACTCACTATGAGTACTGAGCTTGGTTTAGTTTTTATCTTTTCCTTGGTGTTTCTTTTCCTTGCTCGCAAAGTGGCCGAAAAAATTGGATTGGTAGACAAGCCAAATCTTCGAAAGCGTCACCATGGCGTCATTCCACTCGTTGGCGGAATCTCTGTTTATGCAGGAATCTGTTTCGCCTTCTTCATTACAGATTATTACTTGCCGCACGCTAAGCTTTACCTGGCTTGTGCGGGGGTACTGGTATTCGTTGGTGCGCTTGACGACCGATTCGATATCAGTGTGAAAATTCGGGCGACAGTGCAAGGTATTGTGGCTTTGGTGATGATGTTTTGCGCCAAGCTCTATTTGCTGAGTCTGGGATTTATTATCGGTCCGGTCGAGTTAACAGTTGGCCCCTTTGGTTATGTCTTGACACTTTTTGCAGTCTGGGCAGCTATTAACGCTTTCAATATGGTCGACGGTATTGACGGGCTCCTGGGCGGCCTTTCAACGGTGACGTTTGCAGCAATGGGGATCATCCTTTATCTGGATGGGCAGCACAGCCTCGCAATGTGGTGCTTTGCTATGATAGCTGCCACGATGCCCTATATTTTACTGAACCTTGGTTTCCTGGGGCGGCGTTTCAAAGTGTTTATGGGCGATGCCGGCAGCACGATGATTGGTTTTACGATCATCTGGATTTTGCTGGAAACCACCCAGGGGTTGAGCCATCCCATCACACCGGTCACAGCATTATGGCTGATTGCCATTCCTCTGATGGACATGGTCGCGATTATGTACCGCCGATTGCGTAAAGGAATGAGTCCTTTCTCCGCTGATCGCCAGCATATTCATCATTTGATAATGCGCGCGGGTTTTACTCCTCGTCAGGCTTTCGTATTGATTACCGCTGCTGCTGCTTTGCTTGCAGGAATCGGTGTTTTAGGTGAATACCTTGCCTTTATTCCTGAATGGGTGATGTTGATACTGTTCCTGATAGCCTTCATGGGGTACGGCTATTGTTTGAAACATGCGTGGCGTGTCGCGAGAAAGGTCAGGCGATTTAAACGCCGCCTAAATAATTTTAGTAATACTAAGAAAAATGAACCCTGATAAGACTTAACAAAGGATGACGCTCTGATGCGCGCTAACGTTGTGGAGAACGAACTGGATATTCGCGGCCTGGGCTGTCGCTTATGGCGTGGAAAACGCTGGATAGTCGGCTGTGCGGTGCTGTTTGCATTGATAGCCTGGATAGCGACGTTACTGATGAAACAGGTCTGGAGCACCACCGCGATAACGGGGCGGCCAACGGTGAATATGCTGGGTTCCTACTATTCCCAGCAACAGTTTCTCAATAATCTGGATATGCGCAGTAACGCGCTGACGTTAAATAGCCCGTTACCTACCGTCATGGACGACGTGTATCGGGAGTTCCTGATGCAGCTCTCATCCTGGGATACCCGCCGGGAGTTCTGGCAGCAAACCGATTATTATAAAAGCCGTAAAAGCGGCAACGCCCATAACGATGCTGCCCTGCTGGACGATATGATTGATAACATCCAGTTTACGCCCGCGGATACCGCACGTAATACCTTCGACAGCGTCAAGTTAAAAGCAGAAACTGCCAGTGATGCCAACAATCTACTGCGCCAGTATATTGCCTATGCCAGTGAGCGCGCTGCGCGCCATCTTAATGCTGAGTTAAAAGGCGCGTGGCAAGCGCGAGAGGGTCAACTTAAAGCGCAGGTCAAACGTCAGGAAGATGTCGCTAATGCCGTGTTTCAACGTCGGCAACATCGCCTGGAACAGGCGCTGAAAATTGCCAGCGAACAGGGCATTAACGAAAAGCAGACGCGCGAAGTGAGTGAGAATCTTGCTGACAGCGATCTGTTTTTAATCGGCCAACCGTTATTGCAGGGACAGTTAGAAACCCTGCGCGCCACGGGGCCGAGCTTTGACATAAGTTACGATCAAAATAAAGCGATGCTGACGACACTGGATGCCGGACCCACACTAAACAACAAATTCCAGACTTACCGTTATTTGCGTACGCCGGAAGAGCCGGTTTCACGCGACAGCCCCCGCCGGGTATTTATGATGGTGATGTGGGGCGCGGTAGGGGCACTGGTTGGTGCGGGCGTGGCGCTGGCGCGTCGTCAGCGCCCGATGTCAGATACACAAGATTGAGAGAAACAGTGTGAAAGTTCTGACAGTTTTTGGCACCCGACCTGAAGCCATTAAGATGGCGCCACTCGTGCAAGCGCTGGCGCAGGACCCTGCTTTTGAATCCCGGCTGTGTGTTACCGCTCAGCACCGTGAAATGCTCGATCAGGTACTGAGCTTATTTCAGCTGCAGCCTGACTACGATCTCAATGTTATGCGACCCGAGCAGGGGTTAACGGAAATAACCTGCCGTATTTTGCAAGGGATGCACACCGTTCTACTCGACTTCAAGCCCGACATTGTGCTGGTCCATGGTGATACCACCACCACGCTCGCGGCCAGTCTGGCGGCGTTCTATCAGCAAATTCCCGTGGGTCACGTTGAAGCCGGTTTACGCACGGGCGATCTGGCATCGCCATGGCCGGAAGAAGGTAATCGTAAGCTGACAGGTCATCTGGCCCGTTTGCATTTTACGCCCACACTGCGTTCCCGACAGAACCTGCTTAATGAAAACCTGGCCGACGACAGCATTGTGGTAACCGGCAATACGGTTATTGATGCCCTGCTGTGGGTGCGTGATCGGGTACTGGACGATAACGAGATTAATGCGCAACTGACGGCACGTTATCCGTTTCTTGATGAAAGCAAAAAGCTGGTTCTGGTCACAGGTCATCGCCGTGAAAGTTTTGGTGAGGGTTTTGAACGCATCTGCAGCGCGCTGGCCCAGATTGCGCGTCAGCATCCTCATGCACAAATCGTCTATCCGGTGCATCTCAATCCCAATGTGCATGAACCTGTTAACCGCATTCTGCGCGGTATTGACAATATCGTGCTGATTGAACCGCAGGAGTATTTGCCGTTTGTCTGGTTAATGAACCGGGCCTGGCTGATCCTCACCGATTCTGGCGGTATTCAGGAAGAGGCGCCCTCGCTGGGTAAACCCGTTTTGGTGATGCGCGAAACCACCGAGCGTCCAGAAGCTGTCGACGCGGGAACGGTAAAGCTGGTGGGCACGGATACGGCAAAAATTGTTTCTGAAGTCAGTGCATTACTTAATGATGACGAGGCCTGGCAGACCATGAGCCGCGCCCATAATCCCTATGGGGATGGCAATGCCTGCGGGCGAATTTTACAAGCTTTAAAAGATAACAGAGCCAACTTATGAGTTTTGAAACCATTTCCGTTATTGGACTGGGTTACATTGGGCTGCCAACTGCAGCCGTTTTTGCCTCAAAGGGAAAGAAAGTCGTGGGCGTCGATATTAATGCTCACGCCGTTGATACCATCAACCGTGGTGCTATTCATATTGTCGAACCCGACTTAGATCAGGTGGTTCAGGCTGCGGTCGCGCGTGGTGATTTACGCGCAACGACGCAACCAGAAGCGGCAGATGCCTTTCTGATCGCCGTGCCCACGCCGTTTATGGCGGAACGTCAACCCGACTTACGTTTCGTTCGCGCTGCCGCCGCGTCTGTTGCGCCGGTACTGAAAAAAGGCGATCTGGTTATTCTGGAATCAACCTCTCCGGTGGGCAGTACAGAGCAGATGGCCGACTGGCTGGCGGCAGCACGTCCTGATTTGCGTTTTCCACAGCACGGCGATGATCCGGATATTTTCATTGCCTACTGTCCCGAGCGCGTTTTGCCCGGCCAGGTCATGGTGGAGTTGATCAGTAACGATCGCGTGATTGGCGGCATGACGCCGGCCTGTTCTGCCCGCGCAAGTGCGTTGTATCGTATTTTTTTACAGGGCGAATGCGTCGAGACAAGTGCCCGTACCGCTGAAATGTGCAAGCTGACAGAAAACAGCTTCCGCGATGTGAACATCGCCTTTGCCAATGAGCTGTCACTGATTTGCGCTGCGCAGCAGATTAACGTCTGGGAGCTTATTGCCCTGGCGAACCGCCATCCACGCGTCAATATCCTGCAGCCAGGTCCCGGCGTCGGCGGGCACTGCATCGCCGTTGATCCCTGGTTTATTGTGGCGCAAAACCCTGACTTAGCGCGCCTGATCCGTACCGCCCGCGAAGTGAATGATGCCAAGCCGCACTGGGTACTGGATCAGGTAAAAAAGGCGCTGGCAGATTGCCTGATGCAGACCGGAAAACGTGCCAGCGATCTGACCATTGCCTGCTTCGGGCTGGCGTTTAAACCGAATATTGATGACCTGCGTGAAAGCCCGGCCATGGAAGTGGTGCATCTGATTGCCGACTGGCATCAGGGCCGTACGTGGGTGACAGAGCCGCATATTCAGCAGATCCCCGAGAGTTTAGCGACGCAGGCTACCTTGGTTTCAACGGCGCAGGCGCTGCAAGAGGCTGATATCCTGGTGATGCTGGTTGATCATCATGCGTTCCGCCGTGTTGAAGCTGCGCATATTACTCAGCAATGGGTTGTTGATACGAAAGGTGTCTGGCGCTAAAAGAAGCCACTGGTCAACAAAGGATCCGGTTAACTTATGTCTGTCCACCTGAAGGTTAATCCACTTGCATGGGAGAGCCAGTTCTTCGGCATCGACACCGTAAGGCTGGAAACAGGGGGCGATCTGCCGCTTGAACGCGCACTTCAGCATCCCTGTGCGTTGTTTCAAATTAAAGTGCCTGCCGAACAAACCGAGATCATTGATGCCTTAAATCAGCACCAGTTTCATCTGGTGGAAGGTGAAGTGGATTTGTCGTTGACGATCAAGCGCACCGAACGGCAGACAGGTATTCGCATTGCACGGGAAACACAAATTGCCGTACTACGTGAAGCGGCCTCTGTGGCTTTTCGTCAAAGTCGTTTTCGCACGCCGTGGTTTGCGCCAGAAGACAGTGCGCGTTTCTATGCTCAATGGATCGAAAATGCAGTACGTGGCACCTTCGATCACCAGTGCCTGGTGGCCAGCGATGAGAGCGGCGCGCTGCAAGGCTTTGTCTCGTTGCGTGAAGTAGAAGGCGATGCGCGCATTGGCTTGCTGGCCGTGGTGCCCGAGGCACAGGGGCAAAGTATTGGTCAGCGCCTGATGCTGGCTGCGGCTGACTGGGGTCGCGCACGCCAGCTAGAGCGCCTGCGGGTTGCGACGCAAATCAGTAATCTTACGGCGATGCGTCTTTATTTACGCTGTGGCGCGCGGCTGGAAAGTACAGCGTACTGGTTTTACAGGAGAGGTCATGATTCCCTTTAATGAGCCCCCGGTCGTGGGAAGCGAAATCGACTATATGCAGTCTGCAATGAGCAGCGGCAAGCTGTGTGGCGATGGCGGTTATACTCGCCGTTGTCAGCAGTGGATGGAGCAGCGCTTCGGTAGTGCGAAAGTATTACTCACGCCTTCCTGTACCGCATCGCTGGAAATGGCGGCACTGTTGATCGACATCCAGCCCGGTGATGAAGTCATCATGCCGAGTTACACCTTTGTTTCGACCGCCAACGCCTTTGTATTACGTGGCGCGAAAATTGTGTTTGTGGATGTGCGTCCCGATACCATGAACATGGATGAAACCCTGATCGAAGCGGCCATTACGGATAAGACCCGTGCTATCGTGCCGGTCCACTATGCGGGCGTTGCCTGCGAAATGGACGTCATTATGGCACTGGCGGCGCAGTATAAGCTGTTTGTTGTTGAGGATGCTGCCCAGGGGGTGATGTCGCGTTACAAAGGGCGGGCATTAGGCACGATTGGCCATATCGGCTGTTTTAGCTTCCACGAAACCAAGAATTACACCGCCGGCGGTGAAGGTGGTGCGACGCTGATTAATGATGCCAGCCTGGTGGAGCGTGCGGAAATTATTCGCGAAAAAGGCACCAATCGCAGTCAGTTCTTCCGGGGGCAGGTGGATAAATATACCTGGCGCGATATGGGTTCCAGCTATCTGATGGCTGACCTACAGGCGGCTTATCTCTGGGCGCAGCTGGAGTCCTCTGAACGTATTAACCAGCAGCGTTTACGCCTGTGGCAGCGTTACTACGATGCCTTAAAGCCGCTGGCGGAAAAAGGCGAGCTCACGCTGCCGTCGATTCCGGCCGAATGCCAGCATAACGCGCATATGTTCTATATCAAACTGCGCGATCAGCAACATCGTCAGGCGCTGATCAACTGGCTTAAAGAAGCCGAAATCCTGGCCGTATTTCATTATATCCCCTTACACAGCTCACCTGCGGGCCTGCGTTTTTCCCGTTTTGCCGGTGACGACCGTTTTACCACCGCCGAGAGTGAGCGTTTATTACGTTTGCCGCTGTTTTATAACCTGTCGGATAACAATCAGAGTACCGTGATCGGTTCGTTGCTGAGCTTTTTTTCCTGATGTCATTAGCCAAAGCATCGGTATGGACCGCCTCATCAACGCTGGTAAAAATTGTGGCTGGCTTGTTGGTGGTCAAGTTACTGGCCGTCAGTTTTGGCCCGGAAGGGGTGGGCCAGGCGGGTAACTTTCGCCAGTTAATCACCGTACTGGGCGTTCTGGCCGGTGCTGGTATCTTTAACGGCGTCACCACGTATGTTGCGCAATATCAACAGCAACCTCAGCAGCTACGGGCACTCGTCGGAACCGCCTCGACAATGGTGACGGGCTTCTCCTCGCTGTTGGCGCTGGTGTTTTTGCTGGCTGCCGCGCCCGTCAGCACCGCGCTGTTTGGTCACGATCGCTATCAAAACGTGATACGTATTGTTGCCTTTCTCCAGTTCGGTATCGCGTGGGCAAACCTGCTGCTGGCATTGATAAAAGGCTACCGTGATGCACGCGGTAATGCGTTGGCCCTGATTTCAGGCAGCCTGACGGGCGTGCTGGGTTACGTGCTGTGTTGGTGGCTGGGAGGCTATGCGGGCGCATTAACCGGTCTGGCGCTGGTGCCGGCACTACTCGTTTTTCCTGCGCTGGTGATACTGAAACGCCGTGTACCGCTTCCGTTACGTTGGCTGCGGCCAACATGGCAGCCGGAAATGGCGCGTCATCTGGCAAAATATACCCTCATGGCGTTGATCACCGCAGTCACACTGCCGGTTGCCTGGGTGATGATGCGAAATCAACTGGCGGCCAGTAATGGCTGGGCTCAGGTAGGTTTGTGGCAGGGCGTAACCAGTATCTCCGACGCTTATCTGCAGTTTATCACCGCAACGTTTAGCGTCTGGCTCTTACCAACGCTTGCCAGGCTAGACAACAAACAGGCTATTGCACGCGAGATCGGGCGGGCGTTACGCTTTGTGTTACCGGCCGTCGCGGTAGCCAGCCTGAGCGTCTGGATCATGCGCGATATTGCTATCAGCCTGCTGTTTTCGGCGGCGTTTCACGACATGCGCGATCTGTTTGTCTGGCAACTGTGCGGCGATGTGTTCAAAGTGGGTGCCTACGTTTTCGGCTATTTGGTCATCGCGAAAGCCTCGTTACGCTTTTACGTGCTGACCGAAATCAGCCAGTTTATTTTGCTGACGCTGTTCTCACGCTGGCTTATTCCGTTACACGGGGCAAGTGGCGCAGCGCAAGCCTATATGTTCACTTACGTTACTTATTTCGCGCTCTGCTGTGGCGCATTTATTGTCTACTGTCGAAAAAAATGACTTTACTTCATGTCCTGGGCTCCAACATTCCCCATCACAATCTCACGGTATTACGTTTTTTTAATGACGTGATGAGCACCGAACTGCCTGCGGCAGCGCCGCGTCACTTTATGGTGGTGACGCAGCAGCCTGAAAGCCTGAAAGGTTTTGACGCACTGCACATTGAAACGTTTAGCAGTAAGAAAGCCCTGTCTGACGCGGTGTTACTGCGAGCGAAAAACCGCGAGCAACGTTTCTTTTGCCATGGACAGTTTAATCCCTGGCTGTGGCTGGCATTGCTGAGTGGCAGGTTACGCCGTTCTCAGCTTTACTGGCATGTCTGGGGCGCGGACCTGTATGAAGATTCGCGTAGCCTGCGGTTTCGTCTGTTCTATTTTTTGCGTCGTATCGCGCAGGGGCGCGTTGCGCACCTGTTTGCCACCCAGGGCGACCTGCACCATTACCAGCAACGCCACAAGTCTGTACCGCACTCTTTGCTTTATTTCCCCACGAAGTTACCCGCTGCAGCGGTCACGCCCCATCCTGACAAGACTTTTACCGTGCTGCTGGGCAATTCTGGTGATGCCAGTAACCGCCATATTGAGGGGCTGAAAGCGATTAAGGCCCAGTTTGGTGAAGATGTTCGCATTGAGGTGCCGCTGGGTTATCCCCCCGGTAACGATGAGTATATCGGGCAGATTCAGCGCGCGGCTGACAGGCTTTTTCCTCAGGGGCAGGTAAGGTTATTACGTGACAACCTTGCTTTTGATGACTATCTGGCGCTGTTGGGGCGTTGTCATTTAGGCTATTTTATGTTCGAGCGGCAACAGGGCGTGGGAACGTTGTGTTTGTTGATTCAGGCTAATGTGCCTTTTGTCCTGACGCGTAAAAATCCGTTCTGGCGGGATGTTACCGCACAGCAGCTTCCTGTCTTGTTCAGTGATGACGTGCTGACGCCGGATCTTGTTGCAGAGGCGCGTCGACAATTATCAGGATGTGATAAACAGAGCATTGCTTTTCTGGCCCCAGGCTATCTGGCAGGCTGGCGAACGGCGTTGCGCCTTTGCGAAGGAGAGCCCTCATGAGTCTTATGGCGTTTAGTGGTCTGTTGATAGTCTATGTACTGTCACTGGTGACCATTGTGACCCTGAATTTACGCGAGCTAAAGCAGGCGCGATTTAACTTTCACCTGTTTTTTACTTTATTGTTTCTGCTGACCTTTTACTTCGGTTTCCCGCTAACCTCTGTTCTGGTGTTTCGGTTTGATACGCAGGTGGTTTCGGCTGATTTTTTACTGCAGGCGCTGCTTTCCGCCACGGCGTTTTATGCTATCTACTTTGTGAGTTACAAAGTGCGCCTCAGGCCGATAGCGGCACCGCCCGCCAGGCCCTGGCTGCGGATGAACCGGGTAGAGACGCATCTGACCTGTGGATTACTGGCACTGGTCGCGATTTCTACGGTTACGGTGTTCTTTGCCCATAACGGATTTTTGTTGTTCCGCCTCACGGCCTACAACCAGATTTTTTCCAGCGAAGTGTCTGGCGTGGCGCTGAAGCGATTCTTCTATTTCTTCATCCCGGCGATGTTGATTCCCTATTTCTTACATCCCACACGACGTAACTGGCTGTTGTTTCTTATTGTCACGGTAAGCTTTGGCTTGCTGACGTATGCCCTGGTCGGTGGCACGCGCGCCAATATCATTATCGCCTTTGCGCTGTTTCTGTTTATTGGCATTACGCGTGGCTGGATAACATTGTGGATGTTGGCCGCGGCGGGCGTCATGGCGATTGCCGGGATGTTCTGGCTGGCGTTGCGTCGCTACAACCTGGATGTCATGGGTGATGAGGCTTTTTACACCTTCCTCTACCTGACGCGCGATACGTTTTCGCCATGGGAAAATCTGGCTCTGCTGCTGGAGAATTACCATAAAATAGATTTTCAGGGCTTAGCGCCTATGTGGCGTGATTTCTACGTATTTATCCCATCATGGCTGTGGCCCGATCGTCCCATGGCGGTCCTGAACAGCGCCAACTACTTTACCTGGGATGTGCTGAATAACCATTCCGGTTTGGCCATTTCACCCACCTTAATCGGTTCGTTACTGGTTATGGGCGGCGTCTGGGCGATTGTGCCAGGTGCCGTGGCTGTCGGGTTAATCATCAAGGCCTTTGATACCTTATATCAGCGTGGCCGCGAGGAATCGAATCGTTACACCGGTGCGATTCTGCAGAGTTTTTGTTTTGGTGCGGTGTTCAACATGATTGTGCTGGCGCGAGAAGGGCTGGATGCGTTTGGATCGCGCGTGGTGTTTTTCTGTATTATTTTTGCCGCCTGTTTGGGAATGGCGAAATTGCTTTTCTGGTTACTGGATCATGTCGGCCTGATTCGCAGCCGTAGTGAGCGGGCGCTTCATAGCCCATCCTGATTAACCTCTGGTCTTTAAGGGAAGAATTAAAAAGAAATGAGCACGGTTTCCGATACGCCACGCTATGTGATTCGCGGTATTACGCTTTACGCTTTTAACAGCATGACTGCTTTTGTGGATTTCCTGATGCCGCTGTCAGGTATTCGGACAGGAACGCTGGTGGCTATCAATGCGGAAAAGGTGCTGAATGCCGAGCAGGATGAGGCGCTGCGCGCTCAAATTGAGCAGGCTGAATTCAAATACCCCGACGGCATCAGCATCGTGCGCTCTGTTCGCAAGAAATATCCTCACGCCTCAGTGCAGCGCATTGCTGGTGCAGACCTGTGGGAAGCCTTGATGGAGCGCGCGGGCCGCAATGGAACGCCAGTGTTCCTGATTGGGGGCCGGCAGACGGTACTGGATGAAACCTGCGATAAATTACGTCGTCAGTGGAATGTGAATATTGTCGGTGCTCAGGATGGCTATTTTTCGCCTGACGAACGGGACGCTCTGTTTGCCCGCGTTGCGGCGAGTGGTGCCAGACTGGTGACGGTGGCGCTGGGTTCGCCACGGCAGGAGCGTTTAATGGCCGAGTGTCGGCATCACTGGCCCGATGCGTTATATATGGGCGTAGGCGGCACTTACGACGTGTTTACGGGGCATGTAAAGCGTGCGCCCTTAATCTGGCAGAAGCTTGGACTGGAGTGGCTCTATCGCTTGATTAAGCAACCCAGCCGCATACATAGACAGTTAAAGCTGGTGAAATATTTGCGTTATCACTGGCGTGGTGATCTCTGAGATCGCTGATTAATGCCAGGTTTTTAGCACTTGTGCTGGCGTAAATGCGGTAATTGTCGACGAAATGCACAAAGCGTAATCAAACGCGCTATTTTCTTTAAAAAGCACTAGACAGGATGGGCGCTTATCTCTAGTATGCACATCCGCAACGGCGCTACGCGCCCGTAGCTCAGCTGGATAGAGCGCTGCCCTCCGGAGGCAGAGGTCTCAGGTTCGAATCCTGTCGGGCGCGCCATTTAGTTTGTGCGTAAGAGCTTCGGTGGTTTGAGTACCGCGTTAGTAACAAAGTTTTAAATGCTGTGGGTTTGACTTGCAACATTCAGTACAGTGGTGGCTATAGCTCAGTTGGTAGAGCCCTGGATTGTGATTCCAGTTGTCGTGGGTTCGAGTCCCATTAGCCACCCCAGATTTTGCTGGGATACGCGAAGGTGGCGGAATTGGTAGACGCGCTAGCTTCAGGTGTTAGTGTCTTAACGGACGTGAGGGTTCAAGTCCCTCTCTTCGCACCAGGCAAAACAAAATAAAAAATCGGCGAGTAGCGCAGCTTGGTAGCGCAACTGGTTTGGGACCAGTGGGTCGGAGGTTCGAATCCTCTCTCGCCGACCATTTTAGAAACCTGTCTTTTCAGACAGGTTTTTTTTCGTCTGTGTAAAATGAGGATGAGCACCTCCGAAGGCCGTTTGCGCCGGGCGAAGCGAGACAACGTTGCGAAGGCAACGGCCCGAGTGCAACGGCCCAGGGGCGATTGATATCTTATTAATCAGTCCCTCAGCGACAGGCCTCTCAATGGATCAACTCCGGATCAAGCCATAACACAAACTGTCGCAAAACCGAGACGCTTAACGGGTTGTTTTATAAGTAATTGACAGGTCTTTACTTTGTATGTCGCTTATTTGCGACATCCATGCCGGGTTTTGTCGTTATAACCCGACGGATATCACAAATCTCAATCAGCCTGATCATTTTTTTATTTTTAAGTTTATGATTTTTAAGACAAGATAAAATAAAATCTGCAACTGGCATGAATTATGCAATAATCAGAGTGTAGATGCTCATTCCACCTCTTATGTCTGCTTAGGCTACATAAACCTGGGAATGACGCAGAGCCAATTTGGGTACCTGTTGTCTGCCTGCCTGTATCGCGAAAGTCTTACAGGGTTATCAGACACCACGTTGAGTCGGGTACCTTTCGGTTGTCAAACCGACCTGATCTTACACCTGCTTATGGCAGGTGTTTTTTTTGCCTGAAATAACGGATGTAAAAAAACCGGGCTAACCCGGTTTTTTATGTGATGCGCTAAGGTGCTATCAATCAGGCATCGGGATTGTTTTTCAACGTCAGCAACAGGCCTTCACGGCGCATCTTTGCCGCGTCTTCCGGGCGACGCAGGCGATCGTAAACATCCGCCAGCCAGGCGTAGTCAAATGCGTCAGGGCGCTGAGCCAGCGCCTGCTGAAGTGATTCTGCTGCCTGCTCCCACTCGCCGTGACGCATCAGCAACTGCCCCAGGGTGCTGTGCAGTAAAGGCGTGGCACCATGTTGTTTGATTTGCTGGCGTAAGGCTTTTTCCAGTGCTTCTGGATTGCCGCTCTTGATACGAGGCATCAGCAGTACAAGGCGGTCGTCGTAATGACGCTTCAGCCCATCCAGCAAAATCTCCTGCGCGGTGTCGTGATCGTCACACTCAATTAAATGGTCAATCATCGCCACCTGCAATGCTGTCTCATGACGTGTTTTACGGCTCAGATTGCCCCACCAGCGTTTCAACCCTTCGCTGCCCTGATCGGCCATCGCCTGGTTCATCAGTCCCAGCCAGGCTTGCTGCTGTAGCAGGGTGCGCTGCTCTTCGGTTCCGACCTGTGATTTTTCCATGGCGGGAAGAATGTCCAGCAGTGCGCTCCAGGCGTTGGTGCGAACATAAGCCTGCTCAGCCAGACGAAGCACTTCCGGGTGACGTGGCGCTACCTCAAGCAGGCGGTCGATACTATGGCGCGCGGCATGATCTTCATGACGAGCCAACTGAATGCGGGTTCGGGTAATCTCAACCGGAATCACGTCATTGCCTGCCAGTTCAGCCGCGCGTTCAAGATGTTGGTTGGCCCGCATCTCATCGCCACGCTGCTGTGCGGCTTCCGCCGCTAACAGATAGTTAGCCACGGGGACATCAGCATGCTCGGCGTCTTTAGACAGGAGTTTTTCAACCTGCCTGAAATCGCCTTCTGCCAGCTTAAGCAGGGCATTTTGCGTATGGCGCTGGGCACGACGGCGCTTACGACCGGTGAACCAGCCGCGGGTACGCGCCCCGGTACGGAAAAGACGGCGCAGTATCCATTCAACCGCCAGAATCACTAACAGGCTGATAATCAGGATAATGGCCAGGCCTGTCACGCTGGTTTCAACGTTCCAGTTGTCGGTCTGAATCAGCACATAGCCCTGATGGCCCGCGATCATCGGCCCCAGTACAATGCCGGCAATCAGCAGGACAAAGAGGATAAATACCTTAAGCATGATTAGCCTCCCTGCTGGTTAGCGGCGGCAGAGGGTTGTGCCATCAGGTTACGAACGCGGGTTTGCATCAGCTTATCAAGCAACGGCTGGCTTTCCAGGCTGTCCGGCAGGTCCATATTAATGTTCTGCTGGCTTAATTCATCCAACTGAGCCAGAAACGCTTTCGTCGAGGCATCATTGGTGTCATACCATGCACGTACCCATGCAGAGACGGTTTCGAGCGATTGCTTGTAAATCTCTTCCTGATGGCGCGGCACGGCCTGAGCTGCGATCAGCAGGCGAGAGCGGATGTTCTCGCGCAGGTAAACATCCTGATTCGGTGCCAACAGCGGCTGCGCCGTATTATCGCGGCGACGGATGGTAATAAAGTCATCCATAAAATTATGCCAGCTTTTCACCAGGTTCTGACGCCATTCACGGATGGAACTGGATAGTTCACCGCTGTCGCTGTCCATGGGCGCTTCATCGCTATCGTTATCCGCCAGACGCAGGTTATCCACACCGTTTGATAACTGGTTAAGTTTCAGAATGATGCCGTCATAATCCACCTGAGAGAGGGAGGAAAGCGTACTGATATCCTGGGTCAATGCACGACGAACGTTCATAACGCTGGGATCGTTCATGTCTGCCAGGCTGGCATCGGCACTTTTTAGCAGCGCCGCAGCGGTAGTCACATCCTGGTCGCTCCACAATTTACGACCGGCCAGCTTCACCAGGTAATCCGCCTGGGCCACTAACCAACTGCGTACGTCGTTACCTGATATGGACGCCATCTTTTCACGCAACGTTTCCAGCTCTTTCGCCGAAGCAGCCTGTTGCGACTGGGCGGTCTCCAGCGTTTTCTCTGCGGCATTCAACTGCTGAGTGAGTTGCTGTTTGTCGCTGTTCGCCTGTTGCTGCAGCTTTACCAACTGGTCGCTCAGATCCTGGTTGGTTTGCGCCTGCCGTTCGGCCTGGTGTTTATCGTTCAGGTATAAGCCTGCGCCAATCGCCAGTGCGATGACGATCGCGACTGCACCCAGCACCATGCCGCCGTTATGACGCTTACGCGGTGATTTTTCCTGGGTAGAAGAGGGGCGATCAACCGCTGGAGTGGTTTCTTCAACCACGGCGGAGGTGTCTTTTTGTTCCGTCATATCTGGCACATCCCATTGTTAAGTTCAACATAACGCGCGCAGCAGCGCATCGTTATCGGCACCATCGGCTACCTGAATCGTCTGCCAACCAAGATTGGCGGCCAGGGAAGCCAAACGTTCGCTGACGACAAGCAGTCGACAGCGGAGCAGCCATTCCTCACGATCGACCTCGGGGAACAGCGAATACAGCTGATGCAACATCTCACCGCTGGTCACAACCAGCGTGTCAATATTACGATCGCGCCAGCGACGGCCTTCAATGGCACCGTCATAGTGTTTTTGGCAACGTTGATAGCACTCCGCATAGGTGACCTGTGCGCCGCGTGCTATCAGTGTTTCTGCCAGCAGCTCGCGCCCCTGGTTTCCTCGCAGGATAAGCGCGTGCTTACCCGCCATTTGCTGCAGTGTCGCCAGTTTTATCAACTCTTCACTGGTTTCATGCGCATGAGGATAGGTCACCTGCAAACCACTGATCGTATGAAAAGCCAAAGCGGTACTGCGACCAATTGCATAATAGTCTACGTCGGCGGGCCATGCGTTGATGGCGTGCTGTGCAAAGTGAATAACCTGCTGCGAAAGCAGGAACACCAGGTCGCCGCGTTTCAGTGTGGCAAGGGCTGCCGGTAACTGCTGCAGATCGTTACCCGGGGCGAATTCAATCAGTGGCAGGCTCCACGCCTGTTTACCCTGAGCGTGCAGGCGTGAGACCAGCTCAGCCGCTGCGGGTTCCGGGCGTGTCACCAGAATGGTCATACGGGAGGTTGTCCCTGGTAAACGTCGTGCAGAATTTCACGCGCGCCGCTGTTGAGCAACTCGTCTGCCAGCGAAATACCCATCTGTTCTGCCTGATCGCGTGGTCCACGGCGCTCACCGCTCACCACGACGCTACCATCAGGTGCGCCCACCAGGCCGCGAAGCCAGAGTTCGTTACCTTCAAGCACGGCAAAGCTGCCGATGGGAACCTGACAGCCGCCTTCAAGTCGGGTATTCATGGCGCGTTCGGCTTTCACACAGACCGCCGTATCGTCATGATTCAATGCCTGTAACAATCCAATTAAGGTGCTGTCGTCTAGCCGACATTCAATCCCGACTGCGCCCTGGCCCACGGCCGGCAGAGAAACGTCCGCAGGCAGCGGCTGGCGAATGCGATCGGCAAGCCCCAGGCGATTCAGCCCGGCGGCGGCAAGAATAATGGCGTCATATTCGCCGGCATCAAGCTTGCTCAATCGTGTTCCCACATTACCGCGCAGAGAGCGAATCACCAGGTCTGGACGACGTGCGCTAATCTGACACTGACGCCGTAAGCTGGACGTACCAATAACGGCACCCTGTGGCAGCGCATCTATCGACGCGTAGTGATTGGAGACAAACGCATCGCGCGGGTCATCACGCTGGCAAATGGTGACCAGGCCCAGCCCTTCCGGGAACGCCACGGGTACATCTTTCATCGAATGCACGGCCAGATCGGCCCGGTTTTCTAACATCGCCTGCTCAAGCTCTTTAACGAAGAGCCCTTTACCGCCCACTTTTGCCAGCGGTGTATCAAGAATGATGTCGCCCTTTGTCACCATGGGCACCAACTCCACGCGCAGGCCGGGATGGGCACTGAGCAAACGCTGCTGTACATATTGTGCTTGCCACATGGCAAGGGGACTTTGTCGTGTAGCAATTCTGAAAATTTTGTTTAACATGCCGTTAACCATTTAGATCGTTCATCGAATATCCTATCATCGTTGAGGGAATGCTGTCAGTTTCAACGGATTGAAAAGAACCGCCCGTAGATTAAACCTGATATATCAGGCAGTAATCTCAGGCTATGAGCAGAGTGAGCGAAAAGTAGACGAAACCGTGCTAAAATGTCGGTAGCGTAACTTTCTTTACGGTCAATCCGACGAGTGATAGATTGATCACGTTTCCAGCAATTATCTGCACGACACTCAATTAATAAGTAGCAGATAGCGGGAACAGGGTTTTTAACTCCAGGACAACCAGGCGAAACGTCTTGTACCTCTACATTGAGACACTAAAACAGAGACTGGATGCAATTAACCAGCTACGCGTTGACCGCGCTCTGGCTGCCATGGGACCCGCTTTTCAGCGCGTCTACAGTCTGCTTCCGATCTTACTACATTATCAACATCCGCTGATGCCGGGTTACCTTGAAGGTAGCGTTCCCCATGGCATCAACGTCTTCACGCCTGATGAAAACCAGCTGCAACTGCTCGCGGAGTTAACGGGCGAACAGGAACTTTCCCTGGTCGAAGCGCCGAAAGGCGAGTTGCCCATCACCGGTATCTATTCGATGGGGAGCACCTCCTCCGTCGGGCAAAACAGCGTGTCCGATCTGGATATCTGGGTTTGCCATCAATCCTGGCTGGATAACGAAGAACGCCTGAATCTGCAGCGTAAATGTGCGCTGCTGCAAAAATGGTGTGCCTCACAGGCCATCGAAGTCAGCTTTTTCCTGATTGATGAAAACCGCTTCCGCCACAATGAAAGCGGCAGTCTTGGTGGCGAAGATTGCGGTTCTACTCAGCATATTTTGCTGCTGGATGAGTTCTATCGCACGGCGGTGAGAATGGCCGGTAAACGTATTCTGTGGAATATGGTGCCTGGCGAAGAAGAGCATCATTACGATGACTATGTGATGTCGCTCTATGCGAAAGGCGTACTCACCCCGAACGAGTGGCTGGATTTGGGCGGGCTCAGCACGCTGTCAGCCGAAGAGTATTTCGGTGCCAGCCTGTGGCAGCTGTATAAAAGTATCGATTCGCCCTATAAAGCGGTGCTGAAAACGCTGTTGCTGGAAGCCTATAGCTGGGAATACCCGGACACCAAACTGCTGGCAATGGATATCAAACAGCGTTTGCACGACGGGGAGATCGTCTGCTTCGGTCTTGATCCTTACTGTATGATGCTGGAGCGCGTGACGCACTACCTCACCAGCATTGACGATCAGCCCCGCCTCGATTTGGTCCGCCGTTGCTTCTACCTGAAAGTTTGCGAAAAACTGACGACCGAGGAGCACCAGCAGCGCAGTGGCTGGCGCCGTGAGATTCTGTCGCAACTGGTTAAAGCCTGGGGATGGGATGAGGAGAAACTCGCCATTCTGGACAACCGCGCAGAATGGAAAATCGAGCGCGTGCGTGAAGCACACAATGAATTGCTGGATGCGATGATGCAAAGCTATCGCAACCTTATTCGTTTTGCCCGTCGCAACAATTTAAGCGTCAGCGCCAGCCCGCAGGATATCGGCGTGCTGACCCGTAAATTGTACGCCGCTTTTGAAGCGCTGCCCGGCAAGGTGACGCTGGTCAATCCGCAAATTTCCCCCGATCTTTCGGAACCTAACCTGACCTTTATTCATGTGCCACCCGGCCGTGCTAATCGCCCGGGTTGGTATCTGTACAACCAGTCGCCGGATATGAGTTCGATCATCAGTCACCAGCCGCTGGAATATAACCGCTATCTTAACAAGCTGGTGGCCTGGGCCTGGTTCAATGGGTTACTGACCAGCAAAACGCGCCTGCACATCAAGGGCAATGAGCTATGCGATTTGGCGCGTCTGCAGGAACTGGTGGACGATGTTTCCAGCCATTTCCCGCTGCGTCTGCCTGCGCCAACGCCTAAGGCGCTTTACAGCCCGTGTGAAATTCGCCATCTGGCCATCATCGTTAACCTTGAGCACGATCCGACCTCGGCGTTTCGTAACCAGGTGGTGCACTTCGATTTCCGCAAGCTTGATGTGTTCAGCTTTGGCCAGCAGCAGCAGTGTTTGATTGGCAGTATCGATCTGCTGTATCGCAACTCATGGAATGAAGTTCGTACACTGCACTTCAGCGGCGAACAGGCGATGATTGAAGGGCTGAAAACGATTCTTGGCAAAATGCATCAGGATGCTTCACCGCCTGACACCGTGGAGGTGTTCTGTTACAGCCAGCATCTCCGTGGATTAATCCGTACCCGCGTGCAGCAGCTGGTGTCAGAATGTATTGAACTGCGTCTTTCCAGTACGCGTCAGGAGCCTGGGCGCTTCAAAGCTCTGCGCATGGCCGGCCAGACCTGGGGACTGTTCTTTGAACGCATGGGTGTGTCGGTTCAGAAGCTGGAAAATGCCGTTGAGTTTTATGGTGCCATCTCCAACAACAAGCTCCACGGCCTGTCGATTAAGGTCGAGTCGAATCAGACGCCATTGCCGCCTGTGGTCAATGGCTACGCCAGCGAAGGCATCATCCAGTTCTTTTTTGAGGACACCACCGACGATCGGGGTTTCAACATTTATATTCTGGATGAAAGCAACCGTGTTGAGGTGTATCACCACTGCGAAGGCAGTAAAGAAGAGCTGGTGCGTGACGTTAGCCGTTTTTACTCCTCGTCACACGATCGCTTCACTTACGGCTCAAGTTTTATCAATTTTAACCTGCCGCAGTTCTACCAGATCGTGAACACCGGCGAACGTTATCAGGTCATTCCATTCAGAAATCAGGCACTCACCGAACTCTGTGCCTCGCAGCCTGATAACGACAACAACGATTATCAGCCGCGCTATCAGGTGCATTGAGTTCTACAGGCCCGCTGTGACGCTATCTTTAGGGCTTGCCACAACGCTCACGTGATTTGCTGGCATTTCCTGTTGCTTTTCCACCTTCAACTGCGATGATAAGCATCCAGGTCACAGGATATGAAGAGCATAAAGAATGAAGAAAGTGATAAGCCTGTTAGCGATGACAATGGCACTGACAAGCCTTGCAGGCTGTGGATTGAAAGGACCGCTCTACTTCCCACCGCAGGACACGCCAAAACAAACTGCGCCGACGCCAGCATCAACGCAAAAACAGAAAACCGACGCGTCTAAAGCGGATGTGGGTGGTCTGGTGACGGGTGATTCAAGCTCACAAATGAAATAACACTTATGGCGCATCCGGCGGAGCAAAAAATGCAGTTCTCCAAAATGCACGGTCTCGGCAATGACTTTATGGTTGTGGACGCCGTGACGCAAAACGTCTTTTTCTCGCCGGAATTGATCCGCCGGCTGTCCGATCGCCATTTGGGGATTGGCTTCGATCAGTTACTGATTGTTGAACCGCCTTACGATCCCGATCTCGACTTTCACTATCGCATTTTTAACGCTGATGGCAGCGAAGTCGCGCAGTGTGGTAATGGCGCACGCTGCTTTGCCCGTTTTGTTCAGTTAAAAGGGCTAACCAATAAAAGCGATATTCGCGTGAGCACCCAGGCGGGGCGCATGGTGTTAAGCGTTACGCCGGACGATCTGGTGCGCGTGAATATGGGCGAGCCCAATTTCGAACCCCAGCAGGTGCCTTTTCGCGCCAATAAAGCCGAGAATCTTTATCTGCTACGCGTCGCGGAGCAAACGGTGATGTTCGGTGCCGTCTCTATGGGCAATCCACACTGCGTGATCCAGGTGGAAAGCACGACAACTGCCCAGGTTGAGCTTTTAGGCCCGGTTCTGGAAAGCCATGAGCGGTTCCCGGAGCGCGTCAACGTTGGCTTTATGGAAATCATTAATCCGGAGCACATCCGGCTGCGCGTCTATGAGCGCGGTGCAGGCGAAACGCAGGCATGCGGCAGTGGTGCCTGCGCAGCGGTGGCCTGTGGTATCCAGCAGGGTATTTTAAGCCAGAAAGTACGCGTTGATTTGCCAGGCGGCTCGTTACATATCGCCTGGAAAGGCGTCGGACAGCCGCTCTATATGACCGGCCCGGCCACACATGTTTACGATGGGTTTATTCACTTATGAAAAATATCGAAGAGCAGGCGGAAAATGCTGTCCTGCTGGACGATCAGGCCGTCAGTGACTATCTGCGACAGCATCCTGACTTCTTTATGCGCAATGCGCGTCAGGTCGAACAGATGGCGGTGCCGCATCCGGTTCGCGGAAGCGTATCGCTGGTGGAATGGCACATGGCGCGCCAGCGCAACCACATTCAGCGGCTGGAAGAAGAGATCACGCTGCTGATGGAGCAGGCCACCGCGAACCAGCAGTTATTCGCGCGACTGCTCTCGCTGCAAAGTCACCTGGCCGCCGCCAGCTCATTGCAGGATATGCTTAATCGCCTGCACCGCTGGGCGCGCGATCTTGGCCTTGCGGGCGCTAATATCCGCCTGTTTAATGACCGGTGGCGGCTGGGCGCGCCGTCTGACTTTGTGCAGCTTGGCCTGGCGCGTCAGGCTTTCGAACCTCTTCGCATTCAGCGCTTCGGTAATGAACAGCACTATCTGGGCAGTATTAATGGCCCGGAACTGTTGCTGTTGCTGCCGCAGGCAAAAGCCATTGGTTCAGTGGCCATGTCGTTGATGGGTGACGACGGTGAGCTTGGCATCATTATCTTCAGTAGCCGTGACAGCCTGCACTATCAGTCGGGTATGGGAACTCTACTGCTGCAACACCTTTCACAGATGATGCCTGCGTTGCTGGAACGCTGGGTAGAGCGCGCATGAGCAGCGTGTTGCAGGAAACCGTTGACGGCTTTCTGCGCCACCTGAAGGTTGAACGCCAGCTCAGCCCTCTTACCCTGAGCAGCTACGCGCGTCAGCTTGCCGCACTGGTGACGATTGCCGACGAGATGAAAATCAGCGCATGGTCACAGCTCGATCCGGCTATGGTCCGCAGCATGGCCGCCCGCAGCCGGCGCGCAGGTCTGGCCGCCAGTAGTCTGGCGCTGCGTCTGTCCGCATTGCGCAGTTTTCTTGACTGGCAGGTGAGCCAGGACATGTTGCCTGCCAATCCGGCGAAAGGGATCGCCACACCGCGCAATGGCCGCCACCTGCCAAAAAATATCGACGTTGATGATGTCAGCCAGTTGCTGGATATTGACCTTGATGATCCGCTGGCAATACGCGATCGCACCATGCTGGAAGTCATGTATGGCGGGGGATTACGTCTTTCCGAGCTGGTCAATATGGATTGTCGCCATGTCGATCTTGAGGCGGGCGAAGTCTGGGTGACAGGAAAAGGCAGCAAGGAGCGACGCGTGCCGATTGGCCGCACCGCCGTTAGCTGGATTCAGCAGTGGTTGCCGCTGCGTATCGCGTTTAATCCCGCAGATGATGCGCTGTTTCTCTCCAGTCGCGGCTCTCGTATCTCGGCGCGTAATGTGCAAAAGCGTTTTGCAGAGTGGGGAATTAAGCAGGGCCTGACCAGCCACATTCATCCCCATAAGCTGCGTCACTCTTTTGCCACCCACTTGCTGGAGTCGAGCGGCGATCTGCGTGGCGTGCAGGAATTACTGGGCCATGCGAATCTCTCGACCACACAAATTTACACCCATCTTGATTTTCAGCACCTGGCCTCGGTGTATGATGCCGCCCATCCCCGCGCCAAACGAGGAAAGAGTGAATGAAGTTTTATCGCCCTCTGCGTGACATTAAAGCAATCACTTTCGATTTAGATGACACGCTTTATGACAACTATCCTGTGATTCGCAAAACCACAGAAGCATCCCATGCGGCCCTGCAGGCTTTCCATCCGGCACTGCGTCACGTTACGCCTGACGACGTGGCCGAATCACGTAAACAGCTATGTTTACGTGAACCCGATATCTACCATGATGTGTCTGAATGGCGTCGCCGTTCGGTAGAACATGTTATGTGTCATGCCGGTTTAACGGCAACCGAAGCCGCCAGGGGCGCGGCGCAGGTAATGGATGTGTTTCATCAGTGGCGCAGCCAGGTGGATATGCCGGCTGAAACGCATCACACGCTGAAAGCCCTGGCGAAAAAAGTGCCGCTGGTGGCCATCACCAACGGCAATGCCCAGCCTGAAAAACTCGGTCTGGCAAACTACTTCCAGTTTTCACTGCGGGCAGGACCGGATGGACGCGCCAAGCCGTGGCAGGATATGTATCAGTTGGCTGCGCAACGCCTTGATATCGCCCCAGAATATATTTTGCACGTCGGCGACGATCTCACTACCGATGTGGCTGGCGCGATTCGTTTTGGCATGCAAGCTTGCTGGATTAATCTGCGTAAGGGCAACCTGATGCACATTGATGATGCCCGCCTGCTGCCACACGTTGAAATTTCACAGTTGGCATCACTGACCTCGCTGTTATAATGGCTGTAAATTTATCCAGTCTTATGCTTCGCATTTTCTGACTTATTGGTGCTTATGGACGTTTCTGAACTGCTCGACGGTTTGAATGACAAACAGCGCGATGCCGTTGCGGCCCCGCGCAGTAACCTGCTGGTGCTGGCGGGCGCGGGCAGCGGAAAAACACGCGTTCTGGTGCACCGTATCGCCTGGCTATTGTCGGTAGAAAACTGTTCGCCGTACTCCATTATGGCGGTGACCTTTACCAACAAGGCGGCGGCAGAAATGCGCCACCGTATCGAGCAGCTCATTGGCACCAGCCAGGGCGGAATGTGGATAGGGACGTTTCATGGCCTGGCACACCGTCTGCTGCGTGCTCACCATCTTGACGCGGGTCTGCCGCAGGATTTCCAGATCCTCGACAGTGAAGACCAACTGCGGTTGCTGAAGCGCCTGATCAAAGCGATGAACCTGGATGAGAAGCAGTGGCCTGCGCGCCAGGGCATGTGGTACATCAACGGCAAGAAAGATGAAGGTTTGCGGCCAAAGCATATTGAGAGCTATGGCAATCCGGTAGAACAAACCTGGCTGCGGATTTATCAGGCCTATCAGGAAGCCTGCGATCGCGCCGGGCTGGTCGACTTTGCAGAACTGCTGCTGCGGGCGCATGAGCTGTGGCTAAACAAACCCCACATCCTGAATCACTACCGCGAGCGTTTCACTAACATTCTGGTGGATGAATTTCAGGATACCAACAATATTCAGTATGCCTGGATTCGCATGCTGGCGGGCGACAGCAGCAAAGTGATCATCGTCGGTGATGACGATCAGTCCATTTACGGCTGGCGTGGTGCGCAGGTGGAAAATATCCAGCGCTTTTTGAAGGATTTTCCCGGCGCGGATACCATTCGTCTGGAACAAAACTACCGCTCGACCAACAACATCCTGAAGTCTGCGAATGCCCTGATCGCCAACAACAGCGGCCGACTGGGGAAAGAGCTGTGGACCGACGGCAGCGATGGTGAACCCATTTCTGTCTACTGTGCCTTTAATGAGCTGGATGAATCACGCTTTGTCGTCAACCGCATCAAAGCCTGGATGGAAAACGGCAATGCGCTGGCGGATTGCGCCATCCTGTATCGTAGCAATGCCCAGTCGCGCGTGCTGGAAGAGGCCCTGCTGCAGGCCAGTATGCCGTACCGTATTTATGGCGGTATGCGCTTTTTCGAGCGTCAGGAAATCAAAGATGCGTTGGCCTATCTGCGACTGATGGCTAACCGCAACGACGACGCGGCCTTTGAGCGAGTCGTGAATACGCCAACGCGTGGTGTGGGCGACCGCACGCTGGATGTGGTACGTCAGACAGCACGCGAAAAACAGATGACCTTATGGCAGGCAACGCGTGAGCTGCTCCAGTCGCGCGCCCTTGCCGGCCGCGCGGCCTCAGCGCTGCAGCGCTTTTGTGAGCTGGTGGATTCACTGGCGAGCGAAACCGCGGAGATGCCGCTGCATGTACAGACCGACAGAGTTATCAAGGACTCTGGCCTGTGGATCATGTACGAGCAGGAAAAGGGTGAAAAGGGCCAGGCCCGTATCGAAAACCTTGAGGAACTGGTGACGGCCACGCGCCAGTTCAGCTACCAGGATGAAGATGAAGATCTGATGCCGCTCCAGGCATTCCTGTCCCATGCGGCCCTTGAAGCCGGGGAAGGGCAGGCGGACAAATGGCAGGACGCGGTCCAACTGATGACGCTGCACTCTGCGAAAGGGCTGGAGTTCAGCCAGGTGTTTATCGTCGGCATGGAAGAGGGCATGTTCCCGAGCCAGATGGCGCTGGATGAAGGGGGGCGACTGGAAGAAGAGCGTCGCCTGGCTTACGTCGGCGTCACGCGCGCGATGATGAAGCTCACGCTGACCTACGCCGAAACCCGCCGTCTCTACGGTAAAGAAGTCTACCATCGGCCCTCGCGTTTTATTGGCGAGCTGCCCGAAGCCTGTATCGAAGAAGTGCGTTTACGCGCCAGTGTAACGCGCCCGGTCAGTCATCAACGCATGGGCACGCCGATGACCAAAAGCGACACGGGATTCTCGCTGGGGCAACGGGTTCGTCACGCCAAGTTTGGTGAAGGCACTATCGTTAATCTGGAGGGCAGCGGTGAACACAGCCGTCTGCAGGTGGCGTTTCAGGGGCAAGGGATCAAGTGGCTGGTGGCAGCCTACGCCAAACTGGAAACCGTCTAGTCGCGTGTTGACGACTTTTTCGTCTCAGCGTAACATGCGCGCACTATTATCATGAGAGGACAATGCCTTGGACACGCCCAGTCGATGCTGGCTCATTAACCTGGTTTTCAGGAATAACATCTAAGGCTATCTCATTACGCTGGTAGCCTTAGCGGTTATCAGCGACCTCCCTTTTTAATCCGTCGCACGAGTCAGCACTGATTTATCCTTTATCCGTGTTCAGGTTCGCGGGTCTGAATTCAGACCGGCCGACAGCGTTGTCCCATAAAGTCTGCAATGGGGAGTCTTGCTATGCTGAGCGCATTTAAACTTGATAACAGCCGCCTGACGCGTCTGGAACTGGAAGATGAAAGCGATAAACTGACCACGTCAGTTTGGGTTGACCTGGTCGAGCCTGAAGAAGGCGAGCGCGATCGCGTGCAATCCGAACTGGGCCAGAGCCTGGCAACGCGCCCTGAACTGGAAGACATTGAAGCCTCGGCGCGTTTCTTCGAAGATGAAGACGGCCTGCACATTCACTCCTTCTTCTTCTTTGAGGATGCCGAAGATCACGCTGGCAACTCAACCGTTGCGTTTACCATCCGCGAAGGGCGTTTATATACGCTGCGCGAACGTGAACTCCCCGCCTTTCGCCTTTACCGAATGCGCGCCCGTAACCAGACACTGATTGATGGCAACGCTTATGAGCTGCTGCTTGATCTGTTCGAGACGAAAATCGAACAGCTGGCAGACGAGATTGAAAACATCTACAGCGCTCTGGAAAAGCTCAGCCGCGTCATCATGGAAGGCCAGCAGGGTGAGGAATACGACCAGGCGTTATCACGATTAGCCGAGCTGGAAGATATCGGCTGGAAGGTGCGTTTGTGTCTGATGGATACCCAGCGCGCACTTAACTTTTTGGTCCGTAAGGCACGTTTGCCAGGCAACCAACTGGAGCAGGCGCGTGAAATTCTGCGGGATATCGAGTCGCTGTTGCCACACAATGAGTCGCTGTTCCAGAAGGTAAACTTCCTGATGCAGGCAGCGATGGGCTTTATCAACATTGAGCAGAACCGCATCATCAAGATCTTCTCGGTGGTATCCGTGGTTTTCCTGCCGCCAACGCTGGTGGCATCCAGCTACGGCATGAACTTTGAATTTATGCCTGAACTGAAGTGGAGCTTTGGCTATCCTGGCGCCATTTGCCTGATGATGCTTGCAGGTCTTGCGCCTTATCTCTATTTCAAGCGTAAAAACTGGCTTTAATCATCAGCACGGGCTGTTAATTCGGCCCATTTAGCTGGCCTGTCGCCTTAATTCTGCTAATCTACCCGCTCAATTTTCATAATTGATTGATTTTTTTATGGACTCTCTTTCGTTGCGCTGGCAGTGGCTGCTGCTGTTAGTGTCATCTGTATTACTCGGTGCGATCTTCCAGTATTTTCACGTGCCTGCCGCCCTGCTGCTGGGGCCGATGATCGTTGGCGTGGTCATGGGCCTGTCCGGTGCCACACTGCGTATTAATAAGCGGTTATTCCTGCTGTCGCAGGCGGTACTGGGCTGCATGATTGCGCAGAGCCTGTCACCTTCTATCCTGACGCCGCTGTTACAGGACTGGCCTGTTGTGTTAGCGGTACTGCTGCTGACGCTGGCGGCCAGTGGCCTGTCGGGCTTTTTGCTGGTGCGTTTCAGCCCGCTTCCTGGTCCCACGGGCGCGTGGGGGTCTTCACCGGGCGGTGCCTCAGCGATGGTGGCGATGGCGGGCGAATTCGGTGCCGACGTGCGTTTGGTTGCTTTTATGCAGTATCTGCGTGTGCTGTTTGTCGCGGGCGCGGCGGCCATGGTGGCGCGTATCGGCCTGGGCGACGGCGGTCATGCGGGTTCACTGATATGGTTTCCCGCGCTTAATGGCGGTTTTCTGGTAACGATGTGCCTGGTCATCTGCAGCGCCTGGCTGGGGCCATGGCTGCGTATTCCGTCCGGGGCATTACTGATACCGGCACTGATTGGCGCGACGCTGCATTCAACCGGCACGGCAGTGCTGCAGATGCCTGAATGGCTGCTTGCGCTGGCGTACGCCTTGATTGGCTGGAGCGTGGGGTTACGCTTTACCCGACCGATTTTCAAACTGGCGTTAAGTACGTTGCCGCAGATGCTGTTGTCAATTTTTGGCCTGATGTTGCTGTGCGGTGGACTGGCCTGGATGTTAACCCGCGTTTTGCATATCGATCTGATGACCGCCTATCTCGCCACCAGTCCGGGTGGACTGGACACGGTGGCGATTATTGCTGCCGGAAGCCGGGTAGATATGGCGTTTGTGATGGCGATGCAGACTCTGCGCTTGTTCACCATTCTTCTGACCGGCCCGGCAATGGCGCGCTTTATTTCACGCTTTGCGCACACGGCTCCGCGCTGAAAATGCCACGGCATCCAGAATAAAGACCAGCAGCGCCAGCCAGATAAACCCAAAGGTCACCATTTTATCTGGCGTAACCGTTTCGCCATAAAACAGCACCGCCAGCAGGAACATCAGCGTTGGGCCAAGATACTGAAAGAAGCCCACCGTGGACAGGCGCAGTCGGGTACAGGCTGCCGCGAAGAACATCAGCGGAATGGTGGTGACGATGCCTGCGGCGATCAGCAACAGGTTCAGGCTCATGGGGTTGGCGCTAAGGTGGCTGGTGCTGCTGTCGGCAACGCCAAACAGGTAGAGTGCGGCCAGCGGAAACAGCCACAGCGTTTCTATCAGCATGCCGCTCTGGGCATCGACCTGAATTTTCTTTCTCATTAAGCCGTAGAACGCAAAGCTGAACGCCAGGCCTAAAGCAATCACCGGCACAGAGCCAAATTGCCACAGTTGCAAAAGCACGCCGAAGGCCGCCAGGGCCACCGCCAGCCACTGCAGACGACGAAAGCGTTCACGCAGAAAAATCATGCCAAACACGACGTTAATCAATGGGTTGATAAAATAGCCCAGGCTTGCCTCCAGCATGTGCTGGTTGTTCACCGCCCAGATAAACAGCAGCCAGTTCCCCCCCACCGTGACCGCCGTGAGTGCCAGTAGCCACACTTTTTTGGGCTGGCGCAGCACGCTCCTGACCTGGCCCCAACTGCGACTCAGTGTGATCAATAACAGCATGAACAGGGCTGACCAGATCACCCTGTGGGTCATGATTTCGGTGGCAGGAACGGCCTTGACTACTTTGAAGTAGGCGGGCGCAATGCCCCAAATGAAATACGCGCCAAGCGCAAAACCTATTCCCTGACGGGTTTGCTGGGTGTCCATAACATATCCTGAAAATTCGTCCTGTACCGGAGGTCACTAAGGTGAAGCGGCGTGACAGAGGGCCGCAATATTACCGCAGTCTTCGTTATCTCTGTAGCCAGATAGGGTGATAAAACAGGATCAGTCTTTATCCGGCTCAAGGGCGCGCTGGCGAGCAAGACAAATGGCCTGATGATTGCTGTCTGCCCACTCAATCAGTTGCTGCATGGGTTTGAGAAATGAACGGCCTAAATCCGTCAGGCTGTACTCAACCCGTGGCGGCACTTCCGGATAGAGCGTCCGCAGGATATAACCGTCCATTTCCAGCCGTTTCAGACTGCGCGACAGGACCTGGCGGGCAACATCCCCGATATGACGGTGAAGCTCATTGAACCGCAGCGTCTGCTCGGCCAGCGCCTCAAGAATCAATAAACTCCATTTATCACCTATCCGGTCAAGTACGTCACGGATGGGACAAGGTTGCTCGTAAGTAAAGGTTGCGGGTAAAGATTTTGGCATCGGTGAGTTCCTGCGCAGCGTCAATAGTCACGTTCACGTGACTGGGTCATCACAACGTGACTTCTTGTTAACCATTTTTGGCGAATGTAACATCCACAACGTGACCAGTCTATTTTTGTGACCTGGTGTGATATCAAAACCTGATGGCGAGTCCGGCTCATCTTTGGCGGCCTGTCAGGACTGACTTTCGGGCGCGTAACGGTTAGCGCCATAACAAATGCGCAAGGAGAATAATGATGACCACCTTTCTGAAAAACCTGTTGCTGGCGGTAGGTATCCTGACAGCGGGCGCGGTTTACGCCGCGCAACCCGGCGACGGCCGCGATCTCAAGACGGAAGAGGCTAATCGTGCATTGGTGCTCAACTTCTATGATCAATTTTTTAATCACCATAATGTCGCAGAAGCGGCCCGGGTTGTGGCGGACGATTACCGCCAGCACAATCCCGGATTGCCCAATGGTAAGGCACCGCTTGTTAACTTTTTTTCCGATTTTTTCAGGAAAAACCCGCAGTCAAAAGCACGCATCGTACGCAGTGCAACGGATGGCGATCTGGTGTGGCTACATGTGCACTCAACCAATGGTAAAAACGATCGTGGTCGGGCCGTGACGGATATTTTCCGGGTTAAAAAAGGAAAAATTGTTGAGCACTGGGATGTGGTTCAGGAGGTGCCTGAAAAATCGGCTAATGCGAATACCCTGTTCTGATGCCCAGCTGACGCAGACGTGGGGCGCCAGCGCGGCAGCCCCACGTTCCTTTTCCCTGTCAGCCTGTCAGATAGGTTGCCGTGGCGGTCGCCAGGTAGTCACCCTGCTGATTGTGTAATTCAACCCGTGCGACAGAGACTTTATTCCCGGCGCGCAGCAAACGGCTGGTGGCAATAAAACGCTCGCCCCGACCGGGACGCAGATAGTCAACCCGCATATCAATCGTTCCCATACGAGCCAGCCGCTGGCGCAGCACCTCCTCGCGAATACTTTCATCACGCGTCAACGCATGACTGACGCACACCATACCTGCTGCCACATCCAGTACGGCGGCGGTCACGCCACCGTGCAGGATCTGCTGAGCGGCATTGCCGACCAGCATGGTTTTGTTCGTAAAACTAATTTCAGCGCAGTCGGCGTCAAGGCGATCCAGCTCCAGGCCGAGAGCCTGATTAAACGGCATGTGATAAATAAAAATTTCACCGACCAGGCGGCGAGCTTCCTGCTGAGTCAATAGCACGGATGACATGGTGTTTAGTCCTGAATAGCTGGCAAATAAACTGTAGATGTTAACAAGTTGTTTATTCTATGCTTCGCTCGACAGGCTTTCCAGTTTAGGAAATCAGCGCTGATGTTCGCTCACATTTGTGTGTAGAATGTCCTGCTTTTTAAGACACCCATTCGCTTTTATGAATACGCAGTTTTCACCGGAGAATCCTATGCGTAAGCATCGCGCCTTGCTGGCGGCAATGTTACTTCCTGCTTTGGCGCAGGCGGACGAAGCCACGATCAAACACGTTCACGACGCACCGCAGGTGAGGGGCAGCATTATTGCCAATCTGCTGGAGCAGCACGACAATCCGTTTGTGCTTTATCCTTACGAAAATAACTATCTGCTGTACACGTACACCAGCGACATCAATAAAGAGGCGATTTCCTCTTATAACTGGGCAAAAAACGCACGCAAAGACGAAGTGAAATTCCAGCTCAGCCTGGCATTTCCGCTATGGCGCGGCATCGTGGGTGATAACTCCGTGTTAGCGGCGTCTTACACGCAGCGCTCATGGTGGCAGGTATCGAATAAAAAAGAGTCGTCACCTTTCCGGGAGACGAACTACGAGCCACAGATTTTCCTGGGCTGGGCGACAGATTACTCTCTCGCTGGCTGGACGCTGCGTGATGTTGAAGTGGGCGTTAATCATCAGTCCAATGGTCGCAGCGATCCGACTTCCCGCAGCTGGAACCGCGTTTATACCCGCCTGATGGCGCAAAACGGTAATTTCCTGGTGGAGATCAAACCCTGGTTCCGTATTTCTGAAAGCGCCAGTACGGATGATAACCCCGATATTACGAAATACATGGGCTACTACCGTGCCAAAGTGGGTTACGCGATGGGTGACAGCATTTTCAGCGTGGAAGGCAACTATAACTGGAATAGCGGCTATGGCGGCGCTACGCTGGGCTGGAGCTACCCGATTACTACGCACGTGCGTTTCTACACCCAGCTGTTCAGCGGCTATGGCGAATCCCTTATTGACTATAACCACCGTCAGACACGCTTGGGCGTAGGTGTAACGCTTAACGATTTGTTCTAATTAACCATTAAGTCAGGAATACAGTGGCAACCTCGGCAGTTCTTAATCAGGAAGCGTTGGCTAAGCAGGTATTGCAGGATACTTTTGGCTACCAGCAGTTTCGTCCCGGTCAGCAGGCCATTATCAATGAAGCGCTGAGTGGGCGGGATTGTCTGGTGGTGATGCCAACCGGCGGCGGTAAATCACTCTGCTATCAGATCCCGGCGCTGGTGCTCGAGGGGCTGACGCTGGTGGTGTCACCATTAATCTCTCTGATGAAAGATCAGGTAGATCAACTGCTGGCGAACGGCGTGGCTGCAGCCTGTCTGAATTCGACCATGACGCGCGAGCAGCAGCAGGCCGTGATGGCGGATTGCCGTAATGGGCGCGTTAAGCTGCTTTATATTGCGCCAGAACGTCTGATGATGGACAACTTCCTTGAAAGCCTGGCGCACTGGCAGCCCTGTATGCTTGCCGTGGATGAGGCGCACTGTATTTCGCAGTGGGGGCACGATTTCCGTCCGGAATATGGCGCGCTGGGTAAGATGCGCCAGCGTTTCCCCGATCTGCCTGTGATGGCCCTGACGGCGACCGCTGACGAAACGACCCGACTTGATATCGTTAACCTGCTTCATATGCAGGACCCACTGATTCAAATCAGTAGCTTTGACCGTCCGAACATTCGTTACACCCTGGTGGAAAAGTTTAAGCCGACCGATCAGTTGCTGCGCTACGTGCAGGATCAGCGGGGTAAGTGCGGCATTATCTACTGTAACAGCCGGGCAAAAGTCGAAGATACGGCAGCGCGTCTGCAAAGCCGTGGCCTGAGCGTCGGGGCATATCATGCCGGTATTGATAGCGCGCAGCGCGCCAGCGTACAGGAAGCATTCCAGCGCGACGATCTGCAAATCGTGGTGGCGACCGTGGCATTTGGGATGGGCATCAACAAGCCGAATGTGCGTTTTGTGGTGCACTTCGATATTCCGCGCAATATAGAATCTTATTATCAGGAAACAGGACGCGCCGGACGTGATGGCCTGCCTGCGGAAGCCATGATGCTCTACGATCCTGCTGATATGGCCTGGCTACGTAAATGCCTTGAAGAGAAGCAGCCCGGCCCGTTACAGGATATTGAACGTCATAAACTGAATGCGATGAATGCGTTTGCCGAAGCGCAGACCTGTCGTCGTTTGGTGCTGCTGAACTACTTTGGTGAAGGACGACAGCAACCCTGCGGAAACTGTGATATTTGCCTCGATCCACCTAAACGCTATGACGGCCTGGTGGAGGCCCAGAAGGCGCTTTCCAGTATTTATCGTGTCGGCCAGCGTTTTGGTATGGGCTACATTGTTGAAGTATTACGCGGTGCCAATAATCACCGCATCCGTGAGCAGGGACACGACAAGCTGCCCGTGTATGGGCTGGGTAAAGAAAACAGCCATGAGCATTGGGTCAGTGTTTTGCGTCAGTTAATTCATCTGGGACTGGTTACGCAAAACATTGCTATGCACTCCGCGCTGCAGCTGACGGAAGCCGCCCGACCGGTATTACGCGGTGAAGTCCCGCTGATGCTGGCGGTGCCAAGACTGATAACCGCCAGACCGAAAAGCAGCGGGTCGGCAAAAGTCTATGGTGGCAACTATGACCGCAAGCTGTTTGCTAAACTGCGCAAGCTGCGTAAAGCGATTGCGGATGAAGAGAATATTCCTCCCTATGTAGTATTCAACGATGCTACGTTGCTGGAGATGGCTGAGCAGATGCCGGTCAGTGCGTCTGAAATGTTGAGCGTGAATGGGGTAGGTCATCGCAAACTGGAACGTTTTGGTAAGCCCTTTTTGCTGATGATTAAAGAACATCTCGATGAAGAGTAAAGAGGCGTTATCATGTTGATCTTGTTCAGTACCATTGCCCTGGTCCATCTTGTTGCGCTGATGAGCCCCGGCCCCGATTTCTTTTTTGTCTCGCAAACCGCCGCCAGTCGTTCGCGCAAAGAAGCCATGCTGGGTGTTTTGGGCATTACGCTGGCCGTTATGGTCTGGGCTGGGGTGGCATTAATGGGCCTGCATCTGATTCTGCAAAAGATGGCCTGGTTACACCAAATCATCATGGTCGGTGGCGGACTCTATCTGTTATGGATGGGATGGCAGTTAATCAGCTCAGCGCGCCAGCGTCATAAGCAGCCCGTCCAGCAGGAACCTGTCGCCGAGCTGTCAAAGAAAGGCAGAAGCTTTATTAAAGGCCTGCTGACCAACTTGTCTAACCCGAAAGCGGTGATCTACTTTGGTAGCGTCTTCTCATTGTTTATCGGTAACGATATGGGCGAGCTGGAACGCTGGGGGCTGTTCGTGCTGATAAGTGTCGAGACTTTTGCGTGGTTTTCTCTGGTCGCTGCTATTTTTTCCCTGCCGTGGATGCGGGATAAATATCAACGTGCTGCCAAGTGGGTGGATGGCGTGGCGGGCGTGCTGTTCGCTGGTTTTGGCATTCACCTGATCCTGTCGCGCTGATAACCGATTATCGGTCACTTCAGCGCCACTGCGGTAAGCCGCCGACAGGGTCACTGTCAGCGGCAGCCTCGGCCCGGTCAGGCGATACGTCTGGCGCTGGCGAGCAGTCCCCCAATCGCAATGAATAAGCCGCCGAAAATGCGGTTCATCAGCTTCATCTGCTTAGGTCCTTTAATCCATCCTGCAATGCGCGTGGCTAACGTGGCATAGCCAATCATAACCACGATATCCACCAGGACGGTTGTTACGCCCAGTACCAGATACTGCAGCATGAGTGGCTGGTGAGGCAGGATAAACTGGGGAAACAGCGCCGCCAGAAACACAATGCTTTTCGGATTGGTCAGGTTCACCATCACCGCCCGTTTGAACAGACGACGACGCGGCATGGCTTTCGACATGGCGTTAAGGTCAATAGCGCCCGCAGTGCGCCACTGTTGGATGCCCAGCCAGACCAGATAACCTGCACCAGCCCACTTTAAAATCTCAAACGCCAGCAGCGACTGGGAAAAGAGCGCCCCAAGACCGATCCCCACCAGGGCGATATGCAGTGCAAGACCGACCTGCAAGCCAGAAATAGACGCGACCGCGCCACGATAACCGTGACTGATGCCGGTGCTCATGGTGTTAATGGCACCAGAGCCGGGCGAAAGGCTAAGAATTGTGGTGGTAAGAAGATAGGTCAGCCACCATTCGATGGTCATGGGTTGTACTCCCTGTCGCGTCTGAAGTGTGACACAATACGCCAGAATGATGCGCAGGGCTACGGGCATCATGCGGCCGTTCAGACTCTTTTTTTTCGGCAACCAGGAGGGCGGATGAAGCAACACAGAGCAAGCTGGCTGCAACGTGAACAGGCGTTTGCCGCCTTTGCTACCGGCCCATTGCTTGATTTCTGGCACAGCCGTGAAGAGTGTGAATTTACCGGCGTTGAAAATCTGACGTTACGTTATGTCCGGTTCATTTCACCGAAACATAAGCGCGTTATTTTGATCGTACCCGGGCGCATTGAGAGCTACGTTAAATACCCCGAGCTGGCTTACGATCTGTTCCACTGCGGATTTGACGTGATCGTGCTCGATCATCGGGGACAGGGACGATCGGATCGCCTGCTGGACGACTCTCATCGTGGACATGTCGTGGAGTTTTCCCACTATGTTGATGATCTCGAAACGCTTTATCTCAAAGAGATTGTAAGCCGTCATTATCAGCAGCGTTATGCGTTAGCCCATTCGATGGGTGGGGCGATTCTGGCCCTGTTTCTGGCGCGTCAGCCTGGTGCGTTTCACGCTGCGGCACTGGTCGCGCCGATGTTTGGCATTGCTTTGCCGTTACCCTCTTTTCTGGCGCATAAAATACTCGACTGGGCGGAAAAAAGGCCTGCCGTGCGCGATGGCTATGCGTTAGGCACAGGGCGCTGGCGGGCGCATCCTTTTGGCATTAATCGCCTGACACACAGCCATGAGCGTTATCGGCGCAGCCTGCGTTTTTATGCGGACGATCCGGCCATTCGTGTTGGCGGACCCACTTATCACTGGGTTCGGGAAGGCATTCATGCCGGACGTAACATCTTCAGTCAGGTGGATAAAATGACTACCCCGCTGCTGCTGCTGCAGGCCAGCGAAGACAGCGTGGTAGATAACCGCTCACAAGATCTTTTTTGTACCGCCATGGCGGCGGCGGGTCATCCCTGTGAGGGACGCAAACCCCAGATCATTAAAGGTGCGCGCCACGAGATCCTGTTTGAAAAAGACAGCATGCGTGCTGAAGCACTCAATGCGATCGTCGATTTCTTTTTGTCGCATCATTAGTACTCCGTTTACATTACCGGCTACGGCCAACCGACACAGATACCCGAGGTTTTCATGTACCACATTGTTGTGTCCGACCTGGACGGCACACTGCTTTCCCCCGAACATCGCCTCACGCCTGATGCCCGCGAAACCTTGCAACAGCTGGTTGCACAAGGCATTCACTTTATTTTCGCCACGGGCCGCCATCATATTGATGTTGGGCAAATGCGCGACAAGCTGGGTATTCCGGCGTATATGATTACGTCAAACGGCGCGCGCGTGCACAATCCCGCAGGAGAGCTGATTTTTAGCCACAATCTGGATATGGATATTGCCCAGGATCTGTTTGGGCTGCAGTACCATCATCCGGAAGTGCTGACGCACGTTTATCGCGATGATGAGTGGTTTGTCAGCCGTTGCAGCCCGGCAGAGAAAGACTATTTTCGCGAATCCGATTTCCATTATCAGGTTTATGAACCGGGTATATTGCCGACTGACGGCATCAGCAAAGTCTTTTTCACCTGTGAAGAGCCTGAGCATCTGATTCCTATGGAGCTGGCGATTGAAGCGCGCTGGGGCGATCGCGTTAACGTCAGCTTTTCACTGCCGACCTGTCTGGAGGTGATGGCGGGCGGTGTTTCTAAAGGTCATGCGCTTGAATCCGTAGCGAAACAGTTAGGCTTTACGCTGAAAGACTGTATTGCCTTTGGTGATGGTATGAACGACGTAGAAATGCTGAGTATGGCAGGCAAGGGCTGCATTATGGCTAACGCGCACCAGCGTCTGAAAGATACCCTGCCGGAGCTGGAAGTGATTGGCAGCAACGCCGAGGATGCGGTGCCGGCAACGCTAAGAAAGTTGTATTTATCGTAGCGCGCCTGCGCAGAAGGCCGGCGAACCGGCCTTCTGACGGTTACGCCAGTTTTTGTTTGTGTTTATGCTCGCTGACCATGGTGAGCAGTAACAAAATCACCGCCAGCACACAGCCCACAATCATCACCATGAAGCCGCCATCCCAGCCAAAATAGTCCACCGTGTAACCCACAATGGCGCTGGCTGCGACCGAACCGCCCAGATAACCGAACAATCCGGTAAAACCGGCTGCCGTCCCGGCGGCTTTTTTCGGTGCGAGTTCCAGCGCATGTAGCCCTATCAGCATCACCGGACCATAGATCAAAAAGCCAATGATTATCATGCAGGCCATATCTACACCGGGATTTCCTGGCGGATTAAGCCAGTAAACCACCGTCGCGATGGTGACCAGCGTCATAAAGAACACGCCCGTCGCTCCACGGTTTCCGCGAAAGACTTTATCTGACATCCAGCCGCACAACAGCGTGCCGGGAATTCCTGCATATTCATAGAAGAAGTAAGCCCACGATGACTTATCCAGGGTGAAGTGTTTCACCTCTTTGAGGTACGTCGGCGACCAGTCCAGAATGCCGTAACGCAGCAGATAAACAAACACGTTCGCCAGGGCGATATACCACAGTAATTTGTTTGGCAGGACATACTTCATGAAGATTTGTTTTGCGGTGAACTCTTCTTCATGGCTCGCGTTGTAATCCGCCGGATAATCGTCTTTATAAGCCTCAACAGGCGGCAGGCCACAGGACTGTGGCGTATCTCGCATCAGCGCAAAGGCCAGGATTGCAATGGCAATCGCGCCGAAGGCGGGCATATAAAGGGCCGCTTTCCAGTCGTTAAACCACGCCATTCCCAGCAAAAACAGCAGGGGAGGAATTCCCCCGCCGACGTTATGCGCACAGTTCCACACCGACACAATACCGCCACGTTCTTTTTGCGACCACCAGTGCACCATGGTGCGTCCGCAGGGCGGCCAGCCCATTCCCTGGAACCAGCCACAGATAAACAGCAAGACAAACATCACCATAATGCTGGAGGTCGCCCAGGGAACAAACCCCATGAACAGCATCACGACAGCGGCCAGAATCAATCCGGCAGGTAAAAAAACGCGGGGATTAGAGCGATCCGATACCGAACCCATAATGAACTTGGAAAAGCCGTAAGCGATAGAGATGCCCGAAAGCGCAAACCCCAGATCGCCGCGCGAGAAGCCCTGTTCAACCAGATAAGGCATGGCCAGGGCAAAATTTTTCCTGACCAGATAGTAAGCCGCATAGCCAAAGAAAATACCGATGAAGATCTGCCAACGCAGGCGGCGATAGAGGGGATCGACACGCTCCTCTGCCACCTGGGGCTGGTGTGGTGCAGGTTTAAAAATACTTAGCATTATGGTGGCCCTCCGGGCGCATTATGGTTTTGATTCCCCAGCAGGTTGGGTCGAAACATAAAAAAAATGGTGCTCGCGATGCACCATTTCGCGCAGAGAATAGACAGAGACAGTGCTGTTTACTGTGATGAATGACAAATTTGTTACAGTTTTATTACAGTAAAGCGCGAAAATGCCAGGCAGATGCGCTTTTTCGCACATTTTTGGCGGCAACAGGCGTGGTGTGGGAAGGATAATACAGGCAGAGAAAAAGGATAACGCCTGAATGCCTGGTAAGTAACCAGATGTCAACCAGATAAATCGGCTCTGATTCAGGACTTTGTTTACACTGACGCTCTGTTTATTTCGGGGTTGTTACCGTGCTTTTATTGATCGTTACTACCATTCTGTGGGCATTTTCTTTTAGCCTGATCGGTGAGTACCTTGCCGGGCAGGTCGACAGCTGGTTTTCCGTATTGATGCGCCTGGCGCTGGCCGCCATTGTCTTTCTGCCGTTCCTGCGCTGGCGTGGCTACCGGCCTTCAACGCTCTTGCTCTATATGCTGGTCGGGATGCTGCAACTGGGCATTATGTATTTACTGAGTTTTGAAGCCTATTTGTATTTGAGCGTGTCAGAATTCCTGCTGTTTACCGTGATGACGCCGCTCTATGTCACCTTGATCTACGACCTGATAAGTCGAAGGCCTCTGCGCGTCGGATACATTTTCAGTGCCTTGCTGGCCGTTGCGGGCGCGGCGATTATTCGCTACGACAAAGTCAGCGAAAACTTCTGGTTTGGTCTGCTGTTAGTGCAGTTAGCCAATATCTGCTTCGCGGCCGGGATGGTGGGCTATAAGCGTTTGCAGGAAACCCGGCCGATGCCGCAGCACACGGCGTTTTCGTGGTTTTATCTGGGCGCGGTGCTGATAGCTATTATTGCCTGGGCAGCCTGGGGCAATCCCAACAAATTACCCACGACGACGCTGCAATGGGGAATCCTTGTGTGGTTGGGCGTTGCGGCGTCGGGACTGGGTTATTTTATGTGGAACTATGGGGCAACGCAGGTCGATGCCGGCACGTTGGGCATTATGAATAACATGCACGTTCCGGCCGGATTGCTGGTTAACCTTGCGATATGGCAGCAAAAACCGCACTGGCCAAGCTTTATCGCAGGTGCCCTCGTGATTATGGCGTCGCTGTGGGTACATAAGCGCTGGGTAGTCGGTAACAGCGCGAAATAGCCGGGCTGACCTTAGCAGGAAAAAAGGTCAGTGGGGGATGAGAAGGCGCGCCGGGCGCCTCGTCCGGCGACGGACGCCTGATGCGCTAAAGGCTGAACGGCTTATGCTTACTCGTGATGACATATTTCCGAGCCAGCGACAGGACACAGCCTCTGCGCCTCAGGCAGGAAAGCAAGCGGGCACGGATGTCTGCTTTCCCGACCGGGTGAAATACCATCGAGCTGCGTTTTAAGCGGGTTTACCTGTGGCGGGCCGATGAATCATCGTCAGCCCTTTAAGGAAATTACGCAGAATCTGGTCACCGCATTCACGGTAATTTTTATGATCCGGTTTGCGGAAGATCGCGCCAATCTCCGCCTGAGAAACCGTAAAATTGGCCTTTTTTAGCACCTCAGGAATATCCGTCGTTTTTAAATCAAACGCGATGCGCAGCTTTTTCATGAAGATGTTGTTGTTCATCTTGCGCTCAATGGACGGCGCGGGCGCGTCTTCACTTTTGCCACGGCGATGAAAAATTAAACCGTTAAGGAAATATCCCATCACAACATCGGGGCAGGGACGGAATGCCGCATCCTCATCTTTCTTCAGCCAGCTGGTGATATCAGCCTGAGCAACCTCACATTCAGCCAGCGCAAAAATCGCCACCATTTTGGCATCGTTCAGATCGAGCATATAGCGCACGCTGCGCAGAATATCGTTGTTAGTCATGGTGAGATCTTCTCATGGTAAATCGACAGGCTGCGCATTATAGGGGATTTTGCCTGCTACCGTGCAGCTTTGTCACTCACGCGATAAAACCTTAGCAGGATGCGCGGCGTCCCTGACGAACGGCAGATGCTCGCAGGCATGCTGACGGGCAAAACGCATGAAGGCTTCCAGTACCGGCTGACGCTGTTCCCCGTCGCGCACGGCGGCATAAAGGCGGCTCCATAAGCCGTCGCCCAGCGTTTTGGTGATCACCAGTCCCTGTTTTTCAAAGCTTTCTACCACCCAGTGCGGCAGTGCCGCAATTCCCATGCGCGCCGATACCATCTGAATCATTAACAGTGTGTTATCGACGTTCTTAAGTGCAGGGCTGATGCCAGCGGGTTGCAGAAAGTGACGCCAGATATCCAGCCGCTGGCGTTGTACCGGATAAATCATCAGGACTTCATCCGCCAGATCGTCAGGGGAAATATGTTCAACCTGTGCCAGAGGATGATCCGGTGCCAGCACCAGTCGGACTTCGAAATCGAACATCGGGGAATAGAATAAGCCTGAACGCGGCAGGATATCCGAGGTTAATACAATATCCAGTTCCCCCTGCTGCAGGGCAGGCTGCGGATCAAAGGTCACGCCGGATTTAAAATCCATCACCACCTGGGGCCAGCTCTGGCGAAACTTATCTAATGCCGGCGTAAGCCACTGGATACAGCTGTGACACTCAATCGCCACGCGCAGGGTTGTCTGATGCGGCTCATGGCAGGCCTGAAGTGCCTGCTGAATCTGCGGCAGTATCTGCTCTGCCAACTGCAATAAAATTTCGCCCTGCGGCGTAAAACGCAATGGCTGACTTTTACGGACAAACAGACGGAATCCCAGCCGCTGTTCCAGATCGCTGAACTGATGTGATAACGCCGACTGTGTCTGATGAAGCTGAGCCGCTGCTGCTGCCAGCGAGCCCGTGTTCTGCAGAGCCTGAAGCGTCCGGAGGTGTTTGAATTCGATCATGAGAGTCCTTCACATCGAAACTGAATAATTTGCGCTTGAGGAACATACAGTACCCGCAGAATATAGCGGTGTAAACATCTGGACGGCTAAACATCTTTAGCGACCCGCTAAAGCCGAAGAATTTCTGGAGAATAGTGAATGACTATCCTGAATCATACTCTCGGTTTTCCACGTATTGGCCTGCGTCGTGAGCTAAAAAAAGCACAAGAAAGTTATTGGGCTGGCAACATCACGCAGGAAGAACTTCTGGCGGTGGGTCGCGAACTGCGCGCCCGCCACTGGCAACAACAGAAAGAGGCCGGCGTCGATGTGCTGCCGGTCGGTGATTTTGCCTGGTACGATCACGTTCTGACGACCAGCCTGATGCTGGGCAATGTGCCTGCTCGCCATCAAAACAACGATGGCTCCGTTGATCTGGATACGCTGTTCCGCCTGGGCCGTGGTCGTGCACCGACGGGTGAGCCGGCGGCAGCGGCGGAAATGACCAAATGGTTTAACACCAACTATCACTACATCGTGCCAGAATTCACTCAAGGGCAGTCGTTTTCGTTAACCTGGACTCAACTGCTGGATGACGTGGACGAGGCGCTGGCGCTGGGTCATCACATCAAGCCCGTATTGTTAGGCCCGGTAACCTACCTCTGGCTGGGGAAAGTAAAAGGCGTGCCGTTTGATCGTCTGTCACTGCTGAACGACATTCTGCCCGTTTATCAGCAGATCCTGGCCGAACTGAAAAAGCGCAACATAGAGTGGGTACAGATTGATGAGCCCGCCCTGGCGCTGGAACTGCCGCAGGCATGGCGTGATGCGTTTAAACCGACTTACGCTGCATTACAGGGTTATAGCAAACTGCTGCTCACCACCTATTTTGACAGCATCGGTCAGAACCTGGATGTCATCAGGTCACTGCCCGTGCAAGGCCTGCATGTGGATCTGGTGCAGGGCAAAGATGACATTCAGCGGTTGAACCAACAACTGCCCGCAGAGTGGCTGCTGTCTGTCGGTGTCATCAATGGTCGTAACGTCTGGCGTGCCGATCTCAGCCACTGGTTTGAACGCCTGCAGCCGCTGGTGGGCTCACGCAAGCACCTGTGGATTGGTACCTCATGCTCACTGCTGCACAGCCCCATCGATCTCAGCGTAGAAACCCGTCTGGACGATGAAGTGAAAAGCTGGTTTGCCTTTGCGTTGCAAAAATGTCGTGAGCTGTCGCTACTGAGCACGGCGCTTAATCACAACGATCCCGGCTCCCTGGTGGAGTGGAGCGCGCCGGTTCAGGCGCGCGCTCACTCAAGCCGCGTTCACAATGCGGCTGTTGCGCAGCGTCTGGCAAACGTTCAGGCCAAAGATAGCGCGCGCGCCAGTGCTTACCCCGAGCGGGCCAGAGCACAGCGCCAGCGTTTGAATCTGCCCGCGTGGCCGACCACTACCATCGGCTCCTTTCCACAAACCCCCGAAATCCGTGGCCTGCGGCTCGACTTCAAAAAAGGCGCAATAGATAGCGCGCATTACCGTACCGGTATTGCCGGACACATCAAGCAGGCGATTGTTGAACAGGAGCGCCTGGGGCTGGACGTGCTGGTTCATGGCGAGGCCGAACGCAACGATATGGTGGAATACTTCGGCGAGAACCTGGATGGCTTCGTGTTTACGCAAAATGGTTGGGTACAAAGCTACGGTTCACGTTGTGTTAAACCGCCGGTGATCATTGGTGATGTCAGCCGTCCGGAAGCCATTACCGTCGAGTGGGCGAGGTATGCTCAGTCACTCACCGATAAGCCGGTAAAAGGCATGTTGACGGGTCCGGTAACGATTCTTTGTTGGTCATTCCCGCGTGAGGATGTGTCACGTGAAACGATCGCCAAACAGATTGCGCTGGCGCTGCGTGATGAAGTTGCCGATCTGGAAGCCGCCGGTATTGGCATCATTCAGATTGATGAGCCTGCACTGCGTGAAGGCTTACCGCTGCATCAGTCAGACTGGGCCGACTATCTGCGCTGGGCGGTAGAGGCGTTTCGGTTAAACGCCGCCGTCGCCAAAGACGACACACAGATTCACACGCACATGTGTTATTGCGAGTTTAACGACATCATGGCATCCATTGCGGCACTGGATGCGGACGTGATTACCATCGAAACGTCGCGTTCTGATATGGATTTGCTGGATGCATTTAACGCGTTCGAATATCCAAACGAAATCGGGCCCGGTGTTTACGATATTCACTCGCCCAACGTACCCGATGTCGAGTGGATAGAAAATTTGTTACGTAAGGCGGCACAAAGTATTCCAGAAGAACGTCTGTGGGTGAATCCGGACTGCGGCCTGAAAACCCGTGGCTGGCGCGAAACCCGACAGGCACTGGCTAACATGGTTAAAGCGGCAAAAAACCTGCGGGGTGAAACCGCCTGATTTCCTGGTGTTGTGTCAATACGTTGTCAGTATGTTGGGGCGCTTGCGCGCCCCTTTTTTTGATCACGTCGCGGGTGCAACGCCGTATTGCGTAAACCAGGCCAACATGCGCGCCCAGCCATCGGTTGCCGATTCTGCGTGGTAGCTCGGACGATAGTCAGCGTTGAAAGCATGTCCGGCATCGGGATAAACAATAATCTCAGCGTTGGCATTGGCCGCATGCAGTGCCTGACGCATCTGCTCGACGCTTTCCAGCGGAATGCCGTCATCCTGACCACCGTATAATCCCAGAACCGGTGCGTTCAAATCGACGGCGATATCGATAGGGTGCTTTTGCTGCTTCATGGTTTTTTCGCCAACCAGACGACCATACCAGGCCACGGCGGCGCGCAGCTGCGGGTTGTGCGCGGCATAAAGCCAGCTGATGCGTCCGCCCCAGCAGAAACCGGTAATCCCCATGCGGCGAATATCCCCACCGTTACGGGCAGCCCAGTTCGCTGCGTGATCGAGATCCGCCAGCACCTGACTGTCAGGCACTTTGCTGACCAGCTCTTTAAACAGCGTCGGAATGTCATTGTAGTCATTCGGATCGCCTTCACGGAAGTACAGTTCTGGCGCGACCGCCAGATAGCCTTCCAGCGCCAGCCGACGACAGATATCGCGGATGTGTTCGTGAACGCCAAAAATTTCCTGTACCACCAGCACCACCGGCAAAGGACCGTCTGCTGACTGTGGTTTCGCATAAAAAGCCGGCAGGTTTTCGCCCTGACTCGGAATAGAGGTTTCCCCCGAATGGATGGTGGGGCTGTCGGTAATAATCGTGGTTGATGCTGTGGGCTGAACTGCCGGAGCAAACGCGCCTGCAGCTGATTTTTGTGTCATATTATCGTCGGTCTTCATCATTCTCTCCGTGCAAGCATAGGCGCAATCACGTAACTATAGCCTGGCCACCTGTGACAGGTTCCAGACAGGGAGTAACAGAGTGGTTAACCAATAAAATTACACTTCTCTTTAACATTCCCGCGATAGCTTCCACATCACCATATGTAGCAATACACAAGGCGATGAATGGATGTGTGATATTGATCACCCTATTTTTCTTAGAAAATGTAACTTTCATTTTCTTAAGTGAATTTAGTCACATATTTACCTCGCCCGGTGACGTAAAGTGGCGTGAAAATTTTCCTTAACCCGGAGTCTGATATGACACAGTCTGACGTTTTCCATCTTGGCCTGACCAAAGCTGACCTGCAGGGGGCGACGCTGGCCATTGTTCCCGGCGATCCTGAGCGCGTGAAAAAGATTGCCGGGCTGATGGAAGATGCACAGCACCTGGCTTCTCATCGTGAATTCACCACCTGGCTGGCTAAGCTGGATGGCAAGCCGGTTGTCGTGTGTTCCACAGGGATTGGCGGGCCTTCGACATCAATTGCCGTCGAGGAGCTGGCGCAGCTTGGCGTGCGTACCTTCCTGCGCGTGGGCACAACGGGGGCGATTCAGCCGCATATCAACGTGGGGGATGTTCTGGTCACAACGGCCTCAGTACGCCTGGACGGGGCAAGCCTGCATTTCGCCCCCATGGAATTCCCGGCGGTGGCGGATTTCACCTGTACTACAGCATTGGTGGCGGCCGCAGAAGCCTGTGGTGCCAAAACGCATATCGGTATTACGGCCTCCTCTGACACCTTCTATCCCGGTCAGGAACGTTACGATACCTTTTCCGGTCGCGTCGTTAATCGTTTCCAGGGATCGATGCAGGAGTGGCAGCAGATGGGCGTGCTGAACTACGAGATGGAGTCGGCGACCCTGTTAACCATGTGTGCCAGCCAGGGGCTGAGAGCGGGAATGGTGGCGGGCGTGATCGTCAACCGTACGCAGAAAGAAATTCCGGATGCCGTGACGATGAAGCAGACGGAAAGCGATGCGGTGAAAATCGTGGTAGAAGCCGCGCGCCGTTTACTGTAATCCCCTGTTTTAACAGGCAGGCGAGTGATCAGGCCTGCCTGTCTCATCCCAGACAGATTGTTGCGTCACCGCTTCCAACGCCAGTAAATATATCTGGACATTCATACAGTGCGAATTTACCTTTTCCCTCATTAGTCTGACCAGCGGGGAAAATATGGATCAGCACATCATTATCAGCATCTGCCTGGCGCTTGTCGGCCTTGGTGTGGGCTGGATACTGGCGCAAATGCGCGTCGGCCATCAGTTAGCCAGCTTTTCCACGGAACGCCGCTTGCTCAACGAGGCACAGCAGCGTCAGCAACAGCAAATCGAACAACTTCAGCAGCAGGTGCAGCAGCGCGAGCAGGAGTTGAGGCAGCTTCATGGTTCATTAAGTGGGGCCAGTGAGCGCCTGCAACAGCTTGATTACTGGCGCAACGAGAGTGAACAGCTCACACGTGAACTGCGGAACCAACTGGAAGTGAACAGCGCCCAGGAAGCGGAACTGCGTGAGGTCACGATTCGCCTGGAAGAAACCCGCTTCGCAGCGGAAGAAAAACAGCGCCTGCTGACAAACAGTGAGCAGCGGCTCAGCGCGCAGTTTGAAAACCTTGCCAACCGAATTTTTGAAAACAGTGGACGTCGGGTCGATGAACAGAATCGACAAAGCCTGAACAGCCTGATAGGGCCGCTCCGGGAACAGCTTGATGGTTTTCGTCGCCAGGTGAATGAAAGCTTTGGCGCGGAAGCCCGTGAGCGGCACACGCTGACCCATGAAATTCGTCAGTTACAGCAGTTAAATGCCCAGATGGCTCAGGAGGCGCTTAACCTCACTAAGGCGCTGAAAGGCGACAACAAAATTCAGGGCAACTGGGGCGAAGTGGTACTGAGTCGGGTACTGGAAGCCTCAGGGCTGCGTGAAGGCTATGAGTATGATATTCAGGTCAGCATGCAGAACGAACAGCAAAGTCGTATGCAGCCTGATGTGATTGTCCGCCTGCCGCAGGGAAAAGATGTGGTTATCGACGCCAAAATGACGCTGGTGGCCTACGAGCGTTATTTTAATGCCGATGATGACGTTGAGCGTGAACAGGCCATTCAGGAACATGTCAGCGCCCTGCGTGGGCACATTCGTCTACTGGGCCGCAAAGATTATCAACAATTACCCGGTTTACGCTCACTGGATTATGTGTTGATGTTTATTCCGGTTGAACCGGCCTTCCTGCTGGCTATTGATCGTCAGCCAGAATTAATCAGTGAAGCCCTTCAGCAGAACATCATGCTGGTCAGCCCGACTACACTGCTGGTGGCCCTGCGGACGATTAACAATCTCTGGCGCTATGAGCATCAGAGTCGTAATGCACAGCGCATTGCAGAGCGGGCCTCCCGGCTGTATGACAAAATGCGGCTGTTTGTTGATGATATGAGCGGGATTGGCCATAGCCTTGATAAGGCGCAGAACAGCTATCGCGAGGCAATGAAAAAGCTGGCAGAAGGGCGGGGCAACCTTATCGCACAGGCGGAAGGCTTTCGCGATCTGGGCGTAGAAGTCAAACGCGCCATTAACCCGCACCTGGTCGAGCAAGCTATGCCTGAAAATGAGCACGACAGCGCGCCAGATGACGAGAACCATCCAGACGAACATCATGAGCAGGTCCGGCACCTCCGCGAATAAGCAGGTCGCCAACGTGCCTGACCTCCATGACTCTGATACACTTCGGTAAGTATTGTTTGTGGAGCAGGTAAAACCGATGGCAGATGAATCACAGCAGGAAACCACCCATTTTGGCTTTCAGACGGTCGCCAAAAGCGAGAAAGCCGACAAAGTCGCGGATGTGTTTCACTCCGTAGCGGCAAAATATGACCTGATGAACGATTTGATGTCGTTTGGCGTCCATCGAGTCTGGAAGCGTTTTACCATTGACAGCAGCGGCGTGCGCCGTGGCCAGCGTGTGCTGGACCTGGCGGGCGGGACAGGCGATTTAACCGCAAAATTCTCGCGCCTGGTGGGCGAAACCGGTCAGGTCGTTTTGGCTGACATTAACAGCTCAATGCTGAAGATGGGCCGGGAAAAGCTGCGCAATCTGGGCGTGGTAGGTAACGTCAGCTATGTGCAGGCTAACGCCGAGGCACTGCCGTTCCCTGATAACTATTTTGACTGCATCACTATCTCTTTCGGCCTGCGTAACGTGACTGAAAAAGAGAAGGCGCTGGCGTCGATGTTCCGCGTGCTGAAGCCGGGTGGACGTTTGCTGGTGCTGGAGTTCTCCAAACCGGTTATCGAACCGCTGAGCAAAGCTTACGATGCCTATTCCTTCCACGTTCTGCCACGTATCGGGCAACTGGTCGCTCAGGACGCGGAAAGCTATCGTTACCTTGCTGAATCCATTCGTATGCATCCCGATCAGGAAACCCTGAAAGCGATGATGAATGACGTAGGATTTGAAAACACCACCTATTTCAATATGACAGGTGGCATCGTGGCGCTTCATCGTGGGTTCAAATTTTAACCATTATGGCGATGACCTTAACACCCGTAATCACCGCCGGTATTGAGACGGCGTTAAACCGCATACTGTATCGTGACCGTGGCCTGAAAAGCGCACGCCAGCGCCTTGTCGGTAAGGTACTGACGTTACGTTTAACTGAGTTATCCTGGCCGCTGGTGCTGGTATTTAGCGAACAGCAGCTGGACGTGCTCAGTGACTGGCAGGACAAGAGTGACTGCACGGTCATTACACAGCTCAAATCCTTGCCAAAATTACGCGATCGCCAGCAGCTTACGACGCTGATTCGCAGCGGTGAGTTACAGGTTGAAGGTGACTTGCAGGTGGTTCAGCACTTTTCTGCGCTAATGGATCTGGCCGAGCTGGACCCTGCTGAATACCTTGCCCCCTGGGTCGGTGACATTGCCGCTCAGGGGATGAGTCAGGGTGCACAGCGTGCATTGCGCTTTTTCAAAGCAGAAACACAACGGCGTCAGGACTACCTTGGTCAGGCATTAACAGAAGAGTGGCGGGTGGCGCCTGGTGCGCTGGAATTTGCCTGGTTCTCTGAGGAGGTTAGCGCGATGGAACGTTCGCTTGAGGCGCTTGATGCGCGTCTGGCACAGCTGGAGGCGAAATGAGTTTTGGAGAGATCCGCCGGTTATATTTTATTATTAAGGTGTTTTTGACGTACGGCCTTGATGAACTGATTCCACAAATGCGTCTGACACTTCCACTGCGACTGTGGCGCCGCTGTATTTTCTGGATCCCCAACCAGCACAAGCAAGAACTCCTTGGCGTACGTTTACGTATGGCCATGGAGCAGTTAGGCCCGGTCTGGATCAAGTTTGGGCAGATGCTGTCAACGCGTCGTGACCTGTTTCCGCCGCTGATTGCCGATGAACTTGCGGTCCTGCAGGACCGCGTTGCCCCCTTTGATGGGGTCAAGGCTAAAGCGCAGATCGAAGCCTCAATGGGCGCACCGATTGAATCCTGGTTTGATGATTTCGAGATTATCCCACTGGCTTCGGCCTCTATCGCTCAGGTTCATACGGCAACGCTAAAATCCACAGGTAAAAAAGTCGTCATCAAGGTCATCCGTCCGGATATCCTGCCGGTCATTAAAGCGGACATGAAGCTCATTTACCGCATTGCCCGCTGGGTGCCCCGTCTGCTGCCCGATGGCCGCCGTCTGCGCCCGGTTGAGGTGGTTCGGGATTACGAGAAAACCCTGATTGATGAGTTAAACCTGTTACGCGAAGCGGCCAATGCGATTCAACTGCGACGGAACTTTGAAAACAGCCGCATGCTGTATGTGCCGGAGGTTTACTCAGACTATTGCAGTGAAACCATGATGGTGATGGAACGCATTTATGGCATTCCTATCTCTGATGTGGCAACGCTGGAGCAGCACGGCGTTAACATGAAGCTGTTAGCGGAGCGTGGCGTTCAGGTGTTCTTTACGCAGGTTTTCCGCGACAGTTTCTTCCATGCCGACATGCACCCCGGCAATATCTTTGTCAGCTACGATCATCCTGAAGACCCGCAGTATATTGGTATCGACTGCGGCATTGTCGGATCGCTCAATAAAGAAGATAAGCGCTATCTGGCAGAGAATTTTATTGCCTTCTTCAACCGTGATTACCGCAAAGTCGCGGAGCTGCATGTCGACTCGGGCTGGGTGCCAGCCGACACCAACGTTGAAGATTTCGAGTTTGCCATCCGTACCGTGTGCGAGCCTATTTTTGAGAAACCGCTAGCGGAAATCTCGTTTGGTCACGTGCTGCTGAACCTGTTTAACACAGCGCGTCGCTTTAATATGGAAGTGCAGCCCCAGTTGGTGCTGCTGCAAAAAACCTTACTGTATGTCGAAGGGATTGGTCGCCAGCTCTATCCGCAACTGGACTTATGGAAAACGGCAAAACCGTTCCTTGAGGACTGGATTAAGGATCAGATCGGTATTCCGGCGATTATCCGTGCCGTGAAAGAAAAAGCCCCTTACTGGGCAGAAAAATTGCCAGAGCTGCCAGAGCTGTTTTACGACAGTTTGCGTCAGCATAAGCAGCTACGTCTCAGCGTGGATAAACTCGCGAACGATATAAGTGTCCAACGTACACGTCAGCATCAGGCTCGTTACCTGTTTGGCGTAGGTGCGACACTGCTGATTAGCGGAACGGCGGTGCTCCTCAGCAGGCCTGAATGGGACCTGTTCCCGGCGGCATTAATGGCGGCGGGCTTTGTCAGCTGGTTAATTGGCTGGCGTAAGACAAACTGATTGTCACTTGCGCCAGAAACACGGTAATGTCGCTGATTCGGGCCCGAATAAATACGGGTTTCTGTAGGGCATTACGCCACAGCGTTTAACAAAAAAATCGAGGCTATCTCATGGGCGGTATTAGTATTTGGCAGCTGTTAATTATTGCCGTGATTGTGGTTCTTCTGTTCGGTACCAACAAATTACGTAATCTGGGTTCGGATTTAGGTTCTTCTATCCGTGGTTTTAAGAAAGCCATGGGCGATGAAGACGATAAAAAGGATCAACCGAAAGAGCAGGACGCTGATTTCCATGCCAAAACGCTGGCGGATAAGCAGCCAACGTCGGCTCAAAAAGACGAAGTCAAGAACGACAAGCAGGTGTAAACCGTGTTCGATATTGGTTTTGGTGAATTGGTATTGGTATTCGTGATCGGGCTGATCGTTCTTGGCCCGCAACGGCTTCCGCTTGCGGTTAAAACGGTCATGGGCTGGATCAGAGCGATTCGCTCGCTGGCCGCCAACGTTCAAAGTGAGCTGGCGCAAGAGCTGAAGCTGCAGGAGTTGCAGGACAGCCTGAAAAAGGTGGAGGAAGCCGGTCGGGGCACGCTGTCGCCCGAGCTTAAAGAATCCATGGAAGAGCTGCGTAAAACGGCGGATTCAATGAAGCGCTCAGTAAAGCAGAGCATTGATATTGAAAGAGACGAAGACGAAGCCAATACCATTCATTCTCCACAACATACATCGACCGCTGATACGCTGCACCCGGTTACTCCCGCGACCAGTGAGCATCAGGCGCAGGCACCTGTACAGGCACCACCGGCGACACCTGAACCTGTTGCCTCTCAACCGACTGACAGCCGTGCTGAGCCCGCGCCGGTTCAGTCGTACCCTGCACCTGTACAGTCACCAGCGGCGACACCTGAACCTGTTGCTTCTCAACCGACTGACAGCCGTGCTGAGCCCGCGCCGGTTCAGTCGTATCCTGCATCTGGGCACGCCAGTGCTCCGGCACAGTCACCAGCGCGTGTCGATGCACAACCTGCGGTTAAGCCCGAAAGCGCTGCGCCGTCGGCAAGTTCAGTTTCTACTCCTTCTGCAAGTGATGAACGATAATGGCCGTTGAAGATACCCAACCACTTATCAGCCATCTGATTGAGCTGCGTAAGCGTCTGTTGAACTGTATTGGTGCTGTGCTGGTCATCTTTCTGGCCCTGATCTACTTTGCTAACGACATCTACCACGCGGTGGCATCGCCGTTGATTAATCAGATGCCTGCGGGTGCCAGCATGATCGCGACTGATGTCGCGTCACCCTTTTTTACCCCGATTAAGCTGACGATGATCGTGTCGGTGTTTCTTGCCGTGCCGGTTATCCTCTATCAGGTCTGGGCCTTTGTCGCGCCAGCCCTTTATCGTCATGAACGCAAGTTGGTCATGCCGTTACTGTTCTCCAGCACCCTGCTGTTTTACGTTGGCGTGGCGTTTGCCTACTTCATCGTCTTTCCGCTGGCTTTTGGCTTCTTCGCTAAAACGGCTCCGCAGGGCGTGACCATCGCAACAGACATCACCAACTATCTCGATTTCGTGATGACATTGTTTATGGCATTTGGTGTGGCGTTTGAAGTGCCGGTTGCGATTGTGCTGCTCTGCTGGACGGGCATCACTAACCCCGACGATTTAAAAAAGAAACGCCCCTATATTTTGGTTGGTGCGTTTGTTGTTGGGATGTTGCTCACACCGCCAGATGTTTTTTCCCAAACTTTGCTCGCTATTCCGATGTACTGCCTGTTTGAAGTCGGCGTATTCTTCTCACGTTACTATGTGGGGAAAGGCCGTCAGGCAGAGGATGAGGAAGATAACGCCGACTCCTGATGTCAGATCCAGCATCCCGCACAGGCGGGAGAGTCAAGTCAAAAACCGCCGCCAGGCGGTTTTTGTTTATGGTGTTAATGATAAAGAGTGGAAAAAATATGTTTGATATCGGTGTAAACCTGACCAGCACGCAGTTCGCCTCCGATCGGAAAAAGGTGATCTCACGCGCGCGCGAAGCGGGCGTCACCGGCATGTTGATTACCGGCACCAACGCGCTTGAAAGTCAGCAGGCGCAAAAACTGGCAGAGGCCCATCAGGATTATTGCTGGTCAACTGCTGGCGTGCATCCACATCATGCCAGTGAATGGTCAGCGGAGATTGCGAGCACGTTGCGCCGCCTGGCTGAGAAAAAAGAGGTGGTGGCAATCGGTGAATGCGGACTGGATTTCAATCGTAACCTGGCCGCTCACCAGCAGCAGGAGTATGCGTTTGATGCGCAGCTGGCGCTGGCCGCTGAGCTGAATATGCCCGTGTTTCTTCACTGTCGGGAAGCGCATGCGCGTTTTGCCGCCGTGCTTGAACCCTGGTTGCCTAAACTGCCTGCCGCCGTCATTCACTGCTTTACCGGCACGCGTGAAGAGTTAGCGGCCTGCCTGGAAATGGGGCTGTCAGTAGGCATTACGGGTTGGGTATGCGATGAGCGCCGTGGTATCGCGCTGCGTGAGATGTTGCCGCTGATTCCCGCCGATCGATTATTACTGGAAACGGATGCGCCCTATCTGCTGCCACGTGATATGCGCCCCCGTCCTACATCAAGACGGAATGAACCCTGCTTTTTGCCGCATATCCTGCAGCAGGTCGCAATCTGGCGCGGCGAAGATGCCGGGACGTTGGCAAAACAGGTGGATCACAATGCGCGTAAGCTGTTTAGGCTGATCTAAGCTTTGCGGAACTGCCGGTTGTCCACGCTGCGTACGACCTGTTTGTTCAGCAGATTCAACAACAGGATTGAGCGCGCTTCGCCATCCGGCTCTGAAAAAATCGCCCGCAAGCCTTCAAACGTTCCCTCGGTGATGATCACTTCATCACCGTTTTGCGGTGTTTCGGGATCGAGCAGCGTTTGAGGCACGTCGGTTTGTAACGCGTCAATAACCACGGCAGGCACGGTAGCCGGCGTCGTACCAAAGCGGACAAAATGGCTGACGCCACGCGTGCTGCTTATGGTTGTGGTATGAATGGCTTCCGGATCAAACTCAATAAACAGATAGTTTGGAAACAGCGGTTCACTGACGGTAGTTCGCTTACCACGCACGATTTTCTCCAGCGCGATCATCGGACTCAGGCAATTTACGTCTTGCCGCTCAAGATGCTCTTTCGCACGCAATAGCTGCCCACGTTTGCAATAGAGTAAATACCAGGATTCCATAACTGCTCCCAATGAATGGACGCTAAGAATAGCAAACCTCCAGCCAGAGTTATAGCGCATTGGGGGGTTGGAAAGCGGCGTTGCATGGAAAATAAACTAAGATTGTTCTGAATGGTGAGTGCCACCGCATAAAGTGAATAACTGTGAATTATTCGCAACCAACGGGGTAAAAATTATTGCCGCAAGCCGCCTGATTGCCGTCAGTGACAGGTAAGGGAGAGGATGCGGTGCATAAAGCTCAACACATCCCCCACAATCAGCCCTATAATGACCCATTCACTCTGGCCGGAAAGTTGAAGCCGCATGAAATATCAGGATTTAAGAGACTTTATTGCGCTGCTTGAACAGCGTGGTGAACTGAAGCGTATATCGCACGAGATCGACCCCGAACTGGAAATGACGGAAATTGCGGACCGCACCTTACGAGCAGGCGGCCCGGCACTGTTGTTTGAAAACCCAAAGGGTTACGACATGCCCGTCCTGTGTAACCTGTTCGGTACGCCAAAGCGCGTTGCCATGGGAATGGGACAGGAAGAGGTCAGTGCACTGCGTGAGGTGGGTGAACTGCTGGCCTTCTTAAAAGAGCCTGAGCCGCCGAAAGGCTTCCGTGACCTGTTCAGCAAAATTCCGCAGTTTAAGCAGGTGCTGAATATGCCCACCAAAAGGTTGCGCAATGCACCCTGTCAGGAAGAGGTTTTCAGCGGCGATGACGTCGATCTGACGCGGATTCCCGTCATGAAATGCTGGCCCGGCGATGCGGCTCCGCTGATTACCTGGGGGCTCACCGTAACCCGCGGGCCGCACAAAGAGCGGCAGAACCTGGGCATCTATCGCCAGCAGGTTATTGGTAAAAACCGCCTTATCATGCGCTGGCTTTCTCATCGCGGCGGCGCCCTTGATTATCTGGAGTGGACCAACGCCCACCCAGGCGAGCGTTTTCCGGTCTCCGTTGCGCTGGGCGCCGATCCGGCAACCATCCTTGGCGCGGTGACGCCCGTCCCGGACACCTTGTCAGAATATGCCTTTGCGGGTCTGCTGCGGGGTAACAAAACCGAAGTGGTTAAATGCATTTCCAACGATCTGGAAGTGCCTGCCAGCGCGGAAATCGTGCTGGAGGGTTATATTGAACCCGGCGATATAGCCCCAGAAGGTCCTTATGGCGACCACACTGGTTACTATAATGAAGTCGACAGCTTCCCGGTTTTTACCGTTACGCATATTACGCAGCGGCATCAGCCTATTTATCATTCAACCTACACAGGACGTCCGCCAGATGAACCTGCCGTTCTGGGCGTGGCGTTAAATGAAGTGCTGGTGCCTATTCTGGTTAAACAGTTTCCGGAAATCGTCGACTTCTATTTGCCACCGGAAGGATGCTCCTACCGTCTGGCGGTCGTCACGATTAAAAAACAGTATGCCGGTCATGCCAAGCGCGTGATGTTTGGCGTTTGGTCATTTCTTAGGCAGTTCATGTACACCAAATTTGTTATTGTGTGTGACGACGATGTTAATGCCCGGGACTGGAACGACGTTATCTGGGCAATTACTACGCGAATGGACCCGGCGCGCGATACCGTATTGGTGGAAAACACGCCAATCGATTATCTTGATTTTGCGTCACCGGTTTCAGGACTGGGTTCCAAGATGGGCCTGGATGCGACAAATAAATGGCCGGGCGAGACAGAACGAGAGTGGGGCACGCCGATTGTTAAAGATCCGGCAGTCACTGCGCGTATCGACGCTATCTGGGATGACCTCGGTATTTTGAACAGCCATCACAGCGTTGATGGCGCGCAATAACCATAAAGACGACCCGACAGAGGGAACGCATGACAACGTTAAGCTGTAAAGTAACTTCAGTTGAAGCGATTACCGACACGGTGTATCGCGTTCGTCTGATTCCGGAGGCGGATTTTAGCTTTCGTGCAGGACAGTATCTTATGGTAGTGATGGATGAGCGTGATAAGCGCCCGTTTTCTGTAGCCTCTACGCCAATGGAAACCGAAATCATTGAGCTGCACATCGGGGCGTCGGAGCTCAACCTCTATGCGATGGCCGTGATGGACCGCATCCAGCAAGACGGGCAAATCGTTGTTGATATTCCTCACGGCGATGCATGGTTACGTGAAGAGAGTGACAAACCCTTGATTTTAATTGCGGGTGGTACGGGCTTTTCCTATGCGCGCTCCATTTTGTTGACGGCGCTCTCACAGAAGCCCGACCGTGATATTGCGATCTACTGGGGCGGCCGTGAACTGAAACACCTGTACGATATGGATGAGCTAGACGCGCTGGCTATCAAGCATCCTAATCTCAAGGTGATTCCGGTGGTGGAACAGCCTGAAGCTGGCTGGCAGGGGCGTTCAGGCACCGTATTAACGGCAGTGATGCAGGACTTTACCACCCTGAGTGAGCATGAGATCTATATCGCCGGGCGCTTTGAAATGGCTAAAATTGCCCGCGATCGCTTCTGTTCAGAGCGTGGCGCAGTCGAATCACAGATGTATGGCGATGCTTTTGCCTTTATCTGATCGCACGCAGAAAGAAAAAACCCGCCCCTGACAGGCGGGTCAATCCCATAATAACGTCCCAACGTATCAAACGCGTTCAATCACGGTGGCGATGCCCTGACCCAGGCCAATGCACATTGATGCCAGGCCAAACTGCGCATCGCGGCGTTCCATAATGTTCAGCAACGTCGTACTGATACGTGCGCCTGAGCAGCCCAGCGGATGGCCCAACGCGATAGCACCGCCATTTAAGTTGACCTTCTCATCCAGTTTGTCTGACAGGCCCAAATCCTTAATGCAGGGCAGAACCTGTGCGGCAAAGGCTTCATTAAGCTCGAAGATGTCAATGTCGTTCACGCTCAGCCCCGCGCGCTTCAAAGCCAGCTTGCTGGCGGGTACCGGACCGTAACCCATGATCGAGGGATCGCAGCCCACCACCGCCATACTTTTAATACGGGCGCGTGGTTTCAGGCCCAGTTCCCGTGCGCGGCTTTCACTCATAATCAGCATGGCGGCTGCCCCATCCGACAGGGCTGAGGATGTGCCTGCAGTGACCGTCCCGGTCACGGGATCAAATGCAGGTCGTAGTGCCGCAAGCCCTTCCAGGCTGGTATCTTCACGGATCACTTCGTCGAAGTCGTAGCGTTTCAGCACGCCGTCGGCGTCGTGGCCGTGTATCGCAACAATTTCATTTGCGAAATCGCCGCGCTGTGTCGCCTGCCAGGCACGTTGATGGGAGCGCAAAGCGAATGCATCCTGCTGCTCGCGGCTAATGTGGTGCATGCGCGCCAGCATCTCTGCGGTTAATCCCATCATCCCTGCCGCTTTCGCAACAGTGCGCCCTAAGCCGGGATGAAAATCAACGCCGTGGCTCATGGGGACATGTCCCATGTGTTCGACACCGCCGATCAGACAGGCATGAGCATCACCGACCATAATGGCGCGGGCGGCATCGTGTAACGCCTGCATTGACGAGCCACACAGGCGATTGACTGTCGTAGCCGGGACGACATGCGGGATTTCTGCCAACAGCGCGGCATTGCGGGCAATATTGAAACCTTGCTCCAGCGTTTGCTGTACGCAGCCCCAGACAACGTCATCCAGCGTTGCTGCATTGACCGCCGGCTGGCGGCTTAGCAGCGCCCGCATAACATGCGCAGACAGGTCTTCAGCACGCACGTGGCGGAAAGCGCCGCCTTTGGAACGACCCATTGGTGTACGCACCGCGTCAATAATGACTACATTTTCCATTTTTATTCCCTCAGGCGCTTCTGAACGCGGCTTCATCAATCGGTTTGACGGCGGGATACCAGCTTTCATGTTGGCGCGCTTTTTCGGACAAAAGGGCCGGTAGCGCATACAGACCGCCCAGTGCCGTATAGCGTTTCGCCTGGTCCACGACGTTACTGTTACCCAGCGTATCGAGATAACGGAAAGCCCCTCCACGGAATGGTGGGAATCCCAGACCATACACCAGCGCCATGTCCGCCTCGGCAGGGGAGGCAATGATTTTCTCTTCAAGGCAGCGAACAACTTCATTCAGCATCGGCAGCATCATGCGGTTCATAATCTCTTCGTCACTAAAAATCCGCTTCGGCTGACAGGCAGCTTCAAGCAAGGCATCTACCTCAGCATCAGGCACTTTTTTGGGCTTCCCTTTTTTGTCTTCTTCCCAACGCCAGAAGCCTTTACCGTTTTTCTGACCAAAGCGTTTTGCTTCAAACAGAATATCGATAGCATCGCGATAATCCTTTTTCATTCGCTGTGGGAAACCATCCGCCATAACGCTCTGGGCGTGATGTGCTGTATCAATCCCCACCACGTCCAGCAGCCAGGAAGGCCCCATTGGCCAGCCAAACTGCTTTTCCATCACATTATCGATCTGGCGGAAATCCGCGCCGTCTCGTAGCAACATGCCGAAGGCAGCAAAATAAGGGAACAGGACACGGTTAACGAAGAAGCCCGGACAGTCATTGACCACGATGGGGGTTTTGCCCATTTTACTGGCCCATGCCACAACTTTCCCCAGGGTGGCTTCGCTGGTCTTCTCACCGCGAACCACTTCTACCAGTGGCATACGAGGGACCGGATTGAAGAAGTGCATCCCACAAAAGTTTTCAGGACGTTGCAGCGCCTGGGCCAGCTGGCTGATGGGAATCGTAGAGGTATTCGACGCCAGGATAGCATCGGCACGCATGTGTTTCTCAGTCTCCGCTAACACACTGGCTTTGATCTGCGGGTTTTCCACCACGGCTTCAACCACAACATCGGCCTGATCAAACCCGGAATAATCCAGCGTGGGCTGGATGGTCGCAATGACGGCGGCCAGCTTATTCCCGTCTATCTTGCCTCGTTCCAGTTGTTTGTTCAGAAGCTTACTGGCTTCATTCATGCCCAGGGTAAGCGCCTGCGGATTAATATCCTTCATCTTGACCGGCACGCCTTTCCACGCCGACTGATAGCTGATGCCGCCACCCATAATACCGGCGCCCAGCACGGCTGCCTGTTTCGGCGCGCCGCTTTCACTGCTGCGTTTTTTGGCCAGGCCCTTGATGTACTGATCGTTGAGGAAAATGCCCACGAGCGCGCGGGCCACGTCAGACTGTGCCAGAGGAACAAACGCTGCCGTTTCGAGTTTTAACGCATCGTCACGGCCTAATGCGGCTGCGGCTTCAATCGTCTTAACGGCAGTGATCGGCGCGGGATAATGTTTTCCGGCCGTTTGCATGACCATGCCTTTAGCGATCGTAAAGCTCATTGCGGCCTCAACAGGGCTCAGCTTTAACGGGGCTAATTTAGGGGCGCGACGTGCCCGCCAGCTGCCATCACTGGCTGCCGCTTTAAGCATCGTCAGCGCGGCATCGCGCAGTTTATCAGGGCTGACAACCGCATCGACCAGGCCAAGCTTCAGTGCGGCTAGACCGTCAATGTCTTTACCTGCCGCAATGATTTCCAGCGCGCTGTCAGCGCCTAACAGGCGAGGTAAGCGAACACTGCCGCCAAAGCCTGGCATAATGCCCAACCTGGTTTCGGGTAAGCCTAAGCGGGCGGTTGGTGTGGCAACCCGCAAATCGGTTGCTAAAACGCATTCACAGCCACCGCCCAGCGCGTAGCCATCGATCGCGGCGATGGTGGGAACCGGCAAATCTTCCAGGCGATTAAAAATGCTGTTGGCGAAGGTCAGCCACTGGCTCAGCTTTTCCGTTGGCGCATCAAAAAGCGCCAGAAATTCGGTAATGTCAGCACCCACGATAAAGGCGGGTTTGGCTGAACTTAGCAGCACGCCGCGCAGATCGGCATGTTGCTCCAGCACGGCAATCGCTTCGCCGAGGCTGGCGACGGTTTGTGTATCCAGCTTATTAACGGAGCCGGGGGCATCAAACACCAGCTCGACGATGCCATCATCCAACTGGTTAAGAGTGAGGTTAGCGCCTTGGTAGAGCATGTACGTCTCCTGAAACCGCGAAAGGTGATCTGGTCATACCAGATGATCGTGAGTTTGGGAGTGATGTTAATATTTTGCAAACAAGTCTTTGTTTATTTGCTAACAAGATCACAGCTGCGCTGAACCCGGCATCCGCATTTCGGCTGTGATAAACTGCGGCTTTTCTGGATACTGGAGAGGCGGCAATGGATTCATTGAAAAGCTTGTATCACGCGCATATCACTACTTTGCAACAACGTGCTCAGCAGGTATTAGCACGTCATAAACTGGATGCAATGCTGATCCATTCTGGCGAGTTGCTCACCGTGTTTCTGGATGATCATACCTATCCGTTTAAGGTTAACCCGCAATTTAAGTCCTGGGTGCCCGTGACACAGGTACCAAACTGTTGGTTGTGGATTGATGGCGTGAACAAACCGAGATTGTGGTTTTATTCGCCCGTGGACTACTGGCACAACGTTGAACCTCTCCCGCACAGTTTCTGGACCGATGATATTGAGATTGTCGGCCTGGCAAACGCGAATGCTGTTGGCGATCTCCTTCCTGCCCAGCGTGAAAACGTGGCCTATATTGGCCCGGTGCCCGAACGCGCGGCACAGCTGGGTATCAACGCGGGGAATATCAATCCAAAAGGGGTGATCGATTTCCTGCATTATCACCGCAGTATTAAAACCGACTACGAACTCAGCTGTATGCGTCAGGCGCAAAAAATTGCCGTGGCCGGGCATCGTGCAGCGAAAGAGGCCTTTTCAGCTGGCCTGAGTGAGTTCGATATCAATCAGGCTTACCTGACGGCAACCGGGCATCGTGATACCGATGTGCCCTATGGCAATATCATCGCTCTGAATGAACATGCCGCCGTGCTCCACTACACCAAACTGGATCATCAACCGCCAGCTAAACGCTACAGTTTCCTGATTGATGCTGGCGCGGAATATCAAGGCTATGCCGCCGACCTGACGCGCAGTTATGCCGCACAAAGCGGAACGCTGTATGCCAAAATGGTTGAGGCGATGAACGCGGAAGAGCTGGCTTTGATTGCCACGCTGAAAGCGGGCGTGCGCTACACCGATTATCATCTGCAAATGCATCAGCGTATTGCGAAATTGCTGACGACGTTTGATTTGGTCCACGGTATAAGTGAAGAGGCATTGGTCGCCGACGATCTGACGGGCCCTTTTATGCCGCACGGTTTAGGTCATCCGCTGGGTTTGCAGGTGCATGACGTCGCCGGCTTTATGCATGATGAAAGCGGTACACATCTTGCTGCACCTGCGCAATATCCTTACCTACGCTGTACCCGGGTGATCCAGCCGGGAATGGTGTTAACCATTGAACCCGGCTTCTATATTATTGATTCGCTGCTGGACCCGTTGCGTGCAGGTAAATTCAGTTCGCATTTTAACTGGCAGGCACTGGATGCGCTTAAGCCTTATGGCGGTATCCGCATTGAGGACAACGTGATTATCCATGCGAACCGCGTCGAAAACATGACGCGCGATCTGCACCTTGCCTGATGGAGGCTTTTGATATTCCTGCTCAGGCTCTGAGCGTCAGTGAAGAGACGATCAAGAAGAGCCGGTTTATTACGCTGCTGGCTCACACCTGTGGCGTGGAAGCGGCGCGTGCTTTTGTCCAGCAGGTAAAGCAGGATCATCCCACTGCCCGCCATCATTGCTGGGCCTGGGTAGCGGGTGCGCCCAACGACTCACAGCAGTTGGGCTTTTCCGATGATGGTGAGCCTTCCGGTACGGCAGGTAAACCCATGCTGGCGCAGTTAATGGGTGCCGATATCGGAGAAATTACCGCAGTGGTTGTGCGTTACTACGGCGGCATCATGTTAGGCACGGGCGGCCTGGTGAAAGCGTATGGTGGCGGCGTTCAGCAAGGATTAAAACAGCTGGCGCGTCAGCGGAAAGTGCCGGTAAAGCAGTTTACCCTGCAATGTGATTACGGCCAGTTGAGTGATATTGAGCGTTTGGTGCAACGCTTTGAAGGCAGCATCACAGAAAGTGAGTATCTTGAGCGTATCTTTCTGACACTGGCGCTGCCTTATGGACAAATTAATGGATTCAAGCAAAATCTGTCAGACTTCAGCCGGGGTGCGTTAACGCTTCTTCCGCTTACACCATGATGTTCTTCTCTTTGATTAAAGGAACGGCTTAATGCACTTTCGCGCCATTACCCGCATTGTCGGTCTGTTGGTGATCCTCTTCTCGGTAACGATGATTTTACCCGGCCTTGTTGCGCTGATTTATCGTGACGGTGCCGGACGAGCCTTCAGCCAGACTTTTATGATGGCGTTGGTGATCGGTTCGTTACTGTGGTGGCCGAATCGTAAGAAGAAAACGGAGTTGAAACCCCGGGAAGGCTTCCTGATTGTTGTGCTGTTCTGGACCGTGCTGGGCAGCGTCGGTGCCATGCCGTTTATCTTCGCCGAGCAGCCGCATCTTTCCGTTACGGACGCCTTTTTTGAATCTTTTTCCGGCCTGACCACCACAGGCGCGACCACGCTGGTGGGGCTGGACTCCTTGCCCAAGGCCATCTTGTTTTATCGCCAGATGTTGCAGTGGCTTGGCGGCATGGGGATCATTGTGCTGGCCGTGGCTATCCTGCCGATTCTGGGCGTCGGTGGCATGCAGTTGTATCGTGCTGAAATGCCTGGCCCGTTGAAAGACAATAAAATGCGCCCGCGCATTGCGGAAACGGCCAAGACGCTCTGGCTCATCTATGTGTTACTGACAGTCGCCTGTGCGCTGGCCCTGTGGTTTGCCGGGATGCCTGCCTTTGATGCAATCGGCCACAGTTTTTCCACTATCGCCATTGGCGGTTTTTCAACGCACGATGCCAGTATCGGCTATTTCCAGAGTGGAACGATCAACACCATTGTGGCGGTGTTCCTGCTGATCTCCGGTTGTAACTACGGCCTACACTTCTCATTACTCAGTAACCGCAGCCTGCGGGCTTACTGGCGCGATCCTGAGTTCCGTATGTTTATCGGGGTGCAACTGACGCTGGTGCTGATTTGCACCATCGTCTTGTGGCTCCACAATGTGTATGACAGTGGCTGGCAAACGCTGAACCAGGCCTTTTTCCAGGTCGTATCCATGGCAACCACTGCGGGATTCACCACAGACAGCATTGCGCGCTGGCCGCTGTTTCTACCGGTGTTGCTGTTGTGTTCTGCATTTATTGGTGGCTGTGCGGGTTCTACGGGCGGCGGTTTAAAAGTGATTCGTATTCTGCTGCTGTGCAAACAGGGTAATCGCGAACTTAAGCGCCTTGTCCATCCCAATGCGGTCTACACCATTAAACTGGGCAATCGCGCACTGCCGGAACGTATCCTTGAAGCCGTATGGGGATTCTTTTCGGCATACGCGTTGGTGTTCCTGATTAGCATGTTGGCGATTATTGCCACCGGCGTTGATGATTTTTCTGCGTTTGCTGCGGTCGCCGCGACATTAAACAATCTTGGCCCAGGTCTGGGCGTGGTCGCTGATAACTTCACCTCTATGAACGATGTAGCAAAGTGGATTTTGATTTCTACTATGCTGTTTGGTCGCCTTGAGGTATTCACATTGCTGGTGTTATTCACGCCGACCTTCTGGCGAGAATAACCAATAAGGATGCAGATGATGAAAGCGTTAATTCTCTTTTCGACCCGTGATGGTCAAACGCAAAAAATAGCTTCTGCTATCGCAGATGAGATCAAGGGGCAGCAATCTTGCGATGTCATCAATATCCAGGATGCAAAGGCCATTGACTGGCAACAGTACGATCGGGTGTTGATTGGTGCTTCAATCCGCTATGGCCATTTCCAGCCAGTGGTAAGTGAATTTGTGAAGCATAATCTGGCTGCGTTGCAGCAGCGCGTAAGCGGTTTCTTCTCCGTTAACCTGACGGCGCGCAAGCCAGAGAAGCGTACGCCCGAAACGAATGGTTATACCGTCAAGTTCTTAACGCAGTCGCCCTGGCAGCCTGATTGCTGTGCTGTTTTCGCTGGTGCGCTCTATTATCCCCGCTATCGCTGGTTTGACCGTGTCATGATTCAGTTAATAATGCGCATGACCGGGGGGGAAACTGATGCGACGAAAGAAGTGGAATATACCGACTGGCAGCAGGTACAGCGTTTTGCCAGGGATTTTGCACAGTTACCAGGCAAATCGTACTGAAATAACGCGATCTGGCGAAATTTGAGACGAACAGTAATGTTTTTGCAATTAACCCTTGTCAGGCCGCGCGAACGCCCTATAATGCGCCTCCACTGACACGGCACAACGGCTTACGGAATGCGGTGTTGAGAGGTTCAGGAAACTGAACCGCCGGAGAAAAACTTCTGAAAAAGAAGTTGACTCTGAAGGAGGAAAGCGTAATATACGCCACCTCGCGACAGATGGTTAACCCGCTGTTCGCACTGCTCTTTAACAATTTATCAGACAATCTGTGTGGGCACTCGCAGGATTGATATCAGCGTCCTCGGACGTAAAAAATATCAAGTCTCACGAGTGAACACATAATGAAATTCATTATGACGTTTTACAGATGAGCACCGCTGAACTGGTTTCAGCAAATCAAACTTAAATTGAAGAGTTTGATCATGGCTCAGATTGAACGCTGGCGGCAGGCCTAACACATGCAAGTCGGACGGTAGCACAGAGAGCTTGCTCTCGGGTGACGAGTGGCGGACGGGTGAGTAATGTCTGGGGATCTGCCCGATAGAGGGGGATAACCACTGGAAACGGTGGCTAATACCGCATAACGTCGCAAGACCAAAGAGGGGGACCTTCGGGCCTCTCACTATCGGATGAACCCAGATGGGATTAGCTAGTAGGCGGGGTAACGGCCCACCTAGGCGACGATCCCTAGCTGGTCTGAGAGGATGACCAGCCACACTGGAACTGAGACACGGTCCAGACTCCTACGGGAGGCAGCAGTGGGGAATATTGCACAATGGGCGCAAGCCTGATGCAGCCATGCCGCGTGTATGAAGAAGGCCTTCGGGTTGTAAAGTACTTTCAGCGGGGAGGAAGGCATTGTGGTTAATAACCGCAGTGATTGACGTTACCCGCAGAAGAAGCACCGGCTAACTCCGTGCCAGCAGCCGCGGTAATACGGAGGGTGCAAGCGTTAATCGGAATTACTGGGCGTAAAGCGCACGCAGGCGGTCTGTTAAGTCAGATGTGAAATCCCCGGGCTTAACCTGGGAACTGCATTTGAAACTGGCAGGCTTGAGTCTCGTAGAGGGGGGTAGAATTCCAGGTGTAGCGGTGAAATGCGTAGAGATCTGGAGGAATACCGGTGGCGAAGGCGGCCCCCTGGACGAAGACTGACGCTCAGGTGCGAAAGCGTGGGGAGCAAACAGGATTAGATACCCTGGTAGTCCACGCCGTAAACGATGTCGACTTGGAGGTTGTTCCCTTGAGGAGTGGCTTCCGGAGCTAACGCGTTAAGTCGACCGCCTGGGGAGTACGGCCGCAAGGTTAAAACTCAAATGAATTGACGGGGGCCCGCACAAGCGGTGGAGCATGTGGTTTAATTCGATGCAACGCGAAGAACCTTACCTACTCTTGACATCCAGAGAACTTAGCAGAGATGCTTTGGTGCCTTCGGGAACTCTGAGACAGGTGCTGCATGGCTGTCGTCAGCTCGTGTTGTGAAATGTTGGGTTAAGTCCCGCAACGAGCGCAACCCTTATCCTTTGTTGCCAGCGATTCGGTCGGGAACTCAAAGGAGACTGCCGGTGATAAACCGGAGGAAGGTGGGGATGACGTCAAGTCATCATGGCCCTTACGAGTAGGGCTACACACGTGCTACAATGGCGCATACAAAGAGAAGCGACCTCGCGAGAGCAAGCGGACCTCATAAAGTGCGTCGTAGTCCGGATCGGAGTCTGCAACTCGACTCCGTGAAGTCGGAATCGCTAGTAATCGTGGATCAGAATGCCACGGTGAATACGTTCCCGGGCCTTGTACACACCGCCCGTCACACCATGGGAGTGGGTTGCAAAAGAAGTAGGTAGCTTAACCTCCGGGAGGGCGCTTACCACTTTGTGATTCATGACTGGGGTGAAGTCGTAACAAGGTAACCGTAGGGGAACCTGCGGTTGGATCACCTCCTTACCTGAAGATACCTTCCCGCGAAGTGCTCACACAGATTGTCTGATAGAAAGTAACGAGCAGAAAAAACCTCTACAGGCTTGTAGCTCAGGTGGTTAGAGCGCACCCCTGATAAGGGTGAGGTCGGTGGTTCAAGTCCACTCAGGCCTACCAAATTCGTCTCATGCTGCGTTATGTTTCCGGCTCGCATAGTTCACTATGCTTCGCGAAAACATGCCTTGCCTGAGCACGAATTACATTTCTCATGAAGTGTACTCGGTTGAGTGGTAGTAGTGGTCTCTGCAGTAACTGTATGGGGCTATAGCTCAGCTGGGAGAGCGCCTGCCTTGCACGCAGGAGGTCAGCGGTTCGATCCCGCTTAGCTCCACCATACTGATATTACTGTATTTCTGAAAAATACTTCAGAGCGTACCGGCGACGGTGTGCTGCGAAGTATTATGCTCTTTAACAATCCGGAACAAGCTGAAAATTTGAAACGACGCATTGTCGTGTTCCTCCGTAATAAGGAACACAGCACAACGCGTTCGAGTCTCTCAAAAGCTTACAGCTTACAAGCTAACTGTTATGCAGTAGCGCGCGAGCAGTGAAGAAAGCAAGGCGCGTCGGCGCACAGCCAGCGGAGCGTACTGAAGTACGTGAGCATGGCGAGCACCGCGCAACGACGCATTCTTTACGCGCAGCCGTTACGGTATTACAGATAAACGCCTGTGGGTTGTGAGGTTAAGCGACTAAGCGTACACGGTGGATGCCCTGGCAGTCAGAGGCGATGAAGGGCGTGCTAATCTGCGATAAGCGCCGGTAAGGTGATATGAACCGCAATAACCGGCGATACCCGAATGGGGAAACCCAGTGTGACTCGTCACACTATCATGCAGTGAATACATAGCTGCATGAGGCGAACCGGGGGAACTGAAACATCTAAGTACCCCGAGGAAAAGAAATCAACCGAGATTCCCCCAGTAGCGGCGAGCGAACGGGGAGGAGCCCAGAACCATCATCAGCTTGTGCATCAGTGGAAGCGTCTGGAAAGTCGCAGGGTACAGGGTGATACTCCCGTACACAAAGGTGCACAGGCTGTGAGTTCGATGAGTAAGGCGGGACACGTGGTATCCTGTCTGAATATGGGGGGACCATCCTCCAAGGCTAAATACTCCTGACTGACCGATAGTGAACCAGTACCGTGAGGGAAAGGCGAAAAGAACCCCGGCGAGGGGAGTGAAACAGAACCTGAAACCGTGTACGTACAAGCAGTGGGAGCCTTCTTTATGGGGGTGACTGCGTACCTTTTGTATAATGGGTCAGCGACTTATATTCTGTAGCAAGGTTAACCGTATAGGGGAGCCGCAGGGAAACCGAGTCTTAACTGGGCGTTAAGTTGCAGGGTATAGACCCGAAACCCGGTGATCTAGCCATGGGCAGGTTGAAGGTTGGGTAACACTAACTGGAGGACCGAACCGACTAATGTTGAAAAATTAGCGGATGACCTGTGGCTGGGGGTGAAAGGCCAATCAAACCGGGAGATAGCTGGTTCTCCCCGAAAGCTATTTAGGTAGCGCCTCGTGAACTCATCTCCGGGGGTAGAGCACTGTTTCGGCTAGGGGGCCATCCCGGCTTACCAACCCGATGCAAACTGCGAATACCGGAGAATGTTATCACGGGAGACACACGGCGGGTGCTAACGTCCGTCGTGAAGAGGGAAACAACCCAGACCGCCAGCTAAGGTCCCAAAGTCATGGTTAAGTGGGAAACGATGTGGGAAGGCACAGACAGCCAGGATGTTGGCTTAGAAGCAGCCATCATTTAAAGAAAGCGTAATAGCTCACTGGTCGAGTCGGCCTGCGCGGAAGATGTAACGGGGCTAAACCATGCACCGAAGCTGCGGCAGCGACACTATGTGTTGTTGGGTAGGGGAGCGTTCTGTAAGCCGTTGAAGGTGTGCTGTGAGGCATGCTGGAGGTATCAGAAGTGCGAATGCTGACATAAGTAACGATAAACAAGGTGAAAAACCTTGTCGCCGGAAGACCAAGGGTTCCTGTTCAACGTTAATCGGAGCAGGGTGAGTCGACCCCTAAGGCGAGGCCGAAAGGCGTAGTCGATGGGAAACAGGTTAATATTCCTGTACTTGGTGTTACTGCGAAGGGGGGACGGAGAAGGCTATATCAGCCGGGCGACGGTTGTCCCGGTTTAAGCGTGTAGGTGTGTGTTCCAGGCAAATCCGGTTCACTTTACACTGAGGCGTGACGACGAGGCACTACGGTGCTGAAGTGATAAATGCCCTGCTTCCAGGAAAAGCCTCTAAGCATCAGGTAACACAAAATCGTACCCCAAACCGACACAGGTGGTCAGGTAGAGAATACCAAGGCGCTTGAGAGAACTCGGGTGAAGGAACTAGGCAAAATGGTGCCGTAACTTCGGGAGAAGGCACGCTGGCGCGTAGGTGAAGGGACCTGCTCCCCGAGCCGAAGCCAGTCGAAGATACCAGCTGGCTGCAACTGTTTATTAAAAACACAGCACTGTGCAAACACGAAAGTGGACGTATACGGTGTGACGCCTGCCCGGTGCCGGAAGGTTAATTGATGGGGTTAAGCGCAAGCTGAAGCTCTTGATCGAAGCCCCGGTAAACGGCGGCCGTAACTATAACGGTCCTAAGGTAGCGAAATTCCTTGTCGGGTAAGTTCCGACCTGCACGAATGGCGTAATGATGGCCAGGCTGTCTCCACCCGAGACTCAGTGAAATTGAAATCGCTGTGAAGATGCAGTGTACCCGCGGCAAGACGGAAAGACCCCGTGAACCTTTACTACAGCTTGACACTGAACACTGAGCCTTGATGTGTAGGATAGGTGGGAGGCTTTGAAGCGTGGACGCCAGTCTGCGTGGAGCCAACCTTGAAATACCACCCTTTAATGTTTGATGTTCTAACGTAGGCCCGTGATCCGGGCTGCGGACAGTGTCTGGTGGGTAGTTTGACTGGGGCGGTCTCCTCCTAAAGAGTAACGGAGGAGCACGAAGGTTGGCTAATCCTGGTCGGACATCAGGAGGTTAGTGCAATGGCATAAGCCAGCTTGACTGCGAGAGTGACGGCTCGAGCAGGTGCGAAAGCAGGTCATAGTGATCCGGTGGTTCTGAATGGAAGGGCCATCGCTCAACGGATAAAAGGTACTCCGGGGATAACAGGCTGATACCGCCCAAGAGTTCATATCGACGGCGGTGTTTGGCACCTCGATGTCGGCTCATCACATCCTGGGGCTGAAGTAGGTCCCAAGGGTACGGCTGTTCGCCGTTTAAAGTGGTACGCGAGCTGGGTTTAGAACGTCGTGAGACAGTTCGGTCCCTATCTGCCGTGGGCGCTGGAGAATTGAGGGGGGTTGCTCCTAGTACGAGAGGACCGGAGTGAACGCACCGCTGGTGTCCGGGTTGTCACGCCAGTGGCACTGCCCGGTAGCTAAGTGCGGAAAAGATAAGTGCTGAAAGCATCTAAGCACGAAACTTGCCCCGAGATGAGTTCTCCCTGACCCTTTAAGGGTCCTGAAGGGACGTTGAAGACGACGACGTTGATAGGCCGGGTGTGTAAGCGCAGCGATGCGTTGAGCTTACCGGTACTAATGACCCGTGAGGCTTAACCTTACAACGCCAGAGGCGTTTTGGTTGAGAGACGAATTAAATTTTCAGCATTGTTTACCGGAAAAGAATTTGCGGAAACGACAGATTTTGCGGCATGAGAAGGCGCAGAGCGATGACGTCAGCGGGAGCATACTGAAGTATGTGACCGTTGCGGCAGAGCGAATGCAACGCGTTCATGGCGTAAAAGAGTCGTTTCGTGCACAAAGAATTTGCCTGGCGGCTGTAGCGCGGTGGTCCCACCTGACCCCATGCCGAACTCAGAAGTGAAACGCCGTAGCGCCGATGGTAGTGTGGGGTCTCCCCATGCGAGAGTAGGGAACTGCCAGGCATCAAACAAGTGAAGAAGCCCTGAACGAAAGTTCAGGGCTTTTTTACGTCCGTAACCTGCGGAAAGCGGGTCTTCAAGATCGCTCCTCCTGCTTTATTGCCTTCTGCACACAGCCATTCTTATCCTCATATGTGACACAACCGCAAAATCATCCTGTATTAGCCTGCTTGTACGCTCTATTCCCGCTGCTATTGAGATTATTCAAGAGCAACAGCATCCCAGAAAGCCATTCACCGCACGCAATTTCCCCCGCATTATCGTTGTGATGCGGTAAACTACGGCCAGATTAACCAGTTAAGGCCGTCTCATGTCCAGTTCGAACACCTCATTAAAAGCCGACAACACGCTGGGGCTTGATGTCAGCGCAAAAACACGCATTGTCGCCGAAACGACTGAAGCGATACTTTCAGCCTGGCAAATGAGCCAGCACAATCAGCAACCTTTTTTGGTCCTTGGGGAAGGCAGCAACGTGCTGTTCCTTGAAGACTTCGCGGGCATTGTCGTGATCAACCGTATCAAAGGGGTTGAGATCCGCGATGAGAATGAGAGCTGGAAACTGCATGTTGGGGCGGGTGAGAACTGGCATCAACTGGTGAAAACTACGCTGGAGAAAGGGATTTCAGGCCTGGAAAACCTTGCGCTCATTCCTGGAATGGTGGGATCAGCACCTATCCAGAATATTGGCGCTTATGGGGTAGAGTTAAAAGATGTATGTGAGTACGTCGACGTGCTGAATTTGCATACCGGCATCACGCAACGCCTGAGCCGGGAGGCGTGCCAGTTTGGTTACCGTGACAGTATTTTCAAACACCAGTACCAGTCAGGCTATACGATTATTGCCGTCGGTTTCTCATTAAAAAAACACTGGCAGCCCGTCCTCACCTATGGTGATTTAAAAACGCTAAATCCTGCGACGGCAAATGCCTGGGATGTCTTCCATGCGGTCTGCCATATGCGACAGAGTAAATTACCGGATCCGAAAATAACCGGTAACGTGGGCAGTTTTTTTAAAAACCCGGTGATAACAGGTCCGCAGGCCGCTGCGTTGCTGAATGAGTACCCGACGATGCCAAATTACCCTCAGTCTACAGGTGATATTAAACTTGCAGCAGGCTGGCTTATCGATCAATGCCAGCTCAAAGGCTACCGGATTGGCGGTGCGGAAGTTCACCAGCAGCAGGCTTTAGTGCTAATCAATGCTGGAAATGCCACACCTGATGACATTGTCGCTCTGGCAAAAAGCGTGCGCGCACACGTAGGTGAAAAATTTAATGTCTGGCTGGAGCCAGAAGTCCGTTTCATTAAGGCACAAGGTGAATGCAACGCTGTAGAGGTAATCTCATGAAGGATCACAGCGTACCATTGAAATTAATCGATATCCTGGCAGATGGCGAATTTCACTCTGGTGAGCAGCTAGGAGAAACGCTTGGCATGAGCCGTGCGGCGATTAATAAGCATATTCAAACGCTGAAAAGTTGGGGCCTTGACGTGTATACCGTGACGGGTAAAGGCTACAGTTTCCCTGCACCGCTTCAGTTACTGAATGAACAAGAGATTCTTGCTCAGCTGTCCCAGCCTGATATTGCAGTCATACCAGTGATTGATTCAACGAATCAGTATTTACTCGAACGCATGAATTCACTGCCCTCAGGATCGGTCTGTGTTGCTGAATATCAGCAAGCAGGGCGAGGACGACGTGGGCGGCACTGGTTTTCGCCTTTTGGTGCCAACCTCTATATGTCTATGTACTGGCGTCTGGACCAGGGACCGGCAGCTGCAATGGGGCTCAGTCTGGTGATTGGTATCATTATGGCAGAGACCCTGCGGTCGCTGGGTGCCCAAGACGTACGGGTGAAATGGCCCAACGATATTTACCTTAATGACAGAAAGTTAGCAGGTATTTTAGTCGAATTAACCGGTAAAACCGGCGATGCCGCTCATATTGTCATTGGTGCCGGAATAAATCTGGCGATGAGAAATGCCGAAGCAGCCCAGATTAATCAGGGCTGGATTAATTTGCAGGAAGCTGGCGTAACCATTAATCGTAACGAGCTTGCGGCAAAACTGATCAATCGCCTGCGTGAAGCATTACCCGTATTTGAGCAGGAGGGCTTAGTCCCCTTTGTCGCGCGCTGGGCTGAACTGGATAACTTCATTAATCGCCCGGTGAAATTACTGATTGGCGAACGAGAAGTGCACGGCATCGCTCGCGGTATTGATAACCAGGGTGGTTTGCGGCTTGAACAAGACGGGATAATTAAATCGTGGGTCGGGGGAGAAATATCGCTTCGACCGCTTTGAGGAATAAATAAAGCCTGCTTTTTAGCAGGCTTTATATACCGTTGACTATTTTCTGAGACGCAGCTTTTCTACCGCATGGTTCCCGCTTTTAGTCATAATCAAACTGGCCCTTTCACGTGTAGGAAGAATATTTTCCTTAAGGTTCAACCAGTTAATTTCTTTCCACAACGCGCCGGCAATGTTCACAGCCTCGTCCTCAGGCAACTGAGCATAGTGGTGAAAATAAGAGTTGGGATCGGTAAAAGCGCCCTGACGAAATTTCAGAAAACGATTCACATACCAGCGCTGTAATAGATCTTCTTCCGCATCTACGTAGATTGAAAAATCCACAAAATCAGAGACAAAAACATGATGCGGATCATGAGGATAATCCATGCCACTCTGCAGCACATTTAATCCTTCCAGAATCAGAATGTCAGGTTGCTTAACCACCTTGTCACCATCCGGAATCACATCATAAATTAAATGGGAATAGACGGGAGCCGTGACCTGGCTGGCCCCTGACTTAAGGTCAGAAACAAATTTAACCAGCCGATGCATATCATAGGATTGAGGAAAGCCTTTTTTCTTCATTAAGCCGCGTTCTTTAAGCACAGCGTTGGGATGAAGAAAACCATCTGTCGTAATGAGCTCAACCTTACGGTGTCCGGGCCAGCGGCTCAGAAGCGCCTGTAAAACACGGGCGGTAGTACTTTTGCCAACCGCGACGCTGCCTGCAATGCTGATGATATAGGGAATTTTTTGCCCATTCGTTCCCAGAAACTGTTCCAGCACGGCCTGGCGGCGGACATTTGAACTGATATAGAAATTAAGTAAACGTGAGAGTGGCAGATAGATTTCTGCCACTTCTTCAATTGAAAGATCTTCATTGATCCCTTTCAATTGGGCGATCTCATCCTCTGACAGCGTCATGGGAACCGAGTCGCGTAATGCCGCCCACTGTTCACGTGTGAACTGTAAATAAGGCGTGGTGAGTGATGTCGTTTTATCCATAAGTATACATTTGACTGCAGATTCAAACCCATCTGTACATTTTGCCGATCACTATCCGGGTAGTGTAGAGAAATGAATTGCCGGTCACAGGGTTATTAACGAGAACAATGGGCTGGAGGGTATCACCAGTATAGCTTTTAAAAGAAGTAAAAAATAAACAGTAAACTGCTTTCGCAAGGCTCACCGCAGATTTTGATAAATCTTCAATGTAGGGGCTTGAAATCTTTAATCGTTATGCTTTTTTATCCTCGTTGAGGCATCAGCCACTTCTCAAGTAAAAAAAGCAGTAACCGTCATTACGTCTGGATAGCCATATATTGAGGATATGCCGCACATTGACATCGGGTCTTGTAGAAATAATTAGCACCCATGTTGATACCACAGTGCAGTAGTCGTACTCAGCATGCTGTCTGAAAGCCGCACCAGGCACATAAACCATGTGCTGCCACGCCTTCTCTGGCGTTAAGACATCCCCGCTGGAGGTGGTCCCCGCTTCCCCTGTCACCTGTGAAGCCCTTACAGGCTATCAGAACGCTGCACCGGGCACGTACACTATGGACTGCCACATCTTCTCTGGCGTTAAGCGCATTGACGCTGTATATGGTCTCTGCTTCCCCTGTCGCGTTGTGCACGTCCCAACAGGCTGTCTGAAAGCTGCACCAGGTACATAAACGATGTGCTGCCACGTCTTACTCTGGCGTTAAGCGCATTCCCGCTGGGTTGTTCTCTCAGCGTCTCCTGTCACGCCAGTTTGTCCACACAGGCTCTCTGTCAGCTGCCATGATGCGTCAGGCACATGCACAGGGGCTTTCTCTATAAGGTTAAGCACATCCTCGCGACTTGTGTCTCGGCATCTCCTGTCGCGCTAAGCATGTTCACACAGGCTTATTATCTGTCACTGTAGGATTACGGGTTGTCTCCCACCTTCCTCTGTCACATCACACTTCCCCGAAGGAGCGGTCTGCATCTCTCCATCTAAGGCGGATCATCATGACAAGCAGTGACCGGTGAAGGATTTTTTAGGGGTGCAGCTCGTGCTGAGGCTTGTGTGACCGTACGATTTAAATTGAAGCGCGGTTTAGTCGGTTGAAAACTGAGCAGTTAATACACTTTTTTGCTGAGTAAGCCAAAAAACGTGATGCAGCCGGACAAGTAAAGGGGCAATACCCTGCAGGGCGCAAAAAGGCAAGGGCGAGAGTGAAGAGAAATTTTGACCAGTAATTGGGTGTTATTTCTGCAGATCGGGGATAAATTGCGATGCTTTGCACAAATAGTAAGCGATAGAACAAAAACAGTGATTTTTTTGTTGCATCCTTCTGCCGACCTTCCTAGAATGCGCGTCACTTGATGCCGGCTTAGCTCAGTTGGTAGAGCAACTGACTTGTAATCAGTAGGTCACCAGTTCGATTCCGGTAGCCGGCACCATCAAGTAGGTGGGATTCCCGAGCGGCCAAAGGGAGCAGACTGTAAATCTGCCGTCACAGACTTCGAAGGTTCGAATCCTTCTCCCACCACCATCTCAACCCCCGGGTTGAGAAACAGATAAACAACCTGTTTGTCTGGCAGGTGAGTCACTTCTTCTCACCCTGAATTCAGATTGGGTGTAAGCTCAGTCAAAGCCAGTCAGCTCCGCTGACAGGCAAAGAATAATAGGGGACTTCCCCTGTTATTCACAAGCTACAGAAAGAACAGGTAGCCGAGTTCCAGGATGCGGGCATCGTATAATGGCTATTACCTCAGCCTTCCAAGCTGATGATGCGGGTTCGATTCCCGCTGCCCGCTCCAGATGTGCTGATATGGCTCAGTTGGTAGAGCGCACCCTTGGTAAGGGTGAGGTCCCCAGTTCGACTCTGGGTATCAGCACCACTTCCTTTATCTCCCTCCTGATTTTTCTCTGTAACTCCTTGCAGTCAGGCAATGCCTGGTTAATGTGACTATATCTTTGATATATCCGTGTCTTAGAGGGACTAGCGATGGCTAAAGAGCAATTTCAACGTAACAAACTGCACGTAAACGTGGGAACCATCGGTCACGTTGACCACGGTAAAACCACCCTGACTGCAGCTATCACCACCGTTCTGGCTAAAACCAACGGTGGTCAGGCGCGTGCGTTCGACCAGATCGACAGCACCCCGGAAGAAAAAGCACGTGGTATCACCATCAACACTGCACACGTTGAGTATGAAACCCCGTCTCGCCACTATGCGCACGTTGACTGCCCAGGCCACGCCGACTATGTGAAAAACATGATCACCGGTGCTGCGCAGATGGACGGCGCGATCCTGGTTGTTGCTGCGACTGACGGCCCAATGCCGCAGACCCGTGAGCACATCCTGCTGGGTCGTCAGGTAGGCGTTCCTTACATCATCGTGTTCCTGAACAAGTGTGACATGGTTGATGACGAAGAGCTGCTGGAACTGGTTGAGATGGAAGTCCGTGACCTGCTGTCACAGTACGACTTCCCGGGCGACGATACTCCAATCGTTCGCGGTTCAGCTCTGAAAGCGCTGGAAGGCAACCCAGAGTGGGAAGAGAAAATCGTTGAGCTGGCTGGTCACCTGGATAACTACATCCCGGACCCGGTACGTGCAATCGATATGCCATTCCTGCTGCCAATCGAAGACGTATTCTCAATCTCTGGTCGTGGTACCGTTGTGACCGGTCGTGTAGAGCGCGGCATCGTTAAAGTCGGCGACGAAGTTGAAATCGTGGGTATCAAAGATACTGCGAAATCAACCTGTACCGGCGTTGAAATGTTCCGCAAACTGCTGGACCAGGGTCAGGCAGGCGAAAACTGTGGTGTTCTGCTGCGCGGTATCAAGCGTGAAGACATCCAGCGTGGTCAGGTACTGGCTAAGCCGGGCTCAATCAAGCCACACACCAAGTTTGAGTCAGAAGTCTACGTTCTGTCTAAAGACGAAGGTGGCCGCCATACTCCGTTCTTCAAGGGCTACCGTCCACAGTTCTACTTCCGTACCACAGACGTGACCGGTTCAGTAGAGCTGCCAGAAGGCGTTGAGATGGTCATGCCGGGCGACAACATCAAAATGGTTGTTACCCTGATTCACCCAATCGCAATGGACGAAGGTCTGCGCTTCGCCATCCGCGAAGGCGGCCGTACCGTTGGCGCGGGCGTTGTTGCCAAAGTTATCGCTTAATTACCGATAATATTTGACGCAATGCACGTGGAAAGGGCATCATTTGATGCCCTTTTTGTACGCTGTTACATAGAACCTGACTCATCAGTGATTGTGAACCATAATCATTGCTGAGACAGGCTCTGTTATGTGGCGCTGGATACCGAGTTACGCCCCAAAAGCTCATTCGGTTTGGATGCCTCGCAATGCGGGGCAGAATAGTTTCTGAATTATTGTGGCAGGTTGGTTTATGAGTGCGAATACCGAAGCTCAAGGGAGCGGGCGCGGCCTCGAAGCGCTGAAGTGGGTAGTGGTAGTCTTATTACTGCTTGCGGCGATCGTAGGTAACTACCTCTATCGCGATGTGACGCTGCCTTTGCGCGCGTTGGCTGTAGTAGTCCTGATTGCGGCAGCAGGCGGCATTGCGCTTTTGACGACGAAAGGCAAAGCAACCGTGGCCTTTGCACGTGAAGCAAGAACCGAAATGCGTAAAGTTATCTGGCCAACCCGCCAGGAAACACTGCATACCACGTTAATCGTTGCCGCGGTTACTGCCGTGATGTCACTGATTTTGTGGGGGCTGGATGGTATTCTGGTCCGTCTGGTATCGTTTATCACTGGCCTGAGGTTCTGAGATGTCTGAAGCTCCAAAGAAACGCTGGTACGTCGTGCAGGCGTTTTCCGGTTTTGAAGGCCGCGTAGCACAGTCGCTGCGTGAGCACATCAAATTGCACAACATGGAAGAGCTGTTTGGCGACGTCATGGTTCCTACAGAAGAAGTTGTTGAGATCCGTGGTGGTCAACGCCGTAAAAGCGAGCGCAAATTCTTCCCCGGCTACGTATTGGTACAGATGGTGATGAATGACGCCAGCTGGCACCTGGTACGCAGTGTTCCGCGCGTTATGGGCTTTATTGGCGGTACATCCGATCGCCCGGCGCCTATTAGCGATAAAGAAGTTGATGCGATTATGAACCGCCTGCAGCAGGTGGGTGATAAGCCGCGTCCAAAAACGCTGTTCGAGCCAGGCGAAATGGTACGTGTCAACGATGGTCCATTTGCCGACTTTAACGGTGTGGTAGAAGATGTGGATTATGAGAAGAGTCGTTTGACCGTTTCTGTGTCCATCTTCGGACGTGCAACACCAGTAGAACTCGACTTCGGTCAGGTAGAGAAAGGCTAACCTTTCCCGACTTACAATTTGGCTGTTGCAGCAGGCGCGAAATTTAACTATAATTTCGCGCCTTTTGTTTTTATGCGCTGGCAACAGCGTATAAATCGTTACCACGGGGAGCCTTCTACAGGCGCTATAACCCAATTGAGGAATTATCATGGCTAAGAAAGTACAAGCCTACGTCAAGCTGCAGGTTGCAGCTGGTATGGCGAACCCAAGTCCACCGGTTGGTCCAGCTCTGGGTCAGCAGGGTGTTAACATCATGGAATTCTGTAAAGCGTTTAACGCGAAGACCGAATCTCTGGAAAAAGGTCTGCCAACACCTGTTGTTATCACCGTATACAGCGACCGTTCTTTTACCTTTATTACCAAAACGCCTCCGGCTGCCGTTCTGCTGAAAAAAGCAGCAGGCATCAAGTCAGGTTCTGGTAAGCCGAATAAAGATAAAGTCGGTAAAGTGACTCGTGCTCAGGTACGTGAAATCGCAGAAACTAAAGCTGCGGACATGACGGGTTCCGACGTTGAAGCGATGACTCGCTCAATCGAAGGTACTGCTCGTTCCATGGGCCTGGTTGTAGAGGACTAAGAAATGGCAAAGCTGACCAAGCGCATGAGCGTAATTCGCGACAAAGTAGACGCGACCAAGCAGTACGATATTGCTGAAGCAATCGCTTTACTGAAAGAACTGGCTACCGCTAAGTTCGTAGAAAGCGTTGACGTTGCCGTTAACCTCGGCATCGATGCACGTAAATCTGATCAGAACGTGCGCGGCGCGACTGTTCTGCCACACGGTACTGGTCGTTCAGTACGTGTAGCTGTCTTCACCCAAGGCGCAAACGCTGAAGCTGCTAAAGCAGCTGGCGCTGAGCTGGTAGGTATGGAAGACCTGGCCGATCAGATCAAGAAAGGCGAAATGAATTTTGACGTTGTGATTGCATCTCCAGATGCAATGCGCGTTGTTGGCCAGTTAGGCCAGATTCTGGGTCCACGTGGCCTGATGCCAAACCCGAAAGTGGGTACTGTAACGCCTAACGTTGCTGAAGCGGTTAAGAACGCTAAAGCAGGTCAGGTTCGTTATCGTAACGACAAAAACGGCATCATCCACACTACCATCGGTAAAGTGGACTTCGATGCTGACAAATTGAAAGAAAACCTGGAATCTCTGCTGGTTGCGCTGAAAAAAGCCAAACCTGCTCAGGCGAAAGGCGTGTACATCAAGAAAGTTAGCATCTCTACCACCATGGGCGCGGGCGTTTCCGTTGACCAGGCTGGTCTGACTGCCGTAGCAAACTAATTTCTACTTGAAACGGGCGAAAAATTCACCTAGAATCTTACGCCCGTTGTTCTGCATTCGTGCAGACGTAGAAGTGCGTGATTCAGATTGCGGTAAGACGGTGGCTGAGTCGGCTACCCGGAGCATGGTCAACTGTGCAACGGAAGCGGATAAAGACAGTCGGCGCAATAGCAATTTGAGTGGCGACACGCGACCCAAATTTTAGGTTGGAGCCAGGCCTTATCCTGGCCTCCGTCCAAGACCGCAGGAGCGGCACATCCTCGGATGTAATGCTTAATACCCTGCGTAGACGGTGACAGAACCAAAAGATATTTTTCTTAACTGGATTCTGCTCACCGTGTAATAGCGCTTATTTTCCTCCGGGCGAGTAAGTGAAGTGAGTTCCGGGGAAATCCTTCCCCGGTCAAATCCAGGAGCTAAAGCTAATGGCATTAAATCTTCAAGACAAACAAGCGATTGTTGCTGAAGTCAGCGAAGTAGCCAAAGGTGCGCTTTCAGCGGTTGTTGCGGATTCTCGTGGCGTTACCGTTGATAAAATGACCGAACTGCGTAAAGCAGGTCGTGAAGCTGGCGTTTACATGCGTGTTGTTCGTAACACCCTGCTGCGCCGCGTCGTTGAAGGTACTCAGTTCGAGTGCCTGAAAGACACGTTTGTTGGTCCGACCCTGATTGCATATTCTATGGAACACCCGGGCGCTGCTGCTCGTCTGTTCAAAGATTTCGCGAAAGCGAATGCAAAATTCGAGGTCAAAGCTGCAGCCTTTGAAGGTGAGCTGATCACGGCGGCCAATATTGACCGTCTGGCAACTCTGCCGACCTACGAAGAAGCACTGGCACGTCTGATGTCGACCATGAAAGAAGCCGCTGCCGGCAAACTGGTTCGCACTCTGGCTGCTGTTCGCGATGCAAAAGAAGCGGCTTAAGGCCTCTCTTTTCTTCGTACTTGCTAACGTATAAACTTTTTCTGATTCTTAGGAACAATTGTTATGTCTATTACTAAAGACCAAATTCTGGAAGCCGTTGCCGCTATGTCCGTAATGGAAGTAGTTGAGCTGGTTTCTGCTATGGAAGAAAAATTCGGCGTTTCTGCTGCTGCTGCTGTAGCTGTTGCTGCTGGCCCAGCTGAAGCTGTTGAAGAGAAAACTGAATTCGACGTCGTTCTGAAAGCTGTTGGCGCGAACAAAGTTGCAGTTATCAAAGCCGTACGTACCGCAACTGGTCTGGGCCTGAAAGAAGCCAAAGATCTGGTTGAAGCAACTGGCGTGATCAAAGAAGGCATCAGCAAAGATGACGCAGCTGCACTTGAAGCTGCTCTGAAAGAAGCTGGCGCTGAAGTTGAAGTTAAGTAAGACAACCCTCGGGTTGCAGTCTGAGTAGTTTCAGACTGATGGCTGGTGGCTTTTTGGTCACCAGCCTTTTTGCGCTCCAGGGCCTCAATGGGGTTTCACACTGTTTGTCCATTGTTGCTCTTCAATATCTTTCTCTATCGACGACTTAATATACTGCTTTCCCGTGCGGGTTCCCTGCCCACGCTGAAGCAATGAAATGATTTAAGCGTGATAGAAAGAGGTATTGCACACACTGCAAAGCAGTAGGTGAATCAAACAAAATCGTGTTGCATGAACTGTCCTGTCAGGACGGACAGCGTGGGTCGACTTGTCAGCTAGCTGAGGAACCCTATGGTTTACTCCTATACCGAGAAAAAACGTATTCGTAAGGATTTTGGTAAACGTCCACAAGTTTTGGACATACCTTATCTCCTTTCCATCCAGCTTGATTCGTTTCAGAAGTTTATCGAGCAAGATCCAGAAGGTCAGTACGGACTGGAAGCTGCATTCCGCTCTGTATTCCCTATCGCGAGCTACAGCGGCAATTCTGAGTTGCAGTATGTCAGCTATCGCTTAGGTGAACCTGTCTTTGACGTGAAAGAGTGTCAGATCCGTGGCGTGACCTACTCGGCACCGCTGCGCGTGAAACTGCGTCTGGTGATCTATGAGCGCGAAGCGCCAGAAGGCACTGTAAAAGACATTAAAGAACAAGAAGTCTACATGGGTGAAATTCCGCTCATGACTGACAACGGTACCTTTGTTATCAACGGTACTGAACGTGTTATCGTTTCTCAGCTGCATCGTAGTCCTGGCGTGTTCTTTGACAGCGATAAGGGTAAAACCCACTCATCGGGTAAAGTGCTGTATAACGCACGTATCATCCCTTACCGTGGTTCATGGCTCGACTTCGAGTTTGACCCGAAAGACAACCTCTTCGTCCGTATTGACCGTCGTCGTAAGCTGCCGGCCAGTATCATTCTGCGCGCACTGCATTACACCACTGCTCAAATCCTCGACGTCTTCTTCGAGAAAGTGGTGTACGAAATCCGTGACAACAAGCTGCAGATGGAACTGGTGCCAGAGCGCCTGCGCGGTGAAACCGCGACTTTCGATATTGAATCGAATGGCACGGTCTACGTTGAGAAAGGGCGTCGCATCACTGCGCGTCATATTCGTCAGCTGGAAAAAGACGCTATCCAACACATCGAAGTGCCTGTTGAATACATCGCGGGCAAAGTGGTTGCTAAAGACTACATCGATGAGAACACCGGTGAGCTGATCGTCGCGGCGAATATGGAACTGTCGCTGGATCTGCTGGCGAAGCTGAGCCAGTCTGGTCACAAGCGCATTGAAACGCTGTTCACCAACGATCTGGATCACGGCCCTTACATCTCCGAGACGCTGCGCGTTGACCCAACCAATGACCGCCTGAGCGCGCTGGTTGAGATCTACCGCATGATGCGTCCTGGTGAGCCGCCAACGCGTGAAGCTGCAGAGAACCTGTTTGAGAACCTGTTCTTCTCTGAAGATCGTTACGATCTTTCTGCAGTCGGCCGCATGAAGTTTAACCGTTCGTTGCTGCGTGATGAAATCGAAGGTTCAGGTATCCTGAGCAAAGAAGACATCATTGAAGTGATGAAAAAACTGATCGACATCCGTAACGGTAAAGGCGAAGTGGACGATATCGACCACCTCGGTAACCGTCGTATTCGTTCAGTCGGTGAAATGGCTGAGAACCAGTTCCGTGTCGGTCTGGTACGTGTTGAGCGTGCAGTGAAAGAGCGTCTTTCTCTGGGCGATCTCGATACGCTGATGCCACAGGACATGATCAACGCCAAGCCAATTTCGGCGGCGGTGAAAGAGTTCTTTGGTTCCAGCCAGCTGTCTCAGTTTATGGATCAGAACAACCCGTTGTCAGAGATTACGCACAAGCGTCGTATCTCTGCTCTCGGCCCGGGTGGTTTAACCCGTGAGCGTGCCGGCTTCGAAGTGCGTGACGTACACCCAACGCACTACGGTCGTGTCTGCCCAATCGAAACCCCTGAAGGTCCGAACATCGGTCTGATCAACTCCTTGTCTGTGTACGCGCAGACGAACGAGTACGGTTTCCTGGAAACGCCTTATCGTCGCGTTATTGACGGTGTGGTTTCCGATGAAATTCATTACCTTTCTGCAATCGAAGAAGGTAACTACGTTATCGCTCAGGCGAACACCAATCTGTCAGAAGAAGGTGCGTTCGTTGATGACCTGGTCACCTGCCGTAGCAAAGGCGAATCAAGTCTGTTCAGCCGCGATCAGGTTGACTACATGGACGTTTCCACCCAGCAGGTGGTTTCTGTCGGTGCGTCACTGATCCCGTTCCTGGAACACGATGACGCCAACCGCGCCCTGATGGGTGCGAACATGCAACGTCAGGCCGTTCCTACTCTGCGTGCTGATAAGCCGCTGGTAGGTACCGGTATGGAGCGTGCTGTAGCCGTTGACTCAGGTGTTACCGCGGTTGCGAAACGTGGCGGTACCGTTCAGTACGTTGATGCATCTCGTATCGTTATCAAAGTAAACGAAGACGAAATGTATCCGGGCGAAGCGGGTATCGACATCTACAACCTGACCAAATACACCCGTTCTAACCAGAACACCTGTATCAACCAGATGCCATGTGTATCTCTGGGTGAGCCAGTTGAACGTGGTGATGTGCTGGCTGACGGCCCATCCACCGATCTCGGTGAGCTGGCGCTCGGTCAGAACATGCGCGTCGCGTTCATGCCGTGGAATGGTTACAACTTCGAAGACTCCATCTTAGTCTCCGAACGCGTGGTTCAGGAAGATCGCTTCACTACCATCCACATTCAGGAACTGGCATGTGTGTCTCGTGACACCAAGCTGGGGCCAGAAGAGATTACCGCTGATATCCCGAACGTGGGCGAAGCTGCACTCTCTAAACTGGATGAGTCCGGTATTGTTTACATCGGTGCTGAAGTGACCGGCGGTGACATTCTGGTGGGCAAAGTGACGCCGAAAGGCGAAACCCAGCTGACACCAGAAGAAAAACTGTTGCGTGCGATCTTCGGTGAAAAAGCGTCTGACGTTAAAGATTCTTCTCTGCGTGTACCTAACGGTGTTTCCGGTACGGTTATCGACGTTCAGGTCTTCACCCGCGATGGCGTGGAAAAAGACAAACGTGCGCTGGAAATCGAAGAGATGCAGCTGAAGCAGGCTAAGAAAGACCTGTCTGAAGAGCTGCAGATCCTGGAAGCGGGCCTGTTTAGCCGTATCCAGTCTGTTCTGATTTCGGGTGGCGTTGAAGCAGACAAACTGGACAAGCTGCCGCGTGAGCGTTGGCTGGAACTGGGTCTGACTGACGAAGCCAAGCAAAACCAGCTGGAACAGCTGGCCGAGCAGTACGACGAACTGAAGCACGAGTTTGAGAAAAAACTCGAAGGCAAGCGTCGTAAAATCACACAAGGCGATGATCTGGCACCTGGCGTGCTGAAAATCGTTAAGGTTTATCTGGCCGTTAAACGTCAGATCCAGCCTGGTGATAAAATGGCGGGTCGTCACGGTAACAAAGGTGTTATCTCTAAGATCAACCCAATCGAAGACATGCCTTACGATGAGAACGGTACGCCGGTCGATATCGTACTGAACCCGCTGGGCGTACCATCGCGTATGAACATCGGTCAGATCCTTGAGACTCACCTGGGGATGGCAGCGAAAGGTATCGGCGAGAAAATCAACGCGATGCTGAAGAAGCAGGAAGAAGTCGCCAAACTGCGCGAATTCATCCAGCGTGCTTACGATCTGGGCACTGATGTGCGTCAGAAAGTTGACCTGAATACCTTTACTGATGACGAAGTCCTGCGCCTGGCTGAGAACCTGAAAAAAGGTATGCCAATTGCCACGCCGGTGTTTGATGGTGCGAAAGAGAGCGAAATCAAAGAGCTGTTAGAGCTTGGCGGTCTGCCTTCTTCCGGTCAGATTACCCTGTTTGATGGCCGTACGGGCGAGCAGTTCGAACGTCAGGTAACCGTGGGTTATATGTACATGCTGAAACTCAACCACCTGGTTGATGACAAGATGCACGCACGTTCTACCGGTTCCTATAGCCTCGTTACTCAGCAGCCGCTGGGTGGTAAGGCACAGTTCGGTGGTCAGCGCTTCGGTGAGATGGAAGTATGGGCGCTGGAAGCTTACGGTGCTGCGTATACCCTCCAGGAAATGCTTACCGTTAAGTCTGATGACGTTAATGGCCGTACCAAGATGTATAAGAACATCGTGGATGGCAACCATCAGATGGAACCTGGCATGCCTGAATCGTTCAACGTACTGTTGAAAGAGATTCGTTCGCTGGGTATCAACATCGAGCTGGAAGACGAGTAACCCTCAGTAACAGGCCTGGCCTGGAAGCGCAGGGTTAACGCGCTCGCATTTGTACTGGTTATGGGGCGTTCAATTTCGGTTGGACGCCCCTGAGTCTCACTCCGACGGGAGCAAATCCGTGAAAGACTTACTTAAGTTTCTGAAAGCGCAAACTAAAACCGAAGAGTTTGATGCGATCAAAATTGCGCTGGCATCGCCAGACATGATCCGTTCCTGGTCTTTCGGTGAAGTGAAAAAGCCGGAAACCATTAACTATCGTACCTTCAAGCCAGAGCGCGATGGTCTGTTCTGTGCCCGTATCTTTGGGCCGGTAAAAGATTACGAATGCCTGTGCGGTAAGTACAAGCGTCTGAAACACCGTGGTGTGATCTGCGAGAAGTGCGGCGTTGAAGTGACCCAGACTAAAGTGCGTCGTGAGCGCATGGGCCACATTGAGCTGGCTTCACCTACCGCACACATCTGGTTCCTGAAGTCACTGCCTTCGCGTATCGGCCTGCTGCTGGATATGCCACTGCGTGACATCGAACGCGTGCTGTATTTTGAATCTTATGTCGTTATCGAAGGTGGCATGACCAACCTTGAGAAGCGTCAGATTCTGACTGAAGAGCAGTACCTGGATGCGCTGGAAGAATTCGGTGACGAATTTGACGCGAAGATGGGTGCAGAAGCGATTCAGGCACTGCTGAAAAATATGGATCTGGAGCAAGAGTGCGAACAGCTGCGCGAAGAGCTGAACGAAACGAACTCCGAGACCAAACGCAAAAAGCTGACCAAGCGTATTAAGCTGCTGGAAGCGTTCGTTCAGTCTGGTAACAAGCCAGAGTGGATGATCCTGACCGTGCTGCCAGTCCTGCCACCGGATCTGCGTCCGCTGGTACCGCTGGACGGCGGCCGCTTTGCGACATCAGATCTGAACGATCTGTATCGCCGCGTGATCAACCGTAACAACCGTCTGAAACGCCTGCTGGATCTGGCCGCGCCAGATATCATCGTGCGCAACGAAAAACGTATGCTGCAGGAAGCGGTAGATGCCCTGCTGGATAACGGTCGTCGCGGTCGTGCGATCACGGGTTCTAACAAGCGTCCTCTGAAATCTTTGGCTGACATGATCAAAGGTAAGCAGGGTCGTTTCCGTCAGAACCTGCTCGGTAAGCGTGTTGACTACTCTGGTCGTTCTGTTATCACCGTAGGTCCTTACCTGCGTCTGCATCAGTGCGGTCTGCCGAAGAAAATGGCACTGGAGCTGTTCAAACCGTTCATCTACGGCAAGTTGGAACTGCGTGGCCTGGCCACCACCATCAAAGCCGCTAAGAAGATGGTTGAGCGTGAAGAAGCTGTCGTTTGGGATATCCTGGACGAAGTGATCCGCGAACACCCGGTACTGCTGAACCGTGCACCAACCCTGCACCGTTTGGGTATCCAGGCATTTGAGCCCGTCCTGATCGAAGGTAAAGCTATCCAGCTGCACCCGCTGGTTTGTGCGGCTTATAACGCCGACTTCGATGGTGACCAGATGGCTGTTCACGTACCGCTGACGCTGGAAGCCCAGCTGGAAGCGCGTGCGCTGATGATGTCGACCAACAACATCCTGTCACCTGCGAACGGCGAGCCAATCATCGTTCCTTCACAGGACGTTGTACTGGGTCTGTATTACATGACCCGCGACTGTGTTAACGCCAAAGGCGAAGGCATGGTGCTGACTGGTCCGAAAGAAGCTGAACGCGTTTACCGCGCTGGCCTCGCTTCGCTGCACGCTCGCGTTAAAGTGCGTATCACTGAGCACGAGAAAAACGAGCAGGATGAGTGGGTTTCTAAAACCAGCATCATCGACACAACTATTGGTCGCGCCATCCTGTGGATGATCGTGCCAAAAGGTCTGCCTTTCTCCATCGTCAACCAGGCGCTGGGCAAGAAAGCGATCTCCAAGATGCTGAACACCTGTTACCGCATCCTGGGACTGAAACCAACGGTTATCTTTGCTGACCAGACCATGTACACCGGCTTTGCCTATGCGGCACGTTCAGGTGCGTCTGTGGGTATCGACGACATGGTTATCCCAGAGAAGAAAGTGGAAATCATCACCGAAGCGGAAGCAGAAGTGGCTGAAATCCAGGAACAGTTCCAGTCTGGTCTGGTGACCGCGGGTGAACGCTATAACAAAGTGATCGATATCTGGGCTGCGGCCAACGAACGCGTTGCTAAAGCGATGATGGAAAACCTCTCTACCGAACTCGTGATCAACCGCGATGGCGTGGAAGAGCGTCAGGTTTCCTTCAACAGTATCTTTATGATGGCTGACTCCGGTGCGCGTGGTTCTGCTGCACAGATTCGTCAGCTGGCCGGTATGCGTGGTCTGATGGCTAAGCCAGATGGCTCAATCATCGAGACGCCAATTACCGCGAACTTCCGCGAAGGTCTGAACGTACTCCAGTACTTCATCTCGACGCACGGTGCACGTAAAGGTCTGGCGGATACCGCACTGAAAACGGCTAACTCCGGTTATCTGACGCGTCGTCTGGTTGACGTTGCGCAGGATCTGGTTGTCACCGAAGACGACTGTGGCACGCACGAAGGCATCATGATGACGCCAGTCATCGAAGGTGGCGACGTAAAAGAGCCACTGCGTGAGCGTGTTCTGGGTCGTGTGACGGCAGAAGACGTCCTGAAGCCGGGTACTGCTGACATTCTGGTTCCACGTAACACGCTGCTTGATGAGCACTGGTGTGACGTGTTGGAACTGAACTCAGTAGACAGCGTGAAGGTACGTTCGGTTGTAGGTTGTGAAACCGATTTTGGTGTGTGTGCACATTGCTATGGTCGCGACCTGGCACGTGGTCACATCATCAACAAAGGTGAAGCAATCGGTGTTATCGCGGCACAGTCTATCGGTGAGCCGGGTACACAGCTGACGATGCGTACGTTCCACATCGGTGGTGCGGCATCACGTGCGGCTGCTGAATCCAGCATTCAGGTGAAGAACAAAGGTACGATCAAGCTGACCAATGCCAAGTCGGTAACCAACTCGGCAGGCAAGCTGGTTATCACCTCGCGTAACGTTGAACTGAAAATGATCGACGAATTTGGCCGTACGAAAGAGAGCTATAAAGTTCCTTACGGTGCTGCCATGGCGAAAGGTGATGGTGAGCAGGTTGCAGCGGGCGAAACCGTTGCAAACTGGGACCCGCATACCATGCCGGTTATCACTGAAGTGGGCGGTTTCATTCGCTTCACGGATATGATCGACGGTCAGACCATTACCCGTCAGACTGACGACCTTACCGGTCTGTCATCGCTGGTGGTGCTGGATTCTGCCGAGCGTACCGCGGGTGGTAAAGACCTGCGTCCAGCCCTGAAAATCGTTGATGCTAACGGCAACGATGTCCTGATCCCTGGTACCGATATGCCAGCTCAGTACTTCCTGCCAGGTAAAGCGATTGTACAGTTAGAAGATGGCGTGAAGATTAGCTCGGGTGATACCCTGGCGCGTGTTCCGCAGGAATCTGGCGGTACCAAGGATATTACCGGTGGTCTGCCACGCGTTGCTGACCTGTTCGAAGCGCGTCGTCCGAAAGAGCCAGCTATTCTGGCGGAGATCAGCGGCATCATCTCCTTCGGTAAAGAGACGAAAGGCAAGCGTCGTCTGGTCATTACTCCGCTGGATGGTAGCGATCCGTACGAAGAGATGATTCCGAAATGGCGTCAGCTGAACGTGTTCGAAGGTGAACGTGTTGAGCGCGGTGACGTAGTTTCCGATGGCCCAGAGTCACCACATGACATCCTGCGCTTGCGTGGCGTGCATGCGGTTACCCGTTACATCACTAACGAAGTGCAGGAAGTTTACCGTCTGCAAGGCGTTAAGATTAACGATAAGCACATCGAAGTTATCGTTCGTCAGATGCTGCGTAAAGCGACCATCATGAGCGCGGGCAGTACCGAGTTCCTGGAAGGTGAGCAGGCTGAATTCTCTCGTATCAAGATCTCTAACCGTGAACTTGAAGCGAACGGAAAAGTTGGCGCAACCTTCATGCGTGATCTGCTGGGTATTACCAAAGCGTCACTGGCAACCGAATCGTTCATCTCTGCTGCATCGTTCCAGGAAACCACGCGTGTCCTGACCGAAGCGGCAGTGGCAGGCAAGCGCGACGAACTGCGCGGTCTGAAAGAGAACGTTATCGTGGGACGTCTGATCCCAGCCGGTACGGGTTATGCTTACCATCAGGATCGTATGCGCCGCAAAGCGGCAGGCGAAGTACCGGTAGCACCGCAGGTTACTGCGGATGAAGCCTCTGCAAGCCTGGCTGAATTGCTGAACGCTGGTCTGGGCGGTAAAAACGACGAGTAATCGTCAAACGCCCGATAAAAAACCCTGCTCAGGCAGGGTTTTTTTTATCTTAAAATCTTCAGCGGATATCGTTTCGGTCTAGTCCAATGTCTTTTAATTGACAGTCGCTGAGCCGGGATAAAATAGCCCGGGTTTCACGCTGACATTGCCAACGTCTGATGCTGCTCCAGATAAGGCGTAAGAAACGAAACGGTCTTATCGTAAATGGCCTGGCCGCGCGGTTTTCTTCATATTCCATGATCCTGCCCTCAGTTGTTTATCTGAGAAACATTTTCACGCAGAGCGTATTTTCAATACAGATGCACGATAAGCAAATATTTAACATACAGATTGCGCTGCAGGCGAACTGAATGGTAGAAATAATCTCTATCTGTACTGCTTTACGGGGCGGTCAATTTTCACAGGGCATACAATGACGCGATATCAACATTTGGCCATGCTGCTGGAAAAGCGCATTGAGCAGGGGCTGTATCGGAGCGGCGAACGTTTACCTTCAGTGCGGAGTCTGAGTGCTGAGCACGGCGTCAGTATCAGCACGGTGCAGCAGGCGTATTATTTGCTGGAGCAGAAACAGTTAATCGTTCCACAGTCGCGTTCAGGCTACTTTGTTGCGCCCCATAAGGCGATGCCGCCCATCCCGGCACTGACCCGACCGGTGCAACGACCCGTAGAAATAACCCAGTGGGATGCGGTATTTGAACTGCTTAACAGCCGGCTGGAAGACGATATATTGCAGTTGGGCAGCGGCATGCCGGATTTAACACAATCCACCCTGAAACCCCTCTGGAAAGCCTTTAGCCGACAGGCTCAGAAGCAGGAAAGTCACCTGCTGAATTACGATAATCTGTATGGTGTAGCCTGCCTGCGGGAGCAGATCGCCCGACTGATGATTGACAGCGGTTGCCAGCTTACCCTTGAAGACATTGTGATAACAACCGGCTGCCATGAAGCACTGTCCGTGTCCGTTCGTGCTGTCTGCCAGCCGGGCGATATCATCGCCGTGGAATCACCATCCTTTCATGGCATTATGCAGACGCTGCGTGGTTTTGGCATTCGCGCCATTGAGATCCCCACGGATTCGGTGACGGGCATCAGTCTTGAGGCGCTGGAGCTGGCGTTTGATCAGTGGCCAATTAAAGCTGTCGTAGTGGTGCCAAACTGTAATAACCCGCTTGGCTTTATTATGCCCGAGAAGCGCAAGCGCGCCTTGCTGACCCTGGCGCAACGTTTTGACGCAGCGATTATTGAAGACGATGTGTATGGTGAACTGGCCTGGGAATACCCACGACCGTCATCCATTAAATCTTTGGATGAAGATGGGCGCGTGTTGCTGTGCAGTTCATTTTCCAAAACGCTGGCACCGGGTTTACGCGTCGGTTGGGTTGCGCCGGGACGCTACCGCGATCGGGTACTGCATATGAAATATATCGGCACCGGCTCCACCGCGACCCAGCCGCAGCATGCGGTAGCAGAGTTTATTCGTCAGGGGCACTACCAGACCCATTTACGGCGGATGCGTCAGGTTTATCAGCACAACTACGAAACCTTTATTTGCTGGGTCAGGCACTATTTTCCTTGTGGGATCTGCGTTACGCGGCCTCAGGGCGGTTTTCTGATGTGGATTGAACTGCCAGAAGCCTTTGATGCGGTGCAGCTTAATAACACGCTGCGCCAGTCGGGTATTCAGATTGCTGTCGGCTCGCTGTTTTCCGCCTCGGGCAAATATCGTAACTGCCTGCGTCTGAATTACGCGCTGCCCGCCAGTGATACCATCGAACGGGCACTGGCGATAACCGGCAAGGCCGTGGAGCAGGCAATCATAGCCTGCACCCATGATAAATTGATGGAGTCAGTCCCTTATCTCTCTGAACCTGCAGTTGAGAAGCAGGGCCAGAAAGAGGAGGAGGCTGGCCCTGGTCCGGCAATCCCTGCTGGACGCCTGTGACTTTAAAGGGCATTAAAAAACCGCGCCAGCAGCAAGATGAATTGCCGTGCGCGGCTTTCCAGTTTTTATCTACCGATTGCACTGACTGCGCGTATTTTTGCGCGATAACGCCAGTTAATGCGCGGTTTCAGGCTCGGCAAGCTGCAGCAGAATACGCGTGGCTTCCTGCCAGTCTTCTGCCTGGGTAATCGCGCTCACCACCGCAATGCTGCCGACGCCGGTGGCTAAGACCTCAGGCGCACGGGCAATGCTGATGCCACCGATCGCGGCAGTAGAGATGCCCGCCAGCCGACCCAAATGGCGTTTAAGTTCAACCAGCCCTTGCGGAGAAGAAGGCATCACTTTCGTCTGCGTGGGGAAGATGTGCCCCAGTGCAATGTAAGAAGGGCGCAGCGCCAGCGCCCGATCCAGCTCCGCATCGTCATGGGTTGACAGCCCCAGTCGCAAGCCAGCGTGCAAAATCTGCTGAAGATTCGCGACGTCTAAATCCTCCTGGCCCAGATGAACGCCATAAGCCTGATGTTTAATCGCCAACTGCCAGTAATCATTGATAAACAGACGTGCCTGATAGCGCTTACCTGCGGCGATAGCCCGAATAATAAAGGGTTCAACCACCTCATCGGGCTGATCCTTGATCCGAAGCTGAAGGGTTCGCACACCGGCGTCTAACAGACGTTCAATCCATTCAAAGCTGTCGACAACCGGATACAGCCCTAAGCGTGGTGCGGTGGCGGGAAAGGCGTCCATTTATTCCTCCTTAAGGGCGGTTGCGGGATGATAGAGCTCACCGCCGCGCTCACGAAAATTATCTGACATCTTTGCCATCCCCACTTCAATCGCCTGGGCTTCTGCTTCCTGCTTCGCGGCATAGTCGCGTACTTCCTGGGTAATTTTCATTGAGCAAAATTTGGGGCCACACATGGAACAGAAGTGCGCAACCTTGCCTGATTCCTGCGGCAGGGTTTCGTCGTGGTAAGCGCGTGCCGTATGGGGGTCCAGTGCAAGATTAAACTGGTCTTCCCAGCGAAACTCAAAACGCGCTTTCGACATGGCGTTGTCGCGGATCTGCGCCCCCGGATGGCCTTTTGCCAGATCGGCGGCGTGCGCGGCGATCTTGTAGGTAATCAAACCCTGTTTCACATCGTCTTTATTCGGCAGACCCAGGTGCTCTTTCGGCGTGACATAGCAGAGCATGGCGCAACCGAACCAGCCAATCATTGCCGCACCAATGCCAGAGGTAAAATGATCGTAACCCGGAGCAATATCGGTGGTCAGTGGACCCAGGGTGTAAAACGGTGCTTCATGGCAGTGTTCCAGCTGTTCAGTCATGTTGCGACGGATCATTTGCATGGGAATATGACCGGGGCCTTCAATCATGACCTGTACATCGTATTCCCAGGCGATTTTTGTCAGCTCACCCAAGGTGTGCAGTTCTGCAAACTGCGCGTCGTCATTGGCATCCTGAATTGATCCTGGACGCAGACCGTCTCCCAGCGACAGCGAAATATCATAAGCAGCACAAATTTCACAGATGTCGCGGAAGTGCTCATAGAGAAAGCTCTCTTTGTGATGCGACAGGCACCACTTCGCCATAATGGACCCACCACGAGAGACGATGCCGGTCAGGCGTTTCGCGGTCATGGGGACATAGCGCAACAGCACGCCAGCATGGATAGTAAAATAATCCACGCCCTGTTCAGCCTGTTCCAGCAAGGTATCGCGGAAGATGTCCCAGTTCAGGTCTTCTGCTACACCGTTAACTTTCTCAAGCGCCTGATAAATCGGGACTGTACCGATCGGCACCGGGCTGTTACGCAAAATCCATTCGCGGGTTTCATGGATGTAGCGCCCTGTAGAGAGGTCCATAACGGTATCCGCGCCCCAACGGGTTGACCACACCAGCTTTTCCACCTCTTCTTCAATGGAGGAGGTCACGGCGGAGTTGCCAATATTCGCATTTACCTTCACCAGAAAGTTGCGCCCAATGATCATGGGTTCGGATTCAGGATGATTGATATTCGCCGGGATGATGGCGCGTCCGGCTGCCACTTCCTGACGCACAAACTCAGGTGTAATATTTTCCGGCAAATGCGCGCCAAAGCTGTGCCCCGGATGCTGTTGTAACAGCACTTCACCACGGATGCGTTCCCGGCCCATATTTTCCCGCAGCGCGATAAATTCCATCTCCGGCGTGATAATGCCCTGGCGTGCATAGTGCAACTGGGTCACGCAGCGGCCGGCTTTAGCGCGACGCGGCGTTGGCAGGTGTTCAAAACGGAGATGATCCAGCCCGTCATCGGCCAGCCGCTGCTGCGTGTAGGCTGAGCTGATTTGCATCAGATTCTCGCTGTCATTACGTTCTTCAATCCAGCGCGCGCGCAGTTTATCCAGCCCGCGATGAACATCGATTTGTGCTGCCGGATCGCCATAGGCGCCCGCCGTATCATAAATCGGTACGGGCTCATTCTCCTCATAAACAGGCGCGTCTTTACTGCCGCTGATCAGGGTAGGGCTGAGTTGAATTTCCCGCATCGGGACACGAATATCGTCGCGACTGCCGGTGAGCCAGATACGTTTTGAGTTGGGAAAGGCGCTGCCGCCCTGAAGAGAATCAATAAATTCCTGTGCCTGAACACGTTGTTCGCGACGGGTCGTTTTAGCAGTAGACATAGCAATATTCCAGTAAGTGGGAAGGTTGCTTGTCCGGAGTTCGGAAGGAGTAACGGCACTGCTGGCACCATCCGGTGGCGTACCGTATAAATTTACTCTTGTTCCCTTCGCAGGTTCTAACCTGATCAGGTTCCGCGGATCCCGAATTAACGGTCTCAGCCCAGAGGGCACTCCGACAAGATGTGGTTTTAACGCTTTACGCGACGACGCCTGCGCTGCCTTACCTGTAAATAACCGATAACGAGAGCAGGACGTGTAGGTAACGTTTCAACCGTAAAACACCGACTACATTAGGCATTACGTTTAAAGCCCACTCAGCATAAGGGGGCTTTTTACTAATCACAAGTCTTTTACAATCGATGAGGTTTTAGGCAGGGCGGGCAATTTCGCTGTCGTTAGCCACGGGCGGGGTAAGGTGGTTATCCCATGCCATCTGAATTAACTTGTCCTCAAGGGTAAAGCGTCCTTCAAGGGCTTCACCCACCTCTGACAGGGCATTCTGAAAGGTGACATAGTTATCGTCATCAATCGCCTGCTGAAGATGCCCGTCATACAATTGCATCAGTTTTTCGGTGTTGGCTTCCAGCGAGGGATAAATCTGCGTGGCGGCCAGCAACGGGCTGGTGCCGTCCATTTCACCGATCAGGCGTTGGTAAAGACTAAAGTGGCCTGATGACAGGTAATCGACCAGATTATGGCAAAAATTATCAAGCGCCTGTTCATCCAGACGAGTCAGTGCCTCTTTCTTTGGCTTAATACCGACCAAATGATAATAAGAAACCAATAGCTGGCGGCGAGCGGCCAGCCATGAATCTACCAGTTCATTACTGCCACCTACGCGTTTGGTCAGAACGTCTAACTGGTTGAGCATAGTTAACTCCGTATGAGTTATGCACCTTCATATTTCAGATTAGCGATGCGTCAATTGCGCTTGTTCTCCACGAGCCAGTCGGGGATAAATAAGCGTGCTGTCGTCTTGCAACCAGAATTATTTGGGTATAGTTGTTCATCTACACACTTAACATCGGGACTTCAGCGTGCGGGTTGACGCTAAGGATGACGAAATAAATGCAATGCGAAATTTCAAGCGTAGACGCTGGATGGTGGATTGTCAGCAGTGAACAGAAAATTTGGTTACCGCAAGGGGATCTCCCTCACGGTAATGCGCAACAGTTTGGCCTGACAGGCCATCAGGGACGCGTTATCGGCGAATGGCAGAGTGAGAAAGTCTGGCTGGTTTGCGAAGCACGTTCAGAGGATATGCTGTCGCTGCGGCAGTTGCTTAACGAAGATCCGGCGCTATTTCAGCTGGCGGGGCGCGGTGTACAACTGGCCGAGTTTTATCGCTCTCATCGCTGGTGTGGCTACTGTGGTCATGAGATGCACCCCAGCAAGCGTGAGTTTGCCTGTCTGTGCAGTCACTGTCGTGAACGTTACTATCCACAAATTGCGCCCTGCATTATCGTTGCGATTCGCCGGGGGGACGAGATCCTGCTGGCTAATCATGCGCGCCATCGTAATAACATTTACACTGTGCTGGCCGGGTTTGTTGAGGTCGGTGAAACCATTGAACAGGCTGTCGCGCGTGAGGTGATGGAAGAAAGCAATGTGCGTGTCAGGAATGTTCGCTATGTAACATCGCAACCCTGGCCCTTTCCGCAATCCCTGATGATGGCCTTTATGGCGGAATATGATGGCGGTGAGTTACAGCATGACGGTAAAGAGTTGCTGGATGCCGGATGGTTCCGCTTTGATGCGCTGCCGTTACTTCCTCCGCCCGGTACCGTTGCCCGTCGATTAATTGAAGATACCGTGGCCCTCTGCCGCGCTGAGGCGTGAGAGTGCTACACTACTCGCTTGATACCGAGAGAGTCCTGACATGAGTGAACTGAAGAACGACCGTTATTTGCGCGCCCTGTTACGCCAGCCTGTAGATGTCACCCCCGTATGGATGATGCGTCAAGCCGGGCGTTATTTGCCGGAATATAAAGCGACGCGCGCCCAGGCGGGTGATTTTATGTCGCTATGCAAGAATGCCGAACTGGCCTGCGAAGTCACCCTCCAACCCCTGCGTCGCTTCAAGCTGGATGCGGCAATCCTCTTCAGTGATATTCTCACCATTCCTGATGCCATGGGGTTAGGGCTGTACTTCGAAACGGGTGAAGGCCCGTGTTTCTCTAATCCAGTAACGTGCCGTGCCGATGTCGATCGCCTTCCCGTGCCCGATCCTGAGCAGGAACTGGGTTACGTGATGAACGCGGTGCGCACCATCCGTAAAAACCTCAATGGCGAGGTGCCTTTAATTGGCTTCTCAGGTAGCCCGTGGACACTGGCTACCTACATGGTTGAAGGGGGAAGTAGCAAAGCCTTCACCAAAATTAAAAAAATGATGTACGCCGAGCCGGCCACGCTGCACGCCATGCTGGATAAGCTGGCTGACAGCGTCATTCTCTATCTCAATGCCCAGATTCGCGCCGGTGCGCAGTCGGTGATGGTATTTGATACCTGGGGCGGCGTGTTAACCGGGAACGACTATCGTGAGTTCTCGCTTTACTACATGCATAAAATTGTCGACAGCGTGCTACATGAAAACGAAGGCCGTCGCGTGCCGATCACCTTGTTTACCAAAAATGGCGGGCAGTGGCTGGAAGCGATTGCCGAGACTGGCTGTGACGCACTTGGTCTGGACTGGACAATCGATATCAGCGAAGCCCGTCGTCGCGTAGGCCACAAAGTCGCTTTGCAGGGCAACATGGACCCATCCATGCTCTACGCACCGCCCGCGCGAATTGAGCAGGAAGTCGCTACGATCCTGGACGGGTTCGGCAAGGGCGAAGGCCACGTCTTCAATCTTGGGCACGGCATCCATCAGGATGTGCCGCCAGAGCACGCAGGTGTATTTGTTGAGGCGGTGCACCGGCTCTCACGCCCGTATCATCAGGAGTCTTAATGGATATCGCTGCACTCCGCGCGGAGCAATTACAGCGTGCCGTAGAGGTCGTGCGGCAGGATGACTTTGACGTACTGCCGCCACGCTTTATCGGTGGCGCAGACGTCGGTTTTGAGCAGGAAGGTGCAGTCACGCGTGCTGCGCTGGTCATTCTTGAATACCCGTCCCTGAAGCTGGTGGAGCATCGCATCGCGCGCATTGACACCACCATGCCTTACATTCCCGGTTTCCTCTCTTTCCGTGAGTATCCGGCTCTGTTGGCGGCATGGAACATGCTGGAGCAGAAGCCCGACCTGTTATTTGTCGATGGTCATGGTATTTCACATCCGCGCCGGCTCGGTGTGGCTTCGCATTTTGGGTTGATGGTCGATGTCCCCACTATCGGCGTCGCGAAAAAACGCCTGTGCGGGCGCTGTGAGCCGTTGGATGAAACCCCCGGCAGTCGCCAGCCGTTAGTGGACAAAGGTGAGCAAATTGGCTGGGTATGGCGCAGCAAGGCGCGCTGTAATCCGCTGTTTGTGGCCACCGGGCACCGCGTCAGTCTGGACAGCGCCCTGCAGTGGGTCGAAAAGTGTACACAGGGATACCGTTTACCGGAACCTACCCGCTGGGCGGATGCTGTGGCATCCCAACGCCCCGCATTTCTGCGCTGGCAAAGCGCGCTTTAACACTGTTTGTATGGCGCTTTTGCGTTACACTGCCGCCAGCGAAATGAATAAGAGCTCTGTGTATGTTACAAAACCCTGTGCATCTGCGTCTGACCAAGCTGGAAAGCTGGCAACATCTGACGTTTATGGCTTGCCTGTGCGAGCGCATGTATCCCAACTACGTGGCTTTTTGCCAGCAAACCGAGTTTGCCGATCCTGCCCTTTACCGCCGCATCCTGGACCTGATTTGGGAAACGCTGACGGTGAAAGACGCAAAGATCAATTTTGACAGCCAACTGGAAAAGCTTGAAGCAGCGATTCCCGATGGTGATGCGTTTGAGGTATACGGTGTGTATCCGGCAATTGATGCCTGCGTTGCATTGAGTGAAGTCCTGCACTCGCAGTTAAGCGGTGAAACGCTTGAGCATGCGATTGAAGTCAGTAAGACTTCGATCACCACCGTTGCCATTCTGGAAATGACTCACGAAGGTCGCGAAATGACCGATGAAGAGCTGCGAGAAAATCCGGCTGTCATCGACGAATGGGACCTGCAATGGGAGATTTTTCGCCTGCTCGCGGATTGTGAAGAGCGAGACCTTGAATTGATAAAAGGTCTGCGATCCGACCTGCGTGAGGCGGGAATTAGTAACATCGGTATAAAAATTCAGCAATAAGGCGAGAAAACGTGACTTCAGGCCTTAATTAGCGCGCCTGGAGGCTTCACATCAGCCCCCTGTCTGGTCTACATTTGGGGGGCTGAAAATTGTGGCTATCGGTGCGTGCAGGCTGAAGAGTGCCCGAAGCCGGCTTTTCCCTCGCACTCGTTGCTTAGCAAGCGATAAATACACTTTAAGGATAACTTATGAACAAGACTCAACTGATTGATGTGATCGCAGAAAAAGCTGACCTGTCTAAAACCCAGGCTAAGGCAGCGCTGGAATCTACTCTGGCTGCAATCACCGAGTCTCTGAAAGAGGGTGATGCTGTACAACTGGTTGGTTTTGGTACTTTTAAAGTGAACCACCGCGCTGAGCGTACCGGTCGTAACCCACAGACTGGCAAAGAAATCAAAATCGCTGCGGCAAACGTACCTGCATTCGTGTCTGGTAAAGCTCTGAAAGACGCCGTTAAGTAAGACGTCGCATTGCGGTAACGTTTTAAACAGGGGCGATTTCGCCCCTTTTGTTTAAGGGCCAGCCACCATGACTACGCTGTTCCAGCGATTATCTGCCCTGTTCCTCTCCTCACTGATTATCGGGTGCAGCTCAACCCCCGACATCCCGGCTTTCTCGGCCAGCGGTTACCTTGCCGATCGCGGCAGTGTACGTATCTGGCGCAAAAATACCGATCATCATTCGGTACATATTCGTACGCTGTACAATCCGTTCAACAGTGAAAAAAGTGAAATTACTGATTATCGCTGGCTTGGGGATGACTTAATCAGCGTAGAGCGTCAGGTCAAAGGCGATAAGCCAGACGACGTCACCTTACGCTTTGATCAAAATGGCAGCCTTAATTTCATGCAGCGCCAGCTCGCGACGCGCCGTGAGGCAGTCAGTCCAGATGCAGTGGAGCTTTACAAATTCGATGCACAACGTATGCGCGAAGTCAGCGATGCGCTGTTAAGTGGTCGTGTGTTCTTGAAACAGGGGCACTGGTCAGGCGGAAGGGCTGTGGAAACCTGTGAGGGCCAGCAGGTGACGCCTGCTTTTGACAGTTATGCCCTGCAGACGCTAACACATTACCGCAGCAATAAGACGGGACCGTTGATGATTTCGTGGCTGGAAGCCCCTGAAGGCGTGCAGCTACTGCGTGTCAGTCAAAAAGATGAGTGTGCAGATGCGCCTGAAGAGGCAGACTTCTGAGACAGTAAAAAGGGGCACTGGGTGCCCCTTCGTTCTTTATTTACGGTCAATTGCACGATAGCCGATATCGCGTCGGCAGAAGCTGCCTTGCCAGGAAATCGGTTTAGCCAGTTCGTAAGCCCGTTTCTGTGCCGCAGCGACATCGTCGCCTAAGGCGGTGACGCACAAAACGCGCCCGCCGTTGGTCAGCACCCGATCGTCTTCAAGGCGAGTCCCAGCGTGGAAAACTTTGCCGTCGGCAACCTCTTCCAGCGGCAGACCCTGAATGTGATCGCCGTTATTGTAGTGACCGGGATAGCCGCCAGCGGCCAGCACCACACCAAGCGATGGACGCGGGTCCCATTGGGAATCCTTCTGGTCTAGCTTTCCGTCGCAGGCCGCCAGACAGAGATCCACCAGATCCGACTGCAGGCGCAGCATGATAGGCTGCGTTTCTGGATCGCCGAAGCGGCAGTTGAATTCGATCACTTTTGGCTGACCCGCCTGATCGATCATCAGCCCGGCATATAAGAAACCAGTATAAACGTTGCCTTCTGCCGCCATGCCGCGCACGGTTGGCCAGATAACCTGATCCATTACGCGCTGGTGGATCGCATCGGTTACAACCGGGGCAGGGGAATACGCGCCCATTCCCCCGGTGTTCGGGCCGGTATCGCCGTCACCCACACGTTTATGATCCTGGCTGGTGGCCATCGGCAACACGTTCTCGCCATCAACCATCACAATAAAGCTGGCTTCTTCGCCGTCCAGGAACTCTTCAATAACAATACGGTGTCCCGCGTCACCAAACGCATTGCCTGCCAGCATATCGTGCACGGCGTCTTCTGCTTCCTGCAGCGTCATTGCCACAATGACACCTTTACCGGCTGCCAGTCCGTCGGCTTTGATGACAATCGGCGCGCCCTTTTCACGAAGATAAGCCAGCGCAGGGGCGACCTCTGTAAAATTCTGGTACTCCGCACTCGGGATGTTATGACGTGCCAGGAAGTCCTTGGTAAAGGCTTTAGATCCTTCCAGTTGCGCGGCGGCCTGGGTCGGGCCAAAGATTTTTAAGCCCGCCGCACGGAACGCATCAACGACACCTGACACCAGCGGCGCTTCAGGGCCAACGATGGTGAGATCGATCTGTTCACGCTGGGCGAAGGCCAGTAAGGCAGGAATATCGGTTGGTGCAATGTCGACGTTCTGCAACGCGGGTTCCAGTGCGGTGCCTGCATTGCCCGGTGCAACAAAAACGGTTTCCGCCAGCGGCGACTGTGCAGCCTTCCAGGCCAGTGCGTGTTCACGTCCGCCGTTACCAATGATTAAAATTTTCATAAAACGCTCCACAGAATTAATGGCGGAAGTGACGCATATCGGTAAAGATCATGGCAATGCCATGCTCATCGGCTGCTGCAATGACTTCATCGTCGCGAATAGAACCGCCCGGCTGAATCACACAGCTGACGCCCACGGCAGCAGCGGCATCAATGCCGTCGCGGAACGGGAAGAAAGCATCGGAAGCCATCGCGGACCCTTTCACTTCCAGACCTTCATCACCGGCTTTAATGCCTGCAATTTTGGCTGAGTAGACGCGGCTCATCTGTCCGGCACCAATGCCGATGGTCATGTTGTCCCGTGCATAGACAATCGCGTTGGACTTAACGAATTTGGCTACTTTCCAGCAGAACAGCGCATCACGCAACTCCTGCTCTGAAGGCTGGCGCTGACTTACCACGCGTAGCTGGCTGGCATCGACCATACCGAGATCGCGATCCTGAACCAGCAAACCTCCGTTCACACGTTTGAAATCAAGGGCGGCGACCCGACCTTGCCATTTACCGCATACCAGAACGCGGACGTTCTGTTTAGCCGCCGTAATTTTCAGCGCAGCTTCCGTTGCCGCAGGGGCGATGATGACTTCAACAAACTGCCGACTGATGATGGCCTTTGCGGTAGCCTCATCCAGCTCGCGGTTAAAGGCAATAATGCCGCCGAAGGCAGAAGTGGGGTCAGTCTGATAAGCGTGCTCGTAAGCCGCCAGAATGGACTCGCCCACAGCGACACCACAAGGGTTAGCATGTTTGACAATAACGCAGGCGGGCTCAACAAACTCTTTCACGCACTCAAGCGCGGCATCGGTATCCGCGATGTTGTTATAAGACAGCGCTTTGCCCTGCACCTGCCTGGCGGTAGCGACTGATGCTTCCTGCACATCTTCTTCTATATAGAAGGCCGCGTCCTGATGGCTGTTCTCGCCATAGCGCATATCCTGCTTTTTAATGAAGTTAAGATTGAGAGTCCGCGGGAAGCGGCCTGCAGGTTGGCTGGTTTCGCCATGATAAGCCGGGACCAGGCTGCCAAAATAGTTGGCGATCATGCTGTCGTACGCGGCGGTATGTTCAAAAGCTTTAATCGCCAGATCGAAACGGGTTTCGAGCGTGAGCGAGTTCTGGTTGGCGTCCAGCTCGGCGATAATGGCCTGGTAGTCGCTGCTCTTAACCACAATCGCTACGTCTTTGTGGTTTTTGGCTGCCGAGCGCACCATCGTTGGGCCGCCAATATCAATATTTTCGACAGCGTCTTCCAGTGAACAATCCGGCTTTGCGACGGTTTGGGCAAAGGGATAAAGGTTTACGACCACCATATCGATAGGGCTGATAGCGTGCTGCGCCATTACGGCATCATCTTGCCCACGACGTCCTAAAATACCGCCGTGTACTTTTGGGTGCAGTGTTTTAACGCGTCCATCCATCATTTCCGGGAAACCGGTGTAGTCAGACACTTCGGTGACGGGCAGTCCCGCCTCTGCCAGCAGGCGAGCGGTACCACCTGTGGAGAGCAGCTCTACACCGCGCTGGGAGAGTGCCTGAGCAAATTCGAGGATGCCGGCTTTATCAGAAACACTGAGCAGGGCGCGGCGTAAAGGACGAGGTTGTGGCATGGTGGTTTTATCCCTTGGCTTTGATTCGCGTAAATAAGAGCGTTACATCAAGCTTGCGTGCTCACTTCTCTCTATATAGAGAAGCAAAAGCGTAAAAACTTCAGGTAACGCCCCGAAAAGGGGCATCCATTGCGTTGCGGGGCATTGTAGCGAAAACGTTTGCGTGATGCTCGTCTAAATTTAACGCTTCCAGGAATGTGGATAACTTTGTGTGTAACTGCGTATAAAGTGGGGTTTTGCTGTGTAATGCAGCGAACGGTCATTTTTATTGAATTTAGCCCTTGTCAGCCTGAGAGAACTCCCTATAATGCGCCTCCACTGACACGGCACAACGGCTTACGGAATGCGGTGTCGGGAGGTTCGGGAAACTGAGCCGCCGGAGAAAAACTTCTGGAAAAGAGGTTGACTCTGAAGGAGGAAAGCGTAATATACGCCACCTCGCGACAGACGGTTAACCCGCTGTTCGCACTGCTCTTTAACAATTTATCAGACAATCTGTGTGGGCACTCGCAGGATTGATATCAGCGTCTCCGGACGTAAAAAATATCAAGTCTCACGAGTGAACACATAATGAAATTCATTATGACGTTTTACAGATGAGCACCGCTGAACTGGTTTCAGCAAATCAAACTTAAATTGAAGAGTTTGATCATGGCTCAGATTGAACGCTGGCGGCAGGCCTAACACATGCAAGTCGGACGGTAGCACAGAGAGCTTGCTCTCGGGTGACGAGTGGCGGACGGGTGAGTAATGTCTGGGGATCTGCCCGATAGAGGGGGATAACCACTGGAAACGGTGGCTAATACCGCATAACGTCGCAAGACCAAAGAGGGGGACCTTCGGGCCTCTCACTATCGGATGAACCCAGATGGGATTAGCTAGTAGGCGGGGTAACGGCCCACCTAGGCGACGATCCCTAGCTGGTCTGAGAGGATGACCAGCCACACTGGAACTGAGACACGGTCCAGACTCCTACGGGAGGCAGCAGTGGGGAATATTGCACAATGGGCGCAAGCCTGATGCAGCCATGCCGCGTGTATGAAGAAGGCCTTCGGGTTGTAAAGTACTTTCAGCGGGGAGGAAGGCATTGTGGTTAATAACCGCAGTGATTGACGTTACCCGCAGAAGAAGCACCGGCTAACTCCGTGCCAGCAGCCGCGGTAATACGGAGGGTGCAAGCGTTAATCGGAATTACTGGGCGTAAAGCGCACGCAGGCGGTCTGTTAAGTCAGATGTGAAATCCCCGGGCTTAACCTGGGAACTGCATTTGAAACTGGCAGGCTTGAGTCTCGTAGAGGGGGGTAGAATTCCAGGTGTAGCGGTGAAATGCGTAGAGATCTGGAGGAATACCGGTGGCGAAGGCGGCCCCCTGGACGAAGACTGACGCTCAGGTGCGAAAGCGTGGGGAGCAAACAGGATTAGATACCCTGGTAGTCCACGCCGTAAACGATGTCGACTTGGAGGTTGTTCCCTTGAGGAGTGGCTTCCGGAGCTAACGCGTTAAGTCGACCGCCTGGGGAGTACGGCCGCAAGGTTAAAACTCAAATGAATTGACGGGGGCCCGCACAAGCGGTGGAGCATGTGGTTTAATTCGATGCAACGCGAAGAACCTTACCTACTCTTGACATCCACGGAATTCGGCAGAGATGCCTTAGTGCCTTCGGGAACCGTGAGACAGGTGCTGCATGGCTGTCGTCAGCTCGTGTTGTGAAATGTTGGGTTAAGTCCCGCAACGAGCGCAACCCTTATCCTTTGTTGCCAGCGATTCGGTCGGGAACTCAAAGGAGACTGCCGGTGATAAACCGGAGGAAGGTGGGGATGACGTCAAGTCATCATGGCCCTTACGAGTAGGGCTACACACGTGCTACAATGGCGCATACAAAGAGAAGCGACCTCGCGAGAGCAAGCGGACCTCACAAAGTGCGTCGTAGTCCGGATCGGAGTCTGCAACTCGACTCCGTGAAGTCGGAATCGCTAGTAATCGTGGATCAGAATGCCACGGTGAATACGTTCCCGGGCCTTGTACACACCGCCCGTCACACCATGGGAGTGGGTTGCAAAAGAAGTAGGTAGCTTAACCTCCGGGAGGGCGCTTACCACTTTGTGATTCATGACTGGGGTGAAGTCGTAACAAGGTAACCGTAGGGGAACCTGCGGTTGGATCACCTCCTTACCTGAAGATACCTTCCCGCGAAGTGCTCACACAGATTGTCTGATAGAAAGTTAAAGAAGCAAGACGGCTGCGAAGTCGAGACACGTCCGTGTCCCCTTCGTCTAGCGGTTAGGACTCCGCCCTTTCACGGCGGCAACAGGGGTTCGAATCCCCTAGGGGACGCCACTTGCTTGGTGACAGGTGAAAGGTGTTGCCCACATATCTTAAAGATGACTTACGAGTCGTGTTTAAGATATTGCTCTTTAACAATCCGGAACAAGCTGAAAATTTGAAACGACGCATTGTCGTGTTCCTCCGTAATAAGGAACACAGGACAACGCGTTCGAGTCTCTCAAAAGCTCATGACACGCAGCGTAAAACGCCTGTGGGTTGTGAGGTTAAGCGACTAAGCGTACACGGTGGATGCCCTGGCAGTCAGAGGCGATGAAGGGCGTGCTAATCTGCGATAAGCGCCGGTAAGGTGATATGAACCGCAATAACCGGCGATACCCGAATGGGGAAACCCAGTGTGACTCGTCACACTATCATGCAGTGAATACATAGCTGCATGAGGCGAACCGGGGGAACTGAAACATCTAAGTACCCCGAGGAAAAGAAATCAACCGAGATTCCCCCAGTAGCGGCGAGCGAACGGGGAGGAGCCCAGAACCATCATCAGCTTGTGCATCAGTGGAAGCGTCTGGAAAGTCGCAGGGTACAGGGTGATACTCCCGTACACAAAGGTGCACAGGCTGTGAGTTCGATGAGTAAGGCGGGACACGTGGTATCCTGTCTGAATATGGGGGGACCATCCTCCAAGGCTAAATACTCCTGACTGACCGATAGTGAACCAGTACCGTGAGGGAAAGGCGAAAAGAACCCCGGCGAGGGGAGTGAAACAGAACCTGAAACCGTGTACGTACAAGCAGTGGGAGCCTTCTTTATGGGGGTGACTGCGTACCTTTTGTATAATGGGTCAGCGACTTATATTCTGTAGCAAGGTTAACCGTATAGGGGAGCCGCAGGGAAACCGAGTCTTAACTGGGCGTTAAGTTGCAGGGTATAGACCCGAAACCCGGTGATCTAGCCATGGGCAGGTTGAAGGTTGGGTAACACTAACTGGAGGACCGAACCGACTAATGTTGAAAAATTAGCGGATGACCTGTGGCTGGGGGTGAAAGGCCAATCAAACCGGGAGATAGCTGGTTCTCCCCGAAAGCTATTTAGGTAGCGCCTCGTGAACTCATCTCCGGGGGTAGAGCACTGTTTCGGCTAGGGGGCCATCCCGGCTTACCAACCCGATGCAAACTGCGAATACCGGAGAATGTTATCACGGGAGACACACGGCGGGTGCTAACGTCCGTCGTGAAGAGGGAAACAACCCAGACCGCCAGCTAAGGTCCCAAAGTCATGGTTAAGTGGGAAACGATGTGGGAAGGCACAGACAGCCAGGATGTTGGCTTAGAAGCAGCCATCATTTAAAGAAAGCGTAATAGCTCACTGGTCGAGTCGGCCTGCGCGGAAGATGTAACGGGGCTAAACCATGCACCGAAGCTGCGGCAGCGACACTATGTGTTGTTGGGTAGGGGAGCGTTCTGTAAGCCGTTGAAGGTGTGCTGTGAGGCATGCTGGAGGTATCAGAAGTGCGAATGCTGACATAAGTAACGATAAACAAGGTGAAAAACCTTGTCGCCGGAAGACCAAGGGTTCCTGTTCAACGTTAATCGGAGCAGGGTGAGTCGACCCCTAAGGCGAGGCCGAAAGGCGTAGTCGATGGGAAACAGGTTAATATTCCTGTACTTGGTGTTACTGCGAAGGGGGGACGGAGAAGGCTATATCAGCCGGGCGACGGTTGTCCCGGTTTAAGCGTGTAGGTGTGTGTTCCAGGCAAATCCGGTTCACTTTACACTGAGGCGTGACGACGAGGCACTACGGTGCTGAAGTGATAAATGCCCTGCTTCCAGGAAAAGCCTCTAAGCATCAGGTAACACAAAATCGTACCCCAAACCGACACAGGTGGTCAGGTAGAGAATACCAAGGCGCTTGAGAGAACTCGGGTGAAGGAACTAGGCAAAATGGTGCCGTAACTTCGGGAGAAGGCACGCTGGCGCGTAGGTGAAGGGACCTGCTCCCCGAGCCGAAGCCAGTCGAAGATACCAGCTGGCTGCAACTGTTTATTAAAAACACAGCACTGTGCAAACACGAAAGTGGACGTATACGGTGTGACGCCTGCCCGGTGCCGGAAGGTTAATTGATGGGGTTAAGCGCAAGCTGAAGCTCTTGATCGAAGCCCCGGTAAACGGCGGCCGTAACTATAACGGTCCTAAGGTAGCGAAATTCCTTGTCGGGTAAGTTCCGACCTGCACGAATGGCGTAATGATGGCCAGGCTGTCTCCACCCGAGACTCAGTGAAATTGAAATCGCTGTGAAGATGCAGTGTACCCGCGGCAAGACGGAAAGACCCCGTGAACCTTTACTACAGCTTGACACTGAACACTGAGCCTTGATGTGTAGGATAGGTGGGAGGCTTTGAAGCGTGGACGCCAGTCTGCGTGGAGCCAACCTTGAAATACCACCCTTTAATGTTTGATGTTCTAACGTAGGCCCGTGATCCGGGCTGCGGACAGTGTCTGGTGGGTAGTTTGACTGGGGCGGTCTCCTCCTAAAGAGTAACGGAGGAGCACGAAGGTTGGCTAATCCTGGTCGGACATCAGGAGGTTAGTGCAATGGCATAAGCCAGCTTGACTGCGAGAGTGACGGCTCGAGCAGGTGCGAAAGCAGGTCATAGTGATCCGGTGGTTCTGAATGGAAGGGCCATCGCTCAACGGATAAAAGGTACTCCGGGGATAACAGGCTGATACCGCCCAAGAGTTCATATCGACGGCGGTGTTTGGCACCTCGATGTCGGCTCATCACATCCTGGGGCTGAAGTAGGTCCCAAGGGTACGGCTGTTCGCCGTTTAAAGTGGTACGCGAGCTGGGTTTAGAACGTCGTGAGACAGTTCGGTCCCTATCTGCCGTGGGCGCTGGAGAATTGAGGGGGGTTGCTCCTAGTACGAGAGGACCGGAGTGAACGCACCGCTGGTGTCCGGGTTGTCACGCCAGTGGCACTGCCCGGTAGCTAAGTGCGGAAAAGATAAGTGCTGAAAGCATCTAAGCACGAAACTTGCCCCGAGATGAGTTCTCCCTGACCCTTTAAGGGTCCTGAAGGGACGTTGAAGACGACGACGTTGATAGGCCGGGTGTGTAAGCGCAGCGATGCGTTGAGCTTACCGGTACTAATGACCCGTGAGGCTTAACCTTACAACGCCAGAGGCGTTTTGGTTGAGAGACGATTAAATTTTCAGCATTGTTTACCGGAAAAGAATTTGCGGAAACGACAGATTTTGCGGCATGAGAAGGCGCAGAGCGATGACGTCAGCGGGAGCATACTGAAGTATGTGACCGTTGCGGCAGAGCGAATGCAACGCGTTCATGGCGTAAAAGAGTCGTTTCGTGCACAAAGAATTTGCCTGGCGGCTGTAGCGCGGTGGTCCCACCTGACCCCATGCCGAACTCAGAAGTGAAACGCCGTAGCGCCGATGGTAGTGTGGGGTCTCCCCATGCGAGAGTAGGGAACTGCCAGGCATCAAACAAGTGAAGAAGCCCTGAACGAAAGTTCAGGGCTTTTTTACGTCCGTAACCTGCGGAAAGCGGGGCGTCAGGCCGGTTATGCTGCGCGGCCGGGACTGCGCGAGCGCCGTCCGCGTCATTCAAACCGCCGGGCCGGGATAAAACGGCGCGTGAGAAAGCCGGATGGAATGCCGCACCTGGCGTCATGTACCTGCGGCCCTGACCGAAGACGGCGAACCGCCTGATCATCCGGATACAACAAACGCCGCGAATGCCTGCCCGCACCCGCCAAATTCCCTCTGTGTTTTAGATCCAGCACAGCGCCGCCCTGCATTAACTCGCAACAGCAATAAAGGTCGTGAATGGTTGTCGACTAAACGGCAGGATGAGTAAAGGTCGCCAGCGCTATCCGGCTCAAGCCAGACAGGCTCCAGCTATATTTGCGTTTATTGGCAGATGGGGCTTTTGGAAAGACGCACTTCAGAACCCTTTCCAGTGTTGAAATCTGTGCGGCGGTATTACAGGCAGACTTAATGATAAAATACCTAAAAAAGGCCAGCTGCTTTATAAAACGGATATCCGTTATATAAAAACAGCTGGCCCTTTTGCTTATTTAGCGCTGGCATTATTTGTATAATTCAGCCGTTACATGGGCGTAATTATTCGTGTCTGCACTGATAACTTTAAAATGGTCACCTTGTTGTTTAGCCTGTCGGGCGATTTTAGAAACCGCGCCATCCAGCGTTAATGAGGTGGCAGAGACAGTTTGTGCGAAACAACCAAAAGACATCAGTGAAAAGGCTACAGCAGCCGCAGCTGACGTTACTTTATTGATTTTCATAACATTACCCCTTAATTCCGGTTGATGAAGGAGTCTGTATGGCTCCGTTAAAATCAAGTTAGCAAAATGTATGCATTCTAAAATTAACGCCGTGTGCTCTAATTAATATCAAGCTGATAGCATTATTGTCAGAGTGTAAAAGAGAATATCAGTGAGTTAAATGTGTAGGGATTTAATACTGAAATAATAGAATTACACAGATGAGGTGTAATTTCCGCCCGACTTTTTTAGTTAATAGGGCGAATAATAAGTAATAGCCCTCCGACGCCAGGCAGATAAAGGCGTTGGCTAAAAACCTCAAAACTCTCCTGCCAGTTTTATGCAACTCACACAACGATTCTGTCTGGCCTTCAATCGTACCGGGTCAAACTGTTATCTGAATTGGGTACGAGAATGCCGTTCATCATGATCCTTCCAAGGGCATAAGTATGTCTCAATGTTCGCCGCCAGTATGATCCAGGCAAAAGGCTCAGCCTGGCCCGTAAAATCACTTAGGCTGAACAGGCTTGCTCCTCTCCTTCTCTGGCCTCAATCCTCAATCCGCCAATTCCCGATGAGCTTAATGGCCGCAGGCTGAGCCGTTCGCTACTGTTCCATTGCGACACGTGCCAGGCGTTGAGCATCAACAGGCTACCTTGCCGCAGATAAGCGCTATATAATCCATTGCATTACGCTTTGGAGACGCTTCATTGAAAAAAATACTGACTCGCCTGGTCCTTGCTGGCCTGCTGACGTTGACCGCCTCAAACAGCTACGCCAGTCGTGTTGTGACCGATCAAATTGGCCGTACCGTCACGATTCCAGATCAGGTTAATCGCGTGGTCGTGCTTCAGCATCAAACGCTCAATCTCCTCGTGCAGTTAAATGCGACAGATAAAATCGTGGGAATTCTCGCTAACTGGAAACAGCAGCTCGGGGACGATTACGCAACCCTGGTGCCTGAACTGACGCATAAAGCGCTGCTAGGTGATTTGACCCACGTGGATTTGGAAAAACTGGTCGCGCTGCATCCACAGGTGGTATTTGTTACCAACTATGCGCCGAAAGAGATGATTGACCAAATCACTGCGCTGGGCATTCCGGTGCTGGCAATCTCGTTGCGTCACGATGATGCCGGGCAGCAGGGTGAGATTAACCCCAATATGCAAAACGAAGATCAGGCGTACGATCTGGGTATCAAAGAAGGCATTACGCTGATTGGTGAGGTGGTGAACAGGCAGCAACAGGCCAGAGCATTACTTTCAGCGGCATTTGCCGGTCGAAAGATAGTGACTGACCGTCTCAAAAACAGACCTGAACAGCAGCGTGTCCGCGCTTATATGGCCAATCCCGATCTCACTACCTATGGCGCAGGGAAATATACCGGCCTGATGATGGCCCATGCAGGTGCCCTAAACGTTGCAGCCTCGACCATTCAGGGCTTCAGGCAGGTCAGTATGGAACAGGTGGTAGTATGGAACCCACAGGTGATTTTCGTTCAGCATCGTTATCCACAGGTGGTACAGGAGATTCAGCAAAATCCGCTTTGGCGAACCCTTGATGCAGTGAAACATCATCAGGTATGGCTAATGCCTGAGTATGCCAAGGCATGGGGTTATCCGATGCCGGAAGCGATAGGTTTAGGTGAACTGTGGATGGCGAAGAAGCTCTATCCTGATAAATTTCGCGACATTGATATGCAGCAGCAGGCTGACCGCTGGTATCACCGTTTTTACCGGACCTCGTACCATGAAAACGTTACACGTTCTGGCAGCAGGTAGCCTGCGTGATGTGTGGAAGGCGCTAATCGCAGCCTTTAACATCCAGTCCGGCTTAATGGCAGACACGCAGTATGGCCCTGCCGGTTTACTGCGCCAGCATATTGAGCAGGGTGACGTGTGCGACCTGTTTGTTTCGGCCAACCTGCAGCATCCTGCCAGGTTGCTGTTGCAAGGCCTTGCACAAGATACCGGTCATTTTACAAATAATACGCTCTGCCTGACGGTGAAACGTGATTGTGTCCGGGCCGGGGACGACTGGCTGTCGCTGCTGCGGCGTAATGATTTACGGCTGGCGATCTCAACCCCACATTGTGATCCCTCCGGTGATTATGCCTGGCAGCTGTTCGACAATATTGAACAGCGCCATCCCGGTTGCGGCGATTTTCTCAGGCGCAGAGCAATCGCGATGGTGGGCGGCCCGGACAGCTTGCCGGTTCCAGATGGCGAACTGGCGGCAAAGTGGTTAATCGATACAGGACGTGCTGACCTTTTTATCGGCTACGCCAGCTATGCGCCCCGCCTGAACCCTCATTCACAATGCCTTGTCCTGACTATCCCTCCCGATTACAACGTGCAGGCGAAGTATGGCTGGGCCACGCTGTCAGCTGCCGCCAGGCCGCTTGCCGCCTTCCTGCGCTCCGACGAGGCGCAACGTATTTTGCGGCAGCACGGTTTTCTGCCCCTCGGTTTTAAAATGCCTCTTTAATTTCTGTTCGCCTCAAACCCTGTGCTGAAGGGAAGGCCTCCCCGCGCCTTGAAACTTTTTCACCTGTCGATATGCAGGCTCGACATTTAGCGTTTAACTGGTTATCTTTGGCTGTCTGGATGTCTAAACGTATATATGGTTATGAGAGGTGATTAAGCCATGCCAATCAGGGTCCCCGATGAATTACCGGCAGTAAATTTTTTACGTAACGAAAACGTCTTCGTGATGACGTCGTCACGTGCCAGTGTTCAGGAGATCCGTCCGCTTAAAGTGCTGGTTCTTAATCTGATGCCGAAAAAAATTGAGACTGAAAATCAGTTTCTGCGGTTGCTCTCAAACTCTCCGTTACAGATTGATATTCAACTGCTGCGTATCGACAGCCGGGAATCGCGCAATACACCCAGCGATCATCTCAACAATTTCTACTGTAACTTTAACGATATCCAGCACGATAACTACGACGGCTTAATCGTTACAGGTGCGCCGCTCGGGCTGGTCGAATTTAACGATGTGGCGTACTGGCCGCAGATAAAACAGGTTCTGGAATGGGCTAAAAACCATGTCACCTCAACCCTGTTTGTCTGTTGGGCGGTGCAGGCGGCATTAAACATTTTATACGGCATTCCTAAACAAACCCGGCAGACTAAACTGGCAGGCGTCTTTGAACATCAGATACTGCATCCCCACTCATTACTGACCCGGGGTTTTGATGATAATTTTCTGGCGCCTCATTCCCGTTATGCCGATTTCCCTACCCAGTTAATCACGGATTACACTGACCTCGAATTATTTGCTGAATCGGAACAAACCGGTGCCTACCTTATGGCGAGCAAAGACAAAAGGCTGGCGTTTGTGACCGGGCACCCGGAGTACGATGCACTGACGCTGGCGGGAGAGTTTCAACGCGACTATGAAGCCGGGCTGAATCCTGAAGTACCCTATAACTATTTCCCACAGGATAATCCCCAGCTTACACCGCGCGCCACCTGGCGTAGCCATGGAAACCTGCTGTTTTCAAACTGGCTGAATTATTACGTCTACCAGATTACGCCGTTTGATCTGCGCCATATGAATCCCACGCTGGAATAATTCTTTTTTAGCCACAACTGAACCGTGTTAGCCGCTGGCAGCACGGTTTTTTTTCGTCTGTAAAACTTTAGTGAAAAGTATTACCTGTTAAAAAATAAAATAAATCATTTATTAATCATGATGATAAGCTGTTTTTTTATTAAAAATGGAAATAGTTTTTGATTTTAAAATTAAAATGAATATGCTCTGATCCTGTAGCTCAATAATTACCCTATATGCGGATCACCCGTTTTGATCCGCCTGAAAACAGGAGAGAGCAAACATGACAGACTCCGTTATCAACAGTGAATTACTGTTCAGCAAGCCCTTTAATGATGCTGAAAAACAGCTGCTTACCGCAGATGCCATCGCTTTCTTACAGGCGCTGGTGACGCGTTTTGCGCCACAGCGTGAGGCGCTGTTAACCGCACGTCAGGTAAGGCAGAAGCAGTATGATTCCGGCCAGCTACCGGGTTTCGATATGGAAACTGTTTCCATAAGGGATCGTGAATGGGCCATCCGCGGCATCCCGACCGATTTACAGGATCGTCGAGTGGAGATCACCGGCCCGCCCGATCGCAAAATGGTGATTAACGCCCTGAATGCCAACGTAAACGTGTTTATGGCAGATTTTGAGGACTCCCTGGCACCCACCTGGGAAAAACTGGTTGATGGGCAGCAAACCCTACGCGAAGCCGTTGCCGGCACGCTGCGTTATACCAGCGATAACGGCAAAATCTATCAGCTACGAGCCGATCCTGCGGTATTGATGTGTCGGGTTCGTGGCCTGCATCTGTCTGAAAAACATGTTAGCTGGCAGGGCAATGCGATTCCCGGCGGTCTGTTTGACTTCGCACTCTACTTTTTTCATAACGTCAAAGCCTTACTGGCAAAAGGCAGTGGCCCCTATTTTTACCTGCCAAAAACCGAGAGCTGGCAGGAGGTGGCGTGGTGGCGGGACATTTTCAGCTTTGCCGAGGATCGTTTTGATCTGGCGCGCGGTACCATCAAAGCCACCGTGTTGATCGAAACGCTACCGGCTGTTTTCCAGATGGATGAGATCCTGTGGAATCTGCGGGATCATATCGTGGGACTGAACTGCGGCCGCTGGGATTATATTTTCAGCTATATCAAAACGCTGCGCGAACATGCGGATCGGGTTCTGCCCGATCGCCAGTCTGTAACCATGGCTCAGCCATTTCTGGATGCTTACTCACGATTACTGATCCGAACCTGTCATCGACGTGGCGCTTTCGCCATGGGCGGCATGTCAGCGCTCATTCCCAGCAAAGACAGCGCGCGAAATGAATGGGTACTGCAGCGCGTTACAGAAGATAAACAGCGTGAAGCCAACAACGGACATGACGGCACCTGGATCGCGCATCCCGGCCTGGCAGACACGGCGATGTCAGTGTTCAACCATGTACTGGGTGAACGCCCCAATCAGCTCAACATTCTGCGGCAGGATGACAGTCCGATAACGGCTGAACAGCTTCTGGCACCCTGTGAAGGCTATCGAACGGAAGCGGGCATGCGCGCCAATATTCGGGTGGCGTTGCAGTATCTGGAAGCCTGGATTAGCGGCAATGGTTGTGTCCCCATTGATGGCCTGATGGAAGATGCCGCAACCGCAGAAATTGCCCGTACCTCTATCTGGCAATGGATACGCCACCATAAATCCCTGCAGGATGGACAGCCAGTGACGGCGGAACTGTTTCAGCAGCTACTGAATGATGAGTTGCAAACGTTACAGATGCATCTGGGTGATAAGTCTTTCAGTTCAGGTCGTTATGAGGAAGCGGCACGCTTGATGGCGCAGATCACAACCCAGGACGAACTGGTTTCTTTTCTTACTCTGCCAGGCTACCGCCTGCTTCCCTGACTCAAGGAGCCGTTGCCATGACACGTACTCAACACATCCAGCAACTCGAAAAATACTGGCAGGACACGCGCTGGCAGGGCATTACCCGCCCCTACAGCGCAGAAGAAGTCGTTAATCTACGCGGTTCGGTTCTGCCAGCCTGCACTCTGGCAGAGCGCGGGGCGGTGAAACTCTGGTCGCTGCTCAACGGTGATGCCAGAAAAGGCTATATCAACAGTCTGGGGGCACTCACAGGCGGTCAGGCGTTGCAACAGGCAAAAGCCGGTATAGAAGCGATATACCTCTCTGGCTGGCAGGTCGCTGCCGATGCCAACGTGGCAGGGCAGATGTATCCCGATCAGTCGCTCTATCCGGTTAACTCTGTGCCTGAGGTGGTCACCCGCATTAACCAGACGTTCCAGCGTGCCGACCAGATTCAGTGGGCCAACGGTATCGAACCGGGGGACAGCCGCTTTGTCGACTATTTTCTGCCCATCGTGGCCGATGCAGAAGCCGGTTTTGGTGGCGTGCTGAATGCGTTTGAGTTGATGAAGTCAATGATCAGCGCAGGCGCGGCGGCCGTGCACTTTGAGGACCAACTGGCGGCCGTGAAGAAATGCGGCCATATGGGCGGAAAGGTGTTGGTGCCAACCCAGGAAGCCGTGCAGAAACTGGTGGCGGCGCGCCTGGCCGCCGATGTGATGGGCGTGCCCACTATTCTGCTGGCGCGCACCGATGCGGATGCCGCCGATCTGATTACCTCTGACTGTGATGAATACGATCGGCCGTTTATCCGCGGCGACCGCACGGCGGAAGGTTTTTTCCGTACCAACGCCGGTATTGAGCAGGCCATAAGCCGGGGGCTGGCTTATGCCCCTTATGCCGATGTCTTGTGGTGCGAAACCGCCACGCCAGATTTGGCAATGGCCCAGCGTTTTGCCGATGCTATCCACGCCCGCTATCCAGGCAAGCTACTGGCTTACAACTGTTCGCCCTCGTTTAACTGGAAAAAGAATCTCGATGATAAAACCATCGCAGCTTTTCAGCAGGCGCTCAGTGACATGGGTTATCGCTTCCAGTTCATTACGCTGGCCGGTATTCACAGCATGTGGTTCAACATGTTCGATCTTGCGCACGCTTACGCCCAGGGCGAAGGCATGCGTCACTATGTGGAAAAAGTACAGCAGCCGGAGTTTGCTGCCCGCGAACGGGGTTACAGCTTCTCCTCGCATCAGCAAGAGGTTGGTACCGGCTATTTCGATCGGGTGACCACTACGATTCAGGGCGGTAAGTCGTCGGTGACGGCCCTGACAGGCTCCACCGAGGAACACCAGTTTTGAGTTGAGTCTGTGTCTTTCCCGCCCGGTATTAACGGGCGGGCTTTTTCAGGAGGGAATCATGCCGCCACGCGAATCACTGATTGCGCATACCATTCTGCAGGGGTTCGACGCGCAGTATGGCCGTTTTCTCGACATTACTGCGGGCGCACAACAGCGTTTTGAACAGGCCGAATGGCAAGCGGTACAGCAGGCGATGAAGGCGCGTATTCATCTTTATGATCATCACGTAGCTCTGGTCGCCGATCAGCTACGGGCACTGAACGGGGCGGCACACTGGGACGATGCATTTTGGCTGGCGATCAAAAGCCATTATGAAACCTTGTTACCTGACTATCCGCGCTATGAAATTGCCGAGAGCTTCTTTAATTCGGTTTACTGCCGGTTGCATGGACATCACGCGCTGCAGCCGGAACGTCTGTTCATTTTCAGCTCACAGCCGGCCTCGGCACCCACGCACTCTGCGCGCCCGCTGGCGCGAACCTATCTGCCACATCAGGGCTGGCAAGTGCTGCTCGATCAGGTACTGCGCGACGTGCCGTTAACGTTGCCATGGCAGGATCGGGAGCGCGATGAAGCGTGGATTTTACGGCATTTGCATGAGCAATTTTCCGCATCACAGTTGGATAATGGCTGGCTGGACGTTTGCAGTGAACTGTTTTTTCGTAATAAAACGGCCTGGATTGTTGCCCGGCTGCATCTGCCAGACGGTATTTTCCCCTGTCTGTTGCCGATTCAACGTAGCGATAAGGGCGAGCTGTGGATTGATACTTGCCTGACGGACGTGAACGATGCCAGCATCGTGTTTGGCTTTGCCCGCGCCTATTTTATGGTTTACGCCCCGCTACCTGCGGCGCTGGTGGCCTGGCTCAAGCCCATATTGCCAGGGAAAACGCTGGCAGAACGTTACATGGCCATCGGTTGCCAGAAGCATGGCAAGACGGAAAGCTACCGTGAATATCTGCAGGCGCTGGCGCAATCCGACGCCGCGTTTGAGATTGCACCGGGCATACGTGGCATGGTGATGCTGGTCTTCACATTACCGGGCTTTGACCGGGTATTTAAAGTCATCAAAGATCGGTTCGCCCCGCAAAAAGAGGTCACCGAAATGCAGGTGAGGGCCTGCTATCAACAGGTCAAAGAGCATGACCGTGTGGGACGCATGGCCGATACACAGGCTTTCGAACAGTTTGCGCTGCCGCTCGCGCGCATTGCGCCGGCGCTGCTGCTGGAGTTCCAACAGACCATTTCCGGGAAACTACGCATCGAAGGCGATCGCCTGATCATCAGTCATCTCTGGCTGGAGCGCCGTATGCAGCCGCTTAATCTCTATCTGGCGCAGGCCAGTGAAAGCCAGCGCCAGCATGCCATTGAAGAGTACGGCAATGCGATCAAGCAGCTGGCTGCCGCCAACATTTTCCCCGGCGATATGCTGTTTAAAAATTTTGGTATCACCCGACATGGGCGCGTCGTGTTTTATGATTATGATGAAATCCGGCCTATGCACGAACTCACTTTTCGCGATGTGCCACAGGCGCGTTATGAAGAAGATGAACTCTGTGCAGAACCCTGGTACAGCGTGGGGCCGGATGACGTTTTTCCTGAAACCTTCCGTTATGCATTATGCAGCGAGCCAGCGACAGGTGCGCTGCTACAAAAGCGGCATCCGGAAATTTTTGAGGCGGGCTGGTGGCGCGCGCAACAGCAGCGTATCGCCCAGGGACATATTGAGGATGTGATGGCCTGGCAACATGCTCAGCGTTTCAGCATCCGTTACGGCAGCGCGTTGCCGCCCGGTGTGCCTGCCGTGACAGGCGTTCAGGCGTCAGTATTTGCCAGCGGCCATGAGTCAAACAGGTAACCATCAAAGTCGAGGTCATCCACATTGGAAAACTCCAGCAGGCGCTGTTTAACATTTTCCAGATGTTGCCACATTGCCCGCTTGGCAGCGCGAGCATCTTTTTTGATGAGTGCAGCAAGAATTTGCCGGTGATCCACTAACCATGCTTTGCGATAAAGCGTATCACCAAGGTGGCTATGCAATTGAATCCACATGGGATTATTTTCACGCCACTGCCATGACTGACGAAACAGTTCGACCAGCATGCTGTTATGCGTCGCTTCGGCGATGGCAAGATGGAAATGCATGTCACCGCTCTCTGAGTTTTCCAGCGAGCAGGAGACCAGTTCGCGCTCTTCTAACAGCAGGGCCTGGCGCATCTTGATGATATCCTGGCGGGTGGCCTGAAGTGCAGCAAACTCGGCGATATTACTTTCCAGCAGCTGCCGTGCCTGGAGCTGCTCAAACGGGCCCGCATCATTGCAAAAGCCGGTGTTCACATTGTTCATGTGCAGCGGCGTTTGAGACTCAACGACGTAAATACCCGCACCGCGTCTGACTTCAATCAGCCCCTCTATTTCCAGCATAATTAAGGCTTCGCGCACCACGGTCCGGCTGACGTCAAGCCTCTCAGCCATTTCGCGCTCTGGCGGCAAACGCTGACCACAGCGGTAAGGGGTTTCCAGAACAAGCTGCCGAATTTTTGCAGCCACCTGCTGATAGGGCCTCTGTTGAGAGGCAGATTTCATGATGATGCTCCTGTCGGACACGCGCTACCGGCAAAAACTATACCACCTAAATCCTGCGGCAACAGGGTTCTACGCACGACAGGATAAACAGGTCAACCAGATGGGTAGGGGATTTATTCTTTGCGTAACAAGTATTTAAATAATCATTAAAAAGCGGCGCTAACAAGTGCCGCTTTTGAAACATCTTTGTGACGTGCAAGGGGAAACGGTCACTTAAGCATAAAGTCGTATTGTATGCCGGCTTTCACATCCCAGTAATAGAGTGTGTCACCCAGTGCGCTGCCAGGCCGTTTCTCTCTGGCGCGGTCAGCCGCCACATACATGTTGAGTCCTTTGAACGATCCCTCTGTGACGTTGTACATCACGCCGCCCATCAGCCCCAGCCCTTTGATCCTGGTATGGCGCTGCTTGTCTTCATAACCTCGGGTGATCACCGGCCCCAGCATCACACCGAGGTTCTGGTTAAAGAAATATTGCCCGCCAAGCTGAACCGACAGCATGTTTTCTTTATTGCGATCGATACTCAGTGAATCGGGATAACCGATGTCGGTATAAATAATGCGACCATCAATGTCATGCGTCAGTTTACCGATAGCGCCAAACAGGCGCGCATTGTCAAACGAGTAGGTTAAACGACCTGAAACCAGCGCGGTGTCATGATGGTAGCTGAGGGGTTTACTCATTCCCTCAACCTGACCGTAAAACCCCATCAACTCCCATTTCAGCGAGCGATTATCATCAAAGGTGTGGGTTTTTTCGAAAATGCTTTGGATCTGCGTTGAAACATCTGGCTGGTAAGAGGCACCAACCGAATAGCGTGAAGAGGCATCGTGCCAGGAACCGGCCAGATAAGTGCGCGCCCGACGGGGATAATAGTTGCCCGTTGCGGTGTCAATCACCCCTTCATCACGTATACCGGTAGCCGAATCAACATAGTAAAAGGCGCGCTTACGCCACATTGACCACAACGTCAGGTTTTCTGTTGCCTCAAAGCGGGCCAGCACACCTTCAGAAAGGGTCTGTATCGTGCGCGACGAATTATCGGCAATCAATGGGATGCGGTACGGCAAACTACCGTAACCATAGTCAGTCCCAAATCGGCCCAGGGTTAAGTAAAGATTATCAGCGGGTTTAAGTTTGAGTGCGCCGATAGCCACACCAAAACTGTCGTGCCCGTCCAGATAGTAGCGCGTGCTCCAGCTGTCTTTGGCGCCCAGCTTGTAAACATAGTACGCACCTGCGCTAACGCCGATAAAGTCAGCGTAGTAGCGGGTATTCACGTCAATAAGTCCGCCTTGTACCCAGGCGTAAATATCACGCCCCGTGCCAGCACTGGGCTTATCTGCCCGTCTAAAATCATTTTTTAAACGAATTCTTAAACTGTCTTCATTGTCATTAATGGCGGCGGCGTACGGCAGCGCGGGGCAAAGCAGCAACGCGATAGCCATGTAGCGAAAAAAGTGTGTTTTCATAAAGGAACCCATAGCGTATTTATTATTTTTTTCATGACATTCAGGCGAAGGCAGAGTGGGCTGCTATCCGGTTGGATAAGCCATGCGTAACGGGCAACCCACTGTAAAACAGGCCTGGTTGAATTAAGGACGCGCGTTATTCTCCTGCTGCCACACCTGATCATAGTCATAGCCGGTCAGGGCCTTCACCACGACTTTAGTCTCGGGTGTACAGTCGGCTTTATTCCCGCCCGCCTTCAGACGATCAATTTCTTTCACCAGAACCCGATGTGTTTCGCGGGTGAGCTTAAATTTGAAGGTCATATATAAGCTGATGAGTAATAAACCGCCGGTGCCAAAGACCAGCAGGCCGGTAATCGCATTCAGAGCACTTTCAGGCTGGATTAGCTGGCCTTTAACGAAATTACTGTGTTCCAGTACGGTACCGACCGCCATAATGGCGATGGCGACGGTACTTTTACGCATCAGCGTCATGACACCGGCAAAAACACCTTCACGCCGCTGACGCGTGACCATTTCATCCACATCAGGAATAAAGCTGTAAATATTCCAGGGGATAAAATAAAGTCCCGCGCGACCAAAGCCCAACAGAACAAAGACCAGTGTGGTCAGCCACCATGAAGAAACCGCGCTATGGCCGATATACATCAAAATGAGATAGCCCAGTACAACAAAAACACACAGATAAGAAATACGCATAGCAAGCGCGGGCCGGATATTCAGCTTGTCCAGCATAAACATAAAAAGCAGCGTTGCGGGAATGGAAACGGAGGTGGCAATCGAAAGGTAGGCGGATGCGTTTGCCGCATCCAGGTTCAGACCATAAACCACGAAATAAACAAAAACCGCAATGAAAATATCCAGTGCCGTGAATGATGAAATATAGATAATCAGGTGCTGTCTGAATATTTTTATCTTGAACGTCGTGGCCAGCTCGATGAACATATTTTTCAGGTGAGCTAAAAGCCCAATACCCGGCCCAGAATTGAGCCGCTCAAACGCTTCGGGATTCATATCTTTTGATTCCCAGGTACAGTACCAGGTGATCAGCACCACAATAAAAAACAGACCTGAAAACAGGATGCCGGTATAGGTAAAGGTCAGCGCTGAATCCTGGCCCAAATACTGGATCATAATGCCCGGTACTGAGGCGGTGAGAAACACACCCACCTGCGAAAACGTCAGACGGACTGCCGCCATCCGGGTTCGCTCACCAAAATCATTGGTCATCTCTGCCGCCAGGGTTTCCCAGGGCACCAGCACCATAGCCACCAGTAACTCGACGGCGAGATAGGTGCCAAGATAGTACCAGTAGCCCATATCACTGACCCAGACCAGCGCATAGATAAACATCATCGGGGCGCTGATCAGCAGAAAGAAGCGGCGTCGACCAAAACGTTTACCCAATCGGGTGCTGCCAAATTTATCGGTGATATAGCCCATTATTGGGCTGAGAATGGCGTCAATGATGCGGGCAATAGCAAAAATCGAGCTCGCCTCCAGCATGGAAAGTCCACAAAACGTCGTATAGAAAAACAGTAGCCATGTACCGATTAGCGCCATGGAGCCGCCGCCAAAAATATCGGTAATGCCATAGCCTATTGCGGTGCCCGTCCCCACCTTCCTGCGTGGCGGTATTGTTGTTGTCATCATGGTTTTCCCTTGATTAACTCAGTGTGACAGTCATAAAACATCTTCCGGTGGTTATGCGTTCGTGAAGATGAAGAAATATTTTCTGTTTGGTTTTTAATTAGATAAATAGTTATGTTTAATCGGAGTTTTGTTTAAATGATGATCCTCCTTTGTTGTTTTTATTATTTTCTGATCTGGCTGTTTTAAATAAGTAAAGCAAGCTGTGTATTAATGTTTGGTTTATTTTGGTTGACCAGTATTAAGCGCGGTAGAGATAAGAAGTCAGTTTGTTTTTATTGTTTATCAGTCTGTTTTTATAAAAGTGGTGCGAGGGAATAGTAATCACTCTGCTCTTTTAAAAAAAAGAGGTTGATCACAAATCCCCTGGATGTCCATCAGTTAGACTTAAATTCAATTTTTGGTTGACCAATTAAATAAGTGAGGTGTTTTTTGCGACAGGCGGATGTTATTTAGTGTGTTTATTATTTGGAGTGATTGTTAAGTAGGATGGTTAATAAAATATATATAAAGTGAATTTAATGCGTAATGCAAAGAATGCATAACGATAATGCCTTTCATTTTTCCAATTTATTCAAGGAATCGATAATGCTTTATTTTACATCAGGACTGGTTAAATACTCTGCGAAGCTTGAAGCCGCAATAGATGCGGCTATTGATTATGCAATAGATATACAGCGTGTTGTTGGGTGCACGGTGATGGTGGCAAAAGCGGGCGAATTAATTTATCAGCGGGCGGCAGGGCTGGCTGACCGAGAGCAAAAGAAAAGCATGACGCCGGACGCCATTTTCCGCCTTGCCTCACTGACTAAGCCCATAGTGAGCCTGACGGCAATGCGCCTGATTGAACAAGGCGACATGCGTCTTGATGACGATATTACCCGCTGGCTTCCCGATTTTCGTCCCTGTCTGGAAGACGGTCAGCCTGCGACCATCCTGGTGCGGCACCTTCTGAGCCACACCTCCGGTTTACGCTACCGCTATTCCGCTCCGGCGGATTCTCTTTACCACACGCTGAATGTGTCTGACGGGATCGATTACCAACCGGGATTGACCCTCGAGGAGAATCTGCAGCGCCTTGCAGGCACCCGGTTACAGTTCAGGCCCGGAACCGGCTGGCGTTATTCTTTGGGCATTGATGTCCTGGGCGAAATCATGGTGCGGGCGACGGGAAAAAGCTTACCGGAGCTGGTGAGTCATCACGTAACAACCCCACTCGGGATGAAAGATACGCTGTTTAGCGTCAGGGACAGGGAGCGTTTAACCACGGTGTATACCGACGACAGTCCGGCGCCCACGGCGATGAGTGATAACCAGCGGATACCTTTCGGTGAAGGTGCCGCTATTTTCTGCCCTGATCGTATTCTTAAACCCGACGCCTGGCCCTGCGGTGGGGGTGGCATGGCAGGGACGGCACCAGACTTTATGCAATTGCTGGAAACCCTCCGGCGTCAGGGATCGCCACTCATCTCACAAGACAGTTTTGACTATATGACGCAGGAACAGGTGGCGGCGAAATATGCGACCCAGGGGCCAGGATGGGGATTTGGCGTGGGATGGGCATTGCTGGTGGACCCTGATGCGGCCAGATCGCCTCAGTCAGCAGGTACGCTCTCGTGGAGTGGTGCTTACGGCCACACCTGGTTCGTCGATCGCAAAAACGAATTGTGCGTGGTCGCCATGACAAACACGACACCGGAAGGGGTCAATGGTCAGTTCCCGATCATGCTGCGCGATGCCGTGTATAAAGGGTTACAGGCGCGGTGACGGGAAGGCGCTGACGGCTGGCGCCTCTTTTTGAGGCGCTGGCCAGCCCGCAGGTGGCTCGGGTACAGGCTGTTGCTGATAGAGACCGGGGTTTATAACGTATGAGGGCGGCTGCGCCAGTGCTATCGGGCGGTCAGCCGTGACTTAGCGACCACTGTAGGCCAGCGTCACCTGACGCGCTTCACGGATGACCAGCGCACCCAGTTCGGTAATGCGATCGTCAGTCATGCGGGCGATAGGGCCTGAAATCGAAAGTGCAGCGAAAGGTTCGCCATGTTCGTCATAAAGGGGAGCAGCCACACAACGCAAACCGAGGGCATGTTCTTCATCATCGAAAGAAAACCCCCGCGTGCGAATCTGGGCCAGGTTCGTTTTCAGGCTTTGTGGCGACATCAGTGTCTTTGGCGTGTAGTAATGTAAGCCTTTCTGATGCAGCAGCGCGGTGACCTGTTCGTCGCTGAGATGGGCCAGAAAAGCCTTACCGGCTCCCGATGCATGCATCGGCAGTTTACCGCCGATCGGCGCGGACATGCGCATCAGTTGCGTGCACTGCACCTGATCGATAATAACGGCCTGAAAATCGCTAAGATCCAGCACCGCCAGGTTGACTGTTTCACCGGAATGTTCCATCAGCGTGCGTAGCACCGGGTGGACCAACGCCAGCAGGTTCCGGCTCTGCAAAAAACTGCTGCCGATGACAAATGCCTGTGCGCCAATGGTCCAGTAGCCCAAATCGCCTTCCTGCCGCACGAAACCCTGCTGTTGCATCGTGGTCAGCAAGCGGTGGGTGGTGGAATTAGGCAGGCCCGCCTGTTGTGCCAGTTCGGTCAGGGCTACGCTGCCATGTGAATTGGCGATTAACGCCAACAGCGTTAATCCCCGGGTCAGTGACTGAACCTGACCGCCCACGGGCGCTGATGGGGCAGGGGTGCCACGGGGTTTTTTACCGCGCTTTGCGGGGACAGGCGTTGCCATATTGTCTCTCCTTTTCACATAGTGGAAACCATTTTCGTTTTAATCTCATCAATTGCAAACGCTGACGCGCTGGTCAGACCTGATAGCGGCTTCTGCTGAAAATCTCAACTAAGGTTACTTTGAGCCATAACGACCTTATGCAAGAATGACTGGCTGGTATTTCACCAGCGGATTGACGTGGATGAGACAACAGTGAGCAATCTAACCGACGCGCTGCATCAGCAACTTGCCCAACGCATTATGCTATTAGACGGTGGCATGGGCACCATGATCCAGAGCTATAAACTGGACGAGCACGATTTTCGTGGCAGCCGTTTTGCTGACTGGCCCTGCGATCTCAAAGGCAATAACGATCTGCTGGTGTTAACGAAGCCAGAGGTGATCCGCGAGATCCATGAAGCGTATCTGGCCGCCGGTGCTGACATTCTGGAAACCAATACCTTTAACGCCACCCCCATTGCGATGGCGGACTACCAAATGGAAGCCCTGTCGGCGGAAATCAACTTCGCGGCCGCGAAGCTGGCACGCGCCAGTGCAGATGCGTGGACGGCGAAAACGCCAGATAAACCGCGCTACGTGGCAGGTGTACTCGGCCCAACTAACCGCACCTGTTCGATCTCACCTGATGTTAACGATCCTGCTTTCCGTAATGTCACCTTTAATCAGTTGGTGGACGCCTACCGTGAATCCACTCGGGCGCTGGTGGAAGGCGGTTGTCACATCATTATGATTGAAACAGTGTTCGATACGCTCAACGCCAAAGCGGCCATCTTTGCAGTCAAAACGGAAATGGAAGCCCTGGGCGTGGCGCTGCCGTTGATGATCTCCGGAACCATCACCGATGCTTCAGGCCGCACGCTTTCCGGACAAACTACCGAAGCCTTTTATAATGCGTTGCGCCACGCTGAGCCTTTATCCTTTGGCCTGAACTGCGCGCTGGGCCCGGATGAATTACGCCAGTATGTCGCCGAACTGTCGCGCATCGCGGAAGGCTATGTCACGGCTCATCCCAATGCCGGTTTGCCCAACGCCTTTGGTGAATACGATCTCGACGCAGACGTAATGGCACAGCAGATTGGCGAATGGGCCAACGCTGGCTTTCTGAATATTATTGGCGGCTGCTGTGGCACGACGCCACAGCACATCGCCGCGATGGCGGCGGCGGTAGAAGGCGTTGCGCCGCGTAAGCGTCCCACGTTGCCGGTTGCCTGCCGACTCTCGGGTCTTGAACCACTGAATATCAGCGCCGGGTCGCTGTTTGTGAACGTGGGCGAACGTACCAACGTTACCGGCTCCGCCAGGTTTAAACGCCTGATAAAAGAAGATAAATACAACGAGGCGCTGGAAGTCGCGTTACAGCAGGTTGAGAGCGGTGCCCAGATTATTGATATCAACATGGATGAAGGAATGCTGGACGCAGAAGCGGCGATGGTGCGTTTCCTCAATCTGATTGCCGGTGAACCCGATATTGCCCGCGTGCCCATTATGATCGACTCCTCAAAATGGGCGGTCATCGAAAAGGGGCTGCAGTGCATACAGGGAAAAGGCATCGTTAACTCTGTCTCAATGAAAGAGGGCGAAGCCGCATTTATCCATCATGCCCGGCTTGTCCGCCGCTACGGGGCTGCCATGGTGGTGATGGCATTTGATGAAGTGGGACAGGCCGATACCCGTGATCGGAAGATTGAGATCTGCCGTCGCGCCTACCAGATCCTGACGCAACAGGTGGGTTTCCCGCCGGAAGACATCATTTTCGATCCCAATATTTTTGCCGTTGCGACCGGTATTGAAGAGCATAACAACTACGCGATGGATTTTATCGGGGCGTGCGAAGACATCAAGCGCGAGCTGCCTCATGCCATGATCTCGGGCGGTGTGTCTAACGTCTCGTTCTCTTTCCGGGGCAACGATCCGGTACGTGAGGCGATTCACGCGGTATTTCTCTACTACGCCATTCGTAACGGTATGGACATGGGGATCGTTAACGCCGGACAGCTAGCCATTTATGACGACCTGTCCGACGAACTGCGTGAGGCGGTTGAGGACGTGGTGCTTAACCGACGTGCCGACGGCACCGAACGGTTACTGGCGCTGGCGGAAAAATATCGCAGCAGTAAAAGTGACGGTGCGGATGAAAAACAGCAAGCCGAATGGCGCGGCTGGGACGTGGTGAAAAGGCTGGAATACTCGCTGGTAAAAGGCATCACGGAATTTATTGAGCTGGACACGGAAGAAGCCCGTCAGCTGGCCGCACGTCCGATTGACGTGATTGAAGGGCCGCTGATGTCCGGTATGAATGTGGTCGGCGATCTGTTTGGTGAAGGCAAAATGTTCCTGCCGCAGGTCGTCAAATCTGCCCGCGTGATGAAGCAGGCCGTCGCCTGGCTGGAACCCTATATTCAGGCCAGTAAAGAAGACGGGCGCAGTAACGGCAAGATTGTGCTGGCGACGGTAAAAGGTGACGTCCACGACATCGGCAAAAACATCGTTGGCGTGGTGTTACAGTGCAATAACTATGAAATTATCGATCTCGGCGTGATGGTGCCAGGCGAGAAAATCCTGAAAACCGCGCGTGAAGTGAATGCTGACATCATTGGTCTTTCTGGCTTAATTACGCCCTCGCTGGATGAAATGGTCAACATGGCGAAAGAGATGGAGCGTCAGGGCTTCACGCTGCCGTTGTTAATTGGTGGCGCAACCACCTCTAAAGCCCATACGGCGGTGAAAATCGAACAGAACTACAGTGGGCCCACCGTGTATGTGCAAAACGCTTCGCGCACGGTCGGTGTTGTGTCATCCCTGCTCTCCGACACGCTCAGGGATGACTTTGTCGCCCGTACGCGAAAAGAATATGAAACCGTGCGGATTCAGCATGCGCGTAAAAAACCCCGCACACCGCCGGTGTCACTCAGCGTGGCGCGCGATAATGCCACGAAAATTGACTGGGAGAGTTATACACCACCGGTGGCGAAGCACAGGGGCGTGAGGCGCGTGGAAGCCGACATTGATGTGCTGCGCAATTACATTGACTGGACGCCGTTCTTTATGACCTGGTCGCTGGCAGGTAAATACCCGCGCATCCTTGAAGATGAGGTAGTGGGCGATGAAGCGAAACGGCTGTTTGCCGATGCCAACGCCATGCTGGATAAGCTGAGTGCAGAAAAGGCGCTGACGCCACGCGGCGTGGTGGGCATATTCCCGGCTAACCGCGTGGGTGACGATATCCATATCTTCACCGATGAGCAGCGCGATACTGTACTGAATGTCAGCCATCATCTGCGGCAGCAAACGGAAAAAACAGATTTTGCCAATTACTGCCTGGCCGATTTCGTGGCACCGAAAACCAGCGGTAAAGCAGATTACCTGGGTGCCTTTGCGGTTACGGGCGGCCTGGAGGAGGATGTGCTGGCTGAGGCTTACGATAAGCAACACGACGACTATAACAAGATTATGGTCAAAGCCATTGCTGACCGCTTAGCCGAAGCCTTCGCAGAATATCTGCACGAACAGGTGCGTAAAACGATTTGGGGGTTTGCCCCCGACGAAAGCCTGAGCAATGAGGCACTGATCCGCGAGAATTATCAGGGGATTCGTCCGGCTCCGGGTTATCCCGCCTGCCCGGAACATACCGAGAAAGCGGCTATTTGGGCGCTGCTGGATGTGGAAACCCATACCTGCATGAAACTCACGGAGTCTTTTGCCATGTGGCCAGGCGCTTCGGTGTCAGGCTGGTATTTCAGTCACCCTGACAGCCGCTACTTCGCCGTGGCGCAAATTCAGCGCGATCAGGTTGAAGACTATGCGGCACGCAAAGGCATGTCCGTCAGCGAAGTGGAACGCTGGCTGGCGCCCAACCTGGGTTACGACGCAGACTAAAAAAGCAAGGCAGCCAAAAGGCTGCCTTTTTGTTAGTTAAACCGGGCGTCACGGTCCGAGGTCATATCGTACAGCTGGTACTTACGTCCCAGCATCTGACCACCGTCACGGGTGAGCGGCACCCAGTTAATCTGCGCACGGCCACGGGTTGGCGTAACGGTAAACAGATCCATTGGAACAGAGATGTAGAAGCCTTTGGTAAAGTCGCCTTCACCATACTGCTGCGATGACACGTTGGTTTTAGTGGCATAAACGCCCACCATCACGCCACTGTCGAAGCGTTTGGACACATCAATGGTGACGCCTTTATCCTTCGCCAGATACTGCCCGACGCTGGCTTTGACCAGGACATCCTGCATAAACCAGGGACGCCAGTAGCCCGTGAGGTTACCGGTAGGTGCCTCGTAACGGGTGAATCTCATCATGTCATCCCAGTCACGCTGACGCACATAGTTGGCGTCCACCCCAACGGCCCAGTTGCTGTCAACCGGACGATAGAGCACTTCCCCACCTACGCCGCCATACATGGTTTCCAGATAGCCGCCATAAACCTGACCATAGAAGCCATTGCCCAGATAATCCATGTAGTTGGCTTGCAGATCGTTGACGTAAACATTGTTCTCAACGTAGTCGCGAATGTGCGTACGCACGCGCGGCAGCGTTGAATCCGCAGGCGCGCCGTTGTAGTTAAACTTGTTGTAGTTATTCGCCACGTTAGCAAACAGGCTACCGCCGACCAGAAAATGATCGGTAAGCCAGTAATCGACGTTGCCCATCACGCCGACCTGGTACAGATAGAAACTTTCCGGGCCGCCCACCGACTGGTTCAGTACCGGCGACAGGCTGTAACTCAGGCGCTCTTTACGAATAAACATGCCCTGCTCAGTTGGGTCCGGATCAACAGGATTTTTGCGGACCTGTTGTAACGGCTGCTCATGCCCTAACGGATAACCCCCCAGTTCATTGCGCAGGCTGGCAACAGAGGTTTCCGTGGTGACTTGCGGCATATTGTAACGCGACTCCGTCACGTTAATGGTTTCAATACCGTCCGGCAGATTATTCATGATGATACGATTTGCGCGATCCACGCCTTCGCGTGTATCGCGGTATTTGGTTTGCTCGCCCGAGACGTATAACGTGCTGCCCTTGGTCTGAATTTTTGGCCCTGCCAGGCCAGCGTTAGACTTCAGTTCAGACAGCTGGCTACCGGTGACCGTGGTCTCCAGCAGTTTAGGCTGCGGATTCGGCTGGTAAGCAGGCTTCGGACTGTCGATATGATCCTGATGCATATCGTTGAAATTAGTTCGGATGGTAAAGCCGAACATAAAGGTGTTGCCGCGTTCATAGCTGGCATTGATATCTGCCCAGTCCGTCAGGCGATAGATCGCGCCCACGTTGACCTTGCTGCGTTGCGGCAGGCGTCCGGCAAAATCATCCTTGTAATCGTTACCTTCGTATTCCACCTTCAGGCGCAGCGGCTGCCACGGCGTCTGGTATTCGATCCCGCCGAACACGGCGGAAGGGCCATGGAACATCTGCGAGCCGTTGATCGATCCCGCCTGACCGACGCCAGGACGCTGACAGTAGCTGTCGCTGTAGGAACAGAAGGGGTTTTTGACGGTGCCGCTGTTGCCCAGATAGCCCCAGCCCATCCCCAACGTAAAGTCAAAGGGGCCCCAGGCTTTGGTGGCGACCAGATATTCACTGTCAAACAAACCGGTACCGCCCAGATCGCGGGTACCAAATGACACCTCCGGCAGCCAGTAACCTTCCTGCCACAGTCGCAGCTTCAGGTCGAAGGCCTTATCTTTATAGCTTTGATTGCCGCTGAAGCTTTCCACCGCACTGTAACGCCGGGTCCGCACGTCGGTATAACGCACGGTGGTTTCCAGCCAGGGGAACAGCTGTAACGAAGCAGAATAGTAGCGGTACTGGTCATTATCACGGAAGTTCAGGCTGAATTCGCCCTCTTTCGCCATACGCGCGGTAGGCACCTGCATCAGGCCCACACCGCCAAAATCAGACTGCGAAGGCGTTACCGGGGCCGCATACATTTCCGCATGGGCCTGGCAGGCGCTTGCCACAGAAACAGCCAACAGGCTGAGAAGATAACGTTTTTTCATCAGTCTGGTATCCGGTGAGTCAGAACAGAAACGAGGCGGCTATTCAGGTCTTCATACGCGCCAGGCAGGCTCCATGACGAAAAGCCCGTCATAATGATGCTGCCGGGTTCGGGTTCGACGTGGCGGTGATTCCAGTAAGCCACGGGCGCTTCCTGCGTCGTACCATCCGGCGCAATCACAATCGCGATGTTGCGTTCTGCACCAGACAGGAGCGGGTGATCGCTCAGGTAATCCCGCACTGATTTACCCGGTTGCCAGCTCACAGCACCGGCCCCCGCGATGGGGCCAAACAGCAGGACGCTGGTGCTGGGCTGGGTCAGATAGAGATCGTAACGGCCTTCCAGGCGGCGGTTATCCATTGGGTGCAGGCGAATCCAGTCGGGGTCCAGTGACGTGAACTGCCGCCCGGTCACCTTGATGCTGCTTAACTGACGTATCACAGCATCAATGGCGGCGGCTTGTTCTCCGCTGCTGTCAGCACGCCAGGCACGTAGCTGCGCCAGTGTCTGCTGATACTGTTGTTGTGCTATTGCCGTCGCGCCGTATTCGGCAATGACGGCGCGACGCCAGTCTGTTTGTGCCATCAGTGCGGGCTGAGTCACCAACTGGGCCAGGTTCTCTACCTGATTGACCTGGACGCTGTTCGTATCATGGGGCGCATGCACGGTGACCTGGCCTGCGGCCTGCGCACCCAGACTGGTGAGCAGGCTCACTCCTGCCAACAATAGTGTTATTTTTTTCATGATTTTGCCGGCTTCAGAATGGTGATATCAACAGGGAAAGTATCGGCAGCCAGCATCTGTCGGGATTGCACCACCTGACCACTGCTGTTGTCGATCCAGAACGTGTTTTGCCACTCGCGGTTAAGGCTGTCGATATGCAGCTGCTCATGCCAGACGCGACAGGCAATGCGGTTTCCCGCAATATTCAGCACCTCATCGTCGCCACGCTCAAAGGTTGAGCTCAGGGTACCGCTATGAACGTTGCCCTGAACGGTCCACTGAACAATCCGCGTCCAGCGCTGGCCATTGCTAATGTGCAGGCCTTTTGCCAGCGGGTCTTGCTGGAGATTGCTGACGCTTGTCAGGTTATCAGGCAAGCCCAGGGTTTTAATCAGTCTGCCGTGTGCGGTGACCAGCATGGACTGATCGCGCGTCACCCACTTTTGCTGACCGTTTTCGTTATAACCCAACACGACAAAAATGCGTGGACCGTCATTGATTCGGGCATACAGGCTGGCATAGGGCAGATTATCAATCTGCTGAGGCGTAACGGTGACGTCATCTGGCCCTTCAATGGCCATCATCACGGTTTGTTCGAGTCCTTTTTGCGTTTGTGTACAGGCCTGCAGCAGCAGGCAAACGAGCAGCAGAGGAAGTTGGCGCACAGTGTGTCCCTGATAAATGATGCCAAAGTAAAAATAACCACACGAAAGTGTGGTTATGTTTAAAGCTCCCGTACCCTTACTCTTTCAGGCCGCCGACGCAGTGGCGTCCTGATGGCGACTCATTAACTTGCGCAAATGAATCGTGATATGCGCGTTCGCAGCCTTGCTACAGCCCGAAGGAGCAGGGTACCCATCAACGTGTGGTGCCCGTTGTGGTTGTGGTTGTTGTACCAGTATTTGCCCCGTCACCACCGCCAGAAGCGGCAACACCGAGTCCTACTAACGCGCCAAGCACGCCGATACCCACAGCGGTAGTCGTACCTGCGGACATAGTGCCCGCTTGTGCGCCCGCTGCAGCACCTGCTTCTTCCGGCGCGGCAAACGCACTGGAAGAGACGGCTACGATGAGTAATGCCAGACCGGCAATCATGCGTTTTTTCATAACAACACCTACATTGAGTGAATGAAGGATTGCTATCCGACAATTCTGCACAACAGAATGAACCGTTGCCGCAAAGTCGAAGGACAGACCCATTACGGGCGCGTCCAGTATAGGGCAACAAAATACCAGAGTTCAGTAACGTAAAAACCTGTCGAAATGCAGGGCAAAAAACGGGCTAAATTAAGTAAATTTAGCGTTAACTTATTTTAAAGCCGTGAGTTTGTCTTAAAAGGCCGAATATTTGTCTGCGAACAGGGAGAAAGCAAAGCGGTTTCTACTTATTTAGTATTGTTTGGTACGGAATAAGAATAATCGGAATTTCCTCACGCATGAATAAATTAAATAGCATTATAAAACAACAGGTAAGAATGTTCTGTGTGCTGATTTAGGTCCATTTTTAATAAGATTGTCATATTCAAACACCTGTCATCTTCAGATTTGCCTCAGCCTATTTTAAGAATTATCCAATCCGTTTGCGGGCTTTTCAGATTAAAAGCGGGTTGCACTCAGCGCCATGCAATGAAAAAGGCGACTAAATAGCCGCCTTTTTGTGCTTGTGGAAATTTAACGCCAGCTCTTGTAGCGATTAATTAAGGCATTAGTGGAGCTGTCATGACTGGTAATATTACTGTCATTTTCCAGCTGTGGCAGAATACGGTTCGCCAGCTGTTTACCCAGTTCAACGCCCCACTGGTCAAAGGTAAAGATATTCAGGATGGCACCCTGGGTGAAGATTTTATGCTCATACAGGGCAATCAGGGCACCCAGGCTAAATGGGGTGATTTCGCGTAACAAAATGGAGTTAGTCGGCCGGTTACCTTCAAAAACCTTAAACGGCACGATGTGCGCCACCGATTCCGCAGATTTGCCGGCATCGGTAAATTCTTTCTGCACCACGTCACGCGATTTACCAAAAGCCAGCGCTTCGGTCTGGGCAAAGAAGTTAGAGAGCAGTTTAGGGTGATGATCGGCAAGCGCATTGTGACTCACTGCCGGTGCGATAAAGTCGCACGGCACCAGTTTGGTTCCCTGATGAATCAACTGGTAGAACGCGTGCTGGCCGTTCGTGCCCGGTTCGCCCCAGATAATCGGGCCTGTCTGGTAGGTGACAGGCTGACCTGCACGGTCAACGTATTTACCGTTCGACTCCATATTTCCCTGCTGGAAATAGGCCGCAAAGCGATGCATATATTGGTCATACGGCAGGATGGCTTCTGTTTCAGCCCCGAAGAAGTTGTTGTACCAGATTCCGATCAACGCCAGCAGTACCGGAATATTCTGTTCTGCGGGCGTCGTTGAGAAGTGCTTGTCCATGGCGTGGGCGCCACTCAGCAACTGCTCAAAATTATCGAAGCCAATGGAGAGGATAATCGACAGGCCGATTGCTGACCACAGTGAATAGCGACCGCCAACCCAGTCCCAGAATTCGAACATGTTGTCCGTATCAATACCAAATTCACCTACCGCTTTGGCGTTGGTGGAAAGCGCTGCGAAGTGCTTGGCAACGTGCTGTTGATCGCCGGCGGTTTTCAGGAACCAGTCACGTGCGCTGTGCGCGTTAGTCATGGTTTCCTGCGTGGTAAAGGTCTTAGAGGCGACCAGGAACAGCGTGGTTTCAGGGCTGAGATCTTTCAGCGTTTCCGCGATGTGCGTGCCGTCAACGTTGGACACAAAATGCATGTTCAGGTGGTTTTTATACGGACGCAGCGCTTCAGTGACCATAAACGGGCCGAGGTCGGAGCCACCGATACCGATGTTAACGACATCCGTGATGGGCTTTCCGGTATAGCCTTTCCAGTCACCGCCGATAATGCGTTCTGAAAAGCCTTTCATTTTTTCCAGCACGGCGTTGACTTCAGGCATCACATCTTTGCCATCAACAATAATCGGCGTATTACTGCGGTTGCGCAGCGCGACGTGCAACACGGCGCGATCCTCAGTGCGGTTAATCTTCTCACCGGAGAACATGGATTTAATCGCACCACTTAAATCGGTTTCTTTTGCCAGTGCCTGAAGCTTATCGAGGGTTTCCTGGGTAATGCGGTTTTTGGAAAAATCCACCAGCATCTGGTCGTCAAAGGTGGCTGAGAATTTAGCAAAACGATCGGCATCCTGGGCAAACAGGTCGGCAATTTTCGCCGTTTTCATCTGTTCATAGTGCTCTTGCAGCGCTTTCCAGGCTGCGGTTTGGGTCGGATTGATATTTTTCATGGCAACACTCTTGTTGATATTAAGAACCGTCATTCCATCGGGGTCGCATCGTACCCGGTTAGCATTTCAGTATGACCACAGTTGCAACTGAAAGGAAAATTTTGTCTGCGCCATAATGGCACGGTAATGAAAACCGTCTGTTTCACGGTGGATAATGCCGCTAAATTTCAGTCTGATCCCATGGGAGAAAGGCTGAAAAGTATGGCGCATTGGCGGCCCGCATACTTTGTGCCGCATCAGAAAGTGGTGGCCTTGCTGAAGCCATTAAGCACTGTAGTCGCTGCGATAAGGCGAAATTTGTTATCCGGTGCGCTCTGCATGAAAAATTGTCCCACGACGGTGATTGACAGCAGGGGTAGAAATCGATAAATCTATGCGCGCTACTTGCGCACCTGTGCGCAAGCCAGAAGAGGCGCGTCGCCCAGGCAGTGTGTTGGAGGAACCGTATCCGGAGATAACACATCAGGGGGAGCGACGCCGAGGTGGTCAACACACGGTGTGTTGCCTGTCGGCTACAGGGGCTGAATCCTCTGGGTTGTCACCAGAAACGTCCACAGTCGGACGTTTTGCAAGGTGGAGCGCTTCTGGGTGACTCGTCTATTCGATCTTGTCTGCCCGTTTCTGCTCTTTCCTTGTGCTTAGGCTGAATTACTGTTTCTCATCCGTCAACGGGTGAGGGCAACGTACCCTGACACGAGGTCATACAATGTCTCTGAATCTGAATGTAGCGAAATTTGGCGGTACCAGCGTTGCCGATTTCGATGCCATGAACCGTAGCGCCGATGTGGTATTGCAGGACAGCAATACCCGGCTGGTGGTGCTCTCTGCCTCTGCGGGCATCACGAATCTGCTGGTCTCCCTTGCAGAAGGTCAGGAGACATCGCAGCGTGCGGCTCAACTTGATGACATCCGCCGCATTCAATATGCCATCATCGATCGCCTGCAACATCCTGACGTTATTCGCGACGAAATCGACCGAATGATCGACAACATCGGCATGCTGTCAGACGCGGCCGCGCTGGCCACCTCTAACGCCTTAACCGACGAGCTGGTCAGCCATGGCGAACTGATGTCGACCTTACTGTTCGTCGAGATCCTGCGTGAACGCCAGGTGAATGCTGAATGGTTCGATGTTCGCAAAGTGATGCGCACGAATGACCGTTTTGGCCGTGCTGAGCCGGATGTGGCCGTTCTGGCGGAACAGGTCAGCGCGCAGTTGCAGCCGCGTATTGCGGCGTCATTGGTGGTGACCCAGGGCTTTATCGGCAGCGAAGAAAAAGGGCGCACCACTACGCTCGGTCGCGGCGGCAGTGATTACACGGCGGCCCTGCTGGGTGAAGCGTTAAAAGCGTCGCGCGTGGATATCTGGACTGACGTACCGGGCATCTATACCACTGACCCGCGCGTGGTGCCTGCGGCTAAACGTATTGATGAAATTACCTTTGAGGAAGCGGCAGAAATGGCCACCTTTGGGGCCAAAGTGCTGCATCCTGCAACTCTGCTGCCTGCCGTTCGTAGCGACATCCCGGTGTTTGTCGGCTCCAGCAAAGATCCGGCAGCGGGCGGCACGCGCGTCTGCAATGAGACAGCCAATCCCCCGCTGTTCCGTGCGCTGGCCCTGCGTCGCAAGCAAACCCTGGTGACGCTGCACAGCCTGAATATGTTACACACGCCAGGCTTCCTGTCTGAAGTGTTCAATATTCTGGTGCGTCACAACGTGTCAGTGGATCTCATCACCACGTCTGAAGTTAGCGTTGCGTTAACGCTGGATACCACCGGTTCAACCTCAACGGGCGACAATCTGCTGAGCCAGGCGCTGCTGACGGAACTGTCGTCACTGTGTCGCGTCGAGGTGGAAGAAAACCTGGCGCTGGTGGCGATTATCGGCAACGAGCTGTCAAAAGCCTGCGGGGTTGGGAAAGAGGTCTTCGGCGTGCTCGAACCTTTCAACCTGCGGATGATCTGTTACGGTGCCAGCAGCTATAACCTCTGCTTCCTGGTGCCGGGCAATGATGCTGAAAGCGTGGTGCGTACGTTGCATCACAATCTGTTTGAATAAGCGCATCGCCAGGATAAGTTTGAAGCCGGACATTGTCCGGCTTTTTAATGACCAGCTGCTGAACGGCAACGCGTTCTTTCACAGTAATCCCTCACTTGCTTATAAGGATGTCTGTTCATGCTCGCCACCTTAACTCGCTTGTTTCCTCTGTGGGCCGTCCTGTTATCTGCGGCTGCCTACTACTCACCTACGACCTTTCTTGGCATCGGTCCGTGGGTGGTGTATCTGCTGATGCTGATTATGTTTGGCATGGGCGTGACGCTGAATATTGACGATTTTAAACGCGTACTGACGCGCCCGGCGCCGGTAATCGCCGGGACCTTTTTACACTATCTGGTGATGCCACTGGCGGCCTGGGCACTGGCTAAGCTGTTTCATATGCCGCCCGATCTCTCTGCAGGCATGATTCTGGTTGGCAGCGTTGCCAGCGGCACCGCCTCTAACGTGATGATTTATCTGGCTAAGGGCGATGTGGCGCTTTCCGTCACGATCTCTTCCGTGTCGGCGCTGGTAGGCGTGTTTGCCACGCCGTTACTGACGCGCCTTTATGTGGATACGCACATTCAGGTTGATGTCGCGGGGATGTTAATGAGCATCGTGAAGATCGTCGTGATCCCTATCGGGTTAGGCTTGATCATCCATCACACCATGAACAGCGTGGTACGCCGGATCGAGCCTTATCTTCCGGCCTTTTCCATGATCTGTATTCTGTTGATCATCAGCGCCGTGGTGGCGGGCAGCCAGAGCTTTATTGGATCAGTGGGGGTGATGGTGATTGCCGCGGTCATCTTGCACAATGCCATTGGTCTGCTGGGAGGTTACTGGGGCGGGAAACTGTTTGGCTTCGATGAGTCCACCTGCCGCACGCTGGCGCTGGAAGTCGGCATGCAAAACTCCGGACTGGCTGCAACGCTGGGCAAACTCTACTTTTCTCCACTGGCAGCGCTGCCGGGTGCCTTGTTCTCCGTCTGGCATAACCTGTCCGGTTCGCTGCTTGCGGGTTACTGGTCGGGCAAACCGGTCGAGAAAAAAAAGTAACGCTGTGCGGGCGAAGCTGACCTCGCGGGGGCCAAGCGGCCCCCGCATGTTAATCGTCGTCCCGCTCATCATCAGGCTGCTCCAGCACCGTGTAGGCCACCGCGCTAAACAGCGAGTTCAGCCGCTTCATATCACCCAGCAACCCCAGATGCAGCGAACTGGTTTCAATGCTCTGCACGTTCTGCTGATGCAGGCGGTTAACATGGGAGTGGGAATTGCGGCGTATTTTCAGGCGGAAACGGTGCTTGGCGCGGCGCAGCCGCTTCGCGCTGGTGACGTCGTGGGAGAGAAAAACCGACAGGCTCAGCCGCAGGCTATCAATCAGCTGTTCATGTAATGCTTCCAGCTCTTTCAGCCCCTCTGGCGAAAAGGTGCGTCGCGCGGCAAGGGATTTGTCGGCCACATCGCCGCTCATGCGCTCGATGATATCGCCTGCCTGTTCCAGGTTCAGCGACATTTCAATGATTTCCCCCCAGCGGCGGGAATCCTGCTCGGATAAATCCTCTTTGGGCATGCGCGCCAGATAAAGCTTGATGGCGGTATACAGCACATCCACGTCATCATCCAGCCGCCGTACCCTGCGTTCCGCCCGGGCTTCTCCACGCACCACTTGCAGAAACGTATCCAGCATCTGCTCCAGCACATCCCCCATGCGCAACACCTCACGTGCAGCATTGACCAGCGCCAGTGCTGGCGTATCCAGCGCGCTGCTGTCGAGATGCCTGGGCTTCAGCGTCGTCTCGCTTTCGGCATCGTCAGCGATCAGTCGGCAACACAGGCGCGCCATGGCGTCGGCAAACGGCACCATCACCACACAGCGAATCAGGTTGTAGAAGACATGAAAGAAGATCACCAGCTCTTCGTCATTTACCGGTAGCTTATCCAGCCACACTGCCAGCGGATCGACAAAGGGCAGAATAATCACGCAGCCAATCAACTTGAACAGCAGGCTGCCCATCGCCACGCGTTTACCGGCTGCGTTGGAACCACTGCCATTGATGACGGCCAGTAGACCGCTGCCAAGGTTAGCGCCAATCACCAGACACAGCGCTACCTTAAAGGCGATTACGCCGGTTGCGGTGAGCGTGGCCGTAATCAGCACCGCCGCCAGGCTTGAGTAGCTGATAATGGCAAAGACGGCCCCGAGCAGGGCGTCCAGCATCACGTCACCGGTTAAGCTGGAGAACAGTACCTGTACGCCGGATGCCTGAGTGATAGGTTTGGCGGCTTCGACAATCAGTTGCAGTGCCAGCAGGATGAGTCCCAGACCAATGCTGGTGCGGCCGAGCTGTCCGGCCCGGGTTTGCTTGCGGCTGATGAAAAAGACCACGCCGAAAAAGATAAATAGCGGTGAAAGCCAGGAGAGATCAAACGTCAGGATGCGCGCCATAATGGCCGTGCCGACATCTGCCCCCAATATCACCACCAGCGCAGGCGTCAGGCTCACCAGGTTTTGAGCAACAAACGACGTCACCAGCAGCGTGGTGGCATTGCTGCTTTGCACCAGCATGGTGACGCCAACGCCGGCAAGAAACGCCATGGGTTTCTTTTCCACGCTGCGGCTGAGTACCCGGCGCAAATCGGCACCATACACGCGCATAATCCCGGAGCGGGTAATATGTGTGCCCCATACCAGAAGCGCAACGGCAGAGAGTAAGTTAAGCAGGGTTAACACGTATAGTCGCTCCTCAACCATCAGGCTTCAGGCGGTGCAGATTGCCAGCCTGATGGAAAGCGCAATCTGAGAACGTGGCTACCGGACGCTGCGCAATTTTTTTCAGTGTTTTAAGCAACCTGCGCAATGTCGACATCTTTAAATGTAGACTACTCTACTGATCTGCATGGACAAATCCAACCCGGCGCACGTCGCTCACCTTCCTGATTGTGCACGCCTGAAACAGGACTGAACGAATATCTACGGCGGAAAGACTGGCTACAGACAAGACGAGGCCGCCCGTTTTGACAGTGCTGAAGGGGAAGACGGCCGCCGTCAGTCCAGGGTGAGGTGCCGCTGCGGTTCATGATGACCCCGCGCGGCGGGAATGTGGAAATCTGTACGTTCTCTGCCTGGTTTTCAGCGCGTTAACGTCAGGACGCTGAACCCGCCAGCAAGGCGCGATGGACCGACTTATCATGTGTGACGCCGAGCAGCGAACACAGGGTGCCGCAGAGTTCGGTTTGTTGCGGGGCCAGCCCGGCCTTTCGCGAGAAGCCTTCACCAAATACAAACAGGGGAACGGTCGTTTCTTCTGGCAACATGCCACCATGCGAACGGTCATCGTTCATGCCGTGGTCGGCGGTAACCATGACCTGATAGCCTTCTGCCAGCCAGCCTGGCATCCACTGTGACAGATAACCATCTGCCATGCGCGCCCTGTTGCGGTACGCGGCAGAAGACAGGCCATGCTGATGACCGGCATGATCGATATTCATCGGATGAATCAGCAGGAAGTCCGGGTTGTAACGTAACCGCAGGCTTTCGGCATCTTCAAACAGGTGGGAATCGGGATAGCCGTCGTCGGAGTAAAAGTGCCCAAACTGAACAGGCAGCGTCGGGGCGTCCGTGTGACGATCGCGGGCCGGTTCGAAGGGCGTGCGGTTATACAGTTCGCTTATCCAGTGGTAAGCGGCGGCGGCGGTGGTCAGCCCGGCGTCACGCGCATAGTGAAACACACTGCGTTCGTGGCTCATGCGGTTGACATCGTTATGAATAATCCCGCTTTCCACCGGTGTGACGCCGGTCAGAATGCACTCATACAGCGGACGTGACAACGAAGGCAGCGCACAGGTCAGGCTGTAGTAATGGCCTTTGCCATGGGCACATTCTGCATGCAGGTAGCCCATAGCGTGTTGTGCCACGTGATGACTCAGGCCGTCCAGAATCACCAGAATCGTTTTCATGCTGTTCTCCTTACTGTGGCTTAGGTTGTGCGCGTCGGTACTCTTAACAGGGCACTATTGGGTTGTCTGATGCAGCGTTATTGTTTCGCTCATCGGGAATATCCAGGTTTATCAATAGCTTTTTTGATTGTAAGTACACACAAACTTTTCTGCGAAAACGGAGTGGGTTAAATGCCTTTTCCCGGCCGCATCGCGTCTTATGCGCTGGCACTTCGCCTGATTAGCCGCCAGTCGATACAGGCAATACCGCTACATAAAGTTGTGAATGCGTAGAGCTGAGCGTTGTCGGGCTAAAACCGGGTCTGGATCATTCGGTCGCCAAAACCGAGTCAATGTAGCCCTCACATGTGAAAAAGGGATGACAGGCTTTACCAACAGGTGGAATCAACCAGGCAGTTATAAGGGGATAACCGGCGTCAGGCGTAGCAACAGCAGCAGTTGACGCGCGATGTGCGTGAAAACATCCATCCTCACCCGCGCTGTTCTTGCTTTATGATTCTGATCTTTCAGGGGTTATGGCGTTCATTGATAAGCCTTGCTCATGTCACATCGGGAGGCGGAATGGCAGCGGGTGCGGTAAGCCTGACGGTTATATTGTGATTTAGGTCACACTCACGCATGATAGCGCCAATAAAACCCCATTTAATTTTTGAGGCGTGACATGAGTGACAAAAACCCGGTAGCACAGAAGATTGCGCGCCTGATGCAGTGGGTACTGAACGCGGGACTGCTGATCCTGGCGGTGATTTTGATGGTGTTTTTGGGCAAAGAGACAGTTCACTTAGCCAATGTCCTGTTTAGCACCGGTGAGCAGGCGTCGTCCTACTTGCTGATTGACGGCATTGTGATTTATTTTCTCTACTTCGAATTTATTGCACTCATCGTGAAGTACTTCCAGTCGGGCTACCATTTCCCTTTACGCTACTTTGTGTACATCGGGATTACCGCCATCATCAGGCTGATCATCGTCGACCATAAAAATCCCATTGATACGTTATGTTATTCCGCGGCTATCCTGGTGCTGGTTATCACCCTGTGGCTGGCAAACAGTAACCGGCTTAAACGCGAGTAACGAAGCCGTCAGCATTCAGGACGGTGTTCCTTGTATCGCTCTGCGCTAAACTACCTCTCTGAAAATTTTTGGGGGAAAGTGCCATGACGCAAGACCCGCTCCGTTTATTACGTTCACTCACCTGGCTGGCGCTGGACGATGCCGCATTTACGCAACCGCTTCGTGACTGGCTGATGGAGGAGGACTCCATGACGCGACGTTTCGAACAGCATTGCCAGAAGGTCAGGGTGGAACCTGTACGGGAAGGCTTTATCGATGCTGACGAATTAGGCGACGAAGGCGCGTTATTACCTGCAGACCAGCGTTTCTGGCTGCGTGAAGTGATTCTCTACGGAGATGAGCAGCCGTGGCTGGCGGGACGCACGCTGGTGCCTGAAAGTACCCTCAACGGCCCGGAAACCATGTTACAACAACTCGGTACGCGACCTCTGGGACGTTACCTGTTCTCCTCTTCAACGCTTACCCGCGACTTTATTGAGCCTGGCAGCGTTGAAACGCTCTGGGGACGCCGGTCCCGGCTGCGGCTGTCGGGTAAGCCGCTACTGTTAACGGAACTGTTTTTACCGGCATCGCCGGTCTATCGTGATCAAGGTTAAGGGTTTGACCTGTGCAAAACACACAAAAAATGACGAAATGGCAGGCTTACAGCCGCCTGATGCGAATCGATAAACCGATCGGTGCTTTACTGCTGTTATGGCCAACGCTGTGGGCACTCTGGCTGGCAAAGATGACCGTCCCACCGCTGCCGACACTGGCGGTGTTTGTCGCCGGTGTCTTTGTGATGCGCGCTGCGGGCTGTGTGATCAATGATTATGCTGACCGTAAGGTAGACGGGCACGTTGAGCGCACCAGGCACCGGCCGCTGGCAAGCGGTGCCGTGACGGCGAAAGAAGCCAAAATGCTGTTTGTGGTGTTGGGGCTGATTGCGTTTGCCCTGGTACTGAGCATGAACCTGATGACCATTATGCTCTCGGTCGTGGGCCTGGCGCTGGCCTGGGTCTATCCGTTTATGAAGCGATATACACATCTGCCTCAGGTGGTGTTAGGCGCGGCCTTTGGCTGGGCGATCCCCATGGCATGGTCGGCAGTTAGTGAGTCCTTACCTCTGGTCTGTTGGCTGGTATTCCTGGCAAACATTTGCTGGACGGTGGCCTACGATACGCAATATGCCATGGTTGATCGCGAGGATGACCTGAAGATAGGCGTTAAGTCCACGGCGATACTGTTTGGTCGCTATGACAAATTGATTATTGGTCTGCTGCAGCTGTCTACGTTGGTGTTGATGGCGCTGGTGGGGACGATGCTGGATCTGAACGGCGCGTTTTACTGGACGCTATTACTGGCTGGTGGGTTATTTGTTTATCAGCAAAAGCTGATTGCGCAGCGCGATCGTCAGGCCTGTTTCCGCGCCTTCCTGAATAACAACTATGTGGGACTGGTTCTGTTTCTGGGCGTGCTGATGAATACGCCGCCGTTCTTACAACTGCTGTAACAGGCGCGGCGAGCCACGCCTGCCAGTCTGCAGACGGAAGGATGCGTTAATGCAGGTTTGAGGATGATGTTAAAACGCGAATAAAAAAGGCGACCTGCAAGGTCGCCTTTTTCGTCTTCACTGATCCGCTAATCGTGCGCTACGGCGCTTTCGATGGTCATGCGTACATCGCTGGTGACCAGGTCAGCCAGGATGTGCCAGGTCGCCAGCGTCTGCGCCACGTCGGCATCACCGCTGTCGCTGATATAACCTTCATCACGCAGCGTGAGCACCAGTGAGGAGAATACCGCTTTATCAAAGAACTCCGGCGCATTGATCCCGTGCAACACGCTCAGGCGCTGCGCCAGGGTACGGCTCTCTTTTTCCAGCGTGCCCCGGTTAATGGTGGGCTTGGCGCTAAGAATCGAGAAGGTGATGGCGTAACGCTGCAGCGTCTCACGCACACCGGCGGCCAGCAGTTGAAGCGTACGGTAACGCGCGGTGTTAAACGACAGCAGACCTGCCTCAACGGTAATCAGCCCCTGACGCGTCAGTTCCTGACATAAGTTAGTCAGTAACTGCGGCAGTTGATCATGGCTCCAGCGCAGGAACAGCTCGCTCTTCAGCATGGGATAGATCAGGCTGACCTGACGCAGCAGTTCGGCTTCGCTCAGGTTGCGATGCTGCTGCACAATCGCCGCAATCAGCGACGGCATGACCAGCATATGATGAATGTTATTACGGTAGTAGGTCATCAGTACCGCCTGCTCGCGCGGCAGAATAATGATGTCACCAATACTGTCTTTTTCACTCTCGAATTTGTTCATGCTGAGCGCATGATCCAGCAGGGCTTCGGCAGACATGTCGGGCAAGGTGGCATCCGGCGAGTAGGGCACGTTGCGCAGTAACTGGGTATAGCACTCCAGTTGCTCAACCAACTGCTCGCGGGTCAAAGAGCGCTGACGCGAAGCAAGCAGAGCGGTAACGCACAGGTTCATGGCATTCGCCGCGCCGGCTTCGTTAATACGCACCATGATGGTGGCCGCGATATCGTTTGCCGCCGGGGTCAACCAGCCGGGACGCTGTGCTTCAATGGGATCGATAGCATCGCGCCATTCAGGAACGTGCTTATTCAAATAATTTATCAGCGGTAGCGGCTCGCCAAAGTTCACGTAACCCTGACCTAGATTGCGCAGCTTACGTAAGCCGCGCACCATCTGCATGAAGCCTTCTTTCTCTTTCGTGGCACCGCGAAGCTCTTTCGCATAGGTGCCCACTTCCATGACATGTTCGTAACCGATGTATATAGGCACTAACGTGATAGGGCGCGTGCCGCCGCGTAGCATGGCCTGCAGCGTCATGGACAGCGTGCCGGTTTTCGGATCTAACAGCCGGCCGGTACGTGAACGGCCCCCTTCCACGAAGTACTCCACGGAATAGCCACGGGTAAAGAGTTCACCCAGGTATTCACGGAAGACGGTGGCATAGAGCTTGTTGCCTTTAAAGGTCCGGCGAATAAAGAAAGCACCCAGACGGCGGAAAATCGGCCCGGCAGGCCAGAAGTTCAGGTTAATACCGGCGGCGATGTGCGGCGGAACCAGCCCCTGGTGATACAGCACGTAAGACAGCAACAGGTAATCCATATGGCTGCGGTGGCAGGGCACATAAACAATTTCATGACCGTCCTGAGCCAGCTGACGAACGCGCTCACCGCCGTTGACGTTGATGCCCTGATAAAGTCGACTCCAGAGCCAACCCATCACGCGATCCGTGACGCGAATCGCTTCGTAGGAGAAGTTGGCGGCAATCTCCTCCATCATTTCAACGGCGTTTTGCTGTGCCTTTTCATGCGAAACCTTCTTGCTGCGGGCTTCGTCTTCTACCGCTTTTTCTATCGCTTTCGATTGCAGCAGGCGATTGAACAAATCCTGACGCGCAGGCAGGCGCGGACCGACCGCCGCCAGACGCTGACGGGCAAAGTGGATACGAGCGACCCGGGCCAGTTTTTGCGCAATTGATTTATCCGTACCGTGTTCAGTCGCCATACGACGCAGGGAAACGGTTGGCGAGAAGCGCACAAAACTGTCGCGACCATGCCAGAGCACAGCAAAGAATTTTTGTACCCCATTTAACAAACGTAAATGAGGCGGATTATCTTCTCCCTGCACTTCCCGGCCGGGTGCGCGGCCGAACATGACGGAAACCGGTAACATCTGGATATCAAGCTCAGGGTTACTGCGGTGCAGATCGAGATACTCGTGGAAGATTTTTACCGACTCGACGCTGGGCACGAAATAGGGAAACACGCGTGGGCCATCGTGGATAAAAACATGACGCGGCAGCAAGGCCCCGTCAATCTCCAGCGGCGAAAGCGGATCGGGCAGCTCGTGCCTGATGCACTGCGCGCGCAAAGTCAGGAGATCGGCCTTTGAATCATAAGGCAGGACATACATAATAGGCCGGGTTGGGTCCAGCCCATGTTCGGATACGGGATCGGCCGGAATGGCCTTACTCTTTACCAGAAACGACAGGGGTAAATTCAGTAATTTATAAAAAAGTATACGCCAACCTGACATAGACAACATGAAGCCTCTTGTTAGCAAAGCGGCGCAAGCTTATCAGAAAGCGCAGCAAAAATCTGTGACAGCGACAATTGTGCGCTGCCCAATATTGACGTCAATCCTTTGAAAAGAGTTCCTTTATTATGACAAATAATGTCACCGGCCTTAACCGAATTGTGAAAGCTGCGGGCTATTCATGGCAAGGTCTTCGTGCTGCCTGGCAGCATGAAGCTGCTTTCCGTCAGGAAGCGGTTACCGCACTGGTAGCGATTATCCTGGCCTGCTGGCTGGATGTCGATAGCGTTTCGCGCATCCTGATGATTGGCTCTGTCGTACTGGTGATTATTGTTGAAGTCCTGAACAGTGCCATAGAAGCGGTGGTAGACCGCACCGGTCAGGAGCGGCATCCTCTTGCTGGGCGTGCAAAAGACATGGGCTCCGCCGCCGTTTTCATCGCAATATTACTGGCCCTTTTTGTCTGGGGAACGCTGCTTTGGTCGCATTTGCGATAAGCGTTCCATCTCGCGTCAAATAACTGATTTTGGCCTGAGTTTTGGTTTCCATTTCACCAATACCTGTATATACTCACAGCGACTGTATAAACAACCAGGGGGCGGGATGAAAGCATTAACCAGCAGGCAGCAACAGGTCTACGACTTGATTCGCGACCACATTAATCAAACAGGCATGCCGCCAACGCGTGCAGAAATCGCCGCGCAGCTTGGTTTTCGTTCGCCAAATGCAGCCGAAGAACACCTGAAAGCACTGGCGCGTAAAGGCGTGATTGAAATCGTCTCTGGTGCGTCCCGCGGTATCCGTTTGTTAATGGAAGAAGAGCCATCAGACGGCCTGCCGTTGATTGGTCGCGTCGCCGCCGGTGAGCCATTACTGGCCCAGGAACACATTGAAACGCATTACAAAGTAGATCCTGACATGTTCAAGCCTGCAGCGGATTTCCTGTTGCGCGTGAGCGGAATGTCGATGAAAGATATCGGCATTATGGATGGTGATTTGCTGGCGGTTCACAAAACGCAGGAAGTGCGTAATGGTCAGGTTGTGGTTGCGCGTATTGATGATGAAGTCACGGTAAAACGCTGGAAGAAACAGGGTTCTGTGGTGCATCTTTTACCTGAAAACAACGATTTCGAGCCTATCATTGTTGACACGCGTGCTCAGTCGCTCACCGTTGAAGGTCTGGCTGTCGGCATTGTCCGTAACGGTGAGTGGTTGTAAAACCCGTTAAGGTTATTGGCATGCGTCAATCTTAACGTTCTCCAGTCTGCCCTTACTTTGCCGCTGTGGGTTTATCTCTGGCCCCGGCGGTTTATCGCACGGATTCAAGAATGCGCTTTCTGACAGCTACCGATAAAAACCTGTGGCGGTTAGCGCTGCCCATGATCCTGTCAAATATTACGGTTCCTCTGCTCGGTCTGGTCGACACGGCCGTGATCGGCCATCTTGACAGCCCGGTTTATCTGGGTGGTGTGGCTGTCGGTACGACCATCACCAGCTTCATCTTCATGTTGCTGCTCTTTCTGCGTATGAGTACCACGGGCTTAACGGCTCAGGCATTGGGTGCGGGTGATAAGACCGCTCTGGCGCGAGCGCTGACTCAGCCACTGCTCATCGCGCTGGTCGCGGGCCTCTTATTTATCTTCCTTCGCTATCCCGTTACGACGTTAGCCACCCGCTTTATTGGTGGGGACCCCGCGGTATTGGAACAGGCAGCCCTGTTTATCCATATTCGCTGGCTCAGTGCGCCCGCAACGCTGGCTAATTTAGTCATCCTGGGCTGGCTGCTGGGCGTTCAGTATGCCAGGGCACCGGTCATCTTGTTGGTGGTAGGTAACGTCATTAATATCCTGTTGGATCTCTGGCTCGTGCTGGGTTTGCACTGGGGCGTGGCGGGTGCCGCTAGCGCCACTGCGCTGGCAGAATACGCAACGTTACTGGTCGGTGCGGTGATGGTGTGGCGCGTACTAACGCTGCGGGGTATCACCTTGGAGATGCTCACTCACAGCTGGCGCGGCGACATCCACCGCCTTCTTCGCCTTAATCGCGATATTTTACTGCGCACCTTGCTGTTGCAGCTCTGCTTTGCCTCTCTTACCGTGCTCGGCGCCCGCATTGGCCCTGACGTCGTCGCGGTCAATGCCATCCTGTTAATGTTCATTACGTTCACCGCCTACGCGCTGGATGGGTTTGCCTACGCCGTAGAAGCCTTTGCCGGTGAAGCGCACGGGGCAAAAAACGGCACCCGGCTGCAGCAGGTATGGCTATCTGCCTGTCGTCAGGCGCTGGTGGTGGCGCTGTTTTTCTCACTCGTCTATGCCCTGTTTGGCTATCAGATAGTGGCATTCCTCACCTCTATCCATGCGCTGCAACAGGCCGCTGACCGCTTTTTGATCTGGCAGATTGTCATGCCGCTAATCGGCGTCTGGTGCTATCTGTTGGATGGCATGTTTATTGGTGCGACAAAGGGAAGAGAAATGCGTAACAGCATGGCGGTGGCTGCCTTGGGCTATTTCCTGACGCTCGCTACGGTGCCCCTGCTCGGCAACCATGGTTTGTGGCTGGCGATAGCGGTCTTCCTTGCCCTGCGTGGCTTATCCTTGTGGCTGGTCTGGCGTAAACACTGGCGCAATGGCACCTGGTTCACTGCCTGATCGCTGAACCGGAATTATGACGCAGGATACATATTATTTTCATTTTTTCCGGCAAACCTGAAATTACCTACTACAATTAACTTTGAATGGTGCTGTTAAGTAGCGCTTTATATCGTGATTTTGTTTAACTGCAAAATAAAACGAAACCGAAGGATGACGTGGAGGTCTGCAATGAATAAAGACGAAGCGAGTGGTAACTGGAAACAGTTCAAAGGAAAGATGAAAGAGAAATGGGGCAAGCTGACCGACGATGATATGCAAGTCATTGAAGGTAAACGCGATCAGCTGGTCGGAAAAATTCAGGAACGTTACGGCTACGCGAAAGAAGAAGCGGAGAAAGAAGTAACGGCCTGGGAAGGTTCCAACAAAGATTACCGCTGGTAATCACGCTTTCAGGGACGCTCCTACCCGGGTCGGTACGCTCATGCCGGCCACCGCACAAGGATGTGCACATTAACCCTGTAACCCTGTAACCCTGTAGCCTTGTAATCCCAACCCTGTTAACCCCGTTTACCGCGCTTTTTCCCTTCAGTCTGATGGTCGTGATCACAATGTTCATGATGTTCACAGGCCTCAACTTCAGCACAGTTCTCACATAAGCCATGGGCTTCAATCACGCTATGGCGTAGCACAAAGTGTGCCTCCTGAGCCAAAGACGCGATGATCTGCTCTGCGCCTTGAGCCTGCTTCTCTGTCACCCCAGCACAGCGATCGCAAACCAGCATAACCGACGTATGCGCAGGCGCTTCGAAGTGATGACACATGACATAGCTGTTATTCGATTCAACCCGATGAATAAAACCCTGTTCGAGCAGGAAATCCAGCGCACGATAAACGGTAGGCGGCTTAGCCTGCGGCTCGCTAACCCGCAACTGATCAAGCAGGTCATAAGCACTGATAGAGCCTGGCTGTCCGGCCATCAACCGTAGCACTTCTGCTCGCTGGGTCGTCAGGCGAACACCGCGCTGTAAACACAGCTTCTCAGCCTGGGTCATAATTTGCTCTGGCGTCATGGTTGACATGGCGTTTCTCCGCTAGACAGGTGATGTTATCTTATCACAATAATTGTTATGACGTTGAACCTTGCCGCCAGCCAGACAGCGCCCGCTTACACGCTTCTGTTTCTTCCCTTCCATTCGCTTATCCTTTGTCGACAGCTGGCTTCGTACCAGTCTGTTTCAGAATGTTTATAGATATTTTTTACTTTTACTTTACATCTCACTGAGTTAAGAACTAATGTTTAAATGTTCTTAATAAAGTGCTGGCCCAGACTGGATTTGCCTGAAGCATTTTCGGCGGGAACCTCACATATCGGATCGAAAAACAATCAATCCACGGAATTGCGCCACTATTTACTCTGAATTCACAGCAATAAAGCGTTAGCAATCCTCCACAATGGAGCTAACAAACTATTCAGTCGTTAATGTATTAACGGCAATATTTCAGGTGATGATAAGCAAATGGCAAAATTAACCGTTCCACGTTCCGTTCTGGTTTTTCCTGCAGTATTCAATGCCCTGGTTTTTTCATCTTCCGCGCTGGCCGCCGGAACCTGGTATGATGCCCGCAACGACGCCATGGGCGGAACGGGCGTGGCGTCCTCAAACTACGGTTCGGCTGTGTTGGCTAACCCGGCGTTAATGACCAAAGCCAGGCCCGACGATAACGTCAGCATTATTATTCCCAGTGCCGGTGTGCAAATCACGGACAAAGACAAGATGGTCGATAAGATCGATACCATCACGGATACGGTAAATCGCTATCAGGATCTGTTCGGCAACGCCACAGGATTTGAGCTGTTACGCCGTATCCCGCAAATCCAGGCTGCCTCCGGCGACTTAGCCAATACGCTCAGGGATTTACGCGGTAATAAAGCCAATGCCACAGCGGGTGCGGCGATCGCCGTAACCATTCCCAATGAAACACTGCCTTTTGCCTTTATCACCAAGGCTTACGGTACCGCGCACGTTCGCGCGAATGTGAAAGAAGGTGACATCGTTATTCTGCAGGGCGTTGCTGATGGCACTTTTGCAGGTATTCCTGGCGGTGCCTTTGGCCTGGCGAACGTTCAAAACCTGCTGGGCTCCAGCGCGAATGGCCTGGCGGCGTTGAATACGGATTACGGTATTTCCGTTGCCCATGAGTTCACGATTGCCGGACAACCTGTCTCAATCGGTATTACGCCAAAACTGCAAAAAACCTGGCTGTATAATTACTCCGCCAGCGTCTATAACTACGACAAAAACGATTTGCGCGACGGTCGTTACCGCAGCACCGAAAGCGGTTTTAACATCGATGCCGGTGTGGCGACGGTCTTTGCCGAAAACTGGACGCTGGGCGTGACCGGACAAAACCTGGTTTCCCGCGATCTGCAAACGAAAGAAGTGAACGGCTATCGCGATACTTACGAAATTCGCCCATTAGTGACGGCGGGCTTAGCATGGGATAAAGGCCCCGTTACCCTGACCGGTGATGTTGATCTGACCGAAACCCACCGCTTTAAATCGCAGGAAAACAGCCAGTACGCTGGCGTAGGTGCGGAATACCGCGTGCTGGAGTGGTTGCAGTTACGTGCCGGTTACCGCGCGGACATGCGTTCTACTGATGAAAACGTGGCCACAGCCGGTTTCGGTGTGTCACCGTTCAACAACTCTGTGCATCTGGATCTGGCTGGCTCAGTGGGCCAAAACAATACCTGGGGTGCAATGGCACAGCTTGGATTTAATTTCTAATCCCTTGCCATTAACGGGCGGGCGATACCTTGTCGTCCGCCCTTATGCTATCCTTGCGCAGAATATCATCACTGTTAACTACCGGATCGACTGCGCTTCATGACCGATACTTTTTCATCCCAACGCTTTTCTGTTGCCCCCATGCTCGACTGGACCGATCGTCACTGTCGCTACTTTCATCGTCAACTCACTGCGGACACGCTGCTGTATACCGAAATGGTAACGACGGGCGCAATCATTCACGGCAAAGGCGATTATCTGGCATACAGCGAACAGGAACATCCGGTCGCGTTGCAACTGGGCGGAAGCGATCCCGCCGCCCTGGCACAGTGTGCGGCGCTGGCGGAACAGCGCGGCTACGATGAAGTGAACCTCAATGTGGGTTGCCCGTCAGATCGGGTACAGAATGGTCGCTTTGGGGCCTGCCTGATGGCGGAAGCAGGCCTGGTGGCAGAGGGTATCAACGCGATGCGCGATGTGGTGGATATCCCGGTAACGGTTAAAACCCGTATCGGCATTGACGATCAGGACAGCTATGCTTTCCTTACCGACTTTATCGGCACCGTGGCAGAGCGCGGTGGCTGTGACACCTTTATTATCCATGCCCGCAAAGCCTGGCTTTCTGGCCTCAGCCCGAAAGAGAACCGTGAGATCCCGCCGCTGGATTATCCGCGGGTTTACCAGTTAAAGCGCGATTTCCCGCAGTTGACGATTGCGATCAACGGTGGCGTGAAAACGCTGGAAGAGGCAAAAATGCACCTTCAGCATCTGGACGGCGTGATGATGGGCCGTGAAGCCTATCAAAACCCCGGAATCCTGGCGCAGGTGGATCATGAGTTATTTGGCCGCGATCGCCCTGCGGTCGATCCGGTCGCGGTGGTGCGGGCTATGTATCCTTATATTGAAGCGGAACTCACCAAAGGGACTTACCTTGGCCATGTTACGCGCCATATGTTGGGCCTGTTCCAGGGGATTCCTGGCGCACGTCAGTGGCGACGTCACCTCAGTGAAAACGCCCACAAGCCCGGTGCCGATGTCCGTGTACTGGAGGCGGCGCTAGCCCTGGTCGCCGACAAAATTCCTCAGGAAGCATAATCCTGCAAAACCAGCCATCCGGCTGGTTTTTTTAACACCATTAGTTGGTTAATTTCATCAATTGTGGGTTTCGTTTTTTTTGCTATTTCTATTAAAATCAAAAGGTTAACCTTTGGCGCGTTTCTTGTAATAGTCAGTGTATTGATAACGAGGAGCTCCAAAATGGATATTCTTTTTGTGTTGGGTTTTTTCCTGATGCTGTTACTGACCGGCGTGTCCCTGTTAGGCGTGATTGCTGCCCTGATCGTCGCCACGGTGGTGATGTTTGTAGGTGGCATGTTGGCGCTGATCGTGAAGGTTCTGCCTTGGTTAATCCTGGCGGTGGCAGCGGTATGGCTTTATCGCCGCTTTTTTACAGACGAAGAGACGCGCCGACGCAACAGGCTTAAACGCCGCTTCAGTCGGCTGGAAAAAGACGGCTGGTACTAAATGTGTCCGGGATCACAGGGTGTGACATTGCCGGTAAGATAATGGCCGGTGGCCATACTTTTTACTTATGTTTTCTGTCAGGATAAGTCGCGTTGTTTCATAACATATTCATCGCTTCTGACCCTACATCAGTGCGAATGAAAAATAAAAAAAAGGGCTTCCTGCGGGAAGCCCTTTTTATTTCAGGGAATTAACAGGCTGGAGCCATGCGTGGCCCGGCTCTCCAGAGCCTGATGCGCTTTACTGGCCTCTTTAAGGGCAAATTTTTGCTGCTCAGGCACATCGACCTTAATCGCGCCACTGGCCAGCAATGAAAACAGCTCGGCACTGGCCGTTTCCAGTTCCTGACGATTGGTGATGTATCCGAACAGGGAAGGTCGGGTAACGAATAGCGATCCTTTCTTGTTCAAAATACTGAGATCGATATTGGTCACCGGCCCCGAAGCATTACCAAAACTCACCATCAGCCCCTGACGACGCAGACAGTCCAGCGAGGCTTCCCAGGTGGCTTTACCTACCGAGTCATAGACCACGCCAACCTTTTCGCCCCCGGTCAGTTCCATGACGCGCTGAGCAATATCGTCTTGCTGATAATTAATCGTGGCCCAGGCGCCAGCATTTTTTGCCAGCGTCGCTTTTTCGGGGGAGCCGACGGTACCAATCAGGTGCGCGCCTAGCGCTTTCGCCCACTGACAGGCAATCAGCCCGACACCACCGGCAGCCGCATGAAACAGGAAGATTTCATCTGGTTTCACCTTGTAGGTCTGACGTAGCAGATACTGAGTAGTCAGCCCTTTCAGGAAACTGGCGGCCGCCTGCTCAAAGCTAATGGCATCCGGTAACAGCATCAGGCGCTCTTCCGCCACATTATGCTGTTCACTGTAAGCACCCAGTGCCGCCTGGCAATACACAACGCGATCGCCGGGCTTAAACCGTGTCACAGCCGAGCCGACACGCGTCACCACGCCAGCCGCCTCGGTGCCCAGGCCTGACGGGAAATGACTGGCTGGATAAAGCCCGCTGCGAATGTAGGTATCAATATAGTTGATGCCAATCGCTCGATTTTCTACCTGGATTTCATGCTCAGTGGGATCGGCAAGCTCAAAATCGACCCAGCTTAAAACCTCGGGACCGCCGTGTGCGTTGAACTGAATACGCTTTGCCATTCTTACTCCTGTGATTGTTTCATCATGAGGGTGAGGCGCGCCCCTTAACTGAGGTATACTTGCGCGTCCCCACAGAAGATCGGTAATGCATTCACTATGGCAGGAAATAAACCCACCAACAAATCGAACGAAACGCAGGATCGCCAGTTGGAAGGCGTGAAAATGCCCCCGCATTCGCTGGAAGCGGAACAGTCGGTGCTGGGTGGGTTAATGCTGGATAACGAGCGCTGGGACAACGTGTCCGAACGCGTCGTGGCTAATGATTTTTTCAATCGCTCGCACCGTCTGATCTTTTCCGAGATGCAGCGTCTGCTGGAAAACAGCAAGCCGATAGACCTGATCACCCTGTCTGAATCGCTCGAAACGCGCGGCGAACTGGACATGGCAGGCGGCTTCGCTTACCTGGCAGAACTGGCAAAAAATACGCCCAGTGCTGCGAACATTGGTGCCTATGCGGATATCGTACGCGAACGCGCAGTAGTACGTGAAATGATCGCCGTGGCAAATCAAATTGCCGATGCCGGTTACGATCCCCAGGGACGCAGCAGTGAAGATCTGCTGGATTTTGCCGAGTCGAACGTATTCAAGATTGCTGAGGCGCGGGCGAATAAAGATGATGGTCCAAAGAATATTGAGCAGATTCTTGAAGCCACCGTTTCACGCATCGAATCGCTGTATCAGACGCCGCATGATGGTGTTACCGGGGTGGATACCGGTTACCAGGACCTGAATAAGAAAACGGCGGGTCTGCAGCGATCAGACCTGATTATTGTGGCCGCCCGTCCGTCGATGGGTAAAACCACCTTTGCCATGAACCTGTGCGAAAACGCCGCCATGCTACAGGACAAACCGGTGCTGATTTTCAGCCTGGAGATGCCCAGCGAACAGATCATGATGCGTATGCTGGCCTCGTTGTCGCGGGTCGATCAGACGCGCATTCGTACCGGCCAGCTCGACGATGAAGACTGGGCGCGCATTTCGGGAACGATGGGGATCTTGCTGGAAAAGAAGAATATGTATATCGATGATTCTTCTGGCCTGACGCCGACCGAAGTGCGTTCTCGCGCGCGGCGTATCTACCGTGAAAACGGTGGACTGAGCATGATCATGATCGACTACCTGCAGTTGATGCGCGTACCTGCCTTGTCGGATAACCGTACCCTGGAGATCGCGGAGATTTCCCGTTCGTTAAAAGCGCTGGCAAAAGAGCTGAATGTGCCTGTGGTGGCCCTGTCCCAGTTGAACCGCTCTCTGGAACAACGTGCCGATAAACGCCCGGTGAACTCGGATCTGCGTGAATCCGGGTCGATCGAGCAGGATGCTGACTTGATCATGTTTATTTATCGCGATGAGGTTTATCACGAAAACAGCGATCTTAAAGGGATTGCCGAGATCATTCTGGGCAAGCAGCGTAACGGCCCCATCGGAACCGTGCGCCTCACCTTTAACGGTCAGTGGTCACGTTTCGATAACTACGCCGGACCGCAATACGACGACGAGTAATCCTGTTATGCGCCGACATGCACGATCTGTGCATGTCGCTTACCACCGTACGAAATAGTGTTGGACAATCCCGCAGATAATCGGGTTATCTGTAGCAAAGCGACACTCCTACGCGATGGAAACAGCATGACTCATGTAGACGATTACGATCTAAAAATCCTCACTCTGTTACAATCCAACGGCCGCCTTACCAATCAGGAACTCAGTGATTTAGTGGGTCTTTCTGCGTCGCAATGCTCACGTCGTCGTATCAATCTTGAACAGGCAAACCTGATTCTTGGCTATCACGCCCGCCTGTCGCCGGACGCGGTAGGTCTTGGCATGGTCGGGTTGATCGAAGTGCGTCTTATCAACCACACCGCTGAGTATGTCGAGAGTTTTCATCAGATGGTGGCGCAGGAAGAGGCCATTGTTGATGCTTATAAAACCACCGGGGATGCCGACTACCTGCTAAAAGTGGCGGTGGCCGATTTAGCCTCACTCAGTGCGTTAATCAGCCAGCTGTTAGCCGGGCACCAAAGCGTTTCCCATGTTAAAACGTCGGTTGTGCTGGGCAGGCTTAAAGAGAATGGTCTGATGATGAGTGCTGAGCCCGCTGTGCGCCAAAAAAGCGCATGATGTGCAAATGTGGTGCGATGAATCGTCAATCTATGCGTTTTTTGTGCGCCACATAAATCGACTATGCACGATTCGCCCTGTCAGAGCCGATGACACAGGCGGATGAAGACAACCGCGTTTTCCGCACACTAAGGCTGGCGTAGTTATTGCATCAGTGCGTCATTCCTTCGCACTGAGAAAGTATTATGGATAACCTTGTACAACCCGTTGATATTCCCCATTCTCGTCTTGAAGACGCGCTGGCTATTCTGCTCGGCACCTTAATGGTCTCGTTTGGCGTGATCATGCTGAAGCAGGCGGGTGCCCTGACCGGCAGTACGGCAGGCATCGCATTTTTAATCAGCTACCTGTCGCCCGTCTCTTTTGGCAGTGCCTTCTTTCTGATTAACATCCCGTTTTACTGGCTGGCCGTAAAGCGTATGGGCTGGGAATTTACCCTGAAAACCTTCAGTGCCGTGGGCCTGGTGTCACTTTTTACCCACCTGCACCCGTTATTTATGCATTTTTCCACGCTGAATCCTTTTTATGCGGCATTGTTCGGTAACGTCATCATGGGCATTGGGTTTATAGTGTTGTTTCGTCACAAAGCCAGCCTGGGTGGAATCAATATTCTGGCGCTCTGGTTACAGGACCGTTTCGGCATTCGCGCCGGTAAACTGCAAATGGCAGTGGATACCTGTGTGGTGCTGGCGTCGCTGTTTGTCGTCAGCCTGCCGATGTTGCTTGCGTCTGTCGCCGGCGCAGTGGTGCTTAATTTGATTATCGCAATGAACCATCGTCCCGGGCGTTACAGGGTTTAGTGGCCCTTTTTATTTCAAGACCAACCATGGAGATCTGCACCGTGTTCCAAAACGTTGATGCCTATGCTGGCGACCCTATTTTGTCGCTGATGGAAGCCTTTAAACAGGACCCGCGCGAGCATAAAGTGAACCTGAGTATTGGGCTTTATTACAATGAGCAAGGCATCATTCCTCAGCTACAGGCCGTTGCCGATGCTGAAGAACAGTTGCGTGCCGAGCCGCAGCAGGCTTCTCTCTATCTTCCGATGGAAGGGTTAAGCAGCTACCGCAACGCGATTGCGCCCTTGTTGTTTGGGGCCGGGCATCCGGTACTGAAAGCGGGCCATGTTGCATCCATCCAGACATTAGGCGGTTCGGGTGCGCTCAAAGTGGGTGCGGATTTCCTCAAGCGCTATTTTCCACAGTCAAACGTTTGGGTCAGCGATCCGACCTGGGAAAACCATGTCGCCATTTTTAGCGGCGCAGGTTTCGAGGTAAATACCTATCCCTGGTATGACCCGGAAAGCAACGGCGTGCGGTTTGACGCTTTCCTCAGCAAGCTGAAAACATTGCCCAGCCAGAGCATCGTGCTGCTGCATCCGTGCTGTCATAACCCGACCGGTGCTGACCTGACGAATGCGCAGTGGGACGAAACCGTCGCGGTGCTGAAAGCACAGGAACTGATTCCGTTTCTCGACATCGCCTATCAGGGCTTTGGTGCAGGTATGGAAGAAGATGCTTACGCGATGCGTGCGGTTGCCGCGGCGGGCTTGCCTGCGCTGGTCAGCAATTCATTCTCAAAAATTTTCTCGCTCTATGGCGAGCGCGTCGGTGGACTTTCCATCGTGTGCGACAGCGCTGAAGAGTCCAGCCGTGTTCTGGGCCAGTTAAAAGCGACCGTGCGTCGTAACTATTCCAGCCCGCCGAATTTCGGCGCGCAGGTGGTGGCACGCGTGTTAAACGATCCTGCCCTAAAGGCGAACTGGCTGGCAGAAGTGGAAGCGATGCGCCTGCGTATTATCGACATGCGTCAGGCGCTGGTACAGGTGATGAGTACGGCGTTGCCGGGTAAAAGCGTTGACTATCTGTTAAAGCAGCGCGGGATGTTCAGCTACACCGGCCTGAGCGCGCAGCAGGTGGATCGCCTGCGAGAAGAGTTTGGCGTTTATCTGGTTGGCAGCGGTCGTATGTGCGTGGCGGGCCTCAACAGTAAAAATGTCCATCAGGTAGCAGAAGCCTTTGCTGCGGTAATGTAATTCTCAGCCGTCGCAGGTTCTGGCCGCCAGCATTGTCTGGCGGCTTTTTTATTTTTACGGTTCGGGTTTACCTTTGCGCCACATTCTGCACACTTAAATGGTCTGACAGATTCAGGAAAAAAATGTATGTGGCATCAACAAACCTTGACCTTAAGCGCGAAATCACGCGGTTTTCATCTGGTCACTGACGAAATCGTGCAACAGCTGACAGGTTTACGTGATATCAGGATCGGACTGGTGCATTTGCTGTTGCAACACACTTCAGCCTCACTGACGCTGAATGAAAACTGCGATCCGACGGTACGACGTGATATGGAACAGCACTTTATGCGTCATGTCCCGGAAGACGCACCTTATCAACATGATTATGAAGGCCGTGACGATATGCCCGCGCACATTAAGTCGTCCAGTCTTGGCGTATCGTTGACGTTGCCTGTGCAGCGTGGCCAGCTGGTATTGGGAACCTGGCAGGGTATTTGGTTGGGTGAGCATCGCATTCACGGTGGTGCCCGACGTATCGTTGCCACCCTACAAGGGGAATGATGATGAATAACTCAGAGTTACTGACCTATTGCATGAGCAAACCTGGCGCTGAGCAAAGCGTTCACAGCGACTGGAAGGCCACACAGATTAAGAGCAACGGCGTGCTGTTTGCCATGGTTCATGAAGTGAAAGGTCGACCGGCGGTGTCGTTAAAATCCACGCCTGCGCTGGCTGAACTGATGCGGGATGAGCACAGCGATGTGTTCCCCAGTGAACACCTGAATAAATCCCACTGGAACACGCTGTTTCTGGATGGCACGCTAAAAGATTCGCAAATCTACTATCTGGTGGATGCCTCTTTTCAGCAGGCTGACGCCGGACGATAAGGTCCCTCCCCCGAGGCGGGAGAGGGCGAACGGCAGCGTTATGCCGCAGATTCGTTACGCAGCGTATTGATATCAATAACAAAGCGGTATTTTACATCGCTTTTCAGCATACGTTCGTAGGCATCGTTAATCTGATCCATAGCAATCAGCTCGATATCTGAGGTAATGCCATGCTCGCCACAGAAATCCAGCATTTCCTGGGTTTCAGCGATGCCGCCGATCAGCGAACCGGCAACACTGCGACGTTTAAAGATCAGGTTAAACACCTGCGGTGCCGGGTGATCATGCTCAGGCGCGCCCACCAGGGTCATATTGCCGTCACGCTTCAGCAGGGTGATAAAAGGGTTAAGATCGTGCTGGGCTGCGACGGTGTTCAGGATGAAGTCAAAGCTGTTGGTATGCTGGGCCATCTGGTCGGCATCTTTAGAGATTACGACTTCGTCCGCACCCAGGCGTTTACCATCTTCGATTTTTGACGGTGAGGTGGTAAACAACACCACATGCGCGCCCATCGCATGTGCAATTTTCACGCCCATGTGACCCAGACCGCCCAGGCCGACGATACCGACTTTTTTACCCGGACCGACGTTCCAGTGACGCAGCGGTGAATAGGTAGTGATACCGGCACACAGCAGCGGTGCAACGCCTGCCAGCTCAAGGTTTTCGGGAATACGCAGCACAAAGCTTTCATCCACTACCATCGAGGTCGAGTAACCGCCATAGGTAATGGCACCTGTTACGCGATCTTCACCGTTGTAGGTGCCGACAAAACCGTTTTCACAGTATTGTTCCAGCCCTTCCTGGCAGCTTGGACAGCTACGGCAGGAATCCACCATACAGCCGACGCCGACCAGATCGCCCACTTTGTATTTTTGCGTATCCGGGCCAACAGCGGTAACGCGACCGACAATTTCGTGCCCAGGTACCACAGGGAAAATCGTGTTTTTCCACTCATTGCGCGCCTGATGTAAGTCAGAGTGACAAACGCCACAGAACAGCACTTCAAGCTGTACGTCATGAGCACGAAGCTCACGCGGTTTGAAATCAAACGGTGCCAGTTTGGATTTTGCATCCTGAGCAGCATACGCATGGGTAATGTTCATGGAGTCTCCAGTTAAGGTGTGTCGTGATTTTTGAATCAACGCCGCAGCATAAAGCGCGCAGCAAGAAGGTGACGCCAGGGGCGTACCAAAGAGGAACGGATTAAGGATAGTCAGGGGATCGAAAAGCGTATATGCCTATACGTGTCTGAATCTTGCCTGATTCTGCATTTATCCGGTTAAACAGAGCAGTTCTGAAAAAAAGCCCGCCAGAGGCGGGCGTGACAATTTATTTTTTCAACAAGGGTTTGAGGAAACGCGCGGTATGGGATTTCTCGCACTCCGCCACCGTTTCCGGCGTACCCGACACCAGGATTTCACCGCCGCCGCTGCCGCCTTCTGGCCCCAGGTCGACAATCCAGTCCGCCGTTTTAATCACGTCCAGATTGTGCTCAATCACCACAATGGTGTTGCCTTGATCGCGCAGCTGATGCAGCACTTCCAGCAACTGCTGGATATCAGCAAAGTGTAACCCGGTGGTCGGCTCATCCAGAATATACAGGGTTTGACCGGTACCGCGTTTTGACAGCTCACGCGCCAGTTTCACACGCTGGGCTTCACCGCCGGAGAGTGTCGTTGCCGACTGACCCAGGCGGATATAGGACAAACCCACGTCCATCAGCGTTTGCAGCTTACGCGCCAGCGCCGGTACGGCATCAAAGAACTCGCGTGCCTCTTCGATGGTCATTTCCAGCACTTCGTGAATGCTTTTGCCTTTGTATTTAATCTCCAGCGTTTCACGGTTATAGCGTTTGCCTTTGCACTGATCGCACGGCACATAGATGTCCGGCAAAAAGTGCATCTCAACTTTCAGTACGCCATCACCCTGACAGGCTTCACAGCGTCCGCCACGGACGTTAAAGCTGAACCGGCCAGGATTGTAACCGCGTGAACGGGACTCCGGGACGCCGGCAAACAGCTCACGTACCGGCGTAAAAATACCGGTATAGGTTGCCGGGTTTGAGCGCGGCGTTCGGCCAATAGGGCTCTGATCGATATCGATAACTTTATCGAAATGCTCCAGTCCGACCACCTCGCGGTAGGGGGCCGGTTCGGCAATCGTCGCGCCATTCAGGGCGCGCTGTGCAATCGGGAACAGCGTATCGTTGATGAGCGTCGACTTCCCTGAACCGGAGACACCGGTGATGCAGGTAAACAGGCCAACAGGCAGCGTTAACGTCACATCCTTAAGGTTGTTGCCCCGTGCGCCGGTGATTTTCAGCACCTTAGACGGATCGCCTTTCACCCGCGCTTTTGGCAAGGCGATTTCGCGTTTTCCACTGAGGAACTGCCCGGTCAGGGAGGCTTCTTCGGCCATGATCTGGTCGACGGTCCCTTCCGCGACAATCGATCCACCGTGTACCCCTGCGCCGGGACCGATATCAATCACGTGGTCGGCGGCACGAATCGCATCCTCATCATGCTCCACCACAATCACCGTGTTGCCCAGATCGCGCAGGTGAATCAGCGTACCAAGCAGGCGCTCGTTATCACGCTGATGCAGGCCGATGGAAGGCTCATCCAGCACATACATGACACCGACCAGGCCAGCACCGATCTGACTGGCCAGGCGAATACGTTGTGCTTCACCGCCCGAGAGGGTTTCAGCGGAGCGCGACATCGACAGGTAATTCAGGCCAACGTTGACCAGAAAGCTCAGGCGATCGCCAATCTCTTTCAGCACTTTCTCGGCGATTTTAGCCCGCTGACCACTCAGCTTCAGGTTTTCAAAAAACGACATGGCGTGCCCAATACTCATTTCTGAGATGGTGGGCAGCGTGGTATTTTCCACGTAGACGTGGCGCGCTTCACGCCGCAGACGCGTTCCTTCACAGCTGGTGCAGGCACGATTGCTGATAAACTTCGCCAGCTCTTCACGCACCGCCGACGACTCCGTCTCTTTATAACGGCGTTCCATATTGTTCAGCACGCCCTCGAACGGATGACGGCGCACCGAGGTATCACCACGGTCATTGATATATTTAAACTCAATGCTCTCTTTACCAGAACCATACAGGATGACGTTACGCACGTTGTCCGGCAGGCTGCTAAAGGGCGCTTCGATATCAAACTTGAGGTGCTCAGCCAGCGAGCGCAGCATCTGGAAGTAATAAAAATTGCGGCGATCCCAGCCGCGGATTGCGCCGCCGGCCAGCGACAGCTCCACATTTTGCACCACGCGATCAGGATCAAAATACTGCTGCACGCCCAGACCATCACAGGTTGGGCAGGCACCGGCAGGGTTGTTGAACGAAAACAGGCGCGGCTCCAGCTCACTCATGCTGTATCCGCAGATCGGGCAGGCAAAGTTAGCGGAGAACAGCAGTTCTTCGGCGGCATCATCGTCCATATCGGCGACAATCGCCGTACCACCAGACAGTTCCAGCGTGGTTTCGAACGACTCGGCAAGGCGCGTCGCTAAGTCATCGCGCACTTTGAAGCGATCGATAACCACTTCAATGGTGTGTTTTTTCTGCAGTTCCAGTTTGGGTGGATCGGAAAGATCGCACACCTCGCCATCGATCCTGGCGCGGATATAGCCCTGCGTAGCCAGGTTCTCCAGCGTTTTGGTATGTTCACCTTTACGATCTTTCACCACCGGTGCCAGCAGCATCAGACGACGGCCTTCAGGCTGCTCAAGAACCTGGTCAACCATCTGGCTGACCGTTTGTGCCGCCAGCGGCACGTCGTGATCCGGACAGCGAGGTTCACCCACGCGGGCAAACAGCAGGCGCAGGTAATCGTGGATCTCAGTGATCGTTCCCACTGTAGAGCGTGGGTTATGCGAGGTGGACTTTTGCTCAATGGAGATAGCCGGCGACAAACCCTCGATATGATCGACGTCCGGTTTCTCCATCAATGAAAGAAACTGGCGCGCATAAGCAGAGAGCGACTCCACATAGCGGCGCTGACCTTCCGCATACAGCGTATCAAACGCCAGAGATGACTTACCGGACCCTGACAGGCCAGTAACCACAATGAGTTTGTCGCGAGGAATCGTCAGGTTGATGTTTTTCAAATTATGGGTGCGGGCACCACGAACTTCGATCTTATCCATTCACCTTTCCCGGATTAGCAGCACTCACCGCGCCATACGACACGGCCAGAATAAACGCATCATTATGGCACAAAAAATAGACTGAACAAATATCCAGTAGTTTTTTGCTTTTTAAAGGGAGATGATTAAAAATGGAACACCTCTCTAAACTGGGAAACCAGGCGCGGGACGTGTTAGAATTGATCGTTTAGAGTTTACGTAAAAATTCATCGGGAGACAGCAACATGGCCAGTCGTGGCGTTAACAAAGTGATTCTTGTCGGGAATCTGGGTCAGGATCCGGAAGTACGTTACATGCCAAATGGTGGCGCTGTCGCCAACATTACGCTGGCTACCTCGGAAAGCTGGCGTGATAAACAGACCGGTGAAAACAAAGAAATCACCGAATGGCACCGTGTCGTGCTGTTTGGCAAGCTGGCTGAAGTTGCCGGCGAATATCTGCGTAAAGGTTCTCAGGTCTATATTGAAGGCCAGTTGCGCACCCGTAAGTGGCAGGACCAGGGTGGCCAGGAACGTTACACCACGGAAGTGGTGGTGAACGTTGGCGGCACCATGCAAATGTTGGGTGGACGTCAGCAGGGCGGTAACGCGCCAGCAGCAGGCGGCGGTCAGGGCAGCAACAACGGTTGGGGCCAGCCTCAGCAGCCACAGCCGCAGCAGGCGAACAATAACCAGTTCAGTGGCGGCGCGCAGTCTCGTCCTCAGCAGCAGCCAGGCGCACCGGCCAGCAACAACAATGAACCACCAATGGATTTCGACGACGACATTCCGTTCTGATTAAGACATTGCGTCGTTGTGCCGTATTGCAAAAGCCCCTACAGGGGCTTTTTGTTTTTCTGCATGTGTTCTGGCGTGACGCGATTCCCTTCAGCTCAGGTCATGCAGGGCCTTATCCAGCGGCGGGGTCAAAGACAGGTCCTGAAATGCCACGCTCAGGCCAGCGCGTTCTGGTGTGCAGCACATGACACCGACGTTAACGCTGCCCGCCGGGAAAGGGCACAAACGCAGTAACGGCCAGCGTTGACCATCGGTTGAATACTGCAGTCTCAGGCTGTCCCCTTTGCGCGTCAATCTGAGCCAGAATGCCCGCGCATCGCCGGGAAAGATGCCCGTGGCCCAGTCAGACTGGCCAAGCGTCAATACGCTGCCGATGGCGGGCGCACCATCATTATATTCAATGCCCGCTTTCAACCAGTGCTGCGCATCGCGCATCAGCATCAGTCCGGCCTGATCGTACAGCGTGGTAAAATCCGCACAAATTTTGACCTGGAAAGTAAAATCCTCCTGCATTTCCGTGGCAAAGATATGCCCGGAAAAACGTTCAAATCCATACCAGGTCTTATGCCAGAAATCCGTTTTTTCATCGGTGACGACCTGCAACGTGCCGTCATGATACCGCCACTGTGCAGGTTCATTGATCCAGGAAAAGGATTCGAACACGGCGCCTCCAAAATGCGTCATAAGTCATAGCCTTACCGTTAAGAGTAGTCAGAGCATAAAGTATAGGCTCAGGTGCCTTTTGGTTGGTCGCCGCTACCGCCATTCAGCCAGCAGGGTTTCGGTATTGACGACGCGCGGCACGTTACCCGGCAGACCAAACCCTGCCCACACTTCATTATGCTGACCAATTAATTGCTCCGCGCTGACGTAAGTGCGGTCGGCGGTGGTGTGCGCATCGGCTGCCACGGTGATGCGATAACCTAAACTCGCGCCCACTTTAATGGTGGTATCAACACAGTAGTCGGTGGCACAGCCACAAATCACGAAGTCGGTAACCGATAAAGTGGTCAGCAGCGACGCCAGGGGCGTTTGCCAGAAGCTGTCGCACGCGGTTTTGGTGATGTAATGCGCATTCTGGGGTTGTTCAATATCAGGTAACAGGGCAAACGCATGGCTGCCTTCCGTCATGTTTCCTTCGCGATGCTGAATAAACAGGGTAATGTCAGCCTGTCTGATCAGCCGGTTGATCTGGGCGACTCGCCCTGCGCGATCGAAACGCGGCGATGCAAACACACCATTTTGCATATCAACTACCATTACTACACGCTGCATGATCGTTCCTTGTCAGGATGCCTGTTAGCAGTGTTGCGTATTCAAACGGGGATGACAATCTTTGCCTGTCGTCGTGCTTTGCGGGCAATATAAAAGACGGTGTCGCATATAAAAGGAGAGGTGACGTGGAGGGCATTCCTGCGGTTTTCCCCTGTGAAAAAGATCGCGCGCAGTTTAAGCAATCGCCTGAACTGCCCGGCGTGGAGCTTTATCAGGCACATATCTCTCGTTACGCATTTGAACCACATACGCATGAAGCGTTTGGCATTGGGACGATTGAGGCGGGCGCGCAACGTTTTCGCTATCGTGGTACGCAGTACACCGCACCGGCGCATTCGCTGGTGATGATGAATCCAGATGAGCTGCACACCGGCGAATCGGCCTGCGAAGAGGGCTGGCGTTATCAAATGATTTACATCCAGCCGCAGCTGATGGATGAACTCAGCGGTGACCGCGGCTGGTGGTTTAACGACGCGCTCAGGACGGATATCCGCCTGGCACAACCGTTATCGCAGGTTCTCTCGACGTTGTGGCACGCCGAAACGGCGCTGGCACGTTACAGTTTGTTATCAGAACTGCTGCTTCATCTGCGCCCGTTGGCGCGCATGGCCTCTCCCCGCAAAGCGGAAGCCAGGCATCGCTTCGACAAGGTGCGCGACTACCTGCGTGCGAATCTGGCTGAACCGGTCAGGCTGGAGACGCTGGCAGCCTTAGTCTCATTATCGCCCTGGCATTTTTTACGGGCTTTCCGCGATCGTTTCCACGTGACACCTCAGCAAATGTTAATGGCGTACCGACTGTATGAAGCCAAAGAGAGGCTGGCGCAGGGCGAGGCGATCGCCAGCGTGGCCGCTGCGGTGGGCTTGACCGACCAGGCGCATCTCACGCGCGCCTTTGCTAACCGTTATGGCATTACCCCAGGGCGTTATCAGAAACAGATAATCTCGCGATAGCCTGAGCGCAATTTGCTACAAGCCTTTCTTGCCTGATTTGGTCACACTGATGTTAAAACTCAGACAGGAAAAAACGATGTTGATGGGGATACTGTTTGCCCTTGCCGCGGGCATGATGTGGGGGCTGATTTTTGTCGGACCGATCCTGGTCCCGGATTACCCGGGCACCTTACAGTCGGCGGGACGTTATGTGGCTTTTGGGCTGATAGCCCTGCCGCTGGCCTGGCACGATCGTCATCGACTGCGTCAGCTTACGTCCGCTCACTGGCGGGAAGCCTTGAAGCTGTCGCTGATCGGCAACCTGTTTTATTACGCGTTTCTCGCCAATGCTATCCAGCGAACGGGCGCGCCGGTTTCCACCATGATTATTGGCACCTTACCCATCGTTATCGCCGTCACCGCTAACCTGTGTTACGGCCATCTTGAAGGACGGCTGTCCTGGCGGCGGCTGATCCCGGCATTGATGGTAACAGGAGCCGGCCTCGTCTGTGTCAATGCAGCAGAGTTGCAGTCGCAAGGCGCGTCGCTTGATGGCCGCCGTTATCTGACGGGGATTGGCCTGGCGGTGATGGCAGTCATCTGCTGGACCTGGTATCCGCTGCGTAATGCGCGCTGGTTACGAACCCATCCCCAACTTAAACCCGCCACATGGGCGACAGCCCAGGGATTAGTGACTCTGCCGCTGGCCCTGATGATGTACGCGTTGGTGAGTGCGCAACTGGCGTGGCAACGGCCCGACTTTGCCCTGCCATTTGGTCCCCGACCGCAGGTGTTCGTCTCATTAATGTTGATTATCGGGCTGCTCTGCTCATGGGTCGGGACCTTATGCTGGAACGCGGCCAGCCAACGCTTACCCACGGTTTTAATGGGGCCGCTCATCGTGTTTGAAATTTTGTTTGGGCTGTTATGGACTTTTGTCTGGTATCAAAGCTGGCCACCGGCCTTAACTTCCGCTGGTATTACTTGTCTGATCCTGGGCGTGGTAGGGGCCATGCGGATTAAACCTCAACCCCGGGTGACCGCCATCGATCCCTGATAATAATTACCGCTTGTGATTGATTATTACCAGGGGTGATATTCACGCTTTTTCAGATAATGCCTCACTCAGGATTGGCGAAATAATGCCGAAATCGGCCACTGGTACGGCGAAAATCGGCGCCCAACAGTTAAATGCCACGCACTGTTCCCGGCAAAATGCGATCTCACCCGGCCATTTACCGCCGTGCAAAGCCTTATTTTGAGCAAAAAATAGACAGTTTTGTCCAGGTTGCGACCACGATTAACCTTCAAATGGCATTGATCGGGGGGCGATGTGTATCCTGGAAGCGAATTTAACGCCCGAAAACCAGGCTGCCAGGCCGTTTGGTTAAGATAATTCCTTATAAAAAACCCCCTTTTACTCCAGCTATCCCTAATTAAATCGGGATTTCACCACGCTTCGCTTTTATTTAATGTTTAACAATGGGCATCAATAGCACCCCACAAGCGGTATTTGCTGAAGAAAGTGATAAGTAGCAATAAACTATTTTTCTGGGATTATTCTGGGCTTTTTTTACCTTTTTATGCTGTTGGAAATCATTCCGCGATCGGCAAAAAATTTCTCAGGGCCAGCCTGGGCTGAAAAAAACAGCATGTTGGCCTGGATATCATTACCAGCACTGAACATAAAAGCACAGGGGATATAGGTTCTTTTAGGGATGCTAATGAAAAAAAAGAGAGACGCCAATCTCACCGAAATGAGATTGGGCGGATAAAAGTGGCGTAGATAGCGAGACTTTTGCTGTTGTGAATCAATTTTACCGCAAAAAAAGAAGCGTAACCGCCAATCCATTCATTAATTACGGACTGGGCGAAGCGCACCACCATAAATGTCCTGTTAAATGCTCTTCATCTCTTCTGGTAAGAACAAATCGCAGCGATGTGGCCATTAAAAGCCGTCATCTCACTATTAGCGGTTATCAGAACCGGCTGGGTAATGATAAACGCTACGGCTTATATCCAGTAAACGGCAGCTGCGCCGGGTTCCAACATCAAAAGTGCTCTGTAAGAAGTTGACCGCCTGACGTTTGTCATTCGTGGTGAAGAAGTTCTTCAGGACGCTTTGTAGCATTTCCTTATCCGAGTTGAGCGCATGCAGTTCGCGCGTCAGAGACTGAACTTGTTCTTCCAGTTCTTTGATTTTTCTGCCTTCTTCTGAAGATAACCCAGAGAACTTCTTCTTCCAGCTGTAGAAGGTTGCCTCAGAGATGCCAAGCTCCTCACAAATCTCTTTAACTTTAACGCCCGATTCAGAAGCTTTAATGGCATTTGTGATTTGATCTTCGCTATATCGTGACTTTCTCATAAATGCTCTTACCTTTCTTATCAATTAATGGATGAGAATTACTTTATTAACCTTTGGTACTGTATGATTTCATTGAGTGCCGTATTTAAATACGTACGTTAAATTGCGAGGGTTAAATTAAGATATTTAGAATAAATATCATCATGGGATAAATCTTATTTTATTCTGATCGGGATGCCGCGCCTTCCTGGCATGCGGTTTTTGATATAAATTCATCGCATCCCAAAGATAAAAAACGACTGTAAATTTGATATTCAACATTCCTTGACCTGTTTTATTATGGAAGGGTGGTTTTTGGAAACATTATTGATTTCACTTTGAAATCGTTTCCAATTGGCGGTATTCGGGCCAGGTATAATCAGAATTCTCCTGAATTCACTCGATAAAATAAGACCCGATTCTCATTTCCGAGCCGGACTGGCTTGATGTTTATAATTTCGCTTTGAAATTTAAACGCTTATTACTTCGCCCCCAGGGATGGGGATGCCGAAGCGGTAGAGGTAGAGTAATACTAAGGAATAGTTGATGAAATTGAGCGTAATGGCTAATGCCGCCTGGATGATGTCTGAAAAGATTATCTCCGTTTTTGGCGTCATTTTCGTGACGTCTTATGTGGCCAAATCCTTTGGTCCGACCCTATTTGGTCAGATGGCGTTTTCAACGTCATTATTTGCCATGGTGCAAACCATAGCCATATTTGGCACTGAAACTATTTTGTTTAAACGTGTCAGTAAAAATGCGACAAAAGCTTTACGTTTAATGCGCATTGCACGCACGTTGCGTATGGGTTTATTACTTCTTACCTCGGTGCCGGTATTAATTTGGGTTTGGTACAACATGCAGGAAAATTTCCTGGCATTTGCGCTGGCCTCATTTGTGGCGTCTGTTTTTGTCACGCAGGACACCTTTAGCGTCTACAACAACGCGCGTTTAGCTTCAAAGCTCAACGCCGTTGCGAATGCGGCTGGCATGCTGATGAGCTTTGCTCTGAGCTTTACCATTGCCTGGTTACGCCTTAACCCACTGTGGCTAACGCTGTCAGTGGTCACGGTGACGTTAGTGCCCTACGCCATCAAACGCTACACCTTTTACCAGGCGCATCAGGATCGGCTCCCGCCGCCGGCGACGCGCACGCTGTATTTGCGTTACCTGATGTATGCCGGATTGCCGCTGGCGATTTCCAGCATCTTTATTTCTATACAGGTAAAAGCCGCGCAGATGTTTTTGGCAGGCATCGCGTCTGCACAAGAGCTGGGCTTGTTTGCCGCAGCCAATACCATCGCCGCTTCATGGATTTTTATCCCGGTCGCGCTGATTACCTCGTGCTTCAGTGAAATTTTTCGGGCGCGCGGTGATGAAGCGATCAGGCTGACGGCGCGGCTCAATGGCTACGTGATGGCCGTGTCCCTGCTGATGCTGCTTATCGTTGCGCTGTTTGGCGAACAGATCATCACGGCGTTGTATGGCCCGGCGTTCAGGCAGTCGGGCCAGCTCATCACCCTGCTGTCGATAGCGACCAGCTTTTCGGCACTGGGAACCGTCGCGTATCGCTACATGGTGAAAGAAGGGGGCTTTGATTATTTACTGAAGAAAATCATTTGTCTGGTGATCATCAGCATGCCGCTTTCCTGGTGGCTAATTCAGGACTACGGCATTACGGGAGCCGCATGGAGCGTTTTTCTTTCAGAGCTCCTGTCCCTGACCGTCATGAATTATTTTTTTAAACACGGCGTTATTCAAAAAATCCAGGTTTCCTCACTCAACTACAAAACCTACAAATGAGGTCAAATATGCTCAAGTTAAAACAAGAGCTTAGAAGAAGTTTGCAGTACTTTATCAAGAAGATGCCCTGGACTTATCAGGATCGGATTTATTACTTCCGCAAGTTCAGAAGGCTTCCTAACCTGCATGAGCCAAAGGTCTTCAATGAAAAAGTGCTGTATCGCAAGTTCATCCATGGCGATTATCAGCTGTATGCACGCCTGTCCGACAAGTTTTCGGTGCGTGAATTTATTGCTGAGAAAATCGGTAATGCGTACCTGATTCCCTTGCTGCACGACACCACCGATCCCACCACGCTCAACAACCTGACGCGCTGGAAGGGAACGGTGATTAAACCAAACCATGCTTCAAACATGGTAGAGATCGTGCTGGAGGAACCGAGTGCCCTTCGCAAGCAGCAAATCATTCATAACTGCTACACGTGGTTAAAAACGGATTTTGCCAGCGAAGCACGCGAGATCCACTATCGCTACATCAAGCCACGCATTTTGGTGGAGCAGTACATTGGTGATGGCAAACAGGCACCGGTTGATTACAAGTTTCACATGTTCAACAAGCGTGATGGCAACTTTGAGTATGTGCTTCAGATCATTTACAACCGCGGCCAGCCTCAGCTTTCGATGAACTTTTATGTGAACAACCTGAGCGAGGTGTTTCATAAAATTCGTGATACCGGGCTCGACGTCTCAACGGTTATGCCTTCGTTAGAGCAGGCACTGGCATTAAGCAAAACGCTGGCCAGCGATTTCGACTATGTGCGCGTGGACTGGTATATCCATGACCAAAACATTTACTTCGGCGAGCTTACGTTTACGCCAGGCGCAGGCATGGTGACGGGACTGGATAGCGGATTAGATCAGATGATGGGTGACATGTGGATTCAGGATCGTCGCGGAACGCAGAGGCCGGACGTAGAAGTGCAGGATATTGCGATTCCTGTCATGTTGAAGAAAATTTGACGTTACACAGCAATATAAAAAACCCCGCGTTGCGGGGTTTTTTATTGGTCAATCAGGGCATTTGCCAGTTAGCTGGCGCATGACTCATTACGTCAATAAAGACGTCTTTAGAGACGCTGAAAAAATGGTGTACGTTTTCCATACTCAGCGTGATGCCCATCAAGCCCGTCACAAACCAGCACGACATTCCCACGCCAACGCTGCCACAGATAAATGCCATCACGTGATGGCTATCCTGGCGAAGTCGGGTTTTTAACGTGCTGGCAAAGAACATCATTACAGCGCTCAACAATTCCCAGCGCATAACAAGAAAACTGGTGGTTAAGGTAGCCATCAATTTTGACCTCAAAATCGGAGATTACGCCTGACTGTCTGCGAGCATCACGTCGGCGGAAAAGTCTGTCAGGTCGGGCTCTTTCGTCGGCAACAAATGTCATAATGTGATGTGGGTCACACTATAGCATTCGATTTTCCAATTTTGTACAAAATTTGTCTGGTTTTTCAGCAGAAGTGGGTGGCGGGTGCAGGGGAAGAAAACCTGAGAAAAGCGGTGTGCGCCCAGCCAGGCGCACGGTGATATTCAGCTAACCGGACAGCACTCGCCCATGGTGCGCTGGGTAAAGCTGGTCATATTGTCGCTGCAGTCAAAACTCATCAGGCGCGGACGCTGAATCGTCTGGCGGCGCATAGCATGGCGATAAGCCGTGGGCGTTTGGGAAAACTGGCGGCGAAACACCCTGGAGAAGGTCTGCTGCGAGTCATAACCATATTGCATCGCAATATCGAATACCGGCCGCTGAGTTTGCCGCAGCGCTTCTGCGGCCAGAGTCAGACGGCGTTCACGAATATAACCACCCAACGTTTGTTTCGTCACGCTACGGAACATACGTTGCAGATGCCATTTCGAATAGCCTGATTTCGCGGCCACTTCATCAATTGACAGGCTCTTATCCAGGTTTTGGTCAATCCAGTGTGTCAGTGAATGAATGATCTCTTCTTGTATCATGGCCTCATCCTTCTGGTGAATTTCCCCGTGCGTTCATGCTGCCTTTGCGCGCGAGTCGCGATGAAAATCGCGCCCGTTTGCTGGCGAATGACGTCGTGAGGGAGCGTGTCGTTCTGATGGGAAAAGAGTATAATTCCTCAAGTTAACTTGAGGTAAAGTGCCAAATGAAAAAAGATCGCAATTACCCAAAACCGGTGCTGACGCCGGGTGAAGTGGCGCGCCGCAGCGGCGTGGCCGTCTCTGCGCTGCATTTTTATGAAAGCAAAGGGCTCATCTTTAGCACCCGCAATAACGGAAATCAGCGACGCTACAGCCGTGATGTTCTGCGACGGGTCGCCATTATTAAAATTGCACAGCGCATTGGGATTCCGCTTGCCAGCGTCAGCGACAGCCTTGAAAACATGCCGGCGGATAAACGTATGTCGGCTCAGGACTGGGGCAATCTGACCCAGCACTGGCGTGATGAACTGGATAAGCGCATCGAAACGCTAACGCGCCTGCGTAACGATTTGGATGGTTGCATTGGCTGTGGATGTTTATCGATGCGTGACTGTCCGCTGCGCAATCCCGGCGATCGGCTTGGGCAGCAGGGTTCGGGCGCGGTACTGCTTGATCCTGAACAGGATGGTGCACTGCATAAGACAAGGTGACGTCTATACTTGCTGCATATTCACTGACAGGGAATCATGATGATCACCGTTCACCATCTTGAACAATCGCGCTCTCACCGGGTGCTGTGGATGCTGGAAGAGCTGGAAGTGCCTTACCAGGTCAAACGCTATCAGCGTGAACCCACGATGCTGGCGCCGGACGCGTTAAAAAAAGTGCATCCGTTAGGAAAGTCGCCGGTTATCACCGATGGCAATCGCGTGGTGGCCGAGTCCGGGGCGATCCTTGAGTATCTGGAAGAGAAGTACGACAGCGAACGGCGGCTGCAGATCACCGACGAAGAGGCACGGCTGCAGGCGCGTTACTGGCTACATTACGCCGAAGGTTCACTGATGCCGCTGCTGGTCATGAAGCTGGTTTTTGGCCGCCTTGGCAGCGCGCCTGTGCCGTGGTTGCTGCGTCCCATCGGTGCGGCGCTCGGCAAAGGCGTTCAGAAAGCCTGGCTGGATAAACAACTTACCTTGCATAAGCAGGTGATTGAAGATCACCTCTCGGTGCATCCGTGGTTTGCCGGTCAGCGTTTCAGCATTGCTGATGTGCAGATGAGCTTTCCGATTCTGGCGCTGAGCCAGCGCGCCGGACTGAAGGATGCCCCCGCCACGCAAAAATGGTTAACGACCGTGCAACAGCGTGCGGCCTGGCAACGGGCCATTCAGCAAGGCGGTGAAATTCATCTTTCGGGCTGATCGCGCACTATCCTGTCCTATCGGATGACGCCGCCCGGCGTCATCTTCGTCTGCTTTCTCGATAATGCGGCGTAATCATCACCGCATCCTGACGCACTGAATGTTACACGATAGTATCAAGAGCATCCCCGATGTTATCGACCTGATCTTTATAGCCAGGAATCCTCACAGAGCGGTTGAAAAGCGGCGGGAAAACGCCGGATAATCGGCCCCCTTTAAACGGGGATGTACGATGCCCCGTTCTGTGCGGCTAAGTAAACGTTTGCCTTTTTGTCGGCAGCCTGTTGGCGATGACAGCTTTCGGGGAATTCAGGGCGGTTACCGCGCGATCCAACAACAAAAATTTTTGAGGCTCAACTATGTCAATTGAATCACGCCCGGCCAGTGGAAAACTGGATGCCTGGTTCGCCATTTCGGCCCGAGGCAGTAGCGTGCGGCAGGAAATTGTCGCCGGGCTGACCACCTTTCTCGCCATGGTTTATTCGGTGATCGTGGTGCCTGGCATGCTCGGTAAAGCGGGGTTTTCACCTTCGGCGGTGTTTGTGGCTACCTGCCTGGTGGCGAGCGTTGGATCGATCATCATGGGGCTGTGGGCCAATTTACCCCTGGCCATTGGCTGTGCCATTTCACTGACGGCTTTTACGGCCTTTAGCCTCGTCCTGGGTCAACACATTAGCGTTCCGGTCGCGCTGGGGGCCGTGTTCCTGATGGGCCTGCTTTTTACCCTGATTTCCACCACCGGGATTCGCGCCTGGATCTTACGTAATCTGCCGATGGGCGTCGCCCACGGCACCGGCATCGGGATTGGCCTGTTTCTGCTGCTGATTGCGGCAGACAACGTTGGGCTGGTCGTCAGAAACCCGGCCTCAGGTTTACCCGTTGCGCTGGGCCATTTTACGTCGTTCCCCGTCATGATGTCTTTGCTGGGGCTGGCTGCGATTTTCGGCCTGGAAAAACGCCGTGTCCCGGGCGGCATTTTACTCACCGTTATTGCGATTTCTGCGCTGGGGCTGGCGTTCGATCCGTCCGTGCGCTGGCAGGGGCTGTTTGCCTTGCCCAGCCTGCGTGATGCGCAGGGCGAGTCACTGTTATTCAGCCTCGATATCATGGGCGCTTTGCAGCCTGCGGTCTTACCCAGCGTGCTGGCGTTAGTGATGACGGCGGTCTTTGATGCCACCGGTACGATCCGCGCGGTGGCGGGTCAGGCTAACCTGCTGGATAAAGACGGGCAAATCATTAACGGCGGCCGGGCGCTGACCACGGATTCCGTCAGTAGCCTGTTTGCCGGTCTTGTGGGTGCCTCACCGGCGGCCGTGTACATCGAGTCTGCCGCCGGGACGGCGGCAGGGGGCAAAACCGGCCTGACGGCCATTGTTGTTGGCCTCCTGTTTTTGCTCATTCTGTTTATGTCTCCGCTGGCTTATCTGGTGCCGGCGTACGCTACCGCGCCTGCGTTGATGTACGTTGGCCTGCTGATGCTGAGTAACGTGGCAAAGATCGACTTCGGTGACTTCGTTGATGCCATGTCCGGTCTGCTCACGGCGGTGATCATCGTGCTGACCTGTAACATCGTTACCGGCATCATGATCGGTTTCGCGACCCTGGTGGTGGGCCGTCTGTTTGCGGGTGAGTGGCGCAGGCTAAACGTGGGCACGGTGGTGATCGCCGTCGCGTTAGTCGCTTTTTATGCCGGAGGCTGGGCGATCTGACTGTTCAACCGGACGTGCCGCGGCATGTCCGGAATTATCCGCTTTTTGCTCGTTGAAGCACGCGTAGCTTTTCCCGCCCTCGCCAGTTTGTTTTACACTTTTAACCTAATGTTGATTCGAAGATAACTACCGCCTAAGGAAAGCATGGAAATCTTTTTTACTATTTTGATTATGACGCTGGTGGTCTCGCTCTCCGGGGTGGCTGCCCGTATTCTGCCTTTTCAGATTCCCCTGCCTCTGGTGCAGATCGCGGTCGGTGCGCTGCTGGCCTGGCCGACCTTCGGGCTGCACGTGGATTTCGACCCGGAACTCTTCCTCGTCTTATTCATTCCGCCGCTGTTATTTGCTGACGGCTGGAAAACCCCGGTCAGCGAGTTCCTGCATTACGGGCGGGAAATCCTTGGCCTGGCGCTGGTGCTGGTGCTGATTACCGTTGTCGGTATTGGCTATCTGATTTACTGGACGGTGCCCGGGATTCCCCTGATTCCCGCTTTCGCCCTGGCGGCCGTGTTATCACCTACCGATGCCGTGGCGCTGTCAGGCATTGTCGGCGAAGGCCGTATTCCGAAGAAAATTATGGGAATACTGCAAGGCGAAGCCTTGATGAACGATGCTTCTGGCCTGGTTTCACTGAAATTTGCGGTCGCAGTGGCGATGGGCACCATGGTGTTTAGTTGGGGCGGAGCCAGCGTCGAGTTCCTGAAAGTGGCCGTGGGCGGCCTGATCGCCGGTGTCGCGGTATGCTGGCTCTACGGTAAATCGCTGCGCGTCCTGAACCGCTGGAGCGGCGGGGACGATGCTGCCACACAGATTGTCCTGCTGCTGCTGCTGCCTTTTGCCTCTTATCTGATTGCAGAACACCTGGGCGTTTCCGGGATTTTAGCCGCCGTCGCGGCCGGGATGACCATCACGCGCTCCGGTATTATCCGCCAGGCGCCGCTGACCATGCGACTGCGCGCCAACAGCGTCTGGCACATGCTGGAGTTTGTGTTTAACGGCATGGTGTTCCTGATGCTGGGCCTGCAGCTGCCCTCTATTCTGCAAAACTCGATTGACCAGGCAACAGCCGATCCCAATGTGGATATCTGGATGATTTTCGCGGACATCGTCCTGGTCTACGCGGCGTTAATGGTGGTGCGTTTCGGCTGGTTGTGGATCATGCAGCGTTTCAGCAAACGCTGGTTGAAAAAGAAACCATTAGTGTTCTCCAGCTACTCGTTGCGTGAACTGCTGATTGCCTCTTTTGCGGGCGTACGCGGTGCCATTACCCTGGCGGGTGTGCTGTCGATTCCCCTGTTCCTGACCAACGGCCATCCTTTCCCGGCGCGTTATGAGCTGGTGTTTATCGCAACCGGCGTGATTCTGTTCTCGCTGCTGGTTGGCGTCATCGTTCTGCCGATGCTGCTGCGCGGTGTAGAGACGATCGATAAAAGCGCCCATCGGCACGAACTGCAACATGCAAGAGCGGTGATGGCCGGTGTCGCTATCGAGAGTCTGCATAAGATGGAGGCGCGGCTTGAAAAGGAAACCGAAGAAAACATCGACCCTGAGTTACTGAAAGAGGTCAGCCTGCGGGTGATCGGGAATCTGCGTCGTCGCGCGGAAGGGAAAAACGATCTTGAGCACGCGCTGTTTGCCGAAAATCTGGAACGTCGTTTTCGTCTGAACGCGTTACGTGCCGAGCGTGCAGAGGTCTATCACCTGCGTGCGACTCAGCAGATATCAAACGAGACGATGCAAAAACTGTTGCACGATCTGGACCTGCTGGAAGCGCTGCTGATTGAGAAAGAAGAGTAATCTTCTTGTTATGCACTCCCGTTCGCCCGATAACCTGCGCTCTGCGATTATCGGGCGGTCTGGGGCGCTAGACGGAAAGACGCGGCGCATTATCAGGCCAGTGTTCCCGGCAACACGCTATCCAGGCCCGCGCGCTGCGTGACACGTAGCTGCCTTCACGCCAGATCAGCCCCAGATGCCACTGCAGCTCGGACTCCAGCGGAAGCCACAATAACGACTGCTTATCTAACCGCTGGCAAATGGGCTCCGGCAGTATCGCCAGGCCCATCTCCGCCTGCACCATGGCCGCCAGAAAATCCCATTGCCCGCTGCGTACTGCAATCTCAGGCGTGATCCCCTGACGCTGAAACGCTTTCATCAACTGGCGGTTCAGCGAAAACTCTTCATTAAAGATCAGCAAAGGATGGGAGGCCAAATCGCTCAGGCCAAGCTGCGTGCGCTGCAGCCAGGGTGCCTGACGTGGCAGTAGCACACACAGCGGATGCTGCATAAGCGATAACGTTTCGAGGGGCAACTCGGCATCAACGGGGAGGGCCGTCAGTGCAATATCCAGCGTGCCCGCCAGCACCGCTTCCTGAACCGTTAAGCCGCCAAACTCAGCAATACTGAGTTCCACACCCGGATAGCGACGGCGAAACGCCGAAACCGATCCGGCGATCTGCATGCCCACCATCGGGGGAATGCCCAGCCGCAGCTTGCCGGTTTTCAGCTGATTGATATCGCCTATCTCGGCCTCAAGCTGATGAAACTCTTGCAGAATAGCCAGCCCGCGCTGATAGACCGCTTGCCCGCTATCCGTCAGGTGCAGTCGTCGCCCATCACGAATGAGCAGTGCGCAGTCCAGCTCCTCTTCCAGCTGGCGCACCATTTTGCTGATCGTAGGCTGTGTCACGAACAGCTTCTGTGCAGCACGGGTAAAACTTTGCTGACGTACCACTTCGGTAAAGTAACGCAACGCGCGAACGTCCATAACTATTCCTTTCTGGCATGATTTGAATAATTTTAATTCATTTTTTTCACAGTACCTCGTGATTCTATACTGAGCGCATTAACTTGATGGGAGAAAAACGATGGCACTGGCATTGCGCCGCCTGAACGTCGGCAGGCTGCAACGGCTCAGCTTACCTTTACAGCTGGTGCTGTTTATCTCGGTTTTTATCGCCAGCGAGCAACTGGTGAACTGGCTGCACCTGCCACTGCCTGCCAACATTGTCGGTATGCTGCTGATGTTGATGCTGATTGCGTTACGCATTTTACCGCTGCGCTGGGTGAAAGCCGGTGCAAGCTGGTTGCTGGCAGAGATGCTGCTGTTTTTTATCCCGGCGGTGGTGGCGGTGGTGAATTACGCTGACCTGCTGCAGATGGAAGGCTGGCGGATTTTGGTGGTGATTGCGGTCAGTACGCTACTGGTGCTGGCGGCGACAGCCCTGGTGGTCGATCGCCTGTACCGTTTTGAAGTCACGCGCGCGGCGCGTAAGCAGGGCAATAATGCATAATCTGCTCATCAGTCTGTTATGTGCCGCCGTCACGCTGGTGATTTATTACCTGAATAAACGGCTGTATCGTCGCTGGACAACGCTGTTACTGATGCCGCTGGTCATGACGCCGCTCATTCTGGTGACGCTGCTGTTGCTGACCCATATCAGCTGGCAAAACTATATTGCGGAAAGCCACTGGCTACTGTGGTTACTCGGCCCCGCGACGTTAGCCTTTGCGGTGCCGGTCTACGAAAATCTGGACGTGATTAAACGCCACTGGTTATCGCTGAGTGCGGGCGTGTTAACTGCCACAACGGTGTCGATATGCAGTTCCGTATGGCTGGCGCGTTTACTGAATTTACCGGAAACCATTCAGCGCAGTCTCGCCGTGCGATCCATTACCACACCTTTCGCGCTGGCGGCAGCGAAGCCTATGGGCGCGCAGCCCGATCTGGTGGCACTGTTTGTGGTTGTGACCGGCGTATTTGGCATGGCGGTAGGGGATGTACTGTTCCTGCGCATCGCGATCAAACAGGGCGTGGCGAAAGGCGCTGGGCTGGGCGCCGCTTCGCACGGTGCCGGTACGGCACGCGCCTACCAGTTGGGGCCGCAGGAAGGCGTGGTTTCAAGCCTGGTGATGATGTTGTCTGGCGTCGTCACCGTCATACTGGCTCCGTTTATCGGGCACCTGATGTGGGCGCACTAAGGCAAGCCTGCGCCGGATACGGTTAACCCGGATAACGACTGTTCTCCGCGTAATTCACAGCGACTTGTCCTTTTTGGCACAAAATGACATCTCTTTTTACGTAAAGCTTTCCAAATTTAGTTGTCACCTCATTTCAGACTGCTACCCTTGATGCGGAATTATTTGACCCTTCATGGAGTAGAATCATGTTTAAGCAACTTGTCACTGGAAGCGCTCTGAGCTTCATTATGCTGAGCGGCGCCGCGCAGGCCATCGAAGGCAGCGTTGATGTTGGCGAGCACAGCACCAACCTTAATCTCGGTTTGGGCACGACGTCGCCGGGCCTGTTCCTGAACGGCAACTGGTTGCGTAGCGATCATGACGGCAGCACCTATGGTGCGGGTCTGGGTTACAACGTTGATGTCGGCGATCTGCGACTGGCGCCAACCGCAAAGGCGATTTTTACCCATCCTGAAGACGGGAAAGACGGATTTGCGGTGGCGCTGGGCGGTAGCGCACAGTACAGCTTCAACAGCATGTGGGGTCTGTACGGTCAGTATTATTATGCGCCGGAAGGCCTTACCGATCATCTCGACAGCTACCAGGAAGCGAGCGGTGGTGTGAGCTTCACGCCGATCTCTCTGCTGAACCTGCGCGTGGGTTATCAGTATATTGAGCTGAATAACAAAGGCGGTCGTAAAGATAACGTACTCGTTGATGGTCCGTACGTAGGCGCGTCACTGCGCTTCTGATGTCGGCTTGAGAAAAAGGGCAGTGACCTTGCGGTCACTGCCCTTTTTTATGCTCAGTTAACGCGGTTAGTGCGCTTTGCCTTTCTCAATACCGGCACCGGTCTGGGAGCGAATAAACTGCGCCCGGAAGCGTGATCGCTCTTCTGCACCCTGTTGCGAATGGTCAGTAACAGAAAACAGCCAGGTGCCCACAAAGGCGATAGTGATAGAGAACAGGGCCGGATACTCATAAGGATAAATGGGCGACGCATGTCCCAGCACCTGCACCCAGACGGTTGGGCCAAGAATCATCAGCACCACGGCGGTGATCAGCCCTAACCAGCCACCGACCATTGCGCCGCGCGTGGTCAGTTTTGACCAGTACATGGACAGCAGGATGATCGGGAAGTTACAGCTGGCCGCAATCGAGAATGCCAGCCCGACCATAAAGGCGATGTTCTGCTTTTCGAACAAAATGCCAAGGGCGATAGCCACAACCCCCAACACCAGCACCGTAATTTTTGAAACCCGCAGCTCGTCGCGCTCGCTGGCCTGTCCTTTACGGTAGACGCTGGCGTACAAATCATGAGAGACCGCCGAGGCACCCGCCAGCGTCAGACCGGCAACCACCGCCAGAATGGTGGCGAATGCCACTGCTGAAATAAAGCCCAGGAAGGTGCTGCCACCGACTGCATCCGCCAGGTGCACCGCCGCCATATTGGTACCGCCGATCAATGCGCCGGAGGCATCTTTGAAGGCCGGATTAGCCCCTACCAGCAGAATGGCACCGAAACCGATAATAAAGGTCAGGAAGTAGAAGTAACCCATAAAACCGGTGGCCCAAAACACGCTTTTACGCGCCTCTTTGGCGTCGGCAACGGTAAAGAAGCGCATCAGGATATGCGGCAATCCCGCTGTGCCGAACATCAGTCCCAGCCCCAGCGACAGAGCGGAAATCGGATCTTTCACCAACCCGCCAGGCTGCATAATGGCTGCGCCTTTCGGATGTACCGCCATCGCCTCGGTAAACAAGGTATTGAAGCTAAACCCGGCGCTTTTCATGACCATAATGGCCATAAACGTGGCACCAAACAGCAGCAGAACGGCTTTGATGATCTGTACCCAGGTGGTCGCCAGCATGCCGCCAAACAGCACGTACATCACCATCAGAATGCCCACCAGGATAACGGCAACGTGATAATTCAGGCCAAACAGGAGCTGGATCAGCTTACCTGCACCGACCATCTGCGCAATCAGGTACAGCGCGACAACGACCAGTGAGCCGCAAGCCGACAAGGTACGAATCGGTTTTTGCTTCAGACGATAAGAGGCGACATCGGCGAAAGTATAGCGACCCAGATTACGCAAGCGCTCGGCAATCAGGAACAGAATCATCGGCCAGCCCACCAGGAAGCCCAGCGAATAGATTAAGCCGTCATAACCCGAGGTATACACCAGGGCCGAAATACCCAGAAAGGAGGCTGCGGACATAAAGTCACCCGCCATGGCCAGGCCATTCTGAAAGCCGGTGATGTTGCCGCCAGCGGTATAGTAATCGCTACGTGAGCGGGTTCGCTTCGACGCCCAGTACGTAATACTTAACGTGGCACCGACGAAAATCACAAACATGACGATCGCCTGATAATTGACGGGCTGTTTCTGCACCGCACCCGTGATGGCATCGGCAGCCAGAGCAGAAAAGGGCAGCAGCGCTGCCAGCATCCACAGCATAAGACGAATCATAGTTTCACCTCGCTGAGGATGGCTTTAGTCAGGCGATCAAACTCGCCATTTGCGCGCCAGACGTAAACGCCTGTGAGTAAAAAAGAGATGACGATCAACCCCACCCCGAGCGGGATGCCGCGCGTCACATTGGTACCGGCATACAGGGGCGTACCCAGCCAGCCAGGGGCAAAAGCAATAAGCAGAATAAAGCCGATATACAGCACCAGCATGATTATCGACAGCAGCAGGGCAAAGGACTGGCGCTTGTGTACCAATTCCTGAAAGCGAGGATTACTTTCAATTTGTTGGTAGATCCTTTCCTGTTCGGGCAGGGCATCATTCATCACATTATCTCCAGAAGCATGCAGGCGTGGACCTCACGCAAGCGCGTGAATTAGTTATATTTTTGTGACTACAGAAACACACTACGTAGGGAAGTGGTGGCGGAAAGCCTGATGCTTTCCGCCGGATGATTACGGCATGGTGATGGACTGTTTCTCTTCAAGTAATTTCTCGACGACGCCAGGATCGGCAAGCGTCGAGGTATCGCCTAAATTACTGGTATCGCCTGCGGCGATTTTGCGCAGGATACGGCGCATAATTTTGCCGGAGCGGGTTTTCGGCAGAGAGTCGGTCCAGTGCAGCACATCGGGTGTGGCAATCGGGCCAATTTCCTTGCGTACCCAGTTACGTACCTCGGTATAAAGCTCAGGTGACGGCTCCTCGCCGTGATTCAGGGTGATATAGGCGTAAATGGCCTGGCCCTTGATGCTGTGCGGGAACCCGACGACAGCCGCTTCGGCGATTTTAGGATGGGAAACCAGCGCTGACTCGATTTCGGCTGTGCCCAGGCGGTGGCCTGACACATTCAGCACATCGTCCACGCGGCCGGTAATCCAGTAATAACCGTCCTCATCCCGTCGCGCACCGTCGCCGCTGAAGTAGGCATTTTTGAAGGTAGAGAAGTAAGTTTGTTCGAAACGATCGTGGTCACCGAACAGCGTGCGGGCCTGACCAGGCCAGGAGTCTGTGATCACCAGGTTACCTTCGCAGGCACCTTCCTGAGGATGGCCTTCGTTATCCACCAGCGCGGGCTGTACGCCGAAGAAAGGCGTGGTCGCGGAACCGGCCTTGAGCAGGGTCGCGCCGGGCAGCGGGGCGATCATAAAGCCCCCGGTTTCGGTCTGCCACCAGGTATCGACTATCGGACATTTGCCGTTGCCAATCTTCTTGTGGTACCACTCCCAGGCTTCCGGGTTAATCGGCTCTCCCACCGATCCCATAATACGCAGGCTGCTACGATCCGTTCCTTCAATCGCTCTATCGCCTTCTGCCATCAGCGCACGAATAGCCGTGGGGGCAGTATAGAGCAGGGTGACTTTATGCTTATCCACCACCTGCGCCATACGGGCCGGAGTTGGCCAGTTAGGCACGCCTTCAAACATCAGCGTCGTGGCCCCGCAGGCCAGTGGGCCATATAACAGGTAGCTGTGGCCGGTTACCCAGCCCACATCAGCCGTACACCAGTAAATGTCGTCCTGATGGTAGTCAAAAACAAATTTAAAGGTGGTGGCGGCGTAAACCAGATAGCCGCCGGTGGTATGCAGCACGCCTTTTGGCTTGCCGGTTGAACCTGAGGTATACAGGATAAACAGCGGATCTTCTGCCTGCATCTCAGCCGCAGAGTGGTTAGTGCTGGCGGTCTGCATCAGCTCATGCCAGTGCCGATCGCGCCCTTCCACCCAACCGACATCTTTGCCGGTACGCTGAAAGACCACGACGTTTTTTACGCTGTTTACATTGGGATTTTTTAACGCATCATCCACGTTTTTCTTCAGTGGGATGGTACGGCCAGCACGCACGCCTTCATCGGCCGTCACAATTAATGCGGCACTGGAGTCGATAACACGACCGGCCACGGCTTCGGGTGAAAAGCCGCCAAAGATCACCGAATGTACGGCCCCAATTCGTGCGCAGGCCAGCATAGCGACTGCCGCTTCCGGCACCATGGGCATATAAATCGCGACGACGTCGCCTTTTTTAACACCGAGCAGTTCCAGTACGTTGGCAAAGCGACAGACATCAGCATGAAGCTGACGAAAGGTAAGGGTTTTGCTTTCGTTGGCATCATCGCCTTCCCAGATGATGGCAGGATGATCGCCTCGGGTAGCCAGATGACGATCCAGACAGTTCGCTGCCAGATTGAGCGTGCCGTCCTCGTACCAACGAATAGAAATATTGCCTGGCGCAAAAGAGGTGTTTTTAACTTTGCTGTAAGGCTTTATCCAGTCAAGGATTTTACCTTGCTCTCCCCAGAACGTTTCGGGGTCGGTAACGGATTGTTGGTACATCGCCTGATACTGTTCGGCAGTAATCAGCGCGTTTGCTGCAATATTTTCTGGAACAGGATAGTTATGATTTTGGCTCATGGCGAATCTCCTTGAAGATGTTAATCATATGTCAATCAATGGTTAAGTGAAGCCCGACAGCCGGTTTTGTTTCTTTTTTGCGCCATAGATCACGCGTTAACCTTGCTGACATAAAAACGTCGTAAACCGAGGAAATAAACGCTAACTCCCTGCGGAGAATGGGGATTTAAGTTGCAACATTTTGTGTATGTTGCTGTTTAAAAAATCAGCAAACGAACCGCACACACATTGAGCATAGTCTGAATAGCTATGCGAAAACTTATCGAAGTATTACTTTTCATAACAGCAAGTTAGGGATTAACGTCTGCGCCAGCATTTTATGCTGACCAGATGGTGAAGTTTTAATCGAAGCCACCAAGGGTTGCATTTACTGCAGTGAAAATGGTACTTATCCGCCCCTGATAATCAGGTATCAACTCAGACCGCGTCTGAAAATGGGTATGGAAATCATCGCATTTAAATGCGGGACGCCGTCTACAAACACCCTCTAATTTACCGGGCTTTTTGCTCACTTCCCTGTGTGTATTGTCTTCTGCACCTTCGCAGTAGAGAGAAACGGGTTTTGACTGAGGAAATTACGCGTTATGAAAGGTTTTAAAATCAGCCTTGCCTGGCAGATTCTGATCGCACTTGTACTTGGCATCATCGTCGGTGCCGTGTTGCATAATCAGCCAGAAGATCGTGAATGGTTAGTCAATAATATTCTCAGCCCGGCGGGCGATATCTTTATTCATCTGATAAAGATGATTGTCGTGCCCATCGTGATTTCATCCCTGATTGTCGGCATTGCAGGTGTCGGGGATGCGAAAAAGCTGGGCCGTATTGGTTTCAAAACGATTTTGTACTTTGAAGTGATTACCACCGTTGCCATTGTTGTCGGTATTACCTTGGCCAACGTGTTTCAGCCCGGCACCGGCATTGATATGTCTACGCTGGCAACGGTGGACATCTCTAAATATGAAGCCACGACCGCCCAGGTGCAGGAAGGCACCCACAGCCTGGTGGCAACCATCCTGTCGCTGATCCCGCAGAACATCTTTGCCTCGATGGCGAAAGGTGAAATGCTGCCGATTATCTTTTTCTCGGTACTGTTTGGCCTGGGCCTTTCCGCTCTGCCGTCAGAACAGCGTGATCCGCTGGTAAACCTGTTCCGTGGCGTGTCAGAAACCATGTTCAAGGTAACGCATATGATCATGCGCTACGCGCCAGTGGGCGTGTTTGCCTTGATTGCCGTCACCATTGCTAACTTTGGTTTCGCCTCACTCTGGCCGCTCGCTAAGCTGGTGCTGCTGGTGTATGTCGCGATCCTGTTCTTCGCCTTTGTGGTGCTGGGGGCGGTGGCGCGTTTCTGTAAGCTACGTATTACGACGCTGATGCGCATTTTAAAAGATGAGCTCATCCTGTCTTACTCGACCTCCAGTTCAGAAACCGTGCTGCCGCGCATCATGGAGAAGATGGAAGCCTATGGCGCGCCCAAAGCGATAACCAGCTTTGTGGTCCCGACCGGTTATTCATTTAACCTCGATGGATCAACGCTGTACCAGAGTATCGCCGCTATTTTTATTGCCCAGCTGTACGGCATCGATCTGTCGCTGACGGACGAAATTATTCTGGTCCTGACGCTGATGGTGACCTCTAAAGGCATCGCGGGTGTGCCCGGCGTATCCTTTGTGGTGCTGTTAGCCACCCTGGGCAGCGTCGGTATCCCGCTGGAAGGGCTGGCGTTTATTGCGGGCGTGGACCGCATTATGGATATGGCCCGTACCGCGCTGAACGTGGTCGGGAACGCGCTGGCCGTGCTGGTGATTGCCCGCTGGGAAAATCAGTTCGATGTAGAACAGGCCAGGGCGTACGAATTACAATTACGGACGCAAACTGCCAGTTAATCGCGGTTTATCATATAAAGGCTCAACGGTGGTTGGGCCTTTTTTTTGCCCCTGTTTTCATTCCCGCTAACGATGAAAGAAAAAAACGTCTGCAATGGATGAATTATTCATTCGTTGTGTTAAAAATATTCAGAATAAATTATTCCTGTGGAGGACGATCGTGAAAATCGATCTCAGTCAGATGATCACTGAAGGGCGTAATCCAGCCAGCCAGCATATTGATGAAATGAGCACCGAGGCGATGCTGCGGGTGATCAACGATGAAGATAAAAAAGTCGCCCTGGCCGTGGAGGCCATTGTGCCAGCGATTGCGCGCGCGGTGGATGTCATCTGCGCCGCATTCCGCGCGGGTGGCCGTCTGATTTACTGTGGTGCCGGGACCTCCGGGCGGCTGGGAATTCTTGATGCAAGTGAATGCCCACCAACATTCGGAACCCCGCGCGAGCAGGTTATTGGCCTGATTGCCGGGGGACATCAGGCCATTCTACAGGCGGTGGAAAACGCGGAAGACAATGTGGAACAAGGCGCTCAGGATCTGAAAGATATCCAGTTCAGCCGCGACGATGTGCTGGTTGGCATCGCCGCCAGCGGACGCACGCCCTACGTGTTAGGCGCGCTGGACTATGCCCGACAATGCGCTGCATCCACGGTGGCGCTGACCTGCAATCCCCACAGCAAGATGGCGCAGGTCGCCGATATCGCGCTGACGCCAGTGGTGGGGCCAGAAGTGGTCACGGGGTCATCACGTATGAAGGCCGGGACCGCACAGAAGCTGGTGCTGAATATGCTCACCACAGGGGCGATGATTCGCAGCGGCAAGGTTTACGGCAATTTGATGGTCGATGTTGAGGCCACCAATCAGAAGCTGGTACAGCGTCAGGTGAACATTGTTATGCAGGCCACCGACTGCGATGAAGCCAGCGCCCGCTCGGCGCTGTCGGCCTGTGGCGGGCACTGTAAAACCGCCATTCTGATGGTGCTGGCAGGATTAACTGCCGACGAGGCGATCGCGCTGCTCGCTCAGCACAAAGGCTTTATCCGCCAGGCTTTACAGGATGCGGGAGCACGCTGATGGCAAAAATGACCGATGCACTTCTGCACGCTATCGTGCAGGCGGTTGGCGGGGCGGAAAATATCGCCGTATGCGGCAACTGCATGACCCGTTTACGACTGACGCTGAAACACAACCAGGCCGATATTGCCCGGCTGAAAAGCCTGCCTGGTGTGCTGGGCGTCATCGACAGCGATAATCAGTTACAGATAGTGCTCGGTCCCGGTAAAGCGCAGACGGCGGCAGAACGAATGCTGACAATACTGGCGCAGGCGCCGGGCGAGTCACCGGTTTTGCAGCAGGTCGCCGCGCAACAAAAACAGCACATAAAAGCCAGACAGACCAGCGCGCTGCAGCAGTTTCTGGCGCGCTTCGCCACCATTTTTACCCCGCTCATCCCTGGGTTTATTGCCGCAGGTTTGCTGCTGGGGTTTGCCACGCTGATTGAGCAAAGTCTTCACCTCAGCACGCCTGGCGATCATCCTGCCTGGTTAATTCAGGGCGTGGCCTATATGAAAGTGTTTGGCAAAGGGCTGTTCACCTTTCTCAGCATTCTGATTGGCTACAATGCGCAAAAAGCCTTTGGCGGCACGGGCGTAAACGGGGCCATCATCGCGTCACTGTTTATTCTGGGCTACGTGCCCGATGCAAAAGTCGGCTACTACAGCGGCATGGACAGCTTTTTTGGCGTGGCGATCGATCCGCGCGGCAATATTATCGGCGTCCTGCTGGCGGCCATGTTTGGCGGCTGGCTGGAAAGACAACTGCGCAAGGTCATCCCGGACAATCTGGATATGATTCTTACGTCGCTGTTGACCTTATTGATCACCGGCGCGCTGACATACTTGCTGATCATGCCGTTAGGCGGCGAGTTGTTTAAGGGCATGTCGTGGCTGTTTATCCATCTCAATAACAATCCGTTTGGTTGCGCACTGCTGGCCGGACTGTTTTTAATTGCCGTGATGTTTGGCATCCATCAGGGCTTTATTCCGGTCTATTTTGCCCTGATGGAAACCCAGGGCTTTAATTCACTGTTCCCGATTCTGGCCATGGCTGGTGCAGGTCAGGTCGGGGCCTCGCTGGCGCTCTGGTGCAAAGCAGAAAAAGGTGCACTGCTGCGTGCCCAGATCAAAGGTGCCATCGTACCGGGCTTACTCGGCGTCGGTGAACCGCTCATATATGGTGTGACGCTGCCGCGCCTTAAACCCTTTATCACGGCCTGCGGCGGGGGGGCCATCGGCGGATTTTTCATTGGCTCAGTGGCGTGGCTGGGATTACCGGTGGGCATGAATACGGTATTTGGCCCCTCTGGGTTGGTCACGCTGCCGTTGATGACCTCCCATCAGGGTATTTTTGCCGGCATGGCGGTTTATCTGGGAGGATTGATCGTCGCCTGGATAAGCGGCTTTTTACTGACGTGGTGGTTCGGTATGCGCAATATCGATCTGAGCTGAATTCATAAGCAGTAAATGATGAAAACCGCATTGGCACGCCTGAAAGTGAATGGATTTGGCGTGCCTTTTAGCGCAAAACCCCAGTAAACCTGCTGTGTGCTAACCAGTAGCGGCAAAGTAAGCTCAGCCGACGTGATGTATCCGATCCCCTAAAAACAGAGAAAGCCGCGATAAAGCGGCTTTTTTAATGCAACAAATTTACGTGTAGCACTAAAGAGTCATTACGCAAGTGCCGAAAACATAAAAAAAGGTAATCTTTACCTTTTAACATTCACTCATTAATGCTTCTGGTGCAAGTCTGACTGGTACTAACAAGGACGCCTATGCGTAACAACCAACCTGTTTCTCAGCGTGAATATGTCTATGACGATCATGCAACGCTGATGTCTACCACCGACCTCAACAGTTATATCACCTATGCCAATGACGCTTTTATTGAGGCCAGTGGATTTTCATCTGATGAGGTAAAAGGGCAGCCGCACAATATGGTGCGCCACCCGGATATGCCGCCAGAAGCGTTTGCAGACATGTGGGCAACCTTAAAACAGGGCGAGCCCTGGACGGCGCTGGTGAAAAACAGACGTAAAAACGGTGACCATTACTGGGTGCGGGCGAATGCCATTCCGGTCGTGCGTGATGGCAACGTTCAGGGATATATGTCGGTGCGCACCAAGCCTTCAGCGCAGGAAGTGAAGCAGTGTGAAGCGCTTTATCGCGATTTCCGCGAAGGACGCGCGAAAGGCCGCCAGTTTCATAAAGGGCTGATTGTCCGCAGCGGCTGGCGTCGTCTGGGGTCGATATTGAAAACGCTGCCGCTGCGCTGGCGCATCCGTACCGCCTTACTGGCTGTATTGCCGCTGTCCGTGGCCGGTGTGTGGGCAATGGGCGTCTCGCTGCTGGCGCTGAGCGGATTTGCTGGTGGGATGGCCTGCCTGCTGTTGCTGGTCAGCCTGTGGCTCGAACAGCAGATTTCCCGTCCCATTGAGCGCATGTGTAAGCAGGCGCTGCGGGTGGCAACCGGTGCCAGTCATCAGGTTGAGCAGATGGATCGCATCGACGAAGTGGGCATGACGCTCCGAGCCATTGGACAGCTGGGTTTGATGTTTCGCTGGTTAGTGGATGATGTCAGCGGCCAGGCCATTAATGTGCTGAGTGCCAGTGATGCTATTGCCCGCAGTAATAACGAACTGAGCCGGCGTACCGAACAGGCGGCAGCCAACGTGCAGCAAACGGCCGCGACCATGAACGAAATGACCGCCACGGTGAAAAGCAATACGCAGACCGCCCAGGAAGTGAATTCGCTCTCGGTTAACACCAGCGAAGCTGCCATTAAAGGCGGCGACGTAATGAAAGAAATGATGGGGATGATGGCGGAAATTGCTGACAGCTCACAGCGCATTGCCAGTATTACCAGCGTGATCGACAGCATTGCCTTTCAGACCAATATTCTGGCACTGAACGCCGCAGTCGAAGCTGCCAGAGCGGGCGAGCAGGGTAAAGGATTCGCCGTCGTCGCTGGTGAGGTGCGCAGCCTGGCGCAGCGCAGTGCAAAAGCCGCCAGCGAGATCAAAGCGCTGGTTGAAACCAGTGCCAGCCGGGTCAGTTCAGGCAATGAGCATGCGGGCGCAGCAGGCCATACCATGCAGGACATTGTGCAGCAGGTACAGAATGTCACTTCTCTGATTGCGCAAATCAGTGCCGCGACCGCCGAACAGTCCACCGCGCTGAGTGAAGTGAGCACGGCGGTGGAAGATCTGGATGATATCACCCATCAAAATGCGGCCCGTGTACAGGAAAGCGCGGAAGCCTCGGGTCGCATGACTCACCAGGCTAACCGGCTGGTGGAAGCGATAAGCGTGTTTCGCTAAGAAACGGCTGCCTGCGTGCTGACATACTCGGCACGCAGCGCACCCGGCGACCGTCCGATAATCCGTTTGAACGCGCGGCTAAAAGCGGCCAGCGAACCGTACCCCAAATCGAAGGCTACCGTTTCCAGCGCTTCGCCATGATTGACGATGCGCTTGACGGCTAGCCGCATACGTAATTCGGTCAGGTAGCGCAGCGGTGTCATACCGGTGGCATGAAGAAAGCGTTCGGCAAACACCGAGCGTGAACTTCCGGCTTCGCGCGCCAGACGTTCTACCGTCCAGTTCTCGCCTGGCGAACGGTGCATGGCCGCAATGGCCTGACTCAGGCGCGGATCGCGCATCGCCTGCACCAGCCCGCTACTTTGCCCGCAGCCATTCTCCACCCAGCCACGCACCACCAGCGCAGCGACCACATCCGCCAGACGCGAAAGGATGCCCGCATGGCCCGCATGTCGGGTGCGGGACTCACGTTCCATCGCTTCCAGCATCGGGCGAATCTCCGGATATTGCGACAGCAGCGTACTGACCAGCATGACGTCCGGCATGGTGTTGATTAAAGGCTGCATACCGCCCAGTTCAAACGCCATGCTGGCGCTGAATAACAAGACGCTGTGGTCATCTTCACAGGCATCCGCGGGCGCGGTAATGGCGCAGATGCTGTCGCAGATCGGCTTGCTTGCCAGGGAGTCAATACACTGACAGTCCGCCTCCTCACTGGAAAGCAGGCTGTGCGGTTTACCGTGTGGGATGAGCAGGGCATCGCCACTGTTGAGCGTGAAGAGTGCGCCGGATGCACCTCGCACCAACAGCGTACCGCGACCCACGAAATGAAACTGGGCACGTCCCGGCGAGGCGTTAAAGCGCAAGCCAAACGGGGCGCTGACGGCAATACGTTGGTAGTTAACGCCGTACAGGCGCATGCCCATTAGCAACTCACTGGTTAACTCATCGTAACGGCTCATGGCAGAATCCAGACGAATTATCAAAAATAACGGTGTAACCATCATAGATCGTCTTGCTCTTCCCCTCTATGCTCAGCACTACTTTTTTTTATCCGGAGAAGCAACATGAGTCTGAACACCGATGTGGCTGATGAGGTTTCCTTATCCACGCGTCCTGCGTGGGGGGCCGTCTTTGCGATGGCGTTTGGTGTGTTTAGCCTGATCACCGCAGAGTTTTTACCGATCAGCCTGCTGACGCCGATAGCGCACAGCCTTAATGTCTCAGAAGGGCTGGCAGGGCAAACCGTTACCGTCACGGCCCTGATTGCACTCTTTACCAGCCTGACCGTAGGCAGCGTGGCAGGACGTATCGATCGCCGGGTGATGATGCTGGCATTCTCACTACTCCTCATCGTCTCGGCATTGATGGTGGCCTTTGCCGCCAATCTGACCGTCATTTTGCTGGCGCGCGTCCTGCTTGGCGTGGCAATCGGCGGTTTTTGGACGCTGTCGACCGCCATTACCATGCGGCTGGTGCCCGCCGATCAGGTGCCGCGCGCCCTCTCCATCGTCTTTAGTGGTATTTCACTGGCGACCATCATAGCGACGCCACTGGGCAGTTATCTGGGTGGGCTGGTCGGCTGGCGCGCTATCTTTCTGTTTACGGCGGGCCTGGGGGCGACTTCCCTGCTGTGGCAGTTTTTCACGCTTCCCGCCATGCCGGTGGAAGGCAACACGCGCAGCGGCGGCGTGCTGTCATTGCTACGGATTAATGTCATGCGCTGGGGAATGCTGGCGGTGATCATCATGTTTACCGCGCACTTTGCTTTTTTCACCTATCTGCGTCCGTTCCTGGAAAGCGTGGCACGCTTGAACCTTAGCCAGCTCTCTCTGGTGCTGCTGGCATTCGGCATCGCTAACTTTTTGGGCACCTATCTGGCTGGTTATCTGGTGACACGCAGTGTGTCACTGACGCTGAGCGGAATGGCCTTGCTGATGGGCATCACAGCCTCACTGTTGGTAGGGTTTGGTCATGTGGGTGGGCTGGTCGCCGTGGGCGTCGCGCTCTGGGGCCTGGCCTTTGGTTCGATGCCGACGGGCTGGTCGACATGGATTTCACGAGCGGTGCCTGACGATGCCGAATCCGGCGGCGGTTTACTGGTGGCGACCATACAGCTGGCCATTACGGTGGGCGCGGCTGCAGGAGGCTGGATGTTCGATTTTCGCGGCGCGGGCGGTGTGTTTCTTGCCAGCAGCGCGCTGATGCTGGTGGCGGCGCTCACGATATATACGCGTGTCAGGCATCACGGTTGAGTGGACCTATGGCAGCAATATATGCTGCCTTTTTATTTTATCCTGGTTTTTTAACCTTTTGTGTTTTAACCAAGCTAAACGTGCTCTTTACTTTCAGTTTTATTGAACAACTTAAGCAAAAGCCTCTGCTTTTTTCTGATCAAGATTCGGCCTATTATGTTTTCACACAAGGCAGAACGCCTTAATTAAACTGAAAAAGACCGAGGAATTAATCATGAAAGCTATCAAAACTTTTGCTGCTGTTATCGCCCTTGTTGTACTTCCTGTTGCAGGCTTCGCGCAAACTGTGACCGCGACCGGTTCTACTCTGGACAGCACCGAAGCGAAAATTGCTGCGCAGGCGCAAGAAGCTGGTGCTTCCTATAAAATCACCGAAGCCAACACCAACAACGGCGTACATATGACGGCTGAACTGCTGAAATAATGCTGGAAGTTGTGTGCTGACAGGACGCCTTTGGGCGTCCTGGCGGCGTTTGTGGGTGCATATCCGTCTCCGTCTTATCCTTTCTCATCCTTGTTTCCCTGCCAGACGTTCACCTTTTTAAGCACGCAATAATCATTTCAGCCTGCATCAGGCGCTTGCCTGAATTTCAAACACACTAACGCGCTTGCTGCACCGGTAACGGCGTCATGCGGGAAACGTTTTGCTGCCAGCAGCAGCAAGGTGATAAACACGCTTACCCCGAACGGTCGCCAACGCGTGAAACGGTAAGGCTGCCGTAGCCCTGTCAGGCGCCAGGGGATGTGAGAGGACATCACCGATTTAGGTGAGGAGAGCGTGACTCAGGTCAGGGGGAGAAAGGCGAAAACGCATCAGCATCACCCGGAAGGCCGCTAAGACGGCTCCCAGTCTGGCGATCGCTGTCAACGGAAAAGCACGGTTTGTCAGCGTCAAACCGCCGGAATGGCGCAAAGCGCTGCCAGCATGGCCTGGCAGCATCCTGTGCATGACGCTGGACGCATGATGATTCGCCTGCTGCGCGAATCCGCCGCAGGCGAAGACTCAGGTTATGACACGTCTTCAGAGGCGTCACGCATCATCTCACCGTGCGGCACGTCATCCAGAATCTGCTCAAAGCTGCGCAGACGTTTATAGATAGACATCAGCTCAACCAGCGTTGACCACGAGGTGATGAGGTACTGGAACGAGCTGCGCACCTGATCGAAAACGTTGGTTATCTGGTTAAGCAGGCCCAGTGTAATGGTTCCGGCTACGATGGACGGGAACAGCAGAAACAGCCCAAACACGTTATCCACCTGAAGATAAAGAATGCGGCTGATATTGAAATAGAGATAGTGGAAATACAGGCGGAAATAGTTAACCCGGACATTGTTGAACAGCACTTTTACCGTGGGCGGCGTTGCGCGGTCAGCATTGTCTTCGCCGTAAACCAGCTCTTTACGATAGGCGGCTTCAACCCGCTGATTACGGAACTCCAGACCGGGAAGTTTAATTCCGACCAGCGCCAGCAGGCCGGTCCCGAACAGGGACCAGAGCACCGCGGCAATCACCAGCGCATACGGAATATTACCCAGAATCGGGATATTTTCGACGTGATGTGACAGGGCAATCAGCACCGGCAAAAACGCCACCAGCGTCATAATGGCCTGAATAAAGTTTACGCCCCAGCTTTCCAGCGTCGTGGCAAACCGCATGGTGTCTTCCTGCACACGCTGGGCTGCGCCTTCGACATGGCGTAAACGCTGCCAGTGGTGCATGTAATAATTATTCATCGCGGTACGCCAGCGGAATACCCAATGGCTAATGAAAAAGGCGTTCATCACGCCAATCACGACCGCGATTAAGGCGATACCTAAAAATGCCATCACCTGAGCATAAAATTCGTTAATTTGCACCGAACCGGCTTTCGTCAGCGCTTTTTGAATCAAATCGTAAAAAGGGCCATACCAGGCATTCACGGCAACACCGACCTGCACCCCAAACCAGGTAACAAAAATAATCAGTGCCGAACCCCATACCGACCAGCGCTGCCAGGGATGGTTATCAACCAACCGCCAGGCGACCGCGAAGATCGCGACCATCAGCCAGTAATAGGCATAAAACCACAATTCACCCGGTGCAATAAAACGCATCACCGTCGTGGGTAATGGCTGCTTCATTGCCGCCTGAAAAGCAGGCCAAAAATGCCCGGGTAACTCGCTGGCGAAGCCAAACCAGGCAAAAATGGCCAGCAAACTCCAAATGGCGGCCGTGCTGAAAAACAGCCCCGGTCGCGGGAAGAAAGACTTAAACATAGGTACTCCGCTGTTGTGTAATCGCTTTTATAACGTTTAAACGGCTATCTGTCTGTAGCCTGTTGTTTCTGAACATGACATCGACAAAATATATGTTAATGGAATTGTGCTTTTTTGTTTCCTTAAACTAAATGTTTATTGGTAATGGTGTTACACTTGCACCAACTGTTACCGGTAACAGTTGGTTGTACCCGAAATCCGCAGATAAAAACCACTACAACGCACTCACTTCTCTTTTTCGTACCGCAGTTGATGCGGTGATGAGGCAATGTCATGTCAGACCAGAAAAAGGGTCATTCACGCAGGGATTTTTTGCTGAAGACCATCACCCTGGCGCCCGCAGTGGCGGTAGGCAGTAGCGCATTCGGTGCATTTTCTGCACCCGCTCAGGCGGCCGCACCCGCCGAAACCCCGTCTGCTCGCGATTATCAGCCCACCTGGTTTACCGCCGAAGAATTTGCCTTTATTAAGGCTGCGGTTGCGCGTCTGATTCCTGCCGATGAACGAGGCCCCGGCGCGCTGGAAGCTGGCGTGCCTGAGTTTATCGATCGCCAGATGAATACACCTTATGCCACCGGCGCGAACTGGTATATGCAGGGCCCGTTTAATCCCGACTTACCCAAAGAAATGGGTTATCAACTGCCGCTGGTGCCGCAACAGATTTACCGTCTTGGCCTGGCGGATGCGGACCAGTACAGCAAGCAGCAGCACGCTAAGGTGTTTGCCCAACTCGATGCCGGGCAGCAGGACACGTTGTTACAAAACATGGAGAGCGGTAAAGCCAACTTCAGTCAGCTGCCCGCCAACGTGTTTTTTTCTTATTTACTTCAGAACACCCGCGAAGGTTTCTTTAGCGATCCCATCCACGGCGGTAATCAGGGCATGGTGGGCTGGAAGCTGATCAACTTCCCTGGCGCACGCGCCGACTTTATGGACTGGGTAGAGCGCGGTGAACGTTATCCGTTCCCGTCGGTGTCAATTCGTGGGGAGAGAAGCTGAGCATGGCGAATGCATTAAACAAAGTCGATGCCGTGATTGTGGGTTTTGGCTGGGCGGGCGCCATTATGGCTAAAGAGCTGACCGAGGCGGGCCTGAACGTGCTGGCGCTGGAGCGCGGCCCGCATCGTGACACCTATCCCGATGGTTCTTACCCACAGTCTATTGATGAACTGACCTACAACGTTCGCAAAAAGCTGTTCCAGGATCTGTCTAAAAGCACCGTTACGATTCGTCACGATGCCTCGCAGACCGCAGTACCTTATCGCCAGCTGGCGGCCTTTTTGCCCGGCACCGGAACCGGTGGCGCAGGACTGCACTGGTCAGGTGTCCATTTCCGGGTTGATCCCGTAGAGCTGAAGCTGCGTAGCCACTATGAGGCGCGCTACGGCAAAAACTTTATTCCTGAAGGCATGACGATTCAGGACTTTGGCGTCGACTACCAGGAGCTGGAGCCGTTTTTTGATAAAGCTGAAAAAGTGTTTGGCACCTCCGGTAGTGCCTGGAGTATTCAGGGCAAGGTCGTCGGCAAAGACAAGGGTGGTAACCCGTTTGCTCCCGACCGCTCTGACAACTTTCCGCTGCCCGCGCAAAAGCGCACCTGGTCGGCTCAGCTGTTTGCACAGGCCGCCGAGTCCGTAGGTTATCACCCTTACGATCTGCCGTCGGCGAACACCTCTGGCCCTTATACCAACACGTACGGCGCTCAGATGGGGCCATGCAATTTCTGTGGCTACTGCAGTGGTTACGCCTGTTATATGTATTCCAAGGCATCGCCCAATGTGAATATTTTGCCTGCACTGCGTCAGGAGCCAAAGTTTGAGCTGCGCAACAATTCTTACGTGCTGCGCGTTAACCTCACGGAAGATAAGCAGCGCGCGACCGGCGTCACCTATGTGGACGCGCAGGGGCGCGAGCAGGTGCAACCGGCGGATCTGGTCATCCTGTCTGCTTTCCAGTTCCATAACGTCCATTTGATGCTGTTGTCCGGCATCGGCAAACCTTACAACCCGATCACCAACGAAGGCACGGTAGGGCGCAACTTCGCCTATCAGAACCTCTCGACGCTGAAAGCGCTGTTCGATAAAAACACCACCACCAATCCCTTTATTGGGGCGGGCGGGGCCGGTGTCGCCGTGGATGATTTCAATGCCGATAATTTTGATCACGGTCCACACGGGTTTGTCGGCGGGTCGCCGTTCTGGGTGAACCAGGCGGGCACTAAACCGATATCGGGTCTGCCCACGCCAACCGGCACGCCAAACTGGGGCAGTCAGTGGAAAGCCGCCGTTGCTGATACCTACACGCACCATCTTTCGATGGATGCACATGGTGCGCACCAGTCTTACCGCGCGAACTATCTGGACCTGGACCCTAATTACAAAGATGCCTACGGCCAGCCGCTGCTTCGTATGACGTTCGACTGGCAGGACAACGACATCAAGATGGCGCAGTTTATGGTGGGGAAAATGCATAAGATCGCCGAAGCCATGAACCCCAAAATGATCATTGGCGGGGCCAAAAAACCCGGCACGCATTTCGACACCACCGTGTATCAGACCACGCATATCAGCGGCGGGGCGATTATGGGCGAGTCTCCTGAGACCAGCGCGGTCAACCGCTATCTACAAAGCTGGGATGTGCCGAATGTCTTTGTGCCTGGCGCGTCGGCGTTTCCGCAGGGGCTGGGATATAACCCCACCGGTATGGTGGCGGCGTTGACCTACTGGTCAGCGAAAGCGATTCGCGAACAGTACCTGAAAAACCCAGGCCCACTGGTACAGGCATAAGGAAGATGGCGATGAAAAACGGCATTTTAGCCCTGATTCTGGGCGGTATTACCTTTGTTGCCCTGGCCGATGAGCCTGCTGGCGATCTGATAAAACGCGGCGAGTATCTGGCCCGCGCGGGTGACTGCGTCGCCTGCCACAGCAGTGACGGCGGCAAGCCCTTTGCGGGTGGATTGCCGATGGCGACGCCGATTGGCACTATCTACTCCACCAATATCACGCCGGATAAAGCGACCGGAATTGGTGACTACAGCTACGACGACTTTCAGAAAGCGGTGCGGCACGGCGTGGCAAAAAACGGCGATACGCTTTATCCCGCCATGCCTTATCCCTCTTATGCGGTGGTCAGCGATGAGGACATGAAGGCGCTGTATGCGTACTTCATGCACGGCGTCGCACCTGTCAGTCAGGCCAACAAAGAGAGTGATATCCCCTGGCCGTTGTCCATGCGCTGGCCGCTGGCAATCTGGCGCAGCCTGTTTGCACCGGACGTGAAGGCGTTCCAGCCAGCCGCGCAGGAGGACCCGACGCTGGCGCGTGGCCGTTATCTGGTGGAAGGACTGGGCCACTGCGGTGCCTGCCATACGCCGCGTAGCGTCACCATGCAGGAAAAAGCATTAAATAACACCGAGGGCACCGATTATCTGGCGGGCAGCAGTGCGCCGGTTGACGGCTGGACGGCGAGCAATCTGCGCGGGGATAACCGCGATGGCCTGGGCCGCTGGAGTGAAGAGGATTTACGCCAGTTCCTGCGCTATGGCCGTAACGATCATACCGCGGCATTTGGCGGCATGGTGGACGTTGTCGATCACAGCCTGCAGCACCTGACGGAGGAAGACATCACGGCGATTGCCCGTTATCTGAAGTCGCTGGGCGCGAAAGATCCGCATCAGGTCGCGTTTAGCGCGGATGACGCCACCGCTAAAGCCCTGTGGAAGGGCGATGACAGCCAGACGGGTGCCGCGACGTATGTTGACAGTTGTGCAGCCTGCCATAAAACCGATGGCAGCGGCTACAAACGGTTTTATCCTGCGCTGCGGGGCAATCCTGTGGTGATGGCGGACGATCCCACCTCGCTGATTCACATCGTGCTGGTCGGGGGGGAATTGCGGGGCGTCAACGGCGCGCCTTCGACCATTACCATGCCGGCATTTGGCTGGCGTCTGAACGATCAGCAGGTCGCGGACGTGGTGAACTTTATTCGCCGCAGCTGGGGCAATAATGCCACGGATAACGTGACGGCGAAGCAGGTGGCCGAACTGCGTGAAGACGTCAAAGATCGTCAGGGTAATGCGGACATCAAGGTGTTAGAAGGGAAGTAAACCGCAGTGTTTCAGCCTTCCCCGCAGGGGGAAGGCTGAATGTTCAGATGTTTTCCAGCCTGATACTGCGCGTCTTCGGACCGAAAAGGCCCACCGACAGCATAACCATCAGCATACTCAGGACGATAAACACGATAACCCCATGTGTTCCCGCATACTGCAAAATCACACCGATTAAAATACTGCTGAACGCGGTCGACAACCGGCTGAATGAGTAGCAGAACCCCACCGCCCGGGCGCGGATGTGCGTGGGGAAAATCTCAGTCTGATAGGCATGATAGCTGCAGGTCAGCCAGGCATTCGAGAAGGTGATCAGGAAACCGCAAATAATCAGCAAGACCGGGTTGGTTTGCAGGGCAAACAGCGTCCCAAACACCACCGTCATCAGCGAAGAGAGAACGATTTGCCATTTGTTTTCAAGCTGGCTGGTAAAGCTGCCACAAATCAGCGATCCAATCGGATAGGCCAGCGTAATAAAAAACGCATACAGCAGGCTGTGGGTGATGGATGTCCCCTGGCCTGACAGCAGCGCCGGCAGCCAGTTACCAAAACCATAAAAACCAATCGCCTGAAAGAAGTTCATCACCACCAGCATGAGCGTGCGCTTACGATAGCGGGATGACCAAATCTCACGAAAACGGCTCTTTTCCTGTCGGCTTGCCGCGCCCGTTAACGTCGTCAGCGGCAGGCCAGGGGTGATGCCGCAACGTTTTTCCATTTTTGACATCACCTGATGAGCGTCATCAAGGCGTCCCTGCTGCGCCAGCCAGCGTGCGGATTCCGGCAGATTTTTGCGAACAAGCCAGATAACCAGTGAGCAGACCGCACCGGCAATCACCACCCAGCGCCAGCCTTCCAGGCCAAGAATGTTTTGCGGCATCAGCCACCATGACATTAACGCCACGGCGGGCACCGATAAAAACTGGATAAAAAACGAAAAGGCGAACGCCCGGTTACGCAAGTGAGTGGGCACCCATTCACTCAGATAGGTATCGATGGTCACCAGCTCTACGCCCAACCCAATCCCCACTAAAAAGCGGCACAGGATCACCATCTCAGCACTGTGCTGAAAAGCCATGATCAGTGAGAACACACCGTACCAGGCCAGGGCGCAGATAAAGGTCAGTCGACGGCCAAAGCGATCGGCAAACGGCGTGAGCAGGCTGGCACCGACAAACAGCCCGAGAAAGGTAGCCGAGGCAAATGCCGCCTGATCGGTGATGCCCAGTATTCCGGCGCTGCCCGCATGGAAAATACCGGCTGCCAGCAAGCCCGTACTGATATAACCGGTTTCAAACAGATCGTAGAGTTCAAAGAAGCCTCCCAGCGCCAGGAGCGAGATAAAGCGCCATAAGCCGGCAGAGGAAGGTAGCGCATCAATGCGCTCAGCTAAGCTGGTGTTGGCGGTCGACGATGCCGGCGACGGTGCCATCCCTGTGATGAAGGCGGATGTCATGTAAGGTGAACCTCATATCAGGATGATTGCCATTCCCACTACAGGCCGTGATGTGTTTTGAAATAATTGCCCATTAGCGAGCCGTGAAGCAGCAGAATAATCAATTACCTGATTCTTGCCGACAGGAATAGTGATGAATTTTTAGCAACGCATATTGCAAGGTTGACTGGCACGGCTTTTCAGGTGGACGGCAAGACTGCAGATGTCAACGGCGCACGAGCCGGTGAGGGCAAAAAGCGCAGTCAGCAGGTATCTTGACGGGCACAGCGGTAAAGGCAGACGTCAGCCGGGTCATTCAGTGCCTTACCCCGCCCGGCAACACATCTGTTTCCCGCCCTGGCATTATCACCAGAGCGGGAGCCTGTTTTACGCGCCCGACAGGCGGAAAGCAGAAACGGCGTGGGTAAGATGCTGCGCCTGCTCTTCCAGCGAGGCGGCAGCGGCAGCCGATTCCTGGACCAGCGCGGCGTTTTGCTGAGTGACGCCATCCATCTCGGTTACCGCCTTTTCAATCTGGCTGATACCGTGATGCTGCTCATCGGACGCGGTGGATATGTGGTCCATCAGTTCGTTAACCCGGCTGACCGAGGCGATAATGGCATTCATCGCTTCGCCGGTGCGGCTGACCTGATCAGACCCGACGCGTATCGTTGCGACCGATTCGGCAATCAGGCCTTCAATTTCTTTGGCGGCCACGGCGCTGCGCTGCGCGAGATTGCGTACTTCCCCGGCGACCACCGCAAACCCTCGGCCTTGCTCACCGGCGCGCGCCGCTTCGACTGCCGCGTTCAGCGCCAGGATATTGGTCTGAAAGGCAATGCTGTTAATGACGCTGGTAATGTCCTCGATCTTTTTCGAGCTTTCGTTGATTTTTGCCATGGACACGATCACCTGCTGAGAAACGTTCTCGCCGGTTTCCGCATTCTGTACCGCTTCATTGGCCAGACGGCAGGCTTCAAACACGTTGTCCGTGTTCTGTTTAACCGTTGCCCCCAACTGCTCCATACTGGCCGCCGTTTCGGTAAGCGCTGCGGCCTGCTGTTCAGTACGGGACGCCAGATCGATATTTCCGCTGGCAATCTCTTGAGAAGCACAGGACACCGCGTGGGTAGAGTGACGTACCCGGATAATGATGTCCGTCAGGGACGTCCGCATCTGCTCCATTGAACCCATCAGTTGCTGAATCTCGCTCCGTGAGCCGACGTTGACCGGCACCGGATGGTCGAGCACGCCTGCCGCAATCTCGCTGCAGTGCGCTTTTGCGTTATTCAATGGCGATAAGATATAGCGTCTGACAAAGATCAGTATCGCAATGATGATGGCAAGGAATAACAGGCCAAATACCATGAGCAGTGTGATCCCGGATGAAAAGTTGCTTTGGGCATCCGTGTTCAGTTTCTTCGCGTAAGCCTCATGCTGGGCCAGCACCTGGTCCAGGACAATTTCATACTGCCGGTCAAGGCGCACTACGTTGGCGATCTGGTTTTTAAAGCGCGTCTGATCGCGGGCTTCGGCGGCTTCAATTAAAGGCTGAATTCCCTGATTGCGGTAAGCCAAATAGGCCTGGCGATAGCGGTCGGCGTCGGCCTCTTCACCGGGAATACGCGGCGCGCTCAGATAAGCCTGGAAGGCCGCATCGGCTTTCGCGGCCACGCTTTTCACGCTGTCCAGCGACGAGTTGGCCTGAGTGCCGTCACTCTCAATCTCCTTCATGTACTCCATCAGGCGTACGCGTAACGTGCGGCTGTGATTGATGGGATCGATAACCGATAGCACCACACGGATTTCTTTATTCACGGCATTCAACGATGCGTTACTGCGAGCCAGTAACCAGATGCTGACCGATATACTGATAAGGAAAAGAATCAACAGGAACGAGAGAACCAGGAGTGAAGATTTTTTTAACGACATTACACAGTCCCGAATAATGAATTAAGAACACAGTTATCGGCATTTGGGTGGTAAATATTTAGCAGGAAGGTACTGAAAGGAATAAAGAATAATGTGTATAAAACATGAGCAAAATAATGAACCAGCTGATTCAATATAATTAAGCGACTGTCTGTCTTACCGCTTCGCTTATTTAGCGTATGACGTTACTGAATCTGAAAATTTCAGGGCCAGCCAGGCTGGTGCCTGAAGTAAGAAAAACGGTTTAAGCGGAACAGCTCTGGCGAAGTTCGTTATTCTGGCGAACGTTTTTTTCTTTAACTGGCTATAAATAAAGGCTTTATCAGAAGTAATAAATAGTGATTATTGCGAATAAAACAATACCGAAAGGTTATTCAAGACAAACTATTCTTTTTTCTGGCCCTGTTCTGGTTGTAAAAATATCAGGGGGAAACGCTTTTAGCTGCCAGGTAAATAATCCGAATGATGAAGATTTTCCCGGTTATCATCGTTATCCCCGACCTGTCGTCTACACTTATTATCTCTGTATAAGAAAGACTTTACTCACCGGTATCGAGGTAATAATGCAAGTATGTCCCTATTTGTTTCTCTATGGTCGCTGTGAAGAAGCGATGGAATTCTATTTGCAGGCAACGGGTGGACAACTGCTGCAAAAAATGACCTTTGGCGATAATCCGGAGCAGGGCGAACAGGTCGGCGATCGATCCGCACCGCCGCTGCCACCTGAAAAGATTATGCATGCCCATCTGCGTATTGGTCAGGGCGAGCTGATGATGAGTGACGGTAATCCGTACCAGCCACCGGCCTCAGAACACGCGGGCTATGCCGTGAGTCTGGCAACGGACGATGCAGAGCAGGGTAAAGCCTGGTTTGAGAAGCTGTCTGCGGGCGGGAAAGTCACCACGCCGTGGCAGGAAACCTTCTGGTCAAACGGCTTTGCTATGTTTATTGATAAATTCAATATTCCATGGCGCATCAACGTGGTGAAATCCGACGCGTAATGCACGGTATGAACCCTGAAAAGACGAGAGGCCTTCTTCAGGAAGGCCTCAACGTTTTTTTAGGGTCGTGCCAGCAATCAGAAGTTATAGCCAGCAACCAGGTAGTAACCCCAGCCCGTAGACTTGATTTCAGACGCGCTGTCACCAAATCCTAACTCCTGACCGGCTCCCCACTGACCGCCGTTATGGAAATAACGTGCAACGGCTGAGAAGTGCCAGTGAGCGTAACCCAGTGACAAGATATGGCTGGAGGCGATTGCGTTGCTGGTGCGAATCGGGCCCGACTTATCGCGTAAGTCCGAACCCCAGTCGAAGTTGGTAAAGCCAACATAGCCAAGATTACCGCCCCACAGGGTCGTGATCGGCACAAAGTATTTCACTTTGAAGCGATAGCCATCCCAGCTGTTTTCATTCGCCGCACCGTAGTTTTCCCACTGGTATTTGGCATAGACGTTAAGTGACAGGCCGATATCGCTGTGCGTATCAATGTCTGTGCCCAAACCCATATACCAGGTATTTTGACGGTTAGCGCTGTTACGGCCCATATCGTAGATATAGTTGTTCGCAAAATACCACTCTTTAAACGGACCAAAGGCCAGGCTGGTGCCGGTCAGTTTATCAATCGAGAAACGTGGCTCAATTTCCATGAACAGCGGCGAACCGTGGTCGAAAATGCCGTTAGCATTGCTGTTGCCCGCGCCAAAGAAGTTTGGCAGATCAACGTAGCCGTAAAAATCAAACCAGTCTTTCTTCGCGAAAGCTTCGTATTCCAGATACACATCGTTATTGAACTGTGGTCCGAAACGGGTGTGGTAGCTGCCCACCACGTTGACGCTTTGATGCCACCAGTCGGAAACGTACTGGGGATCGTTTTCTGCAGCCTGCACTGCACCGTTTAAGGAGCCTGCCAGCAGGGCACCTGCCATTAACGTTTTAAATTTCATTGTATTTTGACCACTGGTTTCTTATGCGCAAGACAATCGTTTGCGCGCTGTTTGGAAATCAATCCCAAAGGTTGGGCGGTGAAGTATCTGGGCCGCATTTTTTTAGTTAGCATAGCGTGCCTTTTACAATGAGATAGAAAATAGCTTTTGATCACATTTGTCAAAATGTGTTGCATAACAATTCATCAATATTGTGACTTGAATCACAATATTGCTGGAGGCGAACGGAACCAGGCAACCGTTTACGTTGTCGGGTTCCGGTTCGAACGACGGGGATTAAGGAAAGGTGACGCGCACCTGAAAACCGCAGCGGTCACCTTGCGGAGTCAGGCAGTTGGACAGGGCAACGTGGATCTGATGTTTCTGCGCAACACTGCGCACAATCGACAACCCTAAACCGCTCCCCTGCGCTTTTACATCGGGCGAGCGGGCAAAACGGTCAAACGCGCGTTCGATAAAGGACTCAGGCATACCCGGGCCGTTATCAACGATATCCACCACGGTTTGCCCCGCCACCCGATGCAGCAGGACATCCACCAGGCTGCCTTCGGGCGTGTGCAACATGGCGTTGCCGATCAGGTTGTCAAACAGGCTCCGCAGCTCTGAACGTCCGGCCTGCAAATGGTAGTGCGTGGTTCCGCTAAAGCCGATATCGATACCGCGCTTATCGGCCACCACCATGAGCTGCTCAATGCTCTCTTTCAGCACATCTTCCAGCGCGATATTTTCCATGCTGGCGACGACGGACTGATCTTCCCAGCGCGACATATTCAGCAACTGGGTGACCAGGTGACGTGTACGGGTGACGCCGGATTCCAGTTGCGCAAACTGGCGGCTGGCCTCGCCAGGCTGAATGTGCTGACGCAGGTTTTCCAACTGGAGCGTGACCGCCGTGACCGGCGTCCGCAGTTCGTGAGCGGCATCTTCCATAAACTGACGCTGTGAAGACCAGGCGGCACGGAGCTTATCCAGCAAAGAGTTATAGGCGGCGACCAGCGGCTGAATTTCGTCGGGGAGGCTTTCAGGGGAAACGCTGTGTGGGTGATGGGCGTCCTGCGCGGCAATTTCACGCGAGGCAACGCGCAAATCTCGGGTGATTTTGCGTACCACCAGCCAGATCACCAGCAACGACAGTGGCATCATTAAAATCAGCGGAATAATGGCTGACAGCGCCCGTCTCACCATCATTTCTTTCATGTAGCTGAGATTGAGCATCACCTGAATGGTTTTTATCTCGCTGCCCGGCTGGCCTGAGCGGGTGTAAATCCGCCATTCGCAGTCGTGGCAACCGCCAATCTGCACATCTTTATAGCCGTTTTCAGCCTGCAGCGGCGCATGCAGTTCAGGCCAGGAGCTGGAGCGTAACTGGCCTTTGGCGTCCCATAACTGAATCACGAAGGCGCTTTTAATCTTGTGTGCGGGCGCAATAAGCGGCATCAGCGGGGGGATTTCGCGGTTCACTGACCAGGCATCGGCCAGCTTGGCTAACTGCTCATCCTTGATGACGCCAACCATTTCACCGTAGCAGCTGAAAAAGTACCAGGCCACGCCGCCAATCATCAGCAAATGAATCACCAGTAACGTACTGAGTAATTTATTACGTAACGATCGCATAAAAATTTTCATATTGCCGGTACCCGCCAACCCAGTCCGCGTACATTGCGGATCACATCATTATCCAGCTTGCGCCGCATCCCGTGGATTAAGACATCCACTGCATTACTGCTGACTTCTTCACCCCAGCCATAAATACGGTTTTCCAACTGCTCGCGTGACAGGATGGCACCGGGCCGTTCCAGCAGCGCATAGAGCAGGGCATATTCACGCGCGGTTAACTGCTCACGTTGCCCTTTGTACAGCACTTCGCGTGTCAGCATATCCAGTTGAACATCACCGCTGCCCAGCAGCGAATCGGCAGAGCCATGATGGCGGCGGGTAATTGCCCGCATCCGGGCCATCACTTCCTGCAGATCAAAAGGCTTAAGCAGATAGTCATCCGCACCGTAATCCAGGCCCTGTACCCGCTGGGCGACCGTATCACGGGCGGTAAGAATTAAAACCGGCGTGGCATCGCCGCGCGCCCGCGCGCGCCGCAGCACCTGCAAACCGTCGTCGCGGGGTAAGCCGAGATCGAGCAGTACGCAGCTGTAGCCGCCTTCGCTCCAGGCGTTTTGCGCGTAAACGCCATCGCGCACCCAGTCGACTGACCAGCCTGCCGCTTCCAGCGCCTGCTGCAGATTTGCGCCGATCATTTCATCATCTTCGACCAACAACACGCGCATGGATGACGTCCCCCGAAAAATGGCAACAGTGTAGCGCTGGATTATTAGCGCAGAATTATTGGCATGCCGAGTGCGGCAAAATGCCGTTACGCGCCCGGTTAAGGGGTGATAATGCACCCTGAAACGGACGATTTTACCGCTTTGCTAATTCTGCGCTAAGTTTTCGCTAATTAAGGGATAAATTTAGCGCGCTAAAGTGTGTTCCCTGCACATCTGCTTTAACCAGGAGAACACCATGAATCAGCGCGAGTTTATTCGTAGTTTGCTGGAATGGATAGAAAGCAATTTAGGACACGATCTGCATCTGGACGAAGTGGCGCGCCGGGCGGGCTATTCCCGTTGGCATCTGCAGCGTTTATTTCGCCAGCACACCGGCTTCTCACTGGCCGAGTATATTCGTCAGCGTCGTTTGACCGAGTCGGCCTTAACGCTGCTCAACAGTAACGAGGCGATTTTACAGGTGGCGATGAGCTATGGGTTTGATACCCAGCAGGCCTATACGCGGACGTTTAAAAACTATTTTATGGTGACGCCAGGCCAGCTGCGCCGCCAGCGCCGGGTGGAGCCTGACCGTTTATTGTTTCCCTATGCCATGGCAAGTTAGTCACTGTATGGACATTCCCATCCGCTAGCCTGTGGGAATGTCCATGCATCGCCAGGGCTGTCCCGCACGCCTTTTCCGCTACTGACGCTGTTAGCCTTCCCGCCGTTGCTTTATTCTTACTGCCAGATGCATGGCGTCATTGCTGTGCCATAACCCGCAGCCGCCGTTCTGGCCCGTAGGAAACCGATGAATAACAGCGATAACCTGATCGCCATGATGTTGTTTGCGCGCGTGGTCGAGCTTAAAAGCTTTACGGAAGCCGCGCGTGTACTCGGCGTATCGAAGTCCCATATCAGTCGGGAAATCGCCGGGCTGGAACAACGGTTGGGCATTCGGCTGCTGCAGCGTACCACCCGCAGAATGACGCTGACGGAGCTGGGCCAGGCTTACTATCCGTTTTGTGTACGTATGCTGGATGAACTGCATCAGGCCGAGGATTTTGTGCAACAGGCGCACCAAAATCCCGTCGGGAATGTGCGTTTACAGGCGCCCGTCACCTTTGGCTGCCAGTGTATTGTGCCGCTGCTTAATCGCTTTCTGCGCCGTCATCTGCACATCAATGTCGATCTCAGCCTGACGGATAATAACGACGAGACGATTGGCGACGGGGTGGATGTGGCGATTGTTATTCGCGCCCATGCGCCCCGCCAGGGCAACTTTCGGCTATTAAGCGACATCCACTGGGGGCTGTATGCCGCACCGGTTTATCTGGCTCAGCATCCTGCCATCTCGCATCCCCGTCTGTTACCTCGTCATGATTTATTGATGTTTCACGGCCCGGCGCATACTGCCGCGCTGCCGTTTCGTCGCGACAAGCTGCGCCTGGCGGTGGACGTGCGTAGCCGTTTTCGGGCCAATAACAGCATGGCGCTGCTGAATGCGGCGCTGGCGGGCAACGGGATTGCTTATCTGCCCTCCTACATGGTGCAGGAGGCGCTGACCCAGGGGCAGATTGTTCAGGTTCTGCCTGAGTGGCAGATGGATCGCTTACAGAGTTATCTGCTGATGCATCAGGACATCGCGCCTGCCTCGCCCGTTAGCCTGCTGTGCGACATCCTGATCGACCAACTGGGCGGACGCTGATTGTTGCAGTACAGCAACAAACTATGCCAGTCAGCAAATATCACGCGCCGACTGTTGTTGCCTCGTCACCATTGTTAGCCTGAGTCCCTGAACTCGATGGGGATATCGCATGGAAATGACGTCTGAGGCACCTGCCTTTCGCCACTGGAAACGTAACGTATGGGTTTGCGTCTTTGGCTCTTTTACGACCCTTGTCGCCATGACCTTACTGTTACCTTTTTTACCTTTGTATGTGCAACAACTGGGTGTACAGGAACCGGCGGCCATGGCGCGCTGGTCCGGCGTTGCTTATGGTGCCACTTTTCTCAGCGCGGCGTTGACCGCCCCGCTGTGGGGCAGGTTGGGCGATCGCTATGGGCGCAAGCTGATGCTGATCCGGGCGAGCCTGGGAATGGCAGTTGCGATGGCACTGATTGGCATGGTAACCACCGTATGGCAGCTGGTGGCGTTACGTTTACTGGCGGGATTACTCGGGGGCTACTCATCCGGTTCCACCATCCTGATTGCCGCGCAAACGCCTAAATCTCATACCGGATGGGCGTTGGGCATGCTGGCTTCCGGCATGATGGCCGGTAACGTGATCGGCCCGTTGCTGGGGGGCGTACTGCCGCCGCTGATCGGTATTCGGGCCACGTTCTGGCTTACCGGTGCGGTCATTTTCGTGGCTTTTCTCGCCACCACGTTTTTACTTAAAGAACCGGCACCGACGCGCAAAGTAGACAGCGCCCGTTCCCAACCGGTCGTAGCCCTTGCCCCCTTTAACCGGACGGTGGTCAGGCTGATGTGGCTCACCGCCATGCTGCTGGTGTTTGCCAACATGTCGATCGAGCCGGTGATTACCTTGTATATCGGTCAGTTTTTACATCAGGATCATGCCATCACGCTGATGTCGGGCCTGGTGATGGCCGCGGCGGCACTGGGCAGCATTATTTCGGCACCTTATACCGGTAAGCTGGCTGACCGCATTGGGCACTGGCGGGTATTACGCGCGGGTCTGCTTGGCTGCGCGCTGTTACTGATCCCTCAGGCTTTTATTACCGATGCCTGGCAACTCCTGCCGCTGCGCTTCCTGATGGGGATCGCGTTGGGCGGTCTGATGCCCTGCATCACCGCTATTATCCGCCACCATGTTCCCGCCACCCAGGTGGGGCGCATGCTCGGCTATTCGACATCGGCGCAGTATATCGGGCAGGTGAGTGGTCCGCTGTTTGGTGGGATCATCGGCGGGGCATGGGGAATGCGGCCCGTGTTTCTGGCGACTTGTGTGGTGATGGGGTTATGCGCCTGGCTGAACCAGCGACAGGCAAAAGGAAAAGGGGCAGGTGGATAGCAGGCATAAAAAAAGGCGGACCGGAGTCCGCCTCTGTACAGGGGTTAGTTACTTCTGGTCGGGCAGCGCATAGGCAATCACGTAATCACCCAGCTTGGTACCAAATGAACCATGACCACCGGCAGCAATCACCACGTATTGCTTGCCGTTGACTTCATACGTCATCGGTGTTGCCTGACCACCGGCTGGCAGGCGCGCCTGCCACAGAAGCTCACCGGTATCAGTGCTGTAGGCACGCAGGTAGTTATCCGCGGTTGCGCCAATAAAGAACACTTTACCCGCCGTGGCGACCGGACCGCCCAGCATTGGCATGCCCATTTTAAATGGCAGCGGCAGCGGCGAGCTGTCACGAACGGTACCAATACGTTGCTTCCAGACCACTTCGTTCGTTTTCAGGTCAACCGCCGAAACATAACCCCAGGCAGGCTGTTTACACGGCAGACCGAACGGTGACAGGAACGGATTCAGTTCAACGCCATAGGGCACGCCGTACTGCGGCTGGATACCGGTTTCGGTACCTGAACCGCCAGAAGCGCCTTCTTGTGGCTCTTCTGGATTACCCGGACCGCGTGGAATCAGCTTCGACACGAACGGCAGCGCCATTGGGTTTGCAATCGCAATCTGACGATGTGGATCAACCGAAATGCCGCCCCACTCAAACATGCCCAGGTTGCCTGGGAAAACCAGGGTGCCCTGTTCAGACGGTGGGGTGAACGGACCTTCATAGCGCAGACGCTTAAAGATCACGCGGCACACCAGCTGGTCATACATTGTCGCGCCCCACATGTCCTTGTCCGTCAGGTTTTGCTTCGGACGGAAGGTCAGTTCAGAGTAAGGCTGAGTCGCGGCTACATGGTCGCCTTTAGCGGCACCCTGGGGTACAGGGGTTTCCGGGGCGGGCACCACGGTTTTACCCGTACGGCGATCCAGAACAAAAATGTTCCCTGTTTTGGCGGGAGCATAGATAACCGGAACCGTTTTACCGTCTTTATCGGTAATGTCGGCCAGCGTCGGCTGCGAGGGCAGATCCATATCCCACAGGTCGTGGTGGACGGTCTGATACGACCAGACCAGCTTACCGGTGGTCGCGTTCAGCGCCAGCACGCTACTGGCATAACGTTCCTGCTCTGGGGTGCGGTTGCCGCCCCAGATATCGGGCGTGGTCACACCCATGGGCAGGTAAACAATATCCAGCTTCGGATCGTAAACCGCAGGTGCCCATGAGTTAGGTGAGTTCATGGTGAACGTATGCTCATCCGCCGGAATCGCATTAGGATCTTTCGCGCCCGGATCGAACACCCACAGCAGCTTACCGGTGTTCACATCAAAGCCACGGATAGCGCCTGAGGGTTCACGGGTCGAGTAGTTGTCGGTGACGGCACCGGCCATCACAATGGTGGTGTCGGTGATAACCGGCGGCGAGGTTGGCTCATACTGGCCTGGCGTAGTGACCGGCTGCTGATGCTGAAGATCCAGCTCACCGTTATTACCAAAGGCCGGACAGCGTTCACCGGTGTCCGCGTCCAGCGCAAACAGACGACCATCATTGACAGGCAAATAGATACGACGCGAGCACAGCGCTGGCTGAGTATTGGACGCATCCTTCGCTGCCGGGAACTCGTGATAGGACACGCCACGACAGGTCACATGCTGGAAGGTAGGATTGGTTTTCAGGCCGGGATCAAACTTCCATTTTTGCTTACCGGTTGCCGCATCCAGCGCGAACAAAATCTGGTGCGGTGAGCAAAGATAAAGCGTATCGCGAATCTTGATTGGCGTCACTTCATCGGTGATTTCACCCGGATCGCTAGGTTTTTTCAGATCGCCGGTCTGGAACTGCCAGGCCACCTGCAATTCTTTCACATTGTCATGATTGATCTGCTTGAGCGGCGAGTAGCGCGTACCTTGCTGATCGCGCGCATAAGCCGGCCAGTCAGCATCGGCAATGTTGCTCAACGGCTGGGCCTGAGGGGCATTATCGGCCGTCGCAGGCACTGCACCATTCACCACTTGCGGGTCATTAAAGACGGCATAGGTTAGCACGGCTGCACTGGCAATCAGGGCGATGCCCATGGCACCCAACGCACCTTTACCTGGGCTATATAAGCTCCGATAGACAAAGGGCAAGACTAACCAGACACCAAAGATCACCAGGACATCGGTACGCGGTGCCAGCGCCCAGAAATCGGTACCGACTTCCCACACGCTCCATACCAGCGTTGCCAGCAGTAAAAGTGCATACACCAGCAGGGCAGCACTGTTACGCCGCCAGAGCAGAAAAGCGGTAAGCAGCATGGCTGCACCGCCAATGATGTAGTACCAGGAACCACCGATCGTGGCTAACCAGATACCACCAATTAACATGAACGCACCCGTTAGCACGGCGAACAGCACCGTTAAAAAACGGACCACGCTAAAGGATGAGGAGTTTTTCCCCATAATGTTGACCTCATTTCGTTGCCATAAAACACAAGAAAACAATCAGATAGATTGTTATCAGTCATAAAGTACAAAAGATGAAAGGTATGCTTATTTCGCTCTTCCGTGACGCTTGATGATCCATATCTGTTAAATGTTATAGCAAAACTGGTATGAGTTTTGATTTTTTTGGCTTAAAGCTCTTAACAAGAGACCTCAGGCAACACTTTAGACGGAGTTAATGGTTCTTGCCGATATGATTCAATAGTACCAGGGGATAAGAAAGGTTAAAGCGTAAAGGGAATGAGATCGCCTGATGCACGTTGTAATTGCCAGCCACAAATGTTTAATGCCGCGAGTTGTTCTGCTGTTAACGTCGGTTCATATCCCCGCACGATTATCCTGGCACCTTTTCCACGTAGTGATTCAATAAAAAAAGGAAAGGTGAATTTCCGATAGTTGTCATTAAAGAATGTATGACTTAAGACAATTGCAGAAAAAGGAAAGGATTCCACCAAATGACAGTCTGCACCAGGCGGTGCAAAATCAAAAAGCCAGAAACGATAAGCGTTAGTTAATTCCAGTAATTTTTCCTGATGAGTCTTCAGGTTGCGATAATTAATACCGATACGCACCCGCGCATCCTGCAAATGTAAATAACGCCCGGGGTGATAAATCCATTCTTCTAACTGTGAATCACAAAGGGGAATAATGATTAATGCCGCTTCAGTCGCAAGGTGGTTGTGTAATGAAATAATGTTGTCATCGTTAAGTATCCATTGCGCAGGCTGCGGGTAGTCAGAATTAGGAAGATGGTAGCAAATACCGGCCACCTGACTCGTGACGTGGTGAATAGGCTCAGTAATATAGGGGTTATATAAGCTATTTTTCATTATCTCATCGAAACTATTTAACGTTTGCTGTGATTTATATTCTTTGCATAACCAGAGGAAAGTCCGGCGATTAATATACGCGATTCTCCTGGCAATACACGTTTTTTATATATTAATCAGCGCTTTTTTCTCACCCGTTATTTAAATTTATATGCACTCTAATGATAACGTTGAATGGTCTTTTCTAACGTGATTACCCGATGGAACTGTTAATTAATCACACAGGATGTTTCTGCTAAAAACCTGTAATAAACGCGACAAGATGACCAGCAGAAACGGCCATTTTTCTGCTTCATTTACCGTTTCGTTTACGGCTTTATCTTATCCTGAGTAAACTTATCAGCAGAGCTGACGGTTTTTTTAATACGTCCCACGCCGTCATCATCATGAAAAGAAGCCGGTGTAGCGCACCTGATGCAGGGGGAACGGCGGTCATCAAGGTGGAAGGCGGGGTAAAAAGAAAGAATAAAAAAACCGGCCTGAGGCCGGTTTAAGTAAGGTGCCAGTCAGTCGAGCTATGAATAACCTGATGGTCTCGGGGGAGTGAGATATCAAGAGGGAACTAGTGGGTTCCCGTTTTTCCCAGGTTGGCGTCAAAACGTTTCCAGCTTTCGGTCAGATCAACGACGCTGCGGGTTTTACGCGCTTCATCAATCTTAATCGCCGTCAGGCCGGCTTCCAGTGCGTCAACGACGGAGACTTTTAGCGGCGTTCCCTGCTTGATGTGCTTAACGATCTCTTCTGCCATCAAGGCATCGGCACCGTAATGGCCGTCGTAGGCATTGCCGCTGTAGGCGGTTTCCACCTCTTTTTCACCGGTGCGTGCGTTGTGCACGCGAAAATAGTTACGTACAAAATCACCTTCCGCCATGCCGTCAGTGCCTATCACGCAGAACCGGCGGAATTCGTCCGGTACATTAAGGTTGGCGTGAAAAGAGAGCGTTGCGCCACTGGCATATTCAATCAGGGCGGTCTGGTAATCGACAATATCTGCATCGCTGCTAAATACCGCGTCGGTACTCGACCAGCCGCTGGGCTTAGTGTGGTAAATCTCAGACTGCTCGGTTATCGCCCCTTGCGGTGCATGCTGAGGCGTAAAGGATTTGCGTCCGCCAAAGCTGGCCACCCGAACGGGGCGCTCCTGCATTAATCCCTGGTAGAGATCGATGTCGTGACAGCATTTTTCCAGAATATAAGGACCGGCATATTTTTCGAGTCTGCGCCAGTCGCGCTGGAAGAACGCGCCATGATAAGGCTTGATATGTTCTGTCGCTTCAATCGAGGTGATTTCACCCAGGCGACGATCGTCACGTGCAGCCAGCAGGTCGTGATAGAGCGGTGAGTAACGCAGCACCAGTCCAACCAGAATACGGTCTTCGCCATATTGCTGAACCAGTTTTGCCATCGCCATCGTTTGTTCTTCGTTAATCACGACAGGCTTTTCAGTAAACACAGTATAGCCTGCTGCCAGCGCCTGTGTGACATGCTCAAGATGCATAAAGTTAGGCGAGCCAACCAGCAGCAAATCAAAGCCACCGTGTTGCAGCAGCGCCTCAACGGAATCGAATGCGTTGCCGGGATCGATACCGAAACTGTGCAGATTCGGCAAACCGGCCGGTGCTGGATCGTAATACCCTACCAGCGAAAATTCGGTATCAGCTTTGTGAAACTCTTTAACAACGTGAGAAAGACGAAAGCCGAGACCAATAATGCCTACTTTCATGGTAAACCCCTGATCCTGAATTCTGACAACGGTGAGTACGCCGCTGACGGGACGTAATGATTGAAAGACTGGCTACCAACTTATTACGACGGAAAAACTAATGTCAATAACGGGTTGTGTGATTTGCGTACGTCTTTTTGTTTATTTCATTGATTTTAAATAATAAATAGTTATTGTTTTTTCCCTATATTTATTTGTTATTGCGATTTAAGTTTTTTTCACCTATCGTTCGCAGATTACAGAATCGAGATGAGTTACGGCGGGAGGAAGCGCGTGCAATCACACTATCTCCTTGGCATTGATGGCGGCGGCACGCAGTGTCGCGCCCGCTTGACCGACAGTCATGGCAACGTGCTGGCGCAGGCCGTTGGCGGCCCCGCCAACGTCTGGTCACAGTTTGATGCTGCTCTGAATTGCGTTGAACAGCTCATTGCCGCAGTGCTGTCTCAGGCGGGGCTGGCGTCACAGGCGCTGACGCAGACCTCGCTGGTGGCAGGGTTAGCGGGGGCGAATGTGGCCTCGGTTAAGGCGCGCCTGACGCAATGGCAGCCCGCCTGCGCGGCATGTCAGGTGGTCAGCGATGTCGAGATCGCCTGTGCCGGTGCGCATGCGGCGGCCCCCGGCGCGGTCTTTATTATCGGCACCGGTAGCCAGGGCGCTGCGTGGGACGGCGAGCACTTCACGCTGCTGGGTGGCTGGGGGTTCGCACTGTCCGATCAAGGCTCAGGGGCAGAACTGGGGCGACGGGCGCTACGGCTGGCATTGCTGGCTCATGAAGCGATTATCGACAGCACGGACTTCACCCATAGCCTGATGGCGCAGTTTAACCATAGCCCGGAAACCATGTTGTTGTGGACGCGAGATGCCATGCCAGCCGACTGGGCGCGCGTGGTGCCTGAGATTTTTGCCGCCGCGCAGGCGGACGATCGGCATGCTATTGATTTACTGCGTCAAACTGCGAACGATATTGGCTTAATGGTGAGTCGTCTCTCCGCGATTAGCCAGGGCCGGGTGGCCCTCATGGGTGGCCTGGCGGCACCGATTCAGCCCTGGCTGGCAAGGGATATTCATGCCCGGCTGGTCGCCGCGCAATACGATGCCCTGGACGGGGCATTAATGATGGCACGGTCAAATCTGAGGACTTTATGATCGCTCCAAACGTCACCGCGCGCATTCTGAGACTGATTGTGGAACATGCGCCTGTTAGCCAGTCCGACCTGAAGGTCCGTAGCGGGCTAAGCATGTCGACCGTTTCTCAGGCGACTAATCGCCTGCTGGCGCAGGGAATCGTGCAGGAACTGGGATTGCGCCGGGTGTCGATGGGGCGGCCTAAAACCCTGCTGGGGCTCAATCCTGACCGCGCCAGCGTCATTGGTATTCAGCTTAACGCCGAACGTAACCTGATTGTGATGACAGACCTCAGCGGCAATTTGCTGGGTGAACAGCAGATGCCTTCGGGCGCGATCACGCCACGTCAGCTGGGCGATGCGCTGGCCAAATTTTTACGCGGCGTTGAAGAGAAGCACGTGGGGGCGATCGGCCTGGCCTTATCCGGTTTAGTCGATGCCGAAAACGGCTACTGTATTCGTTCCAAGGTGCTGGACTGGGAGAATGTCCCTATCGCGCAGATGCTGGAAACGCGCTTTTCCCTGCCGGTGTTTATCGAAAATGATGCCAACGCCATGGCGATGGCGACGCTGGTGTTTGGCCAGTTGGGCAACGCACAGTCGGCGGTCATCGCCACCTACGGTAAAGGCATCGGCGCAGGCATTATTCTTAACCGTCGGCTCTATCGCGGGCGGCACGGCAAAGCCGGTGAGATCGGTAACGGTCTGGTCGGTGATGGGTCGCTGCGGCTGCTTGAAGATGTGGCATCGTCCCAGGCTATCTTGCAGCGTGTCTCCCAGGATGACGCGGACGGCCCGTTAACCTTGCGGGCGCTGGATCAGTGGCCCACAGCCGAGGTGCTGACCGCACTGGAAGAGGCCGGACGTGAACTGGGTATTTCGCTGGCCAACCTGTCGGTGGCCTACGATCCCGATGTGGTGTATCTGGCGATGGAGCCGCATATGGCTTCGCGTATTCTGCTGGACCACATCACCCAGAGTTTTCAGGCTTACCGCCTGAAGCTCACTCCCCATATGACACCGCTACAGTTTCTGACGGAATCAAACCGCATGTGGGCGCTGGGCGCGGCAGGCTTTGCCGTCAATATGCTGCTCGATCTGCTGGCGGCTCAGGCAGACGAAGAGCCCGTGACCTGAAGGCGCCGAAGCGCCATCCGGTTTAACGCAGACGCTGCCCCTGCTCATCAAACAGCAGGCAGTGGTCTGCCGACAGTCCCAGCCTGACCTCCACGCCTAAATCCCGCCGTTGTGCCTCGCGCGCCTCGACAACCAACATCTGCTCAATGCCCACATCCAGATAAAGATAATTGGTATGCCCCAGCATTTCGGCAAAGGACAGCGTACCGCTAAACTGCAGCGCTGGCGGCGTACTGGCGGCGGGCTGCATGTGCTCCGGGCGAATGCCCAGGGTTACGCGCTGGCCTTCACGGCAGGGCGCAGCAATCTTCAGCACCAGTTGCGACATCTTCAGGTCCGGCACACGTAGCTGGACTTCTCCCTGACCGGTGGCGGTGACCTCGGCATGGAGGAAATTCATCTTCGGCGAGCCAATAAAACCGGCCACAAACAGGTTGTCCGGATCGCTGTAGAGGTCTAACGGCGCGCCAACCTGTTCGATTCGCCCTTTACGCAGGACCACGATCCGATCGGCAAGCGTCATCGCCTCTGACTGGTCATGGGTAACATAAATCATGGTGTTGCCCAGCGAGGCGTGCAGGCGGGCAATCTCGATGCGCATTTGCAGACGAAGCTCGGCATCCAGGTTGGAGAGCGGCTCATCAAACAGAAAGATGCGCGGATGGCGGATAATGGCCCGACCAATCGCCACGCGCTGGCGTTGACCACCGGAAAGCGCACGCGGCAGGCGATCCAACAGTTCGGTCAGATGTAACCGCGCCGCGGTGTGTTCGATGGCCTGAGCAATCTCTGCTTTAGACTTTTTCATGACTTCAAGCGGGTAAGCCAGATTGCCACGCACCGTCATATTGGGATAAAGCGCATAAGACTGAAAGACCATGGCGATGCCGCGTTCGGTCGCGGGCTGCTGGGTCATGTCTTTGTCTTCTATCAACAATTTTCCGTCAGTGATTTCTTCCAGCCCGGCGATCATCCGCAGCAGGGTCGATTTACCGCAGCCGGATGGCCCCACGAACACCACAAATTCGCCGCTGTTTATCGTCAGATCGACGCCGTGAATCACATCGATATGGTCATAGGACTTCTTAACATTCTGCAAGCGCAGGCTGGTCATAAACTCCCTCACTCAAAGTAACTGGCCCATATAAATGGCGTTGCTGCGCAGGATGTGGCTGAATCCCATGCGTTGATAAAAAGCGCAAACCTGTTCATTTTGCAGGCTGACGCCAAGATGGACGCCTTTTATGCCGGCTTGCCGCAGCGCAGCCAGTTCATGCGCGATCATCTTGCGGCCCCAGCCGCCCTGTTGTACCGGCGGCAGCAGATTGATATGCAAATGGGCGGGCCACTGCGCCACTAACTGCGCATCGGCACGATCGGGTTGACGAATGCTGTCGAGGATTTTGCTGTCATATGGGGCGCTGGCTGTGCGATCGCGGTATTTATCCTGAAGCTGAGGCCACCAGTGGTGCTCAAGCTGCGCTTCAAAGGCGCGGGTATCTGGCGCGGCGACGACATAGCCCATCACCTCACCCTCTACCTCCAGCACAAAAGCAAAATCCGGCGCAAAACGGGCATAGGGCACCGCAAAACGCTGCCCGGGATACTCGGGATCGGAATAGTGGTTACGGGCATCCTTACCGGCATTGGCGGTTTCCAGACAGATGCGGTAAAGCGCTGGATAGTCCGACTCGGTGGCCGGACGAATGACACCTTGATTCGCCATCGTCATCTCTCACAGGTCAGTAGTTGAACAACCTCACGGTAATGAAAGCTGACTTAGTTTTCAAGATGGAATAATTACCCTGTTATCCCAAACCTGCATCTGCATTGGCATTAATGGCTGACCAGACCAGTCTCTGTGGGCTTCTGTGGCGGGCAGCAGCCTGCCTGTCAGGAATTGGCAGGGTAAATAAAAAGTTAAAAATGTGAGCGTCATAGGATTTTCATATTTTTTATCAGCAAGTTATTACGCCACTTTAGGCGTGGTTTATCCTGCTGTCTGGAGGCGAACGGGCACGGATAATGCGCTAAATCCACCTTGATTAGCCCGTGCTTATGCTGACTGCAGGCCCGCCATTGTGTTTTTTTGCGCAGGCTCACAACCTGGTAATTCACTCCGTGGGATGTTTGACTTTATTTTTTTATTAAAGTAACTATGAGTGAGAAGGTGATTTATGCGGCTACAGTCTGCAGGATTGCAGACCCTGTGAAGAAAGGATGTCCATCCTGTATTGGAGAAAGTGAGCATGATGTCTGATTCCTCAGTTCGTTCGTTCCGTTTTCGCACTTCGGTTCGTAGCCTGTTGGCGGCGGGCTTGCTGATGGGCAGCGTTGCTCATGCCGACAGCACCGTCACTCTGAATGAGTGGGATATCTACAGTTATCCTCAGCAAACGGCGGCCGTTGACGAAGGCATTAAAGCCTTTTCCCAGCAAAACCCCGGTATCGTCATCAACCGGTCCGTGCACTCCTTTGAAGACACGCGCATTCCGTTGAAGCTGGCCCTGACCGCCGGTGAAGGTCCGCAGATTGCCCAGGTGAATCAGGGCGGCGGCGATATGGGTTCGCTGGTCAAAGACAAACTGCTGTTGCCGCTGGACAGCTATGCAGCCGAATATGGCTGGGCCCAAAAATTCCCGGACTCGATTCTCAAACGCAACCGCTGGTCTGACAGTGGCCAGTTTGGTAGTGGCAAGCTGTACGGTGTGGCCAGTCTTGGTGAGATGGTCGGCCTGTACTACAACAAGGCGCTGCTGGATAAAGCCGGTATTGCAGTACCGAAAACCCTGAGCGAACTGGACGCCGCGATGGCAAAACTCAAACAGCAAGGCACTGCGCCGATGATGCTGGGTTTGTTAGACGGCAATATGGGACAGCAGCTGCTCAGTACACTGTGGGAAGCACAAATTGAAAGCAGTGACCGCAAAAAACTGGATGATTTGATTTACGACGTAGGCGGCACCTTCAAAGATGAAAAACTGACGAAAGCCGCCACGATGATGAAAAGCTGGGCTGACAAAGGTTACCTGTTCCCGGGCTATCAGGGCATTGGCCATGATGATGCCGCGACGCTGTTCCAGAACGGACAGTCTGCGTTCCTGGTCAGTGGAACCTGGTATCTGGGTCAGTTTAAAGACAACAAAGATATCCATTTTGCCGCGATGCCAGCCGGTGACGGCGTTAAACAGCCGTTAATGGTCGGCGGTACCGATTTGGCCTTCTCGATGACCAGCATGGCGAAAAGCAAAGCGCAGCAGGATGCCGCCGCCAAATTTATCAACTATATGGTGTCAGACAGCATGGCAAACCGGTGGCTGAACGTCGGTTTCCTGCCAGCCAGCACCAATAAAAACGCAAAAATTCCGGCGGATAACCCACTGTTGGGCGAAGCCTGGCAGGTGTGGCTGGCGCTCAATGCCTATGATGGCCTGGGCCACTACGTCGACTGGGCAACCCCGACCATGAACGCCGAACTGAATCAAAACGTTCAGCTGTTACTGGCGGGCCGACAGACGGCAGAGCAGATGGTTATTAACTTCGATAACAACTACCAGCGTTATATGAAAACCCTGAAACACTAAGCCGATCGCCCGGCAGCGAACCTGCCGGGCCTGAATGTCGATCTCACTACGACGAGTACGGTTATGTTGAATCAAAGCAGTTGGCGTAATTTTCTCTATCTTCTTCCCGCAGTGCTGGTTTATGGGCTGTTTCTGCTGTTGCCGCTGCTGGCTTCACTGGGGATCAGCTTTACCGAGTGGGATGGAACCTCCCTGCCGGTTTTCGCGGGCGTCAGTAACTACCTGCGCATGTTCAGCGATCCGGTCTTCTGGATTGCCCTTGGTAATAACGCCATCCTGATGCTGTTTTATACGCTGCTGCCCATCAGCGTGGGGCTGCTGCTGTGCAGCTTTCTGTATGACACGCGTAACAATACCGAACGCAGCGTACTGCGCATCCTGTTCTTCCTGCCCTATATCATGCCGATGGCGGTTCTGGGCGTGGTCTGGCGCTGGCTGTATAACCCGGCCTTTGGCCCCATCGATCAGTTCCTGCGTGCCGTTGGATTGCCACAGCTGGCGATGTCCTGGCTCGGTGATTTTACCTGGGCACTGCCGGCCGTCGGCATGGTCGCCACCTGGTACTTTTTTGGTTTCTGTCTGGTGCTGTTTATGGCGGGCCTGCAACGCATGGACCCGTCCCTGCTTGAAGCGGCCGATCTGGATGGTTCCTCGCGTCGCCAGAAGTTTATGCGCATTACGCTGCCGGGACTGCGTCCTGAGTTGCGCATCGCGCTGTTGCTGACGGTGATCGCCAGTCTGAAGGCCTTCGATCTGGTGTATGTCATGACGCAGGGCGGGCCCGGCACATCCACCATGGTGACCAACATCTTTATGTACAAGCAGGGTTTTGATCTGCACTACTTCGGCTATGCCTCATCGGTTGCCGTGTTCAGTATGGTGATTGTGTTAGGGATTAACTACCTGATTCATCTGGCATTGAAGGAACATTACTGATGAAAAGCACCCCGATCCTTTCCCGTGCGCTGATCTGGATAGTGGCGCTGATGACCATCATGCCGTTTTTGATGGCGTTTATGACCTCGTTTAAAACCCAGATGGAGCTGTTTCAGGGCGTCTTTCATTTGCCCGCCTCACTGAATGTGAAAAACTACATCACCGCCTGGCAGCAGGGGCACTTTAACGTTTACTTCATGAACTCGGTGCTGGTGGTGTTCCCGGTGGTGCTGTGCAGTATTTTGCTGGGTATTCTGGCCGGATTTGGCTTTGCCCTACTGAAGATTCCTGGCAAAAAAGTAGTGGCGGGCATGCTGGCGCTGGGCATGGTGCTGCCGAGTGAAGCCTTTATTATTCCGCTCTATCACGAACTGCACTGGATGGGGCTGACCAATACCTATCTGGCCCTGATTCTGCCGCAAATCGCGCTGTCGCTGCCGTTTACCACGTTGATGATTGCCAGCGCTTTTCAGCAGGTCCCCAAAGAGCTGGTGGAAGCCGCGGTGATGGATGGCGCGCCGCGTGTCAAAATCCTCTGGGGTATTTTAGTCCCGGCGATTTGGCCTACGATCTCGACGCTGGCGCTGCTGCTGTTTATCTGGACGTGGAACGAATTCCTGATTCCGCTGATTCTGGTTAACAAAGATGAGCTGAGAACCCTGCCCATTGGCATGATGTTTTTTCAGAACAAAAACACCATTGATATACCGGTACTGATGGCAGGCGCGATGATCGTCATTATGCCGCTTATCGTGGTCTTCCTGTTTTTCCAGCGTAAGTTTATCAGTGGCGTAACGGAAGGTGCGGTGAAGTAAACCCACCCGGTAATTCCTCTTTAACTAAGGCTGGATGATGCATCTTTCCCTTGCCGACTTTCACCCCGTAGCGGACGGTGAAACCCCGGATACGCGTGTTCTGCAACGGGCGATTGATCAGATTGCTGCGGCTGGCGGTGGGCGACTTACGCTGCCGCCTGGCCGTTATCGCAGCGGCAGTCTGCACCTTCCTTCTGATTTCGACCTGCACCTTGAAGCCGGTGCGGTCCTGATTGCCAGCCGTCATCTGGCTGACTATCAACAGTGCAAAACGCTCAGCTGTGCAGAAAAATCCCACAATGTCCTGCTGTATGCCCTGGGGCAGCGTAACCTGACGGTGAGTGGTAAAGGCCGTATTGAAGGGGACGCCGAAGCGTGGTTTGCGGTGGACCCTGACGAACAGGGCTACCGGGTGCCAAAACCCGACAGGCCGCGCATGATTGTGTTTGAAGATTGCGAGCAGGTTACGCTGAAGGACATCAGCGTTATCCATGCGCCGATGTGGACGGTGCATCTTGTCAGTTGCCGCCATGTGCACATTGACCATTTGACCATCGATAACGCCATGACGCTGCCCAACACCGATGCACTGGATATCGACAGCTGCGAGGCGGTTTTTATCAGCAACAGCTACTTCAGTGCCGCCGATGACGCGATTTGCATCAAAACCACCTTTAAGCCTGCAGGCCTGCGCCGACCGGCCCGACGGATAGCGGTCAGCAACTGCCTGCTACGCAGCGACAGTTGTGCCTTTAAGATTGGTACGGAAACCTGGGACGATATTGAAGACATCACCGTTTCAGGCTGTACCCTGTTTGATTCCAACCGCGGTATTGGCATTGTGTCACGCGATGGTGGGGCGATTCGGCGCGTGCTGTTCAGCGCTATCACCTTTAACTGTCACCATGTTGCCGCCTGCCACTGGGGCAAAGCCGATCCGCTGTTTATCTCGGTGCGCACCCGTGATCCGCTGGTGCCGCCAGGGATCGTTGAACAGATCCAGTTTACTCATCTCAGCGGTGTGGCAGAGGGCGCGATCAACCTGCATGCGGCGCAGCCCGGCTGGATACGTGATATCACTATCAACCATTTACAGCTGCGACAAGGTGTAGCGCAGGGCGTGCAGGGACAGTACGATGTGCGTCCGCCCTGTAACCCGGATTCCCCGACGGGGATGGGGCTGGATAACGCTTACCGGCTGGATAAAACCACCGGCGACGCTTACGGTGTTGAGCGCTATCCCGGCGGCCTGCCGGGACTGTTTGCACGAGGCGTAGAGAACCTGCAGTTAAACAACCTGACGATTCAGCGGCCTGAGCCGCTGCCGTCAGGCTGGCATCCGGACAGCGTCGTGCAGCTGGCAGAGTAAGTTACAGCGCCGCCGCGATCGCGGCACCCAACTGCTGCGTGTCGGCGCTGCCACCGAGGTCGCGGGTTAAATGCTCACCGGCGGCCAGGGTACGCTCAATGGCATTCAGCACAGCATCACCGGCCTCTTTGTAGCCGAGATGCTCCAGCATCATGGCACCACACCAAATCTGTCCAATCGGGTTGGCGATATTTTTACCGGCAATATCGGGCGCGGAGCCGTGTACGGGTTCAAACAGGCTCGGGAATTTGCCTTCCGGATTGATATTGGCGGAAGGGGCGATGCCGATGGTGCCGGTACAGGCCGGGCCTAAATCCGACAGGATATCGCCGAACAAATTGCTGGCGACCACCACATCAAACCAGTCGGGATGCAGGACAAAATTGGCGGTAAGAATATCAATATGATACTTATCGACCCGGATATCAGGATAATGCTCACCCATCGCCTGAACGCGGTTGTCCCAATACGGCATGGTAATCGCGATACCGTTCGACTTGGTGGCAGACGTCAGGTGTTTTTTGGGCCGACGCTGGGCAAGCTCGAAGGCAAACTTCAAAATACGATCGACGCCCACGCGGGTCATGACGGTTTCCTGAATGACCACTTCCCGCTCTGTGCCGGGGAACATGGTGCCGCCGACGCTGGAGTACTCGCCTTCGGTGTTTTCGCGCACCACATAGAAGTCGATATCGCCCGGTTTACGATTAGCTAACGGCGCTTTAACACCGGGCATCAGGCGCACCGGACGCAGGTTAACGTACTGATCAAACTCACGACGAAACTGCAATAGCGATCCCCACAGCGAAACATGATCCGGCACCACATCAGGCCAGCCTACCGCGCCAAAATAGATCGCATCGAACGTTTTCAGCTCAGCAAACCAGTCATCCGGCAACATTTTGCCATGCTGTTGCCAGTAATCGGCGCTGGCATAATCGAACCACTCCCAGCGCAGCGGAATGTTGAATTTTTCGGCCGCCGCGTTCATCACGCGCACGCCTTCTGGCATCACTTCTTTGCCAATACCGTCACCGGGGATCACGGCAATACGATGGATCTTCTCTGTCACAGGGCACCTCTGAGGTTGGTCGGGTTGGCCCGCCGGGTTTCGGTATGCTGTCTTTATGCAGCTTGATTTATAGCCGGGCGTTAGCGCAGTATAACTCTCCACCTGAGGTAAACAATTGGCCTGAAAGTTAATCCCATGTTAAATCAAAGTAGAGAATCACGAACCTCAAGCGACGATTTAGCGTTTTTTCTGCGCGTGGCATCTTTGGACAGTTTAACAGCGGCGGCGCGGGAGCTGGGGCTTTCTCTGGCGGCCGTCAGCAAACGCCTGAGCCTGCTGGAACAGCGGCTCGGTGTCCAGTTGCTGCGCCGCACCACGCGCAAGCTGGAACTGACGCCGGAAGGCCGCCGTTACCTGGAAGGTGCCCGTCCGCTGCTGGAGCAACTGGTGGCGCTGGAAGACGCAGTCAGTGGTGAAACGGCCCAGCTACGCGGCACGCTGAATATCAATGCCTCTTTCGGCTTTGGTCGCCGTCATATCGCGCCCTGCGTTTCTGCCTTTGCTGCCCTGCATCCTCATCTGGCGCTTTCCCTGCAGCTGAGCAGTCAGCCGCTGAATTTTCTTGATGCTCATGTGGATATCGACATTCGCGTCGGCGAACCGCCGGATTCGCGGCTGGTCGCGCGCAAGCTGGTGCAGAACCCACGTGTACTTTGCTGCTCGCCGGCTTACGCGGCAAAACACGGGCTGCCGGACAGCATCCGGGCGCTGGCGCAGCATAACTGCATTTTGCTGAGACAGCATGACAGCGACTTCGCCCTGTGGCGCTTTGTCAGCGATGCAGAGAGCCTGAGCCAGAAAGTGCGCGGAAACCTGGTGACCAACGATGGCGAAGTGGCGATGCGCATGGCACTGGATGGTCATGGCATTTTGCTGCGCTCCTGGTGGGATGCGAAACACAGCATCGGCGCAGGGGCGTTACTGCACGTGCTGCCGGAATGGCGCTCGCCGGACGGCGATATTTATGCGGTCTGGCAGGCGCAGCGTCAGCAACCGGCCCGCATGATGGCGTTTGTCACCTTTCTGCAGGAAAACCTGCAGCTTGATACCGCATCAACCAACCTGTGATGGTTCGCACAAATCCTCCACGTAAAACATCACCATCAGTAAAGTATTTTGACGCTTTGTCGATAGCGATCTGAGGTGTCTGCGCCCGTTGCGCCGACCATAATTGCCCGCGTTTCCGTCCGGAGGCGCGGTTTAACCTCTGGTGGAAGCGTAGCATGGATAAAAACCGATCACGCGCGGGGGAGGGCGTTTCGCTCCAGCGTATTGCACAGCAGGCCGATCGGCTGATGGTGGTGCTGTGTTGGATATTGTTGGTGATTTCCGTCATTGTGGGCAGCCTTTATCAGGCAACCCTGCTGGCGGTCATCGTGGGGGCTGGCCTGGCCCTGGTCGCCACGCTGGTGGGATGGCTGGCGAATGGCACGCTGTTTTCACGATTATGGCTGGCCTTCACGCTCATCGGTTTCGCGGGCTTACTGATTCAGTTGGGCCAGGGGGAAACCGAATTTCACTTCTCGGTGTTTGTCTTGTTGTCAGTGCTGCTGGTTTATCGCGACAGCAGACCGCTACTGATGGCCGCCGCGACAGGTGCAGTGCATCATCTGCTGTTCAACTATCTGCAGGAAAACGATCGGTTTGGCATCGTGGTCTTTCATCATCCCGGCCTGAATATGGTGTTATTCCACGGGTTGTTCGTGGTGGTACAAACCGCGATGCTGGTGGTGATTGCGCGTCAGATGGCGGCAGACATGCGTTCGGCGAGCGAGGTCGCCCAACTGGCCGCCTGGATCAACCGTGAACCGGGTTGCCTGACGCTGTCGGCGGATACGCAGCAGAGTCAAACGCCGTTCGCTAAAACCTTCAGCCAGACGCTCGGCACCATGCGCGGTACGCTAAATCAGGTCAGCCACGGCGTCTCCGCACTGCTGCAGGAATCCGACAGCATGCTGTCGCGCAACGCCGCCCTGTCGCAGCGCACCGACGAGCAGGCGCAGGCGCTGGGCGTTGCCACTGCGGCAATGTCGCAAATCAGCGTCGCCGCCAGTCATACGCGGGATAAAGCGCAAACGGCCTGCGAACTGGCCCGTGAAACCTGTCAGGTTACCCGTCAGGGACAACACAATATTCAGCAGGCCATGGCCTCCATGGCGCAAATTAACGTGGAGTCGGGGCGGGTCAAAACCATTCTTGAGCTGATCGACGGCATCGCGTTCCAGACCAATATCCTGTCCCTGAATGCCTCGGTGGAAGCCGCCCGCGCCGGGCAGGAAGGCCGTGGCTTTGCCGTGGTCGCCAACGAAGTACGCACCCTGGCGCAACGGTGTGAAAATGCCGCCCGTGATATTCGCCAGCTCATGGATATGTCCAGTTCCAGTGCCGAGCAGGGCACCGTACAGGTTGATCAGGCCGCCCAGACCATGCAGGCCATTCTCGTCAGTATCGACAGCCTTTCCCGGCTTGTGAACGAGCTGTCGGAGATGAGCGTGCAGCAGAATCAGAGTATCGAACAGATTCAGCACAGCATTAACAGCATTGACGACAGCGTGCATCACAACGTTAAACACGTGACGGAAACGCTTCAGGTGGCACAGCAACAGCGTCAGCAGGCCAGCGCATTACAGCAGGCTATCTCACTGTTCCGTTTTAGTTAAGCGGGGCAGGCAGAAACGCGGTCGTGGGGGCGCGCGGCTGAGGGCACAGGTGCAAACCCGGCCATTGCCGCGCAGAGTGGCGCGGGCCCGTCACTGACGTCGTATTGAGCCGCCGTAAATCAGCAGGCCAGCCAGCTTCACGGGCTGGCCTGCTGGACGACGGCTGTTTTCAGGGCAAACGGTTATTCGACGCCTTTCACCAGCAGAACACGGTAATTAGCGCCTTTCAGGCGGTGCTGTTTCGCCTCCTGATATTCTGGACTGTCATACCAGGCGTGGGCGGCGTCGGTGCTTGGGAATTCGATAATCACCACACCTTCCGCTTCAGGCCCTTCCAGGGTTTCCAGCTCGCCATAAAAGGCTAAAGGCTTGATGGGATGGTTGCCATGGGCCTTACCCGCTTTCTCAGCGTAGATGGCCATTTCATCCTGATTCAGGGTATTGTCACGAATAAATACAACGTAAGCGCTCAACGTGTTTCTCCTCAGGCTTTTTTATCTTGGGTTTGTGTATCAAAGTCCGATGCGTCATGACGCTCGCGCAGCTGATCGGCTGGCTCGCCCATTACACGGTTTACTTTGCGGCCGCGTACAACGGCCGGACGCTGGGCGATCTCTTTGGCCCAGCGCACCACATTTTTGTAGGACTGAAGGTCAAGGAACTCTGCCGCATTGTACTGGTTGTAGAGCACCATGCTGCCGTACCACGGCCAGGTTGCGATATCCGCGATAGTGTAATCATCGCCTGCCAGATAACGGTTGTCAGCGAGCTGGCGATCCAGCACGTCAAACTGACGCTTCGCTTCCAGCGAGAAGCGGTTGATCGCGTATTCAATCTTTTCCGGTGCGTAGTGATAGAAGTGGCCAAAGCCGCCGCCAAGGTAAGGGGCAGAGCCTTGCAGCCAGAACAGCCAGTTCAGCGTTTCGGTACGTTGAGCCGGATCTCTCGGCAGGAAATAACCATATTTTTCCGCCAGATAGAGCAGGATGTTGCCGGATTCAAATACGCGAATGGGCGGGGTAGCGGAATGATCGCACAGTGCCGGGATTTTGGAGTTGGGGTTGATCTCAACAAAACCGCTGGTGAACTGGTCACCTTCACCAATATTGATTAACCAGGCATCGTACTCTGCATCGTTCACGTTCAGCGCCAGCAACTCTTCCAGCAGAATCGTCACTTTCTGGCCGTTAGGTGTGCCAAGAGAGTAGAGCTGCAACGGATGCTTACCCACTGGCAGGGCTTTTTCATGGGTAGGGCCCGCGGTAGGACGGTTTGTGCTGGCACCATTACCTTTCGCTTCCGGGTCCCACTTCCAGACTTTAGCGGGCTGATAGTGTTGTTCAGACATGATGAGGTTCGCCTTTTTTGTGTTTGGAGTTTTCACGAGTGTAGCAGTTGCCAGCGCGCCGGTTTAACCCTGATGGCGGTGACTTTGTATCGCTTTACTACCGTGCTACAGACAGCTTTACCGCTTTTTGACGTGCATTTTCCTGGCGCAAATCACATTCATTACGCCTGAGCGTTGCTATGCTAAAACGGTTTAGTAAACTTTTAGCTGCATCTGAGTAGGGAGAATAATATGTCAGCGCGAGTCTGGTGTCTGGGTGACGCCGTGGTGGATCTGCTTCCGGACGGGCCGGGGCATTTAATACAGTGTGCCGGTGGGGCGCCGGCGAATGTGGCGGTCGGGATTGCCCGTTTGCAGGGCAGTAGCGGTTTTATTGGCCGGGTAGGGGACGATCCTTTTGGTCACTTTATGCAACATACGCTGGCGACTGAGCAGGTTGATACCCGCTATATGACGCTCGACAGCGCCCAGCGTACCTCAACGGTGGTGGTGGCGCTGGATCATGAAGGTGAGCGGACTTTTACCTTTATGGTACGGCCCAGCGCAGATCTGTTTCTGGAAGACGGCGATCTCCCCACCTTTCAGCCGGGTGAATGGCTTCACTGCTGCTCGATTGCCCTGGCGGCGGAACCCTCGCGTTCAACCACTTTTTCTGCCATGCAGCAGATAAGTGATGCCGGCGGTTTTGTCAGCTTTGATCCCAATATTCGTCACGATCTGTGGCGTGACGACGTCCAGTTACGGGACTGTGTGAACCGGGCGTTGCAGCTGGCTGATGTGGTCAAGCTGTCTGAGGAAGAGCTGGTGTTTCTGACCCAGGATGCGCCAGGCGATGACAGTATGCAGGCGCTGGCTGAACGCTTTGCGATTCCGCTACTGATGGTTACCCAGGGCAAAGCCGGGGTAAAAGTCTGGCATCAAGGGCAGCATTATCACTATCCCACGCTGCCTGTAGTCAGCGTAGATACCACCGGCGCAGGGGATGCGTTTGTCGCCGGGCTGCTGTGGGGCCTGGCGGAAAAAGGAATGCCAGCCAATGAGGCTGAACTGGCGGCACGGCTCAGCAGCGCCCAGCAGTGCGGCGCGCTGGCGACCACGGCGAAAGGGGCCATGACGGCGCTGCCTTATCGTCATCAAATTGAAGGATAATTAGTCGATAACACCGCGATTCATGGACGAACCGCCATCGCCCGCATCAGGTCAGCCTGCGGGCGGTGCCCCGGTCAGCGTCAACGGATCGCGCGACAAAGACATTAACGGGCCAACCATTCAGGTGGCTATGCAGCCTGTCGCGTCAGGCTGCGGTTAACCAATCGGCCCTTGCATTTGCTGAATCACTGGCCGCTGGCGATAGGCAGCGTTAAGGCTGGGATTGCCAGTGCCAGTGCCAGTGCCAGTGCCAGGGTTCGCCCCTTTGCCTGTTGCAGGCCGCCAGGTGCCCACGGCGCAGCGCGCCCGGTTTTAACCGCTGTCAGTCTGTTTCCCCGCCCATTTTTGGCCGCCCCCGCTTGTGGACGGCCCGTGCTGTCCGGTTCCGCAAGGACAGCGACACGGATCATAAACTTCATCGCCAGTCACGCTTTGCTGTGAGGCAGTTCACTCATTCGCCCTTCCTTGCTTTACATCCCCATCCCGGCCTCGTAATGTCAGCTTAATGTGAGCGGATAACAATTTTACGCAGGAGACTGCCATGACCCTGGATACACATTCACTAGCGGCCGTACTGGCCCGGCGCGACTGGGAAAACCCCGGCGTCACCGAACTGAACCGACTGGACGCCCATCCCCCACTTTACAGCTGGCGCAGCGCGGAAGCGGCGCACGAGAATGCACAATCCGCGCAGCGAAAAAGCCTGAGCGGCGAATGGAAATTTGCCTTTTTTCCTGCGCCCGAGGCGGTGCCCGACAGCTGGCGCACCCACGACCTGAGCGATGCGGTCACTCTCGCCGTGCCGTCAGTCTGGCAGATGCAGGGCTACGATGTGCCGGTTTATACCAATGTGACCTATCCCATTCCGGTTGATCCGCCGCGCGTTCCGGCTGAAAATCCCACAGGATGTTATTCGCTCACATTTAATGTCGATGCTGACTGGCTGCAAAGCGGGCAAACCCGAATCGTGTTTGACGGCGTGAATTCCGCCTTCTATCTCTGGTGCAACGGACGCTGGGTGGGATACGGCCAGGACAGCCGCTTGCCATCTGAGTTCGATCTGAGCGAGTTTCTGATCGGCGGTGAAAACCGACTGGCCGTTATGGTGTTGCGCTGGAGCGATGGCAGCTACCTGGAAGACCAGGATATGTGGCGCATGAGTGGCATTTTTCGCGATGTCTCCCTGCTGCATAAGCCCGCCAGCCATATCCGCGACCTGCGCATTCGTACCCACTTTAACGACGATTTCAGTCGTGCCCGGCTGGAAGCCGAGGTGCGCGTAGCCGGGGCGCTGGATGACGACTTACGGGTTAGCGTGCAGCTCTTCGCGGCTGACCAACTGACCGGCGAAGCGACCTCGCCACTGGGCAGTGCAATTATTGACGAACGCGGCGCGTGGAACGACCGGGCCACGCTGTGTATCAAGGTCGATAACCCCGCGCTGTGGAGCGCCGAAACCCCGCATCTCTATCGGGCTGTTGTGCAGTTACATCGGGCAGACGGCACGTTGATTGAGGCGGAAGCCTGTGACGTAGGATTTCGTCACGTCAGCATTGAAAACGGCCTGCTGTTGCTGAACGGTCAGCCATTGTTAATTCGCGGCACCAACCGGCATGAACACCATCCTGAACGCGGTCAGGTGATGGATCGCGACACCATGGTGCAGGACATTTTGCTGATGAAGCAAAACAACTTCAACGCGGTGCGTTGCTCCCATTATCCTAACGATCCCTTGTGGTATCGCCTGTGTGACTATTATGGCTTGTACGTAGTCGATGAAGCCAATATCGAAACCCACGGCATGGTGCCGATGAATCGTCTGAGCGACGATCCCACCTGGCTGCCTGCGATGAGCCAGCGCGTCACGCGTATGGTGCAGCGCGATCGTAATCATCCCTGCATTATTATCTGGTCACTGGGTAACGAGTCGGGCCACGGCGCGAACCACGATGCGCTGTACCGCTGGCTGAAAAGCGAAGATCCGTCCCGTCCGGTACAGTACGAAGGCGGCGGCGCGAATACGGCGGCCACCGATATTATCTGCCCGATGTATGCGCGGGTCGATCAGGATCAACCTTTCCCGGCCGTGCCGAAATGGTCCATTAAAAAATGGCTGTCTATGCCGGGCGAACAGCGTCCGCTTATTCTCTGTGAATACGCCCATGCTATGGGGAACAGCCTTGGCGGCTATGCAAAATACTGGCAGGCATTTCGTCAGTATCCGCGTCTGCAGGGCGGTTTTGTCTGGGACTGGGTCGATCAGTCATTGATTAAACATGACGATAACGGCGAACCCTGGTCCGCTTACGGTGGCGATTTTGGCGATACGCCAAACGATCGTCAGTTCTGTATGAACGGACTGGTTTTTGCCGATCGTACGCCCCATCCTTCGCTTTATGAAGCCCGTCACGCACAGCAGTTTTTCCAGTTCAGACTGCTAGCGGGCAGCGAACGCACGCTGGAAGTGACCAGTGAATACCTGTTCCGTCACAGCGATAATGAAATCCTGCACTGGTCGGTTGCCCAGGACGGCAATCTGCTGGCCTCCGGTGACGTCACGCTGGATATCGCCCCGCAGGGCAGCCAGCAGATCAGGCTACCGGACGTGCCGCTGCCTGCATCCGCAGGCCAGCTCTGGCTGACGGTGCGGGTGGCGCAGCCTCAGCCGACCGCCTGGTCAGAAGCCGGTCATATCAGCGCCTGGCAGCAGTGGCCGCTGGACGAAATTCTGAGCATCGCCGTACCCTCTCCGGCGGCGAACGCGCCTCAACTCAGCAGCAGCGAAGCCAGCTACAGCATTGTGGTCAACAACCAGCGCTGGGAATTCTGCCGTCATCAGGGCGCACTGATGCAGTACTGGATTGACGATAAGCCGCAGTTACTGACACCGCTGCTCGACCAGTTCACCCGCGCGCCGCTGGATAACGATATCGGTGTCAGCGAAGTCACCCGCATCGATCCCAATGCCTGGGTAGAGCGCTGGAAAGCGGCGGGCCACTATCAGGCAGAGGTGATGAACCTGCAGTGCAGTGCTGAAACGCTCTCCAGTGCGGTCGTGATCACCACCGCCCATGCCTGGCAGTTCCAGGGCAAAACCCTGTTTATCAGCCGTAAAACCTACCGCATTGATGGATTTGGCGAGATGGCGGTAACGGTCAATGTGGAGGTGGCGAGTGGCACGCCTTATCCGGCCCGCATCGGTATGAGTTGTCAGCTGACCGAGATTGCCGACCGGGTGAACTGGTTAGGCCTGGGACCGCATGAAAACTACCCGGATCGCCTGACCTCGGCCTGCTTTGATCGTTGGGATTTACCGCTGAGTGAGATGTACACCCCGTATGTCTTCCCCACCGAGAACGGGCTGCGCTGTGGCACGCGAGAACTCAGCTATGGCGCGCATCAGTGGCGCGGCAACTTCCAGTTCAACATCAGTCGCTACAGTCAGAAACAGCTGATGGAAACCAGCCATCGCCACCTGTTACAGCCTGAAGCGGGCACGTGGCTCAATCTTGATGGCTTCCATATGGGCGTCGGCGGAGATGATTCCTGGAGCCCGTCGGTATCACCAGAATTCCTGCTCAGCGCAGGACGTTATAGCTACCAGTTTATCTGGGGGCAGCAAAAATAATGCGCGGGCAGGCTCGCGCCTGCCTGATGCTTGCTTGAGGACGTCCGTTATGTACTATTTAAAAAATTCGAATTTTTGGCTGTTTGGTTTTTTCTTCTTCTTTTACTTTTTCATCATGGGTGCCTATTTCCCGTTCTTCCCTATCTGGTTGCATGATATCAACCACATCAGCAAAGGGGATACCGGCATTATTTTTGCCAGTATTTCGCTGTTTTCTCTGCTGTTTCAGCCGCTGTTTGGCCTGTTGTCCGATAAGCTTGGCCTGCGCAAACACCTGCTGTGGGTGATCACCGGCATGCTGGTGATGTTCGCCCCTTTCTTTATTTACGTTTTTGGCCCGCTGTTGCAGGTGAATATTCTGGCAGGTTCGATTGTTGGCGGTATTTACCTGGGCTTTATCTACAACGCCGGGGCACCGGCAATTGAAGCCTATATTGAGAAAGTCAGTCGCCGCAGCAACTTTGAATTTGGTCGGGCACGTATGTTTGGCTGCGTAGGTTGGGCCTTGTGCGCCTCCATCGTCGGTATCATGTTCACCATCAACAACCAGTTCGTGTTCTGGTTGGGCTCAGGCTGTGCCGTGATTCTGGCGCTGCTGCTGTTCTTCTCCCGTACCAGCACCTCGTCGTCAGCCACGGTGGCCCAGGCGGTTGGCGCGAATCAGTCAGGGTTCAGCCTGAAGCTGGCTCTGGAGCTGTTTAAGCAGCCAAAGCTGTGGTTTTTGTCGCTGTATGTGGTGGGCGTGTCCTGTACATATGATGTGTTCGACCAACAGTTTGCTAACTTCTTCACCTCTTTCTTTGCCTCCGGCGAGCAGGGCACGCGGGTATTTGGCTATGTGACCACCTTAGGCGAATTACTGAATGCCGCCATCATGTTTTTTGCCCCGTTGATCGTCAACCGTATCGGCGGCAAGAACGCCCTGTTACTGGCCGGAACCATTATGTCAGTGCGCATTATTGGTTCCTCCTTTGCCACTAGCGCCGTGGAAGTGGTGATCCTCAAAACGTTGCATATGTTTGAGATTCCCTTCCTGATTGTTGGCTGCTTTAAGTACATCACCAGTCAGTTTGAGGTACGCTTCTCTGCCACGATTTATCTGGTGTGCTTCTGTTTCTTCAAGCAGTTAGCCATGATTTTCATGTCGGTTCTGGCAGGTAACATGTACGAAAGTATTGGCTTCCACGGTGCCTATCTGGTGCTGGGCTGTATTGCGATGGCCTTTACGTTGATCTCGGTTTTCACCCTCAGTGGGCCGGGGCCCTTGACGCTTTTACGCCGTCAGGCTGCCTGACCTCACTGTCATAACCTGACCGGATGGGCTCGATGGCGCATCCGGTTGTCTGCTTTCTCACCGCTTTCCCGCCTTCTTTTTCTGCCGCATCGCTTCATTTTGCGAACTGTCTCACATTCATAAAATCGGTTTAGCAAATTACTTTGCCTGAAAATACATCGATGAATATCATCCGCAAACTAAACCGGTTTAGCAAAAAAACGACATCATTACCGTTACCTTTTCTGGGATGTAAAACGATGAGAAAAAAGGCACTTGCCGTCACCGTTGGTCTGCTATTGAGTTCGGGGCCGGTTCTGGCAGCAGAACCAAGCATGAGCAGTATTGAAGCACGGCTGGCAGCACTGGAGCAGCGGTTACAGGCGGCAGAACAGCGGGCGAATGCGGCAGAAAATCGCGCGGAAGCGGCAGAAAAACAGGCTCAGCAGCTTGCCAGCGCGCAGCAAAAGAGCCAGGCCACCGCGACACAGGTTGAACAGCGTACGGCGAAGCTTGAACAGAAAGCGAGTAGTGAAGAGGGTTTTGAATTTCACGGCTATGCCCGCTCTGGGTTGCTGATGAACAGTTCGGCGACGAAAACCCAGGGTGGCCCCACCGTGACGCCTGCGGGGGAAACCGGCGGGCACGTGGGACGTCTGGGTAACGAACCCGATACTTACGTTGAGCTGAATCTGGAACATAAACAAACGCTGGAAAACGGCGCGACCACCCGCTTCAAGGCGATGCTGGCCGACGGTCAGCGCACCTATAACGACTGGACGGCTTCCAGCAGCGACCTCAATCTGCGTCAGGCGTTTGTCGAACTGGGCCAGCTCCCGACCTTCACGGGGGCGTTCAAAGACACAACCGTCTGGGCAGGTAAACGCTTTGACCGGGATAATTTCGATATCCACTGGATCGACTCCGATGTGGTGTTTCTCGCCGGTACCGGGGCGGGTATTTACGACATGAAGTGGAGCGATCAGGCTCACAGTAACCTGTCGCTGTATGGACGTACGTTCGGTGATATTGAGAATAACGATAACACCGCGCAGAACTACATCCTGACGGCCAACAACTTTTACGGCCCGTTCCAGCTGATGCTGAGCGGCATGCGCGCGAAAGACAACGATGACCGACTGGATGTGAACGGCCTTAAAGTCAAAGGCGACGCCGCAAATAGCGGTGTCCATGCGCTGCTGGGGCTGCACAACGACAGCTTCTATGGCCTGCGTGAAGGGTCTGCGAAAACCGCGCTGCTCTACGGGCACGGTTTAGGCGCAGAGGTGAAAGCCATTGGGTCAGACGGGGCGCTGTTACCGGATGCCGATACCTGGCGACTGGCCAGCTACGGCATAACGCCACTGGGCGGCGACTGGCATATCGCGCCAGCGGTGCTGGCACAAAGCAGCAAGGATCGTTACGTCAAGGGCGACAGTTATCAGTGGGCCACCGCCAACATGCGTCTGATTCAGGGGATAACGGAGAACTTTGAAATGCAGTATGAAGCCACCTATCAGTATATGGATTTACGTCCAGAGGGCTTCAACCAGCGCAGTGCGGTCAGTGGTAACTTCTACAAACTGACCGTCGCGCCTACGCTGAAAGCCAGCAACGTAGGGGAATTCCTTAAGCGACCGGAAATTCGCCTCTTTGCCACCTGGATGGACTGGGACCACCGACTGGATAACTATGCGCGCGGCGATGCCTTTGGCAGCAGCGGTTTTGAAGCCGGCGGTGAATGGAACTTTGGCGTACAAATGGAAACCTGGTTCTGACGATCCGGCCCTGCGGGGCCGTTTCTGGCGGGTTGACACCATCACACGATAACACAGAGGTTTTTTATGGATTTTGTACACATCTCCCGTGCATTACTGCCGTTGCTGGGTGGCAAAGAAAATATTGCCAGCGCGGCGCACTGCGCGACCCGGCTCCGGCTGGTGCTGGTCGATGACGCCAAAGCGGACACCAGCGCAATTGGTAAGATCGACGGGGTAAAAGGCTGTTTCCGTAATGCCGGACAGCTACAGGTGATTTTTGGCACCGGGGTGGTCAACAAAGTCTACGCAGCCTTTGTCGCGGAAGCCGGTATCAGCGAATCGAGTAAATCCGAAGCGGCCGACATTGCCGCCCGCAAACTCAACCCGTTCCAGCGGATTGCCCGGTTACTGTCGAATATTTTTGTTCCAATTATTCCGGCGATTGTCGCATCCGGCCTGTTAATGGGCCTGCTGGGGATGGTCAAAACCTATGGTTGGGTTAACCCGGAAAATGCCCTGTATATCATGCTGGATATGTGCAGTTCGGCGGCGTTTATTATTCTGCCGATCCTGATTGGCTTTACGGCGGCGCGTGAGTTTGGCGGTAACCCATTTTTGGGTGCCACGCTGGGCGGCATTCTGACCCATCCGGCCTTAACCAATGCCTGGGGCGTGGCGTCCGGTTTCCACACCATGAACTTCTTTGGAATTGAAGTGGCAATGATCGGCTACCAGGGCACGGTGTTTCCGGTGCTGCTGGCCGTGTGGTTTATGAGCCTGCTGGAAAAACAACTGCGGCGCATTATCCCTGACGCGCTCGACCTGATTCTGACCCCGTTCCTGACCGTCATTATTTCTGGCTTTGTGGCGTTGCTGATTATCGGTCCGGCGGGACGCGCGCTGGGTGACGGCATTTCCTTCATACTCAGCACGTTAATTGCCCATGCTGGCTGGCTGGCCGGATTACTGTTTGGGGGGCTTTACTCGGTGATTGTGATTACCGGCGTGCACCACAGCTTCCATGCCATTGAAGCCGGACTGCTCGGTAATCCCGCTATCGGCGTCAATTTTCTGTTACCCATTTGGGCAATGGCGAACGTTGCCCAGGGTGGCGCGTGTCTGGCGGTGTGGTTTAAAACCAACGATCCTAAGATCAAAGCCATTACCTTACCTTCGGCGTTTTCGGCCTTACTGGGGATCACCGAAGCCGCCATCTTTGGTATCAATCTGCGCTTTATGAAGCCGTTTATCGCCGGATTGATCGGGGGAGCCATCGGCGGTGCCTGGGTGGTGTCCGTTAAGGTCTATATGACCGCCGTCGGGCTGACCGGCTTACCCGGTATGGCGATTGTTCAGGCCAGTTCGCTGCTGAACTACGTTATTGGTATGGTTATCGCCTTTAGTGTCGCCTTTGTGATCGCTTTCCTGCTGAAGTACAAAACGGATTCTGAATAATGGCCCTGAAAAACCTGCTGCCCGCCATGCTTAAGGCGGTAATGAAAGGCCAGCCCAACGCGCGTGAGGACAGCCACTATCCCGGCTGGCACCTGGCACCGGTGACGGGGCTGCTGAACGATCCCAATGGATTTATCCACTTCAACGGACAGTATCATCTGTTCTATCAGTGGAATGCACTGGGCTGCGAGCATAAGCACAAATGTTGGGGCCACTGGCGTTCAGCCGACTTACTGCACTGGGAACACGAGCCGGTCGCGCTGTTGCCCGATGAAGAGTATGACCGCAGTGGATGCTATTCCGGCAGCGCGGTGGACAACAACGGCGAGCTGACCCTGTGTTACACCGGTAACGTCAAATTCGAGGACGGCTCGCGCACCGCCTGGCAATGCCTGGCCGTGCAGAACAGCGAGGGCGGATTCGACAAGCTGGGACCGGTCATTCCGCTGCCCGAAGGCTACACCGGTCATGTTCGCGATCCTAAAGTCTGGCGGCATGGCGCGCACTGGTACATGGTGCTGGGCGCGCAGGACAGGCAGTTACAGGGCAAAGTCCTGCTGCTGCGTTCCAGCGACCTGCACCACTGGGATAACCTGGGCGAAATTGCCGGTAGCGGCCTGGGAGGACTCGGCGCGGCGGGCTATATGTGGGAATGTCCCGACCTGTTTACCCTGGGAGCCTCGACGTTTCTGATCTGCTGCCCGCAGGGCATTGCCCGGGAAGAGAAGCGCTATCTGAACACTCATCCCTGCGCATGGCTCAGCGGCACGCTCGACTATGAGCAGGCGCATTACCAGCACGGTGCCTTTAATGAACTGGATGCCGGCTTTGAGTTTTATGCCCCGCAGACCACGCTGACGCAGGACGGACGCAGGCTGCTGGTGGGGTGGATGGGCGTACCAGACGGCGAAGAGATGCGCCAGCCGACCGTGGCGTTTGGCTGGATTCATCAGATGACCTGCCTGCGTGAGCTGACGGAGCGGGAAGGCCGACTGTACCAACAGCCGGTCGCGGAGCTGCAGGCGCTGCGGCTGGACGAGCAGCGCTATCACGGCAGTGCGGACTGGGCACCCGAGATAGAGGCCCGGCGTCTTGAGCTGGTGCTGACGTCTGACGGCGATATCACGCTGGACTTTGCCGATACGCTGCGGCTGAGCTGGCATCAGGATGCGCTTTGTCTGGCACGCCGCAGTCTGGAAAACGGCGAATGGCTTTATCGTCACTGGTGCGGCCACGCACGCAAACTGCATATTCTGTGCGACCACTCCAGCGTAGAGATTTTTATCAACGACGGAGAAGGTGTGATGAGCAGCCGCTACTTCCCGCAGCATCCTGCCCGTTTACACCTGAGCGGCAGCGCAGAAGTCACTGCCTGCTACTGGTCGTTACGATCCTGCATGGTAGAATAAGCCCTTGTTTCCTTAAACGAAGCACCGACGTGAAAAAAACAAAGCGCGTTACCATCAGTGATATCGCTGCGCTTGCCGGGGTGTCAAAAGCCACGGCCAGCCTGGTGCTCAACGGGCGCGGTAAAGAGCTGCGCGTGGCAGAAGAGACGCGCGATCGCGTCATGTCCCTTGCACAACAGCACCATTATTTGCCGAGTATCCACGCCCGACTGCTGCGCGAAAACCGCAGCCATACGTTAGGGCTGGTGGTACCGGAGATCACTAACTACGGTTTCGCCGTTTTTTCTCACGCGCTGGAAAACCTCTGTCGTGAGGCCGGGCTGCAACTGCTGATCTCCTGTACCGATGAAAATGCCAGCCAGGAAACGTTGGTGGTGAACAACCTTGTCTCACGTCAGGTGGATGGGCTGATCGTCGCGTCAAGTCAGCAGAGCGACAGCGATTACCTGAAGCTGAGTGAACAACTGCCGGTGGTGCTGTTTGACCGTCATGTGAATAACAGCAGTTTGCCGCTGGTGATCACCGATTCCATTACGCCGACCGCCGAGCTGGTAGAGCGCCTGGCGCGTGCGCATCCCGATGAGGTGTATTTCCTGGGCGGTCAGCCACGACTTTCACCGACCAAAGATCGTCTGGCCGGTTTTATGCAGGGGCTGGAGCGCGCCGGTGTGAGTCCACGTCCGGAATGGATTATTCAGGGCAACTATCATCCCAGCAGCGGCTATGAGATGTTTGCCGCCCTGTGTGCCCGTCTTGGCAGACCACCCAAAGCGCTGTTTACCGCCGCCTGTGGCCTGTTGGAAGGGGTACTGCGTTACATGAGTCAGCACCGTCTGCTGGAGAGTGATATTCACATCGCCAGTTTCGACGATCACTACCTGTATGATTCGCTGTCACTGCATATCGATACCGTGGAGCAGAACGTCCCTCGCCTGGCGCAGGAGTGTTTTTCCGTCATTACCCAGATGATTCAGGGGCAGGAACCGGCGGACAAGCAAATTATCTTGCCCGCCAGGCTGCGTTACCGGTCCTCTCTGGCGCGTTAACGCCGCTTAGCGACAGGCAGCCAGGTCCGTCATCTGCTGCTTATCAGGCAGGCCAACTATCTGTTGGAGTTTTTGGTCATGATTCAGGTAATAGATAGCGGGCGTGCCGTTGGCACCCAGCTCCTGCATCAGTGCCTGATTATGCTGAATCTGATCGAACAGCGCCCGTGGGGTGCTGTCCGGGAAGACCGGTTTGGTTTGCCCCTGCGAGCGTTCAAAATCCTGCCAGGCTTTGGCGGGATCGGCTGCCGCCAGAATGGCAGAAGCATAGCGCCCGCTTTCAGGTTTAAGAATACCGACGAGCTGCGTTTTGATGCTGAGCGTGTTGTTCTGCACCCACGGCTGCACCTGCTGCCAGAACGTTCGGCAGTAAGGGCAAAACGGATCGGCAAACACCACCACCTGACAGCGGGCTGTGGTGCTGCCTTCATTGATGCCCGGCATGGCCTGAAGCCGCTTCCACATTGCACGCCCGGCGGGCAGGTAAATTTCATCGTTGATGATTTTTTCGCTGAGGTTATTGCCCTGAGCATCGTACATATAGCCCGAAATCGCATGCTGACCGTCTGGCGTCAGGTAAACGGTGACGCCGGTGCCTTGATATTTACCTAACCAGCCCTGAACCCCGCCGGGGGCCGTAAAGGGTTTGATTATTTCCACGCCCTGTTTTTCAATTTGCTGGACGGGCGCTGGCAGCGTAGCCGCCTGGGTCGTGCTGCTAAACAGCACGGCGGAGATCGCTATCCTGAAGGTTTTCATTAATCCCTGTCTTGTGTGAATTCACGTTATGTTGGTGGATGAGCGGTTGTCGAACCACGCAAAAAACAGCATACCTGCCAGCATAGCCATCATGAAGACTGCGCCTTTAAGTACACCGCCGCCGATCAGTACCAGCGCCGGGCCGGGACAGATGCCCGCCAGTCCCCAGCCGATCCCGAACAGGATAGCGCCGATGATAAGCCTTTTATCCAGTGCCCTGTTGGCGGGAAGATGGAAGGTTTCGCCCCATACCGGGCGCTTCCGTCGGGAAGCCAGCCAGAACGTCAGCCGCCCGACGATAATCGCGCCGCACATCACCAGGGCCAGAGACGGGTCCCAGGTGCGGAAAATGTCCAGAAAAGCCAGAACCTTAGCCGGATTCGCCATGCCGCTGACGAGTAAGCCCGTGCCAAATAACAGTCCACTCAGCAGAGAAAATAAAACGGCCATCGTGCCTCCTGGGTTTTACCCGTGACCCATCACGCCAACGGTCAGCATGGCGGTTAACATAAAGACCAGTGTCGCAACCAGTGAGCGCGGCGACAGCCGGGATAATCCACACACGCCGTGACCACTGGTGCAGCCCGAACCCAGACGCGTTCCCAGCCCTACCAGTAAGCCAGCAAGCACCAGCCGCCCCCACGAGGCGTCAATCTCGATTGACGGCAGGGCGCTGAACCGTTGATACACCAGCGGCGACAGGACCAGCCCCGCGATGAAGGCCAGCCGCCAGGGCTTATCGGATGACCGGCGTTTAAGCAGACCGCCCAGAATGCCGCTGATACCGGCTATGCGGCCACAACATAGCACTAACATGCCCGCCGCCGCGCCAATCAGCAGCCCGCCCGCCAGGCTTTGCCACGGAGTAAAATGGATCAGGTCAATATGCATGACGCTCGACTCCTTATGCCCTGCTTACGTCTTAAGTGAAAAGCGGTTTAACGGGATTTTCAGATAGCGCTCGCCGTCGCTCTCCGGTTCAGGTAACCGTCCGCCGTTGATATTGACCTGCAGCGCCATCAGCATCAGTTCAGGAAGCGGGAGCGTGGCATCACGCTGCTGTCGCCGGGCAATAAACGTGTGTTGATGCTGATTAACGACCCAGGGATTGTTTTCCCGCTGCTGGCGTACCGTGCTTTCAAACTGCACGTCGCGCCCGTCAGGACGATAATCATGCCCGGTAAATAAACGGGTGTCGTCAGGTAACTGCAGGATGCGCTGCAGGCTGTCCCATAATACGGCAGCGCTGCCGCCGGGGAAATCAGCCCGTGCCGTGCCGCTGTCGGGCATAAAGAACGTGTCATGGATAAAGGCACAGTCAGCGATGTGGTAGGTTACCGACGCCAGCGTATGACCGGGAGATAAGATGACCTCGCCACGCAGGTTACCCACATAAAACACATCGCCGTCCTTGAACAAGGTGTCCCAGATTTTATCCGCTGGATTAAGGTCGGGCAGGTGATAGAGTTTTTGCCACAGCCGTTGTACCTCGGCGACCTTTTCGCCAATGCCCGTGGGCGCAGCGGTTTGCTCAGCCAGCCAGGCTGCGGCAGAGAAGTGATCGGCATGAGGATGGGTATCCAGAATCCACGCAACCTGCCAGTTTTTTTGCTGAATGAAATCGAGTAGGCGTTGAGCCTGCTGGGTGGATACCGCGCCTGAGCGGCGATCAAAGTCCAGCACCGGATCGATAATGGCACAGCGTTTGGCCTGCCCGTCAGCGATGACATATTGCAGGCTTCCGCTCTCGGGTTCATAAAAATGATGGACTTCTGCCTGCGGCGGTTTGCGTACTCTGTTGGCATACCAGGTCAGGGCTTTGTCGGCGTCGGCACCGAACTGCTGGCATTGAGCGCGGAATTCGGCCTCGTCAATCAGCCCTTCGCGTAAATCGTGCAGCAAAAACAGGCTTACGGAGCGCGCGCCGCTTCGACAGTGGGCAAGGATTTTCCCACCGCGTTCCACCCGGCGATGAAAAGCATCCACATATTCCCAGCTCAGCGTGTCAAACGTGAACGGCATATAGACATAGTCCATGCCCAGTTGCTCAGCCAGCGCTTTCTCCTGTTGATGGTGAAGAAAGGGGCCGTCTTCCTCATCAGGACGATTATTCACCACGATCTGATAGCCCAACTGATGCAACTGCCGGAAATCCTCTGCAAGCGGGGCATCGGCAAAGGCGATTTGCGCATTAAAATGGCGAATATTCATCAGGTTTTCCCGTTTTTTCAGAGATTTTTAAGCAACATGTAACTGGCCATCACCATGAGCATGGTCGAAAAGACCGCGTTAATCGCGCGCTCATTCTTCTTCAGACGGTTGGCCACCGCCACACCCAGTAAACCGCCCAGCAGGCCGCCCGCAATCAGATAAGCGGTCATGACCAGCGACACTTTTCCGGCCAGGGCATAGCTTGCGCTGGTTGAGATCCCCATGGCGAATACCACCATCAGCGACGTCGCTATCGCCTCCACCACGGGAAAACGAAACAACCAGACAAGCACCGGCACCACTAAAAACCCGCCACCGATGCCCATAAATCCGGCCAAACTGCCCAGCAGCAGCACGCTTCCCCAGACGAGGATGGGGGAAACGTGTTTCTCATGTGCAGGCGCGTCGGGCGAATGACGGTGTTTCCTCAGCATCATCAGCGCCACGGTAAACATCAAAAGCGAAAACGGCAGTAACAGGTATTGCCCACTGACGATTTTCCCCAGTTCGGCGCCGATCAGCGCGCCGCACACCGCCACGAGCGATATCGTCGCGCCCGTCGCCCATCTGACATTTCCCTTTCGTCCGTGGGCAAAAAGATTGATCAGGGCACTTATTGCCACGGCGATAGCGCTGGTGCCGATGACCCGATGTGTGTCGGGGACTTTCACCAGGTACAGCAGCAACGGCACGCACACGACCGATCCGCCCCCGCCGGTCAGCGCCAGAAAAAAGCCCACGGCGATACCTGTTGCGATTAGCAGGCACATCGTGAGGGCAGAAAGATGGGTAAATTCCTGAATGACCATTTTCATTCCTGACGCTATTTTTAAGGTATTAAAGAGGGGCGACAAATAACTGTCAATCTATTATTTCTTTTCGCTATATCATATAGCTAAATATTATAAGTGATTTTTTTTATAACTTTAAAGTCTATTGATTCGCTTTATCTCTGTGCCGCAATCCACTACGGTTAAACGAAAGGGAGGCCTGCATGAACGATAAAAATAATCCCCATCAACCTCATCTTGTTGTTATTGGTGGTGGATCAGCTGGAATTGGCGTCATCGCAAGTATTAAGAAACGCATTAAGAACATCAAAATAACCCTCATTGAGCCTAAAAAAGAGCACTATTATCAACCCGCCTGGACGCTGGTCGGCGCAGGATTATTTTCCGCTGAAAAAACCCGCAGACAGATGGATGCGGTTATTCCGGCAGGCGTCAACTGGATTAAGGATGCGGTAACCCATATATCACCTGGACAGAAATATATTGAAACTACCTCTGCCCAAAAAATAGATTATGACTACCTGATTATCGCCAGCGGTCTGGTCCTGCGCTGGGACAAAATCAGTGGTCTGAATGAAACCCTGGGCCGCAATGGCGTAACGTCAAACTATCGATACGATCTGGCGAGCTACACCTGGGAACTGGTGCAAAATCTGAAGCAGGGGAAGGCTATTTTTACCCAGCCGGGGATGCCGATAAAATGCGCGGGTGCGCCGCAGAAAGCGCTCTATCTCTCTGCCGATCGCTGGCAGCGTCAGGGTTGTCTGGCGCAGATTGATATTCAATTTTGTCTGGCGGGTCAGGTGGTCTTCGGCGTGCCCGAATTTGTCCCACCGTTAACGGCTTACCTGGAGAAATACCGGGCGCAGGTGAATTTCGGCCATGTCCTTACCGGCGTCGATGGTATGAATAAGCAGGCGATATTTACCGTCACCGATGCTGACGGCAGCACGCGTGACATCACGCTGCCGTTCGATATGCTCCATGTTGTCCCGCCTCAGGCCGCGCCTGAGTTTATCGCCGAAAGCGGTCTGGCGGATGCTGCTGGCTGGTGTGATGTCGATAAAGAGACGCTGCAGCACAGCCGCTGGCCAGATATTTTTGCTTTGGGCGATTGCTGTTCAACACCGAATGCCAAGACGGCCGCCGCCGCCCGTAAACAGATCGTGGTGGTGGCGGAAAACCTGAGACAGGTCATTGACGGAGGTGTGCCTGAAACGCGTTACGATGGCTACGGCTCCTGCCCGCTCACCGTGGAGAAAGGGAAAGTCGTGCTGGCGGAGTTTGGCTATGGCAACCGTCTGCTTCCCACTTTTCCGCTCCATTCAGCCCGACCCAGTCGCGCCGCATGGTGGTTAAAAGCCTGGTTTTTGCCGCGTTTCTATTGGGCTGGGATGCTGCGCGGAATTGAGTGGTTTGCTAAAAGTAAGCCGCTGTAGAGCAAGCCGATCAAGGGCGAATGTATAATGCGCCCTGCGACTGCTGGTCGATAATATAGGTAATCGCTGCCGGAACCACGTGAAAGGTTACTGGCAGCATGCTGACGTCAATATGTTGCGCATTAAGGCTATTCTGACAGAGTAATAATGTGACGGTCGGTGCCTGCTTAAGGGCGTCAGAAATAATCCTGCCAATAACATCGCTAACCGCGTCGCCATTAAAGACAATGGCAATGTCGCCGTTAAAACCCGCTTCTTTAAGCAGGTTGCCTGCATTAGCAAAAGCATTGTCAATACGGTTTTTATCGGGGACGTGCAAAATTATCTTCATTCTGTGCCTCGGCGGTATTTACCGCAACGGAAAAAGACGTCGATGGCACAGGATAAAACATCAACAGGGACAGATGAATTTGACGATTGAAAGCAAATATGTCGTCGGCGATTCCCGTTAAATAAAAACAGAAACGCTTGTTGTATTATCGCGGTAATAACCGGGGGATTGCTGTATGCGTCTTTCCAACAGGAAAAGGGGCATTGCCCCTTTGTTCAGATTAATTTTTCAGATTTTCAGGAAAATTTGCGGGTAATTCACTTGCGGCACAGGCAATCACGTCTTCGTTATTTTTTCCCGCATCACGCACAAAGGTGATGGTGGCAAACTCATCAATCACTTCTATTGGATAGGTTGGGCCGGCATCGCGGTACTTCGCCATTTCTTCCAGATGGTCGTTCTGGAAACACACGGTACGCTCAGGATTGTTGATGACCCAGCGCGGGAAGAAGATGGTACCGTGGAACAGTTTATCGCCCAGGTTAGCAATCAGGCTGACGCTGGTGCCGGTCGGCTCAGTCCAGGAGACTTTATAGATATCTTCACCGACTCTGACAACGTAAACATGCTGGTTTTTGACCCAGCGGTTGCCCACCATGCCGCTGTGAATGCGGTAATCGATGGTGTCTTCATTTTTAATATACAGCTCGTAGTTCCAGCCGTTGTCATAGGTATAAACCAGATGTTTACCGATAAAGCCGTCAAGATTATGTTTGTCAAAGCTGCTCATAATTTGTTCTCCTCTTTGGTTGAACCCAGCTTAACCATTCACTTTATGAATTAAAAACGCTAATTTACGATGAAATTGATTCAAAAATTGGATGGGTTATGCACAAGACGACGCTGGAGCAGTGGAGTTTGCTGGACAAGGTGGTGCGCGAGGGCAGCTTTGCCAGGGCCGCGATGCTTACCAATCGCAGCCAGTCCTCCGTGAGCTATAACCTTGCCATGTTGCAGCAGCGCATTGGCATTACGTTGTTGCATACCGAAGGACGCAAGGCCGTGCTGACGCCCGCAGGGGAATTGCTACTGGCGCAGGTGCGGCCGTTACTTAAAGCCTTCCATTCGCTGGAGGCGTTTGCAGGCTCAATACGCAGCGGCGTCAGGACAAAGCTGGAACTGGTGGTCGACAGTATCTTTCCGCGTCGTCGCCTGTTTTCCGTCCTCAAGGCGTTTCAGCAATGTCATCCTCACACTCAGATCAACCTTACCGAAGTGCTGGAAACTGACACCGACTACGCCGAGGCCGACGTGATGGTGGTGACTCAGCGCCAGGATATGGCCGGGCGGGGTGAGTGGTTAATGAACGTGGATTTCGTTGCCGTGGCTCACCGTGACCATCCGTTGCACCATCGCGGGGTGACGCTCGACGAAGAACAGCTGGCGCTGTATCCGTTGATTCGTATCGCCGACCGGGAACATTTCACGGTGCAGGATGAGAGCAGTAATGGCGACTACTGGTCGTTTTCGACCATCGAGGCGGCGGTAGAGGCGGTGATGCATCAGGTGGGCTATGGCTGGATTCCGCATGAGCGCATCGAGCAGGAACTGGCGCAGGGAACACTAAAAATATTGCCCTTACAGCATGGCGTCCGCCGCGCCACCACGCTGCATTTACTGATTAAGAAAGACATCCTGAGGCTGGACCCGCAAATCGTCACTCTGCTCGATCTGCTGAAAAAGGCTACCCTGACCTGACCGGCCAGCTAAACGGGTCTGCGTTAACGAGCGTGGCCAGATTATGGCCCGTGCCGGTCTGGCGGCGACACAGCAAACCGTGACAGCGGTCGAAATGGCTGGGTTTGTGGGCCAGCCTGAACACCACCGCTGCGCATAAACAGCGTCCAGAAATCCCCCAACGCGCCACTCTCGACAGGGCGTTTAGTGGGCCCGTTTTTTGGCCCAGTAAGCCATAAAGTTGATCGCTTCACGATCGACGCCGCGTTCACCAATCAGGTGACGACGTAATAACTTCACTACGGTCGACTCGGCGGCGACCCAGCCGTAAAACTCGCTGTTGCGGGCCTGAGCGCGATCCCACAGTAATTCGCCTTCTGCCTCTTCCTGTACGTCCTGCTGATGACCGCCATCAGGCACCTTAACCCGGGATTTTATCGCCTCGACCAGGCATTCGCCGTGTGAGGCAAAAGCGGGTTTGCGCGGCAGCCAGGTGATGTCGGCAAATGCATAAGCCTGTAAACCGACGCAATCCTCCGCATCCGGGACTTCAAAAAACGCCTGCACTTGCGGCGGATTTTGCTGCCGGGACAGTTTTTCCAGGATGCCTTTCGCCGCGGGTAACGCGGTTTCATCGGCAATCAGTAACGCGTTGCGCAGCGCGTCCGGCGGCGTCCATTCATATCCGCCGCTGTCAGATGCATAGGCCGCATTAGGCGCAACGATCACCAGGCTGTCACCCGGCTGGGCGTTGATCGCCCAGGCTGATGCCGGGCCTTCGGTTCCGTGGCTGACAAACTCGATGGTGAGTTCCTGCTGGTCAGGATCGAGATGGCGCAGCGTATAGGTGCGCAACAGGGGACGCTGCTCTTTTGGCAGCGACAGAATGGTCTGATACCACTCACCGTTGTCAGGGAGCGTGGGCATGCTGCCATCTTCGGCAGGCAGCAAAATTTTAATTCGCTGGTCAGGCGCATCAGATTTCATCTGTGCGATGTCGGGGCCATTAAACACCAGGCTCAGCATAGAGGGAGAAAGATGACGCTTGCGTGCCAGTTTTACGTCAAACAGGCGGTAGCTATGGACTTCAGCCATCGTCGTTCCTTTTAGTTAATAAGCCGATAAGGTGGAGCGGCGGCGTGCGCGCCAGATCAACGCTGACATCGCCATAAACAGCAGGGCAGCAGCGAAGGCGGCACCGATCAGCGCTGTCTCGCCATGCGACTGCGACACCAGTGGCACCAGCAGCGCGCATAATCCGTAGCCTAAGGTATGGCTGGTGGCTATCCAGCCTGCCCCCGCGCCGTCTGCCAGCTTGTCATTTAACAGCAGCTGATAGGCTGGCGTGCCCAGTGCAGCACCAAACGAAAGCAAGGCGCAGCCGGTATAAAACAGCCAGAGCGGCGTGCTCAGCATCATTCCCAGCCCCAGAGACATCAACAGCCCTGCGCTCAGCAACAGCGCAAGCGGCGTCAGTAACTGAGGGCGCAACACCGTGAACTGCGCGCCGAGTGAGGCGATCGCCGCCACGCTCAGAAGCCAGGCTACCTGATGGCTAATCGCGGCGGTATCACCAACAAACTGTCTTGCCAGCGCCGGGGACAGGCCCAACTGCATCAGGCTCACCGTTGCCGCCAGCAGCAGAGCGCACAGCAGATAGGGCAGACAGTCGATGCGTAGCCGGGCATTGTTACGCGCCACGGCCGGTTGCGGCGCGTTACCGCGCAAAGGCAGTAACATCATCAGCGCCAGCAACGGCGCAACCACTAACAGTACCAAGGGGGCAAGTGGATGAATCACTAACATTCCGGCGGCACACAGCGGGCCAAACAGCCTGCCACAGCTCAGGCCGGAACTGATGGTGGCGAGTGCCGTCATGCGCTTACCTTCACCGGCCCGGTGTAGCGCCCATACCTGGCACGCCGGCACCATTGCCGACACCATCAGGCCATAAATAACCCGGGCAATAATTAGTATGCCTAATCCAATCGAGGGGCTAATGGACTGCGTGGAAAGAAGCGTACAGCCGATGCCCAGCAGCAAAAAACTGGCGCCATAACCGGCCAGTGACCACAGCACGACCGGTTTACTTCCCACGCGTGCGATCTGTTTTCCCCACCATGGCGAAGAGGGCAAAAACAGCATTGAGCCAAGCGTTAACAGTCCTGCCCACACCGACAGGCTCAGACTGGTCTGCGCAACCAGCATCGGGATAGCCACCAGCAAACCATTCTGGCCGATGCCCAGCAATCCGGCGCTTATCGCTAAGGGCCAGTTAGATAAGGCTTTTTGCGGCGTCGCGGTCAGTTCAAGAGATGTCACGATGTTGCTAACCCGTATCTTTGTTGTATGTATTTGTAAAATTTATTCCGCCAATTCTAACAATTGTCGTTGATAATGAGAACTGTTATCGGCAGAATTCGCATTATCATAACGCCTGGAAATTGTTTGATAATGATTCAATCAACACACGAGGGAGCCTGGGATGTGGCAGCACAGTGCTTCCTGAATTCCCTGATCCGTGAAACCAAGGACTGGCAACTCAGCCAGGGTGAACCCGTAGAATTAGTGATTCCGTTGGACGATGAGAAGGCCCTACACTTTAAGGTGGCTTACTTTTCTCCCACCCAGCACCACCGTTTTGCTTTCCCGGCCCGACTGGTCACGCATCGCGACAGCCAGCCAGTGGCGTTCGCGACCGTTGCCAGACTGATTGTCGATAAGCTGCAAAACCAGCAGCAGCTGCCCGCCGCTGGCTGTGAGGCGTTTTACCAGCGTGTTATGGAAAGTCACGCCCATACCGGTGAGGCAATCGCTGCCCGTCATGACTGGAACGGCCTGCGTGAGCAAGCCCTGAACTTTGCCGAGGCCGAGCAGGCACTGCTGGTCGGGCACGCCTTCCATCCGGCACCCAAGTCACACGAACCCTTTACGCAACCGCAGGCCGAACGCTACCTGCCTGATTTTGCGCCACATTTCCCGTTACGCTGGTTCGCGGTGGATAAAGACCACCTGGCGGGCGACAGTCTGCAACTGACTTTACAGCAGCGCCTGATGCGCTTTGCGGCCGAAAACGCGCCGCAGTTACTGCATGCGCTGACCGATCGGCAGTGGCTGTTCCCGCTCCATCCCTGGCAGGCGGACTATCTGCTCCAGCAGACCTGGTGTCAGCAACTGGTGGAGAAAGGCCTGGTGACTGACCTGGGGGAGGCCGGTGCGCCCTGGCTGCCCACCACGTCATCGCGTTCGCTGTACTGTGCGACCAGCCGGGACATGATCAAGTTTTCCCTGAGCGTGCGGCTGACTAACTCCGTCCGCACCCTGTCGGTGAAAGAGGTCAAACGCGGCATGCGGCTGGCGCGCCTGGCGCAGACCGAACGCTGGCAGGACATGCAGGCGCGTTTCCCGACGTTTCGTGTCATGCAGGAAGATGGCTGGGCCGGACTGCGCGATGCGCAGGGCAGGATCATGGAAGAGAGCCTGTTCGCGCTGCGTGAAAACCTGATTGTCGACAGGCCGCAGAGCCAGACCAACGTGCTGGTTTCCCTGACGCAGTCCGCGCCGGACGGCGGCGACTCACTGCTGTCTGCGGCGGTGAAACGTCTGAGCCAGCGTCTGAACATCAGCGAAAAACAGGCCGCCCATGCCTGGGTCGACGCCTACTGCCAGCAGGTGCTGAAACCGCTGTTCACTGCGGAAGCTGATTACGGTCTGGTGCTGTTAGCCCATCAGCAAAATATCCTGGTGGAGATGGCGCAGGATCTGCCGGTTGGCCTGATCTATCGCGACTGCCAGGGCAGCGCCTTTATGCCACATGCCGCAGGCTGGCTGGACGTGATTGGCGAAGCGCAGGCGGAAAACGTCTTTAGCCGCGAACAGCTGCTGCGCTATTTCCCCTACTACCTGTTAGTGAACTCCACCTTTGCCGTGACGGCCGCACTGGGTGCGGCAGGCATGGACAGCGAAGCCCATCTGATGGCACGGGTACGTGACGCGTTAAGCGCGCTACGAAACGAGGTGACGCACACGGACTGCCTTGACTACGTGCTGACAAGCCCGCACTGGAACGTCAAAGGCAATTTCTTCTGCTACCTGCACGATCACAATGAAAACACCATCGTCGATCCCTCGGTGATCTACTTTGACTTCATCAACCCACTGCTGTCTCAGGAGCGCTAAATGTCTCAGGCAAAGATTGTTCATAGTGGCCACGGCCTGCGCTGCGAAAAGTCAGGCAACACGTTGAATCTCGGCTGGGGACAGGACAACAGTGCGGTGCTGCATTTTTCCGGTCCGCTTGCCGAAGGCTGGCTGCGTGAGGCGCTGGACCAGATGTTTATCGCGGCCCCGCAGCTTTCCGCCGTGGTGCTGCCCTTCGCAGAATGGCGCGAAGAACCACAGGCGCTGGCGCTGTTTGACGCACTAAAGAGCGATATCGTGCATCGCGATATGTTCTGGCAACTGCCGCTGTGGCTGTCTGCCCCGCGTCAGCAGGCCTCCGGCGAGATGACGTTTGATGCCGAGCGTGAGATCTGTTTTCCCCAGCGCCCGCCGCGCCCCAACGGCGAAGTTTATCGCCGTTACGATCCGCGCGTGCGCCGTACGCTGAGTTTTCGCGTAGCCGATCCTGCCCGGGACGCAGAGGCGTTCACCCGCTGGATGAACGATCCGCGCGTAGATTATTTCTGGGAGCTGAGCGGATCGCTGGCGGTGCAGACCGCCTACCTTGAACGCCAGCTGACCAGCAGTTATGCCTTTCCGCTGATTGGCTGCTTTGATGATGAGCCTTTTAGCTACTTTGAAATCTACTGGGCGGCAGAAGACCGCATCGGACGGCACTACAGCTGGCAGCCATACGATCGCGGTTTGCATCTGCTGGTGGGTGAGCCGCAGTGGCGCGGGCCGCACTTTGTGCAGAGTTGGCTGCGCGGCATCAGTCACTATCTGCTGCTGGACAACCCACAAACCCAGCGCCTGGTGCTGGAACCCCGGGCCGATAATCAGCGCCTGTTCCGCCATCTGGCACCGGCGGGCTACAGCACCGTGAAAGAGTTTGATTTTCCGCACAAGCGCTCCCGGCTGGTCATGACCCAGCGCGCGCGTTTCTTCGGCGAGGTGGGCCTGTGATGAATCAGCACGCATGGGACGCCGTTAACCGTCAGCTGGTCGCGAAAATGCTGGCTGAGCTGGAGTACGAGCAGGTCTTTCAGGCGCAGCCTCAGGGCGAGAACCGTTACTGCATCAGCCTGCCGGGAGCCGAGTGGCACTTCACCGCCGAACGGGGCATTTGGGGCTGGTTATGGATCGATGCGCAGAGCCTGCGCTGTGCGGAGGAGCCGATACTGGCTCAGACGCTGCTGTATCAGCTGAAGCCGGTGCTGTCGATGAGCGATGCAACGGTGGCGGAACATATGCAGGATCTCTATGCCACGTTGCGCGGCGATCTTCAGCTTATGCAGGCACGTCAGGGCCTGGATGCGAACGCGCTCATTGATATGGATGCCGACCGCCTGCAGTGCCTGCTAAGCGGTCATCCTAAGTTTGCCTTCAATAAAGGCCGTCGGGGATGGGGACAAGAGGCGCTGGAGCGCTATGCACCCGAATACCTGAATACCTTCCGCCTGCACTGGCTGGCAGTGAAGCGTGACCATATGGTCTGGCGCTGCGACAGCGCGCTGGATCTCCAGCAGTTGCTACATGCCGCGATGGACAGCGGTGAATATGCGCGTTTCACTCAGGCCTGGCAGGACCAGGGGCTGGACGACAGCTGGCTGCCGTTACCGGTTCATCCCTGGCAGTGGCAGCAAAAAATTGCCCTCGATTTTGTGGCGGATCTGGCGACAGGCAAGATGGTCTCGCTGGGAGAATTTGGCGATCGCTGGCTGGCGCAGCAGTCACTGCGCACGCTGACCAACGCCAGTCGTCAGGGCGGGCTGGATATTAAACTGCCGCTCACCATTTACAACACCTCCTGCTATCGCGGTATTCCGGGCAAATACATCGCCGCAGGCCCGCTGGCATCCCGCTGGCTACAAAACGTCTTTGCCACGGACACGACGCTGCAGCAAAGCGGGGCGGTGATCCTGGGTGAACCTGCCGCCGGTTATGTTTCCCATCAGGCTTACGGCGCGTTGGCCGAAGCCCCGTATCGCTACCAGGAAATGCTGGGCGTGATCTGGCGCGAAAACCCCTCACGCTGGCTGCACCCGGACGAAACGCCAATCCTGATGGCAACGCTGATGGAGTGCGATGAGAACCATCAGCCGCTCATCGGGGCTTACATTGCCCGCTCTGGCCTGAGCGCAGAAGCCTGGTTACGTCAGATGTTTCGCGTCTCTGTGGTGCCGCTTTATCACCTGTTGTGCCGTTATGGCGTAGCGCTGATCGCACACGGGCAAAATATTACGCTGGCGATGAAGGACGGTGTGCCTCAGCGCGTGTTGCTGAAAGATTTTCAGGGCGATATGCGGCTGGTGAAGGACGATTTTCCAGAGATGGATTCTCTGCCTCAGGACGTCCGCGATGTGACGGCACGCCTGAGCGCTGACTATTTGATTCATGACTTGCAGACCGGCCATTTTGTCACGGTCCTGCGGTTTATTTCGCCGTTAATGGCGCGCCTTGGCGTACCAGAACGACGCTTTTACCAACTGCTTGCCGCAGTGTTGAGCGACTATATGCAGGACCATCCGCAACTGTCGGCGCGTTTTGCGCTTTTCTCACTCTTCAAGCCACAAATCATTCGTGTAGTGCTGAATCCGGTAAAACTCACCTGGCCCGATCAGGACGGCGGAAGCCGTATGTTGCCCAATTACCTGGAAAATTTGCAAAACCCGCTGTGGCTGGTCACCAAGGACTGAATCATGACAAACACTGTTGATTTTATTGGCGTTGGCATTGGCCCGTTCAACCTGAGTATCGCGGCGCTGGCTCACGAGGCACAAGGGTTCACCAGCCAGTTTTTAGACAGTCGCCCCGATTTTGCCTGGCATCCCGGCATGCTGGTCCCGGACTGCCATATGCAGACCTCGTTCTTAAAAGATCTGGTGTCGGCGGTCGCGCCCACCAGCCCGTTCAGCTTTGTGAACTACCTGGTCAAGCGTAAAAAGTTTTACCGCTTTATGACCACCGAATTGCGCACCGTTTCAAGGGATGAGTTTTCCGACTATCTGCGCTGGGCCGCCGAAGGCATGAATAACCTGCGCTTTAATCAGACGGTAGAACGCATCGATTTTGACGACGCGAATAAACGTTTTGTGATTCACAGCAACGGCGGCGAAAGCTATGCCCGCAACATCTGCCTGGGCATTGGCAAGCAGCCCTACCTGCCGCCCTGCGTGAACCGCATCAGCGCCACCTGCTTCCATGCCAGCGAAATGAGCCTGCGCAAGCCCGACCTGCGCGGCAAGCGTGTGGCGGTGATCGGCGGCGGTCAGAGCGGTGCCGATCTGTTCCTCAACGCCTTCCGGGGCGAGTGGGGCGAACCGGCTGAGGTCAGCTGGGTATCACGCCGCAACAATTTCAATGCCCTGGATGAAGCCGCTTTCGCCAACGAATACTTCACCCCAGAGTACGTTTCCAGCTTTGTCGGCCTGAACGAGCCTGCCCGACAGAAAATGCTGGCTGAACAAAAGATGACTTCGGATGGCATTACGGCTGAGTCCCTGCTGACGATTTATCGCGAGCTGTATCACCGCTTTGAAGTGCAGCGACTGCCGCGCAATGCCCATTTGCTGCCGAGCCGTTCGGTGATTGAACTCAACAGCCATCATCAGGGCTGGCAGCTCCAGTTACAGCATCAGCTCGATCAGGGTTACGACCTGATCGACTGTGATGTAGTGATTTTTGCCACCGGCTATCGCCCGGCGCTGCCGGAACTGCTCTCTCCGCTGATGAGTCGCCTGACCATGAAAGACGAGTGCACGTTCAGCGTGCGTGAGGACTTCACGCTTGAGTGGAACGGGCCAAAAGACAATAACATCTTTGCGGTGAACGCCAGTATGCAGACTCACGGTATTGCTGAACCACAGCTCAGCCTGATGGCCTGGCGCTCCGCCCGTATTCTGAATCGCGCACTGGGGCGTGATTTGTTCGATCTCAGCACGCCGCCCGCTCTGATCCAGTGGCGCAGCGTCAGCCGGGAAAAACCGCAGCATGGCGCTGCTTCTACCAAAAACTATACCGAGTCCTTGGGGTAAGTCTTAACCTCGCACGCAGGAACGATGATGAAAGCTAAAAACAAGAATATCTGGCTGCTCAATCCGCTGCTGTTAGCCATGATGGCACCGGCGGTTGCACAGCAAACCAGCGAAAATGAAATGGTCGTTTCGGCCAGTCGTACGCACCGTACGGTGGCTGACATGGCCCAAACCACCTGGGTAATTGAGGGGGCCGAACTGGAGCAGCAAGTCCAGGGCGGCAAAGAGTTTAAAGATGCGCTGGCGCAGCTGGTGCCGGGTCTGGACGTCAGTAGCCAGGGCCGAACCAACTACGGCATGAACATGCGTGGCCGCGCGATTGTGGTGCTGGTGGACGGCGTTCGCCTCAACTCTTCACGCACAGACAGTCGCCAGCTGGATTCGATCGATCCCTTCAACATCGATCACATTGAGGTGATCTCGGGGTCGACTTCCCTGTACGGCGGTGGCAGTACCGGTGGTCTGATCAACATCGTGACCAAGAAAGGCCAGCCGGGCACGCAGTTTGAGTTTGAAACCGGCACCAAAACCGGCTTTAACAGCAGTAAAGATCACGACGAACGCGTGGCGGGCGCTATCTCTGGCGGTAATGACCGCGCCTCGGGACGGCTGTCTGTCGCTTATCAGAAGTTTGGTGGCTGGTATGACGGCAACGGCGATTCGGTTCTGCTGGATAATACCCAGACGGGGCTGCAATATTCCGACCGTCTGGATGTGATGGGCACCGGGACGCTGGAAATTGATGACCACCAGCAACTGCAACTGGTAACGCAATACTATAAGAGCCAGGGTGACGATGATTATGGTCTGAATCTGGGCAGAAACTTTTCGGCAGTAACCGGTAACGGCAACGCCTACACCAGTAAAGGGCTGGACTCGGACCGTATTCCCGGCACCGAGCGCCACCTTGTCAGCCTGCAGTACTCCAATACCGATTTCCTCGGTCAGGAGCTGGTGGGGCAGGTTTATTACCGGGACGAGTCACTGACGTTTTATCCGTTCCCAACCGTTTCTGGCGGACGCGTGACCAGTTTCTCCTCCTCAGAGCAGAACACCGATCAATATGGTGGCAAGCTGGCGATAACCAGTAAGCCCGTCGATGGGCTGGCGTTAACCTACGGTGTGGACGCCGATCACGAGCGTTTCAACGCTAACCAGATGTTCTTTGATTTGGGCCAGTCGGCAGCCTCGGGCGGGCTGAACAATCAGAGCATCTACACGACCGGTCGCTATCCGGGTTATGACATTACCAACCTGGCGACCTTCCTGCAGTCCAGCTACGACATTAATGATACCTTCACGCTGAGTGGCGGCGTGCGCTATCAGTACACCGAAAACAAGGTGGATGACTTTGTTGGTTATGCGCAGCAGCAGGCGATTGCCAACGGCACCGCCCGTTCAGCCGATGCGATTCCGGGTGGCTCAACCGATTACGATAATTTCCTGTATAACGCCGGTATCCTGATGCATATCACGGAGCGGCAGCAGGCCTGGTTTAACTTCTCGCAAGGCGTTGAACTGCCGGACCCGGGTAAATATTACGGACGCGGCACCTATGGTCGGGCGGTTAACGGCAATCTTCCGCTGATCAACAGCGTCAACGTGGATGCCAGCAAATTGCAGGGCATCAAAGTCGATTCATGGGAGCTGGGCTGGCGCTATACCGGTGACAATCTGCGCACGCAGCTCAGCGCCTATTATTCGCTCTCAGACAAGAGTGTTCAGCAGAATCAGGATCTGACCATCAGCGTCGTTGACGATAAGCGTCGGATTTATGGTGTTGAAGGTGCCGTGGATTACTTTATCCCGGATACCAACTGGAGCACCGGCGCGAACTTCAATGTGCTGAAGACCGAGTCGAAAGTGGATGGCAGCTGGCGAAAATATGACGTGAAAGTCGCCAGTCCGTCGAAAGCAACCGCCTATGTTGGCTGGTCGCCCGATCCCTGGAGCCTGAAAGTCCAGAGCACCACCTCGTTTAATCTGAGCGATGATGCGGGCTATAACATTAACGGCTACACCACCGTTGATTTGATTGGCAGCTATGAGTTGCCCGTCGGCAAGCTGAGCTTTAGCGTTGAGAACCTGCTGGACCGCGACTACACCACGGTGTGGGGACAGCGCGCACCACTGTTCTACAGCCCTACCTATGGTTCACCGTCTCAGTACCAGTACAAAGGCCGCGGTCGCACCTTTGGTCTGAACTACTCCGTGCTGTTCTGATTCCTGCTTCTGTGCCCGGCACCGTCCGGGCCTGTTTTTTACATTCTTTCCCCTTTATCACAACAGGTTGCGACACAATAAAGTTAGCTACCTAATGAATTGTGTAATATTTCATCGTCAGATGCCGATAGTAGAAACATCCTCTACACAATGTTTCCTCTACATCAGGTGAATAAAGCTATGACCATTACCCAGAGACTGTTTCTGACCTTCTCGTTGCTAGCCGCCTCACTGGCTGCCTTAGCCGTGGTCGCTATCCTGGTCGTGACCGGCTTTCAGTCACGCTTTGACTATGTTCAGCAAAATACCATTCCGTCGATTATCGACCTGAACAAGCTGGTGGACAGCAGTCATGCACTAACGCTGCTACTGTACCGACACCAGAGTGCCACCGATCCCCGTAAGCAGGCACAGTTCGAAAAAGATATTGGTTCGGCGATAAACGACTTAAAGAAACTTAACCAGTATTACCTGGAACACGATATCTCTAATGCTGAAGATAAGTCGTTAACTGAACAGGCCTTTGGCACGATTAAAAACATCGAAACCAGACTGCCGGAATTTTTAGCCGGTTCCCGTGCACAAAACGATGCCGTTTCCCTCGGCGCTATTCAGAGCGACAGCGGAGTTGGACAGGCGGTACGCGATCTGATGAAGGGATATCAGAAGCAACTGGCGCTGAATGTGGCTATCGGTGAGGCGTACAGTAAGGAAAACGGCAAGGCGTATCAGAAAACCCTGTGGGGCATGTCAGGGGGATCGATAGCGATTATCCTGCTGCTCGGCGCGTTTTCGGTTAAGACGATTTTCAGCATCCGTCGTCAGCTTAACGCCATTCGCGCCACCATGGAACACGCCAGTGAGCGGCTTGATCTGACGCTGCGCGCAGACGATTCACGTCGTGACGAGATTGGCTTAACCGCCAGGGCTTACAACCTCCTGGTGAACAACGTAGCGCAGTCGCTGTCATCGGTTGAGCAGGCGTCCCACTCGGTCAGTTCTGCCTCGTCCCAGATTTCAGCCGGTAACGACGATCTCTCTTCCCGCACGGAACAGCAGGCGGCGTCGCTGGAGGAAACGGCGGCCAGCATGTCTGAACTGAGTGAAACCGTACGCCAGACCGCCGAAAACACCCGACTCGCCAGCCAGCTATCCAAAAACGCGCGTGAAATCTCGGAGGACAGCTCAGGCAAAGTCAAAACGATGCTGGGCACCATGACCGATATCAGAAGCAGCTCGGCGAAAATCAACGACATCATTGCATTGATTGAAGGTGTGGCCTTCCAGACGAATATTCTGGCGCTGAATGCGGCAGTTGAAGCGGCCCGGGCGGGTGAGCAGGGACGCGGTTTTGCCGTAGTAGCCGGTGAGGTGCGTAATCTGGCACAGCGTTCATCTTCTTCTGCCCGTGAGATCAAAGCGTTAATCGAGTCATCGATGCGCTACGTAGCAACCGGTGCCGCGCAGGCTGAAGAAGTCGGACAGAATATGAACCGGATGAACGATGCCGTGCGCCAGGTCAACGATCTGGTGGATGAAATTGCGGTAGCGGCCCAGGAGCAGTCGCAGGGCATTGGTCAGGTGCATGAAGCCGTCAACCAGATGGACAGCGTGACCCAGCAAAACGCCGCACTGGTGGAACAGGCTTCTGCCGCCGCGCGTTCGTTAACCGAACAATCCACTTCGCTGCAACAGCTGGTGGCTGCCTTTACTATCCATCCTGCCCAGGTTGTCATGGATAAGCGTCCACCTTTCACCGTGACGGCTGCGCCCGTGCTTAAGCGCCCACAGCTTGCGGCAGCCGGTGCCGGTGCGCAGGAAGACAACTGGCAGAGCTTCTGATAGCGAAAAAAACAGTGGCCCGTTAAAAGGCCACTGTTTGCCGCAGGCTATGAACTTTTGTGCAGCGTCAGCGGCGTCGATAACCAGCGGGCGACGCGCTTACCTGCCTTAATGGCGGGCTTTTCTATCCAGAAAAACATCACTGACGCCAGCGCCACGCTGATGCTGATGGACAACACAAAGATCATAAAATTATCCGTCCAGGCTTTATCGGCCAGGCTGTTCATCAGCAATATCATGAGCGGGTAATGGATGAGATAGAGCGAATAAGAGATATCACCAAAGAAAATCAGCGCACGGTTATGACCCCTTTCGCTACGGTAACCGAGCATCACCGTGATGCTCATAATGGCCGCGGCCAGCCAGAAACCCCCGTGCAGGCCAAACGGCTGCGGCCCAATCATCAGCGCCGTCGCGAATGCCAGCACCAGCCCGACCTGCAGTATTCTGCGCCCCTGAGGCGTCAGCTCAGGCAGCTTCTGCTTCACGATTAACTCCGCCAGCATCATGCCTAAGATAAACTCCATGCAAATGGTATTGCTGATGAGTTTGATCCACGCCTGCCACCAGTGCGTCACCGCCATATGGGGCGATACCTGGGATGAAAAATCAAAACTGCCGTTGTAATAGAGCTGAAAACCCACGCTGGAGGCGAGAAAAATCAGCGCACACAAATAGCTACGATAGCGGTAGTTGATGCACATCGCGACGGTGAACACGGCGTAAAACAGGATTTCGTAGGACAGCGTCCAGGGCGGACCCAATGCGCTAAACCCAAAGGTCGGGCCGGGACTGCTGTAATCCTGCAGACAGAAATAGAGCGCGCAGGACATGTCCTGAAGTGAACGATCGTGGTAAACCACCACGAACGAGAGCAGCCAGACCACGAAGAATACCGGCCAGATGCGGAAAAAGCGTTTCACCATGAACGAGGTCGGGGCTTCGTTAAACTGGTGGGTAATAAAGGTCATGATGAAGCCGCTGATAATAAAGAACACGTCCACGCCCAGCGCGCCGGGAATGTGCCGGGTCCAGTGGCCTTCTAACAGCGATGAGTTGTGTGCCAGCACCACGAGTAACGCAGCGAGACCGCGCAGATACTGGATTGAGACGATTTTCATGAGCGTTACAGGCCTGTCGGTTTACTCAATAACGGCGATCGCCTAAGCGAGCCGATTAGGGTTAAGCGTAGGCCGTATTGTAAAAACGACTTAATGATTATCAACCCTCATTTACAGGTGGGGTAAAATAATTAACGCGGATTTCGGTTATTTTGCGGAAGATGAGGCTGATATCGCAGTAGTTTGGCGCACAGGATAAAATGTGCGCCGCAGGGATTTCAGAGGGTTCTTAACTAAAGGTTATGTCTGGCGCCCCGGTCTTGCGCTCAGAGAGGCTGGCGTCGCCGGGCCTGTTCACAGAAGGCGCGTCTGAATATCTCTATCGTCCACATCCAGAGAATATGCCCCAGGGTTTCTGACGCGATTTCCGCGAGCGGCAGGTGCCATAACGCCGGTGCCCAGCCGTTCATCGGCAGTATTACGCCGTGAAACGCCAGCGTGATGACGATGGCGAAAGCGACACCCTGGCCCAGGGTGACTGCCGGGACGATCTCCGCGAGTGCGCAGTAGAGCAGAGCAAAGAAAATGGAGAACAGGTGATGTACACCGGCAATGCCCCAGTTCACCACGTGATCGGAATAGTGATAAACCAGGCTGCTGACGTTGATCCCCATATCATGCAGCATCTCAGCAGGCGGAATCGCCCTGTCAGGCGTTCTGGGTGGAAAGGGATTTTCGGTTCCCCATTTTACAAAACTGGCGACATTGCCGCCGCAAAATCCTGCCCACAGCGCCAGACCATAATGCCGGTCGGCAGGGGATGTCAGATGAAACAACCTGTTCATAGTCAACCGCTCCTGCTGAGTGTGATAAAAAAACGTGAATTACTGACCGTAATAGGCATTCGCCCCATGCTTTCGGAGAAAGTGCTTGTCCAGCAGGGGCTGCTGCATGTGCGTGATACCGGGCGTCAGCTGGCGGGAGAAAATGCCCATATAGGCGATCTCTTCCAGCACCACCGCGTTGTGCACCGCGTTGTCGGCGTCTTTCCCCCAGGCGAATGGCCCGTGAGCGTTAACCAACACGGCGGGGATCGCGACCGGACTGATACCACGCGTGCGGAAGGCTTCGATGATCACTTCGCCGGTATTGTGTTCGTAATCGTGGGCGATTTCGGCCTCCGTCATCAGTCGGGTGCAGGGAATCGCGCCGTAGAAATAGTCAGCATGGGTGGTGCCCCAGGCGGGCAGATCCTGACCGGCCTGTGCCCAGATGGTGGCGTGGCGCGAATGGGTGTGCACAATGCCACCAATATCGTCAAAGGCCCGGTAGAGCGCCAGGTGCGTCGCGGTATCTGATGAGGGCTTTTTGCTGCCGTCCACCACCCGTCCGCTCTCCAGTTCCACCACGACAATGTCGTCCACTGTCATACCGTCATAGTCCACGCCGGACGGCTTGATCGCCACCAGGCCCTGGGCGCGATCGACAGCGCTAACGTTGCCCCAGGTAAAGGTCACCAGTTGATGGCGCGGCAGCGCCAGGTTGGCGGCCAGCACCTGCTCTTTCATTGCGGCTATGCTCATACTAAACCTCCTTCCTGCATTTTCTGTTCAATCCAGCGCCGGGCCTGGACGATTTCGGCAACCGGTTCTTCGGCTTTTTCTGTCCACATTTCAATCAGGAACGACCCGCGATAGTTCAGTGCTTTGAGCGTGCGGAACACGCCGACAAAGTCGACGCAGCCTTGACCAAAGGGCACGTCACGAAACTGTCCTGGTGAGCTTGCGGTCACGGGTTGAGTATCTTTCAAATGAATGGCGGCGATGCGGTCAATGCCCAGGGTCAGCTCGGCGGTCACATCGTTGCCCCAGGCGCTGAGATTGCCCACATCCGGATACACGGAAAACCACGGTGAAGCCTGCTGCTGCTCCCAGACTTTCCACTTGCTGATGGCGTTCATAAACTCGGTGTCCATGATCTCAACCGCCAGCATCACCTGGGCCGCGGCGGCGCGCTGCACCGCGCGTGACAGCCCTTCGGCAAAGCGCGCCACGGTGCTTTCATCGTGGGGTTCGTAATACACGTCGTAACCCGCCAGCTGAATCGTGCGGATACCGACGTCCTTTGCCAGCTGGATAGCCCGATCGATCAGATCGTCCGCGCGCTGGCGGATCGCCGGATCGTGACTGCCAAAGGGAAAGCGGCGGTGTCCCGACAGGCACATGGAAGGAATGGTGACGCCGGTTTCAATCGTGGCATTCACCAGCGACAGCCGCTGCTCTTTGCTCCAGTTCAGGCGCGCCAGCCGCGCGTCGGTTTCGTCCACCGACATTTCCACAAAATCAAAACCACAGGCTTTTGCCAGCGCCAGGCGTTCAGGCCAGGTGAGGTTCGCGGGCAGGGCTTTCTCGTAAATACCTAACGGATGCTGGTGTTTCATACGGTTCCCCAAATGCTGGCAATGGCCTGATGGAATTCTGCGGCGCGCTGGATGCCGCTGGCGGGATCGCTGAGGGCGCGTCCGGCGATAAACGCCTTAACGTCAACGTCTTTAAATTGTGAAAGATCCTGAGGCGTAATCCCGCCGGTGATGGAGAGGGCGAAACCCAAATCGGATAAGGCTTTCATGGTATCCAGGTCGTGCTGATTCCACTGCTGACCGCTGGCCTGCGCATCCCGGCCACGGTGATAAATGGCCTGTTTTAGCCCCAGTTGCCGCCATTTTCGCGCATCATCCAGCGTCCAGTTGCCAAACAGTTCAATCTGAATATCGCCCTGGTGCTGCTGTGCCACCTCCAGCGCGCTGGCAAAGGTCGCCAGCGGGGCGGCACAGATGACCGTCATCCAGCTTGCGCCCGCCGTAAAGGCCATGTCTGCCAGGGCGCCGCCGGCATCCGCCACTTTATAGTCAGCCACCAGGGTTTTCTCCGGGTGCTGCTGGCGCAGACGGCGCACGGCTTCCACCCCACAGCTCAGGCATAGCAGCGTACCGGCCTCAATGATATCCACGTGTGGGTGCAGCTGTTGTGCGGTACTCAGCGCCGCCTCCAGCTCGGTATGATCCAGCGCCAGCTGGAGTAAGGGCAGGCTCATAAGGTGGCTCCTTGTGCATCACTCAGGACGCGGATCAGATGCTGATAACGCTGATACTTCTGCTGATAACGGGCATGTCTTGTGCTGTCTGGCTGCCAGGTCACGATATCCGGCGCTAAGGCCTGCTGCGCCTGTTGCAGCGAGGCGTAAGCGCCCGTCCCGGTTAGCGCGACCAGGGCCGCACCCAGACAGCCGCTTTCGCTGATCTGCGGCACTTCTACCGTCAGGCCGCTGGCATCGGCAAACATCTGCATCCAGGGGGCGGATCGCGTGGGACCGCCGCTCAGACGCAGGGCGGTGACCTGAGGAAAGCGTTGCAGAATGCGGTTCAGATGCGTCAGGTGGGAAAACACCACACCTTCGTAGATGGCCTGCACCAGATGGGCGCGGGTGTGACCCGCCTGTAGGCCAAAGAAGCTGCCGTGCAGATCGGCCCCGGCGTTGGTGCCGTACAAAAAAGGCAGAAACAGCAGCGCGTTGCTGGCGGGTTCGAGATCCGTGACCCACTGGTTTAACAGCTGGTAGTCGCTGATGCCCCACTGCTCACAGAACCATTCCAGGTTGGCCGCCGAGGTCGGGCTGGCTTCATGGATCAGGTACTGGCCCTCGATGGCATAACGGCCATAAACGTAGGGATAGTCTGTTTCATCGCGGATGCAGTCGGTAATGCCGCTGGTTACCGACCAGGTGCCCATCACCGCGTTCAGGCGCGTTGCGTCATTCAGTCCCGCACACAGGGCAGTGGACATCACGTCAAACAGACCACCGACCACGGGCGTACCGGGCAGCAAACCGCATGCGGCGGCAGCCTGCGAGGTGACATAGCCGGCAATCTGCGTCGACCCAATAATCGGGGGCAGCGCGGGAACGATTTCGCTGATATCCAGCATCTCAGCCAACGCCGGCGACCAGTCGGCGGCCTGCATGTCGTACAGATTGGATTCCGAGATATTGGTTTCTTCACAGGCCAGCTCACCGGTCAGACAGAAACGCAGATAGTCGTGGGCCATCAGCACGCTACCAATCGCGGCATAGCGCTGCGGCTGATGCTGCTTTAGCCAGCGCAGGAGTGAAACCGGATGGCCGGTCCACAGCGTCTGTCGGGTGAGCGGGTAGAGCTGCTGCGGCAGGCCTTCCTGCTGCCACTGTTGGACCAGGCTCAGGGCGCGACGATCCGAAGATAAGATGCCATTCCCCAGTGGATTGCGATCTTTATCCAGCAGAAACAGCCCTTTACCCTGAGCAGAGATGCCTAATCCAGCGACGTCGGCGGCATCCTGACCGCTACTGGTCAGGACCTCGCGAATCACCGCTGCCGCTTGCTGCCAGAGCAGCGTCATATCGCGTTCAGCATAACCCGGCTCAGGCACCAGTATCGGCAGGTTTTGCCGTGCAACGGCCAGCTCGCGGCCCTGCATATCGTACAGCCCGGCTTTAATAAAGGTGCCGCCACAGTCCAGTCCCAGCCAGCGTTTCATACCGCCTCCCGTTTCGCAGAATCACAGCGGGCAGGCAGCGTCATGGCCAGCAGCGCCGCCAGCGCCAGCGAAATGGCAAGGCTGTAAACCCCGGCATCTTTGCTGTAGAACGCAATCAGCATGCCGACCATATAAGGCCCGCAGAAGCCGCCAAGGTTGCCCAGCGCGTTGATCAGGCCGCGCGCTCCGCCCGCGACCTCGGCATTGAACAGACGCGGCGGAATACTCCAGAACACGCCCGCCGCAGACTGAATAAAGACGCCACAGCCCACCAGCGCCGCGTAGGACCACCAGATGTGTGCTTTAAGCAATACCGACAGCGCCATGCACAGCGCAAAGCCGGCCAGTGGCAGCGCGACAAACAGCTTGCGCCGGCCGGTTGCATCCGACAGAACAGAGAACAGAAACATGCCGAAGATCGCCCCGACATAGGGCAATATGGCCAGCATACCGACCTGTTCGACGTTGCCGTGGGTCAGCTCTTTCAGAATGGTGGGCAACCACAGGGTGTAACCGTAAATACCGGTCTGATAGAAAAAATTGACCAGAATCAGCCGCCACATCACGGGCTCGCGCATGACCCGCAGCAGAGAGGCATTACGCACGTTCTGCCCTTTGATCATCAGCTGCTCGTTGTGCAGGGTGGTGATCAGATACTGCTTTTCAGCCGGAGAAATCCACGTCGCTTCCTGCGGCCGGTTGCTGATGGTGAAATGCCACAGGGCCATGACCACCAGCGATAATGCGCCTTCCACGTAAAACAGCATGCGCCAGTCCCAGGCGGTAATGATCCAGCCGGAGAGCGGGGCGGTAATGATCCCGGCGATCGGCACAAACATGATCACAATGGCATTGGCGCGACCGCGTTCGGCATCCGGGAACCAGTTGCCGATCATCGTCAGCACCACCGGCAACATGCCGCCTTCGGCGATCCCTAACGCGAAGCGCAGTGCCAGCAGTTGATACTGACTGGTTGCCATACCGGTCAGCATCGAGATGATCGCCCAGGCCAGCAGTGACCAGCCGATAAAGCGTTTGCCATTGCCATACACGGCCAGCTTGCCGCCCGGCACCTGTAAAAAAAGATAACCAATAAAGAAAATGCCGCCCGCCAGTCCAGCCATCGACGCGCTGATGCCCAGTTCGGCGTCCATGCCGCCCGGCATGGCAAAGGCAATATTGACCCGATCCATATAAGAAATGATGCAGGTGATCAGGATGGGTGGAATGATCCTTAGCCAGCGCAGGGCGGGGATCTTCTCACGATTAACGGCGGTCGATGTCAGACTCATGGCATTCCTCCTTGCCTAAACCAGATCGCGGGTGGGGATCTTGACCACCACTTTGCGAATCGGTCCGGGCTTGCCCACCGCGCAATTTGGACGGTGAATATCCTGCGGGAAAAACACGGCGAAGGTGCCTGGCAGCATGCGCACCAGGGTTTCTTCCGGCGCGTGCTGGTAAAAAATAATGTCGCGCTCGCTGTCGTAAGGCTGATGCACCGGTAAATCCACGGGCTGCGTGGCGACGCCGATGACTTCTTCCCCTGCCACCAGATACTGCACATCAATATGCTGGCGATGCGCTTCCGGGTAGTTCTCTTCAGGCGCGGCGGTGTGCAGATCCAGTACCTGCATGGTCCAGCCCGTTTCGCTGTCCTGGTAACGTCCCGCAGCCATAATGGTCAGGTCGTGGCGGGCGAGACAGGCGATCGCTTTGGCAATCGCCGGGGGATAGTGACGCGGGTCGGTGTTCGCAATATGTCCGGTGATCATGGTTTCCCCCTTACAGCGCCTGAATACGCGCCCAGATGCGATCGTCCACTGGAATACCAAGACGCTGGTTTTCAGCCCGCAACGGCGGAAACTTATCGCCGGGCAGGCGAATGGCCTGCTCGCTGTCGGCGCGTTCAGCGTTGATAATCGATGCCCGGATACGGTCGAGCTTGTGCTGGCGGGTTTCACCATCAATGAGCCGGTCGACATCAATCGCGATAAAGACCTGCGAGATGCCGAATTCATCGCCGTTGTCATGTGTCACTTCGGTGACGGAGGCACCGTTGGAGAGCAGGGTGGCCAGCATGTCCAGCACGACCGACAGCGCGGAGCCTTTCCAGTAACCCATAGGTAAGATGCGGCGGTTTTGCTCAAGGGTGGCCGGATCGCGGGTGTAATTGCCTTCATCATCAAATCCGCCATCGACCGGCAGGCTTTTACCGGCCAGACGGTTCACTTCCAGCATGCCGTAGGAGAACATCGACATCGACATATCCACCATGGTGATCGGCTCGCCCGGCACGGCGATGATCAGCGGGTTAGTCCCGATCGCCCCACTTTTCGCGCCCCAGGGCGGCATCACGGCAATAGAATTCGTCCAGCAAATGCCCACAAAGCCCTTTTCCGCCGCCTGCCAGCCGTAACTGCCGCCGCGCATCCAGTGATTGGCATTACGCAGCGCCACCAGCCCAATCCCGTGGTCGGATGCCACGGCCATGGCGCGTTCCATCATACTGTGCGCGGTGATGTTGCCGATGGCACGCTGGGCATCCCATTGCTCGATCGCGCCCAGCGACAGGACTTTTTGCGGCTCGGCGTCGGGAACGATATGGCCCGCGTCCAGTTGCTGAATAAAACGTGGGAAGCGGTTTACGCCGTGGGAATACACGCCGTTGAGGCTGGTTTCGGTAAACATATGCGCACAGGCTTCGGCTTTATCCTGGGGCACGTTACGACTCGTGAGTACGCGGAGAAACTCCTCATACAACTGCTGATAGCTGATTCTCATACGACTGATACTCCCAGCGTTGCCGCTTATTTCATAATGTGGAATGTCATTTCAACTAAATGCTATGGGGAAAAGACAGGGCAGTCAAAGAAATGACTGAAAAATTAATCATTAAAAATCATGTAGTTATATTTATTGCTGGCTTTTGTGATCTCAGGCTTATTTGCCAGATTTTGCCCACAGAGGGGCCGGTCAGCCACAGACGCGCTGACCTGACAGGTCCTTCTTGCCGTTCTGCCTGCGCAGCCGGTTTAGCGCAACGTTACCCGGTAGAGCGAGGTGTTGGCTGTGATATAGAGTTCATGATTATCCGGTCCACCAAGCGTGCAGTTGGATACCGTCTCAGGGATCGGGATTTTGCCTTTACGCGCCCCCTGAGCGTCAAAAATAATCACGCCGTCCGCGCAGCTACAGTAAATGTCCCCGTTGGCATCGACACAAAAGCCGTCCGGGAAGCCCGGCGTGACATCGGCAAAAAATTTCCCCGGCGACAGTTCCCGTCCTTCAACCTGGTAAACCCGGAGCTGATGGCGTCCCAGCGTCGGGAAGTCCACCACCGACATATCGGCCACATAAAGCAGGCTCTCATCGGGTGAGAATGCCAGCCCGTTAGGGCGCTGCAGATCGCTGGCCGCAATACTGAGCTGCCCGCTGACGGGATCAAAACAGTAGAGATAGCAGCCGATGACCTGGCTGGGGGCCAGATAGCCTTCGTGATCGTTAACGATCCCGTAAGGCGGATCGGTAAACCAGATGGTGCCGTCAGAACGGATCGCCAGATCGTTGGGCGAGTTAAAGCGTTTGCCCTCGACTTTGTCGATCAACACGTTGACCGTGCCGTCTGATTCGGTCCGGCTGATAGCCCGGCGGCCATGTTCGCAACTGACGACGCGTCCCTGACTGTCCCGGGCATTGCCGTTGGCATAGTTAGCATGATGACGCCAGATGCTGAGCTCGCCGTTGCGCTGCCAGCAGTACATGCGGTTGCCTTTCACATCGCTGAACACCACCGCATCGAGCTGCGGCAGCCATACCGGGCCTTCGGCCCAGATGGCAGGGGAACACAGTTTTTCTACCTGCATGCTGCTGGCCTCCGTTACTTCACGCCCCAGATGGTTTTGTAATGCGCCTGATAACCGTTTTCGGGATCGTAATTGTTCTGCGGCCCGCCATCGCGGCTAATGTTTTCCTGGGTAATTAAATGCGCGGGCGTCACATAGCCCGAAGGCGGTTGACCGGCGAAGGCGCGGTTAAACTCATCCAGCAACTGCCAGCCGTGCAGTTTTAACGGTTCAGCCACGGTGGCGACCTGGCTTTCCCCATTGCGAATGCGCTGGAAGGCCGAGATGGACCCATCACCTGCGGAGATGTTGTAAGGCGCGTTTTTACCGCCTTTGCCTGCGGTTTTCAGCGCCGGTGCCATAAAGTCGAAATAGAGATCGTTGATCGCCAGCGAATACTGCCAACGGTCGCCGTACTTCTGTAACAGGCTGAAGGTCAGCGACGGCATACGGTTAGAGGTATCGGCCAGTGGGGTATCAATAAAGTCGATGACCTTACACTCGCTGCATTTTTCAATTTCCTGCTTCATCGCATTGGCCTTATCCAGCGCGATTTTATAAAGCGAGTCGGTAAAGATAATGACCTGGGCTTTGCCGCCCGATTTCACCACGGCGTACTGTGCCGCCAGGCGGGCCACTTCGTTTGAGTCCGAGGTAATGTTATCCGTAATGCCGTACTGCTTAATCGGCCCCGGGGCGGGTTCCGCATGCCACGCCATCAGCACAATCTTTTGCTGCACGGCTTTTTTAAGCGGCATTTTGGCGACGTTGGGGTTCCAGCCGCCAATAATGATGCCGTCAGGCCGTTGGGCGATAGCCTGATTCAGGGCAGCGAGCTGATCTTTCACCGATCCCGCGCCGTCCAGCGTATCCAGCTTCCATCCGGCGACTTTCGCCGCCTCGCTCAGCCCCTGTTGCACGCCCTGTACGCCGCCGTTTTTCATATCAGAGGCAATAAAAATCAGTTTCTTATTCGCCTGGAGCTTAGGACCTGTGGTGGGGCCGTCCCAGGTGGTGGCGCTGGACGTGGCTTTGGCGACGGCCGCGGTGGCTTGTTCCAGATAGCTGTCTGCATGTGCGGGCAGAGAGGCTACCAACATGGCAACGAGAGAAAGACCAAATACCGGATTTTTCATAATGAGTTCCCTGGTGTGATGGTTTTTTGCTGTGGGTCAGGTGTGGTCGCTGGCGTGCCCTGACTGCGCACGACGGCTTTTTGGTTCAACATACGGCGACGCTGGGCGTAGCCGGCAAGCGTAATCGACAGCAGCAGCGTGGCACCGTTAAACAAAGGCTCAACCCAGAAGGCCCCGCCAAATTGCTGGATACCGGCGATACCGATAGCCAGAATGGCAATCCCCACCACGGTGCCCCAGACGTTAACCCGTCCCGGACGAATGGTGGTGCTGCCCAGAAAGGCGCCCACTAAGGCAGGCAGCAGGTAATCCATGCCGACGCTGGCCTGGCCGACGCCCTGTTCGGCGGCGATCAGCACGCCGCTAAAGCCGGTAATGACGCTGGAGGCAATAAAGGAGCCAATTACGTATTTATTAACGGCAATCCCGTTGAGTCGGGCCGCTACGGGATTACCGCCCACGGCATACATGCATCTGCCCAACGGCGTATGCTCGGTGACCAGCCATAACACCAGCGCCAGGCCCAGCACATAAAATGCGCCAATCGGGATGCCAACAATTTCCGTGCTGTGCAGGGCACTGAAGGCGTCCGGCAAGTCGCCCACAATCTGTCGTCCGCCGGAGTGCCACAGCGCAATGGCATACAGCACCGTGCCGGAGCCGAGCGTGGCGACAAAGCTGTCAATGTCTGCCAGCGCCACCAGAATACCGTTTAGCAGGCCATACAGCGCTGACAATACCAGCACCGTCAGCACCGCCATCTGCCAGGAAAAACCGTATTCCACCTGCAGCGTAATGGCCAGAATGTGCCACAGCACGATGCCAAAGCCGACGTTCAGGTCGATTTTGCCAACGATCATCGGCAACGTGGCCGCCAGCGCCAGCAGTGCAATTTTTGCCTTACTGGACAGAATCGCCTGCACGGTTAACATCGAGGCAAAAGTGGGGGACAGGACTGAAAACATTAACGCTAACAGCACGCACAACAGCAGTAACCCGTAGCGGGTGAGGATCTGCATCGACCACGGCGCAAAGCCATGCTGGGCAAGGCTGACCCGTTGTTCGAGTGCGGTAGATTTCACCGAGGTTTTAGACATATCGTTTCTCCTGACTGCCTGTTCAGACGGTAGCTAATGGGGCAGCAGAACTGGCTGAGGCCAGCTCCAGTAAACCTGCAAAGGTAACCTGTTCATTTCTCAGTTCACCGACCACCTGGCCCCGGTTAAACACCAGAGCGCGGTTGCAGATATGAGCAATTTCTTCAAGGTCATTGGAAATCACCAGCACCGCCACGCCTTCAGCGAGGGCTTTATTGAGCAGGTGATAAATCTCTTCACGTGCGCCGACGTCCACACCGGCAGTGGGATCTTCAAGAATCAGCAGCGGCGCATTCAGGTGCATCCAGCGTGCCATCACCACTTTCTGTTGGTTGCCGCCGGACAGGGCGCTGATATCCAGGTTCACGTCTTTGGGACGCACATCGAACAGCTGGACTTTCCACCAACTGGCCCCGACCTCAGCGCGGCGACCGTAATGGGACATCAGCCGATGACCGCTGGCGCAAGGATTAATAAACAGGTTCTCGCGCACGCTCATCGACATCACCAGGCTTTCGCCGGTGCGATCGCCCGCCACAAACGAGATGCCCGCGGCCATCGCCTCACGCGGGGAGCGCGGGTGGCAGGGTTGGTCGCGGAAGATAACCTCCCCGCTGGTGGACTGCTTCAGACCAAACAGCATCCGACCAATCTCTTCCTGACCGGCACCGCGCAGGCCTGCCAGCGCCAGCATCTCGCCGGGTTGCAGGCTGAAAGAGACCGGGCCGACTTCATCGATGCACAGCTTGTCCAGCGACAGTACAGGCGGGCGGGCTTCGGGCAGGGCAAGACGCTGATTGCTTTCCAGCGCCTCGCCCACAATCATTTCGACCAGATCGTGAAGCTGGTAATCTGCCGTTACGCCCTCTGCCACGCGTTTACCGTCACGCATCACGCAAATACGGTCGGCAATCTCAATCACCTCATCCAGGCGATGTGTCACATAAATCATGCCTACGTTGCGGCTTTTCAGGCGCTCGATTACGCTAAACAGATGACGCACGTCATTGGCGGGCAGCGAGGCGGTCGGCTCATCCAGCACCAGCACTTCGGCGTTGACCGCCACGGCACGGGCGATGGCCAGCAGCGATTTCTCGGTGCGCGACAGTTCAAAGACGCGGGCATCGGGGTCCAGCTGAATGCCCACTTCTTCCAGGGCCAAACGCGCTCGTTCACGCACCGCCCGCCAGTTAACCAGGCCAAACCGGCGGCTGAATCCCATGACCAGCGCCATATTTTCGGCCACGGTCATCCACTCAATCAGTCCGAGATCCTGATGAATAAACGCAATGGGTTGGGTGGTGGCGGTTTTTAACGCGGCGGCGGATGCCGTGACGTTGCCCTGAAAGGTAATTTGCCCTTCATCACTGGTGTACACGCCAGCCAGCACTTTGATCAGCGTGGATTTACCTGCGCCGTTTTCCCCCAATAGCGCCACGACTTCGCCGGGGAAAACGTCCAGGCTCACATCGTTAACCGCAGCGTTACCGCCGAAGCGTTTAGTGATATGGCTGAGTGTAAGAACCGGTTTATCCGGATGAGGTTGCATTCCTGCCTCCCGTGACGCCTGGTGAGTATCAGCAGCAAGAGCGGCGACCGCTCGTTGCTAATTTCAATATGTGAAATACTATTCCAAAAAATAGTATTCCTGCCGCCGTGGAAAAGCAAAGAAGCAGGGCGGATATTTATTCATAAGAAACAGTAAGTTAAAATATTGTTTTGAATTTGTGATGAACAACGCACTTCTGCCAGGACGGAACAGACCTGTCCGGCCACACTAAAAAAGCGAAAGATTCCCAGCCGCTATGCCATGAGTTAACATCATGCGTTAGCGCGTTCAGGAAGTGAGAAACGGAGAGGATCGGTGGATGGCGGTGAAAGTGGATAAAGCAAAGGAAACGAAGGGCGATAAGCCATTAGGGACACAGAGCCTGTTTCGTGGCCTGCAGTTAATTGAATTATTGAGTAATTATCCCAACGGTTGTCCGCTGGCCCATCTTGCTGAACTGTCTGGAATGAACAAAAGCACCGTACACCGCCTGCTGCAGGGATTGCACAGCAGTGGTTACGTGACACAGGCACCTTCGCCTGGTAGCTATCGCTTAACCACCAAGTTTATTTCGGTCGGGCAGAAGGCGCTGTCGTCGCTCAATATTATTCACGTCGCCGGGCCACATCTGGAAAAACTGAATCTGGACGTGGGCGAAACCGTGAACTTCTCCAGCCGTGAAGATGACCACGTAGTCCTGATCAACAAGTTAGAACCCACGACCGGCATGATGCGTACCCGTGCCTATATCGGTCAGCATATGCCGCTTTACTGTTCGGCCATGGGAAAAATCTTTCTGGCCTGGGGCAGCGAAGAGTACCTGCTGCAATACTGGCAAAATCATCAGGACAGCATTGAGCAACTGACGAAAAATACCATTACCACGCTGCCTGAGATGCAGCGGGAACTTAACGATATTCTTCAGCAGCGCACCGCGATGGATCGTGAAGAAAATGAACTGGGCGTCACCTGTATTGCCGCGCCGGTGTTTGATATCCAGCAGCGTGTCCCTTATGCGGTATCGGTCTCGCTGCCGACGGCGAAGCTGCAACAGATTGGTGCGAAAAACCTGATGGCGAAGGTGGTTGCCACGGCGCAGGCCATTTCAGAGGAGCTGGGTTGCACCGCCTGAGAACGGCCTTTTCATGCTGCCGCCAGCCGCAGGTTGTCACCACGGCGTTATGCTTCGTTTTCGGGCAGCGAGCCGTCCCCGGCACCGAGCGCGCGCTGCATCAGCACCGTATCCAGCCAGCGGCCGTGCTTGAATCCCACTGACGTCAGCGTACCGATCACGCTGAAACCGGCGGCGCGGTGCAGGGCAATGGAGGCTGCGTTGGCGCTGTCACCCACATTCCCCACCATCTGGCGAAAACCACGCGTTTCAGCCCAGTCGATAGCATGGGCCAGCAGGCGTTTACCGATGCCTTTTCCCTGAAATGCCGGATCGATATACAGAGAGTCTTCAAGGGTAAACCGGTAGGCATAACGGGGCCGGTAAAAGCCCAGATAGCAGTAACCACAAACCTGTCCTTCACTCACCGCGACGAACCAGGGCAGCCCGGCGGCGCGAAGTTTTTCCAGTCGGCTGGCTATCTCTGCCTCGTCGGGCGGAACGATTTCAAAACTGCCTGTACCCCGTAAGACGTGGTAGGCGTAAATCTGGTGTATTGCCGGAACATGGCTGTCTTCTGCCAGGATGATTTTCATTTCCCTGTTTCCCTGCCTGTTGCGTTGCAAAAGCGCAGCGGCAGCAGAATATGCATTGCCGCACGCCGCGATCATTAACCGAATCTCTCCCCGGCTTGCAGCACGCAAGCGGTGGGCGCGTTACGCTGCGCACCTCCCCCGGACCCATGGTTCAGTGCGGCAGTGAATATCAAGAAGAATACGCAGGTCAGGCTGACAAATTCCAGCCTCTGTAGGCATCATCAATGGCCTTTTGGCCCTGCAAAAAGCATTTTGGCAGATCGAGGCCCGAGTACAGTGTCTGGTAGCGCCTGCGGTTTGCGGGGGTAATCAACGCGATGTGCTTTATCATTGCCCCTTTCACGCTATCCACCCCGCCCTCAAGCCCGCCCTGGCGGGGGGAGCTGGCGTAGCAACGTCTGAAATAACGCAGCAAACTGACGAGCGTGGATACATCAAGAAGAATGTAGCCGGTTGCCCGCGCCAGCCTTGCGTTAAGACAGTTGGTGTAGTTGCCGTCCATCACCCAGCAATCCTGATGGATGGCCTGATGATGTAAATGCAAAAACTCAGCCTCATCTCTTGGCTGCCAGTCGGTATGGGGCAGGTGATAAAGTTGATCAAGATGAATGGCAGGCAGGGCGGTTTTACGTGCGAGCGCGCTCGCAAGCGTTGATTTCCCGCTGTTAGACGGCCCCATAATACAGATGCGCGGCCCCAGATTCTCAAGCGTTATTAATGCGCTCATGGCGGTGCCCTTCTGTCTGCTGGCCCTGCGGCGGGCGGCTGTGGCGGATTGCACACCGCCAGGCGCGCGGGGCAAAACTCAGGAAGATTATACTGACCCTTCTTTTTCAATCACCAGCACTCTTGCTTCACCCTGCGGATGGGCGACGTGCTCGGTTCCAGTGCTGGCATAAAAAATATCGCCCGTTTCTAAGCGGATTTTCTTTGTTTCTCCCGCTTCCCGATAATGCATGTCTACGCAGCCATCCATGACGGCAAACACTTCCTGACCATCATTGATATGCCATTTATAGGGCTTATCCGTCCAGTGAAGCCGCACGGTGGTGCCCTCAAAATTGGCAATGTCGACGGCACCCCAGGCCTTTTCGGCGGTGAAAGCTTTGCTGATAAACGTTTTCATCTGTTCCCTGCTGGTCTGAACGCATGTGAGGCGAGTTATAGCGCATCAGCCAGGGCGTGACTTGCAAAAAATTGCGGATATTACGGGCAAATGTGGTGGGGAAGGCCGAAACGCCCGCACGGGCGAATCTCAGCAAACGCGGCATGCATGAGGTTCATAGCAGGGCTCGCCTGTCGCCGAATGCAGTAAAACATGCCTGTCGGCTGACGTGAATGAGCCGACAGGCATGAGGCGCAAATCAGAAGTTCACGTTAGCGCTGATGCCGCCGACAAAGGCATCTTTCACCTCACTGACGGCGCCCGGCGCAACCACATATTGCAGGTTAGGACGCAGCTGCAACCATTTGGTCAACTGGGCGTTATAGTAAATTTCATAGTTGTATTCCGCACCCTCCTGAACCGGCAGGTAGGTGGGACTGTTGAAGTCGGTCTGACCGCTGGCGTCATTCTGTTGACGCAGCGCACGGGAATAGGCGCTGTTAACATGAATGCGCGCCGCACCGACACCTATTTCATCCCGCGGACGCGCATCAAACGGCCCTTTCCAGGTGAAGCTAATGGACTGGTAGTTATCGGTTTTAGCGGTTTTGTGATCGTTCATGACCGCCTGCACGCTGACGCCCAGGCCGCGGCTGGCATCGCCACCCTGTGCGGTAAGCTGCTGCTGTAACAGCACATAGCCGCCATAAGCATGATCTTTGTGCTGGTAAGCGCCATCTTGCCAGCTACCGTAGTTGTCGCCATTCGCGGACGAATAGTAGTAGCCGATGCGATAATTACCCGGCAGATTCTCTGGCCCGAAAGTCGGTTTCCAGCCCAGTTCGACCGGCACCAGATTGCCTTCTGAGTTGTTGGTATCAAGGCGGAAACCGTCGCCGCGATCGTAGTTAGCGCGGTTCTGATTGTAGAAACCGACCTGGAAAAATACCTCAGGGGTAAAGTTAACTTTTACCCGTCCGCCCCACTGGGATACCGGCCAGTTAAACCAGCGATCGCCGCGCCAGTTACCGGCCTGACCGCTGCCGAATGCCAGGTTCTGAAACTTGCTGTCAAAGTTATCGAAGTCTTCCCCGACGGTAACCCGGCCGGCTTTAACATTGACTGTGTTATCGAACAGGCCTTTGCTTAACCAGAACTGCGTCAGTCGCCAGGTCTGACCGCGGCCGTAAACTTCCTGCGTGGAGGAGAGCATCCCGGTGCGGCGATCGGCAACCTGATCGGAGATGTTACGGCCATTACGATCGGTGATGGTCACCTGGAACTGCGTATCCTGCCAGTCGAGGAGCTTTTGCAGATCGAAATTGGCACCGAATGCCCACTGATCGCTGTAACGCATCGACGTATTGGTATCGGCTCCGCCGCCAAGATTCGCCGCGCTTTCCATGGTGTAGTTAACGTCGAATTTGATGCCGTCTTGTTCCAGTTGTGTCCGCGAACCGTTCCAGTCACCGAACATATAGGGGGAATCATAGCTAAAGGCATCGGCGGCCAGCGCGGAGGCGCTCAGCATCGCAAACATCAGGCTGCCCGCGGCCAGACGAGGCATAAACTGCACTGCTTTTTGAGTATTCATGATCGTTATTCTTGTGTGAATGACAGTAATTGACCGGGCAGAGGATAGTGCTGGTGAAATGTCAGTTTTTGCAAATCCGTGCGTATATAACCTCAAAACAATAAACGATTAACGCAATTGTGACAGGTCTCTCTGAACGAATATGTTTTTAACAGAAAAGGCATTTAATGCGAGGAAGCATAAAAAAAAGGGATGCCGTAGCATCCCCTTTGACTCAGGCCTTGCTGGCGCGGGAAAGCTCTTCGATTTCTTGCTTACTTAACATCAGTTCCGTGGCCTTGACCAGTTCATCGAGCTGTTGCAGTGAGGTGGCGCTGACAATCGGTGCCGTAATGCCTGGACGCGCAATCAGCCAGGCCAGAGCGACCTGCGTGGCTGAAGCATCATGTGAGGCGGCCACATCTTCTAACGCCTCAACGATGCGCAGGCCGCGTTCATTCAGGTATTTATCCACAATTCCCTGACCGCGCTGACTCTTGGCGGCATCCTGCGGTTTCTTGTATTTACCGCTCAGAAAGCCGCTGGCGAGGGCGTAGTAGTTGATGACGCCAAGATGATTGTCGCGGGCGACCTGCTCCAGCTCACTTTCATAGCCTTCACGGTCATAAAGATTGTATTCCGGTTGCAGGGTTTCATAGCGCGCCAGCCCCTGCTGCTTGCTGATGTCCAGCGCCTCCTGTAACCGCGTTGCGCTGTAATTGGAGGCACCGATGGCCCGCACTTTGCCGGCTTTAATCAGCGCATCGAAGGCATTAAGCGTATCGGCCAGTGGGGTGGATTCGTCGTCACGGTGTGCCTGGTACAGATCGATCACATCCGTTTGCAGGCGGCGCAGTGAATCCTCCACAGCCTGGTGGATATAGTCAGGTTTCAGCCCCTTTTTCTCCGGTGACATTTCGATACCGACTTTGGTTGCCAGGACGATCTTGTCGCGCTTACCGCTTTTTTTCAGCCACTTGCCGATAATGGTTTCTGACTCACCGCCTTGGTTGCCGGGCGCCCAGCGCGAATACACGTCTGCGGTATCGATAAAGAACAGACCTTTTTCTACCAGCGCGTCGAGCAGGGAAAACGAGGTTTTCTCGTCAACCGTCCAGCCAAAGACGTTGCCGCCAAAAGTCAGAAGCGGCACGTTAATACCACTGTTGCCGAGCTGGCGGGTTTTAAGCTGCGTCATAGCATTCTCCTTGGTTAAACGAATCAGGTATGCCTTTCAGCTTAGCAAAGGAAAATCCCCGTTATTTAATTCTGGTTATCAACCTGTGCGGCAGGCTAATGCAATGCGCGCGTGAGGCGGTTGATGACACCGCCTTTTTTGCCTGTTTCAGGCAGAGATGATGACGTGTATTCCTGTCACTTTTTTCTTGATGGGACTGAAGACAGGTAACGCGATAGCGGCCGGTTGGGTGGGCTGCATTGTTATCAGACGGGATCTCAGGCTCATGGTTTTTTTACAGTCTGAAACGCATCTTAACCTCAATGCAAACAATCCCGGCAGACGGCGAGGTGGGTTAAGGCTATAAAAAGTGAGGGCAGGACAACCGTGCCCTTAATGTGATGCATTGGGCATCTGGAGGCGTCGTCGTGCTGCGTAAAACTGCTTTCATGTCGTCAAACCGACGTGGGTTTCTAAAAAACAGCGCCGCGCTCATGCTGGGTGCCGCACTGCCGCTACCTGCTTTGGCGTCTTCTGCGCCCTTTCCCGCCTTAAAAACCGTTGCCGCCGGCCGTCATCTGCTGTTTGGCTTTGCCGTCAGGCCCGACAGTCTGCAATCCGATGCGCGATATCGGCAGTTTGTCGCGAGTCAGGCGAGCATTATCGTCCCGGAAAACGCACTAAAATGGATTGCCGTCCATCCCGCGCGCGATCGCTACGATTTCACCGGCCCTGATGCTATCGCCGCCTTTGCCCGCGAGCAGGGGATATTGCTTCGTGGGCACACGTTCTGCTGGCATCGCGCCCTTCCTGGCTGGGTTCAGGATATTGCCGATCCGACCGAACTGGAAAAGGTGCTGAGGCAGCATATTTTCACCGTTGCGGGCCGCTATCGTGGGCAGATACAAAGTTGGGACGTGGCTAACGAAATCATCAATCCCGCCGACGGACAACCCGGCGGATGGCGCAACAGTTTCTGGTATCAGCGGCTTGGTACGCGTTATATGGATATTGCCTGCGAGGCGCTGCATCAGGCCGATCCCCATGCGGTAATCTGCTACAACGATTACGGGCTTGAAAGCGACGATGCCAATGGGCAGCGAAAACGGGCGGCGGTACTGGCGATGCTGCGCGACTTACAGTCCAGACATATTCCGATTGGCGCGCTCGGCATCCAGTCTCATCTCAAAGCCGGTCCCCATCCCGCTTTTGGGCCGGGGCTGGCGGCATTTATTCGCGACGTGAAATCGCTTGGCCTGAAGGTCTACATCACCGAACTGGACGTGGATGACAGCAGCGTGCCGATGGAGCGCAGACCGATGGCGGTTGCCGGTCTGTATAAACGCTATCTTTCGCTGGTTCTGGAGGCGGGCGTTGCCGCTATTTTAACGTGGGGCGTTTGGGACACGCCGCACCGCACGGCTGCGACACCGAAGGCGGGGGACGCGCTGGCGACCGGGCCACTGCTGTTTGGTAAAGACGGCAGCATTAAAGAGGCCAGTTGGGCGGCGCTTCATGTACTGCGCGAATCACTTCAACACGGGTGACGCGCGTGCGGCTATCCACTGGCGATAACGCAGCGGCGTCATCTCCATCATCTTATGAGAGGCTTAACCGCAGAGCGGAACCTTGCTCTGCGGTTAAGCAATCAGAAGGACTGCCAGTTTTCTGCTGACAGGCCAGCGCTAGTGCTCTCCGCTAAAGGCTTCTTCAGCGATGGCTTACGCAGCACATTCTGACCTGCGGCCGGGGTTCTGCCTGTGTTAAACACCGCTACCGACTGGCGTAACTGCGTTGCCTGATCCTCTAGCGAGGCAGCGGCACTGGCCGACTCTTCAACCAGCGCGGCGTTTTGCTGCGTGACGCCATCCATTTCAGACACCGCTTTACTCACCTGCTCAATGCCGCGCGTTTGCTCGGCCGAGGCGGAGGCAATCTCTGCCATGAGCTGCGTAACGCTGTTAACGGAATTCACAATACTGCCCATCACATCGCCTGCTTCTGAGGCGTGCGTCGAACCACTGTTTACGCGCTGCGTGGACTGGTCAATCAGCGTGCGTATTTCCTGGGCCGCACTGGCGCTGCGCCCGGCCAGGGACCGCACTTCACCGGCCACCACAGCAAAACCACGTCCCTGTTCGCCGGCTCGCGCGGCTTCCACTGCGGCGTTAAGCGCCAGGATATTGGTCTGGAAGGCGATGCTGTCAATAATGCCAATAATGCTGGCGATCTGTTTTGAGCTTTCACTTATCTGTTCAATGTTGGCAATCACCTTCGCGACGATTTGCCCACCCTGCGAGGCCATTACGGAGGCATCTTTCGCCATGGTGGTTGCCTGCTGAGCATTTTCCGCGTTCAGTTTTACCGTTGAGGTGAGCTGCTCCATGCTGGCTGCGGTTTCCTCAAGGGCTGCCGCCTGTTGTTCGGTGCGCGAGGAGAGATCGGTACTGCCGGCAGAAACTTCTGCCGCGCCGGTAAAAATGGACTGCGTGGCATCATCCACAGAGCGGATGGTGACAACCAGCGCACTGCGCATCTCTTCGAGCTGGCGAAGCAGTCTGCCGGTTTCGTTTTGACTCTCACTGGCGATCTCCTGGGTCAGATCACCGGCAGAGATAGCACGCATGTAATCAGTGGCCATGCTCAGCGGTTTCAGCAGCAGGGTTCTCAGACCGCCCCAAACAGTGGCAACGGTGACAAGGGCAATGATCGCGATAATCAGCAACGTCCACAGCATATTGCTGTAGTTGCTATCGTTTTCAGCGGCGATCTGCTTCATTAACTGGTAGTTGGCACTGCGCCATGTCTGATAAGCCTTATCCAGATTATCCTGAGCTTCCTGCGCATCAAGATTCCCGTAACCCTGATAATTATTATTTTTCAGAAAGTCTACTGAGGCGAGCATTGTCTCGTGCATCTTGTTGTAAGCCGCCTCGACATTTTTTGTCACCTCAGCATGCTGACCCGGTAATGCGGGTGCGGTCTTATAAGCCTGGAAATACTCATCAGCTTTATCGGCGGACTGCTTCGCCACCTCCAGCAACTTGGCAATAGACGCCAGTGATGCGGGATCTTTCTGGTTTTTAAGAAAGCGGATCGCCACGCGACTGATCGTCACGCGCGTCTTGATCAGCGTCTGAACGCTGTCGCTGAGTTGTTGTTGTTGCAGCGTAAGTTGTTCCGTGTGCGAAAAATTGCGACCGGCCTGGCTGACAGAGGAATAGAAAAGAAAGCCCGTAATGGTCAATAGCGCACTAAAAAGAAATAACACGGCAACAATACCCGTCGTGATTTTAAGGTTTTTAAGCATTGCAGTAATCCCGGTAAAAGGTGATACAGGTATATCGGTATTAAAATGATTAGCTTAATAGTGACGCGGTAAATAATGTGATCTATGACAGTAACTAAGAAATAAAAGCGGCTTTTCTGAAGAGAGAAGCTGTTCGCGAGCCCCTGGGGGACATCGCCTCAATGATAAAAGGCAGCGCGGCTAAAATGTACCATCAGATACATTATTGTGATCTGAAAATAATAAAAAGGTCTGCAGATTGTGCCCATGCGTCGTTATTTCGCACAACAGAGGCATTTATTTTAATGCGAATATAATAACGCTTTGAAATAATAAGAATGAAAACGTGATGGCCAGCGCTTTTCTCTCACTGGCGTTATCCGTGCAAGCGATGCAGAGGTTAGCGGATGTCAGACTTTATGGCGCAGTGGAGGGCGAAAAATATTCTGCAAGGCTGCCGCGCGGGCGAATGCAGTTTATGACAGGCATTAAAAAACCCGCACAAGGCGGGTTTTTTTCACAACGACTTAACTGCTCAGGCTGTTGCCATCATCGCTATCGTAAGCAGTCGTGAGGGCGTCAGTTGTTACAGTGCAACAACATTGCCAGCTGAAGGACCTTTAGGGCCGTTCTCGATTGAGAACTCCACTTTCTGGCCTTCATCTAAAGTTTTAAAATCGCTGCTCTGGATAGCAGAGAAATGTACGAATACATCTTTGCTTCCGTCCTGAGGAGAAATAAAGCCGAAGCCTTTATCAGCGTTAAACCATTTTACTAAACCAGTCATTTTAGTCGACATAAGAGGTGTCCTTTTCATTTTTGAGCCACACAAGGTGACGAAGATGGCCTGTTTTGCAGATTTTACTTATTGGGCACTTAGGAGGAGGCTCATGAAGAAGGGCATCTGGGAATGACGCTTGAACTGAGGACTGCTTTACTAAAACTGCTTTCATAAGGTCTGTGTTCCAAACCGATGTCGCTACACTATAGAGGTTGAACTTATTAAGCAAGGTTTAATTTTATTTAAGTCATAAAGGCCAGACAGCCGGTTCGAAACCCCGGACAGCTGTTTATCCCGGCGGCGGCCGGTCAGGGGTTTTTGCCTTGCGGTAAGTCGTCACAACCCTTTCTCCGTTTCCTTGCGTTTCTCCCCATCCAGATCAAGAAACAAGAATAGTTATCATTTGTATAATTTGCGTTCTGTTGTTACTGGATCGAATAAGGCTATGCAAATAAAACCACGCACGACCTATCGTATTGGGGGATACCAACATTCCATTCATCCCGCCTGGCGGCAAAAGCTGCTAACCATGGGAATGCTGCCCGGCACGTTGATTGAGGTGGTTCGCGTAGCGCCGTTGGGCGATCCGGTGCAAATCCGTACGCGCCGCGTCAACCTTGCGGTAAGGCAGCGGGATCTGGCTGCCGTGATGCTTGAAGAAATAGACTGATGAAAACCTTGACCCTTGGCCTGATTGGTAATCCCAATACGGGCAAAACCACCTTGTTTAACCAGCTTACCGGCGCGCGTCAGCGAGTAGGGAACTGGGCTGGCGTCACTGTCGAACGTAAAGAAGGGCAGTTTTTTACGGCAACGGCGGATGTGCGGCTGGTTGATCTGCCCGGCACCCGTTCGCTCACCACGCTGTCGGCGGATGGCTCTATTGATGAGAGCATTGCCTGTCGCTACCTGTTCGACGATCGTGCCGACCTGATTGTGAATGTGGTCGACAGCTCGAACCTGGAGAGCCATCTTTTCCTGACGTTTCAACTGCTGGAGCTGGGTGTTCCCTGCATTGTGGCGCTGAATATGCAGGATATTGCGGCCAGCCGGCACATCCACATCGATGTCGCCGCGCTCTCAGCCCGGCTGGGCTGCCCGGTCGTTACGCTGACGTCCACGCGTGCCGAAGGACTCGCTCATCTCAAGGCCGCCATTGATGACTGGCACAAAGCGATAGCGCCACTGCCGGTGGTTTATCCGCCCGCTATTGAGGCAGCGATTTTACGCCTGCGCGCCATGATGCCTGATGATATCCATGTGCAAAAACAGCGCTGGCTGGCGTTACAGCTGCTGGAAGGTGATATCAACAGCCGCCAGGTTTGTCCCGCAGTCGTGCCACATTTGGCCGAGATTGCCCAGGAAGCCGGTGGTGATCCGGCAATGGTCATCGCCGACTGCCGTTATCAGGCTATCAGCGCCCTCTGTGCCACCGTCAGTAATATTCAGCAGTCAATGCCAGGCGCGCTGACCGAAAGGCTGGACAACATCGTGCTCAACCGATGGTCAGGTGTGCCGGTTTTCCTGGGCGTGATGTACCTGATGTTCGTACTGTCGATTAATATCGGTGCCGCACTACAACCGATATTTGACGGCGGCTCGGTGGCGCTGTTTATCCATGGAACGCAATGGCTCGGCTATACCTTTCATTTTCCCGACTGGCTGACCGTGTTTCTGGCGCAGGGAATCGGTGCTGGCATCAATACGGTGCTGCCGATTCTGCCTCAGATAGGGCTGATGTATCTGTTCCTGTCTTTTCTGGAGGACTCCGGTTATATGGCGCGTGCGGCGTTTGTTATCGATCGCCTGATGCAGTCGCTGGGCTTACCCGGTAAATCCTTTGTTCCCTTAATCGTCGGCTTTGGCTGCAATGTCCCCTCTGTGATGGGCGCCCGTACCCTGGATACACCCCGTGAGCGCTTACTCACCGTGCTGATTGCGCCCTTTATGTCCTGCGGCGCTCGCCTGGCGATTTTCGCCGTGTTCGCGGCGACGTTCTTTGGGGCTTACAGCGCCAGCCTGGTCTTTTCCCTGTATGTACTGGGCATTGTTGTCGCCATTGTCACCGGGCTCATCCTGAAAAACACGCTGCTACGCGGCGAGGCTTCTCCGTTTATTATGGAGCTGCCCGTCTACCACCGGCCCCATCTGAAAAGCCTGCTGATCCAGACCTGGCAGCGGCTGAAAATGTTTATCATACGGGCCGGGCGGGTCATTATTCTGGTCAGCATGGTTATCGGACTGCTGAGCAGCTTTTCGTTTAACGGCTCGACGGTGGACAATATCAACGCGTCTGCGTTGGCTTCTGCCAGCAAGATCGTGACGCCTGCGCTGCGGCCAATCGGTGTCACCCCAGACAACTGGCAGGCTACCGTGGGGCTGGTCACCGGCATTATGGCAAAGGAAGTGGTGGTCGGAACCCTGAACAGTCTCTATGTCGGTGAAGATGTGCAAAGCGGTGACTTCGACCCGCAGCACTTTGATCTGCTGGGCGAACTGGGTGATGCGCTGACCGCAACCGGCGACAGCCTGAAAGCGGCATTTAGCCTCACCGCGCTGGCAAACCCCATTGAAGCCAGCAAAGGAGACAGCGAGATCAGCGCCAGCCAGATGGGCGTGATGAGTGCGAAGTTTGGCAATGGCTTTGCCGCTTACAGCTACCTCATCTTTGTGCTGCTCTATGTCCCTTGCGTGTCGGTTATGGGTGCGATTGCTCGCGAGGCAGGAAGAAACTGGATGCTCTTTTCGTTTTTCTGGGGCTTAAACGTGGCGTATTCCGTTGCCACGTTGTTTTATCAGAGCGTCAGTTTCCACCATCATCCGGGGTTGAGTTCGCTCTGTCTTATCAGCGTGGTGATGGTGAACAGCGTGGTGTTTGTTCTGCTGCGACGGTTTAGTGGGCGCGTAAAGACGGTGCCTTTTACTGGCACGACAACGGCGCGGGGATGTGGCGGCTGCCACACATGCACCGGGCAACGGCATCGCCGCTAGATTCTTTATATTTGATACCGCCGGATGCCCTGAACCCGCATCGCTGTGACAGGATGACGCGAGGCGATGCGCGCGGGCAAACGCCGGGTGAATATCGCTGTGAACTAAAAACACGCCGAGCGCGCTTACCGGCCAGCAAAGCCAGGTTGGGTCGGCAATCTGCCCGTATTCACCATAGAGGTAAAATCCGCATTGTTCCCTGGCGTGGTTTTGGGCACACAGGGCACTGAGCCAGATGCGCGTGGCAAGAAAAATGCTTTCATCATTGCGCGGCTTATGCAGGAAAGCGTATTCCTTATATCAATATCAGGAATCGTTAACACGGAAAGATATCCATAAACTTCGACGCAATAAACTTAAACGTAAATTAAACACAATGGCTTCTTCTGGTTTATATATTTCTTTTTAGTAGACTTTGCGTGTTTTTAGGTAAAGGTATTTTGCAGCCATGAAATCCTTATTATAAGGATATTCTTATTAATGGGCCTGCACTGCGGCATTCCCGCCTTGTGATGATGATAAATACTGCCTGGCGTTCGCGTTTCCACGCTGTTTGCAGAGCCTGCTTATTGCTAAAGCGATCCGCATCTGAGTAGAGTATTCCCCCTGTTTTCTGTTTATTTTTAAAGGCCATTTTAGCGGCAATGCAAATTACAGAATACTCTTAGTTTATCGATTAATTCATTGTTTTTATTTAATTTTTACTCGCGATAAAACAGGGTAAACATTTTGATACAAAAATTGACGATGTGCATACATACGACTGATTTAGAGTAGCGAAAAATTTGTACAAATAAAAATTTTTGGGACTAACTGGCACTCTCTTTTGTATTTCACTTTAATAAATATGTCACACCAGAGGTTATATGAATAACGATAAACAAGTCCCTTTAGTGTCATTTATTGTGCCTGTTTATAACGGTGCGGCATTTATTGAACGTTGTGTTGAGAGTATTCTTAAGCAGCCTCAGGCTGAGCGCTGCCAGGTGATTCTGGTGAATGATGGGTCCAGCGATAATTCACTTGAGCTGATGAATAAATACCAGAATTATCCTGGGGTTTTGATTATCAATAAGCCCAATGGCGGTGTTTCTTCGGCGCGTAACTGCGGACTGGACGCCGCACGCGGTACATTCATTTCTTTTGTTGACGCTGACGACTTCCTGCCTCCTGCGGTTCTTGATACCTGGCTTACGCTTATGAAGGATGATGTGGTTCTGGCCGTAGGCGAATCACGTACCTTTTCTCATGACGGAAAGCCGCTTTCTGAGGTAACAGAAGCCGATTCTCAGCGCAGTATGTCTGCCGATAAGGCGATAAGTGAACTGTTGTATCACACGCCGAAGCACGGCATCTGTGACAAATTTTTCCGCCGGGAAATCGTGCAACAGCAGCAATTGCACTTTCGTGAAGATATCTTTAACTTTGAAGACCTGCTGTTTGTGATCGGCTATCTGTCCGCCGCGAACCCCGGGCAGGTGGTGTTTAGTCGCCGTGTGGTTTACCACTATGTCGAGTCCAGAAATTCCGCCACACGTTCCGAGCTTAAAGAAAAACACTTTACCTATGTACGTGCTTTTGCCGGGATAAAAATGTTGCTGCTGCCCCCACAGGAACGCCTTTACTACTTTTTATTCCTCAAAGTGACCGCTTCGCATATCTACAAGGCGTTGCACAGTGAGGAGTTCAGCGCTGCGTTTGTCAAGCAGTACATCGATCTCTATCGTCAGAACTATCGTGCTTATTGCGCTGCCGGCATCATTCCAAATGCATGGAGCCTGTATTTCACCTTCTTCTTTCTGTCGCCGCGGCTGGTATCCGGGTTGCGCCACGTCGCACAGAATGTGTTGAGGGGCCGGTCGTGAAACAGAAGCTGCAAAACTCGTTGTGGATGATCATTGAGAAACTGGTTGCCGTCTTTGGGCTGATGTTCGTCACGTCCTTCGTGGCGAAATACGTGGGGCCTGTCACCTTTGGCGTCATCGCGATTTCAATGCTGATCTTTCAGTTTATCCAGTCGGTTGCCATGATGGGCTGCGATGTGATTCTGCTGAAGCGTATCGCCCAGAATCACCGCTCGGGCATCCGGCTTATGGTGCCTGCAGTCATATTAGTCTTTGCCATTTACTGTGTGCTGTCGGCGATAGGCATCATCGTGATGCGCGAGGAGATGAATGCGCAGGCCTTTATCTTTATCTGTGCTGCTGCCTTAGCCTGCCTGTTTTCAGCTATCGACCTGATTAACATCTATAACGAGGCGGTTTTAAATGCGAAGCTGAACGTGATCGCTAACCTGACCGGGCTGCTCATCAGTTTAGGCATTCGCTATGGGATTTCTTATTACCAGCTAGCCCCAGAGTTGCTGGCGATTCCCATTGTGCTGGCCACCTTTATTCCTTTCCTGATTAAGATCTGCGTGTTTGGCTGGTATCACCGACGATCTCAGGTGCGGCCGCCGCTTCCTAAGCTGAGCCATATCCGGCGTTACAGCCGCTATATTCTTCAGGCCGGACGGTCACTGGTGCTGTCGGTGATTGCGATTACCATCTATACCCGACTCAACCAGCTCAGCGTGTCATGGTTTTTAGGCCTCAAAGAGGCGGGCATTTTTTCGGTGGCGATGACGCTGTCGGTTGCCTGGGTATTTTTACCCAATGCGCTGTTGGCGTCTTTCTATCCGGCCCTGTTTGCCGAGCGCGATCCTGAGGTGGCTGTGATACGCGCCCAGAAACTGCAGTTACTGGTCATTGCCGTATCCGTAGGAGTTATCCTTGGCATCGCACTGGTGGGGCCCTGGTTTATTGAGCATTTCTACGGTGCCGCTTACACCGAAGCGATAGCCCCGATGGTGTTGTTGAGTATCGGTGCCATGTTTGGTGTGTTAAGCAGCGTGATGGATCGCTTTATCATCAAATACAACGGCTACCGTTATCTGATCAAAAAAACGTTCTGCGTATTGGCGGTTTGCCTGGTGACGACGGTGACGTTGGTGCCCATGTTCGGCATCACTGGCGGGGCAATAAGCGTGGTGGTCACGGAGTTTATGGCTTTTACCGTCCTTAATTACTTTTTCCGCGGTCAGCCAATGATGAAGATTCATAAAATCTTCATCCAGCCGGGGAAATTATGGTTTCTGATTAACCGCACCCTGTTTTCTGGCCGGTAAGTTAAGTTTTTATGAAAGGTATTATTATTTTTGAGAAATAATACCTTTCATCATATTGAAATATATTCATTGAGATTTACTTTCCCCGTCGATTATCTGTAGGCTTCAGATAAATATTATTTTTTATAATCCTGCAAACCTGCGGGAGGCGGACGCATGCCTTTATTATTTCATTCATTATTTTATCTACAGTATTTAATTAAGGATAATGACTGATCTTCGTTGCCGGAATTATACCTGTTTACAGTCAGTTTAATTTAGCGCTTTTATACTGTGATCGTGGATTTATAAATAATTAAAAAGCTCATTTTCTCCGGGGTGAAAAGGAATGAAGGCGACTTTATAACGCCGATTTTCCTCTGCCTGATAATGCGATGATGTATGCTGGTTACGAGGTTTTGAAATGAATGATAAATATTTATTCAGTATAATAATACCGGTTTATAATGCCGAGAAGACGATTATGCGTACCCTGCAGAGCCTTTTCCTTCAGACATTTAAAAATTATGAAATTATTGCAGTTAATGATGGCAGTAAAGATAACTGCGCTGCGATCCTTGATGAGTTCAAACAGTACAATAATTTTAAAGTAATCACGCAGAATAATGCAGGCGTCAGCGTCGCGCGTAATAGCGGACTGGAAGCGGCATCGGGCGACTATGTCATTTTTATTGATGCCGATGACTGGGTTGACGATGATTTTCTTGCCATATTTCATCAGCATCTTTCCTCCGGCATTCCACAACCTCTTGATTTGATGGTAGGGAACCTCAAGTGCGATCGCGTGGGCGATCTGTCGACCTACGGCTATTTTGATCAGCAGGGTATTCCCGACGTTCTGGGTGAAATCGAGTTGAGTGATAATATTGGTTATCTTCATAACAAGTGTTACAGAAGAAAAATTATCGATGATTGTGGTATTCGCTTCACGAAAGGCATTTCGATGAGTGAAGATCTCCTGTTTAATCTTAACTATTTCTACTATATCGATAACCTGTTTGTTTTTGACAGTGCCTCCTATCACTATGATGATGTAGAGAACTCGCTTTCAAAGAAACGCGTACTTTATGAGGAGCTGCTGGATCGTAAACGCTACCTTACCGACCTCTATGAAAGGCTGCTGGTGAAGTATAAAAACGGCGATATGACCCGTTTTTCTACAGGAGTAACCAAACGCAAGCTGACGCTGGATATGCAAATCGTAACCGCAATGTACTACACCACGCTGAATATTAATGAGGTTCGTAATAGCATCAAGCGTATCAAAGAGAAGCGTTATCCTGAGAATGTCCTGGGGCTGTTAAACAGGAGCGAGAAAGTGAAATATCATGTGATGAACGTGAATGCCAGAGCGGCCTATCTGGTGCTGTATATGCTTTTCAGATTGCGTTTTTTTTAAGATTTAGACTGTAGCCTTTTTATTATTACATGTCCGGCCTCCTGGTGGAGGACGGAGCACATTGTCCTTTAATTTTTTCGTCACTTTTGAGCTCTCCGGCTCTCCAGACATCGGGCGCTGTTTTCCGGCGTCAGTTTTGTCAGGACATGCATAAGACCGCTAGCTGTTGAATGCTGTCAGCCAGCGCTCTGTGATTTTCACGGGGCCAGACAGTGTTCTTGACCGATATAAAAAACTGTCTTGCAGTTCGTAACGTCCGGTTGAAATGAATCGCTACGGTTTTAACAGACACCTCTGGATCATTTTAAATGACTTAAAGAGAGGTGCCCATGAGCGGTAATTGTTATCCAGAAGCGTTTAAAATTGAAGCCGTGAAACAGGCTGTTGATCGCGGCCATTCTGTTTCCGTGTGGCATCACGTCTCGATATCATGACCCACAGTCTTTACGCCTGGATAAAGAGGTAAGGTCAGGATTCTTCCGCTAATAATGAGCAGTCAGAATTTAAATTAATAATTCTAAATTTAATGCATGAAGAGAGTGTTTGACAGGTTGGAATGAATTTCGGAAGTATAAAACAATCCCTTTAATTATTATTCAATGAAAAAATATCAAAAAAAACAAAGAAGTGCCTGCACTGGCAATCATTCAGATGAAAATTAATAGCAGGCTATGTAATTTTTTGTAAGTTTTCCGCTTGCATTAACCCTAAAAAAAGCATAAAAAGGTTACAATTTAGCAACATTCGATAAGGTTTTAAATTTACACACGTGATCGCTTTCACTTCTGTCTGGAGAGGGAAATGAAAAGACTTTCTGTGTTGTTAACCATAAAATCTCTAAGTGGATGTGCAGGATCACCCCTTGGTAATTTAATTATGAATCAACGATACCAGATAAGTTCGGATATCGCTGCATCATGGGTAGGGGCATCGGCAGATGACCTTGTTATGTCATGGGGGCCACCACAAAACAGCGGAACCCTGAGTAACGGTAGCAGCATACTGGCTTACCTGTACAGGTGGCTATTAAATGGCAGCGACTCAACCACATGGAATTATATTCCTGAATATGCAACCTGCGTTCAGCGTTTTCTTTTTGAAAATGGCCTAATAACCAGATGGTGTTCTTCTGGCTATTGTCCGAAAAAACCTGAAGGTGCGGAGTTGATTCCAAACACATCGGTGACAAGATCAACGCTTTAAAGCTACCTGATAATAAAATTGATATCAAATAAATTTGTCATGCCAGATTTAGTTGATATTAACTTTCATTGAAGTTTTATGGTAAAAATACTTGAAGGTTAAAATGAAAAAAAACATAAAAAACATTCAATTATGCTTTATAAAAAAGTCACCGAAAACTGTTTCCAACAAAAGCATAACGGTCTTCCTTTCAGCGCTAATCGCTTTTAATTTTTGTTTTTTTTCTGGCGGTAGTGCTTATGCCCAGTCTGCTGCAATATCTTCTGCCACAGATAATCAAGAAGATTATGAAGAAAACAGTGACAAAGCTTCTAATTCAGATAGTAGTGCCCTGGCGCTCCCTACAATGCATGTGGTACTTGAATGGGAGTGGTTGCCAAATGGTGAAAATCTTGCACGTAAGAATTATCAAGTGAAACTCGATGCCTGCAAGGGTTCCGGCATGCCTTTCAAAGCGCTCTCGTCACAAGATGAGGCCCGACTGGGTAAGGGAGAGGTAGAGATATTCATTGATGGACATCGTCAGGTTGCTAAGGAAGTAAACTGGACGATGAGCGCTGAAGGTGAGGATGCTCAACATGCCTGTATGATTACACTCGCAGAACACACAGACCAAAACGAAGTTAAAGACGCTGCAGATGAAGGAATGTATCAGGCTATCGACAGCGACAGTCGTATTCAAAATCATCAGAATGCCCAGTCTGTCGGCTGGAAAATAGCGGGAGAAAAGCAATACAAAGGTGTTCCCTGTACTGCCTGGAGTAATGGTAAACAGGACGTCTGTATGTGGTCAGGTGGATTAAAATGGGGTTTTGATGATTCTCCAATGAATACAGAGGGGTGTTCTGTAAGCACTGCCGGTGATTTTCTCACTTCTATACCTATAGACGCGAAGCCTTTAAACGGTGCAAGCGGATGTTTATTCAAACTCAAGACATTTGACCTTAACAAAAGCTAACTCACCTTTTTATCGATTCATTAAAGCGGTCAGTCATTCACAACTCATGGAGAAAAAAATGAAAAGCATCATGGTTCTTTTCACAATAATGTTCGTATTGACAGGATGTAGCACATCGGGTGGAGAGGATAAATTTAGCCGCACTTATGTTTCATCCCATATCATAGCCAAAAAAACTACACAGGCTGAAGTCAAGGCGCTTTATGGCGTACCTGACGATCAAAGTTCATCCTCAGATGGTTCGGTCAGCTGGCGTTATAGAAAAGGTGGAAACTTAAGTACTGCGTCAAGCGTCTTAGGATATATTCCGGGCGTGAGTGCCCTCTCAAGCGCCGTTGGAATGGCTTCGAGTGCGCAAGGTGCCTCTGAGTCAATGACAAAAGCATCCGGCAAACTGACTGGTAATACAGAACAGCATGGTGATTACTTATCGATATGGTTTGATAAAAACAACGTTGTAACGGATTGGTATTTGTAAAATTTGCAGTTAAGGAGTGGGGGGATTTAATCTCCCCCTCTTTTTTAAGTTTTTATTGCCGATGCGTTGTTAATAGCTTTCTTTTTCTGTGAGTGATTGAGTCAGAATGGATTAAATCGTTAGCACTATGGCACTGCGCCACTTCTGTCAGATTTAATCTTCTCAATATATCTTTAATGTCTGATCCTGATCCCCAGTTTATCTTTTATATCCAAGAGTTATCGGTTTCTATCTGGCCGCATTAAATGTATCTGGCAGGGAATAAAATACAATGCTCTCCCGTCCATCTTTAGTAATGCGTCCGGACCACGTTCAAATACATATTAGACTCTTTTCTTTAAATGGCTGAAATTACGAACGCTCAGAGAAATAACAACGCTGGTGAAAGATACCCAGACGCTTTTTGTGAAAACCTGGAATGACTATTTCAGTTAAAACGGTAAAGTTCGACGACAGCACCATGTGGGTTGAGCTGAGCGATGGAAGACATATGGGTGTGCCACTGGTTTGCTTTCCAAAATTTCTCAACGCATCAGAACACGAGAGAAACGACTTCGAGCTGAGTAAGCGTGGTATTCACTGGGATGCACTCGATGAAGACATTTTGGTGGATGGTTTACTGTCGGGTCGTAGAGATGTTAAACATGCTCCCATTTACGTTGATTGAAACTAAATGAACTCAGGTGCAAGCTTTAGCTGGCACTTTTTTGTGAGTTGTTCGATAAAAACGAAGCAGAGCGAAGATTCTTAAGCTGATTTGGTGCCGTAATTGTAATTTTCATGTCTTCAGTATAGTTACCAACCTCGAAGATTTAACATTAATCTTATTTAACCTTTTTTCAAATTTATGATAAAAAAATAGCACTAACGCATAGGGGAAGTATATGACGGCTGCTTATTATTGTAAAAATATGATTTTTGGAATATTTTGTCTTTTTATTGTGGGCAGCAACTGGTTTTTACACCCAGAAAGTGAAAAGTTACAAATTCTGTTTGCTCTGGCTCTAATCAGTTGCATTCTTTACCCCGTGGCGAAAAAAACGATGGAGTGCATCGCATTGAAATTCACTAACAGGAGCTTCTGGCATAAGGGTTTGTTGAAAGACGATATAGGTAAAAACGGACTTTACGCTATTTATTGGGTATTTTGTTTCTTCTTTGCAATACCTCTCAGTCTCATGTCGCCTTTCATAATACGAAAAACAGCCTGACCTGGCTCAGGCTGTTTCACTTTTTAACTAGAGTCCCAGCTTCGCATTGATACTGTTCATAAGGTCATCATTAACCATTGCGCCGGTTAAGGCCATTAGCAAAGCGAAGCTTACGATGCCCAACGGCACTCCAGTTATCAATGTAAAACTGAATGCGACAAGGCCAGTAGCGACTTTGCCCGCTGTCAGAGCCTCAATTTTGACAAAAACTGGGCGCCACTGGTCAGTTTCGAAAGCCTTAATCACTTCCTGTAAAAGGTCATAGGAATCTGCAAATTTCCCATAGTATCCGAGACCTTTAGAGTATTTAGCAAGCTGCTCCGCCATTGCAGAATACTGGGTCGACTTAAGGGCATTAGCAATTGCTGCTCTGTCTTGGGCACTGTATCGCCCCCCGAGAGAACCTTTATATCTCTCATAAGCAGCCAAAGCTTCATCCACATTTCGTAACGTTTTTCCCTTAGCCTGTTCCGCAAAATCCTGCGCAAGTTGAGAGGCATTTTGACTAAACTTTTGCGTTAACTCTTGGTAAAAGTCAGTTGTGAATTTAACAGCGTTAGCTATGTCTTCACGCGTATAGTTGATAATTCCTAGTTCCTTTTGCGCTTCACGGGTTTTTTGCCGTGCCTGATAAATCCTTGTGCCGTATTGAGTACTGTTTGCATACACCGCGTTATCCGCAATGATTTTTTTCAATTCTGAAATGCGCGAGTCCGACGTGTCTCCCAGGTAAGCACCTCCCACAGAAGTATTGCCACTTGTGCCACCATCTCCACCGCCACTTCCAGTACTGCCAGGTAATGGGCCCAGGTTTACGCCCTGAGTGTTATCTGCAGGTTGTGCTGTCAAACCAATAACATTGCCATCAACATTTTGCACATACATAACAAATTGAGCGGGGTCGAGACCTGCCTGGCGGGCTAAAGAATCACCTCTTGAGGTTTCAACTGATGCAACTATACCTCCTCCAGAAGAATTGCCGCCGCCGCTACTGCTGCTGTCGTGATCTCCAGCGTTGCCATTGCTACCACCTCCGGGTGCAGGGCCGCTGCCGCTTTCTGAACTCCATCCAGTACCATCCCCTTGACCACCATAGTTAAATCCAGACATATTTGTTGACCTCATATGTTAAGTTAATTCAGTAATGCTTAATTAATATGCAGGAAATTAGTCTGCAAAATTAAGTATTGTCATAACGTAAGCGTCGTCTGACATAGGGTATTAAACGCTTATAAATTAATGACGTAAAACCGTGCGCGTTTAGTGATGCATGACTAAACATCCTTTGCTAAAGTTTTAATTTTAATAGGAGGAGAAGTATGGAAGGCAAAAAGGGGTTATCTTATTACATTGATATATATAATAAATTTATTTTATACTCAGCTAAGCATTTAGATAAAAAATTAGACTGCTTTTGCCAGAAGCGTTTTACTTATGTGAAGCTGGTATTAAACGGACCTTTGATGTCGCATTATCCTGAAAGGTGAAAAAATAAGGTCTCAAAGAGCCTGGTAAGAATGGCAGGTCTAAAAGTTCTGAAAATGAGGAAGTGTGATGACGCTATATGATGACCTGCCCCCGAGATTAGATAAAACCTTTAGTTAGTAATTTCGGTTGGTTTTACTTTATATTTCCCGTTTCGCCAGTCCGCTGCAAATTCAGCTGGAGTCTGGTAATCCAGCGATGAATGAGGACGGCACTCGTTATAATCCTGCCGCCAGTCATTAATTGTTTTCCGGGTATGATAAATGTCGCTGAACCAGTTTTTATTCAGACACTTATCGCGATAGCGTCTGTTAAAACTCTCAATAAATCCGTTATGTGTTGGCTTGCCCGGCTGGATAAGTCGGGCAAGCCATGCTCAAAAGCCCATTGATCAAGCGCGCGGCATATAAATTCCGGACCCTGATCGGTTCTTATCGTTGCCGGATAGCCACGAAAGAACGCGATACTTTCCAGAATACGCGTGACCTGAACGCCTGAAATACCGAAAGCGTTGGTGATCGTCAGACACTCCTTCGTGAAATCATCCACGCAGGTCAGGCACTTAATCCGGCGGCCGCTGGCAAGTACATCTACGTTGCGACTGACCTGTTGCCTCTCACATGACTTCCACGGCTTCTCACTTCTGGTCTGTCGTCAGTACTTTCGCCCCAGAGCCACCTGAAGTACCTCATTATCCAGCATGGCTTCGGCAAGCAGCTTCCTGAGTCTGGCATTCTCTTCCTCAGGTGACTTAAAGCGCTTAACCTCAGGCACCTCCATACTTCTTACGCCATGTGTAAAACGTGGCATCTGAAATGGCGTGTTTACGGCAGAGCTCACAGGCAGAAACTCCTGCTTCGGCCTCACGGAGAATACTGATGATCTGTTCGTCGGAAAAACGCTTCTTCATGGGGATGTCCTCATGTGGCTTATGAAGACATTACTAACATCACGGTGTGTTAATCTACGGGGAGCAGGTCACTGCTTGTTGGTGGCGTGCTGGCTGTAGTGACGGCGCCCTTTAAGAAGTCCCTCTAAACGTAGATGTGTACTTACGGAAATGTGCCCGGAGAGTCTGCGCTGCTGCAGGCCTTTTTTAGGCGTTCAGGGGGATTTAAAGGTTTTTGCCGAGAACATGCACAGTGACATGTTGCGTAGCAGTGTTATAGAAATTATTTCTGATAAAGGTCATCCCCTGTTTTTCATAAAAACCACGCGCTCTGGTGTTTTCTTTAAGTACTTCGAGCCACAGAAAATTACTCCCTCTTTCTTTTGCCATCTCAGCAACGTTATTCAATATAAGTTGGCCGTAGTTTTTCCCGGTCGTGCCTTCTAAAAGATAGAGTTTTTTCAGAAGAGTACCGTGTATAGGTGTGTCCGGAATATTGCATCGCCATATAACTTTAACAAATCCAATCGGAGCCGAAGTCTCGACTACATACCAGCCAGCAGAAGGATCGTTAAGGCTGCTTTCGATCACCTGTAACGAATATTCCTGCTTAAGGAATTCATCCAGTTCATCTCTGTGGGTCCAGTACTGCTCAAAATGTTGGGTGTATGTTCTGACACCCAGCTCGTTCAGGATCGAAGCATCAGAATGTCTTGCTTCGCGCAGAATTAATGTCATTCATTTATCCCAGACTTAACTTTATAGGTCATCGTATCGTTTAGGGGAAAAGCCAGCGTCCGGCTTCAGCCGACTCAATCAGCATTCTGACGGTAAGAGCGGCAGGTTCATGATGGTCGGTACGCATGAATTTAGGCAGTATGGCATTAGGCAGGAAGCGTATGCCCTCGTTAGGAAAGTATTTCCTGAACTCAAAATGGGTCATGTCGACGCCAAACTTCTCTGCGTACTCTTCAATAAAATCAGCGGCCTCTTCAGGCAGCACCATCTGATTCCCTGTACTCAGTGAGACATCATCTGCCATTTCCCAGAAGTATTTTTTAAGCAGGTTTCTGACCTGAACTGAAGTTTCCATGAGCTTAATCCTTTTCACCCGTTATCAGTCGGTAGCGATGTATGACGTTATTCGTAATGATGTAGATGTCACGGGCAGTAATAACGGCACCTACCCAGGGTACCCAGCGACCAACGTAAGCGCCAACGCTCGTCGTGTAGGCCCATCTCCCCCGTATCATGCTACCGATAGTCAGCGTCCTGCGCTTTTTCGCAAATCGTTTTCTGATTAGTTTGCGCATTGATATTGAGAGAGGGCTGGTGCCAGTCGTGGACGTCTTCGCACCCAGTTTTCCTGAGACAGGAATAAATGGCAGGCTGGCAAGCATTGAGGCCACGGCGAGAAGATCCGTGATGTTGCTGAAGGTTTTAGTGAACTCGTCAAGAATAAGCCACATCAGCAACTCTTCTTTATCCACACTCATACCATCAAAGTAATACTTCCCGCCCAGCTGTTCGGTCGTGTCCATGCGACATCAGCTCCACCTGTAAGTGCATTGTGTAGTTAATCATCGCCCAGCCGACGCGCTTTTCGCCAGAAAAAATCTGCTTTTATTTTCAGAAATTCATCAAGATTTTACTGCTGCCAGGCGTGCGCGGTTGCGTCATTCTCACCCTGATCTGTTACCTGTGAGAGCCGTACATGTGCCGTTGGCCTCCTTTCATTACGATGCCTAACAATGCATGTCTCATTATGTCGTTCTCTCTTACAGCGATCCCCATTAATGCATTTCTGGAATTTAGTACGAGTTTACCTACCCCGAACCTGCTTGTTGCTCCTGGCGATCGGGGCATTGCTCATCAGTGCTATCACCGCCCATCTGCTCCGTGCATCCTTTCGTAGAAATCTCGACAATCACCCCAAACCTGGAAATCAAAAACCTTACCATCACCTAAATCGAGTTTACTCACCCACTGAGGCGCAGCTTTAAAAGCCCCAAAACGCAAAAACCCCCGCCGAAGCGAGGGTTTCAAATTTGTGGTGCCCGAACCCGGAATCGAACCAGGGACACGGGGATTTTCAATCCCCTGCTCTACCGACTGAGCTATTCGGGCAACGGGGCGCATTAAACCGTAAAGGCCGCAGGCCGTCAACGGCTTTGATAAAAAAACCACGTAAAACGTGACTGATTGCCTGAATTTCAGTCAAAGAGGCAAAAACTCAGGCCAGCGCGCCGTTTTTACGGCAGAGAGCGATGCTCAATACGTCTTCCGCCAGGCGTTTAGCCACGTCAACGTCCTGCACGTTACGTTTAACCAGCAGTTTGCTCAGGCAGCCTTCGAGGATCAGCTCCATCTGATCGGCAACCATACTGGGGTTATCCAGGCCAAGCGAGGTCAAGATGCTATGCGTAAATTGCCATGAGGCGCGCTTCTGCTTTTCTGCCAGTTGATGGATGGGCTGGTCGGGCTGAGGATAAAAACTGCAGGCGGCGATAAACAGGCAGCCTGGAAAGCGGCCCTTGCTGACCTGCTCGTTTAATCCTTCATAGCGAGCCATCAGCTTCTGGTCCGGGCGCAGGGCGTCATTCTGCAAAATGTCATGACGCCACTGTGCAATCTGCTGGGCGTGAAACTGCAATGCATCGTAGAGCAGCGCGTCACGATCGGGCCAGAATTGCTCAAGCTGCGTCAGGCTGAGCTGCATATCATCGGCCAGGATTTTCAGCGATGACGTGGCCGCCAGACCATTTTGCTCAAGTACGTTTAATGCATGGTCGAGTATCTGTTCACGTTGCAAATCGTTTTCCTCTGGTATTCAGGCCTGTTTTGATCAACAGACTGGGTCCTGGTTCCAGTTTTGTTTACTCACGCAATTTCTGCAAATGCGCACGAAAATCATCTGCCTTCAGGAAGCCAGTGATACGCGATCCCGGAATCTCTTTTCCTTGCGCATCAAAGAACAGAATCGTGGGTAACCCTAGCACGTTCAGGTGCTGCAACAGCGCATTATCGGTGGTTGTGTTCGCCGTGACGTTAGCCTGCAACAACTGCACATTGTTCAGACTGTCACGAACCGCGCTGTCGCTAAAGGTGTATTTCTCAAACTCTTTACAGGCCACGCACCAGTCCGCATAGAGATCCACCATGGTGATGCGCCCCTGTGCTTGCTGCAGGGCCTGGTCTACCTGTTCAACGGTTTGAACAGACTGAAAGGGAAGGTGTGCGATGTTTTGCTGCGGCGCGCCGCTGCCGAAAGCCCAGTCCTGCAACGGGCGGGCGCTGATCAGCGCGGCGGCCAGCATAATAATTTGTACCACGCGCCATTTACCGCCGCTGGCGCGTAAGCTGGCACTAAATGCCCACGCAAAGAACGCCACGCCCAGCAGGCTCCACAAACGCACGCCCCATAGATCGCCGAGTATCCGCTCCAGCAGGAAGATCGGCAGCGCGAGAATGACAAAGCCAAACCCTTCTTTGATGGTCTGCATCCAGGGGCCGCTTTTGGGGAGGAAGCGATTACCAAACAGCGTCACGGCGATCAGCGGTAATCCCATACCGACAGCATACAGCCACAGGGTGCCAGCACCGGCCAGTAGATTACCGCTCTGGGCGATATACAGCAGAATGGCGCTGAGTGGCGCGGTGGTGCAGGGCGAACAGATTAAGCCTGCCAGCGCGCCCATCAGGAAAACGCCCGGCAGTGAGCCGCCCTGCTGACGGTTGCTCCACAGTGTCAGTCGGGTTTGTACGCTGGCGGGGAGCTGAAGCGAGAAAAGGCCAAACATCGACAGGGCTAACAGAATAAACAGCACCGATAAGCTGATAAGCACATAAGGATGCTGTAAGGCCGCCTGAAAACGCAGGCCAGCCGCCGCCACGATCACACCCAGCACGGTATAAGTGAGCGCCATCCCCTGCACATAGACCATGGCCAGTGCAAACAGCCTGCCCAGCGAATAGTGACGCTTACCGCCAAGGATGATGCCAGAGATCAGTGGATACATCGGCAATACGCACGGCGTAAAGGCAACGCCGATACCAATCAGCAGCGCCCACAGGGGTGAAAAGGGCAAAGGACTACTGGCGCTTACAGACTTAACGGCTGGCGCACTGGCGGTGGCAGCTACGGGCGAAAGGGGAATGCTGCGGGTTTCGGGTGGATAACAGAAGCCTGCGGCGGCACAGCCTTGATAAGTCACGCTGAGGGTCGCCCCTTGCGCCGCCTGCTGCAGCATGACGGGCACGCTCAGATCCTGGGGATAAATCTCGCTTTTGCCAAAAAATTCGTCTTCATGCGGCTGGCCCGCGGGCAGGGCTAAGGGCGCAATGCGGGCATCATGGGGGACGACCTTGATTTGCTGGCGATAAAGGTAATAGCCGTCTTTGACTTTCCAGTGCAGATTAAGCTGCGAGTCGTGCTGATCGAAATCAAAGGCAAAAGCCTGATCAACGGGCAGAAAGCGGCTGGTGGTTTTTGGGGCAAACAGGTCAGCCTGCGCCTGCAGGCAGATAAACAGCGCCAGGACCAGGGTGATTAAGCGAGAGATGCGTGCAGCCATGACAAGTATTCACTGTCTCCATGTTGAACCGGCAGTACCAGCAGCTCTGGTACATCGTAAGGATGCGCGTGCTTGAGCAGGTCGATCAGGGCCTGCTGATGCGCAGTGTCGCATTTGAGTAACATCTGAACTTCGCTGGTCTGCTCCAGTTGGCCCTGCCAGATGTAACAGGAGGTCGCTCCGGGTAAGAGGGTGACACAGGCGGCTAACCTGGCCTGAAGCGCCAGGGTTGCCAACTGTTGCGCACAGGCCTGATCCGGGGCAGTACAGAGGATGACTACGGCGTTCATCATGAGGAATCTCCTGGAAATAACGCCGATAGTAGCACGTTCACCGCGCCGCTGTGATTACAGCAATAGCCCACCAAAGATAAAGCCACACATGACGGACAAAGTGATAGCCAGCACGCCCGGAATAATAAAGGCATGATTGAACACAAACTTACCGATTCGGGTCGAACCGGTATCATCCATCTCGACAGCGGCTAACAGCGTGGGATAGGTGGGTAAGACAAACAGCGCAGAAACGGCGGCAAAAGAGGCGATAGCCGTCAGCGGTGTCACGCCAAGCGCTAACGCGGCGGGCAGCAGGGCTTTTGCGGTGGCCGCCTGCGAATAGAGCAGCATGGAAGAGAAGAACAGCACCAGCGCCAGCATCCATGGGTAGGTTTTTAGCGTGTCGCCCGCCAGCATTTGAATATCTGTCAGATGGGCTTTCACAAAGGTATCGCCAAGCCAGGCTACGCCCATCACACAGATACAGGCACTCATGCCGGACTTGAAGGTGCTGGCGCTGAGGATAGCACCGGTATCAATTTTGCAGGTCAGACTGATCAGCGTAGCAATGGTGAGCATAAACACGACGATCGCCTCATTGCGCGGCAGCGGCGGGTTAGCGATCAGGTGGACGCTTTCGCTGGTGACGGTGGCGTAAATCACCACGGCGGCAATACCGACCAGAAAGAGCAGGACCGATTTTTTGGCCCCGGGCTTCGCCTGGTAAACCGTGGCACCGCGCAGCGTCACTTCGCCTTTAGCCAGTCGCGCCTGATAGACCTCATCATCTTTCAGCTCTTTACCCAGGAAGTTGGTCACCAGGGCGGCAAGAAACAGCCCAACCATGGTGGCCGGAATGGCAATCGCCAGCAGCATGATATAGCTCACCCCACGCGGTTCCAGCAGCGTGGCAAAGAACACCACTGCAGCGGAAATGGGGGAGGCGGTAATCGCGACCTGAGAGGCGACAACCGCAATTGATAAAGGCCGGGAAGGGCGGACGCCTTGTTCCTTCGCCACTTCGGCAATGACGGGTAAGGTGGAGAATGCAGTGTGACCGGTGCCAGCCAGCAGCGTCATCATATAGGTCACCAGTGGCGCAAGAAAAGTGACATAACGGGGATGACGGCGCAGTAACCGCTCGGCAAGGCTGACCAGATAATCCATCCCGCCCGCCACCTGCATGGCTGCAATCGCGGCGATGACGGCCATGATAATTTCGATTACATCAAAGGGGATAACCCCCGGCTTCATACCAAAACCCAGCGTCAGGATCAGCACGCCCATGCCGCCGGCAAACCCAATGCCGATACCGCCAAGGCGCGCGCCCAGCCAAATCGCCAGCAAGACGATAAACAGCTCAACCAAGAACATGTGCCACTCCCGAAATTGTGATGAGTCGACGAGCAAACTCATCCTTTTAACAAACAAAAAGGCACATCGTTTTGATTACGATGTGCCTTTTACATCAGTAAGTGCAATTAAGCCTTATTGTTCGTTTTCATCGGTATAACGTTTGGCTTTGTAAACCGGATACATCAGGTTCTGCACGGAGAAAATATCGTCCAGCTCGCTTTCGGTAAGCAAGCCGCGCTCCAGAACCACCTCGCGCACGCTTTTACCGGTTTCGGCGCAAATTTTGCCGACGATGTCGCCATTATGGTGACCAATGTACGGGTTCAGGTAGGTGACAATACCAATGGAGTTAAACACGTAGGCTTCACAGACCGCTTTGTTGGCCGTGATGCCGTTGATGCATTTTTCCAGCAGGTTGTAACAGGCGTTGGTCAGGATGCTGACCGATTCAAACAGCGCCTGGCCAATCACCGGCTCCATCACGTTAAGCTGCAGCTGGCCGGCTTCGGAGGCCATCGTGACCGTTGTATCGTTGCCGATCACCTTAAAGCACACTTGGTTCACCACCTCAGGCACGACCGGATTCACTTTGGCAGGCATGATAGAGGAACCGGCCTGCAGCTCCGGGAGGTTGATTTCATTGAGTCCGGCGCGCGGGCCAGAAGAGAGCAGGCGCAGGTCATTACAGATTTTAGAGAGTTTCACCGCCAGGCGCTTCAGGGACGAGTGCACCATAACGTAGGCACCGCAGTCGGAGGTGGCCTCTATCAGATCTTCCGCTGGCACCACCGCCAGGTTACTGACCTCGGCCAGTTTCTGCACGGCTAACTGTTGGTAGCCATCTGGCGTATTCAGGCGTGTACCGATGGCGGTCGCCCCCAGGTTAACCTCCAGAAGCAGTTCGCCGGTACGCAAAATGCTCTTGGTCTCTTCATTTAGCAGCACGCTAAATGCGTGGAATTCCTGGCCGAGCGTCATAGGAACGGCATCCTGTAACTGCGTTCGGCCCATTTTTAAGATGGTCTGGAATTCGTCAGCTTTACGCTGGAAGCCCTCGGCTAACTGACTGATGCCGTCGAGCAGTTTCAACAGGGAGCTGTAAACCGCGATGCGAAAGCCGGTCGGGTAAGCATCATTGGTAGACTGACATTTATTAACGTGATCGTTTGGATTCAGGTACTGGTATTCGCCTTTCTGATGCCCCATCAGCTCCAGGCCAATATTCGCCAGCACCTCATTGGTATTCATATTCACCGAGGTGCCCGCACCGCCCTGATACACATCGACCGGAAACTGGTCCATGCAGCGACCTTTGTCCAGCACTTCATCGCAGGCCTGAATAATGATGTTGGCGATATCCCGCGGCAGGGTTTGTAGCTCTTTGTTAGCCATTGCCGCTGCTTTTTTCACCATCACCATGCCGCGAACAAACTCAGGAATATCGCTGATTTTGCTGTTGCTGATGTAAAAGTTCTCAATCGCACGCAAAGTATGAACGCCATAATAAGCATCCGCCGGAACTTCGCGCATGCCTAACAGGTCTTCTTCGATACGAATGTTGTTCGCCATGATAACCTTCTTGTTGTCACTGCTAACCATCGCAGATGATGTGTTTGTTTTGTGGGGAAGCGCCAGAACCGCTATTTTATCCGTATTCAGGCGGGTGAGCACGATCCTATTCTGACCCAGCCCAAAAGCGCGAACAGAGATCACCTTACTGGCATCGTTACGTTAACAATATGTGAAATCGCTCACAAATTTAACCCTGAAGCAAAAATTTGCCTGATGTGGTTGAAATGGGCGGCCTTAATGACCATCTCTGTATCTTGTCATCATGAATTTACACGCTGCCGGGCGATCAACCGGGCAGCCTGACTCACAGGAGAATCCGGTGCGCTGGTTACCGTTAGTGATCTTTTTCGTACTGGCCTGGATTGAGATCTCGCTTTTCATTCAGGTTGCACACGTCCTCGGCGTGCTGCTCACTATGCTGCTGGTGGTTTTCACCTCATGCATTGGCGTGTCTTTGGTTAAAAACCAGGGCATGAAAAACTTTATGCTGATGCAGGAGAAGCTGGCGCGTAACGAAAGCCCGGCGCAGGAAATGGTGAAAAGCGTTTCGCTGATCATTGCCGGTTTCCTGCTGCTGCTGCCAGGTTTCTTTACCGACCTGCTGGGCTTGCTGCTGTTACTGCCGCCGGTGCAGAAACACCTGACGTTAAAATTGATGCCGCATCTGCGCGTCTGGCGTGGACCCGGTGCAGGCCCTGACAGTGGTTACACGATGGACGGCGAGTTCGAACGCAAAGACAGCGATCGTCTTGAACATCATGACGATCCTAAAGATCGTTAATCTCTGCCTCTCAGGCGCGACCTCAGGTCGCGCTTTTTGTTTGTCTTTTAGCCAGTTCGCCTGGTTTGTCTAAAAAGTCGCCAGTTGTGCCATCAGACTAAAAAAATTTGTGGGTTGCCCCCTTGAAAGTGTCAGGTCGCGGCCCTATCTCTCTGGTCACGAGGCCGGAAGCCACACAGCCCGGTATTCAACCCAAAAATGAATGATTGGACTTCTCAAAGGAGAGCTATCAAATGAAAATTCGTCCATTACACGATCGTGTCATCGTGAAGCGTAAAGAAGTTGAAGCTAAGTCAGCGGGTGGCATTGTGCTGACCGGTTCTGCAGCAGGCAAATCCACTCGTGGTGAAGTTCTGGCTGTGGGCAAAGGCCGTATCCTTGAAAGTGGCGAAGTGAAGCCGCTGGACGTACAAGTTGGTGACGTAGTGATCTTCAGCGAAGGCTACGGTGCCAAAACTGAAAAAATCGACAACGAAGAAGTCCTGATCATCTCTGAAAGCGACATTCTGGCGATTGTTGAAGCGTAAGTTTTACGCGTAATTCACTGAACGAAACGAATTTAAGGGAAATTTGAAATGGCAGCTAAAGACGTAAAATTCGGTAATGACGCACGCGTAAAAATGTTGCGTGGCGTGAACGTACTGGCAGATGCAGTAAAAGTTACCCTGGGCCCGAAAGGCCGTAACGTGGTTCTGGATAAATCTTTTGGTGCACCGACCATCACTAAAGATGGTGTCTCTGTTGCGCGTGAAATCGAGCTGGAAGACAAGTTCGAAAACATGGGCGCACAGATGGTGAAAGAAGTGGCCTCTAAAGCGAACGACGCTGCGGGCGACGGTACCACCACTGCAACCGTTCTGGCGCAGTCCATCATCACCGAAGGCCTGAAAGCCGTTGCGGCGGGCATGAACCCGATGGATCTGAAGCGCGGTATCGACCAGGCGGTTATCGCTGCGGTTGAAGAACTGAAAAAACTGTCTGTGCCTTGCTCAGACTCTAAAGCCATTGCTCAGGTTGGTACCATCTCTGCGAACTCCGATGAAACCGTGGGTACACTGATTGCTCAGGCAATGGAAAAAGTGGGCAAAGAAGGCGTTATCACCGTTGAAGAAGGCACCGGTCTGCAGGACGAGCTGGACGTGGTTGAAGGTATGCAGTTCGATCGCGGCTACCTGTCTCCTTACTTCATCAACAAGCCAGAGACGGGCGCAATTGAGCTGGAATCACCGTTCATCCTGCTGGCTGACAAGAAAATTTCTAACATCCGTGAAATGCTGCCAGTGCTGGAAGCCGTTGCGAAAGCCGGCAAACCTCTGCTGATCATCGCGGAAGACGTCGAAGGCGAAGCGCTGGCGACCCTGGTGGTTAACACCATGCGCGGTATCGTGAAAGTGGCTGCGGTTAAAGCGCCTGGCTTCGGCGACCGTCGTAAAGCCATGCTGCAGGATATCGCTATCCTGACCGGTGGTACCGTTATCTCTGAAGAGATCGGTATGGAACTGGAGAAAGCAGCCCTGGAAGATCTGGGTCAGGCGAAGCGTGTGGTGATCAACAAAGACACCACCACCATCATTGATGGCGTAGGTGAAGAGGCTACTATTCAGGGCCGCGTAACCCAGATTCGTCAGCAGATCGAAGAAGCCACGTCTGACTACGACAAAGAAAAACTGCAGGAGCGCGTCGCGAAACTGGCAGGCGGTGTTGCCGTACTGAAAGTGGGCGCAGCAACTGAAGTTGAAATGAAAGAGAAAAAAGCCCGCGTTGAAGATGCCCTGCACGCAACCCGTGCTGCGGTAGAAGAAGGCGTGGTTGCGGGTGGTGGCGTGGCGCTGGTTCGCGTTGCAGCACTGCTGACCGAGCTGCGTGGTCAGAACGAAGACCAGAACGTGGGTATCAAAGTTGCGCTGCGCGCAATGGAATCACCACTGCGTCAAATCGTATCTAACGCCGGCGAAGAGCCTTCTGTTGTAGCAAACAACGTGAAAGCAGGCGACGGTAACTACGGTTATAACGCGCAGACTGAAGAATACGGCAACATGATCGACTTCGGTATTCTGGACCCAACCAAAGTGACTCGCTCTGCTCTGCAGTACGCGGCGTCGGTTGCTGGCCTGATGATCACCACCGAATGTATGGTCACTGACCTGCCGAAAGGCGATGCACCAGACTTAGGTGCAGGCGCTGGCGGTATGGGTGGCATGGGCGGTATGGGCGGCATGATGTAATTGCCCTGACGCTTGCGTCATAAGAACCCCCGATCGGAAACGGTCGGGGGTTTTTCTTTTGCTGAGGAAAAGGTATAAGTAGTGGCGCAACGGTGACGTTGGCACGGATTAGGGCAATGAATGTTCAGAAAAAATGCGTGTTTTTCTGCTACGCTGCCATCCGACACTGATGATAATAAATGGGGATTATAATGCGTATTAACCTCTTGCTCGGTCTTACGGCTGGTGCGTTATTGCTTACAGGCTGCAGCAGCTCTACCGACCTGACTTCTGCTGGTCAGCGCGTCACCTTTACCGACCAGCAACCTGGCAAACAATGTCAGCTTCTGGGTAGCCTGACCGGCTCGCAAAGTAACTGGTTAAGCGGAGCCGGTGGTGAAACCAGCGCACTGCGTGGTGCAGCTAACGACCTGCGTAACCGTGCAGCAGAGATGGGCGGCAATGTCATTTATGGTGCGACCAGCCCGACACAAAATCTGCTGTCAGCCTTTGCACCACTCGACAGCAAAATGACTGGCCAGGTTTATAAGTGCCCTAACTGATTGTCCGCTGAATAAGCAGAGTTTTTTGAGACGACCGGCCTGCGAGCCGGTCGTTTTTTTATGGCTGATGTGTGGTCGCCGTATTCACGACCTGTGATGTGCCAGCGGATGCCGGACGCGACCTTCCGCGTGCGTGGTCTGTCCGGGCGGCCATGAGCATGCATGATTGACCGCCCAGGCGACTGCGTTTTTATTCCTGACGAAGCTGTAAATCCAGCGGCGTTTTGCTCGGCTCGCCGCCGATTTCTCGTGCCAGCTTAGGCACCAGATAACCGGAGACTAAGGGCAACAGGCCGCGCATCAGCGCGCGGGCTTCCTCATCGGAAACATAGAAATGCGCCGCGCCCTGCACCTTGTCCAGCACATGCAGGTAGTAGGGCAGAATGCCGGCATTGAACAGCGCATTGCTCAGCGCCGCCAGGGTTTGCGCCTCATCATTCACGCCGCGCAGCAGCACGCTCTGATTAAGCAGCGTAACGCCAGCACGTTTCAGGCGCAGCATGGCATCGCAGAGTGCCTCATCAATCTCACGGGCGTGGTTGATATGGGTTACCATCAATACCTGAAGCCGCGTCTCAGCCAGCATCTGACACAGCGTTGCCGTGATGCGATCCGGAATCACCACCGGCAGTCGGCTGTGAATACGTAGCCGTTTCAGATGCGGGATAGCGGCCAGCGCGTCAATGAGCCAGGCCAGCTCATGATCTTTTGCCATTAAGGGATCGCCGCCGGAAAAGATAATCTCATCCAGTTCCGGATGAGCGGCAATATAATCCAGCGCGGCCTGCCAGTTACGCTTGTTGCCCTGATTATCCTGGTAAGGAAAATGACGGCGAAAGCAGTAACGGCAGTTCACGGCGCAGCCGCCTTTGACCAACAGCAAGGCACGATTGTTATATTTGTGCAGTAATCCCGGCACCACGCTATTTTGTTCATCGAGTGGATCGGTGCTATAACCTGGCGCGTCGATAAACTCCTGACGGCTGGTCAGTACCTGTAGCAGGAGCGGGTCCCGTGCATCGCCTTTTTTCATCCGTTGGATAAAGGCGCGCGGCACGCGCAGCGCAAAAAGTCGGCGTGCGTCACTGCCAGCAGCCAGATCCGGATGATGGTCGAGCGCTAAAAGTTGCAGTAATTCATGAGGATCAGTGACAACATCAGCAAGTTGCTGCAACCAATCTTCTCTGGAAGGGGAATTTAGGGTTACAATGTGTGCCATTTTTTTGGCTATTACCAGTTAATATCTACAGAGGGCCTTTATGGCGACTTATCTTAGCAACGATTTCCGTCCCGGTCTTAAAATCATGTTCGAAGGCGAACCTTATGCCATCGAATCAAGCGAGTTCGTTAAGCCGGGTAAAGGTCAGGCGTTTGCACGTGTAAAAATGCGTCGTCTGCTGACCGGTTCACGCGTTGAAAAAACCTTCAAATCAACGGATTCTGCCGAAGGCGCAGACGTGAAGGATATGACGCTGCAGTATTCTTACAACGACGGTGATTTCTACTACTTCATGCACCCTGAAAGCTTTGAGCAGTATCAGGTTGAAGCAAAAGTGCTGGACGAAGTACAGAAGTGGTTGCAGGACAACGCGGAGTGTATCGTAACCTTATGGAACGATAAACCGATTGCGGTTCAGCCACCAAACTTTGTTGAGGCAGAAGTCATTGAAACCGACCCAGGCCTGAAAGGTGATACCGCAGGTACAGGCGGCAAGCCAGCGACACTGTCAACGGGTGCAGTCATTAAAGTGCCATTGTTCGTGCAGATTGGTGAGGTGGTGAAAGTTGACACCCGCTCTGGCGAATACGTGTCACGCGTAAAATAAACATGAAAGGCGCATTCTCTGATGCGCCTTTTTCTTGAGTGAGTTCACCATGAAAAAACGGGCAAAACTTATCGCGTTGGCGTTGCTTGTCACTTCTGGACTAAGCGCCTGTAACACCTTCCACGGTTTTGGCGAAGATGTTTCTCACTTGGGCGGCGCTATCTCTCGCGCGGCTAAATAACTTATCCACGTTTCCTTTTTCCGCAGCTCAGGCTCGCGGCGTTGCGTAATCAGTCTATGCTTTAAAAGCTGTACTTATAATGCAATCAAAAAGGATATGGATATGTTAAAGAAAAGTATTGTTGCGATTTTCTCTGTGATGATGTTCTCTGCACTGCTTTCTGGCTGCAACACCACGCGCGGCGTCGGCGAAGACGTTGAAGCGGGCGGCCACGCGATTCAGCGCAGTGCGCAGTAAATGAAAAAACCGGTACGAACCTTTTCGTACCGGCTTTCTTTTATCCCTGCTTAACCCAAATCAGCTCATCAACCGGGAAACCGGCCTGGCGTGCCTGCTGCACCAGCTTTTGTTTCACGCCTTCATCCAACTGCGGCGTCCGTGACAGAATCCACAGATAGTGGCGGTTAGGGCCGCATACCAGCGCATATTGGTAGTCGGAATCCAGCGCTATCACGTTGTAGCCACCGTAAAATGGACCAAAGAACGAGACCTTCAGCGCCGCACGCTGCTTGTCGCCAGTAAAGTAAGCTTTGCCTACGCTTTCCTGCCAACGCTGTTTTTTGACGTTATAGCCGCGATTAACAACTTTCAGACCGCCATCCTCACGCGGGCTGTAATTTGCCGTGACCTGTTCCAGGCCGCGTTCAAAGCCATGATCCAGCCGGGCGATCTCGTACCACTGACCGAGGTAACGCTGGCTGTCGAAGTTTTCAATGACGGTAACGTTTTTCGGCGGGGTAGTTGAGCAGGCAACAGACAGAAATGCACTTACGCTGGCGACCAATGTTTTCCATGGAGACATAAAAAGATTCCTTTGTGATTTAGCCTGTTAATTATAGAACCCCCGCCGTTTCCTGGACAGGTTTGCGCCACGATTGTTTGCCACCCACATTGCGAGTAGACTTCCCTCCCTTATTTGTATCTGGAGTCATCACCATGAGTGAAACGGCAAGCTGGCAACCTGGCGCTTCCATTGCCAATTTAATTAAACGCGCAGCCATCATTGCTGAAGTACGTCGTTTCTTCGCCGATCGTGGCGTACTGGAAGTCGACACGCCAGCGATGAGTCAGGCCACAATAACTGACATCCATCTGGTGCCCTTCCAGACGCGCTTTGTCGGGCCTGGCATGTCCGAAGGCCGCGACCTCTGGCTGATGACCAGCCCGGAATACCACATGAAACGCCTGCTGGCTGCCGGGAGTGGACCCATCTATCAAATGGGCCGCAGCTTCCGCAATGAAGAGGCCGGACGGTATCACAACCCTGAGTTCACCATGCTGGAGTGGTATCGCCCCCACTATGATATGTACCGGTTGATGAATGAAGTTGATGATCTGCTGCAGCAGGTGCTGGAGTGTGACAGCGCAGAGTCGCTCTCTTATCAGCAGGCCTTTATTCGCCACCTTGAGCTGGACCCGCTTTCCGCTGACAAAGCGCAGCTGCGCGAAGCGGCGGAAAAACTGGGTGAGGGCGAGCTGGCGAGCCGGGAAGACGATCGCGATACCTTGCTGATGCTGCTGTTTATGCTGGGCGTGGAACCCAAAATTGGCCAGGACAAGCCGTGCTTTATCTATCACTTTCCGGCCAGCCAGGCGGCATTAGCGGAGATCAGCACCGAAGATCATCGGGTGGCTGAACGCTTTGAGGTTTACTACAAAGGTATTGAGCTGGCGAATGGTTTCCGTGAACTCACCGACAGCCGTGAACAGCGTCAGCGCTTTGAACAGGATAACCGTCGGCGTGCGGCGCGCGGTCTGCCGCAACATCCCATTGATACCTACCTGCTGGCCGCGCTGGAACACGGTATGCCGGCCAGTTCTGGCGTCGCTCTGGGTGTGGATCGTTTGATCATGCTGGCACTGAACGCAGAATCGCTGTCTGAGGTGATCGCGTTTCCGGTAGACCGCTGCTAAGTCTTGCCGCCCCAGCCCTGAAAACCGGCGCAGCTGAAAAGCCGCGCCGCGCAGGCAGAACACCAGGAGGGCCAGGATTGCCCTTCACCGCATTGCGCCGGGCGCCGGCTTACCTGACCTACTGACTGTTATCGGGAAACTCCAGAATCGTTACCGGCAGCGTCAGCTTCTTGTCATTGCGCAGCACCTGGACATCAACTACCGATCCGGGGCGAATTTCAGCAACCTGGTCCATGGTTTCCTGTGCCGATATAGCCGGTTTACCGTCTACGCTCAGCAGCACATCATTTGCCTGAATACCGGCTTTCTCAGCAGGCCCGCCGGGGGTAACCACGCTGACGATAATGCCCTGAACCCGATCAAGACTGTTGCCCTGACCGTGTAACGGCGGCACCTCTCGGGCGGTGATCCCGATATAGCCGCGTATCACCCGACCATCGCGGATCAGCTTATCCATGATTTTGGACGCCAGCGGCGTGGGAATAGCAAAACCGATCCCCTCTGGCGTTTCGCCATCGCTGCTTTTATCGAACGTCAGGGTGTTAATGCCCATAAGTTCGCCCAGGGAGTTGATCAGCGCACCGCCTGAATTCCCCTGATTGATGGAGGCATCGGTTTGCAGGAAGTTCTGGCGGCCTGAAGAGCTAAGCCCAACACGGCCTGTCGCACTGATAATGCCTTGGGTAACCGTTTGTCCCAGGTTGTAGGGATTGCCGATAGCCATCACCACATCGCCAATATGCGCGACGCGTTTGGGATTAATGGGGATAACCGGCAGATTAGAAGCGGTAATTTTCAACACGGCCAAATCGGTCATGGCATCTGAACCGACCAGAGTGGCTTCAAAAAAGCGGCCATCCTGCAGGGCGACGATTATCTGATCGGCATTGTTGATGACGTGCTTGTTGGTCAGGATGTAGCCCTTGGTATTCATAATCACGCCCGAACCCAGCGTGGTGATACCGTGGTTGTTGTTCCCATGTGCGCTGCGGTTGTAAACGTTCACAACGGCAGGCACGGCACGCCTCACCCCTTGATTAAAGCCAAAGGGCGTTTCGTCGTTACTGTCATTTTGACTATACAGGGCAGCACTGCCCAAACGCAGTGCGGGCAGCGCCACGAGCAAGATGCCCGCAACAATCAGTCCCAACACCACTGAACGCAAGAGTTTAAGAAACATGGTGTTAAATCACGTCAGGGGAGAACGCTGGGGAGAATAACATGAGAGCGGCGGACACACACGCGCTTGTGTCCGCCGTAATGCGTGGTTTATCTCAATAACAGATAGATACTTTCTTCACCGCGTACCACATTCAGTGCCATCACCGGTGGTTTGGCTTCCAGCACCTTGCGCATTTCGGCAATGTTCTGAACCCGCGTGCGGTTGACTCCAATGATAACGTCATCTTTTTGCAGACCGACCTGCTCGGCGGGCGTCCCTTTTTCGATGGCATCAATTTTCACGCCTTTATCGCCGGTCTTGGTCTGACCGTCGCTCAGCGTTGCGCCTTGCAGTGCCGGAGAAAGCAGCTGTGCGCTGGCTGTCGTCTGGGCACTTTGCTCAAGGGTGACATCGACGCTCACCGGTTTCCCTTCACGCAACAGGCCAAGCTTAACTTTCTCGCCCGGTGCCGTTGTGCCGATTTTCACCCGCAGTTCTGCGAAGCTGGTGATCGGTTTGTCGTTGACCGAAACGATGATATCGCCCGACTTGATACCGGCTTTTTGGGCAGCAGACTGCGGCAGCACTTCAGAGACGAATGCGCCACGCTGAGCGTCCACGTTAAACGCCTTGGCGATATCTGCGGTCATCTCAGTGCCTTTAATCCCCAACTGACCCCGTTTCACTTCGCCGTACTTAATCAGCTGCTGTGCCAGGTTCATTGCCATATCGCTGGGAATAGCAAAGCCAATACCGATATTGCCGCCGCTGGAGGCCAGAATGGCGGTATTAATGCCGATCAGCTCGCCGTTCAGGTTAACCAGTGCGCCACCCGAGTTGCCCCGGTTAATGGCGGCGTCGGTCTGAATAAAGTTTTCCAGCCCTTCGAGATTCAGGCCACTGCGGCCCAGCGCTGAGATAATCCCTGAGGTTGCCGTCTGACCCAGGCCAAAGGGATTACCAATGGCAACGGCAAAGTCGCCGACTTTGAGTTGATCAGAATCGGCCACTTTTATCTGTGTCAGGTTTTTCGCGCCCTGAATCTGAATCAGGGCAATATCGGTCTGCTCATCGTGACCAATGAGTTTGGCATCATATTCACTGCCGTCGCCGAGCTGAACGTTGATTTTGTCAGCACCATTGACCACGTGATTGTTGGTCAGAACGTAGCCCTTGGCGGCATCAATGATGACACCGGAACCCAGTCCCTCAAAGGGTTGAGGCTGGGCTGGTCCGCCGCCAGGCAACTGGCCGAAGAAGCGTTTCAGCGGCTCGGGGATATCCTGAGCCTGGGCCTGGGAATCAGACTGCGTGCCTTCAACATGCACACTGACCACCGCAGGTAACACTTTTTCCAGCATTGGGGCCAGGCTCGGCAGGGGCTGGCTCTGAATCTGTGCGGGCAGCGTCGCCATCGCGCCGGGCGCAGCGGCAAGACTCATTCCAATACTCAAGGCTAATGCGCTTAACAGTCGTGCTTGTTTTTTCATTGCTACAACGCTCTCGCTGCAAAAAGTGGGGGGAATAAATCAATGAGACAGCCGTTTGTGGCCGGGGTTCGCAAAAACAGCGGGCACAGCGTGGCTGTGCCCGATAAGCTTAGTCGCGGACGGCGCGTTCACCACGCAGTAAACCGGAGGCGCCTTCAGAATAATCACGCGGCATCTGCACCGGTGCCTGATCGTTATCGGCTTCTGCTTCGGTCAGTTGCCATGCAAAGGGATTTTTATCCCCAGGCATATTGGGCAGCAGATCGTTGGAACCTTTCGCCATATGCTGATAGAGCTGACGATAATCGCGCGCCATGTTATCCAGCAGCTCTGCGCTTTGCGCAAAGTGATTGGTCAGCTCCTGACGATAATCTGCCAGCTCGGCCTTGGTCTTATCCAGTTCATACTGCATGCTGCGCTGCTCACGCAGCTTCCGGTTGCCAAAACGCATTGCCACTGCGCCGACAATAATACCTACCACTAAACCAATTAGCCCGTATTCCCAGGTCATAATGACTCCCGTGTTATTTCCGTTGTTCCGTAGGGCGTTGCACCACTTAATAGTAGTCACTATACCCGTTAATCTTATGGATGTGGAACTCTGGAGCGCCATGCCTTAGTGTAGAGCGGCCTTTTTTTCGACAAACGACGTTTGAACAAGACAAAATTCAGGGACACTGAGAGAACCATGCAAACCTCATCTCCGCTTGCCCGCTACGAGCAGGCGCTATCACAGGGCGATTTCAAGCCCGACGATGTACAACGTGAAGCGATTACCCGCTTAGATGCTATCCAGCAAGGGCTGATCGCGCGTCAGCATAACACCGAACCCGCCTCATCAGGGTTGTTAGGTCGTCTGTCGAAGCTGGTACGAAAAGAGACGTCACACGCCAAAGCGCCCGTTCGTGGCTTGTATATGTGGGGCGGCGTTGGCCGCGGGAAAACCTGGGTAATGGATCTGTTTTTTCAGTCTATTCCTGGCGACCGCAAACTGCGTTTGCACTTCCACCGCTTTATGCTGCGTGTGCATGAAGAACTAACAGAACTGCAGGGGCACAGCGATCCGCTACTCATCATCGCCGACCGCTTCAAGGCTGAAACCGATATTCTCTGTTTTGACGAGTTTTTTGTTTCTGACATCACTGACGCCATGCTGCTGGGTACGCTGATGGAAGCGCTGTTTGCGCGCGGCATCAGTCTGGTCGCAACCTCGAACATCCCGCCTGATAACCTGTATAAAAACGGCCTGCAGCGTGCACGCTTCCTGCCTGCCATTGAGCAGATTAAGCAACACTGCGAGGTGATGAACGTCGATGCGGGTATTGATTACCGTCTGCGTACGCTGACGTCAGCACATTTATGGAAGTTCCCCCTGGCACCTGACACGTACGCTGAGATGGATCGCCTGTTTCAGGCGCTGTCAGGCGAAAAACGCGGTGAAGCGCCGGTGCTGGAAATCAACCATCGTAAAATGGCAACGATGGGCGTAGCGGAAGGGGTGATTGCCATTGATTTCAAAACGCTGTGCGGAGAAGGGCGCAGCCAGCATGATTACATTGAGCTGTCGCGCCGCTTTCACAGCGTCCTGCTGTTTGATGTGCCGGTGATGATCTACAAAACGGAAGATCAGGCGCGACGTTTTCTGGCACTGGTCGACGAGTTTTATGAGCGCCATGTCAAACTCGTCGTGGCGGCAGAAACTTCGCTGTTTGAAATTTATCAGGGCTCGCGCCTGAAATTTGAATATCAGCGCTGTTTGTCGCGTCTGCAGGAAATGCAGAGCGAGGAGTACCTGCGGCTGGCGCATTTACCCTGAGATTACGCGTAATAAATGAAAATAGGGTTCGATTTTTGTAATCGACTTCTCTATAATCTTGCGACCCCACGTTACAGCACAGGATTTTTTTCCCAAATCCTCTGCGTTCCGGTAACGCTATCCGAAGGGGTGGCTTGCTGGTCAAAATGGTCGTGTGAGCCTCATTCGTTTACTTAAGCGTTTGGGATTTCACCAACGTGTAACTTAATTTGGGTAAGCTTTTCGATGAAAACTTTTACAGCTAAACCAGAAACCGTCCAACGTGACTGGTATGTTGTTGACGCAACTGGCAAAACCTTGGGTCGCCTGGCGACTGAACTGGCGCGCCGTCTGCGTGGTAAACATAAAGCGGAATACACTCCGCACGTTGATACTGGTGATTACATCATCGTTCTGAACGCTGAAAAAGTTGCTGTAACCGGCAACAAGCGTACTGACAAGATCTACTATCACCACACCGGCCACATCGGTGGTATCAAACAGGCGACCTTTGAAGAGATGATTGCTCGCCGTCCTGAGCGTGTGATTGAGATCGCGGTTAAAGGCATGCTGCCGAAGGGCCCGCTGGGTCGTGCTATGTATCGTAAACTGAAAGTTTACGCAGGCAACGAGCACACCCATGCGGCACAGCAACCGCAAGTTCTTGACATTTAATCGGGATTAAAGGCAATGGCTGAAACTCAAAACTACGGCACTGGTCGCCGCAAAAGCTCTACCGCTCGCGTATTTATTAAGCCGGGTAGCGGTAACATCGTTATTAACCAACGTTCTCTGGAACAGTACTTCGGTCGCGAAACTGCCCGCATGGTAGTTCGTCAGCCGCTTGAGCTGCTGGACCTGGTTGGTAAATTCGATCTGTTCGTCACCGTTAAAGGTGGCGGTATCTCTGGTCAGGCAGGTGCGATCCGTCATGGTATCACCCGCGCTCTGATGGAGTATGATGAGTCACTGCGTGGCGAACTGCGTAAAGCAGGCTTCGTTACCCGTGATGCTCGTCAGGTTGAACGTAAGAAAGTCGGTCTGCGTAAAGCACGTCGTCGTCCTCAGTTCTCCAAACGTTAATTGTTGCTGCTTCGGCAGACACAGTTGGCAAAAAACCCGCTTCGGCGGGTTTTTTATTTTATGCATCAGGTCGCCCTGTCGCATAAAACCACAATACTGTTCGCATTTTGCCCGCAAAAATGCATTCCCCCACCCACAAGCTGCCTAAAATCTGGTAAACTCTGTGTCACTTTGCGCCCGCAAGCTGGCGCGTTATGCGCCTGGCATTTGTCGGGGGTGGTTAGCGCGAATTGCGAGCGAGTTCTATGAGCAGGTGAGTCGCCGTGTGGTTGGCTATTCGCAGTAACTTTTTGTGAACAAACTGGGAGGTTTTCATGGCTGTCGCTGCCAACAAACGTTCGGTAATGACGCTGTTTTCTGGTCCTACTGACATTTTTAGCCATCAGGTACGTATTGTGCTTGCCGAGAAAGGTGTCAGCGTAGAGATCGAGCAGGTCGAAATGGATAACCTGCCGCAGGATCTGATTGACCTCAATCCGTACCGCACCGTGCCGACGCTGGTAGATCGCGAACTGACGCTGTACGAATCACGCATCATCATGGAATATCTGGATGAGCGTTTTCCACACCCACCGTTGATGCCTGTTTACCCCGTCGCGCGTGGCGAAAGCCGTTTGATGATGCACCGTATCGAACAAGACTGGTACAGCCTGATGAGAAAGGTTGAGAACAGCAGTGGTCAGGAAGCTGAAGCGGCGCGTAAGCAGCTGCGTGAAGAGTTACTGGCGATTGCCCCTCTGTTTGGACGGACGCCATTCTTTATGAGCGACGAGTTCAGCCTGGTTGACTGCTATCTGGCACCGCTGCTGTGGCGTTTACCGTCAATGGGTATCGATCTGCTCGGTTCAGGCTCCAAAGAGCTGAAAGGCTATATGAACCGCGTATTTGAGCGTGACTCCTTCCTTGCTTCACTGACTGAAGCTGAACGTGAAATGCGCCTGCAAGCCCGGGGCTGATTTATGGAAATGTCACAACTCACAGCCCGTCGGCCTTATTTACTGCGTGCTTTCTATGACTGGTTACTGGATAACCAGCTCACACCGCATTTGGTCGTCGACATCAATCTGCCTGGTGTTCAGGTGCCACTGGAATATGCACGTGATGGTCAGATTGTATTGAACATTGCGCCGCGTGCCGTCGGTAATCTTGACCTGGGTAACGATGAGGTTTCGTTTAACGCACGTTTTGGTGGCGTTCCGCGTCAGGTGAACGTCCCGATGGCGGCTATACTCGCTATCTACGCGCGTGAAAACGGTGCAGGCACGATGTTTGAACCTGAACCGGCCTACGAAGGCGGGACGCAGGAATTCCCAGAGAATCAGGAAGAAACGGTGATGTCAGTCATTGACGGCGACCGCCCTGATGATGCCAGCGATGATGATCATTCACCCGATGACGATCCGCCGCCACGTGGTGGCCGTCCCGCACTGCGTGTGGTGAAATAACACAGCATGCCCGTCACCTCGACGGGTATTTTTTTGCCTGCCAGATAGCGCGTTTTTGCCTGCCAGAGAGCAGGCATAAAAAAATCCGGGAACACAGGTTACCCGGATTTTTGCTTTCTGCGGCAGGGATTAATAAACGTCGCGCAGGTAGCGTTTCTCTTTCTTCAGCTGATCGATGTAGTCGGCCGCTCGCTCGCTGGACAGCCCGCCAAACTGGCGCACGATTTCATACAGCGCGCTATCGACATCTTTCGCCATGCGTGATGCATCGCCACAGACGTAGAAGTAGCCCCCTTCCTGTAGCCAGGCATAGAGCTCTGCGCCCTGTTCCAGCATCCGGTTCTGCACATAGATTTTCTTGTCCTGATCGCGCGAGAAGGCCAGATCAAGACGCGTGAGCAAACCGCTCTCCTGCCAGGCTGTGAGCTCTTCGCGATAAATGAAGTCATGCTCCTGATGCTGATCGCCAAAGAACAGCCAGTTCTTGCCCTGGGCACCTGTCACCTGACGCTCCTGCAAAAACGCACGGAACGGCGCGATGCCCGTACCCGGTCCCACCATAATCAACGGGGCATTGCCGTTGGCGGGCACACGGAAGGCTTTATTAGGCGAAATAAAGATCGCGGGTTTTTCACCACGGCGCACGCGCTCTGCCAGGTAGGTTGAGCACACACCGCTACGGTTACGGCCACCGCTGTGATAGCGCACAGAGGCAATGGTCAGGTGCACCTGATTAGGATGCGCTTTTGAGCTGGATGAAATGGAGTAGGCACGGTGCTGCAACGGGCGCAGCAGGGCAACAAACTCTGTCACGCTCAGGCTACGCGTTAGCTCAAGCTGCAGCAGATCCAGCGTATCTTTGCCCCACAGCCAGACGCCCAGGGCATCTTTATCATCATGCTGAAGGACATGGCGCAGCTCCTGGTTGGTGGTATTTTGTCCTACCCACTCAATCAGCTTGCGTGATGGCTCAGAAATTTCAAACTGGTAGGTCAGCAGGTCGCCCAGACTTCTGTCGAAACCCGGCACCGGCGTCTGATAATCGGCGTTTAACTGCGTAAGCAGCAGGTTAACCAGCGACGGTTCGTTGACCGGAATCACGCCAAGCGCGTCACCGGCTTCATACTTGAGACCGCTGTCGCTAAGATCAAACTCGAAGTGGCGAATGTCCTTAGCTGACTGTTCGCTCGACAGGCGCTTGTTGGTGATCAGGGCAGCCGCATAGGGGTTGGATTTGTTGCTGCCAGGAATGACGGGTGCTTCCGGGGCGCTCTCCAGCACCGTGCCGCTGCTGCCTGCGCTGCTGGCAAACTGTGGCATCGTGCTGTTCAGCCATTCATTCGACGGCTCTTCGTAATCAATATCGCAGTCGATACGGTCGACAACGCGTTTTGCACCAAGCTGTTCCAGACGCATATCCAGGAACTTACCTGCCTGGCAGAATCCGTCATAACCGGTATCGCCAATGGCCAGCACGGCGAAGTGCATCTGCTCCAGGCGCGGCGCAGTGCTGGCTGAAATCGCGTCCCAAAACAGCTGGGCGTTGTCGGGCATTTCACCTTCGCCATAGGTTGAGGTGACAATCAGCACGTGGCGCATGGTGGCGAACACGTCGAGATCCACATCGCCTAATGCCTGAACGACGGGCACCAGACCTTTGGCTCGGGCTGATTTCGCCGCTGACTGGGCCAGCGCCTCAGCATTGCCGGTCTGAGAACCATAAAGGATGTGCAGTTGGGTGGTGGCGGCAGCACTGCTGCCCGCCGCTGGCTGCTGTTTATCTTCCAGCACCAACAAACGGGAGTGCAGGCCAGCCAGAAAGCCCGCCAGCCAGTATTTCTGGTCACCATTAAAAGGTGCATCTTCAGGAATATATGGAATTTTCATGGATACCTTTACTCAATCCCGCTCTTGACCGTCATACGTCGCCGTGTCGATGGCAGTCGGTTCCTGCGCGCTCAGCAGCTTGCTGCTGAGCGGATAAGGTTGCCGCTGCGCCCGGTACGACGAATAAATCCGGGTAATCATGATTAAACACAGTTCTGTTCACTGACTCTGCTGTCAGGCCAGTTTACCCACCGCTGCTGCAATTTCAGGTAACGCTGCACGTGCAAACAACTCTTCAAAATCAGGCAGGCGACCGAGGATTTCACGGTTGCAGGCATCCTGATACATGATCCAGCCATAGGTGGCCAGGCTGTCCATCGAGCGGATGTTACGTTGCGTCAGTGCTGCTTTATAATCGGACATGCGTTTTGAACCGATCAGGCTGGCCAACTCGCTGTCACTGTAGTTTTCAATCGCTGCTCGCGCATGGCGTTGCAGTTTACTGATCAGAGAAAAGTCTTCTGTCATCAGCAAATTGCGGACGGCTTTCTCCACGGCAGGGGCCTCAACTGAGGTGCCTTTCGGTAACTTACCTAATGCCAGCTGCTGCGCAAAGCTCAGTACGGTGTAGTTGTTGAGCAAAACAAACATTTCCTGCGTATCGGTCGCCCCGTAGGCCGGCACCGCACCGTCAGCAATAGTTTTGCCTTCACGCCAGGCGGCTTTGAATTTGGCTACCTGATGGGCAGCCAGCGCCGTCGACAGTTCTTCCAGCAAATCCTTACGGGATTTCGCCTTCAGAATTTCACCGCCGTCCTGATAAAGCAGCAGAGAACGTGGCATCACGTAAACAAAGTGCTGACACTCGGTTTCCCAGTGTTCCAGCAGCCAGGCGGCACGCGGAGACTGCGTGGCCGCAAGGTGCCAGTTCAGCATGGTCCAGACCGCCTGCTTATGGATCTGCGCCAGCTCATCCTGGTCGGCAATGGAGCCAAACAGGACAGAATCGCCTGCCGCATGGTTGGCCAGTGAGCCATAGGGATCGTACTGGTAAGCAAAACCGCCGCTCATGCCGTTACCGAAGCCTTTACCAAAAGTGCCCAGGTTTAACACTGCGCCGTTGGTCATATATTCGCAGCAGAAGTCACCGACGCCTTCCACCACGGCAGTTGCACCGGAGTTACGTACCGCGAAACGGTCGCCCGCCTGGCCCTGAACGAACAGACGGCCGCCGGTTGCGCCAAACAGGGCGAAGTTACCGATCAGGACGTTGCCATCGCTGTCCTGTGCGCCGCCACCGGGTGATAACACCACCAGTTCGCCGCCGCACTGGCCTTTACCGACGCCATCGTTACAGGTGCCACGATGTTTCATCACCATGCCGTCATTGCAGAATGCACCAAAGGACTGACCTGCTGAGCCTGTTGTGGTGATGTTTACCGTTTCAGGTGCCAGGTAGCAACGACCGCGATCGTCCTGCAGCACGGCCGGCATCGCCTGGATCTGTGCCGCCGTCAGGGTGTGATTCAGCATGCGCTCAATATCGATAGCTAACTGACCGCCCACGCTTTTATTGCGGTTGTTAAGCACGACCTCGTGGCCCAACTGCAGCGTTGTTTTGCCCTGTTCCACCAGCTGCTGGCTGAGCTCTTCAACCCAGATGTCATCCAGCTCAAAATCTTTTTCCAGGTAAACCGGCTTGTCGATTTTCAGTTCTGGCACCACGGTGAGCATCGCGCGCAGATCCAGCTTGCCCACTTCCAGCGGGTGATCCATCAGGTGGAGCAGATCGGCGCGACCACGCGCTTCACGCAGGGAGCGCAGGCCCATCCGCGCCAGAATCTCACGCACTTCGTGTGCGACGTTCAGGAAGTACTGTGCGAGCTGACGTGGATCGCCATCAAACGCTTCGGCGTTCGTGGTTAACCCTGCCGGGCATTTGACGTTACAGTTTTTCGCCATCACGCATTTCAGCATCATCAGCGCAGTGGTACCAAACTCAAAGCTGTCGCCGCCCAGCAGCGCGGATTTCACTACATCGCTGCCGGTTTGCTGTGCGCCGGAGCAGCGCAGCAGCACTTTGTCGCGCAGACCGTTTGCACACAGCGCCTGATGGACTTCGGCGATGCCGATTTCCGCTACGCGCCCGGTATATTTCAGGCTGGTCACCGAGGCCGCGCCTGTGCCGCCGGTGTTACCGGCAACGTTAATCACGTCAGCACCGGCTTTTGCCACGCCGACGGCAATGGTGCCAATTCCCTCGGAGGACACCAGCTTCACAATGACGCGTACGCGGGCCGCTTTACAGTCGTGAATCAGCTGCGCCAGATCTTCAATTGAGTAAGTATCGTGGTGCGGCGGAGGAGAAACCAGCTCAACGCCCGGCGTGCCGCCACGCGCTGCTGCGATCTCCACGGTCACTTTGGCCGCTGGAAGCTGGCCGCCTTCGCCGGGCTTCGCACCCTGGCCGATTTTGATCTCCAGCTCTTCCAGCATCGGATCGGCAAGGTAAGCCGCCCAGACACCGAAGCGGCCAGAGGCCAGCTGTTTGATGCGTGAGGCACGAATGGTGCCGTGACGCGAGTAGTGTTCGCCGCCTTCACCGCAGTTGCTCATGCCGCCGACCATATTGGTGCCGTGCGCGACCGCTTCATGCGCCGGAGCCACCAGCGCGCCGTGGCTCATTGCGCCAGAGGCGAATGTGCGGGTGATTTCGCACGCGGGTTGAATATCGCTCAGCGGCAGCGACGGCAGCGCGGTAAAGATACGTGACAGATAGTCTGCCGCTTTGCCGCTGGCGGTCACTTTCAGGCCACCGGCGACCACCTCAGCCGTTTCAATTTCGTCATTAAAGCGGGCTTTCAGCGCACGAGACAGGTTAAGCAGGCGCTCGCTCTCCGGCTTCAGCCCGACAATCGCATCGGTAAGACGCAACATAAAGGCGTTCTGGCTGCCTTCAATGGCATCACATACCAGACCGCGCGTGGCAAAGCCGTTGTTGGTCAGCGAGTAGCGACCCAGCTTACGCCGGAATTCGGCTTCACTGTCGATGTGGGTCAGGTCCGCCGGGAAGGCCAGAATATCGCGCAGTGCAGCGGGACGGCGCTTGCGCTCTTCATACATCAGGCTGGAGAACTGACGATAATCGGCCGTAATGGCAAAATTATTCATCACGTCATCCGGGATGCGCTCAAAGCTGCTGTCTTTGAATGTCTCTGGCTTGATGCCAAAGGCATTGTCCAGACGGGCCAGCGTCATCAGCCGAATAAAGTTATCCTCTTCACGCGCTTTGTCCGCGAAGCGAATCGGTTCTTCAGTCATATCAATAAAGGTGCGTACGGCAATGGTGCCGTAAGAGTGGCCTGCGCCTTCTGCACGCTCTTTAAACAGCCCCAGCAGTGGCACTTCGGATTCGCCCTGAATTTTCAGTGCGCTTTGATGCCAGTCCACCGCCATCTGCGCGATAGTGGCAAAGCCTGCGCCGCCGACGGGCGTTTTGATATTGGGGTAATACTTTCTCAGGACCGGATCGTCCGTATTCAGGAAGTTAGGCTCAAAGAATTCCCCGCTACTGTAGCTCTCTACGGTACACAGGCCGACTTTGCCCATGGTTTTCATCAGGGCTTTTTCAGCGGCTTTGGCGTAGCGTTTAAAGGCTTTATTGCCTTCCTCGCCTTCACCAAATTTTTCCTCAGCGCGCATTTGCACGCCAAGCGGATAAACGGCCGATGCGCCAAAGCCCAGCGTGGCAGCAATATGATGGGAAGAGATAATCTGCCCACTCTCTACCACCAGTGAAACGTCAAGACGTAAGCCTTCCTGCACCAGACGCTGGTTAACCGCAGAGATAACCAGCAGCATTGGCAGGGCCGCTTGCGTGGAGGAGATATGGCGATCGGTCAGTACCGCGATGCCGCCCTGTGAACGGGCAAAATCCACCACCTGCTGGGCCAGATCGTCAATCGCTTTTTCCAGCGCACTGGCGTTGGCCGTGCGGCTGAGCAGGTCTTTGCCGATTACCGGTTCGTACAGCATGTCAAAGCGGGCATAAGGCGCGACGTTCTGTTCACGCAGCTGTAGCATGTCCAGATGGGTCAGAATCGGCGTAGGCACGATGATCTGGCGGCCTTTACTGCGTCCCAGATGCGGTTTCGCCCCCAAGGCTACGCGCAGCGTCATGCCGTCCGCTTCACGAATGGAGTCCAGCGGCGGGTTGGTTACCTGGGCAAAGCGCTGTGAGAAATAGTGCGCCATGCCACCTTCATGATCGGACAGGCCGTTGATGGCGTTGCCGTAACCCATCGCCGAGATTTTCTCTGCGCCGGTGTTCAGCATGGGGTCCATCATGAACTTGAAGCTTTCCTGGTTGTAGTAGTAAGCCACGAAACGCTGATAGGTTTTCAGATCGCCACGATAGCGCAGGGGAGAGCCCTGTTGTTCCGCGGGAATGACCGGCAACTCTTGCAAATCAACACGCGATTTGCTGACCAATGCGGCATAGTCTTTTTCTGCAGCCAGTTTTTCCAGCGCCTCATGCGTGGTGTAACTGCGCTTTTCGCGATGATCAAAATAGAGCATCCCGCCAGCTTCGATACGACCACGGCGCAGCACGCTTTCAGGTGGGAACGCGATCTGGCCCGCTTCAGACATGGCGCCAATATACTCCGCCGTTTCAACCGAACGCAGTGGACGCAGCCCCAGGCGATCAAGACGTGCACCAATCACTTCGCCGTTACCAAAGATGAGCGCGGCAGGGCCATCGTTTTTCTCTTCGTACAGCGAAAAATACTCCAGCATGTCGCGGACGGCAGGGGAGAGCGCGGTATCGTTTTCCCAGGCCGGGGGCATCATGGAAACCACGGCGGTGATCAGATCCAGATCGTCTTCCATCAACCGGCTGTGAATACTCTGGTCCAGGCGCGAACTGTCAGACTGACCTTTTGGTCGTACAATCGTTTTGCCACGGGCAGAGGCCAGCGCGGATTCGGCGATACGGTTTTTACGGTCGGTATTCAGCTCACCATTATGGGCCATCAACCGGAAAGGTTGCGCCATGGTGGTGTGCGGATCGGTATTGGTTGAGAAGCGAGTGTGGAAAAACAGTCCGCGTACCTGATGATCGGGATCGGTCAGATCCTTGAAGTAAGGAATCACTTCATTCGAGTTCAGGCGGGCTTTAAAGACTTGTGTGCGGGATGACAGCGACAGCGGATATAACCCGCCGAACTCGCTTTGGGTAAAGGCCTGCGCCTCAATGGTCAACAGTGCGCGATAGATCTTTTTTTCAAAATCACTTTGGTCACTGATGTCCTGAGGTGCGGCAAAAATCCACTGCACAATAGGAAGCTGAAACTGCACGGCAGCCGGACGTGTCACACTGTTATCCAGCGGCATTTCGCGTTTCATGATAACCGGCAGGTTAAAACGGCTTAACGTCTCTTCTACCAAACGTTCGGCATTGGCGCGCAGTTCAACGTCTTTAGGAACGAAAAAGTTACCGACGCCAAAGCGACCGGCTTCCAGCGCCTGACCGGTAATTTTACGGAAGAAATGCAGTGAAAGATCGACGTTAACGCCTGCGCCATCGCCAACGCCCTCAGCAGACATGCCACCGCGGTGCGGCACCGTGCAGAGCGCGCTGTGCGCCATACGCAGAATTTCATGGGTCTGCTCGCCGTCCTTACGGGTAATGAAACCTACACCACAGCTGTCACTTCCTGCTGCTGGGTTATATAAGCCATAGGAATCAGGTTTTTTACTGGACATTGAGGGTCTCCTTAAACTGCTCTAGACATTACCTGCATTGTTTCAGGCACTGAGTTCAACTACACAATCTTCCCAGCGCAAATTCTTTCATTTCCGCGCCTGACAGCCTGCGCGGTTGGGTTTTGCGCACTTTTCAGCGTCAGGAGGAGATGCCCCTTGATGCGTAGTGCGTGTTTTTTCCGTTCTCGAAAGGAGATGACTCAAACCATGTGGACGTCATGTTGCATAGATATGCCGTGACGCGTGCCCATCATGAAAGCTTTCAGCGGAATTCCAACTTATCGGGAAAGCGAATCGAGGTCAAATAGCGAGTCTGACACAGTTTAACCTCGCTTTTATGTCGTTAACCTAATGAAATTATTATGTTTTTATGTCTAAAATGTGTCAGTTTTTCACTAAGGTACAAGGGATGAAATGTGAACTGTATCACTGTGCTGTAGGCGTGAAATCACTTAAGTATGCTGGAGACGAGGTGCTAAACAGCATCAAATGCTGCTGCAGGCAGTGGAAGCGCAGGATGTATCTGTTTTTCTTATAGCAGCAAATTTGAATGAATAAGGGCGGCATGATTAGCAAAATTAATTACGGTAGGTTGCTTAAAACTACGATTTATATGAATGAGTATGCATAAAAAGCAGGAAATCGCGGCAAAGGGACGTTGCCGGGCGAAAAAAGACGAGCAGATAAGACGCGCCTTTTTGACAGGCGGCCGTACAGATTCATTGAGTTAGCACAATTAGTCAAGGGTTTTAGCGGTAAGGTCATGAACGTCGGCGAAGCAACCGCCTTTTGCACCATTAAAGTGCGTTAGCGCTGCGATCTCACCGGATGCATTGCGACGATCGCGAAGTAAATACGCTATCATGTGCCTGTTCTCATCCAGGGAGTGTTTATGAAACAGATTCGCCTGCTGGCGCAATATTATGTTGATTTGATGGTCAAGCTTGGCCTGGTACGTTTCTCGCTGTTACTGGCGTCGGCGCTGGTCGTGCTGGCCATGATTGTTCAGATGGCCGTGACCATGGTGCTGCGTGGTCATGTTGAAAGTATCGATATGGTCCGATCGGTCTTTTTTGGTCTGCTCATCACCCCTTGGGCGGTCTACTTTCTTTCTGTCGTCGTGGATCAACTGGAAGAGTCACGCCAGCGCCTGGCACGGCTGGTGGATAAGCTGGAAGAGATGCGTACGCGCGATCTTGAACTGAACCAGCAGATGAAAGAGACCATTTCCCAGCTCAATCAGGAAATCACCGACCGTAAAAAAGCCGAAGAGGCACGTGAGCAGGTGATGGCGAAGCTGCGCGAAGAGGTCGCTCGTCGCGAACAGGCGCAAATCGAACTGGAGCAACAGTCCTCCTTTCTGCGCTCTTTCCTGGATGCGTCACCGGACCTGGTCTTTTATCGCAACATCGACAAACAGTTCTCAGGCTGTAACCGCGCCATGGAACTGTTAACCGGCAAAAGCGAAAAACAGCTGATTGGGCTTACGCCACGCGACATCTATGACAATGACACGGCCACCAAAGTCCTTGAAACCGATGAAAAGGTCTTCCGGCATAACGTGTCACTCACCTATGAACAGTGGTTGCAGTATCCCGATGGGCGTAAAGCCTGTTTTGAGATCCGCAAAGTACCTTATTACGATCGGGTAGGTAAGCGGAGTGGGCTGATGGGCTTCGGACGCGATATAACCGAGCGTAAACGCTACCAGGACGCGTTAGAGAGCGCCAGCAGGGAGAAGACCACCTTTATCTCAACGATCAGCCACGAGCTTCGTACGCCGCTTAACGGCATTGTCGGCCTGAGCCGTATTTTGCTGGATACCGATCTGAATCAGGAGCAGCTCAAGTACCTTAAAACCATTCACGTCTCTGCGATTACCCTGGGCAATATTTTCAATGACGTGATCGAAGTCGATAAGATCGAACGTCGTAAGGTCCAGCTGGATAACCAGCCGGTCGATTTCACCAGTTTCCTTGCCGATCTGGAAAACCTCTCAGGCTTACTGGCCCAGCCGAAAGGGCTGAAGTTTGTGATGGCACCGCAGTTACCGCTGCCGCATAAAATCTCTACCGATGGCACGCGCCTGCGACAGATTTTGTGGAACCTGATTGGCAACGCCGTGAAATTCACCCAGCAGGGAGAGATTGTCGTGCGTGTGGCCTACGAGCAGGATGAAACGCTGCGCTTTGAGGTACAGGATTCCGGGCAGGGGATTCGTCAGGAAGAGCAGGATAAAATTTTTGCTATGTACTATCAGGTCACCGACCAGCATGGCGGCAAGCCGGCGACCGGAACCGGTATCGGCCTGGCGGTTTCACGCCGTCTGGCGCAGGCCATGGGCGGGGATATCAGCGTAAGCAGCGCACCGGGGCAGGGCTCCTGCTTTACGGTGGTGATAAAAGCTCCGCGCATCGCAGAGGAAGTGGAAGATGAGGGCGTGGACGACACGCTGCCGCTGCCGGCCTTACATGTGCTGCTGGTGGAAGATATCGAGCTGAATGTGATCGTGGCCCGCTCGGTGCTGGAAAAACTTGGGTGCAGCGTAGAGGTGGCCATGACCGGGAAGGCGGCGCTGGAGATGTTCGATCCGCTGGAGTTCGATCTGGTGCTGTTAGATATCCAACTGCCGGACATGACCGGAATGGACGTTTCACGCGCCCTGCGCCAGCAACATCCTGATGCAAACCTGCCACCGTTAGTCGCCTTAACGGCCAACGTGCTGAAAGATAAAAAAGAGTATTTTGATGCGGGCATGGACGATGTGCTCAGTAAACCGCTTGCCGTACCGGCGTTAACGGCCATTATCAAAAAGTTTTGGGACTATCAGCCTGAAAGTGATGGCCTGCCCGTGACGGCGGCGAGCGCCAGTCAATCCGATGCATTACTGGATATCCCGATGCTTGAGCAATACCTTGAGCTGGTGGGGCCGAATCTGATCACGCAAAGTCTGACCATGTTTGAACAGATGATGCCGGGTTACCTGGATGTACTGGATTCTAATCTGATGGCGCGCGACCAAAAAGGCATTGCTGAAGAGGGGCACAAGATCAAAGGCGCAGCAGGATCGGTGGGTCTGCAGCACCTTCAGCAGGTGGCAAAGCAAATTCAAAGCCCTGAGTTACCGGCTTGGTGGGACAATGTAGGCGAATGGGTTGAAGAGCTTAAGCGTGAATGGCGACACGATGTGCAAGTACTGCGCGAGTGGGTGGCTGAAAAACAGCGGTAGTACAAAAAAATGACCCCAGCCGAGGCCGGGGTGCGCTAATACTGCGCCAACACCAGGGAAAAAGACGCTGCTGCTATGCTTAATGTTTTCAATGCAACAGCGGGGTATTGGTTAACACTTGCAACACCTTAGCAAATTCAAATTACCTTGTGACAAGATTCATTAAAATTTGTGATGTTGAACCGCGTTTAAATACAGGAAACATTAATTCGACAACATAGTCAAGCAAGGAATCAATTAAACAGTCACATTGGTTATTTTTTAATCAAAACTTCTGTTTTTTGTACGGGCTTAACCCAAATTTGTTAACAAAACCTGTGTTGCGCGCTGTAACCAAAATTTTTCATCGCTGTTCTGGATTAAAATAGATATAAACTTATGATAATAAAGAATAATGAAGAAATTCGTTCCCGCGGACCCAAAACGTTTCGGAAAACCTGATCTTCCCGCACCATTAAAAGGTTTTACCGATAGAAAACGCTTTATAGTTCGGCGAAAACATAGGGTTAAAACACCGTCTTGTAACAGTTAAAACACGAAACATGATGACTGAAAGAACATTTTGTCTCCAGCTAACGGAAACAGTTTGCTGCTCTAACAGAATTATACATAAGTTATATGAAACATTGAGGCGAGGTATTGTCACAAAATGGTATCATCTTTCTGAAAAAGTAGAGCGCACGACAGAGAGGATGGAACCGATTCCTTCTCTGCGGAAGTAATTGAACTCATTCAAACTATTGTTGCATTCACAATGCATTTTCATTGTCTTGTTATAAACATTGCACATTGTCACCCCGTCTTTTTCGGTAAAGATTTTTATTGCGGGTGGTGATTACGCCTGAAATTAATTAACACAAAAAAAATTTGAGACGATCGTATGAGTAAGCATAAAGGGAATCTGTGGCGGCGCATTAAGCCGCTGGTGATGCGCATTGTATTGATTTGGGTGGGACTGTGGCTGGCGGGCATTTTACTCTTTTCGTTTGTACCGGTGCCGTTTTCTGCGGTGATGGCGGAGCGTCAGATAGGTGCCTGGTTTAGAGGCGATTTTAGCTACGTATCCCATTCCGACTGGGCAGGCCGAGAGGAAATCTCGCCCTGGATGAAACTGGCCGTTATTGCTTCAGAAGATCAAAACTTCCCCAACCATTGGGGCTTTGACGTGGCAGCCATCCAGTCCGTTCTGGACGACAGTGACAGCCGGATGCGCGGTGCATCAACCCTGTCGCAGCAAACGGCAAAAAACCTGTTTTTATGGGATGGACGTAGTTGGATTCGTAAAGGGCTGGAAGCAGGATTAACTGTTGGGCTGGAAACGGTGTGGACCAAACGCCGGATCTTAACGGTCTACCTGAATATCGCGGAGTTTGGCAAAGGCACTTTTGGGGTAGAGGCTGCGTCACGCCGCTTCTTTAATAAGCCCGCCAGCCGTTTAACCATGTCAGAAGCGGCATTGCTGGCTGCGGTCTTACCCAATCCACTGCGCTTTCGCGCAGACGCGCCGTCAGGCTATGTTCGTCAACGCCAGCAGTGGATTTTGCGTCAGATGCGTCAGTTAGGTGGAGAAGGCTTTCTGCAGCGCAATCACCTGAACTGACGTTAGTCTTCGTCGAATCCGGCTTCGAATAGCTCAATGACAGCGGCCAGCGCTTCGGTTTCCTGCGGGCCGCTGGCCTCTATCTCAATATGACCGCCTTTGGCGGAGTCCAGCATCAGTAACGCAATAACGCTGCTGGCTTCCGCCTCGGTACCGGTCTCATTGCGTAACAGCACTTCTGCATCGAAACTCTGCACCAGTTCAAACAGCTTCATGGCGGGACGCGCGTGCATGCCCAGCTTATTTCTGATTTCAACAGTTTGCTTAACGGTCATGATTTACGTTTTTCCAGCGTGCGATGACGAGACTGTACATTTTTACCGCGTGAGCGAAAATAGTCAGCCAGCTGCTCTGCGATATAAACCGAACGGTGCTTACCGCCGGTACAACCGATCGCCACGGTGAGGTAGCTGCGGTTATTGGTCTCCAGCATGGGCAGCCAGAGTTCCAGATAGCTACGCGTCTGATAAATGAAGTTATGGACTTCGGTGTGACGATCGAGGAACGCGGCGACAGGCCGATCCAGGCCCGTCATCGGACGTAGCTTGGGGTCCCAGTGTGGGTTAGGCAAAAAGCGCACGTCAAAGACGTAATCGGCATCGATGGGAATACCATGTTTGAAGCCAAACGACTCAAACACCATCGTCAGCTCACGCTCGCGTTTACCCAGCAAGCGGGTACGCAGCATTTCAGCCAGCTCATGTACCGACATTTCTGAGGTATCAATAATCAAATCGGCACGGGAACGCAGAGGCTCAAGCAGGTCACTTTCTTCATCAATCGCGCTTTCCAGCGACAGATTCTTGCTGGATAACGGATGCAGGCGGCGCGTATCACTGTAACGACGGATCAGCGTGTTGCGATCGGCATCAAGAAACAGCAGCTGCGGTGAAAATGCCGAAGGCAGATTGTTGAGCGCTGTTTCAAAAATCTCAGGAGATTCAGGCATATTACGCACATCAATACTGACCGCCGCAGAGATATTGCGCTCGACCAGTGACTCTGCTAACTGTGGCAACAGTACCACTGGCAGGTTATCAACGCAGTAAAAACCCATGTCTTCCAGCGCGCGGAGCGCCACTGACTTTCCTGAGCCTGACCGACCGCTGACGATCATCAGCACCATGACCTTCTCTCCCGTTTTAAATCCGGTTCAAACCGGTAAATCACGCGCTTTATTGCTCTGTTGGTTCTTCGGTAATAATCGCATACAGCTCTTCATCGCTCTGCGCGGCACGCAGGCGGCGGCAAACCGTTTTATCCGCCAGCCGTTTTGCCACTAACGACAGCGTATGTAGATGGGTTTTACACTGGTCAGCCGGAACCAGCAGCGCAAAAAGGAGATCGACGGGCTGGTTATCCACGGCATCGAAAGCAATGGGTTGCTCCAGGCTGATAAAAACGCCTACGGCCCGTAAGGTATCCTCCTCCAGCTTGCCATGCGGAATGGCAATACCGTTACCGATACCGGTGCTCCCCATACGCTCACGCGTAAGAATCGCTTCAAACAACGTTTGATGCGGCAGGTTGAGCTGCTTAGCGGCCAGTTCGCTGATAATCTCAAGCGCCCGTTTTTTGCTTTGGCAGTGTACGCTACTGCGGGTGCAGTCTGGCGAAAGCACTGTGCTCAATTCCAGTGTTAAATCATTGTTCATTATCGTTTCACTTGCGAGTTCACATAGCCATCGAATCAATACGCAGACATCACGTAGCGAGTGAATGGCGCTGGCATAGATGACAAAACGGGGCGGTTAATCCGCCCCATCCTTTCAGCTCTGCGCGCCGGGCGCGCCTGCCAGCGTGAAGGTTAGTGTTTTTTTAGCTTGTCTTTATATTTGGTCAGTTGACGGGCCAACTTGTCAATCAATCCGTCAATCGCCGCATACATATCTTCCGCTTCAGAGGTCGCGTGCAGCTCGCCACCATTGACGTGCAGGGTCGCATCGGCGATTTGCGTCACCTTTTCCACTTTCAGGACAACATACACCTGATTGATATGATCAAAGTAATGTTCCAGTTTGGCAAATTTTGTCGTCAGGAACGCCCGCAAGGGGTCGGTGATTTCAACGTTTTGCCCGGTAAGGTTCAGCTGCATAGGTCTTCCTTCTCATTTCTGTCAAACCAGTTGTTTACGCTGATTTGAAGGCGGTATGGACAAAGACTCGCGATATTTAGCGACGGTTCGACGTGCCACTATTATCCCTTGATCAGATAACATGGAGGTCAGTTTACTGTCACTCAAGGGCTTGGCGGGGTTTTCCGCCAAGATTAATTTTTTCACCAGCGCACGAATAGCGGTAGATGACGCTTCTCCGCCACCTTCAGTATTAACATGGCTGGAGAAAAAATACTTCAGTTCAAAAATGCCACGCGGGCTGTGAAGGTATTTTTGCGTGGTAACGCGGGAAATGGTCGATTCATGCATATCCACAGCCTGGGCAATATCGGCCAGCACCATGGGACGCATAAATTCCTCTCCCTGCTCAAAAAAGGCCTGCTGCTGCTCAACAATACAGCGGGAGACTTTTAATAATGTCTCGTTGCGGCTTTCAAGGCTTTTAATCAGCCAGCGGGCTTCCTGCAAGTTGCTGCGGATAAACTGACTGTCGCTGTCGTTACGTCCGGCACCGCCCATGGCGGCGTACTGCTGGTTAATCTTCAGTCGCGGGAGACTGTCGGTGTTGAGCTCAACCGTCCAGCGCGTCGCGACTTTGCGTACCAGCACATCAGGAATAACGTATTCCGGTTCGCCGGTGTTAATCGACTGCCCCGGACGTGGATCGAGCGACTGAATCAGCAGCATCGCCTCTTTCAGCACGTCTTCTTTCAGACGCGTCACGCGCATCAGGCTGCGGAAGTCATGATTAGCAAGAAGATCAAGATGGCTGCTGACGATCAACCGTGCTTCTGCCAGCATAGGCGTTTCGGGCGCGTACTGCGACAGCTGCACCAGCAGGCAGTCACGTAAATCGCGCGCGCCAACGCCGACCGGATCAAAACGCTGAATGCGCTTCAACACGGCTTCAACCTCATCCATTTCCAGCTCATCGTTACCGATACTGTCAAGAATGTCTTCAAGCGAAACGGTAAGGTAACCCGTGTCATCGATGGCATCGACGATGGATGTGGCAATGGCACGATCGTTATCGCTAAAAGGCGTTAACTCCACCTGCCACATCAGGTAGTCCTGAAGAGACTGCGTGGTTTCACCCTGGTAAATCGGCAGTTCATCATCCTGATAATCGGTACCGGTTCCTGAGGGCGTGCCTGCGGTGTAAATCTCATCCCAGGTCGCGTCAAGCGGCAACTCTTCGGGCATATCCTTCTGTTCCAGCGCTTCACGGGTGTCCAGTCCCGCTTCGCCTTCCTGATACTCTTTTGCGTCTATTTCTTCGTGCTGTTCGGTTTGCTCAAGCAGGGGATTACTTTCCAACGCCAGCTGTAACTCTTGCTGAAGTTCAAGCGTAGAAAGCTGCAGCAGACGAATCGCCTGCTGCAGCTGTGGGGTCATTGCCAGTTGTTGGCTGAGCCTGAGTTGCAAACCTTGCTTCATAGACAGGATGGATATTCCCGGGTAAACATCAGTATTAACGACACCTTATCAGAGTCTGAACTCTTCACCCAAATAAACCCGTTTAACTTGCTCATCTGCAAGGACTTCGCTCGGCGTACCGTGCGCAATCAGGTTGCCCTGACTGACGATATAAGCGCGTTCACACACCGCCAGCGTTTCACGCACGTTATGGTCGGTAATCAGCACGCCAAGGCCACTGTCACGCAGGTGTTCAATGATCTTTTTAATGTCGATAACGGAAATGGGGTCAACCCCGGCAAACGGCTCATCCAGCAGGATAAATTTCGGATTAGCCGCCAGCGCACGCGCGATCTCAACACGACGGCGTTCACCGCCCGACAGCGATTGCCCCATATTGTCGCGCAGATGCGCAATATGAAACTCTTCCATTAGCTCGTTAGCCCGGTCCTGTCGCTGCTCTTCGGTTAAGTCGTCGCGGATTTGCAGCACCGCCATCAGGTTGTCGTACACGCTCAGGCGACGGAAGATAGAGGCTTCCTGCGGCAGATAGCCGATGCCGCGACGTGCACGCGCGTGGAGCGGCAGAATACTGATGTCTTCGTCATCGATGATGATGCGTCCCGCATCACGCGGAACAATGCCTACCACCATGTAAAAGGTGGTGGTTTTACCGGCGCCGTTGGGGCCCAGCAGACCGACGATTTCACCGGATTTTACCTGCAGACTCACGTCTTCAACCACGCGACGGCCTTTATATGCCTTCGCCAGGTTTTCTGCGATTAATGTGGCCATAGTGATCAGTTACTCTTTTTTTCGCTGTTGGTTGACGCGGGCTTATCCTGCAACTGCGAAGGCACCAGCACGGTCGTCACGCGATTGCTCTGGCCCTGGCTGTAAGCCTGCATTTTTTGTTCTTTGACCAGATAGGTGATGCGGTCGCCTTTGATGTTGCTGTCCAGCTGTTGAATATACGCATTGCCGGTCAGCTCAACAAAGTCATTGGCCAGCTCATAATGCAGCTTGGACGCGTGCCCCTGAACCGGTTTGCCATTGTCCTGCATCTGGTAAAAGGTCGCAGGGTTACCGTAAGCATCAACGATAGTTTTCTTACTGTCGCCGCCCGGACGCGTCACCACGACTTTATCAGCGGTAATTTTGATCGAACCCTGAGTGACAATGACGTTACCGGTGAAGGTCGCCACGTTGCCTTGCAGATCCAGAGCCTGGTTTGCAGAGTCGATATTGACGGGTTTGTCCGAGTCACCGGTCAGCGCCAGAGCAGGCACGCTGGTTGCAAGCAGCAGGCTGGCCAGTAAAAACTTAATGCTGTTTTTGTTCATTTTGAATTTCATAAGAAGTTTTGACCTTTTCGATTAACTCGGCGTTCTTTGTCCGTAAATTACCGCGCATTCTCATACCGGTAGAGTTAAAACTGCGACCATATAACGTCACCTGATCGTCAGACGCGACGTCCTGAGTGACAAGATTGACCTGAGCATTGTCTGTTTTAATGCGCTCAAGCTCAGAATCGGGAGCCAGAGCATTCAACTCGACATGGCCATAAAGATACAGCATACGGTCTTTGGTAAGCTTTGCTTTATCTGCGCGTATCGTCCAGGTAGGCATTTTATTTTCGTCATAGGTGGTCATGACGGGATTATCGAACCAGCTTATTCCGCTGTCTTCAAAATAGGTCACTTTGTCCGATATCAGTTTATAAGCCAGGCCGCCCTGCGGGTTATAGACCACAGAGTGCGAATTGGCACTGGTGTAGGTTGGCGTTTGATTATTATTCGCTACCGGCGCGCTGCTGTCGCTATCCCGGTTAGTGAAATTCCAGCCAATAAGCACCAGCGCAATCAAGGCCAGACCTAACGTTATCCAACGCCTGCTTTTACTCATACTGATTGCCCTTTGGCATCCTCGAATTTATTTTGCGCCATTAAGATGAGGTCGCACAGTTCCCGAACCGCACCGCGCCCACCGGCTATCCGCGTGACGTAACGCGCGCGCGCCAGCAGTAGCGGATGTGCATCCGCGACTGCCACGCTCAACCCAACTTTTGCCATCACTGGCCAGTCAATCAGATCGTCGCCAATATAGGCCACCTGATCGTCAGAGAGCGACAGTGTATCCAGAAGTTCGCCGTAGGCCAAAAGCTTATCGGATTGCCCCTGATAAAGGTGGCGAATGCCGAGCGTTTTGCAGCGATCTTCCAGCAGTTTGGCCGTGCGGCCGGTAATAATAGCCACTTCGACGTCCGAGGTCAGCAGGCAACGCACGCCATAACCGTCGCGCACGTTAAAGGTTTTAAGCTCTTCGCCGCTGTTCCCCATATAAATCAGGCCATCCGACATGACGCCATCGACGTCGCAAATCAGCAGGCGAATTTTACTGGCGCGCGCCATGACATCGCTACTGACCGGGCCGTAACACGTTTCTAAAGTGGCATTTTCCGACTGCATTGTTTCTTCCTGTTTATACGACGCCAGCGCGCAGCATGTCATGCATATGTACCACACCCAGCAAACGGTCGTCATCGGCCACCAGCAGGGAGGTAATGTTTTTGGTTTGCATCAAATTCAGTGCATCCACCGCCAGTACATTGGGCCGTACGCGGATCCCGCCACGGGTCATCACTTCAGCGATGGTGGCGTTTTGAAAATCAATGCCCATATCGAAGATGCGGCGCAGGTCACCATCGGTAAAGATGCCTTCTATCTTCATCAGATCATCCACAATCACTGTCAGGCCGAGATTCTTACGGGTGATTTCCAGCAGGGCATCCCGCAGTGATGCATCGCGTGTGACGTGAGGTAATTCATCCCCGCTGTGCATAATATCGCTAACGTGTAGCAGCAGCTTACGGCCCAGTGCACCACCCGGATGGGACAGCGCAAAGTCCTCTGGCGTGAAGCCACGCGCCTCCAGCAGGGAAACGGCCAGGGCATCGCCCATCACTAAGGTTGCCGTCGTGCTGGTGGTCGGTGCCAGGCCCAGCGGGCAGGCTTCCTGTGGCACTTTGACACACAGGTGAATATCCGCAGCACGGGCCATCGCGCTTTCAGGGCGGCTTGTCATACAGATTAACTTTATTTTCTGGCGTTTCATCACCGGAATCAACGCCAGAATCTCACTGGATTCACCACTGTTCGAAATCGCGATGACAATGTCGTCTTTACCGACCATGCCAAGGTCGCCATGGCTGGCTTCAGCAGGATGCACAAAGAACGCCGGCGTGCCGGTACTGGCAAAGGTTGCCGCCATTTTTTTACCGATATGGCCCGATTTGCCCATGCCCATGACCACGACTTTTCCCCGACAGGCATAAATCAGTCTGCAGGCGTCCGTGAATGCCTCGTTGATATATTGATCAAGCTGTTCAAGGCCTTCGCGCTCGATGCGCAATACCGTTTTACCGGCTTTCTGGAAATCAAAATCTACCGTTGGTTGCTGATATGACATGGTGAATCTGTCCTTTTTAGCCGTCTATAAACGCAGGCTGTAGCCACAGCAGCGTTACCCAGACGAAGAAACCACAGAGTAAAAGCGTGCCTGCCGTACGGCCAACCCGGCGGCGACGCAGCAAACAAAGCATGGCGAACAGCACGCTTACACCAAGCATTATCCAGTAATCGCGTGCAAAAGCGTGATAGTCTACGCTACCGGGATGAATCAGTGCCGGCAGGCCCAAAACGATGGCCAGATTATAAATGTTGGCGCCAATCAGGTTGCCGATAGCAATATCATCTTCACCTTTCAGCGCGCCTGCGATAACCGTTGCCAGCTCCGGCAAACTGGTACCTACGGCGATAAGCGTCAGCCCCATCACCAGCTCGCTGACGCCAAAGTAATCGGCAAATACGGTCGCGTTATCGATCACCATGTGCGTCGACATGGGCAGAATAATCAGCGCCACGGCCAGCCAGAGAAAAGCGACGGTATTTCCGCTCTCTTCACGCGGCAGTTCAGCTAATTGTTCACGCGTTAACGTATCGTTATTATCCTTTTCTGCTTTCCGCGCGATGCGGATCGTCACTATCAGATAAATCGCGGCAATAGCAATCAGTGCAATACCGTCCAGACGACTAAGATAGTTATCGAATAACATGATGCCGCTGAGTAATGAGACCAACACCATCAGCGGCAGTTCACGACGTATTAAATTGGAATGGATGCTCAGGGGATGCAACAACGCTGCACCGCCGAGAATCAAAAGAATATTGGTGATGTTCGAGCCAAGCGCGGTGCCCACCGCCAGATCCATCTGTCCCAACTGCGCAGCAGAGAAGGAGAGAATGATCTCCGGGAGCGAGGTGCCGATACTGACGACGGTCATGCCGATGATCAACGGCGGGATGCCAAAGGATCGACAAAGTATTGCAGCACTAAACACCAGACGATCGGCACCATAAGCCAGTAAAAGCAGACCGATAATCAGCAGTGCGGTAGCGACGAACATGAAAAATCCTTGCTTAAAACCCCTGTTGGCTTGCCTTCAGGTTCTTTGTGACAAAACAGGCGCTGATTTTGACCGTCTGATCGACAAAAGTAAATTTTATGACCGTTTTCGCCAAATCTTTGCATTAAGTTTCTGTAAAGCTATCGTGCGTTTAACCTTAACAGGCTACCATCGTACCCTATTGTTTACGCCCGATCCGTAATAGAGGTGATAATGATCCAACAAAAAACGAACCTGGTTGAGGTTCGTGGCGTGAGTTTTTCACGTGGCGATCGCAAAATTTTCGACGATATTTCGCTGACGGTACCAAAAGGTAAAGTGACGGCGATTATGGGACCGTCGGGGATCGGGAAAACGACATTGCTACGCTTAATTGGCGGGCAACTGCAGCCTGACAGTGGTGAGATCTGGTTTCGGGATGAGAACATTCCGACATTGTCGCGCACAAAGTTGTACGAAGCGCGTAAAAAGATGAGCATGCTGTTTCAGTCAGGTGCGCTGTTTACCGACCTGACAGTGTACGAAAATGTGGCCTGGCCGCTACGCGAACATACCCGGTTACCCGCGCCGATCCTACACAGCACCGTGCTGATGAAGCTCGAAGCGGTGGGGCTGCGTGGCGCAGCACAGCTAAAACCGGCGGAGCTGTCTGGCGGAATGGCGCGACGTGTCGCGCTGGCACGCGCGATTGCGCTTGAGCCAGAGCTGATCATGTTTGATGAGCCGTTTGTCGGGCAGGACCCTATTACCATGGGCGTGCTGGTTAAGCTGATTGATGAACTGAATCATGCGCTGGGCCTCACCTGTATTGTGGTATCACATGATGTGCCTGAAGTATTAAGTATTGCCGATTACGCTTACATCGTGGCGGGACAAAAAATTATTGCACAGGGTACGACGCCAGACTTGCGTGCTGACAACGATCCCCGCGTGCGTCAGTTTATCGATGGCATCGCGGATGGACCCGTCCCGTTTCGTTTTCCGGCGGGTGACTATTTGGCCGACTTAACCGGTTCAGGGAGAATCTAAGCTGATGTTGTTAAAAGCACTGGCGTCGTTGGGACGCCGGGGAATAGGAACCTGTGCCAGCTTTGGGCGCGCCGGTTTAATGCTTTTTCATGCGCTGGTGGGTAAGCCTGCGTTCCGCAAACATTTTCCGCTGCTGATCAAACAGCTTTACAGCATCGGCGTACTGTCTCTGGTAATCATTGTGGTCTCCGGCCTGTTTATTGGCATGGTGCTGGGGTTGCAGGGCTATCTGGTGTTAACCACCTATGGCGCAGAAACCAGTCTGGGCATGTTGGTGGCGCTGTCGCTGCTACGTGAACTGGGGCCGGTTGTGACGGCGCTGCTGTTTGCGGGACGGGCAGGATCGGCATTAACGGCAGAGATTGGACTGATGAAAGCGACCGAACAGCTTTCCAGTATGGAAATGATGGCGGTCGATCCGCTGCGCCGTGTTGTCTCGCCACGTTTTTGGGCGGGCTTTATCAGTATGCCGCTGCTGGCGTTAATTTTTACCGCCGTAGGGATTACCGGCGGTGCGCTGGTTGGCGTGAGCTGGAAAGGCATTGATCCCGGCTTCTTCTGGTCGGCCATGCAAAACGCCGTCGATTTTCGTAGCGACGTGGTCAACTGCATTATTAAAAGCGCTGTGTTTGCCGTTACTGTCACCTGGATTGCGTTGTTTAATGGTTATGATGCGATCCCGACCTCTGAAGGTATTAGCCGCGCCACGACGCGCACCGTGGTGCATGCATCACTGGCGGTGCTCGGATTAGATTTTGTGCTGACAGCACTGATGTTTGGGAATTGATGCGATGCAAAGCAAAAAAAGCGAAATTTGGGTTGGCGTGTTTATGATCATGGCACTGATTGCCGTGCTGTTTCTCTGCCTGCGCGTGGCAGATCTCAAATCTCTGGGGACGGAACCAACCTGGAAACTGTATGCCACCTTCGATAATATCGGCGGCCTGAAAGCCAGTTCGCCGGTGAAAATCGGTGGTGTGGTGATTGGTCGTGTAACGGATATTGATCTTGAACCTAAAACGTTACTGCCGCGCGTTACGATGGCGATCAGTGACAAATACGCCAACCAGATCCCGGATACCAGCTCGCTGGCGATCCGTACTCAGGGTTTACTGGGCGAGCAATTCCTGTCGTTAAATATCGGCTTTGACGATCCCGAACTGGGGTCGTCAATGTTGAACGATGGCGGCACGATACGTGATACCAAGTCGGCGATGGTGCTGGAGGATTTGATTGGCCAGTTCCTGTATAAAAGCGGCGACAACAAAGGCAACAAGCAAACCAGTGACAGTAAGGATGCGCAGGGCGGCGACGTGGCCGCACCGGCAGCAGCAGCTCAACCTTAAATAGAGGGATAACATGATGTTTAAACGTTTTCTGATGATTGCCATGCTGGTGGTCGCGCCACTGGCTGCGACTGCGGCCGATCAAAGTAATCCTTATAAACTGATGAATGAAGCGGCAAACAAGACGTTTACCCGCCTGAAGAATGAGCAGCCGAAAATCAAGCAGGACCCTAACTATCTGCGTGAGATCGTCCGTCAGGAGCTGCTGCCTTATGTGCAAATCAAGTATGCCGGCGCGTTAGTGCTGGGCCGTTTCTACCGCGATGCCACACCGGCGCAGCGTGAAGCCTACTTTAAGGCGTTTGGTGACTATCTGGCGCAGGCTTATGGCCAGGCGCTGGCGCTTTATCACGGCCAGACTTATCAGATTGAACCTGAGAAGCCGATTGGCAATACGAATATCCTCGCTATCCGCGTAACCATTATCGATCCTCAGGGCCGTCCGCCTGTGCGTCTGGATTTCCAGTGGCGTAAAAACAGCCAGACCGGCAACTGGCAGGCTTTTGATATGATCGCGGAAGGCGTGAGCATGATCACCACCAAACAGAATGAGTGGGGCGATCTGTTACGTACGAAAGGCATTGATGCGCTGACTGCCCAGTTGGAATCTTCAGCGAAACAGCCGATCACCCTGGATCAAAACAAATAATGCAGGCATCACTGCACTGGTCCCGCGAGGCAAATACGCTGCGGCTGGAAGGCGAGCTGGACCATGACACGCTGCTGAGCCTGTGGGAGCAGCGTGAAACGCTGGTTAAGGCGGTCGAATTGATCGATGTCTCCGCCCTGGAAAGGGTGGATTCATCGGGGCTTGCGTTGCTGGTGCACCTGCGGGAGATTGCCTCGCAGCAGGGAGGCACGCTGCGCTTTGTTGGCATTGGCGACAAACTGCAGTCATTGATCACCCTTTACAACCTGCAACAAATTATTGTTTCTGCGGATTAAAGCGCCTGAATTCGCCTTTCGCGCAAAAGCCCCGGTCCTGTACAGGGGCTTTTGCGTATTTAAGAATCAGGCACTTTCCTCTACTATGTCAGCCTTATTATTATTAAGTGAAGTTAAGAGCGATGGAAAACAGTGAGATTCAGGCCGTGCTGATGGCAGCGCTGCCCTTAGAAGAAGTTCATGTCATCAGCAATGATGGCAGCCATTTTCAGGTGATCGCCGTGGGCGAGTTGTTTGGTGAGTTAAGCCGCGTTAAGAAGCAGCAGGCTGTGTATGCGCCGCTGATGGAATTTATTGCGGACAACCGCATTCACGCGGTCTCCATCAAAACTTACACGCCTGCTGAGTGGGCACGTGACCGTAAACTTAACGGTTTTTGATTCCCTCCGGGGCCGCTCGATCTGAGCGTGACCGTTTACTAGCCAGTTAATTGAGAACCGTGTTAATGGATAAATTTCGTGTGCAAGGCCCCACCCGCTTAAGTGGTGAAGTGACCATTTCCGGCGCGAAGAACGCCGCTCTGCCCATTCTGTTTGCTGCTTTACTGGCTGAAGAGCCGGTCGAGATCACGAATGTGCCAAAGCTGCGTGACATCGACACTACCATGAAGCTGTTGACACAGCTGGGTGCCAAAGTTGAGCGCAACGGTTCTGTACACGTCGATGCCAGCGGCGTAGACGTTTTTTGCGCGCCTTATGAACTGGTAAGAACCATGCGCGCTTCAATCTGGGCGCTGGGTCCGCTGGTGGCGCGTTTTGGTCAGGGCGAAGTGTCACTGCCTGGCGGCTGCGCCATCGGCGCGCGTCCGGTTGACCTGCACATTACGGGCCTGGAGCAGTTAGGTGCAGAGATTAAGCTGGAAGAAGGTTATGTCAAAGCCTCAGTCAATGGCCGCCTGAAAGGCGCGCTGATCGTGATGGATAAAGTCAGCGTGGGCGCGACCGTTACCATTATGAGCGCAGCGACGCTGGCGACCGGCACCACCGTGATTGAGAATGCGGCACGTGAACCTGAAATTGTGGATACGGCTAACTTCCTGAACACGCTGGGCGCAAAAATCAGTGGCGCAGGTACCGATAAAATTACCATCGAGGGCGTTGAGCGCCTGGGTGGCGGCGTTTATCGCGTGCTGCCAGACCGTATTGAAACCGGCACCTTCCTGGTCGCGGCAGCGATTTCCGGTGGCAAGGTTCTGTGTCGTAACGCCCAGCCCGATACGCTGGATGCGGTGCTCGCTAAGCTGCGCGATGCCGGTGCAGACATTGAAACCGGTGAAGACTGGATCAGCCTGGATATGCACGGCAAACGCCCTAAAGCGGTCAACGTGCGTACGGCTCCCCATCCGGGTTTCCCGACCGATATGCAGGCACAGTTTACGTTGCTGAATCTGGTGGCCGAAGGGACGGGACTTATCACCGAAACCATTTTCGAAAACCGCTTTATGCACATTCCTGAGCTGATTCGTATGGGCGGGCACGCAGAAATTGAGAGCAATACCGCAATCTGTCATGGTGTGGAAACCTTATCAGGGGCACAAGTCATGGCTACGGATCTTCGCGCCTCAGCCAGCCTGGTGCTGGCAGGTTGTATTGCGGAAGGCACTACGCTGGTCGATCGCATTTACCACATTGACCGCGGCTATGAGCACATTGAAGATAAGCTGAAAGCGATGGGCGCGAATATCGAGCGCATCAGCGGCGAATAAGAATAAATTTGCTGCTTCATGCGGATAAAACCAGCCTTGAAACACGGCTGGTTTTTTTTCATCCTCAGATCGCGTTACGTTAGTTATTGGCTTCGTTATCTGTCGATCGCACACGTTTTTTGCGATCCAGCAAACAATGGGTTTCAGGATCGTAATAACGGCTTGGCCATATCTCGGACGGATGGACATTGATCGCATCGGCAATCAGCCATTCGCCTTTAGGCCAGGGGCGCGAAAGCGCGTTGGCCAGGGTTGATGAGCTTAGTCCTGACTGACGTGAAAGCGCCGCAAGTGTGGTACCGCGTTTACGAAGCGCGGCAATAATATCGGCAGGATGCCAGTCCTCAGTCCTGTTCTGCATAACCTTTTTCTCCTTGTCCTTGTCAGTAAGTCACACGCGAGTGGTGATAACTTATTTAAATACTATCTGGAAATTTATGGGTTTTTATATCAGAGAATTTCCATAAGATTCCAGTAATATTTAGGCAAGCAGACAGAACTGAGCGGCCTGACGCAAAAGGCGCGTAACGCATGCAAGGGCGGAGAAAGGGGGAGAGCAACGGAGCCAGGGCGGCTCCGTCAGGGATCAGAAATCGCGTTGTACCGACATGTGCGCCAGTGACTCCAGGGCAGAGCGCCACGGCGTTTCTGGCAGAATCTGCAAGGCTTCAATGGCTTTATCGGCCTCCTGTTCAGCACGCTTACGCGTCCATTCCAGTGAGCCACACTGATTCATGGCTTCCAGAACCGGTGCCAGTAAATGGCGGCCATTACCCTGTTCAATAGCATCACGGATCATTTTCGACTGCTCAGGCGATCCATTGTTCATCGCATGAAGCAGGGGCAGGGTGGGTTTACCTTCGCTGAGATCGTCGCCGGTATTTTTCCCCAGGGTTTCCCCGTCCGCGCTGTAGTCCAGTAAATCATCAATTAACTGGAAAGCCGTTCCCAGATAGCGCCCATAATCCTGCAGCGCTTTTTCCTGCGCCGGCGTTGCCTCCGCTAAAATTGCCGATGCCTGAGAGGCCGCTTCAAATAAGCGCGCGGTTTTACTGTAGATCACCCGCATATAGCTCTCTTCCGTGATGTCAGGATCGTTGACGTTCATCAGCTGGAGCACTTCACCTTCAGCGATGACGTTCACCGCTTCAGACATCAGCGCCAGGATGCGCAGCGAACCCATGCTGGTCATCATCTGGAAGGCGCGAGTATAGATAAAATCACCAACCAGCACGCTGGCTGCATTGCCAAATGCAGCGTTCGCGGTGGCCTTGCCACGGCGCATATCGGATTCATCCACGACATCGTCATGCAGAAGCGTGGCGGTGTGGATAAATTCGATCAGCGCCGCATTGGTGACGTGTAGATCGCCCTGATAGCCCATGGCGCGTGCTGACAGCACGGCAATCATGGGACGGATGCGTTTACCGCCACCACTGATGATGTAATAGCCCAGCTGGTTGATGAGCGAGACATCTGAATTCAGCTGGTCGAGTATGGTCTGGTTAACGGCAGCCATGTCCTGTGCGGTTAATTCGTTAATCTGTTCTAAGTTCATTCGTCTTTTCAGCTATGACTCGTTTCTCTGCCATGGTAAGCGGTTTTACCCAGCCAGCGTTCAGTAATCTGTTACTGATTGTACTTGAATTTTCAGGTTGAGAAACGTTTGCATTGAGCCTGTGTTTTTTTTCTGCAAGAGTGTGCAAAGTGCTCTTGTCTTCTGTTGGAGTTTTGCGTAGAATTCGCGCCCTATTGTGAATATTTAGCGCGCCGCCTGATGAACTGAAAGGCAAGCGCAGAAGCGGAGTTTTATATGTACGCGGTTTTCCAAAGTGGTGGTAAACAACACCGAGTAAGCGAAGGTCAGACCGTTCGCCTGGAAAAGCTGGACATCGCAACCGGTGAAACCATCGAGTTTGACCAGGTTCTGATGATTGCAAATGGCGAAGACGTGAAAATCGGCGCGCCACTGGTTTCAGGCGGTGTGATCAAGGCAGAAGTTGTTGCTCATGGTCGTGGCGAGAAAATTAAGATCGTTAAGTTTCGTCGTCGTAAGCACTACCGTAAGCAAGCAGGCCATCGCCAGTGGTTCACTGATGTGAAAATCACTGGTATCACGGCGTAAGAGGAGATCTGACAAATGGCACATAAAAAGGCTGGTGGTTCGACTCGAAATGGTCGTGACTCCAATGCAAAACGTCTGGGTGTAAAACGTTTCGGTGGCGAATCTGTCCTGGCAGGTAGCATCATCGTTCGTCAGCGCGGAACCAAATTCCACGCGGGTAACAATGTAGGTTGTGGTCGTGACCACACTCTGTTTGCTACTACAGACGGCAAAGTAAAATTCGAAGTTAAAGGTCCGAACAACCGTAAATATATCAGCATCGTTGCTGAGTAAGGTTGTCGTGACGCAGACGTTTCACGTCTGAACGCACGAATTGAAGGCCCCGCAACTCTTGCGGGGCTTTTTACATTCTGCGACCCATTGCCCGACAGGCGACATCGCCTGAAAGATTGCTGTACACTTTATGTACACGCTGGCGTAAGCCAGTTTTGATTTATCCGCCGCTGGTCACGCAGAAGACCCTGGCGGACCCGTCTGCAGCGTATTGCAGACGATTGTGTGACGGAGAAAGAAAATGAAGTTTGTTGATGAAGCGACAATTTTGGTCGTCGCAGGTGATGGCGGTAATGGTTGTGTCAGTTTCCGCCGCGAAAAATATATCCCGAGGGGCGGCCCGGACGGTGGTGATGGTGGTGATGGCGGCGACGTATTTTTGGTTGCTGACGAAAACCTCAACACGCTGATCGATTATCGTTTCGAAAAATCTTTCCGCGCTGAGCGTGGGCAGAATGGTCAGAGTCGTGACTGTACCGGTAAGCGTGGTAAAGATATCACCGTTAAAGTACCGGTAGGCACCCGCGTTATCGACCAGGGAACTGGCGAAACACTGGGCGATATGACGCGTCACCAGCAGACGTTGATGGTAGCCAAAGGTGGCTGGCATGGCCTGGGAAATACCCGTTTTAAATCCTCGGTTAACCGCAGTCCGCGTCAAAAAACCATGGGCACGCCCGGTGAGAAACGCGATCTGCAGCTGGAGCTGATGCTGCTGGCTGATGTGGGCATGTTGGGTTTACCTAATGCCGGTAAATCGACCTTTATTCGTGCCGTTTCTGCTGCCAAGCCAAAAGTGGCGGACTATCCCTTTACCACCCTGGTGCCAAGCCTTGGCGTCGTGCGTATGGATAGCGAGCAGAGCTTTGTTATCGCAGATATTCCCGGCCTGATTGAAGGCGCGGCCGAAGGCGCAGGTTTAGGCATTCGCTTCCTGAAGCACCTCGAACGCTGCCGCGTGCTGCTGCACCTGATCGATATTGCTCCCATTGACGAGAGCGATCCGGTTGAAAACGCCCGTATTATTCTGGGTGAGCTGGAAAAATACAGCGATAAGCTGTTTAACAAACCGCGCTGGCTGGTGTTTAACAAAGTCGATCTGATCGACGACGAAGAAGCGCAGGCGCGCGCAAAAGCCATTGCCGAGGCGCTGGGCTGGGAAGATAAATACTATCTTATCTCTGCCGCCAGCCGTCAGGGCGTCACTGACCTGTGCTGGGATGTGATGAGCTTTATCAACGCCAACCCGAAAGAAGCTGACGTTGAAGAAAAACAGCCGGAGAAAGTGGAGTTCATGTGGGATGATTACCACAAAGAAGCCATTGAAACGGCAACGGTTGAAGAAGACGAAGAGTGGGATGACGACTGGGATGAGGATGACGACGAAGGCGTCGAAATCATCTACCAGCGCTAAACCTCTTATAACTGCCCCCTTTCCGCCGGAACGGGGGCAGATTTATTTCAGCACTCCGCCAGCACCGCCCGCGTAAATCCTGCGCTACAGCCTAATCTATCCTGTTTGTTATGAATCTCAATCTGCCACGACGGACTGCGTTTACCCACATGCAAATGACGCGCAGCCGACCACCTGAAACGGCGCGCTGATGGCTGGTATTCACTTCCCACGCCCGCCACGTGGCTGCCCCTTCCTCTGCTGCCAGATAGCCTGCCACAGAAGCCCGGGTTGCGGCTAACCTCATCGAGGCTCCGCCATGCAGTTGGTCAACGGGTTGCCGTGTCCGTCAGCGAAAAAGCCTGCCTTTACTCACTTATTAACTTAAGTAAAAATTATGCTTTTTCGACGCGCGTCTGGCGCGGATTGGCGACTGGACGAGTGTTACTTCCGTGAAGGTAAAACAGAGTGAAGGGATAATGCGACCACAACGCCACCTGGAGATAGCAGGGCTACCACTAGCTCGAACGGGTCGGGATGCACCGGCATGTACGTGTAAACACCCAGTGTCAATCGACAATAAAAAACGCAGCGGATGAATTGTCCGCTGCGTTTTATCAGTATGAATCAGTAATTCTTATTAATATCGCGATAAAGTCGGCTTTCAAAACGCACCAGTGGAATACGGCGCGTGCGCTGATCTTCAGGCGGAACCGCGTATCCCGACAGGAACTGCACGAACGCCATACGCGCCCCGCTGGAGGTGGTGATAAAGCCTGCAAGGTTGTAAACACCTTGCAGCGAACCGGTTTTTGCCGACACTTTGCCATCCAGTCCTGCTTCATGCAGGCCGCCACGGTACTGCAGCGTGCCATCGTGTCCGGCCAGCGGCAGCATCGAAATATAGTCCAGTTTGCTGTCGTTCTGTGCAATATATTGCAGGACCTGCATCATGGTGGCGGGGGAGATCAGATCGTGGCGTGACAGGCCCGAACCATCCACCTGGATGCTGTTACCTAAATCAATATTGGCCTTTTCACGCAGGACGCGACGAACCGCGTCTGATCCCGCACGGAAGGTGCCGGGCACGTTGAAGTAATGGTGGCCGATAGTACGAAAAACCGTGTCGGCAATCATATTATCGGACTTCTTCAACATGGTGTGCAGCAGCGTATGCAGCGGGGCCGACTGCGTAGAAGCCAGCACCGTACCCGGCTCGGTCACCTGCGTCTGGCGCAACAGATGGCCGCTGTAATCAATACCAGCAGAACGCAATTCAGCTTTCAGGATCTCGCCTGCCCAGGCTGCGCCATCCTGAACCGCAAAGGCCAAAGGAAGCGGATCGCTGCGCTGACGCATACAGCCGGTTAAGGTGTAGCGGTTCAACTCTCCCGGCACGACGTCCAGCTCGCAGTATTGCCCTTCGCCACTGTTGCGCCCAATCGTGCGTACCTGGCTCAGCATGTGCGCCGGGTAATAGGATGCAATGCGGATAAAGGCATTTTCGCCTGCCTTCTCAGCACTGTAGAGCGAAACCGAGAAGCAGTTTTTATCCACAATGGCTGCGGCAGGTGGTGCACTAAAGCACTGGGTCATGTCGTTCCACGGCCAGCCCGGTGCGGCGTCATGGCTGGCAAACACCGAGGTATCAATGACCAGATTACCTTTGATGTGCGTGATGCCTTGTTTTTTTAACGCCGCGACCATATTACGCAGATCCTGGCGGCCCAGCGTCGGGTCGCCAGCAAACCGGGCAACTAAATCACCATTAAGCGTGCCATCGACCAGCGCGCCTTTGGTTTCAAAGGTCGTTTGAAAACGGTAATCACCGCCCAGTTCCAGTAAAGCCGCCAGGGCGGTAATCACTTTCATGGTACTGGCGGGAAGTGCCATCTGTTTCCCGTGGTAATCAATAATTGGCGTTGATGCGCCCACTTTTTGCACCAGCAAAGCCAGATTGGCACCATCTGGCAGATACTGCATGTATTCATCAACTGGCGCTGCTTGTGCCTGCAGCATAAAAGCACAGGTTAATCCGGTAACAAGTCGTGAAAATCGCATAATCTCGCGGTAACTGACAGGTGAAGGCGACAATACTACGTCCCAGGACGGTGGAAAGTAAACGATGACCCGCAGGGAACTCTGGGTTAAAATACGTATCAAATTGCAAAACCTTTTCTGGCCTGGAACACTTTCCGGGTCAGTATTCTTTTATTTGCAAAACGAGGTCTTGCGCCGCAGAACGCTTTTTTCTGCAGTCACCGGTCAGGATGCACCGTGAAACAGGAATGATGACGAGGAGCTAAAATGAACCAGATTCCGATGACGTTAAGAGGCGCTGAAAGGCTGCGCGAAGAGCTGCATGAGCTGAAAACGGTGAAGCGCCCGCGCATTATTGCCTCCATCGCGGAGGCCCGCGAGCACGGCGATTTGAAAGAGAACGCCGAATACCATGCTGCGCGTGAAGAACAGGGGTTCTGTGAGGGACGCATTCAGGAGATTGAAGCCAAACTCTCCAATGCACAGGTGATTGATGTGACTCAGATGCCGAAAACCGGCCGCGTGATTTTTGGCGCAACGGTTAGCATCCTGAATGTGGACACCGATGAAGCCTTTACTTATCGCATCGTGGGTGATGATGAGGCAGACTTTAAACAAAATCTGATTTCTGTTAACTCGCCGATGGCACGTGGTCTGGTGGGTAAAGAAGCCGATGACGTTGTGATTATCAAAACGCCAGGCGGTGATGTTGAGTACGAAATCCTGAAGGTGGAATACATCTGACAGGGTGCAACTGTCTGAAAAGGGTTGCCGTACAATGTAAAGAAAGGAAAAAGGCCGCGCTGCGGCCTTTTATCCCATGTAAGAGCATGGCACTTTCTTTGCCCACTTAACGTGGCAGAGAAATCTTGCTCTCTTTAGCGGGGCGATACAGCACCAGCATTTTGCCAATAACCTGAACGTTGCTGGCACGGGTCTCACGTACAATGGCTTCAACGATCAACTGCCTGGTTTCACGTTCTTCAGCGGCAATTTTCACCTTGATCAATTCGTGATGTTCCAGCGCTTGTTCAATCTCAGCCAGGACACCTTCGGTCAGGCCATTGCCTCCGAGCATGACAACTGGCTTGAGCGGATGGGCGAGGCCTTTGAGGTGCTGTTTTTGTTTGGTACTTAGATTCATCGTATTATTTACTTACTCGGGGATTGAAAACGGTTCATTCTACCGCCATCTCGGGTATATCGCCAAATCGACGCAGCCTATCGCGTGCAGATTTATCGCTACGATGACGATTTAGTTGGAAATTTTATGACCGGTAAAAAGCGTTCAGCCAGCTCCAGCCGCTGGCTACAGGAACACTTTAGCGATAAATACGTGCTCCAGGCACAGAAAAAAGGGTTGCGTTCGCGCGCCTGGTTTAAACTTGATGAAATACAGCAGGGTGACAAGCTTTTCAAACCCGGTATGACCGTGGTAGATCTGGGTGCTGCACCCGGTGGCTGGTCACAATATGTGGTACAGCAAATAGGGACCAAAGGCCGCGTTATTGCTTGTGATATTCTGCCGATGGACCCTATTGTTGGTGTCGATTTCCTTCAAGGTGATTTTCGTGAAGAATCGGTGATCAAAGCGTTACTTGAACGTGTGGGCGATCAAAAAGTCCAGGTCGTCATGTCTGATATGGCACCGAATATGAGTGGTACACCTGCCGTAGATATTCCCCGGTCGATGTATTTGGTGGAGCTGGCGTTGGAGATGTGTCGTGACATTTTGGCTCCCGGCGGTAGTTTTGTAGTGAAAGTGTTCCAGGGAGATGGCTTTGATGAATACCTGCGGGAAATTCGCTCCCTGTTTACGAAAGTGAAAATACGTAAGCCTGACGCTTCACGTTCACGTTCACGTGAAGTTTATATTGTGGCGACTGGGCTTAAACTGTAACCAACGTAATGGATAACCCGGCATTCCTGCTGCGATTCCATGTGCGAAGGATCTATAGTACCCTACGCTATCTGTTAACACCGTTGTAATATGAGGTTAATCCCTTGAGTGACATGGCGAAAAACCTGATTCTCTGGCTAGTCATCGCGGTCGTGCTGATGTCGGTCTTCCAGAGCTTTGGGCCCAGCGAGTCGAATGGCCGTAGGGTTGATTATTCAACCTTCCTGTCGGAAGTGAACCAGGATCAGGTCCGCGAGGCACGTATTAACGGGCGTGAAATTAACGTTATCAAAAAAGACAGCAATAAATACACCACTTACATTCCTGTCAATGACCCCAAGTTACTCGATAACCTGTTGACCAAGAACGTGAAAGTGGTTGGTGAACCACCGGAAGAACCCAGTCTGCTGGCGTCTATCTTCATCTCATGGTTCCCAATGTTACTGCTAATTGGTGTGTGGATTTTCTTCATGCGTCAAATGCAGGGCGGCGGTGGCAAAGGCGCAATGTCCTTTGGTAAAAGCAAAGCCCGCATGCTGACGGAAGATCAGATTAAAACCACTTTTGCTGACGTTGCAGGCTGTGACGAAGCGAAAGAGGAAGTCAGCGAGCTGGTTGAATACCTGCGTGAGCCGAGCCGTTTCCAGAAGCTGGGTGGTAAAATCCCTAAAGGCGTGCTGATGGTTGGCCCGCCGGGTACCGGTAAAACCTTGCTGGCGAAAGCCATTGCGGGTGAAGCGAAAGTGCCCTTCTTTACCATTTCGGGCTCTGACTTTGTTGAAATGTTCGTTGGTGTGGGTGCATCTCGTGTGCGCGACATGTTTGAACAGGCGAAGAAAGCGGCACCCTGCATTATCTTTATCGATGAAATCGATGCTGTCGGTCGTCAGCGTGGCGCCGGTTTAGGTGGCGGTCACGATGAACGTGAGCAGACCCTGAACCAGATGCTGGTTGAGATGGATGGTTTTGAAGGTAACGAAGGCATCATTGTTATTGCCGCAACCAACCGTCCAGACGTTCTTGACCCTGCGCTGCTGCGTCCGGGCCGCTTTGACCGTCAGGTTGTGGTTGGCTTGCCAGACGTTCGTGGTCGTGAGCAGATTTTGAAAGTGCACATGCGCCGTGTGCCGTTAGCAACTGATATCGACGCGGCAATCATCGCTCGCGGTACGCCGGGCTTCTCAGGTGCCGATCTGGCTAACCTGGTCAACGAAGCGGCGCTGTTCGCTGCGCGCAGCAACAAACGTGTAGTGTCGATGGTTGAGTTTGAAAAAGCCAAAGACAAGATCATGATGGGTGCAGAGCGTCGTTCCATGGTGATGACGGAAGCGCAGAAAGAGTCCACGGCTTATCACGAAGCCGGTCACGCCATTATTGGTCGCCTGGTGCCAGAACACGATCCGGTACACAAAGTGACGATTATCCCGCGTGGTCGTGCATTAGGTGTGACATTCTTCCTGCCTGAAGGCGACGCAATTAGCGCCAGCCGTCAGAAACTGGAAAGCCAGATTTCAACGCTGTATGGCGGTCGTCTGGCTGAAGAGATTATCTACGGTGTAGAGCATGTCTCAACGGGCGCATCGAATGACATCAAAGTGGCGACCAATCTGGCACGTAACATGGTGACCCAGTGGGGCTTCTCTGAAAAACTGGGTCCATTGCTGTACGCAGAAGAAGAGGGTGAGGTTTTCCTTGGTCGCTCCGTGGCGAAAGCCAAGCATATGTCCGATGAAACCGCCCGTATTATCGACCAGGAAGTGAAACATCTGATCGATACTAACTATCAGCGTGCGCGTCATATCCTGGGTGAAAATCTGGACATCCTTCATGCGATGAAAGACGCGCTGATGAAGTATGAAACCATTGATGCACCGCAGATCGACGACCTGATGGCACGCCGGGAAGTGCGTCCGCCAGCGGGCTGGGAAGATCCCGGCAGCAGCAATTCTGACAGTAATGGCACGCCAAAGGCACCGCGTCCGGTCGATGAACCGCGTACGCCAAACCCAGGCAACACCATGTCAGAACAGTTAGACAAATAAGACGCCACGTCTTTTAATAAAACCCCGGCTGGTCCGGGGTTTTTTACATCTATACATTGTGCGCCACAAGGAGTTTTTCACCATGAAATTGTTCGCCCGTGATTCCCATCTCGATTTGTCATTTCCACATGTGATGGGCATTCTGAATGTCACGCCGGACTCTTTTTCCGATGGTGGTAAACATAACGCGCTGGTCGACGCGCTCACGCATACCAATGAAATGGTCAATGCCGGCGCAACCATTATTGACGTCGGTGGCGAATCCACGCGTCCCGGCGCGGATGAGGTCAGTGTTGACGAGGAGCTTGAGCGGGTGATCCCGGTGGTCGAAGCGATCGCTCAACGTTTTGAAGTGTGGATTTCGGTCGACACGTCTAAGGCTGAGGTCATCACGGAAGCCGCCAGAGTGGGCGCTCACATTATCAATGATGTTCGCTCTTTATCCGAGCCGGGGGCGCTGGCCGCCGCTGCCGCGACAGGCTTGCCTGTGTGCCTGATGCACATGAAGGGCGAGCCACGAACCATGCAGCAGGCACCGGCTTATCAGAATATCGTCAACGACGTGGATGCGTTCTTCGTCGAGCAACTGGCCCGCTGCGAGGCGGCCGGAATAAAAAAAGAGAATCTGCTGCTCGACCCGGGCTTCGGATTCGGTAAGAATCTCAGCCACAATTATGAGCTGTTGGCCCGTCTCAGCGATTTCCACCATTTTGGTCGGCCATTGCTGGTTGGTATGTCGCGTAAGTCGATGATTGGTCAACTGCTGAACGTGGGGCCAGGTCAGCGTCTGACCGGCAGCCTGGCCTGTGCAGTTATTGCCGCCATGCAGGGGGCACACATTATTCGCGTTCACGATGTGAAAGAAACGGTCGAAGCGATGCGCGTGGTCGAAGCGACACAAAGAGCTAAAGGATGACAGAGCATGAGTAATCGTAAATATTTTGGTACAGATGGGATTCGCGGCAAAGTGGGTGAGTCACCTATCACCCCTGATTTTGTTCTGAAACTTGGCTGGGCCGCAGGGAAAGTTCTGGCACGCCACGGTTCGAAAAAAATTATTATAGGTAAAGACACGCGTATTTCGGGCTATATGCTGGAATCTGCGCTGGAAGCTGGCCTGGCTGCGGCAGGCTTATCTGCTGCGTTTACCGGCCCGATGCCGACGCCTGCCATTGCCTATCTGACCCGAACGTTCCGTGCCGAAGCCGGTATCGTGATTTCAGCCTCTCATAATCCGTTTGATGATAACGGCATTAAGTTCTTCTCTGCCGAAGGCACCAAGTTGCCTGACGATGTGGAAGAAGCGATTGAGCTGGAAATGGAAAAGCCGCTGACCTGTGTTGAATCAGCCCTGCTGGGCCGCGCCAGTCGTATCGTGGATGCCGCCGGACGTTACATTGAATTTTGTAAAGGCACCTTCCCCAGCGAGCTCAGCCTGAATGGCCTGAAAATTGTGGTGGACTGCGCTAACGGCGCAACCTATCACATCGCACCTAACGTACTGCGTGAACTTGGCGCAACGGTGATTGCGATCGGTGTGCAGCCTGACGGCATGAACATCAATAAAGCGTGTGGCGCGACCGATCTGAAAATGCTGCAACAGCGTGTACTGGCTGAGAAAGCAGACATTGGTCTGGCTTACGATGGTGACGGCGATCGCATTATGATGGTTGACCATCTCGGCGAGAAAGTGGATGGCGATCAGATTCTGTATATCATTGCCCGCGAAGGTCTGCGCCAGGGGCAGTTGCGCGGCGGTGTCGTGGGAACGCTGATGAGCAACATGGGGCTGGAACTGGCCCTGAAGCAGCTGGGCATTCCCTTTGTGCGTGCCAAAGTGGGCGACCGCTATGTGCTCGAAAAACTTCAGGAAAAAGGCTGGCGGCTGGGCGCTGAAAACTCAGGCCACGTGATTCTGCTGGATAAAATCGCCACCGGCGACGGCATTGTGGCAAGTTTGCAAGTGCTCACTGCTATGGTACGTAATCATATGAGCCTGCATGACCTGTGCACCGGAATGAAGATGCTGCCTCAGGTACTGGTCAATGTGCGCTTTGCCGGTGAGCACGATCCCCTGGAAAGCGATGCCGTAAAAGCGGTAGCGCAGGACGTAGAAAAAGCGCTGGCTGGAAAAGGGCGCGTGCTGCTGCGTAAATCCGGTACCGAACCCTTAATCCGCGTGATGGTCGAAGGTGAGGATGCCGCCCAGGTGACGGCACTGGCTAACCAGATTGCCGATGCGGTCAAAGCCGTCTGACGCGCGTGACAGGCAGGCGCAGCAGCCTGTTCCTGCCTGTAAAATCATCGCACTGGCGCTTTTTTCTGCAATCAGCCTGTGACAGCTAAATTGCACTTGCAGAGGTATGCGCCATTGGTTAGTATTCACACCCGCTTCTGATGGGTGATGAACACACTCCCCGTCATATTGGTTGAAGCTTTAACTGTGCGGATTACGCGCAAGGAAACAGGTTGATTATGTACGAAGCTCTGTTAGTTGTTTTCCTTATTGTAGCAATTGGCCTTGTGGGTCTTATTATGCTGCAGCAAGGCAAAGGCGCTGATATGGGAGCATCATTTGGTGCAGGCGCGTCTGGCACGCTGTTTGGTTCAAACGGGTCGGGTAACTTTATGACTCGCATGACCGCAGTTCTGGCTACGCTGTTTTTCGTCATCAGCTTGATTCTGGGTAACCTGAACAGCAATAAGATCTCCAAAGGAAGCGAGTGGGAAAACCTCACTGCGCCAGCTCAGTCTCAACAGCAGACTCAGCCAGCTAAACCGGCTACGCCGGGCAATGATATCCCGCACTAATAGCAGTAAAAATAGCGTCAAACTAAAGCGGCAGAACAGCGTCGCAGTCAGTGCAGTACCGAGGTGGTGAAATTGGTAGACACGCTACCTTGAGGTGGTAGTGCTCGAAAGGGCTTACGGGTTCAAGTCCCGTCCTCGGTACCAAATCTTAGTATTACTTGCATTTTATGCATGTTCGGCGTAATATTCGCCACGTTTTCGGACGCGGGGTGGAGCAGCCTGGTAGCTCGTCGGGCTCATAACCCGAAGGTCGTCGGTTCAAATCCGGCCCCCGCAACCACTTTCCCTTAGAGTTCTTTTTCAAATATACTGTGTGCATCGACGGGCGCATAAGCAGCGAATTTTGAAAAAAATTCTTTTGGATGGGCGTCCGGGCCGCAATGCGGCATACAGGGTCCAGTGATAAAAAGCCCCGAATATTCGGGGTTTTTTGTTATTAGCGAATCGTAATACTGGGCTATAGGCCCTTTTTTTATGTCTTGGGGGTGGGCTTGTCCACATTAGAGCAAAAATTGACAGAGTTGGTATCTGCTCCGGTAGAAGCGCTCGGCTACGAACTGGTCGGAATTGAATTCGTTCGTGGTCGCACATCAACCCTGCGCATCTATATTGATAGTGAAGATGGCATCAATGTTGACGATTGCGCGGACGTCAGCCACCAGGTGAGTGCGGTGATGGATGTGGAAGATCCCATCACGGTTCCTTACCACCTTGAAGTGTCCTCACCGGGGCTCGATCGTCCTCTGTTCACTGCAGAACATTATGCACGCTTTACCGGCGATGAGGTGAGCCTGGTGCTGCGTATGGCCGTTCAAAACCGCCGTAAATGGCAGGGAATTATCAAGTCTGTTGAGGGTGAGATGATAACGGTAAACGTTGAGGGTAACGACGAGGTGTTCGCGCTGAGTAATATTCAGAAAGCGAACCTGGTCCCCCACTTTTAAAAGTCCGGATTGAGGCCAACCAGGATGAACAAAGAGATCTTAGCTGTTGTAGAAGCCGTTTCTAACGAAAAAGCCCTGCCGCGTGAGAAAATCTTCGAAGCGCTGGAGAGCGCGCTGGCGACTGCGACCAAGAAAAAGTACGAGCAGGAAATTGACGTACGCGTCAGCATCGACCGTAAAAGCGGCGACTTCGATACCTTCCGCCGTTGGGAGATCGTCGATCAGGTTACGCAGCCAACGCGCGAGATCACGCTGGATGCGGCTCGCTACGAAGACGAGTCTCTCAATCTGGGCGAATACGTAGAAGACCAGATTGAATCCGTAACGTTTGACCGTATCACGACCCAGACGGCGAAGCAGGTTATCGTACAAAAAGTACGTGAAGCCGAGCGTGCAATGGTGGTGGATCAGTTCCGCGAGCAGGAAGGCGAAATCATCACCGGTGTGGTGAAGAAAGTGAACCGTGACAACATCTCGCTGGATCTGGGCAACAATGCTGAAGCCGTGATCCTGCGTGAAGACATGCTGCCACGCGAAAACTTTCGCCCGGGCGACCGTATTCGCGGTGTACTGTATGCAGTACGTCCTGAAGCCCGTGGCGCGCAGCTGTTTGTGACGCGTTCTAAACCTGAAATGCTGATCGAACTGTTCCGCATTGAGGTGCCAGAAATTGGCGAGGAAGTGCTTGAAATTAAAGCCGCGGCCCGCGATCCGGGTTCACGTGCAAAAATTGCAGTAAAAACCAACGATAAACGTATCGATCCGGTCGGTGCCTGCGTCGGCATGCGCGGTGCGCGTGTTCAGGCTGTGTCCAGTGAACTGGGCGGCGAGCGTATCGATATCGTGCTGTGGGACGATAACCCAGCACAGTTTGTTATTAACGCCATGGCCCCGGCTGATGTGGCGTCAATCGTGGTTGATGAAGATAACCACACGATGGATATCGCTGTTGAGGCTGGCAATCTGGCCCAGGCGATCGGCCGTAATGGCCAAAACGTGCGTCTGGCTTCACAGCTGAGTGGCTGGGAGCTGAACGTGATGACCGTCGATGATCTGCAGGCTAAGCATCAGGCTGAAGCCCATGCAGCAATCGATATGTTCACGAAGCATCTCGACATCGACGAAGAGTTCGCCACCATTCTGGTGGAAGAGGGCTTCTCAACGTTGGAAGAAATGGCCTATGTGCCTATCAACGAGCTGTTGGAAATTGACGGCCTCGACGAAGAGACCATTGAAGCCCTACGTGAACGAGCAAAAAATGCGTTAACCACCCTGGCACTGGCAAAAGAAGAGAGCCTTGGTAATCAGGAACCCGCTGAAGACCTCTTGAATCTTGAGGGTCTGGATCGTGCACTGGCTTTCCGCCTGGCATCCAAAGGCGTTTGCACGCTGGAAGATCTCGCAGAGCAAGGTGTTGACGATCTGACGGATATTGAAGGGCTGACTGATGAGCAAGCTGGCGCGCTGATTATGGCCGCACGCAATATCTGCTGGTTCGGCGATGACGCGTAATAACAGGAAGGAACAGCATGACAGATGTAACCGTAAAATCGCTGGCAGCAGAAATTCAGACCTCGGTCGATCGCCTGGTACAGCAGTTTGCTGATGCGGGGATCCCAAAGTCTGAAAATGATGCGGTGACCCAGCACGAGAAAGAAACCTTACTGTCTCACCTGAAGCATGGTCAGGCCGGTTCAGGCAAACTGACATTGCAGCGCAAAACGCGTAGCACCTTGAATATTCCTGGCACCGGGGGTAAAAGTAAGTCGGTGCAAATCGAAGTCCGCAAAAAGCGTACGTACGTAAAAGGCGATGCAGAGTCTGAGCAAGCTCAGGCAGAAGCAGAAGCCGAGGCGCAGCGTGAAGCGGAAGAGCAGGCGCAACGCGAGGCCGCTGAACAAGCGCGTCGTGAAGCGGAACAGAAAGCGCAACGTGAAGCCGAAGAGAAAGCCAGGCGCGAAGCCGCTGAAAAGGCTAAGCGTGCAGCAGCGGAAAATGAGAAAGTGACTAATCAACCTACCGACGAAGTGACCAAGGCCGCGCAGTCCGATAAAGCACGTCGTGAAGCCGAAGCCGCCGAACTGAAGCGTAAAGCGGAAGAAGAAGCGCGCCGTAAGCTGGAAGAGGCTGCCCGCCTCGCTGCGGAAGAAGCCCGCCGTTTAGCCGTAGAAAAAGCGGCTGAATGGGAAAAGCCTGAAGAAGAGGACAAGGGCGACTATCACGTCACCACCTCTACGCATGCCCGCCAGGCCGAAGACGAGAACGATCGTCAGGTGGAAGCCGGCCGTGCCCGCACGCGCAGTGCAAAAGCCGCGCGTCCGGTTAAAAAAGGCAACAAACATTCAGAAGCCAAAACTGACCGTGAAGAAGCGCGTGCGCAGGTTCGCGGCGGTAAAGGCGGCAAGCATCGCAAACCAAGCGCACTGCAGCAGGGCTTTAACAAGCCAGCGCAGGCGGTTAACCGTGATGTCATCATTGGCGAAACCATCACCGTTGCCGAACTGGCTAACAAAATGGCCGTCAAAGGTTCACTGGTCATCAAAGCGATGATGAAGATGGGCGCTATGGCGACCATCAATCAGGTTATCGACCAGGAAACCGCACAGCTGGTTGCCGAAGAAATGGGCCACAAAGTGACCCTTCGTCGTGAAAACGAGCTGGAAGAAGCGGTAATGGACGATCGTGATACCGATGCCGCACAGGAATCTCGTGCGCCGGTCGTGACCATCATGGGCCACGTTGACCACGGTAAAACCTCGCTGCTGGATTATATCCGCTCCACCAAAATCGCCTCTGGCGAAGCGGGCGGTATCACGCAGCACATCGGTGCCTATCACGTCGAAACTGATAACGGCATGGTGACCTTCCTGGATACGCCGGGCCACGCCGCGTTTACCGCAATGCGTGCTCGTGGTGCGCAGGCAACGGATATCGTTATCCTGGTCGTGGCTGCGGACGATGGCGTTATGCCACAGACCGTTGAAGCTATCCAGCACGCCAAAGCGGCGAAAGTGCCGGTGGTGGTTGCAGTCAACAAGTGCGATAAGCCAGAAGCCGATCCAGATCGTGTTAAAAACGAGCTGACTCAGTACGGGATCATCCCGGAAGAGTGGGGCGGCGAAAACATGTTCGTTAACGTCTCTGCGAAAGCCGGTACCGGTATTGACGACCTGTTGAACGCTATCCTGCTGCAGGCAGAAGTGCTTGAGCTGACCGCTATCCGTGAAGGTATGGCGAGCGGTGTGGTCATTGAATCGTTCCTCGACAAAGGTCGTGGTCCGGTTGCTACCGTGCTGGTACGCGAAGGTACGTTGAACAAAGGCGACATCGTTCTGTGCGGCTTCGAATACGGCCGTGTCCGTGCGATGCGTGACGAACTGGGTCGTGAAGTCATGGAAGCGGGTCCGTCTATCCCGGTTGAGATCCTTGGCCTGTCAGGTGTACCGGCAGCGGGTGATGAAGCGACCGTGGTTCGTGACGAGAAGAAAGCACGTGAAGTGGCTTTGTATCGTCAGGGCAAATTCCGTGAAGTTAAGCTGGCTCGTCAGCAGAAATCTAAGCTGGAAAACATGTTTGCGAACATGACCGAAGGCGAAGTGTCCGAACTGAACATCGTGCTTAAAGCGGACGTTCAGGGTTCTGTGGAAGCGATCTCCGACTCCCTGCTGAAACTCTCCACCGACGAAGTGAAGGTGAAGATTGTGGGTTCAGGGGTAGGTGGAATCACCGAAACCGACGCCACGCTGGCAGCAGCATCCAACGCCATCCTGCTGGGCTTCAACGTCCGTGCTGACGCCTCTGCGCGCCGCGTAGTTGATGCGGAAAGCCTGGATCTGCGTTACTACTCCGTCATCTATAACCTGATTGACGAAGTGAAAGCGGCGATGAGCGGTATGCTGGCACCAGAGTACAAACAGCAGATCATCGGTCTGGCTGAAGTGCGCGACGTGTTCAAATCACCGAAATTTGGTGCAGTGGCCGGTTGTATGGTGACGGAAGGTAATATCAAACGTCACAACCCAATCCGTGTACTGCGCGATAACGTGGTGATTTACGAAGGCGAACTGGAATCACTGCGTCGCTTTAAAGATGACGTCAACGAAGTGCGTAACGGCATGGAGTGTGGTATCGGCGTGAAGAACTATAATGACGTTCGTGTCGGCGATATGATCGAAGTCTTCGAAGTGATTGAAGTTAAACGCACCATCGCTTAAGTCCTGGCGTTGATGATGCAATTTGGGAGGCCGCTGGCCTCCCGAATTATTTGGGAGAAATAAAAAATGGCGAAAGAATTTGGCCGTCCGCAGCGTGTCTCACAAGAGCTGCAAAAAGAGGTTGCCATGATCCTGCAGCGTGAGATTAAAGATCCACGTCTTGGCATGATGGTCACCGTTTCTGGCGTTGAGGTATCACGTGACCTCGCTTACGCCAAAGTGTTTGTCACCTTCCTCAATGATAAAGATGAAGAAGCCGTACAAAATGGCCTGAAAGCGTTAAAAGAAGCCTCGGGTTATATCCGCACGCTGTTGGGCAAAGCCATGCGCCTGCGTATCGTGCCGGAGCTGACCTTCTTCTACGACAACTCGCTGGTTGAAGGCATGCGCATGTCAAACCTCGTCACCAACGTGGTGAAAAAAGACGTTGAGCGTCGTGGTCCTGAGTCCACGGACGATAACGAGGAGGCGTAATGAGTCGTCCTCGTCGTCGCGGTCGCGACGTCCATGGCGTGTTATTGCTGGATAAGCCACAAGGGATGTCATCCAATGATGTCCTGCAAAAGGTAAAGCGCATTTTTAACGCTAACCGTGCAGGACATACCGGGGCGCTCGATCCGCTGGCAACCGGCATGTTGCCTATCTGCCTGGGCGAAGCCACCAAATTTTCTCAGTATCTGCTGGACTCCGATAAGCGTTATCGCGTGATTGCCCGTCTGGGTGAGCGTACCGATACCTCGGATGCTGACGGTAACCTGGTGCAAACCCGTCCGGTGGACTTTACCCAGGCTGCGCTGGATACGGCGCTGGAGGGTTTTCGCGGTGATATCATGCAGGTGCCGTCGATGTTTTCTGCATTGAAACATCAGGGCAGAAAACTGTACGAATACGCGCGCGAAGGCATCACCATTGAGCGTGAGCCGCGTCCGATTACCGTTTATGACCTGCAGTTTATTCGCTGGCAGGGCGATGAGCTGGAACTGGAAATCCACTGTTCCAAAGGCACCTACATCCGCACCATTATTGACGATTTGGGCGAGAAGCTGGGCTGCGGTGCGCACGTCATCATGCTGCGCCGTATGCAGGTGGCACGCTATCCGTTTGAGAGAATGGTGACGCTGGAACAGTTGCAGGCGCTACAGCACAACGCTAACGAGACGGGTGAGGATCTGGCGCAGCATCTTGATCCGCTGCTTTTGCCAATGGACAGCCCCGCGTCAGATTTCCCGGCGGTAAACGTGTCCTCTGATGTGGCCGCATACTTTAAACAGGGCCAACCGGTTCACGCCAGTCAGGCACCGGCTCAGGGCCTCGTGCGCGTCACCGAAGGTGAAGAGGGCAAATTTATCGGCATGGCAGAAATTGCCGAGGATGGCCGCATTGCTCCCCGACGTTTAGTGGTTGAGTATCAGAATTAAGTTGTGCGCTTTCCGCGTTGGGCATTTGCGTTGCCCTGAAGCGAAGAGTAGAATGGCGCGACTTTAAAGCGGGATGCTGAATTAGAGATCGGCGCCCATACATTCATTTAACTGGAGTTTATTATGTCTCTAAGCGTAGAAGCTAAAGCAGAGATCGTTGCTAAATATGGTCGTGGTGCTAACGACAGCGGTTCAACCGAAGTTCAGGTTGCCCTGTTGACCGCGCAGATCAGCCATCTGCAGGGTCACTTCTCTGAGCACAAGAAAGACCACCACAGCCGCCGCGGTCTGCTGCGCATGGTATCTCAGCGTCGTAAGCTGCTGGACTACCTGAAGCGTAAAGACGTTGCACGCTACAGCAGCCTGATCGAAAGTCTCGGTCTGCGTCGCTAGTCTTAAAATCGGGTCGTCAGGGATGCCACTCACGTGTGCTAAAAACCCGACTGGCGATCAGATTTGTGCGAGTTTCATGAAAAGGGGGCCTTTATGGCCCCTTTTTTCGAGCAATGCGCAGCAATCCTGAGCAAACTCATGTATTGTTGTTGGGTGTGATCTTTGTTTGCAGAGGTTCGCGCGGCTAATGAGAGGCTTTTACCGCAGGGGCGGTTAAGGGTTGTCATTAGTCGCGAGGATGCAACGAGGATCGGTAATCAATGGCAGGCTCAATATAGCACTGCCCCGATGTTAAGGACTTTGATTTTGCTTAATCCGATCGTACGCAAATTCCAATATGGTCAACATACCGTCACGCTGGAAACCGGCATGATGGCTCGCCAGGCGACTGCCGCTGTTATGGTGAGCATGGACGATACCGCAGTATTTGTCACCGTGGTTGGTCAGAAAAAAGCCAAACCAGGCCAGGACTTTTTCCCACTGACCGTGAACTATCAGGAGCGTACTTACGCTGCTGGTCGTATCCCAGGCAGCTTCTTCCGTCGTGAAGGTCGTCCAAGCGAAGGCGAAACCCTGATTTCACGTCTGATCGACCGTCCTGTGCGTCCACTGTTCCCGGAAGGTTTCGTTAACGAAGTGCAGGTTATCGCCACGGTTGTGTCGGTAAACCCACAGGTTCATCCAGACATCGTTGCCATGATCGGTGCCTCTGCAGCGCTGGCGCTGTCAGGCCTTCCGTTCAACGGCCCAATCGGTGCAGCGCGCGTTGGTTATATCAATGACCAGTACGTACTGAACCCAACCGCGGATGAGCTGAAAACCTCACGCCTGGATCTGGTCGTTGCCGGTACGCAGAACGCCGTTCTGATGGTGGAATCTGAAGCAGAAATCCTGTCTGAAGAACAAATGTTGGGCGCAGTGGTGTTCGGCCACGATCAACAGCAGATTGTGATTGAAAACATCAATTCACTGGTCGCCGAAGCGGGCAAACCGCGTTGGGACTGGCAGCCAGAGCAGGCGAATACTGCACTGATTTCACGCGTTGCGGCGCTTGCCGAAACACGTATCAGCGATGCGTACCGTATCACTGACAAGCAAGAACGTTATGCTCAGGTTGGCGTCATTAAAGATGACACCATTGCTGCGTTGCTGGCGGAAGATGAATCACTGGATGCGGCCGAAATCGGCGACATCGTTCACAGCCTGGAAAAGACGGTTGTCCGTACCCGCATTCTGAACGGCGAGCCACGTATCGATGGTCGTGAGAAAGACATGATCCGTGGTCTGGACGTGCGCACCGGCGTGCTGCCGCGTACTCACGGTTCAGCCCTGTTCACCCGTGGTGAAACGCAGGCGCTGGTTACTGCTACGCTGGGTACGACCCGCGATGCGCAGAACCTGGATGAGCTGATGGGCGAACGTACCGACAGCTTCCTGTTCCACTACAACTTCCCTCCGTACTCTGTCGGTGAGACCGGTATGGTAGGTTCGCCTAAGCGTCGTGAAATTGGTCACGGTCGTCTGGCGAAACGCGGCGTGCTGGCTGTGATGCCAAAAGCCGAAGATTTCCCGTATACCGTTCGCGTGGTTTCTGAAATCACCGAATCTAACGGTTCTTCTTCTATGGCCTCGGTCTGTGGTGCCTCTCTGGCGCTGATGGATGCAGGTGTGCCAATCAAGGCATCTGTTGCGGGTATCGCGATGGGCCTGGTAAAAGAAGACGACAAGTTTGTTGTCCTGTCCGACATCCTGGGTGACGAAGACCACCTGGGCGATATGGACTTTAAAGTCGCCGGTAGCCGTGAAGGTATCACCGCGCTGCAGATGGACATTAAAATCGAAGGCATCACCCGCGAAATCATGCAGGTTGCGCTGAACCAGGCCAAAGGTGCACGTCTGCATATTCTGGGCGTCATGGAGCAGGCTATCAGCACCCCGCGTCAGGAAATTTCTGAGTTCGCGCCACGTATTTACACCATCAAGATCAGCTCCGACAAGATCAAAGATGTGATTGGTAAAGGCGGTTCCGTGATCCGTGCGCTGACCGAAGAAACCGGTACAACCATCGAAATCGAAGATGACGGTACCGTGAAAATCGCAGCGACCGACGGTCTGAAAGCGAAAGAAGCTATTCGCCGTATCGAAGAAATCACCGCAGAAATCGAAGTGGGCCGTGTCTATAGCGGTAAAGTCACCCGCATCGTAGACTTCGGTGCCTTCGTCGCTATCGGCGGCGGTAAAGAAGGTCTGGTGCATATTTCTCAAATCGCAGACAAGCGTGTTGAGAAAGTGACTGACTATCTGCAGATGGGTCAGGAAGTGCCGGTTAAGGTGATGGAAGTTGATCGCCAGGGCCGTGTACGTCTGAGCATCAAAGAAGCGACAGAAACCAAGCCTGAAGCTGTTGCAGCTGAGAGCACACCTGACGCTGAATAAGTCTTTCCTGATTTGCCTCTCCTTGCCTGGCAGGGAGAGGCTTTTGTGTCATCGCGAGGGCGGGAATCCTTGTGCACAGCAGGCGGATAACAGGATGGTTGTCCCAATGTTTGTATTCGGGAGTGGGAAATGAAGCCTTTTTTGCGCTGGTGTTTTGTTGCGACAGCTTTGACGCTGGCAGGATGCAGCAACTCCAATTGGCGTAAGAACGAAGTTCTTGCAGTACCTTTACAGCCCACACTGCAACAGGAAGTGATTCTGGCTCGCATGGAACAAATTCTTGCCAGTCGAGCCCTTACCGATGATGAACGCGCACAGCTGTTATATGAGCGCGGAGTGTTGTATGATAGTTTGGGTCTTAGGGCATTAGCGCGGAACGATTTTTCGCAAGCGCTGTCTATAAGACCAGATATGCCAGAGGTGTTTAACTATCTTGGTATATACTTAACGCAGGCGGGCAACTTTGATGCCGCCTATGAAGCGTTTGATTCTGTACTTGAGCTTGATCCAACTTACAACTATGCGCATTTAAATCGTGGTATCGCCCTCTATTACGGTGGTCGATACAAGTTAGCGCAAGATGATCTGCTGGCGTTTTATCAAGACGATCCTAACGATCCTTTCCGCAGCTTGTGGCTCTACCTTGTCGAAAGCAAGATGGATGCAGACAAAGCGAAAGTGGCGCTCAAGCAGCGTTACGACAAAGCGGTCAAGGACCAATGGGGATGGAATATTGTCGAGTTCTACCTTGGCGACATCAGCGAAGCAACACTGATGGAACGTCTCAAGGCGGACGCAACGGATAACACCTCGCTCGCTGAACATCTCAGTGAAACCAACTTCTATTTAGGTAAGTATTACCTAAGTCTGGGGGAGAAGGACAACGCAGAAGCGTTGTTCAAACTGGCGGTCGCCAACAACGTTAATAACTTTGTTGAACACCGATACGCATTGTTGGAACTGGCGCAACTCGGCCAGGCACAAGACGATTTATCAGAATCTGACCAGCAATAGCTGACGAACTTTTTTGCCTGTAAAACCTGTCAAGTCATCATCTTCAGGGATGAAGGCTTTTCTGTTCGTCAAAACTTCTAATTTGAGCCGGTTCACACTTTTTGATGAAAATGACTGAAAGTTTTCACGACGAGTTATGTAGACTGGCCGCCGCAATCAACGAGGCACGTGTACTACATGACTGATATTCAAACCACTTTTGCTGACCTTGGCCTGAACGCCGAACTCCTTGAATCACTGAATGGCATGGGCTATGTAAAGCCATCCCCAATCCAGGCTGAGTGTATTCCTCACCTGCTGGCGGGCCGTGACGTGTTAGGTATGGCGCAGACCGGGAGTGGTAAAACCGCAGCGTTCTCGCTGCCGCTGTTACATAACATCGACCCAACTGTTAAAGCACCGCAAATTTTGGTGCTGGCACCGACCCGCGAACTGGCGGTGCAGGTTGCTGAAGCTGTTACCGAATTCTCTAAACATATGCGCGGTCTGAACGTGGTTGCCCTTTACGGCGGCCAGCGTTATGACGTGCAGCTGCGCGCACTGCGCCAGGGACCACAGGTTGTCGTGGGTACGCCAGGCCGCCTGCTGGACCACCTGAAACGTGGCACCTTAGATTTGTCTAACCTGCGTGGTCTGGTTCTGGACGAAGCAGATGAAATGTTACGCATGGGCTTCATCGAAGACGTTGAAACTATCATGGCGCAGATCCCAGAAGGTCATCAGACCGCACTGTTCTCTGCCACTATGCCAGAAGCGATTCGTCGTATTACCAAGCGTTTCATGAAAGATCCGCAGGAAGTTCGCATCCAGTCAAGCCTGACAACGCGCCCGGATATCAGCCAGAGCTACTGGACTGCCCACGGCCGTAAAACTGATGCGCTGGTTCGCTTCCTTGAAGCAGAAGACTTTGATGCGGCGATCATTTTCGTGCGTACTAAAAATGCAACGCTGGAAGTCGCTGAAGCGCTGGAGCGTAGCGGTTACAACAGTGCGGCACTGAATGGCGATATGAACCAGGCACTGCGTGAGCAGACGCTGGAGCGCCTGAAAGATGGCCGTCTGGATATCCTGATTGCTACCGACGTTGCGGCCCGTGGCCTGGACGTTGAGCGTATCAGCCTGGTTGTTAACTACGATATTCCGATGGACTCAGAATCATACGTTCACCGTATCGGCCGTACCGGTCGTGCAGGTCGTGCCGGTCGCGCACTGCTGTTCGTAGAGAACCGCGAGCGTCGTCTGCTGCGTAATATCGAACGCACCATGAAGCTGACTATTCCAGAAGTTGAGCTGCCAAATGCAGAACTGCTGGGTCAGCGTCGTCTGGCTAAGTTTGCTGCGAAAGTTCAACAGCAACTGGAAAGCAGCGATCTGGAGCAGTACCGTGCGCTGCTGGCTAAGATGCAGCCTGAAGAAGAGCTGGATATCGAAACCCTGGCTGCGGCTCTGCTGAAAATGGCACAGGGTGAGCGTCCGCTGATCGTTCCTGCTGATGCACCACGTCCTGCGCGTCGTGAATTCCGTGAGCGCGACGATCGTCGTGAGAGCCGTGATTCACGTGAAGCACGTGGCCCACGCGAAAACCGTGAGGGCGGCGACCGTCCACGTCGCGAGCGTCGTGACGTTGGTGATATGCAGCTGTACCGTATTGAAGTGGGCCGTGATGACGGTGTTGAAGTTCGTCATATCGTGGGCGCTATTGCTAACGAAGGCGATATCAGCAGCCGCTACATCGGTAACATCAAACTGTTCGGTACGCACTCTACCATCGAGCTGCCGAAAGGCATGCCTGGCGATGTGCTGCAGCACTTTACCCGTACACGTATTCTGAACAAGCCGATGAATATGCAGTTACTGGGTGATGCTCAGCCGCATGAAGGTGGCCGTGGCGAACGTCGTCCGGGTGCCGGTGCTGGCGAGCGTCGTGGCGGTGCTGCGCGTCCTGAAGGTCAGGGCCCGCGTCGCTTCTCTTCTGAGCGCCGTGAAGGCGGTCGTGATGGTGCACGCCCTTTCAATCGTGAAGGCGGTCGTGGTCCACGTCGTGAAGACGGTGCTGCTGCACCACGTCGTCGTGACGCGTAAGCGAGCTTATTCGGTGTAATAAAAAGGGAAGCCTGCGGGCTTCCCTTTTTTTTGTCTTGTCGTTGACCCATCACAGGATCACCGCCGCTGGCTACAGGCTGCTGGCAGCTTCCATGGCCAGCTTAAACGAATGCAGGCGCGCTTCGGTGTCGTAAATTTGCCCGTTAACCATCACCTCATTTGCCTGAGTTTCACGCAGCAGTGAAGCCAGACCATGCCGTACCTTATCCACATCGCCAACCAGAGACATGCTCAGCGCCTGCTGCACGCCATACTGTTCAGACGGCGACCACAGACTGTCCATATTCTGTACCGGTGCAGGCAGCGGACCCGGTTTACCACGACGCAGATTAATAAATTGCTGCTGCATGGAGGTAAACAGAAAACGCGCTTCACTTTCGGTGTCAGCGGCAACAATGTTTATGCACACCGTGGCGTAGGGCTCGGCAAGGCGCGCGGAAGGCTTGAAGTTCTCACGATAGACGTGCAGGGCCTGGAACAGCTGGTCCGGCGCAAAGTGTGAGGCAAAGGCAAACGGCAGTCCCATTTTGGCCGAGAGCTGAGCGCTATAAAGGCTGGAACCTAACAGCCACACCGGAATTTTCATTCCTAAGCCGGGAACCGGCTGCACCGGCGGCTGCGCGCCCGCTTCCGCATCAAACCAGTCGATCAGCTCGGCAACATCGTCCGGAAAGGTATCGGCATGAATGCCCGACAGATGACGACGCAGTGCCAGCATCGTGCGCTGGTCCGAACCCGGTGCACGGCCTAATCCCAGATCGATACGATCGGGATACAGCGAAGCCAGGGTACCAAACTGCTCTGCAATCATCAGCGGTGAATGATTAGGCAACATAATGCCACCAGAACCCAGACGCAGCGTGGTGGTGTTGGCGGCCAGATAGCCAATCAGCACGGCGGTGGCCGCACTGGCAATGCCAGTCATATTGTGGTGCTCGGCGAGCCAGTAACGTTCAAACCCCAGTTTTTCTGCCTGACGCGCCAACGCGAGTGAATTATGGAAAGCATCACGTGGCGTCGCGCCCTGCGGAACAGGGGCAAGATCCAGAACGGAAAGGCGAACGTTTTTTTTATCAGACATGGGTACTCCAGAGTGTATAGCGCAGGTGTCAGACCCTGCACCATCAAGTATTGCGTAACATCCGCCATATTAAAACTTTTTACACTCTCAGTATGTTGCCTGTATGTGCCTTTCAGTCGGTGGTCAGTAAAACCATCCCCGCCAGCTTGCGCCAGTAGCCGTTACAATCCCGATTTTTCTCCAGATCCAGCGGTGCCTGGCCTTCCTCGTTTTGGCGAAACCGGTCAATAAGACTTAAGGTTTGCGTGTCCTGAGGCGACAGCCGCACGATATCCACCCAGTTGCGCATGCCAACCAGATCGTTTCCCAGGTTATAGCAGTAACCGCTCATGGTCTGGATACCGTTTAAGACGAAGACCTGCTGTTGCTCCTGCGACAGGACCTTGCGTCCGTTAGGGTAATGAATGCAGCAGGTTTCGCAGTCATCTTTGGCGCGATTCTCCGAGCGAGCCGTAAAGCAGCGAGCCGACAGCGCCAGCGGCAAATGGCCATAGCCCAGCACTTCCACCTCGAACTGCTGGCGTATGCCTTTGGTTTCGCACTGTTGTAGCAGTTGCACCAGCCAGTCGCGTGGCATTTCAACTGGCAAACACCAGCGCGTCATTCCCTCTTTCACCAGAAGCTGAAGCGTATCAGCGTTATACACATTCAGCGTGGGGCCCGCGACAAAGGGCAGCTTGCGTTCGGCTGCCATGTTGACGGTGCCAACGTCGTTGGCCTCAATAATAAACTCGCCATTTTCAACATAGCGCTGCAGCTCTTTGAGCTCAGAAGGGGATTGCAGCAAAGCCAGCGTACTGATGACCACCTGCTTACCACTGGCTGACAGCTCACGCGCCAGGCTCATCCAGGCAGCAAAGGGCGTCGCACGCCGCTTGCTGCAGACCGTTTCCCCAAGATAGATGATATCGGCGCTGCTGCTGGCGGCGAGTTGATAAAAGTGTTCCAGCGTGGCGGTTGGCCAGTACCACAGCACTGGCCCAAGGGCGTATTTCATGGGTTTTCCTTACTGCCAGTCACGATGATAAGCGCCTAACGTGGTTTGCGAGCCCTCAGACAGCGCGCCCAGCGTCTGCATCCACTGCTGCGCCACCTCAAAGTTATCCGGCTCGGCTTTACAACGATCAATCGCCTGACGCCAGACGCGGGCCACATCGGAAACATAGGCAGGGCTGCGCTGGCGCCCCTCGATTTTCACCGAGGCAATGCCTGCCCGTAGCAACGCTGGCAACAGTTCAAGCGTATTCAGACTGGTGGGTTCTTCCAGCACATGGTAGCGCTGGTCGTCGACCTGGTAGCGGCCTTTGCACAGCGTGGGATAGCCCGCGCTTTCCTCCGCGTCATAACGATCGATCAGCACCTCATTGAGACGTGCCTCCATGCCGGCTGGCGTCTGTTGCCAGCGCACAAACTTCGCGGGTGAGCAGGCACCTTTACTGTTTGGGGATTCACCCGTTAGCCAGGAGGAGAGATAGCAGCGGCCCTCCGCCATGATACACAGGCTGCCAAAGGCAAAGACCTCCAGCGGAACAGGGGTACTGCGCGCCAGCTGTTTTACCTGATGAATCGACAAAACGCGCGGCAGCACCACACGGTGCACATGAAAATGGCGATGGTAAAAACGAATGGCTTCAAGGTTAGTGGCGGAAGCCTGTACTGACAGATGGCGTTCAACATGTGGATAGCGTGCGGTGGCATATTCCAGCGTCGCCATATCGGCCAGGATCAGCGCGTCCGCGCCGCTGTCTGCCGCCACGTCAATGGCCCGCTGCCAGCGATGCATGCCATCGGGATGTGCAAAGGTATTGATCGCCACGTGCAGCTTACGACGATGCTGATGGAGATAATGTGCCGCCTCAAGCAGCTTCTTATCAGTAAAGTTTAACCCGGCGAAGTGACGCGCATTGGTGTCATCTTTCAGCCCGACATAAACCGCATCGGCACCATTCTCAACGGCGGTGCGTATTGCAGGCAGGTTCCCGGCCGGACACAGCAACTCCATACTCAATCCTCTCGACATGCAGATGGAGCACGAGTCTAGTCATGGCGCTTCGGGGAAATGTTGATTTGGGGCAGTGAAACCGTCATTGATGAGATAGCCTGGCATTTTTTTAACCCTTCAGCGGCGGGTTTTATTGATCTCACCAGCGGCGAGAACCGCTGTCTGTGGCAATATAGCTAAAATTTTTTTGACGGGAGTGCAAAGCGTGTTCCAGCGGTTATCTGCCAGTTTAGTGAAAAATGGCCCTAAAATCCTCAGCTTACCTGTAACATTCGCCCCGTTCACGTTGAAGCAGCGGCTCTTGCAACAACTCTTAAACTGGCAATTTCGTCATGTTTTAGCCGAAGGTGAGTTAGACTTCCTTCAGGGACGCTTTTTGGGTATTGAGATTAGCGATGTTAATCTCACGTGGATCACCACGCTGGAAGGCGGTCGACTGAGGGTGTTGCAGAATGCCGAAGCAGATGTCTGGTTCCGGGGCAACGCCAATGATTTGTTGCTGGTAGCAGCACGCAAAGCGGATCCAGATATGCTTTTCTTTCAGCGACGACTGCTGATTGAAGGGGATACGGAACTGGGACTGGAGGTTAAGAACGTAATGGATGCAATTGAACTCGACACCATGCCCAAGGGGTTACGTACCGCCATTCAGCAGATGGCTGCAATCGTGGAGACAACAATGCAACAGGACGCGAAAGCCGCACAGGCACGCGCGGGTGGCTCATGTTAATACGCACAGAAATTGGCGTGGATGCCGCCGGTATCGATGCATTACTGCGACGTTGCTTTCCCACTTCAGCTGAAGCTGAGCTCACTCAGGCCCTGCGCGAAGACGGCCTGTTAACGTTGGGCGTGGTCGCGACTGACGATGAAGGTCAGGTGCTGGGTTATGCCGCGTTTAGCCCGGTCACCATGCAGGGCGAAGATCGCAATTGGGTCGGGCTGGCCCCGCTGGCCGTGGATGAAAGCCTGCGTGGACAGGGCATCGCGAAACAACTGGTTTATGAAGGTCTGGATACGCTGAATGAGTTTGGCTACAGTGCGGTTGTGGTGCTGGGCGACCCTGCACTGTATCACCATCTGGGCTTCGAACCTGCGGCCCGGCATGGTTTGCACTGCCGCTGGCCGGGCAGCGAAGCGGCCTTCCAGGTTTATCGTCTGGCGGACAACGCGTTTGACGGCGCTGAAGGACGTATTGAGTATTCCGCGCCCTTTAATCAGCTGAGCTAAGCCACGCTTCAAGACGAGTCGGTTGCTCGGCAACCAGCTGCAGTTTTCGTTGACGGGTCAGTTGCTTAACCTGATATTCCAGCACGGAAGCCTGCGCGCGGTCACCCGCCGCGCAGGCATAAACCAGCGTTAACGGGCCTTTACCGCGCAAGGCTCGGGCGCCGCGACCCTGCTCATGCTGCCCAAGGCGGCGCGTGACGTCAGTCGTGATGCCGGTATACAGGCTGCCTGCGGCTGTTTGTATCAGGTAAAGTTGCCAGTGCTGACTCATAATCTGTCCCAGAAATGCCTGCCCGGCAGTGTATCGTGCTTCCTTGCGGTGCGCTATCCATCGCCCTTACCGGAGTTGATTGTGTCTGATCTTTCCCATCTTGTTCGTTACCTGAAAAAGCAGCATGTGCTTTCATTATGCTGCTGTGCCGACAACGATTTGTGGTGTGCAAACTGCTACTACGTGTTTGATGAGTCACGCATGGTATTCTGGCTGATGACCGAGCCAGATACGCGTCACGGCCTGTTGGCGATAAAACACCACAGCGTAGCGGGCACCATCAATGGGCAACCGAAGACGGTATTGCTGATAAAGGGCGTGCAGTATCGTGGTCAGATCAGGCAGCTCAGCGACGAAGAAGCAACGGAAGCGCGCACCGCCTATCAACGGCGTTTTCCGGTCTCGCGCAAGGTCGCCGCGCCCTTATGGGAAATTACGCTGGATGAGCTGAAAATGACGGACAATGCATTGGGATTTGGTAAAAAAATTGTCTGGCAACGCGAGGCGTAAATAAAGCGCCCCCTTCCTGGCGGAAAAGGGCGTAAGGCCGTTACAGCGCCTGCAGAATACGCAGGGATTCACGGTTAAACGCGGGCAGGTCCGCAGGCGTGCGGCTGGTGACCAGTTTGTCACTGTCAACCACCACTTCCTCGTCGCGGAAGTCGGCACCGGCATTGATCAAGTCAATGGCAATGGCTTTTACGCTGGTCATTTTACGACCGCGTACACCATTCGCACTGATCAACAGTTGTGGCCCGTGGCAAATAGCAAAAATGGGTTTGCCGCTCGCCACAAATTCTTTGGTAAAGGCAACAAAGCGATCGTCACCGCGCAATGCATCCGGTGAGTGTCCGCCTGGCAACAGCAGGGCATCAAATTCTGCCGGACTCACTTCGTCGATACTGCGATCGATAGTGACTTCAGCCTCACCCTGTTTGCCTTTCACGGTTTTGCCCGCTTGCTCCTCAATCGTTACCACTTCATAGCCTGCGCGTTTGTAGATCTCGGCTGGCGAGGTAAACTCAGAGTCTTCAAATTCATCGGTGATCAGAACCGCAATTTTGGTGCTCATCTTTACCCTCCTTTAGGCATGTTAGGCGCATACTGCGCTATCCTGATTACCTGTTAAGTCTGGTTGTCGATTCTGAGAACGCAAGCCAGGCGGCTCACATTGGCCAGATTTTGCACGGCTGGCGGCTAAACAGGGAATATTCCGAGATGAATCGTATATTACTGACGGGCGCAACCGGGTTAGTGGGATCGCACCTGCTGCGTTTACTGATCGCTGACCCGCGCGTTGATGAAATTATTGCGCCGACTCGCCGTGCGCTGCCGGCGATGAATAAAGTGATCAATCCGGTTGAAGCCGATCTAACCGATGTCCTGCGCCCGCTGGACACACCCTTGACGACGGTATTTTGCTGTCTGGGCACGACCCGCAAACAGGCGGGCAGTAAACAGGCATTTATTCACGTAGATTACACGCTGGTGGTGGATACTGCGTTGAACGGTTTACGTCTGGGCGCCAGACAGATGCTGGTGGTCAGCGCGCACGGCGCAAATCGTCATTCCCCTTTTTTATACAATCGCGTTAAGGGTGAGATGGAAAATGCGTTGCGCCATCAGGACTGGCCGCACCTGACGGTGGTCCGGCCTTCACTGTTGCTGGGTGAGCGAAAAGATAAACGCCGTGGGGAAAGTCTGATGGCCCCGCTGTTCGCCTGGCTGCCTGGCAACTGGCGCGCCGTCTCGGCCCAGGATGTAGCGCGCTGCCTGCATCACCAGGCGTTTGCTGAGGAAAAATCCGGGTTCACGCTGATCGCGTCGGGTGATATCCCGCGTGCGTCAGCGTAAGTACCAGATTTGCTGATTGCGGCTGCCACGCCACAGAAGCGTGGCATCTTTCTCTGCCGCTTCAAACCGCCCGTCAATCATGACGTCTATCCAGGGCAGGATTGCCCGCTGCACCGGGCTGAGCGTCTGCATCTCATAGCCGGTCCACAACCAGATGTCTTTGCCTGCACACTCCTGTTTGACCCGTTTCACCAGGCGACGGATATGCGGCACATTGTGGGGATGCAGCGGATCGCCGCCGCTCAGCGATAAACCCTGACGCGGGATGCGCGTATCTTTCAAGTCAGCCAGTAGCTGCTCTTCCATCGCCAGTGTAAAAGGCACGCCAGAATCCAGCCGCCAGGTGCTCTGATTGTAACAGCCACGGCACTGGTGCTCGCAGCCCGAAACAAACAGCGTACAGCGTGTGCCGGGGCCGTTAACAATATCGACATCGTAGTAGCGATGGATGCGCATCATCCCAGCTGTCCGCTATCAAGGTGTTTCACCCGACGCTGAACCTCCTGCTGTTTACCGGCGTTGAACGGACGGGCATCCGGGCTTCCCAGGTAACCACACACGCGCCGCGTAACCGAAACCCGCGCAGGATCGTGATTGCCACAGTTGGGACAGGTAAAGCCACGGCTGGTGCAGGTAAACTCACCGTTAAAACCGCAGTCGTAGCACTCGTCAATAGGCGTATTAGTGCCGTAGTAAGGCACCCGGTCATAGCTGTAATCCCAAACGTCTTCCAGCGCTTTCAGGTTGTGCTGCACATTGGGATATTCGCCGTAACAGATAAACCCGCCGTTAGCCAACGAAGGATAGGGCGCTTCAAAATCGATCTTATCGTAAGGATTCACCTTCTTCTCGACGTCCAGATGAAAGCTGTTGGTGTAGTAGCCTTTATCGGTAACGCCGTTTACCACCCCGAACTGTGCGGCATCCAGACGGCAGAAACGGTCACACAGGTTTTCACTGGGCGTACTGTAAAGGCTGAAGCCATAGCCGGTTTCGTCTTTCCAGGCGTCGGTCGCGGCGCGCATCCGTGCCACGATGGCGACACCTTTGGCACGCAGTGTCGCATCATCGAAAGGATGCTGTTTTGCGCCACTCAGGGCGTTCAGGGTTTCATGTAAACCGATGTAGCCCAGCGACAGCGAGGCGCGACCGTTACGAAAAATCGGGCCAATCTCATCATCGGCATTGAGCCGGACGCCGCAGGCCCCTTCCATATAGAGGATAGGGGCAACGCGGGCTTTGGTTTTTTCCAACCGGGCGACGCGCGTCATGAGTGCCCGCTTTGCCAGCGCCAGCCGCTCATCCAGCAACGCCCAGAAACGGGTTTCGTCGCCAGCGGCTTCCAGTGCAATGCGCGGTAAATTCAGGCTGATGACACCGATGTTGTTGCGGCCTTCATGAATCTGCTTGCCGTTTTCTTCATAAACGCCCAGGAAGCTGCGGCAGCCCATCGGGGTTTTAAAGGAACCGGTGACCTTAACGACCTGATCGTAATTAAGAATATCGGGATACATGCGCTTGCTGGCACAGATCAGTGCCAGTTGCTTGATATCGTAGTTAATATCGTCCGTACGGCGGTTGATGCCTTCACGAATCGTAAACACCAGTTTAGGAAACACAGCGGTTTTGTGGTTTTTACCCAGCCCGGCCAGGCGGTTACGCAGAATGGCGGTCTGAACCAGCCGTGCTGCCCAACTGGTGCCCAGGCCAAAACCAAAGGTTACAAACGGCGTTTGGCCATTCGCCGTATGTAACGTGTTCACCTCGTATTCCAGCGACTGAAAGGCGTCATAGCACTCTTTTTCAGTGCGCTCGCGGGCATAGGCTTCCGCCTGAGGAATGTGCCAGTTCTGAGCCACGGCAAGGTGCTTAGCGAAGCTCTTTTCCACATAGGGCGCCAACACTTCATCGATGCGATTCAGGGTGGTACCGCCATAAATATGGCTGGCGACCTGAGCAATAATCTGCGCCGTAACGGCCGTTGCGGTGGCAATGGATTTCGGCGGCTCGATCTCGGCATTCCCCATTTTAAAGCCGTTGGTCAGCATGCCTTGCAGATCGATCAGCATGCAGTTAAACATGGGAAAGAAGGGCGAATAGTCGAGATCGTGATAGTGGATCTCGCCGCGCTCATGCGCCTGCACGACATCTCGCGGCAGGATCTGCTGCTGGGCGTAGTGTTTTGCCACGATCCCGGCCAGCAGATCGCGCTGTGTCGGGATCACTTTGCTGTCTTTATTGGCATTTTCATGCAGCAGGGCGGCGTTGGTCTGATCCACCAGACCGCGAATGGCGTGATGCAGCTGGCTGCGGCGTTCGCGCTCTACGTCGCGATCGTGACGATACTCAATATAGGCGCGTGCCAGCTGAGGATAAGGCCCCGCCATCAACGTTTCTTCCACCGCATACTGGATATCACCAATATCCACTTCCTCGCGATCGGCCAGTTGGGTACTGACCCGATCGGCTACTGTGGCGCACCAGGGTGCATCTTCCACATTTGCTGCCCGTGCCGCCGCCGCGACCGCTGCAGCGATACGCTGTGCGTCAAAGCCTACGCGGCATCCGTCGCGCTTCACCACCACCGTTGCCATTTTCTCTCCATTAACTACATATAGGTGTGTTTTTGGATTCTAGGCTCAACATGTAGTAATTGCAGCGAATTAATTGGCTTGTTTTTGACCTGAAGCAAAGAAGCCGTGAACAAGGAGATAAAACCAGCGCCGGAAAAAAAACGACCCAGGATCGCCTTTCTCTGCGCGCTAATTTGCTTACGCCACAAACTGGCTTAACTCTGTTTATCGTTCTTTTTTGCCATTGACTCGCAGGGAACCGTGCCAGTGTCGTCACGCCGAAAGATGCTGTGCATTGACCTTTTCCGCTGCCGCCTAGCGGCAACACCAATGCCCTGGCTGAGTCCACAGAACGCAACGGCTGAAGGAGGGTGACGGGAAAAACACTCTGAGCACGGGGGTGGCGCGCTCCGTGTGGGTTGAATGCCGCGCTGAGCGCGCGGCATGCTAAAGGTGAAATCAGGATGAGGTAATCGGGCCACCAACCGAATGGCGACGTACCAGCGTAGGGCTGAACATATTGGTCACTTCGGGCAGCGGCTGTTGATGCGCGAGAGCCAGAGCCAGTTCGGCGGCCTGCTGGGCCATCGTGACAATCGGGTAACGCACGGTGGTTAAACGCGGGCGAACGTAGCGGGAAACCAGCACGTCATCAAAGCCGATCAGTGACATCTCTTCCGGCACCTGCACGCCGTTATCGCTCAGCACCGCCAGCGCACCGGCTGCCATGGAGTCGTTGTAGCAGGCCACAGCGGTGAAGTTTTTACCCCGTCCCAGCAGTTCGGTCATGGCCTGTTCACCGCCAACTTCATCCGGTTCGCCCCAGGCGACCAGCCTGTCATTGCAGGGCAGACCATGCTCCTGCAGCGCATCGTAATAACCCTGCAGGCGATCTTCGGCATCGGAAATGGTGTGGGTGGAGCAGATAAAGGCAATATTCTGGTGGCCCAGTTGAATCAGATGGCGCGTGGCGAGCCAGGCACCGTAGCGGTCATCGAGCGCGATACAGCGCTTTTCAAACCCTTTCAGCAGCCGGTTCAGTAACACCATGCCCGGCATTTGCTTCATCAACACTTCCAGCTCGCTGTCGGGGATTTTTTTGGCGTGAACCACCAGCGCCGCGCAGCGATGCCGCATCAGTTGTTCAATCGCCTGGCGCTCTTTTTGCTCATTATGGTAACCGTTACCAATCAGCAAAAAGTTGCCCGTCTGGCCTGCCACCTCATCAACGGCTTTAACCATCGCGCCGAAAAAAGGATCGGAAACATCGCCAACCACCAGCCCCAGGGTTTCGGTTGACTGCTGGGCCAGCGCCCGTGCATTGGCGTTTGGATGATACTGCAGCGATTCCATGGCCTGACTGACAGCCTGACGTGAACTGTCACTGGCTTTAGGTGAATTATTGATCACGCGGGAAACCGTGGCGACAGAAACACCCGCCAACCGGGCAACATCCTTAATGGTAGCCATGCGTTTACCTGATTTTGGGGAAACGTTTACACATCGCACCAGTGTTACGGAAAAGCGGGCGCACATCAAGACAACAGAATGCCAGCGCTGTCGCAAACAAGGTAAAATCAGACGGTTGGTGATGCCTTCTGCCAGGGACCTGGCCCATGCTATGCTGCTTATCCCAACACCTGCCAAAGCGATGACCATGAAAATAAAAGTGCCACATCTGGCGCACTGGGGCGCCTTCACTGCGGTAAGCGAAAATGACCGTCTTATCGGCTGTGAACCTTTTTTTGCTGACGCCGATCCCTCGCCGATGCTCAACACCATTCCTGAACTGGTTTATTCAGACAAGCGCATTCGCCAGCCGATGGTGCGCCGCTCATGGCTGAAATCCCGCGAAAACAGCGACCGTACGCTGCGCGGACGCGAAGATTTTGTTGCCGTTGACTGGGATACCGCACTGGATCTGGTGGCAGAGGAAAATCGCCGCATTCGCGAACGCTACGGTGCGTCGGGCATTTTTAACGGCTCTTACGGCTGGTCATCGGCAGGACGGGTTAACCATGCGCGTACGCTGGTGCGCCGCTTCTACTTCCAGGGCGGCGGCGGGGTCGATCAGCAAGGCAACTACAGCTGGGGCGCCGCGCAGTTTTTCCTGCCCTACGTGATGGGCACCTACATGCCGCTGACCGGGCGCGTCACCGACTGGCCGCAGGTGGTGGAACATGCGGAAGTGTTTGTCGCCTTCGGTGGACTGGCGCTGAAAAACGCGCAAATCGCATCCGGCGGCGCAGGCCAGCACAGCCTGAAACCGGCGCTGGAGCAGCTGGCGGCGAAAGGCACGCCGGTGATTAACATCAGCCCGATGCGCGATGACTGTCCTGCGTTCGTTAACGCAGAGTGGATACCGATCCGGCCCAATACCGATGTGGCGTTGATGCTTGCTCTGGGCTATGAAATTTATCAGCGTGGCGCGACCGACGAGGCGTTTCTTTCCCGTCACTGCACCGGCTGGCCGCAACTGCGTGCCTACCTGCTGGGTGAAAGCGACGGCATCGCCAAAACTGCCGGCTGGGCAAGTAAGATCACCGATATCCCGGCGGATCGCATTGTGCAACTGGCCCAGCAGCTGATCGGCAAACGCAGTTTTATCACCTGCTCCTATTCCGTCCAGCGCGCCCACCGTGGCGAACAGCCTTACTGGATGATGATCGCGCTCTCTTCCATGCTCGGGCAGCCGGGCTTGCCGGGCGCGGGCTTCTCGTTTGGGCACGGCTCAATGAACAGCGTAGGCAATCCGCGTCAGGAAGGCCCCGCGCCGATGATGAGTACCGGGCCGAATCCATCGGGTCTGTCCATTCCGGTGGCGCGCATCAGCGACATGCTGCTTAACCCCGGCCAGCCTTACGGTTTCCAGGGCGACACTCTGCACTATCCGGACATTCATATGGTGCACTGGGCGGGCGGCAATCCGTTCCATCATCATCAACAGCTTAACCGGCTGGTGGAAGGCTGGCAGAAGCCCGATACCGTGGTGGTTCAGGATATTGTCTGGACGGCTGCTGCACAGATGGCCGATATCGTACTGCCCGCGACCACCACGCTGGAGCGCAATGATATCGGCGGTTCATCGCGTGACCGTTTTGTGCTGGCGATGCATCAGGCGATTAAGCCGCAGCATCAGGCGCGCAATGACTTTGATATTTTTGCCGATCTGGCAGAGCGCTTAGGCTATCGCGACACCTTCACCGAAGGGCGCAACGAGATGCAGTGGATAGAACATCTCTACCAGCAATGTGCGGTGGCGCATGGCCGTCGTGGCATTCCTTTCCCTGAGTTCGCTGAGTTCTGGCAGCGTGGCTTTGTGGAGATTCCCGAAGGCGGCAAGCCCTACATCTTTATGGAAGATTTCCGCGCCGATCCCGAGGCCAACCCAATCCAGACCGCCAGCGGTAAAATTGAGCTGTTCTGTCAGACCATCGCGGATTACCAGCTGGAAGATATGGCCGGGCATCCGGAATGGCGTGAGCCTCAGGAATGGTTGGGCGCGGCAGCCAGCCGTGATTATCCGCTTCACATGATCTCCATTCAGCCATCGGACCGGCTACACAGCCAGTTAGATGCGACGGCCAGCGTTCAGGGCAACAAAACCGCCGGGCATGAAACCCTGTATATGCATCCGGCGGATGCGGCGGCGCGTGATATCGAGGACGGCGATGCGATCGAGGTCAGTAATGCGCGCGGTAAAATACTGGCTGGCGTGCGGTTAACAGAAGGGCTGAAGCAGGGCGTGGTGATCATTGCCACCGGCGCCTGGTTTGATCCCGGCTTTGGCAAAGCGTGGCAGCCCTATGACCGTGCAGGTAACCCGAACGTGTTAACCCTGGATATCGGCACATCATCCCTGACGCAGGGGCCCAATGCCATGAGTTGCCTGGTTGACATTAAAAAACATGCCGTTTGCACAAAAGCGTAAGGATCTCATGGCTGGTTACATTTTGCAGGCATCTGTTGCGTTTCAGTCGTGGCAAAAAAGCCGCACCGCTTGCTACAGTCAGGGTCCCAGAGGTATTGATGGGTGAACATCAATTGATTTTTTCTTGATTACACCGACCTGCGTAGATACGCAGGTTTTTTTTGCCCTGAACAAAATGAACGATAACGAACTGATACACAGTTTTCCTGTGTTTTTGCCAGCGCTTTGATTATAACTGCTGGATTGACCTCTTTTTTTTAAGCGCAGCGGATTGCCATGCCCCGGATTAAAAAATTACTGGGTAAAGACCAGATAAAAGCCCCGTTTAACCCTTTCCGTTTTCGTCTGATCTGCCTCGGCGTATTTACCTGCCTGGCGGTTCTGCTGGCGCGCGTGGCCGATTTGCAGTTTCTTAACCAGCCGATGCTTGAGCATGAGGCCGATCAGCGCTCGCTGCGCACCGTCACGTTGCCCACCAGCCGCGGCACGTTGCTGGATCGCAATGGCGAAGCGCTGGCGCTCAGCGTGCCGTCGCGGGACGTGATCGCCGACCCGCAGCGCGTGCTGGAGAGCAATCCTGATTTTACCAGCGCCAAATGGGCCTATCTGGCGGCGGCGCTGAGTATGCGACCCGAAGAGGTGGCGGCGCAAATCACCGCGAACCCAAAACGTCGTTTCCTCTACCTTGGTCGTAAAGTCGAGCTGGGGATCGCCAAAGACATCAAAGATCTGAAGCTTAAGGGCATCAGTGAAGTTTACGATGACAGCCGTTTTTATCCGATGAGTGAAGCCTCCGCACCGCTGATAGGGATTGTCGGGGCCGATAACACGGGCCTGAACGGGCTGGAAAAAGGCTTCGATAAAGTCCTGCAGGGCCAGCCGGGTAAAGAAGTTTATCGCCAGGATGCGGCGGGCAATATCATCTCGATGATCAGCTATCAGCCGCCCACGCAGCCGCCCACGGTCCAGCTCAGCATCGATAAATTCAGCCAGTACACGCTGTACAGTAAGCTGCGCGATGGCGTGCTGTTAAACAAGGCCGATTCGGGCGCGGCGGTGTTGGTCAAAATTGATACCGGCGAGATTCTGGCAATGGCCTCTTATCCGTCGTTCAATCCCAACAACTATCAGGGGGCAACCCCGGCGCAGATGCGCAATACCGCCATTAACGACAGCTACGAGCCGGGTTCGACGGTAAAACCGCTGGTAGTGATGGAAGGGCTGGAGCGCCACCTGGTGCGACCGGATTCTGTGCTGGATACCACGCCTTACCGGGTTAACGGCCACCTGATTCGCGACGTCGGCCACTGGCCACGTCTGACCATGACCGGTATCTTGCAAAAATCGAGCGACATCGGCGTGTCGCATATTGCCCTGGCGATGCCGGCAGAGGCGCTGGTAAACACCTTCTATGCGTTTGGTCTTGGCAAACCGACCGGGTTAGGCTTAACCGGTGAAAGCGTGGGCTACTTCCCGTTGCACCGCACGCGCTGGGCGGATATCGAACGCGCGACCTTCTCCTTTGGCTATGGTTTGCGCGTCACGCCGCTGCAAATTGCCCGGGAATACGCCACGCTGGGTTCCTATGGCGTTTATCGTCCGCTGTCGATCACCAAAGTCACGCCGCCGGTGCTGGGCAAGCAGGTCGCGAACCCGGAAACGGTGAAGGAAGTCGTGCACATGCTGGAAAGTGACGTCTTACCGGGCGGGACCGGCGTCAAGGCGGCGGTGCCGGGCTACCGTCTGGCCACCAAAACCGGTACGGCGGAAAAAATGGGCACCAGCGGGAAGTATGACGGTGGCTATGTCAACTACACCGCAGGTATTGCCCCGGCCAGTCATCCCGAGGTGGCGCTGGTGGTCATGATTAACCATCCGACCGCAGGCGATCACTTCGGCGGCTCCGTTGCTGCGCCGGTGTTCGGTAACATCATGGGGCCGGTGCTCAAGCACATGAATATTGCCCCGGATGCTATCTACAGCAAGCCTGTGGATAGCGGTTCAGATAAATCCTAACCAAATCAAACTGTAAGCGAGGTGTGGATGTTTTTACACCTCGTTTCATTTCGCCGAATTCATTTTCCTTTTTCATCTGTCCCTGTCCCTCACAGAGTGAGAGGATGGAAATCCCAGAGGTATTGATGGGTGTGAAAACGGGCACTGCTCCGGCAAGGCCAATCGTTATTACACCAACCCACGCAGATGCGTGGGTTTTTTTTGCCTGAAGCACAGGCCTGCCTTCGTCGCCGGCATGGTCAGCCATCGTATCCACGCGGCCTTTCTCTGCGCGCTCGCCTTGCTGACAGCAGACTGGTAAGGTTTCTTAACGCAAACCTTACGGTTTGGCGATGGAAAGTCGTAACACAAGTAGCTGATAATCTTTGCTGATGCCGTTTCGATGAATCCTCCTCCTGATGAGGATTCCCTTTTTCCTCAATATCTGAAGAGTTCGATGACTACTTACGTCTCCCGTTCCCGTGGTTCCCGCTGGCTGAAATGGCTGCTTCTGCTCATTGTGCTGCTCATTGTCGCCGGCGTGGCCTGGCGTCTGCTGGGCCATAGAGGCGCAGGGGGCAATATGCCCGCTGGTGGTCATGCGCGCCACGCGGGTCCCGGTATGCTGAAGGGCGGTACGACGCTGGTGCACAGCGGCACCGCCAGCACGGCCGATGTGCCGGTCTATCTCAACGCGCCCGGCACGGTTATTCCTAACGCCAGCGTGACAGTCACCAGCCGGGTGGACGGTCAACTGGAAAAGGTTTACTTCACCGAAGGGCAGAAAGTTGAAGCGGGCCAGCTGCTGGCGCAGATCGATCCCCGCAGCTACGAGGCAACGCTGAACCAGTATCAGGGCGAGCTCAGCGAAAACGCGGCATTGCTGAAAAGCGCCGAACTGACGCTGGCGCGCTACCGCAAACTGGCGGCTCAGGACTCCCTGTCCCGACAGGATTTGGATACGCAAATCGCGACCGTGGGACAGTATCGTGGTGCGGTTGCCGCCGATCAGGCCCAGATCGCCAGCGCCAGGCTTAACATCGGCTACGCGCGCATCACCGCGCCCGTCAGCGGTCGGGTAGGGCTACGTCAGGTCGATCCGGGCAATATGATTCAGAGCAGCTCAACCACCGGGCTGGTAACCATTACCCAGATGCAGCCTGCCGCCGTCACTTTCAGCGTGCCACAAAGCCATATCCCGACGCTGGTGAAAGCCCTTCATCACGATCAGACGCTGCCCGCCACCGCCTTCGATCAGGATAACCAGCATGTGCTGAGTCAGGGACAGGTGAAATTTATCAGCAATGAGATCGACACGGCGACCGGCACCATTGCACTGAAAGCGATGTTTGCTAACGACGACGAGGCGCTGTACGCCAACCAGTTTGTGAACGTTCGCCTGCAAACCAGCGTGCTGAAAAACGCCACCATCATTCCGGCGCAGGCGTTGCAGCTGAGCAGCGACGGCAGCTTTGTCTTTATCATCAATAAAGACAACACCGTCACCCGGCAGCCGGTCACCGCAGGCCCGGCGTATGGCGAAGCGTGGCAGGCTGTTCTGCAGGGCGTGAAGCCCGGCGACCGCCTGGTTACAGAAGGGATCGATCGCCTGACCAACGGCAGTAAAGTCGCGGTCGCAGACAGCACTCAACCGACCGCACCTGCCGAGGCCCAATGAATCCGTCACGCCTCTTTATCCTGCGACCGGTCGCCACCATCCTGCTGATGGCCGGCGTGCTGATCGCCGGTATTTTTGCCTACCGGTTTCTCTCCACCTCGGCGCTGCCGCAGGTCGATTACCCGACCATCCAGGTGACAACGCTCTATCCCGGCGCGAGTCCGGATGTCATGGCCTCGACGGTGACTTCGCCGCTGGAGCGCCAACTGGGGCAGATGTCGGGACTCAGCCAGATGACCTCGACCAGCTCCAGCGGATCGTCCATCATCACGCTGAAGTTCAGCCTGGATCTGTCGCTGGACGTGGCCGAACAGGAGGTGCAGGCCGCCATTAACGCAGCCAGTAATCTGCTACCGACCGATCTGCCGAATCCGCCCACCTATAAGAAAGTCAATCCGGCCGACAGCGCGGTGATCACCTTAGCTGCCAGCTCGGACACGCTGCCACTGACGCAGGTTCAGGATCTGGTGAATACGCGCGTGGCACTGAAGCTGTCACAAATTTCCGGCGTGGGCATGGTGACGCTCGCGGGCGGCCACCAACCGGCGATTCGTGTGCAGATGAACCCACAGGCGCTGGCGGCCCACGGCCTGACGCTGGAAGACGTGAATACGTTAATCAGCAACAGCAATGTCAAAGGTTCCAAAGGTGGATTTGACGGTCGCTATCACTCGGTGACGATCGATGCCAATGACCAACTGCGCACCGCTGCCGAATACGGCAACCTGATCCTGACCTACCAGAACGGGGCGGCGCTGAGGCTGAAGGATATCGCGCATATAGAACAGGGGCCGGAGAACAGCTTTCAGTCTGCCTGGGCCAACGGCAGCCCGGCTATCGTAATCGGCGTGCAGCGTCAGCCCGGGGCCAATGTTATCCAGGTGGTCGACAGCATCAAGGCGCAGTTGCCGACGCTGCAGGCCGCGCTGCCCGACGGCGTGAAAATGACGGTCCTGTCCGATCGTACCCAGACCATTCGTGCTTCCATCAGCGACGTGCAGTTTGAGCTGATGCTCTCGATTGCGCTGGTGGTGATGGTGACGTTTCTGTTCCTGCGCAACGTGGCAGCGACGCTGATTCCCAGCGTGGCGGTGCCGCTCTCGCTGGTGGGAACCTTTGGCGTCATGTATCTCGCGGGCTTCAGCCTCAATAACCTGTCGCTGATGGCGCTGACCATCGCCACCGGCTTTGTGATCGACGACGCGATTGTGGTGGTCGAGAACATTTCCCGACGGCTGGAAGCGGGCGAGCCACCGATGGAAGCGGCGTTAAAAGGATCGCAGCAGATTGGCTTTACCATTATCTCGCTGACCTTTTCCCTGATTGCGGTGCTGATTCCGCTGCTGTTTATGGGCGATGTCGTAGGACGCCTGTTTCGCGAGTTTGCCATCACGCTGGCGGTGTCCATTCTGGTCTCGATGCTGGTCTCGCTGACCTTAACGCCAATGCTCTGTGCCTACCTGCTGCGCCATATTCCGCCAGAGAAACAGTCCCGCTTTGCGCGCAAAGGTGGCGAGATTTTCGATCGGCTCATTCGCGGCTATGATCGCCTGCTGACCCTGGTGCTGGATCATCAGAAACTGACGCTGCTGGTGGCGCTGGCGACCTTTGCCCTGACCGCGCTGCTGTATATGATTGTCCCGAAGGGCTTTTTTCCGATCCAGGATACCGGGTTGATTCAGGGCGTAACGGTGGCTTCTCAGGACGTTTCCTTTACGGAGATGGCGAAGCGTCAGCAGGCGCTGTCTGCGGTGATCATGCAGAACCCGGCGGTCGAGAGCGTCTCTTCGACAATTGGTATTGATGGCAATAACACCAGCCTGAACAGTGGTCGGTTACAGATCAACCTGAAGCCCTTTGGTCAGCGCGATGACAAAGCCGCTGCGATCATCAAACAGCTCCAGCAGGCAGCAACAGGCGTGGTCGGCATTCAGCTCTACCTGCAACCGGCACAGGATCTGACCGTCAACGATCAGGTCACGCCGAGCCAGTATCAGTTCACCCTTGATGATGCCAACAGCGAAGACCTGGTGACCTGGTCGCCGAAACTGGTGGCGGCCTTGCAGAAACGGCCTGAGTTCAACGGCGTGGTCAGCAACCTGCAGGATCAGGGCCGGGTCGCTTATGTCGAACTGAACCGGGACAAAGCCGCGCGCGTTGGCGTCACCGCCGCGGACGTGGATACCGCGCTCTACAACGCGTTTGGGCAGCGTCTGGTCTCGACGATCTTTACCCAGTCGAATCAGTATCGCGTGGTACTGGAAGTTGCACCGCAGTACCAGCAAAGCCCGGCCTCATTTGATGATGTGTTTCTGAAACCCTCTGCCAGCACGAGCAGCAGCGCATCAGGCAGTACGTCCACCAGCACCAGCAGCACGGAAACCACGTCAACTTCGACCGCCAGCAGTCCCACGGCAACAACGACCAGCAGCAGCGGCATGGTCAAACTCACCTCCATCGCCACGATCCACCAGCGGACCGGTTCGCTGATGCATATGCGGCTGAATCAGTTCCCGGCGGTGATGATCTCCTTCAACCTGAGTGACGGCTATTCGCTGGAAGATGCGCAGAACGCCATTAGCGAGGTGACTGCACAGCTGCATCTGCCGTCGGCAGTGACGCTGCGTTATCAAGGGGAAACCTCGGCGTTTCAGAGTGCCACCAGTAACACGTTGTGGCTGATCCTGGCGGCGCTGCTCACGATGTATGTGGTGCTGGGCATTCTGTACGAAAGTTTTATTCATCCGGTGACCATTCTCTCGACGCTGCCCTCGGCGGCGGTCGGCGCGCTGTTAACCCTGCTGCTGGCCAATACGGCGTTCAGCCTGATTGCGCTGATTGGGGTCATTCTGCTGATCGGCATCGTCAAGAAGAACGCCATTATGATGATCGACTTTGCGCTGGAGGCCGAAAATAAGCAGCATCTTTCGCCCCGGGACGCGATTCACCAGGCCTGTTTGTTGCGTTTCCGGCCCATCCTGATGACCACCATGGCGGCGCTGCTGGGCGCGCTGCCGCTGATGCTGGCCTCCGGATCGGGCGCAGAACTGCGCCAACCGTTGGGGCTGGTGATTGTCGGCGGATTGATCGTCAGCCAGGTGCTGACCCTGTTTTCTACCCCGGTCATCTATCTGTGGTTTGACGGCATCGCCCAGCGCGGCAATGCCTGGGTGAAACGCCGACAGCAACAGGCGCGGAGCGGGCAATGAACCTGACCCGGCTGTTTATCTTCCGCCCGGTCACCACGCTGCTGCTGACGATGGCGATCCTGCTGCTCGGCGTGCTGGGCTACCGCCTGTTGCCGGTGGCCCCGCTGCCGCAGGTGGATTTCCCCACCATTATGGTTAACGCCAGCCTGGCCGGTGCCAGCCCGGAAACGATGGCGGCAACCGTTGCCACCCCGCTGGAACGGTCGCTGGGACAGATTGCCGGCATTACCGAGATGACCTCGAACAGTTCACAGGGCACCAGCACCATCATTTTGCAGTTTGAACTTAATCGCGATATCAACGGCGCGGCACGTGACGTACAGGCGGCGATCAACGCCGCACGCAGCCTGCTGCCGAGCGCGATGGCGTCGCTGCCGACCTACCACAAAGCCAACCCGTCGGATGCGCCGATTGTGATGCTGGCGCTGACCTCCGCCACCCGCACGCCGGGGGAACTCTACGATCTGGCCGAAAGCAAAATCGAACAGGCGATGGGGCAGGTCAAAGGCGTGGGTGATGTGTCGCTGATGGGGAGCGCACTGCCCGCGGTGCGCATCGATCTGCAGCCGCGTAAACTCATCCATGCGGGTATTTCGCTTGATACGGTGCGCAGCGCAGTGGCCAACAGCACCAGTAATCTGCCCAAAGGCTCGCTACAGGGCAGCAGCCAGTCGTGGATGGTGGACGGCAATGGACAGCTGGACAAGGCAGCCAGCTATCGCAACCTGATTATCAGCAACAAAGACGGCAATGTCGTGCGCCTGGGCGACGTCGCCAGCGTGTACGATTCGGTGGAGGACCGCTATCAGGCGGGCTTCCTCAATGCTCAACCGGCGGTCATGGTGGGCATCAAGCGCCAGGCGGGCGCCAATATGCTGGACACCATTGACGCCATCAAAGCCCAACTGCCAGCCCTGGAAAAAGATCTGCCTGCCGATACCCAGCTGAAGGTGGTGGTGGACCGTTCGCCGGGCGTGCGCGCCTCGCTTTACGATACCGAAGAAACGCTGCTGATTGCCGTGCTGTTGGTTATTGCGGTGGTGTTTGTCTTTTTACGCAACCTGCAGGCCGTCATGATTCCGGCCCTGGCGTTGCCGGTCTCGCTGATCGGAACCTGTGCGGTGATGTACCTGCTGGGCTACAGCCTGGATAACCTCTCCCTGATGGCGCTCATCATCTCGACCGGCTTTGTGGTCGATGACGCCATCGTGGTGCTGGAAAACATCACCCGCCATATTGAAGCCGGACATCGCCCGTTGCGAGCGGCACTGCGCGGTGCGCGCGAGGTCAGCTTTACCGTACTGTCGATGACGGTATCGCTGATCGCCGTGTTTATTCCCATCCTGCTGATGGGCAGCCTGCTGGGTAGGCTGTTTCGGGAGTTTGCCATCACCTTGACCGTGTCTCTGCTGATTTCGATGTTTGTTTCGCTGAGCCTGACGCCAATGCTCTGCGCACGGCTGCTGAAGCCGAAACCCAGCGTATATAAGCGCCCGCATCCGTTCTATCAGTTGATTGAAAATCAGTTAAACCAAGCACTTGCGGCTTACTCTCGTGGCCTGGACTGGGTGATGCGCCATCAGAAACTGACCCTGTTCAGCCTGCTGCTCACCGTACTGCTTAACCTGTTTCTTTATACGGTGGTGCAAAAGGGTTTCTTCCCGGAACAGGATACCGGCCTGCTGATGGGAGCCTTACGGGCGGATCAGAATATTTCGTTTCAGGCGATGAAGCCCAAAATGCTGCAGTTCACCAACATTATTCGGTCCGATCCGGCGGTTGAAAGCGTGATGTCGTCCATGGGCAGCGGGATGTTTGGCTCGCGCAACAACGCCGACTTTTTTGTCCGGCTAAAAGATTTTGATCAGCGTGATGCCACGGCCAGCGAAGTGGCCAACCGGTTAAGTCAGAAAACCAGTAAGATCCCCGGTGCGCAGCTGTTTCTGATGGCGGCGCAGGACCTGCACATCGGCGGACGCAGCGCCAATGCCAGCTACCAGTACAGCCTGCAGGCGGACGACCTTGCGCTGCTGCGCGAATGGACGCCCAAAGTCCAGGCGGCGCTGGCGGCGATTCCGCAGCTCAACAGCGTCGATTCCGATGCGCAAACCGGCGGTCAGGAAGTGATGCTGACTATCGACCGCGACCGGGCGACCCAACTGGGCGTGAATGTGAAGATGCTGGACACCATGCTGAATAACGCCTTCAGCCAGCGCCAGATTGCCACGCTGTACCACACGCTGAATCAGTATCATGTGGTGATGTCGCTGCAGGACAGCGATACCCGCGATCCGGCGATTCTGCAGCAGCTTTACGTGATTAACGATAACGGCGATCGCATTCCGCTGTCGGCCTTTGTCAGCTTCGCGGGCGGCAATGCCCCGCTGACGGTGACACATCAGGGACAGTCTGCGACCAGCACCATCGCCTTTAACCTGAATGACGGCGTGTCGCTGGAGCAGGCGGAGGCGCTGATCAAGCAGGCGATGGCCCGGCTTGGCTTGCCCTCAACGATTCAGGCGGGCTATGCCGGGACGGCGGCCGAGTTTAACCAGTTAACCGCCACAATGCCGTGGCTGATTGTGGCGGCACTGGTGGCGGTCTATATCGTCCTCGGCGTGCTGTATGAGAGCTACATTCACCCGCTGACCATTCTGTCGACCTTGCCCTCGGCGGGCGTGGGCGCGCTGCTGTTACTGTTACTGACGAACACCCAGCTCACGATAATCGCGCTTATCGGCATTATCCTGTTGATCGGTATTGTGAAAAAGAACGCGATTATGATGATCGACTTTGCCATCGATGCCGAGCGGCGGCTGGGCATGTCGCCACAGCAGGCGATTACCCAGGCCTGCCTGATGCGCTTCCGTCCCATAATGATGACCACGCTGGCCGCCTTCTTCGGGGCGCTGCCGCTGGCGTTGGGCAGCGGCGGCGATGCCGACCTACGCAGCCCGCTCGGCATTGCCATCGCCGGGGGATTAGCGCTGAGCCAGCTGCTGACGCTGTTTACCACGCCGGTCATTTATCTGTGGCTCGATCGCCTGAGCCGTGCCACTCAACGTCAATGGCGTCGTCTGCGCCATGCGGAATCCTGAATCATGAAATCACTTATTCCCGCCGTGCTGGTGGTGCTGTTGAGCGGTTGTACTGTCGGCCCTGATTATCAACGCCCGACGATGGCTATGCCGGTTCACTACAAAGAAGCGAAAGGCTGGCAGCAGGCCACGCCGCAGGACGACCAGCACAAAGGCGCATGGTGGACGGTGTATCAGGATGCCACGCTAAGCAGCCTGCTCAGCCAGGTCAGCATCTCTAATCAGAATGTGGCGGAATATGCGGCGCAGTATCGTCAGGCCCAGGCGCTGGCGGCACAGTCTCGTGCAGCGCTGTTTCCCACCTTAGGCTATGACGCCAGCACGACGCGGAGCGGCAGCCACGGCGCTACCGACAGTACGCGCACCACCAGCAGCAGCCATCAGGCTGCACTGAATGCCAGCTGGGAGCTGGATTTATGGGGCAAACTGCGTCGAACGCGGGAAGAAAATCAGGCCAGCGCGCAGGCCAGCGCCGCCGAGCTGGCCAATATTACGCTGAGCGCCCAGGCCGAGCTGGCGGAGGACTACTTCCAGTTGCGCATCATGGACGAAAAAATTGCGCTGTATCAGCAGAGCATTGCCGCCTATCAACGCTATCTGAGGGTGATACAGAACCAGTATCAGGCGGGGACAGAATCGCGCGCCACGGTGGCTCAGGCGCAGCAACAGTTGGAGAGCGCCAGCGCTTCGGCACAGGATTATCAGTGGCAGCGCGCTCAAATGGAACATGCTATCGCCCTGCTGGTGGGCAAAGCGCCTGCGGATTTCAGCCTGCCTGTGGCAACGCTGATGGCGACGCTGCCCGCGGTTCCCGGCGGCTTACCGTCCGAACTGCTGCAGCGTCGCCCGGATATCGCCTACGCCGAGCGTAAAATGGCGGCATCCAACGCGGCGGTCGGTGTGGCGGTTGCGGGTTATTATCCCGATCTCACTCTGAGCGCCAGCGGCGGCGTGAGTGCCTCTGCGCTGCATAACCTGTTCGCCTTACCTAACCGCGTCTGGTCGTTGGGGCCAGAGCTAAGCGGCACGCTGCTGGACTTCGGCGCGACCTCGGCCAGTGTTGAGCAGGCCCGCGCCGCCTATGATGCCAGCGTGGCGAACTATCGGCAGACGGTGCTGACGGCGATGCAGGACGTTGAAGACCGGCTGGTGGAGCTGAATACCCTGCAGGGCGAAATCGCCGCGCAGCAGCGCGCCACCGCCGCCGCGCAGACCTCGGCCCAGGTCACGCGCAATCAGTATGAGGCCGGGATGATTGACTATCTGGATGTGGCGACAACGGAAAACAGCAGCCTGAGCGCACAACAAAGTTTACTGACGCTAAAAAGCACCCAGTGGGTGAGCAGCGTGGCACTTATCGCAGCGCTGGGCGGCGGCTGGCATACCGCACCCTGAAGGCGGACATCGCGCTGAATTCTGCCAATAATCAGTTGTCGATTCCGCCTAAATCCTGCATCGTGAGTGGCTGTTTTTCATGATGCTAAGGAGCCGGCATGTTATTCACTTTTTTCCGCCTGGTATTTCGCCTGCTGTGGCGGGTGGAATTACGGGGCGATACCGCTGAACTGCATAAGCAGAAGGTGCTGATTACGCCCAATCACACCTCGTTTCTGGATGGGGCGCTGCTGGCGCTGTTTCTGCCCATCAAACCGGTTTTTGCGATCTATTCGTCGATCAGCGATCACTGGTTTTTACGTCTGATCAAACCCTATGCGGATTTCGTCCCGCTTGACCCCATGAAGCCGATGGCGCTGAAGCAGCTGGTGCGGCTCATCGACAGCGGTCGCCCGGTGGTGATTTTCCCCGAGGGCCGCATTACCGTCACCGGATCGCTGATGAAGATCTACAGCGGGGCAGGCTTTGTGGCGGCAAAATCTGGTGCAACCGTGGTGCCGATGCGCATTGAAGGCGCAGAATTTACCCCCTTTGGTCGCCTGGCGGGCGTCTTTAAGCGCCGTTTGTTCCCCCGCATTACCCTGAACATTTTACCCGGCACCCATATTCCAATGCCTGAGGCGAAGCGCGCCCGTGATCGTCGCGTGCTGGCCGGTGAGCACCTGCACCATATTATGATGGAAGCGCGCATGGCCGTGCGCCCGCGGGAAACCCTGTTCGAGGCCTTTCTCAATGCCCGCCAGCGCTACGGCGCCTTTAAACGCTGCATTGAAGACGTAAATTTCAAACCCGACAGCTACACCGGCTTACTGAAAAAAGCCCTGGGCGTTGGCCGTATTCTGGAACGTTACAGCCAGCCCAAAGAATATGTCGGACTGCTGCTGCCCAACGCGACGGTCACGGCGGCGGCAATCCTGGGCGCGTCCCTGCGCGGGCGCGTGCCCGCGATGCTGAATTACACCGCAGGCGTCAGCGGTATGCGCGCGGCGCTCACCGCCTCCCAGGTGAAAACGGTGTTTACCTCCCGCCAGTTTCTGGACAAAGGTAACCTGTGGCACCTGCCGCAGGGTCTGACAGAGGTGCAGTGGATTTACCTGGAAGATCTGAAAGAGACCGTGACGCTCAAGGACAAGCTCTGGATACTGGCGCACCTGATTGTGCCGCGCCAGGCCCAGGTGGCGCAGCAGCCTGAAGAGGCGGCGATGGTGCTGTTTACCTCAGGATCGGAAGGTCATCCCAAAGGTGTGGTGCACTCCCACAAAAGCCTGCTGGCCAACGTTGAGCAGATCCGTACCGTGGCGGACTTTACGCCGCGCGACCGCTTTATGTCGGCCTTGCCGCTGTTTCATGCTTTCGGCCTGACCGTAGGGCTGTTCACGCCACTGATGACCGGCGCGCAGGTGTTTCTTTATCCCAGCCCGCTGCACTACCGGATTGTGCCGGAGCTGGTTTATGACCGTAACTGCACTGTGCTGTTTGGCACCTCGACGTTTCTGGGCAACTATGCCCGCTTTGCTCAGCCCTATGACTTTGCGCGCCTGCGCTACGTGGTGGCCGGGGCGGAGAAGCTGCAGGAGAACACGCGCCAGCTGTATATGGACAAGTACGGTATCCGTATTCTGGAAGGTTATGGCGTGACCGAATGCGCACCGGTGGTGGCGATCAACGTACCCATGGCCGCCAAAGCGCATACCGTTGGCCGCATCCTGCCCGGGATGGATTCTCGTCTGATGTCGGTGCCGGGCATTGAAAACGGCGGTCGCCTGCAACTGCGTGGCCCCAACATCATGAAGGGCTATCTGCGGGTCGAAAACCCCGGCGTGCTGGAAACCCCGGCGGCCGATAACGGCGAAGGGCAGATGGAAGCAGGCTGGTACGATACCGGCGATATCGTCAGCTTTGATGATGGCGGCTTCTGCCAGATTCAGGGGCGCGCCAAACGCTTTGCGAAAATAGCTGGCGAGATGGTGTCGCTGGAGGTGGTGGAGCAAATCGCCCTGAAAGCCTCACCGGATAAACAGCATGCTGCCTCGCTACGCCCTGACGGTAATCGTGGTGAAGCATTAGTGCTGTTTACTACCGACAGCGCACTGGCGCGTGACGGCCTGCAAAAAGCCGCCCGCGAGCTGGGAGCCGCCGATCTGGCCGTGCCGCGCGATATCCGCGTCGTAAAAACGTTGCCCTTACTCGGCAGTGGTAAACCTGACTATGTCACCCTGAAAAAAATGGCGGAAGAGGAACAGGCATGATGGTAGAACGTGATGCGCCGTTATTGTCGCGCGGCATGATAGCGGTAATGGTGGCGCAGTTTTTCTCGGCGTTTGGCGATAATGCCCTGCTTTTTGCCACTCTGGCGCTGTTGAAAAACCAGTTCTATCCCGACTGGAGCCAACCGGTCCTGCAGATGCTGTTTGTCGCGACCTATATCCTGCTGGCCCCCTTTGTGGGGCAGATGGCTGACAGTTTTGCCAAAGGCCGGGTGATGATGTTTGCCAACAGCCTGAAGCTGCTGGGCGCGATGATCATCTGCTTTGGTTTTAATCCTTTCCTGGGTTACACCCTGGTGGGGATCGGCGCGGCGGCGTATTCGCCCGCCAAATACGGCATCCTCGTGGAAATTGCCCATGACGAGAAGCTGGTTAAAGCCAACGGACTGATGGAAGCCTCGACCATTGCGGCCATCCTGCTCGGTTCTGTCGCGGGCGGCATTCTGGCGGACTGGAATCTGGTTGCCGCGCTGGCGGTCTGCGCCCTGACCTATGCCGTGGCGGTAACGGCAAACCTGTTTATTCCCAAACTGCAGGCTGCACGTCCCGGCCAGAGCTGGAACTTTGCCGCGATGCTGCGCAGTTTTAGCCGCGCGACGCGCGTGCTGTGGCATAACCCCGAAACGCGCTTTTCCCTGCTCGGCACCAGCATGTTCTGGGGCGCTGGCGTCACGCTGCGTTTTCTGCTGGTGCTTTGGGTGCCGGTGGCGCTGGGTATCCAGGATAACAAAACCCCAACCACGCTGAATGCCATGGTGGCGATAGGGATCGTGGTCGGCGCGGCGCTGGCGGCCAGGCTGGTGACGCTGGAAACCGTGCGCCGCTGTATGCCTGCCGGTGTGCTGATTGGGGTGATGGTAGTGATTTTCTCGCTGCAACATACCATGCTGAATGCTTACCTGCTGCTGCTGGTGATTGGCGTACTGGGTGGTTTCTTTGTGGTGCCGCTTAACGCGCTGTTGCAGGAGCGAGGCAAACAGAGCGTCGGCGCTGGCAATGCGATTGCGGTGCAGAACCTGGTTGAAAACACCGCCATGTTGGTGATGCTTGGGCTGTATACCTTAGCCATTCGGGCCGGTGCGCCTGCAGTGGCAACTGGCATCGGCTTCGGCGCGCTGTTTGCGCTGGCGATTACCGTACTGTGGCTGTGGCGTCCGTCCTCCCGCACCTGATGTAACAACGGCAGGGCGCGCTGGCCCTGCCGTTATCTCCCTTTCTTCTTCCTCTTCCTGACGCTGTCGCCAGTGAAACGGTGTCTCTTTTTTGGCGACGTTTTATATTTACTATTCAAAATAATATAGTTTATTTGGTTATTGTTTTTTTCTGTTATTTTATTTTAATTACCATAACTTTTTGCAATGAATAATTAATTTAAACTTGAAATCGAATTCAAGGTTAAAAAATTTGAAATAAATATTTATTTATTATTGCCGATTAATTTCTGGCTTCCTTTGAGAATTCACTCGGGGAAAGAAAGGAGCTTGGTTTAATGAATATGACGCAAAGACTCTCTCTGGCTTTTTCACTTCTGGCAGGTTCGTTAATTATTCTAGGGATCGTAACCATTTCACTTCTCTCAGGTTTTCAGGCGAGATTTGAATATGTGCAGGTAAACACAATTGATTCGCTCAAAGTGCTGAATCGGTTGGTAGATGAAAGTAATCGCCTCTCTGTGGCGTTATATCGACATCAGACCGAAGATGAGAGCGGTAAACTGGCCAGCCTTGAAACGGTGATTCAAAAACGTATTGAGGATATTTCGACATTAACGAAATATTATTTCGATAATGATATTACCAATGACGAAGATCGGGCGATGACGGATAAGTCACTCCGGCTGATCGATGCCGTTAAACAAAGTCTGCCAGCGTTTCTCACGGCCTCCCGGTCGCATCAGAATGCACTCAGCCTGTCGTTGTTAAGTGATGGTGAAGGCATTGGTGGCGCCATCACTCAGCTCAAAAGCAGTTATCGCAATCAGTTCGAGTTCAACAGCAAAATTGGTGAAGCGTTACGTCAGCAAAACCAACATATTTATCAGTTGACCAAATGGGGCATGGTGGCCGGTATCGCACTGGCGATTATCGGCCTGGGCATGTTGACGATTTTAACCATCATGCGCGTCCGGCACAGCCTGAACGCCATTGGCGAGCTGATGGAGCGTGCCAGCACCCATCTTGATCTTTCCCTGAAGGCCGATGACAGCCGACGTGATGAAGTTGGCATCATGGCGCGGTCTTATAATCGTCTGATGGAAAGCATCTCCGCCGCCTTGCATGCGGTCAGCAGCGCTTCACAGTCGGTCAGCAGTGCGTCGGGCCAGATTGCGGCGGGCAATGAGGACTTGTCTGCCCGTACGGAAGAGCAGGCTGCCTCGCTGGAGCAAACCGCGGCCAGCATGACCCAAATCAGCGAAACCGTCAGGCAGACCGCAGACAACACGCGCCAGGCAAGCCACCTTGCAGAAAACACGCGCAATCTCTCCGACACCAGTTCAGCCGCGCTCAATACGATGCTGGAGACAATGCAGGCGATTCGTGACAGCTCGGGTAAGGTGGGGGAAATTATTACCCTGATTGAAGGCATTGCGTTTCAGACCAATATTCTGGCGCTGAACGCGGCGGTCGAAGCGGCACGCGCAGGGGAACATGGGCGCGGCTTTGCGGTTGTGGCGGGCGAAGTACGCAATCTGTCGCAGCGGTCCACCACCGCCGCCCGTGAAATCAAAGCGCTGATTCAGACGTCCAATGGGTTGATCGCATCGGGAACGTCCCAGGCGGATAACGTGAATCACAATATGGAGACGATGCGCGGTGCGGTCAGTCAGGTCACCGATCTGGTTAACGAAATCGCCGCTGCGGCCACCGAGCAGAGTCAGGGCATTTCGCAGGTTCATCAGGCGGTTAATCAGATGGACGATGTGACTCAGCAGAATGCGGCCCTGGTCGAAGAAGCCTCAGCCGCGTCGCTCTCTTTACAGGAGCAGGCTGATACGCTTGCTGCGCTGGTGCGGAAGTTTACGCTCGCAGGTCCGCAGGCGGCGGTAGTCATGCCTCGGGCTAAACCCGCAGCCGTTGTGGCATCCAGACCGGCGCTGGCCCTGGCGGCAGGCGGGCAGGATAACTGGCAAAGCTTTTAAGAGGACAGGTCTGAAAGCAGAGTAACAGGTCGGCGGTGAGAAGGGCGAATCCGTATTTACGCCAGGCCGAAAGCCGCGTGCGCACTCAGCAGTGCGCACGCTTTTTTTATCAACGACGCAGCGCGATCGCTTCAATCTCAATCTTCACGTCTTTTGGCAGACGGGCCACTTCCACGCAGGAACGCGCCGGGAAGGGCGCATTATGCTCGGTAAAAAAGGCTTCGTAGGTGGCGTTTACGGTGGCAAAGTCATTCAGATCTTTCACGAATACCGTGGTCTTCACGATATCGGCAACCTTCAGGCCCGCCGCTTCCACGATCGCCTTCACGTTTTCCAGCGACTGGCGCGCCTGTGCTGAGACGTCTTCGGCGACGTCGCCCGTGGCCGGGTTCACCGGAATCTGACCCGAGGTGATGATCATGCTGCCGAGATCAACGCCCTGCACGTATGGGCCGATAGCCGCTGGGGCTTTTTCCGTACTGATTTCACGAGACATCATTTCTCCTTAGATAAAGGCCGTGGCAGCAAAGGCGCTGCCCGCCATAAAACGCGGTTCATTATAAGCGCGGCAGGGCCGATTAAAAGTGACCCAATACCACATGACGGGCGAACTCTTTCTCACAGTATTTACATTTCAGGTGCACCTCATCGGCGCGATGCTTCACGGCAAAGCTGGAGCACACCGGTTCGCTGCGGCTGATGCAGTTGCTGTTCGGACAGGTCAGTACCCGGTCTATCCGGTCCGGCAACGTGGGCGCGATCTTGGCGACCACTTCATAATCATCAATGCGGTTGACGGTGGCGTGCGGCGCATAAAACGCCAGCTGATTGATCTGATCTTCCGTAAGGTAAGTGTTTTCGATCTTAATCAGATCTTTGCGGCCCATCTCACCGGAGGGCAGGTTCAGGCCGATGGTGATGCGCTGGTCGGTTTCGGTCAGACGAAACAGCGACAGGAGCTTAAAGCCCACCTGCGCAGGGATATGGTCGATAACCGTGCCATTTTTGATGGCTTCAACCTGCAGTTTGTTATCCTGGCTCATACTGTCACTCCTTACAGGGCGGTGTCGCGGTTTAAGACCAGTGCCAGCAAAGCCTGGCGTGCGTAGATGCCGTTACCGGCCTGCTGGAAGTACCAGGCGTACGGCGTGCTGTCCACGTCGGTGGTGATTTCATCAATGCGCGGCAGCGGATGCAGCACCTTCATGTTATCGCGGGCACCGTTCAGGTCTGCCGCGCGTAAAATAAACTGCGCTTTGACGTTGGCATATTCGGACGGATCGAGCCGCTCTTTCTGCACCCGCGTCATGTAGAGAATATCCAGCTCCGGCATCACCTCTTCGAAACTGTCGTGGCGTGACCAGGCAATATTCTGCTCATCCAGCATATCCGTAATATAGGCCGGCATCGCCAGCGCATCCGGGGCGATAAAGAAGAAGCGGTTGCCGTCAAACTTGGCCAGCGCCTGGGTCAGCGAGTGCACGGTGCGACCATATTTCAGATCACCAACCATCGCCACGTTCAGGTTGCTGAGTCGGCCCTGGGTTTCATGGATGGTAAACAGGTCCAGCAGGGTTTGCGTGGGATGCTGGTTTGCCCCGTCTCCGGCATTCAGAATCGGAATGCCATTGGAAAACTCCGTAGCCAGTCGCGCAGCGCCCTCCTGCGGGTGACGCATTACAATGGCATCCACGTAGGTGCTGATCACGGAAATGGTATCGGCCAGGGTTTCCCCTTTTTTGCCCAACGAGGTATTGCTGCCGTCGGCAAAGCCCACTGCGGACGCGCCCAGGCGATGTATCGCGGTTTCAAATGACAGTCGGGTGCGGGTCGAGGCTTCGAAGAAGCAACTGGCTATCACGTTATGCTTCAGCAGTTCCGGCTGAGGGTGGTTTTTTAGCTGCGCAGCGGTGTGCAGCACCAGCTCCAGCTCGTCGCGGCTGAGATCGTTAATTGAAATGATATGCTTGCGATATAGCGGGTTAGCCATAGCTCTCTCCTCTGCGCGGCCGGATAACGGACAAAAAAAAGCCCCTTATACAGGGGCTTTTTTAAGATCGGTTCGATGACGGAAAGAAACAGCGGTGCCGCCTGCATTGAGGCGAGGTAGCGCGTCACATTGTCCACGATGCTGTTGCATGTTTCCTCCGGCAAATTGTGGCGCATTATACGCCATCAGGAATGGGCATCAAGGAAAAATCGCGCAGCAGGTAAACGTTTGCGGTTGCCCGATCAGCGCTGTCCCAGGGTGGCTACCATCACCGCTTTAATGGTGTGCATACGGTTTTCCGCCTGGTCAAAGACGATGCTGTGTGCCGATTCGAAGACGTCATTGCTGACTTCCATTCCATCCTGCAGGCCATACTGTTCCGCCATCTGACGGCCCAGCGTGGTCTGATCGTCATGAAATGCCGGTAAGCAGTGCAGAAATTTCACCTGCGGGTTGCCGGTCAGCGCCAGCATTGCACTGTTCACCTGGTAGTTGCGCAGCAGGGCAATGCGTTCTTCCCACACTGCTTTCGCTTCACCCATGGAAACCCAGACATCTGTATAGATGAAATCGGCACCTTTAACGCCTTCGGCGATATCGTCTGTCAGCGTGATTTTGCCGCCGGTCTTCTCTGCGACCTGACGGCATTGTGCCACCAGTCCGGCTTCCGGCCAGCAGCTTTGTGGCGCGACCATACGCAGATCTAAGCCAACCTGCGCGGCGGCTTCCAGCATGCTGTTGCCCATGTTGTTACGCGCATCACCCACGTACACTAGCGTCATCTCGCTGAGCGGCTTGCCTGGCAGGTGTTCCTGCATGGTCAGCAGATCGGCCAGCAGCTGCGTTGGGTGGAACTCGGTGGTCAGGCCGTTCCAGACCGGTACACCGGCATGTTCAGCCAGGGTTTCGACCAGCGCCTGGCCGTAACCACGGTACTGAATGCCGTCATACATGCGGCCCAGCACGCGCGCGGTATCTTTCATCGACTCTTTATGGCCGATCTGGCTACCGCTTGGGCCGAGGTAAGTCACGTTTGCACCCTGATCGTATGCGGCAACTTCGAAAGAGCATCGGGTACGGGTCGAGTCTTTTTCGAAGATGAGCGCGATGTTTTTGCCTTTCAGGTATTGGGTTTCACTGGCGGTTTTTTTTGCGCGTTTTAATTCGGCGGACAGGCTCAGCAAATAGTCAATTTCCGCCGGGGTAAAATCCAGCAGCCTGAGGAAATGACGTTGATACAACTGACTCATACAGCACTCCGGTACGGGTTTCATAATGAATTAAAATTCAATCTAACCGTATGAATATGCATTTTCAACCCTGACGAGAATAATCTTTTATGTTTTGTGTAGTGGCGCGACAGGCAGTATGGGAAAATAATCACTTATTGCCGAACTCAGAGAGGATATCGCCATGGCATTTGAAGCATTGTTGGAAGAGCAGCGTGAAGAGACGCGGCTGATCATCGAAGAACTGTTAGAGGATGGCAGCGATCCCGATGCGCTCTATACCATTGAGCACCATCTCTCCTGTAACAACTTCGACTCACTCGAAAAAGCGGCGGTGGATGCCTTTAAACTGGGCTATGAAGTCACCGAGCCAGAAGAGCTGGAGCTGGAAGACGGCACGACCGTGATGTGCGTGGACATTCTCAGCGAAGGCGCGCTGAAAGCGGAAATCATCGATGCCCAGGTAGAGCAACTGGTAAACCTGGTGGCGAAATACAACGTTGACTACGACGGCTGGGGCACCTATTTCGAAGATCCCAATGCCCCGGATGACGATGAAGACGACGGCGAGGCTATCGACGAAGACGACAACGGTATTCGTCATTAATTAACGCCGGGCGGAGCCTGCTCCGCCTTTTCTGTTCCCCTGTGTTGTCTGACCGTCATGAATTACGCACCCTTACTTGAACCCATACATCAGTTTTTACGCTGCCGCACACCTCAGGCCTGGATTGATGAGGCGCGCAAACCGGAAAACCTGACTCTGCTGCTCACCGATCATCTGGTGTGCGAACTCAAAGCGGCCCAAACCGCGGTGTGGCTGATCCGCAAATACGTTGCCGACAAGCCCAGCGGTGACCAGATTCTGGCCTGGCTGAAGCCTTACGAGAATTTTATCTTTCGTGAGGACGGCGACAGCGATTTTATCAATGCGCATAAAACGCTGACCAAAGCCATTATCGTACGTAACGAACTGCCGTGGGCTGACGATCTGGTTGAGAAGATGGTGCTGCTGATCAAAGAAGAGCTGCACCACTTTTATCAGGTGTGGGAAATTATGCAGTCGCGTGGGCTGGTTTATCAGAAAATCACCTCAAGCCGTTATGCGAAAGGTCTGCTGCGTGAAGTGACCACCCACGAACCCGATACGCTGGTGGATAAGCTGATTTGCGGTGCCTATATTGAGGCGCGCTCCTGCGAGCGTTTCGCCAGCCTGGCACCTTACCTGGACAGCGAATTAGAGAAGTTCTATATCTCGTTGCTGCGCTCAGAAGCCCGTCATTATCAGGACTATCTGACGCTGGCGGCGCAGATTTCGCCAAAAGATATTACGGCGCGCGTGCGGGCGATTGGTGAGGCAGAGGCGAAGCTCATTGCTGAGCCGGACACGGCGCTGCGCTTTCACAGCGGTGTGCCGGCGTTCTGATGAGAGTAAACGGTCTCTATCTATGACCGTTTACTGTTTGTAAATGTAATCAGATAGAATTTATTTATAATAAAAAGATAAATATTAAGTGTTAGTTTAATGCGAATGCGTTACCTCAGATAAATATAATTTGCGTCACTCATCACAGAATGTTTTTTCTGCTCTGATTTTTATTTGCGGAATAAGTATATTGCTCTTGCCGAATTAGGGTTGTTATTTTTCAAGCAAAACCTGATTCATAATTCTTCTCTGCCAGAGAGGATTATGAATCGGGTTTTTTTTCGTCGGGTATAACCCGGAAACAGAATTAGCGACTTTCTTTGAAGCCACTTTTCCTGAAAAGCGTTTAATGGAAGGATTCATAAAATGAGGAGAAAGACCTGTATTTCGCTATTTATCTTGCCCTTTTTGCAGCCACCTGTTGCATGGGCTGAGTCTTCGCAAGCGTTAGCGCTCTCTGACTCCGCTTTCCTGCGCGATTCTCAGTTCAATCTCAGGCTGCGTAATCACTGGAAGTATCTCAAGGAAAATGAAGCACAGCCTGTCACTGTTCATAATGCCTGGGGACAGGCGGCCAGTCTGAATTTTCGTTCCGGCTATCTGTGGGACTGGCTGGGATTTGATGCAACCTATACCCGAGCGATCAGGCTGGCAGCCAGCGACAACTTTGCTACGCGCGGCCTGCTTTACGACAGCGGCGGTAATCAGCGAAAAGCTGATGCGCATGGCTTTAGCAAGTTTGGTCAGCGCTATCTGAAAGTGAAGCTGGGCGACGGGCACGCAGGATTGGAAGGGAAAGCGGGCTGGCAGGCATTAAAAAATACCGGCGTGCTGACCACCACTGACCGCTTATCACGCAATAGTTACTTAGGCTATAGCGGCATGCTCAGCGGACAGAAGGTGCGGCTGGATTTGGCTTACGTGACGAAAACGATCCGACACGACTCGCCAGACAGTCTTGCCCTACAAACGCAGGACAAACGGAAAATTGCTGCGATCTATACGGGCGGCCTGAGCTATAACGGTGAACGCGGACGGTTCACTTATGCATTTGGCGAAGCGGACGCCTACCAGCGTCGCCATGTTATCGAAGCGAGTTACTCCCTTTCTCCGCACTGGCGTTTGTCCTCTCAAGTTTATGGCAGTCAGGGGCTGGAAAATTATAAAAGGATGTCCGCCAGCACAAGATCGTTCGATGATAACGCGTGGCATTATGTTGGTGAAGCTGAATGGATTAACACTGGATGGACACATAAATTCGCTGCCGCCTGGAGCGCCGCGCCCAAACATAATGCGGTGGGATATTATGCGCGCCCGCTGACCAAAAATACCCGTGGTCGTTTTAACTCGCTGACTTCTGCCGGAAAAGATTACACCCGCGATAAAGAACTTGCGCTGGTGTCGCAGACGATGTTTGAAATCTCAAAAGGCGTGTTTAGTGGCATTCAGATTAATTATGGACAGTTTACTTATCGTCATCAGCGTATACGTTCGGGGGAATTTGCGCTCATCAATCGTTTCACTGAACCTCATCCCGCCCTGAAGAATTTATCGATTTTTACATTGTTCGGCTATGGCTGGTCCTACAAAAATAATAAAGAAACACCCGTTTTTAATGCGCAAGGAAGGTATATGCGTTCTCCCAACCTGTCTGCGGAGATTGCGGTTGAGTATAAATTAAACCTGTTTAAATAAGGAAAATACGATGAAAAGAATAGTTAAAGCATTGCTGGTTTTTATGATGGTGGGGACTCTCGCAGGCGAAGCCATCGCCGCCGATGTGACCCTGTTTGTTACGCGGCATGGCAAAACAATGTTTAACACGGTGCAGCGCGCACAGGGCTGGTCCGATACGCCGCTAACCGCTTCTGGGGCGGCGGTAGCGGAGCAGTTAGGGCGAGGACTTCAGCCTCTTACTTTCATCGCAGCCTGGTCCAGTGATGCTGGCAGGGCCAGAGAAACCGCGCAACGTGCTATGAAGTCATGGAAGCGGATTCCCACGCTTAATGAACATAAAGGATTGCGCGAAGTCTGTTTTGGACTTTATGAAGGTGATCTGGATAAGAATATGATTACTGCTGCGGCGCTTCAGGCTGGCTATACCTCTGATGCGGCGATGATGAACGCATTCAGCGCAGGTAAGATTCACATTGACGGGATTATTGATGCTATTCATCGGGCCGAAGCGTCGGGTACAGCCTCACTGCCGGGCATCAACTCCACCGGACAGGCTGAAAGCTATCAGCAGGTGGCAAAACGCATGCTCGAAAGCATGACAGAAATTGCACAGCAGGCTCAGCAGCAGGGCGGTGGTAATGTGCTGGTCGTCAGCCATGGCATGGCGATTACCGCGCTATTGCAAGCCCTTGGCGATACGTCGTTAAAGCAGTCGCTCGAAAATGCGAGCGTTACACGGCTGCGCTACACAGATAGCGGAGAGTTCGTCATTGAGTCCGTTAACGACATGCGCTACGTCGAGCGCGGCTTATAGTGCCTTTAGCATCCGCACTTCGCAGTCGACATGGCCGGTGCAGCCCATCGCGCTGTCGATATGCTCAAAGCCCAGTGACTCATAGAGTTTAATCGCCCGTGTCAGGCTGGCGGTGGTTTCGAGATAGCAGCGGCGAAAGCCGTGGCGGCGTGCATGATCCATCGCCCGCAGCGCCAGCTCGCGCGCCAGACCCTGACCGCGCACCGTCGGCAGAAAATACATCTTCTGCAGTTCACAAATGTCAGGTGCGCTACAGGCGAGAGGCGCAACACCGCCGCCGCCAGCCACCTTGCCCTGATATTCAATAATCCAGTAGGCGCTCTGTTCGGCACTGTACAACTCAAACAGGTGGTCAAGCTGGGGATCGGATACGGTATAGCCCTTGTCTGCCGTAAGGCCGAACTCGGCCGATACGTTGCGAATCACCTGGGCGATGTGCGGATTGTCGGCCGCCGTAATCGGCCGCACCAGGAGGTCAAAACGCGGGTTGGCACTGGTCGTCATCATCTCTTCCGGATTTGTACGAGGTCAAAAAAAAGCCGGGCAAGCCCGGCTTTATGAATAAGCTGTCAGCTACGATGCTTACAATGCCGCAATGACCGCCTGCTGTTCAATCAGTTTTGCTTTTGACTGTTCCATCTCAGCAACGCGCTCGCGCTCTTTGGCGACGACCGCTTCTGGTGCGCGCGAGACAAAGCCTTCATTCGCCAGCTTGGTCTGGATTTTTTCGATTTCCACATCCAGCTTCAGCAGCTCTTTGGCCAGGCGCTCCAGCTCGGCGGTTTTATCCACCAGATCCGCCATCGGGATCAGCAGCTCTGCGCCTTCGACGATTTTGGTCACCGAAACCGGACCTTTCTCGCCCGCAGGCAGAATGGTCAGGCTTTCCAGCCGCGCCAGGCGTGACAGGAAGTTACGGTTCGCCTCAACGCGGCGCTGGGCAGCAGGGGAGCAGTCACGCAGCAGCACATCCAGCAGCTTGCTGGGCGCGATGTTCATCTCTGCACGAATGTTACGGACGGCGATGATTGCCTGCTTCATCCACTCGATATCGGCCTTAGCTTCAGCATCTTCTTTCGCCGCGTCGTACTGCGGGAACGGCTGCAGCATGATGGTGTCATCGCTGATGTTTTTCAGGCCCTTCACGCGCTGCCAGATGGTTTCCGTGATAAACGGAATAATCGGGTGCGCCAGGCGCAGCAGCGCTTCCAGCACATGGACCAGCGTATGGCGGGTGCCACGCAGTTCTGCTTCGCTGCCGCTGTTCATCACCGGCTTGGTCAGCTCCAGATACCAGTCACAGAACTGGTTCCAGGTGAAGTCATACAGGATGTTCGCCGCAATATCGAAGCGATAGCTGTCCAGCGCCTCACGGTAGGCTTTTACCGTGTGGTTGAATTCCGTCAGAATCCAACGATCCGCCAGCGACAGCGTCATGTCGCCGCCGTTCTGACCGCAGTCCTGGTCTTCGGTATTCATCAGCACAAAACGGCTGGCATTCCAGAGCTTGTTACAGAAGTTGCGATAACCTTCCAGGCGCTTCATGTCCCAGTTGATATCACGCCCGGTCGAGGCCAGCGCCGCCAGCGTAAAGCGCAGGGCATCCGTACCCGATGGCTCGATGCCGTTCGGGAACTGCTTCTCGGTGCGCTTGCGGATTTTTTCCGCCAGCTGAGGCTGCATCATGTTACCGGTGCGTTTTTCCAGCAGCGCTTCCAGTGAAATACCGTCAACCATATCCAGCGGGTCAATCACGTTGCCCTTGGATTTCGACATTTTCTGGCCTTCTTCGTCGCGGATCAAACCGGTCATATAGACGGTTTTAAACGGCACCTGCGGCTTGCCGTTTTCATCTTTGATGAAGTGCATGGTCAGCATGATCATGCGGGCAATCCAGAAGAAGATGATGTCGAAGCCACTCACCAGCACGCTGGTCGGGTGGAAGGTGCGCAGGGCTTCGGTGTTTTCCGGCCAGCCCAGCGTTGAGAAAGTCCACAGGCCCGATGAGAACCAGGTGTCCAGCACGTCATCGTCCTGACGCAGTGCGACATCGGCTGCCAGGTTGTTTTCGCTGCGCACCTCGTCTTCTGTGCGGCCCACATAGACGTTGCCGTTATTGTCGTACCAGGCCGGAATACGGTGGCCCCACCACAGCTGACGGGAAATACACCAGTCCTGAATATCACGCATCCAGGAGAAGTACATGTTCTCGTACTGCTTCGGCACGAACTGAATGTCGCCGTTCTCCACGGCTTCCACCGCCACTTTGGCCAGCGGTGCCGTGCGCACGTACCACTGGTCGGTCAGCATCGGCTCGATAACAACGCCACCACGGTCACCGTAAGGCACGGTTAAATCGTGAGGTTTGATCTCTTCCAGCAGGCCAAGCGCGTCTACCGCCGCGACGATGGCTTTACGCGCGGCAAAGCGCTCCATGTTCTGGAACGCGGCAGGAATCGCGTCGCTGTAAGCGGTGCTGGCTTCGCCGTTGGTATCGTAAACCTGCGCGCTGTCGCGGATATCGCCGTCGAAGGTCAGGATGTTGATCATCGGCAGCTTATGACGACGGCCCACTTCGTAGTCATTGAAGTCGTGCGCCGGGGTGATTTTCACACAGCCGGTGCCTTTTTCCATGTCCGCGTGCTCGTCACCGACGATCGGGATCAGACGATCAACCAGCGGCAGCATCACAAACTTGCCGATCAGATCTTTATAACGTGGATCTTCCGGGTTAACGGCCACGCCGGTATCGCCCAGCAGGGTTTCCGGACGGGTGGTCGCAACAACCAGATAATCTTTACCGTCGGCGGTTTTCGCGCCCTCTGCCAGCGGATAGCGGATATGCCACATAGAGCCTTTGCTCTCGCGGTTTTCCACTTCCAGGTCAGAGATGGCGGTACGCAGTTTCGGGTCCCAGTTCACCAGGCGCTTGCCACGGTAAATCAGGTTCTCTTTATACAGGCGCACAAAGACTTCTTTCACCGCATTGGACAGACCGTCGTCCATGGTGAAACGCTCGCGCTCCCAGTCAACCGAGTTGCCCAGACGGCGCATCTGACGGGTAATCGTTCCGCCGGATTCGGCTTTCCACTGCCAGATTTTGTCGATGAACGCATCACGACCGTAATCCTGACGGGTTTTGCCTTCTTCTGCCGCGATCTTGCGCTCTACCACCATTTGGGTGGCGATGCCTGCGTGGTCAGTACCGGCCTGCCACAGGGTATTTTTGCCCTGCATGCGCTGGTAGCGAATCATGGTGTCCATGATCGTTTGCTGGAAGGCGTGACCCATGTGCAAGCTACCGGTGACGTTCGGCGGCGGGATCATGATGCAAAAGCTTTCCTGGCTGGTGTCGCCATTCGGTTTGAAGTAGCCCTGCTTTTCCCAATGCTCGTAAAGCGGCTGCTCAATATCTTGCGGGTTATATGTCTTATCCATTTCTGCTATGTCGTTTGCGGCTGTGGCGGCGTTGCCGTATTCAATTGGAAGCCAACGCTGCGATAGGCTTTATAGCGATCGCGCGCCAGCTGTTTGAGAGCGTCTTCGTAAGGAACGAAGTCTATCACTTCATGGAAAGCAGTAGCAAAATCTGCGAACTGCGGCAGCAGGCTAATCAGCAGGTCGCGTGGCGAATTCCCCCGACGCTGCGGCCATGCCAGCTCTACCGGTGCGCCGTAGCGCGGACCTTCCCCGGCGAGATTGTGGGGCACAAAGGCGTTGGCGGGGCGCTGCCACAGCGCCTCATCAAGGCGAATGGCTTGCTGCTCATCTTCACAGGCGATGAGCACCCGCTTACCGGCCCGCCAGCGTGTTTCCGCCAGATCGCACACCAGCGCTTCAACGGCGGTTAAGCCCTCGCTGGATGCATCGGTTTCCAACACGTAGAAGGTTGCGTTTTTCATCGAATTGCCTGTTTAACGAAAAGAAGGGCGGAGTAAACTCCGCCCCGATGGGGTCGGTTATCCGTACGATTAATCGTCGCCGTTCAGACCGGCACGATTTAACAGGAACTGAGACAGCATCGGTACAGGACGACCGGTGGCACCTTTGGCCTTACCTGACCGCCAGGCAGTACCGGCGATGTCCAGATGTGCCCAGTTATATTTGCGCGCAAAACGGGCCAGGAAGCAAGCGGCGGTAATGGCACCACCCGGACGGCCGCCAATGTTCGCCATATCGGCAAAATTGGATTCCAGCTGTTCCTGATACTCATCGGCCATCGGTAAACGCCAGGCGCGATCGCCGGACTGCTCGGAGGCCCCAATCAGCTCATGCGCCAGCGGGTTGTGGTTCGACAGCAGTCCGCTGACGTGATGACCCAGCGCAATAACGCAGGCCCCGGTCAGGGTCGCTACATCGATGACGACTTCCGGATCGAAGCGTTCCACGTAGGTCAGCGCATCGCACAGCACCAGGCGGCCTTCAGCATCGGTGTTTAACACTTCAACCGTTTGGCCTGACATGGTGGTCAGCACGTCGCCCGGCCGCATGGACTTACCGTCCGGCATGTTTTCACAGCCCACCAGCACGCCCACCACGTTCAGCGGCAGATTCAGCTCGGCGACCATGCGCATCACGCCATAGACCGAGGCCGCGCCGCACATGTCGTACTTCATCTCATCCATGCTGTCCGCAGGCTTGATGGATATACCGCCGGAGTCAAACGTCAGCCCTTTGCCGACCAGCACAATCGGACGCGCGTCGGTATCCGGGTTGCCTTTGTACTCAATCACCGACATCAGGGATTCATTGTGCGATCCGGCACCCACGGCGAGATAGGCGTTCATGCCCAGCTCTTTCATCTGCTGCTCGCCAATCACGCGCGTCGTGATGTTTTTGCTGTAGGCATCAGCCAGCTGACGTGCCTGAGAAGCCAGGTAAGCCGGATTGCAAATATTGGGCGGCATATTGCCAAGATCTTTGGCTGCTTTCACCCCGGCGGCGACCGCCAGTCCGTGTTGAATCGCACGCTCACCGCTGGTTAACTCACGGCGCGTGGGCACGTTAAACACCAGCTTACGCAGTGGACGACGCGGCTCCGCTTTGTTGCTCTTCAACTGGTCGAAGTTATACAGCGCCTCTTTCGAGGTCTCGACGGCCTGGCGCACTTTCCAGTAGGTATTGCGCCCTTTGACGTGCAGTTCGGTCAGGAAGCACACGGCTTCCATCGAGCCGGTGTCATTCAGCGTATTGATGGTTTTCTGAATCACCTGCTTGTACTGGCGCTCATCAAGCTCACGCTCTTTACCGCAGCCAATCAGCAAAATACGCTCTGACAGGATATTCGGCACATGATGCAGCAGCAGCGTCTGACCCACTTTGCCTTCCAGTTCACCGCGGCGCAGCAGGGCGCTGATATAGCCGTCGCTGATTTTATCCAGTTGCTCGGCAATCGGTGACAGACGACGCGGTTCGAAAACACCAACTACAATGCATGCACTGCGCTGTTTTTCCGGACTACCGCTTTTTACACTGAACTCCATGCACTCTCCTGAATCTTAAAGACAACGGCCGCGGCTGCCGCTAGAATGTAGCGCGTTCGTGACCCATTTATTAAGCTAAGCAACATGACAGCGTGCTGCTGGAGGTCATAATGAATCAGGGTGACAAGATGTTGTTTTTTCATCACCCAAACGCGATTACCATACATTTCTAGCGTCGACGACGGCCATTTATGAAGAAAAATGGCTAATAAGCGTTGAAATTAGCGATTTTCCTGCAAAAAGACAAGTTTTCACAGGCGTATTAAGCGTGATCATTATTAGATATCTGGTTCGGGAAACGCTCAAAAGCCAGCTGGCTATCCTGTTTATCCTGTTGTTGATCTTCTTCTGTCAGAAGTTGGTAAGGATTTTAGGGGCCGCGGTGGATGGCGAAGTGCCGACAAACCTTGTTCTGACGCTGTTAGGACTTGGCGTGCCTGAAATGGCGCAACTTATTTTACCCCTAAGCCTGTTTCTGGCGATTTTGATGACGCTCGGGCGGCTGTATACGGAAAGTGAAATTACCGTAATGCACGCCTGCGGCCTGAGCAAGGCGGTGCTGGTCAAGGCGGCGATGGTGCTGATGCTGTTCACCTCGGTGGTGGCAGCGGTGAACGTCATCTGGCTGGGCCCCTGGTCGTCGCGCTATCAGGAGCAGGTCACACAAAATGCCAAGGCCAACCCTGGTACTGCGGCACTGGCTGCGGGACAGTTCCAGACGTCCAGCGATGGCAGCGCCGTGCTGTTCCTTGAGAACGTCAAGGGCAATCAGTTTGGTCACGTCTTCCTGGCGCAGCTACGGCCGAAAGGCAATGCCCGACCTTCTGTGGTGCTGGCGGACAGCGGGCACATGGAACAAAAGAAAGACGGTTCACAGGTTGTGACCCTGGACAAAGGGACGCGCTTTGAGGGAACGGCGCTGCTGCGCGATTTCCGTATCACCGATTTCACCAACTACCAGGCCTACGTGGGCTATAAGCAGGCAATACTCGATCCTAACGATGTGGATCAGGCCACGTTCGGCACGCTGTTAGCCAACAAAACGCCAGAGTTTAAAGCCGAGCTCAACTGGCGCCTCACGTTGGTCTTTTCCGTGCTGGTGATGGCGTTGATGGTGGTGCCGCTCAGCGTGGTCAACCCGCGTCAGGGCCGCGTGCTCTCAATGTTGCCTGCGATGCTGTTGTATCTGATTTTCTTCCTGCTGCAGAGTTCGCTGCGCTCAAGCGGTGCCAAAGGCCGCCTTGATCCGGCCATCTGGATGTGGGTAGTGAATCTCAGTTATCTGACGCTGGCGATCTTGCTTAACCTGTGGGATACCGTGCCAATGCGTCGAATTCGTGCGCGCTTTACACGCGGAGGATCGGTCTGATGTTTCGCGTTCTCGATCGCTATATCGGTAAAACGATATTTAATACCATCCTGATGACGCTGTTTATGCTGGTTTCGCTGTCCGGCATTATCAAATTTGTCGATCAGCTGCGTAAAACCGGACAGGGTGCCTACAGCGCTCTGGATGCGGGCTATTACACCTTGCTGAGCGTGCCGAAAGATATTGAAATCTTCTTTCCGATGGCGGCCTTACTGGGGGCGCTGTTAGGTCTGGGTACGCTGGCGCAGCGGAGTGAACTGGTCGTCATGCAGGCAGCGGGCTTTACCCGTATGCAGGTCGCCCTGTCGGTCATGAAGACGGCAATTCCGCTGGTGCTGCTGACCATGGCTATCGGTGAGTTTGTTGCCCCACAGGGCGAGCAGATGGCGCGTAACTTCCGCGCTCAGCAGCTCTACGGTGGTGCGCTGGTGTCAACCCAGAGCGGCCTGTGGGCCAAAGACGGCAACAACTTTATCTATATTGAGCGCGTGAAAGGCGACAATGAAATCGACGGCGTCAGCATTTACAGCTTCAATGACGATCGCCGTTTACAGAGCGTCCGCTATGCTGCGACAGCTAAATGGGATAAAGACAAGAAGCTGTGGGTTCTGTCCCAGGTAGATGAGTCGAATCTGACCGATCCGAAACAAATTACCGGCTCACAGAGTCTGGGCGGGGAATGGAAAACGAATCTGACGCCAGACAAACTGGGCGTGGTGGCGCTGGACCCGGATGCGCTGTCGATTACCGGCCTCTATGATTACAGTAAATACCTGAAGCAAAGTGGGCAGGAAGCTGGCCGTTATCAGCTCAATATGTGGAGCAAAATCTTCCAGCCGCTGTCCGTGGCGGTCATGATGCTGATGGCGCTGTCGTTTATCTTTGGTCCGCTGCGTAGCGTCTCGATGGGCGTCCGCGTGGTCACCGGGATCAGCTTCGGCTTTCTGTTTTACGTATTGGATCAGATTTTTGGTCCACTCAGCCTGGTCTACGGCCTGCCGCCCATTTTTGGCGCGATCCTGCCAAGCTTTGCCTTCTTTGCCATCAGTCTGTTTATGCTGATAAAACGGCGCTAAATGCTGACAGTCAGAAAGGCCGCGCGATGCGGCCTTTTTTAATGGGCGGGCAGACAATAAAACGTTATTTCAGGCTAAGGATGCCTGTCACAGACATAAGGTGCGATGCCCTGTCGCCCTGAACCTGTTTCAGCGACGGGAAGTGCCTGCCAGCGCGGCCTTCAGTTGAGCGCGTGTCATGCGTACGCAATATACTGGCGTCCCGCGTTCGAAACGCCAGCCTTCAGCTAACGGCCCCACATCGACCGGATCGAAGCCAAACGTGTCGTATAACGTAGCGACACGCTTTTTAGCCTGCTCATCATCCCCTGCCAACGGCAGTGCACGTCGGTTCGCATCGCCTGCAGGCAGCCCCTGAACCTCCAGGTCGGTCATCTGAATGGCATTAAACGCTTTTACGACGGTCGCGTCAGGGAACTGCTGGGCCAGTCTTTCGCTAGTGGTTAGCGTACCGTTATCCAGTTCTGCAATCTGTCCATCGCGCTCGGGATAGTAGTTTACCGCATCAATTATTAGCTTATTTTTTAGTCGTGATGATGGAAGATGTGCCACAGCGTTAAGTGGCACGGCAATCACCACCATGTCGCTAAAGTCCGCCGCTTCCTCTACGGTGCCAGCTTCGCAGCCAATCATAGGTTTCAGGCTAAATAGTGTCTGCGGTCCGCGAGAGTTACTTAACATCACCTGATGGCCTGCCTGGGTTGCCAGTCTGGCGATCGCTCGTCCAACAAACCCTGCACCAATAATGCCGATTTTCATTATGTCGTCCTCCAGTATTGTCGATAGCACTCACGTTAATTAAAAATATTTGGTTGATAAATACGCAGTTAAGAGCAAGATAAACAACAAAAAAGAGGGAATGATGGACAGGCTTACCAGCATGAATGTTTTTGTCAAAGCCGCAGAGGCCGGCTCCTTTGCTGCGGCAGCCGAGCAGCTTCGACTCTCACCTCAAATGGTGGCAAAACATATCGCCAGCCTGGAAACGCGACTGGGCACGGTGCTGCTGAACCGCACGACGCGGCGGCAAAGTCTGACGGATGTTGGCCGTAATTATTATGAACGCTGCAAGGTTGTTCTGGCAGAGGCGGAAGAGGCCGACGCGATTGCCATGGAGATGAAAAGCACACCTTCAGGCACACTAAAGGTGAGCGCGCCCCTGACTTTCGGGGCGTTCACTCTGGCACCTTTTATTACCCGTTATCTGGCACGCTATACGGAAATTCAGGTTGACCTGGAACTTAGCGACCGCTTAGTTGAGCCGTTCGAAGAAGGGTACGAAGTAGTGATTCGTATTGGTGAATTAACGGACAGTTCATTAGTTGCGTATCCGCTTAAGCCTTATCGGTTGATTGCCTGCGCTTCGTCCACCTATCTGGCACGAATGGGCATGCCCGCAACGCCCGCAGACCTGATGGATCACGTGTGTTTGGTGTATGGCATCTGGTCACCGTCCATGCCTTGTCGTTGGCATTTTCAACGCGCTGGCAGGGTTGAGGAAGTAAAACCACAGGGTCGCTTCCGTTCTAATGACTGGAAGGCGCTGTTGCACGCAGCACTGGAAGGACATGGTGTGACGCTCGGCCCGGCCGATGTGCTGAATGAAGAGATCGAAAAAGGCCGACTTATACAGATTTTGCCTGAATACGATGGACCTACGCGGCCAATGAATATGTTAATCCCCGCAGGTCGACGTCAGACGGTGAAAATTCGCAGTTTTGTTGATGCCATTAATCAGACATTTGGTCTGCACCGCAGCACAACGGACTGATTCCCGAGGCTACTTTTGGCACGCCAGCAGCGCCTCCACATCTCCCGACACAATCTGCTCAAGGTGCGCAGTAATCCATGCCGGTGATTGGTCCCACCACGCCAGCGACTCCAGTTGGGCCACGACCTCTGGGGCAAAGCGGGCACGGACGGGCTTCGCGGGATTACCGCCGACGACCGTGTAGGCTGGCACGTCCGAGGTGACGACGGAACGGGAAGCGATAATCGCGCCGTTACCTACCTTAACGCCGGGCATGATCAGCGCCTCATAGCCTATCCACACATCGTTACCGATCACCGTGTCGCCTTTGTAGGGCAGATCGCCTTCGCCCGGCATCACCTTTTCCCAGCCGTTGCCAAAGATCTGAAACGGGTACGTCGAGATGCCGGACACTTTGTGATTGGCCCCATTCATTATGAATTGCGCACCTTTGGCAATGGCGCAAAACTTGCCAATAATCAGCTTGTCGCCGATGAAGGGGTAATGGTAAAGCACGTTACGCTCGAAGTTTTCCGCGTCCAGCGGATCGTCATAATAGGTGTAATCACCCACGATGATATTGGGATTGCGAAGGGTGTTCTTGATAAAACACACTTGTGGAAAGCCTGGCAATGGATGAGGATTTGCGGGGTTGGGTCCGTTCATAAAGGCTCCTTTTAGCTGACCTCAGGGTAGCGCTAGCGCGCGACGTTAAGGTGATGCGCTCACGTCTGCGGCGGCGACTTCATCAGCATAACACCCTTTCAGAAGAGTACCTGGTGGTCAGCTTATCCCGTCACAAATCAACGCACCATACAGCGTCTCCGCCTCGTCTAACCTGCTCAGCAGGCAATATTCATCGGTCTGATGCGCCATCGACGGCTCGCCGGGGCCAAGAATAATGCAGGGCGGATTGCCCAGCGCGGGCAACAGCAGTGAAGCATCGGTAAAGTAGGGCACAATCCGCGGCACCAGCGGTGCATCATGCAGTGGCTGGCATCGTTGATAAACCGCCTGAATCCATGCCTGATCGCCTTCACTCAGCACGGCAGGCAGATCCACCAGCGTGGAAACCGTCACACTTTCACCCAGTAAGGTGGTGAGCTGCTGGCGAATGGTGGCGTGCTCAAGATTGGGGGCGCTACGAATATCCACGTCGAACTGCGTGCGGTCAGGCACGGAGTTGATGTTGAGGCCACCAGAGATGCGCCCGACGTTGATCGTCGGCTGCTTCATCAGTGGATGCGGCGCGCCGGGTGAGAAATGTTGAATTTTACCCAGCGCATCAGCCGCCAGGTAAATGGCATTAATGCCCAGCTCCGGCATCGCGCCGTGGGCGGTTTTCCCCCGGGTTTCACAGCGCAGCCACAGTGCGCCTTTGTGGCCGATAACCGGATAATTCGCGGTAGGTTCGCCCACGATAAGCGCCCCGACCTCGGGCAGCGTGACGTTTTCGATGAGCGCCCGCGCGCCGTCGCAGCCGGTTTCTTCACCGCCGGTGATCAGCAGGACAACGCCCGTACCCTGCCGAATCGCCTGCTGGTGCGTAACGCAGGCCACAGCAAAGGCGGCGACGGCCGCCTTCATATCGCTCGATCCCCGACCGTAGAGCCGATCGCCCGCGATCTCACCAAAAGCATCGTGTTGCCAGTCGGCATTGCCAAGCGGCACCGTATCCAGATGCCCGGTAAACGCCAGCGCAGGTCCGTCTTGATCGCCGGACATCCGGGCTATCAGGTTACGGCGGCCTTCACCGAAGGTGGACAGCGTGACCTCAAAGCCGTTTTCCCCCAGCCAGTCGGCAAAAAACTGCATACAGGCGGCTTCGTTACCCGGCGGATTGATGGTATCAAAGCGGATCAACTGTAACGCCAGATCCGCCGTGCGGGTGATCGTCATCAGTGGCGTACCGTTAACCAGTCGAGGCAGTTGATCCACAGCTGACGATAGCCCTGCCACTGGGAAAACTCCTGCGGCAGCCAGTGGGCCGACATATCGCTGGTCCACACCAGTGAGCGGCCCTGCTGATATTCGCGCACCGCCAGCAGTGGATGATCCGTGCCGGCGACGGTGGCCAGCAGCTTGCCTTCGGGATGCATTTCCACCTCGTTATAGCCAAGCAGCCACGGCCACTCGCCCGGCAAATCGGCAAACACCGCGTGGGATTCCGTCACGTTGGGATAGCAGCCTTCGGGCGTTTCAATCCGGTCGTCCCAGGCCAGGCAACGCACCGGCAGCACTTTTTCCACCGCCGTGTTGCGATAGCGCGCGCCGCCATTGATGCCCTGAAAACTGAAGTAGCCGCCAATCATCATCAGGGCACCGCCCGCCGCCACATAATCGTGGATCAGCGTCAGGCGATTCGCCGTGCGTTGGCTCTTCAGCCAGGTATCCGGGTGCAGGAGCAACGTGTTTGCACCGATATCCGACAGAATGATGGCGTCCCACTGTTGCAGCCCCGCCAGGGTCAGCGGAAACGCCGTCGCCGCTGCATGGGCGGGCATATAGGTGATGGCATAATCACTGTCTGCCAGCGCTGCCATAAAGTCGGTTGCGCCGTTGTGCCAGGTGGCGGTCGCAAACTGATCGAAGCCTTTAACGTGTACGGATGTGCTGGTCCAGGATTCGCCGACCAGTAAAATGTTCTTCTGCATTACGCTTCTCCCTTACCCACCAAATACGCGCTGTGGGTTAGCAATCATTAAGGTTTCAAGTTGTTCGCCGCTGACGCCGTGGCGTTTCAGGCGCGGAACAAAATGTTTAAGGATGTAGCCATAGCCGTGGCCGCCGTAGCGGGTGAGCATGGTTTTCAGGAATACGTCCTGGGACAGCAAAATCTGCTCGATAAAGCCGTCATCAATCAGTTCGCGGATAGCGCGGGCGTTCTCTTCGTCGGACGGTGACTGAGCGGACTCATCGGCGTAGTAATAGCTCATGCCGATCATGTCGTATTCCAGAAACGCGCCGCGCTGGGCCAGTTCACGCTGATAGCGCTTGTCGGCAAAGCTGGGGTTCATATGGCACAGCACCACATGACGCAGATCGGCTCCTTCGTGTTCCAGGATATCCAGCACCTTGTGGCCCAGCCGTTCCCAGCCGGGCAGGTGAACTTCAATCGGCACCCGGGTTGCTGCACTGGCGCGGCCCGCCGCCCGCAGGGATTTCTCCTCGCTGGCGGTAAAGCGGCTGGACACGCCGATCTCGCCGATCAACCCGGCGAGTACGTCGGGTTTGTCTTCCCGGCCACCAAGGTCGTAAATCAGCTTGTCAGCCAGCTCTTCAATGCTGAGGGTTTTCACCCACTCCGGGTGCGAAGGTTCCAGGTACAGGCCGGTACTCATGATGATGTTCAGCCCGGTCAGACGCGCGATGCGCTGCAGGGCTTTCGGGTCGCGTCCGATGCCGATATTGGTCGGATCGACCACCGTTTCACCGCCGAGCGCACGGAACTTCATCAGCTCCTCAATCGCCAAATCCACATCAAACAGCTGACAGTTGTCGCGGCTGATTAACGGGTTGAGTGAGAGCTCGCCCAGGTTTTCCATGCTCACCGGCATGTCCGCTAAATGGCGATCGCCACAGCAGCAGGGCGGCACCCACTTGCCGGACGCATCCAGCAGAATGTGTTCATGCATCAGTGTGACGCCCATCTCGCTGAGCGGCAGCGGCCCCAGCACCGTCATGACATAACCGCTGTGGATGCCAAGCGGCAGAGGGTCCGGATGCCGAAAAATGGAGTGTTTCATCGGCTATCCTTTCGCCGCCGCGCGGGTCGGATTGAGAATGCGGGTGTTCAGCCAGATCGCCAGCAGAATGATGGTGCCGGTGGCAATCTGGGTATAGAACGGCGAGATATGAGACAGGATCAGACCGTTCTGGATAATGGCGATCGACAGCGCGCCCAGCAGCGTACCAATCACGGTGCCGAAGCCGCCGAACAGGCTGGTACTGCCCAGCACCACGGCCGCGATCACCTGCAACTCGAATCCTTCGCCCTGATTAGATGAACCGCTGCCCAGACGGGCGGTAATAATCATGCCCGCCAGCGCGGCGGCCATCCCGCTGATGATATACACCTTCATGGTCACGGCTTTGGTGTTAATCCCACTGCGGCGCGCGCCTTCGGCATTCGCCCCAATCGCCGTCACATAACGACCAAAACGCATATGGTTCAGCACGATATGGCCGACAATCAGCACCACGATGCCAATCAGTGCCGGCATCGGCACGCCCAGCACCTTAGCGCGGCCCATCAAGGCAAACAGGCTGTCGGCAGGGATGGGAATGGAGTAACCCTGGGTAATCAGCAGCGCCACGCCGCGTACCACGGCTAAGGTCGCCAGCGTCACAATAAAGGCGGGAATGCCTTCATAGGCGATAAAGAACCCGTTGATGGCACCGACCAGCGCGCCCAGCAGCAGGCCACCCAGCAACACGACCGGCCAGGGCAGTCCCCAGCTATTCAGTGCGATAGCCGACAGTGCACCGACCAGCGCCAGCGTCGATCCCACGGAAAGATCGATCCCGCCGGTGGTGATCACCAGCGTCATGGCCGTGGCCACGATCAACAAGGGCGCACTCTGGCGAATAATATTGAGCCAGTTGGCACTGCTGAGAAAGTTGCCGGTGATCAGGGAAAACACCACGCAACAGAACACAAAAAACAGCGCGATGCTGACCACGCCAGAGTGGTTGTGCAGCAGGCGACGCGGCAACGAGTGTTGGGCCATACGGGAACCGCTCAGATTCATGATAGTCATCCTGTTACCTCGCTCAGTGCGTCGCCGCAGAGCGGGCGACAAATTTTTCGCCCACGATCAGATTGACGATCTCGCTCAGGTCGGTGTCCGCCACCCGGCGATCTGCCACGTTCGTACCTTCGTACATCACCATGATCCGGTCGCAGACCAGGAACAGATCCTGTAAGCGATGGGTAATCAGGATCACGCTGACGCCGCGCGCCGACACCCGACGAATCAGTTCCAGCACCGCTTCGACTTCGGCCACGGCAAGCGCCGCAGTGGGTTCATCCATGATCAGGACTTTGGGATCAAAGGCGGCCGCGCGGGCGATGGCGATAGCCTGGCGTTGTCCGCCAGACAGATTGCGCACCAGCAAACGCGTGTCGGGAATGGAGATGCCCAGACCTTTCAGCATTTCCCGCGCATCGGTATGCATTTTTTCCTGATCGAGAAAGGGAATGCCGAGGATCGATTTCATCGGCTCGCGTCCCATAAACAGGTTGCCTGCCACATCGACCGTGTCGCACAGCGACAGATCCTGATAAACCATTTCGATATGGCAGCGGCGTGAATCCGCAGGATTACTGAAATGCTGCGGTTCTCCATCAATACGAATCGTGCCGCTGGTGGGCACCACCGCGCCAGACAGCACCTTGGTCAGCGTGGACTTGCCCGCGCCGTTATCGCCCACCAGGCCCAGCACTTCGCCAGGCGCCAGCTGTAAATTGACGCCGCGCAGGGAACGTATCGCGCCGTAGGTTTTGGTGATATTCACCATCTCTACCCGTGCCGGGGCAGTATGTAATTGCTGCATTCGATAACTCCCATCACCACTCACGGGAAAAGCTGAACGGAGGTAAAAAAGCGTTATCCTGCACGGTTTACGCCCTTGTAAACCGGTTTACCTGCCAGATAAAGCCTTTATGCATAACCTCTGAACAACCGCTGTAACGATATTTGCTTGCCAGATACGCTATTGCAGCATCCGTGCCAGCCTGCAGCACAGGCATTACACACGCGGCCTAACCAGTTGTTTTTGAACACGTTTAAATGTTAATTTCTGGTAAACCGGTTTACTAACTATAACGCTGAGAAATCAAAAAGCTCGTTATTTGCGCTAAAATTGTGCGCTTTTGCGCCATTTTGGGACGCAGTTAGCAAATTTGTATGGAATCACGCGCCACCCATTCCACCGCAAGACGGGTTTCGGCGGGGATATCGGCTTCGTCATTCAGGATGCGCAGCATGATGTTAACCGCGGTCTGGCCCAGTTCCCGGGCGGGCTGGCGAATGGTGGAAATGCGGGGTTGGGTAAAATCTGCATAGGTGGCGTCGTCGAATCCCACCAGCGACAGCGCCTCGGGAGCCCGCAGCCCGCGCGCGCGCAGGCCATCCAGCAAGCCCAGCACCAGATAATCACTGGCGGCAAACACGGCGGTCGGGCGGTGCGTCCGGCTGAACAGATGCTGAAGCGCCTGTTCTCCAAAGGTGCGCTGGTATTCGCCGTACATCACCCACTCGGGGGGAACGTCCAGGCCTGCCTGCTTCATGGCGGTGCAGAAACCCTGATAGCGTTCGCGCACGCTCATCAGTTCATCCGGCCCGCCCACAAACGCGATGTGACGATGACCGGCAGCGATCAGTTTTTCGGTAGCAATACGACCGCCCTGCACGTTATCGGCAAAGACTTTTGGCACCAGGCTGCCGGGAATATCTTCATCCAGCAGCACAATGCGCTGATGGCGGTTAATTTCCTTACGCAGCAGTCCGTTATCCGGGTGGTTGGTGGTAAACAGCAGGCCATCCACCTGGCAGGTATCCAGCCAGCGAATAAACTGGCTTTCTTTGCCGGGATGGTTACGGGTGATGCACAGCACCAGGCTGTAGCCGTGGGCCGAAGCGGCTTCTTCCGCCGCGTCCGCCAGTTCGGCGAAGAAGGGGTTGGTGATATCGGGCAGCACCAGGCCTAAGGTTTCACTGCCGCCTTTGCTCAGACGGCGTGCCAGGCTGTTGCCGCGATAATCCAGTTGGCGAATGGCGGCTTCGATACGGTCGATGGTGTCCTGCGGCAGCATAATGCTTTGATTCATATAGCGGGATACGGTCGCTTTTGACAGCCCGGCCAGCGTCGCTACGTCGGATAACAGCACCCGTTTTTTGATCATATCCACAGCCATGTTGCCCAGAATCGGCTATCTGTAACACAGTTACGCGCAACGGATACAGTATTTTTGCGTCAGGCCTGGCGATAAAATATTCGCTTGACAAAAACTGAGCGGAAGAGAATGGTAGAGACAGTTTACCGCATTACCCGGGAGTCACTCCCAAACCGGCTTAACCCGTTTCAGGTGTTCACCATAATGGACAGTGAACAGAAACGACGTTATTCAGGTTCAGGCTGAATAAGCCCTTCCTACGATATTTGCCCGCCAACAATAATCCCTCTGCATTTCGATGCGGAGATCGACTGGTTATCGCGTATTCCCGACGAGGAATTTTATGATGATGTCATTTAACACCAGAAAATTGCGTTCTGTTGCGCTGGCAACGGGCTTACTGGCAGCGGGTTCTGTTTTTTCTTTGGCTCACGCAGCACCGACTTATGCGCTGGTACAGATTAACCAGCAGGCCCTGTTTTTTAATCAGATGAATAAGGGCGCACAGGAGGCGGCGAAAGCCAGCGGTAAAGAAGTAGTGATTTTTAACGCCAACGATAATCCCGTATCGCAAAACGACGCCATTGAAAATTATATTCAGCAGGGCGTAAAGGGCATTATGGTGGACGCGATTGATGTGAACGGCATCATGCCTGCCATTAAAGAAGCGGCTGCCGCAAAAATTCCGGTAATCGCGATTGATGCGGTATTACCGGCTGGTCCACAGGCGGCGCAGGTGGGCGTGGATAATCTGGAAGGCGGTAAGATTATCGGTAAATATTTTGTCGACTATGTGGCAAAAAATATGGGTGGCAAAGCGCGGCTGGGGATTGTGGGGGCACTGAATTCTGCGGTCCAAAACCAACGTCAAAAAGGCTTTGAAGACACCATCAAGAGCAATCCTGGCATCACCGTAGCCGATGTGGTTGACGGTCAGAACGTGCAGGATAACGCGATGACGGCGGCTGAGAACCTGATCACCGGGAACCCGGACTTAACGGCCATTTATGCCACCGGCGAACCGGCCTTACTGGGGGCGATTGCGGCCGTGGAGAACCAGGGACGCCAGAAAGACATCAAGGTGTTCGGCTGGGATCTGACCTCAAAAGCTATCACCGGCATTGATAACGGTTACGTCACGGCGGTGTTGCAGCAGGACCCGAAAAAAATGGGGGAAGAAGCCGTGAAGGCGCTGAACCAGATTACCGCAGGCAAAAGTGTACCTAAAACCATTCTGGTACCGGCCACGGTCGTGACCAAAGCCAACGTGGACAGCTATCGCGCGATGTTTAAGTAACTGCTTACTCGCCGCCTGCACGCAGCAGCGCGGCGAGTTCGTGGACGGAGGGGAAGGCGCTTAGCGTGCCACGGCGACTCACCGTTATGGCGGCGGCCTGGCTGGCATGAGTAAGCGCTAACTTATCTGTCTGAACCTGACGGATGAGCGCCGACGCCAGCATCACCGCAAGAAAGGTATCGCCTGCGCCGGTGGTATCCAGCGCCTGAACGGGCTGGGCAGGGCAAAACGTACGCTGGGAGCCCTGAATCAGCCAGGCACCGGCGCTACCGTGAGTAACCACTAACGTTTTGACCGCTTCGGGCTGCAACTGCCGGGCTTCGTGCTGATTCACCACGGCAATATCCACCAGCGGCCAGCAGGCACTAAATCCGGCATGGACTGGCGAGGGATTAAACACGGTGATCAGGCCGCGCGATTTCGCCAGCTGGAACAGCGCATGGGTTTTCTCTGGCGAGAAATTGCCCTGTTGTAGCAGCATATCGCCTGGGCGAGCCGCCGCCAGATGGCTGACGATCGTGTCGAGGCTCAGCGCCTCGGCGGCCCCGGTACTGGTAATAATGGCGTTGTCACCGTCCGCGCTGTTTAAAATAAGCGAGGTATCGCTAAAGGGGTGAACAGGTTCAGCCGGCAGCAAATAAAGCGGCTCCTGCGTGAGCTGCTGGCGAATCCATATTCCATTACTGTCTTGTCCCGTTGCGGCAATTAAATGGGTTTCAATGCCGCAGCGGGATAACAGAATGGCCTGATTCGCGCCTTTGCCGCCGATATCCTGCGACATTTTATTTCCATGAATGGATGCGCCCTTTAGCGGAATATCGGCAATGGACCAGGTTTCATCGACAGTGATATTTCCGGCCACATACACACGCATAGTGTTTCCCTGAACAGGATGAAGAAAAGATGGTTGCTATATCAGCAGGAAAAAATGATGCAATACAAGCGATATTTTCCCGCCCTAAAGCGGTGATTGGCGTTATTCACTGTGACCCGTTTCCCGGTGCGCCACAATATCGGGGGAAACCGGTCAAGGCGATAATTGAGCGCGCCCTGCGCGATGCGGAAAATTATATTTGCGGCGGCGTTCATGGCCTGATCATTGAAAACCACGGCGATATTCCGTTTTCAAAACCCGAGGATATTGGCCCGGAAACGTCCGCCCTGATGGCGGTCATCACGGAAAAAGTACGTGAACGTTTCGGTGTGCCATTGGGGATTAACGTATTAGCCAATGCGGCACTGCCGGCCTTTGCCACCGCGCTGGCGGGCGGAGCCGATTTTATCCGGGTTAATCAGTGGGCCAACGCCTACATCGCCAACGAAGGCTTTATAGAAGGCGCTGCCGCCAAAGCCCTGCGCTATCGCAGCCAGCTGCGCGCCGAGCATATCCGGGTGTTTGCGGACAGCCACGTCAAACACGGCAGCCATGCGATTGTGGCCGACCGCTCTATCCAGGAGCTGACGCGCGATGTCGACTTCTTTGACGCGGACGCGGTGATCGCCACCGGACAGCGCACCGGCGACAGCGCCACCCTGGACGAGATCGACGACATTCGTGCCGCCACCGCCTTGCCGCTGCTGGTGGGCTCGGGCGTGACGCCAGCCAATGTCTGCCAGATTCTGGGCCGCACCCAGGGCGTGATTGTGGCCAGCGCGCTCAAGGTGGATGGTGTGTGGTGGAACGATGTGGATCTGGAAAGGGTGAAACACTTTATGGCCGTGGCGCAGGCGGCGCTGGATAAGGCGTAGCCGCCGTTTAGCGCCAGCCACAGACAACAAAAAACCCCGCTGGTGAGGCGAGGTTTTTTGTTTACATCAGCACGGTTAAGTGCGGTGCACACCATGCAGTATCAACGTTTTGAAATATACGAACAAATCCGCTATAGCGCAAGTGGGTGAGGTTTTATTGTTCGTTCTTCCTTAGCCGTTATGCGGCAGCGCTCGTAATAACGGGTCTTAACGCTTTGTCTATAAAGTTATTTTGTTATGCTTTTCCACGTTGATAGTGATGTGCTCTGAGGCCGCACCGGGTTGTGAAAGCGGCATTCCATGACAGACAAGTCCTGGCTGAAACGGGTGGTGCCGTCAGTGCCTTAACCTCCTGGGGCACATCATGCAGTATCAACCTGATCAGCCTGTCACAGGCAGCGGAAAGGTACGCAGGCTGAAAGTGCTCCTGACCACAGGAGTCAGCGTATGAGATGGATAGAAATCGCACGCGTATTTCTGAAGCTCATGGTTGCGCTACTGCAACTGCTTGAAATTATCGTGAAGACCTTCAGGTAAATCACGTTCAGGCCGCACCTAAGGGAGGTGATATTCACCTCCCTTTAACAATGCGGTTGAAAAGAGGAACAGCGCCGTTGTAACTCAGGCCAGCCAGACTTTTACCACCGGCAGTACCGCCGGAATCTGCGACAGCAGGTAGAGAATCAGGCCGATGGTGCCGCCCACCAGCGTCCCGTTGATGCGGATGAACTGCAGGTCTTTACCGATGTTGAGTTCGATCTGCCGGGACATATCACGGGCATCCCAGCTTTTCACGGTGTCGCTGATATGGCGCGTCAGAAAGCCGGCAAACTCAGGCGCGACGCTGCGGGCGGCGTCTTCCAGATGCTGATTCATGGAGCTGCGCAGCCCTTCATCGGCGGCCAGGGTTTCACCCAGCCACAGCGCCGCCAGACGGACTTTGTCCTGCACTTTCGAATCATCGCTGCTCAGATCGGCTTTCAGCCAGTTACGCAGATCGCCCCAGAGTTCACCGATATAGCGGTTGAGCGTGGGATCGTCTTTTAACCAGCCTTTGATCACCTCTGCGCGCTCGGCCATTTCGGGATCGTTTTTCAGCTTCTCAATCAAACGATCCACCGCACGGTTAAAACCCAGACGCAGCTCATGGCCCTGATCCAGCGCCACATCGTCCAGCAGGGAATCCACCGCATTCGCCACCAGCTCTGCGCTGTGCTCGCCCAGCCATTCAGTTGGCAACATTTTGGCTTTGATAGGATGCTCACGCTTCAGCCAGCGCACCAGCTGGCTGGCGATAAACTCCCGGGTACTGGGCTTGTGTAGCAGGCGCAGCAGCTGATCCACCGCCGCATCCAGCAGTTCCTGATGACGGTTGTTTTTGGTCAGGCTTTCCAGCATCAGCGCGCCGCTCTGACTGAGATCGACTTTATCGATCGCCTTGTGCACTGCCCGACGGATAAAGTGCTGAATCCGGGCGTCATCCGTCAGATCAAGAAAGCCACGCATCACCTGTAACAGATGGCGGCCGATCCGATCCGCATTGCCGGGGGCGCTCAGCCAGGAAGCTAACATCTGAGAAGGATCGTGACGGCGGATCAGGTTCAGCAGCGAATCGGTATCCAGAAACTTTTCCTGCACGAAGCGACCAAGATTTTCCCCGATACGATCTTTATTCCGCGGGATGATCGCCGTATGACGGGCGATAAAGGGCACCGGCACGCGCCGAAACAGCGCGACCACCGCAAACCAGTCGGCCAGCGCACCGACCATCGCGGCTTCGGCAATGGCTTTGATGCCGCTAACGTAAAAGTTGGGCGGCAGAAACAGGGTGACCACAAAGGTGGCGGCGGCAAGCAGCAGCAGCGACAGCGCCAGACGTTTCGTCCGTTTTAGTTCGAGTTGTTTATCCATATCCTGATCTTAGCAGTTTGCCTGATAAGTAAGTGAAAAATGCCCGACTGCGCCCCGTGCGCCACAGGTCAGAATGGTACTGAATCCTACCCTGTTATTCGGCGAACGCTCCCCGAATCGGACTGTTCCTAAAACTAATCACCGTGAAAATTACCACTCTGATAAACAGTTACGCCAGGGTACATTTCGGGTGCAGTCTCAATACGTTGACGCATCTTATCCATGGAACCAGACCAGGAGAATCACGTGAAAGCAATCGCAACGGCAACCGCAAGTCTGTTGATGTTAATGAGCGGCGTGACCGCGCAGGCAGAAGGGCTCACCACCTCGCCGGATGGTAAAAACCTGACCGTCAGCTTCGGCCAGCCGACCATCAAGCAGGTGCTGCACTACCGTAAAATGTACGACAAAAAACCCTTCCCCGATGCCGAGATTTATTACTACGACAACGGCACCTATAAAATCATCTCGCAGGGCGAAAACCACTACGGCGTTTACGTGATGCAGGGTAAGTTTGATGATGAGACCTTCACCGTGCGCTTTATCTCGCTGCCGTCCACTGACTGGGGCAATAAAACCGCCTTCCACCAGTTAACCTTTGTGCGCGGCGACAAGCAGAACGTGTTTATTCAGAACGCGATTGTGGATACCGGCGAGGCGATTGCCCAGCAGAACGGCACTTACACGCAGGAAAAGAACACCGTGACCAATCCGGTGTCCACCAGCTGGAAACACAAGTAATCGCAAGGTGGCGGCCTGGCTGCCACCGACTTTTACCGATGGCGACCGCCTGAGAAGGGCACCGCACAGGGCGCGGCCAGCGTCCGTAACAGGCGCTGGGCCATCCTTACCCAGGCGCACAACGAATGCCGCTGGCAGGGTTGCCAACAGACTGGCCTGGGGCGTGCGGATATTTAAAAGCCCGCCGCCGTCAGCTCTGAGAATGGGCAAGGCGTCAGGCAGGATTGCCCGCCGCCCTCAGATTTACTTCTCCACCTCTTCAAAATTCAGCAGCGTGACGCCAATGCCCTGTTGCGCGTGCGTCACGTTTTTGCGCAGTGCCACCTGCACCTTGCCCTGCAACATCACCACGTAAGGCGAGTTCTGCTGTAACTGCTGTTGCAGGGACACATAATCGGCCCGACGCTGTGCGGCATCGCTTTCTCCGGCGGCTTTGCGGGTCAGGGCGCTCAGTTGCGGAATATCCCAGCCCACGCGCCAGGCCAGGGTTTTGCTGCCGTTGGGTACGTTATAGGCGAAGGTGCTGGCATTGGTGTTCGGGTCGATGTAGTCCGCGCCCCAGTAGGTAAAGATGGATTCGAAGTTGCGGCTGCGCATTTTGCTCCACAGCTCCGATTCCGCCACCGGCTGGATATCCAGATTCACATCGGCTTTGGCAAAGCTCGACTGCAGCGCCTGGGCGATATCGATATAAGGCGGCTGATTCACCACCGACAGCGCGATATGCGCGCCGGGCTTAATGCCGCCTTTGGCTAAGATCGCTTTGGCTTTTTCGACATCGTAGTGGAACGGTGTGGTCTCCAGCGCGCCGTCAAAACCCTGCGGCAGGAAGCTCTGGTGCACGCGATATTGCCCTTTCAGCAACTGATTCGCCAGGCTGTCGTAGTCCACCAGCCAGCGCGCTGCCTGCCATAAGGCCGGATTACCCAGCGCAGGCTGCTGCGGGCTTTTGGTATTAAAACCCAGGTAGTAGATCAGGCTGGAGGGAAAGGCCGCGATGTGCACGTTGGGATCGCTTTTCAGCGAAGCAAGCTGATCCGGCCCCAACTGGTACGCCGCATCCACATCGCCCTGCTGGATCAACAGCCGACGGGTGCCCGGATCGGCCACGCCTTTCAGCAGTACCCGTTTCAGGTGCGATTTCTGCGTGCTGTTGGGATTGGCCTCCAGCACCAGGGCCTGCAGGGGCACAAACTGTTTGATCGCATAGGCCGCGCTGCCCGCCGAGTGGGTTTTCAGCCAGCCATTGCCGAAGTCGTTGTTGGCGGCATGCGACTGCGCCAGCTTGCTGTCAACGATGGAGGAGACGGACGCGGTCAGCAGATGCAGAGCCAGATCCTGCCCAATCTCTGCCGGCCAGCGCAGCTCCACCTGATGGTCGTTAATAATGGTGAATTGCTGGTCGATATTCTCCGGCGTCCAGCCAAATTCCCCCAGGATAAACGAGGGCGCTTTGTTCAGCTTCACCGCGCGGGTTAAAGAGAACACCACATCCTGCGCCGTTAACGGATTGCCGCTGGCAAAGCGTGCCTGCGGGTTCAGGTCAAACACCAGGCTGTGCGGCGTTTTACCCGGCTGCCAGCGCAGCGCCGCCAGCGGGGACAGTTTTTGCGGGTCCTGATTGTCCGGCTGGAGTAAGGTCTGATAGATATTGCGCAGGCTGCCGGTGCTGACGGTTTCAAAGCTTTCCGCCGGATCGAAACTGATAATGCCGTCCAGCGGCACGGCGACCACGAAGGTATCTTTCGGCGTCGCCGCGTGGGCGGCAGAGGAGAGAGCAAGGGCGGTAAGCAGGAGCAGCGGTTTGCGCATAGCGGTTATCCTTAATGATTGATAACCCTACTTTAACCCGCGGCAGAGCAGGTCAAAATGCCGGTTTGTTCTGAGCTATGCCAGTTTCGTCTTAGCCGATTTGTCTTAGGTGGCAGGCCGCCCAACCGCGGGCGGCTCAGGCCGTCAGTGGAAGGTGTGAATGACTTCCAGCACGCCGTTGATGATGAACTGCACGCCCATGCACACCAGCAGGAAGCCCATCAGACGCGAGATCGCCTCAATGCCGCCTTTGCCCACCAGGCGCATGATCGCCCCCGAACTGCGCAGGGAAATCCATAAAATCACGCTCACCACCAGGAAGGTCAGCACCGGGGCCACGTTGAGTACCCAGGCGGGAAAATCCACCCCGCTGCGCACCGTGGAGGCCGATGAGATGATCATCGCGATCGTCCCCGGCCCGGCGGTGCTGGGCATCGCCAGCGGCACAAAGGCGATGTTCACCGGTTCCTGCGCGGTTTCCAGCTCATCGTGCTTGTGTTTGGCTTCAACTGAGTGGCCCACCGGCTTCGCCGGAAACAGCATCCGAAAACCAATAAAGGCCACGATCAGCCCGCCCGCGATGCGCAGCCCCGGAATGGAGATGCCGAAGGTGTGCAACACCGCGCTGCCCGCGTACCAGGCTACCATCATGATGGCGAACACATAGATGCTCGCCTGCAGCGCCTGACGGTTGCGCTCCTGAAAACTCATCTCACCGGCCAGGCCCAAAAACAGCGCCACGGTGGTAAGCGGGTTGGCGAGCGGCAATATCACCACTAAGCCCAACCCGATCGCTTTGATTAACTCCAGCATACCTTAACCCGCTTAATGTTTCGGACGTTCCAGCGCTTCCAGCAGTTCCGGGAAGAAGTCTTGCAGGATCTCCGGCGTCATCAGCTCCGGGTACTGCATCAGGTGCTCGCGGATACGTTCATTCACGTCCGGGATCAGGCGCTGTGCGGCATCGCTGGCGCTGATCTTGTGCTTTTTCATGCTGCGAAGCAGGTCGGCGGGCAGGTTGTCTTCGTCTTCGTTGTCTTCCACCATCTCCAGCGCATCCAGCTCGTCGAACATCTCCATCAGGGCTTCGGTCTGCGGCGTGCGGGATTCATATTCGCGCGGATGTTCCTGCTCCAGATAACGCAGCATGGCGCGCATCGGCGTGCCGTCGGGCGAGGAAGGCGGTTCGGTTGCGAACCAGGTCAGCATTTGGTGGCTGGTAATCTGGTGGACGTGATAGCCCTGATCCACCAGTTCGTCGGCCAGCAGTTCGGCGCTTTCGTTTTCGATCAAACAGATATGCGTGCGGTTAGGATCGTACTGTTCGAGCCACTGGTAGATCTCTTCGATCACGCCGTCGTCGTACTCGAACTTTTTATTAACGAAGCTCCCTTCTGACGCATTAACGCAGGCTGTGATCAGGTCTGGATCGAAGTAAATGGCGATGTTGATACCTTTCATGCGTGCTGTCCTGTTCAAATCAAAACATCACTATAACGCTCAACGCATTAAGAAGGGAAACTTATGGCTAAAGGTGTTGGGATTCAGGGTGATGCATGCGGTAAACAGGGCGGTAATGCGCGGGGAGAATGCCGTGCCGGAAGAGGCGATCGACCTGCCAGCACGGGGCTGGCAGGTAGCTGTCAGGAGATAAAGTTTTTACCCTGTTTCAGCACCACGTCACAGGCTTTGGTTTTCAGCTTCTCGCCCATCGGGGAGTTGCTGAGGCTTTGCAGGTTTAGCTGCTGGCCATTGCCGGTGTTCAGCAGCCCGGCCACGCCCTGGGTGTAATCCGGTTTCTGCTGCTGTGCGGCGGTGGTATCCAGGCCAAGCTTGCTCAGCACCTGGTCCTTCACCGACTGCACGTTATTTTTCACCACGTTGTGCTCCACGCAGTACTGCATGACGCCGGCGGCGTTGGTCATGCTGTTGGCGCTCATGGCTTTGTCGTTGCTGTTGAGCAGGCTGGTAATGGAGGACATCGACAGCCCGCCGTTCTGCTGACCGGATGCACCGTTATTTTGCTGGCTCAGCTGGTTGGCGGCGCTGCTGAGTTGATCCTGCCAGCTTGCCGCTGACGCATTGCCCGCCAGCAGCAGGGCTGCCAGGGCGCAGAGGATATGGCGCTTTTTCATTTCGACCTCGGTTTGGTTTTATGCTTCATGCTGTTAAGAGGCGGTGCGGATGAGAAAGTTCCGACGGTATGATGAGGGGAAGGCGGTTTGGGAGGATTCTGGCAGCGTGAAAGGGCGGGTTTGCCGGGTTCCGTGTGTTTTTTCGCCGCTTAGCGCACAACACAGCGGAATAGGGTTGCGTGCTGGGCACGTAACGGTATAATCCCCAACGTTTTCCGCATCCTCTTCAGTGCCGAAGTGGCGAAATCGGTAGACGCAGTTGATTCAAAATCAACCATCGAAAGATGTGCCGGTTCGAGTCCGGCCTTCGGCACCATTAGTACCTCCAAGACCATCCGAGAAAGTCCAATTATCCCTTAAAAATCAATGATTTCAGCGATTTTTACGTCCTGAGCCGTCCGAGGTTGTCCGTTGAAATCCGGATGCCGTTGGGGGCATAATTGGGGGCATCTTAACTTCGATTAGAAATGTGCCCCCAAATGAAGCTCAACGCCAGACAGGTCGAGACCGCAAAGCCAAAAGACAAAACCTATAAAATGGCCGACGGTGGCGGTTTGTATCTCGAGGTTTCGGCCAAGGGTTCTAAATACTGGCGCATGAAATACAGACGCCCCTCTGACAAAAAAGAGGATCGCCTCGCTTTTGGTGTTTGGCCTACTGTGACGCTTGCTCAGGCCAGAACAAAGCGCGACGAAGCTAAAAAGCTATTAGTACAGGGCATTGATCCAAAAGCTGAACAGAAAGAATCTCAGGCCGAGAATTCGGGGGCATATACTTTCGAAACTATCGCCCGCGAATGGCATGCCAGTAACAAGCGCTGGAGTGAAGACCATAGAGCGCGCGTTCTTCGCTATCTTGAGCTATATATATTCCCCTATATCGGCTCGTCCGACATTCGCCAGCTCAAAACCAGTCACCTATTGGTCCCGATTAAAAAAGTTGATGCCAGTGGTAAGCATGACGTTGCGCAGCGACTTCAGCAGCGTGTCACGGCTATTATGCGTTATGCAGTACAGAACGATTACATCGACTCAAATCCAGCCAGTGATATGGCTGGTGCGCTATCGACAACCAAAGCGCGACATTATCCCGCTTTACCCTCCAGCCGGTTCCCTGAGTTTCTTGCTCGTCTTGCTGCATATCGTGGCCGTGTAATGACACGGATCGCGGTCGAGCTTTCTTTACTCACTTTTGTACGTTCCAGTGAATTACGTTTCGCTCGTTGGGATGAGTTCGACTTCGATAAATCCCTTTGGCGTATACCTGCAAAGCGAGAAGAAATTAAAGGCGTGCGTTACTCGTATCGTGGCATGAAAATGAAAGAGGAGCATATTGTTCCTCTCAGTCGGCAGGCGATGGTTTTGTTAGGTCAGTTAAAGCAGATTAGTGGTGATAAAGATCTGCTTTTTCCGGGGGATCACTATGCAACCAGGGTTATGAGTGAAAACACAGTAAATAGTGCGTTGCGAACGATGGGATATGATACAAAAACCGAGGTCTGCGGGCATGGGTTTCGGACGATGGCGCGTGGCGCATTGGGTGAGTCAGGCTTATGGAGCGATGACGCGATAGAACGTCAGTTGAGCCATACAGAGCGTAATAATGTACGTGCGGCTTATATTCATACTTCTGAGCATTTAGATGAACGAAGATTAATGGTGCAGTGGTGGGCTGATTATTTGGATATGAACCGTAATCAATATATTACGCCTTATGAATATTCAAAGTGCTAAGGTTTTTAAATAGTAGGTATTGGTTGGTTTTTTAATTTGTTTTGAATGATATTGTTTGGGTTTTTTATTGTTTATTGCTATAATTAAATTAATTTTGAAGTGAGTGTTAATATTATGGCTGAATTATTGCGAGAGCAGGACGTAAAAATAGCCTTAATTGATTGGCTATATAAAAAAGGAATGCTTAGTGATGCAACTATAATTAATGAAATGGTAGTTGCTAACTGGAGTAGACGAGCTGATTTGGCTATTGCTAATGGGAGCTTGCAAGCCTATGAAATAAAAAGTGATTTTGACTCTCTTAAACGTTTGGATGGTCAGTTGGCAATTTTCAATTCTAGCTTCGAAAAAGTTACAATTGTGTGCGCACCAAAATTCACCTGTGAAGTATCTAAGCGGGTTTCATCGAATGTTGGAGTTGTGGAATTCCAGTCTAATAATAGTGGTGTACGTTTTAAAGTAATTCAGAAAGGACGAGTTTGCTCTCGATTAAATAAGTTTGTTTATTTGGGTTTTTTGCTAAAATCTGAACTTAAAGATCTACTTAATCAGTATGGAGTTAAATCTTCTAATAAACATCATAGGGATCACCTTGAGGTTTTGGCATCTAAATTAACTTTGAATAAAATTAGGAAATTTGTAATTACCTCTATTAAAAATCGGTATCATGCTACTTCTAATGAATTTTTATCTAGACTTCATGATAATAAAGAAATATCTATAAACGATCTTTATTTATTGAGTAAGGCCAAAAGAAAGAATGATGCTTTGGTTAAGTTCGAGTTTAAGGCTTGTTCGAATGAATCCTTAAATGAATACCATAAAGTTGATATTGACTCTATAGTTAGGAAATATGGAGAAGATATTTCCTATATTCCAGAAAAAGTACTTAAAAGAGTTGTGAGCTAGGGAAGATTAATCTTCCCTAGCTTTTATTAGATAAGATCATCCTCATCATGATCAAAACCTAATTGTAGAGCCTCAGATAGATCAATTTGCTTGTTCAAGTGTAGATTCACTCGAACAGCAATCCACTTAGCTGGGCTTCCCATGCCTGCTATATCGCCTATTGCAGCATTTTTTATCATTGCTGCCCCCCAAGAGTCTTCCTTTTGATAATGAGGATATTTAGCCAAAATTGATTGCGCAGCTTCAATGAATCCTTCTTTATTCATTCCTGGGCGGCGCTCAAAATACCATGAATCATCTAACGCTATATCGATTCTAGGAACATATCGCCCAATTACATTATCATACACTACTGAATGAATTGAACCATGATCGCCATAAATAGCGACATCACTTCCACCAATATTCTGATGAAATTCTCTCTCAATAACATCAATATATCCAGATTGTCCATTTTCAAGGCAAAAATTTGCAACTGAACTGGGGAAACTTGTTGCTAACACACTAATTATGGCTTCAGGAATCTCAGTTCTAATCTGATTAATCGAATTTACTGCTGCTGCTGTTATAGCAGAAATATTACCTCTAATGTAACCTAGGTCAATAAAAATTATGGCATTTTCTGGTGACTTCATCGACACAAGAGATGTCAGAGTTTTACTGATGTCTGTATTTAAATTTCTAATTCTAAATGCAATTGAGCCTTTAATTTCTTCTAAGGTTCTTGCCTGGATAGATATGTCTCTAAGTTTTGCTGAGTCTGGCATCTGAACGACTGGAATAACATTATCATTTCTGGAGCAAAATTTTATCCAATTTTTAAAGCTATTTTCAGGAGAGAGTAGTTCGAAGCTTGAAGCGCAATGATGAGAATTCTCCTTTGTAACATCCAAAATGAATGGGAGGTTACTCATAACTTCTAAGCATTTATCTAACGATACTTGTATTTCTTCTGAGCGAGGCCATTTCCCCAGAGAAATTAAAGGCAATATTTTTTGCTTTTTTTCATGTGATAAATTACTCAAGCCGGTCATTTCTGCTGACCGGGTTCTCAAAGCTGGATAGTAAGAGTAATTTTCAAAGTATATTTTCATATTTAATTAGCCTCCGAGTCGGTATTTTCTGATCGGCTTGCTGTTCTTGGCATAGCGTTAATTTGAGGGTTCTGAGTGGCAAGGTAAGCGGCTATACCTTCCATCTTTTCTTTCTGTTCTGAAGTTCTTGCAAGTTCTTGAATCAAGCCTTTGTTTTCTGCTATCAAATTTTTATTAAACTCATTATGACTCTTGATTGCCTCCATATTACTTTCTATTACCTCCTTGTGGTTGTTACTAATTGCTTTAATCGTTCTGTGCGTAAACCATCCAATAAGAAGAGCAGCTAACCATCCAGAACAAACGAGTAACCATTGTGAAATATCTTGGTTGCGAATGAAGCTAGTAGCAATGGTGATTATGGTACCAACAACACCAATTAATCCATATACATGATTCAGCATCCTTTAACTCTCTCATGCCACGAATTCTTAAGGATCTTGCGACACTGACAAGAACCGCCTCACATCAAGCTATTCATTACATATTTTTAAGAATAGTGCCATAAAAAAGACAATATCAGAGCAGGGTCATAAATTTTCTTCATCATGTTTCAATGGATAACAGGGGGGCTGGAAGCACCTTAACTGAAAAAATAATTAACTAACTCGGAGCTTTGCGCGCACTCGTAGCCCCGCCACGCCTGCGCACTTAATATAGTGGTTTTCATGCACCCGCATGAGTGGCTCCGGGGCGCACCGCTTCTGGCCTTTGCTGCCGTTTTCAGGTGCCGGAAATTCATGCGATTTCATGCAGCACAGACATGCACTCACGCAACAGACATAAAAAGAGCCCGGCATATGCCGGGCATTAGGTGTTTTTGACCGTATTTTTTCTTTCAGGGTTGTTCGTGCCGGTCTTTGCGGGAACAGGCTGAACCGTAGCGGCCCAGCGTCTGCGGCTGGCGCACCGGCGAATCATTTTCTGGCTCCGGCTCTGCCGCCACAAGCCTGTTGGGCTTCATGATGATTTTCTCGACGCTCTCCAGCGCAGTGAACGTGCAGGAGCAGTTGAGGTTCTGGCACTGATACCAGGTGCGCTTGACGGACGGAGCCTCATAGGCGCTGGTGCGGGTATGGGCCACCTGACCGCATTCGGGACATTTCAGGGCCATCTCATTTTCCTGTGTGGTCGTTTTCAGTCAGTCAATTGTGCCGGGGCTGGCACAGGCGGTGCCACCGGATGACATTGTGTGACGACTCAGACAAAAAGCCCTTCTTCTGGCCAGCCAGGGAAAGGTCTCACGAAACCCACTACTCAGCTTTTAGTTTTATATAAATCCTTCACTATTCTTCACCAGAAAGAAAAAGATAAGTAATACAGTGAATTAGAGGGTGAACAGTTTAAAAAGCATTCTTCACCCACTGTTCACCATCCTTCACCCCCGGTGACGGTTAAAACCCTGCACCACTTATAATAAATATCCATATAAAGCCCCTTATCTATCCCTTTTCGTTACTGGAAAAAATCAAAATGTCACTATATGTCAATATATGGCAAACAGAGGCAAACACTGGCAAACCGCACAAAAGTTGCGCCCGGTGTATGAGCCGCCAGACAAATTTCACTTGTTGATTCCGTAAGAAATTTACTCAGAATAAAGAGCTGCCCGAGGCCGGACGTACCCGTCCGGCTCTGTATGGAATCAACGAGAGGTAGCCCATGCACACCGCTTTAACCGCACCATCTTCCGCCCCGGCGGCCCCGTCAGCCCCTTATGCGCCACCGGTTCAGGAGCGCTTCATGCGCCTGCCGGAGGTCATTCACGTCTGCGGTCTGTCCCGCTCGACCATTTACGACCTCATCAGCCGCGACGCCTTTCCCGCGCAGATTTCACTGGGCGGCAAGAACGTCGCGTGGGCGGCCAGTGAGGTGAACGCCTGGATGAACGAACGAATCGCCGCCCGTGGTCAGGGGCGTGTGGCATGACCTTCACCCACCGCTGAGACTGTCCGTCATGCTGCATTTTCCTGCTTTCCCCGGCTTGCACGCCGGGGGCCTTCCCTGGTACAGTATTTCTGCTGTCGCAAAATCGGCAGCCGGGCGTAGGAACCCGAGTTACTTCAAGGCGACACCAGACGCGCCATGCGTCTTTTTTTGTGTCTCAGCCTCAGTGCACCCGTTATCCGGGCAACGGTTCTGTATCCGTTGCGCCGTACTCGTAATGGTGGCCCGGGCGGGGCAGCCTTCGGGCTGGCCGGTTTCCTTGAAGGCCGGTATTCCTACCCCCGTCCGGGTCACCACCAGTGAGCGTAGGAACTCCGGTGGTGGCGATAACCGCTACTTCAGGGAGACTGCCCTTATGGCTACCGTCCTTAATTCCCCGCATTCAGAATTTGTCTTTGTGTTTGCCGCCGTGCGCCGCTGTGAGCGCTACGCCCGCGTGCAGATGCTTCTTACTACCGCCGCCACCGAACGCGCCGCCCGCCAGCCGCTGGCCCGCGACTGTGTTCTGGTCTTTGCCGCCCGCCTGCCGGTCACGGAGGTGCGCGCATGAACCACGCCACCATTACCCTTGACGACCTTGCCCGCCTGGAGCACCTGCGCAACGCCGGGCGTCTGGCCTGCGACGCGGCGGCCCTGCGCGACTGCTGCACCCCGCCGGAGCCTGCCGACAGCGAACAGCTGGCCTCGCTGCTGTTTCTCATCACCGGCCAGCTGGACGACGTGGTGACCCGCTGCCGCGACGGCTGGATGAACGGGGAGGTGAGCGCATGAACGCCCGCACCCTGTCCCCTGAGCTGCGCGCCGCACTGTCACGCCGCGCCGTGGCCTGCGCCTGGCTCACCCTGTGCCGCGAACAAAAGCGACATTCCGGCCTGACGCTGGCCCGCCTGGAGCGCGCCATTGAGACCGAGCTGGAGGGCTTCTACCTGCGCCAGCACGGCCGGGCGCGCGGGCTGGAGATTGCCTGCGCGCTGTTCGACGACCTGCTGACCGCCGGGCCGCTGAAGGCCGCCCCATGCCTGAGCTTTTTAGGCCAGGTGGTGATGGACGAACTCTGCGGGCGCATCCACGACGCGCCGCCGCTGCACTGAGGGAAAACACAATGAAAATGACCGTATCCGACGCGGCCAGCGCCGCGCGGGGCCAGTGGCCCCGCATCCTGCCCGCGCTGGGCGTGAAGGTGGTGAAGAACCGGCACACGGCGTGCCCGGTGTGCGGCGGCAAAGACCGCTTCCGCTTTGACGATAAAGAGGGGCGCGGGACGTGGTTCTGCAACCAGTGCGGGGCCGGTGACGGCATGGACCTGGTACAGAAGGCGCTGGGCGTCAGCCTGACCGGGGCCGCCGCGCGCGTGAACGACCTGACCGGCAACCTGCCGCCGGTGACTGAGGCCGCACCGGCGGAGCCGGACGACGAGGCCGCCCGCACGGCGGCAGCCGCGCTGGCGCAGCAGCTGGTGAGCAGCGCAAAAGCGGTCACGGGCAACGCCTACCTGTCCCGTAAGGGGCTGCCGGAGCAGACCTGCCTGACGCTCACGAAGCCGCATAAGGTGGCCCTGACGTCCTACCGCCCCGGCGACCTTGTGGTGCCGCTGCACGACGCGGACGGCGCGCTGGTCAACGTCCAGCTGATTAACGCCGCCGGTGACAAGCGCACGCTTAAGGGCGGCCAGGTGAAAGGCGCCTGCCACGTCCTGAGCGGTAAGGGCACGCCGAAACGCATCTGGCTCACCGAGGGCTACGCCACCGGGCTGACGGTGCACGCGCTTACGGGGGATGCGGTGTGGATTGCCCTGTCGTCCGTGAACCTCCTTTCCCTGGCCGGCCTCGTCCGTGAAAAGCACCCGTCGCTGCCGCTGGTGATTGCCGCCGACCGCGACCTGAACGGCGACGGCCAGCGTAAGGCGAAATACGCCGCCGCAGCCTGCAACGCAACGGTGGCCCTGCCGCCGGTGTTCGGCGACTGGAACGACGCCTTTACCGCGCACGGGGAGGACGCCACCCGGCAGGCGCTGCGGGAAGCCTCCGCCTCGCCCGCCGCCAGCCCGTTCGACACCATGAGCGAGGCCGAGTTTACGGCCATGAGCGCCAGCGAGAAGGCGGAGCGCGTCGCCGAGCACTACGGGCGCAATCTGGCCGTGGACGCCAGCGGCGAAATCCTCTGCCGCTATGAGGCCGGGGCGTGGAAGGTGATTTCCGGCAATCAGTTCGGGCGCGACGTGGCGAAGCTGTTTCAGCGCCTGCGCGCGCCGTTCTCGGCGGGCAAGGTGGCGGGCGTGGTGGACACGCTGAAGCTGATGCTGCCCCAGCAGGCCGCGCCGCAGCGACAGCTCATCGGCTTTCGCAACGGCGTGCTGGACACCCGCAGCGGCACCTTCAGCCCGCACCGGCGCGAGAACTGGCTGCGCACGGTCAGCGACGTGGACTACACCCGCCCCGTGCCCGGCGAAACGCTGGAGCGCCACGCGCCGCACTTCTGGCAGTGGCTTGACCGCGCCGCCGGGCGGAGTGCAGAGAAGCGGGACGTGATTCTGGCCGCGCTGTTCATGGTGCTGGCGAACCGCTATGACTGGCAGCTGTTTCTGGAGGTCACCGGCCCCGGCGGCAGCGGCAAGAGCATCATGGCGGAAATCGCCACCATGCTGGCGGGAACCGACAACGCCGTGTCGGCCACCATCGAGACGCTGGAATCCTCGCGCGAGCGCGCCTCGGTCATCGGCTTTTCGCTTATCCGCCTGCCCGACCAGGAGAAGTGGAGCGGCGACGGCGCGGGCATCAAGGCGATTACCGGCGGCGATGCGGTGTCCGTTGACCCCAAGTACCGCGATGCCTACTCCACGCACATCCCGGCGGTGATTCTGGCCGTGAACAACAACCCCATGCGCTTCACCGACCGCAGCGGGGGCGTGTCGCGCCGCCGCGTCATCCTGCACTTCGCGGAAATCATTCCGGCAAACGAGCGCGACCCGCAGCTGAAGGAGAAGATACAGGCGGAGCTGGCCGTCATCGTGCGCCAGCTGATGCAGCGCTTCAGCAACCCGCAGGACGCCCGCGCGCTGCTTCAGCAGCAGCAGAACTCCGGCGAGGCCATGCGCATCAAGCGCGACGCCGACCCGATGGTGGACTTCTGCGGCTACCTGTTCGCGACCGCCGAGCCGAACGGCCTGCACATGGGCAACGCCAGCATTCGGCCCCTGCAGCCGAAGCGCTACCTCTACCACGCCTATCTGGCGTACATGGAGGCCAACGGCTACCGCAACCCGCTCAGCATGAAGACCTTCAGCCAGGCCCTGGAGAGCATCCTGCGCGAATACGGCAGGACCTACCTGAAGCGGCGCACGAAAACCGGCGTGCAGACCAACCTCGGCCTGACGGACGAAAGCAGCGCCGACTGGCTGCCGAAGTGCGACGATCCGAATGCGACATGACAAACGTTGATCTCATCGCTTATTCGTTTATAGTTAAGCACCAGCTCTGATAAGAGCTGGTTTCATTGCCGGCGCTCATCATGCGTTCAAGCTGGCTTATTTCAGTCCTGAAGGTACCTGTTGCCGTAAAGGAGAATTTTAAAAATCATGCGTCTTACGCCACCCTGAGTCGTAACCCTCCCCGTCGCACTGAGTAATCTCAGTCGCGCATCCTTAAACATCCCGTCTGCGGATGTGACTTTTCGCACCTGAAATTTTTGCCCTTACGGGCTGACTCTATTCAAAATCTGAGAAATTATTATGCTGCTGTCCTCGACGCGTAAGGACTGGCTGGGTAACGTCCGTGGTGACGTCCTTGCCGGTATTGTTGTCGCGCTCGCGCTTATTCCTGAAGCGATCGCTTTTTCCATCATTGCCGGCGTAGACCCGCAGGTCGGCCTCTATTCGGCGTTCTGCATTCCCGTGGTCATGGCCATTTTCGGTGGACGCCCGGCCATGATTTCCTCGGCAACCGGTGCCATGGCGCTGCTGATGATAACCCTGGTCAAAGACCACGGCCTGCAGTACCTGCTGGCGGCAACCGTGCTTACCGGCCTGCTGCAACTTATCGCCGGTTACCTGAAGCTGGGCGCTCTCATGCGCTTCGTTTCGCGCTCGGTTGTGACGGGCTTCGTTAACGCGCTCGCCATCCTGATATTCATGGCGCAGTTGCCTGAACTGACCAACGTCACCTGGCATGTCTATGCGTTAACCGCCGCGGGCCTGGCCATCATCTACCTTTTTCCGTATCTCAATAAAACCCTGCCCTCGCCGCTGGTCTGCATTGTGGTGCTGACGGCCGTCTCCGTGTATCTGCATCTGGACGTTCGCACCGTGGGTGATATGGGCAAACTGCCCGACAGCCTGCCGGTGTTCCTGATTCCGGACATTCCGCTGAACCTGAATGCGCTGCTGATTATCCTGCCTTACTCTGCCGGCCTCGCCGTGGTGGGGCTGCTGGAGTCAATGATGACCGCGACCATCGTGGATGACATGACGGATACACCCAGCGACAAAAACCGTGAGTGCAAAGCGCAGGGTATCGCTAACGTCTGCACGGCGTTCATCGGTGGCATGGCGGGCTGCGCCATGATTGGTCAGTCCGTGATTAACGTGAAATCCGGCGGCCGCGGGCGACTTTCCACCCTCACTGCCGGTGTGGTGCTGCTGTGTCTGATCATCTTTCTGCGAAGCTGGGTGTCACAGATTCCCATGGCGGCCCTGGTTGCGGTGATGATTATGGTGTCGATTGGCACCTTCTCCTGGCGCTCCATTACGGATCTGCGTCGCCATCCGCTTTCGACCAGCGTGGTGATGCTGGCAACGGTGGTCGTGGTGGTGGCGACCGACAACCTGGCGTTCGGCGTGCTGACCGGCGTGCTGATTGCCTCATTGAATTTTGCCACCAAAGTGGCGAGGTTTATGACGGTCAAATCAGCCCTTGAGGACGGCGTCCGGACTTATACCGTAACCGGGCAGGTTTTTTTCGCCTCAGCGAATCGTTTCATGAACTGTTTTGACTTCCGCGAAGCCACTGAGCGCGTGGTTATTGACGTCACCCACGCTCACTTCTGGGACATAACCTCCGTCAGCGCGCTGGATAAAGCCGTTATCAAATTCCGGCGCGAGGGCTCAGAGGTGGAAATACGCGGCATGAATGATGCCACCCGCACGATCGTCGACCGGTTTGGCGTACATGACAAGCCGGAAGAAGTGGAAAAACTCATGGGCGGACACTAACCGAAAGGAGCGACAGTGATGAAAAATAACGTTATTGGATGCGTGGATGGCTCACCATCAACCGGGGCGGTCTGTGATTATGCAGCCTGGGCTGCTGCCGGCCTCTCAGCCCCCCTGACTCTGCTGCACGTTGTGGAAAAAGACGGCCATCCGGCCGTCTCCGACCTGAGCGGCATCATCGGCATTGACAGCAAAGAGCTGCTGACCGAAGAGCTGGTCCGGGTCGAGGGCGAACGTAACCGGCTCCTCAGGGCGCAGGGAAATATCATCCTTTCGGGGTGCGCCGGGCGGCTGGAGGTTGCAGGGCATTCAGCGGTGCGCCAGCTGCAGCTGCACGGTGTTCTGGATGAAATCCTGACGGAGCTGGACGACGTCCGGCTGATGGTGATGGGCCGTCGTGGCACGGAACACCGGGTGGGCAGTCACCTTGAAAACGTCATCCGTCTGCAGAAGCAACCCGTTCTGGTCGTGCCGGAAACGTTCACTGCGCCCTCACGCGTGCTCTTTGCCTGGGACGGCAGTGAGGCAGGTCGTAAAAACCTGACCAGACTGACCCTGAGTCCGCTTCTGCGCGACCTGGCCTGCCATGTCGTGATGGTTAACGGCAACGAGGCGTCACTTCTTGATGCCCGGTTGATTCTTGAGACGGCAGGTATCTCTGCAGAAGCCCGGTTACTCAAAGACGATTCTGTCCCGCATGCTTTGCGCCTTTATGCGGAAGAGAATGCCATTGATTTAATCGTGATGGGGGCATGGGCACACACGCGGCTTCGTCAGTTCTTCATCGGAAGCAACACCTCAGCCATGCTGGCTGAGAGTCGTCAGCCCTTACTGATGCTGCGTTAAACCACAGGGGCCTGCGACCGCGGGCCGTTTTCATCATTATGTTACGGTACCCGGACAGGGGCTCCGTAGCAACGGCTTTGCACGCTACCTTCGTAAGCCGTGCTCAGGGAATATCATGCGTCAGTTATTTCGCTTTATACATCAGCACGGCAGCCATCTCGGCTTTGGCGCCATACTGATGGCCATGTCGAGTTTCGGACAGACTTACTTTGTGTCGCTTTACGGACAGGACTGGCGGCAGGCTTTCGGACTCAGCGACGGCGGGCTTGGCGGCCTTTATGCAGCCGGCACGGTGATGAGTGCCCTCACCCTGACGTGGGCTGGACGGCTGATTGATTACACCACCACACGGAAGTTTACGCTGGCCGTCACCTTTCTGCTGACGGTGGCCTGCCTTCTGGTTTCAGGTGCGCAGACTGCATGGATGCTCTGCGTCGGCTTTTACCTGCTCAGGCTGGGTGGGCAGGGGCTGATGGTCCACACCGCCCTGACCGCAACTGCCCGACAGTTTCCACTGGACGCGGGCAAAGCGCTGGGCGCCATCGCACTGGGCCTGTCGCTGGCGCAGGCGTTTTTTCCTGTGGCGGCCGTGCAGGTCGGTCACCTGACGGGATGGCGTACGGCCTGGCTCATCAACGCGGTGATACTCATCGCGGGCGTTGCGCTGGCGATATCCTGTCTGCCACGCCGCGCCGAAAAGCCACTCCGCACGTTCAGAAAACGGGGGGACAGGAAAGTCCGTGCCCCCTCCATATGGAAAAACCGTAATCTGTTGCTGGCCCTGCCGGTGGTGCTTGCATCGCCCTTTATTACCACCGGCTTCTTCTTTCACCAGGCGCGCCTCGCAGAAGAAAAGGGGTGGGCACTGTCATGGGTCGCCGCATGGTTTATCGCCTATGCCCTGACTCAGGCAGTTTCGCTGCTGTCATTCGGCCCGTTGATTGACAGGCTGACGCCACGCAGGCTGCTGCCCTGGTTTCTGATGCCGCAGGGGGCTGGAATGTTTGCACTGTGGTTCAGCAACGGCCTGTGGGTGACGCCGTTCTACCTCATCATGACCGGTATCTCGTCGGCCATTGCCTCCACGCTGGCCACCGCGCTGTGGGTCCAGCTCTTTGGGCCGGCCCTGCTGGCAAAGGTGCGTTCGGCCGTTGAGGCCGGTACGGTTATCGCCAGCGGTGCCTCACCGGTCATCATGGGCGTCCTGATTGACCATCATGTTTCTGTGCGGTCGCAGGCGTTGATGTGTCTGATATTCATCATTGCAGCCAGTCTGACAGCAAGCCGGATTAAAACGGCTAAACAGAGCCTCATCAGCCATGAGAACGGGACGGCTGACTGATTCAGAAAGCGCCCCGCATGAAAGTACTGTTGAGCGAGACGGCCTGCAATTATGGCCCGGGATGTCGTCTCGTTGAAAGGGTAAACTTTAAACACATCGTTTTGTGGAGGTTTCATGGGTTCCGTTGAGGACACCAGCGAAAACGCGCTTGAGTTGATTGGCAGTATCACCCGCCAGATTTTACTTAACTCACCCAGAGTCAGTAAAGAAGACCTGATAAATGCACTGAATAAGCTCAGCAGTGATAACGATGACTGGTATGTAAAAGATGCCTGCCAGAGGGCATTGCAGATGTTGAAACACCGGTTACACTGACCCGGAGCAGGGTACTGTGTATGTCAGCCCGGTTGTTTTAATACCGGAGCTCTCTTTTGAGACGACGTTTTTTGTGATGAAGGCCCGGAAGGTTGTCCTGGCATAACTGAGCCATCCGTAAAATATACAGCCCTCCCCAAAAGCCGGTCAAACTGTTTGATTGCCTGTCTGATTGTTCTGCGACGGGACTCGTCAGTCTCAGCTTCCAGCATCAGATTCAGTTGTTTAGATATCATTTCATTACTGACGTCAGTGTCATTACGAATCAGCGTCATGATTGCTTCGGCAATCACAATTTTCACTTTTTCTGGTTCGCTCCTGAACATGTAAACCTTCTTTTTTCCTGGGGAGGGGTAAAAGTCCGTTGTCACGGACAGAAGTGCTGTCTTGTTGCGTTGGTGTCTTTTTATTCACGCTTTCAGTGTAGTCTCGCCTTAAAGGAAAAGTACAGTTAAAACATGCTCTGTAACTATTTGAATTATAATTAATTTAGACTAACTTGATTTAACTGCACGCTTTTGTGTATATCCCCCTGCAGTGTCCTTATGTTTCAGCTGCTGCCTTAATCGCGCAATGCGCGCCGCTGAACCACTGTGTTTTTTATCCTGATACGCATATCCTGTTTGTGTCTTAAGCGGATATGAAACGATGTGCTTTGCCGTGCAACTCATCCGTATGAGATCGAAACGACTTCCGGGATTAATCCGGATAAAGGAAATATTTATTTCCTTTATTCATTGCAGAATTAACCTCAGTTGCCGATAGTAATTATTGAAGAAGCAGGGGAGCCGGACACGCCGACACCAGGGCAGAATGCTCCGGTTTCCCTGCGGTGCATTAATACCGCCAGCAACCACGTTGAGGGGGCCGTCGCCCGCCTGGTCTGATTAAGCCAGTTCCCGCGATTCGCTGAAACGCCCATATTCCTGAGATGCATCATACAGCGGGCCGCACACAACAATTGTGCTTGTTACGCTGAAATTGATATTGTGTGCAGCGCCGGGCGGGACGTTACACCTTCCCTCAGAGCGTTGTTCTGCACCCGCGCCGTCCGGCCCGTTCGGTAAACGATGTTAAGCGCCGGCTTTACCAGATGAGATTTTGCGCCAGCAGCGTTTTTAACCCTGCTTTTTGAAAAGTTCATCAGGGCAAATTTTATTGATATCAGGGAAATGTCTGCTCCTTGCCCGAAACGATCATTGCGGCACAGACATATCCGCGCGTAATAAACTGCCTGTCTTATCTTCTGTCACCTGAGGTATATCCGTTCAGTAAAAGCCGGAAGGGCCAGGGGCGGATGAGGTTAAGTCAGATGCGTTTATCCGGGACACGTTAACGCGATAAGCTATGACGGGCCTGAGGGGAATTCCGGGTTTTATCATTGTGCCGAGAAGGCGTAGAGGCGATGATGCTGCAGGCTGGACAAAAGCCACATAAAAATTGCTGTCAGCCCGGTAAAGCCGCCAGCATAAAGTAACCAGTACAACTTTTTCTCAGAGGTTAGTTCGCGTTACAGAGACAGTTATCGTCTCGCTTATCCGAAACTTTAAATGTTCCGGATCTCAATACAGGGCTCCGAATCAGTCCCATCTTTTCCTGCAAACTCCATGAATCTTCAGCCAGAGCCAGAAGCGGACGTTGCTTGCATCATGGTATGTTAGTTTCCAGGGAGCAGGTCAGGTCAAAAAAGTTAATGTTACAAAAGCTGGTAAAGAACAGTTTGAGCCTTTTTTTAAACTACATAACAGGTCTTAGCCTCAAGGCAGGCCGCGCTACAGCGCAATACTTTTAACGTCCTGCAATTCAGTGCGAAATCGGCTGCAGAGCTGTAAGCGTTTAGCATTTTAATAGCGCTCACGTAGCCTCCACGTAAGCCATTCTTCGAGTTCAGGGTCGGCAAGAGGTCGCGAGTAAAAGAACCCCTGAGCCTGATCGCAACCATACTGCGTAAGAGCCGCAACGGTTTCCTCATTTTCCACCCCTTCGGCCAGCACCTCATAATTCAGCTCCTTGAGCATACTGATAATGCTGCGGGCAATAATACGCGACGCTGTGTCAGAAGAAAGGCCGGTAATGAGTGAACGGTCCAGCTTGATAACGTCAAGCGGGATACGGCGGAGATAGTTAATATTGCTGTGCCCGGCACCAAAATCATCCAGAGAGATGCTGAAACCTTTATATTTCAGCGCTTCGAGTGTCTTTATTGCAGCCGCGTTTTCGATTATCTGCTCGGTCTCCAGGCATTCAATCCCTAAAAGTTCGGCAGGGATACCCGCACGGATCATTTTATCCTCAAGTGCGCTGGCAAAATCCGGACGTGACAGATCCTGACCGCTCACGTTAAACGAGACCGGTAACTGGACAGGGCTGTGACGAAACCTGACAAGACGTGCAATCGCCTGGTCCGATACCCAGTCGGTGAGGGCGCTGAGTAAATCTGTCTGCTCTGCAAGCGGGATGAACGCCGCCGGTGAGAGTTCGCCAAATACAGGATGGCGCCATCGAATCAGTGCTTCAAGCCCGACAGGAATACCCTTTTTGAGACAAATTTTAGGCTGGTAAACTACATACAGCCCGGTGTTATTACGCAGCGATGAAGCCAAATCATTGAGCAGAGTAAAATCACGCGTTCGACGCTCGTCTGACGCTTCGCTGAAGCGCCTCCACCCGGTATTCTCTCCTGCAGCTTCATACAGTGCACTGACAGAACGGCGAAGCACCTCCTGAGAGGGCAGCAAATCTGCTGAAAAATCCACCTCGCCAGCCCGGGTAGTCAGCGCCACGGTAAGCCCGTCACCGATATCAGCATGAATGCCCTGAAGTTTGTCCACCACCCAGGACGCATTCAGTTTGCTGTCGGCACGCGTAAGGAGCGCAAACCGTCCCGTTGCAACCGTGTAAATCGTATCCGTTTGTGCAGGTTTCAGCCGCAGCGGGAGGAGCGTGGATACGTCTTTCAAAAGGCTTTCCACAGGCTCCATCCCCATTGAACGCGCCAGTTCGTAAGCATGCGACAGGTCAATACAGTCAATAAGTATAAGGCGCCGTGGCGTTTTATCCCCCGAGGCTTTCAGATACTGAAGGTCACGCATCAGACGCTGACGGTTTGGCAGGGAAGTCACGGGATCGGCGAAGCTTGCAGCATGCCAGACCTCCAGAAAAGACATAACAAGCGCAGCCAGTAACTTAAGCGTGGCAACCTTTTCGGCGCCGAAGTCATGCGGTGCTGTATCGGTTACGCAGAGTGTTCCCAGAATAACGCCTTCGCTGTTCTTCAATGGCGTGCCCGCGTAAAAACGGATGTAAGGCGTACCGGTTATCAGGGGGTGGGTACTGAACCGTTTATCGTGGAGAGTGTCAGGCACTACCATTGCCTTATCATTATCGACAACGTGCCGACACAGCGAGTCAGCGCGTGAGGATTCTTTCAGGTTAAAATTCCGGGCTGCTCTGACATACTGCTTCTCATCATCCAGCACAGAAATGAAGCTGCCAGGAATACCCAGAGCCTGACTGGCGAGTCGCACGAACTTTTGAAGTACATCATCCCGGCTTTCGTCAGGCCTGCGCAGCGTAAGGAGCGCGCGATGCCGTCGCTCCTCGTCGCCGCTAAGATTGGTCAGCATGTGTAGCACCTCCGCACCGCCCTGAAGCCGGTACGAAAAAAAGGAAAAGTGAAAGCTGCAAATACAGCTTTATTAATAAATTTATTAAGAGAAATTTTAAGGCTTCAGTACTTATAAGTATTTTTTTAAACTGTTCTACACTTCTGTCAAAGAAGTAACTTTCTTACTTAAGTGTAGACATAATAATGCATATTTGTGCCTGTCAATCCATGAATTAGATTTATTGTTTGTGTCCATTCTCAGCGTTGACGCGAGGGGAGATCTTCATCAGCCATAGAGATACTGAGCACATCTTTACGATGCTCTCAGGTACGGTTTCTCAGCGGCTCTTCCTGGTAGATTCAGGCCGCTGAAAAACGGTTCTCATTTTGTTCGCTACGTCTCGAATGCAGTAAAAGGCGCTTCGGCTTTACTTGAAAAAACATCACTTCTTACTTCTCAACTGGCCCGAAATGCCGCTAACCGCTTTGATCTGATGTGAGTTCAGGAAGAGAAAAACAACCTGTTTAGTAATCTAATCGGCCGTTTCAACGCACTGTTGACAGGTATATTTGAAAAAAATTAATTGTCCGGGTTTATGCCATGCTAAAAAGAAAAGTTCATCTCCGGCTTCTGCTGACATCACTCACTGCGGGAGGCATTATCGTTACGTGCCTGTTGATGATGGGGGCGATTTTTCTTTTTCAGAAAAAAAACATTGAAGAAAGCCTGATTGAAAACAATATTGCTTATGCTCAAAAGCTCGCTGACACAACCGACCGTTATCTCAGGACAGCGCAGCAGGAGCTGGAATGGAGCGCCTCTCAGATTAAAACGCTGGATGATGTTATCTATCTTGCTCATGAAAGCGACAGACTCAGACTGCAGTCCGGCTTTTTCAATACCGTAGTAGTCGTCAATAGTGATGCGGTTATCGCTGCGACATCTCCGGAAAGCATAAAACTTGTTGGTGTAAAGCTGAAATCGGTTGCCAGTCGTCAGTCTATTGATACAAAAAAGCCATTTATCTCATCTCCGTTTACGTCGGCGACGGGCAACTACGTCATTTTCATCTCTCAACCGCTTTTCACTCCTGAAGGCAATTATCTTGGTTATATCGGGGGGACAATTTATCTCAAAAAGCAAAGCATGCTGAGCGATATCCTGAGCCAGCATTTTTTAAACAGAGAAGCCGTGGTCAGTATTGTCAGCAACGAGGGGCTGATTATTTTCAGCCATGATCAGTCAAAGACCGGCGAGAAAATGGTCCTTCCTGCATCACTTCAAAAACGACTGGCCGACACGCAAAACGGCAGGTTCATTACGGAGAACGAAGGGCATAAACTACTTATCGGTTATGCAAATCTGCGCACAACCGGCTGGAATGTTTTTATGGCGGGGACCTCTGAGACGGTTAATGCCATTCTTCTTCACTCCGTTCGGAATATCCTTTGGTTCATTATCGGTATCCTGGCACTGACCACAGGTATCATGGTACTGCTTGCAGGGCGAATTGCATTACCTCTTGAAAAGCTTGCCGAAATGGTGCGTGAAGGCGGTAGTAATGCCACCGCTGAGTCAGTTCGCGGCGTAAAAGCATGGTATTACGAAGCCGATTGTCTGACTGAAGCCGTTCGGGATCACCGAAAGGCCGTATCAGGACATATGGCTGCTATTAGTGATGAGGCAATGACCGATCCACTGACCGGTATGTATAACCGCCGCGGCTTTACTGTAATGGCTGATCGGTTAATTAACACCTCGGAACACTGCGTTATTGCTATTGATATTGACCACTTTAAAAACATCAACGATACATTCGGTCATGATGCAGGGGATGATGCTCTGGTCAGTCTTGGTTCGTTACTCAGACAGGCCTGCAGACCCACTGACATTGTCAGTCGGTTCGGGGGAGAGGAGTTCATTGTAATTCTTACGCACACGGGCCTGGCTGACGGTATAATGACTGCAGAACGTATAAGGCTCACAGTCAGCATGGCTCATTTCCCCGGGGCAGGAAAAATGACTATTTCAGCCGGGGTGGCCGTTTTCATTGGTAATGAAAGCGCGCGCGAAGATGGTCTGAGTCGTGCTGATGAAGCCCTTTATCAGGCTAAACGGGCCGGAAGAAATCGAGTCTCGGTAAATGACGCTGATTAGTTAACATCAGAGCATCTAAAGCTTAAGAACTTAATGTTTTGCTGACCCTACGAAAAAAACAGTGCCATTTAAAATTATAAGTTTGGTGGATTAGGGTGTAGATTAAAAATCAAACAAAAAGAAATGCCGCTCCAGAGCAATACCGCTTGTCCGTTGAAATGGACTTTTATGCCAGGAAACAGGAAGGTTTATATGTTCAAAAGTGAAGAAGAAATAATCAACATTGTCATTGGAGAAGCACTATTATCGCTGCTGGATGATGACGCTGAAGTCAGTTCGGAAATGCTCTCGGCCCGGCTAAAGCGGATGCTCAGAACCGAGACCTGCGATACACGTCGTCAGGCCATAAAGGATGCAATACTGGAGACCGGAGGTTACTTAAACAGCGCGGTAAACGGGGAGCTTAACGCCGCCAGAGGAAGTTCTGCTAATGGAAAAAGGTTCTCAGGACAGCTCAACTCACACTGACAGCAGCGGTTGACCGTTTGCTCGTTTAGAGAGCAGGTGATGATTAACATAAGTCAGTTCATCATGCGCTTCATCATCTTCACAGCCTTTTCACATCTGACCCGCACCGCCCAGTCACTGTCACTGGTTTCATGGCTGAGGCGGTTTAGCGCAGATTAGCGCAGAAATAATGTCTTCTTGCCTTACGCTGTCTTTTCCTCTTAGTAACTGCCTGGTAACTAAACCTGTCAACGCCAGCGCTTTTTCGTCGGTATCCTCTCTGGAACCCATGAAGCCTCCGCAAAGCAAATAGCCTTAAATTATAGCATCCTGAGCGGAGCGGCCCGGCAGCACCTGCCGGACTTTGTCTGGGATGCAGAGTATGAAGCCCGTAAAGCTGGTCAGCTTAAACCGGTACTTTTGTTTTCTCTGGTATTCCGTCAGCTTCCTGACCAGTGACGCAGACCAGAAAATTATTCATCATCGCAATCGCCCTGCCGGTCGCAATCAGGTCGGCGGCAAGCAGGACGTCTTCCCGCAGCAGCACGACCATAAGCCCGGGCTCCGCCATCCTTGACTGCACAGGCTCAAAAGCCCGGTTCAGATGAAGCAGGTTGTTAGCAAACGTGGATGTCTTCAGGTAATTCCCCCGAGTTAGCTGGTTCACCATAAAGTCAACACCCTCCTTCATAGCGTGAAGGGTCTCGTACATCTGTACGGCTTCCCGTTCGTTGTCTGTATCGTGACTCATACCTTAAACGTCTCCACCATGTTGCGCAGGGCGTGAGCCTGCCCGGAAAGCGACTGCGAGGCAGAGGATGACTCCTCAACCAGCGCCGCGTTATTCTGCGTCACGCCGTCCATCTGGCTGACAGCGATACTGACCTGAGAGATACCCTGCATTTGCTCAGAGGACGCCAGCGACAGTTCGTCCATGGATTCGGCCAGTTCGCCGACCATGCCGACAATCTTCAGGATGCTTTGTCCGGTTGAAGAAGCCACTGTCACGCCGCTTTCCACCTGCGCGACAGCCTGTTCTATGAGAACCTTGATGTCACGGGCTGCCGTGGCGCTGCGCTGCGCGAGCATCCTGACCTCACCCGCTACCACGGCAAAACCGCGACCGTCCTCACCTGCACGCGCCGCTTCAACCGCAGCGTTCAGGGCCAGAATATTGGTCTGGAAGGCAATGCTCTCAATCACGGAGGTGATGTCACGCACCTTTGTGGCGCTTGCTGAGATGTCATGCATCGTGTCAGACATACGCTGCACATCGGCTTCACCGCTGCGGGCAAGCTTCGCGGCTTCACGCGCTGAGCCCGCCGTCTGCTGAGCGCCTGCCGCGTTACTTTTTACTGTTGCCGAAAGCTGCTCCATGCTGGCGGCCGTTTCCTGAAGGGCCGCAGCCTGCTGTTCGGTACGTGAGGACAGTTCGGTGTTGCCCTGTGAGATTTCGTCGGCGGCGAGCGCTACGGACGATGATGATTCTTTAATCTGCGACACCAGGCCGCGCAGGTTTGCCTGCATGCCATCAAGAGAGGCCAGCATACTGGTTGAATCGTTACGGCGAAGTATAACCTGGGTCGTCAGGTCACCTGCCGCAATGGCCGATGCCAGCACCTGAGCCTGCGCGGGCTCACCACCCAACTGACGCATCAGCACTCTGATAATGACAATGCAGGCACCCACGCTGACAATAATTGATGCGCCAGCCAGTAAAATCAGGATGAGAGATGACTGCGAAGCTAAAGCGCTGTTCTTCGCCACTTCAGAACTACTGGTTTTCTGTTGTATCCCAGTCACGATCAGCAAATCGCTCAACATTGTGTCCTGTATAGGCTGTACTTCTTTTGTGAGACACTCAATAAACTCTTTATCACGATTGGCCAGACCGAGCTGGCTGGCCTTCGAGAAGGTGGCGAAGAAAGATCTCTCCGTATCCGTCAACCTTTTAAATGCCTTACGACCGGCCGGGAGTGAATCCTTCTCCAGCAGGTCCCCCAGGGCCTGACGGTTGGCCGTAAACTGCGCTTGCGTTTCCTGCATCCGCTCTGCCAGAGGTTTCATTGCGTTAGTATCTGCCAGTAGCCCAATCGTTCTCACGTCAATGGCCATCTGTCTTATTTCACCCAGCATCTCTTCTGCAATCTGATACTTCTTCATTTTGATGTTTACAATCACGTCCATACCCTCGCGGGCCCGGTTCAGTGCATTTAGTGCAGTCCCTGTACAGATAATAAACAGGAGAATAAGCAGGCCAAAGCCTGCGGTCAGGCGGGTAGATATTTTCATATTTTTCTCGTTTTGAGGAAGTGCTGCCGTGTATATGTTAGTGCTGTCATTAACTGATATTAAGCCGGGCCTGCTGCCGCGCCTGTCAGGCGTAACATTCTGCCGGAGGCCAGCTTCTATCTGGCTGAATGCGTTCCCCGAAATACCCTTGCAGATGATTACTGAAACAAAGCCTGTTGGCACAGTTGCGTCGAAAACTCTGTCGTTTTTACCGGATCTCAAATCAGTATCAGACTCTATCGGCGGCAACAGGGGGGAACTCCAGAGTTCACCAAAAATAAATTGGGTGCAATTTAATTGATGTCGATATTGTTGCTGTCATCGGCAGTTGGCAGTTGTTTAAGCCATCCATTCCTGTCCGTGATATCCTGTTTTTCCGGCTCCCTGACGTCTGTCGCATCAAACGATTAACCGAATGCCTGCCGGCCCTCAACCTCATCAGGAGCAACGGCATGACAGACTTTAAAGATAGCGGCGAAGATAAACGCGTTCAGCCCCAGAACCTTGAGCAGTTTCTCTGCTTTGCGCTGTACTCGGCTTCGCTGGCCATGACAAAGCTTTACCAGCCGCATCTGAAACCGCTGGGGCTGACCTATCCGCAGTATCTGACACTGCTGGCACTTTGGGAAAAAGACGGTGTGACGGTGTCCGAGGTCGGGCAGCGCATGCACCTGGAATCCGGCACGCTCAGCCACCTGCTTAAGCGACTTGAACAGGCCGGCTTTATCAGCCGCACGCGCGACACCGGTCATGATGAAAGAAGGGTCATCATCCGCCTGACCCAGGCAGGCCGTGAACTGGAAAGCCGGGCAGCCGGCGTGCCGACGGCGATGATTTGTGAAATGGGCATACCTTATGAAACGCTGGCCCGCCTGCGCGACGGGGTAAGACACGTACAGGAAAAAATCATTCAGGCTCTGCCTTCTCAGGAAAACCAAACATCCTGATGCGCTGTCACTGCATCAGGATGTTTAAAAAAGTCGTTTTTTGGCAGATGCGTTCACCTGACGCGGTAAATTTCAAGGGCACTTGCCAGGATTGACTTGAAAAAGCCGCCTCGCTTTGATAGCAAGGGCCTAAATACGAGATTTTAAAAGTTAGGCTTTATTTTCAAAGGGAAGATAATGAAAAACGTTGTACTCAGCATGCTGGCAAAGATATCTCACATCGATGCCGACATGAAGCAGTTAACAGCTCGTGTTGAGGCTCAGTCTCTGCTTATCAGTGCGCTTGTTCTGGCTGTGAGTAAAGAGGGTGGTGTCACTGAAATGATCGAAAGCGCGAATAAGGCGATCAACACGGTCATCGACTCTGCTGAATGCGATGACCTGCTTAAGTCTGACGCCGCGCTTCTGCTGAGTGAACTTCAGAGTCTGCTGACCATCTCCAGGGCTGTTGACGAGGCGGATGAAGAAATTCATCATGAAGGTATTGCAGAACTCAAAGGATTATCTAAATCCGTTGATTGAGCACGCCCATTTGCTGTTCAGATCACTGCTGTCGCAATTGTTAATCTGCTGTCAGCAAGCCGAGAATACTTGAGTATCACATTTTACCGCATAAATCCTTTTTTAAAGGATTTATGCGGGAAGGTGCATGTCCAAATCAGTTACAGTGGCTTTAGGGACAAGATACTGAGAACCGTGTTACATCAGAAATGTGTCCAGCCGTCGTCCGTTGTTTCAGGTTTATTAATGACCGTCGCCGGAAGACGTGCCGGAGCGACAGGGGATAAAACCGAAGGGCCGCTCTGACCGCCCAGGCTGGCAGCAGCTGACGCAGATTCCTCGACGAGTGACGCATTCTGTTGCGTGGTGCTGTCCATTTCAGTCACCGCTATTCCTACCTGCTCAATACCATGAGCCTGCTCAGCGCTGGCTGAAGTGATTTCCTCGACCGTATCCGTCAGTCTGCCGACCGCAGACAGAATGCCTTCATGGTTTCTGAGGCGTTTAACACCAGTTCATTACCTTCACCGACACTGCGTGCGTTGGTCTCTATGAGCTGACGTATCTCGCCGACATCGTTACAGTAAGGTATGAAACGCTGCGTTCAGCACACTTCAAACGACAGCGGTATGCTTTCGGACCCGCAGTGACAAAGCCTGCTACTGCTGATTTATACTGAACGTACGAAGCAAAAGCGGCCGCAGAACTGAAAAGGCTGGCCACAGACGATTCGGTCCGTATCCGGAACGTCTGTGGCCAGTGACAGTAAAGTTTCAGGCTTGATCAGAACAGTAGCGTGACGAGGTAAAAGCGGGCTTTTTTATGTTTATCTTACATCTGTGGTGACGGATATGCATCACCCTTCACCCATTAGTCACTATTTAACTGACTGATATTAATGAATTAAAATTAATGGTGAACAGTATGAAGGATTATTAATAAAATCTTTTTTCAGTGGAGATTACGAGAAAATATTGAGCATTAATTAACCTATTTTGATTATGAATGAACACCAATTCGGCGGATATGATATTCAGACATTCATTAGTGCATTGCTAAATAGATACAGTAGAAGGGGTGGGTGGAACGTATTTCTTATAGCCTAAGTCTCAATAAGCCCCAGATATTGACCGAAAACTTCTTACTATTCATATGATTATAGAATCAGCAAAAGCTGGGCGTTGGCTTTGCAAATAATCAATTTAAATGCATATAACTCTACCAAAAAGGCATAGAGTTTTGTTAGGTTCCGTCTTTAGGAACCTAACCAGTGGGTTTGTTAGTTTTCCGCACGACTATTTTTTAACCTTATTGAGAATCTGCTAGTTGAAATCGCTAAAATAAAGTAGGGGGCATAAGTGGGGGCATTTCAGGTTTTTCTTTTAAAAAAAATAATTAAAACAATGATTTGAATCATTGTTTGAGTCCGGCCTTCGGCACCAAGTGAAGTGAGTTGTAGGACTAAGAAGCTGCCTGAGGGCGGCTTTTTTTGTGTCTGAAATTATAAATTTTTAGTTGAAAATTATTTCAAATACCTAATTATAACCTTGAGGACGTACATAATTCATTAATTAGAAATTAGAAATTAGAAATTAGAAATTAGAAATTAGAAATTAGTTCGATATTTTTATGCATAAATTTTTTTAAATTAACCTAATTTGTATGTTTCAATAATTAATCTAATAAATACTATGCGGCCATCAAGGCATTCCGGATTGTATCTCATATCGCAGTGTAAATCAGAAATCATATAGCCCTGATTAAATATTTATAATCCCATTTGATGAAATAATATTTTTTTAAAAAAATTTCAATAGTTAAGGGCTTTATAAAAAATAAGAAAAGCATTGAAAATTAAAAATTATAGTGATAAATGTTTAGGACTACACTGCAGCTTTCTTATTTGAAAACAGCAGTGTAGTCCTATGATATTATTAATTAATAAAGTCTAAGCCTATTCTTGACTTTGATACTCCTAATCTACTTAGTAAGTTCAAGGCATATTCATATCTTAACTCAGCTATTATCTCTGCGTCTGTGGTCAAAATATTCACATCGTTACCTTTAGGAGAGGGTTCGGCATATTTTAAAGTAACCTTTTTATCGTCCTCATTAAATACGCCTTGTCTATCAACATAATAATCCCTCGCCTTAGGATTTGCTTTTCCATCGAGACCATAAGTAAAGCTAAGTATTTTTATTTCTTCATCTTTGTTATGATGACGAATAAAAAGAAGATTATTCTGTGTTGCATATTTGAGTATTTCTTTTGTTTCATCTATTTTCGATAGTTTTGGCAATTGAGAAATTCCAAGGGAATCGCACATACTTTCTCGCATGTTCCTCAAGGCTATTCTTGCATCATACATTTGTACTAAAGTCACAGATATAAGATCATTATCACTATTTTTTTGGCCGGGAACAAGATCACACATTGGTGTTAAACAAAGCCAATAATTTCCATTAAAAGTCAATATATGACCAGTTACTAAGTGATGTGTGCTGATTTTCTTTGAACAACTGAAACAATTAGCTTGAATAACTTGGTCAGTAATATTTTCAAGTGTCTCTTTTTCAATAAAGTAGTCAAGAGGATTTTCCATTTTATTTATTGAGTTAACTAAACTAATAGTGAAATCATCAAGGCTATGTTTTATTTCGTAAGCAAGTTCTTCCCACAATTTGGTCACCGCTTGCCAGGCAGAAGTTTTGATAGCGAGATTATCATTGTTTAAAAGTTCTTTAAGCCAAGCCGCCTGAAGTAACTTTTTATTAAGAATATTACTTGCAGCGTAACTGCCATTAGATTCAATTTCATGTCTAAGTTTAGACAATACCAATTTATGCGGGTGAGGTTTAGACTCTGCCATCGCTTCAATAAGTTGATCTGGAATTTCACTAATAGGTGTATCTTTTTTTCCTAACACAGTTAGAAATAAGTCTTCAGTTTTTACCCAATTACATTTTTCATTTTTTCCCCATTCGAAAAATTTTGATGTGCTTTCCGAAAAGAAATTTTCATGGAATTTAAATTTTTCAAACGACAACCACCTCAAGAGGTCTCGTTTGCTTATTTCAATACTTTCAGGCTTGCTATCATATAAAGATTTGAATACATCTAAATATACATGCTCAAAACGAGGATCTTGAATTTTATTCTTGAACGTATTGATAATAAATAACAAATCGATAGTGGATATTGAAGAAAGAATCATTTCTTTTATGTTGTAGTTTTCAATTTCCCAATCATCAAGAGCTGAATTTATTTTTGCTAATTCTCTTTCAGAAATTATACAAATTTTAGGTTTTTCTTGTAACGAAATAATTATATCAATCAGTACATCTTGAACCGTACCTTTATCACCTGTATAACCTTTAGTATGGACGGCAACAATATTATAATGCCTGTTACTTGATAAGTTTTTAATTATATCGATTGATTTTTTACAATATCCTGAATCTTCACCATCGAGATGATAGTCAAGGATTAAAAGGTCGCTATGGTGAAGTCTGTTAGAGACTGTTCCTAATTCTATATTTGTCTCTTGGCCATTGTATATGTCTAGTAGCCAGTTATATTTTACATCGCGGCTCACTTCTACTATATCTCTAAGCCTTCCAATATTTTCTTCTTTGAAATTATTCGGCTTTCTTGAGATTAATTCATCTAAAGTAGGATATTCATCATCAATTACAGTCACCGTTCGGATCGGCTCAATATAGGCTATCTTTAAATGTGGCCTGTAATCAAAAGCAATGTTAGTTTGCATTTTTCAATCCTTTAAAAATGATGGCAAAGTTAGCACCATTTAAAATCTTTTTTTCATCACGGGTTTCATAAAAAATTGAATGACCACTGACTGCAAGATTTTGTTTACAAAGATACAGTCCGACACCACGACCACCTCTTTGCTTTTTCGAAAAGAATATAGTGAATAACTCGTCTACATCATCCATGTCAACGCCAGGACCAGTGTCGGAAACATATACAATGCCATCTTTAACATCGAATAATATTTCCTTGGTAAGTGTTTCGGTTTCCTTTACCCAATATCTTGAATTATTGACCAAATTAATGAAAACGGGATATATGCGTGATGGTTGCTCATATATGGCTAATTTTTCAAAATCGCTGGTGCATCTAAAATAGATGCTATCATTTTCTAATTTGTTTTTGAAAAAATTGTTAACATATGTGTATATATCCAGTCCTGTTAGTAACGCACGGACTTTTTCTCCAGATAATTTAAGAGGGCTTAAAAACCGCCAAGAATCACTTAAAGACTCATGAGCATTAGTTATACTTAACAATGCACTTTTTTGCAATGGATCAAGTGACGAACTACTCAAATTTTTGATTCCGCGCTCAATAGTCATGTCAAATCCTTCAATCTCATGACCTATTATTTCAACAGTAATCCCTAACTGCGCTAACGCATTGACTTGTTCAACTTGCTTTTTCAAACGTGAGTTTTCATTGACTGAAACAATAGCTAAACTTTCCAGGTCTATTTGTTCCTTGAGGTTTTCGAATGCTGAAATATAAGGAGATAATTTTTGTGTTACTTCTATATCTTGAATTTGATAATCTAGTTCTATTAACTCGAGGGTTTGTTTAAGACCAATTTTTTTATTATCAAGATCAGTAAGATACGCTGATACCTTTTCATGAAAAGCTTTATTTATCGCACTAACTGTTTCTTCAAATCTCTCTTGTTCATCTTTAAGAGATTGTCTTCCTTTTGTAGCCAATTTTCGTATCTTTGCATGCAATATAGCCGCTTTACTACGAAAATCTTTCGCAGCTATTTCAATATCATCTTTAACAACTAATTGTTCTAAAGCGAAACTCAATGAGCTACTTATGTCTTTTAACTGGCGCTTTGCATCTAATTCTATATCTCTGTATTCCCTGTAATCTTTTTCAATACTGCCTAAACTCCGTGGCACAGCTCCTAAAGAATAAGATTTTAGCTCGGCATCGAGTTTATCAACTTCTTCTCGTAAAAAGAGAAGTTCTTCTTGATCTATATTTTTATTTTCGATGGTTAAACTTTTAGATATTTCGGATCAATTATTATTGATTAGACTGAGTTTGTTTATATTATTTTGTATGGATGCTTTAATTCTTTTTAATTCTTTTTTAAGAAGTTTTTTCCTGTCTTCTTCAGCCTTGGATGCATTATATTTTGCATTAATTTCTTCGAGTTTTTCTTCTCTAATATGAGAAGAACGGCCAATGAATTTTTTAGCAACTTCAACTAATATATGCTCTACAACTTCTCGAAAAATTTTGGAAGCTTTATTATCGATTATCCCTTCTCGCCCTGCTTTATCACGGAGATTAGGGTTGTGTTCTTTAGTTATTGATACACCACCAAAACAGGCTCTATTACTAAACATATACAGACCTGCATTTTTAGTACGTCTTTTTTCAATTTCAAAAAAATCGTTATCTTCCCTACCATATGGCATAACTCGTAAGTGATCACGAAATACCATTACGCCGCCAAACTGTTCACGTATTGTATCAAATTTAGTATGTTGTTCATCGGACAGTGTCGTATTCTTTTTTTGTACTTCAAATGTACCTAACCTCATGAAGAAAGGACCAAATCTAGTATCAATTCTTGTCTTATAATTAGTTTTTGGTTTTATAGTTATATTTTCGTACCACTCTCCAAAAGCTTTAACTCTTCCACTAAAAAAACCAGTTTCGTCAATATTCCCCTCAACTATATGCTCTAATTGTTCAAAATCGGTTATATCGAAATTTCTCACCTCATCAATAATCAATCTCTGGAGGTTACCATTCCACACTAATACGCTTGTTTTAAAATCAGAAACCTTACTTTCATCGTCACGGCGGAATGGATTAACGAAACTATTTAAGGTTTGTATAAAGCGCTCTTTAGCTCTAAGTTCAGAACCTTCCGCCTCTGAACCTGATTCTAAAGATAATTGGGCTGTCAAATCATAATGTATATCAGCAATGAACATTGCAGTACCACATTCTGAATTATTTTGCCAAACGGGCCAAGATTGAAAATGTTTTTCTGTAAAATAAACATCTATAGCGGTTTTTTCAATTGCAAGTTGCGTAATTTCTTTCTTTTGCTCGGTTTCTAACTCGCTAAATGCAGTCCAAGCACTTTCAATTCTTTTATCACGTGAGGCATCTTTTCCATCCCCCCAAATATTACTCATTAATGCATCAAACATGTCAGGTAATATATTTGATAGCTCACTTTTTGAATTGAACTCGGTAATGGGTATACTTATATCATTGAGCATTAAAAAAGGATTTTCAAATAATCTCCAGTCAAGCAAACATGCTACATAATTATTATTTTTCTTTTTTGATATGAGTAGCATCAAAGAGCCTAAAGCAGCGCAGGACAATCTACCGATACCCTTTTGACCTTGCTTCTCTCTTTTATCGACTATACCGTTACGTTCTTCTATAGGAACTTCTTTATTTGTTGCTTTAGATTCAGTGCCAACTGTTAGCCATTTATTGATTACATCTTCAATTGACATTCCATGACCGTTGTCGACAAGTGTGGCAACAGGAATTTCTCCATCAAAAATATTAAGCGATACACTTGTTGCATATGCATCGTATGAATTTTTCCATAACTCCGAAATAGCTGTAGGACAGTCGGCTATTTGCTCTCTGCCTAAGTGATCAATGGTTCTTGCTCTTGTTTGAAAATTAGCTGAAATAACCATTTTCGCCTCTTGAGATTATTTTAATTTTTCTGAAAATTAGACTATAAGTTGTGAGATTGATGATATTAATATTTCTCCGAGAAGAGGAGGGACTGCATTGCCTATTTGCCTGGCTTGTTCTGTTGTATTTCCTGTAAACAGGAAATCATCTGGGAACGTTTGAAGCCGTGCTGCATGTCTTAAGGTAATTCCATGGTTTTTCCACGGATGAACGAATCTTCCTTTAGATGGGTTATGGCACCCAGTTGTGATAGTATTTGAGGGCAAATGTATCATCATTCTGCCATATACATCTTTGTGTCCTTCATACCCGTCACTGTGACATTTTAATTGAAATTCTAATCCAGCATCAGCACGACTACCGTTTAAAACTGTAGCATTAAAACGCGCCTCCATATTTGGAGTAGGTTTCATATGTATGTTACAAGGATCATTTATATTTACAGGACTAGATTCAAACTCTAAGCTTTCAAGCATTTTAAGAATTTCATCTTTATTATAGTTTTTCTTTTTACTAAAATGTTCTGATAAATATCTTTCAATCAAAGCTGGAGTCAGTTTCTCGAAAACGGAAGATGCTGTACGCCACGCTTTTTTTCCATCAAACTTAACTTCAAAAGAAGATGGGCTAAAATGTGTTTTTAAAGGAGGGAAATGAATTTCTTTTTTATCTTTATAAATATCATTTCTTACACCCAAAATGAAAACTCTTTTACGATTCTGTGGTACCCCATAATCTCTTGCATTCAATATGGAGCAATGAGTAAGTGTATAATTATTGTCTTTAGATAGTTTTTTAAAATCGTCTAAGTAACTTTTGTGACGCTCCCATAGAAGACCTGATACATTTTCAACTAAGAATATTTTTGGCTGAAACTCATCAACAAAAGCAAAATACCTTAAGAGTAATTTATTTCGTGGATCATTAACGCCCGAATCTTTTAATCTGTGGCTTGAGAAACCTTGACAAGGTGGCCCACCAAGAATCAATGATAATTCTTTTTTTTCTAATTTTAATTCAGCTCTAAGCTCTTTAGGGCTTACTAAAAGTATATCTTTTTGTAAAAGCTTTGTTTCTCGTTTCAAACGATTAATTAAATTTTCTTTATACGTATGAGCGGCAGCCTTGTCGAATTCAATTGCAGCGACAACATCAACATATCCTAAATTATGAGCAGCTAAACTAAAACCACCTGCTCCCGCAAATAAATCTAATGCTTTCATGGCTTTCCGAATAAAGGTTAAAACTTTTCCATTATACATTATTCATATTAAATGACAAGCTTTGTTTTTGTTGTGATTTAATTGGAATAACATGTTATTACCCTTTCACTTCTTGAAAATTATGATTTTAAACAAGAATAATTTTAACCTGTTTTTATCTATTGAGTGTTTTCATTTCACTGCATTTAAAATGTATGATTAGAGTTAATTATTCACTGACTATTTTATAACTATCTATACGAAATTTCCTGTGATTGCGTATGGCACTATACACCTTCGCTAAATCTGCTTCCGTCATAGCAACCCTGCATCTGCTTACAACATAACAAACCCCACTCGCCCCCACCTCCGCAGGGGCAAGCCCATCAATCCTTACCAGTCAGTCAACCCAATCGCCTTCATCACCCGTTTTCTCATATGCACAGGCAGTGATGCCAGCTCCTCAATCGATCTCACCCGCGTCCCGTTGATCACGTCCCTGGGCTTAAAGCTGATAATGATCCGCCCCCAGGTCACTTTCACATCCAGTTGCACCCCAATGGGAAAACCCGCTGTTTTCAACCAACAGCCTTTAAGCGTAATCGCCGGAATGCGGCGGTAATCTGGAGTGCGGGTCACATAACCCACGGTCGCATAGCGCTGGGTGTAGTTTGTCTCTTTAGCTTCGTGGTGGCCTGAAATACAATCGATGGCAGTCATGATTACTATTCCTTACTTAATAGTGATTGTGATCAGCGATGCGGATGTGTTGCCCCACATTCGTATCGCGCTAAATTACCTGATGATTTAATCAGGGAGGCGGGAACGCATCGAGTGTGAAAAGAGAAAACTGCGAAAGGGCACGCAGAAAGATCTCGCTGATTTCAGAGAAGTTCATCGATTTTCGACCTGTATCCAGCTTCCCTCTTTGCCATCTCACAGACATATGAAAATCCAGGTAGATCAAGGCAGTTTCAAGCGCGGTTGAGGCTGGGGCAGACTGTTAAAAACACGCGATTTGAGCCGGTGTCAGGGAAGGGGGCGTTTTCTGTCGCATAACCACATTTCCCTGTCATGAAGACGCGTCATTAAAGGATGTGTGCTGCGTTCATGAAAAATGCTGTTTTAGCTGTCATGGGTAAGGTGTAACGATGCGCCTGAATATCTGAGACATCGGTTCGTAGTTCACATAAACACCGTCTATATTAGCCTGAACCCATTCTTCTGGTGCGATATGGTCCCAGTCAAGGTCGTAACCAGCAGCAAGAGAAAGATGCTCAAATAATAAGCGCTGGACTCTGCCATTCCCTTCGCGAAAGGGATGTATCATGTTAAATTCGCAGTAGTATTCAGCCGCTTTATCGCAGAAAGCATCTTTAGAAAGACCCGACAGCCAGTTATCGTTGTTTAATTTAGTGAATAATTTATTGGCTTCAGCGGTGATCCTGTCGCAATGACAAAACCGTGTCCCGCCTTTAGAAATATCTACGGTTCGCAGCGTACCTGCCCATTCATAGAGATTTGAAAAAAGCTGTCTGTGAAGCTGGCACATATAAGCCAGGTTGTAGGGTGGCTGGCTGAACACGATGTCGTTCACTGTTATCGCAGTGATCTCTCTTTCAGCCTTTTCAAGCACATCGGTCTCTTCGATATTGAGCTTGTTTTTTAATACAGCGCTACCCGGATAGCAGTAATGATCATTAGCGGCATCATACTTATCCATAAGCATTACCTCCTGTATTTTTTCAGGACACTTTCCAGCGATGGTTTTTCATTTGAAATATCAATGTCGATACCTTCCAGCTTTGAGCTACCTTTGAATTTTTTTAATTTTGTTTGCTCGTAATGCGCGTAAGGATCAAAAACGCTTGAACAAAAAACAAAAATGAATGAATCAACTTTTTGCTTCAGTTCCGTCCAGCTTTTGGCTTTGACATTGATTGTCAGAATGTCCGACACTTCTTGTTTTGATTGCTTAAAGTCTTCTTTATTACAGGCAGACTCTAATGCCTCTTTGTTTGAAGAGACAATGTTCTTAAGCTTTTTAATTTTAATGAAGAAGGAATCCCAGCCATTAACCTCGAGCTTATTATTCAGTTCTTGTTCAAAACTGTTCTTAAGCTCGAAGTAGGAGCCAAATTTTCTGAGATCATCTGTTGTCGATGCTTTCAATACTTCGCTTACTTTCATATCGATTAACACCTTCATCACCAATAGGCGGTCTATTATACAATTAGAGCGAGAAGGATGCGCAGAGATTTTGTGAGGCATGGCCCGATACCTGCACAGCAGAGCATCCACAGGGCCACCCAACCTAAAGTTTGGCACACGCTCCTCAGCATAAGCCAGTTAACCAGCCTGTCCTGTGTTCAGACATGGCTGCCAGTCACAGGTTTACTGAACCGGTTTGATAATAAACGCCGTGCCTCAACGTAACGCTTGCAGCCTGTCCTCCCTGAGCGGATCACCCAGGTCCGCGCAGAACGCAACCCATGAGACAGGGAGGGGTTTTGCTCGTGAACACAGCCCTGAGCGTTAACGCCTCATCTCCTTCACGCGACCAGCGCTTTTCTCAGGCTTTTCGTTCTGTGCGACATGCCCAGTGCGCCCCTCACTCACCCAAAACCCGCCCCATCCCCACCCACATCAAAAAAATTTTAAAAAAATTATTTTTTACGATCCATTCAGCCTGTTTTTTTCTCAGAAATATCCCTGGTAGATAAAAATAAAATCGGTGTCAGATAGGGAAATAAAGTCTGCCTTCGGAATAAGGCAGTATCTTATATAAGAAAGATCTGATGGCCTTAATAACACAATAACTCTTTTTAATTAACATGCGGCGTTTTAAGTGTATTGCCTAATTAAAAAACCGCCACTAGAATGCGCCGTGTCCGATAATGACGTTCTGTAACATGTTTATGTAAGACGATCATTACGGTATGCCAGGGAGGCAATTCCCTCGATCACCCTGGCATGGCATAGCATGAAATATGCCATCTGATATCATGCTCATATTACTTAATCGTAATAATAAAATAAGGAAATCACAGATGAAAAAAATCAATATGTCTGAAGCAAGCGCAGTTGTCGGTGGAACAACAACGTGTGTAAACAGCTTTGAGCTGAACCTGGTGGGCGACGCCACGGTATGTAACGCAGTAAAAACCTGTACCGATAAAAATGGTGTGGTGACGAAAACTTTCACCCCAGCCGCTATCATCAACTGCGGAAACGCAGGCTAAGATATCGCTCTTTATCACTAAATAAGAGTAAATTTCAGTAATATTTATTCTTAAAGGCGTTGTGTATTATATACAACGCCTTCCTGATAAATACTGAATGTGCCTTATTGTTGTATTCAGGATCGAAGCCCGCCATGAAAAAAAGAATTTCTTACGTGCTGGCCTATACCGTCTTTGTTGCGGTTATTTCAGCAGTGATTACCACCGCCTGGTTCCATATCTTCGTGTTAAATCAAACCAGCAGTGCAGAGCAGCAGGTGCTGACCTCGCTTTCTACCGACAAACTGGATAAAAGCCCGATTGCCGACGGCGACGATATTATCGAGATCTTCTCTTACGGCTGCCATTATTGTGAGATCAACGAAAAGAACGTAGACGAGCTGGAAAAACGGATGCCGGCGGGTAAAAAGCTGGTGCGTTTACATCTCAGCCTGGACAGTCAGGCCGGGCTGGCGCGCTATGCGCCGGTGTTCGCCACGCTGGAAGTCATGGGGATTGAAGAAGCCCATCGCCAGAGCGCCTATGATGCGGTGATGAAAGACAAGATTGATTTAAGTGATGCGACTCAGCGTGACGCGTGGCTGGAAAAAAATAAGATTAACGTCGCGGAATATCACAAAGTCAGTCAGTCCGCCGACGTGAAAGCGCGTCTGGATTATATGACGCGCGTTTCGCAGTATTACGATATCAACGCCACGCCGACCTTTATTGTCGCGAAAAAATGGATGGCGATTCAGGATCGTGATTTCCCGGCCTTCTCTGACAAACTGCTCTCTATTTTAGAAACAGGTAAGGCACCGGAGTAATAATGAAATTTTATGCCCTGTGGTGCGCGCTGTTCTGGCGGAACCTCACCGCCAGAAGTCAGTGGCTGGCGTATAAGTTCCAGCTGGCTGGCTACAGGGCGCATTGTTTATTATTTCGGTGTTTTCATTACCGTATTATTTTTGCGTTTGCCCACGTCAGGCGTTTTTTAAAATTAATCCCGCGTGATGTGAAATGGCGCGCAGCGGTGGCGGAAGCTAACCGTCAGTGTCTGCTGCAGGATAATAAAAAATTTGATTATATCTGGCTGACCCAGCGGCGAAAGTTGCTGATTGAGGCAGTGACCTACGGGCAGAATCGCCGGTTGTTGCGCGAGCTGGCGGCCTGTTCGGCACAGCTTAACGACGTGGTGGAGCCGCTCCAGCGCGCAGGGCAGCCGGTGCTTCTGGCGCCGCTGCACATGGTCTCGGACGTTCTGACTACAATGGTGGGCGCGGCGGCCTATCCGGGGAAAGCCACGGTGATCACCTCCCGCAGTGCGGATGCGCATTCCGAAGCCGAGCGGCGGCTGGGTGGGTTAGATCTCACCTATTGTTCGATTCATGAAGATAATAAAAATATTGCCGGAAACTTAATGACCTCGGTGATGGCGGCGGCGGAGAATAAACGCAATATTATTTTATTCCCCGACATTACGCCGGACTTCACCCAGTTTGCCAGTAAAGACAAAGCCGAGAAATTACCTTGCCGTTTATTTGATCGTCCGGCCAGTTTACACAGCGGAATTATCCGGTTGGCCAGAATGATGTCCGCGCAGGTGGTGTTTTATCATCTTTATTTTGATAACGGATTAAAAATAAAGGTGCACGATCCGTTAGCAGCCAGAAAACTCAAGGATGATATGCCGCGCATTATCGAGCAAAGCATTCGGGATTATTCGACTGACTGGATGCTGTGGCATTCCCACTCACTGTTTTTTATTAATGACTAAACAGCCATCACAAGAGAAAAGAACAGGGCGTTTTAGGGGTTAAATTATGGAAAATAGTATTCCAAAAATCGTTTATCAGGCGGAAACCAATGAATGTGCGTTGGCCTGTGTTGCTATGCTGGCGGAAACCCAGGGAATGGATGTGCCGCTGGACGTGCTGCGCGAACAGTATCCGGCGTCGGCCCACGGCACCGCACTGTCAACCCTGTGCACCATCCTGTCCGACCTGGGTATTCCGGCGTATCCGGTGGCTTTCGACCTGGATGAACTGGCAGAACTGCCGTTACCGGCCATTTTGCACTACGGCGCCAGCCATTATGTCCTGCTGGCCTACCGCCAGGGCAGCTATGTGTGCGTGATGAACCCGGCGATTGGCGAGCAGCTGTTACCCATTGCCGCGCTGCGATCCGAAATCAGCGGCTATGCGCTGGTGCTGGATAAAGACGCCATCGGCGAAAAGCCCGCCGTGGCAGCCCACAAGCGTACGCGGCGCTTCCGCGCGCTGGACTGCATGAGCCTGAAACAGACGGCAGGGATTCCGGGCATTTACCGCCTGATGCTGCTGGCGTTTCTGGTGTCGCTGACCCTGTTTATCATGCCGGTGATGGTCAGTTCGGCCATCAACAATGTGTTCTCCTCCGGCGGTGAACGCGATTTCCCGTACTTCTACTACCTGCTGGCGTTTGTGGTATCAACCCTGCTGGCCTTTGTCGTGCGCAGCGTCACCGAGCGCTTTATCAAACGGTTTGTGGTGATGCAAAGCGTCAGGGGGTTCGCCAGCCTGCTGAGCAATACGCTCGCGTACTTTGAAAAACGCAGTCCGGGTGAGATCTACAGTCGCTTCGCCAACTGGCAGATGGCGGCGGCCCAGAAAATCGAGCTGGATAACAGTCTGCGCACAGACTGGATCGTGGGCGTGATTGCGCTGGCGGTGATGTGTTACATCAGCCCGCTGCTTGCCACGATCTCCGCCGTGGGCGTGACCTTAATGGGCCTGGTCAGCGTCTGGGCGATTTTTCGCGATCGCTATTACACCCAGCAGGTGCAGGTGAAAAGCGCGGAGCAAAGTGACTTCCTGCTGGAGTCGATCCAGGGCTTCGCCACGCTGAAATCGGCGGGCCTGAGCGCTCAGCGTCAGACGGCGTTTGCCGGTTTTGCCGCGTCCCTGTTTGACGTCAGGCAGAAGCAGAAGGTGTACGAACAGGTCAAGAGCAGCCTGTACCAGCTGATTGGCAGCCTGGAGATGGTGTTTTTCATGCTGCTGGCCTTACCGCTGCTGAAAGACAACCACATCTCGCTGGGGGAGTTCTTCGCCTACAGCTTTGTGCGCCAGATTTTTACCGCCTATATCACCCAGATTTTCTTCTCGGTGTTGCAGAAGAACCAGCTGCACGTCATTGATACGCGGGCTGCCGATCTGTTTCCGCAGGCAGAAAAAGACGAGGACGCCGGGGCGCTCGTAGCGCCCGTCCACTTCACCCAGCGGCTCGATTACCGTGCGCTGCAGTTTGCCTACGAGCCGGGCAAGCCGGTGCTCAGCAACGTGTCTCTGGCGTTATGCCGGGGGGAAACCCTGGCGATTGTCGGCGAGTCCGGGGCCGGTAAAAGTACGCTGCTGAAAGTGATCACCGGGCTTATCGCGCCCCAGTCCGGCGAAATCCTGGTGGATGGCGAGCCGGTAAGCGCCCGTCAGGCACAGAAGCTGTTCTTCCTGCAAAGCCAGGGGGACATCCTGTTCAACACCAGCGTCCTGCAAAATATCACGCTGTTCGATCGCCATCACGACGCGCAAAAACAGCTGCGCATTGATGCGTCCCTGCGCGGCCTGAAGCTCACCGATGTGATTGACAGCCTGCCGGGGAAACAAAACGCGCTGATCCGCGAAAGCCATCCCGCCCTGTCGCTGGGGCAGCGTCAGCGGCTGATGCTGGCGCGTGCCATGTACAGCGACTGTCCGGTGATGGTGCTGGACGAACCCACCGCCAACCTTGACGAACAGACCGCGCTGCAGGTGATGCAAACCCTGATCGACCACTGTCGTGAATACGGCAAAACGCTGATCGCCGTGACGCACAGTGAAACGGCACTGCCGCTGTTTGACCGCATCTGCGTGCTGAGAAATGAACAGATGCAAGAGGTTCAGGACGCGGCGGAGACGGGCAGGCTGCCTCAGGGGGAACCGGCGTGAGTGCCGTCATAAAAAAACGTCCCGTGCTGAGCGCAAAATTCTCTAAACCCGTTTTTCTGCTGGTCGCACTGCTGCTTATTCTGCTGGCGGGCGGCGCCTGGGTGCTGCACAGCATGTTGTCTGACCGCGTTGTGCCGCAGGTCTCGCAGGTGATCGATCGCGGTGATATTGAAAAAACCGTGCTGGCCACCGGCATTCTTAAACCCTCTGTGCAGGTGAACGTGGGCGCACAGGTCAACGGCCAGTTAAAAAAGCTCTATGTGCGTGCCGGCGATCGGGTCACCAAAGGGCAGTTGCTGGCGGAAATTGATCCAACACTGCAACAGAGCGAACTGCGTAAATCCGAGGCCGAGCTGGACAGTGCGATGGCGCAGAAACAGGCGTCGTTATTTACCTTAACCCAGTACCAGCAGGAGCTGAAACGCCAGCGGCAGATGGATCGTGAAGGATCAGGCACCAAAAGCAACCTGGAGCAGGCGCAGGCCAGAGTGGATACCCAGAAGGCACAGATCAAAGTGAATGAAGCGCAGATCGTGCAGGCGCAGATGGCGCTGGAAACGGCGAAAGCCAACCTGGGCTATACGCGCATTCTGGCACCGATGGACGGTCAGGTGCTGGGGATCGTCACCAAAGAGGGCCAGACCGTGGTCTCCTCGCAAACCGCGCCGACGATCCTGGTGCTGGCGAACGTGGACACCATGACGGTGCAAACACGTATTTCAGAAACCGACATCCTGAAAGTCCATCCCGGCCAGCCGCTGTCCTTCTACGTGGTCGCGGACCCGCATCATCGTTATCACAGCGTGATGGGCGCGTTGCAGGACGCGCCTGACGAGGCCTTACAGGATAGCAGCCTGCGCGGTCAGCCTCAGCAGTCTTCCGCCGTGTATTACAACGGCGTGTTCAGCGTGCCGAATCCCGACCACCGGCTGCGCACCTCCATGACGGCACAGGTCTTTATCGTCACCGAACAGGTCAAAAACGCGTTACGCCTGCCGGTGATGGCGCTGGGTCAGCCGCAGGGTGATGGCCGCTACGCTGTGCAGGTTGTGAAAGGGGAGACAACCGAACAGCGGCTGGTGCGCGTGGGGATCAACGACCGGCAGTTTATTGAAGTGAAAGAGGGCCTGCGTGAAGGCGAACGTGTGGTCACGCAAAACACCGCAGGGGCCGCCAATGGCTAGCGCGCCGGTGATTGAACTCTCTCATATCTCCCGTCGTTTTGGGACGGGCAACGCAGCGGTGACGGTGCTGAAGGACATTTCCCTGCGTGTGCACGCCGGTGAAATGCTGGCGATTGTCGGCGCATCCGGCTCCGGTAAGTCCACGTTGATGAATATTCTGGGGTGCCTGGATAAACCCTCAGAAGGCGAGATGCGCATTATGAATGTGTCCACTCAGGTCGCGACGAGTGACGAGCTGGCACAACTGCGCAGTCAGTATCTGGGGTTTATTTTTCAGCGCTATCACCTGATGCCTTATCTGACCGCCATCGAGAACGTCACGATCCCGGCGCTGTATACCGACATGCCCGTTTCGGCGCGTCAGTCGCGTGCCCAATATCTGCTGGAGCGCCTGGGGCTGGGGCAGCGCATGCACTACCGACCAGCGCAGCTTTCCGGTGGTCAGCAGCAGCGCGTCAGTATCGCGCGCGCCCTTATGAACGGCGCGCCGGTGATTCTGGCGGATGAACCCACCGGCGCACTCGACAGCGCCAGCGGGCAGGCGTTGATGGGCATTCTGCATGGTCTGCACCAGGCCGGTCATACGCTCATTATCGTGACGCACGACCGCAGCATCGCCGCGCAGTGTCAGCGCATTGTGGAAATCCACGACGGCCAGATCGTCGCCGACCATGCCAACCCGGCGAGCCAACAGGGCCAGCCGCAGGGATTACCCACGGTTGCCGCGACCGGACGCACCACCGTCTGGCAAAGCATCAAAGAAGCGCTGCGCATGGCGTGGCGTTCGCTGCTGGGGCATCGCATCCGCGCGTTTCTTTCCATGCTCGGCATCATTATCGGCATCGCCTCTGTGGTGTCCTCGATGGCGGTGGGCGAGGGCGCGCGGCAAAACATTCTGAGCCAGATAAGCCAGTTGGGCACCAGCACCATCGAAATCCAGCCCGGTCTGGGCTGGGATCAGCCGCGCCCGGATTTTGAGCGGTCGCTGACGCTGGAAGACGTGGCGCTGCTGGGCAAACAGCCCTTTACCGACAGCCTGTCGCCGGTGGTGAGCAAAACCGTGCGGGCGATTCGTGGGGGGAAACAGGTGCTGGTATCGCTGCTGGGCGTGAGCAACGGTTTCTTCCGCGTGCAGGGCCTGCATTTTGTTGCCGGCAACCGTTTTACGCCACGCGACCTCGACGATCGTGAGCCGGTGATCATCATCGATCCCAACGTGCGCAGCACGCTGTTTGCCGACGGGCAGGAACCGCTGGGCGAGATTATCCAGCTTGGCGGGGTGCCGTTCCGGGTCATTGGCGTGGCGGATAAGCACGGGCCGAAGTCTGTCGGCGAGCAGCCAGGTGCCTGGATACCTTATACCTCGCTGCTTGAACGCATGTCGGGTGATACACCGCTACAGTCCATTACCCTGCGCATTGCTGACGGTTATCCGATTGAAACGGCGCAGCAGCAGATTGAGCAACGGCTGGACTCGGCCCATGGCAAACGCGATTTCTTCACCCTGACCAACGATCAACTGACGAAGACGATCCGCAAAACCTCAGAATCCATGACGTTGCTGATCACGGCGATTGCCGGGATCTCGCTGCTGGTGGGCGGCGTGGGCGTGATGAACATCATGCTGGTATCCGTGACGGAGCGCACCCATGAGATCGGCATTCGTCTCTCTGTCGGGGCGCGTCCGGTGGACATCATGCGCCAGTTCCTGATTGAAGCGATGGTGATTTGTACGCTTGGCGGCCTGACAGGCATTGTCGGATCGGGCATCGCGGGGCTGATTTTTTCTCAGGTTACCCAGGAGTTCCGCATGATTTTCACCTGGCCGCCCATCCTTCTGGCCTGCGGGTTTTCCGCGCTGATCGGGCTGGGGTTTGGCTTTTTCCCGGCGCGCAACGCCGCCCGGCTGCACCCGACCGAGGCGCTGGCACGCGAATGAACAGGCTGACGCAATTCTCCACGGTGCTGATGGCGCTGATGCTGACCGGCTGCGGCCAGGCACTGAAAAGCGACTATCAGCGGCCTTTGCTCTCGGTGCCTGACGCCTGGCGCGTACAGGATACCGGCGAAGGCGTGGCGACATTCACCCCGCACTGGTGGGACAACTTTGGCGATCCGCAGCTGTCGCGGCTTATCGTCGCCGCGCTGCAAAGTAATCACGATTTAGCCCTGGCGGGCATCAAGCTTAAGCAGGCACGGCTGGCGGCGGGCCTGTCCGATCTCACGCTGACGCCTGATTTTTCGGTCAACGCCAGCGCCAGTAACAGTAAGAATTTACGGCGTGATACGGCGTCCGTGGAAAATTACAGCAACACGCTGACGGCGGCGTATGAACTGGATCTGTGGGGAAAACTGGCGCGCACGCGTGAGCAGTCGGACTGGCAGGCCAAAGCCTCAGAACAGGATTTGCGTGCCACCGCCCTGACGTTGATCGGCACGGTGTCCCAGCTCTACTGGCAGATAGCCAGTCTGAATCAGCAAATCGGGAACCTGCAGCGCAGTCTGGACATTGCCCGGGATACGCTGCTGCGGGTGACGTCGCGCTGGAAAGCCGGGGATCTCGGCCAGCTTGATTATCTGCAGGCGCAACAAACGGTGCTGAACCGGGAAAACAGCCTGCACGATCTCAGTCAGCAGCGCGAGGAAAGCCGTAACGCCCTCGCGATTTTACTGAGCCGTCCGCCGGGGCAATATCCGGCAGAGCGCCGTTCGCTGGACAGCGAACAGTCTGTGCCGGTGGCGCAGCGCCTGCCGCTGGAGACGATAGCCAAACGGCCGGATGTGCGGGCCGCCGAGCTGAACCTGCGCGCGGCGCTGGCCGGTTCGGACGTGGCACGGCTGAATTTTTATCCCACGCTGACGCTCAATGCCTCCCTGAATGCCGGGGCGTCGGTGTTCCAACAGTGGTTCAGCAATCCCGCCAGAACGCTCGGATCGGCGCTCGATCTGCCCTTTATCCAGTGGAATAAGGTGCGACTGACGATTGCACAGTCCGATCTGGAGGTGCAAAGCGCGGCCATCCAGTTCCAGAAAACCGCCTACAGCGCGTTACAGGACATCGACAACGCGATGTCACAGCGCCTGACCTGGCAGCAGGAAAAACAGCGGCAGCGGGATAACCTCGCACTGAGCCAGCAAAGGCTGACGCTGGTGGAAAGCCAGTATCGCCACGGTGCCGTGGCCTATCAAACGCTGCTGGATGCGCAGAATACGCTGCTGGACAGCGAAAACGCGCTGCTGAACACGCAATACAACTACCTCTATTCCACGATGAAGCTCTGGCTGGCGCTGGGCGGCGGGGAAGACGACACAGTGAATCACTAAGGATGAATCATGCAAATGGACAGTTTACAGGCGGCGAACGCGCCACGTCGGGTGGTGGTCACCGGTTATGGTGCGGTCACGCCATTGGGGATGAATGCCGCTGAAAGCTGGGCGGCCATCATGGACTACAAACCCGGCTATCGCTATTGCGACAAGTCTGCCGCAGGGATCAAATCCCGTTTTTACGGGCTGATCGATGAAGAACCCTCACTCAACGGCGTTCCTGCCGCGATCCGCCGCCGCCTGCCGCGTTTCGCGCGGCTTACCCTGGCCGCCGCGCGGGAAGCCATGCAGATGGCTTTTGGTGATGAAAAGCCCGGGCAGCACTACGATCTGCGCGATTGCGGCGTCATCATGGGTACCGGCTGGGCGGGGCAGGACGAAACCCAGTTGCATTATGAGGACTTCCTGCGCACCGGCGTAGGATCGCCGTTTGGCTGTTTCTTCTCCATGCCCAACGCCGCCACGGCGGCCGTCAGTCTGTTGTGGGCGCTTCGGGGATACCAGAACACGCCGGTGGCCGCCTGTGCGACCGGCACCATCGCCGTGGGCGATGCCTTTGAGCTGATCCGCCAGGGGCGCGCCAACATGATGCTGGCAGGCGCAGGCGAGTCGCTGCGCTCGGATTCGGCGGTATGGAATATTGATGTGCTGGGCGCGCTGGCCAGTGAGCAAACGGCGTTAACCCGTGCCTGCTGCCCGTTTAGCCAGCATCGCAACGGCTTTGTCCTGAGCGAAGGGGCGGCGGTGCTGTGCCTGGAAGCACGGGAATCCGCCATAGCGCGCGGTGCGACAATACTGGGCGAAATTCTCGGCTACGGCAATTACTCGGACGCCTTCGATTTTACCGCACCGGCTGACGACAAAATTGCCCGGGTACAGACCATTCGCGGCGCGCTGAACCAGGCCGGTATTGACGCCAGCGCACTGGATTACATTAATGCGCACGGCACCTCCACGCCGCTTAACGATCTCAACGAAACCGAGGCGCTCAAAATGGCGCTGGGTGAGGCGGCGGCTTATGCCACGCCCTGTTCCAGTACCAAATCCTATAGCGGTCATCTGATCGCGGCCGCAGGCAGCTTTGAATCCATTATCTGCCTGCAGGCCTTGCAGCATCAGATTATCCCCGCCACCTGCCATCTCGATGCGCCCGATCCGCAGTGCGATCTGGACTATGTGCCCAATAAGCACCGTCCGGCGGCGTTGAACACAACGCTCAACCTGAGTTTTGGCTTCGGCGGCGCGAACGCGGCGCTGGTTATCGGTCGGGGGGAATAAAGCATGTCGGTGCGTTATACGCTGCGTGACGCGGAGCGCTGGGCCGCGTTTTCCGGAGACCGCAATCCGATTCATTTTGATGCCGCCGAGGCGAGACGTCTCGGCCTGGACGGATTATGCGTCCACGGTATGCGCGCGCTGCTGGATGTGAAGGCCGGACTCAGCCAGGCGCTGGAAAAACACACATTGTGGTCGGACGGTCTGCTGTTCACCAGCCGGCTGCGCGATCCCGTGCTGTGCAGCGTTCCCTATCAGCTGGCGTTAAACGAAACGCACACCGGTGACCGGGTACAGATCAGCGGCAACCTGGTTAACAGCTACACCCTGCAGAGCAGCATCAGCAGCAAGCTGACCGAGGCGAAACCGCTGGCGTTATCGCCGGTCAGCCAGGCGAAGACCCTGCGTGGGGCGGCGCTGGCGGCACTGTATCGCCAGTTTCAGGCGGTGGAAAATCTCCCTATTCCGTTATGGAGCTTTTTTGATGCCGTGCTGTTTCGTCAACTGGTGAACGCCCCGGAAACGCTCGACACCGTACACCGTCTTCTGCCCGATCATCACGCGACCTGCCTGGGGGACATATTCAGCCGGGTACAGGTGGTGCAGACCCATCATCAGACCCATTTTTCGCCGTGGCTGCTCCAGACGGCGGGAAACGCGCTGCAATGTGAACCCTTGCATTATGCCATCCAGCCGACGCTGGTCATGGGCGAAAAAGCGGCCGGTCTGGTGTTAGTGACGGGCATTCAGGCATGGCGCATCAATGAGCCGCTGATGACCGTCACGGTAACGTTGAAAACCGGGCCGCTGGCTGAATAACAACATATCTAAACCACTAACCAAAAATTCGATCTGAACATAAGTAAATCATTGAACTAAAGGAATAAAAAATGGCTCAATTTGATGAAGTTTACACCAAGGTATGCGAGATGCTGTGTGATGCAAAAGATCTGGAGATGACCAGTCTCCGGCCGGACATGCCGCTGTATCTGCTGAAACTCGACAGTCTGGATTATGTGGAACTGATGGTGCTGGCGAAGCGAGAGTTTGGCGTCACGATTGAGGCCGAGATGTTCGCCAGTAACGTCAACATGACGCTGAGCGAGTTGTGCGAGTACCTCAGCGAAAAAAGCCAGTAAGCCATGCGTAATCAATGGATCTTAGTCACCGGTGGAAGCCGTGGGATTGGCCGTGCGACGGTATTGCGGCTGGCAAAACAGTGGAATGTGGTGTTCACCTGGTGCAAGGATGAAAGCGCAGCGCGCGAGGTGGAGCTTGCCTGCAAGGCGTTGCCCGGCAGGGTGGAAGGTTATCAATGTGACGGCGGGGATGAGCAGGCGGTGACCCGGCTGGCGACCGATCTGCTGGCGCGCTACGGTGCGCCCTATGCGTTGGTCCACAATGCCGGTATTACCCTTGATGCCCTGCACATTCATCAAACCCCGGCGAACTGGCGTAAGGTGATGGACACCAACCTGAATACTCTCTTCTACTGGAATCATCATCTGCTCGAACCCATGATGATGCAGGGGACAGGCTCGGTGGTGCTGATGTCGTCGGTGACCGGCGTGAAAGGCAACAGCGGGCAAAGCGCCTATGCGGCAAGCAAAGCCGCGATGATTGGTCTGGCGCGCACCTTAGCGGTGGAACTGGGTCGCTTTGGGGTGCGGGTCAACAGTCTGTTGCCTGGCTATATTGACACCCAGATTATGGCCACCATCCCCAACGCCAAACGGGCGGAACTGCGAAAAACTATTCCGCTGAAACGCTTTGGCAAAGTGGATGAAGTGGCGGGTGCCGTCGCCTGGCTGGTCAGTGACGACAGCACCTATATGACCGGTCAAACCCTCATTCTGGATGGCGGTCTTTCTGCCTGATCCCCGGCCTGATCTCTGCTCTGCTTAAACAGGACGTGACCCGTCCTGTTTTTTTTACTGACGACCACCTGTCAGGCGCGTTCTGCCTCTTTCCTGCTGGCTATCCTTAACCTGTCCCTTCTGCGGCTGATTGCACTCAACGGCACTCAATGCGGCGGGCAAAAGGGGCCTTTCGCCGGGTCAGTCAGCCTCATCTAAAAAACGTTGCACGGCTCTTATCGAATCCGGCGCGGGATCTGAGATAAATCCTTGTAAATACGTGCGCCTAAATAAGTCATCCCGGCCAGAAAAGCACAGAAAGGGTGGGCATAAGCCGTTAGTCAGGCGTTTTAGGTCGTGCGGTAACGGCGTTGATGTTAAATAAAACCATTAATCCGTAGATTAAATGCTGTGAGAAATTTAAAATGTTAATGTAATTAAATCCCTCGGTTATATCCTCACAGTTTCACGGGGATTAATCCCGCCGTTTTTTTCATTGCCTTCTGTTTGATGTATTGTCTGTTAAGACGTATATTAAAAATACATCCGTAAGTTATTCACGTGTTACGTAAAGGAGGTTTTATAAACAGCCGGGAAAACTGATCGCTATTATTGCACAAAACATCCTTCGCACGCGCTGTATTAATGCGCGCGTATTGACCCTGTCAGAAAAGCATTTCTGGGTGAGTGCCACCGGACTGAATGTTTATCTGAGACCACATGAATATGAAGAGACACTATGAAAAATCGTAAATACCTGACGCCGTCTGAAGTCGAGAAGCTGCTTGAAGCGACCCTGCACGGCAAGCACCCAGAGCGGGATTACTGCCTGATCTGGATGTGTTTCATCCACGGCTGTAGAGTCAGTGAAATCAGCAGCTGGCGACTGTCCGATATCGATATAGAGGGGAATAATATTTATATTCATCGATTAAAAAACGGCTTTTCTACCGTTCATCCGCTTTACCGACGTGAACGTAAATCATTATCGCTGTGGATGAATAAAAGAAATCATTATCGTGGTGCGGAAACAGACTGGTTATTTCTTTCTAACCGAGGCACAAAATTATCCCGGCAACGCATTTACTGGTTAATCCGAAATTATAGTCAGGCGGCAAATCTGACAATTAATGCGCATCCTCATATGTTAAGACATGGCTGTGGTTTTGCGCTGGCTGACCGGGGAATAGATACCCGTTTGATTCAGGATTATTTAGGCCATCGTAATATACAGAACACCGTTATCTATACGGCAAGTAACGCGCAGCGATTCAAAGAAGTGTGGTAAATAAGCTGTAACGAGTTATTACAATGGAGTCATTTTGAACTAAATTGGAGCTTACTTTAGTGAGCTGTTATATTCCTGTCAATACTGTTTGTATTATCGAGTAACATTTTATTTTAACTATTTAAATTTCAAAGTGTTATGTGAAGATTTTCTGTTTAATTACCTCCCTGCACCCCTCGGTTTTTTCTTATCTCTGTGTCACCCCTTTATATTCCGCATTACGTTAGCTTAAAAAATACTATATCTATATCTTCTTAAATCGTTTTTTTTAAGTGTTTTATCCTGAGTTATCCCTGTTTTAAGGTGTAAAAAACCAAAGGAGTCACTTTAGTTCAAAATGAATCGTTTGTCTTTCGGGTAAAACCGTTCGGCGATTTATTAATTTGAGACGGAGTCTCATGAACTAAATAAAGGAATGACAGATGGTTTTGTCATAACGAATTCGATCGCCGCGTTATAGGCATATCGATTTTAATTGTTTACAGGATAATTCTCGTGAAAAAAACGCTTATTGCTATTGCTCTGATGGCGACTTCCGCTATTTCTTCTTCTGCTTTCGCTTCTGATGGCGCCGTGAACTTCACCGGAACCATTACCGATGCAGCCTGTACGATTGACACCGCGTCTCAGAACCAGGACGTGTTCCTGGGCAACATCGCACGTACCGCTTTCGCGGGTGCTGGTTCTCTGGCTGCGCCGAAGAAATTCACTCTGGTCCTGACTAACTGCCCTGACACCGTAACGGGTGCAACCGTACGTTTTGACGGTACCCAGGTTTCTGGCGACAACAGCATTCTGGCCCTGACCGCTGGCGACAGCACAGCAACAGGTGTGGGTGTGCAGATTTCTGACAGCCAGAACCGGGTCGTCCCGCTGTATGAAGATTCTTCGGTTTACCCTCTGGTCAGCACCGGTCCTAACAACCTGGACTTCAGTGCGCGCTACATCTCTGTAGCGGATTCCGTCACCGTGGGTGATGCAAACGCGGTAACCCAGTTCACCGTCGTTTATCAGTAATTTCGCGTTCGTAGTAGCAGATCAGAGGCCGCTGTTGCCTCTGATCTTTTTGAATGTTTCAGGGCAGGTAGGGACACCATGAAGAATTGGCGCAAAACAGCGTTGGCAGTGGTATTAACGACTTTTTGCACGATCGCGCAGGCTGGCGTCGTCGTCGGCGGCACGCGTCTGATCTATGACGGTGCAAACAAAGAGTCATCCATCAATATCAGTAATCCCGACAAAAACGTGTACTTGATCCAGTCATGGGTGGACAGCGGGGATACCGCGCCGGGCGCACAGGCGAATAAAGCCCCGTTTATCGTGACGCCGCCTTTATTCCGTCTGGACGGGAATCAGCAAAACATTTTGCGCGTGGTACGGGCAGGTGGCGATCTGCCAGAGAACAAAGAGTCGCTGTTCTGGCTCAATATCAAATCCATTCCTTCTGTAGAGAAGCGGCAAAACACCCTGCAAATTGCGGTGAAAACGCGTATCAAACTGATTTTCCGTCCGGCTGGTCTGAAAAGCACGCTGGAAGAGGCGGCCAAAACGCTGACCTGGAAACGAGTGGGTAACCAGCTTCAGGTGACGAATCCCTCTCCGCATTACATCACCTTTTTCAACGTCAGGATCAACGGCACTGACGTCAAAAATGCCACCCTGGTCGCCCCTGAGTCCGATGCCATGTTCGATTTGCCGGCCAGCGTCGCCGGCGGATCGCTGACCTGGCAGTTTATCAATGACTATGGCGGTACCAGCAAGGTTCTGACGGGCAGTCTCTGATCTCGTCGTCGGGGGGCGCATTACGCCTGTCGCCTATAAGGAAGTGATGCACGCAGGCGCCAAACTGCGTGATGAGTTGGAACAAACACAATGAAAAAAATAACAAATATTCCCGCGTCAGCCGGTTTCAAACTGTCCTGTCTTGCACAGCTCGTGGCCTGTCAGGTTGCGTTGTTCATCGGCGGAACGGGTGTGGTCAGTGCAGCGGAATACTTCAACCCGGCCTTATTAGAAATCGATAACCCTGTACAGGGAAAAGCGGATTTATCCATTTTCGAAGACGGCGAATTGCAGCCACCCGGCACCTATCGTGTGGATATTTATCTTAATGGTTCCGAGGTCGATACACAGGATGTCACCTTTACCCTTGCAACGGATGCGTCCGGTAAGCAACGCCTTCAGCCCTGTCTGAGTGGCGAGCAGTTGCGGGAGATGGGCGTAAGAATTGGCATGTTCCCGGATATTCAGGCCACGGATGCCTGCGCCAATTTTACCGAGGCAATAGCGCAATCCTCCGCAATATTCCGTTTCGATCAGCAGCGGCTGGAACTGAGCATTCCGCAGGCGGCGTTAAATTCGCAAGCGCGCGGTTATGTCTCGCCAGAGCTGTGGGACCCGGGCATTCCGGCATTGCTGCTCAATTACAGCTTCAGCGGTGCCAACACCGAAGCGCGGGAAAATGATGCCCGAAACACGAATACCTATTATCTGAACCTGCGTTCCGGCGCAAACCTTGGTGCCTGGCGTCTGCGCAACTACTCAACGTGGAACCGGGACAGCAAAGGGCAAGACAGCTGGAACTCCATCAATACTTACCTGCAGCGCGATATCCAGATACTGCGGAGTCAGCTGACGCTGGGCGACAGTAACTCGCCAACGGAAGTGTTTGATACCGTGCCTTTCCGTGGCATTCAACTCGCGTCTGACGACGATATGTTGCCAGACAGCAAGAAGGGCTATTCACCTGTCGTACGCGGCATCGCGCAGAGTAATGCCCAGGTCACCATCCGCCAGAACGGCTATGTGATCTATCAGAGCTATGTCCCTGCCGGGCCGTTTGCCATTTCTGACCTTTATCCAACGGCGGGCAGTGGCGATCTGAATGTGACCATCAAAGAAGCGGACGGCACCGAACGCACCCTGATCGTTCCTTTTGCTTCCGTACCGGTTCTTCAGCGTGAAGGGCACCTGAAATACAGCTTCACCAGCGGTCAGTACCGGTCGTACAACGATGAGGTCGAAAAAACGCCCTTTACGCAGGGCACCGCCATCTATGGTTTGCCACATGGCGCGACCGTCTACGGCGGGCTGCAGGCCGCGAGTAAATACCAGTCGCTGGCCCTTGGTCTGGGACAAAATATGGGGCGCATCGGGGCACTTTCTGCTGACGTGACCCAGGCGTGGAGCCGCCAGGAGAATGCCGTGAAAGAAAACGGGCAGTCCTATCGCCTGCGCTACGGTAAGAGCTTCGTTGAAACCGGAACCAACTTCAGCCTTGCCAGTTACCGTTATTCGACGGCGGGATTTTATACCCTGCAGGAAGCGCTCGAAAGCTACGGCAGAGGCAATGACGATAACCGCGATCACAAGAAGAGCCGTGCCGAACTCACGCTCAGCCAGAACTTATGGCAGCAGGGGGGCGCACTCTCGCTGAGCCTGGTGAAAGAAGCCTACTGGAATAACAACCGCTCCAGTGAGTCGGCCAGCATCGGCTACAACAACACCTGGAAAGGGATCTCATACGGTGTGAACTACAGCTATAACCGCAACGGCATGGACGGCAATGGCAACCGCACCTATTACACCGACCAGATTATCGCCCTGAACCTCAGCGTGCCATTGAGCAAATGGCTGCCGGGCAGTTATGCCACCTATAACCTGAACAGCAGCAAAAATGGCAATACCTCGCATAACGTGGGCCTAAGCGGTACGGCGTTACGTGACGACAACCTGAATTACAGCCTCAGTCAGGGTTACACCACTCAGGGGCAAGGCGCGAACGGCTATGCCAGTGCCGACTATAAAGGCACTTACGGTGAAATGAACGCCGGTTACGGCTATGACCACAGCCAGCGCCGCATGGATTATGGCCTGCAGGGCGGCATTGTGGTCCATGAAAATGGGGTCACGCTTTCACAGCCCCTGAGTGAAACGCTGGTGTTGGTGAAAGCCCCGGGCGCGAACGATGTGAGCATCGCCAGCAATACCGGGGTACGAACCGACTGGCGCGGTTATGCCGTCGTACCTTACGCCACCGCCTATCGCCGTAACCAGATTTCGCTTGATACCGCGACCTTGCCGGACAACGTGGATATGACGCTGACCAGTGCGTCGGTCATCCCCACGCGGGGGGCCGTGGTGCGTGCAGACTTCAAGCCAAACGTGGGCCAACGCGTGCTGATGACGCTCACCCGCGCTAACGGCGAGCCGGTGCCGTTTGGCGCAACCGCGGGCATTGATGATGACAAAAAGAGCACTGGCAGCATTGTCGGCGACGGTGGGCAGGTTTATCTGTCGGGCATGCCGGATAGGGGAACGCTGACGGTGAAATGGGGGACTGCGGCGGCACAGACCTGCCGGGTGAGTTATCGCCTGAATGAACAGTCGGCCACCTCGGGGATTCAACTTATTAATGGAGCCTGCCGGTAAGGCGGAACAGGGATATGAACGAACGCATGCAGACCTTTATTCTGGACACGACCTCACACCGCAATTCGTTGCGCCGTTCTTTCGGGGGCAAACGCGCAGCCTGGCTTTGCCTGGCGCTGGCGGGCGGCATGTTAAGTGCCCAGGCGCAGGCAAGTGATTGCGCCCCGACAGACGGGACAAAATCGTACAACTTCAATATGTCTTACCTGCTGGCGGACCCGTCACAGAACACCACGGGCAGGGTGATTAACAATGCCTATCAGTGGAATCTCAGCGGGAACTACAACGTGACCTGCTCATGTACCGGCAGCTATACCGGGGCCTACGTCACGGCAAAAGTGCCGGATACCGGGCTGGTCTACAGCGACGGTAATCTCAATTATTACAGCATCAACGAATATCTGGCGGTGGCCAGCGAGGTTTACATCGCCGGCGGTTATGGTGCAAACAGGGCAACACCGTTCACCAGCGTCAGCAACCTGAACAGCGCGACCAACTGCGGCAGGTATCCTTACGCCACCGGCTCACGCGGTTCGATCTCACTGTATTTTCAGCGGCCCTTTGTCGGCGAACAAACCATTCCTCTGACGAAGGTGGTTGATGTTTATCTCGCTTCAGATCCGACAACGCAGTCTGGCGTACCGGTTTCAACCGTCTGGATGAGCGGCACGGTAACCGTGCCGCAATCCTGCGAGATCAATGGCGGGGGCGTGATCACCGTTCCTTTCGGCGACATCATGTCAGGGGATATCGCCACCAAAGGGGAAATGGCGAAAAACTTTACGCCGAAGAACGTCAATTTCAACGTCGCCTGCACCAATATTTCCGAGGGCGTGAAGGTCAGCCTCTCTTTCCAGGGAACGCCAGATGCAAACGATCCGACGCTGCTGTCCACCACCAACCGCGACGTAGGCGTCAGGATTCAGGATACCGCTGGCACAACCATCGTGCCGCTGAGTGGACGCTTGCCGCTGAGGATGGATTACGCCTCGCAGGTCGGCACCTCGGGGATTAACTTATTTCCCGTTAACAGCACAGGTCAGGCACCTGAGACCGGGGATTTTTCGGCGACAGCGACGATTCGCGCCGAAATAGAGTAATTCCGTGATGCAACGCGTAAGGGAAACGAAAATGGTTAAGGAAGCAGCGTTCAGTTTGAGCAACAAAGCAAAAACGCCGGCGTTGATACTGTGGCTGACGGCCGTCATGTTGGCCTCGCCGGTGAGGGCGAATACCCAGCTTAATATTACTGGCAACATCAAAGCCTCGCCTTGTCACATTGACCTGCCAGCCAGCGGATTGAATGTGGATTTAGGCCAGAACATTTTAGCGACATCCCTGGCTGAGGCGGGCGCGTCAACCGACTGGCGACCCTTTTCGATTGTCCTGAGCGAATGCCCGGCATCGACGCGGGAGGCGACGATGACGCTGAACGGCGTGGCGGATGAGGTCGAAAGCACGATGTACGCGAATACAGGCACCGCCTCTCAGGTACAAATCGAGGTGCAAAGCCGTGACGGTGTGCCGCTCGGCAACGCCACGCAAAGGGTACAGCGCGTGGATAACGCCGGTCGTGGCACCACCTTCGAGATGCAGGCGCGCGCCTACAGTGCGCAGGGCAATGCCACGCCAGGAACCATTGTTGGAACCATGCAGGTCACCTTTACTTATCAGTAGTTGAAAGGGCACGAACAGAGAGAGGAAAACCCACACAGCACGTCCATCTTCTGGTCGAGAGGAGGCTGCCGTCAGGGCGCGTTACGAAGAAAACAAGGAGGTAAGATGAACGTCGTCACTCATTTAACGCCAGACCCTGCTCCATCAGGCATGTCGCCTGCCGGATCAGGGGTACTGATTATGGATGCCTGCCCGGCGACCGCGCTGGGCATAAAGCAGATCCTGGTCGGGTCATGTGGAATAACCGATGCCATCAGCTATGTGCAAAGTCTGGCGGGCATCTCATCGCGCGTGGCCAGCGCGCCGCCAGCGCTACTGATTATGGATATCTGCGGCGAAAAAGAGCGCATGCTGGATGGACTGCGCCTCTTGGGGCAACTGCATGAAACCTGCCCGGCCCTGAAGATCATTATCTGCACGGATTTCAGCGACTACCGGATACTTGAGATGCTTGTCTCCTCGAAAGCGCACGGCATTTTGTTAAAACACGAACCGGCACTCGCGCTGGCGCAGGGTGTCACCCGATGTCTCGCTGGCGAGCGGCAGTGGCTAAGCCCCAAAGTGCAGCAGTTGCTGGCAAAGACCACCCCGAAAAATACCGCGCTGACAGCCAGAGAGCTGGATGTTCTTGCTTACCTGTTTTCCGGCCTGAGCGTTTCCCGGGTGGCGCAGGCGCTTCATCGCGATATCCGAACCATCAGTACCCATAAGCGCAATGCCATGGTGAAGCTGGGTTTTCACAATGACAGTGAACTCTTTGCGCAGGGCACCTGGATGGCGCAAATCGGTCCCGCTACCGGACTTTAAGCGTTACCTCTGGATGTGTTTCTTAATGGATAAACGGCCGGCAGCCCCGGCCTGCAAGGAGCAACCGCCTGATGAATCAGACCTGCACATCGCCCCGCACCGTGGCGCTAATGGACAGCCATCCTTTAACGCTCGCTGGCCTCTCGACGCTCATTGAGTCTGTCGATACAGACTGTGACATCATCATTCGGGAACCGAGCCTGGGCAAAATGTTCGATGCCCTGATGTACCAGTCCGTGGATATCCTTATCACCGACTTGCAGAGCGCGGAGGAGACGCTCCAGGAAGGCATTGATCTCTTACTGCGCCTGAACGCGCAGTTCCCCGACATGAATATTGTGGTGTATACCTCATGCCATGACAGTAACGGACTGCGGACCTTACTGAATCATTACAATATCAGCGTGATCGCACGCGGGGAATCCCTGGCCAATACACAGGAATTCTTCAAACAGGCGTTTGAACAGAAGCGTGTGCTCAGCCCCAAAATCTGCTGTGACCTTGCACGAATCAATGAAACCCATCACTGTACGCCGTCGAAATTAACGCGCAGCGAACGTGATGTTTTAAGGCACCTTTTTAATGGCATGGATTTGCAACAGATTGCGCGGATGAAGCAGTTAAGTATCAAGACGATTAGCGCCCATAAATGCAATGCGATGCGAAAACTCGATGTCAGGACCGACGCAGAGTTGTTTCTACAGTTAAATACTATGTTTAATCAAGGATTCGATTTCTCATGATCCAACACGCGCATTTGAGCAGCCTGTGTCAGTGTGTTCGTAATAAGGCACCGATTATCGTCCTTTCTGATAATTACTGGTTGTATTTCGGTGTCTCACAACTGTACCCGCATTCGAAGGTTATCCACGTCAGGTTTCTTGATGAAGCGCTTTATCGCAAGTTATGGGGTAATGCTGATTCAGTCATATTAATTATTGATAACGATATCTTTATTCAGGGTGAGTGGTTATCGATGCTGGGGATGTTTGAGGTCTGTACGTTCCTGAAAATCATCTGGCTAAAAGGGGATAAAACCGGCGCATTTATTCCCGTCGATCATGCCAAAAGTTTTCTGGTCGAGAAGAAAAAAGCCCTTTTCGAATTTGAACGTGATTTGAATGACATTTTTTGCGGCCAGGAATTACGGATCGCGAAAAGTCCATGCACAAGTTTAACCAAAAAAGAGCGCTATATGATTAAATACCTGGCCGCCGACCAGGATATTCAGACCATCTCTGAGCGTGCCTGCTTATCTCTGAAGTCAGTCTACCATGTCCGATCAACACTGATGAGCAAGCTTGGCTTCGACAATGCATATTTCTTTCAGCTTATCCTTTTCAAAAATATCGACATACTCTTTCCCTTTTTTACCAACAGAACGCACGCATTTCATGTCCAGCAGCGTCAGTGAGCCATGAGGCAGGTTGAACCTGTTGAGCCAGAAAAACAGGGTGCTTATTATTCCATGAGGTGACAACCGCACAGAATGGATAAGCGTTTTTCTACCAAAAAGGGAACGCTGAATGTCAGGCTGTCATTTAGCGACTGATCATTTTCCTCATCCTGTGGAACATCAGGTTTAAGATAAATACCAGCATAGATAAATGTATCTGATTGAATGCGGGGCTAAACGAATGTGCCCTTGCACAAGCAAAATGTTCTGGACAAATCACCTTGGATTAAGTTGCTGTTTTTATGGATTTTATTTGTCTTAAAATAATGCCGGTTTGATATGAATTATAAATAATCCTAAAAGCGGGCGTTAAGTTTTAATTTATTATTTTCAGTCTGTTATTGTTAACATTACTGGGGTAAATCATTCTTTTATTTTGTCTGTTTTATCATTTTTGCAGTTTAATATTCTGGTTGTCTTGTTTTTTGTGGGGTTAAGTTCTTTAATATTCATATTTACAACAACTCCGCTGATTAAATATTCCGTTTTTATAAAAACACACTTCCAAATATATTCATCTGTGTGATTTAATCTTTGGCCCATAAGCTTATGACAATACCCGAATTCGGATTCGCTACATCACAACCGATGATGCCTGTATGAATTTACATTGAAACAATAAACGGATGTAACAATTTGCTATGTGTTTTTTATGCGTTTATATCACCTTAAATAGGTAGGTGGATTGAAGGAAGAAGGCCGTAATTATGTTGGTTATATTCTTATCTACAGTTTTTGTTTGAAATCTTATGGAAGAGTAAAAATAAAAAGATGAAAAGAAGAAAATACCTGACGGTGAACGAGGTCGAAAGGTTGATCTCTGCCGTGGGCACCTCAAAAAACAGTGAAAGAAACCAATGCATGTTGCTGATGTGCTTTATACACGGACTCAGAGTCAGTGAGTTGTCGCAACTGAAACTGAGAGATGTGGAGATTTCCAATAAAATCATCTATATATCGAGGTTGAAGAATGGATTTTCAGTCCAGCATCCTTTGCAGCATCGCGAACTGTTAGCGTTAGAGGCCTGGATGCAGAAGCGTTCAAGCTATTTGGGTTCGGATTCTGAATATCTGTTTTTATCGCGACACGGTAAAAAAGTATCCAGGCAGCAGTTATACCGTATTTTCAAGGTGGCCGGTAAAGCCGCAAATATCAACATTGATGTGCATCCGCATATGTTCAGGCATGCCTGCGGCTATGCCCTGGCGGATAAGGGATGTGATACGCGACTGATACAGGATTATTTAGGCCACAGGAATATTCAAAACACCGTCATTTACACGGCATCGAATGCTGCCCGTTTTAAATCTGTCGTGTTTTAGCCTGCGGGGGAATGCCTTTTTTAACGACCAGACCGGCGATGAGGAAAAAGACTCACGCCACCTGAGAGGTGGCGTGAGTTATGGTCGCTGGCGTGTTATTGCACTGGCAAAAACCTGTCGGCACGATGTTCCTGTGTCGGCTGGCAGGGGCGAGGTTATCGTGGCTGGCGTCTTCGCGCTCCTTTACGCGAAAGTGATGGAGAGAACCTGAGTGCACTGGACTCCAGCGGAGAACGCCAACCCTTTCCTTGCCTCACAACCTATTGCGGCAGACAGGCGGCGCGAAAAAGAGAATCTTGAGTCACGTTCGGCCGCTTGCGTCACTGCGAAAAGGGAAGTCGCTTATGAGACTCTGTGACTGAGGAGGACGGAGAGAAAAGTTTACTCTGCGGCAATAAGTGTGGTGCTTTGACAGAGGACGCCTTTAAGCCTTCATTTTACGTAACCATCAGGCTATAAACGGCTCAGAAACCCTGATAATCATCGCGAAACGCTGCGTGAACCATGATGCAAATTGCTAAGGCGCTCAAAACGAAATGCATATTTTTTTATCATTTGTCTTACCGCTGGCGCTCGTCATTTTGCTGATAAAGTATTTCTTTCTGCCGATGTTCAAACGAGATGATTTCTTTGCTGCTAAAGGTGAGTTAAAGAAAATCTCCATTGATACACCTTTGCTTAAACGTCTTGGGATGAACATGGAGGATTACTATTACGACGCAGAGTTTCTCTATCAAAAGCGTAAGGAAGACATCCTTAATACAATCTCGCTGGGCCAAATTATTCAGGTCAGATCGACCGGAACGATGATCAGCAATCGCCGCGTCTGGCAGGTTCGTTACCTCTCCGGGGCATCCCGGACAGAAAAAACAGTCAGCATTCTGCATAATTACTCAGTATTTAATCAGGATTTCGCCGGTTTTCTTTCAGCCGTTCGGGCAGCCAATCCTGAAGCAGAAGTTGAAAAAATGACACGCTTGCGCCTGTAAACGTTGGAGGCTGCTATTTTCCAGTGAAAACCAAACGAGCCGCATGTGCTGCCTTGGGCGATATTTTTTGTGAGTATTACGGCTGTACGGAGACGGGAGTGAATGTTCTGTCAGATCCTGCCGACATGCTGGACTGCCCTGCGAGCGTGGGACGTCCTTATGACGGTAACCAGGTAAGGATTCTTGATAGCAACAATAACCCGCTTAATGCAGGAGAAAAAGGCAGAGTGGCTATCTCCAGTTATATGCTCATGGATGAGTACCATGACGGAAGTAAACCGTTTATGGTGCTTGAGGGGGAGCGCTACTTTCTGATGGCTGATTACGGCTATCTGGATGATAGCGGCAGGCTGTTTCTTATGAACCGTAACGGTGAAATCCATAGTCAACATGATGTTTACTACATTGAGGAAAAAATTCGCGCGCTGTCATGTATTAGAGATGTAGCCCTGATAACTATCCAGCTTGAAGGTGTGAATCACATCAAGTGTATTTTTAGCACTGACCAGAATGATAAAGAGAAATTTATCCGCCTGTTTGAAAAAATCCATGAGGAGGCCGTCAAAACGGGAGTCATTAATTTTTCAGCCCACTGTGTTGACGACATCCCTTACAGCCCCAGCGGAAAAGTTCGGTTCAGTGAAATCATACGTATTCTTGATGCGGCATAAACAACCACTATCAGAATTTCTGATACCAGAATAAAAACTCGCGAATAGTTAATACATCGCGAATATGAAAATATAAAAACACTTCCTGCCTAACTTATTCTTAATACATGATGAAGGTGAATAAATGAATGTTTATATTAAAGGACTGCTCTGCTGCTTCTTAGCCACGGTTTCATGGGGCGCGATGTTTCCTGTCATGACACAAGCGCTAACCAGAATCGATCCGTTTAATTTCACCACGCTCCGTTATGGCATCGCAGGTATTGCTTTCGCGCTCATGCTGATTTTCCGGGAAGGGCGTTCTGCTTTCAGGCTGAAGGGCGAAAAATGGGGACTGGCCTGGCTGTTTGGAACGTTGGGATTTGCTGGATTTGGTTTTCTGGTGTTTTTGGGCCAGCATCTTGCAGGGCCAACTGGCGCACTGACCGCATCTATTATGATGGCAACGATGCCAATGTTGGGGCTACTTACTATCTGGGCACTGAAAAAGGTACGTCCACAAGCAAGTACCTTTGGATTTATCCTGCTGTCCTTTAGCGGCGTTGTGCTGGTCATCACCAACGGTAATGTGTCAGCAGTCCTGGACTCCCCAATGAGCGTAACGGCGAATCTGTTACTGATTGGTGGGGCACTCTGCTGGGTTTTATATACCATCGGTGGAAGCTATTTTCCGGGCTGGAGTCCGCTGCGTTATACCACGCTAACGACGCTGCTGGGCATGACAAGCGTCATCAGCATTGATGTGCTGCTAATGGCTACAGGTAAGATTGCTGTGCCAGATACCGCTGCAATGATCTTTGTGATTCCGCACCTGCTTTACATGGCACTCGTCGCAGGTCTGATGGCAGTTTTGTGCTGGAACATAGGTAACCGGATTATCACCCCCACTAACGGCGTACTCTTTATGGATGTTGTTCCCGTCACCGCCTTTCTTGTGTCAGCACTGAACGGCGTGTTGCCAACGAATATGCAGATTATTGGTGCAGCAATCACCGCCACTGCATTGGTGCTCAACAACCTTAACCAGCGCAAAATGGCACGGCAGGCCGTAAACAACACCATCATGAAAACGTCTGTCGCCCGCCGCTGAGGTTCTTTATGCTCCTCTCCCAGCAAGAGGGGAGCTTTAAGGCCTCACGTTGTTACATGCCAAATATCTCTTACCGTCTCGATCAGCGCAGCCACCACGGGGGAGGTTTCTTTTTCACGGTCCCAGACAAAACAAAGCTGACTCACCGTTTTTTCGCCGGGCCAGATATACAACTCACCACTATCCTGAAGCGTAAGCGCAATATCCTCCCGCATAAGGGTGATACCGACTTCCATACCGACCAACTCAGCGAGCGTTTTTTCCTGATCAGCGATAATAGCAGGCCTTATCTCTATGCCGTGCCTTTGGAGAAAATCCCTGGCTATTGAACTAAAAGAACATTTTTCAGGCGTGGCAATCCAGGGCAATTCTCGCAGATCATCCCAGCCAGCCGTCTCAAGTTGTGTTTTCCAGGCGCGGGGGCCAACAATACATAGCGTAATAGGGGAAACCACAATCATGCCTAATCGCTCTTCATGCACGTTGCCGATGATGAAACCCGCGTCCAGTTCACCGGCGAGCAAACTATCAATGATAAGGCCGGAGATATTCTGGCGGATTGTCAGACTGACGTTTTGATGCCGCTGACGCAGTTGGGTCAGAACCTGTGGCAGATTAAGGATCACTGGAACTGAAATCGTTCCGAGCGCACAAGTACCAATCGCATTAAGCGAGCGGGCCTTGTTGACAAATTTACTGGCGGCCTCAAGCGCGAGGCGGGCTTCATCCCGCATGATTAAACCGGGTGCGGTTAGCGCCATACCACGAGGGGTGCGCGTGAACAGTCGAACATTAAATTCGGTTTCGAGTGACTTTATATGGGCGCTTACCGCGGGCTGGCTGAGAAAAAGTAGACTGGCTGCTCTTGTAAGGCTTGCTGTTTCTGCGACGGTCACAAAGGTTCTGAGTTGGTTTAAATCCATTACGCTTCCCGCCTGTTGTCGTTAGATGATGCGTCAGTGTCTGTGACTGACTTAATTTACATTAGAAATTGTTACTTTACGTTAAAATACCAACGGCTATGCATCACTTTCCTGATGATGAAGTGATGGTCTGCTACCCTTTTTGTTCGGCAATAAAATGAACAACGTGCCAGGATTGAACCTGGTGGTGAAAAAGACTTTTTTTTGGGATTAGTAAGAAACAGTTGTCTGGTTTTTCTGTGGAAAATAAATGTAATCCATAGCGTAAAATTGCCAGCGGAAATCTGGGTATTGAAAATGGCAGGGAAAAATTCGTTATTACTTATCGTCTAAAAACTTCTCGTGAATGCCATTCCACGAATTTATCTGATGGATAATGCTGACTGACCTGCGGCAATTTAATCGGTTTACCTGAAAAGTCCCAGAACAGGCGGTCGACAATGCCACCGCCGTTTACGCCCGCGGAAACTACAACGCGCATATTCTCATCCAGCCCAATCGATCCTTTATCAAAGGCTTTATGATGAATGGCGCAGAGTGCCAGCCCGTTAACGACTTCACAGGGGCCGCCGTACTGTTTCCATTTAATATGCGCGGCTTCTACCGCCACCAGCGCATTATCGTGGCGCATATTGAAGCCACATACCGCACACTGATAGTGATAAGCGCGCAGCACCTGCTGCCGGAAGTGAGGATCGCGCTGTTTCCGCATCTCACTGATGCCAAAACCCAGTTCATCCGCCAGCGCTTCCTGAATGCTTTCGGGAAAATGCGCTTCAAGGATTTGCTGTGCCAGGCTATCGATTAGCCTGCTATCACTTTTAACCCGTTCATAATGCTCAGCATCAAAGCCACCGGCGACCTGATACCGTTTCAGTTCCCCAGCCGGAGGTTGCTTACTTCCTGTCGATGAGCAGTGCTCTGCATTAACCAGCTCCCAAAAACCGTCACCCTGTAAGCGCCAGAAGGGCATATCAGGACGATACTGACGGCGTTGCGGGCCATAACGTTCTAACAGTGCATGAAGCACAGGCTGAACTTCAGATGCGTAGTCAAAAAACCGGCCATGGCCATGGCGATATTGAGACAGCGCATAGAGCACGAGTAGTGGTTTATGGGGCGCGCGTTGTTCGCCTTTACGCCAGACGGTGATTTGAGAAAGTAATTTTTGCAGGTTTTTGGCTGATGTCATGACGCAGTTTGATAGGGAAATAATTGCGATAATGCTCGCAAATTATCGCTTGATCAATCGATTAGCGACGGGGAAATACAGGGAAAGAAGGCGATGCTAAATAGCGAAACGAAAACCGGCTCCCAGAATCCTCTTCCACCCACATCAACAGGTTATGACAGATGAGGCTGTGCGAAGCCGAATAAAAGCCCCTTAACAGGGCTTCGTTTACCCAGCGAAATCAAAAAAACCACCGCCGCCGACGTATAAACCCCCGCACAGATCAGATCACAACGCCGTGCCCGACTGAGGTTTTTCGCTGCGGTTTGCGAGGCCAAAATCAGCGCATGCAGGCTACATATCATCACGCCGGTCAGTGCGCAGGCTGCCATCAGAACATTGCACTGTCACTGCGCTGCGGGTCAGTCCATTCAGGGCAGGGAGCCGTTACCGCTGACCATGCCGTCAGCGGGTTGCAGAATAACGGTGATCACTGTCGAGTGTGAATACGTCTGTAATCGGCAGTGTTTTTACATTCAGACGTTGAATGTCTCTACGGCGAGACGCAGCGTCTGAGCCTGTTCAGAAAGCGACTGTGAGGCGGCTGAAGACTCTTCAACCAACGCAGAGTTGTTCTGCGTTACACCATCCATCTGGCTTACCGCCACGCTCACCTGAGAGATCCCCTGCATCTGCTGATTAAGGTGTGCTATTTTATGCCGTGAGTCTCTCATTCCATGCATCAGTAAACTGAATATTGCCATCAACAATCCGCCGGGTAATTTTTTCATACTGCAAACTGATACTTTCAACGTGGTTCATTTTATCATTACCCGCTAAGCGGACATTAGGCACGCCGCAGTTGACGCCAGTCACTTTTACATTTTCCATAAGGACTGTGTAATAACAAACTTCTTGTCCTGCATCGTTTATGTGATAGAACTTAATTTCTGCACTTTTTAACGTTTGACCAGTAGCCGCAGCCTTATAAAAGTAAGGTGTAGAACTATCAACATCTTTTTCAATCATCATGGATGAATGCTGACGCGTACCAGTAATTTTCCCGTTAGTGCTATCGACAGGGAGGTTAACGCCATGACCCAGTCCGATGATCTCTATGCTCCCTTCCCGATCCTGAACGTCAACCGATCCTTTAATATCTGCGCCGCCGTCGTCTTTAAGCCACATATAGGGAGGAATTGGCATACTATTTTCTCCTTGTTTTTCTGATTAACATCATTGTTATTAAATAAAAAGCAATACTGATCGTTACGACAGTGAAAAAGTCTATGTAGAAATATGCATCGTAGATTGATTCTGCATTAACATCACCCGTTAAAAATAGGGCTAACTGACTGACAAATTCATGGTCTGCATAGTTCTCGGGATGACCGAGTGAGCGAGCAACAGCGAACGTTATAATCAAAAAAAAGAGGATTTTAACCGCGTTACGGGCAAGCGCTGTAACCATTCGTTACCACCTCAATCCAGCCACGAGCCATGAGATCCCGCATGCAAGGCACCTGAACAGGATCTGTTTTGAGGAGTGCATCTCTTATGCGCGAGTAGTCCGAATTATGTGGAATGGTTAAACATCCCTCTGAGACTTGCCCCGGATGCAGTCTGAATAATCCGCGGTAAACGCCTTCTGTCCATGTTCCGTCATCAATACTCAGGTCATCTTTGTACAAAGCAAACCACTCGTCGCGTCCAAAGGCCGTCCCATGGTAAAATTTATTCCATGCATCCTGAATTTGCGTCTTTGTTTTAGAAAATACGCCACCAGAGCCACGTTCTACAATCCAGTATTTACCCAGTGGTAACGGACCATTACTTTTAATGGCTCCACATGCACCGTGATTACGGTAGATACCATTGCCTGAAAAGGCCATGAAAACACCCACCCCATATAAATTAAAAGGCGCATAATCTGCACCATCAAGCGTCAACTTTCCCTGTAATGCCATGATATACCATTCCCTGATGAGGTTTGTGGCTTATCATATAAATGAAAAATTAAGTCATCAACTTTAGCCTTACGATTTTGAATTTATATTCAATTAATGTGCTGTGCATTTGATTTTTCGATTTGCTTTGTTAAGGACTGTCTTTACTGATGAGTTTTATGTGATTTTTATTTTAAATGGATTGATTTTGTGTTTCTTGGTTTTCATTAGTGAATAGTGTGAGTTGTATATCAGGTCAGTGGTTTAAAAAAATTGTTTCAGTAACTCATATAATGAGAAGTGAAAACTATTTTTTCAGTAACAAGAATGTAAATTGAAATTCACTGGCCTTCTATAAAGGGCGGCCTAATAAGCCAACGGCGATCTTCTTATACAATAAACCGGTGATGGATGAAGGATAGCGCGGATTACGTCTCCGCGAATATAACGAAGGCCTCTGAATGACGTTACCCCAGCGAAACCGAAAACCACCGCCGCCGACGCATAAACCCCCCGTACAGATCAGATCACAACGCCGTGACCGATTGAGGTTTTTCTCTGCGGTTTACGAAGCCAAAATCAGCGCGTACAGGCTACATATCATCACGCCGGTCAGTGCACAGGTTGCCACCACAACATCGCTCTGTCACTGCGCTGCGGGTCAGCCCATTCAGGGCAGGGAGCTGTTACCGCTGACCATGCCGTCAGCGGGTTGCAGAATAACGGTGATCACTGCCGACCGCGAATACGTCTGTAATCGGCAGTGTTTTTACATTCAGACTTTGAATGTCTCTACGGCGAGACGCAGCGTCTGAGCCTGTTCAGAAAGCGACTGTGAGGCGGCTGAAGACTCTTCAACCAACGCAGAGTTGTTCTGCGTTACACCATCCATCTGGCTGACCGCCACGCTCACCTGAGAGATCCCCTGCATCTGCTCAGCGGACGACAGGGCGATGGTATCCATTGATGTGGCCAGCTCGTCAACCAGATCGATCACTTTAAGAATATTTTGGCCTGTTTCATTCGCCACCGTGACGCCAGATTCCACCTGACTCACTGCCTGCTCAATGAGTGATTTAATGTCTTTTGCCGCCGTAGCACTTCGCTGTGCCAACGTCCTGACTTCCGCTGCCACCACGGCAAATCCACGTCCGCTTTCACCCGCGCGTGCCGCTTCTACTGCCGCGTTAAGCGCCAGAATATTCGTCTGGAATGCAATACTTTCGATGACAGAGGTAATGTCTCTGACCTTAGACGCGCTTTGTGAAATTTCGCCCATGGTGCCTGACATACGGCGGACATCATTTTCACCATTTTTTACGTGTAAAGCCGTATCCCTCGCGGCGTTGGCCGTCTGTCTGGCCATGGCGCTGTTACTCTGCACGGTGGCTGTCAGCTGTTCCATACTTGCCGCTGTCTGCTGGAGTGCAGCGGCCTGCTCTTCAGTGCGGGAAGCCAGTTCGTTGTTACCCTGTGAGATTTCGTTTGCTGAAAGCGCAACGGAAGCAGAGCCAGACTTAATGTCGGATACGACCCCGCGGAGCCGCGACTGCATACTGGACAAAGAGGCCATCAGGCTCCGGGTGTCATTTTTGCGTAGCTGTACCGCTGAGGTCAAATCCCCCTGAGAAATCGCATAGGCAAGGCGCTGTGCAGTCACAGGCTCACCACCCAGTTCACTCATCAGCTTACGAATCAAATAGATGCCCGTGGACAGGCCAAAAATGACCGCGACAGCTAACAGTACCAGTAAGATGACGTAAGCCTGTTCCGTCGTTTTACGGTTGGCACTGACGGCGTCATCAGATCGCTGCGTGAGCACCTGCCCCATGGCCGTCAGTCCGTCAATCAGGGGATTCTGCGCGGGTCTGACGGTATCCAGAAGAAACTTCACTGTTGCGGCGTTATTTTTCCCCAGCGCCAGTGGAACCGTATTACTGAATGATTCCAGTGCATCTTTTTCACTGCTTTTTATCGCTTCAAACGCTTTTATTTCTTCATTGTTGCCCGACTGGTCAATCATCTGCCCCAGTTGAGTGCTGCTGTCGACAAAGCGGGTCTTTAATTTTCCGAGCCGCGCAGATTGCTCCGCGATGCCTTTTTCATCGGTAAATAACGACAGATTCCTTACTGTAATGGCCATGTCGCGCTGGATAAGCGTCAGGTCTGTGATCAGTTTTGTTTTTTTCATATCTCCCTGAACGATTGATTCAAGGGCATTTTTGGACTGATACAAAGAATGAATGGCAACGACTATGCACAGGGAAAAGAAGACGATTAACGTACCAAAACCCGAGCCGAGCCGTGTTGAGATTTTCATAAATCTTTCCTGAAGAAGGGTGGGGGAGACGACGATCTTTCGGCGCAGACTCGGCAATCTTTATCCCGGCCGTGATAATTAAAATGTAAGCAATCACGACATAAACTTTTACAGGAAAAACCCCTCTCGCGGGTCTGTTAATATTTCTTATTTATAGGTTTATTTATGGCTCGGCCCGCGGCAGAAAACGGCAGATTGCGAGTGGAAACCGCGTCGCGCCAGCATCTTGCTGAGCATCCGGTGGGGACAGGCCCACGCATTGGGTTAATGCATCAGCGTCAGACGCCGGCGGATATCATCCCGCGCTTCCTTATCGGACTCTCACGCCGCCAGCGCTTCTCTTGGATGAGAAAAAAGAGGCACGCCCCGCAGCGCACCTCCACGTCATATCACGCCACAACACTACGGCGATACGGCTAATCCTGCATCCGACGTTCCGGCATCCTTTGGCGCTTTGATCAAGATCCACAGCGCCGCCGCGCCAATCAAATCAAACACCGCCAGCGCAATGAAGAACGGGCCAAAGCCAATTATGCTGACGAACGCGCCGATAAACAGGTTAAAGATCAACTGACCCGACCAGGCACAGGCACCTGCCATCCCCACGGCGGTCGCCACCTCATCCTTTCTGAACAGATCCGCACCCAGCGTGGCGGCCACGGTGGAGAGCAACTGATGCGAGAACCCCCCAATGCTGATCAGCAACACGGCGATATAGGGGTTGTCAACAATGCTGACCAGGCCGATGGTGGTCATCAGCACCGCCCCGAGAGTAAAGGTAATGCGGCGAGAATTAATCAGGCCAATGCCACGGTCGTTCAGAAACTTCGCCACGAACCCGCTGGCAAGGCAACCCAGATCGGCCATCAGGAAGGGCAGCCAGACGAACATAGCAATCTCCTTCAGGCTGAAGTGCAGGGTTTCCACAAAGAAAATCGGTACCCAGAAGTTAATGGTTCCCCATGCCGGATCGGCCAGAAACCGCGAGATGCCAATGCCCCAGAAATTACGCTGTTTCAGTATGCGTAATGCAGAGGTCTTTTCTTTCTTCCCGGTGTGAAGGTGTTTTTCCTGACCGCTTTCAATGTAGGCGCGCTCTTCCGCCGACAGCCGTTTGGCCTCTTTAGGATCGTGATAAAAGATAAACCAGACAAAGGCCGCTACGATAGCCAGGCCGCCGGCAACGACAAATGCAAACTGCCAGCTGTGGAACATAATGCACCAGGCAATCAGCGGCGGAGCCAGCATCGCCCCAAAGGAGGTGCCCATGTTAAATACCCCGGTAGCAATGCCTCGCTCCCTGGCCGGAAACCAGGTGGCCGCGGTTTTCACCCCGGCCGGAATCGCCGAGGCTTCACTAAAGCCCATAATGGCGCGCATACACGCCAGCCCCTGCCAGGAACCGATCAGAGAGTGGGCTAAGGTGGCCAGCCCCCAGACGATGGCGCAGAGAAAGAAGCCCAGCTTCAGGCCGATAGTATCAATTAACCATCCCATCACCGGCTGACCGATGGTATAAGCCAGCTGAAAGGCGCTCACCACCCAGGAATACTGCTCCTTGGTCATGTCCAGTTCTTTCATCATCGTCGGCGCGGCCACGCCCAACGCCGTGCGGTCGAGGTAATTAATGATCGTAATAAAGCACACCAGTAATATCATGTGCCATCTGTAATAGCGGATTGTTTTCATGATTGTTCCTTTATTGTTACCTTTTCCTCATGCTTTCGCTAAACAGGTAACATGATTGCTTAAATTAGATGTAGGTTAATTAATAGAGTGTTAGTTAATCTCATGATTGCATCTTGTTATTATTGGGTAAGCGATTTTGCAATAAACGCATAATCGAGTGGTGTGATTACGCGCATTGTTTAATATCGTGAAAATAACTTTCGGTAAATAATGTGATCGGCGTAACCGACATGGCTAAAGCGACTAAATGGCGAGATGCGGGTTTGGCATCATGGTAACGCTAAGCTGTTCCAGCCATAACGTCATGACGAAAGCCTTTTACTGGCGGGCAGAAGGGAAGGTCCCTTACAGGTTGATGGGCTGTTTAGGTTTTTTATTTCGCCGGGTTTTAGGCGTTACGTTAATTATCACGATGGGTTTTAAGTCTGATGGTTAATAAAGCCGTCTGTAGTTGTTAACGCGAATAAGGCCGGGGCGTTATATACACATTCAAATGCTATTCTCTTTTGGTAACTTAACCTGCCAGCGCAGGTGTTTTTATGCTTTACAGAAAATAAAAATTAAGGGCGACGTTCAGCGTTGGTGAACATAATAACCTGCAGGAAGGCGCTTCAACGTTATAAGAGGAATCTTAAAAGGTAGTCGTTTGATGTTGAACAGGGTTTCAGTATTATTTTCAGCTTGTGCCACCTCTAAAGGAAGTGAGATGCAAATCTGTACGATGGACTACGATCGTCTCTCGCCAGACGGAAAAAGGGTTAAGCTTGACTGCTATGGCATCGGTTCATTTGATGTTTTGTCAGGCATCGACCGCTATATCAATAACCCTGACTGTTCAGATATCGAAAAGGCCGCGATCCCGCCGGGCACATACTGGATAGTCGATCGTCCGAAAGGGAGCGTGCTAAACCAACTGCGTGCAGAAGTGATTGATGCTTATCATTTGTACAAAAATCATCATTCCGAATGGTTTGGTTTATACAACGCAGAAACCATGAGTGATCATGTTTACGTCAATGGCACACGGCGGGGCAGCTTTCGTCTCCATCCTTTGAACAGCGACGGCACCGGTGTTTCATGGGGCTGCGTAACGCTGTACAGCTCATCGGAGTTTCAAACCCTCAGAAATGCGTTGCTGCGGATACCCAAGATAAAAGTGCCGGGCGGGAAAGACCTGATGGCTTATGGCCGCCTTGATGTGCGCGGCATTCCAGATTTTAGTCAGTGTGGTGTGAGATGAAAATTGCGGTATTCATTATTGTGTTGCTGGCGGCTTTTGTGCTGATCCCGGATAGCTGGATCAACACGTTATTTATGAGCCATATCACCATCGAAGGCGATGGCGAAGAGGCGATGAACAGTTATTCGTTTACGTTCATCGTGGTTAAGTTCGTACTGTCGCTCGTGCTGGCTGTCCTGGCCTCGTGGGGATACCGAAAGCTAAAACGTTAGCCCGCCGCACATGCCTGGCGGGACGCACTTACCGCGGCCAGGCGTTTCCTGAACAGGATGATCTCTATTCAACGCGCGTTTGCGGGTATTTCCCGCCGTTACCGCCCGAAGACAGTTTGTCGCGAATCACACCTGCCGCTTTTCAGCCCTCACACTGCCCGTCTTGATAATGCCGTAGCGGCTGACTCGTTGACTTCCGTTTGCTTCCGTTTTCCCCGGGTGCTGAGATCTGCATCACTTTCATGCCGCGTGCGCTCCCTTACGCTTAACGGCCAGGCTGGAGGGGCGGAAATGTTTCTGGAAGAACGACGCAATCAGATTTTGCAATGGCTGGACGAATATGAACGCGTCACCGTTAACGGGCTGGCGAGTCAGCGGCGTGTCACGCGGAAAACCAGGCGCAGACAGGGCAAGGTCTGCATTCCGGGCGCATGTCATGTGGATAGCGTCGCCAGGATGGCGCGATTTCCTAAACGTGGTGAATCGCCGATGGCGCACAGCAGCACCTCTGGGCCAGGCGGCAAGGGTGCCAGGCAGGCGATGGCCGCCAGCCGCGCCGGATCGCGCGTTCATTTGGTTGCCAAAGTCGGCACCGAAGGGGTCAGCCAGTTCGCGTTTGATCACCTTTCGTCATCAGACATTCACTCTTTCCGTTTATACCAGACCGATACCGAACCCACGGGCAGCGCCATCCTCGATGTCTCGCAGGAAAACGGTGAGAGCATGATTGCTGCCTGTTCCGGGGCCAGTAAAACCCTGACGGATGCCGGGATTGCCGGGCTAACCCACGCATTCACCGAGGCGGATGTCCTGCTGCTCCCGCTTTTCCGGCGCTCAGTGTGGACACCACCGGCGCAGGTGATGCCTTTAACGGCGCGCAGGCCGACACATGGGCATCGGCCTTTGCGTCCCAGGCCGTCGCGCGGGAAGGCGCAAGCACTATGCCCAAACGGCATCAGGCGGTCATCCGACTTAATCAACGATAACCCGACGTAACGCAACCGCCGCGCGCTGGCGCTGGCAGGAGAAACCATGAAAAAGATTGAAGGTATTGTCCCGGTCATGCTGACCCCGTTCACCCCGGATGATCAGATCGATTATCCCGGCCTGTCACGCCTGATCGACTGGTATCTGGCGCAGGGCGTGGACGCGCTGTTTGCGGTGTGTCAGTCGAGTGAAATGCAGTTTCTCAGCCTGGAGGAGCGCGTTGCGCTGGCGCGTTTTGTGGTGGAGAAAGTGCAGGGCCGCGTGCCGGTGATTGCCTCCGGCCACATCAGCGATGGATTAACTGAACAGACTCAGGAGCTGCAGGCGATGGCCGGAACGGGCATTGATGCCCTGGTGCTGGTCACCAATCACCTTGATCCGCAGAATCAGGGAAGTGAGACGTTTTATGCTCACCTCAATCATCTCCTCGCGGCGCTACCGACCGATCTTCCGTTAGGGCTCTACGAGTGCCCGGCACCGTATCGTCGCCTGCTCAGCGATGAAGAGTTCAGCTTCTGCGCCAACAGCAATCGCTTTGTGGTGCTGAAAGACGTGAGCTGCGATCTGCCCACGGTACAGCGTCGCGTCAGGCTGGCCGAAGGCACGCCATTGGCGGTAATCAACGCCAATGCGGCCATTGCGTGGCCCGCTATCCAGGCCGGTTCGCGCGGTTTCAGCGGCGTGTTCACTAACTTTCATCCAAACCTGTATGTCTGGCTTTATCACCAGGGCGCACAGCAGCCTGAAAAAGCCCATGAGCTGTCGCTGTTCCTGTCGCTGAGCGCCGTCACCGAAACCCTGGGCTATCCCAAAAACGCCAAAATTTATCACCAGCGCCTGGGCACCTTTACCAGCGAGCACTGCCGCGTCAACCGGGACAACGTGCTGGAGAAATGCTGGGGACTGAGCGTATTGCTTGACCAGATTCGCGAAGGCAGTGCGCTGTGGCAGTCACGCCTTTGATAAAAATCGCTTTACGCTGCTTATGCATCGGTTTACTACAGGGGAAAACACCATGATTGTATGCGATCAACTTGACTGGGCGCGTGAGCGCCATGCGTTTCATCCCATCGTTGACCAGGCGATTCGCTGGATTGCGACCAGCGATTTCAGCCAGATGGAAACGGGAAAATACGATTTGCTGCCTGACAACCAAATGTTCTGCCTGCTGCAGGAAATGGAGACCGAGCCTGCCAGCGCCCGCCGGGCCGAATCCCATTTTCGCTATGTCGATATCCAGTACCTGCTGGCCGGACGTGAAACGATCGGCGTGACGCGTGCCCAGCCGCAGCATGTGATAGCGGAAGACCGTCGGATTGAAAACGATGTCGTGTTTTATCAGGACATCACGGATGAATACAGCATCGCGCTGACGCCAGGGCAGTTTGCGCTGTTCTTTCCCCACGATATTCATCGCCCTGGCTGCGCGTCTCCGCTGGCCCAGCCTGTCCGCAAGGCGGTGATTAAAATTCATCTCGATCTGTTTGCCGTGCAGGCGTTGCCATGAAGCCTTCTGCACCGATGTCAGAGACGACGGTAAGCGAGCAGGGCACGCTGAAAGGGCGACTGCGCTGGGGCATCGTTACGCTGTTACTGCTGGCGGCGATAGTGAATTACCTGGACCGCGCCAACCTCAGCATTGCCAACACCACCATTGCGGCGGAATTTGGCTTTTCCCAGACCGAAATGGGCTTACTGTTGTCGGCGTTTCTCTGGCCCTATGCACTGGCGAACCTGCCTGCGGGCTGGCTGGTGGACAAACTCGGCCCCAAAAAGATGTTCTCCTGGGCGCTGGGGCTGTGGTCGGGTTTTACCGTGCTGACGGCGTTTGCCAACAGCTACAGCTATTTCTATGGTCTGCGTATGCTGCTGGGCGTGTCTGAATCCCCGTTCTTTACCTCGGGGATAAAAATCACCCACCGCTGGTTTGGTGACAGTGAACGCGGGTTGCCCACCGCGATTATCAATACCGGTTCGCAAATTGCCAACGCCATTGCGCCGCCCATCCTCACCGTGCTGTTACTGACGTTGGGCTGGCGCGGCATGTTCGTTGCGATCGGTGTGATGGGGCTTCCCCTGCTGCTGGCGTGGTGGAAATTCTATCGCGATCCCAATGCCCGTGAGGATGCGCTGCTGCATGCCGGACAATACAGCGCGGCCACACCGCAAGAGAAAACCGCGGTTCGCTGGCGATCGCTGTTCCGACACAGCACCACCTGGTTTATGGTGATCGGCAATTTCTCTATTATGTTCACGATTTGGGTTTATCTGACCTGGCTGCCGGGCTATCTGGAAAAATCGCTGGGCTTCAGCCTGAAAGCCACGGGCTGGATTGCCTCTATTCCGTTTCTGGCCGGTATTCTGGGCGTGCTGGTTGGCGGCATGCTCTCGGACAATCTGGTGCGTCGGGGCGTCAAAGCCATCACCGCGCGCAAAGTCCCTGTCGTCTCAGGGGCTGCTCTGGCCGCCTGCTTCGTGGCACCGATTCCGTTCGTCGACAGCACGCCGCTGGCAATTAGCTTGCTGTCCCTGGGCTATTTTTTCTCGCAAATGCCGCAGGGCGCGCTCTGGACGCTGGCCAGCGATATTGCACCGAAGTCACAGGTTGCCTCGCTGGGGGCGATTCAGAACTTTGGCGGCTTCCTGGGGGCGGCGATGGCGCCCATCGTGACCGGCATTATTCTGGATACCACGGGGAAATTCACCAATGTGTTTCTGCTCGGTGCCGCGCTGCTGATGCTGGGCGCGCTGAGCTATGGCCTGTTTGTGCGTAAGCCGCTGCAGGCAAGCTAACAAGCCCAACCCTGGCGGCGAGCCAGGGTTGCACCAGGTGGCAGCCCACGCTGACGGTTATCGCTGACAGGGTTTACCTTCTGTTAACGAGGGCTGACGTGAGATGTACCAGTACGAAACCGTTTAACGCGGTAATCGGCAGAGCAGGGGGCCGATCACGCCGGTTCAGGATGATCGGCGCATCGATTGCCCTTAAAGAAAATGATTCATCCAGACGGGGGCGTTTTCTCCGTCTGTCATCGTCTTTTCTATTCGGGTTAACCTCTTTGCCCGGCGCGTAATTATCGTTTTTTCTCTTCCAGACAATAAATCGGTTTAATTAAATTCTGTTGAACTAAAAGAGAAAATATAACAACATTGCGGCCGTTTATCATGGCATCAGGCGGTGCACTGCAGGTGGGCGGCCTGAGTCTGGCGGTGTGCACGCCGACGCCGTTTGCGTTGACGGTTGCAGCGATACAAATACAGGGGAACTGAGCGGTCGCTTTGGCAAAGACGGCGAGCAGTGATCACGCCCGACTCAACGCCAGGTCATCTGGCAGGGTTTTGACTTAACGAGAGGGGCAGGGCCTGTGAAAAATAAGCCGCGTTGCTTTAAGCAGAAGCAAGGCGTCAAAGGGCATATTCATCCTGAATCAATATCGCCAGCCTGTTAATAATGGCGTCGAGCGTCCCATCCGATGCGGATGTATGGAGCAATCCCTCAATATAGCGATCGCCGCGAGTATAAACGGTCACCAGACTCAGGCACTCAGCGACAGACGCGTGCGAAATCCTTTCTTTTTCTCTCAGCGACATATTGTGGGTTATCCACTGGTTCCAGCCAAAACCCGTCAGCATAAGTTGATTTTTTTCGGCGGATAGCGGCATGTTGTTTTCAATATCGTCCTGGCAGTCAGCGATGAAGCGTTTTAGTACGGTATTGTCTTGTCTGATAATCAGGAGATTAGCCCGTTGCACGATGTCATCGTGCCAGGCCAGCCGTGAAAGCCAGGATTTTGGCAGGGCATGGTAACCGTAATACGCACCCGCAAGCTGACCATAAATAGCGGCGACACTGTCCGCGTCATCGCCAAGATTTGCCGCCAGTAATGCCCCTTCCTCAAATGTCTCGCTGTGCCAGAAACACCAGAGAGCGGCTTCCAGTGAGTGAATCACATAGCCAGAACTGCTGATTTCATCACGCGATTTAAGACGGTAGCGACCTTGAATAATGGCTAAGGAGTCCGGATGCAGTGTTTTTATCCATGCGTACTGCGCAGAATGAAACGCGTTGAATAGCCTTGCTTTGGTCGGCGTGTTATCGCTGTTGAGCAGCATGTGGATCAGGCCCGTGATGTACTGGCAGGCCTCAATACATCGCTGTTCTGCATGAGTGGTGGCGCTGGCCAGTTTCGTCGCTTCAAAGACCGCAGTGAGAGGGGCGTGATGCATGAATAATGCCACAGGCGCGGTGCGCATCAGGCTGCCGTTGCCCGCACTTCTGGGGGCGGTGCTGCCCGCCAGCGCAATGCCTTCAGCGCTGAATGTTTTTAACGCGAGGGCGACGGTCGTGCCAATATCGAAACAGGTTCCGGTGCAGGAGTTATAACCATAATCGCGCCAGTTGATATAGCGTCGCATTTGATCGGCAGGTACATTTTCGCCCCGTTCGATCAGGCTGTCAGCCAGACACAGCATCATGGACGTGTCATCCGTCCATTGACCGGGTTCAAGCATAAAGGGGCCACCGCCAACCAGGTCGGTTACCACCGGTTTTGCCGGTCTGGGCTGAAATTCAAGGGTGGTACCTAACGCATCGCCCAGCGCCAACCCAACTAATGCGCCTTTAGCCCGATTGATTTTATCAGCATTCATCCATTTGTCCTGATTTACCTCAGCGCCAGCCAGCCAGGGCGGCACGCTTCTCGGCTTTTCAAACACGATTTGACACATTAACGCGAGTTGAAAGCGATGTCGATCAAAGGCTATTGGCGGGCAGGGGGGAGGAAAGCAGGACGGGAAAGACAGGCGTGGATTTCATTGCCACGCCGAAGCCTGACCTTTAGCGGGGCGGCCCACCGGCAACCCCAACTGAACCGCTAGTGACTTTGCTTACTGTCTTCTTCTTTATGCTTTTTCGCCAGGTAATGCCCCGCCGCGCAGCCCGCCATGGCACCGGCAACCGCATGATGTTTAAGATGGCCCGCCACGCCGCCCACCAGCGCGCCTTTCAGGCAGCCTTCGGCCTGTGCCTGAGAGGCGACCGACATCAAAAGGCCCAGTGTGACCAGCAGAAAGGGAAGTTTACGCATCGATACTCAGTCCTTATAAAGGGGAAGGTGTTAATGCTGCGACGATAACCCTAATGCGAGGCTGGCGGGTGAGAAAATGCGAGTCGTTGCACGATGGTTGCAGAAAAAAGGGCGGGTTTTGCATGCCAGAGCGTGGCGGAATTTTTTGAACCGCATCACACCCTGCATTTTTTGCGAATCCATTTTCTCTCTTCCGGGGACAGAAAGATGTAATAACTACCTCGCCATACACAAAACGGAACCCACGATGAAAAAAAACTTAGCCTGTTTTGCATTCCTGGCAGGAAGCCTGCTGACGGGATATGTCCCTGTACTGATTGCCGCACCTTTACCGCAAACCCCGGATACAAGTATCCCGGTGAGCCGCTACGTTACGGCGCTCAATCCTGATCACTCCATTACCTTCCGTCTCTTTGCGCCTGCCGCGAAGCAGGTTGCCGTGGTGACCGGCGCCACGCCGCTGAGCCAGCAATCGCATGACATGAAAAAGGACAGTGCCGGCATCTGGTCGTGGACCAGCGCGCCGATGAAGCCCAACCTGTATGAATACTATTTCGACGTAGACGGTTTCCGCACGCCGGATACCGGCAGCCGTTTCCCTAAACCGCAGCGCCAGGTGAACACCAGTATGATTCTGGTGCCGGGCAGTATTCTGGATGAGCGCAACGTGCCGCACGGCGATGTGCTGACCCTGACCTATCATTCCACCGCCCTGAAGTCGGAACGTCAGGTGTTTGTCTGGGCGCCGCCGGGTTACAAGGCCGATGATAAACCGCTGCCGGTGCTCTACTTCTATCACGGTTTTGGCGATACCGGGCTGTCCGCCATTTCGCAACTGCGCCTGCCGCAGATCATGGACAACCTGCTGGCAGAGGGCAAAATCAAGCCGATGCTGGTGGTGGTGCCCGATACCGAAACCGACATCGTGCAGGCTATTCCTGAAAACTTCCCACCTGCGGATCGTCGCAAAGACTTTTATCCCCTCAATGCCGCCGCTGCGGATAAAGAGTTAATGCAGGACATTATCCCGCTGGTGGAAAAACGCTTTACCGTGAGTCGTAAACCGGATGACCGGGCGATTGCCGGGCTGTCCCAGGGCGGCTATCAGGCGCTGGTGTCAGGCATGACGCACCTGAGCGACTTTGGCTGGCTGGCCAGTTTTAGCGGCGTGACCACCAGTACCGTGCCTAATGAGGTCGTGACGCGCCAACTGAGCCAGCCGCAGACCGTGAATAAGCAGCTGAAAAACTTTACGCTGGTGGTGGGCGATAAAGATATCGTGACAGGCAAAGACATTGCCGGACTCAAAACCGAGCTGGAAAAGCAGGGCGTAACCTTCCATTACACCCAGTATCCGGGCTTAGGGCATGAGATGGACGTCTGGCGACCGGCATATGTGGAGTTTGTGCAGCAGCTGTTTAAACCCCAGTCGCACTAATCCCGGCTTCAACGCGGACCGCGCACAGGATGAGCAGGACATCCTGTGCGCATTCTCCCCAACGCGGCGGGAACGCTGCGGTTTCGTTGGCGGCGGATGGCATCATGTCAGCCACGCGGTAAGCGCTTACGCATCACCCGCTGCCCAAACGCATCACTGCCTTCTGCGACCCAACCATTTGCCTGATAAAACCCTTCCGCGTTCGAGCCGGGATCGGTGGTCAGTACGATGGCCTCCGCGCCCTGATCGATAAACCACTGTGTGATAGCGTTCAGCAGTTGTGTCCCGATGCCCTGTTTTTGATATTCAGGTTTAACAAACAGCCCGCCAATAAGCGGTTCGGGCGCATTGATCCCTAACCCGTAACCGGCATACTCACCGTCCACCTGGCAAATCCAGCCGCCGCCCTGACGAATATCGTCGAGCGCTTGTTCACGCTGTAAATAGTGGATTTGATGCGCGTGCAGGCGATTTTCCGTTACGGAAAAGCGTATTTCATATATTTCTTTAAGATGATGAGGTTCAAGTTTAGAAAATGAGAGGCGCATGGCAGCTCTGAATGAAAATGACGATGGCAGGTGGTCAAACAGTATCGCCTGAATAACGGCGTTTCAAGGCGTAAAACGTCATGGGGTGCCGCTTTTCTACAAATACCGTTTTTAATCTTGTTTTGTCATTTCGCTGGCATCCTGGCATCCTGGCGTCATCGGCCTGCCAGTTTCATCTGTTTTACGCTGGACTTAATGCGGCGATGACCGGCGGCCTGAGCCGTATTCCCCCTTTCCCTTGTACGCTGAAAGGAATTAATAAAGGTATCCTGGCTGAGCCTGCATAACCTGACCACAATACGATCCAGACGTAACTGGAGTTTTTCAGTTTTCGAGTCTTCATTAAATAACAAGGGTTTAACGATCGATTTTTAAAGTTTGATAGGTTTAATCATAGACCAATCCGTTAAAATTCATTTGATTGATAGCTGGCGACGATCAATAATCGATCTACTTTAATGCCGTTAATCAGAGCATGGGAATGGAAATCCAGAATCTTGATAATAACAACCGTGCCTGGCGGTTCATTGCTGAGCCTATTGTAAACCTGAAATCTGAACGTATTGCCGTTGAAGTCTTAACCCGATTTGCCGCACCAGGGACGCCTTTTTTCCATATAAATAACATGCATAAAGAACAGAAAATAAGTCTCTTAAGAGACCAGTTGTTCTTGATTGATAAAAAAAGACATTTCTTTGAAAGTCACCAGTTGCTGTGTTCTGTCAATGTCGATGTAGAGATGGCTTTTGCGCTGCTGGAAGAACGGGATATTTACGAACTCGCCACAGCGCATTCTTTTCTGCGCATTGAAGTATCAGAAGACTTCCCCAATCTGGCGGAGGGGCTGAATAATCCCTTACTGCGAAAGTTATATAATCATTACACCTTATGGCTGGATGATTTTGGCAGTGCCTCTTCCCATTTTCCCTGTTTGCAAAAGGGATTATATGAGGCCGTTAAAATCGATAAGTTTTTTTTCTGGAAGCACCATAACAGCCCGCTCTGGAAAGATACCCTGATGCAAATTAAAGACTATTGTCAGTTTATTATTGTAGAAGGCGTTGAACAGGAAACTTACTTTCAGTTTGCTAAACCCTATGCCGCGGCATTCCAGGGCTACCTGTTTGACGCCATCAATTTTGAGGCATTGGGCTGAACATCGCGTTTAGCCGCTAACCAGAAATGGTCGTTTCAGCCACACCCGGCGCAATCCCACGCTTCACTACCCGGGCCGCCCGCACGCTGATAGCCTCTCTTGATGCATCCCGGCCCTGCCAAAGCAGGGTGACGTTCCCTCTCTGTCCTCACCCCTTTTTACCGCCTTTTCATACCGCTTTCCTGCCCCCCGCTTTGCTGACGCAATATTGCAGCCGCCAACCGGAGGCCAACAGGCTATTCCATTAACGTGTTCAGCTAAATAAAAGGGAAGGGCGGGTAAAAACAGAAAGGATAAATTCGAGCGAACCTTACCGAATGATCCTCTTTTTTTATTACGGGTTTAATTAATTAAAACGAAGTTTATGCGAGAAGTCTCGCAGCGATTTGTTTAATTACACAGGAAGTATGATAATTATTGCGCACTATTATGTTTTTTTGCATATAGCCTGATGAATGTCTGTGTGGATAATGGCTGAATATCAAGACATTCAAAGGATGCTCATGCAATGGACAATAAAAATATCGTTTTTCTTGATTACGCTACCTTTCCCGGGAGTGTGAAGTTAAAAACGATTCATGGCGCGCATAATTTAATCTTGCACGCAAGAACCTCACCGGAGCAATGCGCTGAACGCATTGCAAAGGCGGATGTGGTCATTACTAATAAAGTCAAGTTAACGTCAGAGCTGATCGCTCAGGCACCGGATCTTAAATTTATTGCGGTGGCTGCCACAGGTTTTGATGCAATTGATATCGACGCCTGCAAAGCCAGAAATATCCCCGTCGCGAATATTCGGGATTATGCGGTGGATACCGTACCTGAGCACACCTTTGCCTTGCTGTTCGCCCTGCGCCGCAGCATTACGGCCTATCATCAGGCCGTGCAGAAAGGACGCTGGCAGCAGGCAGGCCAGTTCTGTTTTTTCGACTACAGCATTAAAAATCTGGCCGGTTCGACTCTGGGCATTATTGGCGATGGCGTACTCGGTAAGCGAGTGGGCGAAATAGCGAAAAGTCTGGGAATGAAGGTGCTTTTTGCTGCGTATAAAGGGGTCAGTAATATGGGGCCGCTTTATACCGATTTTGACGAAGTGTTGAAAACCAGCGACATCTTATCACTTCATTGTCCGTTATTACCCTCAACGGAAAATATGATTACCGAAAATGAGTTTGCACTCATGAAGCCTGAGGTCCTGCTTATTAATACGGCACGCGGTGGCATCGTCAATGAAGAGGATTTATATCGTGCATTAATGACGCGGCGTATTGCCGGGGCCGCTTTTGATGTGGCAAAACATGAGCCGCCAGACAATGACGCGCCGATCATGAAACTCACGCAACTCCCGAACTTTATCTTAACGCCACATATTTCATGGGCCAGCCAGGAAGCGATTCAATCATTAGCCGACAAACTCATCGACAATATTAATGCCTGGCTGAGTGGCAAACCAATAAATATCGTTAACCCGTAGTACATAAAACACCAGGAGAATAATTATGTTTTTGGGAAAAGAAATCCGCTTAAAACGACTGCTAAATAAAAAATCAGGACGTCTGCTGGCCATCACCATGGACCATCCTATTACACGCGGCGTTTTACCTGGCATTGGCCCGATAAACGAGGTCATGGGCAAGGTTGTCGCCGGTAAACCCGATGCCATTACGATGCACAAAGGCATCATTGAAAAATCCTTTGCGCCTTATGCCGATTCCGATGTCTCCATCATCATGAAAGCCACCAGTTACTCCATTCCTTATCACGAGGCGTTTGATACGCCCGTTGCGGATGTAGACGAAGCGATTCGCTTTGGGGCAGACGCCATCTCGGTGGGTTGCATTCTGGGTGGGCCGGAACAGGCCAGGCAACTGACCTTTCTGGGGCAGATCACCAAAGCAGCAGGCTCGGCAGGGCTGCCGGTTGTCGCACACATCTATCCCAAAGGGCCGATGGTAGATAACCCCTTCGATGCCAAAAATCTGGCCTACTGCGTCCGCGCCGGTGCTGAACTGGGGGTGGATATCATTAAAACCCTGTGGTCCGGTTCTGCTGACACCTTTAAAGAGGTCGTGGCGTGCTGTCCGGCAATGGTGGCGTTGGCCGGTGGGGACATGGGTAAAGATCTGGTGAGCTTTTTGACCAACACCCGGAAAGCACTGGATATCGGCGTGGGCGGGGTCACCTATGGCCGCTTTGTCTGGCAGCACGACAACCCCACCGCCGTTGTCCGCGCACTGGACGCCATGATTAATGACGATTGCAGCGTAGACGAGGCGATCGCGGTTTACAAACAAGCCGGCGGCAACTAAGTCCGCGACAGCATAAATGAGGAAATCAGTATGAAAGCAGCAGTGCTATTTGAGGCCAACAAACTTGAAGTGATTCACGTTGATGCACCTAAAGCGGCGCAAGGTGAGTTGGTCATGCGTGTTAAATCAGCGGCTATCTGTGGTACAGACAGCCGCATCATAACCGGCAGAAAAACAAAAGGGGTACGTTTTCCTTCGGTTATCGGTCATGAGTTTGCCGGTGAAGTGGTTGATGTCGGGCAGGATGTCACTCACTTTGCGCTCTCGGATCGCATTGCTGTTGATCCTGTTATTCCTTGCCGTTCCTGTCTGTATTGTCGCAGTGGAAAAGAAAACGTCTGTCAGCACCGTCAGGCTATAGGTTACGAGTTTGATGGGGCTTTCGCTGAGTACGTCAAAATACCGGCCATTGCCCTTGAGGCCGGCAATGTTTTCAAACTACCCGACACCGTCTCTTATGATGCCGCCGCGCTGGCAGAGCCTTTAGCCTGCTGTATTAACGGGCAGAAAAACGTGGGTATCCATCTGGGGGATGTGGTGGTCATTATGGGCGCAGGCCCAATAGGGCTGATGCACGTCGCGCTGGCGAAGCTGTCAGGCGCATCGAAAATCATCGTCAGCGATCTCAATGAAAAAAGACGTCAGGTCGCCCTGAAATGCGGGGCCACCCAGGCCGTTGACGCCAGTCAGCAGGACCTGAAGGCCATTGTACTGTCTGAGACGGCCGGGCTGGGAGCAGATGTGGTGATCATGGCTATCGGCATTCCCGCGCTGGTTAATCCGTCGCTGGCATTACTGAGAAAAGGCGGTCGAGCCAATCTGTTTGCCGGTTTCTCAAAAGATGATACGGCCGATATTGATGTCAATCTGATCCACTACAACGAACTGGTGATTACCGGTGCCAGTGCGCTCAGCCGCGAAGGTTATGAAAAGGCCCTTGCGCTTATTTCATCGGGGCAAATAAACGTCGAAGCCTTAATTACGCACCGTTTTAGCTTATCGGAGATAAACGAAGCGCTCCGCCATGCGCAAAATGGCGATGCGGTGAAGATCATTATTCATAACGATTAACGTCAGCCAATGGAGGTCATAGCGATGGAAAAAGCCTTTCTTGGTATTGATGCGGGAAGCAGTGGCGTTAAAGTTTGCGCTTTTAATTTTCACGGAGAGTTGCTGGCTAAGGCCGCACGTGATGTCACCATTATATCGAAAACCGCCTTAAGCCATGAAATAGCCGTTGAGGAATACGGGTTACAGGTTGAAGACGCGATTAGAGAGGTAACGGCGCAAGTAAAGCATATTGTCTCGATTGGCTTCTCCGTCGCTTGTCCAACACTGGTCTTGCTGGATAAACAAGGTAAGCCCGTATGTAACGCGATCACTTATCTGGATGGGCGTTCAGAGGCGTTTATTAACCAAACGCTGGGAGACAAGAAAGAGTATGTCCGTTCATTAACGCATAACAGCCCCGGACCTTCTGCCTGTTGGGTGGGGACGCTGGGCTGGTTGCAGAAAGAGCAGCCGGAGTTAATGAAAAAAGTCCACAATGTCGTGCTGTTAAACGGCTATCTTGCGCTGCAACTCGGTGCGAAGAAAACGGGTATCGATCCCACGCAGGCGGCCTATTCTGGCGCGGTGGTGTTGTCTTCTGCACCAAAATGGTCGAGCGATCTTCTCAGGTTTTGGAAGTTTGACCATAACATCCTGCCGCCAATTTACCAGTGCACGTCGGTTGTGGGGCATATCACTGCAGCCGTCAGTCACAGAACCGGCTTAATGGAAGGCGTGCCTGTTATTCTTGGTTCTGCTGACACCGCGGCGGCGGCCTTTTCTGTAGGGCTTATCGATGGTGGGACGGCCTTTGAGTCGACCGGCACCTCGGGCGTCATCACGTTTTGCCTTGAAACGCCGAACTTCGACAGCCGTTTCATGAATCGTTACCACGTTGTGCCTAATCAGTGGCTGGCCCATGGCGCAATGTCCACCACCGGCGGCACCTTTGGCTGGCTCAATCAGGCCTTGTGGCCAGAAATGCAGGATATCGGCGAACTGGAAAAACTGGCCGCGATGTCTGCGCCTGGCGCTAACGGGTTGATTTATCTTCCTTACCTGGCGGGCGAGCGCAGCCCTTTATGGGACACGCGGGCTTCTGGCGCCTGGGTGGGGTTAAGACTGTCGCACAAACGAAACGATTTAATCCGCGCAGCAATGGAGGGAACCGCTTATGGCATGAAACAGATCCTGGAAATCGCTTATGAAAAGTGGGGCGTCAGGCTTGATGAAATTTTAAGTGTAGGGGGCGGTTCTCGTAATGCGTTATGGACGCAGATAAAGGCAGATATCCTCCATATTGAATATAACCTTGCCCAAACCAGTGATGCAGCAGCATTTGGTGCGGCAATGACAGGCGCAACCGGGGCCGGCTTTTTTTGCGGTATTAACGATCCCGACTTGCCGATATTAAAAACGGAAGAAGCCAGTTTTAAACCCAGTAATGATAAAAAACTGATCGACCTTTATCACAACCATTACCGTATTTACGATTCACTTTACCCGATACTTAAATCAACCATGCATTCATTAGCGAGCAATAAAAACACACTGTAATTTTTTTAAAATAATAACCAAACAGGAATCGTTATTTATAACGTCTCTTTATTTTTTCTTTTGCAAAAGGGAAAATTATGAAAACCTCTTCTCTGTCACAGGTAAAACCCGCCACGAATTTTCGCTGGGTGGTGCTGGCATTAATCTTTGCTGTTTATGCCGTGAATTATGCAGATCGTTCAAATATAGGTTCGGTATTACCCTTTATTACTGAAGAATTTAATATGACCAATTTCGAAGCAGGTCAAATTGCGAGTATGTTCTTCCTGGGTTATGCCATTTGCCAGATTCCAGCCGGTTTCCTGCTGGCTAAACGCGGTGTGCGTGGGATTGTCACGCTTTCCATCCTCGGTTTCTCGGCCTTTACCTGGTTAATCGGTACAGCGTCTTCGGCGCTTTCCATCAAATGGTTACGGCTCGGCCTGGGGGTTACCGAAGCTCCAACGCCGGTCGGGTTAACATCAACCATTAACAACTGGTTTCCACCAAAAGAAAAGGCGACTGCAACAGGGATCTACATCGCTTCCACCATGTTTGCGCCTATCCTTGTACCGCCTTTAGTGGTGTGGATCTCTTTAACCTTTGGCTGGCGTTGGGTGTTTTTCCTGTTTGCCATTCCCGGGCTATTACTGGCCGTCATATGGTATTTCCTGGTCAAATCCAGACCGGAAGAGAGTAAATTTGTTTCTCCCAGTGAGCTGAAATATATCCGTGCGTCTGAAACAGAGTCCGGTGATGAGGTCACTATTGAGAATATTGTGCAACATAGCCGGTTTGCAACACTGGATAAAATCATCAGGGTAAGGGAAATTAAGCCGCTTGATTCTGCCGCCAGGATTTTCCGTTCGCGCAATGTCTGGGGAAACACCATCGCCTATTTTATGATGGTCAGTATCATGTACGGCATTTTGACCTGGATTCCCTCTTATCTGGTGAATGAGAAAGGCTTCTCATTTGTCAAAATGGGCTTCGTCGCGGCCATGCCGTTCATCGGCGGATTTATTGGCTCTATTTTTGGTGGCTGGATCTCTGACAACATTTTTGGCCGACGTCGTAAGCCCACGATGATTTTCACTGCACTGGCGACCATTCTTATGATGGTGGTGATGATTCACGTGCCGCAGAGTACCGCTATGGTCGCGGGAGCCTTGTTTATGGTGGGGCTGTTACTCAACATTGGCTGGCCTTCATTTACCGCTTATCCAATGGGCGTTGTAGACCGGAAAAACTATCCTATCGCCATTTCACTGGTGAACAGCGGCGGTAATCTGGGCGGCTTTGTATCACCTATGGCAGCGGGTTATTTACTGGATAAAACCGGGCAATTTAGTTCAGTGTTTACGTATTTCGGTATCTGCGCGGTGATTGGTCTGGTGTTGCTGCTGATTATTGATGAGCCGAAGTAAGACTCACAGCCTGATAATGAAAGGCACAGTAACGTCTTTGCCCGTCAGCAAAGCAGAACATAACGTTGTGTCAGTCTCTGGCGCGCTGACCCGTTTACCGAATAGCCGGTGTGCGGTATGACAAGGTGGTGATGATGGCGCCGACGGTGTACGGACGCTGGCAAACCGCTTAATTCAGAAAGGCAGCATCGGGCACCGATCGGACACGCGCTGGTCGGTGCGCTTTTCATTTTGCCATTGATAAAAAGCAGCGCGGAGATTTTACCCTGTGGCGTATCTGCGCCGGTGGTGCCCGGGCAGGGAAAGCGTCTGTGCTGCCACGTATCGCCCTCATTTAATGCCTACAAGAACAGCCCCTCTTGTGATTTACGGCAATCGCGCGGGCTGCAACCGAACCAGCGGCGGAAGGCGCGCGAAAAGGCGCTCACTTCAGAGTAACCCAGCAGCAGCGCCATCTCGGAAACAGAAAGATGATGCTGTTTCAGATAATGGGTAGCCATCTCTTTGCGAACGCTGTCGACCAGTGCTGAAAAGCAGGTGCGCTCATCGCGCAAGCGCCGCTGCAACGACCAGGCGGATAAGCCCTGTTTTTCAGCAATGATTTCTAACGACGGCTCTCCGTTCAGTAACTGAAGGTGGATGTCGGTTCGGGTCTGATTCACGGTATCCTGACGAACGACGGGCGGGCTAAGCCGGCGGATGGCATCCTGCATGACCAGTAGCAGCATAGGATCATGATCCGGCATTTTTCGGTTCAGATCCGCCTTCGCGATGATCATCGAGTTAAAGGGTTGATCGAAGTAAACCGGTGCATCAAACACTTTGCAGTGTTCATGCCAGTGCTCCGGACGCGGATGCTCAAAATGCACTTCGCGCGGTGCCCAGTGGCGACCGGCGGCATGGCGGATCAGGTTGAGGAACATGCCCAGTGTCAGCTCGGCGTCCTGTCGGCGCATCAGGATCACACCATGACGTACCTGATAGTCCAGTTGCCAGCAGTCGCTGCGTTCTGTCAGCCGGATGCAGGTGTTGTGTTGGTGAAAGGGAAAAGCATTCACCACATTATGCAGGGCCTGTTCCAGCGTGGCGGAACACAATCCGATATAGCCAATCAGCCCCAGGGACTGTGGCCGGAACTGGTGACCGTACTGCAGACCAAAGTTGTCCACGCCGGCCTGGCTTGCGGCTTCCTCCAGCACCCGGCAGTAGCTGACCAAATCCAGACTCAGCGTGGGGCAGGCGAGCGTATCGGGATCGATCCCGCTGATCCCGAAAATGCGATCGACATCGCCGCCCTGTGCATTGATAAATTCGCCTAAGCCCGTTGCGGCGGCGGATAACACACCGCGATGGCCACTGCCTGCGCCGGAGATGGCCGTTAAAGCGGCTTCTGGAACTCTGATGGTCATCTTGTTTTCCGCAAAAAGTGAACGTCTTGTTATTCTGCAAAAAACATACCAGCTGGAATATCCGTGATAACAACCGCTTACCCGGTGCGCTTTTATTTTTGCACCGCAATCAGGCACTGCGGCGGTGCGTTAAACGCCAATCGGCAGCGCAGCGCCCTCAAGATAACGATGACACAGCCGCACGGTGTGGCTGGCCCATTGGTGACCCAGGCTGCGCGCCATCTCGGTTTCACGGTGGGAAGCCACCCAGGCGGTAAGCTGGATGCGCCGCTGGATCAGCATGGCCGGGATCATCGCCAGTTCCTGATCGCTGATATGCGCGACCTGTTCATATCCCTTTAACCAGTTTTCTACCCACTGGGGCGCGCTCGGATGATGTTCAACAAAACTGATCGCGGCGGCAAGGTCGTGTAAGTACCAGCCCATGCCGCAATCATCAAAATCGATCACCCGGGTTTCACCTTTATCTACCAGCAGGTTTGTCAGACGCAGGTCTGCATGAATCAGCCCATAGCGCGCGGGTGACTGGCCAAAATCCATCATCTGGCGGCGCACATGTTCCAGTGTTTCTTCCACTACCGCGTGCTCGGCGGCGGGTAAGCCTGCTACGTCACGCCAGTCTCCCCAATGGCCGGACGGAGAAACCATCGTATGGTGATCCCAGATAATGCGGCGAAATCCCTGCGGCTTTTGCCATTGCCGACTGTGCTGGTGCAGACGGGCAGTGATGGCACCTAACTGGCGAAACGCTGCCGGATCGACGCTGTCGGTCAGCATATCGCCCTCTATCCAGTGGAACAGCACCGCATAGCGTTCGCCACCGTCGGGCAGCGGCAGGATCTGAATGCGTTCACCTTGCCGATCTTCTACAGCGACGGGCACTATAATGTCTGCCGCCTGAAGTGCGTCCAGCCAGAGCAGTTCACTTTCAATATCCTGCTTCGCGTGATAATCGCCGCGGTGAATCCGTAACGCATAGCGGCCCTGCGGCGTGCTGACAGAAAGCGTGGCGTTTTCCGAGCGGCACAGCAGCCTGACCTCTGCCTGCGAACAGGCGGGATAGTTTATTAATGCCCGGTGGGCAAGCTGAAGGATGGTGTCGTTACTCAGCGTGTCATACTGTTTAATGCTCATGTCCGGCTCCCAGGTTTCTGCGTGTGGAGTCAGCATGGCGCTGAACCCTGCCTGCACGCTTGACCTGAAAGCAGAGGAAAATTGACTTTGGCAGGCACCTGACGGCCTGGCCTGGGGCAAGTTGACCTTAAATCACGGCGTTCTGTTTTCTGCGGTCAAGTTTTTCCCTCCTCACTGTGTCCATCATCTACCCGACAGCTTTTGTGCAGCCTATTTTCCATTAACACAGACGGGGAACGCAGTGATGAAAGAGAAACTGAAACCCACCCTGGGCACCCTGCGACTCTGGGGCATCGCCGTGGGGCTGGTGATATCGGGTGAGTATTTCGGCTGGAGCTACGGCTGGGGCGCAGCTGGCACCCTGGGCTTTCTGGTTACGACGTTTTTTGTTGCCGTCATGTATACCTGCTTTATCTTCAGCTTTACCGAACTGACAACGGCCATTCCTCAGGCAGGTGGCCCGTTTGCCTACAGCCGCCGGGCGTTCGGTGACACCGGCGGGCTGATTGCCGGTATCGCTACGCTGATCGAGTTTGTGTTTGCGCCTCCCGCTATTGCGATGGCGATCGGTGCCTATCTCAATGTACAGTTTCCGGAGATCAATCCAAAGCTTATCGCCGTGTGCGCCTATCTGGTGTTTATGGGGCTGAATATCGTCGGCGTCAGCATCGCTGCCACCTTTGAGTTACTGGTCACGCTGCTTGCCGTGATTGAGCTGCTGGTCTTTATGGGCGTTGTGGCACCCGGCTTTAGTCTGGCGAATTTTGTTGCCCACGGCTGGGCAGGACAAGAAACCTTCTCAGGGGCTTCTGTGTCCGGCATGTTTGCCGCGATTCCCTTTGCCATTTGGTTCTTTCTGGCGATTGAAGGCGTTGCGATGGCGGCAGAAGAGGCAAAAGACCCGCGCCGCACTATTCCTCGCGCCTATATCAGCGGCATTTTAACGCTGGTGGTTTTAGCGATTGGCGTGATGGTGTTTGCGGGCGGTGCAGGCGACTGGCGTACATTATCGGGCATCAACGATCCGCTGCCGCAGGCGATGAAAATGCTGGTCGGTAATGATTCGCGCTGGATGCACATGCTGGTCTGGATTGGCTTATTCGGTCTGATTGCCAGTTTTCACGGCATCATCATGGGCTATTCGCGCCAGTTCTTTGCGCTGGCCCGTGAAGGCTATCTGCCGCCCGCTCTGGCGAAGCTGTCGCGGTTTAACACACCGCACCGTGCGATTCTGGCCGGTGGCGTGGTAGGGATTTTGGCCATTTTTTCTGACGGTATCAGCTTTCAGGGGATGAGCCTGACCGCTGCCATGATCACCATGTCGGTATTTGGTGCGATTGTGATGTACATCATGAGCATGCTGAGCCTGTTTAAGCTGCGTCGCACGGCCCCCGGGCTGGAACGCAGCTACCGCGCGCCGGGTTATCCGGTTATCCCCGCGATTGCCCTGTGCGGCTCGCTGATCTGCCTGGCGGCGATGTTGTGGTTTAACCCAGAGATTGGCGCGCTGTTCCTGGCCTTTATGGTCGTGGGTTACCTCTATTTTCTGACCACCCACTCCCGGCGCGGCACGATCGCGCAAACCTCTGTCGCGGCGGAGATCGACTAACGCAGACAGGCGCTGCCGCGCACTGATGTGCGCCAGCGTCTGCATTGAACCTGAGGAGCAATGATGACGGTACGTTCAACCATTATGGATACCAACAGCTTTCGTGCAGAGAACGCGGAAGCGCTGGCCCCGGCGATTCGCCAGTTAACCGATAAACGCAGTAAGGTGCTGGGCGAGTCGTATCGGCTGTTTTATCGTAATCCCGTGCATCTGGTGCGGGGACAGGGTCAGTATCTCTGGGACCAGGCGGGTAACCAGTACCTGGATATGTATAACAACGTCGCCAGCATCGGCCACTGCCATCCGGCGGTTGTGGAGGCCGTGCATCAGCAGATGATGCGGCTGAATACGCACACGCGCTATCTGCATGAGTCTATCCTGGAATATAGCGAACGAATTCTGGCAACGATGCCGACGGCCATCGATCGGGCTATGTACATGTGTACGGGTTCCGAGGCGAACGATCTGGCAATACGCATGGCGCACGCCTGGAGCGGCGGCACGGGCATTATCGTTTCGAAAGAGGCCTATCACGGTACCAGTGCGCTGACGTCCGGTGTATCACCGGCACTGGGCAGCGGTCAGCCGCTGTCATCGCATACCCGACTGGTGGCATCGCCCGATTTTTATCGCATTCAGCCTGCCGATCAGGGTGCCTGGTTTGCCCACGAAATTCAGAAACAGATCGATGATATGGCCGCGCACGGTATCAAGTTTGCGGGGTTCCTGGCCGATTCGATTTTCTCTTCTGACGGGGTATTGCCCGGCGAGCCTGGCTTTTTAAAGCAGGCGATTGAAGTGGTTCATCAAAACGGCGGGATTTTTATTGCCGATGAGGTTCAACCCGGTTTTGCCCGCACGGGGGAAGCATTCTGGGGATTTGCGCGCCACGGCGTGGTGCCCGACGTGGTAACGACGGGCAAGCCGATGGGTAACGGTATTCCCGTATCCGGTTTGATGGCGAAAGCGCCGGTTATGGCGGCCTTCAGTGATTCGCTGCCGTATTTCAATACGTTTGGCGGCAATCCGGTTTCGATGGCGGCGGCGCATGCGGTGATGGATGTGATTGAGCAGGAGGCACTTCAGGCACACAGCCTGAAAACCGGGCAAGCCTTGTTATCGGCCTTGCAGTCGCTTCAGGATAGTTATGCCTGCATAGGCGACGTGCGCGGCGCAGGCCTGTTTATCGGCTTTGAGCTGGTCACGGACAGAGAAACTAAGCAGCCAGACAAAAGGCTGGCGCTCGATCTGGTTGAGGCGCTGCGCGAGGAATGTGTGCTGACGTCTGTCGCCGGGCCTTACGGCAACGTGCTGAAGATCAGACCGCCGCTCTGTTTCCAGACGGGCGATATCGACTGGGTGGTCAGTGCCATGGATCGCTGCCTGAGAAAACTGCAGGGATAAACCGTCGCCGGGCACAGGATGACTAACTGCCCGGCGTATGGCCCGGCTGGCGGTGTAGCGGTGATTGGTGAGCGAAGAAAGCCCGACGCATGCCGGGCTCAGTCAGGTCAGCAAAACGGAATATTGTGTTAAATATTGAGGCTTTCAGTCTTATTTTAATTTAACTTAAAGGATTTATAATGAGGTTAATTTAACAGGTGTGTATCTTGTTACGGGTTGAATATTATAATTTTTTGTACTCAGCGTTTGCTAAGGTTTTTTAATCAGGCCCTGGGAAAAGGCCTGAGATCGTTTAATCTGATTAATGTAAACTTCCTGCTTACGACGCGTGCTTGCGTTCTGATTCAATTTGCTTACGCCATGCGCGATTGTGCAAGCAGTAGGCAATCATGCGATAAAAAATCATGCTGTTAAGACATCTTAAACTCAATGCAATTAAAATGGTTCCAATGATTGAGGCTACCAAATGAGTGGTTTTTATCTCTGCACCGAGTAACATGCCAAATGTGGTATATATAAAAAATAGCACGACTAACACGGTAGTGCTAAAGGTTAAGTAAACATAGCTTTTAAGTGCCCAGTATTGCCCTCTTGCTATCAGAATCATTAAAGGGTTTATGATGATGCAATATATAAAATCTGTGATTATTGTTCCTGTCAAAAAAGCATGTTCTGACCAGTTCATCCAATTTGAAATGCCATGCCAGAGAGAGATTTGAGGAAGAGAAAAACTTATCAATGTGAGCATGACACTTGCTATCAGTGGAAGACCCATAGTATGCCATCCAATCGGCACGTCCATCTCATCTGTCATCTCATCTTTAATGGATTCAAGCTGTTCGTCATTAGCCTGGATAATTTGTACGGTGACTTTTTTACTGAGCGCTAATGAACTTTTCAAATGATTAAGCATGATTGTCAAAGCCCTCCCTGTGCATTTTTCATTAAAAAAGGATATATCGATTTAATCAAATACAATACGGATCGTATATTTAAACAAAAAAGCCTCGAAACGAGGCTGTAAATTGTACAATTTAGTTGCTATAAACTTTTTACTTTACGAGGTGTGGTTTTTTTCTTTGCATTTCAATTTGCTTACGCCATGCGCGATTGTGCAAGCAGTAGGCAATCATGCGGTAAAAAATGCTAGTATCCAGACACTTAAAGGAAAGGTATACAGCAAAAACTCCCGCAAATGAAAGACCAAATAGTAATACATGCACGTCTGAGTCTGCTAATGCCGAAAAAAAACAATAAATGATGAAGAGCAAAGAAGATAATGTTGTTATCGAAAGAATAACTAAGTGGAATTTTAAAAAAAGATAACTGCCTTTTGCCACAAAAAATAATGAAAGAACAATGAGGAACGCATAGGAAAATGCTGAAACCATAATGCCAATCATTAAAGCATATTGTGGCCATCCCATTAGTGCATAAATGCCTTTCCAAAACGAGACCTGAGGAATAATAAAACTAAATAAAGCCAGAAAGCAACTTGCAACAAGTGGAACGCCCATTGTGTGCCAACCGACAGGTTTCTTCATCTCGTCAATCATTTCATCTTTTATTAATTCCAGTTTGGCAATATCAGATGTATCAATTTTTTTGTTATAAATTTCGCTTAGGGTCAGCGTTTTTTTGAGCTTTTTCAGCATGTGTATCAATTAACCCCTGTAGCATTAAATGACTGGAGTAATCCTATAATATATTTTCCTGACTGTGATATGTTCTGTGGATTACGAATGGTCCCTGTCAAGGCACTGCCGACAAATGCAGAGGTATTAATAATGGCGTTAGCTAACTCTTTTTGTAGTGATTTCTGCAATGCTTCAGTGGGAAAACGCTTAGGGTATCCGCCCATTTGCATAATGGCTTTGATGCCAGAATTTGAAATACCCGGGTTTTGAATACGGATGATCTCTTGAGTAATTCGCTTTCTCTCTGCTCTGCTCAACGTTTTCAACCACTCGATTGCGCGTGCGGATGAAGCACCCCTCATCAGTTTGTAAGTATCAAAAATACTTTTTAGTCCTGCGCCTGCACCTGCTAAAGAAATCACATCTAAAGCGGTACAAGTTGCTGAGTACCAACCTTGACTATCTATCCAACTGACGCTTTCTTCATTTCCTGCACTGATTAACAATAGTCGGGCTCCACCATTTAAACACTGACCTACAGTTGCAAAGGTTCCAGCGGCGATTATCCCGGCAACAACGCCAGTTGCTCCTGCTGTTAATGGTACTGTGCTTCCTGCTGCGATGGCGAGAAATGCTGTCGCCACAGCTGCCCCACATGAAAACGCCGTCGACGTAATCTCATTCGCCAAAGAAGGCTTACTCAGCGTATCCGTGAGTGACTTCGCTGCTACCTGCGGCGTAGTGGCATTGACCTTAGTAATCACCACATGACTCACACTACTTCGGTTTGGCGAAGCGTAGCGGCGAGAAGGGCGAACAAGCCATTGTTCGCGGCCATCGGAATAGATGATGCCCACCTGACTAAAATCGCGCGTGCAATCCAGACGATTGGCCAGGGCGGTGAAATCAATGTCATCTGCGGACACCAGGCCCATCCGTCGGCCAAGGCCGTAATCCGGAAGGTTATTTGAATAGGATTCTGATAAGGCCATTAGCTCACTCCTTGCTGATGATGACCGGGTTATGAAGCGTCAAGGGTAAAGCGCAGCGGAAACGAATTAATTAGGAATAGTCTTAATGATCCATTAGAGCCATCAATGTGTCGATGTCGCCATCCATGCCAGCCATCCCTCTGTAAGAAGTTTGTGGCTTATCAAGTGATTAACCCTGCTTTACATTTCATGACAATGCAACCTTTTCATGCCGCGACTTATGCGCTGTCAGCCAGGTTATATCCGTTTTATCAACAAAACGCGTAGCACCAAAGCGACATAATTTGTTGCTTTAATGTGGCGGAAAGGTTTAAAACTATCGTGCAGGAATTAATCAAATGCTTGAGTTTTTTTAACCTCTCCTTTTACATTTATTTGGGATAAATAAAATCATGAAAAACAGGGTACTTGTTGCTTTTGCTCTCCTTGCGCTGAGTGGCTGTAGCACGATGTCTTCTAATGACGCCATTCCTCCCCTTCAGACCGAGACAGCAAAAATGCTGGGTTTGAGTTCTTCTGATGAGCTGACCGTAACCAACGTGTCCGCGACAAAACCAGATACACTGGGATCTCAAATGCTGTCTTATCGTGCAACCACAGATAAAGGCCGTATTTTTGACTGTCAGTCTCAGATGATCCCCGGCATCCTGGGCCAGGAACCGGTCGTCACCGTGCCAAAATGTACGCCAGTTAAAGTACATAACTAAAAACCGTTTCCCTGCCTGTATTTCGGGCAGGGAATCTCCGTTTACCGGTTCGCCTTTCGCAATAAATCAAAGAAACACCCATCCCGTGGTTTCCTGTCTTGAACGCGCGTTTCTTTCAACGGTTGTACCCATTTTAGTGGCACGAACCCGATCTGAATATTCACGTTGCAATCGCTCAGCATCAGCAGCGTGAGATGTTTTCCCCTTCCCGAGCCGTCTTGCTGCCGCAAAGCACAGACGTTGCGTGAGTGACCAGGCATCCGTTTTGAGAGCAACCGTGTTGATCCTGACTCAGCGCCTTCGTTAAGCCGCCTGCACGAAATCATCATCTTGTTTAACTTTTCTAATGCTTTTATGCCACTCTCTTCCTGATTGTCATCTCACAAGCAGGACGCTCACCTGCCAGAAACTTATGTGACAGGGCATGATAAATTCGCCATCGCCGTTAGTAGCGCCGTCGCGTGTTTTATTTATAGCAATAAATCTACTCTATGCTTCAGTAGGCATTGGATGTTTGAAGGCGTCCTGACGACATTGCCGGGCCGGTTTTTGATGGGAAACTAATGCATTTGGGGATGAGCGATCAGATCGGGGTTTTGCCTTCATAAAAAATTAACAAAAACCCCGTCATCAGGTGAGCATACGTTTAATAATCCTGCCTGATAATCCCTCACCTGAAATAATTCAGTCGCTCCCGTGATGAAAAGAAGAGAGGGTTCATGAACTTCCGATTCACCATGCTGGCGGCCAACAGACGGTTATTGCCTAACGTCTGGGATGCCGTGGCTTTTCCCCTGATTATCTGCCTGATTGCGATGGTGGCGGTGGGCTTTCATCAAACGCTGATGCCGATAGACAGTTTAAAAACGCAGGCGATCTCGCTCGATCCTTCTAATCTGCCAGAATATGCCATGCGCACCACCTTGCGCATGCTGGTGGCGATGCTGGCTTCACTGGTCTTCAGCCTGATTTACGGCACGCTGGCCGCCAAAAGCCGTCGCGCTGAAAAAGTGTTGGTGCCCATTCTGGATATCCTGCAGTCCGTGCCGGTGCTGGGCTACATCTCCTTTACTGTCACCTTCTTTATTGCGCTCTTTCCGGGGCAGGTGCTGGGCGTTGAGCTGGCGGCCATCTTTGCCCTGTTCACCAGTCAGGCCTGGAATATGACCTTTAGCTTTTATCAGTCGCTACGCACGGTGCCAGCCGACCTGGTTGAAGTGTCGCGCGGCTTCCATCTGACCGGATGGCAGCGTTTCTGGAAGCTGGATGCGCCTTTTGCCGTGCCAGGGCTGGTCTGGAACATGATGATGTCGATGTCAGGCGGCTGGTTCTTTATTGTCGCCTCTGAAGCGATTACCGTGGGCAATAACACCTTTACCTTGCCCGGCGTGGGTGGCTACCTGGCGCAGGCTATTCTGCATAAAGACATTCACGCGGTGGGCTGGGTATTACTGACCATGGTGATTGTGATTCTGGCTTATGACCAACTGCTGTTCAGGCCGCTGGTCGCCTGGGCGGATAAATTCCGTATGGAAAACACGCGTTCAGGCAATGCACCCACATCATGGGTGCGTGACCTGATGCGCAGGACGCGTCTGATTCACCAAATCTTTACGCCATTACGGCTGCTGCTGTCAGCGCTGGCGCGTATCTCGTGGCGCTGGCCAGCAAGGGGACCGGTACGTGCTGAGAGCCGTACGCAACGCGCCTCGCGGTGGGGTGATATTGTCTGGGGTGCCTTTGTGATCTTACTGACCCTGTATGTGGTTTACCGGGTCATCACCTATGTTCAACTCGGCGTCACGCTCGATGAGGTGAAACACGTCTTTACGCTGGGGCTGATTACCTTATTACGTGTGACGATACTGATCCTGATTTCGTCGCTGGTATGGGTGCCGCTGGGCGTCATGATCGGCCTGCGGCCTGCCCTGGCGGGGAAAATCCAGCCGGTCGCCCAGTTCCTCGCGGCCTTCCCGGCAAACCTGATGTTTCCCGTATTCGTGATTATGATTGTGCATTTCCATCTTAATCCGGACATCTGGCTGTCACCGCTCATCGTGCTGGGCACCCAGTGGTACATTCTGTTCAACGTCGTGGCGGGGACCACGGCGTTTCCCAATGACTATAAAGAGGCCGCAGCGAACTTTCATATCCGCGGCTGGCAATGGTGGCGTCAGGTGATGTTACCCGGCATTTTTCCTTACTACATTACAGGGGCGATTACCGCCTCCGGAGGCGCGTGGAATGCCAGCATCGTGTCTGAATTCGTGCAGTGGGGAAATACTCAGGTCACGGCGCACGGTTTAGGTGCTTATATTGCACAAAAAACCGCCGCCGGCGACTTTCCCAAAATCATTCTGGGGATCGCGGTGATGTCGCTGTTTGTCACCCTGTTCAACCGTCTGCTGTGGCGACCACTGTACGTGTACGCCGAATCAAAATTCCGTGCTAATTAAGGGACACCTGATGTTAAACAACCCATCCACACTGAACGCAGACGTGTCGAACAGAAAACCAGAAGGGCGCAAAGCGGTCCTGTCGGTAAAAGGCATTAAGCACGGTTACGATAAAACGCATGGCGAAGTGCTGATCCTCGATGACGTCAATCTCACCCTGCAGGAAGGGGAGATTGTCGCTCTGCTGGGCCGCTCCGGTTCAGGAAAATCGACACTGCTGCGCATCATTTCTGGCCTGATTACGCCGGGTTCCGGTTCAGTCGAGTATCTGGGCAAGCCGCTCAACGGGCCCGCCAAAGGCGTCGCAATGGTGTTTCAGACCTTTGCGCTGTTTCCCTGGTTGACGGTGCTGCAAAACGTGGAAGCTGGCCTTGAGGCGCTGGGCGTGGAAAAAGCGGAACGCAGGAAACGCGCGCTGGCGGCCATCGACCTGATCGGTCTGGACGGTTTTGAAAACGCCTATCCGCGCGAGCTGTCCGGCGGGATGCGCCAGCGTGTCGGCTTTGCGCGCGCGCTGGTGGTCGATCCCACCCTGTTATTGATGGATGAGCCTTTCTCCGCGCTGGACGTATTAACCGCCGAAACGTTACGTACCGATTTACTCGATTTGTGGAACGAAGGCCAGATGCCGATGAAGTCGGTGCTTATCGTCACCCACAACATCGAAGAAGCTGTTTTTATGTGCGACCGTATCCTGGTGCTGTCGTCTAACCCCGGACGTGTGGTCGCGGAAATCAAGGTTCCTTTTGGTCATCCCCGCAATCGCCTGGACCCCGCGTTCCGTCGTCTGGTCGATGATGTGTACACCCAGATGACGGCCAGACCAACCAGCGATAACGTGAAAAAGAGCCTCAGGCTGGGCACACGTCTGCCTCACGTATCGACTAACCTGATGGCCGGCCTGATTGAAACCCTCGCGGCCGCGCCCTATCACGGTCGTGCAGACATGCCAGATGTGGCCCGTTCGCTGCATCTGGAGGTGGATGAGCTGTTCCCGATAGCCGAGGTGCTGCAGTCGCTGGGCTTTGCCGACGTGCGGGAAGGGGACATTTTTCTGACACCGCCCGCCCGGGTTTTTGCCGAGTCGGATACGCAGCAGCGCAAAATCATGTTTGCCGATCATCTGCTGCGTTATGTACCGCTGGCGGCCTTGATTAAAACTGTTCTGGATGAGCGCCCGGGCCATCGTGCACCGCGCGTGCGCTTTGAGCAGGAGCTGGAAGACTCGCTGGCTGACAGCGCCGCCAAAGAGACCCTGGACAGCGTGATCAACTGGGGCCGCTATGCGGAGATCTTCTCTTATAATGATCAGACCGAATTCTTCAGTCTGGAAGACGTTGAGTTCTGATCCCGTTCGCTCAGTGAAACGTGGCTATTCACGGTTTACACCATCCCGATTTTCAGCGCGGGATGGTGCCTGAAAGATTCTCAAGGTTAAAAATCCCTCCTGACGCATCAAGATGCCGCATTTTATACTGTCCCTCTCTCCCGGATATAAATAGCTTACTACTGTAATTAATAATTATAATTAATTGCCTGCACTCTCAAAACCAGTCATTTAATTGGGTAATTCGTATATTTTTTCTGTTTTTGTTTTTCAAAAAAATAAAGAGTTATCAGTGTTTAATTCTATTATGTAGTTATTATTTTGATCCTGAAAATTAAGTATTGATAATTTATTATTTATTAATATTTCATGATCGAATTAATATCTGTGAGTTAGGCGATATTTAAATAATTATAATTAGGTCCTTTTTTAACTACAGGAGTAAGACTATTTTGATGCCCTGATGAAATGAAGGTTTAGACATGAAAGATGACAAGATTTTAATATTGCGTACCTGTGCTAATAATATGGCCGATCACGGCGGAATCATCTGGCCCTTGAGCGGTATCGTGGAGTGCAAATACTGGAAGCCTGTCAAAGGCTTTGAGAACGGGCTGACGGGACTGGCCTGGGGAAAAGGATCGGATTCACCGCTAAGCCTGCATGCCGATGCCAGGTGGGTTGTCGCTGAAGTCCCTTTCGATGAATGTATCGCGATAGAAACCCATGGCTGGGTTAAATTTCCCCGTGCTGAGGTTCTTCACGTCGGAACGAAAACCAGTGCAATGCAATTTATCCTGCACCATCACGCTGATTATATTGCCAGTACGGAAACGCAGGCCGGATCGGTTATTCCTGATGTCGCTTCAGAAATAAAGGCAGGGGAGCGATCGCTGCCCGTAGTCGATGATATTGATGCAACCATCGAATCAGGCAGCACTCAGCCGACGCAAAAAATTGAAATCGGAACCTATGGCAGTACGCTCAGCGGCACGCATCAGAGTCAGCTGATCGCCGGGTATGGCAGTACCGAGACGGCGGGCGATAACAGCACATTAATTGCCGGTTATGGCAGCACCGGTACGGCGGGGGCAGACAGCGCATTAGTCGCAGGCTACGGCAGCACCCAGACCGCCGGGGAAGAGAGCAGTCAAATGGCGGGTTACGGCAGTACGCAGACCGGCCTGAAAGGCAGCGATCTCACCGCCGGTTACGGCAGCACCGGCACGGCGGGGGATGACAGCTCATTGATCGCCGGTTACGGCAGTACCCAGACGGCAGGGGAAGACAGCTCGCTGACGGCGGGTTACGGCAGCACCCAGACCGCGCAGAAGGGCAGCGATCTCACCGCCGGTTATGGCAGCACCGGTACGGCGGGGTCCGACAGTTCGTTGATCGCAGGCTATGGCAGCACCCAGACGGCCGGGGAAGAGAGCAGCCAGACGGCGGGTTACGGCAGCACGCAGACCGCGCAGAAAGGCAGCGATCTCACCGCCGGTTACGGCAGCACCGGCACGGCGGGGGATGACAGCTCATTGATCGCCGGTTACGGCAGTACCCAGACGGCGGGCGAAGACAGCTCGCTGACGGCGGGTTACGGCAGTACGCAGACCGCGCAGAAGGGCAGCGATCTGACCGCCGGTTACGGCAGCACCGGTACGGCGGGGTCCGACAGTTCATTAATCGCGGGCTACGGCAGTACCCAGACGGCCGGGGAAGAGAGCAGCCAGACGGCGGGTTACGGCAGTACGCAGACCGCGCAGAAGGGCAGCGATCTCACCGCCGGTTACGGCAGCACCGGCACGGCGGGGGCCGACAGTTCATTAATCGCGGGCTACGGCAGTACCCAGACGGCGGGCGAAGACAGCTCGCTGACGGCGGGTTACGGCAGCACCCAGACCGCGCAGAAGGGCAGCGATCTCACCGCCGGTTATGGCAGTACCTCGACTGCCGGTTATGAAAGTTCATTGATCGCGGGCTATGGCAGTACCCAGACTGCGGGTTACAGCAGCACGCTGACGGCGGGTTACGGCAGTACGCAGACCGCGCAGAAAGAAAGCGACCTCATCACCGGTTATGGCAGTACGTCTACAGCCGGGTCAGACAGTTCATTGATTGCAGGCTATGGCAGTACCCAGACCGCCAGCTACAACAGTGTGTTGACGGCGGGCTACGGCAGTACCCAGACGGCGCGAGAAGGCAGCGACCTCACCGCCGGTTATGGCAGTACCGGCACGGCGGGCTCAGACAGTTCAATCATTGCAGGCTACGGCAGCACTCAGACAGCCAGCTATAACAGCAGCCTGACAGCGGGGTACGGCAGTACGCAGACGGCGCGTGAGCAGAGTGTGCTGACGACAGGCTACGGCAGTACCTCTACGGCAGGTGCCGACAGCTCGCTGATTGCAGGCTATGGCAGCACCCAGACCGCCGGGTACAACAGTATCCTGACAGCCGGTTACGGCAGTACCCAGACGGCGCAGGAGGGCAGCGATCTCACCGCCGGCTACGGCAGCACCTCAACCGCCGGGTCCGACAGCTCGCTGATTGCGGGCTACGGCAGTACCCAGACCGCCAGCTACAACAGTGTGTTGACGGCGGGCTACGGCAGTACCCAGACGGCGCGAGAAGGCAGTGACCTCACCGCGGGTTATGGCAGTACCGGCACGGCGGGTGCCGACAGTTCAATCATTGCAGGCTACGGCAGCACCCAGACCGCCAGCTATCACAGCAGCCTGACGGCGGGCTATGGCAGTACCCAGACGGCGCGCGAGCAGAGTGTGCTGACGACGGGCTACGGCAGCACCTCAACCGCCGGTGCCGACAGCTCATTAATCGCGGGCTACGGCAGCACCCAGACTGCCGGGTACAACAGCATCCTGACCGCCGGTTACGGCAGTACCCAGACGGCGCAGGAGCGCAGCGATCTGACGACCGGCTACGGCAGCACCTCAACCGCCGGTGCCGACAGCTCATTAATTGCGGGCTATGGCAGCACCCAGACTGCCGGGTACAACAGCATCCTGACCGCCGGTTACGGCAGTACCCAGACGGCGCAGGAGCAGAGCGATCTGACGACCGGCTACGGCAGCACTTCGACGGCGGGTTACGACAGTTCGCTGATTGCGGGCTACGGCAGCACCCAGACCGCGGGCTATCACAGCATTCTGACAGCCGGTTACGGCAGTACCCAGACGGCGCAGGAGCGCAGCGATCTGACGGCAGGCTACGGCAGCACCTCGACGGCGGGTGCAGACAGTTCGCTGATTGCGGGCTACGGCAGCACCCAGACCGCGGGCTACAACAGCATTCTGACGGCGGGCTATGGCAGTACCCAGACGGCGCAGGAGAATAGCGATCTCACGACCGGCTACGGCAGTACCTCGACGGCAGGCTATGAGAGTTCGCTGATTGCCGGTTATGGCAGCACCCAGACAGCCAGTTTTAAAAGTACACTGATGGCCGGTTACGGGAGTTCGCAGACTGCCCGGGAAGAGAGTTCGTTGACTGCCGGATATGGTAGTACCTCGATGGCCGGTTATGACAGCTCATTGATTGCCGGTTACGGCAGCACCCAGACTGCCGGTTATCAAAGCACGCTGACAGCCGGTTATGGCAGCACGCAAACGGCAGAACACAGCAGCACGCTGACGGCAGGTTACGGCAGTACCTCAACGGCGGGCGCAGACAGCTCCCTGATTGCAGGCTACGGCAGTACGCTGACCAGCGGTATTCGTAGCTTCCTGACGGCGGGCTATGGCAGTACGTTAATCAGCGGGCTTCGCAGCGTACTTACCGCCGGTTACGGAAGCAGCCTGATTTCCGGCAGACGCAGTAGCTTAACGGCGGGATATGGCAGTAATCAGATCGCCAGCCATCGAAGCTCGTTGATTGCTGGCCCGGAAAGTACACAGATCACGGGCAACCGCAGCATGCTGATTGCGGGAAAAGGCAGCTCACAAACGGCGGGTTATCGCAGCACATTAATCTCCGGGGCAGACAGTGTGCAAATGGCTGGAGAGCGCGGCAAGCTGATCGCGGGTGCAGACAGCACCCAAACCGCCGGGGATCGCAGCAAGCTTCTGGCAGGCAACAACAGTTATCTCACCGCAGGCGATCGCAGCAAACTGACCGCAGGTAATGAATGCATACTCATGGCGGGAGATCGAAGCAAGTTGACGGCGGGCATCAACAGCATTCTTACTGCGGGATGCCGCAGCAAACTGATAGGGAGCAATGGCTCAACGCTGACGGCCGGGGAAAATTCAACCCTGATTTTTCGCTGCTGGGATGGAAAGCGTTACACCAGTGTGGTTGCCAAAACCGGAAAGGGGGGAATAGAAGCGGATATGCCTTACCAGATGGATGAAGACAATAATATCGTGAATAAACCCGAAGAATAATCGTCTTAGCCTGGAGGGATTATTGTGTTGCCTGGGGGAAAAGTATGTCAGCGTATTTTACCCAGCACGCAGAATAACCTGAAAAAACAGAGCATCGTTATCCGGCCTGTTATTTATCTTTTTCTGAACACGATAAACCTTCATTGGCCGGCCTGTTTCGGTGGTGCCTGACCCGGCCATTAACAGGAGTGATAAGCAAAAGGCTCAATGCTGAGCCTCTGCAAAAACACATGATTATTCAGGGACGCCAGACGGTGCCGTCCGGGGTGCGGGCCATCGTCCAGCCAGGATTGCCGCCCTCACAGGGGAATTTCGCCGCCAGCGCCTCGTTAATATCTATACCCAAACCTGGCTTATCATTAACATAAGCATAGCCCTGCTCAACCTCAGGGCAGCCCGGAAATACCTCACGCAGCGCATCATTCATTGGCGTGTATTCCTGAATGCCGAAGTTGGGTGAGCTCAGATCCAGATGCATATTGGCGCAAACCCCAACCGGTGAAATATCGCCGGGGCTGTGCCAGGCGGTGCGAACCCCATTTAATTCACTGTAAATGGCGATTTTTTTCGCCGGTGTGATACCGCCAATCGAGCTAATGTGGCAGCGGATGTAATCAATCAGTTTATTGTCGATCAACGGCTTCCACTCATTCACATTGACGAACAGCTCGCCCATTGAAATCGGCGTGGAAGATTGCTGGCGCAACATTTTCAGCCACTCGGTATTCTCGGGGGCCACCGGATCTTCAAGGAAGAAAAGCTGATAAGGCTCCAGCGCTTTGGCCATATGAATCGCGTTAATTGGGGTAATACGTTCATGGGCATCATGGAGTAGCTCCACGCTGAAACCCAGCTTATTGCGCAGATGATCAAACAGGCGCGGAATGCTTTTCGCGTAGGCTTCTGGATCAAAATAGATCCCCGGCGCTTTGTTACGTGGCGAGCGCTTGGGTTGAATATTTTTCGCTTTCACCATGCGGGTGGCAATCAGCCTCAGGTCGTCGGTACCTGCACCGCCATACATGCCCATCTGGCAGCGAATATACTGATAACCTTCCTCCATTTTGGCGCGTGCGCTGTCCTCCACTTCGGCTTCATCTGCGCCATCAGTGTGCACATAGAGCGCGATACCGTCGCGACATTTCCCGCCCAGCAGCTCATAAACCGGCAGGCCGGCCTGCTTACCTTTGATATCCCATAGCGCCATATCAATGCCGGAAAGGGCGTTATTCATTACCGGGCCGTTACGCCAGTAGCCACTCACGGCGGCAGACTGCCAGATATCTTCGATCCTGGCAGGATCTTTGCCAATCAGAAACGGGGCAAGGTACTCGTCAATGGCACTTTGCACGGCATAGATGCGTTGCGTGAAGGTGGCGCAGCCCAAACCATATAACCCTGGCTCATTGGTTTCGATTTTAACCACCACCAGATCGATTCCGCCCGGCGCAGTCAAAATTGTTTTCACGTTGGTGATAAACAGATTACTCACAATAGCTCCTTAATTTTCAGAACATTAGCCGCCACCGTACTCATCGCTGCTGCTCACGGCTCAAAGGTATGTTGTCATACAACATGTTCTTTCTACCACAAAGCTTGCCGATTTCATTTTTGTCCTGCCGTTTTTGTGACAGCGATCGACTGAATCACCTTTCTGTAAATAATCTGTGTTTATATTAATATTATACAATGACTTAGATGGTTTTTTTGTTAAGGCTTTGTGATGCGCGCCTCATAAATACGCATTGTGTGTTGATTTAATCTGCTCGTAAATTCACCTTAATAAGATAGTTGTCATACATATTTAAAGGTGAGCCATGACTGCAATGTTCGACCTGACCGGTAAAACGGCCTTAATAACCGGTTCCTCCCGGGGGCTGGGTTTTGCCTACGCGGAAGCGCTGGCGGCTGCCGGCGCGCAGGTTATTTTGAACGGTACGCGTGAAGCCGTTCTGACTGACGCCGTGGCACAGCTCGCCAATAAAGGCTTTGGCGTAACCGGAATGGTATTCGATGTCACGAGTGAAAGTGCCATAGAAGAGGCGTTCTCCAGTCTGGACGAGCAGGGGATCGCGGTCGATATCTTAATTAATAACGCCGGGATTCAGTACCGCAAACCCATGCTGGAGCTGGAACTGGAAAACTGGCAAAAGGTGATTGATACCAATCTGACCAGCGCCTTTCTGGTGTCTCGCGCGGCGGCAAAACGCATGATCGCCCGTAACCGTGGCGGAAAAATCATTAATGTCGGCTCGCTGACCAGCCAGGCGGCTCGACCAACCGTCGCACCTTATACCGCCGCCAAGGGCGGCATTAAGATGCTGACCTGCTCAATGGCAGCCGAATGGGCGCAGTTTAATATCCAGACCAATGCGATTGGGCCGGGCTACATCTTGACGGATATGAACAGTGCGCTGGTCAATGATGCCCAGTTCGACAGTTGGGTGAAAAGTAGCAACCCTTCGCAGCGTTGGGGACGACCCGAAGAAGTGGCCGGTACGGCCGTTTTTCTTTCATCGCCTGCCTCAGATTATATCAATGGTCAGATTATTTACGTGGATGGCGGCTGGCTGGCTGTGTTGTAAGCCTCATTGACCCGAGAAGAGGAAAAAGATGTGCATAGCGTAATGACTCATGCCTGTGTGGCAAAGGGCAAAAAAGAGATTGTGGTTGAACAGCGCGAGCTGAAATATTCGGATGATGATGTCGTTGTGAAAGTGGAATGCGGCGGTATCTGCGGCTCTGATATTCACTATTACCACGAAGGGCGCGCCGGATTATCGGTGATCACACAACCGCTGGTGATTGGTCATGAATTTGTGGGGCGCATTTTTCATGCCCCGGCCGCCTCGCCGCTACAGCCAGGGCAAAAAGTCGCGATTAATCCCTCTCAGCCCTGTGGGCGGTGTGAGTATTGCCGGGCAGGTAAGCAGAATGCCTGTGCCACCATGCGGTTTATGGGGAGCGCCCAGTTTACCCCGCACGTAAACGGGGGATTTGCACAGTATGTCGTGGTGCCTGCGCAACAGTGCGTGGCGTACGATGAGCAGGTTCCGTCCAGCGTCATGGCCGTTGCCGAGCCTACGGCGGTAGTGATCCATGCGCTCAATGTGGCAGGCAGCATCGTGGGTAAAAAGGTGCTGGTGATGGGCGCGGGTCCCATAGGCGCATTAGCGATTGCGGCGGCAAGAGCATCTGGCGCGGCAGAGATTGTGGCGTTTGATCTGAGCGAGCGTTGCCGCCGTATTGCGGTGGAAATGGGGGCGGACGCGGCGGTGGATGCAAGCGATCAGGCCGCCGTTGCCCGCTATGGTGAAAACCGGGGATATTTTGACGTCACGCTGGAAGCCAGCGGCGCAGAAGCGGCGATTGAATCCAGTATTCTGGTGACGCGACCAGGCGGCGTTGTGGTTCAAATAGGCATGGGAAAAAGTCCGCTTAATTTTCCTGTGGCACAGATGCTGGTAAAAGAAATAAGTTGGAAAGGCGCCTTCCGCTTTATTGATGAATTTGACGTTGCGGTTAAATGGCTGGAAAAAGGCATTATCGATCCGCGTCCAATTCTCTCCGGTCATTATGACTATCACGATATTGAGGCGGCATTAAATGCGGCCAGTGATAAAACGCAACATTCAAAAGTATTAGTTCAGTTTTCATAAAAGACACTAAAACAAGTCGTCATGACTGTGGCTAAAAAACAGCAGTAATTATCGCGGGTGAAAATAAGCTCACGCTCGCGTGAGCGGCGCTCGCCTGTCATTTAATGGTCTGTTAACGCATCGTCGACCTCAGGGTGAAAGCATGAGTCATTCAAATACCAACACCACCAAACGTAATACGTCTGATCTTGTCAGGGCATCCGTGTCAGGATGGCTGGGTACAACGTTAGAGTTTATGGATTTTCAGCTCTATTCTCTTGGTGCGGCATTAGTTTTTCATGAAGTGTTTTTTCCCGAACAATCCGGTGCAATGGCGCTGATTCTGGCAATGGGAACCTACGGTGCCGGTTATATTGCACGAATCGTCGGGGCCGTTTTTTTTGGTAAAATGGGCGACCGCGTTGGCCGTAAAAAAGTCCTGTTTATTACCATCGCCTTAATGGGCGTGAGTACCACCTTAATTGGTGTATTACCGACCTACCAGCAGGTGGGTATTTTAGCGCCCTTACTGCTGGTCGCACTGCGTATTATTCAGGGTTTAGGCGCCGGTGCAGAAATATCGGGTGCCAGCACGATGCTGGCTGAATATGCACCTAAAGGTAAAAAGGGCATTATCGCCTCGCTGGTTGCGATGGGAACCAACTGCGGTACCTTGAGTGCAACGGCAATCTGGGCGGCCATGTTTTTCTTCTTCACCAATGACGACGTGATTGCCTGGGCATGGCGCATTCCTTTCCTGGCCAGTTTCGTGGTGATGGGCTTTGCTATCTGGCTGCGCTTTAACCTGAAAGAAAGCCCGGTGTTTGAAAATGTCGCCCAATCCGCCACCGTTAAGCCCCACGAACAGCCAAGCCAGTCCGTTTTCCCGTTAATGAAGGGCAAAGCCTTCTGGATTGCTACCGGGTTGCGATTTGGTCAGGCGGGTAACTCAGGCATTATCCAGACGTTTCTGGCGGGTTATATGGTCCAGACGCTGTTGTTCAACAAGGCGGTTCCCACTGATGCCATCATGGTGAGTTCGGTCATTGGTTTTCTGTCCATTCCCCTTATCGGCTGGCTGTCAGACCGGATAGGGCGTCGAATTCCCTACCGCATACTGACGCTGGGCTCGATTATTCTGGCTTACCCGATGATTTCGCTGATCGTCGATAAAGCGCAGTCCGTCAGTACCATCATGGTTTGCCTGATCGTGATCCACAACATCGCCGTATTAGGCCAGGCAGCGATTGAAGGGATCACCATGGCGGAGATGTTTGGTTCCAGAAACCGTTTTGCTCAGATGGCTGTCTCGAAGGAAATCGGAGGGCTGTTTGCCACCGGATTAGGGCCGCTGCTGGCTGGCATTTTCTGCCAGCTCACGGGCTCATGGTATCCGATTGCGGTCATGTTGATCTGCTACTCCTGTATTGGTCTGGTGGCATCACTGGTTATGCCTGAGGTGGCCGATCGGGATCTTACCGTGGAGGCTGATGCGTCAGGCGGCGTACCTGCGGGTCGTCAGCACATTGCCCCCACGCTCCGGGCAGGAAGCGGCGAGTGATGTCTGGGGCTGGGTGTTAGCGCAGGACTTTGTTGTAACGCATGAGATAGAATGGCGTCATGTAGGACATCATATGAGACAGTGTTGTGAGCATAAAATCCATTCAGAAACAGAACGTCGTTAACGAAGTGTTCGAGCAAATTAAGGCCAGGCTACTGGACGGTAGCTGGTCTGCAGGCACGCGTTTGCCTTCTGAAGCGGAGCTGACGCACTCTTTTAATGTAAGCCGCGTCAGTATCAGGAGTGCGGTCCAACGCCTGCGCGATCTCGGCATTGTGATTACGCGTCAGGGCAGCGGCAGCTATGTGTGTGAAGACTTTTCGCCGCATATGCTCAACAATAACGCCAGACCGTTAATGCATCTGAGCCGGGAAGCGTTTAACGACATGATGGTCTTTCGCCAGACCGTTGAGTTTAAATGTGTTGAGCTGGCCGTGGAACACGCGACGGAAGAGGATATCGGCCTGTTGGAGCACGCGCTCAATAATATGCTCATCAACAAAGGCGATTATAAGAAGTACTCGGAAGCGGATTACGACTTTCATCTGGCGATTATCCGTGCCTCTCATAACAGTGTGTTTTACAACGTGATGAAGTCCATTAAAGATATTTATTACTATTATCTTGAGGAGCTGAATCGCTCACTGGGCATCACGCTTGAAAGCGTTGAGGCACATATCAAAGTGTTTATGGCGATTAAAAACCGTGACGCCTCCTCGGCGGTACAGGTGCTTAACGAGGCGATGAAACATAACGTGGTCGCGATAGAGATGATTAAAAAAGAGGAAGGTCATTAGGACGCACGTTTCTGTGCGGCTAAGGCTATCTCGCTGTCCGTCGGGTGAGGACAGGAAAACAAGATTCACCGGCTGCTTTGTGCTTTTATCTTGTGCTCTGCTTGTCTGTTTATCGCCTGCCACGCCACGGTTATTGCGTGACGCGTTCAGGGATGAAGGCGTGCCGATCAGGATGACAAGGTGTTATTCAGCACGGATCAGCAGAATAAAAAAGGGAGCCAACAGGCTCCCTCGTCGATCAATGCAGACAGCACTGCTTGTATTTTTTACCGCTGCCACAGGGGCAAGGATCGTTCCTGCCCGGCTGTTTTTCCGCCGTTATCGGCTGCTGTATCTGTGGAATGGCTTCTGGCTGTGAGATCCAGTAATCATGAAGCGCCAGCGCGGCAGGGCAAATCGCATCAATGCTGCTTTCCATTTCTTCTGGCGTGAGTGCATCCACCTTTTCCAGGTTCTCTTCGAGACCATGTAAGGCGATAGCGTCCAGTGACGTCTGAAGCTCCGCGGGAAGCGCAGACCAGTCCGTTAATGCCACGCCACGCATGTAGCCGTAGCACCACTCTTCAACCACGGTAAATTCCAGCCCTTCCATTTCGCGTACGCCAAACAGCGGTTCAAACTGTTCGGGAAACTCAGATAAGCGGTCAGCAATGTCATTCATATGCTGAAAGCTGAGTTCCATAAAGCGCGTCATTTCACGCTCATTACTCCATTTAGGAATATGTTTTTCGCCGCCCCAGAGCGCAATTAACCACCGGCTGGGTTCTACCATTGTTGGGCCTGAAAGCACGGCGGTAAGCAGGCCGTCCAGTTCTGAGACGTCAAGAATTGACGCTTCACTGCCGTATTTTTCCAGCATATCTTCGAGCCATTGCAGCTCTTTTTCGCTTAACGGGCCTTCTTTCATGGGTATCTCCGGGCGTATCTGGTGCAGCAGAAAATTTACTGCGTGTAAAAACGCGCAGTGTACACGCTTATTGCGCTAATGGCAGCGTCGTCAGATTGCCCTGAGCGGCAACAGACTCGGCAGAGGCATTACCTCACCCGCTATGTTACTCTCCGCGACCTGCAACGCGCTTTGCTGCACGATCGGGGTTATCTGGCGCTAGCCTGCTTCGTTTCTCTGACGGAGGTTTGTATCAGGCGACAACCTGTTGCCTGAAAAGCATCATCAGAGGCATAAAGATTCGGCTACGTCGTGCCGATATAAGCACCGCGGTATACGCCGGCATGATGCTGATATGAACGTTCGTCAGTGCCTGATAACAACAATAAGATGGGCGCGAGTGAGTGACCAGAAAAGAGTATAAAACCCGGAGGTTATCCGGCCTGTTGAGCGGATGCAGCCGTCTGTTTAAGCGCAGCGCTATGCTGATAATCTGTACGCTGTTGTTAGCCGCCTGCGGAACGCTGTCGCAAACCTCTGCGCCGACAGGCGACAGGCTTTATCTGACGCACAGCGACTTCCATGACAACCTGGACGATCTGGTGCGCCATTATATGCAGCGCAAACAGGTGTCCGGCATCAGCATCGCCATTATCCACCATCACAATCCCACCCTGTTTTACAGCGCTGGCGTCACCGATGACGTACATCGCTATCCGATTACGCCTGATACCTTATTTGCGCTCGGCTCACTGAGTAAAGGCGTGACCGCAGAAGTCATTATCGAACAGGTTAACGAAGGCCAACTGCACTGGAATGACACACTGGCCGATTTACTGCCCTCTGACGTCAGGTTAAGTCAGGATGCACGCCATATCACGTTGTTACAGTTGGTGACCCATACGTCCGGTCTGCCGCGTCAGGATATGGATTTGCCGATGTTTATGCAGTTTATTGGCTATCTGCGTAGCGGTCAGAATTTTTATGGCAACCTGGATAGTGATGCGGTGCTGGAATACCTGGCCGATTTTTCTGCCCCGCGTCAGCGGGTGCCGCAATACTCTAACCTTGGCTATGCGCTGCTGGGCTATATTTTGCGAGAACGGTGCCACAATGATATTGAAACGCTGGCCCACCAACGAATTTTCCGACCCCTGGGAATGAATAACACCGGCTTTGTGCCTGAGCGGTTAAGCGGTTTTGCCACGCGCGCGTTAGGTCATGCTGGCGATCAGCCAAAGTTTATCCCGCGCGGTGACCTTACCCCGGACTGGCGTTTCCATCGTAATATGGTCGCGGCTGGCAGCCTTTACAGTAACGCACGGGATCTGAGCGTCTATCTGCGCGCGCATCTCAACGCCGTCGCCGATCCTGCGCTCAACCGGGCTTTTGCAGAGGTCAATAAAGGCGTTTATCAGCAGGGCTCGCAAACGCAGAACATCGCCTGGGTAACAGACAGGCTGGCAGGAAGAAATATGACTTATCAGGTCGGTTATATTGGTGGTTATTCTGCCTTTATTGGCTTTGACAGGCAGGCTGGCAATGCCATCGTGGTCCTGCAAAACGCGTTTAACTGGAGTAACTATCTTGGTATCACATTGCTGCTTAACCTGGCAGAGAAAGACAGGTAAGGTATAGGTTGGGTCCGGAATGAGTCGTGATTCCTTACACTTACCTTTATGAGTGACGGAACCGCAACCCTGTTTAGATTGTCTTCAGAGTAGTCTACTGTTATTAAAATCAATTCAATGTGGAAATTATTATGCGCAGGACTCAAATTGCTTTTATTTCAGCTGGTTTACTGTTCGGCTCGCTGAGCCTGATTCCCGCGGCCCAGGCTGCGGGTGAAACCACCGATAACGTGCCACCGCCACCGCAGGTTCAGCCAGCCGATCCCGCTGCTCAGCCTGGCGATAACAACGCGCAACCTGGTGCGGGCACCGCCCAGCCTGGCACCGCACCTGCCCAGCCGCAGGCACCGATGAGTTCTGACTCCAATGACGGTATTACTCCAACAACGCCTTCGCAGTCAGCTGGCAATCCGGGTAAGCCGAATTACGATCTCAGCACCATTATCATCGATTATAAAGAGCATAAAATCGGTGATACCGTGCCAGACAAGTATCGGAGCAAGACTTACACCATCACTGAGTGGCAGAAACGCAACTTGCCTGCGCCTCAGCCAGATACGCACTGGGCTTATATCAATGCCAATTACATCCTGATCACCAACGACACCGGTAAGATCGTTATGGGTAAATCTGGCGATATCTTCTTCCGCGGATAATCCTGCGGCGTTATGTCAGCAGGAATCGCTTCAACGGCCTCATTAAGAGGCCGTTTTCTTTTTTCTGTCTGTTTTTTATATGTGGTGACTTCTCAACTTCTTTGCAACATGGCAACGTATTTTTATTAACCGCACAGAAGGAGGCCAAATGTCACAGCACGTCAATCAGTATGGTCAACCGGTAGGGCAATCGCTGCCTGACTGGCAGCCACGTCCTTTACCTCAGCGTGAGGTGTTTCAGGGGCAGGTTTGCCGTCTGGAACCTTTTAGTGTCGCGGCGCATGCGAATGCGCTCTGGCAGGCCTGGTCGTTAGCCGAAGATGGCCGTGACTGGACCTACCTTTCTGAGGGACCGTTTAATGATGAAGCCGCCTGGTTAGCCCATGCCAGTACAATGGAGGAGAGCCGGGACCCGTTGCATTTCAGCGTCATTGATGTTGAAACCGGTCAGGCCGTCGGTACGTTGTCGCTGATGCGTATCGATGCGGCAAATGGGGCGATGGAAGTAGGATATGTCACCTTTTCCCGCTTGCTAAAGCAGACAAGAATGGCGACCGAAGCGCATTTTCTGTTGATGCGTTACGCCTTTGAGCAACTTGGCTACCGGCGCTATGAGTGGAAATGTGACAGTTGCAATCTGCCCTCACGCCGGGCCGCGCTTCGTTTAGGGTTTCGTTATGAAGGTGAATTTCGTCAGGCGCGGGTTTATAAAGGTCGCACGCGCAATACCTGTTGGTTTTCTGTCATCGACAGTGAATGGCCACACGTCAAAAACGGCCTGACGCGCTGGCTGGCAGAGGCTAACTTTACTCCCGATGGGGAGCAGCGTGAAAAGCTGGAAACCTTACGCGGCTAAGGCCTGAGTCGCGGGAAACGTTCAGACAAGCATATATTTCATGGTCGCCATGAGCAGCGTGGTGGTCATGACCATCATCAGGCGCTTGACCCAGCACATATCGTTTTTTAGATTGCCTACGTCCGTCTTAAGTTCAGCCACGTCTGTCTTAAGTTCAGCGACGTCCGTCTTGAGCTCAGCCACGTCTGTCTTAAGTTCAGCGACGTCTGTCTTGAGTTCAGCCACGTCCTTCTTGAGCTCAGCCACGTCTGTCTTGATTATAGCAACGTCTGTCTTGAGTATAGCAACGTCTGTCTTGAGCTCAGCAACATCCGTCTTGAGTTCAGCCACGTCCTTCTTAAGTTCATCCACATCTGTCTTGAGTTTAGCAACGTCTGTCTTGAGCTCAGCCACGTCCGTCTTAAGTTCAGCCACGTCTGTCTTAAGTTCAGCAACATCCGTCTTAAGTTCAGCCACGTCTGTCTTAAGTTCAGCAACATCCGTCTTGAGTTCAGCGACGTCGGTTTTGAGTTCAACAATATCCGCCCTGAATACATCGTTATCCGTCTGAAGGACTTCTACACCTTTCGCAACATCGCCTGTTTCGGTTCTGAGGTCGGACTCCGCTTTCTTCAACTGCGTGCTTAACATCATAATATGCTGATTTTGAAACTGAAAAGCCCGCATGACATCGGCTCGCGAAAGGGCATTGTCCTGCTGTAGTTCAGAAAAAATAGCCACCATCGCTTCTGCCTGGCGATCGTTGATGCCTGCTCGTTGTAAACGTTTAAATGCTTTGTGTGTATTCATCATTGCGAGTGTCATTCATGCGTTTTCCCGTTTCATCACACCATGAGCACATCATGTCAGGAGAAGCGGTTTAGTCACAGAAGGGAAAGACTATATTGCGTATTAAATCTTAATATATCAATTAGTTAAACGAGTAGTTTGCATCATTTTGCGGGGCGGTACGCAAAAAATGCGTCATCAGTCTGCCTCTCTTACACAGACTGTTTAATTGGCTGTGTAAGAGGCTGGCGCTCACTGCTGTGGTTAACGGCTGTGGTGGAGAAGCATCAGGGAACGGGCACAACCTTTAACTCGACCAGACCGATGCCAAGTTTGCGCGGGTCCTGACCGGGGATGTTGTTAAGATTGCTGAGCTGCGGTTCCGGCGGAATAAGGGTTAACCGAGAGCTGCCGTGGGCATTATCAAAACGCAGCGTCTGGGTTGACGTCTGCTCACCCAGCGTTAACCGTTGCTGGGTATCACCCACGCGAACGGTTGTTGGCCGGTGCGCATTCGGACCATAGGCGCGAGCGGTTATCACCAGATCGAATTTAGCGGGCAAGGGGTTAACGAACTCAATCGTCACCGCCGGGGCGAGGTTGGCATTTGACCAGCGTCCCCAGGACTCTGGACGGGAAATGCCGCTGAACTGCTTCACGCTTTCCGGTGCGCCGGGAAGCGCGAACAGAAAGCTGTCGGCGTGATAACGAATCGCATTGTCTTCGAGGCGAAGCTGCGCCACTGCATGCTGATAACTGGCATCGTTCAGGCCATCTGCCGGGAACTGCACCTTGCCTTTCCACTGGGGTTTATCGATGCGCGTGACGGAAGGATGCCCCGCGAGCTGGCCCATCGCCAGGCACCAGTCGCCCGACAGGGCAAGCGCCGGTTGCCAGATACGCGCAATTTTAAAACAGCGATCGACCCAGACAAACTTTTCTGCCGGCGCAAAGTCGGCTAACTGGTAGCGTAAAGGCGCTGAATATTCGCCTTCCGGCAGTGGCTCCACATGCTTATCCGTGACGCGCAACAGGATGGGTAACGTAAAGCTGGTGCCGGAAAAGCTGAACATATTGTTGGTCTGGTCAAGGGTAACGCTGTCGATCTTTTTGGGGAAATTCCACAGCTGAATGATATTGGCTTTCCAGCTCAGCACTTTGGTTTTCATATCCTCAAACTGGCTCGATAGTGATACCGCTGACAGGCTGCTGCGTCCCAAACCTATCGCATTATCGCCGCCCAGGATATCCAGCAGCGTCGCGCCGTTATCCAGCGTACTGCGCTTCATATCAATCACCTCTGCCTGTGGCTGGTCACCGCGAATCACCATAAACAGATCGTGACGGGGATGCGTGATCAGGAACGGATGCGCCGTGTTATTCATGGCCAGATGGTCCGACGCCACCACAATCACGGTGTGCTTAAACCAGGGTGACGCTTTAATGCGGGCGATTAATCGGGCGATATGTTCCTGCGAGCAGGACACCGCACTGAACGACTGATTTGGCTTGCCCGCATAGCTGTAACTTTTGCGCTGGCAACTTCGGGAAATAAATCCATCGGGATGATGGGTATCCACCGTGAGCGTAAACAGGGCAAAACGTGTCTGCTGACGTGAAAGTGCCTCATAGGTTTCAAACACCTCATCCAGCACGGTATCGTCGTAATAACCCCAGTTATTTCGATAAGCCGGATCGCTGACCTTGTCTTTGAGCTCCTGCGATCCATACATGTGTGCGGGGTCAAAACCGTGAGAGCGCAAAAAGACATCTTTACCCGCAAAGCGCAGGTCCGCGCCCTGGATAAACCAGTTTTCATAACCGGAGTTTTTTAAAATATCCCCCAGGCAAACGTTTTGTGGATAAAAGCTGGAAAGGGAGGCGGAAGCGTTGCCGTCGAAAGGGGCAAAAAGAGGAATTCCGCACATTGATGCCACCATGCCCGCAATCGTGTAATCGGTACCGGGAAGTTGTTCTGTCTGGCTGAAATCGATGCTTTGCTCTTTCTCCCGGCTCAGCTCGGGGGCCAGTCCGGGAAAGGCAATCTGGTCGAAGTAGGTCCGCTCCAGGCTTTCAGCGTAAATATAAACGACGTTCAGCGCAGGCTGTTCAATGCGTTTTTTGGGCACCTTATAAAGGGCGCTAAAGTCAGAGTTTTCGCGCAGTGAGTGCGAGGTAATGAGTGAGCTGACCTGCTGAAAAGCCGGGGTTGTTTGTATCGCGCCGGCGGCACAGGCGAAAGCCAGCAGGCTCCAGCCAAAATGAAAGGGCCGCTCGCGGCGGCGCAGCAGCCATGATAAGGCGCAAAACAGCAAAAACAGGACGGTGATAAGACCAAGAGCAGGCACGACGTATTTACTCAGGCCGGCACCGGTCAGGCTGTTGGTTAAGGTATAAACCACCGCGTCGGTAATGCCATCGCCGGTAAAATAATTGCTGGCAAACAGCGTGGCATTGAGCACCACAAACAGCATCAGTAAGAATAATGTGAGGTAAAACCAGATTCTGTTTCGGCCTGCTTTACAGGAATAAACAGCAATCGCGGTCAGAAAAAGTATAACTGACACGAATTCGGACAACGTCAAATCCTCTTATGAAATGAACATGTCTCTTCTCAAAGGGGACATTTTCATGGATTTTTGGCTCAATCTATAGTGGCTGTCATCTGGCTGCAACCTCTCTGCGCGGATTTGGTAGCGGATTCACATTGCAGGCAAGCAGTCTGTCCCGAAGAGCTGGCGAGCCTGGCGATTTCGGATGAAACTGGCCAGGCTCTGGATGGATCAGGCGCGTTGTTCCAGTGGGGCAGAGAGCCTGGCCGGTGAGGACAGGCTGCTGTGCAGGGCTTCCCCGACCAGGCTGGCCCGATTGTAAAACCGGAGCCGCAGGTTGAAATCGAGGTGCGCGCGATCGCTGTCACTCAGCCTGATGACCGGTGGCGGCGTAAGCGGGCGCTGCTGGAATAAGACGCAACGCACACATGCCGTGCTGTTGCCGGCGTGCACGCTTTGGTAATACCCGGCGCTGGCTTCCGCTTTACGTAGCAGCGTATTCACACGGCGATGCTCATCCATTGCTAACTGATGGGCCAGCGCCAGCAGTTCTTCACCCGGCTGACGTAAATTTTGTCGTACAGCAGGGAAGTCACTGCGCTTCATCAGCTCCAGCAGGTAGTTTTGTCTTCCGACATATTTTACCGGCGCCAGCTGTTTCAACCATTCCCGGATAAAGGGATTTTGGGCGGGAGCCGCGATAAAACCGGTTTCAATCACCGGCCTGAGCGGATTATCGGTGCACTGCTGGCGATAATAACCGACCACATCCATCGGGCGGTCACTTTGCGCCTGATGGACCCAGGTGAGATCGTCAAACAGCAGAGTATTACAATCGATGCTGATGCCGCCGTAGCGTAACAACAGCTCCAGCCGGATGATGTCGCTTTTCAGGTCCTGCGTGAGATCGGAAGAAACAAACTGCAGATCCGGCAGCCATTGTCCCAGACTCTGAGGCGTGAGCAGATGGATTTCATGATCCGGATTATCGCGGCGAATGTTACTGACGTTAAGCGCCACGGAGGCAGGCACACGGTCGCCGGGCCAGTACATCCACACTTGTTTGGCAATGGCAGGCAGCGCCTTTGGCACGGACATCAGCACCACGTCCTGTTCCAGTGCCGGATCGTATTCGGGCGCACTCACGGCCCGATGTTGTCTCATCGTCCATAGCATGCGACTGGTGAAAGCAAGTTTTTCCCATTGACGCCAGAGGTGATGCAAGGAACGGCGGTGTGAATTCATGTTTCACCTGTTATTTTGATTATTGTGTTTTCGCCAGTCGGCAAATAAAGGGTTAGCTGCTAACCCGTATATAAACTGAGATCAACACAGACATCACACTGTGCTGCACCGTTTTTATTGTCTTTTCCTGGTGGTACTACGGTGGCGGGCCGCGAGGGGTGACACGCACGGACGTGAGCGGCCGCGACCTCTTTATTTAATAGAACATAATTCAACAATCCGCTATTCCTGATAAGAACTTTAGGATAAAACGGAAATAAGCGTCAGCCTGACATAAAAATAAATATTTATTCACGCTAATGTTTTATTCCGCTATGGCAAAATCGACGGAGAACATCGTCCTTAATTTTGTTGTCATAAAACGGATAAACAGTGGATGGATAAAAAACAGGATGCTGAATCGAGATGAAAACAACCCTTCAGCACAGTTAACCAATTTGCCGGTGCGCGCAGCCTGACAGTCATTGTCTACGCTTTAGCTATACAGATAAAAAGGAGATGACATGCCGTTTGAATCTCGAGGATTACTGGCGATTGACAGACAAACCAGACGTGCGCTGTTTCTTGATCCCGATACCTTTGCGGTGAGTCAGGCCGTGGAGGTTGTTCCCACGCGCCTGCACGAGCTGCTGATGCTGGCTCCCTGGAAGAAAGCTTTTCTTCCCCTGTACGGCGACGATATGGGCGGAGAATTGCCGCATCCGGGCCATAAAGTGGCGGTGATTGATTTACGGCAGCGGGCGATCAACGCGTATATCGACCTGTCGCCGTCAAAAGCGCCGCACAGTGGTCAGTTGGGGCGCGACGGCAAAGTGTACCTTTGTTGTGAAAATCCTACGGCGGTGGTGGTCATCGATCCGCAAACGCATCGTGTTGAAAAGACCATTCCTGTTCCGCTTGATAATACTCACCGCCTGACGCTTTCTCCCAGCGGGCGCAAACTGTTTACCGACAATGAGCAGGACGCCACCATAACCGTGGTGGACTTATGTGAGGCGGAAGGGCGGGTAATTGATACCATCCTGATGCCCGGCCCGGTTTCGGGTCTTACTGCATCCCCCAAGCATCCTTATCTCATCGCCAGCGCAGCCGATGTGCCGCTGCTTTACGTGGTCGATCGTCAAAGCCATCGCATCCGCCAGCGGCTGGCGCTTCCCGGCCATCAGCAGCCCTGCCAGAAGGTTCGCTTTAGCCCGGATGGTGACTATTTGATGGCAATCGGGCATCAGGAGCCGATCGTGACGCTTTTTGATGAGTTGCTGAATCCTGTGGGGCAGGTAGCCCTGACTCGTCAGCCGCTGGATGGCTGCTTCAGCCCGGATAAGAAACGGTTACTGATTACCCATGCTGATAACCAGACACTGAGTGTCATTGACCTGGCGCAGAAGACGGTCATAGCGACCACTGATGTGGGCGCGGGCTATGAAACGCTGAGTTACTTTCAAATCGGCTAGATAAAAGGTCGATGGTAAATGGCCGAGCTCCAGTGTCGGCTGCTGGCGTGTTTCTCTGCCTGCCAGCCGCGTTTGCGCAGTTCGCGGGCAATCATTTTATTCATAATGCCGTGGCCCAGCAGCAGAACGGTGCCCTGCTGCGACAGGACGATCAACCTGTCTGCGGCACGTGAGGCGCGGGCGCGCGCATGCTGTAGCGACTCGGTTTCACCCGCATAGCCACAAAACCACATGGCGCGCAGGATGGCCTGCCAGACAAAGGTCGGCAACTGGAGGCGGTCCGCCCGCAGTAAAGGAATGCCGACTTCACTGAACAGCGCATCAACGTAATGAGGGCGCAGTCCCAGGCGCTCCAGCGAAGAGTGGGCGCGAGGTAAAGGACTGCAGACGACAACCGCCGCTTTGCTGGCGATGTTGATGCTGCGATCCGGCGGCCCGTCGCTAACCAGCGAAAGATCATAGGCTTCGCACCAGTCCGCCAGCCCCTGTGCGCTTAAGCGTCGGGCAAAAGGATGGTCAGGTTTACCGTGCCGCATCAGGATAATGGTCATAATGGTTTAACGGCTTTCTCCAGTTTACGCGCCAGTCAGGTATAGCTGAGGTTGGATTCTGTGGCAATCGTTGTGTCTGTTGTCATCTGCCAGTCATACCGATGTGCGACAACAGCAGGCGATGAAAGATTCTGACAGCCAGTTTGGCTTAATGTTAAAAGAAAAGTGAACCTGGTACCTGTTTATGCTGTTTTTCTGTGCGTCAGGTCGTGATTAACCACCTGATTTTGCGTTGAAAACGGTATATTAGCGAAACTTGATACTAAAGAAAATCTAACAAATTTTCCGAATAGCTATTGATTTATCTACGCGCGTAGATACACTAGCTTCCAGTGATTGCTCTCGGTGCTCGATGCACGGTAGGCCGATCGAGGAACAAGTTACATTCGCCAGATTTATACGACCGCTGAAATATACAGCGGCGAAGCTCGCGATACTGCGGATTCCAACACCAGGGAATCTTTAACTTTCCTTTCATCATGGTTAGCCAACTGAATGTCGCCACCGGGGCGTTCTGCTTGTAGTCAGGGAACCGTCTCTCGGAATGGCATTTATCGAACTGCATATTTTCAAGGGACAGCGTTTATGACGGCACAGCATTCCGTTACGCAGCAGGCATCACAGCCTTCTACCTCCGCCGCAGATGAGCGGTTTAACACCTCAGCCGGCCGCAAAGACTTCTGGCGCGCGACGGTTTCTTGCTGGTTAGGAACGGCAATGGAGTATGCGGATTTCGCACTCTATGGCCTGGCCGCTGGCATTATCTTTGGTGACGTTTTCTTTCCTGAACAAACGCCGACTATGGCGCTGCTGGCCAGTTTTGCGACCTGGTCAGTTGGCTTTATTGCCCGCCCCATTGGTGCCTTATTTTTTGGCTGGCTCGGCGATCGTAAAGGCCGCAAAGTCGTCATGGTGACCACCATTATTCTGATGGGGGCGTCCACAACCTTGATCGGCTTGATTCCCAGCTATGCTTCCATTGGTATCTGGGCGCCTGCCTGTCTGGTTTTGCTACGCTTCAGTCAGGGGTTTGGCGCAGGCGCAGAACTCTCCGGCGGCACTGTTATGCTGGGGGAATATGCCCCGGTTAAGCGTCGTGGTCTGGTGTCTTCGGTGATTGCACTCGGCTCTAACAGCGGTACGCTGCTGGCTTCGCTGGTGTGGTTGCTGGTGGTGCAGATGGACAAACAAAGCCTGCTGGAATGGGGATGGCGTATTCCGTTCCTGAGCAGCGCCGTGATCGCCCTGGTGGCGCTGTGGATTCGCCGTAACCTGCGTGAAACTCCCGTGTTCGAGCGCAAGAAAGCGCAATGGGCTGTTGAGCGCGCTGAGGTTATCGCCGCACAGCAGCCAGGCGTGGATACACGGCCTTTCTTTCAGCGTACCCGCGCGTTCTGGACTATGGTCGGCTTGCGTATTGGCGAAAACGGCCCCTCTTATCTGGCGCAGGGTTTTATCGTCGGGTATGTCGCTAAGGTCTTGATGGTCGATAAATCCGTGCCCACGACGGCGGTTTTTATTGCCTCACTGCTCGGCTTCCTGATTATTCCGCTGGCAGGCTGGCTGTCAGATCGCTTTGGTCGCCGTATCGTTTATCGGGTATTTTGCCTGCTACTGATGATCTATGCCTGGCCTGCCTTTACGCTGCTGGACACCCGAGAGCCGGCGATTGTCATCCCGGTTATCGTGGTGGGCATGGCGCTGGCTTCACTGGGCATCTTTGGCGTACAGGCGGCCTGGGGCGTAGAGCTGTTCGGGGTGAATCACCGTTATACCAAGATGGCCGTCGCGAAAGAGCTGGGCTCAATTATTTCTGGCGGCACCGCACCCTTAGTGGCGGCAGCGATGCTTTCGTACACCGGGCACTGGTGGTCCATCGCGATCTATTTCTCGGTGATGGCTTCCATTGGTTTCCTGACCACCTTTGTGGCACCGGAAACGCGCGGGCGCGATCTGAATCTGCCAGAGGACGCCATCTGAAAAAAATGATGTTACACAGCAGGCGGCAATAGATGAGGAGGGCGAAGTGGCGAAACAGATAAAAACCACTGTGACGCGCAGCGACGTTGCAAAAGCCGCCGGGACATCGGTCGCGGTAGTGAGCTACGTCATTAATAACGGGCCGCGCCCTGTGGCGGACGCAACCCGACAGCGCGTGCTGGCCGCGATTGAACAGACCGGCTATCGCCCCAATGCCGCCGCCCGTGCCCTGGCGTCAGGCAACACCAAAACCTTTGGTCTGGTGGTGCCGAACATCAGTAACCCCTTTGTCGCGTCCATGGCGCATATGTTGCTGCAGGAGTCGCTGAATCACGGTCACGTGATGTTGCTTGGCGATGCAGGCGACGATCGCAAGCGGGAACTGGAGCTGATTCAGGGGCTGCTGAACCGCCAGGTTGACGGCCTGTTTTATAACAGCGTCGATCGCCATCCTTTCATCGATATCATCAAAGCCAGCGGGACACCGCTGGTAATGCTCGATCGGGTTGAAGCCCAGCCGGGCGTCAGCATGCTGCGGGTTGATGAGCGACAAGCGGCTTTTCAGGTGTGCTCACATTTACTGAGCCATGGTTATCAGCAGGTCGGCATGATTAGCGGACCGCTGGATATGCTTAATGCTCAGGATCGTATTCAGGGCTGGCGTGACGCGATGCAGGCACACGATCTGCCGGTTGATGAGTCACGGATTTTCCCTGCGACTTATACCCGTGAGGGCGGTTATCAGGCCGCGCTACGCATGATCCATCACCAACAGGTTCCCCGCGCGCTGTTTGCCAGCAATGAAGGCCAGGCTATTGGCTGTATCCGTGCCTTTAGTCAGCATGGCATTCGCGTGCCGGAGGACGTAGCGCTGGTCTGTTTTAACGGCACAGGACAGTCTGCCTACCATGTCCCGGCCTTAACGACGGTGCGCCAGCCGGTAAAAGATATGGCCCGCTGCGCTATCCATATGTTGAAAGAGTGGAATGGCGAGGCGCGCATCGAAGCGTTTCCGCACCATCTTGAAATTGGTGAATCTTGTGGCTGTCGGCCATCAGGCCAGAGTTTATAAACCAAATAATGAAAAGACTGATTATTGATTGTGATCCGGGGAATGGGATTGCCGGGGCGAATACGGATGACGGCCTGGCACTTTCTCTGGCATTAGCCTCACCAGGGCTGTCGTTAGAATTAATCACCACCGTTGCAGGGAATACACCGAGCGAAGTGGGTGCTCGCGTCGCCAAAGATTTGGTCGCGCGGTTGGGATCGGCGATTCCTGTGGTGCAGGGTGCCCGTCAGGCATTGCATGAAGATCCTGCTCCCTGGCGTGAGGTGCTGGACAAACGGGTTGAACAGCTTGGCCTGATGTCATTATGGCAGGACGTACCTCAGCCTGCGGCGTTACCGGCGGATGCAATGGATGCCGCGCAGGCGATGGGGCAACTCATCTGTGATAACCCCGGCGAGTTTACCCTGATTGCGATTGGTCCCCTGACCAATGTGGCGTTGGCGATGCAGCGTTTTCCCGCCATGGCGGAATCCGTGGCAGAGATCGTGATTATGGGCGGTGTTTTTGCCCTGGAAGATTACATCAAAGACACTAATTTTGGCATCGATCCCGACGCTGCACATCAGGTATTGCACAGTGGTGCAGCCATTACCCTGGTGCCGATGGATGTCACCACGCAAACCCTGCTGACGCAGGACGATCTGACACGCATCACCCGTCGGGATCATCCACTGCCGCGCTTTGTGCATGACACGTTGCAGCCCTGGATCGCGTATTCGATGCAGACTCGCCACCTGGCCGGATGCTGGATTCATGATGCGCTGGTTGTTGCATGGCTGCTTAACCAGCGCGTGGCATGGGGAACGGATTACCGCGTCGATATTGAGCTTCGTCCGGGCGCCACGCGCGGTAAAACCTGGCGCTACCGTCAGCCCCTGCGGCTGGACGTCGGGATTCCACCTGACAGCGGCGCGCGGGTGCACGTTCTGCACAGCGTTGACAATGCGCTCCTGCTGTCAATCATTGAGCACGCTTTTAACCAACTCCCCGGCTAACCCACAGGCGATACGTCGCCTGTCCTCTTTCTGTTCCTCTTCTCTCCCTCGTCAGACATGCTTTCTTACAGCCTGATCCACTGCCTGACAATTGCGCGGTACGCTCTCCCCATAAACATGATGTATACATTTGATTAACAATTACATCACTCTCCGACAGCGACCAGGAACGTTATGGACGATGCGCCAGAGTGTCTCAGAGAGGAGACTTCTATGCTTGACTGGACATCGACCCAGCGCAATGTGGCTTTCGCCTGTTTTGCCAGTTGGACGCTGGACGCTTTCGATTTTTTTATTCTGGTGTTTGTACTGAGTAATCTGGCTCAGTACTTCCATAATTCCGTCACCGATGTGTCTGTCGCCATTATGCTGACGCTGGCGGTACGCCCGATTGGCGCGCTGCTGTTTGGGCGGATGGCGGAGAAATATGGTCGCAAGCCCATTTTGATGCTGAATATTGTCTTTTTCTCCCTGTTCGAACTGCTGTCCGCCTGGTCACCCACCTTCGGCGCGTTTCTGGCGTTTCGCATTTTCTATGGTATTGCCATGGGGGGAATTTGGGGCGTGGCGTCATCGCTGGCGATGGAAACCATTCCTGACCGTTCTCGCGGCCTGATGTCGGGCCTTTTCCAGGCGGGTTATCCCTGTGGTTATCTGCTGGCGTCTGTCGTCTTTGGCTTATTCTTTAATGCGGTGGGCTGGCGCGGCATGTTTCTCATCGGTGCCATTCCCATTCTGCTGTTACCTTTTATCTATTTCAAAGTGCCTGAATCGCCCGTCTGGCTGGCGGCGCGTGAGCGCAAAGAGAGCAGTGCGTTGATGCCGATACTGCGTCAGCACTGGAAAATATGCATCTACATGGTGCTGTTGATGGCCTGTTTTAACTTCTTCAGCCACGGCACGCAGGACCTTTATCCGACCTTCCTGAAAGTACAGCACCAGTTTGATGCCCATACCGTGAGTATCATCGCGATCAGCTATAACATCGCAGCCATGCTGGGCGGCATCTTCTTTGGCACGCTGTCAGAACGCATTGGTCGCAAAAAAGCCATTATTATTGCGGCGTTGCTGACGCTGCCGGTGCTGCCGCTGTGGGCGTTTTCCACTGGCTCCTGGACCATCGGGCTTGGCGCGTTTTTGATGCAGTTTATGGTACAGGGCGCATGGGGCGTGATACCGACTTACCTGAACGAACTGGTGCCGGGGAATGCAAGAGCGGTATTGCCCGGCTTTGTATATCAGTTGGGCAATCTTATTGCATCAGTCAACGCCACGCTGCAGTCGCGTATTGCTGAAGCCCACGGCGGCAATTATGGGCTTGGCATGGCGATTGTGGCGGGAACCGTGGCGGTGCTGATTTGCGTGTTTGTCGCCTTTGGTCGCGAAACGCGTGGAATAAAAATTTCCGGCGTTACGGCAAAGCAGCCGCATTAATGCGTTTCACAGACGTCCACCCATTTTGCCGCAGTGAGTTCAGCCATCAGCTGCGGCGAAATGCGTACGGCACTGTGAACCGCACCGGCTGCGGGCAAGACTTCATCAAAGCTTTTTAGCGAGATATCACAATAAACGGTCACCGGGTTTTCCAGGCCAAAGGGACAAACCCCGCCGACGGGATGCCCGGTCCAGTTAATCACTTCGTCCACGCTTAACATCCGCGCTTTGGCACCCAGAACCGCTTTTAGTTTGCGGTTATCTAACCGCGCATCGCCACGGGTTACCACCAGGATCACCTCATTCTTCACCTTAAGTGACAGGGTTTTGGCAATTTGCCCCGGTGTTACACCGTGAACGCGAGCCGCCATTTCTACCGTTGCCGTACTGTAGGGCATCTCAATGATGTCGATTTCCGGCGCACGCTCGGCAAAAAACTGGCGTACAGACTCCAGGCTCATTTTTATCTCCATGCTAATTGAAGGCGTAAAAATTGCCACAAGCCTGCAAGGGTGTAAACGAGATAGCGAAATAATAGGTAACAGAATGCATAGCGGCGATGAAAGTCAGGAGACCGCGGGGGAAAAACAGGGTGAGGGGAAAAGGCGGGTGCGTTTTTTTTCAGCGTATTATCGGGAGCGGACGCCGGATAACATCGCTATCCGGCGCGCGTTTTATATGACTTCAGTTGCCGTGGTGCTGGCGATGCCGGGAAGATCTTCCCAGGCCAGAATGGTATTTCGTCCCTGATTTTTCGCCACGTATAATGCACGGTCCGCATTCGCTACCGCCTGGTCAAATTCATTATCGTAAATGGGCGCAATACCGGCACTAATGGTGACGTGGGTAGAAACACGTTCATTAAACAAATGCGGTATTTCCAAATTCACCACATATTGGCGGATGCGTTCAGCCAGCTTCATGGCGATGGAGGCGTTAACATTGGTCATTAATACTAAAAACTCCTCACCGCCGTAGCGTGTTACCACATCGCGTGAGCGTACGGCATCACGAATGGCAACGGAAACCCGAGCCAGCGCCTGGTCACCCATGGCATGACCATAATTATCGTTGTAAGCCTTAAAATGGTCGATATCCAGCAGCAAGACATAATGACTGCCGGCATGATTATCCAGAATGTTATCAAGGCGATTCTTTAGCCCACGCCGGTTATATAAGCCAGTTAAAGGATCGAGCATACTGAGATCGCTAAACGACTCTTTTTCTTCATACAGTTGATACATTAAGCGCAGCGTAAAATCTTCCGAGCGGCGGCGCATCAGATGCTGCAGTGAAAAGCCAATCAACGGCAGGGCAATAGTCAATAAAATCAATGGCAAATGCTGTCCGTGGTCCAGCAACAGCACGGTTAGCATTGACGGCGTAATGTGCAGGCAGAACGCCACCAAATAATCACTGAGTGCAATGGCGCTGATAAAGAAAACGCACAGCAAACTGACAATCAAAAAAAATCCATCATTAAATAAAACACAATGATAGCGATCCTGAATATGCCATGCCCACAATCCCCCTAAGATGAGCGCAACGGGATTTAGCAGGGGTAATTTTAGTTTAGTTTTTATTAAACAGGTGCTCAGCATCGTCATGCTAAAGAACGCCACTATCATCACCGGCAACGTGGCCTGTGATTCACTGTTTTCCGCCAAAGGGAGCAGACAAAATAGCGAAACGGATGCGTTTAAAAACAAAAAGAGCATCAGCGACAGGCGGTATTTGCTGTGTTTCAATTCATCATAAGATTCTATTTTCATTATTCATACTCGTGACAGCCCTGAAATAACAAAGCAAAAACCGGCGCATGATTTCGGCCGGTCGACAGACGTTATATTGATGTTATAAAGAATGTAGTCGGTCGCAATTTAGCATTTTCTTGTTTAACTGTCATCTTCCTGCCTGCCTGTAAAAAAACAAGCTGAAAGTTGAGAATGATTATCATATGCTAATGGGAATGGTTATCATATCGACCACTGGCAGAACGGTTCACTGACGGGCAAGGGGGAAGGCGATGGGCGGTTTAAAACTGGATAGTGCATGGGGAAGCATGCTGGCATGTGCAGCAATACCGGCAATAACATTCTGGCAGCCCAGCTTTGAGCAGTGGCGGGGCGTGATGCTGCTCGCATTGCTGCTGACACTGTTCATGCTGTTTAATCAGCGCATGCGGCACTATGTCTTGCTGCCTTCCTGTCTGGCGCTGGCAGGTGGACTCGCGGCGATAGGCGTAAAATTTACCGGTCTGTAGTTGGGATTTTAAAACGATGATGCAGAGGGGAGAAACAAGGTGGAAACAGCGGTGGAGAGGACAACGTTGGTGCGAAGAGAGGGACTTGAACCCTCACGTCCGTTAAGACACTAACACCTGAAGCTAGCGCGTCTACCAATTCCGCCACCTTCGCATCGCGTTGTCTTTTCATATCACCGCAATGGTGCGAAGAGAGGGACTTGAACCCTCACGTCCGTTAAGACACTAACACCTGAAGCTAGCGCGTCTACCAATTCCGCCACCTTCGCGCAGTGCTCGCGATATGAAATTTGTGATTTTGGTGCGAAGAGAGGGACTTGAACCCTCACGTCCGTTAGGACACTAACACCTGAAGCTAGCGCGTCTACCAATTCCGCCACCTTCGCATACCCGCAACACGTTACCGTATTACAACCACGGAGGCGCATTTTAGAGATTTTACTCAATGCGTCAACACATATTTCGCCAGACGGAAACGATCGCTGCAAAAAGCAACGTTTTCAGCCTGGCGAGAGGCAAAAAGGGCGAAAAAGGCACAAAAAAGGGATTAACGGGTTTTGGCACCGCGTCCGTAAACTGCACGATAAACTTTGAAGCGACCGGTTTGCGCCAGCACTTCATGATTGCCAAAGGCTTCATCCAGCACCTGGGGATAAGGCAGGAAGGCGTTAGCGACAATGCGCAATTCACCTCCGCTGTTCAGGTGCTTAACGGCGCCACGGATCAGGGTTTGTGCGGCATCCAGACTGGTCTGTGTGCCTTCATGGAACGGCGGATTGGAGATAATCATGTCAAAACGCCCGGTGACGTCGGAAAAAACGTTACTGGCAAACACGTCACCTTCCAGACCATTGGCAGCCAGCGTGGCTTTACTCGCTTCGATGGCGGCGGCATGAACATCACACAACCACAAACGCACTTTGGGTGAGCGGGCCGGTAATGAGGCGGCAAGCACGCCAGCACCGCAGCCGATATCCAACACTTTGCCTTTGGTATGCGGCGTGAATGTCGAAAGCAGTAAGGCGCTGCCGGCATCCAGGCCATCGCGACTGAAAACGCCGGGTAAGGTATGCACCGTCAGGCCATCCAACTGATAGCTGTTACCAAAGGCCGTGGCATCAAAGGCAGGTTGCTTATCCAGGCGGCCATGGTAAAGACCACAGCGGCGTGCGCTGTCGATTTTCTCCAGGGTAGCCCACGTCTCCAGCATGCCTTCCGCACTGCGTACGCCGCTGCGGTTTTCACCGACAACAAAGATATCGCAGCCAACCGGCAGCAACGACAACAGGTTTTGTAACTGAAACTGCACTTCCGGTTTATTCTTGGTCCAGAAGTACACCAGCGTATCGCAGCCCTGAACATCTTCTGCCTGAGCGACCAGTCCATAACGCGCCTGTTCCCCCATGCGGCGGCTCAGGTTTTGCCAGTGATGATATTGCTGAGTGTGCACGCGTGAAGAGGCGGTCTCCAGCTGTGCGGGCAGGTCATCCTGCAGATCGCCAGCAAATAAAACGTGGCGGGCGGTAAATTCATCACTGTGGCGCAGAATGACTTCGCTGGCCGGGGTAAAAGCAGACATGTAGGGCTCCTGTAAGATCTGAGCGGAGATTATAGTGGTTTGTTGGCGCATGTTCGATGGGTTTGCTAGCATAGCGTCGCATTCAGCGAGCAGAGCAGGTATATCATGACGTCCAGGCGCGACTGGCTTTTACAGCAAATGGGGATTACGCAGTATCAACTGCGCCGCCCGCGCGTGCTCCAGGGCGAGATCGCCGTAAGGCTTTTACCCGATACGCAGCTGATTATCGTGGCGGAGAATCCACCAGGTTTGCAGGAGCCTTTCCTGCGCGATGTCCTGCACACGCTCAGTCTGAAACCGACTCAGGTGATGACCGTCACGCCCGACCAGCTGCAAATGCTACCAGAAACCCTGAGCTGTGCGGGCTGGTTACTGGGCGTGGAAAGCGAACAACCCTTTAATGGCGTGGCGTTATCCAGCGCTTCTTTTAATGAACTTCTCAGCAGCGGTGCCGCCCGGCGCGCGCTCTGGCAACAAATGTGTGATCATGACAGCCATTTCTTTCCTCACGCCTGACGCTATTCCCGACGCTTTTGCTATCGAATGCCGTAGCCACGCCTTTCCCTGGCGCGAAGAGACCTTTGCCAGTAACCAGGGCGAACGTTTCCTGAACCTACGGTTAGATGTCGATAACCAGATGGCCGCCTTCGCCATCACCCAGGTGGTGCTGGACGAAGCCTCGTTGTTTAATATTGCGGTCGACCCAGCGTATCAACGGCGTGGCTTTGGGCGGGCGCTGCTGGAGCATGTAATCGAGCAACTGATTGCACGCGATGTGATGACGTTGTGGCTGGAAGTCCGTGCCTCAAACGCCCCTGCGATTGCGCTGTACGAACAGCTGGATTTCAATCAGGTCAGCCGCCGTCCAAACTATTATCCCACCGCCGGTGGCCGTGAAGATGCACTGATCATGGCGCTGACGCTGTAGTCGTTTCTGAGGAGTTTTGATGTTAGATAACTGGGATTGCATCCTGTTTGATGCGGATGACACACTGTTCCACTTTGACGCTTATGCTGGCTTACAACGGCTGTTTGCCGGGTACGATGTGCCGTTTACCGACCAGGATTACCTCGATTACCAGGCGGTAAATAAGCCGTTATGGGTCGATTATCAGAATGGTCAGTTATCGGCGCAGGAGCTGCAGACCCGCCGCTTTGTGAGCTGGGGGCAAAAGCTCAGCGTGGCGCCTGACATCCTGAATAACGGTTTTCTGTCGGCGATGGCTGAAATCTGTATGCCGCTGGAAGGCGCAGTCAGCCTGATGACGCTGCTGCACGGCCGCGTCAAAATGGGCATCATCACCAATGGCTTTACCGCGCTTCAGCAGCGTCGCCTGGAACGCACCGGTTTTCTCGACTACTTTTCCGCTTTGGTGGTTTCAGAAGAGGTGGGCGTGCCTAAGCCCGATGCCAGAATCTTTGATTATGCGCTCACGCAGATGGGAAATCCCCAGCGCAATCGGGTATTGATGGTCGGCGATACGCCAGAATCCGATATCCTGGGCGGTATGAATGCGGGACTGAAAACCTGTTGGATCGATCACGGTACGCGCCCACTGCCGGAACCGATTAAACCTGACTGGCGGGTAAACTCATTAACAGAGCTGGAAGCCCTGTTAAAAGCCTGAATGTCACCTGTCACACCCAGCTAGTGTCGTCTGCGAAAGGCCCGTAATACGGGCCTTTCGTTCATATTCGCGCGCTATCAGGCAGATGGCTTAGCCGCGTCGTCCTTTTTCTCGTCCTCTTCATCATCCTCTTTCACGGGCGTACTGGCCGTGAGCAGGAACGGGGACTGCTGCCAGCGCGTGCGGCGATCGCGCAGCAAGGTACGGCTGAGGATAATGCCAATCGCCAGCGCCAGTAGCATCATCAGGCGCAGAATATTGGTGGTGTTATCCACCTGGCGCGATTCGGTGACCAACACGTGGGTATCCAGGGTGATACGCAGAAAGCCCGTCGGGCCGCTGCCGCCGCTCAGGGGTTGAACGATCTGATGATTGAAGTAGCTTCCCGCCCGTTTGCCATCCAGCGCCAGCCGATCGCGCACATTGATGTTTTCACCGCTGTGCGCCACCAGACTGCCGTCACCGGCATAGACTGAGGCATCAAGAATGCGGCTATTCGCGGTCATCTGATTAAGAATGGCCTCAATCTGACCACGATTATCTTCGCTGTTATCCATGAGCGGTTTCAGGCTGAATGCCACCTGGCGGGTAAGCGTTTGTGCCAGCTCCTCGGCCTGTTCAGAACGGGCCATTTGATGCCCAAGGCTAAACCAGGATGCGCCTTGCATAAGCACCACCAACAGCGCCAGCGAAATCAAAACGATCACCGTGCGATGTAGGCGAAATTTCAGTGCGGTTTTAGCCATTAATTATCCGAGTCACGTCACAACAGAAAGCCTGGATATTATGTTGCCAGAAGCAGCGCAGACAAGGTAGCCTCTTGCGTGGTTTTGTTGTTCCTACAGGAGCCCTGATGTCAAATCATCTTACCTGGTGCGATCTGCCTGCTGATGTCTCTCTCTGGCCGGGGTTGCCCCTTTCATTAAGCGGTGACGAAGTCATGCCGCTGGACTACCGCGCGGGTCGTACCGGCTGGTTACTCTATGGCCGTGGCCTGGATAAACAGCGTCTGACCGACTACCAGCACCGGCTGGGAGCGGCGATGGTTATCGTCAGCGCCTGGAACGTGGACGACTACCAGGTGATTCGCCTGGCGGGTTCCCTGACGCCGTTTGCCAGCAAACTGGCACACGAACTGACGCTGGATGTCGCCCCGCTGGGGAAAATCCCGCATCTGAAAACGCCTGGCCTGCTGGTCATGGACATGGATTCCACCGCGATTCAAATCGAATGTATCGACGAGATTGCCAGGCTGGCCGGCTGCGGCGAGCAGGTGGCTGAAGTTACCGAACGGGCGATGCGCGGCGAGCTGGATTTTACCGCCAGCCTGCGTCAGCGCGTGGCGGCGCTTAAAGATGCCGATGCCAATATTCTGAAGCAGGTGCGCGATGCACTGCCGTTAATGCCAGGCTTAACCACGCTGACTAAAAAATTGCAGGCGCTGGGCTGGCAGGTCGCGATTGCTTCCGGCGGGTTTACCTATTTTGCGGAGTTCCTGCGCGATAAGCTGCACCTGTCGGCTGTTGCGGCTAACGAACTGGAAATCCGTGACGGCAAACTCACCGGTGAAGTGCTGGGCCAGATCGTGGACGCGCAGTACAAAGCCGAGACGTTAAAAAAGCTGGCAAAGCGGTTCGACATTGCGCCAGAACAAACCGTCGCCGTGGGTGACGGGGCGAATGATTTGCCGATGATTAAAGCCTCTGCGCTGGGCATTGCTTACCATGCCAAACCAAAGGTCAATGAGCAAACGGCCGTCACGATTCGTCATGCCGATTTGATGGGGGTGTTTTGCATCCTGACCGGCAGCCTGATTCACGAAGAGCGTTAACTGAGGAGTTGATTTGGCCAAAGCGGCAAAACGCGCATTTGTTTGTAACGAGTGCGGCGCAGATTATCCGCGTTGGCAGGGGCAATGTAGCGCCTGTCACGCCTGGAACACCATCACCGAGGTGCGCATTGCCGCCTCGCCAGCGGCTGCGCGTAATGAGCGGCTCAGCGGCTATGCGGGCCATGCCGGAACCAGCCGGGTGCAAAAGCTGTCGGAAATCAGTCTGGAAGCCTTGCCCCGTTTCTCAACCAGCTTTAAAGAATTTGACCGCGTACTGGGCGGCGGCGTGGTGCCGGGCAGCGCTATTCTGATTGGCGGTAACCCCGGAGCCGGTAAATCCACCCTGTTGCTACAGGTCATGTGCCGCTTAGCGCAGAGTATGAAAACCCTGTACGTCACCGGTGAAGAGTCATTACAGCAGGTGGCGATGCGCGCCCATCGTCTGGGGTTGCCCACTGACAATCTGAATATGCTGTCGGAAACCAGCATTGAGCAGATCTGCCTGATCGCTGAGCAGGAAGAGCCGCAAATCATGGTCATCGACTCCATCCAGGTGATGCACATGGCGGATATCCAGTCTTCACCCGGTAGTGTGGCACAGGTACGCGAAACCGCTGCTTATCTGACGCGTTTTGCGAAAACCCGCGGCGTGGCGATTATCATGGTGGGCCATGTGACCAAAGATGGTTCGCTGGCCGGGCCGAAGGTGCTTGAGCACTGTATCGACTGTTCGGTACTGCTGGATGGCGATGCCGATTCCCGTTTTCGTACCCTGCGCAGCCACAAGAACCGCTTTGGCGCGGTGAATGAACTGGGTGTTTTTGCCATGACAGAGCAGGGCATGCGTGAGGTGAGTAATCCCTCCGCCATTTTCCTGTCGCGCGGCGAAGAAGTCACCTCTGGCAGTTCGGTCATGGTGTTGTGGGAAGGCACGCGTCCTTTGCTGGTCGAGATTCAGGCGCTGGTGGATCATTCGATGATGGGCAATCCACGCCGGGTTGCCGTCGGGCTTGAGCAGAACCGCCTGGCGATTCTGCTGGCGGTATTGCACCGCCATGGCGGATTGCAAATGGCGGATCAGGATGTGTTCGTTAACGTGGTCGGCGGCGTGAAAGTCACGGAAACCAGTGCCGACCTGGCGCTGATGCTGTCGATGGTCTCCAGCCTGCGCGATCGTCCATTGCCCCAGGATTTGGTCATCTTTGGCGAAGTCGGACTGGCGGGGGAGATTCGCCCGGTGCCCAGCGGTCAGGAACGTATTTCAGAAGCGGCCAAACATGGCTTCAAGCGGGCGATCGTCCCTGCGGGTAACGCACCGAAAAAGCCGATTGAGGGAATGCGCGTCTATAGCGCGAAAAAGCTGGCGGATGCCTTGGCTATTCTTGATGATCTCTAAGCTTTTCCGTATGCCCTTTTGTCGTTATACAAAAGGGCTGGTGAGGGACAAACGTCCTCACGTCTTTGATCATTTCTTGCAGGAGGCACCACATGTCGGCGTTTGATTATTTAAAAACGGCCATTCGCCAGCAGGGCCACACGCTCCAACAGGTGGCCGATGCCAGTGGCATGACCAAAGGGTATTTAAGCCAACTGCTTAACGCGAAAATTAAAAGCCCCAGCGCCCAAAAGCTTGAAGCCTTGCACCGCTTTCTCGGCCTGGAATTTCCCCGCCGGGATAAAAAAATCGGCGTGATATTTGGTAAGTTTTATCCGCTGCATACCGGCCATATTTATCTGATTCAGCGCGCCTGTAGCCAGGTAGATGAGCTGCATATCATCATGGGCTATGACGAACCGCGCGATCGTGACCTGTTTGAAAACAGCGCCATGTCGCAACAGCCCACGGTCAGCGATCGCCTGCGTTGGTTACTGCAAACCTTCAAATATCAGAAAAACATTCGTATCCATGCTTTCGATGAAGAGGGGATTGAACCCTATCCGCATGGCTGGGATGTGTGGAGCGCAGGGGTGAAAACCTTCCTGGATGAGCAGGGGATTGCGGCTGACTGCATCTATACCAGTGAAGCACCGGACGCCGAGATGTATCAGCAACATCTGGGCATTCAGACGGTGCTGATCGATCCGAACCGATCCTTTATGAATATCAGCGGCACGCAGATTCGTCAGGACCCCTTCCGTTTTTGGGATTACATCCCCACTGAAGTGAAACCGTTTTTTGTGCGTACCGTGGCCATTCTGGGCGGCGAGTCGAGCGGCAAATCCATGCTGGTGAACAAGCTCGCAAACATCTTCAACACCTCCAGCGCATGGGAATATGGGCGGGATTACGTCTTTTCTCACCTGGGCGGCGATGAGATGGCGCTGCAATATTCTGACTACGATAAAATCGCGCTCGGTCATGCGCAGTACATTGATTTTGCGGTGAAATATGCCAATAAAGTGGCGTTTATCGATACCGATTTCGTCACCACGCAGGCCTTTTGTAAAAAGTATGAAGGGCGCGAGCATCCGTTTGTTCAGGCGATGATTGATGAATACCGTTTCGACCTGGTGATTCTGCTGGAGAATAACGTGCCCTGGGTGGCCGATGGCTTGCGCAGCCTGGGCAGCTCTGTGGATCGCCGTGAGTTCCAGACCATGTTGATATCCATGCTGCGTGAAAACAACATCGACTTCGTCCATGTGCAGGAAGAAGATTATGACACGCGCTTCCTGCGTTGTATTGAGCTGGTGAAAGGTATGCTGGGCGAGCAAAGCGCGCTCTGAGACAATCTGTTTACCGACATAAAGGGCCGGAGGATAGCCGTATCTCTGACCCTTTCTCCTTGTGTTATCTTTATAATAATGGCGATTTTTCCGGCCTGTTGCTGGGAAATAAGGCCTTTCACATCGTCGTGCGCAACCGAATATCGTCCGTAACAAAGTCAAACAAAAAAAATTTTTTTGAATTCTGCGGCAACATTATTACGTATTTAAATACTGATGTTATTTCATTTCTTCTGTGTGTTTATGTTAAATGTAAGTTCAATATTTTTAACTGGTTTATATTAAGGGAATATTCATAAGATATAAATAATGATATACCCGGATGTAACGACATGAAAAAGATCAGTATTGGTAGCGATGCGGTATTTTATCCTGGGAAAAGGGAAATAATCAGTCATAATCAGACGTTGAAGTTGCATTCTTCTGCCTCTTATTGTTTTGAATTACTGATCGCACGTCAGGGTGAAATTGTCGATCATGAGTCTTTTTACCAGTATGCCTGGCGTAGATTTGGGATGGAGGTCAGTGCGAATGCCTTATATCAAAGTATTTCTTTGGTCAGAAAAGCGCTACTGGCATCTGGTATTCGGCAGGATGTGATCAGAACCATTCCGCGCCGCGGCTTTATGCTGTCAAATGCCATTCTCATTGAAGAATCGACAAGCGTGCCTGTAGCGGCTATTCCGGATAATACGCCATTATCAGCAGAGGGACTGGAAAACGTATCTACAGAAGACGCTGGCACGCCAGATTTAAGCCAGGCCAGTGGGCAGGACGTTCCCCAACATATTCCTGAGCCTGCTCTTCAGGTCGATGAGAATATGTCAGAAAAGCCGGTTACCGATGCGCTGCATAATGCATCCGGGGCAGCTTATAATACCGGCTATCCAGAGTCTGCCGCGTTAGCCGTCGGAGAGTTGCCTGCTCAACAGGCCATCTACACACGCAACCTGCTTATGGTTGTGCTGACGGTTATGACGATTGTGATGTGTGGTATGGCCATTGTGACCTTTTCCCTTTACCGGAAGGAGATGGATTTCGTAAAGCGGTTTGATATGAACGGATGCGAAATATACGGTAATGAAAAAGCAGATAACAGTTTAGTGGCCCGCATCGCTATTGATATTCATTCGGGATGCACGGAAAGAAGGAAGATTTATATCACCGCCTTTACCAACGGTGAACGAATCTCCGTATTGCAATGTAAAAACGCAATTTCACTATTCGGTTCACCTGACTGTGTGTCGTATTATTATATAAGGAGAAAGTGGTGAAGTTGACGTTTTGGATGGCTGTGCTGACGATGGCCGTAGCCGGTGTTGTGATGCTTTTTTTTCGCCAGGATTATATTCATTGCATTGCAAACATCAATTACATAAGAAGCGGTGAAAGATTTTCACTGATCGTTTCTCACGATATGCGCAACGGGCACGGCGTTTTATCCTTAGCGGGGCGATTGACCGGCGATAATCAAAAAGCCATCAGCATGAGTAAAATTATCCGGTTTAATTATCATCGTGATGGCGATCTTTATCTCGCGCAGTCGACATTGATTGAGCCATCCCCGGATAATCAAATGAGTATTGAGCAACAAGAAAAATGGCTTCCGGCGTTTTTTATCACCGTGGGGGCGACATTCCCTTTCGTCATTAAACGGACGGGCATCGATACATGGGTATTTTATTCTGGTCCTGTTCCGCTCTTCATTTGTGAAAAATAAAACGACCAAAAAATAGCCGATAAGCCGTGCAGAGCATAAACGTTGGACCTGTAGTTATCTTATGAAATTTATCTTTTCTGCAACACAGGGATAACTTTATGCTTTTGATTTTAATAAAATTATATCTTCTTAAGGTCTTGTTCACATAAGGTCAGAACACTTCACATACAGCCTCGCTATTTCGCCCCTTATGATTCCCCTGCCAATGAGCATGTTATCAACCTAAATAATAAGAGGGAATCAATGAAAGCCAGGTCTTTATCACGCTGTATGTATTTTGCTTTGTGCGGTGTAAGTTTACTTTCTTTTAACACCTTTGCCGCATCGCAAAATACTATTCGCTTTCAGGGTGAAGTCAACGCGCAAACCTGTAACGTTAATATAAACGATGCAACCGGTAGCCCGATTATTCTGCTGCCTACGGTATCGACAGCCTCGTTGAACGCGGCGAAATCCACCGCCGGTAAAACACCCTTTACGATCAATTTAACGGGCTGTGTTGCGCCGGCGGCGGGTACAACCCAGGCAATTAATATCAATCTGGCGGGAAATAATATTTCCTCCACGGGGGATTTATTAAATACCGGCACAGCGACGAATGTCGCACTGCGTTTACTGGATAGTAGTGACAAAACGATCAATCTGTCAGGTGGCACGGCGACCGTAAACGGCATGTCGCTGGCCAGTGGTAGCACCAGTGCATCACAAAATTTTTCAGTCGAATATTACAGCGACTCTGGAAGCGCTGGAGCGGGTACGGTTTTGAGTAGCGTTCAATATTCTGTTAGCTATCCATAACTATCAGGCCCCCTTTAGCCGAGGGGGCAGGAGAAACCTGTGTTCAAGTCTCTTGTTATTCTGTTTCTGGCTTTATCCGCTCCCCTTTGTCAGGCAAGCGTCGTGCTGAATGGCACCCGGATAATTATTGATGGTGCGAAAAATGAAAAAACCATTCAGTTTACCAATGCGGGCGATCAGCCTGCGCTTATTCAAATTCAGGCGATTAATCCTGACGCGGCGTCCACACTGCCCTTTGTGGCGCTGCCGCAAATTTTTCGCATCGCGCCAGCCGCCGGTCAAACGGTGAAAGTCAAAGTCACCGAGAATAATTTACCGCAGGACAGAGAGTCGCTGTTCTACATGGACTATACAGAAATCCCCTCTGTGAAAAAGGGCGATGAAGATAAAAATAAACTCTATCTGATTATTAAGAACAGGGTAAAAGTCATCGTTCGCCCCAGGCAACTCGATTTCTCTGTGGATAACGTCAGGCAGGCGCTTTCTTATCGTATTCAGGGGCGAGATATTCTCTTCAAAAATGCCTCTCCTTTTTACGCCAATATCCGCGCGTTTTCACTGATTAAGGGAAATAAGACGATTGCCTGGGACGATGCCGTAACGCTCGCGCCGTTTAGTGAAAGCAAGGTCACGCTGCACAGTTCGTCATCCCTGGTGGGATACGCCCTTACCGCCCTCCTGATCAACGATTTTGGTGCTGACGAAAAAATAAACCTGAACGAAAAATAGCCGAAATGAATAAAGCTTCCTTATTCTTATTGTTCGCGTTCAGTCTGATCCCTGCCAGGGAAAGTCAGGCGGCTGATGCGCAGGATGACTATACGTTTGATCCTTCATTAGTGCGCGAAATGATGCCGGGACAGGTTGCGATGCCGGATGATGCGCAGGATGCCTGGTTTCAGCCGGGTCGTTATGATGTGGAACTTTACCTCAATGGTAAGTTTCAACAATCCACAACCTTGCAGATCGTGCGGGCAGGCGGACCGCTCTCCGTGTGTCTTCCGTCGCCGTTTTATCACGCGTTTGGTGTCAAAGCGCATTATTTGTCTGCCCTGAAGGCGACAGGCTGCGTCCGGCCAGACGCGCTTTTACCCGGCGCCGCCGTTAACGTCAATACCGCCAGCTTACGCGTCGACGTATCCATCCCCCAGGCGATGCTGGTTCAGCGGCCTGTGGGCTATATCGCGCCGGAAAACCTGACGGCTGGCTCGACCATAGCGTTCGTGAATTACAACCTTAACCAGTTCTATTCAGATTACAAAAATGCGCAGCGTTTTGAATCCACCTATCTGGGCATCAACAGTGGTATGAACGTGGGAATGTGGCGTTTTCGTCAGCAGGGAAACCTGACCCATGATGAATGGGGTAATCGCTGGCAAAGTGCCAGAGCCTGGGCGCAGCGGGCATTGCCTTCGTTGCAAAGTGAGGTCGGGCTGGGGGAGCTTTTTAGTCAGGGCGACTTGTTTAATGCCGTCAGTTTCAACGGTGTGAGTCTGGACTCGGACGACCGTATGCTGCCCGATTCTGTTCGGGGCTACGCCCCGGTCGTGCGTGGCGTAGCAAACAGCAACGCACGCGTGACCGTCTGGCAGGGCAAACAGCGGATCTACCAAACCACCGTGCCGCCGGGGCCGTTTATCATCAACGATCTCAGCCCGGTCAGCTATGGCGGCGATCTCAAGGTTGAGGTTCAGGAGTCTGACGGCAGCCTCCATCAGTTTAGCGTGCCCTATGCGGTGTTACCGCAGTCGCTGCGTCCAGGCCGAACCGACTACAACTTTGCGGCCGGTAAAGTCAGGGATTACAGCCAATACAATACGTTTACAGAGTTAACCGTTAAGCATGGCCTGACAAACGCCATTACCCTTAACGGTGGCGCGCGTCTGGGTGAGCACTATCATGCGGTGCTGGCCGGTGGCGTTTGGGCGTCCGATTTCGGTGCCGTTGGCTTCAACAGCGCCTACTCTGAAGCCGACCTGAACGGCGGCGAGACGACCGAGGGATGGCGCTACGAACTCAGCTACAGTCGTACCTTCCAGCCTACCCAGACCACGCTGACGTTTGCCGGCTATCAGTATTCCACCCAGGGCTATCGGGATCTCAATGATGTTATTGCATTAAATAATGCAGAAACGCCGGGCCGCAACAATATCAGTAGCGAATATATGCAGCGTAATCGCCTGCAGATGACGGTTAACCAGACGCTGGGTGAGTGGGGAAATATCTATATTTCCGGCTCGAAGCAAAATTACTACGACGGCCGTTCACGCAATACGCAGTTTCAGATTGGCTATGGCACCGTGCTGCCAAAAAATATCGCGCTGAATATTTCCCTGTCCCGCCAGTATTCGCGCAGAGCTTACTCAAACGATCCGCGTATGGCCGTGATGCCCCAACATTCAGACGACACCTTTTATAAAGATACCCAGTTTCAGGTCAGCATCTCGGTTCCGTTAGGTTCAGAAGCCACGTCGCCTTATTTAGCGCTGGGGGGAACCCGTGGAAGCCAAAATGGCAGTAACTATAACGCCTCACTCAGCGGAATAAGCGGCGAGAGCGGCACCAGCTACAGCCTGAATATCAATCGTGATCAGCAACAACGCGACACAACGTTAAGTGGCAGCCTGGGCAAAAAACTCTCAGAAGCCAGTCTGACCGGTACGGCATCCACATCCTCACGGTTTAAGCAGATGTCCGTCAATGCGATGGGCGCGGCGGTGATCCACAGCGGTGGTGTAACGCTGGGCAATTATCTGGGTGACACCTTTGCCCTTGTCGAAGCGAAAGGGGCCAGGAATGCTCGCATTTTGAATAGCCAGGGCACCGAAATCGATCGCTTTGGTTATGCCCTGGTGCCGTCGCTCAACCCTTATCACTACAACAGTATTTCGTTGGGGGCCAGCGGCAGCGATAGCCATGTCGAGATTCAGGACAGTGAAAAAATCGTCGCGCCTTATGCCGGTGCGATGGTGAAGGTGACGTTCAGAACCTTACGCGGTTATCCGGTCATGTTAAAGACCCGCACCAATCGCGAGACGACGGTGCCGGTGGGGGCGGATCTGCTCGACGATGCAGGCAACCGGGTGGGGACGTTTGGTCAGGGCGGCAATGCCTGGTTACGCGTCGCGAAAACCCAGGGACAGCTGAAAGCCGTTTGGGGAGAGGACGCGAAAGCATCCTGTTTGATTAACTACCACATCCCAAAACCTAAACCTGATGCGGTGATTACCTACGCGGATGCTGTATGTCGTTTTTAAAATGTAAGGTGTTAATGATGAAGTACGTTTTAGCTGTGATGGCATGCTTTCTTTTGGCGGCATGGCTACCTGCTCATGCCACCTGCACGCGGGTGAATCCGGTCGATCAGGGATGTGATGCCTGCGGAGCGTCCCTGAATTTCGGCAATATCGGCTTGATGAATCTACGTTATCAGCCCGTAGGCACCGTGCTGGCCCGCTCGGTATTTCGTGTGGTACCGGCCATCAACAATGCCAATCCGGATCGCGTGTTATATCAATGCGATCTGGCAGATAAAGACCAGCTGTTTGAAGTCTTCGCCACCAATGGCGACAGTAACGTTGGCGGAGCCTGGGACATGGGCGGCGGTTATTTTCAGACTTATTTTCCCTTCACCGCGTTAAAGCTGATTCATGTGCGTAGCGGTAAGCCTTTTACCCGTATCTGGCAAAAAGTGCCGCTGACGCAGTATGACATTCAGGGGAATAAAATCCTGATCCGCGGGCGGGATTTCAGCCCCATCAGCGCCGAATTAATCCGTACCTCTGAAAACAATCGCACGCCGGGTTATTCGTCGTGGGGATGCCCGGCGGCGGCGGCGGACAATTATACCGGCTCGTACAACTGCAATCAGCCGAACGGCTATGTAGTGTTTATGGGGCCGGGGATGGATGTGCCCGAAGCGGGCCAGGACAGCTGGAATCATTTTGAAACCTGGGGGTCCGGACGCTATATGGCTTTCGGTATGAATACCGCGCCGGTGGCCACCCTGACGCAAAACCTCACCCAGGGCTGCCGGGTTGAAAATTACACCGCGAACGTGATTTTCCCCAGTATCAGTATTAATGCCCTCAATGAAGGGCAAACCGCGACGGCTCCGCTCAGCATTACGCTGGCCTGCGCGGCGGGGACAGATAAGATTTCCGGGATAAACTCAGGCCAACTGTCACTGGGATTTCAACCCAGCTACGCCGCGTGGTTGCAGGCACAGCAGTTAGGTCTGACGTCTGGAAGTGGGATTTCCAGCTACCTGGTGTCCGATCACTATGACAGTTTGCCTTCACTGGCGAAAGGCGTGGGGATTCAGCTGAAAACCTCCGGGGGAAGTGCGGTATCGTTTCTGAGCTGGAGCAGTTTTAGCAGCAATGCAGGATGGCGGCCGGTGCTGGAGGACGCGCAGGTTATTAGCAGCGGTCAGCCGAGTGACGAAACGCTGTATCAGCGTAATTTCACTGCCAGTCTTGCAAAGCTTCCTGGACAAACGGTCACGGCGGGCAATGTTGATGCGACGGCCTCGATCCTCATTCGGCTGCAATAATATGAAAAAGATCCTGCTGCTCGTCATGTGCATCATCACTCACTCCCAGGCCGCGGTTATTCCGCAGCAAAGCCGAATCATCTTTCATCCCGGCGAGGTGCAAGTCCCGCTGTTGTTGGTCAACAGCGGTGAATCTCCTGTCCTGATCCAGACCTGGGTCGACGGCGGCTCACCGGAAACATCGCCCGGCAGTAAAGCCTTTCCTTTTGTCGCGCTCCCCGGGGTTTTTACGCTGAACAAGGATGAAAAAAAACAGATCGCGGTTTTGCGCACCGAGCTGGCCGCACAGCTTCCCACCGATCGGGAATCCCTTTACTGGCTCAATCTTTACGAAATCAGTTCAGTGAAAAAAAGCAGTCTGCGGGCGGGCAACGATAAGATCAGTGTGGCGCTGAACACCCAGCTTAAAGTGATTAATCGCCCGTTTACGGATTCGATGCCTTTTGCGGCACGCGTTAAGGCGGTTACGTTTCAGATCAGGAAAACACAAGGGCAGTTTTTTATTCAGGCCAGCAATCAGAGCCGTTACTTTTTTACCCCAGGGAAGATGACGGCGACGGCGGGCGGAAAACATTATCCTGTTTACCTGGACGGGGATAAAACGCTGGCACCTTTCGCCAGTAAACGTTATCCCCTGCTTGGTGACTCGCCGCTTTTAGCGACAGGCAACGCTGTGCTTAACTTCACCGCGCTGGACGACCAAGGGAATCCCCAGGCGTTCACGGCCAACCTGAACCTGGCTTCTGGCTCACCGTGAACCCGCCACGCGCGGATGGCCGTATTGGTTGCCACCCGCCTGCGTCATCAGTAAACCATGACGACCTTGCCGCGCATATGGCCTTCCAGCACGCGCTGGTGGGCAGCCTCAAGCGTTTCCACACTCAGGCCGTGAAGCGTTTCGTTCAGCGTGCTTTGCAGCTTGCCGTCGTCCAGCAGGTCGGCGACGGCATTCAGGATTTCCCCCTGCTGCGCCATGTCCGGCGTGTTGTACATGCTGCGTGTGTACATAAACTCAAAGTGCAGCGCGGCGCTTTTTAACTTCAGTTGATCCATCGACAGTGGATGTTCGTTCTCAACAATGGTGCAGATGTGGCCCTGAGGAGCAATAAGCTGGCTCATGGTGTCCCAGTGACCATCGGTATCGTTGAGACAAAAAATATAATCAACCTGCTTAATGCCGTGCTTTTCCAGCTCAGCAGCCATGTCTTTGTAGTTGAGCACCAGATCGGCTCCGCGATCGCGGCACCACTGGGCGGAATCCTCCCGTGACGCGGTGGCGATCACTTTGGCTTTACTGCGCATTTTCGCCAGAGGAATCGCCAGTGAACCTACGCCGCCTGCACCGCCCACGATCAACAGCGTTTGATCCTCACGCGCCGCAGCCATATCCAGCCGTTCAAACAGGCCTTCCCATGCAGTCAGCGCCGTCAACGGGATAGCCGCAGAAGCAGCCCAGTCGAGTTTTTTCGGTTTATGACCGGTGATACGTGAATCGACCAACTGCTCCGTGCTGTTACTGCCCGGACGAGTAATATCGCCCGCATAGTACACTTCATCGCCCGGCTTAAAGCCGCTGACTTTACTGCCGGTTTCCAGCACGACGCCGCTGGCATCCCAGCCGAGAATACGTGGTACCTGCAAACCATTTTTGATCGCCCCTTTGTGAACTTTGGTATCGACCGGATTGACCGAGGCGGCTTTCACCTGAACGCGCAGGTCATACTCGCCTGGCGTGAGGGTTTCCGGGAAAATTTCAACGAAGTTTTTTGGGTTTTCTGGATCAACAGCAATTGCGCGAACAGACATAATTTCTCTCCTGTAGTGTTCTCTAAAGTGTAGAACCCCGAGGCGATGCTGATAAGATGGACAATAGTTATTACAGTGTTCGTCTGAGGTGAACAATGGCGTTTCGTCAGTGGCAGGATATGGCGCTGTTTGCGTTAGTGGCGGAGTGCGGCAGTTTTACCGCCGCGGCAGAACGGGCAGGCTTACCGAAATCCAGCGTCAGCCAGCGGATTAGCCAGCTTGAACAGCGGCTGGGCATCCGGTTGTTAAACCGCACCACGCGCCAGCTCAACCTGACCTTTGCAGGGGAACGCTATCTGCTGCACTGCCAGGAGATGATGCAGGCCAGCGAGCGCGCCGAACAGGCCATTGCCAGTCTACGGGAAAATCCCAGCGGTCGCCTGCGCATCACCAGCCCGGCGGGCATTGGCGCAACCTTGCTGGCCCGCTGCAACGCTGCGTTTTTACGCCACTATCCTGACGTCACGCTGGATATCTCTGTCTCGGATGATATTCGCGATCTGGTGCAGGACGGCTTTGATCTGGCCTTACGCACCGGTCAGCCGCAGGAGTCGTCCCTGATTGGTCGCCGCGTCGGCTACTGCCAGCGCTCGCTGGTGGCCGCACAAGCTTATCTGGACCAGCATCCGCCGATTACCCATCCCCAACAGTTGGCCGCGCATCGCTGTATTGCGCACCGGGCCTGGAACGAGTGGGTGCTGAAACGCGACGATCAATATCATCGTTGGCTGCTTCCGCCTGCGCACCTTACCGATAATTTACTCTATGCCCGTGAGTCGGCGTTGGGATGTGCCGGTATTACGCTGCTGCCCCGCTTTTTAACGGACGGCGACAGGGGCGATGCGCGTCTGGTAACGGTGCTGCCGGAATGGGAAATGGAGGGGAATGAACTGTGGCTGGTGTATCCCAGTCGTAAACTGAACTCGCCTGCGCTGATGAAATATATTGAATTTGCTTTGCAGTCGCCTGTGTTCCGCGAATTTTACCGCTGAAGAAAAGAGAAGGGCGGCATCGCTGCCGCCCCGCAATTACTTAGTAATACGCTTGTACTTGATACGTTTCGGCTCCAGCGCATCTGCGCCCAGCGTGCGTTTCTTGTACTCTTCGTATTCGGTAAAGTTACCTTCAAAGAATTCGATCTTGCCCTCATCCTGATAATCCAGAATGTGGGTCGCGATACGGTCAAGGAACCAACGGTCATGCGAGATCACCATGGCGCAGCCAGGGAACTCAAGCAGGGCGTTTTCCAGCGCGCGCAGGGTTTCAATGTCCAGGTCGTTGGTGGGCTCATCGAGCAGCAGCATGTTGCCGCCCACCTGCAGCAGTTTTGCCAGATGCAGACGACCACGCTCACCACCGGACAACTCGCCCACGCGTTTGCCCTGATCCACGCCTTTAAAGTTAAAGCGTCCTACATAGGCGCGACTTGGCATTTCGGTGTTGCCGATACGCATAATGTCCTGACCGCCAGAGACTTCTTCCCATACGGTTTTGGCATTATCCATGCTGTCGCGGAACTGATCGACAGAGGCCAGCTTCACGGTTTCACCCAGCACAATCTCGCCGGAATCCGGTTGTTCCTGACCGGACATCATGCGGAACAGGGTCGACTTACCGGCGCCGTTCGGGCCGATGATGCCGACGATGGCCCCTTTCGGTACAGAGAACGACAGGCCGTCGATCAGTACGCGGTCGCCGTAAGATTTACGCAGGTTGCTGACTTCCAGCACCTTGTCACCCAGACGGGCACCCGGCGGAATAAACAGTTCGTTGGTTTCGTTACGTTTCTGGTAGTCGGTGTTGTTCAGTTCTTCAAAGCGAGCCAGACGGGCTTTACCTTTGGACTGCTGGCCTTTTGGCCCTTTGCGCACCCACTCCAGCTCTTTCTCGATAGATTTGCGACGTGCGGCTTCGGAAGAGGCTTCCTGCGCCAGACGGGCATCTTTCTGCTCCAGCCATGAGGAGTAGTTCCCTTCCCACGGAATGCCTTCGCCGCGGTCCAGCTCCAGAATCCAGCCTGCAACGTTATCAAGGAAGTAACGGTCGTGGGTAATCGCCACCACGGTGCCTTCGAAGTCGTGCAGGAAACGCTCCAGCCAGGCGACAGATTCTGCATCCAGGTGGTTCGTCGGTTCGTCCAGCAGCAGCATGTCTGGTTTTTCCAGCAACAGGCGGCACAGGGCGACACGGCGGCGTTCACCACCGGACAGGTTCGCAATTTTTGCGTCCCAGTCGGGCAGGCGCAGGGCGTCGGCGGCGCGTTCCAACTGGGTGTTCAGATTATGGCCGTCATGCGCCTGAATGATCTCTTCCAGCCGTCCCTGCTCGGCAGCCAGCTTATCGAAATCTGCATCTTCTTCGGCGTATAAGGCATACACCTCGTCGAGACGTTTCAGCGCACCGACCACTTCGGCCAGCGCTTCTTCCACGGACTCGCGCACGGTGTGCTCAAGGTTAAGCTGCGGTTCCTGCGGCAGATAGCCGATTTTAAGACCGGGCTGCGGGCGGGCTTCCCCTTCGATATCTTTATCGATACCGGCCATGATGCGTAGCAGCGTAGATTTACCCGCACCGTTCAGGCCGAGCACGCCAATTTTTGCGCCGGGGAAAAAGCTAAGGGAGATGTTCTTCAGAATATGTCGCTTTGGCGGAACTACTTTGCCGACGCGATGCATGCTATAGACGAATTGAGCCACGTTGTATTGAGCCTCTGGGTCTGTTTGTCGTGTGGATGATGTCGAAGTTTAGCCTTTTTCGCTGCCTATTCACAGCCGATGCGCCGGGATAATTCCGTGCCGGGGCGCAGTTTGGCATAACTGTTTGATTTGTGTCCGCTGTCCGACCGGGCGGCAAAAGGCCGCTTCCGGTGACGTGCGTATCATGACGAGCATATATAGCGCAGGTGACATGAATCCACCTGAGCGTAGCAGCAGGTCATTGCCAGTGCGTGACAAAACGACGTCAGGGAAGGCGGACGGGAATGTGTTGTTGCGTTAACCACTGACTCAGTGCCGGTTCAGGCGCGCTGTCGCTGACCAGTAAATCAAAGCGGGACAGCTCGCCAATACGCGCGGGCAGGACTTTGCCATATTTGCTGCTGTCGGCGACCAGAATACGCTGGCGGGCGCGCAGCATGGCATGGTGCTTCATCGGCAGTTCGTTGAGGTTATAGCAGGTCGCCCCCTGATCTTTATCCACGCCCGCCGCAGAGATAAACGCCAGGGTGGGACAGAGATCATCCAGAATGGAATGCCCGCCCACGGGCGTGAACAGGGCATTGTCGGCATGAAATTCACCGCCGCTCAGGATCACATTGCAGGCCGGTTTCTCTTTTAGCGCCAGAAAGGTATTCATGGCACAGCAGATGGCGGTAAAGGGCAGGGCATCCGGAATCGCATCCACGACATAGGGCAGGGTGGTGCCGCAGTCAAAAAACACCGTGTCGTTTTCACTAATCAGGCTGGCAGCAGCCTGAGCGAGTCGCTGCTTTCTGGCTGCATTTTGTCCGTGTTGGTCGGAGATGAAATAGTGCCCGGGATGGCTGCGCGGATCGCTGACGATATAACCGCCCAGCAATACCACGCTTGAGGTCGGTTCACTTAAGTCCCGACGTACGGTCATTTCCGATACGTCCAGCAGCTGTGCCGCATCTTTCAGATGTAATTTATCGGTGCGCTTAAGTGCCAGAGCCAGTTTACGAATGCGTTCGTCGCGGCGGGTTTCCATTGTCATCTCTAAACCTGTATTCCTTGAAGAAGACGTCATACGTCCTGGCCTGTCACATCGCTGGCGTGCCGTTAACCTTACCTGAAACCGCCGCGTTTTTACTCAGCCCATAACAAATTTCAAAAAATTTAAGGCGTTGCAGGCTTTTCAGGCAAGATTTTTATCTTACCCGCAATGCCTTCACCCCGCAAACCCGGGCTGTGGCCACTGAATGCCCGCCTTCGCGCTACAGGTGTTTGTTATAATATTAACATTAAACCCGGGCGCATTCCGGCTTTATCGATCAGTTATGTCACAATATATGTGAAATTTATCACATAATTAACCTCTGTGAATTGTTAGTGTTATTTTTATAACATTTTAGCGGTCTTTTACCGGGGGAAGAATGGACATTGCGGTTATCGGTTCAAACATGGTGGATTTAATCACCTATACCAACAGTTTTCCCAAGCCAGGGGAAACGCTGGAAGCGCCCGATTTTGCAATGGGTTGTGGCGGTAAAGGGGCCAATCAGGCCGTGGCGGCAGCAAAGCTGGGTGGCAAGGTAATGATGGTCAGCAAAGTGGGCGACGACCTGTTTGCGCCCACCACGTTAGCCAATCTGCAACAGCAGGGCGTGGATACACGTTTCGTCACCACCGAGGCCGGTGTCTCCAGCGGTGTGGCCCCCATCTTTGTTGATGACCAATCGCAAAACCGCATCTTGATTATTAAAGGCGCGAATCAACATCTCAAGCCCGCGGACATCGATGCTGCGGCTGAGGCGCTGAAGGGCTGCCGGTTAATCATTCTGCAGCTGGAAATTCCGCTGGAAACCGTTTACTACGCGATCGATTTTGCTCGCCAAAATGCTATCCGCGTCATCCTCAATCCTGCCCCCGCCCTGGCTGAGCTGGATATCGCGTATGCCTGCCAGTGTGACTTTTTTATGCCCAATGAAACGGAGCTGGAAATCCTGACTGGAATGCCGGTGGGGACGGAGGATGAAGTGAGGCGGGCAGGCGCGTCCTTACTGAAACGTGGCCTAAAGAATCTGATCGTGACCCTGGGCAGCCGCGGATCGCTGTGGATGACCGGCGATGACTGTCATCAGGTTGACCCTGTGCCGGTTAAAGCACTGGATACCAGCGGTGCCGGTGATGCGTATATTGGCTGTTTTGCCTACGAACTGGTGAAAACCGGTGATATCCCTGCCGCCATGGCGAAAGCCTCTGCCTACGCGGCCTGTAGCGTCACGGCACGCGGTACGCAGCGTTCTTATCCTGACTCAACCGCTTTTCAGCGCTTTCTCGACCTTCAATGAGGTACGGCCATGCACCAGAACATTGTTCAGCAAGATGACGGTTATCTAAATAAGACCCCGCTGTTCCAGTTTATTCTGCTTTCCTGTCTGTTCCCGTTGTGGGGCTGTGCGGCAAGCCTGAATGACATTCTGATTACGCAATTTAAAAGTGTGTTCGCCCTGAGCGATTTTGCCAGCGCCCTGGTGCAGAGCGCCTTTTACGGCGGCTATTTTTTGATTGCGATTCCGGCCTCGCTGGTGATCCGCAAAACCAGTTACAAGCTGGCGATTTTAACCGGGCTGGCGCTGTATATCGTCGGCTGTATGCTGTTTTACCCCGCCTCGCACATGGCAACCTATACCATGTTTCTGGCAGCGATTTTTGCTATTGCCATTGGGTTAAGCTTCCTGGAAACGGCGGCGAATACCTACAGCTCAATGATTGGTCATCGCCAACATGCCACGCTGCGTCTTAATATCAGCCAGACCTTCTATCCGCTAGGTGCTCTGATGGGCATTGTGTTGGGAAAATATCTGGTATTTCAGGATGGGGAAAGCCTGCAAACACAGATGGCAAACATGACGGCGGAGCAGGCCCACGCGTTCCGCTTATCGATGCTGGAACACACTTTGGAGCCGTATAAATATCTGGTGATGGTGCTGGTGGTCGTCATGCTGCTGTTTATGTTCACCCGTTATCCGCGCTGCAAGCCGCAAAGCAACGAAAAAACGTTGCCGACGCTGGGCGAAACCTTCTGCTATCTGGCAAAAAATCGCCATTTTAAACGCGGTATTCTGGCGCAGTTTCTCTACGTCGGCATGCAGGTTGCAGTGTGGTCCTTTACCATTCGTCTGGCCCTGACGCTGGGGGCGACCAATGAGCGTGAAGCGTCCAGCTTTATGATTTACAGCTTTATCTGTTTCTTTATTGGCAAGTTTGTCGCCAACATTTTAATGACACGTTTCCGTCCAGAGAAAGTCCTTATCGTCTTTTCTGTTTTAGGCATGATAACGCTGGCCTACGTCATGCTGGTGCCCAATTTCACCGCTGTTTATGCCGCCGTGTTTGTTAGCGTGCTGTTTGGTCCCTGCTGGGCCACGATCTATGCCGGTACGCTCGCAACGGTAGACAGTAAATACACTGAAGTCGCCGGCGCGTTTATTGTGATGTCGATCGTCGGGGCGGCATTTGTGCCCGCTTTGCAGGGCTTTGTTTCCGACCATCTGGGATCGATGCAGCTGGCATTTGGCGTGTCGCTGCTGTGTTTTGCCTGGGTTGGCTTCTATTTTTGGGGCGAACTGCGCCATAAAAAGCAGCCGCGTCATCGCGCAAACCTGGCGGAGGAGGGACTATGAAAACCCGTTTACCGCTGCGCCGTGAACAGTTTTCCGCCACGCCCACGTTGCTGCTGGAGAGCGAGGATTTCAGGATCGAGCTGTTTCGCTATCCTGCGGGCATTGAGGCCATTCGCATTCACAACCGGCGGGGCACGGTGATTGTGTTGCCCTTTCTGGGCCAGATGGTATGGGATGTGAATTTTGACGGCCGTGCCCTGACCATGGGGCACCGGTTTAAACAGCCGCTGCCGGGTGACACTATCATCGATACGTACGGCTGTTTTGCCTTTCATTCTGGTCTGCTGGCGAATGGCTGCCCTGGCGCGGAAGACTCGCATCCGCTTCACGGTGAAATGGCCTGCGCCCGCATGGATTCCGCATGGATAGTGCTGGAGGATGAGCGTCTTTCTGTCGAAGGCGAAACCGAATACATCAAGGGGTTTGGTCACCATTATCTGGCGGCACCGGCGGTACGGCTAAGGGCCGATCAGGCGCGGCTGATGCTGGAGATGACCGTGACAAATCTGGCTGGCGCACCGATGCCGTTGCAATACATGTGTCACATCAACAGCGCATGGGTGGCGCAAGGGCAGTTTAAACAGACGATTCCTGACGAGGCGTTTCAGCTGCGCCGTTCTGTTCCGGCACATGTGCGGCCCACTCCTCAGTGGACCGCCTTTACCTACTCCCTGGCCCGCGATCCCACCGCGTTCCGGCAGTTGGATCAACCTGCAATGTACGATCCGGAGATTGTCTTCTTCGCCGATCATCTGGCGCAATACGGTGAGAACGTTCAGTTTGAACTCCATTCCCCGGCCGGTTATGCCCTGATGACCCGCTTTTCCACCGCGCAGTTTCCGCATGCGACGCGCTGGATACTGCATAATGCGGATCAGCAGGTTGCTGCCTACGTACTGCCCGCCACCTGCCGTCCAGAAGGCTTTGCAGCGGCACAACGCGCCGGTACGTTGATGGCGTTGATGCCCGGTGAGCACCGTCATTTCCAGGTTGAAACCGGCGTGCTGTAAATCGCCCAGGCCGACGCGTGATGTGACGAAACGTCAGGTGCTTTTGACGCTTCTGCTGCCACGACAGCGTCGGCGTGAGTCTCTTCTGCATCAGAACGCGTGGGGCTGGCAGGATGATCATCCATGTGGCGAAAGCCCGTGGATAGCGCGTCTTATACCCATCTGCCTGTTCACGTCTTCTACCTGCTCGCCTGTAAGCCATTTAAGCCACCGCAGCCTGTTCTGGCTGGACACACAGCAGATCGCTATCGCCGTTTTATCGTTGAGCATCCCGCTGTTAACCCTGCGTCGGCCTGGTGGAAAACGCGATCCACCTGGCGTTCTAAGGCGGCAGGAAAGTGCGATTCTGCCTAATGCAACCAACATCCCTTATCTTCCTCAGGTCAATTTATGTGACAAAGATCACATAAATTGACATTAGTCATCCTTATGAGAAAACTCGCCCTTCCAAATATTGAATGATAATGATTATTATTTATATTGTTATTGTCATTAACAACTGCTCATTTAATACAAATAAACCACATAAAATGTAGTTTTTTAGCTTTTTTGTGAACATAAATTCTCAAAAATTTTGACCTCATGGGTGAGCCGTCTCGGCTAAAGGTTACTGAATCTGAATTGACTCGCGTGGTCTGGCGCAGGCTGCTGCCCTTTTTAAACGGTGGCTGGGCGGCTTACGCCTTTAATAAAGGAACGGGATATGGTGGTACGTAAGCAAAACCCGTCGGTGCCTCACCGACATCTGTCTGATGCGGTCCTTACTGCTCAGGACTTTATTTTCAATGATGCGCAAATTTCGGCCTGGCATCAGCAAACGCAGGAGGCGCTGACGCTGATCACCCACACCGTTCAGCGCGTTGAGAAACCCTTCAGCGGTATCCTGCCTCACGAGCTGGCCCCGGCTTTTAGCGCCGTCGATCTTGACCAGCCGCTGGGAAATAATGAGGCTGCGCTGGAAGAGTTAGGATCACTGTATCTGCGTGATGCCGTCTGGTTCCATCACCCCAAATACGTGGCGCACCTTAACTGCCCGGTGGTACTGCCATCGCTGCTGGCGGAGCAAATCATGGCCGCGGTCAACAGCTCCGTGGACACCTGGGATCAGAGCGCGGGCGGAACGCTGATTGAACAGAAGGTTATTGACTGGACGCTGAGCCGCATCGGTCTGCCGGCGAGCGCCGACGGCATCTTTACCAGCGGCGGCACGCAGTCAAACCTGATGGCGATGCTGCTGGCACGCGACAGCTGGTGCGCCGCACATCATCCGGGCCATCTGATCAAACATCAGGGCCTGCCAGCCAATGCCGCCAAATGGCGCGTCCTGACCTCCAGACTGAGCCACTTCAGCATTCAGAAATCGATGGCCATTCTCGGGCTGGGCTACGATGCGGTCATTCCGGTGGATTACGACGACGATTACCGCATGGACAGCGTGCAGCTTGCGCACGAGATTGCGCGTTGCCACGAGCAGGGCCTGATCCCGATTGCCGTCGTCGCCACCAGCGGCACCACCGATTTCGGCAGCATCGATCCGCTGGAAACCATCGCGACACTGTGTCAGCAGCACGGCATCTGGATGCACGTCGACGCGGCGTACGGTTGCGGTCTGTTGGTTTCGGAAGCGCATCGCCAGCGCCTCAACGGTATTGAAAAAGCCGACTCGGTGACGGTGGATTATCACAAGTCGTTCTTCCAGACCGTGAGTTGCGGCGCGTTCTTCGTGCGCGACAAACAGCACCTCAGCCACGTGACGCACCATGCTGATTACCTTAATCCGCTCAGCGCTCAGCAGGAAGGGACGCCAAACCTGGTGAATAAAAGTATTCAGACCACGCGCCGCTTTGACGCGCTGAAAATGTGGCTGACCTTGCGCATCATGGGGCCGGCGAAGCTGGGTGAGGCGTTTGACAGCCTTATTACGCTAACCCAGGCAACCCATCAGTTGCTGAAAGCCCATCCGGTGATTGAGGTCCTGCACGCGCCTGAACTGACCACCCAAATCTTCCGCTTCGTGCCGCGCCCCGGCATGAATCCGGTACAGCTGGACGCCATCAATGCCGGTATCCGCAAGGCCCTGTTCCGTTCCGGTAATGCGGTGATTGCCGGTACCAAAGTGGATGGCCGCCAGTACCTGAAATTTACGCTGCTTAATCCCACCACCTCGCTAGCTGACATGGAAGATGTGATTGCCTTGATCGCCCATTACGGTCGCGAACAGGCACGTGACATGACATTACAGGTGGCTAACCAGTGAGAACGGCGCGATGAACAACAGAATTTATGACTTTATCGGTATTGGTATTGGGCCTTTTAATCTCAGCCTGGCCTGTCTGAGCGAGCCGGTTGAGGGGCTGAACGGCCTCTTTCTGGATCAAAATCCGGGGTTCGACTGGCATACCGGCATGATGCTGGAAAGTGCGCACCTGCAAACGCCGTTTATGGCCGATCTGGTGACGCTGGCCGATCCAACCAATCCTTACAGCCTGCTGAATTACATGAAACAGAAGGGGAAAATTTATTCGTTCTATATCCGCGAAGACTTTTTCCTGATGCGTAAAGAGTACAACCAGTACTGTCAGTGGGCGTGCTCACAGCTGAGTAATTTGCGCTGGAATACGCGGGTAGATTACGTGAGCTACGACGATGCCCAGCAGTGCTACCGTATTCGTGCGGTGGATACGGTCAGCGGGCAACAGCAGGAATGGCTGACGCGTAAACTGGTGCTGGGCACCGGGCCTGCCGCGTGGCTGCCGGAATGCAGCCGATCGCATCAGTCGCGCTTTACCCATTCCAGTCAGTATCTGGCGGACAAGGCGGAGCTGCAGAAAAAGAGCACCATCACCGTGCTGGGAAGCGGTCAGAGTGCCGCAGAGATCTATTACGACCTGCTGACGGACATCGATCGGTTTGGCTACCAGCTTAACTGGATAACCCGCGCACCGCGCTTCTATCCCCTGGAATACACCAAGCTGACGCTGGAGATGACCTCGCCAGAATGGGTCGACTACTTCCACGCGCTGCCGGGGGAAAAACGTGATGCGCTGAACGCGCGCCACAAAAACCTCTACAAAGGCATCAACAGCACCTTAATCAATGACATCTACGACCTGATGTACGTCAAGCAACTGGATGGCGCGCTGAACGTTAACCTGTTCACCCATTCGGAGCTCACCGGCATGCGCTGGTTGCCGAGTGGGGAGTTTGAACTCGCCCTGCATCAGCAGGAGCAGGATTGTGCGTATACGCGCCGCACCCAGGGGCTGGTGATGGCTACGGGTTATCAGTATCGCCCGCCGATGTTTATCGAAGGCATCAGCCAGCGTCTGCGCTGGGATGAGAAGGGCCGTTACGACGTCCAGCGCAATTACAGTATTGACCAGCATAACCAGATCTTCGTGCAGAACGCAGAGCTGCATACGCACGGCTTTGTCACGCCGGATCTCGGCATGGCCTGCTATCGCAACTCGGTGCTCCTGCGTGAACTCACCGGGCGGGAAATTTATCCCGTCGAGCGGCAGATCGCCTTCCAGACCTTCCCGGCCCAATCGGAACATTGATATGTCACAGTCAACGCTTTTCACTGCGGCCCGACCTGCGGGCCAGTTTACCCTCCGTGCCATGCAGCCCGACGACGTGACGCTTATTCACCGCTGGGTCACGCGCGACTACGCCCGCTTCTGGGGCATGCAGGATCACTCGCCCGAACAGGTCGCCGAATTCTATCAACAGCTGACGGCAAAAGATCCCCATGCGGCCTTAATCGGCTGTTGCGATGGCGAACCGGCGTTTCTGATTGAATGCTATCGCGCCAGCGATGATGAGGTCGGCAGGCATTATCCCGCACAGCCAGACGACTACGGCATGCATATTCTGATCGCGCCCGCGGTGAACCCGGTCAGCCAGTTTAGCTGGCAGGTGTTCAGTACGGTCATGGACTACCTGTTCAGCCGCCCCGAGGTCAACCGCGTGGTGGTCGAGCCGGACGTGCGCAATGACAAAATCCATCGCCTGAATAAACGTGCCGGTTTTCGCTATCAGCACCAGATTGATATGGAACATAAAACCGCCTGGCTGGCCTTCTGCCAGCGCGAAGATTATCAACAGGCTCTACTGCAGGATTCACTGATGAATAACACCACACCGCTGTTGAACGGTTCACACCTTACCGGCAATGACTGGCTGCAAGCCAACCGTTTACTGATTCGCAAAGCGATTGCCGAATTCGCGCACGAAAAATTGATCACGCCTGTCGACATGGGCGCTGGCCGTTATCAACTGGCCGTACCGGGGGGCGAATCGGCATACGTTTTTTCTGCACAACGCCGGGCGCTTGACCACTGGGAAATCGATCTGGCGTCGCTGGAAAAACAGGAAAACGGCCGCCGTTTACCCTTGGATGCGCTGCAGTTTATTGAGGAGTTTAATGCGCAAATCGGCATTTCTCAGGCGCTGCTGGCGACCTACATGGAGGAGATCAGCAGCACCTTGTGCAGCAGCGTGTTTAAACTGCAGAAGAATAATCCAGACAGCCAGGCGCTGGTAAAGGCGGACTTTCAGACCGTCGAATCCGCGATGACGGAAGGCCATCCCTGCTTTGTCGCCAATAACGGCCGTATCGGTTTTGATGCGCGCGATTATCTGGCTTATGCCCCCGAAGCCGCCACGCCGGTGAATCTGATCTGGGTGGCCGTGCATCGCCGTAATGCCCACTTCTCCAGCATCAGCGAGCTGAGCTATGAGCGCCTGCTGCAGGAAGAGTTAGGACAGCCTGCGCTTGACCAGTTCGCTGCTCAACTGGCGAGCCAGGGTGTCGTCACCGACGACTATATCCTGATGCCGGTCCATCCCTGGCAGTGGCAGAATAAACTGTTGACGGTGTTTGCCGCGGATATTGCCAGCCAGGACATTATTTATCTGGGGATCGGGGACGATGGCTATCAGGCGCAGCAATCGATTCGCACCTTTTTCAACCGCAGTCAGCCGGGTAAACGCTATGTGAAAACGGCGCTGTCGGTGCTGAACATGGGCTTTATGCGCGGCCTTTCTCCTTACTATATGGCGACCACGCCCGCGATTAATGAATGGCTGGAAAGGCTGGTGGCAAAGGATGACTGGCTCCAGCGCTGTGATTTCCGCATCCTGCGCGAAGTGGCCGCTGTGGGCTATCACAACCGACACTATGAACGCGCCATTCAAGGCGACTCCGCTTACAAGAAAATGTTTGCGGCCCTGTGGCGCGATAATCCGGTCACTGATCTGCAGCCCAACCAGCGTTTAATGACCATGGCCGCGTTGCTGCATGTCGATCACCATCAGCAGCCGTTACTGCCCGCGCTGATCGCTGATTCCGGCCTGCCTGCGGAACAGTGGATTGGTCGTTACCTGAACTGTTACCTCAGCCCGCTGCTGCACTGCTTCTATCAATACGATCTGGTGTTTATGCCTCATGGCGAAAACCTGATCCTGCTGCTGGAAAACAATGTGCCGGTCAGCGCCTATATGAAGGACATTGGGGAGGAGATCGCGGTGATGAATCCGGATGCCGTTCTGCCTGAAAAGGTGCAGCGACTGGCGGTGGACGTGCCTGAGCACCTTAAACTGCTGTCGATCTTTACCGACGTCTTCGACTGCATCTTCCGCTTTATCAGCGCGATTTTGCATCAGTCGAATACGCTGTCGGAAAGCCAGTTCTGGCAGTTGGTGGCGCAGTGCGTGAAGGACTATCAGCAGGCGCATCCGCAGCTTGCCAGCAAGTTCGCCCGCTACGACATGTTTGCGCCCGAATTTACCCGCTCCTGCCTGAATCGCCTGCAGCTGGCGAATAACCAGCAGATGATTAACCTGTCCGATCCCGCAGAAAACCTCAAGTTTGCTGGCACGCTGGTTAACCCAATTGCCACATGGCGCTGACCCGTTAGCGGTGTCAGCACGTCGGACAGTATCAGCGCGGTCGCTCAGGCGGCCGCGTTTTTTTATCTTGTTTTGGAAAGTATTCACGATGGCTCTTTTTCAACCTGTCTCGCGCCTCACGCGTCGACATTTACTGTTCCCCTTATCGCTGGTGTTATTTGAATTTGCCACCTATCTGGCGCACGACATGATTCAGCCGGGCATGTTGCGGGTGACGCAGGCGTTTCATGTCGGCCCGGAGTGGGTGTCCACGTCACTGACCGCTTACCTGATGGGCGGCATGGTGTTGCAGTGGCTGTTGGGGCCGCTGTCGGACAAGCTGGGACGCCGCCCGGTCTTGCTGGCGGGCGTCGCGTTTTTCATGCTGACCTGTCTGGCAACCCACTGGGTACAGAGCATGGGGCAGTTTATCTTGCTGCGCTTTCTTCAGGGCATCAGCCTGTGTTTCATCGGCGCGGTCGGTTATGCCGCTATTCAGGAAGCGTTTGACGACGCACTCAGCGTAAAGATGATGGCGCTGATGGCTAACGTGGCCCTGCTGGCACCGCTGGCCGGGCCGCTGGCGGGCACGGCGTTTCTTGCCGTCGCAGACTGGCGCACGCTGTTTCTGTTTTTTGCTGCGCTGTCTGCCCTGGCGCTGACGGGGTTGTGGTTTTCGATGCCGGAAACGGCGGGCGACAGAAACACCTCTGTGTCGCTGACGTCGCTGGCAGCGGGCTATTACGCGTTGTTAAAAGAGCGGCAGGTGATAAGCGGTTCGCTGGCCATTGGCCTGGTCACCATTCCCTGTCTGGGCTGGGTCGCCCTTTCTCCGGTGATCCTGATTCACGATCTGGGGCTGAGCCGAATGGAATATGCGCTGCTCCAGTTGCCGGTCTTTGTGGCGATGATTGCCGGAAATCTGACGCTGGGTCGGCTTGCCAGCCGTCTGCCGGTTGAGCAGCCGCTGCGGCTGGGTGCCTGGCCGATTATTACCGGTCTGGCGATAGCCGCTGTCGGCACGCTTATGGATGCAGGCAGCTATGTATGGCTGACGGCGGGCCTGAGCCTTTACGGTTTCGGCACAGGAATGGTGAATGCCGGGCTGTACCGACTGACGCTCTTTTCCAGCCGGGCAGGGAAGGGCAGCGTGGCGGCGATGCTGGGCATGATCAGTATGGTGGTGTTTGCGCTGGGCATTGAGGCGGTCAAAGTGGCGTATTTCAGTGGCGGGATGGCCTGGTTCAGCCTGGTGAATCTGCTGTGCGGCTTGCTGTGGTTGGGACTGGTGCGGTCGTTTCTGCGCGAAAATCTGCGACGACATCGCGTCGTCGCAGTATAGGGTGAGACAGGCGGCAGGGTTTGCCGCCGGTTCGGTAGCGATCAGAAATCGTAGCCGACAGTGGCAACGACGGTCCGTTCCGCGCCCCAGTAGCAGAAACCGGTGCCGTAGCAGGCGGACACATAGTCGCGGTCGGTCAGGTTATTGGCGTTAACCTGCACAAAAGCCCCTTTCAGGTTGCTGTTCCAGGCGCCTAAGTCGGCACGTACCGAGGCATCAAACAGCGTGGCAGACGGCAGACGGGTGGTATTTTCATTGTCTGCCCACTGCCGACCAATGTAACGCACGCCTGCACCGATGCTGATCCCGGCGTCGAACTGGTATTTCGCCCACGCGGAAGCCATCGAATCAGGCGTGACGTAAGGCGTATGACCGTTATTACCGTCGATGGAATCTTTAAAGCGCACGTGGTTGAGCGTAAAGCTCGCCAGCGTGCTCAGTCGCGGGGTTAACTGATTATGTGCTTCCAGCTCAAGCCCCTGCGAGTGCACTTTCCCGGCCGGTTCATAATAGGACCCCACCACCACACGATTGCCGACGTCATTTTGGGTCAGATCGTAGATCGCCGCCGAGTAGAGATCGGACGTGCCCACCGGCTGGTATTTAATGCCGGTTTCGTACTGTTCCGAGGTCGTGGGTTTCAGCAGATTGCCATCCTGTCCGGAAAGGGACTGCGGCGTAATGGCCTGGCTGTAGCTGACGTACGGAGAGATACCGTTATCGAATGCATACAGCAGCGCCGCACGACCGCTCACGTGATCGTCCTGACGACGATACTGCGTATCGCTGCTGTACTGTCTGTTTTCAGAGACGATCCGATCGTAGCGGCCGGAAAGATCCAGATGCCACTTGTCCCATTTCATCTCATCCTGCAGGTACATACCGGTTTGATAGTAACGGCGCTGCGAGTTCTGGAACACGTAAGCCGGATTCGGTCCCACGGCCTGGCCTGTCAGCGCATTGAGCTGGCTGGCTAAACCACTGGCATCGCGCAAATCGTTGGTGTACTGATGATATTCCGCGCCCAGCACCACCTTATGATCCACCGGGCCCGTGTCAAAATCGGCTTCCAGTTGATTATCGATCGCATACGCCTGCAGTGAGGAACGTGAACCGGAGTAGTAGCGGTTGAGCAGTTCAGACTGAGGGGAATCCCAGCCAGCCTGATAAACCTGATCCAAATCCACATTGGAATGGGAGTAGCTGGCATTGGAGCGGAAGGCCCAGGTTTCGTTAAAGCGGTGAGCGAACTCCGCGCTGTAAATTTGCTCACGACGTTTGAACTGATCCAGCGTGCTGTCGCCGTCATAAAAACCGGTGCTGAGCTTACGTCCGTTATGCTCGGTGATGCTGCCGTCACCCGGCACGGCGCTGTGGTAGCCACCGGAAGGATCTTTTTGCAGATAGGCGCGTAACAGCAGTGAGGTATCCTCATCCGGCTGCCACAGCAGCGAGGGTGAAATCGCATATTTTTCTTCGCGGGTATGATCGTACTGCGTATCACTGTTGCGCGTGATGCCGGTCAGACGAAAAGCCCACTGATCGTTAATCGCATTGGTGTAATCAAATGCGGCGCTGTTGGTGTTGTGAGTGCCGGTGGACAGGCGGAAGTGACCGGCGGGGGCATACTGTGGACGCTTAGACGTCTCCATGACTAAGCCACCCGGTACGGTTTGCCCGTACAGGGCGGAAGAAGGCCCTTTGATCACATCAATGCGTTCGAGGAACCAGGGATCAACCTGCAGCACGTTGTAGCTGCCGGGATCGCTCATCAGGCGCAGGCCGTCGAGGAAAATATTATCCACATCGCCGCCGTGGAAACCGCGCAGCGACACCGTATCGTAGCGGGTGGCCGCGCCGGCGAAGTTCGTAAAGGCACCCGCGGTATAGTTCAGCGCCTGATTCACATCCATTGCGCCCTGATCGTCCATCTGCTGGCGCGTCACCACCGACACCGACTGACCGGTGGTGATCAGCGGGCGATCGGTCTTGGTCGCGCCTTTGCTGACGGTCGTCGTATAGCCTTCTGTTGGGGTTGTCGACGTTTCTTCAGGCTTTGCCGTCACCACCAGCGTGTTGGCGGCAAACGTGACTGCCGGTGTGGCAATGGCGATGGAACACAGCAACGCTAACCGTTTCGGGCCGAAAGGCATTCTCATTGTTTATCCCTTACAAAAGGTAAATACCCTGCTCCTTTCAGAGGAAAGGAGCGTAAATTTTGATTACGATCAGATAATGCGCATTGAATGCAAATGAGAATTATTGCCTTTACTGTTAATGATTACAAGACGTGTTCACCGTTATGGCTGAAGAAATTGCAGGCAGAAGGAAAACGGCGTGGATGGCGGGTGGGCTCAGGGCAATTTCAGCGGGGGGAAATGGCGGCTCGTGCGGCACTCGCCAGGTAAACAAGATGGGCAGGTCAGCAAGCATTTCTGACCTGCTACGTGGCTGTTATCTCAGATCGCGACCAGGCTCCGCACGTTATCCGTTTCCATATCGTCACCCCGACCGCGCTGAATAATTTCGCCGCGTGACATGACCAGGTAGCTGTCGGCTAACTCAGCGGCAAAATCATAGAATTGTTCGACCAGCAGAATCGCCATATCGCCGCGTTGCGCCAACTGACGGATCACCATGCCAATCTCTTTGATCACCGATGGCTGTATCCCTTCGGTGGGCTCGTCGAGGATCAGCAACTGCGGACGGCTTGCCAGCGCGCGTCCAATCGCCAGCTGTTGCTGTTGTCCCCCCGACAGGTCGCCGCCACGACGTGACTTCATGTCGAACAGCACGGGGAAAAGCTGATAAATCTCATCAGGAACCTGTTTCGCCCTGGCAGCGGGAAAGCGTGACAGCCCCATCAGCAGATTCTCCTCGACCGTCAGACGCGGAAAAATTTCGCGTCCTTGTGGGACGTAAGCGATGCCGGACTGCACGCGCTGATAAGGCTTTCGCGCGCCAATCGACTTGTCCTGCCAGCGTACCTCACCCGATTTGGCCGGAATCAACCCCATCAGGCATTTCAACAGGGTGGTTTTTCCCACGCCGTTGCGGCCCAGCAGGCAGGTGATCTCACCGGTCTTAACCTCAAAGGACAGGCCACGTAGAATATGGCTGCCGCCGTAATATTGATGCAGTTCCGATACCTGTAACATTTAGCGCCCCAAATAAACGTCGATGACCTGCTCATTGGCCTGAACGTCGCGCAGCGACCCTTCCGCCAGCACCTTGCCTTGATGCAAAACCGTCACGTGGTCGGCAATGGTTTCCACAAAGCCCATATCGTGCTCAACCACCATCAGTGAGTGTTTTCCTGCCAGACCGCGGAACAGCTCGGCGGTATAGTCGGTTTCCGCATCGGTCATGCCCGCGGCGGGCTCATCCAGCAGAAGCAGGTGCGGTTCCTGTACCAGCAGCATGCCGATCTCCAGAAACTGTTTTTGCCCGTGTGACAACAAGCCCGCCTGGCGCTGGCGCGAACCGGTGAGCCGCAGCAGGAGCAGGACCTCGTCAATGCGATCCCGCTGCTCGCTGTTAAGCCGTGCACGCAGGCTGGCCCAGACAGTTTTGCTGGTTTTCAGGGCAAGCTCCAGATTTTCAAACACCGTCAGGGCTTCAAACACCGTGGGTTTCTGAAACTTGCGCCCGATACCACGGCGGGCAATTTCCACAGGTGACTGTGCCGTGAGATCGTGATCCTGATCGTAAATGACCCGGCCTTTATCTGGCCGTGTTTTGCCGGTAATCACGTCCATCAGCGTGGTTTTCCCTGCCCCGTTGGGACCAATCACGCAGCGCAGTTCGCCAACGCCGATCGCTAAGGAAAGATCGGTCAGCGCGCGAAAGCCATCAAAGGAGACGGTGACCTGTTCCAGTTGCAACACCGGATCGCGCTGAACACGATGGCGATCCGAAGGAAACGATTGGGTAAACGGGTGCTCAGTCATGTTTTCTCCGACGCAGCAGGCCAATCACACCACGCGGCAGAAACAGCGTGACCAGGATAAACATCATTCCCAGGAAGAACAGCCAGTATTCTGGAAAGGCGACGGTGAAAATGCTTTTCGCGCCGTTAACAATCGCGGCGCCAAGCAGTGGGCCAATTAACGTGCCACGCCCGCCCAGTGCGACCCAGATGGCGGCTTCGATGGAGTTGGTCGGGGACATTTCACCGGGGTTGATAATGCCGACCTGCGGCACATAGAGCGCGCCCGCCACACCGCACAACACGGCGGACAGCGTCCAGACAAACAGCTTAAAGCCGCGGGGATCGTAACCGCAGAACATCAGACGGTTTTCCGCGTCGCGAACCGCAGTCAGCACCCGACCAAATTTACTGCGAGCCAGGGCAAAACCCAGGCCCAAACTGACCAACAGCAGCATAACGGTGGCGATAAACAGCCCGATGCGCGTGCCGGTGGCGGTGACGTTAAAGCCGAGCAGGGTGGTGAAACCGGTAAAGCCGTTGTTGCCACCAAAGCCGGTCTCGTTGCGGAAAAACAGCAGCATACCGGCATAGGTCAGCGCCTGGGTCATGATCGAGAAATAAACCCCTTTGATTTTCGAGCGGAAGGCGAAAAAACCAAACACCAGCGCCAGCAGGCCGGGCACCAGCACAATCAGGCACAGCGCCCAGGCAAAATGCTGGGTGCCCGTCCAAAACCACGGCAGGCGATCCCAGGAGAGAAAAGCCATAAAGGCCGGTACGCCGTCGCCCGCCGCCTGACGCATCAGGTACATGCCCATCGCATAACCGCCCAGCGCAAAAAACAGACCGTGCCCCAGAGAGAGTAAACCGGCATAGCCCCAGACCAGATCCAGCGCCACCGCGACGACGGCATAGCACAGGATTTTCCCCACCAGCGTTAAGGTATAGGTCGATATCGCCAACGGATGGGCGGCAGGCAGCAGCGCCAGAAACGGCATCATCAGTAGCATCAGCGTAACCAGTGCGCCAATACACAGCGTCAGGCGCGGGGCCTGGCGAGTCAGACGTAAGGTGATCGGTTGCGTCATTAGTCAGTCACCCTTCCTTTCACCGCAAACAGCCCTTGCGGACGTTTTTGAATAAACAGCACGATCATGACCAGAATCAGGATCTTCCCCAGCACCGCGCCGATTTGCGGCTCCAGCACTTTATTGAGAATGCCCAGCCCCAGCGCCGCCACGACGGTTCCGGCCAGTTGACCGACCCCGCCGAGCACCACCACCAGGAAGGAGTCAATAATGTAGCCCTGGCCGAGTTCCGGGCCGACATTACCCAACTGGGACAGGGCCACGCCGCCCAGCCCGGCAATGCCGGAGCCCAGGCCAAAAGCCAGCATGTCCACGCGTCCTGTCGGTACGCCGCAGCAGTCGGCCATGGCTCGATTTTGTGTTACCGCACGCACGTTCATTCCCAGGCGCGTGCGGTTCAGCAGCAGCCAGGTCAGCATCAGCACAAATACCACGAACAGAATGACCGCGATGCGGTTCCAGGGCAGGACCAGGTTAGGCAGCACTTGCAAACCGCCAGACAGCCAGGCGGGGTTAGCGACCTCAAGGTTTTGCGCGCCAAACAGCATCCGCACCAGCTGAATCAGCATCAGGCTGATGCCCCAGGTGGCGAGCAGCGTTTCCAGCGGGCGGCCATAAAGATGGCGGATAATGGTGCGTTCCAGCGCCATACCGATAGCTGCGGTCATCAAAAAGGCCACCGGCAGCGCCAGCAGCGGATACCAGTCGATGTAGTGCGGCGCGAACTGCTGAAACAGGTTTTGCACCATCCAGGTGGCGTAGGCACCCAACATCAACATTTCCCCGTGCGCCATATTGATCACCCCCAGCAGACCGTAGGTGATTGCCAGACCCAGCGCGGCAAGCAGCAGTATCGAACCCAGCGATAAGCCGCTAAACGCCTGACCCAGCAGATCGCCCCACATCAGGCGACTTTTGATCTGTTTCAGGCTGTCTGCCGCCGCTTCACGGACGGTTTCATCGGGTTCCGCTGTGGGCTGCGTCAGCCGTTGCAGGCTGGCCTGGGTATTGGGATCGCTGGACTCGCCCAACAGTTTTACCGCCCGCAGCCGAACCATGGGCTGAGAGCTGGTCAGTTGCAGGTTGGCTGCTGTCATTGCCAGCGCAGCGTGCACTCGCGCATCCTTTTCGACGCTCAGGCGCTGCGTAATCAGCGGAAGGAGATCGCTGGCCGCATCATTTTGTAACTGCTGAGCTGCGCTCAGGCGCACGCTGGCATCATTGCTCACCAGTTGATGGGCGGCGAGGGCACTGGCAACCAGCACGCGCAGCCGGTTGTTCATAAACAGTTTTTTCACTTCACCCGTCGGCTGCAGGGCGGCATCCAGCGGCAGCAACCTGCTATCGGTTTTACTGAAGGGATGGCGATCCTGATCCGTGACCACGGTTTCGGCTTTCAGCGCCTGAAGCAGCGGTAGGCGACTGGCATCCGGCGCAGCCGCCCACTGTTGCAGCAATGCCGCCTGCTGGGTTCGGCTGGCCGCAGCGAAGTCGGCTGCCGGTCCGGCGCTGGCAAACAGCGGCAGGAGCAGCAAAAAACTAAAGAAACACAGGCGAAGCGTCATGAGTGAGCCTCATTGAATAAGCGAGCATGGAAAGTCCTTTTTGCCGCCCTTATTCCGGGACAAGGGCGGCACCTGTTTTACTGGGATGTTTTCACAGGGTGGTCGGGTTTTTTGTCATTACCGGGGATATACGGGCTCCAGGGTTGGGCGCGTACCGGTTTGTCGGTCTGCCAGACCACGTTGAACTGACCGTTCTCTTCCACTTCGCCAATCATCACGGGTTTATGCAGATGGTGGTTGGTCTGGTCCATCGTCAGGGTAAAGCCATCCGGCGCTTTGAAGGTCTGACCGGCCATGGCGGCACGCACCTTATCCACATCGGTGGTGCCCGCTTTTTCTACCGCCTGTGCCCACATGTGAATGCCAACGTAGGTGGCTTCCATCGGATCGTTGGTGACAACGCTGCTGGCGTTGGGCAGGTTATGGGCTTTGGCATAAGCACGATAATCGGCGACGAATTTGGCGTTGGTGGGGTTATCCAGTGACTCAAAGTAGTTCCATGCGGCGAGCTGACCGACTAAAGGTTTAGTATCAATCCCCCGGAGTTCTTCTTCGCCCACAGAGAACGCCACTACCGGAATATCGGTGGCTTTGATGCCCTGATTAGCCAGCTCTTTGTAGAACGGGACGTTGGAGTCGCCATTGATGGTGGAGACCACCGCCGTTTTCCCGCCTGCGGCAAACTTTTTGATATTCGATACGATGGTCTGGTAATCGCTGTAGCCAAACGGCGTGTAGACCTCTTCGATGTCTTTATCCTGTACGCCCTTGGCATGCAGGAAGGCGCGCAAAATCTTATTGGTGGTGCGGGGATAAACATAATCTGTTCCCAGCAGGAAGAAGCGTTTGGCACTGCCGCCATCTTCGCTCATCAGGTATTCCACTGCAGGAATGGCCTGCTGGTTAGGCGCTGCCCCGGTATAGAAAACGTTGGGGGACATCTCTTCGCCTTCATATTGCACCGGGTAGAAGAGCAGGCCGTTGAGTTCTTCAAAGACGGGCAGCACGGATTTTCGCGATACCGATGTCCAGCAGCCGAAAACGACGGCCGCTTTATCCTGGGTCAGTAGCTGACGCGCTTTTTCTGCAAACAGCGGCCAGTTTGATGCCGGGTCCACCACCACCGGTTCGAGCTTTTTACCCAGCACGCCGCCTTTTGCATTGATTTCATCAATGGTCATCAGGGCGACATCTTTCAGCGGCGTTTCGGAAATCGCCATGGTGCCGGAAAGCGAGTGCATAATGCCCACTTTAATCGTGTCAGCCGCCTGAGCACTCCATGAGAATCCCATACCTGCGACGGTAGCGGAGAGCGCAAAAGCCTTAAGCAATGAACGTCTTTTCATCAATGTTAAACCCCTGGTTAGATGGATGCGTTATTCGATGGGTTGGAGCCTGGCCTGCTGTAACATATGGATTGTGATTTTTCTGACCTCTGCCTTACTGGCGGCAATGTGCCCACTCAGCATCTGCTGGGCTTCACCGGTTTGCTGCAATAAAATGGCCTGTAAAATTTGCGCGTGCTCGCGATACGTCGCCGCGATCCGGTCTTCGCGGGTAAAATCGAGACGTCGGATAATGCGGATCTTCTCGGTCAGTTCGGCGTGGATACGCGCGATTTCACTGTTGCCCGCGGCGGCAACCAGCGTCATATGAAAGGCTTCATCGTGCTGGGACACCTTCTTGCCCTCATCCAGACGGGCGGCCTCACACCAGAACTGATAAAGCTCGCGCAGCCGGGCGGCGCACTGCGCCGAGGGCAGCTCGCAAAGGCGCTTCACGGCTTCGCACTCCAGCACCGTTCGCAGGTCGTACAGCTCCTCGAAATAGGCGAAATCAAAGGTTTTTACCTGCCATCCGCTGCGAAACCAGACGTCGACATAACCTTCACGCTCCAGCCAGAACAGCGCCTGGCGCACCGGCGTGCGGCTGACCGCCATACGTTCAGCGATTTCACTTTCGCTGAAGCGGTCACCGGGCATCAGGCGAAATTCAAAAATGTCGTTTTTCAGTGTCTGATAAACGCGTTCCGCCAGCGCTTCCGGGCGACCTTTATGACGAGGGGATCGGGTGGTCATCGGCTCTCCTTATTCCAGCCACAGCAGTGAATCGCCGGGATTGACGGCGCGGCCTGCCTGGCAGTCGACGCGTTTCACCCGGCCCGCCGTCGGGGCGACAATTGCCAGCTCCATTTTCATCGCTTCAACAATCACCAGCGTTTGACCGGCGCTGACGTCGTCACCGGGCTGCACCAGGACTTTCCAGATGTTGCCGTTCATATCCGCCTGTACGGACAGGGCACTGTCGTCCTCAACGGCGGCATCCGGTGCGGTATCAGAAGGGGACGCGACCTCCTGTTCCTCCTGCGACCACAGCGTGACCTCCTGGTCGAAAGCCGCAGCCTGGCGTTGGCGGAAATCCGCGATATCTTCAGCGTTATCTGTCAGAAACTGCTGGTGGGCGGCAAAATCAAATTCCGTTTCTTCGATACGAAGCGTGGCGCGACCTTCGCGGAAATCGTCACGCATCTGCGTTAACGCCTCTTCCGTCACCGGATAGAAGCGCACCTGATCGAAGAAGCGCAGCAGCCACGGCTCACCGGCGCTGAACTGCGGGTTTTTCAGGAAGGTGTTCCAGATGGGTAAGGTGCGACCGACCAGTTGGTAGCCGCCGGGCGAGTCCATGCCGTAAATGCACATATACATACCGCCGATGCCGACGGTGCCTTCTGCCGTAAAGGTACGGGCTGGGCTGTATTTGGAACTCAGCAGACGATGGCGCGGATCGACAGGTACGGCGCAGGGCGCGCCGAGGTACACATCGCCCAGCCCCAGAATCAGGTAACTGGCGTCAAAAAGCGTTTCACGCACCTGTTCGCGGTGGGGTAATCCATTGATACGTTGAATAAAGTCGACGTTGTTTGGCAGCCAGGGCGCACTGGCCCGCACGGTTTCTTTATAGCGCTCAACGGCCCCGAGCGTGGCGCTGTCTTCAAATGCCATCGGCAGCCAGACGATGCGTGACGGGACTTTCAGTTGGCTCACATCCCCAAGGAGGGCTTCACGTTCCAGTAACTCGGCCATCAACTGCGACTGGCTCAAGATCAGGCTGTCATAGCGAATTTGTAGCGAGCGCACGCCGGGAGAGAGCTCTTCAATACCGGCAACGGGCCGGTCACGTAGCGTTTCCATTAACAAATGCACGCGCAGGCGCAACGCCAGATCGAGGACGTTATCGCCATATTCAATCAGGATGTACTTATCGCCAGCCTGGCGATAGACCGCCTGTGGAGAGGTCTCCGTGGCCGCAACGGCGGCAAGCAGCGTGCCGGAACCAAAGCGGTTTTCGGCCAGTGAGGGCACGGGAAAGGCTGGCGCAGGCTGGGGGCGCAGTGTGGCAATTGCCTGCCTCTGAGCGTTTTCCAGCGCGGTGGCTTCTTCAACGCTGATGGGGTGAAAACGAATACTGTCGCCGGGTTTGACCTGACCCACTTTCCACAGCTCGGCTTTCGCTATCGTCACCGGGCAGACAAAACCGCCAAGGCTTGGGCCGTCATGGGTCAGAATCACCGGAAAGTCGCCGGTAAAGTTGATCGCGCCAATGGCGTACTCACAGTCATGCACGTTAGACGGATGCAGGCCGGCCTCACCACCGTTGGCGCGTGCCCAACTGGGTTTTGGCCCGACCAGGCGTACGCCAAGACGGTTGGAGTTGTAGTGAACCTGCCAGTCGCTGGCAAAGAAATCATCGATGGCGGCCTGGGTAAAGAAGTCAGGTGCGCCGTGGGGTCCGTACAGCACGCCAATGCGCCATTCGTTGGTATAAACCGGTATCAGCGCCGGGCTGAGTGCCTGAGGTGCGCTGACTGGCGCTGGCGTGGTACAGGCCGCCAGCAATGGCTGGGAAACCGGTAGCATATCGGCGACCCGCAGCGTCCGCCCCGCGTGCCCGCCAAACTGCCCGAGCGAGAAGGTGGCGCGGCTGCCAAGGTATTCCGGCACATCAAAACCGTTACGAATGGCCAGATAACAGCGACAGCCGCGCTGAGCGCGTCCCAGCGTGAGCGTTTGTCCTGCCCTGACCGTAACAGGCTGCCAGTTAGCGACGGGTTCACCGTCCAGCGTGGCGGCACAGTCAGCGCCGGTCAGGGCAATCGTCGCCGCGCAATGGAAACGCAGCGTCGGGCCTTGTAAGGTAAATTCCAGCCCGGCAGCGGCCTCGTGATTGCCGACGATGCGGTTGGCCAGGCGAAAAGCATAGTCATCCATCGGGCCTGACGGCGGCACACCGATATCCCAGTAGCCAAGGCGGCCTGGTACATCCTGCACGGAGCTAAAGGTGCCGGGCTGCAGGACTTCCACCACGGCTGCCGACGGCGTGAAATTATCCAGAAAACGTGTCCAGACCTTGCCAGTGCGAAACGCGTCGGTGGCGACAATCTGTCGCAGGTAGTCAAGATTGGTGGCGATGCCGTGCAACTGGGTGGCATCCAGTGCGGCTTGCAGTTTGGTGAGCGCGGCGTCACGGGTTTCGGCGTGTACGATCAGTTTGGCAATCATCGGATCGTAGTAGCTTGAGACCTCGCTACCGGTGCCGATCCCGCTATCGACGCGCACATCGTCGGGAAAGCTGACGTGGGTTAACACGCCAGGGCTGGGCTGAAAGTTTTTGAGCGGATCTTCGGCGTATAACCGAACTTCAATCGAGGCACCCTGAGGTGCCTGCTGCAGGCGTGGCCAGTCGATCGCGTCATCGGCCGCGACGCGCAACATGCACTCCACCAGGTCAAGACCGGTGACGCATTCGGTGACCGGATGCTCAACCTGCAGGCGAGTGTTCACTTCCAGGAAATAGAAGGCGTCCTGTTGTGCATCGTAAATGTACTCGACGGTTCCCGCGCTGCGGTAATTAACCACCTCGCCCAGCCGCACCGCTGAGGCCAGCAGCGCATCACGGGTTGCGGCGGGTAAACAGGGCGCGGGCGTTTCTTCTACCACTTTTTGGTTGCGGCGTTGCAGTGAGCAGTCGCGCTCACCCAGGGCGACCACGGTACCCTTGCCATCGCCGAAGATCTGCACTTCAACGTGACGGGCATGATCGATGCAGCGTTCAAGAAATACGCCTGCATCGCTGAAGAACTGTTCGCCAAGCCGACGGACGCTTTCCCAGGCCTGACGCAGCGCATCGGGGTCGGCACAGCGCGTCAGCCCAATCCCACCGCCACCGGCAGTGCTTTTTAACATCACCGGATAACCGATGTTATCTGCGGCGGCCAGGGCGTCATCCAGTGAGTCGAGCAGCGCCGTACCGGGCGTCATGGGCACTCCGGCGCGCGCTGCCAGCTCACGCGCGCGATGTTTTAGCCCAAACTCACCAATTTGCTGCGCGGTCGGTCCAACAAACACAATGCCGGCCTGCTCACAGGCGGCCGCAAACGGCAGACTTTCAGAGAGAAAGCCGTAACCCGGCCAGACAGCCTGCGCCCCGCTTTCCTGCGCGGCGGCCAGAATCTTATCAATGCGCAGATAGCTGTCGCTGGCTTTGTCACCGCCCAGACCGATGGCGATATCGGCATCTTTAACATGTTGCGCGTTGCGGTCGGCATCGGAAAAGACCGCGACGCTTGTGATGCCCAGACGTTTCAGGGTACGGATAGCGCGGCAGGCAATTTCGCCACGGTTGGCAATCAGGACGGTGCTGAACATAATTTATTGACTCTCCAGAGAGGCGAGCCAGTGACGCCAGCCGCCGAATTCGGTGATCTCCAGCGCGTGTGTGAGCGCGGAACCTTCACAAATAAAGCCTTTCACCACGCGACCATCGGCGAGCGTCAGGCTGCCAATGCCTAATGGCGCTGGGATCTCGGCCACGAACTCGCCAAAGCGCGCCAGTGGGATATCCCACAACTCGACGGTGATGGCTGCGCCTTGTTCCGCTCGCATCAGACCGGGTTTTTTGATGGGGCCATCCAACAGGGCAAACAGGCGATACTGCGTAGCGGTCTGCGTCTCTTCTACCCAGACTGCCTGGCGTTGCGTGAGCTGAAAGTTAAGTGGCATGCCGGTCAGGTGCGCGCCCACCACCGCAATGCGAACGTGGTCGCTGGAAAGGGGAAGTGGTGCAGGCGCAGCAGGTTGGGCTCTGCCTGTCGCCCCCAGCGGCAGGGCGATAGCCTGCTGCCAGCGCAGGCCAAACTGCGCCAGAGCGCGGTCGTGCCAGGCTGGTGCAATCAGGGTAATACCTGCCGGCAGGTCATCGTTTCTGAAAGGGGCGGGCAGTGACAGCGCCGCGAGATCGGCCAGATTAGTGAAGTTGGTGTACGTCCCAAAATGCGAGTTATAAAGCACCGGCTCTTGCTGCATCTCCTCCAGGGTGTAAATCGTGGGGGAGGTGGGCACAACCAGCGCATCAAACTGCGCCAGAACCTGCTGGATATGGCGGGTCAAATCGGCGCGCAGGTATTCGGCCTGATAGGCGTCGACCGCGCTGTATTTCAGGCCATTGGAGACAATGCCGTGCACCACCGGGTCCATCTTCTCGGGCCGGGCAAGCATCTCACCCACGGCGGCGGTACGCTCGGCCACCCAGGGGCCATGGTAAAGCTGTTCAGCGAGTCGGCTGAAAGGCGTGAAATCAATGGGATGCAGCGTTGCGCCGCTCTCCTGTAGTGCGGCCAGCGCCGCATCCCATGCCGCTTCGGCAGCCGCATCATCAAAAAACGGCGGTGAAGCAGGAATGGCGAAATCAGGATGGGGTTTCATGCCGGCGGGGGCCGTGCGTGGGCTAACGCGGGAGTAAGCGTCCTGCGCATCGTATCCACCTGCCAGGCTGGCCACGGTAAAGGCTTCTTCTACCCTCAGTGCAAACACCGAGATCGTGTCATTCAGGCGGCAGGCAGGGACGACGCCGCGAGCGGACAGCCAGCCTTTGGTCGGTTTCAGGCCGACAATGTTGTTGAATCCTGCCGGTACCCGGCCTGAACCTGCGGTATCGGTACCCAGTGAGAACGCCACCAGGCCCCGTGCCAGTACCGAGGCAGAGCCGGAACTCGAACCGCCACTGACAAAATCCGGGTCAAAGGTATTACATACCGCGCCGTAGGGTGAACGTGTGCCGACCAGGCCGGTAGCAAACTGGTCGAGGTTGGTTTTTCCCATCACCACCGCGCCCGCCGCTTTGAGTCGCGCCACCACAAATGCATCATCAACAGCGGTATAGCTGAAAGCAGGGCAGGCGGCGGTTGTCGGCCAGCCTGCCACGTCAATGTTGTCTTTCACTGCAAAGGGCACACCAAACAGTGGGAGCGAGTCCGGGTCCTGCTGGTAGCGCGCCAGGAGCGGCTCAGTTTGCGCCATTAACTGGGACGGCGTGGCAAGGTAGATCCAGGCATTATCTTCCGGGGCCAGCTCAGAAAGGTGGGCCGCCAGCAGCGTGTGGATCTGCTCAGGGTGCTGCTGAGCGCGTTGCTGCCACTCTTTTAGGGTTAAGCCAAATGTCGAAGCCATGCAGTGAATTCCAACAGGTATACAAGATGGGATTCAACAAAGCAAAGCCTGTGCCAGAATTTTAAATATATGAATCAATAAGATAATTCAGCCATCCATAAGTATCTGTGATGATAAAATGCACAGTTGTCGCGCAGGCATTGTGACATCGCGGTGCGTTGAACGTCTGCTAAGGTAAATTTTGTGAAGAACATGGCAAGAGTGGCTTCCCCTGGTTAGCATGAATAACGTCTGGCACGTAGCCAGCGCCCAGCAACAGAGGAGATTTACGTGGAGAAGTGGCGTAACTGGATGATAGGGATCTGCCTGGTCAGCACGGCAGGCAGCGCATGGGCTGATTCGCTTGATCAACAACGGCAACGATATCAACAGATTAAGCAGGCGTGGGACAGCAATCAAATGGCGACAGTCGAACAGCTGTTACCGACGCTGCAGGATTATCCGCTTTACCCGTATTTAGAATATCGTCTGCTGGCGCAGGATCTCGATCAGGAAACCAGCCTGGCGGTACAGAATTTCATTCAAAAGTATCCCACGTTACCGCCCGCCCGCTCGCTGAAAACGCGTTTTGTTAACGTACTGGCACATCGTCAGGACTGGCAAGGCGTGCTCAACTTCAGCCCCGATGAACCCACGCCGGTTCAGGCGCGCTGTAACTGGTACTATGCCAAATGGTCAACCGGTCAGCAGCAGGTCGCCTTTGACGGTGCAAAAGCGATTTGGCTGCGTGGTACGGCCCTGCCGAATGACTGTGACAAGTTATTTTCTGTCTGGCAGGCCAGCGGTCAGCTTTCTCCCATCACCATTCTTGAACGTATCCGTCTGGCGATGAAAGCGGGCAATGACAGCCTGGTCAGCTACCTGGCGAAAACGCTGCCCGCCGATTATAAGACGATGTCGGATGCGTTGCTGGCGCTGCAAAAAGATCCCCAATCCGTTACAACCTTTGCCAACAGCGTCGGTGCGACCGATTTCACACGGCAGGCCACGATTTTTGCGTTCACCCGCGTCGCGCGTGCCGATATGGAAAATGCCCGTAGCATGATCCCGCAACTGGTGCGGGCGCAAAAAATGGGCCCCGAAGATGAGCAGGCGCTGAAAGAAATTGTGGTCTGGCGCATGATGGGGAGCGATCTGACGTCAGAGCAGGCGCGCTGGCGCGATGCGGTGGTGATGGACAGTGAGTCTACCGCGTTAGTAGAACGGCGGGTGCGCCTGGCGCTCACTGAAAACGATCGTCGTGGTCTGAACACCTGGATTGCTCGTCTGCCGGTTGAGGCAAAAGAGAAAGATGAGTGGCAATACTGGCAGGCCGATCTGCTTTATTCAAAAGATCGAAAAGAAGAAGCGGATGAAATACTGCATAAGCTGATGAAGTCACGCGGTTTTTATCCCATGGTCGCCGCGCAACGTTTGGGCGTGGAGTATCCACTTCAGGTGGATGCCGCTCCAAAACCGGACAGTGCAACAATCCAGGGGCCGGAGTTGGCACGCGTGCGTGAGCTGATGTACTGGGGGATGGACAACCTGGCACGCAGCGAATGGGCTAACCTGATTGGCAGCAAAACCCATGTGCAGCAGCAGATGCTGGCGCGTTATGCCAGCGAACAGGACTGGTGGGATCTGAGCGTACAGGCGACGATTACCGCGAAAATGTGGGACAGCCTGAAAGAACGTTTCCCGCTGGCATGGCAGGATCTGTATAAGCAGAACACCCAGGGGAAAACCATTCCGCAAAGTTATGCGATGGCCATTTCCCGTCAGGAAAGTGCGTGGAACCCCAAAGCACGTTCACCGGTGGGAGCCAGTGGGCTGATGCAGATTATGCCCGCGACAGCGACGCACACCGTGAAGATGTTCAACATACCCGGCTATGTCAATCCGTCTCAGCTGTTCGATCCGCAAACCAATATCCAGATCGGGACGCAGTATCTGGAGTATGTTTACCAGCAGTTTGATAAGAACCGGATTTTCTCGTCCGCGGCTTACAACGCCGGGCCGGGCCGGGTACGGACGTGGCAGGGCAGTACCGCAGGGAATCTGAGCGCGGTCGCCTTTATCGAAACCATTCCGTTTTCCGAAACCCGGGGTTACGTGAAGAACGTGCTGGCTTATGATGCCTACTACCGGTATTTCATGGGCCAGCCTGACAAGATCCTGTCAGATGCTGAGTGGAATCGCCGCTACTAGCTGTGTTAAGCTTCCGTACTCTTTAGCGAGTACGGAAGCCTTTCATGAATCAACCCTCTGTGCCATCCAACACTGAACCGGCTGCGGACGCTGACTGGCTGCGTTTTGTTGACCTGATGCAACAGGCTTTTGCGGACCATCACGCGCTGCCGCTGTTGCAACTGATGATGACGCCTGATGAGCGAGAGGCTTTTGGTACACGCTTGCGTATCATTGAATCCTTGCTGAATGGCGATATCAGCCAGCGTGAGTTGAAAAATGAACTGGGCGTGGGAATTGCCACGATAACCCGTGGTTCAAACAGCCTGAAAGAAGCCCCTCCAGAGCTGAAGCGCTGGCTGGAAGCGCAACTTCATCGCCGCTGATTATTGCTGATAGAACGGATGTGTGAGCGGACAGAGCGCCAGAATCAAGGCCTGGTGGTAGACGCTGGTGCGGCTAAGCAGGCCATTGGTCAAGGTACCGATCGCGCCACCTTTGTGTTTAATGTTTTCGACCCCGGTCAGGCGTGTCATCTCTTCGCCCAGTTCGCGACCTTCACGTAATCCGGCCATCACAACCGGCGGCAGGGTAAAACTGGCCGAACGCGACTCGCCACGCTGTTTCTGGTTTTCCACCACCATCCAGGCAAAGGCAGACTCTTCTTCAATACCGGCTTCAATCGCCACCCAGAAGTCGGCTTCCGGGCGAACCTGACGGGCATTCATGACACGCTGACGTGCGCCAGTTCGCGTTTCGTGATTGGTTAATGGCTGTGCGGCAACGCCGCTCTCGACCTCGACCCCTTCAATATGGCAGGATCCCTCGCCGAAAACGTCGTTGAATGCCTGAGCAATTGCACGAATCTTTGCTGGATTAATGGTAGCTGCGACAACATGGTACATAATCAATTGAACCCTCAGGTAATAAAGGCGATTTTGGTCGCAGTATAACGGAAACTAAGCATGCTACAGGTCTATCTTGTTCGTCACGGTGAAACGGTATGGAATGCAGAGCGTCGCATTCAAGGGCACTCCGACAGTCCGCTGACGGAAAAAGGTGAGCAACAAGCCCGTCAGGTCGGTGAACGTATCAAAAATGCAGGTATCACACATATCATTTCCAGCGATTTAGGGCGCACCCGGCGCACCGCTGAAATCATTGCTGATGCCTGTGGATGTGACATTACCTTCGACCCGCGTTTGCGGGAGCTGAATATGGGCGTACTGGAAAAGCGTCTGCTTGACGAACTGAGCGCGGAAGAAGAGCGCTGGCGCGCTTCGCTGGTTAACGGAACCGAGGGTGGCCGTATTCCTCAGGGCGAGTCAATGACGGAGCTGGCGCAACGTATGCAGGCTGCTCTGGATGCCTGTCTTGCGCTGCCAGCCGGTAGCCGTCCATTACTGGTCAGCCACGGTATGGCGCTGGGGGTTCTGGTCAGCACGATTCTGGGGCTGCCGGCTTATGCCGAGCGTCGTCTTCGCCTGCGCAACTGTTCGATCTCACGCGTCGATCATCAGCAGAGCGCGTGGCTGGCGCAGGGTTGGGTCGTGGAGACTGCGGGTGATATCACCCACCTCGACGCGCCTGCGATGGACGAGCTTCAGCGTTAATCGATTATGCCGTCATGATGACGGCATAACCGCAAGCGTTTAACGGCGAATCGGAATCAGATATTCACAGTGAATCTCTGTTGGCGGCTCGCTGCGCTTTTTGCCGCCATGGGTAATAAAGCGTTCAATATCCTGCCCCATCCGGCGCGTCAGGCCCAGCGTTGGCATACAGGTTCCGTACAGCAACAGAATAAATTCCTGCAGTTCCACGCGCGGGCCATTGTAGTTGAACTGAACGTAATCCCCCGCTTCAAGAATCACCTTCTGCCCTGAATACATCGTGGTTGCGCTGTCGGCAGGAACGGCCGTGGTGTACAGAATCTCCTGCTCATCATCCTTTTCATGACTGGCACGGACCTGGTGCAACCCATAAAGCACGGGCGGAACCGTATCCGTTTCCAGCAGAAACTGTTTCCAGAAATGAACACGCATCTCATCACGGTAGCTGGAGATTTGTTCCAGGGTACAGGTATAACTCTGTGTCTGTCCCATCAGCACGGTTTCCGGAAGCGTCACGAACTGCGATTCTGGCTGCTGTTCATTCCCTAACCGAATCGGCGGGCGGATACCAAAGGAGTTCCATTCTGACGAACGGCGATACCATGCAGGTGTTTGATTAAACTGCTTTTTAAAGGCTCGCGTAAAGGTCTGTTGTGAATCAAAACGATACTGCAGAGCAATATCGAGAATCGGGCGGCTGGTCAGGCGAAGTGCTACCGCTGCTTTGGAAAGACGTCGTGCCCGGATGTAAGCGCCAATGGCGTGTCCGGTAACGTCTTTAAACATCCGTTGTAGATGCCATTTAGAATAACCCGCTTTAATGGAAACATTATCCAGTGAAAGTGGTTGATCCAAATGGCTCTCCAGCCAGGCAAGCAAATCGCGAATGATACCGGCTTGGTCCATAAAACATCCTCATACTCTGGTGGCGCAGCTAAATGAAGTCGACGAATAATAGCACTTATTGCTTAAAAGACATGTTCGGTTTTGACAGGGATTGTTGTGCTATCTACGCGGGAATTTCTACCCTTTTTACGTTGGTTATTGCATCAATTGACAGTACATTACATGCTCATCTATTACATTTGCAATGGTAACTCAATGACAACACTTCGTCTTGTAATCCTCACCTTCGCAGGTTTACTGTTTTCCGGTCCGCTGCTGGCTGAAGAGATTGGCTCCGTCAACACCGTGTTTAAGATATTTGGACCTGATCATAAAATTGTGGTGGAGGCGTTTGACGATCCTGACGTAAAAAATGTCACTTGCTACATTAGCCGGGCTAAAACAGGCGGCATTAAGGGCGGGCTGGGATTAGCGGAGGATACATCTGACGCGGCCATTTCGTGCCAGCAAATTGGTCCGATTGAACTGAGTGAAAAAATTGCCAAAGGCAAAGCAGAAGGGGACGTGGTGTTCCGCCAGCGGACGTCGCTGATCTTTAAGAAACTGCAGGTTGTGCGTTTCTTTGACAGCAAGCGTAACGCATTAGTCTATCTGGCGTACTCAGACAAAGTGGTGGATGGCTCACCCAAAAATGCGTTGAGCGCCGTACCGATTATGCCGTGGCATTAAGGCCAGGACATAAAAAACGCCCGTGAGGGCGTTTAAAAAACGACAGATTAATCCTGCAGGTCGCCGCAGAAACGATAGCCTTCACCATGAATGGTGGCGATGATTTCCGGGGTATCTGGCGTGGATTCAAAATGTTTGCGGATACGACGGATCGTCACGTCAACGGTACGATCGTGTGGCTTGAGGTCGCGTCCGGTCATCTTCTTCAGCAAATCAGCACGTGTCTGAATCTTGCCCGGATTTTCGCAGAAGTGCAGCATGGCACGGAACTCACTGCGCGGCAGTTTGTACTGCTCACCGTTGGGATTGATCAGCGATCGGCTGTTGATGTCCAGCTCCCAGCCGTTGAACTTGTAGCTTTCAACCTGGCGGCGCTCTTCATTAGGCAAAGGCAAATTCATGGTGCGCAACAGCAGGTTACGGGCACGAATAGTTAATTCACGTGGGTTGAACGGTTTGGTGATGTAGTCATCTGCACCAATTTCCAGCCCAAGGATCTTATCGACTTCATTATCGCGTCCGGTCAGGAACATCAATGCCACATTAGCTTGCTCACGCAGTTCACGCGCCAGTAACAGGCCATTTTTGCCTGGCAGGTTGATGTCCATGATAACCAGATTGACATCATTGTCGGTCAACACCTGATGCATTTCTGCACCGTCGGTGGCTTCATATACGACATAACCTTCCGCCTCAAAAATACTTTTGAGGGTATTACGCGTGACCAGTTCGTCTTCAACGATGAGAATGTGCGGGGTCTGCATGTTTAGCTACCTAATTTTGCCAACTAAATTGAAAACAGGGCGTACAGCGGTTAGGTGCTCTCCAGTGCGGAGAACGGCAAGCTTTGCTGAACCGTTGTACGAAAGTAAATTTTGATAAGCTTTTATCAAGGTCAACAACAGTGTTAGCTCAGCCAGCCGGGATAAAGATTCCATGCCCTGCGGAATAAATAATTTGAAACATATACTAACTGTATTAACAGCAACCTAACAGCAATAACAACAACTGGTAAGCATAAAAACAACGCTTCGTTGACTTATATCAAATGCAATTGTAGCACGTTAACATTTCTGTGAAAAACATCTCAAAAAATAGCGTGCTGGCTGACATAAAGCATCATCTTTGTGCCGGTGAGACGGGGTTGTCACAAAATATGATGTTAGGAACTTACTATTACAGTGGACTGAAATGAAAGGCTTTTATTTGGACTATTCTGATAATGTGCACTTTATGATAAAAACACACTCTCCGGCCTTTTTTAACGTGTTTTAACATGTATTTCAGGGTTTTAACCTGACTGCCTATATCCCTTAATAATAAGGGGCCATGTTACACTACTGGCGTACACATTAACTGATGGAACAATCATGCTTTTTCCTCTTATCCTCGTTTCACCTGCCCGGGCCGAAAATATCGGTGCGGCTGCCCGCGCCATGAAAACCATGGGATTCAGCGAATTGCGGATTGTTGCCAGCGATGCATGGCAGGACCCGGCAGCACGGCGCGTGGCACATGGTGCGGGAGACATTCTGGATAGGGTAAAAACCTTTGAGACACTGACCGACGCGCTGGCGGATATCAATTTTTCCGTCGCCACCACTGCGCGAAGCCGGGCCCGGTTCCGCTATTATGCGACGCCACAACAGGTTGAGGCCCAGTTGCTTGAGAAACGGCAGTGGGTGAACAGCATGGCGTTGGTGTTTGGCCGTGAAGACAGCGGCCTGACCAACGAAGAGCTTGAACAGGTCGACCTGCTTACCGGTATCCCGATGGCAAATGACTATCCCTCACTGAACCTGGGGCAGGCGGTCATGGTTTACTGCTACCAGCTGTCGGCGCTCAACCAGGTGGCCGCGCCGGTGGCACCGTCTGCCGATGCACAACAGCTCCATGCGCTGCGCCAGCGGTTTGAACAGCTACTGTTGCAGTTAGAGGTCAGTGACGACAGCAAAATGTCAGACTGGATTAACCAGCGCATTGGCCTGCTGGAGCAGCGCGACAGTGCCATGCTGCATCGTTTACTGCATGACGTGGAAAAAAAGCTGGCAGATAAATCCTCGGGTTAAACCTGACTATCTAGTGACAGATGTTAATGAAGCGCGGTATGCCAAACGATTCGCCAGGTTTTTTTTGTTTAACAGGATGCTAAACATTGTGGTTTATATTTGCGCAAAGGATAAAACCGTTGACTTGATGTGCGCTTTGCTTTACTTCTTGACGCAGACGGACAATCAATGACAGACAGAAAAAAATAAATCTGAATGCGTAATCACAGCCTGAACACCACAATTATTACCACCACCATTACCATTACCATCGGTAAAGGGGCGGGCTGACGCATCCAGGAAAAACAGAAAAGAAGCCCGCACCTCACGAGTGCGGGTTTTTTTTTGACTCAAAATCAGGAGAGTTGACATCATGCGAGTGCTGAAATTCGGTGGGACCTCGGTTGCGAATGCAGAACGTTTTCTGCGCGTGGCCGATATTCTGGAAAGTAATGCGCAACAAGGACAGGTTGCCACCGTGCTTTCTGCGCCTGCTAAGATCACCAACCATCTGGTCGCGATGATTGAAAAAACCATCAGCGGCCAGGATGCGCTGCCGAATATCAGTGACGCTACGCGCATCTTTGCTGAACTGTTGCAGGGCCTGGCCGAGGCCCAACCCGGTTTTGACTATGACGGCCTCAAAAGCCGCGTGGACAGCGAGTTTGCCCAACTCAAGCAGGTGCTGCACGGTATCAGCCTGTTGGGACAGTGCCCGGACAGCGTCAATGCCGCCATTATTTGTCGTGGTGAGAAGCTCTCTATCGCCATTATGGAAAAGCTGCTTGAGGCGCGAGGCTATGGCGTCAGCGTTATCGATCCGGTCGAGAAACTCTTAGCCATTGGCCACTATCTTGAGTCGACTGTCGATATCGCCGAATCAACCCGCCGCATTGAAGCCAGTAAAATTCCCGCAGAAAATATGATCCTGATGGCCGGTTTTACCGCCGGGAATGAGCGGGGTGAGCTGGTCGTGCTGGGACGTAACGGTTCTGACTACTCGGCGGCGGTGCTGGCTGCCTGCCTGCGCGCCGATTGCTGTGAGATCTGGACCGATGTGGACGGGGTTTATACTTGCGATCCGCGCCAGGTGCCGGATGCTCGTCTGCTTAAATCCATGTCTTATCAGGAAGCCATGGAGCTGTCCTATTTCGGGGCTAAAGTCCTGCATCCACGCACTATCGCGCCTATTGCACAGTTTCAAATCCCTTGCCTGATCAAAAACACCGCTAACCCGCAAGCCCCCGGCACGCTGATTAGCGGTCATGGCGAACAGGACGACTTCCCGGTTAAGGGCATCACTAACCTGAATAATATGGCGATGTTTAACGTCTCCGGCCCGGGAATGAAAGGCATGGTCGGCATGGCGGCTCGCGTGTTCGCCACCATGTCGCGCACCGGCATTTCGGTGGTGTTAATCACGCAGTCGTCCTCTGAATACAGCATCAGCTTCTGCGTGCCGCAGAGCGAGCAGGCGCGTGCGCGCCGCGTGCTGGAAGAGGAATTCTACCTTGAGTTGAAAGATGGCCTACTGGATGCGCTGGACGTTATCGAAAACCTGGCGGTTATCTCGGTCGTGGGTGACGGGATGCGCACCCTGCGCGGAATTTCAGCGAAGTTCTTCTCTGCGCTGGCGCGCGCCAACATTAATATTATCGCCATTGCTCAGGGATCGTCTGAACGCTCCATTTCGGTCGTGGTCAATAATGATGACGTCACCACGGGCGTGCGCGTCGTGCACCAGATGCTGTTTGCCACCGACCAGGTGATTGAAGTCTTTGTGGTAGGCGTCGGCGGTGTAGGCGGTGCATTGCTGGATCAGTTGCATCGTCAACAGGCGTGGCTCAAGCAAAAGCATATTGATCTGCGTGTTTGCGGCATCGCCAATTCCCGTGCGCTGTTAACCAACGTCCACGGTATCGATCTCAGCAACTGGAAAGGCGAAATGGCGCAGGCCAAAGAGCCGTTTAATCTGGGACGCTTAATCCGCCTGGTCAAAGAGTACCATCTACTGAATCCGGTGATTGTGGATTGTACATCGAGTCAGGCGGTTGCCGACCAGTACGCGGACTTTCTGGCCGAAGGTTTTCACGTGGTCACGCCAAATAAAAAGGCCAATACTTCGTCGTGGGAATACTATCAGAAGATGCGTGTTGCCGCGGCCGGATCGCGTCGTAAGTTCCTGTATGACACGAACGTCGGCGCGGGATTACCGGTGATCGAGAACCTGCAAAACCTGCTGAATGCAGGCGATGAGTTGATTAAGTTCTCCGGTATTCTGTCAGGTTCACTGTCTTATATTTTTGGTAAGCTGGACGAAGGTGTATCGTTGTCAGAAGCGACGCGCATGGCACGCGAGATGGGCTTTACTGAGCCCGATCCACGTGACGATCTTTCTGGTACGGACGTAGCGCGTAAGCTACTGATTCTGGCACGTGAAGCCGGCCATTCGCTGGAGATGAGCGATGTTGATATCGAACCGCTACTGCCCGCGCACCTGAACGCGATTGCTGATGTTGAACAGTTTATGCAGCAGTTACCCGAAGCCGATGCGGCGATTGCAGCCAGAGTGGAACAGGCGCGTGCTGAAGGGAAAGTGTTACGTCTGGTTGGCGTGATCGAAGAGGGCGGAGCCTGCAAAGTGAAGATCGATGCGGTTGACGGTAACGATCCGCTTTTCAAAGTCAAAAATGGCGAAAACGCGCTGGCTTTTTACAGCCGCTATTATCAGCCGATTCCGTTAGTATTACGCGGATACGGTGCAGGAAATGATGTGACAGCCGCAGGCGTTTTCGCCGATCTGCTGCGCACACTGTCATGGAAGTTGGGAGTGTAATGATGGTAAAAATTTATGCGCCAGCCTCAATCGGTAACGTCAGCGTGGGGTTTGACGTGTTGGGCGCGACGGTATCGCCAGCCGATGGCTCGTTGCTGGGGGATTGCGTGTCCGTTGAGGCCGCTGACAGCTTTAGCCTGATCAATTCGGGCCGGTTTGTCAGTAAACTGCCCAGCGACCCCAAAGAGAATATCGTTTATCAGTGCTGGCAGCGCTTCTGTGAAGCGATTGGCAAAACGGTGCCGGTGACGATGACGCTGGAAAAAAATATGCCGATTGGCTCGGGCCTTGGCTCCAGCGCCTGCTCTGTAGTGGCAGGACTGATGGCAATGAACGAGTTTTGCGGTAAACCCCTGGATGATACCCAGCTTCTGGACCTGATGGGCGAACTGGAAGGGCGCGTCTCCGGTGGCGTCCATTACGATAATGTTGCGCCCTGTTTCCTTGGCGGCATTCAGCTGATTCTGCAAGAAAACGGTATTATCAGTCAGTCAGTACCGGGATTTGACGACTGGCTCTGGGTGATGGCCTATCCGGGCATTAAAGTCTCGACCGCTGAAGCGCGGGCGATTTTACCGGCGCAGTATGCTAAACAGGACTGCATCAAACACGGTCGTCTGCTGGCAGGTTTTGTTCACGCCTGTCATACGCGCCAACCTGCGCTGGCCGCTAAACTGATGCAGGATGTCATTGCTGAGCCTTATCGTACTCAGCTGTTACCGGGCTTTGCCCAGGCTCGTCAGGCCGCTCTGGACATTGGGGCGCTGGCCTGCGGGATTTCGGGCTCAGGTCCCACGCTATTCGCCATTTGCAACCAAATGGAAACGGCACAGCAGGTGGCCGACTGGCTGAGCCAGCACTATCTGCAGAACGATGAAGGCTTCGTCCATATCTGCCGTCTTGATACGGCTGGCGCACGTAAACTGGGATAACGCATGAAACTCTACAATCTTAAGGATCATAACGAGCAGGTCAGCTTCGCCCAGGCGGTGAAACAGGGTCTGGGTTCACAGCAAGGGCTGTTTTTCCCGCTCGAACTGCCGGAATTTGAACTGACCGACATCGATGCCATGCTGGAAATGGATTTTGTTACGCGCAGTAGTAAAATCCTGTCGGCCTATATTGGTGATGAAATCCCGGCGCAGCATCTGACCGAACGTCTTAAAACCGCCTTTACCTTCCCGGCCCCGCTGAAAGAAGTGAGCGACGATATCGCCTGTCTTGAGCTGTTTCACGGTCCGACGCTGGCGTTCAAAGACTTTGGCGGTCGTTTTATGGCGCAAATGCTGGCCTACGTCAGCGGTTCAGATGAGCAGATCACCATTCTGACAGCGACCTCCGGGGATACCGGTGCCGCCGTGGCCCACGCGTTTTACGGTATGGAGAACGTGCGTGTCGTTATTCTCTATCCGCAGGGAAAAATTAGCCCGTTACAGGAAAAATTGTTCTGTACCCTTGGCGGCAACATCGAAACCATCGCCATAGAGGGTGATTTTGATGCCTGTCAGTCGCTGGTTAAGCAGGCGTTTGACGATCAGGAACTAAAGAAGGCCATCGGCCTGAACTCCGCCAACTCAATTAATATCAGCCGCCTGCTGGCGCAGATTTGTTACTACTTCGAAGCGGTTGCCCAACTGCCGCAGGAGAAACGTAATCAACTGGTCGTGTCAGTGCCAAGCGGAAACTTTGGTGATTTAACGGCCGGTCTGCTGGCGAAGTCACTGGGCCTGCCGATTAAGCGTTTTATCGCCGCGACCAACGCCAACGACACCGTGCCACGTTTCCTTGGCAACGGCGAATGGCAGCCTAACGCTACCGTCGCGACGCTGTCGAATGCGATGGACGTCAGCCAGCCAAACAACTGGCCGCGTGTGGAAGAGTTGTTCCGCCGCAAAACCTGGCGTTTGGGCGATCTGGCTTACGGCGCGGTAACGGACGATGTGACGCGGGAAGCCATGCGCGAACTGGCTAAACTGGGTTACGTATCTGAGCCACATGCGGCAATTGCCTGGCGTTTGTTACGTGATCAACTGCAGGACGGGGAGTTTGGTTTATTCCTTGGCACGGCGCATCCGGCTAAGTTCCTGGAGAGCGTGGAAAGCATCCTGGATCAGAAACTGGCCTTGCCTGCAGAACTGGCTGAGCGTGCGGATTTGCCCTTGCTGTCGCACAAGATGAACGCGGACTTTGCTCAACTGCGGGCATTTTTGCTTAAGTAGTGTTCAGGTCATCACGCAGAGGGGGCACTCACCCCCTCTGCGTCTTGAAGACCGATGCGTCGGGCAGTCTTACTGCTCGGCGCGTTTGAACACCAGTTCGTTCTCACGGCTTTCATCAGCGGCAAACGCATAGCCATCAACGTCAAACCGCGTTAACTGCTCTGGCTTCGTCAGGCGGTGCTGAATGATATAGCGAGTCATCAATCCCCGGGCCTTTTTCGCGTAGAAACTGATCACTTTGAACTTGCCGTTTTTCTCGTCCAGAAAGACCGGTTTAATCAGGCGCGCCTGTAGCTTCTTCGGCTTAATCGCTTTGAAGTATTCATCGGAAGCCAGATTAATCAACACGTCATCCCCCTGGCTTGCCAGCGCGTCGTTAAGTTTTTCCGTTAACAGATCGCCCCAGAAATGGTAAAGATCATGACCTGCCGGGTTAGCCAGTTTGATGCCCATCTCCAGCCGATAAGGCTGCATTAAATCCAGCGGACGCAGCAGGCCATACAGGCCAGACAGCATGCGCAGATGATCCTGAGCAAAGTCGAAGTCTTTTTCACTAAAGGTTTCGGCCTGCAAACCGGTATAGACGTCGCCTTTAAACGCCAGAATGGCCTGACGGGCATTCTCCAGGCTGAAATCGGGCTGCCAGCTGTTAAAACGCTCAGCATTTAAATGCGCCAGCTTGTCGCTAATACTCATCAATGACGCGACCTGCGCAGGCGACAGCTTGCGCGCAATTTTAATCAGCTGTTGTGACTTTTCTAACAGCGCAGGCTGGGTAAAGCGCTGTGTCGCCAGGGGGCTTTCATAATCCAGCGTCTTGGCGGGAGAGATCACCATCAACATCGTCGCGTCCTCAATGAGTCCCTTTTTTTAAGGGGTTAGCCTGTAATTGTCGCCCGCAGTGTAGCAAAAAAGCCGCAAGGATCGGCAAATCACTCCTATTTGTTCGCGCTATCGTAAACGGCATTCCCTGACCTTGCACCACCGTTACCGCGTGATATTATCCCAACAGCCTTTTATCACCCTGACAGTTAACTAAGAGAAAAAACATGACGGACAAACTGACCTCCCTGCGTCAACTGACCACCGTAGTGGCCGACACCGGTGATATCGCAGCGATGAAGCTGTATCAGCCCCAGGACGCGACCACCAACCCTTCTCTGATTCTCAACGCTGCTCAAATCCCTGAATACCGCAAACTGATTGATGAAGCGATCGCCTGGGCGCGCCAGCAGAGCAGCGACAAAGAACAGCAACTGCAGCTGGTATCCGACAAGCTGGCCGTTAACATTGGTCTGGAAATCCTTAAGCTGGTGCCGGGCCGTGTTTCCACCGAAGTGGATGCTCGCCTTTCTTATGACACCGACGCCAGCATCGCGAAAGCACGCAGCCTGATCAAATTGTATAACGACGCCGGTATCAGCAACGATCGTATCCTGATCAAGCTGGCGTCAACCTGGCAGGGCATTCGCGCGGCAGAACAGCTGGAAAAAGAAGGCATCAACTGTAACCTGACTCTGCTGTTCTCTTTCGCTCAGGCACGTGCCTGTGCTGAAGCGGGCGTGTATCTGATTTCACCCTTTGTGGGCCGTATCCTCGACTGGTATAAAGCGAACACGGACAAGAAAGAGTACGCGCCACACGAAGATCCAGGCGTGGTTTCCGTGTCTGAAATCTATGACTACTACAAGCAGCATGGTTATGAAACCGTGGTGATGGGCGCAAGCTTCCGTAACGTCGGCGAAATCATTGAACTGGCTGGCTGTGACCGTTTGACCATTTCCCCTGCGCTGCTGAAAGAGCTGGCGGAAAGTGAAGGGACCCTGGAGCGTAAGCTGAGCTATAGCGGCGAAGTCAAAGCGCGTCCGGCCAGGATGACCGAATCTGAGTTCCTGTGGCAGCACAACCAGGACCCAATGGCCGTCAGCAAGCTGGCCGAAGGCATTCGTAATTTTGCCATCGACCAAGGCAAACTCGAGAAGATGCTGGCAGAAATGCTGTAATCTTTCTACCGTGGCGGCACTGTCGCCACGGTTTTCCCTTTCCGCCACCGTTTGTTATTCTTCTTAGTACGTCCTTTCTCATCCACCGCCCTGCGGTAAATCACAGCGAATATCATCATGAACACATTACGTATCGGATTGATCTCGGTTTCCGATCGCGCCGCGAACGGGATTTATCAGGATCAGGGGATTCCTGCCCTGGAAGCCTGGCTCAACAGCGCGATCGGCACCCCTTTTGAAGTGGAAACGCGCCTGGTCCCTGATGAACAGCCCATGATCGAACAGGCGATTTGTGAACTGGTCGATGAACGCTTTTGCCATCTTGTTTTGACCACCGGCGGGACCGGCCCGGCGCGACGTGATGTCACGCCCGATGCCACGCTCGCCGTGGCCGATCGTGAGATGCCGGGTTTTGGTGAGCAGATGCGGCAAATCAGCCTGCAGTTTGTGCCTACCGCCATTCTGTCGCGTCAGGTGGGGGTGATCCGTAAGCAGTCACTTATTCTTAATCTGCCAGGCCAGCCGAAGTCGATCAAGGAAACCCTGGAAGGGCTTAAAGACGCGCAGGGCAAGGTGAAGGTGCCGGGTATCTTTGCCGCCGTACCTTATTGTTTACAGTTGCTCGAAGGTCCCTATGTTGAAACGAACGCCGATGTGGTAGCAGCTTTTCGCCCCAAAAGCGCGATACGTGAGATAAATAACTAAATATTCTGCTTTTCAGGAATAAGCTACAGGCTCGCTGGTGTGGTGATCAATTGACGGTATAGTAAGCGCAGCTTTACAACTGCTTTCACTTTCTCTGGACGCTTATGACCACACTTGAGACACCGCGCCTGAAACCCCAGGATTATAAAACGCTGGCCCTCGCGGCGCTGGGTGGCGCGCTGGAATTTTACGACTTCATCATCTTCGTTTTTTTTGCCGCCGTGATTGGCGAGATCTTCTTCCCCAGCGACATTCCTGAATGGCTCCGCCAGCTACAGACGTTTGCCATTTTCGCTGCGGGTTATCTGGCACGTCCGCTGGGCGGGATTATCATGGCCCACTTTGGCGACAAAGTCGGGCGCAAAAAAATGTTTAGCCTGAGCATTTTGTTAATGGCGCTGCCAACGCTTGCCATGGGCGCGCTGCCGGGTTGGGACACGATTGGCCTGGCTGCACCTTTGTTGATGTTGCTGATGCGCATGTTGCAGGGCGCGGCCATTGGCGGCGAAGTTCCTGGAGCATGGGTTTTTGTGGCGGAGCATGTGCCTTACAAACGAATTGGCATCGCCTGCGGTACGCTGACCGCCGGACTCACTATCGGCATCCTGTTGGGCTCGGTGGTGGCGACTTTAATTAATACCTCTATGACCCAGCAGGCCATTCATGATGGTGGCTGGCGCATTCCGTTCTTCCTGGGCGGATTGTTTGGCCTCGGCGCAATGTATTTACGCCGCTGGCTGCATGAAACCCCGGTTTTTGTCGAAATGCAGCAGCGTAAAACCCTGGCACAGGAGCTACCGCTGAAAACCGTGGTGATGAAGCATCAAAAATCGGTGGTGATTTCGATTCTGCTGACCTGGATGCTGTCGGCCTGCATCGTGGTGGTGATTTTAATGGCGCCGGTCTGGCTGCAGAAACAGCATGGTATGGCCCCCGCGCTCACCTTAAAGGCGAACAGCATGGCGATTATCATGTTGTGTGTGGGCTGCATCGTTGCCGGGCTGCTGGTGGACCGTTTCGGGGCCAGCCGGACGCTAAGCATCGGAAGCCTGCTGCTGGCGTTGTGTAGCTGGATGTTCTATTCCCTGGCTCCCCAGTATCCCGACTATCTGTTTCCGCTGTATGGGCTGGTGGGTTTTAGCGTTGGCGTGGTCGGGATTGTGCCCTTTATCATGGTTCGCGCGTTCCCGGCAGAGGTCCGTTTCACCGGATTATCCTTCTCTTATAACCTTTCTTATGCGGTATTTGGTGGCCTGACGCCGATTTGCGTGACACTGCTGACAGCGGTCTCCCCTATGGCACCTGGCTGGTATGTCATGGCGCTTGCGCTGGTGGGATTGCTGACTGGTCTCTGGCTCAGACAAGATATCAGTCATGAGCCAGACCTCTACGACGGGATAAAACAGGCATAAATCACACGCGGAGCCTGGCTTCGCGTGTTGCTTTGACAGGGCGGCTTGCGCCAGTCGGCAGAAGGGCGCAAGCCGCCCTGTGCCCTGTAGCATGGCAAACAACAGCTCATGCCACATCCTGTTAACTCTCAGGGGCAGGGTAGCCATTGTTGTTGTCAGCGTTACTCAGCGCAATTCTCCTCGTTAATCGGGTGGTCGGCTTAACGCAGAATGAGCGCGGCGAGCCGCATAATCTTCAGCGTAATCATCACCGTCTTTGATCCTGGTCTGACAGGTACTGAAAATTTTTTTTCATTTAACCCTTGATGCGCTTCTAAGCGACCCCATTTACTTGTCATCGAGCGTTGTGAACGTTGTAAAAAAAAGCATGTGAGGATGGGTTGAATGTAAGCAACCCGCCCACATAAAAGGTTCACAACCCAAACTGGCAACGAATTTAAGTGGGAGATGTTTAGATGGGTAAGATTATTGGTATTGACCTGGGTACAACCAACTCTTGTGTTGCGGTCATGGACGGCACGAAAGCGCGTGTGCTTGAAAACGCGGAAGGCGATCGCACCACGCCTTCGATCATCGCTTACACCCAGGACGGGGAAACTCTGGTCGGACAACCGGCTAAACGTCAGGCTGTCACCAACCCGCAGAATACCCTGTTTGCGATCAAGCGCCTGATTGGCCGTCGCTTCCAGGACGAAGAAGTACAGCGTGATATCAAAATCATGCCATACAAAATTGTGGGTGCCGATAACGGCGACGCATGGCTGGAAGTCAAAGGCCAGAAAATGGCACCACCGCAGATTTCTGCGGAAGTCCTGAAAAAGATGAAGAAAACGGCTGAAGATTTTCTGGGTGAGCCCGTTACTGAAGCGGTTATCACTGTTCCAGCCTACTTTAACGATGCGCAGCGTCAGGCGACCAAAGACGCCGGCCGTATCGCAGGTCTGGAAGTAAAACGTATCATCAACGAACCTACCGCCGCGGCGCTGGCCTACGGTCTGGATAAAGGCCAGGGCAACCGCACTATCGCGGTGTATGACCTGGGTGGTGGTACGTTTGATATCTCTATCATCGAAATCGATGAAGTTGATGGCGAAAAAACCTTTGAAGTACTGGCGACCAACGGTGATACCCACCTGGGTGGTGAAGACTTCGACAGCCGTCTGATTAACTACCTGGTTGCGGAATTCAAGAAAGATCAGGGCATTGACCTGCACAACGATCCGCTGGCGATGCAGCGTCTGAAAGAAGCCGCAGAGAAGGCCAAGATCGAGCTGTCTTCTGCGCAGCAGACTGACGTTAACCTGCCGTACATCACGGCGGATGCAACCGGTCCTAAACACCTGAACATTAAAGTAACGCGTTCGAAACTGGAATCACTGGTTGAAGATCTGGTTGCACGCTCTATCGAGCCGCTGAAAGTCGCTCTGCAGGATGCAGGTCTGTCCGTTTCTGACATCAACGACGTCATCCTGGTGGGTGGTCAGACGCGTATGCCACTGGTTCAGGCAAAAGTAACGGAATTCTTTGGTAAAGAACCACGTAAAGACGTTAACCCGGACGAAGCGGTTGCCGTGGGTGCTGCGGTACAGGGCGGTGTGTTAGGTGGTGATGTTAAAGACGTTCTGCTGCTGGACGTAACCCCGCTGTCGCTGGGTATCGAAACCATGGGCGGCGTGATGACCTCGCTGATCAGCAAGAACACCACCATCCCGACTAAGCACAGCCAGGTGTTCTCAACGGCAGAAGACAACCAGTCTGCGGTAACGATTCACGTGCTGCAGGGTGAGCGTAAGCGTGCCAATGACAACAAGTCACTGGGCCAGTTTAACCTGGACGGCATCCAGCCTGCGCCACGCGGCATGCCGCAGGTTGAAGTGACCTTTGACATCGATGCGGACGGTATCCTGCACGTATCGGCGAAGGACAAAAACAGCGGTAAAGAGCAGAAGATCACCATTAAAGCCTCTTCAGGTCTGAATGAAGATGAAATTGCGAAAATGGTACGTGATGCGGAAGCTAACGCTGAGTCTGACCGTAAGTTCGAAGAGCTGGTGCAGACCCGTAACCAGGGCGACCAGATTGCTCACAGCACACGTAAGCAACTGGACGAAGTGGGCGATAAACTGTCAGCCGACGACAAAGCGCCTATCGAAGCTGCACTGAGTGCACTGGAAACTGCGCTGAAAGGCGAAGATAAAGCAGAAATCGACGCGAAAATGCAGGCGCTGATGGAAGTCTCCAGCAAACTGATGGAAGCAGCACAGCAGTCTCAGGCGGGTGCAGCGGAAGCCGGCGAAGCGTCAGCGAAAAAAGATGACGACGTTGTCGATGCTGAATTCGAAGAAGTGAAAGACAATAAGAAATAATTGCCCCTGACCGGGCGCGACGGTTGCCCTGACAGCCGTTGAAACCAGCACGGGCGTAGGAGTTTTCTCCACGCCCGTGCGATCATGTTAAGGGCTAAATAAATGGCGAAGAGTGATTACTACGAGATTTTAGGCGTCGCCAAATCTGCAGACGAGCGTGAAATCAAAAAGGCTTACAAACGCCTGGCGATGAAACATCACCCGGACCGCAATCCCGGTGATAAAGAATCGGAAACCAAATTTAAAGAAGCGAAAGAAGCCTACGAAATTCTGACCGACCCGCAGAAGCGTGCGGCCTACGATCAGTACGGTCATGCTGCCTTTGAACAAGGTGGTATGGGCGGTGGCGGATACGGCGGTGGCGGCTTTGGCGGCGGCGGTGCAGATTTCAGCGATATCTTTGGCGACGTTTTCGGTGACATCTTTGGTGGTGGCCGCCGTCAGCGTGCATCCCGTGGTGCAGATTTGCGCTACAACATGGAGCTGACGCTGGAAGAAGCGGTTCGCGGCGTGACCAAAGAGATCCGTATTCCGACGCTGGAAGAGTGCGACGTGTGCCATGGCAGCGGCGCAAAAGCGGGCACCAAACCGCAAACCTGTTCAACCTGTCATGGTGCAGGTCAGGTACAGATGCGTCAGGGCTTCTTCACCGTCCAGCAGGCTTGTCCGACCTGTCACGGTCGCGGCTCGGTGATTAAAGATCCCTGCAATGCCTGTCACGGCCACGGTCGTGTAGAGAAATCGAAAACCCTGTCGGTGAAAATTCCTGCTGGTGTGGATACGGGTGACCGTATTCGTCTGAGCGGTGAAGGCGAAGCCGGTGAGCAGGGCGCGCCAGCGGGCGATCTCTACGTTCAGGTGTCGGTGAAAAAACACCCGATCTTTGAGCGTGAAGAGAATAACCTGTACTGCGAAGTACCGATTAACTTTGCGATGGCTGCCCTGGGCGGTGAGATTGAAGTGCCCACGCTGGATGGTCGGGTGAAGCTGAAAGTGCCGGCAGAAACCCAAACCGGCAAGCTGTTCCGCATGCGTGGACGCGGTGTGAAATCGGTGCGCGGCGGTGCGGTAGGCGATCTGCTGTGTCGTGTGGTGGTGGAAACCCCTGTCAGCCTCAACGACAAGCAAAAAGCGTTACTGCGTGAGCTGGAAGAGAGCTTTGGTGGACCCAGCGGCGAACATAACAGCCCGCGCTCCAAAAGCTTCTTCGACGGCGTGAAGAAATTCTTCGACGACTTAACCCGTTAATTTAGCGGTCTGGCGTGATAAAAAACGGAGAGGAGACTCTCCGTTTTTTTATGCGCTCTGCGCGGCTGACACGGTTTCTCGCGCACTTTATGCTGCCCCTTTCACCGATATCGTCCTCTTTCCGGCCTGCTCTGGCTCACCCTTTGATGTAACAAAACGTCAGACTTAATGTAAAAGCGGATAAATAAGCTTTTTCTCGGGTTCAGTGAATCGTTACACTGCTCGGCATTGTGTTTTCCGCTCAGGAGGAGTGCGTTTTGTCAAAACCTCGTCGTATCAAGCATTTACTGAAAAGTTTTATTGAGAGTGATGCCAGTAACGGCATGGTGCTCATTCTGGCTGCGGTCGTCGCTATGATCCTCGCTAATGGCGCTTCCACCGCCCAGAGCTACCAGGCTTTGTTGGACACACCGGTACAGATTCGCTTCGGCGAACTGGATATCAGTAAAAATCTGCTTCTGTGGATAAACGATGCGCTCATGGCGCTCTTTTTCCTGCTGATTGGTCTGGAAGTGAAGCGCGAATTGATCTCTGGTGAACTCGCCAGTCGCGATCGGGCCATCTTTCCGGTTATCGCCGCAGTCGGTGGCATGGCAGCACCTGCCATTGTGTTTTTGCTGTTTAACCATGGTGATGAGATAGCCCGAAATGGCTGGGCGATTCCTACTGCTACTGATATCGCGTTTGCGCTCGGCGTGCTTGCCCTGCTTGGCAGTCGTGTTCCCCCCGCCCTGAAGGTGTTCCTGATGGCGCTGGCGATTATCGACGACCTGGGTGCCATCGTCATCATCGCGCTGTTTTACACCAGCGACCTGTCTGTGATGTCCCTGAGCGTGGCGGCAGGCGCTATCGTGGTGCTGGCCGTGCTGAACCGCTGTAACGTGCGGAACATCGCGGTATACATGCTGGTTGGGATGGTGTTGTGGACCGCAGTTCTGAAGTCTGGCGTGCATGCCACGCTGGCGGGCGTCATTGTGGGCTTCTTCGTGCCGTTGGAAGAGAAAAACGGTCATTCGCCAGCGGAACACCTTGCGCACGGTTTAATGCCGTGGGTGAACTGGTTGATTCTGCCGCTGTTTGCCTTTGCTAACGCTGGCATTTCGCTGACGGGCATCACCTTTGGCGACGTGTTGTCGCCGGAGCCGCTGGGTATCATCCTGGGCCTGTTAATCGGTAAGCCACTGGGGATTACGCTGTTTTGCTGGCTGGCGGTGAAGCTGAGGCTGGCAGCCTTGCCTGGCGGCACGACTATTCGCGATATCATGGCGATTGGCGTGCTGTGCGGCATTGGCTTTACCATGTCGATATTTATCAGTTCGCTAGCCTTTGACGCTGCCCACGAGCAGTTAGTGACGTTCTCTAAGCTCGGTATCCTTAGCGGTTCACTGCTCTCCGCCGTGCTGGGCTACACCTTATTGCGCATCAAGCTGCGATAAAAAAGCCATTGCTGCAACACATTCATCCGGTGTTGCAGCAATGCTGGTTCCTGTCTCAACATCTCAACATCTCAATATGGCCTGTGACCCACGATGACATCGCGCGTTGACTGGCTGTTATCGTGTTGCTCTGCGGCCGGTCTGAACTCGTAAGCACGCCGTGATTGACCTTCTCTGTTAACCCTGGGCCTGATAACCCGACAGAGGGCTCGTGAGAGAGGCTGTCCGGGGCGCTACGGGCCTGAACCTGGGGCAGCATGGTTCGGCAGGTTGAGAACAGTGCAGAGGCGGTGGGTTGTCTGGCAGGGCAGGAAGATAAAGTCAGGAAGAGACAGTCGCCTGGCGGCGCTAAATAGCAGGCATAAAAAAACCGGCGTAGCGCCGGTTCTTTCAACAAAGCGATGAACAAATGGCGATTAAGCCAGTTTGTTGATCTGTGCAGTCAGGTTTGCTTTATAACGTGCAGCTTTGTTTTTGTGGATCAGACCTTTAGCAGCCTGACGGTCCACGATTGGTTGCATTTCATTAAATGCGTTCTGCGCAGCAGCTTTGTCGCCTGAAGCGATCGCCGCGTATACTTTCTTAACGAAGGTACGCATCATAGAGCGACGGCTTGCATTATGCTTGCGACGTTTCTCAGATGTTACGGCACGTTTCTTAGCTGATTTGATATTAGCCAAGGTCCAACTCCCAAATATGTTCGATAGAGACAAATCAAAGGCCGAGGACTATGCCTTTTGGACCTTCTGTTGTCAATGGATTTGTGCAAATAAGCGTCGTTACTCGTGATAACCTGTACGACACTCGGTTACGTATTTGATGGCGCAAGATTCTACCAGCTTCCGCTCCCTGAATACAGTATTTCGCAACAAAATTCTCTCAACGGCTCTGCATGTCAGTAATTACGGCCTGTTACGCATGAAAGGCGTGTTCACGGGTTAACCTTGACGGCTTTCGAGGGTATAATCCGCCGATTTCCACAGGTTTGAGTCAGCCATGAAGTTTATCCGCGGTATTCATAATCTTAATGCGCAGCATCACGGCTGCGTTTTGACCATCGGTAATTTCGATGGTGTGCACCGCGGTCATCAGGCGCTGATGGGGCGGTTGCTGGAAGAAGGACGCAAACGTAATTTGCCAGTGATGGTCATGGTGTTTGAACCGCAGCCGCTAGAACTCTTTGCGGGCGAAAGCGCACCCGCCAGGCTCACCCGCTTGCGGGAAAAGCTAAAATACCTGGCAGAAATTGGCGTGGATTACGTGCTGTGTGTGCGTTTTGACCATCGCTTTGCCGCGTTATCGGCACAGAGTTTTATCAGCGAACTGCTGGTGAACAAACTGGGCGTCAACTATCTGGCTGTCGGGGATGATTTCCGCTTTGGCGCTGGTCGCCAGGGGGATTTCCTGCTATTACAGAAAGCCGGTGCCCAGTATGGTTTTGATGTGGTCAGCACAGAAACGTTTTGTGATGGCGGTAAGCGCATCAGCAGCACAGCGGTGCGTCAGGCACTGGCTGAGGACAACTTAGCGCTGGCGCAGTCGCTATTGGGCCATCCTTTCAGTATCTCAGGGCGCGTCGTGCACGGTGATGCACTGGGACGGACACTGGGGTTCCCTACGGCCAATATCCCGTTACGGCGCTGCGTATCGCCGGTCAAAGGCGTTTATGCGGTTGAAGTCGAGGGCCTGGGGCCAACGCCGCTGCCCGGCGTGGCCAATATTGGTACGCGCCCAACGGTAAAAGGTTTACGCCAACAGCTTGAAGTTCACCTGTTGGACATCAATATGGATCTCTATGGTCGCCACATTGATGTGGTGTTGAAGCAGAAAATACGAAACGAGCAGCGCTTTGCTTCACTGGATGCGTTGAAAGAGCAAATTGCGAAAGATACGGTAACGGCCCGACAATTTTTTGGTCTGTAACCTGAGCGAAAAACGGAATCGAGAATCTGATGAGTGACTATAAATCAACCCTGAATTTGCCGGAAACGGGGTTCCCCATGCGTGGCGATCTGGCCAAGCGCGAACCGGGAATGCTGCAACGTTGGTATGATGACAATCTGTACGGCATCATCCGCGAAGCCAAGAAAGGGAAAAAAACCTTTATCCTGCATGATGGCCCTCCTTATGCGAACGGCAGCATTCATATTGGTCACTCCGTTAACAAGATTCTGAAAGACATTATTGTGAAGTCTAAAGGCATGGCAGGTTACGACTCGCCTTATGTGCCGGGCTGGGACTGTCACGGTTTGCCTATCGAGCATAAAGTTGAGCAGATGATCGGCAAGCCGGGCGAAAAAGTCAGCGCCGCCGAATTCCGCGCCGCCTGCCGTCAGTATGCCGCCGAACAGGTTGAGGGGCAAAAAGCCGACTTTATTCGCCTGGGCGTGCTGGGTGACTGGGATCGTCCTTACCTCACCATGGACTTCACCACCGAAGCCAATATCATTCGTGCGCTGGGTAAAATTATCGGCAATGGCCATCTGCATAAAGGCGCGAAGCCGGTGCACTGGTGCATGGATTGCCGTTCTGCGCTGGCCGAAGCCGAAGTGGAATACTACGACAAAACCTCGCCGTCCATCGACGTGATGTTCAATGCCCTTGATGCCGATGCGGTGCGTGCAGCCTTTGGCGTCACCGCCTCAGAAGGCCCGGTTTCGCTGGTGATCTGGACCACAACACCATGGACCATTCCGGCTAACCGCGGCATTTCACTGCACCCTGAGTTCGAATACCAGCTACTGCAGATTGATGGCCGCAGCCTGATCCTGGCAAAAGATCTGGTTGAGAGCGTGATGAAACGCGCAGGCATCAGCGACTGGACCGTGCTGGGTGAGTGCCAGGGCGCGGCACTGGAATTGCAGCTGTTCCAGCATCCGTTGCTTGAGCAGATTCAGTCCAAAGTCGTCTTAGGCGAACACGTCACGCTGGATGCCGGTACGGGTGCCGTTCACACTGCCCCCGGTCATGGCCCGGATGACTACGTGATTGGTCAGAAATATGGTCTGGAGACGGCGAATCCGGTCGGCCCCGATGGCGCCTACCTGCCAGGGACTTATCCCGGTCTTGACGGCATCAACGTCTTTAAAGCCAACGACATGATCGTTGAACTGCTGAAAGAGAAGGGTGCCCTGCTGCATGTTGAAAAACTGCTGCACAGCTACCCGCACTGCTGGCGTCATAAAACCCCGATTATATTCCGTGCCACGCCGCAGTGGTTTATCAGCATGGATCAGAAAGGCCTGCGTGCTCAATCACTGCAGGAGATCAAAGGCGTTCAGTGGATTCCGGACTGGGGCCAGGCGCGAATTGAATCCATGGTTGCCAACCGCCCTGACTGGTGTATTTCCCGTCAGCGTACCTGGGGCGTGCCCATGGCGCTGTTCGTGCATAAAGAGACCGAAGCGCTGCATCCTGAAACCCTGGCGCTGATGGAAAAAGTGGCCCAGCGTGTTGAGCAAGAGGGCATTCAGGCCTGGTGGGATCTCGATCCGCGCGATCTGATGGGCGACGATGCCGATCACTACGTTAAAGTGCCGGACACCCTGGACGTCTGGTTTGATTCCGGTTCAACCAGCTATTCGGTTGTCGATGCCCGTCCGGAGTTTGGCGGCAATACACCGGATATGTATCTGGAAGGTTCGGATCAGCATCGTGGCTGGTTTATGTCTTCGCTGATGATTTCCACGGCAATGAAAGGCAAAGCGCCTTATCGTCAGGTGCTGACGCACGGTTTCACCGTCGATGGTCAGGGCCGCAAGATGTCGAAATCCATTGGCAATACCGTTGCGCCGCAGGATGTGATGGACAAACTGGGTGCGGACATTTTACGCCTGTGGGTCGCCTCTACCGATTACTCGGGTGAGATGGCGGTATCGGACGAAATCCTGAAACGTTCTGCGGATGCCTACCGTCGCATCCGTAATACGGCGCGCTTCCTGTTAGCCAACCTGAGCGGCTTTAATCCGCTAACCGATCTGGTTAAGCCGGAAGAGATGGTGGTGGTCGATCGCTGGGCAGTCGGACGTGCGCAGGCTGCGCAGGCTGATATCGTTGCCTCCTACGAGAACTACGATTTCCACGAGGTGATTCAGCGCCTGATGCAGTTCTGCTCCGTGGAAATGGGGTCGTTCTACCTCGATATCATCAAAGACCGCCAGTACACCGCGAAAGGCGACAGCCTGGCGCGTCGCAGCTGCCAGTCGGCACTGTGGCACATTGTTGAGGCGCTGGTGCGCTGGATGGCACCGATCATGTCTTTCACGGCCGACGAAATCTGGGGCTATCTGCCAGGCGATCGGGCGAAGTACGTGTTCACAGAAGAGTGGTATACCGGCCTGTTTGGTCTGCCAGAAAACGAAGCGCTGAACGATGCGTACTGGGCAGAACTGCTTAAAGTACGTGGTGAAGTGAACAAGGTGATCGAGCAGGCGCGTAGCGACAAACGTATCGGCGGCGCGCTGGAAGCGTCCGTGACGCTGTATGCCGATGCGGACCTGGCGACGAAACTGCAGGCGTTAGGTAACGAACTGCGTTTTGTGCTGCTGACCTCTGGCGCACAGGTTGCTGATTACGCCCAGGCAGGCGGTGACGCGCAGCAGAGCGAACTGTTAAAAGGTCTGAAAATCGGCCTGAATAAAGCAGAAGGCGAGAAATGCCCTCGCTGCTGGCACTACACTACTGACGTCGGTCAGAATCCCGAGCACGCTGCGGTGTGCGGTCGCTGTTACACCAACGTAGCCGGAAACGGCGAAGAGCGTAAGTTTGCCTGATGAGTAAACCTGTTTTCTCCACCGGATTGCGCTGGCTGTGGCTGGTGCTGTTAGTTATCGTTGTTGATTTCGTCAGCAAGCAGTGGGTAATGAACAACATGATGCTGCATGAAACGCAGCCGCTAATGCCGTTCCTTAACCTGTTCTATGCGCACAACTACGGCGCAGCGTTCAGTTTCCTTGCTGATAAAGGCGGCTGGCAGCGCTGGTTCTTTGCCGGTATTGCGCTGGCAATTGTGATCTCGTTGCTGGTGATGATGTACCGCAACAGCGCCAGTCAGAAGATAGCCAATATCGCCTATGCATTGATCATTGGCGGCGCAGTGGGCAATCTGTTTGACCGTTCGTATCATGGCTTCGTGGTGGATTTTATCGATTTCTATGTCGGTAACTGGCACTTTGCTACATTTAATATCGCTGACTGCGGCATCTGTATCGGTGCCGCGTTGGTGGTGCTGGAGGGCTTTTTCAACCCTTCCAGCAAGCAGGTTAAAAAAGGGTAAAGCATGACTGAGTCTGTACAGGGCGACAGCGCGGTGTTGTTGCATTTCGTCATGAAGCTGGAAGACGGCTCTGTGGCAGAATCCACCCGCGCCAACGGTAAACCTGCGCTGTTTCGGCTCGGCGACGGTAGCCTGTCTGGCCCGCTGGAGCAGGCACTGTTGGGATTAAAAGCGGGTGAAAAACATCATTTCACGCTGGCGCCAGAAGATGCCTTTGGCAGCGTCAGCCCCGATCTTATCCAGTACTTTTCCCGTCGTGATTTTATCGATACGGGTGAGCCGGAGATCGGTGCCATCATGCTGTTTACCGGAATGGGCGGTAGTGAAATGCCGGGCGTGATTCGGGAGATTTCCGGTGATTCAATCACTGTGGATTTCAATCATCCGCTGGCAGGCCACCGCGTTCAGTTTGATATTGAGGTGCTGGATATCGATCCGGTACTGGAGGCGAACAATGCAAATTCTGCTGGCTAATCCACGTGGTTTTTGTGCGGGTGTCGATCGTGCCATCAGCATTGTTGAAAACGCACTCACCCTGTTTGGTGCGCCGGTTTATGTGCGTCATGAAGTGGTACATAACCGCTACGTGGTGGACAGCCTGCGTCAGCGCGGGGCCATTTTTATTGAGCAGATCGCGGAAGTGCCCGATGGCGCTATCCTGATCTTCTCTGCCCACGGCGTGTCTCAGGCGGTGCGCAATGAGGCGAAGGGGCGTGAGCTCACCGTCTTTGATGCCACCTGTCCCTTAGTCACTAAAGTTCATATGGAAGTCGCCCGTGCCAGCCGTCGGGGTGAAGAGTCGGTGCTGATTGGTCACGCAGGCCATCCGGAAGTGGAAGGCACCATGGGGCAGTACAATAACCCCAAGGGCGGGATGTATCTGGTGGAGTCGCCGGACGACGTCTGGAAACTGGACGTTAAAGATGACAACCGCCTGTCCTTTATGACCCAAACCACGCTGTCGGTGGATGATACGTCAGACGTGATTGATGCGCTGCGCGCCCGTTTCCCGAAAATCGTGGGGCCACGCAAAGACGATATTTGCTATGCCACCACCAACCGTCAGGAAGCCGTAAGGGCAATGTCGCAACAGGCCGATGTGGTGCTGGTGGTCGGATCGAAAAACTCGTCCAACTCCAATCGCCTGGCCGAGCTGGCACAGCGCATGGGTAAAGCTGCCTATCTGATTGATGATGCGGCGGACATTCAGCCTGAGTGGGTAGTCTCTGTAGGTTGTGTTGGCGTTACGGCCGGTGCGTCAGCGCCCGATATTCTGGTTCAGAACGTGATTGCTCGCCTGCAGGAACTGGGCGGTGGCGAAGCGAGAGTGCTGGAAGGGCGGGAAGAAAACATTGTGTTTGAAGTCCCCAAAGAGTTGCGGGTTGACGTCCGCAATGTGCAGTAACCGCACACTCGCAGTTATTAAAAGGCCGACTCTGTTCGGCCTTTTTGCTTTTCAGACCAGGCCTGCGGCAGCTGAAATTGCTTTTACTGATAATCCGCCTTGCCTGGCATAAAAATTCTTATTATCCCTGATAAAGAGTGGCGCAGTTGTTATCTCATCGTTAACCTGATTGCGCTTGCATGCATAGTTTTGTTTTAGGAATGAATAAATATGAAGAATATCCGCATTGCCATCGTGGGTGCGCCGGGGCGCATGGGGCGCAATCTCATCCAGGCGGTTGCGCAGATGGAAGGCGTTGAACTGGGCGCTGCGCTAGCCCGTCCCGGATCGTCGTTGATCGGCAGCGACGCAGGCGAACTGGCCGGTACCGGCAACGCGGGCGTTATCCTGGGCGATGACTTACGCGCCGTGATCGATGATTTTGACGTCTTGATCGATTTTACCCGCCCCGAAGGAACGCTGGAGTACATGGCCCTTTGTCGTGAGCACCGTAAGGCCATGATCATTGGTACCACAGGATTTGACGAAGCAGGCAAGGCAGCGATTCGTGATGCTGCGGCAGAGATTGGCATTGTGTTTGCCGCCAACTTCAGCATTGGCGTTAACCTGGTACTCAAGCTGCTGGAGAAAGCGGCCAAAGTCATGGGCGATTATGCGGATATTGAGATTATCGAAGCCCACCATCGCCACAAAGTCGATGCGCCTTCAGGGACCGCCCTGGCGATGGGCGAGGCGATTGCAGAGGCAATGGACTGGAAACTGGATGAACATGCCGTTTACAGCCGAGAAGGCCATACCGGCGAGCGTCATGCGAACACGATTGGTTTTGCCACCGTGCGAGCAGGCGACATTGTCGGGGAACATACGGCAATGTTTGCCGATGACGGTGAGCGCGTTGAGATAACCCACAAGGCTTCCAGCCGCATGACCTTTGCAAAGGGCGCGATAAAAGCAGCGTTATGGGTGAGTGAGAAGAAAACAGGGCTTTATGACATGCGCGACGTGCTGGATTTATCGAGTTTGTAATGGGTTTACCTGTGTGATGTGGTGATTTCAATCGCTAATGAATTGATTGAAAAGGGCAATTTTTTAATTGCCCTTAATTTTATTTAAAATAAGGGCTTTGCCTAATTTTTTCAGTGAGTGGCTCAAAAGTAGGGTTATCGCGTCCCTGTTTTTGTCATAAACCTGTTAATTTTGACCATTTGGTCAAAATTAATCGTGTGCACTATCAGAATAAACGTTGATTGCGATTGGCAAACGATTATTCGGCTGTGTTTACCCCTGTTTTTGCCGCTTATCCTCTGCATTTTCGTTCTGAGCCCGAAAAGATGTTAAAAATGTTGCTTCAGGGTGGACAAGTATCAGGACGATCATTAGAATGCGCGCAATTTGCCAAAAATTGACCACTCAGGCAGTTTTTGCATTGATTCAGATCACTATTATGAATTAATATGCAGATATTGTGACTGTTTATTCCCTGGAGGATGTTTTGATTAAGTCAGCGCTCTTGGTTCTGGAAGACGGAACCCAATTCCACGGTCGGGCCATCGGGGCTACAGGGTCGGCAGTGGGGGAAGTCGTTTTCAATACGTCAATGACCGGTTATCAAGAAATCCTCACTGATCCCTCCTATTCTCGCCAAATCGTTACTCTTACTTATCCCCATATCGGCAATGTTGGTGCAAACGCCGCCGACGAAGAATCCAGTCAAATTCATGCGCAGGGCCTGGTGATTCGTGACCTGCCGCTGATTGCCAGTAACTATCGCAGCGAAGAGAGCTTATCGGCTTATCTGCAGCGCAATAACATCGTCGCGATTGCCGATATTGATACCCGCAAGCTGACGCGTCTGCTGCGGGAAAAAGGGGCGCAGAACGGCTGTATCATCGCGGGCGACAACCTGGATGCCGCACTGGCCTTACAAAAAGCGCAGGCTTTCCCCGGCCTGAAAGGTATGGATCTGGCGAAAGAAGTGACAACGGCGGAAACCTACGCCTGGCAGCAGGGGAGCTGGACACTGGAAGGGGATTTACCGGAACAGACACCGGCGGAAGCCCTGCCTTACCATGTTGTGGCTTACGATTACGGTGCGAAGCGCAATATCCTGCGTATGCTGGTAGACCGTGGCTGCCGCCTGACGGTTGTGCCGGCCAAAACACCAGCCGAAACGGTACTGGCGATGAATCCGGATGGCATCTTCCTGTCTAACGGCCCTGGCGATCCTGAACCCTGTGATTATGCGATTGAAGCCATTCAGGCCTTTCTGAAAACGGATATTCCGGTATTCGGTATTTGCCTTGGCCATCAGTTGCTGGCTCTGGCCAGCGGTGCGAAAACCGTCAAGATGAAGCTGGGCCACCATGGTGGTAACCACCCGGTGAAAGATCTGGATAACAACCGCGTAATGATTACCGCGCAGAACCACGGTTTTGCCGTTGATGAAACCGATCTGCCCGCGACCCTGCGTGTTACCCATATCTCCCTGTTTGATAAGACCGTGCAGGGCATTCACCGCACCGATAAGCCAGCGTTTAGCTTCCAGGGTCACCCGGAAGCCAGCCCGGGACCGGGTGATGCCGCACCGCTGTTTGACCATTTTATTGAGTTGATTGACGCATTCCGTTCGAAAGCAAAGTAATCAGGAGCTAATCATGCCAAAACGTACAGACATAAAATCCATCCTGATTCTTGGTGCCGGTCCGATTGTGATCGGTCAGGCCTGCGAATTCGACTATTCCGGTGCCCAGGCTTGTAAAGCCCTGCGTGAAGAGGGTTACCGGGTTATTCTGGTCAACTCAAACCCGGCAACCATTATGACCGACCCGGAAATGGCCGATGCGACCTACATCGAGCCGATTCACTGGGAAGTGGTGCGTAAAATCATTGAAAAAGAGCGCCCGGATGCGGTGCTGCCCACCATGGGCGGCCAGACAGCGCTGAACTGTGCGCTGGAACTGGAACGTCAGGGCGTACTGGAAGAGTTCGGCGTCACCATGATCGGTGCGACCGCCGATGCCATTGATAAAGCAGAAGACCGTCGTCGCTTCGATGTGGCGATGAAAAGCATTGGCCTGGGTACGGCGCGCTCCGGTATTGCGCACACCATGGATGAAGCGCTGGCGGTGGCTGCAGACGTCGGCTTTCCCTGCATTATCCGTCCGTCTTTCACCATGGGCGGCACCGGCGGCGGTATCGCCTATAACCGCGAAGAGTTTGAAGAGATCTGCGAACGCGGCCTCGACCTTTCTCCTACCAACGAGTTGTTAATTGACGAATCGCTGATTGGCTGGAAAGAGTACGAGATGGAAGTGGTACGTGACAAAAACGACAACTGCATTATCGTCTGCTCCATCGAAAACTTTGACGCCATGGGCATTCACACCGGTGATTCCATTACGGTTGCGCCAGCACAGACGCTGACCGATAAGGAATACCAGATTATGCGTAACGCCTCGCTGGCGGTACTGCGTGAGATTGGTGTCGAAACCGGCGGTTCCAACGTACAGTTTGCGGTGAACCCAAAAAATGGTCGCCTGATCGTTATCGAGATGAACCCCCGTGTGTCGCGCTCCTCGGCACTGGCCTCTAAAGCGACCGGCTTCCCGATTGCGAAAGTGGCAGCGAAACTGGCGGTTGGCTATACGCTGGATGAACTGATGAACGACATTACCGGTGGACGCACGCCGGCCTCGTTTGAGCCTTCAATCGATTACGTCGTCACGAAGATCCCTCGCTTCAACTTTGAAAAATTTGCCGGTGCGAATGACCGCCTGACCACGCAGATGAAATCCGTGGGTGAAGTCATGGCGATCGGTCGTACCTTCCAGGAGTCGATGCAGAAAGCGCTGCGCGGCCTGGAAGTCGGGGCGAATGGCTTCGACCCGAAAGTTCACCTGGACGACGCTGAGGCGTTAACCCGTATCCGCCGTGAGCTGAAAGATGCCGGTTCGGATCGTATCTGGTACATCGCCGATGCCTTCCGCGCGGGGATGTCGGTAGACGGCGTATTTAACCTCACCAACATTGACCGCTGGTTCCTGGTGCAGATTGAAGAGCTGGTGCGCCTGGAAGAGCAGGTTGCGCGTGAAGGCATGAACGGCCTCAACGTGGATTTCCTGCGTGCACTGAAGCGTAAAGGTTTTGCGGATGCGCGTCTGGCTTCACTGGCGGGCGTAGCGGAAGGTGAAATTCGTAAATTGCGTCAGCAACATAATCTGCACCCGGTTTATAAGCGTGTCGATACCTGTGCGGCAGAATTCTCTACCGATACGGCTTACATGTACTCCACCTATGAAGAAGAGTGCGAAGCGAATCCTAATCAGGATCGTGACAAAATCATGGTGCTGGGTGGCGGACCAAACCGTATTGGCCAGGGCATTGAGTTTGACTACTGCTGCGTTCATGCGGCGCTGGCGCTGCGTGAAGATGGTTTTGAAACCATCATGGTGAACTGTAACCCGGAAACCGTCTCGACGGATTATGACACCTCTGACCGTCTCTACTTTGAGCCGGTTACGCTTGAAGACGTGCTGGAAATCGTACGCATCGAAAAACCGAAAGGGGTGATCGTGCAGTACGGCGGTCAGACGCCGCTGAAACTGGCTCGCGCACTGGAAGCGGCAGGCGTACCGGTAATCGGTACCAGCCCGGACGCTATCGACCGGGCAGAAGATCGCGAACGCTTCCAGCAGGCCGTTGACCGTCTGAACCTGAAGCAGCCGGCTAACGCCACCGTTGCCACGCTGGAGCAGGCCGTAGAGAAAGCCGCCGGCATTGGTTATCCGCTGGTGGTGCGTCCTTCCTACGTGCTGGGCGGACGCGCGATGGAAATCGTCTATGACGAAATCGATCTGAAGCGTTACTTCCAGACGGCGGTGTCGGTTTCCAACGATGCACCCGTCTTGCTGGATCGTTTCCTTGATGACGCCGTAGAAGTTGATGTCGATGCCATTTGCGACGGCGAACGCGTGCTGATTGGCGGCATCATGGAGCATATCGAGCAGGCTGGCGTCCACTCGGGTGACTCCGCGTGTTCTCTGCCGGCCTATACGCTGAGCGAAGAGATTCAAAACGTGATGCGCCAGCAGGTCGAAAAACTGGCGTTTGAGCTGAGCGTGCGCGGTTTGATGAACGTGCAGTTCGCGGTGAAAGACAACGAAGTCTACCTGATCGAAGTGAACCCACGTGCCGCGCGTACCGTGCCTTTCGTGTCAAAAGCGACAGGCGTCCCGCTGGCGAAGGTTGCCGCGCGCGTGATGGCAGGCAAAACGCTGGCAGAGCAGGGCGTAACCAAAGAGGTGATCCCACCTTATTACTCTGTTAAAGAAGTCGTGCTGCCCTTTAACAAGTTCCAGGGTGTTGACCCGATTCTCGGTCCGGAAATGCGTTCAACCGGTGAAGTCATGGGCGTGGGCCGGACCTTCGCTGAAGCCTTTGCCAAAGCGATGCTGGGCGCGCAGAGCAACATGAAGAAAACCGGACGTGCCCTGTTGTCCGTGCGTGAGGGCGATAAGAAACGTATCGTCGATTTGGCCGCTAAGCTGCAGAAGTTTGGCTTCGAGCTGGATGCTACCCACGGTACGGCTGTGGTGCTGGGCGAGGCGGGCATTAATCCTCGTCTGGTTAACAAGGTTCACGAAGGTCGCCCACATATTCAGGACCGCCTGAAGAACGGCGAATATGCCTACATCGTGAATACCACAGCAGGTCGCCAGGCGATTGAAGACTCCAAGCTGATTCGTCGCAGTGCTCTGCAATATAAAGTGCATTACGACACCACGTTGAACGGGGGTTTTGCAACGGCGATGGCGCTCAATGCGGACCCAACGGAAAAAGTGATTTCAGTCCAGGAGATGCACGCACAAATCCTTGCGCAGAAATAGCGCGGGCTGATCGCGCGTCATCGCCCCTGTGGGGGGATCGTCTGTCAGTAGTCTGACAGACCGTCCTGCCTGCAGGGGCTTTTTTGTGTTTAATCCCAGGAAGCCTGTCGGGACAACATCGGCCAGCAGGCCGTTGCATTGCGCGCAAAGAGCGGCGTCAGCGACTGTTTTACAGATGGCGGAAATACGGTTGCTGCTATCGGCGGTCAGTGGCAAGCGAAGACTTCATCAAGGTGAGGTGCCGCAGGCATTATTGCTGGGGCTGGGTTTTATCAGACCGCTGTTCATAGCCGATCAGACAAACTCTGTTAAACCCTATTTAAATTTTGCGCAATACAGGCTGTTAATCATGATGGCTGGTGCTGAATAACACGCTGTTCTGTATTTGGTTTTACCTGTTCTTTTCAAAATTATGACAAATTACGAATAAAAAGATGTTTAAACCTGCTTTGCGAAACGTGGCGCACTAAATAGGGATATGTTGTCATTTAAATACTTGTTAATAATATCAACTCATTCCCTGTTGATTCCTCTTTCTCTGCCTTCTCCTGACCATTTGACTGTTATTAAACGGATTTTAAACGAACCTGTATTGCTGCCGATCACGCTTGATAATCAACTGTTCAGTTGTTCCGCTTAACTTTAAGATGCCCTGTGTTTTGCAAGGTTTTACGTTTTCAGAGAACAGCCTCGTTTTTCTGAAGTTTAAAGACTTAATTAAGAGCTCGTGTTTAATATGTTTATTCCCAAATTTTTCAGGTGGGGACAGTGCTCTTTTGACGATTATCAAATAGCCTGTAATAGTTTTGGTTACAACTGCGAGTCAGCGCCGGGATTTATTGCATTTAAAATGCGACATGAGCAGTCCTTTGAGTTTTATGCTTATAAACGTAAAGGCAAAATAGTGGGGAGCGTTTGCGTCGAAAATGGCTGGCTTGCCAACGACGGCAGACACCGGCAACGTTCTCTTCCCGCACTGCTTACACCGTCAACATCCGTCTATGTGCCTTTTTGCAACGAGGTTCCGCAAAAGGTGCTTTTACCTTTCCGTTGTAAGTCGCTGCATCACTTGCAGAGTCAGCGGTTTCTTAATACGTCTTATGGCCTGTTGAGTAAAAGCCATGCTGCTTTTACCAAGAACCCTGCTGCCGACTTTTCCCGGAAAACCGTCTCCACGCGGGAACGTGAGTTACGAAAGTTTCTTAATGACGGGGGCAGTTTTCTCAACGTCAGCCAGCTTGATGGCGAACACATTTTTGACGTATTTGAGACCCTTTACCAGGCGAGACGAAATCAGGCTATCGCTGACAGGGAAATCAATAAAGCGTTCTTCCGGGAATTTCAGCCTTGTTTCAAAGGCTACATCATGTTCCTGAATAATGAACCTGTTGCGCTGCAGCTGTTGTTATCTGTATCCAGCTGCGCCGGGATGTTCGTTGATTTTATTAATATCGGCTACCGGATGGACAGCAACGCAGGCGCTGTGGGTACGATGTTGATGTGGAAGAACCTGACGTCTGTGTATCAGGACGCTGCCGATACGCAGCTCCCGCTCTATTACTCCTATGGATCGATGTCCGGGGACTATAAAAACCGGTGGTGCCATTCGGTCAATAATGGTCGTGTCATTATCTGATTGCTCAGATCGGCAAGGCCGCATTGTTGCCCGTCTGAGTCAGTCGATGATATTGGGAATGCGACTGCGCGAGGCGAAACGCCCTTTATTCATGCCCGCGCCATCGGGCGTTGCCCGCCAAACAGGCCTTTTTCGCATTATTCTGCACACTTTCCCCTGCCAGCGCGGTGGCAGCGGAAACGTGCCTGCTACATCTGTCAGGGGATAATCTTCGCCGTTCTGAACTGAGTAAAGAGACGGATAAACATCTCATCGGTCGCACGAAAACCCGTAAACCCCGCCCGCCGCAGTTTGCTGCCATCACCAAACATGTCGTAATCCCAGCTAAACACAAAGTCTGCGAACTGACCGTTACTCAACTTCATGATATCAGGCTCGACCAACAGCGTTTTTTCAGCCAGAGCCTGCCAGGTCTTGCGGTAATCGCTAAAGAGTTGCTGAAACGACAGCTGGACCGGCGGGGCCATCTCCAGTTCAAACCAGCCCGCAATGACCGGCCAGAGTTCACTCCACCGCCAGATGTCACCGTTGTTAACATTGAATGCCTGATTTCTGGCTGCAGGGGCGGTCGAGGCCCATAGCGTGGCGGCAGAAAGTAAGCCGTCATCCGTATGATCGACAATGCTATGCCAGGCTGTTTGTGACCCGGGAAAGCGTAGGGGCAGGCTCTGCGCTTTGCACAGTGAGGCATATATCGCGATACTCAGCGCAAGATTCATGGTATTGCCGGGTAATGCGCTGCCAACCACGCCGGGGCGAAGCGCATGCCAGTTCCAGGTTTTATTGCGCTGAAAGTCGCTTAGCCAGGCCTGTTGCGCCGTATTGAATTCCGCGCCGGGAATGGCAGCATCATTTTCTCTGGCGGGCGTTTTAAAGGGCCCAAGGTGAGCGCCGTAAATTTTGTAGCCCTGCATCAGGCTCACCGTTTCCAGCGGGGCAACTTTCTCAACCTGGGTGACCAGATTACGCAGCAGGGTCACGTTGGGTTCAACCATCTCCTGCCAGTTGGCGGCATTAAGCCAGGCGCTATAGAAAATATGTGTCACGTTACTCAGTGGCGTAAGGGCACGCGCGCTGTCTTTCTCATCCAGCAGATCGACTTTTACAAACGGGACCGCGCCGTGCCGATCGGTGCCTGAACGTGACAGTCCGATAACCTGCCACGCATTCTGCAACAACGTTTTGACCAACTGGCTGCCGACAATACCGCTTGCGCCAGCCACCAGTGCAACTTTAGATTGAGGCTTCTGTGACATTTTCTTTCCTCCGGTTAGGTTGCAGACAGCGTGATATAAATTTCTTTTCGCCGATATCCCCGCAAGCTGATGTCACTTATAAGAGAAATGCGTAAATGAATAACAAGCTCAATGCCATTCGCACCTTTTTACGTGTAGCCGAGGCCGGTTCCTTCTCTGCCGCCGCGCGCCAGTTGGGTATCAAGCAGTCAGCGGTCAGTCAGCAGATCGTCGCACTTGAGGCCGAGCTGGGCGTCGTCTTGCTGCACCGAACGACGCGCGTGATGGTACTGACGGCGCAAGGGGAATATTACCGTGGCCAGATGCGGCCGATACTTGAGGCGATGCTGGCAGTCGAGAGCCAGTTGTCTTCTGCCACTCAGCAGTGGCAAGGCAAGGTAAACATCCAGTTGCCCGGCGGGTTAGGGCGGCTTTTTCTTCCCCACCTGCTCGCGCTGCAAAAGGCGAATCCGGGGTTGAATCTGACGCTGTCGCTCGACGATCGGATATCTGACCTGGCCAGAGAAGGCGTGGATATTGCCTTCCGACTGACCCATGACGCACCGGATGTGTTTCCGGCACGGAAGATCGCCCGAATTGAAACGCCGCTTTTCGCGTCACCGCGTTTTCCGCCAATCGCTTCGCTGGATGCGCTGGCGCTTCACCCGCATGTTCGCTTTAGCAGCATCGACGAGTCTGCGCCATTACGGCTTGTCAGAGATGATGAAACCGTAGAGCTGGCGGTGAATACGGTCTTCAGGGCCAACAGCAGTGAGGGATTATTGCAGGCATTGCAGGCGGACATCGGTGTCGGTGGTATGCAGCTACCGCTTGCAATGGAGGCACTGAAATCCGGCGCGCTTGTCAGGATTTTACCCGCTTATCGCCATCCTGACCGCTTTCTGTATGCCGTTTTTCCGGATGCACGCTTTATTCCTGTCAGGGTAAGAGGCATCGCCACGTTAATCGAAAAGGTGCTGGCCGACCTGCCCGGGGTAAACTGAACGCCTCTGTACGGACGGCATGAAGCGGTGAGAGATAAGAGCGGCCTGAGGGGGTGAATCGCACAGGACAAACCCGGTATGCGTGGCGTCCTGCCAGCTTGACGTTAATATGCTTAAGTTAATTTGATTTAATTTTTAGCCAATCATGCCTAATCCGCTGATTCGCACAAATCTATAATATAAAAAACTACCAGGCTGACATTCACCGTTGTAATATCCGGCTCGCTCATTAATAGAGCCTAAACAGGATATTAATAACAATGAAAGCGCGTTTTTTTTCACTGAGTGCAGTGGCTGCACTGTTGGCCCTGGTGTCTTTTTCCAGCCAGGCTGAAATCACTCTTCTTAAACAAGACCCACAAGCAGGCGATCCCCTTAGCCGTCTCGATTTTAAATTCGGTGGCAGCATTCGTCCTCAGTTCAACCATCAAACCGGCGGGAAGGATCAGTCCTACAAGCGTAACGGCTTTGACGGTGGTTCCCGTTTCCGCTTTAGCGCGGATTACTACCTGTTCGACGATATCAGCTGGACCAGCTACTACGAGCTGGGCGTTAACATTCCGGCTGTATTCAACTGGGATAATCACTACGCTGAAGGGGCGCATGAAACCACGCGTCGCCAGCTCTATACGGGCCTGAAAAGTAAAACCTGGGGCCAGTTGACCTTCGGTCAGCAGAACAGCGTGTATTACGACGTTGTGGGTGCCAAGACGGATATCTGGGATTACGACATGCTGGCCCAGGCACCGGGTAACGGCATTAACGGTGATTACGACGGTTCATACCGTTCTCGCAAGCAGCTGAAATACAAAAACAGTTATGGTGCATTTGATGTTTATGCCTCTTACCTGTTTAGCGATAACGAATATTTGCCGGGCAACGGACTGCGCTATAAGCGTCAGGGTGGCGGCTCGCTGGGTGTGAATTACAACATCACGAACAATCTGGCCTGGGGCACCGCGTGGAACTACACCCGCGCCACCATGCGTAATCCTGTCACCGGCGACAATAAAGATTACGACCAGAACATCTTTGGTACCGCATTAAGCTGGACGCCAGGCAACTGGACCCTGTCAGCAGGAGGCGGCTGGTACCAGAATTTCCTGACGACCAGACAGCGCGATGTGAATAACTATTTTGCTGATGATGCCTGGGGCATTGAATATTATGCCGGTTATAAAATTCCGGTTGCGCAGTATGGCGTCAAAGCCGTTCAGCCTTATGTCATGGGTGACCGCTTAGAATATGTGAATGGCCGCAATTACCAGCGCATTGATAACGGTCTGGGCGTAACCCTGTTCCTGGACTATGGTTTCCGTGTTGATTACGAACATGTCTTCACGTCGAGCACGGACAATCAGGGCGATATGAATCTGGTTCGTTTCCGCTACGATTTCTGATGACCTGCCACGGCTCCCACGGGAGCCGTTTTATTCTCTCTGTTTATCGCGACGTGGCACCATTATCTGGCGACTTTTGGGGCGCGTGGCCCGTCTTACGGAGTAAAACCCTGCACAAAGTCTGAAATACGGTGGCAATGCCGCTTTATGCAATAACCCCCTTTCGCCTATCGACGAAGGTTTAACCTTTACGTATCATGGCGCCTGTTTTTTTCAGCGAGCCTTTTAACATGATTAGTCTTATCGCGGCATTAGCAGCAGATCGCATTATTGGAATGGAAAACGCCATGCCGTGGGACCTGCCTGCAGATCTGGCGTGGTTTAAGCGTAACACCCTGAAAAAACCTGTGATTATGGGCCGACTGACCTTTGAATCGATTGGTCGTCCATTGCCTGGCAGGCTGAATATTGTGGTCAGCAGCAAGCCGGGTAAAGCGGAAGGCGTCACCTGGGTGACATCGCTGGATGATGCGATCAACGCGGCGGGTGACGCTGAAGAGATCATGGTAATTGGCGGTGGTCGTATCTATGCGCAAATGCTGGCGCGCGCCGACCGTCTTTATCTGACGCACATTGATGCGGAAGTCGAAGGTGATACGCAATTCCCGGATTACGAACCGGATGAGTGGCACTCGACGTTCAGTGAGTTTCATGATGCGGATGCGCAGAACTCCCACAGTTACTGCTTCGAGATTCTTGAACGCCGCCGTTAATGAATACGCAGTAAAAAAACGCCTTGTCATAACAAGGCGTTTTTTATGGCTGCGGGTTAGCGGGCTGACTGCTGCGGAGCAAGGTCGTCCGGTAAGGATAACTGGCGGTTCGATGGCTGAACGTAATAGCGTTGCGTTTCCCAGTGCAGGAGCGTCAGGTTACCGCCCCAGCAGCAACCGGTATCCAGACCGATAATACCTGCCGGCGTGCCTTTACCCTCAAGTGACGCCCAGTGACCAAAGACAATCGTGTGATCGCGTGCGACCGGGCCTTCAATCATAAACCAGGGCTTTAAAGGCGGCGGCGCGGATTCCGGCGCATCCTTACAGATCATATCCAACTGACCATTGGGAAAGCAGAAGCGCATCCGGGTCAGGGCGTTGGTGGAGAAACGCAGGCGTGCCAGACCGGTCAGGGAGTCGTTCCAGTTGTTAGGCATGTCACCATACATCGCATCAAGAAACAGCGGATAGCTGTCGCTGGACAGCACGGCTTCCACTTCGCGTGCACAGCGTTGCGCTGTATCCAAATCCCACTGCGGGGTAATCCCGGCATGGCCCATCACCAGCTTTTTCTCTTCGTCCACCTGAAGCAGCGGCTGACGGCGCAGCCAGTTAATCAGCTCATCAGCATCTTCCGCTTCCAGCAGCGGCGTCAGGCGATCTTTAGGCTTATTACGGCTGATACCGGCATAGACAGCCAGCAGATGCAGATCGTGATTACCCAGCACCAGACGAACACTGTCACCCAGTGACTTGACGTAGCGCAGAACGTCCAGCGAGCCAGGGCCCCGCGCGACCAGATCACCCGTCAGCCATAATGTATCCTGACTGGGATCATAGTTAACCTGGTTTAGCAGAGCACGTAATTCATCGTAACAACCGTGAACGTCGCCAATCAGGTAAGTATTCATAGAGGATTATCCAACTAAAACAGTCGCCCGAGATACGGGCGAGAGACATCAAAATCAATGAATATGGGTTTGAATCGCGAGGCGGAATACCGGGATTTCAACGTGGAATTCGTCGCCTTGCTCATCGACCATCACATAGTGACCTTGCATGGTGCCCATTGGGGTTTCAAGAACAGCACCACTGGTGTACTGATATTCATTTCCCGGCGCAATATGCGGCTGTTCGCCGATCACGCCTTCACCCTGAACTTCTGTTTCACGGCCGTTACCGTTCGTAATTAGCCAGTAACGCCTGAGCAGCTGCACAGAAGACCGGCCTACGTTGCGAATCGTGACGGTATAAGCAAAGACATAGCGCTCTTCGTCCGGTGAGGACTGAGAGGCGACATACAGACTTTGTACGTGTAGCGATACGCGGGCCGGTTCACTCATGGGTTACTCCTGGGTTTTATCCAGATGGTCTGCCAGCCAGTTTGCTAACTGGCAATACTGTGCAACCGAAACATTCTCGGCACGTAAGCCGGTATCGATCGCCAGCGCGTCCAGCGCGCCTGCCTCCACCATATGGCTCAGGCTGTTGCGCAGTGTTTTACGGCGTTTACCGAATGCTTCAGTGGTTATACGGCTCAGAATACGCACGTCTTTAACCGGATGAGGCGGTGCCATATAAGGCACTAACCGCACGACCGCCGAATCCACTTTCGGTGGCGGGGTAAAGGAGTGCGGCGGAACTTCCAGCACCGGAATGATCTGACAATAGTACTGAGCCATGACGCTCAGACGACCATAGGCTTTACTGCCAGGACCGGCAACCAGACGATTAACCACCTCTTTCTGCAGCATAAAGTGCATATCTTTAATCGAACCAGTATAGCTGAACAGATGGAACATCAGCGGGGTCGAGATATTGTAGGGCAGGTTACCAAAGACACGCAGCGGCTGGCCTTTCTCTTTGGCCAGCGCGGCGAAATCAAACGTCATAGCATCCTGCTGAAAAATCGTCAGCTTGGGGCCCAAAAACGGATGGGTTTGCAGGCGTGCAGCAAGATCGCGATCTAACTCCACCACCGTTAAACTGTCGAGGCGTTCGCCTACCGGTTCAGTGAGTGCACCAAGGCCGGGGCCAATTTCCACTATCGCCTGATCGCGTTGTGGGTGAATGGCGGAGACGATACTGTCGATAATATATTGATCGTTCAGGAAGTTCTGCCCGAAACGTTTACGGGCATAGTGCCCCTGATGGACGCGATTATTCATTACTGCTCTTGATCATAGTGATGGCGAGGTTAAGCGCCGTGATAAAGCTGCCCGCGTCAGCCTGACCCAGGCCGGCTAATTCAAGCGCGGTGCCGTGGTCAACTGAGGTGCGGATAAACGGCAGGCCGAGGGTAATATTGACCGCCCGACCAAATCCCTGAAACTTGAGTACCGGTAAACCCTGATCGTGGTACATCGCCAGCACTGCATCGGCACGTTGCAGATATTTCGGCTGGAACAGGGTATCCGCAGGCAGCGGACCGGTCAGTTGTATGCCTTGCTGACGAAGTTCATTCAATGCCGGGATGATCGTATCTATCTCTTCCCGCCCCATGTGGCCGCCTTCTCCCGCATGAGGATTCAGTCCGCAGACAAAAATATGCGGCTGGGCAATGGCAAACTTATTTCTGAGATCCTGATGCAGGATCGTGATCACTTCATGCAGACAATCACGGGTAACGGCGGCGGCAACATCTTTTAACGGCAGATGGGTGGTGGCCAGAGCCACACGGAGCTGCTCAGTCGCCAACATCATCACCACGCGCTGAGCACCTGCACGATCGGCAAAAAATTCAGTATGGCCGGTAAACGGAATGCCCGCGTCGTTAATCACGCCTTTGTGCACGGGGCCGGTAATTAAGGCCGAAAACTCCCCGGATAAGCACCCGTCACAGGCGCGGGCCAGGGTTTCCAGCACGTAGTTGCTGTTGGCGACGCATAGCGTGCCTGGCGTGACCGGCTGCGGTAGCTCAACGGGAAGGACGGTAAGCGTGCCGGCCTGTTGCGGTTCGGCTGTGCGGGCGGGATCGTAAACGCGCAACGTCAACGGCAACCCCAGCTGTGCGGCACGTTGCAGCAACAGCTGAGGGGACGCACAGACAACCAGTTCAACGGGCCAGGCCTGCTGGGCCAGTTGAACGGCAAGATCGGGACCAATCCCGGCGGGTTCGCCGGGCGTGATCACCACACGAAAATCACTGCGCATTGTTATCCAGAATTTTCACGTAAGCCCCGGCGCGCTGTTCCTGCATCCAGGTCTGCGCTTCTTCCGCAAACTTACGGTTAAACAGCATGCGATAGGCGCGCTCTTTCTGGGCCGCATCGGTTTTATCAACCTGGCGAGTATCCAGCAGTTGAATCAGGTGCCAACCAAAAGAGGAGTGAACCGGCTGGCTGGTTTCGCCTTTTTTCAGACGTAGCAACGCATCGCGGAAAGCCGGATCGTACGCTTCTGGTGAGGTCCAGCCCAGATCGCCACCCTGATTCGCGGAACCTGGATCGTCAGAGAATTGCTTGGCTGCCGCGGCAAAGGTGGTTTTACCACTGCGAATATCGGCAGCAATCTGCTCCAGCCTGGCGCGAGCCTGATCGTCGGTCATGATCGGAGAAGGCTTCAACAGAATGTGACGCGCATGTACTTCGGTCACAGAGACGTTTTTGCTCTCGCCGCGCAGGTCGTTCACTTTCAAAATATGGAAACCTACACCTGAGCGGATAGGGCCAACAATATCGCCTTTCTTCGCCGTGGTCAGCGCCTGAGCAAACAGGGTAGGCAGCTCTTCGATTTTCGCCCAGCCCATATTACCGCCTTTCAGCGCCTGAGAGTCGGCGGAGTAGGTTACGGCCAGCTTGCCAAAGTCCGCACCACCTTTCAGTTCAGTCATCAGCTGTTTTGCCAGCTTTTCCTGATCGTCAACCTGCTGCTGCGTCGGGTTTTCCGGCAGTGGCAGCAGAATGTGACTGATGTTCATTTCCGTGCCCTGGGTGTTCTGCGCGCCAACCTGCTGCGCCAGCGTATCCACTTCCTGCGGCAGGATCGTGACCCGACGGCGTACTTCATTATTCCGCACTTCCGAGATCAGCATCTCTTTACGAATCTGAGCCCGATAGGTGTTGTAGTTCATTCCATCATAAGCCAGGCGGCTACGCAGTTGATCAACGCTCATGCGGTTTTGCGCGGCAATATTCTGGATAGCCTGATCCAGTTGCTGATCGCTGATTTGCAAACCGGCTTTATCGCCCAGTTGCATAATAATCGCGTCCATGATCTCACGTTCGAGGATCTGATGGCGCAACGTTTTGTCATCGGGCAACTGCTGACCTGCTTGCTTCGCCTGAGATTTAACGGTGCTCATCATGCTGTCCACATCACTCTCCAGGACCACACCGTTATTCACTACAGCTGCAACTTTATCAACCACTTGTGGTGCTGCGAACACGGTGTTGGCACTTATCGCCACACCAAGAATCAGCATTCTCCAGTTCTTCATACTTTATCCATTATTGGTTCCGCACTGCGGGATTGCCTGTCAAACATCACAACATCAGAATGCATGCTGATAAGGGATGATTCCCTGAGCCAGCATCTGGCCGGTGCCCAGCCCATAATTTGAACTCAGGCCACGTAACTCAATGTTGAATGAGATTTGGTTGTCATACTTACTGTCGTTGTTTTGCCAACCGTTGATTTTGCGTTCATAGCCCAGACGAACCGCGTAACAACAAGAGCTGTACTGCAGGCCAACCAACTGTGATGCAGGACGATTATTACGCGTATCATAGTAATACGCGCCAACCACCGACCAGGCGTCATGGATCGGCCAGCTCGCCGTCGTACCAACTTGTGAAATCCCGTTTTTATAAATCGGGTTATTCACCAGTGAGCTGTCATTTAGCGCAGAAGCAACATACTCCGGGCTACTGTAACGGTAGCTCAACTGCACCATACGGTCAGCGTCACGACGGTATTCCAGCACGGTATTACCCTGCGCGACGTTATTCAGGCGGGTATCGTATTGCAGCCCGCCACGCACGCCCCAACGATCGCTTATCTTCCAGTAGCTGTCACCTGCCCACAGGAGACTGCCGGTATCATCTTCTTTGTTGACCTGGTTAACGCCCGTACGAGAAGGCGTAAACGAATAGATTTGACCCACAGAAACGTTAAAACGTTCAACCAGATCGGTATCATAAATTCGCGTCGTCACACCGGTTGCAACCTGGTTGGCCGATGCGATGCGATCCAGACCGCTGTATGAGCGATCGCGGAACAGGCCGGTATAGTCGGTTTGCAACAGGGTGGAGTCGTAAGGATAGATATCACTCTGGTCACGATACGGGATATAGAGGTACTGAACCCGGGGTTCCAGCGTCTGGGTATAACCCTGCGCCCAGTCCATATCACGGTCAAACACCATGCGACCATCGACCTTAAACTGAGGCAAGGTGCGGTTGACGGAGTCTTTCAGCACACCACTGGTGGTGCTGCTCGGTGCAAAGTTAGTGTTGTAGTAATCAACATCTTTTTGCTGGTAGTGCGTCGCCAGAAACTTGGCTTCGGTATCCAGGCTGGCCCAGCCGTTTGATAACGGCAGATTGATGGTGGGCTCAACATGTAAACGTGTGGTTTCAGGGAAACTACTGTTTACGTTGGTGAACTTCACAGCCTGCGCATAAATGCGCGTGTCAAACGGGCCGACATCGTTCTGATACCAGTTCACATCCAGTTGCGGGAAGGCGCGATAGACGTTGCTGTTGCTGGTATTACCAAAAATCTGGAAGTCTTTGGTCGACAGGGTCGCGTCCCAGTTGGTATCCGCGTAGCCCACGCTAAATTTCTGCGAGGCGTAACCGTCAGTCGAGCTGTAATAAGGTGAGGTCAGATCGTTGAAATAATACTGATCGCTGACTTTGGTGTAGTCAGCGCTAAAACGCCAGTGCTGGTCATAAACACCTGAATGGCGCCAGTAAAATAACCAGCGGTCGGAACTGTCATTTTGGGCGATGCCGCGCGCGGCTTTATCGTTGTCGTACTGCTTATCCGATGCCAGATAGTCGAACTCAACGATGCCTGCACCCGCCTGGGTCAGGTAGCGGAATTCATTCTGCAATTGCAGCCCGCGCTTACTCATGTAATGCGGCGTAATGGTGGCATCCGCCTGCGGCGCGATGTTCCAGTAATAAGGCAGAATGAATTCAAAACCGTTGCTGCTGCCGTATTTGGCGTTGGGGATCAGGAAGCCTGAACGGCGGCGGTCGCCCAGCGGCAGCTGCATATAGGGACTGTAGAATACGGGAACCGAACCGAGCTTAAAGCGCGCATTCCAGATTTCAGCAACCTCTTCCTGACGATCCTGAATAATCTCAGAACCGGCAACGCTCCAGCTGTTACTGCCAGGCAGACAGGAGGTGAAGGTTCCGTTTTCCATAATGGTGTAACGGTTTTCTCCGCGCAGCTTCATTTGATCGCCAGTGCCTCGCCCCTGGCGGTCTACCATCTGATAATCGCCGTTCCAGACGTTCGTATCTTTGGTATTAAGATTTGACCAGGCTTTCGGACCTTTCAGGATGACCTGATTGTCATCGTAGTGCACATTACCTAGCGCATCCACAGTACGGACGGGAACCGTCTGCCCTTCGGGCTGGCGTTGATGAAGCTGGACTTCGTCTGCCAGCATGCGGCTGTTGCCTTGCTTAACATCCACATCACCTGTGAATACCGCATCGTCAGGGTAGTTGCCTTTCAGTGAATCCGAGTGAATAGTAACGGGCAGCTGATTAGGATCGCCGTTAACCAGGGGACGATTGTAACTGGGTACGCCCAACATACACTGCGACATTAAATCGTCGGCGAAGGCTTGCTGGCTAATGGCTGCGCCGATCATGGTGGCCAGCAGAGTAGGTATATGTTTTTTCATACGCGGTATCGAAAATTCCATGAAAACTGGCATCATGCCGACAATCGGGTCAGAGACTAACGCACTGCCTGGCGTTGTGCCAGTGTTAATCCTTTTCTGTCCGCGCTGCCGTTAGGCGCTGAGATAAATGACAGGTATGATAATGCAATTTTCAGCCGTAAGCATGGCGAATTGAGGAGTTTATGCGCTACTGGGGAAAAGTTATAGGTTTAGTGCTTGGATTGCTGTCCGGCGCAGGCTTTTGGGGAATTGTAATTGGTCTGATCGTTGGGCATGGATTTGATAAGGTTCGCGGTGCGCAGAGCAAGGCTTACTTCTCAAATAATCAGACCCGGCAGTCACTGTTTTTCAGTACGACTTTTCAGGTCATGGGGCACTTAACCAAGTCCAAAGGGCGCGTAACCGAAGCGGATATCCAGATTGCCTCGCTGTTTATGGATCGCATGCAGTTGCACGGAGAGGCCCGAACGGCTGCTCAGCGTGCTTTTCGTGAAGGCAAACAGGGCGAGTATCCGTTACGTAATAAATTGCGTGAATTACGCAGCGCCTGCTTCGGCCGTTTTGATCTGATTAGGATGTTTCTGGAAATTCAGATTCAGGCGGCCTTTGCCGATGGCTCACTGCATCCCAATGAACGTCAGGTGCTGTATGTGATTGGTGAAGAACTGGGGATTTCACGCAGCCAGTTCGACCAGTTTCTGCGCATGATGGAAGGGGGCCAGCAGTTCGGTGGCGGCCGCAGCTACTCGCAACAGGGTGGCTTTCAACAGGCGCAACGTGGCCCGACGCTCTCGGATGCCTGCAATGTGTTGGGCGTGAAAACGACGGATGATGCCACCACCATTAAACGCGCCTATCGCAAGCTGATGAGTGAACATCACCCGGATAAGCTGGTGGCGAAAGGCCTGCCGCCAGAAATGATGGAAATGGCCAAACAGAAAGCGCAGGACATTCAGTCAGCTTACGATCTGATTCGCAAAGAAAAAGGGTTTAAGTAAGCGGTTGATGCGCGCCCGGGCGAATGGCCAGGGCGCGCGAATACCCGGCATGGCGCGCGGGTTAAAAATCGGCAGGCTGCCTGAAGGTCATGGCATTACCAAACGCTGGGTGCGTAATGGTTAATGATTCGGCATGCAGCAGAAGGCGCTCTGCCATGGCTTTTGCTTCCGGATGGGCATAAAAACCGTCCCCCAGAATCGGATGGCCCAGCGCCAGCATATGCACGCGCAGCTGGTGCGACCGCCCGGTAATCGGCTTCAGTACAACGCGGGCGCTGTTATCTTCGCGATATTCAATCACCTGATAGTCGGTTTGTGCCGACTTGCCGGTCTCGAAACACACTTTTTGTTTTGGGCGATTTGGCCAGTCGCAAATCAGCGGTAAATCCACCACGCCTTTCTCGTGGGCCGGATGGCCCCAGATCCGGGCCACATAGGTCTTCGCGGGTTCGCGCTCGCGAAACTGGCGTTTAAGCTCGCGTTCGGCGGCTTTCGTCAGGGCAACCACTATCACGCCACTGGTCGCCATATCCAGCCGGTGCACGGACTCAGCCTCGGGATAATCGCGTTGAATCCGCGTCATCACGCTGTCTTTGTGCTCTTCAAGCCGGCCGGGTACCGAAAGCAGGCCGCTGGGCTTATTCACCACCATGATGTGGGCATCCTGATACAGGATGTGCAGCCAGGGCTCCTGCGGCGGATTATAGGGTTCCATAGGTTATTCCAAAAAAGAGGGCCTTGCGGCCCTGAACTTATTGATGCGTAACCACAATCAGACGCAGTGCGTCCAGTCGCCAGTTGGCCTCATCCAGACTCTCCAGCACCTGCTGGCGATTGCTTTCTAACGCCTCGACTTCATCGTCACGGATGTTGGGGTTCACGGCTCTCAGGGCTTCAAGACGGGATAACTCGGCCCCCAGCTTTTCGCCTGCCTCACGCCGCGCCGCGTCAATGACGGCGCGCGCTTCACTGACGACTTCTTTTTCGGCCAGCGTAAGAATCGCGTGAACATCCTGCTGTACGGCATTCACCAGCTTACTGCCGGTATGGCGGTTAACCGCATTCAACTGACGGTTGAAACTCTCGAACTCCACTTTACCGGCCAGATTCGTACCGTTGCGATCTAACAGCAGACGCACGGGCGTTGGCGGCAGAAAACGGGTGAGTTGCAGATGTTTCGGCGCCTGCGCTTCCACCACATAGATCATTTCGACCAACAGCGTTCCCACGGGTAAGGCCTTATTCTTCAACAATGACAGCGCACAGCTCCCGGTGTCACCCGACAGGATCAGATCCAACCCATTACGGATTAACGGATGTTCCCAGGTGATAAACTGCGTATCTTCACGAGATAGGGCCTGATCGCGATTGAAGGTGATCGTGCAGCCATCTTCTGGCAGGCCCGGGAAATCCGGCACCAGCATATGATCCGATGGCGTCAGCACTATCAGGTTATCGCTGCGGTCTTCCTGATTGATTCCCACGATGTCGAACAGGTTGAGGGCAAAGTTAACCAGCTCAGTATCATTGTCCTGCTCGGCGATGGTATTCGCCAGCGCCTGAGCGGCGTCGCCACCGTTAGAGTTCAGTTCCAGCAGACGATCGCGGCCCTGTTCCAACTGGGATTTCAGCGCGTCATGCTGCTTGCGGCATTCAATGATGAAATCATCAAAACCGTCGCTGTTTTCCGGCGCAGCCAGATAGTTGATCAGCTCTGCGTGAACGCTGTCATAGATTGCTCTGCCGGTCGGACAGGTGTGCTCAAACGCATCCAGCCCTTCGTGATACCAGCGCAGCAGCACGGCCTGCGCCGTTTTCTCCAGCCACGGCACCAGAATCTGGATATCGTGTGCCTGACCAATACGATCCAGACGACCAATACGCTGTTCCAGCAGATCCGGGTTAAACGGCAGATCGAACATGACCAGACGGCTGGCGAACTGGAAGTTACGGCCTTCGGAGCCAATTTCGGAACACAGCAGCACTTGCGCACCGTTCTCGTCTGAAGCAAACCAGGCAGCGGCCCGATCGCGTTCAATAATCGACAAGCCTTCGTGGAACACCGCAGCGCGAATCCCTTCCCGTTCACGCAAGACCTGTTCCAACTGCAGCGCCGTCGCGGCCTGAGCGCAGATCACCAGCACCTTCTCTTTACGGTTACTGGTGAGATAACCCATAAGCCATTCAACGCGTGGATCGAAGTTCCACCAGGTGCCGGTATCGCCTTCGAATTCCTGATAGATCTGCTCCGGGTAGAGCAGGTCGCGCGCACGCGCCTCTGCGCTTTTGCGCGTTCCCATAATACCGGACACTTTAATGGCGGTTTGATACTGCGCAGGCAGCGGCAGACGGATCTGGTGCAGCTCACGTTTAGGGAAGCCTTTCACACCGTTACGCGTATTACGGAACAGAACGCGGCTGGTGCCGTGGCGATCCATCAGCATAGAAATGAGTTCTTTGCGCGCGTCCTGCTTGCCTTCACGGTCGCTGTTTGCCACCTGCAGCAGCGGTTCAATGTCCTGCTCGCCGACCAGCTCATTGATCATATTCATCTCGCTTTGTGAGATGGCATGATCGGCCAGCAGCGAGGTGACCGCGTCCGCAATCGGACGGAAGTGCTGCTGCTCTTCAACGAAGGCGGCAAAATCATGAAAACGATTAGGATCGAGCAGGCGCAGACGCGCAAAGTGGCTCTCCATGCCCAACTGTTCTGGCGTTGCCGTCAGTAACAGGACGCCCGGCGTTTTTTCGGCCAGTTTTTCGATAACCTGATATTCACGGCTGGGTTCGCCTTCGGACCAGGCCAGGTGATGGGCTTCATCGACCACCATTAAATCCCAGTCGGCCTCCGCCAGCTTATCCAGACGCTGTTTATTACGACGGACAAAGTCCAGCGAGCAGATAATCAACTGCTCGGTGTCAAAGGCATTATCACTGTCATGCTGTGCTTCGGCATAGCGATCGTCATCGAACAGGGCAAACCGCAGGTTGAAGCGGCGCAGCATTTCTACCAGCCACTGATGTTGCAGGGTTTCCGGCACCACAATAAGCACGCGCTCAGCCCGGCCCGCTAACAGCTGCTGCTGGATAATCATGCCGGCTTCAATGGTTTTACCTAAGCCCACTTCATCCGCCAGCAGAACGCGCGGCGCATGGCGACGACCCACATCGTGAGCAATGTGCAACTGATGTGGAATCAGGTTGGTGCGCATGCCGCGCAGGCCGCTGACAGGCAGACGATACTGCTCACTTTGGTATTTACGTGCACGAAAACGCAGGGCGAAGCGATCCATACGATCAAGCTGGCCTGCGAATAACCGGTCCTGAGGCTTACTGAACACCAGTTTGCTGTCGAGCATCACTTCGCGCAGCATAACGTCGGTTTCCTGGGTATCAAGGCGCGTACCGATATAGGTAATCAGGTCATTGTCATTGCGGACTTCATCGACCTGCATCTGCCAGCCTTCGTGGCTGGTAACGGTATCACCCGGATTAAAAATCACGCGAGTGACCGGCGAGTCGTTGCGAGCGTAGAGGCGATTTTCCCCTGTGGCCGGAAAAATCAACGTGATCATGCGAGTATCAATCGCCACCACGGTGCCTAATCCCAGTTCACTTTCTGTATCACTGATCCAACGCTGACCTAATGTAAAAACCATATAATTTTTGCTCGAATTTTTAACGTTTTTGAAGGTGTTCCCCATTCTCAGGCAATAGCATGTCAACCAGGCAAAAGGGCCTGGTACGTCATGTCAGAGCAGTGAGTTTTGAGGAAGGGCATTATGGTACTGGATGGCAGGGCATTCGTCACCTGTCAAAAAAGCCCTAACTGCCCGGTAATGAGTGTAGCAAAGTCACCCTCGACGAAGGGCAGAATGCCTTCGGCTACGGGTTGCAGCTGTTTTGTGACGTAATGATCGTAGTCCAGCGGCGTGGTTCGGGCCTCCACGGGCTCAGGACCGCCGGTGGCAATCACATAGCGAATGCGGCCGCCGGTCTGGTATTGCAGCGGCCTGCCCAGTTTACGGTTCTGTTCATCAGCCAGGCGGGCGGCGCGAACGTGCGGCGGCACGTTCCGTTCATACTCGTTCAGCGGGCGGCGCAGGCGCTTTTTGTAAATCAGCTGATCGTCCAGCTCGCCCGCCAGTAATTGCGCCACGGTGGTACGGACATATTCCTCCCACGGCTGGCGATGAAATATCCGGCTGTAAAGCGCCTGCTGAAACTGCTGCGCCAGCGGCGTCCAGTCGGTACGTACCGATTCCAGCCCTTTAAACACCATACGTTCACCTTCGGCCTCCCGAATTAAGCCGGCATAACGTTTCTTACTGCCCTGTTCGGCACCGCGAATGGTGGGCATCAGGAAGCGGCAAAAGTGATTTTCATACTCCAGCTCCAGTGCGCTGGTCAGGCCGTATTGCTGTTGCAGATGCGTGCGCCACCAGTGATTAACCTTCACCGCCAGCGAGCGGCCAATGGCTTCTGCATCGGCTTCACTGTGGGCGGATTTGAGCCAGACAAAAGTTGAGTCGGTATCGCCATAAATCACATCATAGCCTTCGGCTTCAATGAGCTCGCGGGTTTGCTGCATGATGGCGTGACCGCGCAGGGTGATGGAGGAAGCCAGCCGTGGGTCAAAAAAGCGACAGGCGCTGGTGCCCAGCACGCCGTAAAACGCATTCATGATGATTTTCAGCGCTTGCGACAGCGGTTTATTACCCTGCTGTTTTGCGGTTTCACGTCCCTGCCAAATCTGTTCAACGATAGCCGGCAGGCAGTGCGTTGTGCGGGAGAAACGTGCCTCGCGGAAACCGGTGACGGAGTCAGCGTCAGCAGGGTGCGCCAGGCCGTCAATCAGGCCGACGGGATCGATCAGGAAAGTGCGGATAATCGACGGGTACAGGCTTTTATAATCCAGCACCAGCACCGAATCATACAGGCCGGGACGGGAATCCATTACGTAACCACCGGGGCTGGCCTCTGGTGCAACATCGCCAGGATTAGGCGCAACAAAACCGACCCGATGCATGCGGGGGATATACAGATGACTGAAGGCTGCGACGGAGCCGCCGTGGCGATCGACTGCCAGCCCGTTGACGGCTGCGCGCTCCAGCAAAAACGGCATAATCTCGGTTTTGTGGAAGATGCGCGTCACCAGCTCACAGTCTTTCAGGTTATAGCGCGCCAGCGCCGGTTTATCGTTGGCAAAACGCCAGTTGATCTCTTCCATGCGCTGCCACGGATTATCAATGGCTTTGCCTTCACCAAGCAGCTGCTGCGAGACGGCCTCCAGACTAAAAGAGGGAAAGTCCCAGAAGGCGGATTTCAGCGCATCAATGCCATCGATAATCAGGCGTCCGCTGGCCTGGGCAAAAAAAACGCCGGGTTTAAAACCGTGCTCTCGCCACTCCAGCACGGCCTGCTGTCGGCCAAGACGCAACGGAATGCCGTAGCGGTCGGCGTGTTTTTGCAGCACACGCAGGTCAAACTGCACCACGTTCCAGCCGATGATCACATCTGGGTCGTTGTCGGCAAACCAGCGATTAAGCGCGTCCAGCAACTGCGGGCGGCTTTCAAGGTAGATGAGTTCGAAATCCAGTGCGCTGGCATCACCGTTAGGCGGCCCCAGCATGTAAACCTGGCGCTGACCGCAGCCCTCCAGGCCGATGCAGTAAAGCTCCCCGTGCTGAGTGGTTTCGATATCCAGCGATACCCACTTTAGTGGCGGGCGGTAATCAGGATGAGGTTTAAGACGAGCGTTAACCACCGAATCGCCCTGAATATCTCCATCGAACCACACGGGCGCGGTAATAAACCGTTCCATCAGATAGCGCTCGGGGGGACGGATATCGGATTCATAGAGAGGAATACCGTTTTCACGCAGTTTTTTTTCAATCCACTGCAACTGACGGTGCTGGCGGCAGTAAAGGCCAAATACCGGACGGCGGCGAAAATCTTTTAACTGCAAAGGTTGGATGCGCAGCTGACGCTCGTCCTGCAACAGCGATTCCGCCTGGGCCTGATATTCAACGGGAATAAAGGCCACCGATTCCTGCGCGGGCAGCACGACGCGCTGAGCACCTGAATCGGTGGCCAGCCAGAGCGTAATTTCAGTGCCTTGCGGCGTATCGCGCCAGTGACGGCTGAGCAGAAACCCTGCGCGGGGCTTATTCACGTATTCTCCAGGCAGACAGCGAGTCGGAAGTGTAGGTTAAAAAGTATAACATGGATATTTATACAGTGTCTGCCGGTGCGTTTTGTCAATATTGACCTACAATTCTTGCCTTGACGCTGTGATGTCTGCTCTGGACAATCCAGCCTTCTGCTTTTACTGAGGATTGATATGGAAGCCTGGGTTGAACACCTGATTACACAGTCGCTGGAGTGGGCGTTGTTTGCCGTGGCGCTGGTGACATTTCTGGAGTCATTAGCGTTCGTGGGGCTGTTACTCCCTGGAACCGTGATGATGGCAAGCCTGGGCGCGCTGGTCGGTAGTGGGCAGATAGGATTATATCCGGCCTGGGCGGCGGGCTTCGTCGGCTGCCTGTTGGGCGACTGGGTGTCTTATGGCATCGGCTGGAAGTTTCAGGGGCCGCTCCATCGCTGGAAATACCTGCAAAAGTACAAAGGGTTACTGGATAAGACCGAACATGCGCTGTATCAGCACAGCATGTTTACAATTCTGGTCGGGCGCTTTGTGGGCCCAACCCGACCGTTAATCCCGCTGGTGGCGGGCATGCTGGAACTGCCGGTGCGTAAGTTTCTGCCCCCCAACCTGATCGGCTGCATTTTATGGCCACCGCTCTATTTATTGCCGGGTATTCTGGCAGGCGTCGCGATTGATGTACCGAAAGAAGCCAGGGGCGGTCATTTCATCTGGCTGTTATTGGGCGTTGCTATTCTGGTGTGGCTGGGATGCTGGCTGTGCTGGCGCTGGTGGCGCAGCGGTAAAACCCGCGACTGGGCGACGGCGTATTTGCCGCCACAACGCCTGCGCTGGCTGGCACCGCTGAGCTTTGTCGTCGCCGTTGCAGCCTTTGTCGGCATCCAGTTTCACCCGATGATGCCGATTTTCCGCCATCTGTTGTGGCAGGTCTTTATTGGCTAACGAAGCGGGATGCCGAGCACATCGGCTTCCCGTATTTCGCCTGACAACAGCCTGTCCGTCGCGCCATCCCAGTAAACCCGTCCGTCCACCACGACAACACTGCGTGGTGCAATCTGCTGCGCATCTTCAAGGCTGTGCGACACCATCAGCAACGTGATCGCGCGGGTTTCGCAGACGCTACGCACCAGATGAAGCATCTCACCGCGCAGGGCCGGGTCAAGCGCCGAAAAAGGTTCATCCAGTAGCAGCAGCGGGCGATCGCGGAGTAAACAGCGCGCCAGCGCAACGCGCTGGCGTTGTCCACCCGAGAGCTGACCCGGCAGGCGCGTCAGCATATCGCTTAACCCCACCTGGTGGGCGATAGCCGCGACCTGCTGACGTTGCGCTGAATTAAGCTTCAATCCTGGATGTAAGCCCAGCCCCAGATTTTGTTCAACGTTAAGATGTGGAAACAGGTTGTTTTCCTGAAACAGCATCGACACCGGTCGCTGAGCGGGTACGCTGTGGGTGTGATCGACACCGTCAATCGTCAGGCTGCCCTGGCTAACAGGCAGAAAGCCGGCTATCAGATTTAACAGCGTGCTTTTACCCGCGCCGCTGGGACCGAGAATAGCCAGCCGTTCGCCGCGAATGGCGTTCAGAGAAAAACGCATCGGCAAATGCTGATACAGGTAAGTCAGATTATTCAGTGTCAGCATGGCGACCCGGTAATTTTTCCATCAGAGTGAACAGAGACAGGCAGAGTAACAGCAGTATCAGCGCAGTCACGGCCCCATCTGCGCCGCGATAGGAACCTATCTGCTGATAAAGGTAGAACGGCAGCGTGCGGAAATCCGCGTTGCCAAACAGCGCGACAATGCCGAAGTCACCAATTGACAGGATGCAGGCAAATGCCAGCGCCTGCGCCAGTGGACGCTTTAGCGCTCGCCGTTCAATCAGCCACAGACGGTTCCAGCCGCTGATGCCCAGTGCGCCGCAAAGGCGGGTGTAACGTTCAGCGATATCTCGCATGGGGTTTTCCAGCACTTTCAGCGCGTAGGGAATGGCGATTAACGCATTGGCAAAAATGACCACGCCATCCGGGGCGTCGGGCAAACCGACCGTCGCGTTCAGCAGCAGGAAAAAGCCTGTTGCCAGTACAATACCGGGCATCGCCAGAATCAACATACCGCTGCTGTCCATGGCTTGTGCGGCGACATTACGCTGCCGCAGGCGCAGCTCCCGGCTGCTCCACAGCAACATCGTGGTCAGCACTACACATAACAGCCCGGCACCGAGCGCGATCCGCAACGAGGTCAGGGTGGCCTGCCACAGGGCCGGTTGCTGTAACGCGCCCTGAATCCCGCCCTCCAGACCATTCACAATCACCGCCAGCAGCGGAGGCAGCAGCAGCAGCAGCGCGAAAACAATCATCACGGCGTCACTGACGCGTGACAGCGTGGAGTCCTGAGGATCGCGCCAGCCCTGCAGCTGTGGACTGCCAGCCGGAATGGCTTTACTGAAGCGTTGGCTGAGGATCACCAGCATCAGGCAACAGCAGAGCTGAATAAGCGCCAGCAACGCAGCCCGGCCAGGATCGTAGTCATAACTTAACGCCTGGAAGATGGCCAGTTCGATAGTGGTTGCCTGGGGGCCACCGCCCAACGAGAGTACGGTGGCAAAACTGGCAAAGCAGAGCATGAAGATCAGTGCGCCCGTGGGCAGCAGCTGGCGGCGCAGCCAGGGCCACTCAAGCAGCCGGAACTGATGCCAGCCACGTATGTTCAACTGGGCAGCCAGCTGCCGCTGTTCGGCAGGAATGCTTTCCAGTGACTGAAGCATCAGGCGCGTAGCCAACGGCAGATTAAAAAATACGTGCGCCAGTAAAATGCCCTGCAGCCCGTAAGGTGAGAAGTGATAGTCCACACCAAGCCACGCGCAAAGCTGTGCCAGCCAGCCCACCCGGCCATAAACGGTAAGCAGGCCAAACACCGCGACCAGCACGGGCAGTACCAGGGTCATGGCGCACAGGCGCAGCAACCACTGGCGGCCAGGAAAGCGGCGTCGATAAAGGGCTCGGGATAGCGGAATGGCCGGAAGCAGAGAGAGCAGGGCAGAGAGCAGGGCCTGACCCAATGAAAAGACCATCACATGGTGCAGATAATCATCCTGCAGTACCTTCAGCCAGTTGGTCGCCGGTGCCGCCATCCACAATGACGCAAATGCCAACAGCGCCACGCTGCAAAGCAGTAGCGTGGCGAGGGAACCCGGAATCAGCCAGCACGGAATTAACGGCTGACGGCGCGTTGCCATTGGCTAACCCATTGCGAACGGTGGCTGGCGACTTCTTCGGGCGAGAACTGTAATGCGGTTTTTGGCACGCTGAGTGAGGCAAAGCCAGCAGGCAGGTCGGTTTTGATCACGGGATACATCCAGTTGCCGGTCGGAATAGTGTTCTGGAAAGCAGGCGTCACCATAAATTGCATAAACTGCTGCGCCAGTTTTGGCTGTTTACTGTTGGCCAGTCTGGCCGCCACTTCTACCTGCAGATAATGGCCTTCGGCAAACGGCGCAGCGGCATAGTTATCTTTTTTCTCTTCGATGATGTGGTAAGCCGGCGATGTGGTATAGCTCAGCACCAGATCGCTTTCGCCTTTCAGGAACAGACCATAGGCTTCACTCCAGCCCTTGGTGACCGTGACAGTTTTTTTCGCCAGCTTTTGCCAGGCTTCAGGGGCCTTATCGCCATAGACTTTTTGCATCCAGAGTAACAAGCCCAGGCCCGGCGTGCTGGTGCGCGGATCTTCATAAATCACGCGCCACTTCTCCGGGCTTTCCACCAGTTCTTTCAGGCTTGTAGGGGGATTCTTCAGGGTGTTTTTGTTGTAGACGAACGCAAAGTAACCGTAATCGAAGGGCACAAAAGTGGTGTCTTTCCAGCCGTCCGGCAACTGCAGTTTGCTGGTATCCACGTCGCTTTTGGCGAAAAGGCCGGTTTGTGCCGCCGCCTGCACGAGATTGTTGTCCAGGCCTAATACCACATCGGCCTTGCTGTTTTTGCCTTCCATGCGCACGCGGTTCAGCAGAGATACCCCGTCTTCCAGGGCAACAAATTTCAGTTCGCAATCGCACTGGGCTTCAAACGCTTTTTTTACGGCCGGGCCGGGGCCCCAGTCAGCGGAAAAGGAGTCGTAGGTGTAAACCGTCAGGACAGGTTTGGCGGCGAATACCGGGGTAGAAAGTAACAGCAGCACGGGCAGGACGTTTTTTAACACTTTGCGCTCCTAATGGCGGCAGGGTTGAGTCGCAAAGGATCTGAGCAAAGTAGCCTCTCAAATCCCTACGTCGGTATTAACCGATTCAGGTTCGACGGGTATTTCTCAGCGCTCTGACACTGTGGAAAGAGGCACCCCGTTGAGAACGTGACATTCTAGTCATTTAACGGTCAGGGGGGAAGGCTCACAGCGTGGGCGGGGCAAACCAGGCGGATTTAAAATCAAACCAGCCCAGCGTATTCATTCGGACGCCGCGCATGCTTCGCTGGCCCTCCAGCAGTAGCCAGTGGTGAAACAACGGATGGAGCCAGTTATTCTCAACCAGGTGTTTACCCCATTCGGCAAGGGGAAGCGTTTTTTCCCGCCAGCGCGCGGCATCCTGCAGCCAGTTAACCGGCAGGCAGTGCTGCATCAACGGCGTTTCGTATAACAACGCAAACAGTGAATACTCAAGTGGCAGAGTAAAATTGACGCTGCCCAGCCAGATATCGCTTTCACCCTCGCCCTGATGCCAGCTCTCGTAACTGACCTCTCGGGTTGCCAAAGCAACGCCATGTTCTGCCAGCAGTGGACGTAGGGCATCCGTAATGCTGACATGCTCAATATGCTGATTATACCAGGTCAGCGTCAGCGTCGTGAGGCCGGCAGGTTTTTCCACCGGGGTCAGATCGCGGCGATGGTGCCAGCGGGGCAGCAGGCCGTAAGCCGGGAACCAGTAGCGCTGATAACCCATGCCCGCCTTATTGAGGAGTGCAATCGGATTAAGCAGGTAGCTTACCCAGCGCCGGATGTCCCGATCGGCGGCTTTTTCTGAACGCTGATCGAACAGTAAATAGTAGCAACCCTCTTCAAGGCGGCTCTCTTCCTGTTTCTCATCGGCATTTTCGCCCTGCAGACGAACGCCGGCATACACCAGCTCATCGCTGATCTCGGGCAGGACCCAAACCGACACATCATCGATCAACGCGCGATAGCCAAAATAATCATCAAACGCTTCGATCTTCAGCTGGCTTTGCTGATTGCGTATCACCCGATAGGGGCCGGTTCCCACAGGCTGGCGGGCAAAATCGCGGATTTCAGGCCATTCACGCGGCAGAATCATGGCGCTGACGCTGCCCAGTAGCCAGGGCAGCCAGCTGTCGGGCTGGTCTAAATAAATATCCAGCGTCCAGGGGGCAGGGGAATCGATCCGGTGGATATGGGAAAACAGAGGATGCTGGCGCTGACGTTCAAGACTGGCGATAACGTCGGCCATGTCCAGTTCCCGGCCATGGTGAAAACGGATGGCCGGCCGTATATAGAAGCGCCAGTGACGATCCGAGGTCTGCTGCCAGTGATGGGCGATATCGGCTTCGATTTCCCCCTTTTCCTCATTTATACGGGTCAGGCCGCTAAAGATCTGGCGGGCAATATGGGTTTCGGAACGGCGCAGTGGCGATCCGGGCAACAGATTGAGCAGAGGGCGGTAGTAAAGGACGCGCAAAATATGTTTGCCCTGGCGAAAACTACGCCCCAGGTGCGCGCTAATCATCTGCCTGACCTGGTTTTTATCCCCCACCAGTTGAACTAACTGATCGATACGATCCTGCTCCAGCAGGTCTTCGGCACGCTGCTGCTGCAGTGCCAGCCCGGTATAGCAGAAGGTGAGCAGGGAGCGTTTTCCCCGTCCGGCTTCGGCCTGCCAGGTCAGCCAGCCAGCCTCCTGCATTCTGTTTAGCAGGTTTCGCATATGGCGACGCGAACAGTGCAGCAAATCAGCCAGTTCGCCCAGGGTTGTTTCCTGCGATTGCCCCTGGCAACTTTGCCACAGACGAATGAACTGCTGCTTCAGACGTGATGAAGACATAAAAGGGGAACTCCGTGAGGAACGTGCTCTGTTTTTCTTACCTCATTTTAGAGGCAAGCTTTCCTGTAATGGAAGAGCGGGAGGCATTCAGTCATGAATGGCGCTCTGACATGGACTGGCAGCGATGTCTGTCCCTTCTGAGTCGTGTGTTACCATTTCGCCAGCAGCGTTATTCTGCTGGCTTTTTTCGCTTAGGGTAACGGTTCTTTACCGGAGACGGGCGTCAGCACCTTATTCATATTGATGCCCGTCACCTGAAAACCGGCGGTGTCGTAAAGCTGACGTGCAGAGGGGTTATCTGCCGCGACGCGCAGCCTGATTTGCGTGAAACCCTGCTCAATGAGCCGCTTTTCTAACGCCGCCATGGACGCCCGGCCGAGGCCTTGTCCGCGGAAGGCCGGGAACAGGTAAAAGTCATTGATAAAGACGGATCTAAACGTCAGGTCCGGTTTGTACCACAGGTAACCGACAGGTTGTGCGTTATCCTTACTGGTGTCAGTGATAGACAAAATAACGTGCCCGGTCGTTTTTTCGCCGTCAGGGAAGCTGGACAGGATAGTCTGACGAGCCTGTCGCAGCGCATCCTCTTGTGAAATGCGGTCATTGCTGACTATCTCTGCGGCATAATCAGCAATGAAATAAACTGTAAACGCAGCGAATTCGTCAGCGGTTAGCGGCCTGAAAGTAATCATGTCTCGTTCTCGTCGTGAAGGTGGCAGTCATAAAACAGTGTACTGGCGATGAAACGCGAGGCAATTTTGTTGATGATTACCTACTAAAAACCTTATCCGGGCAGCCTGAGCCGCGCCACCAGGTACGAAAGGTTTCGCAGGCAGAAGGCCATAAGAAAGCGGCAACACGCGCGGTATAACCTGACATGCAGTAGGCTATGAGCATCATCCGTTTGTTATTTTACGTTGAGTATAATCAGGCAAAATGAAGGGCTGACGCCCATCAGTCATGCAACCTGTTTATCACTTTCATCCTGTAAGGGACCTGGCATGAAATCGTTGTTCTCGCTCTTCAAACGCTTTAATCCTGTCTTTTTTGCCTTTATGGTAACCGCATTTATCCTCGGTATTGCCGGTGCTTTGCAGGCACCCACGCTAAGCCTGTTTTTATCACGGGAAGTGCAGGTGCCGCCGCTGTGGGTAGGACTGTTTTTTACCATCAATGCCATTGCAGGCATTGTGGTGAGCATGATGATCGCAAAGCGCTCCGACAGCGTCGGCGATCGACGTAATATCATCTTACTATGCTGCGTCCTTGCCCTGGCAAACGCCATACTGTTCGCGTTTACCCGCCATTATCTGACGCTGATAACCTTAGGTGTGCTGCTCTCATCGCTGGCGAATGTCGCCATGCCACAGCTCTTTGCGCTGGCGCGAGAATATGCCGACAGTGCTTCGCGCGAAGTGGTGATGTTCAGCTCCATTATGCGTGCGCAGGTGTCGCTGGCATGGGTGATTGGGCCACCTTTGTCGTTTGCGCTGGCGTTGAATTTTGGTTTCGTGACGCTGTTCAGCGTGGCGGCCGGGCTGTTTTTTATCTGTTTTCTGCTGGTCTGGTTCACGGTGCCCTCGGTGCCGCGCACCGCTTCCCTGATGCAGTCGGGCGGTATTCCTCTGAGCGGCTGGCGTATTCGTGACGTGCGCGTCCTGTTTGCTGCATCGACCCTGATGTGGACCTGCAACACCATGTACATCATCGACATGCCGCTGTGGATCAGCAATGATTTGGGCTTGCCCGAAAACCTTGCCGGTCTCTTAATGGGCACGGCCGCCGGGCTGGAAATCCCGGTCATGATCCTGGCGGGCTTCTATGCCAAACGCTTGGGCAAACGCAATATGATGGTGGCAGCGGTTGCCTCAGCCGTGGTGTTTTACAGCGGACTGATTCTGTTTCACAGCCATCTGGCATTGCTGATCCTGCAGGTGTTTAACGCCCTGTTTATCGGCGTAGTCGCAGGCATCGGGATGTTGTGGTTTCAGGATCTGATGCCCGGACGGGCTGGAGCGGCCACAACCCTGTTTACCAACAGCATTTCGACCGGCATCATCCTGGCGGGGTTATTTCAGGGCATGCTGGTTGAACATTTTGGTCACGGCAGCGTGTACTGGGTAATTGCCGCGATTGCTGTGCTGACGCTGGTGATGATCAGAAAAGTTAAAGACGTTTAATACGCGCGTTCCCCCGGAATAACAGTGCCTGGGGAACGGTACTTTAAAGAACAATCCGCTTAATATCGCCTATGATAAAGGTATAGGCGACTAAGCCAATAACCGCCGTAATGCCGATATACACTAACGCATAAAAAAAGCTGCTCGTCATTGAAATAATAATGCCAATAATCAGGGGTGCCAAAATCGAGGCCATATTGGCGCAAAAATTAAATATACCGCCAGTGAGACCTGCCATTGAAGCAGGCGCAATATCCGCGATAATTGTCCAGCCCAATCCGACCATACCTTGACCAAAAAAGGCAATGGACATAATAATGATCACGGCGCTATCTGAACTCATCCAGTTAGCAGCAATGATCATGCCGGAAAGAATTAAGCCGCTAATGACTGGGAGTTTTCGGCTCAGATTAATAGAGCCCGTTTTACTTAATAATTTATCAGACAGCCAACCGCCAAAGAAAACGCCTACTGCGGCAGCCATAAACGGCCACACTGAGAAAAAACCCACCTGAAGCCATTCAAGTTGCCGTTCTTTCGCTAAATAGGTGGGGAACCATGTCAGGAAAAAGACCAGTGTCGTATTTCCAGCGAATTGTCCGAGGCTGGCACCGATGATTTGCCGACAGCATATTAAACGTTTAGCATCGGGCCAGTTAAAAGGCGTGTTTTTGATTTTTTCGATAGGTTCATTGTTGAGAATATATTCAATTTCTTCCTTGTTGGCTTTTTTTGATACTTCAGGTTCATGATAAAAACGCCACCAAATAAACGTGAAAATAATACCGGCCCCGCCGGTGATCAAAAAAAAGGCTGCGCCAGCTATGATGCTCCAGAATGATATAGAGTAAGGGCGAAAATGCCGCCAGGCCAATATATTCCCCGACAGAATAGGTTGCGGTGGCGCGAGCACGTTCATGACGAGGAAACCATTTTGCTACTACGCGGCTATTGACCGGAAAACACGGAGCTTCGCTTAGCCCCAGTCCCAGCCTCAGTAAGATCAATGATTTGAGTCCAAAAGTAAAGGTTTGCAGTAGGGTGAAAATCGACCAAAACATAATAGAAAGCGCATAGGTCAGTTTGTTACCAAAGCGATCTAAAAACATCCCACCGGGGATTTGTGCCAACGTATACGTCCAGGCGAAAGCAGAAAAGGCAACGCCCATCATGGCAGGATCGATGTCAAGTTCACTGGTGATTTTTGGCGCAACGATGCCCAGGATTGTGCGATCAAGATAGTTAATCATTGTACCAATGGATATTAATAGCAGAATAACCATTCTGACTTTCGTGGGTTTCTTTTTCTGCATGTACCTGCCAGTCTGTTCCTCTTGGTATGACTTTTTCATGGTGTATTCCTGAAGTTTAAACTATTTTTTGATGTTTTTTTTACATTAAAAAATAGTCTGACATTGCTAATCTTTTTTGCTTGTTTATAGCATTTTTTTAGTGCCATTAATTTTGACCTGAGTACATAATTAGTTCTTTTGACGATGATAAAGTAGGGATAGATGATTTACTTTTTATTTAAAGGCAAATGCCATGAACCTGAAGCAACTTTATTATTTTAAACGCCTGTCAGAAACTGAGCATTACACAGAAGCAGCATCCAGCCTTTTTATCACCCAGCCATCGTTGAGTCATGCTATCGCAGAGTTAGAAAAGGAGTTAGGCGTATCACTCTTTTCCCGTCAGGGCAGAAATGTGAGGATTAGCGAAAGTGGTAAATGCTTTTTACCCTATGTTGAGACGGCACTTTCAGCATTGGAAAATGGCAAGGAGGTGCTAAAAAATAATCAATTTCTGTGCCGGGAAAATATCCGGATTGCGTTTATCTATACTATGGGGGAATATGTTGTTCCGCAAATTATCAACAAGTATTCCCAACACTTGTGTCATAACGATGTGACATTCTCTTTTAAACAGGGAACGTCAGTTGTGTTGTTGCAGTCACTAAAAGCGGATAGGGTTGATATGGTCATTTGTTCTCGCATTGGCGACGATCCTGATATTGAATTTATCCCGGTGATTGAACAAGAATTAGTGGTGGTGGCGGCGAAAGATCATCCGTTAGCGCGTTTATACGACAGTGAAGTTGATTTAGCAGAGACCATCCGTTATCCCTATGTCTATTTTTCAGAAAGTAGTGGGCTACGTCCATTTATTGATGGAATCTTTCAACAGCAAAAGCTGTCACCGGACATTGCCTGCTATGTGGAAGAGGATTTGGCAATGGCCGGATTGGTCAGTATCGGTTATGGTATCGCCATCATGCCAAGGATTGCGGCACTCGCGTACTACAATATTCATATCCTGACGATCAAAAATTCGCTCCCACCCCGTTATATTTGTCTGGCGACGATTAAAACCAAAAAGCTTTCACCCGCTGTGCTTAGGCTAAAAAACTTTATTATCGCGAACAGCCAGGTCGCCCAGAAACATGCCCAAAGCACGGCTTTGGGCATGTCAGCATCTAGGAAAGCGTCTCCATCATCTCCCGCAACTGTGTAACAGCGATTTGCCCTGGTGCTGAGGACTGGCCCAGGGTGCCAAAAGTCATTGCTGAACCGAACAGGCGTCCGGTTACCCGACTGACACCGCCCATTTTTCCCATCGACATAGTGATAAGCGGCCGCGTTGCGTAGCACTCTTTCATTAACAGGGTGGCAGACAGCAGCGTCAGCACATCCTGTGGTGTCTGAGGCATTACGGCGATCTTCGGCAGGTCTGCACCTAAATCCTGCATGCGGCGCAGCCGGTAAATGATCTCTTCCTTCGCCGGTGTTTGGTGGAAATCATGATTACTCATAATGACCTTAACACCGACGTTATGGGCCTCGCTTACCAGCGAACGGATGCGTGACTCATCATTAAACAACTCAATATCAATCACATCAGCCAGTCCGCTTAAGGCGGCTGCACGGTTGAGCGCGAAGTATTCGTCATCACTGATTTCCGCCTCGCCGCCTTCTTTTTTACTGCGGAAGGTGAAGATCAGCGGTGTTTCTCCCAGTTGCTGACGAATGTCGGCCAGCGCCAGTAAGACTTCACTCACGTCTTTCCCATCGATGAAGTGGTCGACGCGCCATTCAATAATGTCTGCCTTTGCTGTGGCCAGTAACTGCGCTCCGGCCTGAAGGTCAGCGCGAGTACGGCCTGTCAAGGGCACACATAGCAGCGTTTGTCCCTGTTGGAATATGATGTTTTTAACCCTAACCGTTTGAGTCATAGTCATTCCTGTTTTAACTGTTCAACGGCTTGCTGAGGCAGTTTGGCTGCGTTTTTCCGCACAATGAAATTGAAGCTGGCGGGAACCGATATAAAGCGCAAGGATAAAACCTGCCACCGCAATAATCAGATCAAACCACATGATGCTGGCGATACTGATTCGTGAAAGATGTGCTGTAAATAAAGGGATGGTAAAACTGGCCAGACTGCCGGCGGTGTAAAAGACCCCTGTCGCAAAGCCTTTCGCATGGGGAAAACTCATCGCCATGATCGTTGCCCCCAGTTGCATAACGCCGCCTGCGGCCGCAAACCCAAAGACGAATGCAAAACCAGTAACCATTTGTGGCGTCGGATAGAGGCAGACGATCAGCACTGAGAGGGCCGACAAGAAAGTGTAAATGATCATCGCAATGGCTGAGCTCAACACTTTTTTCACCATGACCGCCGTGACGAATACGCAGGTCAGCGATCCTGCCGTGTAGATACTGAGTAATTTCACCGATGCGGTATAGGACATACCAGCGACAAACTGCCCATACTGTGCCAACCATTGGCTCACCAGATAAAAGGTCGCCATACTGATATAGCCGTATAAGGTGAACACAACCATATCCAACTGATACAGACGACTACGCGGTGGGGTTGCCACCGTGGCTGATCCTTCCGCGATGTTCTGTACCCGATGATCGGGAAACGGCATCTTGATCAGGTAGATTCCGCTCATCATCATTAAGGCTGCTGCCAGCACGAATGACCAACCAAACCACAAATCCGCCCAGATAAGCAGACTAATGATAAACGGCAATAAAAATTGCCCGGCGGAGACAAACGCTTTAATCAGCACGTTAGCGCGGCTGGCCGAGTCCGGGAAAGCCTCCATCAGCGTCGGATAGGTGGCTGAATCAAGGAAACTGTTTGCCATACCTGCCAGCACGCCAAAGATATAAGCCGTATAAATATCTCGGGTAAACAGAATACCGATGAAAAACGCCACGTAACTCATGATGCCCAAAAAGACAAAAGGCTTGCGGCCAAAACGATCCGACAGAAAACCGGTAATGATGGTAATCAGTTTGCCAATGCCCAGTGAGGAAATCACAATCGATACGCCCGCCGCATCGGTGTTCCATTGCACCTGCAGGTTAGCCATATTGAGAGTGATGACCAGCACGCCCATGCCATGAATGAGATAATTGAGATACAGCCCAGCGGCGGTGGGAATATATTTGTTTTTCATCTCTGTCATCCTCAAAAAAGGATTTTTTTGAGGTGATCAACAGGCATCGGTTTTCCTGTCCAGATTTCAAACGCGCTTGCGCCTTGCCACAGCATCATGCCGAGACCATTAATAATACGGCAGCCTTTTTTCTCTGCGATCTCAAGCAGATGTGTTTTACGTGGGATATATACAACATCCGAGACAATGAGCTCAGGACGCAGGAAGCTGTCGTCGGGGAGCAACATCTGTCCTTCAAACGGTTTCATGCCCACGCCGGTCGCATTGGTGAGAATAACGCTGTCGTTAATCTCAGCGCGTAAACGGTCATGGTCGTCGAGATCAAAAAGCTGAATCTCACAGTCAGTATGGGCACGAATTTTCGCCACGGTTTCCTGCGCATTGGCAAAGAACTTATCGCGTTGGTTAAATACCGAGATCGCCTTTACCCCATCCAGCGCGGCCTGAACGCAAATGGCCGTTGCCGCACCGCCAGCGCCCAGAACAGTCATCTTTTTGCCCAGGATATCTATGCGCTCTTCAGCGAGGGCGCGCATGTAACCTGTACCATCAGTGATGTGCCCGGTTAGCACGCCATTATCATTCACGATGGTGTTCACCGCGCCAACAAGCTGCGCAGCGGGAGACAGCTTATCCAGATAACGACAAACCTCCGTTTTATTGGGCATGGAAACATTGCATCCGCGCAGCTTCAGTGCACGAAAACCTTGCACCACCTCCTTCAGTTCCTCAGTGCCGACCTCAAAAGCCAGGTAAGCATAGTCCAGCCCAAGATGCGCGAAGGCTTCGTTGTGCATGGTTGGCGACATACTGTGGCGAATAGGGGTGGCTATTAGCCCAATCAGCTCGGTATGCCCGGTAATACGTTCTGCCATGATAGTGTCCTCAGTAAGTTAAAAGTGGAATGCTTGTCGCTTCGCGGTTACCCAGTGCGCCAATCTCTTCAAGGGCATCCAGTACGTTGCGTCCTTCGCGTACACCATCAATAATTCGCCGCGCTTTCAGGCTGTCGCCGATGTTCATTATTTTGATCTGGTTGGCGGTGGCCCAGTGCTCTATGGCCTCGAAACCGGTGCGGTTAGGACGCATCCCCAGACAGATAAAGCCGTAGTCAAAGGTGATGTCGAAGGTGCGGTGGGCGTTTTTAACGCGGAAGCGATCGGGTTGGACTTCAACGAGTTGCGTGTCCATATGTTGTTCTACCTGATGTTGTTCAAGCAGAGCTAACATGGCTCTCTTTGTGATGATGTCGAGGTCGCGTCCTGGTGAATGCTGCATTTCAATCAGTACAGCTTCAGCGCCTCGGCTGGCAAAATACTCAACAACATCGAGTCCAACGGCACCGCCGCCGACCACGGCAATACGCTTGCCTTGCAGATCGCTAAAGCTATTCAGGTGTTGAATCATGCCAGTAATCGTGAACACCCCGCTGCCGGGGCGGTCGATCGTCTCATGTAACCCTGCAATTGGCGGCAGCAGGGGGACAGAGCCCGTGGCATTCACAATTAAGTCGGGACGCAGCACTTCGAGGGAGTCGGGCTGAATGTGTTGCCCCAGCTGCAATTGCAAATTCTCCAGCCGGGCAATACGGTTGTTCAGGAATTGCGGAAAATCGGCAATACGTTTTTTTTCGGGCAACCGTGCAATCTCGACAGCCAGGCCTCCGATATGGTCTTTGGCTTCGAGCAGCCATGTCTTGCATCCCACCTCGGCGGCCGTGCAGGCGGCTTCGATACCTGCGGTCCCAGCCCCGATGACGACGACACGCGTTGGACGATTTACCCGCCGCTTTTTATAAGCATCACCATGGATAATATCGGGGTTAATTGAGCAGCGAAGGGGAAGCGAGCGGGCAATGCGATGGTCGGCGCACCCGATGTTGCAGGAGATGCACTTACGCATCATCTCTTCATGCCCACTCTGTACCTTTTGCACCCAGTCTGGTTCGGCAATCAGCCCGCGACCAATGGCAATGAGGTCGGCGTCACCCTGGGCAAGAATGTCTTCAGCAAGCTGAGGCGTGCGAATATTGCCAGCGACAACGGTGGGTTTATTAAATTTGTCGCGAACGGCACGTGACAGATAGCGTTTCCAGCCATCCTCTTGAGACATTTGGTCTATTTGTAAAAACAGGTTGTCATTCTGCGCCGCCGACACATTGATGATGTCGACTTTTTCCTGACAGTATTCAAGGATGCGCAGCGAATCCGCGAGCGTGTTACCGCCCTGTAAAAAATCATCCGCGCTGATACGCAGACTGATGGGAAACGTCGGTCCAACGCAGGCCCGAACTTTGTCGACAATCAGGGTTAAAAAGCGTGACCGGTTCTCGATACTTCCGCCAAATTCGTCATTGCGCTGATTGAACAGTGGCGATAAAAACTGACTAATTAAATAAGAGTGCCCGGCATGAATCTCTACGCAGTCAAAATTGGCGCGTCTGACGCGTTCTGCAGCGTCACCAAATTTGTCAACCGCCCGATATATTTCCTCATGCGTCATCGGACGTGGAATAGTCCCCTTCTTTTTTGACGGTACCGCGGAGGCTGAAATGGGCATCTCCCCATTGAGGCGATAGGTATAAGCTGATGCACCTGCATGATTTAACTGGATGGCGACACAGGCTCCGTGTTTATGCAACGTCTCGGTGAGTTTGTATAAACCGGGAATATACTGGTCATTATCGATGCGTAGTTGTGTGGTGCCGTTCGACGCAAATGGGAAATCCACACAAATATTCTCAATCGTAATGAGCCCGGTGCCACCCTTTGCTCTAAGTGAATAGTAATCAAGCTGTTCCTGAGAGACTTCGCCATTCAGACTGGCCAGATTGGTGCCCATTGGCGGCATGATGATACGGTTTTTTAATGTCATCCCGTTGATTGTTAACGGGGTAAACAGGTGAGGGTAAGCGTGCATACATTGTCTCCACAAAAGATCTGACAGGCAGGCTGAGACGATCCCGATGTGCTTTGCGTTGAATTTTCTCTGCGGCGATGATAGCGAGGGGGAATTTACGGAAATAATGGTTTTTTTTTCAGAAGCTATAGGCAGGTTCTATGGGATTAACTATCAAATAACAAAAGAAGGGCATTGATGTTAATTAAAATAGCAAACGATTTACTTCTTGTGATAACAGAGAGGAAAAAGTGAGGAGAAGATGATGCGAGTCAAAATATAAACGTCATCGGTGAATAAATAACGCGATTTCTGCAAGAAAATAAATTGCGATTAATTGTTTTAGCGCAGTTTTCGTTAAAAAAAAAGCCCGGACTGCAGAGCAGAGCGGGCTGATTAAGAGGTGTACCAGTTAACGCATAAAGGCCGGCTGGTTGTTTTCGTAAGCCGAGATCGCGCTTTCGTGCTGCAGCGTCAGGCCGATACTGTCCAGCCCGTTCAGCATGCAATGGCGACGGAAGTCATCAATCTTAAAGCTGTAAGACTGGTCGCCAGCTTTCACGACCTGGGATTCCAGGTCCACTTCAAACCTGATCCCCGGATTGGCTTTCACCAGCGTGAATAACGCTTCCACCTGCTCGTCGCTCAACGTCACTGGCAGCAGCTGGTTGTTGAAGCTGTTACCATAAAAAATATCGGCAAAGCTGGGGGCAATCACGACTTTGAAACCGTAATCGGTCAGCGCCCAGGGGGCATGTTCACGAGATGAACCGCAACCAAAGTTCTCGCGCGTAAGCAGAATCGAGGCACCTTTATACTCAGGAAAGTTGAGTACGAAGTCCGGATTGGGCTCTAAACCGTGATCGTCCAGAAAACGCCAGTCATTGAACAGATGGGCACCGAAGCCCACGCGGGTCACTTTCTGCAGAAACTGCTTCGGAATGATGGCATCGGTGTCGACGTTAGCGGCATCCAAAGGAACCACCAGACCAGTATGTTGAGTGAATTTTTCTGCCATGATGGTTTCCTTATGTCAGGCTGCGAATGTCGGCAAAATGGCCATTAATGGCGGCAGCGGCGGCCATTGCCGGGCTGACTAAATGCGTGCGTCCGCCACGGCCCTGGCGACCTTCGAAGTTACGGTTACTGGTGGATGCACAGCGCTCGCCGGGGTTCAGGCGGTCATTGTTCATTGCCAGACACATGGAGCAGCCAGGCAGGCGCCACTCAAAACCGGCCTCAATAAAAATTTTATCCAATCCTTCTGCTTCAGCCTGAGCCTTAACCGGGCCAGAGCCGGGTACCACAAGTGCCTGTACACCTGGCGCGACTTTACGCCCTTTGGCAATCGCGGCGGCGGCGCGCAGATCTTCAATGCGCGAGTTAGTGCAGGAGCCAATAAAGACTTTATCAATGCTGACGTCGGTCAGTTTGATGCCGGGTTGCAGGTTCATGTAAGCCAGTGCTTTTTCAGCGGAGGCTCGCTCTACCGGATCGGCAAATGATGCGGGATCAGGGATGTTGGCATCAACCGCGATCACCTGGCCGGGGTTGGTTCCCCATGTCACCTGCGGTGCAATCTCTTCCGCATGCAGCGTAACGACGCGATCAAATTTAGCCTCGGGATCGCTCTTCAGCGTGCGCCAGTATGCAACGGCCTGCTCCCACTTTTCGCCTTCAGGGGAGAACTGGCGGCCTTTCAGATAACTGAATGTTGTGTCATCCGGCGCAACCAGACCGGCTTTCGCACCCATTTCAATCGCCATATTACACAGTGTCATGCGGCCTTCCATGCTCAGCGCTTCAATCGCGGAACCACAGAATTCAACCACGTGACCGGTACCGCCGGCGCTGCCGGTTTTACCAATAATCGCCAGCACAATATCTTTTGCCGTAATGCCCGGCGCGACGGTGCCTGTCACTTCAATCTTCATGGTTTTGGCACGGCCCTGCTTCAGGGTTTGCGTGGCAAAAACATGTTCCACCTCTGACGTACCGATACCGAATGCCAGTGAACCAAAGGCACCGTGGGTCGCCGTGTGCGAGTCGCCGCAGACAATCGTCATGCCGGGTAAAGTCATGCCTTGCTCTGGGCCAATAACATGCACGATGCCCTGGAACGGGTGATCCAGGTCATACAGCTGCACGCCAAATTCGGCACAGTTCTTCATCAGTTCCTGCATCTGGATGCGCGCCATCTCACCCGAAGCATTGATGTCCTTGGTCTGGGTGGACACGTTGTGATCCATGGTGGCAAACGTCTTCGACGGCTGACGAACTTTACGACCGTGTGCTCGCAAGCCATCAAAAGCCTGTGGTGAGGTCACCTCATGAATCAGATGGCGGTCAATATAGAGCAAGGGTGTTTCATTCGGTGCTTCGTGAACGACATGTGCATCAAATAACTTCTGGTATAAGGTTTTCATTTTATTATTTTTCCTCGGCGATAAAGCGGGCAATGATGCTGCCCATCTCATCTGTGCTGATCGCATGGCCGTCACCCGCTAAATCTTTAGTGCGATAGCCTTCCGCTAAGGCCCGGCTAATGGCGCGCTCGATGCAGGCAGCGGCGTCATCGGCATTCAGGCTGTAGCGCAGCAGCAGCGACAGAGACAGGATCTGGGCAATGGGATTCGCAATGTTCTGACCTGCGATATCAGGCGCTGAGCCGCCAGCCGGTTCATACAGGCCAAAACCGTCTTCGCTCAGGCTGGCTGAAGGCAACATGCCCATCGAGCCGGTGATCATCGCGCACTCGTCTGACAAAATGTCGCCAAACAGGTTGGAACACAGCAGCACGTCGAACTGAGAGGGATCTTTAATCAACTGCATGGTGGCGTTATCAATGTACATGTGGCTCAGCTGTACATCTGGGTAATCTTTCGCGATTTCGTTCACGATTTCGCGCCACATCACGGACGTTTGCAGCACGTTAGCTTTATCGACCGAGGTGACTTTGTTGCGACGCTTACGAGCCGATTCAAAAGCCTGGCGCGCAATGCGTTCGATTTCAAAGCGATGATAAACTTCAGTATCAAAAGCCCGCTCGTGTGGGCCGCTGCCTTCGCGTCCTTTCGGCTGACCAAAATAAATTCCACCGGTCAGCTCACGTACGCAGAGAATATCGAAACCGCGGGCAGCGATATCGCTGCGCAGTGGGCAAAAGGCTTCCAGACCACTGTACAGCGCCGCAGGACGCAGGTTGCTGAACAGCTTAAAGTGTTTGCGTAACGGCAGCAGCGCGCCGCGCTCAGGCTGAGAGGCTGGCGGTAAGTGCTCCCACTTAGGGCCGCCTACCGATCCAAACAGAATCGCGTTAGCCTGCTCACAACCTGCAACGGTAGCCGGTGGCAAAGGTTCGCCATGACGATCGATGGCGATACCGCCGACATCGTATTCACTGGTGGTAATACGCAAATTAAAACGCTGACGAACCGCATCCAATACTTTGATAGCCTGGGCCATCACTTCCGGGCCAATTCCGTCGCCCGCCAGTACTGCGATATGTGAAGAGTTTGACATGATTACACCGTTTCCTTCTGATCTTTAGACTTGCGCTGTAACTCTTTCTCGACCTGTTTGGCTCGCCAGATGTTGTTTAGTGCGTTCACCATCGCTTTTGCAGAAGATTCGACAATATCTGTCGCCAGACCGACGCCGTGGAACTTACGATTGTTGTAGCTCACCACGATATCAACCTGACCCAGCGCATTCTCGCCATGACCTTTTGCCGTCAGCTTGTAATTAACCAGTTCTGCATTGAACTGGGTAATACGGTTAATCGCCTGATAAACCGCATCAACCGGACCGTTACCGGTCGCCGCTTCTGATTTCGTTTGTTCGCCGCAGCCCAGATTCACCGACGCGGTGGCCGTAATGCTGGAGCCTGACTGCACATTGAAATCATTCAGTTGGAAAAATTCAGGCTCTTCGTTTTGTTTATTAATGAAAGCCAGCGCTTCCAGATCGTAATCAAATACCTGACCTTTCTTGTCCGCCAGTTTCAGGAAAGCGTCATACAGGGAATCCAGGTTGTATTCGCTTTCTGTGTAGCCCATCTCTTCCATACGATGTTTTACCGCTGCGCGGCCGGAGCGGGATGTCAGATTAAGCTGAATTTTGTGCAGGCCGATGGATTCAGGTGTCAGGATTTCATAGTTTTCACGATTTTTGATGACACCGTCCTGATGAATACCGGAAGAGTGGGCAAAGGCGTTAGAACCGACCACCGCTTTGTTGGCCGGAATTGGCATATTGCAGATCTGGCTAATCATCTGGCTGGTACGGTAAATTTCCTGATGATGAATATTGGTATGAACATTCATGATCTGCTGGCGGGTTTTGATCGCCATGATCACTTCTTCCAGCGCACAGTTACCGGCGCGTTCACCTAATCCGTTCAACGTGCCTTCGACCTGACGGGCTCCAGCCTGAACCGCAGCAATCGCATTGCCCGTTGCCATGCCCAAATCATCATGCGTATGGACAGACAGGATCGCTTTATCAATGTTTGGTACGCGTTGAATCAACTGGCTAATGATGTTGGCGTATTCGTTCGGCAAGGTGTAGCCGACGGTGTCCGGGATGTTAATGGTGGTCGCACCGGCGTTAATCGCGGCTTCAACCATACGGCACAGGTCGTCAATTGGGGTACGGCCACCGTCTTCGCAGGAAAACTCGACATCATCCGTATAGTTACGGGCGCGCTTCACCATACGGACGGCGCGTTCGATCACCTCAGGCAGGGTGCTGCGCAGCTTCGTGGCAATATGCATTGGTGACGTCGCGATAAAGGTATGGATACGGAACGCTTCGGCGACGCGCAACGACTCGTAAGCGGCATCAATATCCTGTTCAACACAGCGAGCCAGACCGCAAACCCGGCTGTTTTTGATGGTGCGCGCAATGGTTTGCACGGATTCAAAATCACCTGGTGAAGACACAGGGAAACCGACTTCCATCACATCAACGCCCATACGTTCCAGCGCTAATGCAATTTGCAGTTTTTCTTTCACACTCAGGCTGGCCTGTAATGCCTGTTCACCATCGCGCAGAGTGGTATCGAAAATAATAACTTGCTGGCTCATCGTGTTCATCCTTTTGCGTTTCTTGCCTTGCAACGAGCATAAAAAAACCCGCGACAGGCGCGGGTTTTTAACTTTTAGCAGGTTCGAATCAGTGTTTGATTTCGCCCACAAGTCTACCGCGCACATAAGTTGCGTTTAGTAGTAGACCTGATAGACGAAAAGAACGTGACATGTTTCAAACCTCGTGAATTTTTTGCTGCATCTATTGGTACTGGAATCACCCATCGATGTCAACCATAAGCAAAGGGTTATTTTTTGCAGCGGCAAAGAAAAATGTTCTGCCATTTTCGGCCCTCGCAGAGTATTAAACGAGAGAGACACTTCGCGTCACGCTTATTGCCGCTGACGTTAGCCTGCTGGTCGATGGTTGTGTGCTAATTCAATGAATTATAATGATAAATTAAAGACGTTATATCATTTTATCCACGAGGGTGTGATGAAAGGCAGCATAATCCATCGCGCCTGAAGACTTTATAAGAGCGTTACGCCGTAAAAAGGCCCGGCTGAAAGACGGCTGGCTGAACCGGTCTGTCATCTGTTTTTTTTATTTCTTAGATACGACTGCAAAAAATACCATTACCAGCATTTTCCTCTGCTATTAACTGGCGTATTTAGTTTAATAATCGTAAGCCAAAGTTGGCGAGCAGAGGCTTTGTATCCTGCCTCCTTTAATAAAAGGCGTTTGGCGTTTGCCAGCCCGTTTTTCTGCGGTTATGGTAATCGACCTACTCTTAGAAAAAATAACCCAGCAGAATTCTCTGTATCTGGACAGCAGAAATGAGTTCTGCTGTCTTAGCAAAAACATAAGGTTTTGATCTTAATTGGCGAAAACAGGGCTGGATGCATGTGGCTAGCGGGAAAGCAGTCGTCAGTAGATTCAGTTCCTCAAGCCGGGAGGCAGAAAATGGAGATGTTGTCAGGAGCCGAAATGGTCGTCCGGTCGTTAATCGATCAGGGCGTTAAGCAGGTATTCGGCTATCCGGGTGGCGCAGTGCTGGATATTTATGATGCGCTGCAAACCGTAGGTGGGATAGATCACGTTCTGGTTCGTCACGAGCAGGGCGCGGTGCATATGGCAGATGGTCTGGCGCGCGCAACCGGTGAAGTGGGCGTGGTGCTGGTAACGTCGGGGCCGGGCGCAACCAATGCGATTACCGGCATAGCGACGGCCTATATGGATTCTATTCCGTTGGTCATTCTGTCAGGTCAGGTTCCTTCGTCTCTGATTGGCTATGATGCCTTCCAGGAATGTGACATGGTCGGTATTTCTCGTCCGGTGGTGAAACACAGTTTCCTGGTGAAAAATACCGAAGAGATCCCGATGGTGCTGAAAAAAGCCTTCTGGCTGGCCTCTACGGGTCGTCCTGGGCCGGTGGTCATCGATCTGCCAAAAGATATCCTTAATCCTGCGAATAAGCTGCCTTACCATTATCCGCAGGACGTGAGTATGCGCTCTTATAACCCCACGATTCAGGGGCACAAAGGCCAGATTAAACGCGCCTTGCAAACCTTGCTGGCGGCGCATAAGCCCGTTATCTATGCCGGCGGCGGTGCCATCACGTCCTCTTGCGAAGCGGAACTGCTGCAGTTGGCCGAACGTCTGAATATTCCGGTCACCACCTCACTGATGGGGCTGGGCGCGTTTCCCGGCAGTCATCGCCAGTGTGTCGGCATGCTGGGCATGCATGGAACCTACGAAGCGAACATGACCATGCATAACGCCGATTTGATCTTCGGGGTTGGCGTACGTTTTGATGACCGCACCACCAACAATCTGGCTAAATATTGTCCCAATGCCACCGTGATGCATATTGATATCGACCCGACCTCCATTTCAAAAACGGTAGCGGCAGATATCCCAATTGTCGGAGATGCCAAACAGACCTTACAGCAAATGCTGGAACTGTTGGATCAGAGTGAGGCAAAGCAGCCATTCGACAGCCTGCGTGACTGGTGGCAGTCGATTGAAACCTGGCGCAGTCGCCAGTGCCTGGCGTTCGATCGCACCAGTGACAAAATCAAACCCCAGGCGGTTATCGAAACCATTTGTCGCCTGACGAACGGGGATGCCTACGTCACTTCGGACGTGGGACAGCATCAGATGTTCGCCGCCCTTTATTACACCTTCGATAAACCGCGTCGCTGGATTAACTCCGGTGGCCTCGGCACCATGGGCTTTGGCCTGCCTGCCGCGCTGGGCGTTAAAATGGCCCTGCCTGACGAGACGGTTATCTGTGTAACCGGTGATGGCAGTATTCAGATGAATATTCAGGAGCTCTCGACCGCGCTGCAGTACGATTTGCCGGTGTTGGTGCTGAATCTGAACAACCGTTTCCTGGGCATGGTGAAACAGTGGCAGGACATGATTTATTCCGGTCGCCATTCTCAGTCTTATATGGAATCGCTGCCTGATTTTGTTCGCCTGGCTGAAGCCTATGGTCACGTGGGTATTGCCATTGATCATCCTGCAGAGCTGGAAGAAAAGCTGGCGCTGGCGCTGGAAACCCTGGCCACAGGGCGGCTGGTCTTTGTAGACGTCAACGTTGACGGCAGTGAGCATGTTTACCCGATGCAGATTCGCGGTGGCAGCATGGACGAGATGTGGTTGAGCAAAACGGAGAGGACTTAATTATGCGTCGCATTTTATCAGTTTTGCTGGAAAACGAATCCGGCGCATTGTCTCGCGTAGTGGGGCTGTTTTCACAACGCGGCTATAACATTGAGAGCCTGACCGTCGCACCGACGGATGATCCCACGCTGTCACGCATGACCATTCAGACCGTCGGCGACCAGAAAGTGCTGGAGCAGATCGAGAAGCAGCTCCACAAACTGGTCGACGTACTGCGCGTGACCGAGTTAGGGCAGGGCGCGTATGTCGAACGTGAAATTATGCTGGTGAAAATTCAGGCGACGGGTTATGGCCGCGAAGAGGTGAAGCGTAGCGCTGAAATCTTCCGTGGGCAGATTATTGACGTCACGCCATCGCTTTACACGGTTCAGCTGGCAGGTACCAGCGACAAGCTGGATGCCTTTTTAAGCACCGTTCGTGAAGTCGCTGAAATTGTCGAAGTGGCTCGCTCAGGAATCGTGGGCGTGTCTCGTGGTGAGCGCATTATGCGTTAATCACGCTCCGTTACCATCAGCAATGTTTGTAACCCGGCGAAATGCCGGGTTTTTTCTTTTTAATGCGCAAGATTGACGACCATCAGAAAAGCGGTTGCTACGCGCACTTTTCTGCTGTTAGATGTGCTAAAAAGGATGTCCATAGCTTATCTGCGGGTTAACAATCAGCTTAAGCCTGTTTAATGGTGGGGTTACAGTGAAACTGGATGAAATTGCGCGTCTGGCGGGTGTATCGCGCACCACGGCCAGTTACGTTATAAATGGGAAAGCACGGCAGTATCGTGTCAGCGACAAAACCGTTGAGAAAGTCATGGCGGTGGTGCGCGAGCATAATTACCATCCCAATGCGGTAGCGGCAGGGCTGCGCGCCGGACGCACGCGATCGATTGGATTGGTCATCCCCGATTTAGAAAATACCAGTTACACGCGCATTGCTAACTACCTTGAACGTCAGGCTCGCCAGCGTGGCTATCAGTTGCTGATCGCCTGTTCTGAAGATCAGCCTGATAACGAGATGCGCTGTATCGAGCATCTGCTGCAACGCCAGGTCGATGCGATTATCGTATCGACGTCGCTTCCACCCGAGCATCCTTTTTATCAACGCTGGATCAATAACCCATTACCGATCATCGCGCTGGACCGTGCGCTGGATCGTGAGCACTTCACCAGCGTTGTCGGCGCCGACCAGGATGATGCCTTTACGCTGGCGGCTGAATTGCGTCAGCTCAAAATTAATAACGTGCTGTTTATGGGCGCGTTACCTGAACTCTCCGTCAGTTTCCTGCGTGAATTGGGCTTCAGAGAGGCCTGGAAAGATGATGAGCGCCCGATTGATTACATTTACTGTAATAGTTTTGAACGCACGGCCTCTGCTGCGTTGTTTGAAACTTATCTGGAGAATCACCCCATGCCAGATGCGCTTTTCACGACCTCTTTTGGTCTGCTGCAGGGCGTCATGGATGTCACGCTGAAACGTAACGGGCGCTTGCCAGCCGATCTCGCCATTGCCACCTTTGGCGATCACGAGCTGTTGGACTTTCTTGAATGTCCGGTATTGTCTGTTGGCCAGCGTCATCGTGACGTCGCCGAACGGGTGCTGGAATTAGTTTTAGCCTCTTTGGATGAACCCAGAAAACCCAAACCCGGTTTAACCCGAATTCGTCGTAATTTATTGCGTCGTGGACAATTAAGCAGAATTTCTAATTAAATTAAGGGCAGCAATAAGTCTGCCCTGTCTATTACATGCTGTTTTTAAACTCTTTCTTCTTAAAGTAAAAAAGCGTAAGCGTTATTCATTCATGCTCACAAATTAAGTTAACGGACTATTCTTGTTTACTTACAACTTAGCGCCTGTTTTAAACGCTGTTTGTCGCTATGTGGCTGTGCATCCCTTAAGAAATCCCCTAAAATGCGTCCCCTGTCTCAAAACGGCTCAACGCTATTCAACCTGAATAAACGTGTAATTTTAAGCCACTCTTTTTTGCGTCAGATTTTTTTATTCAGTTATTCATTAGTTTAATTTTGATTAATCATCTTTTGGCGTTTTGAAACCCTCTCAGTGTTAATTCCCGCCTTGGTAAATAGTCATATTCAACTGCCGCTCCGGCTTGACAATGATTTCCTACGATCCTTAAACTCGTTTTGTGGTAAAAAGTGGGATAAAGTGGTGCAAATGGGTAATTGAGGGGTGAGGCTGGCATGTTCCGTGGAGCAACGTTAGTCAATCTCGACAGCAAAGGACGCCTGGCGGTACCAACGCGCTATCGCAATTTGCTGAGCGAGGAATCACAGGGGCAGATGGTTTGTACCATCGACCTCCACCAGCCATGCCTGTTGCTCTACACCTTGCCCGCATGGGAAATCATTGAGAAGAAGCTGGCGAGTCTTTCCAGCATGAATCCTCTGGAGCGCCGGGTACAGCGCTTGCTGCTGGGACATGCCAGTGAATGTCAGATGGACAATGCAGGCCGCTTGTTGTTGGCGAATACGCTTCGTCAGCATGCAAATTTAAGCAAAGAAGTGATGCTGGTTGGGCAGTTCAACAAGTTTGAACTGTGGGATGAACAGACCTGGTATCAACAAGTCAGGGAAGATATTGACGCAGAACAGTCAGCTCAGGAGCCTTTATCTGAGCGGTTGCAGGATTTATCGCTATAGCTATGCAGGAAAATTACAAACACACCACCGTGCTGTTGGATGAGGCGGTTAATGGCCTCAACATCAAGGAAGACGGCATCTACATCGACGGCACCTTTGGTCGTGGCGGCCACTCGCGCTTAATTCTGGCGCAGCTTGGCGCTGGCGGAAAGCTCATCGCCATTGACCGTGACCCGCAAGCTATCGCCGCAGCGGCTGAGATAAAGGACCCACGTTTTTCGATTGTTCATGGTCCTTTTTCCGCACTGGCAGAGTACATGGCCGAGCGGGAACTGGTTGGCCGTATCGACGGCATATTGCTGGATCTGGGGGTTTCGTCCCCCCAACTGGATGATGCCGAACGAGGCTTTTCATTCATGCGTGACGGACCACTGGATATGCGCATGGACCCCACGCGGGGTCACTCTGCCGCCGAATGGTTATTGCAGGCAGAAGAAGCGGATATTGCGTTTGTGCTGAAAACTTACGGTGAAGAGCGTTTTGCGAAACGCATTGCCCGCGCCATCGTCGAACGTAATCGTGAAGAACCGATGACGCGCACGAAAGAGCTGGCTGCGGTAATTGCCGCAGCCACACCGATAAAAGATAAGTTTAAACATCCGGCCACGCGCAGCTTCCAGGCGATCAGGATCTGGATTAACAGCGAACTGGAAGAGATTGATATCGCGTTGAAAGGTGCGGTTGAGGTACTTGCCCCACAAGGGCGTTTATCCGTTATCAGCTTCCATTCGCTGGAAGACCGACTGGTAAAACGTTTTATGCGCGATCAGAGTCGGGGTCCGCAGGTGCCACATGGACTCCCTATGACCGAACAGCAGCTCAATGCGCTGGGTGGCCGTCAGTTAAAGCTACTGGGAAAAATGGTACCGGGTGACGTTGAGGTGAAAGAGAACCCTCGTGCACGCAGTTCCGTTTTACGCATCGCGGAGAGAACTGACGCATGATCGGCAACGAACGGCACAGCTTACCCGGCGTTATCGCCGGGGACATTTTGCGCAAAGGCAAAATTCCCCTGCTGTTGCTGATAGCCGTACTGGTTTCTGCCGTATTGGTGGTGACCACTACGCACAAAACGCGCCTGTTAACCGCCCAGCGAGAGCAACTGGTGCTGGAGCGTGATGCGCTGGACATTGAATGGCGCAATTTAATTCTGGAAGAGAACGCCCTTGGCGATCACAGCCGCGTTGAGCGGATCGCCACCGAAAAGCTGCAGATGCAGCACGTTGATCCTTCGCAGGAAAACATCGTGGTGCAAAAATAAGGATCTGTTACTGCTAATGAACGGCGTAAAAAGAACGCTGAAGTTAAAAAAACCGGAAGATAAAGCCAGCTTTGTAAGCTGGCGTTTTGCGTTGTTATGCGGTTGCATTTTGCTGGCGTTAGGTGGGCTGTTGTCCCGGGTTGCATGGCTGCAGGTGATCAACCCAGACAAGCTGGTTAAAGAAGGCGATTTACGCTCATTACGCGTTCAGGCGGTGCCGACCGCGCGCGGCATGATCAGCGATCGTGGTGGACGCCCGCTGGCGGTCAGCGTGCCGGTAAATGCGATCTGGGCCGATCCTAAAGAGCTGCATGATGCTGGCGGGGTCACGCTTGACAGCCGCTGGAAAGCCTTATCCGATGCCCTTTCTATCCCCATTGATCAACTGGCCGCACGCGTGAATGCGAATCCCAAAGGGCGCTTTATTTACCTGGCGCGTCAGGTCAATCCCGCCATCGGTGAATACGTTAAAAAACTCAAGCTGCCAGGCATTCATTTGCGTGAAGAGTCCCGACGCTACTATCCGGCTGGTCAGGTGACGTCACATCTCATCGGCTTTACCAATATCGACGGCCAGGGCATTGAAGGCATCGAAAAGAGCTTCGATAAATGGCTGACCGGTGAACCGGGCGAGCGAACCGTGCGTAAAGATCGCTACGGACGTGTGATTGAAGATATCTCTTCGGTTGACAGCCGTGCCGCGCATAACCTGACGCTGAGCATCGACGAACGCCTGCAGGCGCTGGTCTACCGCGAACTCAACAACGCAGTGGCGTTTAACAAAGCGGAATCGGGCACGGCGGTGCTGGTGGACGTGAACACCGGCGAAGTACTGGCAATGGCCAACAGCCCGGCCTATAACCCGAATAACCTGAGCAACACGGCAAAAGACCTGATGCGTAACCGCGCCATCACCGACATTTTCGAGCCTGGCTCAACGGTGAAGCCGATGGTGGTGATGACGGCCCTGCAACGCGGTGTGGTGAAAGAGAACAGCGTACTGAATACCGTTCCCTATCGCGTCAACGGCCATGAAATCAAAGATGTGGCGCGCTACAGCGAACTGACTTTGACAGGTGTTTTACAGAAATCGAGTAACGTCGGTGTTTCACGACTGGCGTTAGCGATGCCCTCCTCAGCGCTTGTAGATACTTACGCGCGCTTTGGACTGGGTAAACCGACCAATTTGGGGCTGGTCGGGGAAAGTAGTGGCTTATACCCTAAAAAACAACGGTGGTCTGACATAGAGAGGGCCACCTTCTCTTTCGGCTACGGGCTAATGGTAACGCCGTTACAGTTAGCGCGAGTCTACGCAACGATTGGCAGCTTCGGCATTGCTCGTCCGCTGTCGATAACCAAAGTTGATCCGCCGGTTGGTGGTGAGCGCGTGTTTCCTGAAGCCCTGGTGAAAACCGTGGTGCACATGATGGAAAGCGTGGCGTTACCGGGCGGAGGCGGCGTGAAAGCCGCCATCAAAGGCTATCGCGTGGCGATCAAAACCGGTACCGCGAAAAAGGTCGGGCCGGATGGTCGTTACGTGAATAAATACATTGCCTATACCGCAGGCGTTGCGCCTGCCAGTCGCCCTCGTTTTGCGCTGGTGGTGGTCATTAACGATCCCCAGGCCGGTAAATATTATGGTGGTGCGGTTTCTGCACCGGTGTTCGGTGCCATCATGGGCGGCGTTCTGCGTACCATGAATATCGAACCGGATGCCCTGCCGACCAATGACAAAAACGAGTTGGTGACAAACAGAAGTGAGGAATCAAGTGACAGATCGTAACCTGCGCGACTTACTCGGACCGTGGGTGCCTGACGCACCTGCGCGCCCGTTGCGTGACATGACTCTGGACAGCCGCAGTGCGGCGGCGGGCGATCTGTTTGTGGCCATTGCCGGCCATCAGGTTGATGGTCGACGGTTTATTCCTCAGGCGATTGCGCAGGGCGTGGCTGCCGTTATCGCGGAAGCAGAAGGGGAAGCGACCGACGGCGAAATTCGTGAGATGCACGGCGTGCCGGTCATTTATCTGGCGCAGCTGCATCAACGTCTTTCTGCTCTGGCAGGCCGTTTTTACCAGCAGCCGGGCGAAAAGCAAAAGCTGATTGGCGTAACCGGTACCAATGGTAAAACGACCACCACGCAGTTACTGGCGCAGTGGGCCAGCCTGCTGGGCGAAACCAGTGCGGTGATGGGCACGGTAGGCAATGGGCTGGTCGGGCAACTGGTGCCAGCGGAAAATACCACGGGTTCAGCCGTAGATGTGCAGCACAACCTGGATGAACTGGTCCGGAAAGGCGCATCGCTGACGGCAATGGAAATTTCGTCACACGGGCTGGTGCAGCATCGTGTTTCAGCACTGCCTTTTGCCGCTGCGGTGTTTACCAACCTCAGCCGTGACCATCTCGATTACCACGGTGATATGCAGCAGTATGCGTCGGCAAAATGGTTGTTATTTTCCGAGCATCAGGTCGGTGTGGCCGTGCTTAATGCTGACGATGACGTCGGTCGCCGCTGGCTGGCAAATCTGCCTGACGCCGTGGCAGTCACGATGGAAAATAACCTGCAGCCCGGTAATCATGGTCGCTGGCTTCGTGCGACCGACGTGAACTATCACGATAATGGTGCCGACATTCGCTTCGACTCAAGCTGGGGCGAGGGCGAGATAAACAGCCGCCTGATGGGGGCCTTCAACGTCAGTAACTTACTGTTGGCTCTGGCAACGCTGCTGGCGCTGGGTTATGCGCTGGATGATCTACTGCGGGTTGCGGCAAGACTGCAGCCGGTGAACGGGCGAATGGAAGTCTTCAGCGCCCCGGGTAAGCCTACCGTCGTGGTGGATTATGCCCACACGCCGGATGCCTTAGAGAAAGCACTGGAAGCCGCGCGCCTGCATTGCAAAGGCAAACTGTGGTGCCTGTTCGGATGTGGCGGCGATCGCGACAAAGGTAAGCGCCCACTAATGGGAGCAATTGCTGAGCAGTTTGCCGACGTGGTGGTGGTGACGGATGATAATCCGCGCAGTGAAGATCCTCAGGCGATTGTGCAGGACATTCTGAGTGGGCTGCTCGATCCTGGCCGTGCCCGTGTGGTTTCCGGACGCGCGCAGGCCGTGACCAGCACCATCATGCAGGCTCATCCCGATGACATCGTATTGGTGGCCGGGAAAGGCCATGAAGACTATCAAATTGTTGGCAATCAACGTCTGGATTACTCCGATCGTGCGACGGTCGCCACATTGCTAGGAGGCGTAGCATGATTCCGGTTTCATTGAGCACGTTAGCACAGATCACCAGCGGCACCCTGCACGGCGACGACCTGACATTAAATGATGTCACAACGGATACCCGCAAGGTCACCGCAGGTAGCCTGTTTGTGGCCATCGTGGGTGAGCGTTTTGATGCCCATGACTTTGTAGAAGATGCTATCGCCAAGGGGGCCAAAGCCTTGCTGGTAAGTAAGCGTTTACCTGTATCTGTGCCTCAGGTTGTGGTTGAGGATACGCGCCTGGCGTTTGGCAAGCTGGGAGCATGGGTGCGTCAACAGGCCAGCGCTCGGGTAGTCGCCCTGACCGGCTCTTCCGGTAAGACCTCGGTGAAAGAGATGACGGCTGCGATTTTACGTCAATGTGGTGAAACACTTCATACCGCCGGTAACCTGAACAACGATTTTGGCGTGCCGATGACCTTATTGCGCCTCACGCCTGAACATCAGTTCGCGGTCATTGAGCTGGGTGCAAATCATCAGGGCGAAATCGCCTACACCACCGATCTGGTCCGTCCGGAAAGCGCGCTGGTCAATAACCTTGCCGCGGCTCATCTTGAAGGGTTTGGTTCGCTGGCTGGTGTGGCAAAAGCCAAAGGTGAAATTTTTAACGGTTTGCCCGCGAAGGGAACGGCGATATTAAACGCTGACAGCAATGACTGGCCGCACTGGCAGGAGAACCTGCACGGTAAAACGGTATGGCGTTTCTCCCCCCAGGATGCTGACTGCGATTTTCACGCGCGCGATATTCGTATCAGTCAGGATGGCACGCACTTTGTTATGCACACGCCGCATGGCGAAGCAGACATTACCTTACCGGTGCCGGGACGGCATAATATTGCGAATGCGCTCGCCGCTGCCGCGCTCGCGCTGTCGGTGGATGCCCCGCTCAGCGCAGTGCAGAGTGGCCTGAAAAACCTTCAGTCCGTACCCGGACGCCTGTTCCCCATCCGCCTCTCCGCGCAGCAACTGCTGCTCGATGACAGCTATAACGCAAACGTCGGCTCGATGATCGCAGCAGCCCAGGTGCTGTCTGAGATGCCGGGTTACCGCGTCATGGTGGTGGGCGATATGGCTGAATTAGGCGACGAAAGCGAACAGTGCCATCGTGAAGTGGGCCTGGCCGCCAAAGCCGCAGGCATTGATAGTGTGTTAAGCACCGGTCAGATAAGCCATTTAATTAGCGAAAGCAGTGGCGTTGGCGAACATTTCAGCGATAAAACCGCGCTGACTGAACGTTTACACCAGTTACTGTCCGAACACAAAGAAATGACCGTATTGATTAAGGGTTCACGTAGTGCCGCCATGGAGCAGGTAGTACAGAGCTTACAGGAGAAAGGAACATGTTAGTTTGGCTGGCCGAACATCTGGTCGCATTTTATTCCGGCTTCAACGTCTTTTCGTATCTGACGTTTCGCGCCATTGTCAGCCTGCTGACCGCGTTATTTATCTCCCTGTGGATGGGGCCACGCCTGATTGCGTGGCTGCAGAAACTGCAAATCGGTCAGGTGGTGCGTAACGACGGCCCGGAGTCGCACTTTAGCAAGCGTGGGACGCCGACCATGGGCGGCATCATGATTCTGACTTCGATCACCCTGTCGGTATTGATGTGGGCTTACCCATCCAACCCCTATGTCTGGTGTGTGCTGGTGGTGCTGGTGGGCTTTGGCGTGATTGGCTTTGTCGATGATTACCGCAAAGTAGTACGCAAAGATACGAAAGGGTTGATCGCGCGCTGGAAATACTTCTGGATGTCGGTGATTTCCCTGGGCGTTGCCTTTGCGCTTTACCTGGCCGGTAAAGATACGCCAGCCACAGAGCTGGTTGTGCCTTTCTTCAAAGACGTGATGCCACAGCTGGGTCTGTTTTACATCGTGCTGGCTTACTTCGTCATTGTGGGTACCGGTAATGCCGTCAACCTGACCGACGGTCTGGATGGCCTGGCCATTATGCCAACTGTCTTTGTGGCGGCAGGTTTTGCACTGGTCGCCTGGGCAACAGGTAACGTGAAATTCGCCGAGTATCTGCATATTCCTTATTTACGGCATGCCGGTGAACTGGTGATCGTCTGTACCGCCATCGTGGGGGCAGGATTAGGGTTCCTCTGGTTCAATACCTATCCGGCCCAGGTTTTCATGGGCGATGTCGGATCGCTGGCGCTGGGCGGCGCATTAGGGACCATCGCCGTGCTGCTGCGTCAGGAATTTTTATTAGTGATCATGGGCGGCGTGTTTGTTGTTGAAACGCTGTCGGTGATTCTGCAGGTGGGGTCATTCAAGCTACGCGGGCAACGTATTTTCCGAATGGCGCCGATTCACCATCACTACGAACTGAAAGGCTGGCCAGAGCCGCGCGTCATTGTGCGCTTCTGGATTATTTCGCTCATGCTGGTGCTGATTGGCCTGGCGACGCTGAAGGTACGGTAATCATGGCTGACTATCGCGGGAGAAAAGTCGTCATCATCGGATTAGGCCTGACCGGGCTGTCCTGTGTTGATTTCTTTGTAGCGCAGGGCGTAACGCCACGCGTGATGGATACCCGTATGTCACCGCCAGGGCTGGATAAGTTGCCTGAGCAGGTAGAGCGTTACGTGGGCGGTATCAACAGTGACTGGCTGTTAGCGGCAGACCTTATCATTGCCAGCCCCGGTATTGCGCTGGCGCATCCGGCGTTGTGTGAAGCTGCGGACGCGGGCATCGAAATCGTCGGTGACATTGAGCTGTTTTGTCGTGAAGCACAGGCACCGATTGTGGCGATTACCGGCTCGAACGGAAAAAGTACGGTCACCACCCTGGTCGGCGAAATGGCTAAGGCGGCAGGCTGGCAGGTAGGTGTGGGTGGCAATATTGGTTTGCCCGCGCTCAGCCTGCTGAAAGCGTCTGCGCAGCTGTATGTGCTGGAGCTCTCCAGCTTTCAGTTGGAAACCACGCACAGCCTGAAAGCTGCCGCCGCCACCATTCTTAACGTGACGGAAGATCATATGGATCGCTATCCGTTAGGTATGCAGCAGTATCGGGCAGCCAAACTGCGTATTTACGAGAACGCCCTGGTTTGTGTGGTGAACGCTGATGATGGCATGACGATGCCGGTGCGCGGCGCTGACTCGCGCTGTGTGAGTTTTGGCATCGATATCGGGGATTATCATCTCAATAAGCAGCAGGGCAGTATATGGCTCCGGGCCAAAGGCGAGAAGGTGCTAAACACCGATGAAATGACGCTGGTGGGGCAACATAATTACACCAATGCGCTGGCGGCATTAGCGTTGGCAGATGCGGTGGGGTTACCACGATCCACCAGCCTGTCTGCGCTTGCAGCCTATTCCGGCCTGCCACACCGTTTTCAACTGGTTCATGAGAGTCGCGGCGTACGCTGGATTAATGATTCAAAAGCGACCAACGTCGGCAGTACAGAAGCCGCATTAAAAGGCTTGCAGGTTAACGGCACGCTCTGGCTGCTGCTTGGTGGGGATGGCAAATCAGCAGACTTCTCGCCGTTGGCGTCTTATGTTCAGGGCGATCGTATCCGGTTGTTCTGCTTTGGTCGCGATGGTGATGCGCTGGCCGCGCTGCGGCCCGACGTCGCGGTACGCACTGAAACGCTGCAGCAGGCTATGGAACAGATTGCCAGGCAGGTCCAGCCGGGCGATATGGTACTGCTTTCGCCAGCCTGTGCCAGCCTCGATCAGTTTCGCAGTTTTGAGCAGCGCGGTGACGTCTTCGCGCAACTGGCCAGGGAGCTAAGCTGATGCGTATTCCTGGTTCGGGCATTGCGAGTTACCTGTCCAGTCGGTTGAGTAACTGGGTAATGGGGTCGCGCGAAAGCGATGATACCTCGCTGGTGCTCTATGACCGTACGTTGCTCTGGTTAACGCTGGGCTTAGCCGCCATCGGCTTTGTGATGGTGACCTCGGCATCGATGCCGGTAGGTCAGCGTCTGAATGACGATCCGTTCTATTTTGCCAAGCGTGATGCGTTTTATATCGCCCTGGCATTCGGTATGGCGCTGGTTACCCTGCGCGTCCCGATGGATTTCTGGCAGCGTTACAGCAACGTGATGCTGATGGTGTCTGTCGCCATGCTGTTGATTGTTTTAGTCGTGGGTAGCTCGGTCAATGGTGCTTCACGCTGGATTGCGTTAGGCCCGCTACGTATCCAGCCAGCCGAATTATCTAAACTCACGCTCTTCTGCTATCTCGCCAGTTACCTGGTGCGTAAAGTCGAAGAGGTGCGAAATAACTTCTGGGGCTTCTGTAAGCCGATGGGCGTGATGGTCGTGCTGGCTGTACTGCTGCTGGCTCAACCGGACCTCGGCACGGTGGTGGTGCTGTTTGTTACCACGCTGGCGATGCTGTTTCTGGCGGGGGCCAAGCTGTGGCAGTTTCTGGCCATCATCGGCTCCGGCATTTTTGCCGTGGTGCTGTTGATTATCGCCGAGCCATACCGTATGCGCCGCGTCACGTCATTCTGGGACCCATGGGAAGATCCTTTCGGCAGCGGCTACCAGCTTACACAATCGCTGATGGCGTTTGGCCGCGGTGAATTCTGGGGCCAGGGGCTGGGGAATTCGGTTCAGAAACTGGAATATCTGCCCGAAGCGCATACCGACTTTATTTTCTCCATTATCGGAGAAGAACTGGGTTACATCGGTGTGGTTTTAGCGCTGTTAATGGTATTCTTCGTCGCTTTTCGCGCAATGTCGATCGGTCGACGCGCGCTTGAACTTGACCAACGTTTTTCGGGCTTCTTAGCCTGTTCAATCGGCGTATGGTTTAGCTTTCAGGCACTGGTCAACGTGGGCGCCGCGGCGGGTATGTTACCGACCAAAGGGCTGACGTTACCGTTAATTAGTTACGGTGGTTCGAGTCTCATCATTATGTCTACGGCCATCGTATTTTTGTTACGTATTGATTATGAAACGCGTCTGGCTAAAGCGCAGGCGTTTACCCGAGGTGGTCGATGAGTGGTAAACGATTGATGGTCATGGCAGGTGGCACTGGCGGACATGTGTTCCCGGGGCTGGCCGTGGCCCATCATCTGAAAGCGCAGGGCTGGGAAGTTCGCTGGTTAGGCACCGCAGATCGTATGGAAGCCGACCTGGTACCCAAGCACGGTATCGACATCGACTTCATCCGTATCAGCGGATTACGCGGCAAGGGCATCAAAGCCCTGTTGCTAGCGCCGGTGCGTATTTTTAACGCCTGGCGTCAGGCTCGCAAGATTATTAAAGCCTGGAAGCCGGACGTCGTGCTGGGCATGGGGGGCTATGTATCGGGCCCGGGTGGCCTGGCTGCCTGGAGTTGTGGTGTCCCTGTCGTGCTGCATGAGCAAAACGGTATTGCCGGACTCACCAACAAGTGGCTGGCAAAAATTGCCACCAAAGTTATGCAGGCATTTCCCGGTGCGTTTCCCCACGCAGAAGTGGTAGGAAACCCGGTGCGTACGGACGTGCTGGCCCTGCCATCACCGACTCAGCGCCTGGCCGGGCGCAGTGGTGCCATCCGTATTCTGGTGGTGGGCGGCAGTCAGGGCGCGCGCATTCTTAACCAGACGGTGCCCCTGGTTGCGGCAAAACTGGGTGAGCAGATCACCGTCTGGCATCAGACCGGTAAAGGTGCATTGCAGGATGTAGAGCATGCCTATCAGCAGGCAGGTCAGCAGCACAAGGTGACCGAATTTATTGATGATATGGCGGCGGCATATGCCTGGGCTGATGTAGTGATTTGTCGCTCAGGTGCACTGACGGTGAGTGAAATTGCTGCCGCGGGATTACCGGCCATCTTCGTGCCTTTTCAGCACAAAGATCGTCAGCAGTACTGGAATGCCTTGCCGCTTGAGGGCGCAGGTGCAGCCAAAATTTTTGAGCAGCCGCAGTTTACAGCGGAGGCGGTAGCGGAAACGTTGCGTCACTGGGATCGCCCGACATTACTCGCGATGGCTGAAAAAGCCCATGAGGTGGCGGTACCCGATGCGACTGAACGGGTCGCGCAGGCAGTGGCTCACGCCGCACATTAACGCATCAGGTCAGCCTGGCTGACCCGTGCTCAAACTGAGCACAAACTGAATGAGTAGGTAGGTAATAAAGCGTAATGAATACACAACAACTGGCGAAACTGCGTTCAATCGTGCCCGAGATGCGTCGCGTCCGGCACATTCACTTTGTCGGCATCGGCGGTGCTGGCATGGGCGGTATTGCCGAAGTGTTAGCAAATGAAGGCTACCATATCAGCGGTTCTGATCTGGCACCGAATCCGGTAACACAAAATCTGATCAAACTGGGCGCAACGATTTACTTTAACCATCGCCCGGAAAACGTAACCGATGCCAGCGTAGTCGTGGTGTCCAGCGCCGTTGCGCAGGACAATCCTGAACTGGTGGCGGCACGCGAGCAACGTATCCCGGTGATTCGTCGCGCGGAGATGCTGGCAGAACTGATGCGCTTTCGTCACGGTATTGCGATTGCCGGCACGCACGGCAAAACCACGACAACAGCAATGGTGTCGAGCATTTACGCAGAAGGTGGCCTGGACCCGACTTTCGTTAACGGGGGGCTGGTTAAAGCGGCGGGCACGCATGCGCGTCTGGGCAGCAGCCGCTATCTGATCGCCGAAGCGGATGAGAGCGATGCGTCATTCCTCCATCTGCAGCCAATGGTCGCTGTCGTCACCAATATTGAAGCGGATCATATGGACACCTATCAGGGAGATTTTGAAAACCTGAAGCAGACGTTCATTAATTTCCTGCACAATTTACCGTTCTACGGCCGCGCAGTCATGTGCGTCGATGATGCCGTGATTCGTGACCTGCTTCCTCGCGTAGGCCGCCAGATTACGACCTATGGCTTCAGTGACGATGCTGACTTCCGCATCGAAGACTTTGAACAGCGTGGTGCACAGGTGCACTTTAGCCTGATTCGTCAGGACAAGGCGCCGTTACAGATCACCCTGAACGCACCGGGTCGGCACAATGCATTAAACGCAGCAGCGGCCGTAGCCGTTGCCAGCGAAGAAGGGATTGAAGACAGCGCCATTCTGGCGGCGCTGGAAAACTTTCAGGGAACCGGTCGTCGTTTCGACCAGTTGGGCGAGTTTTCTACCGAACCGGTCAACGGTCAGCCTGGCACCGCCATGCTGGTGGATGATTATGGTCATCATCCCACGGAAGTGGACGCTACCATCAAAGCGGCGCGCGCGGGTTGGCCTGATAAAAAACTGGCGATGGTGTTTCAGCCGCACCGTTACACGCGAACCCGTGACCTGTTTGATGATTTTGCCAACGTGCTGTCTCAGGTTGACGTTTTGCTGATGCTGGATGTGTACGCGGCAGGTGAAACGCCCATTCCTGGCGCGGACAGCCGTGCACTGTGCCGTGCCATTCGTAACCGTGGCAAGGTCGATCCTATTCTGGTGCCGGAACATGATTCGCTCGTTGAAATGCTGGCACCTTTGCTGTCAGGTAACGATCTGATTCTGGTTCAGGGTGCAGGGAACGTAGGTAAAGTGGCGCGTAAACTGGCCGACTGCAAATTGCAGCCAGAGCGCAAAGTGGAGGGCCGTCATGCCTAAAGTTGCCGTTTTAATGGGCGGCACGTCAGCCGAGCGCGACGTGTCCCTGATGTCCGGCGGGGCCGTGCTGGCCGGCTTACGCGAAGCAGGTATTGACGCACAGGGTATTGATACCCGCGACGTTTCAGTGCTGGATTTAACTGCACAAGGTTTTGAAAAGGTGTTTATCGCCCTGCACGGTCGTGGCGGTGAAGACGGCACGCTTCAGGCGGTGCTGGAGTTCCTGCAGTTGCCCTATACCGGCAGCGGCGTGATGGCATCGGCCGTGACCATGGACAAACTGCGCACCAAGCTGCTGTGGCAGGGCAGGGGACTGCCGGCAGGTAAATTTGTCTGGATCACGCGTGAACAGATGCAGGCCGGTCTGGATACGGCCACCAAGACAGCGATTAGCGCGCTAGGTTTACCGCTGTTCGTTAAACCGAGCAGCGAAGGGTCCAGTGTTGGGATCAGCCGCGTGAATCAGCAGAGCGATCTGACCGCAGCACTGGAAGAAGCATTTCGCCACGACGATAACGTGCTGGTTGAGGCGTTTCTGAGCGGTGAGGAATATACCGTTGGCATTCTGGGCGAGCAGATTCTGCCAGCCATAAAAATAAAGACCGTCAGCGAGTTCTATGACTATGAAGCTAAATACATTTCTGACGATACTCAGTACTTCTGTCCAGCCGGACTGAGTGCAGAGCGTGAGGCAGAATTACAACAGCTGGTTTGGTCTGCCTGGCGTGCACTGGGATGCAGTGGCTGGGGACGCGTTGATGTCATGACCGATGGAGAAGGACATTTCCAGCTGTTGGAAGCAAACACGTCACCCGGTATGACCAGCCACAGCTTGGTGCCGATGGCAGCAAAGCAGGCTGGCCTGACGTTTTCTCAGTTGGTTGTACGCATTCTGGAACTGGCCGACTGATATGTCACAGGCGGCGATGAACGTACGTAACCGTGAGGCGCAGGAGCGGGCACGCAACGGTCGCAGTAACGGTGCCCGGCTCTTCGGCATCGTGTTTCTGCTGATGGTGATGGGCGTAATGATTGCGGGTGGCTTAGTGGTGCTGAAGTGGATGAACGATGCCTCTCGGTTACCGCTGTCAAAGCTGGTAGTGACGGGACAACTGCATTACACCACTCACGACGATATTCGCCAGGCGATTTTGTCGTTAGGTTCACCTGGCACCTTTATGTCGCAGGATGTGAACATCATCCAGCAGCAGATAGAAAGATTGCCATGGATAAAGCAGGTTAGCGTGCGTAAGCAGTGGCCGGATGAACTGAAAATCCATCTGGTGGAATATACGCCGGTGGCGCGCTGGAACGACTCTCACATGGTTGACAGCGACGGCGTGTCATTCAGCGTACCGGCTAACCATATGGGTAAAGAAACGCTGCCGATGTTATACGGTCCAGAAGGCAGTGAAAAAGAGGTGCTGGCGGGTTATCACAGTATGGATGACGTGCTGAAAGCCAGGAAGTTTACCCTGAAGGTGGCGTCGATGACGGCGCGGCGTTCATGGCAGTTAGTGACCAGCGATGATGTACGTATTGAGCTGGGTCGTACTGATACCATGAAGCGTCTGAATCGTTTTATTGAGCTCTATCCGGTGCTGCTGCAGCAAGGTCAGAATGAACACAAGCGCATCAACTCGGTTGATTTACGCTATGACTCTGGCGCTTCTGTTGGCTGGACACCGATAGTGATGGAGCCACAGGACAGTAATCAGCAACAAAACCAGGCACAGGCTAAACAACAATGATCAAGGCAACGGACAGAAAACTGGTAGTTGGACTCGAAATCGGCACTGCGAAGGTCGCCGCCCTGGTTGGGGAAATTCTGCCTGATGGTATGGTCAATATTATTGGGGTCGGCAGTTGCCCGTCCCGCGGTATGGATAAAGGTGGCGTAAACGATCTTGAGTCGGTGGTGAAATGCGTACAGCGCGCCATCGATCAGGCTGAGTTGATGGCGGATTGCCAGATCTCCTCCGTTTACCTTGCATTATCGGGCAAACATATCAGTTGTCAGAACGAAATCGGGATGGTTCCGATTTCCGAAGAGGAAGTGACTCAGGATGATGTAGAGAACGTGGTGCATACGGCCAAGTCAGTGCGCGTTCGTGACGAGCATCGCATTCTGCACGTTATTCCTCAGGAATATGCCATCGACTATCAGGAAGGCATTAAAAATCCGGTTGGTCTGTCGGGTGTGCGCATGCAGGCAAAGGTGCATTTGATCACCTGTCACAACGACATGGCAAAAAATATTGTCAAAGCCGTTGAACGTTGTGGCCTCAAAGTTGACCAACTGATTTTTGCCGGTCTGGCATCCAGCTTTGCGGTCCTGACCGAAGACGAACGCGAACTGGGCGTTTGTGTGGTGGATATTGGTGGCGGCACAATGGATATCGCCGTCTACACGGGCGGCGCATTACGTCATACTAAGGTTATTCCTTATGCTGGCAATGTGGTCACCAGTGATATCGCCTACGCATTTGGTACGCCGCCCACCGATGCGGAAGCCATCAAAGTACGACACGGCTGTGCATTAGGGTCGATCGTCGGAAAAGACGAAAACGTTGAAGTGCCAAGCGTGGGCGGACGTCCGCCACGTAGCCTGCAACGTCAGACGCTGGCCGAGGTGATCGAGCCGCGTTACACCGAGCTTTTAAATCTGGTCAACGACGAGATTTTGCAGTTACAAGAGCAGCTTCGCCAGCAGGGCGTTAAACACCATCTTGCAGCAGGGATTGTGTTAACCGGCGGCGCGGCGCAGATTGAAGGATTGGCCGCCTGTGCGCAGCGCGTATTCCATACGCAGGTACGCATTGGACAGCCGCTAAACATCACGGGTCTGACGGACTACGCGCAGGAGTCTTACTATTCCACTGCGGTGGGGCTGTTGCACTACGGTAAAGAGTCACACCTGAACGGTGACGCAGAGGCTGAAAAGCGCGTTTCCGTGGGTAACTGGTTTAAACGTATTAATAGTTGGTTAAAAAAAGAGTTTTAATTTTTGTAAAAGGGGATCATGCTGTTTTCTTTAGTGATCTCCAGGCGACAGGCACATAACGGAGAGAAATCATGTTTGAACCTATGGAATTAACCAATGACGCGGTGATTAAAGTCATCGGCGTCGGCGGTGGCGGTGGCAACGCCGTAGAGCACATGGTACGCGAGCGTATCGAAGGTGTGGAATTCTTCGCTGTGAATACCGACGCTCAGGCGTTGCGTAAGACAGCGGTCGGCCAGACCATCCAGATTGGTAATAACATTACCAAGGGGCTGGGCGCGGGTGCTAACCCGGAAGTAGGCCGTAACTCTGCAGAAGAAGATCGCGAAGCACTGCGTTCTGCGCTGGAAGGGGCAGACATGGTGTTCATCGCAGCAGGTATGGGTGGCGGTACCGGTACCGGCGCAGCGCCTGTTGTGGCTGAAGTGGCCAAAGATTTAGGTATTTTGACCGTCGCGGTCGTGACCAAGCCTTTTAACTTTGAAGGCAAGAAGCGCATGGCGTTTGCTGAGCAGGGTATCGCTGAGCTGTCCAAGCACGTGGATTCACTGATTACCATTCCTAACGACAAGCTGTTAAAAGTCCTTGGACGTGGTATTTCCCTGCTCGATGCTTTTGGCGCGGCTAACGACGTGCTGAAAGGCGCAGTACAGGGTATCGCCGAGCTGATTACTCGTCCTGGCTTGATGAACGTGGACTTCGCTGACGTGCGTACCGTAATGTCAGAAATGGGTTACGCAATGATGGGTTCTGGCGTGGCCTGTGGTGAAGACCGTGCAGAAGAAGCCGCTGAGATGGCGATCTCCAGCCCACTGCTGGAAGATATCGATCTCTCTGGTGCGCGCGGCGTGCTGGTCAACATTACTGCGGGCTTTGACCTGCGTCTGGATGAGTTTGAAACCGTGGGTAACACTATTCGCGCCTTCGCCTCAGACAACGCAACCGTCGTGATTGGTACCTCGCTGGACCCAGAAATGAATGACGAACTGCGCGTCACTGTGGTGGCAACCGGTATTGGCATGGATAAGCGTCCAGAGATCACCCTGGTCACTAACAAACCAGCCAGTCAGCCTGTGATGGATCATCGTTACCAGCAGCACGGTATGTCTCCGCTGCCGCAGGAGCAAAAACCTGCCGCTAAAGTGGTGAACGATCAGAGCGCACAGTCTAACAAAGAGCCAGATTACCTTGATATTCCGGCATTTTTGCGTAAGCAGGCCGACTAGGAATAACCTTATAATTGGGATTTCCCGCTCTTTGTGCTAAAGTGTTCGCCCGCTGGTAACGTATACTGGCGGTCGGAAAGCGATATTGCGAGATAATAACGATGATCAAACAAAGGACATTAAAACGTATTGTTCAGGCGACAGGTGTCGGTTTACATACCGGCAAGAAAGTCAGTCTGACCCTGCGCCCTGCGCCGGCTAATACCGGGGTCATCTATCGTCGCACTGACTTGAATCCACCGGTTGATTTTCCGGCTGATGCAAAATACGTGCGCGACACCATGCTGAGCACCTGCCTGGTGAACGATGAAGGCGTGCGTATTTCGACAGTTGAACACTTAAATGCCGCACTGGCAGGTCTGGGCATCGATAACATCATTGTCGAAGTTGATGCGCCAGAAATCCCGATTATGGACGGCAGTGCAGCGCCTTTCATCTATCTGCTGATGGATGCAGGTATCGAGCAGCTCAGCAGCGCCAAGAAATTTGTGCGTGTTAAGCAGACTGTGCGTGTTGAAGACGGTGACAAATGGGCAGAGATCAAACCTTATAACGGTTTCTCGCTTGATTTCACTATCGATTTCAAACACCCGGCTATCGATTCCAGCTCTCAGCGCTACCAGATGAAATTCTCTGCCGAAGCGTTTGTTCGTCAGATTAGCCGTGCACGTACTTTTGGCTTCATGCGTGAAATCGAATATCTGCAGTCTAAAGGCCTGTGCCTGGGCGGTAGTTTAGATTGTGCGATTGGCCTTGATGATTTCCGCGTGCTTAATGAAGAAGGCCTGCGTTTTGAAGACGAGTTCGTGCGTCACAAAATGCTGGATGCTATCGGCGATCTGTTTATGTGCGGCCACAATATTATTGGCGCGTTCACCGCGTTCAAATCAGGCCATGCGCTGAACAACAAACTGCTGCAGGCCGTTTTGGCTAAGCAGGAAGCCTGGGAATGGGCAACCTTCGAAGACGAAGCTGAATTGCCACTGGCGTTCAAAGCACCAAATTTGGTTCTGGCTTAAATCCGTTCAGAACGTGAAACGGCTGGCTGTGCTGACACTCTCTCCGGTCAGTGGCACCAGCCGTTTTTTATTGCCTCGCTGTTAATCTCCGCCTGTTGCGATAGCATTCCTACGTCAAAGCAAACAATTGCTGAATTGCTGCACAATCGCGCGCGATTTCTCCCGTTGTTGCGCTAATCCCAGGTGTCGCCGCGCCACATTAGTGTTACTATCTCTGGCGCTTTTACAGGCTGCATGCTGCTGAAAACCGCGGTGAATAATTAAAATGTTATGCGCAATGGAACAATTGTGATCGGAATCCTTCTACGCTGGCGACAATTAGGTAGACGCTATTTCTGGCCTCATTTCCTTCTCGGAATGGTGGCGGCCAGTCTTGGCTTGCCAGCGTGTGCGCAAACGGCTGAACTCAATACCGCATCAGAATCTTCCGCCAGTAGCCTGTTTATCGGCAATGCCGTTCGTTTTGACCATTTGATTCGTCTTCAGGAAGCCTCGCGACGTCCCAGTTTCTCGGTTGACTACTGGCACCAGCACGCCATCCGCACGGTTATCCGCCATCTCTCTTTCACGTTAACGCCGCAGGCGCAGGCGGAAGAGCAGGTGCATCCGCTGGCCGCACAAAAGCTGGCGTTGATTGATTCACTTCATGCATTATTAACCTCCCAGGCGGCACAACCCAGCATCCCGGTTCGTGTCTCCTCGCAACCTCTTCCTGCCGCTCCGACACAGACGCGTTCTGACGGACATGGCAAAGTGCACGGTATCCGTGCCGGACCCGCTTTATTGTTCTGCTAATCTCTTTGTTTTTAATCCCATTTAGATTTCGCAGTCCGGACTCTCCGGCTGAATTGAGAATATATTTATTATGTTAATCAAAATGTTGACCAAGGTTTTTGGTAGCAGCAACGATCGTACTTTGCGCCGCATGCGTAAAAACGTTGATATCATCAACAAGATGGAGCCCGAGTTCGAGGTGCTCTCCGATGACGAGCTGAAAGCCAAAACGGTACTCTTCCGTGAGCGCCTGAAAAAAGGTGAATCACTGGAAAGCCTTATCCCCGAAGCCTTTGCAACCGTACGTGAAGCCAGTAAACGTGTGTTTGGCATGCGTCACTTTGACGTGCAGCTGATTGGCGGCATGGTGCTGAATAACCGCTGTATCGCAGAGATGCGTACCGGTGAAGGTAAAACCCTGACGGCCACCCTGCCAGCCTATTTGAATGCCTTAACCGGCCAGGGCGTACACGTCGTCACCGTCAACGACTATCTGGCCCAGCGTGATGCGGAAAATAACCGTCCGTTGTTTGAGTTTCTTGGCCTGAGCGTCGGGATCAACATGTCTGGCCTGCCTTCTGTCGCCAAACGCGAAGCCTATGCAGCAGACATCACCTACGGTACCAACAACGAGTACGGCTTTGACTATCTGCGTGACAACATGGCGTTCAGTCCAGAAGAGCGCGTACAGCGTAAGCTGCACTATGCGCTGGTGGATGAAGTTGACTCCATCCTGATTGATGAAGCGCGTACGCCGCTGATCATTTCTGGTCCGGCCGAAGACAGCTCAGAACTTTACACCAAAGTGAATAAAATCATTCCTCATTTGATTCGCCAGGAAAAGGAAGATTCAGACAACTTCCAGGGCGAAGGCGACTATTGGGTCGATGAGAAGGCGCGTCAGGCGCACATGAGCGAGCGCGGTCTGGTAAAAGTAGAAGAACTGCTGGTAAGTCAGGGCATTATGGTGGAAGGCGAATCACTTTATTCACCGACCAATATCATGCTGATGCACCATGTTACTGCGGCACTTCGCGCCCATGCGCTGTTCACGCGCGATGTCGACTACATTGTAAAAGATGATGAAGTCGTCATTGTCGACGAACATACAGGTCGTACGATGCAGGGGCGTCGCTGGTCTGACGGTCTGCATCAGGCGATTGAAGCCAAAGAAGGCGTTGAGATTCAGAACGAAAACCAGACCCTGGCTTCTATCACCTTCCAGAACTACTTCCGCCTTTATGACAAGCTGGCGGGGATGACCGGTACAGCTGATACCGAAGCGTTTGAATTCAGCTCCATCTACAAACTCGATACCATTGTTGTGCCGACCAACCGTCCTATGGTGCGTAAAGATCTTGCCGATCTGGTTTATATGACCGAGAAAGAGAAGATCGATGCCATCATTGAAGACATTCGCGAGCGTACGGCCAACGGACAGCCGGTGTTGGTCGGTACGATTTCGATTGAAAAATCAGAAGTGGTATCAAACGAACTGACGCGCGCCGGCATTAAACACAATGTCCTGAATGCGAAGTTCCATGCCCGCGAAGCGGATATCGTGGCGCAGGCCGGTCAACCGGGTGCTGTCACTATCGCCACTAACATGGCGGGCCGTGGTACGGATATCATGCTGGGCGGTAGCTGGCACGCAGAAGTTGCCGAGCTTGAAAACCCATCAGATGCGCAAATCGAAGAGATTAAAGCCGCCTGGCAGATTCGCCATGATGCGGTGCTGGCTTCGGGCGGTCTGCATATCGTGGGTACTGAACGTCACGAATCGCGTCGTATTGATAACCAGCTACGTGGTCGTGCGGGTCGTCAGGGTGACGCCGGTTCTTCACGCTTCTACCTGTCCATGGAAGATGCGCTGATGCGTATCTTTGCCTCGGATCGTGTTTCCAACATGATGCGCAAACTGGGAATGAAACCTGGCGAGGCCATTGAGCATCCGTGGGTGACCAAAGCCATTGCCAACGCGCAGCGTAAGGTGGAAAGCCGTAACTTCGATATTCGTAAGCAACTGCTGGAATATGATGACGTGGCCAACGATCAGCGTCGTGCTATCTATAGCCAGCGTAATGAACTCCTTGATGTGTCTGATGTGTCAGAAACCATCAACAGTATTCGCGAAGACGTCTATAAATCCATTATCGACAGCTATATTCCGCCTCAGTCGCTGGAAGAAATGTGGGATGTGCCGGGCCTTGAAGAGCGCCTGCGTAACGATTTCGATCTGGATCTGCCGATTAGCGAATGGCTGGACAAAGAACCGGATCTGCATGAAGAGACGCTGCGTGAACGTATCATGACGCACGCCGCCGAGAGTTATGCGGAAAAAGAAGAGATCGTCGGCGCGGAAATGATGCGCAACTTTGAGAAAGGCGTCATGCTGCAAACGCTGGACTCGTTGTGGAAAGAGCACCTGGCCGCAATGGATTATCTGCGCCAGGGCATCCACTTACGTGGATATGCACAAAAAGATCCTAAGCAGGAATATAAGCGTGAATCGTTCGCCATGTTTGCCGCGATGCTGGAAACGCTCAAGTACGAAGTGATCAGTACCCTGAGCAAAGTACAGGTTCGTATGCCGGAAGAAGTCGAAGCGATGGAGCAACAACGTCGTGAAGAGGCCGAGCGCCTGGCACAACAACAGCAGTTGAGCCATGCCAGCGAAGAAATCCTGGCGGCGGAGTCCGTTGCGCAGCAGGGCGGCGAGCGTAAAGTGGGCCGTAACGATCCTTGCCCGTGCGGTTCAGGTAAAAAATACAAACAGTGTCACGGTCGTCTGGCCTGATCACGTTGTGGAACTAAAAAGGAGCCAATGGCTCCTTTTTTTGCCTTTCAGTTTGCTATTCGAACGCCTGAGCGGTTAACAACCTGCTTAACATGTTTTAGAATCAGCCCTCTTTCACTCACTCTCCGGGATATTTTCATGAAGCACCTGCAGGTTGCGGTCGGCATCATTCGCAATGCCAGTAAACAGATTTTTCTTGCCCAGCGTGCGGCGTCCTCGTATATGGCCAATAAGTGGGAATTCCCCGGCGGAAAAATTGAAGCAGGTGAGAGCGCCGAGCAAGGATTAGTGCGCGAACTGTTAGAAGAAACCGGTATTGAAGTGACGCAGGCGCGCGCTATTGGCACGAAAGATCATACCTACGACGATCTGCGCGTAACGCTGCATTTTTTCCTGGTGGAAGGCTGGAAAGGTGAGCCCTGGGGCAAAGAGGGACAACCGCAACGTTGGGTCGAACAACATGCGCTGGTCGCCGAAGAGTTTCCGGCAGCGAATCATGAGCTGATAGCGCGTCTGGTGGCGGACGAACTGTAATACGGTGGGGCAATCACGCCCCACCGTATTACTCAGCGGTCTTCTTCGCTCCAGTTATCACTGTCATTCAAATCATCGCTGCTGGGAATGCGCTTTTCTTCTGCAGCCCACTCGCCCAAATCGATTAACTGACAGCGTTTACTACAAAATGGCCGCCACGGGCTGAGTTCATCCCAGATCACTGTTTTACCGCACTGCGGGCATTCCACCGTCATTATCTCTTCCTGCATTTTCACCTCTAACAACAGGCCAGTTGGAAGTTAAGGCGCGCTGGCACTTCGCCATGCTCGCTGTCCAATGGCATAAAACGTATCGCAAAACGGCTTTTATGGCCCGAAACCTGAGGATACAGTGCATCCTCCATTTCCAGCTGCAGTCGCAATAAATCCGCGCCTTCAGCATTATCCTGATAAAACCCATTCAAACTGGTTTGTAAACGGTAGGTTCCCGACTGGCGAATCAAATCAAGCAGCATCGCCAGGGTACTGTGCAACGGGATAAGGGTTTCCATCCAGCGTGTCACCTGCGCGTCGCGCGTCGCCTGGGGCAAATGCAGCCAAATATGCAGGCCGGGTAAATCAAAGCTACAGCATCCGCCGGGAATGCTGAGTCGTTGGCGAACCAGGGCGATAAGACGATCTTCTCGCAATGGCTGTCCCATACGAGGGGCGCTGTTAAGCAGAACAGACTGCGCTTTCAGCTTGTCACGTAATGCATCCACCACGGACATATCTACGCCGGGCACATCGGCCCATGCACGCAGTTTCGCTTGCTGGCGTTCAAGCTCTTTCAGCAATTCGGTGCGCATATCGCCACGCTCGAAGATATCCAGCAGTTCTCCAATCAGGCGGAAAAAAGTCAGTGCCGTCGCGGTGTTTTCCAACGGCATAATGTCATGCAACTGGTCGATCAAAAATTCCACGCGCAGCCAGGTACGCATTTTTTCATTCAGTGGATGTTCAAACAGAACGACTGTACTCATGGGTTAATCCTGTTTCGCTGCCGCAAGCTTCAGATAAAGCTGATGGAGTTGGGCAACCTGGGGCAGCGCATTTTCAGGTGCGCCACTGTTATCAATAATATCGTCCGCACAGGCGAGACGCTGTTGACGCGTGGCCTGTGCCGCAAGAATACGTTTAGCCTGATCGAGAGAGACATTGTCGCGCTGCAGCGTGCGTTTAAGCTGCGTCTCTTCATCGGTATCGACGACCAGCACGCGATCGGCCTGCCGCTGCAGCTGATTTTCAACCAGCAAAGGCACCACCCACAAAACATAGGGCGAAACGGCCTGCGCTTTAAGCTGCTGGGTGCGTGCATTGATCAGAGGGTGAAGCAGCGCGTCTAACCAGCGTTTTTCATCGGGCGTGGCAAAAATGATCTCTCTTAAACGTGAGCGATGTAGTGCGTCCTGTTCGTTCACAATAGCGTCGCCATAGCGAGCGATAATAGCCTGAAGAGCGGGCGTGCCTGGCTCGACGACTTCACGAGCAATGACATCCGCATCAATGATATCGACACCTGACGCAGCAAAATACTCGGCAATGGTACTTTTGCCGCTGCCAATTCCGCCAGTCAGCGCCACAGTGTAGGGGGAATCTCTCACACAAACTCTCTTAGTCGCTCAGTATCACGCCGGTCACGCGTCATCACAGGATAAATATGCGCGCTGGGTCACAACAAAAATACGCAGTTGAATTTAATGGATTGTAGCGTAAATAAAGTGAAATTCGCAGTCTTGTTGCGGCTGGAATGGCGCGTATCATGAGATCGCGGGAACCGTGATGGCTTCATGCACGACAGTTTATAACCTCTTACCAGGACAGGATGTATGCGCATTGAAGAAGATTTGAAACTGGGATTTAAAGATGTATTGATTCGCCCCAAGCGCTCAACGCTGAAAAGCCGTTCTCAGGTTGAGCTGGATCGCAGCTTTACCTTTAAGCATTCCGGTCTTAGCTGGAGCGGTGTGCCGGTTATCGCCGCCAATATGGATACCGTTGGCACCTTTCTGATGGCGGAGGCGCTGGCCGGTTTTAATATTCTGACGGCTGTGCACAAGCATTACAGCGTAGAGGAATGGCGGACATTCGTGCAACGCGTACCGAGTGCAGTGCTGAAGTATGTGATGGTTTCTACCGGGACCTCGGATGCCGATCTCAATAAACTGATCGCGATTATGGCGATCTCCGACGAGTTGCAGTTCATCTGCATCGACGTCGCCAATGGCTATTCTGAACACTTTGTCGATTTCCTGAAGCGCGCCCGGGAAACCTTCCCTGGTAAAACGATCTGTGCAGGGAACGTGGTGACCGGCGAGATGGTGGAAGAGTTAATCCTGTCTGGTGCAGACATCGTTAAGGTCGGCATTGGGCCCGGCTCGGTGTGCACCACGCGCGTCAAAACCGGCGTAGGCTATCCACAGCTCTCTGCGGTCATTGAGTGCGCCGATGCGGCCCATGGCCTGAGCGGGCAAATTGTCAGCGACGGGGGTTGTAGCGTACCGGGCGATATCGCGAAAGCCTTTGGCGGCGGAGCAGATTTCGTCATGCTGGGTGGTATGCTGGCCGCGCATGATGAGTGTGAGGGCCGGATCGTCGAAGAAAATGGCGAGCGTTTCATGCTGTTTTACGGCATGAGCTCAGAGTCGGCAATGAAACGTCATGCCGGTAGCGTCGCAGAATACCGCGCGGCAGAGGGAAAAACGGTGAAGCTGCCGTTACGCGGGCCGGTGGAGGAAACCCTTCGTGACATTCTCGGCGGTCTCCGTTCTGCCTGTACGTATGTTGGCGCTGAGCGTCTGAAAGAGTTAACCAAACGCACGACCTTTATCCGGGTAGCCGAGCAGGAAAACCGAACCTTTACCCGTTAAGGCAACCTGTTGTGCATGCAGTAAGGGTGAGGCTGCGCCTTTACTGCATCGCTTCTCCTAATCCAAACACGGGTAAGTACATGGCAATCACCAATGTGCCCACAATGCCGCCAATCACCACCATCATGATGGGCTCCAGCGAGGCCGCAAGATTATCAGCACGCGTCAGCGTCTGTCCTTCATGCCATTCAGCCAGACGTACCAGCATCACATCCAGTGCGCCTGCTTCTTCACCTACGCGAATCAACTGACTGCAGAGTGGGCTAAATAAGGGATGATTGTTCAGCGCCTGGTGCAGAGGATTGCCCTGAGCAATATGATGCTGAAGTGCCTCGATAGCTTCCCGCCACAGCAGCGAGGAGAGCGTGACCTTTGCCGCCTCAAGCCCTTGCAGCAGCGTCAGTCCTGCCTGCTGCGTCAACTGCAAAACACTGTAGATTTGTGTCAGTTGACTTCCCCGCCATAGTCCGGCGATCACGGGAATGCGCAGCAAAGCTCGCTGCTCGCGACGCTGCCAGTTTTCAGCGTGCCGACGCCACTGTTGCCCTCCCACGGCCAGCAGAATAACCAACCCAGTTAACGGTAATCCCCATGCCTGCAATATCTCAGAGAGCGTAATAACAGCAGCGGTGAAAGCAGGCAAGGGGGCGTCAAAGGAGGCATACACCGAAACAAACTCCGGCAAGACAAACAGCAGCATGCCGCAGGTGACAGCCAGCGCGACGGCCAGGATAAACAGCGGATAACGCAGCGCTTTAATCACCTTGTCCCGTAAATGTTGCTGGCGCGTTTGCTGCTGTGCCAGTTGTTCGCAGCAGATGTCCAACTGACCGGTCAGCTCACCAACCTCCATCAGGGCGGGATAAAGCGGCGGAAATATTTGCGGCCACTGACGCAAGGCGTGGGAAAAGGGCTCGCCTGCTAACACGTGATGTTGCAAAGCCAGCATCAGGGCGCGCCAGGCTGCCTGAGGATGCCCTTCAGCAAGGAGGCTCAGGCTCTGTGACAGAGGAAGGCCCGCCTTAAGCAGCGTGGCGAGCTGGCGAATCAAATCGATTTTATGCTGCCACTTCCAGTCACTTCGGCGTATCACTTTTTCCCGTTTCCAGCTCACGGGCAGTAAATGACGTTGCGCCAGATCAGAAAACAGCCTGTCGCAGTCAGGTGCAAGGTGGTGGCCTGTTTGCAACCTTCCGCTGCTGTCTACCGCATGCCAGCGATACAAACAGAGGCTAGTCATTATCCAGTCCGATCACGCGCTGCATCTCTTCCAGCGAGGTTTCACCGCGGCTGACGGCTTCCAGACCGGATGTCATCAGGGTGCGCATGCCCTGCTGTTTGGCCAGGTCCAGTAAGCCTTCGACCGGCATTTCGGCGGCGATGGCGTTTTGTAACTTTGCCGTAACGGGCAGTAATTCAAATAAGGCCAGCCGACCAAAATAACCCGAAAAGCAGTGATCGCAACCCGGTGCTCGCCAGGTTTGTAAGGTACCAGGCCAGAGTGACGCAGGAAAGTGGGCCACCGCCTGCGCCGGTTCGCGGCAGCGAGGGCACAAGCGTCTTACCAGCCGTTGTGCAACGATCAGGCGGAGTGCCGAACCCAGCAGATAGCCCGGAATGCCCATTTGACGTAAGCGAGTCAACGTTTCCGCCGTCGAGTTGGTGTGCAGGGTCGAGAGAACCAGATGACCGGTTTGCGCTGCCTTAACGGCAATTTCCGCCGTCTCACCATCACGTATTTCACCCACCATGATGACGTCAGGATCCTGGCGAAGCAGAGCGCGTAACACGCGGTTGAAATCAAGGCCATACTTTGGATTAATCTGGGTCTGGTTGATACCCGGAAGCGGGATCTCAACAGGATCTTCCACGCTGCAAAGGTTCTTATCCGGCTGGTTGATGGCGCTCAGCCCGCTATAAAGCGTAAAGGTTTTGCCGCTACCGGTTGGGCCTGTTACCAGAATCAGCCCTTGCGGCTGCATCAGTGATGAGGTCAGCAGGCGTAGCTGCGCGGCAGGCAGTCCCAGCTTATCCAGTGACAACGCGGCACCTTCACTCTGCAGCAGGCGTACCACGGCTTTTTCGCCGCCCTGAATGGGCAAGGTTGAGAGCCGAAAAGAGGCCGACCTGCCGTCAATATCACAACTAAATTGCCCATCCTGAGGCAGGCGCCGTTCGGCAATATCCAGACCGGCCAGAATTTTCAGCCGCGCCAGCAGTGCAGCCGGTTGCGTATCAAACTGCGGGGGCAGGGGATGCAGGACCCCGTCAATGCGCAGGCGAATACGCAAGCCGTTCTGGTAAGGTTCGATATGAATATCCGACGCACGACGCAGTGTAGCCTGGCGCAAAAGCTGACTGGCGGCATCAATCGTCGATTCCCCTGGCGCTTTTTCTTTTGCCATTAGTGGTTTATTCGTCGATTCAAACTGTTCCAGTCGGGCCTGTGGCCAGCATTCCACTTCGGTTTTACACGGGCTGGCAAACTGTAAGGCTTCAAGCAGGCCCGCCGGAATGCTTTCGGCAACGGCAAGGCGTAAGTGGGTCGTATTGTGATCGAGGACAATCGCTCTGTAGCGCTGGCAGATCAGCCTAATCGCATCATCAGGTTTTTGCATATGCGCCTCCCCGATCGGCAAAGCGGAATTGTTCCTGACAGTTATCACGCAGAGTCGTGTTATTGCTGGTACAGGTGCGCTGCCACACGATGGTGCCCTGGGTGCTGTCCCATACGGGGAGCATCTCAACGCTTAATCCGTTAAGGCTTTCCTGCCCGGTCAGGGTAATCATGCCGTTGACCACGGTGATGGCCGACACATAACGCGATGTGGTTCCCTGCGGAATACCGCGTTGCCCGGCCTGGCACTGATCAGGACCGCCGCGCTCAATGGCACACAGTTCAACGGCTGTCTTAAAGGGCACCATCGTTTGCAACATGTCGGTTAGCGCGGCGCGCTGCAGATAGTTTTGATAAGCAGGCAGCCCAATAGCGCTGAGAATTGCCACGATGCCAACCACAATCATTAATTCAACCAGCGTGAAACCACGTTGATAGATCATTCCATTGCCTCCTGTGTAAGAAGGCCGCAGTGTAAAAAGCCTGTGGCGGCGATAACAGCAGCAGATCAGGAGAGTGGAAAAGCGCAGGCAGGAAAGAAAGCGGATTACAGCAATACAGCTTAAACAGTGGAAGAAACTGCACAAAACAGGCCGTGCCAGCGGCACGGCGAAAACCATTAGCTCGCTTGAAAGCGCATGGAAAGATCGAGGGCACGCACATGTTTGGTCAGTGCACCGACGGAAATATAGTCCACACCGGTCTGGGCGATTTGGCGGAGTGTCGTATCAGTGACATTGCCGGAGACCTCCAGCAGCGCGCGACCTGCCGTTACCGTCACCGCTTCGCGCATCTCATCCAGCGTAAAGTTGTCCAGCATGATGATATCGGCTGCCGCCTCAAGGGCTTCCTGTAGCTCCTTTAACGACTCGACTTCCACTTCCACCGGGACATCCGGATAGAGCCAAAAGGCTTTTTCCACCGCCTGGCGAATCGATCCACTGGCAATAATATGGTTCTCTTTAATTAAAAAAGCATCAGACAGCCCAAGGCGGTGATTGCTGCCCCCGCCGCACAGTACGGCATACTTTAAGGCCGTACGTAGCCCCGGTACGGTTTTACGCGTATCCAGAAGCTGTGTCTGTGTGCCTTCCAGCAGCGCGACATAGCGGCTGACTTCAGTGGCCACGCCCGACAGCGTTTGCACAAAGTTTAGGGCAGTACGCTCGGCAGTGAGCAGCAGGCGAGCGGGGCCCTCAATGTCAAACAACCGCTGATCCGCGATAACGGGTTGTCCATCTTCAACATGCCAGGTCAGTGCGTCATAGGTACCCAACTGGTTAAAGACCTCTTCCACCCAGCGTTTACCACAAAAAACACCGGCTTCTCGGGTAATGACCTGGGCATGGGCCCGGCTTTCGGCAGGCAACAGCTGCGCGGTAATATCCCGATCGCTGTCTATCTCACCGCCAAGATCTTCCTGTAATGCGCGTGCAACCGTTTCAGGAATATCATTTTCAATACGTTCAAGCAGCGCCTTGTGGCGACTGTCAGGATCATAGCGACGCACAGACATAGCGTTCAGCTCCAGCAAAAGTCAGATAACAGTGTGATTACCATATCCTGAATAATACAGCGGTGCCAGTCCTGAACGGTGTTTTGTTTAGTATACTTAACAAAACAGTTTCGGTGCGTAGGTCGCGGCGCATTTTGGCGCAATAATCCCTTAGAATTCATGTTATTCTCAAACCGATTCCGCGATGAGAAACCAGTATGAAATTAGAAAAAGGATGGCTGACCGGTGTGCGACAGGTGCCGTCACCGCACTATAATGCGCGGCCGCATAACGAAGCACCTTCTCTTCTGGTTATTCATAATATTAGCCTGCCGCCGGGTGAATATGGCGGCCCGTGGATCGATAAACTGTTCACGGGCACACTGCCTTCAGACGCCCATCCTTACTTTGCTGATATCGCCCATTTACGCGTCGCCGCACACTGCTTAATTCGGCGTGATGGCGAGATTGTGCAGTATGTGCCCTTTGACCAGCGCGCCTGGCACGCGGGGATATCGCAGTTTGCAGGACGGGAAAACTGCAACGATTTTTCCATTGGCATTGAGCTGGAAGGAACGGATGTTGAACCCTATACCGAAGCGCAATACCAGGCTCTGCATCAGATCACGCAAATCTTGATGCAGCACTATCCGATAACGCCTGCCCGCATTACCGGACACAGTGATATCGCACCGGAGCGTAAAACCGATCCCGGCCCGGCGTTTGACTGGACCTATTATCAGCAGCGGTTACAGCAACGAAAATCATGATTTATCTGGAGTAACTATGACGTTATTTACCTTGTTACTGGTTTTAGGTTGGGAGCGGCTGTTTAAGCTGGGGGAGCACTGGCAACTGGATCATCGGCTTGAGCCCTTTTTCCGCGGTCGTCGGCACTTTTCTGTTATGCGCACCCTGTTGATGCTGTTTGTGGTGATGGTGCTGACCGCGCTGGTGGTATGGAGCCTGAAAGGCATTCTGTTTGGTATCCCTCAACTCGTGTTCTGGATTGTCGTGGGATTATTGTGCATCGGTGCCGGTGTGGTGCGTCAGCATTATCATGCCTATCTGCAGGCCGCGAGCCGTGATGAAGCCGCAGCGCATCAGGCAATGGCAGCAGAATTAACCCTGATCCACGGCGTGCCGGTTGAATGCAGTGAACGCGAATTTTTACGTGAGTTACAAAACGCCCTCATCTGGATTAACTTCCGTTTTTATCTGGCACCGATGTTCTGGTTTGTGGTGGGAGGTGCGTGGGGCCCGGTTTTGCTGGTGGGTTACGCTTTTTTACGGGCCTGGCAAAGCTGGCTGGCAAAACACTGTACGCCGATGGCGCGTGCGCAATCCGGCGTGGACAGCATTTTGCATCTGGTTGACTGGATTCCGGTGCGGCTGGCGGGCGTAGCCTATGCGCTGCTCGGCCACGGAGAGAAGGCGTTACCTGCCTGGTTTGCATCATTAACCGACAGGCACCGCTCTCAGTACCATGTGCTAACCACGCTGGCGCAGTTTTCCCTGGCCCGCGATCCACACAGCGATAAGGTCGCTACGCCACGTGTTGCGGTGGCGCTGGCGAAGCGTATTTCGCTGGTGTTAGTCGTGGTGGTGGCGCTCCTGACCATCTACGGCACGCTGGTGTGATCGGCAGGTGGCACGCCAAAATCCGGTGTGCCATCTTCTCGCCAGTGTACATATTTCAGGCGCGTGTGACGATTACCATCCCACAGAGGGTCCCCTTCAATTTCCGTATAGTTGCGCGCATGGTAGACCAGCAGATCGCGTCCGCTTTCATCCTGTGTAAAGCAACTGTGCCCTGGCCCGTACTGGCGATTTTCCCAACTGGTCGAGAATACCGGTCGCGCTGACTTTTGCCAGGCTAGCGCGTTCAACGGATCGGCGTCACGCTGAATAGACAGCAGGCCCATACAGTAATTTTCATCCGTTGCGCTGGCCGAATACGTAATGAAAAGCCGATCGCCATGCACAATCGCTGCCGCCCCTTCATTAACACTAAAGCCCGCGCACTCCCATTCGTATTCCGGGCGGCTCAGCATCACCGGCTTACCTTTTAGCGTCCACGGATTGCGCAACTCCGCAAGGTAGAGGTTGGAATTACCCGGAATGCTGGGATCTTTCTGCGCCCATAAATACCAGTTTTTGCCCTGATGAACGAAGTGAGTGGCGTCCAGCGAGAAACTGTCGATGTGGCTTAAAACCTGGCGTGCAGGCTGCCAGCTGCCGCTGAGGGGATCCGCATCGTCGCAGACCAGTGCGTACATGCGGTGCTGGAACAGTCCGTCTTTGATGTCGCGTGAAGGGGCTGCGGCAAAATAGATGACCCACTGACCATCAATATGGTGCAGCTCCGGTGCCCAAATCAACTCGCTAAAGGGGCCGATATCAGGCTTTTGCCATACCACAACCGGCTCTGCGTTGCGTAAGCCCATCAACGTGCTGGCACGACGGATTTCCAGACGATCGTATTCCGGTACGGAAGCAATGAAGTAATAGTGCTCTCCATGGCGCAGGATAAAAGGATCGGCACGTCGTTCGATAAAAGGGTTAGGCCAGTTCTCGCTCATTTCACTGCTCCCGTCTGGATCTCGCTGGTGTGTTGATTGTGTCCCGTCTGTACCGCTGTACGGCGCAGGGCAAGATCGCGTTGGATGGTTTGCATTAAGCTGCGATCCACTTTCATCAGCCGCACTACGCCGGCGGTAATCAAATAACCGATGCCCGGAATAACGGTAAACAGCAGCACGATCCCACTGATGGCATGCGCGGATTGCTGTTCCGCTCCGGCATCGTAGCCGTAAGCCGAGAGCAGAAAACCAACCATGGCACCTGCGACCGCCAGGCCCACCTTGAGGAAGAACAGGTTGCCGGAAAAGCTGATGCCGGTAATGCGCTTGCCGGTTTTCCACTCACCGTAGTCATCCACATCGGCCATAAGGGACCAATGCAAAGGCGAAGGAATCTGATGCAGGATATTCAGCAGGAAGTAGGCGATGACCACCGTGACGGTGGCGTGCGGATCGAGCCAGTAAAAACCACTGGAGAACAACGCGAGGGCAATATTGGTCCAGAAAAAGACCTTCAGCTTACACCAACGATCGGTCAGCACTTTTGCCAGCGTACTGCCAAGCATCATGCCCACCACACCAAGGCTGATAAACAGCGTAGCAAAGTGAGGGGTTTGGCCCATCACCCAGGTGACGTAGTACATGGTTGCCGCCATACGAATAAACCCAGGGCAGACGTTGCAGAACGTCAGCAGCAGGATGCGCACCCACTGATCATTCTTCCACACGTCACGCAAATCGTGTTTCAGATCTTCATTTGTCGGCACGGCAGGGTGAATACGTTCACGGACGTTGGCGAAACAGAACAGGAACATCGCTAATCCCACCAGCGCCAGTAGGCCCATCGCCATTTGATAGCCGCGCGCTTTATTCTCGCCACCAAACCACTCAGCCATGGGCAGCAGTGACAGTGAGAGGATCAACGTAGCAATGCCCACCATCACAAAGCGATAGGACTGACAGGACACGCGCTCACCGGGATCGTTGGTAATCACGCCGCCCAGCGAGCAATAGGGGATATTAATCGCAGTGTAGGTCAGGGACATGAAAAAATAGGTGACAAACGCCCAAATAACCTTGCTGTGGTAGCTCCAGTCAGGTGTGGTAAACATCAGCACACTGAATATGACATAGGGCACCGATACCCAGAGCAGCCAGGGGCGAAAGCGTCCCCAGCGACTTTTGGTGCGGTCGGCAATAGCGCCCATTATCGGATCGGTGATGGCATCAAGAATCCGGACAGAGAGTAACAGTACACCGACCAATGCCGGGGCTAAGCCAAACACATCAGTATAGAAATAGCTGAGAAACAACATGACGGCACCGCCAATCATATTGCATCCGGCATCACCCATGCCGTAGCCCAGCTTTTCTCTGAACGAGAGCGTTTTACCTGTCATTATTGTTTCCTGCAGAAGGATTAAACAGAAAAGGATTATTAATGTTTAATCAGCAGGATGAGCGGCAATAAATCGTTGCGATGATGGACAAAACAGCCATGGAGAGAGAAGTGTGAACAGCGTCGGGTTTAACGACTGCCCACCCGCTTAAACATGCGCGCGGGTGGGCAGCGCCATCAGGCTTTTTGCGTTTTATTTTTAACTACATAACCAACAGCAAGGATGAGCAGCCAGACAGGGATTAACCATACGGAAATGGCCATGCCGGGTGTCATCGCCATCAGGACCAGAATTCCGCCCAGGAAAACCAGGCAAATCCAGTTACCCAGTGGATACAGAACGGCCTTAAAGCGGGTCGTCACGCCCTGCTGATTTTTCTTTTTACGGAATTTCAGGTGCGCCAGACTAATCATCGCCCAGTTGATAACCAGCGCAGAAACGACCAGCGACATCAACAGACCAAACGCTTCGCCCGGCATCAGGAAGTTGAGCAGCACACACAGGGCAGTCGCAACGGCTGACACCAGAATACTCATCACCGGCACGCCGCGACGGTCAACGTTCAGCAGCGCTTTAGGCGCATTTCCCTGCTGTGCCAGACCAAACAGCATACGACTGTTACAGTAAACGCAGCTGTTATAGACCGACAGAGCGGCCGTCAGGATGACCACGTTCAGGGCATTCGCGACCATCGCATCGCCCAGTTCATGGAAAATAAACACGAAAGGGCTGGTGTCTTCGGTTACGCGCGTCCACGGCATCAAAGAAAGCAGTACCGCCAGCGAGCCGATATAGAAAATCAGGATACGCCACAGCACCTGATTGGTCGCCTTAGGGATCGTGATTTCCGGGTTATCCGCTTCCGCCGCCGTAATTCCCACCAGTTCCAGCCCACCAAACGAAAACATGATAATCGCCATGACCATCACCAGTCCGCCCAGGCCATTAGGCAGAAAGCCGCCGTGCTCCCACAGGTTGCGCACGGTTGCCTGTGGACCGCCCGTACCGCTAAACAGCAGCCAGCCGCCGAACAGGATCATCGCAATAACCGCAATCACCTTGATAATGGCGAACCAAAATTCCATCTCACCAAACACTTTTACGTTGGTCAGGTTAACGGCATTGATCAGCACAAAGAAGATCGCGGCTGAGGCCCAGGTAGGAAAATCAGGCCACCAGAACTGAATATATTTACCGACGGCACTCAACTCGGCCATCGCCACCAGCACATACAGAACCCAGTAGTTCCAGCCCGATGCAAAACCAGCAAAGTTACCCCAGTATTTATAGGCGAAATGACTGAAGCTACCGGCTACCGGCTCTTCAACCACCATTTCACCAAGTTGGCGCATAATTAAAAAAGCGATAAATCCGGCAATGGCATAGCCTAAAATAACGGCTGGCCCTGCCGATTTGATGACCGACGCGCTGCCCAGAAACAGGCCGGTTCCCACTGCACCACCCAGGGCAATCAACTGAATATGGCGGTTTTTTAAACCGCGCTTCAGCGATTCGCCGTGCTGTTGTTCCATACACACCTCGTGATGTTGTTATTCTTCGCTGCAGTGCAAGCTGACTGTAAAGAATTGATTACATTAACGACTGATATTTTTAGGGTATCTGACTTGCGTAATGAAGCCAGTTGTAACCTGGGGACCAGAATAGTGATAAGCGCAGGGCTTTGCACCTGCTTTCGCTTTAGCGGTCACGAGTTGCCTGAAAAAGAAGCAACCGGGTGGAATCCATAGCGATTGGCGATAAAGAAAAAGGCTCCGGCTCGGTCAAAAACCGCACAGCCAGCTAAATCGGTTTAACTGCCGACGTTATGTAATTTTTAGTAAAAGTTAAAAAAATTAACATTCCGCTAACGCCCGGCTTTCCACTTTTTAACTCTACAGTTATGGCAGCCACGCCGCATTCCTTCACTTTAATGTCACAGATGCCGTATAGACACAAGGTGAATACTTTGTTACTTTACGGGCACCTTTTTTGAATTGGTATTACCAATTTACTTTGTCAGACAGGCACATTTAAGAAGGGAAGATGGCTTACAGTAAGATTCGTCAACCCAAACTCTGCGATGCAATTGAGCAGCAACTTGAATCCCTGATCATGGAAGGGACGCTTCAGCCGGGAGAGAAGTTGCTTCCCGAGCGCGAACTCGCCAAACAATTCGATGTTTCACGTCCGTCTCTCCGCGAGGCAATCCAGCGTTTAGAAGCGAAAGGATTGTTACTTCGCCGTCAGGGCGGCGGAACATTCGTACAGAAGCATCTCTGGCAGAGCATGAGCGATCCTCTCGTTGAGCTTCTCGCAGAACATCCGGAATCTCAGTTTGACCTGTTGGAAACGCGCCATGCTTTAGAAGGTATCGCGGCTTACTATGCCGCACTGCGTGGCACAGAAGAAGATTTACAGCGTATTCGCGACTGTCATCTTCATATACAGCAGGCGCAGGACAGCGGCGATCTCGACGCTGAAGCAGACGCAGTGATGAAGTATCAGATCGCTGTCACAGAAGCCGCCCATAATGTCGTGCTTTTGCATTTGCTACGATCAATGGGCCCTATGCTGGAACAGAACGTTCGACAGAATTTTGAATTGCTCTACTCGCGCCGGGAAATGCTGGCGAAAGTGAGCGGTCACCGCGCCAGAATTTTTGAGGCGATTGTGGCTCGTGAGCCGGAACAAGCACGCGAGGCTTCACACCGTCACCTGGCGTTCATTGAGGAAATCTTGCTGGACAGAAGTCGGGAGCAGAGCCGTCGAGAACGCTCCCTGCGTCGTTTACAGCAACGTAAGGAATAACGTGCGGCAAAGATCGTGCGGACATGTGCGACGAGCCTGTCTCCCTGACGTTAACAGGCTCCCGATTTTTCAACGTATTAGACACAGATAAGGAATACCCCCCATGTCAGAACGTTTACACAATGACGTGGATCCGATTGAAACTCGTGACTGGCTACAGGCGATCGAATCGGTCATCCGTGAAGAAGGTGTTGAACGTGCACAGTATCTGATTGATCAGGTACTGAGTGCAGCCCGCAAAGGCGGTGTGAAAGTTGCTGGCGGTGCTGCCGCAATCAGTAACTACATCAACTCTATTGCCGTTGAAGATGAACCGGACTATCCGGGCAACACCTCACTTGAACGTCGTATCCGTTCCGCCATCCGCTGGAACGCCATCGTGTCAGTGCTGCGTGCATCGAAAAAAGATTTGGAACTGGGTGGTCACCTCTCCTCCTTCCAGTCTTCCGCCACCATTTATGAAGTGTGCTTTAACCACTTCTTCCGGGCGCGCAGCGAAAAAGATGGCGGTGATCTGGTTTACTTCCAGGGCCACATTTCGCCAGGCATTTACTCACGTGCCTTCCTTGAAGGTCGTTTGACTGAAGAGCAGATGGATAACTTCCGTCAGGAAGTCGACGGTAAAGGTCTGTCTTCTTATCCGCATCCAAAACTGATGCCGGAATTCTGGCAGTTCCCGACCGTCTCAATGGGCCTGGGTCCACTGAATGCAATTTATCAGGCTAAATTCCTGAAATATCTGGAACACCGTGGCCTGAAAGAGACGTCGGGCCAGACCGTTTATGCCTTCCTGGGCGACGGCGAGATGGATGAGCCAGAATCGAAAGGTGCGATTACCATCGCCACCCGTGAAAAACTGGATAACCTGGTCTTCATCATCAACTGTAACCTGCAGCGCCTGGATGGACCGGTAACCGGTAACGGTAAGATCATCAATGAGCTGGAAGGCATTTTTGCCGGTGCTGGCTGGGAAGTGATCAAGGTTATCTGGGGTGGCCGTTGGGACGAACTGCTACGCAATGACACCAGCGGTAAGCTGATCCAGCTGATGAACGAAACCGTTGATGGCGACTACCAGACCTTTAAATCCCGCGACGGCGCTTATGTACGTGAGCACTTCTTCGGCAAATATCCGGAAACCGCAGCCCTGGTGAAAGACTGGTCAGACGATGAGATCTGGTCACTGAACCGCGGCGGTCACGATCCGAAGAAAATCTATGCGGCCCTGAAAAAAGCGCAAGACACCAAGGGCAAGCCGGTGCTGATTCTGGCACATACCATTAAAGGTTATGGTATGGGCGACACGGCCGAAGGTAAAAACATCGCGCACCAGGTCAAGAAGATGAACATGGATGGCGTTCGCTACATCCGCGATCGCTTCAACGTGCCGGTAGAAGACGACAAGATCGAATCTCTGCCTTACATCACCTTCGATAAAGGCTCTGAAGAGTACAACTACCTGCACGGCCAGCGTGAGAAGTTAGGCGGTTACCTGCCATCACGCCAGCCGAAGTTCACTGAAAAGCTGGAAATGCCAGCGCTGGAAGAGTTCGGTGCGCTGCTTGAAGAGCAGAACAAAGAGATCTCGACCACTATCGCATTTGTGCGTGCCCTGAATGTGATGCTGAAGAACAAGTCGATCAAAGACCGCCTGGTACCGATTCTTGCTGATGAAGCACGTACTTTCGGTATGGAAGGTCTGTTCCGTCAGATTGGTATCTACAGCCCGAACGGTCAGCAGTACACGCCGCAGGACCGCGAGCAGGTGGCTTACTATAAAGAAGACGAGAAAGGTCAGATTTTGCAGGAAGGGATCAACGAGCTGGGCGCAGGTTCATCCTGGCTGGCGGCGGCGACCTCTTACAGCACCAACAATCTGCCGATGATTCCGTTCTACATCTATTATTCGATGTTCGGCTTCCAGCGTATTGGCGATCTGATGTGGCTGGCGGGCGACCAACAGGCACGCGGCTTCCTGGTCGGCGGTACATCAGGCCGTACCACATTGAACGGTGAAGGTTTGCAGCATGAAGATGGTCACAGCCATATTCAGTCTCTGACAATTCCAAACTGTATCTCCTACGATCCGTCATATGCCTACGAAGTAGCCGTCATCATGCATGATGGCCTGGTCCGTATGTACGGCGAAGCGCAGGAAAATATCTATTACTACATCACCACGCTGAACGAAAACTACCACATGCCAGCGATGCCGAAAGGTGCCGAGGAAGGTATCCGTAAAGGTATCTATAAGCTGGAAACCGTGGACGGTAGCAAAGGTAAAGTTCAGCTGTTGGGCTCAGGCTCTATTCTGCGCCATGTACGTGAAGCTGCCCAGATCCTGGCGAACGATTACGGCATCGGTTCAGACGTTTACAGCGTTACCTCGTTCACCGAACTGGCCCGCGATGGTCAGGATTGTGAGCGCTGGAACATGCTGCATCCAACGGAAGCACCTCGCGTGCCTTACATCGCTCAGGTGATGAACGAAGCACCTGCCGTGGCGTCAACCGACTACATGAAGCTGTTTGCTGAGCAGGTTCGCAGCTATGTGCCGTCAAGCGATTACCGCGTGCTGGGTACGGATGGTTTTGGCCGCTCTGACAGCCGTGAAAATCTGCGTCACCACTTTGAAGTGGATGCATCTTACGTTGTGGTTGCCGCGCTGGGTGAACTGGCTAAACGTGGCGAAATCGATAAGAAAGTCGTGGCGGATGCGATCGTGAAGTTCAAGATCGATGCCGATAAAGTTAACCCGCGTCTGGCTTAAGAGGTAACAGAGTAATGGCTATTGAAATCAAGGTACCAGATATCGGGTCAGACGAAGTTGAAGTCACCGAAATTCTGGTCAAGGTTGGCGACAAGGTGGAAGCCGAGCAGTCGCTGATCACCGTGGAAGGCGATAAAGCCTCGATGGAAGTTCCCTCGCCGCAGGCCGGTGTGGTGAAAGAGATCAAAATCGCGACCGGCGACAAAGTAGAAACCGGCTCGCTGATCATGATGTTTGACGCAGACGATGCTGCAGAAGCCGCACCCGCGCCAGCGCAGGAGAAAAAAGCAGACGCAGCGCCAGCCGCTGCACCTGCCAGCGCCAGCGCCAGCAAAGACGTTAACGTACCGGATATCGGCGGCGACGAAGTTGAAGTCACCGAGATCCTGGTAAAAGTGGGCGACAAGGTAGAAGCTGAGCAATCGCTGATTGTGGTTGAAGGCGACAAAGCATCGATGGAAGTTCCGGCGCCGTTCGCGGGCGTGGTGAAAGAGATCATTATTACCACCGGCGATAAAGTGAATACCGGTTCTCACATCATGGTATTTGAAGCAGAAGGCGCTGCGCCTGCTGCTGATGCTAAGCCAGAAGTAAAAGAAGACGCGGCGGCTGCGCCAGCAGCAGCGGCTGGCGCAAAAGACGTCAATGTACCGGATATCGGTGGCGATGAAGTCGAAGTCACCGACGTGCTGGTGAAGGTGGGCGATAAAGTCGAGGCTGAGCAGTCACTGATTGTGGTGGAAGGCGATAAAGCATCGATGGAAGTTCCTGCACCTTTCGCCGGTACGGTCAAAGCGCTGAAAATCGCTACTGGCGATAAAGTCAGCACCGGCTCGCTGATTATGGTGTTTGAAGTGGAAGGCGCAGCGCCAGCCGCTGCACCGGCTGCCAAAAAAGAGGCCGCACCTGCGCCAGCGGCGGCGGCGGAATCTAAGCCTGCGGCTCCTGCTGCTGCGAAAGCAGACAGCAAAGGTGAGTTTGCCGAGAACGATGCCTATGTACATGCCACGCCGGTCATTCGTCGTCTGGCACGTGAATTCGGCGTGAATCTGGCGAAGGTGAAAGGCACGGGCCGTAAGGGCCGTATCCTGAAAGAAGACGTTCAGGCTTACGTGAAAGATGCGGTGAAACGTGCAGAAGCCGCGCCAGCCGCTGCCAGCGGTGGTGGCCTGCCCGGCATGCTGCCATGGCCGAAGGTTGACTTCAGCAAGTTTGGTGAAATCGAAGAAGTGGAACTGGGCCGTATCCAGAAAATCTCGGGTGCGAACCTGAGCCGTAACTGGGTGATGATCCCGCACGTTACGCACTTTGATAAAACCGATATCACCGAGCTGGAAGCCTTCCGTAAACAACAGAACGCCGAAGCTGAGAAGCGTAAACTGGATGTGAAATACACACCTGTTGTCTTCATCATGAAAGCGGTCGCTGCGGCGCTTGAGCAGATGCCACGCTTCAACAGTTCACTGTCTGAAGATGCGCAGAAGCTGACGTTGAAAAAGTACATCAACATCGGTGTGGCAGTTGATACGCCAAATGGCCTGGTTGTTCCGGTGTTTAAAGACGTGAACAAAAAGGGCATCACCGAGCTGTCTCGTGAGCTGATGGCGATCTCTAAAAAGGCGCGCGATGGCAAACTGACCGCTGGCGATATGCAGGGCGGCTGTTTCACCATCTCCAGCCTTGGCGGCCTGGGAACCACCCACTTTGCGCCGATCGTTAACGCGCCAGAAGTGGCCATCCTTGGCGTGTCGAAGTCAGCGATGGAGCCAGTATGGAACGGTAAAGAGTTTGCACCGCGTCTGATGATGCCAATCTCTCTGTCCTTCGATCACCGGGTTATTGACGGTGCAGATGGGGCACGTTTCATTACCATTGTTGGCAATATGCTGTCAGATATTCGTCGTCTGGTTATGTAAAACGCGCAAAAGGCCGGCAAATGCCGGCCTTTTTGTAACATTCAGGGCACCGCGGTTGGCAGTTTATTAACAATTCTGTAAACTCTTGCGGTGAACATGTCCCGGTGGAATAAGGACATTATGAGCCTATTCCATTAGGCATAATTGGCGTAGTCAGATTGAGTCACTGCCGCGCAAACCCGATAGCCGTGGGTTTGCAGCAGCATACGCAATATGGCCAGTTAACTAGCCTAATGGGATAGGCTCAGCGTCTGACCCGCCGGAAATCCAATAAGAGGTCATGATGAGTACAGAGATTAAAACTCAGGTCGTGGTACTTGGGGCAGGTCCTGCAGGTTACTCTGCAGCCTTTCGTTGCGCTGACTTAGGTCTGGAAACCGTACTGGTTGAGCGCTACAGCACCCTCGGCGGTGTCTGTCTGAACGTAGGCTGTATCCCGTCTAAAGCGCTGCTGCACGTTGCTAAAGTGATTGAAGAAGCGAAAGCGCTGGAAGAACACGGCATTGTGTTTGGTCAGCCGCAAACGGATATCAACAAAATCCGCAGCTGGAAAGAGAAAGTCATTAACCAGCTGACTGGCGGCCTGTCAGGCATGGCCAAAGGTCGTAAAGTTACCGTGGTTAACGGCCTGGGTAAATTTACCGGTGCGAATACGCTGGTCGTCGAAGGTGAAGGTGGGGCAACCACGATTAACTTCGATAACGCCATCATCGCTGCAGGTTCACGTCCAATCGAACTGCCATTCATTCCTCATGAAGATCCACGCGTGTGGGATTCTACCGATGCGCTGGAACTGAAAGAAGTGCCTAAGCGTCTTCTGGTCATGGGCGGCGGCATTATCGGTCTGGAAATGGCCACCGTTTACCATGCGCTGGGTTCAGAGATCGACGTGGTTGAAATGTTTGACCAGGTTATCCCGGCTGCGGATAAAGACGTGGTTAAAGTCTTCACCAAGCGTATCAGCAAGAAATTCAACCTGATGCTGGAAACCAAGGTTACCGCCGTTGAAGCTAAAGACGACGGAATCTACGTTTCAATGGAAGGCAAAAAAGCGCCAGGCGAAGCCCAGCGTTATGATGCCGTTCTGGTGGCGATTGGTCGTGTGCCAAACGGTAAAGGCATGGACGCTGACAAAGCCGGCGTTGAAGTCGACGACCGTGGCTTTATCCGCGTTGACAAGCAAATGCGTACCAATGTGCCGCACATCTACGCGATCGGCGATATCGTCGGTCAGCCGATGCTGGCGCACAAAGGCGTGCATGAAGGCCACGTGGCTGCAGAAGTCATTTCAGGTCTGAAGCACTACTTCGATCCGAAAGTGATCCCATCCATTGCCTATACTGAGCCAGAAGTTGCCTGGGTCGGTCTGACCGAGAAAGAAGCGAAAGAGAAAGGCATCAGCTATGAAACCGCCACGTTCCCGTGGGCGGCATCAGGCCGTGCGATTGCTTCTGACTGTGCAGACGGCATCACCAAACTGATTTTCGACAAAGAAACCCACCGCGTTATCGGTGGTGCCATTGTCGGCACCAACGGCGGTGAGCTGCTGGGTGAAATTGGTCTGGCTATTGAAATGGGCTGTGATGCAGAAGATATCGCACTGACCATTCATGCCCACCCAACCCTGCATGAGTCAGTAGGACTGGCGGCTGAGATCTTTGAAGGCAGCATCACTGATTTGCCTAACGCGAAAGCGAAAAAGAAATAAGTCTCAGGACAGAAATAGCGGCCCCTTATGGGGCCGTTTTTTTATGGTTTCTTTTAATTCGGATAAGTAAACGAATAAAGGAAAGGGCGCCTGCGCTAACACATTCACACTGGCAAAAATGGCGGAGTCACCCCCGCCATTAACGAAGTTTTTACTGCCTGGTTTCGTAATTCAAGACAGCCGAAAGTTCAGCGCTCATTATTCTGAGGCGAAGTTCACATAATGAACTTCGGTTCGATAAGCTCAAACCTAAAAGAATTAACCCGCTAATAATAAGTAAACCGTATTTCGACTTCATGGTGGCACCTCTCTTGATTTTTATCGAGTGAGGGACTACCCTGACAGTGTTGAGGTGTTAGGGTGGTTCCCCCGCTCGCATTCGTTGAATAGTGAATGTGAGCGGTTCCTTCCTCTTTCCACCTCAGGTTCTCACCCAAAGCAAAAAGCCTCAGGCGCCCAACCGCAGTCTACGCATTGATTATTTTATTGTCTCTGTGCTTTTAACTAATTTATGGTTGTTATTTTCTACTTTAATGATTAATGAAAGTCGCTACGTTTAATTGATTATGCCTGACGTGATTCTTAACATTAATTTCCTGGTGAGTGGTTTAAAATAATCTCGTCATTGTTATCACCTTGTCATGAAATTGGGTTAATTACTCACTTCGTGATTATTAAAACGTAGCCAGTCAATAAAATGACGTAAAGGTGCTGAGACATAGCGCCTGCCGGGATAGTAAAGCCAGAATCCTTCCGCATTGCTTGTAAAGTCACTTAATAGCTCAACGAGTTCGCCACGTTGCAGGCTGGGATTCACGGCTGCCTGTTGCAGAAATGCGATGCCTGCGCCCGCGACAGTGGCCTGCAAAATCCGCGTGTTGTTGTCCAGTACCAATGGGCCACGCACGGCGATCTCCTGTTTTTTTCCTGCGTTCCAGAATTCCCAGCGATAGCGTCGGCCACTGGGAAAACGCCGTTCGATACAGGGAAACTGAAGCAGTTCATCCGGTGTTTGCGGTGTACCATGACGTTCGATAAACGCCGGGCTTGCGACCACCAGGGTGCGCATTGCCGGACCAAAGGGCAGGGCGATCATGTCCTGTGCCAGCACATCGCCGTAGCGAATACCTGCATCAAAACCCGCTTCCAGGATATCGACCAGCGCATCGTTACTGTCAATTTCCAGCGTGATGTCCGGGTACTGCTGGATAAACGGCAGAATCAAGCTATCAAAAAACAGCGCTTCTGCAGAACGCGGCATATTGAGCTTTAGCGTGCCGTGCGGACGGGCACGCCAGTCATTAAGCTCATCTACCGCCTGTGACAGATCGACCAGCGCGGGTTGAATACGCTGCAGAAAATATTCGCCCGCTTCGGTCAGTGAGACACTGCGTGTGGTGCGATTAAGCAGCCTTACGCCGAGCCGTTGCTCAAAATGGCGCATGGCGTGGCTCAGCGCCGACGGCGTAACGTTACGCGCCTGTGCAGCCTTACGAAAGCTACGGTGGTGCGCGATGGCGCTGAACATTTCCAGTTCCTGCAGGGTTGCCCGCGAGAGTGTCATTAATGAGTTTTCCTCACTGAATCGGCAAAAATAGCGCAATTGTTGTTGTGATTGTTGAGGATTATAACAATAACACCGCAACAATAATGAGGAAGATGTCATGCAACAACGTCAATTAGGCAATCAGGGTTTACGGGTATCGGCGCTCGGACTGGGCTGTATGGGAATGACCTTTGCCTACGGCAACACCGATGAGCAGCAGGCATTGAATACGTTGTCCCGCGCGTTTGAACTGGGCGTCAACTTTCTGGATACCGCCGAGATCTATGGTCCCTTTACCAACGAAGCGCTGATTGCCAAAGCCATTAAAGGCCGCCGTGATAACGTGACGATTGCGACGAAATTTGGTTTCAATATTACCGGTGCAGGTCAGGGCTGGGAGAACATGACCGGCGTGAACAGCCAGCCGCAGCATATTCGCGAAGCCGTCGAGGGATCGTTAACGCGTCTGGGCACCGATCATATTGATCTGCTTTATCAACATCGTTTTGATCCTGCCGTGCCGATTGAGGATGTTGTGGGCACCATGGCGGATTTGATTCAAGAAGGTAAAGTGCGTTACCTCGGACTGTCAGAGGTGTCCGCAGCAACGCTTCGCCGTGCCTGTGCGGTACATCCCATATCGGCTTTACAAAGCGAGTACTCACTTTGGACTCGCGATCCCGAGCAGGGCATTCTTGCCACCTGTCGCGAACTGAATGTGGGTTTTGTACCTTACAGTCCACTAGGGCGGGGTTTCCTGACCGGCAAGCTGGCATCCGTGGCGGATCTTGACCAAAGTGATTTCCGCCGCAGTTTGCCGCGCTTTCAACAGCAGGCACAGGAACATAACCAAAAGTTAGTTGATCAATTGACAGAGGTCGCACGGGGTTATGGTATTTCTGCGGCGCAGCTGGCGCTGGCGTGGGTTTTAGGCAAGGGCGAGGATATCGTGCCGATTCCGGGAGCGAGTAAGGTCCACCATCTTGAAGAAAACTGCGCGGCTGCGGCAGTCGTCGTGAAAGGCACCGATAGTGATTATCTGGATGGGTTGTTTGCGCCGGAAAACGTTAGCGGAGCGCGCTATGCCAGCGCTGAATTTGGCATGATCGATCGCTAATCCGGGCGCGGCATTCCATTGTTAACAGGCAGGGCTTTACGCCCTGCTTTTTTTCGTTTACACCGCATTAGGCAGCTCATTCTGCTGAAGAAAACACTAATGTTGCTTTTTTGTAAACAGATTAACAAGGCGGCTAAATCCTGCTATGCTGCCCCACGCGGAACCGGGCACCTTACCCTACTCATGGAATGCGTTGTCATCAGGGTGCACCGGAAACCCATACAATGAGAGCGAGGAGAACGTCGTGCTAGAAGAATACCGTAAGCACGTTGCCGAGCGTGCTGCCCTGGGGATTGTACCTAAGCCATTAGATGCTTCCCAGATGGCCGCGCTGGTTGAACTGCTAAAAAATCCACCTGCGGGTGAAGAAGAATTTTTGACCGATTTGTTGGTCAACCGCGTACCACCCGGCGTCGATGAAGCGGCGTATGTTAAAGCAGGTTTCCTGGCTGCTGTCGCCAAAGGCGAAACAACCTCTCCTCTGGTATCTCCTGAAAAAGCCATCGAACTGCTCGGTACCATGCAGGGCGGCTATAACATCCATCCTCTGATTGAAGCACTGGATGATGCCAGACTGGCACCGATTGCAGCAAAAGCGCTTTCTCATACGTTACTGATGTTTGACAGCTTTTACGACGTTGAAGAAAAAGCGAAAGCGGGCAATGCCCATGCGAAGCAGGTGATGCAGTCCTGGGCTAATGCCGAATGGTATCTGTCACGTCCTGAGTTGGCTGAAAAAATCACCGTTACGGTTTTCAAAGTCACTGGCGAAACCAATACCGACGACCTGTCTCCGGCACCTGATGCCTGGTCACGTCCGGATATCCCTCTTCATGCCCTGGCGATGCTAAAAAATGCCCGTGAAGGTATTGAGCCGGATGAAGCGGGTAATATCGGACCGATTAAACAGATCGAAGCGCTGCAGGCCAAAGGTTTTCCTCTGGCTTATGTAGGTGACGTTGTAGGTACGGGTTCATCACGTAAATCTGCCACCAACTCGGTGCTGTGGTTTATGGGTGATGACATCCCTAACGTGCCTAACAAAAAAGGCGGTGGTGTTGTCTTAGGCGGCAAAATTGCCCCTATCTTCTTCAACACGATGGAAGACGCCGGCGCGCTGCCAATTGAAGTGGACGTTAACGACCTGAATATGGGTGATGTCATTGATATCTATCCGTTTAAAGGCGAAGTCCGTCATCATGAAACCGGCGATCTGCTGGCAAGCTTTGAACTGAAAACAGACGTTCTGATTGATGAAGTGCGTGCCGGCGGCCGTATTCCACTGATCATCGGTCGTGGCCTGACCAGCAAAGCGCGTGAATCGCTTGGCCTGCCTGTCAGCGATGTGTTCCGTGTAGCGAAAGACGTCGCGGAAAGCTCACGTGGCTACTCACTGGCGCAGAAAATGGTTGGCCGTGCCTGTGGCGTGGATGGCGTGCGTCCGGGTGCCTATTGCGAACCGAAAATGACATCGGTGGGTTCTCAGGATACCACCGGACCAATGACGCGCGATGAGCTGAAAGACCTGGCGTGCCTGGGCTTCTCTGCTGACCTGGTGATGCAGTCCTTCTGTCACACAGCGGCTTATCCTAAGCCTGTGGATGTAAGCACTCACCATACGCTGCCAGACTTCATCATGAACCGTGGCGGTGTTTCACTGCGTCCGGGTGATGGCGTTATTCACTCCTGGTTAAACCGCATGCTGCTGCCAGATACCGTGGGCACCGGTGGGGATTCCCACACGCGCTTCCCTATCGGTATTTCGTTCCCGGCAGGTTCTGGCCTGGTTGCCTTCGCGGCGGCTACCGGCGTTATGCCACTGGATATGCCTGAATCTGTGCTGGTCCGCTTCAAAGGTAAAATGGAGCCAGGCATTACGCTGCGCGATTTGGTTCACGCCATTCCGCTGTATGCCATCAAGCAGGGCCTGTTGACCGTTGAGAAGAAAGGTAAGAAAAACATCTTCTCCGGCCGCATCCTTGAAATCGAAGGTCTGCCGGATCTCAAAGTCGAGCAGGCATTTGAACTGACGGATGCCTCTGCTGAGCGCTCCGCTGCAGGTTGTACTATCAAGCTGGATCAGGCGCCGATCAAAGAGTATCTGACGTCCAACATTGTTCTGCTGAAATGGATGATCTCAGAAGGCTACGGCGATCGTCGTACGCTTGAGCGTCGTATTGACGGCATGGAAAAATGGCTGGCCGATCCACAGCTGCTCGAAGCCGACGCCGATGCAGAATATGCTGCGGTGATTGACATCGATCTGGCTGAGATCAAAGAGCCGATTCTGTGTGCGCCAAACGATCCTGATGACGCGCGTCTGCTGTCTGAAGTTCAGGGCGAAAAGATTGATGAAGTCTTTATCGGTTCGTGCATGACCAACATTGGTCACTTCCGTGCGGCAGGTAAGTTGCTGGACAGCCATAAAGGCCAGCTGCCAACCCGTCTGTGGGTCGCTCCACCGACCAAAATGGATGCGGCACAGCTGACGGAAGAAGGCTACTACAGCGTATTCGGTAAGAGTGGCGCGCGTATCGAGATCCCCGGCTGTTCACTGTGCATGGGTAACCAGGCACGCGTCGCCGATGGCGCAACGGTGGTATCGACCTCAACCCGTAACTTCCCGAACCGTCTGGGAACAGGAGCAAACGTCTACCTGGCGTCTGCCGAGCTGGCTGCGGTCTCATCGCTGTTAGGTAAGCTACCCACGCCGGACGAGTATCAGCAGTTTATGGCGCAGGTGGATAAAACAGCCAGTGATACCTATCGCTATCTCAACTTTGACCAGTTGAGCCAGTACACTGACAAAGCAGATGGCGTGATTTTCCAGACTGCCGTCTGATAGCTGACATTTATTGATCCATCGAAGAGGGACGCCCTGGCGTTCCTCTTTTTTTTATGTCTCAAAAGACGATTATCAGGAATCAGGATGTGTGCGCTAAGCAGGTGCACAGCAATCAAAATAGCGGTATAACAGCGCGAGTTACTGACAAAGAGATAAGATCATGGAGTATGAATTTCTACGGGACGTTACGGGTAAGGTAAAAGTCCGGATGTCGATGGGGCATGAAGCACTGGGCCACTGGTTCAATGAAGAAGTTGAGCATGACGCCAGCGTGCTTGATGAGGTGGAAGCAGAAGCCCTGAAGCTTAAAGGCAGCCAGCGCCAGTGGCAGCGTACCGGGCGTGAATATACGCTCTGGATGGACGACGAAGAGGTCATCGTCCGTGCGAATACGTTGAATTTTGAAGGTGATGAAATGGAAGAGGGCATGAATTACTACGACGAGGAAAGCCTGTGCTTCTGCGGTATGGAAGATTTCCTGGCGGTCATTGCCGCCTGGCGACGGTTTATGCAAAACACATGATCGCTGAGTCCATCTTATTACCCGCACTCCTCCTGCTATATTGATTGATTATGCTCAAATAACTGCATTTTATTCTGCGACTCACACCACATCTTTTCATTAAATGATTTAATATCATCATCGTGATTATAATTAATCAGTCTGGTGATGATATGGATATTAAAGCAACCATTGAAAAAATCCCCGGCGGTATGATGGTTGTGCCCCTGGTCCTGGGGGCGGTGGTTAACACGCTGGCCCCAGAAGCCTTACAGGTGGGGGGTTTTACCAGTGCCCTTTTTAAAGACGGTGCGCCCGCCCTGATTGGCGCATTTTTGTTTTGCATGGGCGCAGGAATCTCTCTCAACGCTGCGCCAAAAGCCCTGCTGACAGGTGTCGGTGTCACGGCAAGTAAGTTTCTTGTCGCTGTGGCGATGGGCTTTGCTGTCGATAAGTGTTTTGGTGCTGATGGGTTATGGGGACTGACCTCGGTCGCTGTTATTGCGGCGATGAGCAACAGCAATGGCGGCCTTTATGCCGCGCTGGCGGGTGAGTTTGGTCGCGACAATGAAGTCGGGGCGACGCCCGTGATCGCCCTTAATGACGGTCCGATATTAACCATGATTGCCCTGGGCGCGGCAGGCATGGCAAACATACCGGTGATGTCGGTGGTGGTGGTGATCATCCCTATGCTGCTGGGCATGTTGCTCGGTAATCTCGACCCGCAAATGCGTGATTTCCTGTCTAAGGGCGGCCCGCTGTTAATTCCTTTCTTTGCCTTTGCTTTAGGTGCCAGTATTGATTTTGCCATGTTGCTCAAAGGTGGCCTGGCAGGCATTTTACTGGGTGGGTTAACCACGCTCGTCGGCGGTTTCTTTAATATTAAGGTTGATCGTTTGTTAGGTGGCAGCGGCATTGCCGGCGCAGCGGCGTCGAGCACGGCTGGCAATGCTGTTGCCACGCCCATCGCCATCGCCCAGGCCGATCCCGCTTTGGCACATGTGGTCGCCACAGCGACGCCGCTGGTCGCCACCTCTGTCATTGTTACCGCAATTTTAACGCCCATGCTGACCTCATGGGTGGCCAAGGGCAATCAGCAACGATCACTGTCTTCCACGGAGAAACCATTATGAAAATGATCGTCATCGCCGACGATTTTACTGGCGCAAACGACACGGGCGTCCAACTGGCAAAAAAAGGGGCGCGCACGGAAGTGATGCTGACGCCACAACAGAAACCGTCGCGCCGGACTGACGTACTCGTCATCAATACAGATAGTCGGGCGCTCAGCGCTGAGCAGGCGACGATGGCCGTTACCCAGGCGCTTTCTGCCAGGCAGGACGAGACGCAAAATGACGTGCTGATCTATAAAAAAATCGACTCAACTTTTCGGGGGAATCCGGGGGCAGAGATTGCAGCGGTCATGGCGGCAAGTGGTGCTACGCTGGCGATAGTTGCCGCTGCGATACCTTCGGCAGGCCGGACAACGCGCAATGGCGAATGTCTGGTGCACCAGCGTCCGTTGCTGGAGACGGAGTTTGCCAGCGATCCGCGCACGCCGATTATCTCATCGCGCATTCGTACGCTTATCAGCTTACAGACCTGCCTGCCGGTGAATGAAATATCGCTGGATGAGGTACGAAGCGGCAACCTGAACGTTCTGCTTGAAGGTGTGGCCCGGCAGGAATACAGCATAGTGGTCATGGATGCCGAAAGTGATAACGATCTGAATCTGATTGCCCAGGCGGCCTTAGCGCTGAAAAAACGTCCCCTGTTAGTGGGGGCGGCGGGACTGGCAAATGCGCTTCCGGCGGAAAGTTACATGAATATGCATCAAAGCTTGCCGGTGCTGGTGGTGGCGGGGTCGATGAGTGAAATGACCCGACGTCAGGTGGAGCAGGCACAGCGTCAGGGACGTGTTGAGGTTGTCAGGATTGATGTAAAAACGCTTCTGGCACCTGAAGACGAGAGTCATGACATTGTGACGCAGGCCTGCCAGATACTGATGCAGAACAGGCATTGTGTTTTGCAGACCAGCAGTAACGTTGACGATCGCAACCAGATAGACGCGCTGACCGCGCAATACGATATGAGCCGGGAAGTGTTAGGTGAAACGCTGAGCCGACGTATCGGCGAAATCACCTTAGCTATCCTTGACCGTGCCCGCACAGGCGGCCTTTTCCTCACCGGCGGCGATATCGCTATTGCCGTGGCTAACGCCCTGGGTGCAGAAGGTTATCGTATTCAGAGCGAGGTTGCCCCCTGTATTCCTTGCGGCACCTTTGTTAACAGTGACATTGATGATTTGCCGGTCATTACCAAGGCGGGCGGATTTGGCACCGACAACACCCTTTGCGAAGCACTCCACTATATTGAGGAGTTGTATCGCAGACAGTGAGTATCAACCTGCACCTCGGCGACTTTACAGTCGATGTGCAGGCTAAAATCGGTTTTAGAGAGCAGAAGGTAGGGCTTATTTGTATTAACGTCAGGGTGACAGACAATATTAAATGCCTTCCACAATGCTGTGTTTTATTAAAAATAACGGTTTATAAAAATATGTCTGGTGTGCTGATGCGCCACTGTCAGGTTGTAACAAAAAATTGATTAATAATGCGCCTCCTTTAAGCCAAATTAAATTCGACGATTCCCGGCAAGACCTGATCCGAAAAGATTTTCATTATCGTTTCGATTTTATCTTTTTGATTGTATGGTTTTTTTATTTTGTTTGCCTGCTTATTTATTTACTGCCCTACAGCCCGGATAGATAAGTTTTCTTGTGATTTTTACTGTTGTTGAAAATTAAATTTGTAACGCAGTGGCAATTTCCGAAACAGCGTTAATAATCAACTGAACATTAATGCGCGTCTGTTAGCGTCACTCTGCCTCCGGTTGAGTGGGCAGGCTTTTCATTAAATTTATACGTCTGCTTTATTAATGTGTTTTGCCATTAGTCTCAGTTAATTAATGGAATTTAATTGTTTTTTTCCACTCGCGGAGAAATTATGCTCAGCAATACATCTATCAGAACACGACTCTATATTGCGTTTGGCACCATTACGCTCGTCATGATTGTTGTTTGCAGCCTGTTTTATGCCGGTTTTGGTCGGGTGACGCAGGCCAGTCAGCTCAATATTCATACTTATCAAGTCGTTGAGGGATTGAGCAAAACGACCGAAAATCTGCTTAATATGGAAACCGGTGTGCGCGGATTTTCGCTCAGTGGGAAAACACCGATGCTGGCACCGTTTAATGAAGGGAAACAGGCCTTCAGACAATATATCGAGAGTATTCATCAACTGGTTCAGGATAATCCTGAACAGCAGAAGCGCTTAGCGGATTTGGAAAGCAGACAACGAAACTGGCTGGAGACGTATGCGCAAAAGGTGATTGATGCGCGTGAACGCCTTAACCAGGGCAGCATGAGTCAGCAGAGCTTTTTCGACATCTTTGCCAGCGGTGAAGGAAAAATCCAAATGGATGCGATGCGCGCGGTGATTGCGTCAATGATTGTCACCGAAAAATCCCTGCTGCAATCACGTGAAGATGAATTGATGAATGAGCGCACAAAGACAAGAATGACCTTGATTGGCGGGTTAATTCTTTCGGCGGGCATTTCATTGATTCTGGGCTTGCTTATTTCACGCAGCATTTCCCGCCCTCTGACGCTGGCGGTGAATACAGCCGATACGATTGCCCGAGGTGACCTGACCTCCGTTATCACCGTTGATCGCAACGATGAAACCGGCAAGCTGCTGGCGGCGCTGGCAAATATGCAAAATCACCTGCGTACGCTGGTTTCCCAGATCAAAGACTCCGCCGCGTCGGTTGAGCTTGCGGCCAGCGAAATCGCCCAGGGAAATACCGAGCTGTCTTCCCGCACCGAAGAGCAGGCGGCGGCATTACAACAGACGGCAGCAAGTATGGAGCAAATCACCGCCACCGTTCGTAATAACACCTCTGTGGCTGAATCCACGGCCTCTTCGGCTCGTGAGACAGAATCGCTGACCCGCGCCAGTGAGAAAGCGGTCAATGAAATGAGTCAGACAATGCACAGCATTTCGGTCAGCGCCGCGAAAGTCAAAGAGATTACCGCGGTGATTCAGAGCATTGCGTTTCAGACCAATATTCTGGCGCTGAATGCGGCCGTTGAAGCAGCAAGGGCAGGCGAGCATGGTCGCGGTTTTGCCGTCGTGGCTACCGAAGTGCGCACGCTGGCACAACGCAGCGCGTCATCCTCACGTGAAATCGGTAACCTGATTGAAGAAGCGGTCAATGGTGTAGAGAAAGGCGTTAAGGCTGCGGATAATACCGCACACAGTATTCTGAAAGCCGCAAGTGAGGTCGCGTCGCTGGCGCAATATATGGATGGCCTGGCGCTGGCATCGGTAGAGCAGATGCAAGGCGTTTCCCAGGTCAGCGTAGCGGTCACCCAGATGGACAGCGTCACGCAAAGTAACGCTGCGCTGGTCGAGCAGTCGGCTTCTGCCTCACAGTCGTTAACAGAACAAGCCAGAAGCCTGCGCGTGTTAACGGCGGCCTTTCAGGTCTGATTCCCGCTTGCCAGACATCGTAGCGGATGTCTGGCAAGTTGGCGGCAATGGCCAGATAGTTTAACGGGTCAGAAAGCGTTCCAGTTCCTGGCCTTTATTGTTTTGTTGATCAAGTTGCGCGGCATAAAAGTCGCAGTTGTGTTTCTTTTGACGTGAAAGCGCCGCCATTTTTCTGATCTCCCCGATCCCTTTTCCTTTCAGTCCACAGGCCAACCGTTCCAGGGCACGGGCATTTTCAAACTGATCGAACGCGCGAGGATAGATGAGTTGGGGCACGCCATTTTTGAGTAACTGCGCGGTCGTCCCAATGCCGCCATGATGAATGGCAAATAAGCACGTTTCTGCCAGCGCAATATTCAACTGAGGCACGGTCATAACGTCATCTTTTACCGATAACGCTTTTGCCGTTGGCGTAACAAGAACGCACTTCAGTCCCTCATCCTTTAAATCCTGCAATATCGGGGCAACCGATTTTTTCTCCGCCAGCGCCCAACTGGTAAAAAAGACCACCGTGCGCGAGTCGATAAAAGCAGTAATGCGATCGTCATCCGAGGATGCGCGACTTTTGTTAAGCAGAAAGCCCGCATAAAATCCGTCGCGCGCCTTTTTTTGATAGAACCAGGATTCATATAACACGATTGTATGCTGTTCGCTGCTTACCCAATCGGCATAAATATTACGACAAGCGGGCAGGTTATTGTCGCGGCGTAATTTGTCTATTGTGTCCTGAAGCGTGGGTGAAACCAGCGCTCGTTGAAATAAGGCCAGCTTCCAGTTCAAATTTACCTTAAAGCTTTTTTCCAGCGAGTTGATGAGTCGTCCGGGCTGCAATTTTAAATTTGAATTGGTCAGGCTGATTGCGTATTTCTTTATCTGATATTTATCGCTTACGGCTTTCGCCGCAAAGCACCATAAAGAATGAATGATGATGCAGTCATCGTCGACAAGGGCGCTCATGGCATCGAACATGGCTTCCTGCTGTTCCGCCATATAGTACGAAATCCGTTTTAGAGAATGCTTTTTTTCCCATAAGGATCGATCCTGTACTGCGTTCACGTAGGTTTCTTTATCGCCGACGGCAACAAAGGAAAGTCCGCGAGACACCGCTTCTGACCTGAAATAGTCGTTAGCGAGCAGGTAAACATCGTGATGTTTCTCTTTCAGGAGCGAACCCACTTCAATACAGGGAAAAACATCACCTGCCGAGCCCAGAGCGCCAATAATCACTTTCATTTCAGACACCAATTTGACTAAAAATGGTATTAAAGGCGGCGGCGGTTCGCTCCCGGCTGACCTTTCCTTCCAGGTCTAAAAAGTGTCCCGCATCTCTGATTTGATAAAAGCGTGTTTTATCTGATTCCCCGCATATCTCTTCAATGTTTTTCTGTGGAGTATGAATATCCAGATCGCCATTGATGAAGTGAAACTGACATGCCGAATTATCGATAATGCGCTTGTAGTCATGATTGCGAATGTTAGAGATTTGCTCCAGGTGGAAACGCCCCTGCCGGTACTCAATCTCATCCAGCGTGGTCAGGTGCCTGAAGTTGCAGAATTTCATTTTATTCGGCAAATACGCACCCACTTCCTCATTCATCAAATGGGCAAGATCGACAAACTTTTTCTCTTTCGAGTACAGGTTTGCCTGCTTAACGTAGGTGCGCATACGATCGTTAAATTCGAAAGAGTAAGACGCAATAATGGCGTGTTCCAGGCCCTCTTCGCCGTTATGTAACAGCTTCAGCGTGGATGCGCCCCCCCATGAGGCGGAAGCGATAATGTTCGGCTTATAGATTGAAATAATTTCCCGGATGATGGCCACTTCATCATCCAGCGTGACGATATTACAGTCCTGCTCGTTGAAAGGCTTCGATTTGCCGGAAAACGGTAAATCGAAGGTAATCACATCGGATTTGTCTGCCAGGAACCGTTTCCAGTTGCGAAATGAAGAAGACGTTGCCAGCGCACCATTGATCAGGATGGTCCTGTTACGCGTAGGAACGCTGCATTTTGTTAACTCCACATAAACGTTAAGTTCATTTATGTTTAGAACGGAACATTCGTGACTCATATCACTCTCCTCACCAACAAGTACCTGCAAATCGTAAAATTTTCTAATGTATAGCACAGGGTGTTGTGATCATTAAGTGATTTTTATGTTTTATTTGAGTTTTTAAAAGTCTGTTTTTTATATTATTGATAGTTAAGGTTTTTTATCATAATTTTTGTAATCCTACTGATGTTTCTTAGTTTTAATAACAAATTAAGCTTATGTTTTACGCGTCCTTACTGTGACGAAGTTCAAGGAATTTCAGGCGGGGCTGGGATCGAAGCACATGCGTAAGGCTTCAGTTTAACGATTGGCATGATAGTTTTTAAGGTTAAATAAATTAATGTTTCCTGGCGGAGATAACGATGAGATTTGGTGTTTAGTCCTGTCTGTTTGTATTAATTCATTCGTTATCGCTGGAAAAGGTAAGCGATGCCGGAGAGTGGCAGGGTTCACCGCGATAAAACAGAGGAAAAGATAAGACAGGTTCTGCGAACAGGAAGCGGTACACACCGCAGCAGATAGCCCGATGAAAGCAGTGAAATGACGAAAAATCCGTCACAACAGCGCTATCCTGGTTTTCGGCGAGAAATAAGTCGTGTTTGAGTCGAATGGCAGGAGGCGTTACGGTCAGGCAAGAAGGGAGAAAATGGCCCCCGATCACGGGGGCGTTGCAGCGGTATGTTGATTAGTACGTTTTTAATCCCACTGACGGAATATTTCTGCCGTAATAAATCTCGCGCATTTCTTTCCACAGCAGGTCGGTAATACGCTTGTGTTCCTGAGGCGTAAGATCTTCAGGACGGGTATTGAAAAGATAGTGTTTTAAATCGAACTCTTTTAATAACATCTTGGTGTGAAAGATATTTTCCTGGTAAACGTTAACATCAACCATGTCGTACATGCCCTTCATGTCCTCAGACATAAAGTTCTGAATAGAATTAATCTCATGGTCGATAAAATGTTTCACGCCGTTCACGTCACGTGTAAAACCCCGTACGCGATAATCCACAGTGACGATATCTGACTCCAACTGGTGAATCAGATAATTGAGTGCCTTAAGGGGGGAAATCACGCCGCAGGTCGACACTTCAATGTCAGCACGGAAGGTGCAAAGGCCGCCTTCAGGGTGGCTCTCTGGGTAGGTATGGACACAAATATGGCTTTTATCCAGATGCGCGACCACAGAATTTGGCAGCGGCCCCGGATGCTCAGAGGTATCAATATCTTTGGGATCGATGGGCTCTTCACTCACGAGAATGGTTACGCTGGCACCCTGTGGCTCATAATCCTGACGCGCGATATTGAGAACATTCGCGCCAATGATCGAACAGGTTTCGGTCAGAATTTCTGTCAGGCGATTGGCATTGTATTGCTCGTCAATGTAAGCAATATAACCATCACGTTCAGCTTCAGTATTTGCATAGCAAATATCGTAGATACAAAAACTCAGGCTTTTGGTCAGGTTATTGAAGCCATGTAGTTTTAGCTTTTGCAATTTTACTCACCCCCTTATAAATGCCCAGTCAGCGCGGGTCTTCCAGTGCATTCAACAGATATTGTGGCAGGGCAAAGCTGCCAGTGTGGATTGCCGGTGTATAGTAACGGCAGTTCAGGCCAGAGGCCTCAAAACGCGCTTGCAGTATGGCAGGATCGGGCTGGCGTAACGCCGGATTGTCGCTTGCCCAGGCAAAGGTCATGATGCCGCCGTAGTAAGTCGGGATAGCGGCCTGATAAAAGCTGACGTCCTGAAAATAGTGACTGAGTTTGCGATGGCTGTTAACCGCCTCATCCTGCTGCAGGAAGCACACGCCGTTTTGGGCAACGAAAATACCGTTTTCATTCAGGGCGTTTTTACAGCCCGCATAAAATTCAGAGGTAAACAGACTTTCGCCAGGACCAATAGGATCGGTGCAGTCAGAGATAATAACGTCGAACTTTTCAGTCGTGTGATTAACGAAATTAACACCGTCATCAATCACCAGATTCAGCCGCGGGTCGTCATAAGCCCCGGCACTGTGGTTGGGCAAATACTGGCGGCAAAAGGTGACCACGCCAGCATCAATCTCGACCATGGTGATTTTTTGGATAGCAGAGTGGCGGGACACTTCGCGCAGCATGGCACCGTCGCCGCCGCCAATGATCAGCACGCTTTTCGCCGAACCGTGAGCCAGCAACGGCACGTGCGTCATCATTTCGTGATAGATAAACTCATCACGTTCAGTGGTTTGCACCACGCCATCCAGCGCCATGACGCGACCCATTGCCGCGTTTTCAAAGATGATTAAATCCTGGTGGGCCGTTTTATCACGATAAAGCTGCTTATCGACGGTAAAATACTGGCCAAAGCCGGTATGAAGTGTTTCATACCACATCTCATTTTGGGCCATGATGGGGCTCTCCTTTCGTGACATCACCCTGAAAATCGGCGGGACATCATAGCTAACTATGATAGTCGTTGCACGGGCAAATGTCTGGCGGGAGAGCGGGCTGGCGCGCTACTTTACATAGGCAAGCAGGCTGAGAGAGTCTCGGGCCAACGACTTACATTTTTTGTCGTTAGCAATAGCGATACCGCTTAAATCACGATAGCTGGCTTCGCCGAGTGCCTTCATGTTGTAGTTGTTGTAATTGCTTAAATCCCAGCGGTTCTGCTGGGCAAAAAACACCAACGCCTTACGAATCTGCGCATCGGGCAAATCCTGGTAGCCACAATCATTTTTTAAATAAACGAATACGGCAGTGAGATCGGCAAGATCTTCTGCTTCGGATTCGCTCAGGGCAAAGCTGGTGGAGGAGAAGCCGAAGAGTCCCGCCAGCAGCAGGATCTTGATGCTTTTCTTCATAGTTATTCTCATCTGATAGGAGTCTTAGAGACGTTAGCACAGTTATGTAAAGATTTTCGATCAATTTACGTTTTTCGGGGCATTCTGTGTGGCAGGGCTTGACCTTGCCATAAGGGCAGGGTTTAGGCTTGAGGTCATTTCGTTACAAGGATGCTGATTATGCAACGTCGCCACTTTTTGAAACTCAGCGCGGCACTGGGCGCTGCGGGTGCGCTACCGCTCTGGAGCCGCTCGCTCATGGCAGCCAGCCGACCGCCGCTTCCCATCCCCGCGTTGCTGGAGGCGGATGCCAAAGGCCAGTACAGCGTGACGGCGATGGAGGGCACCACGCAATGGCAGGGGAAAGCGGTGCCCACCTGGGGCTACAACGGCAGCCTGCTGGGGCCGGCTATTCGCCTGAAAAGGGGGACGACGGCCACCATTAACATCCATAACCGGCTCAGGGAAGCGACGACGCTGCACTGGCACGGCCTGGAAATCCCCGGCGAGGTCGACGGCGGCCCACAAGGCATTATTGCGCCGGGCGCGATGCGTCAGGTTACGTTCACCCCGGATCAGCCAGCGGCAACCTGCTGGTATCATCCCCATCTGCATGGCAAAACCGGTCATCAGGTTGCACAAGGGCTGGCGGGGTTAATCGTGCTGGACGATCAGGCGTCAGGCACGCTCCGTCTGCCCAGCCAGTGGGGCACGGACGATGTGCCGCTTATTTTTCAGGACAAGCAGCTGACGCCGTCGGGCGAGCGTATCGATTACCAACTGGATGTCATGCGCGCGGCGGTAGGCTGGTTTGGCGACATGATGCTCACCAATGGCGTGCAGTATCCCCAGCATGCCGTCCCGCGTGGCTGGCTCCGTCTGAGGCTGCTTAACGGCTGTAATGCCCGTTCTCTGCATATTGCTGCCAGCGACAAGCGCCCTTTGTATGTTATCGCCAGCGACGGCGGACTGCTGTCTGAGCCGGTCAAACTAGACTCGCTCCCGCTGCTGCCGGGTGAACGCTTTGAGATCATGATCGATACCTCAGACGGCAACGCCTTTGATATCGTTACGCTGCCCGTCACGCAAATGGGCATGACGCTGGCACCTTTCGATCACCCCTTACCATTGGTGAATATCTTGCCGCTGCGGATCATGGCCAGCGCAACCTTACCTGACCAGTTAGCGACGCTGCCGGCCGTGCCGAAAACAGAAAACCTGACAACGCGCTGGCTGCAGCTCAGTATGGATCCGCAGTTGGATCAACAGGGGATGCAGGCGCTGATGGCGCGCTATGGTGAGAAAGCCATGGGGAAAGGGGCGGACCATGATATGGCGATGGGCAACGATGCGAGTGGGATGAAACATGATGGCGATGCGCAGACGATGGATCACCAGAATATGGACCAGGGTGAGAAGGCTGCGGCGACCTATGATTTTCACAACGGAAATAAAATCAACGGCCTGCCGTTTGATATGACCCGGCCAGCCTTTGACGTGAAGCAGGGCACCCTCGAAAAATGGACCATTTCCGGCGAAGGCGACAGCATGCTGCATCCTTTCCATATTCACGGTACACAGTTCCGCATTCTTTCAGAAAACGGTAAACCGCCCGCCGCTCATAGTCAGGGTTGGAAAGACATGGTGAATGTCGACGGCTGGCGCAGCGAAGTGCTGGTCCGTTTCAACCACCTTGCCGCCGCCGATCATGCGTATATGGCCCATTGTCATTTGCTGGAGCATGAAGATACCGGAATGATGCTGGGTTTTACCGTGACCTGATCTCAGGCACGTTCAAGGGCCAGCCGGATATCCTCTACCAGGTCGCCGGCGTTTTCGATGCCGATAGATAATCGTATCGTCGCGTCGGTGATGCCAATCCGCTGACGCACTGCATCAGGCACGCCAGAATGGGTGGTGGTGCCGGGATGGCTGGCAAGCGATTCGGTGCCGCCCAGGCTGACGGCCTGTTTAAACAGTGAAAGCGCATTGAGAAAGCGAAACGCCGCGGGCTGTCCGCCAACAATGTCAAAAGAGAACGTTGATCCGGCGCCGCTGCACTGTTCACGATACGTTCTGCCTGCAGGGCTTTCTGCATCCAGGTAGGGTAACCAGTGCAGCGCTGCGACTTTGGGATGAGGGCGCAAAAAGGCGGCGACGGCTTCGGCATTGTGAAACGCTTTCTCCATGCGCAACGACAGCGTTTCCAGCGAACGGCCAATCATCCAGCTTGAGTGCGGGTCCAACTGTGTGCCAATCGCGCTACGCAGGGCACGAATTTGCGTCATCAGTGTTTTGTTACCCATCACCGCGCCAGCGATGAGATCGGAGTGCCCGCCCACGTATTTGGTCAGAGAATAAAGCGAGAGGTCTGCACCCAGCGTCAAAGGCTGCTGAAAAATCGGGCCCAGCAGCGTGTTATCACAGGCGACCACCGGACGTGAACCCTGTTGCCGCGCAATGTCGTCGGCGATGCGTGCCATCAGGGCAATATTGACCAGGCTGTTAGTCGGGTTAGCCGGTGTTTCCACCAGAATCAGCGCAACGCGTCCCAGCGCCATCGCGCTATGTGCCGCATCGCGCACTTTGGCCTCATCGTGCCCGTCACTAAAGCCAACCGCGTTGATGTTCAGATTATGCAGTGTCTTACTCAGCAGCGTTTCCGTACCACCATACAGCGGCTGAGAATGCAAAATGACGTCACCCGGCCTTGCAAAGGTTAACAGCGTTGTCGAAATGGCTGCCATACCGGAGGCGAACAAGGCACAGCTTTCTGCCTGTTCATAGATTGCCAGTCTGTCTTCAACGATCTCACTGTTAGGATGATTAAAGCGGGAATAGACCAGTCCGCCGCTTTTGCCTTCTGGCGGCTGACGGCGGCCTGAAACGTAATCGAAAAAGTCGCGGCCTTCTTCTGCGCTGTCAAAAACAAAGGTTGAGGTAAGAAACACCGGCGGCTTAACCGCCCCTTCAGACAGGCGAGGATCGTAGCCATAATTCAGCATCTGCGTTTCAGGATGCAGTTGACGATCGCCAACGTGCGTTTTCTTACTTGAGGGTAAGGCCATGGAGATCTCCCAATAAGGTCGCTAACCGCATAACGATATGTTGTTAAAATCGTATCATGCAGTAATTAATGCTGCTAAATGCCGTATTGTTCTAAGGTAATGCTGATGATGCAACAGCCTGAACGCAGGTGAAGAATTTTACCGCACGTAAACGTTTGCTATTTCCGTGCGGCGTCAGTACTCAGTTCTACTATGATAAACTGCGTGGCTTTGTGAGCTACCAGGCAGAAGGCAATGAAACATACTGTTGACGTAATGATCCCTGAAGAGGCAATCGCCGCGCGCATTGCTGAACTGGGCAAAGAGATTACCGCCCATTACCGCGACAGCGGCAGTGATATGGTGCTGGTGGGGCTACTTCGTGGCTCGTTCATGTTTATGGCTGATTTATGCCGCGTCATTGACGTGCCACACGAAGTCGATTTTATGACCGCATCCAGTTACGGCAGCGGTATGTCCACGACCCGGGATGTTAAAATCCTCAAAGATCTGGATGAAGATATTCGGGGTAAAGACGTATTAATTGTCGAAGACATCATCGACTCCGGTAACACGCTTTCCAAAGTGCGCGAGATCCTGCGTCTGCGTGAGCCAAAATCACTGGCGATTTGTACCCTGCTGGACAAGCCTGAACGCCGTGAAGTCGACGTCAAGGTTGAATACGTGGGCTTTTCCATTCCTGACGAGTTTGTCGTGGGCTTTGGCATTGACTATGCGCAGCATTATCGCCATCTGCCTTACATTGGCAAAGTGGTGCCGCTCGAAGACTGAATGCCGTTTACCGCACATTCTTCCAAGGCCCGCGCCCTTCATTTCGTGTAGGCTTGTCGCGCACAGCGGTTACTGGCGCTAAAAATCGCCCTTAACCAACAGATTGGCCATGCCGTGACGATAGCGTTGCTCAAGGTTTTCCCGGCTGCTTGCCGTAACATCAAGGTTACGCAGGCAGCCATCCTGGATACCGTAAACCCAGCCATGCAGCGAAACTTTGCGTCCGCGCTTCCAGGCGGATTGCAGAATAGTGGAATGCCCCAGATTATAAACCTGCTCAACGACGTTGATTTCGCAGAGTTTATCCAGGCGTTTATCCGGCGGGAGTTCTCCCAGCAACACGCTATGCTTGTACCAGAGATCGCGAATGTGCAGCAGCCAGTTATCAATAAGACCGAGCTCTGGATTATCCATTGCGGCCTGCACACCGCCGCAACCATAGTGGCCGCACACGATGATGTGTTCAACTTCCAGCACTTCAACGGCGTATTGCACGACAGAAAGGCAGTTGAGGTCGGTATGAACCACCAGGTTGGCAACGTTGCGATGAACAAACAGTTCGCCGGGTTCAAGGCCGGTGAGACGTTCGGCGGGTACGCGGCTGTCTGAACAGCCAATCCAAAGGAAACGCGGTTTTTGCGCCTGAGCCAGTCGCTCAAAAAAGCCGGGATCTTCTTTGACCAGTAATGTGGACCATTCGCGGTTATTACTGATCAGGGTATCAATATCTGTCATGGCGTTAAGCAACCTGTTACTGCGCATTTGCGTGCGCGTACTATAGGCGAAGGCTTCCTAAATTCAAACGGCATTACAATGCCACAAAACAGGGTATGTATTCAGAATGACCTATGCACTGGAACTTTCCCGGCTGACCAAGACCTATCCCGGCGGCGTACAGGCGCTCAAGGGCATCGATCTCAACGTCGAAGCCGGTGATTTTTATGCACTACTGGGACCTAACGGCGCGGGTAAATCAACCACTATCGGCATTATCAGTTCGCTGGTGAATAAGTCTGAGGGAAGCGTACGCGTCTTCGGCTACGATCTGGAAAAAGACGTGGTCAATGCCAAACGCCAGTTGGGCCTTGTCCCACAGGAGTTTAACTTCAACCCGTTTGAGACGGTCATGCAGATCGTGGTGAATCAGGCCGGTTACTATGGCGTTGAGCGCCGTGAAGCGCTTCAGCGTGCGGAAAAGCATCTGAAACAGCTCGACCTGTGGGAAAAACGCAATGAGCGGGCGCGGATGCTGTCCGGCGGGATGAAACGTCGCCTGATGATCGCCCGTGCCCTGATGCATTCGCCTAAATTGCTGATTCTGGATGAACCCACTGCCGGGGTTGATATTGAACTGCGCCGCTCAATGTGGGTGTTTCTAAAAGATCTCAATGCCCAGGGCACCACCATTATCCTGACCACTCACTATCTTGAAGAGGCCGAAATGCTGTGCCGCAACATCGGCATTATTCAAAATGGTGAGCTGGTAGAAAACACCTCAATGAAATCTCTGCTTTCAAAGCTGAAATCAGAAACGTTCATCCTGGATCTGGCCCCGCGCAGTCCGTTGCCGTCGCTGGAAGGTTTCCAGTACCGGCTGGTTGATACCTCCACGCTGGAAGTGGAAGTGCTACGCGAACAGGGGCTGAACAGTGTATTTAGCCAGCTCAGCGCCCAGGGCGTACAGGTACTGAGTATGCGCAACAAAGCGAATCGTCTGGAAGAGCTGTTCGTCGGCCTGACGCAAGGAAAAACAGGAGCTAAAGCATGACACATTTGTACTGGGTGGCGTTAAAGAGCATCTGGGCCAGGGAGGTGAACCGTTTCGCCCGTATCTGGATTCAGACGTTGGTGCCGCCCGTCATCACCATGACGCTTTATTTTATTATCTTTGGTAACCTTATCGGTGCGCGCATCGGCGATATGAATGGGTTCAGCTACATGCAGTTTATTGTGCCTGGATTGATCATGATGTCGGTGATCACCAACGCCTATGCCAACGTGGCTTCCTCGTTCTTTAGCGCCAAATTTCAGCGCAATATCGAAGAGCTGCTGGTGGCACCGGTGCCGACGCACATCATTATTGCGGGCTACGTCGGTGGCGGTGTGGCACGCGGGGTTTGTGTTGGTGTGCTGGTCACGGCCGTCTCGCTGTTTTTCGTGCCGTTCCATGTGCACTCCTGGATGATGGTTGCCATCACGCTGCTGCTCACTGCCGTGCTGTTTTCGCTGGCGGGCCTGATCAATGCGGTGTTTGCCCGCACCTTTGACGACATCAGCCTGATTCCGACCTTTGTGTTGACACCATTAACCTACCTGGGCGGCGTATTCTATTCGCTGACGTTGTTACCGCCGGTGTGGCAGGCGATTTCAAAGCTGAACCCGGTGGTGTACATGATAAGCGGCTTCCGCTTTGGCTTTCTCGGTATCCACGATGTGCCACTGGCCCTGACCTTATCGGTTCTGATTGCCTTTATCGTGGTGTTCTATATCGCGGTGTACTTCCTGATCCAGCGCGGACGTGGATTGCGCACCTGATGCAGTAACGGGCAAAAAAAAGCAGCGATATCGCTGCTTTTTTTATGCCAACTGATCTAAGCCAACTGACCTATGCCAGCTGTACCGGCAGCGCTTTTGCGAGGCGCTTCATCTGATTATCCCCTTCAAAGTAGGCCACGTTGGGCTGCCACTGGCGGGCTTGTGCATCATCGACCTGCACATAGGAGCAAATAATCAGGATATCGCCTTCGCAGGCACAGCGAGCCGCTGCACCGTTTACCGAAATGATTTTCGAGCCACGTTCGGCCGCGATGGCATAGGTGGAGAAACGCTGACCGTTGGTAACGTTATAAATATCAATGGCTTCATATTGCAGGATGCCAGAAGCATCAAGGAAATCCTGATCGATGGCGCAGGAGCCTTCATAGTTCAGGTCCGCCTGCGTCACTTTCACGCGATGCAATTTGCCTTGTAAAACCGTGCGAATCATAGTCAGAAACCTTGTTAAACAGCCAAAAATACGACCTGCAACCCGCAGCCTTTACTGCGTGAGGTCGACCTGTTGATTATCGATCAGCCGTGCGTTCCCCAGCCAGGCCGCCATTAAAACCACAGCACGCTGGCTGTCCACCGTCAGAGGCTGTAGCGTTTCTGCATCACAGATTGCCAGACCGTCCGGGCGAAAGCCTTTTTCCTGCAGCGACAGATTCGCGGCATCAATAATATCGTCAATATGCCGCTCGCCATTAGCCAGTCGGGCTGCCATCTCATTCATCACCTGGCTCAGCGCGGGGGCCAGCTTGCGTTCATCATCAGTGAGATAACCATTGCGTGAACTGAGTGCCAGACCGTCTTTGGCGCGCACCGTGGGCACACCAATAATCTCAATGTCGAAACCCATATCCGCCACCATTTTACGAATGATGGCTAACTGCTGAAAATCTTTCTCGCCGAAGCAGGCAATATCGGGCTGAACCAGATTGAATAATTTACTGACGATGGTCGCGACGCCGCGAAAATGGCCGGGACGACTCGCGCCTTCCAGCAGCGATGACAACACCGGGACGTCCACAAACGTCTGATTGGCCAATCCCTGAGGATAAACCTCCGCAGGTGAGGGGGCAAACACCACATCGACCGCATGGCGGTTCAGCTTTTCGCAATCCTCCTGAAGCGTGCGCGGATAGCGGGCCAAATCGTCAGGGCGATCAAACTGCATGGGGTTGACGAATATGGACACGATCACGATATCACCTCGTTCACGTGCCTCGTCGACCAGCGTCAAATGTCCTTCGTGCAGATTGCCCATAGTCGGCACCAACGCGATGCGTTTACCTTGCTCGCGCCAGCGACGAACGTCGCGGCGTAACATGGGCAGAGTTTCGATGATCAGCACGGCAATTCTCCTGAATTACTGGAAACTGTGTTCCACGGCGGGGTAGCGTCCTGCTTCAACTTCGGCAATATATTGGCGAATGGCCGCCCGAATATCGCCCGTCTCCGCCAGGAAATTTTTAGCAAATTTGGGAACATGTCCGCCAGTGATGCCCAGGGCGTCATGCATGACCAGTATCTGACCGTCAGTGACATTGCCTGCGCCGATACCAATAACCGGAATCGCCAGTGCCTGGGTCACGCGCTGTGCCAGCGCAACAGGGACGCACTCCAGCACAAGCAGCTGTGCACCCGCCGCCTCCAGGGCCAGGGCATCAGCCAGAAGCTGCTCTGCGCCCGCTTCATCGCGGCCCTGCACTTTATAGCCACCAAAAATATTCACGGACTGCGGCGTTAATCCCAGGTGCCCGCAAACCGGAACGGCGCGCTCCGTCAGCATTCGTACGCTGTCCGCCAGCCATGCGCCGCCTTCCAGTTTCACCATATTGGCACCGGCGCGCATCAACTGCGCCGCATTATCAAAGGTTTGCTGAGGCGTGGCATAACTCATAAAGGGCAGGTCAGCCAGCAAAAGCGACTGAGGCGCGCCACGGCGCACTGCAGCGGTATGGTAGGCAATGTCATTTACCATAACGGGCAACGTTGAGTCATGGCCTTGCACGGTCATTCCAAGTGAATCGCCCACCAGCAGGACCTGAATGCCTTCATCGGCAAACAGTCGGGCAAAACTAAACTCGTAGGCGGTCAGGGTGGCGAATTTTTTGCCGCTTTCTTTCCACTGACGCAGGTGAGAAATGGTGGTGGGTTTCATGGTGCTCTCAACTCAGAAATTCAGATTGGCGCATTTTACTGGATAGTGTTGCAGAGCGGAATCCATGAAGTGTGATTAGGTGCTTAGCTGTGCCATGGTCGGATGCTGGAACGGTCCAGCTGGGCCAGGATTGGTTTGAGCGACCGACCGTCTGGCAGGCTCAGATCGGGGGCAATCTCCAGCAACGGAACCAGCATAAATGCGCGATTAAGCAAATCATAATGCGGCACGGTGAGACGGTCGCTGTTGAGGCTGGCTGTACCAAACAACATGATATCAATATCCAGCGTGCGTGGTCCCCAGCGCTCGGCCTTGCGAACGCGACCGTGTTCCTGCTCAATGCGCTGCGTCTGGTCCAGCAGCGCCTCGGCAGACAACGCGGTATCGAGAGCGACGGCCGCATTGAGATAATCGGGCTGGTCCGGTGGGCCGTAGGGCGGCGTCCGGTAAAAAGCGGAGGTCGCCACGCGCTGTGTATCAGGGAGTGCATCCAGCGCTGACAGCGCTGCATCAATCTGATGCAGCGGATCGGCAAGGTTACTGCCTAGTGCCAGAAACACACGTGTCATGACGCGCTATTGTTATCACGACGCGGAGCCGTTGAACGGCGACGTGGGCGACGCGTGCGGCTGCGTGGTGCCGGATCGTCTCCCAGCGTATTCAGCATGGTCTTCTGCTGTGGCGGCGCGGCCACCTGGAACTCGCCCCACCACTTACTCAGACGCAGCAGTTCCGGGTTGTTTTCTACCTCAGCCCGCAAAGAGAGCAGGTCGTAAGCGGCGCGGAACTTCGGATGCTCCATCAGCTTCCAGGCTCGCTTACCATGGCGACGAGACATGCGTAACTGCAGCTGCCAGATATCACGAATTAACGATGTGATGCGTTTAGGGATCGCCAGCGCACGGCAGGCTTCATCCAGCGTATCGTTCATTGCCAGGGCAAAGGCATCGTAATAGGTCAGGCCACTTTCCTGCGCAATGCGTTCGGCGGCTTCAAGCTGGGGATACCAGAACATCGCGGCAAACAGAAACGCCGGATTAACCCGCATATCATTCTGAATACGGTTATCGGTGTTCTTCAGCACCTGCGCCAGCATGCGTTCCATGTGGCTGTCGCCGTTCTCGGTAAAGTTACGCGCCAGCGTCGGGAACAGCGGCTGAAATAACTGGTATTCACACAGTTTAAGCCAGGTACTGTAGCCATAGCCGGCCTGCAGCAGCTTTAGCGACTCTTCAAACAGGCGCGCGGCGGGCACGTCACGTAGCAACGACGCCAGGCGGGGAATCGGCTCGGCCGTTTCAGGCGCAATGCGCATATTCAGTTTGGCAGCGAAACGCGCGACACGCAGCATCCGCACCGGATCTTCGCGATAACGGGTTTCCGGGTCGCCAATCAGGCGAATGATGCCTTGTTGCAGATCGTTCAGCCCACCAACATAGTCACGCACCGAAAAATCAGCCACGCTGTAATAGAGGCTGTTGATGGTCAGATCGCGACGCTGGGCATCATCTTCGATGTTGCCAAAAATGTTGTCGCGCAGCAGCATACCGCTCTGGGCACGCTGAGAGTTGTTCTGATCGTCGGTGGTCTCTTCAATCTGATGATGACCGCGGAACGTTGCCACTTCGATGACTTCCGGGCCAAACATCACGTGCGCCAGACGGAAACGACGACCAACCAGACGGCAGTTGCGGAACAGTTTACGCATCTGCTCCGGCGTGGCGTTTGTGGTCACGTCGAAGTCTTTCGGCTTCTGCCCCAGCAGCAAATCGCGTACGCCACCGCCAACAAGATAGGCTTCATAACCGGCTTTATTCAGGCGATATAGCACCTTGAGGGCATTTTCGCTGATGTCTTTACGTGAGATGGTGTGGCTTTCACGAGGAATGATGGTCATATGACTCTCAGGTTCAACCTCTGCTGGTGCTTCCTCGTCATCACGCTTCAGGACTTTCCGGCAAAAATTAGCTACTCGGGTAAAAATGGGACACCTCGACAGTGACAATTAGGGTGTAGGTAAAATCAGCGGCTAATCATAGCCTGTTGTGAATCATTTGAGAATGCTGTTGTCTATGCATCCGTTATCAGGGCGTTATCATGAGGTATCAAAGCGATATTCCACTGCTTCACAGCCTCAGACAGCAGTTTCTCCTGCGTTTTGTCCTTCCAACCTTCGCCAACCGGCTGCCCCAGAAAGCGTAAAGCCTGTACCAGGCAGGGACGTGTATCCCCATCAGGCAGCGCGGGCGCATGATTTTGTTTAGAAAGTTTGTGACCATCAGCGGTGATCGCCAGGGGCAAATGCAGATAGTCCGGCGGCATCCAGCCGAATTGCTGATAAAGCGCAATCTGCCGTACCGTTGGCTCAATTAAATCAGCCCCACGCACAATTTCTGTGATGCCCTGATGATGATCGTCCACGACCACCGCCAGATTGTAAGCAAACAGCCCATCACGACGATGAATAATAAAATCTTCTTCAGCCAGTCGCCTGTCGGCGACGACCTCGCCCCTGAGCCGATCCTGAAAACGATAGACAGGTGCATGCTGGCGCAGGCGCAGGGCTGCCTTATCGGGGCCATGTTGCCGGTCCCGACAGTGACCATCGTAAAAGCCGCCAGTTTGCTGAATGCGGCTTCGCGAACAGGTGCAGAAATAACTTTGACGCTGCGTTCTCAACCACTGAAGTGCGTCACGATAGGCGTCATGCCGCTGCGACTGCCACATCACCTCACCATCCCAGTTCAGGCCGTAATGCTCCAGCTGTTGCAGAATCCGCGTTGCGGCACCCGCGACTTCACGAGGCGGATCGATATCTTCAATACGCACCAGCCAGCGACCATGCTGTGCGCGAGCGCTGAGGTAACTGCCTAACGCAGCAATCAGGGAGCCGAAATGGAGTTCACCGGAAGGGGATGGCGCAAAGCGCCCAACGCAGGATGAGAATGACATAGGCATTATGAACCAGACGGCGGAAAAAGATGGCCTTTTCCCGCCGTGTGGCTGCAGTCAGACGGCAACATTAGCCCGCCATTTGCTTCTCACGAATTTCTGCCAGTGTCTTACAGTCGATGCACAGATCGGCAGTAGGACGCGCTTCAAGACGGCGGATACCGATCTCGACGCCACAGGAATCGCAATAGCCGAAGTCGTCGTCTTCGACTTTCTTCAGCGTTTTTTCGATCTTCTTAATTAACTTACGCTCGCGGTCGCGGTTACGCAGTTCCAGGCTGAACTCTTCTTCCTGAGCGGCACGGTCAACCGGGTCCGGGAAGTTTGCAGCTTCATCCTGCATGTGTGTAACGGTGCGATCGACTTCGTCCCGCAATTGATTGCGCCAGGCTTCCAGAATCTTGCGAAAATGGTCCAGTTGCGCGTCATTCATATACTCTTCGCCTGGCTTCTCCTGATAAGGCTCCACCCCAGCGATGGCGAGAATACTCAGGGACGATGTTTTACGGTTTTGCCCTTCTTGCATGTTGTTTCTCTCCTGGATAACACGCACTATACCCTTTGATTGCCATCGGTAAGCGCATACACGCTAACCTTAATGATGAACCTCTCTTGGGTACATCGATCCCCCAACGGGGAAAAAACAGGCCGCTATAAATAACAGAAGCAGTCAAGGTTGGCAATTATTCCTGATCGCATCTTGACAAGCCTGTGAGGAACAGCGTAGTTAGCCCCTGACAGAAGATAGTCATATCACAGAACGATGCCAATGATATTACAATGTTACGTCAATGGCGGTCGTCAGAAACATTCCTGCTGATGACAGTTCTGCCCGGTAAGCCAAAATCTCCACGCCACTCAGCTGCGCCTGTACCAGTTGTTCTGCGTAAGCAGCATCAATGTGACGCGCCGGGGAAACGTCCTCAATCCCCGAGTGCAGAACGGCAAACAACAAAACGGCCCGATGACCTTCTGCGGCAGCCTTACTCAGCTCACGCAGGTGTTTCTGCCCTCGAATCGTCACCGCATCCGGAAAATAGCCTTTACCTTCCTGTAAAAGCGTTACGGATTTCACCTCAATATAGCACTCAGGTCGCTCCTCTGCTTTGAGCAGGAAATCAATTCGGCTTTTTTCACTACCGTATTTAACTTCCGCCTGACATTTCGCGTAGCCGGTCAGCGGTAAAAGTCGGTTTTCGTCCAGCGCTTCACGCACCAGTTGATTGGCGCGCAGCGTATTGACACAGATCCAGTGGCCTTGCTGCGTCTCGGTCATTTCCCAACTGTGCGGGTATTTGCGCGTCAGGCTGTCAGACGTGGAGTACCACACGGTATCGCCCGGCGTGGCACAGCCGGTCATTGCGCCGGTATTCGCGCAATGTATCGTCAGCGTTTCGCCTTCGGGCGTCACAACATCGGCCAGAAAACGCTTGTAGCGAGTAATAAGACGCGCGGGTTTAAGAGCGGGAGAAAAAAGCATAAGGCTCCTGATTAAGAGAGTAACGGCCAACTGGCCAGCGTGCGGTAGCGTGTCCGGCCTTGCGCGTACTCTGAGGCAAAAAGGGAAAATTGCCTGACCGTAAATTGCCAGTGAAAGCCACGTGGCGGCAGGGCGACAGGCTGGGTCGCCGCACGCAACAGGCTGACGTGGGGATGAAAGGGCTGAGCCGGTTGTTCGCAGCCATGTCGCGCGGCCTGAGCGCGCAGCAGGCTTGCCAGCTGTAACAAGCCACGCGGGGGGCGCTGGCAACCCAGCCACACGACGCCGGGGCGCGGCCAATGACCTGCATCGTCTAACGCAACGTCAAATGCTGGCTGGTTTATGCGTGACGCCAGGGCCTGCAACTGCTGTGATGTTCCAGCCGACACATCGCCCAGAAAAGCCAGCGTCAGGTGAAGGTTCGCTGCCGCAATCGGGCGTCCCGCCTCCGCATGAAAGGTTTGTGCCCGCCAGTGCACCAGTTGCTGCTGCAGCGTGTCAGGCGGGGTAATAGCAAAAAATAAGCGTTGTAACGCCATGGCGGTCTCCGGCAATCCTCACGGATGAGTGCTACAATGCGCGCCATCTTAACATAGCCATTCGCGGAGTTTGCGGTGAGTGATTTACCCGTCAGCGCGGTGTTGCCTGACCTTCTGAGTGCGCTTAATGATGCCTCAAACATCCTGCTGGCCGCGCCCACGGGCGCAGGTAAATCCACCTGGCTGCCACTTCAGCTTTTACAGCACAAGGCCTTGCCGGGACGCATTATTATGCTGGAGCCGCGCCGTTTAGCCGCGCGCAACGTGGCGCAACGCCTGGCCGAGCAGTTGGGTGAACAACCGGGCGTGACGGTGGGCTACCGTATGCGCGGCGAAAACTGCACAGGGCCAATGACCCGGCTTGAAGTGGTGACCGAAGGCATTCTGACCCGAATGCTGCAACAGGATGCGATGCTGGAGGGCGTGTCGCTGGTTATCCTGGATGAATTTCATGAGCGGAGCCTGCAGGCCGATCTGGCGCTGGCGCTGCTACTGGATGTGCAACAGGGGTTACGTGAAGATCTAAAAATCCTGCTGATGTCGGCGACGCTTGATAATGCGCGGCTGGCGGCACTGTTGCCGGACGCTCCTTTGATTACCTCTGAAGGGCGCAGCTATCCGGTTGAACGGCGCTATACGGCGCTGAGCCAGACCTCGCGTTTTGACGATGCGGTCGCGCGTGAAGTCGCACAGTTACTGCGCGACGAAACGGGCTCGCTGCTCCTGTTCCTGCCCGGCATCGCCGAAATTGAGCGGGTAAAACGGGAACTGGAGACGCGCGTTGACGATGACGTGGATTTAACGCCGCTGTATGGTGCACTTCCTCTTGCTGCCCAGCAACGGGCTATCCTGCCTGCCGCCAGCGGACGCCGCAAAGTGGTGCTGGCGACCAACATTGCCGAAACCAGCTTAACCATTGAAGGCATCCGGCTGGTCGTGGACAGCGCCCTGGAGCGAAAAGCCCAGTTTGACGCTCGCAGCGGCGTTACGCGCTTGCAGACTCAGCGCATCAGTCAGGCGTCCATGACCCAGCGAGCCGGACGAGCCGGACGTGTCATGCCCGGTATTTGTCTGCATCTGACACCACAGGAACAGGCCTCACGCGCGCCCGCGCAAAGCGAAGCAGAAATTTTGCACAGCGATCTCGCGTCGTTGTGGCTGGAGTTGCTGCAGTGGGGCTGTACCCGTATCGAACAATTGCAGTGGATAGATTTGCCGCCGGAAAAGCACCTGCGTGCGGCGCAGCAGCAGCTGTTGCGGCTTGGGGCTCTGGACGAGCAGGGCCACCTCAATGCCCAGGGACGACGTATGGCGCAGCTGGGCAGCGACGCCCGGCTCAGCGCTATTTTATGTGCAGCAGGCAGTGACCCTGACGCCGTTGCCAGCGCGGCCTTGCTGGTGGCGGTTCTGGAAGATCCGCCTCGCAGTGCCGGAGCCGATCTGCGTGATGCGCTTTATCGTCCATTGCCACAATGGCAGCGCCGCGCACAGCACTGGCAAAAACGCATCGGCGTAAAGGGCGGTCGGGTAGACGAATACCATTTTGCCGCCCTGCTGACCGCCGGCTTCAGCGACCGTCTGGCACGTCGCCGCGATAACAGCGGCCGCTATCAGTTAGCTAACGGCCTGGGCGCGATGCTGGACGAACAGCAGGCGCTGACGCGTTATGAATGGTTAATTGCCCCCACCTTGTTACAGGGCAGTAGCGCGCCCGACGCGCGTATCCTGATGGCGATTCCCGTTGATATCGAGGCACTGACGCAGCGCTGTCCGCAGCTGATTGAACAGCGCACCGAGGTGGAATGGGATGAGGAGAAGGGCACGTTACGCACGTTGCGCCGCGAGCAGATTGGCGAACTGATACTGAAAACCCAGCCGCTAGCCCGTCCCGACGCAAAAGTCTTGCAGGCGGCAATGCTACGCTGGATTGGCAAGAAAGGGCTATCGGTGTTGGGCTGGACGCCGGAGGCAGAACAGTTGCGTCTGCGCATCCAGTGTGCGGCCCAGTGGTTGCCAGAGGAACACTGGCCTGAGGTTGACGACGCCAGCCTGATCGAGACGCTTGAACACTGGCTTCTGCCCCAGATGACCACGGTGCGTGATCTGAAAAGTTTACAGGCGGTGAATCTGGTCAGCGCGCTCTTACATTTGCTCACATGGTCACAACGTCAGCGGCTGGATACTGCGCTGCCAACTCATTACACTGTGCCCACCGGAAGTCGGCTGCCTGTTCGCTATGATGCAGATAAACCGCCTGCACTGGCGGTGCGCATCCAGGAAATGTTCGGCGAAGCCAGCAACCCAAGCGTGGCAGAAGGGCGCATTCCACTGGTACTGGAGCTGTTATCGCCCGCCCAGCGGCCCTTGCAGATTACCCGTGACCTCGCCGCTTTCTGGCGTGGTGCCTATAAGGACGTGCAAAAAGAGATGAAAGGGCGTTATCCCAAACATCCCTGGCCTGACGATCCGGCTTCCGCCTTGCCGACAAGACGGACAAAAAAGAAGACGTCACAGGGTGGAACCTCTGATTAATTCAGAGGGTTCTGCCATGCGACAGTGAAGAAAGCAGTTAGAGTAGCGGCGCAGCCGTAAGCTATGCCTGGAGAATAAAACGAATGTCTGGGAACGATCGCGAACCTATTGGGCGCAAAGGAAAAGCGCTGCCTCCGCGCAGCAGCGCCCGCCGTGGGCGGCGCAGAGACATCGATGACGATGTTGCTCAGGACGATTTTGATGATGACTACGAGGAGGAAGCGCCGGTGCCACGTAAAGGTAAAGGTGGAAAACCGCCGCGCGGCAAACGCCGTTGGCTGGGATGGTTAATTAAGCTGTTCCTGGTATTTGTGGTGGTAATGGCCGCGTGGGGCGTATACCTCGACTCGGAAATTCGCAGCCGCATTGACGGTAAAGTGTGGCAACTGCCCGCAACCGTATATGGTCGTATGGTCAGCCTTGAACCCGGCATGGCCTACAACAAAAGCGAAATGGTTGCCCTGCTTGAAGGCACGCAATACCGTGAAGTTTCACGTATTACGCGCCCGGGTGAGTTCTCGGTTAAGGGCAACACTATCGAACTGTTGCGCCGTCCATTTGATTTCCCGGACAGCAAAGAGGGGCAGATTCATGCCCGTATGACCTTTAGCAAAGATGAACTCAGAGAGATTAAAAACGTTGAAACCGGGCGTGATTTTGGTTTCTTCCGTCTTGATCCGCGTCTGATCACCATGCTGCAGTCGCCTAATGGTGAACAGCGCCTGTTCGTGCCCCGTGCGGGCTTCCCGGATCTGCTGGTCGATACGTTAATCGCCACCGAGGATCGCCATTTTTACGAGCATGATGGTATCAGCCCGTACTCCATTGGCCGTGCCTTTGTCGCGAATATCACGGCAGGTAAGGCGGTTCAGGGTGGCAGTACGCTGACTCAGCAGCTGGTAAAAAACCTGTTCCTGACCAACGAGCGTTCGCTGTGGCGTAAAGCGCGTGAAGCCTATATGGCCGTGATCATGGACGCGCGTTACAGCAAAGATCGCATTCTGGAGCTTTACCTTAACGAAGTGTATCTCGGTCAGGCAGGTAACGATCAGATTCGTGGTTTCCCTTTGGCCAGCCTTTACTACTTTGGCCGTCCGGTGGATGAGCTGAGTCTGGATCAGCAGGCAATGCTGGTCGGCATGGTAAAAGGCGCTTCGCTCTATAACCCATGGCGTAACCCGAAACTGGCACTGGAAAGACGCAATCTGGTGCTGCGCTTGTTGCAGCAGCAGAAAGTCATCGACCAGGAACTGTATGACATGCTGTCGGCGCGTCCGTTAGGCGTGCAGCCGAAAGGCGGTGTGATTACGCCACAGCCTGCGTTTATGCAGATGGTGCGTAATGAGCTTCAGGCAAAACTGGGTGACAAGGTTAAAGATCTGTCGGGGGTGAAAATTTTCACCACCTTAGATCCGGTCTCGCAGGATGCCGCTGAAAAAGCGGTTATCGACGGCATTCCAACCCTGAAAAAACAGCGCGGTCTGAAAGATCTGGAAACCGCGATGGTGGTCGTTGACCGTTTCAGCGGTGAAGTCCGCGCGATGGTCGGCGGGGCCGATCCGCAGTTCGCCGGGTATAACCGTGCGTTACAGGCCCGCCGTTCTATTGGTTCACTGGCAAAACCGGCCACCTATCTCACCGCACTGAGCCAGCCAAATACATATCGACTCAATAGCTGGATTGCCGATGAGCCTATTGCGCTGAAACAGCCCAATGGCAGCATCTGGAAACCCATGAATGACGACCGCCGCTTCAGTGGCAAAGTCATGCTGGTGGATGCGTTGACCAACTCCATGAACGTGCCGACGGTGAATCTTGGCATGACGCTGGGGCTGAATGCGGTGGTGGATACCTGGACCAAACTGGGTGTACCTAAAGATCAGCTCAACCCGGTGCCGGCAATGTTGCTGGGCGCACTCAACCTGACGCCGATTGAAGTGGCCCAGGCGTTTCAGTCGATTGCCAGCGGAGGGAATCGTGCGGACCTGTCAGCGGTGCGTTCCGTGATTGCCGAAGACGGAACGGTGCTGTACCAGAGCTTCCCGCAGGCGCAACGGGTAGAGCCTGCGCAGGCTGCCTATTTAACGTTGTACACGATGCAGCAGGTTGCCGATCACGGTACGGCACGCGCCCTGGGCGCTCGCTTCCCTAATGCGCATCTGGCAGGCAAAACAGGGACCACTAACGACCTGATAGACAGCTGGTTCGCCGGTGTCGATGGTAAAGAGGTGGCGATCACCTGGGTTGGGCGTGATAACAACCAGCCGACCAAGCTGTACGGTGCCAGCGGTGCGATGCAGATCTACCGTCGCTATCTTGATAACCAGGCACCGATGCCGTTGCAACTGACGCCGCCGGAAGACGTGACGATGATGAATATCGACTCAGCGGGCAACTTTGTTTGTGGTTCAGGCAGCAGTACCTGGCGCTCATTGCCGGTTTGGGCACTGGACCCGAATGCACTGTGTCAGCAACAGCAGCAACAGGTTCAGCAAATGCAGCAGCAACAACAGCAACAACAGCAATTGCAACAGCAGCAACAGCAGGAGCAGAAAGACAGCGATGGCGTTGCAGGTTGGATAAAAGACATGTTCGGCAAGTAACGGGTCAAAAGCAGTGAAAAGAAGGCACTTCGGTGCCGTTTTTTTATGACTGATAAATACGCTGTAAACAGGCTACAAACAGCGCCACAGTAGGGAATTCTGCTTGCAGAGATTGTTGCACTTCGCATATTATCGAACCGTTATAATAATCATTATCGTTTCGATTCGCTTAATCATCCCCATTTGAGAGACACCTTCATGACTGCGCGCACCACCACTTTTGGTTTCACATCAGGGTCGTTTACCCCTCGTCCTTTGGCACTGATGATTGCGCTGATATCCAGTGGCGCAACTCCCCTGGCCTTCGCCGAACAAACGGTGGTGGTTTCAGCAAACGGCGGTGCCGCTGTTGCGCAGGAAAGTCCGTGGGGCCCGGCACCGACCGTCGCCGCGAAACGCAGCGCCACCGGCACCAAAACGGATACGCCGATTGAAAAGAACCCGCAGTCGGTTTCCGTGGTCACGCGTGAAGAAATGGACATGCGCAGCGTCAGCAGCGTCAAGCAGGCATTTAACTATACGCCTGGCGTACTGACCGGCAACCGCGGCAGTTCTGCGGTCATTGACGCGCTGTCGATTCGCGGTTTTAGCGAAACCAATACCAATCAGTATCTCGATGGGCTGAAGCTGCAGGGTGACAACTACTCTGAATTCGCTATCGATCCCTATTTTCTGGAGCGGGCTGAACTGCTGCGCGGTCCGGTTTCCGTGCTGTACGGTAAAAGCAATCCCGGCGGTGTCGTCGCTTTAGTCAGCAAGCGTCCCACTCAGGAAACGCTGCGCGAAGTCCAGTTCCAGATGGGCAACCATAATCTTTACTCCACCGGTTTCGACTTTGGCGGCGCAATAGACGACGCAGGCGTGTACAGCTACCGTCTGACAGGCCTGGCCAGTAGCCAGGATGCCCAGCAGGCGAATAACAAGCAGAAGCGTTATACCATCGCGCCTTCATTCAGCTGGCGACCAGATGAAAACACCCGTCTTGATCTGCTGACCTATTTCCAGAACGAGCCGGATACCGGCTACTACGGCTGGCTCCCGCGTGAAGGGACCGTGGTGCCGATCACCCGGCCTGATGGCAGCCAGTATAAACTGCCGACCAACTTTGATGAGGGCGAGAAGAGCAACCGCATCTCACGCAATACCAAAATGCTGGGCTACAGCTTTGAGCACCGTTTTGATGAGACCTGGACGGTGCGGCAGAACCTGCGTTATGCCGAGTTAACCACGGATTATCGCAGTATTTACGGCTTTGGTTATAATCCGGACACGCAGCTGATTACGCGCAATTCAGCACTTTCCAAAGAGAAGCTGAACCAGTTTGCTGTGGACAATCAGGTACAGGCTAAATTTGCCACCGGTGAACTCGCTCATACCTTATTGCTTGGCGTTGATTTCCAGCGTACCCGTAATGATATTGACGCACAGTTCGGTACGGCAACAGCGTTAAATCCGTTTAACCCGCAATATGGCAATGATACGACTTCGCCCTATGCTGAACCCTACAAGCACTTAAATAAACAGCGCCAGACAGGTCTTTATGCGCAGGATCAAATGGAATGGGATCGCTGGGTCCTGACATTAGGTGGCCGCTACGACTATGCCATGACGTCAGTTTACAACCGCTACAACGGCAATCTTGATCGTCAGAATGATCAGGCCTTCACCTGGCGCGGTGGACTGAATTACGTATTTGATAATGGTATCGCACCTTACTTCAGTTACAGCGAAGCGTTCCTTCCTAATGCTGGCTCGACTTATGAAGGTAATGCGTTCGATCCTTCACGTGCTAAGCAGTATGAAGCAGGTGTGAAATATGTGCCGAAAGATCGTCCAATAGTTATGACGGCCGCAGTTTATGAGCTGACTAAGACTAAAAATCTGACGGCAGATCCCAATCCATTGCATCCTTTTGCCAGCATCCAGAGCGGCGAAATCCGTTCTCGCGGTGTTGAACTCGAAGCGAAAGCGGCGCTGAACGCCAATGTAAACCTGACGGCTTCTTATACCTATACCGATGCCGAATATACGAAAGATACTCAGCTTCAGGGCAAAACCCCGGTTGAGGTGCCCAAACATATGGCGTCACTGTGGAGCGACTATACCTTCCACGAAACCGCGCTGTCAGGCGTCACGGTCGGCGCGGGCGTCCGTTACGTGGGCGAAAGTCAGGGGCTGTATAGCAACGGTCCTGATGCCAACCAGAACTTTAGCGTAGCGGGTTACACCACCGTCGATGCTGCACTGAAATATGATTTAGGACGTTTTGGTTTGCCTGGATCAACGGTTGGCGTTAACGTTAATAACCTGTTTAACCGCGACTACGTTGCCAGTTGTTACCGTGAATATGCGTGCTACTGGGGCGCAGAACGGCAGATTGTAGGCACCGCCACGTTCCGGTTCTGATCGATGAGGGCGCTTCGGCGCCCGTTTACAGGGATTACCATGCAGCTTCCGCAGCACCAACAGACGACCTTCCAACTGGATAATGCCAGCTTTCGTGTACCCGGTCGCACGCTTCTCCAGCCGCTGTCTCTCTCTTTTACACCAGGCAAAGTAACCGCGCTGATTGGTCACAATGGTTCGGGAAAATCCACGCTGTTAAAAATGCTGGGGCGGCATCACGCGGCCAGCGAAGGCCGGGTGCTCCTGAATGAACGGCCCGTGGAGAGCCTGAACAGCAAAGTATTTGCCCGTGAGGTCGCCTATTTACCTCAGCAACTGCCGGCTGCAGAAGGCATGACGGTGCGCGAGCTGGTGGCCATTGGGCGCTATCCCTGGCATGGGGCGCTGGGGCGTTTCACTCAGGAGGACCGCGACCGCGTTGAGCAGGCGATTTCGCGCGTGGGGTTAACGCCTTTTGCCTCACGGCTGGTAGACAGCTTATCGGGCGGCGAACGGCAACGTGCCTGGCTGGCGATGATGGTGGCGCAAAACAGCCGCTGTCTGCTGCTGGATGAACCCACTTCCGCCCTGGATATCGCCCATCAGGTTGATGTGCTGGCCCTGATTCAGACGCTGAGCCGGGAGCATGGCTTAACCGTTATTACGGTATTACACGATATCAATATGGCTGCCCGTTACTGTGACCATCTGGTGGCATTACGCGGTGGCGCGCTTATCGCTGAAGGCGGGCCGGACCACATTATGCAGGCGGACGTTTTGCAGGCGATTTACGGTATTCCAATGGGGATCTTCCCCCATCCCGGCGGCGGTGCGCCGGTGAGTTTTGTGTGTTAAGGACCCGATAATGCCCGATTTGTTCCGCCGTCGCCTGATGATGGCGATGGCGTTATCGCCACTGATGAGCCCCTTTTCACTCCAGGCGGCGCAGCCCGATCCCGATCGCATCATCGCGCTGGAGTGGTTACCCACCGAGCTGCTGCTGGCGTTAGGCGTTAAGCCCTTTGGGGTCGCCGATGTGCATAATTATAATATCTGGGTTGGGCAGCCAGCCTTGCCTGCCGGCGTGGTGGATGTTGGGCTGCGTACCGAGCCTAACCTTGAACTGATGACCCAGATGCATCCCTCACTGATTCTCTGTTCAAACGGTTATGGACCGCCTAAAGAAAAACTCCAGCATATTGCGCCCATTATGGGGTTTGACCTGCACGGCGGCGACGGTAAACCGCTCTCCCGGGCGCGTGTCTCTCTGCAGGCCCTCGGCGCCAGGCTGGGGCGGGAAGCCCAGGCGGCGGCGCACCTGCAACGCATGGACGAGGAAATCGCCGCGGCGCGCCAGCGTCTGGCACCGCATGCCGGACGTGCCATCCTGCTGATGTCACTGCTTGACGGTCGCCATGCCATCACCTTCGGTAAAAACAGCTTATTCCTTGAGGTCATGGCGTTGCTTGGTCTGCAGAACGCCTGGCAGGGCGAAACCAATTTCTGGGGAAGTTCAGTGATTGGCCTGGAGCGGCTGGCGGCGTTTCACGACGTGGAAGCCATCTGCTTCGATCATGACAATGCGGCCGTTATGCAGCAGCTGTCACGCAGCCCGCTGTGGCAGGCAATGCCTTTTGTCCACAGCGGCCATTTTCAACGCGTACCGGCGGTCTGGTATTACGGGGCAACACTCTCTGCCTTGCACTTTGTACGCGTGCTGGAACATGCGCTGGAGAAAGTCTGATGCGCTATCGTTTTTTCTCAGTCACCGTGCTGGGCGTACTGTTTTTACTGGCGCTGGCGCTCACCGCAATAAACTTTCAGCAGGCGTTGCCCCTGGGGCAATGGACACAGGCCCTGTGGGCACCTGATACCACGAATGTGCAACAGATGGTGTTTCACTACAGTTTGCTGCCGCGCTGGGCGCTGGCGCTGTTGGTGGGGGCCGGTCTGGGATTAGCGGGACTGCTGTTTCAGCAGGTTCTGCGTAACCCTCTGGCGGAACCGGGAACATTAGGCGTTTCATCCGGCGCACAACTGGGAATTACCGTCGCCACGTTGTGGCACCTGCCGGGCGGAGTCGTTACCCAGCAGCTTGCCGCCTCGGGTGGTGCGTTGCTGGTGGGGGCGCTGGTATTTAGCGTGGCCTGGAGCAAACGCCTGTCACCCGTAACCTTGATCCTGGCCGGGCTGGTCCTCAGTCTTTACAGCGGTGCTGTTAACCAGATCTTCGCCATCTTCAATCACGACCAACTGCAAAATATGTTTCTGTGGAGCACAGGCGCATTGAACCAGATGAGCTGGGACAGTGTTACCCAGCTCTGGCCGCGACTGATGCTGGCGCTGTTACTGTCACTGGCGCTGCTGAGGCCGCTGACGCTCATGGGGCTGGACGATGGCGTGGCAAAAAACCTCGGGCTGGCCCTGTCCGCTACCCGGTTAGCGATTCTGGTGCTGGCGATATTGCTTAGCGCACAGTTGGTGAGCGTCGCCGGTATCATTGGTTTTATCGGCTTGTTCGCGCCGCTGCTGGCAAGGCTGCTCGGTGGACGCCGCTTGCTGAGCCGCATGCTACTGGCCCCGCTGATTGGCGCATTGCTGCTGTGGCTGGCTGATGCCTGCGTCCTGTGGCTTACGACGCACTGGCGCGAGGTTTCAACCGGCACGGTGACGGCGCTACTGGGCGTGCCGATTCTGCTGTGGCTGTTGCCGCGTCTGCGAACCGGTTCCGTTCCACCCGCACTGGATCAGGGCGACAAGGTTCCGGTCGAACGCCATCACTTTCTGCGCTGGAGCCTGATCGGCTTAGCGCTGTTAGGCATGCTGGCATGGCTGTGTCTGGCGTTTGGACGGGATGCGCAAGGCTGGAGCTGGACCAGCGGTGACCTGCTACAGCAGCTGCTGCCCTGGCGCGCACCGCGTGTGCTGGCGGCCCTGGAGGTAGGCTTAATGCTTGGCGTTGCCGGCAGCCTGATCCAGCGACTCACGGGTAACCCGATGGCCAGCCCTGAAGTCTTGGGCATCAGTTCCGGCGCGGCCTGCGGCGCAGTCGTAATGTTGTTCTTCGTGCCCGGCAATGCGCTGGCATTCCTGTTACCCGCGGGTGCGCTGGGCGCGGCGGTGACGCTGGCGATTATTATGTTGGTGGCCAGTCGCGGCGGTTTTTCCCCTGAACGCATGCTGCTGGCCGGGATGGCGTTAAACAGTGCCTTTGTCACCATCCTGATGTTGTTGATGGCCAGTGGCGATCCCCGGATGTCGGGGTTACTGACCTGGATCTCCGGCTCCACCTATAACGTCAGTGCCACCCAGGCGCTGCAAAGTGCTGTCTGTGCGGTGGTGCTGGTGTCATTAGCGCCGCTGGCCAGTCGTTGGCTCACGCTGTTGCCGCTTGGCAGCGCGACGGCGCGCTCGGCCGGAATGGCGCTCACCGCCTCGCGTCTGGCGCTGCTGCTGCTGGCTGCGGCCTTAACAGCCTGCGCCACGCTGACGATTGGGCCTCTGAGCTTTGTGGGACTGATGGCACCGCACATGGCGCGCATGCTGGGCTTCCGGCGGGCGCTACCGCAGCTGTTACTGTCTGGGTTACTCGGGGCAGGTTTAATGGTGGTTGCTGACTGGTGCGGGCGAATGGTGGCTTTTCCAAACCAGATTCCGGCAGGATTGATGGCAACCTTTTTAGGCGCGCCCTATTTTATCTGGTTGCTGCGGCGTTCACGTTAAAAAAAGACCGGCGTTAGCCGGTCTGTCACCTTACAGCTTAGCGAAGCAGCGACGCGCGGCATCGATGGTGTGCTGAATATCCTCTGCACTGTGCGCCAGCGACATAAAGCCGGCCTCAAAGGCGGAGGGCGCAAAGTAAACGCCTTCTTCGAGCATCAAATGGAAGAAGCGCTTAAAGCGTTCAACATCGCACTGCGTCACGTCTTTATAGCAGGTGACGCTCGCGGCATCGGTGAAGAACAGGCCAAACATGCCGCCAACCTGATTCACGACGACAGGAATATTTTCCTGTTTTGCCGCCTCAACCAGTCCCTGTGCTAACTGTGACGTCAGGCTGTTCAGCTTGTCATGCATGCCCGGCTGGGCAATCTGGGTTAAGCAGGCATAACCGGCAGCCATGGCGACAGGGTTACCGGACAGCGTCCCTGCCTGATAAACCGGGCCGGTCGGTGCCAGTGCATTCATCACCTCCCGACGGCCACCAAAGGCACCGACAGGCATGCCACCACCGATGATTTTGCCGAGGCAGGTGAGATCCGGTTTCACATTGTAATGTGCCTGCGCGCCACCCAGCGCAACGCGGAAACCTGTCATTACTTCATCGATAATCAGCAGCGCGCCAAACTCATCACAGAGCGCGCGCAGGCCCGGTAAAAACGTGGGTTGGGGCGGAATACAGTTCATATTCCCGGCAACGGGTTCGACGATAATGGCAGCGATAGCCTGCGGATACTGTTCAAACGCCGCGCGAACCGAATCGAGATCGTTGTATGTGCAGGTCAGCGTATGCTTTGCAAAATCGGCAGGCACGCCAGGGGAATTAGGTTGCCCCAGCGTCAAGGCACCGGAACCGGCTTTCACCAGCAGGTGATCGGCATGACCGTGGTAGCAACCTTCAAATTTAATGATTTTGTCGCGCCCGGTAAAACCCCGCGCCAGACGAATCGCGCTCATGGTGGCTTCGGTACCGGAGTTCACCATCCGCACCATTTCCATGCTGGGAACCAGCTTACACACCAGCTGCGCCATGGTGACTTCCATCTCAGTTGGCGCACCAAAGCTCAGGCCGCGCTGGGCTGCTTCAATCACGGCATTACGGATGCCATCGTTATTATGTCCCAGCACCATGGGGCCCCATGAACCGACATAATCGATGTATTTTTTACCATCGGCGTCATAAAGATATGCACCGTCAGCATGTTCAATGAACAGCGGAACGCCGCCCACACCGGTAAACGCACGTACCGGCGAGTTCACACCGCCGGGAATCAGGCGTTGTGCTTCAGCGAACAGTTCTTCAGACTTACTCATTTTCGGCTCCAGCAGTTCATAAAATATCGGGCTATTCTACGGAAGAGGGGCGGCAGACGAAAGGCCGCTATAATTAACCAGGTGAATCCGGCACAGAGTGCGAAGCTGAGAGCTTGATTGCGTCGGGTCGCTGGCAGATAATAGCAACATTGAGGTCGTTTTCTGACCCGGGCGTTTACGGAGTAACACATGAGTGATGAAGTAGTAGCACTGCCGTTGCAGTTTACCGACGCAGCAGCCAACAAAGTTAAGAATCTGATTGCTGACGAAGATAACCCGGCGCTGAAGCTGCGTGTGTATATCACTGGTGGTGGTTGCAGCGGCTTTCAGTATGGTTTTACCTTCGACGATCAAATGAATGACGGCGATATGACCATTGAGAAGCAGGGCGTTTCGCTGGTGGTTGATCCCATGAGCCTGCAATATCTGGTGGGCGGTTCTGTGGATTACACTGAAGGGCTGGAAGGATCGCGCTTTATCGTGACCAATCCCAATGCCAAAACCACCTGCGGCTGCGGGTCGTCATTTAGCATCTGATAGCATCTGATTAGCGAGCCGCCATCACCCGGCGGCCTCGTTTACCATTCAATGGTCACCAGCCGATCGCTGGTTCCCCTACTCCCCTGGCGTTTTAGCACCGTTTGCGTCACGCGCGGCTGTGCGCTGATTTGACGACCACACTCAACCTGCGGCACAGATTGACCCACTGAAGTGTTAATTTCACAACGTGAATAGATGACGAGTCTGACGTTAATAGAGCCGGTCGTCGATCCCGCGAATGCCTGTTGCGCGATCACAAGCCCTATGGCCAGAAGCAGGGCTTTGGTCATATTTAAATACCTGGTGTAGTAAAAAGCGCTGAGCGCTAAAAAGGACATCGGGCTTACGTGGCACGTGTCTCATATCTAAAATTAACGGCAGTAAGGGTGATTTCTTTAATTTATAGCGTTACGCACGCCAGTCTGCAGCATTATTTAACTGGATGCAGGGCTTTACAAAGCTGATCTGCGGCTAACAGGATGCGCGGCCCCGGGCGGCTGATCCAGTCGTCGTTAAGGGCAATGACTCTGACGCTAAGTTGTGGCAGCCAGAATTGCGCAGTCTGACTCGCCTGTTGGGCATCGCCGGTGGTAATGATGACCTGAGGATGGCGCATCAGCACCTGTTCACGACTCACCTGAGGCCAACTGACTGCACTGTCAGCAAAGATATTCTGCCCGCCGCACAGCCTGATGACGTCGTTCTGCAGTGTCGCCTTAGCCGCGGTAAACATGGGTGAAAAGCCAAACTGCAGAAAGACCGGGACAGGGCGCTGTTGGCTATAGCGCTGTCGCAGTGCGGCTTCCTGCTTTCGCAGTTGCCCGGCGGCTTGCGCGGCGCGTTGCGGGTCCGGACTCCACGTTGCTAATCCCGCCAGCGCATCAATCATGTCATCCAGCGTTGAAGCATCGACCCATTCCACGTTAATACCGAACTGCCGCAGCTGATCCACCTGACGCTGCGGGTTACCGCCACGCCACGCGAGTACCACATCGGGTTTAAGCTGCAAAATACGTTCGAGATTAATGCCCTGCCAGTTAGCAACCTGTTCAATTTTTTTCGCCTCAGGGGGATAACTGGACCATGCGCTGACCGCAATCGGGGTAATCCCGGCGGCAAAGGCCAGTTCAGTCAGGTGCGGGGCAAGGGTGATGACGCGGGACGGGGCAGCAAACAGGCTGCTGCTCAACAGCAGCAGCCAGCAAAACAGCAGGTGTTTAGCCACGAGCCAGGCGGGCCAGCAAATTTTCAACCATCAATGATGACTGTCTGGCGGCGACGCTTAGAAACTCGTCAAAGCTCAGGTGGGATTCCTGATCGGCAACGTCGGAAATCGCCCTGACGACCACAAAAGGTACCTGGAACTGATGGCAGACATGGCCGATGGCGGTCGCTTCCATTTCAACCGCAATGGCCTGCGGGAAGGTCGCACGGATGCGTGCCAGGGGTTCTGAACCATTGATAAAGGCATCGCCGCTGACCACCAGGCCGCGTACGGCGTTCAGGTTTAGCTGCTTTATGCAGGCTTCCGCCTCGGCAATCAGGTTACTATCAGCCGTAAAGGCAGCAGGACAACCTGCCATCTGGCCTGGTTCATAGCCAAACGCCGTAACGTCAGCATCGTGATAGCGCACTTCTTCAGACACCACGATGTCGCCCACGGTTAATGTAGGGGCTAAACCGCCCGCGGAGCCGGTGTTAATAACCAGATCGGGTTTACATAATTGCAGCAGCAGCGTTGTGCCGAGAGCGGCTGAGGTTTTACCGATGCCTGATTTCAGCAACGCAACCTCGACACCATTGAGTGTGCCTGTGTAAATTTCACAACCCGCCAGAGACAGGGTCTGGCGGTTTTCAATTTTGTCACGCAGCAGGGTAACTTCCTGCTCCATTGCGCCAATGATGCCTGCTTTCATTTTGCGTCTCGCTAATGTAATGAATGTAAAAATCGGGCATAGTCTATCATGGCAATGACGGGATTATTTCACGAAAAAATACGGGGACATGTATGGCAGCGATCAATTTCAGGACGAAGATCAGCTTCACTCGCCCTTATAGCAACCGTAAAGATCCGCAAGGCGAATATTTTATTACCCGCCATTTTGAAAGCGATCGCGGACGCATCATTAATTCGGCGGCTATTCGCCGACTGCAACAAAAAACGCAGGTATTCCCGTTGGAGCGTAACGCCGCAGTACGTTCCCGCCTGACGCATTCGCTTGAAGTGCAGCAAACCGGTCGATATATCAGTAAAGAGATTCTGCAAACGCTAAAAACCCAGGGCGGACTGGCAAAATATGGACTGGAAGACATGGAAGGGGCGTTTGAAAGCCTGGTCGAAATGGCGTGCCTGCTACATGATGTGGGTAATCCACCGTTTGGCCATTTCGGCGAAGCCGCCATTAACGACTGGTTTGAAGATAATCTGGCTGCCGAGCTGGTCGATCCGCTGGTAGCTGGGGTAGAAACTGATGAGCAGCGCCATGCGTTTGACCAGATGAACGCCATGATTCGTCAGGATTTATGCCATTTTGAAGGCAATGCTCAGGCCATTCGCATGGTGCACACGCTGCTGGAGCTTAACCTGAGCTATTCCCAGGTTGCCTGTATTCTAAAATATACTGCGCCGGCATGGTGGCAGGGCGAGAAACCGGCTGAATTTAGCGTCTTAATGAAAAAACCGGGTTTCTATCTATCTGAACGGGAATATATCCGCGACCTCCGTGCGGCCACCAATTTGACGGAGCATCATCGTTTCCCCCTGACCTATATCATGGAAGCGGCTGATGACATTTCATATTGTATTGCCGATTTGGATGATGCCGTCGAAAAAGCCATTTTCAATGTAGACAGTTTGTATGAATATCTCAGCAAAGCCTGGGGGACGATAAATAATAATGATGCGTTCAGCCGCACCGTAGGCGAAGCCTGGCGCGAGGCGGGAAGTAAAAAACGCCGCAGCCGTAGCGATCAATTCTTCATGTCACTCCGGGTTAATGTTCAGAATGTTCTGGTCACCTATGCCGTTAAGCGTTTTATTGATAACCTGCCCGCTATTTTTGATGGAAAATTCAACCATGCGTTATTAGAAGATGAGGGTGAAGAGGGCCGTTTACTACAAATATTTAAAACCGTTGCGCGTCAGCAGGTGTTTAATCACTCTGAGGTTGAACAGTTGGAACTCCAGGGTTACCGGGTTATTAAAGGCTTGCTGGAAATATATCAGCCGCTGATGATATTAAATTATGAAGCTTTCACCACGCTGATAAACGAAGACTTTTTACGCAATCACCCGATTGAAACGCGCCTGTTTCATAAGCTTTCTGGAAAACACAGGAAAGCCTATTTGCATAAAATGCGCACGCTGGTTGTTGAACATAAATATGAGCGTTTATTATGGGAGCGGTATTATCGGTTTCGCTTAATTCAGGACTACATCAGTGGCATGACCGATCTCTATGCCTGGGATGAGTACCGTCGTTTGATGGCGGTGGAATAAGCCGAGAATTGTAAAGAGCGCGAATAAATTTTTACCTTTGCCTAAAACTTTTAGAGGAACTTCGCGCTAAAACATTTATCTCAACATTCGACCACAGCAATGGTCAGTATATCCATCATTGTGAGATACCAAAATGAAAAAAACCTCCTTAATGTTAAGCGCCCTGGCGCTTAGTCTTGGCATGGCACTGACCCCTGTGAGTGCTTTCGCTGCAGAAACGTCATCTTCCGTTTCATCCTCCACGACCCAGCCGTTGCCAAGCCTTGCCCCGATGCTGGAGAAGGTGATGCCTTCGGTTGTAAGCATCAGCGTTGAGGGAAGCACCACGGTCAAAACGCCGCGGATGCCACAGCAGTTCCAGCAATTTTTTGGCGATAATTCGCCTTTCTGCCAGGACGGTTCGCCGTTCATGGGCTCGCCCCTGTGTCAGGGCGCGGGTGGCAGCGGCGGCGGTGCGCCTGCCGGTCCTGATACGCAGCAGCAAAAATTTAAAGCGTTGGGTTCAGGCGTCATTATTAACGCAGAAAAAGGCTATGTGGTGACCAATAACCATGTGGTCAATGATGCGACGAAAATCCAGGTCAAACTGAGCGACGGCCGTAGCTACGATGCTAAGGTGATCGGCAAGGACCCCAGCTCCGATATCGCCCTGATTCAACTGGAAGGCGCGAAGAATCTGACCGCGATCAAAATGGCTGACTCCGACAATTTACGCGTTGGCGATTATACCGTGGCGATCGGTAACCCCTATGGCCTGGGCGAAACCGTGACATCGGGCATTGTCTCGGCGTTAGGACGTAGTGGTCTGAACGTTGAAAACTATGAAAACTTTATTCAGACCGATGCCGCGATTAACCGCGGTAACTCGGGTGGTGCCCTGGTCAATCTCAACGGAGAGCTGATCGGTATTAATACCGCTATTCTGGCTCCGGACGGGGGCAACATTGGTATCGGTTTTGCCATCCCAAGCAACATGGTGAAAAATCTGACCGCCCAGATGGTGGAATATGGTCAGGTGAAACGCGGCGAGCTGGGGATCATGGGGACCGAGCTTAATTCTGAACTGGCTAAAGCGATGAAAGTCGATGCGCAACGCGGCGCGTTCGTCAGCCAGGTGGTGCCAAATTCAGCCGCAGCAAAAGGCGGCATTAAAGCCGGAGACGTGATCGTTTCCATGAACGGCAAGCCATTGACCAGCTTTGCCTCACTGCGTGCTGAAGTGGGATCGTTACCGGTGGGCACTACGCTGAAGCTGGGCCTGCTGCGTGACGGTAAACCACTGGATGTCTCTGTGCAGTTGCAGCAGAGCACACAGGACAAAGTGCAGTCCGCGACGATTTACACGGGCATTGAAGGTGCGGATCTGAGCAACAACGCAGGCAAAGAGAAAGGAGTTCGGGTCGATAGCGTAAAAGCAGGCAGTGCTGCGGCACGAGTGGGTCTCAAAAAAGGCGACCTGATTCTTGGCGTCAACCAGCAGCCGGTAACCAACTTAGGGGAACTGCGTAAGATTCTGGATACCAAACCACCGGTACTGGCGCTGAACGTGCAACGCGGCGATACCTCGCTTTATCTGCTGATGCAGTAATCACAGTCTTGTGTTGAGCAGGCGGACTTCGGTCCGCCTTTTTTATGCCAAAAATCACAAATGTGATGCCTGCCGCATTTCTGTTAACGCCGCCGCGGCTATGGGCGAATGCATAATGTTCTGCGCGTGACGCACCGCTATCCTGTTCTCCCTCTTATATGACTCAGGAGTAAAGGATGGCTACCTGTCATCTCGACGCACGGCTGGCGCAGGAAATTGTCGCGCGCACCATGAAAATCATTGATGGTAATGTCAACGTCATGGACGCACGTGGACGAATCATTGGCAGCGGCGACAGGGAGCGCATTGGCGAGTTGCATGAGGGCGCGCTGTTGGTGTTGTCTCAGGGACGCATTGTGGATATTGATGATGCCGTGGCAAGGCATCTGCACGGCGTGCGGCCGGGCATTAATCTTCCGCTGCGCATTGACGGGGCGATCGTTGGCGTAATTGGTCTGACAGGCGAGCCTGGTGCACTCCGTCACTATGGTGAGCTGGTCTGTATGGCGGCAGAGATGATGCTGGAGCAGGCACGGCTGTTACATATGCTGGCTCAGGACAGCCGCCTGCGTGAAGAGCTGGTGCTTAACCTGATTCGCAGTGATGAGCTGACGCCGCAACTGACGGAATGGGCTCAGCGCCTGGGGATCGATCTTAATCAGCCCCGCGTTGTGGCGGTTATCGAAGTCGACAGCGGGCAGTTAGGCGTGGACAGCGCCATGTCTGAGTTACAACAGCTGCAAACGTTACTGACAACGCCTGTCAGGGATAATCTGATAGCCATTGTGTCGTTGACCGAAATGGTGGTACTGAAGCCCGCCCTAAACGCACACGGACGTTACGACCAGTACGATCACCGGCGGCGGGTTGAACAGCTCATGCAGCGTATGAACGAAAGCGGTCATCTGCGAATGCGTATTGCACTGGGCAACTTCTTTACCGGCCCGGGCAGCATTGCCCGCTCTTATCGCACCGCGCACACGACCATGGTGGTGGGAAAGCAGCGTATGCCAGACGTACGCAGCTACTTTTATCAGGACCTGATGCTCCCGGTCTTGCTGGACAGTTTGCGCGGTGGCTGGCAGGCAAACGAACTGGCGCGTCCGCTGGAAAAACTGAAAAGTATGGACAGCAATGGCTTACTGCGGCGCACTTTGAGCGCCTGGTTCAGCAATAACGTGCAGCCCGGTGCCACGTCGCGGGCGCTGTTTATCCACCGTAATACCCTGGAGTACCGCCTCAATCGCATTGCTGAATTGACGGGACTGAATATTGGCCATTTTGACGACCGGTTACTGCTGTATATTGCATTACAGTTGGATGAGCAGGGCTGAGGCTGTTCACCGTAACCGGGAGGAACCCCAGATGCGTACACTGTTTTTAACACTTTGCCTGCTGATATTCACGTTCACCTGCCAGGCACGGCCTGACAACCTGGTTTTTCTGTCTGCTGACGCGTTAGTGAAAACCCGACAGGCACTCCAGAAGCATCAGGCAGATGCACTGACCGAACAGGCCTGGCGTCAGTTGCAACGTCAGGCGGATAAGGCGCTCAGTCAGCCTGACCCCAGCGTCATGGACAAAGGTCTGATACCACCCAGCGGCTCGCGGCATGACTATCTCAGCCTGAGCGCCTACTGGTGGCCGGACGCCCGGCAGAAAACGGGTTTACCCTGGATACGTCGGGATGGTGAGGTGAATCCTGATACCAAAAACGACCAAACCGACGGCGTGCGCCTGGCGCGATTTAGCGCAGACGTGCAGGCACTGGCGTTGGCATGGTTCTTTTCAGGGGATGCGCGCTACGCCAGCAAGGCACAATCCATGATCCGCCACTGGTTTATCGATCCTGCCCGTCGTATGAACCCAAACCTGAACTACGCGCAGGGCATTCCGGGTCGAACCGCGGGTCGTCATGATGGCGTTCTGGACGGGCGCTATTTTGCAACCCGCATGGTTGATGCGCTGATATTGCTGCGTCAGTCGCCCGGCTGGCGGAATAGCGACGAGGCGGCGTTGCATCGCTGGTTCAGCGACTATCTCAGCTGGTTGCAGACCAGCAAGCTGGCGCAACAGGAGCGGAATGCGCCCAATAACCACGGTAGTTGGTACAGTGTTCAGGTTGCCGGCATTGCCGCTTATCTGGACAACCGTGCGGTGATTGCAGACATGACTGCCCTGGCCAAAAGCAAGATTGACGGGCAAATAGAGCGTGAGGGAACTCAACCGCTTGAACTGGCCCGAACCCGTTCTTTTCATTACAGCTTCTTTAATTTACAGGCGCTGACCGCAATGGCGGCGTTGGCTTCCCTGCGGGGAGAGGGCGATCTCTGGCATTATAAAAATAAACAGGGTGGCTCACTGCTGACTGCGCTGGACTATATGGCGCCTTTTAGCGATCCGGCACGTCACTGGCCGTGGAAAACGCGCGAACGTAACAGCGAACGGTTAATTCCCTTGCTGCTGGTGGCGGACACCACACTCAAGTCAGATCGTTACCAATCCTGGATCAATCACGTGGCATGGCGTGATGCGCCTGCCGAGGTGGTACGCGACGTGTGGTTGCTCAGGCACTAACCGGGCAGGGTGACAATAAAAAAGGCCAGCCGCGTGAGGTGAATTCCACCGCATACGGCTGGCCTTATCGTTGTCTGAAATAATTAACGACCGTTGCGGGTCAGTTTTTCCAGATCGGATTCAATTTCCGCGATCTTATGAGAAACCACACCTTCAAGATGACGCAGGTCATCGAGGATTTTACGTTTCAGATCGACTTCAACCTGGTCGCGCTGACAGATTTGATCCAGTTCATCAATAACATAACGCAGGTTCGGGCTGATTTCCTGCACTTCACGATAGCCCTGAGAGGCGTTATCGGCAACGACGGTTTTACGCTGACGAGGATATTTAAATTTCACGCTTTTGGCGAAGAATTCACCTTTATCTTTGCGGAAATAAATTTTCAAAATATCGTTATTCGCTTCCTGACGCAGGCTATAGCGATCGATATCCTCAGGGTTACTAATGCCTAAGCTCTTAATATTGTCATACATAACGTTTTTTCCACCAAATGAATAAGCGCGCAGAAGTGTTCATGACTTAATGACTATAGACATAAATAACATGAATCAGTGCGCAACAGGATTTAACTGGCGCGAATTATGACCTGGATGAAAAGTAAACGCACCTGTTGGTTCGCGTAGAAAAACAACATTACCCGTAACAGCTGTAAACAAAAGATGACGGGCTGTCTGGTGCAGCCCGTCCGACAGTCCGACAAATTAGTCGATAGTGCGCAGCAGTTCGTTGATACCGGTTTTCGCCAGGGTTTTCGCATCGACCTTTTTCACGATCACTGCACAGTAGAGGCTGTAGCTACCATCTTTAGACGGCAGATTACCCGAGACGACGACAGAACCGGCAGGTACGCGACCATAGTGGATCTCTCCGGTTTCGCGGTCGTAAATCTTGGTACTCTGACCGATGTAAACGCCCATTGAAATGACGGAGCCTTCTTCAACGATGACGCCTTCAACAATTTCAGAACGTGCACCAATAAAGCAGTTATCTTCGATAATGGTTGGGTTGGCCTGCAGCGGCTCAAGGACACCACCGATTCCTACACCACCGGATAAATGCACGTTTTTACCAATCTGCGCACAGGAGCCAACGGTCGCCCAGGTATCCACCATGGTGCCTTCGTCAACATAGGCACCGATATTTACATAGGAAGGCATTAACACCGTGTTACGCGCAATATAGGCACCTTTGCGTACCGCAGCAGGCGGTACAACGCGGAAGCCCGCTGCTTTAAAGCGCGCGTCATCCCAGTCGGCAAACTTCATCGGTACTTTGTCATAAAAACGGGTTTCAGCCCCTTCCATCACCTGATTGTCATTGATGCGGAAAGAGAGCAGAACGGCCTTTTTCAGCCACTGATGCGTTACCCATTCACCCTCGATTTTTTCAGAAACGCGTAGCTCACCGCTGTCCAGTTTAGCGATAACCTGATTAATCGCTTCGCGAGTTTCCGTATCGACACTGGTCGGGGTGATATCAGCGCGACGTTCGAAGGCAGATTCAATAACACTCTGTAACTGTTGCATATTTTTTCCTGATCTGTCATTTGTGGTGCCAGCCAGTGACCGGCACGGGTAAAAAGTTGATGTTCACAAATTGAAGCGGGTCACACTTTATCGTTTGGATTAAGGGCCTCTGTCAACCGTTGTTGCAACGTGTGACGCATTTCCTCGTCCAGTGCCTTGCGTTCGCTATTCGCTAAAATGAACAAATCCTCGACTCGCTCCCCGATGGTGCTGATACGGGCGCCATGCAGAGAGACGCCAAGATCGGCAAACACTTCGCCCACGCGTGCCAGTAACCCCGGCTGATCCAGGGCCACCAGCTCCAGATAACTGCGGCGATCGGTGTGCGTTGGCAGGAAATTCACCTCGGTATCCACGTTGAAGTGTTTCAGCCTGGCGGCCTGGCGACGGGTCCGCGGCGGCACCCATTCTGACTGGGTAATCGCTTGCTCCAGCGCCTGAATGATCAGCGCATGACGATCGGGCGACAGCGGGCTGCCATCCGGCTCCAGCACGATGAACGTGTCCATCGCCATGCCATCGCGGCTGGTAAAAATTTGCGCATCATGCACGCTGAGATTGCGACGATCCAGTTCGCCTGCCACGGCGGCAAACAGGTGTGGACGATCCGGACTCCAGATAAAAATTTCGGTGCCGCCGCGCGTCGCCTGCGGGCTGACCAGCACCAGAGGGTGATTAAGATCGTGCACCAGTAAATGACGGGCATGCCAGGCGATCTGATTGGGCGTATGGCGCAGGAAGTAGTCGGCGCGACAACGGTTCCAGATATGGTGTAAGCGCTCTTCATCAATGTTGTCCATGCGCAGCAGTGCCAGTGCCTGCAGACGGTGATGACGCACGCGCTCGCGCAGATCCGGGCTGTTCTCCATACCGCGGCGTAGCTGTTTTTCGGTAGCAAAGAACAGTTCACGCAGCAGACTTTGTTTCCAGCTGTTCCATAAGCTCTCATTGGTGGCGCAGATGTCAGCGACCGTCAGGCACACCAGATAACGCAGTCGGTTTTCGTTCTGCATGACCTCGGCGAACTGCTGAATCACCGTGGGGTCCTGAATGTCGCGGCGCTGAGCCGTCACGGACATTAACAGATGATGGCGCACCAGCCAGGCGACAAGTTGCGTTTCACGCGAGTTAAGGCCGTGCATCTCGGCGAACGCCAGCGCGTCCTCGGCACCAAGAACAGAGTGATCGCCGTTACGTCCTTTAGCGATGTCGTGCAGCAGCGCCGCCATGAGCAGTAATTCCTGCTGGGGCAGGCGCGGCCACAGCTCAACGCATAAAGGATGCTGTGGACGCGTCGCTTCGTTGGCAAAACTCTCCAGCTTCTGTAACACCCGGATAGTGTGCTCATCGACGGTATAAGCGTGGAACAGGTCAAATTGCATCTGTCCGACGATCTGGCCCCAGAGCGGCGTATAAGCCCAGAGCACACTGTGGCGATGCATGGGCACCAGGGCGCGACTGACCGCACCGGGATGACGCAGGATCGACATAAATAAGCGCCGTGCTTCGGGCAACTGGCACAGCGGCTGCTTGAGGTGACGGCGAGTATGACGCAGGCGGCGCAGCGTGGTGGAGTAGATGCCTTTGATATTTTGATTGCGCACCATGACGTAGAACATGCGCATAATCGCCTGGGGCTCACGGTCAAACAGGGTTTCATCACGCAGATCGATAAGGTTGCCCCGAAGCTGAAAATCATCATCAATGGCACAGGGTTTTTCGTTAGTGGAGAGCGCCAGAATGGCTTCATCGAACAACTGCAACAGCATCTGGTTCAGTTCGCTGATACGACGCGTGACGCGATAAAAATCCTTCATCATGCGCTCGACCGGTTCGTTGCCTTCGCCCTGATAATTAAGGCGCTGAGCAACGCTCAGTTGGCGATCAAACAGCAGGCGGTTATCGTAACGCGGCAGAGACAAATGCAACGCGAAACGAATCCGCCAAAGAAACGACTGGCACTCGTTCAGTTCGCTGCGTTCGGCTTCTGTCAGAAAGCCAAATCCCACCATTTCGTCAAGTGTTGTGGCACCAAAGTGACGCCGTGCAACCCACTGCAACGTATGAATATCGCGTAATCCGCCGGGACTGCTTTTAATATCCGGTTCCAGGTTGTAGCTGGTGCCGTGATAGCGCTTATGGCGTTCTTGCTGTTCGTCTATTTTGGCGGCGAAAAAGCGAGATGATGGCCAGAAGCCATCGCTGAAGACATTTTTTTGCAGTTCAAGAAACAGGGCGACATCGCCGGTCAGCATCCGCGCTTCAATCAAATTGGTTGCCACCGTCAGGTCGGATAAACCTTCCAGCAGGCACTCTTCCAGGCTGCGTACGCTGTGGCCCACTTCCAGCTTGAGATCCCACATCAGCGTCAGCAGTGCGCTGGCACTCTGGGCGGCTTCTTCATTCAGCGGCTGACGACTGAGAATTAAGACGTCAATGTCGGAGAGCGGATGAAGCTCACCCCGGCCATAGCCTCCTACGGCGACAAGGGCGATGGATTTCATACTGTCGAAGCCAAAAAAACGCCATAAGCGACGTAAAAGGCGATCGATATACAGGGTTCGGGCATGAACCAGACTTTCGACAGCCTCACCACTGTCAAAGGCCGCTGCCAGGTGCTGCTGGAAGCCCTCAAGGCGCTGCTTGATTATTTCACGTGTTAGCTGATCGTCCTGCCACTCGCCAGGCGAATCTTTCAGGCCGTTTTTTACTTCTTGCGACAGGCTCATGCAACGCTCTCATCGTTAACCATAAAAAAACCGGCATAGCGCCGGCTTTTTCATCAGTGGTGGAATTAATCCTGGTTAACTAACACCGCGGGAAGGGTGTCGTCTTTGCGCAGGGTTAAAATCTCACAGCCGTTATCCGTCACCACAATAGTATGCTCATACTGCGCCGACAAGCTGCGATCTTTGGTTTTCACCGTCCAGCCATCTTTCATGGTACGAATGCGATAGTCACCGGCATTCACCATCGGCTCTACGGTAAAGGTCATGCCCGCCTGCAGGATAACCCCGCTGTCATCGGCATCGTAGTGCAGCACCTGTGGCTCTTCATGGAAGCCTTTGCCAATGCCGTGACCGCAATATTCACGCACCACCGAGAAGTCATTCGCTTCGACATATTTTTGGATAGCGCGGCCTAACTCACGCAGGCGAATACCCGGTTTCACCAGACGTAAGGACAAATAGAGGCTTTCCTGCGTCACACGACACAGGCGCTCACCCTGGATAGTGGGTTTGCCGACAATAAACATTTTCGACGTATCGCCGTGGTACTCGTCTTTAATGACGGTCACGTCGATATTCACGATGTCGCCATCTTTTAACGGGCGATCGTCACTGGGAATACCGTGACAAACCACTTCATTCACAGAGATACAGACGGATTTGGGAAAACCGTGGTAACCCAGGCAAGCGGATATGGCCTGTTGCTGCTGCGTAATGTGTTCATGGCAGAGACGGTCAAGCTCACCGGTGGTCACGCCGGGCTGCACATGCGGTTCGATCATTTCAAGCACTTCGGCGGCCAGGCGGCCTGCGACGCGCATTTTTTCGATTTCTTCGGGGGTTTTAATTGTGATTGCCATTAAATTATTCCGCTGCTGCTGAAATTTTCAGCAATAATGAAAGCTGTGCTCTCATGTTAACAGCAAGCTAAAAGGGCTGCCAAACAGAGAACGCTTCGCGGCCAGTTAGCGAACATTTATTGGCGTCCAAAGCGTGATTGTGGTATAAAGCGCGCCGACGATTCTCTGTATGGCCGTTAAGGTCAGCGGGAAACGCAACAATCTCACTATGTGTAAATAAAACACACATGTATCGACACATACGCCGGGGTGCCTTGAAAGAGGTCGGTTGTATGGGATACATGGAGGCCCAACCCCAATTAAACTAGAGGTAGTAATCATGGCAACTGTTTCCATGCGCGATATGCTCAAGGCTGGTGTTCACTTCGGTCACCAGACCCGTTACTGGTGTCCAAAAATGAAGCCATTCATTTTTGGTGCGCGTAACAAAGTTCACATCATCAACCTTGAAAAAACGGTACCAATGTTCAACGACGCTCTGGCTGAGTTGACCAAAATCTCTTCCCGTAAAGGTAAGATTCTGTTCGTTGGTACTAAGCGCGCTGCTGCCGAAGCGATCAAAGAGTCTGCACTGAGCTGCGACCAGTTCTTCGTAAACCACCGCTGGTTGGGTGGCATGCTGACCAACTGGAAAACCGTTCGTCAGTCTATCAAACGTCTGAAAGAGCTTGAGACTCAGTCTCAGGACGGCACTTTCGACAAACTGACCAAGAAAGAAGCGCTGATGCGCGCTCGTGAGCTGGCCAAGCTGGAAAACAGCCTGGGCGGTATCAAAGACATGGGCGGTTTGCCGGATGCACTGTTTGTTGTCGATGCTGACCACGAACACATCGCAATCAAAGAAGCAAACAACCTGGGTATCCCAGTATTTGCTATCGTTGATACTAACTCCGATCCAGATGGCGTTGATTACGTTATCCCAGGTAACGACGATGCGATCCGTGCTATCAACCTGTACCTGACTGCCGTTGCGACCACCGTTCGCGAAGGCCGCTCTCAGGATCTGGCTGAGCAGGCTGAAGAAGCGTCTTTAGAAAACGCTTAATTAAGGTTTGCTCTGCATAAGAGCCCTTAGCATTCAGATGTGATCTGTAAGGGGCCAAACTTGGCCCCTTTATTTTATCCAAGTCTGTTACGCCCCTGTTCAGGTCGGCGGGACAGAGTAAATTTTCCGCAAATAAGTACCTTCTGATGCACTTGTGCTCAGGTACGAACCGAGGATTCTGGAATGGCTGAAATTACCGCTGCATTGGTAAAAGAACTGCGTGAGCGTACTGGCGCAGGCATGATGGACTGCAAAAAAGCGCTGACTGAAGCGAGCGGCGACATCGAGCTGGCGATTGAAAACATGCGTAAGTCTGGCGCAATTAAAGCAGCGAAAAAAGCGGGTAACGTTGCTGCTGATGGCGTAATCAAAACCAAAATCGTTGGTAACTACGGTGTGATTCTGGAAGTTAACTGCCAGACTGACTTCGTTGCAAAAGACGGCGGTTTCCAGGCGTTTGCTGACAAAGTTCTTGACGCTGCTGCGGCTGACCGCATCACCGACGTTGACGTTCTGAAAGCACAGTTCGAAGAAGAGCGTGTTGCCCTGGTAGCTAAAATCGGCGAGAACATCAACATTCGTCGCGTTGCACTGCTGGAAGGTGAAGAGCTGGGTAGCTACCTGCACGGCGCACGTATCGGCGTTCTGGTTTCTGCCAAAGGCGCTAACGACGATCTGATCAAACAGATCGCCATGCACGTTGCGGCAAGCAAACCTGAGTTTGTTAAGCCAGAAGACGTTTCTGCAGACGTCGTTGATAAAGAATACCAGGTTCAGCTGGACATCGCGATGCAGTCTGGCAAGCCAAAAGAGATCGCTGAGAAGATGGTTGAAGGCCGTATGAAGAAATTCACCGGCGAAGTCTCTCTGACAGGTCAGGCATTCGTTATCGACCCAAGCAAAACCGTTGGCCAGGCGCTGAAAGAGCAGGGCGCTGACGTGATTAACTTCATCCGCTTTGAAGTGGGCGAAGGCATCGAAAAAGTTGAGACTGATTTTGCTGCTGAAGTTGCAGCAATGTCCAAACAGTCTTAATGATCTGAAAGAACCGCCAGATGGCGGTTCTTTTTTGTCTGCCTCAGGCAAAAGATACGTTTTCAGTTTCATCCCAATAGCAATTCTTTTGCTCTAAGCGGATGATTGATCGGAATTACTTCTCATTCATCATATCTTCCAGGAAGAATTGACCATGGCGACCAACGCAAAACCTGTTTATCAACGTATCCTGCTCAAACTCAGCGGCGAAGCACTCCAGGGTGCAGAGGGTTTTGGTATCGACGCGAGCGTGCTTGACCGCATGGCTCAGGAAGTCAAAGAGCTGGTCGAGCTGGGTATCCAGGTGGGCGTTGTGATTGGCGGCGGTAACCTGTTCCGTGGCGCCGGTCTGGCACAGGCAGGCATGAACCGCGTTGTGGGCGACCATATGGGGATGCTTGCGACGGTAATGAACGGCCTGGCGATGCGTGATGCACTGCACCGCGCGTACGTGAACGCCCGTCTGATGTCCGCCATTCCCCTGAACGGCGTTTGTGACAACTACAGTTGGGCAGAAGCCATCAGCCTGTTACGTAACAACCGCGTTGTCATCTTTTCTGCGGGTACCGGCAACCCGTTCTTTACGACGGATTCCGCTGCCTGTTTGCGTGGCATTGAAATCGAAGCGGATGTGGTGCTGAAAGCCACCAAAGTTGACGGTGTTTACTCGGCCGACCCCGTGAAGCAGCCCGATGCAACCCTGTACGAAAAACTGACTTATGCGGAAGTGCTGGATCAAGAGCTTAAAGTGATGGATCTCGCCGCGTTTACGCTGGCGCGCGATCACAAACTGCCAATCCGCGTTTTCAACATGAACAAGCCTGGCGCATTGCGTCGCGTAGTGATGGGTGAAAAAGAAGGTACCCTGATTACGCATTAATACCCGAGGCGAGATAAAATAAGGTATATTCTGTCAGTGCGGTATTGTTTAACCGTGCACCAGTCAGGATTATCGATGATTATCGATCCCGCTTCCGGTGATGCCGGAACTGGCCAGGTCAAACCGAATCCAAGGGTTTTAACGTGATTAACGACATTAAAAAAGATGCTGACACGCGCATGGACAAATGCGTCGAAGCATTCAAAACCACTATCAGCAAGGTACGCACAGGTCGTGCTTCACCTTCACTGCTCGACGGCATTATCGTTGAATATTACGGTACGCCGACGCCACTGCGTCAGCTGGCTTCCGTCACCGTTGAAGACTCCCGTACGCTGAAAATCAACGTGTTTGATCGCTCTCTCGGCCCGGCCGTAGAAAAAGCGATTATGGCATCCGATCTTGGACTTAACCCGAACTCAGCGGGTGCGGACATTCGTGTTCCACTGCCTGCGCTGACGGAAGAGCGTCGTAAAGATCTGATTAAAATCGTACGCGGTGAAGCAGAGCAGGGACGTGTATCCGTACGTAACGTCCGTCGCGACGCCAACGATAAAATCAAAGCGTTGCTGAAAGATAAAGAAATCAGCGAAGACGACGAACGTCGTGCGCAGGACGAAATCCAGAAAATGACCGATGTGCACATCAAGAAAGTTGATGCTGCATTGGCCGAAAAAGAAACGGAGTTGATGGACTTCTGATTCCATCATCACCGATTAAAACGCCGTACAGAGAGGCCTTCTGACAGAAGGCCACCTCTGGCGGCGTTTTACATTGTGCCCCACGTTTTACCTTTACATGGACAGCATTATGAAGCGATTAACTCTGCTCGGTTCTACCGGTTCGGTAGGCACCAGTACGCTGGCAGTGGTCAGTGCCAATCCCACGCTTTACCAGGTCACGGCGCTGGTGGCGGGTAAAAATGTGGCTCTAATGGCGGAGCAGTGCGTGCAGTTCCAACCGCGCTATGCGGCAATGGCAGATGAAGAGTCCGCCGCCGCGCTACGTGAGCGACTGAGAGCATTAAAGATCAATACTGAAGTGCTCTCCGGCGTTCAGGCAGCCTGTGAACTGGCAGCATTAGATGACGTTGACCAGGTGATGGCGGCGATTGTGGGTGCCTCAGGGTTATTACCGACATTGGCAGCGATTCGCGCGGGTAAAACCGTCTTGCTGGCTAACAAAGAATCACTGGTGACCTGCGGCCGTTTATTTATGGAGGCGGTGCGCCAGCACAATGCCCAGCTGTTGCCGGTAGACAGCGAGCACAATGCGATTTTTCAGAGTTTGCCCGCTACCATCCAGCATCAGTTAGGTTACGCTGACCTGCAGAATAACGGCATTGAGTCGATTATTCTTACGGGATCGGGTGGCCCTTTTCGTGACACAAATTTAGCGGATCTGAGCAGCATGTCGCCAGATCAGGCCTGTGCACATCCGAACTGGTCAATGGGGCGTAAAATCTCTGTTGATTCGGCCACCATGATGAATAAAGGTCTTGAATACATTGAAGCTCGTTGGCTGTTTAATGCCAGCGCAGCGCAGATGGAAGTGATTTTGCACCCACAATCGGTGATCCACTCCATGGTGCGTTACTGCGATGGCAGCGTGCTGGCACAGTTAGGTTCGCCTGACATGCGAACACCTATCGCCCACAGTATGGCCTGGCCAGCGCGAATTCACGCTGGGGTCACACCGCTGGACTTTACCCGCATGTCGGCACTGACGTTCTCAGAACCTGATTTTGGCCGTTATCCCTGTCTGAAACTGGCGATTGATGCCTGCGAAGCCGGGCAGGCGGCGACCACCACGCTCAATGCGGCCAATGAGATAGCCGTGGCGGCTTTCCTGAATCAGCGAATTCGCTTTACGGATATTGCGGCGTTAAACAGTGCGGTGCTGTCAGCTCAGCAGTGTCAGGAACCGGACTCTGTGGACGCTGTCATCGAAATTGATCGTATCGCGCGGGCGGCGGCGACAGAAATGTTGCCACGTTACACGGTATAACAACGATTGCGTTGAGGCTATTTGTTCGCTTCAGGTGAAAATGTTATAGTCGCTGGCTCGCGTTTAACGGTCTGTCACCAAATTCGGTGTGGCCTGGCAGACAATGTCGGGATTTGTACCGGGCGCAATGTATTCAGAAACCACAGCATTTCTGATGAAAGGAATTGATTACGCGTTATGTCGTCTGAAAATCACAACAACACCGATGACCAACAGGGAACCGGTCCACGCCACGTCGCTATCATCATGGATGGCAACGGCCGCTGGGCTAAGAACCAGGGAAAACTGCGTATCTCCGGTCACAAAGCTGGCGTGAAATCAGTGCGCCGCGCCGTAAGCTTTGCCGTCAGCAATAATCTGGAAGCGTTAACGCTTTACGCCTTTAGTAGCGAAAACTGGAGCCGTCCAGCGCAGGAAGTGACTGCCTTGATGGAACTGTTTGTCTGGGCGCTGGATAGCGAAGTGAAAAGCCTGCACAAGCACAATGTCCGCTTACGCATCATTGGTGATATCAGCCGTTTCAGCCCGCGTATTCAGGAACGTGTCCGTCGTGCAGAAGCACTGACGGAGAATAACGATCGACTGACGCTGAACATTGCTGCTAACTACGGCGGGCGTTGGGATATTATCGAAGGCGTTAAAAAGTTGGCTGAGCAGGTTCAGGAAGGCTTGTTACGCCCTGACCAGATAACCGAAGAGAGTCTGACGTCTCAACTGTGCATGAACCAGTTAGCGCCAGTGGATTTAGTGATAAGGACCGGGGGAGAGCATCGGATTAGCAACTTCCTGTTGTGGCAAATTGCCTATGCGGAATTCTATTTTACTGATGTGCTTTGGCCGGATTTTGATGAACACGTTTTTGAAGGTGCACTGAATGCATTCTCTCTGCGGGAGCGACGCTTTGGCGGCGCTGCACCAGGCGGCGCCTGAGCAATCTGGGGGTAACCTTTGCTGAAGTCTCGTCTGATCACCGCGCTGATTCTTATCCCGCTGGTGATCGCTGCATTGTTCTGGTTACCGCCTGTTGGCTTTGCAATTATTACGATCATTATCTGCATGCTTGCCGCCTGGGAATGGGGGCAGCTTTCTGGTATGGCATCTCGTCAGCAACGTGTCTGGCTGGCACTGATATGCGGTCTGGTACTGACGCTGATGCTGTTGACCCTTCCTCCTTACGAACATAATGCGCATCTGCCGCAGGTGGCTGTCTGGCTGTGGGCCTCGCTGGCCTGGTGGATCGGTGCGTTACTACTGGTTCTGTTTTATCCTGCCTCTGCCGCAATATGGCGCCGCTCCCGGCCATTGCGCCTGTTGTTTGGCGCGCTAACGGTTATCCCTTTCTTCTGGGGCATGATGGCGCTCCGTCAATATCATTACGAAGCCGATCACTTTGCCGGTGCATGGTGGCTGCTGTTTGTCATGTTTCTCGTATGGGGCGCCGATTCGGGTGCCTATATGTTTGGCAAATTGTTTGGCAAACACAAACTGGCGCCGAAAGTCTCCCCGGGCAAAACATGGGAAGGCTTTCTGGGTGGACTGGTTTCTTCCGCGTTGATTGCGGTGCTGTTTGCCAGTTTTGCGCCGCTTTCCGTTCCTACCGGCACACTGGTGATATGTGCTGTGATGTCGACCCTTGCATCGGTACTGGGCGATCTCACTGAAAGCATGTTTAAACGCGAGGCCGGCATCAAAGACAGCGGCAACCTGATTCCGGGACATGGCGGTATTCTTGACCGCATCGACAGCCTGACAGCAGCAGTGCCGGTATTTGCCTGTTTATTGCTGTTGGTGTTTCAGACACTCTAAGGGCAAACAACGATGTTAAGCGTAATCTGGAGTTTTGCCGCATTTATCGTTGCACTGGGCGTACTCATCACCGTGCATGAATTTGGTCACTTTTGGGTGGCGCGGCGTTGCGGTGTGAAAGTAGAGCGCTTTTCGATCGGGTTTGGCAAAGCGTTATGGCAACGACGCGACCGTCACGGTACCGAATTTGTCATCGCCCTTATTCCTCTTGGCGGTTACGTCAAAATGCTGGATGAGCGGGTTGAAAGCGTGCCCGCTGAGCTTCGGCATCAGGCATTTAACAATAAAGCCATCTGGCAGCGCGCTTCGATTATTGCGGCGGGCCCGATTGCCAACTTCCTGTTCGCTATCTTTGCCTATTGGGTTGTGTTTATCCATGGCGTGCCCGGTATAAAACCGGTTATTGGTGAAATTCTGAACGGTTCGGTGGCGGCAGAAGCGCAAATTACACCCGGTACGGAACTTAAGGCCGTTGACGGTATCGAAACGCCTGATTGGGAAGCTGTCCGCATGGCGCTCATCGGTAAAATCGGTGATGCCAGCACCACGCTAACGGTGAGCCAGTTTGGCGAGCAGGGGACGCAGCAGAAGCAGGTCGATTTGCGCAACTGGCAGTTCGAGCCTGATAAGCAGGACCCGGTCGTGGCGCTGGGGATTCGTCCTCGTGGGCCGCAGATTGAAACGACCCTGGCTGAAGTGCAAAAGAATTCGCCAGCCAGTGAAGCCGGTTTGCAAGCTGGCGACAGGATCGTTAAAGTCGATGGTCAGTTATTAACGCAATGGCAGCTTTTTGCCACTCAGGTTCGGGATAACCCTGGAAAAAGCATCGCTCTTGAGGTCGATCGTAACGGTGAAGCGGTGCAGTTAACCCTGACGCCGGAAGCGAAGCCTGGGAATACAGCGCAAGGATTCGCAGGGGTGATCCCCCGCGTTGTGCCATTGCCAGACGAGTACAAAACGGTAAGACAATATGGTGCGTTTTCAGCCATTGGTGAAGCCAGTGTAAAAACCTGGCAATTAATGAAGCTGACCGTTTCCATGTTGGGCAAGTTAATAACCGGTGATGTGAAGTTGAACAACCTGAGCGGCCCGATTTCGATTGCGCAAGGTGCAGGTTTGTCAGCTGAGTACGGAATGATTTACTACCTGATGTTCCTGGCGTTGATTAGCGTCAACTTAGGAATTATCAACCTGTTCCCGCTACCGGTTTTAGATGGTGGGCACTTGCTCTTCCTTGCGATCGAAAAGATTAAAGGTGGACCGGTGTCCGAGCGAGTTCAAGACTTTAGTTACCGCATCGGTTCAATACTGCTGGTGATGTTAATGGGGCTTGCACTTTTCAATGATTTCTCACGTTTGTAACCGCTGGAACGCGAGCTTGCGTGGGATGTGTTAGGAAAACGCATAATAACGATGGCGATGAAAAAGTTGCTCATAGCGTCGCTGCTGTTTAGCAGCGCCACCGTTTACGGTGCAGACGATTTCGTGGTGAAGGACATTCATTTCGAAGGGCTGCAGCGAGTCGCCGTTGGCGCGGCTCTGCTGAGCATGCCAGTTCGGGTTGGCGATACGGTGAATGACGATGACGTCAGAAATACCATTCGCTCCCTGTTCGCAACTGGCAACTTTGAGGATGTTCAGGTCCTGCGAGATGGTAATACGCTGATTGTTCAGGTCAAAGAACGTCCCACCATCGCCAGCATTACCTTTAGCGGTAACAAAGCGGTTAAAGACGATCAGCTCAAACAAAACCTTGAAGCCTCAGGCGTGCGCGTCGGCGAAGCGCTGGACCGCACCACCATCTCTTCTATCGAGAAGGGACTGGAGGACTTCTACTACAGCGTGGGCAAATATACCGCCAGCGTTAAAGCCGTGGTCACGCCGCTGCCGCGTAACCGCGTCGATTTGAAACTGGTGTTTACCGAAGGTGTTTCTGCAAAGATTCAGCAGATCAACATTGTAGGTAACAAAGCGTTTAGCTCAGATGAGTTGATTTCTCGCTTCCAGTTGCGCGACGACGTGCCGTGGTGGAACGTCGTGGGTGACCGTAAATACCAGAAGCAGAAACTGGCGGGTGATCTTGAAACCCTGCGCAGCTTCTATCTGGATCGCGGTTATGCCCGTTTCAACATTGATTCGACGCAGGTCAGCCTGACGCCGGACAAGAAAGGCATCTACATCACCGTTAACATTAACGAAGGCGATCAGTACAAGATTGCTGGCGTTATCGTCAACGGCAGCATGGCAGGCCATTCGGCTGAAATCGAACATCTGACAAAAATACCGGCGGGCGAGCTGTATAACGGCACGAAAGTCACGTCGATGGAAGATGATATCAAGAAGCTGCTGGGCCGTTATGGCTACGCTTATCCCCGCGTTGTGACGCAGCCTGAAATTAACGATGCCGATAAAACCGTTAAGCTGCATATCAACGTCGATGCGGGCAACCGTTACTACGTGCGTAAAGTGCGCTTCGAAGGTAATGACACATCGAAAGATGCCGTCTTGCGTCGTGAAATGCGTCAGATGGAAGGTGCCTGGCTGGGCAGCGACCTGGTCGATCAGGGCAAAGAGCGTCTGAACCGTACGGGTTATTTCGAAACCGTTGATGTCGATACGCAGCGTGTACCAGGTTCACCTGACCAGGTTGACGTGGTGTATAAAGTCAAAGAGCGTAACACCGGTACCTTTAACTTTGGTGTGGGCTACGGTACGGAAAGTGGCGTCAGCTTCCAGGTCGGCGTAACTCAGGATAACTGGCTCGGTACCGGTAATACCGTAGGTATCAGCGGGACCAAAAACGACTATCAGACCTATGCAGAATTCTCTCTGACCGATCCTTACTTCACCGTTGACGGTGTGAGTCTGGGCGGCCGGGTGTTCTACAACAACTTTAAAGCCAGCAACGCGGATCTCTCCGGCTATACCAACAGAAGTTATGGTACAGACGGGACATTGGGCTTCCCAATCAATGAGAACAACTCGCTGCGCGTCGGTCTGGGCTATGTCCATAACGACCTGTCAGACATGCGTCCGCAGGTTGCGATGTGGCGCTATCTCGACTCGGTTGGTAAGCCACAGCAGTTGAACAGCAATGGTGACTTCTCGGCTGATGACTTCACCTTTAACTATGGCTGGACATACAACACGCTGGACCGTGGTTTCTTTGCCACCTCAGGTAACCGTACTAACCTGAACGGCAAGGTCACGATTCCGGGTTCTGACAACCAGTTCTACAAAATGACCTTAGACAGTCAGCAGTATGTTCCCATCAATAAAGATCATACCTGGGTTGTCTTAGGCCGTGGTCGTGTTGGTTATGGCGATGGACTCAGCGGTAAAGAGATGCCGTTCTATGAGAACTTCTATGCCGGTGGCTCCAGTACCGTGCGTGGCTTCCAGTCCAACACCATTGGTCCTAAAGCGGCTTACCTGAACGATGGCTCTTCATTCTGTAACCTGAGCGATCCGAACGGTATTTGTAAGTCGAGTGATGCCATCGGTGGTAACGCCATGGCGATTGCCAGCCTCGAGCTGATCACGCCGACCCCGTTCCTGAGTGAGAAATATGCTAACTCAGTTCGTACCTCGCTGTTTGTCGATGCAGGTACGGTCTGGGATACCAAATGGCAGAACACGGCGGAAACGCGTGCTGCTGGCATTCCTGACTACAGCGATCCGAACAATATTCGCGTTTCGACCGGTGTATCTTTACAGTGGATGTCGCCGCTGGGGCCGTTGGTATTCTCTTACGCCCAGCCGATCAAGAAAGTTGATGGAGATAAGTCAGAGCAGTTCCAGTTTAACATTGGTAAAACCTGGTAATGCTCTACACAGGGATGTGAAAAAATTAGCTTGCAGGCGTGGCGCATTGCTATGCTCCACGCTGCAAACATACATGTTGAGGGTAAGGAGTTTATAGTGAAAAAGTTGTTATGTGCAGTTACTCTGGGTGTTGCATTGGCTGCTTCTGCTGGCGCACAGGCGGCGGACAAAGTCGCAACTGTTGATCTGAGCCAGGTTTTCCAGAAATCACCTCAGCGCGCGACCATCACCAAACAGCTCGAGAGTGAGTTCCAGGGCCGCGCGGCAGAACTCCGTTCTCAGCACGATAAAATCCAGCAGGAAATGCAGGATCTGCAGCGTAATGCGCCAACCATGAAAGCCAGCGAGCGCAGCAAGAAAGAGAAGCAGATCACCGCTGAGCGTGATGCATTCCAGGTGAAAGCGGATGCGTTCGAAAAAGACAACCAGACGCGTCAGGTTCAGGAACGTAACAAGTTACTGGAAAAAATCCAGACCGCTGTTCAGTCTGTTGCCAAAAGCGGCGGTTATGACCTGGTGCTGAATTCTCAGGCTGTTCTGTATTCGGGTTCCGATGTTAAAGACATCACCGATGATGTTGTAAAGCAGGTTAAATAATCGATGTCATCAATTCGACTGGCTGATTTAGCCCAGCAGTTGGATGCAGAATTGCACGGAGATGGCGATATCGTCATCTCCGGCATTGCTTCTATGCAATCCGCCACCTCTGGTCAAATCACATTTCTTGCCAACAGCCGTTACCGCGAGCAGCTCGCCCTGATTCAGGCATCAGCCGTGGTGCTGACGGAAGCGGATCTGGAGTGGTGTAAAACCGCTGCGCTGGTGGTCAAAGACCCTTATCTCACCTATGCGCGCATGGCGCAGTTGCTGGATACGACGCCGCAGCCGGCGCAGAATATTGCACCCAGCGCCGTAATCGATTCCAGCGCCAGACTCGGTGAAAATGTCTCTGTCGGTGCGAATGCCGTTATTGAGTCCGATGTTGAGCTCGGTGATAACGTTGTCATCGGCGCAGGCTGCTTCGTCGGCAAAAAAACCCGTATCGGCAAGGGCTCGCGTTTATGGGCTAACGTCTCGGTTTACCATGAGGTGCAGATTGGTCAGGATTGTCTGATTCAGTCCGGTACCGTCATTGGTTCGGATGGGTTTGGTTATGCTAACGATCGCGGCAACTGGGTGAAAATACCGCAGTTGGGCTCCGTGGTGATTGGCGATCGGGTAGAAATTGGTGCCTGTACCACCATCGATCGTGGCGCTCTGGATAACACTCTGATCGGCAATGGTGTTATCATAGACAACCAGTGTCAGATTGCTCACAACGTGGTTATTGGCGACAATACTGCGGTTGCTGGCGGTGTGATCATGGCGGGTAGTTTGAAAATTGGTCGTTATTGTATGATTGGCGGTGCCAGCGTCATCAATGGCCATATGGAAATCTGTGACAAAGTGACCGTAACCGGCATGGGCATGGTTATGCGTCCGATAACAGAACCTGGTGTATACTCCTCAGGGATTCCATTACAGCCCAACAAAACCTGGCGCAAAACTGCAGCGTTGGTGATGAATATCGATGAAATAAGCAAACGCTTAAAAGCAATCGAGCGGAAAGTCGGTAAAGACGACTAAACGCCATCCCATGACTGACCGGCTTTCATAATAACAGTGTTAAGCAGGGAAGCCAGGCGCCACGGAACCTATTTGCGGCCTGCCAACGATCATGATGATCGGTGCAGGCCGTGTTATTGATGTCATCAGATTTTTTAGGACAGGAAGAGTATTTTGACTACTGAAACTCATACTCTGCAAATTGAAGAGATTTTAGAGCTGCTGCCGCATCGTTATCCGTTTCTGCTGGTAGACCGCGTGCTGGATTTTGAAGCAAACAAATATCTGCGCGCCGTGAAGAACGTCTCCTTTAACGAACCGTTTTTCCAGGGACATTTCCCTGGTAAACCGATTTTTCCCGGCGTGCTGATTCTGGAAGCGATGGCTCAGGCCACCGGCATTCTGGCATTCAAAAGCGTAGGTAAACTGGAGCCAGGCGAGCTTTATTATTTTGCTGGCATTGATAATGCCCGTTTCAAACGTCCGGTTGTACCGGGCGATCAAATGATCATGGAAGTGACCTTCGAGAAAACCCGTCGCGGTCTGACTCGCTTTACTGGCGTAGCGACTGTCGATGGTAAAATCGTCTGTGAAGCGACCATGATGTGTGCCCGTAGCCGGGAGGCATAATTCGTGATTGATCCAACCGCCAACATCCATCCCAGTTCAGTGATCGAAGACGGGGCAATTATTGGCCCTGGCGTGCATATTGGCCCTTTCTGTTTTATTGGGGCAAATGTCGAGATTGGTGAGGGAACCGTACTCAAGTCACACGTGGTGGTGAATGGCCATACGCGTATCGGCAAAGACAATCAGATCTATCAGTTCGCATCGATTGGCGAAGTGAATCAGGATTTGAAATACGCGGGTGAACCTACCCGGGTTGATATTGGCGACCGTAATCGCATCCGTGAAAGCGTGACGATTCATCGCGGTACGGCGCAGGGTATTAACACCACGACCATTGGTAGCGATAACCTGTTTATGGTGAATGCCCATATCGCCCATGACTGCGTGGTGGGTAACCGCTGTATTTTTGCCAATAACGCGACCCTGGGTGGGCATGTCACTGTGGATGATTTCGCTATCATTGGCGGCATGACGGCGGTGCATCAGTGGTGCACTATTGGTTCACATGTCATGATCGGCGGTTGTTCAGGCGTTGTTCAGGATGTCCCTCCGTATGTGATTGCGCAAGGCAACCATGCCACGCCATTCGGTATCAACATCGAAGGCCTGAAGCGCCGTGGCTTCAGCAAAGAAGCACTGCACGCTATCCGCAACGCCTACAAGTTACTTTATCGCAGCGGCAGAACGCTGGATGAAGTCAAACCGGAAATCGAAGCGATTGCTCAGCAGCACAGCGAAGTGCAGCCTTTCTTTGATTTCTTTGCCCGCTCAACACGTGGATTAATTCGCTAATTCATGTCAGCGCGTCCCCTTACGATAGCCCTGGTCGCCGGAGAAACCTCTGGCGACATTCTTGGCGCAGGCCTGATTCGGGCTTTAAAAGCCCGTCATCCTGATGCCCGCTTTATCGGTGTCGCTGGCCCGTTGATGCAGGCCGAAGGCTGTGAAGCCTGGTACGAGATGGAAGAACTGGCGGTAATGGGCATTGTTGAGGTGCTGGGGCGGTTGCGGCGTTTATTGACGATTCGCCGCGATTTGACCCAGCGCTTTATCTCGCTCAAACCTGACGTATTTGTTGGGATAGATGCGCCGGATTTTAACATCACGCTGGAAGGCAACCTCAAACGCGCAGGTATTCGCACCATTCATTACGTCAGTCCCTCTGTCTGGGCCTGGCGGCAAAAACGTGTGTTTAAAATTGGTCGCAACACCGATCTGGTGCTGGCGTTTCTGCCTTTTGAAAAAGCGTTTTACGACCGTTTTGACGTCCCCTGTCGCTTTATTGGACACACGATGGCCGATGCCATGCCGCTACAGCCCGATAAATCAGCGGCGCGCCGTCATCTGGGCATAGATGAGGATGCGCTCTGCCTTGCGTTGCTGCCGGGCAGTCGCGGTGCCGAAGTCGAAATGCTCAGTGCAGACTTCCTCAAAACGGCGCAACGGCTGCGCCAACATTATCCGTCGCTGGAAATTGTTGTGCCCTTGGTCAACGCTAAGCGCCGCGAGCAGTTTGAAAAAATCAAAGCGGAGGTTGCGCCTGAGCTGCCAATGCATCTGCTGGATGGACAGGGACGGGAAGCGATGGTGGCCAGTGATGCTGCACTGCTGGCGTCTGGCACGGCCGCGCTTGAGTGCATGCTGGCAAAATGTCCGATGGTTGTCGGCTACCGCATGAAGCCGTTCACCTTCTGGCTGGCTAAGCGACTGGTCAAGACTGACTACGTTTCGTTGCCAAACCTGTTGGCCGGGCGTGAATTGGTCAAAGAGCTGTTGCAGGATGAATGTCAGCCTGAAGCGCTGTCAGCCGCGCTGGACCCGTTGCTGCACGCCAGTAGCGAACGTGAAACGCTGCTGCATACTTTTTACGAACTGCATCAGCAGATTCGCTGGAACGCCGATGAACAAGCCGCAGATGCGGTGCTGGAGCTCGCCAATGGCTGATTTTATCTATCCTGCTGCCCGGTGCATTGCCGGTGTGGATGAAGTGGGCCGCGGGCCATTAGTGGGCGCGGTGGTGACCGCCGCCGTGATCCTCGATCCCGCCAACCCGATCCCCGGTCTGGCGGACTCCAAAAAACTGTCCGAAAAACGCCGCCTGGCGCTGTTTGATCAGATCAAAGAGAAAGCGCTCGCCTGGAGCCTGGGGCGCGCAGATCCAGAAGAGATCGACCGTCTTAATATCCTGCATGCCACCATGCTGGCAATGCAGCGCGCTGTGGCTGGCTTGCCGCTCACGCCAGACTTTGTGCTGATTGACGGCAATCGCTGCCCGGCGTTACCGATGCCTTCTCTGGCCGTGGTAAAAGGGGATAGCCTGGTCGCCGAAATCAGTGCCGCGTCCATCATTGCCAAAGTCACGCGCGATCGCGAAATGGCAGAACTGGATTTGTTGTTTCCCCAGTATGGTTTCGCGCAACATAAAGGTTATCCTACGGCGTTACATAGGGAAAAGTTAACGCAGTACGGTGCGACACCTCATCATCGGCGCAGCTTTGCGCCTGTGCGCAATGCGCTGATCGATGCCGACGTACTGGCGAGCAGCCTGACCACGCTGCGCTAATCCGACCTTGTTTTAACCGGAAACTGATATGGCCGAACCTCGTTTTATACATCTGCGCGTTCATAGCGACTATTCAATGGTCGACGGTCTGGCGAAAACTGGACCGTTGGTTAAGAAAGCGGCTGCGCTGGGTATGCCAGCCATTGCGATTACCGACTTCACCAACCTTTGCGGTCTGGTGAAATTTTACGGTGGTGCGCATAGCGCAGGGGTTAAACCAATTATCGGGGCAGATTTTAACGTTGCCAGCGAGTTAATGGGCGATGAACTGACCCAGATTACCGTGCTGGCGACCAATAACACCGGCTATCAAAATCTGACGCTGCTGATCTCTCGTGCTTACCAACGGGGATACGGTATTGCCGGCCCCATTATCGATCGCGACTGGCTGGCTGAACTGCAGGAAGGACTGATTCTGCTGTCAGGCGGGCGACGCGGGGATGTGGGCCGTAGCCTGCTGCGCGGTAACAGTACCCTGGTGTCGGACTGCCTGGCTTTCTACCAGCAACATTTTGCCGATCGCTATTTTCTGGAGTTGATCCGTACCGGTCGTCCTGACGAAGAGAGCTACCTGCATGCGGCGGTTGAGCTGGCGATTGCAGAAGGAATCCCGGTTGTTGCCACTAACGAAGTCTGCTTCATCAATGAAGAAGATTTCGATGCCCATGAGATCCGGGTTGCCATTCATGATGGTTACACGCTCGACGATCCTAAGCGTCCGCGCAACTACAGCCCTCAGCAATATATGCGCAGTGAAGAAGAGATGTGCGAGTTGTTCGCAGACATCCCGGAAGCGCTGGAAAACAGCGTAGAGATTGCTAAGCGTTGTAATGTGACGGTACGACTGGGTGAATACTTCCTGCCTCAGTTCCCTACCGGCGATATGACCACCGAAGACTTTCTGGTGGTGAAATCACGGGAAGGGCTGGAAGAGCGTCTGGCGATGCTGTTCCCTGACGAAGCCGAGCGCGCAGAGAAGCGTCCAGAATACGACGAGCGTCTTGAGGTCGAGCTTAACGTCATCAACCAGATGGGTTTTCCGGGCTACTTCCTGATCGTGATGGAATTTATCCAGTGGTCCAAAGACAATGGCGTGCCGGTCGGTCCGGGACGTGGTTCAGGTGCGGGATCGTTGGTGGCCTATGCACTCAAGATCACCGATCTTGATCCGCTGGAGTTTGACCTGCTGTTCGAACGCTTCCTGAACCCGGAACGTGTCTCCATGCCCGACTTCGACGTCGATTTCTGCATGGAAAAACGCGACCAGGTGATTGAACACGTTGCAGACATGTATGGCCGCGAAGCCGTGTCCCAGATCATCACCTTCGGAACGATGGCGGCGAAAGCGGTGATTCGGGATGTCGGTCGCGTACTCGGCCATCCTTATGGTTTCGTCGATCGTATTTCAAAACTGGTGCCGCCCGATCCCGGCATGACGCTGGAAAAAGCCTTTGCTGCGGAACCGCAACTGCCGGAAATCTATGAGGCAGATGAAGAGGTCAAAGCGCTGATCGATATGGCGCGCAAGCTGGAAGGGGTAACGCGCAACGCCGGTAAACATGCGGGCGGTGTGGTTATCGCGCCAACGAAAATCACCGATTTTGCGCCGCTTTATTGTGATGAAAACGGACAGTATCCGGTTACGCAGTTCGATAAAAATGATGTGGAATATGCCGGTCTGGTGAAGTTCGACTTCCTGGGACTACGCACGCTCACCATTATTGACTGGGCGCTGAAGATGATTAACCCGCGCCGTGAAAAGCAGGGTCTGCCGCCGATTGATATCGCCACCATCCCGCTGGAAGACAAAAAGAGCTTTGATATGCTGCAGCGCGCGGAGACCACGGCGGTCTTCCAGCTTGAATCGCGCGGCATGAAAGATCTGATTAAGCGCCTGAAACCTGACTGCTTCGAAGATATGATCGCTCTGGTGGCGCTGTTCCGCCCTGGCCCGTTGCAGTCGGGCATGGTGGATAACTTTATCGACCGTAAGCATGGTCGTGAAGCCATCTCCTATCCTGATATCCAGTGGCAGCATGAAAGCCTGAAGCCGGTGCTTGAGCCAACCTATGGCATCATCCTTTACCAGGAACAGGTCATGCAGATCGCCCAGGTCCTGTCAGGCTATACGCTTGGCGGGGCGGATATGCTGCGACGCGCCATGGGTAAAAAGAAACCCGAAGAGATGGCTGAGCAGCGCTCAATATTTAAAGACGGCGCGGAAACGATGGGCATCGACGGTGAACTGTCGATGAAAATCTTCGATCTGGTAGAGAAATTTGCTGGATACGGTTTTAACAAATCGCACTCTGCTGCTTATGCGCTGGTGTCCTACCAAACGCTGTGGCTGAAAGCGCATTACCCGGCTGAGTTTATGGCGGCGGTAATGACGGCCGATATGGACAACACCGAAAAAGTGGTTGGCCTGGTGGACGAATGCTGGCGCATGGGGCTGAAAGTCTTGCCGCCGGATATCAACTCAGGGCTGTATCAGTTCCACGTGAACGATGAAGGCGAGATCGTTTACGGCATTGGCGCGATTAAAGGCGTGGGTGAAGGCCCGATCGAAGCGATCATTGATGCGCGTAATGAGGGCGGTTACTTCCGTGAACTGTTCGATCTGTGCGCGCGCACCGACACCAAAAAGATCAACCGTCGGGTCATGGAAAAGCTGATCATGTCCGGTGCTTTTGATCGTCTGGGTCCGCATCGTGCTGCCTTGATGAGTGCGCTGAACGATGCGCTGAAAGCGGCGGATCAACATGCGAAAGCCGAAGCCATCGGCCAGGCGGATATGTTTGGCGTGCTGGCCGACGAGCCTGAACAGGTCGAACAGTCTTATGCCAGCGTTACGCCCTGGCCAGAACAGGTGCAGTTGGATGGTGAGCGAGAAACCCTTGGGTTGTATCTTACCGGCCATCCCATTAACCAGTATTTAAAAGAAATTGAGCGTTACGTTGGCGGGATGCGTTTGAAAGATATGCATCCTACCGATCGTGGTAAGATTACCGTCGCGGCAGGTCTGGTGATTGCGGCGCGTGTAATGGTGACCAAACGCGGCAACCGAATTGGTATTTGTACACTTGACGATCGCTCTGGTCGTCTCGAAGTCATGTTATTTACCGATGCGTTAGATAAATACCAGCAACTGCTGGAGAAAGACCGTATCCTGATCGTTAGCGGACAGGTCAGCTTTGATGACTTCAGCGGTGGGCTTAAAATGACCGCCCGGGAAGTCATGGACATCGACGAAGCGCGCGAAAAATACGCGCGTGGACTTGCTATCTCGCTGACGGACAGGCAAATTGATGACCAGCTATTAAACCGACTCCGTCAGTCCCTGGAACCTCATCGTTCAGGGACAATTCCGGTGCATCTCTACTATCAGAGAGCCGACGCGCGAGCGAAGCTACGCTTTGGTGCAGCGTGGCGAATTTCGCCCAGCGATCGTTTACTCAACGATTTGCGGTCGTTAATTGGGTCGGAGCAGGTGGAACTGGAGTTTGACTAAAACAGGAACATTATGAGTCTTAATTACCTGGATTTTGAACAGCCAATTGCAGAACTGGAAGCGAAAATTGATTCGCTTACCTCGATTGGTCGTCAGGACGATAAACACGTCAATCTCGACGAAGAAGTGAAGCGACTGCGCGAGAAAAGCGTTGAGCTGACCCGTAAAATCTTCGCCGATTTGGGCGCATGGCAGATTGCGCAACTGGCACGTCATCCATTACGTCCTTATACCTTTGATTACGTGCGCAATGCCTTTGACGATTTCGATGAGCTGGCGGGTGACCGTGCTTATGCGGATGACAAAGCCATTGTGGGCGGGATCGCGCGACTCGATGGTCGCCCGGTCATGATCATTGGTCACCAGAAAGGACGTGAAACCAAAGAGAAGATTCGCCGTAATTTTGGTATGCCAGCACCAGAAGGCTATCGCAAAGCGCTGCGCCTGATGGAAATGGCTGAACGCTTTAAGATGCCTATCCTCACCTTTATCGATACACCGGGTGCTTATCCCGGTGTCGGCGCGGAAGAGCGCGGTCAGTCTGAAGCGATTGCCCGTAATCTGCGGGAAATGTCAGGTCTGAAAGTGCCGGTGATTTGTACGGTCATCGGTGAAGGCGGTTCAGGTGGCGCGCTGGCGATTGGCGTTGGTGACAAAGTTAACATGCTCCAGTACAGCACGTATTCTGTCATCTCTCCGGAAGGCTGTGCCTCAATTCTGTGGAAAAGCGCCGATAAAGCGCCGCTGGCTGCAGAAGCGATGGGCATTACCGCTCCGCGTCTGAAAGAGCTAAAGCTGATTGATTCGGTTATCCCTGAGCCACTGGGCGGTGCACATCGTCACCCGGTTGAAATGGCACAGTCGCTGAAAAAGCAACTGTTGGCCGATCTGGCCGATCTGGAAGGACTCAGCACCGAAGAACTGTTAGATCGCCGTTATCAACGGCTGATGAGCTACGGTTACGCCTGATTCAGCCTCATCAAGCGCTAAAGCGGACTTCGGTCCGCTTTTTTTATGCCACTAATCTGACTGCAGTATAGCGGTATGATTCGCTATGCTTACTCAATGCCTCAACAATCAGGGAGATGTGCATTGAATATTCTGGCGATCATGGGCGCGCACGGCGTGTTTTTCAAAGATGAACCCTTACGCGAGCTGGAAGTCGCACTGAGTCAGCAAGGTTTTCAACTTATCCATCCCAAAAATCATGACGATTTGCTCAAGCTCATTGAGCATAATCCCCGAATCAGCGGTGTCATTTTTGACTGGGATGAGCACAACAGCCCGGAGCTGTGCGGCGAAATTAATCAGCTCAATGAACATCTGCCGCTGTATGCCTTTATCAATACCCATTCTCAGATGGATATCAGTATCAACGAAATGCGTTTGCCTCTGCATTTCTTTGAGTACGCGCTGAATGCCGCCGAGGATATCGCCTTACATATTCGCCAGTACACGGATGACTACCTCGACAACATCACACCGCCGTTAACCAAAGCGTTGTTTACCTATGTGAAAGAGGGGAAGTACACCTTCTGTACGCCAGGCCATATGGCCGGCACCGCCTTTCAGAAAAGCCCGGTCGGCTGTTTGTTCTATGACTTTTTTGGCGCTAATACGCTGAAGTCCGATATCTCCATTTCGGTAACGGAACTGGGCTCGCTGCTTGATCATACCGGGCCGCATCTCGACGCTGAGGAGTACATCGCCAGAACCTTTGGTGCAGAACAAAGTTATATGGTGACTAACGGTACCTCGACCTCGAATAAGATCGTGGGGATGTATGCGGCACCGGCAGGCAGCACCATACTGGTGGATCGCAACTGCCATAAATCGCTCACCCATCTGTTGATGATGAGCGATTTGATCCCTGTCTGGCTGAAACCGACACGCAACGCATTAGGCATTCTGGGCGGGATTCCGCAAAAAGAATTCACCCGTGCCAGCATCGAGCAGAAGGTCGCCGCCACGCCGCGCGCAAGCTGGCCGGTCCATGCGGTGATCACCAACTCGACCTATGATGGTTTGCTCTACAACACGCAATACATCAAACAAACGCTGGACGTGCCATCGATCCACTTTGATTCTGCCTGGGTTCCTTATACTAATTTCCATCCTATCTATGAGGGAAAAAGCGGCATGAGTGGCGAGCGGGTGCCGGGTAAAGTCTTTTATGAAACCCAGTCCACGCATAAACTGCTGGCAGCGTTTTCTCAGGCGTCGCTGATTCATATTAAAGGCGAGTATGACGAGCAGACGTTTAATGAAGCCTACATGATGCACACCACCACCTCACCCAACTACGCCATCGTTTCATCCATTGAGACGGCGGCGGCGATGCTGCGGGGGAATCCGGGTAAAAGGCTTATCAATCGCTCAGTGGAACGCGCACTGCACTTTCGTCGCGAGATACAGCGGTTGCGAGAGGAGTGCGACAGCTGGTTTTTTGATATCTGGCAGCCTGAACACGTCGATGAAGCCCAGTGCTGGCCGATCCAGCCGGGGGAAGAAGACTGGCATGGATTTACCCAGGCCGATCGCGATCATATGTACCTTGATCCGATCAAAGTGACCATTCTGACACCGGGCATGAGCGAGCTGGGCGAGATGGCAGAAGAGGGGATTCCGGCCGCGCTGGTGGCAAAATTTTTGGATGAGCGCGGGATTGTGGTTGAAAAAACCGGCCCTTACAATTTGCTGTTCCTCTTCAGCATCGGCATCGATAAAACCAAAGCGATGAGCGTGCTGCGGGGATTAACGGAATTTAAGCGCGCCTACGATCTCAATCTTCGGGTCAAAAATATGTTGCCGGATCTCTATGCGGAAGATCCTGATTTTTACCGTAACATGCGTATTCAGACGCTGGCGCAGGGGATTCATCGTCTCATCCAGCAACATGATCTACCCAGGCTCATGTTGAAAGCGTTTGATGTCTTACCCGAAATGAAAATGACGCCGCATCAGGCTTTTCAGCAGCAGGTCAAAGGCAATATTGAAACGGTGAGCATCAATGCGCTGGTGGGCCGTATCTCCGCCAACATGATCCTGCCTTATCCTCCCGGCGTTCCGCTGGTAATGCCCGGTGAAATGATTACAGAACAAAGCCGCGCCGTACTCGACTTCCTGTTAATGCTGTGTAGCATTGGACGCCATTATCCCGGCTTTGAGACAGATATTCACGGCGCGACCTTAACCGAAGAGGGTGAGTATCGGGTTCGTGTGCTGAAACAGGCTGAATACCAGGATATCAATGTTTAACAGGGAGCAAACATGCTGCAGCTAACGCACATCCATCACATCGCCATCATTGCGTCTGACTACCCGCGCAGTAAAGCTTTTTACTGCGACATTCTGGGCTTTGAATTGCAAAGCGAGCACTACCGTGAAGCGCGTGATTCCTGGAAAGGGGATCTGGCATTGAACGGACAGTATACGATTGAGCTGTTTTCTTTTCCGGCGCCGCCTGCCCGCGTTAGTCAACCGGAAGCCTGTGGCTTACGTCATCTGGCCTTCAGCGTACCGGATGTCGAGGCCGCGGCAGATTATCTGGCGAGCCAGGGCGTAACATGTGAACCGATTCGCATCGATGCGCTGACCGGTAAACCCTGTACGTTCTTTGCCGATCCGGATGGTTTGCCGCTGGAACTCTACCAAGCGTAAAATAGCGACTTTATGGCTACACCGCTAGCCGTCTCATGGATTGACATCATGTCTGATTTCGACGCACTGCTGAATGAGCGTGACGCGCTGGTCGTGGCCTTTAGCGGTGGCCTGGATTCGACCGTCCTGCTGCATCAGCTTCGGGCCTGGCAGCAACGTCATCCGTTATCCCGGCTACGTGCGCTGCATGTGCACCATGGCCTCAGCCGGAATGCCGATGACTGGGCGGCGCACTGCCTGAATGTGTGCGAACAGTGGCAGATCCCCTGTGACGTTCTGCGTGTGCAGATCGCGGAGAAGGGACAGGGCATCGAAGCGGCGGCGCGTCAGGCGCGTTATCAGGCACTGAGCCAGGCACTCCACGGGGATGAAAAGCTGCTGACTGCGCAGCATCTGGACGATCAGTGTGAAACGCTGCTCCTGGCGCTGAAGCGCGGCAGCGGCCCGGCGGGCCTGGCGGCCATGCCGATGCTGACCACGCTTGCCGGACATCCCTTATTAAGACCACTGCTACACCATTCCCGCCTGAGCCTGGAGCAGTATGCCGACGCGCACCAACTGACCTGGGTCGAGGATGAAAGTAATCAGGATCTGCGTTATGACCGCAACTTTTTACGTCAGCAGCTACTACCTGCGGTACTGAGCCGCTGGCCGCATTTTGCCGAGGCGACGGCACGCAGTGCCGCCTTGTGTGGTGAGCAGGAGCAACTCCTGGATGAATTGCTGGCCGGGCAACTCAGCGAGCTAATACAACCCGACGGTAGCCTGTGCTTTACGCCGTTACTGACCATGAGTGAGGCGAAAGGGAATGCCCTGTTGCGTCGCTGGCTGGCCAGACAGGGTGAGAAGATGCCCTCGCGGGAAGCATTACGCCGTATTCGTCAGGACGTCATGCGCTGCCGGGAGGATGCCCAGCCGCGGTTAACGTTAGGGAACCACGAGATCCGTCGCTATCGCCAGCAGCTTTACCGCTTGCCTCTCAGCGCGTCCTTAACCGACTGTGAAATGGCATGGCCTGACCTCAATCAGCCCCTGGTTTTACCGCAGAACCTGGGCGTACTCACGTCCGAAAAAAACGTGAGTACGCTTCGCTGTCCACAGCCGGAGGAGCAGGTATTCGTGCGGTTTTACGCAACAGGCTATGTTCATATTGTGAATCGCACAGGGGGACGTGACATAAAGAAAATCTGGCAGATGCTGAATATTCCCCCCTGGCAGCGTACGCGCATTCCATTAATTTATTTTAATCAGACACTGATTAGCGCACCCGGGCTGTTTGTCACCCGTGAGGGCGCAAGTCAGGATGCCCATGGCTGGCAAGTCAACTGGCAGAAAACGACGGGAGCGCCATGATGTTACAACGACTAGCAGCCTTGCTGCTGCTAACCGTCTTACCGGCCCACGCCGCAGGCGATGTGAAAGCGGGCGAACAACGTTCGGCCGCCTGCATGGCCTGCCACGGGGCACAGGGGAAAGCGACCGCGCCCCTTTATCCTAATCTGGCCGGGCAAAATGCCGCTTATCTTAATCATGCGTTACAGGCGTATAAAAAAGGGGAACGAAGCGGTGGTCAGGCTGAAGTGATGAAGGCGTTTGTCGCAGGCTTAAGTGATGACGATATGGCAAACTTAGCCGCGTACTACAGTGCGTTAAAACCTTGATGAGATGGGCGGGAGTGCATCCCGCCCGACGGGAAGTGAATTACTCTTCGCTGACAACAACGGTGCCAAGTTCAGGATGGCTAAAGCTGGCAATGTGGTCGAGACGTAGCTCGCGTGTTTCACCGGAAAGATCAATCGCCAGGTACTCAACGTTTTTACGTGAAAGAATATCCCTGGCCTTGGCCTTGAGCTGTTCGCCATCTTTCAACTCCAGCGTCAGCATCCAGTTTTTTTGGCAGGCGAGTTCCAGATTATCGTAGTCATCGCAATTGATGGGTTTATAAGCTTCATTCATCAACATAGTCGCTCACCAATAAGTTTGCGGCGGCATAGGCCGCCTGTTCCCTGAGAGAAGCATTTAGCGCAGCATTCGCGGCAATATCATCAAGCGCTTTTAAGGCGCAGCCTATCGCATCGGGTACATATCCCAGATCCCCGCTGCCGATTTCGGCATATTTTTGGCGAACTAACTCACAATATTTTTGCACAGGCACCTCCTCAGCAGAGCATAAATACCCTGGTTGATTAGCGACTATATCACAGGCATTTCCAGAAAATCAGCCAGGCAAAAGCAGGAACAACGCGCAAATCACTGCTAAAGTAGCTGGCTATGCAGTATCAGACGACTCAGGATAAAGCACGAAAGGTTAAGTTGATGAACAGCCCAGGACAAAAACACACGAATTGGACGCAGGCAGGTGGCAGATGATTATGCTGTCACGTAACGTGGAGCTGCCGGACAGTGAAATTGAGCTGACGGCCATTCGGGCGCAGGGTTCCGGCGGTCAGCATGTGAATAAAACCAGCACCGCCATTCATTTGCGTTTTGACATTGCCGCCTCGTCCTTGCCACCGTTCTATAAAGAGCGGCTGTTAAATGCCAGCCATCATTTAATTACGGGTGAGGGAACCGTCATCATTAAGGCGCAGGAATACCGTAGTCAGGAGATGAACCGGGAAGCGGCACTGCAGCGGCTGATCAACCTGATTCGTGAGCTTACCACGGTAGAGAAAGTCCGGCGGTCAACGCGGCCTACGCGCGCTTCGAAAGAGCGCAGGCTGGAAGGCAAGTCGCGTCGCAGTAGTACCAAAGCGCTGCGCGGCAAGGTGCAATAACGCTTAGACGCTTATGCGCGCGGGACTCAATAACCGCAATACGTGTCTGTGGGTTCTGAAAGCGTAAATAAGCGACAGAGCAGGGCGTTATTCAGCGGGGAATAAAAACGCCCCATGAAGGGGCGTTTTGAGGGTGTTACTTATTCAGTGCGTTAAGCAGGAACCCGACAATCTCATCCTGCTTGATCATCTGTTTCTCACCGGCACGACGGGCTTTATACTCAATCTCGTGGTTATCAAGATTGCGGTCGCCAATCACGATGGTGTGCGGTACGCCAATCAGTTCCATATCGGCAAACATCACACCCGGACGCTCTTTACGATCGTCCAGAATCACTTCTACGCCTTTGGCGCGCAGCGTGTTGTACAGCTCTTCTGCTAACTCTTTCACGCGGAACGATTTCTGCATGTTCATGGGCAGAATCGCCACCTCAAAAGGTGCCAGTGCTGCAGGCCAGATGATGCCGCGATCGTCATGGTTTTGCTCGATGGCCGCCGCAACGACACGGGTAATACCGATACCGTAACAGCCCATGGTCATGACCTGGTTACGACCATCCTCACCCTGAACAGAGGCTTTCATCGCTTCGGAGTACTTGGTGCCCAGCTGGAAAATATGGCCGACTTCGATACCGCGTTTAATCTGCAATGTGCCTTTGCCGTCCGGACTAAGGTCGCCTTCCACAACGTTGCGGATATCGGCCACCTGCGCCATAGGAAGATCGCGTTCCCAGTTGATGCCGAAATAATGTTTACCATCAATGTTGGCACCGGCGCTGAAATCGCTCATCTTCGCCACCGTACGGTCGGCAATAACCGGCATATTCAGCCCGACCGGGCCGAGCGAGCCTGGACCGGCACCGACCGCTGCGCGGATCTCGTCTTCTGTCGCGAACGTCAGGGGAGAAGCGACAAGCGGTGATTTTTCTGCCTTGATTTCATTCAGCTCGTGATCGCCGCGAACCAGTAACGCAACCAATGCGTGACCGCTTTCTTCTGCGCCCTTAACCATCAGGGTTTTCACGGTTTTCTCAATCGGCAGCTGGAACTGACTCACCAGTTCTGCGATGGTTTTGGCATTCGGCGTATCGATCTGGCGCATCTCTTCTGCAGGCGCAGGACGATCGCCAGCTGGCGCGACGGCTTCAGCCAGTTCAATGTTGGCAGCGAAGTCAGACTCCGTGGAGAAAATCACATCATCTTCACCACTTTGTGCCAGTACCTGGAATTCGTGAGACGCGCTTCCACCAATCGAACCGGTATCAGCCTGCACCGCGCGGAAATCCAGGCCCATACGGCTGAAAATCTGGCTGTAGGCGCGGTACATCGCGTCATAGGTTTCCTGCAGCGATTCCTGGGTCGTATGGAAAGAGTAGGCATCTTTCATGATGAATTCACGCGAACGCATCACGCCAAAGCGCGGGCGCACTTCATCACGGAATTTGGTCTGGATTTGATACAGATTCAGCGGCAGCTGCTTATATGAGCTCAGCTCATTGCGAATCAGATCGGTAATCACTTCTTCATGCGTCGGGCCGAGCACAAACGGACGCTCGTGGCGATCCGCAACACGCAGTAATTCTGGGCCGTACTGCTCCCAGCGCCCGCTCTCTTGCCACAGGTCTGCGGGTTGGACCACAGGCATTGAAATCTCAATGGCACCGGCGTTGTTCATTTCTTCACGAACGATGTTTTCGACTTTTTTTAATACGCGCAGACCGGTTGGCAGCCAGGTATATAAACCCGAAGCCAGTTTACGGATCATTCCGGCACGCAGCATCAGCTGATGGCTGATCACTTCCGCGTCAGAAGGTGTCTCTTTCTGAGTAGAGAGCAGATATTGAGTAGTACGCATTGATTACGATTCCAGTTGATCGGAAATTCACAGACAAAAATTTGCTGGCGGCTAGTGTACCAGTGAGATCACTGGCTAAAAAGCGGGTTTTAACGCGGATCGATAGCCACGACTTCTGTCCCTGCCTCATCAATGCGCCAGCGCACATTAAACTCCAGTAGCCAGGCGGCATATTCCCTGCCCTGGGTTTCACCTTTACGGTAAGCGGGCCGCGGATCCTGAGCGAGTACCTCGCTGATAAATCTCGCCAGATGGGGATAGCGGCCGTGTTGTTGCAGTTGCTGCTGGGCGTGCGGTGAAAACCGGACCGGCATGGTGCTTTCCGGCGCGGACTGGGCAAAACCTGCACGTGCCTGGGGCAGGGCTTCGGCAAAAGGCAGGTAGGGTTTGATATCGACAACCGGTGTACCGTCTACCAAATCCAGACTGCCCAACTGCAGAATGACCTGTTGTTTCTCGCAGCGAATGCCTTTGAGCTCAACCAGCGACATGCCAACAGGGTTGGGGCGAAAGGTGGATCGTGTGGCAAAAACGCCCATGCGGGCGTTACCGCCCAGGCGCGGCGGCCGCACAGTAGGACGCCAGCCACCGTCCATGGTCTGATGAAAAACAAACAGTATCCAGAGATGGCTGAAGTCTTCCAGGCCGCGCACCGCATCCGCCTGATTGTAAGGCGGCAAAAGATGCAGTTCGCCGCCGCCATCCTGAACCAGCCCCGGCTGGCGCGGCACGGCGAACTTCTCTTTCCATGGTGAACGGATCACGCCGATTTGCGCAAAGGCGAATTCACTCATTGACTGGTGACTTTCAGCGCCGATCCCTGACAAACAGCCTGACGGTAGCAGCCTGGCGTGCTGCTGACGATTTCACATTTATGCAGCAGCACAGCATTGGCTTTCATCTGTGACGCTTTGATTTGCATACGTTTACGTGCGGTAGCGATATTGGGGGGCGAACTCTGGTTGCTTACCTGGCAATCTTCAGCGGACACTTCGCCCAGATCGCGGAAGGGTTTGCTCACCAGATCGGCAGCGTCGGTATAAACCTTAACAGGCGCGGGTCGATACGTTGGCTTACGTGTCGGTTCGCTGGGTTGCTGCGGCTGAGAAGGTGCGCTGCTTATTGGGTGGTACTCTCGAACACACCCTGTCAGCATCAATGCTAACAAGCAGAGCGGTAAAAAACGCATGGCAACATCCTCAAGTTTCAAAAAGTGGCGTTATTGAAACAAGGACACGGATAAATAACAAGTCAGCAAAGCGCAATAACAGAAAGGGCGGCTAAAAGCCGCCCTGAGGGAAGATGTCAGACGGGATTACCAGCCTTTAACCGCGCCGCCGTTAAAGACTTTATTCGCGGCGTCCGCGACTTCGTCAGACTGATAAGCCTGAACGAATTTCTTCACGTTTTCCGCGTCTTTGTTGTCTTCACGCGCCACAATCAGGTTGACGTAAGGTGAGTCTTTGTCTTCAACAAAGATGCCATCTTTCGCCGGCGTCAGGCCAATCTGGCTGGCGTAAGTGGTATTGATCACCGCCAGCGCAATTTGCTGATCGTCCAGTGAACGTGGCAGCTGCGGTGCTTCCAGCTCAACAATTTTCAGGTGTTTTGGATTCTCAACGATATCCAGTGAGGTTGGCAGCAGGCCCACACCGTCTTTCAGCTTAATCAGGCCAACTTTCTGCAGCAGAAGCAGCGAGCGACCCAGGTTGGTTGGGTCATTAGGAATCGCCACCTGTGCGCCATCCTGCAGTTGATCAAGTGATTTGATTTTTTTCGAGTAGCCAGCAATCGGATAAACAAAAGAATTACCAACGGATACCAGCTTGTAACCGCGATCTTTGATTTGTTGATCCAGATACGGTTTGTGCTGGAAGGCGTTCACATCAATATCGCCTTTACTCAACGCTTCGTTAGGCAGCACGTAGTCGTTAAACGTGACCAGCTCAACATCCAGGCCATACTTGTCTTTAGCAACCTTGGCCGCAGCTTCTGCAACCTGCTGCTCTGCGCCTACGATCACACCCACTTTAATGTGGTTTGGATCTTTAGCTTTTTGATCGCATCCTGCCAGCGCAATCGCGCCAATTAATGCACCCACAGCGGCAATTTTTTTAAATTTGAAAGACATATCCTTTCCTTAAGAGTGATATTGCTTGCTTATTTATGGGACACAGCACGCACGATGCGGTCACCACAGAATTGTATGAGATACACCAAAACGACTAATAACACTAATACCGTATTCATCACCGTCGCGTTATATCCGATATAACCATATTGGTAGCCAATCTGTCCCAGGCCGCCCGCGCCTACTGCGCCGCCCATTGCAGAGTAGCCAACCAGCGTAATCAGCGTGATGGTGGCAGCATTGACCAGGCCAGGCAGCGCTTCAGGCAGCAGGACTTTACGGACGATTTGCATCGGCGTTGCGCCCATTGCGCGCGAGGCTTCAATCAATCCGGTCGGAAGTTCCAACAGCGCGTTTTCAACCATACGGGCAATAAACGGGGCTGCGCCCACAGTCAGCGGCACGATGGCGGCCTGCAGACCGATTGAGGTGCCGACAATAATGCGGGTAAACGGAATCATCCATACCAGCAGGATAATAAAAGGAATAGAGCGGAAGATGTTGACCAGCGCCGACAGCACCCGGTACAGGCCTTTGTTTTCAAGGATCTGCCCCGGACGGGTAACGTATAACAGTACGCCCACCGGTAAACCCAGCACGAAACCGAAAAAGCCAGAGACAAAGGTCATCATCAACGTTTCCCACACGCCGCGCCCCAGCAACGCAATCATCGCTTCAGACATAACCTAATACCTCTACTTTTACATGATGTTCTTGCAGCCACTGAATAGCGGCTTGTGTATCGCTTTCACTGCCGTGAATTTCCGCCAGCATGATGCCGAACTTCACACCGCCAGCGTAATCCATCTGCGCACTGATAATATTGTTATTGATATTAAAACGACGTGCGGCTTCAGACAGTAAAGGTGCATCAACGGACTGCCCGGTGAATTCCATACGCAGCAACGGCATGCTGTCAGGACCGGCTTCAGGCGACAGGCGCTGTTGATAATCGTCTGGAATATCCAGATGCAGTGTTGACTGGATGAACTGCTGTGCCAGCGGCGTTTTAGGATGCGAGAAGACTTCGCTCACGCTGTCCTTTTCGATTAGCTCACCTTGACTGATCACCGCGACCTGATCGCAGATGCGCTTTACGACATCCATCTCATGCGTAATCAACAGAATGGTCAGGCCGAGACGACGGTTAATATCTTTGAGCAATTCAAGAATCGAACGCGTGGTGGCTGGATCGAGCGCGCTGGTGGCTTCATCGCACAGCAGAACCTTGGGATTGCTCGCCAGCGCACGGGCAATGGCAACACGCTGTTTCTGACCACCGGAAAGATTGGCTGGCCAGGCGTCGTGCTTATCAGCCAGACCGACCAGGTCCAGCAGTTCAGCCACACGCTTTTTAATCTCGTCACGGGTGAGGTTGCCCAGCTCTAACGGCAGCGCAACGTTGCCAGATACTGTGCGGGAGTTCATCAGGTTAAAATGCTGAAAAATCATGCCAATCTGGCGACGCGCCTGGGTCAACTGCCGTTCACTCAGTGCCGTTAAATCCGCACCGTCAACCAGCACGCGGCCTGAGGTAGGGCGTTCAAGCAGATTAACGCAACGAATCAGCGTACTTTTTCCGGCACCGGATGCGCCGATGACGCCATAGATTTGTCCGGCAGGCACATGCAGGCTGACATTGGATAACGCCTGTATCGAACGCGAACCTTGCTGGAACACTTTGGTGATATTTTCTAATTTAATCATTACGTTATTTATTATCGTCTTGCATTGTCCGTGGTCTGGTGTGCTTCCATAGATGAAAGCATGCATAAGCTGGATGGATGGTAAGGCATCCAGACGTCTAAATCAATGGAAGTGATTCAATCTGACATTCTCCCTTTTATGGCAATCGTGCGATACTAAGCGGCAATTTTTATAGCAGGAGTTTTTACGTGACGAATCAAGTCCCGGCCATTTTTCTCGATCGCGATGGCACCCTCAATGTTGATCACGGCTATGTCCATGAAATCGATAATTTCCAGTTTATCGATGGCGTCATTGAAGCATTACAGCAGTTAAAGAAGATGGGCTTTGCGCTGGTGGTCGTAACCAACCAGTCCGGCATTGCACGCGGTATGTTTAGCGAAGATCAGTTTATGCGGCTCACCGAGTGGATGGACTGGTCTTTGGCCGATCGGGATATCGATCTTGATGGTATCTATTTCTGTCCGCATCTCCCCGATGCGACGATTGAAGAATTTCGCCAGCAGTGTGACTGCCGTAAACCTCAGCCAGGGATGTTGCTGTCAGCACAAAAGGAGCTGCACATCGATATGGCTGCTTCTTATATGGTAGGTGACAAACTGGAAGATATGCAGGCCGCTCAGGCCGCTGGCGTAGGTAAAAAAGTATTAGTGCGCAGCGGTAAGCCGGTTACGGCTGAAGGTGAGGCCCTGGCTGACTGGGTCATCGCGAGTCTTGCCGAGCTGCCTTCGCGCATTAAAAACGCGTAAAACAGCGCTTTTGTGCAAATTTCAGACGAACAGCAAAAAAGTTTAAATTTGCACTTGCGCTCTGTGAAAGCTTCCCTATAATGCGCCTCCACTGACACGGCACAACGGCTTACGGAATGCGGTGTTGAGAGGTTCAGGAAACTGAGCCGCCGGAGAAAAACTTCTGAAAAAGAGGTTGACTCTGAAGGAGAAAAGCGTAATATACGCCACCTCGCGACAGACGGTTAACCCGCTGTTCGCACTGCTCTTTAACAATTTATCAGACAATCTGTGTGGGCACTCGCAGGATTGATATCAGCGTCTCCGGACGTAAAAAATATCAAGTCTCACGAGTGAACACATAATGAAATTCATTATGACGTTTTACAGATGAGCACCGCTGAACTGGTTTCAGCAAATCAAACTTAAATTGAAGAGTTTGATCATGGCTCAGATTGAACGCTGGCGGCAGGCCTAACACATGCAAGTCGGACGGTAGCACAGAGAGCTTGCTCTCGGGTGACGAGTGGCGGACGGGTGAGTAATGTCTGGGGATCTGCCCGATAGAGGGGGATAACCACTGGAAACGGTGGCTAATACCGCATAACGTCGCAAGACCAAAGAGGGGGACCTTCGGGCCTCTCACTATCGGATGAACCCAGATGGGATTAGCTAGTAGGCGGGGTAACGGCCCACCTAGGCGACGATCCCTAGCTGGTCTGAGAGGATGACCAGCCACACTGGAACTGAGACACGGTCCAGACTCCTACGGGAGGCAGCAGTGGGGAATATTGCACAATGGGCGCAAGCCTGATGCAGCCATGCCGCGTGTATGAAGAAGGCCTTCGGGTTGTAAAGTACTTTCAGCGGGGAGGAAGGCATTGTGGTTAATAACCGCAGTGATTGACGTTACCCGCAGAAGAAGCACCGGCTAACTCCGTGCCAGCAGCCGCGGTAATACGGAGGGTGCAAGCGTTAATCGGAATTACTGGGCGTAAAGCGCACGCAGGCGGTCTGTTAAGTCAGATGTGAAATCCCCGGGCTTAACCTGGGAACTGCATTTGAAACTGGCAGGCTTGAGTCTCGTAGAGGGGGGTAGAATTCCAGGTGTAGCGGTGAAATGCGTAGAGATCTGGAGGAATACCGGTGGCGAAGGCGGCCCCCTGGACGAAGACTGACGCTCAGGTGCGAAAGCGTGGGGAGCAAACAGGATTAGATACCCTGGTAGTCCACGCCGTAAACGATGTCGACTTGGAGGTTGTTCCCTTGAGGAGTGGCTTCCGGAGCTAACGCGTTAAGTCGACCGCCTGGGGAGTACGGCCGCAAGGTTAAAACTCAAATGAATTGACGGGGGCCCGCACAAGCGGTGGAGCATGTGGTTTAATTCGATGCAACGCGAAGAACCTTACCTACTCTTGACATCCACGGAATTCGGCAGAGATGCCTTAGTGCCTTCGGGAACCGTGAGACAGGTGCTGCATGGCTGTCGTCAGCTCGTGTTGTGAAATGTTGGGTTAAGTCCCGCAACGAGCGCAACCCTTATCCTTTGTTGCCAGCGATTCGGTCGGGAACTCAAAGGAGACTGCCGGTGATAAACCGGAGGAAGGTGGGGATGACGTCAAGTCATCATGGCCCTTACGAGTAGGGCTACACACGTGCTACAATGGCGCATACAAAGAGAAGCGACCTCGCGAGAGCAAGCGGACCTCACAAAGTGCGTCGTAGTCCGGATCGGAGTCTGCAACTCGACTCCGTGAAGTCGGAATCGCTAGTAATCGTGGATCAGAATGCCACGGTGAATACGTTCCCGGGCCTTGTACACACCGCCCGTCACACCATGGGAGTGGGTTGCAAAAGAAGTAGGTAGCTTAACCTCCGGGAGGGCGCTTACCACTTTGTGATTCATGACTGGGGTGAAGTCGTAACAAGGTAACCGTAGGGGAACCTGCGGTTGGATCACCTCCTTACCTGAAGATACCTTCCCGCGAAGTGCTCACACAGATTGTCTGATAGAAAGATAAAGAAGCAAGACGGCTGCGAAGTCGAGACACGTCCGTGTCCCCTTCGTCTAGCGGTTAGGACTCCGCCCTTTCACGGCGGCAACAGGGGTTCGAATCCCCTAGGGGACGCCACTTGCTTGGTGACAGGTGAAAGGTGTTGCCCACATATCTTAAAGATGACTTACGAGTCGTGTTTAAGATTTTGCTCTTTAACAATCCGGAACAAGCTGAAAATTTGAAACGACGCATTGTCGTGTTCCTCCGTAATAAGGAACACAGCACAACGCGTTCGAGTCTCTCAAAAGCTTACAGCTTACAAGCTAACTGTTATGCAGTAGCGCGCGAGCAGTGAAGAAAGCAAGGCGCGTCGGCGCACAGCCAGCGGAGCGTACTGAAGTACGTGAGCATGGCGAGCACCGCGCAACGACGCATTCTTTACGCGCAGCCGTTACGGTATTACAGATAAACGCCTGTGGGTTGTGAGGTTAAGCGACTAAGCGTACACGGTGGATGCCCTGGCAGTCAGAGGCGATGAAGGGCGTGCTAATCTGCGATAAGCGCCGGTAAGGTGATATGAACCGCAATAACCGGCGATACCCGAATGGGGAAACCCAGTGTGACTCGTCACACTATCATGCAGTGAATACATAGCTGCATGAGGCGAACCGGGGGAACTGAAACATCTAAGTACCCCGAGGAAAAGAAATCAACCGAGATTCCCCCAGTAGCGGCGAGCGAACGGGGAGGAGCCCAGAACCATCATCAGCTTGTGCATCAGTGGAAGCGTCTGGAAAGTCGCAGGGTACAGGGTGATACTCCCGTACACAAAGGTGCACAGGCTGTGAGTTCGATGAGTAAGGCGGGACACGTGGTATCCTGTCTGAATATGGGGGGACCATCCTCCAAGGCTAAATACTCCTGACTGACCGATAGTGAACCAGTACCGTGAGGGAAAGGCGAAAAGAACCCCGGCGAGGGGAGTGAAACAGAACCTGAAACCGTGTACGTACAAGCAGTGGGAGCCTTCTTTATGGGGGTGACTGCGTACCTTTTGTATAATGGGTCAGCGACTTATATTCTGTAGCAAGGTTAACCGTATAGGGGAGCCGCAGGGAAACCGAGTCTTAACTGGGCGTTAAGTTGCAGGGTATAGACCCGAAACCCGGTGATCTAGCCATGGGCAGGTTGAAGGTTGGGTAACACTAACTGGAGGACCGAACCGACTAATGTTGAAAAATTAGCGGATGACCTGTGGCTGGGGGTGAAAGGCCAATCAAACCGGGAGATAGCTGGTTCTCCCCGAAAGCTATTTAGGTAGCGCCTCGTGAACTCATCTCCGGGGGTAGAGCACTGTTTCGGCTAGGGGGCCATCCCGGCTTACCAACCCGATGCAAACTGCGAATACCGGAGAATGTTATCACGGGAGACACACGGCGGGTGCTAACGTCCGTCGTGAAGAGGGAAACAACCCAGACCGCCAGCTAAGGTCCCAAAGTCATGGTTAAGTGGGAAACGATGTGGGAAGGCACAGACAGCCAGGATGTTGGCTTAGAAGCAGCCATCATTTAAAGAAAGCGTAATAGCTCACTGGTCGAGTCGGCCTGCGCGGAAGATGTAACGGGGCTAAACCATGCACCGAAGCTGCGGCAGCGACACTATGTGTTGTTGGGTAGGGGAGCGTTCTGTAAGCCGTTGAAGGTGTGCTGTGAGGCATGCTGGAGGTATCAGAAGTGCGAATGCTGACATAAGTAACGATAAACAAGGTGAAAAACCTTGTCGCCGGAAGACCAAGGGTTCCTGTTCAACGTTAATCGGAGCAGGGTGAGTCGACCCCTAAGGCGAGGCCGAAAGGCGTAGTCGATGGGAAACAGGTTAATATTCCTGTACTTGGTGTTACTGCGAAGGGGGGACGGAGAAGGCTATATCAGCCGGGCGACGGTTGTCCCGGTTTAAGCGTGTAGGTGTGTGTTCCAGGCAAATCCGGTTCACTTTACACTGAGGCGTGACGACGAGGCACTACGGTGCTGAAGTGATAAATGCCCTGCTTCCAGGAAAAGCCTCTAAGCATCAGGTAACACAAAATCGTACCCCAAACCGACACAGGTGGTCAGGTAGAGAATACCAAGGCGCTTGAGAGAACTCGGGTGAAGGAACTAGGCAAAATGGTGCCGTAACTTCGGGAGAAGGCACGCTGGCGCGTAGGTGAAGGGACCTGCTCCCCGAGCCGAAGCCAGTCGAAGATACCAGCTGGCTGCAACTGTTTATTAAAAACACAGCACTGTGCAAACACGAAAGTGGACGTATACGGTGTGACGCCTGCCCGGTGCCGGAAGGTTAATTGATGGGGTTAAGCGCAAGCTGAAGCTCTTGATCGAAGCCCCGGTAAACGGCGGCCGTAACTATAACGGTCCTAAGGTAGCGAAATTCCTTGTCGGGTAAGTTCCGACCTGCACGAATGGCGTAATGATGGCCAGGCTGTCTCCACCCGAGACTCAGTGAAATTGAAATCGCTGTGAAGATGCAGTGTACCCGCGGCAAGACGGAAAGACCCCGTGAACCTTTACTACAGCTTGACACTGAACACTGAGCCTTGATGTGTAGGATAGGTGGGAGGCTTTGAAGCGTGGACGCCAGTCTGCGTGGAGCCAACCTTGAAATACCACCCTTTAATGTTTGATGTTCTAACGTAGGCCCGTGATCCGGGCTGCGGACAGTGTCTGGTGGGTAGTTTGACTGGGGCGGTCTCCTCCTAAAGAGTAACGGAGGAGCACGAAGGTTGGCTAATCCTGGTCGGACATCAGGAGGTTAGTGCAATGGCATAAGCCAGCTTGACTGCGAGAGTGACGGCTCGAGCAGGTGCGAAAGCAGGTCATAGTGATCCGGTGGTTCTGAATGGAAGGGCCATCGCTCAACGGATAAAAGGTACTCCGGGGATAACAGGCTGATACCGCCCAAGAGTTCATATCGACGGCGGTGTTTGGCACCTCGATGTCGGCTCATCACATCCTGGGGCTGAAGTAGGTCCCAAGGGTACGGCTGTTCGCCGTTTAAAGTGGTACGCGAGCTGGGTTTAGAACGTCGTGAGACAGTTCGGTCCCTATCTGCCGTGGGCGCTGGAGAATTGAGGGGGGTTGCTCCTAGTACGAGAGGACCGGAGTGAACGCACCGCTGGTGTCCGGGTTGTCACGCCAGTGGCACTGCCCGGTAGCTAAGTGCGGAAAAGATAAGTGCTGAAAGCATCTAAGCACGAAACTTGCCCCGAGATGAGTTCTCCCTGACCCTTTAAGGGTCCTGAAGGGACGTTGAAGACGACGACGTTGATAGGCCGGGTGTGTAAGCGCAGCGATGCGTTGAGCTTACCGGTACTAATGACCCGTGAGGCTTAACCTTACAACGCCAGAGGCGTTTTGGTTGAGAGACGATTAAATTTTCAGCATTGTTTACCGGAAAAGCATTTAGTTCTGTTCTGCGGACGAGAGTCCGAAGGATTTTGCGCTGAAGCAGGGCGGCGTGTAAGACGATGTGAAGGAGCATACTGAAGTATGTGACTGAGCAGCGCGCGCACAGCCAACGCAGCAGCAGCGTAAAAGACGCAGGACAGAGCACAAAGAATTTGCCTGGCGGCTGTAGCGCGGTGGTCCCACCTGACCCCATGCCGAACTCAGAAGTGAAACGCCGTAGCGCCGATGGTAGTGTGGGGTCTCCCCATGCGAGAGTAGGGAACTGCCAGGCATCAAATTGAAAACCTGCACGTTACTTCGGGCAGTTCTCTACTCAAAGAGAGTAGGACAAAAGCGAATGCTTTTGAACGCTGCAGAGCAGCGGCCCGAAGGGTGAATCACCGCGTGATTCATCAACTGCCAGGCATCAAATTAAGACCAGTACGCTGGTCGTGACCTTACCGGTGACGCGGAAGGGCGAAACACCTGATATCAGAACGTTTTTCTGACGTCAGTACAGAATCGGTGGAGCGGTAGTTCAGTTGGTTAGAATACCTGCCTGTCACGCAGGGGGTCGCGGGTTCGAGCCCCGTCCGTTCCGCCACTTAATTGGAAAGCCCTGACTTAACGGTCAGGGCTTTTTCCATTTCTGCGCGGAAATTTTCAGTAGTGTTCTCCGCAGTTGCAGGCTCTACGTCAGCAGGCACTTAAAACACTCAGGCCGACGTAGCTCTGTCAGGACTTTAAAGAGAGCTGATGCAGCAACTGTGTCTGCACATGCCAGGGCTGCTTCACCACCCACTCACTTAGAAAATCAATGAAAGCGCGAACACGCTGGGTGACGCCAAGATCGCTGTAATATACGGCGTTAAACGGCATCTCTACCGGCAGCCGCTGCTCGGACATGATTTCCACCAGACTTCCTTCTTCTATTTCTTTATGCACCATGTAATCAGAAAGACAGGCGATACCATTGCCGTCAAGGCACAACTGCTTGATCGTTTCCCCGCTGTTAGAATCAAGCTCTGAACGAATGCCATAGAGCTCACCACCTTCACAGGCTACGGGCCAACGGTTAAGACGAGGCGCATCAATAAAACCAAGACACTGATGGTTATCCAGATCGGCCGCGCGTTGAGGGATGCCGTATTTTTCCAGATAGTCAGGTGACGCAATGAGACGGCGATAGCTGATAAAGAGCAACCGTGCTCTAAGGCCTGAATCCGTTAAGCTTCCTGCGCGGATCGCCACATCAACTTTACGCTCGATAAGGTTAATAAAGTTTTCAGAAGAAATAAGCGAAAGGTCTATTTCCGGATAGCGTTCCCGAAAGGACTTTATCATCGGCAGAAGCAGATGCAGTATGACCGGCGTTGCAGCATCTATACGCAATAACCCCTTCGGCATCTCACGGCTTTCTATTAACTCATTTTCCGCAGCGGTCATGACCTGAAGGAAATTTTGAACCTGATGAAAATAGCGTTCCCCTTCCTGAGTTAACGCCAGATTCCGGGTGGTACGTGTAAGCAAAGCCAGGCCTAATTTGTTTTCCAGCTTTTTTATCGTACGACTCACGGCTGAATTGGCCATCTGTAACGTCTCAGCGGCCCGACTAAAGCTTCCACTTTCAACGACGCTCACAAATACTTTCAGTTCTTCAGACGATGCCTTCATGGTTTCTCTTCACGTGAAATAGCCTGTAAGACCAACATGACTGTTATTAAAGCACAGCCTCTACCGGAGCCCTTGGCGTAGAAGGCTTTTTCATTATATCGAGGTATCACCAGTCTGCCATTTTACAGCGGATGAGAGAACGGAGAAGATGTTGACGCGGCCATCAGGTGCCGGTTATCACGGAAATAAAACGGGGTAGGGTGAGAACAATCGGCAGCATCCATTGAAACTGCGTACTAAAATCCCTATAACAGATAAGTCACACGAATTTTTGAATGATTAGCCAGGCGGGAAAGTGCGCAAAAAAACCTATGCGATGAGATATGTAGCCGGACAGCCAGCGGAAAGGATCTTTCCCCCGGGTGCAATGTTTCATCTCGGTCAGGCATTGCCTCCTGGCGCACCGCTCCCTGCCGATCCCAATCTTAAAGTGCTGGTATGGAATATCTTCAAACAGCAGCGTGCCGACTGGATGTCTGTACTGGAAGGATTCGGCAAAGATGCGCATCTCGTTTTACTACAGGAAGCGCAGACGACGCCTGAGCTTATCCGCTTTGCCACCAGTAATTATCTGGCGGCCGATCAGGTCCCTGCTTTCGTGTTGCCTCAGCATCCCTCAGGCGTTATGACGCTGGCTTCTGCTCACCCAGTCTACTGTTGTCCTTTGCGCGAACGAGAGCCGCTGCTAAGGCTCTCTAAATCGGCACTTGTTACCGCCTATCCGTTACCTACCGGCGAAACGCTAATGGTAGTAAATATTCACGCCGTAAACTTTAGTCTGGGCGTGGACGTTTACAGCAAACAACTGGGCCCCATTGGGGAACAGATCATCCATCACCGTGGGCCGGTGATCATGGCCGGCGATTTCAACGCCTGGAGTCGCCAGCGAATCAATGCCCTTTACCGTTTTGCTCACCAGATGCAACTGGAAGAGGTGATGTTTACTGCCGATCATCGACGTAAAGCCTTTGGCCGACCGTTAGATTTCGTGTTCTATCGCGACATGCGCGTCAGCGAAGCCTCTGTGCTGGTCACGCGCGCATCCGATCATAATCCTTTACTGGTCGAGTTTAACGCCAAAAGGTAAAGATGATGGCGGGAGTCTTTCTGTCAGGGGGAAGGCGGAAAAGCGCGAGGTCAGGCAGATTGCGGCAGAATCGAATAAGAAAAAAGGCTGACAAATGTCAGCCTTTTCAATGTATCAGGTATCTGGCGTTGCGTTATTCTTCACGAACAACGTTAACTCATCGCCAGGCTGAATATCTTTCGCGTTACTCACAACACTGTTCCAGCGCATCACGTCTTTAATGTTTACGCCGTGACGACGGGCGATACTGTCAAGAGAATCACCTTTACGAACGCGATAGGTGATGCTGTTGCCATTATCCGCCAGGCTGGTGCCATTCGATCCGACAGTCAGTACCTGACCTGGACGAATACTGGCACTGCGCAGATTGTTTTGCTGCTTCAGTGTTGCAACACTGACGCCTAACTTATTCGCAATTCCCGACAGGGTATCGCCATTTCGCACTTTGTAACCGCCATCGCCACTGGCTTTCGCCAGTTGGGTCGGCTGTACTGCGGAGATATCACCGGAAGCCAGTGAATCACGCAATTGTGCGACGTTAGACTTCGGCACCATAATGTAATGTGGCCCATTTGGTGCTGTCGCGCCGCCTTTGTATCCGGTATTAAAGCTCTTTAATTTATTGAGCGGCATACCAGCCATTTCTGCGGCCTGCGTCAGTTTAATCTGCTGGCCTACTTCAACACGTGCTAATGCGCGGTTTTCATTAGGCGTCGGCAGTTTAATTCCGTAACGCTTGTTGTTCTTGAGAAGTTCGCTCAAGGCCAACATTTTCGGGACATAAACCGTGGTTTCACGTGGAAGCGAAAGATGCCAGAAGTCGGTGGGCTTGCCGCGCGCCTTGTTCTGTTTAATCGCTTTTAGCACACGTCCTTCACCACTGTTATAAGCAGCAACTGTCAGAAGCCAGTCACCGCCGAACATGGTGTTGAGACGCTGCATCATATCCAGCGCAACCTTGGTTGAGGCGACAACGTCGCGACGACCATCGTAATAACGGTTCTGTTTTAAACCATAGTTTCGACCCGTACTTCCCACAATCTGCCAGATGCCAGCGGCATTTGCAGACGAGGTTGCATGAGGATCAAAAGCGCTCTCCACTATGGGTAGCAGTACCAGTTCCATCGGCATCTTACGTTTCTTAATCTGCTCGACTATCCAGTACATGTACGGCTCTGCCCGTAATGTTACATCGTGGAGATAGCTCTTATTTTTTAAAAATTTTAATTTTTGTTCGCGGATTCGCGGGTTTTCCGGAATCCCCATCTTCAACTCGTCACTAATGAAACTCCAGAGATCACTATCTTCTGCGAGGCCAGTTCCATCTTCCTGCCATCGCGGCGATAAAAGTCGATCACCGTATTTTCCATTTTCACTTTGACCAGCTGAAGACAGACTCTGTGCATGCTGTTCGGGGATATTGGCGTCATTCCGTGATGCCTGACATCCTACCAGCAAGACCGAGGCGAGTAATATCGCTTTAGCCTTCATATGTGTGTCAATAGTTCGTTCGCTTAAAAGACGAGCAACTATACGTGACGGTGCTTCACAACACAACCTGAAAAATCAAAAACGATCTTTCTTCTCGCGTAGAACGGCAAATGTCTGCCATACCGGCCCAACCTCTGAATCAAGGTCTAAAGCACGTTGTAAATCAGGATCTTGCGTTCTGAGAAATAAATTTATCACGCGCTCGTGGGCCAGTTTTGTAGGTAAAGTAATACGCTTTTCGGCCCGTAAGTCCTTAATTTTGTGGTATTCAGCCGTTATTTGCGGGTCGTGGGGTAAAATTGCAGCAGCAAACTTCAGATTGGATAAAGTATACTCATGTGCGCAGCACACCAGAGTCTCTCCTGGAAGCTTATTAAGCTTTTGAAAAGATTCATACATTTGTTCTGGCGTACCTTCGAATAACCTTCCACAGCCGCCTGAAAACATCGTGTCCCCACAAAAAAGATAAGGCGAACTGTAATATGAGATATGTCCTAAAGTGTGCCCCGGGGTGGCGATGACCTCGAAGGACAGACCCAAAACGTCAAACTTATCCCCTTCACTGACAAGGTTTTTTGCGCCTTTGTCCGCCGTTTCCTGTGGACCGTAAACCACAATGTCGGGAAAGTGTTCACACAAGGTTTTAACGCCGCCGACGTGGTCATTATGGTGATGGGTTAACAGAATGGCTTCGGGCTGCCAGCCGTTCGCGTGAATCTTCTCCAGCACCGGCTGGGCTTCACCGGGATCAACAATCAGGCATTTTCCCTTGTCATCTGTTAACGTCCAGATGTAGTTATCTTGTAATGCAGGAATACTGGTAAGATTCATAAAACCCTCTCGCTGGCCGTAAAAAAGGAAAATGGTAAAGCATGAAGTCCGCTAAAACACGCCAAATCCTGAACGCGCCACTCTCATGGCGCGACATGCCATGGGGAGTCTACTTCCGCGATGCACTGACACAGCAACTTCAGCCTTACCTTGGAAAGCTGTACGGCTTTCATATGCTTAAGCTTGGCAACCTCAGCGCAGAAATCAACACGGAAAATTGCGCTATTTCACATCAGGTCAGTGTTGGCACTGAGGGAGAACAGTTACAGGTACTGGCCAATCCCGCACAACTGCCGTTTGAGTCAAAATCGGTTGATGCCTGCTTACTGGCACATACGTTGTCATGGAGTCAGGACCCCCATCGGATATTACGGGAAGTCGATCGTGTGCTAATCGATGATGGCTGGATGATCATCAGCGGCTTCAATCCGTTCAGTTTGCTGGGGATCAGTAAGATGGTGCCGGGCATTCATCGTAAAGCGCCCTGGAGCAGCCGCATGTTTAGTCAGATGCGTTTACTGGACTGGCTGGGCCTGCTGAATTACGAAGTGGTTTTCCGCACGCGTTTCCAGGTGTTGCCCTGGCATCGACAGGGGGGGAAAATGATAAGCGCTCATTTACCCGCGTTAGGTTGCCTGAACATTGTCGTGGCGCGTAAACGAAGTTTTCCGCTCACGCCCACGAAGGCGCGGATGAGTCTGAGCAAAAGGCAATTACCCCAGACCGTCAATGCGACGCGCCAGTTTCGACAGGCTAACGATCAGGATTCGGGCTGATAGCCAATATCATCAAAGGTCGGATTGTTAGCCGCACTGCGCGCCAGTTCATCACAGCGTTCATTTTCGGGATGGCCCGCATGGCCTTTAACCCATTCCCACTGAATCGTATGAGTGCTGAGCGCAGTATCAAGCCGTTGCCATAAATCGACGTTTTTAACGGGCTTCTTTTCGGCGGTTTTCCAGCCACGCTTTTTCCAGTTATGTATCCATTGCGTAATGCCCTGGCGCACATACTGACTGTCGGTACTCAACACCACATCACAGGGCTGTTTCAGGGCTTCCAGTGAAACAATGGCCGCCATCAACTCCATACGATTGTTGGTCGTCAGGCGATAACCCGCACTGAAGGTTTTTTCATGCTCTCCGTAACGCAAAATTGCGCCATAACCACCCGGACCTGGGTTGCCGAGACAAGATCCATCGGTGAAAATCTCTACCTGTTTACGCATCTCTGGTAGACTTCCTTCTGACAAAACGCCAAGTCTGACATAAAACGAGCCCTATGAGCACTGCAAATAACCGTCAAATTGTTCTCGATACTGAAACCACCGGTATGAATATGATCGGGGTGCATTATGAAGGTCACCGCATCATTGAGATAGGTGCGGTTGAAGTAGTTAACCGTCGTTTGACGGGGAACAACTTCCATATGTATCTGAAGCCTGACCGGCTGGTCGATCCTGAAGCGTTTGGCGTTCACGGTATCGCCGATGAATTCCTGCTGGATAAACCCACCTTCAGCGATATTGCCGATGAGTTTCTCGACTACATCCGCGGGGCGGAACTCGTTATTCATAACGCGTCGTTTGATATCGGCTTTATGGATTACGAGTTTGGCAAGCTTCAGCGCGGCATTGAAAAAACCGAAACCTTCTGCAAGATAACCGACAGCCTGGCGATGGCGCGCCGCATGTTTCCTGGCAAGCGTAACAGCCTTGATGCGCTGTGTTCGCGCTATGAAATAGATAACAGCAAGCGTACGCTGCACGGCGCACTGCTTGATGCCGAGATTCTGGCTGAAGTCTTCTTAACGATGACCGGTGGGCAGACGTCGTTGTCGTTCTCGTCGGAAGAGGAGCGAGCGCGCCAGCAGCAGAGCGAGGGCATTCAGCGTATCGTTCGTCCCAGCTCAGGCTTGCGTGTCGTCACCGCCAGCGCGGATGAAGTTAACGAACACGAGTCACGCTTAGATTTGATTATGAAGAAGGGCGGCAACTGCCTGTGGCGCGTCTGAAAGCCAACGTTTTGTGTGTAAAATCAACATTGGGGCGAAAATAGCAGCAAACGGAATGTTACGCGGGGAAAAGCGTTGACGCGTAAAGACGTTGTGATTAATATGCGCCTCGTTCCCGACGGGGAACAAAGCGCGGAGCGGTAGTTCAGTTGGTTAGAATACCTGCCTGTCACGCAGGGGGTCGCGGGTTCGAGCCCCGTCCGTTCCGCCAAATTTTGACGCCATGCTGGTTATCAGCATGGCGTTTTTGCTTTTTAGCGACTGAAAGCACGAAGCATTCCCCCCCTTCACTCACTCGTCCAAAGCGTTAATGCTGCCAAACAGAAGATGCTGTGCCCGCAGCAAAACTTTGCTCTCGCTTATGCACTATTAACGCGTTCGCAGAACTAAATAATCAACTGCTGACGGTTAAATGCCTGATTCCAGTCATGGCTGAAATCATCAATGGCGTGCTTTGCCAGAGGGGAGTTAAACATTTCATACATAACATCGACAGGCAATGTGACAGCCGCCGCTCCCGCCAGCAGACAGTCTGCCACCTGAGTGGTGTTTTTAAAGCTGGCAGCGAGTATTTTGCAATCCATCTTGTGCAGTTGAATAAACTGCTGAATATCTGAAATGGCCTGCTTTGCATTAATATTGTTATTTTCCATGCGATTAAAATAGGGCGCAATATAATCAGCGCCCGCGAAGGCTGCTAACATCGCCTGTGAGGTGGAATAAACCGCAGTACCTAACGTTGGAATGTTACGCTGTTTCAACTGAGTCATTGCGGCCAGCCCTGCACGATTGACGGGTATTTTTACGATCATATTGGCGCACATTTCATGCAGATACTGCGCTTCGCGAATAATATTTGGTGTATCGCTTGCTAAAACCTGAGCAAAGATAAGTTTCTCCTCACCCAAAATAGTCCGGATGTCACTGATTAAGTGCGTCAGTTCGACGCCAGATTTAGCAACCAGCGAAGGGTTGGTGGTAACGCCATTGACGGGTAAAATTTTTACCATCTCGCGAATAGCAAACGTATCTGCACTATCGATATATAATTCCATATTCCCTCTCAGGTATTCTGGTGTTTCAGTCACTCGCTAATGAATGTCATTTATGCAAATCATAGATATTGATGGCCCCGACTAACGTACCTTGTTGGTTGACCACCGGTGCCGCGCTAATGCGTCGGTCATATAATTTCTGCGTAGCCGCCGCAACGCTGAGGTGCTCGGCCAGTTTATAACCGGGACGTGTCAGGAGTGGCTCAAGTTGATCGTCCAGCTTTTTACCTGCCAATAAGGCACGACGCAGGTCGCCATCAGTAAAAATACCCTCAATATCATTGTTATCATCGCAGGCAATAACAATTCCCATACCGGTGCGGGTAAGTTCTTCCATCGCATCTAAAACGGAGGCGTTTTTATTGACGCGAGGAATGCGGCTACCTTTTCGCATGAGCTGCGTAACCGAATTAAGTAAGCCTGCACCTAAGCTGCCGCCGGGGTGGGAACGGGCAAATTGCTCTTCGTTGAAATCGCGTGAACGCATCAGTGCCATCGCCAGGGCATCGCCGATTAACAGGGTATTCACGGCGCTTGACGTGGGAGCAAGCCCCATCGGGCAGGCTTCACGATTGACAGCAAGGTGTAAAACGCAGTCGGCCTGTTGTGCCAGAAAGGAACTGGTAACGTTGGTTATCGCAATAATGGGTACCTGGAGTGCCCGCAGTGCAGGAATAATTATCTGCAGTTCAGCGGCCCTGCCCGAATTAGAGATAAAGATAAATACGTCATGAGACGTAATCATACCAAGGTCGCCATGCAAGGCCTCGGCGGGATGCACAAAAAAAGCCGGTGTACCTGTGCTGGCCAGCGAGGCGGCTATTTTTTTACCAATATGACCGGATTTACCGATTCCTGAAACAATGGTTTTCCCCTGACACTGTAAAATCAGCTTGCAGGCTTGTATAAACTCACCATTTAAACTATTAAACAGATTCTGAGCTTCGGTAATTTCAAGCGAAAGCGCCTCTCTGGCATAGTCCAGCAGCACTTCTGGATTATTCATCATCACCTCCTGCGACAATGACGTTGATTTTTTTATCCGCTAATTGTTGAAGGTAATGAGCAGTAATACCGGCATCCGTGATAATGGTATCAACCTTGTCCAGGCTGCAAACAACATTCGGACTTTTGCGACCAAACTTGGATGAGTCAGCTAACACAATAATCTTGTCAGCAGCCGCGCACATCGATGTGCTAACGGCATGAACTTCATTAAAGGTGGTGATCCCCATATCCAAATCAATGCCATCGGCGCCAATAAATAACTTATCAAAGTTAAAAGAGCGGAATGCTGACTCGGCAAGCCCTCCATGAAATGAAGCTGACTTTTTTCTTAACGTTCCGCCGGGCATTAAAATGGTCTGATCGCCGTCTAATTCCATCAGCGCATTCACAATGTGTAGGCTGTTTGTCATAACAGTAATGTTATTGAACGGCTTGAGATGCCTGACCATTTGGAGCACTGTACTGCCGGTATCAAGGATCAGCGAATCACCATCGTTAACCAGTTGTACGGCCGATTCAGCAATGCGCCTTTTCCTGTCACTGTTAATATGTGTTTTATGGTCGATAGGTTGATCGCCTTCTTCATGGCTCAGAATGACGCCACCGTGAATACGAATAACCTCACTGCGCTTCTCCATCTCGGTCAAATCTTTACGAATAGTGGTGCCTGTTGCTTTAAAATGTTCGATCAGATCGCTAATTGTGGTTTTGCCATTTTTTTGTAGATAGGCAAGGATGGCTTCCTGTCTTTGTCGCGGTTTCATTGGTAAAGCCTTATCTGAAAGGTGTTTTTTTATCAAAATTAAAGCAGTGCTGTAATTTTCATCCTGCTTTCAATTTAACACATTACTCTTTCATTGATATGGCGGAAAGTAAGGCTTTTTGACACGTTTCACGCTCAGGAAAAATTTTTTTCGCATCTATATCATTAAGATAACAGCCATTTAACAAAGGTAGCGCGCGTGGACGGGCAAAAACGGTGAAACCTTTCATAATGACAGCCGATATGATTCGTCCTTTTGTATCTACAGCGAGTGCGATAATAACGCGTGGTTCAACATTGAAGCGGGTAGATGCTGAACGCCCAATTCCGACTCTGCCTTGCTGAAATAAGCCATCTAACATGCGGTTAAAGCTTCGTAGCTGATACCAGCCAAACAGCGTATGTGCCAGCCATGCTAAAAGTGCTACAGCAATTATCCCGCTACTCATCGTCTTCTCCTGAGCGATGCCAGCTAATCATGATCGGGTCGATCAGAACATCACCTGACCGCCCGTGATGTTGATAGACTGTCCAGTGCAATACGAGGATTTATCACTGGCATAAAACAACAAGACATTCAGGACATCCTGATACTCGCATCCGCGTTTGAGTGGCACTTTCGCAATATAACTGGCTTCAACTTCGTTGGGGGAGATGCCCAATTTTTTTGCATACTGGGGGAGCAGAGATTGAAACATCGGCGACTTGAGCAAATTACCCAGCATCAGTGAATGTACCGTGATGCCATAATCCGCTAAATCAAGTGCCAGGGACTGTGTTAATCCTACCCCGCCAAATTTAGCAGCACTATAGCCCGAATTATGTTTACTGCCTGTTTTACCCGACTTTGAATTAATCTGAATAATGCGGCCTGGAATATTATCGCGAATCATCAGCCTGGCAAATTCACGCGCGCAAAGAAAATAGCCTACGAGATTGACCTGCAAAGATACTTCAAAATCTTTTAATGCAAAATCAGTGACGAAGGAGGCTTTTGCCATGCCGGCACTATAAATCATCACATTGACCTGTTTAAAGATCGTATCGATATTGCCAGCAAGCTCAATAACACTTTTCTCATCTGTTGCATCAACCTCAAACCCCACGGCCAGATCAGCGCCATATTCGGCGTTAATTTCTGAGGCAACTTTTCTGGCGTTTTCACCCTTCAAATCTGCTACGGCAACGCGGTAGCCCGCTTCGGCCAATCCTTTCGCCAGAAACGCACCCAGCGTTTGCCCTCCACCGATTACAACAGCAACTTCAGACATAACAGGCTCCTAAGCAAAGAGTTTGACGGATGTTTCAGGGGTGATCCTTTCGGGCGCTTTTCCACTGACATGGATTGATCCGGGTAATTGCGCTATTGACTGCCCATCGAAAACGACGGTGATATGTCCCAGCTCGCGTAGGTTCTCAATCGCGACCTCACCGATAGCGGTCACTGGATAACACCTTTCTCCCAGCTGTAGGGTTGAACCCGTTACAGGATGTCCCATCAGCATGCCATGCTGATGAATAAAGCAATAATCCTGAATATCGGCTGGTGCGCCTTCCCGAAATAAAATCATCATGTTTTCAAGCAGCGCATCGTGGGCATTTATGCCAACTTTGATTATTTCAGTTTCAAAGTGCGTCATGACTTTTCTCCAGAAGGTTAACGTTCAGTGATAAATAAAAGCAGAGACGGCCCAGGCAATCAGCACAGTCGGTGCACCGGTCAGAAAACGGCCTACCAGTACAGAAGGAACCCCCACGCGCACGGTGTCCTGTTTCGCCTCCGCCAGCGATAAACCGACAGGAATAAAATCCGCAGCAGCTTGTGCATTGATGGCAAACAGGGCAGGCAGGGCAAGATGGGGCGGAATATTACCCAGTCCGATCTGAACGCCAATAAGTACACCGATAACCTGGGCAATCACCGCCCCCGGTCCTAAGAACGGCGACAGTAGCGGGAACGAACAAATTAACGCCAACGTGATTAATCCAAGCGGATTGGTGGCTAGTGGGGTCAGCCCGTGGGCAATCATATCCCCCAAACCTGAGGCCATGATGATTCCAATGATGGCAGCAACGAATGCCATAAAAGGGAGAATAGTCTTGAGTACGGTATCGATTGTATCGCGGCCGGCCTGGAAAAATTCGGCGACGATGGTCCCCATTCCCGTGCCGATTTTTGCCAGTAAACCGTCGCTTTGCTCGGTGATTTTTTTACTCGGATCGTAATCTTTACCCGTAGTTGAATCACACGGTGCCAGGGCAGCAAGCTTTGCGTCATGCTCGTTTACCCGCTCTTTACTGTCATGCTGCTCTTCATTGACGATGCTTATATTCTCAGGCTTAACACCAGAGACATAAATGTTCTCCAGAATATATTGCGCCAGCGGTCCGGATTTCCCCGTGGCATGGATATTCACAGTGGGAATACCTCGTTTGGGATAAAGACCACAACGTAGCGTGCCACCACAATCGATGATTGCCAGGCCAATCTCATCAGCGGGTGGTTCACCTTGTTTAAAACCATCTACGGCTTCCCAACCGGTGATTTCGCTGAGCCTGTCCACAATTGACGGTCGGGTGCCTGCTGTGATGTAAACAATTTTTTTCCCGGGTGTTATATCAAGTTGTAAAGGGCCGCCCCAACCACTGCTTCCTTTCTCGATACGGATTTGTGTCGTCATTTTATTTTCCGCCTTTATTAAAGCTGAACGTTTTTGTCGAGCTTAATGCCCATCTTTTTTTCAAACAGGCTGGTGGTGAGATCGGTAATCCAGCCCCGAAAAAAATTAGTAAAAAGTCCAACCAGAAAATAGCTAACAGCAAGAGGACCTAAGGGCAAACCTAAGGTTGTCAGGCCGCTGGCAACGCCTAAATAAACAAAAAGTTCGCCTGGATTAACATGAGGAAATAATCCATTCATGGAATGGCAACTGTACGAAGAGGCCGCGTAGTATCCTGGCTTGTATTTTTCGGGCATAAATCGCCCCAGGCTGAGTGTCATAGGGTTACAAAAAACGAAGGTGCCGATAAGCGGTAAAAGCAGATAGCGTGAAACAGGGTTGCCCGCACATTTTTGTGCCAGTCGCTCAATTCGATGTTGCCCTACGAATCTGATCAACGCGTTCATTACGACTAATAAACTAATTAACAAAGGTAAAATTCCTGTCACCATGCCGACAAAAACTTCACCTCCTTTCTGGAACAGTCCAATAAACCATTCCGCACCAAAGGTGATTGCATCAATCATGTTGCCACTCCTTTAAGGTTGCCTGGATTTTCGCGCTTGCTACGCCTTAACTCGCAAAAAAATATAATCGTTTTGAAGGGATAAATATTTTATATAGATCACAAATAAATTATTTAACTTTCAATTTGAACTATTTTTTGTTTTGAAATGAATTTTTTGTCTGGTGGGGGCATCGCATTCTTTATTTGCCGTTGCGACAGGGTTAGCTGACTCTGTAAAGGTTTATGCTTATGATTTTTAAGTTTTTTATACCTACTGAGTTTCAGCTGGCAAAGACAGGATCAATGCGAACGCGGAGCGTTTCTACGAAAGAGGGAGGGCTGATATGCATCAAGATAGCGTGTTGATACGCGGATGTAGGATAGGGCACTCAAGGCTGAATAGAAAAACCAGTCAAAATCATTCCTCATCAATGCAGTCCGGTGGTCTGCGGCCCAACGAAAAACGACTCTACGTAGAGTCGTTTTATGGGGTTACTGTACAGCCACAGGGCTTGTGGACAGGCCGCTATTCCTTCTGCATCACCGCTGCACCAGAAGCCATTGAGCGATCTTTCTCAACGGTCTGCTTTTCGCGTGCCACCATCCAGTAGCCACCGGCAGCCAGCGCCACACCAATAAACCAGCTAAAGTTGGCCACCTGATGCAGGGCAGGGATAAAACTGATCACCAGGCAGATTGCGACCGCAGGCAATAATGCACCAATGGCTTTTGGATTAAATCCACCGCGATACCAGTAGCGCCCTTTTGGCGTGTCATCAAACAGGTCATCAACATAAACGCGGCCACCTTTAATCAGATAAAAATCCGCTAATAAAATGCCAAACAGTGGGCCGATAAAAGAGCCCAATACATCCAGCGTGTAGTGAATCAGTTCCGGCGACTGGAAAAGATTCCAGGGCGTTAACAGCACCGAACCTACTGCCGCAATCATCCCACCTGTACGGAAGCTAATTTTCTGCGGTGAGCAGTTTGAAAAATCGAAAGCGGGTGACACAAAGTTCGCAACAATGTTGATACCAATCGTGGCGGTAATCATCGTCAACAGGCCAATTGCCACGGCTAAATCACTCCCCACCATGCTGACGGTTTCGATTGGATCGGTGATCATTTTACCAAACAGCGACTGTGTGCCGGAGACAATCACCACGGTAACGATGGAGAACAACAGAAAGTTGAACGGCAGCCCCCAGCGATTACCCCGACGAATGTCGCCCATGCTTTTGCTGTAACGCGAGAAATCGCCAAAATTCAGCAGCGGACCTGAGAAGTAAGAGACAACCAGCGCCGTGGCGGTAATCATTTGCCAGGTCTGTTCACCTGCCGTCAGTTGTTTGCTGGCAAGCGTAAACGAAATACCGTCGAAACCTGTTTTGTATACAATCCAGCCTGCCAACGCCAGCATCACCACGTAAACTGCAGGACCGGCAACATCAATAAAGCGTTTGATCGCGCTCATGCCGTGCCAGAACACCATGGCCTGGAGAATCCACATCACCCCAAAGCAGCACCATCCCAACTGAGACAGGCCAAGCCAGTGGCTGTGTGTCAGACTTTCGAGCGCAGGATAAAACTTTAACAGCACCAACATCAGCGCATTGGCCGCCAGCCAGGTCTGAATGCCGTACCAGGCGAAAGCAATCAATCCGCGAATCACCGCCGGAATATTGGCGCCAAAGACACCAAATGCCTGACGGCAAATAACCGCATAAGGCACGCCCGCCATTTGACTCGGCTTAGCCACCAGGTTGGCGCAAAGCTGCACGATACAGATCCCTGCCAGCAGACACAGCAGCACCTGCCAACTGGCCAGCCCGAGCGTAAAGAAGCTTGCCGCTACCACATATCCACCCATGCTGTGTACGTCCGACATCCAAAACGAAAAGATGTTGTACCACGACCAGTTTTGATTGCGGGTGGGCGCCAGGTCTGCATTACATAGCCTTGGACTGTACGCTGCTTCGGCTTCAGAGGCCGATGTGTTACCCACCGTTGAATGATTTGGCATGAAACCTGCTCCTCTCAAAGACATGAATAAATGACCCTATGTGTAAACGTTGCAGGATTCAGGCCAAATTTGATTTTTGTATACAATATTTATTTTTAACGTATACGATAAGTTACGCAAAGATGTTTACCGGAGCGGGTAATGAAGAGTGAAACAGGCCAGAGAACGGCGGCCGATCTGCATGATAAAGATGAGCCTATCTATCAGGCGTTGATGAACGCCATTGTCGAACATCAGTTGCCACCCGGAAGTAAATTACCGGAAGAGGCGCTTTCAGACGTATTCGGTGTCAGCCGCACAGGCATTCGGAAAGTGTTGCAGCGCCTTGCTGCGGTGCAAATGGTGACGCTTACGCCCAAACGTGGTGCACATGTCGCGACGCCCGGAGTGGAGGAAGCGCGTGACATTTTCCGAACCCGCAGTCTACTCGAATGCGCCAACCTTCCTGCCGTACTGGAACATATGCAGGCACCTCACCTTGCCGCGTTGGCTGCGCTGGTTGAGCAGGAAAAGGCGGCCATCGAACAGCATGACGGCCCTGCGGCAATTCGTCTGTCGGCGGCGTTTCATATCCAGCTGCAGGCTATTTCCGGCAATCAGGTGTTAACCGATCTCGTTACGCGACTGACCCAACGATCTTCCCTGGTCATTGCCGCCTGGGGCGCTCCCTGGCAGCGCGGTTGCCGCTGTGATGATCATGAGCAACTGTTAAAACGTTTACGAGATAAGGCGTTAGTACCGCTAACCAGCTCGATGCAGCACCACTTTGAACATATTGTTTCCAGCCTGCACTTTGAACGCGGAGGCGAAACGTTGCCGGATTTCACCCGGTTATTTTCGGGTCATAAAGGAGCCTTATCATGAGCCTGATTCAGGTAATTAATCCCAATACCAGCCAGGCGATGACGGAAACCATCGGTCAGGCGGCGCGCGCGGTGGCAGCGCCCGGCACGGAAATTCTGGCCGTCTGTCCTACACAGGGCGTGCCTTCCATTGAAGGGCATTTCGACGAAGCGATCGCGGCGATTGGCGTGCTGGAACAGATTAAGCTCGGCAAAGCGCAGGGCGTCAGTGGCCACGTCATTGCCTGCTTCGGCGATCCGGGGTTGCTTGCGGCTCGCGAACTGGCCAGCGGGCCGGTGATTGGTATTGCGGAAGCGGCCATGCACACCGCAACCTTACTGGCGACGCGCTTCTCCATTGTCACCACTTTGCCCCGAACGTTGGTGATCGCCCGTCATTTGCTCCAGCAGTATGGCTTTACTCATCATTGTGCAGGCTTACATGCCATCGATTTGCCGGTGCTGGCATTAGAAGATGGAAGCGGGCTGGCACAGGAGAAAGTGCGTCAGCGTTGCCTCCAGGCGAAGCAGGAAGACGGCAGTGGTGCGATTGTTTTAGGCTGCGGCGGTATGGCAAAGCTGGCGGCGTCGCTCACCCAGGAGCTGGGGATGCCGGTGATCGATGGCGTCAGTGCAGCAGTAAAAATGGTGGAATCGCTGGTGGCGCTAGGGTTTGGCACCAGCAAACAGGGCGATTTGGCTTATCCTTTACATAAACCACTCTCTGGTGCCTTTCAGCACCTAAACTAAGCAGATGTTCCCGTTCACCGACAGGATGCACGTTATGACTGAAAGCCAGGATAAGAAAACCTACAGCTTCAATAAAAATTACCCGCGCGATTTGATCGGTTATGGCGCTAATCCTCCTCATGCGGCCTGGCCGAAGAAGGCCCGTGTCGCGGTGCAGTTTGTACTTAACTACGAGGAAGGGGCCGAGAACAGCGTATTACATGGCGACACAGGTTCAGAGCAGTTCCTGTCTGACATTATCGGTGCCGCCAGCTATCCCGATCGGCATATGTCGATGGAATCGCTGTACGAGTACGGTTCCCGTGCCGGTTTTTGGCGCATTCATAACGAATTTCAGAAACGGGGTTTGCCCCTCACCGTTTTTGGTGTGGCGATGGCGCTGGCGCGTCATCCGGAAATCGTTGACGCGATAAAACAGGCCAATTACGACGTGGTCAGTCATGGCTGGCGCTGGATTCATTACCAGGGCATGGATGCCAAAACCGAACGCCAGCATATGCAGCAGGCGGTAGATGTGTTGTCCGATCTGTTTGGCAAAGCACCGACGGGCTGGTACACCGGCCGTGACAGCCCCAATACGCGCCGTTTAGTGGTTGAGCAGGGTGGATTTAGCTACGACAGTGACTACTACGGTGACGATCTGCCGTTCTGGACCCAGGTGACCTGCCAGGACGGCACGGTAAAACCGCATCTGATCATTCCTTACACCCTGGAATGCAACGATATGCGATTTGCCTCGCCACAGGGATTCAACACCGCGGAGCAGTTCTTTACCTATTTGCGTGACACGTTTGACGTGCTGTATGAAGAGGGCGAAACCTCACCCAAAATGATGTCGGTTGGGATGCACTGTCGCCTGTTGGGCCGTCCGGGCAAATTTCGCGCGTTGCAAAATTTTCTTGATCATATCCAACAGCATAAAGAGGTGTGGATCTGTACCCGGCAGCAGATTGCCGATCACTGGAAGAAAACGCACCCCGCGCCAGAGGCGTAACCTCCTCCGGGCGGTAAGCGCGTGACGGCAAAAGAGCGCCGGCACGCGCTGCCGCTGTTTCTGGCGTTGTTGCCCGCGAGACAACTGCGCAGGCAACCACTCAGTCACACAGGGCGGGATCGGCCTCAATCATCAGTTGCTTCATCTCTTCGAAATGACGGAGAGAGAAGTCGGGAATACTTTCCCAGTCGCGGGCGGTTTTTTCCGCGACTTCATCACTCAACACTTTTAAAGGTTGCCCGGTAGACCAGGCGGTGACCAAAATCTGGCAGGCGCGCTCCAGCGTCCAGATGTCATCAAAGGCCTCGCCAATCGTCTGGGCGGTCACCATGACACCGTGATTCCCCATTAACAGACGGCGTTTATCGGTCAACAGGCTGGCCAGTCGTGCGCCTTCCTCTTTGGTATCGGCCATGCCGCCGTATAACGTATCCACCGCGAGACGGTTAAAGTAGCGCGCACTGTTTTGATCAACCGGCGGAATGTGTGGCTGTGCCAGACAGGCGACGCTGGTGGTGTAAACCGGATGCAGATGCATCACGACGCGCGTTTCTGGCAGTCGCTGATGAATTTGCCCATGGATAGACCAGGCGGTGGCATCAACATCCTCCTGGTCTGCACAGGATGGGTCCTCTGCATTGAGCAGCAGCAGATCGCTGGCACGAAGGCGTGAAAAGTGTTTCCACTTTGGGTTCATCAGAAACTGCTTACCATCCGGCGAGACAGCGGCACTGAAATGATTCGCTACCGCCTCATGCATGCCGAGATGGGCAATAATGCGGAAGGCCGCAGCCAAATCGATACGCGTTTTTTCTTCGAAAGAAAGTGCCATATTACCTCCTGAAAATGAACGCGTGCCCGGCACGCGTTTGAGATTAAGGCTGTGGCATCAAGGTTTTGAGATCGTCTGCTGTCGGCGCTTCAAAATGGTATTTTTTCAGCAGCGCGGCATACTCTGGCGTTTTACGGTAGGTTTCCAGCGCGGCGACCAGGGCCTGTTTCACTTCTGTATTGTCCTTCTTCACGCCGAACCCGTTTAACACTGGGTAGATGAGCGTTGTGGAGGAAATCTGAATGCGGTTGCCCAGCTTTTGAACGACGCCACGCGCGACCGCGGCATCGGTGATCTGCGCTTCGACTGCGTGGGAGAGCATCGCCTGCGTCGTCTGCGGATCGGTAGCATATTCGCTGATCGCGATAGGCGGCTTACCGTTTTTCACACAGTAATCGTCAGACAGTTTATGTAACTGCTGTAACCAGGAGGTGGCGCCCATCGAGCCAATTTTATGACCGCAGAATGCTTCGGGCGTTTTGGGCTGATAATCACTGCCCTTCAGCGACAGAATAGCTTCGCCGCTCTTCAGATAGGGAATCATATCGATCACCTTCATGCGGTCGGCGGTGATATACATTGATGAGTTAGTGATATCGAACCGGTTACTCTGCAAGCCGGTAATCAGGTTAGGAAAGCGGGTATCAATATTCACGGCCTGACGGCCCATCACTTTTGCCAGGCCATCAAGAAACTCAATGTCGAAGCCCGCGGGCTTGTTATCCTTCATATATTCATATGGAAAGAAGGTCATATCCGATCCGGCGATGATTTTACCTGGTTGTAAAAAAGCTGAGGCGTTAAATGACGCCAGTACAGCGCCTGCAGCGAGCAGACTTAATACACATGTTTTCATCGTTATTATCTCTCTATGTTAGGCGCTATCAGACGTTGGCAAGATCTTGACCGGCCTGCTGAACAAAGAACGAGGCGCCCCGCGGTTTCTGCGGCAGGCGAAGTTCATTTGCGGTGCTGCGGACCAGGCCGCTCTCGTGACCATAGACCAGCGTTCCGGCATCCGGACTGGGTAACGGGTTTTCACCGAACGGCAGCGCATCTTCCGCCGCGTACACGGCGATAAACAGTGTGCGCGGCCAGGCGGTTTCATTGGGGCTGGAGGCGTGCAGCAGCCGTGTATGCATAAAACACACGGAACCGGAAGGACCAAAGCAGGCAGTAGGCTGCTCACACTGTTCTTTCACCACCGCAGAATCGACAGCACCGGTAAAGCGTCCGTCCTGCCAGTGTGAATAAAGTGGCCCCTGATGGCTGCCCGGCACCACGTTTAACGGGCCATTTTCCGGCGTGACCTCACTGACCATCAGCAGCGCGGTCACAATATCGTCGTTGCTGTGCGGGGTGAACAGAAAATCCTGGTGCCACTCCACTTTGGTTGCGGTATGGGGCAGCTTCGAGTTGATCTTACTGTGATGATAACGTGTGCCGCTGCCACCAATTAATTGCCCGGCAATATGCGCCATACGTGACTGCAGGGCCGCATGGCGATAGGCGGCAGAGATGTCGTTCGGTGAGCTCACACGGCGTAATGAAGGGTGATCGGCACTGTGATCGCTCTCAATGTCGAAACGCGGACGGCCGTCCTGCGTATCGCCCCAGGGCGCACTCTGGCTGCGGCTTTCCTCAACCCACTGATCAAAATCGTGTTGCAGCGCTGCGATTTCATCGCTTGTCAGGACATGTTCAACTACCAGAAATCCTTGCTGGTGATACTGATCTATCTGCCATTGTTCAATCATGGTCGTGCCCTCGTGATTAATACATCGTTACGCCAGCGAGACATCCTTCAGAAAAGCTTCCACGCGCGGATGCTGGCCATCGCGTAGCGCTTGTGGCGCGTCGTCACACACGACGCGGCCTTTTTCCATAAAGACAATTCGATCAGAGACTTTGAAGGCGAAGTTCATCTCATGGGTCACGATCACCATGGTGATGCCTTCGCTTGCCAGGGCTTCAATGACCTGAAGCACTTCATTCACTTTTTCAGGGTCGAGCGCTGACGTCGGTTCGTCGAACAACATGATTTGGGGGCGCATCATCAAGGCGCGTGCAATAGCGACGCGTTGCTGCTGCCCCCCGGAGAGCTGATGAGGGTATTTCCACGCATGTTCGAGCATCCCGACCTTGAAAAGCAGTGCAGCCGCCTGCTGCTTTAAGGTCTGTGTGGGCGCAAGCTTGTGATAGCGTGGTGCCAGCAGCAGGTTATCCATGACATTGAGGTGGCTGAACAAATTAAAGCTCTGAAAGACCATCCCAATATTGAGGCGGTGTTCCTTATGCTCAATGAAGCGTGGCTTTCGTTGTTCTCCCTGCTGACTGAGATGAATAAAGGGTTTTCCGTTAATACGGATTTCTCCGTTATCGATCTGCTCCAGACCATTAAGCAGGCGGATCAGCGTCGTTTTTCCTGAGCCTGAAGGCCCGATCACGGAAACCACCTCACCAGGATGAATCTGCAGGTTAACGGCACCCAGCACTTCAACATTGTTGTAAGCCTTATGAAGACGCATTGCCTGCAACGCTGGCCCGCCGGTGTGCAGCGCCTGGCGTACAGGATTCACCGCAGCGCATTGTGCAAGTTCCAACAGTTGCGCGTCGGGTTTGCCGGACGGTTGACGCTGCGTCACGTCCAGATAGCGTTCCAGCTGTTTTAACAGGAAGTCAAAGACGGTCACGATCAGCACGTAATAGAAGGCCACGGCAGCCATGGTTTCCATGACCAGAAAGTTTTGCGAATAAAGCCGTTGGCCGACCATCAAAATTTCGGTGAGTGAGATAACAGAGACCAGCGACGTCAGCTTCACGATTGCGATGTATTCATTTGCCAGCGCCGGTAACGCCACACGCAAGGCCTGCGGGATAATAATGCGCCACTGAATACCGGCATAGCGCAATCCCAATGCCCGGGCGGCCTCGCTCTGGCCCTTAGGAATCGACAGCAGCCCACCACGGTGGATCTCCGCGATGTAGGCACTCTCACAAATGGTCAGCGCAATAAACCCGGCCCAGAAGGGATCGCTCAATACCGTCGACGTGGCGGGCAGTGCCTGAGGAAGGTTATAAACAAAGATCAGCAGCACCAGTAACGGCAGGCTGCGAAAGAGCCAGATATAAAAGCGGGCGGGTAGCGTCAATAAGGGATGACGCGACTGCTTGGTCAGCGCCAGGATAAATCCCGCGATAATGCTCATTCCCCAGGTCAGCAGGCTCAGTTTGATGACGGTCCATGTCGCCAGCCAGAAATTAGCGTCGCTAAACAGACTGAACATATAGTTCCAGTTAAATGTCATGGGCTTGCTCGCATTAAACAGAAAAGGGTTAATCATTTCATTCTGTAATTCACTATGGCGGCATGATGGGAACGATAGCAATTAGTAATTTCTTTGGTTCTGATTTTAAAAAAACTATCCAACTCTACTCTCACTTTTAAACGGCGTATTTTGAATGTCACAGGGTAATAATTAGCGTATTGCTTTCATTTTTGCGCTTATTTAGGGCAGCGCGCTGATCATTAGGACGCAACGTGAGAGTTATTGGTGCAATTTCTTTTTTTGACGTTCGCGATCTGTCGAAGATAAAAAAACAGGCTGGCGATATTTTTGAAAAAAAGGCGCTCAGGTCGACTGAGCATGTTGTGGCACAGCATTTGCACCAGTGCTTAGTCCAAAACGAAGCAGTGCTTCTCGCTGACCATAAAAAAAAGAGGTAACGCCATGAGTCGCTTTACACTTAAACAGCTCCGATATTTCGTCGCCGTGGTAGAGACGGAAAGCATTGCTGAAGCCTCGCGTCAGTTGCATATCGCCCAGCCCTCCATCTCTGTCTCGATTAAAAATCTGGAGGACGCCTTCGATCAGCAACTGTTGATTCGCCATCATGCCCAGGGGGTTTCCCTGACGCCCGGAGGCCGTCGTTTTTATGAAAAAGCCCAAGAACTGTTACGCCTGACACACGAGTTTGAGCAAAATTCACGGGCAGATAACACACTGATTTCGGGAACGATTACGGTGGGTTGCTTTGAATCTGCCGCGCCTCTGTATATGCCAAAACTGATTGCCGGATTTAAAAAACACTATCCGGATATCACCATTGAACTTTACGATGGCGAGCAGCATGAACTGATGCACGGACTCCATCGCGGACGTTTTGACCTGGCTTTTCTGTACGATCTTGAACTGGACAACACGATACAAAAAGCGGCGCTGAACGCCCCGCATAAACCCTATGCACTCTTACCGGTAAACCATCCGCTGGCACAACAATCCCTCGTCACGTTGCGTGAGCTGAGTCAGGAACCGATGATTTTGCTGGATGCTGTCCCCAGCAGGAATTACTTCATCAACATTTTCAAAAGCAAAGGTTATCATCCGCAGGTTGCCTACAGTTCGCCCTCAATTGAAATGGTGCGTTGCATGGTGGGGCAGGGGTTAGGCTTTTCAGTACTGGTCACCCGACCTTACACGGATATGACGTATGACGGTAAAAAACTTGCGCAGATTGATATTGAGGATGATATGGAAGCCTCTACGTTAATCATGGCCTGGTTAAGTCATAATGAACCCACGCGTCCGACAAAACTTTTTATGGACTATTGCCAGAATAGTGCCCTGGGACCAACGACCTGAAAAAGGCCGCGCATATCGCCTGCTATTCGGTAAGAAAATGAAATGTATTTATGGCGGAAGTCGTCGATAAATTTCACAGTTTATTCGTTGAGTGGCTTTAATAATCAGGTGTGCATCCTCTGCTTATTAATTTCTTATTCAGATATTAGCTTTATAATATTTTACCCATTCATCTGCCTCAAATAGTCTTGGCGCTAGCGCGTGTCAGGAACACGTCATTGAAACGGCGGGCTTGAGGATGATGGAATGACAATAACAGAGCAAGAAACAGACACCCTGGTGATTGGGGCAGGACAGGCTGGCATCGCCATGAGCGAGCATCTGGGGCGGCTCGGCATTCCGCATTGTGTCCTGGAAAAACATCGTATTGCTGAGGCGTGGCGGACGCGCCGCTGGGATTCTCTGGTTGCCAACGGTCCCGCCTGGCACGACCGGTTTCCCGGCATGACGTTTCCGGGCCAGAACCCGGACAGCTTTGTCTCTAAAGAACAGATTGCTGACTATTTTGACGCGTATGCACGGCACATTGACGCGCCTGTCAAAACGGGCGTCGAGGTCCTCAGCGTAGTGCCTCGTGTCGGGCACAGCGGTTTCGACGTCTCTACCTCTGAAGGCCCGATCGTTGCACAGCGCGTGGTCGTTGCCACCGGTCCTTTCCAGAAGCCCATCATTCCCGCCATTGCGCCCACTGATGCGCGATTCACCCAGTTGCATTCAGCGGACTATCGTAATCCACAACAACTGCCTGAAGGCGGCGTGCTGGTTATCGGCGCGGGCTCATCAGGGGTGCAGATTGCCGATGAGCTTCAGCGTGCAGGAAAAGACGTCTGGCTCTCGGTTGGGCCGCACGATCGGCCGCCTCGACGCTATCGCAACCGGGACTTTTGCTGGTGGCTAGGTGTGCTTGGTCTGTGGGATGCAGCAGCCGGTCAACCCGGTAAAGAACACGTCACCATTGCCGTCAGCGGTGCGCGCGGCGGTCATACAGTCGACTTTCGCAGGCTGGCGCAACAGGGCATCAACCTGGTCGGGTTGACGGAACGCTTTTCAGGCGATGAGGTGACTTTCAAGCCCGATCTGGCGCAAAACATTGCCTCAGGTGATGAAAACTATTTATCCCTGCTTGACGCGGCAGATGCCTGGGTTGAGCGCCATGGGCTGGATTTGCCCGAAGATCCTGGCGCGCGCGTGTTTCTGCCCGATCCGGAAAGTGTCTCGCACCCTGTGCAGTCCCTCAACCTCGTCCGCGCAGGGATCACCACCCTCATCTGGGCGACGGGCTACGCCACCGACTACGCCTGGCTGAAGGTTAACGCCTTTGACGAGAAGAACAGACCGATCCATCAACGCGGCGTCTCCCCCGAGTCCGGGCTCTATTTTCTCGGGCTACCCTGGCAGTCACGCCGGGGCTCCTCGTTTATCTGGGGCGTGTGGCATGACGCAAAATATGTCGCCGACCACATCGCTATCCAACGTCAGTATCAGGATTACCGTGCCGCTTCAGAAAATTGAACCAGGAGATTGTCATTATGCCGACTCATACTCGTATTCGGATGTTTAACACCAAAGAAACCTATCCCAATCAAACGCTGGACAACGATCTCTGCCAGGCCGTACGTGCAGGTAACACCGTGTATCTGCGCGGTCAGGTTGGCACCGACTTCGACGGTAATCTGGTGGGCCTGGGCGATCCGGCTGCCCAGGCGGCGCAGGCGATGAAAAATGTGCAGCAACTGCTGGAAGAGGCAGGAAGCGATCTGTCGCATATCGTCAAAACCACCACCTATATTACCGATCCGCGTTATCGCGAGCCGGTTTACCGGGAAGTAGGAAAGTGGCTTAAAGGCGTCTTCCCTGTCTCTACGGGCCTGGTGATTTCGGCGCTCGCACAGCCGCAGTGGCTGATGGAAATTGATGTCATTGCGGTGATTCCGGATGACTGGAAACAGGGAGCGATGCAATGACCTTATCGGTAACGGCACGTTGTGAAGAAACCGGTCAACTCGGTATTGCCATCAGCTCATCCAGCATAGCCGTGGGGGCGCGCTGTCCCTGGCTGCAGGCGGGCGTGGGCGCGGTAGCGAGCCAGAACATTACGCTGCCTTCTCTGGGGCAGCAGATTCTGGTGCATCTGGATCAGGGCAGGGATCTGAACGTGGCGCTCAAGCTGGCGCTGGCTGACGACAGATTCAGTGATTACCGTCAGGTCGCCGCGATCGATATTCAGGGCAATACGGCGTTTTTCAGTGGCAGCAAGACGCTGGGCATCGGGAGCGTGACTGAAGGCAAAAACTGTATCGCCGCAGGCAATATGCTTGCGGATAAAGGCGTGACGGCAGCAATGTGTGCGGCTTATGACGCGGCCTCCGGTGAACTGGCCAGTCGGCTTCTTGCTGCCCTCCAGGCTGGCGTGGCGGCGGGCGGGGAGGCCGGACCGTTACATTCTGCCGCGCTCAAACTGGTGGACGACTATACCTGGCCGCTGGTGGATCTGCGCATTGACTGGACTGAGCATGATCCTGTCGGGCAACTGACGCAACTGTGGCTTGCCTATGAACCGCAGATGGAAGCCTATGTCACGCGCGCACTGGACCCGCGTGAAGCGCCAGCCTATGGCGTTCCCGGCGATGAATGAGGGTTTACGTGTGCTTCTGGCCTCACTGCTGGCCTTTGACACAACCAGCCGGGCGTCAAACCTGGCACTGATTCAGTTTATTGACGACTACCTGACGGTCAGAGGCGTTAAGACGCAGTGGCTGCATGACGACAGCGGTAAAAAAGCCAATCATTTGACGACATTGGCGAGGCGACCCTGGTTTGTGGGCCGGGAAGCATGGATCAGGGACATAAAGCGGATGAGTTTGTCAGTATCGAACGGCTGGAACGTTGTATGACGATGTTGAACAACCTGCGTCAGTGGATGGCGTTAACGCCCACGAACTCAACCGGGTAAGCCATGCGGGGCGGATCGCACCGCATAGCCAGATTATCGGCTCAACCCGTTTTTACAGCCGGCCATAAAAAGTCATGCGCGCGGTCTCTGATAACGCAATGCCGGGCGCGGTGTTATAGGCCAGCACCGCCAGCATACGTGTCACGTCGCCTTCGGTGGGCGTGACGCGATGCAGGGAATTACGCCCGCGAAACAGCACTAAATCCCCGGCTTCAATCGCCAGCTCATCGACCGGCTGCTGTTCATCCAGCACCGCGGCTACGCCCGCATAATTCATCTCGCCCGCATCGGCATTCCGCAGGTCTTTCACATACTGAAACCGTCCACCACCCACCGGTTTCTGCACCAGCAACGTGATGGCAAACGAAGAGTTATCAAAATGCCAACCCAGTTCTTTGCCGTGCGGCGCATAGTGAAGGTTAATGGAAGACAAGGGATCGGCGTACGGATACAACGCTTCTTCTTCAAGCACCTCACACAAAAAAGACTGAAAAAGTGCATCGTCGTAAAGCTGACGCAAAGGGGAATCCGGCGCGATCACATCGTCAGTGATGCACCCTTTGGTGCTACTGACTTCGCGGTTGCGAGGATGCGTATCGCTGAAGTCTGGGTCCGCTTTCATCAGATAGACGTTATGCTTACTTTGGGTATGGTAAGCACGATGGCGTTGCGCATCACCTTCTGCGACGATGGCTTGTAGGGCGGCGGGCTGCAAAAAATCAGGTAGCACCAGTGCACCTTGCTGGTTAAGTTGCGTCCGACAGTGTTGACGCCAGTCATGACTGGACAGAGGATGTAAGTCAGTACGTACCAGAGCTTCAGGCATCGTTTGCTTCCCGCGTTTCAAGAGTGAGATATCACTTTAACGGGGTCCGATCGTACTGAATACCAATAAATATTTAAGACCCTGATAAGGAAGCCTTAATGCCCACGCCGTCGTCGCGCCTGCCTAAAATCAACGTTATTCAGTCATTTAAGGTGGCTGCGGAAACCGGCAGCCTGACGAAGGCGGCAGCGCAGTTGGCGTTAACGCCAGCCGCAGTCAGTCAGCAAATTCGTCAGCTTGAAGAGCATCTTGGATGTGCGCTGTTTTTACGCACCCAGCACGGCGTGATGCTGACGGATATCGGCAAGCAATATCTTCGCTATGTGTCAGAGGCTTTCGATATTCTGCAACTGGGGCAACGAAACATCGGGCGCAAGGACACCGCCGCTCAGCTTACGCTGTATGCGCTTCCCGCGCTGGCGTCAAAATGGTTATTACCGCATCTTCACCACTGGCGCGAGCGCTGCCCACATGTCGGTCTCTCTCTACATGGCACGCACGCCGAAGTGGACTTCAGTAAAACCCCGGCGGATTTTGTCATCTGTTTTGGTGAAGACGCCTGTCCCAAACTGAACAAACAGTATCTGTTTCACGATGAGGTATTCCCGGTCGCCAGCCCCGCGCTGGTCAACGCGTTTTCTGCAGCACATATCCTCAACGAGGCGCCACTGATTCATCTCGACTGGGGAAAAGAAGGGCGTTTTCTGCCTGACTGGCCAGCCTGGTTTGAGGCAAAAGGCATGGCCGAACCCAGGGCTCAGCCGGGTTTGACGTTTAACCTGACCTCACTGGCGATTGATGCGGCGGTCGCCGGGGCGGGACTGCTGTTGGGACAACGCCAGATGATTGCCCAGGAACTGGCGCGGGGCGCGCTGGTGGTCATTGATGGGTTATGTTTACCGCTCAGTAAGCCCTATTACCTTGCCTGGCCTAATCGCACTGGCAACCAGGAAGGAAGCGAGGAGATGATCGCCTGGTTGCGCGAACGCGCTGCAGGGGAATAAAGCGCATTCGGCTGGCGGTGAGCAGAGGTTGCAGCGCTGTGCGCGGGCAGTCACAGCCTGAGCGATCTTAGATAAAGCGAGGCATCCTTGCCTCTGGCGCTACGGGGAGTTTAACGCGGCTTGGTTAACTCATCAGGCTGACCTGGGCCGCGACGATGCGCCAGCCTGCGGGGAATTTCACCCAGGTTTGTTGCTGACGGCCAATTTTTTCAGTGCCTGCACGGGTGAATTCGGTACTGCATACCGCAAAAGCATCGCCAAAGGTCGTGATCACGGTATTCTGCAATGAGCGATCTAGTCCCGCCGAAGGGCGGGCGGCGCGGAAAGCGCGAATCTCATCAATGCCGTATAAATTCTCTCCGGCACCCAGACGCACCGTCCGTGCATCGTGCCAGAACAGCTCATCCAGAACGGCAATATCGTTGCCCGTTAGCGCCTGTTCATAGCGGTAGAATGCGGCGGTTACGGCGTCCAGCACATCAGTGCGATTAATCTCGTCGGTGTTCATGAGGCTCCAGCCACGTTGGTGGGAGAAAATGTCAGACCTTGCTGTTCAAGGGCAAAAGCCGCCCGCAATACCGCCTGTTCGTTAAACGGCGCGCCGATTAACTGTATGCCAATCGGCAAGCCGCTTGCCGTTGCCAGCGGAACAGTACAGACGGGCAGGCCGAGAAAAGAGATCGGCTGGGTTAACATGCCCATGCTGGCCTTGGTCGGCAAGTTTTGTCCGTTAATGGCAATCGTCTCCTGACCAATCAGCGGGGCACTGCAGGGTGTGGCAGGGGCAATCAGCACATCAAACCGATCAAACAACGGCAGTATTTGCTGTTGGACATGACGGCGGAAGCGTTGTGCCTGCACATACCAGGCACCAGGCAGCATTGCGCCCGCCAGCAGGCGTTCACGGGAATGCGGTTCAAACTGTTCGGGGTGCTGACGTAGTGCGGGCAGATAGTGGTTGCCGCCTTCCGAAGCGGTCATGATAAAGGCGGCTGAGCGAGCCAGTTCCGCTTCCGCCATGATCACCTCTTCGTCAGCCTGTAACGCTTTGGCGGTCTTCATCTGGGCGGTGCGCGCATCATCATTACACCACGTTGAAAAGAAACCACCCAGCACGGCACAGCGTAAATCCTGCGCGCCCTGTTCCAGCAAAGGCAAGGATGCAGCCTGCGGCTGATCTGCCTGGAAGGCATCCGCACTGTCCTTACCCTGCAACAGATCGTAGATCAGCGCCAGATCGTCCACCCGACGCGCAAAGGGGCCGATATGATCCAGACTGGCGACAAACGGATGGCTGCCGCTGCGGGACAGACGACCAAAGGTCGGCTTCAGCCCAACGATCCCGCACAGCGAAGCCGGCACGCGGATCGAGCCATTGGTATCTGTGCCCAGCGAAAAATGCACCAGCCCGGCCGCCACGGCTGCCGCCGAACCGCCGGATGAGCCACCGGCGATGCGCGCCAGATCGTGCGGATTGCGCGTCGCGCCATAGTGGCTGTTTTCTGTGGTAAAGCCGTAAGCATAGGCATCCATATTGACCATGCCGGAAAGCAGTGCGCCCGCCTGCTGAAGTCGCGTCACGGCAAAGGCATCCTGCTGCGCGGCGGGGCGCTGGCTGAATAATGCGGCCCCTGCCAGCGTCGAATAGCCCTGCACATCAAACAGGTTTTTTACCGCATAGGGAATGCCCGCCAGCGGCGGTAATTTCTCACCGCGCAGTCGCTGTTGGTCGACCGCGTCCGCTTCCTGCCTCATCCGCGTTGCAGTGATATCCGTCCAGGCATTAAGCTGCGGATTCTGTTTCTCTATTGCTGTTAGCGTCTGCTCTGCCACTTCACGGGCACTGATATCCCCGCGCTGAATCGCCTGTTGAAGTGCCTGAATGGAAACCTCGTCCAGTTTCATGCGTGGTACACTCCCGCCACTTCCAGCCGATCGTCCAGCGGATAAGCCATTAGCGGTGCCGCCATAGCGGCAATACGCGTCATCTGGATCAGCAGTGCTGCACGGCGTGCCTCATCCAGCTCCAGATTCAGGATCTGCTCCATCTGGGCGATATAAGCCGCCCACTCAATATCATTCATCATTTACTCCTGTCAGAAACCGGCGGCGCTGCCGTTGCTGCGTGGATCGCTTGCGCCTTCGAACATACCGTTGTTGTGACGAACAATGGCCCCCGCATGGCCGACGGCCTCACTGAATGCCGGAAGCGACTCCACCTCATGGCCTAGCTGGCGTAACTGCTCCAGCGTCTCAGGCGCAAAACGGCTCTCCAGCTTCAGGGAGTCAGAGGTCTGTCCCCACGTACGGCCCAGCAGCCAACGGGGTGCACTCACTGCCTGCTGAAGCGGCATTCCCTGTATCACATGCCGGGTAAAAATCGCCGCCTGGGTTTGAGGCTGTCCGTCACCGCCCATCGAGCCATAGACCATTGTGCGACCGTCTTTCAGGCGCGCAGCGGCAGGATTGAGCGTGTGGAAAGGCTGCTTGCCGGGTGCCAGCGCCAGCAGATGATCGGGATCGAGGCTGAAAGCCGCCCCACGGTTTTGCCAGACGATCCCGGTGCCGGGCAGAACCACGCCACTGCCAAATTCATGATAAATACTTTGGATAAAGGAGACGGAAAGCCCGCTACTGTCCATCACGCCCATCCAGACGGTATCGCCAGGCCCACGACCGGTTCCCCATGGCGCAGCGCGGTGATCGTCAATCTGGCTGGCAATCGTGGCGAGCTGATCGCTGTCGAGCAGGGCCTGCAGATCTTCAACCACATGACGGGGATCGGTGATGTGCCGATCGCGCAGAGCAAAGGCTTTTTTTGTGGCTTCGACGATGCGATGAATGGTTTGCGCTTCATCGGCATTGGCCATATCCAGATGATCGGTAATGCCCAGGATCGCCAGAGAAACCAGCCCCTGTGTCGGCGGCGTGATATTCCAGATATCCCCTTCGCTATGGCTGACATGCAGCGGCGTGACCCGGCGGGCACGTTGCTCCTGTAAATCGGCCAGGGTGACAGGAATGCCCAGGTTAACCATTTCGCCTGCCAGATGATGCGCCAGCGTGCCACGATAAAAGCTTTCCAGCCCTTCTTCACTCAGCAGACTCAGCGTGCGGGCCAGATCGGGTTGGGTAAAACGGCTGCCTTCCGCCGGGACATTGCCATCGGGCAAAAACAGGGCGGAAAAGCCGGGTTGATGCTGTAACTCTTCACGCTTGCTGCGAGTCGCCGACGCTTGTGAGGCCGTAACCGGAATGCCATCTGCCGCATAACGCACGGCGTCACGCAGTAATCGTGGCAGAGACAGGGATGTGCCGCCGAGCTCGGCTGACAGCGTTAACGCCTCGTGCCAGCCGCTCACCGTGCCTGCCACGGTCAATGCCGCTTTGGGCCCGCGGTGTGGAATCTGTGTTTCACCCTGATAGAAGTCGATGGTTGCGAGAGAACCGGCTCTGCCGCTGGCGTCGATAGCGATCGGGTCGCCTTTGCCCGGCATAATCAGCCAGAAGCCATCGCCACCCAAGCCGTTCATGTGCGGATACACGACAGCGATCGTGGCGGCGGCGGCGACCATTGCCTCAATCGCATTGCCGCCGTCGCGTAGCACTGCCAGCGCAGTTTCACTGGCCAGATGATGAGGCGTTACCGCCATGCCCAGCGGGGCCATATTGCTCTGAATCATGCTCTTCTCATTGTGTTATTCAGGGTACAGAGCAAATAACTAAGCAAGAGCCGTTCCAGTTTTTATCACCGCAACGTCTCTGGACAGGTTTACCTGGCCCAAATTATGCTAGCTTCTGTCAAACCCCGCGGTTGAAACAAAAGTTACAGGACCTGAATGAAACAGCTTGATGAAAGGCTCAAAACGCATTATCCCCAGCTTTCGCCGCAAGAGCAGCGCATTGCCGATTTTATCTTTGACCATTTCGACGATCTGATTAGCTATAACAGTGCCGAGCTGGCGCGCCTGAGCGGCGTGTCAAAAGCCACGGTCAGTCGGCTGTTCAGGCGGCTCGGTTATGACAAATACAAAGATATGCGTGATGAGTTGCGTACCCTGCGCCAGAGCGGTATGCCGTTGACGGATAACCGGGATGCGGTGCAGGGCAATACCTTACTGTCGCGCCATTACAAGCAAGAGATGGCCAATCTTACGCAGTGGGTGAACAGCATCGATGCCCAGCAGTTTACTGAAGTCATTGCCCAACTGGCACAGGCTAAACGTATCTATATCGTTGGTATGCGTAACGCCTATCCGGTGGCGCTGCACCTGCGCCAGCAGCTGATACAGACGCGTTCGCAGGTGCATATTCTGCCCCAGCCGGGACAGACGCTGGCCGAAGATCTGGTGGATATTACGCCCGACGATATGGTGGTGGTCATCGCTTTTCGACGGCGCACCCGCATTATCCAACCGCTGATGCAGCAGCTGCAAAGCGCGGGAATCCCTGTGCTGGCGCTGTGTGAGCCCCAGGCGCAGAGCGTGATTTCCCTGGCGCGCTGGCAGTTTTGCGCCCCGCTGGACAGCGTTTCAGCCTTTGACAGCTACGCATCGGCCATGAGCCTGGTGAACCTGCTTGCCAATGCCTTGCTGCATGAATTGCTGTCAGACGGACGCCAGCGCATCCATCATATCGCCGATCTTTATCACCAGCTTGACGAGCTGGAGCACCGTTAACAGGCACCATTTTGGTGCTTTGCCCCTTTTTGGACCGTCTCCCGAGGCCGCTCGGGATCTGCCCCATCACCACTAATGCCTTCTCTTCGCCCTTCATCCGCTTTTTTAATCGTGCAACCGCGTTGGCACATTAGTTGCAGAATGCCAGCTATAAGAATCTTTTGTTTCACATAATCTCACCGGGGTGCATAATGAAAAAAGTTTTGATGGCGGTCGCAGCAGCGGCAGTACTGATGGTGCAGGCGGGCAACGTGCTGGCTGATCAACTGCAGGATATCCAGAAACGCGGCGTACTGCGGGTGGCGATCCCCCAGGATTTCCCACCGTTTGGCTCAGTAGGGACCGATCTGCAACCTCAGGGCTATGACATCGACATGGCAAAGTATCTGGCTAAACAGATGAAACTTAAGTTGCAGCTGGTGCCGGTCAGCAGCGCGAACCGCGTACCTTACCTGCAAACAGATAAAGTCGATTTAGTTATCTCCAGCATGGGGAAAAATCCCGAACGCGAAAAGGTGATTGATTTTAGCCGGGCTTATGCGCCGTTCTTCCTGGGCGTTTTTGGTCCCAAAGGCGAACATCTGAAAGATGCGGCGGCGCTGAGCGGTAAATCTGTCGGCGTCACCCGTGGCGCAGTAGAAGATATGGTTCTGAGCGAGGTGGCCCCTAAGGATGCGCAGGTGAAACGTTACGAAGATAACAACACCACCTTATCTGCCTATCTCTCTGGTCAGGTGCAGTATGTGGCAACGGGTAACCTGGTGGTCGCCGCCATTACGCGTCAGAACCCGGCTAAAGCCCCTGTTGCGCAGTTCATGCTGAAAGACTCACCGTGCTATATCGGGCTGAAGAAAGACGAACCCGCGCTGAAAGACAAAGTGAATACGCTGATTGACCAGGCGATCAAAGACGGCACGCTGAATAAATTATCCCAAGAGTGGCTGAAAGCGCCGCTGCCAGCCAACCTGGGCGCATAAGGACGGAGCAATGACCGGGCAACTTAATTTCCCTGCATTGTGGCCGTACTGGCCGGAGTTGCTCTCCGGCCTGTGGGTGACGATCCAGTTAACCGTGCTGGCCACGGTCGGCGGCGTCAGCATCGGTATCATCGGCGCGGCGCTTCGCAGTGGTAAACCCAGTTGGCCAAGTCGCCTGTGGGGCCTTTATGTTGAACTGATACGCAACACGCCGTTTGTGGTGCAGCTGTTTTTTATTGTGTTCGGCTTGCCCAATCTGGGGCTGAAGCTGACAGCCGGTGAAGCGGCCTTGCTGGCCATGTTGGTCAACCTTGGTGCCTACAGTACAGAAATCATCCGTGCCGGTATTCAGGTCACGCCAAAAGGGCAGTGGGAAGCCGGACGGGTGCTGGGCCTGACGCGCAGCCAGACGTTTCTGCGCGTGGTGTTGCCACCGTCGCTGCAGCGAATTTATCCGGCGCTGGTGAGCCAGTGCATCATTGTGATGCTGGGATCGTCGGTCGTCTCGCAGGTCTCTTACGAGGAGCTGACGTTCGCCGCCAACCTGATTCAGTCGCGCACCTTTTTGAGTTTTGAAGTCTATTCGGTGACCACGTTGATCTATCTGGCGTTGTCGATTGTGATGCGTCAGCTGTTGCTGGCGATTGGCCGCAAATGGCTGGGAGTGCAGGCATGATGACAACCTTTACTGACTGGGACATCCTGCGCAATCTGCTGCTGGCAGCACGCTGGACGATCGCCCTGTCGCTGGTGGCCTTTTTAGGCGGCACGCTCGTCACGTTACCTCTGCTGTTTTTACGCCTGTTAAAGCGTAAATGGCTGACGCGGGTGATTCGTGCCTATACCGAACTGTTTCAGGGCACGCCGCTGCTGATGCAGCTGTTTTTGGCTTTTTTTGGCGTAGGGCTGTTCGGCATTGACGTGGCACCCTGGACCGCCGCATCACTGGCGCTGACCTTCTATACCAGCGCATTTCTGCTGGATATCTGGCACGGCAGTATTCAGGCCCTGCCCAAAGGACAGTGGGAAGCATCACGCTGCCTCGGGCTTGGTTTTGGCCAGACGTTGACGCGGGTGATCGCGCCGCAGGCGATTCGCATTGCTATCGCTCCGACGGTGGGATTTGCGGTGCAGGTGATTAAAGGCACGGCCCTGGCGTCGATTATCGGGTTTGTCGAGCTGACCAAGGCCGGCACCATTCTGAATAACGTGACCTATCAGCCTTTTAAAGTCTTTGGGCTGGTCGCACTGGGCTACTTCCTGCTGTGTTATCCGCTGTCGCGTTACAGCCAGTATCTGGAGAAAAAATTTAATGCCGCTCATCACCATTAATCAGGTCCAGAAGTATTACGGCACCAACCATGTTCTTAAAGGCGTGGATCTGGATATCGATATGGGAGAAGTGATCTCCATTATCGGCCGCAGCGGTTCAGGTAAAAGTACGTTGTTGCGCTGCATGAACGGGCTGGAAGGCTATCAGGATGGCAGCATTAAACTGGGCGGCATGACGATTACCGACCGTGATTCTCAGGCGCGGGAAATCAGCCGTTCAGTGGGCATGGTGTTTCAGAACTTCAACCTGTTCCCGCATATGACGGCGCTGGAAAACGTCATGCTGGCACCGCGTCGGGTACTGAAAAAAAGCCAGGCGGAGTGCCGGGAACTGGCGGCCCGTATGCTGGAAAAAGTGGGGCTGGGCGAGCGGCTGGATTATTACCCTTCCAGTTTGTCTGGCGGTCAGCAGCAGCGCGTTGCCATTGCCCGCGCGCTGGCCATGGAACCCCGCGTATTACTGTGTGATGAGATTACTTCTGCGCTGGACCCTGAACTGGTCGGCGAAGTGCTGAAAGTGCTGGAGCAGCTTGCCGCAGAAGGCATGACCTTGATTCTCGTCACCCATGAAATGAACTTCGCCCGCGACGTGGGCGATCGTGTGGTCTTTATGCATCAGGGGCGCGTCTGGGAGCAGGGCGACAGTAAAACGTTGTTCGCCTCTCCGCAGACGGCGGAGCTAAAGCAGTTTATTTCCTCTGTGCGTCTTTGAGTGCTTAACAAGGAATTCACTATGGATATCTCTCAATTTCCACAAATTAATCCCCCTCAGCGTCTGTTAATGGGGCCAGGCCCCATCAATGCCGATCCGCGCGTGCTGCGTGCGATGTCGAGCCAACTGCTCGGACAATACGATCCGGCGATGACGCATTATATGAATGAAGTGATGGCGCTGTATCGCGGCGTGTTTCGCACGGAAAACCGCTGGACGCTGCTGATCGACGGTACTTCCCGCGCCGGTATTGAGGCGATTCTGCTGTCGACAATTCGCCCCGGCGATAAAGTGCTGGTGCCGGTGTTTGGGCGTTTCGGCCATCTGCTGTGCGAAATTGCCCGCCGCTGCCGTGCCGAGGTGCACACGATTGACGTTCCATGGGGCGAGGTCTTCACGCCAGATCAGGTCGAAGACGCCATCAAAAAAGTCAAACCGCGCCTGTTGCTGACCGTGCAGGGCGACACCTCCACCACCATGCTGCAGCCGCTGGCTGAGCTGGGCGCAATCTGCAAAAAATATGGCGTGCTGTTTTACACCGATGCCACCGCGTCGCTGGCGGGAAATGCGCTGGAAACCGATGCATGGGGACTGGATGCTGTGTCCGCAGGTATGCAGAAGTGCCTGGGCGGTCCGTCGGGTACCTCACCCGTCACCCTGAGCGATGAAATGGCGGCGGTGATCCGCAAGCGTAAATGCGTGGAGCAGGGGATTCGCACCGACGCGCATCAGGATGGCGACGACGAGATGATCTACTCCAACTATTTCGATCTCGGCATGATCATGGATTACTGGGGCCCGGAACGACTCAATCACCATACTGAAGCCACCAGCGCGCTGTTTGGCGCGCGCGAATGTGCGCGTCTGATCCTGCAGGAGGGCCTGGATAACGGTATTGCGCGCCACAAACTGCACGGCGACGCCATGCTGAAAGGCATTCAGGGAATGGGGCTGGAAACCTTTGGCGATCTCAGTAACAAGATGAGTAACGTTTTAGGCGTGGTGATTCCACAGGGCGTCAATGGCGATCAGGTCCGTAAACTGATGCTGGAGGATTTCGGCATTGAAATCGGTACTTCTTTTGGCCCGCTGCACGGCAAAGTCTGGCGCATTGGCACCATGGGTTACAACGCCCGTAAAGACTGCGTGATGCAAACCCTGGCGGCGCTGGAAATGGTGCTGGCGCACGTGGGCTACCGTGCGCCACAGGGTGCCGGTTCGCAGGCCGCCTGGGATCACTACGGGAGCCATGCATGATGATGAATGCCAGCGAGGCTCAGATTGCCGCCCGGCGTATCATGGCGCGCTGTGACGCGCTGGCTGAGATCAGCGAAAGCGATCAGGGGCTGACTCGGGTTTACCTGTCACCAGAGCACCTGCGAGCCAATGCGCGCGTCGGCGAATGGATGCAGGCCGCCGGCATGACGGTCTGGCAGGATGCCGTCGGCAATATTTGCGGTCGTTATGAGGCCGCCCAGCCCGGTGCCCCGGCGCTGTTATTGGGCTCGCACCTGGACACGGTCCGCAATGCGGGCCGCTACGACGGGATGCTGGGCGTACTGAGCGCCATCGAAACCGTGCAGTGGCTGAGCGATCATCAGCGTCGCCTGCCGCTGGCGATTGAAGTCATCGGCTTCGGTGATGAAGAGGGCACGCGTTTTGGCATCACCTTACTCGGCAGTCGTGGTATCACCGGTACCTGGCCCGACAGCTGGCCAACGCATCCGGATGGCAACGGCATTACCGTTTCTCAGGCGATGCGCGATGTGGGGCTGGATGCTGCCCAGATCCCGCGTGCTGCGCGTGCCGTCAGCGATATCGTGGCCTATCTGGAGTTGCACATCGAGCAGGGACCTTGCCTGGAGCAGGACGATCTCGCGCTGGGCGTTGTCACGGCGATCAACGGTGCCCGCCGCCTGAACTGCAGCTTTACGGGCGAAGCCGGACATGCCGGTACGGTGCCGATGAACCACCGTAAAGATGCCCTGGCGGCGGCGGCAGAATGGATGGTATTTATTGAACACACGACGCGCGAACAACCGGGGCAGTTAGTGGCAACGGTAGGCACGCTTAGCTGTGCACCGGGCGCGGTTAACGTTATTCCGGGCGAGGTGAACCTGTCACTCGATGTGCGTGGGCCGGAGGACGCGCCGCTTGAGTCGCTGCTGTCCACGTTACTGACCCAGGCGGAAGCCATTGCGCTGCGTCGGGGTTTGACCTTTACGTCTCATGAATATTACCGCATTGCGGCGACGGCCTGCGATGCGAGGTTACAGCAGGCGCTGAGCCATGCGATTGAAACCGTACAGGGGCGCAGTCTGGCACTGCCCAGCGGCGCAGGCCATGATGCTATCGCGATTGCGGAACGCTGGCCGGTAGGGATGCTGTTTGTGCGCAACCATCGCGGCATTAGCCATCATCCGGCGGAATCGGTGAAGGAAGCAGATGTCGGCTCAGCCGTTCAGGCTTATTTGCAGGCCGTTTGCCACCTTGCGGAGCAGCACTAAATGGATCTCGTCACCTTTAATCAGTTACCCGACGCCGCCGCTCAGCTTGCGCTGTCGCACTGCGTCGCGATTCCACGCTGGCAGCAGGCGATGGTGGCGGCTCGCCCCTTTCACAGCCTTGAGGCATTGATTGCCGAAGCACAACGGCTGACAGCTGACTGGCAGACAGAAGACCTCAATTTTGCCCTGTCGGCGCATCCGCGAATCGGTGACAAGGTGCAGGGCAACGGTATTGAAAAATGTTTATCGCGCAGTGAACAAGCCGCCATGCACCAGGCGGACGACGGGCTGCAGCAGGCAATGCTGCGGGGAAATCAGGCTTATGAGGCGCGTTTTAATCGGGTATTTCTGATCCGGGCAAAAGGGCGCAGCGCGCAAAACCTGCTGGACGAACTCACACGACGGCTGGACAACGACCACGAAACCGAGCAGCAAGAAGCGCTGGAACAGCTGCGTGAGATCACCCTGCTACGGCTTAAGGAGAGTTTTTCATGAGCACAATCAGCACCCATATTCTGGATACCGCGTTGGGGAAACCCGCGGCTGACGTGGCAATCTTGCTGGAACAGAGCACGGCACAAGGCTGGTCAACTTATGCCAGCGGCGTCACCGACGGCGATGGTCGCCTCAAGGACTTGACGCCAGAGCCGATCGCGCCAGGCCATTACCGCCTGACGGCGGCGATTGGCGACTACTTTCGCGTGACCGGACGGGATGCGCTGTACGTCAGTGCGCAAATCGATTTCGTGATTGCTGCAAGCGGCAGCCATTACCATCTGCCATTTTTAATCTCGCCCTGGAGCTGGTCTACCTATCGCGGCAGCTGACGGGGTTATCAGGCGCGGCACTTTTCCGCTGCGCTTGAGAGCTACCGGCTATCAAAACCTTCGGCCCATCCGAATATATTCTTGCTAACACCAGGGTTATCTTAAGGATGACAATGTGAAGGCAACGGAGCCGATAATGAGCACGCCAAAAGATAATGATGTAGCCGCTTCAGGAAAATGTCCCTTTCATCACGGTAAATCGGAAGAAGAAAGCGTTCTGGCTCGCGGAGCCGGTAGTGGCACCAGCAATCGCGACTGGTGGCCAAATATGCTGCGCGTGGACCTGCTGAACCAGCATTCCAATCGTTCAAATCCCCTCGGCGAAGACTTTAACTATCGCGAAGAATTCAGCAAGCTGGACTATGCTGCGCTGAAAGCCGACATCCGGGCGTTGCTTACCGACTCCCAATCCTGGTGGCCTGCCGACTGGGGCACCTACATTGGCTTGTTTATCCGTATGGCCTGGCACAGTGCCGGTACTTACCGCACCATCGACGGCCGTGGGGGTTCAGGTCGTGGTCAACAGCGCTTTGCCCCGCTGAATTCCTGGCCAGATAACGTCAGCCTTGATAAAGCCCGTCGCCTGTTGTGGCCGGTGAAACAGAAATACGGCCAGAAAATCTCCTGGGCCGACCTCTATATCCTCGCCGGCAACGTCTCGCTGGAAAACTCAGGTTTCCGTACCTTCGGTTTTGGTGCCGGTCGCGAAGACGTCTGGGAACCGGATATGGACGTGGACTGGGGTCATGAAACCGAGTGGCTGGCACATCGCCATCCAGAAAGCCTGGCGAATGCGCCACTGGGCGCCACAGAAATGGGCCTGATTTATGTCAACCCGGAAGGCCCCAACGCCAGTGGCGATCCGGCCTCTGCCGCGCCTGCTATTCGCGCCACCTTCGGCAACATGGGCATGAACGATGAAGAGATCGTCGCGCTGATTGCGGGTGGCCACACCCTGGGTAAAACCCACGGTGCCGCCGCTGCGAGCCACGTGGGCGTCGATCCTGAAGCCTCACCTATCGAAGCGCAGGGCTTTGGCTGGAGCAATAACCATGGTAGCGGCGTGGGTGCAGATGCGATTACCTCGGGTCTTGAAGTGGTCTGGACGCAGACACCAACGCAGTGGAGCAACTACTTCTTCGAGAACCTGTTCAAATACGAATGGGTAAAAACGCACAGCCCGGCCGGTGCTATTCAGTATGAAGCAGTCAATGCCGACGACATTATTCCGGACCCGTTCGATCCGGCGAAAAAGCGCAAGCCGACCATGCTGGTGACGGATCTGACGTTACGTTTCGACCCAGAGTTCGAGAAGATTTCTCGCCGTTTCCTGAACGATCCGCAGTCCTTTAACGAAGCCTTTGCCCGCGCCTGGTTCAAATTGACCCACCGTGATATGGGGCCAAAAGCGCGCTACATCGGTCCTGAAGTGCCAAAGGAAGATTTACTGTGGCAGGACCCGTTACCGCAGCCTACGCATCAGCCGACGCCAGGCGATATTAGCGAACTGAAAGCGAAAATCGCTGCGTCGGGCCTGACGGTCAGCCAACTGGTGTCTGTTGCCTGGGCGTCTGCATCGACCTTCCGGGGCGGTGACAAACGTGGTGGCGCTAACGGTGCCCGCCTGGCGCTGGCACCACAGAATAGCTGGGCGGTAAACGCCAGCGTGGTTAACGACGTATTACCTAAACTGCAGCAGATTCAGCAGGAATCCGGTAAGGCTTCGCTGGCTGATGTGATCGTACTGGCGGGCAGCGTCGGTATCGAAATGGCCGCAGCCGCAGCAGGCGTTGCCGCACAGGTGCCGTTTATCCCAGGCCGTGTGGATGCGCGTCAGGATCAAACCGATGTGGAATCCTTTAACGTGCTGCAACCGCTGGCCGATGGTTTCCGTAACTACCGTCGCGTACAGGGTGGTTCATCGACAGAAACCCTGTTGCTGGACAAAGCGCAGCAGCTGACGCTGAGTGCTCCAGAGCTGACCGCGCTGGTGGGTGGCTTACGTGTACTGGGCACCAACTTTGACGGCAGCCATCACGGCGTGTTTACCGACCGAGTGGGCGTCCTGAGTAACGATTTCTTTGTGAATTTGCTGGATATGCGCACCGCATGGCGTGCGACTGACGGCAGTGAAGAGATCTTCGAAGGCCGCGATCGTCAGAGCGGAGCGGTGAAATTCAGCGCGACGCGTGCCGATCTGGTGTTCGGTTCCAACGCCATTCTGCGTGCTCTGGCCGAAGTTTATGCCAGCAGCGACGCAAAACAGAAGTTTGTTACTGACTTCGTGGCGGCCTGGACGAAAGTGATGAATCTGGATCGTTTCGACCTGCAGTAATCCTGAATCACCCCCGGCCTGTCCGGGGGTGACGTCATTCCGTTAGCGTAAAGCCATCAGCATCGCGCCAGGCCGGGAACCGTTCGCGGTATGCCCGCAGGTCTGACAGCGATAACGCGGCATCAACGCAGCCTGCTTTGCAGGATTCACCTGCCGCCAGAATCTCGCCCTGTGGCGAAATAATCCGACTGTCCCCACTGTACTCGTGCTGATTGCCATCGCTGCCCACGCGATTGCAGCCTGCAACAAATGCCTGATTCTCAATCGCCCGTGCCAACAGCAACGCCTGCCAGTGCAGGGTGCGCGGTGCCGGCCAGTTAGCGACATACAGTGCCAGATCGTAATCATCCCGGTTACGCGAGAACACCGGAAAACGCAGGTCATAACAGATTTGCGGCAAAATACGCCAGCCGCGCCACTGAATCACCGTGCGTGCCTTACCGGCAATATAGTGATGCTGCTCGTCGGCCATGCGGAACAGGTGACGTTTATCATACTGATGCAACGTGCCATCCGGCTCAACCAGCAGAAAACGGTTTACGGCGCCCTCCGCGGTATGAATGGCGGCGCTGCCGCCCACCAGCGCATCACAGCGTCGCGCATGTTGTCCCAACCACTCGACCACCTGCGCCTGCGGTAGCGCCGACTGGGCGGCTTCCATCGCAAAGCCGGTGGTAAACATTTCCGGCAGAATAATCACATCCCGTTGCGTGAGGTTGGCTAAGATCCGATCGAAATGGCGCAGATTGGCCTCGCCATCCATCCACGTCAGGGGCTCCTGTAGCAGCGTTATCGCTAAAGTCGACATAACCGCTCCGCTGCTGCATCGAGTGTGGCTTCCTGTTTCGCAAAGCACAGCCGGATGAGTTTGTGGGGGAAAGGTCCGGCACAAAACACCGACAGGGGGATCGCCGCGACGCCCACTTCGCGCGTCAGCCACTGGCAAAACTCCACATCGTTCAGATCGGAAATCGCGCTGTAGTCCATCAGCAGAAAATAGGTGCCTTCGCACGGCAACAGGCGGAACCGACTGCTGCTCAGCGCCTGCATCAACCGATCACGGCGCGCGCGATAAAAATCGGGGAGTTCGCGGTAGTGCTCTGGATGCTGGCGCAGCATATCGGCAATCGCCAGTTGAGCCGGCGTGTTCACGGAAAACGTCAGGTATTGATGGATCTTGCGGATCTCGGCGCTAATAGCGGCAGGCGCAACGCAATAGCCCACTTTCCAGCCGGTCATGTGAAAGGTTTTACCAAAGGATGACACCGCAATTGCACGCTGGCGCAACGCGGGATGGGCCAGCACGCTGGCATGGCCTGCCTCGGCAAAGCAGATGTGCTCATAGACTTCATCGCTCAGCACGTAGATTTCCCGGTCAGAGATAGCCTGCCACAACGCGGCATAGTCCGCCTGGTGCCAGACGCTGGCTGAAGGATTATGTGGCGTGTTTAAAATGACCAGGCGGGTTTTGTCACTTAACAGCGCGGAGAACGCCGACCAGTCCACCGCGAACAACGGCGGCTGCAACGTGATGCGTTTCAGCATGCCGCCTGCCAGCTCCACCGCAGGCGCATAGCTGTCGTAACTGGGATCGAAACAGATCACTTCGTCACCGGGCCGCACCAGGGCGGTGATGGCGGCATAAAGCGCTTCTGTCGCGCCTGCCGTCACGGTGATGTCGTCGTTAACGCAGGGGCGATAGCCGTAGAGCGCGGCGGTTTTATCCGCAATAGCTTCGCGAAGCGGTTGCGCGCCGGTCATGGGCGCATACTGATTCGCGCCCTGGCTGACATGGTAAGCCAGTCTCTCCTGCAGGTAAGACGGACCGTCAAAATCCGGAAACCCCTGGGAAAGATTAATGGCATTATGCTGCTGTGCCAGCGCGCTCATTTGCGTGAATATCGTTGTGCCGAGTGCAGGCAGTTTGCTCTCGGGCGTCAGGTTGGACTGCGTCATGATTAGGTAGCCTTACGCGCAAAAACGGTAGCGGAGAAACCCTTAGTTGATGCCACTATAAACAGGATGCTAGTATTTGGCAATCAAGACGCTTAGACGGCTAAAAGGAACGGTGATGTCCGATTCATCTGCAGTAGAAAACCTGGTGGAAGCCTGTCACTGGATAGGCGCGAAGGGCTGGGCACCGGCCACTGGCGGCAATATGTCGGTGCGTCAGGATGCTCATTTTTGCCTGCTGAGTGAGTCGGGCAAAGATAAAGGCAGCCTGACGCGCGACGATTTTATCCAGGTCGAGATTGCCACCTGTCAGGCGCCTTCGGGTCGCAAACCTTCGGCGGAGACCGCGCTGCATACGCTGATTTACCGGTTGTTTCCGGAGGCGGGCGCGGTGTTGCACACGCACACGGTAAACGCCACGGTGTTGTCCCGGGTTGAGCAGGGCGCGGCCTTGTTGCTGTACGGTTATGAGATGCAAAAGTCGCTGAGCGGCCAGACGACGCATGATACTACCGTGGCGATTCCAGTATTCGACAACAGCCAGGATGTGGCGGCGCTGGCGTCAGAGATCGAAGATTATGCTGCCCGCTTTCCGTTGCGCTATGGCTTTCTGCTGCGTGGACACGGCCTGACCTGCTGGGGCAAAGACGTCGCTGAAGCCCGTCGCCATCTGGAAGGTCTGGAATTTTTATTTGAATGCGAGCGCCAACGTCGCCTGCTGGAGAAAGCATGATAAAGGCCATTGTTACCGATATTGAAGGCACCACCAGCGATATCCGCTTTGTACACAACGTTCTGTTTCCCTATGCCCGTGCGCATCTGGCGGACTATGTTCGCCAGCATCAGGCGCAGACTGACGTGCAACAGGCGCTGAACGCGGTGCGTGCCGAAGCGGGGCAACCCGATGCCGATATAAACGGCGTCATTGATATTCTGTTTTCTTACATGGATGCGGATCGCAAATCGACCGGTTTAAAGGCGCTGCAGGGGATGATTTGGCGAGAAGGCTACCTGAACGGCAGTTTCACCGGACATCTTTATCCTGACGTGCTGCCTGCGCTCACGGCCTGGCACGCGCAAGGTATTAAATTGTATATATATTCCTCTGGCTCGGTTGCCGCGCAGAAATTGTTATTTGGCTACAGCGATGAAGGTGATATTACTGGTTTGTTCAGCGGCTACTTTGATACTCACGTAGGTGCCAAGCGCGAGATGACGTCGTATCAGAACATCGCCGCGCAAACAGGCTTGCCGGCTGATCAACTGCTGTTTCTTTCTGATATTCATCAGGAGCTGGACGCAGCAGAGCAGGCCGGCTGGCACACGCTGCAGCTGATTCGTGACGCGGCAGATGATGACAGCCATCATCGTCAGGTCACTAATTTTTCCCAGATTAACCCGGAGTCGATTTGAGATGAGTGCACTGACCATTTTTAGCGATAGCGATCCCAGCCAGCCGATATGGCACAGCACCGATGCCGAAGCGATTCGCGCGCGGCTGAATGCCAAAGACGTCCGTTTTGAACGCTGGCAGGCCGACCGCGATCTGGGGGAAAACCCGGATGCGGAAACGGTTATCAATGCTTATCAACATGCCATTGATCGCCTGGTGGCCGAGAAAGGTTATCAGAGCTGGGACGTGATCAGCATGCGCGCCGATAACCCGCAGAAGGACGTTCTGCGCCAGAAATTCCTGTCGGAACACACGCACGGCGAAGATGAAGTTCGCTTCTTTGTCGAGGGCGCAGGGCTGTTCTGTCTGCACCTCGACGGTGAAATTTTGCAGATCCTGTGCGAAAAGAACGACCTGATCTCGGTGCCTGCTGGCACACCGCACTGGTTTGATATGGGATCGTCCCCGCATTTTACTGCGATCCGCATTTTTGATAACCAGGAAGGCTGGATTGCCAATTTCACCGGCGACAAGATTGCAGATGCCTATCCACGACTGGCGTAAGTAAGCCGGTATCGTTAAGCGCGCTGCTTCCTGTGGGGAAGCAGCATCGCTCATCACTGTGGCTGAAAGAGGCCGTCCTGAACCTGCTGTGGGGTGACCACGCCCGTATCCAGTACCCAACCGCTGATAAGCGCCGCTGGCGTGACGTCGAAGGCCGGATTGTATACCCGGGCATCGGCAGGTGCCCACTGCACGCTACCGAAGCTACCAGCAACGCCGGTGACTTCGCTGGCGGCACGCTGTTCGATAGGAATGGCTGACCCCGTCGGACACAGGCGATCCAGCGTGGTATGCGGGGCGGCAACGTAAAAGGGAATACCGTGATAGTGCGCCAGCACCGCCAGGCTGTAGGTGCCAATCTTATTGGCAACGTCGCCATTGGCAGCAATGCGATCGGCACCGACCCAGATGGCATCGACGTTGCCCGCCGCCATCAGGCTGGCGGCCATCGCGTCGGTAATCAGATGATAGGGCACGCCGAGCTCGCCGAGTTCCCACGCCGTTAAGCGTCCGCCTTGCAACAAAGGGCGCGTTTCATCGACCCAAACGTTACGAACCTTGCCCTGCTGATGCGCGCGCGCGATAACACCCAGTGCTGTGCCGACGCCCGCGGTAGCCAGGCCACCGGTATTGCAGTGGGTTAACAGCTGGCTTCCGGGTTTGACCAGCACGCTTCCGGCTTCAGCGATGCGCTCACAGAGCTGTTTGTCTTCATTAACCAGACGCAGCGCTTCGTCCACCAGGCTCGCCACCCTTTCAGGTTTTTCCAGCGCCTGCTTCATCCTGTCCAGGTTATTCATCAGGTTGACCGCGGTCGGGCGGGCGGCGCGCAGGATCGCCAGTGACTGCGCCAGCTGCTCGCGCGTTTCACCTTGTTCCGCCAGTAGCGCCAGCAGCAGCGAGGCAGACAAGCCAATTAAAGGGGCGCCGCGTACCCGCAGCGCATGAATGTGTTCAACCAACTGCGCGACCGAATGGGCAGGCAGCCAGTTTTGTTGCTGTGGCAGGGCCTGCTGATCCAGTATCCAGAGCTGGTTGTTGCGAACCTGTAAGCTGGTGGTTTGGAATGTCTGCATTCTTGGTGAATTCCATGTTGCGTTAATGGCGGATATTGTGCCAACATGCTTAACGGATGTATAGACGTCTGAACGGCTTATTACGAAAGATTAATCAGGTCCGGCTTGCACCGGCGTTTGTTGATGAGGAAAGGTCAATGTCGCAATACCGTACATTCACTGCAGCTGACGCTGTGGAATATGCCAAAACGTTTGGCGGCATGGATGATCCTTCTGTTTTATGCAGCGCGGAAGAGATCGGCGATGGTAACCTGAATCTGGTCTTCAAGATTTACGACAATCAGGGGAAAAGCCGCGTCGTGGTCAAGCAGGCGCTACCCTACGTGCGTTGTGTCGGTGAGTCGTGGCCGTTAACGCTCGATCGCGCCCGCATTGAGGCGCAAACCCTGGTTGAGCACTACAAATATTGCCCTCAGCACACGGTCAACGTGACGCATTACGATGCGGAACTGGCGGTGATGGTGATGGAAGATCTCTCCAGCCACCAAATCTGGCGCAGTGAGCTGGTCAAAGGCGCGTACTATCCTGAAGCACCTCGTCAGCTGGGTGAATACCTGGCCCAGACGCTGTTCCATACCTCGGACTTTATTCTGCACCCGCACCATAAAAAAGCCGAAGTGGCGCGCTTTATCAACCCGGAACTGTGCGAAATCACCGAGGACCTGTTCTTCAACGATCCCTACACTGACCATGAGCGCAACAGCTATCCTGAAGCGCTGGAGCCGCTGGTCGCCTCACTGCGCACCGACGACGCGTTGCGTATTGCCGTTGCCGGGCTTAAACACCGTTTCTTTAGCCATGCCGAAGCCTTGCTGCATGGGGATATCCACAGCGGCTCCATCTTTGTGGCTGACGGGAGCCTCAAAGCGATCGACGCTGAGTTTGGCTATTTTGGGCCAATCGGCTTCGATGTTGGCACCGCGCTGGGTAATCTGCTGATTAATTACTGCGGTTTGCCCGGCCTGCTGGCACCGCGCGAAGCCGTTGATGCCCGCGAGCAGCGCCTTAGCGATGTGCGTGATGTCTGGAATACGTTCGCAGCACGTTTCCTGGCGCTGGCAGAAAGCAAGACGCAGGATGTAGCCATGGCTTATCCAGGCTATGCCCAGGCGTTTCTGCGTAAAGTCTGGGCGGATACCATTGGCTACTGTGGCACTGAGTTGATCCGTCGGACGGTGGGTATGTCGCACGTGGCGGACATGAAGCTTATTCGGGATGATGAGATGCGCACCGATTGCATTCGTAATGCGATTACGTTGGGCCGCACGCTGATTCTGGCCGCCGGGCACGTTGAGGATGTCGAAGCATTGATTGCCCGCATTCGTCAGGCAGGGTAAAAAAAAGGCCGACATGATGTCGGCCTGATGGATTATGCCGCCTCGCTGGGGAGGGCGGGCTTAGAGACAGCCTGCTTGGCCGGAACGGCCAGCGCATCAGCCTCAAACTCATCCACGTTAATGGAACGCAGACGGCTCTGCTCGGCGCGTTTCAACACCTCTGCTTCTTTGTCGTCAATCCAGCCCTTCTCCAGCGCCTGTTTTGCCAGTGCATCAAGTCGGGTGAACGAGAAGTGTTTTTTATGCTGTTTGCACAGGCGGTCGTGAATCACTTCTGCCGCCATCACATCCTGCAGTGCCTGCTCTAACTGACCTGCTGGGTTATGCTGGCTCGGTTCCAGATACTGACCGCGACCCAGGCGCGAGCGCGTTGCGGAAGGCACCTGCAGCATTTTTGCCAGTTTATGGTCAAGGCGATCGGATGGAGCAGGGCAGTGCTGACCACCGGCGAACACCACCAGTCGGATCACCCCAGCCACCAGACGATTCGGGAAGTTGCTCAGCAGATCGTCCATGGCTTTTTCTGCCTTATTCAGCGCATCCTGCACGCCCCACTGCACCAGCGGTAAATCCGCCTCGTGACGCCCTTCATCGTCATAACGTTTCAGGGTGGCAGATGCCAGATAGAGCTGGCTCAGCACATCACCCAGACGGGCGGACATGCGTTCGCGACGTTTCAGACTGCCGCCTAACACCGCCATAGAGACATCTGACAGCAACGCCAGGTTGGCACTGATGCGGTTCATGTGCTGATAATAGCGACGCGTGGCATCGCGGGTAGGCGCAGCGCTGGTGCGTCCGCCAAGCAGGCCCAGCCACAGGCTGCGCATCGCATTGCTGCCTACGTGACCAATATGGCTGAACAGCGCTTTATCAAAGGCCGCAACATCGTTGCTGGCAGCGGCAGCCATTTCCTGCAGGACATAAGGATGGCAACGAATCGCGCCCTGACCAAAGATAATCATGCTGCGGGTCAGGATATTCGCGCCTTCCACCGTGATAGCGATAGGTGCGCCCTGATAGGCACGCGCCAGGAAGTTGCTGTCGCCCAGCATGATGCCTTTACCGCCCGCGATATCCATAGCATCGATGATCGACTGCTGGGCGCGGTGGGTACAGTGGTATTTCACAATGGCTGACAGCACGGCGGGTTTCTCACCCTGCATAATCCCGGTGGTAATCAGCGTTGCGGCTGCGTCCATCACATAAGCATTACCTGCGATTCGTGCCAGCGGCTCTTCGATGCCTTCCATTTTGCCGATAGACAGCTTGAACTGACGACGGATGTGAGCATAAGCACCGGTCGCCAGCGCCACACTTTTCAGGCTGCCCGTTGAGTTTGACGGCAGCGTGATGCCACGACCGACCGACAGACATTCCACCAGCATCCGCCAGCCCTGACCGGCCATTTCCGGGCCACCAATGATGAAATCAATAGGAACAAAAATGTCTTTGCCACGGGTTGGGCCATTCTGGAACGGCACGTTGAGAGGGAAGTGGCGATGACCGATTTCCACACCTGGCGTGCTGGTCGGGATCAGGGCACAGGTAATGCCCAGCTCCTCTTTCTCGCCCAGCAAATGCTCTGGATCGGAGAGTTTAAATGCCAGACCCAGCACGGTAGCGATAGGGGCTAACGTGATATAGCGCTTGTTCCAGGTCAGGCGCATGCCCAGCACCTGCTGGCCCTGCCACTCGCCCATGCAGACCACACCCGTATCGGGAATCGCACCGGCATCTGAACCGGCTTCCGGGCTGGTCAGCGCGAAACAGGGAATTTCATCTCCCCGGGCCAGACGCGGTAAATAGTGGTCTTTCTGTTTTTCCGTACCGTAATGTTGCAGCAGTTCGCCCGGGCCGAGTGAGTTAGGTACGCCCACGGTAATCGCCAGAATACCCGATACGCCCGACAGTTTTTGCAACACGCGCGCCTGTGCATAGGCAGAGAATTCCAGCCCGCCGTACTCTTTTTTGATGATCATGGCGAAGAAGCGGTGCTCTTTCAGATATGCCCACAGTTCTGGCGGCATATCAGCCAGCTCATGGGTGATCTGGAAATCATTTGCCATGCGGCAGGCTTCTTCCACTGGGCCATCGATAAAGGCCTGCTCTTCCGGTGTCAGGCGCGGTTGTGGATAGTTATGCAGTTTCTGCCAGTCGGGTTTGCCCTGGAACAGATCGCCTTCCCACCAGGTGGTGCCCGCGTCAATCGCCTCTTTCTCTGTGCGTGACATTGGCGGCATCACTTTCTGGAAGCGTTGCAGCATCGGTTGGGAAAACAGTTTGCGGCGCATACTGGTCAGGTTCAGCGGCAGCAGAATAATCGCCAGCGGTAACAGCAGCCAGGGCGTCCAAAGGTGGGCCGCCGCCATCGCTGCAGTCCACAGCAGGAGAATTGCGCTGCTGAGGGGCAGAGAGAGGCGGTGATAAAACAGCGCGCCAATTAGCACCACTGTCGCAAGAATCGAGACAACCATCATAATGAAGTGCTCCGTTAAGTAGTAAGAGGTCTGACCTGTTATGAGTAGAGGTGTAAATCAGATGCTGGCATTTATCAATTTTTTTACATCGCAATTACAACCTGACTCACAAAATCAGCCAAACAGCGCGTTGGATGAAAACAGCAGGCGCGAAAAAACGCTGGGCATGCGGTATCTGGCTGTGTGGTGCTTTGCGCGCGTCAGCCATTCCGTTAAACTTGCTGCGATTAACCTCCCCTACAAAGGACAAGTCTATGTATCAGGACATTATTCGTTCAGAGCTGAACGAGGCTGCAGAGACGTTGAATAACTTTTTGAGTGACGACGCGAACATTCACACCATCCAGCGGGCTGCGGTGATGTTGGCTGACAGCTTTAAAGCGGGCGGCAAAGTGCTTTCCTGCGGCAACGGTGGCTCTCACTGTGATGCGATGCATTTTGCGGAAGAACTCACCGGCCGCTACCGTGAAAATCGTCCTGGATACCCGGCTATTGCCATTTCAGACGTCAGCCATCTTTCCTGCGTGAGTAACGATTTTGGCTATGACCACGTTTTTTCCCGTTATGTTGAAGCGGTAGGGCGCGCAGGCGACGTGCTGCTGGGGATCTCTACCTCGGGTAACTCTGCCAATATCATCAAGGCTGTTGAAGCCGCGCGCGCGCAGGGCATGAAAGTGATCACCCTGACCGGCAAAGATGGCGGTAAGATGGCGGGCAGCGCGGACATTGAAATTCGTGTACCGCATTTTGGTTATGCTGATCGCATTCAGGAGATCCATATCAAAGTGATCCATATCCTGATGCTGCTGATTGAAAAAGAGATGGTCAGGTAACAGCACGACTGGCCTCCTGGTCGACAGGAGGCGTTTTGACATAAGGCGGTTGCTATGTGCGAATTGCTCGGGATGAGCGCCAATGTTCCCACCGATATTTGTTTCAGTTTTACCGGATTGGTGCAGCGTGGCGGCGGAACAGGGCCGCATAAAGACGGCTGGGGCATTACGTTTTATGAAGATAAAGGCTGCCGCACCTTTAAAGATCCCTTACCGAGTTTTAATTCCCCTATTGCGCGTCTGGTGCAGGAATATCCAATTAAATCTCATTCGGTCGTGGCACATATTCGCCAGGCGAATCGTGGACCGGTCTCCCTGGAGAATACGCATCCGTTTACCCGGGAATTATGGGGCCGTCACTGGACTTATGCACACAACGGGCAGCTTAAAGGCTACAGGCAACTGGAGACCGGGACGTTTCGTCCGGTAGGGGAAACCGACAGCGAGAAGGCATTTTGCTGGATTCTGCATAAGCTGGCCACGCGCTATCCACGCACGCCGGGGAACTGGCCTGCAGTCTTTCGCTACATTGGGGAGCTGGCGGGTGAGCTGCGGCAGAAAGGCGTATTTAATATGCTGCTGTCGGATGGTCGCTACTTAATGGCATTCTGCTCAACCAATCTGTTTTGGATTACCCGCCGTGCACCTTTTGGTCGGGCGCAGCTGCTTGATCAGGACGTGGAGATTGATTTCCAGAAACACACCAGCGCGAACGATATAGTGACCGTCATTGCCACACAACCGCTGACGGGAAATGAAACCTGGCACCGAATTGTGCCAGGCGAATGGGCATTATTTTACCTTGGAGAGCGCCAGGAATGACTGGGATGCCGCTTCAGGTTGGGTGATCACCGGGCTGCTGTTCATCACATATCTGCCGCTGGTCACATTCACGGTCGGCGGCTGATGATACTGCGCAAAGTAGGTGTAGCCGGGCTGAAGTTGCTTCCAGAAATCCGCATAGGTGGAATAGCGATGACGCTGCATATTGCTGTCGGTCATGCGAAACGGATAAATGGCAATATTCACTTCCTGCTGACCATTACGTAATGCCGCATTCACATAGGTGAAAATCTCATCCATATAGGCATTGGTCATGGCATAGCAGCCGATAGACTTACAGTCGCCATGAATCATTAAATAGTTACCGCTGTAGCCCTGGTCGCGATCGTATTGATTGGGGAAGCCAATATTAATCGCGCGATAGAAACGGCTGTCCGGCTTTAGCTGATTCATTTTTACGCTGTAAAAACCTTCCGGGCTTTTAAAATCGCCTTCACGACGTTTTGGCCCCAGGCCGCCAGAAAAGTTGCAGATGCGATAGGTATCCAGTAAGCGATATTCGTTGCCAATCTTGCCGTACAGCTCAAGGGTACGCTCTTCCTTGAAGATCTGAATATAAACCGGCGTACCGATTAACTGTTTCTTTAATTCTTTGCTCACCGGCGCCAGTGGCTGAACCGGCTCAGGAGTCATTGCCATGCTGAGGGCTGGCAGTAAAATCATCGCAAACAGAAGTGCGATTTTGCCCATGCTGTGTACACCTTGAAGTGAAGAAGAACAACGGCGCGATAAGTGCGCCTCTGTTTGCATTATCGGAACTTTCCGCTACCGCAGCGCAACATTAAACATTGTGTGTTTTTTTAGCAATACAGCGCAGAGCAAAATGTCCATTTCTTTGACGGAATAGCGCCGAAAATTTGTAAAGTTTGTTAGCAACTGCAAGAAATATTGCACAAGCCTCTTTGGACTGTATACTTATCCAGTGCTGGAGGGGCGATGCGTAAGATCATTCATGTCGATATGGACTGCTTTTTTGCCGCAGTGGAAATGCGTGATGACCCTTCATTGCGCGATATTCCCATGGCGATTGGCGGCAGCCGCGATCGGCGCGGAGTGATCAGTACCGCTAACTATCCGGCACGCAAATATGGCGTGCGCAGTGCGATGCCAACGGGCATGGCGCTGAAGCTATGTCCTCATCTGCGTTTATTACCCGGGCGCTACGAAGTCTACAAAGAGGCATCCAGCCAGATTCGCGCCATCTTTTCACGTTTTACCTCCCTCATCGAGCCACTGTCGCTGGATGAAGCCTATCTGGATGTCACCGACAGCACGCACTGTCAGGGATCAGCTACGCTGATTGCCCAGGAAATCCGCGCCACTATCTATCGGGAAACCCAACTCACGGCCTCTGCGGGCATCGCACCGATTAAATTTCTCGCCAAAATTGCTTCTGACTTAAACAAGCCTGATGGCCAGTTTGTCATTACTCCTGCACAGATGTCTGATTTTTTACTGGCGTTGCCGTTGGCGAAAATTCCCGGTGTGGGAAAAGTGTCGGCAAAAAAGCTGGAAGAGCTGGGATTACATACCTGCGGTGATGTGCAAAAAGCCGATTTGGCGTTACTGCTTAAGCGCTTCGGTAAATTTGGTCGGATCTTATGGGAGCGCAGCCACGGTATTGATGAACGCGGTGTGGTGGTTGAACGCGAACGTAAATCGCTGGGCGTTGAGCGCACGCTGGCTGACGATATCGACAGTTGGGAACGCTGCCTGGAGATTATTGATTACCTCTATGCCGAGCTTGATCGGCGCTTAACTCAGATACGGCCCGATAAGCATATTGCGCGTCAGGGAGTGAAACTGAAGTTCAGTGACTTTCAGCAGACGACCCAGGAGCATGTCTGGCCGGTGCTGAATAAAGACGACATGATTGCCGTGGCGCGTAAAACCTGGGATGAGCGCCGTGCTGGACGCGGCGTGCGGCTGGTGGGATTGCATGTGACGCTGGTGGACCCGCAACTGGAGCGGCAACTGCTGCTGGGATTATAGGGGGGGGCCGCCGTTGGCGGGGATGGGGTTTGCTTTGGTTCTGCCCGGCTGGCCCGGGCGATGCGGTTTTGCTCTGAGCATGTTCCGCCTGCGAGGCGGTTGGGATACGGTTTTGCCGCTGAGCATATTCTGCGCGGCCGGGCGCTACGGTTTTGCACTGAGTATGTTCCGCCCGCCAGGCGTCCGGCAGCCGTCGCTGTCCCTTCGTCACTCACTGCGGCCTGACGGACCGTCCGGATGCGCCCTCCGTGGCGCAGCCGTCCTCGTCGCGGCGTCCCTGCCGCGCCGTCCTGGCCTCCGTTCTCTCCTCAGCGCGCCGGATGCCTCCAGCAAACCCTCGCCTGTGAGGGCGTATATTTTTCCCAAAGACCGGCTTCGCCTGTTATTAAAGGGATACAGTGGAAGTCTGATGAAACAAAAATGGGCTGTGATGCTTTTCTGGCATCTGAAGCGACGCGGAAAGTAGTTTTGGCACAGGTATCAAAGCGGGGGAGTGGGCCGGCCTTCCCGTCCCGCTGAGCGGATGCAGGATTTCCGGATGAGCCGACAGGACGTCGGCGAAAGCCAGGCCGCGCCAGGGATGGCGCGTCCTGGCGGTCCGGCAGAAATCCTGAAGCCGCGAAGGGACCGCGCAGCGGCGGGTGGGCAGGACGGGAGCCCGGGGTCAAGGGGCCGCGGCGACTGGCGGCCCCTTGTCGGTCGCCCGCACGGGGCGGACTGAAACTGCCCGCCGCCTGGCGAGCGAAACCTTCCCGGAGCTTTATGACTGAACGCCGCTCAGGCTGGCAACCCGGCAACCCGGCAGCCCGGGGTCAAGGGGCCGCGGCGACTGGCGGCCCCTTGTCGGTCGCCCGCACGGGGCGGGCTGAAACTGCCCGCCGCCTGGCGAGCGAAACCTTCTCAGAGTTACATGACTGGATGCCGCCCAGGAAGGCAAAGCCATGTTCATGCAATGAACGCCGCCGCCCAGGCCACCATCCAAAGCCACGTTCATGCCATGAACGCCACCCGCCCAGGCGCCAGCCCTTACTTCTTATATTTTGCTTCCAGCGTCGCAAACCATGGCTGGACGAAATCCTCATTACTGCCCCAGCCTGGAATGATTTTGTTCAACGACGCTACGTTCACCGCACCAGGATGGCTGTTAAGCGCCTGCTGAGAAATCGAAGCGGCTTTAAATTCATAGGTAGCTGGCGTGGTTTCACCGGCAATCTTGTTTGCCACCAGGCGCATATTGACGGCCCCGATGGTTTTAGGATCGACCGCGACAGTCTGTACCCACGGGCTGCCTTTCTGACGCATCAACTGCAAGTCCTGATTCGAGACATCGATGCTGTACAGTTTGATCTCTGTACGGCCATTTTCCTGCAGCGCTTTGTAAGCGCCCTGGCTGAACGCGTCCCATGCACCCCAGATGGCGTCAATCTTGCCTTTAGGGTATTTCGCCAGGATAGCGCCAACTTTATTGGCGGTGTCGCCCTGAACATCCGTTGATACCGCGCCAATCGACTCAAGTTGATGAATGCCAGGGTTCTCTTTCAGCAATTTCTCATAAACAACCTGACGACGTTCCATCGGCGGGAAACCGGCAACCCATAATTTAACAATGTTGGCTTTGCCGTTGAAATCCTTGATTAACTGTCCCAGCGACAACTGGGCCAGAGACGCATCATCCTGCGCGGTGACCGTGACACCCGGAATCGGGTTGTCCACGGGCGTATCAAATACCGATACCTTAATGCCGGCGTCCGCAATGCGTTTTACCAGCGCACTGGCGTACGGCGCTTTGCCGTGGGACAGCACAATACCGTCGTATTTCTGGCTGATCGCCTGATTCACGAAATCCTGAAAGCGCGCATCGTCGCCGTTGCTGAGAAACGTACTGACTTTAAAGCCTAACTGGCGGCCTTGCTGAATGGCTCCCGCAACAAACTGTGTGGTGTTGTCGTCTGAGCCAAGGTTACGGATGACGGCAATGCGTATCGGGCCTTCATGGTTAGCGATAGCGGCAGGAACCGGCGTGACGGTGTCGGCAAACGCTGCACTGGCGTTTAACAGGCTGAATGCCAGCAGCGAGAGTGTTATCTTTTTCATTATTCTTAACTCCAGTTGGGGATGCGCCTTAGCGGCGCTGTACGTAAGTGATAGCCAGTGCTAATGCCAGCACCAGCCCTTTGATAATGTCCATGGCGTAATAGGGGACCGACAGCATCACCAGACCGTTTTGCAGCACGCCAAGAATGACGGCACCCACCAGCGTACCCAGCGCATTCGGCTTACCGGAACCGGCCAGAGAAAGGCCGATCCAGGCTGCCGCAACCGCATCCATCAGATAACCGCCACCCGCGTTAACCTGCGACGATCCGATGCGTGATGCCAGTAAAATACCGCCCAGCCCGGCTAACAATGACGCGATGACGTAGGCCAGTACGCGATAACGTGTCGTGCGAATACCGGAAAGCCTGGCTGCCTCGGGATTACCGCCCAGCGCGTACATGCGCCGACCGTGCTTTGTCAAAGATAATGCGAGCTGTGCCACGACCGTGACGACCAGCATGATAATAACGATTGTCGGCACCTGACCCAGCAGGTTAAACGTTGCCGGAATTGTGCCTTCAGCCATATCACCGCTTGGCAGCACCATATTTTCCGTAATGGAGCCACCAAAACTGTAGGTCATTGCCACGCCCTGAATCACAAACAGGGTGGCCAGTGTCGCCAGCATGTCGGGAATCCGCAGCACCACGATCAGAAACGCATTGAACAGCCCGACCAATGTACAAAGCACCAGCGTGATGGCAATGGCCGCCGTCGTATCAAAGCCGTACCAGACGAATAGCGAAATCACCAGGGCGTTGGCCAGTGAGGCGGTAGAACCAACGGACAGATCGAAGCCGCCGACGGTCAGCGAAACGGATACGCCCACCGCAATGACGGTTACGATGGCGATGGAGCGTAAAATATTGATGATATTGTTCGGCTCCAGAAAACTGTCGGAAGCCAAACCAAAAGCGGCGATCAATATCACCACCGTTAGCAGCATGCCCCACTTATACAGGAAATCGAACAGCTGATGGCGCAGCGAGGAAGATGCTGGCTTCAGGGATAAGTCTTTACTACTGCTCACGCAGGGGTTCCTCCGGTGGAATAGAGCAAAAGTGTCTCTTCTGTGGCTTGCCGTCCCTCTAACTCCGCCACAATACGTCCATCCCAGAGCACACAAATACGGTCGCATAAGCCGACCAGTTCAGAAAATTCGCCAGAGGCGTAAATAATGCCTTTGCCTTCATGGGCAAGGTTGCTGATCAGCGTGAACAGCTCTGTTTTCGCTTTTACGTCCACGCCCTTGGTCGGTTCATCAAAAATCAGCACATCGGCGTTATTGCGCAACCATTTGCCAATCGCCACTTTCTGCTGATTGCCACCAGAGAGCCGACGCAGTTGCTGCGCCGGGCCCGTGGTACGCACGCTGAGGCGGCGAATCACCGCTTCTGCCCAGCGCCAGGCCTGACGATGACCAAACAGGCTCCAGCGGGAAAAGCTGTCGTCTGCGCTGATGCTGAGGTTCATCGCCACCGACTCATCAATAAAAATGCCTTCTTTACGGCGCTCTTCAGGCACCAGCGCCATGCGCTGTTGCACCGAGTCGTGTGGCGATCGCGGCTTCCAGCGTTTACCGTGCAACTCACCGCGTGAAACGCGGCTCTTACTGGCACCAAACAGCGCCTTGCACAGTTCGGTTTTCCCCGCGCCCGCCAGACCGGCAATGCCCAGAATCTCGCCTTTATGCAAACGCAGTGAAATATCCTGCAGCAGGTGTTCATCATGCAAACCGTCCACCGCCATGATCACGGGCTGCGGCTGAGGTGGACGCCGCGGTGGATAGATATCGGTTAACGGATGCCCCAGCATTTTTTCAACAATCTGCTCACCGCTCAGCGCCGCCATCGGGCCGCTTTCAATCAGTCGTCCATCGCGCAGCACCGTCAGGCGGTCGCAAATGGCCTTCAGCTCGTGGATACGGTGAGAAATAAACACGACACCTATGCCGCTGGTTTGCAGACGACGGACGACAGCGAACAGGCGTTCGCTCTCGTGCTGGTCGAGCGGCGCAGTGGGTTCGTCAAGAATCAGAAAGCGGCAGTGATGGGAGAGGGCTCTGGCCAGCAGAATTTGCTGCTTTTCCGCCAGCGAGCAGCGCTCTACCGGGCGTTTAACATCTATTGATGCATCCAGCTGGGCCAGCAGATGGCGAGCCCGGCGACGAATATCGCTCCAGCGGAAACCGTGACCTGGCTCTGCTAACTGATCCAACAGAATGTTTTCCGCTACGCTGAGCTGTGGCACTAATGCCACATCCACCTCCTGCTGAACAAGGTGAATACCCAACTGTTTGGCGTCCCGCGGGCTGCGAATCGAAACCGGTTTACCGTCCAGGAGAATCTCACCGCTGTAGTGACTATGTGCACCTGACAGCACTGCCATCAGCGTGGATTTACCGGCCCCATTGGCCCCGGTCAGCGCATGAATCGAGTGACCTTCACTCAGAAAATCCACCGACGTTAACGCGGCAAATCCGCCAAAATCGATGGAGATGTTACGCATCTCAAGGCGATTTAAAGCATGCATTGCAGGGATCTCCATTAAAGTCACTGACCACATTTTTTCCTGAAGCATCAGGCACGGCAACAGCCGAAAGCGCATAAGTTAGCACAGAAACTTATTAGCCATCCAGACATCTGGACATAATGGCGGCTAAAGCTGGTTAAGCGCAGTAAGTTGGTGATTTAGCGGTAGGAAGCGGCATTCCCCCAGCGGATTATGCTGCGAATGACTAACCGAAAATTGTTAAGTCAGTCATGCGCTTTCACGATTCAAGGGAGATTTATTGAATGTGGCAGACAGGGTAAGGCTTCAGATAAGGTGTTAACCTGCAGAACAGGGTGACAGAACCGGTTATTTCAGTGCGTAGACCTCGGCTAAGTCGGCCAGATCCCAGTTTCCGCCCGTCAGCAGGACGCAGACTTTCTCGTCGGGTTTCAGACTCACCGAACCCGCCAGTAGTGCACCGAGACCAATTGAGGCCGCCGGTTCCGCAATTAATTTTGCATCCCTGGCAAGAACGCGCATGCCCTGAATAATGTGTTCTTCATCCACCAGAATAATCTCGTCTACATACTTCTCAATAATCGGGTAGGGATTGCGTCCTGGTACGCTAAGTCTTAATCCGTCAGCGATGGTGTTTTGCAGCGGCAGGGAAGTAGGCTGTTTATTGATCCGGCTTTGATAATATTTAGGCGTCAGGGCCGGCTCAGCGCCAATGACTCTGACCGCCGGACGGGTTTCTTTCAGCGCCGTGGCGACACCAGAAAGCAGACCGCCGCCGCCCAGCGGCACAATGACGGTATCCACATCCGGTAAATCATCTAATATTTCGCAACCGATCGTACCCTGTCCGGCCATGACCATCGGATCTTCAAAGCCATGCACCACCGCATAGTTATTGGCTTCGGCAATTTCATACACTTCTTTCCAGCGCGAGGCGTTGTCGCCATCAAACAAAATAATCTCTGCTCCCAGCGCGCGGGTATTCTCGATTTTGATTTTTGGCGTGGTGACCGGCAAGACCAGGACAACTTTTACACCCAGCATTCTGGCTGCGTACGACAGACCCTGAGCATGATTGCCTGACGAACTGGAAATAATACCGTTGGCAAAAGCCTCAACGGGCAGGGAGAGCACTTTATTTAGCGCACCGCGAATTTTAAACGCACCGGTAATTTGCAGCGTCTCCGGCTTGAGATAAAGCTGGCAGCCCACCTGCTTTTCGATTTTATCGGCGCGCAACAACGGTGTGTGACGAATATGCGCAGCGATACGCTGTTGCGCTTCATGAATATCTTGCAGGGTCGGATACTGATGCGTCATCACGGTTACCTTTATCTGAAGGAAAAACGTTATTCAAAAAATGCAAAATACGTACCGACACCTTTTTCGAGGGCATTGCGGTAAATTCTACCGGCGGTCGTGTTGTCCTGTATGGAAAGGCCGGTGGAGTCAAAAAAGGTAATTTCCTCCTCGCTTTCTCTGCCTGGCTTCTTCCCCAGTAATATCTCACCGATTTCAGCATGAATGTCGTTTTCACGGATGATATTCCTGTTCAGCCCGTGCCAGGTTTCACCCTTTTGCGTGCACTGAGACAGGGAGTCCACGACCACTTTTACCCGGCTGAAAATGTGAGGATCAAATTCCTGTTTACCCTGCTGGTCGGTGCCAATGGCGATGATATGTGTGCCAGGCTTAATCCAGCTGGCTTCGAGCAGCGGCCCTTTGCCCCGGGTCGTTGTAATCAAGATATCGGCTTGCGCTACCGCCGCCTGGCAGGAATCCGCCACAGTGACCGGGATACCAAACTCGCTTTCAATATCATTTTTAAAGGCCAGCCGGGATGCTGGCGTGCGGCTCCAGGCATGGATCTCTTCAATTTGCATAACCCTGGCGATGGCTCTTACCTGCATCCTGGCCTGATTACCTGTGCCAATCATCGTCAATTTTTTGGCGCTTGTGCGTGCCAGTGCCTTCACGGAAACGGCACCCGATGCGCCAGTGCGCAGACCGGTAATCAGGCTACCATCCATCACGCAGCACAGCGCACAGGTCCGGGCATCAAACAATATTACCGTTCCCATGCCGCTCGGCAGGCCATATTCCACAGGGTTCTGTGGAAAGGGGCCAGAGGAGGCTTTCATCGAAATCAGTTCGTTGCTTTTGTAATAACTGGTTTTAAAGTCTATTTCCCCACGCGGCGCGGGAAGGTGCAAACCGATATAAGCCGGCTGTTCCACCAGATTGCTGTTGAAGGCTTTATAGGCTTCTTCCACCGCATCAATCACGTCGTCGGTGCTGATGAGCTGACTGACTTCCTGTTTGGTGAGCAATAACGTCTTCATGCACCCTCTAATCACGTTGTGAAGAACGGCTCTCCGGTACACAGATGACCTGATGCCGTTGTCAGAGAAAGGTTGGCTTTGGGACATTATTGCACCGGCAGCACGACAGAAAATGTCAATCTGGGGGGCGGATAAACGCTTTTTACTGTTTTAGCGGGCGGTGGCGAAAGCTAATGCTTAGTGGCTGGCGATGAAAGGACGTCAGGCCGAAATAGCCGATAAAAAAAGGGTTTATGTTGAACATAAACCCTCAGAGAGATTAACGCGCCTGAATTACTTTTCAGGTATCACGTTCAGCAGCGTTGTCAGCAGTTTCCAGTAAAGCCCCACGCTCTCGATATGCACCTGCTCATCAGGTGAGTGAGGGCCGGTAATCGTTGGTCCAATCGAAACCATATCCATGTCAGGATAAGGCTTTTTGAACAGGCCGCATTCCAGACCTGCGTGAATCACCTGGATGTTAGGCGTCTTATTAAACAGCGCGACATAGGTTTCACGGGTCAGCGCCATAATCGGCGAGTCCGCGTCTGGCTGCCAGCCGGGATAGCCACCTTTTGGCTTCGTTTGTGCGCCTGCCAACTGACCGAGTGAGGTCAGCATCTGCACGACGTAATCACGCCCGGTATCGATCAGTGAGCGAATCAGGCAGTTAATTTCTGCTTTATCTGCCTCCATCGTGACCACACCCACATTCAGCGAGGTTTCGACCACGCCTTTGGCGACGTCTGAGTTACGGATAACACCGTTTGGCGTGCTGTTCAGCAGATTCAGGAAGCGGTCACGGCTCTCTGTGGTTAGCGCGTCACCCTGATGGGCAACCGGCTCGCTGACAAAGGCAATGTTCTTCTCTTTTACGCCGTGTTCATTTTGCAACGCAGCCAGGAAGCCGGCGGCGGCCGATTTCAGGCTGTCTACTTTGCTGCTGTCGACAGACACGGTGGCAAAGGCTTCACGTGGGATTGCATTACGCAACGTACCACCGGTGAATTCAACCAGACGAAGATCCAGCTCTGCCGCATGGGCCGCCAGGAAACGCGCCAGCAATTTGTTCGCATTGCCCAGGCCCATGTGGATATCCGCGCCGGAGTGACCGCCACGCAGGCCTTTCAGGGTCAGCTTCAGGCTTTCGTGGGAAGCCGGCACCGCCTCACGCGTCAGCGGAAGCGTGGTGACGAAGTCGATACCACCTGCGCAACCCATATAGATCTCACCTTCTTCTTCCGAATCGGTGTTGATCAAAATATCCGCCTGCAGCCAGCCTGGCTGTAAGCCAAACGCGCCATCCATGCCGGTTTCTTCGGTCATGGTTAACAACACTTCCAGCGGACCGTGGGTCAGGCTGCTGTCCGCCAGAACGGCCAGCGCAGATGCCATACCAATACCGTTGTCGGCACCCAGCGTCGTACCGCGCGCTTTGACCCACTCGCCATCAACATAAGGCTGAATAGGATCTTTGGTGAAGTCGTGTACGGTGTCGTTGTTTTTCTGCGGCACCATATCAAGGTGGGCCTGCAGCACAACCGGCGTGCGTTTTTCCATGCCTGGCGTGGCCGGTTTACGGATCAGAATATTGCCTACCTGATCGCGCTCACACCAGAAACCTTGTTCTTTGGCCCAGCCAACGATATAGCTTGCCAGCGCTTCTTCATGGAAAGAGGGATGCGGAATAGAGCAAATCTTAGCGAAAATATCCCACAGTGGCTGTGGAGAGAGTTGGGACAATTCAGACACGACAAGTCTCCTGTGTCAGTGCGCCGGCCGGGCCGGACATTGCGAAGTTCCAGTAAAAGATCGCCGTCAGAGAACTGACGAGATAGGGCGAGAATATCACTGTTTCTGACTCGGTGTGTTATTCAACGCGCTAAAAAACCGCAACCAGAAGCCAGGTGCTGGTTTTTAGCGCGTCATGTCCTTATAATCTCGCGCAACCTTTTCCCCGTTGCACATTTTTTAAGCCACACTGACTGGCTGGGATACCTATTTATGAGCGAAAAATACGTTGTTACCTGGGACATGCTGCAGATTCATGCCCGCAAACTGGCTCAACGCCTGCTTCCTGTTGAACAGTGGAAAGGCATTATTGCAGTCAGCCGCGGCGGTCTGGTACCGGCTTCGCTGCTGGCACGTGAACTGGGTATTCGCTATGTCGATACCGTGTGTATTTCCAGCTATGACCACGATCACCAGCGTGAAATGAAAGTCCTGAAACGCGCTGAAGGCGACGGTGAAGGCTTTATCGTTATTGACGACCTGGTTGATACCGGCGGCACCGCACAAGCCATCCGCGAAATGTACCCAAAAGCCCGTTTCTGCACCATCTTTGCTAAGCCTGCTGGTCGCGAGCTGGTGGACGATTATGTTGTTGATATTCCGCAGAACACCTGGATTGAGCAGCCGTGGGACATGGGCGTGGTTTACATTCCGCCGATTGTGAAAAGCTGATTGATGTAACACAAACAACGCCCGGTTTTCCGGGCGTTGTGCTTTCTACGCCTCGCGACTTGTTTTGCGGTACAGTACACTTACTTACCGCTGTTAATGCTGTCAGAGAGGTAACATGCCTGGCAAAAACCTGAGCGTTGAGCTGTTCAAGCCTCGTTTTAAACACCCCGAAACCTCATCTCTGGTACGACTGCGTCGTCACGCCACGCATGAGGTGCACTCCGCCCTGGATGGCGATAGCCAGCGTGGCTGGTATCGCATGCTTAACAAGTTGATGTGGGCCTGGCGTGGTTTGCCATCGCAGGAGGTCAGCGAGGTGCTGGCGCGTATCGCAATCAGCGACGCTGAGCACACCCATCCGGCGCTGCTGGATACGGTCATTGGTTACCGTAATGGCAACTGGAATTTCGAGTGGAGCAGGCAGGCGGGCTTCTGGCAGCAGCGGGCGCTTGAGGCGAACGAAAGTGAACACGATCGGGCCGGTCATGACTGGCTTCATGCGTCTCACCTCTATAGCGTGGCGGCGTATCCTTATATCAAAGGCGATGAACTGGCTGATCAGGCACAAACGCTCGCCAGCCGCGCTTATGACGAGGCAACCCGCCGGCTACCCGGAGAACTCAAAACGCTGACCTTCCCCATTGAAGGCGGTAGCCCGGTCAGTGGTTTTCTGCACATGCCGCCTGCTGTGGAGGCACCTTATCCCACGGTGATGTTTTGTGGTGCGCTGGATTCGCTGCAAACCGATCATTATCGTCTGTTCCATGACTATCTGGCACCGCGTGGTATCGCCATGTTGACGCTTGATATGCCTTCCGTCGGGAATTCAATGAAGTGGAAGCTCAGCCAGGACACCAGCTTTCTGCATCAGCAGGTACTGCGCGATCTGGCGTCCGTACCGTGGATCGATCATACGCGCGTTGCCGCGCTGGGCTTCCGCTTTGGCGCGAATGTCGCGGTTCGTCTGGCCTATCTGGAAGCACCGCGGCTGCGGGCGGTGGCCTGTCTGGGGCCGATTGTGCATAGTCTGCTGACGCAGGCCACGCTGCAGAACAAGGTGCCGGATATGTACATGGACATGCTTGCGAGCCGACTTGGCATGACTGGCACAACGGACAGCGCATTACGGGCTGAGTTGCTCAGCTACTCGCTGAAAAATCAGGGGCTTCTGGGACGAAGAACGTCAACGCCGATGCTGTCTGCACACTGGCCGAACGATCTCTTCAGCCCCGAGGAAGAGAGCAAATTAATCGCTAACTCCTCGTCGCAAGGTAAAGCCTTGTTAATTCCCGTAAAACCGGTCATCGCCAGTTTTGATAAAGGGCTTAATGAAATCTGCGATTGGCTGGCCCAGCGTTTGAAAAGATAGCTGGCAAAATTTACAGTGTTTGCTACAACTACTAGCTGGAATCATTCGGATCGTCAAAAGAGAGTGCAGCACGGCTGCTACGGTTCGGAATATCAAGCCTGTCCTTATGGAGAATTAGCATGACGTTACCGAGTGGTCATCCCCGCAGTCGCCTGCTTAAACGCTTCACGGAACTGGGACCTTACATACGCGATGGAAAGTGTAGCGAAACCCGTTTTTTCTTCGACTGCCTGGCTGCCTGCGTGAATGTAAAGCCTGCGCCCGAGTTGCGTGAATTTTGGGGCTGGTGGATGGAGTTGGAAGCGCAAGCCGATCACTTTACCTACGTTTATCACATCGGCCTGTTTGATAAAGAAGGCGACTGGTCAGTTGCCACGATCAAAGGCAAAGATAACAATGCCCGCGTGGAAGAAACCTTACGTAATTTCCACGGCCGTTTAAAAACGATGCTGAAAGAGTTTGAACTGGATCTGGTGCCAGCCAGTGACTTTGATGAAAAACCGATAAAACTCAGCGCCTGACATCAGGCCCCTGCGGGGGCCTTTTTTTATAGGCCGGGCGGGAACGTTTGCCTACGCATCGACGTGCCGGAAAGCGGACAGAGCGGTGGGACGGAACACAAAAGGAAAGGGCGAGTTTTGCAACTCGCCCTTTTAACAGACACATTCACATTGAGGGTAAAGCACTAAGTCTGTCCATCACGCGGGCCGTCAATCCCTCGACCGTCCCTCTCGTCAGGCAAGACTCAGATTCATCAGAACTGGTAAGTCAGGCCGACTGCAACGATGTCATCGTTGTTAAGTGCCAGCTTGTTGTCTTTATCCAGTTGGTTAATTTTGTAATCAACAAACGTCGACATGTTTTTGTTGAAGTAGTAGGTCGCGCCCACGTCGATGTATTTAACCAGGTCTTCGTTGCCAATACCGTTTTCGATATCTTTGCCCTTGGTCTGAACGTAACCAATGGATGGACGCAGACCGAAGTCAAACTGGTACTGAGCAACCAGTTCCAGGTTTTCTGCTTTGTTGGCAGATCCAGAAACACCACCACCCGCGACACGGTTTGTTCCGCTGATTGGTGTCATGTTGCGCGTTTCGGTGTAGATAGCCGCCAGATAAACACTGTTAGCGTCATATTTCAGACCTGTGCCCCACGAAGTGGCCTTATCGCCGTGACCATATGTGCCCGCCTGCTGTGCGTTGGTACGGTCAGAAGAAGTGATAGCACCGAGTACGCTCACGCCAGAATCAGCAATGGTATAGCCCAGTGACGCGCCGTAGCCGTCACCATTTTGACGACTTGTATCGATGGCGTTATTCGTTCCTAAGCCACGTGTGTTCGCGCTTTTATCGTCATTTTTACCCTGATACTGCAGGGCAAACTTCAGGCCATCCACCAGACCAAAGAAGTTGTTGTTACGGTAGGTCGCTACGCCAGTGGCGCGCTGTGCCATAAAGTTGTCAGTACGTGCTGTGCCATCGCCGCCAAATTCCGGGAAGACGTCAGTCAGTGATTCAACGTCATACAGCACGCCATAGTTGCGGCCGTAGTCGAATGAACCGTACTGAGAGAACTTCAGACCGGCAAAGCCCAGACGGGTCTTGTTGCCGCTGTTCGCATCGGAGCCTTCTGAGTTGTTCGCGTTGTACTGATATTCCCACTGGCCGTAACCGGTCATCATATCGTTAATCTGCGTCTGTCCTTTAAAGCCAATACGCACGTAAGATTTATCGCCATTAGCACCGGCATTATCGCTGAAGTAATGCTCAGCTTTAACCTTGCCGTAGAAATCCAGCTTGTTACCGTCTTTGTTATAAACTTCAGCGGCCTGAGCAGCAGAGGTCAGGGCCAGAGCAGATACCACGATTGCCAGTGTACTTTTCTTCATTTGCTATCAATCCCAATGAGTAAAATTTTTTTGTCCTCAACGTCTTCTTGTTACAGGCATGGCTGCCTTTATTCTCCGGATGCTCAGTCAACAGGCCGGGGGGCATTCAGTTGCCGCCTTGTTACAACAAGAAAACTTTTGAGGCATTAATGAAAAAGTTTGTAAAACACGGACTTTTTACCGATCAATGATGAACTTTTTATGACAATTTTGATGTTTTGTTGTTAATGGGGAACTTTTGGTCTAATTGACGCTCTGCGAAATTTGCAGTTTTTCCCTTACAGGCTGTTGGCTTCCCTCACTGCACCTGTTAAAAAGTCCGTTCACAGAAATTTTTTACGGCAGGACAACATGAGTGGCAGTCAGACCCTTGTGGTCAAATTGGGTACCAGCGTTCTTACCGGCGGTTCACGTCGGTTAAACAGAGCGCACATGGTGGAATTAGTGCGTCAGTGCGCGCAACAGCACGCCGCCGGCCATCGTATTGTGATTGTCACCTCTGGCGCGATGGCAGCCGGTCGTGAACATCTGGGTTACCCCGAACTGCCGCCGACCATCGCCTCAAAGCAGCTGTTAGCTGCGGTGGGGCAAAGTCGTCTTATCCAGCTGTGGGAACAGCTGTTTTCCATCTACGGCATTCATATCGGTCAGATGTTACTGACCCGCGCCGATATGGAAGATCGCGAACGCTTCCTGAACGCGCGTGATACCTTGCGTGCCTTGCTGGACAACCACATCGTGCCCGTCATTAACGAAAATGACGCCGTTGCCACCGCTGAAATCAAAGTGGGTGACAATGACAACCTCTCTGCGCTGGCAGCAATGTTGGGCGGCGCGGACAAACTGCTTTTGCTGACCGACCAGCTGGGACTCTTTACCGCCGATCCACGCAATAATCCGGATGCTGAATTAATCAGCGATGTCCATATCATCGATGACGCGTTGCGTGCCCTGGCGGGCGACAGCGTATCAGGATTGGGTACGGGCGGGATGTCGACTAAACTGCAGGCTGCAGATGTCGCCTGCCGGGCCGGTATTGACGTGATTATTGCTGCGGGCAGCCGAAGCGACGTCATTAGTGACGTAATTGCGGGCAAGCCGGTGGGCACCCTGTTTCATGCTCAGCAAACGCCGCTTGAAAACCGTAAGCGCTGGATTTTTGGTGCGCCGCCGGCCGGTGAGATCACCGTGGATGACGGCGCGCTTGCCGCGATTATTGAGCGCGGCAGCTCACTGCTGCCTAAAGGTATTCGCGATATTCAGGGCAATTTCTCTCGCGGAGAAGTGATCCGTATTCGCAGCCTGCAGGGGCGCGATATCGCCCACGGCGTCTCGCGCTACAACAGCGACGCGATGCGCATGATCGCAGGTCACCACAGTCAACAGATCAGCGACATTCTGGGCTATGAGTACGGGCCGGTTGCGGTACATCGTGACGACATGATCGTCAGCTAAGGAACGAATATGCTTGAAGAAATGGGAAAGGCGGCGCGTGCCGCGGCCTGGGCAATGGCGGATCTGTCTGCAGCCGAAAAAAATCAGGTTTTACTGACGATTGCTGACCGACTTGAAGCGGAAAGCAGCGTTATTTTGACCGCAAATGAGCAGGATCTGGCTGAGGCACGGCAGAACAAGATGAGCGAGGCATTGCTCGATCGTCTGACCTTAACGCCTGCACGCCTCAGCGCGATTGCCAGCGATGTTCGCCAGGTCTGCCAGTTAGCCGATCCGGTCGGGCAGGTGATGGATGGCGGTCAGTTGGACAGCGGGCTACGGATTGAGCGCCGCCGGGTGCCGCTGGGCGTGATTGGCGTGATTTATGAAGCGCGTCCAAACGTCACCGTGGATGTCGCCAGCCTGTGCTTAAAAACCGGTAACGCAGCCATTTTGCGCGGTGGGAAAGAGACGTGGCGCACCAATGCGGCTACAGTGCGGGTGATTCAGAACGCACTCCAGCAGCATGGTTTACCGGCGGCAGCGATTCAGGCTATCGAAAATCCGGATCGCGAACTGGTGAATCAGCTACTCAAACTGGATCGTTATGTGGATATGCTGATTCCGCGCGGCGGGGCGGGTCTGCATAAGCTCTGTCGCGAGAACGCGACCATCCCGGTCATTACCGGTGGGATTGGGGTTTGTCATATTTATATCGATGAGACGATGGAAATCGCACCAGCGCTGGACATCATCGTCAATGCGAAAAAGCAGCGCCCCAGTGCCTGCAACTCTCTGGAAACGTTGTTGATTGACACCGCTATTGCTGACCGTTTCCTGCCCGCTTTTACTGCCCGCATGGCTGAAGAGAATATCCCTCTGCATGCCGATGCCAATATTCTGGCGCAGCTGCAGCAGGGGCCGGCCAGCGTTACTGCCGTGCAACAGGGCGACTATGACGATGAGTGGTTGTCGCTTGATCTTAACGTCAAGCGGGTCGCAGATATGGATGAGGCGATTGCGCATATTCGTATGCACGGCACGCAGCATTCAGACGCTATCCTGACCCGCAGCACGCAAAACGCGGCGCGTTTCGTTAAGCAGGTCGACTCTTCGGCCGTGTACGTAAACGCCAGTACCCGTTTTACCGACGGTGCGCAGTTTGGTCTGGGCGCAGAAGTGGCGGTCAGTACGCAAAAACTGCATGCCCGTGGTCCTATGGGGCTGGAGGCGCTGACCACCTACAAATGGATTGCCTGGGGTGATGATACCCTGCGTGCATAACGGTATTTTTTAAACAAACGGGGGCCCATTCAGGCCCCCGTTTTTTTTCATGCTGCTTTTTTCCGCACCACTCAATGGTAGAGTTTTTCCGCCGTTGATGGCTTTTTAAGCGGTGGGGATTATTTTTTACTGCGGGGATGAGTCGGCCGCGGTGCAATTTTTTACAAAAGATTGCTGAAAGGTGAGACGGTACGCGGCTTTGCGCCCTGTTTTATGGTTCGCTGTGCGGTAAAACTGCAAATAATAATCAGAAATGCTTAGTAATGCGGTTAGGTAGTAAACTGGCGGTAATATAAAATGAACTGGTAGCAATAATGAAAATAACATTCAGCTCCTCTTCAATGGTCGATTATTAACTGATGGTTAAAAAAGAGAGTACCCGACAAGCTTTCACCGCCAGGCTGATAGCCGCTTGTGAAAGTGCGGGCATTACAGGACACGGACGCAACAAACAGGTCGCCTGTGCGTTACAACGCCAGGGTTGTAAGATTTCAGCGCCGGGCGTGTGGAAATGGTTTAACGCTCAGTCTGTGCCTGATAATGGCAATTTACTGGCGCTCAGCCAGCTGCTTGGCGTGCGGGTAGAGTGGTTGCAATATGGTATGGATCAGCATCCAGAACCTTACCCGCTTCACGACGTCCCCTGCCAAAAAAACACCTTCCGCGTGAACAGTTTTGATTTAGGGCAGAAGTCAGGCGCAGGTCTGCCTGTGGGGGATGATTTTGTCGAAACCATTCAGGCCATCGAATACGGTCAGGATGAAGCCCGCGTGTTGTTCAGCGGCCGTCCGGCAGATCATATTCGATTAATTGCGATCAACAGCGATGCCATGTCCGACACTTTTGCACCACGCGATCAGCTGTTTGTGGACATAAGCGTCCAGCAGTTTGACGGCGACGGTATCTATATTTTTACCCTGGATGAACAGCTGTATCTCAAGCGGCTGCAACTGCAACACAAAAGAATTGCCGTCATATCAGATAATAAGCGTTATGAAACCTGGTATCTGGACAGGAATGAGGCGGGGAATTTAAACGTGCTGGCAAAAGTCATTATGAGTCAGGCCGGGCAGTATCACATTCTGGGATAGACAATTCAGCAGGCTGGGCCACCTGTAAGGCAAAAAAATAATCGGTCTAAATTCAAAAAGTTAACTTGTGGTAAAAAATAAATTAACCAGTGGTGTTTGATAAAGCATAAGAACCTGTTAATAATTTGAACATGGATGAAAGAACGTGTTACCACATGGATGAAACGCTCTTAAACAATTGAGGCGCTGCACAAGCGCGAATCAAACCCCCCAAAAGCCAATGAGCTTTGGGATGGGGTGGATGCGCATAATGCAGCGTCGTCAGATGCCGCCTGTACCCTTTTGCTGACCCTTCCACCTGACTGATTATTCAGCCGGGAGGAGAGCCTGTGAACACCATTCAGCGACATTCGAGCTTGTTCTTCAAACCCAAAACGCTCGCCTGCCACCCTATCGCCAAAGACTCATTCACAGGAGGAGTTATGGCGATAATTCATTATGGCAAAAGCGTTTTTATGGGCAATGCACGTACCCGCCGCCATCAGCGGCGTCAACCTCTCAACCGTCTTAAACAAAGCATTGACGAAGCACTTAACTACCCACCCGAAACGCGTCCTTTGCGGCGTGCTGAACAAATTTGTCAGCGGCAGGTTACCCCAGCGGTCGATCGTGCTGTAACCGCGCCGCGCCTGAGAAATAAAGACGTCTCGGGTTTTGATAACTGTTGTCTGCCCCATGTTCATCTCTACGCGGTTCGCTGAATCGTGTGACCGCTGTTGATTCACTGCCTGTCGCAGGTAACGCCATCCTTCCTTCCTGAGCCTGACCTTTGCGCAAATGCTTTAGTGCTGCTGCACCTTTAATCGCAATTCCCGCTGCGTTTATCTCTGGCACTAATCAGTTTGTTTTATGTTTTCCCGCACGGGATGGGTTGCCTGCACCCTTACTAAGGAGTTTTTATGAGCCAGATTATTGCAATTCTGAATTTTGAAGAAGGTTACGCTGAAATGCCTTATCTCGACACCCTGGGGTTCCCCACGGTCGCCGCCGGCATCCGGATTGGCCCTAAAGGCGCATCGTTAAGCAATTATGTCCTGCGGGTGCCGCGCCGCGTAGGCGATGTCTGGAAGCAATGCATTCTGGAAAACAAGATGACAGATATGCAGAGTCGCGCTCCCCTGAAACAGGTGCTGGCAAAGTGCAATGATGCGCGTACCGACGTGCTGTTGAGCATGGCGTACCAGTTGGGCGTTGATGGGGTTTTACAGTTTAAAAATATGCTCAGCGCAATCGCTCGTGAACACTTTACGGAGGCGGGCGATGCCATGCTTAACAGCCTGTGGGCACGGCAAACGCCCGGTCGAGTGAGACGTCATGCTGACGTTATGCGCAGCGGTAACTATGACGTTTATCGGGGGCTGTTATGAGATGGCTGTTTTTTATTATCGCGGTATTAGTTGTCGTGATTATTCTGCTGTTAATGCAGCGCTTCACCACGCTGCAGTTTGTTTCTCACGCCAAATTGTTATTTAAAACCTGGTCTGTATGGTTGGCTTCGCTGGGGTCAATGCTCAGCGCCTGGGTTCAGTCATTTCCGTCGTCTGCGCTGAATGCCTGGCAAACGTTGCCTGACGATGTGAAGAGCATCCTTCCCCACAATTACCTTGGTCTCATCGGCGCCTTCATGGTGGCGATGGGCGTCATCGCGCAATTTGTTCGCCAGAAAAACCTGCTGAATGAAAAGCGCCCCAGCAATAAGGAGACATCATGACGTTTATTTCTCTGTTTACCAGCGGCTGGCACGGGCTGGCGGCGATGGGTGCACTGATCATCGCCGTCGTTGCCAGCTACGTGGGAGGTAAGAAGATCGGCAAGGTGCAACAGCAAGCCCGGTCGGAAGCCGACAGCGCCAGGCAAGAGGCAAATCGCATGGCGAATGTTACTCATCAACAGCAACGCAATAGTGAGGAGGCGAAGCGTGTGGCGACTGATAACCTTAATCTTGATGACGCTGCTGCTCGCGACAAGCTGCAGCAGTCCAAATACCACCAACCTTAAACCTGCCACCTACAGCGATTCAGCCTGCATTCTCTTTTCCCCCATCTACACCCATGGCGATGACGCTCACAAAGCAGATATTCGCACCGTGCGCGCCATTAACAGCCACAACGATTTATGGGATGTCCTGTGTGGTCATTCCGCTGCCGAAGATTCTTTAACTTTCTGATTTACAGCCTATTATCCTGAGGAGGATATCATGATTGAAGTTAACTCATTTGCTGAGCTTCGTACGACCATGCCGTCAAAACCAGGTGAAATTGCCGTACTGAAACGCTACTACGATAAAGATTCCAGCTTTCGTGGCGGCGGCGATTTTGTGGGATTTACCGGCACCACGATTTTAAAAGATGATGGCGGTACGGTAGCCATAGGAAACGGCTTCTACTGGAAACGTTCAATCAACGATCCGCGAGAAGTGAACATCCTGCATTTTGGTGCAAAGGGCGATGGCGTCACGGATGACACCGATGCGTTTAAACGTATTCTCGGCTGGTCACAAACTTACAGCCAGAATATGAAGGGATTGCCGGTACGTTTCCCTGGCGGGCGTTTCCTGATTATGCCCATGGACTTGAGTGAGACGGAAATCCCCTTCTTTGGTCTGGCCGGGGACGATCTGGCGCTGGGTTCTCTGCCCGGCACCACCATCGTGTCAGATAAAAGTGCCAATACCCTGTTCAAAGTTCAGGCTCGGCGTACCACCATTCGCGGGATTACCTGGGACGGACAGGCCAGTGCCGATACTGTCACCAACACGGCAACCATTACCCCTGAAATGTGCAGCAATGTTCAGGCGTTTTTTGAAAACAGTTGTATGGCAGGGCAAATCGTTAATATCAGCTGCTTTCGGGGGCAGCGCAGCGGCGGAACCATCTTTAAGCTGCAGGACACGCTCGACAGTAAGTTTGAGCAAATCTATACCAATACCACCTACTCGCGCGTTTTCGATATCGGCTGGTCAGGTTCACCCAAAGGCGTCTGGGATCACTCCACAGCCATTGAGTTATGTAATGCCAATTTCCAGACGGGCTATGGCGATGCCACGCTGTATATGCCGCGCATGACGCAGGCGATCATGCGCAACGTATGGATCGAACATACGCGCAATCCCGGCGATTTATCCGATGGCGGCTGGACCATTGATACGCTCAATGTCGAGAACTGTAGTGCGCCTTTAATCCTGAATAATGCACGTGTGGTAATGCGTCATATTAACCTGCAGTCAGGCTCCAAACTCAGTCAGGATCTGGTCGGGGGGAAATGGCTTTCCACCTTTGAGTATGGTTACCGCCGTGACGAGAACTACGGCACCTTTATGAGTGGTTCGCTGCGGGCAGGGTACTTTAGCGGCTACAAGGTGGTGAATAACACCGAGACGGATAACTGGTACCGTTTAGGTCAGGTGTTTTTTCCGTCACCCAATCAGCAATGGGTCATTGAGTTGATCGGTAAAGCGGATAACACCACGCCTTCGGGGACAGCAGGATCGCCCATCAACATGCCCGGCACCGGGAAGACCTGGATCAACCTGCAACGACTGGATACGGTCTGGGCTGATGCCTGTCATATGGGGCAGCCAGCGGTTATTGATATCCGTTACAACCGGGTGGGCACCACCTATGCTGGCGTGTGGGTTAAGCTAAGAGCCAACAGCGGCGAAACCATGTTTAACCTGAAAACCACCGGACCAACGCGCTTTGATACGGGTTCCTGTTCCCTGTTTCAAAGTGATATGTCGCTGGTTGATGACGTATCGAAGGTGGGAACGCTCAAGCCAGCGGCACGCTTTGGATTGCACAATGGCGTGGCAGGGCTGGGAGCCAATGAAAAAGGCGTGGTGACCCTCGCTACCGCGGTGGGCACACCGACCAACAAAACGACGCCGACCGGTTTTGTGCTCATCAATATTAACGGTACCGATCGTAAGGTGCCTTATTACGATTAACGTCGGCAACCCTACGCGAGGCTTCGGCCTCGCTTTTTTTTTGCGTTGTGCCCAGCATTGTGCGGCTCCCAGGCTTCTCTTCACTGTGAGCACTATCTGAGAGTGTGCCGCAGATAGCGTAAAACAGCTTCTGCACCCGTTTTAATCAACACTGCGATCGGGCTTAAAAAATAGAATATTGCGCTGCATCAATAACCATACAGAGACAATGGTTTTCGGGGCTAAATAACCTTATAGTCTGTGCAACTTTTTGTTGTTGTTCTTTTACTCTGGAGGCTACATGGAACTCAGCCGAAGAAAATTCTTCCGCATCTGCGCAGGCGGCCTGGCCGGAACCACTGTTGCATCTCTCGGATTTTTATCCTCTTTCTCTTTGCAGGCAGCAACCCGTCAATACAAACTGATAAAAGCGAAAGAGACACGCAATAACTGTACCTACTGCTCTGTCGGCTGCGGCATGTTGATTTACAGCCTGGGCGACACCGCTAAAAACGTGAGAGAACGTATCTACCACGTAGAGGGCGATCCGGACCATCCGGTCAGTCGTGGCTCGCTCTGCCCGAAAGGGGCCGGTGTACTGGATTATATTCACAGTGAAACCCGTTTGCAGTACCCCGAGTATCGTGCGCCGGGATCAAACACCTGGCAGCGCATCAGTTGGGATGAGGCCATCAACCGTATTGCCCGTCTGATGAAGGACGATCGCGATGCGAATTTTATTGAGAAAAATGCTCAAGGCGTCACGGTTAACCGCTGGACCACAACGGGCATGTTGTGCTCCTCGGCGGCCAGTAACGAGACGGGCATGCTCGATGGTAAGTTTGCCCGCAGTTTAGGCATGACCGCGATAGACTGCCAGGCACGTTTGTGTCATGGGCCCACGGTGTCTGCGCTGTCTCCAACGTTCGGCCGCGGCGCCATGACCAATAACTGGGTCGATATCAAAAATGCCAACGTTGTGCTGGTTATGGGGGGCAATGCGGCTGAAGCGCATCCGGTGGGGTTTAAATGGGTTATTGAGGCGCAGACTAAAAATGACGCCACGGTGATTGTGGTGGACCCGCGTTTCAACCGAACCGCCGCCGTTGCCGATGTCTATGCGCCGATTCGCGCCGGTTCGGACAACGTGTTCCTGCTTGGCGTCATCCGCTACCTGATTGAACATGACCGTATTCAACATGAATATGTCCGGCATTACACCAATGCCAGCCTGCTGATTCGCGATGATTACGCCTTTGATAACGGCTTGTTCAGCGGTTTTGACGCGGATAAGAAGCAGTATGATAAATCCAGTTGGTTCTATCAGCTCGATGAACAGGGAAATGCGCGACGGGATTCCACACTGCGTCATCCGCGCTGTGTGTGGAATCTGCTTAAAAAGCACGTCGAACGTTATACGCCAGAGATGGTGAATCGATTATGTGGGACCTCAGTCGCAGACTTCACCCGTATCTGTGAAATGCTGGCCAGCACCAGCGTGCCGAATCGCACAGCAACGATATTGTATGCGCTGGGATGGACTCATCACTCTTCCGGTGCGCAAATTATCCGGGCGGCGGCCATGTTGCAGCTGCTGCTCGGCAATATCGGTATGGCGGGCGGCGGTATTAATGCGCTGCGCGGTCACTCGAATATTCAGGGCTACACCGATCTGGGATTGCTGTCGACCAATCTGCCGGGCTACATGCCTCTGCCTTCAGAGCATCAGCCAGATTATCAGACCTATATTTCACAGATTACACCGCCTGCACTGGGGGTTAATGAGGTGAACTACTGGCAGAACACGCCGACGTTTTTCGTCAGTATGATGAAAAGCTTCTGGGGGGAACATGCCACTGCGGAAAATAACTGGGGCTATGACTGGTTGCCGAAATGGGATCGTCTTTATGATGTGATGACGCAGGCCGAATTGATGCTGGAGGGCAAAATCAACGGCTATATTGTTCAGGGTTTCAATCCGCTTGCTGCCTTCCCCGATAAAAACAAATCGTCTCGCGCGCTTTCAAAGCTCAAATACATGGTGGTCATTGATCCGCTGGTAACAGAGTCCTCCAACTTCTGGCAAAACCACGGCGAAATGAATGATGTTAAGCCAGAGACGATCCAGACCGAAGTCTTCCGTTTGCCGTCATCCTGCTTTGCCGAAGAGAACGGATCGATTGTGAATTCCGGCCGGTGGATACAGTGGCACTGGGCGGCGGCAGAGCCACCGGGCGAGGCATTACATGATGGTAAAATTCTGGGACGGCTCTTTATGCGATTGCGAGAGCTTTACCAGCAAGAGGGCGGGGCTAATCCGCAGCCTTTACTCAATCTCAACTGGAATTATAACGATCCCTACGATCCGCATCCTGAGGAGCTTGCTCGTGAGGCAAATGGTATGGCGCTTCAGGATCTGTATGACGCAGAGGGTCGGTTAATCGCGAAAAAAGGGGAGCAGCTCAGCAGCTTTGCCCAGCTTCGTGATGATGGATCTACCAGCAGTTACTGCTGGATCTACTGCGGCAGCTGGACGGAGCAGGGTAACCAGATGGCGAATCGCGATAACAGCGATCCTTATGGGCTGGGCTGTACGCCAGGATGGGCATGGTCGTGGCCAGCCAACCGCCGGATTCTGTATAACCGGGCCTCTGCCGATCCGTCCGGTAAGCCCTGGGATGCAAAACGCGCACTGCTGCACTGGGATGGTCAAAAATGGGCAGGGATGGACGTTGCGGATTACAACGCGTCTCCGCCAGACAGCCATGTCGGGCCATTTATCATGAACCCGGAGGGCGTTGCACGCCTGTTCTCGATCGACAAAATGAATGATGGCCCTTTTCCGGAGCATTATGAGCCGGTTGAATCACCCATTGGAACGAACCCACTGCATCCAGCGGTCATCTCCAGCCCGGTAGCGCGTATTTTCAGTGACGATATCGCCAATATGGGCAAAGCCGATGCGTTTCCCTATGTCGCCACCACCTATTCCATTACCGAGCTGTTCCGTCACTGGACAAAGCACGCCCGGCTTAACGGCATCGTGCAGCCTGAGCAGTTTATTGAGATTGGCGAATCGCTGGCCAATGAGAAAGGTATTGCCGCAGGGGACATGGTTAAGGTGATGTCTAAACGCGGCTATATCAAGGCGAAAGCCGTGGTGACAAAGCGTTTGCAGACGTTAACGATCGACGGAAAACGTGTAGATACCATCGGGATTCCCTGCCACTGGGGATTTGAAGGTGCAACGCGCAAAGGCTTTCTGTCCAATACGTTGACGCCATCGGTGGGTGATGCCAACTCACATACGCCAGAATACAAAGCGTTTCTGGTCAACATTGAGCGGGCGTAAGGAGGGAACCCATGTCTATGCAATCTCAAGATATTATTCAACGCTCGGCGACCAACAGCTTAACGCCGCCCCCGCAGGCGCGGGACTTTCAGGCCGAAGTGGCAAAACTTATCGACGTCTCCACCTGCATTGGCTGCAAAGGCTGTCAGGTGGCTTGCTCAGAATGGAATGATATCCGTGATGAAGTCGGTCACTGCACGGGTGTCTACGATAATCCGATGGATTTAAGTGCAAAATCCTGGACGGTAATGCGCTTCAGCGAAACTGTGCAGGAGGGCAAACTGGCGTGGTTAATTCGCAAAGATGGCTGTATGCACTGCGCGGAACCGGGCTGTCTCAAAGCCTGCCCTTCTGCTGGCGCGATTATTCAGTACGCTAACGGCATCGTGGATTTTCAGTCTGAGCATTGTATCGGTTGCGGTTACTGCATTGCCGGTTGCCCGTTCAATGTGCCACGGCTGAATCCCGATGATAATCGCGTTTATAAGTGCACGCTCTGTGTGGACAGGGTGAGTGTGGGTCAGGAACCGGCTTGTGTAAAAACCTGCCCGACAGGTGCCATTCAGTTTGGCAGCAAAAAAGAGATGTTGAGCGTGGCAGACGCGCGCGTGGCACAGCTAAAAAAACGTGGCTATGCCCATGCGGGTATCTATAACCCACCAGGCGTCGGGGGGACGCACGTGATGTATGTTCTGCACCATGCGGACAAGCCAGAGCTTTACCACCATCTTCCCGCCGATCCAAAAATCGCTACGCCAGTTAATGTATGGAAGGGCGTGCTCAAACCGCTTTCCGCTGCGGGATTTATTGCGACCTTTGCCGCGCTTATTTATCACTATGTGGGCATAGGGCCGAATAACGAGACGGATAATGAAGAGGAGAACGATCATGAGTAAGCGCAACATGATCCTGCGTACCCGATTTATCGACCGCGCCTGCCACTGGACCGTGGTGATCAGCTTTTTTCTGGTTGCGCTTTCCGGCCTTGGGCTGTTTTTTCCAACACTACAGTGGCTCACTGCAACCTTCGGCACACCGCAGATGGGACGGATTTTACATCCGTTTTTTGGTGTACTGATCTTCGTGTTGTTGATGGTGATGTTTGTGCGCTTTGTTCGTCACAACATCCCAGACAGGCAGGATATGCCGTGGATAAAAGGCATTGTCGAAGTGCTCAAGGGCAATGAGCACAAAGTGGCCGATGTAGGTAAATATAATGCAGGCCAGAAAATGATGTTCTGGGCCATTATGTCTTTGATCGTGGTGCTGGTGGTGACGGGCATTATTATCTGGCGACCTTACTTTGCGGCGTATTTCCCCATCACGGTTATCCGCTGGAGCCTGCTGATCCATGCCGCAGCCGCGATCGTGCTGATCCATGCCATTTTGATTCATATCTATATGGCGTTTTGGGTTAAAGGCTCAATTACCGGGATGATTGAGGGTAAAGTCAGTCGTCGCTGGGCGCGGAAGCACCATCCGCGTTGGTATCGTGAGGTGGAGGCGACGGAGAAGGCGGCGGTGGAGACCGCCAGGCGGTGTCGATAGCGGTTTTGCAATGGTTCTGCCCGCGAGGCGGTGGGGACACCGTTTTGCACTGAGCATGTTCCGCCCGCCATGCGTCGGGGAGTTTCAGCCTGTCCGTGCAGGCGGTCGGGTTAAGGGGCTCGCGCCAGCCCCTTAACAATCCCGGCGTCCGGCAGCCGTCGCTGTCCCTTCGTCGCTCACTGCGGCCTGACGGACCGTCCGGATGCGCCCTCCGTGGCGCAGCCGTCCTCGTCGCGGCGTCCCTGCCGCGCCGTCCTGGCCTCCGTTCTCTCCTCAGCGCGCCGGATGCCTCCAGCAAACCCCCGCCTGTGGGAACCTGTTCTTTATTTGGTGCGGCTTTGCCTGAGGATTTGCATTGAATGGGTTTTGCCCGCCGGGGGGATTTGTGGTTTTGCACTAAGCATATTCTGCCCGCCAGGTGCCGGGGATGCGGCTTTGCTCTGAGCATGTTCCGCCCGCGAGGCGGTGGGGATACGGTTTTGCACTGAGTATGTTCCGCCCGCCAGGCGTCGGGGAGTTTCAGCCTGCCCGTGCAGGCGTTCGGGTTAAGGGGCTCGCGCCAGCCCCTTAACAATCCCGGCGTCCGGCAGCCGTCGCTGTCCCTTCGTCACTCACTGCGGCCTGACGGACCGTCCGGATGCGCCCTCCGTGGCGCAGCCGTCCTCGTCGCGGCGTCCCTGCCGCGCCGTCCTGGCCTCCGTTCTTTCCTCAGCGCGCCGGATGCCTCCGGAAAACCCTCGCCTGTGGGAACCTGTTCTTTATTTGGTGCGGCTTTGCCTGAGGATTTGTATTGAATGGGTTTTGCCCGCCGGGGGGATTTGTGGTTTTGCACTAAGCATATTCTGCCCGGCAGGCGGTGGGGATGCGGCTTTGCTCTGAGCATGTTCCGCCCGCGAGGCGGTGGGGATACGGTTTTGCACTGAGTATGTTCCGCCCGCTAGGCGTCGGGGAGTTTCAGCCTGTCCGGGCAGGCGTTCGGGTTAAGGGGCTCGCGCCAGCCCCTTAACAATCCCGGCGTCCGGCAGCCGTCGCTGTCCCTTCGTCACTCACTGCGGCCTGACGGACCGTCCGGATGCGCCCTCCGTGGCGCAGCCGTCCTCGTCGCGGCGTCCCTGCCGCGCCGTCCTGGCCTCCGTTCTTTCCTCAGCGCGCCGGATGCCTCCAGCAAACCCTCGCCTGTTAGGGCTTATATTTTTCCGAAATACTGCTTCGCCTGTTATTAACATGCGTAATCAGAACTGAAGACAGGGAAACCTGACGAAAATGAAAAAATGAACAGCAATAAGCTGTGATGCTTTTCTGGTATCTGAAGCGATGTTTTCTGACATCTGAAGCGATACAGGCGTTGGTTTTCACACAGTTATCAAAGCGGGGGAGTTGGGCCGGCCTTCCCGTCCCGCTGAGCGGATGCAGGATTTCCGGATGAGCCGACAGGACGTCGGCGAAAGCCAGGCCGCGCCAGGGATGGCGCGTCCTGGCGGTCCGGCAGAAATCCTGAAGCCGCGAAGGGACCGCGCAGCGGCGGGTGGGCAGGACGGGAGCCCGGGGTCAAGGGGCCGCGGCGACTGGCGGCCCCTTGTCGGTCGCCCGCACGGGGCGGACTGAAACTGCCCGCCGCCTGGCGAGCGAAACCTTCCCGGAGCTTTATGACTGAACGCCGCTCAGGCTGGCAACCCGGCAACCCGGCAGCCCGGCAGCCCGGCAGCCCGGCAGCCCGGCAGCCCGGCAGCCCGGGGGCAAGGGGCCGCGGCGACTGGCGGCCCCTTGTCGGTCGCCCGCACGGGGCGGGCTGAAACTGCCCGACGCCTGGCGAGCGAAACCTTCTCAGAGTTAAATGACTGGACGCCGCTCAGGCTGGCAACCCGGGTTCCCGCATGGAGCTGGCTGAAGCTCTCTACTGCCTGGCGAACGCAACCCTCTCAACGCTAAATAAAGGCCCACCGCTCAGGTGATCAGGCAAAGCCATGTTCATGCCATGAATGCCGCCGCCCAGGCCACCATCCAAAGCCACGTTCATACCATGAACAGCCCCCACTCAGGCTAATTCCCCCACTATTTTTGCCTGAACTGGCTCGCATCAATGGCATAGCGTTTCATCTTTCGCCACAGGGTCGTGCGTCCAATATTCAACAGATTCGACATCTCCTGCACCCGACCGTGGGTAACACGGGCGGCATGAATAATGGCTTCTTTTTCAATCGCGCTAAACGATAAATTATCCGGTAATAACGAAGAGGACGTTTCGCTATAAGGCTGTTCAGCGAATAAAGACTCAGGCAGGTTACTCAACCGAATGTGACCGTGCTCGCTACTGATAGCGATATTCTCAATGACGCTGTTTAATTCAAAATCATTACCCGGCCAGCCATAGTTGACTAACCTTGCCATCGCGTCGTTATCAAGTTTAAACCGGGATGAAAACTGTTTTTCCAGTCGGCGCAGGCGGTGAGTGACTAACGTGGGAATGCTGTTACGCCGCGCCCGTAAAGGAGGAATAACGATTTCAAACGAATGCAGAGCGTAATAGAGCTGGCGGCTAAAACGATTTTGTTCCACCCGTTGTGCTAAATCGACCGACGTGGTGGCAATGATCTTCACATCAACGGGGATTAACCGCTGTGCCTCAAGACGCGTCAAAACCCCTTGCTTGATCACCTGTAAAAGAATCGATTGCAAGGCAGGAGCCAGATACTCAATTTTATCCAGAAACAACGTACCGCCGTGTGCCAGCTCAAGACGACTCAGCCGACCATTTTCCTCCTCGCTGGGCGCATTACCGATAAAATCCTTTCCCAACGTGCTGTCGGCATATAACTGACAGTTAACGGCAATATAGGGCCCGCTCGCCCGGTCACTTTCGTTATGAATAGCCTGACTCAGCAGCTCTTTGCCCACGCCTTCTTCCCCACTCAGCAGTACGGGAAAGCTGCCTTTGGCGGCCTGACGACCAAAATGTATTAAACGCCGCGTGTCCGCATCCTGTTCTGGCATCTGTTCAAAAGTGTGGCTGACTTTTCCCAGTTGGCGGGTCATGAGTTGACGAACCTGCTCAACAGGGTGGAGCAGTAAAATAAAGCTGTTGCCCTGAACTTCAACAATAGGCTTCAGAGTAATCACCGCATCAACAAACTGATGCTGGCTCTCAAAGGTGACTTCCACATGCTTTAATCCCTGCGCCTGCTTAATTGCCCGGCGCAACAGGGCGGGCAGAGTAATAAGGTCAGCAATGTTCCTCCCCTGACTGCTTAAGGCATCCAGATGCAGCAGCCGGGCTGCCTGTGCATTCAGAAATTGCAGAACGCCTTGCTCATTCCACGCCATAACACCATCATCCATGCTCTCCAGCAGGCCATAAAGCTGGTTCAGATGGCGGTTGGACTCGGCTAATAAATTGTCCGTTAATAGCGAATTACCCACTTCCCGGGCGATAGACAGCGTGAGGGAAAGATCAGAGGACGCCTGATCCTGACGCAGACAGGCCAGCGCGATAGAGCCAAATAAACGGCCATGATTATCAAATATCGGGGTTGAGCAGAAAGACCAGGCATGGAGCGCCCGTTTAAAGTGATGTTCGCCGTGGGTTTTTACTGGCTGGCCTTCTAAAGCCGCCAGCGACAGGGCGCAGGTACCAATGATGCTTTCAGCACAGTAGCTGCCGTCGTGCAGACCTAATGCCTCAAGCTGCATCAGCGTCTGTGCATCACCACAGCGGTTCAAAATACAGGCGGATTCATCCAGGATAAACAGGGCACAAGGCCGGTTCTCCATGTACTCCCACGCATCCTCAAGTGTTGCCTGACCAAGGGTGAGTAAGGCAGTTTTGCGCCGACAAATTGATTCGTAGGTTAATCCCTGTGCCTGATGTGGCGTTTGCCAGTTACCCCGCTGCATATATTTACTGCAACGCTGCCATGACTGAGTGATCACCGCAGAAACGTCCTTATCGCTATCGGGAGTTAACGCTGTCATATCCATTTCCGCTAAAAGACCATAGAAAATCCCCTTAGCAGACGCGGCTAAGGGGAAGTTGGTGCCCTTACTGATTGGGCCAGCGGTTTACCGGTGACAGATTAACGCGACAGCCACTGCTGTCCCAGCAGGTCGGCAGTGATAATCGCCGCATAAACGCTGTCTGGTGTAACCGGGAACGGCATATTGTGGATGGTTTCCCCTTCCACACAGGCCGCGTCGGCAACCGCCCGAATTTTTCTCTCGATATCCTGTTTCACGCCCATCTGCCCCAGGGTAACAGGCAGTCCTACTTTCTGGCAGAAGGCCAGCACGGTTTCGATCTCTTCTGTCGGGCTGTTCTGCAAAATTAACTGTGACAGCGTACCGAAAGCGACCTTTTCACCGTGGTAAAGATGATGGCACTCCTCCAGCACGGTAAACGCATTGTGGATGGCATGCGCAGCGGCAAGGCCACTGCTTTCAAAGCCAATACCGCTAAGATAAGTATTGGCTTCAACAATACGTTCCAGTGCCTCTGTCACTACACCGGCCTGGGCCGCAAAGCGTGCCTTTTCGCCCTCAGCCAGTAGCGTGTCATAGCACAGTCGCGCCAGGCTTAATGCGGCGGCGGTGGATTTGCCGCCTGCCATGCTGGTTGCGCCAGAGTCATAACACGCTTTTGCTTCAAACCAGGTCGACAGGGCATCGCCCATTCCTGCTACCAGTAAGCGTACCGGTGCTTTAGCAATGATCGTAGTATCCATCACCACCATATCGGGATTTTTGGGGTAGATCAGATACTCTGCAAACTCACCGGTTTCGGTATAAATCACAGACAGTGCGCTGGTGGGCGCATCGGTTGAAGCGATAGTGGGAATCACCACCACAGGCAGTTTGAGATACCAGGCAATCGCCTTGGCAGTATCCAGCGTTTTACCACCGCCTAAGCCGATCACGCCACGACAGCCGTTCTGTTCTGCTAACGCCATCAGGCGGTCGATTTCAGTTCGGCAACATTCCCCGCCGAAGCGCTCTGCATGGCAACTGACGTCATGGTCGGCAAGGCCGCTCAAGACCTTATCGCCCGCCAGTTTCATTACAAAATCATCTGCAATCACAAAAAAACGATCGGCCAGATCCTTTGCATACTGACCAAAGGACAGGGCGGCATTGGGTCCCTGAATATATTTGGCTGGAGACTGGATAATTTTTGGCATTCCTTTCACCCTCAAGTAAGAACATGTTCGCATGGTGTACGCTGGCGTCTCTCTGGCTTAACTGGACATGAAAGCCGGATGATGGCCGACGTCGCTACTCACTCTACGATCGACGGTGGGGTGAAAAAGTTTTGCGGGCAACGTTCTTATATGGAACACCTTGCCGCCCTCCATGTTTCATACTGGAACAATAAACCACGGTAAAAAGTGATGTTGCGATCGGGATCGTCCCCGGCAATGTTAAAATGGCAAAACGATACCGCGATAAGCGCGGTTAAAACGCCAATGTCATAGCCAGCCCAAAAAATCGTGCTTAGTCAGTGGGATTTGCCTGTCACCACGGGAATCATTACCTGCTTTGCCTCTCATTTTTACCCGATAGCCGCGCATGATGTTTCATTATGGAACATAAAAATCATCATATTGTTCCGTTATGAAACCCTTCTGGCTGACATTTTTTTTATCCTGAACTCCCTGAGAATCAGTGCATCGACGAGCGGCCTCCCGCCGTCAGGATTTCCCAACAATCGGGTTGTCTTTGCCTCAGGCACAGACGACAGCACACCGCCTCCGACGGAGCATGAATAATGAAAAAGCTGATTAACCGAGTGGAAGATGTATTGAGTGAACAACTTGCAGGATTGGCGCTGGCCCATCCTGAACTGACGCTTCATCAGGACCCGGTATGTATGACGCGAGCCGATGCGCCTGTGGCAGGCAAGGTTGCGCTGCTTTCCGGCGGCGGCAGCGGTCATGAACCAATGCACTGTGGTTTTATTGGCCATGGCATGCTGTCCGGTGCCTGTCCCGGCGAAATCTTTACCTCGCCCACGCCAGACAAAATGTTTGAGTGCGCCATGAAGATTGACGGCGGTGAAGGCGTGCTGATGATTATCAAAAATTACACTGGCGACATCCTCAACTTTGAAACGGCAACCGAGTTACTGCATGAAAGTGGCGTAAAAGTGACGACGATCGTTGTGGATGATGACGTTGCCGTCAAAGACAGCCTGTATACGGCGGGACGGCGTGGCGTAGCGAACACCGTGCTGATTGAAAAACTGGTGGGGGCCGCCGCAGAGCGAGGCGATTCACTTGAGGCCTGCGCTGCGCTGGGGAGAAAACTCAACAATTGTGGTCATTCCATTGGCATCGCACTGGGTGCCTGCACCGTGCCTGCCGCAGGAAAACGCTCGTTTGAACTCCAGGATAATGAAATGGAGTTTGGTGTGGGGATTCATGGTGAACCCGGTATCGATCGCCGCACCTTTACTTCGCTGGATAACACCGTCGATGAGATGTTCGAAACTTTGCTGGAGAATGGCACCTACAGCCGCACATTGCGTCACTGGGATTTAAACGCCGGCGCCTGGCAAGAGGTGCAGCAAAGTAAGCAGGCCTTGACGCGCGGCGACAACGTCATTGCGCTGGTCAATAACCTGGGCGCGACGCCGCTGTCAGAACTATATGGTGTTTATAACCGCCTGGCGCAACGCTGTGAAGAACATGGCATCACTCTCGCACGGAGCCTGGTGGGCAGTTACTGCACGTCACTGGATATGGTGGGCTTTTCCATCACATTGCTGAGTGTGGATGATGATTCTCTGGCGCTGTGGGATGCGCCGGTTCATACACCTGCCCTGAACTGGGGCCATTAAGGAGTTCGACATGTCACTTACCCGCTCCCAAATTGTGCGTTGGCTTTACCGTTGTGGCGAGGTTTTTACCCGCGAAAGTGATTTTCTTACCGGCCTGGATCGCGAAATCGGCGATGCCGATCACGGCTTAAATATGCATCGTGGCTTCAGCAAGGTTGTTGAGAAACTGCCTTCTATTGAAGATAAAGACATCGGTTTTATTCTCAAAAATACCGGTATGACGCTGCTCTCAAACGTAGGAGGAGCCAGCGGGCCGCTGTTTGGTACGTTCTTTATTCGTGCGGCTCAGGTTACCCAGGCGCATCAGAGCCTGACGCTGGAAGAACTGTATCAGATGATACGTGAGGGCGCAGAAGGGGTGATCAACCGCGGCAAAGCTGAGCCGGGTGATAAAACCATGTGTGACGTCTGGCTCGCCGTGGTGGAATCACTGCGTCAGTCCAGTGAGCAGAATGTGTCGCTGAGTGCAGCACTGGATGCCGCCTGCGAACAGGCAGAGTCAGCCGCCCAGTCCACCATTACGATGCAGGCCCGTAAAGGGCGCGCCAGTTATCTGGGCGAGCGCAGTATTGGTCATCAGGACCCTGGGGCAACCTCGGTCATGTTCATGGTGCAAATGCTGGCCGCCGCCGCCAGGGAGTAAGGAGAAGCGAATGGTAAACCTGGTGATCGTGTCCCACAGTGCGATGTTGGGGGAAGGCGTAGAAATGCTGGCCCGGCAAATGTTAACCGGCGATAAGTGCAAGCTGGCCGTCGCCGCCGGCATTGACGATCCTGATCATCCCATCGGCACGGATCCGCTGAAAGTCATGGCGGCCATCGAATCTGTTGCGGCGGATACCGATCATGTTCTGGTGATGATGGATATGGGAAGTGCTCTGTTAAGTGCTGAAACGGCACTTGATCTGCTCGATCCTGCCATCGCTGCCAAAGTGCGCCTGTGTGCGGCACCGCTGGTGGAGGGCACACTGGCGGCGACCGTCAGTGCTGCCGCAGGTGCCGACATCGATAAGGTTATTGAGGTTGCCATGCATGCGCTGGAGGCTAAGCAGGCCCAGTTGGGCATAATCCCCGCCGTGCACACCGCCACACTGACCACAACGGCTCGCGATCCGGATGCCCGTTCGGTCACGGTCATCATCAAGAATCATCATGGCCTGCACGTTCGTCCTGCCTCACGGCTGGTTGCTGCCCTGGCAGGACTCAACGCGGAACTCGTATTAGAGAAGCAGGGCCAGTGCGTTAAACCAGACAGTATCAATCAAATCGCCTTGCTGCAGGTGCGCTGTAATGATGCCGTCACCTTGTCGGCGAGTGGGCCCGATGCCGAACGCGCCCTGGCGGCGTTTGCATCCCTTGCGGCGGAAAACTTTGGCGAACATCCCGAGTCGATGTTACTAAAAACATCGGCCTCCGCCATCGAAAAGGTCGAGGGTAAGGCGGTGTTTTATCCCTTGCCGCTGGCGCAGCCTGCCAGGTATCACGGCAGCGATGTCGGGGATGAGCATCGGCGGCTGCAACAGGCAATCGCGGCTACGCTCAGCGACCTGAATGCGCTGGCTACACTGGCAGAGAAAAAATATGGTTCGTCGGTGGCCGCTATTTTCTCAGGCCACCATACGTTGCTGGACGATGACGACCTGTTTGACGCTGCCTGTGAGGTCATTCGCAACGACCAGTGCTGCGCGGAATCTGCGTGGTATCAGGTGCTTATGGAACTGAGCGAGCAATACCAGCAACTGGACGATGCCTACCTGCAAGCGCGTTTTATTGATATCGAAGACATCCTGTATCGTAGCCTTTGCCATCTGAAAGGCAGTGACATCAGGCTGCCGACCCCGGACGTCCCGGCAATTATTGTTGCCGACAACATCTTTCCTTCTGCGGTCGTCAGTCTGGATGCGCGACAGGTAAAAGGCATTTGTTTGCGGGAAGGCAGTGCGCTTTCTCATGCTGCGATTATTGCTCAGCAGGCCGGGATCGCTTTTATCTGCCAGCAGGGCGCGGTACTGGATATTATTCAGCCAGGGGACAGGCTAATGATTGATGCCGATGGACCGCGCGTGAGCAGCTTATAGCTCGGTTTTTATTTGCCTCTGATGCGTGCCTCAGGGGCTTTATTTTATTTGGCTGTCACTCAAATTTTTAGTCAGATTTCTCTCTCCCGTCCTTTTAAATTCAACGCATCCCTTTACGTTCTGACGCATTTTTAGCCAGTAATCACTCGATATTTCAAGCAGAAAACATAAATAAATGTATTTTCATCAATGCATCTCAGGCAGCGGTTGCCTGTAAATTTCATGTTTATTTTTATTGGGGAATACCAGGGAGGGCTGCATTTTAGTTAACCGGTGCGGCAAACACCCAGCAAACCACAGGTAAAAACAGCAGCAGTGGAGGCGGCATTGGTGTCACGGTGGGCAACCATACACAGCTTAACGGTGCGGTCATCGCCAGTCAGGCCGATGCGGATAAAAACCGTCTGGATACGGGTACACTGGGCTTTACCGATCTGCATAACGAGGCCGACTACGAAACCGAACACCAGGGCATAGGCATGAGTTCAGGTGCCAGCTTGGGCGGTCAGTTTGCCGGTAATATGGCAAACACTATGCTGGCAGGTGCAGGCGATAAAGGCCATGCTGAAGGGACTACCCAGTCAGCTGTGGCTAACGGTACGATAGTGGTGCACGATCAGGCTGACCAGAAGCAGGATACCGCCACGCTGAGTCGTGACACGGCACATGCCAACGACAGCATCAGCCCGATCTTTAACAAAGAGAAAGAACAGCAACGACTGCAAACCGCGCAGATGATTGGCGAGATTGGCAGCCAGGTGGCGGATATTGCTCGTACACAGGGCGAGATTGGTGCGCTGAAGAAAGCCCAGACGGTAAAAGGCCCCGCACGCGTCTGAGAAAGAGCGGAAAGCTTATATTAAGAGCCTTAAAGCGACACCTGAGTACAAAAAAGCAATCGCTGACTCCGGCACCGGAAGTTCATTACAGCAGGGGATTCTGGCGGCCATCGCAGCAGTGCAGGGACTTGTAAGCGGAGATTTTAAAGCAGCATTAGCAGGCGCATCAGCACCCTACCTTGCTGAAATGATTCCTAAAATGACCACAATCACAGGCCCGGATGGCAAGCAAGTGGTGAATACCGCAGTAAATCAGATGGCTCATGCGGTTGTGGGCGCCGTCATTGCACAGGCTCAAGACAATAGCGCGCTGTCCGGTGCAAGTGGCGCAGCGCTGGGCGAATTTATCGCTCAGGAGATGTATCCGGGTATCGCGCGGACGGATTTGAATGAAATGCAGAGGATTGCCTGATGGCACTACTGTAATAATTAAATCTAACAGCACAAAGGACCAGAAATGAAACATGCAACTGAAAATTTATTATCAATATGTAGCGGGCAGATTTCTGATTCATATGCAGATATAAATTTATCAATTTCTGATGTAGTACTGTAAGCACACCCGTTTTAGTTCCACGCACTTTTTGAGGTTTCCGGTTTTACGGCCATCAGCCGGTACTCCTCCGGTGTCAGGTTATTCAGGGATTCATGAGGCCGCTCGCTGTTGTATTCCATCAGCCAGCGACTTGTGATTTCCCGAGCTTCATTCAGCGTTCTGAACAGGTAAAAATCCAGGATTTCTGTTCGGTACGTCCGGTTAAACCGTTCGATAAAGGCGTTCTTGCGTTGGTTTTCCCGGCTTGATAAATTCCAGCATCACTCTATGCTCTTCAGCCCACTGTGCCAGCGTCAGTGAGACCAGTTCTGGTCCGTTGTCCATCCGCAGTTTCAGTGGATAACCCCGGTTTGCCACGATTCTGTCCAGCACCCTGACCACCCGCTGTGCCGGGATATTCAGATCGATTTCTATGGCGAGGGCCTCGCGGTTAAAGTCATCAACCACATTAAAGGTCCGGAAGCGTCTGCCGCAGACCAGCGCATCATGCATAAAATCGATGGACCAGCTCTGGTTAAGCGCTTCCGGCGTAGCCAGTGGCGCCGGGTTACGCGCGGGTAAACGCTGTTTTCCCTTGCGACGAAAATTCAGTTTCAGCAGGCAGTAAATCCGGTGAACGCGTTTATGGTTCCAGGTGTTACCCTGCCTGCGCAGCAGCTGGAACAGTTTTTTGAAGCCGTATCGCGGGTAGCGCTCTGCCAGCTCAGTCAGCACCTGGATCACCGGTTCATCACGCCGGGTATCGGGCTGGTAAAAATAGACCGTCCTGCTCAGCGATAACGTCCTGCAGGCCTGGCGAATGCTCATGGTAAATTGCGCAGTCAGGTAACCGACGAGCTCACGCTTTATCGCTGGTTTTAAAGCTTTTTTTCGATGACTTCTTTAAGTGCCCGGCATTCAAGGCTGAGATCAGCAAACATCTGTTTGAGGCGACGGTTTTCATCCTCCAGGTCTTTCATCTTTTTTATATCAGAGGCTTCCATACCGCCAAACTTCGCTTTCCAGTTGTAATAGCTGGCTTCAGAGATACCGGCTTCACGGCAGACATCCTTAACGGTACGTCCGGCTTCGACGGACTTCAGAACGGCAATGATCTGGTGTTCGGTGAATCGGGCTTTACGCATGGTGATCTCCTCACAGGACATAATCAGTATGTCGGAAGATCTCTAAAAGCGAATGGTTCGGTTTACCGGGATGCTTACAGTACCAGTTGTCAATGAGTTACATGAGTTACTAAACATCAAAAATGGATTTTATGGCTTTGAGTCTGCGTTACATGTTTATCCCTCACAATCAATAGGTTCAGAAATTGGTTTGATTGAGTGGAATAAAAAATATCTTTGGATTGATGCATATGAGAACCTTGCTTCGGATAGTATTTTTTTTGCAGAGGATTTGTTTGGTGGACAGTTTTGTTTAAAAAAGGATGGTGTTTACTCCTTTGATCCAGAAACAGCATTAAGTGAGAAAATATCCGATGACCTAGAGGGATGGTGCGATGCGATTATCAGGGATTATGATTTCATGACAGGTTATACACTTTCACATGCATGGCAACAGAAAAACGGAAGGCTTTTACCGGGTCATAGACTAATTCCAAAAATCCCGTTTGTATTAGGTGGGGAGTTTGATATAAATAATCTATATATGGAAAAGTCAGATTATGCTATGAGAATGAGAGCAAACATAGCTTTACAGCTAATGAATTTAAAAGATGGTGAATCCATTGAGCTAAAAGGGATTTGATTTTGTATTAATTTAAATTTTTCAAATAATAAATTTTTGCGTGCACGACATTATCGTTAATGTGCAGAAAAATATGTCAAAAATTGGCTAAAAACCAAAAGGTTTTTATCTCAAACCCCGAACCGAGCGAGCCGTAACATCTCTTATATATGACTTTGCGAAAGAATGGCAAAGCAGCATCGTTGTTAAAAGTTCAGCACTACGTAGACTCAGCACCAACACAAAACCCCACCATCCCAACACCCATTTTAAAACCTCCCCACCACCCGCTCCCTCAACCACCTATGCCCCAAATCCCGGTGCGATCGCTCATGCCACAGCATCACCAGCTCAAAGCCCGGAATCGCCATCGGCGGTAGCACGGTCATCAATCCCGGCATCATCGCCGCCACTCTCTCTGGCATCAACGCCACCAAATCGCTGGTGCTTAGCACGCTGCCCATCAGCAAAAAGTGGGGCACAGACAGCACCACTTTCCGGCTCAACCCTCTGGCTTCCAGCACGCTATCCGTCACCCCGCGAAAGCCGCCGCCGTCGGACGATACCACTACATGCTCCAGCGCGCAGAGCGCTTCGGCGGTGATATCAGAGTGCAGGGCGGGATGACCCTGACGTCCTGCTACAACATAGCGTTCCTGAAACAGCGGGCGGATATGCAGCCCGTCTGGCACGCCGTCACGCAAATGAAGCACCAGATCGACCGTGCCTTTTTCCAACTGCTGGGCGATCAACGCGGGTTTCATATCCAGAATGGCAAGCCGGGTGCCAGGTGCGTCCTGACGTAATGCAGCCATCAGGGGAACCAGTGCAGTTTGGGCACCGTAATCCGTGGCCGCTACGCGCCACTCCTGAACGGCGTCGGCAGGGATAAACGGGCCTGGCGCAGCAATCACCTCATCGATCATGCCGCTCAGTTGCGCCAGCGAAAGGCGTAACGCCTCGGCGCGCGCGGTGGGGCGCATGCCGTGAGATACCGGAATCAGCAGGGGATCGTTAAACCACTCACGCAGGCGCTCAAGCCGGGCACTGACAGAAGGCTGAGAAAGATTAAGCCGCTGCGCGGTCCGGCTCACGCTGTTTTCCTGTAACAGCACATTCAGGGTCATTAACAGGTTGAGATCGGGTTTCATGGTATCAGTCTTGCCTATAGTGAATATCCATTCATTTACTTTTACTGATAGCACATTCGGATGCAGGCTACATCTCAGATTCCCATCAAAGCAGGTGATTTTATGAATGTGTTAATCGTTGTTGCCCATCCCGAACCCAATTCCCTTAACGGCGCGCTGGCGCGTTTCTCCGTCAGCCACCTGGAGCAGTTGGGTCATCAGGTGCGCGTTTCCGATCTCTATGCCATAAACTGGGAGGCGCGCGTATCGCCCGCTGATACGCAGCATCGCCAGAATGCCGAACGGTTTGATCCCTCTTTTGAATCCACCCAGGCTTTTGAAGGCGGCTTCCAGAGTGAAGATATTGTGCAGGAACAGGAAAAACTGTTGTGGGCCGATGCGGTAATTTTACAGTTTCCGCTCTGGTGGTTTTCCATGCCGGCAATCATGAAAGGCTGGATCGATCGTGTTTACGCCTGCGGCTTTGCCTATGGTGTGGGGGAGCACTCAGATACGCACTGGGGCGACCGCTATGGCGAAGGTACGCTGGCAGGGAAGCGTGCGATGCTGGTTGTCACGATGGGCGGATGGGAGTCCCACTACAGCCCACGCGGCATCAACGGCCATATTGATGACATCCTGTTCCCTATTCAGCACGGCATCTTGTTTTATCCCGGTTTTGACGTCCTGCCGCCTTTTACGCTTTATCGCACCGGCCGCACCGACAGCGCGCGCTTTGCAGCAGCGTGTGCAGAACTGGGCGAGCGGCTGGATAATCTGTTTGTGACCGAACCTGTTGCCTATTATCGGCAAAACGACGGCGATTACACGATACCGTCTCTGACTTTGCGTGACGATCTCGCCGCCGGTGAACAGGGGCACCAGGTTCATCTCCGCAAACAGTAATAGACGATTGGGTCAGATTGCCGCTCGCGGGCTCGTCTGGCCCACCTTCATTTTTTTCAAAATAAGCCTTGCATGCATCAGCAGGATATGACCTAATGAATCGTCGGTTTGATTAACAGACACTATCAAAGTAAGTAACCAAAGCAGTTCTCATCTCTAAGCCTGTCGCGAGACATTCCTTCTTTTTGAGTCTTCTCTTACGTTCTGATTAAAATCTGTTCTCAGGCCATTACGCCGGAAGGCTCTATTATTAAGGAATTAAACATGTCTAACAAAATCCGCGGTACCGTTAAATGGTTCAACGCAGAGAAAGGCTTCGGTTTCATCTCTCCTCAGGACGGCAGCAAAGATGTATTCGTACATTTCTCTGCAATCCAGGGCACAGATTTCCGTTCATTAGATGAAGGTCAACAAGTTGAGTTTACAGTAGAAAATGGTGCCAAAGGCCCAGCTGCTGCGAACGTTGTTGGTCTCTAAGGACTGAAAATTACGAGTTTTAAATGTCCTCACTGTAGTGGCTCGCAGTACAGAAAATCACATTTCGATGTGACAAGAGCCAACCCGCATGGAGCGAAATGCATTTTTTGCAAAACGATCGTTGTTCAAATCAACACGACCAGGATTGCAGCTCAGAGTCAGCCACAGGCACTCTGAAAAGGCTAAAGAGCTCTATAGCGTTGTTGCATTTACCGTAATAAGAGGCTGCCATTGGCAGCCTTTTTTATTTCCCTTCTGACCCCTTTCCCGCTGCTATTTACTAAACCATCAGGGCAAGAACGCCGCCCCAAAACAGCAGACAAAAAACAACAGCCGCAATCCAACTCAACTGACGTGCACGCCCGCGAAACAAGGGCTTACGAGCAACGGGTAGCGCTTCACTATGCATATTTATATTCTCAAGTGGTGGATATCAAGCCTCACTGGGCAGGGGTAAGCTGCCCGTTACGTCTTAGCTCGCGGCTTCCATTGCTTTAAAAATCACGTCAGACAGCTCATTCAGTTCAAACTTAGCGACATAGCCATCGGCACCCACTTTGCGCACGTGATCTTCGTTCGCGCTGCCAGAAAGTGATGAGTGGATCACCACCGGAATATGGCGCAGTGTCGTATCGCGCTTGATGTTACGTGTCAGCGTAAAGCCGTCCATCTCCGGCATTTCCAGATCGGTTAACACCAACGCAATCTTGTCATGGATGGATTCGCCCTGCGCCTGAGCCTGCTGGTGCATCTCTTTAATTTTTTCCCATGCTTCAAGGCCGGTATTACACATGATGGCAGGAATGCCCATGCTCTTCAGGCCCTGCTCCAGCAACTGACGGGCAACTTTAGAATCTTCTGCCACAATCGCCACTGAACCCGGCTTCATTTTGAACTGACGCTCTTTAGGCGCTTCAGGCTCAACGCCGCGCACCGAGGGGATGATGTCATACAGAATTTGCTCAACATCCAGCACCATAGCCAGATTGCTTTTTTGTTCATCGTCATCAAGGCAGGCGATACTGGTGATATTACGACCACCGATCCCGGCTTCCGCCGTATGCACCTGGCTCCAGTTAAGGCGCACGATGTTTTCTACTGACTCAACGGCAAACGCCTGGGTGTTACGCGCGTACTCAGTCACCAGCAGCAGGTTCAGCCCCGTTTCTGGAACACAGCCTGCTACGGCAGGTAAATCAATCACCGGAATAAATTGCCCACGAATGCTGGCCATGCCGAGCAACGGTGAACGCATGCCTGCTGCTTTGGTAATCGGCGGCATCGGTACAATTTCACGCAATTTAAATACGTTGATACCAAACAGCTCTGATTTACCTTTTAACTGGTCAGAGCCCAGGCGAAACAGCAGCAGCTCAAATTTGTTCGATAGCGCGAGATTCGCTCTCTCGTCGATCTCTTTCTGAAAATTATCCATTGTTGCCTCAGCATCAGCGCAGCAGGTGAAAAGGGGTGTGATGAAGTTATCGGCAGCAAGTGAAAAAAGGTGAGAGGGGAAAATCCAACAGCAGCATATTATTCTTGTGCCAGGCTTAACAGTGATAACTAAACATGGACACCTTTCCCCTTAAAGGAGTACGAGATGAAGAAAGTGTTACTGGCAACGCTGTTGGTGATGGCCACTTCCGGCGCATATGCAGAACAAGGCGGCTTCAAAGCAGGCGATACGCCGCCGCCACAGAACAAGCAGGATGCGGGTTATAAAGGTTCGGAAGATACAGGGCAAACCCACATCGATCAGATCCGTGACTTCCGTCAGGGCGGTTATGTGACGCTGGAAGGCTATATCGTTAAAAAATTAAAGGGCGATAATTATCAGTTTCGTGACGAAACCGGCCATTTGACCATTATTGCGCCGAAGAAAACGTTCGATGGTAAAACCTATACCGCTGACGACAAGGTTCGGGTGAGCGGCAAGGTTCATGGGAAAGGCGATAAAACGACGCTGCACGTAACGCGGATTGATGAGCCATAAGTCAGAGTAAGGGCGAGAGTGACTCTCGCCCATTTTTTTAGTCTTTTAACAGCACAGCCCGACAGGTTTTACCTTTAATTTTACCCTGCTTAAGCTTCACCAGCGCGTTTTTAGCCTGAGCCGCTTCTATCGCGACGTAAGCGTGGGTAGGCGTGAGATCGATTTTACCGATTTGATCGGCACGATAACCGGCTTCCCCCGTCAGCGCGCCGAGAATATCGCCGGGACGAATTTTCGCTTTACGCCCACCATCAATGCACAACGTCATCATTGCGGCGGGTAATGGCTGACTGCTTTTCTTCAGCGAACTGGCGGCAATCCAGGGCAGTTTCTGTTGCAGGAAGTCTTCAAGTGCGTGCGCGCGCGCCATTTCATCTGCGGCAACAAAACTCACGGCAGCGCCTTTTTCGCCAGCGCGTGCGGTGCGGCCGATACGATGCAAGTGCACTTCCGGGTCCCATGCCAGTTGATAGTTTACCACTAGCGACAGTGACTTAATGTCCAGCCCACGGGCTGCAACATCGGTGGCCACCAGTACGCGACCACTACCGTTAGCAAAACGAATCAGCACCCGTTCGCGATCGCGTTGCTCCAGATCGCCATGCAGGGGCAGGGCGCTGATATCGCGCGCATTCAGCGCAGCGGCAATATCGTCGCATTCACGTTTTGTGTTGCAGAACACGACGCAGGAAGAGGGCTGGCGTTCGCTCAGCAGACTGATCAGCAGCGAGAGTTTTTCATCGTGGCTGGCCTCAATAAACTGTTGTTCGATAGCCGGGAGTTCACTCACTTCTTCTGTGACCACGCTCAGCGCTTCACGCTGAAAGCGCTGGCTCAGGGCGGCAATCCCTTCCGGCCAGGTTGCCGAAAACAGCAACGTCTGACGCGAAGCGGGCGTGGCAGCGATGATGGTTTCCATATCGTCGCGGAAGCCCATTTCCAGCATACGATCGGCTTCGTCCAGTACAAGCGTACGCAGGCTGTACAGCTTCAGCGTCTCACGCTTAATGTGGTCCAGAATACGGCCTGGCGTTCCGACGACGATATGAGGCGCATGCACCAGCGAATCGCGCTGGGCGCTCATTGGCTGGCCGCCACATAAGGTTAAAATTTTAATGTTGCGTGTAAAGCGGGCTAACTGCCTCAGGACGTTACTGACCTGATCGGCCAGCTCCCGGGTGGGGCACAAAATTAACGCCTGCGTCTGAAAAAGAGCGCTGTCGATATGTTGCAGCAAGCCAATGCCAAAGGCGGCCGTTTTACCGCTGCCGGTTTTTGCCTGAGCGCGCACGTCGCGTCCGGCTAAAATAGCGGGCAGCGTTTCGGCCTGAACCGGTGTCATGCTGGTATAGCCCATCTCGCGCAGGTTATCGAGCTGGCTATCGGGAAGAGAATTAAGCGAGGAAAAAGCGGTCACGGGTGCGGCCTCTGCGGCTAAAAGTGGGGGCATCATTGCGTGTGCAAGTCTGTCAGAAAGCGAGCACAACGGCAACGTTAACTGCCTGAATAAATAATATCCATTTCACCCCGCTTTTTTTTAGGAATAAACTGAAGATTACGTGCGTTAGGTGGATTATTTTAATGAATGGCTGCGGAAAAAAAAGCCAAAAGGGAAGCCTGATAAACGTCTGAGAACGTTAATAAATTCATAATCTTTTGTTTATAAGAGCGAATATTGAGGTTATCGGAGAAGCCCGTTTTTTTCGCATTGAAAATAGCATTAATAATGTAACAGTATGGGCTTAAACCCCTGTAAAAATCATTCATTAACTCCTTTATATTGAGCAACATAGATCGATATAACCACTGGCAGAGGGTTTTTCATTGAATAATATCCCGAAGATATTGCATGAAGACATACTTAAAATCGTTGGTCGTGCTGTCCTGACATTGCATCTTTATGGCGAAAGCTTATCGGCTGATAAGGTTGCCTCCATGATCGAATGTTATGCCGAAGACGATCCCGTTGCCCCTGACGGCGCGCATCTGTATGCGCTGGCCATGGAGTTGATGTCAAAGAAAAGTGAGGCAAGCCGGGTTTAACATCGCTGTGCCTCAGATGTCTGCGCCTCACTTTAAGCAATAGCGTTAAAGTGAGGCGCATCTGCGTTACACCTGCTGTTGCATAAACAGGGGTTTTCCCCGCGAGAAGGTCGCCGTAACGGGCGAAATCCGCGCTACCGCCTCCGCTGAACAACTGGCCTGAACCAGCATCATATCGGCACTGTCTCCGATGCGGGGCCATTGACGTTCGCCACTGGCAGAGAGAGGAAGCACGTCATTGGTGGCAATCGCCAGGGCGCGACTCAATGAGAACTCATCAGAACCGCCGTACAACTGGGCATAGAGATTGGCCTTTTCCAGCATGCTGCCTGTGCCAAACGGCGACCAGTGATCGATCACGCTGTCGGTGCCGGTCATGACTTTTATCCCTGCCGCCTGTAACTGCGGCACGGGCATGGTCAGCTTGCCGATGGGCAGCGTGGAGGCAATGCTGAACTGCTGCTCCGCCAGGTCGGCAATCAGGTTATCCCGTTCAGCGCCCTGTAAGGTTGCCAGTGCAAAACCATGACTGAGGGTGACTTTACCGCGTAAGACGGGATTCTCCCGCACGGTTTTAATCATGTAACGGATAGCCTGAACGCCAGCGGCAGAGGTTTCATGCAGGTGAATATCGACGCCACGCTGGTAGTCGAGCGCAATCTGAAACAGGGCATCCAGGGATTTCTCCATCGCACCATCCACATTCGTGGGATCAAGACCGCCGACATAGTGCACGCCACGTTGCATGGCTTCACGCATCAGCCCGTCGACCTGAGAATGCAGCAGTCCATGCTGGGGGAAGGCGACAATCTCACAGGGGAAATCGGGATGCAGTGCCAGCGCAGCCTGTAAATGTTCCAGGCTCTTGAGACCACTGACCGGGTCGATATTACAGTGGCTGCGCGCCCGGGTGGTGCCCCTGGAATTCAGCAGGGCAATAAGCCCTTCGGCCCGCGCCTGAGAAGTGGGCAGCAACTGTGGAATCAGCACCTGCTCACGGGCAATCATGTCCATAATCGTTTTGCCTTTACGCGGGCGAGGTGCCTGCCAGGGGCCCCCATAAAAGGTTTTGTCGAGATGGATGTGCATATCCTGCGTGGACGGCAGCAGCAGGGCACCCTGCGCATCCCAGAACGGCAATGAACGCGTACCTTGCCCGGCCGGGCTGAACTGGTGAAAGTGGCCATCGCGAAGGGTGATGTCGTAGCGCGCTGTTTTCGTTGCAACAATCTCGCTACCTTCGCGTGCGAAACCCTCTTCGAGCAATACATTGCCTAAAACATAGTGGTTGCTCTGGGGCAACGCGCCAGGTGAGAGGACGGGCGTTGCGTTAGCGTTGGCGGCAACACCGGAAGCCGCGATCCCGGCGATGATCATACTCATACTGCTGGCGGCGGTCAGGCGAACCCCCTGACGGAGAAAGCGGCGGCGGCTGGTGGAAGAGGCGGTCTGCATCAGCGATTCCTGCGAAAGTAAGTGAAGGCTTAATCTGACAAACCGCGGCTTTCTCTGCTGAGGAGTTTTTCACTGCCTGCTATTTAAAAACTCACTGCCAGCTCAGGCCGGCGAAATCGGCCAGAGCGTTGGCCAGCTGGCGCTGAAGGCCATCTTCTGGCTGACGGCAAAACAGCGCCAGCTCAAAGGTATCGATTACCGGCAAGCCCTGTTGGCTGCCGAGCACCCGATGCGAAGGTAAGCGACAACTGGCCGGTAACAGCGTTATCCCTAAGCCCTGCGCGCTGGCGGCGGACAGCGCCACCAGGCTGGCGCTGCTGTAACCAATTCGCCAACTGCGGCCAAGTAAATCCAGTGTCTGGCAGATTTCCTCCCGATACAGCCCCAGTTGCGGAAACAGCACTAAGGGAATGGGGGACTGTTCGAAGCAGGGATGGGCAGCGCTGTCCAGCCACAGTAACGGCTCCGGTCGGGAAGCCAGCGGGCGTTCCCCGTAGGGCTGTTTGATCAGCATGATATCCAGCTCTTCCCGTTGCCAGGCACGACGAAGTTCTACCTGCATCCCGCTCATCACATCCAGCCGCAGGTGGGGATGCTCGCGACTGAACAGCGCCAGTAGCCCGGCGGTGGGTGCAGCGAAATCCTCCGGTACGCCCAGCCGCAGGACGCCATCGCGCCACTTATCGCTCAGCACATCGTGGGCTTCACCGTTCAGGGCAATAATCCGGCGAGCATAACCCAGCAATTTTTCCCCTTCTTCAGTGATCTGCACCTGATGGGACGAGCGTGCCAGCAAAGGCTTGCCGACCATCTCTTCCAGCCGCCGTACCTGTTGGCTCACGGTCGACTGTGACAGGTGAACCCGTTCAGCGGCGCGCGTAAAGCTGGCGGTTTCGCATACGGCGACAAAGCTCAGCAATTGCTGAGGCGTAAACATGGGCTGGCGATTCATTTTTCCACTGCCTGTCATCCTGATATTTCATTTCCAAATAGTAATGGCTGCTGTCAGGCTGACAATGTTTAATTCCAGGATTGCCCATGAAAAAAGATCACTTATTACTTATTGCCGCCCTGATACTGGCGGGACTGAACATGCGTCCTCTGATGACCTCCGTCAGTCCGCTGCTGGATGAGCTGCGTGAAAACATTGGATTATCATCGCTCGCCGCCTCACTCCTGCCAGCTATTCCGATGATGATGATGGGCGCCATCGCGTTAGTGAGCGCGCCGCTCCTGCAACGTATCCGACTGCGTGGGCTGCTCTGTGGCGGGCTGGCGTTGCTGGCGCTGGCGCTGGCCAGCCGGTTTTTTATCTCGCAAGGCCAGTGGCTGGTATGGAGCACGGTCCCCGGTGGTATCGGCATCGGCATTGTACAAATGGCCATGCCGGGTTTGATTCGCCAGCGCTTTGCGCAGCGCAGTGCCATGATCACCGGGCTATGGGCGGCGGCATTAATGGGTGGCGGTGGACTGGGCGCTGCGCTGACGCCATGGATCAGCCTGCATCTGGGCTGGCACGGCGCGCTCAGCAGCTGGTCTGCGCCTGCGCTGCTGGCCGTTATGTTCTGGTGGTGGATTCCGGCGGCGTCTCCGCCACCGCAGACATCGACAGCCATGCCATCAGTCTGGCGCAATACGCGCGCATGGATGCTGGCGCTGAGTTTTGGGTTAGTGAACGGCGGTTATGCTATTTGTGTCGCCTGGTTGCCCGATTTTTATCATCAACTGGGCTGGAGCGCCCAGGCGGGCGGCGGCCTGCTGGGCGTGATGATTGCCTGTCAGGTTGCCGGTGCCCTGGTGTTTCCCATGCTGGTAAAGGGGGCGGATCGACGACCGTTGCTCCTGCTGACGCTGGTATTACAGCTTGGCGGTATGCTCGGTCTGCTGGTGGCACCGCTCTACCATCCCTGGCTGTGGGCAGGGATAGCGGGCATTGGCCTGGGTGGCGCATTCCCTCTGTCCATGGTGCTGGCGCTGGATCACCTGGCGCATCCGCAGGCCGGTGCGCGTCTGGTGGCATTTATGCAGGGTGCGGGGTTTATCATCGCGGGCAGTATGCCTTTTCTTGCCGGACAACTGCATAACCTGACAGGCCATTTTTCCAGCATCTGGCTGCTACAGGGCAGCGTAACGGTGATCCTGATTGGCCTGAATCTGCGTTTTCACCCCCGAAGCTACCAACAAGCCTTTCCGCAGCACTAATTGGTCCTACCAACCCGGCAAAACGTTTTCAGCGGCTCACATAACGTTAAAAATAGTGCCGCAACTGTTGCCTAGAGTTAACAGTGGGTTAAGTATCTGTAACGAGCAAACCCTGATCGCCTGATTGGTAGGACCAATTGGTGCATCAGAGGTGACAGATGCGCCACCCGCCTTTGCCGATCGCGCATCGCTTTCATCATCCCATGGAGATAATGGCATGCAGGTCTGGCAACAACATTACGATCCGCTCAACAACATCTGGCTCTCCAGCCTGATTGCATTGCTTCCTGTTTTGTTTTTCTTCTTTGCGTTAATCAAGCTAAAGATGCAAGGCTATCAGGCCGCGACCATCACGGTCATCCTTGCGCTGCTTGTGGCGCTGTTGCTGTATAAAATGCCGCTACAGCAAGCGTTGGCATCAGCGGTTTACGGCTTTATGTACGGCCTGTGGCCCATCGCCTGGATCATCGTCGCGGCGGTTTTTGTCTACAGGATCTCGGTTAAGACCGGTCAGTTCGACATTATCCGCGCCTCAATTTTATCGATCACGCCCGATCAGCGCTTACAGATGCTGATTGTAGGCTTCTCCTTTGGCGCCTTTTTAGAAGGTGCGGCAGGGTTCGGCGCGCCGGTGGCGATCACGGCCGCGCTACTGGTGGGGCTGGGTTTTAATCCGCTCTATGCCGCGGGCTTGTGTCTGATCGTGAATACCGCGCCAGTGGCGTTTGGCGCGATGGGAATCCCGATTATTGTGGCCGGGCAGGTGACCGGGCTGGACAGCTTCGCTATTGGCCAGATGGCAGGTCGACAGCTTCCGTTTCTGACAATCATCGTGCTGTTCTGGATCATGGCGATCATGGATGGCTGGCGCGGCGTGAAAGAGACCTGGCCCGCCGTGATGGTGGCGGGGGGATCGTTCGCGATTGCCCAGTTCCTCAGTTCGAATTTTCTTGGCCCAGAGCTGCCCGATATCATCTCCTCGCTGGTCTCTTTAATGTCGCTGACGCTGTTTTTACGCGTCTGGCAACCGGTCCGCATCTTTCGCTTCAGCGAAGCAGAAAGCCAGCAGGAAAAGCAGCCGCTGACCCGACAAAAATACACTACCGGGCAGGTGGTGCGTGCCTGGATGCCGTTCCTCTTTTTGACCGCGACCGTCACGTTATGGAGCATTCCACCCTTTAAAGCGCTGTTTGCAAAAGGCGGGGCCTTCGCAAACTGGGTTTTCAGCCTTCCCGTGCCGGGGCTGGACGGAGGGATAACACGGATGCCGCCGGTGGTCGCGCAACCCAGCAACTGGCCAGCCATTTTCAAACTCGACCTGCTGTCGGCAACCGGCACGGCAATCCTGGTCGCCGCCATCGTCTCCATCGTTTTTCTGAAGATGAAACCTAAGGCTGCGGCAGTGACCTTTGCAGAAACCCTGAAAGAACTTATGCTTCCCATCTACTCGATCGGGATGGTGCTGGCGTTTGCCTTTATCTCTAACTACTCCGGCCTGTCTGCCACCCTGGCGCTGGCATTGGCGCATACCGGTCATGCGTTTACCTTTTTCTCGCCTTTCCTGGGATGGCTTGGCGTGTTTCTGACTGGCTCGGATACGTCATCCAATGCGCTGTTTGCCGCCTTACAGGCGGCGACCGCGCAGCAGATTGGCGTTTCCGATATTCTGCTGGTGGCGGCAAATACCACCGGTGGCGTGACCGGCAAGATGATCTCGCCGCAGTCGATAGCCATTGCCTGTGCCGCTGTTGGTCTGGTGGGCAAAGAGTCCGATCTGTTCCGCTTTACCGTCAAGCACAGCCTGATATTTACCTGCCTGGTGGGCATCATTACCACGCTTCAGGCTTACGTTTTCCCCTGGATGATCCCATGAAAACCAGTTTATCGCCGCACGCCGATCCGCTGCGGGTTCGGCTCGAACAGTATATTCGCGAGCATCAGATTGAACCCGGCATGCGTTTGCCTGCCGAGCGCCAGCTCGCCGCCGCGCTTGGCGTCTCCCGTTCATCGCTGCGCGAAGCCATTCAGCAGCTTATCAGCAGCGGGATATTGACGAGCCGACGCGGCGACGGCACCTGGCTGCGTCAACCTCAGGAACCCTGGTCTGAACAGCGCATTGTGGAACCGATTCGTCAGCTGCTGGCCAACGATCCGGATTACCGCTACGACATTCTGGAAGCGCGTTACGCCATTGAAGCCAGCACCGCATGGCATGCCGCACTGCGGGCGACAGAGTCCGATAAAGAACGCCTAAGGTACGCGTTTGACGCCACGCTGGCGTTAAAAGAGAGCGACGATCCCCATCTGGCCGGTCAGGCCGACCTGCGGTTTCACCTCGCTATCGCGGAAGCCTCACATAACGTGGTGCTGTTACAAACCATGCGCGGTTTTTTTGATTTGCTCCAGTCGTCGATGCTGCACAGCCGCAGGCTGATGTACACCAGCCCGATCATTTTTGACCAGCTGACAGATCAACACCGTGCCATGCTTGACGCCATTTTACTCGGCGATGCCGAGGCCGCGCGCTTAGCGGCGATGGATCATCTTGGTTTTGTGCATACCACGATGAAAACGCGAGATGAAGACGAAGCCAGACAGGCGCGTATTACACGTTTACCTGGCCATGACTTGCACAATCACAAGGAGACACGCTGATGATTATTTCTGCTGCCAGTGACTACCGCGCCGCCGCGCAACGCATTTTGCCGCCTTTCCTGTTTCACTATCTGGATGGCGGGGCTTATGCGGAGCACACGCTACGCCGCAACGTGACCGATCTCTCGGACGTGGCGCTGCGCCAGCGCATCTTACGTAATATGTCTGAACTCAGTCTGGAAACCACCCTGTTTAATGAAACGCTGTCGATGCCAGTGGCGCTGGCACCGGTAGGGCTGTGTGGCATGTATGCACGACGAGGCGAAGTACAGGCCGCCCGCGCGGCGGCAGGGAAAGGCATTCCCTTTACGCTGTCCACCGTCTCCGTGTGCCCCATTGAGGAAGTTGCGCCGCAGATTAACCGCCCCATGTGGTTCCAGCTCTATGTTCTGCGCGATCGTGGCTTTATGCGTAATGCGCTGGAGCGCGCCAAAGCGGCGGGCTGCTCTACGCTGGTGTTTACTGTGGATATGCCTACGCCGGGCGCGCGTTATCGCGATGCGCATTCAGGCATGAGCGGGGAAAATGCGGCGCTGCGGCGCTACTGGCAGGCCATCACGCATCCCAGATGGGCGCTGGATGTGGGGTTACAGGGAAGGCCGCACGATCTGGGGAATATCTCAACCTATCTCGGCAAGCCTACCGGGCTGGAAGACTATATCGGCTGGCTGGCCAATAATTTTGATCCTTCCATTTCCTGGAAGGATCTGGAGTGGATTCGCGATTTCTGGGATGGCCCGATGGTGATCAAAGGCATTCTGGACCCTGAGGATGCCCGTGACGCGGTGCGCTTTGGTGCTGACGGTATCGTGGTTTCTAACCATGGCGGTCGCCAGCTGGACGGTGTCCTGTCCTCGGCCCGTGCCTTACCTGCGATTGCGGATGCGGTCAAAGGCGATATCACGATCCTTGCTGATAGCGGCATTCGTAACGGACTGGATGTGGTGCGTATGATTGCGCTGGGCGCAGACAGCGTCCTGCTGGGGCGCGCCTTTATCTATGCGCTGGCAACACATGGACAGCGCGGCGTTGAGCATTTACTGACGCTGATTGAAAAGGAGATGAAAGTCGCGATGACCTTAACCGGCGCGAAGCGCATTGCCGATATCACACAGGATTCGCTGGTGCAGGCAAATGCCCTCTTGCAGGAAGCAAACCTGCGCCCGGCATAGTTGCCTGCGGCGAAATCAGAGGTGTTGTCTATACTTACCTTCTTTACCAACAGGAGGAATGACATGACCATTCATAAGAAAGGTTCGGCGCATTGGGAAGGCGACATCAAAGGCAAAGGCACAGTCAGCACCGAAAGTGGTGTACTGAACCAGCAGCCCTACGGCTTTAATACCCGTTTTGAAGGGCAAAAAGGCACTAACCCGGAAGAGCTGATTGGTGCGGCACATGCGGCCTGTTTCTCTATGGCACTGTCGCTAATGCTGGGCAATGCCGGTCATAAAGCGGAAAGCATTGATACCAGCGCAGATGTGTCGCTGGATAAAAAAGGTGAAGGTTTTGCGATCACCAAAATCGCCTTAACCAGCACCGTTTCTCTGCCAGGTATTGATAACGATACCTTTGATGAGATCATCAACAAAGCCAAAGCGGGCTGCCCGGTTTCTCAGGTGTTGAATGCTGAAATTACGCTGGATTACACCCTGAACAACTGATTGCGGACCGGCATCACTTTTACGTGATGCTGACGCGAATCTTGCCTTACCCAGATGCGCCTTCGGGCGCATCTTTGCGTTGTGCAGAAGGACGCGGAGATGACAAACGCGTTTCGGCAAACAAACACGGAAAAGGCGGCTGGTCTTGCTGGAAATCTGTGGCGCACGCATGGTAATCCGTCAGGCGGCGATGATATGAGCATGAGGTCGTGGCTTTCTCGCCATAAGCCTGGCGTACTGCTGATGGTGGTGTTACTGCGGGCGTTACTCTGTTTGCTGGTTACCGCTTCCTGGTTACCCTGGAACGCGTCTTAAACGTCAGGCGTAAATCTCTTCTGCGCGCCTGGCCCGCACGTCGCTGCGTGCAATCCGATAAGCCTTACCGGGATCGCCCGCCAGAAATTCAAAGGTAGGTGAATAGTAGAACGGGAGCCAGCCGCCATAAGCGCCTTCCCATTCCCAGCGTACCGGGCAGGGCCAGATAATGCCTTCATACAAAATGTAATAAACCCAACGCCCAGTTGGACGGCGGGGACGAGTAGTTTTCATGGGATTCACAACTATGTTGGTGTAAAACAGCTTATATTTTGAACGCTAACCTGCAAGCTTGCAATGTTGTATGTGCATTTTTGTGTCCTTGACCTGTTCAGTTATCTGAACGATGCACTTCACCACACATCAGTACCACGTTGGGACGGACCTTGTGGATGCGGTTTGCCATCACTTCGCAGGCGGTTTTCGTTGGGTAAATGCGCTCTGATACCGGCAACGCTTCACAGGCATCATGTCCACAGGCGCTTACCAACAATACAAAACCAATTAACATAACCGACTCCTTCTCCCGTCGCGCACGTCACGAGAGGGGTGAATGTTCCTTTTTATAAAACCAGTATAGCTAATTGCCGGAAGGGACAATCATCACGCTGGGCGGTATCGGATTGCTCTGAGCGATTATACGCCTTCCGGACGCGTACAGCAGTGAAATCTTACCCATCGCTGCAATGGGCAACGCATCGTTCGCGCTGCATTTCTGACCAGCTACAAGGGCGACTTTTCATTCCTGCCATAACGAATTTTAAAATCGGTAAATTTTCATACCCGTTGACTAGTTTGGCGGTAATCCCTTAAGGCAACGCGTTTTGATATTTCTCACACTTCTGACATGCAAATCTGAAACCGGTTGCAGAAAATCTTTCCCCTGTGTATTCGTTAATTATTCATCACACGGAGGAATGAACCATGCCCAAAATTTTACTGTGCTGTGCCGCCGGAATGTCCACCAGTATGGTGGTGCAAAAAATGGAAAAAGCTGCGAAAGAGCAGGGAATGGATGTAGAGATAAAAGCAGTAGGAATTGAAGAGTTTAGCGAGGCAATTGCCGACTATGACTGCTGCCTGTTGGGGCCGCAAATTAAATACAAGCTGGCCGATTTCGAGCCGATTGCTCAGCAGTACAGTAAATCCGTCGCGGTGATTAACAGCATGGATTACGGAATGATGAATGGCGAAAAGATATTAAGTGCCGCGCTCAAGCTTATTCCTGGCTGATCGCTAAAGAACTGAAAAATATAGCGCAAACCTGCATTCACTTTATGCAGGGTTATTCTCTTTTGCCTGAGCAAGGAGTGACGGGATGAGTCGCTTGAGCGAATCTTTATTCGGTGTCATCGAAAATCGTATTAGTCCGCTGGCTGGCCGCCTCTCCAGCCAGCGCCACGTCATCGCCATCCGTGATGGTTTTATTGCCTCAATGCCGTTCCTGATTGTCGGTTCATTTATGCTGCTGTTTGCCCATCCGCCTTTTTCGGCAGACAGTAGCTGGGCGTTCGCACAGTGGTGGCTCGGCATGGTGAAGGCGTATGAAGAACAAATCATGATGCCTTACAACATGACGATGGGCATTATGGCGCTCTATATTGCCAGTGCTATCGCCTACAACCTGGCGAACAGCTACAAAATGAACGGCTTTATGGCCGCCAGCCTGTCGCTGATGGCGTTTCTGGTCGTGGCTGCGCCGCAAACGGGCAAAACGCTGCCGGTAGGTTCGCTGGGCGGTGAGGGGATTTTTACCGCCATTCTGGTGGCGTTATTTGCTACGGAGCTGATGCATTTTCTGCAGAAACACAATATCGGCTTCAAATTACCCGAACAGGTACCGCCGAAAATCCGTCAGTCGTTTGATCTGCTGATCCCGATTATCACCATTTTTATTACCCTGTTTCCGCTCAGCCTGTGGGTACAGGCACAGTTTGGTATGCTGCTGCCGCAGGCCATTATGGCGATCTTTTCCCCGATTATTTCTGCCTCAGATTCTCTGCCCGCCGTATTGATCGCGGTGCTGCTGTGTCATCTGCTGTGGTTCGCCGGTATTCACGGCGCCGTGATTGTCGGTGGCATTTTACAGGCATTCTGGTTGACCAACCTTGGGTTGAATCAGCAGGCGCTGAACGCAGGCGAGCCTGTCAGCCATGTGTTTATCGAACCCTTTTGGCAATTTTTTATCGTGATTGGTGGCTCCGGTTCCACGATGGGGCTGGTGCTGCTCTATTTGCGGAGTCAGTCTGCCCATCTGCGCTCAATTGGTAAGCTCAGCATTGTGCCCAGCATGTTCAACATCAACGAACCGGTTATTTTTGGCTCGCCCGTGGTGATGAACCCCATTCTGTTTATTCCCTTCGTTCTTGCCCCGCTAGTCAATGCCGTCATTGCCTGGACCGCCACGAAAACCAATCTGATCAATCACGTGATCTCGCTGGCACCCTGGACGACGCCAGCACCGATTGGGGCAGCCTGGTCAACCGGCTGGGACTGGCGCGTCATCGTGTTGATTGCCCTGCTGGTGACGATTGCCACATTGATTTACTACCCGTTTTTCAAAATGTACGAGCGTCAATTGCTGCAGCAGGAACTGGCCGCAGCGCAACCGGTAAAGGAGTAATGCATGGAAATTGATGAAAGCACGGTCATCGAACTGATTATCCAGGCGGGCGAAGCGCGATCCTGCTCAATGGAAGCCTTGCGCGCGGCCCGCCTGCAAAACTGGGAGCAGGCAGACAGCCTGCTCAGCGCCGCGACTGCGGCGGCAAAGGCGGCGCACCAGACGCAGACGCAGCTTATCGGTGCCGATGAGGGCAGCGGAAAGATCCCGGTCAACCTGATTATGGTTCATGCCCAGGATCATCTGATGAACGCGATGCTCTGCCGCGAGCTGGCGGAAGAAATTATTCAACTGCGCCGGGAGTTAGCCGCACGCTAAAAAGGAGGTGTTATGCAACATTCGACAGTGACCGCGTTTCCAGAAGGCTTTCTCTGGGGCGCGTCGACCTCGGCTTATCAGGTTGAGGGCGGATGGAATAGCGATGGCAAAGGGCCATCTGTTATCGACAAAGCAACGTTCCATCAGGACATCACGGACTTTACCGTTTGCAGCGACCACTATCACCGCTTCAAAGAAGACATCGCCTTGCTGGCGGAGATGGGCCTGAAAACCTACCGCTTTTCCATCGCCTGGAGCCGCCTTTATCCCGACGGCGATGGCCCGGTAAATGAGGCGGGCGTGGCCTTTTATCAGCAGTTGATTGATGAGATCTGCAGACAGGGCATCACGCCACTGGTGACGCTTTATCACTTCGATCTGCCCTGGGCGCTGCAGCAGGCCGGTGGCTGGTCTTCTCGCCGTACGGTGGCGGCTTTTGAGCGTTTTGCCATCACCTGTTTTGAGCGCTATGGCAGCCAGGTCAACTACTGGCTGACCATCAATGAACAGAACATGATGATCCTGAAAGGGGACGTGATTGGCACCTTGCCGCCGGGTACCGCCGATCCGCAGAAAACCCTGTACCAGCAAAACCATCACATGATGCTGGCGCAGGCCAAGGCGATGATTGCCTGTCATGAACGGCTGCCGGAGGCGAAAATTGGCCCGGCACCCAATATCTCTTGCGTATATGCCGCGAGTTCCCGGCCAGAGGATGTGCTGGCGGCTGATAATTTCTCGGCAATCCGTAACTGGCTCTACCTCGATTTGGCCGTTCACGGGCGCTACAACCACGTGGTATGGGCTTTTCTGAAGCAGCGAGATTGGCTACCCACCATTGAGGCGGAGGATATGGCCATCATCGCCGCCGGTAAGCCTGATTTTATCGCTTTTAACTATTATGCTTCCGCCACGGTAGGCGCAGAAGGAGAGCATAATACGCCCGACAGCAGGCCACATGCCGATCAACAAATGGCCGGAATTGACCGGTCTGTGTATGTCGGTTGCGATAATCCGCATCTGAAACAAAACCAGTTTGGCTGGTATATCGATCCTGTCGGCTTCCGCATTACCGCACGACAGATTTATGCGCGTTATGCCTTACCGCTCATCGTGACCGAAAATGGTTTAGGGGCTTTTGACACCCTGGATGCAGAGAATAAAGTGCATGATGATTATCGTATCGACTATTTGCGCGAGCATATCGCTCAGTTGCAGCTGGCGATTGCCGATGGCGTTGAGCTGTTCGGTTATTGCCCGTGGTCGGCAATTGATCTGGTGAGTACCCATCAGGGCATCAGCAAGCGTTACGGTTTTATTTATGTGAACCGCGATGAGAAAGATCTCAAGGATCTGGCGCGCTACCGCAAAAAAAGCTTTTTCTGGTACCAAAAGCTGATTCGCAGTAATGGAGCCACGCTGAACGCGTCAGTGGACTACTGAGGTGGCGCGGCAGGGAGGCCGCGTCTTACTGCTTATAAGGGCCGTCCGTCACCGATGCGCGCGCGATCAGGTGACCGCTAAATGGCGGCAGGGCCGTGACCGCTTCGCCTTCCAGCATGGCAACCAGCTGCGCCAGCGTGTGCTGAATCATCTCCGCGACCGGCACATGCACCGTGGTGAGCGGCGGCAGGAAAAATTCAGCCATGCGAATATCATCAAAGCCCAGCAGTGAGACATCTTCTGGCAGCCGTTTTCCCGCCGCATTGAGAGCCAGCGCGGCACCAATCGCCATATCATCGTTACTGGCCATCAGCGCGCTAAAGGTCACTCCCGAATCCAGCAGCTGTTTTGCCGCCGCCATCCCACTGGCTGGCGTCCAGGCGCCCTGCACGATGCAGGCTTTATCTGCGATGCCATGCTCGACCAGCGCCTGCTGATAGCCCGCCAGACGCGCGTCAGCGGTCGGTGAACCGGCCAGGCCACGAATAAAGGCAATCTCGCGGTGGCCGCGTTCAATCAGATAACGCGTGGCGTCAAACGTATTCTGCTGATGCGTGGCCCAAACGCAGTGGGCAGGATGGCGCTTAAGCTGGCGGTTCACCACCATGATGGGAATATCATGCTGTTCAATAATGGCGTCCAGCGCCTCGGTATCCAGAAAGCGGGGATAGATGATGATGGCGTCACAGCGCAGGTCGAGCAAAAACTCAATCGCGGCCCGCTCATCATCAGCGCAGGTTTTGCCATCAGCCAGAATTAACTGCCGACCATAGTTATTGGTCAGCGTGGCCGCCTGAAACAGCAGTTCGCTGAAGTAGGGGCCATTAAAGAGTGAATGGGTAACAATGAGGCCAATATTTTGGGATTTTTGGGTCGCCAGGCTTCGCGCCAGCAGATTTGGGCGATAACCGGTTTCGGCGATGGCCTGAAAGACCTTCTGTTGCGTACTCTTACTGACGTAACGATTTCCGGCCAGCACGCGTGAGACGGTGGCTTTAGAGACTCCGGCCTTACGGGCCACATCCAGCATGGTAATCATTGGCTTGCAGACCATCCATCCCTGTGGGTAAAAAACGATACTAGCTGATTTTTCGCAGGTTATTGCAGGACAGGTAATAAAAAAGTGAAGCCTGTCAGGCGAAATACCAGGCGGGCAGGATGGCAATCAGGTTGTTCAACGTATGCAGGAAGACCGGCAGGGCCAGCGTATTGCTGCGCAGGCGCGCGTAGCAGAGCAGCAAAGAGAAAAGCGTCAGCGCCACCACCGTTTCCCAGTGGACATACTGAGTATGCATCAACGCAAACAGCAGGGAAGTGAGTAGCATGCAGGCAAAGCGGCTGTTGGGGGCCCACAGCAGGAAGCCTTGCAACAAAAAGCCGCGAAACATCACTTCTTCAAATACGGGGGCCAGCAACACGGCGGTCAGTAACAGGATAAGCATTGAGCTGCGTCCCTGTTGTGATTGCGCCACCAGCCAGCCTTCAGGCTGTAAATACTGCGTTTGTGCCGCCATTAAAATAAACAGGGCGCCAATAAACAGTAACGTCTGGCCGGAGCGTAAAAACCCCAGGGGAATATCCGTGCGACGCTGGCAGTAAAAACGATACAGCGGATAGATAACTGCAAACTCAAACAGGCAGAGCACGGGCACCAGCAAACCGTCATTACGCAGGATACCGTAATTAGGGAACAAGGTAATCAGCATGGTAACAAGGTAATAGACAACAAAGCTGCCGACATAAAACAGTGTCAGCGTCACTCTGTCGGAATTGGTGTTCATAGGCGACCCAGCCAGCAACGATAAGCGCATAGTAGCAACGCGTCGGATCGCTGTCGAGAGAACGGACGACACAATATTATTCGTTTATGATCGTTTCAGGTTTGTGCGAATTTTAAGTGAATAATATCAGTTTGTTAACTAATTGCCCTGCGGTGTTGCAACCGGGCGTCAGGCGCTTGTTCGCCTGGCCCGAGAATAAGGCCCACAGTCAATCGGGCGTGATGACAGATTACCGGACGCGGATGCCGTCAGGGTAATTGACGCGGCAACGCCGATAAAAAAGAGCGGCTTTGTTATTCCCGCAGGAATAATCTGCCGACTGTCTCAGCGGCTTATTATCGTGATTTCAGCCAGCAGCTGTGATTCATCTACAAATAGCGTTATTAGCCAGCATTTAATGCTTAATATTGTGCGGTAAGTTTGATTTTAACGGTTCATACCTGCAGTCAGGCTTGTTACTCTTCGATGTCAGGTTTTACACGTCGATGAGGAGAAAACACGTGAATCACTATGGAAAAGCGCTGATGGCCACCGGTTTCTTACTGCTTACGGCCTGCCAGTCGGCCACGCAACCCGACCAGGCTGCCAGGCTGCCCGACGCGCAAGCGGACAGCTGTGGTGCGTCCCAGTATCAACATTTCGTCGGTAAGCCGCTGTCCGCCATCGATAATCAGCGTTTCACTCAGAAGGTGCGCGCCATCCCGTGGAATTCTGCGGTAACAATGGACTTTAATTTCACTCGCCTGAACTTTATGGCAGACAAAAACGGTAATATTAGCCGCGTCTATTGTGGGTAAGTGTCAAATAAACAACGCATTGTCATAGAGTTGTCATGGCGTCAGGCGAAGATAGCGCCTGTATCCTGTCGGGCCGCGCTAACCGCGATCGGTAGCGTTAAACCACCAGGGTAAGGATTTCCTCGTCACTTCAATATGCAATGCTCGTCTTGTTTATTCCCGCTCAGGCGGGAATTTTTTTCTGGTTCAGGCCGAAAGAAGGAGCAATGCATGGTACCTCTCCAGCGGATTTCACTGTCAGTTTTACTTCTGGTCAGCCCGCTTGCGCTGGCGTCCAGTCCTGACGCATGGCAACAAAGCCAGCAGGTGATGCGCCAGGCGTGCATCAATGCCAGCACCTTAAGCAAGGTAAAGGTGTTGGGGCAGGCGGTTGAGTATGACGACAGCGTAGGCTATAGCGCGTTACTGCTCGAAGGGCATTATCCACAGCAACAGATGAAAAACCGGCGTGGACGAGAGCTTTGCCTGTTTCAGCGCAGCAGCGGTCGGGCCAGCGTAAGCGAAGCCAATCAGCTCCGATGGGTTAAGTAACCGGAATGCGGCTCACTCACGTGGCCGCGTTTCCATCAGCCGGTCCAGCAGGGCGCGATAGCGTTGCAGTCGCTGCTCATCCCCTTCAAATTCCAGCTTATTGATGACGCGCGCGATAACGGCCTTATTGGTGGTTGGCTGACCGGCTTCCATCAGTTCCCGCATTATCACGGCCAGCAGATCGGACTCGGGCGGAACATTCCAGTCCGGGCTGTTGAAGTAATCGGTGATAGCACGGCTGGCGCTGTTAGGTTGCACTCTCATTCTCCCTCTCCGCGAACAGACAGCCCGCCCGATGCAGAGATGCGCAGCAGGCAGAGTCAACTGAGTTAGTGGCTCCCAAAAAGAACGGTGGCAGTTTTATCGGGAGCATTACGCGGGTCAGAACAGCCCACGTACCGCACGAAACTGGCGGTTTTTTAAACATAGGTCGGTCATCAGGACTTGTCAGTAACAACCTGCAATATTTTTCAAATGTGATGAATGGTTTTTGAATAATGACGATATGTTATGAGAGCGTTTAGGGTTTTATTCCTTTGAATAATAAGTTTTTTTAAGCACATCACCGGTCGTCAAACGCGCGCGTTGAGACGCGCTATAGGCCAGGTAAGAGCCGTGGCGGCAAATGTGTTTTTCGCGATCGCCTGTGCATTGACGGCGTGAGCAGAGTGGGGGCAAGTGAGCATGAAAAGCTGAGGGAGGACTGGCCTCGCGGGAACGTATTATCTGTTTCCTGAAAACCGTTCCGATTATATTTTCGCGTAAAAGCACCCTGTTATTTGAAGCGGAAATATTGCATCTTTCATATCGGTGTCATCAAAATAAAATAGTCATGCCTTGGGTTTCGAGTAGATAAGCGGTTTCGCGATTCAATAAATGAAATAACATAACATCGCAGCCGGCTGATTATTTTAACCGCCTGATAAACCCAATGAAAAATTCCTTTTTTTTATTCCGACGGGTGATATTTTTTTCTGCACCTGGCTGAAGGGGCATCGGCATGAAAAATCTCATCGCTGAGTTACTGATTACTCTGGCAGAAAAAGAAGAAGCGTCTAAAGAGCAGGTGGCGCAGATTGAAGCGCTGGAGATCGTCATCACCGCCATGTTGCGCATGATGCCGCCTGAACAGCATCAGTCCATTGTTAATAACATTGAATCGGCCATGGTTCATGCCGGTGTGGATAACCATGAGCAAAATGGTGCCTTGCTAAAACATTATGTCAGTCGCTTACTTAAGCGCCCCTCTGCCTGAATCCCCTTTTTCTACCTGTAAAAGTGCGATCCCTGCCTTATTCCTGGGCAAAAGTGATCGACGTTGCCTGTCGCGTGCCAGACTGAATAGTGTCTTCATCACAATGGAGTAAAGACAATGAAAGGCAGTTTTATGATGATGGTGTTAGCGGGAATGCTGATGAGCAGCAATGTCAGTGCAGCCGATAAAACGCCGCAGCAGCAAAAAATGGCCATGTGTAATCAACATGCCAGTTCGCAAGCGCTAAAAGGCGATGTGCGTAAGCAATTTATGAGCGATTGCCTGAAAAAAGACAGCAAAGTGGCTGACATGTCGCCACAACAGATAAAAATGAAAACCTGTAACCTGCAGGCCGGTGATAAAAAGCTGGCTGGCGATGCGCGTAAAACCTTCATGAGTCAGTGCCTCAAGAAAAGCTAATACGATGTCGGCCATTTCGGTGGCCGCTTCATTCTGTTCCCCGCCCTACATGCCGGTCACACTTTTAATGGCTGATTAAACAGGCCGTTAGCCAAAAAAATCGACATCAGGACCTAAGCCTCTGCGATCCTTTGCCACACTTACTGTTTATAAGGGATTGCGTAGCCTGTGATTATGCGCTGCGCTTTCAACAGTGACGGTCGGAAAAGGAGCCATGTCGTGAACTATCAATTTGTTGTTGCTCTCAAGAATTTACCGCAACGTCAGCCAGTCAAAAAGAAGCTCGGTGAAACGGAGCTGTTACTGATCCGCGAGGGTGACAGCGTCCAGGCTTTTCAGGCCAAATGCCCTCACGCAGGTGCGCCGCTTGAGCAGGGTGCCATCTGTGGCGACAGGCTTATCTGCCCCTGGCATAAAGCGGCATTTGAACTGAGCAGCGGTAAAATGTGTGAGCCGTTGGCGTTGGCTGACCTGAAACAGTATCCCCTGCGAATCGAAAATGACAATGTTCTGGTTAACCCCAAAGCGATGTCACCGGCTTCTCCCATGGGCAGCGGTGCCACAGAACCGGTCTTTGTGGTGCTGGGCGGAGGCGCGGCCGGGAGCGCGGCGCTGTGGCGATTACGTCACGATGGTTTCAAAGGTCGCCTGGTGCTGGTGGAGCGTGAGCCGGAAGCCCCTTACGACCGTACGGCGCTGACGAAATTTGTGCCGTCTGGAAAAATGGATATTGACGATGTACCGTCGCTGCTTGGCAGTGACGTACTGGATCACGTCGAGCGTATTCAGAAGCGGGTTGAGCGGGTCGATAATCAACAGCATCGCCTGGTGTTTGCCGACGGCAATACATTGCAGTTCGACAAATTATTAATCGCCACGGGCGCAGAACCTGTGAAACCTGAACTGGCTGGCGCTGATTTAGCCGGCGTGCATATTCTGCGTAACAAGCAGCACACGGCAGCACTGCTACAGGCGGTCGATCAAAGCCAGCAGATTGTCATTGTCGGCAACAGCTTTATTGGCATGGAACTGGCCTCGTCACTGCGCAACCGTGATGTCGACGTGACCGTTATCGCCCGCAATCCGTTACCCTTTGCAAAACAGTTTGGTGAGGCGGTCGGTCGTTATTTTTATGAATTGCATCAGGCGAATGGCGTGAAGTTTGTGGAAGGTGAAGCCGCGTCGCTTCAGGGTGAAAACCACGTTACCAGCGTTCGGCTGAAATCCGGTCAGCAGATTGCCGCCGACGTGCTGCTGTTCGCCACCGGCGTTAAACCGGCCACGTCGTTTATTCACGATCTGCCGTTAGTGGAGGACGGTAGCCTGCAAACCGACGAGCAATTGCGCGTAGCAGAAAACGTCTGGCTGGCGGGTGATATCGCGACCTATCCCTCCGCGCAGGGGCCGCTTCGCATCGAGCATTTCCGCGTAGCAGAGCAGCAGGGCCAGACCGCGGCGATGAACATGATGGGGAATGTTCATCACTATGACCGCGTTCCGTTTTTCTGGACCGCGCATTACGGTACCCGCTATGAATATTTAGGTCATGCTACCGACTGGGACGACTACCAGCAGGTGGGATCGCTGGAAGATAAGGTCTTTATGGCCTTTTATGGCAAAGAGGGGAAGCTGGCGGCGGTTTTCTCGTGCGGAATGTACACGTTGACGGCGGCGCTTGTTGAAAAGATGCAGCAACCGATGACAATAAAACAGGCACTTGAGCTGTATCAGGCCCAGCGTTCTGCAGAATAGCAGGCCAGCGAGACGGTCTGGCAAACGGCATGTTTGCCAGACGCGCCAGATTTAACTGCGGCTCAGCTTGTCCGACTTCGCCATGCACTGTTGCATGGCTTCTATCACGGCGGAACGAAAGCCTTTTTCTTCCAGCACTTTTACCGCTTCAATCGTGGTGCCACCGGGCGAACAGACCATATCTTTTAACTCGGCGGGATGTTTGCCCGTTTCCAGTACCATCTGCGCGGACCCTTTCACGGCCTGGGCGGCAAAGCGGTAAGCCTGCGCGCGTGGCATACCGCCCGCGACGGCGGCATCGGCCATGGCTTCGATAAACATAAACACGTAAGCCGGGGCGGAACCACTGACGCCCACCACCGAATGAATCAGGTATTCATCGACCACCGCCGCCTGACCAAAGCTCTCAAATATGGCGACCACTTCATCGGTTTCGTTCTGTTCAACCAGAACGTTGGGCGTGACTGAGGTCATGCCTTCGCCCACCAGAGAAGGTGTGTTCGGCATCGCCCGAATGATTTTACGATCGTGGCCCAGCACGGAAGCCAGATTATCCAGCGTGACGCCGGCGGCAATAGAAACGACCAATGCGTCTTTCTTCAGGCTGTTAGCCAGTTCTTTGAGGACTTTGAGGATGACATTCGGTTTAACCGCGCCAAACAGAATATCCACATGCTGGGCCAGGGCCTCTGCACTTTCCGCGGCATTAATACCGTACTGCTCGGCCATTTGCTGATTGGTGTCTGGTTTGCGATCGTAAATCCAGATAGCCGACGGTGTAATTTGTCCGCTGTTTATCAGCCCGCCAATGATGGCCTTTGCCATGTTGCCACCGCCAATAAATCCGATTGTCTTGTCCAGCATCACCGTCTCCTTAACTGTCACTGTTTCGCCTTTATCAACGATGTAGCTTACTGCAGACAGGATTAATAACAAGTTAGCGGTCACAGACAGGCACCGGCACCCGGCGGTGGGAGGGCGGGAAAGCCGAACGCTATCGCCGCGATACTGCCCCGCACGCGGGAGTGCTCTCAAGCGGCTACAGCATAGGGTTCCGCGAGTCAGGCCCGGCAAATGCAGCGTGTTTTGGCGGGCAGGGCAAGCGCTGTCCGCCTGGCTTACGCGCCAAAGCAGAGATAAGCTGAACCCTGAGGGCGCGGGGAATTTTACTTAACCCCCTTTTGGAAACCAGGTTACCATCGTCGCTATTTTCCAGCAGAAGGAACAACCATGTTTATCTGGGTCGATGCGGACGCCTGCCCCAACGTCATTAAAGACGTGCTGTATCGGGCGGCGGACAGAACGCAAACCATGGTGACGTTTGTCGCGAATCAGTTTTTACGTGTGCCACCGTCGCCCTGGCTGCGTACGCTACAGGTGCCGGCCGGGTTTGATGTCGCAGACAATGAAATTGTGAAACGTGTGCAGATCGGGGATTTAGTGATTACGGCGGATATTCCGTTGGCCGCAGAGGTGATTGAAAAAGGCGCGGCGGCGCTCAATCCACGCGGTGAGCGTTACTCTCCCGCGACCATACGCGAGCGGCTGACGATGCGTGATTTTATGGACACCATGCGTGCCAGCGGCGTACAGACAGGCGGTCCCGCCGCCATGAGCCCGCGGGACCGCCAGCAGTTTGCCAATGAACTCGACAGCTGGCTCAGACAACGGCGACGCTGAATCAGACGAAACTGTCGTCATCGTCGTAATCATTGCCGCCAAAATCATTCAGGTCGCCGTTATCGGCATAGGTATCACTCCAGCCGTTACTTTGATCAAGGAATGACTGATTATCAGCGCCGGTGCCCTGATCGAGAAACGACTGATCGTTGCCGCCGTTAAAGGTATTGAGGCTGTCGTCTACCTGGGGCAGCGGCGGCTGCTCATTAATGATGTTGACGATTTCCTGCGGCTGCGACTGATGGAACATGCTGGTCAGCATGTCGGCCATGACCACGCCACCTGCCACGCCCACTGCGGTTTGCAGTGCACCACCCAGGAAACCGCTGCCGCGTGGCGCAGGTGCGCTGGCATAAGGCTGCTGTGGTTGAGGTGGCTGCTGCGGCGCGCTGTTCCACTGAGGCTGCTGCTGAGCCGGTTGGGGCTGCTGGCTGCCTCCGCCAAACAGGCTGGATAAAAATCCACCGCTGCTCTTGGGCTGCTGCTGCTGTTGCGCCTGTTGCTGAGCAAGACGATTTTCCAGCTCCTGAACCCGCTCATTCAGTTTTTTAAGTGCCGCTTCCTGAATCAAAATGGCCTGAGCCATATAGTAGGGCGCACCTGGTTGCTCCTGCAGGTGTTGTTTGATCAGTTGTTCGGCTGCAGCATCGCGTGCCGCAGTCTGGCTTTCAGCTTGTTTCAAACGGCTAAACAGATTTTCAATCAGTTGTTGTTCTTCGCGTTGCATGATGACTCTCCGGTTGCGACTGTTAACAGTATATGGGGGCGATGAGCCGCAATGTAAATTCGTGGCGGTAAGCAAATGTTGCTGACGTAAACTTTTTTGCCTGATGCACAAAATGTGCATGGGTAACTGCCTGTATTTCATTGTGTTGTCGGAGAGCAGGGCGCAATCATGCGTAAAATACGCTCAATGAGTAGAGCGCGAAATAAATTCCCGCTATGATGCGTCCTATTATTGAGCCTAACCAGCAGCTGTGATGGGCTGCGCGGCGGAGGAACTGCCCTGATGTCTTTGTCCATTTTTTTGATCGGTGCGCGCGGATGCGGAAAAACCACCATTGGTGAAGCCCTGTCTCAGGCCTTGGGTTACGCGTTTCGTGATACCGATCATCACCTGCAATTCACGACCCAACGTACCGTGGCGGAAATTGTGGCGGCGGAAGGATGGGAAAGCTTTCGTGCACGTGAAACCGACTCGCTTAAAGCTGTGACTGCGCCCTCAACCATTATCGCCACGGGCGGCGGAATGGTACTGGCAGAAGGTAACCGGCGGTATATGCGTGAGCACGGTCAGGTGATCTGGTTAAGTGCACCGCCTGATATTCTGGCCCGGCGTCTGGAAAGCCAGCCGGAAGCCGCTCAGCGACCGACCTTAACCGGGCGTCCAATCGCTGAAGAAATGAGTGAAGTGCTGCGCGCCCGCGCCCATCTGTATCAGGCTGCCGCCCATCATGAGGTGAATGCCATGCAAGCGCCAGAACGCGTCGTTGAGCAGATACTGCAGTCGTTATCCCTGGCGCGTGCCAGCTAGCCCTCAGATTTATCCCCCTTTGGCCGCCATTTCCGCCGTTTTGACTATACTTAACCCATGACAGGCGGTCGCCTGTCGTGTGGAATGTCATTCAGCCAAGAGGGACACATTATGCCGACAAGACCTCCTTACCCCCGAGAAGCGCGCGTTGTGACTGTCGAAAAAGGCCCCGAAGGCAAAAAAGTCATGTCCTGGCAACTGCGGGCCGATCATCCTAAGCCTGACTCGTTAATCAGTGAGCACGACTCTGAGCAGGAAGCGCATGACGCAAAAGCGCGTTATGAAGACGTCGAAAAAGAGTAAGCCGTCGCTCTGGCAAGGATGCCATCGGTCCTGCTTTTTTTCTTCTGCCAGCCTTCGCCGCGTGAGGATCACAATCACTCACTATTTCACGTGACAGATCAGCAAGTTCCCTTCTACACTGCCAGACACCTTAATGTGCTGTGAGGAAGTATTATGCTCAATGTTAGTGAGTATTTTGACGGAAAAGTTAAATCCATCGGTTTTGACAGTGCGAGCACCGGTCGTGCCAGCATTGGTGTCATGGCTGAAGGCGAATACACGTTTGGAACGGCCCAGCCGGAAGAGATGACCGTGGTCAGCGGCTCAATGAAAGTGTTGCTGCCGGGTGAAACACAGTGGGCATGGTTTGAGGCGGGGTCGGTGTTTAACGTACCGGGTCACAGCGAGTTTCATCTGCAGATAGGCGAGCCAAGCGCTTATCTTTGCCGCTATCTGAAAGACTAATAAAACGGCCGCATGTCTCCTGCGGCCGATTGTTTTAACGCTGGGCTTCGCCACCTAAGGCTTCAACCAGATTGCTGGTCAGGGCGGCCAGTTCGCTGGTCATCAGGATAAAGTCTGCATCAAAACGCTGCGCAAAATCTTCCCGGTCAATATCATCGTTCTGGTCGCGCAAGGTATCGCTGAACTTCAGGCGTTTCACCGAACCGTCGTCGGATAACACGAACTGAATACGCTCCTGCCAGTCGAGCGCCAGTTTGGTCACCAGCTTGCCGGCTTCAATGTGGTTGGCAATTTCATCGCACACCAGATCCTGTTTCTTGCAGCGAATCACACCACCATCTTCCAGAATGGCCTTAAGCTCGGCTTCATCCATCAGGGCAAAACCGGCAGGCACATCACCCGAACGCACCCATTCGGTCAGGGTAAGTTCAATCGGGCTTTCCAGCGTCAAGGGCACAACCGGTAACGATCCCAGGCTTTTACGCAGCAGGGCCAGCGTATCTTCCGCTTTTTTCGCACTGGCGCAGTCCACCATGATCAGGTTGTTGACGGTGTCGATCCACATATACGTCTGACTAAAACGACTGAATGCGCGCGGTAACAGGCTGTGCAGCACTTCATCTTTTAGCGAATCTTTTTCCGTCTTTTTCAGCTTGCGGCTCTGTTCTGCTTCGAGCTTGTCGATTTTGGCTTCCAGCGCCTGCTTCACAACCGGAGAAGGCAGGATTTTTTCTTCTTTGCGCGCGCAAATGACAATTTGACCGTTGTTCACATGGGTCAGTGCATCGCTGCGATTGCCCATCGGGGACACCCAACCGGTCTTGCTCATGTCCTGACTACCGCAGGGAGAGAAGGTGAACGCATCCAGCTGTTTTTCCATTTCGTCTGCGGACAAAGGAATGTCACGATTCAGACGATAAACCATCATATTTTTAAACCACAACATCGGGATTCCTTACCGTGGCGCGATCGGGCGCACAAGTCTCACTAAGTGTGCGCATGATAGCGAAACATCGGAGCGGTTTCATTGCCTTTCAGGCAATCGCCTTTTAGTGTAGAAAACACCTTAACGAATAATGAGGAATAAACTGTGCGTATAGGCATTGATTTGGGCGGCACCAAAACGGAAGTCATTGCGCTGTCCAGCGAGGGGAACGCGCTGTTTCGTCATCGAATTTCCACGCCGCGCAACGACTACCCGGCGACCGTACAGGCTATCGTTGATTTGGTGCGTCTGGCCGAAGAAAAGACCGGGCAAACCGGGACGGTAGGCTTGGGTATTCCGGGGACGATCTCGCCTTACACGCAGCGGGTGAAAAATGCCAACTCCACCTGGCTTAACGGGCAGCCGCTGGACAAAGATTTGGCGCAGGCGCTGAATCGTGACATCCGCATCGCCAATGACGCGAATTGCCTGGCCGTGTCCGAAGCGGTCGATGGTGCCGGCGCAGGGCAGGCGCTGGTGTTTGGCGTCATCATCGGGACAGGATCGGGCGCGGGCGTGGCGATAAACGGCGCGTCGCGCATTGGCGGCAACGGCAATGCAGGCGAGTGGGGCCATAATCCTCTGCCGTGGATGGATGAAGATGAACTGCGTTACCGCGCTGAAGTGCCTTGCTATTGCGGACAGCAGGGTTGCATTGAAACCTTTGTTTCCGGTACCGGTTTTGCCATCGACTATCAGCGTTTAAGCGGTGTGGCGCGCAAAGGCGCAGAGATTATTACCCTGCTGGAACAGGAGGACCCTGTGGCAGCACTGGCGATGAGCCGCTATGAAATACGGCTGGCAAAATCCCTGGCTCAGGTTGTTAACCTGATTGATCCGGACGTGATCGTGCTGGGCGGCGGCATGAGCAACGTGGACCGTCTTTACCAGACGGTGCCAGCGCTGATGAAAAAATGGGTTTTCGGCGGTGAGTGTGAAACCCCGGTGCTGAAAGCGATGCACGGGGATTCAAGTGGCGTGCGCGGGGCTGCCTGGCTGTGGCCGGAGTAAATGCATCAGGCAAGCGGTGACCTTGTGCAACTGACTGTGGGATGCCCAGGGTCACTCTCTGCTGGCTTAGCGAGCCGGGGCGAAAGCAAACACGATTTGCTGCGGTGCGCCCTGCGGGGGTAAAGGCATATCGCGTGCGCTACTGACGCTCTGCCAGGCTTTCAGACACAGCGACTCGTTTCCTTCCGTGCGCATCACGTTATAGCGTCCGTCCGGGCGACGCTGTGCCGTCACCAGGCAGCGCTGGCCCGCATATTTTGGCGCATCGTGAAAATTGCGCATGACCAACGCATTGATCTGATGAATATAACGGTTCACGTCCTGGCACTGTGCCTGAGACAGATCGGCCGTGCAGCGCGCTTCTTTCGCCTCAGGATGATGACTGCATCCTGCTAACAGCAGCATCGTGGCCGCAATAAATCCTGTACATCTCAACATGCATTACCTCTTACAGACCGGGCAATTCCAGCTTGCTGTAACCCAGTCCATTCATTTTACGTACTTTAATTTGCACGGGAATACGCTCTTTCATCGCCTCAACATGGCTGATGACGCCAATGGTTTTTCCACTGGCGTTGAGTGCATCCAGTGCATCCAGCGCGGTATCCAGCGTTTCCGCATCCAGCGTACCGAAGCCCTCATCAAGAAATAACGATTCGATACGCGTTTTATGGCTAACCAGATCGGATAGCGCGAGTGCCAGCGCCAGGCTCACCAGAAAGCTTTCTCCACCCGACAGCGTACGCGTATCCCGCGCGCTGTCCGCCTGCCAGGTATCCACCACGTCCAGCTCCAGCGCATCGATAGCACGGCGCTGTAAAAGATAGCGCCCATGCAGGCGATCCAGCTGACGATTAGCCAGGGCTACCAGGTGATCAAGCGTTAATCCCTGCGCAAAGCGTCGGAATTTATCGCCGGTTGCCGAGCCAATCAACTCGTTAAGCAAGGCCCACTGCGCCAGTTCGGTTTCATCCTGAGCAATCTGCGCCAGTAAGGTTTGTTGTTGCGTCCGCAGGCTGGCATCGCTTTGTAACTGCTGCTGCAACTGCCCCTGCTGACTGGCGTTATCCCTGAGTGACAGCCGTAAGTTTTCCAGCTGTGCAACCAGCGCATCGGCGGAGTCGGGCATATTATCGGGTTTCGCCTGCTGGTGGGCAGCCAGCCGCTGTTGCAACTCTGCCAGACGTGACTGTTGATGGAGCAGATGCTGATCAATCTGCTGCAGTCGCTGGCGCAGTTGTTGCGCTTCCTGCTCGTCCAGCAGTGCGGCCCGCAGGCTCGCCTCGTCCGGGAAGTCGGCCGCCGCCAGTGCGGCACTGAAGCGCTGCTCAGCCTCGGTTAACCGTGTGCTCAACGTATGCAGCTGGCTTTCCAGTAGCGTCAGTTGGCCGGTAAGACGACTGACCTCTGCCTGAGACTGCTGCAGCCGCTCACGTTGCTGCGTCAACAGCATCTCGTGACCATCGACACTTTCCTGCATTTGCTGACGGGCCTGGGTAACCTCGCGATCGCCAAACAGCGCCGCGCGCTGCTGGCATTTTTCCTGGTGCTGCTGATCCAGTGAGGCGAGCTGCTGCTGTAGCTGAGTCAGGCGTTGCTGCTCAAGCAGCAACTGTTGTTGCAGGGCTTCTGCCTGGCTTTCCGCACGTGCCAACTGAGGCTGTAAGTTAGCAAGCAACCGCTCACTTTCCTGCCAGCGCCGCCAGCGCTGTTGCTGCTCCGCCAGCCAGCTTTCGCGCTGGGCACTGTCAGGCAACGCCAGGTGATAGTCTTTGAACTGCTGATTCAGCGTTTCCTGAAGCTGCTGAGCGCTCGCCTGGGTCTGCTGTTGGTGCTGCTGTAAGCGTAGCAATGCCTGTTGCTCATTCTCCAGCTGCTGTTGGGTCAACTGGATCGTTTGCTGATGCTTCTGTAACGCTTGCTGCTGCTGCAGATGCCGCTCTTTTGCCTCCTGATAAGCCCGTTCTGCGCTTTCCAGCGTCTCGACCTGTGCGATTAATGCCTGTTCCTGATGGCGCTGGGCCTGCTGCCAGTTGGCGAGTTCTTCGGCATCGTTCAGCGTGAAGGTAAGCGCAAGCTCACTGCTCAAGGCCTGCCAGCGCTGGGCTAACCCATCAAGTTGCTGCGTCAGACTGGCGATTTCGTCCTGCAGAGACTGCTGCTGCACCTTCAGGTGTTTTATCTGCTCTTTTTTTGCCGTGCCGGTTTCACTCAGTGCCTCTACCTGCTTTTGCAGGTCAGCTTTTCGCTGTTGGTTGGCACTGACTTCCAGAGCACGGTAGGTTTCAACCGCAGGATGTTCGCAGGAGCCACACAGAGGGCAGGGTTGTCCGGCCTCCAGCCGCGCCCGATGCTCCTCCAGGTCGGCAATGTGGCTTTCGAGCTGGCAAATTTTCTCCACGTCGGTGAGCTGCTGTTTTTCCCGTTTCCATGTTTCCCGCAGCGTCAGTAATTCTGCCTCAGCCTGCAGGCTGGCTTTTTCAAGATCCTGGCGTCGTTTTTCATACTGACCACGCTGTTGATGCAGCGGCTGCCACTGGGTAGCCAGTAACGTCAGCGTCTGACGTGCGTCACGCTGCTGATTTAACTGCTTTAACGCCTGACGTATTGCTTCGGGAGGATGGGCTTTCTGTAGCGAAGTTAGCGCTTGCTCAGCGTCAGATAATGCGTGCTGAGCCTGCTGCCCGGCCTGATTCAGGGGAGCCAGTTGCTGCCCGAGCTGTTCGATCTGCTGTTGGCATCGATGAATTTGCTGTTGCTGTTGCTGCACCTGTTGCGCTGACGCCACCTGTTCGGTTTCATACCGTGCCAGCTGAGCAAAGCGGTCCTGCCACAGTGGCAGGTTTTCGCCCCACAACGCCAGCTCTGCAAGCTGCTGTCGGAGAGTCTGCTGCTGGGTCATCGCCTGTTGCAGATCGCTCACCTGGCGTCGCTCGGCTTGCATCGCCTGTTCGCGCTGCGCGCAGCCTGCCTGCTGCTGATCCGTTTCATGCTGCAACTGCTGGATTTGCTGTGCTAAGGCGGAAAGCGCCTGATCGAGCGGGATCACCTGTTCGGTCAACAGGGTTTCCTGTTGTCGCTGTTGCTGACGCGCCTGCTCGCGGGCCGTTTCCATTTCCTGATAGCGCTGCTGCAACTGCTGCTGCTCATGGGCCGTGGCCAGCATCTGCTGATTGACCTGCTGCTGACGCTGTTGCACCTCATGACGTTCAGCCTGCAGGCTGTCGCGCTGCTGCAGCGCACCGCGCAGTTTTTCTGCCGGTTCACTTCGGGCCAGGCGCTGGCGATCGGCTTCTGCCGCCTGACTTGCCGTTTCTGCTGCCTGACGGGCGGCATTCACCTGCTCACTGTCCGCGCTAAGCTGCTGTGCCAGCTGCAGCCAGTGCTGCTGGCGCTGAGCGGTGTCAAGCTGGCGGCTGAGTTGCTGCTCGGCTTCCGTCAGTGCAGCTTGCTGCTGTTGCAGCCCGGTTCGGGTCGCCTCATCAAGCAGTGCTATGCCGCCCGCCCGGCTGCGCAGCAACTCCAGCGCATTTTTCGCTTCTTTATGGCGCTCGAACGCGGCCATAGAAACCAGACCGTAAATCTCCGTGCCGGTCAGCTCTTCCAGCAACTCCGCGCGCTCGTTGGCTTTGGCATTGAGAAACGCGGCGAACTGGCCCTGTGACAGCATCATTGAGCGGGTAAAGCGCGCAAAATCCAGACCACTGAGCGTTTCGGTGAGCTTGAGTTTGTCGCCCACTTTATCTGCAACAATCTGGTTATCCGCACAGCGTGCCAGCTCGACGCGCGGTGCCTGCAGTTTGCCGTCTGCCGTACCTCGTGCGCGGTTCTGGCTCCAGAATGCCCGCCAGGCTTCACCTTTAATTTCAAATTCGACTTCAGCCAGGCATTCTGCGCAGTCACGCGTCATCAGCGGATTGTGCCCCTGAGAGAGCATGCCCAGGCGCGGCGTCTGGTGATACAGCGCCAGACAGATCGCATCCAGCAGGGTGGTTTTACCCGCGCCCGTCGCCCCGGTAATGGCAAACAGACCATTGCTGGCGAAAGGCTCGGTGCGAAAGTCGATAAACCATTCCCCTTTCAGCGCATTAAGGTTTTTGAATCGCAGCGTGAGGATCTTCATGGGTTCTCCTCCAGCTCGGCCAGCGTCTGCCTGAACAGCGTTGTAACCTGGGCAATCTGCTCATCGTCAAGCGCATCGTTTAGTGCCAGGCGTCGGGCAAAAACCTCTTCAACATTCAGTTCGCTCAGGGTTTCATTGTCCGTTTGCGTCAGGCTGTGCTGACGCTGTTCACGACTGCGCCGTAACAGCAGCACTTCCACCGGTAAATCTGCGGTCAGGGCTTCCACCTGGCGCTGCAGGTCACTTAAGTACTCCTGAGTCGTGACTTCAATATCCAGCCAGACCGGTTTTTCGCCGCTCGGATGAGAAAAGTCGGCTAGCTGCTGGCTGATTTGCGCCAGTGAACCTTTGAGCATCTTCATCGGCTGGAATAGCGGAATGGGCAGGGCATCGATCTCCAGGCCTGCGGAGCCGAACGTCAGCAGATACACACTCTTTTCGCTGCCCAGCTCGTCAAAGCTCAGTGGAATAGGGGAACCGCTGTAGCGAATATGGTCGCTGTTAGCCACGCGCTGAGCACGATGAATATGCCCAAGGGCGATGTAATCCGCTGGCGGAAATGCCGAGGCAGGGAAGGCGTCCAGCGTACCGATGTAGATATCACGTACCGAATCACTTTTGCTGACGCCAAGGGCCGTAAGGTGGCCGGTCGCCACGATCGGCAGGTCCATATTCAGCGCCTGCGCCGCCGCGAAACTGCGCTGATAATGCGCGGCAATCGCTTCCAGTAGACTGATCTGTTTGTCCCGCCCCGACTGGCCGGCCTGGCTGCGCATGATGTCGCGCGGACGCAGGTAAGGAATCGCGCACAGTAGCGCGCCGGGTTCGCCCTGACGGGTGGTCAACATCAGCACATCGTCATTTTCTTGCGGCGTGGCAACCACTCGCGTATTCAGACAGGCCAGCAGTTCACGCGACTCGTTTAACGTCGCCACCGAGTCATGATTACCTGCCAGCACCACCAGCTGACAGCCGCTGGGCTGTAATGCCACCACGAAGCGGTTAAACATTTCACGCGCATAACTGGGCGGCGTACCGGTATCGAATAAGTCGCCCGCCACAATCAGGGCATCAACCTGGTGCTGCTCGATCTGGATTAACAGCCAGTCAAGAAAGGCCTGGTGTTCAGCGGCACGGCTCTTGTTATAAAAGAACTGCCCCAGGTGCCAGTCCGCGGTGTGGATAATGCGCATAACACTCCCTGCCATAACAATTTGCCCGGCAATTATACTGGCTCTATCACTAAAGCCACAAAACATGTCGTCATGTTGTCATAAATGGTTGTTGCAAGCCGACTTTTATGGCTAACTTTTTCATAAAACTGTCACAAAACTGACGCATAATGACGCCGCAAATATCAGTGAAAGCCGTCCTACCTGCAGGAGTAATAATGGCTAAGCGCATTTTAGTTGTGGAAGATGAAGCTCCAATCCGTGAGATGTTATGTTTTGTTCTGGAACAAAACGATTATCAGCCGATTGAGGCCGAAGATTATGACAGTGCTGTCAGCAAGCTGATTGAACCCTGGCCTGATCTGATCCTGCTGGACTGGATGTTACCCGGCGGTAGCGGCATACAATTTATTAAACATCTTAAGCGTGAAGCCATGACGCGCGATATTCCGGTTATGATGCTGACCGCGCGCGGCGAGGAAGAAGATCGGGTTCGTGGGCTGGAAGTCGGGGCTGATGATTACATCACTAAACCCTTTTCGCCTAAAGAGCTGATGGCACGCATCAAAGCGGTTATGCGTCGTATTTCGCCGATGGCGGTTGAAGACGTGATTGAAATGCAGGGCCTGAGCCTGGACCCGTCATCGCACCGCGTGATGTCAGAAACCACACCGCTGGAAATGGGGCCGACAGAGTACAAGCTGCTGCATTTCTTTATGACCCATCCTGAGCGTGTTTACAGCCGTGAGCAGCTACTCAATCACGTCTGGGGCACCAACGTCTATGTTGAAGATCGCACCGTTGACGTTCATATTCGTCGTTTACGTAAGGCGCTGGAACTGACCGGCCACGATCGCATGGTACAAACCGTACGCGGAACAGGCTATCGTTTCTCTGCCCGCTTTTAAACGGAGCTTTAACCGTGCTGGAACGCCTCTCCTGGAAGAGATTATTGTCCGAACTGGTGCTGGCGTGTCTGCCTGCGCTGGTGCTTGGCCTGCTGTTTGGCTATTTGCCGTGGCTCTTGTTACTTAGCGTCGTCGGCATGTTATTGTGGCATTTTTACAACCTGATGCGCCTTTCTCACTGGCTATGGCTCGATCGCACGATGACGCCGCCTTCAGGCCAGGCTAGCTGGGAGCCACTGTTTTACGGGTTGTATCAAATGCAACTGCGCAACCGGCGGCGGCGGCGCGAGTTAGGTAATCTGATTAAGCGCTTTCGTAGCGGCGCGGAGTCGCTGCCTGACGCCGTAATCCTGACCACGGAAGAGGGCACCATTTTCTGGTGCAACGGCCTGGCACAGCAGCACCTGGGGCTGCGCTGGCCAGAGGATAACGGGCAAAATATCCTTAACCTGCTGCGTTATCCTGAGTTTTCACGTTACCTTCGCCAGCGGGATTTCGATAAGCCACTGACGCTGGTGCTGAATAACCAGCACCATATGGAATTCCGTGTCATGCCTTACAGCGAAGGCCAGTGGTTAATGGTGGCGCGCGATGTTACCCAGATGCATCAGCTTGAGGGAGCACGGCGTAACTTCTTCGCCAACGTCAGCCACGAACTGCGCACGCCTTTAACGGTGCTTCAGGGCTATCTGGAAATGATGAACGACTCTGTGATGAATCAGCGCTCACGGGACAAAGCGTTGCACACGATGTCGGAGCAAACCCGACGGATGGATAGCCTGGTCAAACAGCTCCTGACGCTGTCGCGTATTGAGGCTGCCCCGGTCATCAACATGAAAGAAAAGGTTGATGTGCCCGTCATGCTAAAACTGCTGCAGCATGAGGCTGAAACCCTGAGCGGCGGACGTCACGCTATCCATTTTCATACCGATCCCCATTTGAAAGTGTTTGGCAATGATGAGCAATTACGCAGTGCCATTTCCAACCTCGTTTACAACGCGGTTAACCATACGCCAGAGGGCACGCGCATCGATATCAGCTGGCTACGCAGCAAGCAGGGCGCGGTATTCAAGGTGTGCGATAACGGCCCCGGCATTGCGTCTGAGCATATCCCACGTCTGACAGAACGTTTTTACCGCGTGGACAAAGCGCGTTCACGCGCCACCGGCGGCAGCGGGCTTGGGCTGGCCATCGTGAAGCATGCGCTGAGCCATCATAATGCGCGGCTGGAGATCACCAGCATCCCGCATCAGGAAACCTGTTTTACGTTTACCCTGGCACCACGGTTGATTGTTACTAACGGGATGCAGGAGAATGCCGTCCATTAACTGCTGACGGATCGGAACAATGCGCGCGCTTTTTTTGCTGCTCTTCTCTCTGTTGCCTGCCTTGGTGCAGGCGCAGCCTGTTATGCTTTCAGGCAATCTGAGCAGCGCAGGCTCGGACACGCTCGGCTACCTGATGACCTTATGGGGCGATGACTTTAGCCGTCAGTCGCCCGGCGTAAACGTCCAGGTCCAGGCATCGGGCTCGTCAACCGCGCCCACCGCGCTCACCGCCGGTAGCGTGCAGATTGGGGCCATGAGCCGGCCTATGCAGGCGGATGAGCGCCAGGCATTTGAGGCGCGATATGGTTATCCTCCGCTGGCAGTACCGGTTGCGATGGACGCGCTGGTGGTGGTGGTGAATCAGCGCAATCCGCTGCAGTCTGTCGATCCCCGCCAGCTTGATGCCCTGTTCTCTGTCACCCGTCTCTGTGGCGCGCAGCAGGTGCCTGAGCGCTGGGGCGATCTGGGCCTGCATCAGGCAGAGTGGCAGCAGCGCGCTATCCAGCGTTATGGCCGCAACTCGGCCTCCGGGACATGGGGATTCTTCAAACAGCAGGCACTGTGCCAGGGCGATTTTCGCAACGACGTGGCGGAATTTCCCGGATCGGCGGCGGTGGTTCAGGCCGTCGCCGGCGATCTGCGCAGCATTGGCTATGCCAGTTTTGGTTTTCACCTGAGCGGAGTAAAATTGCTGCCGGTGATGACAAAAAGCGGTGAGGCGGTTGCACCCGATCCGGATTCTATACGCAGTGGCCGCTATCCCTGGGCGCGCCCGCTCTATCTGTATGTGAATAAAGCCCCCGGTAAGCCCTTGCCGCCGCTGTTAGCCGCTTTTTTACAACAGGTGCTGTCTAAAGCGGGCCAGCAGCGCGTGAGTGAAGCGGGTTATCTGCCGCTGTCTGAGACGCAAATGGCCGGGGCGCGTAAGGCTCTCCAGTAGGCTTTCCTGACTGTGCAGAACCCAAGGATCACCAGGCATCCTTGATAAAGAACGTTCTCCATTTTAGCCGCGCGCCCTGTGCGGGCTACATCCTGGCTATGCTGTTCAGCGTCCATAGCATCCACAGATTCCACAGCGTCAGTTGCGCCGGGTAAGAATGCTGATGCGTAAAAGGATAACCGCGAAATCCGCTCTTCTCGTCGCAACATGAATCTTTTTCATCCCCAGTGAATTTTTTTCGTTTGCGCAGAAGCAGGTCACATGACAATCTGCATTCAGACGTTTAGCCATCTGGAAGGCTAAAATTACATTGTGTAACTATTCCCGCCCGAAATTATCTACTGATCTGGCGGGTGATCAGGAGTCATTATGCAAAGACAAACCGCCCCGTTTCGTGCCGATACTGTTGGCAGCTTCCTTCGTCCCGTCGCCATTAAGCAGGCTCGTGAAAAATTTCATGCGGGCGAGATCAGCGCTGACGAACTGCGTGATGTTGAAAATGAAGCGATTCGTGACGTGGTGGCGAAGCAGCGTGAAAATGGCCTTCAGGTTGTTACCGACGGGGAATTTCGTCGTGGCTGGTGGCACTTTGACTTTTTCTACGGCCTGAAAGGCGTTGAACACTATGAAGCGGATCAGGGCATTCAGTTCAACGGTGTTCAGACCAAAGCGCACGGCGTAAAAATTACCGGCAAGCTGGGTTTTGATGGGCATCCAATGCTGGCGCATTTCCGCTTCCTGCAGAGCGTAGCGGGGGATGCGGTGGCAAAAATGACCATCCCCAGCCCAAGCGTGCTGCATTTTCGCGGCGGACGTAAAGTGATCGACGCAAAGGTTTACCCCGATCTGGATGTGTACTTTGACGATCTGGCGCAGACCTACAAAGAGGCGATTAAAGCCTTTTACGATGCAGGCTGTCGCTATTTACAACTGGACGATACCGTCTGGGCCTATCTCTGTTCAGAGGAGCAAAAGCGTGAGATCCGTGAGCGCGGCGACGATCCCGAGCAGTTGGCCCGCACCTATGCACGTGTACTGAACAAGGCGTTAGAAGGCAAACCGGCCGACCTGACCGTCGGTCTGCATGTGTGCCGTGGCAATTTCCGCTCGACCTGGATTTCTGAAGGGGGCTACGAGCCGGTGGCTGAAATCCTGTTCGGCTCTGTCAATGTAGATGCGTTTTTCCTTGAATATGACAATCACCGTTCTGGCGGCTTCGAACCGCTGCGTTTCATCAAGCCTGGCCACCAGAAGGCGGTACTGGGTTTAATTACCACCAAGGTCGGTGAACTGGAAGACGCCGCGCAGGTAAAAGCGCGTTTACAGGAAGCGACGCAGTACATCAGCCTCGACCAGATTTGCCTCAGCCCGCAGTGTGGATTTGCCTCAACGGAAGAGGGCAACAGCCTGACCGAAGAGCAACAGTGGCAGAAGATTCGTCTGGTGGTGGATGTCGCCAGCCAGGTGTGGTAATCGCTGAATCTGTGCAACGTGGCGCAATACATGCGCCACTTGTGCACAAAAACCCGCATGTATGCTGATATTTCCCATCGCCTGTTTATTTTTAAAGCACATCATCTGATGCACTTTCTGCGAATATTGATGTGATCCTCTGATATTGGTTTAAATTGCGAAATAAGCCTCTGGTTTTCCGATCCTGTATTGCCTTTCTCCGCTATAAACGTTTTACTTACCGCCGTTGTCGATTTATCCCTCTGTGAACAGAAAAAAAGCAGCTCAAATCACCTGCGCTAAACCAGACGCTACGCATAATGCGCTGTTATTGTCTGGCAAGTCGTCGTATTAACGCAGCGAGGGGACAACGCAAACTTATCTTTCATCGCAACATCAGTGACAGGCCGTATGACACATCGTTTAACCGTTAAAGACATTCTCGCGCTGGGCTTCATGACGTTTGCCCTGTTTGTTGGCGCGGGTAACATCATCTTTCCTCCCATGGTCGGTATTCAGTCAGGCGAACATGTCTGGGTGGCCGCTGTGGGCTTTCTGCTTACCGCCGTGGGCTTACCTGTTATCACCGTCATCGCCCTTGCGCGCGTCGGCGGCGGTATTGATGCGCTGAGCACGCCCATTGGCAAAGTTGCTGGCGTGGTGCTGGCAACGGTCTGCTACCTTGCGGTCGGGCCGCTTTTTGCCACGCCGCGCACCGCCACGGTCTCATTTGAGGTGGGCATTGCACCTATCACTGGCGATGGCCCGCTGCCGCTGTTTATCTACAGCCTGATTTACTTTGCGCTGGTAATGGTGATTTCCCTCTATCCGGGTAAATTGCTGGATACGGTCGGCCATTTTCTGGCCCCGCTGAAAATTGCAGCCCTGACGCTGCTGGGCGTCGCGGCTTTGCTGTGGCCGGCGGGCGGAACGATTCCCGCGACGGCGGACTATCAGCGCGCCGCATTTTCCAGTGGTTTTGTGAATGGCTATCTCACCATGGATACGCTGGGCGCGATGGTCTTCGGCATTGTCATCGTCAACGCGGCACGTTCGCGCGGCATTGATAACGCAGCGCTGTTAACCCGCTACACGGTTTTAGCTGGGGTGATCGCTGGCGTCGGTTTGACGCTGGTCTATCTCAGCCTGTTTAAGCTGGGCGCGGGCAGCGGTGCGTTAGTGGATCAGAATGCCAACGGTGCGGCGATTCTGCATGCTTACGTCCAGCAGACCTTCGGTGACATGGGCAGCTTCTTCCTTGCCGCACTGATTTTCATTGCCTGTATGGTGACGGCTGTGGGCCTGACCTGTGCCTGCGCAGAGTTTTTTGCGCAATATCTGCCCTTGTCTTACAAAACGCTGGTCTTTGTACTGGGCCTGTTCTCGATGGTGGTGTCTAACCTGGGGCTGAGCCATCTGATTCAGATTTCCATTCCGGTGCTGACGGCCATTTATCCGCCGTGTATCGTGCTGGTCGTACTGAGTTTTACGCTGAACTGGTGGAACAAAAGCAGTCGTATCATCGCACCGACTATGCTGGTCAGCCTGCTATTTGGTATCCTTGACGCCATCAAAACCACCGGGTTTAAAGAGGCGTTACCCGCATTTAGCCAGCATCTGCCGCTAGCCGACCAGGGCCTTGCCTGGTTGCCGCCATCGCTGGTGATGTTGCTGGCTGTGGCGCTGGTCGATCGGTTGAAAGGGCCAGAACAGGTGTCGGTTCACTCGTAACGGCTAAGATTGATTCTTCTTTAACCACGGGCTTGCCCGTGGTTTTTTCATTTCACAGGTACAGGTTGTTATGCAAGAAACCAACAAGCTCAAACGCGGACTGAGCACGCGCCACATCCGTTTTATGGCGCTGGGATCGGCGATTGGCACCGGGCTGTTTTACGGCTCGGCGGACGCCATCAAGATGGCAGGACCGAGCGTACTGCTTGCCTATATCATTGGTGGCGCGGTGGCGTACATCATCATGCGCGCGCTGGGTGAGATGTCGGTCAACAACCCGCAGGCCAGCTCGTTTTCCCGCTATGCGCAGGATTATCTTGGTCCGCTGGCGGGCTACATCACCGGCTGGACCTACTGCTTTGAAATTCTGATCGTGGCTATCGCGGACGTAACGGCGTTCGGTATCTATATGGGCGTCTGGTTTCCGGAGGTCCCGCACTGGATCTGGGTGCTCAGCGTGGTGCTGATCATCGGCGCGGTCAATTTAATGAGCGTGAAGGTGTTTGGTGAAGTGGAGTTTTGGTTCTCCTTCTTCAAGGTCGCCACCATCGTTGTGATGATCCTGGCCGGGTTTGGCATGATCATCTGGGGGATAGGCAACGGTGGCCAGCCCACCGGCATTCATAACCTGTGGACCAATGGCGGCTTTTTTGCGCACGGTCTCGTGGGAATGTTGCTGTCGCTGCAGATGGTGATGTTTGCCTACGGTGGCATTGAAATCATCGGTATCACGGCGGGTGAAGCCAACGATCCGGCCACCTCTATCCCGCGCGCTATCAACTCCGTCCCGATGCGTATTCTGGTTTTTTATGTGGGTACGCTGTTTGTCATTATGTCGATTTATCCCTGGAATCAGGTGGGCACCAACGGCAGCCCGTTTGTTCTGACATTCCAGCATATGGGGATTGCGGCGGCAGCGTCTATCCTGAACTTTGTGGTGCTGACGGCCTCGCTGTCGGCGATCAACAGCGATGTGTTTGGCGTCGGACGTATGCTGCATGGCATGGCACAGCAGGGCCATGCACCCAAAATGTTTATGAAGGTCTCTTCGCGCGGTATTCCCTGGGTGACGGTGGTGGTGATGATGTTTGCCATGCTGATTGCGGTGTATCTCAACTACCTGATGCCAGAAAAAGTCTTCCTGGTTATCGCCTCGCTGGCGACTTTTGCCACCGTCTGGGTTTGGATCATGATTCTGCTGTCACAGATGGCGTTTCGACGCAAGATCGGCAAAGCCGCCGCCCGTGGGTTAACCTTTGCGTTGCCTGGCGGAAGCTGGACAGCAGGCTTTGGCGTGGCATTTCTGTGTTTTATTATTGGCCTGATCGGCTACTTCCCGGACACCCGCATTTCACTGTATGTCGGGATGGTATGGATTGTGGTACTGCTGCTGGGCTATAAGCTGGTGCGTAAATAACGCGGTTGATTTGTCCCAGCCCGGATATCAACGGGTTGGGGCAAAACAGGATTGGCGGTAAGGCAAAATAAAATCGGCGAAATGACTCGCCGAAAACAGATATGGCAAATGAAACAAATAGAGGGATGATTGACGAAATCATGCTAATGCAAAACGCGCCGCCATTAAATAAGTTGCCGTAAAATAAGACAAAGGCCAGCGCTACGCCCGGCGAAACCGTCCGGGCCGCGTACGTTATCCGTCCGAAGACGGCAATATCATGCTGACCGGAACGCGCGCGCTGTTATCTGTCTGCTTACCCAACTGCGTAACGGCCGCCTGTAACGGGCAAAGTGTTCCGACCGCTGTGATTTTGCATCCGGGTTGCCGCCATTCCTGACGCAACAGGGGATGGCTGTCGCTCACCGGTTGCAACTGACGCAGGCCATCCAGACTTTGTGCCTGAAAATAGAGGCGCAGGTAGCGCTGATGCGTATTTCGGTCCCGCCAGCGTTCCAGCACCAGGCTGCTTCCCGGTGGAATATTACCGCGCGTATAGCCGGGCAGTTGCCAGTCAAATCCCATTAAGCGGCGCACCATCGCAATGTTGGTGTCATGTGCCACCAGAAGCAGCCAGCGCACGTCCGGATCATTACCTTCAATAGCCTCAAGCATCTGTGACAGCAGCAGGGAACCGTGACGTTGTGCCATGTAGAGCACATCATTGCTGAGATTATAATTGGCTGTCAGCAGCGGGAGCAGGGCGGTGATCTGTTGGGCGGACGTAATGTGCCCCCAGGCCAGCTTCGCGAACGGTAAGTTTTCACTGTAACCCAGCCGCAGCGTCTCGACCATGGCGGCCATGGCGCTTAAGCCTTCAACATAAACGCTGCCGCTTTTTGTCTGTTTGAACTGCCAGGGGCGATCGAAAAACGGACAATCGCTGCTGGCCGGACATACCGACTGTTTAAGCAGCGCAATCGCAGGCTGAAGCTGCTGCTGGCGTTGGGCTAAATCGCCCGCCACGCGCTGTTTTGCCGCCAGTTCGCGCTGCGGATCGGTCTGGGCAAAGGGGAGCTTCTCCGTCTGAAACAGCGGATCGACATCGCCCTTAACGGTATGAACCGCCACACCACAGCCGGGAAAGGCACCGTCCACCAGCGCCTCGGCGGTAGCGCGCGTTCGCTGCAGCGGGCTGGCGCGCACGTAGAGCGCTGTCGCATCAGGGCAACCCGCGTTGAGTAAACCCAACTGGCGATAGTGCTCCCCTTCCCAGCGTGCTTTATTCACCACCGCGCTGTAGCCATGGCCCGTCAGTTCACCGTCTGCCGTGATCCAGACGTACCATGGCTGCTGGCTTGCCGCTTCAATCTCTTTACGATTACCGGGCGTCGGCGGACGTACCCCGTGTCGGCTCAGTTCTACCACTTTCTCAAGTTGGTATTCCGGGGCCGCGTGCAGCGGCCCCGCCAACAACCACAACGCGCAGAGCGCAATCAAGCGCCGGGGAACATGGGCAGGCATCATCAATCCTCAATTTCATGCGTCGCAAGCAGCGCTTTAATTTGCGGATAGATTACCGCATTCGCCAGCAAAACAGGATTGCCCTTTTTCAGACCGTCGTTGCGCAGATAATCGTTGGTCACCCCGCCGGCCTCACGCATTAACACGATGCCGGGCAGGCTGTCCCAGGGATGCATATGTGCTTCATAATAGCCAATCAGACGGCCTGCGGCGGCCCAGGCACTGGTTAAAGCCCCGGAGCCGATGCGAATAAACATCCCACCTTCCCTGAGCAGGGCATCGATGAGCTGCGTCACTTTTTCACCGGGAACACGGCTGGAGTTACTGATCCCCAGCAGGCCTTCATTGAGGTGCCGGGCTTTATGCACTTCGAGCCGGGTCTCGTTGAGCCAGGCGCCATTCCCTTTGCGGGCGTGAAACAGCTCGTGATGATTGGGATCGCAAATCACGCCAACGACCGGTTCGCCATCGCACACAATCGCCAGCGAGACGCACCAGTTATGCAGGCCGTTAACAAAGCAGGCTGTGCCATCAATGGGATCGATCACCCATACAATACGGGCACCTTGCGTGTCACCGCCGCTCTCCTCGCCTAAAACGGCATCATCTGGATAACGTTCTGAGATCAATGATTTAATTAATTCTTCAACGTTGCGGTCAGCTTCACTGACCACATCCTGAAGATCCCTTTTATGTTCCACCACCAGTTTTTGACGCTGTTGATACCATGACCAGGCGCGGCTTGCCGCCGCACGGGCGATTTCGCAGGCGTAATGATAGCGCGCGTCAATTTCAGAATGCGAAGCGGATGACATGTTTCCCTCTTATGATTTTAAACCATATCGGATAAAGGAAGCGCCTGAACAGGCGGTCTGACAGTGAGAGCAACGTAAATCATAGTTAAGCAAGGCTTATTAAGCCGCAGACCGGAAGTAATGGCAATACGGCTGTATGACTGACTGCGCGCTTTTTCAGCGTTACAGGTTGATGGTGCAATGAAAAGCGCTCACAAACCCGATGTAAAAAGGAGGGGAGGTTATAGCTGCTGCTCAACAGCCAGGGTCATCAGGCGCGGATAGAACTGGAAAAAGCAGGCTTCAAACGCAGCATAATGCGCCCTAAAGTCGTGATAAGAGTCGCGCAGAGCGGCCAGTTTTGGCCGACGGCTCGCCATCCCGTTCAGCACCCGTTCAAGACGCTGTGGATCAGCGTAATGCTCGAACCAGCGTTCACGCCACATCACCGCATTGAGGGCTTTAAATTCGTCAGGCGTGGCCGCCAGTTGCGGAACAATTTCACTTTCGGCTTTGGCGGTAAATTGTTGCAACGTGTGTGCCTGATGAAAGCGATCCCAGTGGCGTGCCAAAAAATGGTCCCAGATAACATCCAGGGTAATGGGTGCGACACGGTAGGTTTCAGCCCGAAACCGCTGACGCGCCTCTCGCACTTCCGGCAAGGCATCGGTCATAACATCCAGGCGACGATGCATCAGAATGCCGTCGGCCACCGGTTTGGGCCAGTGTTGATGCGGCGCACCGCGAACGAAATCCGCCATCAGATTGCCGAGTAGCGAGCTGTCTGCAAGATGGGCTAAGTGAAGATGAGCAAGAAAATTCATGCGCTATTATAAGCGCAACTCGCTTTGCGCAGCCAGTTGTTCAGAATTGAGCGATTTTCCGCTAAACTGTGCCGCCTGTTTTTCTGAGTAAGAAGTCTGTCATGCGTGTCGCCGATTTTGCTTTTGAATTGCCCGAATCCCTTATCGCCCATTATCCCCAGGCGCAGCGTAGCGGTTGCCGCTTACTGTCGCTGGACGGGTCAAGTGGTGCACTGAGCCATGGCGTGTTTACCGATGTGCTGGACAAGCTGCAACCTGGCGATCTGCTGGTGTTTAACAACACGCGCGTGATCCCGGCCCGGGTGTTTGGTCGCAAGGCAAGCGGCGGTAAAATCGAAATGCTGGTTGAGCGCATGCTTGATGACAAGCGCGTGCTGGCACACGTAAGGGCGTCCAAAGCGCCAAAGCCTGGCGCAGCGTTGCTGCTGGGCGACGATGAAAGCGTTAACGCCACGATGGTCGCGCGCCACGATGCCCTGTTTGAGATTGCGTTTGAGGACGATCGGGCCGTTCTGGACATCCTCAACAGTGTAGGCCATATGCCGCTGCCGCCGTATATTGATCGTCCCGATGAAGAGGCGGATCGCGAGCTTTACCAGACGGTATACAGCGCCCGTCCGGGGGCCGTCGCGGCCCCGACCGCCGGTCTGCACTTTGATGAACCCCTGATTCAGGCGCTGAAAGACAAAGGCGTTGAAATGGCCTTTGTTACCCTGCACGTCGGGGCAGGGACGTTCCAGCCGGTGCGCGTAGAAACGATTGAAGAACACCATATGCACGCCGAATATGCGGAAGTTCCGCAGGAGGTTGTGGATGCGGTACTGGCCTGTAAAGCCCGTGGCAATAAAGTCGTCGCGGTGGGGACAACCTCAGTACGCTCGCTGGAAAGTGCAGCCAAAGCCAGCCAGGATGCGCTGATTGCGCCGTTCTTCGATGACACCCAAATCTTTATCTATCCGGGCTATGAGTATCAGGTGATTGATGCGTTGATCACCAATTTCCATCTGCCCGAATCGACGTTGATCATGCTGGTATCGGCCTTTGCCGGTTATCAGCACACGATGGCTGCTTATCGTGCGGCGGTGGCGGAAGAATACCGTTTCTTCAGCTACGGCGACGCGATGTTTATCAGCAAAAACCCACAGGCTCCGCGGGAAAAAGTGGGTGCCTGATCTGTTTTAATTTAAACATTGGACTGTTTCTCCAATGGAGGTCTTGTGAAATTTGAACTTGATACCACAGACGGTCGCGCGCGTCGCGGTCGTCTGATTTTCGATCGTGGCGTGGTGGAAACCCCGGCGTTTATGCCCGTGGGTACCTATGGCACCGTGAAGGGCATGACGCCGGAAGAAGTGCAGGAAACCGGCGCGCAAATTATTCTGGGCAACACTTTTCACCTCTGGCTGCGTCCCGGCCAGGAAATCATGAAGCTGCACGGCGATTTGCATGATTTTATGCAGTGGAAAGGCCCCATTCTGACCGATTCTGGCGGCTTCCAGGTGTTTAGCCTGGGCGACATTCGTAAGATCACCGAAGCCGGTGTTCATTTCCGCAATCCGATCAACGGCGACGCGATTTTCCTCGATCCGGAAAAATCGATGGAGATCCAGTACGACCTGGGATCGGACATCGTGATGATCTTCGATGAGTGCACGCCGTACCCGGCAGACTGGGATTATGCCAAGCGCTCTATGGAGATGTCTCTGCGCTGGGCGCAACGCAGTCGTGACCGTTTTGACAGCCTGGGGAACAAAAATGCGCTGTTTGGCATTATTCAGGGCTCGGTTTACGAAGATTTACGTGATGTCTCTGTGAAAGGTCTGGTAGAGATTGGCTTTGATGGGTACGCTGTGGGCGGCCTGGCGGTCGGTGAGCCTAAAGAGGATATGCACCGTATCCTTGAGCATGTTTGCCCGCAGATTCCCGAGGACAAACCCCGTTACCTGATGGGCGTCGGTAAACCTGAAGATCTGGTTGAAGGCGTGCGTCGCGGCGTGGATATGTTTGACTGCGTCATGCCAACGCGTAATGCGCGTAATGGCCACTTATTTGTGACCGATGGCGTGGTAAAAATTCGCAATGCGAAGCATAAAGACGATGTTTCGCCGCTGGATGCGGAGTGTGATTGTTACACCTGTCGCAATTACAGCCGTGCGTACTTGCATCATCTTGATCGCTGTAACGAAATACTGGGCGCACGTCTGAACACGATTCATAACCTGCGCTATTACCAGCGTTTGATGGCGGGTTTACGCCAGGCTATCGAAGAGGGTAAATTAGAGCGCTTTGTTAGCGAGTTCTACCAACGGACGGGCAAAGCGGTTCCGCCTTTAACGTCTGATAATTCATCAATGAGGGAAATTTAATGAGCTTTTTCATTTCTGACGCTGTGGCTGCAGCAGGCGCACCGTCTCAGGGAAGTCCGTATTCTCTGGTGATCATGCTGGTCGTCTTTGGCCTGATCTTTTACTTCATGATCCTGCGCCCGCAGCAGAAGCGTGCAAAAGAGCACAAGAAGCTGATGGATTCTATCTCCAAGGGTGATGAAGTCCTGACGAACGGTGGCCTGGTGGGTCGCGTAACAAAAGTGGCAGAAACCGGCTACATTGCTATTGCGCTGAACGACACTACTGAAGTGGTTATCAAACGTGATTTCGTGGCTGCCGTCCTGCCGAAAGGTTCTATGAAGGCGCTGTAATTTTTACTTCCCTAAGGGAACTGCCGTGTTAAATCGTTATCCTTTGTGGAAGTACATAATGCTGGTCGTGGTGCTTGTCATTGGCCTGGTGTATGCACTTCCCAACCTTTATGGTGAGGATCCGGCTGTTCAGGTCACTGGCGCGCGCGGAAGCGCCGCCAGTGACCAAACGTTGGATCAAATTCAGAACGTATTAAAACAAGACAATATTCAAACTAAGTCTGTTGCCCTGGAAAATGGCGCGATCACTGCGCGTTTTGCCAATACGGATGTGCAACTGCGCGCCCGTGAAGCGATCATGAAAGCGCTGGGCGAAAACTATGTGGTTGCCCTGAACCTCGCACCGGCAACGCCGCGCTGGCTGGCTCTGCTGGCGGCACAGCCAATGAAGCTTGGCCTCGATCTGCGTGGTGGTGTGCACTTCCTGATGGAAGTGGATATGGATACTGCCCTGAGCAAACTGCAAGAGCAGAATGCTGACAGCCTGCGCAGCGACCTGCGCGAAAAAAATATTCCCTATACCAACGTCAACAAGATTGCTAACTACGGCGTGGAAATTCGTTTCCGTGATGCTGCCAGCCGCGATGCTGCGGTGAAGTGGTTGTCATCCCGTCATCAGGACCTGGTCATCAACAGCAGCGGCGATGATTCGCTGCGTGCCACCATGACCGATGCGCGTCTCAGCGAAGCACGTGAATACGCTGTTCAACAGAACATCACTATTCTGCGTAACCGTGTCAACCAGCTGGGCGTTGCTGAACCCCTGGTACAGCGTCAGGGTTCTGACCGCATCGTGGTTGAACTGCCAGGTATTCAGGACACCGCACGTGCCAAAGAGATTTTGGGCGCGACAGCGACGCTGGAATTCCGTCTGGTTAACACCAGCGTGGACCCAAGCGCTGCCGCCAGTGGCCGCGTACCGGGCGACTCGGAAGTGAAAGACACGCGCGACGGACGCCCTGTGGTGCTCTATAAGCGTGTCATCCTGACGGGTGACCATATTACCGACTCCACATCCAGCATGGATGAGTACAACCAGCCTCAGGTGAACATTTCACTGGACGGCGCGGGCGGTAATATTATGTCTAACTTCACCAAGGACAACATCGGTAAGCCGATGGCGACCCTGTTTGTGGAGTACAAAGACAGCGGTAAGAAAGATGCTAACGGTCGAGCCATTCTGGTGAAACAGGAAGAGGTGATTAACGTCGCCAATATCCAGTCGCGCCTTGGCAACAGCTTCCGTATTACCGGTATCGGCAACCCGAACGAAGCACGTCAGCTGTCGCTGCTGCTGCGCGCCGGTGCGCTGATTGCGCCTATCCAGATTGTGGAAGAGCGTACCATCGGTCCAACCATGGGTCAGCAGAACATTACTCAGGGTCTGGAAGCCTGCCTGTGGGGCCTGGTCGCCTCTATCCTGTTTATGGTGCTGTACTACAAGAAAGTGGGCCTGATTGCCACCAGCGCGCTGCTGGCAAACCTGGTGCTGATTGTCGGTATTATGTCCCTGTTACCGGGTGCGACGCTGACGATGCCAGGCATTGCCGGTATCGTCCTAACGCTGGCGGTGGCAGTCGATGCTAACGTACTGATTAATGAACGTATTAAAGAAGAACTGCGCAACGGGCGTTCCGTACAGCAGGCAATCCATGAGGGCTATAAAGGCGCCTTCTCCAGTATTGTCGATGCTAACGTAACCACCCTGATCAAAGTGGTGATTCTGTATGCGGTGGGTACGGGGTCCATTAAGGGCTTTGCGATTACAACGGCTATTGGTATCGCAACCTCAATGTTCACATCGATTGTCGGTACCCGCGCCATCATTAACCTGATGTACGGTGGCAAGCGCGTCAAAAAGCTGTCTATCTGAGGAGTGCGTTGTGGCACAGGAATATAACATTGAGCAGTTAAACCACGGCCGTAAAGTCGTCGACTTTATGCGCTGGGATACGCTGGCATTTATTATTTCGGGATTGTTAATCATCATCTCGATTGCCATTGTTGGCGTACGTGGCTTTAACTGGGGTCTCGATTTCACCGGCGGTACGGTGATTGAGATCAACCTGGAGAAACCTGCCGATCTCGACACAATTCGTGGCGAGCTGGTTAAGGCCGGTTTCCAGGAGCCGCTGATCCAGAACTTTGGCAGCAGCCGTGACGTGATGGTGCGTATGCCACCGGTTACTGGCCCTGCAGGCACCGAGTTAGGTAATAAAGTGGTGACGGTAATTAACCAGACCACGCAGCAAAATGCGACGGTAAAACGTATCGAGTTTGTTGGACCCAGCGTAGGCAGCGATCTGGCGCAGGCCGGTGCGTTAGCTTTGATGTCGGCACTGATTGCGATTCTGATCTATATCGGTATTCGCTTTGAGTGGCGTCTGGCGCTGGGTACGGTGCTGGCGCTGGCACATGACGTGATCATCACCTGTGGCCTGCTGTCGCTGTTCCGGGTGGAGATCGACCTCACCATTGTGGCCTCGCTGATGTCGGTTATCGGTTATTCGCTTAACGATAAAATCGTGGTGTCGGACCGTATTCGTGAGAATTTCCGCAAGATCCGCCGCGGGTCCTCTTACGATATTACCAACGTGTCCCTGACCCAGACCTTGAGCCGTACCTTGATCACCTCGCTGACGACGTTGGCGATGATCCTGATTCTGTTCATCTTTGGTGGTGCGCTGCTGAAAGGCTTCTCGCTGACCATGCTGATCGGTGTCACTATTGGTACGATTTCGTCGATTTACGTCTCTTCAGCGCTGGCGCTGAAGCTGGGCATGAAACGCGAACACATGCTGGTGCAGAAAGTCGAGAAAGAGGGCGCAGACCAGCCTTCCATCCTGCCGTAATCTGTGCATCATGGAAAAGCCGCCAGCGCAATCTGGCGGCTTTTTTTTGTCGTTAAGACCTGGGCGCAGCCGTTTTGGCCAGCACCTGATGAACCCGGACATAGCCGAGCTGCTCTGGCGTAATACCGCTCAAACGTAACGGAACCGTGACCGAACTGCGCGGCGTCAGCGCGGTCGGCACCGTGATGGTCTGTGTCAGGCTGTCGGCTTCAAGCGGCTTGCCCGTTGCGGGATCAAGCTGGCCCCATACCACGGTGGCCTCCAGCGCAGGCAGCGGCTGATTATCGCGTGTCTGCAGAGTCAGGTTAGCGCGTGATCCGCCAGCTTCAGCCTCAACCTGTGATAACGATAAGCGCAACGTACCGGCCTGGGTTTGCAATTCAACAGGCGTATTGGCCTGCGGTAATAGCCATGCGCCCTGCTGTGAGTGCGCGTTAAGCTGTCCCTGAATCTCCACCGCGCCTGCCTGGCTGGTGAGCTGCTGCATCTGCTGATTGAGTTGGCTGACTTCCTGATGGAGCTGTTTCACCTGCGGCTGTTGCGTTGTGCTGCAACCACTCAACAGAACCAGCGACAGGGCCGCAGGTGCCCAAACCGTCCTGATCATCATTTATCCTTTTCCGTTATAGAGAAATACCTAAAAACCGCCCCGGCACAGGTTGTCCGTGGGGCTGCAATGATTTATCGAAATCAATGGCGTTCACGTATCCGGTCGTGCCTTTTAACCTGACCGTTGCCGATATCACGTTATCTTCTACGTGAGCGATGGCGTCAAGACTGCCTTTAGCGACCAGGCGTTTCTTTTTCCGTTAACGGAATAGTCTGACGACCTGAGGTTCACCCTTGACGTCCCCATCCAGATTCTTTCTGTCGGGTAATCCGGCCGTGTAAACCCACTGCCGCGTTGCGTCCGGGTTATCGCCAATAAGCAAGCCGCACCGGCGTTTGTGCCAGCTTCTTTGCAAAGATAACGCCTGCTGCCGGGGATAACATTTAGCGCATGACGCGGTAAGCGGCCTGCTTTTTGTCTTCGTGAGCGTTTTGCTCCCTCAGGCTGTAAGGACGACAGGGTAAAGCACGGGAATCGATTTTGTTGACCTGCAGTTCGCGCTACACTGTATGACCTATTTATCTCGTGTCAGGAAACGTCATGCATTGCCCATTCTGCTCCGCTGTAGACACTAAAGTGATTGATTCTCGTCTGGTTAGTGAGGGTTCATCAGTGCGGCGCCGTCGTCAATGTCTGGTGTGCCATGAGCGTTTTACGACGTTTGAAGTGGCTGAGCTGGTGATGCCGCGCGTGGTGAAAAGCAACGATGTGCGTGAACCTTTCAATGAAGACAAACTCGCCAGCGGCATGATGAAAGCGCTGGAAAAGCGTCCGGTCAGTGCGGATGCGGTAGAGAGTGCGGTAAGCCATATTAAAACCCAGTTGCGCGCGACCGGTGAACGTGAAATCCCCAGCAAGCTGATTGGGAACCTGGTCATGGATGAACTGAAAAAGCTCGATAAGGTGGCCTATATTCGCTTTGCTTCCGTTTATCGCAGCTTCGAAGATGTGCGTGATTTTGGCGAAGAGATTGCCAGATTACAGGATTAAATCATGACTGATGAACACGCTATGGCGCGCGCGCTGGAACTGGCGCGGCGCGGCCGCTTTACGACCACGCCCAATCCGAATGTCGGCTGCGTGATTGTACGCGACGGCCAGATTGTTGGAGAAGGCTGGCACCAGCGCGCCGGTGAACCCCATGCAGAAGTGCATGCGCTACGTATGGCGGGTGACCGCGCCCGGGGGGCGACCGCCTATGTGACGCTGGAACCCTGCAGCCATCACGGCCGCACGCCGCCCTGTTGCGACGCGCTTATTGCCGCTGGCGTAACGCGGGTAGTTGCTGCCATGCAGGACCCCAATCCGCAGGTGGCTGGGCGGGGATTGCATCGTCTGCGCCAGGCGGGCATTGAGGTCAGCCACGGACTGATGATGCAGGAAGCGGAAGCCCTGAATCGCGGTTTTCTGAAACGCATGCGCACCGGCTTTCCCTGGATACAGTTAAAACTGGGCGCATCGCTGGACGGCCGCACAGCAATGGCAAACGGTGAAAGCCAGTGGATCACCTCGGCGGCTGCCCGGCGGGATGTACAGCGGTTGCGCGCCCAGAGCTCTGCCATCCTCAGCACGAGCGCAACGGTTCTGGCGGATGATCCCTCGTTAACGGTGCGCTGGTCAGAACTGGACAGCGACAGCCAGCGCCTGGTGGATGAAGCACAGCTGCGTCAGCCGGTCAGAGTGATCGTCGATAGCCAGAATCGCGTAACGCCTCAGCACAAACTTATTGAACAATTGGGCGAAACCTGGCTGATGCGTCAGCAGGCCGACGATCTGCGCTGGCCCGAAACGGTCACGCAAATTCCTGTTCCGCTGCGCGACAGCCAGCTGGATTTAGTGGCCCTGATGATGGTGCTGGGCCAGCGGCAAATTAACAGCGTCTGGGTAGAAGCGGGTGCCACGCTGGCGGGTGCGCTACTTCAGGCAGGCCTGGTTGATGAGCTGATTTTATATGTCGCCCCGAAATTACTCGGCAATGACGCGCGTGGTTTGTGCCAGCTGGCGGGCCTGACAGCGTTGGCCGATGCGCCGGTCTTTGCCTTCAGCGATATCCGTCAGGTCGGCAGCGATGTGCGCCTGACCCTGACACCGCAATAACAGAGGCGGAAAAGCGAGAGCACGCCGCCAAAGAGTATGTTAGAATCCGCCCCCCTGCGCGGGGCCAAACAAACCCCTGAAAGGATATGTATGAAAGTTATCGAAGCTGCCGTTGCAACGCCTGAGGCAAACCTTGCCATCGTTATCGCGCGTTTTAACAACTTCATCAATGACAGCCTGTTAGACGGCGCAGTCGATGCCCTGAAGCGCATCGGCCAGGTCAGCGATGACAATATCACTGTTGTCTGGGTGCCAGGTGCTTATGAACTGCCGCTGGCAGCGCGTGCGCTGGCAAAAACCGGCAAATACGATGCCGTTATTGCTCTGGGTACCGTGATTCGTGGTGGCACTGCGCACTTCGAATATGTCGCAGGCGAAGCCAGCTCCGGTATTGCCAGCGTTGCCATGGACTGTGATATTCCTGTGGCATTTGGCGTACTGACGACCGAAAATATCGAGCAGGCCATTGAGCGTGCTGGAACCAAAGCGGGTAATAAAGGTGCCGAAGCGGCCCTGACCGCGCTTGAAATGATCAACGTATTGAAAGCCATTAAAGCCTGATTTTTGTAAGGGGAATTTTGTGAAACCTGCTGCTCGTCGTCGCGCCCGTGAGTGCGCTGTCCAGGCGCTTTACTCCTGGCAGTTGTCCAACAACGACATTGCCGATGTGGAATACCAGTTTCTGGCGGAACAAGACGTCAAAGACGTCGACATTACCTATTTCCGCGAACTGCTGACCGGTGTGGCGACCAACAGCGCGTACCTGGATGGCTTAATGAAGCCCTATCTGTCGCGTCAGCTGGAAGAGCTGGGGCAGGTGGAAAAAGCCATTCTGCGTATTTCGCTGTATGAATTGAGCAAGCGTTCTGATGTGCCCTACAAAGTGGCCATCAACGAAGGTATCGAACTGGCGAAAGTATTTGGTGCCGAAGACAGCCATAAATTTGTCAACGGCGTACTGGATAAAGCTGGTCCACAGATTAGACCCCAACGCAAATAATCAATAAGGCCGGCTTGCCGGCCTTTTTCATTAATGGTTAAGCGGAACGCAATTATGTCATGTGGTGAATTTGAACTCATCGCACGCTACTTCAACCGCAGAACGCGGAGCCGCCGTGATGTCGAACTCGGCATCGGCGACGATTGCGCGTTGCTTAGCGTGCCCGAAAAACAGACGCTGGCGGTCAGCACCGATACGCTGGTTTCAGGCGTCCACTTCCTGCCTTCTATCCATCCTGCCGATTTAGCCTATAAATCTCTGGCGGTTAACCTGAGCGATTTGGCTGCAATGGGGGCCGATCCTGCCTGGCTGACGCTGGCGATGACCTTGCCTGAGGTCAATGAAGCCTGGTTAAGCAGCTTCAGCGAAAGCCTGTTCGACCTGCTGGAATATTACGACATGCAACTGGTCGGTGGTGACACGACGCGCGGGCCGCTCAGCCTGACGCTGGGAATTCATGGTTTGATCCCGCACGGCAAAGCATTGAAACGATCGGGCGCTAAACCGGGCGACTGGATCTACGTGACCGGCACGCTGGGTGACAGTGCCGCCGGACTGGCGTTATTACAACATCACTGTCGCATTGACGATCCGGCGATACATGAAGCCCTGATCAAGCGCCATTTGCGCCCGATGCCGCGCATTCTGCAGGGGCAGTCGTTGCGTTCCCTGGCGTCTTCGGCCATTGATTTATCGGACGGGTTGATCTCCGATTTGGGTCATGTGCTGAAAGCCAGCGGCTGTGGTGCCAGGATCAATCTTGATGCGCTGCCGCTGTCTTCTGCACTGCGTGAAAACTTTGATGCCGTACAGGTACTGCGCTGGGCGTTGAGCGGCGGAGAGGACTACGAACTGTGCTTTAGCGTACCGGAAGTCAATCGCGGCGCGCTGGACGTAGCACTGGGTCATCTTGGCGTGCCTTACACCTGTATCGGCCAGATGGCACCGGAGTCAGAAGGACTGTCCCTGCTGGACAACGGCAAACCGACAGAATTCCGCCATAAAGGATTCGACCATTTTGACCACAGATAAAACCCTCGCCAAAAGTCGCCTGCGCCTGCGCAATCCCTGGCATTTACTGGCGACCGGCTTCGGCAGCGGACTCAGCCCGTTTATGCCGGGTACGGTGGGATCGCTGGCTGCCATCCCGTTTTGGTGGCTCATGACCTTTCTCCCTCATGACCTGTACTCGCTGGTCGTGTTATTGGGCATTAGCGTGGGCGTTTACCTCTGCCATCGCACCGCCAAAGATATGGGCGTGCATGACCACGGTAGCATTGTCTGGGATGAGTTTATCGGGATGTGGATTACCCTGATGGCGATTCCGGTTAACAGCTGGCAATGGGTGGTCAGCGGCTTTGTCCTGTTCCGGGTGCTGGATATCTGGAAGCCCTGGCCGATTCGCTGGTTTGACCGCAACGTGCACGGCGGTATGGGCATCATGGTGGATGATATTATCGCAGGTATTATCGCGGCGGCGATGCTGTACGGTACAGGCGTTTATCTGGCGGGATAACCTTGCCGGGTGACGCAAAACAACATCGTCTTAACCTGCATATTGCTTTACAGCACAACGACCGTTCCCGTGCAATCGCGGGAACGGTCGTCACTATCAAATCAGTGCTCAGATTAGCGCATATTCAACAGACAATGCCGCTGCCCGGATAGCGCGCCTCCCTGAAAGTTCCTTACTGATAGCCCGTTGCCGGATGCGGTTGATAAGCCTCTTCCAGTTTGGCGATATCATCTGGCGTCAGCTCGACGTTTACCGCATTGACCAGATCGGCAAACTGCTCTGCACGGGAGGCACCGATAATCGGCGCGGTGACGGCAGGCTTGCTAAGCAACCAGGCCAGAGCCACCTGTGCACGCGTCGCGCCTTTATCTGCCGCAACCTGCGCCAGGCGCTCGGCTATTACGGCGTCGTTTTCCTCGGTTGAGGCATAGAGCGATTTGATGACCTCATCCGACACGGAGCGTGCGGTCGTTTCTCCCCACGGACGGGTAAGCTTGCCGCGCGCCAGCGGACTCCAGGGCAGAACCGCAATGTTTTCCCGCTGGCACAAGGGGTGCATTTCACGCTCTTCTTCACGCTGAATCAGATTGTACTGATCCTGCATGGTGACAAAGCGCGCCCAGCCCTCCTGGTCCTGCAATGCCAGGGCCTGAGCAAACTGGTTGGTATGCATTGAGGAGGCACCGATATAACGCGCCTTTCCGGATTTCACCACCTCGTTAAGCGCATCCAGCGTCTCTTCCAGCGGCGTGTCATAGTCCCAGCGGTGAATTTGCAGCAGATCGACATAGTCCATGCCGAGCCGTTGCAGGCTGTCGTCAATGGATTGCAGGATATTTTGACGGGATAAGCCCTGCGACAGATTGCTCATGGGAAAGAAAACTTTGGTGGCGACCACCACCTCATCACGCCGGGCGAAATCGTGAAGCGCCCGGCCTAAAATTTCCTCGCTACTGCCATCCGAATAGCTGTTCGCAGTATCGAAAAAATTGATCCCGGCGTCGAGTGCCTGGCGGATGAGCGGACGGCTGCTCTCTTCAGGCAGTGTCCAGGCGTGCTTGCCACGATCGGGTTCGCCGAAGGTCATACAGCCCAGGCAAAGCCGTGAAACCCTTAAGTCGGTATTCGCTAATTGAATGGTTTTCATGATGACTCCTGCTATGTCTTTCCCAGGGGATCAAGCATAGCAGGAATGCCGCTCTCCGCAGAGAGCGGGGCAGGGAACTATTGCGCCAGCCAGCGACTGATTTGCTGTTGAATACCGTCAACGTCCAGTTGGTAGACGTGACGCATCTCTTCCTGCGTGCCGGGTGGAATAAACTCATCAGGCAGGCCGATATTCAGCACCGGCACACCCAGGCGCTTAGCCATGACATACTCATTCACGCCGCTACCTGCGCCGCCTTTAATCGCGCCTTCTTCCAGCGTAATCAAGGATTCGTGACGGGCCGCCAGCTCAGTGATCAGTGCCGTATCCAGCGGTTTCACAAAGCGCATGTCAACCAGCGTGGCATTGAGTGCGTCCGCCACCTGGCTCGCTTCTGGCAACAGCGTACCAAAGTTGAGGATAGCCAGTTTTTCGCCCTGACGTTTTACCACGCCTTTACCCAGCGGCAGGCTTTGCAGCGGCGTTAATGCCGCGCCGGTGCCGGTGCCGCGCGGATAGCGAACCGCAGCCGGGCCATCCTGATAGTGATAGCCGGTATACAGCATCTGGCGACATTCGTCCTCGTCGCTCGGCGTCATAATCACCATGTCCGGAACGCAGCGCAGGTAGGCGAGATCGAACGCGCCCTGGTGCGTTTGACCGTCAGCACCCACGATGCCGCCACGATCGATAGCAAACAACACCGGCAGCTTCTGAATCGCCACATCGTGAATCACCTGATCGTAGGCGCGCTGCAGGAAGGTGGAATAGATAGCCACCACCGGTTTATAGCCGCCAATGGCCAGGCCCGCTGCAAAGGTTACCGCATGCTGTTCCGCAATAGCGACATCAAAATATTGATTGGGATACTTGCGAGAGAAACCCACCATGCCGGAACCTTCGCGCATGGCTGGCGTAATGGCCATCAGTTTCGCATCGTCAGCGGCCATCTCGCACAGCCAGTTACCGAAAATTTTGGAATAGCTCGGCAAACCTTCGGCGCTTTTTGGCAGCTCGCCGCTGGCAACGTCAAATTTTGGCACCGCATGCCAGGCGATAGGGTCCTGCTCCGCCGGAGCATAACCTTTGCCCTTTTTGGTCATAATATGCAGGAACTGCGGGCCTTTCAGGCTGCGCATGTTGCTCAGCGTATTCACCAGCGTCAGGACATCATGTCCGTCAACCGGGCCGATATAGTTAAATCCCAGCTCTTCGAACAGCGTACCGGGCACGACCATGCCTTTCAGGTGCTCTTCGGTGCGCCGGACTAACTCTTTGATCGGTGGCAGGCCGGTCAGGACGCGCTTACCGCCCTCGCGCAAACGGGCATAGGTTTTGCCGGATAAAATCTGCGCCAGTCGGTTATTCAGGGCACCCACGTTTTCGGAAATCGACATTTCATTGTCATTCAGAATGACGAGCATATCGGACTTGATATCGCCCGCATGGTTCATGGCTTCAAACGCCATGCCGGCAGTGATTGCGCCATCACCGATAACGCAGGCGGTGCGGCGGCCTTTGCCTTCACGTTCGGCAGCCGCAGCCATCCCCAGTCCGGCACTGATGGAGGTGGAGGAGTGGCCCACGCTCAGCACGTCGTATTCACTCTCACCGCGCCAGGGAAACGGATGCACGCCGTTCTTTTGGCGAATAGAGCCAATGCGATCGCGACGACCCGTTAAAATTTTGTGCGGATAAGCCTGATGACCGACGTCCCAGACCAGGTGATCGAACGGTGTGTTATAAACGTAATGCAGCGCCACCGTCAGCTCGACCACGCCCAGGCCCGACGCAAAATGGCCGCTTGAGCGGCTCACGCTGTCTAATAAATACTGGCGCAGCTCGTTGCAAAGCGCAGGCAATTTCTCTTTAGGCAGGGCTCGCAGCGCCTGAACCGTTTCTGCCTGCGCCAGTGTCGGGTATTTTGTAGTATCAAAACTCATCAGTGACTCATCATGGAAGTTATTTATCGCGTTCAATTACGAAGCTCGCCAGCGCCTTCAAGGCCTTAGTGTTATAGGATTTTGCAGAGAGCATATGCAAAGCATCGACGGCTTCCTGATACAAATCCAGTGCCTTAGTGCGGGCATTATCCAGACCCATCAGTGAAGGATAGGTGCTTTTTCCAAGATCTTGATCGGCACCTTGACGTTTTCCGATGACAGCTGTGTCGCCCGTCACATCCAGGATGTCATCCTGCACCTGAAAAGCCAGGCCAATCGCATCGGCATAGCGGTCAAGATGCGGGAGCGCTTCACGACCTTTTTCCCCGGCGGCAAAGGCGCCGAGCCGAACGGCTGCGCGAATTAACGCCCCGGTTTTATGACGATGAATCTGTTCAAGTTGGGTCAGGCCCACTGACTGACCTTCAGCGGCCAGATCTAACGCCTGTCCACCGCACATGCCGGCTACGCCGCTGGCTTTTGCCAGCTCGGACAGCATGGCCAGTCGGTATTCCGCGCTTACGCCCGGCATCGGCTGGTCGGCAAGAATCGAAAAGGCCAGCGTTTGCAGCGCATCCCCGGCAAGGATAGCCGTGTCTTCACCATATTTGATATGGCAAGTCGGTTGACCACGACGCAGGGCGTCATCGTCCATTGCCGGAAGATCGTCATGAATCAGTGAATAGGCATGAATACACTCAACTGCCGCAGCGGGCGCATCCAGGCTGGCGTTGTCGGCGTGAAGCATTTCGCCGGTGGCGTAGACCAGAAACGGGCGCAGGCGTTTTCCGCCTAATAATGCCCCATACTGCATGGCATTCACCAGAGGAGAACTCTGAAAAGGCAGAGCATCTAATAAGCCCGTCAACGCGCGGTTCACCTGCCGGTGATAGGCGTCGAGCAGTTCAGGAAAATCCATTAGCTGTTTTCCGGCGTAAAGGAGGAGAGGTCGGCGTCTTTATCATCGCTGAGTAAAATACGAACGCGCTGCTCAGCCTGTTGCAGCGTCTGTTGGCCGTTGCGTGCTAACTGCACGCCGCGCTCAAATTCATTGAGTGCCTCTTCCAACGGCAGTTCACCACTTTCCAGACGGCTGACAATCTGTTCCAGCTGCTGCAATGACGTTTCAAAGCTGGCTGGCTGTTCGGCTTTTTTCGGCATAGTTAGGATCGACTCACGGTTGGGACGTTATCTTGCAATCGGTCATGGTAGCTGACAGAGAATGATTAGCAAAATAATCAATGCGCATGCTGTTGCAGAAGCAGTCACCGGGTAAAGGTGATATACTCTCGCGCCTCGGATGCGGATGCGCCTGGCACCCCGCAATTTTATGATCTTACCAGCTAAGTGCAGCCTGTTTTAGCACTTATTTGCCCAACGAAGCTGTATCGCCATGAAGTTTATCATCAAGTTATTTCCCGAAATCACCATCAAGAGTCAGTCGGTGCGCCTGCGCTTTATTAAGATTCTTGCCAGCAATATCCGTAACGTGCTCAAAACGGTCAGCGATGAGATCGCGGTCGTGCGTCACTGGGATCATATTGAAGTGCGCTGTAAAGATGAAGCCATGCGCAGGGTCATTCCTGATGAGCTCATGCGCATCCCCGGTATTCATCATGTCCTTGCGGTTGAAGATCGTGAATATACCGATATCCACCATATTTTTGAGCAGACGCTGGCGCAGTATCGCGATGCTCTTGAAAACAAAACGTTTTGCGTGCGGGTTAAGCGCCGGGGCAAACACAGCTTCAGTTCGCAGGATGTGGAGCGCTATGTGGGCGGTGGTCTGAATCAGCACATCGACAGCGCGACGGTACAGCTTAAAAAGCCGCAGGTGACGGTCAATCTGGAAGTGGAAGAAAACCGTTTAACCCTGGTCACCGCACGCTATGAAGGGCTGGGCGGTTTCCCGATCGGCACGCAGGAAGACGTGCTGTCGCTGATCTCGGGCGGCTTTGACTCCGGCGTTTCAAGCTACATGTTGATGCGTCGCGGTTGCCGGGTGCACTACTGCTTCTTTAATCTTGGTGGGGCAGCGCATGAAATCGGTGTGCGTCAGGTGGCGCATTATATCTGGAACCGTTTTGGCCGTTCGCATCGGGTCCGTTTTGTGGCGATTAACTTCGAGCCGGTCGTTGGCGAAATTTTAGAAAAAGTCGACGATGGCCAAATGGGCGTGGTGCTGAAGCGCATGATGGTTCGCGCCGCGTCGATGGTGGCTGAACGTTATGGCGTACAGGCGCTGGTGACCGGTGAAGCGCTGGGGCAGGTATCCAGCCAGACGCTGACTAACCTGCGTTTGATCGACAATGCCTCTGATACGCTGATTCTGCGCCCGCTGATCTCCCATGATAAAGAACACATCATTAAGGTCGCGCGTGAGATCGGCACCGAAGATTTTGCCAGCACCATGCCGGAATATTGTGGTGTGATTTCCAAAAGCCCGACGGTTAGGGCGGTAAAAGGCAAAATCGAAGCCGAAGAAAGCCATTTTGACTTCTCGATTCTGGAACGCATGGTGGCCGAAGCCACTAACGTTGATATTCGCGACATCGCTGAGCAGACCCAGGAAGACGTCGTCGAGGTGGAAACGGTCGGCTTACTGAACGAAAACGACAGCGTGCTGGATATTCGCTCGGTGGATGAGCAGGAAGACAAACCGCTGCAATTGGTGGGCACCGAAGTGAAATCGATGCCGTTCTATAAACTCAGCACGCAGTTTGGCGATCTCGATCAGAACAAAACCTGGCTGCTGTATTGCGATCGCGGCGTGATGAGCAAGTTACAGGCGCTGTACCTGCATGAGCAGGGTTTTAAAAACGTCAAAGTTTACCGCCCGTAAGGCGATCCGAGACAGTATGACTGTTTCGGCGGTGCCCGCGTCCACCTGAGAGTGATGCGGGCACCGTGCCCGCTGTATCTGCTGTCTTAACGCCCAATCCTAACTTGCCTGATAATCATAAATGCCGGGTGCCAGTACCAACTGGGCTGCAACCTCACGCGCTTTATCACTGCCTGCTAATAAATCAATTAACTTCAGCGCAAAGTCCATCGCCGTGCCCGGAGCCTGGCTGGTTAACAGATTAACCCGTGAGTCCCATACGACGCGACGCTCCATCCATTTATCCTCCGGTATCCTGTCTTTCAAACCGGGAAAGCCCGTCATATTTCCTACCGGAAACAGGTTGTGCGGCACCAGCACCGTGCCGGCCGCCGCGCAGATGGCGGCAACAATGCGTCCAGACTGATGGAACTGGCGGACGGTTTCCACCAGCAGCGGGCTGTCGCGAAACGTCTCGGCTCCTTTCAGGCCACCGGGTAGCACAATGGCGTCATAGTCATTGTCCGCGACCTCAACCAGCGGCACATCGGCCAGCAACCTTACGCCGCGGGAACAGACAATTTCCCGGCTTCCGTCGCTTTCTACGCTGGCGGTGAGGGTTTTTATACCGCCGCGAACCAGGAGATCTAGCGTGGTCACCGCTTCGATTTCTTCACTGCCATGAGCCAGACAGACCAGTACTGAGGCGCTCGCGCCCATAATAAGACTCCTTGCGTTTAATCATGTCATACAGGCGCGTGTTTTCTGTCAACACTAAGCCGTGCGTGCGTGCGCGGCGCAACAGAAAACCGGTAATGTACTCAATTTCCGTTAGCCGCTGTGCGCGAATATCCTGCAACATCGATGAGGTGTTGGCCGCCGTGGTTTCAATCACATCAAAGACGTGATCCTGCAGGCTCTGACTGGCAACGGACTGGCCTTCGCGTTCCATCACCCAACTGATTTCATCGCATAACGTCGTTATTTCACCGCTGTAATGACGCAACGCACCGTTCTGACAGTCGTGCTCCACGCTCAGGGCGTTAATCACGCAGTTAACCGCCAGTTTGCGCCAGCAGGCGGCGCGGATGTTGTCGTGCCAGGCGACGTCGGGCAGTGCGTCATGCAGGATGTCGGCAATCTCACTTCCGCCCTCGCTTTTACGGTTGCCGGGGCCAATGTGCGTGACGCCGTTGGCGACATGCTTGATCACCGTGCCGTCTCGCATAGCGGCGTGCGTGGTGATACCGCGCAGCAGCGGTTGCCGAAGCCCTTTGAGTTCTCCCAGCGTGCCCATCCCGTTGTGCAGCAGCAGGACGGGGCAGTTTTCCGACATCACGCTTTCCAGATTTTTAACGGCGGTCGACACCTGTGGCGCTTTAAGCGTCACCAACAGCAGTTGGCTCTGGGCCAGAAACAGCGGATCGTTAGCGATAAATGTCCGGTTTGACACGCGGCCCAACGGATCAATCACGTTAGCGGAACAGTAGGGCTGAGGGACGCGCAGCCATCCCTGAACATCGTGTCCGCAATGGGCAAGGGCGGTGAGCCAGACCTGACCTAGCGCACCACATCCTAATACGGTTATTTTCATGCTGCCTCCCGCTCGCGGGCTTATTATTTATGCGCTGTGACAATGAGTTAAGTATAGCGCTGCACAGCGTGATTTTATTTAGTGCCGTAAGACGCGTATTATGCATGCCAGTTTAGCCTCAGGAGAAGAAGAGATGCCATCTTTCGATATCGTTTCAGAAGTCGACATGCAGGAAGTTCGCAATGCGGTAGAGAATGCTAACCGTGAACTGGCAACGCGTTTCGATTTTCGCAACGTCACCGCCAGTTATGAACTCAATGAAAAAAATGAAACCATTAAAGTCATCAGTGAATCTGACTTTCAGGTTAAGCAACTGGTCGATATTCTGCGCGAAAAAATGCTCAAGCGCGGCATTGAAGGCGCGGCACTGGACGTGCCAGAAGAGATTGAACACAGCGGCAAGAGCTGGAGCCTGGATGCCAAAATGAAAAAAGGCATTGAAGCCGATGTGGCGAAAAAGCTGGTGAAACTGATCAAAGACAGCAAGCTCAAAGTGCAGACGCAGATTCAGGGGGAATCCCTGCGCGTCACCGGTAAGTCACGCGACGATCTGCAAGGCGCGATGGCGCTGGTGCGCGGCGGCAATTTGGGGCAGCCGTTCCAGTTTAAAAACTTCCGCGATTAACCGTATTTATTGCGTGCAGCGCGGCGATACAGCGTGCTGCGCGCAACGCCTAACGCCTGTGCGGTTTTGCTGATATTGCCGTTAAACTGCTGCAGCGTGGCGTTTATCAGCTGATCGTCATGTTGCTGACGCGCAGGTAACGCCGGCGCTTCCTCGTTACGGTACGCTTCCGGCAGGTGCATTATCCCCACGGTTTCCCCATCTTCAGCCAGCGCCAGCAAGACTTTCATCAGGCTACGTAGCTGGCGTACGTTGCCCGGCCAGCGGTAACGCGTTAATGTCGTCATGACCTCAGGTGACAACCCAATCTGGCGCGCATCGCCGCCCAGTTCACCCCAGAGCTGTGTGATAAAGGTCGATAGCGAAGGCCAGTCACGCAGCGGTGGAATGGTTAATGAAAACTCCTGTAAGCGATAAAGAAGATCCTCACGAAATGTGCCCTGGCTGACGCGCTGGGCCAAATCCCGGTGCGTTGCGCTGATCACGGCCAGGTTCACCGGCCAGCTCTGACTGGAACCCAACGGTGCGACCTCTTTTTCCTGAAGCACCCGCAGGAGTCGGGTTTGCAGCGCCAGCGGCATATCGCCAATTTCATCCAGAAACAGGACGCCGCCATCGGCCTCACGAATTTTGCCGATATAGCCATTTTTGCTGGCCCCGGTAAACGCCCCGGGCTGATAGCCAAACAGCTCGGATTCAATCAGCGATTCTGGAATCGCGGCGCAGTTAATCGCCACAAATTTGCCCGCACGCCAGCGGCTCTGCTGATGCAACGCGCGGCTCACGTACTCTTTCCCGCTGCCGGTTTCCCCGCGAATGCACAATGCCACTCCGGCATTCAACAGGCGCACCATTTTGTCGCCCTCATTTTGCAGGGAGAAAGGAAGCGGTGGCGCAGGACGTGCGGCGACGCTGAAGCGCGTCCGGGTCGGTGCCCGCAGACGATAGTAATAAGGCTGATGGCCGGTTATTACCGGCGTCGGCAGGGCCGTGGCCTGCAGGTTACGCTGGGGAAACAACTGCTCAAAGGTCGTGATGCCAAGCTGCTCGGCGTGCAGACCCAGTTCACGCATCGCCAGGCGGTTTGCGGCAGTCAGTACGTTATCCGAAAACACCAGCAGCAACTCATCCAGGCTGTCGAGTTTATGCACATCGGGGTGCAGGCTCATCAGCCACTGCTGCGGATGCAGGCTTTGCTTAACCCACAGGTACTCAATCTGCCGCGCGGCCTGCTTTACCCAGGCAAAGCTGTGATCGTGGGAGAAATGGGCGGGGCCGGAGATATCCAGCACGCCCGCGATGTGTCCGTTGGGCATTTGCAGCGGCATCGCGGCACAGTAAAGGCCCTGGTTGCGGGTCAGGAAGTGTTGATTACCGTCAACTTCGCATCCATCGTCTATCGCCAGGGCTGTGCCAATGGCGTTCGTGCCCCGGCCACATTCGCTCCAGATGTTGCCGGGAGCGAGGGCAAAGCGCTGTGCCTTTTGCATCGCCTGCATATCACCAAACGTATGCAGCACCCGGCCCGCAGCGTCAGACAGAATGACCACCGACTGCATCGGTGCCACCTTCTGTGCCAGCTTGCGCATCACCGGCTGAGAAAACTGTTGCAGGTCGGTATTGCTGGCGACCAGTTCTGTCAGCTCTGTCTGGGGCAGGCGAGGAAAATCATCGGCCGAACGCTCCAGCCCGTAGAGTTGGCTGCGTAACCAGGAATCACTCAGCAGTGGGTTATTGTCGATAGCGGGCAGTGTGGCATCGGAAACCTTGTCCTGCATGAATGACCTCGTGCGTTCGGAAAAGTGTTGCGGAATTGTAGCGTCTTGGTTTTTCCAGTGTTGCGATTTGCAACACAAAGCCGGATGAAACCCCTGATTCTGCACTGAACGTTGGTTTGCCTGATGTGCAGGTTCCTGATTATTCTCTGTTTTAATGCGCTTCCCCGCTTCGGCCCGGAGTTGGCACAGGCCGTGCAAGCGTCAGGTTACAGCGAGCTGTCCGTTAAAAAAACATCATGCCGCTGCCTGTCTACCCTACAGAAGGAGTTTGCAATGCGTTATGCCCATCCCGGTTCACCAGGTGCGTTAGTCACGTTCCAGTCTGCCTACGGCAACTACATTGATGGCAAATTTATTGAGCCACTGAACGGGCAATATTTCATGAATACCTCGCCCGTCAACGGCAGTGATATTGCTCACTTTCCGCGCTCCGATGCACGCGATATTGATTTGGCCCTGGATGCCGCGCATCGTGCTGCAGAAGCCTGGGGGAAAACCTCGGTACAAACCCGATCCAACCTGTTGCTTCAGGTGGCTGACCGCATTGATGCCAACCTGGAAAAGCTGGCCGTGGCGGAAAGCTGGGATAACGGCAAACCGATTCGGGAAACGCTCAATGCCGATCTGCCCCTGGCCGCCGACCATTTTCGCTACTTCGCGGGATGCCTGCGTGCGCAAGAGGGCAGCACCGGCGAGATCGATGAGAAAACCGTGGCCTATCACTTTCATGAGCCGCTGGGCGTAGTGGGACAGATTATCCCCTGGAACTTTCCCTTGCTGATGGCGGCATGGAAGCTGGCCCCTGCGCTGGCCGCCGGTAACTGTGTGGTGCTGAAGCCTGCTGAGCAAACCCCGTTGGGCATTACGCTGTTGATGGAGCTGATCGGCGATCTGTTTCCTGCCGGGGTGCTCAACGTGGTGCAGGGCTTTGGCCGTGAGGCGGGGGAAGCGTTGGCGACCAGTAAGCGTATCGCCAAAATCGCCTTTACCGGTTCAACGCCGGTGGGGCGTCATATTATGGCCTGTGCCGCAGAAAATATTATCCCCTGTACGGTAGAGTTGGGCGGGAAATCCCCCAACATCTACTTTGCCGACATTATGAACGGCGAGCCAGATTTTATTGAGAAGGCAGTAGAAGGGCTTGTGCTAGGCTTTTTTAATCAGGGCGAAGTCTGTACCTGTCCTTCCCGCGCGCTCATTCATGAGTCTGTGTATGCGCCTTTCATGGAGCGGGTGATGGCTAAAGTGGCGACGATTCGGCGCGGCGATCCGCTCGACACCGACACCATGATTGGCGCGCAGGCTTCGCGTCAGCAGTTCGATAAAATTTTGTCGTATATCGAGATTGCCCGCAACGAAGGGGGCGAGATCCTGACCGGGGGTGAGCGGGCCTTGATATCGTCCGAACTGGATAACGGTTTCTATATTCAGCCTACGCTGATTAAAGGCAGCAACAACATGCGCTGCTTTCAGGAGGAAATTTTTGGCCCGGTTATCGGTGTGACTACCTTTAAAGATGAGTCAGAAGCCTTGCGCATCGCCAATGAAACGCAGTTTGGTTTAGGCGCGGGCGTCTGGACGCGGGACAGCAATTTAGCCTACCGTATGGGGCGCGCCATTAAAGCCGGGCGTGTCTGGACCAACTGTTACCACATCTATCCGGCCCACGCCGCCTTTGGCGGTTACAAGCAATCCGGTGTTGGCCGTGAAACCCATAAAATGGCGCTCAGCCAGTATCAGCAAACGAAAAATTTGCTGGTCAGCTATGACACGGCACCGCTGGGGCTGTTTTAAGTCCGTAACCTATCTGGAGCGTAAATCATGACGATGAAAATCAACACGATGATGAAAGCCGCGGTCGTGAAGGCCTTTGGTGAGCCGTTAGTCATTGAGCAGGTCCCCGTGCCACAGCCGGGCGCAGGACAGATTCTGGTGAAAATCGCGGCGACGGGCGTGTGTCACACCGATCTGCATGCGGCAGAGGGCGACTGGCCGGTGAAGCCCGTTCCTCCCTTTATCCCGGGACATGAGGGCGTCGGGCAGGTGGTCGCGGTGGGTGATAACGTACATCATCTGAAGGTGGGCGATCGGGTCGGCGTGCCCTGGCTCTACTCCGCCTGCGGTCACTGCGAGCACTGTCTCGATAACTGGGAAACGCTGTGCCATAGCCAGCAAAATACCGGCTATTCGGTGAACGGCAGTTTTGCCGAATACTGCGTGGCGGACGCCAATTATGTCGGCATCATCCCCGAAAACCTCGCATTCAACGAGGTGGCACCGGTGCTCTGTGCGGGCGTGACGGTCTATAAAGGTTTAAAAATGACCGACACCAAACCCGGTGACTGGGTGGTGATTTCCGGCATCGGTGGGTTAGGGCACATGGCTATACAGTATGCCGTCGCGATGGGGCTGAACGTGGCGGCTGTCGATATCGATGACGATAAGCTGGCCTTTGCCCAACGCCTTGGTGCCAGCGTGGTGGCGAATGCCAGAAACGTCGATCCGGCCAAGGTGTTTCATGAGCACTTTGGCGGCGCGCACGGCGTGCTGGTCACGGCGGTGTCGCCTAAAGCCTTTGAGCAGGCGATCGGCACGTTACGTCGCGGGGGCACCATGGTGTTAAATGGCTTGCCGCCTGGCAAATTCGATCTGTCTATTTTCGATATGGTGCTGGACGGCATTACGGTGCGCGGTTCTATCGTCGGAACGCGTAAGGATTTACAGGAGGCGCTGGATTTTGCCAGCCGTCATAAAGTGAAAGCCAGCGTGGCGATTGAACCGCTCAGCAATATTAACGATATCTTTGCCCGGATGCATGCAGGCAAGATTGAAGGCCGTATTGTGGTGGATATGTCATTGTAAACCCGAGGCAGGATGCGATGACTACCTGATGAAAAAAGGTGCCAGCGTTAAACGCGGCACCTTAATGCATCTGGGCTGTTACCGCGTATCTGACGGCAACTGAGGTAATCTTCCCCTGCCAACACAGACTTTGCAGCCCGTTTTAACAACTGCCGATGAGTGCTTCCAGTTCAGGACGACTGGTGACTTTACTGTCTATCTTGATGTAGGCGCTTTTCTCTTCCGGCACAATCAGCACCGATGAGACGCCAGGCTGTGCTTTTAACCGCTTTTCCAGATTAGGCACAGCCAGTGCGGCATCGCTCAACACCAGGCGCAAACTGCTGACATAAGGCGGTTCCTGCATTGTCATACTGACAAACAGCCAGGCCGCGGCCACGATCGCCCCCACCATAAATACGGTTTGCGCATCGAAATGGCCAAACAGCCAACCGCCCAGGCTACCGCCGATGGCGACGCCTAAAAACTGGCTGGTGGAATAAAGCCCCATTGCGGTGCCTTTATAACCGGCAGGTGACTCCTTACTGACCAGCGAAGGCAGAATCGCCTCCATCAGGTTAAACGCCAGGAAGAACAGCTGCACGCCGACGACCAGCGTCCAGAAATGCCCCTGCGCGCCCCATAAGACAATTTCTGCGATGACCATCATGCCGACGCAGCCGACAAAAACCCGCTTCATGCGGCGTTTAACTTCTGCATAAATGATAAAGGGCACGACGCCCGCAAACGCAATCAGCATGGTGGTCAGATACACTTTCCAGTGTTCCGACGGCGGTAAGCCAGCCTGTTCAAACTGGTCGGGCAGGGCGATAAAGCTCGACATCAGCAGAATGTGCAAAAAGAAAATGCCCAGGTTCAGTTTGACCAGCCTTGGGTTGGCCAGCACTTTGCTAAAGCTGCCGCGCACCATGCCCGACTCACGATTAAGCACGTGATGAGAGGAGGAGGGCACGATCCATAAGGTAATCGCAATCCCCATTGTCGCAAGGAGCGCGATCATCCAAAACAAGGCATGTAAGCCCAGCTTGTGGGTCACTATTGGACCTAAGACCATCGCAATGGCAAAGGTGACGCCAAAGCTGATGCCGATAAACGCCATCGCTTTGGTGCGGTTCTGTTCGCGGGTCAAATCAGACAGGAGTGCCATGACGGCGGCGGCAATCGCCCCGGAACCCTGCAGTGCACGTCCCAGTATGATGCCCCAAATGGACGCCGTGCTGGCAGCAATCACGCTGCCGAGTACAAACAGCAGCAGGCCGCCCACAATCAGGGGCTTACGCCCAATGCGATCGGACAGCAGGCCAAAGGGGATCTGGAAAATCGCCTGTGCCAGGCCGTAGATGCCAATGGCCAGGCCAATTAAGGTTTCACTCGCGCCCTGGAGTGCCATGCCATAGGTGGTCAATACCGGCAGGACCATAAACATTCCCAGCATACGCAGGGAAAAGACCGTGCCGAGGCCCCACGTGGCGCGCAGCTCCACCGGAGTCATTTTGTTATCGTTCATTCCAACCTCTGTTGTTGTGCTGCGTTTATTCTAGGGAGGGAGAGCGGGCGGGTAAAACAATAGTTCTTAAGCAGTGGTAACAAAAAGAAAAGGCGCGAAAATCGCGCCCGTTTCATGCTGTTTTAGTACACATTAACGCACGTAGGTCAGCAGGTCTTTCGAGGCTGGCGTCATAAAATCAACCGACATCATGACGCTCAGGGCCGTAATCGCCACAATCGAGAAGACGAACAGCTTACGTGCCCAAACCCGATCGTTTGAGGTTTTATAGCCTGACAGCGCCATTCCCAGCCACCACACGCTAACAGCAGACGCGACGATCAGATATTTGTAGCCCGCGTAGCCGCCCAGCGTCAGCATCAGCGTGGCAATCATAAACGCCAGGATATAGAGCGTAATGTGATTTTTTGCCACGGAAATGCCTTTCACCACCGGTAACACCGGGATGTTGGCAGCCTGGTAATCTTTAAAGCGGAAGATGGCAATCGCATAGGAGTGCGGCATCTGCCACAGGCTAAAGATAGCCAGCAGGATTAAGGCACCGGCATCAAACTCATTGGTCACTGCACAGTAGCCAATGACCGGCGGCGCAGCGCCGGACAGGCTACCAATCAGCGTACCGTAGACGGAGTGACGCTTCATATACAGGCTGTAAATGCCAACGTATACCACGAAGCCCATCACCGCCAGCCACATGGCCAGCGGGTTAGCACCGAAATACAGCAGTGCAAAGCCAGCAATACCTAACACAGTGGCGTAAACCAGGCTAACTTTCGCGGAGATAAGGCCTTTTACCAGCACCCGATTCCTGGTTCTCTCCATCTTGATATCAATGTCACGGTCGATCACGTTGTTGAAAACACAACCTGATGCAACAACCAGCGACACGCCAACCAGTGAGGTGAGAAACAGGGCGTAATCAATGCTGCCCTTAGAGGCCAGCAAAAATCCGCCGATCACAGAAATTAAATTCCCGAAAATAATTCCTGGCTTTGTAACTTGCAGGTATTGCTTAAACATTACACAGACTCTTTAGTGGGGCATCATGTTGTAGTTGAGGTTCCACATGATCCACAGTGAGCCAACGACAACAATCAGAATAATGATTGCTGAGAAGACAATGGCCACCATGTTCCAGCCACCTTCAGATTTGCTGTCCAGATGCAGGAAGTAAACCAGGTGAACCAGCACCTGAACTACTGCACAGACCAGCACAACACCGAGGATGGTTCCATGAGAAGCGCTGCCATCCATTACCATCCAGAACGGGATTCCCGTCAGGATGATAGAGAGGATGAAGCCGATCATGTAAGACTTCACGCTACCGTGTGATGCACCATGTTCGTTAACAGAATGACTCATTACATGGCTCCCATCAGATAAACTACGGTAAACACGCAAATCCAAACCACGTCCAGGAAGTGCCAGAACAGGCTCAGACACATGATACGGGTACGGTTAGTGGCGTTCAGACCGCGTTTCGCGATCTGGAACATCAGCACGGCCATCCAGATTAAACCAGAGGTTACGTGCAGACCGTGAGTACCGACCAGCGTAAAGAAGCCAGACAGGAAACCACTGCGATCAGGACCAAAGCCTTCAACAATCAGGTGATGGAACTCATAGATTTCCATCCCGATGAAGCCAGCACCAAACAGGAAGGTCAACGCCAGCCAGCCGATAACGGTGCCTTTGTTTTCCTTGTTCATGGCGATAACTGCCATGCCGTAGGTGATGGAGCTTAATAACAGCAGGGCGGTTTCAACCAGCACGAACGGCAGTTCAAAGATATCTTTGCCTGCCGGACCACCGGCGGTGCTGTTAACCATAACTGCATAGGTCGCAAACAGCGTTGCGAAGATAATGCAGTCACTCATCAGGTAGATCCAGAAGCCAAAGACTTTATTGGCTCCTGCATCGTGATGCCCATGCTCCGCATGGGCGTCGTGGTGGTGTTTTACGGTTTCAGTTGACATTATTTCAGACCTGCTTTGCTGATTTCGTCAAAGTGCTGCTTTTCAATCTTCTCTACTTCGGCAACCGGAACGTAGTAATCCACGTCTTCGTCGAAGCTCTTCACGATCCAGGTTACGATCATGCCGAGGAAAGAAAGACCTGCCAGCCACCAGATATGCCAGATCATCGCAAAACCGAAGATGGTCGCAAACGCGGCAATAACAATCGCAGCACCGCTGTTTTTCGGCATATGAATTTCTTCATAATGAGCCGGTTGCTTGTACGCTTCGCCTTTCTCTTTCATTTCCCAGAAAGCGTCACGCTCATGCACATGCGGGATAACAGCAAAGTTGTAGAACGGCGGTGGTGAAGAGGTTGCCCACTCCAGCGTACGCGCGCCCCATGGGTCACCGGTCAGATCGCGGTTCTGGTCGCGGTCACGCACAGAAACGTAGAACATAATGATCTGGCAAAGGATACCGCATGCAATCAGTGCCGCACCGCCTGCCGCTACCACCAACAGAGGGTGGAACTGCGGGTCGATGTCCTGGCTCAGACGACGCGTCATCCCCATAAAGCCCAGAACGTACAGCGGCATAAAGGCGACGAAGAAGCCGATAATCCAGAACCAGAAGGCACGCTTGCCCCAGGTTTCGTTCAGCGTAAAGCCGAACGCTTTCGGGAACCAGTAAGTCACGCCTGCCATACAACCGAATACCACACCACCAATAATCACGTTATGGAAGTGAGCAATCAGGAACAGACTGTTGTGCAGCACGAAGTCCGCACCTGGCACCGCCAGCAGAACACCGGTCATACCACCAACAGAGAAGGTGACCAGGAAGCCTACGGTCCACAACATCGCAGAGTGCATCTGAATGCGGCCCTGGTACATGGTGAACAGCCAGTTAAAGATTTTAACCCCGGTAGGAATGGCGATAATCATCGTCATAATACCGAAGAAGGCGTTTACGTTCGCACCCGCACCCATGGTGAAGAAGTGGTGCAGCCAAACGATGAACGACAACACGGTGATGGCGATAGTTGCCCATACCAGTGAGGTGTAACCAAACAGACGTTTTTTCGAGAAGGTCGCAGTGACTTCAGAGAAGACACCAAAGACCGGCAGAACAAGGATGTACACCTCTGGATGACCCCAAACCCAGATCAGGTTGACGTACATCATCATGTTACCGCCCATATCATTGGTAAAGAAATGGAAGCCGAGGTAACGATCAAGTGTCAACAGTGCCAGCGTTACGGTCAGAACCGGGAACGCAGCGATGATCAGGACGTTGGTGCAGAGGGAAGCCCAGGTAAATACCGGCATTTTGAACAGGTCCATGCCCGGCGCACGCATCTTCAGAATGGTCACGAAGAAGTTAATACCGGTCAGCGTGGTACCAATACCGGAGAGCTGGAGACTCCAGATCCAGTAGTCTACCCCCACGCCAGGACTGTATTCTGCCCCCGACAGCGGTGGATAGGCCAGCCAGCCAGTTTGTGCGAATTCACCGACACCCAGAGACAGGTTAACCAGGATTACACCAATCGCGGTAAACCAGAAGCTCAGGTTGTTCAGGAACGGGAAGGCAACGTCACGCGCACCAATTTGCAAAGGTACGGCAATGTTCATCAGGCCCACGACGAACGGCATCGCCACGAAGAAGATCATGATCACGCCGTGCGCGGTGAAGATCTGGTCGTAGTGATGCGGCGGCAGTATGCCTGCTTCCCCGGCCGAAGCCAGAACCTGCTGGGTACGCATCATTACCGCATCGGCAAAGCCGCGCAGCAACATGACGAACGCCATGATGATGTACATGATACCCAGTTTTTTGTGGTCGATGGATGTGAACCATTCTGACCACAGATATTTCCACTTACCGAAATAAGTGATGGCAGCGACAAGCGCCAGACCTGCGATGATGATACCGGCAACCGTGACCATGACAATCGGCTCATGGAACGGTACCGCATCCAGTGTTAATTTTCCGAACATCGTATTATTCCTCGGCTCCCGCGGTAGCGGTGTGACTCATGTCCATGCCTTTATGCTCAGGCATGTCCATCTTCCCGTGGCTATGCATGAACTTGTTGATGACCTGCAAGAACAGTTCAGGATTAGCAGAAGAGAAATATTCCACCGGGTGATTTTCGCTTGGTACGGCTACTTTCTCGAAATCATCCATCGTTGTCAGCGTGTTAGGTGCCGCTTTAACTTTAGCAACCCACTGCTGGAACTCCGCGTCGTCTTTGGTGGCAATGGCTTTAAACTTCATACCAGAGAAACCGCGACCACTGAAGTTGGCGGAAATACCGTCGAAAGTTCCTGGCTCGTTGGCAATCAGATGCAGTTTAGTCTGCATGCCTGCCATCGCGTAGATCTGGCTACCGAGCGTAGGAATAAAGAAGGAGTTCATAACGGAATTAGAGGTGATTTTGAAGTTAACCGGTGTGTTTGCCGGGAAGGCAATCTGGTTAACTGTCGCAATACCTTGTTCTGGATAAATGAACAGCCATTTCCAGTCCAGGGCAATCACATCAATCTCAACCGGTTTCACGTCTGACGCCAGCGGTTTGCTCGGCTCCAGGGCGTGGGTTGATTTCCAGGTCAGCACACCAAGGAAAACGATGATCAGGATCGGAATGGTCCAGACCACGGCTTCCACTTTGTTAGAGTGTGACCAGTTAGGGCTGTATTTGGCATTAGTGTTCGACGCCCGATATTTCCAGGCAAACACCACGGCCATCAAGACTGCAGGTATCACGACGATCATCATCAGACCAAAAGCGGTCAGTATCAGCGAACGTTGCTCCAGCGCAATCTGTCCTTTGGGATTTAACAATGCATTATCGCAGCCACTCATTAATAAAGTGCCTGCGATTAATGACAAAATCCCCAAACTTTTATTGTATTTACTGAGTCTCATTTAACGACCTCAATGACAAAGGGCTCTATTGTCGTTTAAGTGTGCGCGCATTTTACGGGAAGGTTTATGCAGTGTAAACCAGCTTAAGGATGTGTCAGAACCATGTTGACACCTTTTGCTAAGGGTGTCACAGATGTTGTTCTCGGTGACAAATTATTAACGTGGACAAGCAGTTGGCGGCAATATAACAAAAAGAGATGGATATAGGGTTAAACAAAAGTGGTAATGGTATAACCCTGACTTTAATCACCCAATTATTTAACAATATTGCATCATTTATTCGATTAATTTTAACCTAATTAATTGCGCACCGGTTTTAAATATTCTGATCGAATGCACCCACTGACCGAAATATTTTTTTGTAAATTGACACGCAAAGACAAATTAGGCGCGCTTAACCGACTGTGCGAAATTTAACCAAAATCCCACCCTGTTAGCGAATGCCGGGAAGATCATCACGCTGATGCAGCGAGCGATAATCCAGCACCACGCCGCAGAGTACACCACAGAGTGCCAACGTCATGCCGGCTTCAAACAGCGGGACCAGTGCTGTCGACAGACGGGGTAAGCCCGCTGCATTCAGCGCCAGTGCCAGCAGCCATAAAGCCAGCAACCCGCAGCCGCTGGCGAACAGCCGGTTTGTCCAGCGGTAGCCCGCTGCGAAACGGGTACGCGGCAAAAACTGCCCGGTTGTTTGTGTGAAATCCAGCGTGCCACGGCAAAATGCTAACAGCACCAGACCCGGTAAGCCAGCCAGTACCGTAAACGCATAGAAGGTCGGCCAGCCCCACAGTTCAACTAAGAAGCCCGCCGCAGGGCCAACGTAAACCCGACCTACCGCCGACAGGGCCGACAGCAGCGCGAACTGCGTTGCCGAAAAGGACTTATTGCACAGCGTCATCAGCAGCGCGACAAACGCAGCCGTGCCCATACCGCCACACAAGTTTTCGATAAATACTGCGCCTGCCATGCTCCACAGATGCTTGTCGGTGACTGCCAGCAGCCAGTAGCCAAAATTAGATACCGCCTGTAGCAGGCCAAAAATCATCAGCGCGCGAAACAGGCTCAGGCGCTGCATCAGCACGCCGCCATACAGCGCCCCGATGATAGTCGCCAGCAGGCCGAGTGTCTTATTAACCAACCCGACATCGCCCGGATTAAAGCCCACGCCGCGAATTAAGAAGGTGGTAGTGAGCGAGGCGGCAAACGCATCGCCGAGCTTGTAAAGGATGATCAGCGTTATCAGCAGCCAGGCATTATTACGGTTAAAAAAGTCTCGTAGGGGATCGACCACCGCCTGACGAAGCGACTGGGGCGCGGACTGTCGGTTATCCGGCTCGTTAGCCATAAAGGTTGCGACGATGCAGGGAACCAGTAACAGCGCCATCAGCCAGTAAGTTGCCCGCCAGCCCAGATAGCGATCGGCCAGCCACAGGGCGAGTCCACCCGATATCAACATAGCCAGTCGGTAGCCTAACACCGTGATAGCCGCGCCGCTTCCGCGTTGCTCCGGTGGCAAAACGTCCGTCTTCCAGGCGTCAAACACAATATCCTGAGACGCGGAACAGAACGCAATCAACACCGCCAGTGCCGCCATCAGGGTCAAATCCCGGCTGGGCTGCATAAATCCCATCGCGATGATGCTGGCGACCAGCGCTAGCTGGGTGATCAATAACCACCCTTTACGACGGCCCAGAAACGGCGGTGTGTAGCGATCCATCATCGGTGACCAGAGAAACTTAAACACGTAAGCCTGGCCCACGAGGGAAAAGAAACCGATGGTTTTCAGATCAATATTATCAACGGTCATCCACGCCTGTAAGGTCCCGCTCGTTAATGCCAGGGGCAAACCTGACGCGAATCCCAGAAGGAGCAACACAGCGGCATTTTTTTGACGGAAGACGCGGAAATAGTGATTCATACTGACCTTGAAAAGCGCCCGGCATCATGCCGGGCGAGGGGCAAAATTAGTGAGAGTTTTGTTTAATAAATTCGTTGACGCTGGTGTCCTGCGCCATATCGGCAATCACATCGCTCAGCGTTGAGTTCACCGCGTTGGTGATTTTCTGGTTACTGGCGCTGAAGGCACCTTCTACGCTGTAGGTCTGACGGTAGTTTTTAATCTGCTTGTTGCCGTTTTTCGCGGTGGCAACAATAGAGATATCTGCCTTGGTCGTAATGCTGTAACGCACGTCACCCTGGGTCACGTCGGCATACAGATTATTAACAATGATTTGCAGATCGACTGCGCCATTGGGGCCGACCATATAGCCGCGTGCCGTCATCTGTTTTTCCAGCACTTCCTGCAGTAAGAAGCGCAGGTCGCGGGACGGTGTGAGGCTGACCAGTTGCCCGTCGCGGTTCACTTTTGCCAGCGCCTGATCGCGGCGTTGGTCAGCACCGTTGATACTTACGGTGACGCCCATCAAGCTGGGATCGCGTTGCGGCAGCTGAATTTTAGGTTGAATCGTCAGTGTGTTGTTGCTGGAAGCACAGCCGGCCAGGATAAAAGCAGCCAGCAGTGGGAATAACAGTTTTTTCAACATACGCTTTCTCGTTAATGTAATGGGTTGGTGTGCAAAAACTGCGGCCATCATAGCAAAGCGGTGCAGTGAATAAAGCCCCCAGCGCGAGGTAAAGTCACGCAACGGTGTTTCGTCCGCGTTGTGTTGCGTAAAACGACGACCCGATAAGGCGCGCGCGCAGAAACCGCGGGAATGATAATATTCTGCGCGCCATCGCGTAGTGTGGCAGAAAACCGACTAATATTTAAACAGATGGGGCACCGCGCTCGCCATTGAGGGTAAAACCATGATTCGAGAACAGATAGAAGAAAAGCTGCGGCTGGCTTTTGCGCCGGCTCATCTGGAGGTCCACGATGAAAGCTACCGACACAATGTGCCTGCGGGTTCGGAAAGCCACTTTAAAGTTGTGATCGTCAGTGACAGTTTTACCGGCCAGCGTTTCCTGGCGCGTCATCGGGCGATTTACAGCGAACTCAGTGCAGAACTGGCGGGAAGCGTTCATGCCTTAGCGCTGCATACGTACACGCTTAAAGAGTGGGAAGGATTGCAGGATACGGTCCTGGCGTCACCCAACTGCCGCGGTGCCGGAACGCTAGCCTGAGTGCACCGTTTTTGGCGTTTAATTGTGGCTAAACGCGATCTGCGGCTCAAAAAAGCAGCAAACTCCCTAAAAAGTGGTGACTTAGCATCCTCGACTCATCTCAGCGATGCCGCTATAATGCTGCGTCTATTTTTCCGGAATGTCTTCGGGACGCTTCTGGTAACAGGGATCAGGTTCTCTTCACGGAAGCCGTCCCGGTTGTTAGATACGGCGCATTAACCAATGTGTGGTGTCTGAAGTTGACCGAGCACGTGATTTTTTGAGGTAACAAGATGCAAGTTTCTGTAGAAACCACTCAGGGCCTGGGCCGTCGCATTACGATTACTGTCGCTTCTGACAGCATCGAAAGCGCTGTTAAAAAAGAACTGGTGGATGTGGCGAAGAAAGTCCGTATCGATGGTTTCCGTAAAGGCAAAGTGCCAATGAACATCGTGGCACAGCGCTACGGTGCGTCTGTGCGCCAGGACGTGCTGGGCGATCTGATGACGCGTAACTTTGTTGACGCCATCATCAAAGAGAAAATCAATCCGGCTGGCGCACCTAACTACGTGCCAGGCGAATACACTGAAGGTCAGGACTTTACCTATGCGGTAGAATTCGAAGTGTATCCAGAAGTTGAGCTGAAAGGCCTGGAAAACATCGAAGTCGAGAAGCCACAGGTTCAGGTCACTGACGCTGACGTTGATACCATGCTGGAAACCCTGCGTAAGCAGCAGGCTAACTGGATTGAAACCGACGCCGCTGCGGGCGCAGAAGACCGCGCGACTGTCGATTTTACCGGTTCAGTTGACGGCGAAGAGTTTGAAGGCGGTAAAGCCTCAGATTTCGTTCTGGCAATGGGCCAGGGCCGCATGATCCCAGGTTTTGAAGAAGGTGTTGTGGGTCATAAAGCAGGTGAAACCTTCACTATCGATGTGAAATTCCCTGATGACTACCATGCTGAAAACCTGAAAGGGAAAGACGCTAAGTTCGAAATCGTGTTGAAGAAAGTTGAAACGCGCGAACTGCCAGAACTGACTGAAGACTTCATCAAACGTTTCGGCGTAGAAGATGGCTCAGTTGACGGTCTGCGTGCCGAAGTGCGTAAAAACATGGAACGCGAGCTGAAAGGCGCTATTCGTAACCGCGTGAAAACGCAGGCTATCGACGGTCTGGTTGACGCTAACCCAATCGACGTGCCTTCTGCACTGATCGACAGCGAAGTTGACGTTCTGCGTCGTCAGGCTGCACAGCGCTTCGGTGGTGATGAGAAGCAGGCGCTGGAACTGCCACGTGAACTGTTCGAAGAGCAGGCGAAACGTCGCGTTGTTGTCGGCCTGCTGCTGGGCGAAGTGATTCGCACCCACGAGCTGAAAGCGGACGAAGATCGCGTGAAAGTGCTGATCGAAGAGATGGCTTCTGCGTATGAAGATCCGCAGGAAGTGATCGAGTTCTACAGCAAAAATAACGAGCTGATGAACAACATGCGCAATGTCGCGCTGGAAGAGCAGGCTGTTGAAGCCGTGCTGGCAAAAGCCAAAGTCTCTGAGAAAGAAACTAACTTCCAGGAACTGATGAATCAGACCGCTCAGGCCTAATCGTCCGTTTAACCGGTTGTGCTGAAGCCCGCGCCTGAAAAGTCGCGGGCTTTTTTCTGTATCAGGCTTGCTGTCTGCCGGTTTGCCGCTATTTGGTTAATTTTTGGGCAAATTGTTCACGCATCGCTTTTTCCGGGTTAGCGATTGATGAAAAGGTTGTTATGCTTGAAACAACTGAGCAGCATCCCAAGATACAGGGAGTATGCAAAAAACAGTTCGGCTGACTGATTAACCGTCCTTGAGTTGTCGGTAAGAGGCAGAGCATAGTTTTTGACGCTCGTCTTACGTAAAATCGGTACAGAATGTTGCCAATGAAATTTATCCAGGAGACGGTAATGTCATACAGTGGCGATCGTGAGTTTACTGCACCGCACAATGCGTTGGTGCCAATGGTGGTCGAGCAAACCTCGCGCGGCGAGCGTTCATACGACATCTATTCCCGTCTGCTTAAAGAGCGCGTAATCTTCCTTACCGGTCAGGTAGAAGATCACATGGCGAACCTGATTGTGGCCCAGATGCTGTTTCTGGAAGCAGAGAATCCGGAAAAAGATATTTACCTTTATATCAACTCACCGGGTGGCGTGATTACGGCAGGGATGTCAATTTATGACACCATGAAGTTTATCAAGCCGGACGTCAGTACAATTTGTATGGGCCAGGCCTGTTCAATGGGGGCTTTCCTGTTGACGGCCGGGACTAAGGGCAAGCGTTTCTGTCTGCCAAACTCACGCGTAATGATTCACCAACCGCTGGGTGGCTATCAGGGACAGGCGAGTGACATTGAAATCCATGCGCGCGAAATCCTGAAAGTGAAGCAGCGCATGAATGAACTCATGGCGGAGCACACCGGTAAGTCACTGGAAGAAATTGAGCGTGATACCGAGCGTGACCGTTTCCTCTCCGCCAACGAAGCGGTAGAGTATGGATTGGTCGATTCAATCCTGACCCATCGCCAATAAGCCCTAACTTCGCCTTGTCTCTGGTCTATAGTTAACAGGACAGGGTTATAATGGGTTGAATGAACATCGGCCGTGTACCCACGGCCAGTGCTGTACCCCTGGTACGGCCTGAGAACAAGAAGAGGTTAACTGATGACAGATAAGCGCAAAGACGGTTCAGGAAAGTTGCTGTACTGCTCTTTTTGCGGCAAAAGCCAGCATGAAGTGCGTAAGCTGATTGCCGGGCCGTCAGTGTATATCTGCGATGAGTGCGTTGATCTGTGTAACGACATTATTCGCGAAGAGATTAAAGAGGTTGCCCCGCATCGCGAACGTAGTGCACTGCCTACGCCGCATGAGATTCGCCATCACCTCGACGATTACGTTATTGGTCAGGAAAGGGCCAAGAAAGTCCTGGCCGTGGCGGTGTATAACCACTACAAACGTCTGCGCAACGGGGATACCAGCAACGGAATCGAACTGGGCAAAAGTAATATCCTGCTCATCGGTCCTACAGGTAGCGGTAAAACGCTGCTGGCAGAAACCCTTGCCCGTTTACTGGATGTGCCTTTCACCATGGCGGATGCCACCACGTTAACCGAAGCCGGTTATGTGGGTGAAGACGTTGAAAACATCATCCAGAAACTGCTGCAAAAATGTGACTACGATGTGCAGAAAGCACAGCGTGGTATTGTCTACATCGATGAAATCGACAAAATTTCACGTAAGTCAGACAATCCTTCTATCACCCGTGATGTGTCGGGCGAAGGGGTACAGCAGGCGTTACTGAAGCTGATTGAAGGGACAGTGGCTGCGGTTCCTCCGCAGGGCGGCCGTAAACATCCGCAGCAGGAGTTTTTGCAGGTCGATACCTCGAAGATTCTGTTTATCTGTGGCGGTGCGTTTGCCGGGCTGGACAAGGTGATTTCCCAGCGCGTTGAAACCGGTTCGGGCATCGGATTTGGTGCAACGGTAAAAGGCAAATCGCAAAAAGCAACGGAAGGCGAGCTGCTGGCGCAGTGTGAGCCGGAAGATTTGATCAAATTTGGTCTGATCCCCGAGTTCATTGGTCGTCTGCCCGTCGTCGCAACGCTCAATGAACTGAGTGAAGAGGCGCTGATTCAGATCCTGCGTGAGCCAAAAAATGCACTGACCAAGCAGTATCAGGCGCTGTTTAACCTGGAAGGCGTGGATCTGGAATTCCGTGATGAAGCCCTGACGGCGATTGCTAAAAAGGCGATGTCACGTAAAACCGGTGCGCGTGGTCTGCGTTCGATAGTGGAAGGTGCGCTACTGGAAACGATGTACGATCTGCCCTCTATGGACGACGTCGAGAAAGTGGTGATTGATGAGTCAGTTATTGAAGGTCAGTCCGAACCTATGCTGATTTATGGCAAGCATGAAGCTCAGGCTTCTGGCGAATAAATAAACAAATCGTCCACATTGTGCCATCTAAAAAGGGGAAAATCTTTCCCCTTTTGCATTTCTCACCGTTGTGACATTGAATGTCTGACAATCATCCCCATATACTCAGACACCTGTGGGTTTGACCGCATACCTGCCTGATGCGGTACCCATCACCTGGCGGACACTAAACTAAGAGAGAGCTCTATGAATCCTGAGCGTTCTGAACGCATTGAAATCCCCGTCTTGCCTTTGCGCGACGTGGTAGTTTATCCGCACATGGTAATTCCGTTGTTTGTTGGCCGGGAAAAATCAATTCGGTGCCTCGAAGCCGCAATGGATCATGATAAAAAGATCATGCTGGTCGCACAGAAAGAGGCTTCAACGGATGAACCTGGCATAAACGATCTTTTTTCAGTGGGTACAATTGCCTCCGTCCTGCAGATGTTAAAACTGCCAGACGGTACGGTGAAAGTGCTGGTTGAAGGCTTGCAGCGTGCCAACATCACTACGCTTGCTGACAACGGCGACCACTTTGTGGCCCAGGCTGAATATCTGGTCTCACCAGAGATCGAAGAGCGCGAGCAGGAAGTGCTGGTGCGCACGGCGATCAATCAGTTTGAAGGCTACATCAAACTGAATAAAAAGATCCCACCTGAGGTCTTAACCTCACTGAATAATATTGACGATGCGGCACGCCTGGCGGATACGGTTGCGGCGCATATGCCATTGAAACTCGCAGATAAACAGTCAGTGCTGGAGATGTCAGACGTGAACGAACGTCTGGAATATCTGATGGCGATGATGGAATCTGAAATCGATCTGCTGCAGGTTGAAAAACGCATTCGCAACCGCGTTAAAAAGCAGATGGAAAAGAGCCAGCGTGAGTACTATCTGAATGAGCAGATGAAGGCCATTCAGAAAGAGTTGGGCGAGATGGATGATACGCCTGATGAGTACGAAGCATTAAAACGCAAAATCGATGCGGCCAAAATGCCGCAGGAAGCGCGTGAAAAAGCGGAAGCTGAACTGCAGAAGCTGAAAATGATGTCACCGATGTCTGCGGAAGCGACGGTGGTGCGTGGCTATATCGACTGGATGGTGCAGGTTCCATGGAACGCGCGCAGCAAAGTGAAGAAAGATCTGCGCAAGGCTCAGGAAACCCTGGACATTGACCACTACGGTCTGGAACGCGTTAAAGACCGCATCCTTGAATATCTTGCGGTGCAAAGTCGCGTCAGCAAAATCAAAGGACCTATCCTTTGTCTGGTGGGGCCGCCGGGCGTCGGTAAAACCTCGCTGGGTCAGTCCATTGCGAAAGCCACCGGGCGTAAGTACGTTCGTATGGCATTGGGTGGCGTCCGTGACGAAGCGGAAATCCGTGGTCATCGCCGTACCTATATCGGTTCAATGCCGGGCAAGTTGATTCAGAAAATGGCGAAAGTGGGCGTGAAAAACCCCCTGTTCCTGTTAGATGAAATTGACAAAATGTCATCAGACATGCGCGGCGATCCGGCATCAGCCCTGCTGGAAGTGCTGGACCCGGAGCAGAACATCGCGTTTAACGATCACTATCTGGAAGTGGACTACGATCTCTCCGATGTGATGTTTGTGGCGACCTCTAACTCCATGAACATCCCGGCACCGCTGCTGGATCGTATGGAAGTGATCCGTCTGTCGGGTTATACCGAAGATGAGAAGCTCAACATTGCGAAACAGCATTTGCTGCCCAAGCAGATTGAGCGCAACGCATTGAAAGCGTCAGAGATCAGCGTCGATGACAGCGCGATCGTCGGTATCATTCGTTACTATACGCGTGAAGCCGGTGTGCGTAGCCTGGAACGTGAACTGTCCAAGTTGTGCCGTAAAGCAGTGAAAACGCTGCTGATGGATAAAACCAAAAAGCACATCACCATTAATGGTGAAAACCTGAAGGATTTCCTTGGGGTTCAGCGCTTTGACTATGGCCGTGCCGACAGCGAAAACCGTGTTGGTCAGGTTACCGGTCTGGCCTGGACGGAAGTTGGCGGTGATTTGCTGACTATCGAAACCGCCTGTGTGCCTGGTAAAGGGAAACTGACCTATACCGGATCGCTGGGTGAAGTGATGCAGGAATCCATTCAGGCAGCCTTGACCGTGGTACGCGCACGTGCAGAAAAACTGGGTATCAACGGCGATTTCTATGAAAAACGTGATATCCATGTGCACGTACCGGAAGGGGCAACGCCAAAAGATGGTCCAAGTGCCGGTATTGCGATGTGTACTGCACTGGTGTCCTGTCTGACCGGTAACCCGGTGCGCTCTGATGTAGCGATGACAGGTGAGATCACCTTACGCGGTCAGGTGTTACCTATCGGCGGGCTGAAAGAGAAGCTGCTGGCAGCACACCGTGGTGGCATCAAAGTGGTTTTGATCCCGGACGAGAACAAACGCGATCTGGAAGAAATTCCACAGAACGTGATTGCCGATCTGGAAATCCATCCGGTCAAGCGCATTGAAGAAGTGCTGAATCTGGCACTGGAAAATGCGCCTTACGGCATGCAGGTTGCTACCGCAAAATAGTGATTAATGGCATAAACCGTTAAAAAGCAGAGCTGGCAACACCAATTGGTGCTTGCCAGCTTTTTTTTGTGCCGTTAATTTAGGTTGCTGCTGGACTGACGTTATAAGAGGATTACCGTTGTTTCAGCTAATAAGGCTTGATATAACTTGCTGCGCGTTCGTACCCGACAGGAAGCGTGGGTACGATGTGAAATAATAAAGAGGGGATGAATAGAGTGAATAAGTCACAACTGATCGATAAAATTGCTGCCGATGCCGACATTTCTAAAGCAGCAGCAGGACGTGTGTTAGATGCATTTATGGGCTCTGTTTCTGATGCGCTGAAAGGCGGAGATGAAGTGGCGCTGGTGGGTTTCGGCACTTTCTCAGTACGTGAGCGCGCAGCGCGCACAGGCCGTAATCCGCAAACCGGTAAAGAGATTACTATCCCGGCAGGTAAAGTACCGGGTTTCCGTGCAGGTAAAGCACTGAAAGACGCTGTCAACTAATGACAACGCCACCACTCATTAACACATTTTCTTGAGTGGATTAGAGGACGGTTAACGCGTTCTCATGTAACATACGGGCACATCGATGAGATGTGCCTTTTTTATATCCAGAGAGGCAGTAAAGGTCGCAAGGCTTGTCTCAACAGGATTATTGCTGCCAGCCAGATTTGCAGCTGAGTAATGCGCCGGGAAGATGGCGTTATTGCGACAGGGCTTTACATTCACACTACAGCGGAGTGTTGTCATACCATGATGGACAATTTACGCGCGGCGTCGAACCATGTCGTGCTCAAGATTATTTTGGGGTTGATCATTCTCTCCTTTGTGCTGACCGGCGTTGGCAACTATCTGATTGGCGGCAACAATGATTATGCGGCCAAAGTTAACGGTCAGGAGATCAGCCGGGCGCAGTTAGATCGGGCATTTAACAGCGAACGAAACCGTCAGCAGCAGATGCTGGGCGATCAGTTTTCACAACTGGCGGGTAACGACGGTTACATGCAGCAGATGCGCCAGCAGGCGCTGTCTCAGCTGATCGATCAGGCTTTACTGGACACCTACATTAAAGATCTGCACATCGCCATCAGTGACGATCAGGTCAAGCAGGCTATTTTCAATCAGGCCGCTTTCCAGACCAACGGTAAGTTTGATAACGCCAAATATAACGCGATGATTACCGATATGGGTTTCAACGCTGACCAGTACGCGGAAGCGCTGCGTAAACAACTGGCCACCCAGCAGTTGATTAACGCCATCGCGAACACCGACTTTATGCTTAAAAATGAAACCAGCAAGCTGGTGGATTTGGTGGCACAGAAGCGTGATATTCAGACCGCGACGATCGACGTGAATGCGCTGGCGGCAAAGCAAACCGTTAACGATGACGAAACCAGCCAGTACTATCAGCAGCATAAAAACAGCTTTATGGCCCCTGAGCAGTTCCGGGTCAGCTATATCAAACTGGATGCCGCCGGTATGCAGGAAAATGCCAGCGATGCGGATATTCAGGCCTGGTATGATAAAAATAAAGCGGACTACACGCAGCCACAGCGCGATCGTTACAGCGTGATTCAGACCAAAACGGAAGCCGATGCCAATGCGATTTTGGCTCAGCTGAAGAGCGGTGCTGATTTTGCCGGGCTGGCGAAGACCAAATCCATCGACCCGATTTCTGCCCGTAAAGGTGGAGACATGGGTTGGCTGGAGCCGTCAACCACGCCGGATGAGCTGAAAAATGCAGGGCTGAAAGAGAAAGGCCAGCTGTCAGGTGTGATTAAGTCTTCCGTTGGCTTCCTGATTGTGCGCCTTGACGATATCAAGCCTGAGCAAATCAAGCCGCTGGCTGATGTGCGCAGCGAAGTGGCGGATAAAGTTAAGCAGGAAAAAGCGCTGGACGCTTTCTATAAACTGCAGCAGAAGGTGAGCGAAGCAGCCAGCAATGACAATGAGTCGCTGGCCGGTGCTGAGCAGGCGTCAGGCATTAAAGCCACAGAAACAGGCTGGTTTAACCGTGATGACGTGCCAAAAGATCTCGACTTCGACGCGGTGAAGCAGGCTATTTTTAACGGCGGCCTTGTTGGTCAAAATGGCGCGCCGGGGAATAACTCTGACATCATCAGTGTCGATGGCGATCGCGCTTTTGTGTTGCGTATCAGCGAGCATAAACCTGAAGCGGTAGAGCCGCTGGAAAAGGTTAAAGCACAGATTGTCGATACGTTGAAACACGATAAAGCGACGCAGCAGGCAAAAGCCCGGGCAGATAAACTGTTAGCCGACCTGAAAGCCGGAAAACAGGATGTGCTAAAAGCCGCAGGCCTGACGCTGAGCGCCAGCAAAACGGTTGATCGTAATTCTCAGGACCCGGTGGCGCAGGCGGCGTTTAATCTGCCACAGCCTGCGGATAACAAACCGTCCTGGGGCGTAAGCGAAGATATGCAGGGCAATGTGGTACTGGTGGCGGTTAATAAAGTCAGCACCGGTAGCATGCCTCAGGCTCAGATTGATGAAATGGTCAAAGGTGTCACGCAGAACAATGCGCAACTTGCCTTTGAAGCATTGCTGCAAAATCTGCGCAAAGAGGCCAAAATTAAATACGGTGCTGCTGCCCAGATGCAGTAATCCTCGCAAAATTCAGGTAATCACTGAAACGACTAAAGGCCGCTTATGCGGCCTTTTCCATTTCTGTCGTTTGCGCTTTGAGTCCATTTTACCGACATGACAACCTGAGCCTGCTGTTTAACACAAGGAGAAACACAGCATGGCTAAAACCAACTTACAGGCCTTTTATCTTTCCCTCGCTCTGTGTGGCGCACTGTATCAAATGCCACTGTCAGCGGCAGAAACCCCAAGTGAAACGCAGGCCGCTCAGGTTTCCCTGCCGCATCAGGAGCAGGTCAGTATCAACGACGCGACGGCAGAACAGCTCTCGTCGGTGATGAACGGTGTGGGTCTGAAAAAGGCGCAGTCCATCGTCAGCTATCGTGAAGAATACGGCCCGTTCACGGCCATCGATCAACTTAAAGATGTGCCCGGCTTTGGTAATGCTCTGGTCGAGAGAAATGCGTCGCGTCTGAAATTGTGAGGTAAGGCGCAACTCTGATGCTTAACCTGCTGGCCTGGCCGGACTCTGCTAAAGTGAACAGGTCCAACCAGTTAATCTTTAGCAGCAGGAGAACAGGAATGCAGACCACAATAAAAGTGCGCGGTTATCATCTGGATGTTTATCAGCATGTTAATAATGCTCGTTATCTGGAGTTTTTAGAAGAAGCGCGCTGGCAATGGCTGGAGGAAGCAGACGCTTTTAACTGGCTGCTTGAGCAAAAACTGGCCTTTGTGGTGGTTAACATCAACATCAACTATCGTCGCCCGGCGGTGCTGGGCGATGTTCTGGAGATCAGCAGCGAGATGACGCAGCTCAATGGAAAAAGCGGCATTATGTCTCAACGTATTCTTTTAGCCGGTGGGGATACCGTGGTTGCGGATGCGGCACTGACCTTCGTGTGTATCGATCTTCGTTCACAAAAAGCCGTTCCGCTTGAAGGCGAAGTACGGCAGCGGCTGGAAAAATTAATAACCTGACTGACAGGATCAACGCGGCGGCAATCGTTAGCCGCCGCTCACGTCTTTACTGTAAACCGGTTTTTGCCTTCATGGCTGACATGATGCCGGGACTATCCTGCAGATAAGCCTTCAGACCTTTTGCGCGCAGATGACAGGCGGCACATTCGCCACAGCCGTCACCTTTCACGCCGTTATAGCAGGTGAGCGTCTCTTCACGGATTAGCGTGAGCTGCTGCCAGTAATCGGCCAGCGCCCAGGTTTCGGCCTTATCGAGCCACATCAGCGGGGTTTCAAAGCGGATATCGCGCGCCATGCCAAGCGTGACGGCGTGGTTAAGCGCTTTAACAAACTCATCGCGACAGTCGGGATAACCGGAGAAGTCCGTTTCGCAAACGCCGGTGATCACCGCCTCAGCCTCAACTTGATAGGCGTAAACGGAGGCCAGAGTCAGGAACAGAATATTGCGGCCCGGCACAAATGTGCTTGGCAGGCCCGTTGCCTGCGGGTCATAAGCAGGAACCGGGATGTTGTCTCGCGTCAGGCTACTGACGGCCAGCTCATTCAGCATGGTCACATCCAGCACTTTATGCGCCCGGGCGCCCAGTTTTAACGCAAGCTCACGCGCTACCTCAATCTCTTCACGGTGACGTTGACCATAATCGAAGGTCACGCAGTGTACTTCATCGTAAAGCTGTAAAGCCTGAACCAGGCAGGTGGTGGAGTCTTGTCCACCGCTAAATACCACAACGGCGCGTTTCATGGCTCGTCCTAATAACAAAAATTGGTGCTTATGGTAATACCTCAGGGCGTTGCTGAACAGCTGCAAGCGGCGGTCACTATCAGGAGAATACCAATGAACGCTGGTCCTCAACGGTTTCCGCAGCGCGGCGGTCCCCTGGTAACGGGTACAGCACGCGCTCAGATTAGTACCGTGGGGCTGGCGAGAAGCCTAACCGCGTCAGCGGAAAGGGGCAGGTGAGGGCGTCAGGTGACGTCAGTGGAATGGGCGCTAAACAGATTGAGGCCGGCAGCGTCAACAGGATGGACTTGTCATCGCTGAGCCTGCCAGACACGAGCCACGAACCCCGGCACCCTGGTTACTCCGGCCGCTGTTATCCAACCCGCATGCCAGAAGACAGGCTTGATCGCCACCTCAGGCCAGCTCATGCTGCCATGGCGCAATCTCGCCAATATGCTGAGCCACCCATTCGGGTTGATAGTAGGTATCAAGATAACGTTCGCCACTGTCGCACAGGAGCGTCACCAGCGAGCCTTGCTCGTTGTTATCGCGTAAGCGTTTTGCTACCTGCATCATGCCCCAAAAATTCGTGCCGGTAGAGGGGCCAGGTTTACGTCCCAACAGGGTTTCCAGCTTCAGCATGGCGGCAATTGTTGCGCCATCGGGCACTTTGATCATTTCATCAATCACATCAGGCATAAAGGAGGGTTCAACGCGTGGGCGACCAATACCTTCAATCATGCTGCCGCGATTGCTGGTCAGAGTGGCATCACGATTTTGCCAGTAGTCATAAAAAACCGAATGCTGCGGATCGACCACCAGTAAGCGCGTATCGCATCCCTGATAGCGGATATAGCGCCCCAATGTGGCTGACGTACCGCCGGTGCCCGCGCTCATAATTAACGTATGAGGAACAGGAAAAGGCTCGTTCGCCATCTGGCGGAAAATACTTTCGGCAATATTGTTGTTGCCGCGCCAGTCGGTTGCCCGTTCAGCATAGGTAAACTGATCCATAAAGTGGCCGTTCAGTTCCCGGGCCAGACGCTCGGATTCGGCATAGAGCTGACAGGGATCGCTGACAAAATGGCACTGACCGCCGTAGAAGGTAATTTGCTCAATTTTCCGCTTTGCAGTGCTGGCTGGCATCACGGCAATAAAGGGTAAGCCCAACAGGCGAGCAAAATAGGCTTCAGAGACGGCGGTACTGCCAGAAGAGGCTTCAATAACAGGCGTGCCTTGTTTGATCCAACCATTGGCAAGCGCATAAAGAAACAGGGAACGCGCCAGGCGATGTTTCAGGCTTCCGCTGGGATGCGTACTTTCATCTTTCAGATAGAACCCAATGCCCGGAAAATCCGGCAAACTGAAGCGAATTAAGTGCGTGTCCGCTGAGCGTTGAAAGTCAGCGTTTATTTCGTTAATCGCGTGGCGTATCCAGCATGTTGACATAGGGTTCATTTCCGCTCGGGTGAAAGTCACTATCTTAAGGCACGTGCAGGAAAAAGAGCTTGCAGGTTTTGCGTTAAAATGGCGGTAATGGAGAAAATAATTCTACCGGAGGCCCATATGCCAGATAAAATTGACCTTAAATTGCTGGCTATGTTGCAGCAGGACTGCACTACCTCGCTCCAGGTGCTGGCGGACGCGGTGAATCTCACTACCACGCCCTGCTGGAAGCGCCTGAAAAAGCTGGAAGAAGATGGCATTATTCGCGGGCGGGTTGCACTGCTGGACAATGAAAAACTTGGCCTTTCCCTGACGGCGTTTATGTTTGTCAAAACCACCCAGCACAGTAAAGCCTGGTATCAGGAGTTCGTCTCGGTGGTGCAGAGCATGCCGGAAGTGATGGGCTTTTACCGTATGGCCGGTGAGTACGATTATTTACTGCGTATTCAGGTTGCCGACATGAAAAGTTATGATGCCTTTTATAAGCGTTTAGTTAATGGTGTAACAGGCCTGATCGATGTGACCTCCAGCTTTGCGATGGAAGAGATTAAATACACGACAGCCCTGCCTGTTGGCCCTTGAGTACCAGAGATTGAGAGCAGCCTTGTGCGATTATTCAGCCAGTTAAGTTGGTATTTTATTCGTGAGTGGCGACGCTACCTTGGCGCCGTGACCTTACTGATCGTTATTGCCGTACTGCAATTACTGCCGCCCTGGGTTGTGGGCGTGATTGTTGACGGTGTCACCCATCAGAACATGAGCGCCCGCCACATAATGATGTGGATTGGCATTATGTTGCTGACGGCCGTGGTGGTTTATCTGCTGCGCTATGTCTGGCGCGTGCTGTTATTTGGGGCATCCTACCAGCTGGCCGTTGAGCTGCGCGAAGATTTTTATCGTCAGCTCAGCCGTCAGCAGCCAGCCTTTTATTTGCGTCACCGCACCGGCGATCTTATTGCCCGCGCCACCAACGATGTCGATCGTGTGGTCTTTGCCGCCGGTGAAGGCGTGCTGACGCTGGTGGATTCCCTGGTGATGGGATGCGTGGTGTTGATTGCCATGAGTACCCAAATCAGCTGGCAGTTGACGCTGGTGTCGCTGATACCCATGCCATTTATGGCGCTGGTCATTCACCGCTATGGCGAGCAGTTGCATAACCGTTTCAAACTGGCGCAGGCAGCCTTTTCCAGTCTGAACGACCAGACGCAAGAGAGCCTGACCAGTATCCGAATGATCAAGGCGTTTGGCCTGGAGCAGCATCAGTCAGAGCAGTTTGCCGATATTGCCCGCGACACCGGCGAGAAAAACCTGCGTGTTGCGCGGGTAGACGCGCGTTTTGATCCCACCATTTATATCGCGATTGGCTTTGCCAACCTGCTGGCGATTGGCGGTGGAAGCTGGCTGGTGTGGCATGAGCAAATGACGCTCGGGCAGCTCACCAGCTTTGTGATGTATCTTGGTTTGATGATCTGGCCGATGCTGGCGCTGGCATGGATGTTCAACATTGTTGAGCGTGGCAGTGCTGCCTGGAGCCGGATTCGTGCGTTACTCTCTGAGGCACCGGTGGTTGAAGACGGCGATAAAACGTTGCCCGAGCGGGCAGGGACGCTGCAGGTTGCCATTCGTGAGTTTCGCTATCCCGCCAGCTCGGGCGCGATCCTGAGCCACGTTGAGTTTCAGCTTAAGCCTGGCGATATGCTGGGCCTGTGTGGCCCGACCGGCAGTGGTAAAACCACCTTGCTGAGTTTGATTCAGCGCCACTTCGATATTCAGCAAGGGGATATTCGCTATCATGCGATTCCGCTGCCGCAACTGCGTCTGGACAGCTGGCGCAGCCGCCTGGCGGTGGTCAGCCAGACGCCGTTTTTGTTTTCCGACAGCGTGGCCAATAACATCGCGCTGGGCAAGCCCGATGCCCGTCAGGAGGATATCGAGCAGGCGGCAAAAATGGCCTGCGTCCATGACGATATCTTACGCCTGCCGCAAGGGTATGAAACCGAAGTCGGGGAGCGCGGTGTCATGCTGTCGGGCGGCCAAAAGCAGCGTATCTCAATCGCGCGTGCCCTGCTGCTCAATGCAGAGATCCTGGTTCTGGACGATGCACTGTCGGCGGTTGACGGGCGCACCGAGCATGACATTCTGCATAATCTGCGCCAGTGGGGGAAAGGAAAAACGTTGATCATTAGCGCCCATCGCTTATCCGCACTGACTGAAGCCAGTGAGATTCTGGTGTTACATCAGGGAACCGTAGCGCAACGCGGCGACCATGCCGCCCTGAGCAACAACGCGGGCTGGTATCGGGATATGTACCGCTATCAGCAACTGGAAGCCGCGCTGGATGATGATGAAACTGAAAAAGGAGCGCCACATGACTAAGTCACAACCGATGTGGCCAACACTCAAACGCCTGCTGAGTTACGGTAAACCCTGGCGCAAATCCCTGTCGCTGGCGGTGTTAATGCTGTGGGTGGCCGCCGCCGCCGAAGTCACCGGCCCCGTATTGGTAAGTTATTTCATCGATAATCTGGTGGCGAAGCATCACATGCCCTGGGGCATTGTGGCGGGCCTGGTGGTAAGTTTTATTCTGTTGCAACTGCTGGCCGCTGCGCTGCATTACGGCCAGGCGCTGCTGTTTAACCAAGCCGCTATTGGCGTGGTGCAGCGTTTACGCACCGATGCCATGGACGCGGCTCTGCGTCAGCCCCTTGCCGCGTTTGATACCCAGCCGGTTGGACAACTGATTTCCCGGGTGACCAACGACACCGAAGTCGTCAGGGATCTGTATGTGACCGTTGTGGCAACCGTTCTGCGCAGTGCGGCACTGGTGGGCGCAATGATGGTGGCCATGTTCAGTCTGGACTGGCGCATGGCGCTGGTGGCTATGTTGATTTTCCCTATGGTGCTTATCGTGATGCTGATTTATCAGCGCTTCAGCACGCCGATAGCCCGGCGCGTTCGCAGCTATCTGGCCGATATCAATAACGGCTTTAACGAAGTGATCAGTGGGATGAGCGTGATACAGCAGTTTCGCCAGCAGGCGCGCTTTGGCGAACGCATGGGTGAGGCCAGCCGCTCTCATTATCTGGCGCGCATGCAAACGCTGCGGCTTGATGGTTTCCTGCTGCGGCCACTCTTAAGCCTGTTTTCAGCACTGGTGCTGTGTGGCTTACTGCTGTTATTCAGTTTTTCGATGCCGGGTGTTTTCGAAGTCGGCGTACTGTACGCATTTATCACCTATCTGGGACGGCTTAACGAGCCGCTGATCGAACTCACGACGCAGCAGTCCATGTTGCAGCAGGCGGTCGTGGCGGGCGAACGTATTTTTGAACTGATGGATGCACCGCAACAGCATTATGGTGACAGTGACCAGCCGATGACGTCCGGGCGGATTACGCTGAATAACCTCAGTTTTGCCTATCGCGATAATCGCGACGTGCTGAGCAATATTAGTCTGGATGTCCCCTCACGCGGTTTTGTTGCCCTGGTCGGTCATACCGGTAGCGGTAAAAGCACGCTGGCAAACCTGTTAATGGGTTACTACCCGGTGACGCGCGGCCAGGTCAGGCTTGACGATCGCCCGCTGGGCGAGTATTCCCACCACGCGCTACGACGCGATATCGCTATGGTGCAGCAGGACCCGGTGGTGCTGGCCGATTCGCTGCTGGCCAACGTGCGTCTGGGCCGGGATATCAGTGAAGACGCGGTGTGGACAGCGTTGGAGCAGGTGCAACTGGCACCGCTGGCCCGCGCCTTGCCCGACGGCATTCACACCCGACTGGGCGAGCAGGGGAATAACCTGTCCGTGGGGCAAAAGCAGTTACTGGCGCTGGCGCGTGTGCTGGTGCAGTTGCCGAAGATTCTGATTCTTGATGAAGCCACTGCCAATATCGACTCCGGCACAGAGCAGGCGATTCAGCATACTCTGCGCACCCTGCGCCAGCATACGACGCTGGTGGTGATCGCTCATCGCCTCTCGACCATCACCGAAGCCGACAACATTCTGGTGCTGCACCGCGGTAACGTGGTGGAGCAGGGGACGCATCAGCAACTCCTGGCATTACAGGGGCGCTATTGGCAAATGTACCAGCTGCAACAGGCAGGTGAGGAGCTGGAACTGGCCGCGCCGTTAGTCAGCGCAGTCTGATTGCACCTTTTTTGCACATATTTTCTCCCTTGATCCGTTTGGATGCACGTCTTTGAGCCTGAGCGCACCAAAGATGTGCATCCGCTTCGCTTATCTGTCCTTCTTACCTTTCCTGTCCACATATTCAGCATTAACTGAGCCTTATTCCGTCGCGGCCTGATAACTGATTTCATCCTTTAATTACATCTGGCACAGGCTTTGCTTAAGTCTCTGCGTGTCCATGAGACTTACTTATTTCAAACCCTTAAGGAGAGGCTATGAAGCTGGTTACCGTCGTAATTAAGCCGTTCAAGCTTGAAGATGTGCGAGAGGCATTATCCTCAATTGGTATTCAGGGACTGACCGTCTCCGAAGTGAAAGGTTTTGGGCGTCAGAAAGGGCACGCCGAACTGTACCGTGGGGCGGAATACAGCGTGAACTTTCTGCCTAAAGTAAAAATTGATATCGCCATTGCCGATGACCAACTGGACGAAGTGGTGGACGTAATCAGTAAATCGGCTTACACCGGAAAAATTGGCGACGGTAAGATTTTCGTTGCTGAACTGCAGCGCGTGATTCGCATACGTACCGGCGAAACCGACGAAGCCGCACTGTAAACAAGACTCAGTAATGTGATGGGATGGAAAAAAATGAATAAAATGCTGACCAAGTTGGGCCTCACCAGCCTGGCACTGTTACCGTCGCTGGCAATGGCTGCTGCACCTGCCGTTGCAGACAAAGCCGATAACGCCTTTATGATGATTTGCACCGCGCTGGTGCTGTTTATGTCAATTCCTGGGATTGCGCTGTTTTACGGTGGCCTGATCCGCGGTAAAAACGTCCTTTCTATGCTGACCCAGGTGGCTGTGACCTTTTCGCTGGTGTGCGTGCTGTGGGTCATTTATGGCTACTCACTGGCTTTCAGTGAAGGTAACGCCTTCTTTGGTAGCTTTAACTGGGTGATGCTGAAAAACATTGCTCTGACAGCGGTGATGGGCAGCTTTTATCAATATATCCACGTGGCATTCCAGGCCTCGTTTGCCTGTATTACCGTAGGGCTGGTTGTCGGTGCTATTGCTGAACGTATTCGCTTCTCCGCGGTACTGATTTTTGTCCTGGTGTGGCTCACGCTGGCCTATGTGCCTATCGCACATATGGTATGGGCGGGCGGTTTGCTGGCTCAGGATGGCGCACTGGACTTTGCAGGCGGCACGGTGGTGCACATTAACGCTGCGGTTGCAGGCCTGGTCGGTGCTTACCTGGTGGGTAAACGTGCCGGTTTTGGTAAAGAGGCGTTTAAACCGCATAACTTGCCGATGGTGTTCACCGGTACGGCGATTCTGTATGTCGGCTGGTTTGGTTTTAACGCAGGGTCGGCGTCTGCCGCTAACGAAATTGCTGCACTGGCCTTCCTGAATACCGTTGTTGCAACTGCGGGTGCCGTGCTGGCATGGACCTTTGGTGAGTGGGCGATGCGCGGCAAACCTTCGCTGTTAGGTGCCTGTTCTGGCTTCATTGCTGGCCTGGTCGCCATCACTCCAGCCTGTGGGTATGTCGGTGTCGGTGGCGCGTTAATTATCGGTTTAGTGGGTGGTCTGGCTGGCATCTGGGGCGTGACAACGCTGAAAAGATGGCTGCGGGTTGACGATCCTTGCGACGTATTCGGTGTTCACGGCGTCTGTGGCATCATCGGTTGTATCCTGACAGGTGTATTCGCGTCTTCCTCGCTGGGCGGCGTAGGTTATGCCCCAGGCGTCACCATGGGTCATCAGGTTTCGATTCAGTTGCTGAGCGTGGGTGTCACCATTGTCTGGTCCGGTGTGGTGGCCTTCATTGGCTTCAAACTGGCGGATATGATTGTGGGTCTGCGTGTACCAGAAGAGCATGAGCGCGAAGGCCTGGACGTCAACAGCCATGGCGAGAACGCTTACAACCAATAAGTTATCTCTACAGCGATACCGATAAAACAAAGGGGCGATTTCGCCCCTTTTGCTATTCGTGACGCTGGCGCATCACCCCTTCCTGCACCGTTGACGCCACCAGCTCGCCTTGCCGGTTATAAAATTCGCCACGTACAAAGCCACGCGCACCTGACGCGGAAGTACTCTCCACGCTATACAATAGCCAGTCATTGAAGTTCAGCGAACGATGAAACCACATAGAGTGATCTATCGTCGCTACCTGCATATCGGCTTCCAGAAAACCTTTACCATGTGGCTGTAGCGCCACCGGTAAAAAGTTGAGATCGGAGGCATAGCCCAGCAGATACTGATGGATGCGCAAATCGTCTGGCAGCGTTCCGTTGGCCCGAATCCATACCTGACGCTGTGGTTTATCAACATGACCTCTCAGCGGGTTGTGGATCTGCACCGGGCGAATTTCCAGCGGCCGTTCGGCAATAAATTTTTCACGCAGTTTTTCTGGCAGCATATGGGCCATTTTTTGCGCCATCTGCTGTTCATTAGGTAAGTTATCGGGCCCTTTTACCTGCGGCATCGGCTTTTGATGTTCAAACCCGCTCTCCGGTGCCTGGAAGGAGGCCGTCATATAAAAAATCGGCTGGCCGTTTTGAATGGCGCTAACCCGACGGGCGCTAAAGCTTTTACCATCGCGCAGGCTTTCCACATCGTAAATAATGGGCTTCTGGCTGTCGCCAGGGCGGAGAAAATAGCTGTGGAAGGAATGGATAATGCGATCGTCGGGGACAGTCTGTTTGGCCGCAAAGAGTGCCTGTCCCACGACCTGACCACCAAAGACCTGACGCAGTCCCAGATCTTCGCTCTGGCCGCGAAACAGACCTTCTTCGATTTTTTCCAGATGGATTAAAGTAAGCAAATTTTCGAGTGCCTGACTCATGGCGCTTTCCTGATTATCAGTATTTACCTCAGTGTGAAAGATCCGACCAGTTTCCGTCAATCAGACTTTCTGTCTTTCATCCAACCAGGCAAACTTCTGATTTTGTGCCAACATTAAGGCATACGGCGAGTGAAACGCTGTAATGAAGATTCACTGCTAAAAATCATTTTGATCAAAAGGAGACGACATCAATGAAATTCTGGCATGTGTTAAGTGGCGTAGCGATGGCAATGGCTCTCGCAGGTTGTGCACACAAAGGCAAACCGGTGCCAACCCCGACCTTGGGTTCGGCGGTTGCAGGACAAACAGCAACGATTGCTCAGCCTAATGTCAGCGGATCGGTCTATATCCGCCAGCGTATCGCGCTTCCACCGAATGCGGCGCTGACCGTGACGCTGTCCGATGCGTCGGTGTCTGACGCACCGTCAAAAGTGCTGGCACAGCGCGTCGTACGTACGGATGGGAAACAGGCACCGTTCCACTTTGTGCTGCCTTTCAACCCAGCGGATATTCAGCCAAATGCACGTATCCTGTTGAGCGCCGCGATTACCGTTGACGGCAAAATGGCCTTTATTACTGAAGAGGTTAAACCGGTCATTAATCAGGGCGGAACGAAAGCCGATCTGGTGTTAGTGCCGGTACCATCAATGGCGATGGCGACACAACCTGGTGCAGCGACCAGCGTGCCGTCCACCTCACCGACTCAGGTTACCCCGTCAGCCGCCGTGCCTGCGCCGACGACCATGTAATGCCTTAGGGCGATATGTTCAGGGCGACCTCGTTGTCGCCCTGATGCATTAAAACCGCCAACGATATTTTTCTAAATCAATCTCACCGCCGTCACTCACTTCAACGCCTTCTGCTTCCAGCGCGTCTCGCTGACGGAATAAACGGTCACCCTGCAACGAAATCGTGCCATGACGGTTAATCACCCGATGCCAGGGAAGCGTGCTGCCCTCGGGTAAGCGACTGAGTACGCCACCGACCTGACGTGCTGCTCTGGGCGAGCCGGCCAACAATGCGACGTCACCATAGGTGGTGACTTTACCGGGTGGAATCGCGGCGACGATTTGCCAGATTCGCTGTTTAAAGCTGTCAGTGCTGTCCATCGGCGTACCCTGCCCAAAAAAAGACGATGATTTTATCACAATGCAGGTTAATTATCGGCGATCGTACAAGAAACCAACGGTCATCCCCACCAGGCTTGCAATTGCCGGGGGCTTCCCCGATAATGCCTCCGCTCTCGAAATGAGGGCTAGTCAATGGAGGCCCTGTTGGTTCTCCCGCAATGCTAGCTTGTGAACTCGGTCAGGTCCGGAAGGAAGCAGCCGCAGCAGGTGACGTGTGTGCCGGGATGTAGCTGGCAGGGCCTCCACCATTTCATCTCTGTCACATCCCTTTCTTCAAATGATAAACAGCCGAAGCTCGCCTGGGCCGTTCCATTGCCGGCAGGCGAGTTATGCAGATACTGGCTGGTGAAATCAGATTAAACGTAAAGCAAAAATAACTTAGCGTACAAATTTCCAGACTGAGACCGGTACTTTGTCATAAAGCTTGTTCATGGTCAGTTCCGCCAGACGATGGTCGGCTGCTGAGTAGAATACTGCTAATTCGTCATCGGGTAATTCGTACTTATTTTTTTCAATCACTCTTTCCAGCGTGTCAATTGAACGACAGCGCCTCAGTCGCATCAAATAATCAGTTTTAGTTAGGGTTTTGTTCATAAATAAACCGTTCTCACGTCAGTACTATAATGAATGGCTTGGCTGTTGAAGAAAAGCGCACTCTTCAGTAAACAGATTAAATAAACGTTTCGCTGAGCGTTGCCAGCGCTGAAGGTCCTGAGTGTTTACACTATAGTTGCTGAACAGCATAAAGGTATCATCAAGATATTCATCGATTTGGGTAATCAGTGCTTCGTCTTCAACATGCTTAATTTTGTAATTCATGGTGAAAGAGGCGATATGCTCAATCAGATCGTTTAGCTGTAAATTGCTTTCGGCAGTAGGATCATTAACCCAGCCATGATGACTGTCAGTTAATGTCGCCATGCTTGCGTCAAACAAACTCTCACACAAGTATTTAAGCTGGGCAATATCATGCCGTTTCGGTGAGTATTCGTCCATCTTTTTCCCCTCCGTAGCAAGCAAAGTTACCGCAATGCGGCAAGATTAGGTGAAGTGGCAAAGAAGTGGTTGTCGGGTTTGTAAATAACGGACTGAGTTAAGAATAGTGTAAAATCATTAGTTCTGCTCACCTCCATTACTAAATATTACAATTCATCGCCAGGTGAGGGGCGCTGATTCTCGATCGGCTCAAACACAAGCGCAGCAGGGCTGATATGAAAGCTGACTTGTTCATTCTGCGTAATGGTTTCATTTAAATCCAGGCAGGGATTAAATACATTCCACTGAAAATCGTAAAGTAACTTAAATCTATTCGACCCCGTCATCTCAACAGCAATAACTTTTAAACTGTCTGGCACTAACATGGCATTAGCTGAATACCATTGTAAATCGCCAACCAGAGAATCTGTTATTTTGAGAATATTCCGCCCAATAATTGTGGCTAATTTTGCGCAATCCGTTTCATCCTGCGCGACATTGCATTCAATTCTTACTGACATGGCCTGCTCATAAATAACGCCTGTAAACCCATCATTGATGTTCTTCTGGCGGTTTGCAAGTAGCAGTGCGCCTGTAATAAGAGATTAGTAGTGCCAGTTTTAAGCAAGTGATTGATTCGTTACTGCTTATCAAACGTGGCTTTACAGGCAATTTGTGCGCTGATTTATTTTTTGAAACACATTGCTGTGCCTCTGGCACCACAACATCGGATATCATGGTTGTTATGTTATAACATTTTTCCTGGTGCAGTGATGAATCAAAGTGGGCTGTTAATGTCACTCGGTGGGCGGTTAGTCGTAGCACTCATGTTAATCGCTGTTCTGGCAATAGCGATGTGGTGGGGAATGCAGCCGTGATAGCGTTCAGAAATTTGCAGGTGGGTTATCAGGGGCAATCGGTGACGCCCGTTGTGACGACGGAGCTGGCTCAGGGCAGCATGACCGCTCTGATGGGAGCGAACGGGAGCGGAAAATCCACGCTGATTAAAACCATTGCCGGCTTATTGCCGCCGGTGAAAGGACAGTGTGAGCTGCATGTCCCACGTCGCGAAGTCGGGTGGCTACCTCAGCGCAGTGAGCTGGAAACACGTTTCCCGCTGACCGTCTATGAACTGGTTTCGATAGGCTGCTGGCCGCGCTGTGGATGGTTTGGTGGTATCAACCGGGCATTACGCAAAGAGATCAGCGACGCGCTGGATGCGGTGCAGATGAGCGACTATGCCGATGCTCAACCTTCCACCTTATCTGGTGGGCAGCTGCAGCGCGTGCTGTTTGCCCGGCTCATGCTGCAACGCAGTCGCCTGTGGTTGCTTGATGAACCCTTTAACGGCATAGACAGCAAGACGGTGACGTTGCTGATGTCTGTTTTGCAGCAGCAGCAGCAGGCCGGTACCACGCTCATGGTGGTGCTGCATGACCATCCCCTGGTGGAGCGCTACTTCACGGATGTTCTGTCTATGGATGATGGTTCTCATCGACGTAGCATGGTCGATACCGCTCCGTTACGGAGCGTCGCGCCGTGACAATTATTCAACCTTTCATTGAGTTCAGCTTTATGCGACGGGCGCTGGTGGCCTGTGTCGCGCTGGCGTTCAGTGCCACGCCGCTGGGCGTTTTCCTGTCTCTGCGCCGGATGAGCTTAATCGGGGATGCTTTATCCCATGCCGTGCTGCCCGGTGCCGCCATCGGCTATTTAATCTCGGGTTTGTCCCTGGTGGCGATGGGCGTTGGCGGACTGATTGCAGGCCTGGCGGTGGCGCTGCTGTCGGGGGCCGTCAGTCGTTATACGCCACTTAAAGAAGATGCCAGCTTTGCCGGATTTTACCTCGGCTCGCTGGCGCTGGGCGTCACGCTGGTTTCACTGCGTGGCTCCAGCGTCGATCTGCTGCACGTTCTGTTTGGATCGCTGCTGGCGGTGGATAATCCTGCACTGGCGGTGGTCGGCGGTATCGCCGCGTTTACGCTGCTAATGCTGGCCGTCATCTACCGTCCTCTGGTCATTGATGCATTCGATTCAGATTTTCTGCGCGCGCAGGGCAAATGGAGTGCGCCGCTGGTGCACGGTATTTTCCTGACGCTGGTGGTGCTTAACCTGGTCGCGGGTTTTCAGGTGCTGGGCACATTAATGTCGGTCGGGCTGATGATGTTGCCCGCCGCCAGCGCACGCTTCTGGAGTCGTCACCTTGTCGTCATGCTGGGCTCAGCCATGTTGATGGCCGTGCTGTCTGCGTTTGCGGGGCTGGTACTTTCCTGGCACTTTTCACTGCCGGCAGGCCCGGCGGTGGTATTAAGTGCCGCGATGCTGTTTTTTCTCTCCATCTTAACAGGGCCGTGCGGTGGCATTCTGCGCCGCCATTAATCAGAGGTAGCTATGAAGATATTACCCATTAGTCTGGCAATTGGGGCGTTAGTCATCAGTCCATTATCAATGGCAAAAACGGTAGATGCGGTAGCCAGTTTTACCGTGCTGGCCGATATCGTGAAACAAATTGGGGGCGATCACGTTCACGTAAAAAGCCTGGTAGGGCCGAATGGTGATCCCCACACGTTTGAACCCACGCCACAAGACAGCGAAGCACTGGCAAAAGCCGACGTTGTCTTTGTCAGTGGTTTGGGGCTGGAAGGCTGGATGAATCGTCTGGTGAGTGCGTCGGGCTATAAAGGGCAACCTGTTGTGGCCTCGACGGGCATTGAAACACGGACGATGGAAGAGGATGGCAAAACCATCACCGATCCCCATGCGTGGAACAGCATGTATAACGGCACGATTTATGCCAAAAACGTGATGGATGCGTTGATTAAGGCTGACCCGCAGGATGCTGATGATATCCGTAAGCGCGGCGAAAATTATATTCAGCAGCTACAGAAACTGGACAGCTGGGCCAAAACGTCTTTCGCGGCAATTCCACAACAAAAACGTAAAGTGCTGACCAGTCATGATGCTTTTGGGTACTTCGGGCAACGCTATGGCGTTACCTTCCTGGCACCTGTCGGTTTCTCAACGGAAGCGGAAGCCAGCGCCAGCGATGTGGCCAGCCTGATCACCCAGCTTAAGCAGCAACATATTAAAACCTACTTTATGGAAAACCAGACCGATCCTCGCCTGGTGAAACAGATTGCCAGCGCCACCGGTGCTAAACCTGGGGGTGAGCTGTATCCTGAAGCGCTGTCAACGGCTTCCGGCCCTGCGCCCACCTATGAAGCGGCGTTTAAACACAATGTTGAGGTCATGCTCAAAAGCATGCCCTGAGCATAAAAAAAGCCGGAATGGCGGGTGAGCGACATTCCGGCTAAGGTTCACGACACATCAACGTTTTTTCTTTCTTCCCTGCACGGCTTTAAAGCGCGGATTCGTTTTGCAGATGACATAGATGCGGCCTTTACGGCGTACCACTTTACAATCCCGATGCCGGTTCTTGGCGGAACGCAGCGAACTCAATACCTGCATGATGTCCTCTCTTATCGACGGCCCAGAAAACGGCTGAAGCGCTGGTTAAAGCGCGCGGTACTGCCTTCTTTAGCAAAGTCTTTCTGTTTACCGGTATAAAACACATGGGATGCCGACGAGACGTCGAGTGTAATGTAAGGCAGGGTTTCGCCTTCAAACTCAACGGTGCGGTCAGTCTTAATGGTTGAACCGATTTTGAAATACACGTCAGCAGAGGTGTCATGGAACACCACGGCACGATACGAGGGATGAATACCTGCTTTCATAATTGTCACCAATGTAATGTTATAATATAACAATATTATGCGCTGCACCTGATCCGAATGCAACCCTCGAAAAACCAGGGGCAAACAGCGTCGAGGCAGGGAGAAAACCGCATGCAGGTGACAAGCCAACGCAAGCAAACCGAAAAGCGTAAAGGCAGGTTGATACCGGCGATGTTCCGACGAAGGTCAGAGGCGCAAGCTAAAGCACGTGAAGGCTGGCAGAGATCAATCTGTGGCGAGGGAAGTCAGCGTGGCGGTAAACAGTGAAGGGATTAAAAAAGGCCGCTGACGCGGCCTTTATGTTTACAGATTAATGCGTGTGGTTATCGACAGGATGATCCTTTTCGATGTCCGCTTTGTTCTTACCGAAGCGACGGCGCACCACAACAAAGAATACCGGTACAAAGAAGATAGCCAGCGCGGTAGCGGTAACCATACCGCCCATTACGCCGGTACCGACCGCATTCTGCGCACCTGAACCTGCACCGGTGCTGATGGCCAGAGGCAGTACGCCAAGAATAAAGGCCAGCGAGGTCATCAGGATAGGACGCAGACGCATACGACAGGCTTCAAGCGTCGCTTCCACCAGACCCTTACCTTCTTTCTCCATCAGATCCTTCGCGAATTCCACGATCAGGATGGCGTTCTTCGCCGAGAGGCCAACGGTTGTCAGTAACCCCACGACAAAGTAAACGTCATTACTCAGGCCACGTAAGGTGGTGAAGAGTAACGCACCGACCACGCCAAGCGGCACGACCAGCATGACGGAGAACGGAATTGACCAGCTCTCATAGAGTGCGGCAAGACACAGGAATACCACAATCAGCGAAATGGCATACAGAGCCGGTGCCTGGTTGCCTGACAGACGTTCCTGATAGGACATTCCCGTCCAGTCATAACCGATGCCAGTTGGCAGCTTAGAGGCCAGCTCTTCCATCATGTTCATGGCTTCACCTGAACTCTTGCCCGGTGTAGGCTGACCCAGAATTTCCATGGCTGGCAAACCGTTATAGCGTTCCAGACGCGGTGAACCATACTGCCAGTGAGCGGAGGAGAAGGCAGAGAAGGGCACCATCTCGCCGTTGCTGTTACGGACGAACCACTTATTAATGTCGTCCGGCAGCATACGTGCGTCGGCTTTACCCATCACGTAGACCTTCTTCACACGACCACGGTCAATAAAGTCATTGACGTAAGAGCCGCCCCAGGATGCGCCGAGCGTGGTGTTAATGTCACTGAGTGACACGCCCAATGCCTGCGCTTTCTCCTGGTCAATATCCAGTTTGAACTGCGGGGTATCTTCCAGACCATTTGGACGGACACCGACCAACGTATCCGGATGCTGGGCAATCATGCCTAACAGCTGGTTACGCGCCTGCGTCAGTTTTTCATGACCAAGGTTTGCCTGATCGATTAGCTCAAAGTCAAAGCCCGTGGCGTTACCTAATTCAATAATCGCTGGCAGGTTAAACGCAAACACCATACCGTCTTTGATTTGGCCGAGAGCCTGCATGGCACGTCCCTGGATAGCCGGAACTTTCATGTTGCTGCTGGTACGCTCATCCCAGGGCTTCAGGCTGACAAAGGCGATACCGGTGTTCTGTCCACGACCCGCAAAACCAAACCCGGCAACGGTAAAGACCGATTTCACCGAGTCCTTTTCTTTTGTCAGGAAGTAGTCAGAAACCTGATCCAGTACCTTCTGCGTACGTTCCTGGGTCGCACCCGCAGGGAGCTGTGCCTGAGCCAGTAACAGGCCCTGATCTTCTTCCGGCAGGAAGGAGGAGGGCAGGCGCAGGAACAGAAACGCCATTCCCACCACAATCAGCAGGTAAAGCAGCAGATAACGACCGGTGCCGCGAACGATATGGCCCACGCTATCGACATAGTGATGCGTGCTCTTGTCGAATAGACGGTTAAACCAACCAAAGAAACCGGTGGTTTTACCATGGTCGCCTTTTTTCACCGGTTTGAGCATGGTGGCGCACAGTGCCGGCGTCAGAATCAATGCGACCAGCACCGACAGCGCCATCGCGGACACAATGGTGATAGAGAACTGACGGTAAATGACACCGGTTGAGCCACCAAAGAAGGCCATCGGAATAAATACCGCTGACAGCACCAGGGCAATACCGACCAGCGCGCCCTGAATCTGTCCCATCGACCGCTTCGTGGCTTCTTTGGGTGGTAGCCCTTCCTCCACCATGACGCGCTCGACGTTCTCGACCACCACGATGGCATCATCCACCAGCAAGCCGATGGCAAGCACCATCCCGAACATCGTCAGGGTATTTATCGAGTAGCCAAAGGCGCTGATAATCGCAAAGGTACCCAGCAATACAACAGGGACGGCAATTGTCGGAATCAGTGTGGCACGGAAGTTTTGCAGGAACAGATACATCACCAGGAACACTAACAGAATGGCTTCCATCAGCGTCTTCACCACTTCGAAAATAGAGATTTTTACGAAAGGTGTGGTGTCATAAGGATAAACAACCTTCATGCCTGCCGGGAACGTGGGCTGCAGTTTTGCCAGCTCCGCCTTCACCGCATCTGCCGTATTAAGGGCATTCGCGCCGGTGGCCAGTTTGATACCAATACCGGAAGCCGGTTTGCCATTATAACGCGCGATGATCTCGTAGTTTTCACCCCCCAGTTCAATCTGCGCCACATCGCGCAGGCGGACCTGAGAACCATCACTGTTCACTTTCAGTAAAATGTTGCCGAACTCTTTGGTGGAGGTCAGACGGGTTTGCGCAATGATGGAGGCGTTTAACTGCTGTCCCGGTACTGGTGGCGTGCCGCCTAACTGACCGGCAGCCACCTGGGCATTCTGAGTTTTCAGCGCATTAATAACGTCAAAAGGGGTTAACTGGTAGTTATTAAGCTTGTTGGGGTCCATCCAGATACGCATCGCATACTGCGCACCAAATACCTGAGTGTCACCTACGCCAGGCGTACGGCTGATAGGATCTTTGATATTGGAGGCCACATAGTCAGAAATATCGTTCTGCGTCATGCTGCCGTCATCGCTGATAAAACCGGCGACCATCAGGAAGCTACTGGAGGATTTTTTAACCTGAATCCCCTGTTGTTGCACTTCCTGAGGCAGCAACGGCATGGCCAGCTGCAGTTTGTTCTGCACCTGGACCTGGGCGATGTCTGCATCGGTACCTGACTCAAACGAAATCGTCAGCGTCAGTGCACCTGATGAGTCACTGCTTGATGACATATACATCAGGCCATCAATACCATTCATATTTTGTTCGATGACCTGCGTCACCGAGTCTTGCAGCGTTTTGGCGTCAGCACCGGGGTAGTTGGCCTGAATCTCAATTGCCGGTGGCGCAACATTGGGATATTGCTCAATCGGTAATTTGAGAATCGATAACGCGCCCGCTAGCATCACGATAATAGCAAGGACCCACGCAAAGATGGGGCGATCGATAAAGAACTTAGCCATGTATCAACGGCTCCTGTTATGACGATGTTTTAGCAGACTGCGCTTTGGACGGATCACCGCTCGCGGCTTTGGCATCATCTGTGGCTTCTTTAGGCGTAACCTGTGCACCCGGTTTCGCGCGCTGCAGACCGGTAAAGATCACGCGCTCGCCCGCTTTAAGCCCTTCGGTGACCAGCCATTTGTCCCCAATAGCCTGGGCAGCTTTGATCTTACGCGCTTCAACCTTGTTATCCGCACCCACGACCATCACGGACGCATCGCCCGTTGGCGTGCGGCTAACCGCCTGCTGTGGCACTAACAAGGCATTCGGATTGGTGCCTTCATCCAGACGGGCACGCACAAACATGCCTGGCAGGAGTGATTTGTCAGGATTCGGGAAAATGGCGCGCAGGGTAATTGAGCCAGTGGTTTGATCAACGGTGACGTCAGAAAACTCCAGCGTACCGGGCTGAGAATAGTCCTTGCCGTTCTGCATCAGCAGGGTGACCTTCGCTTTACCGTCGTTCTGCTTAAGCTGACCCGATTCCAGTTCCGAGCGTAACCGCAGGAAATCTTCACTGGACTGGGTAACATCGACATACATCGGATCAAGCTGCTGTACGGTCGCCAGCGCCGTAGTCTGTCCACTTTGCACCAGTGCGCCCTCTGTAACGGAAGACTTACCGATACGGCCGCTGATTGGCGAGGTCACTTTGGTGTAAGCAAGATTGATGCGTGCTGTTTCCACATTGGCTTTGGCTGACTGAACCGCAGCATTGTTCTGCGCGGCGGTAGCGACAGCCGTATCGTAATCCTGCTGGCTGATATATTTAGTGCCAAGCAGCGGCTTGTAGCGATTCACCGTAAGCTGAGCAATGCGCGCATTCGCTTCTGCCTTGGCTAAATCGGCTTTTGCACTGTCATAGGACGCCTGATAGGTAGCGGGATCGATCTGATACAGCGATTCACCGGCTTTAATCTCACCGCCTTCAATAAAGTTACGCTTCAGAATAATACCGGAAACCTGCGGGCGGACTTCAGCGATGCGATAAGCAGACGTGCGGCCAGGCAGTTCAGTAGAAATGTTTAACGGTTCGCTTTTAACCGTAACAACACCCACTTCTGGCGGCTGTTGCTGTTGAGCGGCCTGGTCGGATTTATTTCCGTCACATCCTGTTAACACAAAGCTGCCTGATAGCATCAGGACGGCCGCCAGAGGCGTTAACCCTCTGAATTTAGTCATAAATAAACCTCTAGAGTCCGATATCAAATGATCAATGGATCACAAAGCCAGGAACCCATTGCTGCGTAAGAGTGTAGGTCGTGCTATGGTACATACATTCACAAATGTATGTAAACTTACTCGATTGTAAAAAAAGTCCCCTATGGCACGAAAAACCAAAGCGCAAGCACTTGAAACCCGGCATCAAATTCTTGACGCTGCACTTGCCCTGTTTTCAAAAGAGGGGGTTTCAGCCACTTCCCTGGCGGATATCGCATCCGCAGCCAGCGTAACCCGGGGAGCAATCTACTGGCATTTCAAAAACAAAGCCGACCTGTTGAACGAAATATGGCTTCGCAGTGATGCAGGGCTGGATGACGTGAAACTTGAGTATCAAACAAAATACCCCGGTGATCCACTCTCCATTTTGCGGGCGATGCTCGTGTATGTCTTCCAGGCAACCGCCAGAGATCCACAGCGCCGGGCGTTGATGGAAATCATCTTCCACAAATGCGAGTTTGTGGGTGAAATGGCGGCGTTAAAAAGCATTCAGCAAAGCCTGTTACTGGAGCTCTACAATGAGATTGAAGATGTTCTGCGCCAGTGCATTGATGCCGGACAACTCCCAGAAACTTTCCAGACACGTCAGGCTGCATTGATTATGCGCAGCTATGTGAATGGCATGATGGAGAGCTGGCTGTTTACGCCCGATAAATTTGATCTGGTTGCCGATGCGCCTGAGCTGGTTGATGCGCTGATTGATATGCTGCGCTTAAGTCCGACGCTGGCAAAAAAAGCTTAATCTTTACGCTGCGCGTCACGCTTCCTTTCATAATCGCGCTGAACAATGGCTAATGCAGACAGCACGGTTTCTACAGCGAGCTGATTTTCTTCAAAAAGCTGAATTAAATCCACTGCCAGCTTGACCTCTTCAGGTGCCGTATCCAGGGACATCTTTCCTCCAGAGCAGTTGTATCATGGGCCAGATAAGCGTGCCATCTGGGAATACCGTCCAGCAAAGATAGCGCATTAACTGCTAAAGGGGCTGTTTGATAACGACATCGCCCATTCCACTGAACGAATAGCCTGTTTACAGCGTGCCATCCGACCTTCCAGCACCTCCAGGTCTTTCTTCAACTGCTGCTGGACCGCCAGCGTTTCTGCCTGCGCCATTCGCTGTTCACGCTGATCAATCATCTCCTGCAGTCGACGCGCATATTCGCAGTATTCCTGATATTTTAACTGCCGCGATGAGGGCTGAACGCGTTCCTGTCGGCTGCGCAACTGCTGTGTGCTGGCTTCGCGTTGTAGCGCGGCAATCTGATCCACCAAATGGCTTGCCAGCCACTGGCTGCGATCGACATCACCGCTGTGCTGGCAAAGGCGCTGGTAATTTTGTTCTATCTCCTGCAAATAATCCGCCAGCCGGGTGCCTTTAGTGGTAAAGAGCTGGCTGTCAAAGCGGGGTGAACGGCAGCGCCCATCTGGCTGGCGCGCGATATCCTGGCGCAGGGCCACAATACAGTTAAGCAGTCGTTGTGATGCCGTGGCGTTACTCATCGCCCGGCACTCAGGTATGCTAAGGTTATGGGACTGGAAACGCGCTGAGCGACCTTTATGCAACGCATTGTGTTATTAACCCTTGGCTGGCTGGCGATTGTGCTTGGCATACTGGGCATTGTATTACCTTTATTACCTACCACGCCATTTATGCTGTTGGCGGCATGGTGTTTTGCGCGTTCTTCTCCCCGTTTTCATCACTGGCTGCTCTGGTCATCCCCTTTTGGCCGTTATATCCGGCACTGGCAACAACACCGTGGCATGCCGCCTGGTGCAAAAAGCCGGGCGATGCTACTGATTGTGGTGACCTTTGCGGTTTCGCTCTGGCTGGTGCCGCTGTGGTGGGTACGTATCATGCTACTTATTATGTTGTGTCTGCTATTGCTGTTTATGTGGCGTATTCCGGTGGTGGCAGAAACAGCGGATGAACCCTTACCACCGCGATAAAGTTGCAATTAGCTGGCCATTTGCTTAGATTTGGGCCTCTTCGTGCGTAGCTTCCCATTATTGATGTATCTCCGCTGAGCCTTTACCCCGGTATTGGCGCTATTGAAGCTGCGCAAAACAGAACAGAATTTTTTTACCAGGCTTAAGATTATGACCGACACTGCGCAGCAGCTTGAACTGATTAAAAACAGTATCAAAAGTATTCCTGATTACCCGAAGCCGGGTATTCTTTTCCGTGACGTCACCAGCCTGTTGGAAGATCCTGTCGCCTATGCGGCGTCTATCTCACTGCTGGTGGAACGGTACCGTAATAAAGGCATCACCAAAGTAGTCGGCACGGAAGCGCGCGGTTTCCTGTTCGGGGCACCGGTTGCTTTGGGGCTGGAACTGGGTTTTGTACCGGTACGCAAGCCGGGCAAACTGCCACGTGAAACCTACAGCGAAGCTTACGAGCTGGAGTACGGCACCGATCGGCTGGAATTGCACAAAGATGCTATCCAGCCAGGCGATGTGGTGCTGGTGGTCGACGACCTTCTCGCCACCGGCGGAACGCTCGAAGCGACCATCAAACTGATTCGTCGTGCCGGCGGTGAAGTTAAAGATGCGGCATTTATTATCAACCTGTTCGATCTGGCAGGTGAAGCACGTCTCAAGGCGCTGGGCGTTGACAGCTACAGCCTGGTCAATTTCCCCGGCCACTAAGCCTCGCTTATGGCCTCACAATCTGCTGAGGCCGTTCATCTTTCCCTGTTCAAGATAACGAGTGATAGGTGAAAGCGTAGCTGGTAGACTACTGCAATCATATACAGGGGTTGCAGTGCGTCTGCGCTCACATTTCCATCCAAATTCGTCGAAACCACATGAGCTATCAGGTACTTGCCCGAAAATGGCGTCCACAGGCGTTTGCTGATGTTGTCGGTCAGGAACACGTTCTGACGGCGCTGGCGAATGGATTGTCTCTGGGACGCATCCATCATGCTTATCTCTTCTCCGGCACGCGGGGCGTAGGGAAAACGACCATTGCCCGTCTGCTGGCGAAAGGCCTTAACTGCGAAACGGGCATTACCGCCACGCCGTGCGGCCAGTGCGATAACTGTCGCGAGATTGAGCAGGGGCGTTTTGTCGATTTAATTGAAATTGATGCCGCCTCGCGCACCAAAGTTGAAGACACGCGCGATCTGCTCGACAACGTGCAGTACGCGCCGGCGCGTGGCCGCTTCAAGGTCTACCTGATCGATGAAGTGCACATGCTGTCGCGCCACAGCTTTAATGCGCTGCTGAAAACCCTGGAAGAACCACCTTCACACGTTAAGTTTTTGCTGGCGACCACCGATCCCCAGAAGCTGCCGGTGACGATTCTGTCGCGCTGTCTCCAGTTTCATCTCAAAGCGCTCGACGTCGATCAGATTCGCCAGCAGTTGGATCGTGTTTTAGAGCAGGAGCAGATTTCGCGTGAGCCGCGTGCCCTGCAACTGCTTGCCAGAGCCGCCGATGGCAGTATGCGTGATGCGTTAAGCCTCACCGATCAGGCGATTGCGATGGGCGAGGGCAGCGTGACCAGCGCCACCGTGGGTACGATGCTGGGTACGCTTGACGATGAACAGCCGCTGGGTCTGCTTGAAGCGGTGGTCGAAGGCAACGGAGAGCACATGATGGCGCTGTTGGCCCAGGCGGCATCACGCGGCGTTGAGTGGGAAGCATTGTTGGTTGAGATGCTGCGCCTGCTGCACCGCATTGCTATGGTGCAGCTACTGCCTGCGTCGCTCAATGACGACGAAGAGAGTAATGCGCTGCGCCTGCGTGAACTGGCGCGCGCCGTGCCACCGGCCGATCTTCAATTGTATTACCAAACCCTGCTTATGGGGCGCAAAGATTTACCACTCGCGCCCGATCGGCGCATGGGCATCGAGATGACGCTGTTGCGTGCACTGGCGTTTCATCCTAAGGCGGCAATCGCCGAACCGGTTGCGCGTCCTACGCTGACCGCGCAGTCTGCCCCGGCACCAGTGCAGACTGTGGCGGCTCAACCTACAGAGAAAACGCCCGCCGCGCAGCCGCAAATGGCAGCACCGGAACCGGCTGTCACTCAGCAGGCTGTGCCGCCTGCGTCGCCCGATCCCTCACTATCCAGTTCCACCAGCCAGCTCCTGCAGGCGCGCACCCAGTTGCTGCGCCAGGGAGCAAACAAAGCAAAAAAGAGTGAGCCGGCAGCGCCAGGTGCGCGGCCGGCCAACTCCGCGCTGGAACGACTGGCCTCTGTTACCGAACGTAGCCAGCAGCGCGTGCGGGACAGCGCGCCTGCGGCACCGGTAAAAAAAGAGGCATACCGCTGGAAAGCGCAAACGCCGGTGACCGAGGTCGTCGTCGAGCCGGTCGCGACGCCAAAAGCCTTGCGTTCTGCGCTAGAGCATGAGAAAAATCCTGAGCTGGCCGCGCGGTTGGCGGAGGAAGCCCAGCAGCGAGATGAATGGGCGGCAGAAGTCGCAGGTTTACCGCTGCCTAAGCTGGTTCAGCAACTGGCACTGAATGCATGGAAAGAAACCACGGATAACGGCATTTGCCTGCATTTACGTTCCAGCCAGCGCCACCTGAATTCTGCGTCGGCGCAGCAGGCCCTGAGCGCCGCATTGAGTCAGGCAGCAGGGCATCAGGTTGAACTGTCGGTAATTGAAGACGATAATTCTACGGTATTGACGCCACTGGAGTGGCGTCAGGCCATTTATGAAGAGAAGCTGGCGCAGGCGCGTCAGTCAATCTTGAGTGACACCCACATTCAAACCCTTCGTCGCTTTTTTGATGCCGATTTGGATGAGGAAAGCATTCGACCCGTTTGAACACGCTGCAACGGTCTGAATAAACCGCGTTGTAGCCTCAGCAGAGAGAGAAAACTATGTTTGGTAAAGGCGGATTGGGCAACCTGATGAAACAGGCCCAGCAGATGCAAGACAAAATGGCCCAGGTTCAGGAAGAAATTGCCGCCCTGGAAGTCACGGGTGAATCAGGTGCTGGCATGGTTAAGGTCACGATCAACGGTGCCCATAACTGCCGCCGGGTAGAAGTCGATCCGAGCCTGCTTGAGGACGACAAAGATATGCTGGAAGACCTGATTGCCGCCGCGTTCAACGACGCCGCTCGCCGCATTGATGAAGTGCAGAAAGAGAAAATGGCCTCTGTCTCTTCAGGTATGCAGCTGCCACCAGGCTTCAAGATGCCGTTCTGATGCAAACCAGCCCACTGCTAGAGTCATTAATGGAGTCATTGCGCTGTTTACCCGGCGTTGGGCCTAAGTCGGCACAACGCATGGCGTTTCAACTGCTACAGCGCGATCGGAGTGGCGGAATGCGGCTGGCGCAGGCACTGACCCGGGCCATGTCGGAAATCGGCCACTGTGCCGATTGCCGCACCTTCACCGAGCAGGAAATCTGTACCATTTGCGCCAATCCACGGCGTCAGCAAAATGGTCAAATCTGCGTGGTGGAAAGTCCGGCCGACATCCATGCTATTGAGCAAACCGGGCAATTTGCCGGCCGTTATTTCGTGTTAATGGGCCATCTTTCGCCGCTTGACGGCATTGGTCCGGGCGATATCGGTCTTGACCGACTGGAACAACGGCTGGAAAAAGAAACGCTTCATGAAGTGATTCTGGCCACCAATCCTACCGTGGAAGGCGAAGCCACCGCGAACTACATCGCTGAATTGTGCGGTCAGTATGGCGTTGATGCCACCCGTATTGCGCATGGGGTTCCGATGGGCGGTGAGCTGGAAATGGTGGATGGCACCACGCTGTCCCACTCGCTGGCCGGTCGGCAAAAGATTAAATTTTAAACGCTTGCCGGTGTTGTGAAAGACACCGGCTTGAAAACCTCTCATTTATCCCCACATCCTCCTCAACGTTCGTTAAATCTGATTCTGTTGAGGTAGCAATGACCATGAAAGGACAAGAGACTCGTGGCTTTCAGTCAGAGGTAAAACAACTTCTGCACCTGATGATCCATTCTCTCTATTCAAACAAAGAGATTTTCCTGCGTGAGCTGATTTCCAATGCTTCGGATGCGGCAGATAAACTGCGCTTCCGCGCGCTGTCTGATGCCAGCCTGTATGAAGGCGATGGCGACCTGCGTGTGCGTCTCTCTGTGGATAAGGACAACCGGACCATTACGCTCAGCGATAACGGTATCGGCATGCGTCGTGATGAAGTGATTGAAAACCTGGGAACCATTGCTAAGTCAGGCACCAAATCCTTCCTGGAATCTCTGGGTTCAGACCAGGCAAAAGACAGCCAACTGATTGGTCAGTTTGGTGTGGGTTTCTACTCTGCATTTATCGTCGCAGATAAAGTCTCTGTGCGCACCCGTGCGGCGGGCGCGGCAGAAGACGAAGCCGTTTTCTGGGAATCGGCTGGCGAAGGGGATTACACCATTGCCGATATCAGCAAAGCCGAGCGCGGTACTGAAATTACCCTGCACCTGCGCGAAGGCGAAGATGAGTTCCTCGACAGCTGGCGCGTCCGCAATATTATTGGAAAATACTCCGATCACATCGCCCTGCCGGTAGAAATCGAAAGCAAAGATGAAGAAACCGGCACCACCACCTGGGAGAAAATCAATAAAGCCCAGGCACTGTGGACCCGCAACAAATCAGAAATCAGCGATGAAGAGTACAACGAGTTTTATAAACACATCGCCCACGATTTCAGCGACCCGGCTATCTGGAGCCACAACCGCGTAGAAGGTAAACAGGAGTACACCAGCCTGCTTTACATCCCGGCCCGCGCGCCCTTTGACATGTGGAACCGCGATCATAAACACGGCCTGAAGCTTTACGTGCAGCGCGTGTTTATCATGGATGACGCTGAGCAGTTTATGCCGAATTACCTGCGCTTCGTGCGTGGCCTGATTGACTCAAACGATCTGCCGCTTAACGTATCGCGTGAAATCCTGCAGGACAGCCGCGTAACCCAGAGCCTGCGTGGCGCGCTGACCAAACGTGTTCTTCAGATGCTGGATAAACTGGCGAAAGACGATAGCGAGAAATACCAGACGTTCTGGAAAGAATTCGGTCTGGTGTTGAAAGAAGGTCCGGCGGAAGATCACGCAAACAAAGAAGCGATTGCCAAACTGCTGCGCTTTGCCAGTACCCAAAGCGAAGGCGCGGCGCAAACTGTCTCGCTGGAAGACTACGTCAGCCGCATGGTAGAAGGACAGGAGAAGATCTACTACATCACGGCCGACAGCTATGCCGCCGCTAACAGCAGCCCGCATCTGGAGCTGTTCCGTAAGAAAGGTATCGAAGTTCTGCTGCTGTCCGATCGCATTGACGAGTGGATGATGAGCTACCTGACCGAGTTCGACGGTAAAACCTTCCAGTCTGTCAGCAAAGCTGATGATACGCTGGATAAACTGGCTGACGAAGAGACGGAAGAGCAGAAAGAAGCCGAAAAAGCTCTGGAGCCGTTTGTTGAGCGCGTGAAGACCTTGCTGGGTGAGCGAATTAAAGACGTGCGCCTCACGCACCGTCTGACCGATACGCCAGCGATTGTGACCACGGATGCGAACGAAATGACCACCCAAATGGCTAAACTGTTCGCCGCAGCAGGTCAGGACGTGCCAGAAGTGAAATACATCTTTGAAATCAATCCCGATCATCCGTTGGTGAAACGCGTGGCGGAGACGCAGGATGAAACTGGCTTTGGTGAGTGGATTGAGCTGTTACTGGATCAGGCACTGCTGGCAGAGCGCGGTACGCTGGACGATCCTAACCAGTTTATCCGCCGTATGAACCAGTTACTGACGGCGTAAAACGATAAAACCGGTGATAACCTCACCGGTTTTTTTCTTTCTGCGACGCTGGCCGGCTGTCGGTGAGCGGTTTTGTTGCGCAAACGCCACGAAATCCCTTCAGCTTCGGCCACCAGTCCGAAAATGGCCTTTGACTGACCTGACGCACTGCTATCGCGCGCTAAAGCCAGTACACTAGTTTTTCCTGACCCGCCGTTTTCTTGTGATGGGCGGGTCATAATGGTATGTTCTTCCGCTTCTCAGATTCATCAATGCGATTCGCAAGGGGATTTACGCAATGCGTATTATTCTGCTCGGAGCTCCGGGCGCAGGTAAGGGGACTCAAGCCCAATTCATCATGGAGAAATACGGCATTCCGCAGATCTCCACTGGCGACATGCTGCGTGCAGCGGTTAAAGCTGGCACCGAACTTGGCAACCAGGCGAAAGCCATCATGGATGCCGGCAAGTTGGTTACTGATGAGCTGGTCATTGCGCTGGTTAAAGAGCGCATCACGCAGGAAGATTGCAAAAACGGTTTCCTGCTTGATGGTTTCCCACGCACCATTCCTCAGGCTGACGCAATGAAAGAAGCCGGTATTAAAGTGGATTATGTGCTGGAGTTCGCCGTACCGGATGAACTGATTGTTGAGCGTATTGTGGGCCGCCGTGTTCACGCGCCGTCAGGCCGCGTTTACCATGTCAAATTCAATCCACCGAAAGTGGAAGGCAAAGATGACGTGACCGGTGATGAGCTGACCACACGTAAAGACGATCAGGAAGAAACGGTTCGCAAACGTCTGGTGGAATACCATCATCTGACTGCGCCGCTGATTGCTTACTACAGTAAAGAAGCGGAAGCGGGCAACACCGAGTATCACAAAATTGACGGTACACGCAATGTGGCCGACGTGAGTGCAGAGCTGGCTAAGATTCTCGGCTAAGCTTATTGGGGCCGGGTTCGCTGGCCCCTTTTGCCGTTATCGCTTTTCTCTCCTGCCTCTCCGTGACCATTCCCTTCGTTTTCTCGCATCCCCTCATCAAGAAACCATAATCAGCAAGATAAGCCCGGCTGCGACGGGTTAATTTAGTGCCAGAATGCGTCCTGCTTGTCAGCAGGCAGTCTGGCAACCCTGACAGAGGTGCGCAGTGAAAACGTGGTGCACGACGTTGGGTTGAAACGTGCAGATATCTCTGTGCTGAATGCCGATGAAGAACACATTGAGATGATGATGCAATGGGTCAACGCGCGCCGTTAAAGTCATGGCAGAGAATGTGATATGCTTCTCTGCCTGTTTTTCCTCACGGCAGTTACCATGAAATTTCCCGGCAAACGTAAATCCAAACACTACTTCCCCGTTAGCGCCCGCGATCCGCTGTTGCAGTCCTCCCCGTTTGATAGTGAAGACGGCAGTTGGGTGGTCGGCATCGATCAGACGCTGGTCGATATCGAAGCTAAAGTCGATGATGCTTTTCTTGTTCGCTACGGCCTGAGCGCCGGTCATTCGCTGGTGATTGACGATGCCGTTGCGGAAGCGCTGTATGCTGAACTCATGCGTGATGAACTGGTGACCCATCAGTTCGCGGGCGGCACGATTGGTAATACGCTGCATAATTTCTCGGTGCTGGCGGATGACCGTTCCGTCCTGCTGGGCGTGATGTGTAACAATATCCAGATTGGCGGTTATGCCTACCGTTATCTCTGTAATACCTCCAGCCGAATGGACCTTAACTATCTGCAGGGCGTAGACGGCGCGATAGGTCGCTGCTTTACGCTGATTGGCGATCAGGGCGATCGTACCTTTGCCATCAGCCCGGGGCAAATGAACCAGCTTAAGGCGGAAAACGTCCCGGAAGACGTTATCGCAGGCGCTTCTGCCCTGGTCTTGACCTCCTATCTCATCCGCTGTGAAGCAGGTGAGCCCATGCCAGAGGCAACGTTAAAAGCGATTGAATACGCGAAGCGCCATAACGTGCCCGTGGTACTGACGCTGGGCACCAAACATGTGATTGGCGACAATCCACAGTTCTGGCGCGATTTTCTGCGCGATCATGTTTCTATTGTGGCGATGAATGAAGAAGAAGCCCTGGCGCTGACGGGCGAAGCCGATCCTCTGCTGGCATCGGATATCGCACTGGAATGGGTTGATCTGGTGTTGTGTACCGCAGGACCGACCGGGTTGTATATGGCCGGTTATACCGAAGACGCGTTTAAGCGCAAAACGAATCATCCGCTCTTGCCAGGCGCGATTGCAGAATTCAACCTGTACGAATTTAGCCGCGCGATGCGCAAACAGGATTGCCAGCAGCCGTTACGCATTTTCTCTCATATCGCCCCTTATATGGGCGGGCCGGAGAAGATAATGAATACTAACGGGGCAGGGGATGGCGCGCTCGCGGCGTTACTGCACGATATTACGGCAAATAACTATCATCGCCGTAATGTGCCCAATTCCAGTAAACATGCGCGCGCTTATCTGACCTATTCGTCGCTGGCTCAGGTTTGTAAATATGCGAATCGGGTCAGTTATCAGGTGCTGAATCAGCACTCGCCCCGACTGACGCGCGGTTTACCCGAGCGGGAAGACAGTCTGGAAGAGTCTTACTGGGATCGTTAAGTCCGGAGAGATAAACCGCCCCGCATCGACGCAATGTGATACGGGGCGTGAGTCAGGCTGCGGCGCTTAGCAGTGGCCTTCACTGGCCAGCTTGTGCTGCTCCTGCACCATGTCGTCCTGCAGTTTCTGAATAATGCTGGCGGCAATCTCGCGTTCGCCCATCACCACATAGTTTGCGCCGCGTTCCAGAATGTACTCCACCTCATCGTCGTAATGTGCATGCACAATGATGTTGATGTCCGCTTTTTTCTGGCGGGCGGCGGTGACGATTTCTCCCACCTCGTAACCGTTGGGAATCGTGATCAGCAGCCAGGACGCACAGTCTACGCGGGCTAACGCCATGGTGTCGGCACGGGCAGCATTGGCCAGCACCGCCCGGACACCCTGATCGCGTAACGCTTTCACGCGTGGAATCGAACTTTCAACCACGACTACCGGGATATTGAGCGCCGTCAGTTGTTCACACAGCAGGTTGCCTACGCGGCCATAGCCGACAATCACCGCATGCTGACAGACATCAACGGGAATTTGCTGCTCTTCTTCCAGCGCCTCTTCCAGCGTCTGTTGCTCCATCGTTTCGTTACGGGACAGGTAACGGCCCAGCAACGTAAACAGGACCGGGTTGATCATAATCGAGAGGATCGCGGCGGCCAGCACCAGGCTACGCCCTTCTTCATCCAGCAGGCCGAGCGAGATGCCAAGCCCGGCGAGAATAAAGGCAAACTCACCAATTTGCGCCAGGCTGACCGAGATGGTCATTGCGGTTCGGCGCGAATGGCCCAGCAGCGATACCAGCAGCCAGGCTGCCGCAGATTTCCCTATGACGACAATCACCAGCGCACCCAGCACCGCCAGCGGCTCTTTTACCAGAATCATCGGATCAAACAGCATCCCGACAGAGACAAAGAACAGCACCGCAAAGGCATCACGAAGCGGCAGCGTGTCACGGGCAGCGCGCTGGCTTAACTCGGACTCATTCAGCACCATACCGGCAAAGAAAGCGCCCAGGGCAAAGGAAACATCAAAGAACTCGACGGCACCAAACGCAATCCCCAGCGCCAGGGCTAATACGGCCAGCGTAAACAGCTCACGCGAGCCGGTGGCGGCACTTTTCGCCAGAATCCAGGGCACAGCACGGCGGCCCACCACCATCATTAACACCATAAAGGCGGCAACCTTACCGATGGTCCAGACCAGATCCCATATCACCAGGCTGGCGCTGGCATTTCCCTGCTCCATCATGCCGGCAATGGCGGGTAACAGGACCAGCGTGAGCACCATTACCAGGTCTTCAACAATCAACCAGCCAATCGCGATTTGGCCGCGCTGGCTTTCAATAAGCTGGCGTTCTTCCAGTGCGCGCAGCAACACCACGGTACTGGCGGTAGAAAGACACAAACCGAACACTAACCCCGTCATCCATGACCAGCCCATCGCCCACGACATCAGCATTCCCAGCAAGGTCGCCACGGCGATCTGCGCGATAGCACCGGGAATGGCTATCCGCTTTACCGACATCAGGTCCTTCAGTGAGAAGTGCAGACCGACGCCGAACATCAGCAGGATAACGCCAAGTTCCGCCAGTTCGGGTGCCAGATTGGTATCTGCCACGAACCCCGGCGTAAAAGGCCCCGCCAGTACGCCGGCGACTAAATAACCCACCAAGGGTGAAATTCGTAATCGGTTTGCCAGCATGCCAAGGAGAAAAGCCAGGACCAGAGCCCCGACGATAGTCGTAATCAACGGTGTGGTGTGATGCATGCCAGTCTCCTTGGATGTAAATGTATCCGGTTGTAACAAATGAGTTTAATGCATATCGGAAAGGATCGCTGAATAATTTGTGGGATTAACAGAAAAAAATATGCAAATACAAGAAAAATGCAATCGAAAGGCTGTTTTTATCACTTATCCCGCTTATCGACTGATTCAGCGCTGAGCCGAGAGCACAACATTAAAATTTTACTCCCCTTAAATGACACAGAGGTGACGTCGATGACGCGCTAATGCGCTGACAACAGTCACTAACCGCAACCAGATCGGGATTTGCTGAAGCCATTTAGCCGCCTGGGTCGGAGGGGCAGATTACGCACCGACCTGACGTATAGCTGCCTGTCGTGGAAGTGATGCTAAAACAATCTATTGTGATGGCATAACGGAACCGCGCGGTGAAGATCTCGGGTATGTTTATTTTTACGACGTACGCATCAATGCGGAAAATCATTATGATGTTAACTTCATCAACATAACGATGAAGCTGTTAACCCTGTTGGTTATTTAATAAACAACAGAATAACGGTACGGCAACATACGCGCGTCCTGTATTTGCGGTGTTAGAGTGCGCGGCAGCTAAAATCGAACCACTGGGGTTGCCTGTCAGGCCACATTACCGGCCATACTGGAACAGACAACGCCTTATGGACTCTGGGCCACCGCGGTTAAGATGCGGATACAGAAAGGGCCTGTTTCCCGCAGGATTAAACGGACAATCATTAAAGGAGAAGGGCTGTGGTGTTATCTCGATGGGCAAGAGCAGGTCTGGCACTACTGGTGATGCTGTCATCCATATTAACCCAGGCCGCCCAGCCTGACCGGAGCTACCGTTTCAGCATTCTGCACACCAACGATCAGCATGGTCATTTTTGGTTTAATGAGCAGGGCGAATATGGGCTGGCTGCGCAAAAAACGCTGATGGATACGCAACGTTACGCCATCCAGGCCAAAGGCGGTGGCGCGCTAATTTTGTCTGCGGGCGATGTTAACAGCGGCGTGCCTGAATCGGATGAACTGGATGCTGAACCGGATATCCGCGGTATGAACCTGATTGGCTATGATGCCATGACATTGGGTAATCACGAGTTTGATAAACCGCTCGCCGTCCTGCGTAAACAGGAAAAATGGGCTAAATTCCCTTTCCTGGCAGCTAACGTCTACCAAAAAAGCACTGGTAAACGCCTGTTTAAACCCTGGGCTGTCTTTCAGCGCATGGGGTTGAAAATCGCTGTGCTCGGGTTGATCACGCCAGATACCGCCAAATTGACGAACCCTGCACAGCTAACCGACATCGAATTCCGCGATCCCGTTACCGAAGCAGAAAAGGCCGTGGCCGAGCTGCGTGCCAGCGACAAGCCAGACGTTATCGTGGCATTAACTCATCTTGGTCATTACGACGATGGTAAGCACGGCAGTAACGGTATAGGTGACGTGACGCTGGCGCGCAGTCTGCCGAAAGGCACACTTGATGTGATCGTCGGCGGGCACTCTCATGATGCGGTATGTATGGAAAAAGAGAATGTCAGTCGTAAAGACTACCTGCCAGGCCAACCCTGTCAGCCTGACCGTCAGAACGGCGTATGGATTATGCAGGCGGAAAAATGGGGCAAATACGTGGGCCGCGGCGATTTTATCTATCGCAATGGGGAATTAACCCTGGAGGCCTATCAACTCATACCGGTTAACCTCAAGCACAAAATCAAAAACCATGATGGCAGTGAGTCCTGGCTTACCTGGCAGCAAGCGATCCCCAATAACACCGCAATGATGAAATTACTGACGCCTTTTCAAAAGCGAGCTGATGCCAAACTATTGGTGAATGTCGGCAGCATGAAAGGGGATTTCCCCGGCGAAAAAGAGACAGTGCGCTTTACACAAAGCGCTATCGGGCAGTTGATATTGCGTGCACAGATGGCGGCGACGCAGGCTGACTTTGCTGTGATGAGCGGCGGCGGTATCCGCACTTCGCTTAAATCAGGCCCGGTAACCTGGCGCGATCTGTTACAGGTACAACCTTTCGGCAATCATGTGGTTTCCGTGACGATGACGGGCGCAGAAATCAGACGCTATCTGGCGGTGGTGGCAAATATCAAACCCGATTCAGGCGGCTTCGCCCAGTTAGCCAATGTCAGCCTCATCGCTAACGGCAATGCAGTCAGTCAGGTGAGCATCAACGGCCAGCCGTTGGCGGATGAAAAAACCTACCGTATGGCGACGAACAGTTTTAATGCCGCAGGCGGTGATGGCTATCCGCGAATTGATACGCATCCGGGTTATGTTAACAGCGGCAAGCCAGATGCCCAGGTGTTGCGAGACTGGGTGAGCACGCATTCTCCGGTGAACGTCAACGACTACCAGCCGCATGAAAGTGTTATCTATCAGGCTGCGCCCGCGGCAACGCCGCAGAACGGCGCGAAAGAAGCGACGCCGCTTCGGCGCTATCCCAAAATGGTGCTGACATGGATCCGACACTGGAACAGTGAAAGCGCGACGCAGCATTAAGCACGAGCAGGGAGGCGGCCTCCCTGCTGTTTATCAGGCGCGGCAGGATTTGCGGGCTAACCAGTGCGGACGCAGCTTGTCCCAGACCAGGTTGTAGACAAAGGTGTAGGGCAGAAAGAACAGAAAAAACGCCACTTCGATCAAAAAGGCCTGCCACAGCGAAATCTCCAGCATCCAGGCGGCCAATGGCAAACCTATCAGGATAAAACCGCCCTCAAAACCCAGCGCGTGCAGGATACGAAGCAGGGCGCTGCGTTTCTGCCCGGCCGGGTAAAACCGATCAAACACGCTGTTGTAAATCATATTCCACAGCATCGCCACCGTAGACAACATGATCGCCAGCGCACCCATTTGAAACAGGGGTTTATCCATAATCCATGCCGCCAGCGGGGCGATAGTGACGATGGCCAGGCCTTCAAACAGGGTGGCATGTGCGATGCGTTCTGTGATTGAACGGGTTTGCATTTCGATCTCCTTTGTTCAGGTTGCGCATTCTCCCACGTCAAAATGCTAAGATAAAATGATCATCTATCGATAAAAGCGATGGTTTACATGCGTTATTCACCGGAATCTCTGGAAGCTTTTGTACAGACCGTGGCCAGCGGATCGTTTTCTGCCGCCGCTCGTGCACTGAAAAAAAGCCAGTCCACCATCAGTGTGGCCGTGGTCAATCTGGAAGAAGATCTGGGTTTTGCCCTCTTTGACCGGCGCGGTCGCCAGCCACAGCTCACCGAGCAGGGGCAACGCGTGTTGCCTCAGGTGCAGCAAATTCTTGCCGCCAGTGAGCGACTGGACGCGCTGGCAACGCGGCTGTCTGAAGGCGTTGAGCCGCGGCTGAGCGTGGCGGTGTCAGACTTTTGGCAAACCGACTACCACCAGCGTTTACTGAAGCAGTTTGAGGCGCACTACCCGGATGTGGAGCTGGAAGGGATCGCGGCGGAAGATGCGGATGTCCTGGAGCTGTTGCAAGAGGGACGGGCCCACATTGGAGTGATACGTGCCCAGCCGACGCTTCCTGCCGACATCGCGGTCGCCCGGCTACAGGTCGATGCCGAGTTAGGTATTTACCTGCATCGGGATCATCCCGTGGCCCAACAATCCTCGGTAAACGAAAGTCAGCTTGAACCGCTTCGTCATCTTCGTCTTAATACCTGGACAGCGAAACGTGAGAGTGCGCCGAAAGGGCGCGCCTGGTCTGCGCAAACCTATTATGTGCTGCTGGAAATGGCGGAACAGGGTTTTGGCTGGAGTATTTTACCCCGCTGGCTGGTGAAACAGTGCGGGCACGGTGTACTGCGGGAACTGCCAATAGCGGGATGGCCGCAGCGCATTGCCGTCGAAGTGGTGTGGTCACGCCGCAATCCGCCCGGTCCCGCTGGGCGCTGGATGATCGATCAACTCTGTGCGCTGCCACCGGCTTAATCGCGCCGGGCGATATCCGCTAACGGGGCATCCAACAGCCGGGAGAGATCCTGTGGGCTCAATTCAATATCCAGCCCGCGCTTACCGCCTGAAATAAACAGCGTGGCAAAGTCGTTAGCCGAGCTGTCGATCACCGTTGGCAACCGCTTTTTTTGCCCCAGCGGACTGATGCCGCCCACCAGATAACCGGTGATGCGCTGCGCCAGCATGGGATCGGCCATCTCGGCTTTTTTGGCATTGAACGCCTTTGCCACCTTCTTGAGATCGAGCTGGGTGGCGACAGGCGTAACCGCCACAGCAAGGTGCTTAGCCTCGCCATTCAGCGCCACCAGCAAGGTTTTGTACACCTGCCGGGCATCCAGATTTAGCTTACGGACCGCTTCGTCACCAAAACTGGTTTCGTTGCTGTCATGTTCATAAGGATGCAAAGTGAAGCTGACTTTTTGTTTTTCCAGCAGTTTTACCGCAGGCGTCATAGTATTCTCTTATTCGGAAAAATCTTATTACGTATTATTGAACAATAAATGTGGCGAAATAATGTGCTTTAGGCGAGAATTGCCTCGCGCCAGCAATCCTGTTGTTGGCGACAACTAAAATCATTAACACATTCCTCTTTGAAGAGCCGATATGACTGTCGGCTCTCTTTTTTTCTGCGTTTTATTCCGCGCGCATCAAGCCCGGCAGGTTGTTCTCGCCGTATAAATGCAGTGCTCCGACCGCTACCACGTACTGACCAGCAGGCAGAGTGCGTAAATAATCGCACCACTGGCTGTTACGCTGGCTAATCAGCGTGTCGTTCAGTGTCTGACTGAAGGTCGCAGGCAGAGCAATTTGCGGCTCGCGCGGCGGGCTTTCCAGCCACCAACTCACCATCGTTTGCAACATGCGCGCGTTAGTGTGCCAATGGGTGAGCGTATCTGCCAGCAGCGCCATGCCGTCGTCAGGTAATGATTTCAGCAGGCTGATTTGTGCCTGCGCACCTTCCAGTTCAATCACGGGTTTATCCATCGCCCGCGCCGCCTGCAGTAGCTGATAATCAATGCCGTAATCAGGACGCAAACCCAGCCGCTGCGCCTGCTGCGCCTGTAACATCAGGGCAATTTGCCAGGCCGGTAACGTATCGAACTGGCTCAGGGATAAACCGGTTTCATTACACAGTGTTTCAAGCTTCGCCAGCGCCTCATCATCCATTCTGGCGGTCAGTGGCGGACGTTCCTCCGTGTTTTCAAACGGCGATCCTCCCTGAGTAATATCCGCTTCAACAACCAGCGCGTCGGCTTTTTGTAACTGCTGTAGCAGCCGGACCGGCAGGGGCTGCATGTCACGAGTGCCCATATGAATGCTTCCTACCAGATGAAACCGGCATTCGCCAGACTGAATATCTACGGCTGGCCAACGATAACTGGTAGGGAAAAGCGGGTTAATCCAGTTACGTAAACGTTGCAAAAGGCGCGCTGTCATTCCCTGTCCTTCACTGTGTTAAAGAAACCATGCTAGCGGGATCGCGTCACGAAAGACAGAGCAGGGCAGTTATTGCTAAACGCGGGGCTTATAGCGCAGCAGGCGGTTAGCATTACTCACCACGGTGATGGACGACAGCGCCATCGCTGCCCCGGCAAACACCGGGCTGAGCAGCAGGCCAGTAAAGGGAAAGAGCACGCCCGCTGCCAATGGAATGCCGATAATGTTATAGATAAACGCACCAAACAGGTTCTGCCGGATATTGCCCAGAGTGGCGGAGGCAATTTTCAAGGCATCGACCACGCCATGCAGATCGGCTCGCATCAGGGTAATCGCTGCGGTTTCCACAGCCACGTCGCTGCCGCCGCCCATCGCAATACCGACATCAGCCTGCGCCAGCGCCGGGGCATCATTAATGCCATCGCCCACCATCGCGACGCGTTGCCCTTGCTGCTGCAACTGGCTAATCGCATCGGCTTTGCCTTCGGGCAGCACGCCAGCAATCACCTCATCAATACCGGCCTCATGAGCAATAACCTGGGCCGTATTTTCATGATCCCCGGTCAACATAATCAGTCGGTAGCCCGCATGATGCAGCCTTTGCAAGGCCGCTTTTGCCTCGGGCCGCAGCGTATCACGCAAGCCAATCAGTCCCGTAAGCTGCCCGTCTTCTGCCAGCAATACCGGCGTCGCGCCTTGCCGGGTGAGTCTGTCAATCTCTGCCAGAGCCGGTTGGCAATCCACGCCGTGCGCAGTCAGCAGGCTGACATTGCCGAGTAATAGCGTCCTGTTGTTGAGTATGCCGCTTACGCCTTTGCCGCGTATTGTACGAAATTGCGCAATATCGGCTCGAACAGTCTCCCCTGTTTCTGCAAGGATTGCTTTCGCCAGCGGATGACCCGACATCTGCTCCAGCGCTGCCGCCGCAGACAGCACCGATTGACGCGTACTGCCGTTCCAGTTCACCACGTCGGTGACCTGCGGCGTGCCGCTTGTCAGCGTTCCGGTTTTATCAAACACCAGCGTATCAATATGGCTGGCGCGCTGCAGTGCATCCGCATCGCGCACCAGCACACCATATTCGGCGGCGCGTCCGGTACCGGCGATGATCGACATCGGCGTGGCCAGGCCCAGCGCACAGGGACAGGCAATAATCAGTACCGTGGTCGCCACGACCAGAGCATAGGCCATTTGTGGCGCTGGCCCCGCGATATACCAGATCGCGGCGCTGAGCAGAGCGATAAGCACGACCACCGGCACAAACACGGCAGAGATACGATCGGCCAGACGGCCCACATCCGGCTTACTGCTCTGGGCCTTACGCACTAGCTGAATAATGCGCGCCAGCGTGGTGTTGCCGCCGGTTGCGCGGGCAATAAAGCGTACCGTTCCGTCCTGCACCAGCGTGCCGGCAAACAGGCTATCGCCCTGCGTTTTACTTTGCGGCACCGCCTCACCGGTGAGCATTGCCTCGTCGCACCAGGCCTCGCCCTCCTGTACTTCGCCATCGACGGGTACGCGATCGCCCGCCACCAGCCGCAGAGTCATACCGGGTTGTACCGCACTGACCGGCATCAGGGTTTCCCCCTGGTCTGTTATCACTCTGGCCTGATCCGGTGTCAGATCGAGCAGGCGCTCCAGGGCTCGGGATGAGCGCTGACGTGCACGTTGCTCCAGCGCATGACCCAGATTGATCAGGCCGAGAATCATCACGCTGGCTTCAAAGTAGAGATGGCGCGCCTGCTGCGGAAAAAAATCAGGCCAGATCACCACGCTGAAGGAGTAGATCCAGGCGGCGGCCGTGCCCAGTGCCACTAAGGTATCCATCGTTGCGCTGCGGTTAACCAGGCTGCGCCAGGCGCTGCGATAGAAGTGACCGCCTGCGGCCATCATCACCAGCAGCGTTACGATGCCGAGCACCCGCCAGGTGGTGTGATTATCCGCAGTGAGCATCATATTGTCGCCCAGCATGCCCCAGATCATCAGCGGCACGCCAAACAACAGTGCGATACCTGCCTGCCAGCTAAAGCGTTGCATGGCACGTCGGGCGCTGCGCTGCTGCTTCTCGCGGCGTTGCTGTTCGTCGTCGACCACTTCAGCCCCGTAGCCGGCTGCATCCACGGCGGCGACCAGCTGATGGGGTTCAACGTTACCCATCACCAGCGCACTGCGCTCGGCCAGATTCACCCGGGCCTGCTGCACGCCACTGACCTGCTCAAGGGCTTTCTCTACCCGGCTGACGCAGCTGGCACAGCTCATCCCCTCGATGAGCAGCACGTGAGCGGCCAGGTTTTCGGTTGCCGGAAGAGAAGGGGACTCCGTTGTCAGCGCCTCCGGCGGCGGCTCTGCTGCTGTCAACGGCTCAGGCTTTGGGCGGGTGCCCGCAGCTTTTAATGTTGCATGGTAGCCCGCCTGTTCAACGGTGGCGATCAGGGCTGTCGCCTCTGCATAGCCCGACACGCTGGCTTCCTGCTGTGTAACCTCAGCCTGCTCGACATCGTCGCGGCCTTCGAGCGCTTCCTTGAGGCGTTTTACGCAGTGGCCGCAGGACAATCCGTCCAGCGCCAGAACAATCGTGTTTGACATGGTTGACTCCTTTGTCGGATGTGCATGATTGCGCATTCAAATGGGATTGGTGCTAAGGTTAAACCTTCCATCAAGGGGAAGGTCAAGGAACCAATTATGAACATTAGTGCCGTGGCAAAAAAGACCGGATTAACCAGCAAGGCCATCCGTTTCTATGAAGAAAAGGGCGTGGTAACGCCACCATTACGCGGCGATAACGGCTACCGGCATTATAATTCGCACCATCTTGATGAACTGAATTTATTGCGGCAGGCACGCCAGGTGGGTTTTACCCTGGATGAGTGCCGCGAGCTGGTCGGGCTGTTTAACGATCCCGATCGCCACAGCGCGGATGTGAAAGCCCGCACGTTGCAAAAAGCCGATGAAATTGCTGCACATATTGAAGAGTTGCACGCCATGCGCGCTCGGCTGCTGGCGCTGGCGGCGGCATGCCCGGGCAACGACAGCGCGGACTGCCCCATCATTAATAACCTGGCAGGCTGCTGCAGTCAGGTTGGCGGCAAGCGTGACTGAATGCGCAGGGTGATCCCTTCCACTGCGACGACCTCGACCAGCGCGCCGGCCGGCAAGTTCTGGTCTGCCTGAACACGCCAACTGCTGTCGCCGATGCGAACATGACCAATGCCATTTTGCAACGTGCTGTCCAGGGTTAGCTGCAGGCCGATCATCTGGTTGCCGCGCTGATTAAGTGAGTTTGGCTGCTGGTTGCGCTCACGGTAACGCATCACGCGATGCCAGATAAATACACTGGCCAGCGTCAGCACGGCAAACAGACAGCCCTGTGCGGTCCAGCTCAGTGGCAAAAACCATTCCGTGATGCCGACCAGCATGGCGGCCAGCCCGCTCCAGAGCAAATAGCCGTTCGTGCCGAGCATTTCTGCCGCCAGTAATAACCCGCCCAGCGTCAGCCAGAACCAGTGCGGATGTGCGACGATCTCGCTCACCATCAGCGTTTCGACTCGTTGCGGGTTTCTTTTAACAGCTCACTGATACCACCAATCGCACCCAGCAGGCTGCTGGCTTCCAGCGGCATCATGACGACTTTACTGTTACTGGATTCACCAATTTTTTGCAGCGCATCCGTGTATTTCTGCGCCACAAAATAATTCACCGCCTGAATATCGCCAGCGGCAATGGCTTCTGACACCATCTTCGTGGCGCGGGCCTCCGCTTCAGCCTGGCGTTCGCGCGCTTCAGCTTGCAGGAAGGCGGAGGTCCGCTCCCCTTCGGCTTTCAGTATCTGTGCCTGCTTTTCACCTTCTGCACGTAAAATTTCGGCCTGACGCACGCCTTCCGCCGTCAGAATATCGGCACGCTTGGTCCGCTCCGCCTTCATCTGTGCGTTCATGGCACCAATCAGTTCCTGTGGTGGGCGGACATCACGAATTTCGATTCGGGTGATCTTCACGCCCCACGGATTGGTGGCTTCGTCAACAATATGCAGTAAGCGGGTATTGATACTGTCACGTTGAGACAGCATTTCATCCAGCTCCATGCTGCCCAGCACGGTACGCATATTGGTCATAGTGAGGTTAAGGATCGCCAGTTCCAGATTGCTGACTTCATAGGCTGCCCGCGCCGGATCGATAGCCTGCACAAAACAGACAGCATCAATAGTGACGTTGGCATTGTCTTTGGAGATGATCTCCTGAGAGGGAATATCCAGCACCCGTTCCATCATATTAATCTTATGGCCGACACGATCCATAAAGGGGACAACCAGGCTCAGGCCGGGCTGAAGCGTGCGGGTATAACGGCCAAAGCGTTCGACTGTCCACTGATAGCCTTGTGGAACAATTTTCACACCGGACCAGACGGTGACCAGGGCGACCAGGATAAGTACAGGAATGACGGTGAGCATATAACCTCCAGGTTGTCAGATGAACGGGCCAAATCGTTCGGCCCGTTTTCTGCTTACATCAGTAAAGCAGGGAATAAAGCTGACGGCGATAGCGTGCGGCAAGCGCATCGCCTGTGCCTAATGCCGCCAGAATCTCCTGCAACATTTTACGCGCCTGACCGTCAGCGGCGTTCAGATCACGCTTAATAACGTTAAACAGCAGTTCCAGTGCTTCTTCATTACGACCGACCTGATGCAGTTGCAGCGACAGTTTGGTCGCCAGTTCGGCGTTTTCCGGGTCAGTTTCCAGTTGGGATTGCAGTTGCTGAATTTCGGGTGTGTCAGCCGCCTGTTTCAGTAAATCGATCTGGGCGATCAGGCTCTGATAACGGGTGTCCTGATCCTGCAACGGCACGGCGTTGAGTACCGTTTCAGCCTCATCACTGCGGTTAAGGGTAATCAGCACCTCTGCCAGCAGAAAACCGATTTCGCTGTCTTTGTTGCTAAGCTGCCAGGCCTCTTTTAGCAGAGGTAATGCGTCCAGCGGTTTGCCTTCCTGCATCAGCGCCATGGCCTGCTGAGCTTTTAACTCTTCTTCGCGCGGCAGCACTTTTTCCAGCAGTGCGCGCACGGCATCTTCCGGCTGTGGTCCCTGGAAACCGTCAACAGGCTGGCCGTTCTGGAACAGGTAAACCGTGGGGATGGAGCGCAACCCAAATTGGGACGCCACCCTTTGTTCTTTGTCACAGTCCAGTTTGGCAAGGATAAACTGGCCCGCATATTCCTGAGCCAGCCGTTCCAGCACAGGCGTCAGTTCCTGGCAATGTTGGCTGCGATCCGACCAAAAGTAGAACAGCACCGGTATCTGCATTGACTGCTCAAGGGTCTGTTGCAGGTTGGATTCGTTAATGTCGATAATCGAAGCGTGTGGTGACATGACTAAGTCTCTTTGCAGAAAATGTTTAAAGAATATGGGGCCGACCGCCCCTGCTTCAAGTTGTATTCGCGCAATACCTTTACTGACTGCGAATTATGCGATCCAGTATCCAGCCTGGCAGCAGGCGTTTCAACAGGCCCATCGCGTGTGCGACCAGCGTCACCGGATAACGTAAACGTGGATGTTTGCTTTCGAGCGCATGGCGCAGCTTAGGTAAAATGGCTTCAGGCGGCAGCGTAAATCGCGCCGCCAGACCGGGATTCAGCACCGGATTATCCTGCTCGCCCTGCGTCACATTATCCGTGAAGCGGCTCTGGATTGGACCCGGTTCAATCAGGCTGACGCGCACGCCGCTGGTGTGCAGCTCCATGCGTAATGCATCGCTCCAGGCTTCCAGCGCGTATTTACTGGCAGCATAAACGCCACGCCCCGGCGTGGAAATCAAGCCCAGCACCGAACTGGTATTAATGATGCGGGCATTGCCAAACGCCTTTAAAGCAGGGAGCAGCCGCACAGTAAGCTGATGGGTGCCAAACACATTACTGGAAAACTGCTGTTCGAATTGCTGACGCGTAATGGTGTTTAACGGACCATAGGTACCAAAGCCGGCGTTGTTGAACAGGGCAAACAGCCGGTTATCGGTGAGCGCCAAAACCTCATCGGCGGCGCGGTCAACGCTGTCAGGATCGTCCAGATCCAACAGCAGCCCGGTAAAGCCCAGGCTTTGCATTCGCGCCACATCTTCAGCTTTACGGCAGGCCGCAATGACGTGATAACCGCGCGCCAGCAGATCATTAGCCGCCACCAGGCCAATGCCGCTCGAACAGCCCGTGATCAAAATGGTTTTTTGCATGTGTTACCTTTTTTGCACAACTACTGCTTAACTAATGGGGTCAGTTCTTTCGCCATCAGTCCGGCGATAAAGGGTTGGGCATCAGGATTGGGATGAATACCATCCTGCTGCATCCATTCGGGTTTTAAATAAACCTGCTCCATAAAAAAGGGCAGTAAAGGAATGTCATGCTGTTTCGCCAGTTGCGGATAAATCGCGCTGAACGCATCCGTATAGCGACGGCCATAGTTAGCCGGTAAACGGATCTGCATCAGAATCGGTTTAGCCCTGGCGGCTTTGACCTGCTCAATGACTGTACCTAACGTTTGTGCAATATCCTTCGGGGGAAAGCCACGTAAGCCGTCGTTACCGCCCAATTCGATTAACACCCACTGCGGTTGATGCTGTTTTAATAGGGCAGGTAAGCGCGCCAGTCCTTGTGCGGCGGTATCGCCGCTAATACTGGCATTAATCACTCTGGGCTGCTGCTGCCAGGTTTTATCGAGCAGGCTGGGCCAGGCCTTACTGGCCGACATCTGATAGCCTGCGCTCAGGCTGTCACCCAGTACCAGCAACGTATCGGCCGCAGCAAGACGGGACACCAACAGACAGCACAATAACAGGAAAGGATAATGCCAGCGGAAAACATTCTTGAAGTTCATCATCTTACTAAGTCCGTGGGTCAGGGAGAGCATCAGTTAACCATCCTTACCGGAGTTGAGTTAGTTGTCAAACCAGCTGAAACAATCGCCCTGATTGGCGAGTCGGGATCGGGTAAATCCACGCTGTTAGGTATTCTGGCCGGTCTGGATGACGGCAGCGACGGCGAGGTGCATCTGCTAGGCCAGCCGTTGCATAAAATGAATGAAGAGCAGCGGGCAGCCTTACGAGCGCAGCAGGTGGGATTTGTGTTCCAGTCTTTTATGCTGGTGCCGACGTTAAATGCGCTGGAAAACGTTCAGTTGCCTGCGCTGCTGCGCGGTGAGAGCGACCGTCAGAGCCGCGACCAGGCTCGAGAGTTGCTCACACAGTTAGGCCTTGGCGAGCGTTTGCAGCATCTGCCTGCACAGTTATCCGGTGGCGAACAGCAACGCGTCGCGCTTGCCCGGGCATTCAGCGGTCGTCCAGGCCTGCTGTTTGCCGATGAACCCACGGGGAATCTGGATCGTAAAACCGGCGATCGTATTGTCGACCTGCTGTTTTCCCTGAACCGCGATTTTGCCACGACGTTAATTCTGGTTACCCATGACGAGCAGCTGGCGGCGCGCTGCAACCGGCGCTTGCGTCTGCGTGACGGTAAACTGTGGGAGGCGCAATGATCTGGCGCTGGTTCTGGCGTGAGTGGCGTTCGCCCTCATTGTTAATCGTCTGGCTGGCGCTAACGCTGGCAGTGGCCTGCGTGCTGGCGCTGGGATCGATCAGCGACCGCATGGAAAAGGGGCTGAGTCAGCAGAGCCGCGACTTTATGGCGGGCGATCGTACCCTGCGTACCAGCACGGCGGCCCCGCCTGACTGGCTGGCGAAAGCGCAGGAAACGGGATTATCGGTCAGCCGTCAGCTGAGTTTTATGACCATGACGTTTGCTGACCAGACGCCGCAGCTGGCGTCGGTGAAGGCCGTGGATAACCACTATCCGATGTTTGGTGAATTGCAAACCCGTCCGCCAGGCGTAAAGCCCCAGCCCGGCACTGCGCTGGCCGCCCCGCGCTTAATGGCGCTGCTCAATCTGAAAGTGGGCGATCAACTTGATGTCGGCGACACGACGCTGCGCATTGCCGGAGAGGTGATTCAGGAGCCGGATGGCGGTTTCAATCCGTTTGAGATGGCACCGCGTTTACTGATTAACCTGGCCGATGCCGATAAGACCGGGGCGATCCAGCCCGGCAGCCGTATTACCTGGCGCTATAAGTTTTCTGGTAACCCGCAGCAGCTGGAAAATTACGATCGCTGGATAACGCCACAAATTAAAACCGGCCAACGCTGGATCAGTATCGAGAATTCCGAAGATGCGTTGGGGCGTTCGATGCAGCGCGCGCAGCAGTTTTTACTGTTGTCGGCGTTGTTAACGCTGATGCTGGCGATTGCGGCTGTGGCGGTGGCGATGAGTCATTATTGCCGTAGCCGGTATGATCTGGTGGCGGTGCTGAAAACCCTGGGCGCCACGCGCGGCGTGTTGCAAAAGCTGATTATCGGTCAGTGGCTGGCGGTATTACTGCTGGCAGCCGTGGCGGGCGGCGCGGTGGGACTGGCGGTCGAAGCCCTGTTGATGGCGATGCTCAAACCCGTTCTGCCAGCATCCTTACCTGATGCCAGCCTGTGGCCGTGGGTGTGGGCCGTCGGATCGCTGTTTGTGATTTCCCTGCTGGTGGGATTACGTCCTTACCGCCTGTTGCTGGCGACTCAGCCTTTACGCGTATTACGGCGTGATGCCGTTGCCACCGTCTGGCCGCTGAAAATATATTTACCAGCGATGGGGGCCGTGGTGGTGGCGCTACTGGCTGCGCTGGTCGGCGGCAGTAAAATGCTGTGGGCGCTGCTGGCGGGGGTGGTGATACTGGCGGGCCTGCTGGCGCTGCTTGGCTGGGGCACGTTACTGCTTCTGCGCCGTCTGACGGTGCGAAGTCTGGCGCTGCGGTTGGCAATTAATCGCCTGCTGCGACAGCCCGCCATGACGCTGAGCCAGTTGGCCGCGTTTTCCCTGTCGTTTATGCTGCTGGCGCTGTTGCTGGTGATGCGTGGCGATCTGCTGGATCGCTGGCAACAGCAGTTGCCCGCCGACAGCCCAAACTTTTTCCTGCTCAATATGACGGCCGATCAGGTGCCGCAGGTACGTGACTTCCTGCAGGCGCATCAGGTGAAACCGGAAACCTTTTATCCGATTGCCCGCATGCGCCTCAGCGAACTAAATGGCAAAGCGGCCGATCCCGAACGGGATAATGCGCTCAACCGCGAGCTGAACCTGACCTCGCTGGCGGCTATCCCACAGCATAATCCGCTGGTGGCGGGCAGCTGGCCGCCGAAAGCGGGCGAAGTATCGATGGAGGTCGACCTGGCGGATCGGCTCGGTGTAACGCTGGGGGACAGCTTAACCTTTGAGGGGGATACGCAACAGCTCAGTGCCAAAATCACCAGCCTGCGTAAAGTCGACTGGGAAAGTCTGCGGCCCAATTTCTTCTTTATCTTTCCGCCGGGCGCGCTCGACAGCCAGCCACTAACCTGGCTCACCAGCTTCCGGTTGGATAACAACCCCAGGCTACTGGCGCAGCTCAACCGCGAGTTTCCGGCCCTGAGCCTGCTGGATATTGGCAGCATTATGCGTCAGATCGGCCAGGTGCTGACGCAGGTCAGTCAGGCGCTGGAAATTATGGTGGTGCTGGTGACCGCCTGCGGCATATTGCTGCTGATGGCTCAGATTCAGGTGGGCATGCGCCAGCGCCGTCAGGAACTGGTCGTGTACCGCACGCTGGGGGCCGGCAAGCGCCTGTTGCGCACGACATTGTGGTGGGAGTTTGCGCTGATCGGCGTGGTCTCCGGCGTGGCAGCGGCGGTGGGTGCCGAAGCGGCGTTATGGGGATTACAGCGTAAAATCTTTGATTTCCCGTGGCAGCCCGACTGGACTTTGTGGCTGGCTTTGCCCTTGTGTGGCGCGTTGTTACTGTCGCTGTGCGGGGGCTGGCTGGGCGTGCGTTTGCTGAAAGGCAACGCGTTGTTCAGGAAATTCGACGCCGCATAAAAACGCCGTGCGCACTCATGCTGCGCACGGCGATTATCGTCCTTACAGCCTGGCTGTGGCCCAGTGAAGACCGCTGGCGTATTCAGCAGGCAGCAGGGGCAGCAACGCATGCAGTGCGGCTTTCAGTCGGGAGTGATCGCTGTCGGTAAGGTTGAGATGACCTACCTTACGTCCTTCCCGCACCGCTTTGTCGTACCAGTGCAAATGCACAAGCGGCTGCTGTAGCCAGTCTGGATTGATGGCGGTGCCAATCAGATTGACCATCACCGAGGGCGCAATCACCACCGGCTGGGGTAAGGCCAGATTCAGAATCGCACGCAGGTGCAGTTCAAACTGGCTGATTGATGCGCCATTCTGCGTCCAGTGTCCGCTGTTGTGCACTCTGGGAGCCAGTTCATTGATCAGCAACCCCTGCGGTGTGACAAAACACTCCATTGCCATCACGCCAACATAGTTCAGCTCGTGCAGGATAGCGCTCAGCATCGCTTCAGCCTGTTGCTGCTGTAGCGCATCCGCCTGCGGGAAGGCGACGCTGGTGCGCAGAATGCCGTCTTCATGGAGATTATGTGTCAGGGGATAAAATACGGTGCTGCCATCGTGACCGCGCGCGCCGACCAGCGACACTTCACCTGAGAAGTTAATGCCCTGCTCGACGATGCACTCGCCGTAGCAGTCGTCGGGTAAGGTCGCTGTTTCGTTGGCGCGTAATCGCCACTGACCGCGGCCGTCATAGCCACCGGTGCGACGTTTAACAATTGCCAGCTCACCCAGACGACTGAAAACGGCGGGCCATTCGCTCTTGTCTGCCAGCAGTTGCCAGGGCGCGGTGGCCAGATTGAGCTGGTCCAGCAGTTGTTTTTGCGTCAGGCGATCGGCCAGACGCGGGAAAATATCCCGGTTCACAAAGGCTGAATGAGACGCCAGTTCACGCGTCAGTGCCGTTTCCGGCCAGCGTTCGATCTCGGCGGTAATCACGCTTTCTGCTATAGGCAGGGCGGCGGGATCGGCATCCAGGCCCACCGGATGCACAGCAATGCCCATCGGCTCGCCCGCCTGGCGTAACATGCGGCCAAGCTGACCATTTCCCAGTACACAAACCGGCTTCATGCTTCCTCCCGCGGGTCCGGGTTAGCCAGCACCTCATCGGTCTGCGCCTGACGCCAGTTGGCCAGACGTGACGCCAGTGCGTCGTCATGAATCGCCAGAATCTGCGCAGCCAGCAATGCCGCATTAGCGGCACCGGCTTTACCAATCGCCAGCGTACCCACCGGGATGCCGCGCGGCATTTGCACAATAGAGTAGAGGCTGTCGACGCCGCTCAGTGCCGCGCTCTGTACCGGCACGCCCAGCACCGGCAGCAGCGTTTTTGCCGCCAGCATGCCAGGCAGGTGCGCCGCGCCACCGGCACCGGCAATAATGACCTGAAAGCCGTTATCTGCGGCCGTTTCGGCAAAGCTAAACAGCTTGTCTGGGGTACGGTGCGCTGAAACCACTTCCACATGGAAGGGCACGTCCAGGCTGGAGAGGATTTCCGCAGCGAACTGCATGGTGGACCAGTCACTTTTGGAACCCATAACAACAGCGATGCGGGCCGGGGCGGCATTCGACGACATGCGGTCAACTCCTGTGAATGAAAACACACCTGACCAGGCGGACAGGTTTTGAAGGGCACAGAGAATAGCATGGGAAGCGCACAAGGAAAACGGTTGCGTCGGGATTACACGTGGTGCTTTTAGGGTTTTATCGACATTCTGTTCTCTGACGTTGACGCGCGAGAAACGCTGAACTTTAGTTAACAGTGTTGCAAGGTGACTGACATGATGAGCCGTGCTGCACCCGGTTGGCAAGAAATGACGTTAACTGACACAAAGAGGAACAGGATGATTTCACGCTGGCAACTGATTTTCAGACAAACAGGCAGGAAACTGTGGTTCAGGGCAACTTTATTTGCCCTTGCTGCAGTTGTCAGCGCCCTGGCCTCCATTGTCTTTAAATCTGCGATTCCACCCTCGGTTTCGGTAAAAGTCGGTGCTGACGCGGTGGACAATATCCTGAATATTCTGGCGTCCAGCATGCTGGCGGTCACCACGTTTTCCTTAAGTACGATGGTAACGGCGTTTGGTTCAGCAACCACACATGTTACGCCGCGAGCCACGAAACTGGTCGTTGAAGACAGTACAACACAAAATGTTCTCGCGACCTTTATTGGCTCATTCCTGTTTAGTCTGGTCGGCATCATCGCACTGAATATGGGAGCTTATGGTGAACAGGGGCGAGTGATCCTGTTTGCGGTCACGCTGGTGGTCATTGCATTAATTCTGGTGACGCTTCTGCGCTGGATTCACCATCTCACCTCGCTTGGCAGCGTAGATGAAACGACCTCACGTGTGGAACGCATGGCGCTTGATGTTTTTAGCGCGCGTGCTCAATCCTCTTGTTTCGGCGCCAGGCCCTGGCGGGAAAGCGATCGTCAACCTGCGGGCACGTTTGCTGTTTATTCGGACGCTATTGGCTATGTTCAGCATATTGATATGGACAGGCTACATAAGGCGATTAAAGACAGCCCTGTACATATTTACTTGGTCGCGCAACCCGGATTTTTTGTTCATCCCGCCCGCCCGGCCATGTTTGTCACCCACGCCCTGTCTGCGGAACAACGCAAACTGATGTTGTCTGCCCTGACAATAGCCGCGTCTCGCACTTTCGCGCAGGATCCACGTTTTTGCCTGTGCGTGATGGCAGAAATCGCCTCGCGTGCGCTGTCGCCTGCGACTAATGACCCTGGCACCGCCATCGATGTGATCGGGCGAGCCGTCAGAATACTCTCCTGCTATGCACGCGAATGTGCGGTGCCAACGGTGATCTACCCCGCCATTCACGTCGCGCCCTTGTCAGTAGACGCATTATTCGATGATTTTTTCTCACCTGTAGCGCGAGACGGCGCGGCGATAAAAGAGGTGCAGTTACGGTTACTTAAGGCGCTGGGAATGTTGTCTGTCGCCTGGCCTGATGTGTACCAGGCTGCAGCGTTGCGCCATGCGCATGAAGCCATGGCATACCTGGCGCGGGAAGAGATCATTCAGACGGACAGAGCACGAATTGAGCGCACATGGCGCGAACAATTTGGCGCAGACTATCCCCATCCCTTCCAGGATGAGAAGCTAACCGATTGGCCCTGTCAGAAGTCGAAATCGATCAGTTGAATCCCGCTGGCATCCAGTTGAATCATTGATCCACGGCTGTGCCAGGCACCCAGTACGGCACGCTGCGCGCGTTCGCCATTTAGCGACAGATCGTGAATCGCCGGGCGGTGCGTATGACCATGAATCAGCAACGGCACCTGCTGACGCAACATGGCCTCCACGACGGCATGCTGATTCACATCCATAATCTCCAGCGACTTATGCTGATTGGCCTGTTTACTGTTGGCGCGCATGCGTTCTGCAATGCGTTTGCGGATAAACAGCGGCAGCGCCAGGAACAGGTGTTGAATCCAGGGGTTATGCACTTTAGCGCGGAATTTCAGGTAACCAACATCGTCGGTGCACAGCGTGTCGCCGTGCATAATCAGTAGTCGATGGCCGTAAAGCGTCAGCACGCGCTCTTCAGGCAAGAGCGTCATGCCACTGGCGCGGGCAAAGCGTTGGCCGATCAAGAAGTCGCGGTTGCCGTGGATAAAATACAGTGGAACGGGCACGGCACGCAGGGCTTCAGCGACCTGTTGATGCAGAGGATTAGGATCGTCATCGCCGATCCAGGCTTCAAACAGATCGCCCAGAATATAGAGCGCGTCGCAGTGGGGGGCTTCGCGCTGTAAAAAATGCAGAAAACCGGCGGTGATCGCCGGTTCTTCCTGACACAGATGAAGATCTGCGATAAACAGCGTGCGCGGCATTACTCGCTGACGGTCACTTTCTGAATGATCACGTCATCTTTTGGTACGTCCTGGTGCATACCGCTGCGGCCGGTTGAAACGGCTTTGATTTTCTCAACCACATCCATACCTTCAACCACTTCTGCAAACACACAGTAACCCCAGCCCTGCAGGCTTTCGTCACGGAAGTTCAGGAAGTCGTTGTCAGCCACGTTAATGAAAAACTGTGCGGTCGCAGAGTGCGGTGCAGAGGTACGCGCCATCGCCAGCGTACCTTTGGTGTTTTTCAGGCCGTTGCTGGCTTCGTTACGGATCTCTTCTTTGGTGGCTTTCTGCTTCATGCCAGGCTCAAAACCGCCGCCCTGAATCATAAAGCCGTTAATCACACGGTGGAAAATGGTGTTGTCGTAGAAACCTTCACGGCAGTAATCCAGGAAGTTCTTTACGGTTGCGGGCGCTTTGTCATCGAAGGTCTTGATCACGATATCGCCATGGTTAGTCTGGAAAGTTACCATTTTTTTCGTCCTGTAAAGGTTGTCGTCAGTAGCATAGGGTGCGCTGTTAGGGTGCACACGCCTTTTTCTCGAACGTTCTTATATCATAATTTCCGATAATACGTCAGCCAGGCTGCGCAGTTGGCTTGCTTTGCATCGCGTGACAGATAAAAATACGGCACAATATCAGGATACTTAAAACGGTGCGTTACGCACGCTTACTACGGAAACCCCAATGCTGAAGATTTATAACACCCTGAGTCGACAAAAAGAGGAATTTACCCCTATTCATGCTGGCAAAATCGGCATGTATGTCTGCGGCATCACGGTGTATGACCTCTGTCACATTGGGCACGGGCGCACGTTTGTGGCTTTTGATGTGGTATCGCGCTATCTGCGTTACGTCGGCTATGACGTGAATTATGTGCGCAATATTACCGACATCGATGACAAAATTATCAAGCGCGCCAACGAGAACGGCGAGAGCATCGAAACCCTGACCAATCGTATGATCGCCGAAATGCACAGCGATTTTGATGCACTGGGCATCTTACCGCCGGATTTAGAGCCGCGCGCCACGCGCCATATTCCTGAAATCGTCGAACTGGTGGAAAAGCTGATTGCCCGGGGGCATGCCTATGTTGCGGATAACGGCGACGTGATGTTCGATGTGCTGAGTGACGTGGACTACGGTGCGCTGTCGCGTCAGGATCTGGACCAGCTTCAGGCCGGTGCCCGCGTCGAAGTGGCGGATGTGAAGCGTAATCCCATGGATTTCGTCCTGTGGAAAATGTCTAAAGCGGACGAACCCTCATGGCCTTCGCCCTGGGGCCAGGGTCGTCCGGGCTGGCACATTGAGTGTTCCGCCATGAACTGCAAACAGCTTGGTGCGCATTTCGACATTCACGGCGGCGGCTCTGACCTGATGTTCCCGCATCACGAAAACGAAATCGCCCAGTCCACCTGCGCCCACGATGGCCCGTATGTGAATTACTGGATGCACTCCGGCATGGTGATGATTGACCGTGAAAAGATGTCGAAGTCGCTGAATAACTTCTTTACTGTGCGCGACGTGCTGCAGCATTACGATGCCGAAACGGTGCGCTACTTCCTGATGTCTGGTCACTATCGTAGCCAACTCAACTATGGCGAAGACAACCTGAACCAGGCACGCGCGGCGCTGGAACGTCTTTATACCGCGCTACGTCATACCGATCGTAACGTGGTCGCCCACGGCGGCGAAGCCTTCGAGGCCCGTTTCCGCGAGGCGATGGACGATGATTTTAACACCCCGGAAGCCTATTCCGTGCTGTTCGACATGGCGCGTGAAGTGAACCGTCTGAAAAGCGAAGACATGACGGCAGCCAATGCGTTGGCCGCTAAGCTCCGTGAAATCGCCAACGTGCTGGGTATTCTGCAACAGGAGCCAGAAGTGTTTCTGCAAAGCAGCGCAAAGGGCAATGATGATGAAGTGGCGGAAATCGAACACTGGGTGAAAGCCCGTGCTGATGCGCGCGCGGCTAAAGACTGGGCGCAGGCCGATGTGGCCCGCGACAAGCTGAACGCGCTTGGCGTGATTGTCGAAGATGGCCCCCAGGGCTCCAGCTGGCGACGCAAATAACAGGCAACACAGGAGAGGGCGAGGCATCGCCCTTTTTTGTCTATGACGATAAAACAGATTCACCTTCGTGGTTTTCGTTCGGTACGTGATCTGATTCTGCCGCTTCAGCAACTGAACGTGGTAAGTGGACCGAACGGCTGTGGCAAATCCAACCTCTATAAGGCGGTGCGCCTGCTGCACGAGGCCGCCAATGGTCGCCTGGCGTTAGCGCTGGCAGAAGAGGGCGGTATTCAAAAAGTCATGTGGGCAGGGGAACTACATCGCAGCGCTCGTCGTCAGGATGCCAGCCGACTCATCCTCTCGGTCCTGATGGATGACATGGATTTTGAGCTTGCGGTGGGGTTTCCTCAGAAGCTTGAGACCAGCCTGTTCAACCTCGATCCGCTGGTCAAAGAAGAACACATCTGGCTTAGTGGCCAGCAGCGACGTCCTTCTTCCTGCATTATGCAGCGCACGAATCAGACCGCCTTTTTACACAATGTAGAGGGAGAGCGCGTAAGCTATCCGGCGGTACTGCATCCCGAAGAGTCCCTGTTTGGTCAACTTGGTGAGCCACACCGCTATCCCGAACTTTCTCAGATGCGTGAACGTCTGCGCCAGTGGCGCTTCTATCATGAGTTTGCCGTCTGGCCCGGTTCGCCGATTCGTGCGCCGCAAATTGGCGTGCGCGCCCCCATTCTGGCGCACGATGGCGCTAACCTCGCGGCGGCATGGGCAACCATTGTCGAACGGGGTCATCACGAGTTGCTTTATAAGGTGATAGCTAAAGCCTTCCCTGATACCGAATTTCAGGTGGATGTCCAGAACGGTCGTTTCCAGATGCTGATGCGGCGACAAGGCATTTTGCGTCCGCTGGAAAGCGCCGAGTTCTCTGACGGGACGCTGCGTTTCCTGTGCCTTGTGGTCGCGCTGCTCAGCCCGCGCCCGCCAGCCTTTATGGCGCTCAACGAACCCGAGAACAGCCTGCATGAGGATCTGCTACCGGCCCTGGCGGCACTGATTGCCGAAGCCAGTCAGTTTAGTCAGTTGTGGATCACCAGCCATTCACCCAGACTGGCCGCGCTGATTGCGCAGCATGCAGAGGTGAATCACATTGAGCTTGAGCAGATTAATGGGGAAACACGGATAGTGGGAGAAGCACAGCTTTAAGGCGCCCCGGGCGGGGCACCTGACGATCAGGCAACGACGGTGATGCGCTGCCCGGCAAACTCAACTGTTTGCCCCTGATGAATTTTGCAGCGCTTACGGGTTTCGACTTCCCCATCGACCAGGACTTCACCTTCACCAATCACCACTTTGGCCTGTGCACCGCTTTCCACCCAGCCTTCAAGTTTCAGCAGATCGCAGAGATCAACGTGTGGGAACTTACCCAAAGAAAAAGTCGCCATTATGCCTGCTCTCCATCGTGAAACTCTTCACATGCCTGTAAGGTATTTTCGATTAAGGTTGCTACCGTCATCGGCCCCACGCCGCCAGGGACGGGCGTGATATAAGAGGCGCGCTCAGCGGCGGCGTCAAAATTCACATCACCGACGACTTTACCGTTTTCGAGACGATTAATACCGACATCGATAACGATCGCACCCGGTTTGATCCAGTCGCCCGGAATAAAGTTGGGCTTACCCACTGCCACGATCAGCAGATCGGCATGCTCAACGTGATGGCGCAGATCGCGGGTAAAGCGGTGCGTCACGGTTGTGGTGCAGCCCGCTAACAGCAGTTCCATGCTCATTGGACGACCCACGATGTTCGACGCACCGACGACCACGGCATTCAGGCCGTACGCATCAATGTTGTAGCGTTCCAGCAGCGTAACGATGCCGCGCGGCGTGCACGGACGCAGCTTGGGGGCGCGCTGACACAGGCGACCAACATTATAGGGATGGAAGCCGTCTACATCTTTATCGGGCGTGATGCGCTCCAGCACTTTGACGTTATCAATGCCTGCCGGGAGCGGCAGTTGCACCAGAATGCCGTCAATTTCTGTATCGTTGTTGAGTTTATCGATCAGCTGCAGCAACTCGGCTTCGCGGGTGGTGGCGGGCAGATCGTAAGAGCGGGAGATAAAGCCCACTTCTTCACAGGCGCGGCGTTTGCTGCCGACGTAGATCTGCGATGCAGGGTTCTCACCCACCAGAACGACTGCCAGACCCGGTGCACGTTTTCCGGCGGCCAGGCGCTGCTTTACTTTTTCTGCAACCTCAAGCCGTACCTGCTGCGCAATCGTTTTACCGTCAATAATTTTTGCTGCCATCAGAGCGTAAATCCACTGTGTTGAGTTTAAGTCGGGGATGGCACCTATTTTGTCAGAAGCGCGTCCGGCTGTCAGGTAGAGATTCTTGTTGCAGGGTGGTTGACAATATTTAGCCGTGACGAAAGTGCGGGTTAACGCTTATGATGCCAGACAGGGAATTTACTGGATGACGTGATGATTTGGTTAATGATTGCCACCCTGGCTGTGGTGTTTGTTGTAGGATTTCAGTTGCTGACTGCGGGTTCTCGCCATGCTGCGCAGGCGCTCAGCAAGCGGCTGCAACTGCCGCCGGTCCATATTGAATCTATGTTGTCGCAGATGGGTAAAGAGGCGGCGAAAGAGTTTACCGACTACATCGCCGGCGATAACGAAGCGCATTTAAATAATGGCGCGGCGGTACTTTTGATCTGGCAGGTACTGATTGTGGATGGCAGCGACGAAAATATCCGGCGTTGGCACAGCGTGTTAACCGGCGCAGGTTTTTCTGCCACGCTCACTCGTCAGCAACTGTTACTGGCATTGGGTTTTCTGCGTCAGCTCGAACCCGACAGCCAGGAGCTGAACGAACTGCGCGAGCAGTATAATGCGCGCGTCACGCAGCAGGGCATTGAGCTGGAAGGGGAAACTACCGAGGTGAGTAATCTGGTGTCGCTCAGTGCCTGGCGCGACCGCCATTAGTGGAAATTGGTTATTACCTGGGCACTTACCGCGCCACCGCGGCAAAAACGTTGACGTTACAGCGTTCAACCGTATAATTCGACGCAACCTCTCCGCGCCCTTAGCTCAGTTGGATAGAGCACCGGCCTTCTAAGCCGTAGGTCACAGGTTCGAATCCTGTAGGGCGCGCCACTTTCTCTTCTGTTTACATCCCTTAAAGTCTACTTTTCCCTTAAAAATCAGAACATAAATCTTTTAACTGGTCCATTTCGGTTCAGGGTCACCTGTTGCGTTCTTATCCAATATGGGGGAAGTCAGTGGTACGGTATGCATCAACTCAACATTGCTGTATGACAAAAATATTGAGGATGTGTGTAATATTCTTAGGCGAAAAAAATACCAGAACCTGCTTTTTAAATGCAAAGAAATAAAACCAGCGTTTTCCTCATGCGCGTTGTCTACAATAAAAAATAGTAAAAGCTGGTCTGTGGAAAGACCAGCTTTTATTCAATAATTTTCCTGAGAACCGGGAAAAGATAAACTTTAATCTTTGATAAAACTGTTTGCAGAAAATACTGGAGCGCTTTCTTTTACCATCTTCTCTGCTTCAGTATTAATACGATGTTCAAATACTTCTTTCTCGATAATGAAATCTTTTTCCTCAATAACCAGTTTGTAATTAGGTATGTGTTCAGATATGTACTGAATATAAGTTGTTACGTGCAGCTTAAAAGGTAAGTTAGAGGATAGTTTATCCACTTTTATTGCTTTATCACCGGATAAACCTTGTTGCTCGTTAGCCCGATTTGCTATTTTGGTTAACGCATTATGAATATCGCCTGAGAAATTGTTTGGATCTAAATTAGTCAGGTTTATTTCTTTTGGTGCGTTATCCGATGCAGCCGCTAAGGTAATATCCATCCCACGTTTTTCACTATAAATTTCACCGAGGTTCACACTACCTGACGTAGTCTTAATGACGTGTTTTTCTTGAAGGATGAGTCCTTTGTTAACCATCGCTGCACAGAAAATGGCACCGCCCAGAATAAGAGATGATACGAGCAATGGGACGCCATACTGTTTTGCATTCATAAAGTTAAGTCCTTTTGGTTGATGATTTTTTATCGGGTTATTATACATCAAATTGATAAGTACTAACCCTGGAAAAGGATGGTTTATTTAGCTTTATTAATGCTTTTGCAAGCGCGTAAAAAGTGAATGTTATTTCTGATAACGGCCTTATTGAGGCTGAGCCAGTGCGAAAGGTTCCTCTGGCTTATGATGTTTTTATGAACTAAACCGTTTGGCAGAAAAATTATTTATGCGTTATTTTCACTGAACATTAACTATTCTTTAAACAAACAGTCGCTAATGGCTTTTGTCTGAAATCTCAGCTTAAAGCACAGTATGTTTATTCCTCGTTTATTCCGCTTTCTTTACCTTATTCATTACCAGTAAGCGCATAGGCCTCCCTTTTCGTAATGAGTTCATCCAGTTTTAAGTGAAATTGAGAGAAACATTGCATGAACAATGAGGCATATGTCTGAGACGAACCGGGTGAAGGTCTCATCTGTACAGCTTACGCACGAACATTATGACTGAATCAGCATGGACAGGGTGAAGTTTAAATCAGTCCATTAACGTAAAAACCGGTAGGGCAGGCCAGTAAATCGTGAATACAAGACATTGCCAGAGGGGCTTTCCTGTTACGCGGGCTGCAGGCCCGGAAAGCTTTTTACCTCAAACATTTGCCAGTAAAAGTGCGACTTACATATACCCGACCCGACCTTTTTTACCTGCATCTCAGCAAATCTCACTCCTGTTGTGCATGGTTGTCTTCACCTTCTGGTTACTACCGGGGCTTGTGGGTCATGAGCCGTGGAAGCCGGATGAGGCTTATACCTTTGGGCTGATCCGTCATATTGCCCAAACCGGTGACTGGGTAGTACCTACGCTGGCGGGCGAACCCTTTATGGAAAAGCCGCCGCTCTATTTCATTGTGGCCTCGTTCTTCCTCCGGCTGTTTAGTCCACTACTGGGCGAACCGGATGCAGCGCGTCTGACAACGGGCCTGTTTATCTTGATCACCTGTTACGCCATCGCGCTGACGTCCCGGGAGCTGTTTGGCAGGGGAGCGGGCCGCTGGGCGGTGCTTATTCTGTTTGCCTGTGTCGGTTTTCCTGTCCGGGCTCACCAGATGATTACGGACACTGCTTTGCTGGCAGGCGGTGCAATTGGCATTTACGGTTTCGTTTTGGGAATTCGCCGCCACATGTTGGGAGGAACGATATTGGGCGTTGGCGCAGCCATCATGTTCCTGTCAAAAGGGCTTCTCGGCCCCGGCATTCTTGGGCTAACTGCGCTGGCGCTACCTTTGCTGAATGCAGAATGTCGTAGCAGACGCTATGCCATATTTTGTGCCATCGCGGTGCTGGTCTTTTGCCCGCTGGTTGCACCGTGGTTATATGCGCTCTGGATGCGTTCAGAAAAACTGTTTTCAACCTGGCTGCTGGTGAATAACGTTGGCCGTTTCGATGGCACCGCTAAACTTGGCCCCAAAGCGAAACACTTTTTTTACTTCAAACTGCTTCCCTGGTATGCCTTTCCTGCATTGCCGATGGCTTCATGGTGGCTCTGGCGCACATGGAAAACCGGCATTAGTGCCCCTGCGAAGGTGCTGGTAACGTTTTTTTCTGCCGGTTTCGTTACGTTGTCAGTCGCTTCCGATGCGCGTGAGCTTTACGCCATGCCGCTGCTTCTGCCGCTGGCCATACTGGCCGTTGGAGCCTGCCAGCAGAAAAGCACCTGGACAGAAAAGTTACGCCCCTGGGCACTTGGACTATTCTGCCTGCTCCCTGCGGTTATGTGGGGGGCAGGGATCATCCTGATGACTGGCTGGCCTGCACCGTTGTGGAACAAATGGGTCTTGCACGGCGCACCTGGCTTCACGCCGCAGCTCTCTCCGGTGATGCTTATTGTGGCATTACTGGCAACGCTGATGCTCAGCGGGCTGGTGTTGCTTAACCGCACCTGTCGGCAATGTCCTTTAGCTGTTTTTACCAGCTGCATCACGCTGTGCTGGGTTTTAGCCATGACATTGGGCATGCCGTACCTGGATTATACTAAGCGCTATTCTGATGTGTTTATCCCGTTGCGGGCCTGGTTGCCGAAGGATGAGTGTGTGGCAAGCAAGCACCTTGGCGAGCCGCAGCGAGCTTTACTGGAATATTATGACGGGCTGATAACATTACGAGAAGGGAAGCACAGAGGTGCTTATCGTTGTCACTGGCTGCTGGTGCAGCATGATAAAAAGCACCCTGAAGAGTATGTCGACGGAACATTGGTCTGGCAGGGGGAAAGGCCTGCGGATAATGAAGAGAACTACCAGCTTTACCGACTGAACAGGTAAACCGAAATATTACGGACTTAACGCGCCTGCGTTCATCCTGCAGGCGCTGTTAATATTCCACACTGACGCTATCGTCATTCAGGGGAGTGAAAGATGAACTTCATTTTCCTTTGGCGCCCAGTCCCTGTCCGAGAATTCATCAACAGAATGGGAAACATTGCGCAGCCCCTGGGTGCCAAGGAAGTTTTTGACGCCTTCCTGAAGGTTTCCGTCTCGGAAAAGTTCGGCAATAACAAACAGCGCATCGGAAAGTGACAGCGTTCTGATTTGAGCAGGTAGCCAGTTTGTACGCGTAAAGATCAGGTGATAAAGCGCCTCCTCTCCTGATAAAGGAAAATAGCGCGTACCAAATTGTTTGCGGTGTTTGTCCAGAATGATTTCAAGAATGAATATTTGAGCCGTACGTTGCCTGATCTGATTAACAAAAACATTTTCGGAATTGCCCATATCCAGCGTCGTGGCATCGTTGTTCTGCTTGACGCGCGTCTCAATAGCATTCCAGAGATTGTCATACTGATTCATAGCTTACCTTGTCCGAAAGTGTCGTTATCATAACAACGTTAGCAGAAGGAACTCGTGCGGCAAAGGTTGCAAGCATAATCAGCCGCTTTCGGACGTAAAAAAACAGTTTTGGGTTTTACTGCTTCAGTGCCGCTGCGTAGTGCCCTGCAAAGTTGGGCTGTGCAGTATGCCGTTTTTATGAAGCGGAGAAAGCAAAATAGCAGAACTTACGTTTGATGCAGTGAAAACAAAAATGGCCACAAAGGGCCATGTCGAGGAATTCAGACGCGATTAATGCAACACACCGGCAGTGGATAAACAAAGTGTGCAAAACGCAACGCTGAATGCAGAGAAACCCACCAGACCAAGAACGACGAAACCGAAATTTCTCATATCGACCTCCACCGTGTCCAGGTGACACAGCCAAATCATAGGGCTGGCGGGTAAAAAAGTACATACTGTTAATAAAGACATGGAAAATACTGCTGTGACATTCATTAAATGGCTATTCTCGTCGTTTTACCGGATTTAAACGTGGATTATTGTTTGTTATCTAAAGCATCCCACTCATCTATTTGGCCAGATGCTCATCGCCTAAATCAGATAAAAACTGCGTTTAATCTATTATAAAAATCTTATTGTCTTTTACATCAGTCCTGACGCTTCTTAGAGACGTTGGTTACCTGAACAGAATTGTCCAAAGCTGACTGGCCGTTGATGGGTACTCTATTTTTTACGGTGTTATCTGAGGGGCTATGATATGGAGCATCTTTATATATTGATTTTATCAACACTCAACCCCAGCGGATCCACCCAGCTCAGCGGGTTAGGTGCATACTGATACAGGTTCCAGCCGCCTTCCAGCCCTATCGGGTCCTGAACCGTGAACCGTCCCACCTGCGGATCGTAATAGCGGAACAGATTGTAGTGTAGACCGGTTTCGCTGTCCGCATACTGGCCCGCATAGCGCAGCGGCTGATGGGGCAGGGCAGACTGTTTCGCCAGCCGGGTAAAGCCCTCTGTCTGTCGGCGCACTTCACCAAAACTGCCGTACTGGCCGCTCCAGCGGATGTCGCCGCGTTCATCGGTTACCTCCAGCGGTGCCCCGTTGAGATCGGTATTGAACCACAACACATCGCCCCGTCCGCCGTCTGCCATATGATCGATGCGCGCCAGCGGGTTCCAGGCCTCGTTAGGATCGTACACATAGGTCTGGCACTGGCCGTTATCCTGCTGCTCCTGTAACAGACGATAGCCCTGCCAGAGGAAACGGATTTCTTTAATATTTTTGTTATTAGTTTAGCTCAGCAATGGTGTGTCAATTTTGACCGATGATTGTCTTTTAATAACGAAATGTTCGCTTGAAAAGGAAGCCAGCAGCCTTGCTGGCTTCGTTTTTAGTCCCATCGTTCATCTATATATGGTGTGATGCTTTCAATTGTTAAAAACTTTGATTTGCAATAAAAATCGAGCTCGTTATTTTTTATTTTTATTTCTGAATAATTTTCAAAGGACTTTATTTTCGGGGAGCAAAGAAGCCGATTCCAGAACCAGTGGCATTTAAATGGATAACATCTCCAAAGTTAATCACCAGGCTAAGTGCATTGAATCCATCCTTCTTCCATTTTTCAGGATGCTTTTTCGGTATTTCCCTACAAAAGAAATGAATTTTTAAGTCTGAAAAGCGCTCCAATGAAAAACTTGAAATTTCGATGTTTTTAATGTTCAATTCATTGCCGAAAATGAATTGAATTTTTTCTTTACCTATCGCATTTTTAAACCACATAGAAATACCTTACGGGAAATTATAGTGGCCATGAGTACCAGGAACTGAACTAGCATTCAGGTTTTTAAGAGGTCTGACCTTAAAATGAGGTTGAGCCCCATGACCAGAAGTAGCCTTGGCATGTCCTAAACTATGGTCTTGTAGAAGAACGGACTGACCTTTTTTACCAACAAATTCGGAATGCCTTTTTTAATTGGCTGGCCAGTACTGCCTAATGATTTTTTACCACTCCCATCTAATAGATCGGATTTTGTGATAGGGCCATAGTGTTGATTCATTGTTATTCCAGTCTTCCTTTTAGCTTGCCTAAGGCATCCTTGCGGCTGCCCCCTTTATAAGATGTCTTCTTGTTCTAAGTATGTAGTGCAATTTTGAAAAGTTAAAACATCGACGGAAAAGAATAGTTCATGATGAAGGCCAGTTTGCTGTAAGTCATATACGCTACCATTTTTATTTATTGATAAATGAGCGTATTCTATTTTACTCCATTTCTTTATGTTAACAATATCACCCTTTCCACCTAAAGCATGTATGACAATTACATTGTAATCAACACCCCACTTTCCCCATTTGGCTATTTCAAATGCAGGTTTCTGTTTGGTATGAATGTTTAATGCAAGGCGGCCTCCTAACTCGAGTGATAGTTTTCCAATAAGAACATTACTTTCAATTCCATCAGGGAATATTTTTTTTAAAAAATTATTGTAACTAATTAAATCTATTAGGTTCATGTTAATTACTCCACGGGAAATTATAGTGGCCATGCGTTCCAGGAAAGTTTCCGGCATCTGGCCTTTCAATGGTTCGGGTATTAAAGTGAGGTTCTGCACCATGTCCAGGGGGGGCTTTTTGGTGGCCTAAACTGTGCTCCTGTATCAACACAGTTTTATTGTCTTTGTTTTCAAAATGATATTCTCGCGTTCTTATCGGCAGATTATCTTTGCCGATTACTACATTGCCGTTACCATCCCTTAATTCAGGCCGCAGAATTTTAGTTGGTTGCTGATTATTTGGTATTCCAGCATCCCTTTTAGCTTGCCTGAACGCATCTCTGCGACTGATACCTTCATAAGATGTCTTTTTGTTTGGAGCACCGCAATTGCTCAACCCCAGCGGATCCACCCAGCTCAGCGAGTTCGGCGCATACTGATACAGGTTCCAGCCGCCTTCCAGCCCTATCGGGTCCTGAACCGTGAACCGTCCCACCTGCGGGTCGTAATAGCGAAACAGATTGTAGTGTAGACCGGTTTCGCTGTCCGCATACTGGCCCGCATAGCGCAGCGGCTGATGGGGCAGGGCAGACTGTTTCGCCAGCCGGGTAAAGCCCTCTGTCTGCCGGCGCACTTCACCAAAACTGCCGTACTGGCCGCTCCAGCGGATGTCGCCGCGTTCATCGGTTACCTCCAGCGGCGCCCCATTTAGATCGGTATTGAACCACAATACATCGCCCCGTCCGCCGTCAGCCATATGGTCGATGCGCGTCAGCGGGCTCCAGGCCTCGTATAGGTCTGGCACTGGCCGCTATTCTGCTGTTCCTGTAACAGACGATAGCCCTGCCAGAGTAATCGGGTTTCTGTAATATTTTTCCATAAAATAAATTAATTGCTCCTGAGTGTGGCAAAGAACCCTTATATAATTTATAAAAAAATATTTGATATTGATTTGAGATGAATATTTAAATTTTACCTTAATGATAATAATTTCAATAACTACCATTTGGCTTTTTCAATGCCATATTCGCTACTAAGCACAACAAAGCCTCTGCTGAAATCCTCTTTGATAAAGATTCTGTCTCTACTATTTTTCATAGTGTCAACGCCACTCAAAAAAAATTCTGGATTATCTTTGATAATTCCACATTTTATTTTTAAAAAAAATACATTGCTTTCAGTAACGAAGTATGTGATCAGATATTCAATACTTGGGATCGAATTGATGAATTTTAGAAAGCATTCTTTTTGCGGGTTAATGTCAAATATATCTTTTTCAAGCACTAAGAGATCGTAAACATGATCTACTACCTCTTGATAAGAGATGCTACTAACTTCGATGCTATCTTGCCTGCATCCAGTTTCTGAAGTTATAAGTTCGATCAATTTCTTTAACTGACCCTTTTTTTTTGCTTCCTTTAATTTCTCTTGTAATGTCAGGGGCATCTTTTTTTTTCTCGCATATTTGTGATTCCAGTTTTACTTTCAGGTATATGTCCGGAGTGCTGATTGTAACGAACATTTTTCTCTAATGGATTCCCATGCAAATCATCAGCAGTGTGTAAATGAGGCCCCCGGCCAAATTTGTCATCTTCATGCATAATGATATATTTCTTATCGCCGTTGTGGTTAAATTCCCATACTGTTCTGTTTTCATATTTAGCGTCGAAAACCTTTACAGCTTGTGGTGTATTCGTATTTTTAGGTATACCTAATTTCCTTTTAGCTTCCCTAAACATAGCCCTGAAGGTTGTGGGAATATTACTCAACCCCAGCGGATCCACCCAGCTCAGCGGGTTCGGTGCATACTGATACAGGTTCCAGCCGCCTTCCAGCCCTATCGGGTCCTGAACCGTGAACCGTCCCACCTGCGGGTCGTAATAGCGAAACAGATTGTAGTGTAGACCGGTTTCGCTGTCCGCATACTGGCCCGCATAACGCAGCGGCTGATGGGGCAGGGCAGACTGTTTCGCCAGCCGGGTAAAGCCCTCTGTCTGCCGGCGCACTTCACCAAAACTGCCGTACTGGCCGCTCCAGCGGATGTCGCCGCGTTCATCGGTTACCTCCAGCGGTGCCCCATTGAGATCGGTATTGAACCACAATACATCGCCCCGACCGCCGTCTGCCATATGGTCGATGCGCGCCAGCGGGCTCCAGGCCTCGTTGGGATCATACACATAGGTCTGGCACTGGCCGTTATCCTGCTGCTCCTGTAACAGACGATAGCCCTGCCAGAGGAAACGGGTTTCTTTGCGATCGTGCCGGCTTCTGACTACTTTGCGGGTGCGTCTGCCCAGCGCATCGTAATGATAGTGTGCGGTAAATTCGCCGTCCGGACCATTGCCTTTGGCGGTGATGAGCCGGTTTTCGGCATCATAGGTAAAATGCTGCTCATGCAGGCCGCTACGGCGACGGACCAGGTTGCCCCAGCCGTCATATTTCATAAACAGATTCTGCCAGTGATGCAGCCGGTTGTCGGTAACCGGCAACGCGTGCAGTGCATCGTCGTTTGCCGCCAGGTTGTCCGCGTTATCGTAAGCAAAATGCGACGTGCTGTGGCCCTGTCTGGCTTCATAGTGCTTCAGCAGGCGGCCTTCATCATCGTAACCATAGATAATGTCGCCGCGCAGCGTATCACTGACAGACTCCAGTTCACTGCGTGCCGAATAGCGGAAAGCGCGTTCCAGAATGGCTTTTTCCGGTAGGAGCACCTCGCTATGCAATTCACTGCGCTGCATCGTGCGCCTGCCAAGGCTGTCGTACTGGCGCGCCTGCTCCCTTGCGCCCTGACTGCGGCGAATTTCCCGGTGCAGGCGGTCGCGGGTAAATTCACTGACCAGTTGCTGATTAAAGCGGATGGCGCTGACATGGCCAGAGCCATAATGCAGCTAGGCAAGCTGCTGTTCCCCCGGCAGGGTCAGATGGGTGAGGTTGCCGAGGGCATCCCATTCGTAATCCAGTTTTCCGTTTATACCGGATTCGGATAATAACTGGCCTGCTGCGTCATAGGTGAAGGCGATTTCATCCTCTTCGATACCGAGTGCGATCCCCTCTGCGGTCGGGATACGAACCAGGCCGGCGAGCTGTCCGCTCCGGTGGCGGCGATAGTGGTATTCGGCATGCTGCGTCGTGCGTCCGGTCATCAGGCCGCTGTCGTCGTAGCGAAAGTGCTGCCAGCGACGGGCTGCGCCACCATCGAGAGCGGGCTTGCCGTTTTCCTGTAAACCGCTGAGAAAACCCTGCGCGTTCCATTCCAGATTACGCGAGGTTTTATCGGGTCGGATTTCACTCAATGGACGACCGAGCGGATCGCAGGTAAATCGGTATTCACCGCCGTTGCCGTTTTCCAGACGGAGCACATTGCCACGTGCATCATAATGCCAGCGACGTGTGCGACCAATCCGGTCTGTCAGGCTCACCGGTAAACCCAGCGCGTTATAGGTCCAGCGCACCTCGGCTTCCAGCGGATCGCGCCACGCGCTGAGCTGCCCCTGGTGATTCCAGTGCAGGGTTTCACGGCTGCCGTCCGGATGAATGATGGCGCACAGTTGCCCACTGTCATTCCATTCGCGCGCTGTAACATGGCCTTCAGCATCTACGCTGCGGATAAGCTGACCAAATCGGTCATAGCTGAACGTCGTTACGCTGCCGGAGCAGTCGGTACGCCGTGTCAGCAGCCCTTGCCGGTTCCATTCCAGCTTTACCACGCCGCCCGTTGCATCGATGATGCTGTCTGGCAGCACTTCTGTGTCATCAGGATAGTGATAGGTGGTGATGTTATTGAGCGCATCAGTTTCACTGAGCAGGCGAACGTTAAGATCGTAAGCCGCCTGGGTAGCAGTAAGATCGGGATAATCGGTACGGAGGATACGATCGGTCATGCGGAACCAGTGCCGGGTGGTTCGTCGTCCAACCGGGTCGATCTCCTGCGTCATGCGACCATAGCGGTCCCAGTTGCTGCAGCGCATAGCCCCGCCGGGCATAATGACATCGCACAGCTCGCCCGCGCGATAAACCAGCATTGTCTGGCGACCATCGAAATCGGTAAAGCGGGCGACGTTATCGTCATCGTCGATCAACCAGTGCGCCTCAACGCCGTCATCACGCCGCGCGCGTCGGGTGCCATTATCAAAATCGTACTCAAAATCCAGCTGCTCGCCGCCGCTGTGACGGAAGGCCACCACACGGGGCAAACCATCAATTGTCTGCCAGCGATACTCACTCAGCAGGCCGTTTGTATCTTCATGAGCGACCATCAGGCCGTCGCGCCACTGGAAGCGTCGACGCACGCTACCGCCCCGGCCCGTTACCGTAACGAGCTGGCCCATATCGTCATAAGCGTAACTGACCAGACAAATTTCGTCATCCAGCCAGGCTCCGCTAAGCCTGTTATCGGCATAGCGACATACCACGCGCTGACTGGCGCTGTCTGTCAGCGCGTTCAACGTATGATCGGGGTTCCAGTCAAAGGTTATCTGGTTGCCGCAGGGGTCGGTGAGGCAAAGGGGAAGAGAGGGGCCGTCGTCGGGCAATGGCATAAAATGCCAGCGCTCGCCGCTGATGTCATACAGCGACCAGCTGTCGTCACGGTGATGTTCCAGCCAGCGTTTTTCCGCTTCGCAGTAAGTCCGCTGTCCCTTTGGTACCCGAGGGAAAGAGACGTAATCGCCGGAGGGCGCGCGCCAGACCAGTCCATCCTGATAGCGCTCCAGCCGGGTTTCCCAGAACAGGTTCCAGCCACGGCCCAATATGCTGTCGCCGGGATTACCGCTGCGCCAGTAACGCTGCCAGCTAACGGGCAGCCGGGAAGGGAGCACAAAATCCAGCTCATCGTCGCCGCTGAGAAATTTCTGGCCGCTGACAATATCCACCGGACGGGCAACAATACCTGCGGCCGCCACACCGGTCATCAAGGCACCAGCACGGCAGGCCACTCGGGCGATTTTGTTGATGCCGGGAATCTTGCTCAGTAATTTACCCAGCGCCCCGACTTTGCCAGCCGCACCGCCCACGCCACCGGCCAGGCCGGCAAACAGCAGAGTGAGGTCCGATGCTTTATAGGCCCATTCAGGCACTTCAGGCTTGATGGGGAGCGTTTGCTCAGGTTCGCCGCCGATGTAGACGTTGTCAGAGCCCGTCATCACTTTTGCATCGCAGGTGGTGCGATCGTCGATACGTGCTGCAGGCAGGCCGTTGATATAAACCCGGGAGGAACCTTCCGCCATCTGCTGCGGACCATCGTCCGAGCAGGCCACTATGCTGTTGGTGGCCATAGCGGCAGGTTTACTGTTAACAAACACGTTGGGTGAGCCGGTAGTAATCGTGCCTTTTTTGGTGATGCTGGCCGCGCCAGCATCCGCTATCCCATCCCGGGCGGCGGTAGCCAGTTCTCCGGTGAGATAACCCACGCCGATGCTGAGCCCAACCAACAATACGCCAACGCCGAGACAGGATGCGCCTAGGCCGGCGACCATCAATGCACCCGCCGCAATACCGCCTGCCGCAGCGATCAATCCACCGACGAGGGTACCCGCAATCATGCCTGCCAGCGCATGAGAGTGACCGATATCATCGCCGAGGCGTGCAGCTTCAAACATGATGATTGCCCTTGTCGTTAAGCGTTAAAGCGAAAACTTTTAAGCAGCGTTTGAAACTGTGCCTGATCAGCGTCACTGATGGCGGACATGGAGGTCATGGTAAAGACCAGCACTTTGTGATTATCCGGCGTGAAGACCGACTGCTGTTGCCAGGTGCGTTTGCCGTCACGCAAAAAATTAGCGTGCACGCATTCGCCTTTAAGCAGATCGTCACCCAGTACGGCAGGGCCGCGTTCAGTCTGTTTCCATCCCTTAATGTGTTTTTGCATCAGCGTTAACTGACGATCGATGTACGCAGGCAGCGCTTCACCGTCGGCGAGCGTATCGCGTGAGAGAGTAAAAGCGGGGGCGTTGGCAGCAGAAGCGGTGAAAGCATTAACCGTGCGGTCCTGATAATCCTCAGGCAGTGTGATTTGACCTTCCGTAAACAGACAAGCGATGTTTGAGCCTGACATCGTACACATTCCTTATCCTTAAGATGTGCTCAAGTTTGTCATGAAAAGCGGGGAATCTCCAGCAAAGGCAAGGGCGGGAAGAGGGCCTGGCTGGAATGTCAGAATAATCCTTATCGGCAAAGGGATAATGGCCTCAAGGCGAGGCCATTATGGGTTACCTGTGCGGACCGCCGCCAGGACCGCCACCGCCACCTGGTCCCATCTGTCCCGGGCCGCCGCCGGGTCCCCAGTATGGCCAGATGCAGCCCGACAGGGCAGAAACACTTGCTAACGCGATAACGAACAGAATCACTTTTTTCATACGGGCTCCTGATTGATGTGAATGACTCTATCAGGCCCTGCCTGTACAAGTATGTGGCGGATGAAAAAGGCTCGGCAGGATAACGTAAAAGTTTCGTTAACCTACGTGTGCGGGGCGCAGACCGACAGCCAACTTGTTTTATCTGCCTGTGTTGCGGGCTTTACCTTATGAAGGTCAGGGCAAGCTGTTAGCGGTGTTGCCCATCATCTTAAAAGCAGACCACGGCGTGTATTACCGCAGGCCGCCCTTATTTGTCCCGGTGCACATATTTGTCTCGGTGCACAAAACAGATGCGCCCGTGAGGCGGAGTAACGCAATCCAGGGTTCACCCCGGCGTCACATTTGAGCGGTGACGTGCTTCTTTGCATCAGAAGTGTGCACCGCTACGCGGTTTTAGTCGTGAACCGACCGCAGACTGGCATGGCACAAACCCTCGCCCCTGGCCCACAAATTGCAATGGTCGTGGTACGAAGTCACATTATCACTTAGCAAAAAAGGAATCAGACGAATGTCCGTGAGCCGTTTATATGTTGCCCGCCTGTGTTTACCTGCAATTTTTACGAGTTTGTCGTTCTCTTCGGTGGCCTTTGGGGCAAATGTACCCAATGGCGTTGCGCTGGCCCCTGTGCAGGAGATCGTGCGGGGCAACGGTGATGAGCCTTCAACTCTGGATGTCGATAAAGCCGAAACCAATGATGCTTTTGCTGTGATTAACGATCTGTTTGAAGGGTTGGTGCGGACAGATCCTGAGGGCAAAATCATGCCAGGACTGGCGAGTTCGTGGGAAACGACCGACAACAAAGTGTGGACCTTTCATCTTCGCCCTGAGCTGACATGGTCAGACGGATCGCCTCTCACCGCCGAAGATGTCGTCTTCAGCTGGCGTCGTCTGACCGATCCAAAAACCGCTTCGCCTTATGCGTCTTTTGCTAACTATGCGCACATCCTTAATGCCGATGCGGTAACGGGCGGTAAAAGCCCGTCTGACAGCCTGGGCGTAAAAGCGTTAGACGCTCACACCGTGCAGGTTACCCTGGATCAACCGGTATCCTATTTTCTGCAGTTTGTTGCGCATCCTTCCCTGTTCCCGGTCAGCGAAAACAATATTAAAAAGTTTGGCGATGCCTGGATCAGACCGGGCAACATGGTCAGCAGCGGGGCGTATAAACTGGATCAGTGGGTGGTAAATGAAAAAATTACGCTGACCCGTAACGATCGTTACTGGGATAATGCCCATACCGTAATTAACCGGGTGACGTTTTTACCCATTCACGACGTTTCAGCCGAGCTTAACCGCTACCTGGCTGGCGGTATTACGATTACGGAGAATATTCCCGCCATTGATTTTGCGCGGATGAAAAAAGAGCGGCCCAAAGAGGTTCACAGCACGGCTGTTTATAGCGTGTTCTACTTTCAAATTAATACGCATAAACCGCCCTTTACCGATGCTCGCGTGCGTCAGGCGCTGGATTTGGCACTGGATAAAGGCATCATCGCCGATAAAGTCATTGGCATGGGACATAAAGCGGCTTATACCGTTCTCCCTCTGTCCATGGGGGAGGTCACGCTGTCGCCGCCTGAGTGGGCCGGCTGGACGCAGGCGCAACGGGTAAAAAAAGCGCAGGTGCTGCTCAATGAAGCCGGTTTTTCCGCCAGTCATCCTCTGAGTTTTACTCTGCTCTACAACACCAATCAGGATAACCAACGTATCGCTATTGCCGCGGCCTCCATGTGGGGTAAAACATTAGGTGCAAAGGTCACTCTGCAAAACCAGGAATGGAAAACCATGTTAGATACCATGCATCAGCGACAATATGATCTGGTGCGCTATACCTGGATTGGTGACTACAGTGAGCCCTCTACCTTTTTAAATACCTTCCGCAGTGGCGACAGCCAAAATAGCTCAGGCTATGCCAGCACAGGGTTTGATGCGGCCGTAAAAGCCGCGGGGATGGATACCGATCCCCATGCTGTAACCCAGGACTACCAGAAAGCCAGCGACATTATCGCGAAAGATACGCCGGTCATACCGGTTTTCTATGGTGCGCTCAACAAGTTGGTCAATCCAAAGGTCGGCGGTTATGCACCCTCACACCTGGGGTTCTACTACACCAAGGACCTTTATCTTGTTAAGTAAGGCTGGTCGCTGCTCGCCCTTATCCGGACGGCGCTTTTAACTCATCAGGGGCCAGATTCTGGCCCCTGATCGCCTGGTGCAATCTCCGGCCTTTCCTGTCAGCGACGGAAAACGCCCTTTCACCACGCAGTCAACGCACATTTTCGCCCAGCTAAATCCCACCGATTGAAACTCGCTTGCAAAAGGTAACGACTGGAAATGTTCTTCTGTTTTAAAACTGCATGCGGAAATGGGATGTTATGCGCTGAGGTAAATCAATGATCCGATCCACCTTGAATAAACTGCACGTATAAAACATCTGTGACCGGGTGCCTTGCCCAGTAATATCCCCACGCACTTATTTGAAGGTAAAAAATGGAAAAGCCATTTTTTAAGAAGCAGATAGTTGACTCTTCCAGCGCTGAGTGCGGTGAAACGCTGTCCCCTTGGGTGCTTTTACTCCGGCGAAACTGGGTGTCTTTTGTACTGGGAAGTATGACCGTGATCTGCTTCGTGCAAAGCCACCCTCTGCACGCGCGGCTGGCGGCAGCAACGCATGCCACGCTACCACGACCGCCTACTTCCAGCGCAGCTTCAGATGCCACGCTGAGCCAGCGCCAGGCTGCGCTCACCACAGCTTCACTTGAGCTTGCCTCTGCCCAGGCTAAACTGGCGGCGGAAAAGATTCGGCTGGTCAGTGCGCAGCTAAAGCTTGAACAGAGCAGCCTGCTTCAGGACATCGATCATACCCAACAACTCGCGTTTCAGCAGGTCAGCGACAGCCGTTTCCAGCAAGCCATGCTGAATGGTCAACTTGCACAGCTGGCAGAGCAAATTAAAATTGAATCGGCGCAAATCGGTATGGCTCAAAAGCTGGTCAACAAATGGCGGCCGTTGTTAGCAAAGGGGTACATCTCCACGCTTCAGTTTGAGCAGGAGCAATCGACCGTATGGGGTTATGAGAGCCAGTACCGTGCGCTGTTACAGCAGCAGTATGGTGCCCGCCAGCAGTTAAGCGTATTGAACGATCAACAGCTTCAAATACCCCTGGCGACCGCCGTTAAGCTCAACGTTATGCGCCGCCAGCTGGCGCAGGTGGATGAGAGCCTTTCACAAAATGAAAGCACCCTGCAGCAGGCGCTTTATACGCCTTCTGAGGATTCGGTAAAATCCATTCCCGCGAAAGCGGACGCGGGTGAATCCGGCAATTCGCAAAACACTATCACTGGATTAACATCCGGTAAGCCCGTCGTTGTAACGCCCAGGGAGAATCATGCCGAACCGCATTTTCAAAGAGTAAATGCCCAGGCCGGTAATACCTTCAGCAGTGAGCATCATTCGGTCTCAGCGCATAATGTGTAATCCGGTTCAGGCTGGTGGCTGACGCACAGGGGAAGAATATGTATTTACACCATCAGCCCGGGCAGGATAGCCTCATTTCTCACTTCCCTTTCAGGCGAATCGTAAAATGCCCGATTACTGTTTCTATCAAAAAGGTCAGCACATCGTTGTTCTGGAAAGAAATGATGCGGACGGCGCTTATCTGCTGGAAGAAAAGGGCTATGAAAAACAATTTGAAGAGGTGAGTGCGATTAACAGCAATCAGGCGCTTAACCGCTTTGCTGATATTCGCCGGAGTAATCGCCATGACCATTACGACTTTTTCTCGGGCGCTATCGCTATGCCACTGATGGGCGTGCTAACCGCAATTGCTGTTTTTCTGTTACGGAAAAAATAGTCAGGACGTCGATAGCGCTGGGCGGTGATGGCATGACATCCCGTTTTGTTTTTTTGCCTGCTCTGGGTTAACCCCCGCTCGCTGTCCTGAACCCGTGCGTTTAAAACCACGCCTTGCTTACCCGCTCCTGTTCCACCGGCACTGCTGTCTGATAACGGTCATGATCGCGCGGTATCCTGAAGATGGGGAGCCATAAAGAGCGTTGTGGCCTCACGTCATAACATCGCCTGTGGTCATGCCAGTCCAGACATTAAAACGCCACAGATAAGCGTTCACGATCATGCGCGGGAGCCTAAATCATGTCAGAAGTGCTGGAGCAGGAAGGGTGGAAAGAGAATGCCATCGGTGAAAAGTTTAACGCTAAAGGTGAGGTACTGCCTTTCAGAGGAAACACGCTGATTTGTCATCTGGCCCAGGACAGTGAGATGGTCGGTGTAACTGGCGAAATGGTGGACGCGATGAAAGCCGCAGGATTGGGTCGCTGTTATGCGTTTCTGCCGCCGTCGAGCTATCACATGACGGTGTTTAATGGTGCCAACGATCGGGCACGGTATCATCCGGCCTGGCCACAAGATCTGAATCTTGATGTTTCGATGGATGAGTGCGATCGGCTGTTTGCCGCAAAACTGGCAGATTTCAGGCTAACATCTTCTTTACCTTTGCAGATGCGCATTGGCGGAATTGCGCTAAAGCAAGGTGTTTCCCTGTCGCTGGCACCCCTGGACTGGGCGGAAAATAGCAAAATACGTTCACTCCGGAACGCGCTCAGCAGCACACTACACTGCAGACGAAGCAATCACGATGTCTACGAGTTTCATATCAGCGTGTCCTACCTCATCCACAAACCGGTCGATGAGGAGCTCTGCCTGCTGCAGATGTTAAGAGCAACGTATCTGGAAAAACTGATGCGGGTTTCCCCGGTTATTAAGCTGGGCGCGCCTGAGTTTTGTACGTTCCGGGATATGTTGGGTTACAGGCCGTTGTTGAGGCTGGAATAATCAAAATTTCTTTTAGCTGCTAAGAGGCTAATATTGCGGCGCAGCACTGATTAAATCGGCGTGAAAATTATATAAAATGATTTTTTTATAGATTATTTAAAAGGCTTAAGTTTAAAAAAATTCCGCGAGTCGCCTCAATAAGACAGCTCGCGGAATATATTAATTTGAAACTTTATCTGCTTGTATGGTTGCACTACCTGTATTGTCAACGCAGTTATCGTCTGTCACAAACGCCATAAAGGTTGCGGTAGTAGGCACGTTGACGGTGATGGGCGCGCTACCAACGGTGGTGCCCCAGCGAGCATTACCTAAACCGCCTTGTAAATAGACGGAGCTGATTTGGCAGCCATCGCTTAATGAACCATTTGCACAACTCATGTTATTTGAGAGCAAGGACATAGTATAGGTACCCGGTTGCAACTGAAACTGTAATGCGGTACCTGATTGCACCCTGACGTTACTTAATGGCGGGTAGATGCAGTGATCTTTTGCATTAATTGTAAATGATGCAGCCTGGCTGCCAAAAGAAAATAGGGATAATAGTAATAAGGCATTAATTTTGGTTTTCATACAAAATATCCTTGTTTCAATGTCAGGTGAAGTTTTATGAAGCCAACACGGTTTTCAATTTTCTGATAATGATCTTCGTAAATAATGTGGATGATTTTTTCTATTAAGCCTCTCTGGTTTAGTGAGGAGTAAGAGTGACTCTAACTGTTTCCGTTCGAGAGCGTGAATGAGCAATGCTTACGTACGTACCACCAGGCTTAACGGTCAATTGATCTGAGGGAATCGAGAGAAATGCGTGAGCATAAGGTAAAGAGAAGGGTAAAAGCTGGGGCTGCTAATAAGGCTTAAGCTCAACACAGGGAAGGTGGCCCGTCTCACTACATTTTATTCGCCATTAGGCGAATGCCGGGGCCGGCTATTCAGTATATAAGCTATGAATTCCGTCACGGTGATGACAGCCTCCAGGAGCATTGTTTTACTATTTGTTGTATCAGACCGATTCACACATCAGACCGGATAGCGTGCGGCTAAACATACGCGTTAAAGGGCCAGGCGCAGCTAAGTTGAATTCTCGTTAGCGGGCATATCTTTTCATAGCGATATGCCCGTATCCGAAAGCTTATGTAAACGCAGTACAAAGCATGAAGCGGTCAACCAGAAATTGCACGGCAAAATGACTGTCTGTATCGCAAACACTGTGCTCAAAGTTCAACATACGCCAGCCGTTTCCGCGAGCGCGAGGGCGTTTCAACGATTGCACTGGCAATGGCCGCCCCGATATCGGCACAGACCGTCAGCCCCTGCACAAAGGGCTGGTCATGCATCAAATAGGGCAATGCGGCAAAGGCGATGCGTCCCCGGGCGGAAGCGGGAGACAGCAAGGTATAATCATCACCCACATCAGGAATCTCATCGCCGCAGCGCTGGATCTGCTGTTTCAGTGTGGCAAATGGCAGATCTTTAGTTTTGAGCGCCTTCTGTCCTCGCGCATCAATAAACACGTCAAACGTGAGCTGTTGCTCCCCGGTAACGATGCGCGTTTTCGTCTGCTGCCTTTGCAGTTCATACTCTTCGCCGAGTGCAAGGATGCTGATAATGCCGGCCTCGCGTAGTGCCAGCAACCGACGGATCGACTGTGAAGGAATCGCCGCGTAGTTATCGATAAACACTTTGGCGAGGCCGCCTGAAAAGCGTTTACTGTCACTTTCGTTAAGAAAGGGAACGATTTCCTCAACCACTTCGTGCAACCGCAGAATGGTATAGCGCCACGGCACGGTTCGCCTGTCGCGTTTATTGCGTTCAACTTCATTCAGATTGGTGCTGGCCCAGTGGAAAGGGTCCTGCTTCTGTCGGTTGGCAAACCAGGCTTCCGGAAAACGGTCGACATCAAGCGTTTTCAACGCAATCGCTTCACTCCACGCAGGTGCCGCCTCTTCAAGCTCTTTCACCATCAGCGCAAACACCCGATCGAGCAATCCCTCTGCGCCCGCAGCAATCGCGTCGTCGATGGCGCTCTCTGTTACCACGTTCAGCGGCTCATAGGGAATCGGGCAATAGAAGTCGGCCTCCGGCAGAATGCCCGAACGGGACATCAGGACGATCTTCAGCGCCTCATGGCCTTTATCCAGCGTAAAGGTGATCTCTTCATCATCGGCTTCCACAAACTCACCATGCTGGATCGCCACGGCCATGGCGGCATCAATGCCGCTCAGCGAGGTGCCCATAATGCCGACATCACAGGCCGGTATTCTGGCCTCCATCAGGCCAGACCAGGGGCTGGGGAAATAGGTGCGGGTAGACGCACTGTCGTCCGGCCAGACGTGACCTGTCGCGATCACCACCTGATCAAAGGTTTCAGGTGAGTCTTCGCCCTGCGTCCAGAGTTTTACCCCTGCATCGGTCGCCTCAAGATCGGTGACCTGACAACGCTCATGGATTTTTACCTCAAAGCCTTGCTCTGTGGCGCGGGAAACCAGTGTCAGAAACTGGTCGCGGAAATACTCGCCAAGCAGGATACGCGGCAGAAACTGGCGAATATGCAGAGCGCCGGGATCGACATTATATCGCCTGAGATGGCTGTCACTCTGGGCGCGCAGCCAGTCGATATAGGTCATAAACACCGGGGGAATTTCGATACTGGCGATGTTTGCCAGCATCATCCGGGAGTTCTCTTCATCGCTGTAAGGCATGCCGACGCCGGCCTCGTCGCCTTGTTCATAAACGGAAATGGCAAGCGGCACGTTATGGCCCAGAAGTGAATAAAACGTGTAAATGCCGGTTGGCCCGGCGCCGATTATCGCGATCTTTTTCATCGATGTTCGCACCTTGTTATTGTTATGGGGTTCGGTCACAGGCTGTGTTTTGCGCATGCTGCAGGAAAGGCGACGCATTCATGCACGTTTTTCTCCTCGCCGGTATCATCAAGTTTACTCGACTATTCCAGAACTGCGCGGGCTAAGGATAGGCGTGAAAACTAAGCGCAGCGGCTGTCAGGCACCGAGCGTGGCAAGTTGGACGAAGAGAAAAGGTAAGCTGAAATTAAGGTGGGAAAGAAAAAACCGGCTCAGGGCCGGATTTTCTTAAGACTGCGGTTGGCCTACCGGCCCTTTGCCTAATGGCCCGCCGGGAACGGATTGTCCGCTTGGCGCGTGAGGACGACCATCATTACCTATGGCGCCGCTTTCCTGCTGGCAACCTGACATGACGAGCAGGCTGGAGATGATGAATAAACCGGCAAATACGCTTTTCATGGCTTTCCTCTTGAGCATTAAAGGGACAATAAAATGACCTCTTAAGCCTGGTTTGTATTTCCGCGAAGTCAATGCGGCGATGGCTGTCTGTGTTGAAGATGGCAAACGCAGGCCGCATCGCGAATCCCGCATTACAGCGTTCGAGGATGTCGGCAGCAGAATCAGGGCTCAGGCAAAGGAAGGACGGGAAAATCAGCCTGATTTCGCGCGCCGCTTAGTTCAACCGTTGAATCTGCTCAGCCTCACCCGAATAGCGGGTCAGATTGCCTTAGCACGGCGATGATCCGGTATGAAAAATGGCACTGCGAGGAGGATACAGAAAATATGCGCCATGGCGTGCGGCAGAAGGGTTATGTAAGGATCAGTTAAGACGCGACCAGGCTGTCCGCCAGCACGTTAAGGTTAACCAGACGGCACCGCGTTGTCCGTTTTAAGCCAGGAGAAAAAATGCCTGATGACTCATCGGCTATTTGATGTGGGTGAACTGACTATGCTCAGTTAATAGGGTTCAGACCATTATTTTCAAGCCATTCAGGGCGAAGAATACCCATCGCCACGCGATCGGAGCGCTTATTATCACGATAAACGGCCTGCCTGATCACGCCTTCTTTAACAAACCCATTCCTTTCATAAAGACTCAGCGCATGAGCATTACAGGAAATGACTTCCAGACTCAGACGATGCAAATTGAGTTCCATAAAGGCATAGCGCATGATTAATTTCAGGCCTTCATCACCAAAACCCTGTCCGCGATCTTTTGCCTGTCCAATACCCATTGCCAGGCTTGCCTGCTGATTATTCCATTCAATACTGTGCAATGTGACAAATCCAATCAGGCGGTCATCGGCCTTTGTTCTGATATGAAAATAAAAATCGTTGTCAGCGGGAAGCATGATTTTGGCCAGTTTCTCTGCAGAAAGCGGAAAAGCAGGCTCTGTGTCTACGCAACGAAGATAGACATCGTCCTGATACCACAATGCCATGGTGTCGATATCTTCCGCTCTGGGTGCGCAAATTCGAATACGCGCTGTCGAAAAAAGCCTGTTTTCCATCGGGTAGTCGCCGCTTATTTCAGGATGTCAGCACTATATCATTGGGCGATCGTTTAAAAATAAACGTTTCGGCTTTAAGAAGGACATCAATCCTGCCTGTCGGCAGCCGGGAAATGCCGGGTATTACATAACCGGCGGGAGCCATAATGTCATGGACTAAGCAAACGCACGTTACTGCAAAAAGCGTGTAAAATTCAGCGGGAGTATTAAGGCTGTCATCAATGAGGGGATAACATGATGCCGCCTCACTTCACGCTTATCAGGAGAATGTATTGGAACTGTGTCATCATCTTGAAAGCATTTACGCGGCACGATCCCGCCAAACGCTGACCCAATGGCAGGGCGCGAATGCGTCTTCGGCGTGTACGGCAACGAAATCTTTTTACCCGGAACATTTATACGCACTGACCAGCGGCATCCAGCCTGCACTGAATCCGGCAATAATCGCATTACTCCACGAGCTGGGCGCACTGACTGCAGGAGATCCCAGGGCGGATAATATGCATCCAGATAATTTCCATGTGACCTTTCTTCCCGTCACGCCTGCACAGTATCAGCGCCGTGAAGCGATGCCTGCTACGCTAAGCCTGGAAAAAGCCTTCAATCAAAGCGTTAAGCATCGCCACCTGCAGGTCGATATGCTGCGGCTGGTGGCGCTTCCTGACCAGTTATTGCTGGCGGGCGTACCCGATGAGCTCGCCGTGACAGAAAGGGCGCTGTTTTGGGAAACATTAATGTCGGGAGAATGGCGTGAACCGCTACAAGAAAGGCATGCGGGAAAAAGCAGCCCGCCAGTGTTCTGGCACACCACCTTGCTGCGTTATCAGGCCGCGACCTTACCAGCCAGCCTGCGCGCGTTTTTTATTGCCAACCAGCATCAGTGCTACGGTTCGGTGCGGGGCACAATCAGACTGGCCGCAACGACCTATAACTGGTCAGATGTAAATTTTTTAACTGATTGAAATAAAATGCAAAAAACACAGGCCGCGTCTTAGCGCGATCTCCGTCACACTTATATTCGCCTCAGTAGGATAGTCCATATCCTGGACGAATTTCCCCTCATCCTTCTTTGCCACCGCTTTATATCCTGTATGGACATTGCATGCTGTATAAGCGGAGCTTAATGATGTCTCATGTAAATACTTTGAATATTAATAGCCAACACCAGCAAAAAGTTCGGCGTATGAACCTGTTTATCTCCATATCGGCGGCGCTGGCCGGATTGCTTTTTGGCCTGGATATCGGCGTTATCTCGGGCGCACTGCCCTTTATCACTCAGCACTTCCGTTTAAGCAGTCATGAGCAGGAATGGGTGGTGAGCAGCATGATGCTGGGGGCGGCTATTGGTGCCATCTGCAACGGTTGGGTGTCACACAGCCTGGGCAGAAAATACAGTCTGATGGCCGGGGCCGTGCTGTTTATTCTGGGATCGCTTGGCTCTGCCTTTGCCACCAGTGTGGAAGCGCTGCTGGGCTTTCGGGTATTACTGGGGGTTGCGGTGGGCGTGGCGTCTTATACCGCACCGTTATATCTGTCCGAGATGGCCACGGAGAACGTGCGGGGAAAAATGATCAGCCTTTATCAGCTGATGATTACCTTTGGCATTGTGCTGGCTTTCCTGTCCGATACCGCGTTCAGCTACAGTGGCAACTGGCGCGCCATGCTGGGCGTGCTGGCCTTACCGGCGGTTATCCTGTTCATTATGGTTATCTTCCTGCCTAACAGTCCGCGCTGGCTGGCGGCAAAAGGCCTGCATGTGGAGGCAGAGGAAGTGCTGCGGATGCTGCGGGATACCTCAGAAAAGGCCCGCCAGGAGCTGAATGAAATACGTGAAAGCCTGCGCATGAAGCAGGGCGGCTTTGCATTATTCAAACGTAATCCCAACGTCAGACGGGCGGTATTCCTGGGGATGTTGTTACAGGGCATGCAGCAGTTTACCGGCATGAACATCATCATGTATTACGCGCCGCAGATTTTTAAAATGGCGGGCTTTAAAAGTACCCAGGAGCAAATGATTGCCACGGTCGTGGTCGGCCTGACGTTTATGTTTGCCACTTTTATTGCCGTGTTTACGGTGGACAGAGCAGGCAGAAAACCCGTCCTGAAAATCGGCTTTTCCGTCATGGCGTTTGCCACCCTGGTACTGGGTTATTGCCTGATGAAAGCGGGGCAGGGTGAGATCAGCAGCGGGTTATCCTGGGTTTCCGTTGGTATGACCATGCTGTGTATTGGCGGATATGCCATGAGCGCAGCGCCTGTCGTCTGGATTCTGTGTTCTGAAATTCAGCCGCTCAAATGCCGTGACTTTGGTATCACCTGCTCGACCACCACGAACTGGGTAGCGAATATGATTATCGGCGCGACCTTTCTGTCGCTGTTGGGCAGTATCGGCGCGGCGGGCACCTTCTGGCTGTATACCGGGTTTAACCTGCTGTTTATTGTTATCACGGTTTACCTGGTGCCGGAAACCAAGAATGTGACCCTGGAGCGGATTGAGAAGAATTTGATGGCGGGTGAGAAGCTGCGGGATTTGGGACGCTAGCACCCACTATTGAGGTATCCACATCTGTCTGTTTCTTAACAGCTCGGCACAGGTCACTGCTGCTGGGTTGTTAGCTGTTCCTGCCAAAGCGTTATTGTTCATATTCTCCACAGGCAGCGGTCATACACCGCGTTATTGAGGCATGTGCTATTTCTTTCACGCTTCCCCTTTCGTTCACCTGACATAAAAAGAAGGGGATTCTTTACAGCATGTCCTAAACCTGAGCATGAAAAATTTCTGAATGCCATCCAGGCTGGAAGGGAATACTTTTCCTTTCAAAGCGCTGCAATGGTGCGCGTACTCCTTTACGGTCCAGGCTGGCTTTAACCGGGAAAACATCCTAATAACAATGTTGCCATCTATTAATTAAGATGTTCTATTTATGTTAATTAAATTACCTTGAATAACTTAAGTTAAAATGACTGGTTTTTCTGTCTAATGGCTTGGTTGTTGTTTGTATTTTGAGTTATTTGCGATATTTTACTCTATTTTAAGTGTTTTTTGTGGTGCTATTGATCTGTTGCTGTTGCATCCAAAATAAAACAATAAATGAATATCTCGTTATTCAGTGTTTCCTTCGGTTAGGTGACAATTTCATTGGGCACAGGATTAATATTCTCTGCGTTCAGAAGCACATTGTTCTCTTCTGCAACCACGCTTCTTTATTAAGCGTATGAGCGGCGAATGCGTTTGACGCATTATAAAAAATCTAAGTTTAAGGGATTGTTGTAATGAAATTGAATAAAGCGGTTAAATCAATCGGTCTGTGTGCAGTGATGGTTGCATTTGGCGCTAGTGCTGCCGATCAAGGTAATGGTGAAATTAATTTCAAAGGTTCAATTATTGATGCGCCTTGTTCAATTGCGGCTGAATCTGCAAACCAGACTATTGATTTAGGTGAAGTAACAAATGCTGCATTGAAAAACGGTGGAAAATCTGCACCGAAAGCATTCAATATTAAACTTGAACAATGCGACACGGCAACCTCAAGCAGCGTAACAGCAACCTTCACGGGGGCAGCATCTGCAGGTAACAAAGATCTGCTGGGTATTACCGGTACCGCAAGTGGCGCATCAATCGCTATTACTAACGGTGCAGGTCAAATCATCAAACTGGGTGAAGCATCACCTGCTCAGAATATTCAGGACGGCGTGAACTCACTGGCGTTCTCAGCTTACCTGCAGGGTGACGTTGCTTCTGGTACTGAAGGTAAAGCCGCGACCATCGTTCCCGGTGACTTCACTTCTGTAGCGAACTTTACTCTGGCTTATAAATAAGGCAGTAAGCGAGCGTTAATATTTTCATTAACATTCGTCTGCATGAGCAGAGTGATCTGCTCATGCTGTTCCTTGAAGGGAATACTTTCTATGAAGATAAAGTCGCAGACTTATTTTTGGATGCTGCCTTTCATACTGACATTCTGTGCACCTGAATATGGAATATGTTTTACACAGGATCACGCACATGGCGTTGTCGGTATGCAAGGCAGTATCCTCGACGCACCTTGTGCTATAGCCGTTAATGACAGAGAGCAGCTCGTCGATATTCCTGCATTAACGACAGGCGAGCTGATCCACGATGGTGCTGGTTTTGTCAGGAATTTTTCAATTCACCTTATTAATTGTTCTGTTTCAGATGCCAGTACGCCAGGAGGAGACAAAAGTCATTTTATAGTGACATTTGACGGATTACCTGACGGAAAGTTATTTGGCGTTAATGGTGTTACCGGGATAGGAATTGAAATTCAGGATATGGCAGGCAATTTTGCTGTTCCCGGTGAACCCATGCCGGCAGGCCAGCTAACCAAAGGGCGGCAAACACTCAATTATCAAATGAGGTTAGTTGGCGATGCGCACCCTATGCATTCTGGGAAATTTCATGCTGTAGTGCGTTTCAAAGTTGATTATTACTGAGTTTTTTTCGACGATTAATATCATGAGAAAACAAAATTATAAAAATAGCACGCTCAGGCTATCTCTTTGTCCTGTCGCCCTGGCCGTTTTAGCTGTCCTTTTTTCACCTGGTTATGTGATGGCAGAAAATGATGATGTTGAATTTAATATCGATGTGCTGGATGTTAAGGAACGTGGTGAGGTAGATATTAATCGGTTTTCTCGTGCAGGTTATTTAATGCCAGGTGATTATCTGTTTAATGTGGTTGCCAATAGATCAGAGTTTCCTGAAGAAAAAATCAATTATATTGCTCCTGAAAATAAACCTGATGATTCACTGGCTTGTTTATCACCTGATTTAGTCAGTCGGTTTGGCTTTAAAGAGAATGAATTAAAAAAAGCACACTGGTGGCACAATGAACAATGCCTCGATGTCAGCTCGTTTCCAGGAATGACTGTCAGGCCAGATCTGGGTACCGGAGTATTAAAAATAAGTATCCCTCAGGCGTTGTTGGAATATACATCTGAAAGCTGGGATCCCCCTTCACGCTGGGATGATGGCGTACCCGGTTTTATTCTTGACTACTATTTAAACGCCAGACATACCCAGTCAAGAACCAGTTCCGATGCGCAGTCTTTGAGTGGAAATGGAGTGACGGGATTAAACGTGGGCGCCTGGCGCTTACGTGCAAACTGGCAGGGCGATTATGATCGTCAATCTGGTGTAACTGGCACCACAAAGAAAAATTTCAAGTGGGACCGGTTTTATCTCTTTCGCGCCATAAAGTCGCTTAAATCTGAACTGATGGTAGGCGAAGCCTATTTACCCTCAACGTTATTTGACGCGTTTCGTTTTACCGGTGCCAGCTTAACATCTGATGATGCGCAACTTGCACCCAACCTAAGGGGTTATGCCCCTGAAGTGGTCGGTGTTGCTAAAACCAATGCCAAAGTAACCGTGAGTCAACAGGGCAGCGTCATTTATGAAACGACGGTAGCATCCGGACCTTTCCGTATTCAGGATCTGAACAATGCGGTAATGGGAAAGCTGGATGTCACTATTCAGGAGCAGGACGGCACTAAACGTACGTTTCAGGTTGATACAGCAACCATACCTTACCTGACGCGGCCCGGCAGCGTCCGCTATAAGCTGGCATTGGGTAAGCCTTCAGATTACGACCACCATACACAAGATATTAATTTTATAACGGGTGAAGTGTCATGGGGGATTTCAAACGGGTGGTCTGTTTATGGTGGTGGGCTTTTTGCCGATGACTATCTGAGCATTGCGGCGGGTATGGGACGAGATTTGCTCGCTTTTGGCGCAATCTCGCTGGATGTTACCTCAGCCAAAGCAACATTAAGTGAAAGCGTTACCCGAAAAGGTAATTCATACCGTGTGAGTTACTCCAAACGCTTTGATGATTACGACAGCCAAATTACGTTTGCAGGTTATCGCTTTTCTGACCGTAACTATATGACGATGTCACAGTTTTTAAGTGCTAAAACGTCAACTTATAGCAATCCTGGGAACGGAAAAGAGTTATATACCATCACGGTGGCAAAGCAACTCAGAAAGCTCAATACAGGGATATATCTGAGCTATAACCACCAGACTTATTGGGAGCGGGCGGCGACGAATACGTGGAATCTTTCGCTTTCGAGCAGTTTCGATATGGGGCGGTTTAAAAATGCCAGCGTGAGCCTTACCGGATATCGCACGCAATACGATCACACGAAAGATGACGGTGTTTACCTGAGTTTGTCACTGCCTTTCGGCGAAGGAACACTCTCTTATAGCGGTCAAACCTCCGGTGGAACGCAAAGCCAGAGCGTGGGCTGGCGTGACAACATTGGTGAGAATGGTAACTACGATATCGATGTCGGTACCTCTTCAGATGGCGAACATTCGATTAATGGCTATTACGATTACAATGGCAGTCTGGCTGACATGACGGTTTCTGCCGGATTTGAAAATAACGGATATCGCTCTTTAGGGCTCTCTTTAGAAGGTGGAATGACAGCAACCTCACAGGGGGCTGCGCTGCACCGTTCATCTGGAGCGGATGGTACCCGACTGATGGTAGACACGGCGGGAGTTAGCGGTGTCGCCGTATCGGATGGCGGAAGCGATATTAAAACTAACTATTTTGGTAAGGCAGTCGTGACTGACGTAAATAGTTATTACCGCAGTAACGTCAATATTGATTTGGATGAATTGCCTGATGATGTCGAAGCAACGCGTTCTGTTGTCGAAGATACGCTGACTAAAGGCGCTATTGGATATCGTAAATTTGGTATTTTAGCCGGACAAAAAGGCATGGCGATCGTTAAGCTTCAACAAGGTTCAGTGCCGCCTTTTGGTGCGATGGTGAGGAATGCAGATAAAATACAGACGGGTATTATTGCTGAAGATGGAAAAGTCTGGCTATCGGGTATGAAACCGGGTGAAAAAATGAATGTAAGCTGGGGAGGGAAAGAACAATGTTCTTTTACTTTACCTGAAAGCTTACATGAGGATAGAGGTAGCCTGTTACTTCCCTGCGTTGAAAATTAATTAATAACAGAAAAAACGAAAAGCGATGACCGGTTTTTCTTTTTATCTTTTGCAACACCACTTTCATTATATTACAAGATTAGAGGTTGATATGTTTACGATAAATAGAGCTTTTTTTCTGAGTTTGATGACATTAATGATGGCTGCGACTGTTCCTGCTGCGAATGCAGCGGTTGGTCTGGACCGGACGCGTCTGATTATCAATGGCGACCAAAAATCTGAAACATTAACCGTCACCAATCATAATAAAGAGGCGCCTTATCTTGCCCAGTCATGGGTTGAAGATGAATCCGGTAAAAAGCTCGAAAATGAATTTATTGCATTACCGCCATTACAACGTATAGAGCCTAATTCCAAAGGACAAATAAAAGTACAAGTAATGGGGAAGGATTCACATGCCCAGGACAGAGAGTCCCTGTATTATTTTAATGTTCGGGAAATTCCACCCAAAAGTAAAAAACCAAATACGCTACAAATTGCATTACAAACCCGTATAAAAATGTTTTATCGCCCCGCAGGGCTTAAGTTAGCCAGCGGGGATGTTCCCCAGACGGCATTGACATTAACCCGTGAGGGGGATCGTTACCGTATTACTAACCCAACGGGTTACTATGTCACCATCGTGAATATGAGTTCTACGACTCAGGGGAACAGTAACGAGTTTAAGTCAGTAATGGTCGCCCCAAAAAGCAGTGAGTTGGCTGAGGTGAGCGCGGCAAGTCTGGGAACGAAACCGGTACTGACTTACATTAATGACTGGGGCGGTCGTCCAAAACTCATATTTAGCTGCTCGGGTAATGCATGCAAGGTTACCGATAAAAAAGCAGGGTGAATATTTTGTTCATCGTTCTCCTGAAGCATCTAAACAATAAAGTATTATCGTGCTACTACACAATGTGCCTCATGGCTGTTTCGTGTTTAGTCAGCGCTGCACCTGCAGTGCAGGATACCTGGCAAATGGACGGAGAACATGGCCAGATCGTTGTGAATGGTTTGCTAAGTGAAGGTGCGTGCCGTCTGGATCTTAATTCAGCCTTACAACAAATCGACTTGGGCATACTCAATCCTGCCGACCTTATCGAGCCAGGAAGTGAAACGATACCCGTCCGGTTTAGCATTCGGCTTACTGATTGTTACCGATCGTATAAAGATCAGTCTGTAATGCCGGGAAGAAACAATCTGTTTTCCTATATCGAACCGTTGGCCACTGTCTCATTCTCAGGATTAGCCGATGACGACTATCCCTCTTTATTGAAGGTACAGGGCGTAAAGGGCATCGCATTAAAGGTGAGCGATAAAGATATGAAGATGGTCCCGCTTAATCAACAGGGAAGAAAGTACTTTATATCCCATAAGACTGAGCGTTTTGACTACTTTGTCTCAGCTGTAAAAACAAAGCCTCACCTTGTGTTCGGTGAATTTTGGGCAGTGGCCAGCTTTAAGGTCGATTATGAATAACAGTTTATCATGTCTTAATTCAATTTTTTTAATGTTACTTTTTTATGTTTTATTTTTAATTTTATCGTCAGGGCCAGCCAAAGCAAGCGATGGGTTTGCCGACGTTGATAATATTAATGTGTCAGGGAAACTGATTGCTTCTACCTGTGACGTGATCAATGCTGATGAAAATCACGTTGTCGATTTCTCAAACGTTAATGTAAGTGATATTTATGCCAACTCACACGGTTTAGCAAAAGAATTTGTTATTATTGCCAAAAACTGTCAACCGGAAAATGATTTGACTATAAATTTCAGTGGTAGAGAAAACGAAGCACTTCCCGGTTTACTTAATATATCTGGTGATGCGCAGGGTATCGGTATTGGTCTGAAGTCAGGTGGTATCAATGGTGTGCCGGTTTCAGTAAATAGTCACTCAAACTTACCCAGTGCTGTACGCGGAGAGGACATTGTCTTTATATTGGGTGCCTATATTAAAGGTGAGCCACAGGCGGTTAAAGACAAAAACATTGTACTCGGGAATTTTTCAGCAACAGCAAACTTTATATTGAGGTATGAATGATGTCAGTAACCTCTTTTAGAAAGGCAGGCTTGATTATTCTAATACTAATTTTTGGCTCTCCGCTTTGTTCTTTTTTCTCCTTTGCCGGAGAAACCTTCAGAGCTAATATCAATTTTGATGGGAATATTATTGCCGATCCCGGAATGTGTTATTTTGATGTTGAAGGGTTGAATCCCGGGCCTGGTAACTTACTGGAAGGCTTTGTCGAAGATGACGATATATACAACTATAATTTTGGCGAAGTCGTTTTTCGTTCATATAATGGGCGTTATGTACTGGATAAAAAATACCGTAAAAACTTCAATGTCGATTTCAACTGTACCGGGGAACTTGCACTTGAAAGCCATATGTTAGTGCGGATTTATCCAGTCTACGGTACCGTTGAGGGACAAAAAAATAGCGTGATTAGAATGTTGTCTTTACCTTTTCTAAAGCATATTGAATCAGTGGGCTTGCAGCTATTGGTTAATGGAAACCCGGTGACAACACAGCGGTCCCACTGGTTGCGTGTAGGAAAAAAAACAGGTATGTCTTTTCAATTAATTCAGCTTGATCCTTTAGGCTCAGACTTAAAAGATGACGCTATTTTATTTTCAGTTATCAATGTCATTGTACAACCTAATTAGCGGTTAAAAATAAAATGAAAAAGAAGAGGCGTGTTTTTTTAATTGCTATATTGATGATGCTTCAGTTTTCCAGCAACAGTTTCGCTTTTTCAAACTCAATGAGCGATGGCATTAATGATGGTTGCCAGAATCAGGTAGATAGTGATGGTATTGTAACGGGGTCATGTGGTTTTTCCGCTTTTGTTGTGATGAAGACGAAACTTGAAACCGCACCATGGTGCATTATCAATAATAATGAATCCATGAATGTTGTGTTTGATGCTGTTGATCCCTACAAAATTTCATCTGGGCTATATAAAAAAACACTGGAATACGACTTTATCTGCTCAGATGCGACTCCGGGTTATAACGTTTTTTTTAAATTAGAAGGCATTAATGCCGCAGGGTTTGAGGATGAGCAAACAATTCAGACCAGCGTTAATGGGTTAGGCATGCAAATTCTGATGGACGGTATACCAATGAAGGTTCATGAGAAAAAACTAATTAATATGGTTTCACCGCCTCTACTTGAAGTGCTTTTAGTCAGACAACCGACTAAAACCCTGGAAGGCGATGAGTTTTCTGGAACGGCCAGTATGACGGTGGTTTATGATTAAGCGCTATAATTTGGGATTTATTCTGACAGTAATGCTATTTTTGTTACTGGGTATATCTACTTGTTCTCAGGCAAAAGTCAAAGGTATTCCCTTACCTAAAAGCTGTACCAAAGGCTCAGTACACATGACTGACGGGTTACTGGGTTTTGGTGACTGCCATCCAACCAGCGAAGGGCTTGAGTCAGGCTTTTTGATTGGTGATGGATGGTCTATGCCTACAGGCACTAGCCACGTGACTGAATTAGATGGTTATAAAGTCTATCCGCAATATAGTGGGAATTATAATGCAGTGATGTTTTTTTGTCAGAGTACAACGGCACTAAAATGCACTATTTCAACGGCAAATTATCAAATACATACTCGTACAGTTAATCAACTTAATACAACTAAAACTATATCGAAAACCAAACCTAATTTTGGTGGGGCGGCCAATGCATTAGAGAATCAGCCTTCAGCATCATTTTGTGTTGCGTTGCAAAATACAAATGGCACTGACGATGCATATTATGTTGATCCCAAGGAGCCCTATTCTTGTAGTGATGGTGTTCCACTGCCTGTTGAAGCAGCGACGTGTTATATTAATCGGGGGAAAGATATTCAGGTCCATTTTGGGGATATTAAAAGAACGGATCTGACTGACAGCCCTGAAGCGCCAGCGGCTATTTATAAAGAAATTAATATTCCGATTACGTGTACGCGTGATGCAGGAATATCATTAAAAATGGCTATTCTTTTTACGTCTTTAGTTGGACAGTATCATACCATTTCGACGACAGCTACGGGTGTGAATATCATTCCTTTTTATGACGGGCATTTTTCTCAGGATAGTGATAATAATCAAGGTGAAAGCACCGTTTATCAATACGGTATTCACGAAAAAAACGTTCGATTTTATCTTTTCCGTGACCCGGATGTAAAAGTAAAAGATATTCCTTTAGGTCCATTTAGCGCGAGTTCTGTAATGATTCTGACAGAAGACTGATTAGCTCCCCAGTGAGGATAACGTTAATCAATTATGTGAAGTGATGTGCTTTATAAAAACCGCTTATCCAACTGTTTATTTTTGGATTTTCTTAGCAATATATAAAAGGTAAATAATTGACAAGGAATTGATAACATTTTCGTTGAGAAAATGATTCAGAAGAAGTGGTTAGATTAATGAAATTTATCTAAATGATTTTATAGGTTTATTATGTTTAGTGCTATTGACGGAATCAGGTTACAACCTCTTGTTGCGCTTAAAACAGGAGAGGTTATTGCGCATGAGATACTGTCAAGTATCAGGAATCACAATGCCGAAAAGTGGTTTTCTGAACTGTCTCCTGAAAAGATATTTTCTTTGTTCTTATGGCAGGTAGAGTTCGCACTCAATATCCCGGGTAATTACTGGCTTAATCTACCGGTTGACGTTTTTAGTGATATGGACAAGGTAAATAAAATACTAACGATAGAGCATGACGAACGTATTGTTCTGGAAATTCAGGACCCTGAAAGATTACTCAGCTATCCTTACGGGAAGCTCATTTCTTTTGAAGAGGGCATCTTTTTACTTAGACGCGCTGGGTGGAATATATGGCTTGATGACATTACGTCAAAGCTTATAGCATTAGTTAAAAAAGTTTCAGTGAATGTCAACGGCATAAAAATTGATCGTAAGGAGATAAAAAAACCTTTTAGCATTGACAGGCTTATTCTACAAGCATCTACTCTTTCCCCTTACATTCTTGTTGAAGGCATAGAAACAGAAGCAGAAAAGAAAAAAATCATGCTCACCGATGCACGATATGGGCAAGGCTTTTTGTGGCCTGAAGAAAAAGTATATATGCGCGTGCCCAATAAATTCTGTTAAAACCTGAAACAGAAACAGAAACAGAAACAGAAACAGAAACAGAAACAGAAACAGAAACAGACAACAATCACCTCACCATTTTTCTGTTGCGCATAAATATGAAACCCAAAGCACACAGACAAATGCATAACCTGTATGAAGATGTGCTCTTTACTATGCAGATCGTCTACGGCCATTGAGCGCTCGTCTGAGAGAGTGTTGCGCCTGTTTTGTTCGCAAACCACATCACCATTAACGGTAGTCTGGGTAATTAAACATCAGCAGACAGGACAGTCGACCTGATTCGTTTGTTTTTTAAGCAACTCTGCCGTTGTCAGTGAAAAATTCTTTTAAAAAAACACATAAAAACTTACGATACATAAGAATTTTTTTAGGATAAAGACGATATGAAAAAGGCAATCGCAGTCATTTTATTAGCATTCGCCCTCACTGGATGTGGAGAGCCTAAGATCGATGGTTCTTCAGAAGAGGCTTTTAAGACATCGCTTCAAAAAGTTCGAGACTCACTCGCGGAAGATAAACGCGCCGCGTTTAACGATGCGATTCAGGTTGTCGCCTTCAGCCAGGTCAGCATGAAAGAGCTGATGCAGGCGGGCAGCGGTGATGAAGGCGGACGTGCCCTGATTGATAAAAAGATTAAAGGCGCGCTGGCTGGCAAGACCGGTGAAGAAGTCATTGAGTATGCAGATAAGATTAAAAAAGACCGCACGGCCAACTAAGCTGAGCGCGTTTTTATCTCAGACCAGCCTGTTGCGTGAGGTCTGATTTAACGGTTGCTGCATGAAAGAGGCCTGTTTTGCAGGCCTCTTTTTTATGCCACTAATCTATGTCAGGCATAATGAAACAGTGGGGCTTGTTCTTTACTGGCGTAGTGCCACAGGTACGCGAGTCACGCTGCAGGGGGGATTTTAATGGTGACGTTGCACTGGTTGAATGCATCGGGAAGCCTTGCTTCCTGTCGAGAAGGGATAAAAGCGAATATCGATCTTGCGATATCACGCATAGCTACCCAGCTTACGCTGCCCGATATCGACGTTCTGGTGCAAAGAACGACGTTCGAGGTAATTGAGGAAATGGGCTTTTCAGGCAGAGCCTGGGGACCGCATCTGATGTCATTCTATCTTGATACTGACAGCCCAAATTTGCAGAGCAGCCTGGCGCGTTATGACCTGGCTCGGCAGTTCGCGCATGAGACGCACCATTGCCTGCGTATGGCGGGCACGGGATATGGTTTTAGTCTGGGTGAAGCGCTGGTTAGCGAGGGGCTTGCCGGGCACTTTGCCAGCATGACTTTTGGATCGCCGCCAGAAATATGGGAGTGCGCCGTTGGCAAGGAAAGATTAAAAAAATCTGCCGCTCTCTGATGAGCTTCTCAGGTCACAGTCATACAACCATGCTGAATGGTTTTTCGGGCAGGGCGATCACCCCCAATGGCTGGGATACAGTCTGGGCTGGCACCTGGTTGATGCGTGGTTACAAGCCGGTAGCCGAAGTCTGGATGAAAGGATTAATGTTGAGGCCGACGATGTATTGGCGTTTTTACCAACAGTAATCGATTAGCCGCTTTGCATAAAAACGATAAATATTCCCGTATGGATAAATAACGCAAACCTTCTTCTACTGGCTACCGTCATTACGATGTCTTGCGGCAAACAAGCGTTGCGTGATCCCACCACGTATTCTGATTAACTGAGAAACAGCTAACGTTAAAACCAGCGGCTGCTATTTCCGCGGTCAACGCTTCCAGCGGTTTCAAGGTGCGCCAGGGCGTGCCGTCTTTCAGTAACAGATGCTGGATGCGGTCATAACAGATATGATCACCCAGGTGTTTGGGCAAACCACACATGCTGCTGATAATTAAAGTCCCATCACGGGTTAATATACGGCGCACGGCTTTAAGGCAATCACTACGCTGTGTTCCCGTCAGGCAATGAAAGCAGCTGCCATCAAATATCACATCAAACTGAGCATCTTGATACCGGGAAAGATCACATACATCGCCCCGGTCAAAATGACCGACCAGACCCGCTTGACTGAAACGTTCTCGGGCCCAGCGGATGGCGACGTCTGAGATATCGACCCCGTAAATGACAAACGATCTGCTGGCAAAATAGTGGGAGGCCATGGCGCCATTACCACAGCCAAGCTCAAGAACGGTTCCACTGCCGGGAAGGTATGGTGTTTCTTCAAGCTGATGAAGCACCTCGTTTAGCTGCTGCCGAGCCCGCGTGAAGCCACTTCCTGTCCAGGCTTCATAGCCTCCATTTTTGAGGTGCTGATAGATATCGTCATAGCTTTCCACACTAACGCAACGCCTCCTGTCATTATCTTATGGCTGTTTTGACTCAGCCTGCCTGGATGAATGAATTTAACATTTTGACCACTTCTCAAGCGCCTGACGCTAAAGTGCTTTACCCAGGTGAATCGCCCTGAGTACTGTTACTGCCTGTCTGTTCACTCACTCGCTATTATGATCCTGCTCACTGCTGCTTACTGGATAAGACGTATTCGGCCGCTCGTCGGCATTTTATTACTGATAAGTGCGGCCAGCCAGGCACAGTCAGGAGACCGGCGCGTGGTGACTCAGCCGCGCCTGCCGCCCGTCTGCCAGCGGCTAAGTGCTGGCTCTGATGTCAATGTGGCACAGCTGATTCAGCAGGCGCTGGATACCTGCCCAAAAGGTAACATGGTGATGTTACAGCCTTCCAGCCAGGCCAGTGTGTTCTTTAGTGGACCGTTGCAGGTGCCCTCGGGCGTGAGTCTGGCGATAGGTAAAGGCGCGGTGCTAAAAGCGATTGCCGATCCACATTTATACGATAACGGGCACCAAACCTGTGGCGCACTGGATCGTCAGGGAAATGGATGCGTGCCCTTTATTACCCTGAAGCATGCCAGAGACAGCGGTATTTACGGCCAGGGTGTCATTGATGGTCAGGGCGGCAACCTGATGACGGGGCAATCTCAGACCTGGTGGCAACTGGCAGCCAGCGCCAAAAACAGTGAGGATAAACAAAATGCGCCTCGCCTGATTCAAATCGATGACAGCAGCGATATCACGCTTTATCAAATCACCTTGAAGAATGCGCCTAACTTTCACGTGGTGATCAATAACAGTCAGGGCGTTACTTTGTGGGGCATTACGATCGCTACGCCCGCCACGGCGCGCAATACCGATGGCGTAGATCCCATGGGGTCGACGGATGTTTCCCTGATTAACAGCGATATCAGCACGGGCGACGACAACGTGGCGATTAAGGCAGGCAACGCGCCGGCTGCGCATATTTCGGTACTGAACAACCATTTCGGTGCCGGGCACGGCATGTCAATTGGCAGCGAGATCAACCGTGGCGTCAGTGACGTGCGGGTGGATGGACTGACGCTAACCGGCACAACCAATGGTCTGCGGATTAAAAGCGATCGCTCACGCGGCGGACGAGTAAGTGCCGTTCATTATCAAAACGTCTGCATGGATAACGTTGAAAACCCGATAGTCATGGATACGCATTACGATCCCCACGTTAGTGGTTCACTCATACCAACCTATCAGGACATCACGTTTGAGCATATTCGTGCGGGTAACGGAAAAATCACCTTGCTGGGCTACAGTGACGCCTTGCCGCTGGTCATTGCGTTAAAAGATGTCTTGATTGGCGCACGCGCCCAGGTGGAGCAGCAACATGCCGTTATCCACGGCGTATTTACGCGCACCAGCCAGAGCGGGTGCCCGTAAAACAAGGCAGGCTGGCAGTGGTGATGACATAGTCGCCCTTAGCTCTCGCTCGCCTCACCCAGACCGCCTAAAAAAATTGTCCTGCCGTTTCTTCCCGACCACCGGCGACTGGCGTAAAATCGGCGAACCAAAGTGGATTGTCTTGCAGAGTGGGCATTATGCTAATCAGCACGGAAACCGAACGGACGTATATCGCTGACAGCCGTCTCGCCTGCACCCTTGCCGCCGTGGCGGGCGCGTTAAACACCGCAGCATTTGAAATTGTGGGATTCTTTTCCGCCAATATGACCGGCAATGTCTCTTCGCTGTCCGATTTTCTGGCGAAGGCAAACCTCCACAGCGGCCTCTTTTTCTTGTTTATCCTTTGTATGTTCATTGTGGGGGCGCTCGTTTCCACAATGATTATCAATGCCGGGCGCAGACGCAAAATTCGCACGATTTACGCGGTGAATATCCTGATAGAGGGCATTGCGTTGGTGGCGCTGGGCGTGATTGAAGCCCGCTTCCCCATTGCCGCGTCAGGCGTCCTGCTTATCCTGAGCCTGAGTTTTTTAATGGGGCTTCAAAATGCGGTCGTCACGCGCATCTCCAATGCGCGCGTCAGGACTACGCACGTATCCGGCACCTCCACAGATATCGGTATCGAACTCGCCATGCTGTTCGATGTGCTACGGCGCAAAGAATCCCCCAAAGATGCGCCGCTCTATCTGGAGCGCCTGCGTCTGCATACCTATACCATTCTTGCTTTTCTGGCGGGCGGTGTGGCGGGCATCTGGCTCTGGCATGCGCTGAACTACTATTTTCTGGTGCTGATCGGTCTGGGGCTGATGGGCCTGGCGCTGGCCGCCATGCTCAAGCCTCAGCCTGCTGATGTGGCCCGTTAAGGATGCCGGTGTTCGGGAGTCAGCACCTTAAGCGCATTATTGATAAGGCGAAAGTGGGCAGGCGTTTGCCCAATAATCTCGCCATCGGCATTAATAGAGTGCGGACGGCGTGTATGCAGCGTCAGTGCCGTGGTGCTAAAGGCGCGAACGTTACGCCAGCGGCCATGTGTCCCGCGACGCAGAGCGGGGAACAGCGCCAGCAAATGCCAGCTTCTTTTCAGTTCAAGGCTGTAAACATCCAGTAGCCCGTCATCCGGTGCCGCGCTTTGCTCAACGGTCATACCGCCGCCATAGAAACGGCCGTTGCCAACTGAAACCTGCACGGTTTTGATCGCGATAGCCTCTCCCTCATGATGTAAGGTCGCCCTAAAGGGCCGGCTTTGCCGCAGAATACGCAGTGCGGCAAAGGCATCGCCCAGAACGCCCCAACGCTTTTTGGCCTGGGCGGTGAGATTGCGCGCCAGCTCCGCCGAGAAACCAATGCTGGATACGTTCAGGAACAGGTGATCGTTTACCTCGCCCAGGTCAACAAAACGGGTCTGTCCCTGGCTGATGATGCTGACAGCCTGCTCCAGTTGAGGCGGAATCCCGAGCGTACGGGCAAAATCGTTGGCGGTGCCCAGGGGTAAAATGCCCAGAGGTAAACCGGTTTGCAACAGGCCTAAAGCTGCGGCATTTAATGTGCCGTCGCCCCCGCCGACGATCACCAGCTCAACACGATGGGCATACGCGATGATAAGCTCGGTGTAGCTGCGGCTGTCGTCAGGATCGGGTTGCAGCAGGGTAAAACCGGATTGCTGCAGCAACTGCGTGGCGCGCGTGGCATCAATACGACCTTTACGTGAGCGTTGGTTGATCAAAAGTAACGCTGTCTTTACCCTTTGCGACATGCTTCGTCCATTTTTTGATGAAGTAATAATGATGAAGTAACCAGAAAGTAAACATGCGGGATTATCCGTTACAACCTTGCTTGCGCTACTTTACGTAAGTGCAGGACGGCAGGGGGAACCTGACAAACTGGGTCGAGGTTGTCTACACTGCCAGAAACGGCACGACTCATGGGAGCAACGATGACAGAACAACAATTTAGAAGCCTGTTGGCAGAAAAAGGCTTTGCAGAGCCGGTGATGGTAGAGCGGGGGGCAAACAGCGAACTGGATCACCATGAGCATCCGTTTGAGGCAATGGCACTGATCCTGAGTGGTGATATCACCCTGTACACAGAAAATCAGGCTGCCACCTATCGGGAAGGCGATGTCTTTCATCTGCAGGCAGGGCAGCCGCACCGCGAGACGTTTGGTGATCGGGGTGTTCGCTATCTGTCAGGCAGAAAAAGCTGATCCGGTCGATGAGCCTGTGATGAAGACTTTCGACGCGCTTTTTCAGCGATTAGCCCAATCCCCTTTCCGTCAGCGCTTCCGTCTGGGGCGGAATGAATATGATTACTGCCTGACAAAGGGCGAAGCCGATGTGGCGGCGCATGCGGCTGCGTTTGTTCAGCAACGACTCTCTGCTATGGCTCCCCACAACGACGGCAAGCAAACGCCGATGCGCGGGCATCCGGTTTTTATCGCTCAGCATGCCACGGCGACCTGCTGTCGTGGCTGTCTGGCGAAATGGCACGGTATTGCCCAGCATCAGGCGCTGGACGATAAACAACAGGCTTACGTGGTGGCGGTGATCATGCACTGGATACACAGGGCCATGACGCAACCTGCTCCGGCACCGCGTGCGCGCAAAACCAGGGCAAACACAACATCGTGTTTGCCGGACAGCCCGCAACTGGACTTCTGGTAGAAAAAGATTATCTGGCTGATGGACTTTTAACCAGTCAGGTTAGCCATATTTCATTTCAGGTCTATTCTTAAATCGTTCTTTGGTCTCCTGTGCCAGGATAATCACGTAAGACGACAAATTTCACACAAGAGGGAATTACGATGAAGAAAGCAATTATTGCACTGTCTGCTGTTTTACTGGCCTCGCCAGTTTTCGCTGCTACCACAACGGATGAAACTGTCGCTGAAGCGCATAAAGGCGCAGATACCGCGAAAGAAAAACTGCATCAGACTGAGCACAAAGGCGAAGAGCTGAAGCTGAAGTCTGAGCACGCTGCGGAAGGTAAGAGTAACTCGACCTCCAGCAAAATCTCTGAAAGCACCCAGAAAGGCTGGCACAAAACGAAAGAAGGCACCGAGAAAGGCTGGGATAAAACCAAGCAGGGTGCTGAAGACCTGAAAAATAAAGCGACTAACTAAGCCGCTTTACTATGAAAAAACCCACCGTTGGTGGGTTTTTTTATGACCTGTTTTTATTCTGGCTGGGCCGGCAGCGTTTTCGGCTCTGATGACCTGGCCTTTGCGGCTTCCGTTTTAGCAACTAATGACTCAGCCTTCGCGGTTTCTGCATCTGCCGCGTCCTGTTGTGCGGTATCAGACTGTTTTTTCCCTTCTTCGATAAACTCTTCATCGATCTCTTCGATGTTTTCACGGTTATCGCGTCCGGACAGCAGATTCCAGCAGGCAATAAACAGGGCGGCAATCACCGGACCAATCACAAAGCCATTGATCCCATAGATTTCCATGCCGCCCAGCGTCGTAATCAAAATCATGTAGTCGGGCATTTTGGTGTCTTTGCCTACCAGCAACGGGCGCAGGATGTTATCCACCAGGCCGACAATCACCACAAAGAAGCCGACGAGGAACAAGCCTTTCCACAGTGCACCGGTGGCGAAGAAGAAGATCGTGGCCGGCACCCAGATGATGGCGGAACCAACGGCAGGAACCAGTGACAGGAAGCCCATCAATGCACCCCACAGCAGACTGCCGTCAATGCCGGTAAACCAGAAGGCCAGACCGCCCAGAATCCCCTGTACCACGCCAACGACTACCGTGCCTTTGACGGTTGCACGCGATACGGCGGCAAACTTCATAAACAGATGATGTTTAACGTAGGTGGACAGCGGTAGCGCTTCCAGAATCAGATGCACCAGATAGGAACCATCCTTCAGCAGGAAGAACAGCAGGTAAAGCATGATACCGAAGCCAACGGTAAAGCTGAACGTGCCTTTACCGATGATAAACGCGCTGCCCGCCAGGTACTGACCACCTTTAAGGGCAAATGCCGACAGCTTTTGCTGAATCTGCGTGGCATTGTCCAGGTTATTTTCAGCCAGGTAGTGTTTGGCCCAGCCCGGTAAATGCTGTAACAGATCGGCGAAGACGACAGGGAACTGGGCGGAGTTGGTCTGCAGTTTGTGATAAACCGTGTTCACCTCCACTACCATCGATGAGGCGATGATCGCTAACGGGGTAAAGACGATGAGGCAGATGCAAAACAGCGTCAGCAGCGCGGCAAGACCGTTACGATCGCCCAGCTTGCCACGCAAAAACGTTTTAAGCGGATGGAAGATCACAGCCAGCACCGCTGCCCACAAAATGGCAGAGAAGTAGGGCGATAATACCTCGAAAAAGGCAACGGTAGTCATTGCCAAAATCAGAAGGAAAAACCCGACAGTAAGTCCTTTAAAGCGCATTGGATAACCTCATGTAAACATCCCTTGATAAGCACGCATGCCGATGCGGGCATTCGCAACCCGAGAGTGTATGAATGTTGCATCGGTAATCAACGATCAATTCTGTTTTTAATCATCGCCAGACGGCATTTCTGCGGCAAAGCGCCCGATGCCATAAGCAGGCCCTTTAATACCACAGTCAGGTAATACCTTGTTATCTGTTGATAACATCTGCCCGTCCTACCTTAGCGTAGCGGGTTCGGCCGTTTTTGCCGCCAACGATCGGCGGTTTATTTGTGGAATAAAGTAAACCCAGAGTAAACCCCTGGCGGAACGGCTGAAATAAAACTGTCATACGGCAATGCTAGCGTGAAATCCGGCAAGATCAGAGATAATCAGAGACCAAAGGAATAATAATGAAAATGAAATTCACCCTGATTGCGGTCGCACTGCTGGTGGCGCAACAGGCACAGGCAATGACGTTGTCCGAGGCCAGTGCACTGGCGAATCAAACGTCACAGGGATCGTCCAGTCCGGCATTTAACGCACTTGAATTACAGGCGCTGACCGCAGAGCGGGCGGCGATACAAAAGGGCGCGCCAGCGCTCAGTCGCGATCAGCTTAAGCAGGCTAAGCAGAGTGACAGCATTGCCGACTATCAGTGGCTAAAAGCCAGTGGTTATGATTTCCAGAGTGATGCGTTGCAGAAGGCGGGCATTGCGCTGTTGTCAGGATTCAGCACGCTGCCGGATAAGGTTCTGGAGGCCAATCGGGCCACGGTCACATCAATTAACCTCAATGCAACCCAGGGCGAACGCCATCAGGCGCTGGCAGACGCAGAAGGAATCAGCTACCTCTATTTCCTTGCCGACGCATTGGGACCTCGTTTAGGTAAAGCCTTTCTGGCGGCCTATGATAAAGGCGAGATTAACAAGGCGGCAGCCCTGATCAAAGCCAGTGAAGTCAGCACCGGTGCGGCGAAAAAACACTTTAACTATCCGCGTCCTTTCCTGCACACAGGCAATACGATTCATCTGGTGCCGGATGATACGGTGATCAAAGACAATCATCCCTATACGGCCGATGGCGGTTCGTTCCCCAGCGGACACACCAATACGGGTTATACCGATGCGTTGTTGTTAGCCGAGATGGTCCCGGAGCGGTTTGAAGCCTTACTCCAGCGCGGCGCACGCTACGGCTATTCGCGACTGGTTCTGGGTGTGCACTATCCGCTCGATGTAATGGGTTCACGCATGGTGGCACAATATAACGTTGCACATTATCTGAACGATGCCGCTTATCGCGCGTTATTCAATGATGCCCGCCAGCAACTGCGCAGCGCGCTGGAAAAAGAGTGTGGAACAACCTTAGCGGCGTGCGCAAAACCCGCCGGTCGTGATGATCCCTACGGCACAGGCAGCATGAAGCCGTTTTATCGCTTCACGATGAGCTATAACCTGCCGAAGCTGGCAGACAACAAAGCCAGATTCACGGTGCCGGATGGCGCAGAAGTATTGCTGGAAACGGCGTTGCCGCAGCTGTCGGCAAAGCAGCGACGTGAGCTGATGGTGAAAAGTGCGTTATCCGCCGGTTATCCACTGGCTGGACCGGGGGCGGACCAGGCGTTCTGGCAGCGACTGGATCTGGACGCGGCCTATGCACAGGCTAAGTCACACTGATAAAAAAAACGGGCGGGACATCTCGCCCGTCTCGCTGACAGCGTCGCCTGGGTTGGCATCATGCCTGGCACCAGAATTGTGGTGGTCGCGGGCCTGATTGCCATTTCTGCTATTTTCTATTCGCTCCTCAAGGTCTGATAGTCGACGCTTCTGGCGCGCCCTCCTGTCTTTAGCCGAGGCGGTCTCAAGCTGAGGCGAGGGCTCAGACGTATTCATTAAACAAAGGTTTATATTTGTTACGAATTAGCATGTTAAAGTTAACGAGAATAATTCTTATTTCTTAACAGGGTTAACAAACATGAAATTCGGTATTTTTGCAGCAACGTTGCTGGCGTCAGCGGTTTGCTCGGCGACCACCTATCCTCTGACCGTAACGGATGTGGATGGGCAAACTATTACGCTGCAGAAAGAGCCTCAGCACATCATTTTACAGGATGGGCGAGATATCATGGCGCTGGCGCTGCTGGATCGTAACGATCCTTTTAAACGTGTTGTGGCATGGAACAACCTGCCCAAAAAACAGGACACGCAAACCTGGGCGCTTCTGAAGAAAACCTGGCCACAGGCTGAAAACATTGTGGATATGGGGTTCAACGACCAGGGGCAGGTAAATCTTGAAAGCGTGCTGGCTAAGAAGCCGGACATGATGATTGCGCAGTTACGTGCTAAACCTGCTCTTATGCAGTCTGGTGTTCTGACCACGCTCAAAAGCCTGAATATCCCGGTCGTGTTTGTTGACTACGAACTGCATCCTAAAGAAAACACCGTGCCCGGGATTACTCTGCTGGGTAAAGTGCTGAACCGCGAAGCCGAGGCGAAGGCTTACACCGATTTTTATCAGCAGCACTGGCAGAAGCTGCAGAAGGGCATTGACCAGGTAAAAACCAAACCCACCGTCTTTATTGAACCGATAGCCGGTAACAGCGACAGTTGCTGCTTTACCCATAGCCATAGCGGTTGGGGTGGACTGGTTGAAGCGGTAGGCGGCAAAAATATCGGATCAGCGTTGCTGCCGGGTAACGCTGGCTTTGTTTCCCTGGAAAAAATCATCGCCATGAAACCGGATGTTTACATCATGACCGGCTCAAAACGTCCAAACAGCAATGTGCTGCCATTTGGTTACGGGGCGGACAGGAAAGACGTGGCGGCAACCTTTACGACTTTATTAAAGCGCACCGGCTTGTCGCAAATAGAGCCGGTCAAACAGGGACGCACGTACGGTATTTATCACCACTTTTATAACCATCCTTACAACATTATCGGGATGGAGATTCTGGCCAAAGATCTCTACCCAAAACAGTTTAGTCAGCTCGATCCGGTTGCGGATTACCATCAGATCATCCGGCAGTTTACAAAATTACCGGACGCGCCTGTGCTGTTGAGTTACCCGTAATTCTCATCAAGGTCAGGCGCGAATGACGCCTGACCTTGATGGCGCAGACCACGGTCTTAACCGCTTTAGCTTGTCTGTCAGTCATCTGCACTGGGTTATTTTTCTTAACGATAAAGCGCTTTGTTAAAAATAAGCGTGCCATTTTTCATCGAACTGTCACTAACGAAGCGTTATTATTTCATCGCGACACTGGTGATGTGGTGTTGTCTGCTTTGCTTTTCCCTGATGCATGTTAAGGGGCATTTTCCAGTTAACTGGTTTTAAAGACGACTTCCCGATCTGCGGATCGGGGCTTTATTTTTTATTAGTTTTTATGTCACGCCTGCCCTGATTCCCTTAATACCCGCAGTCTGTTATGTCATCCGTACTGTATCTCTGTTTCACGCGGTTTACTGTATGCCTGCCGAAAGGATGAAGACCAGACCGCGCTGGTTTACTGGCGCTGACTTTTAAGAGTTTTGGTGATTCTTATTTTTTTCTGCCGAGACAATAGTAGTGGTAACGGTGCGTAAGCGCCGTTACCACTGGAGGCAGTACCATGAAAAAAATAAAATCTGGTTTGATTATCGCCCTTTTAGCATACAGCACGATGTACAGCAGTTCCGCTCTGGCACAAGGGCCAGGCGGCCCAGGTGGACCCGACGGGCCGTGGCATCACCCCGGTCGAGGTCCCGACGGCGACGGCCCGCCCGGCCTCGATCGCGATGGGCCTCCCGGCCGTCGGCCAGGACCTGGCGGACCGCCACCGCCCGATGTGCGCCGTGATTATCACCCGGATCGTTTTGCCTGGCGTGGTCATGAGTTCCGCCGTGGCGGCCCGGCTCCACGGGAATATTGTGGCGAGGATTACCGTATTGACGACTGGCGTGAGCGCGGCCTGAGAGAACCGCCTCCGGGCCAGCACTGGGCCGACATTGACGGTAACTATGTGCTGATTGCCGCCGCAACCGGCATTATTACCTCACTGATACTGAATAACGCCTTTCAGTAGAGACACAGGGATGGCATCGGCCATCCCTTTTTTTTGTGCACCCTGTTGCCCGTTACCAGGCTATTCTGACAGTAAATTCTGAACGTTCACCGGCTAAGGAGTTCTGATGACCACGGTTAAGATGGTGGCTGTTGATATGGATGGCACATTTCTGGATGACAAAAAACAGTACAACCGCTCGCGTTTCCTCGCCTGTTACCACCAGCTCACTCAGCGAAATATCAAATTTGTCGTTGCCAGTGGTAACCAGTATCACCAACTCCGATCGTTTTTTCCTGAAATCGCCAGCGAGATCGCCTTTGTGGCAGAAAACGGCGCATTAATTATCGATCGTGATGAGGAGCTGTTCTGTGGCGCGTTTACGCGTGATGACATAGATGCGGTACTGGATACGTTAAAGAATGGTCACTATCCCGACCTGCGCTATCTGCTTTGCGGGCGTGACAGCGCCTATTATTTTGAAGGAATGGATGAGAAGTGGCTGGTCAAGATGCGACATTATTGCCATCGCCTCCGACCCATTCGTTCTCTTGATGAGGTTGCCGGGGACAAGATACTTAAGTTTGCGCTTAATCTGTCAGACGATTATGTCGAACCCCTGATGGCAGATATTCAGCGCCTGCATCAAGGCGCTGCGGCGGCCACCTCCAGCGGTCACGGTTCGGTAGATTTAATCGTTCCTGGTCAGCACAAAGCAAACGGCCTGAACCTGCTGGCGCAGCGCTGGGGCATTTCTCACGATCGGGTACTGGCATTCGGTGACGGCGGCAACGATCTGGAGATGCTGGAGCAGTCCGGCTTCAGTTTCGCCATGAGCAATGCCCCGCAGCGGGTAAAAGAGACCGCGCGTTTCCTGGCACCTGCCAACAATGATGAAGGTGTGTTACAGGTCATTGAGCAGATGCTGGCAGGCGAACCGCCTTTTACGCCGGCATAGTGACGGGCACCAGGCTACAAATACCGGGAGTTAACTGTGCGGGCGGTGGATAAGCCCGCACAAGGACTATGCGCTAACCGGCCAGGCACGAACCATCATGTCGCGCATTTCATCTTTGCTGTAACTCACCAGGCTGTTTTTACTGTTAGCCCGGGCCAGTACCCAGTCGATGTCTGACGGGCTGAGCGCTGGACCGTCCTGCCAGAAAGCCGTAATGGCTGAGCGCTGTAGCCAGGCTTTCAGGTAGTGCGCCGGAGAATCGGTGTGCGCGTCAAAAAGCTGTTGATGCATGTCGGCCATCAACTGACACTGTTGCGGGTGCTGACTGTCTGCCAGATGATCCAGAAACGTAAAGAGCAGTCTTCCGCATACTTCGCCGTGGTGGAAGGGCTTAATCGCGCCCAGTTCGCCCGCAATCCCGTGAATGACGCCCAGCCCCGCGCTGCTCAGGCTGATCCCGCCCAGCCAGGACGCCATCATCATCGCCTCACGCGCGCGATCGCCAGCCTCATCTTGCTGGTTTTGCGCAGGCCAGCCCTGAATGAACTGACGCAATCCGGTGAGGGCTAACTGGCGGGTGAAGAGGTTGCCCTTGTTGGACAGATAGGCTTCGAACAGGTGGGTAAATGCGTCGATTCCGCAGGTAGCCAGCACCTTATCGGGGGCGCCTTTCAGCAAGTCGGGATCGAGGATGGCGACCTGTGGCACAAATACCGGATGACGCAGCGACGCTTTGATCTGAATATCCCGCTGATCCGTAACGACGGCGTTTTGCGTAACTTCACTGCCGGTGCCCGCCGTGGTAGGGACCGCAATCAGGGGCAATGTGATGGCACTGACCGCCGTATCTCCGACCTTTTCCAGATAGCGTGCTGTCGGTAACGGATGCTGAATCATGGCGCTAAAAGCCTTAGCGGCATCCAGAACGCTGCCACCGCCCACCGCCACGACTCTGTCAACATGACCACGCCAGCGCGCGACCCAGGCATCAATATCGCCAGGTGAGGCTTCGTTATTCACAATCTCATAACCGACAATATGATCGTTGAGCGTGGATTTGAGCCGGGCGTAAGCTTCACCCTGTAAAAATGAACGACCGCAAAAGAGCAGGGTAGCCTGGGGTTGGGCAGCCAGCAGGGGAATCAGCTTATTGAGGCTTCCCCGGCCAAAAAAGGTTTGTTGATTGCTGTACAGCTCACTCAGATTCTCACTCACCAGCGCATCCTTTTATATCTTCGCTAAAATCTGAGTGTAACCAAAAGCCGGCGATCGGCCCCGCGAAACTTTCTTATTCCGTAGAGAGGAAAAGTTGATCGCCTTCGCAAAACGCAAATTCATCCACGGTGGGGTGATGCTTTAACAAGGATGTTACCCTTAACATGTTATCGGTAACAGGGGTTGTCAAAATGTTACTACTTTTGCAGAACCCCGGTTTTACATGTCCTCAGGGACCACGATAACAAAGCGGCACTGAAACAATTCAGGGCATCAGGTGGAGAAAAATTATGCCATTACTCTATGTGGCGATTGGCGTGGCATTACTGTTACTGCTGATGATTCGCTTTAAACTCAATGGCTTTATCGCGCTGATTTTAGTCGCTCTGGCAGTTGGCGTCATGCAGGGCATGCCGGTCAACAAAGTGATTCTTTCGATTAAAAATGGCGTCGGTGGGACGCTGGGCGGCCTGGCGCTGATTATGGGCTTTGGCGCAATGCTCGGTAAGTTACTGGCCGACTGCGGTGGCGCGCAACGTATCGCGACCACGCTGATCGACAAGTTCGGCACAAGGCACATCCAATGGGCACTGGTGCTGACTGGATTTATTGTGGGTTTTGCCCTGTTCTATGAAGTGGGCTTTGTCTTGATGCTGCCGCTGGTCTTCAGCGTTGCCGCATCGGCACGCGTACCGCTACTGTTTGTCGGCGTTCCTATGGCGGCGGCATTGTCCGTGACCCATGGTTTTCTCCCGCCTCATCCCGGCCCCACGGCGATTGCCACACTGTTTAATGCCGATATGGGCAAAACACTGCTGTTTGGAACCTTACTGGGCATCCCAACGGTGATTCTCGCCGGGCCAGTTTATGCACGTTTCCTGAAAGGAATTGATAAACCTATTCCAGAAGGGCTTTATAACCCCAAAACGTTTAGCGAAGCGGAAATGCCCAGCTTTGGCGTCAGCGTCTGGACATCCCTTGTTCCCGTCGTCCTGATGGCGCTGCGTGCGGTAGCCGAAATGGTGCTGCCCAAAGGCCATGCGTTGTTGCCTTATGCCGAGTTCTTTGGCGATCCCATTATGGCGACGCTGATTGCCGTGCTGATTGCGATTTTCACTTTTGGTCTGAACCGTGGACGCAGCATGGAACAGGTGATGGATACGCTAAGCGACTCCATCAAAATTATCGCGATGATGCTGCTGATTATCGGTGGCGGCGGTGCCTTCAAGCAGGTTCTGGTAGACAGCGGCGTGGATAAATACATTGCCAATATGATGCATGCCACCAATCTGTCGCCGCTGTTTATGGCCTGGTCTATTGCTGCCGTGCTGCGCATTGCCCTGGGTTCTGCAACCGTGGCGGCGATTACCGCAGGGGGGATTGTGGCTCCGTTAATTGCAACCAGCGGGGCGAGCCCGGAGTTAATGGTGATCGCTGTGGGTTCTGGCAGCGTGATTTTTTCACACGTGAATGACCCCGGTTTCTGGTTGTTTAAAGAGTATTTCAACCTGACGATTGGCGAAACTATTCGGTCATGGTCGGCACTGGAAACCATTATTTCGGTATGTGGTTTGGTGGGATGCTTACTGCTTTCCTACGTGGTGTAAGGGTGCCTGCATAAAGCAGTAGGGCCGCGCAGGACCGGCGGCCCGTACTGTTAATCTGAATCTTCAAATCCCGCTTTTACCATCTGTTCTCGCAATGCGCGGGCAATTTCACGGTTACCGCCGGTCACCGGATAAATCACGTTATTAACGACATCGTCAAGATAGTGCACCGCAAACTCCTGTCGGGTAAGTTGCGTGCCGCCTTCATCATTGATGGCGAAAAAACCTTTGATTTGATCACCGCTGTATTTTGCCTTGAGGCTATAGCGGCCCATACTGGTATTTATGCTACTCATAAGGTCTCTCCCTGCTTTGCATTTTTAGTGTCAAAACCGTCGAGCTGTCCTGTCCGCATAAATTTTAGCCAGGATTAATCCGCAAAACGAAGCGGCAAGGCAGGTAAAAACCTGCTATGCGATGCTTCTCACAGAAAATAACCATTAAAGCTGAATGTTGCTTCGATAGATGAGATCGCAATAAGCAAAAAGCACAGCCTCAAATCTTGCCTATACTGTTATGGGAATGTTTTTTTAGGTAAGGGAGAGGAAATGAAAATAATTCTGTGGATTATCGCCATTATTTTTATCGTGGGACTACTGACCCTGACAGGGGTATTTAAACTGATTTTCTGATTCTATGGGCACCTCAACGGTGCCCAAATCCTTTCTGACCACCTTTGTCGCATCAAGCCGCGCTATTTATCCTCTTCCCTGTAAGCCTGTAAGCCTGTAAGCCTGTAAGCCTGTAAGCCTGTAAGCCTGTAAGTTCTACCTTCATCGCTATCTCTCTGGCGTCTTTGCCCGTCACGCTGGTCTAGGCAGGTTTGTCCCTGATGCAATAATTTACATCCCAAACTATTAATTATTTCTTTATTAATCGAGTGATTAAACGGCGTTTATTCGTGCGCCGATTGCGCCCGTTTTTTGTTTTTTAGCGGGCGCAGCGGGTAATCGGTGGCGTTTAATAAAGGCAGGATAATCACCTCATTTAGCGAGAATGTGGCAATTGCTGGTTGTTTGGCTCTGGTTCATCTTCCCTGTTTTAAAATCCCTCACGCTTTAGCTCGTTGAGCATAACGGCATGCCGAACAGCCGCCAGAAGGGTTTCGCTCTCTCTGCTGCAGGCGGGTTTTTACGTTGTTGTTTTCAGTATGGAACGCTGGATTTAGCCAATACAATAAAGGTAATACCGAAGTGAACAGGTCTTTTATCGCACGCTTATCAGCGCCCTTACTGGCGCTATTTTTTTCATTTTCTCTCCAGGCGGTCATGCTGACCCAGCAGATAAAATCGGGCTGGGACACTTTCACTGATAATGTCCAGCAAACCTGGCAACAGCCTGACTCCATTGATGTTTATGTGCCCGCCATCACCTGGCATAACCGCTGGACGTATGATGATGAGCATATCCACAGATATAACGAACGTCCCTGGGGAGCGGGTGGTGGGGTTTCACGTTACGATGAGAAAGGTAACTGGCACGGCCTTTACCTGATGGCGTTTAAAGATTCCTTTAACAAGTGGGAACCCTTTGGCGGCTATGGCTGGGAAGCAACCTGGCGACCACTGGCGGATCAGAATTTTCACTATGGTTTGGGCTTTACCGCTGGCATCACGGCGAGGAATAACTGGGGATACTATCCTGTGCCGGCTTTATTGCCGTTAGCATCCATAGGTTATGGGCCAGTTAATTTTCAAATGACTTATATTCCAGGTACTTACAACAACGGTAACGTGTATTTTGCCTGGCTGCGCTGGCAGTTTTAAGCCTCAGAACCCCTGAATAAGTCACTAAAGGGAAAATAATAGCGATATTTATCACTTTTTCATCAATTCAGGCTGGACAAAACCCTCAGCAATTGCTGTACTAGATGGCGACACAGTTTAGTGTCCATTTTTCATGTAAAGGTAATATAGATGTCTAAGATTAAAGGTAACGTTAAGTGGTTTAATGAATCTAAAGGATTCGGTTTCATTACTCCTGAAGATGGCAGCAAAGATGTATTCGTACATTTCTCTGCGATCCAGAGCAATGGCTTCAAAACTCTGGCTGAAGGTCAGCGTGTAGAGTTTGAAATCACTGACGGCGCAAAAGGCCCATCTGCTGCTAACGTTATCAGTCTGTAAGTTAACAGTCAGAATTCTAAAAACCCGCCTTCTGGCGGGTTTTTTTATGGCTGCACGCAACCACACCGTTGGTTTTCAGCCCGGCTTTATGCGGAACACTTACACAATGGCTTCGCTCTTATCCCACCGCACTTTCCCTCGCATCATCACGTTCTCGCGTTAACCCGGGCCGCACCTGGTTCTACTGCTACATCGGACTCAGGCCCATTCTGCAGCACTACAACGACTGGCAAACTGCGGAGCGAGTCACAGATAATCCCCGTAACATAATCATAACAACTCGCAGGAGCAGCATTTTACGGCGTCTCGGGTTATAACTGACTCTCCGCATCGCAGATAAAGAGGTGACAGGATGAATATTCGTCCAGCTCAGGCGAAGGACAGCTTCGTGTTGAGCGCGTTGTTAAGTGAACTTGGTTATGGCGGTACAGAGCATTTTATTGAGCAACGTCTTGCTCAACTGATGACCGATCCGAATGAGAAGCTGCTGGTTGCAGAGCACGGCAATCAGGTGCTGGGATTTATCTCTCTCCATTTTATTCCTCAGCTGGCGCTGGCGGGTGATTTTGCTCGCATCAGCTACGTGTGCATTGCCGAAGGTGAGCGTAGCAAAGGCGTCGGACAGAAACTCCTGCAGCACGCAGAAGCGCTGGCGGCTCAGCACGGCTGTGATCGCATGGAAGTGCACTGTCATGCCTCGCGCCTCAAAGCAAACCAGTTTTATGGCCGTGAAGGTTATGTTGAATCGCCACGCTATCATGTGAAAGCATTACAGCCTCTGTAAGATGACAGGCTCACCATTGGGCTCACAGAGCGACACGGCGTCGCTGGAGAAGGGATAATGAAAGTCGCGCTAGGGCAATTTGCAGTTAAGCGTGAATGGCAGGAAAACGCCACAACCTGCCTGAGCATGATGGATCAGGCCAGCCGTGCTGATGCCGACCTGTTAGTCCTGCCTGAGGCGGTGCTGGCCAGTGACATCACAAACCCCGATTTAATTCTGGAAGCCGCACAGCCGCTGGATGGACCATTCCTGTCGCAATTGCTGGTCGCCAGTAAGGGCACCAGACTGACGACGGTCCTGGGAATGCATGTACCAGGTAATAACCATAAAGTCTTCAACGTGCTGGTGGTGATTCGCGACGGGAAGCTCGTGGCAGAGTATCGCAAGCTGCATCTCTATGATGCCTTTGCCATGCAGGAATCAACGCGGGTTGAAGCGGGTGAACAGGTTCCACCTCTGGTGGACGTGGCGGGCATGAAAGTAGGACTGATGACCTGTTACGATGTGCGTTTCCCTGAGCTGGCACGGCGGCTTGTGCTGGATGGTGCCGACGTGCTGGTCTTACCTTCAGCCTGGGTCAAAGGGCCGTTAAAAGAGATGCACTGGGATTTACTTACCCGCACGCGTGCGCTGGAAAATACCTGTTATGTGGTCGCCGTTGGAGAGTGCGGGACGCGTAATATTGGCAACAGCATGGTGGTTGATCCGCTGGGTGTGCCAATAAGCCGTGCGGCCGAGTCTCACGCACTGATCTTCGCCGAGCTTGACCCGCAAAGAATCGCTACGGCACGCGCAATGTTACCGGTGCTGGATAACCGCCGGTTTAGTCGGCCTGAACTGGATGCGTCGCGCTAAGCGTTATTCGGCAGGACGGGGCCTGGGACCTGAAGGAGGGCCACCGCGATCTTACTCTGTTACAGATTACGCTTGAGGTTAGGGCTAAACTGCGCCTAAATAGGGGTTACCGTTATTCGCCAGATTATAAAGGTTAAATATGGAAGGTATCAGTATTGCCAAGCTGCTGATTATCGGTGCGCTTATCGTACTGCTTTTCGGCACCAATAAGTTACGTTCTCTGGGTGGCGATCTGGGCTCTGCAATCAAAGGCTTTAAAAAGGCCATGAAAGACGAAGATTCCAGTGCAGCACGCACCACAGCGGAAGAAACACCTGCAGAACGCGTTTCTCACAAAGACTAATGCCACGTCAGTTTTAGAAAAGTGTTAATTTTTATTTCTGACCGCAGTAAAAAAAACCAGATTGCGGACAATCTGGTTTTTTTGTTTTTTAATGACGGCGGGGTGAGCGAACGCTATTTGACTTCCAGGCCTTTTGCCTGCATATCGGCGTGGTAAGACGAGCGGACAAAAGGACCACAGGCCGCATGAGTAAAGCCCATCGCCATTGCCTCTTCTTTCATCTCATCGAATTCCGCTGGACTGACATAGCGCTGAACGGGCAGATGGTGACGGCTGGGCTGCAGATACTGACCCAGCGTTAACATCGTCACACCGTGACGACGCAGGTCGCGCATCACCTCAACGATTTCAGCGTTGGTTTCACCCAGACCTACCATCAAACCGGATTTCGTCGGCACTTCTGGATGGGCTTCTTTAAAGCGCTCCAGCAGTTTCAGCGACCATTCATAGTTTGCGCCCGGGCGCACCTGGCGATACACGCGCGGCACGTTTTCAAGGTTGTGGTTAAACACATCCGGCGGGGTTGCAGTCAGAATCTCAAGCGCACGATCCATACGACCACGGAAGTCAGGCACCAGGGTTTCAATTTTAATGCTGGGGCTTTTTTCCCGGATAGCGGTGATACAGTCGGCAAAATGCTGCGCGCCGCCATCACGCAGATCGTCACGATCCACCGAGGTGATAACGACATAGCGCAGGGCCATATCGGCGATGGTCTGGGCGAGTTTACCCGGCTCGTTCGCATCAGGCGCGTTAGGACGACCGTGTGCAACATCGCAGAACGGGCAGCGACGGGTACAGATTGCGCCCAGGATCATAAAGGTTGCCGTACCGTGGTTAAAACATTCGGCAAGGTTAGGGCAGGAGGCTTCTTCACAAACGGAGTGGAGTCCGTTTTTACGCATTGCCGCTTTTATGCCCTGAATACGACTGGAGTCCGCAGGCAGTTTGATTTTCATCCACTCCGGCTTGCGTAAAATCTCTTGCCGGTCGACAGCCACAGTTTTCACCGGGATCAGCGCCATTTTGTCTGCGTCACGATATTTGACGCCGCGTTCCATCTGAATTGGTTTACTCATAAATCAGCAGGTTCCGGTCGGATTGCGATTTGAAAGCTGTCTCACTCAACCCGAGAAGGCGGCTTTCAACTTTATTTGAAAAAAGTGCAAAAATTATATCATCTCATCGACCAGGAAGCAGCCAAAGACAGAGCCGATAAGTTACATATTTGTAAATACGCATTCACAGTTAATTCAGTCCGTGGTCTTAACCGGGTGCCATTCGACCTGTTGATAACCCAACTGCTGGGCAAACGTCTCCGCCAGCAACGGCTGGACATCGGCGAGCGTGACCTCAGGCCGAAAGTGTTGCAACTGCGTCATGTTCATTCCGGCATAGCCACAAGGATTGATACGTAAAAAAGGTGACAAGTCCATCGCCACGTTTAACGCCAGTCCGTGAAAAGAACAGCCCTTACGAATACGCAGTCCCAGCGAGCAGATTTTCTCGTCACCCACATAGACGCCAGGCGCATCGGGACGGGCTCGGGCAGCCACGCCAAAGCGCGCCAGCACGGCAATCACGGTTTCCTCTAAGGCGGTAACCAACTGACGCACACCGGTTTTGCGGCGTTTAACATCAATCAGTACGTACATAACCTGTTGTCCGGGGCCGTGGTAGGTCACCTGGCCGCCTCTGTCGCTCTGTACCACCGGAATATCGCCGGGCATCAGCAGGTGCTCGGCTTTTCCTGCCTGGCCCTGAGTAAATACCGGGTAATGTTCAACCAGCCAGACTTCATCCCGGCTTTCGGCAGTGCGCTGGTCGGTATAGTGGTGCATGGCGTCTGAGGTCGATTGCCAGTCACATAAACCAAACTGGCGAATAAGAAGCGTGTCAGCTGACAAAACGAGTATCCGTTAAAAGGCGAGAGGCTGAGTATAACGCTGGCGGCGCTGAAGTTAAACGCCTTCGCGATGAGGCGGTTATCGCGGCGCAGAGAGATTGAGGGTGGGATCGGTGCTGGCATATCGCCAGCCAATAAAAACGGGTCAGTGCGTTATCCGCAGCCTGACCCGTTTACCCTTTTTTGAGGAGGTTACAGCACCATCCGCACGATTTCGATTTTGCCCAGTTCTTCATACAGGGTTTCAACCTGTTCGATATGGGTGGCGTTGATCGTGACGTTGACCGAGTGATAGTTACCTTTACTGCTGGGTTTCACTTCTGGGCTGTAATCGCCGGGTGCATGGCGTTGCACTACCTCAAGCACCAAATCAACCAGCTCCGGCTGTGCCAGCCCCATCACTTTGTAGGTAAACGGGGTAGGGAATTCGAGCAGTTCATTCAGTTTGGTTTTCATAATCACTCCGGTACATAAAAAACAGGCTCCCGCCGAAGCGGGAGCATCATATTAACCTGTAATGGGGGCAAGGTGGCGGTTTTTCAACCGCCCTGCGCCATTAACCGAACCAGTGATGGAACATCAGTTTGATGTAGTCAACGATACGGCTGAAGAAACCGCCTTCAGAAACTTCGTTCAGCACCACCAGAGGACGCTGATCGATCGTTTTGCCATCCAGTTGGAAATTGATACTGCCTACCACCTGATTTTTCTTCAGCGGTGCATGCAGTTCAGTATTGGTCAGCACATAGCTGGCTTTCAGATCTTTCATGCGGCCGCGCGGAATCGTCAGGTAAGCATCTTTCTCGACGCCCAACTGTACGCGATCGCTGTTACCAAACCATACCGGTTCAGAAGCAAACTCTTTTCCGGCTTTCAGCGGCGCGACGGTTTCAAAGAAGCGGAAGCCCCAGGTCAGCAGCTTTTTACTTTCGGTTTCGCGGCCTTTATAGGTATGTCCGCCCATCACCGCTGAGATCAGACGCATCTGGCCTTCTGTCGCCGAGGCGACCAGGTTATAACCTGCTGCCGCGGTATGGCCGGTTTTGATGCCATCGACCGTCAAACTGGTATCCCACAGCAGACCGTTACGGTTCATCTGACGGATATTGTTAAAGGTAAACTCTTTCTCTTTATAAACCGCGTACTCTTCCGGCACATCACGGATCAGCGCCTGGCCGATCAGCGCCATGTCACGTGCCGAGCTGTACTGTCCTTCCGCATCCAGACCATGAACCGTCTGGAAATGGGTGTTTTGCAGACCCAGCGCTTTGACGTAGTTGTTCATCAGGCCAACAAAAGCATCCTGGCTGCCGGCGACATAGTCCGCCATCGCTACGCAGGCATCGTTACCAGACTGCAATACGATGCCACGGGTGAGCTGAGAAACCGGTACGCGGTCGCCTGGTTTCAGGAACATTAACGATGAACCCTTGAACACCGGATTGCCGGTTGCCCACGCATCCTGACCCACAGTAACGATGTCGTCCTGATGGATTTTTCCGGCTTTCACTGCCTGACCGATAACGTAGCTGGTCATCATCTTCGTCAGGCTTGCTGGGTCGCGACGGGCGTCCGCGTTTTTCTCTGCCAGCACTTTTCCTGAGTTGTAGTCGATAAGAACGTAGGCTTCGGCATCAATGTCCGGTACGCCCGGAATCATGGTCTTGAGATTAACATCATCAGCGATAGCAACATGGCTGAGAGAGAAAGCGATCAGTGATCCCACTGTCAGGCGTTTTAACAAACGAGAAGGTTTCAGCGTGTTCATGTGTGGGACGACAACATCCATGGGTTTAGGGTTTAAAAAAGTCACTCATCATAACAAATGCCTGATTTACAGGCATCCGGCTTAATGACTGGGTTGTTAGCAGACGTTACCAATCAGAGCATCCCTGTCGGTTAACGGCCTGCTGTGGTAACGAAGGCCGCGCTCTGGCCTTCACTGCTCAGGCGTTGCTGTAAAGCAACGGCTTCAGCACGGGTTTTATAACCACCAAGTTGTACGCGGTAGACATTGCCTGCATTTTCCACTGCACCGGGGACACCGAAGCGCTGGCGCAGACTGGCGAGCAACTGCCGGGCACGTGCAGCATCATTGATGGCACTGACCTGAACCACATAGCCTGAAAGCGATGATCCGCCCTGAGTCGCGGGTGCCGGGTGAGAGGTCGCGGCACTGGCCGCAATCGGTGCTGCGGCTGCCGGAGCCGCTGCAGCAGGTGCGCTGGCGGCAGGCTCGCTACCTTCCAGCACGCCGCTCGCTAACGGCTGCGGGGCACCCAGAAAACCGCCGCTCTGCACTGGTGCGCCCATGGCATCATGACTTTGCAGAGTGGCATTGCTCACCGGCGAGACATCCTGCGCATCGGGTTCAGTCGTCGGCGCTGTCTGCTGCTGACTGCCACCGCTCATCACTGGCTGGCTGCTACCGTTCATCATCGGCTGGCTACCACCACCGTTACCGTTCATCACGGGTGGGCTGCTCATGACCGGGCCGTTCAAATCGGGACGCGAAGGCAGGGCATAGCTCTGTTTGGCGACCACGGTGCCGATGGTGCCGGGACCGGAGAGCGTGCCGTCTGGCGCGACGCTGATGTAATCAACGCGCACGCGGGAATTATTGGAGATGTTCAGGCGGTCACCCGCGGCACGAGACAGATCGATAATGCGCCCCGGCGTATAAGGGCCGCGATCGTTAACGCGCACGACAATCTGACGTCCGTTTGCCAGGTTAGTGACGCGCACATAGCTTGGCAGAGGAAGCGTCGGGTGGGCGGCGGTCAGGGCATCGGGATCAAAGGTTTCCCCCGTCGCAGTGCGATTACCCTGCGCTTCTTCACCGTACCAGGTAGCCAGACCCACTTCGCTATAGTTGGCCGGATTTTTAATGATGCGGTAGTTTTTACCGTTGACGCTGTAGTCCTGATTGGTCGACGGATTGACCGGCTCGTAACGAGGCTCAACGCCAGGAATTTCAACCACCGGGCCGTTATAGGCAGGCTGGGGTGGCGCACTTTGTTGTTGCGGTTCCTGGGTAGAACATGCAGCTAAAACCAATGAAGCCAATACAACGCCAAGCCAGTCCTTACGCATCTGCGACCTCTTAAACACTTTTAGATAACATTTTTCGGTGTGTGTGGATCGACATGACGATGCCAAATCCTGCCATAAGTACAATAAGCGCCGATCCGCCGTAACTGACCAGCGGCAGCGGAACGCCAACCACCGGTAAGATACCACTAACCATGCCAATGTTAACGAAAACATAGACGAATAAAATCAACATTAACCCCCCGGCCATCACGCGGCCAAAGGTCGTCTGTGCGCGGGCAGCCACAATCAGTCCGCGCATAATTAACAGCAGATACAGCACCAGCAGCACCAGTACGCCTACCAGTCCCAGCTCTTCAGCCAGCACGGCAAAAATAAAGTCGGTATGGCGTTCCGGTAAGAACTCAAGCTGTGACTGGGTTCCATGCAACCAGCCCTTACCGCGCAAGCCGCCAGAGCCGATGGCAATTTTCGACTGAATGATGTGATAACCCGCGCCAAGCGGATCGGTCTCGGGATCGAGCAGCATCATCACGCGGTCGCGCTGATAATCATGCATCAGGAAGAACCACAGAATGGGAATAAAGGCTGCAACCAGCAGTACGGCGATACCAATCAGTTTCCAGCTCATCCCGGACAGGAAGAGCACAAACAAACCCGATGCCGCCACCAGAATAGAGGTACCAAGGTCAGGCTGCGCCGCGACTAACAGGGTAGGAAGAAAGATCAGCACCAGCGCAATTGCGGTGTTTTTTAACGTCGGCGGGCACACGTCGCGGTTGATAAAGCGGGCCACCATCAAGGGAACCGCGATTTTGGCAATTTCAGAGGGCTGAAAGCGGACAAAACCCAAATCCAGCCAACGCTGGGCGCCTTTACTGATTTGCCCAAAGGCATCCACGGCAACGAGCAGGATGACACAGACAATATACAAATAGGGGGCCCAGCCTTCGTACACCCGGGGCGGAACCTGTGCCAGCACCAGCATGATAACCAATCCCATGGCGATCTGACCCAGCTTACGCTCCATCATACCGGGGTCCTGGCCGCTGGCACTCCAGATAACAATGGCGCTAAAGGTCAGCAGCGCGAGGATAATCAGCATAAAGAGCGGATCAATGTGCATGCGCATCCAGATTGTCCGCTTCTGCGGGCTGTCATTCATCGACATGATTATTCACCTTCATAGCCTGGCGGTGTAGGAGCCGCATCTGGCAGGACAGTATTATTGTCACCTAACATTATGTGATCCAGTATCTGACGCATTACCGTACCCACGGCCGGTCCGGCCCCACCGTTTTCCAGAATCATCGTCACGGCAACACGCGGTTTATCATATGGCGCAAATGCGGTCATCAGCTTATGGTCACGCAGGCGTTCTGCGATTTTATGCGCGTTATAGGTTTCGTTCTCTTTCAGGCCAAAGACCTGAGCCGTACCTGATTTGGCGGCAATTTTGTAAGGCGCATCGGCAAAGCTTTTGTGGGCCGTACCGTTAGGGCGATTGGCAACGCCATACATGCCGTCTTTGGCAATTTCCCAATAGCCTGAATGGATGTCACCAATCGGTTGGGAAGGGGGCTGACGGTAAGGCACCAGGGTGCGGCCCTCGCGGGTAGCGCGCAGCATATGCGGCACTTTGATAACCCCGTCATTGATGAGAATCATCATCGCTTTATTCATCTGCAGCGGTGTTGCCGTCCAGTAGCCCTGACCGATACCGACAGGAATGGTATCGCCCTGATACCAGGGCTTTTTAAAGCGGCGCATCTTCCAGTCGCGCGTCGGCATATTGCCCGCACTTTCCTGCGGTAAATCAATCCCCGTACGCGATCCATAGCCGAATTTGGTCATCCATTCGGACAGACGATCGATGCCCATGTCATAGGCAACCTGATAAAAGAACGTATCCGCAGACTCTTCGAGCGACCGGGTGACGTTCAGACGACCGTGGCCCCATTTTTTCCAGTCACGATAGCGCTTCTCGGAGCCGGGCAGTTGCCACCAGCCGGGATCGAACAGGCTGGTATTTCGATTGATGACGCCAGCGCTGAGCGCGGACACGGCGACATAAGGTTTAACCGTTGAGGCAGGCGGATAGGCGGCCTGGATGGCGCGGTTATACAGCGGACGGTTCTCATCTTCCAGCAATCCGCGATAGTCTTTGCTGGAGATGCCGTCAACGAACAGGTTCGGATCGTAGCTGGGCGTTGACACCATCGCCAGAATTTCCCCGGTGCGGGGATCGCTCACTACCACGGCGGCACGGCTACCGGCTAACAGCGTTTCAATGTACTGCTGCAGTTTCAGATCAATCGTCAGATAGATATCGCGCCCGGCCTGCGGGGATTGCTCATGCAACTGACGGATCACCCGGCCACGGTTGTTTACCTCAACCTCTTCATAACCGGTTTTACCGTGAAGCAGGTCTTCGTAATAGGCTTCGATACCGAGTTTACCGATATCGTGCGTAGCCGCATAGTTTGGCCATTTCCCTTCTTTATCCAGACGCGCCACATCCCGATCGTTGATTTTCGAGACGTAGCCCACAACGTGGGTCAGGGTTTGCCCAAAGGGATAGTAGCGGCGCTGATAGCCTTTGACTTCTACGCCGGGGAAGCGGTACTGATTCACGGCAAAGCGCGCAACCTGCACCTCATTAAGGCCGGTTTTTACCGGGATAGAGGTAAAGCGACGTGAGCGCTTACGCTCTTTTTCAAACGCCTCAATATCGTCATCGGTGAGGTCGAGCACCGGGCGCAAATTTTGCAGCGTTTGCTTGAGATCGTCGACCTTTTCCGGCACCAGTTCGGCCTGATAAATCGTGCGGTTCAGGGCCAGTGGCGTACCGGTACGGTCATAAATAATGCCGCGGCTGGGCGCAACCGGCACCAGCTTTATACGGTTTTCATTTGACCGGGTACTGTAGTCGTCGAAACGGAGAATCTGCAGATGATAGAGATTGACCACCAGCACGGAGGAGAGCAGTAAGATGCCGACAAAAGCGATAAAAGCCCTGCGGACAAAGACTTTTTGTTCGGCGCTGTAATCGCGAAAGGCGTTGCTTTGTAATTTCATCCGCTACTTGTAATGTCTGGAGTGAGCTTATCGGTTATTCACGATGATAAGGATGATTTGTCGTAATGCTCCATGCACGATAAAGGCTCTCTGCAACCAGCACGCGCACCAGCGGATGAGGCAACGTTAACGCCGAGAGAGACCAACTCTGTTCCGCCGCCGCTTTACAGGCTGGCGCTAATCCTTCAGGGCCGCCAATCAGCAGGCTGACATCACGTCCATCCTGCTTCCAGCGCTCCAGCTGTTGCGCCAACTGCGGGGTTTCCCAGGGCTGTCCGGGAATATCCAGCGTCACTATGCGGTTGCCTTTACCTGTCGCTGCCAGCATCGCTTCGCCTTCCTTTTCCAGAATGCGTTTGATGTCGGCATTTTTCCCTCGTTTACCCGCAGGCACTTCCGTTAATTCAAACGGCATGTCTTTGGGAAAACGACGCAGGTATTCCATAAAACCGGTCTGAACCCAGTCAGGCATTTTGGTACCGACGGCAACAAGCTGCAATTTCACCGCTTAACCCCAGAGCTTTTCCAGTTCATACAACTGACGGCTCTCTTCCTGCATCACGTGCACAATCACTTCACCGAGATCCACAACGACCCAATCGGCGGCCGTTTTGCCTTCCACGCCCAGTGGCATCAGACCGGCAGCACGGGATTCCTGCTCGACGTGTTCTGCGATAGAGGTCACGTGACGGGTGGAGGTACCGGTACAGATGATCATGAAATCAGTGATGCTCGATTTACCCTGTACGTCGAGGGTAACGATGTCCTGACCTTTCAAATCATCAATCTTATCAACAACGAACTCTTGGAGTGCTTTACCTTGCAAAAGGTTCCCCTTTAAAACTGGATGAGAGCGGGCTGGCTGAAACCCGGAAGACAGCCGAAAAATTTAGCGGCGCAGTATATCACGCCCATATCAGTCGCGATATAAGCCGGCGCGGTCTATGTAGGTAATCACGGAGGCAGGCAGTAAATCGTCACAGGCGAGATGTTGATGGCGACGCTGCCTGATCTCGGTGGCAGAGATGGCATACAGCGGGGTTTCTGCCAGCCAGATCGCCCCAGCCGGGCGTTGCCTGAGCTGTTGGCTGTCCTGAATGACGTGGCGATCCAGCCAGCGCTGCATGTCTGGCGACGCCATTTCCGTCGGATAGCCTGGCCGCTTACACACTAAAAGATGGCACAGGCTGAGCAGGTCCTGCCAGCGGTGCCATTTGTTCAGCGACAGCAGGGAGTCCTGACCGATAATAAAGCCCAGCGGTTGTTCGCCCCGTTCGGCCCGCAGCGCTTCTAAGGTGTCCACCGTCCATGAAGGCGTATCACGTTGTAATTCCCGCGTATCAATGTCAAAAAGTGGCAACGTTTTTATGGCGCACTCAAGCATTTCAACCCGCTGTTGCGGGCTGGCTTCGGGCTGTGGCCGATGCGGTGGCACATTATTGGGCAGCAGGGTAACCCGGGACAGGCCAATCTGTTCGGCCAGTTTTTCTACCGGGCGGAGATGACCAAAATGAACCGGATCGAAGGTGCCGCCAAACAGGGCATGTAAGTCAGACATGGGCAAGGCTCGCAGGGAACGCGCGATTCGCGATCAGCATTGACAGCGTCTGCAACTGTGGCCAGACCGATTGACCATAATCCTGTTTCAGCGTGATCTCGATTTGCATCAACAAGTGAATAGCCTGCTGTAATCGCGCTGCATCCAGGCGTTGCAGTGCCTCGGTAAACAGGTTGCGGCGATTCTGCCAGATACGCTGCTGATCCATGAGTGTACGCAGCGGCTGTTGTGACTGATGGCGCTGCAGATGCAACAGGGTCAGCAAATCGCGCTGCAGGGTGCGCAGTAATATCGCGACTTCGCTCTCTTCTCTTTCAAGCTGCTGCAGAATATGCAGTGCGCGTCGGCTTTTGCCGCCAAGCAGCGCATCAACCCAGTGATAAGGGGTAAAGTGAGCGGCATCGCTGACGGCGGCTTCAACGCGTGGCAGCGTTAGTTTGCCATCGGGCCACTGCAGTGACAGTCGTTCAAGCGCCTGGGACAACGCCAGCAGGTTACCTTCATAGCAGTAGCAGAGTAGCTGGACGGCAGCATCATCGATGTCGAGCTTAAGGGCTTTTGCACGGCTGGCGACCCAGCGAGGGAGCTGAGCCTGTTCTGGCGTCTGGCAGGGGACCAGCACGGCATGGGCCGAAAGCGTTTTAAACCAGGCGCTGTTTTCCTGCGCTTTGCTGAGTTTTGCCATTCGGCAAATCAGTAGAATATCGGCGTGGAGCAGCGGGGCCAGCTTGATGAGTTGCTCCGCGATAGCCGCATTCGGTCCATTTTCAGGAAACTGTAACGTCAGCGTCTGGCGTTGAGCAAACAGGCTCATTGACTGACAGCTAACAAACAGGCTGTCCCAGTCCGTTTGCGCATCGAGCGTAAAACTCAGATGCTCTTCAAAACCCTGCGCCACGGCGCTGGCACGAATCGCATCTGCACTTTCCTGCAACAGCAAGGGTTCATTACCGGTTAATAAATAACAGGCGCGCAGCCCCTCACGGAGCTGCGCGCTGAGTTGTTCCGGGTAAATCCTGATCATTGCGGCATTGGCGTGGCGGAAGAAGAAACCTCCGCAGCAGGTTGAACCGGTTTGGAAATCGTCGATTTGGACGACATTTGCTGAGATTCCATCTGCGCAGCATGAACAGTTAGCAGCTTACGCACCAACTGTTCGCCTGCGCGCTGGCGCATCTCCTGAATAATCATGTCCTGCTCAGCGTCTTTCGCCAGTGCCGCGTTAGGGTTATCAAAGAACGAGCGGTAAACGGTTGCACTGATAGGGTAGATCCCTTTATTCGGGATCAGCACCTGAGCAGAGACCGTCATCGTCAATTGATACTCAGCTGTGGTACCGCTGATAAATACGGAGGCGGTACTACGGCTTTGTCCTTCTCCGCCAAGACGTAGCGTTGGCACGGTCATGCTGTTTTTCTGCGTAGTTTCAACAATATTCACGTTGTTGAGACGCAACTGCTGACGTACGGTACGCGCCAGAGGGCCGTAAGGGTCACCACTGTCTAAAACCAGCGTTCTCAGTTCGGTTGGCACCTGAGTGGTGCCGCGCGGATGAAAACCACAGCCAGCGGTGATGACCACCGCCAGCATGACAAACAACCTGATAATCGGATGTCGCACAGTTCCTCCTGAACTTAACCCACAACCAGGTTAAGCAGTTTGCCCGGTACATAAATGACTTTACGAATGCTAACACCATCAAGGTATTTCGCTACTAATGGTTCCTCAGCCGCACGCGCCTGAACCTGTTCCTGGGTTGCATCGGCGGGTACGGTAATTTTACCACGGACTTTACCGTTAACCTGAACGACGACCAGCAGAGAATCTTCAACCATCGCGGCGTCATCGGCCACCGGCCATTCCGCATTGTCGATAGTGCCTTCACCACCCAGCGTTTGCCACAGTACGTAGCAGGCATGTGGTGTGAACGGATACAGTAAACGCGTCACGGCCAGTAACGCTTCCTGCATCAGGGCACGATCCTGTTCGCTGTCCTGCGGCGCCCGCGCCAGCTTATTCATCAGCTCCATCACGGCCGCAATCGCGGTGTTGAAGGTCTGACGACGGCCAATATCATCGGAAACTTTGGCAATGGTTTTGTGCAGATCGCGACGCAAGGCTTTCTGATCATCGTTCAGGCTGGCAACGTCCAGGGCAACGGTAGCCCCTTTCTGCGAATGGTCGTAGGCCAGTTTCCAGACGCGTTTCAGGAAGCGGTTAGCGCCTTCAACACCGGATTCCTGCCACTCCAGCGTCATATCAGCCGGGGAAGCAAACATCATGAACAGACGTACGGTATCTGCGCCATAGCGCTCAACCATCAGTTGTGGATCAATGCCGTTGTTTTTCGACTTCGACATTTTGCTCATGCCTGCGTAGATCACGTCACGGCCCTGCGTGTCTACTGCTTTCACGATGCGGCCTTTCTCATCACGATCGACCGTCACATCAACAGGAGAAACCCAGTTACGTTCACCGTTAACACCCACGTAATAGAACGCATCCGCTAACACCATCCCCTGACACAGCAGACGTTTGGCGGGCTCATTCGAATTCACCAGGCCGGCATCGCGCAGCAGTTTGTGGAAGAAACGGAAATACATCAGGTGCATGATGGCGTGTTCGATACCGCCCACATACTGATCCACCGGCAGCCAGTAGTTCGCCGCCGCCGGGTCCAGCATGCCGTCTTTATAATCGGCGCAGGTGTAGCGCGCGTAATACCATGAAGACTCCATAAAGGTGTCAAAGGTATCGGTTTCACGCAGTGCAGGCTGACCGTTTACGGTGGTTTTCGCCCACTCTGGATCGGCTTTAATCGGACTGGTAATGCCGTCCATCACCACATCTTCAGGCAGGATAACCGGAAGCTGATCTTCTGGCGTGGGCATCACGGTGCCGTCTTCCAGCGTGACCATAGGAATCGGCGCGCCCCAGTAACGCTGACGGGAAACACCCCAGTCGCGTAAGCGGTAATTGACTTTGCGCACGCCAACGCCTTTCGCGGCCAGCGCATCAGCAATGGCGTTGAACCCGGCGCTGTGATCCAGACCGCTGCACTCGGCTGAGTTAAACAGCACGCCTTTATCGGTCATCGCGGCAGCGCTGACATCTGGCTCGCTGCCGTCCAGGTTAAGGATAACCGGTTTGATCGGCAGATCGTATTTAGTGGCAAACTCCCAGTCACGCTGGTCATGGGCCGGCACCGCCATGACGGCACCCGTGCCGTACTCCATCAGCACAAAGTTAGCGACCCAGACAGGAACAGGCTCACCCGTTAATGGATGCACAGCAAACAGCCCGGTAGCCATCCCTTTCTTTTCCATGGTGGCCATGTCAGCTTCAGCCACTTTGGTGTTGCGGCATTCGGCAATAAAATCAGCCAGGGCAGGGTTGCTTGCGGAAGCCTGCAGGGCCAGCGGATGGCCTGCCGCGACGGCAACGTAGGTTGCGCCATAGAAGGTGTCCGGACGCGTGGTATAGACCGTGACTTTCTCGTTGCTGTCCGCTACGTCAAAGGTGATTTCCACCCCTTCAGAACGGCCAATCCAGTTACGCTGCATGGTTTTGACCTGCTCAGGCCACTCTTCCAGCGTATCCAGATCGTTCAGCAGCTCTTCAGCGTAATCCGTAATTTTGATAAACCACTGCGGAATCTCTTTGCGCTCAACTTTGGTGTCACAGCGCCAGCAGCAGCCATCGATAACCTGTTCGTTAGCCAGAACGGTCTGGTCATTGGGGCACCAGTTCACCGCCGAGGTTTTTTTGTATACCAGGCCTTTCTCATAGAGTTTGGTAAAGAACCACTGCTCCCAGCGGTAATATTCTGGCTGGCAGGTGGCGAGCTCGCGGCTCCAGTCATAGCCAAAACCCAGCAGTTTAAGCTGGTTTTTCATGTAGGCGATATTGTCATAAGTCCAGGGCGCCGGTGCGGTATTATTTTTTACCGCCGCGCCTTCCGCAGGCAGACCGAATGCATCCCAGCCGATAGGCTGCAGCACGTTTTTGCCGAGCATGCGCTGATAACGCGCGATGACGTCGCCGATGGTGTAGTTACGAACGTGGCCCATATGGAGGCGGCCAGAAGGATAGGGCAACATGGACAGACAATAATATTTCTCTTTGCCTTCCTGCTCAGTCACTTTAAACGTTTCGTCTTCATCCCACTGCTGCTGAACGCGGGATTCAATCTCTTCCGGGCGGTATTGCTCTTGCATGGCTGCCTGTGGTCCTTAATAAATGACACTTTGCTGACTTTACGATCCGCATAGCATACCCATAAGGCCGCACATCAACAACACTTCCCACTTTATGCAGGGGCGATTTATCGCTAAAGCGTCAGCGTTTTCACTCTTTTACCATTCCTTACCCAGTGAACCGGGCAAATGTGACAAAGTAGCTAAACTTAGTACAGGTACTGAGCGCAAAAAGGAGAATAAAATGAATAAAGTGGCACAGGAGTATCACGATTCGTTGGCGGTATTAACCGAACGTCTTCGCCACGGCGATCGCGATCTGGATACATTGGTGGAAGATCGGCGTCGTCATTTACGTGCGCACTCAGATCTGACACCAGATGAAGTCGATCGGGCACTGGCCTCGGTGCGTCGCGATTTAGCCGAGTTCGGTCGTAACTATGCAGAAGCGGAAGAACCGGTGGCGGATTCGGTCTTTATGCGCGTGATCCGCGAAAGTATCTGGAAAGAGCTGGCAGACATCACGGATAAAAGCCAGCTGGAGTGGCGCGAAGTCTTCCAGGATTTACAACATCACGGCGTTTACCAAAGCGGTGAGGTGGTGGGGCTGGGCAATCTGGTGTGCGAAAAATGTCACTTTACTCGCGCGATTTATACGGCGGAAACCCTGTCACGCTGTCCGGAATGCAATCACGATCAGTTTTATCGCCAGCCATTTGAGCCCTGACAGAAACAGGCGGGCACCGTGCCCGCCTGGTTTTTAGTGCAGAATTTTTGCCAGGAAATCCTTCGCCCGTTCAGACTGCGGATTATTAAAGAAGTCCTCTTTTTTGGTGTCTTCGATAATTTTGCCTTCGTCCATAAAAATGACCCGGTTCGCCACCTTACGAGCAAAGCCCATTTCGTGGGTGACGACCATCATGGTCATGCCTTCCTGCGCCAGTTCCACCATGACGTCCAGCACTTCATTGATCATCTCAGGATCGAGCGCCGATGTCGGTTCATCAAACAGCATGGCAATGGGGTCCATGCAGAGCGCCCGGGCAATCGCCACGCGCTGTTGCTGACCTCCCGAGAGTTGTCCGGGAAACTTGTCGGCATGAGCAGACAGACCCACGCGGGTCAGAAGCTTCAGACCTTTATCGCGGGCAGCCGCCTTATCCCGCTTCAGCACTTTTACCTGTGCCAGTACCAGGTTGTCGATAATGCTCAGGTGAGGGAACAGCTCGAAGTGCTGAAACACCATGCCGACTTTGCTGCGCAGCGTAGCCAGGTTGGTTTTTTTATTGTTCACTTCGGTGCCATTCACCGTAATGCTGCCTTGCTGGATCGGCTCCAGACCATTGACGGTTTTAATCAGGGTTGATTTGCCTGAACCCGACGGCCCGCATACCACCACCACTTCACCTTTTTGTACCTCGGTAGAGCAGTCGGTCAGCACCTGAAATTGACCATACCACTTGGAAACGTTTTTCAGGTTAATCATTTAAACCGTCCTTTTTCTTTTTAGATAGCTGACCAACAGTGATGCGCTCAGGCTGATCACAAAGTAGACCAGACCAGCAAACAAAATCATTTCTACCTGGGTACCGTCACGTTCGCCAATAGTGGACGCGGTGCGGAAGAAGTCAGCCAGACTCAGGACATAAACCAGCGAGGTATCCTGGAACAACACGATGCCCTGAGTCAGTAACAGCGGAACCATGGCGCGAAACGCCTGGGGTAAAATAATCAGTCTCATCGACTGCCACTGCGTCATTCCCAGCGCCAGCGCAGCGCTGGACTGCCCCCGTGCGATGCTGATAATCCCGGCACGAATGATTTCAGAGTAATAGGCGGCTTCGAACAGGGAGAATGCCACCATGGCTGAGATCAGACGGATATCGGTCTTGGGCGAAATCCCCAACACCTGCTGTAAAAAGCTGGGTACAACCAGATAGAACCACAGCAGCACCATCACAAGCGGCACCGAGCGGAACAGGTTGACATACAGCCTGGCAAACCAGCTGATGGGCTTGAAGGTGGACAGGCGCATTACCGCCAGCAGCGTGCCCCAGAGGATGCCAAACACAACGGCGGTTATGGTGATCTTGAAGGTGATGACCAGGCCACTAAGCAGATAGGGCAGGCTGGGAGGAATAGAACTCCAGTCAAATGCGTACATCATTTGCCTCCCGCGTTGCCAGGCAGACGCACTTTGCGTTCAACCAGGCCCATCAGCAACATAATCACCAGATTAATTGCCACGTAAGCCAGGGTAATCGCGGTGAAGGATTCATAGGCGTGCGCGGAATAGTCCAGCAGTTTTCCTGCCTGTGCCGCCATATCAACCAGACCGATCGTCGAGGCAATCGCCGAGTTTTTAACCAGGTTAAGCATCTCTGACGTCATCGGCGGCACGATAACCCGATAAGCATTGGGCAACAGCACGTAGCGATAGGTTTGTGGCAGCGTCAGCCCCATGGCCAGCCCGGCGTTCTTTTGGCCGCGCGGCAGCGACTGAATGGCGGCACGTACCTGCTCGCAAACGCGTGCAGCGGTGAACAAGCCCAGACAGATGACTGAGGAGATAAAGAACTGCAGGTTAGGGTCCAGTTCTGACTTGAACCACATACCGAGATTCTGTCCCACCAGCTCTGGCGCAACCAGATACCAAAAGAAGAACTGAACGATAAGGGGGATATTACGAAACAGTTCTACATAGCAGGTTCCTATCGTGGATAACAGGCGATTAGGGACAGTACGCAGAATGCCAAAAAATGAACCTACACAGAAAGCAATAATCCAGGCACAGCAGGAGACGGCTATCGTCACCTGAAAACCGGACCACAACCAGCCGAGATAGGTGGTATTACCGAACGGGGCCTGTTCGAGAAATATGCCCCAGTTCCAATCGATACCCATAACGAGCTCCGGTAAAAAAGGGTAGCAGAGCTACCCTGAAGATTGATGAGCGACTTAATTCGCCTGATTCGGGGGAACGACCCGTGCAGGCTGTCTGTCCACGTCGCAGTTTCAGCAATCGAGAGGGCGACAATGCCGCCCTTGTTATCGTTGTTAATTCAGTGCCTTGTCATTAGGCGTTTTGAACAGCGTTTTCATGTCATCAGACAGTTCAAAGTTCATGTTCAGGTTTTTAGGCGGGATAGGCTGCTTAAACCAGATATCAAACCATTTTTCTGCCTGGCCTGAGGTCTGGGCTTTCGCAATGGTGTCATCCACCAGGGTTTTGAACTGTGGATCGTCTTTGCGCAGCATACAGCCATAGGCTTCTTTAGACTGCGGCGTACCCAGGATTTCCCAGTCGTCAGGCTTTTTCGCTTTGGCACGTTCGCCAGCCAGCAGCGCATCGTCCATCATAAAGGCCACGGCACGGCCGGTTTCCAGCGTGCGGAACGAGTCACCATGGTCTTTCGCGCTGATAATGCGCATATCCATTTTTTTCTCGTCGTTCAGTTTGTGCAGCAGCACTTCTGAGGTGGTGCCTGAGGTCACGACGACAGTCTTACCTTTCAGATCGTCGAAATCTTTAATCGGACCGCCTTTCTTGACCAGCAAACGGGTGCCGATAACAAAAATGGTATCGGAGAATGCCGCCTGTTTCTGGCGTTCAAGGTTATTGGTGGTGGAACCGCATTCGTAATCGTATGTGCCGTTCTGCAACAGCGGAATACGGTTTTGCGATGTAATAGGGATCATTTTAATTTGCAGATCGGGCTTATTCAGTTTGGCTTTAATCGCGTCTGCAATGGCATTGGAATAAGCCTGAGAATAACCAACCACTTTTTGCTGGTTGTCGTAATAAGAAAAGGGAACTGATGATTCACGATGCCCGATGACAATGACGCCATTGTCATTGATTTTCTTCAGGGTACCGCTCAGATCTTCCGCCTGGGCCGCTCCCGCTGCTGCGCTTAACAGCAGAAGAGATAATGCCACTTTGCGTAATTGCATGTTCCAACTCCTTCATGTGGAAATTGCACAGGATCTACCCCTGTACTGATTGTGATGTTGTGTGTATTTTGCGCTGCTTTTCTTGTTATCCCTTCGCGCTTAAGCGCTGAGAATATTCACTAACATAGCGGATTGTTAACTCAATGAAACAAAAAAGTTTCTTTTTTGCGATGTCATTCGCACCAAAAAAAGGCAAATAAAGGCCAATGCACATAAAGGGTGCGCATCAGGACTCTTTTTGGTGCGCCGCGCCCGCTAACAGGCCTGAATGCCAGTGAATACAGAAACATTTTGCAATCATCGTGCCAAAATAAAATGACAATCCGGTGAAACGTTAGTTTTATTGCAGAAGCAGAAGCAGAAGCAGAAGCAGAAGCAGAAGCAGAAGCAGGAAGAGCAGGGAGAGAAGATGTGGCGAAGCCGCGCTTCGCCACAGGGAATTAGCGGTGACGCCTGATAAAGGCGATCAGCCCGGCCAACAGGGTGGCTAACCATACCGGCCAGAGACCGGCTCTGGAATAGGGGGTTTCACCGCGGGTGGGCGTTACCTTGTCCACTAAAACATCCCGGGTGAACTGCGGCAGAACTTTCTCCACATCGCCATCGGCATTCACCACGGCAGTCACACCGTTATTCGTGCCGCGCAGCAGTGGCCTGCCCAGTTCGAGTGCGCGCATGCGCGCCATCTGGAAATGCTGCCAGGGGCCAATCGAGTGACCAAACCAGGCATCATTCGAGACGGTTAACAGAAAGTTGGTATCCGGACGGAAGTTGGCGCGCACCTGTTCCCCTAAAACGATCTCATAGCAAATGGCCGTCGTCAGATGATAATTTGCCACGTTGAGCTGAGGCTGCAGATAAGCGCCGCGACTAAAGGCAGACATCGGCAAATCAAAGAAAGGGGCCAGCGGTCGCAGCAGGTCAGCCATGGGAACGAATTCACCAAAGGGCACCAGGTGGTGTTTCTGATAGCGGTTGGGGCTGAAGTAGTTATAAGGCTTCGGTCCGCCCAGAACGATTACCGTGTTGTAGTCATGGTAGCGATTCTGCTCCAGACGCGAATCCACGATACCAGTGACCAGCGAACTGCCGCGCGCGCGTAATTCATTATCCAGCGAACGCAGGAAAGGTTTCTGGTTACTTTCCAGATCGGTAATGGCCGACTCCGGCCAGATAATAATGGGGGCTTTGCCCATTAGTGGCTGGCTCAGATCGCTGTAAATACGCAGGGTATTCAGCAGCTGTTGCGGGTCCCACTTCATTGACTGGGGAATGTCGCCCTGCACCAGCGCCACATTGACTGCCCGTGCTGGCAGTGGTTGATACCACTGCAGATAGCGTAATGGCCAGCACAGGGCCAGTAATGCCAGCGCACCCACCAGGCTTTTAATATTGCGCTGCTGCAGGGCGTACACCAGTAACCCGGCAACGATCATCATCAGGAAGGTGATGCTTTCCACACCCGCCAGAGGCGCAATACCTTTCAACGGGCCGTTGATCTGGCTATAGCCAAACTGTAACCACGGAAATCCGGTTAATATCCAGCCGCGTAAAAACTCCGTTACCTGCCATAATGCGGGGGCCGCCAGTGCCAGCCGCCACAAGGTGGTTCGTGGCCAAATGCGGTTAAGCACCCCGGCAAACAGGGCCGGGTAAATCGCCAGATACGCCGCCAGCAGCACGACCAGGAATACGTTAACCGGCCCCGGCATTCCGCCGAAGGTGGCAATACTGACATAAACCCAGTTGATGCCGCTGCCAAAAAGGCCAAATCCCCAACTGAAACCGATGGCGCTGGCTTGTGGGCTGGTACGGTTTAAGGTCAGGATTTGCAACCCGCAGAGCGAGAGCAGAGCGGCAGGCCAGAAATCATAAGGGGAAAAGGCAAGCGTGCCACAGGCGCCGCTGAGTAAAGCCAGCAGCAGACGTACCCGCTGCCGCTGGTAAAGTGAGGCTAATGCCATAAAATTATTCGTCATCCAGTTGAGGTAGCGCCGAATTTTCCGGAATTTTTACATGAACCTGGATGATACGACGGCTGTCAGCCATGGCAACTTTGAACTGGTAACCATCGATGTCGATGCTTTCGCCACGCGCCGGTAGATGACCAAAGCCCTGCATGACCAGCCCGCCAATGGTGTCCACTTCATCATCGCTGAACTGGGTGCCAAACACCTCGTTGAAATCTTCAATCGGCGTGAGTGCACGAACGGTATAGGTCTGACGGTTAAGCTGACGGATATCACGATCTTCTTCATCGTCATATTCGTCTTCGATTTCGCCAACGATCAGCTCCAGAATATCTTCAATCGTGACCAGTCCGGACACACCACCAAACTCATCAATCACAATCGCCATATGATAGCGCTGCGAGCGAAACTCTTTCAGCATGCGATCAACACGCTTGCTCTCAGGGACAACCACCGCCGGTCGCAGGACTTTTTCCACGCTGAAAGCTTCAGATTCACTGCTCATAAACGGCAGCAGATCTTTCGCCATCAGGATGCCTTCAACATGGTCTTTGTCTTCGCTGATCACCGGAAAGCGAGAGTGTGCTGAATCGATAATTACACTCAGGCACTCTTCCAGGTTCTGATTTCGTTTTAGCGTAATCATCTGGGAGCGTGGGATCATGATGTCCCGCACGCGCTGTTCTGCAATATCCAGCACGCCCTCGAGCATGTCCCGGGTATCCTGATCAATCAGGTCTTTTTGATTGGAGTCACGGATAAGACCCAGTAGCTCATCACGGTTTTTAGGTTCACCGTGGAACAGTTGGTTGATTAGTAGGGAAAAAAATCCCTTTTTACTACTGGGTGCATCGCTGTTTTGAGAATGGTCGTCGCTCATGGCGGTTTTTAAAGATCTCTCTGGTAAGGAAATTACGCTGCCGGCCTGTTCGCCAGCAGCAGGATGGCCTGAATCACAGCTTCAGGTGTTTTCTTTCTCCGAAATGTACGGATCAGGATAACCAAGAGCAAGCATTATCTCTGTCTCAATACCTTCCATCTCTTCGGCTTCGCCGTCTTCAATGTGATCATAACCCAACAGATGCAGCGTGCCATGGATCACCATGTGCGCCCAGTGGGCTTCTGTGGTTTTTCCCTGTTCCTGCGCTTCCTGCTCAACCACCTGACGACAAATGATCAGGTCGCCTAGCAGCGGTAATTCGATGCCGGGCGGGGCTTCGAAGGGAAATGACAGCACGTTGGTCGGCTTGTCTTTGCCACGGTAGGTCAAATTAAGCTCATGACTTTCGGATTCATCCACCACACGAATGGTCACTTCACTTTCCGGCTGAAAGGGCATGACTGCCGCTTCCAGCCAGTGTTGAAACTGACTTTCCGTCGGTAAATTATCGGTCTGCTCGCAGGCCAGTTGCAGATCGAGGATCACGTCGCTCATGAATTCTCCTGGGCGCTGTGTTGGGCCGCAAGGGCGTCGCGTTTACGCTCTTCAGCTTGCTGATCACGACGTTTTTGATCGGCTTCTTCCCAGGCTTCATAGGCGGTAACAATACGTGCCACAACCGGGTGACGCACGACGTCTTCGCTGTGGAAGAAGTTGAAGCTGATCTCTTCAACCTCGGACAGCACCTCTATTGCATGGCGTAAACCGGACTTGGTGTGGCGCGGCAGGTCGATCTGCGTCACGTCACCGGTAATGACCGCTTTAGAGTTGAAGCCAATACGCGTCAGAAACATCTTCATCTGTTCGATGGTGGTGTTCTGGCTTTCATCCAGAATAATAAACGCGTCATTCAGCGTACGACCACGCATGTAAGCCAGCGGAGCCACTTCAATCACGTTGCGCTCCATCAGTTTCTCAACCTTTTCGAATCCCAGCATCTCAAACAGGGCGTCGTAGAGGGGGCGCAAGTACGGGTCCACTTTCTGGCTCAGGTCGCCCGGCAGAAAGCCGAGTTTCTCACCCGCTTCTACGGCAGGGCGCGTCAGAAGGATGCGGCGAATCTCCTGCCGTTCCAGCGCATCGACCGCGGCTGCCACGGCCAGATAGGTTTTACCGGTACCCGCAGGACCGACACCAAAGGTAATGTCATGGTCGAGGATATTCGCGATGTACTGTGCCTGGTTCGGCGTACGCGGTTTAATCACGCCACGTTTGGTCTTAATGTTGACCGCTTTGCCGTAGTCCGGCACGCTTTCCGCTGTTTGTTCCAGCACCCGGCTCTCTTTGATGGCCAGATGAATCTGTTCAGGTTCGATATCCGGGATCGCGCCGCGCACGGGCGCGGTATCGACATAGAGCGTTTTCAGGATATCAACGGCGGCATTCACACACAGCACCCGACCAACCAGTTTGAACTGGTTGTCGCGGCGATTAATCTCAATGCCAAGACGACGTTCCAGCTGTTTTACATTGTCATCAAACGGACCACACAGGCTCATCAGACGGCGGTTATCAGCCGGTTCAAGGGCGATTTCACGGGTTTCAATATTCAAACGAATCCTTTGGGTCACTCAGGGCCAGTTGAGAGGGTTTGCTGCTGCATCAAACGCCTTAAGCGGATGCATCGTAACGAAATTATTTATGCGGTAGCGCCGGGGCGCAAGCGTATGAAGTGATATTTGGGCGGCACAGGCAGAAACCAAGTGCAAAACAGCAGAATGTGCGGCAGCCAGTGCTGCGCCGCCGCACATAACGAGGGATCAGGGCTGGAAGACCCCGACGCCGATGTCATTTTCTTTACGGGTACGGGCAATAACAGACGCAGGGCTTTCCGCAACGCGTAAACCGAGTTCATCTTCCGTGCGAATCAGCTTCCCACGTAAGGAGTTGGTATACACGTCCACGATTTCGACGTCGGCAAATTTGCCAATCATCTCTACCGACCCTTCAAAGTTCACCACGCGGTTGTTTTCGGTCCGGCCTGTCAGCTCCATCACGTTTTTACGTGAGATGCCTTCCACCAGAATCCGCTGCACGCTGCCCATCATGCGGCGGCTGATCGCCATCGCCTGCTGGTTAATGCGTTCCTGCAGAATATAGAGACGCTGCTTCTTCTCTTCTTCGCTGACGTCGTCAGGCAAGTCCGCCGCTGGCGTGCCAGGGCGCGCTGAGTAGATAAAGCTGTAGCTCATATCAAAGTTGATATCGCCAATCAGCTTCATGGTTTGCTCAAAGTCCTGCTGGGTTTCACCCGGGAAGCCAATGATAAAGTCAGAGCTGATTTCAATATCAGGACGCGCCGCACGCAGTTTACGAATGATGGCTTTGTATTCCAGCGCGGTATGGGCGCGCTTCATCAGCGTCAGAATACGGTCAGCGCCGCTCTGTACGGGCAGATGAAGGAAGCTCACCAACTCTGGCGTATCGCGATAAACTTCAATGATGTCGTCAGTGAATTCAATCGGATGGCTGGTGGTGAAGCGAATACGGTCAATGCCATCAATGGCCGCGACCAGGCGCAACAGTTCAGCAAAGGTGCATACGTCGCCATCAAAGGTTGCGCCACGATAGGCGTTAACGTTCTGACCTAACAGATTGACTTCGCGTACGCCCTGCGCGGCAAGCTGCGCGATCTCCAGCAGAATATCGTCTGAGGGACGGCTGACTTCTTCACCGCGGGTGTAAGGCACCACGCAGAAAGTACAGTATTTGTTGCAGCCTTCCATGATGGAGACAAACGCGGTAGGCCCATCGGCGCGCGGTTCAGGCAAACGGTCAAATTTTTCGATTTCCGGGAAGCTGATATCGACAACCGGACTTTTGCTGCCGCGCACGGTGTTGATCATTTCGGGCAGACGGTGCAAGGTTTGTGGACCAAAGACAATGTCCACGCAAGGCGCACGCTGGCGAATATGATCCCCTTCCTGCGACGCGACGCAGCCGCCAACGCCGATGATCAAATCCGGGTTGCGCTCTTTCAGTTTTTTCCAGCGCCCCAACTGGTGGAAAACCTTCTCCTGCGCTTTCTCGCGGATAGAGCAGGTGTTGAGCAGCAGAATATCCGCCTCTTCAGCTTCCTCTGTCAGGGTGTAGCCGTGCGTGCTGTTCAGCAGGTCAGACATCTTAGATGAATCGTACTCATTCATCTGACATCCCCAGGTTTTGATATGCAGTTTTTTTGTCATCGAGCTAGCCATTAAATCAGTGCAGTGAAGTGCTGGGGGCGTATTGTAATGCTTTGCTGCGGATGTGACCAGCCTGAGGGCTTTTCTGATCGTGCCTGATTTTTCCGGTACACTTTGCAGTAAGACAACCGCGCTGAAAAGTGACGGCATATGAGAGGGATACAAGTTATGCAGGATAACCAGTTTGATGTGGTGATTGTGGGCGGTGGCATGGTCGGTGCCGCGCTGGCATGTGGGCTGATGCAGCACAAGTTCCGTGTGGCGGTCGTGGAGCGGGCAACGCCGCCACCTTTTGATCCACACAGCCTGCCCGATGTGCGTATCTCCGCTGTCGGTTCCTCTTCTGTGGCACTCCTGAAGCAACTGAATGTCTGGCAACGTGTTGAAGCGATGCGCTGTGCGCCTTATCGCAAACTTGAAACCTGGGAGTGGCAAACGGCGCAGGTCAATTTCGATGCAGAGTCGCTGGGGCTGCCTGAACTGGGCTATATGGTTGAAAATAACGTGTTGCAACGCGCCCTGTGGGAAGAAATGGAACAGCGCGGGGTTACGTTACTCTGTCCGGCGACCATGGACGATCTCCAGCCCTGCAATGGTGGCTGGACGTTGTCTTTAAGCGATGGGAACGCGGTGACGGCAGCGTTGGTGGTGGGCGCAGACGGCGCTAACTCGCAGGTGCGACAGATGGCCGGCATCGGTATTCATGGCTGGCGCTATGCGCAGTCCTGTTTACTGATCAGTGTGACCTGTGAACATCCTGCGGGTGACGCCACCTGGCAGCACTTTACCCCTCAGGGCCCTCGTGCTTTTCTGCCGCTGTTTGGTCATCATGCTTCTCTGGTGTGGTATGACTCTGCTGCACGCATTCGTCAGTTGCAGGCCATGCCGATGCCGCAGTTGGAAAAAGAGATCGCCAGCCACTTCCCGGCACGGCTGGGGCGTTTTCAGGCGCACGCAGCAGGAGGCTTTCCACTGGTCCGTCGTCACGCCTTACGCTATGTCTTGCCAGGGCTGGCTTTAGTGGGCGATGCCGCGCATACCATTAATCCGTTAGCAGGGCAGGGCGTGAACCTGGGTTATCGGGATATCGACGCACTGATGGATGTGCTGATTGACGCGCGTGGTAAAGCAGAAGCCTGGTCATCGGAACGGGTGCTGCTGCGTTATCAGCGCCAGCGTCGCAACGATAACCTGCTGATGCAGAGCGGGATGGACCTGTTCTATTTTACCTTCAGTAACCGCATTGGGCCGTTAAAGCTGGTACGTAATCTGGGATTGATTGCCGCTGAACATTCGGGCGTGCTGAAGCGTCAGGTATTACGATACGCATTAGGATTGTAAGCGCTCGCCACGCGTTGCACTGAGGTGATGCGTGGCTGTATCAGCAAATGCCAGATGCCAGATGCCAGATGCCAGATGCCAGATGCCAGATGCCAAAAACAACAAAGCCCGCAAAAGCGGGCTTTGTTGCTTAATTTGGCTGGGGTGCAGGGATTCGAACCCCGGAATGCTGGTATCAGAAACCAGTGCCTTACCGCTTGGCGACACCCCAATGGTGTCAAATCAAATTGTCTTAAAATGGCTGGGGTGCAGGGATTCGAACCCCGGAATGCTGGTATCAGAAACCAGTGCCTTACCGCTTGGCGACACCCCAAAAAAATGGTGGCTACGACGGGAATCGAACCTGTGACCCCAGCATTATGAGTGCTGTGCTCTAACCAGCTGAGCTACGTAGCCAAATTGTACTGCCTTTCGATGATGGCTGGGATACCTGGATTCGAACCAGGGAATGCCGGTATCAAAAACCGGTGCCTTACCGCTTGGCGATATCCCATTCGTCCACTCGCAGCCACGAGATTCATCGAAATTGGCTGGGGTACCTGGATTCGAACCAGGGAATGCCGGTATCAAAAACCGGTGCCTTACCGCTTGGCGATACCCCATCCATGCTGCCGAATCATGAAATGGTGCGGGAGGCGAGACTTGAACTCGCACACCTTGCGGCGCCAGAACCTAAATCTGGTGCGTCTACCAATTTCGCCACTCCCGCAGAAAAAAGATGGTGGCTACGACGGGAATCGAACCTGTGACCCCAGCATTATGAGTGCTGTGCTCTAACCAGCTGAGCTACGTAGCCATCTTTTTTTCGCGCAACCTTCATCGGCGTTGCGGGGCGCATTATGCGGAGTTGACTACACAGCGTCAACAAGTTTTTTGCCGTTTTTTGCCTTCAAACGCCTGTTTGTCTGGCTTATAACCAGGCTGATGCTTTATTCGGCAATTTTTCAGTGAATACAACGCCAATAACAAAAAAAATGGGCCGTATTCGGCCCATTACGCACTCAGTATAGCACTTATTTATAAGCGGACTGGTGCACGCCTACGGCGCGTCCTGACGGGTCATCCATGTTTTTGAATGCCTCATCCCACTCAATGGCTTTCGCCGATGAACAGGCAACAGACGGGCCGCCCGGGACGCATTCAGCCGCGCTCGGCAACGGGAACAGTTCTTCAAAGATTTCGCGATAAAGGTAGGCTTCTTTTGAGCCCGGCGTGTTGTGTGGGAAACGGAAGTGCGCCGTCGCCAACTGCTGATCGCTGACCTGTTTCGCCGCCACTTCTTTCAGCGTGTCGATCCAGCTGTAGCCAACGCCGTCGGAGAACTGCTCTTTCTGGCGCCATGCCACACTTTCTGGCAGGTAGGACGAGAAGCATTCACGCAAAATGTGTTTTTCCATCTTACCGTTACTGCCGCACATCTTGTCCTGTGGGTTGATGCGCATAGCCACATCAAGGAATTTCTTATCCAGGAAAGGCACGCGGGCTTCAACGCCCCAGGCCGACATGGCTTTGTTGGCGCGTGCGCAGTCAAACATGTGCAGGGCCAGCAGTTTGCGAACGTTTTCCTCGTGGAACTCTTTCGCGTTCGGTGCCTTATGGAAGTACAGATAACCGCCAAAGACTTCGTCAGCACCTTCGCCTGACAGCACCATTTTGATGCCCATCGCTTTGATTTTACGCGACATCAGGTACATCGGCGTGGAGGCACGAATCGTCGTCACATCATAGGTTTCGATGTGGTAAATCACGTCACGAATGGCATCAAGGCCTTCCTGCACCGTGAAATGAATTTCATGGTGAACCGTACCTAAATGCTCGGCCACCAGCTTTGCAGCTTTCAGGTCCGGCGAGCCTTCCAGGCCGACGGCAAAGGAGTGCAGCTGCGGCCACCAGGCATCGCTCTTATCCTGATCTTCCACTCGCTTAGCGGCAAAACGCTTGGTCACCGCTGAAATGATGGAGGAGTCCAGACCGCCTGACAGCAGCACACCATAAGGCACATCTGACATCAGGTGGCTTTTTACGGATTCTTCCAGCGCATGTTTCAGCTCGGCTGCATCAGTCACGTTGTTTTCAATGTTCTGGTATTCCATCCAGTCACGCTGCCAGTAACGACGGATTTCACCATCGGTGCTGGAAAGGTAGCTTCCTGGCGGGAATTCTTTGATTGAACGACACACCGGCACCAGCGCTTTCATTTCAGAGGCGACAAACAGGTTACCGTGCTCATCGTTGCCCATATAAAGCGGGATGATGCCAATATGGTCACGGCCAATCAGATAGGTGCGTTTTACGCTGTCATACAGGATAAAGGCAAACATGCCTTCCAGCTCGTCAAGGAAATCGACGCCTTTCTCCTGATACAGCGCCAGAATCACTTCACAGTCTGATCCGGTCTGAAAAGCATAACGATCGCTTAATTTTGCGCGCAGAGCCTGATGGTTATAGATCTCGCCATTCACTGCCAGTACGTGGGTGTGGTCAGCGTTATACAGCGGCTGTGCGCCGTTGTTCACGTCAACAATTGAGAGGCGCTCATGAGCAAGAATGGCATGATCGTCAGCGTAAACGCCTGACCAGTCCGGCCCACGGTGACGCATCAAACGTGAGCTTTCCAATGCTTTTTTGCGTAACTCAACGGGATCGCTTTTCAGATCCAGCACACCAAAAATAGAACACATATCTGACTCCTGAACTCACCTGCGGCGATGTAATTTTACGTTTGTCCGGCAGCCTGTCGCTGCGTGATGTATAAGAAAATGCGTTATTTCCCACCCTCAATGCAAGAGGAATCGTCTTTTGCTGATGAAAATGTTGGTGGCGAGCGACTAATATTGAATTTCATCTAATGAAATAAGGTTTTTATTGATGGATCGGCAATGAAATGGAATTTCAGCACGCTTTTTGAACGCTGGTAATGGCTTTAACGGGCCAGAAAGGGGAGACGCACCGCCTGTTTTGCCAGTGCGTCATAAGAGAAAGGCATTAAAACAGGTCGATATCCGCGACAGACGGGAAGATCCAGTCGGGGCGGAAAGGCATAGCATCGATATCGGTAAGGGTAGAAACCCCTGAAAGCACCAGAATCGTTTCCAGACCGGCCTGAAAACCGGCCAGGATATCGGTGCGAAGATTATCGCCCACAATGACCGTTTCCTCTGAATGGGCCTGCATCTTGTTCAGCGCGGCACGCATAATATAGGGGCTGGGTTTCCCGACATAAAACGGCCTGCGACCGGAGATCTTCTCAATACCGGCACAGAGTGCGCCGCAGGCTGGCACGAAGCCCCGGGCGTGGGTATCCGGGTTCGTTGCGATGAAACGCGCACCGTTTGCCACGAAGAAGGCCGCCTTATGCATCATATCCCAGTTAAATGAGCGGGTTTCACCGACAATCACGAAGTCCGGGTTGACATCAGTGATGGTAAAACCGGCTTTATACAGCTCGTGTACCAGCGCGCCCTCGCCAATCACATAGGCTTTTTTGCCTTCCTGCCGACGCAGAAAGTCAGCCGTAGCCATAGCGGAGGTGTAAAACACCGAATCCGGTATTTCAATGCCTGCCGAGGAAAACCGGTTCGCTAAATCGCGCGCCGTCTGTGAAGGATAATTAGTCAGCACCACCAATGGCATATCTTTCGCCAGAATGCGCTGCAAAAACTCCTGCGCGCCGGGTACCGCCGTATTGTCGTGCATCAGCACGCCATCAATGTCACAAATTACATTTTTAATCGTCATAAATGGGTTCCGATGCGCGCAGCCATGCGTCAGGCTGCGCTTAGTCTTCCAAAAGATGTTGCAGCAGAATGCCGTTTAACATCGCCCGTTTTGCCAGGGCAAATGCCCCGATGGCGGAGCGATGATCAAGTTGAGAGCGCACTACAGGCAGATTTTTACGAAAGGCTGCCAGTGCCTGCGTATTAATGCAACTTTCAATGGCCGGCAGCAACACGCGTTCAGCTTCAGTGATTTCGCCGGCCAACACAATTTTTTGCGGATTAAACAGGTTAATGGCAATGGCAATGGCTTTACCCAGATAGCGGCCGACGTGCTCAATGACCTCACTTGCCAGCGCATCGCCCTGATTAGCCGCCTGACAGATTTGTGGCATCTGGCAGGCGTCCTGCGTCAGTACACTGGGATAACCTTTATTCAGCAACTCTCTGACGCGGTGTTCGATGGCGCCGTTAGCCGCGAGGGTTTCGAGACAGCCAAAGTTACCGCAATGACAGCGCTCGCCCAGCGGATCGACCTGAATATGACCGATTTCACCGACGTTGCCATTACTGCCCAGAAAAATCTGTCCATTGGCAATAATCCCCGCACCGGTTCCCCGATGCAGCCGCACTAATATCGAGTCGGCGCAGTCACGCGTTGCCCCAAAATAGTGCTCAGCCAACGCCAGGCTGCGGATATCATGCCCAACAAAGCTGGTAACGTTAAAGCGGTTTTTCAGGTTTGCCACCAGGGGCCACTGATCCACATTAATGTGCGGCATATAGCGAATAACGCCATTAAGGGGATCGACCAGGCCTGGCAGGATCACTGAAATGGCGATCAGCTCACGAATTTTGGCTTCGCTCTGCTGAATAAAATGCGCGATGGCCTCGAACAGTGCCAGCTCCAGCGTTTCCTGCGTGGTTTGCGGCAGGGGGTAATCCTGCTGAGCCAGTGATTTACCGCTCAGATCGAACAGCGTTAAGGTCGCATCGTTGCGGCCAAGGCGCACACCAATGGTATGGAAGTGACGTGTTTCAGTGACGATGGAAATGGCGCGGCGACCGCCGGTGGATGCCTGTTGCTCCACCTCTTTGATCAGGCCGCGCTCAATAAGCTGGCGAGTGATTTTCGTCACGCTGGCGGGAGCGAGTTGGCTGAGATCCGCAATCTGAATGCGTGAAATCGGTCCCTGTTGATCGATTAACCGATAGACGGCTGCGCTGTTCAGTTGCTTGACAAGATCGACATTTCCAATTTGTGTCTGGCCGCCAGTGGTCATTCAGTGCTTACTCGCTCAGGACGTTATCTCCATTGACTAACGTCTTTATAATTTTAAAGTCGCGTGTAAAGACGGTCAGGTTGGCGATTTTTCCTGCCTGAAGGGAGCCTGACTGCTTTTCTACGCCCATTGCCCGTGCCGGATAAAGTGAGGCCATACGCAGCGCTTCATCCAGTGGAATGCCGGCATGCTCAACGCTGTTTTGCACGGCTTCGATCATGGTCAATGCTGAACCGCTTAGCGTGCCATGCTCATCAACGCATAATCCATCACGATAATATATTGTTTTACCAGCAAAAATAAATTTATCGATTGCGGCACCTGCGGGGGCAGTGGCATCGGTCACCAGAACCAGCTTGTCACCCTTGATGCGCTTGGCATTACGAACGTTAGCGTAATGGACATGTAAACCGTCTGCAATAATGCCGCAGTATACATCAGGCGCATCAAACAGCGCACCGATAAGGCCGGGTTCACGTCCTGCAAAGGTCGGCATAGCATTATAAAGGTGCGTGGCAAAGCGAATACCGGCAGCAAAACCCGCCTTGGCTTCTTCAAAGGTAGCATTGGAATGGCCCGCTGAAACCACAATGCCGGCTTCGCTGAGTTGACGAATCACGGCGCTTCCGACAACTTCCGGTGCCAGCGTAACCTTACTAATCACATCAGCATTGTCACACAGGAAATCCACCATTCGCGGATCTGGCTTACGGATGAGCGCAGGATTGTGCGTTCCCTTTTTAACCACATTCAGCCAGGGACCTTCCAGATGTAATCCCAGCAGATGGTGGGGATATTTCTGCAAAAAGGCGCGCATGGTTTCCACGGCGCGCACCATCAGTTCATCACTGCTGGTAATCAGCGTCGGCAGAAAACTGGTGCAACCGGACTTAACGTTGGCCCGGTGCATGGTTTCCAGCGTTTCCACGCTAATGGCATCGATGTCGTCATTAAACTGCACACCTCCGCAGCCGTTGAGCTGCAGATCAATAAAGCCGGGCGCGATAATTGCGCCTCCGACATCCTGCTGTTCAATGCCTGGCGGCAACGCTGCCAGCGGGCAAACGCGCTCGATTTTGCCGTCAGCGATGACCACGGCATGATTATCAAAAATGTCATCGCCGCTATAGATACGGCCGTTCACTAATGCGTACATCTTATTCTCCCGGCTTGCCTGCCGTTAATGCGTCTAACCGCAGGTGACGTAATGACTGTATTAAACGCCCTGCATGTTTTCCGCTTCCATTTCACGGAAGTATTTCACCGTTTTGACTTTCAACTCCATGGTGGCGGGTTCATCACAGACCACCACGGATTTAGCATGAAGCTGGAGACAGCTGATCGTCCACATGTGGTTGACATTACCTTCCACGGCTGCCTGCAGCGCCTGGGCTTTAACATGACCCGTGACCAGGATCATCACTTCTTCGGCATCCAGCAGCGTGCCAACGCCTACGGTAAGCGCGTACTTTGGCACCTGATCCACATCACCGTTGAAAAAGCGCGAATTTGCTACGCGCGTATCGTGAGTCAGGGTTTTGATTCGGGTCCGGGAAGACAGAGAGGAGGCCGGTTCATTGAACGCAATATGTCCATCATTGCCAACGCCACCCATAAACAGGTGAATTTTACCCAGTGTCCGAATTTTATCTTCGTAACGGCGACATTCTGCGTCAATATCTGGCGCATTACCATTCAGCAGGTTGATATTTTCTGGTTGTATATCAACGTGGTCAAAGAAATTACGGTACATAAAACTGTGGTAGCTTTCCGGGTGCTCTTTAGGCAAGCCAACGTACTCATCCATATTGAAGGTCACGACGTGTCTAAAGCTAACCTGGCCCGATTTGTGCATGTCAATCAGGTGTTTATAGGCTTCAAGTGGGGTTCCGCCGGTTGGCAATCCCAGGATAAAAGGCTTGTCAGCGCTCGGATTAAACGCATTAATACGATTCACAATATGGCGCGCTGCCCATTTGCCGACCTGCGTGGGTGTGGATAAAGGAATCAGTCTCATGTTGCACCTCGAATGTGAGTTAATGATCTGACGCGCAGTAAACATGTGGGTGAAGCCTAAAATACAGGCTCAAAGGCAGAGGAATCAGCGCGTCTTGATATTTCGCATCATAAAATAAGTCGGTCCTTAAAGCCAGTAAGAACGTCCTTAAAAATCGATTTTTGGTGATAATTGTCACAGATAGTAGCTATTAATTTGTGAAGCGAATTAAATTATTATTACACTCTACAGCATTGAGTGTAATGCCGTCAGAGGCTTGCTGCTGACATAACAACATTAAGCGGCAGCAAAGCTATAAAGTCAGTTTAAAGGGGGATGGGTCAATGTTAAGTTACTTACAACGAGTGGGGCGGGCGCTAATGGTGCCGGTCGCCACTTTGCCTGCTGCAGCAATATTAATGGGGATCGGCTACTGGATAGATCCGGACAGTTGGGGGGCGGGTAATGCCTTTGCCGCACTGCTGATCAAGTCCGGTGGTGCGATTATCGAAAACATGTCGGTTCTGTTCGCGATTGGCGTGGCGTATGGCATGTCAAAAGACAAAGACGGCGCGGCCGCGCTCACTGGCTTTGTCGGCTTCCTGGTGGTCACCACGCTGTGTTCACCTGCTGCTGTGGCGATGATCCAGAAAATACCGGTGGCTGAGGTACCGCCTGCCTTCGGTAAAATCAGTAACCAGTTTGTCGGTATTCTGGTCGGGGTACTGTCGGCAGAAGTGTATAACCGCTTTAGCCATGTTGAACTGCCGAAAGCGTTCTCGTTCTTCAGTGGTCGTCGCCTGGTGCCCATCCTTGTGTCTTTCCTGATGATCCTGGTGGCGTTCATCCTGATGTATATCTGGCCATTAATTTTTAATGGTCTGGTCAATTTTGGTGAGCACATTCAGAAGCTGGGATCGGTGGGCGCGGGGGTTTACGCCTTCTTTAACCGCCTGTTAATTCCGGTCGGCTTACACCATGCGCTGAACTCCGTTTTCTGGTTTGACGTGGCAGGGATTAACGATATTCCTAAGTTCCTCGGCGGCGCTCAGTCGCTGGCGAATGGTACGGCAATACCTGGGATCACCGGTCGTTATCAGGCAGGTTTCTTCCCAATCATGATGTTCGGTTTGCCTGGTGCCGCACTGGCGATTTACCACTGCGCGCGTCCTGAAAATCGGGTGAAAGTCGGGAGTATCATGCTGGCTGCGGCCTTCGCCTCGTTTTTCACCGGTATTACCGAGCCGCTGGAATTCTCCTTTATGTTCGTTGCACCCGTGCTGTATGTGATTCATGCCGTGCTGACAGGCATTTCCGTGTTTATTGCGGCCAGCATGCACTGGATTGCAGGCTTTGGCTTCAGCGCGGGGCTGGTGGATTTGGTGCTGTCTACCCGGAACCCACTTGCAACCCACTGGTACATGCTGATTCCGCAAGGTCTGGTGTTCTTCGTCATCTATTACGTTGTGTTCCGTTTCACCATCAAAAAATTCAATCTGATGACGCCTGGCCGTGAGCTGGCGGTTGCCGGGGATGAAACCGATGGTTATGACGTGAATGTCGACACCACCGATAATGGCGAAAGTGCGACCGAATCGCTGGCGCGTCGTTATATCGGTGCGGTGGGCGGTTCAGAAAACTTAACCGCTATTGATGCCTGTATTACTCGTTTGCGCCTGAATGTGAAGGATGCCAGCCAGGTCAATGAAGGCGTGGCAAAACGCCTCGGCGCGTCAGGTGTAATCCGTCTGAACAAACAGAGTGTCCAGATTATCGTGGGTACGCAGGCGGAAAGCATTGCTATGGCGATGAAAAAAGTGCTGGTGAAAGGTCCGGTCGCGGCAGCAGCAGCCAGTAGCGCCAGCGCGCCAGCAGCGACCAGCGACGTGAAACCGCAGGCCGTACTGAACAGCGAAAAACGCGTTATCGCGACTTTAGTGGCACCCGTGAGCGGTGAAGTCGTGTTGTTGGATGCGGTACCGGATGACGCCTTCGCCAGCAAAGCGGTCGGCGACGGTGTAGCGATCAAACCGAGCGATAAGCGCGTCGTTGCCCCGATTGCGGGTACGGTGGTGAAAATCTTCAACACCAATCACGCCTTCTGTCTGGAAAGCGAAAACGGCGTAGAAATCGTGGTGCACATGGGGCTGGATACCGTTGCGCTCGGCGGTCAGGGCTTTACCCGGTTAGTGGAAGAGGGCGCTCAGGTGACGGCAGGCCAGCCGGTACTGGAGATGGATCTTGACTACCTTAATGCGAATGCCCGCTCGATGATCAGTCCGGTGGTGGTCAGTAATATCGAAGACTTCTCGGGTTTGACGCTGTTGACTCAGGGCCAGGTCGTAGCAGGCGAAACGCCGCTGTATGAAATAAAAGGCTAATTCGCTGTATCCACAACAAAAGGCAGGAAGCGATTCCTGCCTTTTTTATTTTAAACGCCCAACAAACGGTTGTTTCTCTGCAACGCTTTGTGGATCATACCCGGATATTACGTGGTATAAACCACCCATTCTACGCGTTGAGGATTTTGAGATGAGTGAGGCTGAAGCCCGCCCAACTAACTTTATTCGTCAGATTATTGACGAGGATCTGGCAAGCGGTAAGCACAGCACTGTGCACACCCGTTTCCCGCCAGAGCCAAATGGTTATCTGCACATCGGTCATGCTAAATCAATCTGCCTGAATTTTGGAATTGCTCAAGATTATCAAGGTGAGTGCAATCTGCGTTTTGACGATACCAATCCGGTTAAAGAGGATATGGAATTTGTTGAATCCATCAAGCGCGACGTGCAGTGGTTGGGTTTTACATGGAGCGGCGACGTTCGTTATTCATCTGACTATTTTGATCAGCTTTACCACTATGCGGTGGAACTGATTGGCAAAGGCCTGGCCTACGTAGATGAACTGACCCCGGAAGAAATCCGTGAATACCGTGGCACCTTAACCGCACCGGGCAAAAACAGCCCTTACCGCGATCGCAGCGTGGAAGAAAACCTCGCCCTGTTTGAAAAGATGCGCAACGGTGAATTTGCAGAAGGCAAAGCCTGTCTGCGCGCAAAAATCGACATGGCTTCAAGTTTTATCGTCATGCGCGATCCGGTGCTGTACCGCATCAAGTTTGCCGAACATCATCAAACCGGCAACAAGTGGTGCATCTACCCGATGTACGATTTTACCCACTGTATTTCCGATGCGCTGGAAGGCATTACGCATTCACTATGTACGCTGGAATTCCAGGATAACCGCCGTCTGTATGACTGGGTGCTCGATAACATCACGATTCCGGTTCATCCGCGTCAGTACGAATTTTCGCGTCTGAATCTGGAATATGCCGTGATGTCAAAACGCAAACTCACGCAACTGGTCAGTGAAAAGCATGTCGAAGGCTGGGACGATCCGCGTATGTTAACGGTGTCCGGCCTGCGTCGCCGTGGTTATACCGCGGCTTCGATTCGTGAGTTTTGTCGCCGTATTGGCATCACCAAGCAGGACAACATTGTTGAAATGGCCTCGCTGGAATCCTGTATCCGCGACGATCTCAATGAAAATGCACCTCGTGCGATGGCGGTGTTGGAGCCGGTAAAGCTGGTGCTGGAAAACCTGCCTGCGGGTCATAACGAAGTGCTCAGCATGCCTAAGCATCCGAACAAACCTGAAATGGGTACACGTGAAGTGCCATTCAGCCGTGAGATTTGGATCGATCGGGCCGATTTCCGTGAAGAGGCGAACAAGCAATATAAACGCCTGGTTCTGGGTAAAGAGGTTCGCCTGCGTAATGCCTACGTGATCCGTGCTGAGCGCGTTGCAAAAGATGAAGAGGGCAATATTACCTGCATCTATTGCACCTGTGATGTGGATACGCTGAGTAAAGATCCGGCTGACGGCCGTAAAGTTAAAGGCGTTATCCATTGGGTTTCTGCTGAACATGCGCTGCCTGCAGAGTTTCGTCTCTACGATCGCCTGTTTAGCGTGCCCAATCCCGGTGCGGCAGACGATTTTCTGACCACAATCAATCCGGATTCGCTGGAAATCAAACAAGGTTTTGTTGAGCCCGGCCTGCGTGACGCGGCAGCCAGTGCACCTTACCAGTTCGAGCGTGAAGGCTATTTCTGTGCCGACAGCCTGTATTCCACGCCGGCGCAGTTAGTGTTTAACCGTACCGTCGGTTTACGCGATACCTGGACGAAAATCGGCGAATAACCGACGCGTCATTTTCATCACTGGATAATCAAAAGGGCGACTTATCGCCCTTTTTTGTTATGGATATTTTTTTTAACGCCGACATTTCTTCTGAGCACATCAACAGTCATTAATTTTATTTTTGTGGAACCGCTCTCAGTTTAATTTTTTTAATAAATTTCCAGATGTTAATTCTTTTTTTTCAGGTACGCTAACCCTCTGAAGTCTCAGTTTGCGGGTTTAAAAGGAAAAAATGACGGTTTTCGCACAGGAAGCTAAACACAGCGTTATCGTGTTGCATCAGCTCATTGAACATATTTTTAATCATCGTTATGACAGTGGCGACAGCTTTCACCTGCTGCTCTCTCACTTTCATCCTGACTTTCGCATGGTCACGCCGCAGGGAAAGCAGCTTAATCTGAATGAAGTTGAAGATCTGTTTCGTCGATTGCAGGGGGCAAGGGAGGGGATGCGCATTGCGACCAGCGAACACGTGATTCTTTCAGAGCATGCCAACGAAGTGACGATTCAGTACCGTGAATTGCAAATGATGAACGGAGAAAACAAAAGCCGTATTTCGCTGGCGATTCTGGATTGCACCACCTCTGTTCCTCGCTGGCGCTATCTGCAGGAAACGCTGGTGGCCTGACTGACAGGCATAAAAAAGCCGATGCAAGCATCGGCTTTTTTACTTCAAAACGGAAAGAGGTTATTTGTCGTGCAGTGTTTCGTCTTCACGGCAGTCGCCCAGTGCACAGTGACCGTACAGGTACAGGCTGTGGTTGGTGAGCTTAATACCGTGACGCGTCGCGATCTCACGCTGACGCGTCTCAATAGATTCATCACTAAACTCAATCACTTTACCGCAATCCAGGCAGATCAAGTGATCGTGATGGTGCTGCTGTGTCAGCTCAAACACCGATTTACCGCCTTCAAAGTTATGGCGGGTTACGATGCCTGCATCATCGAACTGGTTAAGGACACGGTAAACCGTGGCCAGTCCGATCTCTTCGCCCATGTCGAGCAGGCGTTTATACAGATCTTCCGCGCTGACGTGATGGCATGCAGGTTCCTGAAGCACTTCCAGAATTTTAAGTCTGGGCAATGTGACTTTCAGGCCAGCCTTCTTTAATGCGGTATTGTTGTCAGTCATGCGGATATTGTCCTGTTACTTTAGTCACTCTTGTGGCACGTAGCCTGTATGTCGATCGACCGCCATTCTCATTTGCGTCTCATTATAGAACTGATGCGCTGAAATGAAAACCGATGCTCCTGCGGTGCGCCAGCGGCGATGTTCGCTGCACATGGCATGGAGAGCGGATGCTGGCATTTCGCGTTTTGTCATCTCAGTTCCAGGGAAATAAGCAGATGATCGATGCGGGTATTCTACAGATTAAATGGGGAAAGTTACAAAAATGTAGCTATTATTTTTATAGGAAAAGACATTCGCCCAGTGTGAACCTGCGTCCACACTGAGCTCAGCGCGATCAGGCTTCAATAATTTCTTTCAGCTGCAGCTCATCAAAAATCTGCTTCACCCATTTCTCAACGCGTTCGTTTGTCAGCTCTGGCTGACGATCTTCGTCAATGGCCAGGCCAAGGAAATGGTTATCGTCTGCCAGACCTTTTGAGGCTTCGAAATGGTAGCCCTCGGTCGGCCAGTGACCCACGATGATGGCACCGTTAGGTTCGATGATGTCACGAATGGTGCCCATGGCGTCACAGAAGTATTCTGCGTAGTCTTCCTGATCGCCACAGCCAAACAGTGCAACCAGCTTACCGTTGAAGTCGATCTCTTCCAGAGTAGGGAAGAAGTCATCCCAGTCGCACTGTGCTTCGCCATAGTACCAGGTGGGAATGCCCAGCAGCAGGATGTCAAAGGCTTCTAAGTCTTCTTTAGTGCTTTTCGCGATGTCGTGAACTTCTGCAACGTCTTTACCCAGTTGTTTCTGGATCATTTTTGCAATGTTTTCGGTGTTACCGGTATCGCTGCCAAAGAAGATGCCTACGATTGCCATGGGTAAAATAACCTCTTAAATCCTGATGATAGAATGAATGCCGAAGCCTATTCAGCAAATAATAGCAGACCGGGCAAACAGGCGGAACGTGTAAAGCCGCGACATTTGTTTCTGTGTGCGGTTTACGCGCGTTAGTCCAGTTTGAGCTGTGCCAACAGCATTTGTTCAATTAATTCGCTGCGGCTGAGATTACGCTGTTCAGCCAGCATGTTCAGCGCTTCCACCGCGTCGCTGTTCATTTTGAGTTCGACACGGCGAAGCCCGCGCCCTTTGTCACGTTTCAGTTGATTGCGTTTGTTGATACGCAGTTGTTCATCGCGCGTGAGCGGACTGGTTTTGGGGCGACCAGGGCGACGCTCGTTAGCGAACAGATCGAGCGTGGTGCGGTCAGTGTGTTCTTTTGCCATGACTTAATACAACTGAATGGGCGCGAACGAGGCGTTTCCGCTGCGCAGATTAAATTATTGACTCTTCCCGCGGGTAAGTTGCCCCACGGCAAAAATTTAGCGCGCCATCATACTCCAGGCTAACCACGGACGCCAATCTTAAACTTTTACAGCCAGTTAAGCCGTTTTAAAGTGCAAAAAAGCGTCGAATACTGCGTAAAACCGCATCCGGTTTTTCAGCGTGCACCCAGTGCCCGGCACCGCCGATAACATGCGCATGGGCGGAGGGAAACTGCCGGAGTATCGCATCACGGTACTGGTTATCCAGATAGGGCGAATCGCCACCGCGAATAAACAGCGCAGGATGGGGCCAGGCCGGCACGTCTTGCCAGCCGGCGATCAACGCATAGTTGTCCCACAATACTGGCACATTAAAACGCCATTCGCCGTTGCTGAAGGATTTCAGGATGAACTGAATCACGCCGTCTTCATGGATATACGTACGCATGACCTCTGCGGCTTCACTGCGCAGGGTGACGCCCGCCGCCGTGACCGCACGGATAGCGGCAAAGATCTCATCGTGCCGACGTGTCTGGTAATCAACCGGGGCAATATCGATCATCACCATCTGTTCTATGCGCTCCGGTGCCAGTGCGCTCATCGTCATGGCAATTTTACCGCCCATGGAGTGACCGATGACTGAAACCTGAGCGATCCCCTGCGCATCCAGTGTGTCCAGCATATCCTGCGCCATGACAGTGTAGTTCATCTCGTCAGCGCGCGGCGATAACCCATGATTACGCACATCAACCTGAATTAAGGGGCGATCGTCTTTAAGCCCACGGGCCAGTATGCCAAGGTTATCGAGACTGCCAAACAGACCGTGAATAAGCAGGACAGGCGTGGAATCAGCAGGAGATTGTTCAGTTTGCAGACGGGCATTCAAAATCATAGCAAAGTTCTTAAGTGTGAGACCTGAGCTTAGGTTATCATGGTTTCACCTTTTCAGGCGCGCTGCTTCCAGCGGCATTAGGACATATTCTGACTTTTGCCCATAAACCGTTTGAATGCTATCAGCCTGTCTGAATTTAACTTTATAATCTTCATGTTAGAACCTGCCCCCTTTCTGAAATGCCTGCGAGCACGTCGGGATTTTCAGAAAATCGCTGGTTCTGTCGTGAGCAAAAAAACCGTACGGAATAAGATGAAAACGATCGAAGTTGACGAAGAGCTCTACCGTTATATTGCCAGCCACACGCAACATATTGGCGAAAGTGCATCCGATATTCTGCGCCGTATGCTGAAGTTCACGGCCGGTCAGTCAGCGACTGTGACTGACGCGCAGCCCGTTGCCGCATCGGCACCATCAAAAGCGGCACAGTCGGCGGGTAATGAATCGCGTCCCCAGGATCGTGTACGTGCGGTGCGTGAATTACTGCTTTCTGATGAATATGCTGAGCAGAAGCGGGCGGTTAATCGCTTTATGCTAATCTTGTCAACGCTCTATCGTCTGGATACGGCGGCGTTTGCCGAGGCGACAACGTCGCTGCAGGGCCGCACGCGCATCTATTTCGCGGGCGATGAACACACGCTGCTACAAGGCGGTACCCATACTAAGCCGAAGCACGTACCCGGCACGCCGTACTGGGTCATCACCAATACCAATACCGGTCGTAAACGCAGCATGGTCGAACACATCATGCTGTCGATGCAGTTCCCTTCGGAACTGACAGAGAAAGTTTGCGGCACCATTTAAACTGAAGCGTCAGGGAGAAGCGCCAATGGCCAATCACCCCCGTGCCGGGCAGCCTGCCCAGCAGAGCGATTTGATTAACGTTGCACAATTAACTTCACAATATTATGTCCTGCAGCCCGATGTGGCGAACCCAGAACATGCGGTGAAATTTGGCACATCAGGCCATCGCGGTAGCGCAGGACGCCACAGCTTTAACGAAAAGCACATTCTGGCGATTGCCCAGGCGATTGCGGAAGAGCGTAGCAAGAACGGGATCACCGGTCCGTGCTACGTAGGCAAAGACACGCATGCGCTTTCTGAACCTGCGCTGCTGTCCGTGCTGGAAGTGCTGGCCGCAAACGGTGTGGACGTGATTGTTCAGCAGGACAATGGCTACACGCCAACGCCGGCGATTTCAAACGCCATCCTTGAGCACAACAAATCGGGTGGTCAGCTCGCGGATGGTATTGTGATTACGCCGTCGCACAATCCCCCCGAAGATGGTGGGATTAAATACAATCCGCCGAACGGTGGACCTGCCGATACCAACGTCACCAAAGTGGTCGAAGACCGCGCCAATCAGCTGTTGAAAGACGGCTTAAAAGACGTCAAACGTCTGCCACTGGACCAGGCCTGGGCCAGCGGTCGCGTGGTCGAGAAAGATTTGATCCAGCCTTACGTTGAAGGGCTTTCACAGATCATCGATTTTCCGGCGATTCAAAAAGCCGGCCTGAAAATTGGCGTCGATCCGCTTGGTGGTTCCGGTATTGCCTACTGGCAGCGTATTGCGGAGCACTACAAACTTGACCTGACGTTGGTGAATGACGCAGTTGACCAGACTTTCCGCTTCATGCATCTGGACAAAGATGGCGTGGTGCGCATGGACTGCTCGTCCGAATGTGCCATGGCGGGCCTGCTGGCGTACAAAGACAAGTTCGACCTTGCCTTTGGTAACGATCCGGATTACGACCGCCACGGTATCGTCACGCCTGCCGGGCTGATGAATCCGAACCATTATCTGGCGGTGGCGATCAACTATCTGTTCCAGCATCGTCCACAGTGGGGCAAAGACGTTGCCGTGGGTAAAACCCTGGTATCCAGTGCCATGATTGACCGCGTGGTTAACGACATAGGCCGCAAGCTGGTGGAAGTGCCGGTTGGCTTTAAGTGGTTTGTGGATGGCCTGTTTGACGGCAGTTTTGGCTTTGGTGGCGAAGAGAGCGCGGGCGCATCCTTCCTGCGCTTTGACGGTACGCCATGGTCAACTGACAAAGACGGCATCATCATGTGCCTGCTGGCTGCGGAAATTACGGCCGTTACCGGCAAGAACCCGCAGCAGCACTATGATGAACTGGCCGCACGCTTTGGTGCACCAAGCTATAACCGTCTGCAGGCATCCGCCAGCTCGGCGCAGAAAGCGGCGCTGTCTAAGCTGTCACCTGAAATGGTCAGTGCGGATACGTTAGCGGGCGATCCGATTACCGCGCGCCTGACGGCTGCGCCAGGTAATGGCGCGTCTATCGGCGGATTGAAAGTCATGACGGAAAACGGCTGGTTTGCTGCCCGTCCATCGGGCACCGAAGATGCGTACAAAATCTATTGTGAAAGTTTCCTGGGCGCAGAGCACCGTGCACAGATCGAAAAAGAAGCGGTAGAGATTGTCAGCGAAGTGCTGAAAAACGCCTGATAAGTCAGTTAAATGAAAAAAGCGCCGCTGGCGCTTTTTTTTATGGCATAAAGCGGTAGCCGATGCCGGTTTCCGTTAACAGATGTACTGGCTGAGTAGGATTCGCCTCCAGTTTCTGTCGCAGGTGTCCCATATAGATGCGCAGGTAGTGGCTGTGCTCGACGGCGTTCGGCCCCCAGACCTGGCTTAACAGCTGACGCTGGGTCAACACTTTACCCGCGTTGTTCAGCAGGGTCGTCAGCAAGCGAAACTCTATAGGGGTGAGATGAACTTCCTCTCCGCCGCGCAGCACTCTGCGCGCCGCAATATCCACGGTGACATCGGCGAAGCTGACTTTTGGATCGGCATGTTGCCCGGCATGGCGACGCAAAGCAACGCGCACTCGTGCCAGCAGTTCACCAATGCCAAAGGGTTTGGTCAGGTAATCATCAGCGCCTGCGTCCAGCGCATCGATCTTATCCTGCTCGTCGATTCGGGCCGACAGAACAATCACGGGCAGCGCGCTCCACTGGCGTAGTTCGCCAATAAAGGTTTTGCCGTCGCCGTCAGGCAGCCCGAGATCGAGAATGACCAGATCGGGTTTTCGCGTCGCTGCCTCGATCAGCCCGCGCTGCAGCGTCTCGGCATCGAAAACCTTCAGGCCTTCACTTTCCAGCGCGATGCGCACGAAGCGGCGAATTTCTTTCTCATCTTCAATGATTAAAACCGTGGTCACACCAAGCCTGCCATTGCCTGAAAAGGGAAAACACACTGTACCAACTTTTCAGTCGTTCGTCCGTGTTGCCATAAACCTGCCTCAAAGATCATCGCTACAACCGTTATTTAACCAAAATGTAACTAATTTTCAAATTGCCGAAGGAAGAACAAAAAAAGCTCAAATATAGTGGTCAGATGAGTAGTAAAATTACACAATCAGGCGTAATATTAGACGCAGATCACATTTAACCCCGATTTCGCGCCAGGAGGAATCCATGTACCGGACCTATTCACGCCATAAAATCATTTTGCGCCGTACGCTGGTTATCCTGTTGGGCCTGCTGGCACTGCCGGTCATGCTGTTTCGCCAGGATCGCGCACGTTTTTACAGCTATCTGCATCGTATGTGGTGTAAAACCAGTGCAAAACCGGTCTGGCTGGCGCAGTCTGAGGCCGCAGCCGGTATTTTTTGGTAAGCAGGCTGCGCTAACCGCATCCATCTGCTCACCGAGAGGCCTGTTCTCTTGCTCGACTCGAAGGGAACGGGCTTTTTTTTAGGCGTTATCGCACTCTGCTTCATGGTGAAGGCTGATTTCCGTTATTTTTTGAGCTACACTTAAACCTCTACAAGTTTTCGGAGGTTGTACAAGTATGAGCGAAAAAATTCCGGTTGGAATCAGCGCTTGCTTGCTGGGTGAGAGCGTCAGATTTGATGGCGGCCACAAACGCCTGGCTTTCGCCACTGAGCAACTTACCCCATTCGTGCGTTTTGAACCTGTCTGCCCTGAAATGGCGATCGGCCTTCCTACGCCGCGTCCAGCGCTTCGCCTCGTTAAAACCGGCGATGATGACGATCTTCACCTGTGTTTTAGCAAAGAAGGCGGGGAAGATATCACCGATAAAATGCGCAACTGGTCCGAAAACCGGGTTAAATCTCTCCATCATCTTTGCGGCTACATTCTGTGTGCAAAATCACCCAGCTGCGGGATGGAACGCGTACGCATTTATGAACCGGCCACGAACAATAATCGCAAAGCGGGGACCGGCATTTTTACCGAATTTCTGCAACGTGAAATGCCCTGGTTGCCGCTTGAAGAAGATGGACGCCTGAACGATCCGGCGCTACGCGAAAATTTTATTGGTCGCATCTGCGCGCTCCATGAGTTTTATCAGATGTGGAAAGCGGGCCTGACGCGCCACAGCCTGATTGCCTTTCACAGCCGCTACAAGCTGCTGCTGCTGGCCCATTCGCAAAAAAAATACCGTGAGCTGGGACCCTTTGTCGCCTCAATGAACCAGTGGGAATCACTGGAGGCTTTTGCCTCTGAGTACCGCAACCGGCTGATGGATTTGATGTCTCAGCCCGCCTCTCGCACCAACCACACCAATGTTTTGATGCACGTTCAGGGATATTTTCGTAGTCAGTTAAGCTCGCCTCAGCGTAAAGAGCTGACGTCGCTGATTGACTGCTACCGCCAGGGAACGCAACCCCTGTTAGCGCCCATCACCATCCTCAAACACTACATGGCGGAATACCCACATCCGTGGCTGACGCAGCAGCGTTACTTCGATCCTTATCCCGAAGCCCTGCGCCTGCGATATGGACAATGATTCAGGAGCATTATGACCACCCATTTAGTCTGGCTGCGAAACGATCTGCGCATTAACGATAATCTGGCACTGCACGCGGCCTGCAATCAACCGGATGCCAACGTGATTGCGCTGTTTATCGCAACGCCGGGACAGTGGCAACAACATGAGATGGCGCCCCGACAGGCCGCTTTCATTCACCAGAATCTGTGCATACTTCAGTCTTCCCTGGCGGAGCGGGGCATTCCGCTGCATTTTCATCAGTGTGATGATTTTGCGGCCAGCATCGGGTTCCTGGTCGAATTCTGCCAAAAGCAGCAGGTTGATCGGCTGTTTTATAACTATCAGTACGAAGTTAACGAACGTGAGCGGGACGCCAGGGCTGAAAAACGGCTGCATGAAATGGACGTGGTTTGTCAGGGCTTTGATGACAGCGTACTGCTGTCGCCGGGGAGTATTCAAACCGGTGATGGCGAGATGTACAAAGTGTTTACGCCGTTCAGCCGCGCCTTTCTCCGTCGGTTACAGCAGGGGCTACCTGAGTGCGTACCCGCCCCCAAAGCCCGCGCAGGTGCGCCGCTTAGCGGACAAGAAAGTATCCCACCTTTCGATTATCCCCACGCCGATATTGACGCGTCGCTGTTTCCGCCCGGTGAACAGGCGGCGATTAAGCGATTGCGTGAGTTCGCCAAAAAAGCGGTTCTCGATTATTCAACGCAGCGCGATCTGCCTGCGCTGGACAGTACCAGTCGTCTGTCGGGCTATCTCGCTGTCGGCGTGCTCTCGCCACGGCAATGCCTGCATCGCATCCTCCATGAACAGCCGAAGGCACTGGATAACAGCCCGGCTACCGTATGGATCAATGAACTGATATGGCGTGAATTCTATCGCCATCTCATCGTGGCGCACCCGCGTTTGTGTAAACATCAGCCCTTTGTCCACTGGACGCGCAATGTGGAGTGGCAACGCAACAGTGCGCATTTCGAGGCCTGGAAAGCGGGTAAAACCGGTTATCCCATCGTGGATGCGGCCATGCGCCAGATGCATACGCTTGGCTGGATGCATAACCGACTGCGTATGATTACGGCCAGTTTTCTGGTTAAAGATCTGCTTATCGACTGGCGGGAAGGCGAGCGTTACTTTATGCAGCAACTGATAGACGGTGATTTGGCCGCCAACAATGGCGGCTGGCAGTGGGCGGCCTCAACCGGAACGGATGCTGCACCCTATTTCCGCATTTTCAACCCGACCACCCAAGGCGAGCGCTTTGATAAAGTGGGTGAGTTTATCCGCCGCTATCTGCCTGAGCTGAGCGCGGTCCCTGATAGTGATATTCATCAGCCGCATCAGTGGGCGCAGAAAAATAACAAGACACTCGATTATCCAGCGCCAATCGTGGAACATAAAGACGCACGTAAAAAGACACTCGACGCCTTTGAGCGCGCGAAGAACGCGGCCTGAGGCGGCAAGGAGCAGAAATGAATCATCATGAGTTAGAAAACATCGTCAACCAGCAGCTGGACACCCACAGCTTCAGCGATTACGCGCCAAACGGCCTTCAGGTAGAAGGGCGCGCCGAGGTAAAAACGGTGATTACCGGCGTCACCGCCTGCCAGGCGTTACTGGATGAAGCCGTGGCCCGTCATGCCGATGCGGTGCTGGTGCATCACGGTTATTTCTGGAAAAACGAGCCTGCGGTTATTAAAGGGATGAAGCGCCAACGGCTGCGTACCCTGTTGACTAACGATATTAATCTCTATGGCTGGCACTTACCGCTGGATGCGCACCCTCAACTGGGTAATAACGCGCAGCTGGCTAAACTGCTGGACATCAAGGTGATGGGCGAGATCATGCCGCTGGTGCCCTGGGGCGAATTTACCCAGCCAGTGACAGGTCAGCAACTGGCCCAGCGCATTACCGAGGTGCTGGGGCGTGAGCCGTTGCACTGCGGCGATAATGCGCCTGCTGAAATCCGCCGTGTGGCCTGGTGCAGTGGTGGCGGTCAAGGGTTTATCGACAGTGCGGCTGCCTTTGGTGTGGATGCTTTTATTACGGGTGAAGTGTCTGAGCAAACCATTCACAGCGCACGCGAGCAGGGCCTGCACTTTTTCGCCGCCGGTCATCATGCGACCGAACGGTGCGGCATCCGGGCGCTGGGTGAGTGGCTGGCGACAGAACATGGCCTTGATGTGACCTTTATAGATATCCCTAATCCTGCCTGATCCTGTGGGTTCTGTATAACGCAACAGAACCCAAATCTGTTGACACATCTCTGTCACTTTCGCATAACTACCTTCTTCAGGCCGCAACACCAGGGCCTGCTTTTGGACGCCAGCATGATGCCTGAGCGCAATCATTCAGTTTACCGGGAGGTGCGTGTTGCAAAAAACACGATGCTATATGCTGGGCGAACGTGCGGTGGTGCTGGAACTGGCGCCGCCGGTTTCACTGGAAAGCCAGCAGCGAATATGGCACCTGAGCCACCGCGTGCAGTCACATGATGCGATACGGGACGTGATTCCCGGTATGAACAATCTCACCTTGCTGCTGCACGATGCGCCCGCTGATGCGCAGCAGGCGATCGAACAGCTCAACGACTGGTGGCAGGAAAGTGAGGCACAGGTCATCGAGTCCCGTGTAATGCAGATACCGGTTATCTACGGCGGTGAGGTGGGGCCAGACCTGACGCTGGTGGCGGAAAACGCCGGCATGTCAGTAACACAGGTGGTGGAGTTACACAGCAGTCGCGATTACGACGTTTTTTTTATTGGTTTCCAGCCAGGATTTCCCTATCTGGCCGGGCTTGATCCTCGTCTGCACATGCCACGCCGTGCGGAACCCCGCGTTGTTGTCCCTGCCGGTTCGGTAGGGATTGGCGGGAGTCAAACGGGGGTTTATCCGTTAGCTTCGCCCGGTGGCTGGCAGCTCATTGGTCAAACCCAGCTGGCGCTCTTCACGCCACAGCAGCAGCCACCCACGTTGCTGCATCCGGGCGATAAAGTCCGTTTTGTTCCGCAAAAGGAAGGCATATGTTAACAATTCTTCGGGCGGGGCTGGCAACCAGTATTCAGGATTTTGGCCGCAATGACTGGCGGCAATACGGTATCGGCGTGAGTGGCGTTCTGGATCAGCCCGCCATGATCACGGCAAATTTACTGGTCGGTAATCCGCCGGGCAGCGCCGTGCTGGAAATTGTCCTGGGTCAGTTCAAAGCAGAATTCAGACGTAATGGCTGGTTCGCCTTAACGGGGGCCGGCTGTCAGGCCGAACTGGATGGCAAGCCCGTCTGGACCGGTTGGCGGCTGCCGGTCAAAAAAGGTCAGGTGCTGGTGCTAAAGAAACCGGTCCACGGGATGCGCAGTTATCTGGCAATACAGGGCGGGTTCGATGTGCCGGACGTGCTGGGTTCATGCAGCACGGATTTGAAAGCCGGATTTGGCGGTTTTCAGGGGCGCACCTTGCAGGATGGCGATCGTCTTCCTTTAGGCCAGCCGGGGCAGCCTTTCACCCATAAAAAAGGTGTAAAGCAGTTGCTGTGGGGCAACCGTATTCGCGCGCTGCCGGGGCCGGAATATCACGAATTCAGTGAAGAGGCCCAGCAAAAGCTGTGGCGAGCGGCATGGACACTCAATCCACAAAGTAACCGCATGGGCTACCGTTTGCAGGGGCCTGCCTTGCAACGTGAAACCTCACGCGAGCTGTTATCCCATGGCCTGGTGCCGGGCGTCATTCAGGTGCCGGGTAGCGGGCAACCTATCGTATTGCTGGCCGATGCACAAACGACCGGCGGCTATCCGCGCATTGCCTGCATTATAGAGAGCGATCTCTACCATCTGGCGCAGATCCGTCTGGGGGAACCGATCCATTTTGTGCCCTGTACGCCACAGGAGGCGCGGGCAGCAAAACGGCAACAGCAGCACGCACTGGATCAAATAGCATGGGGACTGGCTAATGAAAATTGACTTAAACGCCGATCTGGGCGAGGGCGGCGACAGCGATCGTGCGCTGTTGCAACTGGTGAGCTCCGCCAATATCGCCTGTGGGTTTCACGCGGGCGATGCACAGACGATGCTGCAATCCGTGCGCTGGGCCAGCGCATTTGGTGTGGCGATAGGCGCGCATCCCAGCTTTCCTGACCGTGAGAATTTTGGCCGCAGCGCCATGCAACTGCCGCCCGAAACCGTTTACGCCCAAATTATCTACCAGGTGGGCGCGCTGAAAAGCCTGGCGGAGAGCGAAGGGCAATCGCTGGTCCATGTAAAGCCCCATGGAATGTTGTACAACCAGGCTGCCGCCGATGCCGTGCTTGCGGACGCCATTGCCCGCGCCGTTAAGGCCGTCGATGCCGGACTGATTGTCGTGGGGCTGGCGAACAGCGAATCTATTCGGGCGGCGGCCCACTACGGCCTGAAAACCCGCGAAGAAGTGTTTGCCGATCGCGGTTATCTCAGTAGCGGTGCCCTGGTGCCACGGGGTCAACCTGGCGCGCTAATTGAAGAGGAAGCGCAGGCTATCGACCAGACCCTGGCGATGGTGCAGCAGGGGCGGGTAAAAAGCCTGAGTGGTGAGTGGGTTGCGGTCAATGCTCAAACCGTCTGTGTGCACGGTGATGGGGAACATGCACTGCAGTTTGCGCAACGATTACGTGCCAGCTTCGCCAATAACAATATTGCTGTAACCAGTCAATAAAGCGGCACAGCCGGGCTGATAAGCTCAGGCTTTTTTTCATATCTTACGAGGGGAAAATATGGATAGCGTAGTGAATCTCTGGCCACTCCTGGGCATTGCTGCCATCGTAGTCGGCTTCGTTTTGCGCTTTAATCCGGTGCTGGTGGTGATCGTCGCGGGCTTTGTCACCGGACTTGCCGCCATGATGCCGTTGGGCGATATTCTGCAAAAACTGGGTGAAGGTTTTCTGAATACCCGCAATCTGCCGCTTATCCTGCTGTTGCCGCTGGCGGTGATCGGCTTACTGGAACGCCATGGTTTGAAACAGCGTGCCCAGACGTGGATTGCTCAGATTAAAACCGCGACGGCGGGGCGATTGCTTATCGTCTATCTGTTTGTGCGCGAAATAACTGCGGCGCTGGGGCTGACCAGCCTCGGTGGGCATCCGCAAATGGTGCGGCCATTGCTGGCTCCGATGGCCGAAGGTGCCAGCGAAAGCCGGTACGGCGCGCTGTCTCCTGAGATACGCCACCGCCTGCGAGCCATGTCTGCCGCAACGGATAACGTCGGTTTATTCTTTGGCGAGGACATCTTTGTCGCTTTCGGTGCCATCATCTTCATGCACAATTTTATGCAGGAATCCGCCGGTATTCAGACCGAGCCGCTGCATATCGCCTTATGGGGTATTCCGACGGCTGTCGCTGCCTTTTTGATTCACTCCGCGCGTCTGTTAAGGCTGGATCGTCAACTGGCACGTGAACTGAGCGCTATTAACAGTCAGACCAGCAAAGCCAAAGGAGCTCGCTAATGTTCCAGCAACAGTATTTGATGTGGCTGGCCGGCGTTATCTTGCTGGTGGTGGCCTTGTTGTCCTGGCGCGACAGCGCGAACCCGCGCCGTTTTACTACCGGACTGTTTTGGGGACTGTACAGCCTGATTTTTCTGGTGGGTGACTGGACCACGCGCTGGATGTCACAGCTCATGGGGTCAACAGAGAGCGGTACGCGCACCCTGCATATTACCGTCGGCGTTGCGGTCGTGCTGATGGGGTTGATTGCCGGATGTGGGGGCGTAAAGCTCGGGCGCTATCATCAGCGCAGCGAAGAGGAAAAGCAGGCCAGCGCACAACGCCTCAAAAATAAACTCTTTCTGCCCGCCTTAGCGATTCCTGTCGTAACGGTTATTGGCGTCCTGGCCTTTAATAATATTCCCGGTTTACAGAGCGGGTTATTTGGACCAGGCAACCACTCTACCCTGGTCACGCTGTTTTCCATGACGGTGGGCTGCCTGCTGGGTTGGCTGATTGCCATGAAACTGACCCATGAAAAGCCGGTGCAGTCGATGCAGGAAACCCGACGCCTGCTGGATTGTGTGGGCTGGGCCTTTCTTTTACCGCAAATCCTGGCCACGCTGGGGCTGTTATTTACTGCTGCAGGTGTGGGCGGTGCCATTTCCCATATTACCGAACAGTATCTGGCGGTGGACAACCGCTTCATTGCGGTAACCGTTTACGCGGTCGGTATGGCGCTGCTGACAATGATCATGGGGAACGCCTTTGCTGCCTTCCCGATTATTACGGCGGGCATCGGTATTCCCATTCTGGTGCTGCAGCATGGTGGTAATCCGGCGGTGATGGCGGCAATCGGTATGTTTTCAGGCTACTGCGGTACGCTAATGACCCCGATGGCGGCCAACTTTAATATCGTGCCTGCGGCGCTGCTGGAGTTGCCAGATCGTAATGCGGTTATCAAAGCTCAGGTCCCGACCGGTGTGCTACTGTTAATCGTTAACGTTTTTTTACTCTATTTCCTGATGTTTCTGTGAGGCAGCATGAGAACGGTATTAATGACGGCGTTTGAACCCTTTGGTGGCGAATCCATTAATCCATCATGGCAGGCGGTGAGTGCGCTGGAAGGCCAGCAGATTGCCGGTGCGCGTATTATCACGCGCCAGTTACCGGTCGTGTTCAGCGAGGTGCTGGACGTGTTGTATCAGGCGCTGGATGAGATTAAGCCGGATGCCATTATTTCCGTCGGACAGGCCGGTGGCCGCAGCGATATCACCGTCGAGCGCATTGGCATTAATGTTGATGACGCGCGCATCCCCGATAACGCGGGTCATCAACCCGTGGATGAGCCGATTGTGCAGGATGGACCGGCTGCCTATTTCTCACGCCTGCCGATCAAAGCCATCGTGGCTGCTGTGCGCAAAGCCGGAATTCCGGCCTCAGTGTCGCAAACCGCCGGCACCTTCACCTGTAACCGGGTGATGTACGGTTTGCTGCCCTGGCTGCACCAACACGGCAGTGCGGCACGGGCGGGATTTATCCATATTCCTTACCTGCCTGAGCAGGCAGCGCATCATCCAGGCCAACCCAGCATGGCCGCCGCAACCGTGATCGAGGCGCTGAAAATTGCTGTACACACCACGCTGGAAACCACCCAGGATCTCAAGGAAGCGGGTGGCGCAACCCATTAAGAGGACAAGTGATGCCAGAAGGACCGGAGATCCGCCGCGTGGCGGATCAGCTTGAAGTTGCCATTGTCGGTCAGCCTTTAACCGACGTCTGGTTTGCTTTTCCTGCGTTAAAAACCTACGAGCCAGCATTAGTGGGGGAAAAGGTGGCGTCAATTGAGACGCGCGGTAAAGCGCTGCTGACACACTTCAGCAACGGTCTGACGCTCTATTCTCACAACCAGCTTTACGGCGTCTGGCGCATTGTGCCGCCCGACGTGCAGCCAGAGACCCGGCGACAGTTGCGCGTGCGTCTGGCGACAGTAGACCAGGCGATATTGTTGTACAGCGCCTCAGATATGGCGTTGCTGAATGCGGAAACGCTGGCCAGCCATCCGTTTCTCAATCGCATTGGGCCAGATGTGTTAAGCCACGCGTTGACGGTGGAGAACGTCACGCAGCGGCTGCTTTCAGCGCGGTTTCGTCGTCGCCAGTTCAGCGGCTTATTACTGGATCAGGCGTTTCTGGCTGGATTGGGTAACTATCTGCGTGCGGAAATCCTCTGGCTGGCACAGCTGCTGCCACACCACAACGCGCAGTCACTGACCGGGTCACAGCTTGCTGCCTTCAGTGATGCGTTGCTCTCTGTGCCGCGTCATGCCTATCGTATGCGCGGGACAATGAAAAAGTATCACAGCGAAGCGGCCTTTCGCTTTGAGGTGTTCCACCGTCAGGGTAAGCGGTGTCGGCGCTGCGGTGAGACGATTGAAAAGGGAGTGTTATCCTCCCGACCGTTTTACTGGTGCCCGGGCTGTCAGATGTAAACGCCAGGCGGCTCTGACCGACAGCGCGGCAGCAAAACGATGGCTCAGGTTAATTCACAGGTTTCTGTTGCAGGACATCACGATGACGCCTGAAATTGTGACTGAACGACTGATATTAAAACCGCTGACGTTGCGGGACGCTGACGCGATGCAAGCGACGTTTCCCCGATGGGAAATCGTCCGCTACCTGATCGATTCGGTTCCCTGGCCTTATCCGGACGGGGCCGCCAGAGACTATATCGCCAATGTGGCATTACCCGCCGTCGCCGCGGGAAAGGGCTGGTACTGGACGTTACGCCGCCGGGAAGAAGAACAGGTGATGATTGGGGCGATCTCCCTGATGGACACGCCGGACAACCATCGCGGCTTCTGGCTGGTACCGGAATGGCAGGGGCAGGGTTACATGACTGAGGCCAGCAATGCCGTTACTGATTTCTGGTTCAATGTGCTGCAAAAAACGGTACTGAGAACACCCAAAGCCGCGCCAAATCAACGTTCGGTCGCTATCTCGGTTAAAAGCGGTATGCGTTGTATCAGAACGGGAAAGCAACGCTATGTTTCAGGCGAACATGACTCCGAACTCTGGGAAGTGACGCGGGATGAGTGGCGCAAATTCAGAGCGGCTCAGGCTGGCGAAACAGCCGCGAAAAAGTAACATTGTGCCGTGATCAGACAGCATCTTTAGCGATAAGGTTAAACCTGTCCGTCCTCAACGGAACCTGCATCCTTCGGGCACAAAAAAACGGCTATGCGTTGTCAGCATAGCCGTTTTGTCGTCGATGGCCCGGTGCGATATTCGCCCAGGCGACAGGCTTATTTATCCAGCTGTGACGTAAAGTCGCGCTCGGTATAACCGGTATACAGCTGACGAGGACGGGCAATTTTCATGCCTTCGTCGTGCATCTCTTTCCAGTGGGCGATCCAGCCAACGGTACGTGCCATGGCAAAAATCACGGTAAACATGGAAGACGGAATGCCCATGGCTTTCAGGATAATACCGGAGTAGAAGTCCACGTTTGGATAGAGTTTACGCTCGATGAAGTACGGGTCGTTCAGCGCAATGTGTTCCAGCTCCAGTGCCACTTCCAGCAGGTCATCTTTCATGCCCAGCTCGTTCAGCACTTCATGACAGGTTTCACGCATGACAGTTGCGCGTGGGTCATAGTTTTTGTAAACGCGATGACCAAAGCCCATCAGTCGGAAGGAGTCGTTTTTGTCTTTTGCACGACGTACGAATTCTGGAATGTGCTCAACGGTGCTGATCTCTTCCAGCATGCGCAGACAGGCTTCGTTTGCGCCACCGTGCGCCGGTCCCCACAGGGAGGCGATACCTGCAGCGATACAGGCAAACGGGTTAGCGCCAGACGAACCGGCGGTACGCACGGTAGAGGTGGATGCGTTCTGCTCATGATCGGCATGCAGAATCAGAATGCGATCCATGGCGCGTTCAAGCACAGGGTTAACCTTGTATTCTTCGCAAGGTGTCGCAAACATCATGTGCAGGAAGTTACCCGCGTAAGAAAGGTCGTTACGTGGATAAACGAACGGCTGACCGATTGAATACTTGTAACACATCGCTGCCATGGTAGGCATCTTCGACAGCAGGCGGAACGCGGCGATTTCGCGATGGCGTTCAATGTTCACGTCCAGCGAGTCGTGGTAAAACGCCGCCAGTGCGCCGGTCACGCCGCACATCACGGCCATTGGGTGCGAATCGCGGCGGAAGCCGTGGAACAGACGCGTAATCTGCTCATGAATCATGGTATGGCGGGTGACGGTGACTTTAAAGTCTTCGAACTGTTCCTGCGACGGTGCTTCACCATTCAGCAGGATATAACACACTTCAAGGTAGTTTGAGTGGGTTGCCAACTGGTCGATTGGGAAGCCACGGTGAAGCAGGATACCTTCATCGCCATCGATAAAGGTAATTTTTGATTCGCAGGACGCTGTAGACGTGAAACCAGGATCGAAGGTAAACAGGCCGTTAGAACCCAGTTCGCGGACATCAACGACATCCTGGCCCAGCGTGCCTTGTAACACACTCAGTTCAATAGGCTTTTCGTCGGGTAGGGTTAGCGTCACTTTTTTATCTGTCATTTTCGTCTCCATAGCGCCTTGGGCAGGTAAGGATCTTTCGACACCTGAAACGCGTGCATGTTGCATTTAGGCAGTACTTCACGGTGTCACTCTGCATTATAAGCAGTGAAGGGTACAGAGTGAGAGGCGCGTTCCACAGGAAATGTAAAGCCGTGACATGTGCATATCGCGGTTGTTAAAGATCCGGTCAGGACATAACTTCTTTGTAACCAATAACCTGATGGTTTTAAAAACTGTTACTGGCAATGTTACATAACTTAAGCTTAGGAGAAAGTGTATCCCCATAACTTTTGTGCATCATAGGATTTTATCGGATTAGTTTGTAACTGAATTGTTGAACTATTGTCAAATCAGATAATTAAATTTGTATGAATTGTGAAAAACGTGAGAATGATCACTGTTCTACCCAAAATTCTCCAAAGAGTTTGTAGGGGAATTGTAATCAGAATGTGATCGTCCTATACTTCCGGCCAGGTCTCCGGAATACCCTGACACCAGGAGCCACCCAGCGTTTGTACCACGTCATTTAACACTGGATGTTGCTATTTTGGTGACGGATAAAGTCTGAACAGCGTTGCGGTTCAGGTCTTATGTCCGGAGGAAGCAAAATAAAAAAGAGCTGTGTGGGCAAAACCGTGAAAAAACAAAGACCTGTCAACTTGGATCTCTCGACGATCCGGTTTCCCGTTACTGCAATATCGTCCATTCTTCATCGCGTCTCCGGCGTCATCACTCTGGTTGCTCTCGGCATCCTGTTATGGCTTCTCGGTCTTTCTCTCTCTTCTCCTGAAGGTTTCCAGCACGCAGCGTCTATCATGAATGGCTTCTTTGCGAAGTTTATCATGTGGGGCATTTTAACTGCGCTGGCCTATCATGCAGTGGGCGGGATACGTCATATGTTAATGGATTTTGGTTATCTGGCCGAAACGCTGGAAGCGGGCAAGCTTTCTGCGCAGGTGACGTTTGGTATTACTGTCGTGCTTTCAATTTTAGCAGGAGTCCTCGTATGGTAAGCAATGCATCCGCGTTGGGTCGCAATGGCATTCAGGACTGGCTGTTGCTGCGCGCGTCGGCAATCCTCATTACGCTTTACATCATCTACATCCTGGGTTTCGTGGTGATGACAGACACGCTAACGTATGACATCTGGCGTGGCTTCTTCGCTTCTGCATTTACAAAAGTGTTCACGCTCCTGACGCTGTTTTCCATTCTGATCCACGGCTGGATTGGTATGTGGCAGGTGTTAACGGACTACGTTAAATCAGTGGCGGCGCGTCTGCTGTTACAGTTGGTTATCGTAGTGGCGCTGTTGTCATATGCTATTTATGGATTTGTTGTGGTGTGGGGTGTGTAAATGAGTTTACCAATCAGAGAATTTGATGCCGTGGTAATCGGCGCAGGCGGCGCAGGTATGCGCGCGGCACTGCAAATCTCCCAATCGGGCCAGACCTGTGCCCTGTTGTCTAAAGTCTTCCCGACCCGTTCTCATACGGTATCCGCGCAGGGCGGTATCACCGTTGCGCTGGGTAATACCCATGAAGATAACTGGGAATGGCATATGTACGATACCGTCAAAGGTTCCGACTATATCGGTGACCAGGACGCCATTGAATACATGTGTCACGTCGGCCCGGAAGCGATTCTGGAACTGGAGCATATGGGTCTGCCATTCTCCCGTCTTGATGACGGCCGCGTGTATCAGCGTCCGTTTGGTGGTCAGTCGAAAAACTTCGGCGGTGAGCAGGCGGCGCGAACTGCCGCAGCGGCCGACCGTACTGGCCACGCTCTGCTGCATACGCTGTATCAGCAGAACCTGAAAAATAAAACGACGATCTTTTCCGAATGGTATGCACTGGATCTGGTGAAGAATGACGACGGTGCGATTGTAGGCTGTACGGCAATCTGCATGGAAACCGGTGAAACGGTCTACTTCAAAGCGAAAGCCACCATTCTGGCGACCGGCGGTGCAGGACGTATTTATCAGTCCACCACGAACGCCCACATCAATACCGGCGACGGTGTCGGCATGGCGCTGCGCGCTGGCGTGCCCGTGCAGGACATGGAAATGTGGCAGTTTCACCCGACCGGTATTGCCGGTGCAGGTGTACTGGTAACAGAAGGTTGTCGTGGTGAAGGCGGTTATCTGCTCAACAAACACGGTGAGCGTTTCATGGAGCGCTATGCCCCTAACGCCAAAGACCTCGCCGGTCGTGACGTTGTGGCGCGTTCGATGATGGTGGAAATCCGTGAAGGTCGCGGTTGTGAAGGTCCATGGGGCCCGCATATCAAGCTGAAACTTGATCACCTGGGCGCGGAAGTGCTGGAATCCCGTCTGCCAGGTATCCTTGAGCTGTCCCGTACCTTTGCTCACGTTGACCCAATTAAAGAGCCGATTCCGGTCATTCCAACCTGCCACTACATGATGGGCGGCGTGCCGACCAAAGTGACGGGCCAGGCGCTGCGCGTTAACGAGCAGGGCGAAGATGAAGTAATCCCGGGCCTGTTCGCCGTGGGCGAAATCGCCTGCGTATCAGTACACGGTGCCAACCGTCTGGGCGGTAACTCGCTGCTGGACCTGGTGGTATTTGGCCGTGCGGCTGGCGTGCATTTGCTTGAGTGTCTGGAAGAGCAGGGCGAACTGCGCGAAGCCAACCAGGAAAACATTGATGCTGCGATGGCGCGCTTCAATCGCTGGGAAAACAACACGACGGGTGAAGATCCGGTTGAAATCCGTAAAGCGTTGCAGCGCTGTATGCAGAACAACTTCTCGGTCTTCCGCGAAGGCGATGCGATGCGTGAAGGGCTTGCTGAGCTGAAAGAGATCCGTGAGCGTCTGAAGTCGGCCCGTCTGGATGACCGTTCACCTGACTTCAATACCCAACGTATTGAGTGCCTTGAGCTGGACAACCTGATGGAAACGGCTTACGCCACTGCTGTGGCGGCCAACTACCGCACCGAGAGCCGTGGCGCACACAGCCGTTTCGATTATCCGGAACGTGATGATGCAAACTGGCTGTGCCATAGCCTCTATGTTCCGCAAACGGAAAGCATGACGCGCCGTGAGGTGAACATGCAACCGAAACTGCGTGCGGCCTTCCCGCCTAAAGCGCGTACCTACTAATTGCGGAGATCATCATGAGACTTGAATTTTCGATCTATCGTTACAATCCGGATGTCGATGACAAACCGCGGATGCAGGACTATACCCTGGAAGCGGAAGACGGCCGTGACATGATGCTGCTGGATGCGTTGATCCGCCTGAAAGAGAAAGATCCTACGCTGGCGTTCCGTCGCTCATGCCGTGAAGGCGTGTGCGGTTCAGACGGTCTGAACATGAACGGTAAAAACGGCCTGGCCTGCATCACGCCGGTTTCGGCACTGGGCAATGGCAAGCAGAAAATCGTTATCCGTCCTCTGCCGGGCCTGCCTGTCGTGCGCGACCTGGTGGTGGACATGGGGCAGTTTTATGCCCAGTATGAGAAAATTAAGCCTTTCTTATTAAACGACGGTGAAAACCCGCCAGCGCGTGAGCATCTGCAGTCGCCGGGCGAGCGTGCACATCTGGATGGATTGTATGAGTGCATCCTCTGCGCCTGCTGCTCCACCTCTTGCCCGTCGTTCTGGTGGAACCCGGACAAGTTCATCGGTCCTGCGGGCCTGCTGGCCGCTTACCGTTTCCTGATTGACAGCCGCGACACCGAAACCGATGCGCGTCTGGATAATCTGAGTGATGCCTTCAGCGTTTTCCGCTGTCACAGCATCATGAACTGTGTAAGTGTTTGTCCTAAAGGGCTTAACCCGACACGCGCTATCGGCCATATCAAGTCGATGCTGCTGCAACGCGGCGCCTAGTTGTACCACCGGGAACCTCAGGTTCCCGGTGTTTTACGGAAGCCTCTGTAAACGCGGTTCCGACCACGTTTACAAAGGTTCCCTTACGGGCCGGGCGCGCGCTGCGCACAGTGCTCGTATCGCTGAACTCACTACGGCTAACCGCGAAAGCGGCAACAAATGAAACCTCAAAAAAGCATAACATTGCTTAAGGGATCACAATGCAGAACAGCGCGATGAAGCCCTGGCTGGACTCCTCCTGGCTGGCCGGCGCGAATCAGTCTTACATAGAGCAACTCTATGAGGATTTCCTGACCGATCCTGACTCTGTGGATGCAGTGTGGCGCTCGATGTTCCAACAGTTACCAGGCACGGGAGTGAAACCTGAGCAGTTCCACTCCGCGACTCGCGAATATTTCCGTCGCCTGGCGAAAGACGCATCTCGTTACACCTCCTCAGTCACCGATCCGGCAACCAACTCCAAACAAGTGAAAGTGCTGCAACTGATAAACGCGTTTCGTTTTCGCGGACATCAGGAAGCCAATCTCGATCCGCTTGGCCTGTGGAAACAGGACCGTGTTGCCGATCTCGATCCCGCCTTTCACGATCTGACCGACGCCGATTTTCAGGAAAGCTTTAACGTAGGTTCTTTTGCCATTGGCAAAGAAACCATGAAGCTGGCCGATCTGTTCGACGCGCTGAAGCAGACTTACTGTGGCTCTATTGGTGCAGAATACATGCACATCAATAACACCGAAGAGAAACGCTGGATTCAACAGCGTATTGAATCCGGTGCAAGCCAGACCTCATTCAGTGGCGAAGAGAAAAAAGGTTTCCTGAAAGAGCTGACCGCGGCAGAAGGCCTTGAAAAATATCTGGGCGCGAAATTCCCGGGTGCGAAACGCTTCTCGCTGGAAGGCGGTGATGCGCTGGTGCCCATGCTGCGCGAAATGATTCGTCATGCGGGCAAAAACGGCACACGTGAAGTGGTACTGGGGATGGCGCACCGTGGCCGTCTTAACGTACTGATTAACGTACTGGGTAAAAAGCCACAGGATCTGTTTGACGAATTCTCTGGCAAGCACAAAGAGCATCTGGGCACTGGTGATGTGAAATATCACATGGGCTTCTCTTCGGATATTGAAACCGAAGGCGGCCTGGTGCATCTGGCGCTGGCGTTTAACCCGTCTCACCTGGAAATTGTCAGCCCGGTGGTCATGGGATCGGTGCGTGCTCGTCTGGATCGTCTGGCTGAGCCGGTCAGTAATAAAGTTCTGCCTATCACCATTCACGGTGATGCTGCGGTTATTGGCCAGGGCGTCGTTCAGGAAACGCTGAACATGTCTCAGGCGCGCGGCTATGAAGTCGGCGGTACGGTTCGCATCGTCATTAACAACCAGGTTGGTTTTACCACCTCCAACCCGAAAGACGCGCGTTCAACCCCGTACTGTACTGACATCGGCAAAATGGTGCTGGCCCCGATTTTCCACGTCAATGCTGACGACCCGGAAGCAGTGGCTTTTGTAACACGTCTGGCGCTGGACTATCGCAATACCTTTAAACGCGATGTGTTTATCGATCTGGTGTGCTATCGCCGTCATGGTCACAACGAAGCGGATGAGCCAAGTGCAACGCAGCCGTTGATGTACCAGAAAATCAAAAAGCATCCGACGCCGCGTAAAATCTACGCCGATCGTCTGGAAGGTGAAGGTGTTGCCTCTCAGGAAGATGCCACCGAAATGGTGAATCTGTACCGCGATGCGCTCGATGCGGGTGAATGCGTGGTGCCTGAATGGCGTCCAATGAGTCTGCATTCGTTCACGTGGTCGCCTTACCTGAACCACGAGTGGGATGAGCCTTACCCGGCACAGGTTGACATGAAACGCCTGAAGGAACTGGCATTACGCATCAGCCAGGTCCCTGAACAGATTGAAGTACAGGCACGCGTTGCCAAGATTTACAACGATCGTAAGCTGATGGCCGAAGGCGAGAAAGCGTTCGACTGGGGCGGTGCAGAAAATCTGGCCTACGCAACCCTGGTTGATGAAGGGATTCCGGTTCGCCTCTCGGGTGAAGACTCCGGTCGCGGTACCTTCTTCCATCGCCATGCAGTTGTTCACAACCAGGCGAACGGCTCAACCTATACGCCGCTGCATCATATTCATAACAGCCAGGGCGAGTTCAAAGTGTGGGACTCGGTCCTGTCTGAAGAAGCGGTGCTGGCGTTTGAATATGGCTATGCCACTGCAGAGCCACGCGTGCTGACCATCTGGGAAGCGCAGTTTGGTGACTTTGCTAACGGTGCTCAGGTTGTTATTGACCAGTTCATCAGCTCTGGCGAACAGAAGTGGGGCCGTATGTGTGGCCTGGTGATGTTACTGCCGCATGGCTACGAAGGTCAGGGCCCGGAGCACTCCTCTGCACGTCTGGAACGCTATCTGCAACTCTGCGCCGAGCAGAACATGCAGGTTTGTGTCCCATCAACACCGGCTCAGGTGTATCACATGCTGCGTCGTCAGGCGCTGCGTGGTATGCGTCGTCCGCTGGTGGTGATGTCGCCGAAGTCGCTGTTACGTCACCCGCTGGCTATCTCTTCTCTGGAAGAACTGGCGAATGGCAGTTTCCAGCCAGCGATTGGCGAAGTCGACGATCTGGACCCGCAAGGCGTTAAGCGCGTCGTGATGTGTTCCGGTAAGGTTTACTACGATCTGCTGGAACAGCGTCGTAAAGACGAGAAAAACGATGTTGCCATCGTGCGCATCGAACAGCTTTACCCGTTCCCGCATCAGGCGGTACAGGAAGCATTAAAAGCTTATTCTCACGTACAGGATTTTGTCTGGTGCCAGGAAGAGCCGCTGAACCAGGGCGCCTGGTACTGTAGCCAGCATCATTTCCGTGATGTCGTGCCGTTCGGTGCCACGCTGCGCTATGCAGGTCGCCCGGCATCGGCTTCACCGGCCGTGGGTTATATGTCCGTACACCAACAACAGCAGCAAGACCTGGTTAATGACGCTCTGAACGTCAATTAATTAAAAGGAAAGATAATGAGTAGCGTAGATATTCTCGTTCCCGACCTGCCTGAATCGGTTGCAGATGCCACAGTAGCAACCTGGCACAAGAAACCAGGCGATGCAGTAAGTCGCGATGAAGTCATCGTCGAAATTGAAACTGACAAAGTCGTGCTGGAAGTGCCAGCTTCTGCCGATGGCGTGCTGGAAGCGGTGCTGGAAGACGAAGGGGCAACGGTTACCTCCCGTCAGATCCTGGGTCGCCTGAAAGAAGGCAACAGTGCTGGCAAAGAAAGCAGTGCCAAAGCGGAAAGCAATGAATCGACGCCATCTCAGCGTCAGACGGCTTCTCTGGAAGAAGAGAGCAGTGACGCACTGAGCCCGGCTATCCGCCGCCTGATTGCCGAGCATAATCTTGATGCTTCGCAGATCAAAGGCACCGGCGTGGGTGGACGTTTAACCCGTGAAGATGTTGAAAAGCATCTGGCGAACAAACCGCAGGCAGATAAAACTGCAGCACCTGCGGCGGCACCTGCTGCTCAGCAGCCAGTGGCTAACCGCAGCGAAAAACGTGTACCGATGACGCGTCTGCGTAAGCGTGTTGCGGAGCGTCTGCTGGAAGCCAAGAACAGCACCGCCATGTTGACGACCTTCAACGAAATCAACATGAAGCCCATTATGGACCTGCGTAAGCAGTACGGCGATGCGTTCGAGAAGCGTCACGGTGTGCGTCTGGGCTTTATGTCGTTCTACATCAAGGCCGTCGTGGAAGCGCTGAAGCGTTACCCTGAAGTCAACGCCTCTATCGATGGCGAAGATGTGGTTTACCACAACTACTTCGATGTGAGCATTGCCGTCTCTACGCCACGTGGCCTGGTGACACCGGTACTGCGTGATGTTGATGCGTTAAGCATGGCTGACATCGAGAAGAAAATTAAAGAACTGGCTCTAAAAGGCCGTGACGGCAAGCTGACGGTTGAGGATCTGACTGGCGGTAACTTTACCATCACCAACGGTGGTGTGTTTGGTTCACTGATGTCTACGCCAATCATCAACCCGCCACAGAGCGCGATTCTGGGCATGCACGCCATCAAAGATCGTCCAATGGCGGTCAATGGTCAGGTTGTGATCCTGCCAATGATGTACCTGGCTCTCTCCTACGATCACCGTTTAATCGATGGCCGTGAATCTGTCGGCTATCTGGTCGCAGTGAAAGAGATGCTGGAAGATCCGGCGCGTCTGCTGCTGGATGTCTGATTCATCACTGGGCACGCGTTGCGTGCCCAACCTCAATACTCTTTTCAGATCTGAATGGATAGAACATCATGAACTTACACGAATACCAGGCTAAACAGCTGTTTGCACGGTATGGCATGCCAGCACCGACCGGCTACGCCTGTACTACACCACGTGAAGCAGAAGAAGCAGCATCGAAAATCGGTGCAGGCCCGTGGGTAGTTAAATGTCAGGTTCATGCCGGTGGCCGCGGTAAAGCGGGCGGTGTGAAGGTGGTTAACAGTAAAGAAGACATCCGTGCTTTCGCCGAAAACTGGCTGGGCAAACGTCTGGTAACCTACCAAACTGACGCCAATGGTCAGCCGGTAAACCAGATTCTGGTTGAAGCCGCGACCGATATCGATCAGGAGCTGTACCTGGGCGCCGTGGTTGACCGTGCGACGCGTCGTGTCATCTTTATGGCCTCGACCGAAGGCGGCGTGGAAATCGAGAAAGTGGCTGAAGAAACGCCACACCTGATCCACAAAATGGCGCTGGACCCTTTGACCGGTCCACAGCCTTATCAGGGCCGTGAGTTAGCCTTTAAACTGGGCCTGACCGGTAAGCAAGTCAGCCAGTTCACTAAAATTTTCATGGGTCTGGCCACCATGTTCCTGGAGCGTGACCTGGCGATGGTTGAGATCAACCCGCTGGTGATCACCAAGCAGGGCGACCTGATCTGTCTGGATGGCAAACTGGGTGCCGATGGCAATGCCCTGTTCCGTCAGCCAGAGCTGCGTGAAATGCGCGATCCAAGCCAGGAAGATCCTCGTGAAGCGCACGCGACACAGTGGGAACTGAACTATGTTGCGCTGGAAGGCAACATCGGTTGTATGGTTAACGGCGCAGGCCTGGCAATGGGTACCATGGACATCGTTAAGCACCACGGTGGCCAGCCAGCGAACTTCCTGGATGTGGGCGGCGGCGCGACCAAAGAGCGCGTAACCGAAGCCTTTAAAATCATCCTGTCTGACGACGCCGTGAAAGCGGTATTCGTTAACATCTTCGGCGGCATCGTACGTTGCGACCTGATCGCAGACGGTATCATCGGTGCAGTAGCAGAAGTGGGTGTTAACGTACCGGTGGTGGTACGTCTGGAAGGTAACAACGCTGAACTGGGCGCTAAGAAACTGGCGGACAGTGGTCTGAACATCATTGCAGCAACCAGTCTGACAGACGCGGCACAGCGTGTTGTTGCTGCTGCGGAGGGTAAATAATGTCCATTTTGATCGACAAAAACACCAAAGTCATTTGCCAGGGATTCACCGGCGGACAAGGGACTTTCCACTCTGAGCAGGCGCTGGCATACGGCACGCAACTGGTTGGCGGCGTTACGCCAGGCAAAGGCGGCACCACGCATCTGGGCCTGCCAGTCTTTAACACCGTACGTGAAGCGGTGGAAGCGACCGGCGCAACGGCAACCGTCATCTATGTTCCGGCACCGTTCTGCAAAGACGGTATCCTGGAAGCCATCGATGCCGGTATCAAGCTGATCATCACCATCACCGAAGGCATCCCGACGCTGGACATGCTGACCGTGAAGATGAAGCTGGATGAAGCGGGCGTACGCATGATCGGTCCAAACTGCCCAGGTGTGATCACCCCAGGCGAATGTAAGATCGGTATCATGCCGGGCCACATTCATCAGCCGGGCCGTGTTGGTATCGTATCGCGTTCAGGCACCCTGACCTATGAAGCCGTTAAGCAGACCACCGATATCGGTTACGGTCAGTCAACCTGCGTTGGTATTGGCGGTGACCCGATCCCAGGTTCTAACTTCATCGACATCCTGAAAATGTTCCAGGACGATCCACAGACGGAAGCGATCGTCATGATCGGTGAAATCGGTGGTAGCGCTGAAGAAGAAGCCGCTGCTTTTATTAAAGAGCACGTGACTAAACCGGTTGTCGGCTACATTGCCGGCGTAACGGCCCCGAAAGGCAAACGTATGGGCCACGCTGGCGCCATCATTGCCGGTGGTAAAGGTACAGCAGACGAGAAGTTTGCTGCGCTCGAAGCGGCAGGCGTGAAAACCGTACGCAGTCTGGCTGATATCGGCGATGCCGTTAAAGCCGTCCTGCCAGCCAAATAACAGGCCTGAGTATTATCACAGAGCCACCTTCGGGTGGCTTTTTTACGTCTTTGCATTGAATAATCCACGGCACCGCGTGTTTAATTTTAGTACCGCCCATAAATAACATAAAATAATCTTAAGTATTCCTGTGATGTTTGCTATTATTAATTTGGCTTAGGATTTCATCCTGGCCGCAAAAAAAGTTATTCAATAAGATATAAAGTTAAATATTTATAGAAAAGCAAATTGCCCGATGACAGTTTTTTAACAAAGTCTTCGTGAGAACATATTTCTCATCTCTTTTCATTATTCCAAATCAATTTTCTGTCATTTATAACAAACTTTACTGCTAGCAAAGGATGCGGTTAAGCGCTTAAATTGCGCTGCATCAATCCAGCCTTTTAAAAAAATATTCATACGTTTGTACAAATACGGGAAAGCATCAATTTTTCATTTATTACTCGTTAAACGTTTGAGCCACGCTGCTGCATTGGTGTTTCACAGGTTTCTGTTAACCGTTACGCCCTCATCCCAGGCCGCACACAGATCTGTCCTGTCGATGACAAAACTGGAATCAATAATCAGTCGTTCCTGACTCTTATTCAGTCTGTACGGATACAGAGTTAAGGTGAGGAGCAAGGAGTCATTATGCTAGATATTGTCGAGCTGTCGCGTTTACAGTTTGCCTTAACGGCGATGTACCATTTCCTTTTCGTCCCATTAACGCTCGGTATGGCGTTTTTGCTGGCAATAATGGAAACGGTCTATGTGCTGAGCGGTAAACAAATTTATAAGGATATGACGAAATTCTGGGGCAAGTTATTTGGTATTAACTTTGCGCTGGGCGTGGCAACCGGGCTGACGATGGAGTTTCAGTTCGGCACCAACTGGTCTTACTATTCTCATTATGTCGGCGATATTTTTGGTGCGCCGTTGGCCATTGAAGGATTAATGGCATTCTTTCTTGAGTCTACCTTTGTTGGCCTGTTCTTTTTCGGTTGGGATCGTCTGGGTAAAGTTCAGCACCTGGCTGTCACCTGGCTGGTGGCGCTGGGCTCCAACATGTCTGCACTGTGGATTCTGGTAGCAAACGGCTGGATGCAGAACCCCATCGCCTCTGAGTTTAATTTTGAAACCATGCGCATGGAGATGCTGAGCTTCTCGGAGCTGGTGTTAAATCCGGTTGCCCAGGTGAAATTTGTTCACACTGTCGCGTCGGGTTACACCACAGGTGCGATGTTCATTTTGGGCATCAGCGCATGGTATTTACTGAAAGGGCGAGATCTGGCTTTTGCTAAACGCTCTTTTGCCATCGCCGCCAGTTTTGGTATGGCAGCCATACTGTCCGTCATCGTGCTGGGTGATGAGTCAGGTTACGAGATGGGGGATGTTCAGAAAACCAAGCTGGCTGCCATTGAAGCCGAATGGGACACCCAGCCCGCACCGGCCGCGTTTACCCTGTTCGGTTTGCCCGATCAGGCATCGCAGCAGAATCATTACGCCATTCAGATTCCCTATCTGTTGGGGCTGATTGCTACCCGCTCAACGGATACGCCCGTAACCGGTCTGAAAGAACTGATGGCCCAACATGAAGTGCGCATTCGAAACGGCATGAAAGCCTATGCACTGCTAAACGCGCTGCGCAGCGGCAATACCGACCCGGCCGTGCGTGAGGCGTTTAATCACAGTAAAAAAGATCTGGGTTATGGCCTGCTGTTGAAGCGCTATACGCCAAACGTCTCTGATGCCAGCGAGGCGCAAATCAAACAGGCAACGCAGGATTCCATTCCGCGCGTGGCACCGCTGTATTTTGCTTTCCGTATCATGGTGCTCTGTGGGGTGCTGTTGCTCGGCGTTATCGCGCTGTCGTTCTGGAGCGTCATTCGTAATCGCATCGGCAAAAATCGCTGGTTACTTAAAGCCGCGCTGTATGGCATTCCGCTGCCGTGGATTGCGGTTGAGGCAGGGTGGTTTGTCGCAGAATATGGCCGTCAACCCTGGGCGATAGGTGAGGTGCTGCCTACGGCCGTGGCGAATTCGTCGCTCACCGTTGGGGATATTCTGTTCTCAATGGGGCTGATTTGCGGCCTCTATACGCTGTTCCTGGTGGCCGAGATGTATCTGATGTTTAAATTTGCCCGCCTGGGGCCAAGCAGCCTGAAAACGGGTCGTTATCACCATGAGCAGATGGCGAAAAATGTTCAGCCGGTACGTGGATAAGGAGAACCGCCATGTTTGATTATGAAGTTCTGCGCTTTGTCTGGTGGCTGCTGATCGGCATTTTGCTGGTAGGCTTTGCCGTCACTGATGGCTTCGATATGGGCGTCGGCATGTTAACGCGCCTGTTAGGCCGAACGGATACCGAGCGTCGGGTAATGATTAACACCATTGCGCCGCACTGGGACGGTAACCAGGTCTGGTTAATTACTGCAGGTGGTGCGCTGTTTGCTGCCTGGCCGATGGTTTATGCCGCCGCGTTTTCAGGATTTTATGTGGCGATGATCCTGGTGCTGGCTTCGCTGTTTTTCCGTCCGGTAGGCTTTGATTACCGCTCTAAGATTGAAGACAAGCGCTGGCGCGGGGCCTGGGACTGGGGCATTTTTATCGGCAGCTTCGTGCCGCCTTTGGTGATTGGCGTGGCTTTTGGCAACCTGTTGCAGGGCGTGCCGTTTCACGCCGATGAGTATATGCGCCTTTACTACACCGGAAACTTCTTTCAGTTGCTGAACCCGTTTGGCCTGCTGGCCGGTGTGGTCAGCGTGGCGATGATACTGGCGCAGGGAGCAACCTATCTGCAAATGCGGACAACCGGCGAACTCTATCTGCGTTCACGTACCACCGCACAGATCGCCACGCTGGTGATGATGGTGTGTTTTGCGCTGGCTGGTCTGTGGGTGAAGTACGGTATTGCGGGTTATGTGGTGACCAGCACGCTTGATCACTATGCCGCTTCTAATCCGCTGGGCAAAACCGTGGTGCGTGAAGCCGGTGCCTGGATGGTGAATTTCCAGCAGCATCCTGTGTTGTGGCTGTTCCCTCTGCTGGGCGTTGTGCTGCCCCTGCTGACGGTGCTGTGCTCACGGATGAACAAAAGCGCATGGGCGTTTGTGTTCTCTTCACTGACGCTTGCCTGCGTCATCATGACGGCCGGTATTGCCATGTTTCCGTTCATTATGCCTTCCAGCACGGTACCGGGCACCAGTCTGACTATGTGGGATGCGACATCCAGTTTGCTGACGCTGAAAACCATGACCTTTGCCGCGATAATTTTTGTGCCCATCATCCTGCTCTACACCAGTTGGTGTTACTGGAAGATGTTTGGCCGCATCACCAAAGAGCATGTTGAAAGCAACAGCAACTCACTGTACTGATTAAGGAGTCAACACATGTGGTATTTTGCCTGGATTCTTGGCACCTTGCTGGCGTGCGCCTTTGGTATCATCACGGCGCTGGCCATAGAGCATATTGAAGATGGCGCGACGTCGGATCGGCAACCCTGATGGGCCGGTTGATTCAGACGGCGTATCGTCTGATGGATAAGGGCCTGTTTCGGGCCCTTTCACTGATTCTGGCACTCTGGCTGGCGGGATGCCTGTTATGGAATCCCGCGCGCTTTGCCAGTGGCTCAGGCGGCATTCTGCTGTGGCAGGGGATGTTGCTTATCTGGGCGGTGTGCACGGGCGTTATTCACGGCACCGGGTTTCAGCCGCGACGATTGCGCTGGCGCGCTTTTTTTACCCCTTTACCTGCCCTGGTGGTACTCTTGTGGGGGGTGAGCCGGTTTTATCTCTGACTGCCTGGCAGCATAACGCGCTGAAACGTGAGTTTACTTCAGCGTCTGGTCAAGAAGCCTCCATTAAAGCCTTCCGGTTGTAACCAACTGATAATTATTTTCTCCTGGCCCTGGCAGCCCATTCCCAACCCCAATTGTCTTGCGTATAGTAGCAACGTTTAAAACGAGGCCGGGATGTAGAGTGAGTACAACGCTGTTTCGCTGGCCGGTTCGGGTCTACTATGAAGATACCGATGCCGGTGGTGTGGTTTATCACGCCAGCTATATCGCTTTTTATGAACGAGCACGTACCGAAATGTTGCGTCAGCATCATTTCAATCAGCAGACGCTGTTAGAACAGCAGATTGCTTTTGTGGTACGGCGCATAACGGTGGACTATCTTTCGGCGGCGCGTCTTGACGATCTTCTGGAAATTCAGAGCGAAGTGACATCAATGACCCGGGCGACGATGACATTCACCCAGCGTATCGTGAATGCAGAAGGCAAAGTGCTCAATGAGGCAGAGGTCCTGATTGCCTGCATCAACCCACACCTAATGAAGCCGATTGCGCTTCCCAAGTCTATTGTCGCGGAGTTCAAGCAGTGACTGACATGAACGTTCTTGATTTGTTCCTGAAGGCGAGCCTTCTGGTCAAACTTATCATGTTGATTTTGATCGGCTTTTCGATTGCTTCATGGGCAATCATCATCCAGCGCACGCGTATTCTGAATGCGGCGGGAAGGGAAGCTGACGCCTTTGAAGACAAATTCTGGTCCGGCGTTGAGCTTTCTCGCCTTTACCAGGAAAGCCAGGCGCGTCGCGAAGAGCTGTCAGGCTCAGAGCAAATTTTTTACGCCGGTTTCAAAGAATTTGCGCGTCTGCATCGAGTCAACAACCATGCACCTGAAGCCGCAGTGGAAGGGGCGAGCAGGGCAATGCGCATTTCCATGAATCGTGAGCTGGAAGCGCTGGAAAACCATATTCCTTTCCTTGGCACCGTCGGTTCCATCAGCCCGTATATCGGTCTGTTTGGTACGGTGTGGGGGATCATGCATGCCTTTATTGCCCTCGGAGCAGTAAAACAGGCAACGTTGCAGATGGTTGCGCCAGGTATCGCAGAAGCCTTGATCGCTACTGCCATTGGTTTGTTCGCGGCGATTCCAGCGGTGATGGCGTATAACCGACTGAACCAGCGCGTGAATAAACTGGAACAGGGCTATGACAACTTCATGGAAGAGTTCACGGCTATCCTGCATCGTCAGGCCTTTTCCAGCGACAGCGCTAAGTAAACAGAGGTAAATGATGGCCCGAGTGCGTGGTCGCGGTCGCCGCGAGCTAAAGTCGGAAATCAACATTGTTCCGCTGCTGGACGTTCTGCTGGTGTTGTTGCTGATCTTTATGGCGACAGCCCCAATCATAACCCAAAGCGTGGAAGTGGATTTGCCGGATGCGACGGATTCTAAAACGGTTTCCAGCGATGATAATCCTCCCGTGATTGTAGAAGTGTCGGGTGTCGGCCAATACAGCATGGTGGTGGATCACGTTCGTTTATCGCAGCTACCACCGGAACAGGTGATTAGTGAAGCGCAACGTCGTCTGGAAGCGAATCCGAAAACCGTCTTCCTGATCGGCGGTGCGAAAGAGGTGCCTTATGATGAAATCATTAAGGCGCTGAACCTGTTGCATCAGGCTGGGGTTAAATCTGTCGGTTTGATGACGCAGCCGATTTAAAGTCGAACCGTTTTTGGGAACCGAGTGTGTCGAAGGCAACCGAGCAAAACGAAAAGTTAAAGCGCGCGATAATCATTTCGGTGATTCTGCATATCGTGCTGATTGCCCTGCTGATATGGAGCTCGTTTAATGAGCATATTGAAGCCAGCGGCGGTGGCGGCGGTAGCGATATCGAGGCGGTGATGGTCGATCCCGGTGCGGTGGTTGATCAATATAATCGTCAGCAGAATCAGCAAAGTGACAGTCAGCGCGCCGAACAGCAGCGCCAGAAACAGTCACAGCAGCAGGCCGAAGAGCTACAGCAGAAACAGGCGGCTGAACAGCAGCGGCTGAAAGAGCTGGAAAAAGAGCGCTTACAGGCACAGGAAGACGCGAAACAGCAGGCGAAAGCCCAGGCTGAACAGCAGAAGGCGGCGGAAGCCGCCGCGAAACAGGCCGAGTCACAGCAGAAAGCCGCAGAAGCGGCTGCAGCGAAAGCCAAAGCGGATGCTAAAGCGGAAGCCGATGCGCAGGCCAAAGCGGCCGCTGACGCGAAAATAAAGGCTCAGGAAGACGCTAAGCAGGCCGCAGCAGAGGCGAAGAAGCAGGCCGAGCAACAGGCGAAAGCCGCGGCGGCAGAAGCGAAGAAGCAGGCTGAACAGCAGGCCAAAGCCGAGGCAGCCGAGGCCGCTAAACAAGCCAAGGCCGAAGCGGCGAAGCAGGCTAAAGCGGAAGCGGCCAAAGAAGCTAAGGCCGCAGAAGCCAAAGCTGCCGCGGAAGCCAAAGCCGCGGCAGCTCAGGAAGCCAAAGAAAAAGCAGCGAAAGAAAAAGCGGAAGCCGCAGCAAAAGCCAAAGCTGAGGCTGCCGCGAAAGCGAAAGCCGACGCGAAAGCCAAAGCGGAGGCCAAGGCCAAAGCCGCAGCGGATGCAGCCAATGACAGCGACGTTGATGATCTGCTGGGCGGCTTAGCGTCCGGTAAGAATGCGCCGAAAAGCGGGGCGTCCGGTGGAGCAGCCGGACAGGGCAACCAGAAAAAAGCGGGTGCCTCTGGGGCCGAGGTAAATGCCTATCTTGGGCAGATTACCAGTGCTATTCAGAGCCGTTTTTACGATGCGGATCTTTATAGCGGTAAAAGCTGTGACTTACGTATTAAACTAGCGCCTGACGGTATGCTGATTGATGTGAAATCAGAAGGGGGCGATCCGGCTCTCTGCCAGGCCGCAATCGCAGCGGCGAAGCAGGCACGTATTCCGAAACCGCCTTCACAAGCGGTGTACGAAGTGTTTAAAAACGCACCGATGCGTTTCAGACCGCAATAATGCAGTAACCTGCGGCAGGTTGATCTATGGTTAGCTTGCCGTACTCTAGTTGTACTCGTGGTTTTCAGGAACAGTGCCAATTATCGCGGACTCAGGTTCAGATAAGGGAGATAAAATGAAGCAAGCTCTTCGCGTAACGTTAGGCTTTTTTATCCTGTTGTGGGCAGCGATGCTGCATGCAGAGGTTCGCATTGAAATCACCCAGGGCGTAAACAGCGCGCGTCCAATCGGTGTGGTTCCGTTCAAGTGGGTTGGCTCAGGCGCGGCACCGGAAGATATCGGTGGCATCGTCGCGGCTGACCTGCGTAACAGCGGTAAATTCAATCCGCTCGACCGCTCTCGTCTGCCACAGCAGCCGACCAGCCCCCAGGAAGTGCAGCCTGCTGCATGGAGCGCGCTGGGTATTGATGCTGTCGTGGTAGGACAGGTTCAGCAAAACGCCGACGGCAGCTATCAGGTTTCTTATCAACTGGTCGATACTGCAGGTGCACCGGGCACCGTACTGGCGCAAAACTCCTATAAAATCACTAAACAGTGGCTACGCTATGCGGCGCATACCGTCAGTGATGAAGCGTTCCAGAAGCTGACGGGCATTAAAGGTGCGTTCCGTACTCGTATCGCCTATGTCGTGCAGACCAACGGTGGTCAGTTCCCTTACGAACTGCGCGTTGCCGACTACGACGGCTATAACCAGTTTGTCGTGCATCGCTCACCGCAGCCGTTGATGTCTCCAGCCTGGTCGCCAGACGGCAGCAAAGTGGCCTATGTGACCTTTGAAAGCGGTAAGTCAGCGCTGGTTATCCAGACGCTCGCTAACGGCGCGGTACGTCAGGTTGCCTCATTCCCACGTCACAACGGTGCACCGGCGTTCTCGCCTGACGGCACTAAGCTGGCGTTTGCGTTATCGAAAACCGGCAGCCTCAACCTGTACGTGATGGATCTGGGCTCGGGTCAGATTCGCCAGATCACCGACGGTCGCTACAACAGTACTGAACCGACCTGGTTCCCGGATAGCCAGACCCTGGCTTACACCTCTGATCAGGCTGGCGCACCACAAATTTATAAGATTGGTATCAATGGTGGTTCACCACAGCGTATTACCTGGGAAGGTGCTCAAAACCAGGATGCTGATGTGGCCAGCGATGGTAAATCAATGGTGATGATTAGCACCAGTGGCGGTGCTCAACACGTCGCCAAACAGGATCTGGTAACGGGAGCCGTTCAAACGTTAACGGACACGTTCCTGGATGAAACGCCGAGCATGGCACCCAATGGCACCATGGTAATCTACAGCTCTACTCAGGGTATGGGTTCTGTGTTGCAGTTGGTTTCCACTGACGGTCGTTTCAAAGCGCGTCTTCCGGCAACTGATGGACAGGTCAAATTTCCTGCCTGGTCGCCGTACCTGTAATGTTTGAGCTTTCTGACATTACAAAAAAATAAACAATAATGGGAATTTTCAAATGCAACTGAACAAAGTACTGAAGGGTTTAATGCTGGCTCTGCCAATCATGGCAGTTGCGGCGTGTAGCTCACACAAAAATAACAACAACGACCAGTCTGGCGCAGGTGCTGATGGCGCTTACGGTGCGAACTCAGGCATGAACGGCAACGGTAACATGTCTTCTGATGAGCAGGCGCGTCTGCAGATGCAACAGCTGCAACAGAACAACATCGTTTACTTCGGCCTGGACAAATTTGATGTGCAGTCTGACTACGCTCAGATGCTGGATCAGCACGCTAACTTCCTGCGTAGCAACCCATCATACAAAGTGACTATCGAAGGTCATGCGGATGAGCGCGGTACGCCAGAGTACAACATCGCCCTGGGCGAACGTCGTGCTAACGCTGTTAAGATGTACCTGCAAGGTAAAGGCGTGTCAGCCGATCAGATGTCTATCGTTTCTTACGGTAAAGAGAAACCGGCTGTTCTGGGCCACGACGAAGCGGCTTACGCTAAAAACCGTCGTGCCGTACTGGTATACTAAGAGAATCACATGGTTAGTAACTTCAGACATCACCTGTTGAGTCTGTCGTTACTGATTGGCGTAGCGGCCCCCTGGGCCGCTAATGCCCAAGCGTCAATCAGTAGCGTTGGCTCCGGCTCGGTCGAAGACCGTGTCACCAGTCTTGAAAGAATCTCAAATGCCCAGGCACAGCTGATGCAGCAACTGCAGCAGCAGATGAGCGATAACCAGCGGGATATCGACTCATTACGTGGGGAAATCCAGCAAAATACCTATCAGCTGAACCAGGTTGTTGAGCGCCAGAAGCAGATCTATCAGCAGATCGACAGTCTGAGCAGCAACAACAGCAATGCCAGTCAGCCAGCCGCCGGTGCCAGCGATAACGCCGGTGCAGGTGCTGCAGCCTCTGGCACGGAGTCTGGTGCAGCGGCAGCCGGTGGTAGTGCGCCGGTCCAGAGCGGCGATGCCAACAGCGATTACAATGCTGCTGTCGCGCTTATTCTGGAGAAAAAACAGTACGACCAGGCGATCACTGCGCTACAGGCGTGGGTGAAGCGCTACCCGGATTCGACGTATCAGCCGAATGCCAATTACTGGCTGGGACAACTGTTTTATAACAAAGGCAAGAAAGACGACGCGGCGTATTATTACGCCACGGTGGTGAAGCAGTATCCAAAATCCCCCAAGGCTGCTGAAGCGTTGTTAAAGGTTGGCGTGATCATGCAGGAGAAAAACGACACGGCGAAAGCCAAAGCCGTTTATCAACAGGTGATCAAACTTTACCCTGATACCGAATCTGCTAAGCAGGCGCAAAAACGTTTGTCTGGTATGTAATTTGTGCAGGTTTGACCGGATATCGTGTGATTTCTGGTCTTGCCGCATGAAAGGTAGGCAATTGAACCCCTTAACAGAAAATAAGGGTTGCGCTACCTCGGTAAATCAGTAATATATGCCGCCGTTGCCGGGACACATTGCAGATGTGTCTGGCAAGCCTGAAGATGGGTCGTTAGCTCAGTTGGTAGAGCAGTTGACTTTTAATCAATTGGTCGCAGGTTCGAATCCTGCACGACCCACCATCTCCCGCAGGACGTTGTTCCCCAAGAGAACCTTCAGTATTGCTTCACAACCATTAAGATGGGTCGTTAGCTCAGTTGGTAGAGCAGTTGACTTTTAATCAATTGGTCGCAGGTTCGAATCCTGCACGACCCACCATCTTAATCTCAGGCATCATTGGTGAATGTGTTTGAGCGGTTGTAAGCCCCGAGCGGGTCGTTAGCTCAGTTGGTAGAGCAGTTGACTTTTAATCAATTGGTCGCAGGTTCGAATCCTGCACGACCCACCAATACAGAAAAGAGCGCCCACTGGGCGCTCTTTTCGTTTGTAGGCTGCGCAGTCAAACGTGCAGGATGAGAACCTGCTGCAGGGTCGACTGAATCGCGCAGCGATTCAGGCTGATGCGCCAGCATCACCCGAAGGGCGAGGCCCGGACGGGCCGAGGCAATCCTGCACGACCCACCAATGTTGAAAGGCGCCCTAAAGGCGCCTTTTTGCTATGCGTAAAACGTGCAGGGTCGACTGAATCGCAAAGCGATTCAGGCTGATGCGTCAGCCTTAACCAGTGGGCGACCTCACCGTTAATGCCATAAAAAAAGCGCCCAACGGGCGCCTGTAGTCGTGGTGTTACTGCGAGTCGCTTAGCGCTGTATCGCTTGACCCGGCTCCAGATTGAACTGTTTTAACAGCGTTTCAAGCCGCAGTGCCTGATCTTCCAACGCCGTAGCGGACAGGGCAGACGCGGAGACCAGCGTGGCATTTTGCTGCGTGGTACTGTCCAGCTCCGATACTGCACGGGCAATCTGCTCAATACCGCGGCTTTGCTCGTCAGAAGCAGAAGAGATCTCACCGACAATGTGATTGACGCGGGAAATGGCATTCACCACCTGTCCCATTCTTTCACCCGCACGCGCCACACGATTGTTGCCCTCGGTAATCTGACCGACTGACTCACTGATCAGGCGTTCAATGTCTTTCGCTGCCTGAGCGCTTCGCTGCGAAAGATTGCGTACCTCACTGGCCACCACCGCAAATCCGCGTCCCTGTTCACCGGCACGCGCCGCTTCAACTGCCGCATTGAGCGCCAGGATGTTGGTCTGAAACGCGATGCTGTTAATGACGGCGGTGATTTCGGCAATTTTCTTTGAACTGGCCGAGATGTCGCCCATGGTTTGCACGACTTCGCTGACCGCGGCACCGCCTTGTTCAGCCTGCAGAGAGGCTTCAGCCGCTATCTGACTGGCATGGCGGGCGTTGTCGGCGTTGTGCTTAACGGTAACAGTCAGCTGCTCCATACTGGCCGCGGTCTGCACTACGGCCGCGGCCTGTTGCTCAGTCCGTGAAGAAAGGTTGTGATTGTCGCTGTTGATACTGCTCGCCGCCTGGGAGACGGTGAAGACGCTGTCGCGCACTTCCTGAATAATCGTCCGCAGACGGTGATTCATTGCCCCCATTGCCCCCGCCAGTTTGCCCAGCTCATCACGGCCGCCAGGCGTGATAGTGGCACTTAAATCACCGCTGGCGATGCGCTCTGCCAGCATCAGGTTTCTTCTCACCGGATGTGTAATCTGGCGGCTAATCAGCCAGGCGATCAGGATGCCCAGCAGCACCGCAATGCTCACCGTCAGTAGTGTCAGGTTGATAGCGCCGTTGGTCAGGCTGCTGTTTTGCGATTTCATCTGCTGCAGAATATTTTTGATAATGGCACTGCTTTTATCGCCGTCTGCTTTAACCGCGCTCTCCGCCACGTTGAGGGCACGAAAGCCCGCTGCATAACGCTCACTGAGTTGCTTGACGTCGAGAGTCGCGCTCCACAATGCATTCAACTGCGTCTGTGCTTCTGGCGGCAACTGCGGTAACAAGGCCGTGATGCTGGACTGAATCGCGTTGGATTGCTGTTGAAGCTGCACGTCTAGCGCGGCAGCATTAGCGGGATCGTAACGGAGTAACTGAAGCTGGTCGCGTAACTGGCTGATGGCAAGAAGTTGCTGGAACAGCACGCTGGCATCAGTCACCTGGGTCTTAATCAACGCTTCATACAGTGTTGACTGGCTTTGCATGTTGCGTTGATCAAGCTGTTTTCCCGTTGCCGCCAGCGCCTGCATGGCTTGCGTCATCGCGGTGATACTGCTCTGAAAGTGGCTGAGTTGGCTGGCGATATCCTGAAGCTGGGTTTGCTGTTCCGGCTGCCACGGGTACTGCTGAGCATCCTGGGTGAGCAGAGAGGCATGAGCAATGTAATCAGCCATGACTTTTCCCGCTTTTTCATCCCCATACAGCAGTTTCAGCCGGTTTATTTTTGCCTGGAATACATCGATGTTGATGTCGTAAATCACGTTGCTCTGTTCATAAACGTCATGGATGTTTTTAAAGCGTAATACGCTAATACTGCCCGATCCCACGACTAACAATAAAACGAGTCCAAATCCCAAACTGAGTTTATGCGCTATTTTTGTATTTTCTAACCGCAACGCCATGACTGCTGCCTCCTGCCCATGTCAACGATGTTAAGCCAAATTGGTTATCGGTTGCACGGCACAGGAGTTTAGTGAGGATGCGGTTATTTTTCTGATTATGCGTAATCGCAAAATCGCTGCGCGATCATCACAGGCTTTTCCAGATATGCATCACAGCATAGCTGCGCCAGGGGCGCCATTGCTGTGAACGCGCTTCTGCGGCCTTGGGCGTCAGGCCACCCAGGTTATTCCGTATGGCGATATCTTCTTTTGGAAAAGCATCCGGCCAGCGCAGAGCGCGCATGGCGATATAATGGGCCGTCCAGGGACCAATGCCCGGAAGTGCCACCAGACGCGCCATGATGTCATCAGGCGTGAGCGTGGCGTTAAACCGTAAGCTGCCCGCCACACAGGCGTCAGCGAAGGCCAGAATCGCTCTGGCGCGTGCGCTGACAATGCCAAGGCTGGCAATCTCATCGACCGTCGCCTGCGCAATGCGCTGCGGTTGGGCAGAGTAGCGAGACAGGTCCGCGAAAGGCGTCGAGCAAGGCTCACCAAACGCCTGGGCAAACCGGCTGCTGAGGGTTGTCGCTGCTTTAACGGTGACCTGCTGGCCCAGAATGGCGCGGACGCCCATTTCAACGCTGTCGAACGCACCGGGCACGCGCAGGCCGGGAAAGTCATGAAGGCTTTGTGCCAGCAGCGGGTCCTGCTGCAGGTGGGCAGCAATGCGTTGTGGCTGGGCGTTCAGGTCAAAAAGATCGCGCAGGCGGCGCAATAGTGCTGGAAGTACAGGCGTCAGAGACGGGGTGAACTCGACCTTGAGCGCCTGCTTAGCCGGAAGGTTCGACACGCTGACCCAGCCACGATATTGACCCAGCACGACCGTCCGGCGATAGGTTTGCCCCTCAACGCTCTCGATCTCTTTCATCAACCGTAACTGCAAAAAATCCAGCATCGCCTGCCAGTCGTAAGGCGGACGATAGCTGAGCTGTAACTGCATGGTATTGCCAGGCTGCTGAACGGACTGCGCAGCCGTTTTACGTAAAGCACCCGGCGTCATACGATAGCGGGCCTGGAACACGTCATTAAAGCGCCGCAAACTGCCAAAACCGCTGGCATAGGCAATATCGGTCACCGACAGGGTGGTTTCGGTCAGCAGCTGTTTAGCCAGTAACATGCGACGTGTCTGTTTAAGCTCCAGCGGGGTAACGCCCAGCTCCTGGTGCACAATCCGGCGCAGTTGACGTGCGCTGATGCCAAACTCGGTGGCGATATCGTCCAGCCCTGTATGCTCTTCCAGCAAACCTTCTTCGATGCGCTGCACCAGGCGATCGGCCACTCTGTGCGCATTGTCTACGGGCGCATTGCCCGGTGCCAGCTCAGGACGACAGCGCAGGCAGGGGCGAAAACGGGCTTTCTCCGCGGCTTCCGCGCTGCTGAAGAACAGACAGTTTTTTTTCATCGGCGGCTTAACCGGACATATCGGGCGACAGTAAATGCCGGTTGAGGTTACGCCAACAAAAAATACGCCGTCAAAACGCGTATCCCGCGACGTTAGCGCCTGGTAAGCCGTATCTGGATCAAACATGGTTTCTCTCCGGCAAATAGCGACAGCGTAGCGCTGGCAGAAAGGGTTGACTGGCTGTTTTCGGACAGCACATCAGTTTATTGTAATGACCGAAAACAGCCAGTTTAGCGCTAAAAAAATGCGATAATGCCAGACAGAATTGTGATGGGAGGAACCGCATGTATTACTGCAAACCTGTAACAACCCCGGTGGGAGAGCTGACGCTGATTGCCAGCGATCGTGGCCTGGCGGCTATTTTGTGGCAAGACGAAGTACGCAGGCATCCTCGCTTATCGCCCGTAGAGCGGGACGATAACCATCCGGTGCTTCAGGAAACGGAAACCCAGTTGCGCGAATATTTTGCGGGGACGCGCCAGCGCTTTACGTTGCCACTGGATTTCGCCGGCACGGCATTCCAGATAAAAGTGTGGCAGGCATTACTGAACATTCCTTTTGGTGAAACGCGCAGCTATCGGCAAATTGCCGAGCAGATTGGTCATCCTGCCGCGGTGCGCGCGGTGGGGGCAGCTAACGGTCAAAACCCGTTGTCGATTGTCGCGCCCTGTCATCGTGTCATTGGGACCAACGGCAAACTGACCGGCTTTGCAGGCGGGCTGGCGGTCAAAGCGTTTTTACTCCAGCTGGAAGCACCACAGCCGGGCCTGGTGGGGCTCTCTTCAACATGACCGCGAAATAAAACACGACACTCCGCCGCTTTTCCGCTATCGTGTTTAGCATATAAAACACGATGGCAGTATTTACGTCCTGTTAAGCCATAACCGGCGATTTTCGTTAATTTTACAGAACGAGAGCGGTGTCATGAGTACAATCTTCGATCCTGAAAACGCGGTTTATCCTTTTCCGCCCAAGCCTGCCCGGCTGAACGACGAGCAAAAAACCTTTTATCGGGAAAAAATCAAAGCGTTGCTGAAAGCCCGCAATGCCGTGATGGTAGCGCATTACTACACCGATCCGGAGATTCAGGCCCTGGCAGAAGAAACCGGCGGCTGTGTCTCTGACTCGCTCGAAATGGCGCGTTTTGGCAGCCATCACACCGCCAGTACGCTGCTGGTGGCCGGGGTGCGGTTTATGGGGGAAACGGCCAAAATCCTCAGCCCGGAAAAAACGGTACTGATGCCCACGCTGGAAGCCGAGTGCTCGCTTGATCTGGGCTGCCCGATTGACGAATTTAACGCTTTTTGTGATGCCCATCCCGATCGTACGGTGGTGGTGTATGCCAATACCTCGGCGGCGGTAAAAGCGCGCGCCGACTGGGTGGTCACCTCCAGCATTGCCGTGGAATTGATAGAACATCTGGATAGCCTGGGGGAAAAAATTATTTGGGCACCCGATCGGCATCTGGGGCGCTACGTCACCCAGAAAAGCGGCGCCGATGTTTTATGCTGGCAGGGTGCCTGTATTGTCCATGACGAGTTCAAAACCCAGGCACTCCAGCGGATGAAAGCGCTGTATCCCGATGCGGCGGTATTGGTTCATCCCGAGTCACCCCAGGCCATCGTGGATCTGGCCGATGCGGTTGGCTCAACCAGCCAGCTGATTCAGGCCGCCAAAACCTTGCCCCATCCCCAGATGATCGTCGCCACCGATCGCGGCATTTTTTATAAGATGCAGCAGGCGGTGCCCGACAAAATATTGCTGGAAGCGCCAACAGCCGGTGAGGGCGCCACCTGCCGCAGCTGTGCGCACTGCCCCTGGATGGCGATGAACGGCCTGAAAGCCATCGCCGATGCGCTGGAGTCGGGTGGTCAGGCTCATGAGATTCAGGTGGAGGCGGCCCTGCGGGAAGCCGCGCTGGTGCCGCTTAACCGTATGCTATCCTTTGCAGCAGACCTTAAACATAACGTGAAAGGAAACGCGTAACGCGCGTCGTTAACAGGTGCCTCATATGGATTTTTTTAGCACGCAGAATATTTTGGTTCACATCCCTCTTGGCGCCACGGGGTACGATCTGTCATGGATCGAAGCCGTCGGAACGCTCGCTGGCCTGCTGTGCATCTGGCTGGCCAGCCTGGAAAAGATCGTTAACTACGCCTTTGGTCTGATCAACGTCACGCTGTTTGCGGTGATCTTTTTTCAGATCCAACTCTACGCCAGCCTGCTGCTACAGCTATTTTTCTTCGCGGCCAATGTCTATGGCTGGTACGCCTGGAGTCGACAAACATCTGACAATCAGGCGGCGTTAACCATACGCTGGCTGCCGCGGACAAAAGCCATCGGCTGGGCTGTTGGCTGCGTCATCGCGGTGGCCTTAATGACGGTGTATATCGACCCGGTATTTGCATTTCTTACCCGAATTACGGTCGCCATTATGAACGCGGCGGGCTTTGCCGTGGCCATGCCGACACTGCAGCCGGATGCGTTTCCGTTCTGGGATTCCTGCCTGATGGTGCTGTCGATTGTGGCCATGGTGCTGATGACGCGGAAGTACGTGGAGAACTGGCTGCTGTGGGTGATTATCAACGTGATTAGCGTGATGATTTTTGCCCGCCAGGGGGTTTACGCCATGGCGCTGGAATATGCCATTTTGACGTTGATTGCGCTGAACGGCTCAAGGATGTGGATAATCAGCGCACGAAAACAGGGTTCTCGTGCGCTGTCTGCTCAGTGATGATGCGCGTGCTCACCGTGCTCGTGATGGTGGTGAGCACCCTCAATTACCGGCGTGTTCAGTGCGCAATCCGGTCCGACACAGGGCTGAAACTCCATCTGTACCGTCGCATGTTCAATCTGGTAATGGTCGTGCAGGTAAGTGTGAATGCGGCGCAGCAGGCCGTCATGATCCCGTGGCGGGATAACCTGCACGTGCAGCGTTAATACCGGCTTCTCGCCTACCTGCCAGACGTGCACATGATGAACATCGCGCACTTCGGCGATTTGACGCTTCAGATCGCGTCTGAGCTGATTCACGTCCAGTGAATCAGGTGCGCCTTCCAGCAGCTCGTGAAAACTTTCCCGCAGCAATGCCCAGGCGTTACGCAGTATCAGCAGTGACACCAGAATCGATAAAATGGGGTCAGCGGGCGTCCAGTTCGTGAGCAGAATGATCACCGCGGCAATGATGGCACCAACCGAACCCAGCAGGTCGCCCATCACATGTAAGGCTGCCGCCCTCACGTTCAGGTTCTTCTCTTCACTGCCGTGATGCAGCAGCCAAAACGAGAGAATATTAGCCAGTAAACCGCCAATGGCGATGCCCAGCATCAGGCCGCCGGTAATTGGCTGCGGATGGGAAAAGCGCTCAATGGCCTCCCAGACGATCAGCAGGGTGATCAGGATCAGGGCAATGGCGTTAACAAAGGCTGCCAGTGTGGTGAGCCGCAGCAGACCAAAAGTATGACGATCGCTGGGTTTGCGTTTAGCGAACTGGACTGCCAGTAAGGCCATCAGCAGCGCAGCGGCATCGGTCAGCATATGACCGGCGTCGGCCAGAAGGGCCAGCGAGCCAGAAATCCAGCCGCCAATGACTTCTGCCACCATAAAGAGGGCCGTCACGGCAAAGGCCGCCATCAGGCGCTTACGGTTGGTGTCATGACCGCTATGAGAGTGCGTGTGTGCCATATGTTTCCAGTTTGAGTAATAACCTGTCGGTCAATGATATCAGCAATTGCCACTCAGCGGAGAGAGCCTGATGTTGCTTCGCCTTGTCCGACAGCTGCTGACAAAGCGTTGCCCCTTCTTCAATACCTATCAAAAGCCAGCTTCCTTTCATACGGTGTGCTGACTCGGCTAACTGCATAGCGTCACCTGCCTGATGTGCGGCGTGCAGTTGTGCCAGGTCCTTCTCCAGGGTATCACGTAACGTTTTGCCCAGGCGGTTAAGAAATTTCTCGTTTTGCTGCGCCAGCTGCCACAGGTTGTCATCCAGTGATGCCAGTGGATCGTCATGAAAGGCCGTCAGCACCTCGCCGATATCCTGTAGCTGCACCGGTTTAATCAGCACGCGTTCATGCTCACCCAACTGCACGTTAAGTAACTGGGCATCGGCTGAACACAGCACCCGTAACTGCACGCCGCCGCGCTGACGCTGGCGACGACGCAACAGGCGCAACAGGAGCGTGCCATCAGGGCGCGGCATCATCTGATCGATAAACAGCAGGTCGTAAGGGCGCTGCGCATCGGCCAGCAGCAGGTCGCGACCCTGTTCAAAACAATCCGCCTGAATCGCGAAGCGGGCAAGCTGCTGCTCCATCACGATCAGGTTCGTAGGATGATCGTCTACCACCGCCACGCGCAGACCAGGAAAGCCCGGCAGGGCAGTTGGATCGCTATCCGGAAGCCGATCGCAGGGGATCAGCGGCAGGGTGATGGTCACCTCCGTGCCTTTGCCAGGCACAGAATGCAGGGAAATATCGCCACCCATGCGTTGCACCATCTCCCGACAAATAAACAACCCTAAACCGCTGCCCTGGACCGATACGGTTTTACCCGAGGGTGCCTGATACCAGGGATCGAACAGTTTAGGCTGCTCCTCCGGCGGGATTCCGCTGCCGTTGTCGCTGACGGTTAGCTGTAGCATGTCCGTGGCCGATAGCGTCAGACGAATCAGGCCCTGGCGGGTAAATTTAAATGCGTTGGTAATGAGATTGTTCACCACCTGCTGCAGGCGATCGGCATCCATCATCACCGCGTCAGGCAGTGGCGTGAGGGCTTCAACCTGCAGACGCGGACCGTCCGGGCGCATCAACGGATGATAAAAATGGCGCTGCTGCGCCAGCCAGGGGGCCAGCGCCAGCGGACGCGGCGACAGGGTAAAGCTGTTATTTTCAATACGGGCGTGATCTTGAAGATCGTTAAGCAGCGTCATCAGTGACTGCGCGCTACGGTGCAGAAGCTGCAGATTTTCACTGGATCGCTGCTGTTTTTCCAGCTCCAGCAAGCCCAGTATCGCCTGCATGGGCGTGCGCAGCTCGTGACTGACCGTGGCTAAAAACTGGCTTTTCATGGCGTTGGCGCGTTCGGCCTGCTCACGCTGTTGGCGATCGCGCCGCTGCTGCCAGTAACGTCGGGCAAGCAGCAGTAGCAAAATAATGATGGCAACACCGGCCGCCACCAGAACGGCTACCGGCAGGACGCGCATGGCGGTAACGCTGCCAGGCTGAGGTGGCATTGACCAGCGATCGCGCATCTGATTTTGTGTCTCAACGGGGATCTGCTGCAACGCGCGATCCAGCAGTGAACGCAGTACGGGTTGATCGGATGCGATGCCAACCGCAATGGGCCAGGCAATATCGCTGGCGGCAAAGGCCAGATGAATCTGCGGATCGTTACGACTGGCAATCCGCCAGCGCGCGGAAAGCACATTATCGACTAAGGCGTCAATCTGACCGGCTGCCAGCGCATCGTACAGGCTGTTTCGGTCAACATAACGTTGAACCTGCATATTCTCAGGGATAAGGCGTTGCGCCAGGTCATCCTGCAGAATACCTATGCGCTTGCCCGCCACATCGCTCCAGTGCGACCAGCCAGCTGGCTGGCGGATATAAATGCCCCACAGCGCGCGCCAGACGGGCAGGCTGGTGCTTTGGGTTTCGCCGTTAAGCGGCTGCATCAGCTGCAACATAACCTGATGCTGAGCCAGCAGGCTGGCAGCCTGCTGAGGGTTACTGACCCAGCGCGGGGTAAAACGTAATCCTGTGCTTTGGGCGATGGCGTTAAGCAGGTCGATCCCGTAGCCGCGGGCAGTGCCGTTACTGTCCCGGTAACTCCAGGGATAGTTATCCGCTTCAGCCGCGTAGGCAACGATTGGGTGGTTCGTCATCCACTCGCGCTCGCTGGCGCTGAGCATCAGGGTCTGCGTGTCCTGATAGCGGGGAAGGTTGCTGCTCCAGCGCGCCTGCAGGGTGCTCATCAGCTCAGCGGGAAGCTGGCGCAGGCTTTGATTCAGCCATTCGATAAGCGCCGGATCGCGTGCGACGGCGCGCAGGTTGAGCTGTCCGGCATCGATACCGGAGGCAATCTGATAAATTTGCCCCTGCTGTAACTGGCTTAGCAAGAAACCGGCGCTGGTTTCATCTGCCACCACATAATCGTTCTGCTGATTCAGCAACGTATAGAGCGCCTGAAGATCGCTGCCGTAGGTGCGCCACTGATGGCGGGCTGCCAGCGCCGGTGGCAGTTGTGCCAGCGTGAGTTGGCTGATTGCCAGTTGGGCATTATGACTGTTGAACATCACGGCACGCTGGTTCTGCTGGTTACGATAAATACGCAACGGGCTGCTAAACCAGCTGTCACTGGCCAGCGTATTCATGGCTAAAGGCGGGGCTATCATTCCCAACGCAAAATCAATCTGTCCGTCGTGCAGCGCGCGCAATAAGTCTGCCTGAGTGGCATATAAACGGAGCGTGAACTGCGCACCAGTTAACTGATGCAGCGCCGCCAGGTAATCGGCATCGATGCCATAAAGGTCTTTACCGACCAGCATCGTCCAGGGGGCGTTATTCTCCTCCAGCAGACCGACTCGCAGCACTTTGCCCTGCATCAGCTCAGCACCTTTCACCGGCATCATCATGGGCAAGTTGATGCTGCTGACCGGGCGCACGTCGCCGTAGGCCAGCGAGGTAAAGAGCAGCAGGAGCAGCAGCCAGCGTATCACTGCTGTGCTTTCCACAAATCGGCTAACTCAACCACAGAGTGGGCACCGGTCTTTTCCAGGATGTTCTTTTTATGGGTGCTGACGGTTTTGTTACTGATATGCAGTCGCTCGGCAATTTGCAGGTTGGATAATCCACTGGCCAGCAAAGCCAGTATCTGACGTTCTTTACTGGTTAACGGCAGTTCCGGCTCGTCGGGACAGTCGGGGAAGGTGGCATGTCCACCGAGCACCGCCAGAATCGCACTCAGCAACTGCTCCATGCGCTGGCTCTTCACCACATAGCCAGCGGCACCCAGCGCCTGGGCTCGCCTGACGTAGTGGCGGGTTTGCTGGGCTGAATAAATCAGAACCGGGCAGTCGGGTAAATGGATTTTCAGGCGGCGCAAGATCTCCAGCCCGTCACCATCGGGTAAGCCGATGTCCAGCACGATAATATCGGGTGGCAATTGCAGAAAAGGGCGGGCGGACTGTTCGCTGCTGGCGGAAAAAAGTTGCATGAGAATCGGTGATTTAGCCAACGCAGCTTCAAGTGCTACTTCAACCAGTGGATGATCGTCAATCAGAAGCAGTGAGGCCATGAACATTTCCCTGTTAATTTAACAGGCTCAGCATAGCGGAAGTTACGGCAGGATAAAATAAAGGAGAGCCAGGCTCTCCTTATCAACTCAACCGTCCGGTCTTACTGCGTGGTGCCGTCGGTTTTGGTATTAACGTGACCGCCACCTTTTTTGGTATGAACTTTTTTATTCATATCAGGGCATTTGCCGTCTTTACACTGGGTATTCTTATCAATCTCGTCAGCCGTCATATGTTTGCTGCTGGACGTGCTGTCAGCGGTCGGAGACGATTTCTCGGTGCCTGTGTTATTAATTTTGCTGTTATCGACTTTGTTCGGTGGCAGGTTCTCGTTAGCACCGCCAGCTACTGCGCCTGCGGCGGCGGCCTGGTTAGAGTTTCCGTTAGCAGCCATTGCTGCGCCACTGCCCAGAGTCATTGCTGCCGTCAGAAAAATTATTGCAAACTTATTCATCATTATGCTCCCGTTAATAAATGATATTTGCTGTCTCTAACCCGCTGCGATGTTTGGTTCAGAGAAAAAGCGCCCTGAGCGAAATAAAATTTCGCTGGTTAGCTTAAAGACAGGTATTAATAAAAGTAAGCCACCGTTCCTCAGTGGTTACCTTTAAAAGTCTAGACGCATAACCCATTTATGCAAATTTCACGCATACATTATACGTTCATCAGGAATTTACACCCCGTGCGCTTCGGGCTACATTGGCTGGGTTGTGTCCGGCGGGCGCCGGGCCAGAAATTATATGGAATGAGTATGAATTACCAGAACGATGATTTACGCATTAAAGCGATCAAAGAACTCCTGCCACCCGTAGCCTTACTGGAAAAATTCCCTGCAACCGACCGCGCTGCGCAGACCGTTTCGCAGGCTCGCCAGGCGATTCACCAGATTCTGAAAGGGGAAGACGATCGTCTGCTGGTGGTGATTGGGCCTTGCTCCATTCATGATACCGAAGCCGCACAAGACTATGCTGCGCGTCTGTTAACCCTGCGGGAACAGCTTAAGGGTGAACTGGAAGTCGTGATGCGCGTTTACTTCGAAAAACCGCGTACCACTGTCGGCTGGAAAGGGCTCATCAACGATCCTTATATGGATGGTTCCTTCCAGTTGAACGACGGCCTGCGTCTGGCGCGTAAGCTGTTGGTAGAGATTAACGATTCTGGTCTGCCTGCCGCTGGCGAGTTTTTGGACATGATCACGCCGCAGTACGTTGCCGATCTGATGAGCTGGGGCGCGATCGGCGCACGCACCACCGAATCGCAGGTTCACCGCGAACTGGCTTCTGGTCTTTCCTGCCCGGTCGGGTTTAAAAACGGCACGGACGGCACCATCAAAGTGGCGATTGATGCCATTAACTCCGCCAGTTCACCGCACTGTTTCTTGTCAGTCACCAAATACGGGCACTCTGCGATCGTGGAAACCCGCGGCAACGGCGACTGCCATATTATTCTGCGTGGTGGTAAAGAACCGAACTACAGCGCCGCGCACGTCAGTGCAGTTAAAGCCGGTCTGGAAAAAGCCGGTTTACCGCAGCAGGTGATGATCGACTTCAGCCATGCCAACAGCAGCAAGCAGTTTCAGAAACAGATGCTGGTGGCAGATGATGTGGCGCAACAGATGATCAATGGCGAGCGCGGCATTATCGGCGTGATGATTGAAAGCCATCTGGTTGAAGGGAATCAGAGCCTGGAAAGCGGCGAACCGCTGGTATACGGCAAGAGCGTGACGGATGCCTGTATTGGCTGGGACGATACCGAGAAGGTCCTGCGTCAACTGGCCCATGCGGTCAAACAGCGTCGCGGTTAACAGGGCGCAATAAAAAAGGGCCAGACAGTGTCTGGCCCTTTTCACAGAGAAGCAAAACTTACTTCGCTTTACCCTGATTCGCTACAGCTGCGGCTTTAGCTGCGATCTCGTCAGCATCACCCAGGTAGTAGCGTTTGATCGGTTTGAAGTTTTCATCGAACTCATAAACCAGCGGTACGCCGGTCGGAATATTGAGTTCAAGAATCTCATCTTCGCTCAGGTTGTCCAGGTATTTCACCAGGGCACGCAGTGAGTTGCCGTGTGCAGCAACAATCACTTTCTCACCGCTTTTGATACGCGGCAGAATGGATTCGTTCCAGTAAGGAATGACGCGTTCGATGGTCAGGGCCAGACTTTCGGTGGTCGGCAGCTGCTCAGGCTTCAGTGAAGCATAACGCGGGTCGTGTCCAGGGAAACGCTCATCGCTACGATCCAGCTCTGGCGGGGTTACCGCGAAGCCACGGCGCCACTGTTTTACCTGCTCGTCGCCGTATTTGGCGGCGGTTTCTGCTTTATCCAGACCCTGCAGCGCGCCATAGTGACGTTCATTCAGACGCCAGGATTTCTCAACGGGCAGCCAGGCCTGATCCAGCTCATCCAGCACATTCCACAGGGTGTGAATGGCGCGTTTCAGCACGGAGGTGTACGCGAAATCAAACACGAAACCTTCTTTCTTCAGCAGCTGTCCGGCTGCTTTAGCTTCGGTACGGCCCTTGTCAGAAAGGTCTACATCATACCATCCGGTGAAGCGGTTTTCGTTGTTCCACTGGCTTTCGCCGTGTCGCACCAGAACCAGCTTAGTTACAGCCATAGCTTAACTCCTTAATACTTGATGTTTCTGAGATAATGGAAACCTGCTGTCGCCAGCCCGTTGGCTGACCAATTGCGTTCTACCATAGCGGAAAACAGCGCACTGCGTAAGTCTGTCTGTGACGCACTGCGCGTTTTTCACCCGGTTGCTCAGCGTGGCGTAAAGCGATAGCGCGTGACGGATTCCCAACGATCTCCCGGCTGTAACCAGCAATCATCCTGTGGCCACTCGGGATGATTAGGTGAATCCGGTAAAAATTCACTCTCCAGCGCGATCCCCTGAAACGCAGTATAGCGTTCCTGCTCCCGGGCGCGCGTGCCGGCCAAATAGTTACCGCTGTAGAACTGCAATGCCGGCGCCGAGGTGGTGACGCTTAACTGCAGTTTACCGTCCTGCGACCACAACTCAGCAGCAGGCTGACTGTCATCGCCTGCGCTGTTGAGCAGGAAAGCATGGTCATAGCCTTTAACCGCCTTCTGGTCGTCATCGGCAAGAAAATCCTGCTCAATGCTTTTGGCCTGACGGAAATCGAAACTGGTGCCGTCCACCGCCTTAAGTGGTCCGTTGGGAATCCCCTCGCTATCCACGGGCAGGTAACGATCGGCGTGCAGTTGTAATCGATGCTGACGTGCATCGCCATGATGCGCGTCAAGATTAAAGTAAGCATGATTGGTCAGATTGACCGGGCAGGGCTGATCGCACTGCGCCTGATAGTGAATCGACAGGCAATTATCGTCATCCAGGACATAGCGTAAATCAGCAATAAGATTGCCGGGATAGCCCTGATCGCCATCGGGCGAGTCGAGTCGATAATGCACTTCACTTTCTGACTGGCTGACGATTTGCCAGCGGCGTTTATCAAACCCCTCAGGGCCACCGTGTAGCTGGTGGTCGCCCTGATTCGCGGCCAACTGCCGGCCTGTTTTAGCCAGTTTTGCGCTGGCGATACGGTTAGCATAACGGCCTACCGTGGCACCCAGATAGGCATCCTGATGCAGGTAATCGGAAGGCGTTGCGCAGCCAAGCAATGCTTCACGTACGTGACCATCCTGCAACGGCACCCGCGCCGATAACCAGGTCGCGCCCCAGTCCATAAAGGTGGCAATCATGCCATTGGCATTGCGCAGCACGGTGATGCGCCACGGCTGACCGTCCGGCGCATGGGAATTGACATCGCTTAACATTGGCCTGCTCCTTCTGATGCTTTACAAACGTAGAAGGTCTCCTTGATGCCCGTTTTGGCTTCATACTGGCTGGCGACGGCGGCCTGCACCTGATCCACCAGCTCAAGCGGCATCAAAGCAACAATACAACCGCCAAAACCGCCGCCGGTCATACGGACACCACCACGATCGCCGATCTCGGCTTTAACAATCTCGACCAGCGTATCGACCGGTGGCACGGTAATTTCAAAGTCATCACGCATTGATGCGTGAGATTCGGCCATCAGTTCGCCCATGCGTGCTAAATCACCACGAGAGAGCGCCTCGGCGGCCTCCAGCGTACGGGCATTTTCGGTGATGACATGACGTACGCGCTTAGCGACCTGGGGATCTAACTGAGATTCCGCGGCGTTAAACTCAGCGAGTTCGACATCCCGTAGCGCCTTTTTGTTAAAGAAGCGCGCGCCGGTTTCACACTGCTCACGGCGGACATTGTATTCGCTGCCCACCAGACTCCGGCGGAAGTTGGAATTAATGATAACCACGGCAATATCGTCCGGCATAGAAACCGGCCGGGTGCCGAGCGTCCGGCAATCCAGCAGCATGGCATGATCTTTTTGACCCAGCGCGGAAATCAGCTGATCCATGATGCCGCAGTTACAGCCCACGAACTGGTTTTCGGCTTCCTGACCGTTCACCGCAATCGCCGCACCGTCCAGCGCCAGGTTAAACAGCTGCTGGAAAACCGTCCCGACAGCCACTTCCAGCGAGGCAGAAGAGCTAAGGCCCGCACCCTGTGGCACGTTGCCACTGATCACCATATCGACACCGCTAAAATCCGGCGCGCGTTGCTGTAAATGCTTCACGACGCCGCGAACATAGTTCGCCCACATGGGTTCTTTTACGCTGGTAATCGGCGCATCCAGCGCAAAGGTGTCCTGCGCCTGATCGTAATCGACGGCGACGACACGAACCTGGCGGTCGTCACGCTTCGCACAGGCGATAACCGTTTGGTAATCGATGGCACAAGGCAGCACGAAACCGTCGTTGTAGTCGGTGTGCTCGCCAATCAAATTGACGCGGCCTGGGGCCTGAATCGCGTGGGTTGGCGCATAGCCAAAGGTTTCAGTAAAAACCTGCTGCGTGATGGTTTTTAAGCTCATTGTTGTGCCTCACGGAAATGAATATCGCTCACGGAACGCAGGCGTTCTGCTGCCTGTTCTGTGGTTAAATCGCGTTGGGTTTCAGCCAGCATCTCGTAGCCGACCATAAATTTGCGCACCGTTGCTGAACGCAGCAGCGGGGGATAAAAGTGGGCGTGCAACTGCCAGTGTTCATTGTCTTCACCGTTGAACGGCGCGCCGTGCCAGCCCATGGAGTAGGGGAAGGAGCACTGAAACAGGTTGTCGTAACGGCTGGTCAGGCGCTTGATGGCGTTAGCCAGATCGTCACGCTGCGCATCGGTCAAATCGGTCAGGCGCTTAACATGGGTTTTTGGCAACAGCAGGGTTTCAAACGGCCAGGCTGCCCACCACGGCACCACGGCCAGCCAGTGGTCCGTTTCTACCACGGTACGGCTGCCATCCTGCTGTTCACGCGCGCTGTAATCCATCAGCATCGGCGAGCCCTTTTGGGCAAAGTAGCGGCGCTGAAGATCATCTTCACGCTGGGCTTCATTAGGCAGAAAGCTGTTGGCCCAGACTTGTCCATGTGGATGGGGATTGGAGCAGCCCATGGCGGCGCCCTTGTTCTCAAAGACCTGTACCCACGGGTAGTGCTGACCCAGTTCTGCCGTTTGTTGTTGCCAGGTGCGGACGACTTCTTCCAGTGCGCTCAGGGACATTTCTGGCAGCGTTTTACTGTGATCGGGCGAAAAGCAGATGACACGGCTGGTACCGCGCGCGCTTTCGCAGCGCATCAACATGTCATCACTTTCTGGCGCGTCTGGCGTATCCGTCATCAAGGCCGCGAAGTCATTGGTAAAAACGTAGGTGCCTTGATAATCAGGATTCACATCACCTGTGACACGCGTGTTGCCCGCACACAGAAAACAGTCAGCATCGTGCGACGGCAGCGTATTCACCGCAGGCGTTTCCTGAGCACCCTGCCAGGGACGTTTGGCACGATGAGGAGAAACCAAAATCCACTGGTCAGTCAGGGGATTGTAACGGCGATGGGGATGATCGGCCGGGTTAAATTTTTCCATGTTGCATCCTGGTCAGCGTCAAAATAAAAAAAGGCATCGCTAAAACGTAGCACATCAGCCGCGTTGAAAACGTGATCCAGCCTGGATAAGTGGTATCGTTTACACAAGCTGAATATTCTTATTTAAAGGCGAAGTGGCACATTTCGCACATAAAAAGTGGGTTTAAATGGTAACGCTTACATTGTAGGGGAAACAACGCCGGGGTGACGGCGTTGATAAGGTCAAACGCTGTCCTGCCGGTAGCGATAACCGCCTTCGGGCTGCGCCACAAAATGCAGCCGGTGAGTAATACATTGGGGGGCATCTTCCGCATGGTGGGACACGAACAGCAACTGGGTTCGTCCTTCACCAATTAAGATATCGACAAAACGTCGCACTAACTGACGATTAAGCGGATCTAATCCCTGTAATGGTTCATCAAGTATTAACAGGGTAGGATGTTTAACCAGCGCCCGGGCGATTAACACCAGCCGTTGTTGTCCCCAGGATAAACCATGGAAGGGCATATCGCCCATCGCTGAATCCATACCCAGCAGCGCCAGCCACTGACGCGCCAGGGCCATTTGTCGATCGGAGACGGCCTGATAAAGCCCAATAGAGTCAAAAAAGCCGGATAAAATCACGGTGCGCACGTTGGCGCTCACCCGGTAATCAAGATGCAGGCTGCTGCTGACATAACCAATATGTTGTTTGATATCCCAGATGGTTTCCCCACTGCCACGGCGAAGGCCGAACAGAGTTAAATCATTGCTGTAGCCCTGCGGATGATCGCCGGTGACCAGGCTGAGCAATGTCGATTTACCCGCGCCGTTTGGCCCAATAATATGCCAGTGCTCACCAGCATTAACCTGCCAGTTAAGCCCGTCAATGATGCGCTGGTCGTTATAGGACACCACGCCGTTACGCAGGATGACCCGTGGCGCATTATCGGCCAACTGGGGAAGTGCATCCGCGACATCGGCCTCTGGCAGTGCCATCCCGTCCAACTGCTCACTGCGTGCCAGCTGTGCGACCAGCGCCTGCGCCAGAATCGCCTCGCGCGGCCCGACGTGCGTCAGGCTGCATTCGGCCAGAACGCCAACCTGGTCAACATAATTCGGAATATCGTCAAAGCGGTTAAGCACCAGCACCAGGGTAAAATCCGCCTGCTGCAGGTTATTCAGGGTGGCTGTCAGGTTGGCGCGTGAATCCACATCCAGACCGTCAAAAGGCTCATCCAGGATCAGCAGGTCAGGCTGCTTCATTAACGCCTGGCACAGCAACGTTTTACGCGTCTCACCCGTAGACAGGTATTTAAAACGGCGGTTAAGCAGGCCGGTGATACCAAACTGCGCCGCCAGGTGTTCACAGCGCGTCCTGTCTTTGACCTCATCCTGAATGATTTCAGCCGTGGTGCGGCCGGTGTCATCCTCACCCTCACTCAACAGATCGGTATTATTTCGTTGCCATTCATCGGCGACCAGCTGTTGAAGTTGCTCCAGAGACAGGCGGCTGGGACGCTGGAAATCACGCGTAACCTCACCTGACAGCGGCAGTAGCTCACCTGACAGGGCGCGGGCCAGCGACGATTTGCCGCTGCCGTTGGCCCCAACAAAGGCCCAGCGTTCACCGCGTTGCAGATGAACATCGGCCAGAGACAGCACCCGGGTATCATTAAGATGAAATATGCCTTGCGAAATTTGCAATGAAGCCATGATTCGTTCCATTTTTTGCAGCGTTAACCGTTGTTTTAGCCACTGCATCGGATGAAGTCAAACCAGGATAACAGATCAACGCAACGACGCGACGATGGCATGGCTGGCGCTGAAGCTGGCGATCACGGCGTTGCCGGGCTGCCACTGCCGCCGTTCGATTTCACTGTTATCCAGCGTGGCGCACAGCGTTTCACCGCCTGGCAGGCGCATCAGGACTTCACTGACCTGCTCGCCACGCTCGATAGCGCTTATCGTGGCGGCAAGCTGATTCTCCGCCTGAGTGGGTTGAGTATGAAGGCTGATCCAGGGGGCTTTGATCAGCACCAGCACCTCTTTACCGCTCTTGAGCTGCAGGCGTTCCGCACTGCGCTCGGTGAGGGCGACCTTGAGCCGGGTTAGGCCGTCGGAGAGCAGAATGGTCAGGTGCTGCACAACGTGCTGTGCGTCGTTGTCTGTTACCGTGCCAAACAGTTGATTACGCGCGCTGGTTTGCAACGAGGCGCGGGCAATAGCGGCCAGCAGGCTGTCCAGCGGCAGGCTATCCTGCTGCAAAGCATCAAAGGCATATTGCTGAATCTTTTCCATCAAACCAAACAGCTGTACCAGGCGCTCGCCATAGCGGGTTAACTGCGCGCCACCGCCGCCTTTTCCGCCGGTTGCGCGCGCCACGATTTCCTGTTCAGCCAGCTGATTCATCTCGTTGATGGCATCCCAGGCGCTCTTGTAACTGATGCCCGCCAGTTTCGCCCCCTGGCTGATCGAACCGGTTTGCTGCACGCGTTTTAGCAGTTCAATGCGGCGTGGATCGGCAAACAGTTTTTGCTGCAGGCGGATATGAAGGGTGAGTTCGGCTTGCATGGTGGCTCCGGCAAAGAGTGAATCGCGTTATCGGGCAGATGATAGCGAGCTTTCCGTCTCAAAGTAAAAGCACGAAAAGGACTGCGCAAAATTTTACTGAGCCGTTACAATCCCATCTTTATACGCAAAGTGGGACTTTCCATGCTGGAACTTATTAAAAGCCTCGCCGTGGCGGTGATCATGGTACCTGTGGTTATGGCAATCATGTTAGGCCTGATTTACGGCCTGGGTGAAGTGTTCAACCTCATCTCTAAAACGGGTCGCCGCGACGATAACAAGACCCGCTCTCAGCATTAATTCTCCTGCAACGTCCGCCTCAGCGCGGACGTTGTGGTTTTTACCCCGCATCACGTCTCCTCTCCGCTTTTGCTAATTTGGTCCTGGTGTCAGATAATGCGTTGTATTATCCGATATATAACGATCACTGGAGAGAAATCATGCGTTTCGCATTTTATCGTTTGAGTATGGCGGCAGTATTGACGGTTTCCCTGAGCAGCCAGGCGCTGGCCGCCGAAAAAGTTACTGTTTTTGCCGCCGCTTCATTAACCAACGCGCTGGAAGAGATAGCCGCACAGTACAAAAAAGCGCACGGCACGGAGGTGGTGTCATCTTTTGCTTCTTCTTCTGTGCTGGCGCGTCAGATTGAGCAGGGCGCGCCAGCCGATCTGTTTATCTCAGCCGATCAGCAGTGGATGGACGATGCCGTTGCCAAAAAAAGTATGATCGACACCACCCGTTATACGCTGCTGGGTAATGATTTGGTGCTGATTGCACCGCGCAGCGACGGTGCCAAGCCGGTGACGATTAACGATAACACCAACTGGAAAAGCCTGCTGAAAGGTGAACGCCTGGCCGTGGGCGACCCTGATCATGTACCGGCCGGCATCTATGCCAAAGAGGCGCTGCAGAAACTGGGTGCCTGGTCTTCCCTGTCCCCGTCACTGGCGCGCGCCAATAATGTGCGTGCCGCACTGGCACTGGTCGAGCGTAATGAAACCCCGTACGGCATTGTTTACGGCTCAGATGCTGTGGCCAGTAAAAAAGTCCAGGTGGTGGGCACCTTTCCGGAAGACAGTCACAAACCGGTCGAATATCCTGTGGCGATTGTTAAAGATCGCGACAACGCGGCCGTTAAGGCTTTCTATAACTACCTGAAAGGGCCGGAAGCGGCCGCAGTGTTCAAACAATACGGATTCACGCCTAAAAAATGATACTCAGCGATGTTGAATGGCAGGCGGTCATGCTCAGTCTGCAGGTGTCAGGCATAGCCGTGCTGTGCAGTCTGCCATTCGGTATCCTGATGGCATGGGTGCTGGTACGTTGCCGCTTCCCCGGCAAAGCCATCCTCGACAGTGTGATCCACTTACCCCTGGTGCTGCCACCGGTGGTGGTGGGTTATCTGTTGCTGATAGGTCTGGGCCGACGCGGTATCATCGGTGAAAAACTGTATGACTGGTTTGGCTTTAGCTTCGCGTTCAGCTGGCGTGGAGCGGCGCTGGCCTCGGCGGTGATTGCCTTTCCACTCATGGTGCGTGCCATTCGTCTGGCGCTGGAGGCGGTGGATATCCGGCTGGAGCAGGCGGCGCGGACGTTAGGTGCCGGGCGCTGGCGGGTTTTTTTTACCATTACGCTGCCCTTAACCCTGCCCGGTATCATCGTCGGTACGGTGCTGGCCTTTGCCCGTTCCCTTGGCGAGTTTGGTGCCACTATCACCTTTGTGTCTAACATTCCTGGCGAAACCCGCACGATTCCCCTGGCCATGTATACGCTGATTGAAACACCGGGTGCCGAAGGCGCCGCCGCACGTCTGTGCGTGATCGCGATCGTTCTGGCGCTGGCCTCGTTACTGATTTCTGAATGGCTGGCGCAGTGGGGCCGGAAACGGATGGGCTCCTGATGCTGACGCTTAATTTTGCTCAACGGCTGGGCGAACACCAGCTTGAGATTGACGTGACGATTCCCGCCAGCGGCATCACCGCGATATTCGGCGTATCCGGTGCGGGCAAGACCTCATTGATTAATGCCATCGGCGGCTTAACCCGGCCCCAGCGTGGACGCATTCAGCTTAATGACCGGATACTGTTCGATGCAGAACAGCAGGTCGCCTTGCCGCCGGAAAAGCGCAACATTGGTTATGTTTTTCAGGACGCACGGCTGTTTCCGCACTACAGCGTGCGGGGCAATTTACGCTACGGCCTCTCGGCCAGTATGAAAAGCCAGTTCGATTCGCTGGTGGCGTTATTAGGCCTTAACCCCTTACTGAACCGTTTCCCGCTGTCGCTCTCGGGCGGAGAAAAGCAGCGCGTTGCCATCGGACGCGCCTTGCTCAGCGCACCCGACATCCTGCTCATGGATGAGCCGCTGGCGTCACTGGATTTGCCGCGTAAGCGTGAGCTGATGCCTTACCTGCAGACGCTGGCGAAGCAGGTCGATATTCCCGTGTTGTATGTTTCCCATAGCCTGGAGGAGATACTGCAGCTGGCGGATAACGTGCTGGTGCTGGATGCGGGAAAGGTAAAAGCCTTTGGTCCCCTGGAACGTGTCTGGAGCAGCAGCGCGATGCGGCCATGGCTGCCCGCAAGCGATCTGACCAGCGTGCTGCGTGTGCAGGTACTGGAGCATCATCCGGACTATCCCATGTCGGCGCTGTCTCTGGGCGATCAACATATCTGGGTCAGCCGGGTCAATTTGCCGGTTAAATCGCCGTTGCGGATACGCATTGCCTCGGCGGATGTTTCACTGACGCTGCAACCCGCGCAAAACAGCTCCATCCGAAATGTGCTGCCTGCGCAGGTCGTCGAGCTTATTGAGGTAGGCGATCAGGTTGAAGTGAAGCTGCGTATTGGCATCAGTGAGCTGTGGGCGCGTATCACGCCCTGGGCGCGCGACGAGCTTAATATCCGGCCCCAACAGTGGCTGTATGCGCAGATTAAAAGCGTGTCGGTCACGACCTGAGGTGCCCGGTGGCATGTTGTTCCACCGGGGCAGACATCATGACAGGACGTGCTGATAAAGCGTGTCGGCGATACCGGTTTCAAGGTTGGTGCCAGTCACCATTTTTGCCCGCGACTTAATGACGTCGTCCGCATTGCCCATTGCCACGCCCAGCCCGACGTTTTCCAGCATGCTCAGGTCGTTGTAGTTATCGCCAAACGCAATCACGTCGTCCATCGTCAGCCCCACAGACTCGACCCACTGCGCCAGGCGCTTCCCTTTGCTGTTGCCGCCGCGCGCAACGTCAACCTGATCGTGCCATGACCACTCGCAGGCCAGCCCCAGTTCGGCTTCTGCGCGCTGGGCAAACTGCTGCAGTTCTGCGGTGTTCTCGTGGGAAAGGGCAAACTTCCAGATCGACTGCGCCTCTTTGGCGGCCTGCGCCAGGCTGTCCACCTGCGTAAATACGGGGCGCTGGTGCGGCGGGAGCGACTCACTCCACTTCAGCGTGCGAATCACATGACCGGTCGGAGTTTGATACAGCATCGCATCGTCCACATACAGCAGGCCGTGAATCTGATGTTCGTCCAGCATCTCAATCACGCGTAGCGCAACCTGCGCATCCAGCGGGTCAGAAGCCAGCACTTTTTTGGCGGGATAGTCATACAGATAGGTGCCATTACAGCAGATGGCGGGTGTATCCAGATTTAAGGCCTGATAGAAAGGATGAATGGCGCAGTGGTGACGTCCGGTCACGATAATCACCTTGACGCCAGCCTTGCGCGCTTGCGTAATCGCTTCCACGGATTGTGGCAGAATGGTTTTCGTCGGGGTCAACAGCGTGCCGTCAAGGTCGAGGGCGATTACACGATAGCTCATTAATCCTCTCATCGGAATGGGTTAGCAGAGCAGCAAGTCTACACCCGACCTGGGTACGGAAACAAAAATCAGGGCACAAATCATTCCTGCGAGACAGAAAAAAACGCGCTACAGTGACCTGCAGAACAACATGAGTCAGCGAAAAAGGAGAATACATGAAGCAAGTTGTCTACACCGCCAGTCCTGAGAGTCAACAAATCCATGTCTGGCAGTTGAATGAAGATGGCACCTTGACGCTACTACAGGTTACGGACGTTGCGGGTCAGGTTCAGCCTATGGTGGTGAGTCCGAAAAAAGATTTCTTGTATGTAGGCGTGCGTCCCGACTTCCGCGTACTGGCGTTTCGCATCGCCCCGGACGGCACGCTGACCGAAGCCGGACAGGCACCGCTGCCGGGAAGCCCGACCCATATCTCCACCGACCATGCTGGCCGGTTCCTGTTTTGTGGTTCCTATAACGATGCGTGCGTCAGTATCAGCCCAATAGGCGAAGACGGCGTGCCACAGGCACCGAGCCAGGTGATTAACGGTCTGGCGGGATGCCACTCCGCCAATATCGACAATGCCGATCGCACGCTGTACGTACCTGCGCTGAAGCAGGATCGCATCTGCCTGTTTGATCTTGGCGCTGACGGTCAGTTAACCCCGCATGCACAAGAGCAGGTCACGACGGCGGAAGGGGCCGGGCCGCGGCACATGGCGTTTCATGCCAACGGACAGTACGCCTACAGCGTCAATGAACTCAACAGCACGGTCGAGGTCTGGGCGCTGAACAATGCGCATGGCAAGGTCGAGTCGGTGCAAACGCTGGATATCATGCCGCCAGATTTTACCGGTACCCGCTGGGCTGCGGATATTCATCTGACGCCAGATGGCCGTTTCCTGTATGCCTGCGATCGCACCAGCAGCATGTTAACGGTGTTCAGCATCAGCGAAGACGGCGCCGTTCTGACGCGGGAAGGGTTCCAGCCTACGGAAACCCAGCCGCGCGGGTTCAATATCGATCATACGGGTCAGTACCTGGTGGCGGCAGGGCAGAAGTCGCACCACATTGAGGTGTATAACATTACCTCGCCACAGGGATTACTGAAGCCGGTAGGCCGCTACGCCGTTGGACAAGGTCCAATGTGGGTGGTGGTTCATCAACTGGCAGGGTAACGTTCAGGATGGCCGCTTCCGGTAAGACGTTTAACCGGAAGCGGCATTGTCAGGCGACGATCAGACGTAATGAACAGTTAACGCTGCGCTGGCTAACACGTGAAAGTGCACGTTAAACCCAACCATCGCGCCGCTGGCACCCTCATCAACCTCGATTTTATCCACATCCAGCGCATGAACGCTGAAGGTATAACGATGGGTTTCACCGGCGGGTGGTGCCGCGCCGCCGTAGCCAGCCTGGCCAAAATCGGTGCGTGTCTGCAGCGCGCCGGCTGGCAGCGCGGCTTTACCGGAACCCGCTCCCTGCGGCAGCGATGTCGTGTCGGCCGGAATATTCGCCACCACCCAGTGCCACCAGCCTGAGCCTGTAGGCGCATCCGGATCGAAGCAGGTGATCACAAAACTTTTGGTGCCCTCTGGCGCGTCTTCCCAGGCCAGGTGGGGTGAAAGATTATCGCCCTGATAACCCATTCCGTTAAAAACGTGTTTTTCCGGCATTTTGTCGCCGTCATGTAAATCCTGGCTGTAAACTCGCATCACATCTCCTTGCGTTAATGGTCACTGCCTTTTCATCTTAACCAAAAGCCGGTTTACGTCCAGCCGTTGAAACATTAAGAAAGAAAGTGTGCCGGCTTCTCAAGCGCCGCACCTATCGCATTGACCAGCGCATTCAGCGCCTCAGGCGTGATGATATAAGGTGGCATCAGATAAATCAGGCGACCAAAGGGCCGAATCCAGACGCCCTGGCTGACAAAAAATTGCTGTAAGGCTGCCATGTTGACCGGGCGATGGGTTTCAACAACGCCAATGGCTCCCAGCACGCGAACATCCGCAACTTCGGGGGCATGGCGCAGGGGCAGCAGCGTGTCACGTAGCTGACGTTCTATTGCGGCAACCTGATGATGCCAGTCGCCTTCCTGCACTATCGCCAGGCTTTCTGTTGCGACAGCGCAGGCCAGCGGGTTCGCCATAAAGGTGGGGCCGTGCATAAAACAGCCCGCCGGACTGTGGCTGATGGTATCGGCCACCTCCCGCGTCGTGAGGGTGGCGGCCAGGCTCATGGTGCCGCCGGTCAGGGCTTTTCCGACACACATCATATCCGGCGTAATCGCCGCATGTTCGCAGGCAAACAGCTTACCAGTGCGGCCGAAGCCGGTGGCGATTTCATCGGCGATCAGCAGGATGCCATAGCGGTCACAGCATTCGCGCACGACCTGCAAATAGCGCGGATGATAAAACCGCATCCCGCCTGCGCCCTGAACCACGGGTTCCAGAATCACCGCCGCCAACTGGCTCTGATGTTGCTGGATCAGCCGGACAAAATCCTCAGCATCGCGCGCCTCCCACTCATCATCAAACCCGCACTGCGGTGCTTCAGCGAAATGGTGCTCGGGCAGGTAGCCGCGCCACAGGCTGTGCATGGAATTATCCGGATCGCATACCGACATCGCGGCAAAGGTATCGCCGTGATAACCCCGTTTGAGCGTCAGAAACTGCTGACGTGTTTCTCCTCGCCCCAGCCAGTATTGCAGCGCCATCTTCATCGCCACTTCGACGGCAACGGAGCCGGAATCCGCCAGAAACACGCACTCCAGCGCGTCTGGCGTCATGGTGACTAACTGGCGGCAAAGGGCCACGGCGGCAGGATGGGTAATGCCGCCGAACATCACATGGGACATCTGCGCCATCTGCTGTTGCAGCGCCCGATTCAGGCGCGGATGGTTATAGCCATGTATCGCCGCCCACCATGACGACATCCCGTCCACCAGCTCGCGACCATCTGCCAGTTGCAGATGGTAATCCCGAGCCGCAACAACCGGATAGCAGGGCAGTGGCTGCGCCATTGAGGTATAGGGATGCCAGATATGCTGGCGATCAAATTCAGCGTCCTGTGGAGTAAACATTGGAGTTGTAAACCAAAATAAAAAGATTTAGTTTACAAGTATAACCACGTTAACTGTCGGGATGACACCTTTTTTGGAGTATGTAATGTCACAACGTTGGACTATAGCCCAGGCACAGGCGCTGTTCGATCGGCCTTTTCTTGAACTGATGTTTGAGGCACAGCAGGTGCATCGCCAGCACTTCGATCCCCGTCAGGTTCAGGTCAGCACGCTGCTGTCGATCAAAACCGGGGCCTGCCCTGAAGACTGCAAATATTGCCCGCAAAGCGCCCGTTACAAGACCGGTCTGGAATCGGAGCGCCTGATGGAAGTGGATGAGGTACTGCGTTCCGCGCAAAAGGCCAAAGCTGCCGGTTCGAGCCGCTTCTGCATGGGTGCCGCGTGGAAAAACCCCAGCGACCGCGATATGCCTTACCTGGAAAAAATGGTGGAAGGCGTTAAAGCGATGGGCATGGAAACCTGTATGACGCTTGGCACGCTGAGCGACAGCCAGGCCCAGCGTTTAGGCAGTGCCGGACTTGATTTCTACAACCACAACCTGGATACCTCGCCGGAGTTTTACGGCAATATCATTACTACACGTAGCTATCAGGAACGCCTGGATACGCTGGGTAAAGTGCGCCAGGCGGGCATTAAAGTCTGTTCCGGCGGGATTGTGGGCCTGGGTGAAACGGTGAACGATCGCGCGGGCCTGCTGGTGCAACTGGCGAACCTGCCTACGCCGCCGGAAAGCGTGCCGATCAACATGCTGGTGAAGGTCAAAGGCACCCCGCTGGCAGAGAATGATGACGTTGAACCCTTCGACTTTATCCGCACCATCGCCGTCGCCCGTATCATGATGCCGACCTCGCATGTTCGCCTGTCGGCGGGCCGTGAGCAGATGAGCGAGCAGACCCAGGCGATGTGCTTTATGGCAGGTGCGAACTCCATTTTCTACGGATGCAAACTGCTGACTACGCCGAACCCGGAAGAAGATAAAGATATGCTGTTGTTCCGCAAGCTGGGGCTGAATCCTGAACATACCCAGACTGACAACGGCGACAATGCACAACAGCAGCAGCTAACGGAGCAACTGCTTCACGCCGATACAGAAAAATTCTATAACGCGGCGCTGTAATGAGCTGGCAGCAACGCATGCAGCAGGCGCTGACGCAGCGCCGGGCTGAAGATGGCTGGCGTGAACGGCGGGTGATTGAGGAGAACCAAACGCGCCTGATCCGCCATGCCGGTCAGATGTATCGCCACTTTTCCAGTAACGACTATCTTGGACTGAGCCAGCATCCTGCCGTGATCGCGGGCTGGCAACAGGGCGCGGCGCAGGCGGGAGCTGGCGCGGGCGCATCAAGCCATGTCACTGGCTATCATCGGCTCCATGCCGAGCTGGAAGCCCAACTGGCGGACTGGCTGGGCTATCCGCGCGCACTGCTGTTTATTTCGGGCTTTGCGGCCAACCAGGCGATCATTCACCTGTTAGCCGAGAAAAATGACCGCATCCTGGCCGATAAACTCACTCATGCTTCGCTGCTGGAGGCCGCCAGCCACAGCCCGGCGCAGCTGCGCCGTTTTGCACATAACGATCCACAGAGCCTGGCTGCCCGGCTGGATGCGCCCTGCGAGGGGCAAACGCTGGTGGTCACCGAAGGCATTTTCAGTATGGATGGCGATAGCGCGCCCTTACAGGCGATTGCTGCTCAGGCGAAACAGGCCCGCGCGGGGTTGCTGGTCGATGATGCGCACGGCATTGGTGTCACCGGCGAACAGGGGCGGGGCAGTTGCTGGGCGCAGGGCATTAAACCTGACCTGCTGGTGGTGACCTTTGGCAAAGCCTTCGGCGTCAGTGGCGCCGCGTTGTTGTGTGATGAGGCTACCGCCGATTATTTTCAGCAATTTTCCCGCCATCTGATTTACTCCACCGCGATGCCGCCGGCCCAGGCCAGCGCGCTGTTAGCCGCGCTTAAACAGGTGCAGGTGGGCGATGAATATCGCCAACGTCTTGCTCACAATATCGCCCATTTTCGTCGCGGGGCAGCCTCATTGCCCTGGGCGCTCATGGATTCGTCCAGCGCGATTCAGCCGTTGATCGTCGGCGATAACGGGCAGGCGCTGGCGCTGTCTGCGCGCTTAGCCCGTGCGGGCTGCTGGGTCAGTGCGATCCGGCCACCAACGGTGCCACCGGGTACAGCGCGTTTACGTATTACGCTGACGGCCGCCCATCAGCCAGACGATATTGACGTCTTAATGGAGGCGCTGCATGACGCTGCAGGTTGATAAACGCGCCGTTGCCAGAGCCTTTGGTCGCGCGGCCTCCCAGTATGATCACCATGCCGAACTCCAACGGTTGAGCGGTGATGCACTGCTGGCGTGGGCACCCGCGCACACTGGCCTGCAGGTGCTGGATGCCGGTTGTGGGACCGGCTGGTACAGCCGGATATGGCACGAGCGGGGCAAACAGGTTACCGCGTTGGACCTGTCGGCGCAGATGTTGCACCAGGCCCGGCAAAATGGCGTCGCGCATCACTATCTGGCAGGGGATATCGATGCGCTGCCGTTGGCAAACCAGTGCATTGACCTGGTATGGAGCAACCTGGTGGTGCAATGGAGCGAAGATTTGCAGGGGGCGCTAACGCAGTTTAACCGGGTACTAAAGCCCGGCGGCTGTTTGCTGTTTTCCACCCTGAGCGCGGGCTCTCTGCACGAAGTCCATCAGGCCTGGTCGCACCTGGATGGCAGCCTGCACGCTAATCGCTTCCTGCCCGCACAGGAGATTGCCGCCGCCTGTGAAGCTCAGCATCTGCACTGCCATGCACAAACCTTTATCTTGCATTTCCCCGATGCCCTCAGCGCGATGCGATCTCTGAAAGGCATCGGGGCAACCCATTTGCATAGCGGGCGATCCGCCTGTTTGTTGACGCGTCAACGTCTTGCTCAACTCGAAGCCCACTGGCCCCGGGATGAGCAGGGTTTTCGCCTCAGTTACCATGTGATGTTTGGAGTGACGAAATCATGAAACGCTGGTTTGTGACCGGCACCGACACCGAAGTCGGTAAAACGGTGGCCAGTGCGGCGCTGCTGCAGGCTGCCACGGCTGCAGGTTATCGTTGTGCAGGCTATAAACCTGTTGCCTCGGGCTGCGAGTTAACTGCGTCAGGCGTGCGTAACAGCGATGCGCTGGCGTTACAGCGTTACAGCAACGTCGCGCTGCGCTACGAGCAGGTGAATCCACTGGCGTTTATGGAGCCAACCTCGCCGCATATCGTCAGCGCGGATGAGGGCAGACCGATTGAGTTTGCCACCCTGTCGGCGGGGCTGCGTGAACTTGAGCCGCTGGCCGAGTGGATTCTGGTCGAGGGAGCAGGCGGCTGGTACACGCCGCTTTCTGCGACGCAAACCTATGCAGACTGGGTAGAGGCGGAGCAACTGCCGGTGATTTTGGTGGTGGGCGTTAAGCTGGGATGTATTAACCATGCCATGTTGACGGCCGATGCTGTCCGCGCACGCGGTTTGCGACTGGCGGGCTGGATCGCCAATACGGTACAGCCGCCCGGTCGGCGCTATCAGGAATACCTCACGGCCTTAACACAGCGCCTTCCGGCACCTTGTCTGGGTGTGATTCCCTGGTTAACGGATGAGGACCAGCAGGCTGACTGTGGTCAGTACCTGACGCTGCCTGGCGAATCAGGCCACGGTTAACCATTTATCCAGGGTACCGTCATCCAACTGGGTGACGTTGCCCTGAGCCACATTGCGGCCGCGATGCAGCAGTAAAAAGTTGTCAGCCACACGGCGAATCAATGAAACCCGCTGTTCAAGCAGCAAAATCGTCAGGCCGTAGTCGCGGTTCAGGCGACGAATCAGATTCCCCATCTCTTCTTCCAGCCAGGGTGCCATACCGTCGGCAGGCTCATCCAGAATCAGCAGGCGCGGCTGTAAGACCAGCGCACGGGCCAGCGCCAGTTGCTGCTGCTGATAGACGGGCAAATCGCCGCTACGCTGTTGACGCAACGAATAAAGCGCCGGCAGCAGGTCGAATATCATTTCCGGGATAGCCCGATAGCCGTCATGCGGTTGTGCGCCTGCCAGTAAAGCAATGAGTAAATTATCCTCGACGCTCATCTGAGTAAAAATATGTCGCCCCTGCGGAACATAGCCAATGCCCTGACGGGCGCGCAGCTCTGCAGGCTGCGACAACAGGTCTTCAGGCGGCGAACCATCCTGCTGCCAGCTAATGGTCCCGCTGTTTATAGGCAGCTTCCCCATAATGCAGTTGACCAGGGTGGTTTTCCCCATGCCTGGCCGTCCCAGTATGCCGGTGCAGGTGCCGGGAGGCAGGTCCAGATCCACATTCCAGAGAATATGATTTTTACCGTAAAACTGATTCACCGACCGTAAACTTAACATCTGACGCGCTCCTTCCAGATAATTAACCTGAATGCTTTCGCCGTTCATCTCTGGTAAATCGCTCTAATGAGATAGCGGGATCTTCAACACCGCTATTGCCTGTACTACGCTGGTAAAACGTTATGCAATTCCCAGGCCAGAGTCATTATTGCCCCCTGTGGCTGGCTTAACCTGCGGAAATACCATCATTTAAAGATAAAGAAAAATGAACAATACCAGCCTTAGCTTAAGGCGCGGTGCAACGGCGGTGCAGGCGAAAGGCGTGATGAAGTGCGTCTGCTCGCTAATGGGGCAGGTGCCAGACCACAAAAAATAAAAAAAGAAAAGGGGCTGTCGCAGATCAAGGCAAGCGCCGCTGCGGTAGCTCAATCCTGCCAGTTAGTGTCAGAAATTAAGCGAAAAAAAATTTTTTTTAGGGCCGCCATGACGACGAAAAAAATTATACACAGCTGATGTGCAAAGGGCTGTCATCAGTTATCCACTATTCCTGTGGATAACCTTGTGCATTAGATAATGAAAACAGGTTAGAAGCGAGGAAATACGGGGCCTGGTAACTGGATGATGAGAATCTGGGCTTTTTAAAGTAGCGGCTATAAATCAATGGGTTATCAAAAAACAAGCCTGCCGGATTGGTGCCGATTCATCAAACTGCAATTTTATGACACATGCTTGACAAATGTTAAATCAGGGCCTGGCTTGGGGATAACCTGGCGCAACAAAAACAGCTGACAGCAAGGGATAAAGCCAAAGAGTCAAGCGGAAAGTGATGTCCGTTACTGTGCATCATTACTGTTATTATATCCAGTATTTTTTTCTGGCAAAATCGGCATAGCAGAGTAAAATAATGGGCTGCCCGCCGTCTTTCTTCTGCAGGAACCGTATTCATGAGTAAAGATTTTAAACTGAACTCCGCTTTCAAGCCTTCTGGCGATCAGCCGGAAGCGATTCGTCGTCTGGAAGCCGGACTGGAAGATGGACTGGCGCACCAGACGTTATTAGGCGTCACCGGATCGGGTAAAACCTTTACCGTCGCTAACGTAATCGCCGATCTCAATCGGCCCACCATGGTATTAGCGCCCAACAAAACCCTGGCGGCGCAGCTGTATGGTGAGATGAAAGAGTTCTTTCCGGACAACGCCGTGGAGTTTTTTGTCTCCTACTACGATTACTACCAGCCTGAAGCCTATGTGCCGAGTTCCGACACCTTTATCGAAAAGGATGCCTCGGTTAACGAACACATTGAGCAAATGCGTCTTTCCGCCACAAAAGCCTTGCTGGAGCGGCGCGATGTTATCGTCGTCGCATCGGTGTCGGCGATTTATGGCCTGGGCGATCCCGATCTTTATTTGAAAATGATGCTGCACTTAACGCGCGGCATGATCATCGATCAACGCAGCATCCTGCGCCGCCTGTCAGAGCTGCAGTACACCCGCAACGATCAGGCGTTCCAGCGCGGAACCTTCCGGGTGCGCGGCGGGGTTATCGATGTGTTCCCTGCGGAATCCGACGACATTGCGCTACGGATCGAATTATTTGATGAAGAGGTGGAGCGCCTGTCACTGTTTGACCCGCTCACTGGCCAGGTTGAGTCAGTGGTGCCGCGCTTTACGATCTATCCCAAGACGCACTATGTCACACCGCGTGAGCGCATTTTACAGGCCATGGAAGACATCAAAGTCGAGCTGGCCGACCGGCGTAAAAACCTGCTGGAAAATAACAAACTGCTGGAAGAGCAGCGTATCACCCAGCGTACCCAGTTTGATCTGGAGATGATGGGGGAGCTGGGCTACTGCTCCGGCATCGAAAACTACTCGCGTTACCTTTCGGGCCGTGGGCCTGGAGAAGCGCCGCCGACCCTGTTTGACTATCTTCCGGCGGATGGCCTGCTGGTGGTGGATGAGTCCCACGTGACGATTCCGCAAATTGGCGGCATGTACCGTGGCGACCGGGCGCGTAAAGAGACATTGGTGGAATACGGTTTCCGTCTGCCCTCGGCGCTGGATAACCGCCCAATGAAGTTTGAAGAGTTCGAGGCACTGGCACCGCAAACGATTTATGTATCGGCGACGCCAGGCAAATACGAGCTGGAAAAATCCGGCGACGAGGTGATTGACCAGGTGGTGCGACCGACCGGCCTGCTGGACCCGATCCTCGAAGTGCGGCCCGTCGCGACCCAGGTTGACGATCTGCTGTCAGAGATCCGCAAACGCGTCACCGTCAATGAACGCGTACTGGTTACCGTCCTGACCAAACGCATGGCCGAAGACCTGACCGAGTACCTGGAAGAGCACGGCGAAAAAGTGCGCTATCTGCACTCGGATATTGATACCGTGGAACGTATGGAAATCATCCGTGACCTGCGTCTGGGTAAATTTGACGTATTGGTGGGGATTAACCTGTTGCGAGAAGGGCTGGATATGCCCGAAGTGTCGCTGGTGGCGATTCTGGATGCGGACAAAGAGGGCTTCCTGCGTTCGGAACGCTCGCTGATTCAGACCATTGGTCGTGCGGCGCGTAACATCAACGGTAAAGCGATTCTCTATGGCGATAAAATCACACCTTCAATGGCGAGGGCGATTGAAGAAACCGATCGCCGCCGTGAAAAGCAGCAGCGCCACAATGAAGAAAACGGCATTGTGCCGCAGGGCCTGAATAAGAAAATCACCGATATCCTGGAGCTGGGCAATAACGTGGTGAAAACCCGCGGCAAAGCCAAACCCAGCAAACGCGGTGCGGCCGAAAGCAACGCCGATTACCTGGCGTTATCGCCGCAGGCATTGCAGAAAAAGATTCACGAGCTGGAAGGGCAGATGCAGCAACATGCGCAAAACCTGGAGTTCGAACAGGCGGCTGGCCTGCGCGATCAACTGCAAGAATTGCGCACGTTATTTATTGCGGTGTCGTAATTCAGTTAAACCCCTGAATAGCGTGTTCCAGCGCTGCGCGGAGCAGCTGGCGGTCGTGACGATACTTGATATCGGCCGCCTCCAGCGGTTCACGAATAATCAGGCGGTTTTCCACCCGGCTGACATCTGTGGACGGGCCAACCACGATGGCGTCAATCACCCGCTTGCCAATGTAGTGTTCCATCATCGCCAGTTTATCGGCCACGGTAAGTGTGGCTGCCGCAGGACTCAACTCCCGGCCCAGATTGCCGATAAACACCATATTGGCGGGAGTGCGCCGTAACGCCTGGGCCATCTCTTTCATGAGCAAAATGGGCATCAGGCTGGTGTAAAAACTGCCAGGCCCAATCAGGATCAGATCGGCCTCTGCAACGGCGTCGAGCGCTTCCCGGGTGGGTTGTACGGCAGGGTGCAGCATCAGTTCCTGAGGCGGAAGTTTCATCTCGTCGATGGCGGTTTCACCGTAAACGGCATTGCCCTCGACATCGGTTGCCACTAAATCAACCGGCTGTTCAGACATAGGAATTAAAAAGGCGTCGACCTTTAGCAGGTTTCGGATGATGTTAACCACTTCCAGCGGGCGTACGCTAAGGTGATCCAGCGCTTTGAGTATCAGGTTGCCCAGGTTGTGTCCGGCCAGTTCACCGTTGCCGGTAAAGCGGTATTCGAACATGGCGGATGCCACGCTCGGCTCGGTAATCAACTGGTTAATACAGTTACGCAAGTCGCCCCAGGCAATACCGCCTTCGGCGCGACGAATGCGGCCTGTGGAGCCGCCGTTATCGGTGGTGGTGACAATGCCTGTCAGGCGTGAACCCAGGGGAGACAGGGCAGACATCACGCGTCCTAATCCGTGTCCGCCCCCTAAGGCCACCACGCGATCAAGGTCCGCCAGTGTTCGATTCATACTTCTCCTTTTTCGCGTCTGCGGCGCTTATGCGCACTATTGATGCAGACGAGGGTGATTTACGTCAATGCTTACCGGCCATGTTAACTTATCCTGTGGGCGAAATACGGTGAAAGTTAACGTTACGGGAGCACAGAGAGTAAAAGCCGTGGATGGCGCATAATCACTAATCGCGCTACCATCTGTAGACCGCGTTGACCAGCCGGTTAACGTACACTCAAGCCTGAATGCCTACGTCTGCGGATAGGGGATTCAGGCCGTAGCCTTCGCGCTGCCAGGGTGCAGGAAGAAATGACTGCATCTCCCGAACTGGAAAGGTGTTCTGGTGTCACAATTTACTGATGCATTTTCGCGCAAATTTTACTATTTGCGCCTGTCGGTCACGGATGTCTGCAACTTCCGTTGTACCTATTGCCTGCCGGATGGCTACCAGCCAAATGGTATCCGCAATAAAAGCTTTCTCTCGCTGGATGAAATTCGTCGGGTCACCCGCGCCTTTGCGGCGGCGGGCACAGAAAAAGTGCGCCTGACCGGTGGCGAACCTTCCCTGCGCCGCGACTTTACCGACATCATTGCGGCGGTCAGGGAAAACGCGGCGATTCGTCACATCGCCGTCACCACCAACGGTTACCGGCTGGCGCGTGACGTTAAGCAATGGCGCGATGCCGGGCTTACCGCCCTTAACGTCAGCGTAGACAGCCTTGACGCACGCCAGTTTCACGCCATTACCGGCCAGGATAAATTCCATCAGGTCATGGCGGGCATTGACGCGGCGTTTGAGGCTGGGTTCAGCCAGGTCAAAGTCAATAGCGTACTGATGCGCGATGTGAACAGCCATAATCTGACGACCTTTCTTGACTGGATTCGTACCCGCCCCATTCAGCTGCGTTTTATTGAGCTGATGGAAACCGGTGACGGCGGTGCGCTGTTTCGCGAGCAGCATGTGTCCGGCGAGGTGATCCGCGATAAGCTGATCGCGCAGGGCTGGCAGCGCCGCATCAGCGGTCGCAGCGATGGCCCGGCCCAGGTGTTTTATCACCCCGATTACGTGGGTGAAATCGGGCTGATCATGCCGTATTCCAAAGATTTTTGCGCCAGCTGTAACCGCCTGCGGGTTTCCGCGCAGGGCAATCTGCACCTCTGCCTGTTTGGTGACGGCGGGATTCCGTTACGGGATCTGCTCGCGTCAGACGATCAGCAGCAGGAACTGCAGGCGCGTATTGCCAGCAGTCTGGGACAGAAGAAACAGACGCATTTCCTGTTACAGGGGAATACCGGTATTACACAGAATCTTTCTTATATTGGCGGTTAATTGCAGGAGCAAATATGGGTAAACCAGCCAGCGCGTTTCAACCGTTACAGCTTGCTACGTTAACGGTTTCAGACAGCCGCGATGCCGGCAACGATACATCCGGTGATTATCTGCGTGAAGCCGCGATCGAAGCCGGACACAGCGTTATCGACCACGCCATCGTCCCAGACAATCTCTACCGTATCCGGGCCATTGTGTCACGCTGGATCGCCAGTGAAGACGTGCAGGTGGTGATCGTTAACGGCGGAACCGGTTTTAACCTGAAAAACAGCACACCCGACGCGCTGCTTCCCCTGTTCGATCGGGAAATCGAAGGCTTTGGCGAGCTGTTTCGCATGATTTCCTATGAAGAGATTGGCGGATCGACCTTACAGTCCCGTGCGGTCGCCGGCCTGGCAAACCAGACGTTGATTTTTGCCGTTCCCGGCTCGACGTCGGCCTGCACCAGTGCCTGGGAGCGCATCATCGCCGATCAACTGGATGCCCGTACGCGTCCCTGCAACTTTGTCACCCATTTAAAGAAACGTTAAGCATGTCACAACTCACACACATTAACGCCGCCGGTGAAGCCCACATGGTGGATGTTTCCGCTAAAAATGACACCGTACGCGAAGCCCAGGCTGAAGTGCTGGTGCTGATGAAGCCAGAAACGTTACAGATGATCATCGAGGGCAGTCACCACAAAGGGGATGTGTTCGCGACGGCGCGCATCGCGGGCATTCAGGCAGCAAAACGCACCTGGGAGCTGATCCCGCTTTGCCATCCGCTGATGCTGAGCAAAGTGGAAATCGCACTGGTGGCGGAACCGGAATCGAACCGGGTGCGCATTACGTCCCTGTGTCGGCTCAGCGGGAAAACCGGCGTGGAAATGGAAGCCCTGACTGCGGCTTCCGTAGCGGCACTGACAATCTATGACATGTGCAAAGCTGTACAAAAAGACATCGTGATCGATCAACTGCGTTTGCTGCATAAAAGCGGCGGCAAAAGCGGCGATTTTCAGGCGGTTGCCCATGATTAAGGTGCTGTTTTTTGCCCAGGTGCGGGAACTGGTGGGAACCGATTCGCTCACCCTGGCTGCGGAGTACCCCAACGTGGCTGCGCTGCGCGCTGCGCTGGCGCAGAAGGGCGATCGCTGGGCGCTGGCGCTGGACAGTGAACGTTTACTCGCCGCCGTTAACCAGACGCTGACCGCGATGAGTCATCCCTTGCAGGACGGGGATGAAGTGGCCTTTTTCCCACCGGTCACCGGAGGATAAATGGAAACGCAAATTCGGGTGGGCCCGGCTGCTTTTGATATGGCCCAGGAGTACCAGTGGCTGGCGGCATGTAAAGAAGATGGCGCCGTGGTGACCTTTACCGGCAAAGTGCGCAACCATAATTTGGGTGATGATGTCGCCGCCCTGACGCTGGAACATTATCCCGGCATGACGGAAAAGGCACTCAAGGAAATCGTCGATGAGGCACGCCAGCGCTGGCCGCTGCAGCGCGTTTCAGTGATTCACCGCATCGGTGAACTCTTCCCCGGCGATGAAATTGTGTTTGTCGGCGTCACCGGTGCACACCGCGGCAGTGCATTTGCCGCCGCGGAGTTCATTATGGATTACCTGAAAACCCGCGCGCCGTTCTGGAAACGTGAAACCACCGGACAGGGCGATCGCTGGGTCGATGCGCGCAACAGCGATCGCGAGGCCGCTCAGCGCTGGGATTAAGGCGTTGAAAGCTGTTCTGCGGGGGCAAACTGGGTCTTGCCATGTGCGTGTTCGCCTCCGCCCTTGCCACGTTGCAACTGAATGACGTCACCGTCCTGCCAGGCGTTGGCACCGGGAACCACCGGGTGCGCGTCAATATCGGCCCGTTCAGCACGAATTTTGTGACTGTCGAGAGCAAAACGGCGATCGCGATCGGCCAGTAAGCGCGAGTCCATTTGCTCATCGGCGGTAAAGCCCATCATCAACGCCGGAATCCCCAGCGGCAACTGTTTGTCACGGTCGGTGTGCCAGGTATGCCACGTTTTACCGTAGGTGTTGACGATGCGCGTCATCAGCGCATGTTCCGCGGCGGCAGGCAGGCCGGGTGCGACCAGCGAACCGGATTTCACCTCGTACTGATGGCTGTGCCACAGCTTCTTTTCCTCGTTGGGCAAGGTCCGGTACAGCCGTTCGCTGATGATATATTCTACGCCCATCAGGCGCGCATCGCGCGTGTTGCCGTCATAAATCACCGCCTGCATAACGTCATCATTTAAGACCGTGACATAGTGATGCGCTTCCATCTGACCGTTTTTGTCGCCGTTATAGAAGTGAAAACCATCCAGATAGGCATTGATCGCGTCAATCGGCGGTCGTGATTGCAGCAGGGCGGCACCGCTGTCCAGCGCTTTCAGGCCAGGAGAGGTTGGGGCGCCAGGCGAACGGACCTGGGCGGGCGTTGTGTTACCGCCGCAACCGGCCAGTAACAGGCTGAGTAGGGTAACTGTCCAGAGTTTTGACATAAAGCATCCCTTTTTCGCTAATTTCGCTAAAAGAGATAACCTTAGTTCAGATAATCAAACCTGCCCTGCGAAGCGGGGCAGTGTTAAGCTAGGTTTTTTCCCCCTCAGAGGACAGGTATGTCATTCACTTCATTACCAAAACGTCTGACGCTGCTCGCCATACTGATCCTGGCGGGCTGTAGCAGTAAAAAAACGCCGGAAGCGCCTGCAACGCAGCCTGAGGATGTGAAAGCACAGATTCAGCGCCTGCTGCCTGCCAATGTCAGCAACAAATCAGGCTGGGCTGATGATATCTATACCTCGTTCCGTACCCAGGGGCTTGAGGCCAGCGACAGCAACCTGTGCGCGGTTATTGCCGTCGCGGGGCAGGAGTCAGGTTTTGATGCCAGTGGGAATGTACCCGGGATGTCAAAAATTGCCTGGGATGAGATTGACCGTCGGGCGGCTAACGTCCATGTTCCGGCGTTTTTAGTGCGCACCGCGCTGTTAATTAAGTCCACCAACGGCGAAAGCTATGCCGCGCGGCTGGATAAAGCGAAAAGTGAAAAAGATCTGAGCGATATTTTCGACGATTTTATTGAGATGGTGCCCATGGGGCAAACGCTGTTTGGCAACCTCAATCCTGTGCACACCGGCGGGCCGATGCAGGTCAGTATTGCCTTTGCTGAGGCACATGCCAAAGGCTATCCGTGGCCGGTAGAGGGATCGATACGACGTGAAGTGTTCACCCGTCATGGCGGGGTTTACTTCGGCACGATGCACCTGCTGGGCTATCCCGCCGATTACAGCAAGCCGCTTTACCGTTTCGCGGACTATAACGCGGGCTGGTTCGCCAGCCGCAATGCCGCTTTCCAGGCGGCGGTGTCCCGCGCCACAGGCATGAAACTGGCGCTGGATGGCGATCTGATTCAGTATGGCTCCGACAACGCGGGATCGACGGAACTGGCGGTGCGTACCCTGGCGAAGCGCCTCGATATGAGCAACAGCGAAATTCGCGACGATCTTGAGCTGGGCGAAAAGGCTGAATTCAGCGACAGCGACGTGTGGAAGCAGGTCTTTGCGCTGGCGGATAAAATGGCCGGACGGCGATTGCCGCGTGAAATATTGCCGGGAATCAAGCTTGAAAGTCCCAAAATCACCCGCAATTTAACCACGGCGTGGTTCGCACAGCGCGTCGACAGCCGGTATCAGCAGTGCATGTCACGTCGATAAGCACGGCGTTGTGGCGCAGTTGAACAGAGCTGTGCCACACTTAACCAGGCTCCCCTGTGAGGGGAATAACCCATTCGTTTAACAAGAGGTGCATCATGGACCGATATCCACAGAATGATTCAATAGTTCAGCCTGCATCTCGCGGGTTGCAGGCTTACATGGCACAGGTTTATGGCTGGATGACCTGCGGATTATTACTTACCGCGTTCGTTTCCTGGTTTGCCGCCCGCACGCCAGCGGTCATGGAGCTGGTTTTTGCAAACCGGATAACCTTTTTCGGCTTGATCATTGTGCAACTGGCACTGGTGTTCTTCCTCTCCGGCATGGTGCATCGCCTGAGCGGTGCCGTGGCGACCGGGTTGTTCATGCTTTACTCGGCGCTGACCGGGTTAACCATGGCCAGTATCTTCCTGGTGTATACCTATTCGTCTATCGCCAGTACGTTCTTTGTGACGGCGGGGATGTTTGGTGCCATGAGTTTCTACGGCTACACCACGAAACGCGATTTGAGTCGCCTGGGCAGCCTGCTGTTTATGGCGCTGATTGGTATCCTGCTGGCATCACTGGTGAACTTCTGGCTGAAAAGCCCGGCGTTAATGTGGGCGATTACTTACATCGGCGTGGTGGTGTTTGTGGGTCTGACGGCGTATGACACGCAGAAGCTGAAAAACATTGGTGAGCAGATTGACGCGCGCGACACGGAAAACCTGCGTCGCTACTCGATCATGGGCGCGCTGACGCTCTATCTTGATTTCATCAACCTGTTCCTGATGCTGCTGCGTATTTTCGGTAACCGCCGTTAATAAAACAGGCTGCTCTGGTTTGCCAGAGCAGCCGCTCCTCGGTTATGACTTCTGCAGTTTCTGCTCGTTTTTATGGCGCATATGTTTCGCGCGGCTCTCCAGTCCCAGATACAGCACCAGTGCCAGCAGCAGGGGCAAAATAAAATAGAGCACCCGGTAGGCCAGCAGGGCCGCAATAATCGTACCGTGAGAGAGATCTTCGCCGCTCAACAGCGCTAAAAACACCGCTTCAAGCACGCCAATCCCCGCCGGAATATGAATAATCACCCCCGCAATGCTGCTGATCAACAGAACGCCCAGCACCATCGGATAGCCGACATCCTGACCCAGCAGCAGCCAGATAATGGTGCCCATCACCATCCAGTTGGCACAGGAAACGGCAAACTGAAACAGCGCCATGCGCAATGAAGGCAGTTGCAGCGTCTGGCCTTTGACCGTCCAGCGGCGACGTTTAGAAAAGGCACAGGACCAGAGATAGAACGCCACCAGCACCAGCAGGACAACCCCAATCAGTCGCAACGTGGTTTCGCCAATAAACCAGCCGCTGGGTATAGAAACCATGCCAGCGCTGAATACCACGCCCGCCAGCAGGATATAGCCCAGCCAGTTGGTGGCGATGCTGAGTGAGAAAATGCGCGTAATAGTGCCGCTGTCCAGGCCAAGGCGCGAATAGAGCCGGTAACGCATCGCCACACCGCCAACCCAGGTACTGAGCGTCAGGTTAAAGGCATAGCAAATAAACGACACCAACATCACCTGACGCTTTGCCAGTTTATGGCCGCAGTAGGCCCGGCCAATCAGGTCGTAACAGCCATAGACAAGGTAACTGACAATGACCAGGGCGGCCGCGGTCAGCACCACATAGCGGTTATAGTTAACGATGACGTCATAAACGTCACCCCAGTTCACCTTACGTGCATAGATGACCAGCAGCACAATGACGGCAACAAAGAACAGGCCGGTAAGAATCTTTTTCGCCAGCTTCCAGCGCGGATGCGTATTTGCCATCAGGATTTCGCTCCTTCGTTATTGGTTTCGACGCGGTCTTGCGTCTCCATTTCAGGCTGAACAGGCGGATCGATCTGGGCCAGCTTAGGGGTATGTGCAGGTAGCCATCCGGCGATAGCAGGGAAGTGCCGCAGGAAGTGGAACACGACCACGCTTTTGGTCAGTTGCCACCAGGTGCGCGGCGGCAGTTTGTCCTCCTGAACACGCTGACAATCTTCTGCCAGTAAATGCTCAAGATTGTCGCGTAATGTTTCATTAAAGTGGCGATCGTGAATGATCAGGTTGGCTTCGAGGTTCAGCGACAAACTTAAGGGATCAAGGTTACTGGAACCCACTGTCGCCCACTGCTGATCTTTCACGGCCACTTTACCGTGCAGGGGCCGACGGCAATATTCATAGACTTCAACGCCCGCATCCACCAGATAGTTATAGAGCAGTTCTGCGCCCACTTTAACGATCGGCATATCCGGTTCACCCTGCACAATTAAACGGACCCGAACCCCGCGCTGCGCGGCATTGCGCATTTCCCGCAGCAACCGATAGCCGGGGAAAAAGTAAGCATTAGCAATGATCACATCCTGTTTGGCACTGCGCAGCATGTCCAGGTAGTGCTGTTCGATATCGTCCCGGTGCTCATTGTTGTCGCGATAAACGAACAGCACCTGCGCGTCGCCGGGCAGGGCATTTTTCGCCGGGCGATGTGAGCGCTGTCCCCACCAGCGGCGCGTAGTGGCTTCACTGCCAATCGCTTCTTGCAGGTAGCGGGTAATATCGGCCACCACCGGGCCTTTCACCTCCACGGTGTAGTCTTGTTTCGCTTCAGGACCGTAATCCGTGTTGTGCTCGGCAGAGAAATTGATACCACCGACAAACGCGATAACCCCATCAACCACCACGGTTTTTCGATGCAGGCGGCGGAAGACATTGGTGCGCATGCCCATCACCAGCGGACGCGGATCGTAATAGATAAAGCGGACGCCTGCCCGGGTGAGGCTGTTCACAAAGTCGTCTGACAACTCGGAAGACCCGTAGCCATCCACCATCATTTCAACCTTTACGCCGCGCTCTGCTGCCGCCAGCAGTTCACGGTGCAAGGCATTGCCCACATCATCTTCAAACAGGATAAAGGTTTCCAGCAGCACGCTGCGTTCGGCGCGCTGAATGGCGCCAAACACCCGAGGAAAAAACGTATCGCCATTTTCCAGCAAGCGCAGTTTGTTGCCTTCTTGCCATTCAAAATTCATAGATGGATCTCCACCGCCAGCGGCGCGTGATCGGAAAGGTGTGACCAGGGTTTACGCGGCAGCGCCCAGGGATGACTCACCGTGGCGTTGCGGACGTAAATACGATCCAGTCGCAGAAGGGGGAAACGTGCCGGAAAGGTGCGCGCCGGTCGGCCATTTTTGAGGCTAAACACCTCTTTCAGTCCCGCCCCTTTTTGCAATATTTTATTGGCCCGGCCTTGCCAGTCGTTGAAATCGCCGGCCACCACAACCGGAGCATCGGGCGGCAGCGCTTTGACCATCTCGTTCAGCATCGCCATTTGGGCGCGACGGTGGGCCGCTTTCAGGCCGAGATGGACACAGATGACGTGCAGCGTGCCGTAAGGCTCGGGAAGCGCGATTTTGCAGTGCAACATGCCACGGTTTTCACTCCCGGCAACAGAGACATCGCGGTTCTCATAGTCGGCAATAGGAAAGCGCGACAGCACGGCGTTGCCGTGGTGTCCTTCCGGATAGACGGCGTTGCGGCCATAGGCGAAATCGTTCCACATGGTGTCAGCCAGAAACTCATAATGTGAGGTATTGGGCCAGTTTTCATGTTGCAGTGGGTGGATATCATGTGTTCCCATCACCTCCTGTAACAAGACGATATCTGCCGATGTTGCACGTACCGCGTCGCGCAATTCAGGCAAGATGAAGCGTCGGTTAAACGGGGCAAAACCTTTGTGGGTATTGATCGTCAGGACTTTAATTGAAAATCCTTGCTTAATTTGTGGCATACTCGCGACGCGCTCCTTTTCATCTTCGTTAACGACAAAGTGTAGTCTTTGTCACAAATGGAGGGTGAAGAAGAGGAATAATTAAGGCGTTATCTGAAATTTGCTTTACATTGAGGAAACCGTCCCTGGCCGGATTCGGTTGCATTTGAGCAACTCGCCAGGTCTGCAGGAGAAAAATATGAAATTGTCTAATCGCTTTCAAATTATTACCGGTCAAACCTGGGCCCACATCGCTATGCACGTGTTGGTGATTGCCGCGCTGGTATGGGGCTGGAAACATAAAGCACTGGTCGAAGTGTGCAGTACCCTGGTGGTGACGTATGCAGGGGTGTTTATCGCCATGCTGATCACGCAGCGTAGTGCCCGTTTACGCACCCTCGGTGATTACCTGGAAGAGGCGACCACCACCTACTATTTTGGCGCCGCCATGATGATGCTGTTCCTGGTCTCGCGCATCTTCCACAACAACCTGCTGTTAGCCAGCCTTGGCATGGTTATGCTGCTGGGCCCGGCGCTGGTTTCTCTGCTGGTGAAAGAGCCCGCACGACGTATTGAGAAAAAACGCAGCTAAGTTAGCCGCCCAATGAAAAGCCACCGCAAGGTGGCTTTCTTGTTTTAGGGGTTATGTAATCAATTGTGAGCTATCTCGCACAGAGACGTTAAAGCTGTTACACTCCGCCGCTTATGCATCGTAGTTTGCACCCTTTTCACGCGTCAGCGTCAGCTGGCGTCACTATCCCTCTGAAAACTACACCGTGAAACACGGTCAGAGTGGACCGGAGTAATACTCGTCATGTCTTTTGACTCTCTCGGCCTGAGTGCCGATATTTTGCGTGCGGTTGCTGAGCAAGGCTACAGCGAACCCACTCCTATCCAGCGCCAGGCTATTCCTGTGGTGCTGTCCGGTCGCGATCTGCTGGCAAGCGCGCAGACCGGCACCGGCAAAACGGCCGGTTTTACGCTGCCTTTATTACAGAAGCTGTCGGCAAATGCGGGCGCGGTGCGTGGACGCCGTCCTGTGCGTGCCCTGATCCTGACGCCAACCCGTGAACTGGCCGCCCAGGTCGGTGAAAACGTGGTTGAATACAGTAAGTATTTACCGCTTCGTTCACTGGTGGTTTTCGGTGGGGTAAGCATTAACCCGCAGATGATGAAGCTGCGCGGCGGGGTCGATATTCTGGTGGCAACGCCAGGCCGTTTGTTGGACCTGGTCCATCAGAACGCGGTTGACCTTTCCCAGGTCGAAGTGCTGGTACTGGATGAAGCCGATCGCATGCTCGACATGGGCTTTATCCATGACATTCGTCGCCTGCTGGCAAAATTGCCTGCCAAACGTCAGAACCTGCTGTTCTCGGCGACGTTCTCAGATGAGATTAAAACCCTGGCAGAAAAACTGCTGCATAACCCAGAGCAGGTGGAAGTGGCGCGCCGCAACACCGCCTCTGAGCAGGTTTCTCAGCAGGTGCATTTTGTTGATAAGAAACGCAAACGGGAATTGCTGTCGCAGCTGATCGGTGAAGGTAACTGGCAGCAGGTACTGGTGTTTACCCGAACCAAGCATGGTGCTAACCACCTTGCCGAGCAGTTGGGTAAAGACGGCATTACCGCAGCGGCGATTCACGGTAATAAGAGTCAGGGAGCACGTACGCGCGCACTGGCCGATTTTAAATCCGGTTCGATTCGCGTACTGGTTGCTACCGATATTGCGGCCCGTGGCCTGGATATTGAAGAACTGCCACACGTCGTGAACTACGAGCTCCCCAACGTGGCTGAAGACTATGTGCACCGTATTGGTCGTACCGGTCGTGCCGCGGCAACTGGCGTCGCGCTGTCACTGGTGTGCGTGGATGAACACAAGCTGCTGCGTGATATCGAGCGTCTGCTTAAGCGTGAGATTCCGCGTCTGGCCGTGCCTGGCTATGAGCCCGATCCGAGCATCAAAGCTGAGCCTATTGTGAATGGCCGTCAGTCGCAGCAACCCCGTGGTCGTAGCCAGGGTGGACAGGGTGCGGGTGGTGCGCGTTCACAAGGGGATAAACGTTCCCAGCCGCGTCGTCAGGGACCGGCAACGAGCCAGTCTGATAAGCCTGCTGCTCGCCCACGTCGCCCTGCGCCTAAGCGTAGCGGAAACGCCTGACAATGCGGGTTTTGCTGGCACCAATGGAAGGCGTACTGGATTCCCTGGTACGCCAGCTGTTGACGGAGGTCAACGACTACGATCTGTGCATTACAGAGTTTCTGCGTGTCGTTGACCAGCTCCTGCCGGTAAAATCCTTCTATCGTCTCTGTCCAGAACTGCACCATGCCAGCCGGACGCCATCGGGCACGCTGGTCCGTCTGCAGTTGCTCGGACAGCATCCTGACTGGCTGGCGGAAAATGCCGCCCGCGCGGTCACGCTGGGTTCCTGGGGCGTCGATCTCAACTGTGGTTGTCCGTCAAAGCTGGTCAACGGCAGTGGCGGCGGTGCCACGTTGTTAAAAGATCCCGATTTAATCTACCGCGCGGCGAAAGCCATGCGCGCCGCTGTGCCTGACGCTTTGCCGGTCACGGTGAAAGTCCGTCTTGGCTGGGATTCCAGCGCACGCAGCATGGAAATTGCCGATGCGGTCCAGCAGGCCGGTGCCAGCGAGCTGGTGGTACATGGCCGTACCAAAGAAGATGGCTACCGCGCCGAGGCGATTAACTGGCAGGCCATCGGGGAAATCCGTCAGCGCCTACGTATTCCGGTTATCGCCAATGGTGAGATTTGGGACTGGCAAACGGCCCAGGATTGCCTGCAGACGACCGGCTGTGATGCCGTGATGATTGGTCGTGGTGCGCTCAACGTGCCTAACCTGAGTCGGGTCATCAAATACAATGAAGCCCCGCTGCCCTGGCCGGAGGTGGTTGCGCTGTTGCAAAAGTACACCCGGCTGGAAAAGCAGGGCGATACCGGCATGTACCATGTGGCACGTATCAAACAGTGGTTGGGTTATCTGCGCAAAGCCTACGGTGAGGCCGGCGAGCTGTTCGGAGAGATTCGCGCGTTAAAATCTTCTCAGGAGATTGCCACAGCGATTGACCGTTATGCCGAATGGCACGGGCAGACCTGTCATTAATCGTGCGGCGTTTTGTGGCGTCAACAACGGGTAGCGCAGCGTCCTGCCGCGCAGACCATTAATACTTTTCAGGCACGATCATATTGTCCGGCACGTCGTTACGACGGTAATCCTCAGACCGTTCGCGCGGTGGCAGAACGATTTCATCATGGGGAGAGTCTTCATAAGGCACCTGTTGCAAAAGGTGGCTGATGCAGTTCAGACGCGCACGCTTTTTATCCACGCCCTGAACGACCCACCAGGGCGCATCCGGGATATTGGTGCGGCTCAGCATCTCTTCTTTTGCTTCGGTATAGTCTTCCCAGCGGCGGCGACTTTCCAGATCCATCGGGCTGAGTTTCCACTGTTTGAGCGGATCGTGGATGCGGCTCATAAAGCGCAACTCCTGCTCCTCGTCAGTAATGGAAAACCAGTATTTGACGATTTGAATACCGCTGCGAGTCAGCATTTTTTCAAACTCCGGCACGCTGCGATAAAACTCCTCGACCTCCACCTCATTACAAAAGCCCATTACGCGTTCCACGCCCGCCCGGTTGTACCAGCTCCTGTCGAACAGCACCATTTCGCCCGCAGCAGGTAAATGCGCAATGTAACGCTGGAAATACCATTGCGTTTTTTCGCGATCGTTAGGCGCTGGCAGTGCGGCAACCCGGCAGGTACGCGGGTTCAGGCGCTGCGTAATGCGTTTAATCACGCCACCTTTACCGGCAGCATCGCGGCCTTCGAACAGGATAACCAGGCGGTGACCGGTGCGCATCACCCAGTCCTGGAGCTTAACCAGTTCACCCTGCAGGCGCAGCAGTTCGCGAAAATAGTGACGACGCCAGGCCTTTTCATCCGTTCCGGCTGGCGTGGTATCGCCAAAACGCAGATCGTCGAGTTCCAGCTCCAGTTCTTCATCGTAGCTGTCGTAGAACTCCTGCAATAAACGCTGATTAAACGCGTCGCGGTTGAAACTGTTATCGTGTGTTGCCATGACGATTCACCTGGTCAGATGTGGATAAACAGCCCGTAGAGCAGGGCCGAAAGTAAGACGGAAACCGGCAGCGTTAATACCCAGGCCACAGCCAGATTCCGCAGCGTGGACATTTGCAGGCCTGAACGGTTTGCCGCCATGGTTCCTGCTACGCCGGACGAGAGAACGTGCGTGGTGGACACCGGCAAACCGAATGCGTCGGCCGCACCGATGGTCACCATCGCCACCATTTCGGCGCTGGCACCCTGGGCATAAGTCAGATGTGTTTTACCGATACGCTCGCCCACGGTGACCACAATTCGTCGCCAGCCAACCATGGTGCCCAGCCCCAGCGCGATAGCAACGACCACCTTCACCCACATCGGAATAAAGCGCGTGGCGCTGTCCAGCTCGGTCTTGACGGCTTTCAGGTTACGTTGCGTCTGATCCGGTAGGGCGACGTTAGCGGTTTGCAAATGCTTAATGGACTCCGAAGCCAGATACATTTGATTTCGGGTATTGGTTACGGATTGCGCCGGAATATTTTCCATGGAACCGTAACGGCGAATCTGATCGCCCACGTCGTGCAGTGTCATGGCCAGCGCAGGCAGAACGTTGGGATTGGGTTTCCCGCTGCTGACAAACGCGGTTAACACGTCGCGTGGAACAGGCGCGGGCGTGGCGGCAGGCTGAATATGCAACAGCTGTTGTGCCGTGACTTCGGTCAGTGCGGCAACGCGGGGTATCTGGTCGGACGGCAGAGAACGGTTCAGGGCATAGGCGATCGGCATGGTGCCGACCAGAATCAGCATGATCAGTCCCATGCCTTTTTGTCCGTCGTTCGACCCATGGGCAAACGAAACACCGGTACAGGTCAGAATCAGCAGTCCACGAATCCAGACGGGCGGCGGCTCGTTGCTCTGCGGAGCCTGATAAAGTTGGCGGTTACGAATAAACAGCTTCATCGTCCACAGCAGCAGGGCGGCGCAGACAAATCCCACCACCGGCGACAGCAGAAGGGCATAACCGACTTTCAGGGCCTGCTCCCAGTCAACGCCACTCAAGCCACTGCGACCGTGCAGCATAGCATTCGCGACGCCGACACCGATAATGGAGCCAATTAAGGTGTGCGAGGAGGAGGAGGGCAGGCCGAGATACCAGGTCCCCAGGTTCCAGATAATCGCCGAGAACAGCAGGGCATAAATCATGGCAAAGCCGTTACCGCTGCTGGCCTGCAATATCAGTTCGACGGGCAGCAATGAAATAATGCCAAAGGCGACCACGCCGCTGGAGAGCATCACGCCAAGAAAATTACACAGCCCTGACCAGACCACGGCAACACCGGGCGTCAGAGAGTGGGTATAGATGACCGTGGCGACCGCATTGGCGGTATCGTGAAAGCCGTTCACAAACTCAAAGCCCAGCGCAATCAGCAACGCCAGGCCTAGCAGAAAGAACGGCAAATAACTGGTGACGGGCGTATTGGTTTTTTCAACATCGTGGAACAGGTTAAACCCGGCAAAAGCCAGACCGGCGATCAGCAGAACAATGAAGATCGTTTTTGTGAAGCGGCTACCTTTGCCATTGAAATCAGGGCGTCCATGAGTCGAACCTGAAGAGGGTAAACTGTTTTCGCTCATGCAAAACCTCTTAGCGGATGCAGATGCGGATTTACATCTGGTTAACGCTGTTTGATACCCGCTTTTTGTGACAAAAAAATGATCTACGCCGTGCGAGGTCATTTTGCTGTAACAAAACTGCAGCAGGCTGGGAGTCTTTATTGATGATGCTGACAGGATTGCCATGGCGACAGACGTTGTTCTTCCCCCACAAAAACGTGATTTTGATGATGATGTGGCCGGACTCATCCATGGTTATCTCTTTTCTCCCGACGCTCTCCCTGTCCGCCTGAATGCCCGTGAAGCGGTCAAACTCGGGGAGGCGCTGCCTGACGACGGCTTTCTCTGGCTGCATATCAACCTGAATCATGCCCGCGCGCAGAACTGGGTGCAGAGTCACTTCCAGGTGGATGATGACTTCTTCGACGAAATTCACTCTGCCTCACCGCGTACCCGACTGGCGGAGCAAAGTAGCGCGTTGCTGGCGGTGCTAAACGATGTCACGCTCAATCAGGAAAACCGCAGTACGCAAAATGCGACCCTGTGGATCTGGTGTCGGCGCAATCTGGTGGTGAGCGCCCGTTATCGCCCGTCGGTGATGATTGAAAAGATGCAGCAGGGGTTAACCCGACACAGCTTTCCCAGTGCAGAAGCCTTGCTGCTTTATCTTCTTGGCGAGCAGGAGTTACAGCTGGAACAGGTGGTGCGGCGTATCAGTCAGGTGGTCGACAGCATAGAAGAGCGCTTATTAAGTACGGCGATTAAAGCTAACCGCAGTGAGCTGGGGCATTACCGACGTATGCTTTTGCGGATTCAGCGTCTTCTGGCACCGGAACCGGCGGCACTGTTTCGCTTGCTCAACCGGCCTCCGGCCTGGCTAAACCGCGACACGCTTCGCGAGCTGCGTGCGTTTACGGAAGAGTTCAGCGTGGTGCTTAACGATCTTGCCAGCCTGATGGAGCGCATCCGGCTTCTGCAGGAAGAGATTGCGGCTCGCCTGATGGAGCAGAGTAACCGGACGCTTTACCTGTTAACCGTCATTACGGTGCTGGCGCTGCCGATTAATATCGTGGCGGGGTTTTTTGGTATGAACGTGGGCGGGATTCCGCTGGCCTCGAATCCGCACGGTTTTTTACTGCTGGTGCTGATCGTATTCGTTTTTACCTTGCTGGCAGGCTGGCTGACCTTTCGACGACCCTCGGCGTAGCGGCCTGAGCGCGTAAGATCGGGCCGGGGTGACGTCATAAAAAAAGCCAGCGCGGATTATCCTGCGCTGGCTTTTTAACAACCTGAAGACGGACAGCCTTACAGGCTACCGTTACCCGCTGGAGCCGGTTGCGACGGTTGTACGGGCTGTTGCTGGGCAGGCTGCGACTGTTGAGGTGCAGGTTCCTGCTGTACAGCGGCCGGATTAGCAGGCTGTGACGTCAGCGGCGTCATTGGCCCTTCCTTCGGCTCGGCATCTTCACCTTCGGTCATCTGAACGGGCGCGGGCACGACGTTGTTTTCGGGTGCGTTAACCTGAACGGGCATACCAGAGCGGTTCTGAATGGCTTTATCCACCTGAGACTGGTTGATGCTGCCATCGACCAGCACTTTGCCAACGGCCTGGGTCAGCGTAATCGGCACCAGCTCACGAGAGTTAAACTGCTCTTCCGTGGTAGACAGTGGATTATGGACTTCCATCCAACGTGAACCGTCTGGCTCAACCGAGGCTTTTACCGGCTGGTTGATAAACTGTACGCGCGTGCCAACCGGCACGTGGTCAAACAACCACTTGATATCGTCGGCACGTAAACGCACGCAGCCGTGGCTCACACGCAGGCCAATACCGAAGTTGGCGTTGGTACCGTGAATGGCGTAAAGACGACCGATATAGAGCGCATACAGCCCCATTGGGTTATCCGGGCCAGCCGGGAAGACAGCAGGCAGGTTCTCACCCCGAGACGCGTACTCAGCATGCATCGCTTTCGTTGGCGTCCAGGTTGGACCATCTTTTTTACGCTGAACGGTCGTTGTCCAGTTCAGCGGCGTGTCTTTACCCAGTTCACCGATACCGATAGGCAACACCACAACCGTTTTGCTGCCTTTCGGATAGTAGTAAAGCCGCATTTCAGCACTGTTAATCACAATGCCTTCACGCGGTGCGTCAGGTAACAGTAACTGCTGTGGGATGATCAGTTTGCTGCCAGGTTTAGGCAGATAAACGTCAACGCCCGGATTGGCTTCCAGCATATTGCTGAGGCCCATTTGAAACTGTGCTGCAAAAGCTTCCAGAGGCAATTTACTGTCCTCAGGAATGGTAATTTCAACGTTTTGCCCGGTCAGACGGCTGTTAGCCGGCGGTAAAGGGTAAACAACAGCAAGGGCTGACTGACTGAATGCCGCCAAAGCCAATGCAAGTGAAGCGAACGCGCGAATGCTTTTTTTCATATTTTACAAGTCTTTATCGCCATGTTTCAGGCTTGTCAATGTATCGAACCCATGCTGGTCACTATGACCTGCTGCGCATTATATGTTCATTAAACTGATGTTGTGAATCAGGATTTTAACCACTTTGAAATACTTTACCTGACTCACCTGCGTTATCCGCCTTTGTTCTTTACCATTTTGGGCGGAAACAGGCCCTTATGGTTGCCATAAGGTAATGTCCCCGTTCAGCTTACGGTTGAGAAAAAACGCGGCACTGATCAACGCAAGATGCGTCAGCGCCTGGGGCGTATTGCCTAATGCCTGGCCATGACTGTCAAACTCTTCAGCATATAAACCCAGCGGATTAGCGTAGCTCAGTAATTTCTCGAACTCAAAATGTGCCTCGCGAATGCGTCCGGCACGCGCCAGACATTCCACATACCAGAACGAGCAGGCACCGAAAGAGCCCTCTGCGCCCGTCAGCCCATCTGCTGGCGTTTCATGGATGTTATAACGGCGTACCATGCCATCGCTCACCAGGTTCACCTGGATGGCATCCAGCGTTGCGATCCAGTCGGGATCGGTCGCACCGACAAAGCGGACTAACGGCATCAACAGCATTGAGGCATCAAGGTGTTCACCGTGACGGGTAGAAACAAAATGCCCGCGTTCGCTGTTCCAGAAATTTTTCCAGATATCATCACGAATCTCGCGACGGGTTTTGTCCCAGCGCTCATAGGGCATCGGCAGTGAACGTTTCATCGCAAGGCGCAGGCCACGATCCAGGGCAACCCAGCACATCAAGCGGGAATGAAGGAAGTGCTCGGGCTCACCGCGCATTTCCCAGATCCCCGCATCCGGCTGATGCCAGTTATCGCACAGCCAGTCCAGCATCTCTGACACATGGTTCCAGCCACGTTGAGAAATGGCTTCGCCGTATTTATTTGAAAGATAGATGGCATCCATCAGTTCGCCATAAATATCTAACTGTTTTTGCCGCCAGGCACCGTTACCAATGCGCACCGGACTGGAGTTGGCATAGCCGGACAGGTTAAGCAGCGACATCTCCTGAAGATCCGTACTGCTGTCCAGGCGGTACATCACCTGCAGCCGCATTTCATCATGGTGGCTGTTCTCTACACAGCGACCGACCCATTCCGTAAAGTGCCTGGCTTCGTCCACGTAACCCAGCCGCATCAAGGCGTACATGCTGAATGAGGCATCGCGTATCCAGGAGGCACGGTAATCCCAGTTGCGCTCGCCGCCCAGTTCCTCGGGCAGGCCAAAGGTGGCAGCCGCAGCGATGGAGCCGTGTTGCCAGGAGGTCAACAGTTTAAGTACCAGTGCAGAGCGTTGTACCATCTCCTGCCAGCGACCGTGATAGGTGCTGCGGCTGCTCCATTCACGCCAGTAGCTCAGCGTTTCTTCAAAGCAGTTAGCGGTGGCCAGCTTTTCGATGTGGGCATCGTGTACGCTGCCAAATTCGAATTCGGCATGTTCACCGGCTTTAAGCTCAAAGCTGGCGGTGGCGTGATTGCCTTCCAGCGTCATCACCACCGTCGCCGCCAGGCGCAGCGACGGCTGATCGGTGGCGTGAAAATCAATACAGCCACGTTGTACCTCAGCGCGCGTGTCTGCACGGGCGTAATCATGACGCGGGGAACAGACCATGTTAAAGCGCGCCCGGCCGCGTACCATTTTTACCCGACGGATGATACGCGGCAGCTTATCCTCGCGATCGCAGATCGGCATGTAATCGGTGATTTCGGCCACGCCTTCTTCAGACAGCCAGCGGGTCTGTAAAATGTTGGTATCAGGAAGATAAATTTGCTGACGACGGGCGTTTTGCCAGTCGGGTGCCAGGGAAAACAGGCCTGCCTCATCGCTGTCCAGTAAGGCTGAAAACACTGACGGGCTGTCCAGTTCCGGCCAGCAGAGGTAGTCAATAGTGCCATCGTTTGCGACCAGCGCGCAGGTGCGTAAATCGCCTATTACGCCATGATCGTCAATCTTACGTTTAACCTTACTCATCGGTTTCTCCCTGTCAGTGTCAGCCTTAACTATAGCCGGGCGCCTGCATACCGCTTCGTTCTGGCACAGATCGTTAACCTGCCCGCTGCTCCGCCCGCTAAGGGCACAATTTTCATTGCGGTATATACTTTTCATACACTTCCAGAGGAGACCGTCATGACTACACCACAACGAAAAGTGGCAATCGTTACCGCGTCGGATTCAGGCATTGGCAGTCGTTGTGCTGAAATGTTAGCAGAGCAGGGATTCGATATTGGCATCACCTGGCGGTCGGACGAAGAAGGCGCACTGCGAACGGCAAAACGGGTGGAAGATAGTGGGCAACGCGCCGAGATGATCCAGCTCGACCTGGCCGATCCACCCGCCGGAGGCAAGGTGCTGCAGCAGTTGATCGATAAGCTGGGCCGCATCGACGTTCTGGTCAACAATGCCGGAGCAAATTTCAAAGCCGACTTTATGGACGTGACCTGGGAAGACTGGCGTAAGACCTTTAGCGTGGATGTGGATGGCGTTTTTATCTGCGGGCAGGTGGCGGCACGCAACATGATTAAGCAGGGGCAGGGCGGACGCATCATTAATATCACCTCCGTGCACGAACATACGCCGCTGCCGGGTTCCGTCGCTTACACCGCAGCAAAACATGCGGCAGGCGGATTAACCAAGTCGATGGCGTTGAGTTTGCTGCCGCACAATATTCTGGTGAATGCGGTGGCACCGGGCGCGATTGCCACGCCGATGAATAAAATGACCGATGCCGATGCTCATAACGTCAAAATGCCTGAGATTCCTGCGGGCCACCCAGGTGATACCCATGAAATTGCCAGTATGGTAGCCTGGCTTAGCTCCGAATGGGCCACCTATACCACCGGTCAGTCCTTTATTATTGACGGTGGCTTTATGCTGGCGAACCCGCAGTTCAAGGGTTACTGATCGTCAGCTCGACGGTTATTCCAGTGGCGAATCGCCCAGCGCAGTACGAAGGCAAACACCACGGCGGCAGCCAGCCATAAAAGGTGTTTAAAGTGCTGATCGAGCTTGTGCAGCCAGGGGGCGATAATGCCGCCTGCAAAATAGCCGAGCGTGACAAACAGCAGTGACCAGATAGCCGCCCCGATGATGTTGAGCACCAGAAACTTCAGCGGATTAAGGCGGCTTGCACCAATAATAATCGGGCCAATCAGGCGAAAGCCGTACATAAAGCGCGCGCCAATCACGAACAGGCTGGGGCGGCGCTTGATCAACCGGTTGGCTTTAACAATTTTGTCCTGATGCTTTTTAAAGCGCCGTAAAATACGGGTACCAAAGCGTCTGCCAACCCAGTACAGCAGCTGATCGCCCATAATGCCGCCCGCCATTGCCGCCAGCACCACGCCGGAATAATGCAGTAACCCCTCATGAGCGGCCACGCCGCCCAGCAATAAGAATGTTTCTCCTTCGGCAATACAGCCGATAAACAGTGCCAGATAGCCATACTGCGTAATTAATCCGTTGATATCCAAATGCAAGATGCACTCCCTGTGTGAAGACATTTTCTTTCAGTTTATACCTGATTTGTTACGTCATCCGTTTACGCGTTAATAAGCGATCTTTTTTGCCGTTTTTTTGCACAAAGCCCACAGAAATTGCCTTGCCGTTTATACTGTAAGCAATGCTGCCCTTACGTGGTTCCTGCATCAGAACGGGGTAGCCCAACTGCATCAGAGGAGTAAGCGTATGAACCATGTCTGGGGTTTGTTAGCGCATCCTAATCAGGAAATGCGCACTATCAAGCAAGAGAACGAAACGGTTTCGCACCATTACACTCACCACGTTCTGTTGATGGCGGCCATTCCGGTCATCTGCGCCATGATCGGAACCACGCAGTCAGGCTGGAACCTGGGTGAGGGGCAGTATGTACAGCTGAATATGCTGACAGCATTGGGCTTAGGTATTCTGTTTTATCTGTTGATTTTGGGCGGCGTGGCGGTGATGGGGCGGGTTATCCACTGGATGGCGCGTGACTATCCTCAGCGTCCCGGCGTCCAGCGCTGTACCGTGTTTGCGGGCTACGTGGCGACACCGCTGTTTTTAAGCGGCCTGGTGGCGCTCTATCCACTGGTATGGCTGTGTGTATTTGCGGGCGCGCTGGCGTTGCTGTATACCGGTTATCTCTTGTACGTGGGCATTCCGCTGTTTCTGAATATCGACCGGGATGAGAGCCTGCGGTTTTCCAGTTCCACGCTGGCCATCGGCGTACTGGTGTTTGAAGTTTTACTGGCCTTGACGGTGATTCTGTGGGGCTACGGCCCGAACCTGTTTTAGCACCCTGTTGCCGCTTCACCAGCGGCAACATCTTTTTAACGCTCAGAAACAATCTCACCAGGAAAAGTTCACGGCTTCAGCGTATGATGCTGCGGCCAGCCCGCGCTCTGCCTGCTCAGTCGTCGGCGGCCTGTGTTTTCACAGCGCACAATCTTAACCGGGTCTTTTTTCCACGATGCCTGCAAAAATTCGCTTTTCACTGTTAACGCTGGCGCTGCTCGTTTCCGGGCAGGTTTTCTCACTTCCAGCACAGGCGACCACCACGCTGTCGCAAATGGCCCCCATTGCTCAGCCGCAAATCGCCTCAGGCAGTGCCCTGATCGTCGATCTGACGAGTGGCAAAACCTTATTCTCCAGTCATCCCGACCGGGTGCGACCTATTGCCTCGATCACGAAACTGATGACGGCGATGGTGGTGCTGGATGCGCATCAGCCAATGAACGAGATGGTCACGGTTGATATCAGTCAGACGCCGGAGATGCGCGGGGTGTTTTCACGCGTGAAGCTGAACAGCCAGATCAGCCGCCGGAGCATGCTTATGCTGGCGCTGATGTCATCAGAAAACCGTGCGGCGGCCAGCCTGGCCCATGCTTATCCCGGCGGATACAATGCCTTTATTAAGGCGATGAATGCCAAGGCGCGCGCGCTCGGGATGAACCATACGCACTACGTGGAACCCACGGGTCTGTCGATCCAGAACGTTTCCAGCGCAGAGGATTTGGTGAAGCTGTTAAAAGCCACGCGCGAGTATCCTCTGATGGGCGAACTGAGTACCACCAAAGAAGAAACCGCCGTCTTTACGCACCCCAGCTATGCGTTGCCGTTCCGTAACACCAATCATCTGGTTTATAAAAATGGCTGGCACATTCAGCTGACCAAAACGGGCTACACCGATGAAGCGGGACACTGTCTGGTCATGCGCACCATGATTAAAAACCGGCCGGTCGCGCTGGTGGTACTGGACGCATTTGGTAAATATACTCATTTTGCCGATGCTAATCGTCTGCGTGACTGGCTGGAAACGGGCAAAGCTGCGCCGGTTCCGGCTGCTGCGCTGGCCTACAAAAAACAGAAAGCGGGTGAGGTTGCCAGCAACGCCGCCAGCGGTTCTACTGAAGAATAAAACCTCGCCGGGTCGTTGCTGGCGGCCCGGTCGATATTGATCGGTATTCCTATAGTTTCATGGCAGGCGACCACCTAAACTACCCGCAAATGGCGAGGGTGATTCGCCTGATTACTGTGCCGGAATCTCATTCATATGCTTACGTTACGATCGTTTATTGTTCTGATATTTTTAGCGTCGTTCACCCTTGCGCCTGCGTTAAGCGTTGCCGCGGATGATCCGGCTCAGGCGACCCCCGCGACGCAGCAGCCCGATGACAAGCCCAAGGTCAACGCGTCAGTCGATCTGCCCAAAATGCAGAAAATCCTCGACAAAATTAAGAGCCAGGTGTCCGTTGAAAGTGACGAGAACAAGCTCAGCCGACTTAATGAAATGGCGCTGGAGCTGTCAGGCAATACCGATACGCTTGCTCAGGCTTTGCAGCCCGATCGTCAGCAGCTCGAAGCTCAGCTGGCGGTGCTTGGTCCGGCACCCAAGCCGGAGAGTGGCGTAAAAGAGACGGCAGACGTCACGCGCAAACGCAGCGCGCTGGAAAGTCAGAAAAGTAAGCTCGACGATCAGATTAAGCAGGCGGAAGGCATTAAAAACAGTGCCTTGATGCTGTCATCGCAAATCGTCAACCTGCGTCGCGATCAGCTAAAAAACAAACTGGCACTTAACTCCGGCAGTATTTTTGGGCCGCGTTTCTGGTCGCCGGTATTTAGCAGCCAGGATCTTGACGATGAAAAAATTGGCGATTTCTTAAGTGAGCTCAAGAATACCGCCTCGTTGTCCTGGGAATCGGGCTGGCGTCTTGGCACGATTGGCTGGTTGCTGGCCGCCGTGCTGGTGATGACGCTGGGACGCCGCTATGGTGAAGAGTTTTTAGCCTGGGTCAGCATCAACAAATTGCCGGAAGGACGCCTGCGCCGTAGCTTTTTAGCGACCGCCGTGGCCCTGACCAGCCTGGCGGCGGTGGTACTGACCTTTGCGTTTGTGTCCCAGGCCTTTACCCGCCGTGATGAAGTGTCCAGCGACGTGCAGGATTTTATTTACCGCCTGGTCGAATTAAGCGTTTATAGCGGTTTGATTGCCGGGCTGGGGCGTGCCTTCCTGTCCACGCGTCGCCCAAGCTGGCGTTTACCCACCATTTCCAATGAGGTGGCGCTGGCCCTGAAACCTTTCCCGCCGATCACCGCACTGTTGGTGTTTATTTTCCAGACGGTGGAGTCCTTTAACTACACCGCCGGCACCAGCCTGAATACCAGTATTTTTGCCAATGGCCTGACCGCCTTGCTCATCGGCAGCACGGCGCTGGCAATCAGCATGCGCACCAAGCGCGTACGTCGGCGTCTGGCGCAGGAAGGAACGCCGCCGGAAGCGCGCTCTACGCTGGTCGGGCTGATTCAGATGGCCCTGACGCTGACCTCCCTGACGATTCTGGGGTCGCTGGTGATTGGTTACGTCACGCTGGCGCGGTTTTTAAGCTACGAGCTGGTGTGGTGTGGCATTTTGTTTGGTTCGTTTTACATACTCAGTCACCTGATTAACGACGGCTGTGAAAGCCTGTTCTCAGTCAATAACACCACGGGCAAGCGCATTCAGGGCTCACTGAATATTGATGAGCGCCACCTGCAGCAGGTTGCCATCATTCTTGCGGCGATCGGCAAAACCTTCCTGATCTTGTTCGTGGCCCTGGCGTTGCTGAACGGCACCTTTGCCTCCTCAACCCCGATTGAACTGCTGCAAAAGGCGATTGAGTTTTGGGGCGGTAAGGGCCTTGAGTCGCTGAATATTGTCCCGGCGCACCTGGTTAACGCGCTGCTGTGCCTGATCGTCGGCATTTACATCCTGCGCTCGGTACGTCGCTGGCTTGATAACGACTTCCTGCCAAAGACCACGATGGACAGCGGCATGCGCATGTCATTGGTGACGCTGTTCAGCAACGTAGGCTATGTCCTGATTATTTTGCTGACGCTGTCAATCATGGGGCTACAGTGGAATAAACTGGCCTGGATCGTCAGTGCCCTGTCGGTAGGTATTGGTTTCGGTCTACAGGAAATCGTTAAAAACTTTATTTCCGGTCTGATTTTGCTGACCGAACGTCCGGTCAAAGTCGGGGATTTGGTGACGATCAGCGGGGTTGAGGGGGATATTCGCCGCATCAACGTGCGTGCCACCGAAATTCAGTTAGGGGATAAATCGACGGTGATCGTACCTAACTCACAGTTCATCTCTCAGAACGTGCGTAACGCCACCATGGGCAATGCTCAGGGCGTAGTGACCATTACGTTAACGTTCCCGCTGGATATTGATCCGGTGCGGGTACGGGAGATCCTGCTGAAGGTATATGAGGAAAACGAGCGCATCCTGGAGAACCCGGAACCCTCGGTGTCTTTCAAAGATCTTACGTCCCAGGGCATTGTGCTGAGCGTCACCGGCAACGTCGCCAGTCAGCGCCAGATCGCCGGGGCAAAGAGCGATCTGCTGTTCGATATTCTGACCCGCTTACGCAAAGAGGGCATTGTCCTGTCTACGCCGCAAACCATGATTATTGAGCGCCGCCAGCTGGTTGCTGCTGACGCGGCTTCTGACCTGACGTCAGACGAGCAGCCTCGCTAAATAAACGGGCGGCCGTTTTTGCCAGCCGCCCGTATTTCTCTGTGTCGATATGCTTTTTGCGCAATCAGGGCTGCTTTACCGCCCAGCCTTTCAGTTTACTGGTTTTACCAATTCCCGGATTAAAGCTGTTTGTCGGATCGAGCTTGCGATAAAACGAGGCCAGCTGCGGCTGGGCTTCATAAAGATGCCCGACGTTATGCTCTGCCGGATATTCCGCGCCGCGAGTATGCAAAATGGCCAACATCTTTTCTTTTAACGCATGCACGTCAACGCCTTTTTTCACAATGTAATCCTGATGGAAGACATGACAGAAGAAGTGCCCGTAATAGAGGCGATGGCTTAATGACTGGGTAATCTCATCAGGCAGGTTTTCAAACCACGCTTTATCGTTACGACGCAGAGCAATATCCAGCGCCAGAATATCTTCCACCTCATCAGCATGAACCGCGTGATAACGCACCGCCGCGCCTGCTGCGGCAAACCGATGCAGGAAGGCGTGCGCCCCTTCTTTGCCCTCACATTCGAAAAACTCGCCACCGCCCTCGCGAAAAAACTCACGCAGGTAGTCGCGTGCTTCCGCAATGCCGTCGCCCGACATTTTCAGCATCAAATGATGTTGGTATTTATCACGGTACTGTTTCATGCGCCTGGGAAGATGGACAGGAAAGAGACGGCTGAGGCGTTGCAGCAGTCGATCGCTTAAATGGGGTTTGATAAACGATACTTTACTTAACCAGCCATCAACCCGGCCTTTGAGCGTGAAAAACAGCGGCATCTTGTCGGTGCCGAGCTTATCAATCATCAGGAAGGTGTCTTTGCCATACACTTCGGCGATGTCGTAAATATCCCGATGCATATATTCAGCGGCGACGGGCAGGTTTTTAAAATTCGCCAGCATATGACAGCGCAGATCGCCCAGTACGCTGGCATCATTGGTGCCGATATAAAACACCTGCTGCTGAGGTTCGCGCGCAAAAGTATCCAGGCGCACCGCAAACACCGCCAGCTTACCTGCGCAGCCGGACGCTTCAAACAGGCGGCGGGCATCGGCGTTAAAGCGGGCGGGCGTATCGGCATGGACGTCGCGCACGCGTTCGGCATAGTCGTGGTCGGACGCATGGCGGCCGTCATGCAAAACGTCGTTCGGTTGCCAGCGGTCATCGTCCAGCCGTCCCAGAATTTCTTCCGGCGAGGTACCCAGATCGATACCGAGATGGTTGACTAACTTCAGCCGTCCCTGGGCATCAATTTGGGCAAACAACGCCATCTCACTGTACGCCGGGCCGCGCTTGATCAGCGAACCGCCGGAGTTGTTGCAGATGCCGCCCAGCACCGACGCGCCAATGCAGGATGATCCAATCACGGAATGCGGTTCACGGCCCAGCGGCGCAAGTATTTTTTCCAGCTGATACAACGTACTGCCGGGAAAAGCCAGCACCTGTTTGCCCTTATCGATCAGCTGTAGCTTATCCAGCCTCAGAGTACTGATAATCACCAGCGGGCGGTCGTAGTCGTTCCCCTGCGGCGTCGATCCTTCAGTCAGGCCGGTATTGGCTGCCTGCATCAGAATAATGGCATCCGCATTAACCAGCGTTTGCAGTACGCGCCACAGTTCCAGCAGCGTCGCAGGAAAGACCACGGCCAGAGCATCTCCGTCACCAGAACGGAAGCCTTTGCGATAGCGGGCGGTGTGAGCAGCCTCGGTAAGTAGGTTACCAGAGCCGACCAGGCGGCGGAGATCGGCGATCAGGGCAGAAGGTGTCATCATGGGCAATTCCCTTGTCTTATGCATGCGTCATTACTGTAGCACGTGAGTTGCATTGGGCGCAGTGTGATAGCGGCAGGCTACATGCTATGCTCTGAAGATGGCATCCTGCATTTAGTCGATATTGCGCAGTTACTTAAGAGAACCCAACCTGATGAAATGGATTTGCTCTGTTAGCCTCGCTGTTTCCCTTGCTATGCAACCTGCATTTGCCGGGGAGCCCACCGCTCACCATCCCATGACTGAACAGGCGCGTGATGCCTACGTGAACAACCTGCTGAAAAAAATGACCCTGGACGAGAAAATCGGCCAGCTACGGTTAATCAGCGTGGGGCCGGATACGCCAAAAGAAGCCGTGCGTGAGATGATCCATAAAGGTCAGGTTGGCGCCATTTTTAATACCGTAACGCGTCAGGATATTCGCGCGATGCAGGATCAGGTCATGCAGCTGAGTCGCCTGAAAATTCCCTTGTTTTTTGCTTATGACGTGGTACACGGGCAGCGAACGATTTTCCCTATCCCGCTGGCACTGGCATCAAGCTGGGATCTCGACGCCGTGCACGATGTGGGCCGTATCTCCGCCTATGAAGCGGCGGACGATGGGTTAAACATGACCTGGGCACCGATGGTTGACGTCAGCCGGGAACCACGCTGGGGCCGGGTTTCAGAAGGCTTCGGTGAGGATACTTATTTAACCTCTGCCATGGGACGCACCATGGTGCAGGCGATGCAGGGCAAAAGCCCCGCGGACCGCTACAACATTATGACCAGCGTGAAACACTTTGCGCTCTACGGCGCGGTGGAAGGCGGACGGGATTACAACACCGTGGATATGAGCCCGCAGCGCATGTTCCAGGATTACCTGCCGCCGTATAAAGCCTCGCTGGATGCCGGCAGCGGCGGCGTGATGGTCGCGCTGAATTCAATTAATGGCGTGCCCGCCACGGCCGACAGCTGGCTGCTAAAAGATCTGCTGCGTCATGAATGGAAATTCAAAGGGATCACCATCAGCGACCACGGTGCAATCAAAGAGTTGATCAAGCATGGTGTGGCCAGCGATCCGCAGGACGCGGTACGTATCGCCATTAAATCTGGCGTCGATATGAGTATGAGCGATGAATACTACAGCCAGTATTTGCCCGACTTAGTGAAGCGTGGCGTCGTCAGCAAAGCCGAAATCGATGATGCGGCACGGCACGTATTAAACGTGAAATACGATATGGGATTATTTAACGATCCCTACAGTCACCTTGGACCGAAAGAGAGCGATCCGCAGGACACTAACGCGGAAAGCCGTTTACACCGTGCTGAAGCCCGTGACGTGGCGCGCAAAAGTATGGTGCTGCTGAAAAACCGCCTTGATACCTTACCGCTGAAGAAATCTGGCACCATTGCCTTAATCGGACCGCTTGCCGACAGCCAGCGTGACGTGATGGGAAGCTGGTCGGCGGCGGGCGTCGCCAAACAGTCAGTTTCGCTGCTGCAGGGCATGCAAAACGCGACGGAAGGCAAAGCCACGTTGCTGTATGCCAAAGGTGCCAATGTGTCAGATAACAAAGGCATTCAGGACTTCCTCAACATGTATGAACCGGCCGTAGCCGTCGATCCGCGTTCGCCGCAGGCCATGATTGATGAGGCCGTCGAAAAGGCGAAGCAGGCCGATGTGATCGTGGCGGCGGTAGGGGAAGCGCAGGGCATGGCGCACGAGGCGTCCAGCCGCAGTAATCTGATGATCCCACCTTCGCAACAGAAGCTGTTAGCCGCATTGAAAGCCACAGGCAAGCCGCTGGTGATTGTGCTGATGAATGGTCGCCCATTGACGCTGGTTGATGAAGACAGAATGGCCGATGCCATGCTGGAAACCTGGTTCAGCGGCACGGAAGGGGGCAATGCTATCGCGGATGTGCTGTTTGGCGATTACAACCCATCGGGTAAACTGCCGATGTCCTTCCCCCGTTCAGTGGGACAGATTCCGATCTATTACAACCATTTACCAACCGGTCGTCCTTACAATTTTGCCAAGCCGAACAAGTACACATCACACTATTATGATGCGGAAAACGGCCCGCTTTATCCGTTTGGTTATGGTCTGAGCTACACCATGTTCACCGTATCGCCGGTCACGCTGTCATCAGAAACGATGGCGCACAACGGCAGCATTGATGCCAGCGTCACCGTAACTAACAGCGGAAAAGTGGATGGTGCAACCGTAGTTCAGCTTTACCTGAACGATCCGGTTGCCAGCATCAGCCGTCCGGTAAAAGAGTTGCACGGCTTTAAACGCATTATGCTGAAAGCGGGTGAATCCCAGCAGGTCACCTTCAAGATTGACGTTGATGCGCTCAAGTTCTGGAATCAGCAGATGAAGCAGGTTGCCGAGCCGGGCAAATTCAACGTGATGATTGGTCTGGACTCTGTCCGTACGCAAAACACCCAGTTTACCTACCAGTAATCCTCAGCACGGCCAGCCTCCCTGGCCTTGCAGGTGTAAGAACCGTTTCCCCTTCGGGGAGCGGTTCTTACACCTCTGCTTCTCATCCTGCCTGAACACATCCACTTTGAGAGTTTTACCCTTGCCTGTCATAGCGACAGACGTGATCCTGCTCTAACCTCGGGGAAAATGGATTCCTCAAGTATTGTCGAGGCGCTATGACGTATCAACCACTGATTGCTGAAGTCCACAATCAGCAGCGCACCCTGACGGCCATTGTCGAACAGGATGCGCGTACTGCTTATTTCTATATCTGGCCCACCGATCTGTTTCGTAGCCAGTTTGCGGTGCGTGGCTGCTGGTTACGTAACCTGCTACCTGCCCCTGTCGAGGAAGATCATCAGGCCATGGAGCAGGGCATTGCCCCTCTGCTGAGTGCGGAATACTGCCGTAATCTGGACGCTGAACCGCCACTGGATGCGGCGGGCCTGCAAATACTCTGGGAACCGGGCGATGCGGGTGCGGCACTGTGGTACTACGGGCAACTGCTGGCGGTGATCCCAGGCTGGAGCCTGTATCAGGATAAACAGGTCAGCTTTTCAGCGGGCTGTATCAAAAAGAACCGCCTTACCGCACCGCTCGGGTCTGCCTCCACCAATCATTACTATGCGCTTGCCGAACAGCAGCGCCAGTTCTGGCGTGAATGGCACGACGGAAGTGAATGGGACAAGGTGCAACAGGATTTACTGGGCTGCTATCAGGCGCAGTTTGGTGAGTCGGTAAAATACTATGCTATCGATCAGGGTAACTGGCCGCCCATGGCCCTGTCTCAGCACTATCACCAGGGAATCTGGTATTTCCTGACGCTGGGTATGAGCATTCGTCCCATGCCGCAGGTCGATTTTCTGTTTGATGAGCTGGCACCACAGTATCGCCGCGCAGAGCTGGCGATGGCGGTCGATGGCGAGGTGATGACAGAAAGCAATGCGGTACAGATGGCCAGTGCACTGGCGGAATTTGTGCATCTGCCCTGGGCGCGACTGACCTGGCTGGGTGAGGGACATACGCTGGCGTCCGAGGTGGCACCGGTGGGGTTTGAAAGTTACCTGTTAGCGAACGAACTGGCCCCGGAAAGTGCCCAGTTTTCGTTGCCGCGGCGCGAGGGTGACCGGCCAACGCTGCTGTGGGCCACGCCAGTCACCGAAGCGGAACGCCAGTTTGCCCAGAGCGAAGCCCAGGGCGGGCAGCACCTGCGTGAGCGGCTCTCCGCCAGCGGGAATACGCATATATTCCGCCCGCGCGAGCAGGTCGTGAAGACAGAATAATCACCGCAGACAGGGCGGTGATACCGCCTGGGTTAAAAAAAAGTTACTGACCTGGCGTAATTAAATTTCTTTATTGTTAAATGACTTGTTAAATTTGTGATCTGGTCTACTCAAGTTCCCCTTTGCCGTGCCGTTAACCCCGATCAGGCAATAGCGCCACGAAAGGTCCAGGGGAACAATGATGTTAAAGACCACGCAATCCCGCTTCACAGCAACACTCATCGGCTTCTTTGTTGCGCTAGTGTTGATCACTGTTTGGGTGATCAACCAGTTTGTCGCACCGCAACTGGTCGACAATGAAAGCCGCCTGATTCGCTATCAGGTGGATTCCCTGGCAACGGGCATTGTTGAGCAAATGAACCGTGTGCAGGCACAGCAACGTGCCATCACCGAGGCCGCGTCGGTGATCGACAGCGCCGCCATCGACACCTTATTACCAGCATTGGTCAACCAGTATCAGGACAGTAACGTCTTCGGCGGCGGGATCTGGCCTTTACCCAATCGTCGGGAGGCGGGTAAAGAGAAAGACAGCAGCTTTTTTGCACGCGATACCAGCAACAAGCTGCAGGTTAATACCTACTGGAACTCTGATGCAGCCGACAAATACTGGGAGCAGCCCTGGTATAAAGACGGTATGGCGGCACCAAAAGGGCAGTGCGCCTGGGCAAAAGCCTATCAGGACGCCGCCAGCCCACAGCCGCGTACCAACTGCGCCATGGCAATCTACCGCGACGGCTCCGTCTGGGGCGTTTCAACCATCGACGTTACGCTGGGTTTCTTCAACCAACTGGCTAAAAAAATGGGCGAGGCGATTCATGGAGACGTACTGATCGTTGAGGCCGACGGCAAAGTCGTGGGAAATGCGGCGCTGGTTAACGGCACGCCAAAACTCGAAAACCTGAGCGACCTGCAAAACCCCATGGCTGCACCGCTCAAAGCGCTGCTTGCCAGTGCAGGCACGCAGTCAACCGAATCCACTTACAGCGGCAATGACGGCGAGCAAACGCTGTTTCTGCAGGCCATTCCGGGCAGCCCGTGGTATCTGGCCAGTAGCGTATCGTCCAGCCTGCTGAAAGCCCAGTCTCACAATATGCTGATGCGCCTGGGTCTGGTGCAGATCCCACTGGCCATTATTCTGTTGCTGGTGCTGTTGGGTTTTATGCGCGCAATGATGAAGCGTTTGAGCATGCTCAACCAAAATATCGAAGCCTTGTCGACCGGCGGTGCCGATTTAACCCAGCGTCTGCCAGCCAGTAACAGCCCGGAGTTTAATGCGGTAGCGCAGAGCTTTAACCACTTTATCAGTTACCTACAGGGGTTAATGCAGCAGGTGGGCAGCAGTGCGCTGGCCATATCCGCAGCGTCGCGTGAAATTGCCAGCGGCAACACTAACCTTTCGTCACGAACGGAAGATCAGGCCAGTTCGATTGTTGAAACGGCGGCCTCAATGGAGCAGCTGACCGGCACCGTCCGCCAGAACGCCGACAATGCTACCCATGCTAACCAGCTGGCCGGTGAGGCTTCGAAGGTTGCGGCGCGCGGAACGGAGGTTGTCCGTCAGGTGGTAACGACCATGGGCGAGATTCACCACTCTTCGCGTAAGGTGGTCGATATCATCAGCGTCATCGACAGCATCGCCTTCCAGACCAATATCCTGGCCCTGAACGCCGCTGTTGAAGCGGCACGTGCTGGCGAACAAGGCCGGGGTTTTGCCGTGGTCGCATCGGAAGTGCGCAACCTGGCGCAGCGCTCAGCCAACTCAGCCCGCGAAATTAAAAAACTGATTGAAGAGTCAGTCGCTAATATCGATGCAGGCAGTCAACTGGTTGAACAGGCAGGCCAGACCATGGACGAACTGGTGCAGGGCGTAAGCAGCGTGACGACGCTGATGAGCGAGATCATGGCCGCCAGCCGTGAGCAGAGCATGGGCATCGAGCAGGTTAACGTCGCGATCACACAGCTTGACGGGACGACTCAGCAGAACGCCGTGTTAGTGGAAGAGGTGTCTTCTGCCGCTCAGGCGATGGAAGCGCAGAGTCTTCAACTGGAACAGGTCGTACAGAGTTTCAAACTGTAATCGACAGTCAGGCCAGCCTCGGCTGGCCTGACGTTTTCTGCCGTCAGGGCCGTCCTCTGACAGATTTGTGCATAAACAGCACAATTTTATCCCCTCAACCCCTCCGATCTTGTGCCAGAATAATGAGGAATAAACTCAAGGAATCCTCATGTCTGCTATTGAAGTTATCCTCGTCGACCATCTTGATCGTCCCACCGGCAAAATGGAAAAGCTGGAAGTGCATGAAAAAGGATTACTGCATCGCGCGGTAACGGTGTACGTTTTCAACGCCCGGCAAGAGCTACTGCTTCAGCGTCGCGCCAGTGATAAATATCACTGCGGCGGATTGTGGAGTAATACCTGCTGTGGACATCCTTATCCTCATGAATCCACCAAAGATGCGGCCGAACGTCGCCTGCGTGAAGAAATGGGGATGACGCTGTCGCTTTCCCCCATCTTTGAGCTGAGCTATAACCTGCCGCTCAGTAACGGGCTGACAGAGCATGAGTACGGTCATGTGTTTTTCGCGGTCAGCGACGAGCTGCCACAGCTTAATCCGCAAGAGGCGGACGCATTTGATTATCGCTCGATGCAGGACATTACACAGCAAATGCAGCAGCAGCCGCAGCAGTTTACGCCCTGGTTCCTCCATACGTTTCCCCGTATTCCTGCCTATCTCGACCGTTTCAACTTCCCGGCCTAACCTGCGCACCCTGACCAGTGCGGTCAGGGTTTAGCGGTATCTGATTTCAGGACAAAACAGGTCGCGCAATGCGATTGCCAGGCTACGCTTTTATTGCAGCAAATAAAAACGGTGGGCGCGCCTGTTACGGTATTCACACGGCCAACCGCAACTCCAGGTGAATGATTTAATAAGGAAAGTAACATGGCAAACATGCGCGGTTTGGTCGGCATCAGCGTTTTACTGCTTAGTCTGGGGATGGCGCACGCTGCCGATCCGGTACGGGTGGGCTCCAAGATTGATACGGAAGGTTCCCTGCTGGGCAATGTCATTCTGCTGGTGCTGGAGAAGCACGGCGTCAAAACTGTCAATAAAATCCAGCTCGGTGCCACTCAGGTGGTGCGGGGGGCAATTACCGCAGGAGAGCTGGATATCTATCCGGAATACACCGGCAACGGCGCCTTCTTTTTTAACGACGAAAAAGACAGTGCCTGGAAAAATGCCCGGGAAGGCTATGAAAAAGTCAAAAAACTGGATGCCGAGAAAAACCATCTGGTGTGGTTGACGCCCGCACCGGCTAACAACACCTGGACCATCGCGGTGCGCAATGATGTAGCCGAGAAAAACCAGCTTAACTCCCTGGACGATCTCAGCGCCTATTTAAAAAAAGGCGGCACCTTTAAGCTGGCGGCTTCAGCGGAATTTATCGAACGCGGCGATGCACTGCCCGCATTCGAAAAAGCCTATGGCTTTACGCTTAAGCAGGATCAGTTGCTGTCGCTGGCGGGAGGCGATACCGCCGTCACTATTGGCGCCGCCGCGCAGCAAACCTCCGGCGTCAACGCCGCCATGGCTTACGGTACCGATGGCCCGGTTGCCGCGCTGGGTCTGAAAACCCTGAGCGATCCTAAAGGCGTTCAGCCCATTTATGCTCCCACACCGGTCGTGCGTGAAGCGGTCCTCAAGGCTTACCCCCAAATGGACGCGTGGCTAAAGCCCGTTTTCAGCGCGCTGGATGAAAAAACATTGCAGCAGTTGAACGCCAAAATCGCAGTCGAGGGCCAGGATGCCAACAGCGTGGCGAAAGCGTGGTTAGTTCAGAACAAGCTGCTGTAGCCGATGTTGCTATCGCGGGAGGCGCTAAACCGGTCAAGGCGACAGCCGGTGGCCCTGGTGCTGGTTCTGTTACTGAGCCTGATGCTGAGCTGCCTGCCGTTTGTCAGTTTTGCCGCCAATCGTCTGGTGGCAGGGCAGCCGCTGATGTTCTGGCAAACGGCGCATGGCATGGTGATTCTGCCCCTGCTGGCTTTGCTGTGGTTGCTGGTGTGGGCCAGACCAACGCGTGTCCGTTTTGCGCTGCAGTTAATGAGCGCAGCCCTGCTGCTGGCCGCGATGATCTGGCTCAGCGGCGATCAGGCCAGGATACTGGCCGAACAGGGCAGCCGGTTAGCGCGCACCCGTTTTGCAAGCGGCATGTGGTGCGCCAGTGCCGTCACGTTGTTGCTGATCACGGACACCGCACGGGCGTTAACCCGTCATAAAGTGTGGCAGCTGTTACTGAATCTCCTGGTATGGCTTCTTCCCCTCTGGCTGCTGTTCAGCGGCCAGCTGGCCCATCTTTCCTTACTGAAAGAGTATGCCAATCGCCAGGCGGTGTTTGATGCGGCCTTACTGCGTCATCTGACGCTATTAGCCGCGACCGTGCTGCCTGCTTTGCTGATCGCCTTCCCGCTGGGGAGTGCACTTTACCGCTATCCTGGCTGGCAAAGCAGCGTATTCGGCGTGCTGAATGTGGTTCAGACGGTGCCCTCCGTGGCGCTGTTTGGTTTATTAATCGCCCCGCTGGCGGGGCTGGCAAAACGCTTTCCATGGACAGGCACGTGGGGAATCAGCGGCATTGGCATGGCGCCCGCGCTGATTGCGCTGGTGCTGTATGCGCTGTTGCCGCTGGTACGCAGCGTAGTCACCGGACTGCAACAGGTGCCGCCGGAGGTGCGCGAAAGTGCGCGCGGCATGGGGCTGACTGGCAGACAACAGTTTTTCGCGGTGGATGTGCCGCTGGCCCTGCCGGTATGGCTGGCAGGTGTGCGAGTGGTGGTGGTGCAGACGCTGGGCATGGCGGTGGTGGCAGCCCTTATCGGTGCCGGCGGATTCGGCGCGATTATCTTCCAGGGGCTGCTGAGCAACGCGCTGGATTTAGTGCTGCTGGGCGTGATACCGGTTATCGCGATGGCGGTGACGCTGGATGCGTTATTTCGACTGTTGATTTCCCTGCTGGAGAGAAAAGATGATTCAGTTTGATAACGTCACCACGTTTTTTGCCGGTAAAGCCGCGGTGAAAAACCTGTCGCTGACCGTCGAACAGGGCACCTTTAGCGTGCTGCTGGGCACCTCAGGCTCCGGTAAGTCGACCACACTGAAAATGATTAACCGCCTGGTGGAGTATGACCAGGGAGACATCCGTTTTGCGGGCCAGTCGATTCGCCAACTGGATGCGCAGGCATTGCGCCGTCGTATGGGCTATGCCATTCAGTCGATTGGTCTGTTTCCACACTGGACGATTGAAAAGAATATAGCCACCGTGCCCGCTTTGCTGGGCTGGTCAAAAGCGCGGCGGCGTGAACGCATTGCCGAGCTGATCGCACTACTGAATTTAGATCCTGCCTTACTCAGCCGCTATCCGCATCAGCTTTCAGGTGGACAGCAGCAGCGCGTTGGTGTCGCGCGGGCGCTGGCGGCCGATCCGGAGGTGCTACTGATGGATGAGCCTTTTGGCGCACTGGACCCGGTGACGCGCAGTGCCCTGCAACAGGAGATGCTGCGCATTCACCATCTCTCAGGGTGCACTATCGTGCTGGTCACGCACGATATCGATGAGGCCCTGATCCTGGCCGATAACATCGTACTGATGCACGATGGTGAGATTGTACAGCAGGGCAAACCGATAGAACTGCTGACCCAGCCAGGCAATGACTTTGTGCGTGATTTTCTGGGGCGCAGTGAAATGGGGCTGCGGCGGCTGGCGCTTGGGCAAGTGGGAAGTGCGGTGCGCCGTGGGGAATGGCTGGAGGCCGAGCCGGTCACCGCTGAACTGACGCTACGTGAGGCGCTATCGCAATTTATCAGCCGCGGCACGGATAAACTGCCGGTGGTGGATGCGCATCAGCAACCCCTGGGCGTTCTCTACTTTAGCGACCTGCTTCATCATTCAGAGGGCCAGTGATGCGACGGTTAGCCGATCCTCTGCTGTGGCTGGTGCTGCTCTATCTGGGGCTGCTGGCGGCAATGCCTTACAGCGGTCCGCTGTTCGCCGCCTGGTTTCCCGATCTTGCCCGTCCGCTCTATCAGCAGGATAGCTTCTGGCAGCTCACCCTGGCGCACCTGTTTCTTGTGGTGACCGCCAGCCTGATGGCCATTATGCTCGGCGTGGGAAGTGGCGTAATGGTGACTCGCCATGCGGGGCGGGCTTTCCGGCCGCTGCTGGAAACCCTTGCCGCTGCCGGACAGACGATCCCGCCGGTCGCGGTCCTGGCGATTGCCGTGCCCGTCATGGGGTTTGGCGCATGGCCTGCTATTGTGGCATTACTGCTTTATGGGTTACTGCCGATTTTGCACGGAACCTTAGCGGGGCTTGATGGTGTCCCAGCCAGCAGCCGTGAGATCGCAGTCGGTGTGGGCATGAGCAGTTGGCAGCGCTTGTGGCAGGTGGAACTTGCGCTGGCGGCGCCGGTGATTATTGCGGGGATACGCAACGCCGTCATTATCAACATTGGCACGGCCGCGATTGCCTCCACGGTCGGGGCAAAAAGCCTGGGCTCGCCCATCATCATCGGTTTAAGTGGTTTTAATACGGCCTACGTGATTCAGGGAGCGTTGCTGGTGGCGCTGCTGGCCATCGTTAGCGATCGGCTTTTTGAGCGGCTCCAGCGCCGTTTTAGCGTGAATGAACGATAAGTGAATAGCCAACCAGCATAAGTCCACTGGTGCCGCCGATAGCCATAATGGCGAACAGCGTGGCAAAAAAGGTTTTTTTCCAGTTCATAAATAACCTGAGGGTGATGACGTCGAGGCGGGGATGATAGCGCGCGCAAGGCAGCCGTCATAGTGCCGAGCGTGCGTTTTTGTCTCAGTGTACGTCGTGCAAACGCACAGAGAATCCCTGTTCCTGCCAGTGTGCCAACTGTTCCTGCTGGCGGCGCGTCAGTCTTTTACCCGTAAAAACAAACATATTCAGCCCCGGGAACAGCTCCGGACGGGGAACGTCGAGGGGTTCTGCGAGCACATCAATGCGCCAGCCATGCTGGGATAAACGCCAGCCTTCCAGCCAGATGCGCGTACGATCTTCAATGCCCCAGCCAATAATCAGCGCTTCCTGACCGGCTTTTTTACGATTGCAAGCCAGACAAAACGCCACATAGTCGATCAAAATGCCGTCCAGCAGGCTGCACATGGTGCGTGCGGTATTTTGATCAAGACTGAGCTTCTGCCTTATAGGCATAAAAACATGATCGATTAGGGCATCGACCGCATATTCGCGACCAATTAAGGCGATTTTATTGCGTAGCTTAGCCGGCCTTACATGGCGCAGTATGCTGATGAGTTCGTCCTGCATGGCCGTCCAGCCATCATGGGCGTCAACATCTCCACCTTCCAGTAGCGCTTTGACTTTGCCCACTGGAACTCCACTTTCAATCCAGCGCATAATTTCCTGAATACGCTGAACATCTTCTTCATCGAACTGTCGATGACCGCCTTCGGTGCGTTGTGGCTTCAAGAGCCCATAACGTCGTTGCCAGGCGCGTAAGGTAACCGGGTTTATGCCACAGCGCTCGGCGACATCGCCGATACTGTATACGGTCATATTTACCTCTTTCACTGACCTGAGTGAGACCACCATAACGAAGCCTGTTAAGTTGTACAACCAATTTTTAGGTGTACAACTTGACGGCTGCGCTTAAATGTTGTTCTATCTCAATTATGAGATTTTATTTTCATAAGTGAGATAAGAATGTCTTTTGATAATACGGAACAGCGGTTAGCGGCTCGCCTGGCAGAATTGCGTCTCAAACAGGGCTGGTCACTGGATGAACTCTCTACCGCCACGGGCATTAGCCGGCCAACATTATCGCGTATCGAGCGCGGGGAAACCAGCCCAACGGCCGCACTGCTTAACCGGTTGTGTGTTGCTTATAGCCTGACGATGTCGCGCCTGCTGAGCGAAGTCGAAGAGGGCAGCGATCTGCTGATCCCCCGTGAACATCAGCCGGTATGGAACGATGAAGCGACAGGATTTAGCCGCCGCAACGTTTCACCGCCCGCCCATAATTTTCGCTGTGAACTTATAGAAGGCACGCTGCGGCCCGGCGCGCGCATCGAATATGATGCCCCACCGCTGCAAGGCATGGAGCAACATATCTGGATGCGTCAGGGGCAACTGACCATAACGATGGGTGCCCAGAGCTGGTTACTGGGGCCGGGCGACAGCCTGCGCTTCCATCTGACCGGCGCGTCTGCTTTTCAGGCGCATCTTACCGAAGGCGCTCGCTACTTACTGGTGGTGTGTAAATCATGATGACATATCAGCAACTCAGTGCCGGTGAGGCACTGCAGGTCTTACCCGAACTGGTTCAGGTTTTACAGGCCTGTGTCGCCGACGGGGCCAGCGTGGGTTTTATCGATCCTGACGACACTGCGGTCATGCAGCTTTTCTGGCAGAGACAGCTTGATGGGCTGGAAAAAGGCCAAAGTGAACTGCTGGTCGCCCGCCAGCATGACCGCGTCGTGGCGACCGTTATGCTCAACTACAGCGCCATGCCCAATGGGGGCCATCGGGCCGAAGTCAGCAAGCTGCTGGTGCACCCACAGGCGCGACGGCAGGGGATTGCGCGCAGGCTAATGCAGCAGGCCGAACAACGGGCACGCCAGCAGGGGAAAAATTTACTGGTACTGGATACGCGAACGGGCGATGTCGCCAGCGATCTTTATCGTGCCCTGCACTGGCAGGTCGCGGGGTCGATTCCATCCTATGCACAATCCATTCACGGCGAACTGGACGCGACAACGGTGATGTTCAAGCTGCTGCAATAAAAGCCTGCGCGCGGAACGGGTGCGTCAGCCTCATGCAGTCTGAAGCCCTGGGCAACGCTCACCGGCAGTGTGCATCCTGGCATTTAGCCAATAGCATGCGCCGCCGTTTCGGAAGCCAGCACGAAAAAACAGACCTGAAAGCTGACGGCACTGCGATACTGTGTAAAAATACAGGTCATTTAGTAAAGCGGTAATCTTAACATGGCCCTGACAGCAGCATTAAAAAGCCAGATAGCACAGTGGTATAAAGCGCTGCAGCAACAGGTGCCAGACTTTATTCCTCGCCCGGCCCAGCGGCAGATGATCGCGGAGGTCGCGAAATGCCTGTCGGGCGATGACGGCCGCCATCTGGCAGTAGAAGCGCCAACGGGCGTGGGCAAAACCCTTTCGTATCTTATTCCCGGCATCGCCGTCAGCCGCGCAGAAGAGAAGCGGCTGGTAATCAGCACGGCAAACGTGGCGTTGCAGGATCAAATCTTCAGCAAAGATCTGCCGCTGCTCAAGAAAATCATTCCGGATTTAACCTTTACTGCGGCCTTTGGGCGCGGGCGCTATGTCTGCCCGCGCAATCTGGCTGCGCTGGTGGCAGACGATAATCAGCAGGCCGACCTGCTTTTCTATCTGGACGATGAGGCGATCAGCAGCACCAAAGAAGAACAGATCCAGTGCGGACGGCTGCAAAAGTCACTGGACCGCTACCAGTGGGACGGCCTGCGCGATCACAGCGAGGAAAACGTCAGTGACAGCCTGTGGCAACGTCTGTCCACTGACAAAGCCAGCTGTCTTGGCGTGCACTGCCGCTGGTACCGCGAATGCCCGTTCTTCATTGCGCGTCGGGAAATCGAACAGGTCGATGTGGTGGTCGCCAACCACGCGCTGGTGATGGCGGCCATGGAAAACGAGTCGGTGCTGCCTCCGGCTAAAAACCTGATGCTGGTCCTGGATGAAGGGCACCATCTGCCGGAAGTGGCGCGTGATGCGCTGGAGATGAGCGCAGATATCACGCCGGGCTGGACCAGCCTGCAGCTTGATCTGTTTGTGAAGCTGGTGGAGGCGATAATGAGCCAGATGCGGCCTAAATCGCCGCCACCGCTGGCTAACCCCGAACGTCTTAAAGCCCATTGCGATGAACTCCGCGAACTGTTAGCCACCATCGGTGAGGCGTTAAACCCGTTACTCCCGCCGCACAATCAGCCGGGCGAATTTCGCTTTGTCCTGGGCGCATTACCTGACGAGCTGCTGGCGCTGTGCGCGCGGCTGTTCAAGCTGAGCGACGGGCTACGCGGGCTGAGTGAAGGGCTGATTAACGCCCTGAGTGAACAAACCGGGAGCGTCGATCTGGTGCGTTTACACCGCAATTTATTACAGCTTAATCGCCACTTTGGCTGGTTTGAATCCATCAGCAAACTGTGGCGGCTGGCCGCCATGGAAAAAGCCTCTGGTGCGCCAGTTTCAAAATGGATTACCCGGGAACTGCGTGACGGTCAGGCACATCTGTTGTTCCACTGCGCGGGGATTCGCGTCTGCGATCAGCTGGAAAAAATGCTCTGGCGTAAGATCCCTCACGTCGTCGTGACCTCCGCCACGCTGCGCTCATTAAACAGCTTTAGCCGTCTGCAGGAGATGTCCGGGCTAAATGAAAAGGCGGGCGACCGTTTTGTGGCGCTGGAGTCGCCGTTTAGCCATGTCGATCAAGGCAAGCTGGTGATCCCGCAGATGCGCTACGAACCTCTGATGGCAAATGAAGCGGAACATATCGCGGAAATGGCGGCTTTTTTTCGCCAGCAAATGCAGGCTGAAAAGCATAAAGGAGTGCTGGTACTGTTTGCCAGCGGACGCGCCATGCAGCAGTTTGTCGAGGCGCTACCGGAATTCCGTCTGACGATGCTGGTACAGGGCGATCAGCCGCGCAGCCGCCTGATCGCGCTGCACCGTAAACGGGTAGAACAGGGCGATACCAGCATTTTGATCGGCCTGCAGTCGTTTGCAGAAGGGCTGGATTTAAAAGGCGAGCTGCTTAGCCAGGTCCATATTCATAAAATTGCTTTTCCACCCATAGACAGTCCGGTAATTTTAACCGAGGGTGAATGGCTGAAGAGCCTAAAGCGTTATCCGTTTGAGGTGCAAAGTTTACCCAGCGCCTCTTTTACGTTGATTCAGCAGGTAGGACGTTTGATCCGCAGCCATCAGTGTTTCGGTGAGATCGTTATTTACGATCGCCGCCTGTTGAGTAAAGCTTACGGGAGCCGACTGTTAGCGGCGCTGCCGGTGTTTTCGATTGAGCAGCCGGTAACGCCCGAACCCGAGGCCATAAGCACCAAACCCCATACCGGCACGCGTAAACCGCGTGCGAAGCGGCGTTAAGTCGTTGCCACTGACCGGAAATGCGTGATGGAACTGAATAAAATTATCAAAGAAGTGGGGCGGGGTAAGAATCACGCCCGTGATATTGATTTCGACAGTGCTGTGGCACTCTACGGCGCGATGCTGGACGGCGAAGTGCCGGATCTTGAAATGGGCAGCATTTTAATCGCTCTGCGAATCAAGGGCGAAGGCGAAGCGGAAATGCGCGGGTTTTATCAGGCGATGCAGTCGCGGGTGATGCGCCTGCATGCGCCAGCCGGTCGGCCGATGCCTATCGTCATCCCCAGCTATAACGGCGCGCGGCGTCAGGGCAACTTGACGCCATTACTGGCGCTGGTGCTTAACAGGCTCGGTTTTCCCGTGCTGGTTCACGGTGTGAGTGAGGATGCAACGCGTGTCACCAGTGAAGCCGTCTTTGCGGCGCTGGGCATCGCGCCGGTCGCCACGGCTGAGCAGGCCCAGTCAAAACTCGACAACGGTGAGCTGGTCTTTATCACCATCGATAACCTCTGTCCGCCCATGGCAAAACAGCTGTCGTTACGTTGGCGGATGGGCGTACGTAACAGCGCCCATACGCTGGCGAAGCTGGCAACGCCGTTTGCTGAACGCGAGGCACTGCGCCTGTCGAGTGTGTCTCACCCGGAGTATGTACCGCGCGTCGCAACCTTTTTTAGCGCGATTGATGCGCCGGCGATTCTGCTGAACGGCACAGAAGGCGAGGTTTATGCTAATCCGCAGCGCTGCCCGGCCATCAGCTATGTGGGTGGCGACGGGCAGCAGGCCGAAGTCTGGGTGGAGAGACAGCCGGAAGTCGCTGTGTCGTTGCCAACTGACAAATCCGCAGCCGAAACGGCCCGCTGGACGCAAGAGGTGCTGAATCATCAGCGTCCTCTTCCTGAGGCTCTCCGACTGCAAATTGCCTGCTGCCTGCGCGCCAGCGCTCAGTGTGCGTCGCTGGACGCGGGTCTGGAAAGACTGACGGCGGCCGGTTTTTAACTGCGATCCTGCGGCAGTGCGTGTTCCACCAGGTTTTGCCAAAAGCGAATACCGGTGGGAATCAGCGCATCGTTGAAATCGTAGAGGGCATTGTGTAGCGGTGCGGATGGGGTGGCACCATCTGCGCCAAGCCAGAAATAGGCACCGGGGCAGGCTTCCAGCATGCAGGCAAAATCTTCCGAAGCCATAGAGGGATTCACCTGCCAGCGCGCCTGTTCTTCGCCCAAAGTCCTGACGGCGACGTCATGCACCTGCTGAGCCGGGCCGGCATGATTGGTGGTCACCGGATAGCCAGGCAGCCAGCGAATCGCCCCGCAAACGCCAAAGGGTTTCGGCAGCGTCGTCACAAAATCATCGATAAGCGTATGAACCCGATTGCGTACATCGTCTTGCAAACAACGCACGGTGCCGCGCAGAACAATCTGTTCTGGAATGACGTTAATCGCTTCGCCGCCGTGAATCTGGGTGACGCTCACCACGGCAGAAGACAGCGGCGACAGGCGACGTGACGGAATGGTTTGCAGGGCCAGGATCAGCTCAGCTGCTACCACCATCGGATCGGCGCCGCTTTCCGGCATAGCAGCATGGCAACTTTTACCACTCAGGGTAATTTCAAAGGCGTCCAGCGAGGCCATCATCGCACCGGCGTTCACCGCCAGCGAACCCAGCGGTAAGCCCGGCCAGTTGTGCATGGCGTAAACGGCATCCATAGGGAAACGTGTGAACAACCCCTCTTCAACCATCTTGCGGGCACCGCCAAGGTTCTCTTCCGCTGGCTGAAAGATAAAATGAACTGTGCCGCTAAACTGGCGCGTGGCCGCCAGTTGTTTCGCCGCCGCCAGCAAAATGGCGGTGTGACCATCATGCCCGCAGGCATGCATCACGCCGGGTTTACTCGAGCGCCAGGCGGTATCGCCTTTTTCGTTAATTGGCAGTGCGTCCATATCCGCCCGCAGGCCGATAACCGGCCCGGTGCCATTTTCCAGCGTGCCAATCACACCCGTACCCGCAAGACCGCGAAACACCTGTAAGCCCGCCTGCTCAAGTTCATGAGCAACTTTGTCGCTGGTCTGATGTTCCTGATAGCCCAGTTCGGGTTCGCGGTGAAACTGGTGGCGCCAGCGCAGCGCATCATCGAGTAGGGCAGAGGAAAGAGTCATGCAGTATCGCGCTCCATATCATTCAGGAAGCTTCACTTTAGAGGCCGCGCGACAGCGCGTCTATCGCCAGAAGCGATAAAATGGACAATGCGCTAAATCAAAAAGGAATAAGTAATAAACAAGCGTGCAGGCATGGCAGATTTTATGCCGATGCGCGTTTTATTAAATGAAAGCCGATATCAATAATGCTCTTCAACCGGGCGCTGCTCGATACGGTCAGCCAGCAGGGTTGCGGCGCGTTGGCCCATAGCCACCCGATCGACGCTAATGGTGGTGATGGCAGGCCGATTGCTGGCGGCAAAAAAGTCTCAGAGAAAATCACGCTGGCCCAGTTCAAAAACGTTTGTGTCAACCGCATGATGATAGGGGGTGATATTGGGCCGTTCTGCGTAACCTCACTTACCCGGTTCTTTCTGACCTGGTTCCCCACCTACCTTTATTGTCGGGCCTGTAGATCGTATTACGCTGAACTCCGCTAAGTCTGAGTAAACCTGTTCATGCGTTTTACTCCGCTGTTCCGGACATGCATGCCCCGGAACAGCGTTTTTCAGCTTAACGGTATCTAAAAATACCGGCGTTGTGGTTTATTGCATGGGTAAGTTCAGACCATGTTTTGTCGCACAATTCTGTGCCAGCTCGTAGCCCGCGTCGGCATGACGCATCACGCCAGTCGCGGGATCGTTCCACAGTACGCGGCCAAGGCGGGCATCAGCCGCTTCCGTACCGTCGCACACAATGACCACACCGGAGTGCTGTGAGAATCCCATGCCCACGCCACCACCATGATGCAGGCTCACCCAGGTCGCGCCGCCCGCCGTATTGAGCAGAGCGTTGAGCAGCGGCCAGTCTGACACCGCATCCGACCCATCTTTCATGGCCTCGGTTTCACGGTTTGGCGAAGCGACGGAGCCACAGTCCAGGTGATCGCGACCAATCACGATCGGCGCTTTCAGCTCGCCAGTGCGCACCATTTCATTGAACGCCAGCGCGGCAAGATGGCGCTCACCCAGCCCCAGCCAGCAGATGCGAGCCGGTAAGCCCTGAAAGGCGATACGTTCCTGCGCCATATCCAGCCAGCGATGCAGCGTCTTATGCTCAGGAAAGAGTTCTTTGAGTTTGGCATCCGTTTTGTAGATATCTTCAGGATCGCCAGACAGCGCCACCCAGCGGAACGGCCCTTTGCCTTCGCAAAACAGAGGGCGGATATAGGCAGGCACAAAGCCGGGGAAGTCAAACGCGTTGCTGACGCCTTCATCCAGCGCGACCTGGCGAATGTTATTGCCGTAATCCACGGTAGGAATGCCCATATGACAAAAGTCGAGCATCGCCTGTACATGTACCGCCATGGACGCGCGAGCGGCCTTTTCTACGGCTTTGGGATGGGTTTCCCGCTCCTGCTGCCAGCGTGCAACGTCCCAGCCCAGTGGCAGGTAGCCATTGATGGGATCGTGGGCCGAAGTTTGGTCGGTGACGATATCGGGCTTAGGTCCGCCAGCTTTCGCGCGTTTCACCAGTTCTGGCAGAATCTCTGCGGCGTTGCCCAGCAGGCCAACGGAGATCGCTTTTTTCGCTTGGGTGGCGGCGTCAATCAGGGCCAGCGCCTCATCCAGCGAGGTGGCTTTATGATCGACGTAACGCGTACGTAAACGGAAATCGATACGCGACTCCTGGCACTCTATCGCCAGCACGCAGGCACCCGCCAGCACGCCTGCCAGGGGTTGTGCGCCGCCCATGCCGCCTAAACCGGCGGTCAGGATCCAGCGTCCGCTTAAATCATTGTTGTAATGCTGCCGTCCTGCCTCGACAAAGGTCTCATAAGTACCCTGAACAATCCCCTGGGCACCGATGTAAATCCAGGAGCCAGCGGTCATCTGGCCATACATCATCAGCCCGGCTTTATCCAGCTCATGGAAGTGATCCCAGTTGGCCCAGTGGGGAACCAGATTGGAGTTGGCCAGCAGGACGCGGGGCGCATCGGCATGGGTACGGAATACACCCACGGGTTTGCCCGACTGGATCAACAGGGTTTCGTCCGGCTGCAGCAGCTGGAGCGAGCGTAAAATTTGCTCAAAACATTCCCAGTTGCGCGCGGCTTTACCGATACCGCCGTACACCACCAGGTCTTCCGGGCGTTCTGCCACGTCGGGGTCCAGGTTGTTCTGGATCATGCGGTAAGCCGCTTCAATTAACCAGTTGGCGCAGTGCAGTTCATTTCCACGCGGCGCACGAATCTCGCGTGCCACCGCTTTTGTCAGGGTTTCGCTCATTACGGATTCCTTATTTAACTGAATGTGTGCCCATGCTGGGTAACAATGCGGTGAGTGCCTGCGGCCAGTCGCAGCGGCTTGCCCACTGACGCATCGCCTCGATGTCCGGAGCCAGCAGGCGGTCTTCCTCAAGGAAGGCCACGCGTTCGCGGATGCTGTCGATGGCCTGCTCTATCAGGGCAGAACTTTGCAAGGGACGATGAAACTCAATGCCCTGTGCGGCCGCCATCGCTTCAATGCCCACCACGGCGGCGCTGTTAAAGCACATCTCGCCCAGACGGCGAGCGGCATAGGTCGCCATGGAAACGTGATCTTCCTGGTTGGCCGAGGTCGGTAAGCTGTCTACGCTGCCGGGATGGGCCAGCGATTTGTTTTCGGATGCCAGCGCCGCTGCGGTAACCTGGGCAATCATAAAGCCGGAGTTGACGCCTCCGTCGCGCACCAGGAAAGGCGGCAGCCCGGACAGGCCAGTATCCAGCAGCAGGGCCAGCCGACGTTCAGAAATCGCCCCAACCTCGGCAATGGCTAACGCAATAATGTCAGCCGCAAACGCCACCGGTTCAGCATGGAAGTTGCCACCGGAGATCACCTCGCCGGTTTCGCTGAAAACCAGCGGATTATCAGAGGCAGCATTGGCTTCAATCTGCAGGACGCGGGCGGCATGTGTGAGATTATCCAGGCAGGCGCCCATCACCTGCGGTACGCAGCGGATAGAGTAGGGGTCCTGTACGCGGCCACAGTGTGTATGTGATCCCAGGATCTCACTTCCTTCAATCAGGTGGGTGACCGCGGCGGCGACGGCAATCTGGCCATGCTGGCCGCGCGCCTGATGGATACGCGCATCGAAAGGCTTTAACGACCCCTTGATGGCTTCTAATGACAGCGCGCCCGCCATTAAGCCTGCGGCAAACAGGTTCTCGGCTTCAAACAGGCCACGCAGCGCCAGGGCCGTGGAAACCTGAGTGCCGTTGAGCAATGCCAGGCCTTCTTTAGGGCCAAGTACAAAAGGCGTCAGGCCGACGCTGGCCAGGCCCTCTGTGGCGGGGATCAGTTCGCCCTTGACCCGCACCTGACCTTCACCAAGCAGCATCAGCGACATATGTGCCAGCGGCGCGAGATCGCCCGAGGCGCCCACCGAGCCCTTTTCCGGAATGCAGGGCATGATGCCGGCATTAAACAGAGCCAACAGGGCGTCGACCAGCTCAATGCGCACGCCGGAATGACCTCGCGAAAGGCTGATAATTTTACTGGCCACAACCAGCCGCGTCACACTATCGGGCAGTAAATTCCCTAACCCCACGCTGTGAGACAGCACCAGGTTACGTTGCAGGTCTGCAAGACGAGCCGCAGGGATTTGTGTCTGTGCCAGTTTGCCAAAACCGGTATTAATGCCGTAAACCACACTGCCGGAGGCAACGATCGCTTCGACGGTACGGTGCGCCTCGGCAATGGCGCGGCGGGCATCATCGTCAAGGCTGAGGGTGACGTTGCCCTGATAAATTGCGCGTAACGTCGCGAGATCGACGTTACCTGGAACCAGGTGTAATACCTGAGTCGAACCTGACATAACCTGCTCCTGTCTATACAAGGGTTGGGTTGCCACAGGGCATCTTTATTGACCCTGATCAACTGAATAAAGCGAGTGAAACATAACTGTCTATTCTTGTCTATACAAGTTGCAAGCGGCGTGCCAAACCGATCACAAAAATGATCGGGCGTCAGTTCTGGGGAGGACAAATGATCACCGTTATTCCTGCACCTTTATCAGGCAACAGGTGCACGGATAAAGTGCTGATGGCGCGCCTGAATGTATATACATCCAGCCCTTCAGGCAGTAAACTCTGAGCATTATCAGTGAAAGGAAGACGTTATGGCCGAGCATACGGCAATTGCACAACTGGCGGCCGCCATGAGCGATGAACCGGCGCCCATTTATCAGCGGGTCAAGCAGGCCATCGTCAGCCAGATTCGTGAAGGACACTGGAAAGCCAATCAGCGGGTCCCCTCCGAAAGCGAGCTGGTCAATGAGCTTGGCGTAAGCCGAATGACCATCAATCGTGCTTTACGTGAGCTGACCAGCGAAGGGTTTTTGGTGCGTATGCAGGGCGTGGGGACGTTTGTCGCCGAAATGAAAGGCTATACGGCGATGCTCGAAGTCCACAACATCGCCGATGAAATTGCCCAGCGCGGTCATCAGCACAGTTGCAAAATCCTGACGATGGGCCAGAACAAAGCCGATCCTGAGCAGGCCTCTTTGCTGGGGCTGACCACCGGGCAAACGCTGTTTCATTCGCTCATCGTGCATTACGAAAACGAGTTGCCGGTGCAGTTAGAGGACCGTTTGGTCAATCCACAGCTGGCCCCGGACTATCTGGCCCAGGATTACCATACGCTCACGCCTTATACCTACCTGATGCGGGCTGCGCCGTTAACGGCAGGCGAACACATTGTTGAGGCGGTGATGCCAGATGCGCGTCAACGTAAACACCTGGCGATTGATGAGCATGAGCCGTGCCTCCTGATCCGCCGCCAGACCTGGAGCGACAATAAGATTGTGACCTACGCGCGCTTGCTTTATCCAGGCTCGCGTTACAAGCTGCTTGGGCGCTTCAAAGCACACGGGTAAGGCGTACGAACAACAGCCTGGCATCGCTGCTGTCGGGTTGTAACAGGGTGGTGTGATCCACCCACCATGCACCCTGCTGTGCGTCTAACCGCGTGTCACCTGCGATGTGCCATTTTCCGGCTAAAACCCATGCCACGCCGTGCTCGCTCACCACGGCTTCCGTCACGACGTGGGCCTGCGCCCGCCATTCACCCCGCCGCGTCATCACGTTAAAATCCTGACTCGGCTCGTTGCCTTGCAGACTGGCCTCCAGCGCCCATTCACCCGCGAAAGCCCAGGGGACTTCAGGCAGCAAGCGGTGTTCGCATGTCGCGCCGTGAAGCAGGACCGGGCTGCCGTTTAGCAGCGTAATAGTGCGATCCACCCCGTTGAAGGTCGAAAACGGGCCGTCGCAGGCGATGGTCGCGATACTGGCTCGCCAGGCGAAGTCGGCGGCATCAGGGGGAAAGCGGATAATTTCGCGTGTTTCGCCCCCGCCGTTGCGCCAGCGGCTAACGGGTAAACTTTGCAGAGAAAAAACACGTCTCATCGCAGGGCCGCCATTGCCTGGGCGAAACGGGCTGCGCAGGCGTCTTCTGCAGCATGATGCCCGTCGCTAATCACCCGGTTGCCCGCCACATACACGTCGCGAATCTGATCGCGCTGGCCCGCAAATAACCATCGGTTGAGCAGGGCGCGTTCATCCACGCTGCCCAGCCAGGCTGCATCACGTAATACCAGCCAGTCGGCGCGCTGCCCGACGGCCAGGGAACCACTCTTAATCCCGCAGGCCTGAGCGCCGCCCGCCGCCGCCTGCTGCCACAGCAAATCGCCAACCGAGGGCTGGTTTGCCAGCGTAATGCGGTTGCGGCGGCGGTCGCGCAGACGCTGAGCGTATTCAAGCCAGCGCAGCTCCTCCTGGACGCTGAGCGAAACATGGCTGTCAGAGCCAATTCCCCAGCGGCCGCCCTGGGCGATATAGTCCACCGCCGGGAAAATGCCGTCGCCAAGATTGGCTTCGGTGGTCGGGCACAACCCGGCTACCGCACCGCTGTCAGCGAGGCGCGTGATTTCGCTGTCATCAAGATGCGTGGCGTGAATCAGGCACCAGCGTGCATCGACCTCAAAACGATTCATCAGCCAGCTCACCGGACGCTCGCCGCTCCAGGCCAGGCTGTCGTTGACCTCTTTTTCCTGCTCGGCAATGTGAATGTGAACCGGTAGCGAGCGATCGCTGGCGGTTAACACCTCGTGGATTTGCGCCTCGCTCACTGCCCGCAGCGAGTGGAAACAGAGGCCCACGTTGTGCAGCGGCTTGTCTTTCACCCACGCCTGCAGGCGCGACTGCTGTTGCAGGTAGCGGTCGGTCTGCTGAATAAAGCGTTTCTGTCCCGCCACAGGAGGCTGCGCGCCAAAACCGCTGTAGCTGTAAAGCACCGGGAGTAACGTCTGACCAATCCCTGCGATATCGGCGGCGGCAATCAGCTGCTGCAGCATCGCATCATCCGCATAGGGCTGGCCGTTAACGTCGTGATGCAGGTAGTGAAACTCTGCGACCTGGCAGTAGCCACCTTTTAACATATCGATGTACAGCAGGGCGGCAATATCGCCGACCTGTTGTGGCGTCAGGCGCTGTACCATGCGATACATTAGATCACGCCAGGTCCAGAAGCTGTCCTGCGGATCGCCCGCCACTTCCGCCAGGCCGGCCATGGCGCGCTGAAACGCATGGGAGTGCAGATTCGCGATAGCGGGGATCACCTCGCCGTCCAGACGTGTTGCCTGGCTGTCATCACTGTCGGGCGTGATGGCATCAATCAATCCAGCGGGACTGACGCTGATGCGGACCTGTTTATGCCAGCCATCCGCCAGCAGTGCGCGGGGCGCAAAAAAAATTGCCATAGTTGATCCTCAAGGGATGTAGTTGTATATACATATACATACTTTAAAACAGACTGTAAACGGCGAGAACAACGAGAGGCAGGAATGGCAGAAGAACTCCAGGTAGACAGTGTGTGGACCGGTGCCGATGTGGTGACCATGCGCGGCGGCCGCTACGCGATTATTGAACAGGGCGCGCTGGCGGTGAAGGCAGACAAGCTGGTGTGGGTAGGGGCCGCAGCCGATATGCCTGCCTTTATCGCGCAAAAACATCACCGGCTGGCGGGCGGTATCATCACACCGGGACTGGTCGATTGCCATACTCACCTGGTTTTTGGTGGGGACCGCAGTCAGGAATTTGAACAACGTCTCAACGGAGTCAGTTATGCGGACATTGCGGCACAGGGCGGAGGGATTCTCTCTACCGTTCGGGCCACGCGCGCAGCCAGTGAAGCGGAACTGGTTACATCGGCCCGCTGGCGGCTGAATCGCTTACTGGCCGAGGGCGTGACCACCGTCGAGATCAAATCCGGCTACGGTCTGGATAAAGAGAGTGAATTACGCATGCTGCGCGCTATTCGTCAGTTGCGTAACACGGTGGCCGCAGATGTGCAGGCAACCTGCCTTGCCGCGCACGCTTTCCCGCCGGAATTTAAACAGAATCCTGATGGCTGGATCGCAATTATCTGCGAACGCCTTCTGCCTCAGGTCAAAGCCGAAGGCCTGGCTGATGCGGTGGATGCCTTTTGCGAACATCTGGCTTTTTCACCTCAGCAGGTTGCGCAGGTGTTTGAGCGGGCTAAGGCACTGGGGATACCGGTAAAGCTTCACGCGGAGCAGTTGTCTGCGCTGGGTGGTGCGGCGCTGGCCGCGCGCTATGGCGCACTCTCAGCCGATCATCTGGAATATGCCACCGAAGAGGATGTTCAGGCGATGGCTGAACAGGGTACTGTCGCGGTGCTGTTGCCCGGTGCATTTTACCTGTTGCGGGAAACGCAGCGTCCGCCTGTGGCGCTGTTTCGACACTATGGCGTGCCCATGGCGCTGGCGAGTGATGCCAATCCGGGCACCTCTCCGGCCCTGTCGCTGCGTTTAATGCTGAATATGGGCTGCACCCTGTTTGGCATGACACCGGAAGAGGCGCTGGCAGGCGTCACCTTGTGGGGGGCGAAGGCACTGGGACTGGAGGCGAGTCACGGCTCGCTCGAAGCGGGCAAAGTGGCCAGTTTTGTCCACTGGCCGCTGGCACGTCCGGCGGAACTCGTTTACTGGCTGGGCGGCGAACTGCCCTGTACCGTCATCTATCGCGGAGAAACACAATGACCCCTTTTCATTTCACGCAGGGCAGCATTCCCTTACTGGTCAGCATTCCCCATGCCGGTACGCTGTTGACGCCGGACGTTGAGGACGGACTGAGCGAGGCCGCCCGCAGTTTACCTGACACCGACTGGCACATTCCTCAACTTTATGATTTTGTCCGTGATATGGGGGCAAGTATTATCATTGGCCGCTACTCACGATTTGTTATCGACCTCAATCGCCCTTCCGATAATCAACCGCTCTATACCACCGCCACGACCGGGCTCTTTCCCGAAACCCTGTTCGACGGTACGCCCACCTTTGCTGAAGGTAAAACCCCCACGCAGGCGCAGCGCCAGGGCTACGTTCAGACTATCTGGCAGCCTTACCATCAGCAGATCCAGCAGACGCTGGCACAAATGAAAGCGCAGTTTGGTTACGCCTTACTGTTTGATGCGCATTCCATTGCCAGTGAAATCCCGCGTCTGTTTGAGGGCCGACTGCCGGATCTCAATATCGGCACGAACGACGGGGCCAGCTGCAGCAGCGCCGTTATTAACGGGCTGACCTCGGTGTGCAGTGCGCAGGATCAGTTCAGTTGGGTGGTCAACGGTCGTTTCAAAGGTGGCTATATCACGCGCGCCTACGGCCAGCCACAGCAGCAGGTTCAGGCCGTGCAGCTGGAGCTGTCGCAAATCAACTATATGGATGAAAGCCCGCCGTTTACCTGGCATGAAGCGCGCGCTGCGCAGCTGAAGAAGGTGTTAAAGCCGCTGCTGCATAGCTTTCTCGAACAGGGAAAAATGGGCTGAGACGTAATCCGAGCAACCGAAACAGCCAGGCGGGTTGTTTCGGCGACATGAGACTAACGGGCGTGATGTGTGTCTGTCACGCCAGTCCCATTGTCATGGCATTGCCTCGCCGGGCGTGACGCGCGCCTACCGGCAGCCGCTTTTTACGCCTTTCCCGATAACGCGGAACGATGACGCTCAGCACAGCGTGCTGCACGTGGGATACCGCCCGTTCAGGTACTGTCCGCAGGTGGCGGGTGGCCTGAGCGGTCAGGTTAAACCCTGAGACGGTTCCCCAAAAAACCTAAGAAGTGCTGACAGAAACCCAGGGTGCTTATCCGCGCCGCTTAACATGAACCCACAACCTGCCGCCAGACGGTTTTTGCGCTAAATTCGTGCAGCCTTTGCACGTTTGTTGTGCATCCGTCTGTCGGCTGTTGCAACACCCAACCCTTGTGCTGCTGGGGAGAATAACGACCAATCTGGCACGGCCTTTGCTAGCTTGTATGTACAAGTAACCTCTGAACGAAACCCCGTTGTTATTTATCGTGTCTGGCTCACAAAAACATCAAGCCGACAATGAACTCGATAACGTTAACTTGTATATACATGACTCATCATCTTGTGAATTTTTTGTTAAAACAACATCGATGCTGTTAAAACCTTTTTCATCCAGGAGAAGCCGTATGAAGCACCACGTAGCGTTTCGCCGTTTTTGCCTCACGACCCTGTTTTCCAGCCTGCTGCTCAGCACCGTTGCGGTGCAGGCTAAAGAGTGGAAATCGATCACGATAGCCACGGAAGGCAGCTATGAACCCTGGAACCTGACGCTGCCCGGCGGCAAACTTGGGGGTTTTGAGCCTGAGCTGATGGCCAACCTGTGCAAACGTATGGGCATGGAGTGCAAGCTGGTGGTTCAGAATTGGGATGGCATGATTGCCGGGCTGAATGCCGGCAAATATGACGTCATCATGGATGCCATCGTGATCACGCCGGATCGTAAAAAAGTGGTCAACTTCACCCTGCCTTACGCCTCCACACCCGCGACCTTTATTACCGTCAAAGGCACGCTGTTGCCGCCGGGCAAGGGCGTGACGAAGTTGCATGACGATGAGAAAGAGATTGAAGCCGCGCTGGCACCGTTAAAAGCCGCGCTGAAAGGCAAAACCATCGGTATTGCTTCCGGCACGGTATATACGCCTTTTATCGACAAATATTTCAAGGGCGTGGCTGACATACGCGAGTACACCACCTCCGCCGATGCCATTCTGGATTTGCAGGCCGGACGTATTGACGCGGTGTTTGATGACGTGACCTTTGCCAAATCGATGCTGACACGTAAAGACAACAGCAACCTGACCTTCAGCGGTCCACAGCTCGGCGGTCCCATCTGGGGTGAAGGCGAAGCTATGGGTGTGCGCATGGCGGACAACGACCTGAAGACCAAACTGGACGACGCGATTAAGGCTGCGCTGGCTGACGGCACGGTGAAAGAACTTAGCGAAAAATGGTTTAAAACTGACGTTACGCCATAAGTGAGGTCGAGCATGATGAACCTGCTGGGTTTTGGCGCAGAGGGCTGGGGATGGCTGATTGTCAGCGCAACGCTTACCACGTTGCTGTTGTCGCTGGTCGCGCTAATGGTCGGTGCCATCGTGGGCTCAGCCATCGCCGCCGCGAAACTGTCGTCTCATCGCCCTTTACGCTGGTTAGGCGAGGGCTATTCGGTGATTTTTCGCGGCATCCCGGAGCTGTTAGTGATCTACCTGTTCTACTTCGGTGGATCGGGCCTGATCACGCAGATCGGTCAGTTATTCGGTGCGGAAGGGTTTATTGAAGCGCCGCCGTTTCTGATCGGTGCTCTGGCGATCGGGCTTATTTCAGGTTCCTATCAGGCAGAAGTCTATCGTGCGGCTCGGCTGGCGCTCTCCCACGGTGAAGTGGAAGCGGCGCTGGCGATAGGCATGTCACGCTGGCGTCTTCGCCAGCGCATCCTGCTGCCTCAGGTGGCGCGCTATGCGCTGCCGGGCTTATCCAATGTCTGGCAAATGAGCCTGAAAGACTCTGCGTTGGTCTCGGTGACCGGCATCGTGGAACTGATGCGCGCCAGTCAGATAGCGGCCGGGTCGACGCGTGACTACTTCACCTTTTACCTGATCGGCGGGGGATGCTATCTGTTGTTAACCATACTGTCGAATCGGGCTTTTCTGCGCGCGGAAGCCCGGCTGGGCCGTGCCTGGTTAAGCCGGACAGCGGCACAGCATTAAGGAACTGCACCATGATCGATTTTGCCTTTCTTGCTGATACCTTTCTTAGGTTAAGCGCCGCACTGCCGGTCACGCTCGGCCTGTTCATCAGTTCATTCCTGTGCGGCGGGGTGCTGGCGGTGGGCATTCTGGCACTGCGGATGAGCCGCTGGCGTATCCTGAGCGGTTTTGCCCGTGGCTATATTCTGGTATTTCGGGGCTCGCCCTTAATGATCCAGCTGTTTTTAATCTATTACGGCCTGGGGCAGTTTGGCGTGATTCGGCACAGTTTTGTCTGGCCATTTTTACGAGAGCCGTTCAGCTGTGCCGTGCTGGCGCTATCGCTTTGTACCGCAGCGTATACGGCAGAAATATTGCGTGGTGCGTTGCTGGCGGTGCCAGCCGGGCAGGTGGAAGCCGGTATGGCATGTGGTATGTCGCGCTGGCTGCTACTGAGGCGCATTATTGCACCGGTCATGTTGCGCTATGCCTTGCCCGCCTATTCGACGGAAGCCATTCTGCTGGTCAAATCCACCGCACTTGCCAGCCTGGTCACCGTGTGGGATGTCACCGGGGTGGCGCAGCAGATTATTCAGCGCACCTACCGCACGATGGAAGTGTTCCTGTGTGCCGCCGCGATTTATCTGATCCTTAATTTTATTATCGTGCAGCTGTATGCCCTGCTGGAGCGTCGTCTGACGCCGGTTCATCAGCCAGCAAAGAAGCCGTTAGCGGCCGTTAAGCCCATCACTGGAGGGGAATGAGATGCAGGATTCATCCACCGTTACGCTGTCCGCCAGCGATATTCATAAATCATTCGGCACCATGGAGGTGCTGAAAGGGATTTCATTACAGGCCCATAAAGGTGATGTGATTTCTATTCTCGGGGCCAGTGGATCGGGAAAAAGCACCTTGCTGCGCTGCATTAACCTGTTGGAAACGCCCGATTCCGGCGTGGTAAGCGTCGGCGGGGAAACCATTGAAATGAAGCGCCATGCGCGCGGGCATCAACTGGCCGCTAATCCCAAACAGGTCGAACGTTTGCGCTCACGCCTTGGCATGGTGTTTCAGAGCTTTAATCTCTGGTCGCATATGACCGTGCTGCAAAATGTGATTGAAGGGCCGCACTATGTCCTGAAACGCGATAAGAAAACCTGCATCGCTCAGGCCGAGCAATTACTGGAACGCGTCGGCCTGCTTAATCGCAAAGGCTTTTATCCGGCCCAACTGTCAGGCGGGCAACAGCAGCGCGTCGCCATTGCCCGCGCGCTAGCCATGGACCCGGAAGTGATGCTGTTTGATGAGCCGACCTCGGCGCTTGACCCGGAGCTGGTGGGGGAAGTGCTGAAGGTCATGCGCAGTCTGGCAGAAGAGGGACGCACCATGTTAGTGGTGACGCATGAAATGGGGTTTGCCCGTCACGTGTCTAATCGCGTGGTGTTTATGCATCAGGGCAGCATTGACTGCCAGGGCACGCCAGATGAGATGTTCGGCGAGGGCGGCTCGGCGCGCTTCAGGCAGTTTATCTCCAGCCACCATACACCGGAGTCTGTGTTATGAGTCGCGTTGTTATCTGGGGGGATGCCCCCGTAACCTGGCAGGAGGTGGTCGCGGTGGCCCGCCATGATGCCGAACTGGTGCTGAGCGAGCATGCCTGGCAGCGCATTGCCCAGGGCCGGGAGATTGTGACACACATCGTCGCGAGTGGTCAGATAGCCTACGGCATTAACACAGGGCTGGGTGCGCTGTGCAATATCATGCTGGCGGAAGAAGAATTGAGTCAGCTGTCACGCAATACCTTATTAAGTCATGCCTGCGGCGTCGGGCCGCTGCTGGCGAAGCAGGAAGTCCGCGCCATCGTATGCGCCGCGATAGCGAATTACAGCCACGGGAAATCCGGCGTGTCGGTTGAACTGGTGCGACGGCTGTTGGCGTTGCTGAACCAGCACATTACTCCTCAGGTGCCCTCACAGGGGTCGGTGGGGTATTTGACTCATATGGCACACATTAGCCTGACGCTGATTGGCGTAGGCGAGGCGGAATGCCAAGGGCAGATCCTGCCCGCCAGTGAGGCCCTGACGCGAGCCGGACTCACGCCTTATCGACCCGGAGCAAAAGAGGGACTCAGCCTGGTTAATGGTACGCCGTGCATGACCGGACTGGCCTGCCTGGCGCTGGACGATGCGCGGCGTTTGCTGGACTGGGCCGATGTCACGGGGGCCATGAGTTTTGAAGCGTTAAGAGGGCAACTGGTGGCTTTTGACGAAGAGGTGCTGTCCCTGAAAGCCAGCCCGGGTATCCAGCGCAGTGGCGAGCGGTTACGGCGGTTACTGGGCGACAGCCCGCTGTTAAAGATAAGCAGTGGCATTCGGACGCAGGATGCACTGAGCCTGCGATCCATGCCGCAGGTACACGGTGCCTGTCGCGATCAGTTTGCACATGCAGAGCGTCAGATAGAAACCGAACTGAACGCCTGCACCGATAATCCACTGGTACTGGGCACACCCCAGGCCTGGCGCGTGGTCTCGCAAGCCAATCCACATGGTGAATCCGTTGCCATGGCCTGCGATCTGCTGGCGATTGCGCTGGCAGAGCTGGGCAGTATTGCGGAGCGACGTCTGGACCGTCTGGTGAATCCACTGGTCAGCGGCTTACCGCCTTTTCTGGTTGCCCAACCCGGCGTCAACTCCGGCATGATGATTGCGCAATACGTGGCAGCCTCGCTCTGTGCTGAGAACCGCCAGCTGGCGCAGCCCGCCGTGCTGGATAACTACATTACGTCCGGGCTACAGGAAGATCACCTGAGTCTGGGGACCGGTGCGGCACTGAAATTGCTCAAGACCGTGAATAACGTTTATCAAATTCTGGCGATTGAATACCTGCTGGCCGCCCAGGCGCTGGAGTTTCACGGTGAAGAACAGCTGGCACGCAGAACCCTTCAGGCCTGGTGCCAACTGCGTCAGGTGGTGCCGAGCTGGCAGGACGATCGCTGGCTGGCACCAGAGATTGCCCGCGCAGTAAATGTCATCCGCGCGCATCCCGCGGATGCACTCTGACGCTTACCCCCGACGCGCATCCGGGCGCACCAAATCAAAGCGCTGCGCCTCACTGATACCGTAATAAGCGCTGGGGCCGCCAGCGCGCAAAATCGGTTCGGCTTTCGCCGTCTGATAAATGCCGTTTTCCAGTAGCGTTTCATCAATGTGGATGGCGACGGCTTCACCCAGCACCAGCCAGCTGTCGAGGGCGTTGCCGTGCGCATCCTGCAACTGAATAAGCTGCGTCAGTTTACACTCAAAATTCACCGGACTTTCCTGCACCAGACTGGCTTCAACCTGCGAGGCGGCAAGGGGCGTTAAACCGGCAAGGGCAAACTCATCCTGATCGGCGGGTGCAGAAATGGAACTTTCGTTCATGGCTTCAGCCAGCGGCCGGGTTGCCAGATTCCAGACAAACGCTTTGGTTTCAGCAATATTTTGTACACTGTCTTTCCAGCCGCTACTGGCGAAACCAATAATGGGTGGCTGGTAATTGAAACAGTTAAAAAAACTGTAAGGCGCAAGATTGCGGATGCCTTTGGCGCTGATGGAGCTAATCCAGCCAATGGGACGTGGGCCGATAATGGCGTTGAGCGGATCGTGCGGCAGCCCATGTCCGGCGCGAGGCTGATAAGAATAACGTTTGTTCATGGTTGTCTCCCTGTAAAAGCTGATTCAAGCGTAGTGGGTAAATGGCTGTTGCCGTGGCAAACCTGTAAAAAGGCCTCGATCAGGCACCGGATTATTCCTGAATAATAACAGCCGTTACTTTCTGTGCTAACGGGTGAATTTTTATTTATATCAGTTAGTTAAATATTATTTACCGATTTTGCTACTGAAAACAGGTGGTGCAAAAGTAAACGAAAAGTAAACGAGTACATTTTATACATTTCGTGCTAGCAAAGGTTTCGTATTTGTTTAACGAAAATAGCGCAATATACAACCTCATCAATTGTTCTCGTGGTCGATATGAAAAAAATTCTTGTTACAGGATCTTCTGGATTCGTTGGTGGTGCAGTCGTGGCAGAATTGCTGATGCGCCAGGATGTTGAGTTGCTGCTGCTTGTCAGAGCCAGCGATGCTACCCAGGGACTGGAGAGGGTTAAAGATAATTTATCTAAGTTTTCATGTTCGGCACAGGCTATTCAGCGCCTGACCGCAGATCAGATTCTGGTCGGCGATCTCCTGGCGCCTGAACTGTTTCTGGATGATGCACGCATCGATCAGGTCAGCCACGTCATTAACTGCGCGGCGATTGCGTCATTTGGTGAAAATAACGATATCTGGCGGGTTAACGTTGAAGGAACCTTCAAACTGGCCGCCAGAATGGCAGCACTGCCTGCGTTCGTGAAATTTGTCCACGTTGGTACGGCCATGTCTTCCGCGCCGGATCAGGGTGAAATCGTAAAAGAGGATCTGGTGCTGTCTTCCCGTGAAGATCACATTGTCGATTACACCTATTCCAAATCCTACATTGAAAACAAGATCAAGCAGGAACTGCCTCATTTGCCGCTGATCATTGCCCGCCCATCCATCGTGGTTGGCCATTCTCAGGAAGGTTGTACGCCGTCAGGCAGTATTTTCTGGGTATTCAAGATGGTGATGAAGCTGGAAAAATTCCTCTGCTCACTTGACGACCGCGTCGATGTGATTCCCGTGGACTACTGTGCTAAATCATTGGTTTTCCTGCTGGATCATGGCTGTACCAAAGAGATGGTTTATCACATTTCTGCCGGTGAACGCAGCAGCAATACCTTCTCTGAAATTGATTCGGCGTTTGCCACAGCAGAAAAAAGTGCACCGCTGGCACCTAACTATCTGCAGGTTGATTTCAGCGAGATCGTTAAAGAGCGCAAGAACTTCAAAAAGATTTATGGGCCTTGTAATGAACGCCTGATGCTGCGCGCGATGCGCCTTTACGGTGAGTTCGCCCGCCTGAATGTGGTGTTCTCTAACGACAAATTGCTGCGCCTGGGTATGAGTTCACCGCCAGGCTTTACCAGCTATATCGATCGTTGCGTAGAAACCACGAAAGGTATGCCAATCCAGGATTTAATGCGCGTCGATTTTAAATAATCCCGCAGGCTTATGATGCGCCACCAGCACGTTTGCTGGTGGCGCATTTTTTATTGCTAAGCTAACGTCTTCCTTCTTTGCCTGCGCTTTTATTCCCTGTCATTGATACCGCAAACAGGCGATTCCACCGCACAGGGCACATTAACTTATCCGCCACCCTGTCTTCATGCAGCCGAGAATGCTGTTTATTTTCTGCCAGCCACAGCGTATTGTACGCGCGCCTGAAAACATGAGAGAACGTATGAAAAAGTCAGCCAGCCCGTCGCTATTCCACGCCCGAAACCGCCATCAAGGTGAATATGATTTTGCTGCCCTCACGGCGGCACATCCGCCGCTGGCCGCAAAAGTCCGGCCAAATGGTTATGGCGTGATGTCGGTTGATTTTGCCGATCCTGAGGCGGTGATGTTGCTGAACCAGGCGCTGCTCAAACTTTTCTACGGACTTGACTGGCAACTGGCCCCGGGATCGCTCTGTCCACCCGTGCCGGGACGTGCTGACTACCTGCATTATCTGGCAGATTTACTGGCACTGGATAACCAAGGCAAGATCCCTTCGGCGGACGTGTTGGATATTGGGTGCGGGGCAAACTGCATTTATCCGCTGATTGGGGCCGCTGAATATGGCTGGCGTTTTACCGGGACCGAAATTGATGAAGCCGCGCTGAAAGCTGCCGGTAAAATTGTTGCCGCCAACGCCGGTATGCAGCGCCTGATCCGCTTACGCCGACAAAAAAATCCGCAGGCGGTGCTGAATGGCGTGGTGAATAAAGATGCGTTTTTCCATGCGGTCATCTGTAACCCGCCGTTTCATGCGTCGGCCGAAGAGGCGGCGGCAGGTTCACAGCGCAAATCGCGTAATCTGGGTTTACAGCCTGCCGCACCGCTTAACTTTGGCGGTCAGCACAATGAGCTGTGGTGTGAAGGCGGTGAAAAAGCCTTCGTGGGGAAAATGATTGCGGAAAGCGCCGGCATGGCGAACCAGGTGGTGTGGTTTACCTCGCTGGTATCGCGTAAAGAGCATTTGCCTGCCCTGGAAAAACAACTAAAAGCACTGGAGACCGAAGTCGTGCGCGTGGTGAATATGGCGCAGGGGCAGAAGCAGAGCCGTTTTCTGGCGTGGAGCTTTATGCCCGCCGCCCAGCGCGCACAACGGCTGTCTCGCTAACACAGCAGCCCGCAACGGGCTGCTGTGTTAATCACTCAGGTGACGTGCTGTAAAAATTCGCGCAGACGTTCGCTGGGAGGGTGACTGATCAGGCTGTCAGGATCACCGTCTTCGGCAATACGGCCTTTATCGATAAAGATCAGCCGTGATGCCACTTTCTGCGCAAAGCCGACTTCATGCGTGACGATAACCATCGTCATGCCTTCTTCAGCCAGGTCCTGCATCACTTTCAATACTTCATGACGAAGTTCCGGGTCCAGTGCCGAGGTCGGCTCATCGAACAGCATCATTTTGGGCTTAACCGCCAGCGCGCGCGCGATCGCCACACGCTGCTGTTGGCCGCCGGATAGCTCTGAAGGAAAGTGATGGGCGCGCTCGGCCAGGCCTACTTTAGCCAGCAGGCTCTGCGCCAGTTTATGCGCCTCTTCTTTGCTGGCACCGCGCACCCGAATCGGGCCGAATGCAACGTTATCCAGGGCACTCATCTGTGGGAAGAGGTGAAACTGCTGGAACACCATGCCTGCTTCCTGACGAATCAGACGGTCGTCGACTTTAGGATCGTTAACTTTCAATCCATCAACAATCAGCTCGCCGCTGGTAATCTCTTCTAATTTATTGATACAGCGCAGCAGGGTAGATTTACCGGAACCGGATGGACCAATAATCACCACCACTTCGCCCTGCTTAATATTCAGGTCGATATTGTGTAGCACCTGGGTTTTGCCAAAATGCTTTGAGACGTCTTTAAATTCAATCACAGGATTTTCACCCTTTTCTCAATGCGGCGCAGCACAAAGCTCAACACCAGCGTAATCACAAGATAAATAATCGCGACCGCACTCCAGATTTCCAGTGCACGGAAGTTACCGGCAATAATTTCCTGGCCCTGACGCGTCAGTTCGGCCACACCAATCACAATGAACAGGGACGTATCTTTAATACTGACAATCCACTGGTTGCCAAGCGGGGGCAGCATACGGCGCAGCGCTAAGGGCATAATCACATAGCGCAGGGTTTCACGGCTCGACAGGCCCAGCGCCAGTCCGGCTTCGCGAAAACCTTTATTGATCGACAGCACCGCACCGCGCGTAATTTCGGCAATATAAGCGCCAGAGTTAATCATGATGGTCACCACGGCGGCGGTGAAAGGATCGATACGCAAATCCGGGAAGGCCATTGGCAGGGCGAAGTAAATAAACATCACCTGCACAACGATAGGCGTGCCGCGAATAATTTCAATAAAGACCAGGGCAATATGATTGCTTATCCAGCCGCCGTACGCGCGCGCAAACCCCGCGACCAGACCGATAATTAACCCGCCCACCAGGCCAATGATGGAAATAATTAAGGTCATTTTCGCGCCTTCGAGCAGCGCTGGCATGGCTGGCCAAATGACGCTCCAGTCAAACTCCATGGTGAAACTCCACTTGTGTTGCGATGGAAAAAAGCAGGGAAATATTCCCTGCTGAAAAATGAACGCAGACTCAGTTATTATTTAGGATCGGTGCCAAACCACTTTTTATAAAGCGTGTTGTAGGTTCCGTTTTCTTTCAGTGTTTTCAGCGCGCCGTTTACTTTTTCACGCAGTTCGTCACTGCCTTTCGGGAAGGCAATACCGTACTGTTGTGCTTCAATCGATTCGCCTACCGCTTTGAAGCGGCCTTTACCGGCAGTATTAATGAAGTAAAGGATGTTTGGCGTATCATGCAGTACCGCGTCAGCACGGTTGGTACCCAGTTCCATATAGGCGTTATCAATATTAGGGAACTGACGCAGGTCTTTCGTTTTGATGTGGCTCTTAGCGTAATCCACTGAACCCGTACCGCTCTTCACTGCGACCACTTTACCATTCAGGTCGTTAATGCTTTTGATGTCATTTTCATTGTTGCGAACCATTACCAGCAGACCACTTTTATAGTAGCCATCAGAAAATTCGATCGCTTTTTTACGCTCATCCGTAATGGTGATACCGGCTAACGCCAGGTCAACGTTGCGCGTTTGTAGTGCAGGGATGATGCCACTGAAGTCCATCGGTTTCAGGGTATAATCCAGTTTCAATTGTTTTGCGATTGCATCCCACAAATCCACATCAAAACCAACATACTTATCACCCTGTTTAAATTCAAAAGGGACAAATGCAGTATCGGTGGCGACGATGAGTTTCTTTTCGGCGGCGGTAGCAGAGAGGGAGAAGGCCAGCGCCAGCGCGGCCACAGAGATGTTAAACAACGATTTCATCATTTTTCCTTATTACGACCAGGCGTCAAGGCCCAGGTTTGCGAGCTATCATATGAAAAAAATATGCCAACTTTGCAAAATACATAAAATCGACTGCCTGACACAAAATCGCTGACACGATTCTGCACGGGGAAGTGAGTTTGCACTAATTGAGTGCTTCATGGTGGTGCATAGTGCTACGGTGGTGCAGAGGTAGTGTGCATCAGAAGGGAAAAACAGGAAGAGCAGGAAGTGAAAACTGTTAACAAAGTCATAAAATTATAATAACACAGACGTAAAAAAGGCGGGTTTCCCCGCCTGTTTACAGTCTACTGTCTGACATTATTCAATGTTGGACTCGATAAACCACAGGAATTTATCAAGGTCACGCGATGCGGCAGTGAAAATATCTGCGGTATCTTCATCTTTCACTTCAGAAATGGCTTTGCGCGTGTCGTTAGCGACAACGCTGTAGCGATCGGCCAGCGCTTTCAGGTGATCCTGAACGCTGTGAATATTCAGCGGATAGCTTTTCAGTGGCGTCTTGTCGTTCACCACCTGGGTTGTACCCAGTGCGACGCCACCCAGCTGTACCACGCGCTCTGCGATGGTATCCTGGTGATCGGTAATCGCGGTGCGGAAGCCGTCCAGCATTTCGTGCACACCGATAAAGTTTGCGCCACGCATGTTCCAGTGGGCTTGCTTAGTGATCAGTGACAGATCAATGAACTCCACTACCAGGCGATTGAGCACCTCAATGGTGGCTCTCTTTTCGTCATCTGCCACGTCATTACGGGTGTAAAGTAGATCAGAAGATTTTGTTTTAACCAGTTTAGCGGTACTCATTGTTTCGGTCCTCTCTTTCAATGGTTGTCCTAATCAAGTACGAGATTGAGTATAGCAGTGATTCAGGGCTTTGCAGGATTGGCTTAATCAATGGCTGAAATAGTATTCGCCTTCGCAACGGTCAGACAGTGCGTAAACGAGTTAATAAAGTGTTAAATTTACCAGCAAGTAAAAGTATTATAAAATCATAAGGTTAAATAATTATTCAATGAGCAGGTTGTAGATGTTCTAAATATTAACTTTCTATTACATTTTAGATGAAAATAATTATCAGGATGATTTTTAGTGTTATTTAGCCTGTTTTTCAACAGGGTGACGCGCATTATTTTTTAACGTTATCCGTCACTGCAATCTCATTCAGCTGGCTCTTTCTGGGACGCATCGTCAGGGTTGCACCTGCAGACGCCAGGATAATTGCCAGTAACGCCAGGCACTGCGTTCCCGACAGGCTCTCGTTCAGATACATCATGCCCGACAGGGCCGCCACTGCGGGTTCAAGGCTCATCAGCGTGCCAAAGATCCGCGCTGGCAGGCGCGTTAGCGCAATCATCTCCAGCGAATAGGGCAGCGCCGTGGAAAGAAACGCCACCAGAACCGCGACGGGAATGACGCTCCACTGCCAGATGCCACTTGCCGCAAATGTCAGCCCGACGGGGACAAACACCAGGGAGGCAATTAAGGAGCCGATAGCAACGGTGGCAGCACCGTGCTCTGCGCCCGCCCGCTGTCCCGATAAGATATAGCACGCCCAACAGGCACCCGCACCCAGCGCAAACAGCGCGCCCACCGGATCAACGGAGGCAATGCCGGTGCTAAACGGCAGCAGAAACCAGAGTCCCGCCACGGCAAGGATGACCCAGATAAAGTCCAGTGCACGGCGTGAGCCGAGCAGCGCCAGCGTCAATGGACCAACAAACTCCAGCCCCACGGCAATGCCCAGCGGGACAGTGCGGATAGAGAGATAAAACAGGAAGTTCATTGCACCCAGCGACAAGCCATAAATAATGAGTGGCGTGCGTTGCTCCCGGCTGAAACGCAACTGCCAGGGTTTAAATATGACGCACAGGATGAGCGTGCCAAATCCCAGACGCAGGGCAGTAATGCCGGTGGCACCGACAGTGGGAAACAGGGTTTTCGCCAGTGAAGCGCCGCCCTGGAGTGACAGCATAGAGATGAGCAGAACGACGACAGGAATGAAGACTGGCGTAAATGACTTTAACGAAGTGGCTGACATCCTGTAGGCGCTTCCCGATCAATTTAGCTAACAAGATGACCAGTGTAATGGAAATGCAGGTCAAAAAGAGGGCGCAAAGTGATTTTAATTTTTTCTGTTTGGTTGGTTTTTGAGCAAAATTACGGGCAGATAAGTAAATTAATGTCAGGATTTTTTAGGAATTAACTTAAAGCATGAAAATTTGTTTAAGAGGTTTGTTGCAATCATATGACGTATTTTATAAGAAAAAAGAATGACATAGGATACTTCATTAACTTCCTGTTACACCAAACTATGTGTTAGACAACAAAATGCGGGCAGAGTTTCTCGCTATTTTTTGTTATATTTTCAGCGTTGTCAGGAGAGAAGTACTTTCACATTTGAGGTGGTTATGAAAAAAATTGCATGTCTTTCAGCATTAGCCTGTGTGTTAGCAGTAGCAACAGGTTCCGCCATGGCACAGAGCACCGTAACCGGTGGCTACGCACAGAGCGACTACCAGGGCGTTGCTAACAAAGCAAACGGCTTCAACCTGAAATATCGTTATGAAGACGGTTCTAACCCACTGGGTTGGATCGGCTCATTCACCTACACCGAGAAAGATCGTACCGAAGATGGCATCTACAATAAAGGCCAGTACTACGGTATCACCGGTGGTCCAGCATTCCGTCTGAATGACTGGGCAAGCATCTACGGTGTGGTTGGTGTTGGCTACGGTAAATACCAGGCTAACGACACCACGTCACGCGACAAAGCAGACACCAGCGATTACGGTTTCTCTTACGGCGCGGGTATGCAGTTCAACCCAATGGAAAACGTTGCACTGGACGTTGGCTATGAGCAGAGCCGCATCCGTAGCGTTGACGTTGGCACCTGGATCGCTGGCGTAGGTTACAGCTTCTAAGTTAGCGTAGTCGAGTTTTAAAAAACGGCCCTTTTCAGGGCCGTTTTTATTGGTAACGAAAAATAAGCCGTCAGAGAGTATCTGAGTAGCCATAGGGCAATGCCAGATAGGGTGTGAAGACCTGAGTGCAGATGCCACAGCATCACTGTAGCCTTAGAGGCACGATAGGGCATAAAGACCTGCGCACAGATGCTACAGCATCACAGTGGCTGATTGCCTGCCCATGAGTGCTGCCCCGTCGGAGAAATCTGCCGCTGGCGCAACCGTCATCCGCAACTGGACTTCGCCGATGCCAGAGAAGGGCGCGCTACCGCAGGCGACGGTCTCTGCCTGTTATAAAGGGCGCAGATAAGGGATGATTCAGGGGGACGGAAGCAGTACAGACGTACGAGGGGAGCACAGATAAACGGCAGGCGGGGTCAGCGCGGCAACAGAAGAAGCCCGCGCCTTCAGGCGGTCAGCCAAAAGGCGATATCAGCTATCAGCCGCGCCAGATCAGTTTTTGACAGTGACGTTCTTCCGGTTCATTCCCCAGAAGTTTGTTTATCAACATCAGGCGCAGTGTAAAAGGGGAACGGGTCAGCAGGCACCACCAGGATTTCATACCTGATGTTGATTTTTCTGCCTGGAAGCATTTGCTGCAGTCAACACAGCTTTTCAGGGTGCTCATAACATCACCTCCCAATAAATTTAACGCAACGGTAAGCAGAGCGGCCTAATCGTGCTTTAATGCATCACTCTGTTTACATTATCGACAAATATAGCATTGGCTATATCATTTAGCCAAGGCTAACGACGAAAAATTTGAGCTTATTTGCGCCTGGTTTACAATGAGCGCAGCTAAAACCACATGGCAGGCCTGGTGTGGAAAAAATAAAGAGGAAGCTGAATGAGTCGTCGTGCCAAAAGCGTGGTTTCTGCCCCGCAAGGACCACTGAAAGATATTGAAGAGCATGTCGAAGGTTTTCGGCAGGTGCGCGAGGCGCATCGTCGTGAGCTAATTGATGACTATGTTGAGCTAATCTCTGATTTAATTGGTGAATTTGGTGAAGCACGTCAGGTCGATATGGCCGCACGTTTAGGTGTTTCGCAACCTACCGTAGCAAAAATGTTAAAGCGATTAGGTACTGCCGGACTGGTTGAGCAGGTGCCTTATCGCGGTGTCTTTTTAACACGTGAGGGGGAAAAGCTGGCTGAAGAGAGCCGTGCCCGCCATCATATTGTTGAAACCTTCCTGTTAGCGCTTGGTATCAGTCCGGAAACGGCCCGTCGCGATTCAGAAGGCATTGAACATCACGTGAGTGATGAAACGCTGGCTGTATTCCAGAAATTTTACGAAAACAATTAACCCTCAGTTAAGGCGCCGGACATCATGCCCATCGTGCTTCGCTCATTTTTGCATGACCATATATTGCACTTGTTAGTCGTTGTTGGGGTTGTTCTGCTGTTTCTTGCTGATTATCGCTGGCCTGATCTTCCCGCCGCGGTGGACTGGCATACCATCATCACCCTGAGTGGATTACTTATCCTGACGAAGGGGTTGGAAACCAGCGGTTATTTTGATGTGTTGGGTGGCCGATTAATTGCGGGCTTCAAGCATGAACGTACGCTGGCGCTGTTTATGGTGCTGGCGGCGGCCCTGCTGTCGACCTTTTTAACCAACGATGTGGCGCTGTTTATTCTGGTGCCACTCACGTTGACGTTACGTAAATTTTCGCATTTACCTATCTCGCGCTTGATTATCTTTGAAGCCCTGGCGGTAAACGCCGGATCGCTGCTGACGCCGGTGGGCAATCCACAAAATATTCTGTTGTGGAGCCACGGCTCACTGAGCGTGGGCGGTTTTATTTTGCAAATGACACCGCTGGCGGTGTGGCTTCTGCTCAGCCTGCTGGTCGTCACCTGGTTCAGCTTTGCCAAACGCACCATTGAAAAGCATGACAACAGTGAACAGCACAGCTGGCATAAACCCCTGTTTGCCGTGAGTGTGGTGTTGTATCTGCTGTTTATTGCCGCGCTGGAATGGCATGTCACCGGCTGGGCGCTGTTGCTGATTCTGGTGTGTTTCCTGATTATGGCACGTCAGGTATTGCTGAATATCGACTGGAGCCTGCTGGTGGTCTTCATCGTGATGTTCCTGGATGTCTTCCTGCTGACGCGTTTACCGGTAATGCAGGCACATTTCGATGCCATTACCCATCTTGGCAAAGGGGAACTCTATCTGCTGGCTATCGGCTTGTCGCAGATCATCAGTAATGTCCCTGCGACGATCCTGCTGTTGCAAAAAGTGCCGCCAACGGAAGCGCTCGCCTGGGCGGTTAATATCGGTGGATTCGGTTTGTTACCCGGCTCACTCGCTAACCTTATTGCGTTACGTATGGCCAAAGACCGCGCCATCTGGTGGCGTTTCCACCTGTTCTCCGTTCCTTTACTCGCCTGGTCCATGCTCACCGGCTGGCTGTTGCTAAAACTCGTCGCCTGATCCAGACACATCCTGCCACGGTGCAGGATGTGCTGCCTTTCTCAAGTTACGTAAAGTTGTACTGGATTTTGTCAGTTTTCGATCTAATGTTTAGTGGACTTTCTACGCCCAGGATAGAGGGCCTTAGCCAGCGACGGAAACTATGAGCGAGAACAACAACCGCGATTCACATCAGGAAGACGCAGAACACGCGCCGGATAACAACAGCCAGTCCCACGACAACCCAAGTAATAACGATGAAAAACCGCGCAAACGCCCCGGTAAAAAACCGTTAATTATTTTGGCCGTTATCGTGGTGGTGATGGTGATCGTGGCCTTTTTCTTTTGGTTTACCACCCGTAACGAAGAAACCACTGACGATGCTTTCACTGAAGGCAATGCGGTAACTATCGCCGCTAAAGCGTCTGGCTATGTCGTCAAGTTACTGGTGAAAGATAACCAACGGGTGAAGAAGGGCGATTTACTGGTAGAAATCGACCCCAGCGACAACGAAGCCCAGCGCGCCCAGGCTAAAGCTCAGCTTGGTCTGGCAATGGCACAACTGCATCAGGCCCAGGCGCAGCTCGCGCTCTCACGTGTTCAGTACCCGGCCCAGCGCGATCAGGCTCTGGCAGACCAGGCAAAAGCCGAAGCAAATTACCTGAATGCGCAGGCTGACTACCGTCGTCAGCGTGGCGTTGATCCTCGCGCTACCAGCCAACGCAATATTGACTCGGCTTCTGCTCAGTTGCGTTCTGCGCAGGCCCAGTTGCAGAGTGCCAAAGCGCAGGTGGAAGTTGCCTCGCAGGTTGCGCTGCAAATCCGCCAGCAGGAAACCAATGTTGAAGCACGTCAGGAACAGGTTGAGCAGGCAAAAGCCCAGCTCAACGTGGCGGAGCTAAACCTCTCTTATACCCAGGTTCGTGCGCCTTACGATGGCTTTGTGACGAAGCGCAACGTGCAGATGGGCACCCTGGTGCAGGCAGGCAGCGCCTTGTTCTCGCTGGTTTCTCCGGATATCTGGATTACCGCCAACTTTAAAGAGTCGCAGTTGGAGCGGATGAATCCGGGTGACAAAGTGACGATCAGCGTTGATGCCTGGCCGGATATGAAGCTGGAAGGCCATGTCGACAGCGTTCAGATGGGCACAGGATCGCGTTTCTCAACCTTCCCGTCTGAGAATGCCACCGGGAACTACGTGAAAATTGTTCAGCGCGTACCGGTAAAAATCGTGATTGATAAAGGACTGGATCCAAACCGGCCGCTGCCACTGGGATTATCGGTTGAACCGAAGGTAACCGTGGAATGAGCGAATCGCAGAGCTGGAAACCCGCCAGTAATCCCTGGCTAGTGGCCATTACGGTCACGCTGGCGGTATTTATGGAAATTCTCGATACCACCATCGTAAACGTGGCCCTGCCGCATATCGCGGGTTCACTCTCCTCCAGTTACGATGAATCGACCTGGGTGTTGACGTCGTATCTGGTGGCGAACGGTATCGTGCTGCCCATCTCTGCCTTTTTCAGCCGTCTGTTTGGCCGTAAGCAGTTTTTTTTAATCTGCATCGTGATGTTTACCATCTGTTCATTCCTGTGTGGTATCGCCACTGAACTCTGGCAGATCATTCTGTTTCGCATCCTGCAGGGCTTTTTTGGCGGTGGCCTCCAGCCTGTACAACAGTCGGTGCTGCTTGACTATTTCAAACCGGAAGATCGGGGCAAAGCCTTCGGCCTTTCTTCTATCGCCATCATCGTGGCACCGGTTATTGGCCCGACGCTGGGCGGCTGGATTACGGATAATTACAGCTGGCGCTGGGTTTTCTTTATCAATATCCCGGTCGGCGTGCTGACCATCATGGCCATTTTACCTTTGCTGGAAGATCCGCCATGGGAGCGTAAATGGGCCAAGGGTAAACTCAAGATCGACTATATCGGCATCAGCCTGATTACGCTGGGCCTGGGCTGTTTGCAGGTCATGCTGGATCGCGGTGAAGACGAAGACTGGTTCGCCTCGCACTTTATCGTTTTGTTTGCCGTGCTGGCGCTTGTGGGCATCGTCGGGGCTATTTACTGGTTAATGTATGCACGCAAACCCGTGGTCGACATTCTGGTGATGAAGGATCGCAATTTCTGGGTCGCAGGCTTATTAATGGCCGGGATGGCGATGATACTGTACGGCAGCTCGGTGGTCTTGCCGCAGTTGGCACAGCAGGATCTTGGTTATACCGCCACCTGGTCGGGACTGGTGCTGTCCCCTGGCGCGGTGTTGATTGTCCTGACCATTCCGCTGGTCTTGAAACTGATGCCGGTGGTGCAGACCCGCTATATTATTGCCTTTGGTTTTAGCTGCCTGGCATTAGCCTTTTTCTATTCGGCGAGCTTAACGCCGAATGTGGACTTCACCACGCTGGTGCTGATGCGCAGTGCACAATCCATTGGCCTGGGTTTCCTGTTTGTGCCGCTGACCACCATTGCCTTTATTACGATCCCCCAACGGTTAAACGCGGACGCCTCGGCGCTGTTTACCATGTTCCGTAATGTCGCGGGGTCGATTGGCATCTCCTTGTCCACGGCGGCGATTACAGAGCGAGAACAGGCGCGCTCGGCCCATATGGTGCACAACATGACGCCGCTGAATGAACAGTTCAATATTACGGTTCAGCACTGGGCACAGGCGATCCGCGACTTCACCTCTGCGGTGGGCGATCCCGTCACGTTGGCAACCGGTCAGCTCTATAAAGAGATGATTGTCCAGTCACGCATTCTGGCTTATATCGACGTCTTTTCAGGCTTAAGTATCGTTGCCCTGATTTTGATTCCATTTTGTTGGCTGCTGTCGCCTGTCAAAAGCGAAGGCAGTGCAGGAGCACACTGACATGAAAGTTATGAGTACGCATCGCCTGAATCCGCTCAACCTGATGCTGGTGTTAGCGCTGGCGGGCTGCAGCGTCGGCCCCGACTATCAGGCACCTAAGCCCCAGATGCCGGGCAGCTATCACGCCCTGGATTCGCAGGAAAATTCGAAGCCACAAACGTCAGCGGTGGATTCACGCTGGTGGCGTAACTTTAAGGACCCGCAACTCGACAGCCTGATTGCACGCGCTATCGAAGGTAATCTGTCCTTACAACAGACGGTATTGCGGATTGCCGGCGCGCGTGAGCAACTGTCGCAGGCGCAGGGCGGATTATTTCCCAGCCTTAACGGTTCAGCCAAGGTCACACGACAGCAACTGGGGCTGGAAGGGCTGCTGAAAGCGAACGGTGCCGACCAGCTCGACAGCAACGTTGCCAGCCAGCTGAACGGGCTGATGCAACCGGTCACCTTGTATCAGGGCAGTTTCGACGCCAGTTGGGAACTGGATCTGTGGGGCAAAGTGCGGCGCCAGGTGGAGTCAGCCAATGCCCAGCAGCAGGCGGCTATAGAGCAGCGCAACGACGCACTGGTGTCGCTCGAAGCGGAAGTGGTGCGCGCATGGCTTCAGCTGCGCGGCGCGCAGGCAACGGTAAATACGCTGCAACAACAGATTGCCGTGGCCGATCAGACCTGGCAGTTGACGGAAAGCCAGCAGCGTAACGGCCTGGCACCGGTGACCAATGTGGAAAATGCCCGCGCGCAGTTAAGCAGCCTGCAGGCGCAGTTGCCGCAGTATCAGGCACAAACGCGCCAGGCGATGAACGGTCTGGCTGTACTGCTGGGTAAAACGCCGGGTGCGCTGGATGCCGAACTGAGTGAGCCGAAAGCGCTGCCCACATTACCCGCGTTTGTCTCTGTCGGCATTCCCTCTACGCTGGCACGACGTCGTCCCGATATTCGTCAGGCAGAAGCCACACTTCATGCTCAAACCGCCGAGATTGGCATTTCTGTCGCCCAGCTGTTCCCCAGTCTGTCGCTGACCGGTCAGTTGGGTGTCCGTAACACTGACGTCAGCTACCTTGACGACTGGAGCAGCCATTTCTACAGCGTGGGGCCGTCGTTATCCATTCCCATTTTCCAGGGTGGAAGATTGGTTTCAAGCGTGAAGCTGGCGCGTGCTCAGCAGGCCAACGCGGCACTCAACTATCGTCAGACGGTGCTGACGGCTCTGCAGGATGTGGAAAATGCCCTGGTCAGTTACCGTGCCGACCAGCAGCGCGTCACCGCACTGGATGAAACCACTGGCGCGCTGCAACGCACCTTCGATCTCGCCAGTGACAGCTATCGCCAGGGATTATCGACTTTCCTTGAGGTACTTGATGCCCAGCGCCAACTGGCGCAGGCGCAGGAACAGGCTACTCAGGCGCGCATGCAAAGTGGACTGGATCTTGTCGCCCTCTACAAAGCCTTAGGCGGTGGTTGGGAAACCTACCAGAACGTGCAACTGCCGCAGTACGACGTATTTGGTCCGGCAACGCAGGTGAATTAACCGGTCCGGCCGTGGCCCTGTAACGGGACACGGCCGGAAAAAACCGTACTGATACCCGCGATGTATTATTTATGCGTTACATCGTCAAATAAAAATCATCAAACTTCCCTGTGCAGTCCCGTGATAACCCGCATCCGAAATAGCCTCTGCTATTTATCTTTACAACGTTACCCAGCAAAAAAATGCGCGGCGGGTGTGAGTGCCAGACCTGCCAGCCCTTTATCTTCTGTCTGACGCGCCCACGTGCTTTTATGTCAGCAACACGCCAGAGAAGGGCGGCATAAACAACGTAGTTAGAAAAATTAACCCCGCTATTATCCGCGAGCCACGGGATAAATCCCCCGTTATACGCTGGCTATTTCAGTGGAATTCACTCTGGCGACGGCAAGAAAAACGGGCAGCCGGGCAAGGCATTTAATCCAAATTCGTTGAGGATGATAAAAATAGCCGGCAAGAACGTTATAAAATCTGAGGCATGATTCATGCAGTAAGCGTAATCAATGAAATCGTTTACATTGTGCGGGGATAGCCGCTATTTAGTGTTAATTAGTGGTTAATAATCTCTCCACATAAGCATCCTGAATACTTCACGAGCATTTAAAAAACCTATCGGAATTATCTGTAGCAATAAATTAATTTATTTTTTTATTTGAATTAGGTAATCTTGTCGCTACAGTTTAATTAAACCCCCTTAATCAAGGATATTGTGATGAGTGACGCATTTAAAGTTCTAAACAACATTCGCACATTACGTGCCCAGGCTCGTGAACTGCCACTGAGCGATCTGGAAGAAATTCTTGAGAAATTGACGGTCGTTGTAACTGAACGCCGTGAAGAAGCTCATGCTGAAGAACAACAGAATCGTGAAAAAGAAGAGAAGTTATCTAAATATCGCGAAATGCTGCTGGCTGACGGCATCGATCCTAATGAATTATTAGGTGCCCTGGAGCAGGGTAAAAAACGCACTAAGCGTGCGCCACGTCCGGCTAAATATTCTTATACCGATGAAAACGGTGAGAAGAAATCATGGACCGGCCAGGGCCGTACCCCAGCAGCAATTAAAAAAGCGCTGGATGAAGGTAAAAGCCTGGACAGTTTCCTGATCGATTAATCGACACAATCCTTGTAAGCGGTAGCCGGAGACATTTATGTCTCCGGCTTTTTTTATTTAAAAAACCCCTTTGTACTCTCTGACTATTTCTGGCATCGGCCTGTTAATTAATCGCCTGCTGGGCCAGGCAGAAGCCGCGCCGTCAACGAATGCCACCGCGGCTTGCGTTTGCGCGGTGCTGCGCAGGCGAAAATCGGCAGGGGCAATAATTAAAAGCGTCGCGTTTTCAAGGGGCATTCAGGCAATCCTTGCCGGAGGCTGGCGTGCGCTACGTCACATCTGGCATAATAGCCGCCGTTTTTCCATCCACTCTCTTCACTAAGGTCAATGCCGTGTTAGTTAGCAGCAATATCACCATGCAGTTTGGCAGCAAGCCACTGTTCGAAAATATCTCCGTAAAATTTGGCGGCGGTAATCGTTACGGTTTAATCGGTGCGAACGGCAGCGGAAAATCCACCTTCATGAAGATTTTGGGTGGCGATTTGGTGCCATCGGGCGGCAATGTCTCTTACGATCCCAATGAACGTATTGGTAAATTACGCCAGGATCAGTTTGCCTTCGAAGAATATAGCGTGCTGGATACGGTAATCATGGGGCACCATGAATTATGGGAAGTGAAGCAGGAACGTGACCGTATTTATTCGTTACCCGAGATGACGGAAGAGGAAGGCTACAAAGTCGCTGACCTTGAAGTCCTGTATGGTGAAATGGATGGTTACAGTGCTGAACCGCGTGCGGGTGAGTTATTACTTGGTGTGGGTATTCCGGTAGAGCAGCATTATGGCCCGATGAGCGAAATTGCACCGGGCTTTAAATTACGTGTTCTTCTGGCACAGGCATTGTTCTCTAATCCTGATATTTTGCTGCTGGACGAACCGACCAACAACCTGGATATCGATACTATTCGTTGGCTGGAGCAGGTGTTAAACGAACGCGACAGCACCATGATTATCATTTCGCATGACCGTCACTTCCTCAATATGGTCTGTACCCACATGGCCGATTTGGACTACGGTGAGCTGCGTGTTTATTCTGGTAATTATGATGAATATATGACCGCTGCCACCCAGGCGCGCGAGCGACTGTTATCGGACAATGCCAAGAAAAAAGCACAAATTGCCGATCTGCAATCCTTTGTCAGCCGTTTTAGTGCTAACGCCTCTAAATCGCGCCAGGCGACATCACGTGCCAAACAGATGGACAAAATAAAACTGGAAGAGGTCAAAGCCTCCAGTCGTCAGAACCCTTTTATTCGATTTGAGCAGGACAAGAAACTGTTCCGTAATGCGCTGGAAGTCGAAGCGATCACCAAAGGGTTTGATAATGGTCCGCTGTTTAAAAATTTAAATCTGCTGCTGGAAGTCGGTGAAAAACTGGCGATATTAGGGGCTAACGGTATTGGTAAATCCACCCTGTTAAAAACCCTGGTCGGCGAACTGACGCCGGAAAGCGGCAGCGTTAAATGGTCTGAAAATGCCAAAATTGGTTATTACGCCCAGGATCACGCAGACGATTTTGCCGACGACCTGACGGTATTTGACTGGATGAGCCAGTGGAAACAGCAGGGCGATGATGAGCAGGCCGTACGTGGCATCCTTGGCCGTCTGTTGTTTTCACAGGACGATATTAAAAAGCCCGCCAAAGTGCTGTCCGGGGGTGAGAAAGGACGCATGCTGTTTGGCAAGCTGATGATGGAAAAGCCCAATATCCTGATTATGGACGAACCAACCAACCACCTTGATATGGAATCCATTGAGTCATTAAATATGGCGCTGGAAATGTATGAAGGAACGTTGATTTTCGTTTCTCACGACCGTGAGTTCGTGAGTTCACTGGCGACGCGCGTGATAGAGATGAAAGCCGATCGTATTGTGGACTTCACCGGTAATTACGAAGATTACCTGCGCAGTCAGGGCATCGTATAAACATAACGGGGTAGCGATAGCTACCCCGTTATCGTTTGGGTCTGTGCGTCAGGTGGGATTGCCTGCGACGATCCGGCTTAACATCCTTTCTTTACCTGACCTGTAGCCCCCTCCGCTTTACGCATGAACCCTATCAATTAACGGCTCAATCATGATGACCGCACACTTCACACTCGGGGTCCTGCGATACCTTCATGGTGCGAAACTCAGCGCTCAGCGCATCGTACATCAGCAAACGTGAGCGAGCAGGAGAGCCGAAGTGCGTCAGCAGCTTGAGGGTTTCCATCGCCTGCATTGCACCCACCACGCCCACCAGCGGCGCCATGACGCCCGCTTCCACACAGCTCAGCACCTGAGATCCAAACAAACGGCTGATGCAGCGGTAACAGGGCGCACCGGGTTGCCAGTCAAACACGCTGAGCTGACCTTCCATACGGATCGCCGCACCCGATACCAGCGGCACTTTCAACTGATAACACAACCGGTTGATTTGCTCGCGCACCACCACATTGTCCGTGCAGTCCACGACCACCTGCTGCTGGGCGATAAGCGCCTTGAGTGCCTCATCGTCCAGTTGGCCGTGCACCGGATGCAGCTGACAGTGAGGATTAATGGCCGCCAGGCTTTCACGGGCCGATTCCACCTTGTTGCGACCAATATCCGCATCATGATGCAAAATCTGTCGCTGCAAATTAGAGAGCGATACCGTATCAAAGTCCAGTAGCGAAAGATTCCCTACGCCCGCCGCTGCCAGATAGGGCGAGGCTGCACAGCCTAAACCGCCCAGCCCCACGACCAGCACGTGGCTGGCCTTTAAGGCTTCCTGACCGTCAAAGTCAAAACCACGCAACACAATCTGTCGGTTGTAGCGCAGCATCTCGTCGTGGCTCAGTTCGGGCAACATTATCCCTCCAGCAACGGGTTAAAGGGTTCGACGTCCACCCATTCACCTGCTGCAACCGGGCCGCGCTCGCGTTCCAGTACAATAAAGCAATTGGCCTGAGAAAAAGAACTGTAAACGTGGGAGCCCTGCGCACCGGTGCTGATCACCTCTGGCTCACCCTGGCTATTCTGACGCAGAACACCGCGCTGAAAATCCAGTCGACCGGGCGATTTTTTCAACGCGGTCGCCGTACGTACGCGCAGGCGAGCGGGCAGAGCGGAGGCGGTTTGCCCCGTCAGGGTGGCCAGCAGCGGTTGCACCAGTTGATAAAAGGTCACGACGGCAGAAACCGGATTGCCGGGAAGGCCGCAGAACCAACTGTTCGCCAGGCGACCAAAAGCAAAAGGTTTACCGGGTTTCATCGCCAGCTTCCAGAAGCTAATCACCCCCAGCTCTTCCAGCATCGATTTGGTAAAGTCGGCTTCACCCACCGAGACGCCGCCGGTGCTGATGACCACATCAGCCTGGCGATCGGCTTCAGTAAAGGCGCTACGCAGTGCAGTGGGATCGTCTTTAATAATGCCGAGATCGATGACCTCGCATCCCAGCTTGTGCAACATCAGCGAAATCGCAAAGCGGTTGGTATCGTAGATCTGCCCGGCCGCTAAGGGCTGGCCCACAGGTTGCAGCTCGTCCCCAGTTGAAAAAATAGCGACGCGCAGTTTACGCAAAACCTTTACCGTGGCGATGCCCAGCGAAGCCAGCAGGGGCAGTTCGGCCGCGCCCAGGCGCACGCCTGCCGCCAGAACCTGATGACCGGCACGGATATCATCACCCGTCAGTCGAATATTTTGTCCGGCGTTGACCGGCGCGGTGATGACAATATTATTGTCCTGCAGGCGGGTTTCCTCCTGCATGACGACCGCGTCACAACCGGCAGGAACAGGCGCGCCCGTCATAATTCTGATGACGCTTCCCGCTGGCCACTCTCCGCTAAACGGCGCGCCGGCAAAAGCCTTACCGGCCACCCGCAAAGGCTGTCCGCTGGCAACCTCCGCCAGCCTGACGGCGTAACCGTCCATAGCGGCGTTGTTAAAGGGCGGTACGTCTATCGGTGAGGTGATGGCGCAGGCTGTGATGCGCCCGGCGGCTTCTGGCAGGGTCAGCTCAAGCGACTCTGTGATGGGCGTCAGCTGCGCCAGCATCTTATGTTGCGCGTCCTCAAGGGAAATCAGTCCGGCAGTAAAGCTTTCCATTCTATTCTTAGCCTGTCTGTTGCAATGGCTGTCTATTATGGTGACTTTTCCTTTCAGAGTCACATCGGCATAAGCCACAACGAAAGGTTATTAGCGCAATGTCAGTTTCCGCTTTACAACCTTTAACGGGCTTTCTATATTCAAAAATGGTCTAAATTGACTTAAAACCATTCAAAATCAGTGTTTTTCCTTCTGATGCAACCACAGGGTAACGCTATGGCTAAAGCAGCGATCGCCATTCATGGTGGTGCGGGGGCAATAACCCGTGCGGCGATGAGCGCAGAAAAAGAGCAGGCATACCGTCAGGCGCTTTACGAGATTGTAACGCATGGGCAGAACATGCTGGCTCAAGGCGCATCTGCGCTGGATACGGTGACGGAGGCGGTACGTCGGCTTGAAGAGTGCCCATTATTCAACGCCGGTAAAGGTGCGGTGTTTACGCAGCAGGGGACGCATGAGCTGGATGCCAGCATCATGGATGGCAGGACGTTACAGGCCGGAGCCGTCGCAGGCGTTTCCCGGATTCGTAATCCCGTACTGGCGGCGCGTGCGCTGTTAGATAACAGCCCTCATGTCTTGTTAACGGGGGCGGGCGCTGAAGATTTTGCCCGCGCGCAAGGCCTTGAACAGGTTGAACCTGATTTCTTTTCTACGCCCGAACGCTGGGAGCAGCTGCAGCGCGCGCTCGGCAGCGACACCGCGCTGCTGGATCATGATGGCGCGGCGCAAAGTGGCGATCCGCTTGATCCGGATCGTAAGTTCGGCACGGTGGGAGCCGTCGCCCTGGACAATGAGGGTAACCTTGCCGCCGCCACCTCAACCGGCGGTATGACCAATAAACACGTGGGCCGGATTGGCGACTCGCCGTTACCCGGTGCAGGTTGTTATGCCAGCAACGACAGCGTGGCCGTATCCTGTACCGGCACCGGTGAAGTGTTTATTCGCACGCTGGCCGCCTACGATGTGGCGGCACAAATGCGTTATGGCGGGCGCTCGTTACAACAGGCCAGCGTGAATGTTATTCACGACAGCGTGCTGGAGTTGGGCGGCAGCGGTGGGTTGATTGCGATCGATCGTGATGGCAACGTGGCGCTGCCCTTCAACAGTGAAGGCATGTACCGGGCTTTCGCCCGCACAGATGAGGCCGCAGAGGTGGCAATTTACCGTGAAAGCTGACCGCGAGACCGCCCAGAACACGCCGCCCGGCGCAACACCGTTAACCGACGATCAGGTACTGGCCGTACGCGATCTCAACGTGCGTTTTCAGAACGATGGCATCGTGACGGAGGCGGTGCGCCACCTTTCACTCGACGTTTACCGGGGAAAGACACTGGCTCTGGTGGGAGAGTCCGGCTCGGGCAAGTCCGTGACCTCGCTGGCGTTGATGCGCCTGATTGAGCAGGCCGGCGGTGAGGTGAGTGGCGAGATCATGCTGCGCCGCCGCAACGGCGAGGTACGGGATCTGATGCGTCTGCCACGCGGCCAGATGCGCCAGGTGCGCGGGGCCGATATGGCGATGATCTTTCAGGAACCCATGACCTCGCTGAATCCGGTGTTCTCGGTGGGTGAACAGATCGCCGAATCCATTCGTTTACATCAAGGCCAAACCCACGCCGGGGCGCAGGCAGAAGCGCGGCGCATGCTTGATCGGGTGCGCATCCCCGACGCGCAAAACATTCTGGGGCGTTTTCCTCACCAGCTCTCAGGCGGTATGCGTCAGCGTGTGATGATTGCCATGGCGCTGTCGTGCAAACCTGCGCTGTTGATTGCTGATGAACCGACCACGGCGCTTGACGTGACGATTCAGGCGCAGATTCTGCAGCTGATTCGTGAACTGCAAAAAGAGATGCAGATGGGGGTGATTTTTATCACCCATGATATGGGCGTGGTGGCTGAAATGGCTGACCGCGTGCAGGTGATGTATCGCGGAGAAGTGGTCGAGAATGCCGAGACGGTGCAACTGTTCAGCGCGCCGCAGCAGCCTTATACCCGTGCTTTACTTGCCGCCGTCCCGGCGCTGGGGGCGATGCGGGGCCAGCCGCTGCCTGCGAAGTTTCCCCTGATTGACAGTGATGAAAAGCCGGACGAGCCGCAAAATACCGTACGCCATGACCAGCCACCGATTTTACAGGTGCGTAATTTGGTCACCCGTTTCGATATCCGCTCAGGTTTATTGAATCGGGTGACAAGGCGGGTACACGCGGTCGAAAATATCAGTTTTGACCTCTATGCGGGCGAAACCCTGGCGCTGGTGGGGGAATCCGGATGCGGTAAATCCACCACCGGACGCTCCCTGTTGAAGCTGGTTGCCAGCCAGGGCGGCAGCATCACCTTTAACGGTCAACGTATCAACGATCTGTCAGGCCCCGCGCTGGCGCATCTGCGGCGCGATATTCAGTTTATTTTTCAGGACCCCTATGCGTCGCTGGACCCGCGCCTGACCGTCGGCTTCTCGATTATGGAGCCGTTACTGGTGCACAAGGTCATGCCGCGCCGTGAGGCGGAACAGCGCGTCGCGTGGCTGCTGGAGAAAGTGGGATTATTACCGGAGCACGCAAGGCGCTATCCCCATGAATTTTCCGGCGGTCAGCGTCAACGTATTTGCATTGCACGGGCGCTGGCGCTCAACCCCAAAGTCGTGATTGCCGATGAATCGGTTTCTGCGCTGGATGTCTCCATTCAGGCGCAGATCATCAACCTGATGCTCGATTTACAGCGCGAGTTTGGCATCGCCTTTCTGTTTATTTCCCATGATATGGCGGTCGTTGAACGCATCAGTCACCGTGTGGCGGTGATGTATCTGGGACAAATCGTCGAGATGGGGCCGCGCCAGGCGGTGTTTGAACATCCGCAGCATCCCTATACCCAAAAGCTTATGGCCGCGGTGCCGATTGCCGATCCCGCGCACCGACAGCGCGAGCGTAGTTTATTAGTCGATGAGATTCCCAGCCCAATTCGTTCATTGGGCGATGAACCCGAAACGGTTTCGCTCAGGGAAGTGGCCCCCGGCCATTTTGTGGCGCGTCACGCCCTGAGCGCGAGCTGAATAATTAAGCGGTCGCTGCGGCGACAAATCAGACAGGGATTACAAGGAGAAGACAATGCAGATAACGATGCGTAAAGGGTTACTGGCTGCGGGCGTACTGAGCAGCGCAATGGCGTTACCCGCGTGGGCAGCACAGGATGCAGTGATTGCCGTTGCCTCTAATTTCACCACGCTTGATCCCTACGATGCCAATGACACCTTGTCACAGGCGGTAGCGAAATCCTTTTATCAGGGGCTGTTCGGCTTCGATAAAGATATGAAGCGCATCAATGTGCTGGCCGACAGCTACCAGGTGAGCGAAGACGGCCTGATCTATACGATTAAGCTGCATTCAGGCGTGAAATTTCAGGACGGCACCGACTTTAATGCCGAGGCGGTTAAAGCCAACCTCGATCGCGCCAGCAATCCTGATAATCATCTAAAACGCTATAACCTGTTCAAATACATCGCCAGCACTGAAGCTGTCGATCCTACGACGGTGAAAATCACACTCAAGCAGCCTTTTTCAGCCTTTATTAACAACCTGGCGCACCCTGCTGCGGTGATGATCTCGCCTGCAGCGCTGAAAAAATATGGCAAGGACATTGGTTTCCATCCGGTAGGAACCGGGCCGTTTGAGCTTGTGACCTGGAACCAGACCGATTTTGTTAAGGTGAAAAAATGGGATGGCTACTGGAAAAAAGGCTATCCAAAACTCGACAGCATCACCTGGCGTCCGGTGGTGGATAACAATACCCGTGCGGCTATGTTGCAAACGGGCGAGGCGAATTTTGCCTTTCCTGTGCCTTATGAGCAGGCCAAACTGCTGGAGAAAAACAGCAAGCTTGATGTTGTCACCACGCCATCGATCATGCAGCGTTATATCAGCCTGAATGTGACGCAAAAACCGTTTGATAACCCCAAGGTGCGAGAAGCGCTGGAATACGCGATTAACCGTCAGGCATTAGTTAAAGTCGCCTTTGCCGGTTATGCCACTCCGGCCACCGGGGTGGTACCGCCGTCAATTGAGTACGCACAAACCTATCCACCCATTCCTTACGATCCCGCCAAAGCGAAAGCCTTGCTGAAAGAAGCGGGCTATCCGAACGGGTTCGACACCACGCTCTGGTCATCTCACAATCACAGTACGGCACAGAAAGTCCTGCAGTTTGTTCAGCAGCAGCTGGCGCAGGTGGGCGTTAAGGTGAAAGTGACGGCGATGGATGCGGGACAGCGTGCGGCGGAAGTGGAAGGCAAAAGTCAGAAAGAGAGCGGTGTACGCATGTTTTATACCGGCTGGTCAGCCTCCACAGGAGAAGCTGACTGGGCATTAACGCCGCTGTTTGCCACGGCTGCCTGGCCACCGGCGATCTTTAATACGGCCTTCTACAGCAACCCTAAAGTGGATAAAGATTTAGCGGATGCGCTGAAAACCACCGACAGCAAGCAAAAAGCCGAACGCTATAAAGATGCGCAGGATATTATCTGGAACGATCATCCGTGGATTCCACTGGTGGTGGAGCAGCTGGTTTCAGCCCACAGCAAAAACCTGAGTGGCTTTTATGTGATGCCGGATACGTCATTCAGTTTTGACGATGCCGAGCTGAAGTAATCCGGCGCGCCCGTTCAGGTTGTCGACAACTGGGCGCTGCCCAGGGTTGAAACCTGAGCGGGTTTTTTGATGCCCGCTGTTTCAGTGCGTGCTGAAGCTGCGCTGACGATACCGGGCAGGTCAGCCACGACGGCTGGCTGCTGTGTAGGATGTGACATGTTTAACTATTTTCTTAAACGACTGTTGGGACTGATTCCCACCCTGCTTATCGTGGCGGTGCTGGTGTTTATGTTTGTGCACCTGCTGCCGGGCGATCCGGCGCGCCTGATTGCGGGTCAGGACGCGGATGCCACGGTTGTGGCGCTGGTGCGACAGGAACTGGGACTGGATCAGCCGCTGCCGCTGCAGTTCTGGCATTTTATCGTGAATGCCCTGCAGGGGGATTTTGGTCAGTCGCTGGTGTCAAGACGGCCGGTATCAGCGGAGATTGCCGCGCGTTTTATGCCGACCCTGTGGCTGACATTAGTCAGCATGGTATGGGCGGTGATTCTGGGGATGGCGATTGGCATTGTTTCTGCGGTATGGCGCAATCGCTGGCCGGATCGCCTGGGAATGACGCTGGCCGTGTCGGGCATTTCCTTTCCGGCGTTTGCCTTGGGCATGTTGCTGATGCAGGTGTTTTCGGTGCAGTTGGGCTGGTTGCCCACGGTGGGTGCCGATAGCTGGCAGCACTATATTTTGCCGTCTGTTACCCTGGGTGCCGCGGTCGCCGCGGTGATGGCGCGCTTTACCCGCGCCTCGTTTGTTGAGGTGATGCAGGAAGATTACATGCGCACCGCGCGAGCCAAAGGAGTGCGTGAGTCGCGTGTGGTGATTAAACACGGGTTACGTAATGCCATGATTCCGGTTGTCACCATGATGGGCCTGCAGTTTGGTTTCCTGCTTGGCGGCTCGATTGTGGTCGAGGTGGTATTCAACTGGCCGGGGCTGGGTCGTCTGCTGGTGGATTCGGTGCAGATGCGCGACTATCCCGTTATTCAGGCGGAGGTACTGCTGTTTTCGCTGGAGTTTATCCTGATTAACCTGTTTGTCGATATGTTATATGCCGTCATTAACCCGGCGATTCGCTTTAAGGACACCTGATGAAAAACTGGCGACGGGAAGCGGCACTTAAAACGATGCCGCTGTTAAACGGCAACCGGGTAAGAACACCGTGGCGGGAATTCTGGCGGCGTTTTCGCCATCAACCCGTGGCATTGCTGGCTGGCGTCTTCGTGCTGGTGCTGATTGTGTTGGCCTTTACGGCTCCGGCTATTGCGCCGTTCGACGCAGAAAATTACTTTGACTATGACCGCCTGAACGACGGCCCTTCGCTGATGCACTGGTTTGGGGTGGATTCACTGGGGCGCGATATCTTTAGTCGTGTGTTGGTGGGCACCCGAATTTCGCTGATTGCCGGTTTTGTTTCCGTGGCGATAGGCGCGTTTATTGGCACCCTGGCGGGCCTGCTGGCGGGCTACTACGAAGGCTGGTGGGACAGGATAACCATGCGCGTATGCGATGTGCTGTTTGCCTTCCCCGGTATTCTGCTCGCCATTGCTGTGGTGGCCATTATGGGCACCGGTATCAGCAATGTGATTATCGCCGTGGCAATCTTCAGCATTCCGGCCTTTGCCCGTCTGGTGCGCGGCAATACATTGGTGTTGAAACATCAAACCTATATCGAGTCCGCACGAAGCATTGGCGCCTCCGACTGGACGATCATTCTGCGCCACCTGTTACCCGGCACGGTATCGTCCATTGTGGTGTATTTCACCATGCGCATCGGCACCTCGATTATCACGGCGGCGAGCCTGTCGTTTTTGGGGCTGGGCGCGCAGCCGCCGACACCCGAGTGGGGCGCGATGCTGAACGAAGCGCGAGCCGATATGGTGATCGCCCCTCACGTGGCGGTTTTTCCGGCGCTGGCGATTTTTTTCACTGTTTTAGCGTTTAATTTGCTTGGTGACGGGCTACGTGACGCACTTGATCCTAAACTCAAGACATGAAACCTTTTGATTACGAACAAGACTTCAGCACCATCGATTTTCGCAAGCAGCCTGAACGTTATCAGGTGGGCCGCGGGGAGCAGGGCGTGCTGATGGTCCAGCCCTATAAAGACGAAATCTTACCGCACTGGCGTTTTCGCACCGTTGAGGTGGCGAAAGCGTCTGCAGAAGAAATCATGACGTTGTTCGAAGCCTATCGCCAGCAGGATGACTTTGTGGGGATGGACATGGCGCGCAAATTTATCCAGATGGGTTATACCCGCGCCCGTCGCTACAGCAACCACAAAGGCGGCCGTAAATACGCTGCGGATGGCAAAGAGCTGCCCCGAGGCAGGGACGAAGAAAAGGCCGCTGCGGCGGCCATTTTCAAAGCGTACTGGGACAGGTTACGTGCAGACGATGACTATCTGGCGCGCAAGAAAGCGCACCAGCAGAAGTACGGTTAAGCGCGGCTGGCCCACAAATCGTATTCGTCCGCGTGTTCAACCTTCACGCGCAGGACGTCGCCCGGCTTAACATTACTTTCACCATTCAGGTAGACGGCGCCGTCGATTTCAGGCGCATCTGCCATGCTACGACCAATCGCGCCTTCTTCATCCACTTCATCAATGATGACCATAATTTCACGTCCCACTTTTTCCTGCAGGCGTTCGGCAGAGATCTGCTGCTGCAACTGCATAAAGCGGTCATAACGTGCTTGCTTAACGGCTTCATCGACCGGATCGGGCAGTTGGTTAGCCGTTGCGCCCTCAACCGGGCTGTACTGGAAGCAACCAACGCGATCCAGACGGGCTTCTTTAATAAAGTCCAAAAGCATCTGGAAGTCTTCTTCGGTTTCACCGGGGAAGCCGACGATAAAGGTTGAGCGCAGCGTTAATTCAGGACAAATTTCACGCCAGCGCTTAATGCGCTCCAGCGTACGTTCTACCGCGCCAGGGCGTTTCATCAGCTTCAGGATGCGCGGGCTGGCATGCTGTAACGGGATATCCAGATACGGCAGAATTTTGCCTTCCGCCATCAGTGGAATGACGTCATCAACGTGCGGATAAGGGTAAACATAGTGCAGGCGAACCCAAACGCCGAGTTTCGCTAACTGCTCACACAGGCTCACCATGCTGGTCTTAACCGGCGCACCGTTCCAGAAGCCCGTACGGTGTTTCACATCCACCCCATAGGCAGAGGTATCCTGCGAAATCACCAGCAGTTCTTTGACGCCGGCTTCAACCAGGCGCTTCGCTTCATCCAGCACTTCACCAATGGCCCGGCTGTCGAGATCGCCACGCATTGAAGGGATGATGCAGAAGGTGCAGCGATGATTACAGCCTTCAGAAATTTTCAGGTAGGCGTAATGGCGCGGCGTCAGCTTCACGCCCTGTTCCGGCACCAGGCTCAGAAACGGGTTATGCTGCGGTTTTGGCACGTAGCGATGGACATGCGACAGCACTTGTTCATAGCTGTGTGGGCCGGTGATCTCCAGCACCTTTGGATGCACCTCACGAATCTGGTCGACTTTAGCGCCCAGACAGCCGGTCACAATGACCTTGCCGTTTTCGTTCAGGGCTTCACCGATCGCTTCCAGAGATTCCTGTACGGCGCTGTCGATAAATCCGCAGGTGTTGACGATAACGATTTCAGCATCGTCATAGCGTGGCACCACCTCATAGCCCTCGGTGCGCAGTTCCGTCAGGATGCGCTCGGAGTCGACAAGGTTTTTTGGGCAGCCAAGCGAGACAAATCCTACGCGCGGCGGCAGTGTATTCGTAGTGGACATAAGGTGGTTTCCGGTTCAGCACAGCAATGGCGCGCGATTTTACCTGTGTTGTGATGAAAATTGTAGCGTTATCTGTAAGGGATTGGTTAAGCGTAAAGTAACGCAAAAACCGGTAAAGGTCAGGCGCGGTTGCCGTTGACGAAACGGCAGAGCAGGCGGGCGGGGGGAAAGCACTAACTCACCGTTCTGTAAAAGAAATTCCAATAAACACCTAATAACTGGAGGGAATAAATATTTAACAATCCTGACTTTACTGGCGGGCTTTTGCCCAGATTCTCGGTTGATATTTGCTTGTTTTCATTAATAATGAATCGCTTAACAAGTACTGAAGGCACCGTTTCTTCAGATCATGACGTGGATAATGTGAGAGCGAAATAATGAAAGAGATCATCAACGGGTTTCTGAGTTTTCAGCAGACAGTCTTTCCCGAAAGAAAAGCGCTTTTTAAAAGTCTGGCATCAAACCAGAATCCAAAAGCGCTGTTTATCTCTTGCTCAGACAGCCGTCTGGTGCCGGAACTGGTGACGCAGCAGGAACCTGGGCAGCTGTTCGTTATCCGCAATGCGGGCAACATTGTGCCCTCTTTTGGCCCGGAGCCGGGCGGTGTGTCAGCGACCATTGAGTACGCGGTCATGGCGCTGGGCGTTTCTGACATCATCATCTGTGGTCACTCCAACTGTGGCGCAATGAACGCCATCGCCTCCTGTGCCTGCATGGATTCGATGCCAGCCGTTGAGCACTGGCTGCGTTATGCCGATGCGGCAAAAGCGGTGGTTGAGCAGCGTGAATACGATTCGCCTGAGAAAAAACTCAACGAAATGGTGCAGGAAAACGTGATTGCCCAGCTAAACAACATGAAAACTCACCCGTCGGTATCGGTCGGGTTACGTCAGGGTAAACTGCGGCTGCACGGCTGGGTGTACGATATTGAAAGCGGCACGATTCTGGCTCTGACGCCAGGCGGTAAAGAGTTTATCTCACTGGCGGAAAACCCGGACACCTGTTTCGAATAACCGCTTCCGCCCGCTATCTTACTGCGGGCGGTCTCTTCTCTTCACGATCCTTTTTCGGTCGGCTTCTCCCGCGCCTGCCATTGCGCATCCTGTTGCCAACACCTTGTTTAATCTTTTGTAAATCCTCAACAGCATCCCCGACCCGCTGACTACGCTTAACAACACTGCACCCTGTGAGGAGAAGGCTATGTCCCGTGTTTCGATCCCGCTGTTATTCAGTGGCGCGCTACTCTTTTCCAGCCCGCTGTGGGCTGATGAACTCAAGGTTGAGGTGCTCCAGGATAAGCTGGATCATCCCTGGTCAGTGGCGTTTTTGCCGGATAATCAAACCCTGCTGATCACCGAACGATCCGGTCAGCTGCGCAGCTGGCGGCCAGACAGCGGCTTGTCCGAACCGATTCAGGGCGTGCCGAAGGTCTGGGCGCAGCGTCAGAGCGGACTGCTGGACGTGGTGCTGGCACCCGATTTTGCGCAGAGCCGCCGCGTCTGGCTCAGCTATACCGAAGCGGACAGCAACGGCAAGGCCGGCGCTGTGGTGGGCTACGGCAAACTCAGTAACGACAATCGCCAGTTAACCGATTTTCATGCGGTAATTCAGCAAACGCCGCGCCTCTCAAGCGGTAACAACATCGGGACCCGACTGGCCTTTGATCGTCAGGGCTTTTTATGGATTGCCTTTGGCGACAACTTTGTCAGCAGCGCCGCACAGGACCTCGATAAACTTCAGGGCAAACTGCTGCGCCTGAACGCGGACGGCAGCGTGCCAAAAGATAATCCTTTCGTTGACAGGCAGGGCGCGCGGCCAGAAATCTGGGCCTATGGCCTGCGCAATCCGCAAGGTCTGGCGCTGAATCCCTGGACGCAGACGATGTGGGAAAGTGAACACGGTCCGCGCGGTGGAGATGAGGTGAATATCATCCAGAAGGGCAAAAACTATGGCTGGCCGCTGGCCACCTACGGTATTGATTACAACGGCAGTAAGGTCCCGGAATCTAAAGGCACGCACGTTGAGGGCACGGAACAGCCCGCGTTTTACTGGAAAGTCTCACCGGCGATCAGTGGTATGGCGTTTTATAACAGCGCGCGTTTCCCGCAGTGGAAAAACTCCCTGTTTATCGGGGCGCTGAAAGAGAAGAACCTGATTCGGTTGCACATTAACGGCGAGAAAGTGGTGGAAGAGCAACGCTTACTGGACGGGCGAAATGAACGCATCCGCGATGTCCGCCAGGGGCCAGATGGCTATCTTTATGTCTTAACAGATGAAGCCGAGGGTAAATTGCTGAAGGTAGGGTTGAAGCAGGACGCCAGCGCGTCCCGCGGTTAAATTAGCGGACCCAGTGGCAGACCTGCCAGCCGCGTTTTTCGGCTTCCTGGCGCAGCGGCTCGGCCGGGTTTATCACGTGTGCATAATCGGCCTGCGCCAGCATGGGCAGGTCATTCATGGAGTCACTGTAGGCCCAGGTATGTGCGTACTGTTCCGCAGGGCGTTCAGCCTTCCATTCTTCCACCCGTTTCACTTTGCCCTGCTGAAACGTCATGGTGCCATAGGTATTGCCGCTGTAGCGCTCATCCACCACTTCCACGCCAATAGCCAGCGCGCCGCAGGCACCAAGCTGGCTGGCAATTGGATTCACCAGATGCTCGCCGCTGGCGGAAATGACGATAATTCTGTCTCCGCGCGCCTGATGCCAGTCGAGACGCGCCCGCGCTTCAGGAAAGACGCGCGGCATAATATCGCGGTGAATAAAGCGCCGAACCCATCCTTCCACCGTCATCGTTGCCATCCCGGCTAAAGGGGAGAGGGTTTTACGCATGTACTCGTCAATGGACAGCGTTCCGGCGTAATACTGGCGCATTAATTCCTGTTCTTCATCAAGCAGGTCACTGGAGGCGAAGCCTTGTGAGACCAGCCAGCGCAGCCACAGGCCGGTACTGTCCTCGCTAATCAGCGTTTCATCCAGATCAAACAGGGCTAAATCCATAGGGGGTTCTCCTCGATTGAATAAAGTCAGGTTAACCCAGTTTTGTGACGGCCTTAACTTTTTGATTAAAAAATCAGAATTTAGCGCATTTTTATGTGCGACATTCGTGAGGGAAAATGGCAGGCGCGCGGCGCTCAGACCAGGGTTAATCTACTAAAATCTATAAAACTTTACGATTAAGCGGTTTTTTTCATTGACGCCAGCGGGTAGCGTTCTCACAGAAGGTGTTAAGCCTTTGACTTTCGTTTTACTAAGGACAATCCGGCCAAGCCCATGACAAATACTTGCTTTTCATCTCCCCTGCGGCGCATCGCTGCGACCTCGTTGTTACTCATCGCGCCGATGGCTGTTTTTGCTGAACAGGCACCCGCCGCGCCTCAAATTGATGCCAGGGCCTGGATCTTAATTGACTACGCCAGCGGTAAAGTTCTGACAGAGTCGAATGCCGATCAGCGGCTCGATCCTGCCAGCCTGACAAAAATGATGACCAGCTATGTGGTTGGGCAGGCAATCAAATCCGGCAAAATTAAACCCGATGATATGGTGACGGTGGGGCAGGATGCCTGGGCTACCGGCAATCCCAAACTGCGCGGTTCTTCGCTGATGTTTCTTAAGCCCGGTGACCGCATTCCGGTGCATGAGCTGAACAAAGGCATTGTGATCCAGTCCGGGAACGATGCCTGCATCGCACTCGCGGACTATGTGGCTGGCAGTCAGGATTCCTTTATTGGTCTGATGAATAACTATGTCAACGCGCTTGGCCTGAAAAACACCCATTTTATGACGGTGCATGGCCTGGATGCCGAGGGGCAGTACAGTACCGCGCGCGACATGGCGCTGATTGGTCAGGCGTTGATTCGCGATGTGCCGGAAGAGTATGCCCTGAACAAGGAAAAAGAGTTTACCTTTAACAACATCCGTCAGATAAACCGTAACCGTCTGCTCTGGAGCAGCAATCTGAAGGTGGACGGTATCAAAACCGGTCACACCTCAGGTGCCGGTAATAATCTGGTGGCCTCCGCCACCGAAGGCGATATGCGGCTGATCTCGGTTGTTTTGGGAACCGCCAGCGATGCCATTCGCTTCCGCGAGAGTGAAAAATTACTGACGTGGGGTTTTCGCTTTTTTGAAACCGTGACCCCAATTAAAGCGGATGCCCCTTTTGCCCAGCAGCGCGTCTGGTTTGGCGAACAGAATCAGGTCAACCTTGGCGTGGAAAAAGACGCGGCACTGACCATTCCTAAAGGGCAGATGAAAAACCTGAAAGCCAGCTACAGCCTGACATCGCCGCAGCTAGAGGCGCCGTTGAAGAAAAACCAGGTGGTCGGCACCATTGATTTTCAACTGGACGGCAAAACGATTGAACAGCGTCCGCTGGTGGTGCTGCAGGATGTGCCGGAAGGCGGCTTCTTCAACCGTATCATTGATTTTGTGATGATGAAGTTTAACGGCTGGTTCGGGAAGTGGTTCAGCTAACGCAGGTGATGGTTACGCCCACCTGCTCATTGCGCATCAGTCGTCACTCGATAAACACAGGGCATTTCGCCTCATCCGATATGCGGTGGCCGCCATGCAGAGGCATCTTGAATCTGGACATAAGAAACTGCCATTGATGATATCTGTGCTGTTCTGTACCGGTAAATCCGTATTCCACCCGATGGCTGGGTGAGTTTTACGGACCTGCTCTGGCAGCAAAACGCTACAGCAGTGCTTTCCCGCTGATTGTTGTTATACCGTCATTCCGGGTGATGCAATCGCAGAACACTGCAGTAGGGCTGCACTGACATGGTCGTAAAAACATCTTCATCAGCGGGACCTGGCAGAACGGGTTGACCGGCTGGCGCCTGTTGCGCTGGCCGGGCATCTGTCTTCATCGCAGGTGATATCGCCAGTACATCCTATAGTGCAGCCAGTCGGAACATCCGACGCTGCATTTTAAATCTCCATGTCTTCTGTTTCATACCCGGATGAAAGTCCGCCGGTCAGATTATGGAAAGACGTTCGACGTGCTCAGTACGAGCCCTGATAAACGGCCAGTACAGCACCATTGACAAAATCGCTAAGCTCGCGCGATCACGGCGAAAATCTTACAACCACATTTCAGGGCCCTGTCCTTTTTTTGCGGCAAGTCTACATTAATGCAGTTGATGCTTATGAATTGGTTATGTTGCGTAGAGCAACGGCTATACATGCAACCGCCTGCACCTGTATAAATCATCACGCTGGAAATAACCCACTGTATGAATGAAGGCCATATTAAGTTAGTAATAAAATACAAACAATTATATGCAAATTGCTTATCAAGTGCGTATGCATGAATAATATAAATTTAAATGATAATTTATTGATGTTGATCAATATTTATGCTCAGTTTAATTGTTTTTAACTAAAAATAGTGATTGCTATATAAGGTGTTATATCGTTGCCGCCAACAAACTGTGTTAGCAAAAGTGAGTAAATAACTACCTGTTCCCTGCCTGCGATAGCTATTTCTCACATAGCAGCAACAAATTTCTGCAATTCCAGATAAAGTATAACCATCACGTCACTCAATCATTCGAACGTCATATTGACATTCTGATAACGTAGCCATTAACGCCTGTTTTTCGCTCGGTACTCAAAGCAACATTTTTCTTTCACTTATATTATATTTAATAAACAAAAATATTTTATATTGGTAACAGGTGATATTGGTTTTAAAGAGAGGATTTGGGATGTTAATCACGAAATAAAGAAAAGTAGGTTCTTTCACTTTATTATACAAAAAAACTTAACTAGCATTTAAAACTGTAATAGATACCACTAACAGCAACGCATATAAATCGCAGATAATATCCTGAGGCAGATTTTATATGGACAAAAATATGAAAGGAAACTACGGTCAGCATGTTTTCCGGCAGGATAATCTTAAGGAGATGCATCGCCTTGAGTTGGTTTCAAAAACCTATGATTTTTTAACAAAAAAGCAGCTTTCAAAAATAACTACCCGTCCGGGAATGCGATGCCTCGATATAGGTTCAGGAAGCGGGAGTATAGTTAAATGGATGGCCGAACAACCAAACGTTAGCGAGGTTGTCGCTGTTGATCATTTGGTTGATTTACTTGAAGAGAAATTTATTCTCTCTGATAAAGTAAAAGTAATCCAGCATGATATTAACGAGGTCATGGATATCGAAAAATTTGATATCATTAATGTCAGGTTTGTATTGATGCATTTGCGCGAGCGGAAGCGAATTTTAAAAGAAATATCCGAATTGTTAAAGCCCGGAGGCTGGCTCGTTGTTTCTGATATTGTCGCCCCTGCAGAAGATCCGGAAGAGCCAGCGTTCCATCAACTTATGTCCGTAATGTGGAGAGTCTTAATCGACTCAATTGGAACCGATGTTAACTGGTCCAAAAGCCTTAAGTCTCAATTTAAATCGTCAGGAATAGTCAATATTCAAGAAGAAGTATTCTTTCCCCCGATAAGTCGCAACACGCCAATGAGTGAGTTCTGGTATTTAACATTAAATGATTTGAGAAACCATATCCTTCAGGGAAGCAGTCTGGAAGAGCGTGTTTTTGATGAGGTTTTAACTAAGTTAAAAAATGGAGAGTTCATCACGCTCTCACCCGGAATGCTCACCTGTATTGGCCAACGTCGTTTCTAGTTTAAATACTGAATCATGGCTTTGCATTTTAGATAAATTTAATTTGTCTGCTTAACTTAATGGAATAATAAGCAATGAAAATAACAGATGAAGAGATGTTGTTCCCCAGCGATATCCCATATGACAAAGTCCCGCCCTGGAGAGTCAAGGTTGTTGAATATGTTACTCCAACGACCCGAGTTCAGCGCAAAGAACTTATTAAGCAATTCAACTGGTCGGTACCAAATCTGCCTGCTGAGTATGTGTATGTGAATATGTGTACCGATTCGGGTACGAATGCGATGAGCGATCGCCAGTGGTCTGCCATGATGTTGGCGGATGAGTCGTATTTCAACTCAAAGAGCTGGTATCCTCTGCAGGATGTATTGCAAAAATTTACAGGTATGGATTTTGTTATGCCCTGCCATCAGGGACGCTCTGGTGAGGCAATAATTTACGAGGCCTTTGTGAAAAAAGGCGATCTTGTACCCTCAAACTGTCATTTCACAACTACCCGCGCCCATTGCTATTACCAGGAAGCCGAGCCGGTAGATTTAACCTGCCCTGAATATTTCGATGAGAATAATTCTTCATGGTTTAAAGGTAATATCGATACAGAAAAAATGAAAGCCCTTTTTATTGAGCACGGTGAGCGCATTGGCCTGGTTGAGCTTGTGGTGCCAAATAACTTGTGTGCAGGGCAACCTGTCTCGATGCAAAATATAAGAGAAGTCAGGGATATCATCGATAAGTACAAAAAAAGAGATGTTTTGCTATGTCTTGACTCTGCCCGAATATCAGAAAATGCCTGGATAATAAAGAAACATGAGCAGGGTTTTGGGCATAAAAGCTGTAAGGAAATTGTACGTGAAATGATGTCTTACGCCGATATCGCCCATATGAGCGCGAAGAAAGCAGGGCTCGTTAATACGGGGGGATTCATCTCATTAAGAAATAAGACGGACTGTCAACGTTTGCAGCCAAAGCTCATACGTATTGATGGGTTCATGACTTATGGCGGCATGGCAGGACGCGATCTCGAAGCCCTGGCTGTTGGGCTGGTAGAAGGCGTCAATGATTATTATCTGGAGGATAAACAAAGGCAGTGTGACCTGTTTGCCAATGCGTGCAGGACCAGAGGTGTCGCGACGTATAATCCAGCATGTACGCTGGGCGTATGGATAATGGCGGAGCATTGCCTGCCGCATATACGAAAAGAAAATGGGCCGGGTACGGCATTGTGTGTACAGGCCTTTATTGAAGGCGGTGTCGGCTTTACCTCTATGGACTCGCTGCATCGGGGGCGTGAAGACAGTAAAGATCCGACTAATACACAAAAAATACAGCTGGCGCCTTATGAATTAATTCGCTGCGCCTTTCCCAGAAGGGTTTATACCGATGCGCATTATGAGTGGTGCGCTGAATCACTCTACAAAGCGATGTGCTGGGGAGAGAAAATTCCGCCCTATGTTCGTCAAAAAATGAGTGATATCAGACCCGCTTTAGATCCTAAGGATATCGGTCTACGGGCTTTCTTCGATGAGTATGAACCCCTGTTTGATCATCCTTAATATCCCTTTTTTAATCGGAGAATAAAATGAGAATAAGTGCGCAAGACATGCTGCTCCAGACCGATTTACCTTTTGATAAGGCTCCTCCTTACAGAATCAAAACGATTGAATATTCTATCCCTACCACCAGAGAAAAAAGAAAAGAAATCATGCAGCAGTACGGGTATTCAGGGAGATTATTACCTGCAAAATATGTGTTCATCAATATGGTGACAGATTCCGGAACAGGTGCGTTGAGCGACAGGCAATGGGCAGCAATGATGGAGGGTGATGAATCTTATTTTAACTGCAGGAGCTATGAGCATTTAGAAGAGGTATGCCAGCGCTTTACGGGCATGCCCTATATCATCCCTTCTCACCAGGGGCGTTCAGCAGAAGCGCCAATTTATGAAATTTTTGTCAATCCCGGTGATAAGGTGCCATCGAACACTCATTTCACCACTACCAGCGCGTGGACATTTCAGCGAGGTGATGAACCTGTCGATTTTCTCTGCCCCGACTACCTTGACCGGAAAAATAATGGCTGGTTCAAAGGTAATATGGATCTTGAAAAGTTTGAACAGTACTTTATTGAACATGCTGAAAAAATACCTCTGGTGGAACTGGTTGTCCCTAATAATCTTAATGGTGGGCAATGTGTCTCAATGGATAATATTAAAAAGGTGCGTAAAATCATTGATAAATATAATAAAAGAGACACACAGTTATATCTTGATATCGCCAGGATTTCGGAGAATGCATGGATAATAAAACAGCATGAAGAGGGTTACAGCGACAGGAGTTGTCTGGATATTGTTAACGAGATGCTTTCCTATGCTGATGGCTGCCATATGAGTGCAAAAAAAGGGGGCCTGGTTAACATGGGTGGGTTCATTGCCTTAAGAAACAAATATTACTGGCAAAAAATGCACCCTAAAACTATTCGTACTGACGGTTATATTACCTATGGTGGGCTTGCCGGGCGTGACCTTGAATGTCTTGCAGTCGGGTTGCTTGAAGGGGTTAACGATCATTATCTCCAGGATCGACAGCGCCAGGTCGATTACTTTGCCAATGCCTGTAAAAAAAGAGGTATTCATATTCTGGAACCCGCCAGCTGCTTTGCGGTATATATTGACGCTGGTCGCTGCCTTCCTCATCTTGATTATACGCAGGGACCAGCAACGTGTTTATCTGCCCAGGCTTTTATTGAGGGAGGATTTGCTTCAACGGCTATGGATTCTCTGCAACGAGGTCGCATTGATGTCAGTAAACCCATGGATGCGGCAAGTCGGCTCAAAGCACCCTACGAATTAATTCGATGTGCAATTCCACGCCGAACCTATTTCGAACCACATTATGAGTGGGCAGCAGAATGCATTCAGCGTGCTATCGAATGGGGTGACAAACTTCCGGCATTCAAACCTATAAAGGATGATCGTCCGCCACTTGAAATGAGCGAAATTGGATTGCACACTTTTTTCGACGATTATGAACCTGTATGGCCTCTCCCCTGATGTAGCCTGATAATCTGTAGACTCACTTTTCATTGATCATATTCTGAGGGTTTTTATTATGCATTGGCTTTACAAAAATATCAAAGATAAGGCTATAAGAGAGAGGGAAAAAGTCTTCATTGAATCCAGTAAATGCATCCGGCTGCCCTGCTCAGAGATTAGCAGCGATGAGGTTAAATTACTGCTAAAGAATAATTCGTATAAAGGAAAAGGTACAACCCGCAAGCTTATTGAATACTTTCATATGCCGGTAGACTGGCATGTGGAAAATATGGATGAATCGCCATTATACACTGAACTGCTGAAAATAGTTTATCCGAAATTAATGATGACAAGGGCTGATATTGAAGAGTGTATCACTAATATTATACGTCAGCGCGGTTCTGGCCTGTTATCAGAAAAGAAATATGGGTTTGCTATTATCAGGAATGAAATAATAATGCTGATGGTCGATTTTTTTCATCTTAAACTCTTCGCCAGGTTACCATCACCTGAAGAGCGTGATTTTCTTAGTCAAAATGTTATCTCTTTTAAAGAAAGTATTTCATTTATTAAAATGCCTGATGAAAAGCTCAGAGCAAAGGTCCTCAGACATATCACTGCTCAATTTTCACCTGATATTATCACTACCCTGCGCGGCAAAGTATCTGAGGATGTGACCAATGAACAGGTCGCCAAAATATTAATGGGGGCGTTTTTTCATACCGGGGTGCTACAGATTGCAGAGTTTGTTGCACATACCATTGTGAGTCTTGCTCAAAACCCCGTTGAGCAGCAAAAGATACGACGGCGAAACTTTGACAAAGCATCAATGAAAAATGTATTGAACGAATCTCTGCGGTTGTATCCTCTCTTCGGCGTGACTAACAGAGTCACAGAAGAAAAACAGTTTATGGTGAACGGATTAACGATTGATAAAGGGACTAATTTAATTTTTGACTTCGTTAAGCTACATCAAGTGGGATTTACTGATCCTGAAAGATTTGATCCGGACAGGTGGAATAACATAAGTACCTCTGACAATTGCTATATACCTTTTGGCGTTGGCAAACGCATGTGCCCTGCGAAAACATTTTCTCTTACTGTTACGGCTGTACTAACTGAACACCTGTTAAGAAAATATTCATTTATCAGTTCTATCCATCATGACAGGCCTATGACTGGCGGCGGTCGGGTCTTTTTTTCGAGGCTGAATAACGAAGTAAAGCCAACGAGTAAAATGATCCATGCACTTGCACTTTTTTATATTGATTTGACAGAATCTTGGTTTCAGAGACGGGCAGCTTTATCAGTTATAACTAACAGCCGAAAGTTTAAAGAGAATATAGACAGGATTTGAGACTCAACTGAACGATTTCACACGCTCAACTTTTTTCCCCTATAAATACGAATATTATGGGCAGTTACAAACACGCTAAAAATGGTGTCTTTTTAATGGAAAAATGGCATTTACCGGACACTTAACGTGAGGTTTGGCGTAGCATATTTTCGGTTTCACAGGCAGACCTCTGTTCTTTATGCCGTTGATTAAATTATACGGTTGAACCGTCCTGAATAGCGTTGACACGGTTTCCCTGGGTTTTCAGCAGAATGTGATGCGTTTATTAAACGTATATAACGGGACGACTCTCGGTCCTTTAAACTGACTGTTGTTGAGGAGGTTGAAAAAGGCGGAATGACATACACTCAGGCTCAGGAACGCTATGGTCTTCAGGATTGCTCCACCGTCCTGAACTGGCTGCTTAAATATGACCAACCTGACTGGCACTCTTCAAAGCAGCGTAGCGCCCGTGGAGGAATCGGTAAAATCTGCAACGGTCAGCGCCCCCACCTGTCGCTGAAATACAAAGCGCCTGATGCAGTGCATCAGGCGCTTCAAAAAGCATAACGTGTCAACCTATGCCGGGGCCAGTCAACCTTGTGTCCAGCCTTTACGTATCGGTAAAGCGAACAGCGCCCGATAGAACGGGTTAATGATATTAAGCAGACGTTCGCCATACAGCTGCCAGGCAAGGTGCGACGCCAGGCAACTCAGCATTCCCACCAGAAAACCGCCCAGCATATCCATTGGCCAGTGCACGCCAAGATAAACACGCGACCAGGCAATCGCAGTGGCGACCACCATCAGGATAATGCCCGACCAGAGTCGGTGCCAGAACAGGAAAGCCAGCGCAAAGGTGAAAATCGTGGTGCCGTGATCGCTGGGATACGAGTCGTCGGCAGCGTGTGCCAGAAACTGATGGCCGAAGTTGATCGCAAACGGACGCGGATGCGGGAACAGTTGTCCCACGCACCAGGAAATGGCTAATGCATAGAGCAGCGCGATGCCGGTTTTTAACACCAGCACTCGCTGTGACGCCACCTGATCGCGCGGTCCCCACAGCCACAATGCCACAATCAGCAGCGGGACAATGGCAATGACGTCTTTGGCTATGAAGAGGGCAAGCTGCAATAACCAGTGAGGTGAGTCTGAGGTAGCGTTAATCGCCATAAATAGTGTGCGGTTCAATTCTTCCATTACGTGGTCGGTTCCTCTTACTGATGTTCAGATTCTCTCAATCCCGGAAAAAGGGCTTAAGCCAACGGGCAAAAGCAGATTGAGTCTGTCGCATCTGCTAGCACATGTTGCTAACAAAATAAGCTGCCTATCCTGCGTGCAGACGGGCAGAGAGTCCATCACTAGGTTCTTAATCTGCACTAAGGTTGCAAAATGGTTTAAGTTTGGTGAAGTTTTAATGTTGAAGTGGGGCGGGCAGGATGCAAGGCATAAAAAAACCCGCTGGGAAAAAGACCAGCGGGCTCCACAATTTGGGGATTTCAAAGAAAAGCAGTGGCACTTATTCAGACTGTGGTCGGTAAAAAAAGTTCTGGACGTCAGTAAAAAAATTTTATAAGGACAGTAACGGCCAGATAATAACGATTAATGTGCCCGCCAGCGTCAGCAAAACGTTCGCGATGGCGTAGGTGCCGGCATAGCCCAGCGCAGGGATATTACTGCGCGCCGTATCGCTGATAATCTCCATAGCCGGTGCGCAGGTGCGTGCACCCATAATGGCCCCGAAAAGCAGCGCTCGGTTCATGCGTAAAACATAAGCGCCAAACAGGTAGCAAATCACTACCGGTAACAGGCTGACCAACAGACCGCACAAGAGCATCAGCGCGCCGTTAGCCGATATGCCATGGTCGATACCGCTCCCGGCACTCAGGCCAACGCCTGCCATAAACACCATCAGCCCAAACTCTTTAACCATCGTCAGCGCACCTTGCGGAATATAACCAAAGGTGGGATGGTTAGCGCGCAGGAAGCCCAGCATAATGCCGGCAAACAGTAACCCTGCGGCATTACCGATGCCAAAACTGAAGTTGCTGAATTGAAACGTAATCAACCCGACCATCAGGCCGATGATAAAAAAGGCACAGAATGCCAGCAGGTCGGTTATCTGGCTGTGAATCGCAATAAAGCCAATGCGATCCGCCACACTTTTTACCCGCCGTGCCTCACCACTGACCTGCAACACATCGCCTTTATTGAGCATGATATTGTCGTCAATTGGCATCTCAATCTGGCTGCGAATCACGCGGTTTAAAAAGCAGCCGTGATCGGTAAGATTGAGTTTGCTCAGCCGCTTGTTTACGGCGTTGTGGTTTTTTACCACAATCTCTTCGGTCACAATCCGCATATCCAGCAAATCGCGGTCAAAGACTTCTTTTCCGTTACGGAAGCTGGCATCCAGTCGCGCGTGCGCATCCGGATAGCCCACCAGCGAAATATCATCCCCCAGTTGCAGCACCGCATCGCCATCCGGACTGGCGAGGATGCCATTACGGCGGATACGCTCGATATAGCAGCCTGTCTGGCGATAGATCCCGAGTTCGCGTAAATTCTTACCGCCGCTCCATGCCACCAGCTCCGGCCCCACACGATAAGCACGAATCACCGGCAGAAACACTTTGCGCTGGCTGTCTGCGTCAAGGCCGCGCTCACGTGCAATCTGTTGTGCGCTGGTGGGTAAGTCCTGATGTTGCAGACGGGGGAGATAGCGAGCGCCAAAAATCAGGCTGACTAACCCTATCAGGTAGGTAACGGCATAGCCCAGACTGAGTTGATCCTGCATCATGCTGAGCTGTTTAGGATCGCTGATGCTCTGGCGCAACGTATCACCTGCACCGACCAGCACCGGCGTAGAGGTCATGGAACCGGCCAGAAGGCCCGCGGTCAGCCCGATATCCCAGCCAAAGAATTTGCCAAATCCCAGGGCCAACAGCAGGGCGCTGACCACCATCACGATGGCGAGCATGAAATAGTTTTTGCCGTCCCGAAAGAAAATAGAAAAAAAGTTGGGACCCGCTTCAATACCCACACAAAAAATAAACAACATAAAGCCCAGGCTTAGGGCATCCGTATTCATCGAGAAGTGCTGCTGGCCTAATAATAACGAAACCACTAATACGCCAATGGAATTGCCGAGTTGCACCGAGCCAAAACGTAATTTCCCCAGACAAAGTCCCAGAGCCAGCACGAAAAATAATAACAGAATGTCATTACCTCTTAACAATTCTGCGATGTTAACATTCAACATTTTAACTTCTTGTTTACTTGTAACCTATTGAAGAGAGGCTTGTTTTTCGCTATCTTGAGCAAGCCGTAAGATTACCTTCAGCGATCATCGATTTCTGAAAAGGTAACGAGGCCAATATTCTAATCAGAAAAACCATTCTCAGCCATTGGCGACTTTCATTCGTATGGCAAACGGCTGTTTATTTTTATTTCCACCGGGCTCAGCAAGGTCACAGACGATGTTTTGGCGAGTTTTTAATGAGTGGGGAGTTATGCCGCAGCGTTATTATTTCTGGGCAACCTGCCTGTCAGGTGGCGTGTTTTATTGTTTAGTCTTTATGTTTACCCAGGATTTCCGGCTGTTAGATAAGCAGGTGTTACACAGCCAGCCTGAACTGCTGCTTTTTTTGCTACCTGGTGCATTAATGGCGCTGATGCAGCAAGAGGCACCGCTAAAAAGCACGCTGATTATGGCGTTTACCGGGACGCTACTGGCCGCGCTGTTATTGCATGGCGTTTTCGCTGAGCCTACCCGATGGGATTATATTGCTATCTGGAGCCTGAGTGGCATGTTTTGGGCGGGATGCGGTGCACTACTCGTGCGGTTGCTGCGACTGATCGCTGCGTCCAGACGTTAAATGCTTAGACGGGGTTATGTACTGCCCGTTATCCTGTTGAGTCAGGTCAGCCATTTCATTAAGGCGCGGCTGGCATTACGCCAGCGCGCACATTCAGGTTACCGCCTCTGTTGCTCAGGCAACAAATCCCAGATTCTCTTTTGTCCACGCCGCAAACTCGGTGTAGCCACCGATATGCTGATCGTCCAGGAAAATCTGCGGTACGGTGCTGACCGGTTTGCCCGCACTGGCTTCGAGATCGGCTTTGGTGATGCCTTCCGCCTGAATATCAACATACTGGTAGTTGAAATCATCACGATCGGCCTGCAGTTTATCCGCCAGTTCTTTGGCGCGAACGCAGTAAGGGCAGCCGGGACGACCAAAAATAACAGCAATCATTGAGAACTCCTTGCGAGGTACGTTGTGTGATGATGATCACACGACAAAGTCAGGAAAGCCGGTAATGATGCCCGCTCGTCGCGCTTAAAGAAAGCAGGATTTACCTGTTAGTCTGATGCCTGCATCCTATGAATCCACAAAGTGAGTCAGGGCGCGAGCTGAAACCACTGATGTGCAATTTAAGGGATGTTATCCATAATTGAGAGTCAATTAGCCTTGAGGCAGGAGAAAGCTATGCGGAACATCGCAACGTTGCCTAAGACCATACTGGCAATGGAAGCGCTGGGCGGTTTGCTTATTGTCGGCGCGCTGGTCGTGGTTAACCGTTGGTTACCTGGCCTGCCCAACGGTGCCGGAAGTAAGCACTTAGCGACCGCGCTGTTTATCATCGGCATTATGCTGATGTTACCTGCCGCCTGGCTGTTGATGTGGCGCTGTGCCAAAGCACTGGCGCCGCAGTTGTTCAACCAATCTGAAAAAAAAGATAATTAGCTGGAGATTTTATGACACCGACTATCGATTTACTGTGCAGCCACCGTTCAATCCGTTCTTTCACTGACCAGAAGGTGAGTACTGAACAGCGTGACGCGATTATTGCTGCGGCGCAATCGGCGTCCACATCCAGCTTTTTGCAGTGCTCATCCATTGTACGCGTGACCGATCCGGCGTTACGCGATCAACTGGTCACCCTGACGGGCGGCCAGACGTGGGTGGCCGATGCGGCGGAATTTTGGGTATTTTGCGCGGACTTTAATCGTCATCTGCAAATCTGCCCGGATGCCCAGTTAGGCCGGGCAGAACAGCTGCTGCTCGGCTGTGTGGATACAGCACTGATGGCGCAGAATGCCATGGTAGCAGCAGAATCCCTGGGGCTGGGCGGCGTATTTATTGGTGGTATTCGTAACAACATCGCCCAGGTAACCGAGCTGCTGGGGCTGCCAAAGTTTGTGCTGCCGCTGTTTGGTTTCTGCCTGGGCTATCCTGAATCCGTGCCGGATGTGAAACCACGTATTCCGCAGTCGATGCTGGTACATGAAAATCGTTATCAACCTGTGGACCCGGCTGTGCTGGCTGATTACGATAGCCGTACGGCGATCTACTATGAACAACGCGACAGCAATCAGCGTAGCGAAACCTGGAGCCAGTTGATTCAGCGCCTGATCATCAAAGAAACCCGCCCGTTTATGCTGGATTACCTGCATCAGCAGGGCTGGGCAACACGCTAATTTAACGCAAGGATTTTGATGGATGAAAATGGCCATTCTGTCGCGCGATGGAACGCTTTATTCCTGTCGCCGTTTACGTGACGTCGCCGAACAGCGCGGTCATTTTGTGCAGATCATTGATCCTCTCTCGTGTTATATGAACATTAACCCCGCCTCGCCCGGTATTCACTACCGCGGCGAGCTGTTGGGGCATTTCGATGCCGTTATTCCGCGCATTGGCACCGGTATTACCTTTTATGGCACCGCGGTGTTACGCCAGTTCGAAATGTGCGGCAGTTATCCGTTAAACGAATCCGCCGCTGTGACCCGCGCGCGCGACAAACTGCGTTCCCTGCAACTGCTGGCCCGGGACGGGATAGATATGCCGGTAACGGGTTTTGCCTCTTCTCCGGATGATACTCAGGACCTGATCGCCATGGTGGGCGGTGCGCCGCTGGTGGTGAAACTGGTCGAGGGAACCCAGGGCATTGGCGTCGTGCTGGCCGAGACGCGCCAGGCGGCAGAAAGCGTCATTGATGCCTTTCGCGGGCTTAATGCACATATTTTAGTGCAGGAGTTTATCCAGGAAGCGCGTGGGCGCGATGTGCGTTGCCTGGTGATCGGCGATCGTGTCGTGGCAGCCATTGAACGTCAGGCGAAAGAAGGGGATTTCCGTTCGAATTTACATCGAGGCGGTACCGCCTGTACGGTTGACATCAGCGAGCAGGAACGTGAGATGGCGGTAAAAGCTGCCGCTGTACTGGGGCTGGATGTGGCTGGCGTGGATATTCTGCGCTCAAAACGTGGCCCGTTGGTCATGGAGGTAAATGCGTCTCCCGGCCTGGAAGGCATTGAAACCACAAGCGGTCTGGACATTGCAGGCATGATGATCGACCACATTGAACGGCATGCTACCCCCGGGCTCCGTCCTAAAACCGCGGGTTGACCCGCGTTTTCCAGTGGTTTTCGTGGAATCTCACCCGGTTTTTCCGTAAGCTAGGTCGCTTATTTATCACCCCATGGGATTTTACAATGGATTCTCTTGTCGTTCCGGATATCGACCTGCTGCGTCGTTGGCTGGATCAGCAAAATATCACTTGGTTTGAATGTGATGCTTGCCAGGCGCTTCATTTGCCGCATATGCAAAACTTCGACGGGGTGTTTGACGCTAAAATCGACCTGGTCGATAACGTCATTCTGTTTTCAGCACTGGCGGAAGTCAAACCGACCGCATTAATTCCGCTGGTGGGTGACTTATCGCAAATCAACGCCAGTTCGTTGACGGTTAAGGCGTTCATCGATATACAGGATGACAATCTGCCTAAGCTTATTGTTTGCCAGTCAATGATGACCACGGCCGGGTTAACCTTCGGTCAGTTCTCGCATTTTATGAAGCAGAGTGAAGAAGAGATTTCCATGGTCATCATGGAAGCCTTTGCCAATAATTTGCTGATGATAGGTGAAGATGAAGAGCATGTTGCAAGCAGCGCCATGCATTCTGTCCTGCATTAAGCACCTGCGTTGATTAAGCCGTCATCATTGACGGCTTTTTTATTTCCGACGCGCCCTTTGTTACCTGCCGCGTATTTCCCCTCCTGGCTGACGCCACAACGACGATTTTTGCGGTTCAGCGCCTGTAATTCTTAATGTTATCAATTGTGAACAACACAGGTTAATTTATAACCGTAATGTTTTATTCTGCATTAAGCCCTTAATTGCCAGATTAATGACGTTGTTTATGCCATAAAAGCCGAACCTCATAGCTTAAACATGCATAAAATATTGAGTTCAGGCGTTTTTTACGCTGAGATCTGGTTAACCCTGAACGGGGGGGCTATGCTTGCGGGGCGGCGACAACAGTGAGAATGCCGTGCAGGTATAGGTTTTTACTATTAAACGTCCACTGAATAATGATTCATTGTGTAACTGATTTTTAATCACTAAACGCAAAACCGAATCACTGATGTGCAGCGTTGTTATAACCCGCTCAGGAGGATTAAAAGCATGTTCAACCAACGTCAAAAATGGTTGTCAGGTGTGGTGGCTGGGGTGCTGATGGCTGCTTCAGCCAGTACCATGGCGGAAGATAAGACGCTGCACGTTTATAACTGGTCGGATTATATTTCGCCAGATACCGTGCCTAATTTTGAAAAGCAGACCGGTATTAAAGTGGTCTATGACGTGTTTGATTCCAATGAAGTCCTGGAAGGCAAACTGATGGCTGGTAGCACCGGCTATGACATCGTGGTGCCTTCATCGAGTTTCCTGGGACGTCAACTTCAGTCTGGCGTGTTTCAGCCGCTGGATAAAAGCAAACTGCCAAACTATAAAAATCTGGACCCTGCCTTGATGGCGAAAGTCGCCCAGCATGACCCGGATAATAAATATGCCATTCCATATTTGTGGGGCACCACCGGAATTGGTTATAACGTCGAAAAAGTTAAAGCCGCGCTGGGCGCTGATGCGCCGGTAAACAGTTGGGATCTGGTGATGAAGCCAGAAAACCTGGAAAAACTGAAAAGCTGTGGCGTTTCTTTCCTGGATGCGCCCGAAGAGATCTTTGCCACCGTACTTAACTACCTGGGCAAAGATCCTAACAGCAGCGATGCGAAAGATTATTCCGGTGCCGCGACGGATCTCTTGCTGAAGCTGCGTCCCAATATTCGTTACTTCCACTCTTCGCAATATATTAACGACCTGGCGAACGGCAATATCTGTGTGGCGATTGGCTGGTCGGGCGATATTCTTCAGGCGAAAAACCGCGCGGAGAAAGCGAAGAATGGCGTCAACATTGGTTACAGCGTACCGAAAGAGGGCGCACTCGCGTTCTTCGATATGATGGCGATTCCTAAAGACGCAAAAGATATTGATGCGGCTTACGCCTGGCTGAACTACATCATGGATCCGAAAGTCATTGCTGACGTATCCAATAAAATGAATTACGCCAACGGCAATAAAGCCTCACTGCCGTTAATTAATGCCGATATCCGTAACAACCCGGGTATTTACCCCACACCGGATGCGATGGCCAAACTGTTTGTGCTGAAGATTCAGGACCCGAAACTGGATCGCGTGCGCACACGTGCATGGACTAAGGTTAAAAGCGGTAAGTAATTCGACAGCATATGTTATGCAACAGCAACAGAGGCGCAGTACAGGCCTCTGTTGTGCCATTTTTAGCGGCACTGTTTGCCGCGTTGTTCCGCCTGGCTCCGGAGAACTACATTCGTGAACGATGCCATCCCTCGCCCGCAAAATAAAACAGCAAAAGCGTTAACGCCGCTGCTGGAAATTCGTAATCTGACCAAATCCTTTGACGGCCAGCATGCCGTGGACGACGTCAGCCTGACCATTTATAAAGGCGAGATTTTTGCCCTGCTCGGCGCGTCCGGCTGTGGCAAATCAACCCTGTTACGCATGTTGGCAGGGTTTGAACAGCCCACCAGCGGCCAGATTGTATTGGATGGTCACGATCTGTCGCATGTCGCGCCCTATCAACGTCCTATTAATATGATGTTCCAGAGCTACGCGCTGTTTCCCCATATGACGGTAGAGCAGAACATTGCTTTTGGCCTGAAGCAGGACAAACTGGCAAAAGGGGAAATCACCCAACGCGTCGAAGAAATGCTGTCGCTGGTACACATGCAGGAATTTGCCAAACGCAAACCGCACCAGCTTTCGGGTGGTCAACGTCAGCGCGTGGCGCTGGCGCGCAGCCTGGCGAAGCGGCCGAAACTGCTGCTGCTGGATGAACCTATGGGGGCGCTGGACAAAAAGCTACGCGACCGCATGCAGCTGGAAGTGGTGGACATTCTGGAGCGCGTTGGGGCGACCTGTGTAATGGTGACGCACGATCAGGAAGAAGCCATGACGATGGCAGGGCGTATTGCCATCATGAACCGCGGCAAATTCGTGCAGATCGGTGAGCCGGAAGAGATTTACGAGCATCCTACCAGCCGCTACAGCGCCGAGTTTATCGGCTCGGTAAACGTGTTTGAAGGCCTGCTGCGCGAACGTCAGGAAGACGGTCTGGTGATTGACAGCCCCGGCCTGAAGCATCCTCTTAAAGTCGATTCAGACGTATCGGTGGTGGATAACGTGCCGGTTCACGTCGCCCTGCGCCCTGAAAAAGTAATGCTGTGTGAAGACGTGCCTGCCGATGGTTGTAACTTTGCTGACGGTGAGGTGGTCCACATTGCCTATCTGGGCGATCTCTCCATTTACCATGTTCGCCTGCACAGCGGCCAGATGCTTAGTGCCCAGCTACAAAATGCACATCGCTACCGCAAAGGGTTACCGACCTGGGGCGATCAAGTGCGTCTGTGTTGGGACAGTGACAGCTGCGTGGTATTGACGGTTTAAGGAGGCGCGATGAACCAGATTTTTCAACGCACGAAAGCCCCGGCTAAGCTGCTCGGTACGCCGTTGCAGCGCTGGGCAACGCGCATAAAGATGCAGCACGGGCGCAAGCTCGTCATTGCATTACCTTACCTGTGGCTGATTCTCTTTTTTCTGCTGCCGTTCCTGATTGTTTTGAAAATCAGCTTCGCGGATATTGCCCGGGCGATTCCGCCTTATACCGAGCTGGTCAACTGGGCTGACGATCAACTCAGCCTGGTGCTGAATCTGGGCAACTATGTCACGCTGAGCGACGATCCGCTGTATATCGACGCCTATTTACAGTCGTTAAAAGTGGCGGCTATCTCCACCGTGATCTGCCTGCTGATTGGTTATCCGCTGGCGTGGGCCGTGGCGCACAGCAAGCCTTCGATGCGTTCTGTCCTGCTGTTACTGGTGATCCTGCCGTCGTGGACGTCGTTTCTGGTGCGGGTTTATGCCTGGATGGGACTGCTGAACAACAACGGTATTCTTAACCGTTTTTTGCTGTGGACAGGCGTGATCGACCATCCGTTAGTGATTCTGTATACCAATACGGCGGTCTATATCGGGATTGTCTACTGCTATCTGCCCTTTATGGTGCTGCCTATTTATACCGCGCTGACGCGAATCGATTATTCGCTGGTGGAAGCCTCACTGGATCTGGGCGCGCGCCCGCTGAAAACCTTCTTCAGCGTGATCGTGCCCCTGACAAAGGGCGGTATCATTGCCGGTTCCATGCTGGTGTTCATCCCGGCGGTGGGCGAGTACGTGATCCCCGAACTGCTGGGCGGTCCGGACAGTATTATGATTGGCCGTATTCTTTGGCAGGAGTTCTTTAACAATCGTGACTGGCCTGTAGCCTCTGCGCTGGCGGTGATCATTTTGCTGATTTTGATTCTGCCGATTATTTGGTTCCACAAACATCAAAACCGTGAAATGGGAGAGAAGGGATGAACAATCTGCCAACGATCCGCTCTCCCTGGCGTACGGCGATTTTAGCCTGCTGCTTTTTGTTTCTTTATGCGCCGATGCTGCTGCTGCTGGTTTACTCCTTCAACAGTTCGCAGCTGGTGACGGTCTGGGAAGGCTTTTCATTCAACTGGTATCGGGTGCTGTTTCAGGACAATGCCATGATCGATGCGGTGCTGCTGAGCCTGACCATTGCCGGGCTTTCAGCCTCGATGGCGGTGGTGTTGGGCACGATGGCGGCGGTGATTATCGTGCGGTTTGGGCGCTTTCGTGGTCATAACGGCTTTGCCTTTATGCTGACCGCACCGCTGGTGATGCCTGATGTGATCACCGGGCTGTCGCTGTTACTGCTGTTTGTCGGCTTAGGAAATGCGCTGGGCTGGCCAACGGAACGCGGTACGCTTACCATCTGGCTGGCACACGTGACGTTCTGTACCGCTTATGTGGCGGTGGTGATTAACTCGCGCCTGCGGGAGCTGGACCGATCTATCGAAGAGGCGGCGATGGATCTGGGCGCGACGCCGTTGAAAGTCTTCTTTGTGATTACGGTGCCGATGATTGCGCCAGCGATTGTGACGGGCTGGCTGCTGGCCTTTACGCTGTCACTGGATGACCTGGTGATTGCCAGCTTTGTGACCGGGCCGGGCGCCACCACTTTGCCGATGGCTATTTTCGCCACGGTGCGACGTGGGGTGAATCCGGAGATTAACGCGCTGGCTTCCCTGATCCTGTTCGTTGTGGGCATCGTGGGCTTTATTGCCTGGCGCGTGATGGCTCATGAAGAAAAGCAGCGTATAAGCGATATTCAGAAAGCGAAACGTGGCTAAAACCGCCGACTTTTGCCATTCTGTGACGAGGCTGGTTAATCCAGCCTCTTTATCGTCATGGTGGAGTAAAAGGCATGTCGGAAACCCTTAAGCACGGCTCTGTTTTACCCTCTGCCCCGGTGCCCGTCACGGTGGCTGGCGTGGCGATTATTGCCACGCGCTGTCTGAGCGTGCTGATGCTGGCGAATGCGCTGGGTTACGCCGAAATAGCTAACTTTGTGCACCGCAGTGCGCAGTCATGGGATTCCACGCTGATCTTTATCGCCAGTCAGGTCATTTTCTTATTTGAACTGCGTTGTGCTTTTACCCTGATGCGCGGCAGCAACCGGGGACGCTGGGGATTCGTGGTGGCGCAAATCGTGGTGCTGTTTTATATGCTCATGGCTTCCACCGGCTGGATCTACCCGGAAATCTTCAGCATTCAAGGGGATAATAACCTGCAGATTATCCATCGCACGCTGCTGCAAAAACTGCCCGATCTGGTGGTGCTGTTGCTGCTTTTTCTCCCCGCCAGCAGCCGCGCATTTTTCCGTAAGCGGTGATACAATCGCGCTCCGCCAACCCTTCCGACCGTTAACACAGGCTTTACCATGCACTGCGCGCTCTATGACGCTAACCGTTGCCGCTCTTGCCAGTGGCTCGAAAAACCCTATCCCCAGCAGCTTGATGAGAAACAGTCCCAGTTGACCCAGTTGCTGGCCGCGTTCCCGGTTAAACACTGGCTGCCGCCGGTCACATCGGCTCAGCAAGGATTCCGTAATAAGGCAAAGATGGTGGTGAGCGGCAGCGTTGAGCGCCCGATTTTCGGTATCGTACAGCGTAACGGTGAGGCGACGGATCTTTGCGCCTGTCCGCTCTATCCCGACAGCTTTTCCCCGGTACTGGCGAGCTTAAAACCCTTTATCGCGCGCGCAGGCTTAACCCCTTACAACATCGAACGGCAGCGCGGTGAACTCAAGTATTTGCTGCTGACCGAAAGTACCCAGGGCGGGATGATGCTGCGCTTTGTTCTGCGATCGCACACCAAGCTGGAGCAACTGCGAAACGCACTGCCCTGGCTACAGCAGCAGTTGCCGCAGCTGAGAGTGATTTCAGCCAACATTCAGCCGGTTCATATGGCCATTCTGGAAGGGGATGAGGAGATCGCGCTGACGCCAACGCAGTCGCTGGCCGACGTTTTTAACGGTGTTCCGCTGTGGATACGGCCCCAAAGTTTTTTCCAGACCAATCCCCAGGTGGCCAGTGCGCTGTACGCGACGGCGCGCGACTGGGTGCGTCAGCTTCCGATTACCAGCATGTGGGATCTGTTTTGCGGCGTGGGAGGATTTGGCCTGCATTGCGCTTCACCAGAGGTACAGCTGACCGGGATCGAGATCAGTGCTGAAGCCATTGCCTGCGCGCAACGCTCAGCACAAATGCTGGGTCTGGATAACGTCAGTTTTGCCGCACTCGATTCCACCGCCTTTGCCACTGAGCGTGATGCGGTGCCGCAGCTGGTGCTGGTGAATCCGCCGCGCCGGGGGATTGGAAAGGGGCTGTGTGATTATCTTCGCACGATGGCGCCTGACTATGTGCTCTATTCAAGCTGTAATCCGCAGACGATGGCGCAGGATATTGCCCGGCTGAGCGATTACGATGTGACTCAGGTACAGCTGTTCGATATGTTCCCGCATACGGCGCATTTTGAAGTGCTGACGCTACTGACGCATCAACGGCTGGGTGGGCCAGTCAGGTAATCTGCTGAACTGAGGACAGTGCAGAACCGGTCAGCAGAACACGCCGCTGGCCCATAATACTTATTCAGGGAACCATTTCTGATTAATTTTCTGCCAGCTACCGTTCGCTTTTAACGCCGTCAGAGCCTGATTAAATTTATCGCGCAGTGGGTCATTACCTTTGCGTACTGCAATGCCCAGGCCGGTACCAAAGTAATCGGCATCCGTTACGTGCTCACCGACGCTGGCCAGTTCGCTGTTACTTTTTAACCACTGATTGACGACTGCGCTGTCACCAAATACGCCGTCAAGGCGACCGCTTTTCATATCCAGAATGGCATTCTGATAGCTGTCATACGCCACGACTGTAATTTCTGGGTGCTTGTCCTGCAGATATTTCTGGTGCGTCGTACCATTCTCAACGCCAATTCGTTTACCTTTCAACGCATCGACAGAACTGAACTTCCCTTTCGGCGCAATCACGATGGCGGAGTTCGCGTAATAGGGTTGAGTGAAATCAACCTGCTTGCTGCGTTCGGCAGTGATGTCCATACCCGCAATGACGGCGTCATAGCGGCGGAACTTGAGCGAAGGGATCAGGCTGTCAAACGCTGTATTAGTAAATGAGCATTCCGCTTTCATCTGCGCACACAGCGCTTTCGCCAGGTCAATGTCGAAACCCACAATCTGGTTGTCGCTGTTCAGCGATTCAAAAGGAGGGTAGGTAGCAGAGGTGGCGAAGCGAATCTTGTCAGCCGCCTGGGCGCTTACCGCCAGGCTTGCCAGTACAGCGGCAATCATCCATTTTTTCATTACAGGCTCCCGTTAGCCATCAATAACACAGCAAGTGAATGCGCCACACGATGCCAGTAAATGAATTTTTATGCAATAAATATGATTATAAAATTAATCAGGCAGGTTGCCCTGCCAAAGGATTAATTCCGCCGTTCAAACGCCAGGGCGCGTTTTTCAATCAGGCGCATCATGAGGGTAAGCAGACCGTTAACACACAGGTAAATCAGCCCCGCAGCCGCGTAAACCGTGACGTCATAGGTTCGGCCATACAGCAGTTGACCATGCCCCATCACCTCCATCAGCGTAATAGTAAACGCCAGGGATGTGCCTTTAAACACCAGCACCACTTCGTTGGAGTAGGAAGAAAGCGCGCGCTTAAACGCATAAGGCAGCAGAATACGCAGGGTTTGCCGGGGCGTCATGCCCAGCGCTTCACAGGACTGCCACTGACCAGCAGGAATCGCCCGAACGGCACCGTAAAACAGCTGCGTCGTATAGGCCGCGCTGTTGAGTGACAACGCCAGCATGGCGCACAGCCATGGCTGCGACAGCAGGTGCCATAACCAGGGCACCGTTTGCAGGCTAGGAAACTGCCCCGGTCCGTAATAGATCAGGAAGATCTGCACCAGCAGCGGCGTGCCGGTAAACAGGGTAATAAAGCCTTTTACCAGCGGTGAAAACAGCGGCGTTTTCAAGGCCAGCACGATGGTAAACATTAGCGACAGCAGCAGCGCGGTCACGAGGGAAGCGGCGGTTAAGCTCAGGCTGGTATTCAGCCCTTTCAGCAGTTCGGGTAGATAGTGCAGCATCAGCGGTCCCCCCGCTCAAAACGGGTGGTGCGCCGTTCAATTCGACGCAGCACGGCCTGACTGAACAGCGTGATCAGCAGGTAAATGGCCGCCGCCACTAAAAACCAGGTGAAAGGCTCCTGGGTTCGGGTCGCGATACTTTTGGTCTGCAACATAAGGTCGTTAACGCTAATCAGCGACACCAGTGCGGTATCTTTCAGCAACACCAGCCACTGGTTTCCCAGGCCTGGCAACGCATGACGCCACATTTGCGGCATGATCAGGCGGACAAAAATCGCTGACTTTTTCATGCCGAGCGCCTGGCCTGATTCCCACTGCCCAATCGGCACGGCTTTCAGCGCGCCGCGCAGCGTTTGCGACGCATAGGCGGCATAGAGCATCGCCAGCGCCATCACGCCACAGAGAAACGGGCTGACGTCAAAATTTTCAATCTGCATCTGAACCGGCAGCCTGAAAAAGCCGAAGTTCAGGACAACGCCATCAGATAAGGTCAGTAACACCTGTGATGCGCCAAAGTAGATAAACAGCACGACCAGGATTTCCGGCAGGCCGCGAATCAGCGTGACCAGAGCGGTACCGATCCATGCCAGCGGCTTCAGCCGCATTGACTCCCAGCCGGCAAAAATCATCGCCAGCACCAGGCCAGCGATGAGGGCACAAACAGCAAGGCCGACGGTCATACCGGCGGCGCTTGCAAGCGGGATTATTTCATTCATCAGAAATTACTGCTGGAACCATTTGCTGTAGATGGTTTTGTAGGTGCCATCGGCTTTGATTTTATCAAGCGCGGCATTGAATTTGCTTTGCAGCTCAGTATTTCCCTGACGAACGGCAATGCCCAGACCGGTTCCGAAATAGTCTTTATCGGTCACTTTCTCACCCACCGGGGCCAGGTTTGCGTTCTGCTTAAGCCACTCGTTGACGACCGCGCTGTCGCCAAAAACGGCATCAATGCGGCCATTTTTCAGATCCAGCACCGCATTCTGGTAGCTGTCGTAGGGCACCACGGTAATATCCGAATGCTTATCAGTCAGGTATTTTTGATGGGTGGTCCCGTTCTGTACGCCCACGCGCTTGCCTTTCAGCGCTTCAATGCTGGCGACTTTGCCTTTCTGCGCAACGAAGGTGGCAGAATTGTCATAGTAAGGTTTGCTGAACAGCACCTGCTTTTCACGTTCAGGCGTAATGTCCATGCCGGCCATCACCGCATCAAAACGGCGAAATTTCAGGCTGGGGATCAGGCTGTCGAACGCCTGATTGGTGAACGTACAGGTCGCATCCATCTCTTTACACAGCGCATTAGCCAGATCGACATCAAAGCCCTGAATTTTGTTATTCGCATCAACAAACTCAAAAGGAGGATAGGAAGCCTCGGTAGCAATACGAATGGTTTCGGCAGCGGAAGCGCTCAGGCTTAATCCGGCAAGCAGTGCAGCAAGTACGACTTTTTTCATTGTTAGCATCCTGACTTAGTGCGAAAGATAGTGTGCAAACGCCTCGGTTTGCGGCTGTGTAAAGCGGCTGGCATCGCCCTGTTCCACAATGTGACCGTTTTCCATGTACACCACGCGGCTGGCCGTTTTACGTGCCACTTCCACTTCATGGGTGACGATCACCTGAGTAATCTGGGTCTGCGCCAGTTCGCGAATGATACTGACGATCTGTGCGGTGATCTCGGGATCAAGCGCGGCGGTAGGTTCATCAAATAACAGCACCTGCGGCTCCATCATCAGCGCGCGGGCAATGGCAACGCGCTGCTGCTGTCCACCAGAAAGGTGCAGAGGAAAGCGGTCGCTGTAGCTAGTGAGACGCAGGCGATCGAGCAGTTTGTCGGCTCTGGCCCGGGCATCGGCTTTGCTTAAACCCAGTACGCGGCAGGGGGCTTCCATCAGGTTTTGCAGCACGGTCAGGTGCGGCCAGAGATTGTACTGCTGGAAAACCATTCCCACGTTTTGACGCAGTTCACGTATCGCGGCCTCAGAAGGGGTTTTGCTGAAGTCGAAATTATTACCTGCAATGTGCAACTGACCGGAACGGGGATGCTCAAGCAGATTCAGCACACGCAACAGCGAGCTTTTGCCTGCGCCACTTGGGCCAAGCAGCACCAGCGTTTCGCCCTGCGGACACTCCAGGTTGATATCAAACAGCGCCTGATGAGCACCGTAGAAACAATTAATCGCGTTTAGTTGAATACTCATGCGCCAATTTTGAATAGCTATTAGTTTTGCGGATTTTAACGTCACCAAAATAGTTATGCAATTAAGGTGGCTTAAAATTTACGAATAAGCGGTAAACACCCAAAAGATTAGCACAAGATGTTGTGAGGTGACCGGCAGGCGTTTCTGGAAAGCAGACAGGATGCCGTCTGAAAACGCACGGCCTTCAGGCCGGCGCTTTCAGACGTGAAAGTGAATCAGACGTGAGAACGAACAGGGTTTATTTTTTCGCCTTTTCAAGCATCTGGCTCAGCGAACCGCCTGCGGGATGCGATCCCTCTGCGACATAGCGCACATCGTCCACCACCCAGCAACTGCCCTGGTGGATCATCAGCACTTCATCCTGCCACTGCTTATTGTCGCGGCTCATTTTTACCCGCAGCGGAATATTGCGGGCATCCCGGTTCGGGATGGTTGATGCATCGGCAACGTCAGCCTGAGCGGGCCCCTGAGCAAGGCTGGAGAACACATCGCCGTTGCGCCATTTGGCGGCATTTTGGCTTTGACTCGCTTCCTGAAGCGAATGATAAAGCCCTTCGCTCAGGTAGGGACGATAGTTTGCCAGTGTCGTGCTATCAGGCAGACCGGAGGTAGGATGTTCAATCCGCATATCATAGAACTTTTGTGCCACGGTGTCCGGGCCGCCTTCAATGCAAGGGGCGGTTCGTGGGCCATTATCCTTGGTTACCGGCTCTACTGTCGTACAGGCACTCAGCAGTAGCGCGGCCGGGAGCAAAAGCGCAAAACCTTTGTTTCTCATCTCGATTTCCTTATTGTTCTCTGGCAAGGTGCCTTTTTAACATAGAGTATAGTTCTGCTTTTAGGTGAAAGAGCCTTTGGTCGGTTTACGCAACGGGAGAACAGGATGAAATTTTCGACGACGCCCACGCTGGAAGGCCACCGTATTACGGATTACTGTGGCGTAGTGACCGGGGAAGCGATTCTCGGTGCTAACATTTTCCGCGATTTTTTCGCCGGTATCCGCGATATCGTCGGCGGCCGCTCGGGCGCTTATGAAAAAGAACTGCGCAAGGCGCGGGAGATCGCATTCAAAGAGCTGGAAGAGCAGGCCAACGCGCTGGGGGCCAATGCGGTTGTCGGCATAGATATCGATTACGAAACCGTGGGTAAAGACAGCAGTATGCTCATGGTGAGCGTGACGGGCACGGCGGTTATTATTTGTTGAAACGGCTGCTGCTACTGTTGACGGTCTGGCTGCTGGTGGGCTGTCAGTCGGGCATAGAATCGCGACCAGGCTACTGGGTCGATCTGCGTCACCCTGCACAGGGCGCGCGACCACGGGTTAAAGTGGTGGTGATACATTATACCGCCGAGGATTTTTCCTCTTCTCTGGCGACGCTGACCGATCGTGAGGTCAGCGTCCATTATCTTATTCCCCGCCAGCCGCCGCAGCGTAAGGGCCAGGGCATTATCTGGCAACTGGTACCGGAGACGGATCTGGCCTGGCACGCCGGGCCAAGTTTCTGGCGCGGCGCAACCCGCATCAATGACACATCCGTCGGTATCGAGCTGGTCAATAACGGCTATCGCCGGACGCTCACCGGGCTGACGTGGCAAGCTTTTCCGCCTGGGCAAATCCGCGCCCTCATCGCCCTTATCAACGACATCACCCGACGTTATGGTATTGCGCCGGAAAATATCGTGGGCCACAGTGATATCGCCCCTCAGCGTAAACAGGACCCAGGCCCGCAGTTTCCGTGGCAGCAGCTGGCTGAACAGGGCATTGGGGCCTGGCCCGATCCGCAACGTGTCGCTTTTTACTTAGCCGGGCAGGATCGTGAAGCAGCCGTTCCGGTTCCCCTCCTGCTTGATCGTTTGCAGCGTTACGGCTATCAGGTAACTGAAGGAATGACGGCGCGTGAGCAACAGAACCTGATTGCGGCTTTTCAGATGCATTTCCGTCCTGCTCACTATCAGGGGTTCGCGGATGCTGAAACGCTGGCGATTGCGGAGGCGCTGCTGGAAAAATATGGGGAAGCGCAATAACCGGCGGTTACTGCGCTTCCAATCTAGCGACCCGCGTAAGGGGACGCCGACAGGGTAGATGTGTTGACGGCGGCATCGGGACGATGCTGCGCTAAAAACGCCCGCCAGTAGGCCAGTACCTTTTCCAGCACCGGGCGCTCAGCATCCAGATGGGTGACGATTCGGGTGACGGGACCGACGCTCATCAGGACATCATGGGATTTCATCCACTGGCCCAGAGCGTTAACCTGGTCTGACGGCACGCGCACGAACAGCATATTTGTCTGCTGCTCGGTCACCTCGACGCCGATTTTCTGCAACTCCTGTCCCAGCCAGGCGGCATTCTCGTGATCGGTCTGCAAACGCGCAACGTTATGTTGCAGCGCATACAGTCCAGCCGCGGCCAGCACGCCAGCCTGGCGCATACCGCCGCCTGTCATCTTGCGCCAGCGGCGCGCACGTTCAATATAATCCGCATCGCCACAGAGCAGCGAACCCACGGGCGCGCCCAGGCCTTTCGACAAGCAGATGGTTAACGTATCGCAATAACGGGCAAGGTTTTCAAGGGTGGTTTGCTGCGCCACGACGGCATTAAAAATACGCGCCCCGTCAATGTGCAGCGCCAGCTTATGCTCGCGGGTGAAATGCCACGCCTGCTCCAGATAGGCTGCGGGCAGGGCTTTGCCATGATGGGTGTTCTCAAGGCTAAGCAGTCGGGTGGGCGCAAAATGGATATCGTCGGGTTTGATAAATTCGGCCACCACATCCAGCGGCAAGCTGCCATCGGCGGCAGCGAGAATGGGCTGAGGTTGAATGCTTCCCAGCACTGCTGCGCCGCCCGCTTCGTACTTATAGTTATGTGCCTGCTGGCCCACAATGTACTCTTCACCGCGTTGGCAGTGGCTCATTAACGCCACCAGGTTGGCCTGCGTACCGGTTGGCAAAAACAGCGCAGCGGCTTTGCCGCTCAGTCGTGCCGCTTCGGCTTCAAGTGCGTTAACGGTGGGATCGTCCCGATAAACGTCATCGCCGGTTTCAGCCGTCATCATCGCCTGTAACATGGCAGCGCTGGGACGGGTTACGGTATCACTGCGTAGATCAATCACATTGTGCTCCTGGGCAGCGGAAAGCCAGGCGGGCGGAAAGCCCGCCTGAAACATCCATCTGTTTTACCGCAGCCAGTTAGTTTTTGCCAGTTCAAGTACTTCGTCACCGCGACCGTTTATGATGGCGCGCAACATGTACAGGCTAAACCCTTTGGCCTGCTCCAGCTTAATCTCTGGCGGCATCGCCAGTTCCTCTTTCGCGGTAATCACATCCACCAGGACCGGGCCATCGTGAGCAAAGGCCTGTTCCAGCGCGCCATTCAGCTCGGAGGCTTTCTCCACCCGAATGCCTTTCACGCCGCAGGCCTGAGCAATGGCGGCAAAATCAGGATTGTGCAGGTCGGTGCCATCGGTGAGGTAACCGCCCGCTTTCATTTCCATGGCGACAAAGCCCAAAGAGCTGTTGTTGAAAATCACCAGTTTTACCGGCAACTTCAACTGGGCAACAGTCAGGAAATCGCCCATCAGCATACTGAATCCGCCGTCGCCGCATAGCGCCACGACCTGGCGGTCACGGTTAAGTGACTGTGCGCCCATCGCCTGTGGCATCGCGTTTGCCATTGAACCGTGGTTAAAGGAACCCAGCAGGCGGCGTTTGCCGTTCATTTTCAAATAGCGTGCTGCCCACACGGTTGGGGTTCCCACATCGCAGGTGAAAATCGCGTCGTCGGCGGCGAGCTCACTGATTTGTTGTGCCACATATTGCGGATGAATCGGCTGGTCATCATTGGCTGTTGCCAGCGAATCCAGATCTTTACGCGCCTCGGCATAATGCTTCAGTGCACTGTCCAGGTGACGCTGCTCGGTTTTGACCTGCAGTTTGGGCAGCAGAGCACGCAGCGTGGTTTTGACATCGCCGATATAGGCCTGATCCACATGGCAGTGCGAGCCCAGGCTGCCGGGGTTAATATCGATTTGAATGATTTTCGCTTTTTCAGGGTAGAAGGCGCGGTAAGGGAACTGGGTACCAAGCAGCACCAGGGTATCCGCATTCATCATGGCATGAAAGCCTGAGGAGAAACCAATCAGCCCGGTCATGCCGACATCATAGGGATTGTCGTATTCGATGTGCTCTTTACCGCGAAGCGCATGCACAACTGGCGCTTTCAGCATCGCCGCCAACTCGACGACTTCACGATGTGCACCCGCACAACCACTGCCGCACATCAGCGTAATATTGGTCGCGCCGTTCAGGGTTTGCGCCAGGGTAGACAGCTCATCGGCGGACGGTAGCACGACCGGCAACTGCGGCGGATACCAGTCTGCGCGTGCGGATTCCGGTGCTGGCTGCAGCGCCACATCACCGGGCAGCACAATCACGGATACGCCGCGATTCAGAATGGCTTTGCGCATGGCAATGCCCAGCACCTGTGGCAGTTGCTCGGGATTCGACACCAGCTCGCAGTAGTGGCTACATTCGCGGAACAGCTCCTGAGGATGGGTTTCCTGAAAATAACCACTGCCGATTTCGCTGGAGGGAATATGCGCGGCAATCGCCAGTACGGGCACCCGGTTGCGGTGGCAGTCAAAAAGCCCGTTAATTAAATGCAGGTTACCGGGACCACAGGAGCCGGCGCACACCGCCAGTTCGCCACTGGCGTGCGCCTCTGCGCCTGCCGAGAAGGCAGCCACTTCTTCATGTCGGGTTGGCATCCACTCAATGGTGCCCATTCGGTTCAGACTGTCACTCAGGCCGTTTAGTGAGTCACCTGTGACGCCCCAAATACGTTTTACGCCGGCGTTTTCCAGGGTTTTGGCCACCAGCGCCGCTACGGTTTGTTTCATCTTCTTCTCCTTGGTAATCCGTCGCCATCCAGGGGATAGCAGAATCAAACAACTCAAAGAAGCGTAGACGACGCTGATTCAACTCAACCGTAAAAAATTGCATCAAAAGTTGAATTGGACGGTCAGGCGGAGAACAGGGCGATGAGTACCGGTGCCAGCAGGCTCATGACAAAGCCATGTACAATCGCGGCCGGGACGATTTCTGTACCGCCTGCCTGTTGCAAAACCGGTAAGGTAAAATCCATAGAGGTTGCGCCGCATAAGCCCAGTGCAGTACTGCGGTGACGGGCGATCAGCGCAGGGATCAACATAATCGCGATAAGCTCTCGCAGCAGATCGTTGAAGAAGGCGGCGCTGCCAATTACCGGGCCGAAGGCTTCCGTCATCAGAATCCCCGATAAAGAGTACCAGCCGAAGCCACTGGCCAGGGCCAGCCCGGTTTTCAGCGGCAGTCCCAGTACCAGAGCCGCGATCATTCCCCCCAGCAGCGCACTGAGCAGCACCGCGAGCGCGACCATCATGCCACGACGGTTTAAGACCATCTGGCGCAACGTCATCCCACTACCGCGCAGCTGAATGCCCACCAGCAGGAGCAGAAAGATTAATGCATATTCACTGGCGGCGGCGGCATGATGCAGCCAGGGCCATTGGGTCAGGCCCAGCGCAAAGCCTACGACAACCACACCACATAACGTCAGTGATTCCAGCGCCATATGCAGACGTGAAGGAAGCTTTTGCGGTTTGTGACTGTGCTGCCAGGGCAGCCGTTGCTCCAGCCAATGCAACGCCAGCAGGTTACATAGCAGAATGCATGTCGCTGTTACTGCCGCAGTATAAAACACCGTAAGCAGATTGCTGCTGAGATTATCGAGAAAGGCCAGGCTGATGCCCATAAAAAACAGAATGACGTAGACCATCCAGCCTAACAGTCGGTTGACGGCCTTGAGAAACGTCACGTGTCGAAGCGGTAACAGCCAGCCTGCCAGCAGGGGCAACAGGATAATTAAGAGTCCGGAATACATATTGATCGGTTCGTCCATGTCGAAAGTCTCGACACGCTAGCGAAAAAGCCCGGGTGAGTAAACCCTTACAACAAAGTGACTTGACCGCCTGATGAAGCCGCTTCATTCTGCGGACAACAAAGAGGATAAAAACGCTATGATTCTGGAACATATCGATATCCGGGGATTTCGCGGCATTAATCAGCTCTCTTTACCCCTGACGCGTATAAACCTGCTGATTGGCGAAAACGCCTGGGGTAAATCCAGTTTGCTGGACGCGCTCAGCCTGCTGCTGTCGCCCCACTCGCGCGAGTATGTGTTTTCTCCTGACGATTTTCACTTTACGCCGGGCGAAGTCGACGATCGGGTTCATCGCCTGTCGGTCGTTTTCCACTTCAGGGATGACGACGCAGAAAACAGCGACCTGCTACAGCCGTTCTGGCAACCCGCCGAACAGGGACAACGCCGACTGAGTTACAGCGTGCACGCCCGGCGACGTGACGGCCAGATCACCTCAACACGGCGCTTTATCGATAGCCATGGTCATGTGCTAGCGGAAGAGGGAAGTGCGGCGGCGATAAGTTATCTGCTGCGCATGAATCCAGTATTACGGCTGCGCGATGCACGTTTTAGCCGACGTGTTCGCCCGGTCGAAAGCGGTATTGATGCCCGTCTGTCCACCCTGAATCAACTGGCGAAAGAGCTGGATAAACTGACTCGGGATCTGGAACAGCATCCACAGCAATTGAGTAATGACATGCTGCGTCAGGGATTACAGACCATGCAGCAGCTGATGGAACACTACTTTCTGGTTCAGCATCCTGAGAATGGCGGACAGATGCACCGCGTCGATCCACAATCACGTGACGGTATTCAGGGCTGGCGTTCACTGGACCAGCTGAATCACCTGATTGCCGCCACGGACGTCCGCAGCCGCCAACTTATTTTATTGCGCATGTTTAGCTTGCTGGTCCAGGCGCGAGGAAGCGAACCTTTGGCTCCGGGCGCCCGGCCTTTGCTGCTGATTGAAGATCCGGAAACCCGGCTGCATCCCATCATGTTATCCGTGGCATGGAACCTTCTCACGCTGCTCCCGTTACAGAAGATTGCGACGACCAATTCTGGAGAGCTGCTTTCTCAGGTCGCGGTGGAGAACGTTTGCCGATTGGTACGTGAGCCAACGCGCGTGGCCGCATGGCGCATTGGTCCCGAAGGGCTGAGTGCGGAAGAGAGCCGCCGCATCGGCTTCCATATCAAAGTCAACCGGCCTTCAGCCCTGTTTGCCCGCTGCTGGCTTCTGGTTGAAGGTGAAACCGAAGTCTGGATCATCAACGAAATGGCGCGACAATGCGGTTTTCACTTCGCCGCTGAAGGAATTAAAGTCATTGAGTTTGCACAGTCCGGGCTAAAACCGTTGTTAAAATTTGCCCGACGTATGGGCATTGCCTGGCATGTGCTGACTGACGGGGATATGGCAGGGAAAAAATATGCAGCCACGGCGCGCAGCCAGCTCCAGCCTCATGATGTCGAGAAGCATCACCTGACGCAGCTCCCGGCGGCGGATATGGAGCAGTTCCTTTACCAACATGGCTTTAGTGATGTGTATCATGAGGCAGCGCACCTGCCGTTAAACGTACCTGTTAATCCCAGGCGTATTATTACCAAAGCTATTCATCGTGCATCAAAACCTGAACTGGCTATCACGGTCGCTATGGCAGCAGCCGAACGCGGCAGCGAGGCAATCCCGGAACGCCTACGGGAGATGTTTTCCCAGGTGATTACCCTGGCGCAGGGCAAAGCGGGATAGGGGTTACAGCGTAAAAATGCCAGCGCGGCAGGCTGGCATTTTTGACGGAGCGGTCCAACGTTGGGGGGATCTCAGGCTACGGCCTGTTGCACTTCAACAGGTACAATCAGACTGGCATGGTTGCCTTTAGGGCCTTGATGAACGTCAAAATGAACCTGCTGGCCCGCTTTTAGCGTTCTGTAACCATCCATCTGTATCGTTGAGTAGTGTGCGAAGATATCTTCTCCGCCCCCGATTGGACAGATAAAGCCGAAACCTTTGGCGTTATTGAACCATTTAACGGTACCTGTCTCCATGCTTTTACTTCCCTCGCAAGACATTTTATAAGTAGGTGAGGTCACTGAAGCCGTGAGTCGGGTTTGATTAAAACTCAATCAGCTTATGAAGGTAGAATGTAGAGAAACTGCCACGGTCGTCAAGCAAAGCACCGGGCAACGTGGGGAAAAAATCATCAAAATTTGAGGTAGTTAACGCTATTTGAAATTTTGTGATACAGGTCGCGTGCAGGGTTTTTTGCCTGAGAATGCATTAGCGACAGTGCACTTGACACACGTGTTAAACTCTACAGATGACCCTGGATTTGATGACGATGTACAGAATCACAACGGAACACTATGGCAAACACAAATGACTGGCTAAATTTTGAACACTTAGCCGACGAAAAAGTACGCGAAGGGTTAAAACCGCCTTCCATGTATAAAGTCATTCTGAATAATGACGATTATACACCTATGGAATTTGTTATTGACGTTCTGCAAAAGTTCTTTTCTTATGATATTGAACGTGCAACGCAACTGATGCTGAAAGTTCACTACCACGGTAAAGCAATCTGTGGTGTATTTACCGCAGAGGTCGCTGAGACCAAAGCGGCGCAGGTGAATAATTACGCGCGGGACAATCATCATCCGTTGCTGTGTACGCTTGAAAAAGCCTGAGCCTCTCTCCATACAGGAAGCAGGTCAGAGCGATTAACTGGAGGAGGTGCCTAATGCTCAATCAAGAACTGGAACTCAGTTTAAACATGGCTTTCGCCAGAGCGCGTGAGCACCGTCATGAGTTTATGACCGTCGAGCATCTGTTACTGGCGTTGCTCAGTAACCCGTCGGCCAGAGAGGCACTGGAAGCCTGTACGGTGGACATTGTGGCTCTACGGCAGGAACTCGAAGCCTTCATTGAACAGACCACGCCTGTGCTGCCTGCCAGCGAAGAAGAGCGTGATACGCAACCGACGCTCAGCTTCCAACGTGTACTACAGCGTGCGGTTTTCCATGTTCAGTCATCCGGACGCAGTGAAGTTACCGGTGCTAACGTACTGGTTGCTATTTTCAGCGAGCAAGAGTCGCAAGCGGCTTACCTGCTGCGCAAACACGAAGTCAGCCGCCTTGATGTGGTGAATTTCATCTCTCACGGCACGCGTAAAGACGAACCTGGCCAGGCACCTGGTGCTGAAAACCCGGTTAACGAAGAGCAAGCAGGCGGGGAGGAACGTATGGAAAACTTCACCACCAATCTTAATCAGCTTGCTCGCGTTGGCGGAATTGACCCGCTGATCGGTCGCGATAAAGAGCTGGAACGCACTATTCAGGTTCTGTGCCGTCGCCGTAAAAATAACCCGCTGCTGGTGGGGGAATCCGGTGTCGGTAAAACGGCCATTGCGGAAGGTTTAGCCTGGCGCATTGTGCAGGGTGACGTGCCTGAGGTGATGAAGGACTGCACCATCTATTCTCTGGATATCGGCTCTCTGCTGGCGGGTACCAAGTACCGTGGCGACTTTGAGAAACGTTTCAAAGCCCTGTTAAAACAGCTGGAGCAGGATAACAGCAGCATCCTGTTTATTGATGAGATTCACACCATTATCGGTGCGGGTGCCGCATCGGGTGGGCAGGTCGATGCCGCCAACCTGATTAAACCACTGCTTTCTAGCGGTAAAATCCGCGTGATGGGTTCCACGACCTATCAGGAATTCAGCAACATCTTTGAAAAAGATCGCGCCCTGGCGCGCCGTTTCCAGAAAATCGACATTACCGAGCCGTCGGTAGAAGAAACGGTACAGATTCTTAACGGCCTGAAAACCAAATATGAAGCGCACCATGACGTTCGTTACACCGCGAAAGCCGTGCGTGCGGCAGTCGAACTGGCGGTGAAATATATCAACGATCGCCATCTGCCAGATAAAGCCATTGACGTTATCGATGAAGCGGGTGCCCGTGCACGCCTGATGCCAGCCAGCAAACGCAAGAAAACCGTGAATGTGGCTGATATTGAAACCGTGGTCGCGCGTATCGCGCGTATTCCGGAGCAGAGCGTGTCCGCCACCGATCGCGATACGCTGAAAAACCTGGGCGACCGCCTGAAAATGCTGGTGTTTGGTCAGGATAATGCCATCGAAGCCTTGACCGAAGCGATCAAGATGAGCCGTGCAGGTCTGGGACAGGATCGCAAACCGGTGGGTTCATTCCTGTTTGCTGGTCCAACGGGCGTCGGTAAAACCGAAGTTACCGTTCAGCTGGCGAAAGCGCTGGGGATTGAACTGCTGCGTTTTGACATGTCCGAGTACATGGAGCGTCACACCGTCAGCCGCCTGATTGGTGCGCCTCCGGGCTATGTTGGCTTTGATCAGGGTGGTCTGCTGACTGATGCGGTGATCAAACACCCTCATGCGGTCGTACTGCTGGATGAGATTGAGAAAGCGCATCCGGATGTGTTTAACCTGCTGCTGCAGGTAATGGATAACGGCATGTTGACCGATAACAACGGTCGCAAGGCGGATTTCCGCAACGTGGTACTGGTGATGACAACCAATGCTGGCGTGCGTGAAACCGAGCGTAAATCTATTGGCCTGATTCATCAGGACAACAGCACTGACGCAATGGAAGAGATTAAAAAAATCTTTACGCCTGAATTCCGTAACCGTCTGGACAACATTATCTGGTTCAGCCACTTGTCGGCCGAAGTCATTCATCAGGTGGTGGACAAGTTTATCGTTGAACTGCAGGCCCAACTGGATGCTAAAGGCGTTTCACTTGAGGTCAGTGATGAAGCGCGTGACTGGCTGGCAGAGAAAGGCTACGACAAAGCGATGGGTGCACGTCCAATGGCGCGTACCGTTCAGGAAAGCCTGAAGAAACCGTTGGCCAATGAACTGCTGTTTGGTTCGCTGGTGGAAGGGGGTTCAGTATCGGTTGCACTGGATAAAGAGAAAGGCCAGTTAACCTATCACTTCCTGAGTGCGCAAAAACGTAAAGCGGAAGGCACTGTGCACTAAGCACTAAGCACTGTGTGACGGAAAGAGAAAAGGCCGGATAATATCCGGCCTTTTTTTTTATTGCCTCGGCTGGAGGCAATAGCATCAACGCAACTCAGCGACTACGGAAGACAATGCGGCCTTTGCTCAGGTCGTACGGGGTCAGCTCGACAGTCACTTTGTCGCCCGTCAGGATGCGGATGTAGTTTTTACGCATTTTACCGGAGATATGAGCGGTAACCACGTGTCCGTTCTCAAGTTCTACGCGGAACATGGTGTTAGGTAACGTATCCAGTACGGTACCTTGCATTTCAATATTGTCTTCTTTGGCCATCGAATCCTCTGGGTGTACTACCTTTCAGTTGAACCGGCAAGATAATGCCCAATTCAACGAGTTATGTAAAGAACCGTCGGCAATAAAGCCAACGCATCGCCGTGCTTCGCTTATAACGCGAGCATGTCGGTTAAATTAGGGTGTTTATGTGACGTCTGCGGGGGATTAGCGGGCTAAGAATCTGAATCAACCGGTAACACGCGCACGATTGAAACAGTCCCGAGAGTGCGATGAGATTCCCAGCCTGGCAATTCCGGCTTGAAATTCAAGCGCGGACGACATACCAAACGCCGCTATTATAGCACTTAACCGACTTTGTGTGTGCAAAACATCTGCGCGAGCTTTAAAAAAGGGTCTGGTTGAGCCAGCAACCGCTGTCAACGGGTTGAGATGACAGGTTTTTTACCGATTCCAGGTAAGCCTCACGCGGGATTTCGACCGCGCCCAACGATGCCGTATGGGGATTAAGTATCTGACAATCCACCAGACATCCTTTGTGCTTAATGAAATGCTGACAAAAAACCCATAGTGCGGTTTTTGAAGCATTGGTTTGCAGGCTGAACATGGATTCACCACAAAATATCTGGCCCAGTGCCAGCCCGTACATGCCGCCTGCCAGCTGTTGCCCGCGCCAGACTTCAATGGAGTGAGCATGGCCCAGCTCATAGAGTTTCAGCCATGCGCGTTTCACCTCAAAGGTGATCCAGGTTCCTTCTTCGCGGCCCACGGCACAGCCCTCAACGACATCAGCAAAGGCTTCGTTCATGGTGACGCGATAAGGCGATTGCTGATGAAAGCGTTTCATACTGCGGCTAAGATGAAAATGTTCAGGGATCAACACCGCACGGGGATCGGGTGACCACCACAGAATCGGATCGCCCGGCGAAAACCAGGGGAAAATACCTTGCTGATAGGCGCTGAGCAGACGGGCAGGCGAAAGATCGCCGCCCATGGCCAGCAGACCATTGGGCTCGCGCAGGGCCATTTCCGGGGGAGGAAAGAGCAACGATTCCCGTGACAGTTGAACCAGTCTCATCGCGTTACGTTATCCATCAGCTTTTGCACGAAACTATAACGCAAAGCGTTGCTGGAAACGCCAGTAACGTCCACCTTTTGCGACTAATTCGGAATGATTTCCCTGCTCAATGATTCGGCCGCTGTCCATAAGGCAAATTCTGTCCATCTGCGCCAGGCCTGTCAGACGGTGAGTGACCATAATGACGGTTTTGCCTGCCGTAAGCTGCTGCAGCAAGGCGAGAATATGCTGCTCGGTGGCAGCATCAAGGCCTTCCGTTGGCTCATCCAATAGCCACAGGTCACCGTTATGCAGCAGGGCACGGGCAAGCGCCAGACGTCGCAGTTCGCCCCCAGACAGCGGACGACCGCCTTCGCCCAGCCAGGCATTTAATCCTTCCTCGTTATCCAGCAGGTTCTGCAGACCAGTCTGCATTAATGCCGCAGTCAGGGTTTCGTCGCTGGCGTTGGGGCAGGCCAGCAATAAATTGTCACGCAGGGTTTGGCTGAACAGATGAACACGCTGGGTGACAACGCTGATGCGTTGCCGGAGTTGCGCCTCATCCCACTCAGTAAGGGGAACTGCGTTTAACCTGATCTCACCTTGCTGACTATCCCAGGCGCGCGTAAGCAGCCCAAGCAATGTCGATTTTCCACAGCCGGTCGGTCCGAGCAGTGCAACGTGTTCTCCCGCCTCAATGCTTAATGAAAACTGATTCAACACTTTTTCAGGGCGTCCCGGATAGCAAAAATCAAGCGCCTGTAGGCTTACGTGTAATGCACCAGAAGGGATAACGGTTTTAGAGGGAAAAACAATCGCCGGTGTTTGTTCGATAATTTCATTGACGCGTTGGGCCGCCGTTATCACCTGAGACAGTGGCAAAAATGCGCCCGCGACCGGGGCCAGGGCTTCAAAAGCGGCCAGAGCACAAAATACCACCAGCGCAATGAATGGCCCGGGAAGTTGCTGCTGCGCAATGCTCTCTGCGCTGAGCCAGAGCAGCGCAGTAACCGTCATGCCGCTGCATATCAGTAACAGACTTTGCGCCAGCGCCTGTAAACGCTCTTGTTGACGCTGCGCCTCCTGCCACTGTTGTTCACTGCTGTCGAGTCTGGTGCGCCAGACTGCAGCATTACCATATAACGTCAGTTCAGCCTGACCTGCCAGCCAGTGCATTAACTGCACGCGCCAGTGCGAACGCTGACGGGTAATCGCAACGCCCGCCGGTGCGCCCAGGCGGTAAAAGAGCGGTGGCAAGATGCAGAGCAGGGCGAGCAGGGCACCGCCCAGGGTGAGAGCCAGCTGCAGGTCAATCAGACTTAAACCGACCGTCACCACCACAATGACGATAAACGCACCCAGCAGCGGTGAGATTACCCGCAGATAGAGATGATCCAGCGTGTCGACATCACCGACAAAGCGGTTGAGCAGATCCGCCTGACGAAAGGCTGCAAGCTGAGCGGGTGCCAGCGAAATCAAACGGCTGAAGGTGAAAACGCGTAAATGTTCTAACACCCGAAACGTCGCGTCGTGAGTGACCAGCCGTTCAAAGTAACGGGCCGCCGTGCGGATAATTGCCGCGCCGCGCACACCTGCGGCGGGAAGCATATAGTTAAAACTGTACAGTCCCGCAACGCCAGCGACAGACGAGGCCGCCAGAAACCACCCGGATAAGGTCAGCAAGCCAATGCTGGCTAACAGCGTGACGATGGCCAGAATCATTCCCAGCGTCAGCCGGAAGGGATGACGCAGCCACAATCGTATAAAAGGACGCAGAGCAGACATCAGATGCACTCCTGTTGACGATGTTGCAGCAATTCACGGAACGGCCCAGGCTGTGAGGTAAGTTGCTGCCAGTGGCCCTGCTGCACCAGTTTTCCTTCCTCCATGAGCCAGATTTCATCCCAGTCTTGCAGCGAATCAATCTGATGCGTAATCATCAGGGTGGTTTGCTGCGTTGCAGCCTGATTTAACGCCAGCATAACGTGATGTTCACTTAGCGCATCCAGGCTGGCGGCAGGCTCATCCAGTAGCAATAGCTGAGCCGGTTTGTACAGCGCTCGCGCTACCGCAATACGCTGTGCCTGTCCCACGGACAACGCGTTACTGGCATCGCCAGGCGCGGTATCCAGCCCTTCAGGCAGCCGGGGGAGGAATTCGTTGATGCCACAGGCGGCGGTTAACCTGTCCAGTCGTTCAGTATCCAGGGGCGCGTCCATGACGATATTTTCACGCAACGTTGCGGCCGGTAACTGTGGGTTTTGTCCAACCCAGGCAAGATGCTGATGCCAGTCGCGTCGTGCCAGGTCGCGAAGCTCAATGCCATTGGCTTTGAGCGAACCCTTATAGGGTAAAAACCCCAGCAGGGCATTTAACAGCGCGGTTTTGCCTGCACCACTTTTGCCGACCAGCGCCACGCGCCCGCTTGCCCGTAGGGTGAAATGTAAAGGGCCGCACAGAACCTTGCCGCCGGGGGCGCAGACCACAAGGTTGTCAGCAACCAGCTCCAGCGGCGAAGTGGCGCTAAACGCGACATTACCTGAGGCCCTGTCTGACGATGGTGTGTCCTGCATAAACCGCTCAAGGGCATCTGCACCGCCGATTGCCTGTGCCTTAGCGTGATAGAAGGTGCCAAGATCGCGCAGAGGCTGAAAGAATTCGGGGGCCAGAATCAACACCAGGAACCCGGCAAACAGCGTGACGCCTTTACCGTAATCGCCAAAATGCAGCTCGCCCAGGTACGAGAAACCAAAATAAACCGCCACCACGGCGATGGCTAATGAGGCAAAAAACTCCAGCACTGAGGAGGAGAGAAAGGCCAGGCGTAAAACCTCCATCGTCCGTTGACGAAAATCTGTCGTCGTGGCGGCAATTGCCTGCTTCTCTGCATCAGCCCGGTGAAACAGCCGCAGCGTTTCCCGTCCGCGTAAGCGATCAAGGAAGTCACCGCTCAGGCGTGCCAGGGCCAGGAAGTTGCGGCGATTAGCATCGGCCGCGCCCATGCCCACCATCGCCATAAAGAGCGGAATCAGCGGTGCCGTAGCCAGCAGAATCAATCCGGCGGCCCAGTTCAGGGGGAACAGGGTAATCAGAATGCAGCAAGGGATTACCGCTGCCAGCGTCATCTGCGGCAGATAACGCGCATAGTACGCCTGCATATCTTCGGTTTGTTCCAGAAGCAGTGTTGCCCAACTGCCTGCGGGTTTGCCCTGTATCCAGGCGGGCCCCAGATCGGATAAACGATCCAAAACCTGTTTACGCAGTGCCTGGCGGATGGCCTGACCGGCCCGAAAGCCTGCCTGCTCGCGGGCATAGTTCAGCACCGCGCGCAGCACAAAGCACAACAGCAGTAACATAAAGCGGGGCAGGAGGGATTGCGGCGCTTGCTGCTCGACGATAAGTGCCTGCAGTAACGAAGCCAGCAGCCAGGCCTGCATGATAATCAGTAGTGCGCCTGCTGAACCTAAGAGTGAGGCAAGTCGTAGCCAGGGACCGGCATGATGGCGCTGTTGACGAAGCCAACGGGTAAGGTGCTGCTGCCGCGATTTGTTCATGCGAAACCCACTGTGGCGAAGACAAATGAAATGAGGCAAGTCCCTCACGCCTGGCGCATGAATTTAGCATGGTGATAATAAAAAAGGCGACTGAAAAACAGTCGCCTCAAACAATTAAGATCAGGTTATTAACAACTTACTTATCGTTCTTAACCAGACCATCAAGATAACGCTCTGCATCTAAGGCAGCCATACAGCCAGTACCCGCAGAGGTAATGGCCTGGCGATAGATATGATCCATCACGTCACCCGCGGCAAACACACCCGGAATACTGGTCTGGGTGGCATTGCCGTGCAGTCCTGACTGCACCTTGATATAGCCATTCTCAAGCGCTAACTGACCGTCGAAAATCGCCGTGTTTGGGCTATGGCCAATGGCCACAAACAGGCCAGCAACCTCCAGCGCTTCCGTTTCATCGTTCAGCGTTGAACGCAGCGTCAGCCCGGTCACGCCCATCTGATCGCCCACAACTTCTTCCAGCGTACGATGAGTGTGCAGCACGATGTTGCCGTTGCTGACTTTTTGCATCAGGCGATCAATTAAAATTTTCTCCGCACGGAAGCTGTCGCGACGGTGAATCAAATGCACTTCAGCGGCAATATTGGCCAGATAAAGTGCCTCTTCTACCGCCGTATTACCGCCGCCGATAACGGCGACTTTCTGATTACGGTAGAAGAAACCATCGCAGGTGGCGCAGGCTGAAACGCCTTTGCCTTTAAACGCCTCTTCTGACGGCAGGCCGAGATAGCGCGCCGACGCGCCCGTGGCAATAATCAGCGCATCTGCGGTGTATTCGCCGCTGTCACCGGTTAAACGGAACGGACGATTCTGCAGATCAACGCTATGAATATGGTCAAAAATGATCTCAGTGTTAAATTTCTCAGCATGCTCGTGCATGCGTTCCATTAACGACGGACCTGTCAGATCGTGCGGGTCGCCCGGCCAGTTTTCCACGTCCGTCGTGGTGGTCAGCTGTCCGCCTTTTTCCAGCCCGGTAATCAATACCGGATTCAGATTTGCGCGTGCAGCATAGACGGCTGCGGTATAACCTGCTGGACCAGAGCCCAGAATGAGCAACTTACTGTGTTTAGCCGTACTCATGCGTTCCTCAGTTTCATTCGCCTGACATAGTCTGCGATTGTAGGGAATAAGCCGCATCATTGACAACACTTGCGCGCTTTTGTTGGCGATTGCTGTAAACGGCGTAGACGATGAATACGTTTTTCGCCTGTCACTTGTGCCAAAAGGGGGCAAAAATTCATTTCGTTGCACCATGCCGCACGAAAATACTCATTTAAAAACAGTGACCCAGCGAAGTGTCTGGCATCTTGTCCTGAATTTAGACATTTTACTTTGACAATCGCCTGCGCATTTGCGAAAACAGTGTAAGAAGCGAATGACATCTTCGGAACAAAACGGGTTTTGCCGCCGGGTTTTGGGCAATGTGCCGAACGAATTTTGTCGTCTGATATGGGTCATGACGCATGATGTGGACAGGCAACATGCGTCATACACATAGGTGCGAACGCACTCAGACTTTGTTATTTCACTTCAAAAAATGCCCCGAACAATGAGCGTTTTCAGGGGATGGCAGGTAAAGGGAAGGAATTAAGAGAGACAATAATAATGGTAGATAATAAGAAACGCCCCGGTAAAGACCTCGACAGGATCGACAGAAACATTCTGAATGAATTGCAGAAAGACGGTCGCATCTCAAACGTGGAACTTTCCAAACGTGTAGGATTATCGCCTACACCTTGTCTTGAGCGTGTACGTCGTCTTGAACGCCAGGGATTCATCCTTGGTTATACTGCGCAACTTAACCCTCACTACCTGGACGCCTCATTACTGGTATTCGTTGAGATTACTCTGAATCGTGGCGCGCCAGATGTGTTTGAACAATTTAACGCCGCCGTACAAAAACTTGAGGAAACTCAAGAGTGTCACCTGGTTTCTGGTGATTTCGACTACCTGCTTAAAACGCGCGTGCCTGATATGTCCGCCTACCGCAAGCTGCTGGGTGAAACCTTGCTGCGCCTGCCAGGTGTAAACGACACGCGGACTTACGTGGTGATGGAAGAGGTCAAACAGAGTAACCGTCTGGTGATCAAAACGCGCTGATGCGTGGCAGGTGCAAAGCCTGTGAAATTTCGGTACACTCCTGTGAATACATACAGGACCAGCGTCGGGTGAGCCCGGCGCTGTTGTTTCTTACTTTACAGGCACCTGGAGAGTTCTCTTGAGCCAGGAATACACAGAAGATAAAGACGTTTCGTTACAGTCGCTGAGCAGTGGACGCCGTCTGCTGGAAGCGTTGCTCATCCTGGTGGCGTTGTTTGCCATCTATCTGATGGTTTCCCTCGTCAGTTTTAATCCTTCCGACCCGAGCTGGTCGCAGACGGCCTGGCATGAACCTATCCATAATATTGGTGGCAAGGTAGGCGCGTGGCTGGCTGATACCTTACTGTTCATCTTTGGTGTGATGGCGTACGCCATTCCGCCGGTGATTTTGGGGCTGTGCTGGATAGCGTTTCGCCAGCGCGATAATCAGGACTACTTTGACTATTTCGCCATCGGTTTACGCTTAATCGGCGTACTGGCGTTGGTGGTGACCACCTGCGGTATGGCGGCACTCAATGCTGACGACATCTGGTATTTTGCATCGGGTGGCGTCATCGGCAGTCTGGTCAGTAATGCGATTTCGCCCTGGTTTAGTCCAGCAGGCGGAACGCTGACACTGCTCTGCATCTGGGCTGCCGGGATTACGCTTTATACCGGCTGGTCATGGTTAACCATTGCGGAAAGAATCGGCGGCGTTGTTATGGGCGTGCTGACCTTTGCCAGCAACCGTTCACGCCATGACGAACCCTGGCAGGAAGAGGATGAGGCAGAACATCATGAAGAGGCTGTGCCTGTCCTTCACGCTCAGCCGCATGAAGACGATGACGTTTTGCTTGCCGCACCGCGTAAAGCTCAGCCCGATCTGGATGAGCACGATCCGCTGCTGGCTAAGGCGGCAACAGCCACTCGCGCCGCCGTCGCTGCAACCGTCGACGCTTCCGATATGCCGGTGGCGTCCGCTGCGGTGCCGACCCAGCAGCCTGCCGTTGCCCCGGCGCTGTCCAGTGCGGCGACCGCACAGTCAGTAGCCCCTGTCGCTCAGCCAGTGGGCGCTGTACCTGCACAATCCGCCCATTTTGCCGCCGCGTCCGCGCAGGAATCGGCAGCACATTATTCTACTCCCGCGCGCAATGCTGCGCCGCTTGATCCTGTTCCGCAGGATAAACCGGTGAGCGAACCACCTCTGTACCGTTTTGAAATGCCGGATGAAACGCCTGCATCCTCAAGCCCCTTTACGGCTTATGAGGATGATGAGCCGAAAATGGGCAACTGGCGCGAGGCAGCCTCTGCCGCGACGCTGAGCAGCGCGGTGACATCAGCCGTTGCCGCAAAGCAGGCGTCATCGATGTCGCCCCTGTTTGAACCGGTACCTGAAAATCAGGCGAATCCTCAGGTGAAGCAGGGGATTGGCCCGGCGCTGCCCCGGCCGAATCCGGTGAAATTACCGACCCGACGCGAACTGGCCTCCTATGGGATCAAACTGCCTTCGCAGCGCATGGCGGAAGAGAAAGCGAAGCTGTCTGAAAGCCCCGCGTCTCAGCCAGTGCCTGAGGATACGCACAACCCGGACTGGTCTGCAGAGGAGCAAGACGCGCTGCAACAGGCCGAGTTACGCCACGCGTTTCAGTCGGAACAGCAACAGCGTTATGGCGAGCGCTGGCAACAGGATGAGCAGCACGAGGACGATGAACTGGCACTGCAACAGGCATCGCTGGCACGTCAGTTCGCCGAACAGCAGCAACAGCGCTATGAGGCGGAGCCCGACAACAACGCACCGGTTTTCAATCTGGATACCTCGGCGGCTTTTGATTTCTCACCGATGAAAGATTTGGTCGACGATGGACCTGTTGAGCCGCTGTTCACCATTGCGGCTGCGCCTGAAACGGATGACGTGGCGGCAAAACATGAGCCGTGGCAGCAAATGCAGGCCGCACCAGAACAGGCGGCAGCCCAGAGAACGGTGCCGACACAGAGCGTGGTGTCGGATACCTTCGTGGCCCCTGTTCAACAGCCAGAACCCGTCGAAGACACAAAACCGTCGCTGCATGATAGCCTGATTCACCCTTTCCTGATGCGTCATGAGCAGCCGCTGGAAAAACCCTCCACGCCATTGCCTTCGCTGGATCTGTTAACCGCGCCGCCTGTCGAAGAGGAGCCGGTTGATATGTTTGCGCTGGAGCAGACGGCACGTCTGGTTGAATCACGCCTGGGCGATTATCGTGTTAAGGCGGAAGTCGTCGGCATTTCTCCAGGCCCGGTGATTACCCGCTTTGAACTGGATCTGGCGCCTGGCGTGAAAGCCGCGCGTATTTCTAACCTGTCACGCGATCTGGCCCGTTCACTGTCGACCACGGCAGTGCGCGTTGTTGAAGTGATTCCCGGTAAGCCCTATGTCGGACTGGAATTACCGAATAAGCATCGTCAGACCGTTTACTTACGTGAAGTGCTGGATTGTCCAAAATTCCGTGACAATCCTTCACCTCTGGCCGTGGTACTGGGTAAAGACATTGCCGGTCAGCCGGTAGTGGCCGATTTGGCGAAAATGCCACACTTACTGGTAGCGGGTACCACCGGTTCGGGTAAGTCAGTCGGTGTGAACGCCATGATTCTCAGCATGTTGTATAAAGCCACGCCGGAAGAAGTGCGCTTTATTATGATCGACCCGAAAATGCTTGAGCTGTCGGTCTATGAAGGCATTCCGCATCTACTCACCGAAGTCGTCACCGATATGAAAGATGCGGCGAATGCGCTGCGCTGGAGCGTCGGTGAGATGGAGCGCCGCTATAAACTGATGTCGGCGCTTGGCGTGCGTAATCTTGCGGGCTACAACGAGAAAGTTGAGCAGGCGGAGGCGATGGGCCGTCCAATCCCCGATCCGTTCTGGAAACCGGGCGACAGTATGGACATGACGCCACCGGTGCTGGAAAAACTGCCTTACATTGTGGTGATGGTGGATGAGTTCGCCGACCTGATGATGGCCGTGGGTAAAAAAGTGGAAGAGCTGATTGCCCGCCTGGCGCAGAAAGCACGTGCGGCAGGTATCCACCTGGTGCTGGCAACCCAGCGTCCCTCGGTGGATGTGATTACCGGTCTGATCAAAGCGAACATCCCGACCCGTATTGCCTTTACCGTATCAAGTAAAATTGACTCGCGTACTATTCTCGACCAGGGCGGCGCGGAGTCGTTGCTGGGGATGGGTGACATGCTCTATATGCCGCCAAACTCCTCCATGCCGGTCCGTGTTCACGGTGCCTTTGTGCGCGATCAGGAAGTGCATGCCGTTGTGCAGGACTGGAAAGCGCGTGGCCGTCCGCAATACATTGAGAGCATTACGGCAGGTGAAGAGAGCGAAGGTGCAGGCGGTATCGACAGCGATGAAGAACTGGACCCGTTGTTCGATCAGGCGGTGGGCTTTGTGGTAGACAAGCGTCGCGCCTCTATTTCGGGCGTTCAGCGTCAGTTCCGTATCGGCTATAACCGCGCTGCGCGCATCATTGAGCAGATGGAAGCACAAGGAATTGTCTCGTCGCCGGGTCATAACGGTAACCGCGAAGTCCTGTCACCACCGCCACATGATATGTAGAGCCTGAGCGATAAGCTTTGAAACATAAATCAATGAGCCAGTTCTTGCTGGCTCATTGTTTTTTAGCGGTTAACCCCCATAGTTGATTAGGCTTTCGGTTTTTTCTCCTGTATTAAATGCAGGACAGCGACCAGGCTTAGTATCGTTATCAACGGGAAACGATTTAATAAGGATTTAAGCAGATGAAATTACGCGTAATCGCCTTCGGCCTGATGGCCGCTTTGGGTTCAGCCAGCGCTTTCGCTGATGCATCGACTGACCTGCAACAGCGTTTAAATAAAGTAAACAGCTTCCACGCCAGCTTTACTCAAAAGGTTACCGATGGCAGCGGTGCTAACGTGCAGGACGGGGAAGGTGAGCTGTGGGTTAAACGCCCCAGCCTGTTCAACTGGCACATGACCGCGCCTGACGAGAGCGTCATTATCTCTGACGGAAAATCGTTATGGTTCTACAACCCGTTTGTAGAACAGGCCACGGTAAGCCTGTTAAAAAACGCCACCAGTAATACGCCATTTATGTTGATTGCCCGTAATCAGTCGAGTGACTGGAAGCAATATAACGTCAAGCAGCAGGGCGACAAATTTGAACTGACGCCGAAGAAAAGCGATGGCAATCTCAAGCAGTTCACGATTGATGTGACACCAGATGGCACCATCAATCAGTTCAGCGCCATAGAGCAGGATGGGCAGCGCAGTAACTACCAGTTAAAGAGCCAGAAAAACGGCCCTATCAGCCCGGATAAATTCACTTTCACCCCGCCTAAAGGCGTCACGGTGGATGATCAACGTCAGTGAGGTGGTAGTGAGTAACCTGTCCCTGGATTTCTCCAGCGAAGATTTTAAACCACTGGCCGCGCGTATGCGGCCAGAAACCCTGAAGCACTATATTGGTCAGCAACACCTGTTGGCTGCGGGTAAACCGCTGCCGCGCGCGATTGAGGCTGGCCATTTGCATTCAATGATTCTCTGGGGACCGCCAGGAACAGGCAAAACCACGCTGGCCGAGATTATCGCGCACTACGGCAACGCGGACGTTGAACGCATCTCTGCTGTCACATCAGGCGTCAAAGAAATTCGTGAAGCGATAGAACGTGCGCGCCTGAGCAAGCAGGCCGGCCGTCGCACGATTCTTTTCGTGGATGAGGTGCACCGTTTCAACAAAAGCCAGCAGGATGCCTTTCTGCCGCATATTGAAGACGGCACAATCACCTTTATTGGTGCAACGACCGAAAACCCCAGCTTCGAGCTTAATTCCGCCCTGTTGTCACGCGCCCGCGTTTATTTGCTCAAATCCCTGACCACAGAGGACATCGAGCAGGTACTTGACCAGGCTATGCAGGACGCCGATCGAGGCTATGGCAACAGCGATATCCTGTTACCGGATAATACGCGGCGCATGATCGCTGAGTTGGTGAACGGCGATGCGCGCCGTGCGCTGAACACGCTGGAAATGATGGCGGATATGGCCGAAACCCGCGCGGACGGGAAAAGGGAATTAACGCCACAGCTGTTAACCGAGGTGGCCGGTGAGCGTTCTGCCCGCTTTGATAACAAGGGCGACCGTTTTTACGACCTTATTTCTGCGTTACATAAGTCTGTTCGCGGTTCGGCACCGGATGCTGCCCTCTACTGGTACGCACGGATTATTACCGCAGGTGGCGATCCGCTCTATGTGGCACGTCGCCTGCTGGCGATTGCCTCTGAAGATGTCGGCAACGCCGATCCTCGGGGTATGCAGGTTGCGATTTCGGCCTGGGATTGTTTTACCCGCGTCGGCCCCGCGGAAGGGGAGCGGGCGATTGCACAAGCCATTGTTTATCTGGCCTGCGCGCCAAAAAGTAACGCCGTTTATAACGCGTTTAAGGCCGCGATGCGTGATGCGCGCGACCATCCCGATTTTGATGTCCCCGACCATTTGCGCAATGCGCCCACTAAGCTAATGAAAGAGATGGGCCTGGGTGAAAGTTACCGCTATGCCCATGATGAAGCCAACGCCTACGCGGCTGGCGAGGTCTATTTCCCCCCTGAAATGGCACAAACACGTTACTATCATCCAACACAACGTGGTCTTGAAGGCAAAATTGGCGAAAAGCTGGCCTGGCTTACTGAACTCGATCAAAATAGCCAGACAAAACGCTACCGCTAAAACAGACGTTGCGGTAATGTGGTCAATGTTTTCAACGCATTCCAGCAGGAATGCGTCCCTTCTTTTAACTCATAAATACACAGGATAAGCATGCTCGATCCCAATCTGCTGCGTAATGAGCCAGACGCAGTCGCAGAAAAACTGGCACGCCGAGGATTCAAACTGGATGTGGAAATGCTGCGTTCGCTCGAAGAGCGTCGCAAAGTCTTGCAGGTAGAAACCGAAAACCTGCAGGCCGAGCGTAACTCCCGATCCAAATCCATCGGTCAGGCCAAAGCACGTGGGGAAGACATCGAGCCACTGCGTCAGGAAGTGAACAGCCTGGGCGAACGCCTGGATGCTGCCAAAGCAGAACTGGATGAACTGCAAAATCAGATCCGCGACTTTAGCCTGGCGCTGCCGAATATTCCTGCGGATGAAGTGCCGCTGGGCAAAGACGACAGCGAGAATCAGGAAGTCAGCCGCTGGGGTGAGCCACGCCAGTTCGATTTTCAGGTAAAAGATCATGTTGAGCTGGGCGAAGCCGCGAAAGGGCTGGATTTTGCCGCGGCAGTAAAGCTTACCGGTTCACGCTTCGTCGTGATGCAGGGACAGATTGCCCGCCTGCACCGTGCGCTCAGCCAGTTTATGATCGATCTGCACACCGAGCAGCATGGCTACCTGGAAACCTATGTGCCTTATCTGGTTAACCACGCGACCCTGTACGGAACAGGACAACTGCCTAAGTTTGGCGAAGACCTGTTTCATACCCGACCGCTGGAAGAGGAATCAGAAAGCAGCCACTATGCACTGATTCCTACCGCAGAAGTGCCATTGACCAACCTTGTACGTGATGAAATCGTCGAGGAAGAGAACCTGCCGCTGAAGCTGACGGCTCATACGCCATGTTTCCGCTCTGAAGCGGGCTCCTATGGCCGGGATACGCGTGGACTTATTCGTATGCACCAGTTCGATAAAGTCGAGATGGTACAGATCGTCGCGCCAGAAACCTCAATGGATGCCCTGGAAGAGTTGGTCGGTCATGCCGAAAAAGTCTTACAGCTGCTGAATCTGCCCTACCGTAAAGTGCTGCTGTGTACGGGCGATATGGGCTTTGGCGCCACCAAAACCTACGATTTAGAAGTGTGGTTACCGGCGCAGAATACGTACCGTGAAATCTCTTCCTGCTCAAATATGGGGGATTTCCAGGCCCGCCGTATGCAGGCCCGCACCCGTAATAAGCAGGATAAAAAGCCGCGTCTGGTCCATACCTTAAATGGTTCCGGTCTGGCTGTGGGCCGCACCCTGGTGGCGGTGCTGGAAAACTACCAGCAGCAAGACGGCCGCATTGCCGTGCCAGAGGTACTGCGCCCTTATATGAAGGGCCTGGAATTTATTGGTTAATCGCCCGTATCCTCTGAAAAACCCAGCGCCCGCTGGGTTTTTTTTTGGTCCAAATGGCGGAACGATGTCTACGAACCGCATAAGCATTTATCACAAATAAACGTTATCGATGTATCGCGCTGCCGGAAGCGTAAAAATCTACATTATCATAGAGATAGCTTTATTTTCATCGGCGTAAAATATCCCGCTAACTTACTGAAGATAAATAAATTAAATTGTCGGGCAGCAAAATGTGCTGAGGCCTGTTTCTCCCCGTTGACTTTAAAAAACGCAATGGCAAACTGCGCGCAATTTCCTTCATTTCTTTTGGTTTTTAATCCCTATGTCGACCTGGTCACGTCCTGTGATATTGCTGCTTTGCGGCCTGTTATTAATGACAGTTTCTATTGCTGTGCTGAATACGTTGGTTCCACTCTGGCTGACGCATGATGCTCTGGCTACCTGGCAGGTGGGCGTAGTGAGTTCGTCATATTATACCGGCAATCTGCTCGGGACCTTAACGGCGGGCTGGTTGATCAAACATTATGGATTTAACCGTAGCTATTATCTGGCTACCGGTCTGTTTGCCGGGGCCACGCTGTGCATGATGATGATGTCGGGATTCTGGTCATGGACGCTGTTACGCTTTACGGCGGGCATCGGTTGTGCGTTAGTCTGGGTCGTGGTTGAAAGCGCTTTATTATGTAGCGGCACGGTACGCAACCGTGGGCAGCTGCTGGCTGCTTATATGATCGTCTATTACCTGGGAACGGTTGCCGGCCAACTGCTGGTGAGCAAGCTTTCGACTGAGTTGTTAAGTGTGATCCCCTGGGTAACCGCGACGGTGATTTGTGCCATTTTACCGCTCATCTTCACTCAGGTTGCCACCCACAGCGACCCAGCTGAAGCGCTGCCGGGTGGACGCATTTTGCCTATGCTGCGTCGCCGCAGTTCTCGCCTTGGCATCAACGGTTGTATCATCTCAGGTATTGTTTTGGGTTCGCTGTATGGTTTGATGCCGCTGTATCTTTCCCACCAGGGCATGAGTGACGCGAACGTTGGCTACTGGATGGCGCTACTGGTCAGTGCAGGCATTGTCGGGCAGTGGCCGATTGGTCGTCTGGCCGATCGCTTTGGTCGCATGATGGTGCTGCGTGTGCAGGTATTTGTGGTGATCCTGGGCGCTATTGCGATGCTGACCAATGCCGCGATGGCACCCGCATTGTTTGTACTGGGGCTGGCCGGTTTTACGCTTTATCCCGTGGCGATGTCGTGGGCCTGTGAAACCGTTGCACACCACGAACTGGTGGCCATGAATCAGGCGTTGTTACTAAGCTATACGCTGGGCAGCCTGGCCGGTCCAAGCATGACCGCGATGCTGATGCAGAGTTATTCTGACCGCGTGCTGTTTGTAATGATTGCGGCAGTGGCGCTGGTTTACCTGGTTATGCTGTTGCGTAAAGCCGATCATCATGCCACGCCCGTGGCGCATGCCTGACCGACTTCTCAGAGGGCTGCCCTGTGCTTCGTTGGCACATCGCAGCCCGAGGGTTGGGTGATTCGTTTCTGTGAGTGGGGTGAATTGAGCGGGGTGACTATTCCCGGCATCGTCATCAATACATCACTTCATGCCCGTAGCTGGCGAGAATGTTTTTTACCCGCTCCATTGTCTCTTTACTGGGCGGCTTCACCCCATCAAGTTTGTACTCTTCACCCATCGCAATCCATTTGTGTTTACCCAGTTCGTGATAAGGCAGCAGCTCTATCTTCTCAACGTTTTCCATATCCTGAGTAAAAGCGCCTAATCGATGGACGGTGTCATCATCGTCAGAATAGCCGGGCACCACGACGAAACGAATCCACGTACGTTTCCCTTTTTTCTGTAAATAGCGGGCGAAATCAAGCGTGCGATGATTGGACACGCCGACCAGGATCTGGTGAACATCGTCATTCATCTGTTTGAGGTCCAGCATGACCAAATCCGTCGCGTCCAGTAATTCATCAATAACCGGATCGTAGCGGCGAACAAAGCCATTGGTATCGAGGCAGGTATGAATGCCTTCTGCTTTACAGGCGCGAAACCAGTCGCGCACAAACTCGGCCTGCAGAATCGCTTCGCCACCCGATGCGGTAACCCCGCCACCTGATGCATTCATAAAGTGACGATAGGACAGAACATCCGCCATCAGCGCCTCAACGGTGATTTCTTTACCGCCGTGCGTGTCCCAGGTATCACGATTATGACAGTAAAGGCAGCGCATCAGGCAGCCCTGGAAAAAGGTGATAAACCGAATACCGGGACCGTCTACGGTACCGCATGATTCAAATGAGTGGATGCGACCAATGGCTGACATTGCGATGTATTCTCCAGGTAAGCCTGCGGAGCAGGTGGCACACTCTCTGGCGTGCTCTGAACAGGAAATCGATTCTGGTGGTTATCCGTGTCTCAGACAACCACCAAAGCAGACTTTGAATAAGAGGCTCCATGAAGGAGCCTCAGATAAGCGTAGTGGCTAACGTACTTACAGGGACTGTGTAAAGGTACGGGTAATCACGTCCTGCTGTTGCTCTTTAGTGAGCGAGTTAAAGCGCACGGCGTAACCGGAGACGCGAATGGTCAACTGAGGATATTTTTCAGGGTTATCCATCGCATCCATTAACATTTCCCGATTCATGACGTTCACATTAAGATGCTGACCGCCTTCAATGCTGGTCTCATGATGGAAGTAACCGTCCATCAATCCTGCCAGATTGGTTTTACGCACGTTGTCGTCTTTACCTAACGCGTTTGGAACGATAGAGAAGGTATAGGAAATACCATCTTTTGCGTAAGCAAACGGCAGTTTAGCGACCGAGGTCAGGGATGCCACCGCACCTTTCTGATCGCGACCGTGCATCGGGTTAGCGCCTGGGCCAAAAGGCGCGCCTGCACGGCGACCGTCTGGCGTATTACCGGTTTTCTTACCGTAAACCACGTTAGAGGTAATGGTCAGCACTGACTGGGTCGGTACTGCGTGACGGTAGGTTTCGAGTTGCTGAATTTTTTTCATAAAACGTTCAACAAGGTCGCAAGCCAGGTCGTCAACGCGTGGGTCGTTGTTACCGAACTGTGGATATTCACCTTCAATATCAAAATCAATGGCCAAACCGTCTTCGTCGCGTACCGGTTTCACCTTCGCGTATTTGATTGCAGACAGTGAGTCCGCAGCGACAGACAGGCCGGCAATACCACATGCCATGGTGCGGTAAACATCACGGTCATGCAGTGCCATCAGCGACGCTTCATAGCTGTATTTATCATGCATGAAGTGGATGATGTTCAATGCAGTGACATACTGTTTTGCCAGCCAGTCCATGAAGTGATCCAGACGTGCCATCACGATGTCGAAATCAAGCACATCGTCGGTGATTTTGGCCTCTTTTGGACCCACCTGCATTTTCAGTTTTTCATCCACGCCGCCGTTGATTGCGTAGAGCAAGGTTTTCGCCAGGTTCGCGCGGGCACCAAAGAACTGCATTTGCTTGCCGACGATCATCGGGCTGACGCAGCAGGCAATCGCATAGTCATCGTTGTCAAAGTCAGGGCGCATTAAGTCGTCATTTTCATACTGCAGTGACGAGGTATCGATAGACACTTTCGCCGCATACTTTTTGAAGTTAACCGGCAGGTTTTCAGACCACAAAATGGTCATATTAGGTTCGGGTGACGGCCCCATGGTGTACAGCGTGTTCAGGAAGCGGAAGGTGGTTTTGCTCACCAGCGTACGACCATCAACACCCATACCGGCCAGCGACTCAGTAGCCCAAATAGGGTCGCCAGAGAACAGTTCATCATACTCAGGCGTGCGCAGGAAGCGCACCATACGCAGTTTCATCACCAGATGGTCAATCAGTTCCTGAGCCTGCTCTTCATTCAGTTTGCCTGCTTTGAGATCGCGCTCGATGAACACATCCAGGAAGGTTGAAACACGACCAAACGACATGGCCGCGCCATTTTGCGATTTTACTGCGGCCAGATAGCCGTAATAGGTCCACTGTACCGCTTCCACGGCATTAGTGGCTGGACCAGAGATATCGTGACCATATTTGGCTGCCATCTCTTTAATCTGTCCCAGCGCACGATGCTGATCAGCAATTTCTTCACGCAGACGAATAGTGGCTTCCAGGTTTACGCCATTTTCCAGATCGCTCTGCAGGGAAGTAAACTGAGCAAACTTATCAGCCATCAGATAGTCAATGCCGTATAACGCGATGCGACGGTAATCACCGATGATGCGCCCACGGCCGTAGGCATCTGGCAGGCCGGTTAATACACCGGATTTACGGCAGCGTAAAATGTCTGGGGTATAAACATCAAACACACCCTGATTATGGGTTTTACGATATTCAGTGAAGGTTTTTTTCAGTGCGACATCAAGTTCACGACCGTAAACTTTGCATGAGCCCTCGACCATCTTGATACCGCCAAAGGGAATAATGGCGCGTTTTAATGGGGCTTCAGTTTGCAGGCCAACAATTTTTTCCAGCGATTTGTTGATGTAACCGGCATCGTGGGACGTAATGGTAGAAGCAAGATCGGTATCAAAATCTACGGGGGCGTGAGTGCGGTTTTCAACTTTAATGCCTTCCAGCACGCTTTCCCAGAGTTTGGTTGTGGCTTCGGTGGCACCTGCCAGAAAAGATTCATCGCCTTCATACGGCGTATAGTTTTTCTGGATGAAGTCGCGTACGTTGACGCTGTTCTGCCATTCGCCTTCAGTAAAACCTTGCCAGGCTGAGGCGAGTTTTGCGTTAAGTTCGGTCATATTATACCTGCCTTATTTAAGGAGACTTTTGCTCTCGGGTATATCGGATTGGGATGCACCGTCGAGACAGGATTAGTGCGTTTCGTGCCCACCGCGTAAGTAAATTACCCAGTAGGTCAATCCAACTAACAGGCCGCCGCCGATGATGTTGCCGAGCGTGACCGGAATAAGATTGTCGAAAATAAAGTTTTTTACAGAGAGGGCCGGGAACTGGGCCGCGGTCGTGCCAGCGGCCTGCCAGAATTCAGGGCCAGAAAAATCACGAATAATGATGGCGAAAGGAATCAGAAACATATTTGCGATACTGTGTTCAAAACCACAGGCAACAAACATCGCCACCGGCAAAATCATAATCAGGCTTTTATCTGTTAAGGTGCGCCCTGAATAGCTCATCCAGACCGCCAGACAGACCATCAAATTTGCCAGGATGCCCAGACAAACGGCTTCGATAAACGTGTGATGCATTTTATGGTCGGCCGTTTGCAACACGTTTAAACCCCATGCGCCGTTGGCCACCATATGCTCACCGGAAAACCACATCAGTGTCACAAAAAACAGTGCACCGGCCAGGTTACCTAAATAAACGTTAATCCAGTTCCGTGCCAGTTGCCCCCAGGTGATACGGCCACTCGCTTTAGCGACCACAATCAGCACGGTAGAGGTGAACAGATCGGCACCGCAGACCACGACAAGGATTAAGCCCAGTGAAAAACAGATACCGCCGATGAGTTTTGCCATACCGTAGGCCATTTCACCGCTGCCGGTGGTGGCCGTAATGTAAAACACAAAAGCGATAGAGATGAACATGCCCGCAGTAAACGCGAGAAAGGTCGTTGTCAGGGGATGCTTGGTTGCTTTATAAACGCCAGCGTCTTCAGCAACTTTCGCCATCGCGGCGGGTAATAACAGGTTAAAAGGATTGTCAGCTTTCACACTAACTCACTCCAAAAGTTGTCTGAAAAAATAATAACAAAGGCAACAGAGGTAGAAGTTGATTTAGATCATGTTCGGCCGGGCAATGGCGGAAAAATTCTGACAAAAAAGAATGGTTTTTTGAATAAGTTATTGAAAATAAATAATTAAATTTATTTTAAATAATGCAGGTTTTGTTTAATTGACGAGGTGCTGCAGCTGTCGACGTCACTGTGCTGTTAACAAAATATCTCTATTGTGTTGTTTTTATTCTGGATAATAAAAACGATGATCTATTAATAACTGAAATGCTTAATGGGTAAAAAAGAAAGGCACTAATGAGTATTAGTGCCTTTGCGTTTATCGCAAACTTAATCTGACAGAATGCCGCAAATAATTATGCGTTTTCCCAGTAGCGACGTTTAGCACGCTGCAGTTTCTCATAAGCCGCCAGTAGCGCCTGGTGGGCAGGGAAAGCGGTGAGATCGCTGTCCACCGGCTGGAGCCCGTTGAAGGCCGCTTCACCACTGATCGCCGCAGAGGCTGCTTCTACAGCCTCACTACCATACATGCGTACAAAGGCAGCATGATATTCCAGTGGATTACGCTCATCTTCCATGGCCAGAAGCAGCAAGGTTTGCAGGCAACGATAGTAATTTGCACGTGCTGGGCTGAAAACGGAGCCGTTAAACTCCATGGTCCATTCTGTCCAGATTAACGCTTGATCCAGGTCACCACAGGCCAGCGCCAGCATCGCTTTAAGCTCGCCGATGCGTAAGGTGTACCAGCCGTTATCTTTACCCGTTGCCAGACCCAGCAGCTCGCGGACGCGGGTGAAGTCATCAAAACCTTCTTCGTCCAGCTGAGAAATCAGATCGAGATACTCTTCCGGATTCCAGTTGCTTCCAGGCAGGGCAAGCAGCGTTTCACGTATGCCCGCGCCCATGCTGTTGTTAGCCAGCAGCAGGTCTTCAGCCGGATAAATATCTGACATGCCAGGCACGATAATGCGGCATGCATAAACACCTAAGTGCTCGTAGTCCGCGATATAGACTTCCTGACCTTCGGCCGCGAAAATCGCCATCAGCGTGCTGAATTCTTGCTCGGTAGTGCCATCAAATTTCCAGTCCACAAACGGATAATCAGCCGTCTCTTTGAACATATCCCAGGAAATCAGGCCGCTTGAATCAATAAAGTGTGTTTCCAGGTTAGCGTGTTCAGCCACTTCTTCATCATCAAAGGTAGGCGGCGTAAAGACGTCCAAATCCTTGAGGCTACGGCCCTGAAGCAGCTCAGTGACGGTACGCTCCAGCGCCACGCCAAAGTCCGGATGCGCGCCGAAAGAGGCAAAACAGGTACCGTTAGCAGGATTAAACAGCACGACGCAAATAACCGGGTACTTACCGCCTAATGACGCATCATAAGCAAAGATTGGGAAGCCTTCCGCCTCCAGGCGAGCAATGGCTTCCACCACGGCAGGATAGCGTGCCATCACCGACTCAGGAATGGTGGGAAGGCTGACAGACTCCGCAATAATACGGTTCTTAATGTAACGCTCAAAGACTTCAGATAATCCCTGAACCCGTGCCTCATTGGCCGTATTACCGGCTGACATGCCGTTCGATACGTACAGGTTGCCAATGATGTTCATCGGAATATAAACGGTTTGCTGATCGGACTGGCGCGTGAAAGGCAGGGCGCAAATACCGCGCTCGTGGTTACCCGACTGAAGATCGATCAAATCTGACGCAGCCACTTCATTTTCAGGATCGTAAAAGGCGCGCAGACGCGCATCCAGAATGCCTTCTGGCAGGCTGTCATCTTCAGGCAGGGGGAACCACTTTTCATTGGGGTAATGGACAAAATCGCCTTGAGCGATGCTGTTACCCAACCAGAAATCGGCAAAGAAGTAGTTGGTGGACAGACGTTCAAAATACTCACCCAGCGCCGAAGCCAGGGCGGCTTTCTTGCTGGCACCCTTGCCGTTGGTAAAGCAGAGTGGGCAGTCGCGGTCGCGGATATGCACAGACCAGACGTGTGGAACGGGATTAAGCCAGGAGGCTTCTTCTATATTAAAGCCCAGATCCTGCAGTTTGGTCTGGAAACGCGTAATGGAGTCTTCCAGGGCGGCATCTTTGCCCGGGATAAAAGTTTGCGTCATGGTGCCGCTCTCTCTGTAAAATAGGGTGCGTAAAGCGCGCAATGATACGTTTTTTGCTGCCTGTTCGCTATCAAGGCGCGGCAATTTTACCGGACGTTTTCTCATACCCTGGTTTATCTGCCAATGCCGAGACTGAACGAAAGGAACTCGCCTCACAATATTTCGTGTTGGATTGCATTGGTAATATAACCTTCGGTGCGATGTGCTGGAAAAATGTGACCGGTGTTAGATTTATGATTGCAGCCACCAGAATGCAGTGATAAAACCGAATCGTTATTCATAACCGTTTTATATGACAGTGGTGAGGGAAATGACGCAAATTTATAATTTTAGCTCTGGGCCAGCGATGCTGCCGAGCGAAGTGCTCCGCCGTGCAGAACAAGAACTGACAAACTGGCACGGCCTGGGAACTTCCGTAATGGAGATCAGTCACCGCAGTAAAGAATTTATTCAGGTGGCTGAGGAAGCAGAGGCGGACTTCCGCGATCTGCTAAAAATACCCTCTAATTACAAAGTTTTATTCTGCCATGGTGGCGCACGCGCGCAGTTTGCTGCGGTACCGGGTAACCTGCTGGGTAGCGCCACCAGTGCAGATTATGCCGACGGCGGCTACTGGGCGCACAGCGCTATTAAAGAAGCGGCTAAATATTGCTCGCCACGTACCCTGGATGTCAAAACCACCCTTGAGGGTAAGCGTGCCATTCTGCCGATGCGTGAGTGGGATGTCAGTGACACGGCCGCCTATTTGCACTTCTGTCCTAACGAAACCATCGACGGCGTTGCCATTGATGAAGAACCTGATTTTGGCAACAAAGTCGTCGTTGCCGATCTCTCCTCCACGATTTTATCCCGCACTATCGATATCAGTCGCTATGGCGTGATTTACGCGGGTGCGCAGAAAAATATTGGCCCGGCGGGGATTACCCTGGTCATTGTCCGGGACGATCTGTTAGGTAAAGCCCATAAGAGCGTGCCTTCTATCCTGGATTACAGCGTTCTGGCAGAAAATGATTCGATGTTCAATACACCGCCCACCTTCGCCTGGTACCTGAGTGGACTGGTGTTTAAGTGGCTGAAGCAGAAAGGTGGTGTGGCCGAAATTGAGAAAATTAATCAGGCAAAAGCGGGCTTGCTTTACGATCTGATCGACAAGAGTGATTTCTATCGTAACGATGTTGCGCTGCAAAACCGCTCGCGAATGAATATTCCTTTCCAGTTGGCGGATGCGTCACTCGACAGCCTGTTCCTGGACGAGTCATTAAAAGCCGGTTTGCACGCGTTAAAAGGCCACCGCGTTGTCGGCGGCATGCGGGCATCCATTTACAATGCCATGCCGCTGGAAGGCGTTAAAGCGCTGACAGACTTCATGGTTGATTTCGAACGTCGCCACGGCTGATTATTCCCCAGTCAGCGGGACTGCTGACACCCGACTCCGCCATCCGGCGGAGTTGTCGTTTTTTTGAGGATTGAGTTTCACATGCAAGATTCCCTGACCCTTCAGCCCATTGCTCGCGTTAATGGCACGGTTAATTTGCCCGGTTCCAAGAGTGTTTCAAACCGTGCGTTGCTGCTGGCCGCATTGGCGAAGGGTAAAACCCGACTCACTAACCTGCTGGACAGTGATGATGTTAAGCACATGCTTAATGCGCTCAAGGCTCTGGACGTGGATTTCACCCTTTCCCACGATCGTACCGTTTGCGAAGTGACAGGAAAGGGCGGCCCTCTTTTGGCTGCACAACCGGTTGAGCTTTTCCTGGGCAATGCTGGCACGGCCATGCGCCCGCTGGCAGCGGCGCTCTGCCTTGGGGCGCAGGATGTGGTGCTCACGGGCGAGCCGCGAATGAAAGAGCGGCCGATTGGGCATCTGGTCGATGCGTTACGTCAGGGGGGCGCCCAGATTGATTACCTTGAGAATACAGATTATCCGCCTGTTCGCCTGCGTGGTGGCTTTGTTGGCGGTGAAGTCACCGTAGACGGCAGCGTATCCAGTCAGTTTTTGACCGCGTTGCTGATGATGGCCCCTTTAGCTGAAGAGAACACGCGAATCAGCATTAAAGGCGATCTGGTCTCTAAGCCTTATATCGATATTACGCTGCACCTGATGCGCTGCTTTGGCGTTGAGGTTGAAAATCAAAACTACCAGCACTTCCTGATTAAAGGAAAACAGCAGTATCAGTCACCGGGAGATTACCTGGTGGAAGGCGATGCATCTTCTGCCTCCTATTTTCTTGCGGCGGCAGCGATTAAAGGTGGCACTGTGCGCGTGACCGGTATTGGTCGTAACAGCGTACAGGGCGATATTCGCTTTGCTGATGTTCTGGAAAAAATGGGCGCATCCGTCGAGTGGGGTGATGATTACATCGCCTGTACGGCGGGCAAACTGCAGGCTGTCGATATGGATATGAATCACATTCCTGATGCGGCTATGACGATTGCGACAGCTGCACTGTTTGCTCAGGGCACCACCCAACTGCGTAACATCTATAACTGGCGGGTAAAAGAAACCGATCGCCTGACGGCTATGGCAACAGAATTGCGTAAAGTCGGGGCTGAAGTCGAAGAAGGGCACGATTATATCCGTATTACGCCTCCGGCTCAGCTGACGCATGCCGCGATCGGAACCTATAACGATCACCGTATGGCAATGTGTTTCTCGCTGGTGGCGTTATCAGATACGCCTGTTACCATTCTGGATCCTGGCTGTACTGCAAAAACCTTCCCTGATTATTTCGAGCAACTGGCAAAAATCAGCCAGAATGCCTGATCTCCTCGCCCGGTGAGTATTTTGCCGGGCCTGTTTCTCATTCCCATTCAGCAGGCCAGAAAAGTCCTTTTTCTGGCGAAATTTCGCATCACCTTCCCTCTAAAGGGTAACGAAGCGTCGCAGGGCAGCGTATAATGGCCGACATTTGTGACGGCCAACTGGCCAAAATGCGCGCAGCAACAGGAGGGAATGATGACAGCAACTGCCCCGGTCATAACTATTGATGGGCCAAGTGGCGCGGGAAAGGGCACCCTGTGCAAAGCGATGGCGGAAGCCTTGCAGTGGCATTTACTGGATTCCGGCGCGATCTATCGTGTTTTGGCCTTAGCCGCATTACATCATCAGGTCGATATTGAGTCTGAAGAGGGACTGGTTCCCATTGCTGCTCACCTGGATGTGCGCTTTATCTCTCAGAACGGCGAGATGCAGGTCATTCTGGAAGGTGAAGAAGTCACCAGCGAAATTCGGACCCAGGAAGTCAGCAACACCGCCTCGCGCGTTGCCGCTTTTCCCCGCGTCCGTGAGGCACTATTGCGCCGCCAGCGTGCTTTTCGCGAAGGCCCCGGCTTAATTGCCGATGGCCGTGATATGGGCACCGTTGTTTTCCCCGACGCCCCCGTCAAGATTTTCCTTGATGCCAGCCCGGAAGTGCGTGCAGAGCGACGTATGCTACAGTTGCAGGATAAGGGCTTTAATGTTAACTTTGATCGCCTTTTAGCCGAGATAAAAGAGCGCGATGATCGCGATCGCAACCGCGCTATAGCGCCATTGGTGCCTGCTGAAGACGCATTAGTGTTGGATTCAACACAGATGTCTATCGAGCAAGTTATTGATAAGGCGCTGAATTATGCCCGAAAGACGCTGGGCATCTGATATTTTGGCGTAAACGAATTTATTAACCCTGTGCCATGGACCCGGTGCAGGGCATGTGAAACAACCCCATCCGACATGAAGTCAGATGGACGTTAAATTGAAGAATCCTAAGATTATCAATATGACTGAATCTTTTGCTCAACTATTTGAAGAATCCCTGAAAGAAATCGAAACCCGCCCGGGTTCCATCGTTCGTGGCGTCGTTGTCTCTATCGACAAAGACGTTGTTCTGGTTGATGCGGGCCTGAAATCTGAATCTGCAATTCCTGCAGAGCAGTTCAAAAACGCAGCCGGCGAACTGGAAATCCAGGTTGGTGACGAAGTTGACGTTGCTCTGGACGCAGTGGAAGACGGCTTCGGTGAAACTCTGCTGTCCCGTGAGAAAGCTAAGCGTCATGAAGCTTGGATCACGCTGGAAAAAGCCTACGAAGAAGCTGAAACTGTTACCGGTATTATCAACGGCAAAGTCAAAGGTGGCTTCACAGTTGAGCTGAACGGTATCCGTGCGTTCCTGCCAGGTTCACTGGTTGATGTGCGTCCAGTGCGTGACACGCTGCACCTGGAAGGCAAAGAGCTTGAATTCAAAGTGATCAAGCTTGATCAGAAACGCAACAACGTCGTGGTTTCACGTCGTGCGGTTATCGAATCTGAGAACAGCGCAGAGCGCGATCAGCTGCTGGAAAACCTGCAGGAAGGCATGGAAGTTAAAGGTATCGTTAAGAACCTTACTGACTACGGTGCATTCGTTGATCTGGGCGGCGTTGATGGCCTGCTGCACATCACTGATATGGCCTGGAAGCGCGTTAAGCATCCAAGCGAAATCGTGAATGTTGGCGATGAAATCAACGTTAAAGTGCTGAAATTCGACCGCGAGCGTACCCGTGTATCACTGGGTCTGAAGCAGCTGGGCGAAGATCCATGGGTGGCTATCGCTAAGCGCTATCCAGAAGGCACTAAGCTGACTGGTCGTGTAACCAACCTGACTGATTACGGCTGCTTCGTGGAAATCGAAGAAGGCGTTGAAGGTCTGGTACACGTTTCAGAAATGGACTGGACCAACAAAAACATCCATCCGTCTAAAGTTGTAAACGTAGGCGATGTGGTTGAAGTTATGGTTCTGGACATCGATGAAGAGCGTCGTCGTATCTCCCTGGGTCTGAAGCAGTGCAAATCTAACCCATGGCAGCAGTTCGCCGAGACCCACAACAAAGGCGATCGCGTTGAAGGTAAAATCAAGTCAATCACTGACTTCGGTATCTTCATCGGCCTGGACGGCGGCATCGACGGTCTGGTTCACCTGTCTGACATCTCCTGGAACGCGACTGGCGAAGAAGCCGTTCGTGAGTACAAAAAAGGCGACGAAATCGCTGCCGTTGTACTGCAGGTTGATGCAGAGCGCGAGCGTATCTCTCTGGGCGTGAAACAGCTGGCAGAAGATCCGTTCAACAACTACATCACTTTGAACAAGAAAGGTGCCATCGTCACCGGTAAAGTGACTGCAGTTGATGCTAAAGGTGCTACAGTTGAATTAGCAGACGGCGTTGAGGGTTACCTGCGCGCTTCTGAAGCTTCACTGGACCGCATCGAAGACGCTACGCTGGTTCTGAACGTAGGCGACGACGTTGAAGCTAAATTCACCGGCGTTGACCGTAAAAACCGCGTTGTTAGCCTGTCTGTTCGTGCGAAAGACCAGGCTGACGAGAAAGAAGCCATCAACACTGTTAACACCAAACAGGAAGAAGGCAACTTCTCTAGCGCTATGGCTGAAGCGTTCAAAGCGGCTAAAGGCGAGTAATCGACCTTGCACCGGGCGGATTTATTCGCCCGGTTTCGGTAAAAGCTGTCATACATTCCTGTAGGGATTAACCGGAGGTTACATGACCAAGTCAGAACTGATTGAAAGGCTGGCGGGACAGCACACTCATATACCGGCGAAAGTCGTTGAGGATGCAGTCAAAGAGATGCTTGAGCACATGGCCACTACGCTGGCACAGGGCGAACGCATTGAAATCCGGGGATTCGGCAGCTTTTCGTTGCATTATCGCGCTCCGCGCACTGGCCGTAACCCGAAAACGGGTGACAAAGTGGATCTGGAAGGTAAATACGTTCCCCACTTCAAGCCAGGTAAAGAGCTGCGTGATCGTGCCAACATTTACGGCTAAGCCGATACCGAACCGCCTAAACGACATCTCCGGATGTCGTTTTTTTTGCCTGATTTTGACACTGAACCTCTCTTCCAGAAAAAAGCCGCACGACTGCAACCGCCGATATTCACTTCGACGCTTCCCTCATTTCGCCCATAGCCTGCTTTATCAAGAATAGCTCTGCGGCATACTCGCGCTACGACAAGAGCGAGATGCATTATGTTGACATGGATTGCACTGGCAAGAATCGCTGCGGTGAGCAGTTTACCTTTACTGCTATTACCCCGGCTTCCGCCGCCGTTATTAACGGTGCTGTTGCTCCTGAGTGGCGGTTGCCTGATGCAGTTGCCTCACCGCTACGTGCGTATGACAGGCGTGACGCTGCTGCTCGCTGCATGGTCGCTTTTCAATGCACAATCTCTGGTAAACGACACCGAAAAGATGATTGCCCGGCCAGCGATGTTCGATGTGCAAATTGAGGATGTACATCAGACCCATTCCCGCATCAGAGTCAGACTGCTCAAAGAGGGCAACCAGAGGTTTTTCCCACCTCGCTTTGCCTGGCTCTCGTTGCCGGGTGACAGCAGTGAATATTGCCCGGGTCAGCGCTGGAAAATGATGCTCAGGCTGAGGGCGGTGCATGCCCGGCTCAACGAAGGCGATTTTGATGCACAGCGTTTCGCCATGGCGAACCATGCACCTGTACAAGGACGCATTATTTCGCAGGTCATCACGCATCCATCCTGCAGCTGGCGCTGGCGTTTTATACATTATCATCGCCAGCAAAACGGTTTGTTGCCTGCCTCCGCCACGCTTGAAGCACTGGCGTTTGGTATCCGGGACAACCTGAGTGAAGCTACCCGGCAATTATTGCGTGACACGGGCACCGTACATTTGATGGCTATTTCAGGCATGCACATCGCGCTGGCAGCAGGAACGGGATGGTTACTGGCACGGGGTAGCCAGATTCTGTTTCCGGCCCGCCGTATTGGTTATCGGTATCCCGTGGTCATTAGCTGGATTTTTGCCGCGCTGTATACCTGGCTCTCGGGGGCTCATGCACCTGCGCAGCGGGCATTGCTGGCACTGACTCTCTGGGCCGTAACACGATTCATTGGCGTGCAGTTAAGTAGCTGGCAAGTCTGGACGCTGTGCGTAGGTTCACTGCTGGCTATCGATCCGCTGACGGTGCTCTCGGACAGCTTCTGGCTCTCGGTGCTGGCCGTTGGCATGTTGTTGACCTGGTATCACTGGTTTCCACTGGCGGCGCGCTTTCGCCACGCACGCCGCTGGTTGCCAATACAGCTCCTCCACCTGCAGTTGGGGATGATGATTTTGATGCTGCCGCTACAGGCGAGTTTATTTAATGGCATCAGTATGACGGCGCTAATCGCGAATCTGCTGGCCATCCCGGTGGTGTCATTCATCACGGTGCCGTTGATACTGCTTGCGATGCTGCTGCCGGTAGCGGAATTATCCATGTGGCTTTGGCTGGCGGCAGATGTGTCGCTTCGTCTTCTGTTAACCGGCCTGGCTCTGTTGCCGCCAGGCTGGTGGCCGCTACAAGGGGCGACGTTTTTATATGCTCATCGTCTGGGGCGGTCTGCTTGTCTGGCGCACTGGCGTACTATTCAGCCTGCCGTGGAGCTGCAGTGCTGTCGCACTGGCCCTGGTGTTCTCCCGCCACGATAAACCGGACAGGGAATGGCGCATTGATATGCTGGATGTCGGGCATGGTTTGAGCGTGGTAATCAGTCAGGGCCGTGAGGCTGTGTTGTACGATACGGGGCCGCGCTGGCAAAACAGTGATGCGGGAACACGGATTATTATTCCCTGGATGCAACGCAAAGGTCTTAAATTGCAGCAGGTCATACTGAGCCACAAGCACCTCGATCACACCGGTGGGTTATCTGCCATTCTGCAACACTGGCCCACAATGAAGGTCCGCAGCGGTTTAACGGGCCACCAGCATTTACCCTGCGTTCGCGGTGCCGCATGGCGCTGGAAACAGCTAAATTTTACGGTGCTCTGGCCGCTCACCGCGCCGAACGCGGGCGAAAATAACGACTCCTGCGTGGTGAGGGTGGATGATGGAAAAGTCCGGCTGTTATTAACCGGCGATCTTGAAAGCCCGGCTGAAAAGCAACTGGTCAGGCTGGAAAAGCAGCAGCTTAAGGCTGATATCCTGCAGGTTCCTCACCATGGCAGCCGTACCTCGTCGTCTCGCTTACTGCTGCGCAGCGTCGCCGGTAGCACCGCGATGGCGTCGCTGGCACGCTATAATGCATGGCGCATGCCGGCGAAACCTGTGTTGCGGCATTACCATGAATATGGCTATGACTGGCTCGATACGGGGCAATCCGGACAGATAAGCATCAGGGTTAATAAGGGAAAAATACAGGTTTTTACCCTCAGAGAGCAATTAATGCCCCGTTGGTATCATCAGTGGTTTGGCGTCAAACGCGAATCCAGGTAGAATGACCGGCTATTTCCAACAACGTGAATAAATAATGCATCAAGATAAAGATCTCTCAACGTGGCAGACATTCCGTCGACTCTGGCCGATGATCGCACCCAACAAAGCTGGCTTAATTGTGGCGGCTACGGCCCTGATTATTAATGCCGCAGGCGATACGTTAATGCTCTCCCTGTTGAAGCCTTTGCTGGATGACGGCTTCGGTAAAGCGGACAGGTCCGTAATGCTGTGGATGCCGTTGGCAGTCATTGGCTTGATGCTGATTCGTGGCGTGAGCAGCTATATCTCCAGCTACTGCATTTCATGGGTGTCGGGCAATGTAGTCATGAATATGCGTCGCCGCCTCTTCAGTCATATGATGGGCATGCCGGTAGCCTTCTTCGATCAACAGTCCACGGGCACGCTACTCTCGCGCATCACCTATGATTCTGAGCAGGTTGCCTCGTCGTCGTCAGGTGCGCTGGTGACGGTGGTACGTGAGGGTGCATCGATTATTGGCCTGTTTATCATGATGTTTTATTACAGCTGGCAGCTGTCACTGATCCTGATTGTGCTGGCCCCCATCGTTTCATTTGCCATTCGCATGGTGTCAAAACGTTTCCGTAACATCAGCAAATCGATGCAAAACACCATGGGGCAGGTGACGACCAGCGCTGAGCAAATGCTGAAAGGGCATAAAGAAGTGCTGATTTTCGGTGGTCAGGAAATTGAATCTGAGCGCTTTGCTAAGGTCAGCAACCGTATGCGCCAGCAGGGCATGAAGCTGGTTTCAGCGTCTTCGATCTCCGATCCTGTCATTCAGCTGATCGCCTCTCTGGCCCTGGCCTTCGTCCTCTATGCGGCAAGTTTCCCAAGCGTAATGGATACGTTGACCGCCGGTACCATAACGGTTGTGTTCTCCTCGATGATAGCCCTGATGCGCCCACTGAAGTCGCTGACTAACGTCAATGCTCAGTTCCAGCGCGGTATGGCAGCCTGCCAGACGCTGTTCTCAATCCTGGACAGCGAACAGGAAATTGACACCGGTAAGCGTGAAATTACCCGCGCCAAAGGCGATGTCGAGTTCCGTAATGTGACATTTACCTATCCCGGTCGTGAAACCCCAGCATTGAAAGACATTAATCTGATGCTGCCAGCAGGAAAAACGGTGGCATTGGTTGGTCGCTCAGGCTCGGGTAAATCCACCATTGCAAGCCTGCTGACGCGTTTTTATGATATTCAGCAGGGCGACATTTTGCTGGATGGTCACGACCTGCGCGAGTACACCTTATCCTCATTACGTAATCAGGTGGCACTGGTGTCGCAAAATGTGCACCTGTTCAATGATACCGTCGCCAATAACATCGCCTACGCGCGAAGCGAGCAGTACAGCCGCGCGGAAATTGAAAAGGCGGCGACCATGGCCCATGCCATGGATTTTATCAATAAAATGGATAAAGGCCTGGATACCGTGATCGGTGAGAACGGCGTGCTGTTGTCTGGCGGTCAGCGCCAGCGTATCGCTATTGCTCGCGCGCTGCTGCGCGACTGCCCAATCCTGATTCTTGATGAGGCGACCTCTGCACTGGATACGGAATCTGAGCGTGCCATCCAGTCGGCGCTGGACGAGTTACAGAAAAACCGTACCTCCCTGGTCATTGCACACCGCCTGTCTACTATCGAAAAAGCGGATGAAATTGTGGTGGTGGAAGAGGGCAAAATCATTGAGCGCGGCACGCATGCAGCGTTGCTGGCGGAAAAAGGCGCTTATGCACAACTTCATAAAATGCAATTTGGCCAATGATTGAGCGCATCTGGAGTGGCCGATCGCCCCTGTGGTTACTGCTATGGCCACTCAGTGTGCTGTACGGTGCTATCACGGCATTGATTCGCTTCAGTTTTCAACGCGGCTGGCGTAAAAGCTGGCGCGCGCCGCTGCCTGTGGTCGTGGTGGGCAATTTGACTGCTGGTGGGAACGGTAAAACGCCAGTGGTGATTTGGTTGGTAGAAGCCCTGCAAAAGCGCGGATTACGGGTGGGTGTGATTTCGCGCGGCTATGGCGGCAAAGCAGACAGTTATCCGTTGCGGGTTACGGCTGACACTGCGACCGAACAGGCAGGGGATGAACCTGTTCTGATCGCTCAGCGCACGTCTGCGCCAGTGGCCGTCGCCCCTCGTCGTCGTGATGCCATTGAGGCGCTCCTGGAACATCACTCACTGGATTTGATTGTCACCGACGATGGCCTGCAGCATTACGCATTGCAGCGCGATCGGGAAATCGTGGTGGTCGATGGTGTGCGCCGTTTTGGTAATGGCTGGTGGCTACCCGCGGGTCCGATGCGTGAACGTGCTTCGCGCCTGAATACGGTAGATGCCATTATCGTCAACGGCGGCGAACCGCAGCAGGGTGAAATTGCCATGCAACTGCGCCCGGGCATGGCGATCCACCTTCTTAGCGGTGAGCAACGTCCACTCAGCGCGTTTCATGACGTTGTCGCGATGGCGGGAATCGGGCATCCACCTCGCTTTTTTAACACCTTAAAACAGCAGGGTTTAACGCCCGTGGCGGAAATCGCCTTCGCCGATCACCATGCCTATAGTGAAGACGAACTTTCACGTCTGCTGCTGCCTGAGCAGACGCTGCTGATGACCGAAAAAGATGCGGTAAAGTGTCGCGCATTCGCGCAACCTGCCTGGTGGTATTTACCGGTAGATGCCCATCTGCCAGCTGAAGCGGCAACGGTACTGTTAGACGATTTAGAACGCCTTTGCGGCACGTATTCACACCGGGCATCGCACTAAAATCCCCTTCAGATAAGGAAGAGAATGAGCACACATTCACTTTCGCTACAGCAGGCCCGCAATATTCAACTCGCGGCGCAGGGCCTGCTTCGTCCCGCTGCCCGCCGGGCACGCCGTGAGGACATTCCAGACTGCATTACCCAGATGTCTTTGCTGCAAATCGACACCATCAATGTAGTTGCCCGAAGCCCTTATCTGGTGCTGTTTAGTCGTTTAGGCGACTATCCGCCCTCCTGGCTGGATGAGGCTCTTGCTCAGGGCGAGATATTTGAGTACTGGGCCCATGAAGCCTGCTTTATTCCGCGCAACGATTACAAACTACTGCGGCATCGCATGCTGTCGCCCGAACGTCTGGGCTGGAAATACAGTGCGCAGTGGGCTGCCGAATATCAGCAGGAGATCGCCGAGTTACTGACGTATATCCGCGATAACGGACCGGTAAGATCGGCCGATTTTGCCAGCGGAAAAAATCATAAACCCGGATGGTGGGCCTGGAAACCGCACAAGCGGCATCTTGAAAACCTGTTTAGTGCCGGTGAGTTGATGGTGTCGGAACGGCGAAATTTTCAGCGTGTCTACGATTTACGCGCCCGGGTGATGCCTGACTGGCAGGATGCGATCCATGCCATCAGCGAGGACGAAGCAACCCGATTAATGCTTATAAACAGCGCACGCAGCCTGGGGATTTTTCGCCGTGAGTGGCTGGCGGATTATTACCGGCTGAAACGTGCACCCGTCAACGTGTTTATGCAATGGGCGCAGGAGGCCGGAGAAATTATTCCGGTCGAGGTTAACGGCATGGGAGAAATGTGGCTGCATCAGAGTGCGCTGCCCGGATTAGCGACGCCGTTGAAAGCGACACATACCACGCTGTTATCCCCGTTCGATCCCCTGGTTTGGGATCGGAAACGGGCGCTGGAACTCTTTGGTTTTGACTACCGTATTGAATGCTATACGCCAGCCGCTAAGCGTAAATATGGCTACTTTGTCTTACCCTTGCTGCATCGCGGCCAAATTAAAGCCCGGCTTGATGCACGGATGCTCCGCGCATCGCGCCAGCTTGAAATCAAAAATATCTGGCTGGAACAAAACGTCCCGCTCACTGCGGCATTTTTGCAGGATGCCCAACGCGCAATAACCCGCTTTGCGCGCTGGCAGGGCGCAGAGACGGTCGCGATTCAGCAGGCACCCTCAGCGTTACTGGCGCACTGGCCAACGTTGTGGCAACTGGATAATCCGTGATGCCGCACCCGGTGCGGTTTACCCGCTCTTGTCAGTGCTGTGATATGCTTTAGCGCTTACGCTCTCGGTCCGTGATGGAGGAAATATGGATCACCGTTTACTCGAAATCGTTGCCTGCCCGGTTTGCAATGGCAAGCTGTACTACAACAACGAACAGCAAGAACTGATCTGCAAGCCGGATGCGCTGGCTTTCCCTGTGCGCGATGGCATTCCGGTTCTCCTGGAAAATGAAGCCCGTACCTTATCGGTTGAAGAGATCCATCCATGAGTTTTATTGCCATCATTCCTGCTCGTTATGCCTCAACCCGTTTACCCGGTAAACCCTTGGTCGATATTCATGGCAAGCCGATGGTGGTACATGTGATGGAGCGTGCACGAGAATCCGGTGCCAGCCGGGTGATCGTGGCGACCGACCACCCTGATGTAGCCAGCGCTGTCGAAGCGGCAGGGGGCGAAGTCTGCATGACGCGCGCCGACCATCATTCAGGCACGGAACGTCTTGCCGAGGTGATTGAGAAGTATCAGTTTGCAGACGATCAAATTATCGTCAATGTTCAGGGCGATGAGCCCATGATCCCGGCGGAAATCGTGCATCAGGTAGCGACCAACCTGGCGCATTCTGAAGCAGGTATGGCGACGCTGGCCGTGCCGATTACCGATGCGGAAGAAGCATTTAATCCCAATGCCGTTAAAGTCGTTATGGATGCAAAAGGCTACGCGCTGTATTTCTCACGCGCGACCATTCCCTGGGACCGTGAGCGCTATGCTGAATCGCGCGATCGGATCGGCGATACGCTGTTACGTCACATTGGCATTTACGCCTACCGCGCAGGGTTTATTCGTCGTTACGTAGGCTGGGCACCTTGTCCACTTGAGCAGATCGAACTTCTCGAGCAACTCCGCGTGCTGTGGTATGGCGAAAAGATTCATGTCGCGGTAGCAAAAACGGTACCGGGCGTTGGCGTCGATACGCCAGAGGATCTGATCCGCGTTCGTGCTGCCATGCACGGCTGAGTCGAGCCGTCGCGCTTTACCCCGCGCGGCGCTTGCCTGAGGATGCACCTGTCCAGATATGGCCCCAAACAGAAAACCATGGTTGAGGGATACGCGCGTTATGGGGCGTATCACTCAGCATGTTTACGCGCCTGTGCCCTCAGCGGAGGTTTTAAAGCGCTGTAACAGGCTGCCCAGCGTTTCATAGATAGCGCGCTCGCTGTGGCCCATCCACAGAGGAGAAGGGAAAGCACGCTCCCACCAGTTTAACGGGGAGGTAATCGCCAGTTGGTTAGCCGGCGCGGGCGTCGGGTCGAGTCCTGCCTGCTGGAAAAAACGCATGGCACGCGGCATATGATTCGCTGATGTGACCAACAGGAAGGGTTGATGACCGATCAGGGCGCTGACCGCCTGGGCTTCCTGCGCAGTATCTTTGGGCTGATCCAACGTATGGATATGTGATGAAGGTACGCCAAGGCTTTCGGCGACCTGTGCGGCCACCCATGCATTACTTTTGGGGTTATGCCCTGCAGCGGCACCGGTAAATATCATTGTTGCCTGCGGGTTACGCCGCCACTGGCGCACGCCTTCTGTCACCCGGGGCAAACTGTTATTCAACAAGTTTGAACTGGGTGCCCATGCAGAGTTATAGGTATAACCTCCGCCCAGTACCACGATGTAATCCACTTTCTGGCTGCCATTCCAGGTCGGATAGTGCGACTCCACCGGCAGCAGCAGGCGGTCTGCAACGGGTTGTAGGCTAATCAGCAATAACACCAGCCAGCTGGTTGAGATGATTATTTTGCCGCTTTTCTGCCAGCGACTGAACCAAAGCAGTAAAATGCCCACTGCCATAAGTAAAAGCAGAAAAGGCAGGGGAAGTAATACGTTACCCACTGCCTTTTTCAGCATAAAAAACATTTAAAAAACCTCTTGTTGTCCGAAAAAACAGCAGCCAGAGCACAAGAATGGGATGAAAGCTTCATTCTTACTGTACCTGTGACAAAATAGCATATGTTTCACCGCAGCATACCGGAGTCCACGCCATGCAGGATCGTAACTTTGACGATCTCGCGGATAAATTTTCGCAAAATATTTACGGCACAACCAAAGGCCAGGTGCGTCAGGCCATCCTGTGGGATGAGCTGGAAACGATTCTTCCCAGCCTGTCCTCCTCTTCCCTGAGCGTGCTGGATGCGGGCGGCGGTATAGGGCAAATTTCCAGCGGGCTGGCGGCGCGGGGCCATCAGGTCGTGCTGTGCGATCTGTCAGGTGAAATGTTACGCCGCGCGCAGGAAAATGCACAGGCGCTGGGTGTGAGCCACCACATGCAATTCAAACAAATTAGCGCGCAGCAGGTCGGTGAACATTTGGTTAAGCCGGTGGATCTGGTATTGTTTCACGCTGTGCTTGAGTGGGTTGCTGAACCTGAAGCCGTGTTAAAAGCCTTGTTTGATACACTGCGGCCCGGCGGCGTGCTGTCGTTGATGTTTTACAACCTGCATGGTTTAACATTACGCACCCTGACGTTGGGCAATTTTGGCTATCTGCGTACCAACTTAACCAAACGCAAGAAGCGCACGCTGTCACCGGATTATCCTCGCGATCCCGATGATGTGTATCGCTGGCTGGAAGCCTGTGGTTTCCAGATTGAACGGCGTGCCGGGATTCGTGTATTCAGCGATTATATGAAGCCGCCTAAAGGCGAGCCGAAGAGTGACGACGAAATTATTGAGATGGAGCGGCGCTTTTGCCGCCAGGAACCCTTTTTAAGCTTAGGGCGTTACATCCACGTGACCGCGCGCAAACCCGGGCAGAAGGACGAATTATGAGTGAATTTTCCCAGACGGTACCGGAACTGGTATCCTGGGCGCGCAAGAATGACTTCTCCCTTGCGCTGCCAGTTGAACGTCTGGCTTTTTTGCTGGCTATCGCCACGCTAAATGGCGAGCGCATGGACGGAGAGATGAGCGAAGGTGATCTGATTGATGCGTTTCGTCACGTCAGCAAAGCCTTTGAGCAAACCAGTGAAACCGTCCTGGTGCGTGCCAACAACGCCATCAACGATATGGTGCGTCAGCGCTTGTTAAATCGCTTTACCAGTGAGTTAACCGAGGGCAATGCCATTTATCGCCTGACGCCGTTGGCCATCGGCATCACCGATTACTATATCCGCCAGCGTGAGTTCTCCACGCTGCGTCTGTCTATGCAACTTTCCATTGTTGCTGCGGAACTGAAGCGTGCCGCGGATGCCGCTCAGGAAAATGGCGACGAATTTCACTGGCACCGCAACGTGTTCGCGCCGCTGAAATACTCGGTGGCCGAAATCTTCGACAGCATTGATATGACACAGCGCCTGATGGATGAGCAACAGCAGGCGGTGAAATCCGATATTGCTGAACTGCTGAACAAAGACTGGCGAGCCGCAATTTCAAGCTGTGAAATGTTGCTGTCGGAAACCTCAGGTACACTGCGCGAGCTGCAGGATACGCTTGAGGCGGCGGGCGACAAGCTGCAGGAAAATCTGCTGCGTATTCAGGATGCGACGCTGGATAGCCCGGATCTGGGCTTCGTCGATAAACTGGTCTTCGATTTGCAAAGTAAACTCGACCGCATTACCAGTTGGGGGCAGCAGGCCATCGACCTGTGGATTGGCTACGATCGCCACGTCCACAAATTTATTCGTACTGCCATCGATATGGACAAAAACCGCGTTTTTGCTCAGCGGTTGCGGGTTTCCGTACAGAACTATTTTGATGCGCCCTGGGCGTTGACCTATGCCAACGCCGAACGTCTTTACGATATGCGTGATGACGAATTGACGCTGCGTAATGACGAAGTCATGGGCGAACTGCCTGCCGAGCTGGAATTTGAAGAATTTAATGAAATTCGCGAGCAGCTGGCGGCCATGATTGAAGAAGCCTTAGAGAGTTACAAAACGCAGCAAAAACCGCTCAACCTCGCCGTGGTAATGCGCGACTATCTGGCCCAATACCCACGCGCGCGTCACTTTGACCTTGCGCGCATCGTAGTGGATCAGGCGGTGCGACTCGGCGTAGCGGAAGCCGATTTAGCCGGTTTGCCTGTGGAATGGCAAGCCATTAATGATTACGGAGCCAAGGTGCAGGCACATGTCATCGACAAATATTGAACAAGTGATGCCGGTTAAACTGGCACAGGCACTGGCAAATCCGATTTTTCCGGCGCTGGACAGTCAGTTGCGTGCCGGACGCCACATTGGCATTGAAGAGCTGGATAACCACGCTTTTCTGATGGATTACCAGCAGTATCTGGAAGAGTTTTATACGCGCTATAACGTTGAGCTGATCCGCGCGCCAGAGGGATTCTTCTATCTGCGTCCACGCTCAACCACGTTGATTCCTCGCTCTGTCCTGTCTGAGCTGGATATGATGGTCGGTAAAATCCTGTGCTATCTCTATCTCAGCCCGGAACGTCTGGCGAACGAAGGTATTTTTACCCAGCAGGAGCTGTATGACGAGCTGCTGTCCCTGGCTGATGAAAGCAAACTGCTGAAGCTGGTTAACCAGCGCTCAACCGGCTCGGATCTCGATCGTGCCAAGCTGCAGGAAAAAATGCGGGCTTCCTTAAGCCGCCTGCGTCGTCTTGGTATGGTGTGGTTCTTTGGCAATGACAGCAGCAAGTTTCGTATTATCGAGTCTGTTTTTCGCTTTGGTGCCGATGTGCGCAGCGGTGATGATCCGCGGGAAGCGCAGTTGCGCCTGATTCGTGACGGCGAGGCAATGTTGCTGGACAACGCAACGGCCACGACTGAGGCAGAAGACAGTGAAGAGAATGACAGCGATGCGGGTGATATCGCGGAGGAAGAACAGGCATGATTGAACGCGGCAAATTTCGTTCGCTAACGCTGATCAACTGGAACGGTTTCTTTGCCCGAACCTTTGATCTTGATGAACTGGTCACCACGCTGTCGGGTGGGAACGGGGCAGGTAAGTCAACCACCATGGCGGCCTTTGTCACGGCGCTGATTCCTGACTTAACCTTGTTGCACTTCCGTAACACTACCGAAGCCGGCGCCACCTCGGGTTCACGCGATAAAGGCCTGCACGGTAAACTTCGCGCCGGCGTCTGCTATGCCATGCTGGACGTAGTCAATTCCCGTCATCAACGCGTTGTCGTGGGTGTCAGACTGCAGCAGATCGCCGGACGTGATAAGAAGGTCGATATCAAGCCTTTCAGTATTCATGGGCTGCCCACGGATACGCTGCCTACCGATATGCTCACGGAAATCCTTAACAGCCGTCAGGCACGTGTTTTACCGCTTAACGAGGTAAAAGAACGCGTTGAGGCACTGGAAGGCGTCCAGTTCCGTCAGTACAGCTCGGTCACCGACTATCATGCCATGATGTTTGATCTCGGTGTCGTGCCGCGTCGCCTGCGTTCAGCCAGCGATCGCAGCAAGTTTTATCGCCTGATCGAAGCGTCACTTTACGGCGGTATCTCCAGTGCGATTACCCGCTCTCTGCGCGATTACCTGTTGCCGGAAAACAGCGGCGTGCGCAAAGCGTTTCAGGATATGGAAGCGGCACTGCGCGAAAACCGCATGACGCTGGAAGCCATCCGCGTGACGCAGTCCGATCGTGACCTGTTCAAGCATCTGATTTCTGAAGCCACCAGCTACGTTTCGGCAGACTACATGCGTCACGCCAATGAGCGACGCATTCATCTTGACAGCGCCTTACAACTGCGCAATGAGCTGTTCAGCAGCCGCAAACAGCTGGCCTCTGAACAGTTCCGTCATGTGGAAATGGCGCGTGAGCTGGCCGAACACAGCGGGGCGGAAAGCGATCTCGAAATCGATTATCAGGCAGCCAGCGATCACCTGAATCTGGTGCAAACGGCGATGCGCCAGCAAGAGAAGATTACCCGGTATGACAGCGATATCGAGGATCTTACGCTGCGTCTGGAAGAGCAGAGCGAAGTGGTTGCCGAAGCGCGTGAAATCCAGGAAGAAAATGAGGCCCGCGCCGAGGCGGCCGAACTGGAAGTCGATGAGCTGAAAAGTCAGTTGGCCGATTTTCAGCAGGCGCTGGATGTGCAACAAACCCGGGCGATCCAGTACCAACAGGCATTACAGGCGCTGGAACGTGCGCGATCGCTGTGCCAGTTGCCGGATCTGAATATTGAAAATGCTGCCGAATGGCAGGCCAGCTTCCAGGCGAAAGAAGAAGAAGCCACGGGGCAACTGTTGCATCTTGAGCAGAAGCTGAGCGTAGCGGAAGCGGCTCACAGCCAGTTTGAGCAGGCGTTGTCGCTGGTCACCAGCATTGCCGGTGACGTCAGCCGCAAAGAGGCGTGGCAAGTCGGCCGCGACCTGCTGCGCGATGCCAGCAATCAGCGTCACCATGCCGATCAACTTTCGTCACTGCGTCTGCGCCTGAATGAGCTTGAACAGCGCCTGCGCGAACAACAGGAAGCCGAACGTCTGCTGGCAGAGTTCTGTAAACGTCAGGGCCAGCATTACGAGCCTGATGCGTTGGAAGGTTTGCAGCGTGAACTCGAAGCGCAAATCGAGCAGCTCAACAGCAGCGTGGCTGACGCGGGCGAACAGCGCATGATGATGCGCCAGGAACTTGAGCAGCTGCGCGAACGCATCACGTCGCTGACCGCGCGCGCGCCGCACTGGCTGGCAGCACAAGAAATCCTGACTCAGCTCAGTGAGCAAACCGGTCAGGAACTGGCCAGCAGCCAGGACGTGACCGAATACATGCAGCAGTTGCTGGAACGCGAGCGTGAAACCACCGTTGAACGTGACGAAGTGGCGGCGCGCAAACGTGAAATTGAGCAGCAAATTGAACGTCTCAGCCAGCCGGGCGGTGCCGAAGATCCCCGTCTGAATCAGCTTGCCGAACGGTTTGGCGGCGTACTGCTGTCAGAAATTTATGATGACGTGACGCTGAACGATGCACCTTACTTCTCCGCGCTGTATGGCCCGTCGCGCCACGCCATTGTGGTGCCCGACCTGTCGCTGGTGCGCGAGCAACTGGATGGCTTAGAAGAGTGCCCGGAAGATCTGTACCTGATTGAAGGGGACCCCCAGTCGTTCGATGACAGCGTGTTCAGCGTAGACGAGCTACAAAACGCGGTCGTGGTGAAAGTTGCCGAGCGTCAGTGGCGCTATTCCCGCTTCCCAAAAATTCCTTTATTTGGTCGGGCGGCACGCGAAAACCAACTCGAGCTGCTTAACAATGAGCGCGATCGCCTGGCGGAACGCTATGCCACGTTATCTTTTGACGTTCAGAAGACGCAACGTTTACACCAGTCTTTCAGCCGCTTTATCGGCAGTCACCTTGCGGTGGCCTTCGATGACGATCCTGAAGCGCAAATCCGTCAGCTCGGCGCCCGTCGCGGTGAGCTGGAACGTGCGCTCAATCAACATGAAAGCAACAATCAGCAGCAGCGTCAGCAGTTTGAGCTGGCCAAAGAGGGCGTCGCACAGCTTAACCGCCTGTTGCCGCGCATTAACCTGTTGCTGGATGAGACCCTGGCGGATCGTTGTGAAGAGATTCGCGAGCAGGTCGAAGAGGCGCAGGAAGCCGCACGTTTCCTGCATTTACATGGGACGAAACTGGCCAAACTTGAGCCGATGATTGCGGTACTGCAAAGCGATCCTGAACAGCACGAACAGCTGCAGGCGGATTACCAGCAGGCGCAGCAACAGCAGCGCAATGCGCGTCAGCAGGCGTTTGCCCTGACGGAAGTGGTACAGCGCCGGGCGCATTTTAGTTATGACGATTCGGCTGGCATGCTGGGCGGCAACAACGACCTGAGCGATAAACTGCGGCAGCGGCTGGAGCAGGCCGAAGCCGAACGGAGCCGCACGCGTGAACGTCTGCGCGCGCATCAGTCGCAGCTGACGCAGTATTCGCAGGTGCTGGCATCGTTAAAAAGTGCTTATGATGCCAAGCGCGACATGCTGAAAGAGCTGCAGCAGGAAATGCAGGACATTGGGGTTCAGGCCGATGCCAGTGCGGAAGAACGCGCGCGAATCCGCCGTGACGAGCTTTATACGGCGCTGAGCCACAACCGCGCCCGCCGCAATCAGCTGGAGAAACAGCTCACCTTCTGCGAAGCAGAGATGGACAACCTGCAGAAAAAGCTGCGCCAGCTTGAACGTAACTATCACCAGAACCGTGAACAGGTGGTCAGCGCCAAAGCGGGCTGGTGCCTGGTACTGCGTCTGGTTAAAGACAACGGGGTGGAACGCCGTCTGCATCGCCGTGAACTGGCTTATCTCAGTGGCGATGAACTGCGCTCCATGTCGGATAAGGCACTGGGCGCACTGCGCCTGGCGGTTGCGGATAACGAACATCTGCGCGACGTGCTGCGTTTGTCTGAAGATCCTAAACGTCCGGAACGTAAGATTCAGTTTTTCATCGCCGTGTATCAACATCTGCGCGAACGTATCCGTCAGGATATTATTCGCACCGACGATCCGGTTGAAGCCATCGAACAGATGGAGATTGAACTCAATCGGCTGACGGAGGAGTTGACGGCCCGTGAGCAAACTCTGGCGATCAGTTCACGCAGCGTGGCGAATATTATTCGTAAAACGATTCAGCGTGAACAGAACCGTATTCGTCAGCTGAACCAGGGGTTACAAACCGTTAGCTTTGGTCAGGTGCGCAGCGTTCGGCTTAACGTTAACGTGCGGGAAACCCACGCGATGCTGTTGGATACGTTGTCTGAAGAGCATGAACAGCATCAGGATCTGTTTAACAGCAACCGACTCACGTTCTCGGAAGCGCTGGCGAAGCTCTATCAACGTCTGAATCCGCATATTGATATGGGCCAGCGTACGCCGCAGACCATTGGTGAAGAGCTGTTGGACTACCGTAATTACCTGGAGATGGAAGTCGAGGTCAATCGTGGTTCGGACGGCTGGCTGCGCGCAGAAAGTGGTGCGCTGTCTACCGGTGAGGCGATTGGTACCGGGATGTCGATTCTGGTTATGGTCGTTCAGAGCTGGGAAGAGGAATCACGCCGCCTGCGTGGTAAAGATATTTCACCTTGCCGTCTGCTGTTCCTGGATGAAGCCGCACGTCTGGATGCACGCTCTATCGCGACGCTGTTTGAACTCTGTGAGCGTCTGGAGATGCAGCTGGTTATTGCGGCACCTGAGAATATCAGCCCGGAGAAGGGCACCACTTATAAACTGATGCGTAAAGTATTTAATAATACCGAGCACGTTCACGTGGTGGGATTACGCGGATTCGCCGCCGATCCGCTGCCTGCGAAACGCAGTAGCGAAGCCGATCCAGCAAGCGAAACCACGACATAATATTCATGATGCAGAGATAGTCAAAAACAGCGCCATTGGTTAATCTGGTAACGGCATTTGTCACAGGAGGCAAATGCCGTTTTTATTCGTATACTCAATAATATGGGTAACAGCCCGATCGCAGCCGTTTCCTGACATGCTGCGCGGTAGATTAATGAAGGGGGCAGGGATGTTACTGAATAAAAGCTTAAAAATTCATCAGGTTAGTTCGTGGCTTGCGCTGGCACTAACGCTGATTCCTTGTGCCATGGCTCAGGCCGCTATCATCGCTGCCATGCCGGGCACGCAAATGACGCATGCAGCCCTGTCCGTCAGCGAGAGCCAGCAGAAGATCCGACAGGCTTTTTCAGGCGATAACCAACCTTTTTATGGCGCTTCACTGGCTGCCCTGTATGCCGCGCGAAATATGCAGCCGATCTGGCAAGATCCTGACGCCGTGCAAAAGTTTCAGCAGCAGCTGGCGGAAGTTGCGCTTTCCGGCGTCCAGCCGCAGTTTACCCGCTGGGTCGATCGCCTGACCGATCCGACTATTACAGATTTCGCCCGCGATGTAACGCTGTCCGATGCGATGCTGGGCTATTTGCAGTTTGTGTCAACGGTGCCTGTTCAGGGGGAAACCTGGCTGTACAGCACCGTCCCTTACAAGCTGGCGGTACCGTCGGTGTCCGTGATCAATGCATGGCAGAATGCGGTGAATGCGGGCAGTTCGCTGGCCTTTGTCAATTCACTGGTGCCGCAGCATCCGCAGTATCCTTTGATGCACAAGGCGCTGAAGAGTCTGCTTGAAGATAAACAGCCCTGGCCGCAAATTAAAAATCGTGACACCTTACGACCTGGACAGGTCAGTGACGATGTGCCGGCCTTACGCGAAATATTACGCCGCAGCGGTATGTTAAGCGCTCAGGTTGCCGTACCTGCGCCCAACGAGGATGCCGTTCCCACCGCGCCCGTTCCTGCCAGCCACAGCGAGCAGCCTGTCGCCGTGAGTCCTTCGGCAGTGACGGTTAATGATATACCCGCCACCACGCCCGATGTTTCAGGCAATGTGCAAAATGCCCCCGCGGCACCGGGCGGTGTGAACGTCTATGATGACAACCTGGTGGCGGCGGTAAAACGCTTTCAGCAGTGGCAGGGACTTGACGCCGATGGGGCGATTGGCCTGCGCACACGTGAATGGCTGAATGTCTCACCCCAGCAGCGTGCTGCTTTACTGGCGTTGAATATTCAGCGCCTGCGCCTGCTGCCGGATGATATGCACAACGGCATTATGGTTAACATCCCCAACTACTCGCTGAACTATTACAGCAACGGCACAAAAGTTCTGTCCTCCCGGGTTATCGTGGGCCGGCCAGATCGTAAAACGCCGTTGATGCGAAGCGCACTGAATAATGTGGTGCTGAACCCGCCGTGGAATGTGCCGACCAACCTGGTGCGTCAGGACATTATTCCTAAGGTGAAACAGGACCCCACCTATCTGTATAAGCACGGTTATACCCTGCTGTCTGGCTGGAGTGCCGATTCTGAAGTCATCGATCCCAGCATGATTGACTGGAGCATGGTGTCCGCGTCTTCTTTCCCTTACCGCATACGTCAGGCACCTGGTCAAACCAACTCGCTGGGTCGCTATAAGTTTAATATGCCAAGCTCGGATGCGATTTATCTGCATGATACGCCGAACCACAACCTGTTCCAGCGCGATATTCGTGCGCTAAGCTCGGGCTGCGTGCGCGTCAATAAAGCCTCAGAACTGGCGGGTATTCTGTTGCAGGATGTCGGCTGGAACGATGCCCGTATCTCTGACACGCTTAAGCAGGGTGACACGCGCTATGTGCCTATTCGCCATCGCATCCCGGTTAACCTGTATTATTTAACGGCCTGGGTCGCGGATGACGGTAAAACGCAGTTCCGTACAGATATTTACAATTATGATAATACGGCGCGTTCAGCCAGCCAGGTCTTAAGCCGTGCGCAACAGTTGTTGCTCTAATGGTTGATTTTTAATCGTTAGTCGCACGGCCTCTGTGTGATTCAGTCCTGTCATTAAGGCGGCTTTATCTGGAGCCGCCTTCCAAACTTGCCCATAATGGGTTGACGTGCTAGCGCCAGGAAGTTATGGTTCCGCCAGTACGTTTTTTGCACATGTCTTTGACTCTGTTTTCAGGTAAACCGCTCCATGTCTACAATCGATTCTTTACGTCGCAAACTGCTGCTTTGCGGAAGTGCCGCTGCCGGTCTGGCCTTACTGCCAGAGACCGCGATGGCTTCACTGTCCACTTCACGTCCACGGATTTTAACGCTCAATAATCTTCACACTGGTGAAACCCTTAAAACTGAATTTTTTAACGGTAAAAGTTACGACAAAAGTGAATTGTCACGCCTGAACCACTTTTTCCGCGACTACCGTGCCAATAAAACAAAAAGTATCGATCCCCATCTGTTTGACCAGCTCTATCGTCTTCAGGCGCTGTTGGAAACGCGCAAACCCGTTCAGCTCGTCTCCGGTTATCGCTCACTGGCGACGAACAATATGCTGCGGGAATCGGGACCTGGTGTGGCAAAACACAGTTACCACACCAAAGGCCAGGCGATGGATTTTCATATTGAAGGGGTGACGTTGGCGAATGTTCGCAAAGCCGCATTAAAAATGCGAGCCGGTGGTGTAGGATATTACCCCAGCAGCAACTTTGTACATATTGATACCGGTCCCGTCAGGCACTGGTAGTAACGTCGGCAACGCTGCGGGTGCCGACCATGGAGCGTTATGAACTATCACATTATCCCCGTCACCGCCTTTGCGCAGAATTGTTCGGTTATCTGGTGTGAAACCACGCGTGAATCCGCCCTTGTGGACCCCGGTGGCGATGCTGAGACCATCAAGCAAACGCTGGCACAGCTTGCTGTAAAGCCCGCACAGATCCTGCTCACGCATGGTCATCTCGATCACGTTGGGGCGGCGGCGGAACTGGCTGCATTCTGGAAGGTGCCGCTGGTCGGTCCGCAAAAGCAGGATGCATTCTGGCTGGAATCATTACCCACGCAAAGCCAAATGTTTGGTCTTGAGTACTGCGCGCCACTGACGCCGGATCGCTGGCTGGAGGAAGGTGACACTGTTCAGGTCGGCCAGGTCACGCTTGACGTACTGCACTGCCCGGGACATACGCCAGGCCACATTGTATTTTTTGATGCCAAAGGTCGCTTACTGATTTCGGGTGATGTGATTTTTAGCGGTGGTGTAGGGCGCACTGATTTCCCGCAGGGCAATCATCAGCATCTCATCGATGCGATAAAAAATAAGCTGCTGCCGCTAGGCGACGATGTCACGTTTTTACCCGGTCACGGTCCTGTGTCAACGCTGGGACGTGAACGTCTGACCAATCCTTTCCTGCAATAAAAAATGGGCCAGAGCGGCCCATTTTTTATGCGGTATCAGCCTAAAGTACGGCGACAATTGCCTCACACAGTGCAGACATATTATCTGGCGTCATACCGGCAACGTTCACGCGGCCCGAATTAACGGCATAAACCCCAAACTCCTCGCGCAGGCGGATGACCTGATCTTTGGTCAGTCCGCTGAATGAGAACATCCCATTCTGCTTGATGATAAAGCTGAAGTCCTGCTGTGCGCCTTTATCCGCCAGCGTGTTCACAAACAGCTGACGCATGCGCTGGATACGCTGACGCATATCGGACAGCTCTTGCTGCCAGATAGTACGCAGCGCGTCATTACCCAGGATGGTGGCAACGACGGCGGCACCGTGTGACGGAGGATTAGAGTAGTTAGCGCGAATAGTGTATTTCACCTGGCTAAACGCGGTCTCGACCGTCGCGGCGTCGCCGGCAACCAATGTAATCGCACCAACACGTTCGTTATACAGGCCAAAGTTCTTGGAATAAGAACTGGCGACAATCAGTTCCTGATGGCTGGCAGCAAAAATGCGCAGCCCTTCCGCATCCTCTTCCAGACCACGGGCAAAGCCCTGGTAGGCGAAGTCGAACAGGGGCAACCAGCCGTTGGCCTGGGAGAGCTGTGCCAGCTGTTGCCACTGCTCTGCTGTTGGGTCAATACCGGTCGGGTTATGGCAGCAGCCGTGGAACAGCACCACATCACCAGCTTTCACCTCTCTCAGCGAGGCCAGCATGCCGTCAAAGTCCAGCGTATGGTTAGCCGCGTCGTAATACTGGTATTCGCATACCTCAAGCCCGGCGGCATTGAACACGTTTTTGTGGTTTGGCCAGCTCGGGTTGCTCACCCACACGCGCTTAACGGCGGTCTGGGTGGACAGGAAATCTGCGGCGACGCGCAGTGCACCCGTACCGCCCGGCGTCTGCGCCGTACGGGCTCTTCCCGACGCGATCAGGGCGTTGCCTTTGCCAAATAACAATTCCTGCGTGCAACGCGCGAAATCCGGCAGACCGTCAATGCTCAGATAATTTTTGCTGGTTTCGTTTTCAAGCAGGTACTGTTCTGCTTTTTTAACGCTGGTAAGCACCGGCGTTTTCCCGGTTTCATCTTTATAAACACCAATACCAAGATTGATTTTATTTGGGCGGTCGTCGGCACGGTAGAGATCGGCCAGGCCAAGGATAGGATCAGCGGGTGCAGCAGAGATCGATTCAAACATGAGTCGGGTCCAGTAGCGTGAACTTTAGCAAATGAACCATCAGGTTAACGTCAGCACGGCGAAATGCCAACCGTTTGCGATAAAATTCATCGTCTGTGCGCCAGAATTACCCGTTCTTATGTTGTCGGGGGGAAATAACCGGGGAGAGGGCGAGAAAACGGCATTAAAAAACGGAGCCGAAGCTCCGTTTTTTGTACTGCATCAACAAACTTAGAACTGGTAAACCACACCAACACCAACTACGTCATCGTTAGGAATGCCGAGTGGGTTGTTTTTGTCCAGCTGGTTGATTTTGTAATCAACGTAGGTGGCCATGTTTTTGTTGAAGTAGTAAGTTGCGCCCACATCGAAGTATTTGTAGATATCAGCATCGCCGATACCTTCGATGTCTTTGCCTTTAGACTGAACGTAGGCCAGTGAAGGACGCAGACCGAAGTCGAACTGATACTGAGCTACCAGCTCGATTTCTTGAGTTTTGTTAGCGAATGCATTACCGCTAAATGTCGTACCGTTAACATTAAACACACCTTTAATTGGTGTTGAGTTACGGGTTTCACCGTACATTGCTGCCAGGTATACGTTGTTAGCATCATATTTCAGAGCAGTTGCCCAGTTTTCTGCACGCTTACCAGCACCAACGCCAGCACCTTGAGAGGTTACAACGTTGTTATTACTGACTGAACCGTCAGCCTGGCTATTAGTACGATCGCTGCTGCTGTAAGCACCTACGATACCGACTCCGATCGGAGAGGTGTACGAGGTTGAAATACCGTAGCCATCACCATTCGCACGGCGAGGATCGGTACGATCATTTTTACCCTGATACTGAAGCGCAAAGTTCCAGCCATCTACCAGACCAAAGAAGTTGGTGTTGCGGTAGGTCAGCAGACCACCACTACGGCCGTTCATATAGTTGTCTGAGTAACCTGAGTCACCACCAAATACTGGCAGCATATCGGTCCAGCCGATTGCGTCATAAACCACACCGTAGTTACGGCCGTAGTCGATTGAACCGGCATCACCGAATTTCAGACCAGCAAAGCCCAGACGGGTTTTGTTGTCAGTCTGCGCGTCAGAACCTTCAGAGTTATTACCCTGAATGTTGTATTCCCACTGACCGTAACCGGTCATCTGGTCATTAATCTTGGTTTCGCCTTTGAAGCCAAAGCGAATATAAGTCTGATCGCCGTCATCACCTGCGTTATCAGAGAACTGGTGACGCGCATCCACTTTACCGTACAGGTCCAGCTTGTTGCCGTCTTTGTTGTAAACTTCTGCTGCGTTAGCTGCGCCGGCGGCGAGCAGAGCAGGGATAACCACTGCCAGAATGTTGCGCTTCATCATTATTTATTACCCTCATTGGAGTTATTTGGACACCTGCCACTGCCGTCAAGAAAACTTTACGTGAACCTTGAAAGAAGTTTGGTGTCTCCTGTGTCTGCACGCATCTTTCCATCCCCCACCGGGTAATTCTACTGCGAAAATGCTACAAAAGTCGTAATCTTGTTTCAAATATAAAATATGTATTACAAAATGTAAAAATAACGGAACTTTGTGAGACATATCAAAATTTACAAAAATAAAAAAAGGCCGGCGATGCCGACCTCTTTATATATATGAATTTCTTATATTTAATGCTGAAAATCAGAAGCTCGCGTTGCGAGGCGTGCGTGGGAAGGGGATAACATCTCTTACATTTTGTACGCCGGTGACATAGGCGATTAAACGTTCGAAACCTAATCCAAAACCTGAATGTGGCACGGTGCCATAGCGACGCAGATCACGATACCACCAGTAATCTTCTTTTTTCAGGCCCATCTCTTCCAGACGCGCATCCAGCACATCCAGACGCTCTTCACGCTGAGAACCCCCGATGATTTCACCGATGCCCGGCGCTAACACATCCATCGCGGCCACGGTTTTACCGTCGTCGTTCAGGCGCATATAGAACGCCTTGATATCTTTCGGATAGTTTTTAACCACCACCGGCGCTTTGAAATGCTTCTCGGCAAGATAACGTTCATGTTCAGAGGACAGATCGATGCCCCATGACACAGGGTTCTCAAAGGTCTGACCGCAGTTCATCAGGATATCGACGGCATCGGTATAATCGACCTGGGCGAAATCGGTAGTAACAAAACGCTCCAGGCGATTAATCGCATCCTTGTCTACGCGTTCGGCAAAAAACGCCATATCGTCCGCACGCTCATTCAGAACGGCCTGGAAGACATACTTCAGCATGGCTTCCGCCAGGGCTGCCGCATCGTCTAATGAGGCGAAAGCGATTTCCGGTTCCAGCATCCAGAATTCTGCCAGATGGCGGCTGGTGTTGGAATTTTCCGCGCGGAAAGTCGGGCCGAAGGTGTAGATTTTCGACAGGGCACTGGCGTAGGTTTCACCGTTTAACTGACCGGACACCGTCAGGAAGGCTTCTTTACCGAAGAAATCCTCGGAGTAGTCGACTTTACCCTGATCGTTGCGCGGTAAGTTTTCCATGTCCAGGGTTGAGACGCGGAACATCTCACCGGCTCCTTCGGTATCGGAGGCGGTAATAAGCGGCGTGGAGACCCAGAAGTAACCGTTCTCATGGAAGAAGCGATGCAGCGCCTGTGCCAGCGTGTGACGCACCCGGGCTACAGCGCCAATCAGGTTGGTACGCGGACGCAGGTGCGCGACTTCACGCAGGTATTCAATACTGTGGCGTTTTGCCGCCATCGGGTAGCTGTCGGGATCTTCTACCCAGCCCACCACTTCCAGTTTTGTCGCCTGGATTTCGAATGCCTGACCCTGACCCGGCGACGCAACCACCTTACCGGTGACAATGACGGAACAGCCAGTGGTCAGGTGCAGCACTTCGTCCTGATAATTATTCAGAGAATTATTGACGACAGCCTGAACGGGATTAAAGCAGGAGCCGTCATAGACAGCGATAAAGGAAAGACCGGCTTTGGAATCTCTTCGGGTACGCACCCAACCACGTACGGTGACGTCACTGTCAACCGCGACGCGACCGTGCAGTACATCCGCTACAGGCACTACGCTCATAAATATCTCTCTATATAGAAGAAGTGTGTGAATGAATTCCCCAGACTGGGGTTTAGCTATGTTACTTGTGAGTCAACAGGAAACAAGCAAAATTCAGGGGAATATCAGATTTAATGCCAGGAAGGCGGGGCGCGTTAACGCCCCGATAACAAAGAGGCTAGCTGGCTTTTTTAACCAGCGGCAGGTCAAAGGCTTTTCGCAGGGCTTTAACGAACGCTTTGTCCTGACAGATCGTTTTACCTGGACTGTCAGAGAGCTTAGCGACCGGCTTGCCATTACATTGCACCAGCTTGATCACGATATTGAGTGGCGTAACACCGGGAATGTCGCAGGTCAGGCGCGTGCCGATGCCGAATACAACGTTGGTACGCTGGCCAAAATGACGATAGAGCGCCAGCGATTTCTCCAGGTTGAGATTATCCGAAAACACGAGCGTTTTCGTGAGCGGATCGATCCCCAACTGCTGATAGTGCGCCAGGGCTTTTTCGCCCCACTCAACCGGGTCACCTGAGTCGTGGCGCAGTCCCTGATAACGCCGGGCGAAGACCGGACCGAAATCGCGCAGGAAGGCATCCATGGCAATACAGTCGGTCAAAGCAATGCCCAGCTTGTCATCATATTCATCCAGCCAGGCCTGTAAGGCCGCGCGCTGGCTGTTCGCCAGCACCGGGCTGATTTGCTGAAAAGCCTGAAACCACTCGTGAGCCTGAGTACCTACTGGCGTAAGTTCAAGGCGGCGTGCCAGATCATAGTTACTGGTGCCCATCAGCCACGGAAAATCCTGTTTCAGGGTGCTGACAATCGATTCCTGAACGTCCTGTGAATAACGGCGTCGGGTGCCAAAATCCATCAATCGGAAACGGGACATATCGGTGTCGGCCACCTGGGTTTGAAACCTGTCCAGTTTCTGATGCAGAAATTCCACGGCCTGCTGGCTGCTGATGGCGGGTGTGCGGTGACGGTGAACCACTTCGCTGATCAGCGCCAGCAGTGGGACTTCCCACAGGATGACTTCCCGCCAGGGGCCCTGGATGCGGATAGCCAGCTTGCCATGGTGATTATGGACTTCGACCTGTTGTGGGTCGTAGCGAAAGTTTCGCAGCCAGCTAAGGTAGTCATCAGCAAAAAAGGGCAGGTCAGATAACCAGGCATATTCAGCCTCGGTGAGTGCCAGCGCCTGCATGGCATCTATTGCCGCACGGATCTCGTCAGCATAAAAACCCAGCAGCTCGTCGCTACGGCAGCGGAACTCCGCGGCCACCGTGACATCATGGTAACGGTGGAATACGGCTTGCTGCATATGAAGCTTATAAGCATCCGTATCCAGCAGCGAAGTCAGTATCGGGGAAGCATGTCCTGTCATGGCGCGTTTCAGCATCCTGTTCGGTGGCGCAGAGCCCTGTGTGTTTAACGTCGTAAAAGACGCAAAAGTATAAATCACTAACAGAGAGCGATCACAGCATATTTGAGGATAGCGAGTCGAGGACGAAATGTGTCATTGTTAACAAATTGTAGCCATTTTATCTGATACATGCATTGTGCATGCTAAGCTCGGCGCATCATGCTTAGACGTTTGACGAGTAATGCTTATACTTTTACTTTAGCGACGAATGCGTAGACTTTGACGAATAACTACTACATGCGAGACGGAATATGACGCAGCAGCCACAAATAAAATATCGACACGATTATCGTGCGCCGGACTACACCATCACCGATATCGATTTAACCTTTGAACTGGATGAAACGACGACGCGGGTGACGGCGGTGAGTCAGGTTAAACGTCAGGGAGACCACCAGGCTGAACTGCGTCTGGACGGCGAAGATCTGACGCTGGTGTCGCTGGAAGTCAATGGTCAGGCCTGGACAGCCTGGCATGAAGACGCGGGTTCGCTGGTATTAAGTCAGTTACCGGACAGCTTCACGCTTAAAATCGTCAATGATATCCATCCTGACCGTAACAGCGCCCTTGAAGGGCTCTACAAATCCGGTGAAGCGCTCTGCACACAATGTGAAGCCGAAGGTTTCCGCCATATCACCTGGTATCTGGATCGCCCCGACGTGCTGGCGCGCTTTACCACCACCATTATTGCTGACGGCAGCCGTTATCCCTACCTGCTGTCAAACGGCAACCGCATTGACAGCGGTAAAGATGACCAGGGCCGTAACTGGGTAAAGTGGCAGGATCCTTTCCCTAAACCTTGCTATCTGTTTGCACTGGTGGCAGGTGACTTTGATGTGCTGCGTGACAGCTTTACCACGCGTTCTGGTCGCAATGTTGCGCTGGAGATCTTTGTCGATCGCGGCAATCTGGATCGTGCCGACTGGGCGATGACCTCCCTGAAGAACAGCATGAAGTGGGATGAGGAGCGCTTTGGCCTGGAGTATGACCTCGACATCTTTATGATTGTTGCCGTGGACTTCTTCAATATGGGCGCGATGGAGAATAAAGGCCTGAACGTTTTCAACTCCAAATACGTGCTGGCAAAAGCTGAAACCGCCACCGATAAAGATTATCTGGGGATTGAAGCGGTCATTGGTCATGAGTATTTCCATAACTGGACCGGCAACCGCGTAACCTGTCGCGACTGGTTCCAACTGAGCCTGAAAGAGGGCCTGACCGTCTTTCGCGATCAGGAGTTCAGCTCCGACCTCGGATCGCGTGCGGTTAACCGCATAGATAACGTGCGCATCATGCGCGGCGCGCAGTTTGCCGAGGACGCCAGCCCAATGGCGCATCCGATCCGCCCGGATCAGGTGATCGAAATGAACAATTTCTACACCTTAACGGTGTATGAAAAAGGCTCTGAAGTGATCCGCATGCTGCACACCTTGCTGGGTGAAGAGAATTTCCAGAAAGGGATGCAGCTGTATTTCGAACGCCACGACGGCAGCGCAGCCACCTGCGATGATTTTGTTCAGGCTATGGAAGACGCTTCTAATATCGATCTCTCTCAGTTCCGTCGCTGGTACAGTCAGTCGGGCACGCCAACGCTGTCGGTGCGCGATGACTACAACCCGGAACTGGAACAGTACACGCTTCATGTTACCCAGCACACGCCGCCGACGGCCGAGCAGAAAGAGAAGTTGCCACTGCATATCCCGCTGGATATCGAACTCTATGACGGGCAGGGTAAGGTGATTCCGCTTCAGCGTGACGGCCATCCGGTGCATAACGTGTTGAACGTAACGGAAGAGTTCCAGACCTTTGTTTTCGATAATGTCTATTTCCAGCCAGTGCCGTCACTGCTGCGTGAGTTTTCCGCGCCGGTGAAGCTCGATTATAAGTGGAGCGATGCGCAGCTGACTTTCCTGATGCGCCATGCACGCAACGACTTTTCACGCTGGGATGCCGCACAAAGCCTGTTAGCCACTTACCTGCGCCTCAACGTGGCGCGTCATCAGCAAGGCCAGCATCTGTCATTGCCACTGCATGTCGCAGACGCCTTCCGCACGGTGTTGCTGGATGCCGACAGCGATCCGGCGCTCACCGCCCTGATTTTATCGCTGCCAAGTGAAAACGAAATCGCCGAGCTGTTTGAAATTATCGATCCGCAGGCCATTGCGCTGGTGCGTGAGGCGCTGGTGCGTACGCTGGCCCGTGAGCTGGCCGATGAGTTCTTTGCCGTTTACCATGCGAATCAGCAGGCCGAATACCATGTAGATCATGCAGACATTGGTAAACGTTCGCTGAAGAATATCTGTCTTTACTATCTGGCCTTCGGGGACATGGACCTGGCGAATAAACTGGTGCAGGCGCAATACCAGCATGCCAATAACATGACGGACTCCCTGGCCGCACTCACCGCTGCGGTGGCGGCACAGTTACCGTGCCGTGATGCGTTGTTAGCGGACTATGATGAGCGCTGGCACAAGGATGGCCTGGTGATGGACAAATGGTTTGTCTTGCAGGCTACCAGCCCGGCGCAAAATGCGTTACTCAACGTGCGTCGTTTACTGTCGCACCGTTCCTTCAGTATGGGTAACCCCAACCGTATTCGCTCGTTGATTGGTGCGTTTGCTTCAGGTAATCCCTCGGCGTTCCATGCCGAAGATGGCAGTGGTTATCGCTTCCTGGTGGAGATGTTGACGGATCTTAATACCCGCAATCCGCAGGTGGCCTCGCGTATGATTGAGCCATTGATTCGTCTGAAACGTTATGACGCTAACCGCCAGGCGCTGATGCGTCAGGCGCTGGAGCAGTTGCAAGGTCTGGATAAACTGTCTGGCGATCTGTACGAGAAAATTACCAAGGCACTGAACGCCTGATAAAAAACGGCGGGTTAACAGCCCGCCGTTTGATTAACGCTGTTGCGCATAGCGTGGCGGTTTGTCTGTTGCGCCGCGACGCATAACCCGATCCAGCACTTCCGCTTCCAGCTCTGCCAGACGCGCTGAACCCCGTCGTCGGGGGCGGGGCAGATCGACCAGCAAATCCAGTCCTATCTGACCTTCCTCTATCAGTAACACCCGATCAGCCATCGCGACCGCTTCACTGACATCATGGGTAACCAACAGAACCGTAAAGTGGTACTGCTGCCAGAGCGATTCGATCAGCTCCTGCATCTCGATTCGCGTTAAGGCATCCAGCGCCCCCAGCGGCTCATCCAGTAGCAGCAGGCCGGGACGGTGAATCAGCGCCCGAGCCAGCGCCACACGCTGTTTCTGACCACCGGAGAGCGCGGCAGGCCACTCGTGTGCTCTGTCAGCCAGTCCGACTGCCTCCAGCGCGTCACGTGCGGCCTCACGCCATGCGTTGCCACGCAGACCCAGCGAGACATTATCAATGACTTTTTTCCACGGCAGCAGTCGGGCATCCTGAAACATCAACCGGGTTTCGTCGCGCGCAGTCTGCAGTGGCGCATTACCTGCCAGCAGTTGGCCCTGGGTGCTGTTTTCCAGCCCGGCCAACAGGCGCAGCAGGGTGCTTTTACCACAGCCGCTGCGGCCCACCACGGCAACAAACTGGCCGGAAGGAATATGCAGGTCGATGTGATTCAGAATGGTGCGCTCGCCGTACTTTTTACTGACGCCCTTTACACCGACGGGCGTACCCGCGTTGAGACGCGCCGGGATAGCGGAGTTAATCATGCGGTTTGCTCCTTACGTTGATAAGCCGGATGCCAGCGTAACCAGACACGCTCCAGCAGTAATGCGCTGACATCAGCCAGTTTTCCCAGCAGGGCATAAAGAATGATGGCAACCATCACCACATCCGTTTGCAGAAATTCACGGGCGTTCATTGCCAGATAGCCAATACCGGCGTTAGCCGAAATCGTCTCGGCCACAATCAGCGTTAGCCACATTAATCCCAGTCCAAAGCGCACGCCTACCATAATGCTCGGTAACGCGCCGGGTAAGATCACCTGAACAAACAGGCTCCAGCCGGATAAACCGTAGCTGCGCGCCATTTCAACCAGGCCTGGGTCCACGTTGCGAATACCGTGGTAGGTATTCAGGTAAATAGGGAACAGCGTGCCCAGCGCCACCAGAAAAATTTTGGCGGATTCATCGATGCCAAACCACAAGATAACCAGTGGGATTAGCGCCAGATGGGGCACGTTGCGTAACATTTGTAGTGAGGTATCCAGCAGGCGCTCACCCAGCCGCGAGGTGCCGGTGATCAATCCCAGCAGCAGACCGAGGGAACCGCCAATGCTGAAGCCTAGCAATGCCCGCCAACTGCTGATGGCGAGATGCTGCCAGAGCTCGCCACTGGCGGCCAACTGCCAGAAGGTGGTCACAATCTTTTCCGGTGCTGGCAGAATACGCGTAGACAGCCAGCCGGTCTGTGATGCAATTTGCCAGACCACCACCAGTAACACCGGCAGCAGCCAGGGCACCAGCGCCGCTGAGAATGATTTACGTAGTCTGGTCATCGTTATCTCCTCAGGCCCGGGCGGCTTTTTTCTCAGGCGTAAAATCATTCGCAACGGCTTCACCGTGGGCCTGAATCACCCGCGGTTGCGGGACCTGAGGAATATTCAGATCCAGATGAGGAAACAGCAGCTCACCGACGCGATAAGCTTCCTCCAGATGCGGATATCCCGACAGGATAAAGGTTTCAATGCCCAGGGCTTCATACTCTTTCATCCGTGCCGCCACGGTAGGCGCATCGCCAACGAGCGCCGTGCCTGCGCCACTGCGCACCAGCCCGACGCCGGCCCAGAGGTTAGGGCTGATCTCCAGCTTATCGCGGCGTCCGCCGTGCAGAGCAGCCATGCGCTGTTGACCCACCGAGTCGGTGCGTTGGAAGGCGCTTTGTGCTTTGGCGATGGTGGCATCATCCACGTTGGCGATCAGCTTGTCGGCTGCCTGCCAGGCTTCCTCATTGGTTTCACGCACGATCACGTGAAGGCGAATACCAAACCGAACCTGCCGACCCTGTGCTGCGGCTTTCGTCCGCACTTGCTCAATTTTCTCTTTAACCAGGGCAGGTGGTTCACCCCAGGTGAGATAAACATCAACCTGTTCGGCGGCAAGATCCTGAGCGGGCTCTGAAGAACCCCCGAACCACAGCGGCGGACGAGGCTGCTGTACCGGCTTAAACATCAGACGAGCGCCTCGCACATGAACGTGCTTGCCTTCGTAATCCACCGTTTCGCCTTCCAGCACGCGCCGCCAGACGCGGGTAAACTCGGCCGATTCTGCATAGCGCTCGCGGTGATCGAGAAATACGCCATCACCAGCCAGCTCCTCGGGATCGCCCCCGGTCACCAGGTTGAACAGCGCACGTCCGTTGGAAAGGCGATCGAGCGTTGCGGCCTGACGCGCAGCCTGGGTGGGCGAAATGACACCGGGACGCAGGGCCACCAGAAAACGCAGACGCTGAGTCACAGGGATTAACGATGCCGCCACCAGCCAGGCATCTTCACAGGAGCGTCCCGTCGGGATCAGAACGCCACCAAAGCCCAGCCGGTCGGCAGCCTGTGCCACCTGTTGTAAATAAGCATGGTCAACCGGGCGAGCGCCTTCAGCTGTGCCAAGGTAATGTCCGTCACCATGGGTTGGCAGGAACCAAAATACGGAAACACTCATTTTTCTCTCCTTATTGCGTCACGGCATGGGGATGCCAGATGCGCTCGGCAATCGATACTTTCACGGGAATCAGATGATTGGCATAAAACAGATCGGCGGTTTTCTGCTGCAAAGCGACCGTTTGCGCACTCACCGGGCTGACCGGGCTGGGCGGGCGATGGTCCAGGTTGCTGGCAATGACCGCCTCAGGCAGACCGATCGATGTAGAAAGCAGATGAATACTCTGATCGCGTTCGCTACGCGTCAGCGCTTCTGCGTCACTGAAGGCTTTTAACGTCGCTAAGACGAAGTCATTGTGGTCCTGTGCAAAACTGCGTGTCGCAAGGTAGAACGGCCCGGTTTGATTCAGCGTGGTGCCGTCTTTCAATACGCGGACATTACCCTGCAGCAGGACGGCGGAATAATAGGGGTCCCATATCGCCCAGGCGTCAACGTTACCCTGCTGGAAGGCTGCTCGGGCATCAGCAGGCGTCAGATAAACCGGCTGAATATCCTTGAAACTCAGACCCGCTTCTTCCAGCGCGCGCAATAGCAAGTTATGGGAACTGGAGCCTTTCTGAAAGGCCACCTTTTTGCCTTTCAAATCGGCAACGGATTTTAACGGGCTGTTTTGGCTGACCAGAATAACCTCAGCTTTGGGCTTCGGCGGTTCGGAGCCGATATACAGTAAGTCTGCTCCTGCGGCCTGTGCGAAGATCGGCGGGATATCGCCGGTACTGCCAATATCGATGCTGTCCACGTTCAGCGCTTCCAGCATTTGCGGTCCGGCCGGAAATTCAATCCACTGAATTGTCGTGTGGGGGAAACGCGTCTCCAGCAGGCGATGTTCTTTTGCCAGCACCATACTGACCGACCCCTTTTGATAGCCGATGCGAACCTGAGCGGGCGGCGCTTCTGCGGCGTCAACCTGTGCCCCTGCTACAAACATCCCTGCCATTAACCACGCGCTGACTATTCGTTTCATCTCTGTATCCTTACACGGCCAGGGCAACGGGCTGATGACGTCGTGACAACGCCAGCCAGAACGATTGCACCGCTTCGTCCAGACGGCTTGCCAGCACCGGGTCCAGTTCTGGCTGGCGGTCGTAATGTTTGATTTGATTATCTTCGGCGTAAACCCCGTGAAGCACTTCTTCAGCTTTAAGGGCATTTAAAACTGGCTTAAGCGCGTAATCCAGGGCCAGCATATGACCGGCGCTTCCACCACTGGCCAACGGGAGCACCACTTTATGAGCCAGCGCGCGTTCAGGTAACAGGTCGAGAACGGTTTTTAGCGCCCCCGAAAAAGAGGCTTTATAGACAGGCGTGGCAATGACCAGGCCATCAGCCTGAGCCAGATCTTCGCTCAGGGCTAAAAGCGCCGGGGAGTCAAAGCGTGCATTGATCAGATCGTCAGGTTGAAAGTTATGGATGTTCCACGGAATGACCTCAACGCCGGATGCTTCCAGTTTGCGCTGGCATAGCGCTAACAACGACGTGGACCGTGAAGGAAACCGCGGACTACCTGCCAGGGTAAGCACTCTCATTTACGACTCCTTATAACTGAAAGTTATTGATTATCTTTTGTTGAGAACTGAGGCTTTCATCCTGGCAGAGGCAACGGCAGGGCTTAAATGATTTTTCTGACAATCTAAAGGTAAAAATTGCAAAAGGATTTCAGATAAAAACGTCAGGACTGAGAGATAAAACCGATACGACAAATCTTAAAAAAAGCAGGGAAGGTGCATTGATACATTAATCCGGGTGAATAAACGCCATGAAACCCCCGGAATCCGTACATTTGGTTACTTGAATATCAAAATAATGAAACAAAGGAATGAAACGAAAAACGGTGTTGTTGTTTTTTACGCGATACAAAAAAAGAAAGGGTAAAAAATGTCGATGATTCAACGTGATTTCGTTTGGTTCCCGGCGAAGTATTAGGATTAGTTGCATGGAAGGGATGGGGATTACGGGCATTTTACATGAATTTTTTAACGGTAATTCATGTTTGGTTACAGATAGCGCAGCCAAAACGTCCTGATGAGATAATGATTTCTAAATGATTTCTAAACAGGGGCGTGATTATCTGTCAGTTATTCTTTAGAACCGCTAACGATGTTTTTTTTGATCGCCTTTTCCTGCCGACATTGAGACAGGCATTTTATTGATTCAGGCAGTAAAATGTCTCTGCTCAATGTAAGCGCCTGTTATTTTAAAAATTACTATTCGCCCTTGGTCAGTGCCTGTCTCAGGCTGGTGGATTTTATTTGTCATTTTCTAACAGCAGAGAAATCTCGTATGTCTGACATCCTGTTATCGGTCATTATTCCCACTTACAATGTTGAAAAATATATTGTCGAATGCGTTGATTCATTATTACGGCAAATTAGCGCGCCAAACGAAATTATCATTGTTAACGACAGCTCTACCGATGGAACGGTAGCCTTAGTTGAACAGCACTATGGTCATCTTCCGCAGGTGAAAATGATCACAATAGCCAACGGCGGTGCAGGCAATGCGCGCGATAAAGGCGTAGAAGTGGCGCAAGGGCAGTTCGTTTTCTTTTGCGATCCTGATGATGTGGTGGCGGACGGATTAGTGAGTGAGCTTACTCAGGTCGTCGAAAATTATCCGGATACCGATTTATTTTGTTTTAATTCCAGCGCGTACCGGGAAGATAAACCGCACATCACCTGGCCTAAAGTCAGGCACAGCCTGTCTGGCATTCAGCGGCCACAGGATGTGCTGTTAGCATTGCTTCATAACGGCTCCTATACCTCTGCAGCCTGGAATTACGTGCTGAGAAAAACCGTTATCCAGCAGCATCATTTGCGCTTTGTCGATCGCGTGCATGAAGATCATAATTTTACCTTATCGGTATTTATGAAATGCAAACAGGCATGGGTGACCCAGCAGACGTATTACAAACAGCGCATTCGTAGTGGGTCGCTGACCAACAGCAGTAAAAGTCCTACCTTTTTCTTTCAGCGCTACAATGCTTTTATTGCCACTTTCAACACCTTGTGCAGTTCACGGGCAGAAAGTGAATTAAAGAAGGCGCTGGAAAAAGCCTACCTTATTCACTCTTTTCGTTTAATGATCTATCTGTCGCTCTACAACCAAACGCCGGTACCGGAATATGTGCTGAATGCGATTCGTTATCTGGGCCGCCGAATTAAAGCCAGCAGCCTTAAAGAATGGCTGCTGTTAAACAGTCCGGAAACCTTCATTTTATTGCAAAGCCATAAAGTGAAAAAAGAACTCAAACGCGTTCCGTAATTCCTAAAAGTGGACCCTGATGTTGTTTGCACCTGAACGAAATGAGAAGGTGAGACATGCAATGTGTATAAGGTTGTTGTGACATGGCAAAAGTGCTCGACAAAAGTTTAGTAGTCAATATCTTATCTTTACTGGCCTACCGGGGAGCCTCCTTCCTGTTTCCGTTGGCGACCTTACCCTATCTGGCGCGTGTGCTTGGGGTGGATCATATGGGGATTCTGGCGCTGGCGATTGCCTGCGTCCTTTACTGCAGTACCATCTCTGACTGGGGATTCAATGTTTTTACCACCAAGGACATTGCCCATCACCGGGACGATAAAACGCGTGTCACCCAGCTTTTCTGGTCGACCTTCAACGCCAAACTGATGCTGCTGCTGGTGACCAGCGGCACGTTACTCACGGCGACCTGGTTTAATCCGTCCTGGCATTCTCTGTTCTTCATTATCCTGGCTAACTGCACCACCTTAATCGGCTCTCTGTTTTCATTCGGCTGGTTAATGCAGGGGTTCGAAAAGCTGGGCAAAACGGCTGTCATCGCGACCTTTGGTAACTTTTGCGCCATTCCTCTGACGTTTTTACTGGTGAAAACGCCAGAGGATACCTGGCTGGCTGCCCTGATACCGGGCGCGGTGTCGATTATCAACGCCATCATCACGCTGAAATTTGTGCTGGAAATGAAGGTGATTGGCGCGTATCGCTTTGAGCCACGCGAAATCAAACAGCGCATCACCGACAGTGCCGATGTGTTTATTGCTATCGCGGGCGCCAATCTGTTTAACAGTGTTAACGTCGTGATTCTGGCTTCTTTTACCTCCCATTACATGGTGGGGATCTACAACGGTGCGGATCGGTTACGCAAGGCCGCGAACTCGGTGCCAGAGCAGATTGGTAGTGCGTTTTTCCCCCGCGTCAGTCACCTGTTTGGCCGCGACAAAGCGGCGGCGGTCGCAGCAACACGGAAAAGCCTGATGCTGTCGTTTGCGCTGAGCCTGGCTATCGTGATCTTTACCTGGCTGTTTGCCGATCAGGTTGTCGCGTTGCTGTTAGGTAAAGACTTCCTGCCCTCAGCCGATGTGCTGCGCGTCTTTGTACTTTGCTTCCTGTTTGGCAATATCGCGTATCCGGCGGGCCTGCAGATTTTGATCCCCCATGGGCTGGCACGGCAACGCATGATGGTGATGATGGTCGCGGGCGTGATTAACGTCCCGGTTTGCTGCCTGCTGGCGTGGAAATTTGGTGCCGTCGGCGCGGCCTGGTCGATGGTGCTGGCCGAAGTATTGGTCTGCATCGGCATTTTCGGCATCATGGTGCGGCACAAAATCTGGCGTGACTATGCGTTCCCCGACAGGTTGAATTCACGTACAGCAAACGATTCCGTTGTGTAAGATCAAAACTGCTTTAAACAGTCCCCTGGCTTAACGCCCCGCGATTTACTTTTGCGCCAGAGCACCTTACCATTCTGGCGCACAATTTCCTGTGCACTGATTTTCACCATCGCTTCCGTCTTCCAGGAGAGTGCATGTTTTACTCAATTGTCCGACCGGCATTGTTCAGGCTCGATCCTGAACGTGCGCACCATCTCACCTTTCAGCAACTGCGCTTTATGAGCGGTACACCGCTGGAAATGTTCATTCGCCAGAATTTACCCTCGCGTCCGGTTAGCTGTATGGGGCTGACGTTCGACAATGCCCTTGGCCTTGCTGCGGGCCTGGATAAGAATGCCGAGTGTATCGATGCATTTGGTGCCATGGGATTCGGCTTTGTTGAAGTGGGAACGGTTACGCCACGCGCTCAGGCGGGCAACGACAAGCCGCGCATGTTTCGCTTAGTCGAAGCAGAAGGGATTATTAACCGCATGGGGTTCAATAACCTCGGTGTCGATAATCTGGTGGAAAACGTAAAAAAATCCCGTTTTAAAGGTGTACTGGGGATCAATATTGGCAAAAATAAAGATACGCCGGTAGAGCAGGGCAAAGATGATTACCTGATCTGCATGGAGAAGGTGTATGCCCATGCGGGTTATATCGCTATCAATATTTCGTCTCCTAATACGCCAGGTTTACGCTCGCTGCAATATGGTGAGGCACTGGACGATCTGCTCTTTTCCATTAAAGCGAAACAAAAAGAGCTGGAAAAACGGCATCTCAAATATGTGCCGGTGGCGGTAAAGATCGCGCCGGATCTTTCTGAGGAAGAATTGATCCAGGTGGCTGACAGTTTAATACGGCACCAGATTGATGGCGTTATTGCGACAAATACCACGCTCGATCGGTCGCTGGTAAATGGTCTGAAATATGGCGAAGAAATCGGTGGCTTAAGTGGTCGTCCGGTACAGTCTCGCAGCACCGCCGTCATTCAGCGGCTGTCACAAGAATTACAGGGACGATTGCCAATTATTGGCGTGGGCGGCATTGATTCGCTTACCGCGGCGCGTGAAAAAATAGCGGCAGGCGCCACGCTGGTTCAAATTTATTCTGGTTTTATTTATAAAGGGCCGGGCTTAATTAAAGATATCGTGAGCCATATCTAAGACATTCGTCATAATAATGCGCTGGGGGGTTTATTTATCCCTCCGGCTCGTTTATATTTTGTCCTGTTGCACGATTTTTCAGCATTCATTTTTATTTGATGGATTTTTTGCTTTTAGCGTAGCGGTAAATACAGGGCACATGATGAAAATTAAACCCGATGACAAATGGCGTTGGTATTACGACGCAGAGCACGACCGAATGATGCTCGATCTGGCTGACGGTATGCTTTTTCGTTCCCGCTATGCACGTAAAATGCTGACGCCGGATGCTTTCACCGAATCCGGATTTTGTGTTGATGATGCTGCACTCTATTTCACGTTTGAAGAGAAATGTCGTCAAAGCCCGCTCAACAGCGATCAACGCGCTGAACTGGTATTAAATGCGCTGGTTGCTGCGCGTTTTCTGAAACCCCTGATGCCAAAAAGCTGGCATTTCTCGGCGCACCGTCAGTCAATGCAGCCAGCTGTGGGCGAAATGGTCGAGGTCACGCTGGCTGAAAATGGCGAACAGGCGCGTCTGTTGGTGGTCGAAAATGGCGACAACGCCGCGCTCTGCTTGCTGGCACAGCCCGCACTGACGCTGGCGGGCAAGGGAATGGTTCTTGGCGATGCGATTAAAGTGATGAACGATCGGCTGCAACCCCACAAGCAGGAAAAAGCCACGCGCTATGCGCGCGCGGTGTAACTCATACCACGTCGATATCACCCGCCGGAATACAGCTGCAACTCAATATAGTGCCATCATCACGGATGGCGCTCTGCTTTAAGGCTTTTACCTTTCCCGCAACCAGCGTTATTTTACAACTGCCGCACAGGCCAGCCCGACACGAATAAGGAATGCGGAAGCCCTGCGCTTCGAGCTGCTCAAGTAAAACCTGCTGATTGTCGCCGCTGAAGCGCTGGCCCTGCCAGGTGATCGTGACCTGCTGGGGCGCTTGCCGTTGCGGCTTAAGCGTTTCGACCACCTCTCCCGGTCCGTACGCGCGCGGCGGCTGGCGTTTGGTTATCCTGACCTCGTCTCCGGCACGAATAATACCGCTGTTGAGCGCAATCAGATTCAGGCCAAAATCAATGTCCCCACTGCCATCCTGCGCCGTTCGAAATCCCTGGAGCGTGGCCAAAGGTTGGCCATCCGGATGTTTCTGGCCGCTTTCAACGCCAACCGTGGTAAAAACACAGCGACTGCAAGGCTTAGGAACGGAGAAGTTTACCTGACCGATAGCTATTTCAGCCCAGTTGTCTTCATCCCAGGCGGGTGCACCACTCACCACCAGGTTTGGGCGAAACTGCTCGATCCGCACGCTGGCTGGACAACGCTGCTGTAAATCCTGCCACGACGCGTTGTTCACTAACAGGTAGGGATATCCATCGGCAAAACTCAGTGGCACCTCTGTAAAGCGCTTCACACGACGTGAGGGCTGCGGCCCGACCCAGCGCAACTGTACCGCGCGTGGAAAAAAACCACTCAGCCACTGGTTAATATTGTCTGGCGCGATGCGCGAGGTAAAGGTGTTGCCCCAGACCTCCGTCGGCTGCTCATCCTGGGTGAAGTCTACGAAACGGATAAGCGACTGGCTGCCGTCGGGGGCTTGTAAAAACAAGCCCTCTGGCGTAATGGCCGGCGTAAACTGCACCATCTCTGGGAACTGACGCGCAGTAATAAAGGTACCGTCAGGTTCGGTCACCATAAAGATACGGTCATAGGTTAACCCGCTGTTGGCAACCCAGGCATGTGATACCTGTAACCCGCGCATGGATTTGACAGGATGGATAAACAGGCGGGAAAGCGTAATCATGAAGGTCTCCAGGAGCAGGCGCGCAAGACAAAAGAAGCTAACTTTATGACATAGGTCTGCGATTCGCTATAATGCGCAACAATTTTCTCAAGAGTAAAAAAGTGACGATATGAATTCTCTGTTTGCCAGCACGGCGCGTGGGCTCGAAGAGCTGTTAAAAAATGAGCTGGACGCGCTGGGCGCGCAGGATTTGCAAGTGGTACAGGGAGGCGTTCACTTCAAAGCCGATGACCGCGTTATGTACCAAAGCCTGATGTGGAGTCGTCTGGCTTCGCGTATTTTGCTGCCCTTGTCTGAGGTTGGCGTTTACAGCGATCTCGATCTCTACCTTGGGGTGCAGGGCATCGACTGGCCAGCCATGTTCGGCAGCGATAAAACCTTTGTCGTGCATTTTAACGGCACCAACGATGAGATTCGCAACAGCCAGTTTGGCGCACTGCGCGTGAAAGATGCGATTGTCGACAGCTTTACCCGCCGTAATCTGGCACGCCCGGACGTCGATCGCGAACAAGCTGATATCCGCATCAACGTGTGGCTTGACGACGATCGCGCCAGCATCGCGTTGGACTTAAGCGGCAGTGCCTTACATCAGCGCGGTTATCGTCAGCAAACCGGACAGGCGCCGCTGAAAGAGAACCTGGCCGCAGCGATTGTGATGCGTTCAGGCTGGCAGCCCACCACGCCGCTTATTGATCCAATGTGTGGTTCCGGGACCTTGCTGATTGAGGCCGCGCTGATAGCCTGCGACCGCGCACCGGGTTTACTGCGTAATCAGTGGGGCTTCACCGCCTGGTCTGGTTTTAACGAAAGCCTGTGGCAAGAGGTTAAGAGCGACGCACAGGCGCGGGCGCGTGTCGGCACCGCAGCATGTCAGGCGCGTTTTTTTGGTTATGACAATAACGGCCGGGTGCTGGAGTGGGCAAAATCGAACGCGCGCCGCGCCGGTGTCTTTGAACACTTCACCTTTGCACAACAGGACCTGCTGAAGCTGCAGAATCCCGTTAATTCAGAAACGCTGGGCACGGTACTCAGTAACCCACCTTACGGTGAACGTCTGGAAAGCGAGCCTGCGCTTATTGCCCTGCACAGTCAGCTTGGTCGGTTGATGAAGCAGCATTTTGCTGGCTGGAATTTGTCGCTGTTTAGCGCGTCTCCCGAGCTGCTGAGTTGCCTGCAACTGCGTGCCGACCGTCAGTTCAAAGCCAAAAACGGCCCGCTGGACTGTGTACAGAAAAACTATCAGCTGTCGGCGAACAGCGCTGAGCGCGGTAATCAGATTGCTGAAGATTACGCGAACCGTCTGCGCAAAAACCTCAAGAAGCTGGATAAGTGGGCGCGCCAGGAAGGCATCGAGTGCTACCGCATTTATGACGCCGATCTGCCGGACTATAATGTGGCCGTGGATCGCTATGCGGACTGGGTGGTCGTGCAGGAATATGCACCACCCAAAACCATCGACGCGAACAAAGCCCGTCAGCGTTTGTTTGATGTGATTAGCGCTACGCTGAGCGTGCTTGAATTGCCATCAAACCGCTTAATTCTTAAGACCCGCGAACGTCAAAAGGGCAAAGCGCAGTATCAAAAGCTGAGCGAGAAGGGCGACTATTTTGAAGTGCAGGAGTTTAACGCCCGTTTCCTGGTGAACCTGACCGACTATCTGGATACCGGATTGTTCCTCGATCACCGCATTGCCCGCAAGATGCTGGGCCAGATGAGCCAGGGCAAAGATTTTCTGAATCTGTTTGCGTACACCGGTTCTGCCAGCGTACATGCGGGTCTGGGCGGCGCGCGCTCCACCACCACCGTGGATATGTCGCGCACCTATCTGGAATGGGCCGAGCGTAACCTGCGGCTCAACGGCCTGACCGGCCGTCAACATCGCCTGCTTCATGCCGACTGCCTGAGCTGGCTGAACGAGAGCGATGAGAATTTCGACCTGATCTTTATCGATCCGCCTACATTTTCCAACTCAAAACGTATGGAAGAGAGTTTCGATGTGCAGCGCGATCATATGATGCTGATGCGTAACCTGAAACGCCTGTTGCGTAAAGGCGGTACCATCATGTTCTCGAATAACAAACGTGGTTTCAAAATGGATCTGGATGGCCTTAAGGCATTGGGGCTCCAGGCTCAGGACATCACTCAGAAAACCCTGTCACAGGATTTTGCGCGTAACCGCCAAATTCATAACTGCTGGCTGATTACTCATGCTGGTAAGGAATAAGTTACATGTCATTAATTAGTATCCACGGCGCTTATCTGTCCTTTAGCGATGCGCCGCTGTTAGACAATACCGAACTGCACATCGAAGAAAATGAGCGCGTGTGCCTGGTGGGCCGTAACGGTGCCGGAAAATCCACATTGATGAAAATCATTAATGGCGAGCAGCCGCTGGATGACGGTCGCATTATTTATGAAACCGATCTGGTCGTGGCACGGCTTCAGCAGGACCCACCGCGTAATATCAGCGGTTCGGTGTATGATTTTGTGGCCGAAGGCGTAGAAGAGCAGGCGGAGCATCTTAAAGCCTACCATGCGATTTCGCATCAGGTGATGGACGATCCGAGTGATAAAAATCTCAACGAGATGGCGCGCCTGCAGGGGATTCTGGATCATCACAATTTGTGGCAGTTGGAAAGCCGTATCATGGACGTGCTGCAGCAGATTGGTCTGTCGCCGGACACCGAACTGTCCTCTTTATCCGGCGGCTGGTTGCGTAAAGCCGCGCTGGGGCGTGCGCTGGTCAGTAATCCCCGCGTGCTGATGCTGGATGAGCCAACTAACCACCTTGATATTGAAACGATCGACTGGCTGGAAACTTTCCTGAAAACCTTCAGCGGCAGCATCGTCTTTATCTCTCACGACCGATCTTTTATCCGCAATATGGCCACCCGTATTGTGGATCTGGACCGTGGCAAGCTGGTGTCATGGCCGGGTAATTACGACACCTATCTGGAAGGCAAAGAAGAAGCCTTGCGCGTTGAAGAGATGCAAAACGCCGAGTTTGACCGCAAGCTGGCGCAGGAAGAAGTGTGGATTCGTCAAGGCATCAAGGCGCGTCGTACGCGTAATGAAGGCCGCGTGCGGGCGTTAAAAGCGTTGCGCCGCGAGCGCTCAGAGCGCCGTGAGGTCATGGGCAAAGCTAATATGCAGGTCGGTGAAGCATCACGTTCCGGTAAAATTGTCTTTGAACTGGAAAATGTGGATTACGCCGTGGACGGCAAGCAGCTGGTAAAAGATTTCTCTGCCCAGGTGCAGCGCGGCGACAAGATTGCCCTGATTGGGCCGAACGGTTGTGGGAAAACCACCTTACTGCGTCTGATGCTGCAACAGCTGAAGGCCGATCACGGTCGTGTGCATTCGGGTACCAAGCTTGAGGTCGCCTATTTCGATCAGCACCGTGCCGAACTCGATCCCGATCGGACAGTGATGGACAACCTGGCGGAAGGCAAGCAAGAGGTGTTGGTCAATGGTAAACCACGCCACGTGCTGGGCTACCTGCAGGACTTCCTGTTCCATCCAAAACGCGCGATGACTCCCGTCAGGGCGCTGTCGGGTGGAGAACGTAACCGCCTGCTGCTGGCGCGTCTGTTCCTGCGCCCCAGTAACCTGATGATTCTTGATGAACCGACCAACGACCTTGATGTGGAAACGCTGGAACTGCTGGAAGAGCTCATCGATGGCTACCAGGGCACCGTGCTGCTGGTCAGCCACGATCGTCAGTTCGTTGACAACACCGTCACCGAGTGCTGGATCTTTGAAGGCAACGGTGAGATAGGGACCTTTGTCGGCGGCTACCACGATGCGCAGCAGCAGCGTGCGGTTTATAAACAGCAAAAGGGGCAGGGCGCAGTAAAAGGGGCAAATAGTGCCCTTAAGCCAGCCGATGCTAAAAATGACGCTGCCAAACGTAACGCGAACAAACTAAGCTATAACCTCACGCGTGAACTGGAACAGTTGCCACAAAAACTGGAACAGTTAGAGGCGCGTATTGGCGAGCTGCAGGCCAGGATGAGTCATCCGGATTTTTTCAGTCAGCCACACGATAAAACGCAGCCGGTGTTAGATGAACTGGCTGACGTTGAACAGCAGTTGGAAACCGCTTTTGCGCGTTGGGAAGAGCTGGAATCTATGAGAAACGGCGCATAGCTTAAGGGTCCGGGAATGTGTTCTGCAGAGAAAACGAACGCGTGGATGCTCTGTCCACAGTGCGACTTGATGGTAAAACTGCCGGACATTCCCGTTGGCAGCCGTGCGTCATGTCCGCGCTGCCATACTTCCCTTACCGTGAACTGGTCGGAGCCGCGTAAACGTCCGACCGGGTATGCGCTGGCCGCGCTGTTTATGTTGGTGCTCGCCAATCTGTTTCCGTTTATCACCATGAAAGTCGCCGGGCTGTCCAGCCAGATTAGCCTGATGCAAATCCCCAGGGTGATGGTGGCCGATGATTACGCCAGCCTGGCCACGTTGTTCCTGCTGTTTGTCCAGGGCATTCCCGCCTTTTGCATGATCACGATTGTCCTGTTGGTCAATCAGGTCAGGATGCCTGTCAGCCTGAAACTGGGGCTGGCACGAAGTCTTTTCCATATGCGCAACTGGGGCATGGCAGAAATCTTTATGGCTGGCGTGCTGGTCAGTTTCGTGAAGTTAATGGCTTATGGTGAAATCGGTCTCGAAACCAGCTTCTGGCCGTGGTGCCTGTTTTGTCTCTTACAGCTACGGGCGTTTCAGTGTCTGGATCGCCGTTGGCTGTGGCAGCACATTGAACCCATGCCGCCTTTGCCTCATGCCCCACAAGCAGGTGTCAGTGGATTAAAACAGGGCCTGCGCTCCTGCCCGTGCTGTACTGCGGTCTTGCCGGTGACGAAGCGGGAATGTCCGCGCTGTGGCGTGGTTGCCGATGCGCGCCGCAAGCACAGCCTGCAGTGGACGCTGGCCCTGCTGATCACCTCCGTTATGCTTTACATCCCCGCCAATTTGCTGCCGATAATGATTACCGAAACGCTGGGGTCGGCGATGCCATCCAATATTATGGCCGGGGTGATTTTACTCTGGGGTGATGGTTCCTATCCGGTGGCGTTAGTTATTTTTATCGCCAGTATTATGGTCCCGTCCCTGAAAATGCTGGCGATTGGCTGGCTGTGTTGGGATGCCAGCGGGCGCGGGCAGCGTGACAGCCATAAAATGCACCTGATCTATGAGGTGGTTGAATTTGTTGGACGTTGGTCAATGATTGACGTCTTTGTGATTGCAGTGCTCTCCGCGCTGGTGCGTATGGGGCAGTTAATGAAAGTTTACCCGGCATGGGGAGCCGTATTGTTTGCGCTGGTGGTGATTCTGACCATGATTGCAGCAATGACGTTTGACCCGCGCTTAACCTGGGATCGTGCTGGTGAAAAAAACATGAAGGAGCCGCATCTTGACGGAAAATAATCACGGTCATGCCAAAGTGGATCAGATCAAGCGTTGGTCTCCGGTATGGATCGTCCCTATTGTTACGCTGTTAATTGGCGGCTGGATTCTTTTTTATCACTTTAGCCATCAGGGACCGGAAGTCACGTTGATTACCGAGAGCGCCGAGGGCATTGAAGCGGGTAAAACCACCATAAAAAGCCGCAGCGTTAACGTGGGTGTGGTTGAAAGTGCGGTACTGACTGACGATCTTCACCACGTTGAGATTAAAGCCCGACTGAATGCCGGTATGGAAAAGCTGCTACACAGCGACAGCGCATTTTGGGTGGTCAAACCCCAGGTGGGTCGTGAAGGCATTACCGGTTTAGGCACGCTGCTGTCCGGGGCATATATTGAGCTCCAGCCGGGTACCAAAAAAGAACCCCTGGATCAGTACACTTTGCTGGATGCGCCACCTTTAGCGCCGCCTGATGCGAAGGGCATCCGCATTATCCTCGACAGTAAAAAAGCGGGACAGCTTAACGCGGGTGATCCGGTGCTGTTCCGGGGCTATCGTGTTGGCACCGTTGAAACCAGCAGTTTTGATACCGATAAACGCATGATGACCTATCAGCTGTTTATCGCCGCCCCTTACGACCGCCTGGTGACCACCAATGTGCGCTTCTGGAAAGACAGCGGCATTGCCGTTGATATGTCGGCGTCAGGCATGCGGGTTGAAATGGGATCGCTGACCACGCTGTTCAGCGGCGGGGTCAGCTTTGATGTGCCAGATGGCTGGGATTTAGGCAAAGCGGCGCAAAATCATGCGGATTATCATCTGTTTGACGATCAACGCAGTATTCAGGACTCTCTGTATACCACGCATATCGACTACTTATTGTTCTTCTCGGATTCCATTCGCGGGCTGCAGGTCGGTGCGCCGGTGGAATTCCGCGGCATTCGTCTGGGTACGGTTTCAGAAGTGCCGTTTATGAATGCAGGCACTGCGCAGGCGCTGAATAACGACTACCGCGTGCCGGTGTTGATTCGCATTGAACCTGATCGTTTCATTAGTCGTTTGGGTGAAAACTTCGACATTGAACAGCATCTCCAGGATGGTAAGAAACACGGCCTGCGCGCTACGTTGAAAACCGGCAACCTGTTATCTGGTGCGCTGTTTGTCGATATCGACTTCTATGACAATGCACCGGTGTATAAAGGCCCGGATAAAGTGGCGGGTTATGAAGTGATCCCGACGGTGAGCGGCGGCTTGAGCCAGATTCAGCAGAAACTGATGGCTGCGCTGGATAAAATTAACGGTTTACCGCTAAACAATATGGTGTCGGAAGCAACCGGAACGCTGAAGGAGAGCCAGAAAACCCTGCGCGATCTGCAACGTACCATTGATAACATCAACGTCGTTACCAGTAGTCCGGCGATGAAAACGCTGCCTGAAGAGACCCAGCAGACGCTACGTGAGCTTAACCGCAGTATGAAAGGATTGCAGCCAGGTTCACCTGCCTACAGCAAGCTGGTGGGCGATATGCAACGGCTTGATCAGGTGCTGCGTGAACTGCAGCCAGTGCTGAAGACGCTAAATGCCAAAAGTAATGCGTTAGTGTTTGAAGCAAAACCGGGACAGGATCCCCAGCCGAAGAGGGCGAAACAATGAAAAAAGGACTCGTTTTTTTGGCCGCTCTCGCACTGAGTGCCTGTAGCAGCACGGTGAATACCACTTACTATCAGCTGCCCTCAGGGGCAGCCTCGATGCAGGTGATCAGCAGTGAGGCAAACGCACAGCCGACATTGTGGGTGCAGCAGGTGGTCGTACCGGATTACCTGGCGGGTAACGGCCTGGTTTATCAAACCAGTGACGTGAAATACGTTATAGCCGCCAATAATTTGTGGGCCAGTCCGCTTGATCAGCAGCTTCAGCAAACGTTAATTACCAATCTCACCAAAGCCTTGCCGGGTCGTCTGGTCACTCAGACGTTAATCGGGCAAGAACACGATACGCTGAACGTGACGGTAAACGACTTCCAGGGCAGGTATGACGGCAAGGTGGTGATTAGCGGGCAGTGGACGCTGGAACATCAGGGACGCTTCACAAAGCAAGCGTTCAGTCTGGTACTGCCACAGCGAGAAGATGGCTATGATGCGTTAGTCAAAACGCTTGCCCAGGGCTGGCAGCAGATAGCTCAACAGATTGCGCGTAACGCTGTCACTGCCCATTCAGCGGGGATGGGCTTTTAGTTAACTTATTGTTTCGAATCGTATAAGTTTTTTGACGTTATCGAAGGTTTCTATATAAATCATACGGATAAAGCAATAGGCTTACATCACGAAACAGAAAATTTATGTCCGGTTCAGGTCACATTTGTGACATTGGCGTGAAGATTGCGCATTGATCTTTTCATACAGAGCGAGTAAAACAAAAGGGTGGCTGAACATTTATTAGCCATCTTTTTCTTTCCACCAGATTCCACATACCTTACATGAGGGACACGGAGTATGAAGAGACAGAAACGAGACCGCCTTGAGCGCGCCCATTCACGTGGTTATCAAGCTGGCATTACAGGACGCTCTAAAGAGATGTGTCCGTATCAAATGATAGACGCTAAGTCTCACTGGTTGGGAGGTTGGCGACAAGCCATGGAGGACAGGTCGGCTGCTGCGTAGCCGGATGTCACTGAAAAGGGATATAACCTCCGCATCAAGCGGAGGTTTTCATTTCTGCGGGGAACGTATCAGAATGCTGCGGTATCTTTGAACAGACCTACTTTCAAATCGCTGGCAGTATAAATGAGATTACCATCAACCAGCACTTCACCATCGGCAACGCCCATCACCAGCTTACGGTTAATGACACGTTTGAAGTGAATGCGATACGTCACTTTTTTAGCTTCTGGCAGAACCTGGCCGGTGAATTTTACTTCGCCTACACCCAGCGCACGACCTTTGCCTTCGCCACCCAGCCAGCCGAGATAAAAGCCCACCAGCTGCCACATTGCATCAAGACCCAGGCAACCAGGCATAACCGGATCGCCAATAAAGTGGCAACCAAAGAACCACAGGTCCGGATTGATATCCAGCTCAGCTTCCACGAAGCCTTTATCGTACTTACCACCGTCTTCCGTCATTTTGACCACGCGGTCCATCATCAGCATATTGCCGGATGGAAGCGGCGGACCATTTTCGCCGAACAGTTCACCGCGACCAGACAGGATCAGGTCTTCTTTGGTATAGGATTCGCGTTTATCTACCATGTTCTCAATAAGCCTTCTTTTAGTGAATCTCGAATATTAGCGAACAGTTGTATGCTGAGCAAATGGGATTAGCGGTGGTTAAACCAGTTAAGCCACCGCAGCGGCCAGAATCGTGGTGAAGGCTCTGGTTGATTCATCTGACTGATGCGTTCCTGAATCGTACGCAGCAGACATTCGCCTTCGCCATCTTCCGTATTCCATATTTTACCTGTCAGCAGAGGCAGCGCTTCATCAGCACGATCGATTGCCCAGATATGAAAACGTCCCTCTTCGACCGCGCTGACCACCTGCTGGTTCAGACTGAGGTGACGAACGTTACAGGCAGGAATGATGACGCCCTGCTGTCCGGTCAATTCACGCTGATGGCAGATATCGAAAAACCCTTCGATCTTTTCATTCAGTCCGCCAACCGGTTGCACATTACCAAACTGATCGACCGAGCCGGTGACCGCAACCTGCTGATTCAAGGGTTCGCTGGCGAGGGCGCTAATCAAGGCGCACAGTTCTGCCAGCGACGCGCTGTCGCCATCCACTTCGGAATAAGATTGTTCAAACACCAGCGACGCTGAAAACGGCAGTTGCTGATCCAGCTCCAGTTCAGCAATCAGGTAGGCCTGCATAATCATCATGCCTTTAGCATGAATATTGCCACCTAGCTCCGCTTTGCGTTCGACATCGGTAAATTCACCGTCACCGGGATGCACCACGCAGGTAATACGGCAGGGATCGCCCCAGGCTCGCGGATGACCGGGATATTCCACCACTGACAGGCCGTTTATCTGACCAACGACTTCACCTTCTGTTTCGACCAAAATTTGGCGCTGCAGAATCTCATCACGCAAACGTTCGTTGAGGTAGTTCTCACGCCACAGCCGTGCTTCCAGCGCGTCACGCAGTGCTTCGGCGCTGAGCGTGTCACCCATCAGGGTGGTTTCACGCAGCTGGCGCAGCAGCCAGCGTGGGCAGAGCGGAAGGGTTTCCTGATCGCCGCTATAACGGACGCCTTCCTTGATCAGTTCTGGCCAGAAGTCTTCATCGGGGACGGCGATATCCGCCTGGCTGGCAAGATCGACTGTCCAGCGACACCATGCGAGCATGTCGTCTTCATCCAGGATCTGAATATTTTCTTCAAATTCAGTGTAAATCGCCATTTCGTGAGCTTCAGCATCCAGCTCCTGAAAATCAGCCAGCGTGTCACGTTCACCACAGAGCACCAGATTCAGCTGAAGCGGAAGCGGGGGAACGGAAACCGGCAGGGGACGACGTTCGTCCTGTGACAACCACTCAATGTAGCCTTGTTCAATAGACTTTTTCAGCCGTAGCCACAGCAGCGGCTGAGTGAGCAATGCGCGCAGTGAAAGTACCAGTGTTCCGCCGTTGGCACGATGAATAAGGCCCGGCTCAAGCTGAATACGATCTTTGTGCATCCGAACACAGCCAAACAGCGCTTCCTGCTCGATCCAGTCAGCATAGTGAATGCCACCCTGACTGGTAAACGGGCGCTGGCTGTCGGTTGGCGGCTGCAAGGTAACGTTGTCGGCCATGATGTGGTAGTCACCACCTGACAGTGCTGACGAATGGCCCATAACGCGTTGTGCTGCATCAGCTATCAACGCAAGATAGTCACGGTTTTCCTGGCTGCGAACCAGCAACAGTGGGAAACCCTGACTTTGATGATGTAAATGGGCCAGCGCGTTCAGCAGTCGGGGCTGTACCGTTGCTAAGGCATCGGTCTCTTCGTCAGCAATTCGGGAGAAAACGGATTGATATTGCGTACTATCCGGCTGTAAGGTTTGCCACGTAAGTTGAGTGCTGGTCAAAATAATCGCATTTGTCTGTTTTGAGAAAAGCGAGATTATACAGGATTCACCTTGCTTAAGCACTGCAGAGTTCAATCAGATGTTGTGACGCTGGCAGCATGTTTTTCGTTGCTGCATCCGGTAAAAAAGCTGTTATTCTTAGTTCGTTACGTGATCACGATGAGATTCCGATGAAATACCAGCAGCTCGAAAATCTTGAAAGTGGATGGAAGTGGAAATACCTGGTGAAAAAACATCGGGAAGGTGAGCTGATCACGCGTCACCTGGAACTCAGTGCTGCGCAGGCCGCGGTCGATAAGCTGTTGGTGATGGAAAATAATCCGGTAGAAATTAACGACTGGATCAACCAGCATATTCATCCCGATCTGGACAACCGACTTAAGCAAACTATCCGTGCCCGGCGAAAGCGCCATTTCAATGCTGAGCATCAGCACACACGTAAAAAATCAATCGATCTGGAATACCTGGTCTGGCAACGGCTGGCGGGATTAGCGCAGCGCCGTAACAGTACGCTGTCCGAAACCATCGTACAGCTCATCGAAGATGCCGAACGCAAAGAGAAGTACGCCAGCCAAATGTCGACGCTGAAGCAGGATCTGCAGGCGATATTAGGCAACTCGGGTTCTGAAAAAGAGTAGTGGGCGTACCATCTGGACAGCCGCTTCAGAGCAGAAACCCCCATGAGCCATACCATATTCAGGAAAAAAAAAACCCCGCATTAGCGGGGTTTTTTATCACGTATAACTTAAGCCTGTGGCTGAGTTACAACGTCTTTGATGCCTTTAACATCGATTTCTACACGACGGTCTGGCGCCAGGCAGTCGATCAGGGCCTTACGACCTTTCACGCTGTCACAGGTGTTGCCAGTAACTGGGTTAGATTCACCCATGCCGCGAGCAGAGATCTTGTTAGTAGGGATACCTTTAGATACCAGGTAATCTACTACTGACTGAGCACGTTTCTCAGACAGTTTCTGGTTGTACTGCTCTGAACCGATGCGATCGGTAAAGCCCAGAACAACTACTGAACCGTCTTTAGGATCCATTGAGCTCAGCTGGCTGTACAGCTGATCCAGAGCCTGCTGACCTTCTGGCTTCAGAGTCGACTTGTTGAACGTGAACAGGACGTCTGATTTCAGAGTGAAGCGCTTGGTCTGAACCACTGGCGCTGGAGCTGGTGCTGGAGCCGGAGCTGGTGCAGCAACATCATCCTGACCGAAGCGGTAAGAAACACCCAGGCTCAGCATGCCGTTGTCTGGACGAGCACCAACGGTCTGTGCATCACCGATGTTGTTAACCCACTGGTAATCCAGACGGGTTGCCCAGTTTTTGGTCAGCGCATATTCAACACCAACAGCTGCCAGTGGAGAAACACCGGTGTCGTGGTCGCTGATGCGAGTGCCAGTAGCTACGTTCTGCTGAGTAGAGTCTGCACGCCATACCATGCCACCCAGGCGGGTATAGATGTCCAGATCGTCTGCGATTGGGTAGCTCAGTTTGGCAGCCAGCTGGATGCCCTGTGCTTTAAATGCGCCATTCACCTGGTTGCCTTTATTAGGCATACGACCTAACCAGTCATAACCCAGTTCAAAACCCAGGTATGGGTTAGCCTGGTAACCACCGAACGCACCCGCGCCCAGTTGGCTTTCATGAGTTGGGCCGTCGTTGTTTTGGTAACCGTGACCGTAGTAACCAGTGTCGTGATACTGAGACCAGCCCAGTTTAGCACCGGTGTACCAGGTGTTATCTTTTGGGGCGGCCTGCGCTACGGTAGCGAAGCCAGCCAGTGCCACTGCAATTGCGATAGCTGTCTTTTTCATTTTGCGCCTCGTTATCATCCAAATAGGCAATGAGCATAAAGGTTGCTCTTGGTTTAATCCTTCGCCGGGTCAAAACGCTCGCTTATGACTCTACCGCAAAAAACGGAGGTTATTGAGCACCCTGGCGAGATAAAGTCTACAACGAGATTGGAAACTTACAAGTGTGATGTGAGGCACTTATGTAAAAAAACAGTGTTTTATACATAATTTCTAACAATTTAGCCTGAACTTCTGTGGGGTGCTTACCCCACAAAAAGGGGGCTAAGCCGTTGTCATTACTGGGGGGAGCAGAATCAGTGTCTTAGCCTTTAGTCAGATAAAAAAGCTGTTGAGATAAATCTCATTTTTTACTTAATGAAACAAATCAGACTGAATTTTTAGCGAACTTTCTGGTCTTACTGCCGTTTTGGGAGTTTCACCCGACCGCAAAATGAGCCCCAGGGCTTTCCCTTCCGCCGCCGCAAGTTCCAGTTCACGACGTTCATCTTCATCCAGTTCGTAGGGAATCCAGGCCAAAACAACACTGTAATTTCCTGTGCGTAACGCTTTAATCATGGCCTCTACAGCATTGTAACGTTCAGCATCGGCGATATGCATACTTTTCTCAAGTGGCAAACCCGATTCCTGCATCCAGGCCCGGCTCAACTTATGGGCAGGCGTTAACCACAGTTGCCAGCGAGATTGTTGACTCAATTGCTGTAGCAGCGGTAACAACAGCATCTGCATCATGCCAGGCTGTTCGCTGTAACGTAATTCAGTGATCCAGCCTCCGTGCGTTGCCGGAACAGAGGACAAGGCGTAACGGTGAGCAGAGCATACATTACTGGTATGTTGGGTGCGCATAAATTATTCACTCAGCAGTTGACTGTATGGATATACAGTAATGACATCCTGGATAAAGATCAACCTGAATTTCTGAAAATGCCTCGCAAAATTTGCACAAGGTTGTGTTTAAACGGATTTATTCATTGAACCTGTTACTGAATTTACTTATCTTCTAACCGTCTGAATAGTAACGTTTTTAACAGGTTTTTGTTACAAGGAGGTGATGATATGAAGAAACAGCAGCGGGTCATCCTGCGCTCAATACAGCAGTTGGCCCCGTTGGGTCATGTTCAATCCCGTACCCAGTTTGGTGGCTATGCCCTGGCGGTTGAACGGGTCGTTTTTGCACTGATAAAAGAAGATCAGCTCTATTTACGCGCCAGTGAAGAATTACGGGAATATGTGGCAGAACAGCCGCTGGAACCGCTTACGTTTCGCAAACGCGGGATAGCGGTCAGCCTGAATTATTATAAGGTCGATGACAACCTGTGGGCTCACCCAGAGCATCTGGTCGCGCTGTCTGCCGCTTCACTGGAAACCGCCCGGCGTGAACAAGATGACCGCCAGGGCAAGGTGCGTTTAAAAGACCTGCCGAATGTCAGTCTGCGACTGGAAATGATGCTGCATGAGATAGGTATCTGTACCGTAAAACACTTGCATGAAGCAGGGGCCAAACAGTGTTGGTTAAAACTGAGACGCAACAACCATCATCTTGGCCTCAAAACGCTGTTAGCGCTTGAAGGGGCGATTTCCGGTCATCATCAGGCGGCGCTGCCGCAAACCATTAAAACCGAGTTAGGCGAGTGGTATCAGGCCGCACTGATGATGTCGGAGGGGAAAGAAAAAGGCCGTTAGCGTTTGCCCAGTGTGCGTCGCAGGCGTGCAATGTCGGGCATCAGCGCGACCAGTAAACCCAGTTGCTGTAGCACCAGCGGCGCACGTGGGTCCGGCTCGGTAGTGAGCTGCGCGATGCGCTGCACCAGTTCAATACGCATTTTTTCTGCCCGGCTGTCACTGACCACATCCGTCTGCAGCACATCCTCGACATAACATACCGTATCGTCGAGCAGCGCCAGCAGGGCAGGCTGCGTCACTTTGTCTCGGTGCGCGCCCAGCGCAGAGATATAGCTCAGGAAGGAGTGATTCAGGCACAGTAACTGAAACGCCGACTCCCGAAGTTTAAGGCTGGTGCGGGTCTCACTGCTCATATTGGATACTACCGATGCCAGCTCGGCATCAGCGTTGTGCGCGTCACGACGGGCAATACGATAAGCAAGACGATTGTCTTTACCCTGATGATATTGCTCCATAATGGCATCAAGATAGCGACAGTTAGCATTCAACGTTCGTGTGGCGACGGCCGGAAGTTGGCGAAAGCGCCAGTCAGGCCAGATAAAGGTGACCGCCAGCCAGGCCAGCGCGCAGCCCAGCAGCGTATCAACGACCCGGGGTAATGCCACTTCAAAACCTTCACCCAGCAGGTTAAAACAAAGCAGAACCAGCAGGGTAATAAACAGGGTTGCCTGGGCGTATTGCACCTGGCGAAACGCAAAGAACAGGACACCGGTCACGACAATCAAAAACAGCTGGCCTTCCACAGAGGGCACCAGCCACAGTAAAGGCAAGCCAATAGCAATGCCTGCCAGCGTTCCCCCGATGCGCAGTGCCAGTCTGCGCTGGGTCGCACTGTAGTTGGGCTGGCAAACAAACAGGCTGGTCAACAGGATCCAGTAGCCGCGCTCCAGACCGGTGATCTGAATAAATCCATATCCGACGCACATCACCACTGACATCCTGACAGCATGACGAAACAGCGCAGAGGCGGGCGTCAGATGGCGGCTCAGGCGCAGCTTAATGTCGCTCCAGCCACTGAGCTCCTCGCGCGACAGCATATTGTCGCTGTGCTGCGGATCGTCCGCCAGTGCCTGCTCAGACTCAATAGAGGCCAGTTGCGCATCAATCGCTTGCAGGTTACGTAATAACCAAAACAGCGCGCCGGTATGGGCTGCATCCGGATGGCTCTGTTCAAGACGTTGAATAGCGTTGTGTAAACGCTCAAAAACGCGCTCAAAACGACTGTCATGTTCCCAACGTTCGCGCAGTAAAAGCGCGCGGGCCAGTTGCCGGCATGCCTGAGCCTGCATGTTAAGCAGGCGCTGAAAGCGAAACAGAATTTCGTTATAACGCCAGTTGCCGCGCAGTAAATGGTACTGAAGATGAGACGAGCTGGCGCGTTCGTGGATGTCCTGGGCGACAAAATAGTAGTGCAGGCTCCGCCGGGTGCCACGCGAACCCCTGTCGCCACGTAAACGGCTCTGCAGGGTTGTTTTGGTCAGATTGAGCTGGGCGACAAGCTGGCTGTTCACCATGGCCGCCTCAACAAAAGTCGCATCGTCCTGGTCATCGGCATCAGGATCAAACAGGTTGGCTTTGGCATCCAGATAGTGCGCTAACTGAGAAAAACTGGCTGCCAGTTGTTCCTGAACCGGGCGAACGGGAAACATCATGTGGCCCAACAGCGTCAGCAGGTTATACCAGAGCGCGCCGACCAGCAGCAGCATGGGCTGCAGATACCACTGTGAAAAAAGTCCGATGCCCAGCATGGTGTAAACGGCAATCAACAATGCGCCGAAAGCAATGGTGGCATAGCGCTGCCCCAGCGCGCCCAGCAGAATGAAACCCCAGGTGGAGATGGCCAGGCCGACAATAAAGGCCAGCGGGTGAGGGAATAACAGCTCTACTGAAACCGAAGCAATACAAAAGCACAACAGGGTGATTAACAGGTTTTTTAAACGCCCAGCCAGCCGATCATCCAGATCGGCCAGCGCGGCGGCGACCACGCCAAGGGTCAAGGGAATGGTCCAGTCAATCTGCTGCAGTAACCAGGGAACCGCTGCGCATCCGCTCAAGGCGAACAGGATACGCAGCAGGTAACGCCAGGTGCTGTTAAAAAAATACTTGCGCCATCCCGACAGAATATTAATAGCGGCGACGGGCATTGGCATCACGCGCGGCACGCGCCTCTTCGACAGAGACAACCCGACGACCTACCGGCCAGAGTGCAATGGCGGCAATCTTGAAGTTTGCGATACCTACTGGAATGCCAATGATGCTGATGCACTGCACAATACCGACTGAAATGTGGGACAGGCACAGCCACCAGCCGAAAAAAATCAGCCAGAAGATATTCAGGAAGGTTCCCCCCGTATTCATGATGTGACTTTTACTGTCGGGACGCAGGACGTCCACATGCACCGCTTCATTGCCAAACGGCAGAAACGAGAGCCTGGTGATTTCCCAGCAGGAGCGCGTCAACGGCAGGGTAAAAACCAGTACAACGCTGATAAGCGTTGCGAACAACCAACTGAGCGTGGTGAAGAATCCACCTAAAACAAAATTGAGAATATTTAAAACAGTGCGCATAACCCGCTTTTCCTTTTGCACTCCGCAAGATATGTCGCAGTTTACCGTGTTTTAAGGCTGGAGCGTCAAGAGTCTGACAGGTAAACTCCGATTACTCTTTATATCGGTCGTTGGTGTCGGCGTGGAACTTAAAGCAACATCCATGGGCAAACGGCTTGCCCAGCATCCTTACAATCGGGTTCGCCTGTTGGCCGCTGGCGTTGAAGTCAGCGGCGATAAACACGAATATCTGCTCCCCTTTAATCAACTGTCCGACATTACCTGTAAGCGTGGCATGGTCTGGGGAGAGCTGGAGTTTTTGCTGGCGGACGGTAAAGTTGTGCGTTTGCATGGCACCGAATGGCAGGAGACCCAACGTTTCTACCACTACCTTATGCAGTCATGGCAGGCATGGAGCCATGAAATGAGTGAGGTATGCGCGGCAGTATTACAGGATCTTCGTGAGGAAATTCAAGGTTTCAGCGAGCAGGACCGTTGGTTAAAGCGCAGTGAACTGCAGGCCGTTAAGAACCAGATACTTAAGCAGTTCGATGCCTTACCCTTGCCGCTATCCCGCATCGAGAGTTTTGATTCCTGCCGTGAAAACTGGGCATTTTGCCAACACTGGTTACAGCAGGGTGACGCGGCAATCGGCCAGCGCAACCGCGACTGGACGGCCGCGATGTTAACCCGCTATCAGGATTTCTTCGCCACGGTTGAGTCCACACCACTTAATACCTCACAAGCCGAAGCCGTGGTCAATGGTGAAGATGCGGTGCTGGTGCTTGCCGGTGCGGGCAGCGGTAAAACGTCCGTGCTGGTTGCCCGCGCGGGCTGGTTATTAGCGCGCAGGCTCGCCTCCGCCGATCAAATTCTGCTATTGGCGTTTGGCCGTCACGCGGCTGAAGAAATGAATGACCGCATTCAACGTCGGCTAGATGTGGCCGATATGCAGGCGCGTACTTTTCATTCCCTGGCCTTGCATATCATTCGCGAAGGCAGCAATAAACAGCCTGTTATCAGTAAACTGGAAAGCGACGCCGGCGCACGCCGGGCGTTGCTGGTCGAGCACTGGCGGCAACAGTGTAACGAAAAGAAGGCTCAGGCCAATGGCTGGCGGCAATGGCTGCGTGATGAACTGGCGTGGGAGATCAGCGAAGGTGCATTCTGGCAAGATGATCGGTTAGCTGAGCGCCTGGCTCCCCGCCTTGAACGCTGGCTGAGTCTGATGCGCATGCACGGTGGCGCGCAGGCCGCCATGATTGCGGACGTCCCTGACGCGCTACGCGACCTGTTCAGTAAACGGATCAAACTGATGGCACCGCTGCTCAAAGCCTGGAAGAGTGCACTTAAAGATGAGGGCGCCGTCGATTTTTCAGGGCTGATTCACCAGGCTGTCGCGATTCTGGAAAAGGGCCGTTTTATCAGCCCGTGGAAGCATATTCTGGTGGATGAGTTCCAGGACATTTCCCCGCAACGCGCGGCCTTACTGAGCGCACTGCGCCAGCAAAACAAGCGTACCACGCTGTTTGCTGTGGGGGATGACTGGCAGGCGATTTATCGCTTCAGTGGGGCTGAAATGAGCCTGACAACGGCGTTTCATCACTATTTCGGTGAGGGCGACCGCTGCGTGCTGGACACCACTTACCGCTTCAACGATCGTATTGGCGAGATTGCCAACCGCTTTATTCAGCAAAATCCGCATCAGTTGCGTAAGCCCTTAAACAGCCTGATTAAAGGCAATAAAAAGTCTATCGCGCTGTTGCCCCAGGATCAGCTGGAGGCGCTGCTGAATAAACTGAGTGGTTATGCAAAACCCGATGAGCGAGTGCTGCTACTGGCACGCTATCACTATTTGCGCCCGGATTTACTGGATAAAGCCAAAACCCGCTGGCCAAAATTAAACATCGACTTTCTGACTATTCATGCCAGCAAAGGCCAGCAGGCCGATTACGTGATTCTGCTGGGGCTTCAACAAGGCAAAGAGGGCTTTCCCGCGGTTCAGCGCGAGTCAATTATTGAGCAAGGCTTGCTGCCTCAGCCTGAAGCCTTTCCCGATGCAGAAGAGCGCCGACTGGCTTACGTCGCGCTCACGCGCGCGCGACAGCAGGTCTGGTTGCTCTTCGATAAGCAGCAACCGTCGGTCTTTGTCGAGGCATTTCGTGAACTGGACGTGCCGGTGCTGCGCAAAGCCTGAGTTATTTCAGACGTTCAGCCAGGTAGCGTTCATAGTCTGGAATGCGTATATCGACGGACTGAGCAAACAGCGGCGACTGAATAATAAAATCGGCAGTTGCCCGATTGGTTGCAACCGGAATATTCCAAACCGTGGCCAGACGCAGCAGGGCTTTGACGTCAGGATCGTGAGGAACCGCATTTAACGGATCCCAAAAAAACATCAGTGCGTCAATTTTACCCTCGGCAATCAATGCGCCAACCTGCTGATCTCCGCCCATTGGGCCACTCAGCATCGCATTGACGTTCAGGCCGGTGTGACGGTTTATCAGATTACCCGTGGTGCCTGTCGCATAGAGAATATGGGGTTCGAGCGCTGGCTGATTACGTGTGACCCAGTCCAGCAGAGAGGCTTTGCAGTGGTCATGGGCGACCAGCGCGATATGTTTTTGTTTTCCAAGGGTACGTAGGGTGTATTCCATAACAGCATCCTGATGCAAAGGAGCAAATCGCCCGTTGCAGCAGTTTACCTCGTGCTATTTCAGACTATCAACTTGCACGCAACATTTTGACCAGATTTATAAACTGCTGACGCGTGGCCTCATCGAAACGCTGAAACCAGTGCTGAAGTGACGGAGTTGTGGTGTCAACAGACCAGGCAAGGTCGGCGGTGAGTTGTGCCGACGGGGATGGCGAGGTGAGATTGGCGAATTGCGGTACAGAAGCCGCTAATCCCATACGATTGTAATCGACCATCGCTTTTTCAACATCCGCACCGGCTGTAACAGGCAGACGGTCACGCACGCTAAAAACCTCTTTGCCTTTTTCATCCACCAGCCTGAAGGCCAGTGAACGGTCAAAATTATGACGTTCCCGTGGATTGTTGAGCTGCGGCAGGCGGATGGCAATGGTTTTTGCTTGAGCTGAGAAGGTCACAATCATCGGGACAGACTGATAGCGTTGAGCAACGGTTTTATTGTCACCCGGCTGTTGTTCCACCCGAAATAAAAACTGATGTTGACCACGCTCCAGTTCTAAACTGTCAGCCCCTTTCAGCAGTGAACCAGAAATCTTCCGACCATCTAAAACCATCAAGGTGATCTGGGGATCAAGTTTCAGGGTAATTGCAGAGCAGGATGCCGAAACGAGGAGCGCAATGAACCCCGTTACAGCCATTGACAGCTTCATTTCGACTCCGGTTGACAGTGGATGGATGTAGCAAATTCTTACATTATGGCATTAAGTTTACAATTATACATATTTATTCTAACGAAGCGGCACAATATGTCTTTGCAACTCACGTCATGAGTATCAAGGCTCATCTACAATGAAGAGCAGACTCAAAGGAGAAGCGCATGAATGATCAGACTATTCGCGACGTATTGACCCGGACAAAGCGTATTGCCTTAGTCGGTGCCAGCGATCGCCCGGAACGTCCCAGTTATGGCGTAATGAAGTATTTGCTCGACCAGGGTTATGAGGTGATTCCGGTAAGTCCTAAGCTGGCAGGCCAAACGCTGTTAGGACAAACCGCCTATGGTTCACTGGCGGAAGTCCCTGGAAAAATTGATATGGTGGATGTGTTCCGCAATTCAGAAGCGGCCTGGGGCGTGGCGCAGGATGCCATTGCAGTGGGAGCAGATACGCTCTGGTTACAGCTGGGTGTGATCAATGAGCAGGCTGCGGTGCTGGCCCAGGATGCGGGGATGACGGTTATTATGGATCGCTGCCCCAAAATTGAGATCCCACGGCTGGGTTTGGGGCATTAAATGCAGCGGCGGCAAACAGATTGCCGCCTGCTGTTAGTGACGCAAATGCGGCGCCTGAAGCTGCTGACGCACAGATGCAGCCAGTTCATCCATCGACGGCTGCTCGGGATGTTCCGGGCTGGTTTCTCCAGCAAGCTGAATTTCGGCGACGTAGGTATGTACCTGACTGCCTTGCTCATCTTCCATCACGACATGGTACCAGGGCGCGCTACGCATGGTATCGACTGCTCCGATCTCATCCAGCTGTGGCTCATCTAACGCGTATTCAGGATCGACATCGACAATCACACCCAGCACGCCGGATAACCGATGACGAACCTGCTGACCAATACCAAATTTACTGGCAATCATGATGACCTCCGAAAAATACTGTCCTGCATCATAGATGGGGGCGAGGACAGTCTTTTCAAGTCACATGACGCGGCAGGCGAAACCTTTCAGGTAAAGGCCTTCCGGATAGGTGGCAATCACTGGGTGATCCGCAGCCTGACGGAATTGCTCAACAAACTGTACGTCACGGCCTGCATCCAGTGCGGCATCGGCGATGATTTTCTGGAACAGATCAGTAGCCATTAAGCCCGAGCAGGAAAACGTGAGTAACATTCCGCCGGGATTCAGCAACTGAATCGCCAGCATGTTGATGTCTTTATAGCCACGGCAGGCGCCCATAAGCTGACTTTTATTTTCAACAAACTTTGGCGGGTCCATGATGATGAGATCGAATTTCTCACCATTATCACGATAGCGGCGCAGCAGTTTAAAGACGTCATCGCGCTGGAACTGAGCACGGGAAACATCTAATCCGTTCAGCTCAACGTTTTGACGTGCCACATCCAGCGCATCCTGTGATGTATCAACGCTAATCACTTCTCTACAACCGCCCATTAACGCCGAGACGGCAAAACCCCCGGTATACGAAAAGCAGTTCAGCACGCGAGCGTCTTTTGCATAGCGTCGTGTTGCATAGCGGCTGTCGCGCTGATCCAGGTAATAGCCCGTTTTATGGCCGCCCTGGATATCCACCAGCAGCTTCATATCGTGTTCCGTAATCGGCAACAGCGCGGGAGGTTGTTCACCGGTTACGGTTCCCTGCGTCAGCTCCAGCCCTTCTTTTTTACGAACCGCGACGTCGGAGCGATCGTAGATAGCGCAATCCGGAAAACACTGCTGCAACGCTGAAATAATGGCAGGGCGCTGATACTCGGCCCCGGCAGACAGCAACTGAAGCACCAAAAAGTGGCCAAAGCGATCGATGGTTACGCCAGGCAGGCCGTCGGACTCGCCGGCAATCAGGCGATAGCTGTCCAGTCCGTCGCGTGCCGCCAGCCAGTCGCGCCAGATTTGTGCTTGCTGAAAACGGCGGACAAAGAAAGCGATATCGATAGATTCGTCCTGCTGCCAGCTCCAGACGCGAGCGCGAATTTGTGACTGAGGTGAATAAGCGGCACGCGCCAGCCATTTACCATTACTGTCACAAACATCAATGGTTTCCCCCTGCTGGGCTTTACCTTCAAGACGGGCGACCGCCCCAGAGAAAACCCAGGGATGACGACGGAGCAGGGACTTTTCACGTCCCTTGGCGAGAATCAATCGAACTGTCATAGTTTGCTATGCTTACCTGAAAAAATGAGGCGCTATTGTCCAGTGGATAACGGCAAATTGCAACGAACAGCAGGAGAGAACCATGGCGATGGTGTGTTACAAAGCCTGGGTACAGGGCACCGTGCAGGGCGTGGGTTTCCGCTACAGCACGCAGGCGAAAGCCAATGCGCTCGGCGTAAAAGGTTATGCGCGTAATCTCGATGATGGCCGCGTTGAAGTGCTGGCCAGTGGTGAAGCAGAGCAGGTGGAGGCTTTAGTGGCCTGGTTAAAGGCCGGAGGGCCGCGCACGGCACAGGTGGAGAACGTGTGGGTGGAGCCGCATCAGCCCGCCGACATCCCACAGCGTTTTACCACCGGCTGATTAAAGACATTTTGCGGGCTTGGGCAGGCCGGCAATTTTTGTCGCCTGTTTAGCGGGCCCCTCCGGGAACAGGCGAAACAGATAGCGGCTGTTCCCTTTTTCTTCGCCATACTTTTTCGCCATGGCTTTTACCAGCATACGTACGGCGGGCGAGGTATTAAATTCCAGATAAAAGTCACGCACAAAGTGCACCACTTCCCAGTGGGCATCAGTCATCACGATAGCTTCGCTTTCCGCAATCTGCCGGGCCAGCCCTTCACTCCAGTCATGGTGGTTTTTCAAATAGCCTTCGGCATCGACAGCGATTTCATCACCGTTGTAGTTCATCGTGCTTCCTCATCGTTATTTGGGCTGCAGTTTACCAAACTGACAGCGCAGAAAAAGCAAAAACCCCGCCGGGGCGGGGTTTTCGTCGCTTCAACTACGGCGATTAATTGCTGCGGGAAAAACCTAATATGCTTAACAGACTAACAAAGATGTTATACAGGGAAACATACAGGCTTACCGTGGCACGAATATAGTTGGTTTCGCCACCATGAATAATGTTGCTGGTTTCCCACAAAATCGCACCGGCAGAGAACAGGATAAACAGCGCGCTGATCGCCAGGTGCAGCGCCGGAAGTTGCAGGAACAGGTTAGCCACAACGGCAACCAGTAACACCACGAAGCCCGCCATCATCATGCCGCCCAGGAAGGACATGTCACGACCTGTTGTCAGCACGTAGGCTGAACAGCAGAAGAACACCAGCGCCGTTCCCCCTAACGCCAGCGCGATCACGTCACCCATTCCCGCGGTCAGGAAGGAACTTAAGATGGGCCCCAGGCAGTAACCCAGGAAGCCTGTAAAGGCAAACGCGGCTAAAATGCCCATAGGGCTGTCAGCCAGGCGATAGGTCAGGAACATCAGGCCATAGAAGCCCACCAGCATCAGAATCAAGCCGGGAGCCGGTAATGCCAGTAGCGTACTGGCGGTAGCCGTTAGTGCAGAGAAGGCAAGCGTAAGGCCCAGCAGAAAATAGGTGTTACGCAGCACTTTATGTGTGCTGAGTAATGACTGTCGCGATGATGAAGAAACTATTCTGTCCATGTTGCGCTCCTGTAAGGCAGAACACCAAATATGTGCTGAGAATACGCAGCACTATAGAGAGGGAAAAGCCGTTTTACCCTTCTTTACGCGTTAACGCGTTAATTCTTTGAGCAGAATGGCGATTTCGCCAACGAATAACGCGAATTTGGCTGTTTTTCAGGCGAACGGATTATCACAGGCTTTACATCTCCATAGGGGATGTTTATAGTGCGCGTCATTGCGGAGGGGTGGCCGAGCGGCTTAAGGCAGCGGTCTTGAAAACCGCCGATGGGAAACCATCCGAGAGTTCGAATCTCTCCTCCTCCGCCACTTCATTGACCAGTCAGGCATGAAGCGGCAAGACAGAGTAATAGCATCTTGCCTTTGCAGTAGTGTTACAATCCGGAGGGATGGCCGAGCGGCTTAAGGCAGCGGTCTTGAAAACCGCCGATGGGAAACCATCCGAGAGTTCGAATCTCTCTTCCTCCGCCACATTTTACAGGCCAGCACAGCGTGCTGGCCTGTTTCGTTTCATTCCTTCCTCCCCACCTGTCATTAATTATCTCTTCGTTTTCAGCAAACTGTACGGTTTTGAACGGCGTCCAGCATCTCTGCTATAGTCCATTAATTGTTTTTACTGTTGCCTGGCGCTTTTCGGGGGCAAGCTGAGTTACACTATTCGCCACGTCGCTCTGATGCGTGCTAATCGGTTGATAGCCAGAGTGTTTTTTTACTGAATGAATGGAATAGGCACAATGATCAAGAAACTGAGTCTTTGCGCATTGTCGGTACTTGCTGCATTACCGATTGGGACGCTGGCACACGCCGCTGACAACGATATGCAGTTACAACAGGTGCTGATGTTCAGCCGCCATAACCTGCGTGCACCGCTTGCGGATAACGGCAGCGTGCTGGCACAGTCCACGAAAAAAAATTGGCCGGAATGGGATGTTCCGGGTGGACAACTGACCACGAAAGGCGGTGTGCTGGAAGTGTATATGGGTAATTATACGCGTCAGTGGCTTGCGCAGCAGGGACTGGTTAAGAACGGCGTCTGCCCGGACAGCAACAGCGTCTTTGTTTATGCAAACAGTCTGCAGCGCACCGTGGCGACGGCGCAGTTCTTTGTGAATGGTGCTTTCCCAGGTTGTGATATTGCTGTTACCCATCAGGATGAAATGGGTAGCATGGACCCGGTATTTAATCCGGTTATCACTGAGGGTAATGAAGAATTCATCAAAAAAGCGCTGGCGGGCATGACCGCAGCCAATGAAAAACTGTCACTGAAACCCGCTTTCCAGCGTCTTGAAAAGATTGTTGATTACAAATCGTCTCCCGCCTGTAACAACAAAAAGCAGTGCGATTTGAGTACGGGTCAGAACACATTTATCGCGGAAAACGGCAAAGAACCTGGCGTGAACGGGCCACTTAAAGTGGGCAATTCACTCATGGATGCCTTTACGCTGCAATATTACGAAGGCTTCCCACTGGATCAGGTTGCCTGGGGACAAATCAAAACGCCTGAACAGTGGCAGGCGCTTTCAGCCATTAAAAATGGCTATCAGGATGTGCTGTTCACCACGCCAGATGTGGCACGCGATGTCGCTGCGCCGCTGGTGGACTACATTCGCAGCCAGCTTATCGATCAGGAAAAGTCAGACTCGCCAAAAGTCACGCTGATGGTTGGGCATGATTCCAACATTGCGTCACTGCTGAGTGCGTTACAGGTTAAGCCTTATGAATTACCTGATACCTACGAAAAAACGCCGATCGGCGGGCAGGTGGTGTTTGAGCGTTGGCACGATGCGAAAAACAACAAAGATTTGCTGAAAATCGAATACGTTTATCAAACAGCCGATCAACTGCGCGATGCAGAAGTACTGAGCCTGAAGAAGCCACCTAAGCGCGTGACGCTGCAACTGGCAGGTTGCCAGACAGACGCTAACGGTTACTGCAGTTGGGATCAGTTTGCCCAGGTATTAAACAGCTCGCTTCAGGGCACAGCACTGCAGCCTGCGGCGCCGGAACAGCCCGCTGCAGCGGCGAAACCTGACGATGCAAAAGCGGCAACCGATAGTGCCGCAGCGCAAAAGGCGGAGGCTGACAAGGCCGCTGCCGATAAAGCGGCTGATGAAAAGGCCAAAGCGGATAAAGCCGCTGCTGACAAAGCCACTGCTCAAAAAGCAGCCGATGATAAGGCTAATGCTGACAAGGCGGCGGCAGAGAAGGCCGCTGCTCAGAAGGCGGCTGACGAAAAAGCCAAGGCAGATAAGGCGGCAGCGCAGAAAGCGGCTGATGATAAGGCTAAGGCTGACAGTGCTGCACCACAGGCGGGAAGCAATAATGCCACCGCCAATACTGCGCCAGCCAAAACTGAAAATGGTGATGCGAAGCAACCTGCGGCAGCGAACTAATCCTGTTCAGCACCTGAAAATAAAAAACCCCGTCAAGACGGGGTTTTTTTATGGCAACGCTATGCTTAGCTTGCAACCACAACCAGCTTTTGGTTAGCAAACTCTTTAATGCCAAGGTCGGAAAGTTCGCGTCCATAACCGGAACGTTTTACTCCGCCGAACGGAAGCTCAGCGGACGTGTCGCTTTGCGAATTAATAAACACCATGCCTGTTTCAATGGCGGAGGCCAGCTTACGACCGCGGGCAATATCCTGGGTCCACACCGAACCGCCTAAGCCGTAATGCGAATCGTTGGCCAGCGCCACCGCTTCAGCATCGTTAGCCACCACGTACATTTGCGCGACGGGGCCAAAAAACTCCTCGAAGTACGCCGGGTTATCGCGCGTAATGTTGGTCAATACAGTCGGCTGGTAGAAACAACCTACACCCGCCACGGCTTTGCCGCCGGTAATCAGCCGCGCGCCATTCGCCACCGCTTCATCAACCTGTTTTACCAGACGATCGCGCGCATCCGCGGAGGAAAGGGGGCCGAGGGTCGTTTTCTCATCCAGTGGATCGCCCAGGGTTGCTGCATTCAGCGCCGCGCTGAACTTATCAATAAAGGTGTCCGCAATTTTCTCATTGAGGATAAAGCGTTTGGCGGCAGTACAAACCTGACCACAGTTGCTCAGTCGCGCCTGTACGCCCTGACGCACCGCCTCATCAAGATCGGCATCTTCGGTCACAACGAAAACATCATTGCCACCCAGCTCAAGCGTCGATTTTTTCAGATGTTTGCCTGCCTGCTCTGCAACAGCACTCCCGGCACGTTCGGAACCCGTAAGCGCCACGCCCTGAACACGGTCATCGGCAATGAGTTCTGCCACCTGATCGGTTGAGATAAACAGATTAGTCCAGGCCCCTTCGGGCGCACCTGCTTCCCCGACCAGTTTTTCAAACACGTCAGCACAATGCGGAACAATGTTGGCATGCTTAGCCAGGACAGGGTTTCCCAGCGCCAGGTTAGGTGCCAGTACGCGCATTAACTGATAATACGGGAAGTTCCAGGGTTCAACGGCCACCAGAACACCGATAGGGTGATATTCAACCCAGGCTTCCCCGAGTTCACTGTTATAAGGCTGTGGCTTAAGAATGCGTTCAGCATTCTCGGCATAGTAACGGGCAATCTGAGAACAAATTTGTACTTCACCGCGGCTCTGGCCAATCAGTTTGCCCATTTCTTTACTGGCGATGCTTGCCAGTTCTTCCGCTCGGTCATCAATCAGGTCAGCCAGTTTTTTCAGCACCTGGAGGCGTGGCTGAATATCGCCTTTGCTCCAGTCTGAGTGGTACAGGTGATCGGCCGTTTCCAGCGCATGGCTAACTGCCGCGCTGTCGTGGGAAGGCCAGCTTTTCATTAACTGGTTGTTAGCAGGGTTGATGCTTTGATAGGAAGACATGCAGCTCTCCTTGGTCAGCGAGTAAAAAAAGCATGGCGGGATAACCCGCCACACTGTCAGACGTTTTTGCGTTCTACGGGTTTGTCGTCCCAGGTAAGGACATCCGCATCGGTTTTTTCAAATGCGCGGATTAAAACATCGTCACTGCCTTGTTGACGCCAGATTTCTTCAGCAAGGCGCTCGTCATAGTTTGCGACTTCAAAAATGGCCTCGGCAATTTCTGGCGAGGTGTGGCGCAAGCTGGCCCATTCGCCAACATGATGTGCTTTTGCCTGACTATTCGACATAGCGATCTCCTTTAGGAAGATGAGTCCTTAAGTTTTGTTGCCAGCCCGGCAACGTGTTCGCCCTGAAAACGAGCAATGATCAATTCTTCTTCCGAAGGCTGACGCGAACCATCTCCGCCCGCCAGCGTGGTGGCACCATAAGGTGTTCCGCCACGGACTTGCGAAATATCGAACATCTCTTTGGTGCCATAACCGATGGGAACGATGACCATGCCGTGATGGGCGAGGGTGGTCCAGACAGAGGTAATGGTTTGTTCCTGTCCGCCGCCTGTACCAGTGGAGGCAAATACGCTGGCGATTTTGCCGTAGAGCGCCCCGGATGCCCACAGGCCACCGGTGCGGTCCCAGAAGGTGCGCATCTGACCAGACATGTTACCGAAGCGGGTAGGCGTACCGACAATAATGGCGTCGTATTGCGGCAGTATCTCTGGCGTGGCCTCAGGCGCAGATTGCTGCGTTTTGCCGCCGACCTCTGCAAAGCGCTCGGCGTCCATGGTTTCGGGAATGCGCATAAGGTCTACCTGCGCACCCGGTACCTTGCGGGCACCTTCGGCCACGGCGTTAGCCATGGTTTCAACGTGTCCATACATTGAATAGTAAAGCACCAGAATCTTAGCCATTGATCTCTCCGGGGGGTTATTCAACACACCCAAAAGTATAGAAGAGCTTTGAGCAACTGCTGGAGAGCCGCAAGCGTAACGGTTTAAAAAACGCTGAAAATGGGCTTTTGGTGGGGTTATTGTTCTATTTCCAGGGCGATTCTTAGTGATAACTCTGTTTCTAAATGTAACTTCCCGGCTAAAAAATCACTATTTTGGTTGTTATTTAGCCATTTTGACGCTTGTGGTATACGTTTTATGACGCTATCTGTGGGTAACACTCATTAGTCAGGTATCTGACAGCCCTGGCGAACCCGGCTACGTAACAGCGCATGCTGAGCGAGCCAAAGTAGTCAGATGCTGACCCGCAATGGCATGTTGAAATCCTTGACGCGTTCGCCCCGCAGGAACAAAGCCTGTCACGACCTAATGCAACAGGTTGATTCGCCGTTTGCTGGCCTTCATTCATAGCCCGATGGCGGATGAGATTGCATTACCCGGCATCACTTACCACAATAGCGCCTGAATCAACCAGGCAGGTGAACTATGTCGGATACGACGCGCAGACTGACTCTGCGCATAACGCGTCAGGAATGGGTACTTATTTTCATTACGGTTATCTGGGGCGGGACTTTTTTAGTGGTGCATCGGGCGATGCAGCATTCCGGCCCCTTTTTCTTTGTCGGGCTGCGTTTTGCCACGGCAGCGGTATTACTGGCGCTCTTTTTTCGCCGTCATCTTACCGCCATGAGTGGAAGCGAAATCAAGGCGGGGACGCTTATCGGCCTGACCATCGCCGGTGGTTACGGTTTACAGACCTGGGGAATGCAGACCATTTCCAGCAGCCAGTCAGCCTTTCTTACTGCGTTGTACGTTCCGGTTGTGCCGCTCCTGCAGTGGTTGTTTCTGCGTCGACCACCCCGGTTAATGGCGTGGTTAGGTATTTTACTGGCATTTTGCGGTTTAATACTGGTCGCGGGACCGCAGGATGGACGCGTTACGCTGAATCAGGGCGAGATTGCCACGCTGCTCAGTACGCTGGCGATCGCGGGCGAAATTATCCTTATCAGCCGCTTTGCCGGGCATGTTGATGTTCGTCGTGTGACCTTTGTTCAACTCACGGTCGCTTCACTGTGTGCCTTCTGCTTTATGCTTCCCAATGGAGAAACGTTGCCTGCACTGTCGACACCGTTATTACTCAGTGCGATCGGCCTGGGCGCGGCCAGTGCACTGATACAGGTGACGATGAACTGGGCACAACGTAGCGTGTCGCCCACGCGGGCGACGGTGATCTATGCCGGAGAACCGGTATGGGCGGGCGTCGTTGGGCGCATCGCGGGAGAACGTTTACCCGCCACAGCGATACTCGGTGCGGCTTTTATCGTATGCGGCGTAATAATGAGTGAACTGCGTTTAAAACGCCGCAAAGCGTTTCCCCCTTCCTCCGCGCGGGATGATTGAAGGCGACGAAGGGCAGTGCGCAAACCGCCTGAACCAATGCACCTTCTGCTGCAAGAGCCGCAGAGGCAGGGATTCGCTCGGCGCTCGCTCTCTAAGCGTTACCGCCCTGTGCTAACGCTTAGGGAAGTGTACCGCCACAAGTGGCGTAAAATCAGTGCGTTGCTATGATGCGTACAGTTAACGTGAAGGGGAAAGCCTATGAAAAAGGAAACATCAGTGCCCACGCGCCGCGCAGTGGCTGTTGCAGCCAAACGGACGGCTATTTTGGATGCCGCACTGAGCTTTTTTTCCCAGTTTGGCATTCACGGTACGCGGCTGGAAAAAGTGGCTGAACATGCCGGCGTCTCCAAAACGAATCTGCTGTATTACTATCCCTCGAAAGAAGCGCTCTATATCGCCGTGTTAAAAGAGATCCTGGATGTCTGGCTGGCACCTCTGCGCGCACTCAGTCACGATCAGGAACCTCTAAGAGCCATTCGTCATTATATTCGTCTGAAACTGGAAGTGTCCCGCGATCATCCCCAGGCATCAAGGCTGTTTTGCCTCGAAATGCTTCAGGGCGCACCCTTGCTAAAAGGTGAGCTGGCAGGGGATTTAAAAAAGCTGATGGACGATAAAACAGCGATCATACAGCGCTGGATAGCCGAAGGCCGGCTGGCGGGTATTCAGCCTCAACACCTGATTTTTATGCTGTGGGCAACCACACAGCACTATGCTGATTTTGCCAGCCAGGTCGAAGCCATCACGGGAAGCAAGCTCAGCAATCCCCTGTTTTTCGAAGAGACGGTGGAGAACGTTCAGCGCATTATTATTGAAGGGATTCGGGTGCGCTAAGAGAACGCGGCCATACTGAATACAGGAACAAACAACGGAGTGGCCTGATGGATTCTGTTTCACAATGCGTACTGGGCGCATCAGTCACCATGGCGGTGATGGGACGCCGCGTTCCGGCCTGGCAGGCAGCCCTTGTTGGAGCGATAGCGGGAACATTGCCCGATCTGGATGTCTTTATCGATCACGGTGATGCCATCAGCAATATGACGCTGCACCGCACTGAAAGTCACGCGCTGCTTTATCTGACGCTGATTTCCCCGTTACTGGCCTGGCTGGTCGCGCGGCTTTGCCGTGCAGGAGCGACATGGATAACCTGGTGGCCTGCTGTCTGGCTGGCGCTTATTACCCATCCTCTTCTCGACCTGATGACGGTATACGGCACACAGCTTGGATTGCCGCTTACCGATCATCCTTACGCCATTGGCAGCATCTATATCGTCGATCCGCTGTATACCTTACCGCTGATCGTGGGGTTATGTGTGGCGTTATGGCGGCGAAGCGATCGGGGATTACGCTGGAACTGCGCAGGTCTGGCGTTCAGTTCGGCCTATCTGGTCTGGAGTGTTGTGATTCAGCAGGTCGCAGACGGCCAAATCAAACAGTCGCTTCAACAGCAGGGCATTGCGACGAATAAGGTGCTGGTAACGCCAACGGCCTTAAATACGGTTGTCTGGCGTAGCGTGATTATCACACCGGACCGTTATGGCGAGGCTTACTGGTCTTTGCTGTCGCCCGGTCGCCCTGTGAAGGTCACATGGCGGCCACGTCATCCTGCGTTATTTTCATCATTTAAAGGTAACGCGTTTGCAGAACGTATCGCCTGGTTTAGTCACGGCTTTTATGCCATGGGCGAGCATGATGGGCAGGTTACTATCGCCGATTTGCGGATGGGGGAAGATAACCGCTACACCTTCACGTTCGGTTTGGGCACGGCACAACAACCGGATGCTCATCCGCAACGCCTGCCGACCACTGAACGCGGGTTAAAACGCAGTCTCAGTCATATCGCTGATCAGCTATAAAAAAAGCCCGACACGTGTCGGGCTTTTGCGTTTTTAACGGCGCTTAACGGTGTTTGCGTCGGCGCAGTTGCCAGCCCACGGCCAGCAAGATAAACCACAATGGCGTCACCATTAATGCCTGGCGAGTATCGTCCTGTAGCGTCAGCAAGACCAGGATGAACACGAAGAAAGCCATGCAAACCCAGCACATGAATTTACCTAACGGCATTTTAAAGTTCGAGGCCGCATGGCGTTCCGGGAATTTTTTGCGATAGGCCAGATAGCTGCACAGGATAATGGTCCAGACGAACATAAACAGAATGGCGGAAACCGTTGTGACCAGGGTAAATACCGTCATCACATTGGGGATCAGATAAATCAGCGCCACGCCGCACAGCAAACAGAAGCAGGAAAAGAACAGGCCCGTCGTGGGGACGGCGCGTGCGGATAAACGTCCAAAAGCACGGCTGGCCACGCCCTGTTGTGACAGGCCGTACAGCATGCGGCTGGTCGAGAAAATCCCGCTGTTGGCGGATGAGGCGGCGGATGTTAATACCACAAAGTTAACGATGCTGGCGGCAGCGGGCAGACCAATCAGGACAAACATTTCCACAAAGGGACTGCGATCGGCCATCACCTCTGTCCATGGCGTGACCGACATAATCACCATCAGGGCCAGAACATAGAACATGATGACGCGTAGCGGGATGGCGTTAATCGCACGCGGTAAAACCTTGTGCGGGTCGTGTGTTTCAGCCGCAGCCGTACCCACCAGTTCAATGCCGACAAAGGCAAAAACCGCAATCTGGAAACCGGCAAAGAATCCGCTGAGTCCTTTAGGGAACATACCACCATGATCCCAGATATTACTCAGGGATGCAGTGCCGCCACCTGGCGAAGGGTAGTGCATGGAAACCAATACGATCCCGGTAATAATCAACGCGACGATGGCCACAATTTTGATAATGGCGAACCAGAATTCCATCTCACCAAACATTTTCACCGTGGCAATGTTCAACGCCAGGAAGACAAACACGCACAGCAGCGCACTCATCCAGATTGAAAAGCCGGGGAACCAGAGCTGGAAATAAGCACTGATCGCCACCACATCGGCTATTCCGGTGACTACCCAGCAGAACCAGTATGTCCAGCCAGTAAAGTATCCCGCCCACGGCCCAAGTAGGTCAGCTGCAAAGTCGCTGAAAGATTTGTATTCCAGATTCGACAGCAGTAATTCGCCCATCGCGCGCATGACAAAAAACAGCATAAAGCCAATGATCATATAGACGAAGATGATCGAAGGTCCGGCCAGGCTAATGGTTTTACCCGAGCCCATGAACAGACCTGTTCCGATAGCGCCACCGATAGCAATGAGCTGGATATGCCGGTTATGCAGATTACGCCGCAAGGTGTCTGAGCCTTGTGGGCTCTGCGAGTGATTAGATTGATCAACCATGAAATTGTCTTTCCTGTCTTGATGTTGTGTCAGCTCTGATGGCTGTTGAGGATGACTGCCTGAAATAATTTGGCATAAGATAGAGGAAGTAGGAATGAAAACGGTAATGATTTTTTAACAATATCAGACAACATTCTCATCAAAGCGGCATTTTTGTCTTATGCAGGCGTTTTTTACGTCAGATTAGGTAATCTTTCATCACCTTGTGTCATCGGCAGGGCAGACAAGGCAGCGCGCTTCTACACTTGCTCATTATTCTTCGTTTCGCCATCAGAGGCACTATGCGCACGCTTGTCCTGCTTTTCGTATTGATCGGGCTAGGGTGGATGAGTCTGCCCTGGTTGAAAGAGCATTTACCCGCACAGTTTAATCCGTTTACGCCCCTTTCGGTGACCGACGCACCTGGCTGGATGACGCGCCTGAAATTAAAGCGGCTGCAAAATGATCCCGCAGCCTGTCTGGACGTGATGCGTCGCGCAGAGCAGTCGGGATTCGTTAACTTTCGTCAACCTCCGCCCATTACCGGCCGGTGCCCGCTTGAGCATCCGCTCCGGGTGCAAAAATTTGGCACCGTTTCTCTCAACAGCAGTTTTCTGGCCAGTTGTCCGATGGCCGTTGCAGCGACTATGTATGTCGTTCACAGCAGTCAGCAGATTCTGCAGCAATCGGGCAGCAAGCTGGCGGGTATTGAGCATGTTGGCAGCTATGCGTGTCGCAATGTCTATCATCGTACTCAGGGAAGATTAAGTGAACATGCCAGCGCTGATGCCTGGGATATCACTGCCTATCGACTGACCAATGGTCAACGGCTGGTGGTGAGTAAAAACTGGCAGCAACCCGACGATAAAGCCTTATTGCTTCATGGATTATGGCGGTCTGGTTGTGACTTTTTTGGCAATGCGCTTGGGCCAGATTATAATACGGCTCATGCCACACACTTTCATTTAGGCATGCGCGGAGCGGGTTTCTGCAGATAGTGTGCTGACGAATGCCGATGCTAATTGCTGATTTTTTATTTTTAATAAAATGCATTATCTCTTTTTTCGGATGAAATCGTTAATGATTATATTGATTTCTTTTTCTTATATTTAAAAATATACTTTCCGTCGCAGCTTTTTTGTGTGTTACGGTCGTGCTGTGATATTGATGAAGATGAAAAAGCGTCACAGTGGTGACTTGTTAGTTGTGATTAACAATTACAGCTTTTCCTGATAGTTGATATCTTCTTTTTTCTTTAAAATAATCGCTGCCGGCGTGGATTTCATATGACAATAATAACAGGCTATTATTTCAATAAAATATCCTTTCTGTTAAAGCTGCACGTTAGGTTATAAACACAGTGAGAGCCTGACAGGCTTATTAATGTTGTCGGGCATTCTGCCTTCCCCTAATGTGAGGCTTCCCACTAAAACCCTGACCCGTAGCATCGCCAGCAGGTGTTTTTGCGCGCCGGTGAATAGTTTTTAGCCAGCCTCTTCTTGTCTCAGTACAGTAAAAAACAGCGCTCTGGGTTTGGCTGTTATTAGGGGCAATACCACGTTTTGGGCTTGAGTGAAAACTGTCCTCAGTCAGGCTGATGCGGAAAATGTGTACATGCATTTGCGCCGATGTCATAGCGCCCTCAGGACGGATAATAAGTTGCGGATCGTAACTTATTGAGTATTATTTCTTAACAGGCGCCGTGTTAAAAGATTGAAAAAATATAAGAAAAATCTTATTATTTGGTCTGTTGCGAGCCACTCAAATCGCCTGAGGCATTCCTCTACACTCTGTTTTCACCTTTTTGCCTGTAAAATGACCTGAAGAGTGTATGAAAATAAAGCTTTTTATGATGCCATGACACAGGGTAAATTATTTTTGTTGAAAAAATATCAAGCATGCAGTGGGATTTGAGGCAATATGACAAGTGAAGATTATTTTTCCTGGCGGGCTGAAACTGAAAATAAATTTCAGGCATTAGCCACGACCCAAGAATTAAAGGGGCTTTTGCAGGATTATATCCAGTCACTGGGTTTTGATTTTTTCGCTTTTTTCATCCAGCACCGCGTCCCCTTTACCCGGCCACGCGTTTATTTGCACGATACTTATCCTAAATTATGGATTAAACGTTATAAAGAACAGAATTATTATGCCATCGATCCCGTGCTACAGCTTTGTCAGCGCTCAGGAAGAGGGGTCGAATGGACGGCGGAACTGTTTAGTTGCGCAAAAGAAATGTGGCAGGACGCATGTAATTTTGGGCTACTGAGCGGATTTTCGTGTTCTGCAATGGCATCAAATCGAGCCGTTGGTATATTATCTATAGGATCAAAGCGTCCCTTTATTACTGACTGTCGGCGAGTTGAGCTCGAGGCCAGGCTGCATTTTTTGGCTGAACAAAGCTTATACTTGCTCGAACGCCTGAATGATGAAGCGCTGATGGTTCAGGGAAATGATTTTAGTCAGCGTGAGCTGGAAATTTTGAAATGGACTGCTGAAGGAAAAACCTCACAAGAAATTTCAGTTATTTTATCGATCTCTGAGCACACCGTAAATTTTTACCAAAAAAATATGAAAAAACGTTTTAATGTTTCTAATAAAACTCAAATTGCCTGCTATGCCGCAGCAATTGGACTGATTTAAATGAAAAGCAACTGCCAACTTTAGTAGTTCCCTCGTTGAGGTCACTTGTCTACCCTGCGCTGATGCGTTCTTGGGCAGACGCAAAGAAATCATTGCAAACATGGGGATGTCAGAGGCGCATGATGAAAATAGTTCAAACGCAATTAAAGGATATGCCATCCTCCTTGCTTGCCGAGCTTGGCAGTTACCGTTACAGCGTGTTTGCACGGGGTGAAGGTTGGTCGATTCCACCGCGTCTGAGCACGCCTGGTCAAGAGTATGATCGTTTTGATCGCTCTGATGTAACCTGGTTGATTGCATGGAGTGTGCGCAGTGGCATCAGTGGCTGTGCGCGGTTGATGCCCTGGACTGAACCCGAGCAAACCGAGGGTATCGTATTACCCTTTAATCATGAAAAGGTATGGGAGATGTCGCGTTTCTCGGCGCGGCTGGAAGTGGACCCTGAGTTGCCGCTTAATATTCTCTGGCATGCCGTTCAGCTTGCAGAGCTTAACGGTATTGAATTTATTATCAGTTCGGCCACGCCAATGCTGGAAAAAATGTTCGAACAGCATCAGGTCGTGTATCAGCCATTAACGCCGGGTCTGATTCAGTCTGAGGACAACCTTTTTGCCATTCGTATTCCGGTCACCCAGCCGGCACTGGCAGAAAAATATCGCGGTACACGACGATTCAGCCCGGAAGAGGTGCTTCCTTCTCTCGGCGTATCGGTTAACTGGCATCCGCATGGTTAGATGTGTGCCCCCGGATACGGGGGCAGCTTAGCGTTACTGGCGATAGGCGGCTTTGATCTGTTTGATGGTGTTGCTAAACACTTCTGCCTGCGGCATGTCACCTAAGGTTTTAACGTAGCGTTCCATATTTATAATCACTTTACCGGCATCTGCCTGGCCCATTCCTTTTAGAATCAATGTGATCATCATCTTCAGGCAAGCCACTTCATCGGATAATTTTTGCGTTTCCTGCGAGGTAGCGAAATCTTCATCGCTCATGAATGTCTCCTTGGTGGTTAACGTCGTCTTTTCAATCTGTACGCATAGCAATCCGAGAGTATATCACAGGGGATACAGCTTGCTGAGCGCATCACAAAACCAAGGATGCCGCCTCCGTTTTGTTCAGGTAAATTAATAAATAACGGACGGGAATAGTTGAGGGTGATGGCGCTGAGTTTTGTGAAAAAAAGTGCTATTTGAATCAATTAGATATTATTTAACTTATTGAAAATGAATATTTTTTAAATTTTTAATCTTGTCAGCCATTTTCTCATCGCTGTGAACCGATCTCCCGCCATATGAGATGATATAAATCATTGAATACTTTCCTTACATCACCTTGTATATGGGCTTTTAATGCAAAAACGGGTATGATTGCCGCTTGCAATCGTTAAATGCTACCTCTTAATTAGCTGCGGAGTGCTTCGCGTTGATCACTGTCCTTCTTGTCGATGACCATGAACTGGTACGTGCCGGTATCCGCCGTATTTTGGAAGATATTAAAGGTCTGGTGATTGCTGGAGAAGCCTGTTGTGGCGAAGATGCCGTTAAATGGTGTCGTGCCAACCAGGTCGATGTCATTTTAATGGATATGAATATGCCCGGTATCGGTGGGCTGGAAGCCACGCGTAAAATCGTGCGCTACAATCCCGATATCAAAATTATCATGCTCACCATCCATACTGAAAATCCGCTGCCTGCGAAAGTGATGCAGGCGGGTGCTGCGGGCTATCTGAGTAAAGGCGCCGCTCCGCAGGAAGTGGTGAACGCAATTCGCTCGGTCAAAGCAGGCCAGCGCTATATTGCATCGGACATTGCTCAACAAATGGCACTTAGCCAGATTGAGCCGCAAAAAGCCGAATCTCCCTTTAGCTGTTTGTCGGAAAGGGAATTGCAGATTATGCTGATGATCACCAAGGGACAAAAGGTGACGGAAATTTCCGAGCAGCTTAATCTCAGTCCTAAAACCGTTAACAGTTACCGTTACCGGATGTTCAGTAAACTGAATATCAGTGGCGATGTAGAGTTAACGCATCTGGCCATCAGACATGGCCTGTATAATGCGGAGCCGTTAATCAGTAGTGAGTGACCTCTTTAATCCTAAAATTTTTCTGAGTACGGTCACCAGCGAGCCAGGTGTCTACCGGATGTATGATGCCTCCGGAACGGTTATCTATGTCGGCAAAGCCAAAGATCTGAAAAAGCGGCTTACGAGCTACTTTCGTACGAACGTAGGCAGCCGAAAAACCGAAGCGCTGGTGAGTAACATTCATCACATTGATGTCACCGTAACCCATACTGAAACCGAAGCGTTGTTGCTTGAGCACAATTACATCAAGCTCTATCAACCACGCTATAACGTTCTGTTGCGTGACGATAAATCCTATCCCTATATTTTTCTCAGCAGCGATGCCCATCCCCGTCTGGCTATGCACCGGGGCGCGAAACACGCAAAAGGGGAGTACTTCGGTCCTTTTCCCAATGGCTATGCCGTGCGTGAAACGCTGGCATTACTGCAAAAAGTCTTTCCGATTCGCCAATGCGAGAACAGCGTCTACCGCAACCGTACACGTCCCTGTCTGCAATACCAAATTGGTCGCTGCCTTGGGCCTTGTGTAGCCGGGCTGGTCAGCGAGGAAGAGTACGCACAGCAGACGGATTACGTGCGGCTGTTTCTGGCAGGCAAAGACGATCAGGTGCTGAATTTACTGGTCAACCGCATGGAAGATGCCAGCAACGACCTACGGTTTGAAGAAGCGGCCCGTCTGCGCGACCAGATTCAGGCCGTCAGGCGCGTCACCGAGAAGCAGTTTGTGTCAAACCAAGGCGACGATCTGGATGTGATTGGCGTGGCTTATGACGCCGGGATGGCCTGTTTGCATGTGTTGTTTATCCGTCAGGGTAAAGTGCTGGGTAGCCGAAGCTATTTTCCCAAGGTTCCTGCCGATACCGATCTGGCGGAAGTCGTGCAAACGTTTGTCGGGCAGTTTTATTTGCAGGGGAGTGAGATGCGCTCGTTGCCCAGCGAGATTTTGCTTGATTTCACCTTACCTGAGCGCGAACTGCTGTCCGAGTCACTGACGGAATTAGCCGGGCGTAGAGTGAATATTCAAAGTAAGCCTCGCGGTGATCGTGCACGCTATCTCAAGCTGGCACGAACCAATGCCGGTTCGGCATTAAAAACGCGGCTGTCCCAGCACTCGACGATTCATCAGCGTCTGACGGCGTTAGCCGAGTTTCTGGAGCTGGATAAGATTAGCCGGATGGAGTGTTTTGATATTAGTCATACCATGGGAGAGCAGACCATCGCGTCCTGTGTCGTATTTGATCAAAACGGCCCCCTGCGCGCCGACTATCGCCGCTACAACATTACCGGCATTACGCCCGGGGATGACTATGCCGCGATGAATCAGGTGCTGCGTCGTCGTTATGGAAAAGCTATCGAGGAGGACAAGATTCCCGATGTGATTCTCATTGACGGCGGAAAAGGTCAACTGGCCCAGGCAAAGCAGGTGTTTGCCGAACTGGACGTTTCCTGGGACAAAACACGTCCGATTTTACTGGGCGTGGCAAAAGGCAGCGATCGTAAAGCCGGACTTGAAACGTTATTTTTTGAGGCAGAAGGTGAGGGCGTTTCGCTGTCACCCGACGCACCAGCCCTGCACGTGATCCAGCATATTCGTGATGATGCTCACAATCATGCAATTTCGGGCCACCGCAAAAAACGAGCTAAAGTCAAAAACACCAGTGCGCTGGAAAGCATTGAAGGTGTGGGGCCAAAACGACGTCAGCAGCTGCTCAAGTACATGGGCGGCCTGCAGCCACTGATGAATGCATCGGTGGAGGAGATCGCAAATGTACCGGGCATATCGCATGCCCTGGCAGAAAAAATCTACTACTCGTTGAAACACTAGCATTGAAACAGGGTGGGCAATGTAGGAACATATGCCAAACACCACCCAATCCAGACAGTTACCAGCATATGCAATTTAACATTCCGACCTGTCTTACCCTGTTTCGCGTCGTTCTTATTCCGTTCTTTGTGCTGGCTTTCTATCTGCCGTTCCACTGGGCGCCATTGGTTACCGCGTTAATCTTTATTGTCGCAGCCGTAACTGACTGGTTCGACGGCTTTCTGGCGCGCCGCTGGAAGCAGACCACGCGCTTTGGTGCGTTTCTCGATCCTGTTGCCGATAAAGTTATGGTAGCCATTGCTCTGGTGCTGGTTGCGGAGTACTTTCACGCCTGGTGGATCACCCTGCCGGCTGCAACGATGATTGCGCGAGAGATCATTATCTCTGCGCTGCGCGAGTGGATGGCGGAAATTGGCAAACGCAGCAGCGTCGCCGTATCCTGGATTGGTAAAGTGAAAACGACGGCCCAGATGTTCTCACTTTTTGCCTTGCTGTGGCGTCCGGACAGCATGGTCGTCGGCGTAGGTGTTGTTGCGTTATACATTGCTGCAGTGCTGACTTTCTGGTCAATGTTCCAGTATTTGAGTGCCGCGCGTGGGGATTTGCTCGAACCGTGATCGATACGATTTAAAAAGCAGCAAACGGACGCAATGTGGGGATAATTTTATTGACTCATCGCGTCATCTCAGTAGAATGCATCGCATCGAACGGCAGCACTGCTGCAGAAGCTAAGAAAAATCAGTAAGTTCGATGAAACGTAGTAAAAATCGACCCCTTCAGCAGGCAGCAAACTGAATGGTGAGATGATGCGGGAATAGCTCAGTTGGTAGAGCACGACCTTGCCAAGGTCGGGGTCGCGAGTTCGAGTCTCGTTTCCCGCTCCAAATTAGCAGGTCAGGACAACCTGGCAGCATATCAGTTTTAGGCGCGTTGGCAGAGTGGCTATGCAGCGGATTGCAAATCCGTGTACCTCGGTTCGACTCCGGGACGCGCCTCCAGTTATACCTCGCCCGGGTGGTGAAATCGGTAGACACAAGGGATTTAAAATCCCTCGATCGCAAGGTCGTGCGGGTTCAAGTCCCGCCCCGGGCACCATATTGAAACACCAATAAAATCAAGTAGTAGCAATGTCGTTTAAGCCGCCTCTTTGGGCGGTTTTTTTGTGCCTGAAATTCGGCAGTGGCAGCAAAATGGCGATGACTTGGCGATGGCATTTTTATAATCTGTCTTTAGACGGTTAGACAGTTTTACAAGCGTTTGCAAAAGTCAGCGTCCGAGCGTCAGTAAACTGAGCAGATAAACTTATGATGTAAAAATGATCTAAATGATTACCGTAAGGATCTGACTGACGCAGGCGGCTTTATAATTTACAGATGTTTGTGTCTCCGGCCCAAAAGCGGGAGGCTAGGGTGCATAAGAAAGATGATAAGAACATTGCAATCTTTTGCACAATACGGATCGAGGTGGTTGTAATTTTACAGCGCACGTATTTGATTCGAGCTAACAAACCTCGAATGAGCCATGCTAGCCAAACGCTGATGTATTCAAAGGAAAAATAATTTATATTTCATTAGGTTATGCTTAACAAGCAGCGTTTATAGTTTTAATGATTTTATAGTCAGCGTAAGTGTGAAAACTATTAATAAAAAAGTTAAGATAATCTTCTTTGAAGATAGTCATTTATGTCGGAAACATGGAGGTAACGATGATAAGTTCGCGAAAGCTGGCTGATCAAATGGCAGAAGCTATTCACTTGGACAGCAACATGTTTCGGGGGTTTATACAGGGATTTATGAGCTTGCCCGTCGATTTTTATTACCTGGGCAATGATTTCTTCCATACTGATGATCGATATGTAAATTCTCTTGATAAAGAAAGACTTATACGATTAGTAAAGCATGGGATGGCGTCTAGGCATAATCTTGAAAAAGTTATTAAAATTTTTATGGATAATTTTTTTCAACACGTTGATTTCACTAAGATGAAAGAGATTTCCGCTAAGGGAGGCGGGAATTTTGTTGGCCGCATGACATTCAACCAATTGGCTACTGCCAACATGGGTTATCTTTTCTCTTCACGTTTAATTCCTCGTATTGCCTCCGGGCTAACTATCGGCAGTATCATGTCTCTAGGGGCTGCAATGTCGCGTGCGATTTACGTATCGAGAGATTTACAACGAAGAAACCCTTCAATCTATGACACCTTAAGGCGCATGGGTGATATGGATCTCCTTTATTTTTTAGTGGCTGATAAAACCAGACCCTTTGAAGACGCTGCACAGCTTTGGGTAACAGATAGAAAAAAATTTCACCAAACGTGCTGCTTTTTTTTTGAGAAAGTAAAAATATGAAAAATTTTCTGCTTGCTGCTATATCTCGCATTGTTCAAGGCATCGGTATCGGCATATGTGGTCTATCGCTCATCTATGTGGGTTGGTATTTGTTTTTTTCTCATAACGTATACAAATATTACCTTGCCGTAGCGAGTTTAATGGGGCTGGTTATTGGGTACTATATCTTTAAGTTTGCCGTGCGAAAAATATACGATGAAAGCCCTGGCGACTGGTGATTTTCGTGGCGGTAAAAACAAATTATGTAGCAGTAATGCGCTGGCATAGTTACGTTAAAAGTCGCTATGTATCATGAGATTATGATTGATAAGAAGCCTCAATAGCTTTTAAAATCCCTCGATCGCAAGGTCGTGCGGGTTTAAGTCCCGCCCGGGCACCATATTGAAACACCAATAAAATCAAGTAGTAGCAATGTCGTTTAAGCCGCCTCTTTGGGCGGTTTTTTGTTTTTAAAGTCCCACGTCCTAATATGTCTTCATAATATATCAATCCTGTTTCTGACCTCCGACAACCAGCAAAACACGTTCTTCCTGTTGTAACGTGCGGTTTGTTTCACGTTCTTATGCCCTGAAATTTCCTGTTTGGTATAAATGTTGCCATCGAGATGCGATATACCTTTTGCTTGTAAGTCACGAAAAGTGAAATTGAAATCTGGTCCAGGAAAAGCAGCTTTTGCTTCTTGCCTGGCTTTAAGCCAGAGCTGTTAAAACCATCAGATAGCGCTACAGAAACGATATTGGCTATGAACTGATACACATTAGTGATTTTTCACATTTTTTATAAAAAAAAGTTCAAAAGATAGGTTCAAGGCTCACCATGTCATGGATGTTGAGCTAATCTATTAATTTTTTTTATGAAATGAGGCGCTCATGACTTGTTTATCTGTTGCTAAAACTATCTACATCAACAATGTGGACGATAAATACTTCAAGTACGAAATCATTCAGGACGAAGCTGGTGAGATTGTGTTTGCTGTCGCGTTTATCGAGGCCATTATTGAGCATGATGGGTTAAGCCTGCCTATGTGGACGAAGCTGGAAAACATTACCGTTGATCACCTGGTGCCCCCTAAAGATGGCGGGTTTCAGACTGAAGTAAGAGATCATCCTTATTCTGGGAAGTCTATGGGGACAGTGATCGACGTATGCAAAGAACATCGAAAAAGATACAAGAATTAAACCAGGGTTTAGACGTGAACTGCACCCCAACAGTTTGACACCCAACTGAGTAAGGTGCAGTTTTTTATGAGCAAGTAGGTTCTCAGCGTTAAGGTTCAGGTCGCACAGCATTATCTTCACGGCGTGGAAGGGCATAAGGTTACGGCAAAGCGCTTTGGTATCGATCACAGAGCCGTTCGTAAATGGTCTGCTGCATGGAAATGTCGCGGTGGAAGGCTTAGTCAGGCTGTGCCGGAACGGAAACGGAAGACACTGGTGCGAGGCGTTAAGGATAAAGCCAGATGCATAAACGACAACGTTTAGCGTCAGCAGGAGTGAACCAGAAAAGCACAGCAGCCGTGATGCCAGGAATAAAATTAATTGTTCATTTAATATGCTATGATGCACATCCGTTTCACAACTTAGGCACACATGGACGACTATGATGAACGGCCCTATGTCATCTTCACCGCTATCGGTAAAGCCGTACTAGAACTGCTTGATGTGCAAGATAATTTTTTTGATTTGGAACTTGCTGAAATACTTGAAGAGTGGATGGAAAAGGAAACTAATCCGCTTCAGGCTGAGGTCTACAGAATGGCAGCTGAATTTGTCAGAGCAGGCAAGGCAATAAATTAAAAAGGCCTGCGTTACACAGGCAGAAACTGTTACAAGGGAAAATCCAGCAGTCAGTCTCGACTGACTGTGCAAGCATACAGTGATCCTGTCTTTTAGATATAACTGAATGACTTTTGATCAGTAAAAGGCACGATGTGCATGCGGCAGGCATAAAAAAGCCCACTCGGATGTGGGCATAGCGAAACGGGCTATAAATATAAGGTACTATCAATTACATTTTGATTATCGGCAGGAACGTTGAAATCTTAAGCCTCAGACCATAATAAAACGCGAGATGACGATGATTTTAACTATTTCCTATAATTTCAAGTTGTTTTGCTATGGATATGTGCCTCAAGTATCACCCTGAGCCCCTGAGCCCCTGAGCCCCTGAGCCCCTGAGCCCCTGAGTCCCTGAGCCCCTGAGTCCCGACATCCCCTCTTGACGCCATTTCTCTTTCTGTCTAAAAAAATCTGATTCTGATGTATGTTTCAGTACACTCATCACGTTCGCATTGTGGAGCGTTACGCCGAGGTCTGTGGACCGGCCCTCAGCTGTTCCTGGCGTGCTAATCAGGTCGTGACAATTTTCTGCTAATAACGCAAATGCTTCAATTGCAGTACAGCGGCAGGATCGCCTATCCATTCCCTGTTTTATTATTGGTATTACGTTTTTCGATTGCCGTTGCGCGTTCACATCTCAGTCATTCAGGTTTCACTCCACGTTATGCTTATCGTTAAATCATCCAATGGAAACGAAAGTTGATCGGATCAACGCCTGACCTTACAACACCTGCCTGACATAATTTCTTCACCACGTAATGTAGCGCCGAAACCGGTTTAAAAAAGCCGCAAACAAACCCACTAGAAGAAGCGTGAGGTTGGTACTTTGCGTCATGCCTGCCAATCCCAGTGACGTGCTATCGATAGCCGGACGTATGTCCGTGGCAATCGCATAAGCCTGAATGCAGTATGAAATGGAGCGCAAGGTCCGTGTAATGCAGACCAAACAGTGCTCAGGCATTCACGTCAAATTAAACTGGAGTCACAACAATGAAATTCAAAACTCTCATCGCATTAAGTTTAGTATCACTGTCGTTTGGTAGTCAGGCTGCATCTTTTGTCGTAGATGCAAAAAACAACTGCTTTGATCCTGAAGCTGTTAACAGCAAAGTTCAAAGCGGTTCACCACTGAAATTCAATCTTGATGCGGGTACATATAACATTTACCTGACCTCAAACAGCGCCAATTGTGCTTCTGGCACGTCTTGTCAGATTGACCACGTAAACATGGCTGGTGGAATGAGCACGGCAAGGTGGGGTTCTTCGATCAGCAGCACTTCACAACAGATCAACGTGGCTGGAAGTAATTATTATCTCATCGCTTATATTGGCGATAACAACTGTGCGGATAATACAGGCACTGTGACCATTCAGGCGGATAAAATTCAGTAAAGAACAGATTTTCCTCCTTATGAGAGACTATCTTAAGACGCATTTTCGAATGCGTCTGCTAATCGTTTCTTTACAGGAGTTTTCCCTATTTATGATGAACGACATAAAATTCAGGTCAATCTCATGCTGATTTTCAGATCAGAATAGGGGAGTGTGGGGGCTGCTTATCTTTACTTTTCACGAGCGAAGGTTTCTGTTTACCAAGGTAAGATGCAGATATTGGGAATGATGCATTTATTGTGGCTTTCGATGCACTAACCTTATCATAAGTCGTTTTTACCAGTAAAAGATAAGGACAGGCCGTGCCCGGACATCAAGCAGAAATCGATTTCGGTTCAGACCACATCATAATAGAACGTCGCTACCGCGCCCTTGGCGCACTCAACGATCTTTTTATCGCCATCTGGTTTCTGACGGGGAGCATTCTTTTTTTCTTCGATTCGCTGATGACCGGCGGCACCTGGTTATTTGTGGTCGGCAGTCTTCAGTTGCTGTTACGTCCGGCGATAACCCTGGCGGAACTCGTCCACGTCAGGCGCGTTTATCGCTCACAGTCAGTAAATCAGGAATGATTTAAGGCCGTTTTCCTCAGCCTGAACACTTCTCTTCAGGCAAATCAGCCTGACCGTATGGTTTTACGCTGCGGTCAGGCTATGCGTGATTTAGAGATAAATTGTGTGATGGTTTGCTGCCGGATTACCAGGTGCGCGCTGGCGGCGGTGGCGTCTGTTGACCCGTGGTAGGCGGTGGCGGCGGTGGCGCTTCAGCTTGTCCGGGTGGCGGCGGTGCGAATGCCTGTCCTGGCGGTGCAGGAGGCGGTGGCGGAGGACGACGATCGTGCGGTGGTGGTGGCGGTGCAGCGCAACCCGGACCTGGCGGCGGTGGCGCGCAGGCGGTGAGCGTGGATGTTACAAAAACAGCAGCAAAAAAGGTCAGACGACGATTCATGCTATTTCCCTTATGAAATTAACAGTAAGCTAATTGTAGATGACCGTTATTAAAAATAGGGTGGCTGGGGATAAAAGCGAAGCGACGAAGCCCATTTGTTTGTTTTTTGAGATACTTCTCATCTCGCGACAGTGATCCGGTTTTTTGCCACAACTCCCGCTAAGGTAGCGCATCAATAAAGAGGAGTGATGTTATGAATGGCATTTTGAAATTCGTCCGAGGCTGGCTGATTTTTTCGGTTCTGTGGGGCGTCTTCATGTGGTTTATGTCATGGCAGCAGCAGGGTAAAGAGATTGGGCTGGCGATTTTAATGAGTCTTTATGCCGGGCTGCTTTATCAGGCGCTGATCACCATGGTTGCCCGCTACAGAGCACGGCGGCAGCAAGCCTGACCGTCGGCCTGCTGCCCGGAAGCAGCAGGCCAGGCACTTAGCCCAGATTGCCGGTTAAGCGCCGATGAAAGTCGCTGCTACGCATATCCAGGCCTTCAATTGTGACCTGGGTGCCATAGCGCTGGTAACGGTATTCGATGCCGTCAAGTGCCGCCACGGTCGATGCATCCCAGATTTGTGCATGGGTTAAATCGATGGTGACAGATTGCGGGTCGTGCGCGTAATCAAAGTGCTCAAACAGGTCGTTGCTGCTGGCAAAAAACAGTGGTCCGCGCACGAAGTAGCGCACTGATTGCCCATCTTCGCTTAGCTGTCTTTCGGCATGGATTACATGCGCCACGCGGCGTGCAAATAACAGCATCGCAACGATAACGCCAGCCAGCACCCCGAGAGCCAAATTACCCGTCAACACCGTTATGCCGACCGTCAACACCATCACCAGGGTTTCCGACCAGGGCATCCGTTTCAGCGTCGCAGGTTGCAGGCTATGCCAGTTGACGGTTTTCACGGCGACGACCATCATGATTCCGGCCAGCACCACCATGGGGATTTTAGCCATAACATGGCTCAGACCGGTGACCAGAAGTAACAGGACCAGGCCTGCAGCCACCGTCGAAACCCGGCTGCGCGCTTTGCCTAATTCCACGTTAACGATCGTCTGCCCGATCATCGCACATCCCGCGATTCCGCCGTAAAAGCCAGCAAGAATATTACCAATGCCCAGTCCCCATGATTCACGGCGTTTGCTGGAAGGCGTGTCTGTAAGGTCATCAACTAACTTGGCCGTTAGCAGCGATTCCATCAGACCGACAAACGCAATACTCAGGGCGGTGGGCCAGATGATCTGCAGCGTGTGCAGATCGAGCGGTACGGCTAAGGTCGTGAAATCGGGCAGCCCGGCACTCATCGGGCCTTCATCTCCCACATCAGGTACGCGATAGCCCATCAACAGCGCCACGCCAGTTACGACAACAATGGCGACCAGAGGAGAAGGAACACTTTTAAGCACGCGTGGCAGTAGCAGCACAATCGCCAGAGTGACGGCGAAGAGCGCCCATACCAAGGGTGACTGGCCCCAGACATGAGGCACCTGGGCAAAGAAAATCAAAACCCCAAGGGCATTAACAAAACCTATCATCACGGAACGTGGAATGTAGCGCATCGCCCGGGACATGCCTGTCACACCAAACAGAATCTGAATCAGTCCGGCCATCACCACCGCAGGCAGGATATAGGCCACGCCATGTACATGTACCATCGGGCCAATCACCAGCGCCACCGATCCCGCTGCCGCGGTCACCATGGCAGGGCGGCCGCCAAGAATGGACAGCGTCAGGCAAAGCACCACCGAGGCGAACAGGCTGACTTTAGGATCGACACCCGCGATAACAGAAAACGAGATGACTTCCGGGATCAATGCCAGGGCGGTAATCACGCCAGCCAGACATTCTCGGGTAAGCAGTGCAGGCGAACGCAATACGCGCCTCACACTGATATCGTTTTCCACAACCGCAGCGGTGGCGACATCATTTTGTTGAATCATAATGTTGTGCAGGCTCTTTTATTTTCATCTTGCGCGAAAGGCAAGGCAGACTGGATATAATGAGGGGCAGATGTTACCGATCGATAAACGAAGAAGCCAGAGAAAGAGAAATGACTCCATCCATGGAGCAGGGATTATACCGTTAAGTCGTCAGGTGTTTTGTAGACCACCAGCTCCAGCAGGTGACGATAAACATCGAGTGAAACTTCGTCACGTTCCAGTTCAAGACGATGAATCAGTTTAGAAATAATCGCTTTGTTATTAACGGCCATCCCTGACTGCAGAATTTCTGCGACCACCATTCCAAGAATTTCCATATCACTGTCAGGCTTATGTGCCGCAACGGTAAAATATTCAGCAATCTCTTTATCAGTTTGGGGCAGTGTGTTTTGCATGTGTTAGCCTTTCAAATAGCCAGCTATCCGGGCGGACAGCAGGACAAACAGACCTAAAAGCCATCGCATAAAATACAATGGAACCCAACGCCGTAAACAGGTCCAGATGGTCAAAAAAGAAACCTCTGAGGGTGGAAATCCATTACACCTTCAGAGGCGACGCAGATGCATCATTCGTTACAGAGTCGTGATCACAACTCGTTGGCTGTAAAGTTATACAATGAAACTTTAATTGTACAAGTAAATTATTAGACAAAAAATGCTAACGCCTATTAATTAATAGGTTAGATAATTTTTTTGCAGGCAATGTGTACAACAAAATGTGTACAAACTAACAATTTCTTCACGAAAACAGCATTCCCCGACAGCGTTAACCAAACAGATTGAGTTTTGCCGTCAGCTTACGCACCTTTTTCTTGTCACCGACTACCGCGATACCCAGTAAACGCCATTCTGCCGCCGGCAGTGTCTTCATTGCGGCCGTGAGCGCGCCGTAATCCGTGGTCGACTGACCTTCTTCCGGGAATACCACAATGTCGCATTCCGCCTCTTCAGCCTGATGCCATAAGGCACTAAGCTGGTGTACATCTGCAGCCAGCACGGGAATACCTACGGGAATCAGACCGGGAAAGCGCCGCGTGGCGGCATCCTCAAGGGCTTCACCTGTCAGAGAGGGATGACGCTGGCCCACCGTCAGGGCGATGACGGCTGCGGCATTTGCCGCTTTGCCTGTGGGTAGCGCGCTGTTCAATATCATTACACATCGTGATTCTGTCATGTTCTTCTCCTGAGACAAAAAGCCATTGTGGCAAGGCTCTTTTCAGGCGTCTGGAAGATTTGTGCACAGCTGCTGGTAACGGGCGGGAGTCAGTTGGCAGGCACGCTTAAACCAGCGGCCCAGATGACTTTGGTCGGCAAAACCCAGTTCGGCTGCAACCTGTGCAGGCGATTCACCGATAGCCAGCCGACGTCGTGCCTGGCTGAGCCGCCACTGTACTAACCAGGCGTGCGGCGGTAAGCCCCATTGCTGCTGAAACAGCCGGGAAAGACGAAAGCGATCAACGTTGAGGGCCTGTGCCAGCTGTGCAATCCCGGGATTGTCCGCGTGATAAGCGATCAACCAGTCGCGAGCCTGATGCGCCAGCGACAGAGCCGCATCCGTTTTCGCACCATGCCAGACAGGATAGTGACGAAGTTGCCGGAATAAACGGTCCAGCGCCGCATCTTTAATAAGTTGGGGATGATCGTGCCACAGCGCTTCAAACGCATGCCAGACTGCCCAGGAAAGTTGACCATCATCCTGCAGCGTGGTGGCAAAACGCAGTTCTCCGCAAGGCGGGCCATCAAGACAGGCGGGCGCAAGATGCTGATGCAGATGATGAGGTGACAGATACAGCATACGGTAGGTAAAGCCCTGCGCATCAATCGCATCGCCATCGTGAAGCTCTTCAGGTTCCAACATAAAGACAGTGCCGGGGCGACTTTGGTGACGTTGACGTCGTGAATGGAACTGCTGCACCCCTTGTTCCGTCACGCCAATTAAATAGCTGTCATGCCAGTGAGGATCGTAGGCATGGCCGGTAAAATGCGCCCGTATGGATTCAATGCCGCTGTTCGGGTCGCGACGTAAATCAACCCAGCTGTCTGATGAATCTTTCACACGTATTTTACTCCAGAGGACTTTTACGAGAGTATCAACCTGAACATTCTGCCGCGATTATCCATTATTTAACAGATTAGGCACTTTTCATTCGCAATTTGCTTTGCGTATAATAACTTATTCAACTAATTAGATCTCTAATCATTAGGTTGCTACTTAAATGTCATCTAACCGTACCTTTACGCATTTACTGCATCTTACCGCCCATGCCTGGCGCCTGGCCGTTGATCGTCACTTAAAAGACAGCGGATTAAGCACCAGCAGCTGGATGGCGATAGGATTGATCGCCAGCGAGCCTCAGCGGCTTACGCAAACTGAGCTGGCGCAGCGGATGGGGCTGGAGGATGCCAGCATGGTGCCGCTAATAGACCGCCTGGTGAAACAGGATCTGCTGATGCGCGTGCAGCCCGTTGAAGATCGTCGCAAACGCCATCTGGTTCTGACTGAAAAGGGCAACGAAGCCTTTATGAATGTCAAAACGCACGCCGATGCATTGCGTACTGAATTGCTGGCTGATATCGATCCTCAGGAGCTGGTGATTGTTGAGCGCGTGTTAGAGACGCTTCTGACCCGAATGGGAACGATGTAATTATGGCCCGGCGCAATCCCTACGCTGCGCGTGAATGGTTGCCACATGAAAAACCCATGCTGCCGGGGTCACCTTCCACCCCGCTGCATTCAACGCCTAAACGCCTGGCATTTGGCTTAATCGGCCTGTTGATCTCCCTGACAGGTGCCTTAAGCAATGCGCTGGTCAGCGCCAATCTGACGAATCTGCAGGGCACCTTTGCGGCTTATTCGAATGAAATCGCCTGGCTACCGGCGGTGTATGTGATGGGGAATATCTCCATCAACCTGCTGCTGGTGAAATTTCGCCAGCAGTTCGGACTGCGGGTGTTTACCGAAGCTTTTCTGGTGCTTTATGTGCTCGTCGCCTTTTTCCATCTTTTTGCCAACGATCTCAGCTCGGCGATTATTGTGCGCACGGCACATGGCATGGTGGGGGCCGCTTTGAGTTCGCTGGGCATCTATTATCAGGTCCAGGCGTGGCCGGCGAAACATCGCCTGAAAGCGCTGGTCATCGGCCTGACCGTTTCTCAGTTAGCGATTCCGCTGGCCCGGCTCTTTTCCAGCGAATTGCTCCAGCTTGACGAGTGGCGCGGGCTTTACCTGTTTGAGCTGGGCTTAGCCCTGATTGCCCTGGGCGCAGTGCTGGTGGTTAAGTTGCCGCCGGGCGATCGCATCAAGGCGTTCGAAAAGATGGATTTCGTCACCTTTATGCTGCTGGCTCCGGGCATGGCGCTGTTGTGCGGCGTGTTGTCGCTTGGCCGCATTGAATGGTGGTTTAGCACACCGTGGCTGGGGATATGCGCTGCGCTGGCATTAGTGCTGATCGTCTCCGCATTTGTGATTGAGCATAACCGCCGCAATCCCCTGATCAACACGCGCTGGCTCAGCAACGGGTCGATCGTGCGTTTAGGCATTGTGATGATCATGATTCGTATCGTGCTGGCGGAGCAGAATACCGGTGCGATAGGTTTTTTACAGCAGATGGGTCTACAGAATGATCAGATGCACGGCCTGGCCTTTGCCATTATCGCCGGTGTCATTGCCGGGATTGCAGCCAGTGCGCTGACCATTAAACCTACCCATCTTAACTGGCCGATTGTGGTGTCGCTCATCGTGATGATCATCGCCTCTCTGATGGATGCGCAGTCCAGTCCGGTCACTCGTGCCAATAACATGTACTTGAGTCAGTTTTTACTGGGATTTGGTAGCGCCTTTTTTATGGCCCCGGCGATGTTGATGGGGATCGGCAGCGTAGTGACCCAGCCTAAAAACCTGGTCAGTTTTGTGGTGCTGTTCGGCATGAGCCAAAACCTGGGCGGCTTAATCGGCTCGGCTATTCTGGGGACCTTTCAGACGTGGCGTGAAAAATATCACTCCAGCCTGCTCGGCGATCAATTATCGTTACTGGACCCCAATGTCAGCGAACGGCTTAATCAATATGGTGCTTTGTTTAACAGTCAAATCAGCGACAGTGCGCTGCTGAGTGCGCAAAGCATCAGCCAGCTTCAGTCAGTCGCAACCTTACAGGCCAACGTGCTGGCCTATAACGACACCTATCTGCTGACGGCCGCGCTGGCGCTGATCACCCTGATGTGGGTGCTGTGGCGCTTAACCCGCCGGCGCTATCTCGACTGGCGACAGGCCACATTCAATCTGGCAGAGCAGCGTCAGCTTGCCGCCGCACAAGAACGAACGGAGCAATAATGAGTCAGCAGGATGAACTTCAGGCAGCAGAGCGCGACCGGGCAAATCGCCGTCGTATTCTCTCCATTGCCTTAGGCAGCGGTATTGTGGTGATTGGCGTGCTGGTGATTCTGTATGCCTGGCAGCTCTGGCCCTTCACCAGTTCCGTGCAGAGCACGGAAAACGCCTATGTCCGAGGGCAGGTCACGTTTATCAGCCCGCAGGTCAGCGGTTATCTGACGGCCGTGAATGTGGTTGACCTGCAGCCGGTAAAAAAAGGCCAGTTACTGATGACGATTGACGACCGTATTTATCGTCAGCGCCTGCACCAGGCCCAGGCCCAACTGGCAATGAAGCAGGCGGCGCTGAGTAATAATCAGCAGCAGCGTATCAGCGCGCAGGCAACCATTCAAAGTAATAAAGCGGCGCTGGAAAACGCCAAAGCACAGGCGGTGAAAAGCGGCCTGGACCTTAAACGTGTCGAAAATCTGGCTGCTGACGGTTCGCTCTCGGTTCGCGAGCGCGATGCGGCGCGGGCGGCAAATGCACAGGGCCTGGCGCAGTTGCATCAGGCCGAAGCACAGGTTGCCGTCGCCCAGCAGAACTTACAAACGGTCATTGTTAACCGCGCCTCGCTGGAGGCGGATGTGGCCAGTGCAAACGCGGCGCTGGAACTGGCAGAGATCGATCTGGATAACACGCGCATTACGTCACCTGATGAAGGACAGCTGGGGCAGTTATCGGTGCGTAAAGGTGCCTACGTGACGGCCGGGACGCGCCTGACGTCGGTGGTGCCGAACCATAAATGGATTATCGCCAATTACAAAGAAACCCAACTGGCCCATATTCGTGCCGGATTGCCGGTGACGATTCGTGTTGATGCGCTGGACGGTAAAACATTCCACGGTCACGTCGAATATCTCTCACCCGCAGCGGGATCAGAATTTAGCGCCATCTCGCCGGACAACGCGACCGGCAACTTCGTCAAAATTGCGCAGCGTATTCCGGTACGTATTGATGTCGCGCCGGAGGTTCAGCAGCAGCTTCGTCCCGGCATGTCGGTTGAAGTCAGTATTGATACGGCTGCAAGCGCAGACGGAGAAAAAACGCCATGATGGGCTATCGCGTAGCCGCAGGCCTGCTGGCGATCGTCCTTGCGGGATGCAGTACCCAGGTCGACAAAGCCCCGGCATCTTTGCCGATTCCGCCACAATGGCGTGAGCAGGTTGGGCCTTCTGCGCCGCCGGAAGCGGCATGGTGGCAGGCGTTTGGCGATCCAGACCTCAATCGGTTAGTAAGTCAGGCATTACGCAATAATCCAGACATATTGATTGCCCGCTCGCGGGTTGATCAATACCGGGCCCAGTTGCGTGCAGCCCAGGGGGACGACTTCCCGACGCTGAGCGGGGGCGTGGCTGCAACGCGTCAGCGTGCGCTGTCCGCGGCAACCGGTCAGCCTAATGACACCTCCGTTTTTCAGGGACAGTTGCAGGCCAGCTACAATGTGGATTTGTGGGGCGCACGCAGCCGTTCGATCGATGCGGCGCAGGCGGCGCTGGAAGCACAACAGGCCGCCGCCTCTGCAGCCGAACTGACCATCGCCAGTTCCGTTGCATCGGGTTATATGACGCTGTGCGCGCTTGATGAGCAGCTGCGCGTTACCGAGGACACACTGGCAACGCGGAGTCACTCGCTCAGGCTGGCGCAACGCCAGTTCGAAACGGGCTACACGTCACGGCTTGAGTGGATGCAGGCGTCATCAGAATATGAATCTGCCAAAGCCCAGGTGCCGCAGCTCCAGCACCAAATTGCGCAACAGGAAAATGCGCTCAGCATCCTGGTGGGCATGAACCCACGAGAAATCGCTCGCCAGCGCGAATTCACTGCCATTATGCCGCAGGTCATGCCGGGTGTGCTGCCTTCTGCCTTGCTGAATCGCCGTCCTGATATTGTGCAGGCGCAGCGTCAGCTACTGGCCGCCGATGCCACGCTGGCTTCTTCCAAAGCGAAGCTGCTGCCGGGGATTAACCTGACTGCATCCGGCACGCTGCAGAGTTCCGTGTTGCACCAGCTGGTGGACGATCCCTTCCGCCTGTGGAGTGTAGGGGGCAGTATTCTGGCGCCGTTACTGAATCGTGAAGCCTTGACCGCTCAGGTCGATGTTTCCATGGCCTCGCGGAATCAGGCCCTGTACAGCTATGAGAAAGTGGTGCGTAACGCGTTTTCCGAGGTGAATAATGCACTGGATGCGATCCGTCAGGGGGAAGCTCAGCAGGCGGCGCTGCAGAAGCAGGAACAGTTTGTTGCCGAGGCGCTGCGCATTGCGACTAACCGTTACCAAAACGGTTATGCCTCTTATCTGGATGAACTGGATGCACAACGTACCCTGTTTGCAACCCAGTTGAATCTGGTCACGGTCAAAAATAATCTGTTGCAGGCGCAAATTGAGCTGTATCGCGCATTGGGCGGCGGCTGGTCTGCTGAAAACGCGGCTTCGCGCGAGCCGGTGAAGCAGTGATTAGCGGTCAACGTATTTTGGCCGTATCGTCTCCTCTGCGTAGGTTTGTAAAAGAACGGATTACTGAATAAGATTGCTCTACACTGTAACCCGCAAATGTAGCCTTGAGTCACGTGTTAACCAGGAAGAGCATGTTGTTACCCAGCCCACCAGAAGAGCACGATGAACCCGTGGTTCAGCCGCTTGCCGATGCTCACTTTGCGATTGTGGTGCTTGCGGTGACGTCAGTAACGCTGATCATTTTTGTTCTGATCGTCACGCTCTGGATGAGCTAGTGTTTATCAACCGGACCTGAAAGGAGTGAGGGATGGAATCGAGAGATGATAAACTGATTGCAATTATTGGCTTGCTGACGGCTTGCCTGATCGGTGTCACTTTCTTGTTTGTGGTGACGTGGCTAAACGACAGCCATCAGGCCCCACCGCTGGAAGGCGTTGACACACAGACCTGCTATCCCAAACCCCCGTCGCGTCAGGTCTGATCGCGCTTACTGAATTTTATCTGCTGGCTCCGCAGCACCAGTGCCAGGTTCTCATGCACGGTGCGGTTGCCATTGGGATCGGCCAGGCCCAACAGTGAACCCGGCGAACGCCTGTCATCTGCCCATGACGGGTATTCCACCACAGGGTAAAGCGAAATCCCTTCCATAGCAATGCCCTGGTCCAGCGCGACGGCAACGTTTTCACTGACTTCCTGTAACCAGCTCGCGCGGGCTTCGCCTTCGGCACCGGTTTCGGCTATCAGCATCGGGCGTTGGTAACGTTGCCAGTACTGGGCCAGGAGAAGATGAAGCGGGGCGCGTACGGGATCGTCTTTATCCATCGGCTGATCGGGGAAGAACCAGTGGTTATCGGGATAGTAATTCAGCCCCAGAATATCCAGGCAATCTTCGCGCCCACCCAGTTCCTTATCAAGCCGACCGGCTAACATATCCCAGGCTTCAAACTGCGCCTGGTGCTGTGCATCAGCCCCGGGTTTGCTGTCTGGATTGTCAGGATGATGGGCAATTTGTACCAGTGGATCGGTAAGCACAAAACGGGCATCAGGGATCACTTCGCGAATAGCCTGGATGGCGGCCAGGGACGCGCGAACCAGTTGCCGCTTCAGCTCTTTACCGCGCTGGCTGGCATGCGGATTAAACCAGGCAACGTCTGCGCCTGCCCATGACCAGAATGAGATCTGGTTAATGGGGGTGAAAAAAGGCTGCTGGATGCCCTGATCGAGAATCACCCTTGCCATTTCCCGGGCATAACGTTCGAAGTGGTCGACAAAGCCCGCTTTCCAGATATTAATGTGGTCGGGATAGCCAAAGTGGGCCAGTTCCCAGATAACCTGTAACTGATTATCCCGAGCCGCTTCGACCATGGGCAGAAAGCTACTCCAGTCATACTGGTTGGGTGTTTTTTCAATCAGGTGCCAGCGTGCGCCGTCCCGCGCGGTTAACACACGCAGGTCGACCAGCGCGGCATAGTCTTTCCTGAGCAGCATATCGTGCCCACTGCTGATCACCATATCCAGCCGTTTGCCCGGTGTACGGCAGGCGGTGGAACAGGGGAAGCTGCCCTGAAAAAAACTCTGGAACAGGCGGGGATGATGGCGTAATCGGTCGTCAGTTAAGGGCGGGTTACTCATATTCCTCTCCTGCCAGACAAATCTCAGTCACAGATCGTTCGACTAAGTCTAGACTAAAAAACGCTGCCATCAGCATGCCTGATGTGCAACCGACGCTGGCATACGCTGTCGCGCGGAGGAATAATAATAAATGACAGGATGATTTAGGGAATATCCATGACCGAAGCGTTTGAACTGCCCCAGAGCCCATCACAGCAGAGCTGGCTTGAACAACGGCTTGTTCCACTTTGTCAGCAGCATCCGGGGTTGAGCGGTATTCATCCGCTCAGCGACGGACTCGATGCTTTTGCCGCCCGTTTTCTCCTGATGGAGAAAGCCGCGAAGACGCTGGATATACAATACTATATCTGGCAAAACGATATGTCTGGCAGGCTGCTGTTTAGCGCCATGCTGGAGGCCGCGAATCGCGGTGTCACCGTGCGGTTGTTGCTGGACGATAACAATACGCCGGGGCTGGACGATACCCTGGCCCAGCTTAATCATCATCCCAATATTACCGTCCGGCTGTTCAATCCGTTCTCCTTTCGTACCTTACGTGCCCTGGGTTATCTCACTGACTTTGCTCGCCTTAACCGGCGTATGCATAACAAAAGCTTCACAGCAGATGGCGTCACCACGGTCGTGGGAGGACGCAATATTGGCGACGAATATTTTGGTACAGGTAATGAGCCGCTTTTTGCCGATCTCGACGTGCTGGCTATCGGTTCAGTGGTTAACGAGGTGGCAGACGACTTTGAACGGTACTGGAACAGTAAACCGGTTTCGCCGCTAAACGAGGTACTGGAACAGCAGGCAACAGAGCATCCTGACGTGGTGCTGCCACCGGAATGGCGAGACAGCGAGGCAGTACAGCATTATCTTGACCGGCTGGATCACTCTTCGCTGATTAACCAACTGACGCAGGACACCTTACCCTTTGTCTGGGCAAAGACGCGATTGTTAAGCGATGATCCACGCAAAGGACTAGGGAAAGCCCGCCGTAGGTCACTCCTGCCACAGCGTATGCTGGAAGTGATCGGCACGCCCCAGCGTCAGTTTGACATTATTTCCGCCTACTTTGTGCCAACCCGCGCCGGCGTTGCCCAGTTGCTGGCCCTAAAGCGCAAAGGTGTGAAGATTGCTATTTTAACCAACTCGCTGGCGGCAAACGACGTATCCATTGTGCATGCGGGCTATGCGAAATGGCGGAAAAAGCTGCTGCGGCACGGTATCTCGCTGTTCGAGTTAAAACCTCAGGCCGGGCTGAACGACGCGCCGCACGATCGCGGCTTAACCGGTAACTCCGGTTCAAGCCTGCATGCGAAGACGTTCTCGGTAGATGAAAAGATACTGTTTATCGGGTCGTTTAACTTCGATCCGCGCTCCGCAGTGCTCAATACCGAAATGGGACTGGTGATCGAAAGTGAAAAGCTGGCCGCCGACACGCACCAGCGGTTTAGCGACTCGATGCGCGATCGCGCCTGGACCTTACAACTGGATAAGTGGGGCAGGGTGAACTGGCTGGAGTACCCAGGCGAGGCGCAGCAGGTGATTCACAAGCATGAACCGGGCTGCTCATGGTGGCAGCGTTTACAAGTTCGACTCGTGTGGCGCTTACCTATCGAGTGGCTGCTCTAAAATAAGGCGATCGTCAGCGATCGCCTTATTTTGTTATCGCTTCTGTGGTTTACCGGAAAACAGAAAGCGCAGTACAGGAACACGCAGGTGCAACTCATACAACGTAAATGAGACACCAAACACCATCACCAGGCCCAGCAGAAAGCCCAGCGTATTATTATGCAGCACTGGCGTAACGTAGATCCCGTATAACAGCGTCAGGGGATGGTGCACCAGGTAAATAAACAGCGAAGCGTTCACCAGGTACATGATGCGTGGAGAATGCGAGTTAAGCAGTTTATGCCCCAGGCTGTAACAGACGTTCAGCATACACAGGCCCATCATGCTGCTGATTAACGCGTCCAGCTCATACAACCAGCCCTCACCGCTGCTCGTCCGCTGGTTGACGATATAAGCCACCAGCAGCAGCACAGCGCCGATAAACAGCACCGGATTCACTCGCACAAACAGCTGTTTTAATGCCTGATGTTTCCAACTGAGCGCACCCAACATGAAAAAGGGCAGGTAAAACAGGGTCTGCATCACGACAAAATTAAACAGTGCGTCGCTTAACAGCGCAGGGTGAGTGTAAAACACAATACGACGAAAGCCGCCCCAGAGAAGACACCAGACCACCAGGCCGAGCGCCAGCTTACTCCAGCCCACATGCTGATAATCAATGTTACGCTTCTGATCGCGCAGCCAGCGGAAGGTTATCATCCCCAATGTGGTAAGAATCAACAGCACCAGTAAAAACCACAGGTGCGAGATCAGCTCCCACATCAGGTTGTTGAATTTGTCGTAAAGGGGAAGCGTGCCCCAGTCCGCGTACTTTGTTGTCCATGCCTTAAGCATAAAAAACTGCGGAAGCGTGATGAGTGGCACTGCTGTCAGCATCGGGATGCCAACCCGCTCTAAACGCACTTTCAGAAAGCGCTGAGGCTGATAGCGCAGATAGAGCATGTAAGAAAAGTAGCCGGAGATGACAAAAAAGACCTGCATGCGGAACGCATGAATAAAATCATTGAGGGTGGTGAGCCAGAGCGAGGCTTCGCTGCTGTTAACGGCCCACTTCTGTGACGAATAGATCAGGGAAACGTGAAACGGCACGCCCAATAACATCAAACAGGCCCGAATGGAGTCGAGAAAATATTCACGCTCAGTTTTTATTGTACTCATAAAGTTCCAGTTCGTTAGTACGTTTTAGCCGGTTTCGCCCTGAAACCGTATTATGTCGGAAGGAAATTCTAGCTGCAGATAACAGAGTTTACTATCAGTTGAATCTCAGTTGAGCCCGTAACGTTTAATTGTCCTAAAATCACCCCCTGAGTAGCGGATTATCGGGAACATTGTTGCGCATAAGCTGTCGGAAAGCCGAATTATCCATTAAGATAAGCGGGTTTGTATTAAGCACACGAAAGGGGGGGATGTGCTGACTAAAGTAAAAAATAATGTTGGGCTGACGAAAATGCGCTGGATTGGCGCGGCAGTCCTGCTGGCTTTGTATGCCAACAACAGTTGGGCGTTTAACTTTGATGATGTGGCTAAACAAGCCAAAGATCTGTCTGGAAAAAGCTTCGAAGCGCCAAAAAGTAATTTACCCTCTCAATTTCGTGATATGAAATTTGCTGACTACCAGCAGATTCAGTTCAACCACGATAAAGCGTATTGGGGCAAACTGCGTACGCCGTTCAAACTCGAATTCTATCATCAGGGGATGTACTTCGATCTGCCGGTGAAAATTAACGAGATCACCGCCAATACGGTACGTGAAATCAAATACAGTCCTGATTATTTCAACTTCGGCAATGTGAAACACGATGCCGATGCGGTTAAAAACCTTGGCTTTGCCGGTTTCAAAGTCCTGTATCCGTTGAACAGTAAGAACAAGAAAGATGACGAAATCGCCAGCTTCCTCGGCGCCAGCTATTTCCGCGTGATTGGTGCAGGCCAGGTCTATGGTCTGTCTGCCCGTGGTCTGGCAATCGATACTGCGCTGCCCTCAGGCGAAGAGTTCCCGCGTTTTAAAGAGTTCTGGATTGAGCGTCCAAAACCGCAGGACAAGCAGCTGGTAATCTATGCGCTGCTGGATTCGCCACGCGCAACCGGTGCTTACCGCTTTACGATTCACCCGGGCCAGGAGTCCACGGTGGATGTGCAGACCAAAGTCTATTTACGCGACAGCGTCGGTAAACTGGGCATTGCACCGTTAACCAGTATGTTCCTGTTTGGCCGCAACCAGCCATCGCCAGTGTCTAATTTCCGCCCTGAACTGCATGATTCAGACGGTCTGTCGATTCACAGCGGCAACGGTGAGTGGATCTGGCGTCCGCTGAATAACCCACGCCATCTGGCCGTGAGCACCTATACGATTGAAAATCCTAAAGGCTTCGGGCTGTTACAGCGCGGCCGTGATTTCAATAACTATCAGGATCTGGATGACCGTTACGACCTGCGCCCGAGCGGCTGGGTTGAGCCACTCGGTGACTGGGGCAAAGGGCGCGTTGAGCTGGTGGAGATTCCAACCGCCGACGAGACGAACGATAACATCGTGGCTTTCTGGACACCGGAAAACCTGCCAGAACCGGGCAAAGCGATGGATTTCAACTATCGTCTGCACTTTGGCCGTAATGAAAACAAACTGCATTCTGACGATGTTGCCTGGGTGAAAGATACTCTGCGTTCAGCCGGCGACGTGAAGCAGTCAAATTTAGTCCGTCAACCGGATGGCACCGTGGCCTTCACCATCGATTTCGTTGGGAAAGACATGAGTGAAATGCCTGCCGACAGCCAGGTTGCACCGCAGGTCAGCGTAGGTAAAAACGGTGAAGTGGTGGAACAAAGCGTTCGCTACAATCCGGTGACCAAAGGCTGGCGTCTGGTACTGCGTCTGCGTGTTAAAGATAACAAGCAGGCCACGGAGATGCGCGCAGCGCTGGTGAGCGGTGACAAAACATTGACGGAAACCTGGAGCTATCAGTTACCTGCCAATGAATAATCTGACTTTTACACCTCAACGTTATGTAGAAGCCCTGCCGCTGGATGCGGCAGGAAAAATGCGTCTGGCTGCGTCACTGCAAAACGCGCAGACGTTTCACCAGTTACACGAATCGCTGGGCCGGGATGTGGCTGCCAGCGATCGTCCTGACGATGCACCCTTAAAGTCGGTATCGTCACGCGTGGAAATGGCCTGGTCCGATTCCCTCGCTGACGGCCAGCAGTTGGGCAAGGATTATCTTGATCGCACCACGCTTAAGGCGATGCCGAAAGTGAAGCGTTCATTGATGTTCCCCGAAGCCTGGCGAACAAACCCGCTGGCACGTGCCTGGGACTCATTACGTGGCCATAAGTCTGTGCCCCGTTATGCGACGGTCGAAGAGCAGCGCGCCGAAGAAAAGTGGCGTCACGTTGGCTCCATTCGCCGCTATATCCTGTTGATCCTCACCATCATGCAGACCGTGGTCGCCACCTGGTATATGAAAACCATTTTGCCTTACCAGGGCTGGACGTTGCTGGACCCCATGGACATGATCAACCAGAACTGGCAGCAGTCTGTCATGCAGATCCTGCCTTATGTGTTGCAGACCGGGATTTTGTTCCTGTTTGCGATTCTGTTCTGTTGGGTTTCGGCGGGCTTCTGGACGGCATTGATGGGCTTTCTGCAACTGCTCATTGGCCGGGATAAATACAGTATTTCTTACTCTACCGTCGGGGATGAACCGCTTAATCCTGAGCACCGTACCGCACTGATCATGCCGATCTGTAACGAAGACGTGGGACGCGTTTTCGCCGGTTTACGGGCGACCTGGGAATCCGTGGTACGCACGGGTAATGCTGAGCACTTTGATGTTTACATCCTGAGCGACAGCTATGATGCCGACATCGCCATTGCTGAGCAGAAAGCCTGGATGGAACTGGTCCGTGATGTTGGTGGCGCAGGCAAGATTTTCTACCGTCGTCGTCGTCGTCGTGTGAAGCGTAAAAGCGGCAACATTGATGACTTCTGCCGCCGCTGGGGCAGCAACTACAGCTATATGGTGGTGCTGGATGCCGATAGCGTCATGAGCGGGGAATGTCTGACGGGGCTGGTGCGCATGATGGATGCGAATCCTAATGCCGGTATTATTCAGTCATCGCCAAAAGCGTCGGGCATGGATACGCTGTATGCGCGTTGCCAGCAGTTTGCTACCCGGGTTTATGGGCCGTTATTTACCGCCGGTCTGCACTTCTGGCAGTTGGGTGAGTCGCACTACTGGGGCCATAACGCCATCATCCGTGTGAAACCCTTTATCGAGCACTGCGCGCTGGCACCGTTGCCTGGCGAAGGTTCGTTTGCCGGTTCCATCCTGTCGCATGACTTCGTTGAAGCGGCCTTGATGCGCCGTGCCGGTTGGGGCGTCTGGATCGCTTATGATTTGCCGGGCTCCTATGAGGAGCTTCCGCCAAACCTGCTGGACGAGCTTAAACGTGACCGCCGCTGGTGTCATGGTAACCTGATGAACTTCCGCCTGTTCCTGGTGAAAGGAATGCATCCGGTTCACCGTGCCGTCTTCCTGACGGGCGTGATGTCCTATCTGTCAGCACCGTTGTGGTTTCTGTTCCTGGCACTGTCCACCGCGCTTCAGGTGGTACATACGCTGATGGAGCCGACCTACTTCCTGCAGCCAAGACAGCTGTTCCCGGTGTGGCCGCAGTGGCGTCCTGAACTGGCGATAGCCCTGTTCTCAACCACGCTGGTACTGTTGTTCCTGCCGAAACTGCTGAGCGTCGTGCTGATCTGGTGCAAAGGGGCGAAACCTTACGGTGGTGCACTGCGTCTGTTCGTGTCTCTGCTGCTGGAAATGCTGTTCTCGGTACTGCTGGCGCCGGTACGTATGCTGTTCCACACCGTCTTTGTGGTCAGCGCGTTCCTGGGCTGGGAAGTGGTGTGGAACTCGCCACAGCGTGACGATGATGCGACGCCATGGAGCGAAGCCTTTAAGCGCCACGGTTCACAAATGGCATTAGGTATCGTCTGGGCCGCCGGCATGGGCTGGCTGGATCTCAACTTCCTGTGGTGGCTGGCACCTATCGTGTTCTCGCTTATTCTGTCACCTTTTGTATCGGTGATGTCGAGCCGCTCAGGCCTTGGCATTAAGAGTAAGAACGCGAAGCTGTTCCTGATACCGGAGGAGTACGATCCGCCGAAGGAGCTGTTAGACACAGACCGCTATGTGGAGCTGAACCGTCAACGTGCGCTGAAAAATGGCTTTATGCATGCGCTGTTCCATCCGGCGTTTAACGCCCTGGCGACGGCACTGGCCACCTCACGTCATAAGCAGAGTCAGTTGCTGGATTATGCGCGCGATCGCCGGGTTGATCAGGCATTGAGTGATGCACCGGAAAAACTGAGTCGGGAGCAGCGTCTGCAGCTGATCAGCGATCCGGTGGTGCTGGCTCGTGTGCATACTCGCTTGTGGGAAAACGGTGAGAAGTATCATCAGTGGGTAGAGAGTTATCAAAAACTCCCTCTCAACCCCGATGCGCTACCGCATCAGGCGTAATACTTAAAAAGCGGCAGAGATGCCGCTTTTTTTATGCCTGTCGTCAGGTTACAGACAGCAACATTATTTTGCACTTTTACCGAAATGGGATGGCAACCCAGCCTCACTCGTGATTAAAATAGCGGCTGTTTAATCTGGGTCACAACTGTGAATAAATTCGCTAAATTAACCGCGTTATCCCTGGCTGTTGTCACCCTGAGCGGCTGCGGCAGTATTATCAGCCGTACCGTGCCCGGACAGGGACACGGTAATCAGTTTTATTCTGGCGTAAAGTGGGATATCCGGGATGGCGCATGGCGGGTGATCACGATTCTCGACCTGCCGCTGTCGCTGGTGGTCGATACTTTACTGATACCGGTGGATGCCAGCCACGGACCTTATGAGTAACTGCGGTCAGAGTCGCTGTTGTCGTCTTCCCATTCCTGTGCAGCGGCTTTACCTTCCTCGCTGTCCAGCGGGGGCTCAAGCTGGAACTCACCGTCATCCCATTCATGCAGTGTATTCTCCGCTAACCACTCCTGACGCAGTTCAATTTCATCGAAATCGCCGTCGAAAATAGCCTGAGCGGCTTCACCACTGCGCACCGGTAAACACTCGCCAGAATCCCCTTCATCTTCAAAAAACTCTGCCTGCCACATGATGTCGCCATCCTGCATCACATATTTTTGCAGGCCAAACTGGTTGATTGAGGCATCGTCTTGCTCAATATCCGGATGACTGACGAGAAATTCTTCACGTGCAGCCTCAATCGCTTCTTCCAGTGTAGTGAACATACTCATGCTTCTCTCCTTGCCTGATTAACGTGATTTCAGTGAAGAATAGACCAAAATTTCAGGAGGGAAAGTCAGGACGCTGCGCAGGTCAGAAATTCGGGCCATAAACTGCACCATAAGAGGCGTTTACTGGCTGAATAACGGCTCTGTATGCAAGCCTGCTGGGTTGAGTACCAGATGGGAACGACGGGCTAAAGCAGGTCGATACCAAACCTTTTCAGGCATAACGCCCACAGCACGAACAGGACGAGGGTGATCAGGCAACTGAGTCCCAGCGTGAGCCAGAAGCCGGTGCGTTGGTACAGAAAAGGAAACAGGATAAACATCGGCAGGGTCGGAACCACATACCAAAACGTATACCAGGCATGAGCGGCAATTTTCGCCTGGGTCTGTCCTTCAATTTTCATCCAGATCAGCACAAGGATAGTGACAAGCGGCAGCGCCGCCAGCAGTCCACCCAGGCGATCGCTGCGCCTGGCCGCTTCAGAAATAATCACCACCATCAGGGCGGTGATCGCATATTTCGAGATAAGCCAGAGCATGAATTTTTCCGTAATGAATCAGTTAAGCGGCAGCGCTCGCGGTGTTATCAGCGTGGTTTCCGGTGGAACACCATGCTTAAGGATGCTAACACGATCTCTACTGCTGAATCAGAGCGTACACAACCCTTGGGGCTGATGTCACTCTTATGTCACTGTCGTTTATCATCGTCATCGTCATCGGCTGCGACGCCGCAGTGGACTCAATAGCGGGAGGGTTCCCCCTCTGGACGGGTTTTAAAACGACGGTGTAGCCACATGTACTGCTCAGGTGCCAGTAGCACACCGTCTTCCACCACCTTATTCATGCGCCGTGCGGTGTCTTCATCGCTGGTCAGCGGAAAGTCAGCGCTCACGTCAGGCAAAATAATCAACTCGTAGCCGCGCCCTTCAGGCAGACGACGCGGTACAAAGGGAATAACCGCCGGTTTACCGGTACGAATGAGCATATGCGTACCCACGGTGGTTGCCGCCTTTTCGACGCCAAAGAAGGGCACAAATACGCTGCTGCGCGGGCCATAATCATGATCGGGTGCGTACCAGATAATATCGCCACGCTTCAACGCCCGAATCATGCCTTTAAGATCCTTGCGATCTAACATCCCTTTGTTTGATCGCATGCGGCCTCGCGTCTGCAGCCAGTCGATGAGTTTGTTGTCGTTGGGCCGATAAACGCCGATGCCGGGATTGTGGATGCCAAACATCCGTGCGCCGATCTCCAGCGTTAAAAAATGCATGCCAATTAACAACACGCCACGCTGGGTGTCATGCGCCTGCTGGATGTGTTCCAGACCAGAAGGTTTGTGCCATTTGTGAATCCGCCAGTCGGGCCAGAACCAGGCCATGCCGGTTTCAATCAGTCCCATGCCCACCGATTCAAAGTTATGCTTGATCATGGCTTCGCGATCGACATCGGGCATATCCGGGAAGCTGAGTTCAAGATTACGGCGAGCAATGGCAACGCGTCGTTTCATAAATCGTCTGGCAAGGCGACCAATGCCGCTACCCAGCGCATAGAGCAGCGGATAGGGCAGCAATACCAGGATATACAGTAAAACGACACCCAGCCAGGTAAACCAATAGCGGGGATGAAGAAGCGCACGTGAAAATTGAGGCAATTGGGTCATCTTAAATATTATTATCCTGCGTCGTGCACCAGCGGTGCTGTTTTTCGTCAGTTGCGGTTATTGTGCCATTTTTTTTCCCACTGCTGAAATGTTACAACATTTCGCAGATTGTTGCCGGGAGTGAAAAAAGAGAGATATAAGTACTCGGGCCACCGAAAATGTACAGGTTTAACTATCAATTTTTCTTATACGCTTCGCATTTTTATCAATTCAGGTATCATGTGCGCGCTAAATTTCTTCTATTGATAACAGGAACGAACACCATGCCAGTGTTACATAACCTTGTTTCCAATAAAGAGCTGAAGGCGCGTATGTTGGCTGAAACCGAGCCGCGCACCACAGTCTCTTTTTACAAGTATTTCACTATTGCCGATCCAAAAGCGTTTCGTGACGAACTGTACCTCGGTTTAACCGCGTTAAAGGTGTTTGGCCGTATTTACGTCGCGCACGAAGGTATCAATGCACAGCTCAGCGTTCCCGCCAGCCAGTACGAGGCGATGAGAGCTTTTCTGTACGGCTTTGATCCGGCGTTGAATAACCTGCGAATGAATATTGCGCTCGACGACGATGGCAAATCATTCTGGGTACTGCGGTTGAAAGTGCGTGACCGCATTGTTGCCGATGGCATCGATGACGAGACCTTTGATGCCAGCGATGTTGGCAACTATTTGAAGGCGGCAGACGTGAACGCCATGCTCGACGATCCTGATGCGGTCTTCGTCGATATGCGAAATCACTACGAGTATGAAGTGGGGCGTTTTGACAATGCGCTTGAGGTGCCCGCCGATACGTTCCGCGAGCAACTGCCCATGGCTGTTGACATGCTCAAGGACAAGAAAGATAAAAAAATCGTGATGTATTGCACGGGCGGAATTCGCTGTGAAAAAGCCAGCGCCTGGATGCGGCATAACGGTTTTGAGGATGTCTACCATGTCGAGGGCGGCATTATTGAATATGCCCGCCGTGCACGTGAACAAAATTTACCGGTACGCTTCAAAGGTAAAAACTTTGTTTTTGATGAACGTATGGGTGAGCGCATTTCAGATGATGTGTTATCTAACTGCCATCAGTGCGGTACGCCTTGTGACACCCACGTAAACTGCGTCAATGACGGTTGCCACCTGTTGTTCATCCAGTGTGAAAGTTGTGCGGAAAAGTACGAGCACTGCTGTAGCCCGCTGTGCCAGGAGGAAGCGCGCCTGTCACCTGAAGAACAACGTGCCCGCCGCGCCGGACGTGAGAACGGGAATAAAATCTTCAATAAGTCGCGTGGTTTGTTGAATATGACTATTCCAGCGCCAACCCGCAAATAGTCGCCGCCGCCTGAAGCCTGGCTTCAGGCGGCTTGTTATTACTTACGCACGCCTTCCACTGAGATGATTAACTCAACCTTCTGAGAAGCAGGGCCCAAATCCTGGGTAATGTTAAAGTCTTTCAGCGCTATCTCGCCTTCGGCTTCAAAGCCGGCACGATAGCCGCCCCATGGGTCCTTACCTTCGCCCATCATTTTGGCTTCCAGCGTCACCGGTTTTGTCACGCCGTTCAGCGTTAAATCACCCGTTACGGCCAGCTTGTCGCCCTCTTTTTTCACTGCCGTGGACTTAAATGTCGCCGTCGGATGTTTTGCGACATTCAGGAATTCCGGGCCACGAATGTGTTTGTCACGCTCGGCATGGTTGGTGTCCACGCTGTTGGTGTTAATGGTGACATCCACTTTATCCGCCGAGGGGTTATTGGCATCAAAGCTGAATGAGCCATCAAAGTCTTTAAAGGTGCCGTACAGCCAGCTGTAGCCTAAATGCTGAATACGGAACTGAACAAAGGCGTGCTGGCCTTCTTTATCAATTTTGTAATCCGCCGCGTTGGCGGTCAGTGAACCCAGCAGTAAACCGGCGCTTGTGATGGCCAGAAGCGTTTTCTTAAACATATTACTTTTCCTTTTCAGAGGTTGATCGGATGCGCAGACCCAGCATCCTTTTCAGGGTGATATCGCGATCGATAAAGTGGTGTTTTAACGCGGCCAGGCCATGTAAGCCCGAAAGGATCACAATGCTCCATGCCAGCCATAAATGAATATCTCCCGCTAAATCTGCCTGTTCGCCCGCGCCGGTCAGTAGAGCAGGCAGGGAAAACCACCCGAATACGGAAATGGGTTTGCCGTCGGCGGTAGAGATTAAATAACCGCTGAACAAAATGGCGATAAGCAGGCTGTAAAGTAACCAATGCGCGACGACCGCGCTGATACGCACGGCGGTAGAGTAGCTGCTCAGGGGTTTGGGCGGCGGGGAAATCACGCGCCACAGGAGACGAATAATCAGGGCCAGCATCAGCATGACACCAATGCTTTTATGGATCTCTGGCGCATTGTGATACCAGGTATCGTAATAGCTCAGACCGACCATCCATAAACCCAGTGCGAACATGGCATAAATGACCAATGCCATTGACCAGTGTAAGAAAACAGAGAGCAATCCATAATGGCTGGATGAATTATTTAGCGACATTTTGCAGCGGCATCTTAAGAATAAGTGGAAATAAGAATCTACAGAATGAAACACAAAAGCAATAATGCTTACTTTTCTATAAATATCTTGTGTACTGATGAAATCGACTCGCGAAGTGAATCGGGTAAGCACAATATTATTGAATGAGAAAATTCCAGAATGGATGAAAAAGGCAAAAAGGGGACAAAACAGGCCGGTAACGGAGAGATAACAAGGGAATAAAACGCAAAAAAACCGCTGACTGTAAATTTATGTCAGCGCGGCGCCAGGTTAATCCCGTTCGCCGCACCGTTTTTAATGAAAACGTGACAGCCTGAACGGCGAAAGATCAAATTCAAAAGGCTGGTTCTGAGCAAACTGACTGGCGAGCTCACCTAACACGCTGGCAAATTTAAATCCGTGGCCGCTTAAGCCGGTTATCACCAGACGATTGGGTTCGCCCGGCAAGGTATCGATAATAAAATCTTCATCGGGACTGAAATCATAGCTACAGGCTTCGCCGTGCAGACATACGCCCACGCCGGGCAAGAACTGGCGTAAAAAGCGAAATGTTTCACTGCCATCGGCGGCAAGGCTGCCGAAAGGTTTGCGATCTTCCGGTTGGGTCATCAGCTGACCACCGTCATGGCGGCCTACCTTCAGGGCGTTGTTATCGGCGGGGAAGCCGTAATACTGGCTGCCATCGGCCATTTCACAGGTGAACCCCGGAAACGCATTGTTTTCACTGTAGCGCCCATCCGCCTGATACCAGGCAAAGACTTTACGTGTTGGTGATACCGGCAGGTCAGGTATCAGTTTGCTCACCCATGTGCCTGCGCTCACCAGCATCTTGCGACCGCGATAAATGCCGTCAAGAGTGGTGACCTGCTGTAAATCGCCTTCGCGGCTGATTTGCGTCACCGGGCAGTTAAACAGCTGCGCGCAGCCCTGTTTTTCGGCCAGCTGAATCCAGCTTCGTACGGCCTGTTCGCTTTTTAAAAAGCCGGACTGAGGTTCAAAGACACCCAGATAACCATCGGGAACGGTAAACTGTGGCCAGCGTTTTCGGACTTCCTCGGCCTGTAATACCTCGACAGCAAGCTGCCAGGTTTTTGCGCTATTGATGACGTTTTGGATAAATTCGGAATGCGCGGGCGCGATATTTAAGACGCCGCAACGGTGCATGATGCGTTCGGCAGCCTGCTGTTCCAGCGCATCCCATAATGCTTGTGCCCGCAAAACCAAAGGGACATAGCGTTCGCCTTCTCCGTAAGCATGACGGATGAGGCGGCTTTCGCCGTGGTGAGCGCCTTGAGTATGGGGCGGATGTGCGCTGTCAATCATCAGCACGGAGAGGCCCGCTTGTGTGGCGTAATAGCCTGCGGCTGCGCCAACGGAACCGCTACCGACCACAATAAGATCGTAAATCATGAAAATGGAACTCCTGAAAGGGTTACATAATCAACAGCATACCAGAAAGCCCAATAAAAAAGGCACCCTGGAGGGTGCCTTGCTGATGCAGCAGTATTAATGCTTCTTTAGTAGTCGTTCTATCTGCTCGGCAGATTCAATCTTAGCGATACCCGCTTCAAGAATGGAGATGAACTGCTTTGCTACATCAGTCGTCAGCCAGTAGGTAGGGCCAACGTCTGCGTCTTCTTCAGTTTGATCTTGCGACGAAAGGGAGTGCAGACGGATCATCATCGCATCATAGCTGTCAACAGTACTAATATCCCAGCCCACCAGTGGATGGGTCTGAATTACATCTTTGCGACTGTCCATTATAACCTCCTTATTACTCGTTAAACGAAGTGCATGATGAGGTTCAATGCGGCTTTTTAATTTCCACTGCGAAACAATTATAACAGCAAAATAGCGATTTACTGATTAAACGTATCACGGAACGCCTGAAAGCAGAATATTTGTTTCTAAAACGGTAAGGCTGAGAAGATATAATACCTGAATGCTGGGGCAGTAATCGTCCTAATTGAACAATAAAAATGGCTTATTATCCCTCGTTGACACCACGTCAGATAAGCGAGGTTTCAGCGCCTGTCGTGCCGCTGCGCTTTTGTAACGTCTCTGCCAGGCGGGCAAACTGCTGCTGCAGCTGCTCATCATGGTTTTGATTTTGCGCTTCAAGAGAAAGATTATGCACCAGTAACTGACTGGCCCGGTCATCAAGACAGAAAATCAGGCTGGAGAATGCATTTTCCAGCACCGTTAAACGACGCTGCTGTTCACCGATAAGCGTTAACAGCTCGCCAAAGGTCATCGCTTCTTCTGGTTTGTCTGTAGTCATGGGATGCAACTCCTTTTATGCATGATCAGCGCCAGCATAGGGCATTGATCATTCGGAGTCCAGATGGGGCGAGCGGTTAGTCAGACTTTAAATGAAGATAAAAAAACCGGGCGGCGAAACCCGGCAAAAAACAGCACAGTAGCGGTTAATCGGTAGTAAACCAGTCGTCAGCGCTTTCCCATGTTTGTTGCAGGATTTCGCTGATTTGATCACGCGTATCTTTATCACCACCCAGAACGCTTAACTGGTTAGCCGTGGCGTAACGCACCTTGACGTGGTTCGTGAATTGCGGAAAGTGTTCATCAATGCGGCGCGACAGCTCCTGGCTCAGGGCTTCCATCGCGCCAGCGGGAAGAGGTTGGGTCTTGGCAACGGTAATTTCAACACGCATAAAAGCCTCCGTATAAGATACTGTATATAACTACAGTATTATTAATCGGGAGGCAAGTGAAATTATTTTACGCGCCAGTTCAGCGTTTCACCGGCAAGGAAAGGCACCAGCTGATGTGAACCCATCTCAATGGTTTCTGCCACTGTCCACGGCTCACGCACCAGCGTGATCTGGTCCTGATTAAGCGGCAGGCCATAGAAGCGTGGACCATTCTCAGAACAGAACGCTTCAAAATGCTGCAGGGCATCGAGCTCTTCAAATACCGTCGCATAAGCGGGCAGGGAGGTTGGCGCATTAAAGACGCCTGCACAGCCGCAACTGCTCTCTTTCAGATGACTTAAGTGCGGTGCCGTGTCGGTCCCCAGGAAGACGCGTGGATGACCGCTGGCTACCACCTTACGCAGAGCCTGCTGATGTGTATTGCGCTTCAGGATCGGCAGGCAGTAAAGATGAGGACGAATCCCGCCGACCAGCATATGGTTACGATTGAACATCAGGTGTTGAGGGGTGATGGTGGCGGCCAGATTTTCATTGGCGCTTTCCACATATTCCGCCGCGTCTTTAGTGGTAATGTGCTCCATCACGACTTTCAGCGCAGGAAATTGCTGACGCAGCGGCTCCATCACCGTTTCAATAAAGCGGGCTTCGCGATCGAAGATATCAATATGCGCGTCGGTGACTTCACCGTGCACCAACAGCGGCATGCCCAGCGTTTGCATCCGCTCCAGCACCGAGGCAATTGACTGAATATTGGTGACGCCATGACTGGAATTGGTGGTCGCATGAGCAGGATAGAGCTTGGCTGCCGTGAACAACCCGGAACGGAAGCCGCGTGTCAGTTCTTCAGGATCTAACGAGTCAGTGAGATAGCAGGTCATCAGCGGCGTAAAAGCATGACCATCAGGCAACGCGGCCAGAATGCGATCGCGATAAGCTTCGCCCGCTGCGACGCTTATCACCGGCGGAACCAGATTAGGCATGACGATGGCACGACCATTGACCGCGCTGGTATAAGGCAGCACGGTTTTAAGCATATCGTCATCACGAAGATGGATATGCCAGTCATCTGGGCGGCGGATAGTAAGTTGCTGAGGTTGTGCGGTCATTAATACGGCTCCGGCATGAAGGATAAACGAATGGCGTGTTTGGGCCGGGTTATAAGCATAAGGACTCAGGCAACCGTTTGCACCTGTTTTTGCATCTCAAAAAAAATCCGCGCCGAAAAGCGCGGAGTTGAAGCGGGATCAAGACATCGGTAAAGCATTAATCGGTGAACGGAATCACCAGTTCGCCAGGTTTAACTTCCAGACCTTTAGCAAATTTTTTCGCCAGCGATTCAGCTTTACTGCGGTCGGCGCTCAGCACATACGCAGGCTGCTGGTCAAAATAGCTTTTTAGCGACTGATTCAGGTAGGGCGTCAGCGTTTTCATGATAGAAGCCATCTTGTCTGGCTGAACCTGCGCATCCACGATTTCCATATCACGCAGGTAGACGGCACCTTGCTGTTGGTCGAACACAGGTTGGGCGCGCATCTTGAGCTGCATATCGGCCTGCTGTGGGCCAAACAGCGAGGACACATTGATCTTGGCATTACCCGATAACGTGACCTTACCCGGCTCCTCACGACCAATCTGACTGGTGAGGTTGTTCAGCACGATATGGGCATTAACCAGTCCCGACACACCAATGTCTTTTTCGAAATTATTGTGTTTTTGCAGTGCCTGATTCACGTCCTGTTCGCTGATGGTGTATTGGGTTAACTGATTACAGCCGCTCAGCAACACCGCTAAAAACAGGGCAATCAGCCCGTAAAAAGCCTTCTTCATATTTCCCTCATTTAAATGAAAAAGTAGATCACGCCATAGCCTGCCTGAATGCAGGCAGTCTGTCATCAGGAATGGGCTGAGATGGCGTTGCCGTATGTGCCTTTCAGCAAGGGCGCTGGAGATCCCACAGGCATAAATGCACAGCCTGATCTTGTCCGGTAAATGTGCCTTCTGGCGCAAGTCAGGCGGCTTCTTCAGGGGCTGATGCCGTCAAGGCGAAGCAAGGAAGGGATGAAAACCACGGCGACATCAGACGCGGCCTTTATCATGCCGGTCAGCGTAAAACCATTCCGATCACCTTCACGGTCAGCGTGTCGGATGATAAACAAACAGCCCGGCGGCCATTGTGTGTGTAACGTTTTACCGCAGACCTGGCGGCGGTTATAGTGAATGTTATCAAAGACTGGCATTTCCTTCCCGCCATGGATTTCAGGAGAGATGATGTTTGGCTATCGTTCTGCCGCGCTGAGGGTGCGACTCACTACCGAGCGGCTGGTGGTAAGACTGGTTCACGAACGCGATGCGTGGCGATTAGCGGACTACTATGCTGAAAATCGCGATTTTCTCAGACCCTGGGAACCGGTACGCGATGACAGCCACTGCTATCCGTCTGGCTGGCAGGCCCGGCTGGGCCTGATTGCAGAGATGCACAAACAGGGTTCAGCTTTCTACTTTGTTTTGATGGACAGCAACGAAACGGAAGTCCGCGGCGTGGCGAACTTTAGCAATGTCCTGCGTGGGGCGTTTCATGCCTGCTATCTCGGCTATTCCCTCGGCGAGAAGTGGCAGGGGCAGGGCATGATGTTTGAGGCACTGCAGTCGGCGATCCCGTACATGCAGCGGCAACAATATATTCATCGCATCATGGCTAACTATATGCCGCACAACCAGCGCAGTGGTGATCTGCTGGCGCGCCTGGGCTTTGAAAAAGAGGGATATGCTAAAAATTATTTAATGATTAACGGCCAGTGGCAGGATCATGTCCTCACGGCGTTAACCTGCAAAGAATGGACACCTAATCGTCGTGGGTAAGAAGAGGAATGCTGAATGAAGATGGCCTTATCAGCGCAGGCCCTGCGCGTTCTGGGTTGCCTGCTGGAAAAGCAAATCACTACACCGGAACAGTATCCGCTCTCATTAAACGGCGTAGTGACCGCCTGTAATCAGAAATCAAACCGCGAACCGGTTATGGCGCTGAGCGAAAGCGACGTGCAGGCTGAACTCGATCTACTGGTAAAAAAACACCTGGTCACGTCTAACAGCGGCTTCGGTCAACGGGTCGTTAAATACGAACAGCGTTTCTGTAATTCAGCTTTTGGTCATTTGCAACTGAGTCGTGCAGAAGTCGCCGTGCTCACATTACTGTTCCTGCGCGGGGCGCAAACCCCGGGCGAACTGCGCACGCGAAGTGGTCGCCTGCATGAGTTTGCAGATGTCACCGAGGTTGAACAGACCCTGGAAGCGTTGGCATCACGCGAAGACGGTGCAATGGTGGTGCGCCTGGCCCGCGAACCCGGCAAACGTGAAAGCCGTTTTATGCACCTGTTTGCCGGCGACGTGGAGCAAGTACCCTCTCAGGCTGATGCCGTCCCGGATGATGCTGCGCTACTGGAACGCGTGACGTTGCTGGAGCAGTCTGTTGCAGACTTACAGGCGCAACTGGCGCTTTTACTGGAAAGAGAACAATAGATGACGATTCGCATTGGTTTAGTCGGGATGGGTGGTATTGCACAAAAGGCCTGGCTGCCGGTTCTGTCTCAGGCTCAATCCTGGCAGTTGGTCGGTGCCTTTTCCCCTAATCAGGCAAAAGCGCAGGTCGTCTGTGAACGTTATCGTATTCCGTGTTTCGGGTCTTTGAATGACCTTGCTGCCGCCTGTGATGCCGTGTTTGTTCATACCAGTACCGCCAGCCACTACGAAGTGGTGCATGCGCTGCTGCTGGCAGGAAAGGATGTGTGTGTAGATAAACCGCTGGCGGAAACCCTTAACCAGGCTGAAATGCTGGTGACGCTGGCCGAAAAGAAACAGCGCCGGTTGATGGTGGCCTTTAACCGCCGTTTTGCGCCCCGCTATCAGCAGCTCAAGGCGGAGATGGACGCCGTTGCCTCACTGCGTATTGAGAAACATCGCGGCGACAGCGTAGGGCCGCATGATCTGCGCTTCACCTTACTGGATGATTACCTTCATGTCGTCGACACCGCGCTGTGGCTGGCCGGAGGGCGCACGCTTCCCCGCCAGGGACATATCGCCACCAATGAACAGGGACAAATGCTCTATGCTGAGCACCATTTCAATGCCGGCCAGGTGCAGGTGACCACCAGCATGCATCGTCGCGCAGGAAGCCAGCGTGAACGCATCAGCGCGGTAGGGGATGGCAAGTGCATTGATATTCTGGATATGCGCGACTGGCAGGAGGAGCGCGGGGCGGGCGTGATCATGACACCGCCTGCGCCATGGCAGAGCCATCTTGCCCAACGCGGTTTTGTCGGGGCGGCAGAACATTTTATTCAATGTGTCGAAAATCAGACAAAGCCGGAGACCAGCGGCGAGCAGGCCCTGCTGGCGCAACGCGTGGTCGAATCGATGTGGCGCGATGCCGAACGGGAATAATGCCTTGTAACACTCATCGCTGGTCATTTCGCACGATGGCAGTAGACTATCGCCCGAGCTGTGACCTAACCCGTGCTAAGTCACGCATTTAGCCGATTCTTTTCAGGATGCCCCATCAATTATGAATTTGTTGAAATCGCTGGCAGCGGTCAGTTCTATGACTCTGTTTTCCCGCGTGCTGGGCTTCGCCCGTGATGCCATTGTAGCGCGTGTATTCGGTGCCGGCATGGCCACTGACGCCTTCTTTGTGGCGTTTAAACTGCCCAATTTGCTGCGACGTATTTTTGCTGAAGGCGCGTTCTCGCAGGCTTTTGTCCCCATTCTGGCGGAATACAAAAGTAAGCAGGGAGAAGAAGCCACCCGGTTGTTTGTGGCCTACGTATCGGGGCTGCTTACCCTGGCACTGGCCCTGGTGACCGTGGCAGGAATGGTTGCCGCGCCCTGGGTTATTCTGGTGACCGCGCCGGGGTTTGCGGACACCGCAGATAAATTCGCCCTCACCAGCGCGCTGTTGCGCGTAACCTTTCCGTATATTCTGCTGATCTCCCTGGCGTCCCTGGCCGGGGCGATACTGAACACCTGGAACCGTTTCTCCGTTCCCGCATTTGCGCCAACCTTGCTGAATGTCAGCATGATTGGTTTTGCCCTTTTTGCCGCACCGCACTTTCATCCGCCGGTTATGGCACTGGCGTGGGCCGTAGTGGTGGGCGGCGTGTTACAACTGGGCTACCAGTTACCCCATCTCAAAAAACTGGGGATGCTGGTCCTGCCGCGTCTCAACCTGCGTGATGCCGGTGTATGGCGCGTTATGCGTCAAATGGGGCCCGCGATTCTGGGCGTGTCGGTCAGTCAAATCTCGCTCATCATCAACACCATTTTTGCTTCTTTTTTGGTGTCTGGTTCCGTTTCCTGGATGTATTATGCTGACCGCCTGATGGAGTTTCCTTCCGGCGTACTGGGTGTTGCGCTGGGAACCATTTTGTTGCCGTCACTGGCGAAAAGTTTCTCCAGTGGCAATCATGATGAATATTCGCGCTTAATGGACTGGGGCCTGCGCTTATGCTTTTTGCTGGCGTTACCCAGTGCGGTGGCGTTAGGCATGTTGTCCGGGCCTCTGACTATCGCGTTGTTCCAGTATGGCAAGTTTACCGCTTTTGATGCGGCGATGACCCAGCGCGCCCTGATCGCCTATTCCGTCGGCCTGATGGGCCTGATTGTGGTGAAAGTACTGGCACCGGGATTCTATTCACGTCAGGACATTAAAACTCCGGTCAAGATTGCTATTGTAACGCTGATTGTGACTCAGCTTATGAACCTGGCCTTTATCGGCCCTCTTAAGCATGCCGGGCTGGCGCTCTCAATTGGTTTGGGTGCCTGTCTGAATGCCGCGCTGCTTTACTGGCAACTGCGTAAAAAGAAGATCTTCCAGCCGCAACCGGGATGGGTAGGTTTTTTACTGCGTTTATTGGTGGCCGTCGTGATAATGGCTGCCGCGCTGTTTGCGATGCTCTACTGGATGCCTGTCTGGGAGCAGGGCAACATGCTGTGGCGTTTGCTGCGGCTGGCGTTGGTCTGTGCCGTTGGCGGTGGCGCTTACTTCCTGGCGCTTGGGCTGATGGGCTTTCGCCTGCGCGATTATGCGCGACGCACGACCGTCTGAATGTAAAAATGCCTTGAGCGTGGCGTGATGTGTTAACCCTTTATGCAAGCCGCAACGGATCGCGTTGCGGCTTTTTACTGCCCAGGCGCAGAGCAGGGTGAGGTACGGCGTTCCCTCGGCCTCACTCAATGACAGCCATGATGCAACGCTCCTGGTTGCGCTATAAAGCGCAGGTGATACCGGCTCACGTTATGGCAAGGGTTGATGAATAAAGCGTTGTGATGAAGGTAAAACCTGTGATGTAGCGAGAAAAAAGCGTTTCACTGAGATTTGTCATCAATAATTCACGGTTTATTCGTTGATCTTTCGTATCTGGAAAAGCGGGATCGTGAAAATGCTAATGTTGTAATAAATTGATTCAAAAGTAGATTTTTGCATAAAACCCTTTCCTGTCCTGCCGATGAATACAGTCAGTCAATCATCAACAGGAGAGAAGGGAAATGCACACCAACGCCACTGAAAACGAAAAGCTAAGTCTCTGGCACAACCTCAAGCTTATTCCATTGTTCAGTCTGATCTTCGGCAGCATCTTATTTCTGTTCGTATTAAGCAGCAGTATTTCCGCCTGGTTTCTGAGCCAGGGCAGGCATTCGCTTGACGTTTCGACTGATGAAATTGAGGTCCGGCAGGGGCTGCTTGACAGTTCAACGCACATGCGTTCAGCAAGGCTGAATATCATTCAGGCGGGTGCTGCCACGCGCATTGCGGACACCGACAAATATAACGCGTTTTTACTCGCCACCGATGCCAGCGTTAAGAAGGCCGAGAAAGGACTCAACATTTATCTTAGCCGCGCCGTTAAGACGCAAGCCGGGATCGATCTTGATGCGCAGCTTCAGTCCCGATTTAACGATTATCTTCATAAGGGACTGCTGCCGATGATCGAGGCGGCCAAACAGGGCAGTTTTGAAGAGATCATTGCAGATGAAACCGAGGCCGACACCCTCGACAGGGCCTATAAAGATGTGCTGATGAAAGCGATTCAGATGCGGAATCAGCGCTCTCAGGATATAAAACAGCAGGCCGTAGAGCAGGTTAAGACAGGTTATATCACCATGTTAGCGGCTTTTGTGTCGTCAGTTTTGGTTGTGCTACTCGCTTTTGTGTTACTCAAAAGGGTGGTGATTACCCCGTTACGGCAGTCTCTGTTCCGTATTGACCTGATCGCCCATGGCGACCTGACCGCCAGGCCTTCCGCCTGTGGACGCAACGAGCCGGGCCGGCTGTTGTCCAGTCTTCAACTGATGCAGTCCTCCTTGTCGAATACGGTCGGCTCGGTGCGCACTGGCGCAATCGCGATTCTCCAGAGTGCGGGAGAAATTTCTTCCGGCAATAGCGATCTTTCGTCCCGGACAGAACAGCAAGCCGCATCACTGGAACAGACGGCGGCGAGCATGGAGCAACTGACTGCGACGGTGAAGCAAAACGCAGACAATGCTCATCATGCGTGTCAGATGGCATCTGACGCGTCGGGTAAAGTCCAGACGGGCGGCGACATTGTGAACCGCGTTGTAAAAACGATGGACGACATTTCCGGCAGCTCGAAAAAGATTGCAGAAATCACCAGTGTTATTAACAGCATTGCTTTCCAGACCAATATTCTCGCGCTGAATGCGGCGGTAGAAGCCGCGCGGGCAGGGGAACAGGGCCGTGGTTTTGCCGTTGTTGCCAGTGAAGTGCGCAACCTGGCGCAGCGCAGCGCGCAGGCGGCAAAAGAAATCGAAACACTGATTTCGGCTTCTGTCGGGCTGATTAACGGCGGCACTGCGCTTGTCAGCGACGCGGGCAGTACTATGATGGCAACAGTTGAGTCCTTTCGCCGGGTGAATGACATTATTTCTGAAATCGCGGCGGCCTCCGATGAACAAAGCAAGGGCATTCAGCAGGTTAGTCAGGCTGTTACCGAAATGGATGCTGTGACACAGCAGAATGCGTCGTTGGTTGAACAGGCCTCGGCGGCGGCGGCTTCGCTCGAAGATCAGGCCGATAAACTGACCCAGGCCGTTTCAGTTTTCAAAATCGAAAACCACTCTGTAACCCATTCCCTTCCCCCTTTCTCTGCGGTAGCCAAATCCGTTGACGCAGTATTGACTGTGCCTGACGTCGGACATGAAAACTGGGAGGCCTTTTAAGCAGGAGCAAGAGTGACTGACGGAATGCGTGTCTTCTCGTTGGGTGAGATGCACGTCAGGCTTAAGCGGCTATTATCTCCAGCGCGAAGGACATGGCGGGTGAAGCCGCCATGATCAGACGGAATTGCCTGTGTTTATTGCCACGTCTCAGGCAAGCCTGATATCAGTCTGCAATTTCATAAATGGCGAGGCGCCCGCGCCGAAAGAATCGATACGGCAGCGCGCAGGCGCGTTCAGACCCGGGCGTTGGGATATAAAAAAAACCGTCATCCCTGTGAGATGACGGTTTTTTCAAGACGGATGACTTAAGGTTTGTCATCACCCAGCAGAGACAACAGGTTGTCTCTGGGGAGTGACAGCAACACCGGTCAGCCTTTACGGCTCAGCGTTGCCTGCCCTTGTCCTTTCCCGTCCGGGCCATAAAACGCCTGCGTCTGGTGAGGTTTCAGAACGTCTAAAGCGTCATGGGTAAAGGTAATTTGATGCTGCAACAAAATACCGTTGTGAGTATTTGCATTGTGTAACCGACGCGTGTGCTGCTGGATACCTTCCCAGCGGCGCGCCATGTCACTCTGACCACGATAAGGGGCAGATGTACCCAGGCTTTTCTCGTTACTACGACGCATCTCGTCTAAATAATTCAACGTACTCAGTAGCGCACTTTTATCTTCTGTAATGCGCTGCAAGTTGTTGCTGTTGATCATTCCAGACGACAGCTGTTGTTGCTCTTCATCCAGCACGGTGGCCAGAGACACCAGCACTTCCTGCATCTTATCTAACGTGGTCAGCAAATTACTCATGGGGATTATTTACCCTCTAAATACGCCTTAGTGTCGGCAATTAGCGCATCGGCGATTTTGCCAGTATCCATCTTCAACTCGCCATTACGAATGGCGGTTTTCAATTGTTCTACGCGCTGGACATTAATGTCCTGGCTGCTGGGCTGCATAAGCTGTGCTTGTGCACTGCTCAGGTTAACCTGGGCGGCTGCAGGCGTGGTTGCAGTTGTACTGCTGCTCTGACGCACTCGGGCAGTTTGTTGCTCGCTGCTGTCACGTGTTTGCACGGTGCTTGCGGGCTTAGACGGTTGTGTTCTGTCGATGCTCATATTCGGGCTCCTGTGAGGTCAGGGGAGTCTGCCACCTGAATCATAATAGCGTAATCGCTTAGCTGATTCTTCTATCGGCAGATAAACAGGCTTCTTTAATGTTTTATAGTGTTATAAGAATTTTCCCATCATCGCTCACACGACCACTCACAACCTGACCATTTCCCATACGCACCCGAACCCACTGCGATATCGTGCCATTGTTCAACGCTTTGCCCTCACCGCTAGCGTCAAACCCGTCTCCGCTGGCCACGACCATCACATCCTGGCCTGCTTTAACGCGCCATGGCTGGCGCAACATAGACTGACTTACAGGTTGCCCCGGTTGGATATCACGCAAGACCACCGCATCCGCTACTGACTCATCGTTGAGCAACGTGCGCGGAGGCAACGTATCCAGACGTCCGTTTTCAATGCGGAAATCATCTTTGCTAACGGTATTGCCACGGGGAATGGCGTTTTTAGCGACCAGATACGCCCCAGTGACCTGTACCTGCACCTGAATATAACGGCGATTCTCACCGCAGTTAGCCGCCACACTCATGTTGCCCCATGCCCGGCTGTTGCCCGGCAGGGTAAATTGTGGTGCGTCACACGCTGGCCACTGCGTCTGCGGCGTGCGGATAACCACATTCATGCCTGCCGCGTGTTGGGGATCACGCGCCTTAAAAAACTGGTTCAGTTGGGCACTGAAATCGCCTGCCATAACGGGTAAGGCAAACAGGGCCAGCAGGCCGGCTAACAGGGCTGGATATCCACGCATGTGCTTTTCCTCACTGATGATGTCAACGAGTGTACGCGCTTAAAAAAAAACTCAAGAGCAAAAATAGCGACGATTTGAGGCGTTATTCAGACGATGACTCTTGCTTTTTCCCGATTAAGCTGCCAACTCGAAATTCTCATTTGCGGAGGAAGCATGCTCGACAAACTCGATGCGGCGCTACATTTCGGTACCGAAGCCCTTAACCTGCGAGCTCAACGTCAGGAGATTCTGGCATCTAACATTGCCAACGCCGACACCCCGGGCTATCAGGCCAGGGATATCGACTTTGCCAGCGAGCTGAATCGGGCAATGGCGAATGGACGTGCTGAAGGCAGTAGCCTGGCGCTCAAAGTCACTTCGTCGCGTCACATTGAAGCGCAGACGAACTCGGCACCGTCAATGAATATGCTGTATCGCATTCCGGATCAGCCATCTGCCGACGGTAACACCGTGGATATGGACCGCGAACGTACGCAGTTCGCGGATAACAGCCTGAAATATCAAACCGACCTCACGCTTATCAGTAGCCAAATCAAAGGCATGATGAGCGTGTTACAAGGGCAATAATTATGGCCTTGCTTAATATTTTTGACATTGCCGGCTCAGCAATGACCGCGCAATCACAGCGATTAAACGTCAGCGCCAGTAACCTGGCTAACGCCGACAGCGTGACCGGCCCGGACGGACAGCCGTATGTGGCAAAACAGGTCGTTTTTCAGACCGATGCTGCTCCCGGTGCTGCGACAGGTGGTGTGAAAGTGGCGCAGGTCGTGGACGATCCTACGCCGGCAAAACTGGTCTATGACCCAGGTAACCCAATGGCAGACAACAAAGGTTACGTGAAAATGCCTAACGTGGATGTGGTAGCCGAAACGGTGAACACCATGTCGGCGTCACGCAGCTACCAGGCTAACGTCGAGGTACTGAACACCGTGAAGTCGATGATGATGAAAACGCTGACCCTGGGTCAGTAACGGAGAAAAATAATGGCTATCTCGGTAGGCGTTAATGAAAAGCTGGACCCCACGGTACTGAGTTCGTCCAGCACCGGCACGGGGAACAGTTCTCAGGACCTGCAAAACCAGTTCCTGACCATGCTGGTCACACAGTTACAAAACCAGGACCCGACAAATCCAATGGATAACAGTCAGCTGACGACGCAGCTGGCACAGATCAACACCCTGAGCGGTATTGAAAAACTGAATACCACGCTGGGATCGATTTCCGGCCAGATCAGCACCAGCCAGTCTCTGCAGAGCTCCACGCTGATTGGACATGGGGTGATGGTCAATGGCTCCCAGATCCTGGTAGGCAAAGGCACCACGACACCGTTTGGCGTTGAGCTGACTAACGCAGCGACCACCGCCACGGCGACGATCAGTGACGCACAAGGCAATGTGGTCAGTACCCAGGACTTGGGTTCACTCACTGCGGGCGTTCACACCTTTTCGTGGGACGGAAAATTACCTGATGGCAGCGTTGCGCCAGATGGTAAATACAAAGTTGCGATTGCTGCCAGTAACAGCAGCGGTCAACAGGTAGCACAGCCACTTAATTATGCCTACGTCAATGGCGTAAGCACGGCGGGTAATACCGCAACACTGGATCTCGGCACCATGGGCTCCGCCACCCTTGACGACGTACGTCAGATTCTCTGATTCACCTGTAGACAGGAGAGGTTTAAATGTCATTTTCACAAGCGGTCAGCGGTCTCGGCGCTGCCTCAAGTAACCTGGATGTTATCGGTAACAACATCGCTAACTCCGCCACAGCGGGCTTCAAATCCAGTACCATCGCGTTTGCCGACATGTTCGCCGGCTCTAACGTAGGTCTGGGTACAAAAGTTGCCGCCGTTATCCAGAACTTTAACGATGGTTCAACCACCACCACCAGCCGTGGACTGGATGTTGCGCTGAGCGGAAACGGTTTTTTCCGTTTGACCAACTCTGCGGGCGCGGTTTCCTATTCACGTAACGGCCAGTTCACACTCGATCAGAACCGTAACCTGGTGAATACCCAGGGTCTGAATGTAACCGGTTATCCGGCATCAGGCGTGCCGCCAACGATTCAAAGCGGTGCTAACCCGGTTGCGATTAAAATCCCAACCACGCAGATGTCTGCGAACGCGACCACCACGGCTAACCAGGTGGCAAAGCTGAACTCAACGTCTGCAACGCTGGATGACACCAAGTTTTCAGCCACTGACCCGACGACGTACAGTGCTAAAAACACAATTACCATGTACGACACGCAGGGTAACGCCCACTCGCTTGACATGTATTTTGTTAAGACGGCAAACAACACCTGGAAGATTCATGGCATTGACTCAACCGCGGGTTCCGCTGTGGGTAACTACCAGATGTCCTACGATGCCAACGGTCAAATGACCGGTGTGTCCAGCCTGGATGCGACAGGCGCCGTTGTCGCGGGTTCAACCACGCCAAGCACAGCCAGTATCACCATTCCTGGTGTCAATGGCGCAAATGGCACGACCGTGGCCTTGAACTTTGTGGGCAGCCTGCAGCAAAACACCGGTGCGACCACCTTTGGTAACGCCACGCAAAACGGTTATGCCCCAGGCGACCTGACCAGCTACGCCATTAATAATGACGGCACCATCACCGGCAGTTATTCCAACCAACGTACTCAGTTGCTGGGACAAATCGTTCTGGCGAGCTTCTCTAACCCGGAAGGCCTGAAATCTCAGGGTGACAACGTCTGGTCGGAAACGAATGCGTCTGGACAGGCTGCAGTTGGCCTGGCGAACACCGGAACATTTGGTTCACTGACCGCCGGTGCGCTGGAGTCCTCGAACGTTGATATGAGTAAAGAGCTGGTCAACATGATCGTCGCGCAACGCAACTACCAGGCGAACGCGCAGACCATCAAAACGCAGGACCAGATCCTTAACACCCTGGTCAACTTACGTTAATTCGCTAACGGGATTGCTCTATGGATCACGCGATATATACCGCGATGGGCGCGGCCAGTCAGACACTGGATCAGCAGGCGGTTACCGCCAGCAACCTCGCCAACGCATCAACGCCCGGTTTCCGGGCGCAGTTGAACGCGTTGCGTGCTGTACCGGTTACTGGCTGGTCGCTGCCAACGCGTACGCTGGTAACGGCGTCCACGCCGGGCGCCGATATGAGTCAGGGTGCAATGGACTACACCGAACGTCCGTTGGATGTGGCGATGCAGCAGGACGGCTGGCTTGCACTACGAACGGCAGACGGCAGCGAAGCCTATACCCGCAACGGTAATATGCAAATCCGTTCGGACGGCACGCTGACGGTGCAGGGCAATCCCGTCATGGGCGACGGTGGTCCGATTGTGATCCCACAAGGCACAGAGGTCACCATTGCGGCTGACGGTTCTATTACCGGACTTAACGCAGGCGACTCACCGAATGCCACGGTGCAGTTGGGTCGTCTGAAGCTGGTTCAGGCAACAGGTAAAGAGTTACAGCGCGGGGATGATGGCATGTTCCGTCCAACCGCCGCGACGCAGGCTACACGCGGCGCGGCGCTGCAGGCCGATCCCACCATGCAGGTGATGCCTGGCGTTCTGGAAGGCAGTAACGTTAAACCGGTCGAGACCATGGTCGATATGATCGCCAATGCCCGACGTTTTGAGATGCAGATGAAGGTCATTTCTAACGTCAACGAAAACGAACAAAAAGCCAATCAGTTGCTGAGCATCGGCAGCTAAGGCACGAGGATAAATACATGATTCGTTCTTTATGGATCGCGAAAACCGGTCTTGATGCACAGCAGATGAACATGGACGTTATCGCCAACAACCTGGCAAACGTCAGTACTAATGGCTTTAAGCGTTCACGTGCGGTATTTGAAGATCTGATGTACCAGACAATGCGTCAACCGGGTACCCAGTCATCAGAACAAACCACGCTGCCATCAGGTTTGCAAATTGGTACCGGTGTGCGTCCGGTGACGACTGAGCGTTTGCATACACAGGGCAACCTGTCGCAGACCAACAACTCGAAAGATATTGCCATTAACGGGCAGGGTTTTTTCCAAATCCAGATGCCAGATGGTACGTCTGCTTACACCCGTGATGGTTCGTTCCAGGTGGATCAGAATGGTCAGTTAGTGACCAACTCCGGTTTCCCGGTACAGCCAGGCATTACGATTCCAGCCAACGCCACCAGCATTACTGTGTCGCGTGATGGTGTCGTCAGTGTCACGCAGCAGGGGCAAACTCAGGCCGCGCAGGTCGGGCAGTTAACCCTGAGCACCTTTATCAACAACGCCGGTCTCGATAGCGTAGGTGAAAACCTTTACAAAGAAACCCAGGCATCCGGTGCACCGACTGACAGCACGCCTGGCCAGAACGGCGCAGGTCTGCTGTATCAGGGTTATGCCGAAACCTCCAACGTTAACGTTGCTGAAGAACTGGTCACCATGATCCAGACGCAGCGCGCCTATGAAATTAACAGCAAAGCGATCAGCACCTCCGATCAGATGCTGGCGAAGTTAACTCAGCTGTAATGCGAACAGGGCCGGCTCAGGCTGGCCTGAAGAATAGTCATTTATAAGGTCGTGACTCCGTGGCGATGCAACATATTCTCAAGCCTGGACATTGGTTAGTAGCAAGCCTGCTACTCACTCTTAACGGTTGTGCACTGGTACCGCGCACGCCGTTGGTGCAAGGGGCGACCACGGCTCAGCCGTTGCCATCTGCACCACCGGTGGTGAACGGTTCAATTTTTCAGGGCGTCGCGCCGCTCAACTACGGTTATCAGCCGCTGTTTGAGGATCGTCGCCCACGTAATATCGGCGATACGCTGACCATCACGCTGCAAGAAAACGTCAGCGCCAGCAAAAGTTCGTCCTCTAACGCCAGCCGAAACGGCAGCGGTAGCCTGGGCATTACCGCCGTACCTACGGGCCTTGCCGGTCTGGCAGGCGCTGCAGGTGAAAAAGCCAACTTTGCGGCAGGTGGCAAAAATGATTTCGCAGGTAAAGGCGGCGCGTCTGCCAACAACACCTTTACCGGCACCATCACCGTGACCGTGGATCAGGTTCTGTCGAACGGCAACCTGCACGTGGTCGGTGAAAAACAGATTGCCATTAATCAGGGCACCGAGTTTATCCGCTTCTCGGGCGTGGTTAACCCACGCACCATTAGTGCCAGTAACGCGGTGTTGTCAACGGCCGTCGCCGATGCACGTATTGAGTACATCGGAAATGGTTATATCAATGAAGCGCAAACCATGGGTTGGCTGCAGCGTTTCTTCCTGAACATCTCGCCGTTCTAAGAGGTTTCAATGAAAAAGTTAGCATTATGGCGTGTCGGTCTGTGGTTACTGTTAGGCGTAAGTCTGATGGCTCACGCCGATCTGATCCGCGATTTAACCACCGTACAAGGTGTGCGCGACAACCAACTGCTGGGCTATGGGCTGGTGGTGGGTCTGGATGGTACGGGTGACCAGACCACTCAGACACCCTTTACGACGCAGACTGTCAGCAACATGTTGTCCCAGTTGGGCATCACCGTGCCGCCCGGCACTAACATGCAGCTCAAAAACGTAGCGGCTGTAATGGTCACGGCTAAATTGCCCTCGTTTGCCCGTCAGGGACAGACGCTGGATGTGGTTGTCTCATCCATGGGTAATGCCAAAAGCCTGCGCGGCGGGACGTTATTAATGACGCCGATGAAAGGCGTGGATAACCAGGTTTATGCCCTGGCTCAGGGGAATATCCTGGTCGGTGGTGCGGGTGCTTCTGCCGGGGGAAGTAGTGTTCAGGTTAACCAACTGAACGGCGGACGTATTACCGAAGGCGCGACGGTTGAGCGTGAATTGCAGAGCAACTTTGGCTCGCAAAACACCATTAACCTGCAGCTCAACACCGCCGATTTCTCTATGGCGCAACGTATTGCGGATGCGATCAATGGACGTGGCGGCTACGGCTCTGCGCAGCCGCTGGATGCCCGCACCGTTCAGGTACGCGTATCACCTAACAACGGTGCACAGGTTCGCTTGCTGGCCGAGATTCAGAACATCGATGTGTCTGTCCCGGTTGAAGATGCCAAAGTCATTATCAACTCGCGTACCGGCTCTGTCGTGATGAATCGTGAAGTGAAACTGAACACCTGTGCAGTGGCGCAGGGCAACTTGTCTGTGACGGTTAATCAGCAGCAGAACGTCAGCCAGCCTGATACACCGCTGGCGGGTGGACAAACCGTGGCAACCACCAATACACAGATCGACCTGCGTCAGAGCGGCGGTGCCCTGCAACGGGTGAATTCCAGCGCCAACCTGAACAGCGTGGTACGTGCACTGAATGCCCTGGGCGCATCGCCTATCGAGCTGATGTCTATTTTGCAGTCAATGCAGAGCGCGGGTTGCCTGCGCGCTAAACTGGAAATTATCTGATGAATGATGCGCAATCGCTGATGAATGCGGCTTTTGACAGCCGCTCACTGAACGACCTTAAACGCCAGGTCACCGCCGATCCGAAAGGAAAAGCGCTGCAGGTGGCACAGCAGGTCGAAGGGATGTTTGTTCAGATGATGCTAAAGAGTATGCGCGATGCGTTACCGCAGGACGGCGTACTCAGCAATGAACAGACCAAACTTTTTACTTCAATGTACGATCAGCAGATTGCGCAAGACATCGGAAAACGTGGCCTGGGCCTGGCGGATATCATCGTGAAACAGATGGAACCCGCCAAAGCCCCGGATGAGACCGCCGGCACCGTTCCGATGAAACTGGATAACAGTTTCATTATGAGCAATATCGGGGCAACGCCACTGGAGCAGATGGTGCGCAAAGCCATGCCGCGTCTGCCGCCAGCCTCGCCAACGGGACTGCCCGGCGACAGCCGCGATTTTATTGCCCAACTGACGCAGCCTGCTCAGGCTGCCAGCCAGCAGAGCGGGATTCCGCACCACCTGATTCTGGCGCAGGCTGCGCTGGAGTCCGGCTGGGGGCAACGTCAAATCCTGACCCGTGACGGTAAGCCGAGTTACAACGTCTTCGGCATTAAAGCCAGCGCCAACTGGAAGGGTGAAACAACCGATATCATGACCACGGAATACGAGCATGGCGAAGCAAAAAAAGTGCGCGCCAGCTTCCGCGTTTACGGATCGTATTTCGAAGCGTTGAATGACTACGTCAAACTGATTTCAAACAATCCACGTTATGCGGCCGTAACAAATGCGCAGAGCGCGGAGCAGGGCGCACAGGCATTGCAGGCTGCCGGTTATGCGACCGATCCAAAATATGCACAGAAACTGGTTGGAATGATTCAGCAATTCAAGAGCATGGGTGAAAAAGTGGTTAAAGCGTATAGCCAGGATTTAAGCACCCTGTTCTGATTATTCGGCCTCAAGTTTCACTTAAGCATGCCGATAATAACAGCAAGAGCCAGGCGCGCCAGCGTACGTTGGCGACCACACTGATGACAGCGACCCGTCCAACGGGGGAATGTAAGGAACCGAGATGTCCAGCATAATTAACTCCGCAATGAGCGGGCTCAGTGCCGCACAGGCCGCCTTAAGCACGACCAGTAACAATATCAGTAATTACACTGTCGCGGGCTACTCGCGTCAGACCACCATTCTGGCCGAAGCAAACAGTACCCTGCAGGGGAAAAGCTATTACGGCAATGGTGTTAACGTCACCGGTGTTCAGCGTGAATATGACGGTTTTATCGCCGCTCAGCTGCGCGGATCGTCGGCCAATTATAATGCGGCGAATACCCAGTATTCGCAGGTATCTAATATTGATGATCTGATGTCGACGTCGACCACTAACCTGTCAACGGCGATTCAGGGCTTCTTCAGCAACATGCAAAACGTGGTCAGTAACGCCAACGATCCGGCGGCGCGCCAGTCGATGCTCAGCAACTCGCAGGGGCTGGTTAACCAGTTCCAGACTCAGGCGCAGTACCTGACCAACATGCAAAACAGCGTGAACACCAATATTGCCTCTAACGTCGATCAGATTAATACCTTCACCACGCAGATCTCGAATCTTAACCAGCAAATTGCCAAACTAAGCACGGCTAACGGTGCAACACCGAATGATTTGCTTGATCAGCGCGATCAGTTAGTGAACGGCCTGAATAATATCGTTGGTGTGACAGTGTCACAGCAAGACGGCAGCTATACGGTTTCGATGGCGAACGGCACGTCACTGGTGAATGGTTTTCAGTCCACCAAGCTGGTGGCCATGCCGTCCAGCAGTGACCTGACGCGCACCACAGTAGGTTATGTCGACCCTCAGGCTGGCAACGTGGAGATTCCGGAATCGTCTCTGACCACGGGGTCGCTGGGCGGTATGCTGAGCTTCCGTTCGCAGGATCTGGACCTGGCACAAAACCAACTGGGCCAGTTAGCGGCTGCCTTTACGACCAGTTTTAACACCGTGCACAAGCAAGGCTTCGACAGCAACGGTAATCAGGGCGTCGACTTCTTTAATATCGGCAGTCCTACGGTGCAGGGGAACAGCAAAAATACCTCTTCTGCCACCCTGACGGCAGCGTGGACTGACACCAGTGCCCTGCAGGCATCAAACTATACCGTCAGCTATGACGGGACAAACTGGTCAGCGACACGTTTGTCAGATAACACCAAAACCACGCTCACACCCACTACCTCGGGCGGCGCTACGACGCTTAACCTGGATGGGATGAGCCTGACGGTCAACGGCACGCCAAACGCCAAAGACAGTTTCCTGGTGAAACCGGTTCAGAACGTGGTTAACGGCATGTCGGTTGCTATTACCAGCGGATCACAAATCGCCGCGGCGGCCGCGACCGGCGGTGAGAGTGATAACCGCAATGCGCAAAAGCTGCTGGCATTGCAGGATGCCAAAGTCGTTAACGGCAACGCGACGATTTCCCAGGCTTACGGCGCGATGGTGAGTACCGTCGGCAACAAAACCCAGGCACTCAAAACCGCCAGCACGACGCAGCAAAACGTGGTGACGCAGCTAACCAACCGCCAGCAATCTGTTTCTGGCGTGAACCTGGATGAAGAGTACGCGAACCTGACGAAATACCAACAATATTACATGGCGAATGCGCAGGTTTTAAAAACGGCCAGCACCGTTTTTGACGCCCTGCTTAGCATCAACTAAAAGCAGAGGACATCATGCGACTCAGTACAAATATGATTTTTGACCAGCAGGTTCGCGGCGTTAGCGATGCGCAGTCCTCTTGGTTAAATGCGGGAAAACAGCTTTCCACCGGACTCAGAGTGTCTAATCCTTCAGACGACCCGATTGCCGCGTCTCGTGCGGTCGTGCTGTCGCAAACGCAGGCGCAGGCAAGCCAGTATTCTGTCGCGCGTACCTTTGCCGACCAGGGATTATCGCTGGAAGAAAACACCCTTAATGGCGTCACGAACAGCATCATGAGCGCGCAGTCGATGATTGTGGCCTCCGCTAATGGTTCCTTAAGCGACGACGACCGTGCTTCTTATGCCACGCAGCTGGAAGGGGTTCGTGCGCAGTTACTCAATCAGGTAAACAGCAAAGATGCCAACGGACGTTATATCTTTGCAGGTTACAAAACGGATAGCCCACCGTTTGTGGATGGTGCGGGCGGCGTCACTTATCAGGGCGGAACCGATGCGATTACCCAGAAAGTGGACACTGACCGTACGATGACCATCGGTCACACCGGCAACAGCATCGTGATGTCGATTACCAGCAATGCGGTGAAAGAGCCTAACGGCGGTACCAGTGAAACGAACGTGTTTAACATGCTGGACAGCGCCATCAGTGCGCTGAAAGTGCCGCAAAACGGCGCGGACGATGCGACGAAAGCCACGTTTTCTGCGGCAATGGATAAAACCAGCCGTGGCCTGAGCAACTCGCTTAACAACGTGCTCAGCGTCCGTTCCGAGATCGGTACCCAGCTGAAAGAGTTAGATACGTTGAATGCACAGGGGGACGATCGCAAGGTAATTTATGATTCCCAGATGAGCAGCCTGGTGGACGTTGATTACACCCAGGCGATCTCCAGCTACACCATGCAACAGCAGGCGCTGCAGGCTTCTTACAAGACCTTTACCGATATGTCTCAGATGTCACTGTTTCAGTTAAATTCATAAAACGAAATTTGGGCGTACTTTAACCGGGTGCGCTTAGTTTTTCCCACCTTCCCGATAAGGGATGGTGGGATTTTTTTTGCCTGGATATTCGCCCTTTCACGGAGGTCGGTATTGATGCGTCCGGTGGCGTATCAGTCAGGGCTGAGGCTAAATCCTCTGCCCGGCATAACGACACGCTGGTGGTGGGATAAGGGGGAAAGCTGGCTCGCCGACGATGAAGAGGTAAGGCTGCTAGCAGGGGACAGGCAATGGACGGCTACGAAGGCTGGCAGAGGGGTTGACTGTCTGGCGACAAAGCCCGGAGTTTCCACATGCAGTCGCCAGGGCACAAAAGTGGCTTTCTCTTCGTAATACAGCAGACAACAGGCAATAAAAAACCCGGCCGGAGCCGGGTTTGTCGATACCGTTACCTGGCCTTACGGCTTGGTAGCAGGTGCAGTGGCCTGATGGGTGGCGCTATGGCCGCCCGCCGATCCTCTGCCATCAAACTGGAAAGAAGGACGCTGCCAGTCACTCTGAGGCGCAGGCTCGGGTTGCCATGCAGGTGCAGGTGCCTTAGTCATCGGCGCAGAGGCAAAATGCTTCCAGCGCGTTTCGACATTGGCGTTAACCGCCTCTACAGGAACATCGCGTGCGGCAACCGGCGCATGAGGTTCGCTAACCGGAGTGAGGGTTTCCTCAGCGGCGACAGGCGCGTTTAAGACCTCTTCCACCTGGGCTTCGGTCGCTGCGCTCACGTCGGTGCCGGCATGTTCTGCCGTTGCAGATTGCGCCGTTTCTACTGCGGCGGATGCTACTGCGGTTGGTGCGTTAACCTCAGGTTCTTCGGCAACGTCAGCAGGCTGTGCCTGTTGCGCAATCTCTTCAGCACGGGCTTCAACGGCCGCTGGAATTACCGCGGGTTCATGATTCACCGGCGCATCAATCGCGTGGGTATCATCAGTATTCACCACAGTAACCGGAGTTTCAGCCTGCGGTTCAGCAATTTGCACCGGTGCAGCCTGGGAAGCAGGGGCTTCATCAGTCACGACAGGCAGTGCAATGGCTGGTGCCGTTTCTTCGCGGTGGTAATCTGGCGTCGTTTTCGCTGTGTCCTGAAGGGTTTGCTCTTCATTCGTTTGCGCGACCGGATAACGAACCCAGACTTTGCCCGAGGCCATTTCAGGAGAAGCCGAGGCGGCTTCTAACGGCATGGCGGACTGCGTCGGGTAACGCTCATCACGGTAACGACGGCGACGCTGACCACTGACACGCAGATGACGAGGCGAACGGCGTGAACGGCGCGGCATATTGGCATTATCGCGACCGTCATGTTCCTCCGTCTCCTCAACCTGCGAGGTTTCAACAACAGGCTGAACCTGACGAGCTTCAACAGGTTCAGCTGACTCAATAGCCGCCACCTGAGGCTGGTCAGTGTTTTCGCCAACGCGGATTTTCTGCGTCAGTTGACGTGGTTTGCGGCGTGGCATTACCTGCACGCGCTCATCTTCCTGCGCATCCACAGCGACCGGGGCTACAACCTCAACGGCTTCTTCAACCGTGGTGCTGACATCCTGCTGGGCGCGTTTCTCTTCCTGACGGCGACGCTGACGTTCAGCACGCTGTTCGCGGCGCTGTTGCTGCTGCTCATCACGTTGCTGACGGGCTTCGTCGCTCAGTACCGGACGATCGTCACGCGCTTCATTCGGCTGTGCCTGACGCTTGTTGCGGCGATTGTCTTCACGCGGTTCGCGGCTGTCGCGAGGCTCGCGGTTATCACGAGCGTCACGGTTGTCACGAGATTCGCGGTTATCACGGGATTCACGCTGCTGCGTGCTGTCGCCATTACGTGGCGTACGCTCGCGACGATTGTTGTTGCGGCGGTTGTTACGACGATCGCCACGCTGATTGCCATTTTCTTCTTCGCTGGCTTTCTGCGGTTCAGAAACCTCAGCAACAGGCTCGGCAGCAGCTGGAGCAGGTTCGCTAGCAAACAGTTTTTTCAATCCACCTAACAAACGGCTTACCAGGCCCGCACTGGCAGGTGCTGCCGAAGCAGCAGGGGCGGTCTCAGTAACCGACGCTGGAGCAGCGGTAACCACATCCGGAGAGGCTTCCGCAGGTGCCGGCGGCGCATCAGGCATCACAAACGCTGCCAGCGCAGGTTGCTCCGGACGGCGACGTTCGGCATGTTCCTCTTCTGATGGCATCGCCATCTCAGCTTCATGCAGCTTCGGCAGGTGGTAGCTCAGCGTCTGGGTTTCCTCACCTTTACGCACGCGTAAAACGGAGTAGTGCGGCGTTTCCATTCTGTCGTCAGGAACGATGACCGCACGCACGCCGCCCTGACGTTTCTCGATAGCATTCACTGCTTCACGTTTTTCGTTCAGCAGATAAGAGGCAACCGGAACCGGCACAATGGCATGCACTTCTTTGGTGTTGTCCTTCAGCGCTTCTTCTTCAATCAGGCGCAGAATAGACAATGACAGGGATTCGTTATCACGAATGGTGCCGGTGCCGCTACAGCGCGGACAGACGTGATGGCTGGACTCGCCCAGCGATGGGCTGAGACGCTGGCGGGACATTTCCAGCAGGCCAAAACGTGAAATATGGCTGATTTGAATACGAGCGCGATCCTGACGTACGGCTTCACGCAGACGGTTTTCAACCGCGCGCTGGTGACGAACGGGCGTCATATCAATAAAGTCGATAACGATCAGACCGCCGAGATCGCGCAGACGCAACTGACGGGCAATCTCATCGGCGGCTTCAAGATTGGTATTAAAGGCGGTTTCCTCAATATCACCGCCGCGAGTCGCACGTGCGGAGTTGATATCGATGGCAGTCAGCGCTTCGGTACTGTCGATAACGATCGACCCGCCGGAAGGCAAGCGGACTTCGCGCTGGAAAGCGGATTCAATTTGCGATTCGATTTGATAATGGCTGAACAGCGGGATCTCACCGGTGTAGAGCTTAATCTTGCTGGTAAAGTCCGGACGACCCAGGGCAGCGATATGCTGACGAGCTAGCTCCAGGACTTTCGGGTTATCGATAAGAATCTCACCGATATCCTGACGTAAATAATCGCGGAACGCGCGCACGATTACGTTGCTTTCCTGATGAATCAGGAAAGGCGCAGCGCGGCTGTCAGCGGCTTTTTTGATGGCTTCCCAGTGCTTCAGGCGGAAACTGAGATCCCACTGCAGGGATTCGGCAGATTTGCCGACGCCAGCGGTACGAACAATCAGCCCCATGCCATCCGGGAGTTCCAGTGCCGACAAGGCTTCTTTCAGCTCGGTACGGTCATCACCTTCAATCCGACGTGAAATCCCACCCGCACGCGGGTTGTTTGGCATCAATACCAGGTAGCTACCGGCCAGAGAGATAAAGGTAGTGAGGGCCGCGCCTTTGTTGCCGCGTTCCTCTTTATCGATCTGAACAATCACTTCCTGACCTTCACGCAGCACGTCTTTAATATTCGGACGACCGTGAGAGTTGTAGTGAGCAGGGAAGTATTCGCGGGAAATTTCTTTCAGGGGGAGGAAACCGTGACGTTCTGCACCGTAATCGACGAAGGCCGCTTCAAGGCTGGGTTCGATACGGGTAATTTTACCTTTGTAGATGTTGGCTTTTTTCTGTTCGTGTCCTGGGCTTTCGATATCCAGATCGTACAGACGTTGACCATCAACCAGGGCAACGCGCAACTCCTCCTGCTGAGTTGCGTTAATTAACATTCTTTTCATCGTGACGTACTCGTTATTCTTTCATGAGTGATTAAAGCTGCGGGCATAGTTACCCTGGACGAGTATCAACCGATGGCCCCGTGACTTAGTGCAATGTCGTCAACCTCACGGTTATCGACCGCGCGAGGGGCGCAAATAACGTCGGTGGCCTGTTTTTCATAAGGAACAACAGCACCAGATAGTGGAAATGCGAGAGATAATTCAGTAAACCCGAGCACTCCATCTCATGTCCAGGCCGCAACCCGCAGCCCGCTAACTGTCTGATTTCGCATTACGTCTTACGCCATTGCTGCGTGTCTGCTCAATCCGACAAAATAACTAATTTCGCTGTTTTCTTCTCTGAATCTTCAGCTAAGAAACCTAAGCATTATTCCACTGCTAACCTTCATATAGCAAGGCGACTTTAACTCACTGATCAATTTTCTTTACATTTTAAGAACCCTGCGACAGAAAGTGCGCCAGTGCTGCTGTAAATCACAGCAATCACATTGCCCGTTCTGAGGGGACGCAGAGAGTTAAGCACAGAAAAAGGGGTGGCGCTATCAGGGGACACTATTTAGAATCGCCGCCATGAAAACAGAGAATCCCGGCGTACAATTTGTCGCCATCACGGCTGAAAATGCCGGACAGCGTATTGATAACTTTTTGCGCACCCATTTAAAAGGTGTGCCAAAAAGCATGATTTATCGCATCGTGCGTAAAGGCGAGGTGCGGGTGAACAAGAAACGCATTAAGCCGGAGTACAAGCTTGAAGAGGGCGATGAGGTCCGCATCCCGCCGGTGCGCGTGGCCGAACGGGATGACGAAGCCGTGTCGCCGAAGCTGGCAAAAGTGGCTTCGCTGGCAAACGCCATCCTCTTTGAAGATGACCACCTGTTGGTATTGAATAAGCCCTCCGGAACGGCGGTACACGGCGGCAGTGGGCTAAGCTTTGGCGTGATTGAAGGGCTGCGCGCGTTGCGTCCCGAAGCCCGTTTTCTGGAGCTGGTGCACCGTCTGGACCGGGACACATCCGGTGTTTTACTGGTCGCTAAAAAACGGTCTGCCTTGCGCTCGCTGCACGAACAGCTGCGCGAGAAGGGCATGCAGAAAGATTATCTGGCGCTGGTACAGGGCAACTGGCCTTCACATTTAAAAGTGGTTCAGGCTCCGCTGCTGAAAAATATTCTACAAAGCGGTGAGCGCATGGTGCGGGTGAGCGGAGAAGGCAAACCTTCAGAAACCCGTTTTAAAGTGGAAGAGCGCTTTGACGGTGCCACGCTGGTCAAAGCCAGCCCGGTTACCGGGCGCACCCATCAGATTCGTGTGCATACCTTACATGCCGGTCATCCGATTGCGTTTGATGACCGCTATGGCGATCGGGCGTTTGACAGCCAACTGGCTCCCACGGGGCTTAACCGCTTGTTCCTGCACGCGGCCGCGCTGACCTTTACTCATCCCAACAGCGGTGAAACGCTGCGCATGGAAGCGCCGCTGGATGATAAGTTACAGCACTGCCTGACGAAGCTGCGCCAGCAGAAGAGCTGACGCACGGGGCATCAGTCCTCTAATGGATTGATGCCTGCTTCGCGCAACATGTCGGTCAGCGCAATCAGCGGTAAGCCCACCAGCGTATTCGGATCGCGTCCCTCCAGGCGGTCAAACAAACAAATCCCCAGTCCTTCGCTTTTAAAACTGCCCGCGCACTGCAGCGGTTGCTCCTTCTTTATATACGCACGAATTTCCTGCTGGGTTAAGGTCCGGAAATGCACGGTGAAAGGTTCGCAGCAGTGCATTAAGCGCTGGCTGGCAGGGTGATATAACGCCAGCCCGGTATAAAAGGTAACGCTGTTACCGCTGGCGGCGCGCAACTGTGCTTCCGCGTTTGCCTCGGTATGGGGTTTACCGGTTATCACGTCATCCAGTACGCACACCTGGTCAGAGCCAATAATCCAGTGGTCGGGGTAGCTTCCGGCCAGCGCCTGCGCTTTGGCGATGGCGAGTCGCGTCACCAGTGCCTCTGCGCGTTCATTCTCTAACGGCGTCTCATCTGTTTGGGGAGAGGCGACCGTAAAAGGCAAGCCCAGCCGGGCCAGGAGCGCCTGACGAAAGGGGGAGGTTGATGCTAAAAGAATCGATGCTGTCATTTTTTTTCAATATTGATAGCGAATTGGTGACAGTCATTTTAAACTGTGCGCCGCACTGGATGCGAATAGTGGTTGAAAGATGCTGTTTAACGGCCTTTTTCTTTGACTCTATGTGATTACAAAGTTAATATGCGCGCCCTATGCAAAAGGTAAAATTACCCCTAACGCTGGACCCAGTCCGCACCGCTCAGAAACGCCTCGATTATCAAGGTGTTTATACCTCTCAACAGGTTGAGCGTGTCGCTGAGTCGGTCGTTAGTGTGGACAGTGATGTAGATTGTGTCATGTCGTTTGCGGTTGATAACCAGCGTCTGGCAGTACTGACGGGTACTGCTGAAGTACAAGTTACGCTGCGGTGTCAACGCTGCAACCAGGTTTTTCCACATCATGTACACGTAAGCTATTGCTTCAGTCCTGTGTCGTCTGACGAGCAGGCCGAGGCGTTGCCGGAAGCGTACGAGCCGGTTGATGTCAACGAGTTTGGTGAGATCGACCTGCTGGCAGTTATCGAGGATGAAGTTATTCTCGCGCTGCCTGTGGTTCCGGTGCACGATTCTGAACACTGTGAAGTGTCCGAGGCGGACATGGTGTTTGGTCAGTTGCCTGCAGAGGCAGAAAAACCAAACCCATTTGCCGTATTAGCCAGTTTAAAGCGTAAGTAATAGGAGTAAGGTCCATGGCCGTACAACAGAATAAACCCACCCGTTCTAAGCGTGGTATGCGTCGTTCGCACGATGCTCTGACCACTGCCACTCTGTCAGTAGATAAAGTTTCTGGTGAAACTCATCTGCGTCACCACATCACTGCGGATGGTTACTACCGCGGTCGCAAGGTTATCGTTAAGTAAGTTCTTTGCTTAGCAAGGCGATACCTTGGCACGTTTGACCCTGGCTATCGATGCCATGGGCGGGGACTTCGGCCCCTGCGTGACGGTGCCTGCAGCATTGCAGGCACTGGCCTCTCATTCGGAAATTATCCTTCTTCTTGTCGGAGATCCCGACATTCTCACGCCATTGCTTGCCAAAGCGGATTCCTCCTTACTGGAGCGACTGCAGGTTGTGCCTGCCGAATCAGTTATTGCAAGTGATGCGCGACCCGCACAAGCCATCCGTAACAGCCGCGGCAGTTCAATGCGAGTGGCGTTAGAGTTGGTCAAAGAAGGGCGGGCCCAGGCCTGCGTCAGCAGCGGCAACACGGGCGCGCTGATGGGGCTGGCGACACTATTACTTAAGCCGCTGGACGGCATTAAACGTCCGGCGCTTATGACCGTTTTACCCCATCAGCAGAAGGGAAAAACGGTCATTTTAGATTTAGGTGCCAATGTCGACTCTGACAGTGCGATGCTGGTGCAGTTTGCGGTGATGGGCTCAGTTATGGCGGAAGAAGTGCTGGGCATTGCGAATCCGCGTGTGGCACTTCTCAATATTGGTCATGAAGAGCACAAAGGGCTTGAAAGCATCCGCGATGCGGCGTTAAGTCTCAAGGCATTGCCGCAGATTAACTACATTGGTTATCTCGAAGGTAACGATTTACTGACTGGCAAAACGGATGTGCTGGTCTGTGATGGTTTCGCTGGAAACATCACACTGAAGACCATGGAAGGCGTAGTAAGAATGTTTCTTTCCCTGTTCAAGTCGTCAGGGGAAGGTGAAAAGCGGTCGTGGTGGCTGACGTTGCTGGGGCGCTGGATTAAAAAGCGTTTGGCCAGGCGCTTCGGGCATCTCAACCCCGACCAGTACAATGGCGCTTGTCTGTTAGGATTACGCGGGACAGTGATAAAGAGCCATGGCGCAGCAAATCAACATGCTTTTGCCGTGGCGATCAATCAGGCCGAGCAGACGGTGAGGCGGCAGGTTCCTGAACGCATTGCCGCCCGTCTGGACGCTGTATTAGCCAGGAGTGACAAAGCCTAGATGTTTACCAAAATTATCGGTACGGGCAGTTATTTGCCCAGCCAGATCCGCACCAATGCCGATCTGGAAAAAATGGTGGAGACCTCGGACGAGTGGATTGTTACCCGTACCGGCATTCGTGAGCGCCGTATTGCTGCTCCGGATGAGACTGTCGCAAGCATGGGGCATCAGGCTGCACAGCGTGCACTGGAAATGGCAGGCGTCGACGCCAATGATGTGGGGCTGATTATTGTCGCAACCACGTCTTCCAGTCATGCCTTCCCAAGCTCTGCCTGCATGATTCAGCAGATGCTCGACATCAAAGACTGTGCGGCATTTGACCTTGCAGCGGCCTGTGCTGGCTTTACCTATGCGTTAAGCGTGGCCGATCAATATATTAAAAATGGTGCGGTAAAGCATGCGTTAGTCATCGGGGCTGATGTCCTGGCGCGTACGCTCAATCCTGACGATCGCGGTACGATCATCCTGTTTGGTGATGGTGCGGGTGCCGTGGTGCTGGGTCAGAGCAAAGAGCAGGGGATCATTTCAACCCACCTGCACGCGGACGGCCGCTATGCCCAATTGCTGACGCTGCCTTATCAGGATCGTGCGAATCAGGATCAACCCGCTTATCTGACGATGGCAGGCAACGAAGTCTTCAAAGTGGCGGTAACAGAGCTAGCGCACATTGTTGATGAGACGTTGCAGGCAAACAACATTGCGCGTGAAGAGCTGGACTGGCTGGTGCCGCATCAGGCTAACCTGCGTATTATCAGCGCCACGGCGAAAAAACTGGGCATGACCATGGAAAAAGTGGTGGTCACACTGGATCGTCATGGTAATACGTCAGCCGCGTCTGTGCCAAGTGCGCTGGATGAGGCCGTGCGCGATGGCCGCATCAAACCCGGACAACTTATTTTGCTGGAAGCCTTTGGTGGTGGATTCACCTGGGGTTCTGCGCTGGTTCGCTTTTGATTGACAGGAACTGAAAATGACGCAATTTGCTTTTGTTTTCCCAGGTCAGGGCTCACAGACCGTGGGCATGTTAACGGAACTGGCTGCTGCTTATCCGGCCGTTGAAGCCACGTTCCGTGAAGCTTCTGACGTCCTCGGTTATGATCTGTGGCAGTTAGTCAGCCAGGGACCTGCTGAAGCGTTAAATAAAACCTGGCAGACACAGCCTGCGCTACTGGCGGCTTCGGTAGCTATCTACCGTGTCTGGCAGCAACAGGGTGGCAAACAGCCAGCCCTGATGGCCGGTCATAGCCTGGGTGAGTACTCAGCGCTGGTCTGCGCAGGCGTGCTGGATTTTGCGGACGCCATCAAGCTGGTTGAACTGCGTGGTAAACTGATGCAGGAAGCCGTGCCAGAAGGCACCGGCGCTATGCAGGCGATCATCGGTCTTGATGATGCAGCCATTGCAAAAGCCTGTGAAGAGAGTGCGCAGGGCGAAGTCGTTTCGCCGGTAAACTTCAACTCGCCAGGTCAGGTGGTGATCGCCGGTAACAAAGATGCGGTTGAACGCGCGGGTGCAGCCTGCAAAGCGGCAGGTGCAAAACGTGCGCTCCCGTTGCCGGTAAGTGTTCCTTCCCACTGCGCGCTGATGAAGCCAGCAGCCGATAAACTGGCGCTGACGCTGGAAAACATCACCTTTAATGCGCCAGTGGTACCGGTTATTAATAACGTGGATGTAAAAGCAGAAACGGACGCCGACGCGATTCGTCATGCGTTGATTCGTCAGCTTTACAGCCCGGTACGCTGGACAGAAAGCGTCGAGGCCATGGCCGCTCAGGGCGTCACTCAGCTGTTTGAAATGGGACCAGGTAAAGTCCTTACCGGTCTGACAAAACGCATTGTAGACGGCCTGTCAGCAGCAGCGGTGAACGATACTGCGTCATTGACTGCGGCGCTTGCACAGGAATAAGAGGAAAATCATGAGCTTTGAAGGTAAAGTAGCGCTGGTAACTGGCGCAAGCCGCGGCATCGGCCGTGCGATTGCAGAAACCCTGGCCGCACGCGGTGCGAAAGTGGTCGGTACTGCAACCAGCCAAAGTGGTGCCGATGCTATCAGTGATTACCTTGGCGATAAAGGACAAGGTCTGCTGTTAAACGTGACGGATGCCGCTTCTGTAAACAGTGTTTTAGAGAAAATTCGCGCGGAATTTGGCGAAGTGGACATTTTAGTCAATAATGCAGGCATTACGCGTGATAATCTACTGATGCGTATGAAAGACGATGAGTGGCAGGATATCCTTGATACCAACCTCACATCGGTATTCCGTCTTTCTAAGGCGGTGATGCGTGCCATGATGAAAAAGCGCATGGGTCGTATCATCACCATCGGTTCTGTTGTTGGAACCATGGGCAATGCGGGTCAGGCAAACTACGCTGCAGCAAAAGCAGGTTTGATTGGCTTTAGCAAATCACTGGCGCGGGAAATCGCGTCACGTGGCATTACCGTCAACGTCGTGGCTCCGGGCTTCATAGAGACCGACATGACGCGGGCACTGAACGAAGATCAACGTTCCGGTATTCTGGCGGAGGTCCCAGCGGGTCGCTTAGGCGAAGCGCAGGAAATTGCTAATGCCGTTGCATTCTTAGCCTCTGACGAAGCAGCCTACATCACGGGTGAGACGCTGCACGTCAATGGCGGCATGTATATGGTCTGATAATTACGAAATCATTTGCATTATTTGCGGATAAAACCGCACAATAGCGTAAAATCGTGGTTCGACCAGCCGGGATTTTGTTGCATCTTTTTCAACATTTTATACACTACGAAAACCATCGCGAAAGCGAGTTTTGATAGGAAATTAAATAGTATGAGCGATATCGAACAACGCGTTAAGAAAATCATCAGTGAGCAGCTGGGTGTGAAAGAGGAAGAAGTGACCAACTCTGCATCTTTCGTAGAAGACCTTGGTGCCGATTCTCTTGATACCGTTGAGCTGGTAATGGCTCTGGAAGAAGAGTTTGATACTGAAATTCCAGACGAAGAAGCTGAGAAAATCACTACCGTTCAGGCAGCGATCGACTATATCAATAGCCATAAAGGCTAATGAATATCTTCAGGCGGTCAATTGACCGCCTGAGTTTTATGTTTGCCCCTCAATAGTCATTTTTATCCCTCCCTGGAGGACGAACGTGTCTAAGCGTCGTGTAGTTGTGACTGGTCTTGGCATGTTGTCTCCTGTCGGCAATACCGTAGAGTCTACCTGGAGTGCTCTCCTTGCCGGTCAGAGCGGCATTAACCTGATCGACCATTTTGATACCAGCGCCTATGCAACACGTTTTGCAGGTCTGGTAAGAGATTTCAATTGCGATGACTTTATCTCTCGTAAAGATCAACGCAAGATGGATGACTTCATTCAGTACGGCATCGTGGCAGGCATTCAGGCCATGCAGGACAGCGGTCTGGTTGTGACCGATGAAAATGCAGGCCGGGTTGGCGCAGCAATTGGTTCGGGCATCGGTGGTTTGGGTCTAATCGAAGACAACCATACTTCTCTGGTGAACGGCGGCCCGCGTAAAATTAGCCCATTCTTTGTGCCTTCCACGATAGTCAATATGGTGGCGGGTCATCTCACCATCATGTATGGCTTAAAAGGCCCCAGCATTTCCATTGCGACCGCCTGTACTTCTGGCGTGCACAATATCGGTCATGCTGCACGTATCATCGCGTATAACGATGCTGACGTGATGCTGGCGGGCGGTGCGGAAAAAGCCAGTACGCCACTTGGCGTAGGTGGATTCGGCGCGGCGCGTGCGCTGTCGACGCGCAACGAAAACCCTCAGGCGGCAAGCCGTCCCTGGGATAAAGACCGTGATGGATTTGTACTGGGTGACGGGGCGGGCATTATCGTACTGGAAGAGTACGAGCATGCTAAGAAACGTGGCGCAAAAATCTACGCGGAAATCGTGGGCTTTGGGATGAGCAGCGATGCTTATCACATGACCTCACCGCCGGAAGACGGTTCAGGTGCAGCCGCTGCAATGATCAACGCGTTGCGTGATGCGCAGATGACGCCAGACAAGATTGGTTACGTCAATGCACACGGTACTTCAACGCCAGCGGGTGACAAAGCAGAAGCCCAGGCCGTGAAATCGGTTTTTGGTGCAGCAGCCAGGACGGTGATGGTCAGCTCGACCAAATCCATGACCGGCCATCTGCTGGGTGCGGCGGGCGCGGTTGAGTCGATTTATTCGATTCTGGCCCTGCGCGATCAGGCGGTTCCACCGACGTTGAACCTGGATAACCCTGACGAAGGCTGCGATCTTGATTTCGTACCGCATACCGCACGTCAGGTTTCGGGACTGGAATACGCACTCTGTAACTCCTTCGGCTTCGGCGGCACCAACGGCTCGCTGATTTTCCGTAAAATCTAAACATCGCGTTTATGATTGCTGTAAAGGCCCGCAATGCGGGCCTTTTTTCTATTCAGTGGCCCAGAAAAAACGATAAAATCACGGCCATCGCTGAACAACATGCTGACACCGGAGTAAGGGCAATGTGGATAAACGGCACTGAACAACCCCATCTGGCGGCCAGCGATCGCGCCGTACAGTTTGGCGACGGCTGCTTTACCACCGCCGCCGTCTGTCAGGGCAGAATCGTCCTGTTTGACATGCATATGCAGCGGTTGCAGCAAAGCTGTGAACGGTTGTGGCTGAGTGGTGTTGACTGGTCTGAGCTGGCGCAGGAGATGCAACAGGCGGCGAGCGGACATGACAGGGCAGTGCTTAAAGTCATCCTCAGCGCCGGCAGCGGTGGGCGCGGCTACAGCCGCACAGGCTGTAGCGGCCCCACGCGAATCGTCTCGGTATCCGCCTGGCCAGCGCATTATGCAAGGTTACAGCAAACCGGCGTCAAACTGGCCGTCAGCCCGGTACGTCTGGCTCGGCAGCCACAGTTTGCCGGTCTTAAGCACCTGAACCGGCTGGAGCAGGTGATGATTCGTGCCCATCTTGAGCAGACAGACGCTGATGAGGCGCTGGTGCTTGACACTGAAGGTTGGGTGGTGGAATGCTGTGCGGCTAATTTATTCTGGCGAAGCGGCGGCGCACTTTTTACTCCGGCGCTGGATCAGGCGGGCGTTGACGGCATTATGCGGCGGAGTCTGATAGCGGAAATGCGTGCCGCAGGCCAAATTTGTCAGGTGGTACAGGCGGGATTAGCGCAGCTACTGGCAGCTGATGAAATCGTCATATGCAATGCGCTGATGCCCGTATTATCCGTTCGACAACTTGATGCGGTGGAATTCAACCAGCGCACCTTGTTTAACCAGCTACAGGCAAGCTGTAGAAAGATAATGGAAGCATAATGAGCCGAAGCAAAAAAATAATGGTGAGCGTGCTGGTCATCCTGCTCATCGCGGCAGCCGTAAGCTACTGGCAGGTGAAACAACTCGCTGCCAGCCGCTTAACCCTTTCCCAGGAACAGATCTATACGTTGCCGGCAGGGACCGGTCGCGTCGCCTTAGAAGCGCAGCTGGAAAGCCAGCACATCATTCCTCACAGCATCTGGTTTGGTGCATTGCTTAAACTTGAGCCAGAGCTGGCCAAATTTAAAGCCGGAACCTATCGCCTTGAGCCGTCGATGACGGTACGCAGCTTGCTGGAGCTACTGGCCAGCGGTAAAGAGGCACAATTCCCGCTACGCTTTGTTGAAGGTCAGCGTTTGCAAGAGTGGCTGAGCGAATTACGCAAAGCGCCCTATGTGAAACATACGCTGCAGGACGACAAGTACGCGACCGTTGCCAGCACGCTCAAGCTGGACGAAAACGAACTCGAAGGCAGCTTCTTCCCGGACACGTACCTTTATACCGCCAATACCAGCGATGTCGCCTTACTGGAACGCGCGCATCAACGGATGAAAAAGGCTATTGATGAAGTCTGGCAGGGCCGGATGGATAACCTGCCGTATAAAAATGAGCAGGAGATGGTCACTATGGCGTCGATTATCGAAAAAGAGACTGGCGTCAGCGAAGAGCGGGCCAAAGTGGCCTCTGTGTTTATTAATCGTCTGCGCGTGGGGATGCGTTTACAAACCGATCCTACCGTGATCTATGGCATGGGAGCGGCCTATACTGGCACGCTGACGCGCAAAGATCTGGAAACGCCGTCGCCGTACAATACCTATATCATCAGTGGCCTGCCGCCGGGACCCATCGCGATGCCAGGCAAAGCTTCCTTAATCGCGGCCGCCCATCCTGAAAAAACCGACTATCTCTATTTTGTTGCGGATGGCAAAGGTGGGCATACCTTTACCACTAATCTTGCCAGCCACAACAAGGCCGTGCAGGCCTACCGGCTTGAGTTAAAGGAAAAAAATGGACAGTAAGTTTATCGTTATTGAGGGCCTGGAAGGCGCAGGGAAAACCACAGCGCGCGATGCGGTCGTCGCAACACTGCGCGCCAGTGGCATAGAGGACATTGTCTTTACCCGCGAACCCGGTGGCACACCGCTGGCAGAACAGCTGCGCGTGCTGGTCAAGCAGGGCATAGCGGGCGAGCAGGTCACCGATAAAGCGGAACTGCTGATGCTTTATGCCGCGCGCGTACAACTGGTGGAAACGGTGATTAAACCCGCACTGGCGCGCGGTGCCTGGGTGGTAGGGGACCGCCACGATCTCTCGTCTCAGGCTTACCAGGGCGGTGGTCGCGGGCTGGATGCGGAACTGATGCGTACCTTACGTGATACGGTGCTGGGGGATTTTCGCCCTGACCTGACGCTGTATCTTGATGTCACGCCGGAAACCGGATTACAGCGTGCCCGCGCTCGCGGGGAATTAGATCGGATTGAGCAGGAGTCACTGCGCTTTTTTGAACGCACACGTGATCGCTATCTGGCGCTGGCTGCTGCGGACGACAGCATCCTGACGATCGATGCTACCCAGCCGCTTGAGCAGGTGACCCGCGCGCTGCAATCCACCCTGACGGCCTGGCTGGCGGAACAGCAGGCATGAACTGGTATCCCTGGCTAAATCAGCCTTATCGCCAGGTCATTGGTCAGCATCAGGATGGCCGAGCCCATCACGCGCTGTTAGTTAAGGCGATTGATGGTATGGGTGATGACGCGCTGGTGTGGGGAATAAGTCGCTGGCTGATGTGTCTGCACCGTGACGGATTAAAAAGCTGTGGCCACTGTCATGGCTGCCAACTGATGCAGGCAAATACCCATCCTGACTGGTACCGGCTGGAAGCAGAAAAAGGCAAAGCCACGTTGGGCATTGATGCCGTGCGTCAGGTAACGGAAAAAATGTATCACTATGCGCAGCAGGGCGGGGCCAAAGTGGTATGGCTACCGGATGCGGCACAGCTCAGTGAAGCGGCGGCCAATGCCTTACTGAAAACCCTGGAAGAGCCGCCGGCGAATAGCTGGTTTTTTTTGAGCAGCCGGGAACCGTCCCGCCTGCTGGCCACGCTACGAAGCCGCTGCATGGTGCTGACATTGCCACCGCCGGACGAAAACGTGAGTCTGGCCTGGCTCAGAAAGCAAGGCGCGCATGATGAGGCGAACTTACTGGCGGCGCTGCGGCTGAGCGCCGGTGCACCCGGCGCAGCGCTGGCCCTGCTGGAGGACGGACTCTGGCAGGCACGGCAAAAACTGTGCGATTCCCTGGCGAGTGCCCTGCAACAGGACATTCTGCAACTGCTGCCAGCGCTGAACGCTGACAACGGTGCGGCGCGTATCGGCTGGCTGCTGTCATTAATACTGGATGCGATGAAATGGCAACAGGGCGCGAGCCAGTGGCTCACCAACGTGGATCGCCAGGACGTGGTGGCGATGCTGGCGCAGCATTTCTCGCAAACGGCGCTCAATAACAGCGCCCATGACTGGATGCGCTGCCGTGAAACGTTGTTACAGGTTACGGCAGTGAATCGTGAACTCCTGTTAACTGACCGGTTACTGAGCTGGGCGGACCATCTGAAGCCCCATGTACCTGGCTAATTTACTGAGAAAAATATGTTTATTGTTGATTCCCATTGTCATCTCGATGGCCTGGATTATGAAAAAAACCATCACGATCTCGATGATGTTATTGCCAAAGCGGCGGCGCGTGACGTCCGGTTTATGCTGGCGATTGCCACGACCTTACCCGGCTTTAGCACCCTGAAAGCGCTGGTAGGCGAGCGTGAAAATATCGTGCTCTCCTGCGGCGTGCATCCGCTGAACCAGGAAGCGCCGTATGATGTCGAGTTATTCCGTCGTCTGGCCGCCGACCCTCAGGTGGTTGCGCTGGGCGAAACCGGGCTGGATTACTACTATCAGCAGGAAACCAAAGCGCAGCAGCAGCGATCGTTTCGTGAACACATCCGTACCGGGATTGCGCTGAACAAGCCCATTATCGTGCATACGCGTGATGCACGTGAAGACACGCTGGCCATCCTGAAGGAAGAACAGGTCGAACGTTGTGGCGGTGTACTACACTGTTTTACGGAAGATCAGGCGACAGCGGCAAAGCTGCTGGATATGGGTTTCTACATCTCCTTCTCAGGCATTGTTACTTTCCGCAATGCAGAGCAGATTCGTGACGCGGCGCGCTATGTACCGCTCGATCGCATTCTGGTCGAAACGGATTCCCCTTATCTGGCCCCCGTGCCGTACCGGGGTAAAGAGAACCAGCCTGCTTACACGCGAGATGTTGCTGACTATTTAGCGGTGCTAAAGGGCGTGGACATTGAAACCTTAGCGGCAACCACCACCCGGAACTTCTCTGAGCTGTTTCATATTCCAATGAGCCGCCTGACCAGCGCATCCTGATTTATTTCAGGTGCTGTAATAAATACGAAATATTATTGGTTGACCCTGTTTTTTTCATACAGGGTCAATTTTTTTGCCTGAAAAATACTCAATAAAATCACTATTGTTACGTGCTTTAGCGTTCTGATTTGCGAAACGTGATAGCCGTCAAAGTAACGAAGGGTAATTTATTTTACCCTTCGTAATAAATCAAAATGGCGGATAACGCCAACCGGTAAAGCACCTCCCTCTTTACCACGCGCGCTGCGCGAAAAACGCACACATACTCAGGAGTTTCACGCTATGTTTAAAAACGCTTTTGCCAACTTACAAAAAGTTGGTAAATCGCTAATGCTACCGGTATCGGTTCTGCCGATCGCCGGTATTTTATTAGGTGTGGGTTCAGCCAATTTCAGCTGGTTACCTACGGTTGTCTCGCATGTCATGGCGGAAGCGGGTGGATCGGTCTTTGCCAATATGCCCCTGATTTTCGCCATTGGCGTGGCACTGGGCTTTACCAACAACGACGGGGTTTCAGCCCTGGCCGCGGTTGTCGCTTACGGCATCATGGTGAAAACCATGGCGGTGGTGGCACCTTTAGTGCTGCATCTTCCTGCGGCGGAAATTGAGGCGAAACACCTTGCCGATACCGGGGTGCTGGGCGGCATTATTGCCGGCTCCATTGCCGCGTATATGTTCAACCGTTTCTATCGCATTAAGTTGCCTGAATATCTGGGCTTCTTTGCCGGTAAGCGCTTTGTACCGATTATCTCCGGTCTGGCGGCGATTGCGATGGGTCTGGTGCTGTCGTTTATCTGGCCTCCGGTCGGTTCCGCGATTCAGGACTTCTCCCAGTGGGCGGCTTACCAAAACCCGGTAGTGGCATTTGGTATTTACGGCGTAGTTGAGCGTGCGCTGGTGCCATTTGGTCTGCACCATATCTGGAACGTTCCCTTCCAGATGCAGATTGGTGAGTACACCAATGCCGCAGGTCAGGTATTCCACGGTGATATCCCACGCTATATGGCGGGTGATCCGACTGCGGGTAAACTTTCCGGTGGCTTCCTGTTCAAAATGTACGGCCTGCCTGCCGCGGCGATTGCTATCTGGCATTCCGCCAAACCTGAGAACCGTGCCAAAGTGGGCGGTATCATGATCTCCGCTGCGCTGACCTCGTTCCTGACCGGTATTACCGAGCCAATCGAGTTCTCGTTCATGTTCGTTGCGCCAATCCTGTATGTCATTCACGCGCTTCTGGCAGGTCTGGCATTCCCTATCTGTATCCTGCTCGGTATGCGTGATGGCACCAGCTTCTCGCACGGTCTGATCGACTTTATCGTCCTCAGTGGTAACAGCAGCAAAATCTGGCTGTTCCCTATCGTCGGTATGATTTATGCCGCAATTTACTACACCGTTTTCCGTGTCCTGATTGTTAAGCTGGATCTGAAAACGCCAGGACGTGAAGACAGCGCAAGCGAACAGTCTTCTTCAGCGACCGGTGGTGAAATGGCGGGCAAACTGGTGGCTGCATTCGGTGGTAAAGAGAACATTACTAACCTTGACGCCTGTATCACGCGTCTGCGCGTCAGCGTCGCCGATGTGAGCAAAGTGGATCAAACTGAACTGAAAAACCTCGGTGCGCGTGGCGTCGTGGTGGCAGGTTCAGGTGTTCAGGCGATTTTCGGCACAAAATCCGACAACCTGAAAACCGATATGGATGATTACATCCGTAGTATGTAAAAAGGCGTAGTGCCGTTTTACACCGCGATAACCGCGTTGAGTCACTGCTCAACGCGGTTTTTTTTGCCATTTGGATAGAGGATCTGAAAGAAGGCCGTGCTAACCGGCTCTCAGGGGGATCAGATGGCTTCGCGAGTCACAAATTTTGCCGTGGTCTGCAATAGCTGGTCCGATAACAGTTGCAAATTTGCGGTCGCCGTCGCCGTTTCTTCCACCCGCGCCGCATTTTGCTGTGTATCGCTGTCCATCTGCGCGACAGCAATAAGCGGCCAGGCAGGCAATAAAAGAAAGTGTGAAAATTAGGGCGGAAGGCGGCGAGAAAAGGGGGGAAATAGTTTTCGCGCCCAGGCAAACCGCGGAATGCGTTAAACACAGCCAGTTGGTATAAGAAAAAACAGCCTGAGGTTGAAAGAAAACGAATTTCTCCCGCATACTGAGGTATTACCCTCCAGGCTAAAGGAATTGCTCTATGGCTGAAGAAACGATTTTCAGTAAAATTATCCGTCGTGAAATTCCCGCCGACGTGGTGTATCAGGATGAACTGGTCACGGCCTTCCGTGATATTTCACCTCAGGCGCCCACGCATATCTTGATTGTGCCCAATATCCTGATTCCGACCGCCAATGATGTTGAGGCGGCACACGAGCAGGCACTGGGAAGGATGTTCACGGCTGCCGCGAAGATAGCCCGTGAAGAAGGCATTGACGAGCAGGGCTATCGCCTGATCGTTAACTGCAATAAACATGGCGGTCAGGAAGTTTACCATATCCACATGCATCTGGTGGGCGGCAAGCCGCTTGGCCCGATGCTGTCACACTGATCCCTTAAGGGAACCTTGCTATGCGTTCATGGTTGATCTGCCTGCCTGTTGTGCTGCTGAGCCTTACCGGTTGCAGCAGCGATAAACCGATGATTAATACGTCGCAGTCGCTGGTGATGGAGTCCTCGGTGCTCTCGGCGGGCATTATTACTGACGAGCCGACGCTGGATGACCACGACGGTCAGAAACGCGCCAGCAGCGTACTCTACAATCAGCGTGAAACGCCGGTGGTTGTGCATTATCGTTATTACTGGTACGACGACAAAGGGCTTGAAATAACGCCGCGTGAACCCGCACAGATCGTCACGGTTCCCCCGAACGGAAGCATTGCTGCCGTCTCGCAACTGGGTAACCTGACGGCCAGCAAGGTTCGTCTCTATATCTATCTCTGAGGACTGTTACGTGATTCGCAGTGTTAATCGTACTGGCGCGCTGTTGATGGCGCTTATTCTTTCTGGCTGCGTGCTAAAACAGCAGCAACCTGCCCCCGTTGAACCCACTCAGCCTGTGGAGCCGGTTCAGCCTGTTCCTCAGCCGGAACAACCGGTACAGCAACCGCAACCTGTTCCACAACCGCCTAAGCTGGTGACCATTAACTGGGATGCCAGCGTTGAGCCGTTGGTTGCGCAGATGGTTCGTGCCGCCACCGTTACACCGGGCAGCGTGTTACTGGTCGATCGCATCAAAAACAGCACCAATGGTGCATTGCAGGGTGAAAAGGCAACGAACGCTATTCAGAACGCGCTGAATAACAACGGTAAGTTCAGCCTGGTGTCATCAGAACAACTGGCGCAGGCGAAACAAACGCTGGGGCTGTCGCCGGACGACAGCCTGAACTCGCGCAGTAAAGCGATTGGCCTGGCCCGTAACCTGAACGCACAGTACGTGCTGTACAGCACGGCGAAGGGCGACGTAAAAGCACCGACCTTACAGATGCAGCTCATGCTGGTACAGACGGGCGAAATTATCTGGTCTGGTGACGGTGTCGCCCAGAATTAATGCGGCGTTTCTGCAACTGATCACGGCAACTATCGGTGAGCAACAGGTCACTGTAACGCCGTTAGCGGGATTAACCGGGCAGAGCTGTCACATCGTCACTCAGCAGGGACGACGTCTTCTCCGTCCGGCGCCACAGCCGCCGATACCTTTTGTTAATCGCCAGCGCGAAGGGCGGCTACTGCGTAAATTACGGCCCAGCGGTCTGGTGCAGGCTCCGCTGGCAGCTAACCGCCATGGCATTATTCTGCCCTGGCAGGAGGGCGAGGTCATGAGCGATGCCGGGTTTCGTGCCGGGCGGCGTCAGGTCCTTGCGCTACTGCAACAGCTTCATCAGCAGCCGCTCACCGGTTATCGTTTATCTCTGTTGCCCTTGCTCTGGCAATACTGGCAGCGTTGCCAGCAGCGACATCATCGCTGGCTGCGTCAGCTACAACGGTTAACGCAGCAAGGCGAGCCGCGGCCATTACGGCTTGCTCCTCTGCATATGGACGTGCATCCCGCTAACCTGATTCAGTCAGAACAGGGGCTGCACCTCATTGACTGGGAATATGCCGCAGACGGCGATGTGGCGCTTGAGCTGGCCGCCGTCTGTTTGTCGGACCCGACTCAACAGATCTACTGGCTGCGTGACTATGCGGCGCTCATGCAGTTACCGCTGGCCTCACTGCAGCGGCAGGTTTCACGCTGGCAGCCCTGGCTGCATCTGTTAATGGCCAGTTGGTATCAACTGCGCGCTGAACAGAGTGGCGATGAGCATTTACAACAGCTGGCTCAACAGAGCTGGTCACAGATTTAACGGCGTTACGCCGAGAGACAGGATTCAGGTTATGACAACACGTTTTCCCGGCCCCTTAATGCTGGACGTTGAAGGTTTCGAACTGGATGCGGAAGAGCGCGAGATCCTCCGCCATCCGCTGGTGGGGGGACTGATATTATTCGCCCGTAACTATCACGATCCCGCTCAGTTGGCGGAACTGGTGCGTCAGATTCGTGCGGCCTCGCACACACGTCTGGTGGTGGCGGTGGACCAGGAAGGCGGACGCGTACAGCGTTTTCGTGACGGTTTTACTCAGTTGCCAGCCATGCAGTCTTTTGCGGCGCTCAATGATATGACCACGGCAGGCGAGCTGGCTCAGCAGGCAGGCTGGCAGATGGCGGCCGAAATGATCGCCATGGATATTGATATCAGCTTTGCCCCGGTGCTGGACATCGGCCATATCAGCGCCGCCATCGGCGACCGCGCCTTCCATGAAGATCCGGCTATTGCGCTGGCGATGGCGCGACGTTTTATTGCCGGTATGCATGAGGCGGGGATGAAAACCACCGGGAAGCATTTTCCCGGTCACGGGGCGGTCAGCGCAGATTCCCATAAAGAGACGCCGCGTGATGACCGCAGTGAAGCCGTACTGCGTGAGCACGACATGGCGATATTCCGCACGCTGATTAGTGAACAGGCGCTGGACGCCATTATGCCCGCGCATGTGATCTATACAGAAGCCGATCCGCTGCCTGCCAGTGGCTCGCCTTACTGGCTGAAAACGGTGCTACGTCAGGAGCTGGGTTTCAAGGGCGTGATTTTCTCTGACGATCTCTCAATGGAAGGCGCGGCGGTAATGGGCAGCTATGCTGAGCGTGCACAGCAGTCGCTGTCTGCTGGCTGCGACATGATTCTGGTCTGTAACGATCGCCAGGGCGCGGTGAGCGTAATGGATAATTTGACCTTGATCGAGGCGGAACCGGTTGTGCAGTTGTACCATCGGGGCACCTTTAGCCGGGACAGCCTGAAGGCCAGTAGCCGCTGGAAACACAATGCACAGCAGTTGAGTGCACTGCAGGAACGCTGGCTGGCGCATAAAGCAGCCTTGTAACGCCAGGCGGTAAACACAGGTTGCCCGGCATGATGACCCTTAAGGATAACCATGATTATTTATCTCCACGGTTTTGACTCCTCAAGTCCGGGCAACCATGAAAAAGTGCTGCAACTGCAGTTTATTGACCCCGATGTCAGGCTCATTAGTTACAGTACGCGTCATCCCAAACATGACATGCAGTTTCTGCTCAAAGAAACCGATAAAATCCTCAGCCTGAGCGATGACCCAAGCCCGCTTATCTGTGGTGTCGGACTGGGCGGATACTGGTCAGAGCGAATTGGTTTTTTATGTGCGATTCGCCAGGCCGTTTTCAATCCCAATCTGTTCCCACATGAAAACATGGAAGGCAAAATAGACCGGCCGGAAGAGTACCAGGATATCGCCACCAAGTGCGTGAGTGACTTTCGTGAACGCAACCGTGACCGCTGCCTGACGATTTTATCCCGCCATGATGAGCTTCTCGACAGCCAGCGCACCGCTGCCTTGTTAGATCCTTACTATCCGATTGTCTGGGACGAAAGCGAAAGCCACAAGTTCCGCAACATCTCGCCGCATCTGCAACGTCTGAAAGCCTTCAAAACTGCGGATTAACATATCAGGCACCCAGGCGGTGCCCGATCGCCTGACCGGTCCTGCCAGGAACTGTCTGCTAAATTTGATGTACATCAATTTTCTGAGGCTCCGCTCTGCCCGCCATGCTATTCTGCCTGCAGATAGCGAAATTATGTCGCCAACCCTATGTTTATTAAGGTTTAATTTAACCATTGATTAACTTTTGGTTCACATTTTAAGGGGGTCTTTGTTGACTACATCTGTTAAGAAAATTGTTATTGTGGGCGGTGGTGCCGGCGGCCTGGAAATGGCCACGCAGTTAGGGCATAAGCTGGGACGTAAAAAGAAAGCCGAGATTATCCTGGTCGACCGTAACCACAGCCATCTGTGGAAGCCGCTGCTGCACGAAGTGGCGACCGGATCAATGGATGAAGGCATTGATGCCCTGAGCTATCTGGCGCATGCCCGTAACCACGGTTTTCAGTTCCAACTGGGCTCGTTGACCAACATCAACCGTGAGAAAAAAGTCATCCAGTTGGCCGAAGTCGTCAACGCTCAGGGCGAAGTGTTAGTGCCTGAGCGCGAGCTGGCTTACGACACGTTAGTGATGGCGCTGGGCAGTACCTCAAACGACTTCGGCACGCCGGGCGTTAAAGATCACTGCATCTTCCTCGACAGCCCGCAGCAGGCGCACCGTTTCCATAATGAAATGCTCAACCTGTTCCTGAAATTCTCTGCCAGCGAAGGTGCGGTAGAGAAGGTTAACATTGCGATTGTCGGCGGAGGCGCAACCGGCGTTGAACTCTCGGCAGAACTGCACAATGCGGTTAAGCAACTGCACAGCTACGGCTACAAAGCGCTGGGCAGTGAGGCGCTGAACGTCACGCTGGTGGAAGCGGGCGAACGTATTCTGCCAGCCCTGCCGCCGCGCATTTCGTCCGCGGCACATCAGGAGCTGTCCAAACTTGGCGTGCGCGTAATGACACAAACGATGGTGACCAGCGCGGAAAAGTTGGGCCTGAATACCAAAAGCGGCGAGTTTATCGAAGCGGACTTAATGGTCTGGGCGGCGGGCATAAAAGCCCCTGACTTTATGAAAGCGATCGGCGGACTGGAAACCAACCGCATCAACCAGCTGGTGGTGAAAGAGACGCTCCAGACCACCCTGGATGAAGATATCTACGCTATCGGCGATTGCGCCTCCTGCGCCTTACCCGGTGGGGGATTTGTGCCGCCGCGCGCCCAGTCCGCTCACCAGATGGCTTCCTGTGCGCTGCATAACATCCTGTTGCAGTATCAGGGCAAGCCACTTAAAGCGTATGTCTACAAAGACCATGGTTCGCTGGTGTCCCTGTCACGCTTTAGCACCGTTGGAAGTCTGATGGGCAATCTGATGCGAGGTTCCATGATGATAGAAGGGCGCATTGCCCGGTTCGTCTATATCTCTCTCTACCGTATGCACCAGGTGGCGTTGCACGGTTATATTAAAACCGGGCTGATGATGGTGGTAGGCAGCCTTAACCGGGTCATTCGTCCCCGTTTGAAACTTCACTAAACGCATCAGTAAGATTGTTTTTAACCCGCTGATTTTACTATTAACTTTCCTGAAGATAATGAAATCAGCGCGGTATTTTAGCCTGTATCGACTGCTCAGAACTCTCCTAAAAGGTGGCACTAAGCCGTCCTGCACGATTTTCTTCCCATTATCTGATATTGCAAAAGCTTTACATCTGTAAAACTTATCTCAACCAAACGGCGAGTCGCGCACGTCGGTTCTGCCAGAGCTGTAAGGGATATCCCAGCGGCAGGAATGCGCGGTAACACTTTCAGGAGGAACTTCCTGTGAATAAATCAATGTTAGCGGGTATCGGTATTGGCGTGGCAGCGGCACTGGGTGTTGCCGCCGTAGCAAGCATTAACGTGTTTGATCGCGGTCCTCAATACGCACAGGTGCTGTCAGCAACACCTATTAAAGAATCGATTAAACAACCGCGTCAGGAGTGTCGTAACGTGACGCTGACGCACCGTCGTCCGGTTCAGGATGAAAACCGTATCGCCGGTTCAGTACTGGGTGCGGTAGCCGGTGGTGTTCTGGGCCATCAGCTCGGCGGCGGTCGTGGACGCGACGTCGCAACGGTAGCCGGTGCGCTTGCGGGCGGTTATGCGGGCAACCAGGTTCAGAGCGGTATGCAGGATCGTGATACTTACACGACCTCTGAACAGCGTTGTAAAACCGTATACGACAAACAAGAAAAAATGCTGGGCTATGACGTCACCTACAAGATCGGCGACCAGCAGGGTAAAATCCGGATGGAAAACGATCCGGGTACGCGTATCCCGGTAGACCGTAACGGACAGTTAATCCTGAACGGCGATAAAGCATAAGGGACAAGGGCAAAGATTGCCGCATTGCGGTCACACAGCACAGTATGAAACCCAAAAGCGCATCCCTGGATGCGCTTTTTTTATGGCTGAGGATTGTGCGTTAACCGAAAAGGTTGCCTGATTCGCCAGCCTCACGGCGCGTTAAAAAACCGTTGCCAGCACGGTTCTGCGATGAGCCGAAGCGGGATCAGCCGGGATAACACAGCCTTCACTCCTTTTTAGTCGGCAAGGTCGCAACATTAACCAGCCAGCGCCGCACGGCCACCTCATCCTCAGGGGACAACCCGGACAGCAAACCGGCCTCTGCCGACTGCACGGCGGCTTTACTGCGTGCCAGCACCTGCAATCCGTCATCCGTAAGACCAATGATCTGGATTCGGCCATGCTCGTCGTGAGGACGACGGTGGATCATGCCTGCCCGCTCAAGGTTGCTGACAATCACACTCATTGTCTGCGGCGTCAGTAGCGACAGCCGGGCCAGCTCCGCGCCCGATGCACCCGGATAGGCGGCGAGCATGGTCAGTACCGAAAACTGGGGCAGGGTAAGGCCGGTGGCTTTTAAGGCATTTTCCATCCGTATCTTGTGAACAGCATGTGCCTGGCGGAGCAGGTAGCCAATGTGGCCTTTCGTGCCTCGCATACCTTCACCGGGGCCTGGCAGCGGCAGATTGTGCGATCCTGACTTGCGCATAATATAAGAACTCTTATATTGTTGTTCGAGTTCTTATATTAACAGACAGGATTATTTATGACATCGCATTCTCACAACCGAAGTGACTGGTCCACGTTTGAGCGGGCGGCGCCGGAGGTTGTCGCTGCCCTGAGCATGCTGGGCAAGGCGGTTGATAACGCTGGCCTGGATAAGTCATTGACTGAATTGATTAAGCTCCGGGCGTCACAGCTTAATGGCTGTGCCTTTTGCCTGCAGTTTCATCTCAACATAGCGCGTAAAACAGGGCTGGCTGCGGCTAAAATCGATCTGGTGGCGACGTGGCGTGATGCAGGCATTTACACCGAGCGTGAAGCGGCGGCGCTGGCATGGACCGAAGCATTAACCCTCATGTCACAACAGCCGGTGCCGGACGCGTTGTACGATAACCTCAGCACCCTGTTTACACCGCAGGAGGTGATGTTCCTGACCTCGGCAATTGGGGCCATCAATGCCTGGAACCGTATCGCAGGTGCGTTGCAGTTTGCCCCGCCGCTGGCCCGATAAAGAAGATTCGGGCAGCGCCTTACACGCGCAATTTCTGTGAAAGCCGCACAGGCTCAATAACTACGCGGGAATTCAGGCAAAAAAAAGCCGCCTTTGATTAAGGCGGCTTTATGCACGCACTGCGGTGCTGTTCGCCATGTGGCGGGCTAGGAGGCGATACGGTTTTCCATTAGCTGGGACATAAACGACTGCACCCACTCCATCCGCACCTTGCGTTCTGCCAGTTCACGGGTGAAGCGCAGGCGCGTCGGGCCTTCAAGCTTCCACTGCCGCGCATCTTTTTGCAGCAGGCCGATCAGCCAGGCCGGGTCCACACAGTTCTGCGGCGCGAAATCGAAATAGCCACCTTTATCGCTGGCTTCGATTTTACGCACGCCAAGAGCCTTGGCTTTCATCCGTAATACGGCGATATCCAGCAGATTACGGGCCGGATCGGGCAGCAGCCCGAAGCGGTCAATCATTTCTACCTTCAGCTCCTGCAACTCATCTTCTGCTTCGGCACTGGCAATGCGTTTATACAGTGACAGGCGAGTATTGACGTCCGGAATAAAGTCTTCCGGCAGCAGGGCGGGCATCCGCAATTCGACTTCCGTCTGATTGCTGGTGAGATCTTCCAGTGACGGTTCCCGACCCGCTTTCAGGGCATCAACCGCATTTTCCAGCAGTTCCATATAGAGTGAAAAGCCCAGGGTTTCCATCTGACCACTTTGCTCTTCGCCCAACAGTTCCCCGGCACCACGAATTTCCAGATCGTGCGTGGCCAGTGCAAAGCCTGCGCCCAGATCCTCCAGTGATGCGATGGCTTCCAGACGTTTTTGCGCGTCGGTTGTCATGGCTTTCGGGTGCGGGGTCAGCAGCCAGGCATAAGCCTGATGGTGTGAGCGGCCCACGCGCCCACGCAACTGGTGCAGCTGCGCCAGCCCGAAGTGGTCGGCACGCTCAATCACAATGGTATTGGCGGTTGGGATATCAATACCGGTTTCAATGATGGTGGTACACACCAGGACATTGAAACGCTGATGATGGAAGTCGTTCATCACCCGCTCTAGGTCGCGCTCGCGCATTTGCCCATGACCGATGGCAACCCGTGCTTCTGGTACCAGTTCCGCCAGCCGCTGAGCGGCTTTCTCAATATTTTCGACATCGTTGTACAGGTAATAAACCTGCCCGCCGCGCAGGACTTCACGCAGAATCGCCTCACGGATGACCAGATCGTCATATTCCCGCACAAAGGTTTTTACCGCGAGTCGGCGCGCGGGCGGTGTGGCGATAATGGACAGATCGCGCATCCCGCTCATCGCCATATTCAGCGTACGCGGAATGGGCGTGGCGGTCAGCGTCAGGATATCGACATCGGCGCGCATCGCCTTAATGCGTTCTTTGTGGCGAACGCCGAACCGATGCTCCTCGTCCACAATCAGCAGGCCCAGATCGTGCCACTTGATATCGCTCATCAGCAGCTTATGGGTGCCGATAAGAATATCGATCTTGCCTTCGCTGGCTTCCTGCAATATCTGATTCTGCTCTTTGGCGCTGCGGAAGCGGGACAGCATTTCGATACGCACGGGCCAGTTGGCGAAACGGTCGCGGAAGTTATCATAGTGCTGCTGCGCCAGCAGCGTGGTCGGCACCAGCACGGCAACCTGCTTATTGTTTTCCACCGCCAGGAAGGCGGCGCGCATAGCCACTTCCGTTTTACCGAAGCCCACATCGCCGCACACCAGACGATCCATCGCCAGCGGCTGGCACATATCGCTCAGCACGGCATTGATGGCCTGGGCCTGGTCGGGCGTGGTTTCAAACGGGAAGCTTTCGCAGAAGAGCTGGTACTGCTCGCGGTCGTGCTTAAACGCATAGCCGGTTTTTGCCGCGCGCTGCGCGTAAATATCCAGCAGCTCGGCGGCGACGTCACGCACTTTCTCGGCGGCTTTCTGGCGGGCGCGTGACCAGGCATCACTGCCCAGCTTATGCAGCGGCGCGTTTTCATCGGCACCGCCCGCATAGCGGCTGATTAAGTGCAGCGAGGAAACCGGCACATACAGCTTGGCATCGTTGGCGTAGGAGAGCATCAGGTACTCCGCCTGTATGCCGCCCGCTTCCAGCGTGGTCATGCCGATATAGCGCCCCACGCCATGCTCAAGGTGCACCACCGGCTGACCGGGGTGCAGCTCCGCAAGGTTGCGGATCAATATGTCCGGATTAATGGTGCGACGCGTATCCTGACGGCGACGGATGATGCGCTCGCCCAACAGATCGCTTTCACAAATCAGCGCCAGGTTGCCTTGTGTATCCACAAAGCCACGCTCGCTGGCACCGATCATCAGGGTATGCTGCCCAGCGCTGACTTCATTCAGATGATGAATCGGCTTGGGGCGCACTTTAATCCGCGCCAGTAGCTCTTGCAGGCTTTCGCGGCGACCTTCGCTTTCCACGGAGAACACCACACCGCCGCTGAACTGCTCCAGGAACTGGCGCAGGTTATCCAGCGGGGCTTTCGCCTGCGCCTGAACCGATAAATCCGGCAGGGATTCATAACCAAGGTTGGTATTGGCGGCTTTCGCTGGCAGAACGTCGTGGGTCATACGGATGCGCGGCCAGGCTTTCAGCTCGCCCATTAATGCATCCGGGCGCAGCCACAACGTGGCAGGCTCAAGTAGCGGACGCATGGGGTCAACACGGCGATTTTCATAGCGCGCGTTGGCATCATTCCAGAATCGTTCTGCCCCGCCTTCCAGATCACCACAGTTAACAATCAGGGTGTTGTCGGGCAAATAGCTAAACAGCGAAGGTAAAGGCTGTTCAAAGAACAGCGGTTGCCAGTACTCGATACCGGCGGGCAGGGTGCCTTTGCTCACCTGCTGATAAACATGCTCGGCCTCACGGCGCACATCAAAAATTTCACGCCAGCGGCTGCGGAACAGCTCAATGGCGTTCTTATCGCTGGGAAATTCATGAGCCGGCAGCAGATTAATCGCGGGAACGGCTTCCAGCGTGCGCTGGCTGTCGACGTCAAACAGGCGCAGGCTGTCGATTTCGTCATCGAAGAAATCAATGCGGTAAGGTTGCTCGCTGCCCATTGGGAACAGATCGAGTAAAGCACCACGGGTTGCGTACTCACCGTGCTCCATCACCTGATCCACATGGCGATAACCCGCCTGCTCAAGCTGATCGCGCAGGCGATCGCGTGACAGTTTCTGGCCCTGTTGCATGACCAGTGCATGACCGTGCAGGTAGCTGTGCGGACAAACGCGCTGCATCAGCGTGTTCACCGGCATAATCAGCATGCCGCGCTGCAGGGTGGGCAGTTGGTACAGGGTGGAAAGGCGTGCCGAAATGATGTCCTGATGCGGCGAGAAGCTGTCGTAGGGCAGCGTCTCCCAGTCCGCGAGATGCGCGACCGGCAAGTCGGTAAACTGACGGATCTCGTCCAGCAGATGCAGGGCGGTTTGTGTATCGGGTGTGATCATTAACACCGGACCAGCATGGCGCTCGGTAATGCTGGCACACTCAACCGCGTGCGCAGCGCCAGTCAGCTGGCCGAGCTGGCGGTGATCGCCAGATTTCACGGGCAGGGTATAGCGAGTCGGTTCGGACATGAGATCTCGAGGTTGCTCCATTTTTACCAGGGCGTAATCATTCCATAATACGCCATGGGGATCACCTCTGCGGGAGATTTTTTCTACCGCTTCGCCTTAAAGCAGGCGTGACTAAAGGGTTGCTGTGTGTAAATCTTTTTTGCGAACAACGTTCGCAGGAAAGTCAAACGGGTACATCAGAGTAACGTTCATTGCCGTCATCTCTTTACGGTAATGATTATATCGGCTCTCACGCTGCATCATCGTACGATTAACATCATCTTTATAGGCTAATCCTGTGCATCAACCCGCTGATAACCTATTCTGATACAACTTTGCAGCAGACTCAGAGGGTTAGAGGTTTCATAAAGTGAGCCGCTCCTTTATCATCCTCTCTACTTATTTTCCAGCAACTGTACATTGGATTCCATGTATCAACCTGTCGCGCTATTTATCGGTCTGCGCTACATGCGCGGAAGAGCTGCAGACCGTTTCGGTCGCTTTGTCTCCTGGCTCTCCACCATTGGTATCACGCTTGGCGTGCTGGCAATGATTACTGTGCTGTCTGTGATGAATGGTTTCGAGCGAGAGCTTGAGGGCAACATCCTGGGCCTGATGCCGCAGGCGCTGGTGACCAGCGACAAAGGCAGCATTAATCCTCAACAATTCCCGGCATCCGACCTGAAGCTTAAGGGGATTAACCGCATCGCGCCGTTAACCACGGCGAACGTGGTGTTGCAAAGCTCACACAGCGTTTCGGTTGGCGTGATGTTAGGCATTCAGCCGGATGAAAAAGACCCGCTGACGCCTTACCTCGTGAACACGCAGCAAAGCGTGCTACAGCCGGGGCAATACAAGGTGATTCTGGGTGAACAGCTGGCCGCGCAACTGGGCGTCAAACGGGGTGACATGCTGCGCTTGATGGTGCCGTCCGTCAGTCAGTTTACACCGATGGGCCGCGTACCAAGCCAGCGTCTGTTTACCGTTGCCGGAACCTATGCGGCTAACAGTGAAGTCGATGGTTACCAGATTCTGGTTAATCAGCAGGATGCCTCACGCATCATGCGTTATCCGGCGGGGAACATTACCGGCTGGCGGCTGTGGCTGGATAAACCGTTACAGGTTGACAGCGTCACTCAGCAGGCCTTACCGCCAGGCATGGTGTGGAAGGACTGGCGCGAACGCAAAGGGGACCTGTTCCAGGCCGTGCGCATGGAGAAAAATATGATGGGGCTGCTGCTGAGCCTGATCATTGCCGTTGCCGCCTTTAACATTATTACCTCGCTGGGCCTGCTGATTATGGAGAAGCAGGGCGAAGTCGCTATCCTGCAAACGCAGGGATTAACCCGCCGTCAGATTGTCGCCGTCTTTATGGTGCAGGGTGCCAGTGCCGGCATCATCGGCACGCTGCTCGGTGCGCTGCTTGGCGTGCTGTTAGCCAGCCAGCTTAATCATCTGATGCCGGTCATTGGCCTGTTCCTGGATGGCGCGGCGCTGCCCGTCGATATCAATGTGTGGCAGGTCGTCACTATCGCCTTTAGTGCAATGATTATTGCGCTGCTTTCTACGCTTTACCCTTCATGGCGCGCCGCCGCCGTCCAACCCGCTGAGGCTTTACGCTATGAGTAACTCTCCTTTGTTGCAGTGCCGTGACCTGTGCAAACGCTATCAGGAAGGCAGCGTGCAGACCGACGTGCTGCGCAATGTGACCTTTGATGTGCAACCCGGTGAACTGATGGCGATTGTCGGCAGTTCGGGTTCAGGGAAAAGTACCTTGTTGCACCTGCTGGGCGGGCTGGATGCGCCCACCTCGGGCGAAGTGGTGTTTGACGGTCGCTCACTCAACGGTATGTCATCGTCTGCCAAAGCGGAGCTGCGCAACCGCGAACTCGGGTTTATCTATCAGTTCCACCATCTGCTGCCGGACTTTACCGCGCTGGAAAATGTCGCGATGCCGTTACTGATTGGCAAAGTGACCAAAGGCGAAGCGCAAACCCGCGCGCGGGAGATGCTGGCGGCCGTGGGGCTGGAACATCGCGCCGCGCATCGCCCGTCAGAACTCTCCGGGGGAGAACGCCAGCGCGTGGCTATTGCCCGTGCACTGGTTAACCGCCCGCGCCTGGTCATGGCCGATGAGCCGACCGGTAACCTGGATGCCCGCAACGCCGATGCTATTTTCGAACTCTTAGGTGAGTTGAATGTGCGTCAGGGCACCGCGTTTCTGGTGGTGACGCACGATCTGCATCTGGCGAAACGCATGTCGCGGCAGATGGAGATGCGTGACGGTCAGTTAAGCGACCGGATTATCCTTGCAGGAGCTGTCTGATGGGATCGTCGTTATCGCTGCTGTTGGGGCTGCGTTTTAGCCGTGGCCGCCGTCGGGGAGGAATGGTTTCACTGATCTCCGTTATTTCAACCATCGGGATTGCGCTGGGCGTGGCGGTATTGATCATTGGTCTCAGCGCCATGAACGGATTTGAGCGTGAGCTAAACAAGCGCATTCTGGCCGTCGTGCCGCACGGTGAAATCGAAGCCGTCAATCAGCCTTTTCAGCGCTGGCAGTCGATGATTGCGCCCATTGAGCAGGTTCCCGGCATTGCGGCGGCAGCACCCTACATTAACTTTACCGGACTGATTGAAAGTGGCGCAAAGATGGAAGCGCTGCAGGTTAAAGGGGTTGATCCCGCGCAGGAGCCGCGTTTGAGCGCGCTTCCGCAGTTTGTCACTGACAATGCCTGGTCGACCTTTGCGCCGGGTAAAAAGCAAATCATCCTGGGTGGCGGCATTGCGCAGGCGCTTAACGTTAAGCAGGGCGACTGGATCACCATCATGATCCCGAATAATGATGGCGATAATAAGCTCCTGCAGCCCAAGCGTATCCGGCTGCAGGTCAGCGGCATTCTGCAGCTGAGCGGCATGTTGGATCACAGCCTGGCCTTAGTGCCGCTTGCTGACGCACAGCAATATCTGGATATGGGCGACAGCGTCACCGGCATTGCCCTGAAAATGAACGATCCCTTCCAGGCGTCAAAACTGGTACGGGCGGCCGGAGAAGTGACGCACTCTTACGTCTATATCAAAAGCTGGATTGGCACCTACGGCTATATGTACCGCGATATCCAAATGATTCGCGCCATCATGTATCTGGCGATGGTGCTGGTGATTGGCGTTGCCTGTTTCAACATCGTTTCCACGCTGGTTATGGCGGTGAAAGACAAGAGCAGCGACATTGCCGTACTGCGCACGCTGGGTGCCAAAGACGGGCTGATCCGCGCCATTTTTATCTGGTACGGCCTGCTGGCAGGCTTACTGGGTAGCGTAAGCGGTGTGGTGGTCGGCGTGCTGGTGGCGCTCAACCTCACTTCGCTGATGAAAGGGCTGGAATCCCTGACCGGTCACCATTTGTTAGCGGGCGATATCTACTTCATCGACTTCCTGCCGTCTGAATTACACTGGCTGGACGTGTTTTCGGTGCTGATTACCGCTATTGTGCTAAGCCTGCTGGCGAGTTGGTATCCGGCGCGGCGCGCCAGTCGTATCGATCCCGCTCGCGTGCTGAGCGGACAGTAAGCGCGTCATGCGGCACCCTGGGCGTCGCATGACTGATCCGCGCTGACAGCAGGGCGAATTAACGTTACACCGATCACCGGGCCCGATTGCCCTAAATATATTGACCCGCGGTGGCTTTTTTTTTGCGACCGCACCAGGAGACTTTATGCGTACACCTCGTCGCCGTTTACGACTTGCCCGCCTGAAGAAAACGCGCCGGAAAGTGCATCAGCGCTTTCGTCAGCGTATTTTCGAACGCGATCGCCAGGCCGAGCTGGCGGCGCACCCGTTGCCGCGAATCGTTGTCTTAACGGGTGCTGGGATATCTGCAGAATCGGGCATCAACACGTTTCGTGCCGCCGACGGATTGTGGGAAGAACACCGGGTTGAAGATGTCGCCACGCCGGAAGGCTTCCGGCGCGATCCGGCCCTGGTCCAGCGTTTTTATAACGCTCGCCGCCAGCAGTTACAGCAGCCGGAAATTCAACCCAATGCCGCCCATCTGGCGCTGGCCGAGCTGGAGCAGGTGCTGGGCGATAATTTTCTGCTGGTCACGCAGAATATCGATAATTTGCATGAGCGCGCGGGCAACAGCCGCGTGCTGCATATGCACGGTGAACTGTTAAAAGTGCGCTGTGCCAGCAGTGGTCAGGTTATCGACTGGCAGGAAGATGTGACGCCAGACGATCGCTGCACTTGCTGTCAGTTTCCCTCGGTGCTGCGTCCGCACGTCGTCTGGTTTGGTGAAATGCCGCTCGGCATGGAAGCGATCTACCAGGCGCTGGAGCAGGCGAACCTGTTTATCGCCATTGGTACCTCGGGCCATGTCTATCCGGCCGCCGGGTTTGTCCACGAGGCAAAACTGCAGGGCGCCCATACGGTAGAGCTGAACCTGGAGCCCAGCCTGGTTGGCAATGAATTTGCCGAAAGTCACTATGGGCTGGCCAGCGACGTGGTGCCTGCCTTTGTACATAAACTGTTGCACGGGCTACACAAATAAAGCATCACGCCACGGAATAAACAGCGGACCGTTCGCCCGCTGTTTATTCCGTTTCCGGTAGCATTCCGTCATTCTCTGTTTTCCTGATCGCCTCAGCGATACCGCCATATCATGTTGTTATCGCTCGCGATGATTCGGTTTACGCCGTGCTTAACCTGTCCCTGTTCAGCTCACGTTCTGCGCGCGGTGAAACCGGCCCTGTTTTCGCGCCGTTGGACCACAACAGGCTGTGGCGAGGGAAAACCTGAGCAACGTGCCGCAAAAAAACAGCCATTGCAGGGTTTTTTATGCCCGTTGGCATTCTTAATTTGCCGCAGCAGGGCTAACCTGAACGATAATGATTTGACGCAACGCGACCTCTTGCCCGTCTGTTAATAATAATTGGCGGCAATTTTTAAGGATGATATATGAAGCAATTACTTGAACGCTTTTTGCGTTATGTGGCAGTGGAAACTCAGGCGAAACCTCAGGCGCGTCAGGTGCCCAGCAGCGAAGGGCAATGGATGCTGGCCCGTCAGCTGCAGGAAGAGCTACTGGCGTTGGGCTTTGTGGATGTGAGCCTGAGCGATCACTGCTGTGTGATGGGCACATTACCGGCAAACGTTGACTGGCCGACGCCGGTTATCGGTTTTATTTCACACATGGACACGTCGCCGGATTTCACCGCGAAAAATGTCAATCCGCAGATCATCGAAAATTACCGGGGCGGCGATATTGCGCTGGGGAATGGCGATGAAGTGCTGTCGCCGGTGATGTTTCCGGTATTGCATAAGTTGATCGGACACACGCTGATTACCACCGACGGTAAAACGCTGCTGGGTGCCGATGACAAAGCCGGTATTGCAGAGATTATGACGGCGATGGCGCGGCTGGCAGAAAGCGATATTCCGCATGGCGCGATTCGAGTCGCCTTTACGCCGGACGAAGAAATTGGCCGTGGGACATCGCATTTCGATGTCGAAGGCTTTGCGGCTGACTGGGCTTATACCGTTGACGGCAGCGATGTGGGCGAGTTCGAATACGAAAACTTCAATGCCGCTTCGGCGTTGGTCAAAGTGGTCGGTAATAACGTCCACCCCGGCTCTGCTAAAAACGTGATGGTTAACGCGCTGGAGCTGGCAACCCGTTTCAATGCCGCGCTGCCTGCTGGCGAAAAACCGGAGTGCACGGACGGTTATGAGGGCTTCTTTCATTTGCACCAGATGAAAGGCACGGTCGAGCATGCTGAAATGCACTACATCATCCGTGATTTCGATACTGAAGCCTTCGAACAGCGCAAAAACACGCTGCAACAGGTGGCGGCTGACATTAACAAGGGATTACATCCGGACTGCTCTGTTACCGTGGAGATCAGCAACAGCTATCGCAACATGCGCGAAAAAGTCGAACCTTTCCCGCATATCATTGAGCTGGCGCTGCAGGCGATGCGCGACTGTGGCATCGAGCCGGTGGTGAAACCGATTCGTGGCGGCACAGACGGTTCGTCGCTGTCATGGAAAGGGTTACCTTGTCCTAACCTGTTTACCGGTGGCTACAACTATCACGGCAAACATGAATTTGCCTCGCTGAATATTATGGCGCAGTCGGTGGATGTGATTGTCCGTCTGGCCGAGCTGGCGGGACAGAAAAAAGCCTGAATAAAAAAGGCCGCGCTGTCCTGAATGGAACAGCGCGGCCTTTACATCCGTTGCAACGGACAAGGGCTTATTCGGCGCTAAAAAACCAGTAACCGGCGTTCACCAGGCCAGCGATCTGTGCCAGCACGGCAGGATCGTCCAGCGCATCACCCAGATCCGCAAGGGCGATTTCATGGTTATGTGCCAGCACGGTCATCACGGCCGGGTGCGCGCACTCAACTCGTTCACCGTTGATATAAACGGCATTGCCCAGCGTCAGAACACGTAAGCCGCCAAGGCGAGACAGGACATCACCCTGCTGCAGCGCATCGTAGATCTCATCCGGCTGGTAAGGCGGTTCTGGCGGTGCCACGTCGAGTTCATGACGGGACTGTGAAATAAACTCACCTAACCATTGCTCAAAGTGTTCCGGCTGATTCACGACATCCAGCATCACCTTGCGCAGGCCTTCAACCTCCTGCGGCAGAATCAGCGACGGGCAATCACGCGTGGGCACATCCGGATCGCTGTAACGCAGGCTGCCCAGTTCATTGGCCAGCGCGTAATCGGCAAAGCCGCTAATCAGCTCACGCCCGCTTGGTGCGCGGAAACCGACCGAGTAATTCAGGGCATTTTCCAGCGAGTAGCCTTCATGCGGGAACCCCGGTGGAATATACAGAATATCGCCCGGTTCCATTTCTTCATCGATGATGGCGTCAAATGGCTCGACCTGAAGCAGGTCTGGATGAGGACAGTGCTGTTTCAGCGGCACTTTTTCCCCGACCCGCCAGCGGCGACGGCCGGTGCCCTGAATGATAAAGACATCATACTGGTCAAAGTGGGGGCCAACGCCACCGCCGGGTACCGAGAAGGAGATCATCAGATCGTCTAAACGCCAGTCCGGCAGAAAGCGGAAAGGGCGCATCAGCGCGGCGGAAGGCTCATGCCAGTGATTCACCGCCTGTACCAGCAGTGACCAGTTGTTTTCACCGAGGTGATCATAACTTTCAAACGGACCGTGGCTGACCTGCCACTTGCCGTTTTGCTGGCTGACCAGACGGCTGTCGACCTCATTTTCCATGGCTAATCCCGCCAGTTCATCAGGCGAGAGGGGATCGATAAAGTTCTTGAAGCCACGCTTCAGCACCACCGGGCGCTTTTGCCAGTAACGCTGAATAAAATCGGGCCAGTTGAGATCGAGCTGATAATCCATAAAGAGATTCCGCTAAGGGCTGTAAATACCTGCCAGTATAACAGCCCACAGCCTGAACTACTCGCGGCGATGTTCCATTTCCTGACGCTCAAACACCACTTCCATGCGGGCACCGCCCAACGGGCTGCTGGAGGCGATAACCTTACCGGCGTACTGTTCGAGAATATCGCGCACCACCGCCAGTCCCAGCCCCTGACCGGGACGCAAGGTATCCGCTCGCTGCCCGCGCACAAAAATCATGTCGCGTTTGCTCTCAGGAATGCCCGGACCGTCATCATCAATATAAAGGTGCAAGGCGTGCTCGGTTTGATGGGCGCTGACTTCGATAAATTCCAGACAGTATTTGCAGGCGTTATCCAACACGTTACCCAGCACTTCCATAAAATCATTTTGGTCGCCAAAAAAGGTGGTTTCCGGCGAGATATCCAGGGTGATTTCCACGCCTTTGCGCTGATAAACCTTGTTCAGGGCCGAACACAGGCTGTCCAGCAAACCTGATACCGAATGCAGATCGCGCTGCAGGGGATTGTGATCGGCCTGCATGCTGGCACGGTGCAGGTAATATCCTACCTGCTGCGAAATGCGGCTGATCTGTTCCAGCATGATCGGCTCGGCCTTTTCCACCGTCAGCTCTTTACCCCCGCGCAGCGAACGCAGCGTACTCTGTAACACCGCCAGCGGGGTTTTCAGACTGTGGGTTAAGTCAGCCAGCGTCGTACGGTAGCGGGTGTAACGCTGACGCTCATTGGTCAGCAACAGGTTAAGGTTGCGCACCAGCGAGCGTAACTCCTGCGGCGGATTATCGTCCAGGTTTTCACGCTGCCCGGTTTCCAGCTCGCGCACCTGAAGCGTTAAGTGCCCAATCGGACGCAAACTCCAGTGTGCCGCCAGCCAGAGTAACGGCACGATTAAAATCAGGTTAGCCGCCAGCACATAGCTGAACCATGACCAGACCACATCGGAATGCTGAAGCTCCTGCGGAATGGTATCGACCACCACAATGGTTAAGGCGGGCAGGTTTGTCGTGGCGTCATAGCGGTTTACCGCCACCGAGTGGGTAAAGGTGTCCTGATCGTCGTCGTCATTATCCCAGGCATGAAGCTGCTGCTGCGCGCTAAGGTTATCGCCCATGGCGGCCCGGCTGGTACTGGTGCTGGTGTCTATTTCATAAAAATCGGGCTTTAACAGCCATTCGGGTTGGATCTTTTCACGAATTTCCGGCACATCGCGCTGTTGCCAGAGCAGCTTGCCATGTTCATCGTAAATAAACACCAGGGTGGGGAAATTGAGCATGGTGCGCTCAGGCTGGGCGATGGTGAGCTTATTATCTTTCCACTGTGCCAGGGTAAAAAATAAATTGCTCTCGCCGCGCATGACGCGATAGGTGGTTTTATCAAAACTCACCACGTAACCAATGACCGCAACCATGCCATAAGAAAGGGAGAGGATTAATACAATGGCTGCGGAGGCCAGTAAGAAGCGCGTCCGCAGCGAGATAGGGCGATAGCGTTTAAACCACGACATCATCAGAGATCAAAGCGGTAGCCCTGGCCGCGAACGGTAGCGATAACTTCATCAGAATGCAGCGCAAGAATTTTTTTACGCAGGCGTCCCATTAATACATCAATCGTGTGGCTTTCACGTAACTCTGCATCGGGATAAAGCTGCAGCATGAGGGAATCTTTACTCACGACTTTGCCGGCATTGCGAATTAATGTTTCGACAATCGTATATTCAAACGCGGTCAGCTTAACGGGATGGTCGTTAATGGTGAGTTCGCGACGGGATAAATCGACCTGAAAAGGGGCCATAGCAATAATCTGCGAGGCATGACCGCTGTTGCGGCGCATTAATGCCTGCAAACGAGCGGCGACTTCCTCAATATGAAAAGGCTTCGTCACATAATCATCTGCACCGGCTTCCAGCGCTTCCACTTTCGCCTGCCAGCCTTCACGCGCGGTCAACACCAGAATAGGCTGACGCACCGCGTCATTGCGCCAGCGGCGAATTAAAGACATGCCGTCTTCGTCGGGTAATCCCAGATCAACCAGCGCAATATCGGGCAGATGTTCCTGGAGGAAATAATCGGCTTCTTTGGCATCTTCAGCAGCATCAACCTGATGACCCATTTCTCGCAGTTGTACCGAAAGATGGTGGCGCAGCAGGGCATTATCTTCCACAACCAGAACACGCATAGGATTTCCTTTAGCATCAGATCGAAACGAATTTTAATAAGTATATGCGAAATGAACTAAACAGCAGGTTAACGCAGACCGGCGGGAACCGGTCTGCAAAGAGGATATTATTTCAGATCGTCAACCATCTGTATCGCGCGGCCAATATAATTTGCCGGGGTCATCTGTTTTAAGCGAATTTTTTCTTCTTCCGGTAGCGCCAGGCTGTCGATAAAGGCCTGCATACCGGCCGCATCAACGCGTTTGCCACGGGTCAGTTCTTTCAGTTTCTCGTACGGTTTTTCAATACCGTAGCGGCGCATCACGGTTTGAATCGGCTCTGCCAGGACTTCCCAGTTGTGATCCAGTTCGTCGAGCAGGCGATCGCGGTTCACTTCCAGCTTAGAAATGCCTTTCAGGGTCGCCTGATAGGCGATCAGCGCATAACCGACGCCCACGCCAAGGTTACGCAGGACGGTAGAGTCGGTGAGATCGCGCTGCCAGCGTGAAACCGGCAGTTTGCTTGCCAGATGCTGCATTACCGCGTTTGCCAGGCCCAGATTGCCTTCTGAGTTTTCAAAATCAATCGGGTTAACTTTATGCGGCATGGTCGATGAACCAATTTCGCCCGCAATGGTTTTCTGTTTGAAATGGTTGAGCGCCACATAACCCCAGATATCGCGATCGAAGTCGATCAGGATGGTGTTAAAGCGGGCGATACAGTCAAACAGCTCGGCAATATAGTCGTGCGGCTCAATCTGGGTGGTATAAGGATTCCAGGTAATGCCCAGCGAGGTCACAAACTCTTCGCTCAGCTGATGCCAGTCCGCTTCCGGGTAAGCGGCGATGTGGGCGTTATAGTTACCGACGGCACCGTTGATTTTCCCTAACACTTCAATCTGCGACAGCTGGCGCAGTTGGCGTTCCATGCGGTAGGCCACGTTAGCCATCTCTTTACCCATGGTAGAGGGCGTTGCGGGCTGACCGTGGGTGCGTGACAGCAGAGGGATATCACGGTATTCCTGTGCCAGACCTTTTACTGCGGCGATCAACTGCTGCCAGTAGGGCAGGATGACATCGCGGCGCGCCGTTTCCAGCATTAAGGCGTGAGACAGGTTGTTAATGTCTTCAGAGGTACAGGCGAAGTGAATAAATTCAGACACCGCATGCAGTGCAGGCACGTCAGCGACTTTTTCTTTCAGGAAATATTCAACGGCTTTTACGTCATGGTTGGTGGTGCGCTCGATGGTTTTAATGCGCGCCGCATCCGTTTCGCTGAAACTGGCAACGATTCCGTCAAGGAAAGCGTTTGCGTCCGCATCAAATGCAGGAACTTCCTTGATCTCTGCGGTCGCAGCCAGTTTTTGTAACCAGCGAACTTCAACCTCAACGCGGAATTTCAGCAAACCAAATTCGCTGAAGATCGCGCGCAGCGGGCTGACTTTATCGCCGTAACGACCATCGACAGGTGAGACGGCGGTCAGAGAGGATAATTCCATCAGTGCAACTCCTGATTTATTTAACGGTGTTTGCCGCACGGACTCAGTAAGTCAGTGGCAGGCGGGATAATAGGGCTTTGGCTTCGCGCAGTAAGCGTTGGCGCGAAAACATCAGTTGCAGTCGGCCTCCGCCAACCTGCTGCCACAGTACGGCGGCACGAATACCGGCCAGCAGCGTGGCGCGAACTTTGCTTTGTAACAGGGAATTCTGCAGGACGGCCGGCGAGCCGGTGACCTGAATACGTGGGCCGAGTGGGCTGATGACATCAACATAAATGCCCGCCATCGCGCTCAGAATGGTGTCGGATTCCAGTTCATAATGCGCCAGCTGGCGATCGAGTTGGCTGATGCGCTGGGCCAGCGTGGCCATGGCCTGCTTGTTGGCGTTGAGCTTACGCTCCAGCACCATCAGGCTCAGTGTGTAACGGGTCAGCTCGGCGCTGGCACCTTTACGGTTGCTGCTGTTCAGCACCGCCATCAGGGTTTCAAGCCCAAGGCGCAGGTTGGCTTCATTGTTACCGAACACCGCCAGCGTGGATGTCGGGTTAAGATCCAGTACGCTGCGCAGGGAAACCGTCAGCGCTTCAGGCTGGCAGTGCCCCTGATTCGCGAGCTGCTGAACCAGATGGGCAGCCTGGCAAATGCCCGCCAGCGCAAGGGTAATTTCCTGATAGTTTTTTGCCACGGTCACTCCAGTTTACGCGTTATTAGCGCCGGTATTATGCGGCAACCCAAGGCAAACGTTCTTCAATGATGCCGCCACCCAGGCAGACATCACCAAGGTAGAACACCGCAGACTGCCCCGGTGTTACCGCGGCAACCGGTTCGTCGAACCGCACTTCAATTTTGTCATCGCCCTGCGGAATAATCTCGCAAGGGATATCGGTCTGGCGGTAGCGGGTTTTAACCGTACAACGCAGCGGGGCGCTAACCGGCAGACGATCCACCCAGTGCAGCTGCTGAGCAATCAGGCCCACCGACATCAACCGCGGATGATCGCCACCCTGCGCCACGATTAAGCGGTTACGCGCGACATCTTTATCAACCACGTACCAGGGATCGTCTTTGCTTTCTTTCATGCCGCCGATGCCCAGCCCTTTGCGCTGGCCCAACGTATGGTACATCAACCCCTGGTGCTCACCGACAATCTGGCCATCAACGGTTTCGATTTCACCCGGTTGAGCGGGCAGGTAGCGTGCCAGGAATTCGCGGAATTTGCGTTCACCGATGAAACAAATGCCGGTAGAGTCTTTTTTCTTTGCCGTGATTAATTCAAGCTGTTCAGCAATGCGGCGCACTTCGGGTTTTTCCAGCTCGCCCACCGGAAACAGGCTCTGGGCAATTTGTTCATGACTGAGCGTGTAGAGGAAGTAGCTCTGGTCCTTGTTACCGTCCAGGCCGCGCAGCAAATGGCTACGTCCGTCGATATCCTGACGGCGGACATAGTGTCCGGTGGCAATAAAGTCTGCGCCGAGATCTTCTGCGGCAAACTCCAGAAACGCTTTGAATTTAATTTCTTTATTACACAGGATATCGGGGTTTGGCGTGCGGCCCGCCTTGTACTCTTCAAGGAAGTGCTCAAAGACGTTATCCCAGTATTCTGCAGCAAAATTTACCTTGTGCAGTTTAATACCAAGTTTGTCGCACACGGCTTGTGCATCCGCCAGATCGTCAGCGGCGGTACAATACTCCTCGCCATCGTCTTCCTCCCAGTTCTTCATGAACAGGCCTTCTACCTGATAGCCCTGCTGTTGCAGTAACCAGGCGGAAACGGAAGAATCGACGCCGCCGGACATCCCGACGATCACTTTTTTCTGGCAGTTATCAGACATCACAAGCTCGCAAAACAATAAAACAGGCGGCGCATTCTATCACGCTGAAGTCGGGTGCGCACCTGCATGAAACGGCCAGTTGAACGGGCTGATCAGGTCTAACGGGTAGCGCACGCCCTGTTGCCATCTGCGCACGCTCTCTGCGACTAACGGCGAACGCAGGTTAGACGCCGTCAGTATCTGCTCTGGCGCCAGCCACCAGCAGCAATCAATGTCGCTGTCCTGCGGCGCGGTAGGCAGGGTGGTGTCCAGATCCAGACCAAACAGAAACCGCACAAAAGGCGTATTATCGGGGGCAATCCACTGGTTAATACCAATAAAATACTCCACAGCGGCCTCAATACCGGTCTCTTCATAGAGTTCACGCTGCGCGGCTTCCAGAAGGGTTTCGTCCGCTTCCAGATGACCCGCAGGTTGGTTCCAGGTTGCCACGCCGTTCACCCGTTCTTCAACAACGAGCAGTTTACCCTGAGCCTGGACCAGACAGGCTACGGTGACATGCGGTTTAAACATCAATCCTCCGGAATTGTTAACTTGAAGTTATGGAAATGATAACAGTGCTTAGACTAAGGTGCTGATATCACGCCATTCGCCAGGGGCCAGATTATCCAGTACAAAGTCACCCATCGCATAGCGCACCAGGCGCAATGTCGGGAAGCCAATATGGGCGGTCATGCGTCTGACCTGACGGTTACGCCCTTCAAACAGGGTGATTTTCAGCCACTGCGTCGGTATCGCTTTGCGCTCACGAATGGGCGGCTGGCGTGCCCATAGCCAGTCAGGCTCCACTACTTTTTCAATGCCGGCTGGCAGCGTAAGGCCATCTTTCAGCGTAACCCCATCCCGCAGTGGCTGCAGATCCTGCTCTTCCGGCACGCCTTCGACCTGCACATAATACATCTTGCCGGTGCGCTTGCCGGGCTGGGTCAGCGCGGCCTGCAAGGTGCCGTCGTTGGTCAGCACCATCAGTCCTTCGCTGTCGCGGTCAAGGCGACCTGCGGCATAAACCTCGCTGACATCAATAAAATCTTTTAACGTGCGGCGGCCGGCTTCGTCGGTGAACTGCGGCAACACATCAAAGGGTTTATTGAACAGGAGCACGCGCCGGACGGCAGGGGGCGATGCAGCCTTGCGCTGCACGGGACGGGTTTGTCGGCTGAATCGTTTATTTGGTTGAGAAGTCTGATTAGTTTTTCGCATACGCTTTGCAGTCTGAAACATTCAGCGCATTATAACGCGAAATTGCGGTGATTGGCGTAGCGTCAATATTCAAGTAGTATTGACGCGCATCTTACAAATCATTAACAAAAAATCGCTCGAAGGAGAGGTTAATGGAAAGCAAAGTAGTTGTTCCGGCGGAAGGTCAGAAAATCACCCTGAATCAAGGTAAACTGGATGTTCCAAATAACCCGGTTATCCCTTACATCGAAGGGGATGGTATCGGTGTTGATGTTTCACCAGTGATGCTGAAAGTGGTTGATGCCGCTGTGAAAAAAGCCTACAACGGCGAGCGTAAAATCTCCTGGATGGAGATTTATACCGGTGAGAAATCGGTTGAACTTTACGGTCAGGATGTCTGGCTGCCGCAAGAAACCCTCGATTTAATCAAAGAATACCGCGTAGCGATCAAAGGTCCACTGACAACGCCAGTGGGCGGCGGCATCCGTTCTCTGAACGTTGCGCTGCGTCAGGAACTTGATCTGTACGTTTGTCTGCGCCCGGTTCGTTACTACACCGGCACACCAAGCCCGGTTAAACGTCCTGAAGATACCGATATGGTGATCTTCCGCGAAAACTCCGAAGATATCTATGCAGGTATCGAGTGGAAAGCGGGCACGGCTGAAGCGGACAAAGTGATCAAATTCCTGCGCGAAGAAATGGGCGTGAAGAAAATTCGCTTCCCACAGAACTGCGGCATTGGCGTTAAGCCATGTTCGGAAGAGGGGACCAAGCGCCTGGTGCGTGCGGCAGTGGAATACACCATCACCAACGATCGTGATTCACTGACCCTGGTTCATAAAGGCAACATCATGAAGTTCACCGAAGGCTCATTCAAAGACTGGGGTTACCAGTTAGTGAAAGAAGAGTTCGGCGGCGAGCTGATCGACGGTGGCCCATGGATGAAGTTCAAAAATCCAAACACCGGTAAAGAGATCGTTGTTAAAGACGTGATCGCTGATGCCTTCCTGCAGCAAATCCTGCTGCGTCCGGCTGAATACGACGTTATTGCCTGTATGAACCTGAACGGTGACTACATTTCCGACGCCCTGGCGGCGCAGGTTGGCGGTATCGGTATTGCACCTGGCGCAAACATCGGTGACGAATGCGCGCTGTTCGAAGCGACCCACGGTACAGCACCTAAGTATGCCGGTCAGGATAAAGTGAACCCAGGTTCCGTAATCCTGTCAGCGGAAATGATGCTGCGTCATATGGAATGGTTCGAAGCCGCAGACCTGATTGTTAAAGGCATGGAAGGCGCAATCGCTGCCAAGACCGTGACCTATGACTTCGAACGTCTGATGGATGGCGCTAAACTGCTGAAATGTTCAGAGTTTGGTGACGCGATTATCGCGAATATGTAATTTAGTCTATGGACTGAATAAGAGCGGGAGCCTGTTGGTTCCCGTTTTTTTATGAGCGCTCTGGCGTTTATCAAAATTATTTATCAAAACTACGCTACCACCCTTCAACGTTAAGTCTTTTTTGACTGAACTCCCGCAGGATTAACGACAACGGTCAGTTAGTAATACCTGTTGTCTTACTGTCACACTTCCCGCTTCGCCACTGTGCTGCAAACTCTGATGGCGTCTGATAAGTCAGTGCCGAATGTGGGCGACGCTCGTTATAATCCTGCCGCCAGTCGTTAATGGTTTTCCTGGCATCAACAATATCGCTGAACCCGTGTTTATTCCATTCATCGCGACATTGTCCGTTAACGCTCTCAATTAGCCGTTCTGTGTTAGCTCGCCTGCTGAATAAGCCGAAGCTCCACGTCATACTCAAATAACGACTGACCCACTGACCTAGCGCCCGGCAGATAAACTCCGGGCCATGAGGGGTTCTTATTGCAGCCGGATAGCCACGGAATAACGCAATACTGTCCAGAACAGGTGTGATGTGAACACCCTATATGGCTAAGGCGACAGTTATACACATGGCACGCCAGAAACGCTTATAAAATCACAGCACGTGACCTGACACGGGCCTTTACCATCAAGGTAAAGGCGCTTACGAACCGCAGCAAATCAACGCTATCCCTGCTGATTTAAAAAACGTTTCGCGAGGGTGAAGAGGGTGAAAACTATTAACAGTCCACCGCCTGAAATATTGACATATTTTTTAAGCCTCTGCGGATTTCTACCTTTAGCAGAAAATATCAAGATATGGCTGACGATGCAGAGCCACAGGCCCATCACCACCACGTGGAGGGATGCCAGAATCAGATAATTCCCCACACCGCCATGCTGGCCAGCAAATCTGGAAACGACTGTGAGATAAAAAACAATGGCTTTGGGATTCAGTAGGTTAACCATTAACGCCTCGCCGACCGAAATGGAACGGGTCCTGCACAGAGTATTATCCCGCTGCGCGTTCACGCCACTTCTGATGAGCATCAGGCCTAACCAGAGTAAATAAACCGTGCCGGCCATTTCAAGCAGGTTATAAACGCCGGGTAAAGAAATAATGATGGCGGTAAGTCCGAGACCAATCAGGAGTGCATGAATATATATTCCCACGGCGGTACCGGCGAGCGTTCGCAGAAGACCGCTACGTCCACCAGCGAGTGCACTGCTCATGACAAGTGTGAAGCTTGCCCCAGGAGAAAGCGCGACGGGTAAGAGTGCTGGCACGAAGCCAATAACATCAATATCCATAAATTCAGCTTTGTCGTTAAAAGTAAAAATTTAAAAAAGGATATCATCAAAATATTTTATTACTATTTTTACGCTCTATTTTAGGAGAAAGAAAGTGCATTGAAGATACAGGCGTTAAAGCCATTTAAACAAATGGTGACGTATGTCACTTTTTATTAATCGAAAGGAAATGCCACTGAAGCTACGGCAGCCAATGAAATCATAAAGCATGGGGGTGTTTATAGTATTTATGTTTACTTAGGGAATATCTTTTGCATTGTGTTTTTGTAATCGATTTCAATAAAAAATTGGAAATGTAAGACTGTCTATCCCTGATAAAAATTGAAACTTATGGGTAAAGTTATAGCTATGATAAAAATCAGTTCAGAGAGGTGAAAGGAATTTAGACGGTAAGGTGCAAGCCATCAAGCCAGTAATTGTAATAAAGTGTTAGTTTTAATCCTGTACTGAAAAACAGATGGTGGCGCTATTTTATCCGGCAAAAGTTTTATTTAAATATATATTTTGTTGAAAAGTTTGCGTTTGTGAATCATTTCATACACTTATTAATATAATTTAACATATCTATATCTGAATTCAGCATTATTCATAAGCTTTTTATTAAGAGTAATCTTAAAAAAAAATCTCAAAATCACCTAAAAAAAGCAAAGCGGCTTGTTTTATTTATATAATTCATATACTTACAAATTGATCAATCATTGATCACATAAGTATTGCTTTAGTGTTTAAGTTAAATTATGTTTTTATGACACATGAAATGATAAGTGTTATTAACAATAACCGGATTGCAATTGATCCCTCTCAAGCTGTGCACATGTGGCGAATACTACCCGATATGAATCTGGTGGATATAAAGATCTCGATTTTAAAGGTTTTTTCTTAAAAGGAGATATAACCTATGGCTGGTGAAACAGTTTTTCCAGGCCTGGATAATTTCAGTTTTTCATTGCCTGTAAAAATACATTTTGAAAAGGGGGCGCTGAAAAAACTATCTGAATATCTTTTATCAGGCGGTAAAAGAAATGCTTTGCTGGTGATGAGCCAGTCAACAGCAGAACGTTCACCAGTACTTCAGCAACTGATTGCGGATAAATCTGGGCAGCTTAAATATGATCCGTGGGTTGTCCAAAGTGATTTTAAGGCCACAACGGATTCCTTACGTGAAATTCAGTCCCACCTTCGTAGAAAACAATATGATTCAATTGTTTCAGTTGGGGGAGGGAATATCATTGATTTTACAAAAGCTGCCGCTATCAGTATGGACGAATCCGTTGATTTAGATAATCTGTTCGCTAAAAGCTATGACAATATTCAGAGCAAGATTTTCCATGTTGCCGTTCCCACCACTTTCGGAACTGGTTCTGAAGTGACGAAGGGAGCCATCATTCTTGATACAGCGTCAAAGACTAAAGATGGTGTGCGTGGCGATTCTGTTTTCCCCGATGTTGCCCTGATTGATCCGGAGCTAGGCGTTACCATGCCGGATGCTGTGCTGCGCGAGACACTTTTTGACAGTTTTACGCATGTTTTCGAAGCACTCCACTCCGTTAAATCTAATCCTGTAACCGAGTCACTCGCCGTACAGTCATTGCAACGTATTAACATTAATATTGACCGCTATGTAGCAGGAAAGCTGGACGAACACTTCTATACCGAAGCCTCATACAGCGCCTTACTGGGGGGGATTTGCATCTGCCACAACAGTACCTGTCTGCCTCACCGCTTTGAACAGGCATTGGCTCCGTTTTATTCATTCTCCCACGGGCGGGGTTTAGCCGCGATCTATCCCACATGGGTAAACTCGCTGATGGCTCACGGTAAAGTCTCTCCTCTTCTGACTCAGGTAAGCAATGGCCTGAATGCATCAGAATACCTGGCATCGATATTACGGAAAATCAAACTGGATAGTGCCGCTCAACAGCTCACATCCCTGAAGCTGTCCAGTAAGAATGTCATTAAGAACGTGACGGGAAATATCGCCAACGATCCGCTCGTTAACGAAGCCGGGAACGGCATTGTTAATGCGCTTCTGAACGAAATAACCGGGGAATGATCATGTTTTACTCACTGATGTGTCACGACAAACGCCACCAGACTTATGAACCTGAAGTCATCGCACCTGCCCCTGCGGACTTCATGCATATTGAAATCCTAAAAGCGACCATCTGTGGATCGGATTACATGGTGTTGAACCAGACGCATCCCTACAAACAGTACCCGGCAATTTTGGGTCATGAATTTATCGGGAAAATTTCTGATGACGCAGGTTCAGGTGATCTGAAGAAAGGGCAGTGGGTGACAGGGCTTTCGTATGGCTCCTGTGGTAACTGCATTTACTGCAAACGCGGGATGAATAATCACTGCCTGAAAAAAGTCACCTATAACACGGCCGGAAGCAGTGGCGCATTTACACATAGCATGACGGTTCATCACAGCTCTCTCGCGCCCTTACCGCCGGGCAGAACGGCAGATGATTATGAGTTTGTGTTATCTGAGCCTTTAAGCATTGTAGTGCATGCCCTTGATAATCTGGATATTTCTAATGATCCATGCCTGACAGTCATCGGAGCCGGATCAATGGGACTGCTCAGCGCTATCTTCTGCCGTGAAGTGAAAAATATTGAGAAAGTGGAGCTCATCGATAAGACACCCGACCGGTGTGCGTTTGCGCACTCGCTAGGTTTCTCCGCCAGAACGGACATGTCAGACATGACTCCCTCAGAGACTGATATTTTGGTGATCGCTGGTGGTGAAACCCTGAATGTTAATGACTACATCGGCTTACTCAGACCTGGTGCCCAAATAGTACTGATTTCCTATTTTGATACGCCCGTGGTGGTGGACATGAATATGATAGTCAGAAAAGAAATTACGCTTCAGGGTTCTTTTTTGAGTGACCAGAAAGATTTGGCGAAAGCAATACAGATTATTGAGCAATCAAAAACAAGAGATTCCCGACTCAAAGAAATGATAACCGATTTCATCACTTTCACTGAACTAAGTGACTTTATGCTGAATAAAACCAGCAAAGGTAAAGTGTTGATCGATAAACCTGGAGTATTATCATGAAATTAAATGCTTATGTTATTGGAGCAACGGGATGGACGGGCGCTGAGATTATTCGACTCCTGGCGCATCATCCTGAAATTGGTGAGATATATCCAGTTTCACGGGATGGCGGTGTCTCACTAGACAGTGTTCATCCCAATCTGCAGGGAATCAATAAGAAAACCTGGTCCCTGGATTCCCTTCCCGACAGCAGCCCGGACGTGGTATTTATTTCACTGCCATCAGGCAAGGCTCAGGAAGTGGCTGCACATTTTGCCAAGGGCGGAGCCCGCATAATTGATCTTGGTGCTGATTTTCGCTTCTGTTCTCCCGAAAATTTTGAAAAAATTTACGGCAAGCCACATAAAGCGCCTGAGCTTCAGAATAAGTTTCAGTATGGCTATCCAGAAGCATTTCGCGAAAACATTGCCAGGAGTCGTTACGTTGCTAACCCCGGCTGTTACGTTAACGCAGCGCTTTGTGCACTGATACCGCTGATTAAAAATAATGTTTTAAAAACAGATGGTATTTTTATAAGCGCAGTGAACGGAACCTCCGGTGCCGGGAGTAATGATAAAAAAGAATTGCTGCATTATAACATGACAAACAACATGCTTGCTTATTCCCTTAACGGGCACCGTCACACACAGGAAATTGAGCAACTCATCAAAGTAATAACTGGCAGAGAAGCAGAAATTTCATTAATGACTTCACATGGTAATTTTGCACGTGGCATTTTTATGTTAATCGCCGCAAAGCTTCAAGAGAATATTCCAGCAGACAGAGGAAGAATACTTGAAATTCTTAACGAATACTATGCTGACTATCCTTTCGTATCAATAACAGGACAGCATAAAGGTTCGGTTGGCATAGATAAAGATTACGGTATATATCCACAGCTCTCCAAGGTGATTGGATCTAATGCTTGCCATATTTCGGTAGACGTTGTGCCTGAAAGAAGGGAGCTGCGCATTGTAAGTGTCATTGACAACCTTGTAAAAGGTGCCGCCGGCACAGCCATTCAAAATATGAACATCATGATGGGCTTTGACGAAGAAACGGGGTTGAGTCGCTATGGAATCTAAAGAGAAAGTACTTATTGTTGATCCTGTGCATAAACATCTTCTTTCATTTCTGGAAGAAAACTACGATGTCACAGTAAAACATCCTGTTACGCAGGAAAAACTTATTTCGGTAATCGATCGGTATGACATGCTGGTATTGAGAAGTGGGGCAAAGGTTGATTCATTTTTGCTTGAAAAAGCAACGAATGTTCACACAATCATAAGAGCCGGAACTGGGACGGACAACATAGATCTGGAAAAAGTACATGAAAAAAATATCCACTTTTACAATACACCCAGCACAAATGCCAGAGCAGTAGCAGAGCTCAGCTTCGGCATGATGCACTGCCTGTATCGGCATATTTTACGTGCCGGAAACGAAATCCGTGACAATATCTGGGATAAGAAATCCCTTCTAGGTTATGAGCTTTCGAATAAAAAACTGGGCCTGGTTGGTTTTGGTAGTATTGGAAAAGAAATAGCCGATATTTCAGCTGGTTATCATATGAGTATACACTGCACGGTATCCGATTACTCTTCAGAGCGGGCAACAGAGCTGAGCAGCCGAAACATCACGTTGCACAGTGAATTAAACAGTCTGCTGGCGCATTGCGATATTATCGTGGTCTGCTGTCCTTATAATCAGCAAACCCGCAACCTGATTGACGCAAGAGAACTCTCACTCCTCGGCAAGCAGGCTGTTTTGATAAACGTTGCACGTGGCGGAGTGGTAAATGAATCAGCTTTATATAATGCGCTAAGTGAAAATACCTTTTTAGGCGCAGCCAGTGATGTATTTGAACACGAGAGAAAACCCTCCCCGCTTTTTACATTAAATAATTTTATTGGCACGCCACACATTGGCGCAATGTCCCATGAATCTCAGGAAAAAATTGCCGAGCTGATTATTGATTATCTTCAGCATCAGCAGAGCAGTAACATGATAAAAAAATCCCGCAGTCATGCATTAACAAACTGATTTTATTCAACAGTAACATGAGAGGTAATATATGAGTATTCAGAAACGTCTTGCCCGTGGAGAATATACACAGTTCATGGAAGCTCATAACGGGCTCAGCGCTAAAATCGTTGAACATGCCGGCTTTGAAGCTATATGGGCATCTGGATTGTCAATAAGCGCCGCTATGGGGTTATCAGACAGGAATGAAGCCTCGTGGTCTCAGGTCATTAATGCTCTTGAGCAGATGGCGGACAATACCAGCATACCCATTCTCGTCGACGGCGATTCTGGCTTTGGTAATTACCTGAACGTTATGCGGTTTGTAAAAAAACTCAAACAGATTAATATCAATGCTATGTGCATTGAAGATAAAATGTTCCCAAAAGTAAATTCTTTTATTGGTGAAAATCAGGCACTCGCGCCCGTGAGTGAGTTCTGCAATAAAATAAGAGCGGCGAAAGACACCGGCGGTGATGAGTTTACCGTAGTTGCGCGTATCGAAGCTTTAATCTCCGGACATCCAATGGAAGAAGCACTTGAACGTGCTGAAGCTTATAAAGATGCGGGAGCAGATGCTATTTTGATCCATTCAAAAAAATCGGATGCCGGAGAGGTATTTACTTTTTCTGAACGATGGGGCGGTAAATTACCACTCTTCGCAGTCCCGACTAAGTATTACAACACAGAATATCAGGAGTTTGTTAAACATGGAGTAACCAACCTTATCTGGGCAAATCATCTCATCCGTAGTTCAGTTCGTAGCATGAAAGAAACGGCTGACAGAATCTACAAAGAGAAATCCCTTATCAATGTTGAAAAAAATGTATCTTCTCTTGATGAATTGTTTTCACTAACCACTGAACGCTATATGGATGAACTGGAGGCTAAATATAATTCATAAAATTTAATTGCACTCTCTGTATCCTACATAATTTATTAACGTTGTATCTCATTATTAATCAGCTTAATGCTGAGGGTAATATATATTGGAGAAAACAATGATCAAAATAGCTATCGTGGGCGGCGGCCCAAATGGAATGTATTTTTTAAACGGTCTGCACAGTATTTTTAAAGAACTGAATGTGCGCGATAATGTATCCGTAACAATGTATGATCGTCATGGCTATTTCGGTTCAGGCTGGCCTCATTCTCCTGCTCAGGCTAAAACGAGTATGCTGAACAGGATTGTAGGTCAGCTTTCTTTTGCACCTGATAAAACCAATAATGCCAGCGATTCTTTTCCAAAAAGTACACGCATAACTTTCAGTGAATGGCTGGAGAAAAAGTATAAAGCTACGCACAGTGAACGATATAAGCTGAATGCTGATGACTTCCCGACTCGTGAACTTTATGGTGAGTCGCTTGTTGAGATCTGTGACGCGCTGGTCAATGAAGTCAGACAGGCTGGAGTCGGCGTATCGCTGATTAAAGATACTATTAAGCAGATCAGTAAATCTCAGGGTAAATACCAACTGATCGGGGAATTTTATTCTCAGCCAGCTGAATTTGATATCGTTCTTCTCGCGACAGGCCATCAGGAATCAAAAGATAATTTCTATCTGGCCGGAACACTCAAAAAATATACCGAGTACTATAATTTTGCTTACCCACTTTTTGACGTTCCTGACTGGCAGAAGAAAAGCATTGCTGTAATTGGGATGGGCCTGACAGCGATTGATACGCTGCTTTACTACACGGAAAACAAAGGAGGTACGTTCTTTCGCGATAAAGGGAAACTACGTTATCACGCGAGTGGAAATGAACCGAAGAAACTCTATGCGCTGAGCCGCTCCGGCTATTTTACCTACAGCCGCCCGCATAATGCCAAAGAGGTTGATCTCGCAAAATATGAACATCAGGGATATTTTTTCACCCGTTCATTAATCGATCAGATGCGACAGAACCTCGGCACTCCGGCGCACCCGGACAGTTCGCCGGAAAATCATTCTCTGCAGCTTGATTTCGACGTACACGTATTCCCTCTTCTGATGCTAGAGCTCCAGCTTTGCTATTACCGCATTCTTTTTGGTCCCGAGGTGCTGAGTATCATGATTGCTGAGAGCCGCCCTCTTGTTGAGCAGTTCATTACCGGTAACCGGGCCGTAAATTCACAGAAAGAAAGTGCTCTTAACTGGTTGACGCAGGCTACTGACAGGCTTGCTCGTGAGGTCATTTTCCTTACCCGTCGTTTTCTTAATGAAGGGGCTACGTCATCTTTCCACGGGGTTCCGGTTGAAGCCATTGTGAAACGTTACGTTTATGTCATTAGCGCCCAGCAGCCAGGAAAAGAGCACGATCTGCAGCAATTTTCTCTGTCCGCACTCTCCGGGCCAAGCCCCTGGGAGCACAAGGCAGAGCCTGAGGCTCACCTGTTTAACTGGGATATGGTTGTCAACCCTATCCGGAATATGGATTTTGCACCGGGTACCGCATGGCGCGAACGTTTGTTGGCATTCATGCACTGGGATCGCCGTCAATCTGAGCAGGGTAATCTGGACAACCCCTATAAGGGTGCCTGTGATGACGTGTTTCGCGACTTGCGGCAAACTGTTGTTTATGCAGTTGATTTTGGGGGTATTACACCCGCCTCCTATAACAACATGCTCAAGGATTTTTATGCCGTGCATAACCGGGCTGCTAACGGTAACTGCATAGCGCTGATGGAAAAGATGGAAGCGTTAATCGAAGCCGAGGTTGTGGATGTCACTTATGCGCAGTCAAATATTCAGGTTCATGACGAACAGGTTTGGTTACACAGCCTGAGCCAGGCCGGAGAATATACCCGTGTTGATGCCATGATTGATGCCAAATTACACAATTTTAGTGTCCGCAAAGCCAAAAACAGCCTTTTCCGCGATCTCATTGACGCCGGTATTGCCAGTTACTGGGTACATAAGGATACCCGTGGCGTTGAGTGTGCGGCTTCGGGATTTAATATCACTCGAAATTTCCAGTTTATTAACCGCGATGGTAAACGCGAGCGCTTTTTCTGCGTAGGACAGCCTTCAGAAGGGATCATGTTCTTTCAGAACGGTTCTATACGCCCCAATGTCAATCACCATGTTGCCAATGACCTGCTTGCATGCATGACTGCGGTCAAAAATGAGCTCAAGGGCCTTCTGCACAAGCAAGAGGAGGATGCCACTCTGACCCACTGACGCATTATCAACAGTGAAATTTACGGTTTTTCCTGACAATCTCATTAAGGCGGTTAATATGTATATGTATCCGTTTACCGGGTATCAGCCCGATGTTCCCAAGGTCACTCATGGCAAAGGCATATGGCTTTTTGATGAAAATGGCAAAGATTATATTGATTCCACATCCGGACCCATGACCGTGAATCTGGGTCACTGCCATCCTGATATTATCGAGGCCATGGAGGATCAACTTAAGCGACTTCACTTTGCCTACCGCTTTCATTTCCGCAGTCAGGAGGCGGAGTTGCTGGCTACCAGGTTAGTTGAACTTTCTGATGATAACAAAGGCTATGCGTTTTTTATGAACAGCGGTTCTGAGGCTTCGGAAGCAGCGTACCGTATTGCCCTTGATTACTTCCGTAGCCGGGGTAATAACAAAAAGACGCTTGCGTTAGGACGAAGAATATCCAACCACGGCAATACCATACAGTCACTGACTTACGGCGACGATCGCGCCCGAAAAGTTAACCTGCTGAATAAGGTCATCGATCCTGCTATCAGCGACTTACGGCTACCACCTTATTATGACCTGCACAAGCCTGAAGGCATTTCATCCGATGAATGGTTAGACATTTGCCTGAATGAAACCTTTGAAACCATAGACAGAGTAGGCGCAGAACATATTGCATGCGTTTATGCAGAGCCTGTCACCGCGTCTTCGGGTGGGGTGCTGATCCCGCATCCTGACTATTTCCGAAAACTTAAAGCAGGCCTGGAGGCACGGGATATTCTGCTGATTGCAGATGAAATTGTCACCGGACTTGGCCGTACGGGCGAATGGTTCAGCATGAAAACATGGAAAACAGAATCTGATATAACCATTATTGGCAAAGGGCTGGGAGCAGGTTTCACCCCCATCTCAGGCGTCATGATTTCAAGGCAGATAGGGGATGCGCTGGCCTCCCTGTCTCCCCCCCATTTCGTCGGACATACCTATTCCGGAAACCCTTTATCGGCAGGCGTGGCACTTGCGGTGCTTGATACGCTGGAAAATAAAATCGGAATGGCGTCAGTCAGGTCCAGAGGGGCATATTTTGGCCGTTTGCTGCAGGAGATGGTTGGCAAGGAGGACGTGGTGGCTGAAATCCGAGGGCAGGGACTGCTCTGGGCTGTGGAGACAACGCTCAGCCGTCAGCGAGCAGAGAAGTTTGTGAAAGTCGGTCACCAGGAGGGCATTAATCTTTATCCGTGTCGGTCATCAGGTAAGGATGGAGAAGCACTGACCTTTCTGTTCACGCCGCCACTCATTATTTCTGAAAAAGAGATGGATGAACTGGTGGGGCGCTTCAGTCGTGTCATGAGTCGTCTGGTATGAGGAGAGCACCGGTGATCCTGTACAGCGCCGGCATCAATATTTCCTCGGGGGTGCGAACGCACCCCAGAATTAACGAAGATGCTGAGTCGATCAAATCGCTCATGAATGGCCAACAGTCCATTCTGATCTATAACCATCAGGGAGATTATTTCAAGAAAACAGCAGAACCTACCCCGTGGATTGCATCTCTTCTGAGCGAACGTTTGCAGCAGCATGTCCATTATTTCCCTGACTGTGTGGGCCGGAAGGCGCAAGACTTTATTGCCCGACTGTCAGAAGGCGAAGTCGCGCTCATGGGAAATACACGTTTTTATCCTGAGGAGCAACAGAACGACGCGACGTTTGCAGCAGATCTGGCAAAGCCGGGAGATCGACTGGTGATCGGCGGTTTTTCTAAATTACACAGGAAAAATGCGTCGAACTGCGCGATCAAAGCTTTCATTCCGTGGTGTTACTCAGAGGGGGTGCTGTCGCAGCTTGAGGAGCTTGAGCAGATACATTCTGCTCTTTACCGCCACAGGCCCACCATACTGCTGCTGGGGGGGAATAAAAAGGAGAAGCTGCAGTTTCTCTTCCATCATCCCCGGCTTCCTTATGTTGACCGCGTCATTGCAGGAGGCGCCGTTCTGAACAGTCTACTCAAAGCGCGTGGTATCCAGATCGGGCAGTCTGACTGTTTTCCCTTACCTGAAAATGTGTCGTTTAATCTGCCCTTATACCTACCAGAGGTCCTGATCGTCTCTGATGCTCAAGGTAGGATGGTGCGACGACCTCTACTGCAGGTCCGTGACAGAGACAGGATAGTGGATTTTATCTTCAGCGAGGAGTTTCTGGCAGATGTAACGGGTCCTGATGACATTTCCTTTTTCGCTGCAGGTCCGCTCAGTGTGCCCGGTAGTCAGTATGCCCATGCGGCATACAGGACTCTAAAAAGAAAGGGGATACAGGGACTTTTCATGGGAGGAGACACGCTGACAGAAACGGAGACATTCTCATTCACATCATCCGGTGGTGGTGCAGTGCTTCACTTCTTCTCATCGGGCTATGAAGACATCAAATTTCAGGAATCGTATGGAAGCTAATTCACTATCATTTCTAAAGCCTGTCATTGCCGTTCATAAGCGCTGCGGTAAAGAGTTAGCAGGAACATTTTTTATTCGCCTAATCTATTTTATCGCATGGCCTTATATGGTTTTGGTCTTTCAGCAAGATTACGGACTCAATACACTTGACACTGGCCTCTTGCTTTTCCTTGCCACACTCACGGCGTTCTTTTCGACACAATTAGCGGGAACGGCAATTGACCGCGGTCATCTTAATATCGTATTCCCTACAGCCAGTTTGACACTGATGGCAGGGCTGTCTCTGCTGTTAGTTCAGAGCCTTCCGGCAGCCGTCGCCGGCCTGAACCTTCTGGTTCTCTCTACGCGCTGTCTGGAAACGGGCTTTAAAGTCAACCTCAGTAATAGCGCGACACGTGAACTCGCCGAGAGTGCACACAATGCCCGATATTACTATGTCAACGTGGGTGGAGCATTGGCACCTGCTTTGGTCGCTCTACTGGGACTACAGGGACGAACCTACCTTTTGTACGGTTCTCTCGCCATGGCACTCTTGATAGCGTTATATACGTTTTACTGCCGACAAGAGACAAGACGAAACACCAACAGCCCCACCATGTCAGCAAGCCTGAAACGGATCTTTCGCGACCGTTCATTCATGATGTTGTGTGTGTTCAGCGTTCTTTTTTATATGGTCATGGCCAGTAACGATACTGTTTTACTGATGTTGCTGAGCCAGCAGTTATCTCAGAAAACAGCCTTGCACTACTATGCAACTGTGCAGGTAATCAACACGCTCATGGTATTGATTGCCTATTTCCCGCTTAATCATGCCTTAAGGCATCTTACACTGTCCTTTCGCCTGAAAGCTGCACTAGGCGTGATGATAGTGAGCCAACTGATGGTTTTTTTTAATCTGCTGAACAGTGAATTTACCGTTGCGGTTTTTGCTCTGATATTTACCCTGGGCGAATTGGTCGCTATCTCTACCTCCAATTTTGCAATGGAGTTACTCACGCCCTCCGAATTCAAGGGCGGATATTTCTCTTTTTACAACATATATATGACCGGCATGGCTTTAGCCCCGCTCCTGGGGGGCGCTTTTATTCACGCCGGTATCGGTGACCGCTGGTATCTGATTACAGTCGCAGCGCTGATAATCGCGTCATGCATTTTTAGCAGGATTCAGGTCGATAACAAGGCAAAAATATTCAATGAAGTAAAGTGAGGTAATGAATGCGTTTTTTCAGACTTCCGCAGGGACAGGACACTGCGATCATCTATAAAAATGAGATCCTGTCACGCGACAGAGTACGATACCTTACGCACTGTCTTGCAGATAAATTACTCAACCATTGGCCTGTAACGCTCAGCAGGGTGGCAATGCTCGTTGATCCTTCACCACGTCAGCAGATAACGGTTCTGGCACTTCATCATGCCGGTATCACCTGTGTCCCTCTGGCAAAAAGCTTGCCGAAAACACGTATTGAAGAGATTACCCGCACGCTTGCGCTGGACCTTATTATTACTGATCTACACATCGATGATATCCCTGGCGTTAACATTGATCAGCTTTTCGAAAATCTCATTGATAATGATGAATTGGTTATCCCTGCCGATGTTGAGCCTGGCGCGGAATGCCTGATACTTCATACCTCGGGAAGTACTGGTGTGCCAAAAGCCATTGCGCTGAGTTGGGATAATATTGCCAGTGTGGTCAAGGCTTTTACTGAAACCCCGATGTTCGGGTCTTCATCAATGGCAAATCGCATATGCAGTTTTGACTTTTCTGTGATTGAAACGTTGCCTTATCTTTACCATGGCAGGCTTTTGCACATCATTGATCAGTCAACTCGTGATGTTCCCCGGCTGCTGGCAGAAGCCATCCTCGACTCACCGGCAGAAGTCGTGGCCATGACCCCCTCCTGGTTTTATGAAGTGGGGCGCCAGATGCTCGCACTTCAGAATGGCAGCTATGAGCGTGTGCATAAAAAAATCATTTTTGGCGGAGAAAAAATCAATTATGCCACCCTGAAACCCTGGTGGGAGGCGTTTGTGGCTGAACAAGGCTGCGAGGTTTTCAACATTTATGGACCAACTGAGTGTAGCGTTTTTGTCACATGGCATCAGGTGACAGACGCAGATACCCTGTGTCCTGCGGCTAAAGTGGGCGAGGCATTTGGAGATAATTCGCTCCATATCGTGGATGAGAATAACCAGAAGATGACCTCAGACGGGCAGCCTGGCCGACTGGTGGTCGAGGGAAGGTCTGTGGCACTCGGCTATCTGAACGCGGCAACGGATGAACGTTTCAGTCGTGAGGGCACGACACGACGCTATGACACAGGAGACATCGTTTATAGGGAAGGTCGCTCGTTCTTTATAATAGGGCGTGGCGATAATCAGGTAAAAGTAAGAGGCTTTCGTATCGATCTTGATGAAATTACCCGGAACATTTCAGCAGTCGATCATATCCGGGATGTTCATGTATCAGTATTAAATAATGAGCGTACTGAGCATATTGTGGCTTTCGTGACGTCCACTCAACCCGATGTTGCCGAAAAGGTCTATGAGCACCTCGCAAACCATTTGCCTGAATATGCACTGCCTAATCACATCTGTCAGGTCGATAACCTTCCATTGAATCCCAACGGAAAAGCTGATGAACATGCACTCCGTAAGCACTATGAACAGGCGCTCGAAGAGAAAAACCTGCGCCTGATGGCCAGACGTATCAAGGCTTACGCCTTTCCGTCACATTATACGCTTGGAGACCTGCATCTCACCTCTTTGGAGATTGTTGAGCTGATAATTGAGCTGGAAATGGCCTATGGGATCAGGCTACCCACCCCTGATAAAAAACAGTTGCTGCATAGCCTGGCTAAAGCGTGTGAAACATTACCCACATCTGCCGTTGCGCAGTCTGATGGTGCCCCTGAAATACCGACGTTCAGCCGGACACTGCCATCGCAGGGATACTACTGTGACAATTATTTTAGATATCAGATACGCCGAGATGCGGTGTCTGTGACCTTACAGTTTTCCGAGCGGTATTCCGAGGAATCCCTGAGAAAAGGCGTCTGGAGTCTGCTCCAGGGTGTTCCTTCTCTTCATCTGAAAATCCGTGAACAGGATGGTGACGTCTGGCAATATGATGCCCACATCCATGACGAAGTAGATAACTATGAATTGAAGGATTCTTCTACAAGTCTACTGTCAAAGGATTTTGATTTTGAAGAAGGCAAACTGTTCTATTTCCAGCTCAAAAGTGGAAGTAAAGGCCCTCAACTCACGCTGCATTTTGCACACGTGATTGCGGATGGTTACGCATGCAGGTGGTTGATAAATGCACTGCTGGCTCTACTTGACGGACAGGCGTCACCTCCGGTAACCCCCCTTCATGCATATGCTAACCGCGTCTGGCAACAGCAGCCGGATGAGCAAACTGGTATAAAACAGTTCTGGGCCCAGCAATCTGTGCTTGAAAGGCCGTCCATGCTTTTTGGGATGATTCCTGCCACGGTTTCGTCAGGGTGTACAGAAGGAATGATTAAAGTGCTTGTGTGCGATTATCTACCTGCTTCACTGCTAAACCGGCTGCTAACGGATACGAATATTTCGCTGCATGCTTTGGTGTCTTATGCAGTATGGCGCGCGCATCAGGCACTCTGCACGCTGGACCAGCTGGAATTTCACTCACCAATAGGTAACCGTAATCGCGAGAACCATGCCGTCATTGCAAATATGATTACGATAGTACCTTTCAGTATCAGCCTGCCTGCTGAGGAAAGCCTCCTTCGTCAGTTGATTGCAATGGAACAAGCCATAGCTGAACACATCCGTTTATGTCAGCTCAGTTGGGGGGAGACCGCTGATTTGACCGGGCGCAGAAGAATCTCGCTGATTGTGGCTGAAAGCCCTAAGCTCTTCAGTGACAGCAGACACGGTGTTCATGAGGTTGATTTAGCAGGGCCGGTGATCGCGAAAAATGCACTTTCATTTTTCTACTGTTCCTACAAGGACGCACTGCATATTGATATCAGATATAACAATTCAGTGGCTGAAGGCTCTGTTATTGAAACTATCAGTGAAACCCTGAACAGGGAACTGCAGGGAATAGCTGACAGACTGTCAGATAACAACTAATACCTACATCAACATCCCGAAAAGTCAGGAGATAAGCGTTATGGCAGAAAATCCTATGGCAAAGTTTCATCAATGGTGGACAGAGTACAAACGAGATGTGTCTCCTGCCCATCCGGGCGCAGTATGTGTATCAACGGTTTCAGAAAGTGGCGCGCCGCGCGCCCGGTTCGTCGGTCTCAAATCTGCTGATGAGGATGGGTTCGTATTTTGCACGTGGTTTGATTCTCCCAAAGGTAAGGATTTGAACCAGAACCCAAAAATCGCGCTAACCTTTTGGTGGGAAGAAAAAGGCTGGCAGGTAAGAGTTGAAGGTACGGTTGAACAGGTCAGTGAGCAGGAGTCAAAAAAGGAATGGGCTTCGCGGTCACGTGACGCCCAGCTTGCTACCCTTTGTTTTAAACAAAGCCAGCCTCTTGATTCGGAAGATGAACTTTATGATATGTACCGTCGAGCACAGGCTGAGACAACTGACGGACCCGTAGAGAAACCGGCGCGCTGGGGCGGCTACAAAGTAATACCCGTATCGATAGAGTTTTTAACTTTCCGTGAAAATCGCATGCACTTACGCGAATACTACTACCGTAAAGATAAAATCACCGACTGGGAAAAAACACTTCTTCAGCCCTGAAGCTTCCCCACGTTTCCTTCAGTCAATGCCAGACTGTGACGTAAAGAACAGGCAGGATGGCATTTTTCGGACATCAATTTTTACCTGGTTGGTCACCATACCTGCGTAGCATTCTCAAGCAGAAGTGTGCGGATGAGCATAGGTTACTCGTAGATCATTATATTAAAGGTACATTTTAGCGCCTCGGGCCGCAAAGTAATGCTATCGAAGAGAGTGATCCACACTGAATTTATGATGGCCTAAGGATTTATTGAAGCGGCCTGGTGAGGCTGGATGGGGGATTAAGATAGACAGCTGGATTTGAGGGGCTGGCTTTTGGCTCTCATCAGGCTACTGCGTGGATCTTTTCGTTGAGCCATTTAAAAATCCCCTAATGGCATTAATAATCACCTCTGGGTTAAATATACGATAGAAGATCGTATCAGCATCATAGGGGGAAGAGGCCAAAAAATGTCAGGTTCGTTGACCCGTTTCTTAGAACATCCTGCGGCGCTTGTTTTACATAATAATAGCGCGCTTAAGAGCCTCTGCCTGACAGTGATAATTGAACCTCTGATTAAGATATGCACCCATCCTATTTGGAATCAGGGGGGAAGCTCGCTGGATTTCAGACATCATGGGATCATCCCGCATCCCTAACAAAAGTTCTTTCCTGTGTTTTATCAGTAAATCTCGCCATGAATTTTTAGAAAAAGACAGGCTGAATTGACCCTGGGCTAATTCCAGAATGAGGATGTTATCGTGCGGTCGCTTGTGTGTGAAGGTTGCTTAAGGACATCACAGGCGGTGTGGTTTGCTGAGAATGCCAGTCAATGATAGCAGGCCGGTTTCTGGCACCGACGGGGTAGCTTCGCCCCTGGCGATTTATCATATATACTGCGCCCTTAGTTTTCGCCTGTGACCACGAAAACCCCCGTGTTGTTGCCGCCTTAACGGCGTGATAAATGGGTTTTCCAGTGACAAACAGTAAGGATAATGAGGCGTCAGTCAGGACTACTATGAGTAAAATTGCAAAACAACTAGCCGCCAGATTGTTCCTTTCGTTGTGGCAGGTGACAGGTTATCGCGTCAAAAAAATTGACCGTTTTTCTGAACAGGATGACCTGAAAAATATCGCTATTATTTCGAATACGGCGCTTGGCGACTTTTTGTTTAACACGCCAGCAATTGGTGCGATAAAAAAACGCTGGCCTGATGCCAGAATCATACTGGTTATTCAGCCGCGAAATCATGCCCTGGTGGCAGAAAGTGAAATGATCGATAAGGTCCTGTACTGGGATGGAAAATTTCCCGGCATGTTGTCGCTGGCCCGGGCCTTAAGGAAAGATCAGGTGGATGCCACGTTTATCCTGCACTCCCGCACGCCTTACGACATTGTCACCGCCTCACTGGCACGTTCAAAATACATATTCAAAGACGTTTACTATGCGGATTACCAGGGCAAAGAAAACTTTATTCTGGCCGGCTGTTTATCTGCATTTTATGACAACAGAAAGAACGGCAACATTCATCTCATTCGTCAGAAAAAAGACATGCTCACCGCGGTCGGTATTGATGTGCCATCGGACGCCATGTTTATTCCTGCGCCCTTCAAACGTCAACAGAATACCGTCCCGGTTATTGGCATTCATGCTGGCGCGTCCAGTTCCGAACGGTGCTGGCCAGAAGCCTTCTATTCGCAGCTTATTGAGAAATTAATAGCCCTGCATGACGATCTCATTATTGAACTCATCGGGGCACAGGGAGAAAAGGCGCTGAATCAACGGATCATTGATGGTATGGGGATATCCAGCGATCGCGTCATCAACGTCGCGGGTACCACCAACCTGATTCAGCTGGCTGAAAAAATCTCCGGTTTTGCGACGTTAGTGGTGGGAGACACGGGGCCTTTGCATCTGGCCGTGGCGGTGCAAACACCGACGGTGGCCTTGTTCAGTAACCAGAGCACCATCGATGGTGCAGCTCCTTTGCAAGATCCGCATCTCCATCAGGTTTTGCGCCCCGCAGAAGAGCAGGCAGGATTACGTGCGATAAGCTGCAATGAGGTATATGAGGCCGTTGAGCGTAATCTTTCTGAGCACTAATTTCTCTTGAGTGCCAGGCATGGTCGGTTCATCCCGCTGCCTGGCCCCATCAGCTTTACGACGCTGTCTGAGCCCCTATTGTTGATGCATCGTATTATCGCAGTTATCAACCACGTCTTACGTGACACATAATAGTATCGCTGGGGTGATGAGAGTCGCGACCGGGGATGGATATGGATGCGCAAGGTGCGACCATAAGATCTTTCAGCACGTTATCACTCACTTAACGTTTAGGCTCATATACCAGTTTATCCGGTCAGCGCTCGCAGCTAACGGAATGTGGAGATTGGTTTTTTAACTACATCTTTCCAGGAAATATTGACATCTAGGGGAGTAAAATGATGCGCCGGTAATACTATAATCGAGCATGAGTAAAGTCCTGACCGATTATCTAAAGCCTTTATATCTGTCATGTTCACTCTATATTGTATACCCATTAATCGCTTAATGTCAGTCCACCTCTATAAAACCAATTTACCATCTTGAATTTTTTTTGGAAATTATAAAGAATTTATTCAAATAAAAGTGATGTATTTGCATTACTTTTGCGCTATGCAATATGACTGTTTTGATTTTTCTTGGTTATACCGGTATCTGTATAGATAGTCTGGTGGATAAGTAATTTAGGGGGGTACTTCATGCCACTTTCATCATTGGGTGTCATTTTTATTTTCCATCATTACAAGGCTTTACTGATTTTGAACAATAAAAAATTTAAATGATGATGTATGTTGGTTAGATGAAATGTTGACGGTTTCGCTTCTTAACGTCTGTAAAAGACAGAGAGGTTTAACCAGTTATTTAATTCATACATTAATCGCATCCAGAGTGGATGGCTAAACTGTAATAATTAGGAGGTTTTTTATCTAAAAAATTATATTTTAAACGACTAAGTAATAATTATTTCTTATGCGCTATATGAACTCAAAGGGTTATATGAGGTTAAGAAATGTTGAACATTGTCGTTGTAAAAATTTTATAAAATAGGATTTATTATTACATTAAGGAGCAATACATGTGGTTTTTCAGAAATGCTAAAATGATCCCATGGAGCTTGACCGACAACATTCCTGGACAGACTCTTTCGATAGGTGCAGTAGAAATCAATCCTGACGTTACAGAAGAGCAAAAAAAATATAAAGTAGCAATGCGACTTGAAAACGTTGGATGTGATACTGGAATAATAAACTGGCACGGAGGTCCATTTGTTAGCCCCGGATATGTATTCATTAACTACAACGGTACGCGAAATATTTTAACTTATGGGACTTCGGTTGACAAGCTCGACACTGTCGGCGATTTTCTGGAATATCAAAAGGAGAATGTTAAAATTTACCATAATCTCGTTAACAGGGGATAATTAATGAAAATATGTTTATTTTGCCAATTAATGGCTATCTATTTACCGAGGCAGTCATGGAAATCATGGTGTATGAAAATGAAGAGGATCAGAGAGATAATATCGAATATGATGCTTTCCGGTTAAATGCTGTGCTCTGTCCGCTTACGAAAAGTTAATCAGATGAAACCTGCGCTTCCTTGAGGACTGTACCTTGTTAGAGGCACCGCGTCTCAGTGCCTCATTATAATTCTATATAATATAACTTTGTGCCAAAAATACTTAATTCACCTACGTCCCAGGTGTAGGGTGAAGCATGCTGTAATATTTATCAGCATTACCCCTGTCATCAATCACTTCATATTCCACGTTTGCCCCAGGATTAAGCGGTGTGGTGACTGGTACCGCAACATAAGACTGTGGTTCTACCATAATATCTCTCAGCACCTCTTTTTCTACTTTGACGTTCAGGCTCATATACCAGGGCGTTGGATTAGAAATCATGATTTGCTGGCTTTGTCGGGTAAAGCGTAGCTTTTGTGCATCTTCCGGTTGAGGCGCACCAAGCCCTGTCGGCCGTATAAACACTTTCAGGCGCAAACGCAGCGGCAGAATCACTTTTTGGTCGCCCGGGTTATCCGATTTTTTGAGCGCGGGTATCTGGTAAATATTCAACCAGTACAACGTCTCTTTACCCGCTCTTAGTTTCGCCCGCGAGGTCAGCATCAGCTTAAGTGAGCGTAATTCGCCAGGCAGCATTTTCAATACCGGCGGTATGGCCATGACCGGTGTCTTACTTTTATCCGGCGAAGCATGAATGTCGCCATCGTCCGTCCAGATTTGCAAAACGGCAGGGCTGCTCTCGCTATTGACCAGGTTAATGGACTGCGCCATTTCGTTAGCGTTGAAAACAATACGTGTTTTATCAATGTTCACAACGGCCGTTGCCTGGGCTGACAGCATCGCCGTGAGGAAAAACAGGCTGCTACTGAAAGCTGACCACCACTTGTAACTGTGCATTAACGGTTCCTGAAGTGATAACTTGTCCGGGAATAGCCTCAAGAGAGGCAGTAAAATCGCCGCTGTAGATCTCGCCGTTGTCTGATGACGCAAGCGTGGTCAGATCTTTATAGGCATACCACCCGCGTGCATTGCCTGTGCCGGTGCTGGTCATATCCGGTAACAGGTTGAGTGCGGCACCAGCGCTGTTATAAATTTTTATCCCCACGCCCGAGGCGGCGCTGTCATTGTCATCACCATAGTTTGTGTCGAGCAGCCAGGTTAATCCGCCGCTGCTGGTGGTCAGGCCGAGTGTGTTGGCCATCGTAACGGCCCGGGGCTGGTTTACCAGAAACCCCATCGCGACGTTGGCTGATGTTTTGGTGGAGTTGTTGATACTGGAGATCGCCCCGGCCTCACAGCGCAAATTGACAGAAAAAGGCGCCTGACTACTGCCACCATCAGCCAGAGCGCCTACACTGATCACCGGCAGGGATACTACAGCAGGATAATCCTGCACCTCGCAGGCAGCGCCGCGAACGTAGGTGACCGTATTGAAGGAGCTCCAGCCAACAGGCCAGTTAAAATGCCATCCACTATACTTAGTGCTATGGTCGTCACCGGGTTTCAGATCATCGCTTTGTAGTCCGGGACCTTTAAACGCGATATAGCCACGAGGTTGGTTGTTCTTATCAGGATAATACGCCTCACTATTCATGAAACGCTCAGTTCCATCAATTTTAAACATTTCGTACAGCACACGGCTGAACGCGCTGGCAGGAATATAGATTTTATCCCCGTCAGAATACCAGTCGCTGGCATTAAGCTGTCGTGCTTTCCAGTAGCGACTGTAATATTCCCCCGTAGAGAGGTTGGTCATTCTGACCGCCACGTTTTTGGCCTTATCATAATAAGCGCCTTCAACTTCATTCGTGGCATATTTGCCCGCTGTATCCCAATCGCCATTGGTGGAATACATTTCATAGAGTTTATCTACATCGCCCGCATCGCAGCGGAACAGAATCTGATTCGGCGTAAAGGCATCCCGCATGGGCGTGTTGACGGGATCACCCACCGCACTGGCCAGTAATGTGCCTGCCGGCTGAAACAGGCTACCTGTATTGATATTAATTATTGCCGGTAACGGCAGTTTCCCCGTGCATTCATCACAGGCCCCTGTCCATAACTTCGCGGTATAGCCAGCATTTTTAGCCGCCGTAGAAAGCTGACTCTGACTGGATACGACCGTACAGTTTGCCAGTAACGGAAGCGGAATCAGTCCGGTGGCGATCAACAAAAGCGTTATTCTAAGCAACACGCGTTACTCCTTATTACACAAGCCGGGAAGATGGATCATCTGATCGTTGTGCTTTCCGGTAATTTGATAATTCACCAGGCAGGTTTGTTGACCGTCGTTATTCCAGATGACTTTGAGCGTGCCGGAGTCATGAGGTACGCGTGCGTACAGCTGGCCGCCCTGGCCAACAACGCCGATGACGGTGTTATCCGCATCACGGACTTCCGCGCCCATAGGTGGCGTTTCCCCCTCATTACTGGTGAGCGAGATCAAGACTGCTTTGCCTTTGATCGTGGCGAAGTTCACCTGCACCACCGCGCCAGCGTAAGGCACAACCCGATGACTCCCTCCGCTTAGCTCGGCATCGGCGTTCATATCCAGCGTGTCCAGGCTAATGTTGTTTTCGCGATACGCGCTCAGGGAGGGCAGAATGGCATAGCCGAAGCGATCGATAACGGCGCCCTGACCATTACGCACGCGTGCGCCCTGTGCGCCATCGGCCTGCACCAGGGCGAAAGTATCACTGCTGTAAGGACCAAGTGTGATGCCTCCCCGGTGAAGAACCAGGCTGCCGGAAGCACCCAGTCCAGCCTGGCGATAGCTTTCGCCCTGGCCGTAATTGGCACGGAACGCCCCAAGTCGGGTATTCTGCTGAACATTTCCACCGACGTTCAGTGCATGTCCACTGTTGCCGTTGCGGTAGTGCTCGCTACCGCCATAAAGGGAATAGGCGATATCGCGGTTGTCACCTGCTGAGCCCGACAGGGAGAGTGATGAGCTTTGTGTCTGCTTCGACTGGTTGTAGTGATAGGAAACAGAAGCGGTGTTGTGCCAGGTCAGAGGCATCGAAACCGTAAATGAAAAGGTATTTTCTGTGTAACGCTGCTGGCGGCTGTCATCCGGCTGATCGAAGACATTTAGCTCGGCGCGCGTCGTATTCCATGTGGTGCGCTGACGCGCGACATTGAAACCGTAGCTAATCTTTTTCCAGCTATTGTTATAACCGAGCTGTAACTGGGTGATGCGTGACTTGTTGTTATAGTAGTCAGCCGTGCTGCCACTCAGGCTGATCATGCCGAGGTTATCAAATGACTGGCTCAGGGTGGCGGATAACCGATTGCGCTGATTCATCGAATCGGAGTAGTAGCTGATGCCGGTATCATTCTGCCTTCTGACGCCCAACACGTCCTGCAGATCGCGGAAGCCGCTGGTGGAATAACGGTAGGCCGCCAACACCAGATTAGTGCCAGTTTCAAACGTTTTGCTGTAACTCAACTCCGCGCGCCAGCCCGAGGTGTTTTTATTTTGCTCAACGCGCGCCTGTGAAAAAATGGTGTTCATCCCCACGGCACCCATCGGTGAACCCCATACGCCGCCAGCCAGCCAGGCCTGGTAGTCCTTCGCCAGCCGCGAGCCGATCGTTGCCGTAAAACGGTTACTGATGCCGCGCTGTAAAACCCCCTCAAAAAACGTGTTTTCCACGCTGTAATATTGTCGCACTCGCCCCAGCGCCAGCGCGTATTTCCAGTTTCCTGGACGAACAGAGTCCGGCACGGACGAGTAGGGCACTGTAAAAGTGGACCGCTTGCCGTTGGCTTCAATAATCTCAACGTCAAGATCGCCCTGACCGCTGGTGTTATATAAGTCATCAATAACAAAGGGGCCGGGGGGAACGCTGGTTTCGTAAATCACGTTGTTGAGCTGCCGAACGACAACGCGGGCATCAGAGGTGGCTACACCATGGACTTCCGGCGCATAGCCCCGTTTACCCTGCGGCCACATCCGTTCTTCTGAGGCGAGTTTAATGCCGTTAAAGGCAAGACTGCCGAACAGCGAGTTGTTGGTATAATTGTCACCTAATGAGAGCTGACTGTTTATGCTCTCCACAGGACGCTGCACCCAGCTTCTCACCTGATTATACTGATAACGGCTTCCGCTATGACTGTTGCGCAGATAGCGCATATTGCCCTGATGACGAAACTGCCACTTGTCCAGATTCGTGCCTGCGGTAATGCCGCTCCACAAATATTGATAACGATAATCAGACGATCGGTTTTCCGACCAGGTGAAGTTAGTGTTGTGACGCAGAAATAACGCTGTAATGCCTTCATCCCATTCAGAAACGGGGATATAGCCACGGGGAACCCGGTTCAGGCTGGCCAGAGGAAACATATACTGCAAACGAAGTGAAGCCTGGTCGAAACGCCAGCTGCCTGCTTCCGTCCAGTCTGATAATGGCTGACAGTGGGCTGTCGTTTGTTCCATCCGCTGGTTTTTTAACTGCATTAACCTGATGATCTCTTCCGGCAGGCAAGGTTCCACCTCTCCCTCGTCACTGAATTTTTTGAAGTTAATTTTGACGCCGGATTTAATTATTTTATCGTTGAGGTAAATATCAACAAGATAACTTCCTTCAGGAATTGCATTTTGGTTGAATTGTTCAATGTTTTTCCCAAATGTCGCCCCTTTAAACAGTGAGGCGTCGAAATAATAATCTTCACTGCAGGCATAACACGAAAAACAGGCCGAGACGGTAAAAGCAATAAGTTTCGGGCTAATTAACGTCAACCGTAAAGTTTTCACTGATTTTAGCTCCCTGATCGTTAACTGCCGAGACTGAAACTACGCCTGCACCCTGCAAACGTTTGCTGTTGTTAAACCAATAGGTTTGCTTTGCAAAGGGCGAGACCATATCGGCCTCACTTTTAAAGGTGTGATTCCCCACTTTTAAAACAACATCCACCAGGGAAGCATGCCAGGGTTGTGGGTTGTCAATTTCAATCCCATTGCCTTTATTCGCCTGATACAGGGGAGTGACTGTTATGCCTTTCAGGATGTTTTTTGGTGCGCCAATACGCTCAGGGCGATAAAAAACCTTCATGCGATTACGCAATACCACCAACATGACATTCTGTGTCTTATCCTGATTTATATTTGATGGCGGAATTTGCAGGGTATTAAACCAGTAAACAGATTCACGATCCTGAGGCTGTGCAACGGTGTTATTCACCATAACCTTCGCGATCTGACCTGCCTTCGGCTGAATGCGGAATACCGGCGGTGTAATGATAAAAGGCGTATTTACGCGATTTTCTGGCTGTGAGTTTTCGTCACCGTTATCAAACCAGCTCTGAATAACATAGGGAATGGCATCGTTATTTTTAAATTGCACATCCATAGAACGCGCCTGCCCAGGGTAAATAATACGGCTGCCCATAATCGTCACGCTGGCGTTTGCGTAAAAGGGCAATGTTAATGCGGGGGTTACTGCTAGCGAGAGCGTCAACGCCAATAACAGTCTGCGAATAAACATAAATCAGTTCTCAATAGTTTATGGTGCACGCCAGACAACTGACGTGCACCGGATCAGTATTACTGGTAAGTCACCGCATATTGAAGTGAAGCACTAACGGTACCCGCCGTTGCTACGTCGGTCGCCAGATACTGCGCGGCATAGGTAGCCGATTTTTCGGTTTCGCCGGAGCTCAGGGTTAAATCACCATCACCGATATAGGTACTGGTTAAATTAATCTCTGCACCGGTGGGGTCCAGTAACTGAATTTCGACGTTTTCAGCATTACCACTGTTTTTCAGATTACCGTTGTCGCTCACGTTGTTACCAATAAATACGGTGGACACGCGCGTTGAATTAGTCGAGCCGGTACAGCCACTGATAGCGACGGAGAAGTCCGTTTTGCCCGCGACTTTTCCGCTTGCATCCAGTTCGTTCACGCCCACTGTCGGCATCAACACCAGCGGTGCACTGTTATTACCATTCACGTTGACTGAGCAAGTTTCATCGCTCACTTCACCCTGAAAGTTAATGGTGTTATCAGAATTCGCGAATGCTTGTCCTGATACCAGCGTCGCACTGATTAACAGGGATAAGGCCATAGCTTTGGTTTTTAACATGAGGTATTTTCCTTTTACATTTTTAACTGGAGAACAACTGATTCAGGCTGCTTCCCGTCTTCCTACGAACCGAATCTTTGATGCAGTAAATTTTTTTAACGCTAAGCTCCATTTTTTTTGATATTTCACTCAGAGAAAATCCGTGATTGACCAGATCAAGAAACTTAACCTCATCAGTGGTTAACGGATTAATCCCTTTTTTTTCACCTCCTTTTAAACCGTAGTAACATGCGTTAATTGATTTTTTAATATCGACGATGGCTGTTCCTGGGTAAATGACCGTATTAATACTTTTATCCTGTTTTTTCCAGAAAGCAGCTAAGGATGCCAGTCTGCGGTCGCAAACCAGGATGATAATTAAACTCTGTGATTTCAAATAATCCAGCCAGTTATGACTGGTAAAAAAGCGTATGTTGTGTGTTGAAAAATCCACAAATATACAACCTTTTGTAAATAAGCTTTCATATCGACCAGAAACGACGGAAAGAATGCCATTAATTAAGTAGTAGTTCCGCGCTGGCCAAATAACCACTTTTTGTATCGGGCACCGTTTAATTTCTTCTGTTAGCTCATTGGCTAATTCACACCGGTAGCGACAACTAAAGCAATATATACTTTCTCTCGTAATCCTTCTCATAAGCTTGTTTTGCTGCTCGTTAAGGAAGGTGAGATAAACATAGCATTATTAAACCTTCTAATTCAACGCGTTGGGCGATTGCATGGCGCAATGGACATGGAATAATCCTAAAGTGTCATGTTTCATTTATTTTTAACGCAAAAAGGAAATTTATCCCACAACAGTGCCATTTATTGTGAACTTAAAAAGACAGTATACTTTTTATGAATTCAGATAATTTCATCCTCCCCAGGATTTTTCTATTAATATTAAGGATGCGATCAATAAAATTATCGCACTTTAAGATAAAAACGGTCCATTGATTAAATTTTTGTAAAAACAACATATCAATAACAGGTGGCGTTAATGTGTTGTTAATTCCTGTGAGGCTAAAGATGAATTATGATCATAATATTAATGGTATATTTTAAGTATGATAGCAATATGTTGCTTGCTTAATTTTTACGCAATGATGCACGAGATAGTCAACGCGATTTGATCTTTGTGTGTTCACTTACAATTCAATGAAATTTATTTAATCTTTTTGACAATGTTGTCATTTATCGAGATGTTATTTGATCGCTAAATGTAAGAGCTAAACGCCATTTTTTTCAGGTTAACAACAATAAGTTATCAATTTTGATGGAGGTCGAACGAGGGAATAACATAATAAGACGCACTTACCCAGCAGCTTTGTAACTATTGTTATAATTGCTCGGCTAAAATGTTATAGCTGTGCATCTGCCTCTGATAAGGGATGTTCTGATAACCGCTGTCTATCACAATCAACAATGATAACAATTTGCTACCCGGTTCCATCAGGGTAATTATGGAGGTATGACGACATATCGCATTAAAGTGGGTTACCACAACCCTTCAGCACTGACGTTCATGCAACTGGATGAGCAGCTTGCTGACCACGCGTTTTACAGCGCACGCGCCGACGCGGACAGCGGCGGCTTCCGCTATTTTCAGGAGTATGAATACCAGTCCGATTCTGCCGATTATTGTTCGGTGTGCTCCATGGCTTACCATCACGCCTGTAAGGTCAGAAAATGCCCGCTGGTGCTGGTTGAAATAAAAGAAGATCACCCCGGCTGACAGCGTCAGCGCGCGGTTTCTGGCAGCGACCTGTGCAATATCCCTGTACTCCCTCGGTACTTAAATCATCCGTGCTGGCCTACACTGACAACGTACATTTTAAGGGGTAAGCCATGTCATCTACTGAACACATTATGTCTGACTGCTGTATTGTCGGCGGCGGCCCGGCCGGTCTGATGCTGGGTTATTTACTGGCGCGTGCCGGTTTGCAGGTTGTGGTGATCGAGAAGCATGCCGACTTTCTCCGCGACTTCCGTGGTGACACTATTCACCCTTCCACCCTTGAGGTGATGCACCATCTGGGTCTGCTGGATGACCTGCTGAAACTGCCTCACCAGCGCGCAGAAAAGCTGCAGGCGGAAATGGGCGGCCAGGAGGTGACGATGGCCGATTTTTCGCGTCTGCCGCTCCAGTGTCGTTTTATCGCATTCATGCCACAGTGGGATTTCCTGAATTTCATGGCGGAACGCAGCGCACAGTTTCCCGGCTTTACCCTGTTGAAATCCACAACCTTAAACCAGCTGCTAACAGAAGAGGGTGAGGTAAGCGGTGTTGTCGCGTCACAGGCAGGCCAGCCGGTTGAGATCCGTACCCGTCTGGTGATTGGTGCTGACGGTCGTAACTCTAACGTACGTGCACAGGCCGGCCTGGTGAGTCAGCATTTTGGCTCGCCGCGTGATGTGGTGTGGTTTCGTCTGGACAAAAAGTCTGACGATCCCCAGTCAGGCATGGGCCATACCGGGCCGCGCAACAACTTTATCGTCATCGACAGGGGCGATTACTGGCAGTGCGGGCTAACCATCGAGAAAGGGCAGTTTGATGCGCTCCAGGCCGAGGGGCTTGAGGCGATGAAACACAAGATTGCCAGCGCGTCTCCCTTTTGTCCTGCGCGCCTGGCGGAAATTGACAACTGGGATCAATTCAAACTGCTGTCTATCCGGATCGACAGGCTCAACCAGTGGGCGAAGCCGGGCGTGCTCTGTATTGGTGATGCGGCTCATGCCATGTCTCCGATTGGTGGCGTTGGCGTTAATCTTGCTATCCAGGATGCCGTTGCCACGGCGAACCTGCTGACCCTGCCGTTGTTAAAGGGAAAGATCACGTTAAGGGATCTGGAAAAAGTGCAGAAGCGTCGCCAGTTTCCCACCGTTGCAACGCAGTTCCTGCAAATCAAAATGAGCAGTAAAAAGAAACCGGGCAGTGAGGGCAAAAGTAAAATGCCTGACATCATCCGTAAGTATCCCTTTCTGCGCTTTATTTTTGGCCGACTCATCGGGATGGGATTCCGTATGGAAAAGCCACGCAGATTTCACAACTGAAGGTGTGTTGATTCTGGGATGCGGCGCTGTCGTGGATGACGGCGCTTTACCGCACCCGGTGTTTCCTTTGAGCCTGACAAGTCCCGCCATCAGCCTGAAGCCAGGCGTGGGCTGGGCTTTATGTTTAAGGTTCACTGTTTACGGCTTACTGTCACCCACAACCTAAAACCTACAACCCACAACCCACAACCCACAACCCACAACCCACAACCCACAACCCACAACCCACAACCCACAACCCACAACCCACAACCCACAACCCACAACCCACAACCCACAACCCACAGCCCACAGCTCACAGCCCACAGCCCACAGCCCACAGCTCACAGCCCACAGCCCACAGCTCACAGCCCACAGCCCACAGCCCACAACCTACTGCTTACCACTCATCGCCCATCGTTTTAGCGTTTATACTGCTAATCGCACCATACTCACGGATAACCGCTTTGGCCCGCGCGCCGCTTGCGTCCTGATGCAACAAAGCCCGTTGACGTAATCAGCCGTCATGTTTCGCCTCACCGAGAGGACGTCTTTAACAGCGTATAAGGTCGCCAACGGCAGGAAAGATAGTGCGATGTAGCTCAAAATTTCAGCTAAAGGTATTATAAAGGTTATGTACGTGGTGTTAGATTGGCCTTACCAACACCAGGGAACACACTATAATGAAAACGAAAACGGCCAGCCTGTCATTTATGATGTTTGTGGAATGGTTTATCTGGGGCGCGTGGTTTGTCCCGCTCTGGGCCTTTCTCAGCAAAAATGGTTTCACGCCCGTCGAAATTGCGTGGTGCTATGCCTGTACCTCCCTTGCCGCCATCCTGTCACCGATTCTGGTGGGCTCCCTGGCAGACCGTTTCTTTCAGGCGCAGAAGGTGCTGGGCGTGCTGATGATCGTGGGCGCCGGGCTGATGTATTTCGCGGCGCAGCAAACGCACTTCAGTGGTTTCTTTCCCCTGTTGCTGCTTTATGCGCTGACCTATATGCCCACCATTGCGCTCACCAACAGTATTGCGTTTTCACACGTGGCAGATGTCGAGCGCGATTATCCACGCATCCGCGTACTGGGTACGCTTGGCTGGATCGCATCCGGTATCGTCTGTGGTTTTCTGCCGTCACTACTGGGCTTTGGCGATATCTCCGCCAGTAATATTCCTTTGCTGATCACCGCCGCCAGCTCACTACTGTTGGGCCTGTTCGCCTTTATGCTTCCCGCCACCCAGCCTAAAAGCACGGGCAAGTTTAGTCTGCGAACGGCGTTGGGGCTGGATGCCCTGCATCTGCTGAAAGATCGCAGCTTCCTCGTCTTTTTTGTCTGTTCCTTCCTGTTCAGCATGCCACTGGCATTTTATTACATCTTTGCGGAAGGATATCTGACCGAGGTCGGCCTGGCCCATGCCACCGGCTGGATGACGCTGGGGCAGATGTCCGAAATTCTGTTTTTACTGGCGCTGCCGTTTTTTATCAAACGCTTTGGGATCGGAAACGTGCTGCTGTTGGGCCTGGTAACGGCCGCGTTGCGCTATCTGTTTTTTGTCTTCGGCAGCGACCAGAACCTGCTCACCTATGGCCTGTTATTTATGGGCATCCTGCTGCACGGTGTCAGCTATGACTTCTACTTTATTACCGCCTACATCTACGTCGATAAAAAATCCCCGGTCAGCATGCGTAATGCAGCGCAGGGATTAATTACCCTGGCCTGTCAGGGGATAGGCAGCCTGCTGGGCTATCGTCTGGGCGGTTACCTGATGCAGGAGATGTTTGCCTATAGTCAGCCGCGCAACGGCCTGACGTTCAACTGGGCAGGGATGTGGCTGTTTGGTTGCGTGATGATCGTTTTAATTACCGTGGCGTTTATTCTGCTGTTCCGCGATGCCAAAAAGCGCAGCGATGAGCTCAACGTGGTGGAGCCTGCCGCCGTGACGGAAAGCCAAAAATAAGGAAGAAAAAATGATTACCCCACAACAACGGATTACCGGCGCGTTTTATGGTCAGGCACTTGGCGATGCCATGGGCATGCCGTCAGAGCTGTGGCCGCGTAGCCGCGTGAAACAGCACTTTGGCTGGATAGATCGCTTTTTGCCCGGCCCGGCGGAGAACAACGCCGCCTGCTATTTTGGCCGCGCCGAATTCACCGACGATACCTCCATGGCGCTGGCGCTGGCAGATGCCATCATTAGCCACGATGGCGAGATCGTCGCTGAAACGATTGGGATGAATATCCTGCGCTGGGCGGAAGGGTTTGATGCTTTTAATAAAAATGTGTTGGGACCAACCTCAAAAATTGCCCTGCGTGCCTTACAGGCCGGTCAGCCGATTAGCGCGCTGGAAAATAACGGCCTGACGAATGGTGCGGCCATGCGCATTTCTCCGCTGGGCTGCCTGTTGCCCGCGCGTGATTTAGCGGGTTTTATTGATGCGGTCGCGCTGGCATCCAGCCCTACGCACAAGGCCGATGTGGCGATTGCCGGGGCGACCGTGATTGCCTGGGCTGTTTCACGTGCCGTGGAGGGCGCAGGCTGGGGGCAAATACGCGACGCACTGCCCGCCGTTGCCCGGGCGGCGCAGGAACGACAGATAACCACCTTTAGTGCGTCGATGGCCGCGCGTCTGGAACTGGCGTTTTCGGTGGTTGAGCAGGGACGCGGTATTGAATCCACTATGGCGCAAATCTATGCGCTGGTGGGAACGGGCACCAGCACCATCGAGTCGGTGCCCGCCGCCATTGCCATGGTTGAGCTGGCAAAGACCGATCCCAATCGCTGTGCCATTCTTTGCGCGAACCTTGGCGGAGATACGGACACCATTGGTGCAATGGCCGTTGCCATCTGTGGCGCGCTTAACGGTATCGACGCTATCGATCCCGCGTTGAGGCAGCAGCTGGACAGCGTCAATCAACTGGACTTTGAAGCGTACAGCCGTGCGTTTACTGCTTTTCGCCAGAAGCGGGAGGCGGCATATGCTTGATCCGCGCAGCGTAGCGACATTACATAATAAGGCCGCAATCTGTGTACTGGGCGCGGCTGTCGTGGATGTTATCGCGCGCACCGAACAGCTTCCCCAGCGCGGCGGTGACAGCGAGCTTCAGCAGCAAAGCCTGAGCGTGGGTGGCTGCGCGCTAAACGTGGCGCTGGCCCTGCATCGGCTGGGGCTGGATGCCGTAAACGCGTTACCGCTGGGCCAGGGCATCTGGGCCGATCAGGTGCGGAAAAAACTGGCGTCCTGTGGCCTGACGAGCGTCACGGAAACCCGTAAGGGCGACAACGGTTGGTGCCTGGCGCTGGTCGAACCCGACGGTGAGCGGACGTTTCTGTCGATGGCCGGGGTGGAAAACCAGTGGGATGAGGCGATGCTGGCGTCTGTCCCCCTGCAAAGGGACGGCTGGCTGTATGTGTCGGGTTATCAACTCAGCGGTAAAAATGCAGAAATCCTGGTGCCGTGGCTGGAGGAAGTGGCGAACAGGCAACGGCTGCTGATCGATTTTGGCCCGCGTCTGCCGCATATCAGCCAGCATCACTGGCAGCGGCTGATGGCGCTGCAGCCCGTGATTACCCTTAACCGACAGGAAGCGGAACACGTCTGGCACCAGCGTTTGGCGATACCTGAGCGTTTTAGTGCGCAGGCGTTGATCGCCCGGTGGTCTGACTATTTTTCCAGCCCGCTGGTGGTGCGGCTGGACAGTGAAGGTGCCGGGTTCAGCCATCACGGACAGCATGGCTGGCGAGCGGCATTCAAAACAACAGTGGTCGATTCCATCGGTGCCGGCGACAGCCATAGCGCGGGCTTACTGGCCGCGCTGGCATCTGACTGGCCACTTGAAAACGCCGTGGCGCTGGGCAACGCGGTCGCATCCTTTGTGGTGTCGCAGCGTGGCGGCGACAGCGCCCCCGATCGGGCAGCCCTGATCCACCACTGGCAGCAGTGCCTTACTCGGCAATAAACACGTACATATCACTGCGGCAGTAGCTGATGCTGTATTCCAGTGGGCGCTCATGTGCATCCAGCGCCAGCTGCTTAATCACCAGTACCGGGATCAGCTCGGGCAGGGCAATCAGGCGCTGTAATTCAGCATCGGGCATCTGCGCGCTGACGCGGCTTTGCGTTTTTACCGGCTGAATCTGGTGGCGGCGAAAGTAGTCGTACAGCGAAATGCCGATGTCGCTGGCATCGTTGATTAATTCGCACGGCACCCAGGAGGTTTCCACCGACACAGCCTGCTGATCGACATAACGCAGCCGCTTCAGCAAATACACCTCGCTGCCCGGCGGCAACTGCAACTTTTGTGCGATCGCATGTTCACAGCGGATGCGATGCTTTTGCAGCCATTCCGTGTCGGGCTTTTTACCGCGCAAGACCACCTGTTGTGAAAACCCTTGTGGCTCTTTCAGCGAGTATTCCAGTGCGCTACAAATCTGCGTGCCATAGCCACGCGAGCGGTGAACGATCCCTTCCTGAGCAAGCGCATCCATCGCCTTACGCACCGTGATGCGTGAAATACCCAGTTGTTGAGAAAATTCGCGTTCGCTGGGCAGCACCTCTTCATTACGCAGCAATCCGTCGCGCACGGCATCTTTAATGACCTGCGTAAAACGTTTATAGAGCGGAGTATTGCTCTCGGCGCTGAGCACGCGGCTCAGGTGGCTGAAAAGGGCGTGATGTTGTGATGTCATTATTCTCGTCTGGGATACATAACCTTATCTGCTGGAATTCTATACTATCTCTCTTATCACCGTACTGGTTTTGCAGACGGCAACGTGAGGAGAGTCAAATGGAAACCGCTTCACCCCAGGTAAAGCAACACCGACGCGCACTGGTTGCGGGTTCGGTGGGCAACTTTATTGAATGGTATGAGTTCGCCATTTATGGCTTTCTCGCCACGCTGATTGCCCAAAACTTTTTTCAGTTACAGGGCGAGTCGGCGCTGAGCGGGCTGATTCTGACCTGGGCCTCATTTGCGGTCGCGTTTTTCTTTCGGCCACTGGGCGCGCTGGTGTTTGGTCGAATTGGCGACCGGATCGGACGTAAACCCACGCTGATTATGGTGCTGGTATTGATGACGCTGGCGACCGCGGCCATCGGCCTCGTGCCCACCTATGCCTCGGTGGGCATTGCGGCACCGCTGATGCTGACCGGGCTGCGCATCCTGCAGGGGCTTTTTGCCGGGGGCGAATACGGCGGCGCGGTGTCTCTGATGACCGAGTTTGCGCCGCGCGGCAAGCGCGGCCTGTATGGCGCATGGCAGTCGCTGACCGTCGCACTCGGCCTGCTGGCAGGGATCGGGCTGGTGGCGCTGCTGTCGTATACGCTCAGTCCGCCAGCCATGCTGGCCTGGGGCTGGCGGATTCCCTTTATCCTGGCGTTGCCGCTGGGGATGGTCACGCTCTGGTTGCGGCTGGCTATGGACGAAACACCGGGCTTTGTGCGCCAGCAACAGCAGCAGGTCATTCACGCGGACCGGGGACAAACATTAAAAAGCATTCTGCTGGCGATTGCGCGCGTGATGCTGTGGTCAGCGGCGGGTTATACCTGCCTGGTAATTATGCCAACCTATCTGCAGTCCGCGCTGCACACCGGGCAGCATCAGGCGTTGCTGATTGCCGTGATCTCTAATCTGGGATTCGCGGTCACCATTATTCCGGCGGGCATGCTGAGTGACAGAGTGGGGCGACGTCGGGTGATGGTGGTGGCCAGTTTGCTGTTACTGGTATTAGCGATGCCGCTGCTGAAAGTGCTGCAGGCGGAAACGGCCACGCTATACAGCAAAGCGCTGGTGGTATTTATGGCTGGCGGTGTGGTGGGCTTGCTGGCAGGGCCGGGGCCGGCGATGCTGGCTGAAATGTTTCCTACGCGGGTGCGTTATACCGGACTGGGGCTGGCGTATTCACTCTCGAATGCCGTTTTTTCAGGCTGTGCCGGGCTGATTATTACCGGGTTGATTAAGCAGACGGGAAATCTGGATATTCCGGCGTGGTATATGATGGCGACCGCGCTGGTCTCTATACCGGCACTGATGACGTTAAATAAAGACGATCATCTGCGGGATCTGGCGTGAGGGTAAAACGGGAGCAAGCGCTCCCGTTTTTGATACTTATTTGCGGCTCAGCAGGAAGCCAAGCACCACGCCAACACCGGCGGCCACGGCCAGACCCGCAAACGGGTTAGACTGTACCTGATCTTTGATGCAATCAGCGGCATCACGAGCGGCGTAGGATGCCTGGTTGGTGTAGCGGCGAGCTGCACCACGGGCACGATGACGCGGGGAGTCGGTAACCTCACCCCATTGTTGCTCTGCGGCACCGGCGACTTCTTTTACTGCATCTTCAATTTTTCCTGACATGCTTCATCTCCTTGGTTATCACAGTCATTTAAAGCGTAGCAAACCTTTGCCGTCGTGCTGCTCCAGGGCGCATTAATCTTCTGTTGAGTGCGCGATGACCAGATGAAAACACCGGTCGCAAGGGGCCTTTTTTACCCCACAAGGCGCTCAGGCAGGGGCGTGAAGCGGGGAAACGCGATGACGAACACCGCGCGAATGGGGGCGGAGAAAAATCATTACCAGCTGTTTCATTCCACGAGACGATGGGGGGACGCGATGTGTTTAGGATACCAGCTCACCAGAAAGTGACGGAGATGGTCAAAGCACCATTCCGCATCATCAGACTGCGGGCAGTAATACTGAATAGTGATTTTTTCGAAGCGGCGCTGGCGTTGCTGCAGCGGTGACCAGCCCCAGTCAAGCACGGATCGGGCATAGTTAACCAGAGCATCGTCTGCCAGCGCATGCTGTTGCGCCTGTTCTTTCAGATAGGCATAAAACGCGGCTTCCAGCTGCAGCGCCTCATCATGGGAATGGCCAGGCAATTCGGGACGAAAGGCAACATCGATAAAACCGCACACGGCGTTTTCCTGCTGCTGCCAGTCGCAGGCCAGCGTCATAAATAACCCGTCCTGAAGATTCACCTCTTCGACCAGGCGCTGCAGGTTAGCGGAATGACGAAGCACAAGAATTTCTTCCAGGCGTTCCGTCTCCAGCGTTAAATCGATGCCGCACGGGTTCAGGGTGCCATCTTCATTGCGGGTCGCAGGGAAGGGGAAATCGATATAGCCGTTGTTATCCAGACGCTTTTCCATGTGAAGGATGACCTGTCGCTTGACGTTTCCTGACACTATATCATCCCGTGACAGGAATCACCCCTTTACGGGCAGGTCCAGGTGATCAGGGTGTCCTGATAGGGATTGATCAACCGGAACTGTTTATCCGACAGACGTTGCGCGTAGTAACCTTCGCGCGTCACGGCGGAAGGAATGTACTGAAAGCGATCCTGCGACTGCAGCGGGCCGCTCTGCACGCTGGCGCCGTCACGACTGACGCGAAAGGATGTCACCAGATCGAAAATAGTGCCCTGGGTCTGGCCCAGCGACTGCCCGTAAAGGGTACTGACTTCACCCGGACAGTCCACGCCTTTCGGCGACGATGAGCAGCCCGTGAGCAGTGCCATAAAAATGAAAACCAGCGATCGCAACATATCCTGTTCCTGCCCGAGTCCATGAAAGCGGTGAACGATTCTATCGTGTAACGCCACAAATAACATGATCATAGCAGTTCTGCTACACAGGCTGATTTGCGCTTTGTTCAATCGTTAAGCAACAGAAATGCAAAAGATGACTTTGAGGTCGAATAAACGTTATTCTTGCCATCTTTGCGTATCGCTTAAGCAAATTCAGGGATAAATGATGAAAGAAGAAGAAGCCAGCCTGATGATTATTCGCCACGCCATCGAAGCACTGGATGCAGAAAAAAGGCAGCAGGTGATTGCCTGTGCATCTGACATTCGCGACGTCATGAGCAGCTTCGACAGCGAAGAGGCCGGTCTGGCGTTGATGCTGGTCGCGGCTGAAGTTGCGGCAGAATAGGGCATTGGTGGCCTGACAGCTACCCTGCCGCCGGTTCCGTTTTTCGTTGTTGCAAAGCGCATCTGAACGCATAGCCATCCGCTATGCCCCATCCACTGCGGTAATCTTTCCGCTCTTTCTTCGCCTGGCTTTGTCTGTGGTAAACTCCTCTGACAGTGTGGAATCACCTATTCAGCGGAGGAATCAGATGAAAGCAGCCCGTCTTGCCCTGTGCCTGTTGGCCTGTTACAGCGCGTCAGCGTGGAGCGAAAGCGAATTCCAGCTTCATTGTCCCGGACGACCCACCATGACCATTTCACGGGCGGAATATGGCCTGAGTACCCTTTCCTGGCCTCAACAGCATTTCCAGATTGCGGCGGGGCAGTTGCACACCCGTATTAATGGGGGCGATAATGTTGCCATTACGCGCTTTCGCAACGGCGACCAGCTTATCGTCAACAAAAGCAACCTCGATACTTTCTTCGTTTACCATGACAGCGACAAGCTGGTGCCATGCAGCCGCAGCGCGATGCGTGACGTGGACGCCCTGAGCCTGGAACGTTATGACGACAGGCAGCGTAACGACTCTTGATCCGCCGCGATAAGGAAGGCCAATGCAGATTACCGTTACTGACAAGGTGACCAGTAAAGATCTGGATGAACTCCGGCTGGGCCTGAATGCCCATAACAGCAAGTTTTATGATGCGGCGTTAATTCAACCGCTGGGGCTGTTTATCTGTGATCCGCAGGGGAAGAAGCTGGCAGGACTGACCGGTACTACGACCGGTAACTGGCTACGTATCGATTTACTCTGGGTCAGTCATACACTTCGTGGGCAGGGCACCGGCAGCCGTCTGGTGCTGGCGGCCGAGCAGGAAGCGCGCCAGCGAGGATGTCGTTTTGCCCAGGTGGATACCGGCAGTTTTCAGGCGCGGCCGTTTTATGAAAAGTTGGGTTACGGCGTCCGTTTAACGCTCGACCAGTATATCCGTCATCATCAGCGTCACTATCTGACCAAAGTCCTGTAATTACAGCAGCACCTGCTGGCGCAGATCCAGCGGTTGCAATTCTGCCTCATCGATAGCAGCCAGCCAGCCGGGCAGGGTCACTTTCTGCCAGGACAGGTGACCGCGTGTGGTGCTCATCAGCACCACATCCGGGCGCAGGGTGCGGTAAAGCTCCAGCGAAGCGGCTAATTCGGCAGGATTACTCTCGGGCACCAGCACAGTGACCCAGCGGTCATGATGACGCGTCAGCGTATCGCCAACAAATAAGTAAGTCAGACCGCCAGGTGAATGGTAAAGGTAGCTGCAACTGCCCGGCGTATGACCGGGCGTCGGCAACAGATGAAAATCACCGAAATGGGTTTCCTGCTGGGTAAAGGTGTCGTCCGGCTCCACAAAACGGCTAATCTGCCCCAGTGAGCGGCTGTGACAATAGAGCGCGCTGTTAAAGCGTTGCTGAATGCGCGCCGCACCGGGCGCGGATTCGTGCCAGTGGGTCAGATAATGCCGAATCACACCGTTATCATCGGCCAGCACCTCATGATCCAGCGGGTTTTCAACCCGGCCAATCAGTAAATTGCCGCGCGGATGACGCAGTAAAAAACCATGCATCATTATGTCTTCGGTATCTTCTTCCGGGAATTCCGGCGTTGAGATCCACAAATCGTCATACAGCGGCTTCAATGTCGATCTCCTGCAACTTCAGCTATGTGTGCAATACGGGATGTCCGCTTGCCTGTAACGCCACCTGACCCTGATTCACCTGCAACGTTGCCGTGGCACCCAAAGGTAACGTGACGGTATCCGGACCGTGACCGAAGTCCAGATCGCTGATGACCGGCAGACCGCTAATGTCACGAATGCGCTGCCAGACCGTGGAAAAATCAAATCCGTTGTCGTACTCAGACAGGGCGGTGCTGGTGAAACTGCCGGTAATAATCGCCTGCTGCCGGGCCAGAATGCCGCACTGCTGTAACTGAAGCAGCATGCGTTCAATGCGGAACGGATGCTCGTTAACATCTTCAATTACCAGAATGCCGTTCTCAATCTGCGGCATCCACGGCGTGCCAATCAATGAGCTGATCATCGCCAGATTCCCGCCCCACAGCGTCCCCTGCCAGCGACCCTGATCGGGCGTCGTGCTCTGCCAGGCCACCTTGACTGTAGGTGATGTCAGCGCATGCCAAAAGTGCTGCAGCGTAAATTCGGATAAAACCTCAGCGCCAAAATTGCCCGCCAGCATCGGTCCACTGAAGCTGATGACGCCAGCATGTTGCAGCAGGGCTAACTGGAGTACGGTGAAATCGCTGTGCCCACAGAGCGCCAGCGGCTGGTGCGCAAAACGGCGCTTCAGGCCCGCATAGTCCACCGACGGCAGCAGGCGGGTCGCGCCATAGCCGCCGCGCACCGCCAGCACAATATCGGGTAAGGTCGCTAAATCAGCCAGTTCATTAATATCGCCCAGTCGCTCATCGTCGGTGCCGGCAAAGCGCTGAAAACGACGCGCGATAACGGCGTCATTGTCGACGCGATGTCCTTCCGCACGCAGGCGTTCCACCCCGAGCAGGGCAGCGGGCTGATTATGACAATAGCCTGAAGGGGCAATAAGACGGATAGAACGTGACGTCATAGTAAATTCCTGAAATTAGTCAGTGACAGACATCACGATAATGGCGAAAAACCGCAAATATGTCATCAGACTGCTGTAATTAGGATAAACGGTAATTTTGCAATTCTGCCGGCTCGGTATGATAGCTTCCGCCACTTCTGCGACGAGATAAAAAATTGCTTAAAATTCGCTACTTTGTCATTTCAGCCATGCTGCTGACGGGCTGTGCCAGTGAACCGCCGCATACCTACGTTAAAGAGAAGAATACGCCGTTAACTCAGGCCGCGCCTTCACGCATCAGCGGAACCTGGTCACTCTTTACCGAAACGGCCGCCAACCAGTATGGTGTGGACGAAAAACTGATCAGCGCCATTATTAATGTGGAGTCCGGTGGAAACCCCGGCGTAGTCAGTCGTTCCAATGCGGTGGGATTAATGCAGATCAAAGCATCGACCGCAGGCCGGGAAGTGTACCGCACCCAGGGCCGTCACGGTCAGCCGAGCAACGCAGAGCTGCGCGATCCGGCCAGAAATATTGATATTGGTACTGCCTACATCAAAATTCTGCAGCAGTCGGCGCTTTCAGGGATTCGCGATCCTCTCACGCTGCGTTACGCCACCATCGTTTCCTATGCTAACGGCGCCGGTGCCTTACTGCGCACCTTCTCCAGCAATCGTGACCGGGCAATCGCCATGATTAATTCTATGACGCCGGACGAGTTTTATCAGCACGTGCAAAATAAACATCCTGCCGCCCAGGCACCCCGTTACTTGTGGAAAGTCACTACGGCTTACCGCGCAAACAGCTGATCCCGTGTTTTCTCCTCACCTTCCTTTCCGGCAGGTGAGGAGAGAACCGTTAAGCTGTCAGCAGCCTTGCGGTAGGGTAATCCACGATAAGCACATTCACATAGCCGCCACGCAGCGCCCCGCGAATCGCCTGCGCCTTCTCTTTACCGCCCGCCAGCGCCACAACCTGCGCACACTGTCGGACCTGTTCCAGTTCCATACCAATTACCGGATCTTCATCGGCATCCAGTACAGGCTGACCTTGCTCATCGAAGTAGTGGAGACAAATATCGCCGACTGCCCCGCGCCCGGCCAAAGTACGTAACATGGTCGCATCGTAATAGTTACCCGAATTACGCAGCAGCGCAGAGGGTTCAAGATCGCCAATCCCGACAATGGCTAAATCCACCTCATTAAATTTATTCAGCACCTCGGCGACGTCCGCATTGGCGGCCAGTCGCTGGCGGTCTGTCACTGAGTGCTCAATCGACTGAGAGGGCAGCAGCCAGGCCGGGCAATTCAGCAGTGCAGCAAGGTTTTGCGTCAGTATCGTGGCCTGCACGTTTCCGTTGGCACCCACGCCGCCCAGCAACTGAATCACGCCTTTACATGAGGTATTAAGGGGATGCAAGGCGTCCACCATACAGCGAATGGTGCCGCTCCATGAGGAGATGCCAATGAGTTCATCCGCGCGCACCCGGGTTTCCAGATAGTGGGCCGCCGCCGAACCAATCGCCTGTTTGATCTCTCCGGCGGAGGCGTGTTCAGGCACGTCCACCACGATGGCCTGCGGCAGTTGATAACGTTGCTCCAGGGCTTTTTCCAGTTCCGGAAAGACATTGGCGGGGGGAACGACGCTGATTTTAACCACGCCTTCTTTCACGCTGCGGTTCAGGATGCGCGACACAAACGATTGAGACAGCTTGAGTAACTGTGCAATGTCGGACTGCTTCTTGCCTTCGACATAGTAAAGCGTGGCAATTTTTACCATGAGCCGCTGTTCATCCTGTTTCGCCATCAGTTTTTCCTCTCGTGTCCTGGCCGTCATTGTTAACCACTCGCGTGAAAATCACAATCCACGGCAATTTGTGATCCTTTTCGCTTTTTATCACTTCATCCGTAGACGTGACTGACCGCAAAGCGCATAGTGGCAATGAATATAAAATCATTATTGAATATATATTCATAAAGGGAAAGGATATTCACCTGACAGCTCCGATCGCGCTGATCGGTGCATGTGTTCGCTGTCAGCGATGGGCGTTTTGCGCCCAGTCTGAATATATATTCGGTGTCGACTTAAAATTCAAAAGGTGAGATATGAATCCTTTTACGCTTTCAGTAGATGAGCTTGAAAAACGGGCGCGGTCAGTGCGCCGTCGCATTATTCAGCTTAATGCCGGCAGCCCGGCAGGCGGCCATACCGGGGCCGACCTGTCGCAGGTGGAGATCCTGACCGCGCTCTACTTCCGCATCCTTAACTGCGCACCAGACCGTATGAAAGATGACGAGCGTGATATCTACATTCAGTCAAAAGGGCACGCGGTAGGCGGGTATTACTGCGTGCTGGCGGAGGCCGGTTATTTTCCACTGGACTGGCTGGCAACCTATCAACAGGCGAATTCGGCTTTACCGGGGCATCCGGTGCGGCAAAAAACGCCCGGCGTGGAGCTCAACACCGGTGCGCTGGGACATGGATTGCCCGTGGCTGTGGGCATTGCGCTGGCGGCGAAGAAGAGCAACAGTCGGCGGCGTATTTTTGTCGTCACCGGCGACGGCGAGCTGGCAGAAGGCAGTAACTGGGAAGCCGCGCTGGTCGCTGCCCATTACGGGCTGGATAACCTGATTGTGATTAACGACAAAAACAAGCTACAGCTGGCGGGATCGACACGTGACATTATGAATACCGACCCGCTGGCAGAGAAATGGCGCGCCTTTGGCCTGGCGGTCAGTGAATGCAACGGCAATGACATGGCGTCGGTGGTCAGCGCCCTGGAACAACCAGCGGTAAATGGCAAGCCGCAGGTGATTATCGCGCACACGGAAAAAGGTTTTGGCATCTCCTTTATTCAGGGCAAAGCTGAATGGCACCACCGGGTGCCCAAGGGGGAAGAAATCGACCGGGCACTGGAGGAGTTAAACGATGAGTAATGCACAACATCTGGCTGAGGTGATGGTAGAGGCACTGATGGCGGCCGTTGAACGCGGTATCGATGTGGTTCCTGTGGTGGCTGACTCCACCTCAACGGCCAAAATTGCGCCGTTCATCAAGGCCTTTCCCGGCCGGTTAGTCAACGTAGGTATCGCCGAGCAGGCGCTGGTGGGCACGGCTGCCGGTCTGGCGCTGGGCGGAAAAGTGGCCGTGACCTGCAACGCCGCGCCGTTTCTGATCTCGCGCGCCAACGAACAGGTGAAGATCGACGTCTGTTATAACAATACCAACGTCAAGCTGTTTGGGCTGAATGCGGGGACCAGCTATGGCCCACTTGCCAGCACGCACCACAGTATTGACGATATCGCCATCCTGCGCGGGTTTGGCAATATTGAAATTTACGCGCCTTCCTGTCCGGTGGAGTGCCGCCAAATCATCGACTATGCCCTTGATCACGTCGGGCCGGTTTACATCCGGCTGGATGGAAAAGCATTGCCGCAGCTCCACGCTGAGGATTACCGCTTTGAACCCGGCAAGATCGATGTGCTGCGCGAAGGCCATGACATCGCCCTTGTTGCCATGGGCTCGACGGTACACGAAGCCGTTACCGCAGCAGAGCAACTGAAAACGCAGGGCGTTTCCGCCGCGGTGATCGCCGTGCCTTCCATTCGTCCCTGTGATACTCAGCAGTTACATAATCTGCTGAGCCACTACCGTGCGGTGATTACGGTTGAAGAGCATAACGTGAATGGCGGCGTGGGCAGCCTGGTTGCAGAGGTACTGGCTGAAAATGGTTTAGCGGTCAGGCTGCTGCGCCTGGGCATTGCCGATGGGGAGTACGCCATAGCGGGCGATCGCGCCTCAACCCGGGCCTGTCATGGCATTGACGCCAGCAGCGTAGCGGCCCAGGCGTTGCGCCTCTGCACAGGAGGCTGACGATGCATGAGCCGGTGATTCTTGCTATCGATGAAGGCACTACCAACGCTAAAGCGGTGGCGGTGGATCGGCAGGGAAAGGTGGTGGCGCGGGGCAGTCAGGGCCTGACGCTGCTGCACCCGCAGCCCGGCCTGGCCGAGCAGGACCCGATGGCTATCTGGCAGGCGGTCAGGCAGGCGATAACCGACTGCCTGGCCCAGTGCGCCGGATCGCCGGTGGCGGCGATCGCCCTCAGTAATCAGCGCGAATCCGTTTTGATCTGGCAGCGCCGCGACGGCGTGCCGTTAACCCCGCTGGTAAGCTGGCAGGACCGACGTTCGGAAGCGTTTTGCCGCGATCTTCATCTGTCAGGCCGCGCCGCGACGATTACCGCCTTGACCGGACTGGCGGTCGATCCCATGTTTCCTGCCGCCAAGCTGACCGGTATGCTGGTGTCCTTGCCTGATGGCTTCGCCAGAGCAGCGGCGGGCGAATTATGCATTGGCACAGTGGACAGCTGGCTGACCTGGCAACTGACGGCAGGAGAAAGCTTCGTCACCGACCATGCGAATGCGGCACGCACGCAGCTTTACAGTCTGCATAGTAACGACTGGGATGATGAACTGTTGTCCCTGTTCAGTCTGCCGCGCGCCGCGCTGCCACAGATTAGCGCGTCAGCCGGTCATGCAGGCGTCGTCGCCTTAACCGATATGGCCGGTCTGACGCCAGGCACCCCAATTCTGGCACGTATTGGCGACTCCCACGCGGCGCTCTATGCCCAGCGGCGTGGCGAGGCCGAAGTGGTCAAGGCAACCTATGGCACCGGCTCCTCGCTCATGATGTCAATGGCAACGCCAATCCTGACCGACAATGGCCTCAGCACTACCGTGGCGTGGCACGACGGGCAACCGCGCTTTGCGTTTGAAGGCAATATTACCCACACCGGCTCAGGCGCGGCCTGGCTGGGAAAAATGCTGGGTGTGACGGACCCACAGCAGTTAACGGCGTTGGCCGAAAGCTGTGATGATAATCAGGGCTGCTATTTTGTCCCGGCACTGTCCGGACTGGGCGCGCCCTGGTGGGATTTAAAAGCCCGCGGTATGCTCTGTGGCCTCACCGATGCGGCGACCCCGGCAGTGCTGGCGCGGGTGGCGCTGGAGTCGATTACCTGGCAAATTGCCGATGTCTTTTTCGCCATGGAAAAGGCGAGCGGTGAGCCGCTGCCTGCGCTGTGCGTCGACGGCAGTGCGACACAAAACCGCTGGCTGATGCAGTTTCAGGCTGACGTTCTGCAGCGTCCGCTGCATTGCGCGCCCACCGCTGAAGCGTCGGCGCTGGGGGCGGCACTGCTGGCAGGTAAACAGCTGGGATGGTGGCAGCAGGGCGGTGATATGCAGGCATTACAGGGCGGTAACGTCGTGATGCCGCGCCCGCAGCTGGCGCAGAAAATGCAGGACAGCTATCAGGGCTGGCTTCAGGCCGTCGCCCGCTGTCGCTATCAGCCTGGGTAAGGGCGGAGGATCGGACAGCGTGCCGCGATCCTCCGTTCGTCCCGGCGCTTAACGATTCGCGCGGCGTAGCTGGGCCGCGTCATCATCGGGAACCGGCTTGAGATCGACCGGCGGCAAACTGCCCCCGCTGAATTCGACCTGACGGATAGGGAAGGCAAAGCGCACATTGCGTTCTTCGAGTGCCGCCATCAGCTGCAGGTTGATTTCCTGCTGAATATCCATGTACTGGTTATAGTCGGCACTCAACACAAAATAGACCACTTCGAACGTCAGCTTTGAATCATCAAACGCCAGAAAATGCGCGCGGTCGAAGCGCGTCATCTCAATGCCCTGAATGATGGTTTTCACCAGCTCGCTGATCTCGCGCACCTGCTCAGAAGAGGTGGCATAGCTGATACCAAACTTAAACACGATGCGGCGTTGCTGCATGCGCTTGTAGTTATGGATCGTTTGCTGCAGAAGAATGGTATTTGAACAGACAATCTGTTCGCCGCTCAGGCTGCGCAGTCGCGTGGTTTTCAGGCCAATATGTTCAATTGTCCCGGCGATGTCGCCAAACACAATAAAATCACCGTGTTCAAAAGGCTTGTCGAAACCAATCGCCAGCGAGGCAAACACGTCACTCAGTACCGTCTGAATCGCCAGGGCAATAGCAATACCGCCCACGCCCAGACTGGCAACCAGCGCCGTAATGTCGATGCCCATGTTCGACAAAATGGCCAACAGCATCATCACCCACACCAGCATGCGCAGCAAAATCCCCAGAATCACGGTGGTGACAGGGTTGCGCACATGCAGCGGATCGCGCAGCAGGCTTTTTAACCACAGACGAATACCGCCGTCGATCCACAGGGTGATCTGCACAATCAAGGCCAGAAACCAACTGTGAGAGATCGTGGCGCGCCAGGCGTCGGGTAAATCGATAAAGCGCAGGGCAATGAGCAGGGAAAAAATCAGCAGCAGCAACTGGCTGGTGCTGCGTAAGATCTCGACCAGAATGCCGGTAAAACGGACGTGGCGTGCTTCGCTGTAGTGGGCAATACGGTTAGAGGTAAAACGAATCAGGCTGCGCAGCAACCAGTAAATGACCAGGGTGGCAACGATGACGACAGCGCTGTTGATCCAGAGCGTTTGATTGAAAAAAATTGACTGAAAATGACGCGAATTGAGCCAGTTTTCCATTGGGGATGTTCTCCTTGCTGGTTCCGGTTAAACGAGAAAGCAAGGGAAAGCATAGCCTGGATGCGCCGCCGGTGTGCGGCGCAGGGTGAATCGCGGGTTACTGGAAGCGTTGTGCTTTGTCGCGCGCCTGGCGCTCTAAGGCAAAAATAATTTGCTGTAACTGCCGTTCCTGATGGGGTTCAAGCGCGGTAAAACGGAAACTCAGGCGAGGGGTTACTTTCGTCTCATTTTTATTGGTAATAATGCTGCGCTCGCCAATATGCATCAGCTTAGCGCTGACGTTGAACTGACCGAATTCACCCAGTTCGACCTGCAGGCTGCTAAAATCATCCCCGCTTTTTAGCCCCTCCGGCATTGTCTCTTCGACCAGCACGCCAATCCCGCCCAGGGACAGATCTTGCAAGCGCAGGCGAGCCGGCGAGCCATCAGGCCACTGGCAATGGCACCAAAACTCCGGGTCCATCGGGGCGCTGATACGGAAAAATTCCCGACGCTGGATTTGCCAAAGGACGTCCGGCAGGGCGGCCTGAAAAGCAGGCAGTCCCTCAAAGTCGGTTTTTTCCAGTGTTCCCAGGGCGAATTCAATTTTGGCACCGTGGGTTTCGGCAAAAATCGTGATTTCATTGCAGTGCAGCGCGTAGTCGTTATCCAGGTTATTGCTCCCCAGATCAAAAACGATACGTGTTTCATCGGCAGCGAGCATACGGCTAATAAACTGCCCGCGTGAAAAATTCACCAGCAAAGGTGTTTGTAACTGAAGCAGGTCCTTCATCACGCCAAGCACGGCCAGCGTGCCACGTTTCAGGTACTGTTCTTTATCGTTTTCTTTCACTTGCTGGCTCCAGATGAGCAACGCTTTTTCATGTAATTATCCTGTTACTACCCGTACGTTATCGGCGGAGAATAATAAAGCTTTAACACAATAACCACTATCATTACCTGCTTGCGCTACATTTTTAAAAAACATGTCTATACTATGCGCAGTGAACCGCTTGATTAATCAGGCGATCGCCATTGACTAACAAAAGGAAGGAGTAACGGATGGGTATTATTTCATGGATCATCTTTGGTTTAATCGCCGGTATCCTGGCGAAGTGGATCATGCCAGGTAAAGATGGTGGTGGCTTCATCATTACCGTGATTCTGGGTATTATCGGTGCCGTAGTCGGTGGTTGGATCAGTACCTTCTTCGGCTTTGGCCGTGTGGACGGGTTCAACTTCGGTAGCTTCGTTGTCGCGGTAATTGGCGCCATCGTTGTGCTGTTTATCTACCGCAAAGTGCGCAGTTAACGCAGAACTTGACGTAAAAAAGGGCCCGCAGGTGACTGCGGGCCTTTTTTTATCGTGGCGAAGGTCAGCTATCGGTTACTTCGCGTTGCTTTGCGCCTCGGGAATATCGTGTGCGCTGTTACAGGTTTTATCTTTCGGGCAATATTTATCCAGCAGTTTCAGGGTGACGCCGTTGGTCCAGCCAAAGCCATCCTGCAACGGATATTCACCGCCGCCACCGCCGCCCAGGTTCGCGCCCTCCACCACATATTTTTCGACCAGCTTATGTTCCTTGTCATAGGTCAGCTGTACGTTACGCAGGAAACGTAAGCCAACCTGCTGTGCAAGCTGGGGCTTTTTATAGTGCTCCAGGCCTTCTACCGCAACCCACTGCAGCGGAGCCCAGCCATTAGGCGCATCCCACTGTTGACCGTTGTTCACCGTGGTGGTCACCAGACCGCCCGGTTTCAGCAGCTGTTTTTCCACTGCGCTGGCGGTGCTGTCAGCCTGTTTATCACTGGCGATCTGCATATAGAGCGGAAACAGCGTGGCAGCGGTGAGCTGTGGATGGATCTGGCGTTTCTTCCAGTCATAGTCCGCGTACCAGCCCTGTTTGCTGTCCCACAGGTAACGGTTGATCGCCGCCTGACGTTTCTCTGCCCGGTCAGCAAAAAACCTCGCCCGATCGTCCTGCTTGTTCAGGCGGTAAGCGGTGGACAGGGTTTTTTCCAGATGGAACATCAGGCTGTTGAGATCCACCGGTGCCAGCTGTGTCGTGCGGATGGTGGAAAGATTGTGCGCGTCGGTAAACCAGCGTGAACTGAAGTCCCAGCCCGAGGCGGCACCGGCACGCAGTTCGCGGTACATCTCTGCCTTGTTACGCTGCGGGGCTTTATTCGCCGTCGTAATATCATCCATCCAGGATTCCGTGCGCGGAACGTCGCGCGCATCCCAGTAGCGATTTAACAGCGTGCCGTCGGCCAGCTTGATCACCCGTTTGCTGGCGTTGCCCGCCGCAACGCTGTCGCTGTCTGCCATCCAGTAGTCGTACTCTTTTTGCAACTGGGGCAAATAGCGCGTGTAGGCTTTGTCGCCCTCATGCGTTGCCAGCAGGTCAACCATCAGGCTAAAGAACGGCGGTTGTGACCGGCTCAGGTAGTAAGTCCGGTTGCCATTAGGAATGTGGCCATAGCGATCCAGCAGGGAAGCAAAGTTATCGACCATATCCTGCACTTTGTCCCAGTGGCCGCTTTCTGCCAGGCCCAGCATGGTGAAATAGCTGTCCCAGTAATAGACCTCACGGAATCGCCCGCCCGGCACCACATAAGGTTTAGGCAGCGACAGCAGGGAGTCATATTTTCCCACGCTGTTGGTGGTACGCGTTAACACCGGCCACAGGCCATTAATATGGTCGCGCAGGTTCTGGCCTGCTGGTGGCACATATTTATCGCCATCGGTGGGCAGGGTGAAATTTGCTGCGACAAAACGTTTTAAATCGAAGCCGCGCTGGTTTTTCTGCATCTGCCAGTCGGCGAGAATTGACGAGGGATCGTACTTAGGTACCGCGTCGGCAAAGGTTTTTTGATCGGGGTAGAATTTTGCCTGTTGCACGGCATTAAACAGCGGCCCTAAACGGACATCCGGCGGCTGCGGTTGCGTGTTCAGTAATCGGGAATCCTCTGCTGCCCAGGTGCTGAATACGCTGGCGCTCAGTAGCACGCTAAGCAGAATGGGTGCATGGCGTTGAGGCCGTTTATTCGTTTTTACCTCAGTGTTCATCATCGGTGTTTCTCCTTGTCCGAAATGCGGCCCTGTGTAACGCATTGACCACCCAACAACTTTAGACCTTAACCGCAATTTTCACCCTTCAGTGCGACGGAAATGTGAAGCGGCAGGAATTATTTATTTGCGGTATGTTAGAAAAAAGATGCTTTTACAGGGCACCGCTTGCCCTTGTGCACATTTATCCGAAGCTGAAATAAAAGGAGAGCAGTATGGAGATCGTCTGGTTTCATCCGTCGCAGAGCGCACCGGACTGGATACATGGCCTGCAGCAACGTTTGCCCCAGGCCCGCGTGCGCCTGTGGGCTCCAGGGGATAACGCCCCGGCAGACTATGCGCTGGTGCGCTCGCCGCCGCCAGAGATGCTGCGCGGCCACCACGATCTGAAGGGCGTGTTTGCCCTTGGCGCGGGTGTGGATGAGATCTTGCGTCAACTGCAGCAGTACCCGGATATGCTGACGGACAACGTCCCGCTCTATCGGCTGGAAGACACCGGCATGGCGCGGCAAATGCAGGAGTACGCACTGTGCCGCGTATTAGGCTGGTTCCGACGCTTTGACGACTATCAACAGCAGCAGCAGTCGGCGCAGTGGCAGCCTTTGCCGTCATATCCGCGTGAAACCTTTCACATCGGCATTTTAGGCGCAGGCGTGCTTGGGCAGCAGGTCGCCGAAAGTCTTAGCGCCCTTGGATTTCCGCTGCGCGTCTGGAGCCGCTCTGCGAAGCAGATCCCCGGCGTGACCAGCTTTGCCGGACCGGCGGCGCGGGATGATTTTTTGCGTGAAACCCGGGTGCTGATCAACCTGCTGCCCAGCACAGCGGAAACGCGCAATTTGATTGATCATAAGCTGTTACAGCAGTTGCCGCAGGGGGCGTTTTTCCTTAACCTCGCCCGTGGGGATCAGGTGGTGGAAGCGGATTTACTCGCCGCCCTTGATAGCGGACAGCTGAAGGGCGCCGCACTGGATGTGTTTCAGACCGAGCCGCTGCCTGCCGATCATCCCTTATGGTTCCATCCGCGCGTAACAATTACGCCTCATAATGCGGCGGTCACGCTGAAAGAAGAAGCGATGGACTTTATTGCCCGTGCCATCGTTCAGCTCGAAGCGGGTGGACATCCTCAGGGCTACGTCGATCGCCAGCGTGGCTATTAATCACTGATGCCTTAACCGGCTTTTTGCAGGAGCAGATAATGTATCCGGTAGATCTCCATATGCACACGGTTGCCAGTACCCACGCCTACAGCACGCTGCATGACTATGTGGCGCAGGCTAAATTAAATGGCCTGAAGCTGTTTGCCATTACCGATCACGGCCCGGACATGGCCGATGCACCGCACTACTGGCATTTCGTCAATATGCGCATCTGGCCTCGGATCATTGATGGCGTGGCGATTCTGCGCGGTATCGAGGCCAATATTAAGAACCAGCAGGGCGAGATTGACTGCTCCGGACCGATGCTGGAATCGCTGGATTTGATTGTCGCGGGCTTTCACGAACCGGTTTATGCCCCGCGCGATCTGACGCAGAATACCGAGGCGATGATTGCCGCCATGGCGGGTGGACTGGTTCACATCATCAGCCATCCCGGCAACCCAAAATATCCCGTCGACATTCCCGCCATTACCGAAGCCGCCGCGCACTACGATGTGGCGCTGGAGCTCAACAACTCCTCCTTTACCCATTCCCGTCCCGGCAGTGAACCCAACTGTCGGGCGATTGCCGAGGCAGTCGGCAAAGCGGGCGGGCGGCTGGCGTTTGGCTCGGATTCCCACACGGCCTTCACCCTCGGCAACTTCGAGCACTGCCTGCGCATCGCCAGAGAAGTGGATTTTCCGGAGGAACGCGTGTTAAATGTCACGCCGCGCCGTCTGCTGGACTTTCTGGCAATGCGTACCGGCAAACCGATCCCGGAATTGGCGGACTTTTAACTTCGCTTCCTCAAGGAATGTTGATGCATGAATGCGTTTTTCATTCTGTGCCGTATTGTTGGATGCTCATTCATGAAGGCATATTCTCGGCGTTAAGTTAACTGAGTTACAGGCTGATTGTTTTTTAGCCGCCCGGCATCTGACGACGCTAAGGTTTAAGAGCCAGCCTGTGACAGATAAAGGAGGGGAATAGCTTTTTTAACGAATATATATAGCCGTGGAGAGTGGTGTTTTGCACCAACACTGCAAGGTTACTATCGCGCTTTATCGTTCTCGTGACTTGCTTCCCGTTTAGTTGACACGTTGCCCCGACGATATTGCCAAACCGCAATTTACACCGGTTTGAAAACGTTCCGATATATCAGATAAGATTAATCATTGCTCAACTGAAGGTTGAAGATATGGACGCTAAAATGATTGCTCATGGTATATGGGACAGTATTAAGTAAATTCCTCAGAGTGCATATTATGGAGCTAAACGCACCTATATAAATACAGGTGCGTTGGGTTATGACCGTAAGTTGCGTAACGAACGTGAGAACGATCGGTTCTATTACGTGGTAAAATCACTTGCCAGCAATGAAGAACCCCTTCGTCGACTTGTAACCATAGTTATCACTGAGTTCTACGACAAACTTGATGAGCAGGGTAAAGAAGCCGTTCACAATCAGTTGGCCTACGGTGCGGGACGTATTGGTGGGAGAATGGGCGGTCAATTAGCTGTATCTCAGGCATTAACAATGGCAATCGTCAAAAACGCTCGCAGTACTTACGCTTACAAATCATTGTTTCGTTATGGTATCAGTTTCTCTGTCAGCACCGCCTTATGGCAAAGGCTAATTGAGGAAGCTGCCTTAGCAAGCAGACGTATGGCGAATCATTATAGTTCTATGTACTGGAAGGTACAGCCGCAAGGGCTTGATATGATCTACTTCGTCGTTGAAGATCAACTAAAACCCTATCTCGATTTTATCAGCAGCCATTCTCAGACGTGCAAAAGGATCAATAATGAAATTTGTAAAATGGCTGGGTAAACTCTCGGCGCATCTTCTCGAGGGTACTATTACAATTATTATGAGTTTTTTAGCGCTTGCTTCACTGTATATTTTTGATAGCTTGGCTTTGAAACTGTGCGGCTTCTTTGGCGCTTTTATCATCGGCTATGGTGCTGCTTATTTCCTCGGTAAAGTCAGGGGAGAGCATAAGGAATAATGAGTTTCAGTAGTTCACCGGCTGCCTGATAGCTTGTGCAACTCCCCCGTTGATTCATACACCGCGATGTTAGAAATGCCTGTAACATGACCCTCGGCAACTTCGAGCACTGCCTGCGCATCGCCAGAGAAGTGGATTTTCCCGAAGATCGCGTGTTAAATGTCACGCCGCGCCGCCTGCTGGACTTTCTGGCAATGCGTACCGGCAAACCTATCGCCGAGCTGGCGGACTTTTAATTTCTCTCCCTCAAGGAATGTTGATGCATGAATGAGTTTTCCATTCTGTGCCGTATTATCGGTTCGCTGTTTAACCGCCATCCGCAGGATGCGCTGCTGGCCCCGCTGTTTACGCTGATTCGTGAAGGTAAACTGGCGGCGCAGTGGCCGCTGGAGCAGGATGAGCTGTTGACGCGCTTACAGCAAAACAGCGATCCGCAGGCGCTGGCGGCAGACTACGATGCCCTGTTTGTGGGCAGCGACTGCAAGGTGTCGCCGTTTGCGTCTGACTGGCCGGAAGGAAAGCCGGAGTCCGACATCCGCGCGTTTTTGACCGCGCGCGGCATGCCGCTGGGTGATGCACCGGCCGACCACTTTGGTGGCCTGTTGCTGGCGGCGTCATGGCTGGAAGATCAGTCGGCAGCGGATGAAAACGCGGCCCAGCTGGCGCTGTTTGACGAGTACCTTATGCCATGGTGCGGCGCGTTTCTCGGCAAAGTTGAAGCCCATGCCACCACGGCGTTTTATCGTACCCTGGCGCTACTGAGCCGTGAGGCGATTCAGGCCATGTACGATGAGCTGGTGGAAAGCGCCAGCGAGCAGGGCGACGACGCCTGATTCACCATTGCGCCGGATGCGTACCCGGCGGGCTTCCTGGCGTGGCGCACTGTAATGTGGTGCCAGGCAGCCAGGCGGCGGATCGCAACCTGATACCAATGCCCCACGGCGTCAGCTCTAAACAGGGCTGATTGTCCCTGCGCTGCGGCGTAATGCCGGTCTGCTGCGCGTTCGCGCCGTAGCGGTGCTGCTCAAGTAGCCAGGCGGTGCGCGCCAGCGACAGGCGCATCTGACTGCCGTTGCCGTGCTGGAGTCGCTGGCGCAGTCCCGCCAGCACTGCGGCGGCCATCAGGTAGCCGGTGGCATGATCCAGCGCCTGTACCGGAAGCGGTAGCGGCGCATCATGCTGTTTCCATCGCATTCCCTGTTCGGCAATGCCACAACCCATCTGCACCAGACTGTCGAAACCGCGCCGGTTACGCCACGGTCCCTGCCAGCCCCAGGCGTTTAAACTGACGTCGACCAGGCCGGGGCAGAGCGCCTGTCGCGATTCCGCATCTAATCCCAGCTTTTCCAGTGCGTCGGCGCGGTAGCCGTGCACAATCACATCCGCTTGTTTCAGCAACCAGACAAACTGCGCCCGGTCGGCAGGCTGTTTTAAATCCAGCACGGCCCGACGTTTGCCGCAGGACAGCTCCTCGTCCACTCCAGGCTCTTGCCAGCCGGGCGGATCGATCCGTAAGACGTTTGCGCCCAGGCTGGCAAGAAACCGCGTCGCCACCGGACCGGCAATAATGCGCGTCAGATCCAGGACGTTAATGCCGAGTAACGGGCGCGCCTCGGGCAATGCCCACTCGACGGCGGGACCGTCGGCCAGGGGTTGTCGGGCGAACAGCGGTTCATGTATGACGGCCATCCCCTGCGGATGCTGCTGCCATGCGTCGGCGCTGCGCATTTCCGCCGCGCAACCGCCGGCCTCAATCACCGCCTGTTCCAGTTCGGCGGCCTGCCAGTGAGCCACTTCACGCGCCAGCGCCGTCCGGTCCGGGTGACGGCCAAGGATACTTTCCATTGCCAGGCGATGATGGGGAGCATTGGTATGCAGGCGAATCCAGCCGTTTTGACAGGCGTAATCCCCCGCAAAAGGGTCCCACAGTGCGGGCGCACTGCGATTAAGCGGCATAAAGCTGTGCTGAAACCAGCGGGATGCCAGCCGGACGTTAACCTGTGCGCGGGCAGGACGGTTAAGCAGATCGGCCACGCCCTGCATGGCTAAGCCCAGGCTGGTCGCCGCCAGTTCACTGACGGCATAAGCGGAAGAAAAAGTGGCGGGATCGGTCAATAAGGGCAGCGGCTGCGGCGCATGATTGCCATGCAATCCTTGCCACATCTGCTGCCACAGCGAGCTGGTCAACGTATTCATGCAACAGGCTCCAGAGTTAACACCTTCTCTGAAGCATAGCAGCCTGAACTAACGGCGTCGCAGGCGCGGGAACCGGGCGTGCATTCGCAGATTGCGCAGGTTAATCACCGCAATGGTGGTTCCCAGGATGACCAGCGAGGCACCAATGATTTTGAAGCTGTTCAGGCTGTCACCCAACACCACGATGCCCATTAATACCGCGAGAACCGGCGTTAGCAGCGAGTAGGGCATGATCAGGTTAACGTTGTATTTCTTCAGCAACGCATACCATAAGGTGTACGCCACAACCGAGGAGGCGATAGCACTATAGAGAATGGCAAACCAGCCGCGCCAGCCCGCATGTTGCAGCGCATAGAGCTGATTGGACTCCAGCATAAAGCTGGCGGCACCAACAATCGGCAGGGCAAGGAAGGCGATCCACCCTGTCAGCGTCAGAGGCTTAATCGGCGGCGATTTTTTCACAATCAGGTTGCTGATGGCCCAGCCGGTGGCGCTGCACAGCAGTATACACAGCACCCACCAGGCAGGAATGGTCGGGCTACCGGACAGCACCACCACGCCACTGAGCGAGATCATAATGCCGATCAGCTGAATCAGCCGCAGCTTCTCTTTCAGCACCACCATCGCCAACAGCATGGCAATCGGCGTACCCAACTGCACCACAATGGCACCCGTTCCGGCATCGGTATAACGCATGCCGACAAACAGCAGTGAGAAATGCATAAAACCAAACGTGAAGGCCAGCAGCACTAACCAGGGCAGCTGCTGACGGTTAATACGGCAAAACGGGACGAGCACAATCGCCACCACCGCAAAACGCATCCACGTGAGAAACAACGGCGGTAACTCAACTAATCCCCATTTTACTGCCACGTTATTAAAGGCCCAGATGCAAACCACCATCAGAACCATAAAGAAATGCCGCACTGCCACAATGTCATCCTTTAAAAATAAACCCGATACCTGCTAATCATGGCACGAACCTGCGATGTTCTGGCAATGATTAACATTTTTTATTTAGTTAAGCAGAAAATAACGCCAAAAAAATTCATAAGACTTTTACAATCGTTACTGTCAGACTGATCTTCCGAAACGCCAACCCTTTTGAGGATTCGATTCGGTATGATTTCCACGCCTGTATTGCCCCTTGCCCTTATCCAGTTAGATGTTCCTCCCGCCAACGTGGTCGAGAAAATCGGTGAACAACCGGTATGGTTTATCGAGGCGCTGAATTTACAACCCGACGATTACCTTATTGTCCGTCCCCATCTGGGCGAAACGCTGCCGCAGTTTACTGAAATCTCGGGTGCGGTGTTGAGCGGTTCGTGGGCGATGGTGACCGATCATGCGGACTGGAGTGAACGCACGGCGGCCTGGATTCGGGCGGCAATGGAGGCGCGTTTACCGCTGCTCGGCGTCTGCTACGGACACCAGCTTATGGCTTATGCATTGGGGGGGAAGGTGGACGATAACCCCAATGACTGGGAGCGCGGGCTGATTAGGTTAACCACGACGCCGCAGGCCCGCCACGATCCTCTGCTGGCCACCTTGCCAGATACCTTTGAGGCCTGGCTTTCACATCGTCAGTCGGTGATTACGCCGCCAGCTCACGCGAAGGTGCTGGCCGTATCGGAAAAGGATGGCTGCCAGATATTGCGCTATTCATCCTGTGCGCTGTCGGTGCAGTTTCATCCGGAGTTTGACCGCCGCATTATGGACGCGTGCCTGCCGGAAGCCTGTGAGCGCGACGGGGAAGAACTGCAGGGGGCGGACTGGGCGCGCAGCGTCTTATACCATTTCTGGTTGCAAACGCGCCCGGCGGTTAACAGCGCTCAGGGCGCATAGTGGCGGGTACAGCGATAAACCCAGGCTGGCGGAACGTTTTTTAATACCCGTCGGCGTTCCCAGGTAAAGTAACGTGACAGATCGGGCTGGGTCAGTGAGGTGTACTGGAACTGCACAAAGACGCCGTTGGGTCCCAGGGCGTGATAAACCGCCTGCAGAATGGCATCGCGCAGTTCCGGCGACAACGACAACAGCGGCAGGCCAGAAAAGATGGCGTCATAGCTGCCGTTGAGGTACTCCGCTGAACAGGTGCGCACCGTCATTCGCGCGTCATCCAGCGCGCTCAGCTTTTGCGCCAGCGTGCTGCTGATTTCAAACACATCCAGCGTCGCGTTCGGGGCCATCTGAGCCAGCAGGCGACGCGTTAGCACACCGTCTCCCGCACCCAACTCGGCAATCCGCAACTGACTGTTCCATTCCACCGATTCAACCATGGTGCGGCACAGCGCATCAGAGGAAGGAGTAATGCTGCCCATTTTGCGCGGATTACGGATGAACTGGTGGACGAAATCTGCTTTAGCGCGCATTAAGGTGAAAGCCGAAGCTAACATGCTTACTTACCTCCAGAGTGAACATATCCCCATATTGACCCCATCGTGCTCAAAAGTTTCCAGTTAACTGGCGAAGCGGCAAAAAGTCGGAATTATCTGTAGTGCGCCCATCGCGGATTTTCCTTCGTCGCGGTCACAGTTTAGGGATAACAAACCTGTCAGGCTGACGCTGATCTAATATGTTAACAATAGGTTTCAAAGTTGTTTCACATCCTACTGCGTAAGGAGATTCAACATGCGTTATGCTGCGCCAGGAGAACCCGGTTCTCTCATCACGTTGCAAAAGCACTATGGCAATTTCATCAACGGTGAGTTCGTTGCGCCGGTCAATGGCAACTACTTCAGCAATACCTCGCCGGTTAATGGCTCTGACGCCGGCGCCTTTCCCCGCTCAGACAAGGCCGATGTCGATAACGCGGTCGCCGCCGCTGCGGCTGCGGCGGACGCATGGGGGAAAACCTCGCCTCAACAGCGCGCGCTGGTGCTGCTCAGGATTGCCGACCGGCTGGAAGAGAAGCTTGAATATATGGCGGTGAATGAAACCTGGGACAACGGTAAACCGGTGCGGGAAACCCTGGCCGCTGATATGCCGCTGGCGGTGGATCACTTCCGCTATTTTGCCGGTTGCGTGAGAGCGCAGGAGGGCAGCGCCGCAGAGATCGACGAATTTACCGCCGCCTATCACTTCCATGAGCCACTGGGCGTGGTAGCGCAAATCATCCCGTGGAACTTTCCGCTGCTGATGGCGGCGTGGAAGCTGGCACCGGCACTGGGGGCAGGCAACTGCGTAGTGCTTAAGCCCGCAGAGCAGACGCCGCTGTCGATCACCCTGTTTGTTGACCTGATCAAAGATCTGCTTCCTCCGGGCGTGCTTAACGTGGTCCACGGTTATGGTAAAGAAGCCGGTGAGGCGCTGGCTTCACATCCGGGCATTGCCAAAGTGGCCTTTACCGGATCGACGGCCACGGGCGGCCATATCCTGGAACTGGCCGCGAAAAGCTTGATTCCGTCTACCGTTGAGCTGGGCGGCAAATCGCCAAACATCTTCTTCGAAGACATTATGCAGGCCGAAGAGAGCTTTATTGAGAAAGCGGCGGAAGGCGTTGTGCTCGGCTTCCTCAATCAGGGCGAAGTCTGTACCTGTCCATCACGGGCGCTGGTGCAGGAGTCGATTTACGAACCCTTTATGGCGGCGGTGCTCAAACGTATCAAAACCATCAAGCGCGGCGATCCCATGGATACGGAGACGATGGTGGGCGCGCAGGCCTCTCAGCAGCAGTTCGATAAAATCCTCTCTTATCTGGAAATCGCCCGTCAGGAAGGTGCCGAGGTGCTGATCGGCGGGGGCGTTGAGAAGCTCGATGACTCGCTTGCCAGCGGTTACTACATCCAGCCCACGTTGCTGAAAGGCAACAACAGCATGCGGGTGTTCCAGGAAGAGATCTTTGGTCCGGTGGTGGGCATTACCACCTTTAAGGACGAAGCGGAGGCCATCGCCATTGCTAACGACTCCATCTATGGCCTGGGCGCGGGTGTCTGGACACGTGATATCAACCGGGCCTATCGCGTCGGACGGGCGATTAAAGCCGGTCGCGTCTGGACCAACTGCTATCACCTTTATCCCGCTCATGCCGCCTTTGGAGGCTATAAAAAATCAGGCATTGGGCGCGAGACACATAAGATGATGCTCGATCACTATCAGCAGACCAAAAACCTGTTGGTGAGCTACAGCATTCAGCCGCTGGGCTTCTTCTGACCGGGGGCGGCGTGCCTGGCGCACGCCGCTGTTTTCGCCTGTGGGCTGTCATATAAGCGTAATCTGCTTGTGACATGGTGCTCAGCAGCTATTATCGATCCCTGGCAATGATCATATCGTGCCTGTGTTTGCTGTATGACCTGCTTCACTATGGATAACGGAACAGAGACGATTTATGCAAAATCCTTATGAATATTTGAGCCTGATGGATGATGTGCTTGATGGACCTGAAGACAGCATCATTATTGTGAATTTGCCAGAGCGCCACCGCGCTTACCCGATTTGTCCGCAGCAGGCTGAAGGTGCAGCATTCTCAGCCCGCGCGCCGCAGTCCGCAGCCTCATCGCCGCGTCAGGATGTCCTGTTCTGACAGCCTGTCCCTGTCGTCTGGCTGGCGCAGATGTGGCCTGGCCGGACGCACAGCGCCCCTGTGTAGCCCAGCAATCCCGCCGTATGATTCCCGGCTTTCACCTCTTCCCGGTCATGCATTAGCCCGCACCCCGGCGATGTTGACGCCTGGCTGAATATCCCCAATCATTCCCGTGCGCGGTTGTCAGCCTGACCGGGTTAAGGCTTTCCTGCGGCACTGCGCCGTGCCAGCAATCAACCCGCAAGCGCGGCGAAAACGGAGCGGGCCTGTAACGAAGTATGATCGGCGTCGATATTGACATTACGCGCGAAAATTACCCTTTTGTGCCAGTTGCGGGCTGATATCGATAAGAAAAGTTAACCTTTCATCAACCAGCTGAAAAGAGTTAGCACCGGTTGATAATTTCTGCGCCAGATCGGGCGTGCGGATGTCATCAAAATTTACATATACCATTAATAAAATTTAACTTATCCCGCTATAGATTACTTATGGCAGCGCATGTCGGCGATTTTATCAGCAAGGAATGAGGTATTTTATTAATGAGTAAATTAACCCGAAGAAGTTTTATGGCGTTTGCCGCAGGCGGGACGGTGGCGCTGGCGGCTGGACAGGTTCATGCGCATGACAGCATTCAGTCCTTTCCGACCGGTGGTCGCGATCCCGGGCCGCACGATCCCATCCGCGAAGCAGAAAATCCGGATATTGTTAATCCACCTTCGACCGACAGCGGGACGTTACCGAACCTGCGTTTTTCATTCAGTGATGCGCACGTGCGCAAAAGCAGCGGCGGATGGACGCGCCAGGTCACCAAGCGTGAATTAGCCATTTCGACCACCATTGCCGGCGTGGACATGCGCCTGAATGCCGGCGGCATCCGCGAATTACACTGGCATAAAGAGGGCGAATGGGCCTACATGACCTACGGCAACGCCCGCGTCACCGCGTTTGATACTGATGGCAGTTGGTTTATCGATGATATTGGCCCGGGAGACTTATGGTATTTTCCGCCGGGCATCCCGCACTCAATTCAGGGCATCGGGCCTGATGGATGCGAGTTTCTGCTGGCCTTCGACGATGGCGGATTTGATGAGGACAGCACGTTTCTGTTATCCGACTGGTTCAAACATATCCCGCCGGACATTCTGGCGAAAAACTTCAACGTCCCGGTATCCACCTTCGACCACCTGCCTTCGCCAGCGGATGAATATATTTTTGCCGCGAAGGTGCCCGGCAGCCTGGAGTCAGTGGCGGTGAAAGGCGCAACCAAAGCCAAACGCACCTTTACCCACCACATGCTGGCACAGGAACCCATAAAGGCACCAGGCGGCACGGTCAGAATCACCGACTCCTCAACCTTTAAGGTGTCCAAAACCATCGCGGCAGCCCTGGTTGAAATCGCCCCCGGTGGATTACGCGAGTTGCACTGGCACCCGAATAACGATGAATGGCAATACTACCTGGAAGGGGAAGGACGCATGGGCGTTTTTGCCTCATCGGGTCAGGCAAGAACATTTGATTATCGGGCAGGGGATGTCGGCTATGTGCCCTTCGCCATGGGCCACTATGTTGAAAACACCGGCAAGGGGCCGCTGCGTTTCCTGGAGTTATTCAAAAGTGACTATTACGCCGATATCTCACTCAATCAGTGGCTGGCCGGTACGCCGCGTGAGCTGGTAAAAGCGCATCTCCAGTTAGATGACGCATTTATGGATGCGCTGTCGCTGCAGAAAAATCCTGTGGTGAAATAACGCGCATGGCTGCCTGTCGGCCATGATTGCCACAGGTTGTGGGTCTGTTTTACGGCTGCGTGGACAGCCCACGCTTTTTTCCCAAACCCCAAACTATGACCCGACGGCTGCCGTGCTGCCCTGATGAAAAATCATCTGCCAGCCATGCGCTGCGGATAAAACCCAGTGGGACGAACGTAATGCGGCACGGCTGCCGTCCGGCTGTGAGGTGCGGTAAAGCAAAATGGCATGCTGGGTTCCGACCTCCATCAGTTGAAAGTCGCTGCTGATAATGGCCTGCGCGCGCTCTTCATTCATGAGCGCCGCGATGATTTGCTCACGGTTCAGCAGCGTGCCTGAAAGGGTGATCTCTTTAAATTCAGGATGCAGTGTCTGTTCAAGCCACGCTAAATCGTGGCGCTTTTCATGATGCAGGCTGCATTCCAGCTGTTTAAGCACATCTAACATGACGTTCTCCGGTGAAAACAGCGTCGTCAGGTTTCATCCTCAAGCGGCGCTGAGTGATGGATAACCTCAACCTCTGACCTGAGCTGAATCGCCGGATAATGCGCCTGCATTCCTGCTAACAGCACCGCATCGGGCCACTCATCGTCTTTACCCAGATACTGCGCCACGGAGGACAGCGGCAGAGTGACCACGCGTTCAACGTTAACGATGACGACGGATTCCGGGTCTTCGCTGCTGATATAGCGCAGCGGTCCTGGGGTGATGTTGGCTTCCTGCCAGCGTATCGTATGACGTTTTTCCCCCGCCCGCAGCGCTTTCATCAGGCGGGGCACGATGTGCAGCGTTTGCATTGATGACTCCGGGTAAGTTAACGGCTGTCGTAAATCCGGGCAGGCCAATCGCCCAACCGGGCTGATTCTGGCGTCATGGGCAGGGATTAAAGCGCGACAGCCAGCGCTGGCGCAGTTCCCTGGCCTGTCGCGACACTGCCGCCGTGTCGCTGGCATGAAAGCCATGAAAGGCACCGGGCCAGACGTGCAGCTCCACGGCGACACCGGCACGGATCAGCCGTTGTGCGTAGTCGAGGTTCTCATCCAGAAACAGGTCCAGCGTTCCTACACCTATCCAGACGGGCGGAAGCCCGGCGAGGTTGCTGGCGCGTGCCGGTGCGGCATAAGGCGAGATCGTTTCGCTGCCGGGTTCCTCGCCCAGCAGTGCGGTCCAGCCAATACGATTATATTCGCGCGTCCAGGCAAACTCGCCGGTCACGGGATTGGGATGCGTTTCCGTCACCGTGCGGTCATCCAGCATCGGGAACATCAGATTCTGGAAGGCCAGTTTGGGGCCATCGCGATCCCTTGCCAGCAGCGCCAGCGAGGCGGCCAACCCGGCACAGGCGCTGTCGCCCATTAAACCAATGTGTGCCGGATCGATGCCCAGCATGTCGGCCTGACGCACCATCCAGTTCAGTACCACATAGCAGTCCTCCAGCGAACCTGGAAAAACCGTTTCCGGTGACAGGCGATAGTCCACTGAGACCACGACGCAGTTGTGGCGCAGTGCCGTTACGCTGGTCAGTGAAAGGGATTGCTCCGGGCTGCCAAACAGATGACCGCCGCCATGAATATGCAAAATGCCCATTCGCCTTGGGGTCGCGCTGACCGGGGTAATCACACAGACTCTGACGGGCGGATGGTCGGGGGAATCGATGCTGTGTTCTTCAATGTACAGTCCGCCGTCACGGTAGGTCTGAACCTGTTTTACGGCGGCGTCCTGGCGTTCGCGGCGCAGCGCCACAATGGTTTCCGGGGTAAGCTCAAGCGGCGCGCTGTTTGCCAGGGCGGGCAGCAGTTCGGGATCGACCAGATGCAGGGTGTTCAAATCAACCTTCTCCTTGGGGTTCAGATGGCAGTCAGTCTGTCTGCCGCATCAGCATGGCAGAGGCTGAAATAACATGACCTGCCGACAGCGCCTGCCTGCAGGTCATGGTCATGGCGATAAACCGGATCAGCAGCCGGTGTCTTCACCGTTAGAGGCAATCAACTTTTTATACCAGTGATAGCTCTTTTTCAATGAACGCGTCTGGGTGCCGTTGCCCATATCATCCTGATCCACGTAAATAAAACCATAGCGTTTGGACATCTGCCCGGTGCCGGCACTGACGACGTCGATCGGCCCCCACCAGGTATAGCCAAACAGTGCAACGCCGTCGGCAATCGCTTCTTTCATCTGCGCCACATGCTGGCGCAGGTAGTCGATACGGTAATCATCATCAATGCTGCCGTCAGCCTTGACGGTATCCACCGCACCCAGACCGTTTTCGGCGATAAAGAGCGGCTTTTGATAGCGGTCATAAAGCTGATTCAGGGCCAGCCGCAGGCCTTTGGGATCGATTTGCCAACCCCATTCACTGGTCGCCAGATGCGGGTTACGAATCCCGCCGGTAATCAGGTTGCCCTGCGCGCCGGTCAGTTTTTCCGGCTGGGCGCTGACGGTGCTGGACATGTAATAGCTGAAGGAAACAAAGTCCACCGGATGTTGCCGCAGGATCTCATCGTCGCCCACGGCCTTAATGAGCTGCACGCCTTTCTCCGCCAGCATTCTGTCGGCATAAGCCGGATAATAACCGCGCGCCTGCACATCGCTAAAAAATAACGACACGCGCTGCATCTCTTCACAGGCCTGTACGTCATCCGGATGGCAGGTGTGCGGATAGAGGATCTGATAGCTGATCATACAGCCCACCTGAGAACCGGGGATAATCGCGTGGCACGCTTTGGTGGCCAGCGCGCTGGCGACAAACTGATGGTGCGCGCCCTGATATTTATCTTGCTCCAGGTGAGGATGACCTTCTTCAATCACGCCCACGCTCACATATGGATGGTGCTTCACGCAGTTGATCTCGTTAAAGGTCATCCAGTACTTCACTTTTTTGCGATAGCGGGTGAATACCGTGGTGGCAAAGCGGACATAAAAGTCCACCAGTTGGCGGTTCGGCCAGCCACCGTAGTCTGTCACCAGCGCCAGCGGCATCTCGTAATGCGACAGCGAGACAATGGGTTCAATACCCTGTGCGAGCAGGGCATCCAGTACCTGATCATAAAACTGCAGGCCCGCCTCGTTGGGTTCCGCCTCATCGCCGCGCGGAAAGATGCGCGTCCAGGCAATCGACATACGAAAGCATTTAAATCCCATACCGGCGAACAGCGCGATATCCTCTTTGAAATGGGTGTAAAAGCCGTTGCCTTTGCGCTTGGGATAATACTTTTTACTGTCTGGGTTCTGGGCTTCTGCGACCTGAGCATGCGTCATGCTGAGCCACTGATCCAGCCATTGTGATTGCGGGGTAGCCGTGTCAAAAGTATACACATCGGAAACCGATAATCCTTTGCCACCGACATCCCAGGCACCTTCAAGCTGATTCGCGGCGGTTGCTCCGCCCCACAAAAATCCCTCAGGAAAGGCTGTTGGATACGTCATATTTTGCTCCTTAAACCGCTGCGGCGGTGAGTGTCAGAAAGGCATCGCGACAGGCGATGTTCCCGGTGGCTTTGACCGGGTGGATAGCGCCATAGCGCTCGCTGTTAGTCACAATCACAATTACGCTCGGGTCGATGCCTTCGGCCTGAAGCGCGGCCAGATCGAACGTGACTAACAGATCGCCCGTGCCGATAAACTGCCCGGGCTGAATATGGCTGGTGAAGTGGCGGCCGCCGAGTTTGACGGTGTCGATGCCAATGTGGATCAGGATTTCCGCACCGGTGTCGCTCTTCAGCCCCAGCGCATGGTGGGTTTCAAACAGCGACTCGACTCGGCCGTCCACCGGAGAACGCAGTTCGCCAACTGTCGGGTAGATAGCCAGTCCTTTACCAAAAATCTCGTCGGCAAAAACCGGATCGGCCAGCGCACTCAGCGGCGTAATCTCACCACTCACGGGCGCAAAGAGTTTTTCGGGATCGTGACGATGAAGACCGGGTGCGGACGCCACATCGGCGGCGGACTGCTGGGTCGACTCATCAAAACCCAGCAGCACGGTGAGCAGGGCGGCGCTGCCAAAGGCGATTGCCAGACTGAACAGGGCATAGATAAAGGTCGGGCCGACCAGCGCGGGAATGCCGGGCAGTCCGCTGAGCGCAAACGCATAGGTTTTTACCCCCATAGCCATCGCAAATGCGCCGCCGCAGGCCCCGCCGAGCAGGGCGGCGGCAAACGGCCGTTTGTAACGAATATTGATGCCGTACATCGCGGGTTCGGTAATGCCCATTGCGGCGCTGAAGCTGGTGGTGAGCGCCAGTGACTTGAGCTTTTTATCTTTGGCCCGCAGGAATACGCCGAATGCCGCACCTGCCTGACCGAGATTGGCAACATAAAACAGGATTTTAAACGGGTCGAAGCCCAGTTGGCTGATGTTGTGGATCATCACGGGCACCAGCACATAGTGCATACCGGTAATAATAATCAGCGATAATGTCCCGCCCACCACAATGCCGGCGACAATCCCCATGTTTTCGACCAGCCAGATAATACCGCCGGTCAGCGCATTACCGGCAAAGATCCCCAACGGGCCGATGGCGATAAGCGTAATGGGTGTGACAATCAGCAGGCTCAGGAGCGGAACAAACATGGTTTTCAGCGCCGCGGGCATCAGGCTGTCGATCAGGCGTTCCACATAGCTCAGCAGCCATATCGACAGCAGCACCGGAATCACCGTCGAGGCATAATTCACCGCGGGCACGGGTAATCCCAGAAAGTGGATCGGCTCACCGGCGTTGAACAGGGTTTGCAGGGCAGGGTGAAAGAGCGAGGCCGCCAGCGCCACGGCGACGTAAGGATTGGCACCAAACCGCCTGGCCGCACTGAACGCCAGCGCCAGCGGCAGGAAATAAAACACGCCGTCGCTGATGGCTAACAGCACCTGATAGCTCTGGTTATGCGCTTCAAGCCAGTGAAACGCCACCAACAGCGCCAGTATTCCCTTGAGGATACCGGCACCGGCAATGGCGGGAATAATGGGCGAAAAGATGCTGGATAATCCCTCCAGCAGCGCCGAAACGGGATGGCTGCGCGACGTGGCGCGCTGCGGGGTGTCCTGTAATGGCAACTGGCTCAGCAGCGCCTTGCACAAGGGGTCAACCTCATTGCCAATGATTAGCTGAAACTGATCGCCAGAAAGGTTAACGCCCATCACGCCATCCAGCGCTTCAAGCGCCTGACGGTCGGCCAGGCTGTTATCTTTAAGTAAAAAACGCAGGCGAGTAATGCAGTGAAATAAAGACAGTACGTTATCTTTCCCGCCAATCAGTGTAATGATTTGCTGTGCGGTGTCCTGATAATTCATAAATCCCTCCAGACTGAAGTCAATATGACGTCATCCACAATGACCGGGGTTAACCGGGTGGGTAGGCTTCTGGGGTTTGCCTGATTGAACAGTCACAAGCCGGAATGGGTTTTTCATTACGTTTTAGGGGGTAAAACCTCGGGCGCGCTGCGCTGCACAATATTTTCGATGTGCACTGTCAAATAGAGTTTTTCAGAGTTGCTCATGCTGTGGTGATAATGTTTTTTAACAAACTCATTAATGGCGTCAACGCATTTAAGGGTGCGCGCGTAACGCTGCTGCGCCAGCGCAAAAAACTCGTCATCGTTATTATTTAACACCTCGCCATCGATGACCCGCTGGGCAAAAAATTTCAGGTGCGTAATAAAACGCTGGTAATTCAGGCTGTGTTCATCGGTATGAAGGGTAAAAAAGTATTTTACGATTTGTTGCAGCTGATAAAGGAGTTGGGTAATTTTTGCGGTTTTTCCCAGCGTGTCGTTAAGCCCGGCGTTAACGATATGCAGTGCAATGCTACAGGCTTCACTGTCCGGTAACAGCATGCCGGTGCGGGCGACCACCATGCCCAGCGCCTGACGGCCAATCGCATACTCAGCGGTGTAAAAGTGGCGCACTTCCCACTCCAGTGGATTCGCGAGCAGCGCGTTATTTTTATGACGTTCCAGGGCAAAATGAAGATGGTCGGCCAGCGTAACATACAGCCCTTCACTTAATTTATGATTCAGCTTTTCGCGCGCCAGGCTGACAATATCGGCGGTAAGCTGGAGAATATCGATAGGGACTTCACTGACCAGATCTTTAAAGCGTGCAGAGATCGATGAATCTTCCAGACGAAATATTTTTTCTGCCTCGTGAGGATGAATACTGGCACCGTTGTGCGTATTAAATCCCAGACCGCGTCCGGTCAAAATAACTTCAAGGCCGTTATCATCAATCGCACTGACCACATTATTATTCAGTATTTGTCTGACCAGCATCGCTCACTCCTGAAACAAAATCGGGCAAAACATAAATACAGCGGTGAAGGGAATATCCCCCAGCCTGCATTCAGGTTTTGCCCGATAATCGGTAACAAGCGTGATGCCGATTTATCCTGGCACTGTGAAAATGGAGATTCAATATTAAATTGTGCAGTGGGTTATCTGACGCGCCGATTTGTGATCCGCTTTGCGAAAAGCATTACAGCAAGCTGTTACGCAATGGGGGAATCCCAAATGAAATCACCCTTTTTCACGAAGCGGACCGCTTCCGGCAGAGAAACACGCTAAACAAGGGCGAGATCATCGCGCGCAGGTTGCCTGCCATCTGCACATTGTCAGGCTGCCTGTCTCGGCGCGATGCTTAGCCTTGTGCCTGGCGTTTTTGCGCCCCCGTAAGGAGTTGCTCCAGCACGTCGATACGGTGCCGGTGTGGCGTGGTAATGGCGTAGAAGCGCTCCTGCAACTCCGCCGATTGGCCTACGGTGACAAGGATACCGGTACGCAGTTCATCCTGAACCACGACCTCGGGCAATACGGTGAGCCAGCCGCTGTCGCGAGCGATCAGACGCAGCATAGCCATGTCGTCCACTTCAGCGCGCACTCTGGGCGTTACGCCCGCCGCAGAACACAGCACATCAAACTGCGCGCGCAAGGCATGACGTGGGCCGGGCAAGGCAATTTCCACGTTATCCAGATCTTCCGGGATGCGCAGACGGCGCGATGCCCATTTGCTCGCCGGGCCGACTAAAGAGATGGACTGACTGCCCAGATACACGAAGTGCAAAGGACGATCGGGGTCCACGGGAACGGTCTCATTGGCCAGCACCACATCGAGCTGATGTTGCATCAACCTGACCAGCAGGCCTTCCAGCAATCCGGACTCCAGTGTCAGCAAGACAGTAGGGTCGGTAAGCGCAGGCCGAATCCAGTTTTCCTGATAATTGCGCGACAGGGTTGCCACGCTGCCCACACGTAACCGTGTGACACCGGCTGAACGGCCTTTTAAGCGTCCCAGCATCTCCTGGCTAAGTCCAAAAATATTGTCGGCATAAGCCATGACCAGCTGACCTGTGTCCGTGAGGATCAGGCGGCGGCCTTTGCGGATTAACAAACTTTCGCCAAGCCGTTCCTCAAGCTGTCGGATTTGCACCGAAACGGCCGATTGAGAGGTCGCCAACTCTTCGGCAGCCCGCGTCAGGTGCCCGAGTTTGGCGACGCGCCAAAAATAAAAAAGGTGATGGAAATTTAACTGGTTAAGGTTCATCGTTCGTTTTTAAGTATCGAATTATTCAAATAAATATATTTTACAGAATAGTTTGCGTCAAGGAACATACCCTCAGTCACATTCATAAGGGCTAGGCGATGAATATCCTTGAAGCTTTTTACCTGGTTTGTTTTTTAGCACCGGCAATTTTAATGTTCGGGTTAACGGCACTGACGCGGTGGGGCGGGGTGCCTACACCGACGCTTTGGCGTGTTTTGCAGATTCTGTCGTATGGCTCCATTGTCTTCACCGGACTGTCTCTTACCGCGGACATCCGTGTCGTGCAATGGCCCGGCATAGTCAAAGCCACGACGTTTGGCCTGGTGTTGGCTTTGCTGGTGCAACTGCTCGGCAACGTCATCGCGTCGTTTTCTGCGCGTTATCTTGAAGGGGAAGCCAACCAGCGACGCTACATGGGCGCACTGACCGCTGTTCTGGGCAGTGTCCATCTGCTCTTGCTGGCCGATAACTGGCTGCTGCTCATCGCGGCCTGGGCCGCTGTAGGCATAGCGCTGCAGCACCTGCTTTGCTTTTATCCGGATCGCCCCTTTGCCCTGTTTGCGGCACACAAAAAGTACATTGCCGATCGGATGGCTGACGTGATGTTGCTCGGCGCTTCCGCGCTGGCCTGGTGGGATGTCGGCAGTTTCTCGCTGTCAGCCCTGTGGATGCACATCGCCCAGCAGGGTGCGTCTGTGTCTTTGCAGGCGAGCGCCGTATTACTGGTGATGGCAGTTATTCTCCGCACAGCCTTACTGCCCGTGCATGGCTGGCTGATACAGGTGATGGAAGCCCCAACGCCGGTATCTGCGCTGCTGCATGCCGGCGTCGTCAATCTTGGTGGCTTTGTGCTGATTCGCTTCGCACCGATGATAGAACAGGCCAGTGCTGCGCGAGTCTTGTTACTGGTTTTTGGGCTGACGACCGCGGTGCTGGCAGGCATGGTCATGTTGACGCGCATCAGCATAAAAGTACGCCTGGCCTGGTCTACCGTCGCGCAAATGGGCTTTATGCTGCTTGAGTGCGCACTTGGCCTGACTACCCTGGCGGCTCTGCATCTCATAGGTCATTCGCTCTACAAAGCACATGCTTTTCTGTCCGCGTCAGAGGGCGTAAGACACACTCGCCAGCAGGCGCTGCACCGGGTTTCCTTGCCCGGCACGGTGAGCGTGCTTCTTGCCCCGGTATTAACGATTTCAGCGGTATTTCTGGTGCTGACGCTGGCAGGTCTTGCCGCCTGGCCCTGGTGGTGGAGTGTTGTGCTGAGCATGGCGTGGGCGCCCTTGCTGTGGTTGCCTGACGCGCAAGACGGTTCGACACGTACGCTGCAATCTCTTTTCGGACTCTTCACGGTTATCGGCCTGACGATGATTGCCCTGGCTTTGCATACGCTGCCGCTCGGTTTGCAGGACGCTCCTGATGATCGTCTGGGCCTGATCGCGCTGGCAGGTATGGCAGCACTGTATGTCTGTCAGGTGTTACTGCAAAAGCAGCCACAACGCTTGTCGCGCTGGCGTCGGTGGAGCTACGCGGGTTTTTACCTGGACGAAGCCTATACGCGTCTGACGCTGCTCATATGGCCCGCGCACGGGGTTTCCACAACGTCCACGCCCGCTGAGTCTGACGTCCCTGATGCACCTGTTGTCGACAGGCCGCGCTGACTAACACCATTAAACTGGAGAGTTTCCTGATGGATACACTGACCCACAAAGAGAAACCCGTTTCGGCGAGCCTGGCGCAATCCGCAGCCAATGCAGATTCACGGCAGGTTGCGATCGAGCAAGCCTGCCAGCAGGCCTGCCATGCGATTGCACCTGCATGGCCACTGGATCGCGCTATCGCTGTCAATCCGCATTGGTCGCGTATCGGCATGCCGGTGCGCAAGGTGGCTGCCCGGATGGCGGTGCTCGGCGGTATTCAGGTCTTCCCACCGCGAGATCGGCAGAGCCTGGCCTGGCGCGAAGGTCGCATTAGCATGGCCGATCTGACCCAGGCGCTGCGTCAGCTACCTGAGGCGCAAGCGGCCGGCCTGACGGCTGAACAGTGCACCCAGGCGCTGCACGCAAGCGCCCGGCAGGGACAATTACCGCTACTCATCGATATGCTCGACAACGATCCCCATCGCCACAAAAGGTTATCCTGGCGGCAAGCGATCACGCATCAGGTTAGCCAGACCTGCGCCGCTTACTTCGACGAACATCAGGCGAGCTGGCAGCCCGATCGCCACCAGGGGTTGTACACCTTCTGGCGAGATACTCTGAAGCATGACCATGGTATTGGTTTGTTAATGGGCTTACCGAACATCCACAAGGCTATCAAGACGTTGCCGGATAACGCCATGGATGCCGGGCGCTGGGTCATCGAGCGTTTGGGCCTGCCTGAAGCGGTGTGGGCAGATTATCTGGAATCGGTGTTACTTACCGTCAATGGGTGGGCATCCTGGTGCGCTTATCTGGGCTGGCAGGCTGAGTTGGCGGGCGGCAAGGATACGCACCTGCGCGACTTGCTGGCTATTCGTTTAGCCTGGGGCATGATCCTTTTAGAATGCAAAGATGATGCGGCTACCCGGCAGGCATTTATCTCGCTTCAGCACGCCTGGACACAAGCCCCTCAGGTGCTGGAAGAGGCCGAACAGGCCATGCTGATTGACGAAGTCTGGCAGCTGGCTCTGGAAACCGGCTATCAGCGTGAGTTGGCGCATCGGCTGACTTCGATAAAGGGCCAGGAGGTGGGCGCGCAGGCTGTCGACGTCCAGGCCGCCTTCTGCATTGATGTGCGTAGTGAACCGCTGCGCCGCGCCCTGGAGGCCGCCAGTCCTGGCGTGCAGACCATCGGCTGTGCAGGATTCTTCGGCCTTCCGATTGCCTACACGCCGCTGGCTACGCAAGCCCGGCGTCCCCAGTTACCTGGCTTACTTGCGCCTTCCATAGAGGTCAACGACCGTATTGTCTGTGCTGATTCGTCGCAGTGCGAAGCCGATACCGCACGGCAAAACGCAGCCAGCAGATCGCGTCAGACCCGGTTTGCCATGGCCGATCAGTGGCATGCCATTAGCCACTGGCCGGGTGCCGCTTTCTCTTTTGTGGAAGCGGCCGGGTTAAGCTACTCCGTCAAGCTGATGAACAGGTTACTGCCAGGCAAAAAAGCACGTCCCCGGGACGACCTGGATGGCTTGCCCGCGCGCTACCGCGAGATCTGCCGTCCTCAACTGGTTGGGCTGGATACAGCGGCCAAAGTTAAGCTGGCGGCAGGCATTCTCCATGCCATGGGACTGACACAACGTCTGGCACCGATAGTGCTTCTCGTTGGGCATGGCAGCCAGTCAGCCAACAATGCCCACGCAGCGGCACTGGACTGCGGTGCATGCTGTGGCCAGACCGGCGAAGTGAATGCGCGCAGCCTGGCGCAGTTGCTCAACGAACCAGCGGTTCGCCAGGGGCTGAAATTGCAGGGGGTGAACGTCCCGGATTCCACGGCGTTTGTGGCGGCGCTGCACAATACCACCACCGATGAAATCGAGTGGTTTGATCTCGACCTGTTGCCACAAGGTGCGCGTGCGCGCTGTGCATGGTTGCAACCCATTTTTAATCAAGCCTGTGACCAGGTTCGCCGCGCCCGCGCGCCCGATCTTCAACTGGACCCGCGAGCGCCTAAAGATGAGTTACTGGGGCAGTTACGTCGTCGCGCTAACGACGGTGCACAAACCCGGCCTGAATGGGGGCTTGCTGGCAACGCCGCCTTTCTGATCGCGCCTCGTCAGCGCAGCCGTGGCGTAGTCCTGAGCGGGCGCAGTTTCCTGCATGACTACGATGCCAGTCAGGATGTTGACGGTAGCCTGCTGGAAGGTCTGATGACCGCCCCGATGCTGGTCACACACTGGATCAACTGGCAGTATCACGCGTCCACTTGCGATCCGCAGAGGCTGGGCAGCGGCAACAAGGTGTTGCATAACGTCGTGGGTGGACGCATTGGCGTCTTCGAGGGCAACGGTGGCGATCTGCGCATCGGTCTGGCACTGCAGTCGCTCCATGACGGCAAGCGTTGGATGCACGAGCCGCTGCGCCTGACCGTGGTCATCGATGCTCCGCAAACTGCCATTGAAGCGGTAATCGCAAAGCATGAGGTCATCCGGCAACTGCTGGATAATGGCTGGCTTCACCTCTGGCGCTTTGAGGCATCCGGCTTGCTGCGCTATGAACACGGACGCTGGCTCGCGGTGCATCTGGAGAGTGCCTGACGTCGTATCCCTCCCGATCAGTAGGCGGAACACATGCCGCGGCGGCCTGTTTCAGGGCAGCTTCTGCACGCGTGACTTCTGCGTTGACGTGCGCAAAAGGTTGCGGACGTCAACGCGGCGCCATCGGGACGTGGCTGCCTTGAGTCTGGTATGGCTGGGCTGGGTGGACACAGTCACCGGCGTCGATGCGCGCATCAGGCGAAGTGCTCGCACAGGAACGTCACGAACGCGCTCACCTTAGGACTCACCAGTCGGCGCGACGCGTGCAGTACCCAACCTTCGATAGCAGGCACCTGCGCCGTGCCCCACTCGACCAACCGGCCCGAGGCTAACGCGTCAGCAACGGCAGAGCGAGGTAATACGGCCACGCCAGCGCCAGCAAGTACCGCATCGCGCGCCATAAAGGGCGTCGACAGGCACATGACTGGCTGTGGGAGATAAGTGCGCACGCGGCCCGAAGCATCGATGATGGACCATTCGGGAACCACGGCGCGACCCGCGCGTACAACCGCTGGCAGCTTCAGCGGTTCTTCGTCGTAATGCGGCTGCGGCAGGTGTGGAGGCGCAACAAGTACCAGGCGATCGTTCAAAAACTTGCGACCGACCAGCGTGTCGTCGTGGCGGGGATTGAAGCGCACCACGACATCGTAGCCATCGCTCACTAAATCGACGAGGCGATCTTCCGCAATGACATCAAGTCGTATCTCGGGGTAGGCGGCGCAGAAGGCCGCGCTTAAGCGCCCAACCGAGACATCGGCGAATAACAGCGGCACGCTAACGCGCAATACGCCACGCGGCTGGCCTATGCCCGCTTTTAGTTCTGCCACCGCTTGCGTAATTTCGTCAAAGGGATCAAGGGTACGCGCGTGCAGGATCGCGCCTTCCGGCGTCAGACGAAGCGTGCGCCCACCACGTTCGATCAGCCGTACTTTCATCTGCTCTTCCAGCGCGCTGACATGGCGCGACAGGGTCGCTTTCGGCCGTCCGCTCGCGCGGCTGGCGCGCCCAAACCCGCCATGAGTGGCAACAAGATTGAAATCGGCGAGTGCACTAAGATCCCTATTTCGTTCCATATTTGAGACAAACTGTTTTGTTTTTAAGCACTATACGCCATTTATGGTTCAGTGGAAGATGGGGCCTCTCATCACAGGGTAAGGAGTTATCAAATGAAAGCAGTCCGTTTTTATGAATATGGCGGCCCAGAGGTCCTGAAGGTAGAAGATATCGATCTACCTGAACCCGGCCCTGGCCAGATACGCATCGCAGTCAAAGCGGCTGGCATCAATCCGATCGACTGGAAACTTCGCGCGGGATATATGCGCGAGATGATGCCGCTTGAGCTTCCGGCTGGCGTGGGTTACGACGCGGCGGGCGTTGTCGACGCCGTAGGGAAAGAGGTGACCGGCGTGTCAGTCGGCGATCCGGTCTTTGGCAGAGGCCATGCGACGATGGCCGAATATGCGATCCTTTATGAATGGGCACACAAGCCTGAAACCCTTTCGTTTGAAGAGGCGGCGGCGTTTCCGGTGGCTGTCGAGACGGCCACCCGAATCATTGCGGCGTTAGCGTTGAAAGCCGGTGAAACGCTGTTAGTCAGCGGTGCCGCCGGTGGGGTGGGCTCTGCGGTCATTCAACTCGCCAGGGCAGCGGGCATCTATACCATTGGCACGGCTAGCGCGGCGAAGCATCCCTATCTGCGATCGTTGGGAGCGATTCCGACGACCTACGGCCCCGGACTTCCCGAACGGGTTGCCGCGCTAGCTGTGGGCGGTGTACAGGCGGCCGTCGACATCGCCGGCTCCGGTGTCATACCTGATTTGGTGGCGATCACCGGTACGCCGTCAAGCGTTGTCTCAATCTCCGACCTCCAGGCGCCCAAGTATGGGGTGAGAACGTTGTTTGAGGACAGTAACGCCACACCAGCCCTGGAGCGTGCCGCAAAGTTGTTTGTCGCGGGTGCGTTCACGTTGCCGGTGGAGCGCACCTTCACGCTTGAGGAGGTGTCGGCTGCGCACGAACTCAACGAGCAGGGCCATGTGACAGGGCGGCTCGTTATTACCAATGGCTAAGCGTGAAAAAACGGGCGGATGAATCTTGTCATGTTTCGGATGACGTTGCGCCTGACGAACGCGGCATTGAGACGGCTACGACGCGGGGATCGATCATGAACAGCCTGCGGCCAGCAGGCTGATGATTGGCCGTCGTCGCCGTCATGATGTCAGGCCAGCAATACATCGTTTAACGCCAGGATAATACCGCTGGGTTGAGCATGACATGTATTCGGCGCGCGTCTGTTTTTTAAGCAAAGGGTTGTCTTTATTAAAGGAAAAGCCATTATACCTTTTTTAGATAGAAGGATTTTCTATGAGTGATTCTGTCTGCACATCCATCGGGCTGCTCCTGTTTCCGGCGCTTACTCAGCTTGATCTTACTGGCCCGTATGAAGTTTTTGCCAGGGCACCGAACACACAGGTTCATCTCATCTGGAAAAACCTGGATCTTGTCGTGTCCGATCGTGGAATGGCTATACAGCCAACGACCACATTTAAAACCTGTCCACAACTGGATGTAATTTGTGTTCCCGGTGGGCCAGGACAGATAAACCTGATGGACGATGACGACGTCCTTTCATTTATCCGTTCCCAAAGCGAACAGGCCAGGCTGGTGACGTCTGTCTGCACTGGGTCGCTGGTTCTGGGCGCAGCAGGGCTTCTGAATGGATATAAAGCAACGTCGCACTGGGCTTCTCTGGATCAACTCGCGTTGTTAGGTGCGGAGCCGGTCAATGAGCGCGTAGTTCGTGACCGTAATCGTATCACCGGCGCAGGCGTAACATCAGGTATCGATTTTGCGCTCAACGTTGTGTCAGAAATTCACGGAAGCAATATTGCTCAGACTATTCAACTGCATTTGGAATATGACCCCGAACCTCCCTTTGCCTGCGGCTCACCCCGTACCGCATCTAAAGAACAGTTAAAAAACGCACAGGAGCAGGCCGCGCCTTTTATTGAAAAGAGGCGACAGGCGACGTTAAAAGCAGCAGCCAGACTGTTTAGATAAGGGCGCAGTAGAAGAGGGGGCCTTTTTGACTTTTTATGTTTGCTTCTGGCGCGAAGCGGACGGTGGGTAGGTGATGTCTGCTATGAGCGAGGAGCGGACCTTAGGCTTCAGAAAAACTCCCATTCTGAGCCCCGAAGAGTGTCCAGCTGTACAGGCGGATAAAAAGCTGAACGTCGTCTTCGGTTATAAAAATATGGCGTATTCGCCTCACGTGTAGTGCTGTGTCAGGATGTGAACAGTGGACACACTGGCAGATACGCTGAATGATCCGAAAAATTCCGCCGGTAAGTCAGATGATCAGTCAGTTCATTGAGTCCTGCCGTTTGATCGGGTAGCTCAACAGTAACCGCGCCAGGGAGTTTATCTATGCCGGCACTGCCGCGTTGCCCTGTACCTCTCAGTGAGTGACAGAAGACTTAACACAATATTTTTGCCATCAGCTCTCTGAAAGAGGGGACATCTCTGCCGAAAGAGAAATCAGGGTTAATCGCCTTGCGGGCAATGAGGCCGTCTATAAACGCAAACAATATGACGGTCACTTCTTCAGAATTAAGATCCCGGCGTAACTCGCCTGCCGCTATGCCTTTCTCGATGATACCCGCAATGCCCTGCCGCATAATTTTGTCGCTGGAAATGAATGTTTTCTGCAAATCCGCATTACGGGCAGACTCCGCCATTATTTCAACCCAGAGATGATGGGTGACCGGGTAACCCACATCGCTTATGCAGGAAGCGACCTGTCTGCACAGGCGATCAAAATGCGAACCTGTGTAAGGCTCATCATGCGCCGTCAGGGCCGAATTCTGCTCTTCCAGAACAATGGCCCGAATAAGCTCATCCTTGCTTTTGAAATAGGTGTACATAGCGCCTTGGCTGATACCAGCGCGCGTGGAGATTTCCCGCACGCTGGTAGCACTGAAGCCTTTTTCAGCGAAGCAGGCGGCGGCGGCGGTAATCAGCTTATGATAGGTTTCGGTGTCCTTTAACATAGCGGCCTTCGAAAGTAGATTCATACTGGCACTTTAACGTGCTTTCATTTCCCGGGCCAGAGTCAGAGCCACCGGTCAGGCCGGTAGCCCTGTTTCAGAGGCTGCCCTTAGGGGTTACCGTATTTCGACCTTCGCGGCTTTATTCTGCGGACGGTATGCCAGCAGAATATATGACCGCCGTTCCGTCAAATATGCTGATGCAAGCTTTCCTGGCCGGATTTTCGCTACCATATAATAGTTGCCGAAAGGACTTCGGTGTATTTACCGGCACTCAGAGAATAATGACGCAGAGATGAGGAGACCGTATGCAGGCCCTCTCCGTTCAGGTTATTTCAGTAGGGGCAATTCACTGAGCATATTTTTTAGGTTTACCATATCCCACGGCATATGTTCCGCCACGGTAAGCCCAACTGGTTCAGCCACAGAGCTGGCCTGATTAATGAGCCGGAGCACGTCCTCAATAGTCAGCTTGCCTTCGGCCACATCCCCAAAGTCATGCTCTCCCCGGCCAGGACGGGCAAACAGGACCGAGCGGAAAAGAGACGGGTCCAGCACATCCAGATCGAGGTGAATGGCCAGATACTCGATTTTTTCACGGGCGATCCACTCCATCACCTCATGCGCGCCGGCTTTAACCTGTTCAGGGCTTGATGTCGCGATATTATGACTGGCCAGATAATCGCTTTCATAAGCCAGCGGATCATGTATGCCAGCGACCATGATTTTTGAAGGAGAAAGTCTGCGCGTGACGCGGTCTACCAAATCCTTGTCACCAGTGCCGATAAGCGCACCCAGCACGTGGGCATGGGCATTCGAATACTGTTCAGCTGTCTGAACGTCAGGGTGAGAATCAACCCAGAGCACGCCCAGCTTGTCACCGTATTTTTTGAGCAGATGAGCAAATGGCGCAAGAGATACCAGACAGTCACCGCCTAAAACGACAAGAGCATCAGGATCATGTTTTTCAATCAGACTGGCCGCATCGTTCAACTGTCCGATAATCTGAGGCTTGCCGGTAATTCCGTCTACTTCGGTCAGTGACTGGCTCCCGGGTGCGGCAACAGGGACTTCCTCTACAGGCCCTTTTGCTTCAGGAGCAAGAAAAGAAAGAAGAAGCGAGCCAAGATGATAGGGGGCATTGTTTCCGCCCTGCCACTGGGGAAAAGAAAGTCGAAGAGTAGTCTTAACCATATATTACCTGCCTTGATTTCGTTGTCTTCGCAGCATTACCGTGCAGTGCGGCTTCTGGCCTGAAAACCTGGCTGCCAGGGTAATGAGCCATAAAAATAATGAATGAACGGTCATTCATTATGGGCAATGTACGCATTTTGCGCAAGTAAAGCTTATTCAGTTAATAAAGTGCGCATGAAACTCTGGATATTAGTAATGTCAGGTAACGTCCGCTTCTGGCACAAAGCAGAAATCATCGCGGAGAATCTCTTTTAGGGTTGAAAAAAGAACCTCGCATTCGCCATGATTTAGCCTGTCCGTATATCGGGCTTAACCTCTTTGCCACGGTTAAGTCCTCAATAAGATGAAATCATCATGATTACCTACAACGTTTTTGAACGACACTTTGGGGATGGTGGGGGAACAAGTGGCTCGCGCTTCGCACAGATCTCACTGAACGAAAATTGCCGCCGTTTACAACATCGCGATCCCAGACCAGACAACAGAGGATGACATTGCCCAGCCGTTACATCTTTCTTTAGAGCCTGTCTTTCTGAATGAGCAAAATTTTACAAGGTTAAAAATATTAAGCCTTCGGCTCCCCGTCATATCCCATCACGAGGCTTCGCACGATTATGCAAACCGGGCACGTAGCCAATGAATAAAAGTGGTTACAGCCTTAGGTACCTGCGCAGTATAAGGACGCACCACCCATAAGCTTTCGGCAAACGCATCTACCGTTCGCCACGCCGGCAGCACCTGCTTTAATTTCCCGGCAGCCAGCGCGGCTCTTGCACTGAAATCAGGGAGTAAAGCGATACCGAGTCCCTGCAATGCGGCATCGCGGACGGATTCGCTGTTATTGGTGGCAAAATTTCCGTAGCCCTTCACCATCATGGTTTCATTTCCGCCCGACACTTTGTGGAAATGCCATCGCGGGGGTTCCTGTCCGCGCAGATAGTACAAACAGTTATGCTGCTCAAGGTCGTCGGGTTTTTGAGGGATGCCGTGTTGCAAAAGGTAAGCAGGGGAGGCAACCAGAATCGCATGAGTGTCACACAATTTCAGCGCAACATGGGTTTCCGGAAGGGTCTGGCTGTGACGTATGGCCAAATCAAAGCCCTCGCGGGTCAGTGACACCAGACGATCGTTGACATCCAGCTGGATATTTACCTGCGGGTATTCCCTGACAAAATCACCAATGATAGGGACCAGTTGCTGACGCGCAAAAGCCACCGGGGCACTGACGCGCACCAGTCCTCTCACAGGGCCGGTTTCGTCACGAATGCTTAAAAAGGATTGCTCAATCTGCGAAAAAGGATCGCGCAGATTATCCACCAGTTTCTCGCCGACAGAGGTCAGCCGGACGCTGCGGGTGGTGCGCTGCACCAGTGCTGTGCCGGCCAGCGTCTCCAGTTCTTTGATTTTTTGGCTCATCGCTGCCTTGCTGACCTCCAGCCTGTCGGCAGCGCGAGTAAAACTCCCCGTTTCAGCGAGTACAGTCAGCCAGTACAAATGTACCCACAGTCCATCCGTTCTGAATGCTTTCATAGGGATTGTTCAAAATAGTGAATAATCATTTCAGCCCTTTCTCTTTTTATTTTCAACAGCAGGCGGCAACATTGCTCAACATCATACATTTGCGATTTGCGCCAACCGAGGTTTTATTTATGCCGTTACTAACATTTGACATCATTGAAGGACGATCTGCCGCAGAAATCAAAACAATGCTGGATGCTGCACATCGGGCTGTGTTGAATGCTTTTAACGTTCCTGCACGGGACCGTTACCAGATTGTTCATGAAAATAAAAACTATCAGATGGTGTTCCAGGATACCGGGCTGGGTTTTGAACGCACCGAGCGCCTGGTCATGGTCCGGGTGTTTACAAGCCCGAGGAGTGAAGAGCAAAAAACGCGCTTCATGGCGGAACTGGCACGGGAGCTTTCAGAAAATTGTGCTGTGGACGGAAAAGACCTGATGATCAGCTTTATTACCAATGCACCCGGTGACTGGAGCTTCGCGGATGGAGAAGCACAATATCTGACCGGCAAGCTTTAATCACCGCATTTGCTCTGTGTTGTCAGCCGCGTTGTTTCAAAAAATAAGGATACCTGTATGAACAAGCAGAAGGGATTCTCACAACGCGGCGGAAAGCTAACACGGCATCATCGGCTGCCTCCTGTTTTGCCCGTCATGCGCAACGCCATGCCCAGGCGTAAGTTGATGCAGGTAGTAAAGGAGTCATCAACGCTGAAGTGAACCGCATTTCGTCGAAATGACTGACATAAAGCTTTATGGCCCCATTCTGTCTCTGGCTGATGATTTTCCTATAGCTCGCCCTTTATTGGGAACGAATTATATCCTGATACGTTGAAATAACAGAGTTACCATCACTTTTTTATCTGACTATAGCCTGCCGTTATACCCTGCTACTAAACAAGCATTCGTCACCTTTCAAAACGCATGAAATAGTGGTTTCAGAACCTTACCTTTGTCTGAAACGAGAAATCTCATGCTAATCCCACAACCTTATTTACTTTTTCTTGGTGATGTTACCGATCCACTCGCGGCGAAAACGGCGCGCGGTATTCATATCTGGCGGCCGGAACAGTGCGTTGGCGAAATTAAACTGCCGGGCTGCACTGTCAGCCTGGGTCTGGATGAGATCGACATCCCCCGCGCCAAAGCGCGCGGCGCAAAAACCCTGGTGCTGGGTACCGCCAACGCAGGAGGTTATCTGCCAGAACACTGGCTGGCGACGGTTAAAAGTGCCATCGAAGCGGGCATGAACGTTGCCAGTGGATTACATCATCGTCTGGTGGACGAACCTGAACTGGTAACGCTTGCTAAGACGTTTGGTGTGGAGCTTTTTGACTTACGTCATATGCGTCCGAAGCTCAATGTGGGCAGCGGTAAGAAGCGCACAGGTAAACGGATACTCACGGTGGGGACGGACTGTTCAGTGGGCAAAATGTACACCTCACTGGCGCTGGAAGCGGCGATGCGCGAGCGCGGAATGAAAGCAGATTTTCGCGCTACGGGGCAGACCGGCATTCTGGTTGCGGGCGAAGGGATTGCTGTGGATGCGGTCATCGCTGATTTTATTGCCGGTGCGGCGGAAGCGCTGTCCCCGGCTAATGATGATGACCACTGGGACATCGTTGAAGGCCAGGGTTCGCTGTTCCATCCCTCTTATGCGGGCGTCAGTATGGGACTCATGCACGGTGCACAACCGCACTGGCTGGTCATGTGTCATGAAATGGGTCGCCCCCATATGCGCCATTTACCCCATCAGCCCATGGTCAGCCTGAAAGCGTGCGTTGAAGCCAATCTGCGTGCCGCGCAGGTGACCAGTGAGTCTGTCCAGCTGGCTGGCTTTGCCATTAACACCTCTAATTACCCTGAAAAAGAAGCGCGTGCCTATTGCGCCGAAATCAGCGCCGAGTTTGGTTTACCGGCAACGGACCCGGTGCGTTTTGGTATTGACGAGATCGCCGCGCTGCTGCAGGAGCGTGGTTGAGATGAGACAGTTGCAGATTGACGTGGTAGCGCTGCCGCTGGCGCGGCCCTTTGCTATCTCGCGCGGTGTTCGTACCAGCGTAACGGTTATCCGTGTCACGCTTGAGCAAAACGGCTTCATTGGGCAAGGCGAATGTACGCCGACGGCGCGCTACGATGAGACGCCAGACAGCGTTCAGGCCGAGCTTGAAGCGGTACGCGCTGACGTTGAAGCAGGCTTGAGCCGCCACGATCTGCAACACCGTTTACCCGCCGGTTCCGCGCGCAACGTGCTGGATTGTGCGCTGTGGCGCCTGGATGCCGCACGCGCCAGTCAAACGCTGTGGCAAATCAGTGCCTGTTCTCAGCCATCGTCGGTGGTCACGGCGGAAACCCTCAGCCTCGATACCCAGGGAAATATGGCGCTGGCGGCGGCGGATGCCGTATCTCGTGGTGCCATCCTGCTCAAAATTAAGCTCGACCGTGATGCGGTGCTGGAAAAAGTGGCGGCAATTCGCGCTGCGGCACCGCGCGCCACGCTCATTATCGATGCCAACGAAGCCTGGTCAGGTATGGATTTGGAAAGCCTGCTGCTGGCGCTTCAGGCTTACAACATCGCGATGGTCGAGCAACCGCTTCCCGCCGGTCAGGATCATGACCTGCAACGTTTCAATCATCCGATTCCCGTCTGTGCTGATGAAAGTTGCCATACGCGGGAGGATATCGCCGGACTGCGTAATCGTTACGAGATGATCAACATCAAACTGGATAAGTGCGGTGGACTGACGGAAGCGCTGGCGATGGTCGATGAAGCGCAAAAGCAGAATATGCGCATCATGGTCGGCTGCATGCTGGGCTCATCACTGGCGATGGAAGCCGCATTGCCCGTGGCGGTCAACGCAGAGCACGTCGACTTAGATGGGCCTATTTGGCTTGCCGCCGACAGCTCTCCCTTTTTGAACTACTCCGAAGGCCGTATCTGGCTATAACGCGACGAGGCGACCATGACGGACACACGACACACTTCCCCAGCCGCAGGTGCCGCCTGTTCAGCACCGGTGCTTGACATTCGGGATCTCAGCGTCTCATTTCGTGGGCGCAGTGGTGAGAACCAGGCACTGAAAGGCATCAGTTTCGCCATTAATCCGGGAGAAATTGTCGCCGTAGTGGGTGAGAGCGGCTCAGGTAAATCAGTCACTTCGCTGGCCGTGATGGGCTTGCTGGCGAACAGCGGCCGTATCGATCGCGGCAGTATGCAGTTTCGCGATCGCGGCGGGAAAGTGCATGCGCTGGAAACACTGGATGATGCTCAGCGCCGCACGTTGCGTGGTCGTGAAATGGCGATGATCTTTCAGGAGCCAATGACCTCGCTGAATCCGGTGCTGCGCATCGATGATCAACTCACTGAAGCCTTACGCGATCATCAACAGTACGACAAGAAACAGGCCCATGCGCGCGTGCGTGAATTGCTTCAACAGGTACGTATCGCCGATGTGGATCGTGTGATGAAGAGCTATCCGCACGCGCTCTCCGGCGGTATGCGCCAGCGAGTGATGATTGCGCAGGCACTGGCATGTGATCCGCAACTTCTTATTGCCGATGAACCCACTACGGCACTGGATGTCACCGTGCAGGCGCGCATTCTGCATATTCTGCGTGATTTGCAACGCGAGAAGCAGATGGCCGTTCTGTTTATCACCCATGATATGGGCGTTGTGGCTGAAATCGCGGATCGCGTCGTAGTCATGCTGCGGGGCGAAGTGGTCGAGCAGGGCACCGTATCAGAGATTTTTGCCGCCCCGCAGCACGCGTACACAAAAGCGCTGCTGGCGGCCGTGCCGAAACTGGGCGATATGCGCGACTATGCGTGGCCGCAACGCTTTCCCCTGCTCGGTGCCCGGCACGCGGCACAAGACGAGCAGCATACCGCTCGCTACGACAGGGCGCCGCTGTTGGATGTGCGCGGGTTGAAAGTCTACTATCCCATCCGCAGCGGCATTTTCTCGACCCATACACATCATGTGCATGCGGTTGAGCAGATTGATTTCAGCCTGTGGCCGGGTGAAACCCTGGCGATCGTGGGTGAAAGCGGCTGCGGCAAATCGACCACCGGGCGTGCGCTGATGCGCCTGATCAACAGTGATGCCGAAAGCATTCACTTCGAAGGAAAGGAAATCTCGCACCTGAAAGAGGCGGCCTTCCAGCCGCTGCGTCGTGAAATTCAGATGGTGTTTCAGGACCCTTATGCCTCACTGAATCCGCGCCTGACCGTGGGGTTCACCATTGCCGAGCCGTTGCTGTTACATGGCATGGTGTCCTCGCTGGAGCAGGCTTCTTCGCAAATCGATGCGTTGCTGAAAAGTGTCGGCCTGTTGCCCGAGCACGCGCGTCGTTATCCGCACGAATTTTCTGGCGGCCAGCGCCAGCGTATCGCCATTGCCCGCGCGATGGCGCTGAAACCGAAAGTGATTATTGCTGATGAAGCGGTATCGGCCCTTGACGTCTCGATTCAGGCACAGGTGGTCAATCTGATGATGGATCTCCAGCAGCAAACCGGCGTGGCATGGATTTTCATTTCTCACGATATGGCGGTCGTTGAGCGTATTGCCAATCGCGTGGCGGTGATGTACCTCGGCCAGATTGTGGAGCTTGGGCCGCGCCAGTCGGTATTTAATCAGCCGCAACATCCTTATACCCAACGTCTGCTGGCCTCCGTGCCGGTAGCGGACCCCGAGAACCGTCAGCCCCGTATTTTCGATGACAGCGAAATCCCTTCGCCGTTGCGAAAGGTGGGTGAAACGGTCACTAAACCCCGTTATCGGCAGGTTGCGCCCCAGCACTGGGTTGCTGACGGCATTGCATTGCGATAATCCTCAACGACCAGGAGATTTTATGAAAACACTGTTTCGCCGTACTTCGCTCGCCCTCGCATTGACGACGACGCTGGTCATGACCGCGCAGGCCCAGGATCTGCGTATTTCAATGTATGCCGATATTACGGGACTGGACCCGCACGATACCTCCGATAATGTCAGCTACTCGGTGCAGAGCGGCATCTTTGAGCGCCTGTTCCAGTTTGATGCCCACATGAAGCTGCAGCCCTGGCTGGCGACCGGTTATACCTCCAACGACAGTGCAACGGAATTTACGCTGACGCTGCGTAAAGGCGTTACCTTTCAGGATGGTACGCCGTTTGATGCCGACGCCGTCAAAGCCAACCTTGATCGCCTCGCCGACCAGAAAAAAGGGCTCAAGCGCAACAGCCTGTACAAAATGATCGCCAAGGTCACGGTGCTGGCACCCGACCAGGTCAAAATCGATCTCAATCAGTCGTTTGGTGCCTTTATTAACACGCTGGCGCATCCTTCTGCGGTGATGTGGAGCCCGTCGATTCTGAAGCAGTATCCGGACGAAGCTCAACTTAGACTGCATCCAGTGGGAACCGGCCCGTTTAAATTTGTTAACTGGACACAGGGCAAAGCGGTGACGCTGGCGAAGTATGACGGTTACTGGCAGCAGGGATGGCCAAAAGTCGATCATGTCATTTTCTCACCCAGCCCGGAAGATGCCACACGGGTGGCAGCGTTAAAATCGGGTCAGGTGGATGCCATCTGGCCGTTGCCTTCCGATCTGATCGCTGCCGTGAAGCAGGACAGCAAACTTTCGATTCAGCGCGATCCCAGCATTTATCTTTATTACATGGCGATTAACACGCAGCACAAGCCGCTGGCGGATGTTCGTGTACGTCAGGCAATCAACTATGCAATTGACCGTAATCTGTGGCTGAAGGTGGCCTTTGCCGGTTTGGGCAAACCGGCCACATCCGCGATGCCGGAAGGGGTTCAGTTCTATCAGAAACAAACCGATCCGGATTACCACTATGCACCGGACAAGGCTAAAGCGTTGCTGAAAGCGGCGGGCTATCCTGATGGCCTGGACCTTAAGCTCTGGGTCACCAATGCCACGGCCAGCGTGCGCGCCGCTCAGGTGCTGAAAGCGCAACTGGCCACGGTGGGCATTCGTGCCACGGTGACACCAATGGATTCGGGGACGCGCAACGCTAAGCTGTGGGGCGTACAGGACCCGAAAAAGGCAGAGTTTGACCTCTATTATGGCGGCTGGTCGACGTCCACAGGCGATGCCGACTGGGCGCTGCGTCCGCTGTTTGCCACAGAATCCTGGGTGCCCACCTCGTACAATGTCTCTTATTTCAGCAATCCTGATGTCGATAAAGCGATTGCCGCCGGGCTGGCGACGGCCGATCCGGCAAAGCGTGGCATTGCCTATGCGCAAGCGCAGACGCTGTTATGGAAGGATGCACCAGTGGCCTTCCTTGGCACACCCGACAATCTGGTTGGCAAACGCAGCACCCTGAACGGCGTTTCGATGCTGCCGGATGGCAATTTGCTCTTCACTCAGGCGTCGTTTAAATAAGACGCGGATCGCCTTCAGGTTCTTTGCCCTGTGCGGGCAAGGAACCTGAGGGTGCCTGTCGCACCTCATTTCAAGGAATGGCATGTTTGCATACATCATTCGCCGATTACTGGAGATGATCCCGGTTTTGCTGGTGGTCTCGCTGCTGGTTTTCGGTTTTATCAAGCTGCTGCCGGGCGACCCGGCACGCATCTACGCGGGACCGGATGCGCCCATTGAGGCCGTCGAAGCGGCGCGACAGCATCTCGGGCTGAACGATTCTCTGCCGCAGCAGTATGTCCACTGGATCGATAGCCTGTTGCATGGCGATCTGGGCACGACGTACCGAACCCAGCAACCGGTGCTGCAGGTGATTAAGCAGGGCTTCATGCCAACCCTGTGGCTGGCCTTAGCGGGTTTCGCCTGGTCCGTGATTCTCGGCCTGGTGCTGGGCGTGCTGGCGGCACTGAAGCGGGGAAAATGGCAAGACTGGACGCTGATGAGCATGGCGGTTGGCGGTATTTCCATGCCCGCTTTTTGGTTGGGGTTGTTGCTTATCCAGTTCGTCGCGATGCCCTTTGGGGTGTTTTCCGTCAGCGGCTTTAACAAGGCCAGCGATATTGTCCTGCCTGCCATTACGCTGGGGGCTTCTGTGGCGGCGGTAATGGCGCGGTTTACCCGCTCGGCCTTTCTTGAAGTGGCGCAGGAAGATTACGTGCGCACCGCAAGAGCCAAGGGACTACGTAACCGCCTGGTGACGTGGAAACATGTGATGCGCAATGCACTCATCCCGGTGATTACCATGCTGGGTTTGCAGTTCGGTTTTCTGCTGGGCGGCTCCATTGTCGTGGAAAGCGTCTTCAACTGGCCGGGGTTAGGCTGGCTGTTGATTGAGTCGATCAAGGCGCAGGATCAACCGGTTATTCAGGCGTTGGTGATGCTGTTCGTGTTCGAATTTATTGTGATTAATTTGCTGGTCGATCTGCTGTATGCGGTCGTCAATCCGGCCATTCGTCTGCGACAGGAGCCAAGATGAGTATGCAATCGCTGACTGAAAACCCGCCTCAGGTCATCCGTTCGCCGTGGCGTGATTTCCTGCATGCCTTTGTGCGTAACCCTCTGGCGCTGGTTTCGGGCGGATTTGTGCTGCTGCTGATCCTGGTGGCGATCTTTGCCCCCTGGCTGGCACCCTGGGACCCGATGGCACCGGACTGGATGGCGTTATCGTCGCCGCCCAGCGCCGCACACTGGATGGGAACCGACGAACTGGGGCGCGACCTGCTCAGTCGCATTATCTATGGGGCGCGAATCTCACTCTATGTTGGCGTGTTGTCCGTGACGCTTGGCATGATTGTCGGGGTCGTATTGGGTTTACTGGCAGGCTATTACGGCGGTTGGGTTGATATGCTGATCATGCGTGGTGCCGACGTGTTGTTCGCGTTCCCAGGCATGTTGCTGGCCATTGCGGTGGTGGCGCTTCTTGGTACGGGCCTGAACAATGTGATTATCGCGGTCGCGGTATTTAGCGTTCCCGTGTTTGCCCGTATTGTACGTGCTTCAACGCTCTCATTAAGACAGGCTGCCTATGTTGAAGCCGTGCGCTGTGCCGGTGCACCAGACAGAATCATTATCCTGCGCCATATTCTGCCCGGCACGCTTTCCAGCGTGATTGTCTATTTCACTATGCGCATTGGCACCAGTATCCTCACCGCGGCGGGCTTAAGCTTTATTGGCCTTGGGCCGGAACCGGATGTCCCTGAATGGGGTAATATTCTGGCAATGAGCCGTAGCATGATGATGGCGGGCGCATGGCACATGAGCGTGTTTCCGGGACTGGCGATTTTTATCACCGTGCTGGCGTTTAACCTGCTCGGAGACGCGCTGCGCGACACGCTCGACCCGAAACTCAAGGGCTAACCATGGATTTTCAACAATTGCAGTGCGATCTGCTGCTGGATCGCTGGCGTAATGCGCGAACGTTAGGGCAGCCGCGCAGCGCATGTGGGCCCACCAATCGAATCAGCGATGTTGCTGGTGTGCGCGTTGGACATTACACGCTGAATGACGGAGAGAGGCAGACTGGCGTAACGGCTATCGTACCGCCGGGCGACAATCTGTTTCTCACGCCGTTGCCATGCGGGGCCGACGTCCTGAACGGCTTTGCGAAACCGGTCGGGCTGGTCCAGGTCGAAGAGCTTGGCGTGTTGCAGACGCCGATTTTGCTCAGTAACACGCTGGCAGTGGGCACCCTGTTTACCACGCTGGTACGGGATGCCATCAGTCGTAATCCGGAGCTGGGGCGGACGTTACCCACGGTGAATCCCCTGGCGCTGGAGTGCAACGATGGCTGGCTCAATGATATCCAGGCGCTGGCCATCAGCGAGGCGATGGCGCAGGAAGCACTGCACAAGGCTGCGGCCGACTTTGCGCGCGGCAGCGTCGGTGCAGGGCGCGGAATGAGCTGTTTTAACCTTAAGGGCGGGATTGGCACGGCCTCGCGTGTTATTCCGTCGCTCAACGCAACGCTCGGGGTGCTGGTGCTGGCGAATTTTGGCACGCTTAGCGCACTCACGCTTGACGGTGTGCGGCTGGGTGAAAGGATTGCGCCGCTAATGGCGGGTGACGCACCGCAGCGTGATGCCGGTTCTGTCATTGTGATTATGGCCACGGATGCGCCGCTGGATGCGCGCCAGTTGAAGCGCATCGCGAAGCGTGCCGGTGCCGGTCTTGGACGGCTGGGCAGTTACTGGGGCCATGGTTCGGGTGATATTGCGCTGGCATTTTCAACGCACCCTCTGCCGCAACCGCCGCAGGACGACACGCTGGAGCCGCTGCTTGCCGCCGCCGCCGATGCAACCGAACAGGCTGTACTGGATGCGTTGTTGAGCGCGGAGGCTGTTACCGGCTTTCGTGGTCACCATCGCCCCTCACTGACTCAGATTCTGGACAAATTAACCGCATGAAAATTTTTATCTCTGCTGATATTGAAGGTATTGCGGGCGTGATGCGCCCGGAGCAATGCACGCCAGGCAACCCGGAATATCAGTTGGCCCGGGGACTGATGGAACAGGAAGTGAATGCTGCGATTGAGGGCGCGTTCGCGGGGGGCGCAACGGAGGTGGTGGTCGCCGACAGCCATGCGCAAATGACCAATCTGCGTGCGGAAAATATTGACCCGCGCGCCCGACTGGTGCAGGGCAAACCTCGCGGCCTTTCGATGGTTGAAGGGATAGAGCAGCAAACCTTCGATGGATTATTTCTGGTGGGCTATCACAGCGCGGCAGGCGAATCTGGCGTACTGGCGCACACCATTAATGGCCGTGCATTCTGGCGTATCCATATCAATGGCCTGGTGATGGGGGAAACCGACATTTATGCCGCCGCCGCCGCCGAGCATGGCACACCACTGTTGCTGGTCACGGGCGACGATCAGCTCCAGCACTGGATAGCAGAATTTTATCCCACGGTTGATTATGTCTGTGTAAAACGCGCTATTTCCCATACCTGCGCGGAGTCCATCAGTCCCAAAGCGGCACAACGTGCGATATGCGCCGCTGCAAGCGCTGCGCTGCAACAGCAACCTTCGGTCAGCACGACGCGCCTGACGGCACCTTATTGCATGCAGCTTCAGGCCAGCAAACCCGTATTGGCCGATCTGTTTAGCCTGATTCCGGGCGTTACGCGCATTGATGCGGTGACTGTGGAATATCAGGCGGAGCGAATGGATACGGTGATCAGCCTGCTCAGCGCGTTTTCTTATCTGGCGAGTACCCAATCCTAGAGAAGGATGTTCGTGACGTCAGGGCAGAGACGATGTTCGTCCCTCTGGCGGTCACCTGGACTGTTTCCTGCAACCCCACGGTCTGGCGACCGCCAGGCCGTGCCTGCTAATCACGCGCACACGCGGATGACCGCCGGGTCAGCCGCGCTGCAGCACAACAGCGCCTGAACACCGTTGCTCCCGCCATGCGCCTTTCGTTGCACCCTCATGGTGCGAATACCTGTCCTGCCAGATTGCCAACACGGGTGCGGTCGGCCGGGATGGGCAAAAACCGGCCCGGTCTGGCTCCCTTTCCCGATTATTTTCCGCGCATACAGGCAACATCACCCCGATCGGCAGCTAAACGCCACAGTGGGCGGCTTCGCCAGCGTTACGGTACAATTTTTGCAATAAAGCAGGAATAGAGCAGGGATTGCCATGCCGCGATCACGACACATTTGCTTGCGCGCCATCCAGGGCAGGGAACGGAGAACCGCGTAACAGAGCGCGCCGGTCCGGTTTACCGGTAGGCCTGACGAGATAAACGATGTTACAGGTGTACACTGTGATTCAGACATTGGCGGTTCTGCGCGCGAACAGCTAATAAAGGCTTCTGACAACGGCCTGCGGGCAGATGAATCCACTTAGGGTAAATAATGATGCGGCTCCGCCACATAGAAGTCTTTCAGGCCATCGTTCAGACCGGCAGCATTAGCGCAGCCGCGCGCTTGCTCAATGTGTCGCAACCGAATGTCAGCCGGGTGCTGAATCACGCGGAACAGCAACTGGGATTTGCGCTGTTCGAACGGCGTATACAGGGCATGAGCGTCACTGCAGAAGGGCGACGGCTGCTGCCGGAGGTGGAAGATCTCTACCAACGCTTACAATCCATCACCCAACTCACCGAACAACTGCGGCGCGGCGAAGGACAGACAGTCCGCGTCGGTGCAGCTCACGCTTTTGGTCAAATGGTGCTGGCTCCCGCCCTGGTGACCTGGCGGCAACAGGTGGCCTCGGTCAGTGTCGAACTGGTCACGGAGCACTTTAATACCCTGTGCCAGATGATTCTGGATAATCAGCTGGATTTCGCGCTGGTCTTTGGTCAGCAGGTGGACGCCGATCTGCTGGCCGAACCGCTGTTTCAGTCTTCGATGGTGGCGCTGCTGCCACTTAATCATCCCCAGCACGAGCCCGTTACGCTGGAATGGTTATGCAGTAATAACCTGCTGATGATGCAGACACAGGACCCGCTTGGGCGCGTCCTGCACCGTGCGCTGCGCGATAAAAAACTGAATCCAGCCGTGTCGCTGTCGATTAAAACCTACTCGGTGATTGCGGATATGGTACTGGCGGGCGGCGGCGTGGGTGTCGTGGATCTGTTCACGGCTTGCCGTTATGCCGACCAGTTAAAATTACTCCCTGTCGCACAACCGTTGCCGTTTGAAGTCATGCTGATCAGCCGTCGAGATCGCCCCCAATCGCAGTCCACGCTGCAACTTAAGCAGGTCATTCGTAACAGACTGTGGGAGATTGCCCGCCAGTGCGAAGCGCAGTTTATCCGTGAGTGAGCAAGCTATGCGCTCACTTACAGCCATGCAGCTTATTGAAAATACTGTTGTAGAGCTTTTTAAAAAGGTCAGGAGGAAGGTCGGTATCCTGAGATTTATTCTGTCTGGGGGATCGCGCTGTTCGCGCTATAAGCATATTCAAGGCGCGCACCTGAGCGTTTTTTACAAGGGTACGGCAATGTAAACCTGCGCCGGGTTGTAAATGGATGAGGTTACTATCCTGAGAAATGTTAAAAGCCCTGACCATTGCAGTCAGGGCTTTTAAGGTACTTCAGACTTCAGATTTGACATTAATGAACTTACTAAATGACTACTGCAATTTATACTGCGTATAAATGCACCCGTTTGCTACAGATAATATTGGGCATTAAAACGTGAAGACCTCCCATTAGTTATCCTGGTATATCACTTGCCATCTTTATTAATGACTAAAGCATGGCGTCTTAAACAAGTACATTCCCCATCGCGACATATACTCTTTGATGCGTTGCCTGACTACAGTTGCCTTCACCTGAACCCAGGGAAGCAACGAGATGGTTAAATCAAGGCCTTACATCGTCGCGCTTTTACTACCATTTTGCTGCACAGCACTGTCACTACGTGGCCTTAAAGCGAACTGCATCCCAAACTACAGACTTCATGGCCTTTAATGCAAAATGGCTTACCCCAATTAGTACAACAATGATGCTCGTTTCTCTGTGCTGTTAGGAACCTAATCTACGGGTTTTATTCTCCGAGTCAATACTGTTTTTAAAAACATGTTTAAATTATCAGTGACATAGAAAATCTCCCTTTAAGAATGCTCCCAATATTTTATTTCTGTGGGCCAGAGCGAACGTCAGTGAAAAATGGCCGATGCTTTTTTGACATCAATCAAATTCATTTAGAAGCCTGCATTCCAGTGCATCGCTCATTATTTTCTTCAGCCGGGGAATTAGCGCCTTTCATTGACATCGGTTAAGGACGAAATAAGAAAGTTATATTGCGTATCTGGAAAAATATATGGAAAAATCATCATCATGAAAACGGTACTGGTCGTAGCCTGGAAACAGGAGCAGGGCAGAATGACCCGATTCGGGTGCCGGTGGTTTTTCGCCCGTGGAAAGCGCCAGCGAGCTGAATGCTCAGCTGTCAAAGGGTAACAGCAGTACAGCGTTTTGTTAATACGGAGACTGTTGTTGGCAGTGAGCGACTCAGTCAGGCTTCATTCCGTGCTCCCGGCGTGTGATGAAGCGGCCAGACGATGTGGTTTCTGGCTCACAGTATCCCGAACTCTCTCTGCCGGGCGTTAGGTAACCCGGCGAACAATTTGACAGGTGTAGAAGAGGTCATAATGAGTCAGGTTGAAAGGGTAAATCCTGTTAAAGAGCCCCTGTGGCGAAAGGTATTCAGGATCTACATGATGACGTGTTTTCCCTGCGCGTTGTTAATCACTTTACCTTCAGTATTCATTATCCCGTCACTGCTCAGGAAAGGTGATTATCTGACGCTGTCGCTTTTCGTTGCCATCTGGGTTGCCTTTGCCGTGCCGCTGATTTCAGCCGGATTAAGCAAATTACGCCACCGTAAAGTGCTCGGCCACATGGTTGCGCTTCTGAGTTGTCCCCATCGTTTCAGCCCACGCGCGCATCAGGTGGTAGATACAAAACGAGGTCAGTATTTTGGCGTGGACACCGATCGCGGCACCCTGCTTTACATTCACAGGGTGAACAGGGACACCACTGATGTGGTGGCGCTGACCATGGAGGACTGGGTGAAATGTGAACAGGACGGGGCATGTTTACGTATCCACACCTGCCGGTCGGATGTATCACCACTGTGCGTATACGATCATCCTTCATCAGTGGGATTGATAGCCGAAACGCTCAGGGCAATGAGACACAGACGTTATCCCGAGCCTGCCGGAGAATCCTGGTCTCACTATGTCAGGCGGCAGAGTCGCCTGATTCCTTATGCGCACAATGTTATCGCACCTCAGGACATCTGATTCCTCCGGCTGGCTGCTCGTCTGGCCTGGTCATGAAAATCGGTTACTGTTCTGGACAGCTTCGTGCCGCTTACGGGGTGATGGCGCATACCCGAGAGATACCGCTTTATAAAGCGATCTTTGTTAATCCTGCCTGGGACGGTAAGGGCGGCGGTGAGGAAAACAAGGACACGAGTAGGGCAGGACATTACCAGATGACGGGATGGGGAATGGCGTGAATGTTACCTACAGGATTGCCTGCTAAATGATGACCGCGGGGACAAGCAGAACAGAGGGCGGACGACATCAAGGCAATAAAAAACCCGCACAAGGCGGGTTTTTTTGTTATCGGCAGAGCTGTTCTGAGCAGACCAGTGTCTTTCTCGCGGTTGTCAGCGCCGCTGATAACGAAGGCAGGTTAGAGCGGCGTAACGTTGCCAGCTGCAGGACCTTTAGCGCCATTTTCAATGGTGAAGGAAACTTTCTGTCCTTCATCAAGCGTTTTGTAGTTATCACTCTGGATAGCAGAAAAGTGTACGAATACATCTTTGCTACCGTCGTCTGGAGTAATGAAGCCAAAACCTTTATCTGAGTTGAACCATTTTACTAAACCAGTCATTTTGTTAGACATAGATATTTCCTTAATTGATGAGCCACTAGGTGCGGCGGTTATGGCCTGTCATTGAGATTTACTTATTGGGCACTTAGGAGGAGGCTCTCGAAGAAAGGTATCTTTGGATAACGCTTTAACTGAGGACTGCTTTACTAAAACTGCTTCATAAGGTCTGTGTTCCAAACCGATGCGCTATTAAGACACAGCGAAATTGATTTTGCAAACCCTTTATTTTTCTGTCTATTTGAACGTTCAGAAGGCTGAACGGCTATCCGAAACGCGCTGCTGGAAGAGAGTGAGGAATCTCAGAGACGCTGGCTGTTTTTGCTAAAGTCCACGAAAGGTTAGGAATCGGGGACGTTCTCTTAAGACGCTGCCAGTCGGAAACTCTCATTAAGCGTGTGAAACGAAAAATTATGGTGGATTGCAGGAGTGATAATGAAGGGCGTCAGAGGCTTATGACACTGGGTGAGATAGCGTTGGCAAGATCGGTTTTAGTCCTTCCATCGTTTATCCTCGCGTCTGGATTCATCATGCCAGTGACTTTCCCTTCAAACTTCAGGGAAGAAATACCACAATGAGTCCTGACGGCGAGCTTTATTTCCGGGACTGGTATTGCGAAGACGTTGTATCAGCACTGACGTATAATAAGCAGGTCATTTTCCCGGCTGAAAAACAACCAAAAGCAGGTCTTTTTTGTATTCAGCCAGCAAAATTTAGATTTGAAAACGGGCAAGAATATTTCACTTATATTGAAGTAAATAAAAAGCAGAGGATGAGAATATAAAGGCTACAAGAAAAGCCTATGTCTCGACCTTCCGGGTGGTAGAGCGAGATAACAATCTCAAGATTGTTCCAACCGCGCATAAATCAAAGCCAAACCCGCATCCCTGTATTCGGGGTAATTTACAGTGAAACTGTACATGACAGAGACAAAATCAAACGCAATTCCGGCAACAAAAAGTTGCCGTTCTGAAAGGTGATAAGGCGCAAGAGCCCGACCTGAAAGCGTTGCGGTTTGAGTCAACAGTCATATCTGTAGATAAAGGTATCGTCAATCCTCCCCAGGCCATCGAGGCGCTCGTTCACGAGAGTGGCTTCACGTTTGAAACCACATTTCAACGCAACCGACTGACTGCGCAGGTTACGTCCTGCCGTACGAATTTCGATTCTCTTTGCCTGCAAAAATGCTGAGGCTATGTTTGTGACCTGTTTGCATGCTTCAGACATTATGCCTTTACCCAACACATCGGTAGCGAGCCAGTAGCCGATTTCATAGTAAGGAATCGCGCGATTTCTGATGAATAAGCTAATACAGCCCACGAGTTCATCTGACTGACGATCAATAATTAAAAATTTATATTCTTCTCTGTCATTCAGAAAATTATCAGCCGCCTCCGCCATGTTTTTCTTAACAGAATCAAGAGAATGAAATCCCGGAGACCAGAGCAAGAATTCATGATGAAGAGAACTGAACGCATTCAGTTTCTGCTGCATTTCTTCTGTACGGCTCATGTCAGGGGCAATCAGATAAAAATTTTCATGCTGCAGAAAATGTAAAGGAATATCATCCAGATACATATTAAATCTCCCGTGCACAGGTTATTTTTATTTCTTATCACAAGCGAGGAACAGCGGCATCCACTTTTCAGGATGTGGTGAGCAGCAAACTTCCCCCTCCAGCCCGCGATAAGCCGAACGGCGCTCGCACTCCAGCATCAGCAAAACCCACTCATCTCCCCTGCATGTTGAGTCCACCTCGTACACCATCATGCCGTTTCCACATCCGGGCGAGATCCCCATCCCCATGAATGTTATATAACTGTAAGTATTAATCGAATAAAGTTGCTACCTGGCGCGTTTATGCGTTGTCTGTTCACTGGAGAATCCCGTTATGACGCGCGCTGTTACTTTTCTGGTTGCTGGGTTGCTGCTGAGTCCGTTATCCCACGCCGCCTCACTTTATTACACGATTTCCACCCCTGACACCGCGATAGGGCTGTCATGGCGCGCCTTTGGCGGTATTTCACATGCGAAATTAACGGGCGTGACCGGCGAGGTCGCGCTGAATCCGACGAATGAAATGGATAATCATGTGAAGGTCAGTATTCCGGTCTCCACGCTGATTGCCTCAAACAATCTGCTGACCTACCAACTGAAAAGCAGCATGTTTTTTGATGCGCCGCGCTATCCCAATATCGTTTTTACCAGCAGCCGGATCGTGGCGCAGGGCAACGGCCATTTCAGAATTTTTGGTTCGTTATCGGTCAAGGACGTGCAGCGGCCGGTGATTCTGGAGGCCACGATGGAAAAGCACGATCGCACTGCGCAGAGCGAGGACAGGATATCGCTACATGCGATGACCACGATTTCCCGTTCGGCCTACCATATGGATCGTTTTACCGCGCTGGTGGATGATACGGTGACCATCAATATTGATATCCAGGCAGAGGCCAGCCACGTGCCGTGAAACGGCGTTACAGCCAGCAAGGCCGCTGGCCGTTAAGCGTTGAGGGATTTTTTCAGGGCGTCAGCACTGGCGGCCAGTTCCCCGTCCGGGTTGCGGCCTATCAGAACAAACTGGTAGCCGCCGTGATGCCACCAGACCAGGCGCATATCATGGCGTTGCTCACGCTGCAGGCCGCCCGTGGCAGGCTGCTCGTCCGGGGAAATGCACAGCGCCATCGGGCCGTATTCCGCATGAATCCACGCAATCTGTGCAATGGACGTGCTGTCATAGCGCAGCATGCGCACCATCTTTAATTCCGCATCCGGCAAGGCAAGCTGCCGGGCATGAAGACGCAGGCCAATGTCCTGCGCCGTTCGCGCCAGTCCATGCTGCAGCGCGGCAGGGGAGTTATCCGCATCCAGCAGGGTTTCTGCGCTGTACAGTGACATGTACTGCGCTTCGAGATCGCGAATTTTCTCGCTCTCACTCAGCCTGGTTTTAGCCGGGCGAGCAAGGTAGCCCAGGCCCGATCCGATCACCAGAAAACTCAGCGAGGCCGCAATCAGCGAACGACGGCTGACGCCCGATGTGGCGGCAACGGCAGCAGCAGCGGGTTCCTGCCTTGGCGCGGCTAATAGCGTGTCGAGCTGGCGCTGCAGTTTGGCTTCCGGTGCCTTATCCAGTAAGGGCGCAAAGGCCGCGTCAAAGTCGAGCTGGCTTTTCATCAGTTCATCAACGCGTTCAGCCAGCTCCGCATCGTTTTCCAGCAGCGACGCAAACTGGCGTGCATCCTCGGGGTCCATCTCGCCATCCAGCCAGGCGACTAAGGCTTCGTCACTGTAAGGGGGCGAAAAATGCAGCCTGTTCATGAGCGTTTCTCCTTCGCAGCGGCCTGAGCATCAAATGATTTTGCCAGCGCCGAACGCGCGGTTGCCAGCCTGCTCATAATGGTGCCGATGGGCACGGCCAGCGTCTCTGCGGCTTCCTGATAGGTAAATCCTTCGACATACACTAAAAATATGGTATTGCGCTGGGCTTCTGGCAATGCGCTGACGCGCTGCATGATTTTCTGAAAATGCAGGCGTTCATCGTCACGTTCCTGCGTATCAGGGGCCAGCAGGTCATCGCTTTCCACAAAACCCTGTCCTAACCGCACGCGGCGGGCGCGTAGATCGGAAATCCAGATGGAGTGAAGAATCGAGAACAGCCAGCGATCTATCCGGGTACCTGGCGTAAACTGCGCGCTCTTTTCGAGCGCGCGAACACAGGTAGACTGCACGAGTTCTTCGGCAACGTCGTGGTTTCGGGACAGCACCAGCCCGTAGCGCCACAGGCGCGTCAGATGGGCAGCAAGCTGCTGACGAACTTCGCTGGTAGTGATGTGACTGTCCTCATGGTACGTATCAGGATTCCGGATGGCCATCAATGGCGGCCTGCAAATCACGATACTCTTCGCATCCTGTACCGCACAGGCTGGCGATGGTTTTCAACTGCGCTTTTGCCAGATCGGGACGGCCTTTAATCAGCCACGCCTCGCCCAGGTATTCGCGCACTTTCGCATAGCGCGGGTTAAGCGCCAGCGAGCGTTGATAATACCCGATACCTTCGTCGGTACGCCCGAGTTTTCGGGTGGCATAACCCCGGTAATTCCAGGCTTCTGCGGTATTGGGCTGTTTCAGGCTATCCAGCAGCGTCAGTGCGGCCTGATATTCGCCTTTTTTTGCCAGATGATAGGCATAGTTGGTCTTGTCTTCGTCACTCAGGCGTGCCGTCTTGTCGGGAACGCACTGTTTACTCTTGCTGTCGTAAACCTGCCCACGCGGACAGTCGGGAATGTTACTGTTGGTGCTGTCATCGCCTGCGGCCAGGGCCGGGTTGGCGTGGATAACAAACAGCAGGGCCGGAACCAGCAGCTTACGGCCTGTGGCACGCAGCAGTGAAGAGGTGTTTTTCATGGTAGTGCTCCAGTTAACGGTAGGTGCGAACGGGCAGCATGCGGCGCAGCACGTTATCGCGTAAAATGTAGTGGTGGATAAGGGCGGCCAGCGCATGGAACGAGGCCAGAATAATCAGCGCCCAGGCGACATTGTTGTGTAATTCCCCCAGGGCATGTTTGAGCAGGGGATCGACATGCACCAGCCCGGTCAGATCGAACAGGCCAAAAAAACCAAAGGGTTCCTGCTGCGCCCAGCGAAACATAAAGCCCAATACAATTTGTGTGAACAGCAGCAGATAGAGCGCACCGTGCACGCAGTGTGAAAGGAATTTTACCGGACGAGAAATGGCCGCGGCAGGCATCGCGTAACGCGGTGAGCGTTGACTCATCAGCCGCCAGACCGGCCGGACCACCATCACCAGTGCCAGGATGATCCCGCAGGAAATATGCACCGACTGTAATCCCTTGCGGAGCGGTGTCCCGCGCTCCAGCCATTCCCAGATGTGCGCACTGGCAAACAAAAAGATGACGCTGGCAGCGGTAATCCAGTGCAGCGCCAGGGTCATGCTGTCGTAGCGCTGTCGGGGTTTTTTGGCTTGTGTTTGAATCATGGCTTGCGATCTCTCAGTCAGGTTTATGATGAGTGAACGTATCTGTGCGGATTTTTATTCGATATTTTTTTAACGCGCTGCGTTTGGGTGAGGTCACTCACCAGAGGAAGGGCAAGAAAACGGCTGAACTGCCCGGCCTGCAATCGTTACCCATTTCAGTACACGTCGTGCCATGCGCCGTCACAGGTATGTTCTGGTTGCCGGTGAGCTATTCGAATGATGCGCATCCTGCGAAAGGACATTGACGTCATCGGGAGGGTGTTTTAATGATGTAGGGCAGTTATCACCCGGTTGTTAAAAGCCAAATCCACTCTTAAGGCGCGTTCCCATGACGATACAGGTTTGCATTCCCGATGATTATCAGCTGGTCACGACGGGCCTCGACTGCCTGCAAAACCTTCCCCAATTTCACTGCACTGCCGTTGGGGATATCAGCCGGGATTCTGGCGCGGATGACGCGCTGGCAAGCGCCCAGGCCTTGATCCTGATCCGTGAGCGCACCACCGTCGACGACGCCTTTTTACAGCGCACGCCAAATCTGAAACTCATCAGCCAGACCGGCAAAATCGCCCGCAATATCGATCTCGCAGCCTGTTCACGGGCTGGCGTTGCCGTGGTAGAAGGCGTGGGTTCGCCCGTTGCCCCGGCGGAGCTGACATGGCTGTTGATCATGGCGGCCCGCAGAAAGTTCGTGCAGGCCGTTAACGCCATGCGCGCCGGGCACTGGCAGGCGGAACTGGGGCAGGGCGTGCACAATCAGAGGTTAGGGATTTTGGGCTACGGAAAAATCGGCAAGCGCATTGCGGCTTACGCTAACGCCTTTGGTATGCAGGTGCAGGTCTGGGGCAGCGATCGCGCCAGGCAGGAAGCGCAGCAGGAGGGATTGATCGTGCCTGCCAGCCGTGAGGCGTTTTTTGCGACCAGCGATGTGATAACCGTTCATCAGCGCTTAGTGGCAGAAACTCAGGGCAACGTTACGCTCGTCGATCTGTTGCAGATGAAGCCCGATGCGCTGTTTGTGAACACCAGCCGGGCAGAGCTGGTGGCCGCCGATGCGTTGCTGAGTGCGCTCCAGCAGGGCCATCCGGGCTTTGCGGCGCTTGATGTCTTTGAGGCGGAGCCGATTTACGACCCGGCGCATCCGTTATTATCGATGTCCAATGTGCTCTGCACGCCGCATATCGGCTATGTCGAGAAGGACAGTTACAGGCTGTATTTCAAAACCGCGTTCGACAACGTGGTGCGCTTTTTTGAGGGTGATACAAGCCATGTGATCAACCCGGATGTGCGGGGATAAGCTTATCCTTAGCGCTGAGGGTGCTTTCAGGCACTCAAGATTAAGGCGCGCCACCAGCGGACAGGTGGCGCAAATAACATGAGCTATTCTGTCATAACAGTTATCCACGCGTGATCGGAATAGGCCATCTTCGACTTGATAGCTAATGGATTCGATATGCAATAAACATTTTTTGCTGGATTTTTAACAAACCACATCTTTATCTGCTCATAATGATAATAAAGTTGATGAGATAAAGTGATTAAATATCCTGTTCATGACTTCTCTGGAAATATCCTCTTAGTACATCAAAGTAATACAATTCCCCGGAAAAAATCTTTTTCAGGCTGGATCGTGTCTTGATCTTTATAAGCGTGATTCAACCTGTGTCCACATAATGATGTGAGTTATCAACCTGCTAAACAGGAGCGAGAGTGGGCTGCATGAATGTCAATTGTGTGATGCGCCTCTAAAAAAAAGGCTTTTAGCCCAGGCAGTTACCAGATTCTAATGGTGATGGTCTGTGTGGAGTTGGCAAATCGGCGATGATAAAGTTATTAAGATAAACATAATTATTATAAAGGGGATGGTATGTACAGTAAATTATCGGTCCTTTTTAATGAAATGATTGACCAGGATTTTCATACAGCACGCGATCTGGCTGGCCGGCTAAACGTCAGTGAAAAAACAGTGCGGACCCGATTAAAAGAGTTGAATGCCATTCTGATGTCGCATGGAGCCTTAATTCATTCCAAATCCAGCATGGGCTATCAGCTGGTAGTTGAAAAAAAAGATGATTTTCATCGTCTGACGATCTCTCTAAATAAAAACAGCCACGTGCAGCGGCCAACCACCTCAAATGAAAGAGTCGTTTTTATTCTGGCTAACCTGCTGAGTCGGGATGACTATATTAAATTAGATGAGCTTTGCGACACCTATTACGTTTCCCGTAATACAATGACGGCGGACCTTAAAAAAGTCGAGTACATCCTGCATCTGCATCAACTGGTACTTGATCGTCGGCCGAACTATGGGATTGCGGTTCAGGGTGATGAATTCGATAAACGTGTTTGTATCGCCAATAACCTCATCCGATTTAATGGTTTTATGAACGAGGATGGGGAAAAAGAGCAGGGCCTGAAAAAGATCGGCATGATTATTTTGGCTGTTTTACATCGCTATGGGTTGAGCATATCCGAAGTCTCGCTGGAAAATCTTGTTTCACATGTTTTTATTGCGGTGTACCGAACCAAGCACGCGCACTCCATATCTGTCGATACCAAAAAAATACGCATGCTGGTTAAACCTGACGTTCTTGAGGCAACAAGACTCATCGTACAACAGGTCGAGGATGCGCTTAACCTCCCACTGAATGACAACGAATTCTCATATATTGCCCTGCATATGGGCGCTAAGCTGTCTTCCACAGCGGTTAAAAAAACCGGCGTCAATATCGTTATCTCACGAAAGATCGACGAGTTGACCGGGCGAATGCTGGAAATCCTGTTCAAGAGTTTCAAAATTGATTTCATGGATAATCTGGAGCTGCGTATGTCGTTAAATCAACATTTGGTTCCGCTGGATATCCGCATACAGTACGGCATCCCACTCAGTAATCCGCTGGTGCAGGAAATAAAAAAAGAGTATGCCTTCGCCTATACCCTGGCGGCCACAGCCTGTATTGCACTGGCAGAACATTATGCCACCCGTATTCCTGATGATGAGATTGCTTATTTTGCCATCATCTTTGAACTGGCGCTGATGAAAAAAGATAAAAAAGTAGAGAAGAAAAATATCATTGTCGTCTGTGCGTCAGGAAAAGGCACTACACAGTTATTTATGTACAAATACAAACAGGCATTCGGAAAATACGTTGACCATATTTATGAATGTACGGCCTGGGAGCTGGAGAGTTTTGACTTTGCAGGAAAGAACATTGATTACATTTTCACTACCGTTCCCGTTAATACAGACGTGCCGGTACCTGTGTTTGAAGTGACGCAGTTTCTGGAAAGCAAAGATATCGCAACCTGTAATGAAGTATTTGAAAACAACAACAACGTTTTTTTGTATAAATACTATCGGCCCGAACTGTTTGTCACCAATATCAATGCATCCACAAAAGAAGAAGCCCTCACAATATTATGCCAGCACACGGCACAAACCTTTTCGCTGCCAGACGGCTTTTACGATGCGGTGATAAAACGGGAAGCATTGGGGCAAACCGACTTTGGTAATCTGGTGGCCATTCCGCATCCATTCCAGGTGATGACCCAAAATAGCTTTGTCACTATCGGGATATTAGAACGCCCTATATGGTGGGGGCACAACGATGTGCAGGTGATATTCCTTATCTCCATTTCTGCCGATGAGGACAGCGATGTCGGCCGTTTTTATCAACTGACAACGAAGTTCCTGTTTGACTCTGCTGCGATACAGCAACTGCTTATTAACCCGACGTTTGACGTCATCATGAAATTGCTTAAAGGAGGTGAATCTCTATAAGCGAAGGCAAATTTTACCACTTTCAACATGGTAAATTTCCCGCTGGAGAGAGGAGAAAGTGATGACTATGATGACGGTAAATGATCAGAAAACGGAACGGTAACGTGATGGAAATTAGTCTTGAAGATATTATCACTGAATTAGTCGTTAACGGCGGCAGTGCTAAAAGTAAAGCCATGCAGGCCATGAAGGCTGCCAGGTTGGGTGATTTTGAACTGGCAGAACAGCGAATAAAAGAAGCCAATGACTTTTTACACAAGGCTCACCATTTTCAGACGGAAATGATTCAGGCAGAAGCACGCGAAGAGAACCCGTGCGCCGTTTCGCTCATTATGGTCCATGGTCAGGATCATTTAATGAGCGCGATGACAACACGAGACATAGCCATCGAAATGATTGAAATGTACAAGCTGATCAAAAATAAATAACGATAAGGAAATAGCCATGATCTACATCACATTAGTTTGCGCAGCTGGAATGTCGACCTCTATGTTGATGGCAAAGATGCAGCAGAGTGCTAAACAGCGCCAAATCGACGTGAGCATTATTGCGATGCCCGAAGAAAAATTTAAAACGCATAATGGGAAAACAGACGTACTTCTTCTGGGGCCACAAATATCTTATCTGGAAGATGACCTGCGCGAAAAATATGAACCTCAGGGCATTAGTGTTGCCGTAGTCGATATGGTGGACTATGGAATGATGAATGGTGAAAAAGTTCTGGAAGACGCGCTCGCATTAGTAAAGTAAACCGCTTATTAAACATCAGGTGCATAGCCAAATAAACGTGGCAGGGGATTATTATGCCTAAATTTGACCGAAAAGCGATAACCAATAAAATTAACCCCGTAGTCAATAAAATCCAGACCAGTAAACTGGTCAATGGCATTACAGGCGGCATGATGAGTGCCATGCCAATTACGATACTGGGCGCATTTGCAGCACTGTTCCTGAATTTACCCATTCCGGCCTATAAAGCCTTTATTGCCAGTATGGGGATTGCCACCGCGCTAAAAACGATCATTATGTTTACCACAAACTTCCTTGCTGTGATATTCGGCGTCGCCATTGCGGGAAGTTATGCAAAGCAACATGACGAAGATGCGTTATTCTGCGGAATACTGGCGTTGCTAAGTTTCTTTATCGTGACGCCCGTAGCCCTCTCCGAAACCGGTTTGCCCATTATTCCTGTGCAATGGTTAGGCGGAACGGGCATATTTACCGCCATCGTGGTCAGCTTGCTTTCAACCCGGGTCTACATCTTTATCAAGCGGCAAGGGTTCACTATTAAGATGCCTGCCAGCGTGCCGCCGGTGGTTTCCAGCAGTTTCAGTAGCCTGATCCCCGGGTTCGCTTCATTAATCTTGTTTGCTGCCGTGTCGGTCATCTTTACTGCGACACCGTTCAAAAACATGCACCAGTTTATCTATACCTTCCTGCAAATTCCACTTCAGGGCATGGGAGGAAATATTGTCTCCATCATCCTGCTCTGGACGCTGGCGCAGTTACTGTGGTTTGTCGGAATCCACGGCACCATGGTCATTTACTCCGTCGTGTTACCGATTTTTACTGCAATGGATGCGATGCAACTGGCCGCCTATTCTGCCGGTGAGTCATTGCCGAACATCACCGGGCGAGCGTTTGTCAGTACCTATACCATGTCGGGCAGTGCGATTGGTCTGACATTGCTGATGTTGTTCTTTGCCAGAAGTCAGCAATATAAAACGCTGGGTAAACTCACCACGGTTCCCGCGCTGTTTGGCATCAGTGAACCCCTGGTGTTTGGCACGCCGATGGTATTTAACTTCCGGTTTGCTATTCCCTTTATCTTTATGAACGCCATCAGTCTGGTGATTGCCTATGGCGCAACCTATATCGGTCTTGTGCCGCGGGTTGCCGGAATTACACCGATAACGGGCGTGCCCATTATATTAAGCGGTATTATGGAAGGGAGCTGGAAGATAGCGGTATTGCAGGTTGTGCTGGTCGCCGTGCAGTTAATTATCTGGTATCCCTTTTTCAAAAAGGCTGATAGAGCGTCTTACCGCCTTGAAAAAGAAGGCACAGGCAAACAGGTTTAATGATTAAAAATACGCTTGCCTGATAAATAAGATTCTGAGGGCGGTTATTCGATGGAGTTGCCCGTTTTAAACAGAACCGTAAACAGGAATAGCCTGTCGATGTAATCAATTAATTTATAACTTAATCCTACTTCTGCTCTTTACAAAGAAAACTATTATGGAAATTAAAAAACTCACCATGGCGGTATTGTTATTGGTATTGACTTCACCTTTACTCCAGGCCGCAGAAATTAACGATAATGAAGATGCGTTACGTATCCGACTAAAAAATGATTTTCGCCGTGCGGATCGGCCCAGTGCGGGGAACTACGAAAAAAACATTTATGGCTGGGTTCAGGGGGCCATGATTGATGCAAATTCGCACTATTATTCTGATTTCATTGGTATCGAAGCGGGAGCATATTATGTTTATAAGCTCGGTGCCAAAGAACAATGGAGTACACGCGGCTATCTGGCCGACCATGACAGTTTTGGCCTGGTGACGGGAGCAATAAAGTTAAAACCTCAGGATAATATTCATCTTAAAATCGGTCGCTTCGGTACTGATAACGGCTATGGCAGTTTGCCCTACCGCATTCCATTTATTGCTTCTGGCTCCACCCGAACCATGCCAACGCTTTCGGAAGGTGTATTAGGTCGCTATCAGCCTGACGACAATATCGATCTATGGGCAATGTATCGCACACGTGTTTTTCTCTGGCCCGATGCGGCAGTCGGGATGCGTAATGAAGGGATCTACAACGCGTCCACAGGCCGTTACGATACCAAACGGGCACGTTCTTTTCTGGCCGGTAGCTGGCACGATAAAAACAGCCGTTACTCCCTTGGCGGTTCGTGGCAGGACGATGCTTCTTCTCAGTATCAGGCATTGATAGAAAAGAAATTTCCGCTTGAAAACAAAAACGCGATTAAAGTCGAACTGCTGGCGTTTCATGCGCTGTTAAATGGCGTGTCACGTACTCAGAGCTATCACAATAATACTCAGGTTTATTCAGGTCAGATTACCTACAGCATGCCAAAAATAAGTTTTTTTGGCGCGGCGGGAATCGTTACCCATGCGATGAATGGTATTGGCTCTAATGTTGATACTGATATCGGCTATCCCAATTCCCTCAGTATCGACAGAAATAAAGAAGACATGTTTTCCTTGCAGGTGGGTGCACAATATTTCTTTCGGCCAAATCTGAGCGTTATGCTTGCACCTCTGATTACACGCGGTTACGAAGATACAAGACGAACCATTCGGATGAATGGTCGGGGAATTCTCGCGGGTATTTTCTATAACATACAAGAAGGGCCGTTATCAGGAATGAAAATGTACGTCGCGTCGGATATTGCTAAGGAGAAAAGGGAGGGTAGTTCGCTGGGGAATAACCTCTATTACTGGGATGTTAAAGCCGGAATACAGTACGACTTCATGCTGAAATAATTATTCTCACCTCTATAACGAAAAGAAGGAAGGCCTGATGTTAAAACCGATTGAAACGACGTCACGTGAAGCTAAATTACTGGATGGTTTATGGGAATTTAAACTTGATGCAGACAGGCGCGGATTAACCGATAAGTGGTGGAAAAGCCGACTCAGCGCTGCGCGTAAAGTGGCGGTTCCTGGCAGCTATAACGATCAACTCGCCGATGAAGCCGTACGCTCGCATGTAGGCGATGTCTGGTACCAGACTGAGGTTCGTATTCCTGAGCGCTGGCATGAGCAACGCGTGGTGCTGCGTTTTGATGCTGTCACGCATCGTGGAACGGTATGGCTCGACGACGAACAAATCATGTTCCATCAGGGCGGTTACACGCCATTCGAATGCGATATCACTGCCCACATAGCGGCGAAACGCACTCTACGCCTTACGGTTTGTGTGAACAATGAACTGTCGTGGCACACCATCCCGCCCGGCATTGTGGTCGAGCAGGAGGGGCGGCTGAAGCAGCACTACTTTCATGACTTCTTTAACTATGCAGGCATTCACCGGCACGTCTGGCTTTATACCACGCCGCGTGAGTTTATCCGGGACATCGAGGTGCACACGGATTTCAGTGATGACCTTCAGTCAGGTGCGGTGCACTACCGCATTGACGCTCCGGGTAACGTGACCTGTCAGTTAAGGGATCATGAGGGATCGCAGGTTGCTCAGTGCACGGGGCGTGAGGGATGCCTTGAGGTGATTCAGCCTGTACTCTGGCAACCCGGCAAGGCTTACCTGTACCGGTTGATCGTGAATGCAGGCACCGACTGTTATGAACTGCCGGTGGGCATTCGTACTGTCGAAGTAAAGGGAGATCAGTTCCTTATCAACAATCAGCCCTTTTACTTCAAGGGATTTGGCCGCCATGAAGATGCCGATCTGCGCGGTAAGGGCTTCGATAATGTGCTGCTGGTGCACGATCATGCGTTGATGTCCTGGACAGGGGCCAACTCTTACCGCACTGCACATTATCCTTATGCAGAAGAAATGCTGGACTGGGCAGATGAGCACGGCATCGTGGTGATTAATGAAACCCCAGCGGTCGGGTTTAACGTTTCTCTGCCGATGATTCGCAACATTGCCCGACCAGAAAAACTGTTTTGCGCCGAGGCGCTTAACGAGGTAACGCAGCAGGCGCATCTTGACGCGATACACGAACTGATTGACCGGGATAAAAATCATCCTTCAGTAGTGATGTGGAGTATCGCGAATGAGCCAGACGCACGTGAACCCGCCAGCAGAGAGTATTTCCTGCCATTGGTGGAGGCGACAAAACTACGGGATGCCAGCCGTCCGGTTTGCTGCGTTAACATTACGAAATCCTCGCTGGATGAAGACCAGATCAGTGATCTGTTTGATGTGCTCTGCCTGAATCGGTATTACGGCTGGTATGAAAATCCCGCTGATCTGACGGCAGCGGAAAAAGCGCTGGAAGGGGAACTTACCGCCTGGCACGATCGACATCAAAAGCCCATCATCATTACCGAATACGGAACTGATACGTTGTCGGGCCTTCATTCTGTTTATAACGAAATGTGGTCTGAAGAGTACCAGTGCGCGTTTCTTGATATGTACCATAGCGTTTTTGATCGCTTACCCTTTGTTGTGGGTGAGCATGTGTGGAACTTTGCCGATTTCGCTACCTCGCAGGGCATCATTCGGGTAGGGGGAAATAAAAAGGGCGTATTTACCCGAGACAGAAAACCTAAGGCATCCGCTTTTCTACTTAGAAAGCGCTGGACGGCGATGCCTTAACCGGCGTGCGTGAGAACCTGGATGCGCGAAAGTGCATCCAGGCAGGTGACAGGTGCAGACGTTATCAGCGCAGCTAACTGATGAAGAGACAGAATCGGTTTTTATGGCTGTTTTTGCGGGATGGACAGGGCTTAGCTGCCATATTTTTAACTTAAATAAAACCTATCTTAAATCAAACTATGATAAGAGGATTAAATTATTTTAAGAAAGGCTTTTTGTTGCTGGTTAAACTAATAAAACGTTTTAGTTATACATGTTGATATTTTTTATGTGGCTTGAGTGTTATCTGTATCAATAAATCCGCTCTGTGAGATGCGTTCCTTTTTTTTATAGTCTGGCTTATCCGCTTATCCGCTTATCCGCTTATCCGCTTATCCGCTTATCCGCTTAAATATCGACAGCCTACTGATCCACCAAGAAAAAGGTGCTTATGATTTTAATGCCAGAGCGCAGACCTCATGGAATGATTTCCATTGCCTTAGGCATCGGATTCACGTTTACTGAATCGGCAGCCATTTATCGGCACAATTTTTGACGCACTACCACAAGCCACTCAACCTCGATAATAAGGCATAAAAATGAAGATGGAAAACATCCCCTTTGGGATAACCGACTGGTCACAGATCGAGGAAGAACGGCATCCGGGGGAAAGCGGATTCGCGCTCTGGCGCGTGGCAACGTTTGGCGATATCCGGGTCAGAATGGTCGAGTATTCCCCCGGCTACGTCGCCGATCACTGGTGTATCAAAGGGCATATTCTTCTGTGTCTGAAAGGGGAGCTGGTGACAGAGCTGGATGACGGACGGACGTTTGTATTAACGCCCGGCGTGAGTTATCAGGTTGCCGACGATGCTGAAGCACATCGTTCAACGACCACGGCGGGAGCAACGCTGTTTATTGTTGACTGATGGGATTGGTAGCCTTATTGCGGGTGGGATGGATTTTTCATGCGATAGGGAGATTGAAGCGCGGTATCGTAGATTAACTTGTTGGGGAAGGGTGCTTTCTGATGAGAAAGGCACCAGGGCGGCCTGATAAGCGTAAGTTTAGTGAGGTGGGGCTTAATGTCGTCGCTTACCGTTCAGAACGTAAATATGCGGACCTGCCGTGAAATCAGTGAGTCCACCAGGGGTAATTTTAGTCAATGTTCAATAAAGCGTGTTTTTCAGCCTGTCCGGCAAGGCCTTATCGTATGCATCTCCATCGATTTCTGATTGTGAAATCATCTTCAGAATAGTGCCAGTGCTGGGTAGGGTTTTCCTGTCAATCTGAATGGCAGGATCCCATAATTTCGAGCGGATGATAGCCCTACTGCATTGAAACATTACACTCTGTACTGAAATACGTAACACAGTTTTAGGCAACTGGCCTTTCATTTCAAATTTTTCCAGTAGGGTTGGGTCTATAGAGATCTCAGCAGTGCCGTTTAAACGTATCGTTTCTCCAATTCCCGGCACCAGGAAGAGAAGCGCTACTCTGTTGTCTGTTAAAATATTACGCAGACTGTCAAGACGATTATTACCCCGGCGGTCAGGCAGAAAAACGGTTTTCGCATCATGAATATGCATAAAGCCGGCCGGATCACCTCTTGGGGATATATCCAGCCCATGAGGCCCTGAAGTTGCAAGGACGACAAAAGAGGATGCCTCTATAAAAGGGCGGTATGCCTGATGAATATGATCAGTAACTTTCATTAAGGAAGGTTTGGCTACAGCGTCGTAAAGCTTGTCCAACTCAAAAGTATCTCTTACTACCATGTCTTTATAAATCATCCTAAAGCTCCTTTCATTCAAAATGACAAATTTGCACGAGTTCTATGAATAAAACATGACGGATGAGCCAGAAATACGATCTGCCTGGTTTGAATCAGCCAAAACCTCTCTGATGTAATGTATATGCCTAAAGCACGCTGGCGTTGCATAGTCATATTACTTAGGTGATGCTCGCTTCTGGCACTCAGCGGACATCAGATAGCTCCAGGTGGCCCTCCGCTGTGAGCGGAAAGCGGGCAATCAGCGTCAAAAGCTACTTTTTTTACTGCACCTTCTCTATGGTATGAAACGATGATTAGCCAGGTCCTGAGTCCGGACCTGACGGCAATAAGTTTGATCATTTACACGAGGTTCGATACTTGCTATATCTTATCTCACATCGGCGTGCACTCTGGCCTCTCTAGTCATTTCAAGCGCTTATAGAGGGTATTTTAATGAATCAGACCCACTCTGTTCCGGAAATTTATAATCCTGAAGTGCCCTATGCAGTAAAATGCGAGATAGTGACACAACTGTGCCGGGCACTGGCTTCCCATAAAAATATCTCTCCAGAGGATTTGAGAAAGTATCTTCTGGAGAAAACGCATGTTGATTTCGAAAATCTCGAAGGTAATCCGGTAGGCATGCTGCTGCTGTATGAGTACCTTTACTCTCAGCGCCCCACAGCTTGCGCCAGCGCTAAAGAAAGCCTCCATTAAGAGCAGCCTCCAGCAGGGGGCTAATCGGTCCTGTCACCCCGCGCGCGAACGCCAGTCGTAGCGTTATCAAAATTCACAACTACCTTGTGCACTCCTGGCACGAAGCAGACGAGCGGACTAAGCAGAAGGTCCGCTATGAGCAAGAAGCGCATATTGCTCAAATCGGGATGTGCTCATCGGCGGGGGCTGGTCAGCCCTGTAAGATTCTAACCTGTGCCGGAACAAATTCGTCTGAGTCTGGTGACGTTATTTATGCTCATTGTCTTCTGCATCACCGGTCCGGCAGGCGCCGGGCTGCCTCTGAAAGGTGAAGTGAGTATTTAAGCCGGATAGCCTTTAAGGCAGAAAAATCTCAAAATGGCAGCGGTCTGGCTGAACTCGGCGGGCCGTCCTGCCATAACCTGTGGCCAGGGCATCAGCTCAGCGCATAAGCCATTTGCAGAGCGTAAAAATCCTGAATAATCAATAGGGTTTTGTCATACAGATGTGTACCAGGCACAGATGTACCTGACTTCAGTCCGTGTTAATTAACGGTGCAGGGTTCCTGACAGTGGGTTATTTACTCAAAATGACGGGCATGCATAACAGTTGCCTTAAAAAGCGTAATTCGATTATTTACATACTCAGAGATAAAAAGCGCATAAACCGAAAATTTGAAGGTATGTTTGTAGCAATCGCGCAGGTGCCGACAGGTAGAGCCATAGGTGGTGTCATGAAGCCTGGTACTGGCTAAGGCTAAACAGAAGTGAATTAACGGTAGTCTTTATGCTTCAGGCTAAAGTTTTACAAAATTGTTTCTCGATATCAGGTGAGCGAGGCCGATACTCATTTTACAGGCAGGATCATCTCCGAGCAGGTCGATGAACTCATCAAGGACAGCCGCATGAAATCCGTAACCAATGACCAACTGGGGGCCGCCGTGGCCAGAACGTCGCTTTGCGCAATATACCTTCTTTCTTCAACCGGAGAGGTGATGAGCTGGAACCTTGGATGCCGTGAAATTAAGGGCTGGGAAAGCCGTGATATCAGAGGGCAACATATTTCGGTTTTTTACGATGAAGATGAACAGGCCAGGAACATACCTGAGGCCGATCTGGGGTATGCACGTGAGCATGGCAAGTTTACAGGCGAGGGCTGGCGCCTCCGGAAAAACGGCAGCACATTCCGTGCATCAGTCGAAATAGAATTTCTCAACCCATCTGAGGAAGAACACGCTGCTTTTATTAAAATCGTGCGGGACGTTTCGCATGATTATCAGGAAAGGGCGGCGCTACGCATCGCTCAACAGGTTATCCAGAAAAGGGAAACAGAGTTATCAGACACCAATAAGGTGCTCGACGCTGTGTTCTGCCACACGCCCTGCGCCCTCATTCTGTGTGACGTAAAATCGGGTGGCATAATACGCGCGAACCCGACAGCCATGAATTCGCCCCATCTGCAGGCGCTGGTATTGAGCGGTAATACCCTGACAGGTATCCCTGAGGCGTTGCCAGCCGATCTGAGTGCTGTGTTCAGGCAAGCCTATGATCTCCTTCCCGATGAAGGGTTCAGTGAAACTGTCTCTTCAGACGATACCGCACCGGAATTTTCACTGCGGATTTCTGCAGAAAGGCTGAATTCGGGCGGCGGAGAGGACTATCTTCTCTATACCATACTGGATGTCACCGCAGAGTATCAGGCAGCGGCAAGAGCTAATCACCTGGCACTGCATGATCCACTGACAGGGCTGCTTAACCGCCGTGGCCTGATGCCCAGGCTGGAGACGCTTCTGAGTGGCGACAGCCCCTTTGCCGTCATGGTCTCTGACATTGACCGCTTTAAAAGCATCAATGACGTTCTGGGCCATCCCACAGGGGATGCACTGCTTATTGATGTTTCAGCGCGGCTACAGTCCGTCCTGCGCCCTGAAGATATACTGGCCCGCACAGGCGGCGACGAGTTCGTTGCCGTCTTACCGGGCATAAGCTCAGCAGCAGAAGCAAGCGAAACGGTATCACGTCTCACCGCAGTGCTGAAGGAACCCTTCATGCTGAAAGGCCGCAAGGTCACGTCGGGTTGCAGCTTCGGAGTATGCCTTTTTCCGGGCTACGCGCGGGATGCTGAAAGCATGTTATCGGCAGCAGATATCGCCCTGTATGCGGCCAAGTCAGCCGGACGTAATGGCTGGGTCATCTTTACAGATGAGCTTGCCAGTTCAGCGAAAGAGCGCTTCAGTCTGGAAAACGACCTGCGTGGTGCGCTGGAGAACGGTGAGCTTCAGCTTTTTTACCAGCCCGTTGTGTGCAGCGTAAGTGAAGAAGTCGTGTCATATGAAGCCCTGCTGCGCTGGCATCATCCTGTAAGGGGAAGCGTTCCGCCTGACGTTTTCATACCGCTTGCTGAAAAAACCGGGCTTATCCATGATATCGGCGCATTTGCGCTTACGCGTGCCTGTACTGACATGGCAGGCTGGTCGGGACAGGCGCGGGTGGCAGTAAACATTTCGCCCCGACAGTTCAGAGACCCGCAACTGGCGAACAGAGTGAAAAACGTCCTGATTCATAGTGGGCTGCATCCAAACAGGCTGGAACTCGAAATTACCGAGTCCGCGCTGTTCGACAACCCCGAGTTCAGTTATGAAGTAATACGGAAATTCAGGGAGACAGGCATTGATATGGTGCTGGATGATTTTGGCACCGGTTTTTCTTCCCTGAGCCACCTCAGCTCCGGACTTTTCAGCAGGATAAAAATTGATAAGTCATTTATCAGCGACCTGCACCGGGATGCCGGAGCGGCAGCTATCGTCAGCTCCGTTCTTTCACTTTGTCGTCAACTAAAGGTTGAAGTTACCGCAGAGGGCGTGGAGACACCTGCACAGGCTGAGTGGCTCAGAAAATATGAATGTCCTCTGCTACAGGGATATCTCTTTGGCAGGCCGGGGCCTTACTGGATTCAGAAGTGAAGTCTTTGCCCTTATCAGGACCTGCCGGCGGCGCTTACATTTTGCGCCGCGGGTCAGGTTTTAACTGGAAAGAAAGTGCATGCCTGAGGGATCGATAACAAAAAACGCATGCCTTCTTTTCAGGGATGTCATTAGGGCAAAGCTCCCGTCAGTTACTGTCCTGATAACTGACGGCCATATTGACAGGCGTGCCGGGCGGTGCGTTACACAACCTTTATAGGGAATGTTCTGCACCCACATCGCCCGGCCATTCGGTAAATGCCGACGGCGTAGTTTGAGCTAATTTAAGGTCTGTGCTGTACGCCGTTCCCTCTTTATCGTCGATGTATGAAAGTTTACTTAGCGAAATACGCCGTAAACCTGCCTGAAAGACTGAAATCTAAAGTTGTTTCACAGTTTCAGCGTAGCGTTTATCGCTGAACTTGTTTTCCCATTTGGCTATGACAATAGGGGCCAGCGTATTTCCCAGAACGTTAAGCGCCGTATTAGGCATATCCATTAAGCGGTAAACGCCGGCAATGAAAGCAATGCCTTCTAACGGGATACCTGCGCTAGAGAGCGTGGCGGAAAGAATGACGAACATAAAACCAGGAACACCGGCTGCGCCCTTAGAGGTAATGACCATCGTCACAACAAGCATCATCTGATCGGCAAGGGTCAGGTGAATGCCATAGATTTGCGCGATAAACAGCGTTCCGATGCCAAGGAAAAGAGAGGCACCGTCAAGGTTAAATGAATACCCCGTAGGAATAACAAACCCTGAAACCGTTTTATCGACGCCGCACTTTTGTGTTTTCTGGATCAGCTGTGGCAGAACAGATGTTGAGCTGGCGCTTGAAAAAGCAAGTATCAATTCATCTTTGATAATGCGGATAATGGTAAAAATATTAATGCCGACGGATCGGGCGATGAGTCCAAAAACAATAATAACAAACAGAATGGCGGTAATATAAGTTGTGGCAATCAGTTTCACCAGCGGCAGAAGAGACGCGACGCCGAAATCGGTCACCGTTACCGCTATCATGCCAAATATCCCGATAGGGGAATAGGCCATGATCATGCCTGTAACTTTGAACATCCCATCAGCAATGGCAGAAAAGAAATTGACCATGTTCGCCTTTTTTTCATTTTCAAGCGAAGCAATACCAATGCCAAACATGACGGCAAAGAAGATCACGGGCAACAGATTGCCTTTTGCCATAGCATCAACAATATTCTCAGGGATAATGCTCAGGATCACCTGACCAAGCCCATGATTCGCTGACGCGGGCGTAGCGACACTGACCTGATGCTGCACCATCGAAGACAGGTCGGCCCCTGCGCCGGGCTTCACCACGTTTCCTACAATCAAGCCCACGATAATGGCGGTGGTTGTCACGCAAAGGAAATAAAAAATGGTCTTCAGCCCCATTCTTCCCACCGCTTTACTGTCAGAATGACCTGCGATACCCACTACCAGGCACGAAAAAACAACCGGAATAACGATCATTTTCATTAATTTAATGAAAATATTGCCGGCAGGCTTAAATATCTGTTCTATAAGCCACGCACTGTGCGCGGGATATAGATTAAGTAGGTAACCTATTACAATGCCTGCCACAAGGCCGACAACAATCTGCCATACAAGGGGGATTCCTGGCTTTTTCATTTAGTTCGTACCTGGTGTTGGTTAATAATTAAGAATCTGCTAGCGAAGCAATGCAATGGCCGTTTTGAGTCGCCGGCATCCTTCTTCAATGACGTCAACTGAACTTGCGAAAGAAATGCGTAAGTAAGGAGAAAGCCCGTATGCTTTGCCTGTAACGGTTGCGACGCCTGCGTCACGTAGAAAATACTCCACGACGTCATCGTCAGAGGTTATACGGCTTCCATTGGGTTTTATTTTACCGATCAGCCCGGACACATTAATGAAAAGGTAAAATGCACCTGCTGGTGGGTTAAAACTAAGGCCTGGCAAAGTGCTGAGCAGTTCGACAATGCGCTTTCTGCGCGCGGTATAGATGGTGAGCATCTCCTTTACGGGCTGCTGATCACCTGCGAACGCCGCGACTGCAGCCGCCTGGCTTACCGAACTCGGGCAGGTGGTTGTCTGGGATATCAGTTTGGTGATAGCGCTGGTCAGCCACTCTGGACCCGCGCCAAATCCAAGACGCCATCCGGTCATTGCATATCCCTTTGAGGCGCCGTTAATAATAAGTATCCGCTCTTTCAGATCCGGCGCGACAGCGGCCAGTGAAAGGTGTGTAGCGTCTTCGTATACAAAGTGCTCATATATCTCATCAAGCATAATGAGCACGTCAGGATATTTTCGCAGCACGTCGGCCAGCGCCATGAGTTCTTCAGCACGGTATACCGCACCGGTGGGATTGTTCGGATAATTAAGCACCACCCAGCGGGTGTTTGCCATTATGCTCTCTTCCAGTTGCTCAGCCGTGAGCTTAAAGTCATTGGATTCATCACCCTCTACGATAACCGGTGTGCCTTCATTCAGAATGGCAAGGTCCGGATAAGATACCCAGTAAGGAGCATGAATAATGACGTCGTCATTTTTATCCAGCGTGGAAGCGAAAGCGTGAAAAATGATGTGCTTTCCGCCGCTACCGCAGACAATTTCGTTTAACTCATAGCGAAGCCCGTTATCACGCTCAAGTTTTTCACAGATTGCCTTACGCAGAACCACCGTTCCTGCTGCGGGAGTGTAATGCGTTTCCGAGTTTTTAAGGGCGTCAACGGTCGCTTTGATAATATGTTCGGGCGTATCAAAATCAGGCTCTCCGATGGTGAAATTGATAATATTAAAACCTTCGGATCGCAACTGAGTGACAAGCTCGTTCGCGGCAATGCTGGGTGATGGCTTGATGCTTTTTAATCGTTGAGATACACGCTGATTCAGTTTCATCACAGGTATCCTTTTTCACGAAGCAGGTCTGTGTACCAGGTTTGGTCTTCCTGGCCTGAAGCAATCATTTCCTTTACAGCCTCTTCCTTCTGCGCATGTTTTGCCGCCAGCCTAAGAAGTTCATCCTTAAATTCGTACGCAAAATTCACGATGCCATCTTCGTCTCCGATGATGATGTCCCCGGGGCAGATAACCTGACCGCCGATGCTCACAGGCACGTTTATTTCACCGGGACCGGTTTTGAAAGGTCCTTTGTGAATGATGCTTTTTGCATAGAGAGGGGTATGTTCAAACGAGGCAACATCACGGATGGCGCCATTGACAACAAATCCTGCGCATCCCCTGCGGAGACACTCAAGTTTAATCAGCTCGCCGATGATGGCGTTATTCGTATCGCCTTGTGCGTCAATGACCAGCACATGGCCTTCTTCAATCATGGTCATCGCCCTGTAAACCATAAGGTTGTCTCCGCCGCGCACCTTTACAGTCAATGCGGTACCGATAAGTTTTCCGGTTTTATTGAAGCGCTGCAGACCGCTAATACCGATATTTCGCGACATGTTGTCGCTGAGATGTGGGGTCACAACGTCTCTGAAAGATTCACGTTCAGCGCGTGTCAGTGGTCTGGCGGGCGGATTGATATGGCTTCCTGGGATGGACATAAATGGCCTCAGTGATTTTTAACATTAAATTAACAAACTGGTTATGTTTGATACTATCGGCCATGAAAGATTGTTTTTAGCGATATTTTGATATAGTTAATCAGTCCTTTTTTTCATGAAAGAAAGATACTTCGGCTATAAAGTTGATAAATATCAAAAACATATGGCGTTAAGCGGTGAATGTAAAAGCAGTAAGCTCGCCTCTTTTATGGGAATAAAGGCGCTTTTCGGCGAAGACATATGAATTTCCTATGTCAGTTCTGTGATCTGAGCAGGAATTTTTCGCCCCTGCTATTAAAGGTCTCTTTCACACATGGTGGGGCACACCAGAGACTGGGTGCGGCTTTCGCAGCATTCTGGACTTTTTGTCGGCCGTTTTAAGAGGTAACCCAGGTGATAACATTCAAACAAATGGATGCGCTGATATGGATAGTTAATCTCGGCAGTTTTGAAGCGGCCGCGGAGAAGCTCAATATGACGCAGTCTGCTATATCAAAGCGCATACATGAACTTGAAGTCTCTTTTGATATTGAGGTATTTGACCGGTCGAGCAGAAATGCGCGGCTGACTGAGAAGGGAAGAGAGCTTCTTTTTTACAGTCAGGAGCTGGTAGAGAAAAGAAACCACCTGCTTGAGAGGATCAGCGACAGGAAGGTTCTGATTTCACAACTCCGGCTGGGCGTAACTGAGCTGACATCCCTTACCTGGCTACCCGAGCTGATTCAGCAAATCCGGGAAGTCTATCCCAGGGTACAGATAGTGCCTACCGTGGATGCCTCTCCCGTTCTGTATGATTCCGTCCAGAATGACAAGCTCGATCTGATTATTGCACCTGACATGTACGACGACGTTCGCCTCAACGCGTGCCTTCTGAGCAGTGTCGAAAATTCCTGGATGTCGTCGACAGCACTGATACCCGCTGAAGAGAAAATTGATATTGACGAAGCAGCAAAATATTCCTTTTTTGTGCAGGGTCCCACGTCCGGCACAGGTCTGATATATGAACGCTATTTTTCAATGCGCGGCATTAAATTTGACCGGAATATTGTCTGTAACAACCTCTTTGCCCAGATTGGGCTGACGGTTGCCGGTATGGGTATTACCTATCTTCCCCGAAAACCTTTAATGCCTTTGCTGGAAAAAGGGATACTCAGGGAGCTTGATTTCAAACCCAGGCTGCCTCTTGTCAGATACAGCGCAATTTATCGGGCCGATCGTGAACAAGGCATCATTCCTCATATTGCTGATATTGCCAGGAATTGCTGCAGTTTCGATAAGTTCCTTTTCGGTTTCTGAGTAACGTGCTGAAATCAGGTAACGCGTTAAGCGATAAAAATCAGTTTATCGCCCGCAGAAACCTGCACTTTCCGACGTCCAGAACGGCATAACACTACTGCACTGTGCACAGCCACGCAGCGGCCTAGAAACCATAAGGTGTAGTGTTGGTTATACGGACCGTAAGCGTGCCGGAAAAAGAGTATTCGCGTCAGAAGCACACTGAGCGCGCATGCGGGGAGACGGCAGGGATGTGATGTTTACCAGAATGAACATATTCAGTCGCCATGAGTAAATGTGTGCTGTTCACTCATACTGGACCTTGTGCCTAAACCAGTCGATTTGGTGCTCAAAAATGGACTATTAACCAGAGGATAACCTTTTGTCTGCTTGCTATCAGGTTGTTGAAACTGTTCCGTCAGTAGAGGATTTTTGCCGTTTACGCATCATCGCAGGGCTGACGCCACGTCCCGCAGAGGGCGTGCGCCTGGCGCTTCCCAACAGTTGTTATGCAGTCCATATCTGCTTACAGAATACTGTCGTCGGCATGGGACGTATAGTGGGTGACGGCGCCCTCAATATGGAGATTGTTGATGTAGCTGTAGATCCACAGCATCAGGGCAGGGGGCTGGGCCGCCAAATAATGGAAAGTTTGGCAAACTGGCTCGATAACAATGCCTGTGATGGCGCCTATGTTACGTTAATGGCTGATGTGCCAGAGTTGTATGAAAAATTTGGTTTCATACGAGTCAGCCCTGCAAGTGAAGGTATGGCAAGGATCTGGAAACGAAATAAAGCTACATAAAACAATGCCTGCTTCTTGCTCATGGTGGAATTTGTCCGGTTTGTGCCAGGAGTGGACGTCAACGTCGTTCAAAGCATCACTTCTGAGACTGAACATAACAATATTCAGCTACACTTGTTCCTGTTTTGGCCCAGAGCAGGAAAATCCCATCATATCAGAGATATATTTTTAATTAGTAGTATTTAAATCAATAACATACATGGCCCTTTAATGATGCAAGTGATACTTGTTCGACACGCGGAAACCGAGTGGAATGTGAGAGGTATTATTCAGGGACAGAGTGATAGCGCATTGACTCTTCGGGGGGAGCGCCAAACATCAGCCTTATTGGCAGCGTTTGCAGCGAGTGATTACCGGGTAGAATGTGTCTACGCTTCTCCGCTTGGCCGTGCCTGGCAAATGGGACAGAGCCTGGCTGAAAGCTTTTGTTGCTCACTGATAGCTGAACCGGCTCTAAAAGAACAGGCATTTGGTCAGTTTGAAGGCATGACAACCGTACAGCTCTCGCAACAAAATCCGGACGCTGCAAAGGCGTTATTCAAACTTGATGCAGAGTATTGTCCGCCAGGGGGGGAGTCTCTCTCACAAGCTTCGCAGCGAATTATGCATTTTTTATCCAATCTCGATAAACAAAGAGATCATGAAACAATATGTATTGTGTCTCACGGGCAGGTCATTCAGGGTGTGCTTGCGATTCTAAAAAGTGGAACTGTGGATGATTTTCACAGGTATGCACAACCCAACGCGAGTTACTCCGTTTTCGATCTGATTAATGGAAGATGTGCCGCGCTCAGATGGGGGATTGCTACACATTTACGTCTCCTGGATTAGCCGTTACCTTTCAGTCATTCAAAGCTATCATGATTTAAGCACAACTTTATATTCTTCAACGATACTGTATATAATCGCAGAAATATTAAATTCAAGAGATGATCAAGCCGCTACGGTTGTGAAATTTGCAAGGATTTTGGTAACAAAGCTGTTTTTAATGCTGGATGAAAACGAGTGAAGATAATTTAAGCGAAACTTAACCATTTAATATTCCAAACGCGCTGTCTATCAAATTGTTGAATGGGCTAACTATGACGATACAAAGAAGCTAACTTCAGTAAAGTTGGACTCTCTTTTACAAAAAATGTGCAACTGAAATACATAAACGCTCACCAAATATCCCAGTGGAATACAAGCTGCGAGGAACTTGTTAGACGCAAACCCATTAGCACCCTTATTTATTGTCATCTAATTAATGGTGAAATTATTTTAAATTAATAAGGTTATTTAAGAGTTGAAATTATACTGATTCCGTTTGGGTTTTGTTTAAGTTGAATTGTTAAGTTATTGATTAATTTGTAAAAATAATCTACACGCAAATTGTTGACATTAAATTATGGTTATGTAAATTTATGTAAGCCGACCCGTAGTGGTTAGCTAACCTAATGCTTAAGCAATGTATTATTTTGATCGGCACAAGTATTTCTGTCCATTTCAACAGATAGGAGTAATAAGATGCAATCAACCGCAGAAAAGCTTTATCAGCCTGTTTTCGCGAGAAAACCTGAGCCTATCAAGCTCTATAAATCAGAACCTAAAGACATCTGCTTTAGCGCAATAAGCACTATGGTGCAGGGTCGAATCAAACGTGACGCCAACCTACTGATGAGCATTTCGGATTTCATCGCTCATATTTAATTTTAACTAATTTTAGGCCTGCTGTAATACAGCAGGCCTATGATGAGGAAATTACTATGAATAGTGTGAAAATCATTCTAAAAGACAGGCTTGATAAGGTTCACATTCTTAAAGCGCATGATGAAGAACCGTTACGTGTTTTTTTGAAGAGAAATTATATACCTAGAGATTCAGTCATTTGTTATGTCAATGAAAAAATAATTGATGACCATACCTACAAGATTAATAACAATGACAAAATCGTCTTAGATATGGTTCGGGCTTATCAGCTACCTGAATACTGCAGAACGTTGAGGCTGTGGGAAGATGAAGGGGTCGAATCTACTAAAACAGATGCTGAATCAGTTTACACAAAAAATGTTTTGTGGTTCAACGATAACGGCATTTGTGAGATGAAGGAGACTCAGTTCGACCCTGATAGCTTTGTCAAATATGTAGATGATATGTTTGTCCAGGGTATCATGGAAAAAAAACTCATAATCGAGAATCAAAAAATTGTTTTAGCGTTGTCTGGCGGCAGAGACAGCCTGGCTTTGCTTTATTTGCTTAGAAGGAACAAAGATAAGCTCCCTCCTCATGAACTCGTTGGCGTGACAGTGGCAGATACAGCCGCTTCTACAAAGGACATTAAAGTGGCTATGGAAGCCATTCAAAATCTTGGAGTAAAAGATTACACGGTTCTACCCTTAGAGTATGTAAATGAAACAATGAATTTTAAAAATGGATTTGAAAATGCAATTGAAAAAATTCTTGTAACAGAAGGTCGTGGCCACTCAATCACGCTGTGGCATCACGTTATGCGTGCATGTGTGGAACGCTTTGCCCGTGAAAGAGAAATCTCCACAATTTCATTTGGATATCATTTCGAGGATTTGTTTGCCAGCGTGTTTAGGACATACACACTCGGGACTTTATTAGGTGAATCCGCACCTTTGAAAACATGGGGAGAATTCATTCATACATCTCCTCTGTGGACAATTACAAAGAAAGAGTTGACGCTTTATCTAAAATTCGTTGCACCTGAGACACATTCAAAAAAAGGTTCTCCGACAGATTATGACAGGGGAGATCATAATAGGGATATAAACTATTTCATGATTGATTTGCTTTCAGGTCTCTGGCCCGGATTAGGGTTTAACTTCTTTGAGTCATTGGAACGACTCAACAAAAATTACAATATTCAAAAAGCAGAATATGAAATCTGTTCCAATTGTGGAATAACCTATACTCATGCTTATGGGAAAGATATTGACCAAAGGAAATTTATTCATGTATGTAATCATTGCTCACACTTAATGAGCCTGGGAGAGATACCATTTTTGAATAAAGTAAAATAAATGCAGAGGTGGAAAATGGAAAATAAAAACAAGCTGCTTTTGACAGATGTCATTTCCTCATTTGGCACGGGCATTAGTGATGTGGCAATTATTACAATGGCCTACATGATTACCAAATCACCCGAAAAAACGGCCTACATTATATCTTTGAGACTAATCTCAAGTATGCTTGTTTTTTTTCTCATTCCTCATTTACTGAAAATTTTATCAATGAGAGAACTAAGCATTTTCACTGACTTCGCCAGATCTGTAACTTGTTTAACTATAGCTTTCACTTGGAATATCTATGTACTTGCAATTTTATCAACTCTGATATCTCTTTGCGCAGGATTAAACACGACACTGAAAAACGTGGCATTTCAGAAATTTGTTGATAGTGAAGAAAGAATAAGTTTTGTTTCAAAACAGCAGTTTTATTATAATTCTTTCGGTTTAATAGCACCTATTATATCCTCACTGACAATAGGAATCTTTGGGATAAAATTTATTTTTTATGTCGAAAGCTTTCTTTTCCTGATGTCTACATGTATAGTTTTCTCACTTGAAGAATGGACACCTGACAATCTATCTCAAAAGAAAAGTATTTTTTCAGGTTTTACTTATATTTTCAATGATAAAGTTCAAAAAAACATTCTTTTTTTTAGATTATCCATAATTACATCTATGGTTGCTTATGAAATTATATCGACTTACATTCTTACTGATAACTACAAAGAGCTCATTAATCACATAAATATTATCTATGTATCTTCATACTCTACTGTTGTTGCTTTGTTTTCAAGTATGAGTACTTTTTCTTTGTTAGTAGGAAGCTTGATGGCAGGGAAAATATTCAAAATTGAAAGTATTAATAAATCCTTTATTTCAGGGGCCGTGCTAATATCTGTAGGCTGTCTGATATGGTCCGTTCCATTGACTAAATTTCTGGTTTTGAGTTATTTATCAGGAACATTCATCATATATTTAGGGTTGTCGCTACTTAAAATTTCATTATATAGCTCAGGGCAGGAGCTTACTGACAAAAGTAAGTTTTCAGAAATAATAGCCACTTCCGATATGATATCAAGAAGCTATCAGTCTTTGTTAGGTTTTGTGATTGTTGTTGGTATAGACCACTTCACTGCAGAAAAGTGTTTTCTTTTTCTCGCTTTCGCTGCGCTTGGATCACTCTTCTTTAGCTCATCAATATACAAGCCTTTGATTTTGAGAAAAGTAAAAGATGGTTAAATGTTCTCCTTAGACTATACTCATGGGTTTATTCAATTCTTATGGAGTCGTGAAGTCTTTATCAATATCCATGAGGACTTTTAGCTGTCGAGGATAGTGAATGTTCAGCATTTCAGAAGTGGATAAAAGTGATTCTGACCTGGCGTGGCTGGTCAGCGAGCTCGATGCCTTTCAGCGCGAACTGTATCCTGCAGAAAGTAATCACTGTCTGGATCTTTCAACCGTTAATGACGAGCAGCTCCGCTGCGTTATCGTACGTGATGAAGGCGGCGCACCTGCGGGTTGTGGTGCTTTGCTGTTTCAGGAAAATGGCTCAGCTGAGATTAAACGGGTTTATATTCGATCGGAATACCGGGGCAGGAAGCTCGGAGAGCGGATAATCAGCGCAATCGAGACGATGGCTTCAGAGAAGACTCCGTGCTTATTACGGCTTGAAACGGGGATTAATCAGCAACCGGCCATCGCACTTTATCGTAAGTGCGGGTACGAAATATGCGATGCATTCCCCCCGTATGCAGCAGATCCGTTGAGTGTGTTTATGTGCAAAGACCTTTCTTAACTTCACGTTTTTTATGCTACTCAGGAAAGTTATGCTCAAGGCGTTGGATACATATCATAAGTGAGACGTCCGCTCCTCGCTCACCGCGACTTTAAATGCCGATAAGTCCATCTTCTGACTGATGTAAGCCCGTCATACTGATGCCGAAGCCTCGGTTGATCAACAGGCTGAGATTATGTACACAGGCATTTTGACTCACCTTTAGCAGAACGTTGCCCGCCACCCGGTCTTTGTCAGGCCCGACGCTCACACCACTGGCGATGCCGTGCCTTGTGAGCGCATCTCTGTTACAGGCCAGGTTCAGGATCCACCCATCCCGCATGACGACATTTCAAAAAAATCACGCCGCTCAACGCTTACGGGAGTCGCTATTTTTATCTGTCACGAAACGCATTATGCAGAAGTCGCCACATATGATGGGCGGCTGGGGTAAAGCGCCTGTCTGAGTTCCGTAACAGGTGACACTGGGCGCTACTGGCGATCGGGTGGTCGAGCGGGACGGCGACAAGTGTCCCCTGACGAATGGGGTCGGCGGCGGCATAGGCAGTCATAAATGAGACACCGAGCCCCGCCTGGCTGAGGTTCATGGCGGTGGAGAACAGGTTGCATCGGTAGGCCGGGTGAAATTGCAGGCCCTGGCTTTTGAACATGGCGTTCATGTGGCGCTGCAAGCCAAAGTTCTCCGTCAGAGCGATAAGCGGATGAGCGTTCAACTCTTCAATAGTGATGCTGGCGTGACCGGCGATAGGATGCTGTGGCGCGACCACGGCGCAAATCGGCCCCCACTGGAAACTGTGGCGCTTCAGTTCCGGTGTGCCAATCGGGCCAAAGGCGAGCGCCATATCGGCTTCGCCGCTGACGATATCGTTCATCATCTCCTGCATGCTGCCGACCACAATATCGACAAACACCATCGGGTAAGACTGGGCAAACTCGCGCATGACTCCTTCGATAAACGCGGTGATCAGTCCGCCGCCAATGCGCACCGAAAGCGTTCCGCCGCGCATATGGCGCAGATCTTTAAGCTGGCTCTCCAGCTTTTCGCGCCGCTGGCGGCTGGCAAAATAGTCCTCCGCCAGCAGCCGTCCCGCTTCGGTCAATACCACATTACGCCCGCGCCGTTCCAGCAAGGGAAGCTGTAGCGCACGTTCAAGTTGGGCGATCTGGCGGCTGACCACCGACGCGTTAACGCCAAGGATATCTGCCGCGCGGCGAATGCCGCCTTGGTTACCCACTTCATACAGGTAACCCACCTGTTTATCCTGGAACATCTGCCGCATTCCCTCATTACTGTTGACCTGAGAGCAACAATAACATCACTTGATGGCTATTTATCAAGCCGTTTAAATAGTGATAATCAAATTAACCGCCAAATTTGGTACGTCAGTAAAAAAGAAAAAGGAAATCAGTCTCACTGCACCAAAAGTGCGCCCAGAAAAGGGGAGAACGTATTTCATTGCGCTTTTATACGTGCACGATGAAATAATTTTCCCGCTAATGCGCTTGAATTTCTCGTTATTTTTCGGGAAGGGGTTTTATTGCAAAAATCAGCCTGGCGAAAGGCGTTTATTTTACGGCTGGGCTATTCAGGCATGGATCCTGCTTAGTATCAGGACTTTTCCATTATACATGTAAAGAGAGATGATATGAGCGAATCAAAAACACTGAAGCAGCCAGAAAAAGAGGCAGCAGAGGAGTGGAAAGTGGGGCCTGGCGCGTGGATTTCACTGGTCATTGTGCTGCTGGTCTTCTCCGGTTTCTTTTTTAAAGTGGATGGCATGGCCTGGTTGGGCGCGTTCGATTTCACCACGCTTGGCGGCGCGTTCGGCACGATGAAGACGCCGGAAACCAACACCTTTATCGGCAGCGGCGGCCTGAGCGCCAAAGCCGGTTTTCTTTTTGCGCTCTCGCTGGTGCCAACGGTGATGCTGGCGCTCGGCCTGCTGGAAATATTCACCCATTACGGTGCGATCCGTGCGGCGCATAAATTACTCACGCCGCTGTTAAAACCGCTGCTCGGCATTCCAGGTTACACCGGTCTGGCATTAATTACCGATCTGCAAAGTACCGATGCCGGTGCGGCATTAACGAAAGAACTCTATGACAGCGAAAAGATCACCCGCAAAGATGTGGTGATTATGGGGTCATGGCAGTATTCCGGTGCCGGGTTGATTAATAACTATTTTTCCATCGGATCGGCAATGTTCGCTTCCTTAACCATCCCGATCATTATTCCGCTGGTTTTAATGTTCGTCCTTAAATTCGTTGGCGCAGCCGTGGTTCGCCTGGCATTAAATACTGTTTATAAGCGAGATTTCGACAATGAGTAATCAAGCAAAAGTCTCCAGTAATCCGTTTGATATTTTCGTTATTGGCGCGCGCAAGGGTTTTCATATCGCCATTAATAATTTGATGCCGAATGTATTAATGGCCTATGTGATCGCCGAAATGCTCAATTTACTGGGCGTGATGCAGATTATTGGGCACGTTTGCGCACCGCTGATGGGGCTTTTCGGCCTGCCGGGCGAAGCGATCACCGTGCTGTTAACCGCCTGGCTCTCTTCCTCTGCCGGAACCGGTGTGGCCGTCAGCCTGCTGAGCAAAGGCCAACTTGATGTGGGGCAGATCACCATTCTCGCGCCCGCTATCTTTTTGATGGGGTCGCAACTCCAGTACATGGGACGCCTGCTGGGCGTGGCCGATGTGCCGAAGAAGTACTGGCCGTTATTGATGGCGGTCAGCATTCTCAATGCCGTAATCGCCATGCTGATTATGCGCGTTATTGCCTGAGCACTAAGGAGTAAGACGTGTCACGTACACTTGAGCACTTTAATTACCTGCACCAAATCCCGGAACTGGGGTTCGAAGAGTACAAAACATCCGCCTATATCGCGGACGTGCTGGCGGCGGCGGGCTACCAGGTTACGCGCAAGGTGAATAACACCACCGGTATTGTTGCCGTACTGGACAGCGGTAAGCCTGGTCCGACGCTGGCGCTGCGCGCCGATATGGATGCGCTGGGACATATCATTGATGGTCAGCATGTGGCGCGCCACACCTGCGGGCACGACGGCCATTCCACGGTCGTATTGACTACCGCCCAGGAGGTGATGGCGGAGGGACTGGTGAAAAACGGCAAGCTGAAGTTTATCTTCCAGCCAGCCGAAGAGTTGGGCACCGGGGCAATTGCCCTTACCGAAGGCGGCGTGTTGGATGATGTCGATATGTTGCTCGGCTTCCACCTGCGTCCGCTGGAGGAGTGCCCGATGGGGCAGGCCGTGCCAGCGATGTACTACTCGGCGTCCGCCACCGTTGAAGTGATGTTCCATGGCAAAGCGGCCCATGCTGCGCGCCCGCACTTAGGCGTCAATGCGCTGGATGCCGCTGCCCATGCGGTGCAGGCGGTGAACGGCATTCATCTTGCACCGTCGCTGACATGGAGCGCAAAAGCGACGCGTTTTCTCTGCGATGCGGGCGTCACCAATTCGATTCCGGATAAAGCGCAGGTGTGCTGGGATCTGCGTGCCGCAGAAAACGAAGCGATGGATGTCCTCAAGCCGCAGGTGCTGCGCGCAATTGAGAGCAGCGCCGCCGCGTATGGCGCGCGTGCGGACATCCGCGTTCTGAAAGAGATGCCCGCCGCCATTATCCATGACGAGGCAACCGAGGTGATCGCACGAGGTATTCGCCGTGTGTTTGGCGAAACCGGCCTCACAGCGCCGAAATCAACGCCGGGCAGTGAAGATTTTTTCCACTATTTGCGCCTTCGTCCGCAGATCAAAGGCGGCTTCTGGGGGCTGGGCGCTAACCTGACGCCCGGCCTGCATCATCCGGAGATGCATTTTGACCGCGACGCGCTCGCGCTCGGGGTGAAAGTGTTTAAAGCCTGCGTGCAGGATGTGCTTGGCTGATAATCGGGGTTTTCAGCGTGACAGCCGCCTCGCGCTCGTCGGACATCGGTGTCGGAGAAGAGACAGACCTGACGATGTTGTCCCACGGCGTGCGGCCCTGACAAAAGCCGTGGTTGTGGCCCTTTTTGGTCGGGAAGGCCGCTGACTGTGGCGAGATCGCCAATGCGCCTTTCTGACAGGCTCTGGCGGTGTGCGGAGAAGAGGTGACCAGCCACCGCGCCGAACAGGGGCGGCGCGGTGGCTCCGACTATCCCTGGCGTTAACGCTATCTGTCGCCGCCATCAGTTTCACTCCATCAGGCTTCTACTAACCTTGATGTTCAGCCTGCTGATGGCGCAAATACAGCGGCAACATTGATTCATCGACGTTGCTAAAAACGCTCATTCGCCAGTGCCACACTTTGCCTGCCGTCAGACCTCGCATTATCTCGCGCTGCTGCCAGCCGGGGCGCAGCCTGTCATTCAATGCAGTACTGTTGCACCGCATGGTGCCGATCCAGCGTAAAAACCTGCAAGGTCGTTTTCTCGTTATCCACAATAAACACGGCCGTCGCAAGCGTGTTCTCTTCATCCGGATCATCGGGTGACAGACGATAAATGGGCAGGGCAGCGTCATGTTGATCCGAGAGGATGGCTTTTGCCGCCGCGCCATCAAGGTGTGCCTGTGTCTCCAGCCATTCGTTTAAACGCTGCTGGCGTGAGCCGGAGCTCTCAGTAATCACCTGTTCAGTGGTAGCGAGTTTTGCATGAATCAGGTGATTGGCATGGGCGAAGACATCGCGCAATGGTGTGACAGAACAGCCGGAACCGGTCGCTTCCACGCTAAACAGGCGGCTGTCGCCCCGTTGCCCTAAGGTATGGTGAAACGCACCCGCACGCGGTGCCGCCGTCAGGATAGTGATTGCCTCATCCAGGCTTGCCGCATTCAGCGCCGCACGCGCCAGTATCTGCCGGGGAAGGCCCTTCGGGCGATGCACCGCGCGAATGTTATTGACCGTGTTGACAATCCCTTTCTCATTCACGGCAAAGGTGTGACCGCAAATCGAACCCGGATAGGCAAAGCTGGTGAATCTCAGGCCCTGTTCCGGGATGACGGTGACCATCGCACAGTCATCCCGTAGCTGCGGAAAACCGTCTTCGTTGTGGGCAATAATCCGTTCACCCTTCGCATTGGTTCCCGCCACGGTGGTGCAGCCATCGGAGGTCGAGCGCACCAAATCGCCCCGGCAGTTCCATGCAAAGACCTCATCAACCGGTGCCTGTAAACCCTCTGCAAGGCCTTCCAGCTCCTGCCAGATAAGTGGGTACTGCTGCTGAACCAGCTGGCGCATAGCCTGTGTCTGTTCAGCGTCTTTCATCGCCGTGACGGTTTGCCATAGCGCCGTTAAGGTGAGTTTGCTGTGCCAGGCTTCACGGCCAAATTCACCGAGCTGCTGACCGATTGCAAAAGCGGAACCATGGACTGTGAGTGCTTTCATCGCGTTTTTATTCACTTCTGTTCAGGAGACATGCTGCAAAAATTCTTTGAGACGCGGGTTGCTACTGGCGTTGAGCAGCATATCAGGTGAGCCATCTTCGGCAATGGTGCCACCATCAATAAAGATCAAACGTGAGGCCACATCACGGGCAAAGCCAATCTCATGCGTGACAATGACCATGGTCATCCCTTCTTCGGCCAGAGAGCGCATGACTTTCAACACTTCATGGCGCAGTTCAGGGTCCAGTGCTGAGGTGGGTTCGTCAAACAGCATCATTTTCGGCTTCACGGCCAGCGCCCGGGCAATCGCCACGCGCTGCTGCTGACCACCTGAGAGTTCAGAAGGATAGTGATCGGCGCGTTCGCGCAACCCGACACGATCCAGCAACGCCATCGCCTGTTCACGTGCTGCGGCTTTGCTCTGCTTACGCACGCGAATCGGTCCGAACATCACATTTTCCAGCGCCGTCAGATGCGGGAACAGATGAAACTGCTGAAACACCATCCCGGCTTCGCGGCGAATTTCGCACGCATCGGCATGGGGATCGGTAATGTGTTTTCCGGCGACCAGCAACGTCCCGGTGGAGATCTCCTCAAGCTTATTAATACAGCGCAGAAGCGTGGATTTTCCGGAACCTGAGGGGCCAATAATGACCACCACTTCACCGGTTTCAATCTTTAAATTGATATCGTGCAGAACCTGTGTCGTGCCAAAGTTTTTGGATACCGCGTTAAATTCAACGATGCTCATAGAATATGCATCCTTTTCTCCAGTTGCTTAAGCAGAAAACTCAGGCACAACGTGACGGCCAGATAAATCATCGCCACGGCGGTCCACACTTCAAGCGCACGGAAATTACCGGCAATAATCTCCTGGCCCTGACGCGTTAACTCGGCCACGCCAATCACAATAAACAGCGACGTGTCTTTAATGCTGATGATCCATTGATTACCTAGCGCAGGGATCATACGGCGCAGCGCCAAAGGCATGATGACATGCCACAGCGTACTCCGTTGCGATAAGCCCATGGCCAGACTTGCTTCCTTGAAGCCTTTATTAATAGAGAGAATGGCACCGCGGGTGATTTCAGCAATATAAGCGCCCGAGTTGATCACAATCGTCACGATGGCTGCCGTGACCGGATCAATACGAATAGGCAACACCATGGGCAGCGCGAAATAAATAAACATCACCTGCACCATGATCGGGGTACCGCGAATAACTTCGACAAAAATCAGCGAAAGTGTTTTTGCTATTCGGCCACCCAAGGCACGGCAGGTGCCCGCCAGCAATCCAATAATAAAACCACCCAATAACCCTGACAGTGAAATAATCAGCGTCAGCTGTAATCCCTGCAAAAGAATCGGCAACGATTCCCAAATATATTTACTTTCAAAGTTCATAATTCAACCCATGGAACGAAACGAGGCCGGCGTACACCGGCCTGGCGGGATTATTTCGGTTGTTTAGCAAACCATTTCACATAGATTTTGTTGTAGGTACCGTCAGCACGCAGTGCCTTAAGGGCCGCATTGATTTTGGGTGTCAGGCTGCTGTTTTTCTGCATGGCAAAGCCGTACTGCTGGGGCAGAATGCTGTCATTCTCGCCAACGGCTTTAATCTTGCCATCGCCTGCAGTTTTAACGTAGTAGAGGACATTCGGGGAGTCGTGCACGACAGCATCCAGGTTACCGGCCTGTAAATCGAGGTAGGCATTATCGATGTTGGGGAATTCAACATAGTCTGCCTTATATTTGCCTTTCATAAAGCTGGCGGCGGCAGTGCCTTGCTTCAGTCCGACTTTTTTGCCCACCAAATCGCTGAATTTGGTGATTGACGTGTTGCTGCTTTTTACTGCAATCAATAAATCAGCATTGTAGTAGCCATCACTAAAATCCACGACCTGCTTACGGGGTTCAGTAATGGTAATGCCCGCCATGGCAACATCCAGATTGCGGGATTGCAGGCCGGGAATTAATCCGCCAAAGTCCATCGGACGTAATTCATAGCTGACATTCATTTTTTTTGCGATGGCATTCCATAAATCAATATCGAAGCCAACGTATTTATCGCCTTGTTTAAATTCAAAAGGCACAAATGCCGTATCAACCCCGACCACTAATTTATCCTGCGCCGTCACAGCAAAGGTGGCGGAACAGGCCATCAGCGCGAATGCAACTTTTAACTTATTGAATAATCCAGACATAATAACCCTCAGCGTCAGTGTAATAGCGTGCAGTGAATGACACCCGATGGCGTGCATCGGGATATAAAAAAGGAAAAATTTAATTATTCAGGGCAGGTCAGGACGTGCCCTGATTTAATCCAAAGCTTACGCCGGAATAATGTGATCCCGTGAATCGGGCACCGGCGTCTGCGCGCCGTTCATGACCATGGAAAGAAAACTGTAATAACCGTTAATGCCAATCAGATCGACCACCCCTTTTTCGCCCCATAAACCGATGGCCTGCTGCCAGGTGGTCTCACTGACGTTTTGCTGCTGATGTAACTGCTGGCAGAAATCGTAAATGACCCACTCGTCCGGCTGTAAATCCGTGGGCTGACGTTTTTCATTGATGGCCTGCACGGCTGCCGCTGAAATCCCTTTTTCACGGGCTATCGGCGCATGAATCGCCCATTCCACGGGCTGCGACCAGTGCCGTGCCGTCATCAAAATCGCCAGCTCAGATAAGCGCTGCCCCAGCGCACTGCGGTAGCGGAGATATTCACCCATGCGTTGTGCGTGCGCCATCAGCTCCGGGCTGCGTAACAGCGGCTCAAAAGGGGGAAGCAGTGCGCCGCGCGGACCGTTAATGATCTCTTCAGCCAGTACGCGTTGCTCATCGTCCCACTCATCTGCTTTCAGCGGGGGTAAACGGTTCATCATAATCTGGCTGTCTCTTCACGAATGACGGTATTCAGCGTATCCACCACAAAATCAAGCTGGCTGGTCGTCACGATAAACGGCGGGGCGAGTAGAATATGGTCGCCATACTGGCCGTCCACCGTGCCGCCCATGGGATAGACCATTAATCCGCGTGCCATACAGTTTGCTTTGATGGCCGCATGGAGTTTCAGGCCCGGATCAAAAGGTGTTTTACCTGCTTTATCGGAGACCAGCTCAACACCGGCAAACAGACCGCGGCCGCGTGTATCGCCGACATGCGGTAACTCGCCCAGCACCTCACGCAGTGCGTTGTGCAGATAAGCACCTTGCTGTTTCACCGCGTCCAGCAAATTATCCCGCTCAATCACCTGCTGAACCGCCAGCGCTGCCGACGCGGCGGTGGCGTGACAGATATACGTATGACCGTGCTGGAACAGCCCGCTACTGGCCTTGATCGCTGACACAATTTTCTCACTCGCCAGCACGGCGCCAATGGGTTGATAACCGCCGCCCAGTCCTTTGGCGATGGTGACTAAATCGGGCACCACGTCATCCTGTTCAAAGGCATACAGCGTGCCGGTACGCCCCATGCCACACATCACTTCATCAGCGATATAGAGAATGCCGTATTTGTCGCACAGGCGGCGCACGCCTTTCAGATAGCCAGGCGTTGGCGGCGTCGCGCCGGTTGTTGCGCCGACCACCGTTTCCGCACAAAAGCCAATTATGGTTTCCGGCCCTGCTTCCATGATGGCCTGCTCCAGTTCGGTGAGCAGGCGATCGGTATAGTGTTGTTGGGTTTCATCCGCAAGCCGATCGCGATACTCATTACAGGCGGAGACACGGATAACGTCGATAAGCAGCGGCGCAAACTGACGGCGGCGCCATTCATTACCGCCCACGGCCAGCGCCCCCAGCGTGTTGCCATGATAGCTTTGCTTGCGGGCTATAAATTTCGTGCGTGAAGCCTGACCGATTTCAACAACGTACTGACGGGCCAGCTTGAGGGCTGTCTCCACGGCTTCTGAACCGCCAGAGACAAAATAGGCATAATTAAGATCGCCCGGCGCGTTTCGCGTCAGGTGATCGGCAAGGTGTTCCACCGTGTCGCTGGTAAAAAAACTGGTATGCGCGTAAGCCAACTGATCGATCTGGCGATGCATCGCGGCCAGGACATCGGGATGTGCGTGTCCTAAACAGGAAACGGCAGCACCGCCGCAGGCGTCCAGATACTGTTTACCGCTTGTATCATAGAGGTACGCGCCTTGTGCGCGCGCTGCCACGGCGGGCGTGCTACGCAAACTACGGTGGATGATGTGGCTCATGCTGGACCCTGCTCCTGAATACGCTGTATACACTCTGCGCATCTTGCAGGATTCATTTGAATCAGGTCAATGAAATTATGATTCAAATGTATTCTGTTTTCTTATGACCGATCCCTTTGTCTCTTTCTGTCAGGTTTTACCCTGTACCACATAGGCACCCGATTCAATTAAATAGCGTTCAGCATTTTCAATTTTATTCACCGCATCACGGCCGTGGCGCGCGACCAGCATGGCAAGTAAGCACTCTGCCAGCCCCATGCCAGAAACAACGGAAGGGAAAAATGACGGGCTGTCGATGGAAAACAACATTTTACAGTCGGCGGCCTGGGCCAGGGGCGAAACCAGAGAATCGGTAATCGCCACGATCTTCGCGCCCGCCTGTTGTGCGGCACGCAATACCGCCAGCGATTCACGCGAGTAGGGGGCAAAGCTGATGAGCAACACACAATCCCGAGAGGTGAATTCCCGGGTAAAGACTTCGATATTACTCGCCAGACCATCAATCAATGTTACCTTGCGATGAAACAGCCGGTAGACGTAGAACAGCGACCAGGCAATGGGGAAACTGGCGCGGAAACCGCAGACGTAGACATTCTCAGCCGCATCCAGTAGGGACACGGACTGCTCCATCATCGGACGGTTTTGGTTATATGTGAATTCCAGATTGGCCTGGTGAGCCTGAAACATCTCGCTGTAGAGCTGAGACTGCGGACCCGACGCGACGAGCTTTTCCGCTTTGGATACATATGTATCATTGCGTAGCCCAATATCATCGATGAAAGCATCTTTAAGTTCACCCCAGCCGCTGTAACCCAGTCGCTTTGCCAGACGTAGCAGGGTGGCAGGTTTGACCCCGGCCTGCAGGGCAAAGGTGCGCATCGATTGCACAACCAGTTGATTGGTATTCTGCAGTGAGTATTCCGCAGCACGCTGCAGTTCAGCAGACAACGCATTGAACTCGCTGAGAATGGTTTCCCTTGGATTCATAGTCACGTTTCACAGGCTTTAAGGTTCTGGTATCTAAACACATTTGTTAACGAGACTCTATACACGGGAAAATCCCCCGTAATGCCTTCGCCTGATAACTGACGGCGGGCTAAGCTCAGCGCAGTACAGGTTTTATTAGCGTTCTTACGGCGTATTTGATCCCGCCAGGGCGTTCAGGGGCGGGCTGTTACCGTTCTGCCCTTGCTACGTCTTTAAGCCGGTCATCACGGGGTCAGGGAAAACAGATTATTAACGCTGCCATCATCGTCGACAGGCTGTCTGGATGAAACGGCTCTCGCGTTTTTGTATCGCCTGTAATGCGGCTGCTTGCTAAACATGACGCGTTATTTGAAAAGGGCGAAATGGGGCGAATAATCGGCTAATCACCATATTCGCATTGGTATGATTGAAAGTCGTAAACACCCTGACTGCATCTGGGCGGTAATTGAGCAGTTAAACACAATGCTCAAAGGAAAATGAATATCTGCACCTTTTAAGGATCGCAATGACAAAAGGTTTGATGGCTTTCATAACCCTCAGAAACAGGCTCCTCAATCGACAGCATGGGTGCCAAAGAAATCGATATTCTCATGATTCTTTTCCTGAAAATGACGGATTGATATCCATAACCCTCTCCGTGGCTTTAATGATTTTCAGAAATTAACGCGTTAATAAACCTGAAAATAGTATCAGGTGTAATACGGACAGCGGCGGCCATATCCGCCCTGGCCGCTGTTCTCATTTAACCCTGAACGTGTTCGCCATCACCTGTAGCGCATGAGCGTGCAGCCTGTGAGCAGCGATGGCGGAGGGTGAAAGCCACGCACGTTATTTTGCATGATGTCATCTATCGGATCTTTGACGAGGCAGACCCACGAAATGCCGCTATCTGTTCAGAGGATGGCAGTATTACCGCGTTTTTTCGCCACGGTTTTGACAGCGGCTCGACCCAGATATATGTCACAACTTTTGCACTGGTGACGGAATGTTTCAAATAGCGTCGCGTTGTATTTTCTGGATCATTGCAGTGCGCATTGCACCCTGATCTCATGCTTAATATCGCTATAAATGTCGACGGATATTTTTATTTCTGTTTAAACGCCTTCCTGAAACCCTTATCTGTCAGGTTCTGTGATCCAGAATGTTTCTTACATAAACAGTTACGACAGTAAAATATTGCTGGCACACAATATGCTTTATTCCCACGTACAACATCTAATAATCAGATAAGGGCATATCATGGCATCTACAGGTCTCAAAAAGAAATTAGGGTTGGTCGATCTGTCATTACTTGGCATCGGCTCAATGATCGGTTCGGGCTGGTTATATGCCGCGCTTAACAGCTCTGGTTATGCGGGCAGCCATACCGGCTGGGCATGGGTGCTGGGTGCCGTGATCGTGCTGATGATTGGTCTGGTTTACGCCGAGCTGTCCTCGGCACTGCCGCGCGCAGGCGGTTTTGTTCGCTATCCCAATTATTCCCACGGCAACATCGTCGGCTTCGTGATTGGTGTCAGTTCTCTGCTGGCTTATACCAGCACTGCCGGGGTCGAAGTGGAGGCCGTGCGTCAGTATGCAATCTATTGGTGGCCCGCGCTGGGGCACACGGACGGCAGCCCTACGGGGTTAGGGTTTGTTGTACAGATTGGGCTGCTGGTGGTGTTTTTCCTGCTTAACTACTGGAGCGTCAGCTTCTTTGGTCGCGTGAACACCATTGTCACCACCTTCAAATTTATCGTGCCGTTACTGACTATCATCACGCTCCTGCTTTACTTTCATGCGCCGAACCTTGATGTGCCACCGTCACCACCTGGCGGTGCACATGGCGTTTTCAGCTCGCTGACGGGGGCTGGGATTGTTTTTGCCTACCTCGGCTTTCGTCAGGCTGTGGATTTTGCCAGTGAAGCCAAAGATCCACAGCGCAACGTGCCTCTGGCGATTGGTATTGCCATTGCTGTCAGCTTCGTGATTTACCTGGCCCTGCAATATGCCTTTATGGGGGCAGTACCGGCCGATTTGCTGTCACAACATGGCTGGGCAGGGCTGAAGGAGGTATTCCAGTCTCCCTATGCCGACCTGGCGCGCAGCCTGGGGCTGACCTGGCTGATTAACCTGATTCTGATCGATGCGGTGATTTCGCCTGCCGGGACCGGCAACATCTATCTGGCAGGAGCCGCACGCGTGCTGTTTGCCTGGGCGCGTAACGGTCATCTGTTCAAAGTGTTTGGTGAAGTGGATGCAAAATCTGGCGTACCTCGTGGCGCGTTGTGGCTATCGCTGGTGCTGGCCATTGCCTGGACGCTGCCCTCTGAGTTTCAGGTCTGGGGCGGATTAATTGGCGCAGTAACCTCGGCAACGGTCTTTACCTACATGCCCGGCCCGATAACCCTTGGCGCGTTCCGTAATCACCTGCCCGATATGCAGCGTCCGTTCCGTCTGCCAGTTGCGGCGTTTCTCAGTCCGCTGGCGTTTGTAGCCAGTACGCTTTTGATTTACTGGAGCGGCTGGTCCGTGAATGAGATCCTCATTCCGATTCTGATTGTTGCCTGGGTCGCTTATGCGATTTTTGGTAAAAAGAACAGCCAGTTCAGTCAGGATTTACGGTGCGCATGGTGGCTGCTGGCTTATTACATCGCGGTAATGGTGATTTCTATGCTCGGTACCTACGGCGGAAGCGGGGCGATTGGTGCACCCTTAGATATGATCCTCATCATTGTCGCGTCTCTGGTCTGCTACTTTTGGGGCGTTCAAGCCAGCCTGTCGAAACCTAATATTACTGATGAGGACGATGAATCCGCCTCCTTTGGCAAACACGCATAATAACGTTTATCGCCTGCACCTGTGCCCTGGCACAGGTGCTTTCCCGCACGCCAGGAGACAGCATTAGCGCATGTCGGCACTTGCCGGGCATGGCGCAGTCCTGTTTGGCAGAAAGAAGGCGGATAACGTGGTGTACATGCAGAGGGCGCATTATCGCTATGATCAAAATACCTGCGCATCAACCCGGTTAGCGATGGGAACGGGGGATTCCACGAGTGACGATATTGGGGATGGGCTGGCGTAATAAAGCAGACTGGACAGGCCGTGGATAGGCAAAAAATGATGCACGGCTTAGCGCGCATCATGTATCGAAATTAGTCCTCGTTGCCCCACTGATTCAGGAAGGTCGCTATCTCATCAATGCGCTGTTCATTAATGCCCGCTTCAACGGCCATCTCTTTCTGAGCGTCTTCGCTGATTTCTTCATTATTCATTAAACGGCCAATCAGCAACTGGAAATAGTGCGCCAGCGCGTCACGTTCAGATTCGCTTACCGGCGTTTCCGTTTCCGACGAATACTCATCGGCAATGTCATAATATTTCAGTGAGACTTCATTGTTCATATCTTGCCCTCAGGGTGACGACCTGTATTTTTTGACTGAATCGAATGGGGTAATCATATCATTCATATAGCGATTTTTCTGCCAGTTAGCGCTGTTGGGGCGGAAAAGTCAGTAGCACATGGGCATGAGCTTGTTTACATATGTGTGGCCAGGCACGGAAAAGGGGGGAAGCGCTGGATCAAGCGTGATGGGCGTAGTTATTGAAAAGGTCGATTGCTACTGAGAAGGCAGTACTGTCCAGGTCAACCAGACAGTGCGCCACCACAAAGTGGTGTTTATCATGAAGACTTATCCAGATAGGGGAAAAGAAACGTCTCGACCGCCTGTTTTCCGATACCTGATGTAAGGCTGATACCCGCATTTTTTAAAATATTGAGTCCCGCGCCTCTGTTTTTAGGGTGCGGATCTTCCATGGCAATATAAATGTGCCCCGGCTTTAGCTCTGCAAGCATTAAAGCACAAGAGGGCGTTCTGCCCTGAAAAGAGCAGGGTTCAAGAGTGACATATACTTCGCATTCGCTAATGGGGAATGTAAGCTTTGTGAGCGCATCGATTTCGGCATGGTGGTGGCCTGGTGGATGTGTAAAACCCTTAGCAACGACAACGCCGTTATGAACAATAACGCAGCCGACAGGGGGATTAGGTCTGCATTCTGGCAATGCCCGGCGGGAATATTCAAGCGCCAACATCATGAATTTGAGCTTTTCTTCCATATGATTTTATCTGTTGAATGTCTGGGATCTAAAACCAGCAATCTTTAAGGCTACTGTTATTAATGTCCAGCCATTTCGTTGACTCACCAACCGCGCTTAGTTCGGATGAGTGAGTCATTATTATTAATTTCTGACCCTGTGTTTTATGTTTAACAGGCAAACAGTTTGGATTTTACTTGTTCTGGTAAAGATCCCAACGGTTGCCATAAATATCTTCAAATACCACCACGGTGCCGTACTCTTCTTCACGCGGTTCCTCACAGAACGTCACACCTTTGGCTTTCATGGCATTGTAGTCGTGCCAAAAATCGCTGCTCTGCAGGAACAGAAAAACGCGGCCACCGCACTGATTACCAATAGCGCTCTCCTGGCGCTCATTGGAAGCACGGGCCAGAAGAAGATTGCAATCGCTTTCCGGATTGGGCGTGACGACTACCCAGCGTTTACCCGGCTGCGGTGTGTCTTCCACAAGCGTAAAGCCCAGCTTGTCAGTGTAATAGTCAATGGCGCGATCGTAGTCATCAACCACAATGGCGACATAACCCAGGCACCGTTTTTGGGTTCTCATTTTTTGCTCCGTCAGATTTCAGGTGAAGTTGCCCGATAAAGACATTTACCATAAACGGCCCCCTTTTTCTGTTGGGATCGTTTCACTCTGTTGAGGCCGAGTTAAACAAAACCCCAAAGTCCAGCTCACCCTGACAGCGATAACCGCTACTGCATAACCCGCACACGCGCTTTTACAGATGACAATCTCGTCAGGCTTAACTTCGGGGGTAATCATCGGCTCGACGTTTCACCCAGACTGACAGGGATATGATAAAAGCCAGAGAAGACAGGCTCGTCCAGCGCAGGGTCTTGATATTTTGTCAGGGTGAGCAGGTCATATTCATCTCGTCGCACCTCAGCCCTTGCAGGGAGAATTGACTGATATATCCTGGCCTTCATTTCCATCAGTTGCATGACCTGGCCTTTAAAAGGGAACGTCAGAAAAAGCCGGTCTGTAGGCGCACTGAAGGGGAAAGGATCGCATCCTGCCGCTGAATGCTTGCTGCACGAAAAGGTCTGCATAATCACTACATATTGCGGACGTGCGGCGGGCAGTTTTTTGAGCCGTCGCTGCGCCAGCGGCTGGCGGACCTTGATAAAACGGCGAGTATGGCTGAAAGGGTACATTGCATCTTGCTGGAGAGTTTGCCTGCTGGCGAAACCGCAATGCAGACGGTCTGTCGCAAGCTGGCAGTCAGCTCACGGACGCTGCAGCGCAAACTGCAGAATGAAGGCACCTCGTTTCAGCAGATCCTCGACAAGGTAAGGCAATCTCTCGCGATACATTATCTGCGCAGTACCGCTATGTCGGGTGCGGAAATTTCGTTCCTGCTCAGTTTTGAAGACGTCAACTCCTTTGCCAGAGCGTTTCACGCCTGGACAGGAAAAACGCCCCAGGCAGTGCGAACGGCTGATTCGACCGAGGTTATGCCGCCTGCGGAAGATGAAAAAGATTAACGTGGGTGCTTTTTGCCGGTGAAGCGGCAAAGCGGATATGACGGGCCAGACAGAAGGCCGTTTCTTTCTTCAGGAAGATATTTTACCCGTTCTGGCAGACTTACATCGCCAGACGGCCCCAGATCCCGTTAAAGTAGTCCGGCAGGCAGGTCAGCCTGCTTTATCACAAGTGAAAATATCTCATCATACAGGTAACGTCGGTCATGGCTTTGATCCCCAAAAACTATACGCGTCTGGAAAGTGGCTACCGTGAGAAAGCGTTAAAAATCTATCCGTGGGTCTGTGGGCGTTGCTCGCGGGAGTTTGTGTATTCGAACCTGCGTGAATTAACGGTTCACCACATCGATCACGACCACACCAATAATCCGGAAGACGGCAGTAACTGGGAGTTACTGTGCCTGTACTGCCACGACCACGAACACTCGAAGTACACGGAAGCCGATCAGTACGGCACCTCCGTTGTGGCGGGCGAGGATGCGCAGGACGATGTGGGTGCAGCCACCTACAATCCTTTTGCTGATTTAAAGTCGATGCTTACCAAAAAGAAATAACGCTGGGTACATCCTCTGCGGACAGATTTCGGCCGTCGTTATCAGCGAAAAGCGCAAGGCGCTGAAACCTGTCCCACGCTGTGAGCGGGGCAGGCGGCGAGCCTTTATTGCCCTTTTTCATGCAGGGCATTGTTGCCCGCTTTGCCCCGGTCGCTCTGCTGGGAAAGCGGCGCGTACAGCACCCGCAGGACGACATGAAGAAGGCTCATGTTGATGTGAAATTAAGTCGCTTTCACTCATGCCATGACTCTGGCATAAAATATGCTTATTGATTACCGACGCGTTGAAGACTGCCGAACACGCAAGCCACAAGACAAAAGCAGGCCGTTCTGGCGAACAATGCAGTTTTCACATCAGAATTCAGGATCTAAAACACGATGAATAACAACTTCACATTTACGATTAAGAGCAGTGTTTTTGATGAGAATTACAACCCATCAGAAAATACGCGCATCACCACCAACTTTGCTAACCTGGCCCGGGGTAAGAACCGTCAGGATAACCTGCACAACGCCCTGGTGATGATTGATAATCGTTTCAATTCCCTGGCGCATTGGGACAACCCAAAAGGGGACCGTTATTCTGTCGAGCTTGAGATCATTTCTGTTGAAATGAATATCAATGTCGAAAATAATCGTGATGCCTTCCCGGTAATCGAAATATTAAAAACAAATATCGTCGATAAAAAAACCGATGAGCGCATTGAAGGTATTGTCGGAAATAACTTCTCCTCTTATGTGCGCGATTACGACTTCAGCGTATTGCTGTCAGAGCATAACAAAAATAATCCCGTGTTTAACATCCCGGATAACTTTGGTGAGCTGCATGGCAATATCTTTAAATCCTTCATAAAATCAGAAGCGTACAAAGCGAATTTTAGCAAAACACCGGTGATTTGCCTGAGCGTTTCAAGCAAAAACACCTATGTGCGCACCGGCAACCGTCATCCGGTACTGGGCATTGAATACCAGCAGGATGAATATTCACTGACCGATAAATATTTCAGCAAGATGGGCCTGCATGCACGTTACTTTATGCCTGAAAACAGCGTTGCACCTTTAGCGTTTTATTTTACGGGTGATTTGCTGCGTGATTACAGCAATCTTGAACTCATCAGTACCATCAGCACGATGGAAACGTTCCAGAAGATTTATCGTCCTGAGATTTATAATGCAAATTCTCCTGCAGGTATCGAATATCAACCGAGCCTGAGCCATCGGGATTTTTCATTAACGCAAATTGTTTACGACCGAGAAGAACGTAGCCATCTGGCTATTGAACAAGGGAAGTTTACTGAGAAGAACTTCATCAAACCCTACAAACATGTTCTTGAGCAATGGTCTGCTAATTACGTTCTTTGATTAACTCAGTATAAGGTTATCTGTTATGAAAATTTTGTTACCGACTTCGACGGCGGGAAGCCTGCCTAAACCGTCATGGCTTGCGCAACCTGAGACGCTGTGGTCGCCCTGGAAACTGGAAAATGAAGAACTCATCGATGGCAAAAAAGACGCGCTGCGTTTGATTCTTGACGATCAGGATCGCGCAGGTATCGATATCGTCAGTGATGGCGAGCAAACGCGCCAACACTTTGTGACCACGTTTATTGAACACCTCAGCGGTGTGGATTTTGAAAAACGCGAGATCGTTAAAATCCGTAATCGCTACGATGCCAGCGTTCCAACCGTTGTCGGTGAGGTGGTGCGCCAGAAGCCGGTATTTGTTGAAGACGCCAAATTTTTACGTCAGCTAACCAATAAACAGATCAAATGGGCGCTGCCTGGCCCCATGACCATGATCGACACGCTGTATGACAGCCATTACAAGAGCCGCGAAAAACTGGCCTGGGAATTTGCCAAAATTCTCAACCAGGAAGCCAAAGAACTTGAGGCGGCGGGTGTCGATATTATCCAGTTCGATGAGCCGGCATTTAACGTGTTTTTCGATGAGGTGAATGACTGGGGCATTGCCGCGCTGGAAAGAGCGGTTGAAGGTCTTAAGTGCGAAACCGCTGTGCACATTTGCTACGGCTACGGCATCAAAGCCAACACCGACTGGAAAAAGACGCTGGGAACCGAGTGGCGTCAATATGAAGAAGTGTTCCCTAAACTGCAGAAGTCGAACATCGATATCATTTCGCTGGAATGCCAAAACTCTCGCGTTCCAATGGATCTTATCGAACTCATTCGCGGTAAAAAGGTGATGGTCGGGGCCATTGACGTGGCAACCAATGCTATCGAAACGCCAGAAGAAGTGGCTGATACGCTGCGGAAAGCCCTTCAGTTTGTGGATGCCGATAAACTTTATCCGTCGACCAACTGCGGCATGACGCCTTTATCCCGCCAGGTTGCCCGGGGCAAGCTGAGTGCCTTAAGTGCCGGTGCTGAAATCGTCCGCAAAGAACTGCTGTCTAAATAATCGCGCCAGTCGTCGGTTAGGTAAAAGCACATCAACGGAGACCTGATCGGTGATCGGGTCTTTTTTTTACTCACCGGGCGAGGTTGTGCCTCCCCAGCGGCAGGCTGCGTAAAGGCGATAAGGGCTAGCGGCCTTTCCTGCGCTTCCACTCATCCACAACGTCTCCCAGATTTTTGGCAATATCATTGCGTATCCACGCCATGAACTCCCGATCAAACCGGAATGTCTCCCCGCATTGCGCAACCATAAAACGACGCACGTTTTGCGTGTTCTTATAGTTTTTATCAACGATCGTCATGCGAGTCAGTTCCGCGCTGTGCCAGTCAATGCTCATTCGCTTGCCTCATGTAAAACGGGGTGAAAGAGTAACCCATTGTGCTGCACATTGCTCTTAGGTGATCACGCTGACGGGACGTTTATGCCTGGCTTATCATCTTCCGATATGCGGCAGGCGTAATACCGGTCAGGCGGCTGAATACCCGGCGCATCACGTCTGTTCCCGAAAAGTCGTATTCGGCTACCAGCTTCTTGATGAGCTTTCGATCCTCATTGCCCTTATGGGACGTTTCGTCGGTGGTGGCATTATGCTCGGAACCCTCAGCAGTAAAGCTTTGGTACGAAGATTCACGGTGGCACATCTTCCATTACTGATACACGACATGCTCTTGATTTCCGGGGCAGGGTTTTTGTACAGAGCCTGGCAGGTAAAATAACTCTGCTGCAGACGGACAAGGCTGACACTTTCACTACAGCCAATCTGATTGGCGTTTCTCGCCATCAGGATTTTATCAGGTGGTTGCGCCATAACGGTGAAGGGTAAGCCATGCTGGTAACGTCCGCTTATGGCGCAAAGCGGACTGATGTCAGGTTAATGTCTGCTATGCGCGAAAAGCGGAATTTAGTCGTTGCTTCAAGTGACCATGAAGCCATGCCGAAACGCTAGTTTGCAGACGCTGTAGGTCTTATGGTTATTTCAGATGTATTAACGGTTTCAGGCGCCTCAATGACATGCTTTACAGCATGGGCAATGTCAGCGGGTTTAAGTGCGACAGAACGGTAGGCATCCATCAGCGCCATGGTTTCCTCATGGGTAATTGTTGACGCGAGTTCACTTTCTACAACGCCGGGATTTAAGCAGGTTACACGTATGTTAGGACTTTCCTGTCGTAACCCTTCAGAAATAGCCCGCACCGCAAACTTGGATGCACAATAGACGGCAGCTGTTGGTACGACAGTAAAGGCACCAATAGAGCCGATATTAATTATCTGACCCGATTTCTGTGCTTCCATCACGGGTAGCACAGCGCCAATACCCCAAAGCACGCCCTTAATATTAACGTCTATTGTTCGTTCCCATTCATCCTGATTGCCAGCGGCAAGGGGTGAAAGCGGCATAATGCCTGCATTGTTAATAAGGACATCAATACGGCCCCAGTTGTCCAGTGCTGTCTGGACGAAGTCAGACATGGATTGTCGATCGGTAACATCCAAAGCCCGCGCATCAGCAATACCGCCCGCGCTGCAAATGTCTGCTGCAATGGCATCGATACGTTCCACTCTACGTGCTCCTAGTAATACCTTCGCACCTGCAGTTCCAAGTTCTCTGGCAATACCTTCCCCGATGCCACTTGATGCACCAGTGATTAATATAACTTTGTCCATGATGTTCTCCTGTCATTGATTTCGGAGAGAGAATAGAACTTTACGATAAGTTGCAGTATCCTGCTTTCACTGGACTCAGTGGTTAGCAGTACTAAACAATGAAAATTGATCTCAATCTTTTACCTGTTTTTATTGCGGTTGCAGAAGAGCATAATTTCAGTAAAGCTGCAGCACGGCTGGGCGTGACCCGTTCGGCGGTCAGTCAGGGAATAAGAAGGCTCGAGGATGCTTTCGGCACAATGCTTGTCATGCGGACGACTCGCTCGGTTCATCTGACGGAAGCGGGAGAACAGTTGCGTGTATCTCTTTCATTGCCTTTAACCAGTCTCGAAGCTGCATTCGACAATATTGCTCCTGACAGTAAGCCAAGAGGACTTCTCAGAATCGCGGTGACCTCGATAGCGGAAGAATTTCTTTCAGGCCCGTTAATCGCTTCCTTCGCGGCAGCTAACACCAGTGTGAAGCTTGATATTGTTGTCACTGATAAAGAGTTTGATATTGTGGCTGCAGGCTACGATGCCGGTGTCAGGCTCGGAGAAGTGATTGAAAAAGACATGATTGCTGTTCCGCTTACGGGTGATCAACGTGAAATGGTGGTTGCTTCCCCTTCCTATCTTGCAGCCAATAGTCGCCCTTATCATCCTCGTGAGCTGGTTCATCATCAGTGTATCGGCTGGCGCTCATCCCCGGATGTTGAGCCCTATCGCTGGCCATTTGAAGAAAACGGGAGAGCCTTCGATCTGGCGATTGAACCGCATATTACGACTAATGACCTGCGTCTGATGTTAAGACTGGCTCTGGCTGGTGGCGGCATCACTATGGCTACTCAAGAAACATTCAGGCCATATATAAAAGGCGGTCAGCTTGTGTCAGTGCTGGATGAGTATCTTCCACAATTTCCAGGCTTCTATCTGTATTTTCCCCAGCGCCGCAATATTGCGCCAAAGCTCCGTGCTCTGATTGACCATATCAAAGAATGGCGGCAGACGTTTACTTGCCCCCTCTGAGTGGTTCATTTCCATTTTTTGAATCAGTGAGTTAGTTCAGGGTAAAGGCTAAGATTAGCGCATGCAGATGCTGCGGACTTGTCCAGTATTACGTGATAAAGCATATTTTCTTCACTGCTCCATGCACCTTTGCAAGCTGTCCTGTTGTCCTGCTTAACTTCCTCTATATAACGCCCATGTCCTGCCACCTTATTTCTACAAACTCCTCTGATAGATGAACTCAGGTTCAATTCAGACTGCGGATTTTGGAAACAAACGCTTAAATCCCGGTAGCTACCATGACGGTGGGTTCGCCAGTTATGTCTGCTAAGTCCGCTTCTGGCACAAAGCGGACTGTGGGTAGGTGATGTCCGCTATGAGTGAACAGCTGACGTTTCGTTCAAAATGACTGACACCACATTCGACGGGGCATCCCTAAGGTATCTCATCCGAAAATCGTGCGGTGATCGCATCACGTTCATAACCCTGCGGTTGTGTCAGAATCTGGTATAAATCAGGACGACGACCGTGGATCCAGCGACGTCCGGTACTCATGGCAAGCAGGCTTAAATCCAGTTCAGCGCTCACCATAACATCTTCAAAAGCCCAGGTTTCATTAATGATTCTTCCATAAGGATCCAGGATCATGGCATTGCCTGTTCGGACTTCGTCATCATCTGCGCCTACACCGTTACTAAACAGAAGAAATAACCCGTTGTCGTGAGCACGGGCAGGTAGCCATCGCATCAGCCATTCCCGACCGCTTGCCCCCTTAAATGCAGCAGTAATTTCTTCTTTTCGCGTTTTCCGTTCTGCCCAGAGTGACAGCGGAATGGGTTTCATCGCATAGGGGCTGCGGGAATCGGTACCGCCTGTTTGATGTGGTGCAAGAAGGATATCTGCACCAAGCAATGCCGTAGCGCGCACATTTTCCACCAGATTATTGTCCCAGCAAATCAGAATTCCTACTTTTACCCCCCAGGGAGTATCAAAAACGGTGAAGCGGTCACCGCTGCTGATGGCTGGATGCTCGAAGGCATGAAGTTTACGATGCGTCTGCATTGATCCGTCCGGCATACAGGCAACATACGCATTATAAAGGCGACCATCTTCGGCTCTTTCAATGAGCCCTACGCCAATAAGCATTTGATGTTTTATCGCCAAAGAGTGAACTAACATCAGGGAAGGGCTGGTTGCAATCGGTTCTGCAAGAGCAGAAACCTCTGCGGTGGTGAGCTTGGGTACATGCCAATAGCCTGTGATACACATTTCTGGAAACGAGAGGATCTTCACCTGCTGGATGGCTGCCTGTTCAATAAATTTCTCAATTATCAGCAGATTATATTTTTTGTTATTGGCCTGATGCTGAAACTGTACGGTTGCAGCCTTTAAGAATGTAGGCTCGCGCATGATGCTTCTCCAGTTGTTGTCGAAACTGAATTACATAACGCTTTCCGATAACTGTATAATCAAATGATTTCCATTTCCGATAACCTTTTGGAATGAAAAAATTGAATATCCGTTTGTTAAAAGCTTTTTTGATACTGGCTGAAAGAGGAAATTATGCCGATGCGGCACGGGCACTGTGTATTTCGCAACCCGCATTGACCAAGCAAATTAATCTTCTTGAGTCGACGGTGAAGGTGTCACTTTTTTCACGCGGGCGTCACGGCGCAACGCTGACCGCCGGCGGGAGACGCTTACTGCCAGAGGCTGAAAAAGTGGTCAGGCAAGCTCAGTTGTTTATGCAACACGCAGATCGTGTATCAGTCGGTATTGAGGGCCATATAGCCGTCGGGTTTGGCCTCTCAAGCTTTTATCTGGCACCACGCTGTATTGCTGATTTTCGCAAAGATTGTCCGGGAATAGAGATGTCTTTAACGGATCTTCCCTCCTTCTTACAGTACCAGTTACTGCAAAATGATGAGCTTCAGGTAGGATTTGTCAGGGTACCTCCACCGATAGCGCTTGATTACCTGCCATTATTTACAGACCGGCTGGTTCTGATAGCACCTGCAACGCCGTCGTTATCATTGTCTGCTGCTGAATGGCTAAAAAAATATCCTTTGTTACGTCTTCATACTGAACGAGGGCAGGGTTTAAATGCGCAGATTGACCGCTTTTTGCATGATAACGGTCTTTTTATATCATCCACCCAACTGGCTGATGATATACAAACTATTGTCGCGTTGGTGATCGCGGGTACAGGCGTTGCAATTTTGCCCTATAGTGTTCTGCATATCGCGCCACCGGAACGGGTTATTATTCCGCTAGAAGGCAAGTCAATAAGCTGGAATGTTGGCATAGCCTGGAACGCAAGCACGGAGAATGTCATTCGCGATAATTTTATTGCCAGTATAAGAACGCGTATTGCGGTCGAAACGAGTAATCAGCTATAGGGTTTCATTCCAGGCTGAAGCTGAACAACGCTAATAATCGACTGATTCATGCGTATGTTGGCAACGTCCGCTACTGCACTAAGCAGACATTGTGTTCACATCCCCATTAGGGCTCGAATTTGTCTTTCGCTGGCACCATATCGGGCCTGTAAATCCCTGACCCAATCCCGCAGTCGCCCCAGCGTCAGCTCTTTTTTGCCAGTACATCCTGCAGCATCGCCTTTTCGGGGCACCAGACTCTTTAGCCGCAGATATTCCTCTTCCCGCTGCCGCATATAGTTGAGTTCAGAAGGGGAAACTCCGCTGTATTTCTCAGGCCATGATTAAAATGTGGCCAGAAATTCAAGTCATAAATATAGTATTGTGATTTGTGTCACTAAATATTCCGTTTCGCAAAAAAGGTCATTCTAAATGACAACAGCCGACATGCCTCGCAATTTAATATGCCATTACTATGATGGCCGGACAGTTTAATCTCATTTAAGTTTTTGAACGCACTTAAAAATAGACACTGATGGAATATCACATGCCAATAAATACAGCTGCCATGCAAGAAAAACTATTAAGTTTAATGCAAAGCGTTGGTCAAAATATCTACCTGAAATCAGTGATGAGCGGCATGATGCTCGTGTTACCAGCAACCATCATGAGTTCCGTCGCCACGCTTCTTAAGGTATTCCCTTTCCAGCCCTACCAGGATTTTCTTGTTCGCTACGAACTAGTAAGGTTTTTTGATATACCTATCAATTTCACCAACAACTTTCTGGCAGTCATTGTTTCATTTTCGGTAGCTTACACGCTGGCTAAAAACCTCAATGTTGATAGCTTCATGGCCGGTCTGCTTTCAATGATTTCATTCTTTATACTTACACCCTATAACCCTGGAGAGATCGGTCCACTGGGGCAATCATATTTAATTCCAAGCCAATGGTTAGGCGCCATGGGGTTGTTTACGGGGATTTTGGTTGCCATTGTATCAACCCGTATTTTTACAGGCATTACCCGAAAGGGATTAATTATTAAAATGCCAGAGAATGTCCCGGATTTTATATCAAAATCCTTTTCATCGCTCATTCCTGGTATTGTAATCCTGACAACATTTACTGTTATATCTGCGGTTATAACGATTAATGGTTATGGTAGCATCCATCAAATCATCTATAAACTCATCCAGTCGCCACTCACATCTCTTGGATCAGGCATTGGATCTATTATTTTTGTTGCAGTGCTTGCTCAGTTACTCTGGTTCTTTGGTCTTCACGGGCACGCCATAACGCTAGGCATTGTAGCCCCTATATGGTTTGCTATGGATGCACAGCAGCTGGCTGCGTATGCTGCAGGCATTGAATTACCTAACATCACCGGTTTTGCATTCTTTATGACCTATGGTGTTGCGGGCGATTTATTACCATTAGCGATTATGTTGGCTTTTTTTGCAAAGAGTAGTCGATATAAAACTTTAGGTAAAATAGCCCTTCCTCCCGCGGTATTCACAATTGGTGAACCCATGGCCTATGGTGTACCTTTGGTCATGAACTTTGCTTTAGCTATTCCCTACATCCTTATCAACGGGATTATGTTGGGCATCGCATATTATCTAACTGTAACTGGAATATTGCCGAGGGTCGCTGGCGTCAGCACGCCTGCGGGGATGCCTATCATAATCTCAGGATTCATGCAGGGTAGCTGGAAAATAGCGGCATTCCAGTTTATTGGGTTGTTTGTAAGATTTTCAGCCTGGTACTTCTTCTTCAAGATAGCTGATGCGTTAGCCTGTAAAGAAGAAACGGATGAAATCTGTGCGAGTTAGATAATCAAAATCTGGAAGTTGACCATGAGAAATACACTACGCCACGGTGGGTTAAATGTTGCAAATTAATTATCAGACCAGTCGAATTGTTGTCGACAGACTCCCTGTTGCATGTCACTGGAGCGTTAAGCATATACAAACATCGTACCATGTAACAATTTTAAAAGACGATACCGTGGTGCATGAACTTACTGGGGTTGGCGATAGCACAGATCTCCTTTTAACTGGCTTTGAGTTGAGTGAGTACGGCACATATACTGTGAAGATTAATTCATGCAACAGTGCTGGTAGTATGGTTTCACTGAGTAATTCATTCATTACGGGTAATCTGGGTAACTTCCACGGCAACTGGATAGCAAAACCTTTTCAGAACAATAAAGATAAACCCGAAGATAGTAGTGCGCGAAACACAGTTCTCAGGAAATGTTTCCCTATCCAAAATGCAATCGATAGGGCTGTAATAAACATTACTGGCCTTGGATTCTATAACCTATATATAAATGGGGATAAAGTATCAAGGAATGAACTTAATACCGACTGGACTAATTACTCGAAAACCGTCTATTACGATACCTATGAGATAAAAGATTACTTAAAAACAGGTGGCAATACTTTAATCATTGAACTGGGAAATGGATGGTATGCTCCCTCCGAAATGAAACTATTCGGGAAGTATAATCTTCGTGACATGTTATGTTCAGGGGTGACTCAGGCAATCGCTGATATTTTTATACAGGGTGAGGAACTGTCAGTACGTCTATCGACGGATGAGACATGGGAATGCACTGAAGGCGCATATTTTACCAACAATATCTACCTGGGCGAAACCTTAGATTCCCGATTGTTCAGTGGTCGCAATACCACAGAACTGGTATCACCCAGATGGAATAACGTCCTCCTGGCGAAAGGGCCACAAGGGCAGATGGTGTCCAGTTATATCCCCAAGATAGAAAAAATTAAGTGTCTGGACTTTAAAGAAATCCATGTTCTGAATGAATCAGAATTCATCGTAGATTTTGGGGAAACCCTTTCTGGGCTTATTGACCTTTCGGTGAGCGCCTCCGAAGGACAAGTTATCACTCTGACATATGCTGAGTGTCTCGACGATGATTACACGTTGAATACCGGGTCAACGCTGGCTGGCTTCATTGGAAAAGAGGTAGCACCCGGCATTGTTATAAATGGTGGAGAGTCATCACCCGGTCGTGCAGAGCAAATCGACCAGCTCATTTGTCGAAGTGGCATCAATCATCTGGTTAACAAGTATACCTATCATTCTTTTCGCTATGTGAAAGTGAGTGGAATGAACCTGGATCAGTTACTCTGCATTATGGCGCACAAGGCATACAGCAAACTCGAAAGCGCCGGCGATTTTCTTTGCTCAGACTTGTATTTAAACCGGCTGTATGAGATTGCGCGTAATACCAAACTAAACAATATTCACTCCGTGTTCAGTGATTGCGCGCGGGAGCGGTTTGCGTATGGTGGGGACATCGTTGCTCTGGCAAAATCTCAGGTTTATCAGTTTAATTCTGCAAAGATGTACGAAAAAACCCTTTCAGACTTTATCAACGACACGCGGAAAAATGGTGGTTTTCCTGAAACGGCACCATTTGTGGGAATTAAAACAAACGGAACCGGGGAAACAGCCGGCCCTTTGGGATGGCAGCTTGTTGTTCCCTTTTTGCTTAACATTCATTACCAGCACTATGGAACGCTGGATCTCGCACGTGCGTTTTTTCCATTCCTGGAGCGTCAGCTTGAACACCTTAACAGTGTCGGGTATGAAGGGCTTCTCGACTGCTGCCTCGGGGATTGGGGGAGTCGAGATTCTGGTGCCGTTGACTATAAGTCTGGTTCGCCCGCTCGCAATTTCACGACCGCATGTATCTATTATCTGCATGTAAAGTTACTCCATAAATTCAGCACTATTCTTAGACTGAACGGTAAGTCTGAATTTTATGCGAAACAAGCACTTGAAATCAGGGATCGTATTATTACTGATTTTCGAAATGCTGATGACAGCTTTGCAGATAAAAGTCAGACAAGCTATGTTTTTGCACTCTATATGGAATTAAGTGATAACCCCAAAAAGTTAGCCAGTGAACTGGCTAATGCTATCCGCGATAATAATTACCTGGTAACCTGCGGAATTTTTGGGCAAAGCTTCCTGTATGAAGTTCTCCGTCATTATGATGAAAATGAAGTAATCATGAAATGGCTTCACGCCTGTGGGGGATTCAAAAGTATGCTTCATGACGAGGATACTACCCTGAAAGAATTTTTTGGTGATAATAAGAATGGCTCATGCAATCATGCGATGTTCAGTTCTTATACTAGCTGGATGACTCAAGGGCCAGGAGGTATTATTATTGAGGATAATGCAAGAGGTAGTGATACTGTAAGAATACAACCTGCATTTTTGGATTCATTACAGTTCGTCGACTGTACACATCAAACTGTGAGGGGATACATTTCTTGCAAATGGCAACGTCTTGCAAAAGGTATTGAAATAGTGATCAATATTCCATTTAATTTAAAAAAATGCATTCTGGTTATCTCAGAAGAGTATAATGTCACGGGTAACATCCATGAACCTCAGTATTCCGATGGTGTTAATCAATACTTTGATATACGAAATGCTGGTGAGGTCAGCGTGTTACTGACCTGAACGCTTCATTAATTAAAAGCTCCATGTAGGTGTTTTATGATCAATCCTGAAATACATGACAGTCTGTTAGCATATACAGAGAGAGAACTTGAGATTTTACGTGCTAACTATCAGCTGAGTCATAAGTTTAAGAACCGCATGGAGCGTAGGTTTTTTAAAGATAACTATATTTATATTGAAAAACAGACTCGTTTCACAAAAGTGTCCTTGCATTCACATGATTTTATAGAACTCATCTATATCTATCAAGGAAGTATGCGTCAAAATGTCAATGGCGTGCCCATGACATTACAGGAAGGGGAAATTATGCTCCTCAACCAGTTTGCTAAACACGAAATTGATTCTGCCGGCCATAACGACATCATCATTAACTTCATCATCAAAACGGAGTTTTTTGGCAAATTAATGTCGTTGTTTGATGAGGATAACCTGATATCGGATTTCATTCTCGCGTCAATAAATGGTAAGCGTCGTTATGGGGAACATATTCATTTCAAAGTGGGTGAGATAGATTCTATCCAGAACATTATGCACATCATCATTACTGAGATTTATAGCGCAAATAAACTTAGAGAGGTGCGCGTTAATTTTTTAGTGGGTTTGTTGCTGACCGAATTACTTGCAAATATTGAGTGTAGTGACTATCACATTAATGGAACTTACAATAATTCGATATCAACATCTGTCCTCAGATATATTGATGAGAATTATAAAGTTGCGACACTTAACGACATTTCTCGAAGGTTAAATCAGCCGAATTATAAGGTAAGCAAATTACTCAAAGACTTCACCGGAAAGAACTTTAGTGAACTCCTTATTGAAAAAAGGTTGGATATCCTAACGCATTTACTAAAAAACACAAATTATTCAATAATTGACGCAATCAACATGTCCGGTTATGAAAATGCCACTCACTGCTATAAAATATTCAAAAATAAATACGGCATGAGTATCAAGGAATATCGCAATAGTTTTAACTAACCCTCTTTCCCTGTTCGGAAAAGTCAGGCATTTTTGTCTGGCTTTTTTTAAATTTAATATTGAATGCAAAATTCGACATACAAAAACACAAGCCTGGTTATAACTCTACTTTGGCGGTCAAATATAATGGTTGTGATTTCTTTTATTATTAAAAAATTACCCTACCATTACCAGTGGAGCTATAATAATGTGTTTAAATAAAATAACGCTTTATTTATTGCTGTTTTGTAGTTGTATAAATGAAAGCTATTCTGCAAATATTTCTGAGGATGGCTCGTTTCAATTAAATGGCTATGGAATGGTTGCCGGCGATTTTCAGAGCGAATACAACAGACCCAAAAACATGACGCTTCATGCAGATCCCACTGGCCCGAATCAGGACCCGCGAGGAAAAATGGGGGATCTCGGTAACAGCTTTTGGCACGATTATTATACGTCGCTTGCCGTTACCAAGAAATGGACAGGGATCGGCGCGCCTGAACAGTGGGCTGATTACACTTATCAGGTTGTAGGGTACGGAGATAAAGCTCTTGAAACTGCACAAAACTATGGGAGATTTGGTGGACTGAATTTCCTGCCAGATGAGTCGAATATCTGGGCGGGCCGCCGCTATCTGGACGAGCGGATCAATGTGTTTGCCTATAATACTAAAGAAGTTCACATTGATTCAGGAATAGGTTACAGCAGTAAAAATTTTGATTTTGCTGTAGGGACCGCTCAGATTGACTGGTCAAGCTCTGGCGCGCCGATGGCCGCAGAAGGTTCACGCCGGATTTTCGACCTCACTTATCGGCTCGGATTAACAGAGTGGGGCATTACTTATGTCAAAGAACTGGATAACCCACTTGGTACCGGTGTACAGCAGGCCACAAGTTTCTCAGCTAAATACACTATGCCAAACTACCTTGGCCTGATTAAAGGTCAATCTTCACTACAAATTCAGTATGGCAAAGGCGTTATAGCGCAATACCTGAATACCAGCCGAATAAGTGTACTCAGTGAGAAAGGGGATTCATCTGTCAGATTTACTGTCGATGGAAGCATTTCACAATTTGAAGATTTTACCGTAAATCCCGCTTTTATATATGAATATACCAAACGTGATAAGTCTGCAGACCGAACCACGGTTATACCCGACCTGGCTTATTCTGGTGGCGATATGATTTATGGCTACGAAAATGAAACGGGGATTTTTGGTGGCGTAACGGTAAAACAAAACCTTCATCATCAGAACATTTCAATGCTCTATGAATTTATTGTAAACAATACCAAAAACAAGAATGGGGTCGCCGGTGCTAATGGCAATGCCTACAAAATTTCAGTAGGTCCGGCTCTTCAACTGGACGTGCTCCCTTATATCGCACCACTTGCCAGTCTGACATTGACCTACGCCGGGGGAGATCGTGAAATAACCCTGTTGCCAAAAGCATCTGAATGGCGAGTGGGCTATCGCATGGAAGTCTGGTTCTGACGGTGTCTGTCTTTAACGCTATTCAGGAGTAAAAAATGTATAGAAAATCAATTGTGGCATTGACCGCATTCTTTACCTTATCTGTTTCCGCAGCCGGTCAGGTAGCAGAAAGTAAAAATATCAAATTAACGCCAAATGCACTGGCTGTTGAAATGATCCCTGATATTACTTACTCATTTACACAGAATACCATGGGCAGGCCTCTGCAACTGTCAATGGACGTTCTTAAGCCTTACTCCCCAAAACCGCTTCCTGCAGTGGTATTTATCACCGGTGGGGGATTTATTGATGCACCGAAATCAAAGTTCATTGGCCAACGTGTCGATATTTCACGGGCGGGTTATGTGGTGGCCAGCATAAACTACCGGGTAGTCCCGACAATGGTCTTTCCAGGCCTGCTTGAAGATGCTAAAACGGCCGTCAGGTTCTTACGCACCAATGCTGACAAACTGGGTATTGACCCTTCCCGGATCGCCGTGATGGGTGAGTCAGCCGGCGGCTATCTGGCTGCAATGGTCGCCACCACTAACGGCATCAAGACGTTCGATACGACCGAATATTCCGGGCAAAGCAGCGATGTGCAGGCAGCGATTGATCTGTATGGCTTATCTGATCTCACCACGGTCGGGAAAGATTTTTCTGATGAAATTATAGAGGCGCACAAGTCTCCCGCTATTCCGGAAGCAATGCTGGTCAACGGCATTCCGTGGCAGGGCGGAGGGTCCATTCTTTCTAACCCAGGCAAGGCTAAAGCGGCAAATCCTATAACCTATATCTCCGACAAAACCCCGCCATTTTTACTGATGCACGGCGATGCCGACAATGTGGTGTCGCCAGGCCAGACAGGTATTTTGCATGAGGCGCTTATTGCACATGGACGTGATTCAACGCGTTATATCGTCGAGGGGGCCGACCATGCTGGTTTGATGTGGTATCAGCCTGAGATAACCAAGATCATCATTAATTTTTTGGATACCCATTTGAAGGACAAAAAATAACTACGGGTAATGCCGGATCATTCCCGTGATAAAAACGAATTGCAGGTCAGTTGCACTATTGAATTGAACATATTCTGGGGATTATTTCACTGGTTCAGTGAAAATCTCGATTGTAAAAAATAGGGAGTTAACTTGAAACGTATCTTTTTATGTTGTGCTGCCGGTATGTCTACCAGCATGGTGATGAAAAAAATGAAACAGGCTGCAGAAAAGAACAACATCGAAGTCGATATCGTTGCGGTTTCGATGGAAGATTTTGATCGGACTCTGGCTCTGTATGACTGCTGTCTTCTGGGACCACAGATCAAGTATAAATTTGAGGAGTTTCAGGCTAAAGCCATATCAGCGGGAAAAAAAATAGCGGTAATCAATAGCATGGATTACGGCATGATGCGCGGAGAGAAAATCCTCAATGATGCACTGGCTCTTTTTGAATAACGAACGGTAATCATCAGCAATAACAGAATTGAGGTAGCAAATGGATATGGAATCAACGGTAATGGAACTCATCATCAATGCAGGTGAGTCCCGTAGCTGTGCCATGCAGGCCCTTAGCGCTGCAAAAAAGGGTGACTGGCATGAGGTCGAAGCGCAAATGAATGAATCTTTTGCCGCATCTAAGCGGGCTCACGACGTACAAACAATGCTTATTGGTATGGACGAGGGATGCGGCAAAGTTCAGGTAAATCTGGTCCTGGTTCATGCGCAGGATCATATTATGAATTCGATGTTAGTCCGGGAAATGGTCCAGGAATTCATTGATATTTATCGCCAGCTTCCAGCGCGTTCTGCATAGCCTCACGCTTTTGCTGACAGATCTCATCTATTGCGTCCATATAATATGGACGCTTATTGATTAACGTCCGCTGCTGCACAAAACAGACTGAACCAGGAAAACTGTCCGCCATGAGCGACAAGCGGACAATATTAACCCTGTGTGATGGCGGAAAAAATGTACTCCAGGACGTGCGCTCTAGAACCTGAGCGTAGCGGTTGCGGTAATCTGTCGCTCCGCGCCGTAAAAACACGCTGTTGTGGCGTAGCATCCTGCGACGTAATTCTTATCAAAGAGATTGTTAACGTTCAGCCCTATGGTTGAACCCGGCATACTGAATCTGCCCAAATCATACTGTATGACGGCATTCCAGATCGTGTAGGGCTTCACTTTAAAGGAGTTTGCGTTATCACCTTCCGTAGACCCGATATACCGACTGCCTAATCCTACCGTCAATCCGCTAAGAGACGTTTCATGGAAAGTATAGTTTCCCCATAATGCCGCCATATTTTTTGGAATTTCAGCAGGACGATTACCTTGATACAACGTATCTTTGGTATATTCTGCATCCGTGTAGGAATAGCTGCCGATAATATCGACATTTTCTGTCAGCGCTGCTTTTGTCTCAAGCTCAATACCTCGGGAGCGTTGCTCGCCATTTTGTATTGAATATAAAATATGCTCAGGATCTGAACTCAGATTTTTATCTTTTGTTAACTGAAATACCGACAAGGTTGCGGAAATCAATTGATTGTCAGGAATATATTTTATCCCGGCTTCATATTGTTTGGCGCGAGATGCCTGGAACATTTTACCTGTATAGTCTGATCCCGTGGTTGGCAGGAAGGATTCACTGTAGCTAATGTAGGGTGAAATACCGTTATCAAACAGGTAGTTCAGGCCTCCACGCCATGTAAATTCATTATCATCCTGTCCGGCGGAGGTATTGTTAGTAAGACGATTGACGCTGTCTACTTCAGACCAGTCATAACGCCCACCCAGTGTGAATACCCAGTGATTCCATTCCGCCTGATCCTGCAAGTACAGGCCCGTCTGTTGCAGATGATCGACCTGATCCCGGTAACCGAAATACTGCACCGCCGTATTACCATATACAGGATTGACCAGATTCAGACTGGACGCTATACCCAGCGCCTGCCATACATCATTACGCGTGCGCCGGTAATCCACGCCCATAAGCAACGTGTGGTCTACCTCATAGGTGGAAAACGTATGTTGCGCCTGAGTATCAACAGCGAAGGTCGACAAATGCTCTTTAGCCTTAAGCGCACCTCGGGTCAGTTGCGACGGATCAAAGGGGGAAATCTGGCTTCCAAAGATTGTTCGGTAATCCATATCTACCGTTCCGTAGCGCAGGTTCTGTCGTATTGTCCAACTGTCATTGATTTGATGGTCGAAGGCATAGCCGACTAACTTCTGTTTACGGGAAATTTTATTATAGCCCGGTTCACCATCGTTAAAACTGGTGGGTAATTTTCCACCCGCGCCACTGGTTACCGTTCCTTCTTTAGGCAGGTAGCCAAACCATCCTGTATCGGGTTCATCGAGAAAACTGCTTAAAAAAGTAAACTGGGTTTTGTCGCTGGGACGCCATGTGAAGGACGGCGCGATAGAATAACGCTTGGCTTTTTCACCCGTCTGTTGCTGATCCTGATCGCTGGCCACGCCTGTCAGTCGGTAAGTTAACTTATTGTCGTCATCAACCGCGCCGCCAAAATCAAAACCGGTCTGGAAAAGATTATGGTTGCCTGCTTTAAACTGCACTTCGCGAAGGGTTTCCGGTGTCGGACGCTTGCTGACCAATGCAATAATGCCGCTGGGGTCACTCAGGCCATACAGGACAGAGGCAGGACCACGCAGCAATTCAGCGCGTTCCAGCATATAAGGATCGACCTGGAATGAAGTGAAACTGTCACTCTGCAGTTTGAGTCCATCAAGATAAATATTATCGCCGACCTGGCTGAACCCCCGGATATTAACTGAATTAAACCCGCTTACTGAACCGCGACTGTCAACCATCACATCGGCTGAATAACGAAAAGCATCTTTCAGTGTCTGTGGGCCGAGCAAATCCATTTCTTCACGCGTGACAACGGTAATTGACTGGGGGGTTTTACGGAGTGGCGTATCTGTTTTAGTGGCTGTCGCACTTCGTTTTGCCACCACGGAACCTACTGGTCCCCAGGCATTTTCTGCAGCGTTACTCTGCCCATCGCTTGTTACCGTAAGTGTATCCTGCTTAGGTGAAGCCCCGTCGCTGTCTGCTGACAGGGCGGGAAATGACAGTGAACTCATTAATGCGCTAATGATGACCGCACAGTAACGTGGAACAAGGACTCTTCGTACTTTCATGTCTGTATGCACTCGTAGGGTTTGAATAAAATACATTTGACTGAAACGAATAAGCGCCAGGCCCGCGCGCGCCACTTTCTAAAAAAGAAGTCTGCTTTCCATGACGGTAAACCGGCCCCGAACAGCGGCATCTGCGCCTTCTGTGACCCTGTTGTCAGGCAACGCCACTCAGGCTGCGCATCGGTGGGAACGCAGCCGTTATCGCTGTTCAGCACGCGGATTCATAACGTTTCAGTCGTAAAACATCCAACACAAATAAAAATCATTCTCATTTAATAGCGAGAATGATTTTTTCGATAGCGAAACCCAGACATAAAATTTTTCATTTCAGCCAAAAGTGACGAGTTTTTCTTTTCAGCGGGGGGGAATCCAGACTTAACGTCAGAAATGATGTGGTTGATGTCGCCTTCACCGGCAATATCGCTACAACGAAATCAGAGAAACACCTGAATGTTTCTTGGCGTCAACGACGGTTAAAGGCCGGCTTTTTTCCGCCAGGGCGTCATGCCACTGGGTATGAATGAAGTGTGATAAACAACAACCCCCAGGCGGAACAATCCGTCAAGAAAAGGGGGGGAACGTCTGTTGTCTGGGCGAACTGAACGAGCAAGGGATGACGGATCAGGCTGTGCGTTTAATCCAGATAAATTTTGCCAGGCATAACACCTGCTGCAAATTTCTCTGTTCTTTCAAAAAGGTAGCGTGCTGGCGGCTTGCCGACTGCTTTTCGGAACATGGTGATAAATCCGCTGGCGTTCTCATAGCCAAGTTCCAGCGCCACGGTCTGAACGCTTTCACCGCGGGTTAGGCGCTGAAGTGAAAGAATGACATGTAGCTGCCGACGCCAACGGCCATAACTCATGCCGACTTCCTGCAGCATCAGCCGGCTCATGCTTCTTTCACTCATACCAATGCGATGAGCCCATTCGCTTAAAGAGGATTTGTTAATGGGATCGGCCAGCATCATTTCAGCAAGCTGACGCAGCCTTCGATCACGTGGCATTGGCAGATGCAGGTCTTCTACAGGCGCTATAGATAATTCATCAAGTAGGGTTGCTATCAAACGGCTTTCAGGCCCCTCTGTCGCATAGAGCCTCGGTAAACTCGCTGCTTTAAGCAATAATTCACGCATGAGTGGGTTTACTGAGAGTGTGCAGCAGGTTTTCGGCAGCCCAGGCATCGCTTCGGGTTCAATAAACAGGCAATAGCATTCTGTATTTCCAGAACCACGTGCAGAATGTGGCATGTTGCCCGGTATCCACACGGCACATTGCGGTGGAACAATCCACATCCCCTCGTCTACCTCACAATTGAGCACGCCCCGGACGGAATAGAGTAATTGCGACTTACGATGTTGGTGTGTTTTATTTTCCCAGCCGCGTGAAACCATGGATGCGCTCATGGCAAAAACGGCGCGCGGAATGCTGTCAATATCAGGCATAACAACAGAATTTAGCGACGGTCCCAGGGACATACATTCAGCCTTAAGGTTGAGCGAAGCGTTTTTGGCGGATTTAAACAACATTATGACCAACATTCGCAATGCAGTCTAAGGGGTATTTAGATAATTTTATTAAATAAGAGTTTTGGTTTCTTTCTGTGCTGCGCGCCACGTCACTGACGTGGCTGTTTATCGGCGCGACATCAGCTCTGAAAATTTAATTAACTGATTGACAGGATTATTGCTATGCGAATTGATGATGCTCATTTTCCTATTGTATGGATAAACATGAATGCTTCGGGCAAGGACACGGTTGCGTCTCCGTTTAGTGAGTTCGAAGCGTTACTGGCGCGTAAGACACCCTTCGTATTGCTTAACGATGAAGGTTTTACTGAAAGCAAACATGAGCATTCCGCCGATGAGATGAAGCTCACAACACGCTGGATGAAAGCTCACAAAAATGAATTAAGAACCTTTGTTAAAGCCTCCATAATGATTGAGCCAAACATTGTCAAAAGGACGGCAGCCAGACCTTTCGCCGTGATATATGAAAAGTTTTGGGGCTATCCTTTATTGATGGTCCCCTCAAAAGAAGAGGCTTTAGCAACCGCAAAAACATTACTTTAAGCGAGATAAATCCGGTTAAAACGCACACCGCTCACAACCAACAGTCGCAATTAAAAGATGAAATGGCGACTGCCTTTCCGAGCCTCCTCTCAATCCCTGCATGTAAAGCCTGTGAGCGCATTTCTTAAGCCGCTGTCTGCTTCTGACCGTCAGCAGACATCCTTCCCAATACCTCCTTTTACACCCATCGAAAATAATAATCACAGCAATCGCTGAAGCTATGGCCGCATGAGTCGATAACGCTTGCTCGGCTCATTTTTAGTGCCGAGGAGGGCTCACGAATACCGATCGCGAACGGATCGGCATGTAGCCCTCTTTTTTTTACAACACCAGTACGTGCATTCCTTTTAATAACAACGGAAATAACACTATGTCTGTCATCAAGACAATGACCAGAAGCTTAACCGGTTCCCGTTTTGCAGGGGCCGCTCAGCCCGCCGACGGGATTTTCAACTGTGAAAGCTTACCAACATCGCTCTCTGCAGCAGGCCTCAGCAATCGTGCTGCGGGTATTTTGCTGACGTTTGTGCCGCCAGAGGCAGATTTTCAGAAGGTCAGTCAGGTATGGCAACGTTTTACATCGGCGGATCTGACCGTCATTACGCTCTCCTCGAACGGCGCACTCAGCGCCAGCGGTAAGCAGACCACTTACTGCAAAGGTGAAGGGCAGGAAGGCAGTTGGCTTTGGCTACCGCGCAATCTGATTGCGGAGCATGAAACGCACATCGTCGATTTGCATCTTCATGACACCCACACGGCAAGCGATCGCATCAGCGCCATTCAGCATGAACTGGCCGCGCTGAAGCTGCGTATGCCGCTCTCTGCTGACCGCACCTTTGCCATGATTTACTGTGACGGCCTGTCAGCATCGGAAGGATTTTTGATGCAGGCCTGGTATAACACCGGCCGTTTTCCGTGCCTGGCGATTGGTGGCTCCGCAGGCGGACGCGCAACCTTTGATGGCACATGGATTGGCGTGGGTGGTCAGGTGCTGCAGGGCAAAGCCGTTATCGTTTTCTGCCAGATGGCAGCGGGTAAATCTTTTTCGCCCTTCAAGAGTCAGAACTTTGAGCCGCTGAATAAAAGCTGGCTCATTGCGGAAGCCGATCCCGTTAAGCGTACGCTGACCTCGGTGTTCAACCCGCAGGGGCAGCAGCAGCCTTTCACCCAGGCACTGGCCGAACATCTTGGCTGCAACGAACAGCAGCTAACCGAGAAGCTGAAAGGGCTGACATTTGCCGTTAAGGTGGGCGAGGTGTTTTTTATTCGCTCAGTGGCGAAGATGGACAGCCAGAGTGTGCAGTTTTTCTGCGATCTGGAGTTTGGCGATCGGCTTTATTTAATGCGTGAGACCGATTTTAAACAGGCCACGCAGCGTGACTGGCAGGCGTTTACCCAGCGTCACGGCAAACCGGCGGCTGTTCTGATGAACGACTGCATACTGCGTCGCGCAGGCAATGCCGATAAGCTGCACGATGCGCATTTCTTTAAAGGGATTCCTGCCGCAGGCTTCTCCAGCTTTGGTGAGATTCTTGGCGTGCCGATCAACCAGACGCTCTCTGCGCTGGTGTTCTTTAATCACAGCGTCAATGCCATGGCGCAATTTCCAGTGGAATATGCGAGCTATGCCGCGCATTACGCTCAGCGCGCGTTGCGTCGCTGGGAGGCGCTCAACCGAGTGCAGTCGGGCGTGCTGGCCCGCGTGGTGAACTATCAGCAGGAGTTAGCGCCCATCGTGCAGGCGCTGCCGGTGCTTGAGGCGGCAACCCAGAGCCAGGGCGAAGCACTGATGATGGCCGAAAGCAGCATCCGTGCCATCAGCGATATCGCCAAAGAGAGCCAGCAGGCGCAGAGTCGCCTGGGCGAGGGGCTGGACGATCTGGAAGCGATCTCCAATGGCATCAACGTTATTACGCATGGCATCAGCAATATCGCTTTCCAGACCAATATTCTGGCGCTCAATGCGGCGGTGGAAGCCGCACGGGCAGGCGAGGCGGGCAGGGGATTTGCCGTGGTTGCCGGAGAAGTGCGTCGTCTGGCGCAGTCCTCCAAAGAGCAGGCGGAAGCCACGGCAAGCAATATCAACGATGCGGTGAGTACGATTTCACGCATTCGCGACGTTGCGACAAGCACCGTACAAACCGCCACGGATATGGCTGACCGGAGCATTCACGCTGCCGATGCGATTGCGGTGATGAGTGATCGCACCCGGCATGAACGGGCAGGTATGGCAAAGCAGCTGGATAGTCTGCGCACCTTAACTGCGGGCATGGATGCCATGCAGGAAGCGGTGGCCGAGCTGAAAGTCCTGCAAACCCTGTCCACTTCTCGTTAAGGCAGCGCTGGCGCAGCGGTTATAAACGCGCTGCGCCAGCCAGTCTTTATCGTTTGCCTGGCCTGGCCATGTGATCGCTTCAGCTGCTCGTTGACGCAGCGCGGCTGTCTGCAAACGCGGGCGGTGCGCCGGTTTCTTATTGATGGCAACCCTCGCGCGGCTAAGGCAAACCGTTAACGGCACGCCAGATGCTGCACACTTTACAGAAGGACCCGAACTTGCGTCTTACACCGTTGCGCTATACTGTCACCCAGGGCCAATGCTGCCTGCCGCTCGCGTCCGCAAGGATAAGGTGAAAGCATGGTTTTTCCTGATATCAAATAGCTAACAACTCTTGAGAGTCGGGGCAGGGTAATGCGAGCGCCATCGAGCCTTGACGACAGGAGAACCCATGTTATCTATCGAACAAGCCAAACAAATGGCGACAAAACTCAAATCTTCTCTGGCGCAGCGTGACCTCACGCTTTCTCACTCAGCCGCCCTGGAAACAGTGGCACATCAGTTGGGTTTCAGAGACTGGAATACGGCATCCGCCACATTGCCCGCGCAAACCCCGCCTTCGGCCGTTTCTTTCAGTAAAACCATCCCGATATTAAGAATTTTTGATGAGCGCAAGGCGCGAGAATTCTATCTGGATTTTCTGTCTTTCAGTGCCGAATTCGAACACCGTTTCGAACCCGGTTTGCCCTTGTATATGGGGATAGTCAGAAACGGCTTACAGTTGCACCTCTCTGAGCATCATGGCGATGCCAGCCCTGGCGCAACGGTATTTATTCCTGTGCAGAATATTCAGGTATTCCGGGATGAGCTGCATGAGAAAAAGTACGGCTACGGTCGCCCGGACATTGTTGAGCAGGATTGGGGGCGCGTGATGGAAGTGCATGATCCCTTTGGCAACCGGCTCCGTTTCTGTCAGGGCTGATCGGCGTGGTCAGCCTGGTCATAGCGGCTAAGCGGGCCATGTCTGCGTCATCGCTTCATTGAACAGGCGCGTGATGTCAGTGGCTTTGGGCGAATGGCGGACATTCGCCCGCAGCGGCAACCAGCGCGTTTGGTGAATTTGTACTCTTGAATGGCTGGAAAAAGAAGGAGCGTGATATGCAGTCAGTCCACCTCATGGGTGACGGATATGAACCCTATGTCGAACAGAAAGGGGATACGTTGATCTACTCCCTCCCTGTCGATTCCGGTTTTATCACCTATGAATTTGCCTTTGAGATTAGCCAGGACGATCTTGATGTCCTGCTGTCCGATGATTACCGACGCGCCGTTCTCGAAATTACGGCACATACGCTGCTTCAGCGTTCGACGTTAAAGGGCTATGACCGCTTTACCCCGCACGATTTCGATGACCTTGTTGCGAACACGCTTCACTCAACGCCAGAATGCCTGCAGACATTCATTGCGCAAGTCAGTCATGAACATCACATCGGTATAGAACTTTATGCGAAAAACATCATGGAACGACGTTCTGCGGCAAAGTCGTGAGCGCTGAACAGGATGTAAGCCTGCTGGCCCTGCGCCACGCTATCTGGCCCTGTGCGATGCCCGGCAATGCCGCCACAGACCGGGTTTTACTTTGAGGATGACGCGATGACCCCTTTTTATCAATTTCATGCCATCAGCCTGCGTGGCGAACGCATTTCTATGGGTGATTACGCAGGCAAGCTGGTGCTGGTGGTTAATACCGCCAGCCACTGTGGCTTCACGCCACAATACGCCGGCCTTGAAGCGCTCTACCGGAAGTACGCCGACCAGGGACTGATGATACTGGGTTTTCCCTGCAACCAGTTTGGTAAGCAGGAACCCGGCGGTGCCGATGACATCGCCCAGACTTGTCACATCAATTATGGTGTGAGCTTCCCGATGTTTGAGAAAGTGGAGGTCAACGGCGCCGCAACGCATCCGGTGTTTCGTTACCTGAAAGCTGAATTGCCCGGCGTGCTGGGCGGGCGTATCAAATGGAACTTCACTAAGTTTCTGATTGGACGCGACGGCAAACCGCTCAAGCGTTTTGCACCGATCGCTACCCCGGAAAAAATGGAAGCCACCATCCTGACCGCTCTTGAAAGCAACGTGTTGCGCTAGCCCATCCTGAAAGCGTTTGCGCTAACCGGGTTATCGCCGTGTGAAGATTTATTCAGCACGGAGCTTGCGCCCTGCTGGGTATACGCCGCGGCGTCAGCAACCCCGTTATCTGCGACAGAACAATGGCAAGCATTGACCTGATGCACATCTCCGCTTTGTGCCAGAAGTGAACTGACAGCAAGGTACAGATTGCAGGTCTCTGGCGCATCGTGCTGAACAAGGCCCGGCAGCCTTTTATGAATTGATCAGAGGCGACGTGATGGAGATGAAGATGAAAAGCTCGGGGTTTCGGGCGCAGGTTTTTGAGAGAGCAATCTCATAAAAAACCTGATGAAACAGCAGAATGCGATCAAGTATTTTGCCGCTGCACGGTTTCTGTGTTTAAAATGATAGAAATCTATCATTCCAGGCGGCGCAATGAAAAAAATATCTATGTCAGCTGTGGCCAGAGCGGCGGGTGTCGGCGTCGCTACGGTTGATCGTGTGTTAAACAACAGAGCCTCGGTCAGGCAGGAAACCCGGGATCGGGTTCTGCGTGCTGCTGACGCGCTCGGCTACCGGGAAGACCTCCGCAAGGTGATGACCCATGAAGCCGCGGCGGTCAAAAGTGCTGTGCGCACCGGCTTCATTCTTCTTCCCAATGATTATTCTTTTTATCAGGTGCTTTCGGACGAAATCAGTCGCTGTGCACAGGGAAAACTGACAACGGAACCGGTGTTTCTGTGGGCGGATATTCATGATATTGAGAAAGTAGTATCCTCTCTTGAGTCACTGGCAAAACGCGTTGATATTATTGGCGTTGTTGCGCTCGATCATCCTCTTATACGGCATACCATTAAGCAGCTTTCCGCTTCAGGCGTGCAAATTTTCACGTTGTTTTCCGATCTGTCTCCCTGCGGCCAGGCTGGCTATATAGGGCTGGATAACCTTAAAGCAGGGCGCACGGCGGGATGGTTTACCGAACGCATGGCTGAAAAAGACAGTGTGATTGGCGTTCTGCTTGGTGACCACCGTTTTAACTGTCAGGAAAGCTGTGAAATAAGCTTCCGTTCGTATCTGCGTGAAAACAGAAAAGATGTCGTGGTTCTGGAGCCTTTACAGACGCTCGAAAGTATCAATGGGGGCTATTCAGCTGCCTCTCAGCTGCTAAAAAATAATCCCATGATTACGATGATCTATGCGCCATGCGGTGGCATTGAGGGCGTAATTAAGGCCATCGTCGAGAGTAAGCGGCAGGATATAAAAATGCTCTGTCATGGCCCGTTTATCGGTGATGAGATGGCGCTCATCGAAGCCCATGTCGAAATCATGCTACGTCACCGTATCGATGCAGTGGCTGAAAAGATCGTCTCACTTTTTATCAGCAGGCATCAGGAAATCGATCGCAATCCTGTCTACGTGACACTGCCTTTCGATCTCATCACCCCGGAAAATATCTAAATCCCCTGGCCATCAGGCAAAGGCTTGTGCTGTCTGGATTTGATTTAAAACTATCAAAATAATGATATAAAAAAATCATGATCGCTATCAAATAACTCACTCCGAATGATTGCCGGTAATAAAAAACCGGCGCAATACTGCGCGCAGTGAGTCAGGCGCTTGCGTCTGGCCTGTCTGTGTTCATCAGTGTTGCCGCATCAGGAGAAAAATCATGACCATGTCCATCGCAACTGCGCCCTGTAGCTGGGGCGTGGACGATCCGAAGAATCCCTTTCTTCCCCCCTGGCAGAATGTCCTCAAAGAGGCCCGGCTTGCAGGTTACAAAAGCCTGGAACTGGGGCCGTGGGGATATTTGCCAGTCCAGCCAGATGCGCTGAAATCGGCGCTTGACGGGTTTCAGCTGACCGTCGTGGCGGGCACCCTTTTCGACGATTTGGTGAGTGAAGAGAACTTCCCGGCAATGATCGCGCTGACTCACAAAATCTGTCACAACCTGAGCGCCCTTTACCAAAAAGGCGAGTCTGTCGGTCAGGATAAACCTGCACCTTATCTTGTGATTATTGACTTCGGTGATCCTGAACGTGCCGCCACCGCCGGCCAGTCAGAAAAAGCCCCACGGCTTAAGGATAGTGACTGGCAGAGAATGATCAGACACATCACTGTTTTGAGTGAGATTGCCTGGAAAGAATATGGTGTCAGGCCGGTCATTCATCCCCATGCGGGTGGTTGCATTGAGTTTGCCGATGAGCTGGAAAAGCTGGTTCAGGATATTCCCCATACAGTAGCCGGGTTGTGCCTGGATACCGGCCATCTGTATTACGCGGGCATGGACCCGGTTGCTGCGCTGGATCGTTACTGGGACCGCATTGATTATCTTCACTTCAAGGACGTCAACGAGGTTGTCTGGCGTCGTGCCATCAACGAAGGCCTGGATTTTTTCACCGCCTGTGCGCAGGGCGTTATGTGCCCACTTGGCCGCGGTGCCATCGACTATCCACAAGTCCACGCCTTTCTGCGCCAGCGGCATTATCAGGGCTGGATAACCATTGAACAGGAAAGGGACCCGCGTGATGCGGATACCAGCCTGCGAGACGTCACGGCAAGTCTGCAGTATCTGCATTCAGTCGGTTTCTGAGGAGAAAATCATGATTAACGGTATTAAACCGCTCGAAAAATCACTGCGTTGGGGCATGGTAGGCGGTGGCGGAACCAGCCAAATCGGTTACATCCACCGCTCATCGGCGCTACGCGATAACACCTTCACTTTGGTTGCCGGGGCCTTTGATATTGATGCTGCACGGGGACGCGCGTTTGGTGAAGCACTGGGCCTTAGCCCGGACCGGTGCTATGCCGACTATCAAACCCTGTTTGCATCAGAAGCAAAACGCGATGATGGTATTCAGGCCGTCTCGATCGCCACACCGAACAACACCCACTTTGCCGTCTGCTGCGCAGCCCTTGAGGCCGGTCTGCATGTGATCTGTGAGAAGCCGCTGTGTTTTACGGTCGAAGAGGCGGAGCATCTGTCGACACTGAGCCGGGAGAAAAAGAAGATCGTCGGCGTGACTTATGGTTATACCGGTCATCAGCTTATCCATCAGGCCAGGGAAATGATTGCGGAGGGATTACTGGGTGACATCCGCATTATCAACATGCAGTTTGCACACGGTTTTCACAACGAATCGGTTGAACAGAATAACGCCAGTACCAGTTGGCGCGTGAACCCACGCTTTGTCGGGCCCAGTTACGTTTTGGGTGACCTTGCGACCCATCCATTATGTATCGCTGAAACCATGGCACCTGCCATGAAAATCAGGCGGCTGCTTTGCTCACGCCAGAGTTTTGTGAAAAGCCGTGCTCCTCTTGAAGACAACGCGTTTGTTCTGATGGAATACGAGAATGGTGCGGTAGGAAGTCTGTGGGCCTCGGCCGTTAACTGCGGCTCAATGCATGGACAGAAAGTCCGAATCGTCGGTTCCAGAGCCAGTATTGAGTGGTGGGATGAGCAGCCGAACCAGCTCCGCTTCGAAATTCAGGGTGAGCCGGTACGCATTCTGGAGAGAGGCATGGACTATCTTCATCCAGTTGCCCGTGAAGATGACCGCATAGGCGGGGGACATCCGGAAGGACTTTTCGAAGCATGGTCGAATCTCTACAGACGTTTTGCGCTGGCGATGGATGCCACCGATCGCGGTGACGATGCCTTCCTGAACAATTACTGGTATCCCGATGTGCATGCGGGCCTGGCGGGCGTCAGATGGGTGGAAAACTGTGTACGTTCAGCCGACGCCGGTTCGGTGTGGGTAGAGTGCTGAAATCTCTGCCATAAAAAGTCTGGACTCACTCTGTTTAACAGGGCTGAAAAAGCCGTAGATTGGGTGAGTTCACTGACTTTCGCGGCCTGAAAACCGACCTCAGGCGAGGTCGCAAGGACTACACTTCAGGGCGACCTGGTAAAATGAGCATGGCTCGCATGTTGCGCATGCTGGACAGTGATCAGGCTACTGTCTGTCTGGTGCCAGAAGCAGACAGTAGCCTTTGCTGGTGATTTTGATAGCTGATGCCCGGCTTTAAAAGAGGCTATCCTCTCGGAGGAACGGCCTACAGCTGCTGGAGAGACTTGATGATTGCCTCATTCATCTCGTATACCGCCTGTTCGCGCCGGCGATAGTAGGTCCATTTTCCCACCTTACTGGCCTCAAGCAGACCGGCATCATGCAGCGCTTTCAGACACAAGGATGTCGCGGGCTGTGAGAGGCCCGCCTTGTCCTGAATGAGACTGGCACAGACACCGTACTGATCGAAGGGATAGAGCTGAGCATAGTCAGCAAAGGCTTCGTCAGGGTTTTTAAGCCATTTGAGCACCGCAACCCGCGTAGGATTGGCCAGTAATTTAATGGCATTTTCGGGTGTCATGCCGTCTTCGAACCTCAAGCAGGATAAAAAGGATAGTCAGTATAGCCTTTCTCGCTTCCGCCATACAGCGAGCCAGCATCCACCTCGTTCAGCGGATAGCCCATTTTAAAACGTGTCGGTAAATCCGGGTTAGCGATAAACGTACGTCCGAAACCAAACAGGTCGCCCCATCCCTTTTCCAGCATGCGTTCGGCTTTTTCCTTGGTGTAACGCCCAGAATACATAATGGGTGAACGGAAGGTTTCGCGCAGCGCAATACGAAAACGTTCTGGCAGTTCCGGGCTGTTGTCCCAGTCCGCTTCGGCGATAGACAGATAGCCTGTTTCGAGCGCGTTCAGCATCTCGGCAGCACGAAGGTAAGTGGCATGGGGATCGCTTTCAACCAGCCCCAGATAAACGCGCTCTTCCTCTGTGCTTGAGAACAGCGGCGCGAAACGTACCCCGACACGGTGACTGCCAAACACTGAACTCACCGCCTCGACGATTTCGCGCAGGAAGCGCAGGCGGTTGTCCAGCGAACCACCATATTCATCGGTGCGGAAGTTGGTGTGTTCAGAAATAAACTGATTGATCAGATAACCGTTGGCCGCATGCAGTTCGACACCGTCGAAACCGGCTTTTTTGGCATTCTCCGCCGCCGTACGGTACATCGCCACAATCTCTTTCACTTCAGAGGTCGTCAACGCGCGCGGCAGGCTGGGGTCCGTCAGCACACCGGCACCAGGCCCGGTTTCGATAAATACCCGTACGCCGCTGGCGGCAACAGCTGAAGGGGCAACAGGCGGCTGTTTCCCGGGCTGCAGTTCATTGTGCGAGACGCGTCCCACGTGCCAGAGCTGGCAAAAGAGGGTTCCGCCCTCGGCATGAACGGCATCGGTGACGTTTCGCCATCCGGCGATTTGTGCTTCGCTGTGGATGCCCGGCGTCCAGGCATAACCCTGTCCGCGAGGCTCAATTTGTGTCCCTTCGGTCACCATAAAACCGGCACTGGCACGCTGGCGATAGTAGTCCACCATCATCGTACCGGGGACGTTGCCCGGCTGCTCGCTGCGGCAACGGGTCAGGGGAGGGAGCGCAATGCGGTTACGTAATGTGAGATCACCCAGCGTCAGGGGCGCGAAAAGAGACGTCATAACAACTATCCTGTGAGAAGAAACAAAGGTGGGCATTATATTTATACATTTAAATTTGTAAATGTGTAATTTGTGCGGTTGTACCGCATGGCCCATGACGTCGCTGTCGACACGTTTTACCGCGACCACTATGCCTTTGCGCAAGGCGGGGAGGTTTCCATCAAAACGCATCTGCTTACGCCGACAGTTTCATCTGTTTCATGGTGGCAGCCTGTGTCGGCAACTGAATACAGGCTGACGTCCAGGTGAAAGCGTTGCAGGGAGGCAAAGGGATGCATAAGGCAGGCATTCATAATCACGTAACGCCCATCCTCTGTTTGCCGCCGGAAAACAGCAGATATCCGCTGTTGGCTTATAGCTGGCATCATTGTTCAGCCTGCACGCAGCGCGTTCTGGGCCAGACGCGGAGGTTGTCAATGCTGTGATGTGTTCAGCATCGGGTTTGCTTTTGAGCGGTGCAAGCCCTCAGTTATTCCGGGCTGATTTTCTTTTCAGGTAATACTCCGCTGCCAGATAACCCGTTACCGCAACAAAGGTGATTCCCCCACCCAGGAGTGTATTGTTGGTCGGTAATTCACTGAAGAATATCCAGACCCACAAAGGCCCCAGGAGGATATCTGTTTGTGCAATCAGGCTGGCCTCCGCGGGGTTAACATATCGGCTTCCTGCCATGAACAGCAGATAGCTCATACTTTGCGTCGCCAGCGCAAAAGCGAACAACCATAAGATGTCATGCAAACCGGGAAGGGGAAGGTCTTGTGGCATCATCGCAAAACAGAAGACACCACAGAGGGCACATGCGAGAGCCGTAACAGCCGGCAGGTTCATCTCTGGCCACTTTCCTGACATCACTATGCTGGCGGCAAACCCGGCCGTCATCACCAGAGCCAGTGTGTTACCCGCCATATCGCCTTTCCCTGAGGCAGAGGCTGCCATAACAATCACCCCTGTGAGGCTCACTGCTGCGGAAATAAGCGCACGTTTTGTAATTTCCTTCTTCTGTATCAGCCAGCCCAGCCCCAGCGCAAAAAAGGGAATTGTTGCATAAACGGTCATCACGCCTGCGACGCTGGTGAGTTTCAGCGCTGCGACATAGCAAAACATGGAAATCGCCATAACAGTGGCGGTTATCAGGCCTTTTAAGCCCACATCATGACGGAATGAAAAGCGGCGCAGATAGCCGCTCCCCATGAGCAGAAGAACCAGCGACAGAAAAGCAAACAGCGAGCGCCATGCAACCATCGCCCACGTGTTCATATCGAGCATCCTCACGAAGAAGCCTGCGGAGCTCCACATGATGGCCGAAAGAAACACCATAATCAGTCCCAACGTGTGTCTGCTGGCGGTCTTTATCGGTGGCATCGTTTATCCTTATCCCTTATAGTCTGACAAAATAAGTAGAACGGTCTAATTATTATGGCAAAGAATGATACGCGCAAACGTCTTTTGAGTGCCGGTATACGGGTTTTCATGAGAGAAGGGTACGAAGGGGGAGGGATAACAACGATTCTGAGTGAGGCAGGTATGCCTAAAGGATCGTTTTATAATCTCTTTCCGAGTAAGGAAGAGTTTGCCTGCGCCGCACTTGACGCTTATATCGAGACGTTTGACGCACTCCGGGCAGAGACGTTACTGAACCGCTCCCTGCATCCCCGCCTGCGTCTCATCAGCTGGCTAAACGGGCACAGCCTGTATATTGAGCGTGAACCTGAAGTCGCGGGCTGTCTGGCAGGGATTATTGGACAGACGGGGGCCGTACACAGTGAAAAGATTCGGCAAAAGCTGCGGGCAATTTTTGCCTGTTGGGAGCGCGATCTGATTACCGTGTTTAATGATGCCCAGACGCTTTCGCCAGGGATGACGCCGGAAAGCGCGGCAAAGCTGGTTATTCACAGTTACGAAGGGATTATGATACGTATTCGCATAGAGGGGAGCACTTGTCCTTATGATTTTTTGACACAAGTGCTACCAGGCATTCTTTTTTCAGAGCCCGACGCCGGTGCCGACCTGACCGCCGACCCTCCGCGCTAAAAGAGCAGCAATCTGCTGTTAATATCATCACCGCAATGGGTTCATCGCGGATACAGATTCTCAGATGTTCGCCTGGTGCCAGAAGCGGAGGCAGCTTACATCGTGCTATGGTGGTTTATGTGGAGAAGTTCAGCGAAAGCAATGCCTTCAGGTAAAAGGAGTGTCAGATGAATTTAGAAACTGCGCGTTTAAGGCTTGAACCCTATGATGACTCACACTACGAAGGCTTAAGGGTAATGGAAAACGATGCCAGCGTGATGCGGTATATCAGCAAAGGTATTGTTAAAACACCAGAAGAGACGTGGGAAAATATCAGGCGAGTTCAGGCCCGATGGCAGAAATATGGATTTTCGTGGTGGGCTATCAAAGAGAAGGCGTCCGGTGCCATTGTTGGAGCAGCATGCCTCCAGTACCTGGCAAACGTTGAAGGTGCACCCTTAGAGATTGGCTGGCGGCTTGTCCCGGAACACAATGGCAAAGGCTATGCAACAGAAGCGGCTAAAGCGATTATTGATTTCGCAGCAGAGCAGATGGGCGCAACATATTTAGTGGCTGTTGCTGACCCTGAAAATGCGCCCTCTCAGCGAGTGATGCAGCGATTAGGCATGACGTACAAAGCAACAGAACAGCATTATGATGTGCCCTGCGTCGTTTATGAACTTAGCATTCAGCGCGATCCGTCGTAATGGGGATGTGAACATCATGTCCGCTTTGTGCCAGAAGCGGACATGATTAGCAATTTAATCGTTCAAGCCCGTCCGCCTGATTTAACAGCCTTGACACTGACGCTGACATTCAGTCTTTTCGCTTCCATAGTTATCATTTTTTGAGCAAGAGCCATGTCCCCACCATGCACCCGGTCTATCAATGTTTGTACGATTGTCATCATTAGAAATAGCTGATTGGCAGGATAAAAATCTGCCATATTTATACCGTGATCTGATAGTTGCTGGTGCGCGGCTTTCTCTGTTTTTTCAACTATGTTAGCCACTTCCTCAGTCATTTTATCTATATGGTTGAAGACAACACGATTGATAATGTCAATTTGTTCAGGAGTGAAGGTCTTTTCCATCCGGACTCACCTTTCAATGCTGTAAGTATCCTAGAGGATATCATATCTTGACCAGACGCGACTGAATGACCGGATGCGTGATTTTGCCTTGTCTTTACTGGTCAGGGTTAACGGCCTTTTTCGCAAAGATTAGTAAGGGATAATTATTTAAGTTCAGCACTATGTCCGATTTTCGCTCATAGCGGACCTTCAGCTCAGTCAGCCTGTCCGCTTTGTGCCAGGAGCGGACATTGCATTGATCAGTTTATTTTCAAAATATCATCCAAACCTCAGTGCGACGAAACAAATGTCGATGTTTGCTGCAAAGAGGGAAACGCGAAGTTACGCTGCATACGTTTTACTTCCTCTGCCGGCGGCAGGCCAAACAGCCGTTTAAACTCACGATTAAACTGCGGTGGGCTTTCGTAGCCAACAGCGTAGCTTGCGGCAGCAGCAGTAAGCTTCTTGCGGACCATCAGCATTCGCGCCTGGTGCAGGCGGACCGATTTTACATACTGCATCGGAGGCATGCTGGTTATCGCTTTAAAATGGTGATGAAATGTCGGCACGCTCATGCCGGTTTCCTTCGCCAGTTCGGTGAGCGTTACAGGCTCAGCATATGTGGCATGAATGCGCCGTAACGCTTTCCCAATTTTGCCGAACTGCCCCTGCAAGGCCAGCGCCGCGCGCATTGCATTGCCCTGCGCGCCGGTTAACACACGGAAATAGAGTTCACGCATCCTCGCTGGCCCCAGAATTGCAGCTTCAGTCGGATTGTCCAGAACCTCAAGCACGCGCCATACCGCTGTTTTTATCGTGTCATCCATCGGGCTTGATATCATGCTCTCAGGCGCGGCGGAAGGGGGCAGAGCGCCATACTGTTCGATCTGTAGCATCAGTTCAGCGGCCAGTTGAAAATCAAGATGAATATAGACGGCCAGCAACGGATGCTCTGCTGATGCGTCAGTCTCCATTGTAAAAGGCACGGGCACTGAGACGGCAAGGTAGTGCTGTTCATCATACAAATAGGTCTTTTTGCCGAAGTAACCGCGTTTACTGCCCTGAAAGACAAAAACAATTCCGGGATCATACAGCACTGGCGTTCTTGCAAGCGGTCGGTTGGCGCGCAAAATTCTCACGTCGGGCAATGCAGTAAGGTTATATCCCTCCTGAATTGCCAGTGTTTTCACCCGTGTAATCATGTCGGACATTATAGAGCCTCATAAAATCAGGCAATAAAACCATAAGATTTGGCCTGAAAATCCATCAGTACAGACAATATCATGCAGCTTTTACTGCATGGGAATTAATTATGACATCTGCAAAAACGATTTTTATCACTGGTGTGAGTAGCGGCTTCGGTCTTGCCCTGGCGAAGGAAGCTCTGCTTGCGGGCCATCGGGTTATCGGCACTTTACGCAACTGTGAATCCATTGATGCTTTTGAAGCGCTTGATGCGCAGCGGGCATTCGGCCGTCTGCTTGACGTGACTGACACTGAACGTGTCGATGAGGTGGTCAGAGAAATACTGGAAACTGTCGGTCCTGTTGATGTTCTGGTCAACAATGCCGGTTACGGCCATGAAGGTATTTTGGAAGAATCCTCTCTTGAAGACATGCGTCGCCAGTTTGACGTGAATGTGTTTGGCGCAGTAGCGATGACAAAAGCAGTACTGCCGGTCATGCGAGAGCGACGCAGCGGGCACATCATCAATATCACGTCGATGGGCGGTTTCATCACCCTGCCCGGTATCAGCTATTACTGCGGCAGCAAATTTGCGCTGGAAGGCATATCAGAAACCTTAAGCAAGGAACTGGCCGCGTTTAACGTAAAAGTCACCGCTGTCGCACCCGGCTCGTTTCGCACCGACTGGGCAGGTCGCTCAATGTCACGCAGTGCTCGAACCATCACAGACTATGACGCGTTCTTTGACCCCATTCGCAAGGCGCGTCAGGAAAAAAGCGGAAATCAACCCGGTGATCCCGTAAAAGCGGCGCAGGCCATCCTGACATTGATTGAAAGTCAGAACCCACCCACACACCTGTTGTTAGGCAGTGATGCTCTGAGTCTGGTGCGGCAAAAGCTCACTGATTTTTCTAGGGAAATAGAAAAATGGGAAAAATTAACGCTTTCGACTGATGGCTAACCCGTCTCTGACCGCGGGAATTGACTGGACAATCTGGTATGGCCGCTCAGACAGTCGGCCATTTTACTTAAGGATGATGCTAGTACTTATGTATGGTCCGCTTTTCGCTCATAGCGGACCTCCAGCTCAGTCAGCATGTCCGCTTTGTGCCAGAAGCGGACATGACTAACAACACGTTATTTTCATCAATTAATTGCAGCCAATTCACTATCAATGTTTATGTATCAGCCTGGTCAGCATCTCGCAGAAGGCCTCGCTTGCTGGATTAACGCGGTGTTTATTCAGGCGTAGCAGGCAATCAACCGACGGCAGAGGCATCCATGTCTCAAGTTCATGCGCATTACAAATTGTTTTCTCAACGCTGTATTGATTGAGAATTCCTACCCCCAGACCCGAGGTTATCGCCGCAAGCATACCAGCCACTGAAGGACACTCCAGCATCACAGTAAATGGAATTTTTGCCTGCCGAAGTTTCTCCTCAGCCAGGTTTCGGTAATAGCAATCCGGTCCCCAGGTAATAAGCTTCAGGCGCTTATCCGATTCATGCCGCCAGGCAGGCGTTGCGTACCAGTTTAATTTTTCACTCCACAATACCTTATCTTCCGTCGATGCCGTGCCCGTGAAATCCTGATGTAAAATGATCTCCAGACCGCCTTCAGCAAAATGCTGACGCAGGAGATGACTTTGCTCCACCACCAGTTGTATATCCACCTCTGGGTGGTGATGAGTGAAGGTTGAAATCACCTCGCATATTTCAGTCATTGAGATGTGTTCAGTAACCCCTATTCGCAGCTTGCCACGTAGCGACGAAGGCGAAAAATAGGCCACGGCGAGATCGTGTTCAGTGAGTATTTTTTCCGCATGTTGCAGCAGAACGCTGCCCTTTTCTGTCGCAACGGCTTTTCCGGCGATGCGCGTAAGTAGCTGGCATTTAAGTTGATCCTCAAGCCGTCTGAGCTTCCAGCTTACAGCGGACTGGCTCAGGTTGAGAAGTAATGCGGCCTTACTCATGTTGCCCGTTTGCAGCACGGTCCGGAACACTCTGAGTGAGTCAACGGAGAGTCGTTTATTCATTTTTATATGACAAAAGTGGGTTTACAGCGGGAAAGAATGTCACTGGTGTCATATGCAGTCAACGGATAGCCTGACTGAAACAAACACAACGGAAAAAGCTGATGTCCGCTAATAACGCATTAATGAATGACCACGTTCTGATCCAGGGTTGTCGCATTGCGACCGGGGTCCATGGTTCAGGAACACCTCTGGTGCTGGTTCATGGCACGCCCGCACACTCAGTGATCTGGCAGTCACTGGTGCCGGTATTTGTCGATGCGGGTTTTCATGTTCATCTGTATGACCTGCCTGGGTTTGGCGCATCAGAGCGCCCTTTGACGGCTGATACCTCGGTTGCCGCTCAAGTCGGTTTTCTGCTGAAACTGCTTGAACACTGGCAGCTCAAAGAAACACATCTTTTTGGACACGATATCGGCGGGGCCATTTCACTCAGACTGGCGTTCGATAACCCATCCCTTTTGAAGACGCTTACGATTGCCGATATTCCCAGCTACGACTCCTGGCCTTCACCCACATGGAAAGATATGCGGGATAACTATGCGGATTATGCGCTGATCCCCGCCACTGAGCATTACCGCGCGATGTCTCGCCAGTTAAAGATGGCTGTTTTCAATAAGCATCTGATGACAGAGCAGCGGCTGGAAAGTTATCTCGCACCGCTTTGTGGTGTGGTAGGGCAACCTTCGTTTTACCAGCATCAGGTTGCGCACTATAATGCCTGTTACACCAGTGACTTTGCAGAAAAATTGCCGCAACTCCGGCTGCCTGTGCAGGTTTTATGGGGCGCCGAAGATGAATGGCAACCCGTTGAGTATGGAAGGCGTTTGCAGCGCGACATCGTCTCTTCCTCGCTTCATATCTATGAACAGGCCGGACACTTTTTAATGGAAGATGCTCCCTTGCCTGTCGCCGCACAGTTAATTGATTTTGTTAATCAACATAATATGAGGTAGAGCCATGATCCTGATCGGAATGCTGGATTCACCCTATGTCAGACGGGTTGCTATTTACATGAAAGTATTGGGTATTCAATTCGAGCATCGACCGCTTTCGGTATTCGGCGATTTTGATGTCTTAACGAAAATTAATCCGGCTGTCAAAGTTCCAACGCTTATCACAGATGATAATCAGGTGCTGATCGACTCCACACTAATCATTCATTACCTTGAGAGATATTGCGGTCATTCGCCTGCACCCACAGCAAAGTCCGGAGTGGAAGAACTCCGGGATCTGCATCTTACCGGCTTCGCCCTGGCAGCCTGCGAAAAAGCGGTGCAGATTGTGTACGAACAGCGTCTCAGGCCGGAAGAAAAACAGTATCAGCCCTGGTTGAATCGGGTAACTCAACAACTTCATGGTGCATGGCAGACGCTGGAGAACGAGCTGCGAGAAAGTCATCCTGACATACTGTCCGTGGCCGGTATCAGCATCGCAGTGGCCTGGAGTTTTACAGAATTGATGTTGCCAGATACCCTCAGCCGTGAGCTGTATCCGGAAGTAACCGGGTTTACATTGCTGGCCGAACAGCGCCCGGAATTTTTGGCAACACCTTTGAGTTAAAGAGTGCGGGTGGCGTCTCATTGATGCAGTATCTGTATAAGGGAAACACTTACTGCATTAAAATCAATCCGTTGTAAAAGGCTACTCTGTAGACGCCAGTTAAATATCTATAGAAAAGACGCACAACCCTTAATAACTGAATCGCCATGGCTTCTATAGACCTGTAAAAGGACATTATCGTGGCTATACGCAGGGAACAGTTATCTTTCGCTTCTCGCTCAAAGCGAACCGTTCCCCTTCTAAAGTCCGCCTCGTGCTGCGAGTTCAACGGGTCGATGCAACGCTATCCTTAATCAAGCGGGACGTTGCTGCTTACTCGAAAGAATATTTTTATGAAGCCGTAGTTCCGGTTTATTTAGCAGAATTTATTTAATTGATTATTGATACATAGTGGTGTTCTGAGTAGGACGTTATATAAGTCAATGTCCGTTTCTCATATAAAGCGGACATTATCTCAATAATCAGATTTTTTAAGTTTTTACAGAGGCAGAATGTCTGTCCATGCAAATGATCCATACCAGGCCGCCAAGAAGTGAGAAAGCGATACCGATATAAATAGCTGTATCTGGATTCTCTGCGAGGGTTTTTATATCACCAAGGAGACCACCAAAGATGGCGACGCCCAGCGCAGAACCAGCTTGCCGGCTGGCATTGAGTACACCGGCAGCAAGTCCCGATTGTTCTTTGACAACAGCATTCATGACCGCTGCTGTAGCGACTGGCGTAATGATGCCGGCAGCAAGGCTGAGAAGCGGAAAGCAAAGCGCGATCTGCCAGTAGTATGCATTTTCATTTAGTATCATGAGTCCTGCGAATCCTGCAGCGTAGAGCCCATAACATCCGGCTATCAGCCTAAAAGGGCCGAACAGGCTATTGAGCTTTCCGGCACTAAAGCTGCCTAATGTAACCATCAGGGTTAGTGGAAGAAAAGCAAGACCTACATTTAGTGATGGCCAGACTTTTCCAGCGTCAGAGGTGAAAGTCATTGCAGAAGTTAAGCATGTGGTTTCAGCTGGGTGTGGCGCGTTACGCTTTCAGGAAGGGAGGCGGCCCTGGTGAAATGAACAGGCCTATATTTGCCTGGAATTCAAAGAGCGTAAACTAAGAGCAAATTGTTGCATCGCCAGTAAAAGAAGCTTTTAAGGTCCAGATTCTGCAATTCACTAAATACCTGTCATTTACGCGTTGTCATCATAGATGAGCATAAAATAAGCTATAAGATCTGTTTTTAACGCTGACAGGAAATACGGATGAAGAAAATTTTTGTGCTGCTGTTTGGACTGACCATCATGATCCCATTGAGTGCCGACGCGGACAGCACGTATGTTTTCTTCCGTCATGGGGAGAAACCCGATAACACCAGTGGGCAACTGACCTGCAAAGGACTGAACCGCGCCCTGAAGCTTCCTGCTGTGTTGCTTAGCCGCTATGGAAACCCGGATGCGCTTTATGCTTCTGCACCTAAAGAGGATAAAACAGGAAGTTCACTGCGCCCACTTTCCACCATTATTCCCCTGGCGGTCCAGATTTCGAAGCCTGTGATACTTCGTTTTCACGCTGACAAACCGGGTAAACTGGTCTCTGACCTGCTTTCAGAAAAACAGGTTCCGCTGACATTTATCGCCTGGGAACATAAAAATTTGGTCACGGCAGCCCGAACGCTGGTTGAAAAAACGGGAGGTGATGCCGGGCAGATCCCTGACTGGCCCTCGGCAGATTTTGATTCACTGTATGTTGTGAAAATTGACGACCAGCAGCATTTCAAATCGTTTTCTCACGAGACTGAGGGGCTGAATGGCGTCTCAACGGAATGCCCTGACAGCGCTCATCATTGACTGACTTAGCGGCTCTGCATGTAAGGTAAATGCAGAGCCAGCGCCCAGGGTTGGGCGCGCAGCTGAGTCAAATGAATCGACTCGCGTCACGCTGAAAAGGCGGAAAGCGTCCAGCCTGATGGCTGAGCATTCTACTGCGCAGCAGCAGGTTACAAGCTCCTCTTTTCAAAATGAGGTGCGGGCGTGATCTTTTTCGGTTATTTCACGCACGACGCGGCAAGGATTACCCACAGCCAGAACGCCTGACGGAATATCCTTGACCACTACGCTTCCCGCCCCGATGACAACGTTGTTACCTATTGTTATGCCCGGAATAATGCTGACACCCGCACCAATCCAGACATTATTGCCGATGGTCACAGGGCTCGCGTATTCCAGTCCCTGATTTCGGCGTTCGGCATCCAGAGGATGGCCTGCGGTATAAATACCGACGTTGGGTGCGAGAAAGACGTTATCACCGATCACCACGTCAGCCCCATCAAGAATAATAAGATTATGGTTAGCGTAAAAATTGTCGCCAATCGTAATGTTAACGCCATAGTCGCAGTAAAAAGGGGGTTCGATAACGGGATTGCTGCCACACTTTTTAAGCAGCCGGGTGAGCAGCGCAAGGCGTGTTTCATTATTATCAGGCCGACTCAGGTTATAGTCATAACAAAGCATCTTAGCGAGCCCCCGGCGTTGAAGAATGCGTTCATCATGGTTTGCATCATACAAAGTACCATCTGGTACTCGGGTCACCTCGTTCATCTTCTTCCTTATCCTTTCGGCTTAAATGTCTTTATCTCAGGCACCGTGTTCAGGTGCTATCCAGCTTAGCGCGTTTCTGTCACCCCTGCGGCCCTGACAGTCCCGGATGCGTCTGTGGCATGTTCGCGCCTTTAAACATGTATCGCACACGATTTAATCATATTAAGAAACAGCAGGGGAACGACGCCATGCCGACCCGCTACCAGACGCAGGCACCGCCGTTATCCAACGTCACGCTGGTTGAGGTTTCAGCGCCCGAAACCCGTCACAGCAAAATGTAAGCAAAGCGTAGATGTGCTTTTTTGCATAAATTTTGCCAACGCCGTTTTTTACTATGGCTCCTCATTTCCCGGTCATGACAGCGAGGCGTGGTTTTATGAAGCAGTTAAGAATTTATACACTGAAGGATAAAGCGAGCGCTGTGGAGTATTTCAGACAGTGCTGGCCAAAACACAGGGTCAGTTTGCTGAAATTTGGCATAGAGGTGGACAATGTGTTTCTGGGGGGAAATGACCAGCAAAATCAGGTGATGGCTGTGGTCACCTTACCGGAGGGATGTCATGTTCAACATCTGAATGAGCAATATATGCGTAGCCAGGCATTCCGCGACGATATGGCCGGGTTTCCTGTGGCGAATATTATTCGGGTCGAGGAAATATGTATTAGCGAAACGCTTTTTTAATGATGTTTTCTCCTTCGCTCAGGGCTGGGATGACACGCAGGCGCGATTTTTCAACGGACGCGTAAGACGTGCAACTTCGTTAAGATGACGCACGGTGAACAGAATAAAATGTGCATGTCAGCAATGGCTTTCTCTGCTTTTCATGGCATCGGGTAAAAAAATACCCGATGCCATCTATCCGAAACCTCGCGCTGTTTAATCCTGTAAACCTGACGTGCAGAACTTACGTGTGAAGACCGCGTTCAACACCGGGGCGCACTATCTGCTGTGGCTGTCCGCGGTGCCATAAACCCGCTTGATGCGATGACGAGAGAAAACCCTGTCCTGTCGCGACAGACAGCCCGCGAATAAACCGCGCTGACCACCGCACACCTGATTTATCCCTCCCGACTACCCATACCGTTGTTCATTCCCTGGCCCGCGCATGTGTTCTCGTCTGCCGTTCACGCTGCGAGGCAGTCAGAGGCTGCGTCACTTGATGTGAATGCCACGTTAAAGGACATCCCGGCAGTGTCGTGATGGTTTTGCTGTTCCATTTAACAAAAAAGGAAAATTACCCGAATAATAAATAACTTATAATTAACAGCCTGCGAAAGATCGGCAAATGCGAATTTGTGATCCTTATGTTGATGACTCACTGGATTTTGCCAGCCACTTTATTTTCCCGGCAGCCATTCAAAGGCTGAGAGAAAGCAGCTCCCTCTAGACTGCTGCTAATCGGGAAACATCGGTTTCCTGTTTGGCCTCAACCTGAAAAAGGAATAACAATGAACAGCGCCATTATTGCAGGTATTTTCTGGCATCTGGTGGGGGCCGCCAGTGCCGCCTGTTTTTATGCTCCGTTTAAGCAGGTGAAAAAGTGGTCATGGGAAACCATGTGGTCGGTGGGCGGTGTGATGTCGTGGCTGATCTTGCCATGGGCGGTCAGTGCGGTACTGCTGCCAAACTTCTGGGCTTATTACACCAGCTTCAGCGCCTCGCAGTTGCTGCCGGTGTTTCTGTTCGGTGCTATGTGGGGCGTGGGCAATATTAACTATGGGCTCACCATGCGCTATCTGGGCATGTCGATGGGCATCGGGATCGCGATTGGTATTACGCTTGTCGTCGGCACATTGATGACGCCGCTGCTGCAGGGCCGGTTCGTCGAGCTGTTCAACTCGCCCGGCGGCCGCATGACGCTGCTGGGTGTGCTGGTGGCATTGGTGGGCGTGGCCATCGTCTCGCGTGCGGGGTTACTGAAAGAGCGGGCGCTAGGGATTAACGCGGAAGAGTTCAACCTGAAGAAAGGCCTGGTGCTGGCCGTCATCTGCGGTATTTTTTCAGCCGGGATGTCGTTCGCAATGGATGCGGCGAAACCCATGCATGAGGCGGCCGCCAGCCTGGGCATTAATCCTCTTTACGTGGCGTTACCCAGCTATGTGGTCATCATGGGCGGCGGGGCGGTGATTAACCTGGCGTACTGTTTTATGCGCCTGGCGCTGAAGCCAGAGCTGTCAGTGCGGCAGGACTTTTCCATCGCGAAACCGCTACTGTTCGCCAATATCGCCTTCGCCATTCTGGGTGGAACCATGTGGTATTTGCAGTTTTTCTTCTATGCCTGGGGACACGCCAAAATCCCGCCGCAGTATGACTTTGTCAGCTGGATGCTGCACATGAGTCTGTATGTGCTGTGTGGCGGCGTGGTAGGGCTGGTGCTGAAAGAGTGGAAGGACGTGGGACGCCGTCCGGTTCGGGTGTTATCGATTGGCTGTGTGGTTATCATTATCGCGGCCAACATCGTCGGGCTTGGCATGGCTTCCTGAAACAAAAGAAATCAGGCCTGACGCTGACGTCAGGCTTTTTCATTATCGGTGCGCAGGCGTTGTGGCAGAAAGCGCTGCCGCCAGGCACTGGGTGTCAGGCCGGTTTCTCGCGTAAATACCACAGAAAAATAGTTACTGTCGTCAAACCCACACTGCGCCGCAATCTCGCTGATTAAACCGGACTGGGTGCGCAATAAATGTTTGGCCTGACACAGCTGTAACTGACGTAAATAGTGGCCAATTGTCATGCCGGTTTGCTGGCGGAACAGCTGCTTAAGCGAGCGTTCACTCAGCTGATGCTGCTCGCAAAAGTCTGCCAGATTCAAGGGGCGACTGATGTCCACTAACAGTGCCGACATCAGCCGATCCAGTTGCTCGCCTTCAGGCAGGGAGCCGGCACGTTCGGGAGCATAACCATGGCGACGTAAAATCAGCGCCAGCTGCAAAAAAAGCGCCTCGGACAGTTGCACGGAGAGCGCATCACTTTTGCGGCTCTCGCGCTCCAGCTGGCTAATGACGCCCCGTGCCAGCGTCATACCACGAGTCGTGAGCCGCCAGCCACTGGGCATGGTTTCTTGTTGGGGCGGTAACAGCTGGCCCCAGTCAAGCGCAAGATGAAAACGGTCCCGGCAATACAGAATGTTATCAAGGGCCAGATCGTGCACGCTGTCATAGCTATGGCAGTCGCTGTCGCAAATATAAAAAACATCGCCGCAGGTAATCAGCCACGGGCGATCGTTAAGGATATGCAGGCCATTGCCGCGCCAGACGATAACGATCTCGCTGAAAGTATGCTGATGCGGCGGAAAGGAGGGCTGTGGCATACGTTCAGCCACAGCAATGGGCAAGTTGCTGGCCGGGAAGTAGTCCTTACGTGACAGGATCAGTGACATAGTTAATGCTCCGCTTACCACATAGGCTGGCGCTCCGTTCGGGGCGCGCAGCCAAATTCCCGTCTGAACAGGGTAGAAAAATGGTTACTGTCACCGAATCCACACTGATAGGCGATGTCCGTTATGCGCATATCGCTGTGACGCAGCAGGTGGCGAGCCTGCAATAAACGCAGCCGGTTAAGATATCGCTGTGGCGTGCTACCGGTTTGCTGCTTCATCTGGCGATGCAGTGTACGCAGTGACAGCGAGAAGCGATCGGCCAGTGCTTCCCAGCTAATCTCCTCACTGTAGTGATCATTCAACCAGTCTAGCAACCGGTGCAGCCTGGCTTCCTGATCCTGCGCGTTGGGGTTGTGCGCCGCTTCACGCAGCAGTACGAGTAACTGTAAAAACTGCCTTTCCTGATGCGCCTGACGCTCCAGCGACCACACCGCCTGCGGCGTCATCTGTTCCACCAGGAGCAGGGCCTGCGCCATCGCTTTTTGATTAATCCGCCAGTGAGACGCGCACCCACGGTCATCCTCCAGGGGCAGCAACGCCTGTAAGCCCGATAGAAAACGAAACGCCACCGGACTGCGATACAGCACGTTCGTCAGGCACAGGTTGTCGGTTTTCTCATACAGATGACGATCGTGATCGCGCACAAAGCAGACGCAACCGGCGCTTAATGTCTGCGCCTGACCATTGAACACATGAATGCCTGAACCCTGTTCGACCAGCACAATTTCGTGAAAATCATGGTGATGTTCAGGAAACGCCTGCTGGGGCACACGCGGCTCAATGGCAATGGCGTAATCGCCAGCCGGAAAGAAATCAGCACTATGCAGAACAGTCATGATTCGCCCTCGTTTAACAAAACTGCAACCGAGTCTACGCAGGCGATGTGCAGCTTACCTTGAATTTTGAACCGTGCAGCGCAGGAAATGCGTGAAATTTTCAAGATCGCTTAAGTGATTGATAAAAATGCGGGAAAGCTCACAACTCTGCCGTTAAGGAGTTCTGTGAGCTTCCTCACGAACACCTTTGTCACCCTGCCAGTGCCGCTAACCGTCTGGCAGTGCCGCTAAGGTGACAGCAGGGTGCGCTGCGTATCCTGTCGCCATGTCATTTCAGGAAGAACAGGCGATGAGCATGCGTAATAGTGTGGCGATTGATTTAGGCGCATCGAGCGGGCGCGTGATGCTTGCACAGTGGACGGCCGCCAGCCAGCAGATCAGGCTGCGCGAAGTGCGCCGCTTTACCAATCAACGCGTTTGCCAGGCCGGCTATGACTGCTGGGATCTGGACAGGCTGGAGCACGAGATCCGGGCTGGACTGGCGCAACTGGATGAAGAGGGCATTGTGCCCGACAGCATCGGCATTGATACCTGGGGCGTGGATCTGGTGTTACTGGATGCCGAAGGAGCACGCGTCGGTGAGGCGGTGAGCTACCGGGACCCGCGCACCGAAGGCCTGATGAAACAAGCCATCGAGGACCTTGGGCAGCAGGCCATTTATCAACGTACCGGTATTCAGTTCCTGCCTTTTAATACCTTATATCAGCTGCGTGCTCTGCATCTGCAACAGCCGGACTGGCAGGCGCGGGTCAAACATGCGCTGATGATCCCGGACTATCTGCATTATCGCCTGACGGGCGTGATGAACTGGGAATACACCAATGCCACCACGACGCAGTTGCTGAACATCCACAGCGGTGAGTGGGATTCTGACCTGTTGGCCTGGGCGGGCGTCGATCCCGCGTGGTTCGGTAAACCGCAGCCTCCGGGCAACAGGGTCGGTCACTTTATCAGTGCGAGCGGCAAACCGATTCCGGTCATCGCCGTGGCCACCCACGATACGGCCAGCGCCGTTCTGGCGACGCCGCTCCTGGCGGACAACACCGCCTACCTCAGTTCGGGTACCTGGTCGCTGATGGGGATTGAAAGCCTGCAACCCTGTGTGAGTGACGCGGCGATGAATGCCAACGTCACCAATGAAGGCGGCGCGGAAGGCTACCGGATACTGAAAAACATTATGGGATTATGGCTGCTGCAGCGTGTCTGCTCGGAACGCGGCATCCACGATTTGTGCGCGTTGATTGACGCCGCCGCCCGTCAACCAGCCTGCCAGGCGTTGATCAATCCCAACGATGCCCGATTCATCAATCCTGAAAATATGGTGCACGCCATTCAACATGCCTGTGCAGAACAGGCAATGCCGGTTCCGCATACCGACGCCGCACTGGCCCGCACGATTTTTGACAGCCTGGCGCTGCTCTACCGCCAGACGATGGAGGAGCTCAGCCAGTTGCGCGGCACGCCATTGCGCCAGTTGCATGTTGTCGGCGGCGGCAGCCAGAACCCGCTGCTGAACCAGCTGTGCGCCGATGCCTGCCAGTTGCCGGTGCTGGCGGGGCCGGTTGAGGCCTCCACGCTCGGCAATGTCGGCTGCCAGCTGATTGCACTGGGAGAACTGCGCGATGTCGCTGAACTCCGCCGCTGCATCAGCCGCAATTTCCCGTTAGAAACTTTTACTCCGCAGAATCACAGCGCCTTTGCAGCCCATCAGGCTCGCTTCGCCGCGCTGTGCCAACCCGCTAAGGAATGTGCTTATGACAAAGCTGATTGAACAGGCTTTTGAGCTGGCTAAACACCGTTACGCTGCCATTGGCGTCGATGTCGACCAGGTAATGACGCAACTGGATGAGATCCCGGTCTCCATGCACTGCTGGCAAGGCGACGACGTGCGTGGATTTGAAAATCCCAACGGCCAGCTGACGGGCGGTATCCAGGCAACTGGCAATTATCCCGGCCGGGCGCGCAATGCGGTTGAGCTGCGTGCCGATCTGGATAAAGCCATGTCGTTAATTCCCGGCCCGAAAAGAGTCAATCTGCATGCTATCTACCTGGAAAGTGATCAGCCGGTTGAGCGCGATGCAATTGAACCGCAGCATTTCCGTCACTGGGTCGAATGGGCAAAGCAAAACAACCTCGGGCTGGATTTTAACCCGACCTGTTTTTCCCATGCGCACAGTGCGGAGGGTTTCACGCTGGCGCACGCCGATGCGGGCATCCGTCAGTTCTGGATCGATCACTGCAAAGCCAGCCGCCGCATTTCGGCTTACTTTGGTGAGCAGCTTGGCACGCCTTCCGTTATGAATATTTGGGTACCGGATGGGATGAAAGATCTCACGGTCGATCGTGCGGCACCGCGCCAGCGTCTGGCCAGCTCACTGGATGCGATTATCAGCGAAAAATACAACCCGCAACACCATATCGATGCGGTTGAAAGCAAGCTGTTTGGCATCGGCGCAGAGAGTTATACGGTTGGCTCCAACGAATTCTGCCTGGGCTTCGCCGCCAGTCGCCAGATTGCGCTGACACTGGATGCGGGCCATTTTCATCCCACCGAAGTGATCTCCGACAAAATCTCGACAGCGATGCTGTTTGTCCCGCGGCTACTGCTGCACGTCAGCCGTCCGGTGCGCTGGGACAGCGATCATGTGGTCCTGTTGGATGATGAAACCCAGGCCATTGCCCATGAAATCGCACGCCAGAAGCTGTTCGATAAAGTGCATATCGGTCTCGACTTTTTTGACGCCTCAATCAACCGCATTGCCGCCTGGGTGATTGGCACACGCAATACCAAAAAAGCCTTGCTGCGTGCCCTGCTGGAACCGAGCGATCAGCTCAGAGCGCTGGAACGTGAAGGGGATTACACCGCGCGTCTGGCACTGCTCGAAGAGCAAAAATCTCTGCCGTGGCAGGCGGTCTGGGAAGCCTGGTGCCTGCGCCATGATGTGCCAGCTGATGCCAGCTGGCTGAGCGAGGTTCGTCACTATGAACACCACACATTGCGTCAACGCTAAGGAAAAGGCTATGCAAACTATTTTGAACGCTGAGTTTGTGCAGGGGATGGTGAAAGTCACCAGTGATATGTGGCTGAAAGGCTGGGATGAGCGTAATGGCGGCAATGTCAGCCTGCGCCTGTTACCGGAAGAGGTAGCCCCTTTTGCCGCCGATTTTTACGCGCAGCCGCGCTGTGTTGAGTTAAGTCAGCCTGTCCCGGACCTGGCCAACGACTGGTTTCTGGTCACGGGCTCGGGCAAGTTCTTTCGCAACGTTCAGCTTGATGCCGCGGACAGCCTGGTCCTGTTGCAGGTGGATGACAAAGGCTTGTCGTATCGCATCCATTGGGGGCTGAGTAACGGTGGAATGCCGACATCAGAACTGGCGTCCCATTTCCAGTCGCACGCTGTACGCAAACGCGTTACGCAAGGGGCCGACAGGGTGATTATGCACTGCCATGCCACAAACTTTATGGCGCTGAGCTATGTCGTCAACCTCGACGCCGCGCGCTTCACTCGCCTGCTGTGGGAAGGCAGTACCGAATGTCTGGTGGTGTTTCCGGATGGCGTCGGGGTTCTGCCCTGGATGGTGCCCGGCACGGATGACATCGGTCAGGCGACCGCTGACGAAATGGCCACTCACAGCCTGGTCATGTGGCCGTTCCACGGGATCTTTGGCGCAGGGCCGACGCTGGATGACACCTTCGGCCTGATCGATACCGCGGAGAAGTCGTCTGAGGTGGTCGTGAAAGCCCTGTCGATGGGCGGCATACGTCAGAGCATCACGACGGCGCAGTTAATCGCGCTGGGTGAACGCTTTAATGTCAAGCCCTGGCCGGCGGCGCTTCAGGCGGTGCGCAGTGATGTTGCGTAAGGCGTTTGTGATGCAGGTGCATCCGGACTGCCACGATGAGTATCTGCGCCGTCATTCGCCCATCTGGCCTGAGCTGGAACAGACGCTTAAAGCGCACGGTGCGCATCACTATGCCATCTGGCTGGATACGACGCGCCACCTGCTTTTTGCCAGCGTGGAGATCGAATCAGAGGCGCGCTGGCAGGCGGTGGCGCAGACGGCGGTGTGCCAGCGCTGGTGGGCATCCATGCAGGATGTGATGGTGACGAATGCGGATAACAGCCCGGTCAGCGAACCATTACAGCCCATGTTCTATCTGCCTTAGGCCGTTATCGGGCGACAGGGCCGGATGAAAAGGGCCTGTCCTGTGCAGGGTTGCGGCGGTGGTGCTCTGGCGTCACCGCCGACCTGCGTAATGGCGCTGCGGAGGGCGACAACCTCAGTAGCGAACCCGGCTGCTGCCCAGGCGCAAGTTGGGCACGGCTGACATGACCGGGCCAGGGATCACTGGCATGCCGTTCAGCATCGACAAAAATGCCTGTGCCCAGTGATGGCTGTCATGCAGATGCAAGCCCTTCATCAGGCGCGCATGCAGATGTCGCCGTTCACGCAATGGCATCTGCAGGGCGCTGTGAATGGCATCGGCCATGGCATCCGGATCATAAGGATTGACGATAAGCGCACCGTCCATTTGCTCTGCCGCGCCAGCAAACTGCGACAGAATCAGCACGCCTGGGTTATCCGGGTCCTGCAACGCCACATACATTTTTGCCATTAAACTCATTCCCGACATCAGCGGCGTGACCAGCGCTACGCGTGAGGCGCGATAAATGCCCGCCTGTTCCTCACGGCTGTAGGCATGAGTCAGACAGTTAACGGGATACCAGTTCATCATGCCGTGTACGCCGTTAAATTCGCCGCAAAGGGTTTCTAACGTGTGCGCGATGCCCGGTGCCCGGTCCGCGTAGCCCGCAGCGTGCGGTGCCAGCTGTAGCAGGGTAATATTTTTTTGATAGACCGCATGTTTGCGCAGCAGCACTTCTATCGCGCTGATGCGGTAAGGCAGTCCGGCGCTTTCATCAAGATGGCCGCCGCTCAGTACGGTGTTTTCCGCTAAGCTTTCACGGCACTGCATTTCCATAAAGGCACAGCTGTTGCTGTCACGCAGACAGCGCACATCATCAAGATCAATCCCGACAGGAAAGACGCCGAGCTTCACAATCCGTCCCTGCACGCGAATGCTGTCAACGCTCAGGCGCTCGGTACGACATTCGCTCTCCAGCCAGACGATAAAGTTGTTCATGTCCTGAACGGTCTGAAAGCCAATCAGGTCACAGCACAGCAGCGATTCTGTGAGCCAGCGCCAGTCGGGAATCGCCTCAAACATCTTGCCCGAGGGAAAAGGTTGATGCAGGAAAAAGCCCACCGGGTTGGTCAGTCCGGCCTCTCGCAGATAGTGGGCGCAGCCTAACAGGTGGTAATCCTGTATCCAGATGGCGTCGTCGGGCATGGCGTTATCACAGATGACCTGTGCGTAGGCTTCGTTAATTTTTTTATATTCCCGATAGCCGTCAGCAGAGAAGCGGGCCAGGTCCGGACGCTGGTGGAAAACCGGCCACATCCCTTTATGAACATACTGGTGATAACCTTCATTCACCTCGTCCCTGGACAGAGGAAAGGTCAGGGTTGCATAAGCGTCTTTCTGCTCAGCGCTCAGCGGCCTCGGCGCATCAGGAGGCAGAACCGCCGTCTCGCCATCCCAACTGATCCAGAGTCCGCCGTTGCGGGAAAGAAGACCTTCATAAATGGCGGACAGGGTGGAACGTTGTGAATGATTGTGTGATACCAGGATAAAACCTGACATGGTGTTTTCCTTATGGGCGGGCAGGGCGTCAGTCGCCGTGCCCGATGTCCAACAGTCGTCGTGTGGAGGTCGGATGAGAAACTGCAGCAGGCCGCACATAGCAAGGCGTCCTGTTCGTTTAATGGTGTTGGGTGCGGTCAGCACGCACCGAATCACCCAGGCCATCAGGTGAAACCGTCCTGAGATAAATGCCCGGCAGCGCGTCATGACAAATAAACCCGTTACGTTCCAGAAAAGCCGGCGCGCTGTCACTCAGGGCAATAATGCGCTGGCAGCCACCGGTACCAGGATGCGTCAGACAGCAGTGCAGCAGCCAGGAGCCCAGTCCGACATAGCGATATTCCGGCGAGATAAACAGGTCCTGTATTATCCAGGTTTCGGCCATGTCGGTGACCACGCGCGCAAAGCCAATCTGGCGGTCATGGCGATAAAGCCCAAAACAGAGACTGCTGTTCAGTGCCAGCGTCAGAAAACGCGCATCAGGGATCACCGCACCCAGCCACTGGGCAATCAGCCGCGGGTTGAGCATGGCCGGATCGGTATTAACCTCCATCGTCTCTCTGAACCATTTACGGGGAGACATCAGGCGAAGGCGCTGCTGCTCGGCAAGATCCGCCACCACGGCATCACCACAAACCGGCAGCAAAGAGGACGCATTCACGCATTTCATCAACGGCTTCCTTGTACATGGACGCATCTGCGCCCGGTGCTGTAGATTTAAGCGCCCGGCGTGTAAAAGTGGCGTAAAAAAAATCTGATGCGGTGTAAAAAGGGTGCAAAGGAAAAGCGACGAGGTGGGCGCGCCGAGCCCGTTATCCGACGTAAGGCTGGACAAATATGGGTTATCGAGAGATTCGCCCCCGCAGAACAGGCGTTGTTTTCTTAATGCCGGGCACAGCTTAAGGCTACGGCCAGAAGACAGAGAAGAATTGTTCGCTCGTAAGCCAGATTGTTAACCCCTGGATGGCTTACTGAATTTCAACTTTGTCTTTACTGGCGTCGCACTATTCCGATCGCCGCTTTAACGGCTAACGGATGCGTAACCCACTGGCAGGCGGGTTACGCATCCGTCACCCTCCGCCTACAGGGGTGAATTCACGGCGGTATCGTTAGTTTTTTTCGCCGGTGTGACGCCCCAGACTTCGTCATATTCATACCCGGTCAGCGATTTGATCACTTTGCGCGTTTCTGCATCGCAGTCTTTGGGTGCGCCGCCAAGCTTACGACGTGCGACTTCTTTGATCAGCAACCTGTGACTGCTCTGGGTCAGCTTGAACTTATAGGTCAGCCAGAAACTGATGGTCAGTAGTGTGCCAGACACAAACACCACCAATACCACAATGGCATTAATCGCACTCTCGGGTTGGGCGCCATTTCCTTTCGTAAAACCGCTTTCCTGCAGGACGACCCCAATCATAAAGATGGCAATGGCGACGGAGCTTTTACGGGTTAACACCATTACGCCAGCAAAGATTCCCTCCCGACGCTTGCAGGTGACCATCTCATCAATATCAGGAATAAAACTGTAGATGTTCCAGGGAATGTAGAACAACCCGGCACGGGCGATGCCCATAAAAAGAAATATTGCGCTGAACAGAAGGGCCGGTACCTGCCAGTGCCAGAGATAAACGGCAAACAGAAAGAATAAGATCACCAGAATACTGAGATAGGAAATTCTCAGTGCGGTTGAGGGCGTCATATTTAACCGGCCTAACAGCATCATAAATACAAACGTACCCGGGATAGACATAAACATCATGTTGCTCAGTAACAGAGAGGCCAGTGAGGCGTCCTGTTTCAGACCGTAAATCACGAAGTAGGTAAAAACGGCCAGGAAGACATCCATCGCGGTAAATGAGCAGATATAAATCATCAGATGCTGGCGAAAGGCTCTGATTTTGAATGATGAAATAAGGTCCACAAACAAATATTTAAAATGCGCCAGGAAATGACCTTTCCTGACCGGGTGGATCTCATCAGGCTGCCCGGTCTGTATATCTTTCGCTTCCCAGGTGGTTAGCCAGGTAATGAAGACGGCAACACAATAAATGACCGAAAAAATGATCCCCGTCAGCGTATAAGTGATGGCGTTATCTTTGCCAGTGTAGGTCATGATCAGCCCCGGCACGGAGACAGCCAGAAAACTCCCGAGCGAAGAGAACATCAGGCGCACGCCGGACAGACGCGTACGCTCGCTGAAGCGGTTGGTCATCTCTGATGACAGGGTTTCCCACGGGACCAGCACCATTGCAGAGAGTAATTCAATAGTGAGGTACGTACCGAGATAATACCAGTAGCTCATGTCCGTCACCCACAGTGCGCCATACAGCAGCATCAACGGTGACGACATTAATAAAAAGAAGCGGCGGCGGCCAAATTTACGCCCCGCCCATGTATTGCCGAAATTATCGGTGATGTAACCCATTATCGGGCTTAAAACAGAATCGATGACGCGGGCAATGGCAAATATAGACCCCGCTTCAAATACCGATAATCCGCAATAAGTGGTGTAAAAAAATAACAGCCAGGCACCGATAACGGCAAAAGCGCCTCCGCCAAATAAATCCGTTAAGCCGTAGCCGATTGCTACGCCATAACCTACGCGACGCTGAGTGGGTTTAACCATCGATAAAATTCCTGTTCTGGTAGGTGTTTTATAACGGCAGAGGTGCGCGATGCTGCCGTCTCTGTTATAGACAGAAGTGGAAATAAAGTCGGTCAGCGGTAGGTTATCCCGCGTTAGCTAACATCTGTGCTTTAATGCATAGTTCGGCGGCTTTAAACGCATGCTCTTGCGTCATAGCCTGTTCAGTACGATGCAGACAGTCATTAATTAACTGGCCGAAAAACGGAAACCCCACGGTGCCAGAAACGCTGTAACGAAATTCGCCGTCATTATTGACCAGGTACACTACGTCCTGCTCATCGCGCGTCAGATCGGTGTATTTGCGGATTTCGATGTATCCTTCGGTGCCAAGTAACGTCATGCGTCCGTCACCCCACGTTGATAAGCCATCAGGTGTAAACCAGTCACAGCGAAAATAACCCGTTGCGCCGTTTTCGCCCGCCAGCATTGCCTCACCAAAATCTTCAAACTGCGGGTGGCGAGGATGACTGAAATTGCGGACCTGACTGGCGACCACCGTGGCATCGCGGTTGCCGGTGTAATAGAGGAACTGCTCTATCTGATGGCTGCCGATATCACACAGGATGCCGCCAAAATAACGACGCTGATAGAACCAGTCTGGTCGACCCGTGCCTTCCCGATGTGGACCCGTACCCAGTGTCTGTACGACCTGGCCAATTGCGCCTTGTTCAACCAGTTGCCCGGCGAATACCGCACTTTCCACGTGCAGACGCTCACTGTAATAAACCGCATATTTACGGCCGGTTTTAGCACATGTCGCTCTGGCATCTTCCAACTGTTCCAGGGTGGTAAGCGGGGCCTTGTCGGTAAAGTAGTCTTTATCCGCCTCCATCACTTTCAGCCCCAGCGCGCAGCGCTGTGACGGGATCGCCGCCGCTGCCACCAGTTGCACCTGCCGATCGGCCAGGATCGTATCGAGTGAATCGGCAATCTGTACGTGCGGAAACTGCTGGACGAATTTATCGACCTTGGCCGCATCCGCGTCATAAACCCACTTCAGGGTTGCACCGGCCTCGGTAAGGCCATTGCACATGGCATAAATATGTCCATGATCGAGCCCGGTGGCGGCAAAGATAAACTCGCCTGGATTGACTACGTGCTGCGGCTTGCCTTTCGGCGCGTAATTCATGCCATCCTTTTTATTCATGGTTGTTTCCTCACGCAAAATTTTTACCCAACGGGATGTCGTCGACATCAGCGAAGTTATCCACTGAAGCCTGCTTTTCGTAGAAATGGGGCGCACTGGCAATCAGTCCGCCGGTACAATAGAAGGCGTCATCTTCAGGAATAGGTAGCGAGACCGTACTTTTGGTGATGGCCGATTTATAGATGGCGGTAATTAATTCCAGCGACCGTTTACCCTGCTCGCCATCGATTAATGGCGCACACTGTTGCTCAATGGCGCAGAAAAAGTCATTCACCTGCCCGGCATGCAGCGTCCAGTTCAGAGGTGGCACATCGGCATATAAGCGCTCCAGCTCGCTTTCCAGAGCAATATTGTTATCTTTTTCCGGAAAGCCATTCTCAGCGGCCTGGTTAGCTACGGTTTTCCACGGCGCAGAGAGGCGCGCTTTTTCACCCTGAAGAATGATTTTTTGATCTTCTCCGTGATGCACAACCGAGGCCGTTAGCTGCGCAAGTGTTCCATTTGGAAAGCGGAAAATAGCGGCGCTGAGATCCTCGACTTCGGTATTGTCGTGGGCAACGTTGCCCATCATGGCAACCACTTCACTGGGGGCACCGAGCATCCACTGCATGGCATCGATATGGTGCACCGCATGATTAAGCGTGCAGCCGCCGCCTTCTTTCTCCCAGGTGCCACGCCACCAGAGGTCGTAATAAGAGTGGCCCCGCCACCATAATGAATCGACCTGTGCGTGACAGATTTTCCCTGCCAGCCCCGAATCAACAGCGGCTTTTAAGCGCCAGAAGGCATCGGTAAAACGGTTCTGTGCCACCACGGAAAGGACCTTTCCGCTGGCCTTTTGCGCCGCAATCATGGCATCGCACTCTTCGAGTGATGCCGCCATTGGCTTTTCGCATAACACATGTTTTCCTGCCTGCAGCGCCGCAATGGTGTTTTCTGCGTGCACATAGGGCGGGGTGCAGACATCAACGACATCAATATCTGCGCCTTCTGCCAGCATCTCATGATGATCGCTGTAAACGCGCACATCCTGCAGGCCATAACGCTGTAATTTATCGCGGGCTTTGTCAGGATAAACATCAACAACGGCGACAATTTTGCCGCGTTCAGGAAATTGCAAAAATGCCTGAATATGTAAATTGGCAATGTTGCCCATGCCCACTATTGCAATCTTTAGCATGCTTATTCTCCATTGGTTCGCTGGGTTGTGGTGCCTGCGGAAGACCATAAAAAAGCGCTGGAGAGGGGACAAACTGTTTTTGTGAGAATGTTCGCAGAGCGAGGCGGATGTTTATGAGCGGAATGTAAAATCACCGTATTATCAATCCACTATGACTGCAAAAAATTGCAAAAAATGATTGAGATGGGGATCACATTATGGCTGGCAAGCTCCGAATGGACGAAATTTCAGCAGAAACGGGCTATTCCGTCAGTACGGTCTCGCGTGTGCTGAGCGGTAAGTCTTACACCAGTGATAAGGCACGTGAGGCTATCGTCAGTTGTGCGCGTCGTCTTGGCGTATTGCATGAAATGGTAAGCAGCCGCCTGTTGATCAACAGCCTTATTGTGTTTGCCCCAGCGCGCACCTTTACGCCGCGTGGCGATCATTTTTATCTCGAAGTAACGCGCGGCATCGCAGAAGCCTGTGCAACGCACGACGTTCATATCAGCTACTATCCGCTTGAGGAACAGCGTGCCGATGTGAAGCTGTTTCTTGAAAAGGCGGGTGCAAAAAGTAACGACGCTATCATCATCATCGGGACTGACGACCAGGCGATTTTTAATCTGGCCGCGACACTCAATAAGCCCTGCGTGTTAATTAATTCCCGAGACAAAGACATGAAACTGGATGCGGTTTCACCCGATCACCATGCGATTGGTTTTGGGGCTATGCAGCATCTGTTTGAACAGGGCCATCGTCGCGTGCTGACTGTGACCTGTCTGAGTCGTGAGACGCTGTTTCTGCGCCTGGAAGGCATTAAAGATGCTTACCGCCATTTTCATATTCCGTTTAGTCCGCAGAAAGACCTGATTGTGATCGAAGCCTATTCCTCTGGTGAGACCGAGGACGCGCTTAATCGCTGGCTGGATAGTCATCCACGTGAAGCGTGGCCAGATGTTATCTTGCCGGTAGGTAAAGGCATTATCACCGGGGTACAAAATGTGTTGCGTGCCCGATCGTTGCGTATTCCCGAGGATATGTCGTTGATGACTACCGATCTGGCGAGCCGGTTAGCCGGGCCGCCAGACACATCCATCACTGGCTTTGCCGTGCCCTGTCGTGAACTGGGCTACGAGGCGATTCAGCTACTGCAGAACCGCCTGAATCGTCCCCAGGCACCGGTTTATAATCTGCTGTTGCAGGGAATCCTTATGGATGGAGGGACGGTCGCCAGAGCCACCCGTCATGCGGCGCGGGATGAGATTCGTGATGAAGAGGGTTGAAAGGGGATAAACACCATTAATTGTGCGGTCAGGTAACCGACGTGCTCACGCTGTATCATTGTTTTTAACGTTTTTTTCGATGAGTTTTTTAACGCTCAATCTTCCAGACTCAGGTCGGCAAACATCTCTTTGAAGCGGCGTTTTTTTCCTCAAGAGCTTTCATCTTTTCGATATCAGAGGCTTTCATATAGCCAAACTTCGCTTTTCAGTTGTAATACGAATCCTCAGTTATTTCCGCTTCGCGGCAGACATCCTTAACGGTACGTCCGGTTTCGACGGACTTCAGAACGGCAATGATCTGGTGTTCGGTGAGTCGGGCTTTACGTATGGCAATCAATTCCGAGTACATAACAGTATGTCGGAAGCACTCTGAAATAGAATGGATCGGTTTACAGGGGGAAGGTCAAGGCACAAGCACAAAACAAACCTACAAGCGGCAAGTCTAAGACACCGATATCCACTCAGATTCGCCTAAAAGTTACTATTAATTATTTTTATGCCCAGCACCCAAAAGAGTAACATATCATGCGTTTAGCATTTTTCACTTTTAGCAAGAGCCTGCTGCTTTAGTAGGACTCTGGCAGCTATGAGCGAGGATAAAAGATAATAATTGCGATGGCCCCAAAGTAATCACATCAGTATGTATGTATGTATGTATGTATGTATGTATGTATGTATGTATGTATGTATGTATGTATGTATGTATGTATGTATGTATGTATGTATGTATGTATGTATGTATGTTGAATTTAACCAAAAACATGCATAGCTTCCAACTGCTTTTTTTTCATTCCATTACAAGAGGATAAAAAATTATCTTTAAAATCTGGTGGGGGAGAGTGTAGTCGCTGTACTGCATCTTTATTTCCTTCTAACTCCCGTAACTGTGCAATTGTGCTTCTACGAATCGATGAGAGAAAAAAATCCCCAGCATTTTATTTATGGCTCTTTAAATAATTAGTTAGTATTTTAGACGATGCTTGAATTGCTTTTTCCTCAGAAAAACCCAAAGTAAAGTGAGAATTAATGACATTGTATTGGTATAGGCATACTGCTTCAGCCATTTGTTTAGCTTGCTCATTTGGGGAGGGCTGACTAGCCCACGATTGGGAAGTAATGAGTAATATAAGCAGTAACAATCGTTTTTTCATGTGTAGAATCCATAATATTTGTAATGCAATATTTAAACCTTTAAAACGTAGCTTTGACAACAACCACTAAAGTGCTTCCCTTAAATCAACTGAGACTGTCGATCTCCACGTTCGCTCTTGGCTCGTAACGGACATGAACACAGTGCAATTTAAGCTGATAGCAACCAGCTGGGTAACTTTTAAAGGGAGTTTCTGCGTTTCCATTCATTCACCACATCACCTAAATTTTGGGGGATATCACTTCTAATTTGCCTGGGAAAATGTTGTGGTGAAAAGTTTCAAACGCTACAAAGCTCATTAGCACGTAATTTCCATTCGTCAACCTGAGTGGGGTGGTCAAAAGAGTAATAAACGCAAGCATCCTCAGGCAGAATATTACGCAGTGCCTGCATGCAGTTGGCCTCACAGGGCCGCAATTCAATATAGGCAGCCGTGATTGGTATTACATCATCGGTGGAATAGCGCTCGATGCGGTTTATCGCGGCAACGAGAGCCGCCATTTCGCCATGCAGCCTGACCCAATTATGGGTATAGATTCCTGGTGGCATGCTTATCTGCATCCGACTGTTTCCGAACGCATAACGAATATTACCCCGTAGCCTGTACTGGACTACTGCACAGCAGGACTCAGGACCGAAACCAGGCTGTTTCACCAAATTCTTTTTGTCCTCCAGCGTGCGCCTGACAATCGGATACCCGGAACTGAGGGAGTATTCAGTTTTTATAAGTTGCATCAGAGTTTCCTTTACTTGAACATTCTTAATCAATCATATGGGGTTCCGGCGCAAACTTCCATAAGAACAGGGCACTTAGGGGCTGGAAAAATTAAGGTCCGCTTAATACGCTTCAGGGAATTTAATATTCATATTAGAGCCTTGCGTTTTCCTTACGGCTTCACCAGGCATATAACTGCCGTTCCGCAACTGTACGGACTCTCGTTCATATCTGTGGTTCAGTCTGTCAAGCCAGTGCTTTATGGTCTGGGTCAGTGAGTATTCAGTTCGTAAGGGAAAACCTAATGATGATTCACCGATCTGAGCAGGGGAATCTCAGCAGCCATCATGTCTCTGTCTGACGATCTATGTTTATCCGTTAAATGGTATTTGCGGCCTAAATATTCTTACCGGCGCAGGCCAGTCCGGTTCAATCTTAAGATTCGGTTTGAGCTGTGAGTTCAATGGGGGCGGTGCAACGCGATCCTTAATCAAAGGGGGACGTTGTGTAAACTTTTATCCAACATATCAGCCCATTCCTGCATCATCACTTTACGTTCATCAATATAGGCCGCATGGTTGTAAGTGCGGCGGACATTGTTGGTGTCAGCATGTGCAAGTTGGGCCTCGATAGCATCTGATCGATACCCCATCACGTTTAAACGAGTACTGCCTCTGGTTCTGGTAGCATGTGGGCTAAATACCACTCCAGCCAATGCTTTTAAGTAGCTGACGCAGGGAGTGCGATGTCATTGGACCTTGGTGCTGCCATGCCCGGTTAATCCCTGTTGTGTTCTTAGCATTTTACGACTTGAGAGGAAAGGGAGATATGAATCGCAGACACCTCAGAGTCATTTAAGATGACTTAAAGAGAGGTGCCCATGATCGGTAAGCGTTATCCCGAAGAGTTTAAAATTGAAGCAGTCAAACAGGTCGTCGATCGTGGTTATTCTGTTTCCAGCGTTGCAACACGTCTCGATATCATCACCTACAGACTTTACGCCTGGATAAAGAAGTACGTTCCGGACTCATCCACTAATAAAGAACCGTCAGATGCTCAGGCCGGGATCCGCCGTCTCCAGAAAAAGCTGGAGCGGGGTTGTCGCCGGCAACGGTAAGCGGCGGGTCTTTCTCATCCGCCATTATCGGAGCACCTGTGGTGATGCCTCTGATATCAATATTTTCTCTTTCGAAGCAGCCGAGCATTTTCTGAAATACATGAGCAGTTATCGTAACTATTCATGAAAGTCTCTTGTCCGCTCCTCGCTCATATCGAAGATTAGGATGACATCAGTCTGCTTTATGCCACGAGAGGACATTTAAACAGCAATGCCATCGTTGCATAATAAAAAAGATGACGAATAGTTTTTTTACGCAAGGTAAATGCTGATTCCACAGCCAAATAAAGGGAGTAAGCATGGGAAGGTTTCAGGGTAAACGTATATTGATCACGGGTGGGACAAGCGGCATGGGGCTGGCAGGCGCTCAGCGAATTGTCTCTGAAGGTGGGCATGTAGCTATTACGGGGCTTAATGAAGAAAGGCTGGAACGCGCACGCAGTATCCTTCCTGTGGCATCGCTTGTTCTGAAAAGCGATGCTGCAAGCGAAACTGACATAAATGTGCTGCAGGAAGCTATTGATGGCTGGAGTAAACTTGATGGATTATGGCTTAATGCTGGTTTCGCGGAACTAAGCTCTCCGGGATCTGTAACAGCAGATTCATTTAATCGCATGATGAACGCTAATGTGCGCGGCCCAATGCTACAGCTGGCAGCGCTCTCCAAATCACTTAATTCAGGCGCATCCGTTCTGGTGACGCATCCTCATCTGTATATGAAGGTGCGGCGATGACAAGCCTGTATGCATCGACGAAAGGCGCTGTTATCGCTATGGTCAAAAGCTGGGCTTCTGCTCTGGCTGAACGCGGTATACGCGCCAACACGTTGGTGCCAGGTCCGATTGAAACCAACTTCAGGCACTTTTTGCCAGAAGAGTCGCGTCAGCAGTTTGAAGATTTTGTGGTAAAACAGGTTCCTTTGGGCCGCTCAGGAACAGCAGCAGAGGCCGCTGCAGTTGCCCTTTTTCTCCTGTCCGATGACGCATCTTATGTTACCGGCAGCCAATATGCGGTAGACGGCGGCCTGGTACATTACTGATTGTTATCAGGGTTCATAAAAGCAACTGAAATTGGTCCAGTAACGTTCGCTTTTAGCTTGTTGGAAGTGACGAAGTACTTGTTCAAGTGCACGCCGCCAGCCTTAATCCACTTGAAAGGCGACCAAACCCAACATTCCCGCTCATCCTGGGAACTGATGTATCCGGAGTCGTTGCAGCGGCCGGCAATAACGTCTCTCTGTTCAGCCCAGGCGATGAGGTCTATTCAATGGTGCGCTTTCCGGAGGGGATAATGAATGGCAGCAGTGCCTATGCCGACTATGTGAGTATTCCCTCATCGGAACTGGCGTTAACACATCAGGCCTATCGCAGTGCCTCGCCGGCGCAGAAAATGGCGGCGGTGCTGATTGAGGACATTGATTTACAGCTCATCGACCTTCACCGGCGGGCCGCGCTGATGCGCAGTCACCTGAATTAAGATGTCGAAGTGGTTGTTTTCTGATCACTCCTTTTAATGTCGCTTATGCTGCCGCCGGTGGGCGTTTATCCACAGGGTTAGGTGCCGGATATGCACCCGGGCTGTGGACAACAGAGAACAAGGATGTTGCTGTGCGCCGCTTTATTCCGCCTCTCGCGGGAGAAGGCAGAAAACCCGGTCCGTGCGGTCTGCGGCCGTTGCCGTGCCTTCACTTTAGCCCGACCACTGCGTGATCAAGAGATCGCTTCGCTCGCCTCCTCCCCCGTTCGCACTCCCTCCACGGGGCTTACTCCCGTCGCGCTTCCGCTCAGTCTTCGCGTCATCGCGTGCATAATCACGGCTCCGCTCGATTGCGCTGCGGCCTCGTCGTCGCTCCTGATCACTCCGCTTTTCGTCGGGCTGTCATTCAGGCACGGCACAGGCCGTATCTGTCATCCCCTTAAGCGAGGCGTTTGTATGCAGGAAATGAATCAAGCCCGTTTCGTCGACGGGGACGCACGAATGCGCTTTTTACCCATGCTGTTTTCCAGCGACTTTTTGCGCTCAGAACTCAACGTTTATCACTAGGCAGAACGCTTTCTGGAAGGTTACAACGGCGGTTTCTGGGAGTTTGTGCAGTTACCCAATGGCGGAGGATTCATGCAGTCGCCTGGCGATGAGTACCGTTTCCGTAACCCTGAAAACTGGACGGATATGATCGTTTCAGCGGAGGTGGCGGGCATCATTCTGACTGCACTGGTGCTTAATCACCGTAGCTGGATGCACAGCCACCATGATCAGGAAGAACTCTGCGCCCACTTTTGTGAACGTTACGAGCAACTGATGGCGTATGCAGATACGCACACCGAGGACGGCGCGCTGTTCCGCGCACTGGACTGATTGATCAGGGGCGGTGAGACCGTCCCTTACAGGAGAAAAAAACATGCATGGCAACGTAAATGAAGTCTGCGCCTGGCTGCTGGAAAACTATATCCCTGGGTGCACCCTGACTGTTCTGGTGTGGACAATCGAAGATGTGGAAGTCTGCAGCGAAGAAATGGGCATTACCGAACAAGAGTCTGTCGAGGTGCTCAGACGCATCTCACTGGATGAAAACTACATTGAGCACGGTATCAACGGACAGACCGTATGGGAGCATCTCAGTAATATTCGGGCGATGATGCATCAGGTACGCGAAGTCAGCTTTGATGCACGAAGCCTTCAGACGCTGGCCGAAGCAGCAGGGCGTTTAGTCCAGACCGGAGGAGAAGACGACCCCAGTACGATTTTGCAGGCTGTTGCTCAGGCGAGAATGGCACTGAACAGATAAGAAGAAAAATGAAACTGTCACCGCAGAACCGCGGCATCCTTTGCCAGTACAAAGCCCTGATAAACGAGCGCAGCCGTTTCTGTGGTCAGAGAGAACTCAGGACGGAAGAGATCATAGATGAAATCTGCCATTACATGACCTGTCAGTGTGCCGTATATATTAGCGGCCACTTTATTTTGCAGAGCGGCAAAGGTTAATCAGTAACGTTCAGGCGGTTGCGGCCCGCCTGTCAGCCTGCCAAAACCTGCGCCTTCGGCGGCGGAACGGCAGGGCGCGCGCCTGACGGCGCGATCACCGCACCGCCTCTGATAACGGTATTCTTCCGTGGTGCTTTTACCGCCATTCATTCCAGTTTTTTTGTCGTGGTGCGTGACCGGAATAGCCGGTTATGCGGGCGTGCTGTCGGCTGTCATGCTCCGCACAGAGCCGTCTCGCCGTCTCTGCCCGGGCCCGTTCCGGGGCAGCGGGTTTCCATCTTGACGCAACACCTTTCGCTTGCAGCAGCCGTCCTGGCTGCGCCGCGCAGTCGCGCCGTTTGCGGCGCTCCACGCACCCCGCCAGTACACACGGCGGGATGTAAGGGGCAACGCCGTTTCCGGGGCGCCTGTGTTTACACTGATCGGCCAGTAAACGTTCCCGCGTAATATTGAATATTTTTGACAAATTGAAGTTAGAACTGTTAATTTTCATATTGCATACATCTGTGCTGTTTCGTGCGGTTTTGCTGTTTGTTGCGTTATTACGCATGCGTGATTATTGAATTGAGCGAGTCATCAGCAAACGTGGATAAATACCGCAATCATGCCCGGCTTTCGTGAAGCGTATTTCTGGCTCAGCATGTACGGTGAATGTCGCAAAAAACACGGAGGCGGGTAACCATTTCATATTTATCAATTTTCATGTGTTTGCGTAAAATACGACGTGCTGTGTCTGTGCATAAAAATACCTTCTCAGGCATCCCGTGCAAGATAAGTTGTTACAGACGCGCACTATGCGCTTTGAGCATGTTGCCAGTACCTGTATGAGGTTATTTAAATTCCACTTAAGACACATATTCAACAAGCCACTTTTAGAGTTTCTCTTTCATCACACCTCGCGCAAGATTTTATCTTGCATTTTTATTTATTTAAAACATTGGAGTACAGGAACTGGTCGAAATGGAAGTTCAGAACGAGGCGACACACTGTGAGATAAATTTCTCGTCAATGGTCAATGAGCTTCTCGGATTCGGTCTGATGGTAAAGAACCATCAGGGTGAGAGCAGTAAGTTTGACACTGAGGGGTTTAACCGTGACCTCATACGTAAAGTTTCAGGAACAAGGGAAGGAATAAGTATTTTAATGGCAATGGTCTAAGAAATCTACCTGAATATGCGCGGAGAAAAAAACGAAGAGGCGCTGGAGACAATTCTGGACAGAAATCTGTCAGAGGTTAATGATGCAAAAGACAAGGCGTCAACTAAACATTTCCTGCAAGAAGAGTGAATTAAAATTATCTTCACCGCCTATATCAGACGGTGTAATTTTCAGTAATCAGGTAAACCTTTTACAGGAAGGATGACTAAACATGTTGATCCTTTTTCAATAACTGATCTTATCCTGATATTGCCATGTAACGATTTAATATAGCTTTATGATGGTCAGGCCCAGTTCCAATCCCTGCAGTGTATCTTCCTTTACTCCCTGATTAAAAGGCCAGAAAAGTAAATCTAATTTCTTTATATCAAAACCCTGACTTGTATCGCTAACACGTATGAATAGAGTGTTGTTTAATAATTTTATATTTAAGTTAATAACGCCTTTGTTTATTTTTTTATTCGCATTATCAATGAGGTTGTGCACGATAGATATGAGATTTACTTATCGGAAATTATTTAACTTTCGCCATTGGTAACTCTTACCAATAACTTATTCCTATTTCCTTCGTTAAAATCACCCTTTCACCAATAGTGGGGGGATTTCAATCGTTCCTGAAGATACTTCTCCGGTATCAATGATTTTAAAAACAGCATCCAGCATTGCCGGTACATCCTGACGAATCATAGAAATATTATGCCCAAGCAGTGATACAAACGGATCCCAGTCAAAACAGCCCAATGGCGGTTGTTTTTTGTTAATCAGTCCACGCTGCGCCAGCCAACCTACCACGCCTTCGAGAGAGATAGTTGAATTAATAAAGATACCCGGCAGGTGAATTTCACTATTATCAAAAGCATCTTCCAGGGTCAGGGCAATGTTGCCGAGAGAATAGCCTCTTACCAGCAGGTTTTCTTCCGGCACGCAGAGTCCATGGGCTGCATGAGCATCAATAAACCCCCTGAGACGCTCAGCAGTATTATGATCTGTTTTACGCCCCCCAATAAAGTACAGGGGTGATGTTGTACCGTAACGGGCAGTACTCTGAGCCAGAATGGTTTCAGTTAATTTTTTTGCGCCAGTATAATTATCAGAGATAATCGACGGAGCCAGTGTCCCGGGTAAGTCGAGATTAATTACAGGCACTCCTGCCTGCTGACAAAGCCCTGTGATTTTGTCCGGAAAGGTCGCCCCGGTAGCCACAATCCAGTCCACCTGCCACGAAAGCATAACCCGGGCTGCTTCCAGCTCCAGTTCTGGATCCCTGCGAGTACAGGTAATAATCGGCAGCATATTGCGCTCTCGTGCCATTTCTTCAAAGCGCTCGGCTATCGAACCAAAGTAGCGGTTATCGTACCTGGGAACCAGCATACCAATAACGTTGGATTTTTGGCTACGAAGCAGGCTTGCCTGCCGATTCAGCGCATAGCCCTGCTCTTCGGCAATTTTTTTTACCCTGTCCGCCAGTGATTTACTGATCCGCCGTTTTTCCCAGCTCCCGTTCAAAATTGCGCTCACGGCACTAGCCGATACGCCGGTAAGTTTCGCCAGATCATAGATAGTCGTTTTCTTGATTTTTTCTGTTCGTGTCACAAATCCAACCCCATTTTTTTGAAGACTCTTGCCCACTTTTTTTTAAAGTGATACCACAGCTTCATCGGTTGAGCGAGTAAAAAACAGTACGCCCCCGGTTTTTGCACCCTTAATGGGCGTACAGAAACCTGATTTTTGACATATAAAAGGATTATAAAATGACCTCATCAAATTCATCCATTACTACTTCCCTTGAAGGTAAGGTGGCTGCCATTACCGGTGCAGCTTCCGGCATCGGTCTGGCCTGTGCAAAAACATTGCTGGCCGCAGGTGCAAAAGTTGTTCTCATCGATCGCGACGGCGAAAAGCTGAGCAAGCTGGTTACTGAACTGGGCGACAACGCATTTGCCCTGCAGGTTGATTTAATGAAACCGGAGCAGATTGACAATATGCTTTCCGACATTATTAACCTGACTGGGCGTCTGGATATTTTCCATGCCAATGCAGGGGCCTATGTTGGCGGACCCGTAGCGGAAGGCGATCCTGATGTCTGGGATCGGGTGCTCTGTCTGAACATTAATGCTGCTTTCCGTTGCGTCCGCGCAGTCCTGCCTGAAATGATCAAACAAAAATCTGGTGACATCATCTTTACCAGTTCTATTGCCGGCGTTGTTCCTGTTATCTGGGAACCTATTTATGCCGCATCTAAATTTGCCGTGCAGGCGTTTGTGCACACCACGCGTCGTCAGGTTGCACAGTACGGCGTTCGTGTCGGGGCGGTGCTGCCGGGTCCTGTGGTAACGGCTCTGCTTGATGACTGGCCGAAAGCCAAAATGGACGAAGCACTAGCTAATGGCAGCCTGATGCAACCAACTGAAGTTGCAGAATCCGTATTGTTTATGGTGACACGCTCTAAAGGAGTCACCGTACGCGATTTAGTCATTCTGCCAAACAGTGTCGACCTCTGAGCCAGGCATAGCCGGCAAACAGCAACAATTTTTTCAGGTGAAGAAAGTATGAATAACGAGAATAAAGCGGTTATTGGCATCGATGTCGGTTCAGGTAGCGTTCGTGCAGGCATCTTCGATTTGGAGGGCAGGCTACTGACGCATGCTGTTCAGAAAATTAATGTCTTTCGCCGTTCAGGCAACCGCGTGGAGCAGTCCAGCACAGAAATCTGGCAGGCGATTTGCCATTGCGTCAGACAATCCCTTGAAACGACCGGAATACGCGCTGAAAACGTGGCAGGACTGGGTTTTGATGCGACCTGCTCTCTGGTTGTGGTCGGTGAAAATGGCCGCCCACTCGCCACCAGTGCTGACGGTAATGCCGATCAAAATGTCATCGTATGGATGGATCACCGGGCGACCCGGCAGGCAGAAAGAATCAATGCCACCCAACATTCTGTACTGAAATATGTGGGGGGGAAAATTTCACCGGAGATGGAAACACCCAAAATTCTCTGGCTGAAAGAAAATCGCCGCGAGGTTTACGATAACGCCTGGCAATTTTTCGACCTGGCAGACTATCTGACCTGGCGCGCTACAGGCGATCTGACGCGCTCCATTTGTACCGTCACCTGCAAATGGACATGGCTTGCCCATGAAAACCGATGGGACCCTGACTACTTCCGTACGATTGGACTGGGCGATTTGGCTGATGAAGATTTCAGGCGTATCGGCCAAAAAATGTCCGCGCCAGGTATGCCTTGTGGTGATGGTCTGACTGAAGACGCGGCCCGTGAAATGGGACTGTTGGTCGGTACTCCGGTTGCCATTGGCATGATTGATGCGCATGCGGGAGGGATCGGGACGGTCGGCGTTGCTGGCGGGGCATTAAGCAATCTGGCCTATGTCTTCGGTACCTCTTCCTGCACCATGACCAGCACCCGGGAGGCGGTTGCCGTACCAGGCGTGTGGGGGCCTTACTACTCTGCAATGGTTCCCGGTTACTGGCTGAATGAAGGTGGTCAAAGCTCTGCGGGGGCAGCAATAGATCAACTAGTGGCGATGCACCCTATAGGGGCTAAAGCAACGGAAATGGCCGCGAAAGCAGGCATATCATTACCGGTATTTCTCGCCAATCTGGCGCAGGAGAAATCTGTGACGACTTCTGCTGCCGTTGAGCTGGCTGAAGGCATTTATGTTGTGCCTGAATTTCTGGGAAATCGCGCGCCGTTCGCCGACCCACATGCCCGCGCCATCATTGCCGGACTGGGGATGGAACGCGATCTGGATAGTCTGGTTGCGCTTTATGTCGCCGGCCTTTGTGGTATCGGCTATGGCCTGCGCCAGATCGTCGATACACAAGAAGCACAGGGCATAAAAACGGACAGCATCGTCATTAGCGGCGGGGCTGGACGTCATCCACTGGTGCGTCAGATTCTGGCAGATGCATGCGAATTACCGGTCATCTCAACCACGTGCAGCGAACCCGTTCTGCTTGGTTCTGCAATTCTGGGGGCCGTGGCAGCAAATATTGCACCATCCGTCGTAAGTGCGATGAAACAATTTACTCATAAAGATCAGTCTTATTTGGTAAGCGAAACGTACCGCGCAACCCATCAGCGTCGCTATGAAAAGTACCAGCGCTTACAGCAAACGGCCAGAATGCTTCAGACGTCATAATCAGTAATGACATCCTTATAACATCAGGGGCCGGAATAAACGGAACCCCTGCACCCTACAAACAGAGGTTATTATGTCCTAAAGTAATAAACAGTGGATGGGGTTACAAAATTGAATCGCCACGGATAATCTAGACACTTTCGAGTCGTTGGTAATACTGGTTTTCATATTCTGCCGGCGACATCTGATCGCCAGAACCATGCCGACGCTTACTGTTATAAAACATTTCGTAGTATTCAAAAATATCGCTGCGGGCTTCTTCCCGCGTTCCGTAGATCTTTTTCTTTATCCGTTCACGCTTCAGCAACTGGAAAAAGCTTTCTGCAACCGCATTATCATGGCAATTACCGCGATGGCTCATGCTGCTTTCCAGGCCGTGTGATTTCAGGAACGATTGTGTACTGACTGCCCTGACCCGAGCGAACCAGCACCTGTTTTTGGGGATTACGCTGGCATACAGCCATCAGCAATGCGTTCAGGACAATGTCCTTTGTCATCCGGGGTTGCATTGACCAGCCGATAATTTTGCGTGAGAACAGATCAACAACCACGGCAAGATACAGCCAGCCTTCGTGAGTCCTGATATAGGTTATGTCCGTTACGCAACGCTCATCCGGAGTACCCGGATTGAACTGTTGCTGGAGCCTGTTGGGCGACACGATACTGGCCTCGCTTTTACGTGCCTGCGGGCTTCGGTATCCGACCTGAGCTTTTATCCCGGCAGGTTTCATAAGTCGCCAGACTTTGTTGACTCCGCAATGTTGCCCGCTGTCCCGCACATCCAGGTGGATCTTGCGATAAACACAGACGCATCCCGATTCCAGCCAGAACTGTTTGATCTGTCCTGTCAGTCTCAGGTCTACCTGATAGCGTTGTGAATGCAGTTGCTGAAGCCAGGCGTAAAAGCCACTTGGATGAACATCCAGCAACCGACAGAGCAGGCGAACAGGCCAGCTACCGGTGTTGTCACGGATAAAGACGTACCTCAGTCGGACAGCTTTGCGAAGTACGTCGTGGTTTTTTTAATATGTCCCGTTCGTCGGTAACCTGCTTCAGTTCTTTCTGGAGACGGCGGATCCCGGCCTGAGCATCTGACGGTTCTTTATTAGTGGATGAGTCCGGAACATACTTCTTTATCCAGGCGTAAAGGCTGTGAGTGGTGATATCGAGACGTGTTGCAACGCTGGAAACAGAATGACCACGATCGACAACCTGTTTGACTGCTTCAATTTTAAACTCTTCGGGATAACGCTTACCACTCATGGGCACCTCTCTTTAAGCCATCTTAAATGACTCTGAGGTGTCTGTTAAACCTGTGGCGATTTATTGTGCCTCAATAGCATCAGGTCGATAACCCATTTCGTTCAAACGGGTACTGCCTGTGGTTCGTGTTGCATGTGGGCTATACGTTCCGCTCCAGCCGAGGTTTTTCAGTAGCTGGCGCAGTGAGTGCGGTGTCATCGGGCCACGCGGGTTATCTCGCCCCGGGAAGATATGCTGTTGATGCCCGGTTAATCCCTGTAGTGTTCTGAGCATGTTGACCGCTTGTGAGAGAAGGGGAATAACATGTTCTCTGCGAGCTTTCATGCGCGCAGCCGGAATGGTCCACAGTGCATTACCAAGATCGAATTCTGCCCATTCAACCTCGGTGGCTTCGGCTGGTCGCGCCAGCGTCCACCACATCAGCCACATGCAATAGTTAACCTGATACGAGCCACGGCTGTTATCAAAACAGCTTAATAGCTTCCCGATTTGCTGAGGATTTAGTGCCTGTTTGTGCTGTGTCTTATTAGCCGGAAGGGCCTTGCGCACAGGCCATACGGGATCGCTATCAGCTCTAAGCGTCGCGACTGCCAACTCAAAAACTGATGAAATGGTGCGACGGGCTTCAGCGGCAACAGTCGGTGCTCCTCGTTTAGCCGTTTCCTGAAGAATTTTAAGAATGTGATGTGGGGTTATCTCTCTGACAGCGAGCTTACCGATTGCGGGAAAACCACACGTTCAAGCATATCCAGTCGCCGCGTTTTGGTGATTTCGGCCCAGTCTTTCATCTGCAACCACTCTTTGGCGATCAGCTCAAAGGTGTTAGAAGCGTCATTGACATTGCGGATCTTATCTAACTGACGAGCCTGTGTCGGGCTAACTCCATCTGCAACTTGCTTACGCGCTTGCTCGCATTTCTCGCGGGCTTCTGCAAGTTTAACTGTCGGGTATTCACCCAACGCAAACATGCTGGATTTATCGTTGAGTTTACACCGATAGCGCCATGCCTTCTTGCCGTTGGGTTTCACTTCAAAGTGAAGGCCATTAATTTCATTGAGCCGATAGCGGCCTGGCAGTGCGGCAGTGCGTATCAGTGAGCATAGCGGGGCATTGTTTATTTCTTATGCCGTTATTGGGCCCACGTAAAATGAGATGGAAGAATGTTGTACTCATCCATGTACGCATTTTTGAATGCGCTGTTACGAGATGAATTGAGATCTTATAAAATGAAAAATCCACGCAACGGCGTGGATTTAAGAGCATTCGCGATGTTTATGAGATTCAATAAAACCTCATAAGGTAATAAGGGCGATTTAGACGTTAAACTGTTATTTTTTCATCATTTTATTGATTTTTATGGTTTTAAATAAAGAACTTTGTTTTTGTACTCATCGTTGTACTCACTTTTGAGTTCGCTAGGTTCCCAATGCGGTGATCGTAGGTTAGACTGCTTGTATGGGTAATATAAACAATGATTTAATAAAATTCTCTTCAAAAATCTTCCCTCATCTCACGTACTTATTTAGCACGATATAACGCCAAGGATAATTACCCTAATGAAACCGCTACTTTTTGGCCGTTGGCTGAAATTCAGTTGTTGCATATAGTGGTGTAACGGCATAAATACTGGGCAAGATGATGAAAAAAGAAGCAAAAATGCTAGCGCTAAGGAAATGGTTCAATCCTGATAACTATGACGCTTTGAATGATATAACCATCGAAAAACTCCACCAGGAATTCAGATACAGACATCAAATGTTTGTAGGTTTTAAGACGGCATCCGAAGATGAACTCGAAACGGTCAATGAGGAAGAAGAACAGCAAATTTTTTCGGGTAATCCTCTTCTTACTGTTTCGTTAAAGGCCAGGGAAGCCTCTGCCTCAGAACACAATTTAGAAAGCGATCAGCATATCAAGCATTTTCCTGTTGGCTGGCTTTACCAGGCTGAGGATATGATACTTCGAAGTGGAATCGTACCTTTCTCTGAGTCCAAACGCCCGAAGACTACTTCCCCCTACGCCAGCTATCCTGTCTCGTGGTTTTGGGGACACAAAAACGAACGGTTGAAAGGTCGGATGGTGTTACACCTCGATCTAAGTGGTTCGACAGATGATGAAATCATAGAATCTGTCCGTTATCTTCTGCCAAAGTGGCGAAAGGCAACAGGTGTAAAACCACATACCCAAAAACAGACGTTCTACTTTGGTGAGGTGATGATCAAAAAACTCATTGATTTCCGCATCATCCCCCTCCTGGATTTACTGTATTGGTCAGAACGAAACGCGATAAAGCTCAGTGATGCTGAACTGTCTGCTCTCATATACAGGGTTGGTATCGATACGGTTCGTGGTGACTCACAAATAAAGGAAACGGATAAGCCGATGGCTCTAAAAGCCAGAACCCGTGAGTTCAACAACTTGTTCACGGCATTTATCTATAAAAACCGATATTTGATGGATATGAAGGTTTCTGCTGTAATGGATAAGCTGAAAAGCGATCAGAAATCGAAAAATAAATCAAGGGATGATTAAATAAAATAGTTCCCCGGACAGTTATCCGTCGGGTTAACGGGGGGGATTATGCAGGAGTTCGTCTCAGACGATCTCCTTTTTTTTGGTCCATTTTTTGGCATAGCTATTCACAATATTATTCTCCACATCAAGAAAACAAAGGAGAAAAGCATGAATCAAAAATATGAAAAATTCATTCGACTGTCAGAAGTAATAAAAAGAACAGGTATAAGCAGATCCAGTATTTATCGACTGGTAAATAAAAATAAATTTCCTGCGCCAGTAAGAATAAGCGAGAAAACCATTGCTTTCATCGAGAGTGAAATAAATGACTGGATTGAAAACCTGATTAATTCTTCACGCAATAAAGCAGCATAATTTAAATTAACATAAAAATAAAAGAGGTATCTATGAGTACATTAATTAAAAAAGCAACAAGAGAAATGGATAAACTGGACTGGGGTTATTTGGATATACTAGCAGAGTACTTATACACTCCGCACTGGATTGCCGATTTCGACGATAAGAAGAGCAAGTTTTACAATATAATCATAATTTATCGTGATCTTGATCGCTTTGGTCAGGAATCATTGAAAAGCTATCTGTCGTATAGAAAAAATAAAATCATTTCAGAAAGATAATGATAGAAATCAGATTTTAAAAATGGTGAGTAAACGCCATATGGCTGGCGTTTACCTGAAAAAAACAATAGGAAAAATAAAAATGAAAACGTTTTATATAAGAAGTCTGTGCTTTAAAATTAATGTTAATATTTTAGATGAGTTTTACGAAGATGAACTAATACGTGCAGTAAGACGGGGTTTGGATAAATGGATTACGGATACAGGGATCTGGGAAAGGACAAACAAACAGAAAAAAGCGTCTGACAAGATAGCTTTGCAGGATTATTTAAATAAATATGCGATCAAGGAATCGCATGTTAACGCAGTAGAGGTTAAAGTAAAGATCGTGTGGGATATGCCGTGGGCTAGGCAATAGTGTGGAACAGCCCGAAACGGGCTTTCTCACGGTTTCAATACCAAAAAGTGTGGATGAACGGCGTGCTAAGCACTATGAAGAGATCAGGGAGGCGGCTGCACGACAGGTGAAAATCAAGAAAATGATTTGTCAGATGAAAAGGGATCGGATTTGTTGCTTTATTACGGTTAAGCGGGGTAGTCTCTGAGGAAGGTCTGTTGTGTGCCAACAGCGGACATTTGTAATATTTGGTTTTATCAATCATCAAGACAGTTAACTCTAATTAATATATTTTACATATATGATATTCTATGAACCTTAGCGAGTTAATCCAGACTAACCATGTAGCATCGTTAGTTAGCTATAGTTAACGATATTTTGAGTGAGTGTACTATTATCGCAAACTTTTTTTGATAATTAAGGAGCGGCGTGTTGATTAGGAATTTTTTAAGAAACATTAATTGGGAAGCAAGTTCAGTTATTCTTGCCATGATACTTTTCATTGGGAACATAATTTACTCACGTTACCAAGATGGAATGAAGGTAGAGTCTGAGAAAAACAACATTCGCACAATGCTTGCCTATGAAATATCTAATAACCATCGCACACTCAGCTTTCTTGATAAAACGCGCAATATCGGTTTTGACAAAAATGCGGAACATATAACTGGCGAACCTTTCGCTATTAATCTCAAATCATTAGGAGGACCTCGCTTAACAATCGCATCGAATCAGACCGATAAAGTTTTCAAAGCTTACTTCAGTGAGCTAAGCAAGCTTGATAAGGAGGATATCACACTTCTAATGGACTATTATCATGAGCAAAGTATTCTAATGGAAGGTATAAAGGCTACGCTAAAGAATATGAAAGATAGTAAGAGCCTTGATCTTGAAATTGAAGGTTACTCATTAGAGCGCCACTTCCTTAATGAACTCAATCTTTCAAATATTTTACTCAAACGCTATAGCTACTTATTAGCCGAGCATCCGAAAGAGCCTGAAATGAAAGAACTCCAGAATTGACGAACTATCAATATTTACTTACGGGCTGATTACGCGCTATATTCATCCCGCTTAACCGAGCTATTGCTTTTAGAACATTTCAGGAGAGCGTTTCAGGTAGCCTGTAAGGCTAATGTCCGTTCATCGCTCACAGCGGTCAGTCAGCCTCAACAATCGGCAGGAGTATAGTATAACCGCTTTGTAGTTTGTTATTAGCTGATTATGGTAAGAAGCTGCCTGTTATCAAAAAGCTCAACCAGAACCGCTTCCAACACTGCTAGTTGCCACATACTGGACAGGTAAAGCTCCTCCGTTCCGGTTTTGCCTGTGAGGTCTTCTCGAACTACTACCATGACAGTGCTAAGGATCTGGTCTTTACATGTCAGCAGTTTTTCTTTGTCCAAAAAATGAAACCGACGACCGGAGAAAATCATTCTTAGGTAGTTCAGATAATTATCATGGAACTGGTCATAGTGGTAGCCATTAGCGGAGTAATAACGAATAAGTGATTTTGTTATGACGTTGGCTATACCGTCTTCGTCGGTATGAATGTTTAGTATTTCGTTTATTTCGTTTATTTCGTTTATTTCATTTTTTAGCATTTTTATCTCCATTTTTTATTTTTATTTCTTCGATAAATCTGGCTCTGTCGCCATTAAATACCACCGCAGGATTGATATAGTAAATGTACTTGGATTTGCTTGGTGCTATGATCTGCTTATCTATAAGCTCTTTTATTCCTCGATAAAATACAGGATCGGATAAGTTGAAATCACACTGACTTGCTATATCTTTTGCTGTTTCAAAATTCATATAAACCTGGTCTTTACCAATCGCGTCAGAAATGGAAAAGAGAAATATGTAAAATAGCTTATTACCTGTCAGGGAAAGATCAAAGAGAACACGGATTTTGGAAATGAAAAGCTTAACGAACTTCTCTTTATCAACTTCCTGTATAGAGTGAATGACACTTTCGTATCGTTCTCCCTCTGGTGATTCAAATTTTTCTCCACGAGCTACTGTTCTTCTTTTATCTTTCGTCTGGATCTCAATGCCATTTTGCAATATAAATGGGTTCTTATCATAGGTGTTTTTATTCATCATAGTTCCTTTTTTATTATTATAATACACATATATAACTATGTTTTTTGAAATGTCAAATATATTTTGAAGTATTTTCTTCATTTTAATGCTCAGGAATGAAGAGAAATACAACAAACCCGAAGAGAAAAATAACAAACCCGAAGAAAGATCTACAAACCCGAAGAAAAATCAACAAACATGAAGAAAATGACTTTTTAATGCATTGTTTTATATGAATATTTTTATCTTAAGAAGTATAGGAAATATAAGATCTAAGAGGACAACAGGAATCCTGTGCGATCTTAATATCGCCACAATGAGGTTCCGACTGGAATAAGTTTACTTAAACTGGACGTCCCGCCAGTTTTATTTATCAGGAAAACGTTTTCCTTAATTGTTTTATTAAACCCCTGCACAACATGAGGTCGTGCCTGTGGGGTTCATGGTAGTTGAAGATCTTCTTTTATTCAGTAACAGAAGACAACAACAGAGCATTTGCTTCTTTGCCTTCTAGGGGCAACCAGCAATGCCGGTATGGGCTATATGAGTAAAATAATAGTTTTACTGAGCTACATGCTCGCTTGCTCGCCCTACGCAAAAATTAAAACCTTGGATAAATGGCTGGTCTTGATTGAGCTAACGCGCTCAATCGCTAAAACCTGGCTCTCGCCCTTTTTATTTAAATTGTGAGGACGTTTTTCTTCACCTGATAAAGTGATTTACATCATTTATACAGTCAGAAATGAAGAAAAGTCTTCACGCGATGAAGAAAATGGTTTCAACAGAAAACTCATGCTATTTAAGTCGTCAGTGCGCGTGAGCGCATAGCGGTTTTGCTGACAGCAGGAAGCAAAAACAAGACAGCTTCCTTTATCAAAGGGGTTTGATTTTGAAGCAGTATATGAGCAAACTAATGTGCTGCATTGAAAAACTAATTAAATAACAAACCATCATTCCCTGGTCTGCTGGTTGCCCCTAAAAGGCAAATAAGCAGAGTCCAGGATTTTGTGTTCTGATTATAAAATAAAAGAGAAGTAATGAATATTAACCCCAATGACACGGCATAACAGCCGTGTTGGGTTACTTAAAATGAAAGAAAACAATATTTTTTTTCACTTTATAAAATCAATAAAGAACATCTCTCGCTTCACTCTATATTAATAATGAAGAAGAAAACTGCTCTCAGGCCAGATATAGCTCAAAATAAAGTCCGCGATCTCGGAAGTTAAAGTCCGCGGTTTGGGGACTTTAATCAATAATCATTCTCATCATGAAAAGCAAAGTTCATTTTTATTCAAACTTTTGATACTTCAAATGTCAGGTGATGAAACTTAATATATTATTTTATTAAAAATAAATGTACTTTAAGTATTGACTAATAAAATAAATGTGTTAATTAAAATACAATAAAAATAATAAAAGGAAAATAAAATGACACAAGAGATAACGAATAAATCAAGAAGAGGATTACAACGCCATGTGAAAAACCCATTTATAATCTCTGCGAGCAATAATACAAAAGGAGGAGTAAAAAGAATATCCACAGGGAAAGACAGACTTATGGTTGTCAATGAAAACACAGGAGAATGTTTAGGTGGGGCTGGTTTTTTTCAATATCAGGAAGTGGATAAAACACAATTTTTAAAACTCTATGTTAATGGCGTCAGAGCGATTACTGAATTATCTTCGGCAGGGACAAAGGTTTTCGAAATACTGTACAGAGCAATGCAGGAGCAGAAGGACACTGACACAATTTTAATGTCGTATGATATTGTAGATAAAACGATTGTTAAAATATCCAGAACGACTTATTTTAAAGGTATGAAAGAGTTGGTGGAAAAAAATTTTATTGCTGAAACTATGATCCAGAATTATTACTTCATTAATCCTGATTTTATATTCAATGGTGATCGCCTGTCATTTGTTAAATCTTATATTAAATGCGAATCGAAAAAAATCAACCTAAACAAAAGCCGTTGCTAATGTAAAAACTGTACCTTAATATATTGCCTATATTAAGGTACAGTTCAATTTACTACGGTAGTTTATTTATTTTATTGAATATAGAGATGTTTTACAAAAATGCCGTTTCACTACTGCCAATTTTTTCTATATTTCCATTTATCATTTTTACACCAATTCCATGTTCACTATCAATTTTTGTTGAGAACATAAAACCATATTCATTTTCTTTATCTGGGAAAGTGTACATTTTAATAAGTTTAAGATCAGACGGTTCTTGATTGTAAATGTTGATACAATACTCATGCACTGCTTTTTGAATTTTTTGTAAAAACTCATTTTGGTGATTAATTAAACAAAGTATATCATCTTTCATCTTTTTATCTGATAATTCAGATTCAAGATTAACACATTGTACTTCATCCGGACCGAATGCTTTCAACTTCAAATCGACAGCAATACCTTCATCATCTTCATAAAATTTTAAGTCTTCTGATTGCATAATGTACCTCACTATTTACAATTCAATGATTTTGCAGTTTTCTTGGCTTCAAGTGATTCATATTTAACACCATGATACTGTTCGTATTGGCTCACTGAACCGGAGTGAGGGAAAGTGGCTTCATGAGCGCTTGTCTCTACAAGTTGCATGGTAGAAGTATTCGTTATGGGATCATAATCATTTAAATGGTGCCAAATATAGCCATCTGGATGTGATTTACCTGTGATATTCCCAACTGAGTTTTTGTAATTTGCCAATTCGTTTGCTGCCTTAAAGTCGCCATAACGACTGCCTGTCATTGGTATTTTTACAATATTTTCACCATGAGGATAAAGTGCATCGCTTACTGAGAAATCGACCCCAGTAATTCAATCTGGTCCTGTACCGTAAAGCGTGCAATCTGGGGATCGTAATACCGGAAAAGATAACTGGCGATTTGTCTTTTTGGCGAACATGGACTGGTGCAGTTCCCTGATGCACCAGTTTAGGATGTGATAAATCAATTTTTTTTCAGTTTATTAATGAATGATGAAAACGACGCTGAGACTATATCTAACTCATTTTCGTCAATGAGCCAGATCTTCACTTCACCATAACTTTCTGAAACAGTAGATATTAGAAACAGATTTCCACCATCATCATATGCGAATGGAATCATACCTAAAAGATTAGGCCAATCTTCTAATAATTCTTTGTAGCGTTTTTCAATTGGGAGTTTCCCATGGGAAAATGAAAAAAAGCCACCAAGCAGAAATGGGTTAGGCTCATTTTCTTCGGGCAAATAGCCACCATTATTTCTCAAATAAAAATCAATAAAATCCTTTGGTAAAGCTATCTTATTAGAAGTTTCAAAATTTCTTATATCATCTAAACTAATATTTTTTTCCGATTCTTCCAAAACTAAGGACATGATTTTTTTCCTCCGAATCTCGCTGGGTGTGTATAGCTTTTTCCAGTAGCAGCTTTATATTGACTTACACCGCCGCTATGGGGAATTCCTGAATGCGCATTCTGTTCTACAAGTTGCATCGTACCTGTGTTGGTTTTTGGGTCATAATCATCTAAATGGTGCCATACATAGCCTCTTGGAGTGGATTTTTGATTAAGACCGGCGATTTCATTTGCTGACTGAAAGTCAAGATCGTAATCCCCAGAATAACTTATAGTTACAACCGGATTGACATCCAATCTCTTATTATACAGAGCATCACTAAGAGAGTAATCTAAGCCCCCTCCCTGAGTTCTTGTAACACCGCTATATCCTCTGTCTTGAATTCTGGCAATAGGATCAACAGCTAATCCAAGTGGATCAATCCATCCCAGCGGATTCGGTGCATACTGATAAAGATTCCAGCCTCCCAGTAATCCTATGGGGTCCTGTACCGTAAAGCGTCCAATCTTAGGATCGTAATACCTGAAAAGATTATAGTGCAGACCCGTTTCACTGTCCGCGTACTGCCCGGCATAGCGCAGTGGCTGATGAACAAGGGCAGTTTGTTGCGTGAATCTGTGGAAGCCTTCCGTCTGTCGTGCAACCTCACCAAAACTCCCGTAATGACCGCTCCACCGGAGTTGTCCCTGTTCATCAGTGATATCCAGCGGTGCACCGTTCAGATCGGTGCTGAACCAGAGAACCTCTCCGCTGGTTTCGTCACGCAAATGGTCAATACGCGCCAGCGGGCTGTAAGTTTCGTTCGGGTCGTAAACATATGTCTGACACTGACCGTTATGTTGCTGCTCCTGCAACAGTCGCAAGCCCTGCAACAGAAAGCGGGTCTTTGTGGTGCCGTGTGGCGTGGTGACCGTTTTGCGTGTGCGGCGGCCCAGGGCGTCATAATGGTAGTGCGCGGTAAAATTGCCTTCTGGTCCATTGCCCTCGGCCCGTATCAGCCGGTTTTCCGCGTCATATTCATAATGCTGTTCATGCAGGCCGCTGCGACGGCTGACAAGGTTACCCCACCAGTCGTATTTCATAAACAGGTTCTGCCAGTGCGTGAGGCGGTTATCCTTCAGCGGCAGAGCAGAGAGGTCATTATCCGGCAGCAGGTTATCCGCAGCGTCGTAGCGGAACGTCCTGTTGCTGTGGTCCGGGCGGGCTTCGTAGTGCCTGAGAAAACGGCCTTCCTCATCATAGCCGTAAATTGTGTTGCCACGCAGGGTGTCACTGACGTCTGACAGTTCTCGCCGCCCGGTGTAGTTGAAGGCGCGTTCGAAGATTGTCTGTTCCGGCAGGTCGGGTGTGAAGCTGCTCTGCCGGGTACGTCTGCCCAGACTGTCATACTGGCGGGTCTGCTCACGGGTTCCCTGAGTGCGGGCCACCTCCCTGTGAAGGCGGTCGCGTGTAAATTCAGAGATGATTTGCTGACCAAACCGGATGGCGCTGACGTGGCCGGAACCGTAATGCAGCCAGCTTATCTGCTGACCGCCGGGAAGGGTCAGCACAGTGAGATTACCCAGAACGTCATACGCAGAATGCAGTTCACCGTTGACTCCCTGTTCAGCGAGCAGGTTTCCTGCCGCGTCGAAGGTAAACTGAATTTCATCTTCTTCAATTCCCAGCGCCATGCCATCGGCGGTTGGCTTGCGGGTCAGGCCGGTAAGCTGCCCGCTGTTTTTACGCTGGTAATGGTACTGAGCATCGCGGGTAGTGCGTGTGGTCAGCAGGCCGCTGCTGTCATAGCTGAACTGCTGAGCGCGTCGTGGGATGCCGCCATCAACGTCTGGTCTGCCGTTTTCCATCAGCGTGGTGAGTAGTCCACGTTCATTCCATTGCATATGCCGGGATGTATCGTCCGGGCGGACTTCGCTCAGTGGGTGGCCTGTCGGGTCATAAGTAAAACGGTACTCGCCACCGTTGCCGTTTTCCAGACGCAGCAGATTGCCTCTCGGGTCATAGTGCCAGCGGCGGGTTCGTCCAGTGCGGTCGGCAACGCTTTCTGGCAGTCCAAGCGCGGAATACTGCCAGCGAACCTCACTTTCCAGCGGGTCTCGCCAGGCCGCAAGTTGCCCGTGCTCGTTCCATCGCAGCGTTTCCTGACTGCCATCGGCACGAATAACGGCGGTAAGCTGGCCTGCATCGTTCCATTCGCGGCGTGTGAGGTTGCCTTCTGCGTCCTCACTGGTGATAAGCTGACCGAACCGGTCATACGTAAAGCGGGTCACGCTGCCGGAGCAGTCGGTGCGTTGAGTCAGCAGTCCCTGGTGGTTCCATACCAGCAGCACGTCACCACCACTGGCATCGGTGATGCGGTCAGGCAGCGTTTCTTCTTCATCAGGGTAGTGATACGTGGTGGTGTGATTCAGTGCATCGGTTTCCGACAGCAGGCGACCGTTCAGGTCATACACAGACTGAGTGGCTGTTGAATCCGGGAAAACCGTGCGGGCGATTCGGTCAGTATTACGGAACCAGTAATACGCTGTGGTGCGGCCTGCCGGGTCGGTCTCTGACGTCAGGCGACCGTAACGGTCCCACTGACTGCGCCGCATGGCTCCGTCAGGCAGGATAACATCGCACAACTCCCCATCACGACAGACGAAGCCGATCTGGCGACCGTCATAATCTGTGAAACGTGCAACATTGTCATCGTCGTCAAGCAGCCAGTGTGCCTGTGCGCCATCTTCGCGGATGGCGCGACGGGTGCCATTCACAAAATCGTATTCAAAATCAAACTGCTCGCCCGCGCTGTTGCGGTAAGCCAGCACGCGGGGCAGTCCGTCAAGACTCTGCCAGAGATACTCGTTCAGCAGACCGTTGCTGTCCTCATGGCTGCGCAGTAAATCCGTGCCGTCTCCGTCATCATACCAGCCAAAGCGGCGGCGTACCTGACCGCCGCGTCCGGTGACGCTAATCAGCCGGGCCTTAGCATCGTAATCGTAGCTGACCAGACAAATCTCATCATCCAGCCAGGCTCCGGCCAGGCGAACCTGTCCGCTGACGGTCTGATAACGGCAGACCACGCGCTGTCCGGCGCTGTCGGTGAGTGCATGCAGCGTATGGTCGTCGTTCCAGTCAAAAAGAATATCGTTACCACAAGGTTCGGTGAGTCGCAGCGGCAGGGAAGGGGAATCACCCTGCAGAGATGCGTAACACCAGCGTTCGCCGCTGATGTCATACACTGACCAGCTGTCATCCTGATGGTGTTCAAGCCAGCGCTTCTCCGGTTCACAGAAGGTTCGCTGCCCTTTTGGCACGAGAGGAAAGGACACATAATCGCCGGACGGTGCACGCCACACCAGCCCGTCCTGATATTTTTCCAGTCGCGTTTCCCAGAAAAGTGACCAGCCACGGCCCAGTACGCTGTCGCCGGGATTGCCACTGCGCCAGTAACGCTGCCAGACAACCGGCAGACGGGAGGGTAATACAAAGTCCAGCTCGTCATCACCGGAGAGGAATTTCTGCCCACTGACGATATCAACCGGGCGGGCGATAATGCCCACGGCGGCGGCGCTGGTCATCAGCACGCCAGCGCGGCAGGCGACGCGGGCCAGTTTGTTGATACCCGGAATTTTACTGAACAGCCTTCCCAGCGCACCGACTTTACCTGCCGCTCCGCCCGCTCCACCGAGCAGTCCGGCAAATAACAGCGTCAGGTCAGAGGCTTTATAGAGCCATTCCGGGACTTCTGACTGTATTGGCAGTGTCTGTTCCGGCTCACCACCAATAATCACATCTGAGGAACCGGTCATGACCTTTCCACCACAGGTGGTCTGATCGCCGAGACGGGCAGCAGGCAGGCCATTGATGTACACGCGTGAGGAGCCTTCGGCCATCTGCTGTGAACCAGCATCTTTGGCGCATTCCACCATGCTGTCGGTGGCAAGGGCGGCAGGTCTGCCATTAATGAACACATTATGAGAGCCGGTGGCGATAACGCCTTCCTTCTCCATGCTGGCGGCCCCGGCATCCGCAATGCTGTCCCTGGCCTTCGTTGCCAGTTCGCCCGTAAAATACCCAACCGCCAGACTGGCCCCGACCAGAAGCACACCAATACCCAGACATGACGCACCGATACCGGCAATCATCAATGCCCCGGCGGCGATACCTCCCGCTGCGGCAATCAGTCCACCGACAATCGTTCCGGCAATCATCCCTGCCAGCGCATGAGAATGGCCAATATCATCACCCACGCGCGCCGCTTCGAACATAACAACGTTCCTTAATTGTCAGGTGTTAAAAGAAAAGCTGGCAAGCAGCGCATGGAACTGTTGACTGTCTCCGTCCGTCAGTATCGCGGTGCAGGACACAGTGAACACCAGAATATGGTTTGCAGACGTGTTAAATACCGCCTGTTGCTGGAAGACCCGTTTACCGTCACGCAGATAGCATGCATGCACACATTCACCCTGCAAGAGGTTATTGCCGAGCACAGCTGGCACCCGTTTAGTTTGCTTCCAGCCTTTCAGATGCTTCTGCATCAGCGTTAACTGCCGGTCAATATAACCTGACAGCGTCACGTCATCATTCATCGAATCGCGGGAGATGTTAAAGGCTGGCGTGTTCTCACCGGGCAGGGTAAAGACATTAACGGTGCGATCCTGATAGTGGTCAGGAAGGGTGATGTGGCCTTCGGTAAAAACGCAGAGAGGGAGATTATCAGACATTGAGCAGCTTCCATATGCATCAGGACGGTTTAAGTGTGCCACAGGGCCAGGCAGCTTGCTATACAGAGGTTTCATTTACTTACCGAAGGTAAATGTTCTGAGATAAGTATCGGTTCAGCAACAGGCTGATTCAGCCGATGCCCGCTTTCGTAGTGCAAAATCAGTCAATTAATCACACATTTCATTAACTTATTGATCTGTATTGCCGATCGATATGTGCATATTTAATAGGTATTAACAATCGATAAGCTCTTATCGATCGGTAATTAATTGCCTTAATCGATCGATATATTTGTTTTGATAGTTTATATCTATCATGTGTTGTGGATTTGATCGATAAAAACGATATGACAGGCCCTTTGTTCAGATCAATTATATCAATTACTTAGAGTTAATCTGGCGAGGAAAAGAGCATGTCAGAATGTCCGTTTTGCGGTACAGAAGTTCAGGAGCATGTGTCAGTGTGCAGGGGATGTGGTGCTGAGAGGGTAAAAGGCTACGTCAGTCAGCAGACCATGAAAGGGCTGGTAGTTGTTGGAACGATTATTGGCATTCCTACGGGATTTGTTATGGCCTATCTCACCAAATCCACGCCAGTAATGGTGATAACTTTGCTTGCGTTAATGCTTGGCCCATTACTGATTCTGAAATTTAAAACCAAAGATAAAGTCAGTTGGGTTCGTCCGAACGCACGTTAATGGCTTTGCCAATATCAGGAAAAACACCACCACTCACTGTTCTGAATGAAAATATCAGTTCAGTGAGTTTTTTATAATCCTTTTCAGGCTACTTGAAATGAATAAAACGATCACCGCTTTGTTAGCATCTGCCGCTTTTACGCTCGCAGGTTGTCAACAGTTAAACGATGCAACAGGGAAAGTAGGGCAATCGATCAACTCATCCTTATCTTCTCTGGGCAATGCTTTAAGTCCTTCCGGTAGTAAAGGTAATACAACAACAGCAGATAACCTTCCTGTTAACACCGTCAGCGGTCTGGGTGCTATCTGTCGCGATTATGAAGCAAATGCTATGTCTGGAAAGAAGAACTGGATTGGTAAGAAAGTCAGCATCAGCAATGCCACTGTTCTGGAAGCTCAGGAAGCTTACGACACGATGAAATACCTAGGTGCGCAGAGAGACCATAAAACTTACGCCATTATCTTCCAGACGCCTGATACAAACTACTGCGGTGGGGCTGTGCTGTTGTCTTATTATCCAGGGCAGGATGACGATATCCTGAAAATTAAGAAAGGACAAAAGATCACGATTACAGGCGTTGTTTATGATATTGGCGACAGGACGTTTAACACGCATAATAATGGCAACATGGCATGGAAGGTGATAAAGATGAAGGACGGTATTATTTATTAAACTTGTATGACCTTGCTAAAATGCCATCTAATAAAATTAAAAATAAATTCTTCAAATATATTCAGGGGAAAGATCTTTAGAGTCTATTAGTCACAACTTGATCAGACATATGGACTTGAAAGGTTGAGAGTTACAGGCTTTGATATGGATGACGAAGCCTTATACAAAACACGAGATAACTCTCATGCTTTAAACTACTAATCCCGTCATCAAACACAAAGTAAGTTTGCTCAACCTGCTAAAATCATGAGCGTTTCGCAGGATACACTTTATCGTAATTGTGAACTGGTAGATAAAGGCGGCGTTGATGAAATGATATCTATTGTTTCTATATTAACGTTAAAAATTATAATCAGCTTGTTGCCAGAGGATTTATGCAGGAGGCATTTGTTAAAAGTGTAGGGGGTGAAATTTTCAGTCTGACAAAAGAAAGTTATTAAGTGATATTATTAAACACTTCGGACGTTTAACTTTTTCAGGAAAATTAATTGATGTTTTTTAATACAATCAAGTATATACATTTTAAATAAAGGCCAGGGTGTTAATATGGCTGGCCTATAAAAGATGTTAGCAGGTTTTAGTGGCGAGGTTGATCCTGCTTAGAATCTTTCTTTTAATTATCAAAAGGTTAGATGTATCAATCTTTCTTGATACTCTCATTTTTAAAGATAAATTATTTACTTTATTTGGAATCGCATTTCTTATTTTTATAAATAAAAGTGGTAAAGTAAAGTCTTTTGCAGATACATATTTTAAGGCGAAACACATATCTCTATCTATCTTTGATTTTAACTCATTTATTTTATAGTCAAGATATGGCAAGGATAACTTTTCTGAAAGTTGAGAATATATTGTATTTTTAAGATCTGCAATCTTCGTTGGATCAATATCACCATTCCCATTTTTTATTATACTGTTATATCCATAAGAAACGTTTTTTATACCTGTTTCCATTGTGTGGCAAATGGTAAAAAGTATAAATAAACCCTCTAAATTTTCTCTTAAACTTCCCATGAAAGAATCAAACTCTATAAAGTCATTTTCACTATTTTCTGTGAAGCAATTTATTTCTTCGCTTATTATTTCATTCAAAGAATTTTTATCAGTCAAGTAATTTTCAATGCAATATCTTTCAAGAACGATAACATTATCAGGTATATCGTCAATTTCACCACCTAAAATATAAAGATCACCATCTACTATAAAAAAAGCATCAAGACTAGTGATATTTTTCCTTGCCGTATCCAAGACCTCTTTACGAGAGCCAATCGGAAATATTTTTTTTATACGGAAATTATCTAAAAGATTTGTAAGTATGTTTTGATATATTCTATCATAACCTGGTGCTGTGTCCTCGATATAAATATTAATATCGTTTAATTCTTGATAAAAAACCGGCATTGCTCTTTTGGCTGACTTGCTTCTCTCTAACATGGCAATTTCCTGTCACTCACTCTTTAAATAAATGCAATTATCATACAAATCACCAACTATTTCAGGTGAGTGAGTTGCAAATATGTACTGAACATTATCATTTCCTTTCACTATATTTTTAATTAAAGATTCTTGCCAGCTTAAGTGTAAAGATAATTCCGGTTCATCGATAATAAATGAACCTCCATTTTTAACGCCAAAATTACTGTGTGAAAGTAGCATTAATAATTGCTTCTCACCAGATGATAAAGTTTCTAGTTTTATTTCTTTTTTGCCACGATAAACATTTATATTTCCTAGATCATCAATATTTAGATACTTACCGGAGCTAATCAAAAAACTATTAATAGAGTCAGAGAAATCTTTTATAGGTTTGTATCTGGCCTCTGCAATTTTTTTGTTTTTATCAAATTCTTTTAATAATTCATTAAGACCATTTGTTTGTATTAAATTAAAGCATAAATCAAGAGTAAGTTTACGCTCTTTTTCATACACATTTTTATCATTTCTTAATGCTAGTAATAATTTTTGTAACTTATTTTTATACGAACCAGTTGGGTCTATTTTATCTACAATTTGATACAGCTCTTCTATACGATTTAAAATCTTAAACATAGAACTTACATTTTCTGATGAGAAATAGCTATCAAAATCAATAGAGTTATATGATAGGAATGAATCGAATGCTATATCTAGCATTTTTTTGTTCGAAAGTTCTTTTGACCTTTTGTACCTTTCGAAGTGAGAGTCAAAAAGCCTTAAACACATATCAAGAGCAAGATCTTCACTTTTAGATATGTTCTTTTTTACTCTATAATTACTGGTGTAATCATTATAGTATTTACCTAACGTACGTTCTAAACCTAAAAAAATAGGCTTTTCAATCCCATTGAATTTTGAAAATATTGAATTTGTATTAATTAGATTGAATCTTTCTCGTTCAAAGTAGTTTGTGAGATCATCTTCTGTAATTCTTGAGTTTAGGAGCGTTCTGTTTCTATTTTGAAAGGCTCTTTCATTGAAAATTACTGTTTCAGAGTTACCATTTATGCTAAATACTATTTTATTATCACTTTTTGATGCTTAAATATCATATGTGTTCCCAGCATTAGAGATAACGATTACTTTTGCAGATTCGAATGTTAGTTTTGATATGTATTCGAAATCAAAAAATATAATAGCTTGTATCAACCTTATTGCTGTTGTCTTACCGCTACCATTCAAACCGACTAGAAACGTTATTTTTTCATTAAAATTAAAATTAAAATTAAAATTAAAATCATAAAAGTCATGAACTTGTTTGGCTACAAAACTTTTGATTATCATGCAACTACTCCATTATATAAATTATTTATTTCGAGAGTTCACTTGCTAGAATTTCAGCCTGCCTCAAAACAGTTTCCGTAGCCAGCAATGACATATCAGGCGGATAGCCATATTTTTTGAGCAGACGTTTTACCACCACGCGAATTTTCGCTCTTGCCGCTTCTTTCACTGTCCAGTCCAGACTCACATTGTTGCGGATAGCCTCCGTCAGGACGACTGCCAATTCTCGTAGTTTTTCCTTTTGCATCAGTTCACGAGCGCTGTCGTTATCTGCAACAGCAGAATAGAAGGCGTATTCGTAGGTACTGAGATTTAACTGGCTGGCAAGGCTGTCGGATTCCTGGATAGTTTTGGCAAGCTTGATGAGTTCATCGATAACTTCCGCAGCGGTCAGTACTTTGTTCTGGTAGCCATTGATTGCAGAGGTTAGCATATCAATCAGTTTTTTCCCCTGGGTGATACTCTGGTTCGAGCGAATCTTGATCTCATCAGCAAGCAACTTTTTAAGCGTTTCCAGAGCAATATTTCTGTGCTGATAATCCTTCATTTCCTGGAGAAACTCATCAGATAGTACAGAGATATCCGGCTTCTGTATTCCCGCTGCGTCAAAGATATCCACGACGTTATCCGTGACCAGAGCCTGATCGATAGTCTGTTTTACCCGCACTTCGAGACTGTCATTGTGCTCTTCTTCTGAGCCGTCTGGGTTTTCAGTAAATTTATTCAGGCGAGCTTTCACTGCCTGGAAGAATGCGACTTCGGGTGCCGCTTCCATTGCTTTATCATGTGGCGTAGCCAGCGCAAATGCCTGGGACATGGCAGCAACAGCGCCAAGGAAACGCATTTTCCCTTTGCCGTTATCCAGCCCTAAAATATGGTTTTCTGATTCAAGGATAATCGTCAGGCGCTGTGAAGTCGTTGCAGTAAAGTAGGCTTTGTAATCGTAACCATGCATCATGCCTTCCAGGATTTCCAGTTTTTCCTGCATGAGCGTCACGGCTTCTTCCTGAACTTCGGCTGGATCACCGCGTCCACCTGCGTCAGAGTAGAACGAGAGGGCTTCTTTTAAATCAGAAGCAATGCCCAGATAGTCAACAACCAGACCGCCGATTTTGTCCTTGTACACCCGGTTAACGCGGGCAATGGCTTGCATCAGGTTATGACCCTTCATTGGCTTGTCGATATACAGGGTATGCATACTTGGCGCGTCAAAGCCGGTCAGCCACATATCACGCACTATCACCAGTTTCAGCTTGTCGTCATCGTCTTTCATTCGGTTAGCCAGAACCTGTCGCTCTTTTTTGGTGGTGTGGTGTTTAGCGATTTCTGGCCCGTCAGCAGCAGAAGACGTCATGATGACTTTTATTACGCCGTCATTTAAATCATCACTGTGCCATTCGGGTTTAAGCGTGACGATTTCTTTGTAAAGTTCAGCGGCAATACGTCGGGACATGGTAACAATCAAGCCCTTGCCATGATCGGCATTGGACTTTAAGCGCTGTTCAAAGTGCTGAACCATATCCGCCGCAATGGCTTTAATACGTTTTGAACTGCCAATCAGACCTTCGATTCTGGCCCATTTAGAACGTTCTTTCTGGGTAAGCGTCAGCTCGTCCTCGTTAAACTCATCGTCAAACTCTTCGATAAGCTGTCTGCCTTCTTCACTGATGGCAATTTTCGCTAAGCGGCTTTCATAGAAGATACGCACGGTGGCACCATCTTCTACGGCCTGTGAGATATCGTAGATATCGACATAGTTACCAAAAACAGCAGGTGTGTTAACGTCCGTTTTTTCGATGGGGGTTCCGGTAAAGCCCAGATAGGTAGCATTGGGTAAGGCATCACGCATATATTTGGCAAAGCCATAAACGGTGCGTTTGCCTGTTACATTGCCTTCTCTGTCTTTCACGTCAACTTCTTTGGCGCTGAAACCGTATTGAGATCGGTGGGCTTCATCAGCGATAACGACAATATTGGTTCTGCCTGACAGCAACTCATAGATATTGATGCCATCATCAGGCTGGAATTTTTGAATAGTGGTAAACACCACACCACCCGAGGCGACCCGTAAATATTCTTTGAGTTCATCCCGGTTATCAGCCTGTTTCGGTGTCTGTCGCAGTAGCTGGGTCGCGGAAGAGAACGTACCGAATAGCTGATCATCCAGGTCATTACGGTCAGTAATCACCACAACGGTTGGGTTATCTAGCGCCAGCACAATCTTCCCGGTATAAAACACCATCGACAGCGATTTCCCTGAACCCTGGGTATGCCAGACTACGCCCGCTTTGCGGTCCCCGGTTTTTTGCGCATTAACAAGCTCTTTACTGTTACGTCCCTGTTGGCGCACTGCGACTTCGGCAGAGGGGGAGTCCGTATTCACCGCTGATGCACGAATAGTTGAAAGTACTGCTGCATTGACCGCGTAGTACTGGTGATAAGCCGCCATTTTTTTAACAGTACGGATACTGATAATCCCTTTGCTGTCTTCATGTTTACTGGCTTCAAACACGATAAAGTGGCGGATCATATCCAGTAGCGTTACAGGATTAAGCAACCCCTGTAATAAGACTTCGAGTTGTGGCTGGGTACTGGTGGCTTGCGTTTTACCGTTAGCGGTTTTCCACGTCATATAACGACTGAAATCAGCAGAAACTGTTCCCGCTTTGGCTTCCAGTCCGTCAGATATCACATTAAAGGTATTGTAGGTAAACAAGCCGGGGATTTGGTTCTGATAGGTTTTAATCTGGTTATAGGCACCTGTTACCGTAGCATTTTCGTCAGCGGCATTTTTAAGTTCGATAACGACTAAGGGGGTACCGTTGATGAACAAAATAAGATCCGGTCGTCGGGTATGGTTGCCTTCTTTGATAGTGAGCTGATTAATAACCAGAAATTCATTATTCGTGGGATCGTTAAAGTCGATCAGGCAGGCCAGCTCTCCTTGTGTATTACCATCCTTACTGACTTCGATATTAATTCCTTCGGTCAACAGGCGATGAAAAGCCAGATTGTTTGCCATCAGGTCAGGTGTGCTGATCTGCATCACCTGTTTCATGGCTTCCTCACACTTCTGTTCGCTAAGGTGCGGATTCAGGCGTTGCAGGGCAGTATGCACCTTATCTTCAAGGATAACCTGCTGATAGCTACGTAACGGATTGATGCCACTGGGTTCAATGTCCGGGCCGTAAACATACTCATAGCCCAGCCCTTGCAGGTATTCAATCGCCATTACTTCAATATCGGATTCGGTCATCTTTGCCATGCGTACTATCCTTATTGCCGCTAAACCAGAGAGCCGGTTGTGTACCAGCTTAATTATTTTATGCCACTGATGCGATAGCTTCTTCTGTACATTGAACTCGTACTTCACCACTCATAAGTCTGGGGAGGAGAGTGTCTCGCAGAGATTCAATGTTTTTAATTTGTGAATTGTTAATACTTATTTTTTTCCAGAAGGAATCAATATGTGCAGTGAACTCTTTCACCTTATACTCCGGGGGGAGTTTAAATTCTGGTCGTTGTAATCCGTCAGCCGACAGCTGATTTACAGTTGAACCGTTTGTTGCAGCAACAACTTGCTCATGCATATCTTTGGAGCAAAGTAGATAGTACATAAAGGCATTAGTTAAGTAACTATCGTCATTAATATTAATTTTGAATAAATGATGCGTATAGATTGATAGTTCACTTTTAGTTGTCGGAATTATAGCAGGATAACCGATGAGTCGATAATCATGACCTTGTTCAGTATTAGCTACAATGATTTCCCCAGACTTTATAATATGTCTTTCTTTAAAATCACCATTGTAATATTTCAAACCAGTACCCTTATAACCACCTCCCTCAAGTACTGAGTTCAAATTAAAAAGTGGAATGCCATTATCTGACGTGGTAAGACCGGTTCCCTTGTAACTTAATCCCTTAGCTACTGTAATATGACAATCGAGAGTCGTTAGTTTCCAATCAGCCTGTGCCTCTTCAATAAACCATTTCCTAAACATGGTTTCAGCCATAGATTCCATCGTTTTATTTTGTCGATGAAGAAGGTCTATTTTTTTATCAAGAGTGGATAGCAAAGAAGCTATGGCTTTTTGTATAGTTAAAGGTGGAATAATGAATGGATATGCCTTAATCTGCTTCCCGCTGATATGAGGAACTGCTGTACCAGTTTCAATTGAACGTACATATTCGGTAAAGCTTTTTGATGCTATAACATATTTCAAGAAGCTTTGATTTAGAGTTTTTTTTGCTCTGAGGCAAGCGACTCGCTGTACCAGTAAGCATGGTAAATCATGTTTGGTTATCATAGCATACTTAAGGCCGGCCTCAATCCAAGGACGATCCATTGCAAGAATAATATCATTTTCCTTAAGGAAATAGTTCTCGTGTAAAGTCTCAATATTTTCCCAAAATTTAACTTTGTCCCATTTAAAGTACCCTTGCTGTATATTGTCACCACGCAAAAGCTTAGTACCCGAACCTGATTGAGAATAATGACTACTTTTAAATGGGAAACCTGTAACTAAATCAATATGATCTCCCAGATAAGTTTCTTCCCACATACTCATAACATCACCTTCGCCAAATTTTCAGCAATCGCTTTATTCAAAAGAGCTTCTTCACCAAGTTGTGCTTCAAACTCAGCTTTAAGAGCCGTAAAGCGTTCTTTAAAGTCGAAATCGTCTTCTTCATCAGCAAGCCCAACATAACGGCCAGGTGTCAGCACATAATCGAGTTTAGCAATTTCATTGATATCGACAGATGCACAGAAACCAGCCACGTCTTTATAGTCGCCACCTTTGTTACGCCAGTTATGGTAAGTATCTGCAATGGTCTTGATATCGTCGTCAGAAAGCACTTTGCTACGGCGGTTGATCAAATGGCCTAAGTTACGGGCATCAATAAATAGAATTTCTTTACTGCGATCACGATACTGGCTGCTGTTTTCACGATCACGACGCATAAACCATAATGCGGCAGGGATCTGGGTGTTCAGGAACAGTTTTGCAGGTAAGTTAACGATACAATCAATGACATTTGCATCTTTAACCAGCGCCGCACGGATATCACCTTCTCCAGAACTTTTCGAAGTCAAAGCCCCTTTTGCCAGCACTACGCCAGCCTGACCTTTTGGCGACAGGTGATACAGGAAGTGTTGCATCCAGGCAAAGTTAGCATTGCCGGCAGGAGGGATACCATATTGCCAACGGGCATCACCACGAAGCTGCTCACCGGACCAGTCGGAAACGTTAAACGGTGGGTTAGCAATGATAAAATCAGATTTTAAATCTTTATGAGCGTCATTAAGGAATGAACCTTCATTGTTCCAGAGAACGTGTTCTGAGTTGATACCTCGAATCGCCAGGTTCATCTTTGCCAGACGCCAGGTGGTCTGGTTGGATTCCTGACCATAAATTGAAATATCGTCGATTTTTCCCTGGTGTGCTTCAACAAATTTTTCCGACTGAACGAACATGCCACCGGAACCACAGCAGGGGTCAAAGACACGGCCTTTATAGGGTTCAAGCATGTTAACCAGCAGGCTTACAATGGATTTTGGCGTATAGAACTGACCGCCTTGTTTACCTTCTGCCAGTGCAAACTCACCAAGGAAGTATTCGAATACGTGGCCTAAAACGTCAGCAGAACGCGCTTTGGCATCGCCTAGTGCAATGTTGCCAATCAGATCAATCAGTTCGCCCAGCACTGTGGCATCAAGATTTTGGCGGGCATAGACTTTCGGCAACACACCTTTTAGCTCTGGGTTACCCGCTTCGATAAGTTCCATCGCATCGTCTACCAACTTACCGATTTCGGGAAGTTTAGCCTTCGATATCAGGTAACTCCATCGTGCAAGTTCAGGAACAAAGAACACGTTATAGGCAGTGTATTCGTCTTTGTCTTCCGGGTCGGCTCCCGCGTATTCGCCTTGCCCATCTTTTAGCAATTCATAATGCGATTCAAAAGAATCTGAAATGTATTTGAGGAAAATCAGGCCCAGTACGACATGCTTGTACTCGGCGGCATCAATGTTCTTACGCAGCTTGTCAGCCGCTTTCCACAGGATGACCTCTAACGGGTCTGTTTTGATTTGTTTGGGTTTTCTAGCCATTACGGTCATTTTCCATATACGGACGATTGATCTATTTTGCCTTAAAGTTCCTGTTGTTACGAGCTTATCAAAGGATTATTAATCACTCTGAATTGATTATTTTGATTAAAAATTATTCATCTTTGCGCTTGCTAGAACCAAAGCGAAGTTTTGGCAGCGTGAAACCTTTTGATTTTGTGGAAACTTTCTTTTCCTTTGGTAAAGGTGGAAAGGAAATTGCTTCGCTTGTTTTGTTTGGCTTTTGTTTTTTCTCAGGCTCGTGGTTGTAGTTAGCGCCCGGAGGTACGGAAACGTCTGCTGATTTACTGGTAGTCCCCATAGCTTCCCACTGTCTGCGGGTGATCTTCAATTTAGTAACTGGGTCAATCATGATCTCATCAAGCGAAATATCCGTTAGGTTTTTTGCGTCTTGCTGCGGATCGATAACGGCTGGCGCGGCTACGGTAGTGATAGTGGGTTCTGGTATGGCTTTATGAATAGAGTGTTTCACCAACACACTTATAAAGGTTTTGATAAAATCATACAGCTTTTGCAATTTGATCTTATGCTTACGTCTCAACAGAGTTGGTTTTGCTGTTTTTGGCGCAACACCATAGTAAAGGGACATATCCTTTTGCTTCGCTTCAACAGGTTTAAAGCGGCGTTTCCTTTCGGGAAAAACAAGCACAGGCTGACGAGCCGCTTCTGGTGAACGTTGTATCGGATGCAGTGGAGCGGGTTTTGTTTTAACGGTTTCGATACGGAAAGAATTAAGGTTTACAGTCATGAGATGGCTCACATCACTGTTAAACAACTGTCTGAAATCGTCAGCAGCCTGTTTTGTCTGTGCGGCTTGTATCTGTTCTGCGGCACGTAGCGCTTTGGCTCTTTTGGTGTGCCATGATTTACGGTCTATTCGAGTCAGCGCAGGGCGGTTAAGCTCAACGGCTCTTGCCAGTTGTTCATTAGCTATATCCTGTCTTCCCGTTTCCTTTGCCGCCTTAGCCAGAGCAATCGCTTCTTCACGCTGTGCTGCAAGGGAACGGTGATCCATGCGATTCGCAGAACCAGTACGTTCAAGTGCACGGTTAGACATTCTGGACCATGACGCACGCCATTCATCCATCAAATCATGCTCGTTCCAGCTTCTGTTCTTGTTGCCGAAACCTTGTGGTGTTATCTCACGCAAAGTAAGCATGACGTGAGCATGGGGATTATGACCGTCAAGGTCATGGAAAGAGATATCGGCAATCATGCCTTTGCTGACAAAATTACGTTTGCAGTAGTTTTTCACTAACGCGATTTTGGCATCGTTATCCAGTTCAACAGGAATAGCTATATCAAAATAACGTGAGAGCTGCGCGTCTTTCCTTTTTTCAACTTTCTCAATTTCATTCCACAACACAGCAGAGTTTTCAATAATATTAAAAGGTGTGTGTTCTGGCGCAAGAATACAATGGTGGAACAGGTCGGAACGATATGAATAATCGTACACGTCTCCTGTTCTCACATCTTCTATTCTTCCTCTTGCGTTATATGCGGCAAGATAACAGGACGATTTTCCTGCGGATCTTTTTAGCATACTAAATGATAAATGAAATATTGCCATGCTGTAATAAATACTCCTTTTGGTTTTAATTTTTTTAAAGGTGTTGACCTTTGCTACTTTTAGTTTTTCGCAAGAAAAACGCTGGTGTTGACTTTGTGGCCCCGCCAGGCCCACACGTTGCGAAGCAATGTATAAGTGGGCATTGTATTTATTTTTTATTCAGCTTACGCCGAATCAAAAAAAAATGGTCAAGTTTTTCTCTGGATCTAAGCGCCGAAAGAAGAGGCGCGTAAGCTTGGGGTAAAGGGATATAAATCGAAGAAGGGATGTTTCCTTGTTGCTTATATTAATAATATAACCCGGCATTTAATTTTTGTAAAATTTGCCAAATAAAAAAGATGTGATAATTGTTTTGTTAATATTAAGACAACAATAGAGGTAAAAATGAATAAAATAATAAATGTCATTAACAATGAGAATGGAGATGGCGATCTGCAAACAAAATGGTTTCTGATTGATTACAGCGACCACAACGAAAGTATGCGCATCAGATTAAAAGAAGACACCGTTAAAGACGCTTTTACTGCTATCCGTAGCGAGTATGAGCCTCAATTGCAGGAAGCCTGCGAGCAAACCCGTTTCAGAACCCTGTCTGGGCGATATGGTAATGCTGTCTCTTCTCTCAAAAGAAGCATCATGCAGGAGCTGATTATTATCGTAACGGGGCTTTTTCTGAATTATTTTAGTATCGACAGTACATATGCTACCGCCAGAGAAGTCATCAGGCAGTTATTTGGCCTATCGGTTAAGCGAGAGGTGATTTTATTTTCCTTTGCATCAGGTAGTAGGCGAGCAGACAGGAAAAGCGGGTGGTTCAGTATGCAAAAACATGAAAAATCAATGTTGTTCGACTGTTTTAATGGTGTGATTAATTCCGGACAACAATATGAAGTCATAAAAATCCGCCTGGACGACCTTGTTGCAGCCACTAAAAGATAATAAAAAAAAGATATATCCCTTTGCTTTTATTGATAGCTGAATTTCTTAATAAGGAAGTTTATATGAAAATTAAAGGCTTCATATCCATTGGATGGTTGATTGAAGCAAACGTTATATTGCCGGTTCTTGATGCAACTTTTAGCACTTGGTGATGGGATTCAATATTACAGGAGAATTTCAATGAAAAGAAAAGATTTACGTCAGTTAATTGCGTCAGCCCAACAGGAACTGAACAGATTAAGTACAAAAGAAAAAGCACTGACTCGAAAAGAAATAACACACAGAAAAATTGTATTAGGTGGAGAGGTGGCAAAGTATCTGGGGCTTGATATTAATCATAATGTGTTAATTGGTTTTCTACTAAGTTTTGCCAGCTCGACAGAAGTACAACGAAAAACATGGTTAAGTAACGGGGTCAGAGCCAGAGAAAATGAAAGTCTGAGAAAAGAGCAAAGAAATAAAAATTACATCAAAAAAAATGCTCATGAAAAAGATGATATTAAGGTATATCATGAATCGGAAAATGTTATTCAGCCTGATACAATGATAAAAAATACTGTAAAGGGAAAGGCAATGCAGCTTAATAACACTTTTTCTGCAATGCTTGAAAAGAAATTGGCAGAGGAGAAAAATAAAAATGAATGAACTTATACTGGAAGTTATAGAAAGTAGCGATGAGGTTATCGCGGCTGCAACAGATCATATGGCTTTTTTTCTGTTCTCAATTCTCTCTGATTGTTATCCGGAAATCGCCACAAATGAATTTGAGAATATCTTCAATGATGAGTTTAAGTTTGATATTGAAAATTTTATTAAAAATTACAGGAGAAACATTGGAAGCAGAATTACGATGGCGGGTAAAGATATCGCTCAGGTTTATTCTAATCAGAGATTTTTTGAAAAACTATCAAGAGCACTTGAACAATGTAAAAAAGATAAGGGAGCTTTAACTACCAGAAATCAGGTACATACTGTTAAGTTTTAGCCTTTGATATAACGCTGAGCAGACTAAAACTTGTTTTGGGCTGTGAAGGGTTGGACAAACCCACCGGGTGCGGCAGTAACTTATATTGTATTTTGCATTGAAGAGGAGTATATAATTCCTATTGCGGGAGTAATGTAAATTATTTTTTACTTCACTGTTTAGTACCTTTTTTCAAAAGTTCCTTTTAATTGGATGATCTAATAATCGGTTTTAACATATGCTAAGGGTAAATAAATGGAAATAATTGGCCCTCGACAAAGCCTTTCATTTTCTTTTAGCACATAGCGGAGCATGAATAGCGATTTTTATCTGTATGATTTACTGAATGTAATAAGTACTAATCGTATTCTGCTACCCAATCGTCCAGCTTATCTGCCCATTCCTGCATCATCGCTTTTCGTTCATCGATGTAAGTTGCATGATTGTACGTGCGGCGAACATTGTTTGTATCAGCGTGCGCTAACTGAGCTTCGATAGCATCAGCTCGATAGCCCATCTCGTTTAAACGTGTACTACCCGTAGTTCTGGTGGCATGAGGGCTGTAAGTTCCACTCCAACTGAGGCTTTTGAGTAGCTGACGCAGAGAGTGCGATGTCATTGGGCCTAGCGGGTTATCCCTGCCCGGAAAAATATGCTGTCGGCGCCCGGTTAATCCTTGTAGTGTTTTGAGCATGTTGACGGCTTGGGAGGGAAGGGGAATAACATGTTCCCTGCGAGCTTTCATGCGCGTTGCCGGAATGATCCATAGTGCGTTGTTAAGATCGAATTCTTCCCATTCTGCCTCGGTGACTTCGGCTGGTCGCGCCAATGTCCACCACATTAGCCACATGCAATAGTTAACCTGATATGAGCCGCGACTGTTATCAAAACAGCTTAATAGCTTACCGATTTGACTCGTATTCAATGCTTGTTTGTGCTGGGTCTTATTCGCAGGAAGCGCCTTGCGCACAGACCAGACAGGATCACTATCAGCTCTAAGCGTTGCCACTGCTAACTCGAAAACCGATGATATGGTACGTCGGGCTTCTGCGGCAACAGTTGGTGCGCCGCGTTTAGCAGTTTCCTGAAGAATTTTAAGAATGTGGTGTGAGTTGATTTCTCTGACAGGAAGCTTACCGATTGAGGGAAATACCACACGTTCAAGCATATCCAGTCGGCGAGTTTTAGTTATTTCAGCCCAGTCTTTCATCTGTAACCATTCTTTGGCGATTAGCTCAAATGTGTTTAAAGCATCATTGACCTTGCGGATCTTATCTAACTGACGAGCCTGTGCCGGGTTGATTCCATCTGCAACTTGCTTTCTCGCTTGCTCGCATTTCACTCGTGCTTCGGCGAGCTTTACTGCTGGATACTCACCCAACGCAAACATGCTTGATTTACCGTTGAGTTTAAATCGATAACGCCATGCTTTTTTGCCGCTGGGTTTCACTTCCAGGTAGAGACCGTTGAAGTCGTTGAGTCGATAGAGTTTTTCTTTCGGCCTGGCAGTGCGGCATTGCGTATCAGTGAGCATAGCGGATCCATGTCTATTTACTAGCTTATCATTGTACTCACCTAAAATGATAATGGAAACGAATTGTACTCATCTATGTACTCATTTTAGAATGCGCTTTCATGGAATAACATGGGACAATCTGGAATGAAAAATCCACGCAATGGCGTGGATTTTAAGGGGTTAGGTGGTTTTCATGGGGTGTTATGACACCTCATGAGACAACAAAACTTATTTAGACGTTAAACAAAAAGTTCATCACGTCGCCATCTTTAACAATGTACTCTTTCCCTTCTGAGCGCATTTTTCCAGCTTCTTTCGCACCTTGCTCGCCCTTATAGGCAATAAAGTCTTCAAACGCGATAGTCTGCGCGCGGATAAAGCCTTTCTCGAAGTCGGTGTGGATTTTACCGGCCGCCTGCGGCGCGGTGGCACCGACAGGGATGGTCCATGCGCGAACTTCTTTCACGCCAGCGGTGAAATAGGTTTGCAGGTTCAGCAGGGAATAACCGGCGCGAATCACGCGGTTCAGACCTGGCTCTTCAATGCCCAGCTCGGCCATAAACTCATCGCGATCTTCATCTTCCAGCTCGGCGATGTCGGACTCAACGGCGGCACAAACCGGCACGACCACCGAGCCTTCTTTCTCGGCGATTTCGCGCACTTTATCCAGGTACGGGTTGTTCTCAAAACCGTCTTCGTTGACGTTGGCGATATACATGGTCGGCTTCAGCGTCAGGAAGCTCAGGTAGCGCAGGGCGGCTTTATCTTCTTCTGTCAAATCCAGCGCACGCAGCATGCCAGCGTTTTCTAAATGCGGCAGGCATTTTTCCAGTGCGGCCTGTTCAGCCTTGGCGTCTTTGTCGCCGCCTTTGGCTTTTTTCTGTACGCGCTGTAAAGCACGTTCACAGGTATCCAGATCTGCCAGCGCCAGCTCGGTATTGATGGTCTCAATATCATCCGCCGGATCGACCTTATTATTTACGTGAATAATATTGTCGTTCTCAAAGCAGCGCACCACGTGACCAATCGCTTCGGTCTCACGGATGTTGGTCAGGAACTGGTTGCCCAGGCCTTCACCTTTGGATGCGCCTTTCACCAGACCGGCAATATCAACGAATTCCATGGTGGTCGGTACGACACGCTGCGGCTTAACGATCTCAGACAGCTGATCCAGACGCAGGTCTGGCATAGGGACGACGCCAGTGTTGGGTTCAATTGTGCAGAAGGGGAAGTTAGCCGCTTCAATACCCGCTTTCGTCAGCGCGTTGAAAAGAGTGGATTTACCGACATTTGGCAGGCCCACGATACCGCATTTGAATCCCATGGTTTAGTACCCTTTATAGCTGGATGGGCAGAGCCATTAGGCAGGCTCCACCGGAAACGTAAGATAATTTTCGCGCATTATACACAGATTCGCGACAATCTGGGCGATTAGACAGGCTTAAAGGCATGCAGGCGGTTCATCGCCTTGATGCGATCTTCTTTTAGCCACAGTTCGGTGCAGCGCGCGGCCTCATCAATGGCATCATCAATCAGTTTTTGCTCGCTGGCCGGGGGCTTGCCCAACACAAAACCGGTCACTTTATTTCGATCGCCAGGATGGCCGATGCCAATGCGCAGGCGATGAAAGTTATTGTTGTTGCCGAGCTTGCTGATGATGTCTTTCAGGCCGTTGTGACCGCCATGACCGCCGCCTTGTTTGAATTTTGCAATGCCCGGTGGCAGATCGAGTTCATCATGGGCCACTAAAATTTCCTCGGGCGCAATGCGATAGAAGGTCGCCATGGCCGCCACGGCTTTGCCACTCAGGTTCATAAAGGTGGTCGGGACCAGCAAGCGCACGTCTTCACCGGCTAAAGCCAGTCGTGCAGTGTAGCCATAAAATTTGGCTTCTTCTTTTAACGACTGATTGTGACGCTCAGCCAGCAAATCCAGATACCAGGCACCCGCGTTGTGGCGCGTGGCGGCATATTCAGCGCCGGGATTCGCCAGGCCCACAATCAGTTTTATGCTGCTCACAAGGAATATCCTGCTGTTATAACCAAAGGGCGATAGTTTACTGTGCCGGGACGCGGATCACAAAGACTGTGCCAGAGAATTTATTAGTGTCAGTGATTAATTATTTTTCATCTAAATCAATAAGCTGGAATAACGTGTTGGTCACAAATCATCTGGTCTTTATGTGATTAAGTTCACAAATTAGCCTGACGGCATTGCCTACACTATCAGCAGTTTAACATTGTGTGCGCTCATCCGACCGCACACACAGGAGGTGAAAGATGAAACGTCATCACTCACGCATGGCAGGTAATGCCCTGATGGTCATAGGTTTAATGACCATGATTCTCGGCGTCGGTTTTTCGATTGTTAACCAACTGCCGTCGCTTAATCTGCCGCAGATACTGGCTCAAAGTGCAATGTTCGGCATTTTCTTTGGCGCGCTACTGTGGCTGGTGGGTGCCTGTATCAGCGGTCGTGAAAAAGTCGAAGATCGCTATTACTGGGTCCGTCATTACGGCGATAAACGCTGCCGCCGAACCCATCATTCGTCACATTAGATTTTCTGACATAACCCGATAAGGTTCTGTTCGGTTTCTGCCTTTGGCTTTGGCGCGGTAAAGTGCTTTATCCGCCAGAGCCATCAGCTCGCCAAAATCAATATAACGCTCATCGGCGGTGGCAAAACCAATACTGACCGAATAGTCGATCTGACCCGGACGCGAAAGCTGAACGGTATGGCGCACCGCTTCGCACCAGTCTCTGGCCGGCTCAAAAGGTAAGGGCAGCAGCGCGGCAAACTCCTCACCGCCCAGTCGGGCAAAGTGACCCTCCTGTGGCAACATCCCTGAAACCCTGTGACAAAAATCAATTAATACCTGATCCCCTTGCTGATGCCCGTAGCGATCATTAATCCCTTTGAAATGATCAAGATCGAATAAGACGACCGTTAGTGCCTTATTTTGTTTCAGGCACTGCCGGGTCATATTATCCGCGCCGGAAAACAGCGCACGGCGATTCCAGATATTGGTCAGCGGATCGTGAAGTGAGGCATTTTTTAATGCATTACGCGTGCGTTCATTCACCATCGCCAGAATGGTTACGGTGAAGCCAATCACAAAGAGCATCGATTCGACAATCACATAGACCGAAAAATCAGAACCGCTGATCGCCCCCTGTAATCCAATCGGACGGGCGTTATCCAGAAATAAGCGGGCGACATGAAAAATCAGATGGGTCCAGAGCAATAATTGTGCAGGCCAGAAGGTGGCATCCATATCGCGGCGTGCCAGCCAGAGTAAGTAAATGAATGTAGCGGTGTAAGCGATACAGAGCAGGCAGAGCACCAGAACACGCAGGGATAAGCTGTCATAGAAGGCCGGGATCAGGCAGAGCAGTGACCATAAGGCTGCTCCAGCCAGGCCAGCCATCCCCGGTGATTTACCGCAAAATGTCCGAAAGGCGCTGAGTAATCCGCCGTAAGCCAGCATGACCAGCACATTGCTCACGGCCACCGGCAAGAAATGGTATCCCTGACTGCGCAGGCTGCTAAGGAAAAAGGCGATCAGCGTCAGCACGATGGCGGCACAGACATAGCCCAGAATACGGTCATAGTGTGAACCGACCCAGGCAAAGACCATAATCAGACTCATAAACCCCAGTACGTAGAGTTCGCAAATAAATAACGTAAAGACGTCGAGGTTCATAGTGGACGGAGATCGCAATAAAAAGTGCGGGCAAATTACCACTCAACGTAAAAAGGCAAAAGGCCAGATAACATAATTTTAGCGAAAGAGTTTTTCGTAGTGAGCGTGACAATAACAGAGGTGACTCATAACGAAAATTTCTGTCAATCAAGCAGCTTTGTCGGAGGGGAACGGCGAGGGAAAAAGAAAAGGCCGGGCATGATGCCCGGCCTGCGAAGATTAATGTTCGAACATTGCCGAAATGGACTCTTCGTTACTGATGCGGCGAATGGCTTCGGCCAGCATACCTGACAGAGTCAGGGTACGTACGTTTGGCAGCGACTTCATCTCTTCAGATAACGGAATGGTGTCACACACGATAACCTGATCGATCACAGATTTACGCAGGTTTTCCACCGCATTGCCGGAGAAGATAGGATGCGTAGCGTAAGCGAAGACGCGCTTGGCACCGCGCTCTTTTAACGCTTCCGCGGCTTTGCACAGTGTGCCGCCGGTGTCGATCATGTCGTCGACCAGCACACAGTCACGGCCAGCAACGTCACCAATGATATGCATCACCTGGGAAACGTTCGCCCGTGGGCGACGCTTATCAATAATCGCCATATCGGTGTCGTTGAGCAGTTTGGCAATGGCGCGGGCGCGCACCACGCCGCCAATGTCCGGAGACACAACAATCGGGTTTTCCAGACCGATCTGTAACATATCTTCCAGCAGAATCGGGCTGCCGAATACGTTATCAACCGGGACGTCGAAGAAGCCCTGGATTTGCTCCGCGTGCAGGTCAACCGTCAGAACACGGTCAACGCCAACGCTGGAAAGGAAGTCAGCCACCACTTTGGCCGTGATAGGTACACGGGCAGAACGCACGCGGCGGTCCTGACGGGCATAGCCAAAGTAGGGGATAACAGCGGTAATACGACCAGCTGAAGCACGACGCAGCGCGTCGACCATCACGACCAGTTCCATCAAATTATCATTGGTGGGAGCACAGGTGGACTGGATGATGAAAATATCACCACCGCGTACATTTTCATTAATCTGTACGCTTACTTCGCCATCACTGAAACGACCAACGGCGGCGTCTCCCAGGCTGGTGTAAAGGCGGTTGGCAATACGTTGTGCTAGTTCCGGGGTGGCGTTACCAGCAAAAAGCTTCATATCAGGCACGAGAAGAACCTCAGGCTTTGCGTCCAGAGAATGAACGTCATGACAGTAACCGGCGAATACTGTCGTGAACGTTCACACGGGTATGTGAGTGCGAAACGTGCTGTGTCTGGAACGGGGTGACACAGTCACGCTATCGCTAATCGCCTTGCAGAGTGCGCTGTAACGGCGAGACGTTAAGGCCTCGGGCTACAAAACCGCGCACCCATGGTGGGGCAAGCTCCAGCACCTGGCGAGCAGCATGCTCGGTGTCGAATTCAGCAAACACACAAGCACCTGTACCCGTCAGGCGCGACGGCGCGTATTCTAGCAGCCATGAAACAAGCTCATCAACCTCACGAAAACGTTTTCTTACTACTGATTCGCAATCATTGATGAACGGAGCCTGTAAAAGTGCCGATAAAGTGCGCACGGGCGTGTCACGGGTGAGCGCCGGGTCATTAAAGACCAGCGGTGTTGCCACGCTAACGCCTGGATGTGCAACAAGATACCATTTTTCCGCAGGCAATGCTGGAGAAAGCACCTCACCGACGCCTTCGGCAAAGGCGGCATAGCCTTTCACAAAAACCGGCACGTCGGCACCCAGTTTCACGCCCATTTGCGCCAGCGCCTCGGGTGAAAAACCCGTTTGCCACAGGTGGTTCAGCGCCACCAGTACGGTAGCGGCGTTGGATGAGCCGCCGCCGAGCCCGCCGCCCATGGGGAGACGCTTTTCAATGGCAATACGCGCACCGGCCCGGGCAGGCAGGCTGCCGTTTTCGCGCGCCGCCGCCTTGAGCATTTCGGCCGCACGCACAATCAAATTCTGTGCATCCGGCACGCCCGGCACCGGCGTCAGCAGCCTGATGTCGTCGCTCTGGTCGGGCGTGATGTCCAGGCTGTCGCCATAATCCAGAAACTGAAACAGGGTTTGCAGATTATGGTAACCATCTGGCCGACGCCCGGTGATGTACAAAAAAAGATTCAGTTTTGCCGGAGCAGGCCAGGTGGTGATCATTTCAGCGTCCAGTTATCCATGCGTAATTTAATACGTTGATCGCCTTCTTTTAATTCCAGGCTGGCGGGCAGCGGTGGGTTGACCTTGTTGTCATAGTCAGCAATGGTCACCTGCCAGTTCTGGCCGTCATGCTTATAGTTCAGACTGCGCAGCTGATACTGCTCGTTGAGCTGATAATCGGTCGCATCGCCCGGCAGGCCCATCATCCACTGGCGCAGGTTGGTCAGCGGGATATCCATACCGGTCAGCTGCGAGATCATCTTCTGCGCATCGTTGCTGACATAACGTTTGCCTTTGTTGTCCACAATCTGCACCACCGAACCCTGAGCATCCAGCTGAAGCTCGGTGCTGCCTAATGGGTTCGTTAACAGCAGGCGATAGCGATCGGCTGCGGTCTGCTGCCAGTTAAAGCGGGCATAAACTTTCTGTTTATCCGACAGATAGGCGAACGCGCCGCGCGTCTGATACTGCGTAACGTGGCTGACGGCTTGCTGATGCTGTTGCCACTGTGGCGCGGTGACGCTTGGGCCAGGGCCTTGTGGTTTATTGATGCTACAGGCAGCCAGCAGAACGCTGGCAAGGGGTAAAAGGCGCAACAGGTTGCGTGTAGAAGTCAGCATCAAGTGGTCATCTCCTCGGACACATTTTTAATTGATAACAGGTAACGCTAACCATCCGCGTTTTAACCGTCAATGCTGTTATACGGCAAAAACGCTATGATCGGCTTAATCTTATTACAGTCATAGCCTTTGTATGGCTTTTCTTGATCTGCTGCATCTTGTAGAATGCGCTTCACAAAAACCTGACATTTATTGGGACAACCCAACTAAAACGCTATGACGCTGCTCGCACTCGGAATCAATCACAAAACTGCACCCATTGCTCTGCGCGAACGCGTTGCGTTCGGGCCGGAGTCGCTGGAGCAGGCCTTAAACAGCCTGTTATCTCAGCCTATGGTGCAGAGTGGCGTCGTGCTCTCCACCTGTAACCGAACCGAGCTGTACCTGAGTGTAGAGCAACAGGTCGATCTCCAGGAGCGTCTGGTGCGCTGGCTGTGCGAATATCATCAGCTTGATGAAGCGGATGTGCGTAACAGCCTGTACTGGCATCAGGATAATGAGGCGGTGAGCCACCTGATGCGCGTTGCCAGCGGGCTGGACTCCCTGGTGTTAGGTGAGCCTCAGATTCTGGGCCAGGTGAAAAAAGCCTTTGCCGACTCTCAGCGCGGCCATGCGCTTAGCAGCGAGCTGGAACGCATGTTCCAGAAAACGTTCTCCGTTGCCAAACGCGTCCGTACCGAAACGGATATTGGCGCGAACGCCGTGTCTGTAGCTTTTGCCGCCTGTACGCTGGCGCGTCAAATCTTTGAATCGCTGTCCACGGTAAACGTATTGCTGGTTGGCGCGGGAGAAACCATTGAGCTGGTGGCTCGTCATCTGAGCCAGCATCAGGTGAAAAAGCTGATCATCGCGAACCGTACCCGTGAGCGGGCGGAAGTGCTGGCGAATGAAGTGGGCGCCGAAGTGATCAGTCTGGCCGATATCGATTCCCGTCTGGCCGACGCCGATATTGTGATTACCTCTACCTCCAGCCCGTTACCTATTATTGGTAAAGGGATGATGGAACGTGCGCTGAAAGCGCGCCGTAATCAGCCGATGCTGCTGGTCGATATTGCGGTTCCACGCGACGTGGAGCCGGAAGTGGGCAAGTTAGCCAACGCCTATCTCTACAGCGTCGATGACCTGCAGGCCATCATTGAGCAAAACCTCGCCCAGCGTAAAGCCGCTGCGGTGCAGGCAGAAAGCATCGTCGTGCAGGAATGCAGTGATTTTATGGCATGGCTGCGTTCGCAAGGCGCGGTCAACACCATTCGCGAGTATCGCTCTCAGGCAGAGGATATTCGCGCAGAGCTGGAAGGCCGTGCGCTACAGGCGCTGCAGCAGGGTGCCGACCCGCAAAAAGTGATGCAGGAACTGGCCCATAAGCTGACCAATCGTTTAATTCATGCACCAACCAAATCTCTTCAGCAGGCCGCCCGCGACGGCGATAGCGAACGCCTGCAGATTTTACGCGACAGCCTGGGTCTCGATTAGGCACACTGCTGTCGTCATCTGTTACGGGAATCCCACAGTTAAATGAAAACCTCTATTGTTGCTAAACTGGAAGCGCTGCAGGAGCGCCACGAAGAAGTGGAAGCGATGCTGGGCGATGCCGGCGTGATTGCCGATCAGGACCGCTTTCGTGCTTTGTCGCGTGAATATGCTCAGTTGACCGATGTCACGCGCTGTTTCCGCGAGTGGCAGCAGAACCAGCAAGATATCGAAACCGCTAAAATGTTGCTCGACGATCCAGAGATGCGCGATATGGCGCAGGAAGAGCTGCTGGAAGCGCGCGAAAAAAGCGAATTGCTGGAGCAACAACTGCAGCTGTTACTGCTGCCGAAAGATCCCGACGATGAGCGCGACTGCTTTGTGGAAGTGCGCGCCGGTACCGGCGGCGATGAAGCGGCCATTTTTGCCGGTGATTTATTCCGCATGTACAGCCGTTACGCCGAAGCACGTCGCTGGCGGGTAGAAATCGTCAGTGCCAATGAGGGCGAACACGGCGGCTACAAAGAAGTGATCGCCCGCGTGATGGGCGACGGTGCCTATGGTCGGCTGAAGTTTGAGTCAGGCGGACACCGTGTTCAGCGTGTACCGGAAACCGAATCCCAGGGCCGTATCCACACCTCCGCCTGTACGGTGGCGGTGATGCCGGAACTGCCGGAAGCCGAGCTGCCGGAAATCAATCCGTCGGATTTAAAAATCGACACCTTCCGCTCCTCAGGTGCCGGTGGTCAGCACGTTAACACCACCGACTCCGCGATTCGAATTACCCACCTGCCAACCGGTATCGTGGTGGAGTGCCAGGACGAACGTTCCCAGCATAAAAACAAAGCCAAAGCCTTGTCCGTACTGGGCGCACGTATTCATGCGGCTGAAATGGCAAAACGTCACGAAGTCGAAGCCAGCACGCGCCGTAATCTGCTCGGCAGCGGCGATCGTTCCGACCGTATTCGCACCTACAACTTCCCCCAGGGCCGCGTAACCGACCATCGTATCAACCTGACGATCTACCGTCTGGACGAAATCATGGAAGGCAAGCTGGACAGTCTGATTGAGCCTATCGTGCAGGAATATCAGGCTGACCAACTGGCAGCGTTGGCCGGTCAGGATTAATGGATATCCGTCACTGGCTCAAGCAGGCGGTCGCCACCTTATGCGGGGGCGACAGTCCGAAACGAGACGCCGAGATCCTGCTGGGGTTTGTCACCGGCAAATCCCGCAGCTGGCTGGTGGCCTTTGATGAAACCCTGCTCACGGGTGCCCAGTTGCAACAGCTAGAGGTTCTGCTGGCGCGTCGCGCCCGGGGCGAACCCATTGCCCATCTGGTGGGCGAACGGGAGTTCTGGTCGCTGCCGCTAAAGGTGAACGACGCCACGCTGATCCCACGGCCCGACACGGAAATACTGGTGGAGCAGGCGCTGGCGCATCTGCCGGCGTCACCTTCGCGGGTGCTGGATCTTGGCACCGGAAGCGGGGCGATTGCCCTGGCGATCGCCAGTGAACGTCCGGATTGTGACATTATCGGCATCGATCGCATTCCTGCGGCGGTAGAACTGGCAAAACACAATGCCGACTATCTGGCCATCCCTAACGCCACTTTTTTACACAGCCACTGGTTTGCGCAGCTAGCGCCTGCCCGCTTCGACCTGATCGTCAGTAATCCTCCCTATATCGACGCCAACGATCGTCATCTTAACGAGGGCGATGTGCGCTTCGAACCGCGCAGCGCTTTGGTGGCGGACGAGGCGGGCATGGCGGATTTACGGCTGCTAATTGAGCAGGCGATCAACTGGCTGCAGCCTGGCGGTTGGCTGCTGCTTGAGCACGGCTGGCAACAGGATGAAGCCGTGCGTCAGCTGATGCAACAGCACCATTATCTGTCCGTGGCGACGGCGAAGGATTATGGCGGTCATCCCCGGGTCACGTTTGGGCAGGCAGCCTCCGGTCCGGCTTAAGCGCGCGACTGAATACTGAAGAACAACATGGATGAACGATGTTTGCTTACTATCCGCTAATTAAGAATCTGCACCTGCTGACCGTGGCAGTCACCATTTCACTGTTTTTGCTGCGTTTTTACTGGCAACGCGTGGGCTCTGCCATGCTGCAACAGCGCTGGGTGCGCATTCTTCCCCATATTAATGACACGCTGTTGCTCCTGAGCGGCGCATCGCTGGTGATGATCACCCATTTCTATCCGTTTTCGCCTCAGGGAAGCTGGCTGACTGAGAAGCTGTTAGGCGTTATTATCTATATTGCCCTTGGGTCGGTGGCATTAAGTCGCCGCCCTCGTTCTGACCGCACCCGCTGGATCGCCTTTATCGTGGCATTGATTGCGCTGGTGACGATCATTAAGCTGGCACTGAGTAAAATGCCGTTACTGGGGATAGTATGAGCTCCACCGAACAACTTGATTACAGTGAGACGCCGCTGTGTGAGGCAGTGATTGGTGCCACGATGGCCATCCGCACTGACTTTCCGGCGCTGTCGGTTGAAGCACAGTTAGCTGCTTTAGTGGCAGAAGCCCGTGACTACGTCAGTCAGGAACAGGATGCCGATTTAAAGCTCGAAAAGCTGCTGGAGCTGTTTTACAAACAGTGGAAATTTGGCGGTGCCAGCGGGGTTTATAACCTGTCAGATGCACTCTGGCTGGATAAGGTCCTGAAAACCCGTCAGGGCACGGCTGTGTCGCTGGGCGTGATTTTGCTGCATATCGCGGCTGAACTCGAATTGCCCCTGATGCCGGTTATTTTCCCGACCCAGTTGATTCTGCGTGCCGACTGGCTCGACGGGGATAAATGGCTGATTAATCCCTTTAACGGGGACACGCTGGACACGCACACGCTGGAAGTGTGGCTAAAAGGCAATATCAGTCCGCTGGCGCGTCTGTATGATGACGATCTGGACGAAGCCAAAACCGAGAGCGTCATGCGCAAGATGCTGGATACGCTGAAAGCGGCGCTGATGGAAGAGAAGCAGATGGAACTGGCGCTAAACGTCAGCCAGGTGTTACTGCGGATTGATCCAGATGATCCCTATGAGATTCGCGACCGTGGTTTAATTTACGCTCAGCTTGAGTGCGAGCATATCGCGTTAAATGACTTAACCTACTTCGTTGAACAGTGTCCTGAAGACCCGGTCAGCGAGATGATCAAAGTTCAGATTCACGCAATCGAACAAAAACGCGTGACGCTGCATTAAGCGTCACCCCAGATAAGGAAAGGGCATGACACAGAAAGTCGTCAGTATCGGTGATATCAAGGTCGCAAACGATCTGCCATTTGTTCTCTTCGGCGGCATGAACGTGCTGGAATCCTACGATCTCGCCATGCGCATCTGCGAGCACTATGTAAAAGTGACCGACAAACTCGGCATTCCTTACGTGTTCAAAGCGTCTTTTGACAAAGCTAACCGTTCCTCTATTCACTCTTACCGTGGTCCTGGCCTGGAAGAGGGCATGAAGATTTTCCAGGCGCTGAAGCAGGCGTTTGGCGTGAAAATCATCACGGACGTTCATGAAGCAGCGCAGGCGCAGCCCGTTGCTGATGTGGTTGATGTGATTCAGCTGCCAGCCTTCCTCGCGCGTCAGACCGATTTGGTTGAGGCGATGGCGAAAACCGGTGCGGTCATTAACGTGAAGAAGCCACAGTTTGTCAGCCCGAGCCAGATGGGCAACATCGTCGATAAGTTTGCCGAAGGCGGAAATGACAAAGTGATTCTGTGCGATCGTGGCAGTAACTTTGGCTATGACAACCTGGTTGTGGATATGCTGGGCTTTAACGTAATGAAGAACGTGACTAAGAATTCGCCGGTCATTTTCGACGTAACGCACGCGCTGCAAACCCGCGATCCCTTCGGTGCCGCCTCCGGTGGTCGCCGTGCTCAGGTGGCCGAACTGGCCCGTGCCGGTATGGCTGTAGGGATTGCCGGCTTGTTTATCGAAGCCCACCCGGAACCAAACAGTGCCAAGTGTGATGGCCCGTCGGCGTTGCCACTGGATAAGCTGGAGCCTTTCCTGGTGCAGATGAAAGCCATTGATGATTTGGTCAAGAGCTTCCCGGCGCTGGATACCAGTAACTAAGCTGTCTGCACAAAATAAAAAAGAGCGAGAATTCGCTCTTTTTTTTCGTCTCAGGTCAGCAGGTTACAGCATGATTGTCATCAGGTAGCCGATAAACAGGGCCAGATGGGCCGCGCCGTTCAGGACATTGGTTCGGCCAGTCGAGAAGCTGAGCTGACACAGAATCAGTGACGCAATCATAATCACCATCTGCGGTGGCTCCAGGCCAAACACCAACTCTTGTCCGGTCAGGGTTGCGATGATCGAGACGGCAGGCACGGTGAGTGAAATGGTCGCCAGCACCGAGCCAAAGAACAGGTTCATGGCGCGCTGGACCTGGTTCATCAACACGGCTCTGATCGCCCCCAGACCTTCTGGCGACAGAATTAATAACGCCACCAGAAAGCCGGTAAACTGCTTAGGCGCATTCATCTCGCTCAGTAAATGCTCCAGCGGGTTGGCATTCATCTTGGTCACGGCAATGACCGCAATCAGATGGATAATCAACCAGATAGCGTGCCAGACGCTGCTGTGGGCAGAGGGTTTACCGTGATGGGGATCGCCATCATCGCTTTCATCTTCATGCTCATACACAAACAGGCTCTGATGGGTTTTGGTCTGGATTAACAAGAAAACGCCATACATTGCAGCGGAGATCGCGGCAATCAGCAGTGCCTGGGCCGTCGTGAAGTTCCCACCGGGTAACGCATTCGGGAACACCAGCACCAGGATGGCCAGCGGAAAAATGGCAATCAGGTACTGTTTTACCCCGGCCAGATTCACGTACTGCGTAGCAAACTTATTCCCGCCCAGCAGTAGCGCAAAGCCGACCAGACCACCGGTCACGATCATGATGATGGAATAAAGTGTATCGCGCATCAGGGCGGGCGCGGCATCACCGGTTGCCATCAGCGCCGAGATTAAGCTGACTTCAAGAATGACCACCGACAGGCTGAGAATCAGCGAGCCATAGGGTTCACCGAGACGATGCGCCAGAACATCCGCATGGCGCACCACGCTGAAGGCGCTGCTAAGAATCGCCACCAGCGCGAGTAAGTTAATACCAACCACGATGGGCAGTGAGGTTTGTGCATTAAAAAAATAGAGTATGCCAAGGGCAATAAGGGGAAGTATCAGTGAAAACTCTTTGTGACGTGTTTTTTCATGTGAAGGCATTCACCATCCTCTCTGCTGAATAAAAGGGGTAATTCATTTACCCACCATTACATTGAAACTTATAGGTTACGCAGTTTAACTTTTCAATCGCACCTAATGTAAAAATTTACCGCTTTTTACTTTTAAAGGGATTTTGCCTGAAAGGCGGATAACTTTATCTTATTGGGGATTTTATTCACTAAATCAGTAACAAGCATTAAGCGGCTGCGGCATTATCCTGGATTTTATCAAGATAAAAGTTCAGGGAAGGTTGTCGTTAAGCTGCCATTGAAGGCGAAACCCGTAAAGGCGGTAATAAGTGCGGGTTTGCATTTTCACTCATCTACGCCAGGCTTATTAACTCGCTTGTTAACTGAGGAGACATGATGCCTTACGCTAACCGAAACGACCTTCCCGAGAGTGTGAAAAACGTTTTGCCTGCACATGCTCAGGACATCTATCAGCAGGCTTTTAACCACGCCTGGACAGAGTACAAGCATCCCGATGACCGTCGCGGTGATGAATCCCGTGAAGAGGTGGCGCACAAGGTGGCCTGGTCGGCGGTAAAACATCAATACCAGAAAGGCGATGATGATAAATGGCATCCTAAAAAGTAGTGCCCTGCGCCATCATCACGCAAACGTCAGGTCACTCCGCGTCGTCCTGTAGCCTGTCCCATGGACGGGAAGGCATTTTTCTGTCTCGGTGCGTGCAGGTATTTACGGCTTTATTTCACGCCGAAACGGTCATTAAACGCAACAACCTTCCTCGTTAATCTGGCTATATACGGTCATTAGCGGGTAACCCTTTTTACGTTATTTTTCATCCGCTAAGCCATTCAGACGGCGCGCAAGCAACCTGTAATAACGGGCTGTTACATCTCCTGTTTTTTTAAAATATCCTTTTGGTGTGCAATTAACCTTTCTGTTAATACCGCAATATAGGCAAATTTTTACTTTCTACTCCGACTCTTGCTTGCAACTGATTGTGTTAATAATTAATGTCAGTTTAATGAACAGAGCGTAAATTAGTGAATGTTGAACATAACAAAGCAGAGGAGCCACTTACACAGGACGTGGTGAAAGTCGAGGAGGTCGCATTGCTAACCCGGGAATTCTTATTAAAAGCGGATTGTAAAACATCATTTGGTGATATTGAGGAGACACTCCTGTGGAGTTGTGAACAGCGCGCGGCATCGCTGGCGGCAACCCTGGCCTGTCGGCCCGATCACAGCCCGGTATGGATCTTCGGCTACGGTTCTCTGATGTGGAACCCGGTTTTTGAAGCTGATGAGGTTGCGTCGGCGTCGCTGGACGGCTGGCATCGCGCCTTTTGCTTACGCCTGACTGCCGGGCGCGGCACGGCTTCGCATCCGGGACGTATGCTGGCGTTGAAAGAGGGCGGTATTACCCGCGGGCTGGCGTTTCGCCTGCCGGAAGAACGTCTGCATGACGAACTGGAACTGCTGTGGAAACGTGAAATGATCACCGGGTGCTATTTGCCTACCTGGTGTGAGCTGACGCTGGAAGACGGACGTCGTGTTTCTGCCCTGGTGTTTATTATGGACCCCCGCCATCCGCTGTATGAGGATGATACCTGTCCGCAGGCGGTTGCGCCGTTAATTGCTGCGGCGACCGGGCCGCTGGGTTCGAATGCCCAGTATCTCTTCTCGCTGGAAGAAGAGCTGACCAAACGCGGAATGGAAGAGGACGATCTGATCCGCCTGGCGCACCAGGTACGTGCGCTGCAACAAGACTGGCTGAAGCAGGCCTGAACCACGCACCCATCCAGGCAGGTAGCCTGCAGGGCTGCCCAGCGCAGGCTGGCACCGAATTAATTGGTGGGATTAATCAGCCAGGTGCCGGGTTTATCAATCAGAAGTGACTGACTGCGAAGCCGGTTCCCGGCCCGCACGTCAATACGGTACTGCCCGGCGGCCAGATTCAACACCGCAAAACCGTTGCTGCTGGCATGCACCGCAACGGGCTGACCGTTCAGCACCACCTGTTCGTCGCTGGTGAGCTTAAGATAGACCATCGCCAGACCGGCGGGTACCGTGCCGGTAGCCGGTAACGCATGGCTCTTATCAACGAGCGAAGCAGCAGGCGTACGCGTATTCTCAATCCAGACTACTACCGCCACCGCAATCATCGCGACGCCAGCCAGCGCCAGTAATCCCGGCGACAGGCGACGTACGTTGCGTCCGGTTAACGGCTCGGCCATCGTGGCACCGTGATTCATGGCTAACACGACCGGCGGCACGGTCTCGGCTGACGCGGCGTCACTGATAGACTGCTCATCATTACGCTGTTGCAGGCTGTTCACCACCGCCTCAACGTCGCTGACGGGCAAATCAATCAGCGCGGCAAACTCATCAATGTTCTGCGGGCGAGCGTGGGGCTTCATCGTCAGCGCGCAGTCAATCGCGTGCAGCAGCGGCAGCGAGTAGCCCTGCGGTTTACGTGCCACCAGCGGTTGGTAATTATCTTCAATGCAGCGCACCACGCTGACCGGCGGCGGAGAGCCTGTAATCAACGTATGTAACACGGCACCCAGCGCATAAATGTCCGTCCACGGCCCCTGTTCACTTTCGCCTTCTTCACTGTACTGCTCAATGGGCGCAAAACCCGGTTTGAGCATGATTTCAGTTTCGTCGGAAAGATTGCCAATCTCTTTACGGGCGGAGCCAAAGTCGAGCAGCACCGGCAGCTGATTTTCCTGAATCTGGATGTTATCCAGCGAGATATCCCGATGCAGGTAGCCCGCCTGATGAATGGTGTTGATAGCGCCTAACAGCGGCGGCAGCAGGCGACGTATCCAGGCTTCTGAAATCGCCTCATGGCTGGTGACCTGCCACTCTTTTAACGTCATGCCGTTGTAGTAGAGCGTGCCCATGTAGGCAGTGCCGTTCTGTTCCCAGAAGCGCAGGACGTGAAGTAAACCAGGATGGTTAAAACGCGCCAACAGTCGGGCTTCCTGAATAAAGCTGTTCAGGCCCGCGTTAAACAGCTTTTGAAACCGTTCACCGCGCAGCGCCAGTGATAAGTCTTCGGTTCTTACCGCCAGCGACACCGGCATGTACTCTTTAATCGCAATCGTGCGTTCGAGTTGGTGATCCCATGCGCGGTAGACAATGCCGAAACCGCCGCCGCCAATCACCTCTTTAATTTCGAACTCGTTAAAACGATATCCGTCAGGCAAGGCATTCGGTATTGTTTTCTGACTGTCATTTGCCGACATAATAGACTCTCTGAACGGGGCCTGCTTGTCAGGCTACGCGGTAATTAATGGATGTTACGCCATGCACCTTCAGCAGGATCGACCCGATCCGCGCGTAAGGCGTCGACAAGTAACACATTCACTTTTTGCGACGATGTCATACCGGTCGCCCATCGGCTGCGCAGGGCAGTAATGCGCGAGGTCAGCGCGCTGGCATTCTGCTGTGCCGCCGTTTTATCGGCTTTGATCAATAAGGTTCCGTCAAAACGCCACAGATGCTGCTGTACATCAAAGGGCAAGACCATCCAGCTGTCTGGCGCATCGGAACGGGCCAGAATCATGCGCTGGTTATTAACGTCCACAATTTGCAGATGCTGGTCGGATAGCGTCAGGTTGGCAATGGGATAGCCCTGATAAAAGCTGATCGCAAGCATCTGTGGTTGCGCGCCACCGCTCAGGGTTATGTCACTTTTACCTTCCAGCCAGCCCTCGGCGGAGCACTGCTGTTTACCGATGTCGGGCACAAACATAGCCAGCCCACGCGCGTCCCAGGCCGTGCGAAAACGGCAGCCGTTTGGTAAGGCGAAATGCTGCAGCGGCGTGCCGTCTGCCGGACGCGACAGGCTGGGCGAGACCGCACTCTGTGCAGGGGCAGTGGCTTTGGCATCGGTATTCACAATCAGTCGCCAGTTTTGCAATTTGCTGGCGCTGCCGCTGGCCAGCACGTTGCCCTCGCTATTGGTCATTTGCCAGGGCAGCACGTCCAGATCGTTACACTGATTGGCTAACAGCGTGCCCACGCGCGGCAAAAACGTTTTTAAAACCTCAGCATCCTGACCTTTACCCGACACAATACGCAGCGGCAGTGTTTCCTGGCACCACTCATCCGGCGTTTTGCCCGCAACGTTGTCGATATACACTTCCAGTTCAAGACTGGGTGAATACACCACGCGATAATTTTCCGCCTGCGCAGTAAAGGCCATAAACAACGTGGCTATAGCGGGCAACCACAATTTCATAGAATTCCTTTAATCAATAACCTGATGGCAGAAAACGCGCGGAATCGGCCAGCGTATAGAGCAGGGTGGCATCTTGCGGCTCACCAATCCATACGGCCAGTGCGCTAAGGTTGTCTTTCTTTACGTCGCGGCTCACCGCCTGTTCCATTAACATCAGCCACTCGTCACAGGCATTTACCATGCGCAGCGCCTGCTCCATTTCCGTGGTGGTCAGGTTGAGCCAGAAACCGTCGCTACAGACTAAAAACGCATCGCCATCTTCCAGCATGATTTCGTCAGAGAAGCTCACCGGATGGGCAGGTTCTATGCCGAGCGCATTATAGAGTAAATTACTGTTAATTCCGGTATTTTCATAGCCCGCATCGCTTAACTTTTGCGCCAGACTGTGGTCACGCGTGACCTCATTCAGCACCCCGTGACGGAAGTGATAAACCCTGCTGTCACCCGCGTGCGCCCACCATGCGCGCTGTCGCGTACGGTCAATAAACAGGCCTGCCAGCGTGGTGCACATGGTGGAAAAATTCGGATTATTACCCTGGGCTATTTCAAGTAAAGATCGGCACTTTTCAACCGCCTGCCGGGTAAGGGCTGGCGTCACCTGGTCGCAGGTGAGTAATTGTTCAATCAGGACATCGCACACCAGCTGCGCCGCCTGGTCGCCGCCGGGCAAGCCAGCCACGCCGTCGCACACCACAAAGCAGGCTTTGCGTTCATCCACTATGACGCCGGTTCGATCCTGATTCTCAGCGCGCAGCCCCTGCTGATACTGACTGGCAAAGGCAATGTTCATGCGTCATCCGTGCGCGTCTGTGAGTCTTTGTACTGATTCACTTCCATGTCATAGGCATGAAGAAAGGCTTCCCCAAACAGCGTGTGAAAATCGTCTTCGATTTCCCCGGCGGTACGCTGGTAGCGGCGAGTAAAATAGTCCCACAGGGCAGCTTTTTTAAAGGGGGAAAAGGGGGTTTTCGACACCGCGCCGTCCGCGCGTGCCTGTTCTTCCAGCCCCTGAGGATTGAACGACTGCAGCATCGCGGCGATAATCGCGCGGATTCCGGCAATCATGCCCAACTGATGCGCCTGCAGATCGACCAACGCATCGCGCACGGCCTGTTCGGGCTGCATAAAACCCGGCATCTGGCTTTGATACATCTGCATCAAGACGGTTTTGCCTGAGGGGAGAATTTTGAAGGGATTGTTGGCCTCGTTCAGGATCATCGTCATTTCGGCTTTGACGCCACGTTTCAGAATGGAACGCGACGACAGCAGGGCAACCGTACCTTGAGAGAACAGGCTTAGCATCCGGCCTGTGGTGCGCATTTGCTCTTCGCTGATCACCGTATTGTGGCCGTTTTTCAGCCCCATTCCGTCCAGCAGCGCCGCCACCAGCTTGTCCTGATCCAGCCCGGCGGCAAAGGGCGCATGAAAAGTTTCGCTAATCTGGGGATCGATCGCCAGCCTGGCGTCGCCGCGACGTTCAGGACGCTTCGGTACAGGCTCTTCCGTGACTTCCTCCACCTCCGCATGCTCGGGAATATCCAGCGGATTGCTACGCGTGGCGGCATGGGAAAAAAACGCCAGAGGATCGCTGTTCACGCCGTGATACGCCGGATCGCGCACGTCAATGGCGTAGTCACCAATGCGCAGGGCGTCACCGTGCTTGAGGTGCACCTGCATGCCGCGCTTAAGCGGCACACCGTTGTGTTCGACAGGCGTAACGTTGCCCTGATTGGTCAAACGGCATTCGCCTTCGCCTGACAGGTGCACCAGCGCCTGCAGACGCGAAATAGAACGGGCTTCATCCGGTAACACCAGGTCGTTATCCTGGCTGCGGCCAATGGTGCCGCCCGGCGGATGAAAGGTGACGGTTTTCACCGGAATATCAGACGTGCATTGTACGATGGTAAATTGCATGAGTTATCCCGTCATGGAGGACAGTAGCAACGCCTCACTCAAACATCGGTGGATAGAGGCCATTGCGTCCCGGCTGTGCACCTGCCGCCGGATTAAACAGTAATGAGAACAGTTCCGCTGTGAGGTTGCCGCTATGCTTGTGTGTGGCATGAACGAAACCGTCACTGCGATTGCTCCACCAGTAACTAATGTGTTGCTGAGGGTCGAAACGTTCGGCGACTTCCTGCCAGCTCAGGGTGCAAGGCAAATCGTGGAAACCGATTACATCCATAATATCGGAGTGCTGCTGTACCGGGATCATCAGCGGCGTCAGCGCCTGAATCTGCTGCTCCAGCTGGGCCGGCGTAAGGCGCTGCGTCACGGCGCTCAGTAGCGTGGCACCCAGTTCCTGAAACCAGTCGCCAGAGATGGTCAGCTGCGCCGGATGCCACTGGGCCAGGGGAAAGCTCAGCAGCGCCAGAAGCGGCCAGGCGCGTCCTACCCGATCGCAGGAGGGCAGCAGACAACCCATCTGCACCTGATTGCGGGTTGGGGTGATCGGTAATACGAAATTCCATACCGGGGCGCGTAAAAAGTCGGCATTCACCGCACCGTCCTGGTGATGCCAGTGCACCAGGCCTTGCTGAAACCAGTGGTTCCAGGGGGCAATAAGCTGCTCGGTTAACCGATGATGCAAAAAGTCCCCCGTCGAGGGCAATTTGCCGTACCAGCCAGGGGCCAGAGATGCAGGCATGTTCACCTCGCCATTATGGGTTATGCGTCGTCAGGCGCTGTGCTTTACGGGGCGCGACGGCCAGCAGGGTATTGCTGTCACCTGCATGGTTTAAATTATCAGCCAGCTTGCCCAACATCAGCGCGTTATCGCGCGCATAAGGCGAAGACTGAATTTGCTGATCCAGCAACTGACTCAAATGCCAGTCCAGCTGCTGCAAATCACGGGCGCTGACCTTGTCCGGTAACGAACGCTGCAGATTCTGCAGCAGCCAGGCGCGGAGAAATTCCCCATCATAATTTCGTGGCTGGTACAGCATCTGATAGGCCCGCAGCGCGTTACGGCTGTATTCGTTATCATCACCTGGGTCGTTACGCAGCAGGTTGGTGATCTGCTGGGCAACGCGCGGCAGTAATAAAGACTTAAGCGCATTTTGATAAAGCGCCCAGGCCGCATCGCTGACCTGATTTCCCCGGTATAACCCCGCACGCATAGTAAACGGCGGATTATCGAGAGAAAACTGATCGGACACAGGCAACTTCACCAGGTTATTCAGAAAGGGTAGCAGATCAAAAATATTATCAGCAGGCTGATGTATCACCTGCTGACTTTGTTGTGAGATAACCGGCATTCGCGCCGAAACCTGCTGCAGATAATGTTGGTTTTGATAGTAGCTCACCAACCATAACCCACTCATGATCACCAGCGCACCGGCCAGCATGCCGTAGCCAATCCAGTGTAAAAGCTGATTACGGTATTCCCAGCGGCGGTTGCTGCCCGCCAGGCCGCTCTCTTTAAACACCAGATTACTCAGCAGATCGCGAATAAAAAAGCTCTGGCCTTTATTACCGGGAATGGGGCTGTTGCGATTAACGCGATCCCAGGCGGCAATAGAATGGGAACCGGCCTGGCGCAGCTGCAGTTTGCGGCTCAACTCGCCCATGACACGGTCAAAAGGTAATCCTTCCTGGGTGCCGCTGGTAAAAAACAGGCCGCGCGGATTCCAGGCAACGGTGTCAGCACGCTGAGAAAACACGATATCCAGATATTCGCTGAGCAGCGGGCGCAGAGACGAGAACTCCTGCGGAAACAGGAAACACTCTGCCCGCTCATTCAGATCGCGCTCGTGGGTCATCTGATCGGCCAGCTGCAACTGCAGCTTCTGGGCTAACTGCGTAAACTGCAGGTCAAAATGCGGGTGCCAGTCCTGCTTATTCGGCTTGCCGGCGTCCCAGGGGAAGGTGAACCCCCAGATAGCATCGCGTCGGGCTTTATCCAGCGTGCCGTAGTAGCTCATGAAGCCTTTCAGCAGGTCGGTTTTGGTCAGCATGATATACACGGGGAAGTGAATGCCGGTGTGCTGATGCAGTTCGGTCAGGCGTTCGCGCAGGGCGTTGGCCTGCTCAAAACGCGCCTCGGCGGAATCGCTCAGCAAATCCGCCACGCTGATGGTCATGATGACGCCATTAATCGGCTGCCGGGCACGATAGCGCTTCAGCAAATTAATAAAGCTCTGCCACTCGCTGGCGTCGCGGGCGCGCTGGCTTTCCTGAAGCGCATAGCGCCCGGCGGTATCGATCAGTACGGCACTGTCGGTAAACCACCAGTCGCAATGACGTGTGCCGCCGACGCCGCGCACCGCCTCGTGACCAAAGGTATCGGTAAGAGGGAACTTCAGTCCGGCATTCAGCAGCGCGGTGGTTTTACCGGCACCGGGCGCGCCAATCATCAGGTACCAGGGCAACTGGTAGAGATAGTTGGCATTGATGCGTGCCCACAGGCTGCCCTGACGGCGACCAAAATGGGTGCGTTTCAGGCGCATGGCCGCGTCGCTGAAACGCTGGCTCAGCAGCGCTTCAGTCGCCTGACGCTCGGCGGGATCGTCGCTTTCTACGACCTGCAGCCGATCCAGAAGACGGCTGTTATACCATGCACGGTAAACCGCAGGGATCAGCTGAAGCACGATCCAAAGCAGATAAAGGATGCTCACCGCGATCTCGCGGTGCAGGGCAGGCTCAAGCGGGCGGGTTTCATCCCATGCAATAAGCGGCCCCAGCATCCACAACAGGCAACTCAGTGCCGTGACGCCGATAAAGCTCCACAGCAGCCGATGCGTTAAAAATAAGCGAAATGAAGCGCGCATCAGTGTGTTCCTTGGTGAGTGCTCAGTGTTTCAGGTGCGGCAAACAGCGTGATTTCAACCCGTCGGTTACGGGTTCGGTTTTCGCTGCTGTCGTTGGGCAGCAGGGGATCGCTGTCACCGCGTCCTTCCGAGCGGATCACATGCGCATCGGCAAGCTGAACCTGCAGCAGCTGGCTGACGGCACGCGCCCGGGCAAAAGAAAATTCATAGCTGGAGGCAAAACGGCTGCCGTCCACGGGTTTATCATCGGTAAACACCGACACCAGAATCGTGCCCTTAACATCTTTCATCGCGCTGGAGACCCGCGCCAGAATGGCCCGGCCCACCGGATTGATCACCGTGCCTTGCTCGGCAAACAGCTTGTCCGCGGGAATAATGACTTTACTGCCAAAGGCACCGTCACTGACTTCCAGTTGGCCGGCGGCGATCACATCATTGAGCCGCTGGCGCAAATCGAGCAGGGCCTGGGGCGAAGAAGGGCGGCGATTTACCGTAATCTGCGGCAACGGCATGTTATACAGGCTGCGCAGCAGCGGCTCGGCCGCATTGCCCAGCCGCCAGTTTAGCCCGCTGTAAATCAGGCAGCCAATCAGGGCGACGAGCATTGCACAGGCCCAGAGCGGCACCATCGGACGTGCAAGCGTGCTGACCAGCGGATGCACCTGCACCAGCGGAGGGGAATCGGTGCTCTGCTGGGCGCGGGTTTCATCGATCAGGACTTTTAACCGTGCCCGCAGGCTGTCGCACTGTGCCCGGCCTTTTTCACTGCCCCGGTAGCGACCTTCGTAACCTAATAACAGGCAGTAATGAATGATTTCCAGCAGCCAGAGATGCTGCTGCGGGCTTTGCGAGATACGGGACAGCAGCTGAAAGAATTTTTCACCACCCCAGCTTTCATTGTGAAACGTAACCAGCATGCCGTTTCCGGACCAGACGCCGCGCGTGCCCCAGGGCGTTTGCGCGGCGGCCTCATCCAGAGCGCTGCAGATGCAGTAACGCGCACCAATGATCATTTCAAACGGCAGGCCCGCCTGCTTACAGCGTTGCTCAAATACGCGCACCTCATCCATCAGCGACTGACGTAAACCCGCGGGGTCGTCATGAGTGGCGGCCTGACGAATTTGCACCACCGCATTCAGCAGTGGCGCGGCAGCGTTAAGTAAAAGATTTTCGGTACCCGAGGTCGTAACCTCTCGCGGTGATGATTCCACGCTCATTACTGTGTGTTTTTCCCGCGACAGGTAGCGTTTCTGGCAGAGTGCCCAGCACGGCAGGTGTTAAATTTCATTAGTTCAGAATCCAGGTCGCCGTCGCGGTATTACGGCAGGCTTTGCTGTCGCCCCCGACGTCAACGCACACTTGTTTCGTTTTCCGCGGACGCGGACGGTCATTGCGTAAGGTGTCATCGTAACGATGCGTTTCCACGCCCGCCTTTAACGGCACGTAACCGGTTAACATCCCGTCCGGTTTATCGGCAATGGCCAGCCAGTGGTTCTCGACGCTGCCGAGGACCTCAAAAGGTTTTCCAGCCTCAAGATAACGGACGACCTTGCCGCCGTAGTCGGGTTGGGTCATCACCGACGCGTTATACAGGGCGCGCCAGGTTTGATTGACGGGCGTAAAGGTTGTCGGGGCAGCTACCGCATGGCGGTGTACCAGCTTCACGCCTTGAATATCACTGGTGACCAGCGTGTCATCATTCACCGAGGGCGGTGGCGTTTTGCAGCCGGACAATAACAGTCCCACTGACAGGATAAACGCTAAATTATTTTTCACCATTTTCCTCACGATATTATCAATATACCTGCATGTTGTTCATCAGAACACGACCGTTCACCTTCACGGGGGAAGCGCAGACGGGTAGGCAAGCCGGTAAGATAAACGGGCAAATGACATTCATCCTGTACCGCGCTCAGTCTACCTAAGACTTTTGAGAATTCAAACCATTGCACCCAATGATATAGCATGGTAATGCGCGTTCATCATCTTCTTATCCCACCGCCCTGATGCGCCGGTTCCGCCGCCCCTGAACCGCAGAGAAAGCGGACGCTGTCAGGGCCGCCTGACAAGCCGGCTGCATAATGTCACATTCAGATGACAGGCAAAAAAAGAGTAAGCGTTCTTAACGACTTAATGGCACGCAATGCCTGGCCGGTGACGAATACGGTCATTGTTTACGCGTCACAATCTTTAGGGACGGTGAACCGGAAGCGGCATGGCTTTTGCTTTATTCTTTTTTTGCATTGAGAGAGATGAGCAATGGATGACGCACTGAGCTGGTTGCAGGCCTCACGGCAAAGCGATATCGCCAGTCTGGAGCGACTTCGCCAGACCGGTAAATTAATTACCACGGTGAGTGAATTAGTCCATCAGCTACAGCGCGAACGCGGTGCCAGCAACCTGTGGATTTGCTCACAGGGGCGGCTGTATGGCGAGGAGCGTGAGGCGAGTGAACAGGATGTCAGCCGCAGTCAGCTTGCCTTTTGTCAGGCATTACCCAGGGCGGAGGCACAGCCGGGATACAGCCGGTTCTGCAACCTGATAGCTGCCGCCTTGCAGGCACTGGCAGAATTACCCGCGCTGCGCCAGCAGATCGCTGGTCTGAAGATTACCCACGCGCAGGCCATGATGGCGTTTAGCCCTGTTATCCGAAGTTTGCTCAATCTGGTTTTTGAAGCCGCCGACACATCCAGCCACCCGGAAATTACCCGGGCACTCATTGCCCTGTTTAGCTTTATGCAGGGCAAGGAGTTGACCGGACAGGAGCGGGCACAGGGCGCCGCCGGATTTGCGGCCGGGCAGTTTAGTGCCGAACAGCGCAGTACGATGGTGGCGTTAATCGAAGCGCAGGAACAAAACTTCAAAACTTTTCAGCAGTTTGCGGATGAGGCGGTGCTTCTCAGCTGGCAGCCTCTGGCCCAGCCAGGTCGGGAGATCGAACGGCTACGGCGCATCGCCTGCACCGATGGCAGACGCGACGACAGCGGTGCACTGCACTGGTTCTCACTGCTTTCGGAGCGCCTCGATCAGATGAAGTCGCTGGAGGATCAACTCTCTGCCGTGCTGATGTCACGCTGCCGTGACGCTATCGCCCTGGCACAGCATCAGGCCGGTGAACCCTTAAGTGTGGCGCAGTCAGGCTGCAATTTTACCCTCTATGTCTCAGGCGCAGACTGGCTGGAGAACCAGCCTGCTACCCTCAACAGCGAGGGGCTCGCTCCCCAGCTCGGGCGATCGTTACTGTCGTTGATTGGTGAACAGTCCCAACGCCTGCAGCGTCAGGCTAACGAGCTGGCCGCGATGCGCGCCACGCTGGAAGAGCGCAAGCTACTCGACCAGGCTAAAAACTGGTTAATGCAGCAGCATGGCCTGAGCGAAGAAAACGCGTGGCAAATGCTGCGCAAAAGCGCGATGGACCAGAACAAACGCTTACCGGAAATCGCCCAGGCGATCGTAACGGTTGCCGCCACGGTGAAGCGCTAACCCGAAAGTGTTAGCTGCACAACGCTTGTGCGTGATCTGCGTCACTACCGTGCAAAAACGGTTAAAAAACCATCGCGCAGGCCCGCACAAGGCTGTTTTGACCGCACTCATCACTCTGGCACGCGGTTTGCTTTACCTTAATGAGTATGTGTATTTGCTTTGCCAACGGCGGTAGAGCGAGTGCTTTGGATAAAGGCGTCCATTCCCCTGTGAGAGCAGTGGGGAGGACGCCTTTTTTTTATCTCTTCAGGGTGGCAAAGATGAGCAAATCGCCAGTTTCACTTTCTCGTCGTCAACTGCTGTTATCCGGCGCAGCCGTCGGTGGACTCTGGCTATTGCCGGGATTGCGCAACGCAGTGTGGGCGGCGGGTTCCGATGCCCCAGAAAAACCGACCGTGCGCGTCGGCTTTATTCCCCTCACCGACTGTGCGCCGGTGGTGATGGCCTCGGTTAAAGGGTTTGACAAGAAATATGGTCTGACGCTGCAGGCCAGCAAAGAAGCCAGTTGGGCGGCAGTGCGCGACAAACTCACCTCGGGTGAGCTGGATGCCGCACACGTGCTCTACAGTCTGATCTATGGCCTGCAACTGGGCGTTGCCGGTCCCCAGCATGATATGGCGAACCTGATGACGTTGAACAACAACGGTCAGGCCATCTCTCTGTCGAACCAGCTTAAAGCCCAGCAGGTAACCGACGGTGCAAGCCTGAAAAAGGCCATCGACGGCCAGGCGAAAGGCAGCTTCACCTTCGCCCATACCTTTCCCACCAGCACTCACGCCATGTGGCTCTATTACTGGCTGGCCAATGCCGGAATCAACCCCTTTGACGATGTGCGCACCGTCGTGGTGCCGCCACCGCAAATGGTGATGAATATGAAGATTGGCAACATGAGCGGCTTCTGTGTCGGCGAGCCGTGGAACCAACGCGCTATCAGCGACAATATCGGCTTTACCGCCGCCACCAGCCAGCAGATTTGGCCGGATCACCCTGAAAAAATCCTGGGCACCCGCGCTGAGTGGGTCAACGCCAACCCGAATACGGCCCGTGCGCTCACTGCCGCGGTGCTGGAGGCTGCCCGCTGGATCGATGCGTCGGACGATAACCGCCGTGAAACGGCCCAGGTGCTGGCCGGGCGGGCCTGGATCAACACCAAACCCGAAACCCTGGAAGGACGCATGTTGGGCCAGTACGAAAACGGGCTGGGTCAAAAATGGCAGGACCCCCACGCCATGCGCTTTTTCCACGACGGCAGCGTCAGTTTTCCCTATCTCTCTGATGGCATGTGGTTCCTGACTCAGCTGAAGCGCTGGGGGATGGTGAACAGCGATCCGGATTATCTGGCGGTCGCGAAGCAGATCAACCGTATTGATATCTACAAACAGGCTGCCAGCGCGGTCGGCAACGTCACGCTGCCCGGCAGCGACATGCGCAGCAGCACCTTAATCGACGGCAAAGTATGGGATGGCAGCGATCCAGCCGCCTACGCTGCCAGCTTCGCTATTAAACGTTAAGAGAGGCCGTGATGAAAACCCAGACTCGTCCACTGGCGCAGCCGGTAACCGCGCCCAGCCAGGCAACGGTAGTTCCCCTTCAGGTTACGCCTAAAAAAGTACGACCGCCTGCGCGCTTACGTCCGTTGTTACAGCGCGCGATTCCGGTGCTGTGCGGCGTTCTGCTCCTGCTTCTGGTGTGGCAGATCGCCGCGCTGTACAGCCAGGGCTTTCCCGGGCCTTACGCCACCTGGGAGGCGGCTAAAATTCTGTTCGCCGATCCCTTTTATAACAACGGCCCCAACGATCAGGGCATCGGCTGGAACGTCCTGGCCTCGCTGCAACGTGTGGCTGTTGGATTTGGTCTGGCGGCGCTGGTGGGTATTCCCGCTGGCTTTCTGCTGGGTCGCTTCACCTTTGTCGCGCGGATGTTCAATCCCATCATCGCCTTGCTGCGCCCGGTCAGCCCGCTGGCCTGGTTGCCTATCGGCCTGCTGCTGTTCCAGCGCGCGGAACCGGCCTCAAGCTGGACCATTTTTATCTGTTCGATCTGGCCGATGATCATCAACACCGCTGAAGGCGTGCAGCGCATCCCGCAGGATTACCTCAACGTGGCGCGCGTGCTGCAGCTCTCCGAATGGACTGTTATGCGCCGCATCCTGTTTCCTGCCGTGTTGCCTGCCGTGCTTACCGGCGTGCGCCTCTCCATTGGCATTGCCTGGCTGGTGATTGTTGCGGCCGAGATGCTGACCGGTGGTCTGGGGATTGGCTTCTGGATCTGGAACGAATGGAACAATCTGAACGTGGAAAACATCCTGATTGCCATTCTGCTGATTGGCGTGGTTGGCCTGCTGCTTGAGCAGGGACTGATGCTGCTGGCGCGTCGTTTTAGCTGGGATAAATAAGGAGAACACCATGCAACCTATCATTCGCGTACAGCAGGTCAGCCAGCGTTTTACCACCTCCGGCGGGGATTTCCTGGCGCTCGATAACGTCAGTTTCGATATCCATCAGGGGGAAACGCTGAGCCTGATCGGTCATTCCGGCTGCGGTAAATCAACCCTGCTGAACCTGATTGCGGGCTTAACCCGACCCACCAGCGGCGTGCTGCTGTGTGATAACCGTGAAGTGACCGGCCCTGGCCCTGAGCGGGCGGTGGTGTTTCAGAACCACTCTCTGCTGCCGTGGCTGACGGCGTTTCAGAACGTGGAGCTGGCGGTGCAGCAGGTTTTCAAAGGCAAGATGCACAAGGCGGAGATGCATGACTGGATCGAGCACAACCTGAACCGGGTGCAAATGAGCCATGCCATGCACAAGCGCCCCGGTGAGATCTCCGGCGGGATGAAGCAGCGCGTCGGCATCGCCCGCGCCCTGGCAATGAAGCCGCGCGTTTTATTACTCGACGAGCCTTTCGGTGCACTGGATGCCTTAACGCGCGCGCACCTGCAGGACAGCGTGATGCGTATTCAGCAGGAGTTGAATACCACCATCGTACTGATTACCCACGACGTGGATGAAGCGGTGCTGCTCTCTGATCGGGTTCTGATGATGACCAATGGCCCGGCCGCCCAGGTTGGCGACATCCTTAAGGTCGATCTGGCGCGACCGCGTTCGCGGGTGGCGCTGGCAGAGGATGCGCGTTATCACCAGCTGCGCCAGAAAGTGCTGCATTTTCTCTACGAAAAACAGACGTCGGCGGCGTAAGGATTACACCATGAGACAACGGCTGCTGGTGGTCGGTAATGGGATGGCGGGCATGCACACGGTGGAAACGCTGTTGCAGCTGGCGCCGACGCGTTATGACATTACGGTCATTGGCCGTGAACCGCAGGGTAACTATAACCGGGTGCTGTTGTCGCCGCTGCTGGCCGGCGAAAAAACCGTTGAGCAAATCCTGATTCACGGCCCTGACTGGTACGCACGCCATGGCATTCGCTTACTGACCGGAGAAACGGCGGAGCAGGTCGATGTGGCTGGGCGCACCTTGCGGACCCGGCAGCGCCTGCTGCACTGGGATCGTTTGATTCTGGCGACCGGATCGCAGCCGCGCATGCCGCAGGTGGCAGGTATCGATCTGCCTCATGTCACGGCTTTTCGCACGCTGGAGGATGTGGATGCACTGCTGGCTGGCAGCGGTCCGGTCGTGGTAGCCGGTGGTGGATTTCTGGGCATTGAGGCCGCGGCAGCGCTTCGGGCGCAGGGACGCCAGGTGACGCTGGTGCATCGTCAGTCGCGTTTACTGGACAGGCAACTGGACGCCAGGGCGGGAGAATTACTGCTGGCTCAGCTCAGCGCGCGCGGTATCCGCTGTGAGCTGAATAGCAGTATCGCCGCAATTGGCCCGCAGTCCGTGCTGCTTAACGATGGGCGTCAACTGGCAGCGCAACAGGTCGTTATCGCGATTGGCGTGCAGCCAGAAACCGCGTTGGCGCAGGCATCGGGCATTCCCTGCCAGCACGGCATCCTGGTGGACCGGCAGTTACGCAGCGCGCACGCTGGTATTTATGCGGTAGGCGAATGCTGTGAAATCAGCGGAGAAACCTTTGGTCTGGTTGCGCCTTGTCTGGCGCAGGCAGAGGTACTGGCAGCGCAGCTGGCCGGTTGTCCGCAGGCCGATTTCTACAGCGAAGCCACCGGCACGCGTCTCAAGGTCAGCGGCATTTCGCTGTTCAGCGCGGGCGATATTCGTGAAGCCCCGTCAATCACCAGTTTCGATCCGCTTTCCGGACACTATCGACGTCTTTTTCTGCAGCACGGACGGCTGAATGGGGTGCTGTTGTATGGCGACAGCCAGCAGGGTGCCGCGTTGCTTAACACACTGCATAACGCCAGGCAGGTCTCAATGAATACCTTGTTTGGCCTTGATGAACCTGAAACGCAGCCGCAGGCTGCAGGAAACTCCGCGATGAATCACTCTAAACCTGTATTAGCCGTCGTGGGCCACGGCATGGTCAGTCACCATTTTCTGGAACAGCTGGTGGCGCGTGGTCTGCATCAGCATTATCACATTGTGGTGTACGGTCAAGAGCGCCATTCGGCCTACGATCGGGTGCACCTTTCTGAATACTTCACCGGCAAAAATGCCGCGCAGCTCTCGCTGGTCGCTGAGGACTTTTTTGCCCAACACGACATTGAACTGCGCAGCGGTTGCCGGGTCGAGGCGATCGATCGGCAACAGCGCAGCCTGCGCGACAGCGACGGCAAAGCACTGTGCTGGGACAAACTGGTGCTGGCGACCGGCTCACGGGCGTTTGTGCCGCCGGTGCCAGGGCACGAGGGCGAGCGCTGCTTTGTTTACCGCACGCTGGACGATCTGGATGCGATCGCGGCCTGTGCCGACAAAAGTCAGCGCGGTGTGGTCATCGGCGGCGGCCTGCTGGGGCTGGAAGCGGCCAACGCGCTGAAACAGCTGGGGCTGGAAACCCATGTGGTTGAGTTTGCGCCACGCCTGATGGCGGTGCAGCTGGACGAGGGCGGCGCGCTGATGCTGCGGCAGAAAATTGACGCGCTGGGCGTGACAGTTCACACCTCGAAGCAGACCGAACAGATTGAGACCCAGCCCGACGGGAGCCTGGTGCTACGCTTTGCCGATGGCGGTGAACTGGCGACCGATCTGGTGCTGTTCTCGGCGGGCATCCGGCCGCGTGATGAGCTGGCCCGTAGTGCCGGGATCGGTGTTGGCCCGCGCGGTGGCATTGAGATCAATGACGTCTGCCAGACCAGCGACGATGACATTTATGCCATCGGCGAATGTGCCCTGTGGAACGGACAGATTTTTGGTCTGGTGGCGCCGGGCTATCAGATGGCGCGCGTGCTGGCCGGGCATCTGGCGGACGAACCGGCCCGGTTCAGCGGTGCCGATATGAGCACCAAACTGAAGCTGCTGGGCGTGGATGTCGCCTCCTTTGGTGATGCGCACGGCAAAACGGCAGGCAGCCTGAGCTACCACTGGGCCGATGGTCCGAAAGGCATTTACAAGAAAATCGTGGTCAGTGCCGACAGCAAACTGCTGCTGGGCGGGGTGCTGGTCGGCGACAGCAGCGACTATGCCACGCTGCTGCAAATGATGTTAAACGCCATGCCGCTGCCGGATTCCCCGGAAGGGTTGATTCTGCCTGCGCTGAACGGCGCTCCGGTCAAAGGGCTGGGCGTGGCCACGCTGCCCGACAGCGCCCAGGTCTGCTCCTGCCACAATGTGAGCAAAGGCGATATCTGTAGCGCGGTGCAGAGCGGCTGTAGCGATATGGCCAGCATTAAAAGCTGCACGAAAGCCGCAACGGGCTGTGGGGGTTGTTCGGCATTAGTGAAGCAGGTGATGGAGTTCCAGTTGGAAAACCTGGGCGTTGAGGTGAAAAAAGATATCTGCGAACACTTCGCCTATTCACGTCAGGCGCTGTACCACCTGATCCGCATCAATGAAATCAAAACCTTTGATGATCTGCTGGCGAGCCACGGACGTGGCTGTGGTTGCGAGATCTGTAAACCGCTGGTTGGGTCACTGCTGGCCTCGTGCTGGAATGATTATTTACTGAAACCGGCCCATCTGCCGCTTCAGGATACCAACGATCGTTACTTCGCCAATATCCAGAAAGATGGCACCTATTCGGTCGTGCCGCGCGTACCGGGTGGTGAGATCACCCCACAGGGGTTGATCGCCATTGGCGAAGTGGCGGCGCGTTACGACCTCTACACCAAAATCACCGGCGGTCAGCGTATCGACCTGTTTGGCGCACGGCTGGATCAGCTGCCCGACATCTGGGAAACCCTGCTGGCGGCAGGTTTTGAAACCGGCCATGCCTACGGTAAATCGCTGCGTACGGTAAAATCCTGCGTGGGCTCCACCTGGTGTCGCTATGGCGTGCAGGATTCGACGGCCTTCGCCATCGCGCTGGAGAACCGTTATAAGGGCCTGCGCGCACCGCATAAAATCAAGATGGCCGTCTCGGGTTGTACCCGTGAATGTGCGGAAGCGCAGAGCAAAGACATTGGGGTGATCGCCACGGAAAAGGGCTGGAACCTGTATGTTTGCGGCAATGGCGGCATGAAGCCGCGCCATGCGGAGCTGTTTGCCAGCGATCTGGATGATGAAACCCTGATCCAGTATGTCGATCGCATTCTGATGTTCTACGTGCGGACGGCAGATCGCTTGCAGCGCACCAGCGTCTGGATGGATAACATGGAAGGCGGACTGGATTACCTGCGCGATGTGGTGATCAACGACAGCCTCGGTATCGCGGCGCAGCTGGAGCAGGAGATGCAGCAGGTCGTGGACACCTACCAGTGTGAATGGCAGACCACGCTGGCTGAACCCTCGCGGCGGGCGCTGTTTACCGCGACGGTGAACAGCGATCATCCGGATGAAACGCTGCACTATGCCCGCGTACGCGGTCAGCGTCAGCCGCATACGGCGACCGGCATTCCGCTGATGCATCTGCCCGCTGACCCCTGGAGCGCGGTGTGTTCCCTGGAGGCGATCCCCGCCGGTGCGGGAATCGGTGCACGGCTTGGCAGCGTCCGTATTGCGCTGTTCCGCTTTGGCAACGACTGTTACGCACTGGAAGATCGCGAGCCAGGCAGCGATGCCAGCGTCCTGTCCCGTGGCATCCTTGGCGATGTGGCGGGTGAACCTGTGGTCATTTCACCGATCTACAAACAGCGCGTGCGCCTGCGTGACGGGCAAAGTCTGGATAACCCGCAGCACCAGCTGCGTTGCTGGCCGGTGAAACTGGAAGCCGGTCAGGTTTGGGTCGCCAACCGTCCACTGAACCTCATGGCGCAGGCATCATGAAAACCACCTGTGCCTATTGCGGCGTGGGCTGTGGCGTCGAGGTGACACTGAATCACAGCGAATCTGCACAGGTGAGTGGCGATCCGTTGCATCCTGCCAATCTCGGGCGGCTGTGCGTTAAAGGGACGGCGCTGGGGGAAACCCTGACCCGGACAGGACGCTTACTGCATCCCCAAATTAACCAACAGCCGGTCAGCATGGCGGCAGCGCTGGATGCCGCCGCCGATGGACTCCGGCAGATTATCGCGGAGCATGGCCCAGAGGCGGTGGCTTTTTACGGTTCAGGCCAGCTGCTCACGGAAGATTACTACGTGGCGAACAAGCTGATGAAAGGCTTTCTTGGCGTCGCAAATATCGACACCAACTCGCGACTGTGTATGGCTTCTGCGGTGGTGGGCTACAAGCGCGCGCTCGGAGCGGATGCGGTGCCGTGCTGTTATGAGGATCTGGATCAGGCCGATGCGATCGTCATGGTCGGCTCTAACGCAGCCTGGGCACATCCGGTGATTTTTCAGCGCCTGAAACAGGCAAAACAGCAACGGCCTGAGATGCAGGTGGTGGTGATCGATCCCCGTCGCACCGCCAGCTGTGACATCGCTGATGTCCACCTGCCGCTGCGCCCGGGCAGCGATCCGGCGCTGTTTTCGGGCTTACTGCACTGGCTGACGCAGCATCAGGGAATAGATGCGACGATGTTGCCACATCTGGACGGCGTTGAAACCACCCTGCAGGCCGCCAGCCAGTGGGGCATTGCCGAGGTCGCTGAACACTGTGATCTGACCGAGGAGCAGGTGGTGGCCTTTTATCAGCTGTTTGCCCGGCGTGACCGTGTCCTGACGTTGTGGTGCATGGGTATCAACCAGTCACAGAGCGGCAGTGACAATAACAATGCGATAATTAATGCGCATCTTCTCAGCGGAAAAATAGGCCGTCCCGGCTGTGGGCCATTTTCACTCACCGGCCAGCCCAATGCGATGGGCGGACGTGAAGTGGGCGGCTTAGCCAACCAGCTGGCGGCGCACATGAGCTTTAACGAAGCGGACTGCGATCGTGTACAGCGTTTCTGGCACAGCCCGACCATGGCGCGCCAGCCCGGGCTGACCGCGGTGGCGCTGTTTGACGCGATTGAGCGAGGTGAGGTGAAAGCCGTCTGGATCATGGGAACCAATCCGGCGGTGTCAATGCCGGAAGGCAACCGCGTGGCGCGGGCGCTGGCCAACTGTCCGCTGGTGATCGTCTCCGACGTGCTGGCGCAAACGGATACCACAGCCTTTGCCCATATTCTGTTACCTGCCCAGGGCTGGGGCGAAAAAAACGGCACCGTGACCAATTCTGAACGACGTATTTCCCGCCAGCGCGCATTTGTTGCACCCGCCGGGGAGGCCAAACCCGACTGGTGGCTACTGGCGCAGGTGGCGCAGCGGCTTGGCTTCGCCCAGGCATTTAACTGGACCCATCCGGCGGCGATCTTCCGCGAGCACGCGGCGCTGTCCGGCTTTGAGAACCACGGCGAACGCGCCTTCGATATCAGCGGCCTGGCGCAGCTCAGCGATGCCGAGTGGGATGCGCTGACGCCAATACAGTGGCCGATCAATGCTCAACATCCGCAAGGCTGTGCCCGGCTGTTCAGCGACCGGCGTTTTTATCATGCCGATGGCAAGGCACGGCTGCTGCCACCGGCCACGCCGTCGCCGTTGGTGCGCAATGCCCGTTATCCCTTACTGATGAACACGGGGCGCATACGCGATCAGTGGCACACCATGACGCGCACCGGGCTGGTGCCTCGCCTGATGCAGCACTGTGACGAGCCTTTTGCCGCCTTGCATCCCGAAGAGGCGCGCCGTTATGGCTTGTCTGCCGGGGCGCTGGCGCGCGTGCAGTCAGAATGGGGATGGATGGTGGTGCGCGTGACGCTGGACAGCGGCCTACGGCGCGGTGAACTCTTTGTGCCGATGCACTGGAACCGCCAGTTCAGCCTGCAAGGCAATGTCGGTGGCGTCGTCGCATCGACCCGCTGTCCGGTTTCGGCCCAGCCTGCCTTTAAACAAACGGCAGTGCGCATCCAGCCGTTAGTAACCTGCTGGCAGGGCTGGCTCTGGCAGCGCGACAGTACCGCGCCCGCCGCACTGCGCTACTGGGCGCGTACGCCGTACGCCGGTTCGCAACGTTTTGTGGTGGCCGGAGAGGCCACGCCGCAGCGCTGGCTGGCGTCTCAGTTCAACCTCGAAGGCTATCAGCTGCAAACTGCCAGCGGGGGCGATCACAGCTACCGGCTGCTGGCATGGCGCGAAGGCGAGCTGCAACTGGCATTTTATGCCGATCGGCGTTTACCCGAGGTAGATCACGATCTGGTTGCCCTGGCCTTTCGTCAGGCCCCCGCGGACGCGGCTGAACGTCATGCCTTGCTGGCGGGGCAGGCGGCGCAGAGCCCTGCGACTGGCCGCCTTATCTGTAGCTGTTTTGGCGTAGGCGAACAAACGATATTGCATGCCATTAGCCAGGGTTGCCACAGCACCCAGGCACTGGGCAAAACGCTCCAGTGCGGCACCAACTGCGGCTCCTGCTTACCGGAGCTAAAACACCTTCTGCTTTCCGTCTCTGTCCCGGAGGAATTATGACGCTGGCAATACACGCTTTAGATAAACTGCTGGCGCCTGAGAAGGCGTCCAGCGCAGGACGCGTCTGGTTAGTGGGTGCCGGACCGGGAGATGTCGAACTACTCACGGTGAAGGCGCTACGTTTGCTGCACCGTGCTGAAGTGGTGGTCTATGATCGCCTGGTCAGTGAGGCGGTCATGGCAGAAGTGCCAGACAGTGCGCTTTGCATTGACGTCGGCAAACGGCCCGGTCATCACGGCCTGAAACAGGCACAGATCAATCAACTATTAGTCGATCTGGCCACCAGCGGGCGCAACATCGTTCGACTAAAAGGCGGCGATCCCTTTATTTTTGGTCGCGGTGGTGAAGAGATGGTGAGCCTGCAGCAGGCCAACATTGTCTGCGAAGTGGTGCCTGGTATCACCGCCGCCGTGGGGTGCGCCGCCGCAAGCGGGATTCCGCTTACGCATCGGGATTGTGCTCAGTCACTGCGCTTTATCACCGGACACGGACGCAGCGGAGAGCCTCAACTGGATGCCGCCGCACTTTCAGCCACTAACCAGACGCTGGTGTTTTACATGGGGCTGAGCTGGAGCAGCGTGATTAGCGCCCGGTTGTGTGAGTGCGGTCGCAGGGAGGATACGCCAGTAGCGATTATTGAAAACGGCACGCGCCAGGATCAGCGGGTGCTGATCACCACGCTGGCAGGGCTGCCGGAGACCATTGCGCAGCAACAACCGGTTTCCCCTTCATTGCTGATTGTTGGCGATGTCGTCCGCTACTACCGTGCCGATCTGCTTGCCCAACACTGTACAGAGGCGGCTATCCGCCAGGCGTGATAGCCAGATTGTGACCGGATGCGCGGTGACATCAGGGGGCACGGCGAGCGGGTAGCGGTGCGACCAGAACCTTCACGCCCAGCGCTTCAAACGCGCTGATGTGGGCCTGACTGATCCCGCTGTCAGTAATCAGGTAATGAATATGGCTCCAGTCGCAGGGGAGCGCAAACATCGACACTTTATCAATCTTACTGGAGTCGGCCACCACGTAGACGGTGCTGGCGGATTTGATCATCGCCATTTTCACTTTGATATCGGTTTCGCTGGGAAAGCTCAGGCCGAGACGTGGCGAGATACAGGCGGTGGCGAGAAACAGCTTCTCCGACAGCACATTCTCAAAGAAGCTGGCGGCCTTGTCACCGGAGGTCGAAAGCGTCGGAAATTTAAACGTACCGCCCGTCAGCAGCACATTGATCCCTGGCTCGCCGCCCAGCTTCAGGGCGATATTCACGGCGGTCGTCACCACCGATAAACGCCGGATATGGCTGATGGCATCGGCGATAGCCGTGGTGGTGGTACCGGAATCGAAAATCACCGTATCACCGTTTTCGATATGCTGGGCTGCCAGGCGTCCAATCGCGTCTTTTTCTTCCATGTGGGTCTGACGTTCCAGCTGCAGCAGGCCGGTATTCTGCTTGCCCGTCATCAGGGTCGCGCCGCCGTGATAACGCTGCACAAAGCCCTGCTTTTGCAGCATCCGCAGGTCGGTGCGCAGCGTGGCTTCGGTCAGTCCGAACGTCTTCGTCAGCGCTTTTACCGTCACCGTTCCGTCTTCCCGAATCATCTCCAGGATCTTTTCTCGGCGCTGTTGCATTTCAGCTAACTGCTCAGTTTTGCTTTTCAATCGAAACGCTCCCTCTTTTAATCGCATCGGGCTTATGGCGATAACGCGTTGTCGCAGAGTTTAACCCGCAGGTTTCGCCTTTGCGAGTCGGCAAATAAAGATGTTAATTTTCGTTCGAAAGTGTATGTGCGTCACTTTTCATGACTTTTGCATCCGCTACAGCAGTGTAATCCCTCTCTTCCTACCCGTTAGCAACCGCGATCACGCGCTTTTAACCGAATGAAGCCGTCAGACAGGCAGTGTTGCGAAATTTGATCTTAGCCACATTAACCATCAATTCGATAGCTTATATTTTTGTTCGAAAATGAATGCGGCAAATAAAATACCAAAGAGGACAGGCGGATGAGCGGTGAATATGACGTTAACCTGCGCTATGGCGTAGATACCACAATGAACCTGAGCGGCAAAGTGGCCGTGGTAACGGGCGGGCTGGGCGGTATCGCCATGGCCAGTAATCAGATGCTGCTGGAGAAAGGGGCGAGCCTGGCGCTGCTTTATCCGCCCTTTGAAGCGGATAAGGTCGACAGCGCGCGCGCAGCCCTGGCCGGACAGGTGCAGTTTATTTGCTGCGATGTAACCGATCCTGCCGACGTTGAGCAGGCTTTCGATGCCATTGTTGAACACTACGGTCATCTCGACATTCTGGTGAACTGTGCCGGCTACGTGATGCTTCAGCCGGTGCTGGAAACCGATTTTGCCGAATGGCAAAAACAGATCGCCGTGAACCTGACCGGGCCGTTTCTTTGCTCACAGGCCGCGGGCAAACGTATGGTCAACGCCGGAAACGGCGGCAAAATCATTAATATCGCCTCACAGGCGGCGTCCATCGCCATCGACAACCACGTTGCTTACACCTCTGCCAAAGCCGGTTTGCTGGGCATGACCAAAGTGATGGCGAAAGAGTTCGCCCCGCACCGGATTAACGTTAATACCCTGTCGCCCACCGTGGTGCTCACCCCTATGGGTGAAAAAGCCTGGCGCGGCGAGAAGGGCACCGAAATGAAAAAACTGATCCCTTTAGGTCGCTTTGCCTATACCGACGAGATTGCCGCTGCCGTGCTGTTTTTTGCCAGCAACGGCAGCGACATGATTACCGGTGCCGATCTGATGATCGACGGTGGCTTTACCATCTGGTAAGGCCACCGCCAGGCGTCCGTTTCCCCCTGCCATAACAACAATAGCGAGACACACCATGAAAAAAACGACGTTGCTCTGCACCACGCTTGCCGCCTGTTTGTTTTCTCACACCGCGCTGGCGGTTGAAAAAGGCACCATCATGATTTTGGTTAACTCACTGGATAACCCCTATTACGCCTCCGAGGCGAAGGGCGCGAATATGAAAGCCCAGGAACTGGGCTACAAGACCTCGGTGCTCTCTCACGGGGAAGACGTGAAGAAGCAAAATGAACTGATTGATGCGGCTATTGGCAAAAAAGTGCAGGGCATTATCCTGGACAACGCGGACTCCACGGCCAGCGTGGCAGCCATCCAAAAAGCCAAACAGGCCGGTATTCCAGTGGTGCTGATCAACCGTGAAATTCCGGTGGACGATGTGGCGCTGGAGCAAATTACCCACAATAACTTCCAGGCCGGTTCCGATGTGGCCAATGTGTTTGTCGAGAAGATGGGGGAAAAAGGGAAATACGCCGAGCTGACCTGCAACCTCGCGGACAACAACTGCGTCACCCGTTCAAAATCCTTTCACCAGGTGCTGGAACAGTATCCCGATATGCAGAGCGTTGCGCGCCAGGATGCCAAAGGCACACTCATCGATGGCAAGCGCATTATGGACAGTATTCTTCAGGCTCACCCGGATGTGAAAGGGGTTATCTGCGGTAACGGCCCGGTGGCGCTAGGTGCTATCGCCGCGCTGAAAGCGGCCGGACGCAACGACGTGGTAGTAGTGGGAATTGATGGCAGCAACGATGAACGCGATGCGGTACAGGCCGGAACGTTAAAAGCCACCGTGATGTTACAGGCGCAGGCGATCGCGGCTCAGGGCGTGACAGACCTGGATAACTATATCCAGAAAGGCACGAAACCGGAGAAACAGCGCGTGATGTTTCGCGGCATTTTGATCACACCGGAAAATGCAAAAAACGTACAGGACTTTAACTACAAGTCGTAATCCATCGTTGTCGCGCCCGTACTGACGGGCGCCAGGGAGAATGTCATGTACAACCGACTCTGGCTGATACCGATCGTGATGGCGCTCGGTGGCTGTCGCATTGTGTCGCAGCAGGAACTGGCGGATCTTAAGAACCCACCCAATCCCCATATGGCCCATATCAATCAACTCTGGCAGCAGACGTTAGTGCCACAAATCGTCGCGCAGGCGAAACCGCTGAGTGAGTTCACACAGCGCCTGCAGTCAGAGAAGGATCTGGACAGCGTCTGTCGCGCGCTGGGCTATCGGGCGCAGAGCGAGAATCCCTGCATATTTAGCGTCAGCGTGAGCGGGGAAGTCACCGCGCTGGATACCACCTCGCGCAACGGCAAAATGAAAATTAAAGACGCATCAGGTGACACTGTCACGGTTCAGGTTGGGCCGATCATTCGCGGAACGGCATTGCGGGATGCCTACAAAGGGGCCAGCTATCAGGACTTTAACGATCAGGTGCTGTTCAGCGACTTTGGCAAAGCCATCAATCAGCAGGCGGTCATCATGATGCACAACGCCGGGGTAAAACCCGGTGACCGGGTTAACGTGGTGGGCGTTTTTAGCAGCTGGGATATCCCGCATACGCTACCCGATATCACGCCAGCCCACATCACGCGTCAGTAAGGAGTTGATCATGCAGGTTACTGAGCAGCAAGACGACGTCATTATTGAGACGCGGGGCCTGTCGCGGGTCTATCCGGGCGTGACCGCCCTTGATCAGGTTAACTATCGGGTTTATCGCAACAAGGTCAATGTGCTCATCGGGGAAAATGGAGCCGGTAAATCCACCATGATGAAGATGCTGGCAGGGGTGGAAAGTCCGTCGTCTGGCGACATTTTGCTGGATGGCAAACCTGTCAGGCTGCATTCCACCCAACAGGCCGAAAAACTGGGCATCAGCATCATCTTTCAGGAGCTGAACCTGTTCCCGAATATGAATGTGATGGACAACATCTTTATCGCCAACGAGTTCTTCCAGCGCGGCGTTATCAACGAAAAGTATCAGTATCAGCTGGCAAAAGCCTTGCTGGAACGGCTGGAGCTGGACGTCGATCCCTATGCTGCGCTGGATGCGTTGGGCATTGGTCATCAACAGTTGGTCGAGATTGCCCGCGCGCTGTCGAAAGATACACGCGTGCTGATTATGGATGAGCCGACCAGCGCCCTGAGTCAGTCAGAGGTCAAAGTGCTGTTCAACGTCATTGAACAGCTCAAGCGACGCGGCGTCACCATCATCTATATCTCGCATCGGCTGGAGGAGCTGATGGAGATTGGCGACCACATTACGATTTTTCGGGATGGCCGTTTTATCGCCGCGCGTGAAGTGCGCGACGTCAGCGTGCCCTGGATCATTGCGCAAATGGTCGGGGACAAGAAAAAACATTTTGACTATCAACCCGCTCCTCAGGGCGACAGGGTGCTGCAGGTGAATGGCCTGACCGCCCTGCATCAAAACGGTGGCTACCGGCTCAACGCGGTGAGCTTTAGCCTGCACAAGGGGGAAGTGATAGGGATTTATGGCCTGCTGGGGGCCGGGCGAACCGAGCTGTTCAAGGGACTTACAGGATTACTGCCTTGTCAGAGCGGGGATATCCAGTTAAGCGGTCAGCGGTTGGACAACTGCAGTTTTCAGCAGCGCCTTAAGCGCGGTATCACCTTGGTGCCTGAGGATCGTAAAGGTGAAGGCGTTATCGAACTGATGTCGATCACCGCTAACATGACGCTCTCCAGTCTCAGCCTGCGCGGCTTTCGACGCGCGCTGGGCATCGTGCATCCTGACAAAGAGCGGCAGCGTGTGAATGAAATGATTCAGCACCTGGCGATTAAAGTCAGCGACAGCGAGTTACCCATCAGTGCGTTAAGCGGCGGAAACCAGCAGAAAGTGGTACTGGGAAAAGCCTTGATGACCGGGCCAAAGGTGGTGCTGTTGGATGAGCCTACCCGCGGCATTGATGTGGGTGCCAAGACCGATGTTTATCACCTGATTGGCAAACTGGCGCAGCAGGGGCTGGCGGTGATGTTTTCTTCGTCGGAACTGGATGAGGTCATGGCGCTTGCTGACCGGATTCTGGTGATGGCCGATGGTCGCATTACTGCCGATCTGCCCCGTGCCGATGCTACGCGCGAAAAACTGATTAGCGCGTCCACCCCGCAAGCCTGAGGTTGCTGGAGAATAAGATGAACCAAAAATATCTGCTGTACATGTACTTACTCAAGGCGCGCACCTTTATTGCGCTGCTGATCGTGGTCGGCTTTTTTAGCGTAATGGTGCCTAATTTTCTTACGCCGTCGAACCTGCTGATTATGACCCAGCATGTGGCGATTACCGGGCTGCTGGCAATTGGTATGACGCTGGTGATCCTGACTGGTGGCATCGACCTGTCGGTCGGGGCCGTTGCCGGGATCTGTGGCATGGTGGCGGGTGCCTTACTCACTGTGGGCGTGCCGCTGTGGGGCGGGGATCGGCTGTTTCTTAACGTGCCGGAAGTGATTCTCGTCGTGGCGCTGTTCGGGATGCTGGTCGGCATGGTTAACGGCGCGATGATTACCCGGCTTGGCGTAGCACCCTTTATCTGCACACTGGGCATGATGTATGTCGCCCGCGGCGCGGCGCTGCTGTTTAACGATGGTGCGACCTACGCCAATCTGGTGGGCATTCCGGCGCTGGGCAATACCGGCTTCTCATTACTGGGTTCTGGCACCGTGCTCGGGGTGTTTATTCCCATCTGGCTGATGATTGGCTTTTTACTTCTTGGCCTGTACCTGACGCGTAAAACGCCGCTTGGGCGCTATATCTATGCCACCGGCGGTAACGAGTCGGCAGCGCGGCTGGCGGGCGTGCCCATTATCAAAGTGAAAGTGTTTGTTTATGCCTTTTCCGGGCTGTGCGCGGGATTAGTGGGGTTGGTGGTGGCTTCTCAGTTACAGACCGCGCATCCCATGACGGGCAATATGTTTGAGATGGACGCCATCGGCGCCACGGTGCTCGGCGGAACGGCGCTGGCCGGGGGACGCGGGCGCGTATCAGGTTCCATTATCGGTGCCTTCGTTATCGTTTTTCTGGCCGATGGCATGGTGATGATGGGCGTCAGTGATTTCTGGCAGATGGTGATCAAGGGCGTGGTGATTGTGACCGCCGTGGTGATTGACCAGTTCCAGCAGCGTTTACAAAGCAAAGTGATATTACTGCGCCGTCATGAAAAAAAGCAGCCAGTGACGCGGCAAGCTGACATCCGTCATGGATAACAGGAGAGAACAATGACCCGAGATTTCAATGGAAAAACGGTGGTGATCACCGGTGCCTGCCGCGGTATTGGCGCAGGCATTGCTGCCCGCTTTGCCCGCGAGGGTGCAAACCTGGTGATGTTGTCCAATTCCGAACGCGTATTTGCCACGGCCGACAGCCTGCGGCCCCTTGCCGCCTCGATTCTGGCCCTGCAGGTGGATGTAACCGATGAAGGCGAAGTGCAGCAGGTGTATCAGCAGGCATTTGAGCGCTTTGGCCGGATCGACGTCTCCATTCAAAATGCAGGTGTGATTACCATTGATACTTTTGACAACATGCCCAAAAGCGATTTCGAACGCGTGCTGGCTGTGAACACCACGGGTGTCTGGCTGTGCTGTCGTGAAGCCGCCAAATACATGGTGCAGCAAAACGGCGGCAGCCTGATTAATACCTCTTCAGGCCAGGGGCGCAAAGGCTTTATCTATACGCCGCACTACGCTGCCAGCAAGATGGGGGTGATTGGCATTACGCAAAGCCTGGCGCTGGAGCTGGCGCGCTGGAATATTACGGTCAATGCGTTTTGCCCTGGCATCATTGAAAGTGAAATGTGGGATTACAACGATCGCGTCTGGGGCGAAATTCTCAGCACGGAGCATAAGACCTACGCTAAAGGCGAGCTGATGGCGGAGTGGGTGGAGAACATTCCTCTTAAGCGGGCCGGGCAACCTCAGGACGTCGCAGGGCTGGTGGCTTTTCTCGCATCGGATGATGCGCGTTACATCACCGGGCAAACCGTGAATGTGGATGGCGGGCTGATATTTTCCTAAAACCGGGTTGCTACCGGCCCGCTGTGCACAGGGTCGGTGGCTGCCTTCAGCACAAATATCGAGTCAAGTCATGAATCTGGGTCACATTATGCTAAAATAATCAGCGCTGGTTTTGTTTTTCTTTCAGAAAACCACCTGATGATTTTTCTGCCCGGACGTAATGATTTGATGCTTAAACCTGTGACTTTCTTTCTGGCTTCACTGACCACGCTTGTAGCGCTGCCTGCCGGTGCGCTGCAAACGGACAATCAGGTGCCAGAAACCCCCTTTGGCGATCCTGCGCGCTTTCAACATTCACTGGACGACCTTCCTTCTTTGGGCAACGTCGAAGATAACAACGAATGGAGCGAAAGGCTGGCGAAGGCGGCCAAAAGCATCGCGGAAGCCAGCGAAAGCAGCAGTGATTTAACCCTGGGCGAGCAGGCCGGGCAGTGGGCTTTTGAACGACTGCGCGATGAAGTGGCTACGCGGGTTGAGAATGAAGGCCAGTCTCTACTGTCACCTTATGGCAACGCCGAGTTCAACTTAAACGTCGATATGGACGGTAACTTTGAGGGCACCGGCGGCAATCTGTTTAGCCCGCTCGCCGACAGAAATCACTCTCTGACGTTCAGTCAGCTCGGGCTTCATGACTCCGTTGAAGGTGTGGTAGGCAATGCGGGGCTGGGTCAGCGCTGGGACGCGGGCAACTGGTTGGTGGGATATAACGGTTTTATCGATCGCAGTTTTCGCAGTGGACTTCAGCGTGCGTCAGTCGGCACCGAGGCCTGGAGCAGCAATCTGCGGTTGTCTGCTAACTACTATCATCCGCTGTCGGGATGGCGTAATCGCGGTGACAGCCAACAATATCGCATGGCCGAAGGCTACGACATTACCAGCCAAAGCTATTTGCCTTTTTACCGTCAACTGGGTGTGTCATTCAGTTATCAGCAATACCTTGGCGAAAAGGTTGACCTGTTTAACAGCGGCAATCGCTACCATAATCCGGCCGCGCTTTCGCTTGGGCTGTCTTATACGCCGGTGCCACTGGTGACCTTCTCGGCCAGCCATAAAACCAGCAGTGCCGGTGAGAGCCAGGACCAGCTTGGCCTGAAACTTAACTATCGCTTTGGTGTGGCGCTGAGCAAGCAGTTGGATGCCAACAACGTGGCCGAAGTGCGTTCGTTGCGCGGCAGTCGCTACGACACCGTTACGCGTAGCCAAAACCCGGTGATGGCTTACCGGCAGCGTAAGACGTTATCGGTTTTCCTGGCGACGCCACCCTGGCAGCTCAATCCTGGCGAAAGCGTACCGCTTAAGCTTCAGCTGCGCGCCAGTAACGCGATTAAGTCGCTTAGCTGGCAAGGGGACACCCAGGCGCTGAGCCTGACATCGCCGCCAAATAATAATGTGACCGACGGCTGGAGCGTGATTGTTCCGCCCTGGGACAGCACGCCGGGTGCCAGCAATGAGTACCGTTTGTCAGTCACGGTGGAAGACAGTAAACAGCAACGCGTAACGTCAAACTGGATCACCCTGCAAGTTAAACCGCCTTTGTCGATGGATGAACCGCCTGGCGGAACAATGTCGTCCTCCGCCAGCGGGCTGAGCTTCACGGAATAACGGCAAAATAAAGTGTGATTTGCGTCATGCTTTTTTCGCTGGAAATTACGTACTAGCTTTCGCAGAAGCAGCCAAACCACGACCTGTCTGCATAACATGATTCGTCATCTACCCGATCTCTGGGTGATCCGCCTGTTGCCCTGGCACCTGACCTGCACGCGATGACGTAGCAGGAAGCGAAGTTTATTTCCTGCATGTTTTGTCGCTGGCTACGCAGGCAGACGAGCGGGGATGCTGTTTGGGGATAAAAATGACCCTTTGCCGATGGAACAATCTGCATCGATATTGAAATCTACCTGCGTGAAAGGCGTGAAAGGCGTGAAAGGCGTGAAAGGCGGGGGAGCGGGCCGATGCAGCCGAATCGCTTTTATCGATTGCCGCTGATATGCCGTGTTCTAAAGAAAAACGGCCCGTCAGACACAGGCCGGGCCGTTGAACAATGAGGGTGATTTATCAGAACTGGTAGGTCATACCTACGCCCGTCACGTCGTCTGTTGCCAGACCTAACGGGTTGTTTTTCTTCAGCAGGTTGATTTTGTACTCGGCATAGACTGACATGTTTTTGTTAAAGTAGTAGGTCGCACCTAACGCCGTATATTTGTACAGATCAGCCTCGCCAATCCCTTCAAGATCTTTCGCTTTTGACGCGACATAGCCCACAGACGGACGCAAGCCATTCAGGAACTGATACTGCGCGACCACTTCCGTGTTTTGTGTTTTGTTGGCAAAACCGTTGGAAACTGGCATGGGTGTAGCATTGAGGGTTTCACCATACATGGCTGCCAGATAGATCTGGTTAGCATCGTATTTTACCGCTGTTGCCCACAGCTGAGCTTTATTACCCCGGCCAAATGTGGCGGTATTTTGTGCTGCTATGCGGTTCAGGCTGGCATAGGAACCGACAAAGCTCAGACCAAAGTCAAAGTCGTAGGACGTTGACAGGGCAAAGCCATCGCCGTTAGAACGACGTACTTCAAGGCCATTGTCCTGGGTGCTGGTGCGGTCATTTTTGCCTTCATACTGCGCAGCAACGTTCCAGCCTTTTACCAGACCAAAGAAGTCTTTGTTGCGCCAGGTCAGCAGGCCGCCCGAGCGCAGGCTCAGGAATGCATCTGAGTTAGCAGAATCGCCGCCAAACACGGGCAGCATATCGGTATAGCCCAGCGCGTCATAGACCAGACCGTAGTTACGACCGTAGTCCAGCGATCCCAGCGCGCCATATTTCAGGCCAGCATAGCCCAGACGAGTTTTGTTGCCGCTGTTCGCGTCACTGCCTTCAGAGTTTTTCAGGCTGTACTGATATTGCCAGAAACCGTAACCGGTTAGCTGATCGGCGATGGACGTTTCACCTTTGAAACCTAAGCGTGTATAACTGGCGTCGCTATTATTTGACTTATCGTCAGAAAAATAACGCAGTACGTTAACCTTGCCTTGAATATCCAGCTTATTCCCGTCTTTATTATAAATCTGTGCGGCCTGAGCAGTAGACAGACCGATCAGTAACGGCATTAATGCCGCCACTAATGTGCGCTTCATCATTTATTATTTACCCTGTGGTTATATTATTATTTCCCCTCTTTTGGGGTGAAAAGAAAATGACACAAATTGTTAATTCAGCCTAGCGCAATAAGTGTAACTAAATGTGTACCCAGGGGAACTAAATCTCAATAAAGCCAATTCGGCGGCCATGGTGCGCCTGTCAGTGTTTTTTCTTATGACCCCATTAGCAATGCAAAGGATAAAAAGGCATATAAAACAGGGGATTGTTGATTTCATCGGGAAGGGATAAAGCAATATGGCAAAAAAATGATAACACCAGCGATCTTGCTTGAAAAATAAACGCATTTTGTATGATAAATAAACAATAAAGATTTTCCATCTAATCATTAGCGCGCTTATTAATAATTTATCCAGTTCTAAATAATTTATTAATGTTCTGATGATAACCCGGGAAACAATATTAACGGCTTCGCATAAGTATATTTAAACAAATAAAGAGAGCATATTTTAATCACCCGCCAGTAATAACCTGGGTTATTACTCGGCTTATTGCGTTTACTTTTTTACGGATATTGACCACAGTCTGCACTACACACAGGCAACTGCCCCATTTTGGGGCGGTTTCTGCACGTTTTTGAGCGGATAATTTATCAGCGATCACAAAAGCGATATTTCATCCCGCCATTGCATAATTCCGCTTTAAAAAGCTCTGCTATCGGCCCCCGTTAAGATAATTATTCACTATTTATGCAAATAAAGTGAATGATGGCCTTTTGTAACCTATTGATATTTCGTCAGGCAATCCGTTTTATGCATTTTAGTCCTTGGCTGGCACGCTATCTGCAAACTAGAGTAGGGCCAGATTCATTACATTTTTAACAATTAACAAACAATTACGTTACCCGCTGGGGAACAGGAGAAGGGTTATGTCACTGCAGGTTTCGCGTCATGATTTTGATCAATGGATGATGCCCGTTTATGCACCCGCGAGTTTCGTACCGGTACGTGCGGAGGGATCTACCGTCTGGGATCAGCAGGGGAAAGACTATATCGACTTCGCAGGCGGCATCGCGGTCAACGCTCTCGGGCATGCGCATCCGGCGCTCCAGCAGGTGCTTCAGGATCAGGCCTCACGGCTGTGGCACACCGGCAACGGTTATACGAATGAACCCGTTTTACGCCTGGCCAAACAGCTGATTGATGCCACCTTTGCCGACCGGGTTTTCTTTTGTAACTCCGGTGCCGAGGCCAACGAAGCGGCGCTTAAGCTGGCCCGCAAGGTAGCACACGACAGGGTTGGAATGCATAAAAGCGGCATCGTGGCGTTTAAGAATGCCTTTCATGGGCGCACCCTGTTTACGGTTTCTGCAGGCGGTCAGCCAGCCTATTCCAACGATTTTGCGCCGCTGCCTGCTGACATTCAGCATGCCACATTTAATGATCTTGCCTCTGCGGCTGCCCTGATTAACGACAGTACCTGCGCCGTGATTGTCGAACCGATCCAGGGGGAAGGGGGCGTTGTGCCTGCTGAACCCGCGTTCCTGCGTGGGTTGCGTGAGTTGTGTGATAAACATCAGGCGTTGCTCATTTTTGACGAAGTGCAGAGCGGCGTGGGACGCACCGGCGCGCTGTACGCCTATATGCACTATGGCGTAACGCCAGACGTGCTGACCAGCGCCAAGGCACTGGGCGGTGGCTTCCCTATTGGTGCCATGCTGACGCGAGAAGATCTGGCTCAGGTGATGGGCGTAGGCACTCATGGCACCACCTATGGCGGCAATCCGCTGGCGGGTGCGGTGGCCGGAAAAGTCATGGAACTGATTAACCGGCCTGAAGTGATGGACGGCGTCGCGCAGCGTCATGCCTGGATTGTGGCGGCACTGGACGACCTCAATCAACGCCTGCACCTGTTTAAAGAGGTTCGCGGGTTGGGCTTACTGATTGGTGCTGTGCTCAGCGACGACTTTGCCGGTAAAGCGAAACAGATCAATCTCGCGGCTGCCGAGCAGGGCGTTATGGTGCTGATTGCTGGTGCTAACGTGGTGCGCTTCGCGCCTGCACTGAACATCAGCGAACAGGAAGTGAAGACCGGTATGGCACGCTTTGCCCAGGCCTGTGAACACCTGCTACAGGGAAACGCATCATGATGGTGATCCGTCCGGTTGAGCGGGACGATCTCAGCCAGCTGATGGAACTGGCGGCCAAAACGGGCGGGGGATTGACCTCGTTGCCGGTTGACAGCGCCACCTTACAGGCACGAATCGAACGCTCGCTACAAACCTGGCAGGGCACGTTGCCGCGTGCCGAGCAGGGCTATGTGTTCGTGCTGGCCGACAGTCACGATAACCGCGCGGTGGGGATCTGCGCCATTGAGGTGGCGGTTGGGCTTCAGGAACCCTGGTATAACTTTCGTGTAGGAACACAGGTGCACGCCTCGAAAGAGCTGAACGTTTACGCCGCCTTACCGACCTTATCCTTAAGTAACGATCATACTGGCAGCAGCGAACTCTGCACGTTGTTCCTGGATGCCGACTACCGCGATGGCAAAAACGGTTACCTGTTGTCGAAATCACGCTTTCTGTTTATGGCGAATTTCCGCGAACACTTTATGGCGCGGGTGGTCGCCGAAATGCGCGGCGTGAGTGATGAGCAGGGACACTCACCGTTTTGGGACAGCGTAGGCATCCACTTCTTCTCTATGGAATTCCGCAAAGCCGATTTTCTCAGTGGCACCGGGCAAAAAGCCTTTATTGCCGAACTGATGCCAAAACATCCGCTTTATCTGCACTACCTCACGCCGGAAGCGCAGGCCGTGATCGGTCAGGTACATCCTAAAACTGCACCCGCGCGTACGGTGCTGGAAGCCGAAGGCTTTCGCTATCGCCAGTATATCGACATCTTCGATGGCGGCCCGACGCTGGAGTGCGATATCGATGACATTCGTGCAGTGCGCGAGAGCCGGTTGCTTACCGTACAAAAAGGTGATGTACAGCAGAATGCGCCGCTCTGTTTAGTGGCGAATACCGATTATCACCAGTTTCGCGTGGCACTTTTACCGGTTGATCCGACCACGCAACGTATTCAGCTCAATGATGAACAACTGCAGGCATTACAGTGCCAGCCGGGCGACAGCCTGCGCGTGGTCACGCTGTGCAGTGAGGAGAAAAAAGCATGACGCACCTTATCAACGGACACTGGATCAACGGCGAGTCAGGGCGCTTTACAAAACAGGACCCGGTGAGTGGCGACCTGCTGTGGCAAGGGTTAGCCGCCTCGTCAGAGCAGGTAAGCGCGGCCTGTCAGGCGGCGCGGGCGGCGTTTCCGGCATGGGCACGACAGCCTTTTACCGCGCGTCAGGCCATTTTGGAACGCTTTGCGGCACAGCTTGAGGCGCACAAAACGGCGCTGGCCGAGATCATCGCCCAGGAAACGGGAAAACCACGCTGGGAAGCCCTGACGGAAGTCACGGCGATGATCAATAAAATCGCCATTTCAGTGAAAGCTTACCATCAGCGCACCGGTGAACAGCAGCAGGGTGAGAGCGCCCTGCGCCACCGTCCTCATGGCGTGCTGGCGGTCTTTGGCCCCTATAACTTTCCGGGGCATTTGCCCAACGGGCACATCGTACCTGCCTTACTGGCCGGGAATTGCGTGGTGTTTAAACCGAGTGAACTGACGCCGGCTACCGCAGAGAAAACTCTTCAGCTGTGGCTGGCGGCGGGCGTGCCGGCCGGTGTCATTGGGCTGCTTCAGGGCGGTCGTGAAACCGGTCAGGCACTGGCGGCGGAACCGGACATCGACGGACTGCTGTTTACCGGCAGCGCGCACACCGGCTATCAGTTACATCGTCAGTTTGCCGGGCAACCGGAAAAAATGCTGGCGCTGGAGATGGGCGGCAACAATGCCTTGATCGTTGAGGACCCTGCGGACACGGATGGTGCAGTACATATTGCCATTCAGTCGGCATTTATTACGGCAGGTCAGCGCTGTACCTGCGCCCGCCGTCTGCTGGTGCGGCGCGGTGCGGCGGGCGATGCTTTTCTGCAACGTCTGGTCGAGGTGGCCGCCCGGCTGCAGCCCGGCGCCTGGAATGCCGATCCGCAACCCTTTATGGGCAGTGTGATTTCCTGCGCCGCTGCCGAAAAGATTTATGCCGAATGGCAGCAGCGCGTGGCGATGGGCGGCAAGGTGCTGCTGGAGATGCGTTGGCCCGATCGTCAACAGGCGTTGTTAACGCCGGGGATTATCGACCTGACCGAGGTAGACAATGTGCCCGATGAAGAGGTGTTCGGGCCGTTGCTGGGCGTGATTCGTTATGACGATTATCCGCAGGCCATTCGTCTGGCCAACCAGACACGCTATGGGCTGTCATGCGGGTTGATTTCGCCGTCTCGCGCGCAGTTTGAACAGCTGCTGCTGGAAGCGCGTGCCGGGATCGTGAACTGGAATAAGCCCCTGACGGGCGCTGCCAGCACGGCACCCTTCGGCGGTATCGGTGCATCGGGTAACCATCGTGCCAGTGCCTGGTATGCGGCCGATTACTGCGCCTGGCCGATGGCTTCGCTGGAATCGTCTCAGCTTACGTTGCCTGATGTTTTGTCACCGGGCCTGGACTTTTCGCCGCAAGGAGCGCGTTCATGAAAGCCATTGAAGCGAATTTCGACGGGCTGGTCGGGCTGACGCACCATTATGCGGGGCTGTCGTTTGGTAATGAAGCCTCGACGCGCAACCAGCGGCAACCCTCAAATCCACGCCTGGCGGCAAAGCAGGGCTTGCTGAAAATGAAAGCCCTGGCGGATATGGGTTTTGTTCAGGGTGTGATCCCGCCTCATGAGCGGCCCAATATCGCGGTACTGCGCCAGTTGGGGTTTAGCGGCAGTGATGCGCAGGTACTGGAAAAAGCCGGGAGAACCGCACCCGCACTGTTGTCAGCGGCCAGCTCGGCCTCGGCGATGTGGGTGGCTAACGCCGCCACGGTTTCGCCTTCTGCCGACAGCGCCGACCACCGCGTTCATCTCACCGTGGCGAATCTCAATAATAAATTTCACCGTGCAATTGAAGCGCCTGAAACGACGGCATTGTTGCGGGCGATATTTCGCGATCCCCATCACTTCACCGTCCATGAGGCGCTGCCCCAGGTGGCCATGTTCGGCGACGAGGGTGCCGCTAATCATAACCGCCTTGGCGGGGACTATGGCGATGTCGGAATACAGTTGTTTATCTACGGTCGCGATAACTCGTCTGGCGCGGCCCCGCAGCGCTATCCTGCGCGGCAAACCCGTGAGGCCAGCGAAGCCGTCGCACGTTTACACCAGCTTGCGCCTGACCAGGTGATTTTCGCTCAGCAAAATCCCCTGGTCATCGATCAGGGCGTTTTTCACAATGATGTGATCGCGGTCAGCAATCAGCAGATGCTGTTCTGCCATCAGCAGGCCTTTGTCGATCAGCCCGGGTTGCTGAACCGTCTGCGTGAACGTGTTCCGGGCTTTGTCGCCCTTGAAGTGCCCAGCGCACGTGTTTCCGTTCAGGATGCGGTCAATACTTACCTGTTTAACAGCCAGCTTCTTACCCGTGCCGACGGCAGTATGATGCTGGTGCTGCCTGAAGAGTCACGCCAGCATCAGGGCGTTTGGGATTATCTGCGTGAGCAGGTGGAAAGCGAGGGACCCTTACAGTCATTACAGGTGTTTGATCTGCGTGAAAGTATGCATAATGGCGGTGGCCCTGCCTGCCTGCGTCTGCGCGTGGTATTAACGCCAGATGAGCAACGGGCCGTTAACCCTGCGGTACTGATGAACGATCGCCTGTTTACTTCGCTAAATCAGTGGGTCGATCGCCACTACCGTGACAGATTAACGCAAGACGATTTAGGCGATCCGCAATTGCTGCAAGAAGGGCGGGTTGCCCTTGATGAATTGACCAGGCTGCTAGACTTAGGAAATGTGTATGCATTTCAGCAGTGAAGCAGGCGTTGCCATGAGGGCTGCCTGCTTCCGGTCTTAGGAGGAACGATGCAGGACTTTTTACAGCAGACGCTGTCTGGTGACGCACCGCGTATGCGTAGAGGTGAGACAGCGCATCTTCGCTGGCAGTGGTTGTATCACGGTATTCTGCTCATGGAGCCAAAGACGCCTGTGAAACAGGCGTTGGTACTTTCGGCAGGGATTCACGGTAATGAAACCGCCCCGGTAGAAATCCTTAACCAGCTTATTACGCCTTTACTTCAGGGCGAAAAGCCACTTCAGCAGCGAATGCTGGTGGTATTAGGTAATCCTTCAGCGCTGCGTGCGGGAAAACGCTATGTGGGATATGACATCAACCGGCTGTTTGGCGGTCGCTGGCAGCAGATTGACGACGGTGATGAAGCGCGCCGGGTTCTCCGTCTGGAACAGATGCTGGAGAACTTCTGGCAACTGGGTGAGTGCGATGAAACCCGCTGGCACCTGGATATGCACACGGCGCTGCGCGGCTCTTACCACACGCGTTTTGGCGTAATGCCGCTGAATGATCGGCCATGGCCAGAGCCCTTTTTGCACTGGCTGGCGGTTGCCGGGCTTGAGGCGCTGGTCTTTCACCGTTCGCCCGCGGGCACCTTTACCCATTTTAGCTGTGAACACTTTGGTGCAGCCAGCTGTACCCTGGAGCTGGGTCAGGCGCGACCTTTTGGCGAAAACGATTTGGCGCAGTTCAGCGCTGTCTCTCAGGCACTGGCAGCATTGCTGTATGGCGAGCCCTTGCCGGAAGCGCAATCTGTTCCGCGCCGCTATCGGGTCAGTCAGCAGATCACCCGCCACAGTGAAAAGTTTCAGCTTCATATGAGCGACGACACCAAGAACTTTACCGCTTTTCCGCAGGGCGCTTTGCTAGCGGAAGACGGGGAAAGGCGCTATTTCGTGCAGCAGGCGCGGGAATATGTGTTGTTCCCCAATCCCCGTGTGGCTCTGGGGTTGCGGGCTGGACTCATGCTGATTGAAGAGAGTGAGCAAACCCAGGCTTTGCCCCTTTGACGTCATCGATACAAAATAGCGGAAGACACCTTCCGCTTTACTGCTAAAGGCATTACAATTCTCCACGATTTATCCGAAATCTCCTGATTATTCATACTCTTTTTCAATTTCTGACGCCTTTCTTCTTAATCCCTCCATGATTGCCTGAATTGTGGCTTTTGCGCTTTCACGCTTTTACTCTCGCTCGCAGTAATTGACGTTCAACGTCGTATGCTTGTTTCCGAAGACGCGACAGAGTGCTGTCGTTACGAAACTGAACAAGTGAATAAAAAGGACACTGTTATGCGTAAATTAACTTCTCTGTTACTGGCTTCAACTCTGGCATTCGGCGCGGCAACGGTTGTTCATGCTGAAGCCGATAATCTGACACCACCACCGGCAGGCACGGAAAAGCCGATGCATAAACCGATGCGTCACGGTATGGATATGATGTTTGGCGGGCTGAATCTGACCCCAGACCAGAAAACCAAAATGCATGAAATTATGAAAGAGCGTCGCGATGAAATGCAGCGCCCATCACAGGATGAACGTCGTGCGACGCACGCCATCATCGCCTCTGACAGCTTCGACAAAGCCCAGGCTGAAGCGCAGGCAGATAAAATGACCGCGAATGCCAAAGCCAACGCGGTGACCATGATGGAAACCCAAAATAAACTGTATAACGTGCTGACGCCGGAGCAGAAAAAACAGTACAACGCGAATTTTGAAAAGCACCTGACTGAAAAACGTCCGATGCACGGCAAGATGGCGCCTGCACCTGCACCCGCTCAATAAGCCGCACGTTAATCAGTAAAGACGGTTGAAGACCGCCGACCTTGTCCACCTGGCGTGGGCAGTGTCGGCGGTTTTTTTTATTCTAAAGGGGAATAATGGGGTAATGGCCAGACAATACCGGACTGCAGAGAATTTTGTAGCCGTCGTGATCGAACCCGCCTTTGCCGCGTTTAAGGGACTTTGCCTCGTCCATCGTTTGCACGGAACCCAGATAGAACCAGTGATCGATAACGTGGATTTGCGTCAGGTGTTTACCTTCTTCCACCAGTGCCACCGCACCTTGCCATGGCCAGCAGAATACCCGGACGTTTTCCAGCGCGGCGAGCAGTCGGTCCTGATGATCGCTCACAGGTTCCTTGCCACAGCAGGCACCGGCGCAGCGGCGCAGGGCAGAACGAAAGCAGCCCCGGTTGGCACTCAACGCTTCCAGCCCTAACAAGCCGTGGCACAGCTGATATTCATCGGCAAGCTGCTTAAGACGTTCCAGCGCGGCAAAACGGCTGCGGTAAAGACCAAACAGGTTCGGCGACTGGCTGAAATCGACGTCACGGGCATACACCACTTCCGGTTTACCCTCTGCGGTAATTTGCAGAGAACAAAGCTGACGATTTTTGCGCAGGCGTTTATTAAACAGGGGCTGCTGCGTTTTGATCATTTGCGCTTCCAGCAGCAGCGCACCGAGATCGCCTGCTGTGGGAATCCAGCTGACGCGCCGCGACTGGCGTAACATTTTTGCTTCATCGGGTGTACGAAAATGGGACATCACGCGCGAACGCAGATTAACGCTTTTGCCGATGTAAAGCGGCAAGGTATCGCTGTCGCCATGAAAAGTATAAACGCCGGGCTGATTTGGCAGGCCTTCGAGCCATTCACGCAAATGTTCCGGGTATTCATAAATGGTTGCCGCGTCAAATTCGAGGCGATGAGTGGCTGCACGTCTGACCAAAACGGACTCCTGTACTGGTTGTCCATACAGTGTAACAGGCAGGTTAAAGGTTCGCCAGTCAGAGATTCATCAACGCCTTGTCGCCAGCCAGCAAATCAGAGAGCCAGCGGTGATCATAGCAACGCCTTGCCAGAAGCTTATCGGTGGCGTCAGCCCCAGCCATAGCGAGGCCAGCAACGCCGAGAGTACCGGCGTGAAATAAGATGCCGTCGCCAACAGCGTCAGGTTGCCATGCTGGATGCCGTAATTCCAGGCAGAGTAGGCAACCGCCGTTGACGCACCCATAAACAGCACTTCTGCTGCAGCGGTCACGCTAAATTGCAGCGTTTCATGCTGCGTGAACAACACGAATTTGAGCCATAGCGCCAGGGCCGTCACCATAAAAAACAGGGTGACACCGTTGCTGCCGCGAGCATAGCGGCGCGTGATGTTGTTGTAGAGCGCCCACGCAATCGCCGCGATAAACGCCAGCAGGTAGGCTGTTGGATTGCTGGCAATATTCTGCGCCATCTTACCTGTCACATTCCCGTTAGCGCCTTTCATCACCCAGATAATACCGCAGAGGGAAAGCAGCAGTCCGGGCCACAGCCACAGGCGAAAACGCTGCTGGTTAAACGGAATCGCCAGCACGATTGTCAGGCAGGGCCAAAGATAGTTGATCATCCCCATCTCCAGCGACTGGTGACGATCGCGGGCAAGGCCGACCGCCAGCGCCAGGCAAATTTCATACCCGACAAACAGCACGCCGCCTGTAAGCAGATAGCGGCCCGGCATGTTACGTGGGTTGGGAACGCCGCGTGTGAGGCACAGCAAAACAGCCGTGGTGGAGTAGATAAGCGCGGCACCACCAGTCGGGCCAAATGCCTCGCTGACGCTGCGCAGCAGGCCGATAGTGGTGCTCCAGAGCAAAATCGCGCTCAAACCGACTAAGGTCGCGCGTGGTAAGTTAGCAGGCATGGAAACTCAATGTCTAAAAGAGCCGCCAGCGGGCAGCGAGCGCGAAATATGCTAACGGTAAGCCTGTACCCTGTCCATCAGGTATTCCGTCTGGGTAGAGGCTGAGTTTGCTGTAATGGTCTGTGTGCTGAGCAACGTTTTTCCCTCAACGCACCTCATGAAAGGCCTGATCATCAGGTTGCTTAACGCCCTTTACCGACCGCAATCCAACCTGTCAGGGCTTTACCTCTGTTGACGAGCCTCGCAAGCTTATCAGCCACGCGTAGGCAAAGGGGGATGCCCACAGTATTACGTCTTATGGCTTTCCACCCACATGCGGTGGAACAGAGTGAAGTGTTAAGGATTAGTTAGCGATTTATTGCAGTGAGTAAGGATGTGTTTTTTTATACATTATTATAATGATAAGTTGTTGTTTTTTTAGAAATTAATCAACGTTAAATGCTTAATAAACAATGCTTGTTTTTGGCGCTGTTATCACATTTTTATGTCGATAGTTAAGGTCTGCGTCTGAAATTTTCAGACGAATTAACTTTTTAATAAGAACCAGGTGAAAAATATGACTATAACACAGCGGCTTTTACTGACCTTTTCCCTTCTTTGCATGGCGCTGATAGCCATGGTTATCGTGGCGGTTTCCGTAGCGGACGGTTTTCAGTACCGTTTCCAGTATGTGCAGGAAAATACCATTCCTTCTATTACTGATATCGCCAAAATGGTTGACGGTAGCAATGCCATTATCATCGCGCTCTATCATCATCAGAGCATGACCGATCCCGCTAAGCAGATGCAAATTGAGAAAGAAATCAAGGGCGTCTTAAACCATATTTCGATGCTCAACCGGAATTACCTTAAGAATGATATTTCCAGTGAGGAAGATCGACAGATGACCGAAAAGGCATTTGTCACCATTAAAAAGATTGAGGCGGATCTGCCTGCTTTTCTCACGGCCTCACGCGCACAGAACGACGCGATTTCTTTGTCGATGCTACAGGGTAATAGCGGTATTGGTGCGCTAACACGACAGCTGATTGACGATTATCAGAAACAGCTGCAACTGAATGTGGATATTGGTAATCAACTTCGTAAAGAGAATGACAGCACCTATCGTCATACTTTACTCATTCTGATTGCCGGTTCTGTTTCAGCCATATTGCTGTTAGGCTTTTTTACGCTTAAAACAATTTTTGCTATTCGTCGTCAGCTCAACACCATGCGCCACACAATGGAAACCGCGAGCGGAAATCTGGATCTGACATTACGTGCAGATGACTCTCGCGGAGATGAAATCGGTCTGACGGCAAAGGCATTTAATCATTTGGTGGAAAATGTTGCACTGTCCCTCAGCGCAGTAGAAAGCGCGGCTCAGTCGGTCAGTACGGCTTCCGCACAGATTTCTGCAGGCAACGAAGATCTCTCATCTCGTACGGAAGAGCAGGCTGCCTCCCTGGAGCAGACGGCTGCCAGCATGTCTGAGTTGAGTGAAACAGTGCGTCAGACGGCAGAAAATACGCGACTTGCCAGCCAGCTTGCCCAAAACGCGCGTGATATATCTGAAGACAGTGCGTCACGCGTGAAGGCGATGCTGATGACCATGGGTGATATCCGGACGAGCTCGACAAAAATTACTGATATCATTGCGTTGATTGAAGGTATTGCATTCCAGACCAATATCCTGGCGCTTAACGCGGCGGTTGAAGCGGCGCGGGCAGGTGAACAAGGGCGCGGTTTTGCCGTGGTCGCTGGCGAGGTGCGCAACCTGGCTCAGCGATCGTCTTCTTCTGCCAGGGAGATCAAAGCGCTTATTGAAGCTTCTATGCTCCATGTAGAAGCTGGCTCGAACCAGGCCGAGGGCGTGGGTAATAATATTACGCGCATGACAGACGCGGTCCGTCAGGTGACCGATTTGGTCGATGAGATTTCGGTTGCTGCAAACGAACAGTCGCAGGGAATTAATCAGGTGCACCTGGCCGTAAACCAGATGGATGATGTGACGCAGCAAAATGCCTCTCTGGTTGAAGAAGCATCTTCTGCATCCCGTTCATTAATTGATCAGGCCTCAACCCTTAACCAGTTGGTTGCGACCTTCACGCTCGCCAAAACGCAGCGCCAGGCACCGATCCAAAGCAGCATGATCGGACGTGCAGACCGTATTCAGATGCCTGTCCGCAGCCCGATGGCAGCGGCGGGTGAAGCTGACTGGCAGCGTTTTTGATCGGGGGACGTATCACGCAGTCGCGCCCGGCCACTGAGCTGACCGGGCGCGATGTTAAAGCCGGATAAAGGCTATAGGGCGTTATTTCCAAAAGTCGTCGAAAACAGTGATAGGCGGACGACGCTTATGCTCGGTTTTCAGATACCAGCCTTCAATAATCTTCGCGCTGTCCGGCGCGATGGTTTTGCCTTCCAGATAGTCATCGATCATATCGTAGGTGACACCCAGCGCGACTTCATCCTGCAGGCCAGGGCGATCATCTTCCAGGTCGGCCGTGGGTTTCTTCAGATAAAGATGTTCAGGGCAGCCCAGCGTTTTCAGTAACTGTTTTCCCTGACGTTTATTCAGGCGGAAGATAGGGTTAATGTCACTGCCGCCATCACCATATTTGGTGAAGAAGCCGGTTACCGCTTCTGCGCCGTGGTCGGTACCGACCACCACACCTTTGGACATACCGGCAATGCTGTACTGGGCTTTCATCCGTTCGCGGGCTTTTTCATTACCCCGCACGAAATCGGACAGCACGATCCCCGCTTCTTTCAGCGCCCGCTCGCTGGCCAGCACCGCTTCTTTGATATTGATCACCAGCGAACGATCCGGCTGGATAAAGGCCAGAGCGTCCTGACAATCCTGCTCATCTGCCTGTACGCCGTAAGGTAAACGCACCGCGATAAAGGTGTAGTCGTTATCGCCTGTTTCCTGCCGAAGCTCCGTTATCGCCATCTGAGCCAGCTTGCCGGTCAGGGTGGAATCTTGTCCGCCGCTGATACCGAGTACCAACGCCTTAAGGCCGCTGTGGCGCGTTAAGTAGGCTTTAAGGAAATCAACGCTGGTACGGATCTCCTGGTGTGGATCGATAGTCGGCTTAACGCCAAGTGCGGTAATGATTTCCTGCTGCAGTGACATCAACATCTCCTTAAGTCTGTAGCCCGTTGGCACAATACAAAGCATGTTTTAAAGCTAACGCGCATCCCGGGAAACAACAAGCCAAAGCGACCGCTGTTTTTATTGAGACGGGCAGAATCAGACGCTTTTTACTTCGGCTGCGGGTTTTTTCGCCAGAACGGTAAACGTCAGTATAGCCAGCATGTAGCAGCCAAAAATCGTCAGCGTCATACTGATTACTGATGTCCCGCCAATGCCTGTTACCGGCACGGCAATAGCGCCCAGGGTAAACCCGGTGACGCCAATCACCGCCGATGCGCTGCCAGCGCGCTGTCCCTGACTTTGCATCGCCAGCGACGACGCCGTCGTGGCAATCACCCCGTTACTGGCAATGGTAAAGAACAGGGCGAGTAGCACCAACGGCAGAGGCGCATGGCTGAGCCCGGCAATCAGCAACGCACTCGATGCGACACAGGCCAGCGTCAGACCGCCTTTCAATACGCGGTACTCTCCCCACAGTGGGCAGAGCCGGGCGCTGGTCTGTGAGGCGATGATTAGTCCAATACCGTTTGCGGCAAAGCAGAAGCTGAACGCCTGCGGAGACAAGCCGTAAAGTTGTTGCAACACAAAGGGTGAGGCACCGATGTAGGCAAACATGCCAGACATCATCAGCCCCTGTGTGAGGCAAAATCCCATAAAAGGGCGATGGGTAATGACCTGACCCAGCGCAGCATAGGCTGAAAATACAGAGCCCTGACTACGACGTTCGGCAGGAAGGCTTTCATGCAGCTTCCAGCGCGCCAGCAGGATAAGTAAAACGGCGATGCAGCTCAATACCACAAAAATACCGCGCCAGTTCAGCACGGCCATAAGTGCGCCACCTAATACCGGTGCGCCGATAGGGGCCAGGCCGTTGACCAGCATCAGCAGGGCAAAAAAACGGGTAAGTTCATGACCGCTGTACATGTCACGCGCCACGGCCCGCGACAGGACGGCGCCACCTGCGCCTGCTAAGCCCTGACACAGGCGGGCCAGTAACAGTTGGTGAATGTCCTGTGCCAGGGCGCAGCCTATCGAGGCGATAAACAGCAGCACCAGGGATAAGGTTAGCGGGCGCAGTCGACCAAATTTGTCGCTCATTGGCCCGAAAAACAGCTGTCCGGCACCCAATCCGAGTAGCCCGGCAGTCAGGCTGAGCTGAGCCGTTGAGGTCGAGGTCTGAAGATCCTGCGCCAGTTGCGGCAGTGCGGGCAGGTACAGGTCAATACAGAGCGGCCCCAGGGCAGCCAGTAATCCCAGGGTGATGGCGTAAACCCGTCGGTTTGGTGATGAAAGCGTCATTAATCCTCTGGAACCAGAATGCTTGTTGGTGACAACGTCACTTATGTTGTTCACCCGCCTTGAAACGCGGGCCATTAGCCATTAAGGCAGGCCTCTCAGCGCCACTATTCGCCTGAATAACCGCTGCGTTAAGGCCATTGCGGCGCATTTTATCAAATCTTTCAGGGCAGATTGAGTTTAAGTACGTCATTAACTTGAAAAAAACCGTTTTATGTTCCAGGCTTCTCAGCACATGGACAAAAAAACGAGGAACAACAAGATGAATAAAGTGATGGGATGTATCGCTGCAGCGCTGACGCTGGCTGCGCTCTCTGGTTGTACGACTTACGATCGTGCGGAAAGCTTCGTGACTAAGCCTGTGGTTAAGGATGTCAAAAAAGGCATGACTCGCGAACAGGTTCGTCAGATTGCTGGCCCTGCAGCCACTGAAATCACGATGGTGCATGCACGTGGTACCTGCCAGAGCTACGTCATTGGCGAGCGTGATGGCAAGCCACAGACTTACTTCGTTAGCTATAACGATACCGGTCGCGTGATGAACTATGGCTTCCAGAGCTGTGCTGAGTACGATACTGACCCGCAGGTTAAGCAGTAACTACCCGCTTTAACAAGAAACGGCTCGCCATCAGGCGAGCCGTTTTTTTATGCCTATAATCCCGCCGGACGAGGGACTTCAATATAGCTGCCGTTAATTTCCCGCTGATAATAATGACCGTCCTGCACGTAGAAACGCCTGCCGTTAAAATCCAGAATCCGCATGCCGCTTTCATAGGTTTGCACGGGCGGTTCCACCACCACGTATTCTTCTCCGTGACGCTGATAATAACTGCCGTTAAGCAGGTAGTAAGTTAATCCACCGATCAACACCGCCGTCGCGGCCAGTGGCAAAACGTGGAAGTGGTCGGGACCGTGCCAGCGCGGTGCCGGGCCATGCCAGCCTGGGCCGGGTCGCCAGTGCGGGCCAGGGCCCCAGTCACCGGGACGACCAAAAGCGTGAGCTGGCGCAACTATCGCTAACGCCAGTAATGAGGCGATAACCGTTTTCATGAGTGTTCTCCTGCAGTTATTACCTGCAGAATTCTCTTTTTGCCGCATAAAGACAAGCAGAAATACCCTGTATTATTGCCCGTTTACCACGCTTAACGTTTTCTTAACGGCACCACGATAATCAAGGAGAAAAATGGAGAAGATAAGACAGAAAGAAGGGAAAGACCTGGCGGCTGGCGCCAGGTCTGCAGTGATTAACTGTGTTCTAATTCACCGTGTTCGCTGCGTTCTAAAACGCGTTTATTGGTCAGGCCCAACCAGCGGCTGGTCAGGGAACCTGCAGTCATGGAACCATTGACGTTCAGCGCTGTTCTGCCCATATCAATCAGGGGCTCAATGGAAATCAACAGTGCCACCAGGGTAACCGGCAGCCCCATTGCGGGCAGCACAATCAGGGCAGCAAAGGTCGCACCGCCGCCGACACCGGCCACGCCTGCGGAGCTCAACGTCACAATACCGACCAGCGTGGCAATCCACAGCGGATCAAAAGGGTTAATGCCAACCGTTGGGGCCACCATCACTGCCAGCATGGTCGGATAAAGACCGGCACAGCCGTTCTGTCCAATAGTGGCACCAAACGAGGCCGAGAAGCTGGCAATCGATTCGGGCACGCCAAGACGGCGAGTCTGGGCTTCAACATTCAGCGGAATGCTGGCGGCGCTGGAGCGACTGGTAAAGGCGAAGGTCAGTACCGGCCAGACTTTGCGGAAAAACCGCATAGGATTGATGCCGTTGACCGATAAGAGCAGGGCATGAACCACAAACATGATGGTCAGTCCTAAGTAGGACGCCACCACAAAGCTGCCCAGCTTAATGATGTCCTGTAGGTTAGAACCGGCCACCACTTTAGTCATCAGCGCCAGCACACCATAAGGTGTCAGTTTCATAATCAGGCGCACCAGCTTCATCACCCACGACTGCAGGGTATCGATGGCGATCAGGACGCGCTGGCCTTTAACCTCATCGTCTTTATGGAGCTGCAGGGCAGCGACGCCAAGGAAGGCGGCGAAAATGACCACGCTGATGATCGAGGTCGGGCTGGCCCCGGTTAAATCAGCAAACGGATTCTTAGGAATAAACGACAGGATTAATTGCGGCACGGTCAGATCGGCGACTTTACCGACGTAGTTACTCTGAATCGCGCTCAGGCGAGCGGTTTCCTGTGCGCCCTGTACCAGGCCGGTGGCGTTAAGATGAAACAAACCGGTTACGAAAACGCCGACCAGGGCGGAAATGGCCGTCGTAAACAGCAGTACGCCAATAGTCAGAAAACTGATTTTCCCCAGCGAAGAGGCATTGTGCAGACGGGCCACGGCGCTGAGTATGGATACAAACACCAGCGGCATCACAATCATCTGCAGCAGTTGTACATAGCCGTTACCCACGATGTTGAACCAGCTAATTGAGGTTTTAACGATATCGCTGTTGCCGCCGTAAATCAGCTGTAGTGCCAGACCAAAAAGCACACCCAGCACTAAACCGGTCAGCACTTTTTTTGACAGGCTCCAGTTTGCGCGGCTCATGCGTGACAATAAAAGCAGCAGCACGACAAATGCTACGACGTTAAGCGTAAGAGGAATATCCATAGCAACTCCGAAGTTATGCAGCATTCCCTGGTAGGAGAGCGGCAAAGATAGTGATCGTAAAGATACGTATTCGGAAATGGTAACAGTTAGAAATGGCGCAATCTTATATCCAAATGGAATAGCTTATAACCGGGACTGTTTTGCTCCCGGCTTAGCGTTCTGATTGCGCAGAGATGAGACGACTGACGCCGTTTTGCAGCGTATCAAATACCTGGGCCGGCCAGCCATTTTCGCCAAACGACGGCATCCCCAGCGGGAACCATAAGGCATAACCAATCAGGCAAAGACAAAGCGTACGCTCCAGCTGATTGCCTTTCTGACTGTTAAGCACTGGCAGGCGAAAACGCCAGCGGCAGGGCCAGAGCAGGGGAACGCCGGCGGGGGTGAGCATATCAGCCACAATATGGCTCAGATAACCGAGCGTCATGCCCTGCAACACATCCGCCGGGACAGGCCAGCTTTTCGGCACGTTGATCTGGAACAACCACAGGCTGGCTGCCACGGCAAGCAGGCTGTGGGTAAATCCGCGATGGCCAAACACCCGCGCAATAGGGTGCGACAGCCAGCGCAGCCGCTGTCCTAACAGGGATTTAGGATGGTCGATATCGGGAAGCAGGCAGGTCAGTAACGTGGCCGGAATCAAATGCCACCAGTCGGCATGCGCCATCACTGGGGTAAGTTCGGCCCGTTTAGCGAAAATAGCGCTGGCAACAGCAAAAAAGATATGGCCCTCGGCCGTCATGATAAAACCTGGCTGGAAGAAAAACTGTCGATGCATCCAGTATAGGGATTTATCCAGTAAATGAGAACCCGTGACGCTGTAACGAAGCGTTAATTTTTTAAGGTTGTGCAACAGGTTACAGCGTAGCCACAATTAACCCAGCAAATGTGCGCGCGTCAGCTGTGTCAGGCTGCTGAGTTTAACATCGGCCAGCGACCAGCGGGCATCGTCCTGATGCGCGGCAGCCGGGACGACAACCGCGCGCATGCGCGCCGCTTTGCTCGCGACCATTCCGTTGACAGAGTCTTCCAGGGCGACACAGTGAAGCGGATCGATACGCAACGCGTCGGCAGCATGTAAATACACCTGCGGATGCGGCTTACTGTAGGGCAGATTCTCCGCCGATGACAGCACGTCAAAATAGTGGCGCAGGTTGAACATTTCCAGCACGCCTTCCAGCATAAACAGTGGCGAAGCCGAGACAAGGCCGATTTTCAGGCCGTGCTGTTTGCACAGTGTCAGTGCGGATTCAACGCCGGGTAGCAGCGGGCGCTGCGTGGCGATCAGTTCCATCGCACGGGCGATGATGCGCTGAGTCACTTCTTGCTGGCTCGGCCCTGACCAGGGCAGGGTTTCGTACCACATGCGCACGGTCTGGTCGATGCGCAGCCCCAGCGTATCGGGGAGCTCATGGCGGCGCGTCAGATCGAGATTCAGGGTTGAAAAGATATCCATTTCGGCTCTGTCCCAAAGCGGTTCCGAATCGATCAGCAATCCATCCATATCAAATAAAGCAGCATAAACAGGGCGGTGGTAAGGCATGAGGCTCTCCCGTAAACATGACGGCCTACTTTATCACGAACGGGGGAGGCTCGCTCAGGAGAGGCATTACGGGCGCAGCCCGCGCTTTTTTTTGGGAAAACGCCCTAAGGGCAGGTAGACTAGAGGCTAACAGGATTTTGGGTTCAGGAGATATCATGACCTATCAACAGGCTGGCCGCATTGCCATCCTTAAGCGTGTCGTCGGCTGGATAGTTTTTTTACTGGCGTTAGTATCCACAATAATCTCACTGCTGAGTTTTTTATTTAAGCACAGTGAAAAGAAGCCTGGCATTGATGCCGTTATGCTTGATTTTATTCATGTTATGGTCGACATGATTCGTTTTAATACGCCGTTCCTGAACGTTTTCTGGCATAACTCACCTGTGCCGGACTTTAACGGACAGATGAATCTGGGATTCTGGCTTGTCTATATTTTGATCTTCGTCGGTCTGGCGCTGGAAGCTTCAGGTTCCCGCATGGGACGCCAGGCGCGCCACGTGCGGGAAGGCATTGAAGACCAGATGATTCTTGAACAGGCTAAGGGCAGTGAAGGGCGCACACGTCAGCAGTTAGAAGGGAAGGTGCGCGTACCTCGCCACACCATTTTCCTGCAGATTTTCCCGCTCTATATTCTGCCGGTGGTGATTGCCATCGCGGGATATTTCCTGCTTTCTCTGCTGGGTTTTCTGTAACCGGTCAGGCCGGTTTAGCCTGACCGGCCGCCAGTGCATCATCATCCAGTAGCTGACCTACGGCAAGCTGCGCGGCTCCCAGCCAGTTGCCGCCAAAGACGTTCGCCCGATTTAGCAGATAATAAAGCTGATAGACCGGCTGGCGCTGTGAGAAGCCATCCGGTAACGGCCAGGTCTGGTTATAACCGTCAAAGATTTCTCTGGGCAGATCGTTAAACCAGCTCAGCATGGCCAGGTCACATTCCCGATCTCCCCAGTAACAGGCCGGATCAAAAATCCATGGCCCACTCTGGCTGGCTGCGCAATTGGTGGGCCACAGATCGCCATGGAGCAGAGAAGGTTGGGGATGATGTGATGCCAGCGTTCGCTGCACGCAGTCGACAATCAGATCGGCATCGCCATACAGGATGCCTTTCTCTGCGGCGATTTGCAGCTGCCAGCCGATGCGCTGTTCTGCAAAAAAAGCAGACCAGCGCCGTAGCCAGCTGTTAGGTTGTGGCGTGGTCGTCAGGTTATTGTCAAAATCAAGACCGAACTGGGGCTGCTCGCTCCACTGATGCAGGCGCGCCAGCTGCTGTCCTAACTGATGCGCGCTGTGCGCGTCGAGAGGCTCAGGCTTGATGTACTCCAGCAGAATGAAACTGTAATCCCGATCGCTGCCGACGCCGTATACTTCCGGCACGCGGACGGTCTGCGTTCGGCGCAGCAGGGCGAGTTGATCGGCTTCCCAACTGAAAAGCGTCACCTTGTCGCGGCTGTTACATTTTACAAATACATCCTGGTCGCCATAGCGAATCAGCCAGGCAGGATGTACGTCCCCACCGGGAAGTTCAAGACGTTGGGTAATATCGGCATGACCAAATGGCTCGTTTAACAGACGACTAATGGCTGACCACATCGGGTTATCCTCTTTATTCGCTGCCTGAGTTCGATTGTAACCTGTAACCTCTCTCGAAAATCTGCGCTTGCGCACAGACTATTCTGGCGAACGGGCAGCGTCGCGCAGAAAATCTTCAAGCGTGGTCAACGTAACGTCGGGTTTCTGGCCCAGCGCGCTTTCGCCAGCGGCAATGGCTTGCTGTTTTAAATCTTCGTGGGTAAGCGTGGTGACAATGCCAAAACTGTTGGTGCCAAGCTCGTGGGGGTTCCCCTTATCATCCATCAACGTGGTAGAGAAGCCGCCTGATGTCAGCGCGCCGGTTAGTGTCAGAACGTCAGCGAGTCCGCTTTCCTGATAATGAAACGTGACGACATAGCGGTGTAAATCCCCGTTACTCATTTTGCACCTCGACATGGTTAAATAACACACAGCGTAGTACATGGTGAAAAAACAGGCGAATAATGAAGGAGATGAGCCTTAAAATCAGATCAATCTGTGCGCAAGTCACGGCGGGAATGCGAAAGAAACCCAATGTAAATCTTGTAAATGAACAGATGCCATTTGGTAAAAATGGCTCTATAATGCGCGCCGAAATCAGGTTAACGCCCAGTGAATGCACGGCGTTACGCTAATGTATGCCGTTCTGAGCGAATTCATGTTTTTTTACAAAAGTTACCGTAAATTGCATTGATCGCATTGGGAAACCCTTCAGAATCTTCGTTTTTAAAACTGCCGCACGGATCACATTTAATGAAAGCCTTTAACAAGCTGTCTGCTGTTCTTTTGCTCTCTGCCGGAGCGTTTTGTCACCAGGCGCTGGCCGATAATGCTGTCTTTACCGCAATGGATGACCCATCCACGGCTAAAAAGCCTTTTGAAGGTTCTGCCTCTGCGGGTTACCTGGCACAAAGTGGTAACACCACCAGTTCATCATTGACCGCACAAAGCAATATGACCTGGTACACAGAATCAATGGCCTACAGCTTGTGGGGCAATGCCGCAAACACCTCTGCTAACGATGAGCGCTCTTCTGAAACCTATAACGTTGGCGCACGTTCCCGTTACAACATGAGCGCCTATGACTATCTGTTCGGTCAGGCGAGTTGGTTAAGCGACCGTTACAACGGCTATGATTCCCGTGATGTGCTGACCGCCGGTTACGGTCGTCAGATTCTGAATGGTCCGGTGCATTCGCTGCGTGCTGAATTCGGTCCGGGCGTGCGTTACGACGATTACCGCGGCGGCGATCACAAAACCCAAGGCCTGGCCTACGGTGCGGTAAGCTACCAGTGGCAACTGACCGATACGACCAAGTTTATTCAGGGCGTATCTGTGCTGAGTTCACTGGGCGAAGATACCACGGTCAACTCAGAAACCGGTTTGCAGGTTGCCATCAACGATCACTTTGCCCTGAAACTGGCTTATAACGTGACCTGGAACAACAACCCACCGGCTTCTGCGCCAGACCATACCGATACCCGAACCTCTGTCATGCTGTCCTACGCAATGTAATGCGCGTTCACAATGGCTGATCAATCGCGGTCTGGCAGAGTGCCTGGCCGCTTTTTTTTGATCTCTCTGAGGGTTAGCGTAAAACGCATGGGTTTTGCTCGCGCCTGAAAACTGCTATTATCCGTACCGCATTACACTCCTGGCGACATTCCGACAATGTGGGTCTGATATACCGCCAGGTCAATAAAACTACTCAATTTTGTATGTAAGCTTTCGTGTGGCTTACCACTGCAACTAAGGACATTCTATGCCTGTAATTACGCTTCCTGATGGCAGTCAGCGTTCGTACGATCGCCCTGTCAGCGTTATGGACATCGCGCTTGATATTGGTCCCGGTCTGGCAAAAGCCTGTATCGCTGGACGGGTTAACGGTGAACTGGTTGATGCGGTTGATCCCATCACCGAAGACGCGTCTGTTGCCATTATCACAGCAAAAGACGAAGCGGGTCTTGAGATTATTCGCCACTCTTGCGCGCATCTGTTAGGCCATGCCATTAAGCAACTGTGGCCCGATACGAAAATGGCGATTGGTCCAGTTATCGATAACGGCTTCTATTATGACGTCGATATTGATCGTACCCTGACGCAGGAAGATATCGAGCTGCTGGAAAAACGCATGCATCAGTTGGCCGAGACCAACTACGATGTGGTGAAGAAAAAAGTCAGCTGGCAGGAAGCGCGTGATGTCTTTGCTGCGCGCGGTGAAGTCTATAAGACCACCATCCTGGATGAGAACATCAGTCATGATGATCGCCCAGGGCTCTATCATCATGAAGAATACGTCGATATGTGCCGTGGCCCGCACGTGCCGAATATGCGTTTCTGCCATCATTTCAAACTGCAGAAAATTTCGGGTGCTTACTGGCGCGGTGACAGCGATAACAAAATGCTGCAGCGTATCTACGGTACAGCATGGGCAGACAAGAAACAGTTGGCAGCTTACCTGCAGCGTCTGGAAGAGGCGGCGAAGCGCGACCATCGTAAGATTGGTAAGCAACTCGACCTTTACCATATGCAGGAAGAAGCGCCGGGCATGGTTTTCTGGCATAATGACGGCTGGACTATTTTCCGCGAGCTGGAAGTGTTCGTCCGTAGTAAGCTAAAAGAGTACCAGTATCAGGAAGTTAAAGGTCCGTTTATGATGGATCGCGTCCTGTGGGAAAAAACGGGTCACTGGGAAAACTACAAAGATGCGATGTTCACGACCTCATCTGAGAACCGTGAGTACTGCATCAAACCAATGAACTGCCCGGGGCATGTGCAAATTTTTAACCAGGGGTTAAAATCCTATCGCGATTTGCCGCTGCGTATGGCTGAGTTCGGTAGCTGCCACCGTAATGAACCATCAGGTGCTTTGCACGGTCTGATGCGTGTTCGTGGCTTTACCCAGGATGATGCCCATATTTTCTGTACTGAAGACCAGCTGCGTACTGAAGTTAACAGCTGTATCCGCATGGTTTACGACATGTACAGCACCTTTGGCTTTGAAAAGATCGTGGTGAAACTGTCCACGCGTCCTGAAAAGCGCATCGGTTCTGATGAAACCTGGGATCGTGCAGAAGAAGACCTGGCTGCGGCGCTCAATGAAAACAACATTGAGTTTGAATATCAGCCGGGTGAGGGTGCGTTTTATGGCCCTAAAATTGAATTTACACTATACGATTGCCTTGACCGTGCCTGGCAGTGTGGAACAGTTCAGCTAGACTTTTCCCTGCCTAAACGACTGGATGCTACCTACGTGGGAGAAAACAACGATCGTCAGACCCCGGTGATGATTCACCGTGCGATTCTGGGATCGATGGAGCGCTTCATCGGTATTTTGACCGAAGAGTTCGCGGGTTTCTTCCCAAGCTGGCTGGCACCGATGCAGGCTGTGGTAATGAATATTACCGACGGTCAGGCAGAATATGTTGAGACTTTGACACGTAAATTGCAGAATGCTGGCATTCGTGTGAAAGCAGACTTGAGAAATGAGAAGATAGGCTTTAAAATCCGCGAGCACACATTACGTCGCGTCCCTTATATGTTGGTCTGCGGTGATAAAGAGGTGGAAGCTGGCAAAGTTGCCGTTCGCACCCGCCGTGGTAAAGACCTTGGGTCGATGGATGTCGATGTGTTTGTTGAGAAGTTGCAACAAGAGGTTCGCAGCCGAAATCTTCAACAATTGGAGGAATAAAGTATTAAAGGCGGAAAACGAGTACTACCTACGCGTCCGAACAAAATTAACAGTGAAATCCGCGCGACCGAAGTGCGCTTAACAGGCATGGATGGTGAGCCGATTGGCATTGTCACATTACGCGAAGCTTTGGAAAAAGCCGAGGAAGCGGGTGGCGACTTAGTCGAAATTAGCCCGAACGCCGAACCGCCGGTCTGCCGAATTATGGATTACGGCAAGTTCCTCTATGAAAAAAGCAAATCTTCTAAGGAACAGAAGAAGAAGCAAAAAGTTATTCAGGTTAAGGAAATCAAATTCCGTCCTGGAACCGATGATGGCGACTATCAGGTCAAACTACGCAACCTGATTCGCTTTCTGGAAGATGGCGATAAAGCTAAAATCACGCTCCGTTTCCGCGGTCGTGAGATGGCGCACCAGCAGATCGGTATGGAAGTGCTTAACCGCGTCCGTAAAGACCTGTGTGAAGATCTGGATTTGGCCATTGTCGAATCCTTCCCTTCGAAGATCGAAGGCCGCCAGATGATCATGGTGCTCGCTCCTAAGAAGAAACAGTAGGCATTCAAGTAGCAATGGCCGCGCAGCGCTTGCGTTGCGCGGTTTGTTGTTCGCCTGTCTGGGTCATGTTATCAACAATGCGAAGTGGATATTTTTAAAAATGCCAAAGATTAAAACTGTACGTGGCGCGGCTAAGCGCTTCAAGAAGACCGCTTCTGGCGGCTTCAAGCGTAAACACGCAAACCTGCGTCATATTCTGACTAAAAAATCTACTAAGCGTAAACGTCACCTGCGTCCGAAAGGCATGGTGTCTAAAGGCGATCTGGGTCTGGTTATCGCCTGCCTGCCGTACGCATAAGTAAATTTTTTAATTAATTCAGAATATTAAACAGGAGAGCTAAATGGCTCGTGTAAAACGTGGTGTAGTTGCTCGCGCACGTCACAAAAAAATCTTAAAACAAGCTAAAGGTTACTACGGTGCACGTTCACGTGTTTACCGCGTTGCCTTCCAGGCTGTTATCAAAGCTGGTCAGTATGCTTACCGCGACCGTCGTCAACGTAAGCGTCAGTTCCGTCAGCTGTGGATCGCGCGTATCAACGCAGCGGCGCGTCAGAACGGTATGTCTTACAGCCGTTTCATCAATGGTCTGAAAAAAGCAGCCATTGAAATTGACCGTAAAATCCTGGCCGACATCGCCGTATTCGACAAAGTGGCATTTACTGCACTGGTAGAAAAAGCGAAATCAGCGCTGGCGTAAGTCAGTTGAAAAAGGGAGCTTGCTCCCTTTTTTATTATCTGTAACCTGAGCAAAAGATTGACTTTTTCACCGCTGCGCATTTCAATAGTGCCGTTGAGAATCACGACAAGGTAACGCAAGCATGAATGCTGCTATTTTCCGTTTCTTTTTTTACTTTAGCGCCTGACAATCAGGGGCTTTTGCGCATAAGAAAAGAAACGAAAAATCGCGCTGAAAGCCTCCCACGTGGAGGCTTTTTTTGTTTTTGGCGCTGGCATATTGGACCGCCAGGTCCCAACACGTACTAACCAGCCTGACTGGAAAAAGAGGAAAACATGTCCCAACTAGCAGAACTGGTGGCGAACGCCACGGCGGCCATCGATGGGGCGACCGATATCGCCGCCCTTGACGCGGTGCGCGTCGAATATCTGGGGAAGAAAGGGCATCTGACACTGCAGATGACCACACTGCGCGAGCTGCCAGCGGAAGAGCGTCCTGCCGCAGGTGCCGTGATTAACGAAGCCAAACAGCAGGTAACGGAACGCCTGAACGCGCGTAAAGAAGAGATGGAGTCAGCGGTGCTCAACGCGCGTCTGGCGGCAGAAACCATCGACGTCTCCCTGCCGGGACGTCGTATCGAGAACGGCGGCCTGCATCCGGTTACCCGTACCATCGATCGTATTGAAACCTTTTTTGGCGAACTGGGCTTTGCGGTCGTTACGGGGCCGGAAATTGAAGACGATTATCATAACTTCGATGCACTCAATATCCCAGGCCATCACCCGGCGCGCGCCGATCATGACACCTTCTGGTTCGATGCCACGCGTCTGCTGCGTACCCAAACCTCTGGCGTGCAAATCCGTACCATGAAGAACCAGCAGCCACCGCTGCGCATTATTGCACCGGGCCGAGTTTATCGTAACGACTACGATCAGACGCACACGCCGATGTTCCATCAAATGGAAGGTCTGATCGTTGATAAAAATATCAACTTCACCAACCTGAAGGGCACGCTGCACGATTTCCTGAACAACTTCTTTGAGGAAGACTTGCAGATTCGTTTCCGTCCTTCCTATTTCCCATTTACCGAACCGTCCGCGGAAGTGGATGTCATGGGTAAAAATGGCAAGTGGCTCGAAGTGCTGGGTTGCGGCATGGTACATCCGAATGTCCTGCGTAATGTCGGTATCGATCCGGAAATCTATTCAGGCTTCGCCTTTGGCATGGGCATGGAGCGCCTGACCATGCTGCGCTACGGCGTGACCGATTTGCGCGCATTCTTCGAAAATGATTTACGTTTTCTCAAACAATTTAAGTAAGGGCAGGTTATCCAATGAAATTCAGTGAACTCTGGTTACGCGAATGGGTAAATCCCGCCCTTGACAGTGCAGCCTTATCTGAACAGATCACCATGGCCGGCCTGGAAGTGGACGGCGTTGAGCCGGTCGCGGGCGCGTTTCACGGTGTTGTGGTTGGCGAGGTCGTGGAGTGCGGTCAGCATCCTAATGCTGACAAACTGCGCGTGACCAAAATTAATACCGGCGGCGATCGTCTGCTGGATATCGTCTGCGGCGCACCAAACTGCCGTCAGGGCCTGAAAGTTGCGGTCGCCACCGTGGGTGCTGTGCTGCCGGGCGATTTTAAAATTAAAGCGGCCAAGCTGCGTGGCGAACCGTCGGAAGGCATGCTGTGTTCGTTCTCGGAGCTGGGTATTTCCGACGATCACAGTGGCATTATCGAATTGCCCGCCGATGCACCGGTTGGCACAGATATTCGTGACTACCTGCAGCTGGACGACAACACCATTGAAATCAGCGTCACGCCTAACCGCGCCGACTGCCTGGGAATTATTGGTATTGCCCGTGATGTGGCGGTACTGAACAGCCTGCCGCTTAACGCACCTGCCATTGAGCCGGTTGCAGCGACGATTTCTGATACTGTCCCGATCAATGTCGAGGCGAACGCAGCCTGTCCACGTTATTTAGGCCGGGTCGTTAAAGGCATTAACGTTGCCGCTGCCACACCGCTGTGGATGAAAGAGAAACTGCGTCGTTGTGGTATTCGCTCTATCGATCCGGTGGTCGACATCACTAACTATGTATTGCTTGAGCTGGGCCAGCCCATGCACGCTTTCGATCTCGACCGCATTGACGGCGGAATCGTGGTACGCATGGCGAAAGACGGTGAAGCACTGACGTTACTGGATGGCACCGCGGTTAAACTCAGCAGCGATACGCTGGTTATTGCCGATCACCAGAAAGCTCTGGCGATGGGCGGCATTTTCGGCGGTGAACATTCCGGTGTAAACGCGGAAACGCAAAATGTTTTACTGGAGTGCGCCTGGTTTGAACCCCTGGCGATTGCGGGCCGTGCTCGTCGCCATGGCTTACATACCGATGCCTCCCATCGCTACGAGCGCGGTGTGGATGCCGCGCTGCAGCATAAGGCGATGGAGCGCGCCACCCAGTTGCTGCTGACCATTTGCGGCGGTGAAGCGGGGCCGGTTATCGATCAGACGTCGGCGGACGCATTACCACAGCCCGCGACTATCACGCTGCGTCGTGAAAAGCTGGATCGGTTAATTGGTCATGTGGTCAGCGATGAGCAGGTAACCGACATTTTAACGCGCCTGGGCTGTCAGGTCAGCGTAGGTAACGGTGAATGGCGTGCAGTGGCACCGACCTGGCGCTTCGATATGGCTATCGAAGAAGACCTGGTGGAAGAGATCGCCCGTATTTATGGTTACAACAACATCCCGGATGTGCCTGTCCATGCTGGCCTGGTGATGACGAAGCACCGTGAAGCGAACCTGTCGCTGAAGCGGGCGAAGATGCTGCTGGTAGACAAAGGTTATCAGGAAGCGATCACCTACAGCTTCGTGGACCCGAAAGTGCAGCAGTTGCTGCATCCGGGTGAAGAGGCACTGCTGCTGCCAAGCCCGATCTCCAGCGATATGTCCACGATGCGTCTGTCACTGTGGACCGGCTTACTCAGCGCGGTGGTGTATAACCAGAACCGTCAGCAGAGCCGCGTGCGCCTGTTTGAGAGCGGCCTGCGCTTTGTGCCTGATACGCAGGCGGATCTCGGTATTCGCCAGGATTTGATGCTGGCAGGCGTGCTGAGTGGCAACCGCTATGAAGAACATTGGGACCTGGCGCGCCAGACCGTTGACTTCTATGATTTGAAAGGCGATTTAGAGTCGCTGCTGGATTTAACCGGCAAGATGAATGTGATTAGCTTCCGCGCTGAAGCGAATCCGGCGTTGCATCCTGGACAAAGTGCGGCAATTTATTTACACGATGAACGAATCGGATTTATCGGAGTGGTTCATCCCGAACTTGAACGTAAGCTGGATCTCAACGGTCGTACCTTAGTCTTTGAACTACTTTGGAATAAGGTCGCAGACCGCGTCCTGCCTGATGCGCAAGAGATTTCACGCTTCCCGGCAAACCGTCGTGATATCGCTGTTGTTGTGGCCGAAAACGTGCCTGCAGCAGATATCATCGCGGAGTGTAAGAAAGTTGGCGTAAATCAGGTAGTTGGCGTAAACTTGTTTGACGTGTACCGAGGTAAGGGTGTTTCCGAGGGCTATAAGAGCCTCGCAATCAGCCTGATTTTGCAGGATACCAGCCGGACACTCGAAGAAGAGGAGATTGCCGCGACGGTTGCCAAATGCGTTGCGGCATTAAAAGAGCGATTCCAGGCAACCTTGAGGGATTGAACCTATGGCGCTTACAAAAGCTGAGATGTCAGAATACCTGTTTGAAAAACTCGGGCTGAGCAAACGTGATGCAAAAGAGTTAGTGGAGTTGTTTTTCGAAGAGGTTCGCCGCGCTTTGGAAAATGGAGAACAGGTTAAACTGTCGGGGTTTGGTAATTTTGACCTGCGTGACAAAAACCAACGTCCAGGCAGAAACCCAAAAACGGGAGAGGATATTCCAATTACTGCGCGTCGCGTAGTGACATTCCGTCCAGGGCAGAAGCTTAAAAGTCGCGTTGAGAACGCCACACCAAAAGACAGTGACTGATCCCAGTGTTTTAAAAAGGCCGCGCAAGCGGCCTTTTTCATTTCTTTTTTTTGCAATCCTTTTACAATCAACCCTCTGTTATCCTGGCTAATCCGGCTTATGTCCCAGCTTGAACAACTTGCGCTTCAACGCGATCGTCGCAGCAGGACCTGGCTTTTGGGTCTGAGTGGCACGTTGCTTGTCTTATTTATGATCAGCCTGTGTGCGGGTGAAAGCTGGATAAGCCCATCCCAGTGGTTTAGCGACAGCGGCAGACTGTTCGTCGGTCAGCTTCGCCTGCCGCGCAGCCTTGCGGTCATACTGGTTGGCGCGGCGCTGGCGCTGAGCGGCGTTGTCATGCAGGCGCTGTTTACTAATCCCCTGGCCGAACCGGGGCTGCTTGGCGTCTCCAACGGCGCGGGCATTGGTCTGGTGGCGGCGGTGCTGTTTGGCGGCGGTTCACTCTGGAGCCTCAGCGTTTCGGCGATGGCCGGTGCGCTGGTGATCACGCTTATCCTGCTGCACTTTGCCCATCGTCACTTATCCGTCACGCGTTTGCTGCTTACTGGCGTGGCGCTGGGCATTATCTGCAGCGCCATCATGACCTGGGCGGTGTATTTCAGCAGCAGCCTCGACCTGCGACAGTTAATGTACTGGATGATGGGCGGCTTCAGCGGCATCGACTGGCGCTATGGCTGGATGATGCTGGCGCTGCTGCCGGTTATCCTGGCGTTAACCTCGGCGGCCAGGGTACTCAACCTGTTAGCGCTGGGGGAAACCTCAGCCCGCCAGTTGGGGCTGTCCCTGTTTTACTGGCGTAATTTACTGGTATTAGCGATGGGCTGGCTGGTCGGGGTCAGCGTTGCCCTTGCCGGGGCAATCGGCTTTGTCGGTCTGGTGATTCCCCATCTGCTGCGGCTGGCAGGCCTGAACGATCACCGTGCCTTGTTGCCAGCCTCCGCGCTGGCGGGAGCCAGCGTGTTGCTTGGCGCCGATATTATTGCCCGCCTGGCGCTGGCTTCTGCCGAGTTACCTATCGGTGTCGTCACGGCAACCCTGGGCGCACCGCTGTTTATCGTACTGTTAGTCAAATCGTCGCGTCAGCTTTAGCTGGCATACTTGCATTAACCACAGGAACTCCGTATGAGCATTTATCAAACTGAACTGGTTACACTGGATGGTGAGAAAACCTCGCTGTCATCCTGGCAGGGACAGGTGCTGCTGGTCGTTAACGTGGCCTCAAAATGCGGCTTAACGCCACAATATGAAGCGCTGGAAAACATTCATAAAGCCTGGCATGAGCAAGGCTTCAGCGTGCTGGGTTTCCCCTGCAACCAGTTTCTGGAGCAGGAGCCGGGCAGTAGCGAAGAGATCAAAACCTTTTGCAGCACCACGTATGGTGTGACCTTTCCGATGTTCGAAAAGTGTGACGTTAATGGTGAGCATCGTCACCCGCTTTATGCGCAGCTGGTGGCGGCAAAACCTGAGGCGGTTCGCCCGGAAGAGAGTGGTTTTTATGAGCGCATGGAAAGTAAAGGACGTGCGCCCAAAGTCCCAGGCGATATCCTGTGGAACTTCGAAAAATTCCTGATTGGTCGGGATGGCAGTGTCATTCAGCGTTTCTCTCCGGATATGTCACCAGAAGATCCGATTATTCTCGAAACCATCAAGCAGGCACTGGCAAAATAAATGTTGCTGAGCCTGGAAAATGCAGCCGTTCCCGGACGGCTGCAACCGGTAACTGGCACCCTGCAGGCCGGGCAGTGGGTGCATCTGGTGGGGCCGAATGGCGCAGGGAAGAGTACTTTGCTCTCCGCGCTGGCCGGACTGGAACCCGTTACCGGCAAGGCGACGCTTCTGAATAACCCGCTGTCCAGTTGGAAAGGCCCGGCGCTGGCCAGGGTGCGCAGCTGGCTGCCCCAGCAACAGTTGCCCCCGGGACAGATGCCGGTTTATCACTATCTTCGCCTGCATCTCCCGTCTCCCGCTTTACCTCACGACGCTCGGTTAGCCTCAATACTGTCGCGGCTGCAACTGGATGACAAATTAGCCTGGCCATTGACCCGGCTCTCCGGTGGAGAGTGGCAGCGGGTGCGGATTGCTGCGGTCATGATGCAAATCGATCCGCAGATCAACGCCCATGGTCAGTTGCTGATCCTGGATGAACCCATGACGGCGCTGGATATTGCGCAGCAGAAAGCGGTCGATGATCTGATTGGTGAACTCTGCCAGGCTGGCGTTTGCGTGGTCGCCAGCAGCCACGACCTTAACCACAGTTTATGGCACGCAACGCAGGTTTGGTTGTTACATCAGGGCCAGGTGGTATTACAGGGTGAGCCAGCAGACGTCCTTCGGCCGGAACAGCTTTCGCCCCTGTATGGCATTCCGTTCCGCCAGTTAATGTTAGACGGTCGGCCTCTGCTGACTGTTTTGCCCTGATACTTGCCACCTGGCGCGCTTTGCCGCTACAGTAATTTGGTTATTATTTAGTAAGGATGAGCTGTGATGCGCACGGGGTTGCTGTTATTCGTTTTGCTGTTGGTGGGCTGTAGCCATCATGCGCCGCCCATTAATGGTCGCCTCTCTGACTCCATCACTGTAATAGCGCAACTTAACGATCAACTGGGTAACTGGCGAGGAACGCCTTACCGTTATGGCGGGATGAGCCGCGGTGGCGTGGACTGCTCTGGCTTTGTTTACCTGACATTCCGCGATAAGTTTGATCTGCAACTCCCACGCACCACCGCGGCACAAAGCGACATTGGGACGCGCATCAGCAAAGATGACCTCTTGCCCGGTGACCTGGTGTTCTTCAAAACCGGCAGCGGCGAGAATGGCTTGCACGTAGGCATTTATGATACGGATAACGCGTTCATTCATGCCTCCACCAGCCAGGGGGTGATTCGCTCTTCGCTGGATAATGTCTACTGGCGAAAAGTATTTTGGCAGGCGCGCCGCATCTAATTTTCTGCCTGCAAGCCCAGCAGATTTGTAGGGGTTAAATCAGAAAAATAGCGGACCTGAAAAATTATTACTCATTCGGATTTAACTTACTCTTTTTATTTATACCGCCGGACCTAAGAATGTTTTTCATCGTTAACAGAATTATTTGGGAATTTATTTGGCTTAAGGTTTATTTTTTTAGCCTAACGATAATGAAGCGATAAAAATATCCATCTCATCAGTCCTTTGCTACTATTGCCAGCCTGTTTTTAATCATATACGATGCACTATCGCCACATATTCTGGCTGTAAAATGAAAATTCACCTATCTGCCGACTATCAGTCGGAAATTTGGTTTTATGCCGCCTGCTCTCAGGAAGGGCACTTAACCGCTATTGAGCTGGCTACACAGTTCGTGCATGAGAGTGCGCCGATCACGTTGCCGCAGGATGTCCTGTTGCCTCAGCTTGATGAAACACAGCGCCTGCGCCTGCTGCAGCGTCAGATTTCCCTGCTGGAAAAGCACCAGACGTTTTTCGAAAGCCATCACCTACTGGCTTTTATGCCTGTGGATGAAGGCATGGCGAACACCCTTCTTGAAAGTGAGTTTCTGACCCGTAAAATAAAACAGCTTCCTTTTTTAATGCTCGATATCAGCGAAACGTTTCTCTCGCTAAATTTGGGAAAAAATAATCCATTAATCGCGGCATTAAATCGTGAGTTTAAATTGTCCTTGTCCCACTTTGGCGCAGGGAAATCATCGACAACAGCGGTTTATGATAATCTGTTTAGCTGCATCAGGCTGGATAAACACTTTATTCACGCCCTTTCTAAACGTGCTTCTTTTTTACCATTTATGCAAAGCATCATCGATAATTTCCGGCCCCATTGTGATCGGATGATTATTTGCGGTGTGGATGATGAAATGTTACTGGATAAGGTGAGTCAACTCAGCAATGTCCATCTCCAGGGCACGCTGTTTCCGGTCGTAAAATCAGACGCCTTCGAGACCTTAATCTACTCCGAACAATTCCTGCACACGCCCTGATACCCGCACGACTGTCGCCTGTCCAATCCTGGCCATCAACGCTACACTGTGGGTTTTATCACACGATACCCGGTGTCGTTGGGGAGAAATAATGGTCTTTGACAATAGCTGGTTCCGTGAGCTTCCGGGCAGCTACACCGCGTTACATCCTACGCCGCTTGCAGGCGGTCGACTGTTGTACCACAACGCAGCCCTGGCGAATGAGATGGCGCTGGACAGCGATCTTTTTGCCGGGCAGGGGCATGGCGTTTGGTATGGCGCCGCGCTGTTGCCCGGCATGCAACCGCTGGCTCAGGTTTACAGCGGGCATCAGTTTGGCGTCTGGGCAGGTCAACTGGGCGATGGCCGCGGTATGTTACTGGGTGAACAATACCTGGACGACGGCCGCCGGCTCGACTGGCATCTGAAAGGCGCAGGGCTGACGCCGTATTCACGAATGGGCGATGGCCGGGCTGTTGTCCGGTCAACGGTGCGCGAGTTTCTGGCTTCTGAGGCGCTGCATCATCTGGGCATTCCTACCACGCGCGCGCTGAGCGTTGCCATCAGCGATGAACCCGTTTACCGCGAAACCGCCGAACGCGGCGCGATGTTGATGCGCATTGCACCAGGCCATCTACGCTTTGGTCATTTTGAGCACTTCTTCTATAGCCAGCAACCTGAACAGGTCAGGCAGTTGGCGGACTATGCCATTCGTCATCACTGGCCGCACCTGGTCGACGAAGCCGATCGTTATCAACTGTGGTTTTCCGATATTGTGCTGCGCACCGCACGGCTGATTGCTCAGTGGCAAAGCGTGGGCTTCGCTCATGGTGTAATGAATACCGATAATATGTCGATCCTCGGTCTGACCATCGACTACGGTCCTTACGGATTCCTGGATGACTACCAGCCAGACTACATCTGCAATCACAGCGATTATCAAGGGCGCTACAGCTTCGAAAATCAGCCCATGATTGGTTTGTGGAATCTTAATCGTCTGGCCCATGCGTTGTCAGGGTTGCTGACGACTGAACAGCTCCGGCAGGCGCTGAGCGGTTATGAAAATGAGCTGATGCGCGAATGGGGAGAGCGGATGCGGGCAAAACTGGGCTTGCTGACAGCAGATGCCGGCGATAATGATATTCTGACCGGTTTGCTCGGCCTGATGAGTCAGGAACGCAGCGATTATACGCTGACGTTTCGTTTATTGAGTGAGACCCAGCAGGCTGAGAGCCGTTCGCCGCTGCGAGATGAATTCATCGATCGTCCCGCCTTTGACCGTTGGTATCAGCATTACCGTAACCGCTTATTGCAGGAGCAAATCGGCGATGCTGAACGGCAGCAGGCGATGAAAGCGGCCAATCCCGCCGTGGTGCTGCGTAACTATCTTGCTCAACAGGCCATAGACGAGGCGGAAAAGGGCGAAAGCGGGGCACTGGCGCGTTTACATCAGGCGCTTCAACAGCCTTTTAGTGACGCGACGGCCGCTGAATATCGTCAACGGCCGCCGGACTGGGGCAAAACGCTGGAGGTAAGCTGCTCCAGCTGATTTACAGACGGTGAGAAACGGCGTCCGCTAACAGCGCGAGCACGTCTTCGCTGTCTTGCCAGTTCAGGCAGGGATCGGTGATCGACTGGCCGTAGGTCAGGGGTTCACCGCTCACCACTTTCTGATTGCCTTCCTCGATAAAACTCTCAATCATCACGCCGGCGACCGCACGCGAACCGCTTTTAATCTGTTCGGCGACGTCGATGGCGACGTCACGCTGGCGGCGATGTTGCTTCAGGCAGTTGCCGTGGCTGAAATCGATGACCAACTGTGGCGACAGACCGAATTCATTTAAACAGGCAGCGGCGTCGGCTACGTCGCTGGCATGATAGTTGGGCTGCTTACCGCCTCGTAAGATGACATGGCCATGCGGGTTACCGCTGGTCTGGTAAATGGTCATCTGGCCTTCCTTATCCGGCGACAGAAACATATGGCTGGCACGGGATGCACGAATGGCATCCACGGCGATACGCACGTTTCCATCCGTACCGTTTTTAAAACCGACCGGGCAGGAGAGCGCCGACGCCATTTCACGGTGGATCTGGCTTTCTGTGGTGCGTGCACCAATGGCGCCCCAGCTAATCAGGTCGGCAATAAACTGGCCGATCACCATATCCAGGAATTCGGTGGCGGTCGGCAAGCCCAGCGCGTTGATATCAATCAGAAGCTTGCGGGCAATACTGATGCCGCGATTCACATCAAAGCTGCCGTCCAGGTCGGGATCGGATATCAGGCCTTTCCAGCCGACCACCGTACGCGGTTTTTCGAAATAGGTGCGCATCACGATTTCCAGCCGATCCTGATAACGTTCACGTAGGGCAACTAAACGCTGAGCGTAGTCCAGCGCGGCGACCGGATCATGCAGGGAGCAGGGGCCGATGACGACCAGTAAACGGGGATCGTCGCCTGTGAGGATGCGGGCAATACGTTTGCGTGCGGCGGTGATGTTGTCGGCCATGGCAGGTGAAAGCGGATGTTCTGCTGCCAGACTGGCAGGGGAAATCAGGCTGCCAATGCGCGCCGTGCGCAGTTCGTCAGTTTTATTCATGTTGTTCTCTAAGCTTTGTCTTCGCAGCGGTGAAATACCGGGAAGTGATGATGGTCACAATAAACCATTAGCCTGTGAATTCAAGCCACAACGTGACGATGCACGGTAAAATTGCGGCAGCGGCGCGTTACAGCCCCGCCGCCTGGGGATCATTAATACATGCGGCGCGTCAGGCCCATAATGTCGAGGATTTTGGTGGCAATCTCTTCCACGGAATAATTGGTACTGTTGAGATAGCGAATCTGGTGAGTGCGAAACAGCGCTTCGACTTCGCCCACTTCGAGCCGACACTGGCGCAGAGAAGCATAACGGGTATTTTCCGCACGTTCCTGTCGGATAGCCGCCAGGCGTTCCGGGTCGATTGTCAGGCCAAACAGTTTGTGTTGATGCTGACGCAGAGCCGGGGGCAATTTCAGATTATCCATGTCGTCGGCGATAAACGGATAGTTAGCAGCACGGATACCAAACTGCATCGCCAGATACAGGCTGGTTGGCGTTTTGCCACAGCGGGAAACGCCAATCAGGATCACCTGCGCATCTTCCAGGCCGCGCAGAGAGATGCCGTCATCGTGCGCCAGGGTGTAATCGATCGCCGCGATACGGGCGTCATATTTACCCAGATTGCTGGCATCAAGCCCGTGCGTTCGGTGCGCGACCGGTGCCGGTGACAGGCCCAGCTCCTGCTGAAGTGGAGCGACCAGCGCCTGGACAATGTCCTGACAAAAGCCTTCACTCTGAACAATGATGTCGCGTACTTCAGGCGTCACAATGGAAAAAAATACCAACGGGCGCACGCCACTTTGCTGGTAAAGCGCATTGATTTGCGCCTTAACGGCCTGCGCACGCTGCACGTTTTCAACAAACGGCAGGGTAACGCTGGTGGTATTTACCGGAAACTGAGATAACACGGCGTGGCCCAGCACTTCGGCTGTAATTGCTGTGCCGTCGGAAATATAGAAAACGCTTCTGTCAGTGGTCATGAGTCGTGCCTCGGGCAGAGAAGTCGTGATAAAAATTGGATGGTTCAGTCAATATAACCATGCCTTCAGGCGCAAGTGTAGCTCTCTCATTCTGTGCCAGCCGCTTTTCCCTTTTCACCGTAAGGCTATCTCTGTTCCTGCCTGCATATTTCCTCATCTGGTGGCCTTTGGCGATAAACACGGGCGGCGCGTGTTGCGCAACAACAAAAGCGGCATATGCGACGGTAAAAATAATAAGTGATTTATTATCAAGATGTTATTGAGAAACGATTGCTTTGCGCAACGTTGCAAAAAACCAGGCGCAATTCTGAAACTGCCTCAGAGAATCTGCTTTAACGATTCAACAGATCGTGTTTCGTCAGACGTTATGCCAGGCTGAATGTGTTAATAGCAGGATTTTCCATGTGCCCATTCATTAATAAAGGATCAGTTCAATGTCCAATAAAGGCGAACAGCCCTTAGTACTTTGGTACAACCAGCTTGGCATGCATGATGTTGATCGGGTGGGGGGCAAAAATGCCTCTCTGGGTGAGATGATTACCAATTTGTCATCTTTAGGTGTGTCAGTACCGAATGGTTTTGCCACCACGTCCTGGGCCTTTAATCAGTTTCTTGAGCAGAGCGGTCTGAACCAGCGTATCTATGCTTTGCTGGATGACACCAATATTGATGATGTTGATCAACTGGCGAAAGCAGGGAAACAAATACGCCAGTGGGTAGTCGAAACCCCATTCCAGCCTGAACTCGAAGCCGCCATTCTTGCGGCGTATGACCAACTCTCTGCGGATGATGCAGACGCGTCCTTCGCCGTGCGTTCATCCGCCACCGCTGAAGATATGCCTGATGCGTCCTTCGCCGGACAGCAGGAAACCTTCCTGAACGTGCAGGGCATTGAGTCAGTCATGGTAGCGGTCAAACACGTTTATGCCTCGCTGTTTAATGACCGTGCCATCTCTTACCGCGTCCATCAGGGCTACGATCATCGCGGCGTGGCGCTGTCGGCGGGGATTCAGCGCATGGTGCGGTCTGACCTGGCCTCATCCGGTGTGATGTTCACCATTGATACGGAATCAGGCTTTGATCAGGTGGTGTTTATTACCGCCGCGCTGGGCCTGGGCGAAATGGTGGTGCAGGGAGCGGTGAATCCGGACGAGTTTTATGTGCACAAGCCGACGCTGGCCGCGAAACGTCCTGCCATCGTGCGTCGCAACATGGGCTCGAAAAAAGTGCGGATGGTTTACGCCGACTCACGGGAACATGGCGAGCAGGTGCGCATTGAAGACGTTGCGGAAGCCGAGCGCGACCGTTTCTGTCTGAGCGATGCCGAAGTTGAGGCGCTGGCCCATCAGGCGGTGCTGATTGAGCAACACTACAAACGGCCGATGGATATCGAGTGGGCTAAAGACGGCCATACCGGCAAGCTGTTTATCGTCCAGGCGCGCCCTGAAACTGTGCGTTCCAATGGTCAGGTGATGGAGCGTTACAGCCTGCAAGGGCAGGGTAATGTGGTGATTGAAGGCCGCGCTATCGGCCACCGTATTGGTGCTGGTCCGGTTAAGGTCATTCATGATATCAGCGAGATGAACCGCATTGAAAAAGGCGACGTGCTGGTGACGGATATGACCGATCCCGACTGGGAACCGATCATGAAAAAGGCCTCAGCCATTGTGACCAATCGCGGCGGCCGTACCTGTCATGCTGCGATTATCGCGCGTGAGCTGGGTATTCCAGCGGTGGTGGGATGCGGCGATGCCACTGAGCGCCTCAAAGAAGGCCACAACGTCACCGTTTCCTGTGCAGAAGGCGATACCGGCTATGTCTATGACGAACTGCTCGACTTCGATGTCACCAGTTCGCAGGTCGATACCATGCCGGATTTGCCGCTTAAGATCATGATGAACGTGGGTAACCCGGATCGCGCCTTTGATTTCGCCTGCCTGCCCAACGAAGGTGTCGGGCTGGCGCGTCTGGAATTTATCATCAACCGCATGATTGGCGTGCACCCCAAAGCGTTACTGGAGTTTGATCAGCAAACCCCCGAGTTGCAGAAGCAAATTCGTCAGTTGATGAAAGGCTTCGACGATCCGGTTGAGTTCTACATTGCTCGCCTGACCGAAGGGATCGCGACGCTGGGCGCGGCTTTCGCACCAAAACGGGTGATTGTGCGCCTGTCGGATTTTAAAACTAATGAATACGCCAATCTGGTGGGTGGGGAACGTTACGAACCGGAAGAAGAGAACCCGATGCTGGGATTCCGTGGCGCGGGCCGTTACGTGTCCGAAAGCTTCCGCGACTGTTTTGCGCTGGAGTGCGAAGCGGTGAAGCGGGTACGAAACGAGATGGGACTGACCAACGTCGAGATCATGGTGCCGTTTGTACGTACGGTCGATCAGGCTCAGGCGGTGGTAGAGGAGTTAGGTCGCCAGGGGCTGAAGCGCGGAGAGAACGGGCTTAAGGTCATTATGATGTGTGAAATACCGTCGAATGCGCTGTTGGCCGAGCAGTTCTTACAACACTTTGACGGTTTCTCCATTGGATCTAATGACATGACTCAGCTGGCGCTGGGGCTGGATCGCGATTCCGGGGTCGTCTCAGCCTTGTTTGATGAACGGAATGAGGCGGTAAAAGCGTTGCTGTCCATGGCGATTCAGGCGGCGAAAAAACAGGGGAAATACGTTGGGATATGTGGTCAGGGACCTTCCGACCATCAGGATTTTGCTGCCTGGTTAATGGAGCAGGGCATTGACAGCCTGTCACTGAATCCGGATACCGTTGTTGAAACCTGGTTAAGCCTGGCGGCCCTGAACAAAACCGCCTGACGTTATTAGTAAGATTATTGCCTGAAGGCCAGCGAATGCTGGCCTTTTTGGTTTCACTTTTCGACAGGCAAAAAAAAGCCCATCACAGGGGATGGGCAAAGACTACACACAGCAATTCTTTACGCTACTCAGGGGAAATTAGGGTGTTTAGAAACCAGTAAATTGATTTCCAACATAGGAAATATGTTATTCACACGGCTCGCTGGCGTCTTTAAGAATCCTCTTATTAGTTTAAAAGAAATAATATTTTGACGACTGGCTAGAGCGTTCCGGACCGTTATTATGTTTAGAAAGTAATCATTTTAGCGTGAGGAATGGGCCAGAGACGTGAAATATGCGTTTTATCTTAAAATCTGCTAATGAAAAAATGGCTGGCGATATCTTAATCAGCCAGCCAACTTAACGACTACTAATCATATAAAATCAAGAATCAGGGCTGTTCTTCCGGTGATTCCTTTGCGACCCGCAGGGGATCGGCGCTCGGGGCAGGCACTTCATGCATCCAGACGGAGACCAGTCGATAAGAAACGGCCAGCACAACCGGTCCAATAAACAGACCAATCATACCGAAGGCGATTAATCCCCCGATGACGCCGGACAGAATCAAAATCAGGGGGAGATCCGCGCCCATACGAATCAGCACCGGACGCAGAATGTTATCCAGCGTACCGACCACGCAACTCCAGATCAGCAGTACCGTGCCCCAGGTGGTATCTCCACTCCAGTAGAGATAAATAATGGCGGGAACCAGCACCAGCAGAGGACCGATTTGCACCAGGCAACAGAGAATCATCAACACGGTCAGCAGGGTGGCATAGGGGATGCCAGAGACTGCCAGCCCGATGCCGCCCAGTACGCCCTGTACCAGCGCGGTAACGACCACGCCGAGCGCGACGGCTCGTACGGCCTGTCCGGCCAGCAAAACCGCGGCATCACCCCGTCTGCCCGCCATGCGCCAGGCAAAATGACGGATACCCAGCGCCGCTTGCTCACCGCGCCAGTACAGCAGCACGCTGAACAGCAGCATCACGGCCAGATGAATCATAAAGCGGCCAAAGTGTCCGGCCTGCGCAACAAAGAAGCCGGTGGTGCGGCCCACATAGGGCTGCAGTTTTGCCATGATGGCCGCGCCGCCGCCCGCCACCAGTTTTTGGTAACTGGCATACAGCTTCTCGCCCACCATGGGAATATCGTTAAGCCAGCTCAGGGTTGGCAACATATGTCCCTGGGTTGCCCAGGCGATAACCGGTGCGCTGTTATCGATCAGGCTGTTAACCAGCAGGGCAACCGGAATAATAAACAACAGCAGCAGCAGAATGGTCATAACAATCACCGCCAGAAAGCGCTGTCCCCAGAGCAGCCGCTGAATTTTCAGCATTAGTGGCCAGGTGGCGATGACCACCATGCTTGCCCAGGCAAAACCCAATATGAACGGCTGAACCACCCATAAACAGGCGGCGATTAAGAGTAAAATGAACATCAACGTGAATAACATCTGGGGAAGATCTATCTGCCGTTCCAGGCTTTTCATCTTAGGCATTACCTCATTGGAATCCGTCAACTCAGGGGATAACGGTGCCCCATAATCATGAGCCATTTCATGGCGTTTATACAGGCTTGTAAAGAAATGGTTTCAGCTTCCCCTGAAAAAACGACAGCGCCGTTGGAAATGTGATAAAACTGAGGCGTAAAGCAAGATACAGACGCAAACCTACCCAACATCTTTGGTCACATAATAATGATCCCACAGATTTCTCAGGCACCGGGTCTTATCCAGCGGGTGCTGACATTTCTTGAAACCCTCAAAGCGCAGGGTTTCACTGGCGATACCGCCACCAGTTACGCCGACAGACTTTCGCTTTCCACCGACAACAGCATCTATCAGCTTCTGCCCGATGCGGTGCTTTTCCCGCGTTCCACTGCAGATGTTGCCCTGATAGCCCGGCTTGCGGGTGAAGCGCCCTTTTCAGGCCTGGTCTTTACCCCGCGCGGCGGTGGCACTGGCACCAACGGCCAGTCGCTGAATCAGGGCATTATTGTCGACATGTCGCGCCACATGAACCGCATCCTGGAGATCAATACCGAACAGGGATGGGTACGCGTTGAAGCCGGCGTGGTTAAAGACCAGCTTAATGCTTACCTGAAACCTTTTGGCTTCTTCTTTTCGCCAGAGTTATCGACCAGTAACCGAGCCACGCTCGGCGGGATGATTAACACCGATGCATCCGGGCAGGGTTCGCTGGTCTACGGCAAAACCTCTGACCATGTTTTGGGCCTGCGGGCCGTGCTGCTCGGCGGGGATATTCTGGATACCCGACCGGTACCCACCGCGCTGGCCGAGCATCTGGCGCAAACGCCAACCCCCGGAAGGCCGGATTTATCAGCAGGTACTGAGTCGTTGCCGTGAGCATCGCGAACTGATTCTGGAAAAGTTTCCCAAACTTAACCGTTTCCTGACCGGTTACGATCTGCGCCATGTGTTTAGCGATGATATGCAGACCTTTGACCTGACGCGGCTGTTATGTGGCGCGGAAGGGACGCTGGCGTTTATCACTGAAGCCCGTCTGGATATTACGCCTCTGCCCAAGGTGCGGCGCATCGTCAATATCAAGTATGACGCTTTCGATTCCGCGCTACGTAACGCGCCGCTGATGGTAGAAGCCCAGGCACTGTCGGTAGAAACGGTTGACTCCAAAGTCCTGAATCTGGCGCGGGAAGACATTGTCTGGCATTCCGTTCGCGAGCTGATTACGGATATTCCGGATAAAGAGATGCTGGGGCTGAATATTGTGGAGTTTGCCGGAGATGATGCCCCGCAGATCGATCGGCAAATGACGCAGCTTTGTGCCCGTCTGGATACCTTAATGGCAGCGCAGCAGGGCGGCGTTATCGGCTACCAGCTCTGTGACGATCTTGATGGGATCGAGCGCATCTACAACATGCGTAAAAAAGCCGTGGGCTTACTTGGCAATGCCAAAGGGCGTGCCAAGCCGATCCCGTTTGTTGAAGACACGGCCGTTCCACCTGAACATCTTGCCGATTATATCGTCGAGTTCCGTGCGCTTCTGGACAGCAATGGCCTGAGTTATGGCATGTTTGGTCATGTAGATGCCGGCGTGCTTCACGTCCGCCCGGCGCTGGATATGTGCGATCCTCATCAGGAAATGATGATGAAGCAAATTTCCGATGAGGTGGTTGCCTTAACCGCACGCTATGGTGGCCTGCTTTGGGGCGAACATGGCAAGGGCTTCCGCGCAGAGTACAGCCCGGCCTTTTTTGGTGAAACGCTGTTTAATGAGCTGCGCCGCATCAAAGCCGTCTTCGATCCCGATAACCGACTTAATCCCGGCAAGATTTGTACACCGTTCGACAGCGATGCGGCAATGATGCAGGTCGATGCGACCAAGCGTGGCAGCTACGATCGCCAGATTCCCCTTCAGGTGCGTGAAACCTGGCGTGGCGCGCTGGAGTGTAATGGCAACGGACTATGCTTTAATTTTGATGCCCGCAGCCCGATGTGCCCCTCCATGAAAATCACCCGTAACCGCATTCACTCGCCCAAAGGGCGCGCGACCTTAACGCGGGAATGGCTGCGTTTACTGGCGGAACAGGGGGTTGATCCGCTGATGCTGGAGAAAAAGCTGCCGGAAAACACCCTGTCGCTCCGCGCGCTGATAAGCAGAATGCGCAACACCTGGTATGCGAACAAAGGGGAATATGACTTTTCACATGAGGTGAAGGAGGCGATGTCAGGTTGCCTGGCCTGTAAAGCCTGTTCCACCCAGTGCCCGATTAAGATTGACGTCCCGGATTTTCGTTCCCGCTTTTTACAGCTCTACCATACGCGCTATCTGCGCCCGCTCAGCGACCACCTGGTCGCAGCGGTCGAAAGCTATGCGCCACTCATGGCAAAAGCGCCGGGCGTGTTTAACTTTTTTCTGAAGCAGCCCTGGGCCTCTTCCTTCAGTAAAACGCACATCGGCATGGTCGACTTGCCGTTACTGTCATCGCCGACGCTCAAGCAGCAGTTGAGCGGGCACCCGGCCATGAATATGACGCTGGAGCAGCTTGAAGCGCTCAGTGACACACAGCGAGCCAAAAAAGTGCTGGTGGTGCAGGACCCCTTTACCAGCTTCTATGAAGCCAGGCTGGTGCACGATTTTATTACGCTGATTGAAAAACTGGGTTATCAGCCGGTTCTGCTGCCGTTCACGCCTAACGGCAAAGCGCAGCACGTGAAAGGCTTTTTACAACGCTTTGCCCGCACGGCCAGTAAAACTGCCGATTTCCTGAATCGTGTGGCAAAGCTGGGGATGCCGATGGTGGGGATCGATCCGGCAACGGTGCTGTGTTACCGCGATGAGTATCGTCAGACACTGGGCGAGGCCCGCGGTGACTTTACTGTGTTACTGGTGCACGAGTGGCTGCAGAATGCGCTGCAGGAACGTGAGGTACAGGTCACCGGCGGGGAATCATGGTATCTGTTTGCCCACTGCACGGAGGTCACGGCCCTTCCGGCAACGCCCGGTCAGTGGCAGGCGATTTTCTCGCGCTTCGGCGCAAAGCTCGAAAACATTAACGTGGGCTGCTGCGGAATGGCAGGCACCTATGGTCACGAAAGCCAGAATCTGGAGAATTCGCTGGGGATTTATGCGCTGTCATGGCATCCACAGTTGCAAAAACTGCCGCGTCAACGCTGTCTGGCAACCGGTTTTTCCTGCCGCAGTCAGGTCAAACGGGTAGAGGGCAACGGGATGCGTCATCCGCTTCAGGCACTGCTTGAATTAGTGTAAAACGGGTAGGCGACGCCGATCGCAGGTTGGATTAGAATATCCAGCCTGCGTGACGGACAAATTCACGCTGCAACAGGGTGGCCTGTTCCCATTCACCGCAGCGGGCAAGCTGGTGGCACAGCTGCGTCAGAGACAGCCTTGCCAGTTGGTAAGCCTGAAGACGAAACAGGCGATCGCGGTCGGGGTTTTGCATTTCGTCCACCAGTCGGTGGTGAAGTTTGCCCATCGCATGCAGATAACTCTGGTCATCGCCATTTAGCTGGCAGATCTCTGCCATATCCAGGCAGGTATCATTAAACTGACGCAGTTGCTGAAGGGTACATTCAGCCCGGTTAAGTTTGGCCTGAGCCAGGTAGAAATCGACGGTGAGATCGCGTACCGAAAATCGGTATTCATCAAGTTTATGCTGAAGCCAGGCGGAAACGGATAACGACATAACGCGCCTCAATATTGAATGATAATGATTATCATATTCATCCAAAGCGGGATTGCAATCACCCGGGAAGAAATTTTTTTCGATTTATCTCACCTGTCGGTATAATCGGAAATAACAATCTATTTACAATGCAGAAAGGCGTAACCTATCAATAAGGGCGTTATCCTAAAGTGGTTATTTAAAAATTCACGAATTATTAACAGGTTACAGCACCGTATTTCGTCCAGCGCTTGCCTCTGCAAGCCTGCCTGAAACGGCTATGCTTAATAAATGCGCTGTCAAAAACAGCACCTTATGATTATCCCTGCAAAACAAGAGGTTGAAGTGATTTGTCAGATCACTACCATAGGGGGATAGCCTGAAAAGGTCCGGACTCAAGAGGTATCAACATGTCATCCGTGAATGCAGACTCTTTCTCACCCGACGATTATGTGTGGAAAGGGTTAACGCTGACTGAAACCGCAGCGAAACAAATTCTAAATCTGGCCGCAGAAAACCCAGAAGTCAAGGGCCTGCGTTTAGCAATTAAACAATCCGGCTGTGCCGGTTTTGGTTATGTGATGGATCTGGTGAAGCAGCCAGAAGATGATGATCTGCAGTTTTCCTACTACGGCGCAACGCTGTTTGTGCCGCTTCAGGCAATGCCATTTATCGATGGCACCGAAGTGGACTATGTCCGCGAAGGCCTGAATCAGATTTTTAAATTCAATAACCCTAAAGCTCAGCACGCCTGCGGGTGCGGTGAAAGCTTTGGCGTCGAGTAAGTGAAATATGTCACGACACAGCGAAACATCTGACGATGTACAAATGTGGGAAGGTAAGCTCAATTACAAAGAGGGCTTCTTTACCCAATTGCAAACCGAAGAATTTGCCAACGGCATCAATGAAGATGTGGTGCGGGCAATTTCGGCTAAGCGTAACGAGCCAGAGTGGATGCTGGAGTTTCGTCTTAAAGCCTTTCGTGCCTGGCTGGAAATGGAAGAGCCACACTGGCTGAAAGCCCATTACGAAAAGCTTGATTATCAGGATTACAGCTACTATTCCGCGCCATCGTGCGGAAACTGCGATGACACCTGCGCCTCCGAACCCGGCGCGACTCAGGCATCCGGTAGCGCATCTGCCAGTGATTATCTGACGCAGGAAGTTGAGAACGCGTTTAATCAGTTAGGCGTTCCGGTACGTGAAGGCAAAGAAGTGGCGGTTGACGCCATTTTTGACTCCGTCTCCGTGTCGACCACCTATCGTGGCAAGCTGGCAGAGCAGGGGATTATCTTCTGTTCGTTTGGCGAAGCCATCCACGATCATCCCGAACTGGTGAAAAAGTATCTGGGTACCGTGGTGCCACCCAACGACAACTTCTTTGCTGCACTGAACTCTGCCGTGGCGTCTGACGGTACCTTCGTCTACATCCCGAAAGGGGTGCGTTGCCCGATGGAGCTGTCGACCTATTTCCGTATCAACGCCGCGAAAACCGGTCAGTTTGAACGTACGATTCTGATTGCAGATGAAGACAGCTACGTCAGCTATATCGAAGGCTGCTCTGCGCCCGTGCGTGATACTTACCAGCTTCATGCGGCGGTGGTCGAGGTCATTATTCATAAGAACGCGGAAGTAAAATATTCCACCGTTCAGAACTGGTTCCCGGGTGGCGAAGGCGAGGGCGGTATTCTCAACTTCGTGACCAAGCGCGCGCTTTGCGAAGGTGACTACAGCAAAATGTCATGGACCCAGTCGGAAACCGGCTCGGCCATTACCTGGAAATACCCAAGCTGTATTCTGCGTGGCGATAACTCGGTGGGCGAATTTTACTCGGTGGCACTGACCAGCGGCCGCCAGCAGGCGGACACCGGTACCAAGATGATCCACATCGGCAAAAACACCAGGTCGACCATCATCTCTAAAGGTATCTCAGCCGGGAAAAGCCAGAACACCTACCGTGGCCTGGTGAAAATCATGCCCACGGCAACCAACGCACGTAACTTTACCCAGTGTGATTCCATGCTGATTGGCCCGGATTGCGGTGCGCATACCTTCCCGTATGTTGAAACCCGTAACAATACCGCCCAGCTGGAGCACGAAGCGACCACCTCACGTATCGGCGAAGATCAGATGTTCTACTGTCTGCAACGTGGCATCAGTGAAGAAGATGCTATCTCAATGATCGTGAACGGTTTCTGTAAAGACGTATTCTCTGAGCTGCCGCTGGAATTTGCAGTGGAAGCACAAAAACTGTTAGCCATCAGCCTTGAGCACAGTGTGGGCTGATTGACGCCGTCACACGCGTTGCCGGAAGCAATGTGAAGGAATAAGCATGTTAAGTATCAAAGATTTACAGGTTAGCGTTGAAGACAAAGCGATTTTACGTGGTCTGAACCTTGAGATTAAACCCGGTGAAGTTCACGCCATCATGGGACCAAACGGTTCGGGTAAAAGTACGCTGTCTGCGACCCTAGCCGGCCGTGAAGACTATGAAGTGACCGGCGGTTCAGTCACCTTTAAGGGCAAAGACCTGCTGGAGCTGGAACCTGAGGAACGTGCAGGCGAAGGCATCTTTATGGCTTTCCAGTACCCGGTTGAAATTCCCGGCGTCAGCAACCAGTTTTTCCTGCAGACCTCCGTGAATGCGGTGCGCAAATATCGTCAGCAGGACGAGCTGGATCGCTTTGATTTCCAGGACTTCATTGAAGAAAAAATTGATCTGCTGCAGATGCCAGAAGATTTGCTGACGCGTTCCGTTAACGTTGGCTTCTCCGGTGGCGAGAAGAAACGTAACGATATCCTGCAGATGGCCGCACTGGAACCCGATCTGTGCATTCTCGATGAAACCGACTCTGGTCTGGATATCGATGCCCTGAAAATCGTGGCCAACGGCGTAAACAGCCTGCGCAACGAAAAGCGTGCATTCATTATCGTGACGCACTACCAGCGTATTCTGGATTACATCAAGCCAGACTTCGTGCACGTGTTGTATCAGGGCAAAATCATAAAATCTGGCGACTTCTCGCTGGTGAAACAGTTGGAGGAGCAGGGCTATGGCTGGCTTACCGACGAAGAGTGATTCTGCGCTGCAACAGTGGCACCACCTGTTTGAATCACGCGGTGAAATGCGTTCAATGCAGGCTCAGCAACACTGGCAGCAGCTAATGCGTTTGGGTTTGCCCACCCGCAAACATGAAAACTGGAAATACACCCCGCTGGATGGCCTGCTGGCGGAGCACTTTGTGTTGCCTGACGCGCATGAACTCAGCGCCTCGCAGGTTGACGACCTGGCCCTGGCGCTGGATGCGATCCGTCTGGTGTTTGTTGACGGTAAATTCCAGCCTGCGCTGAGTACGCGTGATACTGAACTGTTTGAGATTCAGCACAGCGTAGCGGCCGAGCGTCGTGATTTACCTGCGGCTGTTCAGCCAGAAATTTTCCTGCATCTGACCGAAAGCCTGGCTGAAGAAGTGACCTGTATTCGCCTGGCGCGCGGAAAGGCAGCAGCACGTCCGCTTTATCTGCTGCACATCACCAGCGGCAAAGACGACGGCATGAATACCGTGCATCATCGTCACCATCTGCAACTGGAAGAGAGCGCTGAAGCTGAAGTGATCGAGCACTTTGTGACGCTGAACGACAGCGCGCATTTCACCGGTGCCCGTTTTACGTTTGCCGTCGCGGACAATGCCAGGCTCAAGCACACCAAGCTGGCCTTTGAGAGCACCAAAAGCTATCACTTTGCCCATAACGACATCGTCATTAATCGTGATGCGCAAGTCACCAGTACCAGCTTCTTACTGGGTGCCGGCTTAAGCCGTCACAATACCAGTACGCAGCTCAATGGTGAAAATACTCAGCTGTCCCTGAACAGCCTGGTGCTGCCGGTGAATCAGGAAGTGGCGGATACCCGCACCTATCTTGAACACAACAAAGGCCACTGCCTGAGTCGTCAGATGCACAAAACCATCGTGCGTGATAAAGGGCGTGCCGTATTTAACGGCCATATCAAAGTGGCTCAGCATGCACTGAAAACAGACGGACAGATGACCAATAACAACCTGTTATTAGGCCGTCTGGCAGAAGTCGACACCAAACCGCAGCTGGAAATTTATGCGGATGATGTGAAGTGCAGCCACGGCGCGACCGTGGGCCGTATTGATGACGAACAGATGTTCTATCTGCGCTCGCGCGGTATTGATCAGGACGCGGCGCAAACCATGATCATTCATGCCTTTGCTGCCGAGTTGACCGAAACGCTGGAAAACCCGGTGCTACGACAGGCTGTGCTGCAGCGCATTGCGCAGCGCTTTCCAGGAGACGACTCATGATGCACTTCGATCTCGAGCGTATCAGGGCGGATTTCCCCGTTCTGAAGCGTGAGGTCAACGGTCATCCGCTGGCCTACCTTGACAGCGCGGCCAGCGCACAGCGCCCTTTGTCGGTCATCAATGCCGAAAGTCATTTTTACCAGCACGGCTATGCGGCCGTGCACCGTGGTATCCATACGCTCAGCCAGCAGGCGACCAGCGACATGGAAAACGTTCGCGAACAGGCGGCACGTTTTCTCAATGCATCGTCGTCGGAAGAGATCGTCTTTGTAAAGGGTACGACGGAAGGCATCAACCTGGTCGCGAACAGCTGGGGCGGCAGTCAGCTCCAGCCTGGTGATAATCTGATCATCACCCAGATGGAACACCACGCGAATATCGTGCCCTGGCAGATGGTGGCAGAGCGCTGTGGAGCAGAGATCCGGGTACTGCCGCTCACTGACAACGGTGAGCTGGCCCTGGCGCAACTGGCTGGATTAATTGACAGCCGGACCCGGCTGCTGGCGGTTACGCACGTTTCAAACGTGCTGGGCACCGTAAACCCGGTTAAAGCTATCGTTGCGCAGGCGAAGGCCGCTGGTCTGGTCACGCTCATTGATGGCGCTCAGGCCGTGATGCATGACAAGGTCGACGTGCAGGATATCGACTGCGACTTCTATGTCTTTTCCGCCCATAAGCTCTATGGCCCAAATGGTATTGGCGTGCTTTATGGTCGTAAGGCCCTTCTGGATGCGATGCCACCCTGGGAAGGCGGGGGATCGATGATTGGTGAAGTGCTGCTGCCCACCGGCACCACATGGAATACCGCGCCCTGGCGTTTTGAAGCCGGTACGCCAAACACCGGCGGAATCATCGGGCTGGGTGCGGCGCTGGACTACGTGCAGGCGCTGGGTCTGGATACCATTCATCAGCGCGAAACGGCCCTGATGAACTATGCCCTTGATAAACTCTCATCCGTGCCTGATATTCAGATATACGGTCCGCAGCAGCGCGCAGGCGTGATTGCCTTTAACCTTGGCAAACACCACGCGTTTGACGTCGGCAGCTTCCTTGATCAGTACGGTATTGCGATTCGTACCGGACATCATTGTGCTATGCCGCTACTGCGCCACTATCAGGTCCCGGCGATGTGCCGCGCGTCGTTCACCTTTTATAACAGTGAAGAAGAGGTCGATCGCCTGGCGGCTGGGTTGACGCGTATTCATCGTCTGCTGGGCGGTTGAGCAGAGTAAACGGAGTGATTAATGGCGACGTTGCCAGAAAAAGAGAAACTGGTGCGCAACTTCAATCGTTGCGCCAACTGGGAAGAGAAGTATCTGTACATCATTGAGTTGGGTGCCAAACTCCCGGAATCATCTGAAACACTGCACCAGCCTGAACATGCCATTACCGGCTGTCAGAGCCAGGTGTGGATCAAAATGACGCCGCAGGCAGATGGCACCATCGGCTTTGAAGGTGACAGTGATGCAGCTATTGTTAAGGGATTGATAGCTATCGTATTTAGTCTCTATCAAAATCTGCAACCCGCTGAGATCGTGGCACTGGATGTTCGCCACTGGTTCGGCGAACTGGCCCTTGTTCAGCACCTCACGCCAACGCGTTCGCAGGGGCTGGAAGCGATGATTAAGGCAATTCGCCATACCGCTCAGAACCTCAGCTAAGATACACTCTAAAGACGCCATCCGGCGTCTTTTTACTATCTGACGAGAAAACCGCATGAAACCTGCTTTGTGTTTAGCCGGTGCATTGCTGCTGACCTGTTTTGGGCTCTCTGCACCCGTTTTTGCCACGGAATACCCGTTACCGCCACCTGACAGTCGCCTGATAGGTGAAAATGTCCTGACGCAGGTGCCGGATAACAAACGCCCGCTGGAAGACATTGCTGCGCGCTACCAGGTGGGCTTGCTGGGGATGTTAGAAGCGAATCCCGGCACCGATCCCTGGTTACCGAAGCCGGGCACCCAACTCACCATTCCGCTACAAATGATTTTGCCGGATACGCCGCGCGAAGGCATCGTGGTTAACATGGCCGAACTGCGTTTGTACTACTATCCGAAAGGCGAAAACAAAGTCATCGTGTATCCCATTGGCATTGGCCAGTTAGGGATAATGACGCCCATCATGGTGACCAGTATCAGTCAGAAAATCCCCAATCCCACCTGGACGCCAACGGCGAATATCCGCAAGCGTTACGCCAAAGAGGGCATCACGCTGCCCGCCGTGTTCCCGGCAGGCCCGGATAACCCTATGGGGCTGCATGCGCTGCGTATGGCCCGTGGTACGGGGCAGTACCTTATCCACGGCACCAACGCGAACTTTGGTATCGGTATGCGCGTGAGTTCAGGATGCATTCGCTTACGTACTGAGGATATCGAGGCGCTCTATAATGCAGTGCCGGTTGGCACGCGGGTACAAATTATCAATCAGCCGGTGAAATACAGCGTTGAACCCGATGGTAAACGTTATGTCGAGGTGCATCAGCCGCTGTCGCACAGTGAGAAGGATGATCCGCAAACCGCGCCAATCGCGCTCAGTGGTGGCTTCAGGACGTTTATGAAAAGCGAGCAGAGTGACGGGGCATTGATCAAAGCCACCCTGACGCGTCGCTCAGGGATGCCTGTACTGGTCAGTGCGGGAGAGCCGGTGCAGAATGAGGCTGCGGTCTTATCGTCGCCCTGAGACGGCTGGAGAGGGGAGCGCGCGAGCCTTGACCGCTGAATAGCAGGCAAAAAAAATGGTGCCACAAGGGCACCATTTTTAAAACCAGAACTCTTACTTACGGTAAGAGTGAGCCTGGTTGTCCAGACGCTGGTTAGCGCGAGCTGCGTCGTCTTTAGCAGCCTGAACGTCAGAACGCACTGCGTTCACGTCGTTGCTCAGCTGGTCAACTTTAGCGTTCAGAGTCTGAACGTCTGAAGACAGCTGGTCGATTTTAGCGTTGCTTGAGCAACCAGCCAGCAGAGTTGAACCCAGAATTACCGCGCCCAGTACCAGTTTAGTACGATTCATTATTTATACCCTCTAGATTGAGTTAATCTCCATGTAGCGTTACAAGTATTACACAAAGCTTTTTAACTTGAGAATAATTTTTTGATAAGAACATGCTTAAACATGATCGTTCGCTCAAAGAAACAGCGAATTGAAGATGAACGTAAAAAAATTTAGCTAAAACAGAGAGATTTAATCGGATTAACCTTAATTTTAAGGGCATTTTTATTGTGACTTTAGGCTGAGGTTTTCCAGAATCGCAATTGTTTAGCCAATAAAAAAGCGCCTTTTAAGGCGCTTTTTAAAAAAGAGGCGTTAAATGCGCTATTACAGAACGTGCACCGACGCCGTATTGGTGGTTCCGCTTGGGACCAGCGCACCGGAAACCAGCACCACAACATCACCTTTCTGAGCGAAACCGCTTTCCAGCGCCGCTTGTTTACCCAGATGATAGAAATCATCGGTAGAGGCGATTTCGCTGACCATACGTGTCTCAATACCTTTGCTCAGAATCAACTGGCGGGCCGTGGTGGCATTGGTCGTCAATGCCAGGATGGTTGCGTTCGGGAAGTACTTACGCACGGCCTTGGCTGATTTACCGCCTTCCGTTGCGACGACAATCAGGGGCGCTTCCAGTTTTTCCGCTGTCTCAACGGCACCACGGCAGACAGCTTCAGTAATGCGCAGCTTACGGCTGTCATTCTGACCGTCGATACGCGGCTTCATCACACGATCGGTGCGTTCACAGATAGTGGCCATAATGGTTACCGATTCCAGCGGATAGCGACCTTTAGCACTCTCTCCGGAAAGCATAACGGCATCAGTACCATCAAGGATGGCGTTAGCCACGTCGCCGGCTTCAGCGCGGGTTGGACGTGGGTTCTTAATCATCGAATCCAACATCTGTGTCGCGGTGATCACGACTTTACGGGCCTTATTACATTTTTTGATCATCATCTTCTGCGCGAAGATCACTTCTTCAACCGGGATTTCCACGCCCAGATCGCCACGCGCAACCATGATGCCGTCAGAGGCTTCGAGGATTTCATCGAAGTTATTCAGGCCTTCCTGGTTTTCAATCTTAGAGATGATTTGAATGTGTTCGCCGCCGTGCTGCTTCAGGTGCTCACGGATTTCCAGCACGTCTGAACGTTTACGGATGAACGACGCCGCGACAAAATCAACGCCTTGCTCGCATCCAAAAATCAGGTCGCGTTTGTCTTTTTCCGCCAGCGCAGGCAACTGAATAGAAACGCCAGGCAGGTTAACGCCTTTGTTTTCGCCCAGATCGCCGTTGTTGAGGACTTCACAGACGACGCTGTTCTCAGTGACTTCGGTGACCTGCATGCCGATCAGACCATCATCGACCAGCACGGTGTTACCGATTTTGAGATCGTTGGCAAAACCTGAGTAGGTAACGGCAACGCGCTCGCTGTTACCAATCACGCTCTGGTCGGTAGTAAAGGTAAAGGTTTGACCGGCTTTCAGGGACACATCGTTGCCACCTTCCAGCTTCATGGTGCGGATTTCCGGGCCTTTCGTATCCAACAGAATAGCCGCAGGAATACCGGTTTTTTTCGTCACGGCACGCATGTTAGTAATACGCTGGCCGTGTTCTGCATAGTCACCGTGAGAGAAGTTAAGACGCATAACGTTCATGCCTGCTTCAAGCAGCTGGGTCAGCATCTCTTCGGATTCGGTTTTTGGACCGATAGTACAAACGATCTTAGTCTTTTTCATGACGGGTTATCTGTAAGTTGTGATGGATGAGAAACAGGATTTCGATGACAGCGCACCGAAATGAGAACTCTGATTGAAAGCGATAAGGGCGGTACAAGATAAGAATAGGTGACGAAGGCCAGGCGTGCAGGGAAGTTGCGTGGTTAGCCGGGTTAACCACCGTGACGTTGTTGCGCAAACAATCTTAGTTATCGTCATAAGCACGTAGTCGCTGAAACCTTTCAAGTAAACAACGCCGCCAGTATAATCACTAAGTATGCGAAAACCAATCGAAAAACAGTCACTAAAGGTAATGTAAATCAAGAAAGGGGTTGTTGCGCAAAAGAAGAAAGGACATAAATAAAAGAGTGGTGCGCTCTAATGGACTCGAACCATCGACCCCCACCATGTCAAGGTGGTGCTCTAACCAACTGAGCTAAGAGCGCATATCAAATTTGGTGCGTCCGAGTGGACTCGAACCACCGACCCCCACCATGTCAAGGTGGTGCTCTAACCAACTGAGCTACGGACGCACTTGGTGCGCTCTAATGGACTCGAACCATCGACCCCCACCATGTCAAGGTGGTGCTCTAACCAACTGAGCTAAGAGCGCAACATGCTGTCAGGGCGACAGCGGGGACGAATATTAACGGCAGCGTAAGAGGCTGGCAAGGAGAAAAATACAAATTTGCCAATGAATGAACATCATCTGCACGATGCGCCGTTTTTTTGAACGTAACGGGCCTTTTCCGGCCCGTTCAGTCAGTTAGCGAGACGCGCGTGTCAGGATCAACGCCGCAGGTAATTGCTGTAAACGTCGTACCCGCCACAGCATCATCACGGCGGCCGAGGTCAGGCCAACGATAAACCCGCACCAGAACCCCGCCGGCCCCATGCGCGGGACAACCCAGTCGGTCAACGCCAGGATGTAACCCGACGGCAGACCCAGCAGCCAGTAGGCAATAAAGGTGATAAAGAAAATCGAACGGGTATCTTTATAGCCACGTAAAATTCCGCTGCCAATGACCTGAATAGAATCTGAAATCTGATAAATGGCCGCCAGCAGCATGAGTTGCGCAGCCAGCGTCACCACGGCGGGATTGTCGTTGTAAAGCAGGGCGATTTGATGGCGAAACGTCACGGTAAAGATCGCCGTGATCACCGCCATGCCGACACCGACGCCTTGCGCGGTCCAGGCCGCCACGCGCGCCTGCTCTGTCGAACCCTGACCCAGACGATAACCCACGCGAATGGTGGCGGCCACGCCCAACGACAGCGGCAGCACGAACATCAACGAGCTAAAGTTCAGGGCAATCTGGTGCCCGGCAACGTTCACAATGCCTAGCGGCGACACTAACAACGCCACCACAGCAAACAGGGTCACTTCAAAAAACAGTGCCAGGGCGACCGGCAAACCTAATCCTGTAAGACGTTGCAGGATAGCGCGTGAGGGTGCCGACCAGCGGCTCTCCACGCGGATGTCCCGCATGCTGCGCATCCGCCGTACCCAAAAGCGCATACAGAAAAACATCGCCCAGTAGACCGAAGCGGTTGCTACGCCACAGCCCACGCCGCCCAGTGCCGGCATGCCGAAGTGACCGTAGATAAAGATATAGTTCAGCGGGATATTCAGCATCAGCCCAAGAAAACCCAGCACCATAGCGGGTTTGGTTTTGGATAGCCCTTCGCACTGGTTACGCATGACCTGGAAAAACAGGTAACCCGGCGCACCAAACAGCAGGGCATGCAGATAGCCTTCGGCTTTCTCCGCCAGTAGCGGATCGATGTCATGCATGGAGCGGATAAAATACCCGGCGTTCCACAGCACCAGCATGATGAGCAGCGAGAGGAAAAACGCCAGCCAAAAGCCCTGACGAAGCTGTTCAGCGATTCGCTCGCGGCGACCTGAACCATTGAGTTGCGCAATGGTGGGCGTCAATGCCAGTAAAACACCATGACCAAACAGGATGGCGGGAAGCCAAATGGACGTGCCAACAGCGACGGCGGCCATATCCGTGGCGCTGACTGCGCCGGCCATAATGGTATCTACAAATCCCATCGCGGTTTGCGCCACCTGAGCCAGGATAACGGGGATCGCGAGGGCCAGCAATTGACGCGCTTCTGTTAAATACTTCTGCACGTAAACACCTGACTTGTCTGATTAATAAAGAAATGAGGAATGCTTCAGCGGAAGCAAGCCCTAGTGTAACTGGCGCGACTGATTTCTCCAATCTTTGTCACGCAATGCGGTTTCATCCTTTGCGGCCTGTCACTCAGGCTGTTGAAACCTAACACTTAAGCAGGGCTGTGGTAAACTGACACAAACTTCGCAGAGGCAAAGACTATGTTTACCGGTATTGTGCAGGGCACCGCAGAAATCGTGTCCATTGAAGATAAAGGTCTGTTCCGTACTCACGTTGTGAGACTTCCCGCCGAACTGCTGCCGGGCTTAGCGTTGGGCGCATCCGTCGCCCATAACGGCTGCTGTCTGACCGTAACCGACATTAATGGCGATCGGGTTAGTTTTGATCTGATTAAAGAAACATTGCGCGTGACCAATCTTGGCGACCTGAGTCAGGGCGATGTGGTGAATATCGAGCGTGCGGCTAAATTTAGCGATGAAATCGGAGGACACCTGATGTCCGGTCATATCATGACCACGGCCGAAATCTGCAAAATTATCCGTTCTGAAAACAACCGTGAAATCTGGTTTAAGATCCAGGATGCCGCGCAGATGAAGTACATCCTGCACAAGGGATTTGTGGGCATTGATGGCATCAGCCTGACCGTGGGTGATGTGACGAAAACCAAATTCTGCGTTCATTTGATCCCCGAGACACTGGAGCGAACAACGCTGGGTGCCAAAACCTTCGGCGACCGGGTCAATATCGAAATCGATCCCCACACCCAGGCGATAGTCGATACGGTTGAACGTGTTCTGGCGCAGCGTGAAAACGCCGCAGTGAAGGCGCTGGCCGATCAGGCCGATCAGCCCGACGAGGAACGGGATGAATAGCAGCCGCTAAGCCGTTTGCGGCATACGGTCAGTGACCCGATGATGGACCGACAAAAGCCGTCTTTCGGGACGGCTAACTTATGGACATGCCAACCATAAGGCGGTGCCGGGAGACGGAAACGGTATGTTTACCGTCGCCCGGCAGCGGTTTGTCGTCGCCGTCGTCCTGAACGCGATGGCCGAGGCACCCGGTAAACCGATGAACAGGTATGACCGGGCCGCTCGCGGCACCTGCCCACAACCTCACCGCATTCGCCGCAGTCCGCCTTTATCGGTCCTAGCGGGCAACACGCAATCCGCCTTCGACGCCACGACTAAACACGATCTGCCAGAGCTGAATCTCACGCGCGCGAAACGCCCCCGCGCAGGCGTTCAGGTAATACGAGAACATCCGCCGGAAACGTTCTTCATAGCGTTCAGCCAGCGCTGGCCAGGCGCGCTGGAAACGTTCATGCCAGGCCATCAGGGTTGTATCGTAGTCGACGCCAAAGTTATGCCAGTCTTCCATGATAAAATGCGGTTCGCTGACGTCGGCGATATGGCGCAAAGAAGGCAGGCAGCCGTTAGGGAAAATATACTTCCCGATCCACGGGTCAACATGCATATCGGTTTTGATCGCGCCAATCGTGTGCAGCAGGAAGATGCCGTCAGGTTTAAGGTTGCGATCGACCGTTGCAAAATACGTGGGGTAATTTTTCGGGCCGACATGTTCGAACATGCCCACCGACACGATGCGGTCAAACTGTTGATTTAAATCCCGATAATCCTGCAGCAGGATGGTAACATCCAACCCTTCACAGCGCTGTTGCGCCAGCTTTTGCTGCTCTGCAGAAATGGTCACGCCCTGTACGCTGACGCCATAATTCTTCGCCGCAAAGGCCGCCAGACCGCCCCAGCCACAGCCAATATCCAGCAGCGTCATACCGGGTTTCAACGCCAGTTTGCGGCAAATCATATCCAGTTTTGCTTCCTGCGCCGCTTCAAGCGTGGTGGCGTCTTTCCAGTAGCCGCAGGAATATTGCATGTAGGGATCGAGCATCAGGGTAAAAAGATCGTTACCAAGGTCATAATGGGCTTTGCCCACCTGCCAGGCACGTTTTTTTGACTGCAGGTTAATCAGACGCGCCAGCGCAATGCGGGCGATATCCTGGATGTGATGGGGGAGTTGTTCATCCAGTTTATGTTTCAGCGCCCGATGAAAAAACATATCCAGCCGTTCGCACTCCCACCAGCCATCCATATAACTCTCGCCCAGCCCGAGAGAGCCTTTTTGCAGGACGCGTTTGAAAAAATCGGGATGTTTAACCTGAATATCCCACGGACGCGAACCGTTAATGTCGATATCTGCTTTTTGCAGTAACTCATGAACGATGCGGTACCAATGGTTTCGTTCAATATCCACTTCTGCTACACATGATGAACTCATAGCCACTCCATCACCAGAACTGTCAGAACCTGAGGAAGAGCAGGAGCCGTTTCTCAGGGTTATGAGAAAAGTCACAGATGACGCCTTGCGCCAGACAACAAAAGAGTACAGAGAAATGACATCAAACCGATGTCCGCAGAGGGCATTGCCCACACCGACACCGTCACAGCAACGACGCTGCGATTCACTATTTATTATGATGATACTGCGAGTCAGGGCCCGGCACAGGAGGCGCTGGCGGGCCCATCACGTGTTGATCACTGCGACGACAGAAAGTCGTTGCCTCAGTGATTATCCTGGCAGGGATGCGCCGCGGAGGCAATATCAGTTTGTGCGCAGACGCGGCGCTGGAACTGATAGCCCATCAGCGCCAGTATAATCGTTATCGCCATAATGAGCGTGGTGGTCAACAGCGCGTGGCTCAGTCCCGCCGATACGGCCAGGCTGGCGACAAAACACAGGCCAAGCTGCAATGTGTTTTGCAGGGCGGCGGCTTTGCCAGTGGCATGCGGGAACGGGAGAAGGGCACTGGACACCACGATGGGATAAATCGCGCCATTAGCCATTGCCATGCCGCAAAACGGCACCAGCAAAGCGGCCAGCGAAACGCTGCCTGAGAGTGCGACGGCGAACAGCGCCAGCACGCTCAGGCTGTAGACGAGCAGCAGCCACGGCAGTAGCCGAGCGCCGTTAAAACGGTTAAGCAGCGCGCGGCAGCCAAAACCACCGATTAAAAAGGCAATCGTCTGCGGGATGTAACTTAAGCCAATATCGGCGGGCGACAGGCCAATATCCGCCAGGATAAACGGCGATCCGGTCAGCCAGGCAAAAAAACTGGCGGAACAGGCAGAATAGATCAGCACGTTGCCGCTATAGGCGCGTGAACGCAGCAGCGTCATAAACCCGGGCTGTGAGGGTGTTGCACGGCTTGTTTTTTGCACCGAAGGCAGGCGCAGCGTAATTATAATCAGGGCTGCCGCGATAAAGGTCAGCACAACGAAAATCGAACGCCAGTGAAAATGGCCAATCAGCCAGGCACCCAGCAAAGGGGCCAACGCAGGAGACAACGCGACCAGCGGCATAATGGTGGCAAAGACTTTATTGGCACGGGACGGAGGATAGCGATCGACCACCAGTGCCTGCCAACTGACGGCGGCCGCGCACACGCCAATGGCCTGGATAAAGCGCAGCACCAGCATCAGCACCACATCCTCCACCCATAGCATCCCTGCGCAACCCAGGGCAAACAAGCTCAGACCGGCAAGCAATACCGGTTTACGCCCAATACGGTCAGACAGCGGGCCCCATACCAGTTGACCGCAGGCAAAACCCGCCAGAAACAGGCTCATGCTGGCGCTGATCATACCCGCAGAGGTGTTGAAACTTTGCTGCATAGCCCCGAAGGCAGGCAGATACATGTCGGTCGCCAGAAAGCCCAGCATACTGAGCACGGCAAGATAGGGAATGAATCCTTTTGAAGCTGACATCTGATTCTCTTTTTTGCAGGATAAACGCGGGGGAGTGTAAAAGCTGTACTTCATGCTGTGAAACGGTAAAATTTGCCTGTTGCTGTTAAAAAATTTGAAGGCAGAATATGTGGTCTGAATATGCGCTTGAAGTGGTCGATGCCGTCGCGCGCGGTGGCAGTTTCAGTGCCGCCGCACAGGAGTTGCACCGTGTGCCTTCTGCTATCAGCTATACCGTCCGCCAGCTTGAAACCTGGCTGGCCGTGCCGCTGTTTGAACGTCAGCACCGTGAGGTGGTTTTAACCCCTGCGGGAGAACATTTTGTGCGCGAAGGGCGCAGCGTCATCAAAAAAATGGATGCCACCCGGCGGCAGTGCCAGCAGTTAGCCAATGGCTGGCGCGGTCAGATAGGCATAGCCGTCGACTGTATTGTCAAACCGCAGCGGACCCGGCAATTTGTCAGGGATTTCTATCGCCACTTTCCCGATATGGAGCTGCACATCAGTTATGAAGTGTTTAACGGTGTCTGGGATGCGTTGGCAGACGGACGGGTCGATGTGGCGATAGGGGCAACGCAGGCTATTCCGGTGGGCGGTCGGTTTGCGTTTCGCGATATGGGCACCCTGAACTGGCGCTGTATTGTCGCGCGACAGCATCCGTTAACTCAGGTGAGCAGACTGGATGATGATGCGTTGCGCAACTGGCCGTCGCTGGTGCTGGAAGACACCTCGCGTGCTTTGCCGCGCCGCATGACCTGGGCGCTGGATAATCAACGTCGGCTGGTGGTGCCTGAATGGCAGACCGGGCTGGACTGCGTTCGTGCCGGACTCTGCGTGGCGATGGTGCCCGGGCATTTAGCCCGGCCGCTGCTGGATAGCGGCGAGGTGAGCGAACTTGCCTTGCCTCAGGCTTTTCCTGAAAGCCCTTGCTGCGTCAGCTGGGCGGAAGATCGCGCATCACCGGCATTGGGCTGGCTTCTCAATTACCTGGGTGATGCGCAAACGCTAAATCAGGAGTGGTTAAGCGAGGATTAACGGCGGTAATCGCGGTAAGGGCCATAGCCCACAGAGCGTCGCTCAATCAGCGTCGGGTGGACTTCGATAGTTTGTGACTCTTCGCGCTTGCTGGTGATGCGGTCCAGCAGCATCTCCAGCGCTTTCTCGCCTAACTGCGCTTTGGGCTGATGTACGGTTGTCAGTGCGGGCGTGAAGTAGCGCGCATTGCGCACGTTGTCGTAACCAATCACCGAAATATCCTGGGGAACGCGCAGGCCCATTTCATCTGCCGCACAGATAGCGCCCATGGCCATAATATCGCCTCCGCAGAAGACGGCACTGGGCCGTTGTTTTTGCGACAGGATTTGCTGCATAGCCTGATAACCGGATTCTGGTTCAAAGTCACCCTGCACAATCCATTCTGAACGGGGCTGAATACCAGCTTCTTCCAGCGCCTTAAGGAAACCCGCATGACGACCGCCGCCGGTATTACGCTCCATCTGCCCCGGAATCGCGCCAATGTCACGATGCCCGCGCTCAATCAAATAGCGACCGGCCAGGTAGCCGCCCTGAAAAGCGTTATCCAGTACGGTATCGGTAAAGTCGGCACGTGATTCGCCCCAGTCCATGACTACCATAGGAATATTGCGGTTGGCTTCCAGCATTTGCAGCAAATCATCCGGATACTCCGAACACATCACCAGCAGCCCATCAACGCGTTTTTGCGCCATCATCGACAGATAGGCGCGCTGTTTTTGCAGGTCGTTATGCGCGTTACCCAGAATCAGGGTATAGCCTTTTTCAAAGCAGTGATTCTCAACGGCTTCGATAATTTCGGCGAAGTAGGGCGCTTCGCTGGACGTCGCTAACAAGCCCAGCGTTTTGGTGTGATTCACCTTCAGGCTGCGTGCCACGGCGCTTGGCGAATAATGTAATTCCCGAATCGCTTCCCATACTGCTTCGCGAGTATTTTCCGCAACAAAGCGGGTTTTATTAATCACGTGAGAAACGGTTGTGGTGGACACACCTGCGCGTTTCGCCACATCTTTAATTGTTGCCATGAAAATCAAACTCCCGGGCTTACCTAACATGTTGATAAGCATGTTGTTAAACGTTTGCGTCAGCGGACGGTTATTTCTGCAAAAAAAGCGTTTTTCTGGCCGGTAATGGGATATCGGGGCAGGAAATAACGTCTGAAAAAAGTGCTGGTGCAACCGATGTTGCGCGCTGTTGCGCAACAAAGGGGGGATTCTAACAAGGCTGCACGGATAAAACGAGATTTTTACCCGCGCGTATGGGAAAATCCCTTAACCCTACAAAACGCATGGCTAAGGAGTTGTGATGAGTACCGATTTGAAACTGTCATTAATGACAACGGCAGCAGCACTGTTGATGATTATCGCGTTTAGCTTTACCGCTATTCTGAACTAATAAAAAAGCCGGGAAGGTTTCCCTTTCCCGGCTTTTTAAATAATGACGTTTAGCGAACGGTTTTTGGCGTCATAACCCGACGCGCACCAATGTAGTGGCGCTGCCAATAATCTTCGCTTAACGCACTGATTTGAATATCTTTACCGGTGCGCGGTGACTGAATAAATTTACCGTTGCCCAGGTAAACCCCAACGTGATCGGCGGTGCCTCGTCCATTAATGCGGAAGAACACCAGATCGCCTTTCTCCAGCGCTTCACGATTCACCGGCGCAGCATCACGCAGATGATACATTTCGTTAGCGGTACGTGGGATTTTAAACTTCACGACATCTTTGTACGCGTACCAGACCAGGCCGCTGCAATCAAAACCGGTATGGGGTGATTTACCGCCCCACTGATAGCGCTTACCCAGTTGGCCCATCAGCTTCGCCATCGCGGTTTCACGCGCTTTTTGATAACGCTGGCGGTGTGCACTGCTCATTTTGATGGTGCCGGTTTCTTTGCTGTCGGCACTGGCCACTTTCACCGCACGTTGATGACCGTAACGTTTTTTACTGGTGGCGTTGGCCGCGACTTTCTTCGTTAGCGCCTTACGTGAACTCGCTGTTTTGGTGAGGGTTTTATGAGAGGGAACCGTGTGAGTGGCATTTTTACTGGTTTTAAGTGTTTTACTGGCTTTTTGCACTGTAGAGGGACGGCTCTTTTTCGCCGAGGCTTTAACCGTGCGTCGTTTGCGCCGCTCATCTTCGCGCGCACTTTTTTTCTCTACCTTATGCAAGCTGGCCTTAACCGGCGCCTGCGGTGATGCCGCGGCGACATTAAAGAACAGTTGCGCAAAAGCCAGAATAAGAAGCGTAATAATTGAACGCATAGTCCGTTTACTGGTTAAGCTGTCAGATCCAACAGGTGTCTGACAAGGGTAAGAAAAATCTGATCAAGGATCAGTGCCGAGGACATTCTAGTCCAGTTTTTTTTAAAACAGTAAGTCCTTTTTTTATTAATTAATGACTTGGGTAAAAATCAGGCATAAATAAGCAATTTCAGTAGCTTAAGTCAGCAAAATTATTGCAAATTATTAATGAGTTCATTCCGGCTATCATTCTTGTCCCGGGAGTAAACCCCCAGCAGACTTAACAAACATGGCGATTTACCCCTGGCCGGCACAAAATCTCGTTTTCAGTCCTGGAGGGAAGTCGCTACAATAAAGAAACACGAAGTGACGAATTAAGGAAGGCAATAATGAGTACTGTAGAAAAAATTCAGCGCCAGATCGCAGAAAACCCGATCCTGCTGTACATGAAAGGTTCGCCGAAACTGCCAAGCTGCGGTTTCTCTGCTCAGGCGGTTCAGGCGCTGTCAGCCTGTGGTGAGCGCTTCGCTTACGTGGATATTCTGCAGAACCCGGATATTCGCGCAGAGCTGCCAAAATTTGCCAACTGGCCAACCTTTCCGCAGTTGTGGGTGGATGGTGAACTGGTCGGCGGCTGCGACATTATTGTTGAGATGTTCCAGCGCGGCGAACTGCAGCCGCTGGTGAAAGAAACCGCTGAGAAGTTTAAAGAAGCGGAATAACAAAAAAGGCCGACATCGTCGGCCTTTTCTTTTGACTGGATTTTACTCCGCCGTCTCTTTCCCTTCCGTTGCCTCTTCAGCGATGGCCAATGGCCAGCCACCTAAACGCTTCCAGCGGTTTACCAGTTCGCAAAACAGCGTAGCCGTCTGCTGCGTATCATAAAGGGCAGAGTGCGCCTGACTGCTGTCAAATTCCATTCCCGCTGCTTTACAGGCTTTCGCCAGTACCGTCTGACCTAGCACCAGTCCGCTTAACGCTGCGGTATCAAAGGTGGCAAAAGGGTGAAACGGGTTACGTTTCAGGCTGGCACGCTCGGCCGCGGCATTAATAAAATTAAGATCAAAAGTCGCATTGTGCGCCACCATAATCGCGCGGTTGCAATCGTTGTCTTTAATGCCTTTGCGCACCATCTTAAAAATGGCGTGCAGCGCATCGTATTCACTTACCGCACCCCGCAATGGATTGCTGGGATCAATGCCCGTAAAGGCGAGCGCTTCCGGATGCAGCAGGGAGCCAACAAAAGGTTCAACGTGAAAATGCAGTGTCTGGTCGTGAAGAAGCCAACCCTCGTCATCCATTTTCAGCGTAATGGCGGCGACTTCCAGCAGCGCATCGGTTTGCGCATTAAAGCCCGCCGTTTCCACATCGATAACCACGGGATAGAAACCACGAAAGCGTTGATTAAGTGCGTTGGGGGAAGACGATTCAGACATCAGGATCTCATTGCAGAAAAAGGGCAACGCGTAGTATGCCAAAAAAGCGCACCGTCTGCAGCAGGTAGAGAGAGGGGAAACGAGAATCAGCCCGCGTGGCGCGGGCTGATATTGTACGGCTTAACTTCTGAGGCCGTGTCCAGCATGTTTATTTTCGATCAGTTCGATTTTATAACCATCGGGATCTTCAACGAAGGCAATCACTGTGGTGCCGCCTTTAACCGGGCCGGCTTCACGCGTGACGTTACCGCCGTCTTTACGGATGCGCTCGCAGGTGGCGGCAACATCGTCAACGCCCAGTGCAATATGGCCATAGGCATTGCCAAGGTCATAGCTGTCAACGCCCCAGTTATAGGTCAGCTCAATGACAGCACCTTCGCTCTCTTCGGTGTAGCCAACAAACGCCAGGGTATATTTATATTCAGCGTTTTCGCTTTGACGCAGCAGGCGCATGCCCAGCACACGAGTGTAGAAATCAATGGAGCGTTGCAAATCGCCAACGCGCAGCATGGTGTGAAGTAAACGCATAGCTTCCTCTTTTTAAAACGTCATTCCCGGATGACACAACTACTAAGTATAGCGACGATAACCGTGAAAGAATAACCGCAGCCGTGAGAACGTCTCACGGCTGCATGCATGTTACAGGGCAGGATAATCAGTATAGCCTTCTGCGCCGCCGCCGTAGAATGACTCTGGGCGTTGTGGATTGAGCGGGGCATCTTTTTGTAACCGCTGCGCCAGATCCGGGTTCGCAATATAGTCACGACCAAAGGCAACGGCATCGATCAAGCCACGGCTGATGAGGTCATCGGCTTTTTCGACGGTATAAGCGCCAGCGCCAATGATCACGCCAGGGAAGGTGTCACGCACTTTCTGACGGAATGCATCGCTGTAAGGTGTACCACCTGCCCAGTCAGGTTCTGACATGTGCAGATAAGCGATGTTGCGTTTCGCCAGTTCAGCGATATACCACAGCGCATCTTCTTCTTCGTTCGGGCCGTTATCCAGATTCTGGAAGCTGCCGACAGGGGAGACACGGATACCTACGCGGTCTGCTGACCAGTTGGCAATCGCGGCATCAACCACTTCCAGCGCAAAACGTCCGCGTTTTTCAACGCTGCCGCCGTATTCATCGGTGCGCAGATTAGATGACGGAGACAGGAACTGGTGCATCAGATAGCCATGGGCTGAGTGCAGCTCCAGCATGTCAAAGTCCGCTTCGCGGGCATTGGCGGCAGCCTGACCGAAATCGGCCACGATCTGCTGAATTTCGCTGATGCTCAGTTCGCGCGGGGTTGACGTATCTTCACGATAAACGCTGCCGTCTTCAGCACGCAGTGAGGTGCGGGTGCCTGCCGGAATCGCCGAAGGCGCAACCGGTGCTTTGCCTTCTGGCTGCACGCTGTTATGCGAAATACGGCCGGTGTGCCACAGCTGCACGGCACTGTGTCCGCCTGCCTGATGGATACCTTCATTGATGGCTTTCCACGCGGCGATTTGCTGCTGCGTGTGCAAGCCTGGTGCGCCCGCATAGCCTTTGGCCTGGAAAGAGATCTGTGTTGCTTCGGTAATAATTAAGCCAGCACCTGCGCGTTGACGGTAGTATTCAGCCATCAGCGGAGTAGGGATATCTCCTGGCTCAATGCTGCGTAAGCGCGTCAGTGGTGCCATAAATACACGGTTAGGAACGGTAATTGCGCCCACTTTTAACGGACGAAACAACTGCGTACTCGCCATAACAACTCCTTTCAAGTAGACCGGTCGTCTACAAACTGTGGTTTTTTATACCAGCGGATTTTTCAGCCACTGTTCGAGGGTAATAAATGCAAGCCTCATGGGCTGTGCTTTACGGGAAAGCTTGCTCTGCAAACTGGCGCCGAGCCACAACACATAGAGCAGTTCAGCCAGTTGCTCGGGTGGATGAGGCAATTGCAATCCTTCATCCTGCTGTGCCAGTTTGAGCGCACGCGCATACGCGGCAATAACATGACTGGCACCTTGCTGCAGGGCCATGCGCATGGGCTCAGACAGGTCACACACTTCGGCTGACAGTTTTACACTCAGACAACCGACGATATGCCCCTGTTGTTCAAAGATTTCAAGCGCATGCCTGAAATGGCCCAGCAATCGTTCACTGACCTTACCCACGGGGTGAGACAGTTGCTGCTCAACCTCATGCAGGTAGCGGATAAAGTAGCGCTCCAGCAGGGCGACGCCAAAGGCTTCTTTAGACTGGAAATAGTAATAAAACGATCCCTTCGGGATGGCCGCCTGAGTCAGCAACTGGTTCAGGCCCATGGCGGTAAACCCGCGCTGCAGGCAAAGCGATTCGCCCGTAGCCAGCAAGTGTTCCCGTGTCTCATTACGTTGTGGCATCTTATTCATGGGCTTTATCCTGGTAGACCAATCGGTCTAATGCAAATCTTAATCGCGTCGCAGGCACAGAGTGCTAAATCATCACGGACGAAAAGTGAATAAATGGCGCGTGCGGTGATTATTTCTTGCACAAATGCATCAGTCTGTCTTCAATAGAAGGATTAACGTTTGAGTGGGAGCAGTCGTGGCAGAGCAGCTAGAGTTTTTTCCGGTGCCCAGTCCATGCCGGAGTATTTGTCAGACAGATACACGCGGCTACTGTGTGGGGTGCCTGCGCAGCCGTGATGAGCGTTTTAACTGGATGCGCTACACCGACAGCCAAAAGCGCGAGGTGCTGCGTCTCTGCCACCAGCGCCGCCTGCGCCAGCTGCGCCAACAGCATAAAGACGATCCTCAGGAACCGCAGCAACCTACCTTGTTCTGACCCCTGCGCGATTTCCGTTATACTCCCTAACCAGCCGCTTTTTGTGCCACAGGGAGAACACCATGTTACAACCGCAAGCCATTGCTCCGCAGGGACCCGACTTTTCACCGCTCATTATGGGCTATTGGCGTCTGATGGAGTGGGGCATGACGCCTCAGCAGCTGGTGGGATTTATTGAACACCATCTTTCACTGGGGGTTTCCACGGTCGATCATGCCGATATTTATGGTGACTACCGCTGTGAGGCGGCGTTTGGCGAAGCGTTAAAATGCGCGCCGGCTTTGCGCCATCGGCTGCAAATCGTCACCAAATGCGGCATTGCAACCCGGGCTAAACCAGAACATCAGATTGGTCATTACGTGACGGACACCGCGCACATTCTTGCCAGCGCCGAACGTTCACTTCGCTATTTCAACACCGACCATATCGATCTGTTACTGATTCATCGCCCCGATCCGCTCATGGACGCCGACGAGGTCGCTGAGGCATTTCAGCAACTGCGCCAGGCCGGTAAGGTACTGCACTTCGGTGTATCCAATTTTACGCCTGCGCAGTTTGCGCTGTTACAGTCGCGGCTGCCCTTTAGCCTGGTGACTAACCAACTTGAAATTTCCCCCGTTCAGCAAAACGTCCTGCTGGATGGATCGCTGGACCACTGCCAGCAGCATCGCCTGCGCCCGATGGCCTGGTCATGTCTGGGCGGCGGCCGCCTGTTTAGCGATCCCCATTTCCAGCCTTTGCGCGACGAACTGGCGCAAATCCGCGAGGAGACAGGCGCATCCAGCCTGGAACAGGTGGTGTATGCGTGGGTTATGCGCTTACCGAGTAAACCTTTACCTATTATTGGATCGGGCAAGGCACATCGCGTCACCGAAGCGGCAGGCGCCGCCGATCTGTCGCTCAGTCGCCAGCAGTGGTTCCGCATCCGTAAAGCTGCCCTGGGCTATGACGTACCCTGAGCGTAAACATTCGTCAATTTGCGGCAATCTTTGCAGGACGGGGCCAGGCTTAAGCTGAAACCCAAAGCAGAAAGGAGCCACAATGAAAGGTAAAGCCATCGCGTTATTAACACTGTTAACCTGCGGCGTCGCCCAGGCCGCGAGTGAAGAGGTGACGATTCATGACGTGTCGCCGCAGGGGATCGGCAAATCCGTGGGGACGGTGAAGATCGAAGAAACGAAGTATGGTTTAACGTTTACGCCCATGCTGACAGGGCTCAAACCGGGCATTCACGGCTTCCATGTTCATGCCAAAGGCAGCTGTGAACCCGGTGAGTCAGAGGGGAAAACGGTAGCCGCAGGGGCTGCGGGGGGCCATCTGGACCCGGAAAATACCGGTAAACACCTCGGGCCTTACGGTGAAGGGCATTTGGGCGATCTGCCTGCTCTCTATGTCGATGAGCAGGGCAAGGCAAGCTACCCCGTGCTGGCACCACGCATCAAAACCCTCAGTGAGGTGAAAGGCAAAGCGCTGATGATCCATGTCGGTGGCGATAATCATGCAGATCATCCGAAACCGCTTGGCGGCGGCGGTGCCCGGTTTGCCTGCGGCGTTATCTGACGGGCCAGTCTGGCGGCGCAGGTGGCCGCCAGCAATGCTTTTCGCTTGTTGAACATTTGTTGTAGCATCATCGCCTTATTCCCCCCTATGATACTGATTCCCGTCATAAAGCCTGACAACCTGAGGAGCAGGACAGATGAAATGGAAGGGCGCATGGTTACTGTGCTTGCTGCTGGCAGGATGCGATAAACCGAATGATACGCAGTTGGTCACCGAAACCGGACGTGAACTTCAGCGCACCATTGATACCAATCCTGCGCGCATTCGGTGTGAACACATCGCGAGAGGGCGTGAGCGGTTGAGTCGGGATGTGATGCAAAAACTTCAAGACGCGCATTGCCAGAATGTTCTGCGTAGCGCCACTGAGACCAATTTCACGGATACCACTATCTATCATCATAATGCGGTGATGATTTGTGGGGGGATTACCGGGAAAAGCTTTACCGGCACCTTTATTTCGCGGCGCTTTATTTTCTCTCCTGACGAAAAAGCACTGGTTATTGAGCCCGTATCAGAGGCGGATAAAACCCGGTTTGAAGGACAAAAAACCGTGCAGCAGCTGCAGGATGATTTTAACCGGCAGCATCAGCAGTATTGCCAGTAATCAGTCGGGAATCGCCTGCTTCAGTTGATCCAGCGAACAGCGTAATCGCCACAGCAATCCCGCAAGCGTGCTGGCTTCGCGGGTATTTTCCCGCAGAGTTTCCTCGATCATCGTCTGTAGCGCGTCCAGCGCCGCATCCAGTTGCCGGTGCTGCACACCGCGAAGGCTCATCACGTGCTGCAGATCCTGCATCGCGCGCACGCGGCAGGCATTCAGTCTCGATGATCCGGTTTGCCAGTCGCGCAGCTGCCAGACGAGATGTGAACAGTTGAGCAGGACCACGCCCCAGCGCAGTAACCAGACGCGCGCCGTTTCATCCCGACTGCTGCTGAGTTGACCAATCTTATGATAGATCAGTGACTCGAAGCGGTTTTCGCTCAGGTGAGGTCGGGGACGAAGCTGATCCAGAAACGCCATACGTAAAGACTGAATATGGCGTCGGCTACGGCGGCTGTCTGAACTGGGCCGAAGTATCTGAAACGCCAGCCAGGCCAGCAGCACGCCACACACTTTGGCGATATTACCGTCAAAAAACGTTTGGTAATCCCAGTCGGGTGGGTTGGTGACGGCCAGAAACGATCCCAGGAAAACAATAAACTGGCCCCACATGGCGGCCCGCTGTTTCTGTTGCACCCGAAACAGTTGCAGAGTCAACAGCAGCGGAAATAAGATCGCCAGCAGCTGCCACAGCTGATCAAACTGCACCATAAGACCGAATTTAAAAACAAAGCTAAACGCAAACAGCCACAGCAGCGTTTTCAGTAATAATGTGATACTGCCCGTGGGCGAGGGCGCCGAGGCGTAAAGCACGCAGGCAATTGCCGTAAAGGTCAATGCCGACGCGCCAGAGGACCATTGCGTCGTCATCCAGAATGCGCAGCCCGCAACCACCACAGTAAAGGTGCGCAGTGCACTCCAGCCCGCTTCCGCACTGTCGCTTTCACTGGCGAGCGCCGACACGGCGGGTGGCTGAAAGCGCCTCTCCCCATCGGCGTGCTCCAGCAACCGTATCCAGCGTAATACGTTGAGATACATCCAGCAGAAATAGCGCAGCCGCTGACAAAAAGCGCGTTGCCGATAGTCGCCGTCACCGGCTGGCGTAATGGTGCGGAGCAGTGCTGCCAGGCGGTACTTATTACAGTCTGGTTTCGCCAGCTCACGTGTGAGGCTCTCTAACGCCACAAACACCGTCTCAGGCGCGTCGGGCCAGTTCAGCAGCATACGACGCAGGCTGGACAGTACGCTGGTCAACCGTAACTGTTGATGCAGGATGTAATTCAGCACGTTATTTTGGCGGCGAAAGCGGTAATGACTCCAGAAGGCCTGAATGCGTAATAAATTCATGGTGAGGATCTGCCCAATCACCGCTTCATGCGCCGTGCGTATCCCGTCATTGCGGGTGTCCTGCAGCAGCAGCGTGGCGTGCTCCAACAGGCGAGTGTGCATCTGTTTTAGCGCGTTGATTAACGCATCGCCGTCAGAAGTGCTGGGCAAGAGCATCATCATAAAGCCCGCGCACAGCAGCCCGGAAATCACTTCGCACACCCGAGCCTGCGCGATGTCCCACAGGCTGGCGATATCGGTGAGATTGACGCAGCTGAAGGCAATAATCGCCGCGGTATAACCTGCCAGCGAAAAACCGTACGCCACGTTGTTCTGGTAGTGGTTTGCCACCCAGGTGCACAGCGCCAGCCAGCCGGCAATATAAAAGGCGAACAGCCAGGGCTCATTCAACGTATGGCCCGCAATCAACAGGGCAGCCGTCGCACCCAACACACTGCCCACAATGCGACCCAGACTTTTACTGATCACACCGCCGATGGTCGGAAAGCTGACAACGGCTGCCGAGGTCATGGCCCAGTAAGGCTCATCCAGATTCAGGCCATAGGCAATGCTCAGGGCAAGACACATCGCGCTGGCATTACGAAGGGCATAGCGCCATTGATTGCGATCCGCCTTCACCCAGGGCAGGTTTCCCCAGGCCAGTCCATTGAGATTCATGGCTGTATCGTAATCGTGCAGGTCGTGCCAGCGATTAAACGCGCGTGATCGGGAAGTGCGGTGAGGCGAATGCGAACAGGGACACGCTGCGCCAGGCGAACCCAGGGCACGTTAGGTTTGATATCCGGCAGTAAACCGTTATCCGCCTCCAGGCTTTGATCGTAAATAGCCCGTCCCACGCTTTCGACCTGGCCGGGCAACTGCATACCACTGCTGTACAGTACCACCTGGGCAGCGGCGCCGGGATGAATATGGCGCAACTTGGTCTCTTCAAAATAGCCCACAACATAATAAGAATGGCTGTCGACAAGGGCAAAGAGCGGCGTGCCCGCGCTGGCGTAGTTACCGGGTCGCAGGGTCAGATTACTTATCCAACCGTCAGTGGGGGCAGTAACGGTGGTTTGCTGCACATTCCACTGCGCCTGATCCCGCTGTGCCTGCGCGGCTTTCACGCTGGCCAGCGCCGCATCCGCATTCAGGCGAGCCACATCCAGATCTTCGCCAGAAATCGTATTGCGCGGCAGTTTACTTCGTCTGCTGAATTCATGTTGGGCTTTGGCGAGGTCGGCTTTTGCCTGGCTGAGTTGCGCATCGGCTTTGTTCAGTTCGATCTGCCACGGCACCGGGTCCAGTGTGAATAAGGTGTCTCCCTGATGGACAAACTGGTTATCTGTCACTTTTAGCGCAACGATGCGCCCTGATATCTGTGGTGTGATATCCACCAACTCGGCACGGACTTTTCCATCCCGTGTCCAGGGTGACTGCATGTAGTAATTCCAGGCCCACCAGGCGCTGAGCAACGCGATGGTGAAAACAATCAGCGTGGAGAAGTACTTTAATCCGGAAAATGTCATCTTTTTCATCCGTGATCCATCAGCCAGAGTGAGCCAGTTACGCACAGCACGAACATGGAGAGATCAAACAGTGTGGGATGCCAGACTTCGCCGGAGGCGAGCCAGCCGCGCAGCAGTGGGTGAATCAGCAACCAGAGAAAAAAACCGGCCAGCACCGCTTTAAACAGGGGAGGGAAGTAAAGTGACGCCCCGAAAATCAGTTCCGTGAGCGGGTGAACAGTAAGAAATCCGTGGTTGATGATATCCATTATGGTGGTGCATCCTGGAACCGGATGGTGAAATATTTTCAGCCGAAACTGTTCACTTAGTTATTTGTAATTTAACCTTCAAGCTTGCAAAATACTATACAATGCCGCTTGATAGCTAGCATACTAAATTATAAGGAGATAACATGGATACCCCTCTCGGAACGGACCTGTCCAGACTGGTACGCATCTGGCGCGCACTGATAGATCAGCGCCTGAAACCGCTCGACCTGACTCAAACGCACTGGGTCACACTGCACAATATCCATCAGCTTCCCCCTGAGCAGTCACAAATTCAGTTAGCCAAAGCCATTGGCATCGAGCAACCTTCGCTGGTCAGAACCTTAGATCAACTGGAAGAAAAAGGGTTAATTACCCGCACCACCTGTGCGCACGATCGCCGTGCCAAACGCATCAAACTGACGCAGCAGGCAGAGCCGGTTATTCAGCAGGTTGAACACGTGATTGATATTACCCGGGATGACATCCTCTCCGGTATCAGCCGCGATGAAATCAATCAGATGGTGTCGCTGATTGCACGCCTTGAGAAGAATATCCTCGAGCTACAGAACAAAGAGAAATAACACCGACGCGCAGTGCGGCAGCACTGGCGTCGGTAGGTTACTGCGTTAGCGTGGAGAAACGGTAACCTGGCTGCCGTCAGTCGCCATTGCCACACGTTGTCCGACGGAGTAACGACTGGCCGCCTGTTTCTGCACCACCATGATGGTATTGCCGTCATCCTTGCGGATTTCCAGCTCGACACCATCAGATTTATTCATCGCACCTTGTACGCCCTGACCTGCAACGCCACCCAGCACCGCACCGCCGGCCGTTGCCAGACTGCGTCCTGCGCCACCGCCGATGGTGTTGCCTAAGAAGCCACCCAGCACCGCACCGCCGATTGCGCCGATGATGTTACTGTCATCGCCGCCCTGAATTTTAACCGGACGCACGGACACCAACGTACCGTATGAAACACTCTGAACCTGTTTGGCTTCACTGGCGCTGTAGGTATCGCCCGACAACGTATCGGTATTGCTACAACCTGCAAGCATTACACCAGTCAAAGCGACCACAATTACACGCTTAATCATTTGAAAACTCCTTTATTCAAGAATGCGCCATATCTCTCGCGAAATCCTGTAAACAGTATAAGACATAAAGCTGGATAGTTGACCTTTGTCGGAACAAAACATGGCTGACGCCAGCATAGACCGTTAAAATTTAACAATGATTCAATCGATAACAGAAAAAGTTCAAAGGCGTTAACTGACAGGCAATTAATTGATTAAAAACAAATTAATCATGGATTTAGCGGGGAGAGTTTGTCACGCTTATACCCGCGTAATAACATTTTCACCACAACGAAAGGAAAGGCTATGAAATCAGGACGCTACATCGGCGTGATGTCGGGTACCAGCCTTGATGGTGTGGATGTGGTGCTGGCAGCTATCGACGAAAATATGGTGGCGCAGCAGGCAAGCTACTGCCATCCCATGCCGCCTGATTTGCGTCAGGCGATTCTGGCGATATGTCAGGGGCAAACCCTGACGTTGTCACAATTAGGGCAACTTGATACGCGACTGGGGCAGTTGTTTGCTGAAGCGGTACTGACCCTGATGCAGCGAGAATCCCTTGAGGTGGGCGATATCGTGGCCATCGGCTGCCACGGTCAGACCGTGTGGCATGAGCCGCAGAGCGCGGCACCGAATACGCTCCAGATCGGTGACCACAATCAGATTGTTGCCGCGACCGGTATCACGGTGGTGGGTGACTTCAGGCGGCGAGACATGGCGCTGGGTGGGCAGGGTGCCCCGCTGGTGCCGGCTTTCCATCAGGCCTTGCTGATGGATGCCACTGAACGTCGCATGGTGCTGAATATAGGCGGGATCGCCAATCTCTCTTTGCTGATCCCGGGACAGCCTGTTCGGGGGTTTGATACCGGGCCGGGCAATATGCTGCTTGATGCCTGGATCTGGCGCAATCAGGGTAAAGCCTATGATAAAGATGCCCAGTGGGCACGCAGTGGCCACGTCAGTCATGCTCTGTTGGAGGCTTTACTGCGTGAGCCCTGGTTAGCCTTGCCGCCGCCAAAAAGTACCGGGCGGGAGCTGTTTAATCTGAGTTGGCTGGAACAACACCTGCGCCATTTCCCCGGCATCGCCGCACAGGACGTCCAGGCCACGCTCAACGAGTTTACTGCCATCAGCATTGCGCAACAGGTGCAGCTCAATGACGGGTGCGATCGTTTACTGGTCTGTGGGGGCGGCAGCCGCAATCCATTACTGATGTCACGTCTGGCAGCGCATCTTGCCGGTACCGAGGTGACCACGACCGATTCGGCTGGCATTAACGGTGATGATATGGAAGCCCTGGCTTTTGCCTGGCTGGCATTTCGCACCCTGTCGGGCCTGCCTGGGAATTTGCCGGCGGTCACCGGGGCGCGTGCCAAAAGCGTTATCGGTGCAATCTATCCCGCCAATCCGTTATATACGCGCTAAAAGAAAGGGGACAGAAGCTGTCCCCTTGAAAGACGTGGACGTAGCGGCTCAGGCCACCCCGGGAAGATGCGTCAGATTACGCACGCCCGTGATGACGGTTGCCACGATGGTTTCCCGACGTGTAATGACTTCGACCTGGTAGTATTTGCTGCGATAGGCAATTGAATAGATAACCGGATGGTATTTATTGCCCTCACCATAGCGAGACATATGGGCTTCAAGCGCGCGCGAGGCGGCTACGATATGGACGGGTTCTTTATCACCGCGGATGATTTGCTTCATTCAGTCCCTCAAATGCTTTACCTGTGGGGCGCGCCTGAACACTGCGCGTTGCATCGGTCTTTAACACTGAACATCTGACTGCTTAACATCATCGTTAATTTAAAAAACAGCGTGCACGTTAAATATTGCAGAGCAATGACACAATCTGAAACGTGCTACTCATATTTAGCAGCACGTTTTATTTCCGGCAAGGGAAACGCAAAATTTATTACGTTTTCGTGCTAAGCCTTATTTAAGCTCGGGCCAGGCGACGGCAGAGACACCGTTTAACTTAGGCCAGGAAAAAAGAAACCCCTGGAACTGTGAAATGCCGGCGGCTTCCAGCCACATCCACTCTTCAGGTTGTTCAATCCCTTCTGCAATGACGCTAATTTCCAGAGACGAACAACAGGCTAAAATAGCGTGCACAATCGCCTGCTTCGGCCCGCTCTTGTGCACGTTACTGATAATGCTGCGGTCGATTTTTATTTTATCGGGTTGAATCTGCGTCAGTAATGACAACCCGGCATAGCCCGCGCCAAAATCATCCAGCGCAACGCTAATACCGGCGGCTTTAAGCTGTTTTAGCGCGGCGGCAAATTCATCAAGGCGTGAGATGATTTCATTTTCGGTGAACTCAACCACAATTTGTTCGGGCACCAGATCCTGGGCATGAATTTCCGCCAGCAAAAAAGCGACTGCATCGGGCACCACGACCAACGACATTGGCAGCAGGTTAACTGACAGCATGATACCGTCGACGCCCAGTGCTTTTGCCTGGGCAAAGGCGGTGCGCTTAGAGTGCAAATCGTTGCGGTAGATATCCTCGGGTGCAAGGCGCGAAAAATAATGCTGTTGTGTTTCCCCCTGACGGCCGCGCAGCAGGGCTTCAAGGGAAACGATTTTACGGGCAAAGGGATCAATGATCGCCTGAAAGGCAAAATTTACGCCCTCCTGATCGATCATTGCCGCATCACCTTCGCGTGTTTCCGCATCATCCTGAATAAAATCCCAGCTGTCCGCAGAGGGAATTTCAAAATAATTTTCTTTCTCTCGCGCTTCAACAAACGTGCGTAAGAACTTAAGCGCCCGATCGTCGTACGTCAGTTGATATTTAGTCGTGCCTTTTTCCAGCACGGCATTGAGCACTGTGGTTTTATCGTATTCCCGCAGGTCAAACAGCTCCATGCCCACGTTACCAAAACGACGAGAAGGGGCGTAATCACGCATTAATTCCACAATATTATGATGGCTGGAATCGCGGCAAATACGCTCATAAACCGCCAGGACATCCGCTTCAGGTCCTTCAAGCACCTGAAAAAAATGGGTACCGTTAAATAATAAAATGCCGGTTACACTGGATGTCTCATTTATTTTGTTAGCTTTAGTGACTAATCCTTCCAGCATCTTAAGCGGAACGTGGTCAGCGATGTGACTGCGATAGATAATTGTAGACAGCATAAAGTCTTCCAGATTCTTGTTTTTTTACCGCACACATTGCCAGAGCGTTTATCAGGCAGAGCCTGATCCTGCTGTCATATCATCGCAAAATGTGTCTGTGCCATGCTCTTCACCAGCACTGCACCAGGGGGCGCTTACCTGTGATGTTCCGTTGTCACAGAAGAGTTAACGCGATCAATCCATGGGGTGGATAACAGACCGGGTCGGCGGTAAACAGATTTTTTATTATTCTGTTCTTTACCAGCGTGTTACGCATAGTTTCTATTATATCAGTAGTTCAGCCGTTAGGTATTGAATAGTAGTATCTTTTTTGCATTTTATCGCCCACTAATAAATCCGGCTGGCGCAGTCTGCGATAAGGTTATCTGGCGTAATCAAATTATCCCTTTGGCCTTACGTCCATAGCCGGGCAGAAAATAGCAGCGTGTTGATTTGATATGTTTTTTTAAGCGGTATGCACAGTGACGGGTTTAAACGCAATGATTAAAGGATCAGACCTGATTTGGCGAACAATGCCATTTCCTGAAACCCGATGCTCATAAGACGTTAACCTATGCGAAACCGCCCACTGCGAATAAATCTCAAAACCACGGTTTTATAATTATCTCTGTAGTTTTAGGGATAATTCTCAGCTAAGGTCAACAACGCTACATTATTAAATTAAATCGTAATTAACTCTTTTTCTACCTCATTGGCACAGCGACCACCAGGGGCAATCTTATGCTTAAATCAAGCTACTATTATGTCTGTCCTTATACCCGAGGCGGATGGATAATTCATAAAGAAGGTTGTATTCATCTGGATAACGGCCGTGGACGTGAATTTATTGGTTCGCTGTATACCCGTCAGCAAGCCTTAACGGTGGCCAAAATTCATCACCCCGACGTCATCCTGTGTACCGCCTGCCTGAGCCCGTACGTGTGCCCCAGTGCTGGCAGAAGCCTGGCAGCACGCAGTCGGGCCATGCCCATGCGTCATACGCCAAAGTCGTCCTGAACGGAGTATGCTGCGCCAGCGCTGAGCGTGCGTTTCATCTTGTCGGCACAAGGTGTCGGAAGGGCGTGAAAAATCGGGTCATGAAGGCGGGGCGTTCACTGCCGCGTTAAGAGCGAATAACCGCTAAACACGCATCGTATTAATAGTGCAGGGCACGCAGTGTAATAAAGCAGCTGCGAACAGCTGCTTTATTCATATTAAGCCTGTTTAGGCTGTCCGTTAGAAGCGGTCAGGCCACCATCAACCGGGAGATTAGCGCCTGTAATATAACGCGCGTCCTCACTGGCAATAAAGGCTATTGCATCAGCAATATCTTCAGGCTCACCCGCACGCCTTAACGGAATGCGATCGTAGAAGCGCTCAAGCAGCGCCTGATCGTTTTTCACGCCTTCGGTCAGATCGGTGAAAGTGAAGCCGGGACAAATTGCATTTACCCGCACGCCGTCAGCGCCGTAATCCATTGCCAGTGACCGGGTAAAGTTGGTCACTGCGCCTTTGGCGGCGTTGTACACGCTCATTCCCCAGTCGCCACCCAAACCGGATACCGATGAGATATTCACCACGTTGCCTTTGGATTTGAGCAGGGCGGGCATGAAGAAGTGAACGCAGTGGAATACGCCGTCGAGATCGACACTCATCAGCTTCTTCCAGTCGGCAGGTTCGATCTCATGGATGCGCCCCTGCACGATAATCCCGGCATTATTGACCAGCACGTCAACCCGGCCATATTTCTCTTCGACGCGGGCTGCCAGGGCTTTTACCTGATCGGCCTCGGCGACATCGCAGGCGGTAGCCAGATGACTGTCGCCAGGCAACTGTGCTAACACTTTTTGCAGCTTATCCTGATGACGTCCAACCAGTACGACAGAGGCGCCTTCCTGTGCAAAACGCCTGGCACTCGCTTCACCAATTCCTGAACCGGCTCCTGTCACTACAACGATTTTACCTGTAAATCTGGACATTTTGCCTCCTTAATGGCGTCGCTTGCTGTTATAACCCTGTTCAGCCTGGCAGCCCTGTGGCCCAGGTCAAGCGCAACGGGACCGGATGCGTATTGTTTAACCGCTAAGCGCCCGAATCGCGTTGCGCAGGACGCCGTTACGGCCTTCTGAACAGGGCCATGCTCCGGCCTTCCAGCTCAAAGTCCTTCTCTTTGGTGATCACCATTCCGTGTTTGCTCACATCGCTGGTGGTCAGCTCCAGTACCCATCCGCCTTCCCCAAACTGAGGAATACGGAAGGGGACGTTGCCTTCAAACGGGTTGATCAGCATGAGCACGTCATACCAGACACCGTCCTGATGTTGCAGGTCCGGGCGGCCGATATAGACACCGAGCGTTGAGCCTTCGTCCCACTGTTCCGCCTGCTGTAATCCACCACCGGCATTGAACCACTTAATTTCCATTCCATCGCGCCAGCTTTCACGCCGTAACAGCGGCTGGGTTTTACGCAGCGAGATGACGTGGCGCGTGAACTCACGCAAGGCTTCAGCGGAGGCGGGCAGGTTGTCCCAGTGAACCCATGAAATTTCACTGTCCTGACAGTAACCGTTGTTGTTTCCCATCTGGCTGCGACCAAACTCATCGCCCGCCAGCAGCATCGGTGTACCGTGCGAGAAAAATAACGTGGCAAGAAAGTTACGCTTCTGACGCTCACGAACCGCATTGATACCCTCGTCGTCCGTGGGGCCTTCGGCACCATAGTTATACGAGCGGTTATCATTGTGGCCGTCGTTGTTGTCCTCACCGTTATCGGCATTGTGCTTCTCGTTGTAGGACACCAGGTCGTTCAGCGTGAAGCCATCATGCGCGGTGATAAAGTTGACGCTGGCCCAGGGGCGGCGTCCGCGCTGGTCATAGAGATCGCCGGAGCCAAGCAGGCGCGCAGCAAAATCGGTGGAGACATTGTTCCCTTTCCAGTAATCGCGCACGGTATCGCGATACTGATCGTTCCATTCTGCCCAGCCCGGTGGGAAGCCGCCGACCTGATAACCGCCAGGGCCGATGTCCCAGGGCTCACCAATAAGTTTTAACCGGGAGAGCAACGGGTCCTGGGTGATGGCGTCGAAGAAGCCGCCACGTGGGTCGAAGCCTTCCGGTTCGCGGCCCAGAATGGTGCCAAGGTCGAAACGAAAACCGTCGATATGCATGGAGTCGGCCCAGTAACGCAGGGAATCCGTGACCATCTGCAACACGCGCGGATGAGAGGTATTCACGGTGTTTCCTGTGCCGGTGTCGTTGATGTAGTAACGATGCTGGTCCGGCAAGGTGCGGTAGTAAGAGAAGTTGTCGATGCCTTTAAAGGACAGGGTTGGGCCAAGCTCGTTGCCCTCGGCGGTGTGGTTGTAAACCACGTCAAGGATCACTTCGATGCCCGCATCATGAAAGGCGCGCACCATATCCCGGAAACCCTGAATGCCGCGCGGACCGAAATAGCGCGTCGCCGGGGCAAAAAAGTTCAGCGAATTATAGCCCCAGAAGTTTTTCAGCCCTTTATCCAGCAAGTGTTGATCGTCTGGAAACCAGTGCACTGGCAACAGTTCAACCGAGGTAATGCCCAGGCTTTTGATATAGCCCACCGTCGATGAATGGCTCATCCCATCGTAAGTGCCACGCATCTCCGGCGGCAGCGCCATGTTCATTTGGGTGAAGCCCTTCACATGGGTTTCATAAACGATCGTTTCGGACCAGGGAACCTGAGGGCGGTTTTGGTCCTGCCAGTCAAATTCATTCGGGTCAATCACGCGGCATTTCGGCGTGAAGGGCGCGCTGTCGCGATCGTCAAACGTCAGGTCTTTGTCTTCGTGGTACAGATCATAAGCGAAGTGTGCCTCGTTCCACGCAATATCCCCGGCCAGTTCGCGCGCATAGGGATCGACCAGTAATTTATTCGGGTTAAAACGATGACCGTTTTCCGGATCGTAAGGGCCATAAACGCGGTAGCCATACAGGGTGCCTGGCGGTAAACCAGGCACGTAACCATGCCAAACCTCATGGGTAAACTCAGGCAAATCCAGTCTGGCTATCTCATTTTTTCCGCCTGGATCGTAAAGACACAGTTCTACGCGTTCTGCGTGGGCAGAAAACAGCGCGAAATTTACCCCTTTACCATCAAAGTTTGCCCCAAGCTGTAGACTCGATCCCGACGTGATTTCAAAACGATGATTTGACATCTATCCCTCTCAATTAACGAACCCAGTTACGGCGTTTCAGTCCATGTACTGACCTGCTTTCAGCAAGCGAATAATGCCAGTGCCCAGTAGTTATTTAACGTTTCAAGCGTAATGCGATCGGTCAGGGTGATTTCCTGGCCACTTAACACATCACGGTAACGGCGATGTGCCAGTTCGTCAGGCAACACAATCTCTGTGGCGGCCCAGCGCGCCGACGGGGGCGTTTCCAGGTTTTGCTGTGGGTTAAACATCAGCCGGGAGGTGATCACGATAACAGCGTCATTGCCGCGCGTACGGGCAAAGGCCAGTAGCCTGTCCGAATGCGCGCCCTGTGCCGTCAGCGGCAGGTAAGCGCCTCGGGCGAACAGTTCAGGCCGATCCCGACGGGCATTCAGTAGCGCAACCGTCGCTTGCTGGTTAACCTGTCCCTGAAGCCAGCCATCAAGCGTAGCGGGCAGGGCGGTCGTCGCAGCCGCTAACATCTGTTGGAGGGCGGCATAATCAGGCTCACGACGGTTGTCAGGATCGACCAGGCTGAAGTCCAGTGCTTCGCTTCCCTGATAAATATCCGGCACGCCAGGCGCGGTCAGCTTGATGACTCTCTGGCTCAGGCTGTTTATCAGCCCGGTCTGGATAAAGGGCTGCAGCGCCTCGACGAAATCCTGCAGGAAAGCCTGATTAGTCGGTGAAAGCAGATGACGCGCGTAGTCCAGCACCGCCTGCTCATAGGCCGCATTGTTCTCTGTCCAGTCAGTACGCAGCTTGGCTTCACGCAGCGCTTTTTCCACATAGCCCGCAAAGCGTTCGGCTAAGGCGTCCAGTCCCGCGCTATCCTGAGGGTCCAGGGTCGGTGGCCAGACGCCAGCCAGCGCCTGATACAGCATCCACTCCACGGACGCCTCCGGCGCAGGGCCATCCTCAAGGGTACGTACCGCCTGACGATTAAGCCCGCGCCAGCGTTCCACGCACGTCGCCCAGCGCTGAGGGGCTTCTGTCAGGGTGTAAAGGCGGGCACGTGCGTCCTCGCCTCGCTTGGTGTCATGCGTCGAGCTGGCGGTAAGGGCATCCGGCTGGCGCGCAAGACGCGTTTGCATCTCATGATGAAACTGTTGCGGGTCAAACTGCTGCTGCAAGGGTTCTGCGCCGACTTCATTAAGCGCCAGCGCCCGGTTCTGTCGGTAGAACAGCGTGTCCTCGATGGATTTCGCCATCAGTGGGCCGGTGAGCTGCTGGAAGCGGGTACGGAAGCTGTCCGCCAGTCCGGTGACCTTAGCGTCAACGTTGCCCTGCATAATCTGTAGCAGGAAATCGAGCGTGCGGCTGTCCGGCACCTGTGCTGACGCCTTCACGTTGCTGGCGATATCCTGTAGCCGTTGCAGGTCATCTGCGGGCAGGCCGTGCGCATTCCCGTAGGTGCGGTAAACCGGAAAGGCCACCAACAGCTCACGCAGTGCGGCGCGCAGCTGATCCGGGTTAACCGTCATCTGTTCACCTGCGGCAATAGCGGTAGCCAGATCCATCAGGCGCGAAAATTCACCCGCAAAGTTGCGGTCTGCCATCAGGCATTTCGCGTTGCGGAGTTCGTCTGCCATCTGGACGGCGGTGCCACTGACGCTCTCATAGGCCTGGCGGAGCCCGTCGAGATGATGATTATCAACCAGGACATGGGACAGCGCGGCGATAAACTCGTAGCCGGTGGTGCCCGAAATCGGCCAGTCGGCGGGGATCTGTTCTCCCTCACCCAGGATTTTCTCGACGGTGATATAACATGCCGCACCGGCATCGTGGCGTAGCTGTTCAAGGTATCCTTTTGGATCGGCCAGCCCGTCAACGTGATCGACACGCAGGCCGTCAACCGCGCCGCTGTGCACCAGTTCCAGAATAAGCCGGTGCGCATCCCTGAACACTGCCGGATCTTCCACCCGCACACCGACCAGGCCAGTAACCTCAAAGAAACGGCGGTAGGAGAGATCCTGGGCGGCATCGCGCCACGACATCAGTCGCCAGGGTTGCTGTTGGTGCAGGGCCGCCAGCTCGGCTTTGCTGCGAAGCTGGAGAACCGCTTCTTCACGTCCCTGCCAGCTTTCCGGGGTCAGGGGATAGTAGCTCTCAAAATAGGCCAGTGCCGGTTTGCCGGTTTGCGGATCGCGTTTGACGGCGAGGTCTCCGTTTTCCAGCACGGTGTCGAGATCATCGCCCAGAAACGGCAGCGTCAAACGGCGTGACCAGTCGATATCAAAATAGTGGGCATAGCGACTGTTTTGGCCGTGTTCCAGCACGTCGTACCACCAGCCGTTTTCCAGCGATGCCGCCATGTGGTTGGGAACGATATCAATGATGAATCCCATACCGGCCTGTTTCAACGCCTGCGCCAGACGATCAAACCCCGCGCGGCCACCAATGGCCGGATCGATCTGATTCACGTCGGTCACGTCATACCCGTGGGTAGATTCACGGGTCGCGGTAAAGACTGGCGAAGCATAGAGATGACTGATGCCGATGTGTTTCAGATAAGGAATCAGCGCCGCCGCGCGGTCAAAGGTCATGCCATTTCGGAACTGAATACGGTAGGTCGCGGTTGGAATACTCATTTATGCTCTCCGGCAGCCAGACGAACAATCATTGCGTTTGGCGGCAGATTGTCTGCCGGTTGCGGCCAGGCAAAAAGGGTTTCCCCCGGCATCTCTGGCAGGGGACGATCCTGTTCACCGATATTCAATGCCAAAGAGAGGGTTCCGGCTGGGAACGTCCAGCTTACGGCAACGAATCCCTTTGCGGTTTCCAGCACCTTCCCGCTATGCCCGCCCGCCGTTGCCAGCAGCGGCACAATGTACTGCTGCCGGATGGCCAGAAGCGAACGGGTCAGCTTCAGCCAACGTTTTCCTTCTTCACTTTCCAGCTTGCGCCAGTCCAGTTTTGATCGGGTAAAGGTCGCTTCGTCATTGGGATCGGGAACGCTTTCACCTTCATGGCCCGCGTGTCCTTCAAACTCTCTCGCCCGGCCTTCTCGCACCGCTTTGGCCAGATCGCCATGGAAATCGGTAAAGAACAGGAAAGGATGGGTTTCGCCGTACTCTTCCCCCATAAACAGCAAAGGGATGTGAGGCGACAGCAGGAGCGTGGCCAGCAGCACCTGGGTACGTTCGGCCCCGGCCAGCGAAATCAGCCGTTCTCCCTGCGCGCGATTGCCGACCTGATCGTGATTCTGGATAAAGTCCACAAAGGCCACCGGGGGTTGACCGGTGCTGTCAACGCCGCGCTTTTCGCCGGACTGCACGGAGACCTCGCCCTGATAGACAAAGCCCTCAGCCAGCGCGCGCGCCACGCGTTTCTCTGGCTGTTCGGCAAAATCCTGGTAATAAGCATGCGTTTCGCCCGTGGCAAACACATGAACGGCATTGTGAAAATCATCATTCCATTCCCCGGTAAACAGCGGGGCGGAGCCATCTTCTGCTCTGGGATGCAGAAAGATAACGTTGCGACAGTCTTCGGTGGTGAGGTGAATCTGGCGATCGGGAATATCGGCACGAATGCGTTCGGCAATGTCAGTCAAAACATGCTTGTCTGAAATGTCTTCAATCTGGTCGATGGCGTCAAAGCGCAAGCCGTCAAGATGGTACTCCTGCAGCCAGTAGAGCGGGGCTTCGGCGATATAACGTCGCACCGCATCCACATCATAAGCAATGCCTGCGCCCCACGGCGTCATCCGGTCTTTATGAAAGAAGTCAGGCGACAGCAACGGCAGATAGTTACCATCCGGGCCAAAGTGGTTAAGCACAATATCCAGTACCACCGCAATGCCATAACCGTGGGCTGCATCAATAAACGCCTTAAAATCGTCAGGCGTACCGTACGCTGCGTGAGGTGCGTAAAGCAGCACGCCATCGTAACCCCAACCACGTTGACCACCGAACTGAGAGACGGGCAGCACTTCAATCATGGTGATGCCGGTTTCAGCCAGGTAAGGCAGTTTCTTTATCGCGGCCTGGAAGGTTCCTTCTTCGGTGAAGGTGCCCATATGCATTTCATAGACCACGCTTTCCTGCCACGGACGACCTTGCCAGTTGGTGTTCTGCCAATGATAGTGACCAGGATCGATGACCAGAGAAGGGCCGTTGACGTCGTCTTGCTGCGCGCGTGAAGCCGGATCGGGAATCACCGTGCCATCGTTCAGCACGAAATTATAGGCTGCTCCCGCCTGTACACCGCTGACCTGCTGCTCAAACCAGCCGTCTTCGGCTGGCGTCATCGCGATATCATTACCGGAAAGTCTTAATGTGACCTGCTGTTGACCCGTCGCCCACACGCGGAAACGCACGGTACCATCAGCCAGAAATTCACTTCCCCAACTCTTAAAAAAAGATGTAGATCCCATTCCGTTGCCTCGTTAACCAGAAAGTACGCAATAAACATCCTCGCGCTATCGTTAAGCCGATGAGGCGAGTTCAAAGGTATGTCAGCGAGATTCAGCGCCCAGGAGGTCGGTACGCCTTAACAGCCTTAACCAGCGCCATTATTCAGAAAATGTTATGTGTAATACCGCTTCAGGCACCCGGCAGCGCCTGCTTCACACGACTCTCAACAAGTAATCATAGACTACGCTGCGGCATTTACGGTCGCGGTGCACAATGAACAGCGCACCTTTTTTCCCTTCTACATGACAGAGTTGTCCGATCACCCCGACATCCTTCTGCAGCTGTCTGCGGTAAATCAGATAAAGACCAGGGCTTTTGCAGTAAAAAACCGCTGAAAGCAGCGGTTTTGCAGGGAAAACAGAAAGGGCAGGTGTGACACTCGCGCGCCCCGTGCTCCAGCCACCCCAATCGGAATGGCTGGAACCAGGATCAGGCCGGAATGGTCTGTGCTTTTTGGCTGCGCGACCAGACGCGATGTTCTGCCATGGCGGCGGTAAAATCATTCATCAGCGCAATTTCAGCATTATCGGCTTCCACAATGCCTTCTTCTTGCTGGTTTTCATCCAGATCAAACTGCGCTTTAAAGCGACGTGCGTCGCCACTCAGGCCGATGACTTTCAGATGCTTGTAGGCTTCCAGCAGGAAGTAGCGCGCGTCACCGCTTTTCAGCAGCGCGTCAATGTTACCATCAGGTACCATTACGGCATCGAAGGTCAGTGAAGGGAGACCGTTGAACGTCGCATCGATGGGTAACAGAGAACCGTCGTCGGCGCTGACCTGGCCCATATGCGCTGCCAGCAGTTTAGTATGCACGCCTGCGGCTTTCAGATGCTGCAGGATGTGCAACACGTCCTCAGCCTTCACGCCTTCGCTCAACAGCAGCGCCACCTGACGACCTTTGATGTCACCATCCGGAATCGCATACAGGCTCAGGCTGTCATCTTTCTGCAGACCATTCACGTCTTTTGGCGCAGCGGTATTCAGCTGTTCGTCGCTAAGGCCAATACCCAGATTGGCTGCCACACCTTGCGCCAGTTTGACATCAATGCGCAGCAGATGGTCAAGCACGCGCTCGCGAATATAAGGACGGGCGACTTTACTCAGCTCGAAAGAGTACGCGCCAATGATGTGCTGCTGTTCGATCTCGGTCTGACTGTTCCAGAACAGGCGAGGTTGAGAATAATATTCGCCAAAGGATGGACTGCGTTCACGGACTTTATACCCCTCAACACGTTCCTGATAGCTCTCGAAACCGCCACCTTTTGCCGCAGGCGGTGTTTCGCGAGGCCAGTTATCGTTAATTGAGTTGGGCTCATAGTTGGCCGGATTGGTGTCAATATCCATCCGGTGCATGCCCTGGCGCTGGAAGTTGTGATATGGACAAACCGGGCGGTTAATCGGGATCTCATGGAAGTTAGGACCACCGAGGCGACTGATTTGCGTATCGGTGTAGGAGAACAGTCGGCCCTGAAGCAGAGGATCGTTGGAAAAGTCGAGCCCAGGTACGATATGGCCCGGGTGGAACGCAACCTGCTCTGTTTCTGCAAAGAAGTTATCCGGATTGCGATTCAGCACCATTTTACCGACCCGCATGACAGGGACCAACGCTTCAGGAATCAGCTTGGTGGCATCCAGAATATCGAAGTCGAACTTGAACTCATCCTCTTCCGGGATCAGCTGCAGGCCAAGCTCGAATTCCGGAAAGTCACCCGCTTCAATCGCTTCCCACAGATCGCGACGGTGGAAGTCCGGATCGCGCCCGGTCAGCTTCTGCGATTCGTCCCACAGCAGCGAGGCTTTACCTGCCAGTGGTTTCCAGTGGAAGCGAACAAACGTGGCTTTGCCTTCATCGTTAATCAGGCGGAAGGTGTGAATACCAAAGCCTTCCATTGTGCGATAGCTGCGCGGAATACCGCGGTCAGACATTGCCCAGATCACGTTGTGCAGGGTTTCAGGTTGTAGCGACACATAATCCCAAAAGGTGTCATGAGCACTTTGGCCCTGTGGAATTTCATTGTGTGGCTCGGGTTTCACCGCATGCACAAAGTCGGGGAATTTGTGGGCGTCCTGAATAAAAAACACCGGCGTGTTATTACCCACTAAGTCGAAAACGCCTTCATCGGTGTAGAACTTGGTGGCAAAGCCACGGATATCGCGCACCGTATCCGCTGAACCCGCGCCGCCCTGAACCGTGGAGAAGCGCACAAACACCGGCGTAATCTGCTCTGGCTCGCTCAGGAAATGAGCTTTGGTCACGTCCTTCATTGAGCAGTAAGGTTGGAAATAGCCGTGTGCCGCCGAGCCTCGCGCATGAACGATACGTTCCGGAATTCGCTCATGGTCAAAATGGGTGATTTTCTCCCGCATGATGAAATCTTCAAGCAGCGTCGGCCCACGCGCACCGGCGCGTAACGAGTTCTGGTCGTCTGCAATACGGGTGCCCTGATTGGTGGTAAGCGGGCTGCCCGTTCCATCTTTACGGTTCGCTGCTAGCTGATCGAGTTTGCTGCTGTGAGTATCGGGGGCTTTAAGACTGCCTGGTGCCGTGGGTTTCTTACCCGGCGGTGTCGGTTCGGCTGGTGGCTGATGTGAACCATCTTTAGGAGCCAGTGAGCCCAGTCCAGGCTGTGATGATTCCGGGCCGGTCGTGGGGGCCCGATGACTCAGGGGATTATTCTTTTTTTCATTCGACATAACACATTGCTCCAGCTTTTTTTTACTACTTGAGGTGCCAGTAAATATAGAACAACTTAATTAATAAGCTTATAAATATTGCGCTTAATCGTTGCGGTTAAATAAAGAGCAGGCGATATTTCTCCTGTTTTTAGTGATTTTCAATCAGCGAAAAAATAATTTAATAGCGAAACTAAATGCTTATTTTAAGCGCGACGGCAATGTGGTATCTCTATCTTATTCAATGGGTTATTTTTTTATTTCCCTTTGCTGTAGCCTGGGTGATTACAGCCAGTTGTTTTTTATAAGGCAGGTATTTTCTGAAAATCGTTCCGCTCAGGTTTATTACGTTTTGCTAAAAATAAGCGGCGTTTTTTCCTCTCACGCTACGCTTATTATCCTCAAAGCGAAGCGGAAATAAGCGACGATGGATAAGGCGTAAAAAGCATTACTGGAAAGGGTGAACGGGAATAAAAATGCAGGGGTGAGAGGGGATAAAAATCGCCAGTCCATGGCGTACTACCTCCTTAAGGCGCCTTACTCAGAACTACTTAGAAGTGCGACGGCTTTTTTTGCCTCCTTTCCGACCGGCCTCCCTGGCTCTTTCAGGATCGTTTTTGAAATTACCTCCGCTGGCTTTGCCTCCTGCACTGCCAGCTTCACTGGCTCGGTCTGGATCGTTGGCAAAATTACCGGCACCACCTCTGTATTTCTGTTGTGTCATAGACAAGACCTCATATCAGGGTTCCTTAGATAAGAAGGACTAGCTAGTCACAGCGCTAAGTTTAGTTCTGATACGAAATTATGCCACTCTGAAACCCATTATTCGGTGACGAGATGTTGCGGTTATTACTTGTAAAATCAGTGGATAAGCTGTGCGCGCCGGGGACGCGGGGCAGGTAGCGCGCGTTGCCGTTATACGCGACCCGTTACAACAAAGGTATTAATCAGGGATTATTCATAAAGTTAGCACTTAACCTATTGATAGTGCTGGCCTTAATGGCGATTTTAAAATTAGCTGTTACACTTTCTGGATACTGTTCAGGAGTGTTTATGAAATTAGGCTTTGCATGTAAGTATTTAAACGAAGAGGGCAAGCAGTATTTCCCCTTTCGCGCGACCACGCGAACCCGTTTTCTCAGCCTGGATGAGGCGCAACGCACGGCGCTCATTTATGAGATTTCGAAGACCAATTTGCAGAACCTGTATTTAACGTTGGAAGCCATTGCGGTCCTCCCGGACGCGTTAAGAATGATGCGGATTGGCAGCGATTTACTGCCGTTGTATACCGTACCTGAAGCAAAGCCGTTATTTGCGGCGTTTCTGCCTGAGCTGTATCCGTTGTTTGCCCGCTGCGGTGAGCTGGCGCGGGCGCATCATATCCGGCTGTCATTCCATCCGGGACAGTACAGCGTGCTGGCGTCGGACAATCCTGATGTCGTTTCACGCGCCTTAGAGGATGTGGAATACCATGCGTTGTGCGCCTGTTTGATGGGGTACGGCAAAACCTTCCAGGACTTTAAAATCAACATTCATATGAATGGCAAACTCGGGTTTGACGGGTTTAAACAGGCGTTTCAGCGCCTCAGTCCTGAAGCGCGCTTGATGCTGACGGTAGAAAACGACGAAATTTCGTGTTCACTGGACGATGTGTTGCAGGCAGGGGCGCTGTGTCCGGTGGTGCTGGATATCCATCATCACTGGGTCAAAGAGAACCAGTTTATCCGGGCGGACGATGCACGTATTGCGCGGATTGTTGATTCCTGGCGCGGCGTCCGCCCGGTGCTGCATTACTCCATTTCGCAAGAGGGGATTATCCCCACCGAGGGCTTTCCGGATCAGCACGCCCTGACCGTGCCGAAAACAAAGCTTCGTGCCCATTCCGATTACTATTTCAATCCCACGCTCAACGCCTGGGCATTGTCATTCAGCGATTTCGACATCATGTGTGAGGTGAAAATGAAAAACCTGGCGCGTGAGCAGCTGTACGATTGGGGAAGACGTCAAAACCTGATCGCCTGAGGCGCGCAGGCAAAAAAAAGCCCCTGAATCAGGGGCAAATTTTTAGGGAAGGTAAAGCATCCTTGCTAAGTAGCGTGTCATCATCACAACAAAATTAAAAACGAACGTCGCCCGGCTTACGCTGAAGAACGCTCTCCAGAGCCTGACGATAGATATCCTGTTTGGTCGCGTCGGTTTCACTTTCCAGTTTATGGATCAAACCCAGTAACATATCTTTTTCAGAAACGTGCGCTTTAAAAGAAGCGAGTTCTGACCAGGTCTCTGCAATCACATCTTTTTCGCTGGTGAAAGTGTCACCCGCATTCATGAAATATTCAGAAATCTGAGACTCAGTATTCGTTGTCGTTTGCATGGTAGCCTCAAAATCGGAAGAAGACGTTTTCCTGCCCGTGGCGAAGAAAATTTTGCATCTGAAGGTGGAAATCCACTCACCTTCAGATGCGGTGCAAGGCACCTTTCGTTACAAGTGATTTAACATCACGGCGTAAAGTTATACAAAAAAACTAACTTTGTACAATTTTTTGCGAAGAAAAACTTCTGGTCGGATGAGTTACTGGCCGAGGGTGCGCTGCTTTATGCTACTGTTTTTGATATTTAATTATGATTTATAAGGGTTTTTTCTGGTGTTGCCTGCGCCTGTTTTTTTCGTGCGGTTGTACAAGGCTGCGCAAACTTGTACAGCGTAAGCTGTATAATTCTGGTCAGGAACGCACAAAAAAGTCCCGGACTGGGCAGGGCACGCGTCGGGTTGGGAGCCTTTAAGCCGGTTGCTACTGTGCTGCGGGCGACCGCAACGTCGACATCATCGCATGACGGCCCGCGTGCAGCGTATGACCATTTTCCTGATAACGATGCCCCGGCAGAGAATAGCAATCGATGGTCAGCGGCACATAAACGCTCGACCGGTCAGGCCCGCATTTTTGCGTCCTGTGGTCATAAAGCAGGCTTTGTGGGCGGCGGTGCAATAATTCACTTCCTTCTGTACCCGCAGGGCGTTAAGGTTTACGCCTCTTGGATCAGAAGGAAATGATAATGGTTAACGACTATTTTTCGCTGCCGCCTGCGGGTATGACGCAGGAACAGCATAAACGTACGGTCGCGGTTGCTGCGGCACTGGCAGTGGCAAAAGAGTCAGTCAGCGCCTCAACGTCAGCAAATGGCTCGAAAGCGGCCTGGGATCTGCAAGCGGTGGCAAACGAAATTGCCAATCTGGCCGATGCGATTCAGGATGCGCTGGAGTCTGACAGCGACGTATAACGGTGAGATTGCGCTGTCTGATCGGGCAGCGCGACGGTAAAAAGCACGCTCACGCTCAATAACAAGGCTGTCTGTTTCATTCTCCGCCCCTGCGCAGCCCGCTTTCCCACCATGTCCCACTGCGCAGCGCTATACAGCCTGTCATCCCGGTAACGTCACCAACACCGCTTGCCGGTTCTACGCAGCCATCAGGCTTTGACGGCACCGATAGCGTTATCGCTCAGAGCGCTGCTGAGAGAAATAAGCCAGCAGACGGGTCATCTTTTGCTGGGGTGAGGTGTAAGTCTCGTCAGTGACTTTACCTGTCCAGCGATCATCTGCTTCAGGATGAGGTCCGGTTAACACCACCGTCCCTTTTCCGTAGGCATAACGCGCCATCGCCACATCACCATTACGATAAAAGGCCACAGGGGTAAAACCGTCCTGCGGCTTATGGCCGACAAGATAAGGGCCATCCTGATAATAGAATGTCTCTTGTCTGCCATTCCACTTAACAGGAATCGTGTAATCACCCTCATCGGCGATCGGCGATCCCGGACGTCCTGCTTCGGAATCAAGCGGCGAGGCGATCAGCCCCAGCCAGTTACTGTCCGCCAGATAAGCACCCATGCACAGACCGAGGTAACCTTTACCATTGCGGACAAAATCGCGTAGGGCTTTTGCCCCCTCATCCCCCAGGGCTTCATAGGCCGCTGGAATATCCTGACCTCCGCCGGGCTGGATATAAAGATCAACCTGACGCAGGTTCTGAGCATTCAGTGTTTGTTTTTCGTTTTCGCCGATATAAGAAATGCTGAGCGGCATCGCGACGCCGTGTAGCGCTTTCATCACCATTTCTGAACAACCTTCACAGCCTGCCGCACCACGATAAATGGCGATTCTCAGTGGATGATTGTCCGCCAGGCTAAAGCCGGACGCGAGGCTCAAGGCAAGTAGCATCGCGGTTAACATCCCACGAGGATAGCGAACACGTTGTAATGCATTAAAAGCCGGGCGCATGATGCATTTCCTGTCATAGCGAGAAAGAACGCTTCCGTTGCGGCACCCACGGCGCGGCATAAGAAGAGAAGGTCAGCGCAGGCAGACTGGCTGGACGCGATAAAAATAGCGCATTTCAGTGTCCTTGAGCAACTGCTCAATTTTGGGTGACGATCATTCCTGGCCAACCCTTTCCCCGCAGAGAGCGTCCAGCAGAGCGCCGCCTTTGATGCCGTTGTTTCCTGGACTGCCCGCTTACTGGCCGTTATTGGCTATAACCCGAAGCGATGATTTTCGCTGCGCCCGCCAGAACCGCTTTGCGCGAAGCGGCATGTGGGTCGGGCTGGGTGTAATAGGTGACCAATACCAGCGGTGCATGATGCGGTGGCCAGATAACGGCGATATCGTTGGTGGTGCCGTAATCGCCGCTGCCGGTTTTATCCGCAACTGTCCAGTCAGCGGGCAGGCCGGCACGTAGGCTGTTCGCCCCTGTGGTGTTGCCTTTCATCCAGTCGCTCAGTTGCTGACGTTGCGCCGGTGCCAGCGCACTGCCCAGCACCAGCTTTTGCAGGCTTTGCATCATGGCAGCAGGCGATGTCGTATCGCGTTTATCACCCGGGATGGCGGTATTCAGATCCGGTTCTGTGCGATCGAGCCGAAAAGTGGTATCGCCAATGCTGCGCGCAAAATGGGTCACCTTCTGCGGACCGCCCAGCCGCGTCAGCAGTTTGTTCATCGCCGCATTGTCACTGTATTGCAGCGCAGCCGCGCTGAGTTCAGCCACCGTCATTGTGGCACCGACGTGTTTTTCAGTTATCGGATTGTAATTAACCAGATCGGTTTTGTGGATCGTGACGTTTTCATTAAGCAATCCGCTCGCGGTTTCACTCTTTTTCAGGATGGCCGCAACGGCGAAAACTTTGCTGGTGCTGCAGAGCGGAAAACGCGTGTTGCCACGATAGGTAAAAACGGCGCCATCGGCGGTGTCCGTCACTGCCACTCCCAGCCTTCCGCCTGCGGTCTGTTCCAACTGTTGAATATCGCGTTGCAACGCGGCGTCATCAAAGCTGGCCTGTGCGGCAAGCGGGGTCGCGAGCGCCAGCAGGATAACGGTAGGGCGTGCGCGTTGTGTGAATAGATTAATCATATAAAACCTCATCTGATAAATGTCCGCATCGCTGAGTGCCGTCTGCGGCCGGGAAGTGCATGGCGGTTTACCGCATCATTGCGCGGCAGGATGCAATAAGAAACAGACTGGCTGCCCCTCAATAAACTTATGTCGCTTTAAACGGCGTGACGCGTCAGGCCATTCAGCCCTGCAGTACGCTATTCCTCGATTTTGTTAAATCACGAGAGAGATGGTAGGGGATTTCAAAATGTCGACAAGCGAGATAATTTGAGTGGAGACTAAAGAATTTCTGGGGGTAAACGTGAAAAATGATGTACCGCTTAACGCGCTTCGGGCTTTCGAAGCCTCCGCCCGCCACCTGAATTTTACCCACGCGGGGCTGGAGCTGTTTGTCTCTCAGGCCGCCGTCAGCCAGCTGGTCAGGCTGCTGGAAGAACGACTGGGCGTCGTATTATTCCGTCGATTGCCGCGTGGTCTGGAGATGACGGATGAGTCGCGGCTGCTGTTTGCGGAAGTGTCAGCGGCCTTCACGCAGCTCGAAAGCGCCTGGCGTCGCTTTGAAGGTGGAGAATACCGCGAGGTGATGACGATCGCCTGTGTGGGTACCTTTGCGCTGGGCTGGCTGTTACCCCGACTTGAGGTGTTTCGTCAGCAGCACCCGGCGCTGGAGCTGAATGTGCGCACTAACAATAACGTGGTCAGCCTGGCGGGTGAAGGCGTGGACTATGCGATTCGGTTTGGCGCGGGTGCCTGGCCCGCCACACACAATGAGCGGCTGTTTACGGCACCGCTGACGGTGCTCTGTCGCCCGGACATCGCCAGCCTTCTGCAGCAGCCTGCCTGTTTGTTGCAGGAAAACCTGTTACGTTCCTATCGGGCTGATGAGTGGGACAGCTGGTTTACGGCGGCGGAAATGACACCACCCAGGATCACCGGCCCGGTATTTGACTCGTCACGTTTAATGGTTGAAGCCGCGATCCAGACCGGCGCTGTTGCTCTGGTGCCGGCGTGCATGTTTCAGCGTGAGCTGGATGCCGGCACGCTGGCCCGTCCTTTTACGCTTGAGATCGATGTCGGTGGCTACTGGTTAACCTGGCTCCGCTCAAAAAAGATGACGCCCTCGATGGAAATATTCCGTGAATGGATAGTGCAGCAGGCAAAAGGCGGTCATGAAGAGCCGGATCAGCCCGATGCAGGCGGCGCGCCTTAATGCTAAACGCCATCTGAGCAGCAGCATCGTGCTCAGGCGGCAAGGCGGCTCTGTATTCACTCATCGTGCAGAGAAAAAGCGTTAACGGCTACCCGCTATGACGGATGTAAAAAACAGCCTGTTCGGGATGATTCATTTCATCAGGCTATCGCTGTGTGGAAGCCTGCGGTGTTCAGTTTTTTCAGTTTCGTCACGCCCTCTGTTATTAAGAAACCAGATAATAAACTCACTGTTATTTTTCACGCCAAGCTTTTTCATTACGCGTTGTTTAATATAATATGCAGCGTGTACAGGGAGTGCCATCCAGCTTGCTATCTGTTTCATATCCATTCCCGTCATAAAAAACCACGTTAATGAAATCTCATCGACCGTTAAACAAACCTGTTGTCCGTCGTTATTTTTTATTTCCATGCTGTGCTCCTTTTCAACATACAGCTGTCTGATCAGGGCTCATCATAGCGCTGGGATGAAGTAATGGCATTTCACGTATTCTTTGCTTATCTTAAGTCTTTAATCTTCATTTAAATCAATTGATTACTCTTGTTTTCTGATCTGCCTGAGAAAGGTCAGGTTAAGCGAAGAACACATGACGCATCATGTCGCCGCTGCGCGCCAGTGCATCAGATATCGTGGGGCTTGTTGAGTCCGTGTGATATACAGACTACTCTGCGATTGCTTTTTATCGCGTTGGATCGAATGCGCGGCTGAGCCTTACGGCAATAAACACCTGCGCTTCTGGTGTTAATCCTGTTGGACAGATAACACCATTTGAATTTTGCGCAATAAACTTCTCTTTGGCTCGTTATGTATTATGCGGCTACTGTATTTGAATAAACAGGTAATGCTAAGGGAAGGGGAGCTAAAACGTAACGATTCCCGACCGGGTTTACATTATGTTATCGCCAGGGATTCAGGGCTATATATTTCAGAAAACAGGCGTGACAGGTAATTTAAATCCAGCCAGTAACAAAGAACTGAAAAAAACCGGGCGAGTCGTCAACAGAACCGCCTTATGTCTTGTTTTGCGCAGTACAGAACGTCAGCCAGAGACGTGTAAACCCGCCGAGTGCTTCTGCAGGGGATGGCAAAAAAGGGAGCCATCAATGAAAAAATGCCAGGCGTGCAGAAGGCAACAGGTGAAAGCATAACCTGAATGCGCAATCGTTAAGCGGCTGCGTAAAACCGACACCGTTTCGCTGTAACAAAATCTTCATCCACATCAACCGCTTCATATAAACCTCTGCCGTTTCACTTGATCAAACCCATCGATCGCGATTACTGTAAATATATACAGTTATTTTGAAGGGGAGGTGAGTATGGAATTTATCAGGCCAGCAAAAGTCAGTGCGCTGTTACCGCTGCCACTGTTTATGGAGCGGGTGCCATGTGGTTTTCCGTCACCGGCTCAGGACTATGTTGAGCAACGTCTTGATTTGAACAAGCTCATCGTTCAGCACCCCAGTTCGACCTACTTTGTACGGGTAAGCGGAGAGTCGATGACCGGCGCAGGCATCAACGACGGCGATATGCTGGTGGTGGACAGCGCGCTAAGAGCCTCGCATGGCGATATCGTGGTGGCGTCCGTGGACGGAGAATTTACCGTTAAGCGTCTTCAGCTTCAGCCCTGCCTGCAACTGATGCCGATGAACCGGCAGTTTAAACCGATTGCGATTAGCACGGAAGATGCGCTGGAAGTGTTTGGCGTGGTGACCTATGTGATCAAGTCGGTTTATTAATCATGTTTGCGCTGGTGGATGTGAACAATTTTTATGCCTCCTGTGAGACGGTGTTTCGCCCCGATCTCAAAGGAAAGCCCATCATTGTGCTGTCTAACAACGACGGCTGTGTGATTGCGCGTAATGCAGAGGCAAAAGCGCTGGGCATTACCATGGCTGTGCCGTTCTTCAAAATGAGAGAGATTATTGCCCGCCACAACGTACAGGTCTTTAGCTCCAACTACGCGCTTTATGCGGATATGAGCACCAGAGTAATGACGTTGCTGGAGGAAATGGCCCCGTCGGTGGAAATCTACTCGATTGACGAGGCTTTTCTGGATTTAACGGGCGTCAGCCATTGCATGTCGCTCGACACGTTGGGCCACGAGATCAAAACCCGGATAAAAAAAGAAGTTCATCTCAACGTCTGTGTCGGCATAGCCCCCACCAAAACGCTGGCGAAGCTGGCGAATTTTGCCGCTAAAAAATGGGCAAACTACACCAAGGGTGTTGTCGATCTGTCCGATCCTGTGCGTCGGCAAAAACTGCTGGTGAAGGTGCCCGTTGCGGATGTCTGGGGCGTAGGTCGACGGCTCAGCCAGCGGCTTGAGGAAATGGGCATAACCTCGGCCGCGGACCTGGCGCGTCAGCGCCCCAGCCTGATTCGTAAGAACTTCAGCGTGGTGCTGGAGCGCACGGTCAGAGAATTATGTGGCGAACCCTGTCAGGATTTAGAGGCGCTCGAACCCACCAAACAACAGATCATGTGCTCACGTTCCTTCAGCAGCCGCCTCTCAGACTATGCCCAGGTGCGTGAGGCGGTCTGTACCTATGCCGAACGTGCCGCCGAAAAACTGCGTAAAGAAAACCAGTACTGCAGACAAATCGGGGTATTTCTGCGCACCAGTCCGCATGCACCCGGCGAAAATTTTTACGGTAATCAGGCGACAGGGCAACTCCTGACGCCGTCCCACGATACGCGCGATATTATTCGGGTGGCGACCGAGATGCTCGACTATATCTGGATAGAAGGACACCGCTATATCAAGGCCGGCATAGTCCTGAGCGATTTCTTCGATCATGGCGTGACGCAGTTGGATATGTTCGACGAGCGTTCGGTTAACCCAGGCCGTAACGATCTGATGCAGGTGATCGATCGGATTCATAAAGAGGGCAAAGGAAAGATGTGGTTTGCCGGGCAGGGCACGGAAAAACGCTGGGCCATGAAGCGCGAGATGTTGTCGCCTTGTTATACCACAAGGTATTCAGACCTCCTTATCGTAAAATAACCTTTTACATCATCATATTATGATTTTTCATGACGCAAGGTGCACACGGATGCCCGCTCAGTCATTTGTTGAAATCCAGTTTGTCCTCAACATAATCTTGTATCTGAAAAAGTGCAGTTAGCATGAAACCAGTACGCAGACGTCAATGCTCGCGGCTCACCCGGCATCTCGCACACCTCAATCCGAAGATTCTCTTTGAACTGAGCCACCGGCTTCATTTTTTTTTAGGTGAAGGTTCCGCGTTTTACCTGAAAGAAGGACTGTTCCGGTAATGCCTGTTAGCGCGATAAGCGAACTCATCCCAGCAAAAGCAACCATCAGTCCCCCAGCTGCGAGCAGCCCGGAAAGAAGGCCAGAAAGGGCTTCAGCAGTGTTTGCCAGTGTAGAGAACGTGCCGAATGTCTTACCTGTATTCTCCGCCGGGGACAACGTCTGTATAACTGTCACAAGCGCAATATCTACAAAGGCACCGCTGATCCCAAGTATAAATGCGAGAGGAAGAAGAAAATTCAAGGAATACAGAGCGGTAAGTGACATTACAAATAAAAGCATACCGTACAAGAACCAGTACCGCATTACTCTCTCGGGTGAAGCCTGCTTTAAAAACCGACCATAGATAAGTCCACCAGTGATCGTGCCTGCGGCCATGAGAGAAAAGATCCAACTGGTTATCAGTTCCCCCTGTCCGTGACTGACTGTCATCGCAGGAATTATAAAACGCAGAACCGATCCGGTGAACAGGATGCAGACGGAAGAGCACAGTATGGTGATGAATAGCCCACGGGTGTCATAATAAAGGCCCTGTATACAGGACCAGGTTTCCTTATAAACATTTTTGATCCTGAAAGCCGATATTTTTACCGCTACCGTTTCAGAAAATGTGAAGAGGAAAATAATCGATACAGCATAGGTCAAGTGTTAAAGAGCAGGACCCATGATTTATCCGAGAATGTGAGTATGAAGGAACAAATAAGAGGGCCTGCCACCGAAGCCGTTTCTTCGGCTACCTGCGATATACCATTAGCACCGGCAAGCCTTGATGCATCAACGGTTCTGGGCACAGCGGTCTGATAGCTTGGCTGGAAGATACTGCGGCCAATGGTTGTCAGAACAGAAGCCACGATAAGGACGGTGATACTGACCGAACCATTCAGGCTGCATATGAAAAGAAGAAGCGACACAATAAGACGCAGCCATTCGCTGAGTAAGAGGTTATGTTTAAGGCGATAATTATCTGCCATCCAGCCTCCAACCGGGCCGAAGAACAGAAAGGGAATAAACCGGAAAAAGTAAACGAAACCGGTAAGCAGATAATCATGATGTGTGCTCTCCAGCACGATAAATACGAAAACCACTTCGTATGCATAATCGCCTGTCTTTGACATAAAAAGCGAGGCGAGAAGGGTTCGGAAATTCTTAATCTTCAGCCAGTTCATGACAGTCCATTCCCATACTGAAACGCGAAGCGCCCAGCGCAGAAACGCCCTCCGCCAGTTCGGTAATTCTGACGTTCCTGAGTGCGCCATTTGAGCTGGTACGGGCGATAAAGGATGAAGCAAAGTTGAGCGCGATCCCCATACCGATACACATATGCATCCCGGTTCCGAAAGAAAGTGGTTTCTCTTTTCGACCCGGAATGAACTGGAAAGGCTCATCAAAAACCCCGGCATCGAAATTAGCCAGCGCGGTATAGAACATAACCCTGTCACCCTTTCGTAGATTCAGCCCTCTGAAGCTCAGATCCTGAGACATCACTCTTCCTACGGAGAGAACGGGGCTGTAAAAACGCGAGGCCTCAACCACTATGTCGCGGACATTATCTGCATTTACTCTCAGACTGAAGTGAGATATGGCCCAGAGCGTGGCCACAATGAGCTGCATGGTCGTCTGATGCGCAGCAATATAGGCGATAGCTCTGTCTGACGCCTGAACATCGGTGCAGGGATCACAGCCAGAAGTCATGCCTCTGCAGGCTTCAAAAACGGCCATAAAGGAATGCGCAATGTCGACAAAATGTTCCTTTCCCTTTACTCTGCCGTCGAAAAGCATACCCACATTATACGCATGATCCGACAAGTGGCGGGCAGGTTCTAACCCGACAAGCATGGCCGCAAGCGTGTTATTGAGGTTGATAAGATCATGCTCATCAAGGTATTTCTTTTCCCTGATCTGCAAAAGTGACCTTTCAATCATCTCGTCGCAGGGCAATTTTTTGAAATTTTGATGAATAAGCCGGACCACATCACTTTTACAATCGTCCCGAAAAATCAGTGACTGATTAATAAGTAACATAAAACGTTCAATGATCGCCTTTTCTTGCTGAAATATGCTGAGGGGAACAAGCATTCTGTTCTTGGTAACATAATGGCTGTTCAGCAGTTCTGAACAGCCAGCATAATCATAAATAACCCAGTGTTAATCACCTGTCAGCAATTTCATATATAATAAAAAATTAATAAAAGTTAACTTTGCATTTACATTGTTGTGATAATGATCGCGAAAAACTTAATGAAAATTATCTATTAATGCGTTGGTTTTGATTGGAAAAATATATCTGAAATATTTCGCCTAAAAAAATAATAATATTTATAGTTATTTAATCACAGGATGAAATTACTTAAACATATATCACCCTGATGTCTTGATGCTGGCATTAAAATTTTTTTAGCATGGCTACAGCTTCCTTACCCGGCGTCGAAAACTGCACCCAGTGATGCGCCGTCACGTCAAGTGCGAAAACTTTCGTATATCCCTCTGTCAATTTCAGGATTTTGTGGCCCATCAGGCTCTGTAGCGGCTTCAGCGGAATCCCCGCATAAAGCATGTGCATGTAGCTGTGCCGGAAGGTGTGCGGCGTCACAGGAACGGAGAACGTCACGCCGCCTTCCGTTGCGGCCGCTACTGCACAAAGGGATGGGATAGCGTCAGGGTGAAATCTGCACGGTTCAGGGCAAATGCTTCATTAATACGTGCCCGGTGTTCCACATCGTGGTCAGCAGCTTCTCTCAAACTATGCCCAGGTGCGTGAGCCGGTCTGTACCTGGGCCGAACGTGCCGCCGAAAAACTGCATAAAGAAAACCAGTACTGCAGACAAATCGGAGGACATCTGCGCACCAGCCCGCATCAGCGATTTTCCCGTGGTGAAATGATGGAACCAGCCAGGTTGAGATCGAGGTTGAGGGCAGGGCAGACAACGGAATGCTCTCATAAAGGGTTCGTTTTGTGCTGGCGCGCTGCTTAAACCTGACTTTCTGGTCTAGGATGAAACAGGTATTCATTCGCCCTTAAGGAGAACATTGTCATGTCAGAACTTAGTAAATCTCCGGTGGCAGATCAGGCTGAACATAATGCCTTTTTCCCATCAGCCTACTCTCTTGACCAGTTCACCAGCCCTAAATCCGATCTGAGCGATGCCGGGTACGCGCAACCGCACACAGGGAATAAAAAAATTCTGGTCATCTGTGCCGACGAACGCTATCTGCCGTTGGATAACGACACGCTGTTTTCAACCGGGAATCACCCGATTGAAACGTTGCTGCCTATGTACCACCTGTATCAGGCCGGCTTTCAGTTTGACGTTGCCACGCTGTCTGGACAAATGGTGAAGTTTGAACACTGGGCAATGCCACAACAGGATGAAGTGGTTGTGGGATTTTATAACCACTGCCTGTCGCTGTTCCGTTCGCCTTTGACGTTAAGTGACGTTGTAACCTCACTCACGCCCCATTCCGACTATGCCGGTGTGTTTATTCCGGGCGGGCACGGTGCATTGATTGGACTGCCCGAAAGTGAAGCGGTGGCAGAGGTTATCCGCTGGACGCTGGCAAACGATCGCCATCTGATTTCGCTGTGCCATGGCCCGGCGGCGTTCCTGGCGCTGGACAAAGGTGAAAATCCCCTTAACGGCTATGCAATCTGCGCGTTCCCGGACTCAGCCGATAAGCAAACCCCCGATATGGGTTATATGCCAGGGCACCTGACCTGGTATTTTGGCGAGAAGCTCCAGGCGATGGGATTAACGCTGGTTAACAGTGATATCAAAGGTACTGTGCATAAAGATCGCCGCGTACTGACCGGTGACAGCCCGTTTGCCGCGAATGTCTTAGGTAAACTGGCCGCAGAGGAATTGTTAAACGCTAACCGCTAAAAGCTAAAAGGTTCGTACCCCTGTCCCGCGCCCGGCGTGGTCCAGGCCAGGCTTCTGCATTCGGGCCGGGATTCGGGGTGTACTTGTGATCCACGACTGAGATACAATCACCCGCGCATATCGTTTTCGGCCGAGCCGAAGATGCCGCCTTTCAAATTGGTCGTCATGAACAGCCAAATCGCTACAGCGTATCAACACAAAGAACGAGGTCGGCCCAGAGAGTTCAATATGGAACAGGCTCTGGACCAGGCGATGATTGTGTTTCGGCAAAAGGGATATCATGCCGCATCGCTAGCCGATTTGGGTAAAGCAATGAACCTCTCTGTGGGAAGTATCTATAAAGCTTTCCAGGATAAGCGCTCCTTGTTTCTACTGGTCTTTCAGCGCTATATCGCCGTTCGCAATGAGGATTTGCGCGGACGACTGGCCCGATTTTCTACCGGCCGCGCGAAGTTAACCGAGCTGTTACAGTTTTATCTGGATTCCTCCCGGGCGACAGAAGGGCGAACAGGTTGTCTGGTGGTAGGCAGCGCCATTGAGTTACAGGTGCTGGACGCAGAGCTGTCGCAGCTGGTTGCGCAGGTCATCAACCGTAACAAGCAATTTTTGATGGCGTTATTGCAGGAAGGGCAGCACGATGGCTCGATCTCAGCCAGTCTGGATGTTGAGACGGCAGCAGGCCTGATTTTGCGCATCGCATTTGGTATGCGCGTCACGGGCAAGGTCGCCGATGTAACCGATGAGCAAGCGACTATTGCGCTGGCCCTGAAAATACTGGATTAACATTTGTCTATTTAGGAAGCGAATGTTTCCTAAATTTTGACACAACGCTGACCGTGACTGCACAACATGCGGCGCGTTGACTGGGCGGCCGAACACACGCCGTCGCGATAAATTGATGATATTAAATGAAAAGTAAGGTTCGAGGAAAAGGCGTGAAACAAGACAGGACAGAGATTGGTGAAGAGATACACGCGCTGTTAGGCAGGATTGTGTCAGGTATTCTCCAGCCCGGAGAAGCGGTGACAGTACAGGAAATTATTAGCGCCCTGCATCAGCAAAGTGTTCTAACGGAGTGCGAAAAAACCAGGCTGACCTGTGAACAGGCTATCCGCATCCTGGCGCATAAACTTCACTAGCGGATAGCAATGACGGGCAGGACGTTTCCTGCATAGCAGTAACAGCAGTAACAGCAGTAACAGCAGTAACAGCAGTAACAGCAGTAACAGCAGTAACAGCAGTAACAGCAGTAACAGCAGTAACAGCAGTAACAGCAGCTATGCCGCGACTGCTCTGACAAAGACCAACCCGCCTGAATAACGGCAGCCCGTTGCCGCATCACCGCCCAAAGAGCAATCCAATCAGTTCACGACACAGACGCTCTTCTTCCTCACTTGCCGACAGCTCAAGGCGGCGCAGCAGCTTAGTGCAGATAGCTTTACGATTCACGTTCTGGCCTGCACGTAAAATATCAACCACGATCTGCCCCAGCATTTCTTGCTGTGAAGGCAGGCTGGCCGCAGCAAAATAACGGGAGATATCGTCGGCGCTCTGAGGTAGGCGATGGTTGTGTTGCATAGGTGCTCTCGCAGTGGTCCAAAAATAGTCAGTTGAAAGTTGCGTAAAGTTATACAATAAAATAAAACTTGTACAGATATTTCGGTGGGAAATTGTGCGGGAGGTAACAGGATGCAAGTGAAGTACGTCAAAGCAGGTGATCGGCAACAAAACGCGCCAGGAGCGGATGATGATTGCGCGGACGCAGAGCGCGCCCGCGCAGAGGGATAACCGACTGACCTGCTGAGTTAATGCTCGGTCAAATTGGCGGGCACCTGGCCGGTAACAACCATCCAGCTGAGTTCTGCCCGTTCCCGTGTCGCGACGTTAATAAAGCTTTTCAGCCATTTACGGGCATCTGCAATCTGAATAACCCGCTCGTCGTCGATTTCATTGTCCGCCATGATGCTTAGCTGACGGATCAACGAAACCACAGTTATCTCCTCATCCTGTAGTGCCAGGTTCACCGCAGCTTCACCAATAATCTTATGACCGGTAGCTTCATCGTGAAAATACATATGCAACTCCTGAGTGAGTGAGAATGTCGTCGACCCAGTAATTAGTTTAGTAAAAGAAATGCATAACGAAAGTGTTATTTCATTAGGCGTTACCTATCAAATAAACCTGCATAAAAAGTGAACTTTGCGATAAGCAGGCTAACCTCCTCAAAAGGAAGGGAAAAACGCATATAAAGCGGTTTTACGGTAAAAGATTGAAGTGATTAAACCACTAGATATGTATTTATTGGCCTGAAATTAAGATAGGTACTTGACGAAAATGGACTGATATCGCGCCATTATTATGACTTTTTCAGCGGAATAACAGCGATACCGCGGCGAGAAAAGGGCCAATAACATCAAGAAATATCACGCGGGTGATTAAAAAAGCGCTCTGTCTGATACGGGAGCCAGGGCAACGGGCTTCACACAGCGGCAGGGCGGCCTGTGCAACAGCTTACCTTTATCTGTGCCACACAAAATCCTGCAAACAATAAATGGATTTGCGATTGTCGCCTGTGGATTAACGGTTAAAACAGAAGGTCTTTAAGAAAGGGGCAGGGCAGATGGGAAATAAAAATGCCGCCCTGGGTGGGCGGCAATGATATTAGTGGGGGACTTCAGAGACAGCTTTCACGTCTGTTTTATTGATCTGCTGTTTCACACCGTTAGCATCGGTGTAACCCAGTAAACCGGCATCCGATTCAGAGGGTTTGCCATCGCTAATAATCGTACGGCCATCGTTAGTATGAATAGCATAACTGGTACGTGTGCAACCGGTTAATGCGGCCATGCCGATCAAAACTGCCAGCGGTAAAATCAGAGTCTTCTTCATATTATTCACCTTATATCCATGATGGAATTAATTAGTTATTAAGTTCACTCATATTGCTGATCTGATCGCGATTGATTTGTTCGGTTTTGCCTGTCTGTGCGTCGCGATAGGAAACCAGTCCGGTATCGCTGTCAATTTGAGGCTTACCATCGGTCACTATGGTGCGGCCGTCTGAAGTCTTAATGGATTGATTTGAAGAGCAACCCACTAATGTTGCCAGTGAAAGGGCAAGCAAAACGGCAGCTGAGAAGGATTTAGTATGCATTTCATCTCCTTGAAGTGGACCTTGAATTAAACAGCATAGTCGCTTTTGAGATTTTTGCAGGCGTAAAAGCGAAACAGCGCAAATTACCGGATGGAAAGCGCGAATCGCTAAATCAGTTCAATAACGAACCATGTTTCTCAGAAAATTCACATTTATCCCCTGTCGTTAGGTATTTTACCTGACGCCCTATAACCTCGTTTGCAGGTTAACTCAAAAAAGGAATCGATAATGAAATGGCAAACGGGTGCAGTTGCAGCGTTATTAATGGGCTCAGTCAGTGCGTATGCAGCAGAATCAACCAGTATGAAAAATCCGCTGAGTGTTCATGTATTAAACCTGGAATCTGGCACGCCAACCCCGGGTATTTCCGTTGACCTCGAACATAAAGAGCAGGGCAAATGGGTAAAACTCGCCTCGGGTGTCACCGATAAAAACGGCAGAATTAGCGCACTGTTTCCAGATGATAAGAAAGTTGAAACAGGAGATTACAAAGTCGTCTTTAAAACAGGCGATTATTATCAGAAAGTGCAGCACAAGTCATTTTTTCCGGAAATTCCGGTGATATTCCATATGGACAGTAGCGAGCCGCATTACCATATTCCGTTACTGCTGAGTCCTTACGGCTATTCCACCTATCGCGGTAATTAACAGCGCCCGGCAGCGCCCTGATAACCTCCGCTGCCGGCACGTTTTACCTCATCTCGCGTCAGCAACACGCGCTGGCTGACCGCTTAACCGCAGCCCTGCTTGTATGGTCATAAAGCCTGTTTAGACGGACTCATTGAATAACGATCAGAAGCGATATGTCACCAGCAGGCTTCCGGTGGGCGATGTTTTTCGTTGCACAATCGGGCTATTGCGCGCATCCCCCGTCAACTGCGTAACGCCTGCTGCGGCAACCACGCTCCAGTCCTCATTGAACTTATGTGTCCAGTCAAGATTCATCGACCAGGCGTAAACTCCCGCTCCGGCATCATATCGGGTAAACCTTGATGCGGCTGATTGGGATGCACTGACTCCGTAGTAAGTCTGCATGTATTTGTCCGTCCCCCAACTGCCGGTCAGCGCCAGCGTTACGGTATTATTCGGTGAGGTATAAAGCGGGCTATTAATGCCAAAATGCAGTGCCGCGCCATTGTTTCGTTCAGAAAATGGCACTTCAGCCTGCAATTGCAAATTAAGCCAGTCGGCCACCCGGTATCCCAGGCCAAACACACCGAGAGCCGAGCCTTTGACGTCGCCCATACCACGCAAATAGTCGCTGCCGTCGCTCAGCGAGTCGCTGTCCACGTCGTGATCCTTCCGACCTGCGCGATAGCTCAGCGCAGCGTTGTAATCGAATTTGCCGATGTTATTGCCGTAACCGATGCCCCGCGTGGAGCTGGCGAAGAAACCATTTGCCATTGTGTAATCCAGCACCATGGCGGTCGTGACGCGGCTTTTATCCGAACCAGAATAGCGTGGCGTCACGTTCGCGCCGCCTCCCAGAGTCAACGCGTTGTCCTGATTCTGTGCTGCCGCCAGTATCGGGGTTGCCAGTAACGCCAGGACGGTGCCCGGCAACATTTTTTTCAGGCTGCGCCCCGGGAGTGAAAAGGGGAACTTATGACGCAGTATGTTATTTCTCATTAAAGAAGTCCTCGTGGATTCAAATGATTACGATACAAGCGGGTTGTAAACGCCAGAACGCGCATTTTGCAGGCGCCCGCTAAAGTTCTCATGAGCCCAAAATGAAGAAAGGGTGAAGCAACCACAGAGGCGGCAAAGCTGATAGATTTCCTGATACCGTTTTTTTCTTCAGACGTTCTTCATTCACTGTTGATACCGTAACCATTGTGAAAATACTCCTAATCGAAGACGACCTGGATCTCGGCAACGGCGTACGTATTGCCCTTGCAGATCAAGGATTTGATGTTATATGGGTTCGCCGCAAAGAGGATGCGCTGCATCAGCTTGATGTCTGCGTGCCTGAACTTGTGTTGCTCGACCTCGGATTACCCGACGGCGATGGCATGAGCCTGATGGCGTACTTGCGTCAGCAGCTCAAGGGTATTCCCGTCATCATCCTGACGGCGCGAGGCACACTGCACGATCGCCTTTGCGGGCTGGACGCGGGTGCAGACGACTATCTCGTCAAACCGTTTGTTCTCGCCGAGTTGTTGGCGAGGGTGAGAGCGCTTGCGCGCCGCAGTTATGGTTTTCAGAACGAGGCGATAGAACTGCGCGGATTATCGCTTTATGTGCCCACACGACGCGTGACCGTGAATGCACAGCATATTGAGTTGACGGCAAGTGAATACGCGCTGCTTGAAACGTTGATGTTGCGCACTGACCGCGTGCTTACTCGAAGTTTTCTGGAAGAAAGGATCTTCGGCGCAAAAGAAAATATGAGTAATGCGCTCGATGTGCATATGGGGAATTTGCGTCGCAAAATCGGCGACGGCTATGTGCGAACGGTGAGGGGCGTTGGGTATGTCATTGATACCGTACCCATTCAGAAGGGGGCAGGTTGATGCGAAATGTCTGGCGCCTTCTGAGAACCCCAACGTTCGTACGGCGAATTATGGTAGCGCAAATGCTATTGCTCACCCTGCTCTGGTGTCTTTTTCTGACTTACGTTTTGTGGGAGGACTTGCGTAGCCCGCCAATATTAACGGGCAGCAAGACGTACGAAACCATTTTTACTGTGGTTAAGAATATGGACGATCGCCCGCAGGCGCGAACGCATGTGCTGGCTGCATTAAGTAAGGCAGTGCGGGAAAATTATGGCGGCGGTGAAGATCCAAAACTCTCAATCAGCCTTATCGTACGCAAGAATAAAGAGATAGTTTATGCCTCTGATGGTGCGCCAGCGGGCGTGATAAACAGCCGTTATGGAAAAATTGAGCGTGTTGAGAGTGATGGTCGCGCCTGGACCAGCCGTACCTTAAAGTCCGGGAACGCCGACACAGAGGTCACGCTTATCACCCCTGCTGGAGGCTGGAATTTCTTTATCTACCTGAACTCGCGCGGCTACTACGTGATGCCGCTGCTGGTATGCATTCCGTTTCTTTTGTTTCCTGCGTGGCTGTCAATCCGCATTGCCATGCGCCCATGGAATAAGGTGGTAAATGAAGTGTCCTTACGCACGCCGGACGATCTCTCGCCCTTAAAAGCAGTGCCAAAGCACAGGGAGCTTCGCCTGATGGTTGACGCTGTTAATGGATTTCTTGCCAGAGTGCGGGAAAGCACTGAACGGGAACGCGTTTTCATTGCCGATGCCGCTCACGAGCTGCGTACCCCCCTGGCGGCGATGCGAATCAATGTTGAGGCGTTGCAGTCTTATGTGAGCAGTGACAGCCAAAAAGAGTTGCTTGCAGGCATTATTCGCAGTAACAGCCGTGCGGCTCGTCTGGTCAATCAGTTGCTGCTGATGATGCACAGCGAAGCGCGCATTGACACGGTTATGGAGCCTTTGCAGATGACAACGCTCATACAAGAACGCATGGCCGGGCTGGCACCGCTCGCGGCGGAACGCAGGATTGAACTTGAATTCTACGCCGAAGAGGAAATCTGGGTGACTGGCGTCAGGGAGCGGTTGATGTCGCTTATCGATAACGTAGTTGAAAATGCAGTGAAGTACAGCCCCGGGGGCGGGAGGGTTGAGGTGGAGTTACGATCCTTAGACCAATCCACGCAGTTACGTGTTTCAGATGCAGGGCCTGGCATTCCCGTTGAATTGAGGGAGCGCGTATTCGACAGATTTTTTCGTGATCCCAATCAGATGCAAAGCGGAAGTGGGCTGGGGCTTGCCATCGTCAAAGCCGTTGCACAGCAACACAACAGCAGCGTACGCCTCAGTACGTCGGAAGAAGGTGGGCTGATGGTTTCGGTTAATTTCCCAAATCACAAATCCGCCTGAAAGCAAACACCATCTTGATCCGCGCCGGCGCAAGGCATTTACCTGAATGATGGAGTTAAAAGTGAAATACGTTGCTCTGACAAGTCTGTTATTTTCGCTCTCACTCAGCGGGTGTGCTATTACAGTCAGCGAACTAAAAAGCAGCCAATCCTCTTTTGACGGCAGTTTCGTGAGCAACGCAGGGTCTTCTGATACTTATCGAACCATAAGGCTCATGGCAAGGCAGTGCCTCGAATATGAGGCATATTCAGGAAATCCGGTAATCGTATTAAGCGAGTTTGATGGTGAGCGCAGAAAAGGGGAGATTAATCAGAAGTTTCTTTCACAGGGACTGTTGATTAACAACACGCTAATTGAGATCGAAAGCCCGGAGGGTGACCACGCGCAGGTCAGCCTGTATACAACCAAGAACCTCCTGAGCACGGGTATCCGGTCGCCAAAGATAAGTGATATCAAGCGCTGGGCTGACGGCGATAAAACGTGCTAGCGCGACGCTGTGAAGCATCCCTGTGATATGACTTGCGCCATATTGATTAACACACCGCAACGTTAACTAATACCTTCATCAGAGGTGAGAGCCACTGCGAACGTCCGCTTTTCGCTCTCAGCGGACATCGTTCTTCGGGCCGGTCCGCTCAGTGCCAGAGGAAGGCATTGTAGGTTCAGAAACAAGCAAATAAATACTATTGCTTAAGGCATAATACTACGTGGCTAAAGAGATAGTATGGAAATCTGGATTGATGAGTAACAATGAGTTTTATTTCGGTCATGAACTGACTGTTTTCCTTGACTGCCATTTTCATTCAGACTCATCCCGACTGGTGCTTCATTTACATAACGTAAAGTACCTGTCAGCGCATTTTAGAAAATGCAACAATGTAATCACCTCAATTACGAAAAATGCACTTCTGCAATTTAAAAGAAAAATATTGTTTACTATCACATCTTCTTTATTGACTGCGAGGAAATGGCTCCCTGATAAAAGGAATTTCAAGACAGGCAATACATTGCCAAGGGAAGAAAAAACTAATAATTTCTTAAGGATTCAATTTTCTGCTCCCATAAATAAAAAAACGATTAACTACTTGTAATTAAAGGGTAATTATTCTCAATGATAATTAAAGATTAGATGGTGAATGATTGGTGAAGTAATGATTAGCGCGCATGTTACTAAAATAAAAAACACTAAGTGTGACTGAAATCAAATAATCACAACATTTAAGCTGGATTTAGAAAAATAAACATGGAAATTAAATTACTCATGCCGATATTAGATGATAACTCTGAGGAAATTAAGTGCTCGGAGTATTAGCCAACACAGGGATTCCTTTATGAAAAATATAAAAAAAGTACCTAATTTGAAAATAGGCGGAAAATTATTTCTGGGCTTTCTGCTGGTTATACTGGCTGCGGCAGTCATCTCAACACTGGCATTTCGCTGTTTTTTACAAATTCGCGAAAACTCTGCCAAGCGTGATATTACTGTAGAGATGCTTGACTCGCTTGCGAAAGCAAGGCTAAACCGTACACTTTTTCAATACACCGGTGATGAAAAATTCATCACACTAAACAAAGAGGCCATGACCCAGCTATCGTCTCTGAAAAATAAGCTTGATGAGTTCACCTGGTCTACAGCAGGAAGTGAGAAGCTATCCAGTCTTGAGTTTTTTTTCAATAAATACAATCACATACGCGAGGGTTTTCTTTCAAACGCCAGTCAGTCAGCCCTGTCATTAGATGAGTTAAAAGCACTGAGCTTTGCCCAAATGGCGGACAAACTTAGTCTACGGCAGGCATCAGTACCTGCAGAGTCTGTTACGGCATTAATTTCTCTCAGCCTTAAACTAAGTCAGGCGGCATTATCTGTTGAAGAATTGATTGAAGCACCGGTCGCTTCCTCGCTGGATAAATTCAGCGAAATCAAGAACGAACTCCCTCGGTTGATTAACAGCCTTAAGGGCGTTTCTGATACTGAAGTCACCGAATTATTGGTGGCTGTTGAGAAAAAAGCCTCATTGAGCATCCCCCTTCTAAACAACTATCTTCTTGCAGTGAAGGCGGAAAAACTGGCTTCAGATGAAATGACAGCAGTCGCGGGAAAACTCGACACGGCGATGAAAGATTTGGCTTTCTTTCAGACGCAGATGGCTGCTACGTTCATCAACACGGCACTCTGGCAGATTGGTTTCACCACGCTCACTTGTATTATTCTCAGCCTGCTGGTCGCCTGGAGAATGACCCGCAGCATCACCGTACCACTCAGAGAGACGCTTTCCTCAGCACAACGTATAGCTGAGGGTGACCTGACCTCAGAAATCACCAGCACCCGAGGCGATGAGCTGGGACAACTGATGACTGCGGTAGGTACCATGAACCATAGCCTTCGCAACATCATTGTCCGGGTAAGGGACGGAGTGAACGGAGTGGCCCGTGCATCTTCTGAGATTGCCGCAGGTAATACTGACCTCTCATCTCGCACAGAACAGCAGTCTGCAGCCGTTGTGGAGACAGCTGCCAGCATGGAGGAGCTGACATCAACCGTAAAACAGAACGCAGAAAACGCACATCATGCCAGCCAGCTGGCAACTGAAGCCTCTTTAAACGCCAGCCGCGGAGGAGAAATCATCAGCGATGTTATTTCCACTATGGGAAAAATTAACCATAGCTCGGGAAGGATTGGTGAAATTATTACCGTCATTAATGGCATCGCATTTCAGACTAATATCCTGGCACTTAATGCCGCAGTTGAGGCAGCGCGCGCTGGTGAGCAGGGGCGGGGCTTCGCCGTTGTGGCAGGAGAGGTAAGAAATCTGGCTCAGCGAAGCTCGCTTGCAGCAAAAGAAATAGAAACGCTAATCCGCGAGTCCCTTGACAGAGTTAATGACGGCACTGAGCTGGTTAATCGTGCCGGCGGTACGATGGAAGACATCGTCCGGTCCGTATCGCAGGTCAGGGACATTATGAGCGAAATTGCCGCTGCTTCTGATGAACAAGACCGGGGAATTAGCCAGATTGCACAGGCGATGACCGAGATGGACACCACAACACAGCAGAATGCTGCACTGGTTGAGGAGTCTTCTGCAGCGGCGAGCAGTCTGGAAGAGCAGGCACTTGAACTTGAAAAAACGGTTTCCATATTCCGTTTGCCGTCTTCCGGGTCACTGATACCAACCAGAATGCCGGTAATTACAGGCCGTTCGCTGGCTCCGGCGTCAGCCAGACCATCATCTTCCAACTGGGAAACATTTTAGCATTTAGCATATATGCGGCTTTATAAACCTGTCAGGTGCTTTGAAAACTGCACCTGGCATACCGCTCAACTCGTTAAGGCCTGCCAGAAGTTATCTGTGAGTGATTACAAAAACTTCCAGGCAGTCTACATTTTTACTGGCGAAACGCCGTAAGTTTTTTGATGATTATGATTCTGCTATTCGCACAAAAATTAAATGATAAACTCAATAAGCTTTTCTGCTATAAAATTTGGGATAATGGAAAACAGAATTTGTAAATTCGGTAATTATTTTGAGTAAAATATTCTTTAAAAGAGGCAAGAGTGGCTTCTGGACAGTCACCACTTTTCGTTCCTGACGGGCAATAATCAAATACTTCACACCTCCGGGAGTTTGATTATGGTCGCACAACTCTGAAACGCTGAGTCGTCAGAGGATGATTTCTTTCCATGTTCACCCATGACTTATCTGCACCTTCTTTAGTGAATCCACCTCGCTGCGGAAAGCGCAGAAAGCACGGCACTATTTAGGATGAGCGATAAAACCCTGTGCCATGCGGCGTTACGACTATCGCACGGTTTACCGGAATTAGATGGACCAGCATCGTGCCCATCATCGCTGAATCTGCTCTGCATCAGCCCAGTTACTCATATGGCTCGGTATTTGGTTACAGGCGGAACTCCTTTATGACGCTATGCAAATACGATGCTGGATTAAGATTGTGTAGACTGCCGAAGGGCCAGCCTGACAAGAGGCGCTGACCCTGATTTAGCTTATAAGCACTGCCCACACTTGTGAGGCCGGACTTTTTTTTAGCGTAGAATCAACTTCTGTATTCTGTTGCTATACAATTCGAGGCATCTAAACAGCACGACCTCGCCCGATATCAGCTTGGTGATAGTACAGCTCAAAAGGTCATCTTTGTAACGTAAGTAATTCTTTCTCTAAGCGGTCAAGACATCCCGAGTTTATGTCTGCAGGAGATGTTGCACCTGTCAGTGTCATCGTCACTTTCATATCTTCAGCATACAGCCGTAGTAAATGTTCTACTCCTTCTTCTCCGGCTGCGGCAAGAGCATAAATGTACGCACGCCCCAGTAAAACTCCTTTCGCCCCAAGAGCAAGCATGCGGATAACGTCAACGCCAGACCGAATACCAGAGTCCACTAATACGGTGAGATCGTCTCCAACGGCATCTGCCACACGAGGCAGAGCTCTTGCTGTTGGAACTGCGCCATCCAACTGCCTTCCGCCGTGATTAGAAACGACAATACCATCAGCGCCAAGCCTTACTGCATTACGTGCATCCTCAGGCTCAAGAATTCCCTTAATGATTAGGTTCCCTTGCCAGCTTTCGCGAATCCACTCCAGATCTTTCCAGGTGATAGATGGATCAAAATTGCTGCTGATGAATCCCATATAGTCGGCCATCTTCATCTTATGCCTGGTATAAGCCTCAATATTACCAAAAGACAGGGGACGGCCTCTCAGCCCGACATCCAGAGCCCATCGAGGGTGAATGCACGCCTGTACATATTGCCTAAGCGTCGACATCGGTCCAGACATTCCGGAACGTTTGTCACGGTATCTGGAGCCAGGTATGGGCATATCTACAGTAAACACGAGAGTCTTCATACCTGCGGCCCACGAACGCTCAAGCGCATTGCGCATGTATCCGCGATCCTTAAGCACATAAAGCTGCGACCAGAGTTCTCCAGATGCATGGCTCGCAACTTCTTCAATAGAACAAACTGATACGGTAGAAAGCGTATAGGGAATACCTGTTTTAGATGCAGCCCGAGCTGCCTTGACTTCCCCACGACGGGCATACATGCCAGTAGCTCCAACAGGACCTAATGCTATGGGTAAGGACCATGATGACCCAAGTATTTTGGTGGACAGATTAGTTTCACCGACTCCACAAAGAACCCGCTGGCGAAGAGCTACGGATGACAGTTCATAAGCATTGGCATTCATTGTATTTTCTGCCACAGCCCCACCATCAATGTAATCAAAGAGAAATCGTGGGATGCGCATACGTGCAGCTTCACGATAATCAGCGGGCGATGAAACTATCATTTTATCTTTTCCTTATTTAATAGAATCAGGTAAATGGTCTGAATACAGAAAAACTATATGCTTCGTAAAACCTTTACAGAAATGAATTTTTAGAACCGAAATCATGCCTTTTAGGAATGCCTTGAGTTTGAATCTGATTATTTTTCCGGCGATACATAAGAAGACGTATTCAATGAATTTATCAGTGCTTACGGGGGGGAGCTTCTCGTCCGAGAGTGCAACACCCAACATCAAGGGTGGGATTTGATTACGTTCCGGGCACTACTACAGCATCAGGGAGGACATATGGTGTTCGAAAGTGGCCCTGAGTGAAATGCACACTCCATTGTGATGATCTGACATATTCCTCGAAACTTAACATACTCCGGCTTAAGTATTCCCACATTAATGTTCAGAATATCTACTGACTCCTGCTGTATACATATTGAAAATCTTATCTGCAGGAGGTCTATTCCGAGTGTTTTTAGACGAATGACCAGCCTCCTGAAAGTTACCATATGTTCATATTAGTTCGGCATCACAGAAGTAATGACAAACGCGAATTTCCTCTTTTCGCTCATAGCAGACATCGGTCTGTTGATGAGTTCGCTCCGTGCCAGAAGCGGAAATTAACCTCAAATCAACCAGCAAAAGTGCTATTAACCCCTCTCCATGAAGCTTTTTTTTAAGCTTGAGTTATTAATTCAAAGCAGTTGTTGAGGCCAGTTGTGCAAGATTTTTAATGTTTACTCAAAATTTGGCTGGCTTATATCAAATTCCCGGCGGGCGCAATGGAACGTGATGAGTTTGACTTAATTGCAGTGGGACGAGCTCTCATTAGCAACTCTGACTGGGTTAAAAAAATACGTGAGGGAAATGTCGGCATGTTAAAAGGTTTTGATGCAGCAATGCTCAGAGAATTGGTTTAAACATTCTCAGGCTATTTATACTTACCGTATCTATGCCAAAATTTTCTAAATTGATAACATAAATACTTATGTCTAAGTTCTTCAGATAAATAGCTGAAGAAGCGGAACCACTAAATAGTGCAACTATATTGATAGTGTGTGATAACGAAGCGCATGAAATTCTGAAATAGGCGCTGACTGTCACACACTTTTTTAAAATCTGTCACTCATGTCAGGCTGACTTAGTTTCAGACGATTATCGCATGTTACTGCTGGTTCTGTAGTTGGCAAATGTCCGTTTCTCGCTCATAGCGGACCTTCAGCTCAGTCAGCATGTCCGCTCTGTGCCAGAAGCGGACATGGAAAATGATTTTTAGCCAATCCAGGATCAAAAGTTAAACCTCGCATTAGCCGGATGTTGTCAATAAAACGGCGATGTTTGTTCAGCAAATTTCAGCAGTGCCTCGCCATCAAGACGATAGCGTACCCATTCAGATTGCGGCAACGCGCCAATACTAAGGTAAAAATCAATGGCTGGCTGGTTCCAGTCAAGTACACTCCATTTCAGTCGGCCACACTGTCGTTTGACAGCTGATTGCGCAATATTTTTCAACAGTGCCTTTCCCGCGCCTTTTCCCCGATAATCAGGAGTAATGTATAAATCCTCCATATAAATACCGTTACGTCCAAGCCAGGTGGAATAACGGGTGAAGAAAACGGCATACCCTATAGTTTTACCTTTACTTTCACAGATTAACGCTTCGGTTTTACTGCCTGCACTAAACAGTGTTTCCCGGATCTCATCTGGTGTGGTGACCACTTCTTCTGGCGCCTTTTCATACATAGCCAGTTCATAGATCATATCGTAAATTGCTGTTGCATCTTCCGGGCGGGCTGGGCGAATCGTGATACTCATTAGTTTTCCTGTGACCTTTGGATAGTATCGATATTGATGGTGCCAAGCATAAGCATTATTGTTTAAGGAATTAAGTGCAATGAAATCACTAAATGGTGAATATTATGCATTCAGCGCTAAGACGTCTTGATCTAAACCTTCTGCCAATTTTTGACGCGATTTATCGCCACCGTTCAGTTCGCCTGGCTGCGGATGAATTGGCAATGAGCACATCGGCAATGAGTCATGCGCTTTCACGGCTACGCATCACGCTTAATGACCCATTATTTTTTCGAGAAGGTCACCGTATGTGTCCCAGCGTGTATGCCGTCCAGCTTGCGCCTTCTATCGCGTCAACGCTGAACGACCTCAATCAGCAACTGACTCCGCAGCCAAAATTTGAAGTCTCAACGAGCACAGCGCGTTTTCAGATCGCGATAACAGATTTTACCGCGCTCTGTGTTTTCCCTGCCCTGATGCATAAATTGCAGCAGGAAGCGCCCAGTCTGCACTTTGAGTTAGTCTATTTGCCACATAGTCCGGCGCTGACAGAGCTGCTGGCGGGCGAAGTAGGCCTGGCGCTTGGGTTCAGCACACCAGATGAGATTCGACATCCCGAACTGGAAGAACTTACCTGGTTCGAAGATGAATATGTCGTCATTAGTAACAAAAACCGAACGCAGCTTACGCTGGAAGATTATCTCGCTGCCCGGCACTTGATTGTGACGCCCTGGAATGAAAAGCGAAGTGTTCTGGATCTACAGCTTGAGTCGATGGGTTATATACGGCAAATAGCGATTAAAACGCCATCCATGCTCAGCGCGCCCTTTATTGTTGCGGAAAGCGACCTGCTGATGGCTATTCCCCGTCTCGCCGCAGAGAAACTGCTCCCGGTGACCTGCTCCCCGTTCGAGATACCCTCCTTTGAAGTGAAGATTTATTCGCATAAAAGGAGCGGTAAAAGAGATGCAACTAACTGGCTTAAGTCGGTATTTAAACAGCTGGCGAAAGAGGTTAACTTAGTACAATGAATGCGAAAAATCGTAATTATAAGTCTTCTTAATTATTATTACGTTGAAGTAGTTGCAGATTACAAAGACTGAAAGTCCGCTTTTCGCTTACAGCGGACATTCATCACCTGTAATCACTTCACGTCTTTAAACACTCTCCTTGGCTGACATTAAACACAACTGCTCACCCGGCAGGGCGGCGGTGCTTTCACCCCCCGTTCTTCCTCATTCTGCCGACTTGTTTAAAAACTTTTGCTGATGCCCAGGCTATCATCGGTTAAATTGCCCTGAGAGGCCGGAGCGCGCGTAAGGCGCTATCCGGTGCAAGGTCAAAAACACCTAACAAAGCAGAAGGCCCCATTACCTGCTTTCCCTACAGGAGAATTGCTGATGTTAAAAGGATTAACCGTTGCCGCCGTGGTCATGCTGTCGGGCTGCAGCCTGATGCACAAGGCTCCACCAGCACCAGAAACGTTGCATTACCGCTGTGGCACCTTGCCCCTTACCGTCACCCTGGATAATGCCAAACAGCAGGTCAGCTTTATTATGGATGGCAAGCCGCTGACGCTGACGCAAACGGTTTCTGCGTCCGGCGCACGGTATAGCGACGGTAACTACGTTTTCTGGTCTAAAGGGAACGGCGCGTTCATTGAGCGTAATGATAAGATCGTTGTAAACGATTGCGAATTGCAACCGGCCAGTTAACGTTTACCGGAGTGAGTGTGCATCATGAGTGACAGTGACATGCTACAAACTATTGCCCATCTGCGCCGTGAATACACACGGGGTGGGCTACGTCGCAAAGATTTACCCGATAATCCGCTGGCGCTGTTCGAAAGCTGGCTAAAGCAGGCCTGCGAGGCGCAACTGCCTGATCCCACCGCCATGACAGTGGCCACGGTGGACGAGCATGGACAGCCTTATCAACGCATTGTGCTGTTAAAACATTTCGATGAGCAGGGCATGGTGTTTTACACCAATCTGGGCAGTCGCAAAGCACAGCAGCTTGGTCATAATCCGCGTATTTCGCTTCATTTTCCCTGGCACTTCCTGGAGCGACAGGTGATGGTTTTAGGCGAGGTTGAGAAGCTGTCGCCGCTGGAGGTATTAAAGTATTTCAGCAGCCGTCCGCGTGACAGTCAGATCGGTGCCTGGGTTTCCAAACAGTCAAGACGGATTTCTGCCCGTGGCGTGCTGGAAGGCAAGTTTCTGGAGCTGAAGCAAAAATTCCAGCAGGGTGATGTACCGCTACCCAGTTTCTGGGGCGGTTATCGGGTGAAATTTAGCACTATGGAATTCTGGCAGGGGGGCGAACATCGTCTTCACGATCGTTTCCTTTATCAGCGGGATCACGACGGCTGGAAAATTGACCGACTCGCCCCTTAAAACTGCGCTTTCCCCCTCATCAGCGCTGGCACAGAAGGCGTCAGCGCTTTATGCTATAGCCCTTAATTTTTTCCTTCCGCAACTCAGCGGAAAGCTGTGTACCAGCATAGGTGCAGCCTGATCAATTTGGAGTCAGTGATGACCAGCAGTAACCTGATACAACAATTGCAAGAGAGGGGCCTGATCGCCCAGGTGACGGATGAAGACGCGTTAGTCGAGAAACTGGCGCAAGGGCCAATTTCGCTCTATTGCGGCTTTGACCCCACTGCTGACAGCTTGCATTTGGGCCATCTGGTACCGCTACTCTGCCTTAAACGTTTTCAGGATGCCGGGCACAAACCGGTTGCGCTGGTAGGCGGCGCAACGGGGTTGATTGGCGATCCCAGTTTTAAAGCCGCAGAGCGTAAACTCAATACCAGCGAAACCGTGGGTGAGTGGGTAGAAAAAATTCGCAGCCAGGTCGCACCTTTCCTGGACTTTGACTGCGGGGCCAACAGTGCGATTGCCGCCAACAACTATGACTGGTTTGGCAATATGAACGTGCTGACCTTTCTGCGCGACATCGGTAAACACTTCTCTGTTAACCAGATGATCAACAAGGAAGCGGTTAAACAGCGCCTGAACCGTGACGATCAGGGCATCTCGTTTACCGAATTCTCCTACAACCTGTTGCAGGGTTACGACTTCGCCTGTCTGAACGAGCTGCACGGCGTCGCCTTGCAGATCGGTGGTTCTGACCAGTGGGGTAACATCACCTCCGGTATCGATCTGACGCGTCGTCTGCACCAGAATCAGGTGTTTGGTCTGACCGTCCCGCTGATCACCAAATCGGACGGCACCAAGTTCGGTAAAACCGAAGGCGGCGCGGTCTGGCTGGATGCGAAGAAAACCAGTCCATATAAGTTCTACCAGTTCTGGATCAACACCGCCGATGCGGATGTTTACCGCTTCCTGAAATTCTTCACTTTCCTGAGCATCAACGAGATTAATGCCCTGGAAGAAGAAGATAAAAACAGCGGAACCGCGCCGCGCGCACAGTATGTGCTGGCTGAGCAGGTCACGCGCCTGGTGCATGGAGAAGACGGCCTGGCGGCGGCAAAACGTATTACCGAGAGCCTGTTCTCTGGCGCGTTAAGCGATATGACAGAGGCCGACTTCGAACAGCTGGCCCAGGACGGTATGCCGACCATCACGCTGAGTGCCGAGGACGATCTGCAACAGGCGCTGGTCAAAGCTGAGCTGGTGCCTTCACGCGGTCAGGCGCGCACTATGATCGGGTCGAATGCCGTGTCGCTGAATGGCGAAAAGCAGTCTGATGCCGAATACCGTTTTAGCGACAGCGATAAGCTGTTTAACCGCTTTACGCTGCTGCGTCGCGGTAAAAAACATTATTGCCTGATTAACTGGCAGTAACCTTTCAGGGCCGGTTTCCGGCCCTTTTTTATGGCAAGGCACTACAGGGCAAAAAAGTGAAAAACGTTTTAGCAATTCAGTCGCACGTGGTGTTTGGTCACGCGGGTAACGCGGCGGCAGAGTTCCCGATGCGCCGTATGGGTGTGAACGTCTGGCCGCTGAATACCGTGCAGTTTTCTAACCATACGCAATATGGACACTGGACCGGTACTGTTATGCCGGCCACGCATTTAACCGACATTGTTAAAGGCATCGCCGATATTGACCGCCTGAAAACCTGTGATGCGGTATTAAGCGGTTATCTGGGATCGGCCGAACAAGGCGAAAAGATTCTGGAAATTGTGCGTCAGGTGAAAGTCGCGAATCCGGAAGCCTGGTATTTTTGCGACCCGGTGATGGGGCACCCGGAGAAAGGCTGTATCGTCGCGCCCGGCGTAGCCGAGTTCCACTGCAAGATGGCGTTACCCGCCAGCGATATCATCGCGCCGAACCTGCTGGAGCTGGAAATGCTCAGCGAACGCACCGTAACCAGCGTGGAATCGGCCGTAGACGCGGCACGTATGCTGATAAGTCAGGGGCCGAAAGTGGTGCTGATTAAGCATCTGGCGCGCGCAGGACGCCGCAGTGACCGTTTTGAGATGCTGCTGGTTACCGCCGATGAAGCCTGGCACATCAGCCGTCCGCTGGTGGATTTTGGCGTTCGTCAGCCGGTGGGCGTGGGCGATTTAACCAGCGGCTTATTGCTGGTCGATCTGCTGCACGGGCTATCGCTACAGGCTGCACTGGAACACGTGACGGCGGCGGTCTATGAAGTGATGCTGAAAACGCATGAAATGGGTGAGTATGAACTGCAGCTGGTTGCCGCGCAGGACGCCATCGCCCGACCGACGCACGCTTTCCCGGCTGAGAAGCTGTGAAGCTGTAAAGAAAAGGGCCGGTAAGGCCCTTTTCATATTAGTTAAGTCCTTCCGCTTTAAGCGCGGCCTGTACCGACGGCCGCTCTGCAACGCGTTCAAACCAGCGTTGCAGGTGATCCAGCGCTGCCAGGTCCAGACTCAGGGCTTTCGCCCAGCGGGTCACCACGTATAAATAGGCATCCGCGACGCTGAAATGCACGCCCATCAGCCACTGTTTGTCTTCGAGTTCACCGTTCACCCAGGCAAATTTCGCTTCCAGCTGGCGACGTACCAGGGCTTTGTACTCCTCTGGCGCATCGTTGCGGAACAGCGGAGAGAAGCTCTTGTGTAACTCGCTGCCAATATAGCCGAGCCACTCAATCGTATGGTAACGGGTCAGGCTTCCCACCGGCGCCAGCAGGTGACGGTCGGGCTTGAGATCGGCCAGATACTGCACAATGGCCCCGCCTTCGGTCAACACATTGCCATCACTCAGTTGCAGTGCCGGCACCTGGCCTTTGGGATTAATCTGGCGAAAATCTTCACCGCGTTCGGTGAGCTTAGTTTGCAGATCGACATTAACCTGGGTGAAGTCCAGACCACATTCACGCATAACGATATGCGGTGAAAGGGAACAGGCACCAGCTTTACAAAACAGTTTCATAACGAGGTCACCATATTGCGAATCGTGTTTGCATAGTAATCGCCTGACGCGGAATTGCCAGTAATAAGAATGCGGCATTCACCGGAAATTGACCGGCGACAAAAACAAAAAAACCGGGCCAGGCCCGGTTTTGATCAAAAGGCATAAGGTCAATCAGACTTTGTCGGCTGCCGTATCCTGGGTCATACGATTCAGCAGCGGCGCGGTTATCATCATCAGCACGGCAATGACCGCGGTAGCAATACCAATCTCCTGGAACACTTTGCCGTAGGTGGCCAGAGAGATCAGCGGGTCGGTAACGTTTTCAGGGACCGCCATCAGATTAGCGACTTTACCGGCAATCACTGCTGCGCCAGCCGTCGTCAGGAACCATGAGCCCATAATAAAGCCCATCAGGCGCTGAGGAACCAGCTGCGCCACCATCGCCAGGCCCAGACCGGAAATCATCAGTTCACCGATGCTCTGCAGACCATAGCTGAGAATTAACCAGTTAACGGACACGATACCCGCGTCGCTGGCAAACTTCGCGCCAACCGGTAACACCAGGAAGGCCGCCGAACACAGCACCATACCGATGGCGAACTTATGTGGCATGGGCAGTTTATCGCCCAGCTTGTTATAGACTGCGGCCAGAATTGGGCTGGCAAGCATAATCCAGAACGGGTTCAGCGCCTGGAATTGCTCAGGGGCAAAGGTGATACCAAAAATGGTGTGCTCAACGTTGCGAATGGCAAAGAAGTTAAGCGACGTTGGCATCTGCATATAGAGGACGAAGAACACGATGGCTTCTACCATCAGCAGGAAGGCCACAATCATACGACGGCGCGCTGCACCACGCAGGGCAAAGGCTTCTTTGGCAAAGATGACAAAGATGCCCAGCGCGATCAGGCCCAACAGCACACGGGCGATCGACTGATGATGCAGCATCCAGTTTGCCAGGGCGATCAGGACCACAATCCCCACCAGGGTCATCAGCAGTTTGCCGAACTGAAGTGGCGCAAAGTCTGGTTTGGAGCCGAAGTCTTTCACCAGGCGTTTACAGAACAGGAAGTTAAGCAGTGTAATGACCAGGCCAACCACCGACAGCGAAAACGCCACGTTGTAGCCGTATTTCTCTGCTAACCATGGGGTCAGCATCATTGAAAACAGCGAGCCGATGTTGATGGACATATAAAACATGGTGAATGCACCATCAATGCGCGGGTCGTCTTTGTCATAACACGTAGAGAGCAGCGAAGAGGGGTTAGCTTTAAATAAGCCACTTCCGACGGCGATGGTTGCCATACCAATATACACCACGCTGACGTTGTGGCCCGAGAAGGCCACCAGCGCGTAACCTATTGCCAGCACCAGCACGCCCATCACGATAACGCGTTTGGTGCCCAGAACTTTATCGCCCAGCCAGCCGCCGATGGCGACCAGACCATAAACCAGGGCGCTAAAGGAGGAGAACAGGGTGATAGAGTCGGACTCTGACATCCCCAGTTGCCTGACCAGGTAAACCGCCATGATGGCCTGCAGGCCGTAATAACCAAAACGTTCCCATAATTCGATCGTAAAGATCAGATAAAACGCTTTAGGCTGTTTAAATGCATTAAGGCTGACCGCCTCGTCGGTGTGTTTGTTTGCAGTTGACACTTGTACCTCTGTTATTTCATATCCTGTGTCGCGACAGGAATTAAGTCCGCGCCATGTGATCGGACCATGGGCCAGATTTTTATTAGATGGGAAAAACGGCGACTAATTTGGCTGAATAAAGGCGACAGGGCAAGCCTTTTCTACCTTCTGCGGGAAACCGGTTATCTGGCGTTAAAACCTAAATAAATATTATTAATTAGCATTTTGTTATGGTTTAAGTCGATTTTACAAAATAACATCGCCACCTGGTGGTTATCAGAACGTTAATAATGATATTAACTGCTAAAAGAGCGTTGCGCCGAGCTTTACATCGAAATGTGATATTTCATCAGGATAATCTGGCTAAAATGCAGGTTCTGAAGCCGATTTGATGAAATAGTCTGCGGATTATGGCGGAAATGACCCGCAAAGGCGTGAAAATGTTGATTAAGGTCACATTTATCGATGTTAATTCATAGAGAGAAAAAAGGTTTCCAGCGGAAATAATGCCTGTGAAGCTTCAGTAATTCTGTCTGAACAGGGCGCGAAAGTATCCGAATGCTCGACAGAAAATTAACCTTAACGTAGCATCATTATTTCCTTAACAAGGATTTCGCTATGCCGTTACCTTTACGTCTCGCGCTGGTGGGCGACTACCGCCCAGAAGCCGTTGCACATCAGGCCATTCCTCTGGCGCTTGCCCGTGCCGCTGACTTTCTCGCTATCGATAGTGACCCGCAGTGGGTTGCTACGCCTGAGCTGGGCGACTTATCCGCCATCAGGCAAAGCGATGCCGTCTGGCTGGTACCGGGCAGCCCCTATAAAAATGATGAAGGCGTATACAGCATGCTGCGCGACGTGCGGGAAAGCGGCAAACCTTTTCTGGGCTCCTGTGGCGGTTTCCAGTATGCCGTTATCGACTATGCGCGCAACGCACTTGGCTGGCACGATGCAAATCATGCCGAAACCCATGATGAAGGGCGGATGGTCATTGCGCCGTTAAGTTGCTCGCTGGTGGAGCAGCGCGGTGAGGTCACTTTTGCACCCGATACGCGCATTGCCAGGGCCGACGGGGGATTATCCAGTGACGAAGGATATCACTGTAACTTTGGCGTTAACCCGGCATTCATCACGGCGCTGGAAGGCAGCAACCTGCGGATTACGGCCTGGGATCTGGACGGTGATGTGCGTGGCATAGAACTGACCGATCACCCTTTTTATGTCGCCACGCTGTTCCAGTCTGAGCGCGCCGCATTACAGAACAAGGATTCTCCGTTGGTGATTGCCTGGATGCAGGCGGCGCTGAAGCAGCGTTAGATCAAAAAGCAAAAAGCCTGTGTCTCCACAGGCTTCTCTCAGTCGGGGGCTGTTTATCAGGCAGGATATCGGCCTATTCGACTTTATCAGGATACTCGCACAGGTCTTCAATCAGGCAGGACCCACAGCGCGGCTTGCGGGCGACGCAGGTATAACGACCGTGCAGAATCAACCAATGATGACAGTCAACTTTGAACGCCTTCGGCACCACCTTCAACAGCTTTTCTTCAACCTGTTCGACGTTTTTGCCGGGGGCAAAATTCGTTCGGTTGCAGACGCGGAAAATATGCGTATCCACAGCGATGGTGGGCCAGCCAAAGGCAGTATTAAGCACCACGTTTGCCGTTTTACGGCCCACGCCGGGCAGCGCCTCCAGCGCGGCACGGTCTTCTGGTACGTTACCGCCGTGTTGTTCCAGCAGAATGCGGCAGGTCTTAATCACATTCTCTGCTTTGCTGTTAAACAGGCCGATAGTTTTGATGTATTCCTTAACGCCATCCACGCCCAGCGCCAGCATCGCGGCGGGCGTATTGGCGACCGGGTAGAGCTTTGCGGTGGCTTTATTGACGCTGACGTCAGTCGCCTGGGCCGAGAGCAGTACCGCAATCAGCAATTCAAACGGCGAGCTAAACTGCAACTCGGTCGTCGGATGGGGATTAGCCTGCTGCAGACGGCTGAGAATCTCTGTACGTTTTGTCTGGTTCACACGGCGTTTCCGGTCGTGCCTTGCGGTGCGGCAAGGGCCTGCTCTTCAGCACGGCGCAGCGCCCGCTGCTTCATTTTCTGATCGATCAGGTATTTACCCGCCAGCATCATGCCCAGACCAATAAATGCGCCGGGCGGTAACATGGCCAACAGCATCGGCGAATTAAAGTGGATCACTTCGATGCGCAACACTTTGGCCCACGGGCCTAAAAGCTGGTCCGCGCCGTTAAACAATGTTCCGCTGCCAATAATTTCCCGAAGGGAACCTAATACCACCATCGCGCAGGTCGCGCCCATGCCAATGGCAAAACCATCAAGCGCGGCAAGGGGAATACTGCTTTTCGACGCGACAGCCTCGGCCCGTCCCACCACGATACAGTTCGTTACGATCAGCGGAATAAAAATGCCGAGCGACTGGTACAGGCCGTAAGCATAAGCATTGATCAGCATCTGAACACAGCTCACCACGGACGCAATGATCATCACGTAGATAGGGATACGAATTTCCGATGGCACCCAACGGCGCGAGGCGGAAATAAAACTGTTGGTCAGGGTCAGCACCAGCGTGGTCGCCAGACCAAGCCCTAGCGCATTGGTGGCGGTGGCGGTCACCGCCAGCAGCGGACACAGGCCCAGCAACTGAACCAGCGCCGAGTTGTTTTTCCATAGCCCGCCTACCAGCAGGTTTTTAGCTTCACTCATTTGCGTCTCCACACTCGGGTAACGAAGAGAGTTTTCCCTTAAGGGTTTCAATTAACAATGCCGTCCGTTTGGTGGCATTGACGACGGCACGGGGTGTAATCGTGGCACCGGTAAACTGATCAAATTCGCCGCCATCTTTTTTAACGGCAAACGCTTTATCGTCCGGGCCCGTTACTACTTTGCCATTAAAACTGTTGATCCAGTCAGAAATACGCAGCTCTATTTTATCGCCCAGGCCTGGCGTTTCATGATGTTCAATCACGCGCACGCCCAGGACCTTGCCGTTAAAGTCCGCCCCGACCAGCATCTGGATAGCACCAGAGTAGCCGTCGGGTGCCGTTGTTTCCAGAGCGGCAGCGACAGGCTGATTGCCTTTACGCGCCAGGTACAGATGATGAGGGCTGGCATTCCCCAGCGCCGCATCAGTGACAACGTAACATTCCTGCTGAATGTGGTTATCATACATATCGGTTGGCACCACCTGATCCAGCAGATTTTTTTGCTGTAACTGCGTCTGGTGCTCAACGGTGGGCTTGGTTACCGTATTCACAATGGCGGTAACGCCGGTTGTGATGGCGGCGAACAACGCCAGCGTCACGCCATTTTTGCGTATCGTGTCCAGCATCATTTAGTCCTTTTGATGGCCGTAAACACGCGGCTGAGTGTAATAGTCAATCAGCGGTACGCATATATTAGCCAGCAATACGGCGAAAGCAACGCCGTCCGGGTAACCGCCAAAGCTACGAATTAGCCAGATGAGCAATCCGATCAGGGCACCGTAGATCAAACGACCACGATCGGTCGTCGATGCGGTGACCGGATCGGTCGCAATGAAAAACGCCCCGAGCATCGTCGCACCGGAAAACAGGTGAATCATCGGGCTGTTCAGTGAGGCGGGCGAAAACAGCCAGCCCAGCGTCGCGCAGAAGGCGAGAGACAGCAAGATGGCGGCCGGGATATGCCAGCGAATGGCGTTTTTCCACAGCAGGAACAGGCCGCCAACCAGGTAACCCAGGTTAATCCACTGCCAGCCGAGACCCGCGAGCACGCCGCTGTAAATAGGCTGAGCCAGCAGTTGCTCTGCGCTGTGTCCGGCGCGCAGGCCGGTTTTAAACGTATCAAGCGGTGTCGCCTGACTCACGCCGTCGGCCCCGAGCTGCAACTGCTGCAAGGTGTCGCCCGCCAGGGTATGACCGGTAAAGATCATATTCAGCGAATCCAGCATCCCCGGTTTGATCATCTGCAGCGATTCCGGCGGCATCCAACTGGTCATCTGCACCGGAAACGAGATGAGTAACACCACATAACCCACCATCGCCGGGTTAAAGGGGTTTTGTCCCAGTCCGCCGTACAGCTGTTTGGCGATCACAATGGCAAAGATCGTACCGATAACTACCAGCCACCAGGGGGCCAAAGAGGGGATGCTTATCCCCAACAGAATCGCCGTCAGCAAAGCTGAGTTATCGGCCAGATTGGCAGCAACCGGCGTTTTGCGCAGACGCAGTATTGCCGCCTCGGTGAGCAATGCGGTCAGCGAGGCCAGAATGACCTGCAACAGGGTGCCAACACCAAAGAAATAACACTGTGCCGCAAAGCCCGGCAGGGCAGCCAACACAACCAGCATCATGATGTTGCCGGTGCTGCGACGGTTATGGGTATAAGGTGAACTTGCTATACGGAAAGCCATTTATTCCTCAGGTGTCAATGTCGATTGCGCTTTACGCGCTTTGGCACGTTCGATGGCTGCCGCAATAGCGGCTTTGCGCGCATCCGTGGGGTGCTCAAGTTCAGGTGCCTGTTCGGCTTCGGCATTCGCATTATTGGCTTGTTCTTGTGCCATTTCTGCCTGCTCGACGTCCTGGTGCGCCTCCGTAGCCGCCAGTGCTGCATCCCGCGAGGCGGCCTCTGCCCGGGCAAGTGCGGCAGCGGCTTTTTTGGCTTTCGCACGTTCGACGGCGGCAGCGACTGCCGCTTTACGTGGGTCTTCTTCCGTCATCGGGGCGTCCTGCGCCGCATCAGCACTGTCCGCCGCAGCAGCAGCCTGAGCGGCTTTTCTGGCTTTGGCGCGTTCAACGGCGGCGGCGACTGCCGCTTTGCGCGGATCTTCTTCCGTCGGGGCGTCCTGCGCCACGTCAGCACTGTCCGCCGCCGCAGCCTGCGCGGCTTTTCTGGCTTTGGCGCGTTCAACGGCAGCGGCGACTGCCGCTTTGCGTGGGTCTTCTTCCGTCGGGGCGTCCTGCGCCACGACAGCACTGTCCGCAGCAGCAGCCTGAGCGGCTTTTCTGGCTTTGGCGCGTTCAACGGCGGCGGCGACTGCGGCTTTGCGAGGGTCTTCTTCCGTCGGGGCGCCCTGCGCCACGTCAGCACTGTCCGCCGCCGCAGCCTGCGCGGCTTTTCTGGCTTTGGCGCGTTCGACGGCGGCAGCCACAGCCGCTTTGCGTGGGTCTTCTTCCCTCGGGGCGTCCTGCGCCACGTCAGCACTGTCCGCCGCCGCAGCCTGCGCGGCTTTTTTGGCTTTGGCACGTTCGACGGCGGCAGCGACTGCCGCTTTACGAGGATCTTCTTCCGTCGTCGGGGCGTCCTGCGCCGCATCAGCACTGTCCGCAGCCGCAGCCTGAGCGGCTTTTTTGGCTTTGGCGCGTTCGACGGCGGCAGCGACCGCCGCTTTGCGTGGATCTTCCGCCACCTCTTCGGTAGTTTCTGGCGCATCAGACACGGCTGATTTTTTTGCTTTAGCACGCGCAATAGCGGCTTCAACAGCCGCTTTACGCGGATCGGTGGCCTGACGGCTCAGCGCCTGAGTTTCTGCCTGCGCCTCGGCCTGGCGTAAACGTGCCTGAGCGTGGCGAGCCTCGGCGACGGCCTCTTCACTTTCAACACCTTGCTGCGCTTTGGCGCGCGCTTTCGCCGCGGCCAGTTCACCACTGTCGCTACGGGCCACGCGCTGTTTCGCTTCAGCATGGCGCGCTTCACGCGCTTGTTTTTCCCGTTCCAGTCGGGCCTGACGCGCTTCAAATCGCGCTTTGGCTTCAAGTGTGCGTTTGGCTTCCAGGTCGATAGCCCGCAGCTCGGCTTTTTCCTGACGATAATACTGGACCAGCGGGATATTGCTGGGACAGACATAGGCGCAGGCACCGCACTCAATACAGTCATCGATGTGATGCGCGCGGGCTTTATCGTGATCGCCGCCCTTGCTGTACCAGTAAAGTTGCTGCGGCAGCAGTTTAGCCGGGCACGCGTCAGCACAGGCAGAGCAACGGATACAGGATTGCTCCTGTTCGTCATTGCCCATTTCGGTGCTGGACGGGGCCAGAATGCAGTTGGTGATTTTTACGACCGGCACATCCAGTGATGGCAGGGTAAAGCCCATCAGCGGGCCACCCATAATAACCATCTGGCGTGGCGAGGGATGAAAACCGACCTGATGTAACAGATGACTGATGGGCGTGCCTAAGCGGCTCCAGACGTTACGCGGCTGGGCAATCGCCTCACCGGTCAGGGTGACTACGCGCTCGGTAATGGGCTCGCCATTGATAATGGCGCGTTTTACCGCCCAGGCCGTCCCGACGTTTTGCATCAGCACGCCGATATCAGTGGAGCGTCCGCCATGCGGAACTTCCTTGCCGGTCAGAATTTTGGTGAGCTGCTTGGCACCGCCAGACGGATACTTGGTGGGGATAACGCGAATCTGCAGATCGCGCTCGCCACCCAGCGCCTGTTTCAGTGCGGCGATAGCTTCAGGCTTGTTATCTTCGATGCCAATTAACACCCGTTCTGCCTGTAATACCCAGGCCAGAATACGGCTGCCTTCCAGCACTTCGGCTGCGTAGTCCTGCATCAGACGATCGTCAGCGGTGATATAGGGTTCGCACTCCGCCGCATTGATAATCAGGGTGTTAACGCCGCGCAAGCCGCCTTTCAGTTTGGTGGCGGTTGGGAAGCCCGCGCCGCCCAGACCCGCGATGCCGGCGTCATGAATGCGTTTCAGGATGGCGGCACGTTCGTGCTGGCGATAGTCCGGCAACGGTTCCAGCGAGATCCAACGGTCTTCACCATCAGGCGTCAGGAAAATGCACAGTTCAGACAGGCCAGACGGGTGAGCCGTCATGTGCGGGCCAATCGCTTCAATCACGCCAGAGGTTGGCGCGTGCACCGGCAGCATTCTGCCCTGGCCAAACGTCAGCGCCTGACCACGCAGCACCTTATCGCCCGGCGAGACACCGATCTCACCTTCATGACCAATATGCTGCTTAAGCGGAATAATAAACCGGTGCGGCAGCGGCAATTCGGCAAGCGGCGTGCCGTTGGACTGGGTTTTCATTTCCGGCGGATGAATGCCGCCCTGAAAATCCCAGACCTTATCTTTTTTGAAAAAATTGAGCAGATTAAGCATGACTCTCTACCGGGATCACCCGAACAGGAATGGCTTCAAGATCCCATTTCCAGTTGGCCGTGGTGGTGGCAACCGGACGCATCTCAATACAGTCGGTAGGACAGGGCGCCACACAAAGGTCGCAGCCCGTACAGACATCACTCAGCACGGTGTGCATGGCGCGCGTTGCGCCGACGATGGCATCAACCGGACAGGCCTGAATACATTTGGTGCAGCCAATGCAGTTTGCTTCGTCAATCCACGCCACGGTACGCACCGGCGCTTTGGCGTCTTCGTCACCGTCAATCGGTTGCGGTTCCACGTTGAGCAGCGCCGCCAGTTTAAGCATGGTCTGTTCGCCGCCGGGCGCACATTTATTAATGGCTTCACCGTTATTTCCCACCGCGTCAGCATAGGGACGACAGCCGGGATAACCACACTGACCGCACTGGCTCTGCGGAAGAATGGCGTCAATTTGTTCGACAATCGGATCTTCTTCCACCTCAAAGCGTCGCGAGGCGTAACCCAGCAGCGCGCCAAAGACCAGGCTCAGGGCGCTCAATACAGCAACAGCTATCCAAATCGCACTCATCAGAATTTCACCAGACCGGTAAAGCCCATAAAGGCCAGTGCCATCAGACCCGCGGTGATCAGCGCAATGGAGTTTCCTTTGAACGGCGCGGGGACGTTCGCCAGCACCAGACGCTCACGCATACCGGCAAACAGCACCATAACCAGTGAGAAACCCAGCGACGCGCTGAATCCATACAGCGCCGCCTGCAAAAAGGTATGGTTGAGATTAACGCTCAGCAACGGCACGCCCAGCACGGCACAGTTGGTGGTAATCAGGGGCAGGAAAATACCCAGCAGTCGATAGAGCGACGGGCTGGTTTTACGCACCACCATTTCGGTGAACTGCACGACCACGGCGATCACCAGGATATAGGCCATGGTCCGCAGATACACTAAGTCCAGCGGCACCAGAATAAGGTGGTTCACCAGCCATGCACAAATGGAGGCCAGTGTGATAACAAATGTGGTGGCGAGGCCCATGCCAATGGCCGTTTCCAGCTTTTTGGAAACGCCCATAAAGGGACACAGGCCGAGAAACTTCACTAACACGAAGTTATTCACCAGCACAGTACCAACAAAAAGGAGGAGATAATCGGTCATTTTTTCGCCTGATTGCCACAAAGCGGCTTATTATCATTGATAACGCGTTGTATCACAACTGTGACACAACATTGCCTGCGGGCAACCGCACTCAGGATTAAACTTTTGACGATAATCAGGGCATCACCGCTGGATAAACGTCGCTTTAACCCGTTCCGAGCGCTTGAAATAGGGCACAAAAATCGCCGCTGCCGCGAGTGAAAGCAGTAGCGTCTGCAAGGCGCGGGCGTCAGACACCGGCGTAAAAGCAAAGGTCTTTATGGCCAGCAGAACGGTAATCAGCAGCCAGACGATATAGTGGCGCGGCAGCCGGTAAGAGCGTTTGAAGAATATCCAGACGACCCACATGCTGTAAGCCCACAGCAGCGTCGCGGTAAACAGCGAAATGGCCCAGTAGCTGGTGACAAGTGAACTGTGGTTAAACAGGGTGGCGCGCCATTGCGCATCAAACAGCGGCGTCAGATACATCGCCATGACCAGCGCCGTGGTCAGCAGCGTCATCAATAACCATGCCAGCGGCAGCAAAAGCCAGCCACCAATACGTGGTGCGGCATCCTGTGTGTTCATTGCGGTTAATCCTGTCTCAACGTTGGAAGCGGCTCAGAATAGCATGTTAAGACCGAAGGGAACCAATATGACGATGTATCAATAAACGTCATTCACGGCAGTATCAGACGACGTAGCGCCATACCGACTTAGGCACGCAGCCCAGATCAAACAGACGACCACCGGACACCAGCTCTGCACGTCGATGATCGGCGGCACGGTACATATTGATAATGTCGATATCGTCAGAAAGCGAATAATTCAGATGGTCATACAGTTTTTCAAGACTATCGAGGTTGTTCACTTTGCGAAATTTTAAAAGATAATCGTGCGCAGTCATTTTTGTCATAACGAATGAGGGTGAAAGAATGCCAAGTATAGGGAGACACCGGACTGTGTCCAGCGCCAGGGCGTAAAAAAAGCCAAAATCAGACAATCGTGAGAGATTGCTCGCTAAACAACATTTTTAACGACTTTAGTCCTGAGTAACAGGCGTTGCCGTTATCGGGTCAGGCGTTAAACAGATGTTATGCCTGTTACGCTAAAGAGACCAGGTAACTTTTTATCTGTTTATATGCACAAATCCGCTGTTGTTAATACCGGTTTGCGTGACCTGAAGAAGATAAAGACACTAAACCCTCAACAAACGCTTATAGCGGAATCGTTTCATTCGATATACAGGCCCGCCTGGCGATGTGCTGGAAATCACAAAATACACTTTTTGTGGGCGAATAAATGCCATAACTCATTATGTACGCCTCCCTGTAATCGTTTTCAACTGCGTCACACTTAAGCGATTCTGTTTATTACATTTATTTAGCATATGTTGAAAAAATAAACAGGCGTTTTGTCCATAATGCCTCGCCAGATTTGCCGCCACCAAGAGCGTAACTCCTTTAAATAGCTCGATTTTGTGAAGCATGTCGCCCTAATTCAGCGTTTTTTACGTCAGTCTTTACAGGCACTTTACCCTATACAGCAAACGCCCTTCAGAGGAATAAAAACTATGTGGAAACGTTTACTCCTGACCACGCTGGTCAGCGCCGCATTAAGTGGCTCAGTGTTAGCGGCGGAAATGACGGTGGGATTCTCGCAGGTAGGTTCAGAATCCGGCTGGCGCTCGGCTGAAACCAACGTGGCAAAAAGCGAAGCAAAAAAACGCGGCATTAATTTGAAAATTGCCGATGGACAACAGAAACAAGAGAACCAAATCAAAGCTGTACGTTCTTTTATTGCTCAGGGTGTTGATGCCATCTTTATCGCACCTGTCGTTCAGACGGGCTGGGAACCGGTGTTGGAAGAAGCAAAAGACGCCAAAATTCCGGTTTACCTTCTGGACCGCGCCATTGTTGTTAAAGACAACTCGCTGTATCAGGCTGTGGTAACGGCGGATAACGTGCTGGAAGGCAAGCTTATCGGTGACTGGCTGGTTAAGACCGTGGGCGACAAGAAGTGTAACGTCGTAGAGCTGCAGGGCACCGTGGGTGCCAGCGTTGCCATCGATCGTAAGAAAGGCTTTGCTGAAGCGATCAGCGGTCATCCGAATATCAAGGTCATTCGTTCTCAGTCTGGCGACTTTACCCGCAGTAAAGGGAAAGAAGTCATGGAAAGCTTCATCAAAGCAGAGAATAACGGCAAAAACATTTGCATGGTTTATGCCCATAACGATGACATGGCCATCGGTGCTATCCAGGCGATTAAAGAAGCCGGTCTGAAGCCGGGTAAAGATATCCTTACCGGTTCCATTGACGGTGTGCCAGACATCTATAAAGCCATGCTGGCAGGCGAAGCCAATGCCAACGTGGAGTTAACGCCAAATATGGCCGGCCCGGCATTTGATGCACTGGAAAAATTCAAAAAAGACGGCACCTTACCGCCAAAAATTATCAGAACAGAATCAAAACTCTTTTTACCTGCTGACGCGCAGGCAGAGTTAGATAAGAAAAAGAACATGGGTTACTAAGCCGCAGGCCGCCCTTCGGGGCGGCTTTCTATGATGTAGTGCGGAGTTGACAGCATGACCACACACGACGAACACCCTCTTTTAGCCATCAGCGGCGTCAGCAAAGGCTTCCCCGGCGTGAAAGCGCTGGATGATGTCTCACTCAGCCTGCGCAAAGGCGAAATCATGGCGCTGCTGGGTGAAAACGGCGCAGGAAAATCCACACTGATTAAAGTCCTGACCGGCGTATATACCCGGGACAGCGGCACGATCACGTTAAACGGTCAGTCGATTTCGCCGCGCAGTACCGCCGAAGCCCAGGAGATCGGTATCGGGACGGTCTATCAGGAAGTTAATCTGCTGCCGAACATGTCGGTGGCTGACAACCTGTATATCGGTCGGGAACCGCGCCGTTTCGGCATGATTGACCGTAAGCGCATGGTTCGCAATGCCGATGCCCTGATGCGTAATTACGGTTTTGCCCTGGATGTCACCCGACCTCTTGGTCACTACTCGGTCGCGATGCAGCAGATCATCGCCATCTGCCGGGCCGTCGATCTCTCTGCGCAGGTCCTGATTCTGGACGAGCCCACCGCCAGTCTGGATGCCAGTGAAGTTGAAATGCTTTTTACCCTCATGACGCAGCTAAAGAATCGCGGCATGAGCCTGATATTTGTGACGCATTTTCTGGATCAGGTTTACCGCATTACCGACCGCATCACCGTCCTGCGCAATGGTAAATTCATCGCCACGCATGACACAGCAACCCTGCCGCAGATTGAGCTGGTAAAGTTGATGATTGGCCGAGAGCTGATGGCCACCGCATTGCAACGGCAGGGCAGTACGCTGCGCAGCAATCAGCCTGTGGTGTCGTTTGAAGACTACGGCAAAAAGGGCACTATCGAGCCCTTCAACCTGCAGGTCAGACCTGGTGAAGTGGTGGGGCTGGCCGGATTGTTGGGGTCCGGTCGCACGGAGACGGCAGAAGTCCTGTTTGGCATTCGTCGCGCCGATCGCGGTACGGCAAAAATTAAAGGGAAGGTTGAACATATTCGCACGCCTGCGCAGGCTTCTCGCCTTGGCATGGGGTTCTGCCCGGAAGACCGTAAAACAGACGGCATCATCGGCGCAGCCTCGGTGCGTGAGAATATCATTCTGGCATTACAGGCGCAGCGCGGATGGTTACGTCCCATTAAAAAGCGGGAACAGCAGGCCATTGCCGAGCGCTTTATTAAAAGTCTGGGTATTCGCACACCGCACGCGGAGCAGCCTGTGGAGCTGTTATCCGGCGGTAATCAGCAAAAGGTCCTGCTGTCACGCTGGCTGGTGACGAAACCGCAGTTTCTGATCCTGGATGAGCCGACGCGCGGGATTGACGTGGGCGCCCATGCGGAAATTATCCGCTTGATAGAATCCTTATGTGCCGATGGCCTGGCATTGTTGGTGATTTCCTCGGAGCTGGAGGAGCTGGTGGGCTACGCCGATCGCGTATTGATCATGCGTGACCTGAAACAGGTGGCTGAGATTCCACTGGAGCAGCTTTCTGTGGCGGCAATCGTTAACGCTATTGCTGATGGAGGTACGCAGCATGCTTGAATCCCCGGTCACCGCGTCCAAACCTCAACGTCGCAAGTTCAGGCTGCCGCCCGGTATGCCACAGATCATTGCGCTGTTACTGGTGCTGATCGTCGACAGCCTGGTCGCGAACAACTTCTTTGCCATTCACTTACAGGACGGTCGGCTGTTTGGTAGCCCGATCGACATTATCAACCGTGCAGCGCCTGTTGCGTTACTGGCTATTGGCATGACGCTGGTCATCGCCACTGGTGGCATCGACCTGTCGGTGGGGGCGGTAATGGCGATTGCCGGAGCGACCGCCGCCACCTTGACCGTCGCCGGGCACAGCGTGCCGTTTATCATTATGGTCACGCTGGCCAGCGGGCTGGCGTGCGGCATATGGAACGGCATTCTGGTGGCATTACTGCGTATTCAGCCTTTTGTCGCCACGCTGATTTTAATGGTGGCCGGACGCGGTATTGCTCAGCTTATTACTCAAGGGCAAATCGTAACGTTTAACAACGACAGCCTGGGCTGGTTTGGCAATGGTTCATTCTGGTTATTACCGGTGCCGGTGTGGATTACCGTGGCGGTGGCGCTGCTGGTCTGGCTGCTGGCGCGCAAAACGGCGCTGGGGCTGTTTATTGAGGCCGTGGGCATCAACTTGCGCGCCGCACGTAATGCCGGGGTGAATGGCTGGCTGGTGGTGATGTCCACCTACGCCATCAGCGGGCTCTGCGCAGCGGTAGCCGGCCTGATTGTGGCGGCGGATATTCGCGGTGCGGATGCCAATAATGCCGGATTGTGGCTGGAACTGGATGCGATTCTTGCCGTCGTGATTGGCGGGGCATCGCTGATGGGCGGTCGGTTCAATATCGCACTGTCACTGATTGGCGCGTTGATTATCCAGTCGATGAATACCGGTATTTTACTGTCTGGCTTCCCGCCAGAGCTGAATCAGGTGGTGAAGGCGATAGTCGTGATGTGCGTCCTGTTGCTGCAATCCCCGCGCTTTATTGCGATGTTTAAACGGAGACGTCCATCATGATTAAACGTCATCTACCTTTAATGATCACACTGCTGGTGTTTGTGATGGGCTATTTGTTTTGCCTGAGCCAGTTTCCCGGCTTTGCCTCAACCCGGGTGATCTGTAATATTTTGACGGATAACGCCTTCCTCGGCATCATCGCTGTTGGAATGACCTTTGTGATTCTGTCGGGCGGGATCGATCTGTCGGTGGGGGCCGTCATCGCGTTTTCTGGCGTGTTTCTGGCAAAGGTTATCGGCGATTATCACCTCAATCCCGTCCTGGCGTTCGCCCTGGTCCTGAGTATGGGGGCGATGTTTGGTGCCATGATGGGCTGGCTGATCGATGCGCTGAAAATTCCCGCATTTATTATCACCCTGGCGGGCATGTTTTTTCTGCGCGGCTGCAGTTACCTGGTCTCTGAGAATTCTATTCCGATCGATCATCCTCTTTACGCCACGCTGTCCAGCATGGCATGGAAGGTTCCGGGGGGCGGGCGGCTCAGTTTGCTGGCGCTGATCATGCTGGTGGTGGTGGCGGGCGGGATCATTCTGGCGCACCGCACTCGCTTTGGTAATCAGGTTTATGCGATTGGCGGCAGCCTGACCTCCGCGCAACTCATGGGCGTTTCAACCCGCGCCACCACCATTAAGATCTACATGCTGTCGACTACCCTGGCGACGCTGGCCGGCATTGTGTTTTCCATCTATACCTCGGCGGGCTATGCCCTGGCTGGATTGGGCGTGGAACTGGATGCGATTGCCTCTGTAGTGATTGGCGGAACCTTACTCTCGGGTGGCGTAGGCACGGTGCTGGGTACCTTGTTCGGCGTGTTAATTCAGGGGCTTATTCAAACCTGGATCAACTTTGACGGCACGCTCAGTTCCTGGTGGACCAAGATTGCTATTGGCATTTTGCTGTTTGCGTTTATCGCGTTACAGCGCCTGCTGACGGTAATTTGGGATCGTCAACGGAACGCGCCGGTGAAACGGCTGATTCAATAAGCTAAGGGCGGCGCTGATGCGCCGCTTTTTTGAGTAGCAGGTGGCGCAACCCATAATCGGTAATGGTAGGTGAGAGAGCGTGAGTGAATAAGCATTGCCTCAACAGGGATTATTCATCGTGCGGGTGCATGCGTTGTATCACATCATGCCAGCCTGCATGCTTTCTCAATCACGGATAAAGCATGTCCATTCCTTCTGCGTTATGTCGGTTTATTATTGCTAGCAGGTCATAACGCATTTGCAATGAATGCCTGTCCTGTACGTATTTGGCCTGTTCCAGAAGACGTTAACGACGGCCCGCCTCTTTTTTCACGGCAGAATAAGGTTAATGATGGAGAAGAGGGTGCCAGCGGTATAACTGCGTCACCGGATTGCCAGTCTGGCAAGCGCTGGATTTACGCCTTTATCAGCGCGATGTCGCTGATTAGCGAGAGTAAGAGGGTGACGTTTAGCCGTGAAACGCTTTGTTTTTTCCAGGCAGTGCTAATATCTTTGAAATAATGATGGCAAATAACAGAGACCTGCTGTGGGAATGAATAAAACCTATAAACCCTCGTTAAAAGGGCTTCTGTGCCTGCATTCTGTTGGTTGCATAGTCATTACTGCACTCATGCTGATATTGGTGGTGGGCGTTGTTCTTAAGGTTCTGACTGAAAAAAGAATCATTGAATCTAACACCGCCTATGCCCGTAAGCTTGCTGATATGGCCGACAGTACATTCAGAACGGCACAAAAAGAGCTTGCATACAGTGCCACTCAGATTAAACGTTTTGAAGACAAACAGGCACTACAGCAAGAAGCTGACAGATTAAGACTGCAATCGGATATGTTCAGTTCAGTCGTGATGCTAACGCCAGACGGTTACGTTGCGGCATCCTCTCCACCAGGTTTACTGCCTGTTGGTACGTCTTTGAATGTTGCCCCTGAGCAGTTGATGGCGGTAAAAAAGGGGGCGTTCGTATCAGAACCCTTTACACCTTCCACAGGTAACTATCTCATTTTTTTGTCGAACCCGATCTATTCCTCTTCGGGGGCGTATCTGGGTTATATTGCAGGATCTATCTACCTGAAAAGAAAAAGTATTTTAAGCCGCCTCATGAGCCATCATTTTTACACTGATAAAACAACGATCAGCATTGTTTCAGATACTGGAGAAGTCATTTATTCACCTGATGAGATGCTTACAGGAAAAAACAATCCTTTGACTACCAGCCTGACGACGCGGCTGAATCAGGCCAGCAGCGGTGGATTAAAGACAACGTTAGAACAACGCGACTGCCTGTTAGGCTATTCAGACGTTATCAAAACCAACTGGCACGTATTCGTATGCGTTTCGCCTGACGTGGTCAGCACGACACTCACGCTTATCGCTAAAGATGTGTTGGTTTATGGACTGGTGATAGCATTGCTATTGGTCGGTGTGAGCATCTTTGTTTCCACGCAGATTTCCAAACCGCTCGAAAGACTCGCTGGCCTGACCCGGTCTACTACAACGAAGGATTTGCCTCCCAAAATCAAGGGTATAAAAACGTGGTATAAAGAATCTGACCGGCTGAAAAAATCTTTTTTGGCTTATTCGAACACAATTAATAAAACGTTGGCCATATTACGTGATGATGCAATAACCGATCATCTGACCAAACTGTATAACCGACGTGGATTTGAGCAACTTACCGCGCCTTACCTCTCTGCTAAAAACGAACATAGTCTTGCCTCTTTCGATATCGATTACTTTAAGCGCATTAATGATCACTATGGGCATGATATCGGTGATAAAACGTTAGTGGCCGTCGCGATGTTTTTAAAAAAAGGCTGCCGCACTAACGATATTGTTTGTCGGTTTGGTGGCGAAGAATTTGTTGTTTTCTTTCCGAATACACAAATCTCAGAGGCTGAATCTATTGCAAATCGTATCCGTGAACATATCGCATGTGCGCAATTTAGCGAAGTAGGAAAAATGACAATATCAGCTGGCGTGGAGAGTTTAGCTCACCATAACAACGATATTGAGGAAACATTGCTTTCCGTTGACCAATGGTTGTACCAGGCAAAGCATGAGGGGCGAAACAGAGTTGTTTCTGCCAGAAGTAAACTGATTTCGTCGTAAAAAATGCACTGCACGACGTCAAGATTATCAACATTGAGATCTCAGCGTCGTGCAGTGGACAAGGGTGAAAAATCGTTAAAAAAGCTAACTACTTCTTTCACAGACGAAAAGTGGCGTAGTCTCAGAGTAAAAAAGCCAGGCTTTATCACCGTAAGGCCTGATTTTCAGCAGCAGAGGCTTCCCTTTTTCAATAAAGAAATCAGGTAGCCATTTTCTTTGATCCTGAACGCTCATGGTCATTTGTGGCGAGTTGATGACCAAATCTGAGTTAAGGTGATAATAATAGCCCTGTTCTCGATAGGAGAAAGATATGGTTTTACTTAAATAACCATCGCCTTTATTTTTTTCATGAAGCGTACCCGAGAGAGCCAGTATCCCTTTGCCATTCTGAATGTTTTGAGAAATGAATAAATTTAGCGTGCTATCTTGCCACTGATAAGAAATATCCGCTTTACACGATATACGGTGTTCCCGGTTTCCACTAAATGGATACAATAAAAGAGCGATAAAGCATAGCCCTGTCAGAACCAGAATTTTATTCATCATTGAAATTCTTAACATAATAATGAGAGAGACAGTTTGCTCGAATTGTAGCGTGCAAGGGGTGCTGGCATTGAAAGTAAGAGAGTCTGTCAGCATTTTTAAAAGATGTCATATAGATATATTGACTGTCTTTACAATTGATATCCAAATCATCTACGCGTTTTTTTAACTCAGCGCTATTGAGCCAGGCGTCTGAGTTATTAAAAATCACGCAGCCTTTATAGTCCATGCTGTGAGCGAAAACGGGCTCTGCCGATTGCGGTTCGACTTTGATAAAAATAAAAATACAGCAAAAAGAAACGAAAGTGATGGCGGTAAAAAACACATTTTTAAAAGAGAGTCGTGCTAACAACATTTCTGTTTTGGGTAACCATGGCGAGTGATCACGTTGACGAGTTGAGGGTAAAACCGTCTTATGATCTTTATCATCTTCGACATCTGCGTGCTGTAACACGGCTGGAGATGCTCCCTCGTGGGATTCTGTGTTTTCTTCTGACGAAAGAGGTTCATAATTTTTCTCACTCAAGACAGCTGCTGAAGAAGCTGTAACGGTATTTTCTTTCATCACCACGGTTTGTGGTGACAGGATAAAACCACGCCGGGGCATCGTTCGAATGATGTCTTCCTGCAGTCCGGCTTTACTCAGTGCGCGCCTGAGGCTGGATATATTCTGATAGAGGGACGTAGAGGTCGGCTCCATGCCAAAACGACGCCATGCATAGTCAAAAAACTGTTGATGAGTGACTAACTCACCGACATTTTCAATGAGCAACTCGAAGCATAGTGATGCTGAAGCACTAATGATCGCCGGATTGCCTCTGCCAGTAATTCTTTTTTTCTCGGGTTCAAAAACCAGAAAGTGATTAAGTGTAATCTTTCGGCTCAAAGTGCTCTCCATCTGTACCAAAAGAAATGGACATGAATACCCATCTATTGAAAGGAATTAATAGATAAAAATTTGTTATCTGAATCGACATCAGCATAGTGCTGAATAATTTCCAAATCAAATTAAATAAAAGAGTTTTATTTGCATGCCTTTGTCTTTTTTAATTTAAGTGGAATATAAAATACATGATTTAAGTTGTAAGTAATTGATTTTATTGTTTATAATTTTAAATTTAATTTAATAAAAAATAGTAATGTTTTTAGAGGGAACCTGAAGCGGGTTTAGGCTTCTTATGTAGCCCGCTGTCGCACGCGAAAGACAGCAGATAACGATGTTAAAACGCGCAATTAACTTCTCAAAAATTTCTCTAATAGTAATTATATACATTCTCATTTGCCCTGTCAGTCAGGCGTTCTGGTCAACGGCAGGTGTCAGATTCATTTGAACTCTCATTGGTTTACGCGCTTGCTGCCGTTCACTGCATCATTCAAAATAGACGTTGTTGTCAGCATACGCACTCATATGAAAAACGCACATACATACGTCTTTTAATAAGCCGTCAGCGCTATCCACATCAGAGGTAGGCGTAGCTGCATGCGCGCAATCCTCAGGTCGCGCAGACAGACATCATGCGACCAGGGGGGTTGGGCGAGGATAAAATCTGCAAGAAAATAATGTGCAGGGTTGTTAAACCAACCAGATTAAGCCCAGATTGCAGACTGAGCGGAACGAATACACCCTCCATTTTCAAAGAACCTCTACCTCAATGATACTCATCGTCACTGCAGCCTGAGATCACGCATCAGCCGTTGTTTAAGTAAATCACGCGAGAATTCCAGGTGGGCATCACAGAATCTTACGTTGCTTCGTTTAACGTTAAGGTATTGCATTTCAATGGGGCGTTGATGATGTTTTTAACTGCCCTCACTTACCTGTGTCATTCTGTATTTATCCATACCTGCGACATTATGGCTTAGCAACGCATCGTAGATATCATGTAATCAATATCCCGCTGTAACAAACACCACTCTCATCGACCTGACAGAATGTCTGTCGTTTCCTGATCTCCTGACGTTAAGTATCGAAAGTGCGCAACCCAAGCCTCTGGCCCAATGTTCTAAGAGCGTCACGGTTTGCACAGCACTTTCTTTTTCAAACATATTGCTGATTTAACGGGGAGGTAGGATAAAACGGTAAGCTTTTCTGGTACGACTATCTGACTAAAAGATATGGCTGTGAGTCAATGTAAACCAGGAATGAACTAAAGGAATGAAAATGGTCAGGAATGAAACATCTTAAGTAATGCATTCAGGTCGAGTGACCAACGACAACGTCAGGCTGAACGTTTGTCTATTTTAAACGTGATTAGTAGGGCAATGAAACAGCGTCAATCAGATGTGACGGCATGGCGTTGTGTGTACTGACGCTTCGACACAGAAAAAAGTATGAAAAGGGACTGGAAAGGGCAGGCTAATCCGGCAGGTGTCCATTGCAATCTTTAAAAGACGAGTTTTCACTCAGTGATAAGTAAATATTGGGAGTTGATGTGTATGTTCTTTTCTGAATTTATTTATAAATCAATCAAAAAAAATATTGCTTTAAATGTGGCATAGAGTATATGTCTATCTTATTGATTTTTAACAATAAAAAACAAAAGATTATTTTATAAAAAAAGAGATTAATTCATATGGCGATTTCAATGTTTAACGTTATATTTCTCACCGCATTAAGCCTGAGCGGCTTGTGTCGATTTTTTTTATACAGAGATAAGGAAGAATAACGTGTCTTTTAATAAAACAGTATTAGCGTTGAGTTTCACCACCAGTGTATTATTTTGCCATTCAGCCATGGCGGGAACCGACATTAATGTTCATGGCATCATTGCGCCGAACGCCTGTACAGCAAGTGTTGTAGGCGGTGAGGCTCTTGACTGGGGGATTACTCAGCACAAAGATCTTAATCAAACCGCGGTCAATACCTTTGCAGCGAAACAAGTGACATTACAGGTAAGTTGTCCCTCAGCGCAGAAAGTGGCATTCTGGGCGACCGACCCCAATGAAAGCAGTGCTATGGTGGGTGTGAATACCAATAACAGAAGTGGGCATGCAGATAGTACGCGTATTTTTGGTTTAGGGATGGATCCGGTAACGGGAAATAAATTGGGGAATTTTACCATCAGCCCTGTTTCATCAACGGTAGACGGCGTGACCAATACGACCTCTTTCGGTTACCAGAATAGTGGTTCGCACAGTGGTACTGCGTTTGGTCGTGTGTTAAATGCCGATTGGAGTTATAAGAAAACGGAAGACTGGACACCATGGGATGAAACGACCAGTGCACCAGCCTCAGGGAAAGATATTTCATGGGTGTTTGACATCGAACCGCAATTAAACGCCGGAAATATGATAACGAATGCGCAACAGGTTGACTGGCAGGGTACTGCACAGATTAACGTACGTTATTTTTAATTTATTTTTTTTGAGAGCGACAGCAGGCATCTCCCTATGAGGTGCCTGATTTTGACATGCAAAAAATATATTATGTTGTTACTGTTATTTTCTTTTTAATTTTTACAGCACCAGTGCGGAGTGAAACGCTACATTTTGATTCTAATTTGATGGCTGCGAATGGTATCACTTCTGCGCAGCTTGATAATGCACTTAATCAGCATGTAATGCCAGAGCGAGAAACGGAATCTGATATTTACATCAATGGAAAATATATTTTATCAGGAAGGGTTTTTTCGGTTAAAAATGCAGCGGTTTATTCGGAAGACATAAAATCAAAAGCAGGAATAAAAGCGTTAGCATGGTCGCCCTACAAAGCCAGAAATGGCAGTAAATATTTTTATCTGGATAAACAGATTCAGGCTAAATTTGATCGGGCTAATAATACCTTACGGTTATTAGTCCCTGTAAAATATCTGATTAATCCAGAGGGGAAGCAAAGGTTGAGTGGCGGGAACGGGGCATTTATAAATTACAATACCTATGCCTATCGCTTTTCAGGAGGAGAAACCTCCCTCAACAGTATCAATACAGATTATGAAGCCGGAATTAATATGAACAATACGATTATTCGCTCACATGGTTACTACAGTTCCTTTAGCAGCCGTAACGCACGTACGGCGGTTAACACGATACGTGATGGCTATATTGAGCGAGACTATCAAAATGTTCGCGTCCGCGCAGGACGAACAATCGTTAGCGATGGTGGGTTTGGCACTGGCTATATTGATGGTGCCATCATCTCCTCCGCCAACGGCAACGCGACGGCATTTGTGAACTTTAATTATGAAGCTGCAGAAACGCTGACTGTCGAGTTCTGGCAAAATAACTTGCTTCTCTGGAAACAAATCATTCAGAAAGGCCATGCGGAACTGCGTAATATTCCGGTAGCTGGCTTTAGTGATGACGTCAGGGTATTGGTTAAGCGAGACGGGCAGATCGTTGACTCGCGCATCATCTCACGCGCGCAAATCACCTCTGACCAGGATGGTAACGCGGGCTATTATGCTTTTACGGGACGTACCGTTAGCGGCAGCAGAAGCACGGTAAGCGGCGCCGGTTTCTCCAGAACGCTAAATTCAATCTTCGCCCCATCGGTCGCTATGGTCACTGCGTCAGGCTATCGCGGGCTTACGGTCAGCAATACGGCTTTCGAAAAAGATTTTCGCTTTCGCTCCAGCCTGACAAGCGTACAAAATGAGAAAAACCAGAAGGGCCTGAGTTTGGATGTTTCAGGCAGCTATAAAAATACCAGCCTTAATTTTAGTCGTAACAGCCGGCATTTTAGCTATATTGGCCAGGCACGACTCGGGAATTACAATGCACAGCGGAGCAGCATTGGTTTAACGCAGACGCAGCAGTTTTCCTATGGCGTGACAGGAAGTATCTCGTTAACACATTATCGTTTCTACGATGCGCCTGGTTTCAATTCATTGTCAGGCAGTCTGAACTTACCTGTGGGAAAAGCTTCGTTGGGCGTAGGTGTCTCCTACATGTCTTTAAGCCCCGGACAAACGCAAAAAGATAAGATCAGCCTCAATCTTTTCTTGAGCCTTCCACTAAGTTTCAACAAACACAGCGCTAACTGGCGAAGTCAGTATTACACGTACGGTAACAGAGCGCGCCTGTCGAATTCGCTCAGTGCGCCGGTATCTAAAAACTATACCGTGACTGCCAGCCAGATGCGTACGTCGGGCGCGGGTCGGTCAGAAAGCTACTCGCTGGATAATGCCGTCATTACACCTTACACCACTGCGGATGTCTCGCTCTCCCAGGGACGAGATGCCGGAGGCGTATCGCAGACCACCGCGGCATATTTATCCGGTGCTGTTGCCATTAGTAAAGAAGGCGTTATTTTCTCACCAAACCGTATTGGCAATACCTGGGCGGTGGTCGACACAGGCGTCCATCATTATCTTGATGTCGCCTCATTACAAAGTAGTGCGGTCACCAATCATGATGGAAAAGCCATAATTACGCCTGTCGCTGAAGGACGAAATGATTTTATTCGCGTTAGCCCGGAAGGTCTGCCATCAGGTGTAATCATTAAAAACAACGTCAGAGATTTTTCAGCTGTTCGCGGATCGGTGCCGTTCTTTAAATTTGGCATAGCGGATAACCGTTCAATGCTGTTGAAATGGAGCCACAAACCTTCTGACATTCATCAGAGTGATCTTTTTTATGACGGTTCTGGAAAATTAATTGCCCGTTTCATCGACAAAGATATTCTTTTAATCGATGAAAAAGATATCGGAAAGCTGGAATCAGAAGGTATGTCGTCACCTACGCATTTAAATATGCAATGTAAACTTTCATCTCGTCGTCTGAATCAACAGGAGAGTATTAAAAATGTTATTTTCAACTGCCATGCTTCGTAACGTTTCTATGAGTGTTTTCATATTTACAGGTCTTATTCATGATGCCAGTGCCGAAATTCTACCTTCATCATCAGCGGTGTTGATCGAGTCAGGTAAGCAGGAGTCGACTATTGATATTAAGAATAATGGCGATAAAAGTGTGCTGCTTTACAGCAAAATCCGGCGTCTACCAGACGATAATCTTGCCGGTGGCACACTGTATACTGAACCTCAGGCTATTGTAATAGGTCCGGGCGACATCCAGAGCATTCGGGTAATTTACCGTACCAATACGCCGGATGTAAAAGAGCATATCGCGCGCGTCGTATTTACAGGATTACCACCTAAGGACGAGGTCAGCGATGGAAAGGTGAAAATTCTCATTGGGCAAGATCTGCCGGTCGTAGTTAACGTCAGAAAAGATATCGAGCAAAAAGATATGTGGCAGCGCGTACAATATCAGTTAGTCCGCGGCGATCTCTGTATAAGTAATCCCAGCGCTAAAGTGTTCCGTTTCTCACCTTTGGTTAATACAGATGAAGGCGGATCGAAAATCACTTTTACGAAGCCTTATGTTCTTCCGCAGGAGACGTTGTGCGCTACACCTTCTCATCCACTTTCAAAGGGTATGCATCTGAGCATCACCAGCGTCAGTGATTATAATTATCAGTTAAAAACAAATAAAGTCACCCTGTAGTTTATTGCAGGCGCGCCTTTGAGGTTTACTGATTCGCTATGGAGATAACATGTGCTTAGGGTTATCGGGAAACATGGAGAAAATGTTTTTTTAACGGACAAAGAAATTGCCGTAATAGGGTTTTACATGACCGGAATGAAATTACAGCAGATTGCGTGTCGGACAGGCATGGATGTGCTGAAAATTCGTTACCACAAACGCAGGGTGATGCGTAAATTAGGTGTGAAAAACAATAAGGAACTTATTCTCTGGTTCATCGCCAACCGTCCCTCTTTTAGTCTTGAGGAGAGGGAGGGTTAGTGCAAAACGAGGATTCATCCAATTAATGACCAACGGGTGTACGTGGTTTGAATATTTTGGCGAACGCTCTCGGCACTGTGCCGGCGATATGCCTTCCTCTCCGCAATGTGAGTGGGCAGGTGCAGGGAAGGTTTATGGCGTTGGAGGCGGTGCTGGCAAAACGTTGCGAGGAAAAGGGGGCTTTTGGCCGCTGTAGGGGGGAAAGATATTGCCGGAGGATTCTGCGCCTTTCTGTAACTGGCGGGGATGAGTTACAGACAGGCGCAGATAATACCCTTTCTGGTTGTGTAACGTCCTAAAATTGTTATCTCAATGTTCTGAGCTGAACGCTTTATTGAATATAAAAATAGCGAGAGGCTAATAAAAAACAGTACATCCGATATTCTGAGAATGGAAATCTGTTCTGTGTGGCTTCGTGCTTAGGGTTTCTATCAATTAGACGCGGCGTTTTTAGAAATTATGATGCCGGGTTGAGGGGGGCATGTTAATCCGGTACGTACAATCCGGAATTATCTTAGCTAGTCGTTCACTGAATGCCACCAGGTTAGGGAAGGTGGCATTTTTATATGGCGTTGGGATGATGAATGACAGGTTGGGATTTGAAGTTGATTGTTAATTAAATATTTTTTTGGTTATTTGTGGAGAGATAAAAAAATTATTGCTCCAGTGGAGGGGTTGTGACTTTTATGGATAATGCAAAACGTTGTCTGACATTTACTGAAAATGAAGTGGCGGTTACCTGGTTTTTTATGACCGGGATGACAGTAAGGCAAATAGCCGAATGGATGAATCTGCCGGAGAAAGCAGTCAGTTATTATAAACGGAGAGTGATGAAAAAAATCGGCGTGAAGAATGATAATGAATTCATTATGTGGTTTTTGGAAAACAGGCTTTCTTATCAGAGGAGCGAGATTGAATTTTCTATCCTCCGTCAGAATAAAAGAGCGATCAGGATAAAGTAAATGTTGCAAAAAGATTTAATTGATATGGGAATTAAAAAGAATGCAAGATGCATCCTTACCAGCCTGTTTTTACTGTTATCACTTACAGGTTGTAGCCATAGCATTTCGTCAAAAGCAAACAGGCAAGACTATACGCTGAGCCATGATTATTCTTCACTCGCCCAAAACGAACGTATTCGTTTCCTGGTTTTTCATTACACGGCCGCTGATAACGCAACATCGTTAAAACTTCTTACAGGTAATAATGTCAGCGCCCATTACCTTATTCCTGAGTCGCCTGACAATACAGCAGATAAACCCCTCATCTATCAACTGGTCCATGGAGATAAGCGCGCCTGGCACGCCGGTGTCAGTAACTGGAATGGGCGTGTCAATCTCAATGATTCTTCTGTCGGTATTGAGATTGTTAATCGTGGTTTTTCAGAAAATATGTTGGGACATAAAACCTGGTATCCCTACGATGAAAAACAAATCAAGGCGCTTGTCGCGTTGTCCAGGCGCATTATCCAGCGTTATAATATTACCCCTGATAACGTAGTCGGTCATAGTGATATCGCCCCCCTGCGAAAACAAGACCCCGGTAAGCTGTTTCCCTGGAAACAACTGGCTGCTCAGGGGATCGGGGCCTGGCCGGAAGCAGAGAAAATAAAAAAATATCTCAACGGTCGTCTGCCAACCGCACCTGTGAATGTTCATAAAATGCAGGTGCTACTTAAAACCTATGGATATGATGCTATTCCACAAACGGGTGTGCTGGACGAGGAGACTATAAAAACCATTCAGGCGTTTCAAATGCACTTCAGACCGGCGCTTGATAACGGCATACCTGATGCGGAAACAGAGGCAATTGCTCAGGCGCTTAACGAACAGTATCGCCCAAAGGCCATTGATTGAAGGGATCATCAACTCAAGGCCAGGCAGCGACTTTGAGCATCGGGCTGTTACGCATGCCAATAACGCAGAGGCGGTTTGCTGGGTGGGCGGCTAACGGGCAAACGTTATGTTTAGGCTGACTCCTTATAAGGGCTCCAGTCAGTTTGTTAACGGAGCCAGACGGCGATTCATATCGCAATTTTCCCGTGTTGGCTGTTGTGGATTTAACACCTGGTAAGGCATGTGGCGCGTTTCTCCTTTACTCGGCTTTGCCTTAAATACGTCAATCTGACGGGTTGAGGGCAGGAGCCAGTGCGATTGTTCGTTTTCACGCCCGACATGCTTGCAAGCGATGCGCGTTCACCTGTCAGGCTTGCCTGCACCATCACATTTTCCAATGACGCGTCATCTTGTAACTTCTCAACTCGCATGACAGTATCGTTACATGTATATACATGTACTACCGTTTACGCATCCATCCGTTCAACAATAGGTCTCAACGCACCGCGTATGCTGTATTCCAGTGAGGAAACTATGCCAGCTGAATCACCTGCAGCAGATTATTCAGGCGCAGAGAAACCGCGCCTGTCAGAAACCCGTTCGATTGATTACATCCCGCCGCGCGAACGTCACGGGCAGCCTTTCAGCCAGTTTACCCTCTGGTTTGGCGGTAATCTGCAAATCACCGCCATTGTCACGGGCGCGCTGGCTGTGGTTCTGGGCGGCGATGTGGTGTGGTCGCTGGTTGGGCTGCTGGTCGGCCAAATCATCGGGGCGGGCATCATGTCGTTACATGCCATTCAGGGCCCGCGCCTGGGGTTACCGCAGATGATCACCAGCCGCATGCAGTTTGGTGTATTCGGTGCGGTCATTCCCCTGGTGCTGGTCTGTATAATGTACGTCGGCTTTTCTGCCAGTGGTACGGTGCTGGCGGGACAGGCGCTGGCGAAGCTTATTCACGTCAGCAACGCGACCGGAATGGTGGTGTTTAGCGCCCTCATTGTGGTCATTGCCGTACTGGGTTATCGCGTGATTCATCAGCTAGGAAAACTGGCGAGCGTGATTGGCGTTTTGGCTTTTGCCTATCTGTTTATTACGCTGCTCTCGACCCATGACTTAACAGCGGTATGGCAGAACCGGCATTTCACCCTGGCTAACTTCCTGTTGGCGGTGTCGCTTTCCTCCTCCTGGCAAATTGCTTTTTGTCCTTACGTCTCCGACTATTCGCGCTATCTGCCCGCCAATGTCTCTGCGGTGAAGCTGTTCAGTTCGGTGTTCTTTGGCAGCCTGTCTGGCACACAGGCTTCGATGAGCCTGGGAGTTATTGTTGCCGCGATTGCCGGGAAGGCGTTTTCAGGCAATGAGGTCGGCTATATTGTGAGCTTAGGCAGCACCGCAACGATGGCGATGGTGATCTATTTTGCGATCTGCTTTGGGAAAATCACCTTTACCACCCTGAATGCCTACGGCAGCTTTATGTCGCTGACGACAATTGTATCGGGCTTCCGCCAGCAAACCTCGCTCAGTCGGGGGGCACGCGTTCTGTTTGTGCTACTGATGGTCACCGTTGCCTGCATCATTGCACTGCTCAGTGAACCGGCCTTCCTGAAATCCTTCACGCATTTCCTGCTGTTCCTGCTGGCCTTCTTTGTCCCCTGGAGCGCGATAAGCCTGACTGATTTCTATCTCATCACGAAAGGCAAAGTGGATGTCCCGGCACTGTCAACGCCAGACGGACGCTATGGCCGCTGGAACTGGTCCGGTATTACGGTCTACTGCCTGGGGGTGATGGTGCAGTTGCCCTTTATCGATAACCCGTTACATCATGGTTCTCTTACCTGGGTTTTTGCCGGCAATGACATCTCGTGGATTATTGGCTGGTTGGTGACGGCACTGCTATGGCTGATCGCCAGCCGATGGGATCGCCGGGGTAAACTGGCGCGTTCAATCTACCCGGCTGAATAACAGGGTTAGGGCCGCCGGGCAGGGCGGCGGTTACTGACCGCTACGGGTTAATGCGACTTGCATTTCCCTGACCAGCCACTCCCGCAGTGCCGCCACGTCAGGTCGATCCGCCATATCTTTCATCGTCACCAGATAGTAATTCGCGCCCGGTAAGCATGACCCGAATAACGTCACCAGCATGTTACGTTTAATCAGATCCTCCGCCAGCAGCTTGCTGGCAATGACCACGCCTTGCCCCGCAACCGCTGCCTGCAGTGCGTGCGTTTCATCACTGAAATAGAGACCTTTGCTGATGTTCAAACTGGACGGCCCATAGCGGCGTTTCCAGTGCGACCAGTCCGGTGATTCTGTCGGAACATGGCGGTTTTCGACGTGGAAAAGCGTGACGCCGAGAAGATCGCCGGGCGCATTCAACGCCAGCAACGGGCTGGCTAACGCCACAAACCGATCCTTGTAGAGCAAAGTATTGTGCAGCTCATCTTCCGGGGCTTCACGATAGCGGATCGCCACGTCCACGGTGCGCTGGGTTAAATCGACCTTTTCAACGCTGGTGTGCAGATGTAAGTCAATGTGCGGAAATTGCGCCTTGAAATCTGCCAGGCGCGGAACCAGCCAGTTGGTCAGAAAATTGGATGTGGTGGTAATGGTTAACGTCGGCGGCCGTCTTGCCCGGTCAATCTTACTGACCGAGGTTTCTAATGCTGTAAAGGCGGACTGAGTGCCCGCATACAGCAGCTTACCGGCTTCCGTCAGCTTAACGCCCTGAGCATTGCGTTCAAATACCCGACATTCAAGCGTCGATTCAATCAAACGTATCTGGTGGCTGACGGCTGTCGCGCTCACGTTCAGCGTTATCGCGGCCTGCTTAAAGCTCAGGGCTGACGCGACGGAATGAAACGCGCGCAGCGCACCAAGCGGCGGTAAACGGGATGGCTTCATGATGAGTTATTTTCACCTATGGCTGAAAACTATGACTTTGATTCCCTTGCAGCACAGACCGTAAGCTTAATTCATTACTCAGCCACGATGAATTTAATTTTATGTCATCTGTTATTACTGCGAGGCTTGCTATGGCGATTTTCACTTTACCTGAATCAGATTCTGTTACTGAAGAGGGAAGAAACATCACGTCTGGTATCCTGTTAAGTCTCCTGGTCGCTGAGCTGGTACTGATTTTCAGCTTTGCCATGACGCAAGGTTTTATTGCTGGGGGGATGGGGCTAAGCTCGCTGCTGGCTTCATTCTTCTTTGGCACTATGCTGGCCAGGCTGGGCATCATGAAACGTCAGCAGGTTGTCACTCGTCTTTGCTATGGGTTTCTCCTGGCTGCCTGTGGTTTAGTCTTGCTTATAATCGCCTTTCAAAACCCTCACAATGCCTGCCTGCTGCTGCCTGGTGTGGGTTTATCCGGGCTTGGACAAGGCTGGGTGGCTGAACCCTTGAAGCGCCACTGGAAGGAGATTCGCCCCAGTGGTTTACGGGTGTCAGTTATGGTGCTGGCAATGATCTTCAGCAGTGTGATTATCCTTCTCGCCAGACACTGGGGCGGGTTTACGGGGGCGACTGGGCTTTTAACAGACCTGGCATTGCTGGGTGGGTTGTACTGTAAAATTATTCAGCAAACCGGCATTTCGCGGTAGGTACGAGAGCGTTATCACTCGGTTTGCACGTTTTTGCTTAGGGCGCTGGCGGCCGTTACGCTGATTTGTGTCTGCAACTGAGCAGTCAGCGGTCCGCGTATCTGGAAGTCAGCGCGAGATCCCAATACGAATGGATACGTTATTAGCCAGTAAGAGCGTATCTTCTTGTCAACGCGCCTCCACTTCTCGCTCAAAACTGCCGGCGACAACCCCCGATCGCTGAATGACGCATTCAGACATATCGGCTGTTCAACTTAAATGTTATTCAGGACAGGCGCCGAGCGAGTTCAGTCAGACCGACTGTTTGTACAGGAAAGTCCACAGAAAATTAGCGTCAGGCAATAAAACGACGCTGAAACAATTGTACTGTTAATATTGCTGCACAATTAATGGGATCGTAACTTCTCAATTGCACTGTCGCTTAGGTTGAGTACTGATTTAACGCTAGTGTTTATCCTGTCAATAATGGCCTGCCGTGGGCCAAGATGCCATTCTTCACTGTTATAAAAAGATTCCTGAGAAGATTTTAGAGACGAGAGACTATCATAAGCTCTGATTAGATAGTAAGCGTCGTCGTCATGAGCTGAGTTACCAAAAGAAACAATATCCATACCCGCTGAACGGTGAAGTGGAGCGCTTTCTTCTGTCATGATTCTGTGGAAGTCTTTCCCGGTACCGGGTTTGAGGGTGTACAGCAAAAATTCGACTGCTTTCATCATCAATATCCTTTTTTCATCATGGTGAACGATTACTTTGTAAAGCAGTGGAACCTGACAGAATGGACGTGATGTTCAGACTGACATCGCGCCATTACTTAGCAATGCCCAAACGAATTCACAGTGCCAGGCCCGAAGACGGCAACTGGCTTACTTCAGATCAAGGGATTGAATAACAGCAGCCACTTCAGGAATATCACTCGCAGACAGGGGAAGGAGAGGTCGGGGCAGGCAGTCAACCTCGGTCAGCCCCAGCACGCCCGCCGCCGCTGCCATAACACGGATGCTGCCTCCGTGTTTGCGAAACAGCGCCCATAGCGGATTAAGGCGCTCGCCGAGCTGCGTAACCCGCTCGTGCTCTCCGCGTGCTGCTGCGTCGGTGATTTCTTTTGCCGCATGCGGGAACAGGCCGCCGCAGACGGAGTACCACACGTCACAGCCTGCGTTGAGTCCTGCCGCCGCACTGGCGTCGCCGCTAATGCCAACCGTTACCTCTGCAGGCAGTTTTTCCTTCAGGCGTTGGACGCGTGCCAGCGCCTCCTCCGGCGAGGCCGGTACGCCCGGGATTTTAACGGATTGAATGCCAGGCAGCCTGGCGATACGTCCGTGCAATTCGTCAGAGAACGTAAAGCGCGTTGTACTTGGATTATCATAGATGCAGACCGGCACTGAAGTGTGCTGCGTCAGGGTCTCAAACAAGCCAAAAACCTCATTGTCCGTCAGCGTCTGGTACGAAACTGGCGGCAGCAGCAGCGCATCTGCTCCGGCCGCCTGCGCGTCATCGGTCAGCCGCATTACCTCATCGGTGCTGACGGCACCCACGCAAACCATCACCGGAATCGTGCCCGCATACGACTTTGCAATGCCAGCTATCCGGCTACGCGCCTGGCGCGTCAGGTAGGCATAACTGCCTGTTGATCCCAGAACGCCAATCGAGTCGACGCGGGCCGACGTAATGCGTTCAAGAAGGCGGACAAATCCACGTTCGTCAAAACCATTGCGCGTAACAGGAGTAAGTGGAAAAGCGCTCAAACCGTGAAACATAGGTTATTCCTCCAGAATAAAGATAAGTTTGCTGCTATCCGACATCCCATTTCTCAGCGCGCCTACGCGCTCACCGTCATGGTAAAAACCAGTGTTTCATCGCCTGCGCAGGCATATTAACTTTTTTGTTCACTGGTCATTATCGTGATTTAAAACGGTCATTACAGGATTATTTTATGTTCCCCGCTCATCCGTCAATCAGCCCTGACGTTGCACGTCTCGCGCCGGGCTTCCGTGCATTGAGTCTCAGTGTGCTGCTCCAATAACAAATCCCCGTGTGGGAGAAGATGCACTGCGCAAAGCCTTCGAGGACGTGGTTGTGTAAACTGCGGCCGGGAAGATAACCTGCGTATCCGCGTCTCGCGCAAAGGGTTGTTGGAAGATGAAAGCGCTTTCCTGTCAGGACGAGGCGCACGCAGGTAAATGCGCCAACGAACCCGTATCCTCCCTCCGTCACGGCCTGCTTCGGCCTGGCACCTACACTGTATTTTTATAAAACAATGTGGATGTCTGTCTAAAGTGCAAGGCATACAGCGCATTGCACGTCATATTGGTCGTCAATTTTTAACCTGTCGCACACACAAACACCTGGCCGTTGACCACGGATTCATCACCTGTAACGAGAAAACGCACACGCCAGGTTGGAATGCCGATATTCTGCGTGTTCTCTGAAAAGGTCAGCTATAAATAACGATTTCAGTAGGTTGCTCTGATTTTCTTAGTCAAATATCCGTTTCTTTTGAAGGTTTTTAACTGTCCGACACGGCAGCGGGTCAAATTTTTCATAAACTGATGTACGTAATCATGTAATCCTCAGATAACCGAGAGAACAACGGTTACTGATTTTAGTGACTTGTCTGGCAACTGAATGTTGTCGGTGGAATGGAAGGGAATATGATGTCTTTGATTTTTGGTGAGTTATCGGGTGCGCCAGCCTGGGTACCTGCAGTATTACTCGTTATTCTCTCATTAATAGTGGGGTTTCTTGCTCGATTTATTCTTCTCAGGTTTATCCGTTACTGGCAAAGCCGCGACAGAAAGTTATTCAAATCCCTTGAAAAGCACCTTCGTGGGTCCCTGTTTCTTTTTATCCCTTTAGTGTTAATCAATATCGGGGTGAATTATATCAATATCCCCCCGCAATCCCTTAATTTCATAACGGCTACCGCCAATATATTTATTATTTTATCCGTCTGCTCTATTTTGATTCGATTGACGAATGTCGCACAGGATATGCTTTTTATACGCTATGACATTAATCTTTCAAATAACCTTCGTGCCCGTAAAATTCGCACGCAGTTAATCTATGTAAAAAAAGTGGCAATCGTCATCCTTGTGTCATTCTGTTTGTCTATGATTCTGCTCAGTTTTCCAGGCGTGCGTAAATTCGGCACGACAATTCTGGCCGGTGCCGGAGTAGCAGGGATCATCATTGGTTTTGCCCTGCAGAAGTCGCTGGTCAACCTGTTTGCTGGCATCCAGATCGCCTTTACGCAACCAATAAAAATTGACGATGCCGTGGTCGTTGAAAAAGAATGGGGATGGATTGAGGAGATAAATCTGACCTATGTTGTTGTGCGTATCTGGGATCTGCGCCGACTGGTGCTGCCCATTACCTATTTTACAGAAAATGCCTTCCAGAACTGGACGCGTAATAACGCACAAATATTAGGATCGGTGTTTCTTTATGTGGATTACTCCATGCCGTTGGAGCCGCTCCGCAGACATTTTGAAAAAGTGCTGAGCGAAACAAAACTCTGGGATCAACAGACTCAGGTGCTTCAGGTGACCGATACGACCGAAAGAACCATGACCATCAGGTTATTGATGACGGCACAGAATTCCCCCACAGCCTGGGATTTACGCTGTTACGTACGGGAAAAAATGATTGAGTTTATTCAGCAAAATTATCCGCAGAGTTTGCCTCATGTCAGGGCAACCCTGACCGACGCCGATGCGGTAGACAAAGAAGCCCGCTGCTAATCGCGTATTTGGGGAGAGTGGAAGGTACAGAGGTGCTGCTCGCCGTATAAGCGTCAGGACAACTGTACTTCTGCTGTTTGTTTACATGCGTAGTGGATGGCATGATTCGATGATGCAAACCGGACGCATCATTCCATTCTGTTTTTAAGGGGCCCTATGAAACACAAATCGATCTATCGCGTGGGTGACTGTGAGGTTTTTAAAGTGCCTGAACTTGAGGCCTCTTTATCGGTAAGTATGCTCTATCCTGACCAGCCACTGGATAGCCTTTCCCCTGAAAACATCTCGCTTTCGGTGCATAGCTGGATTGTCCGGACACCGGGCGCCACCCTTGTCATTGATACAGCCAGTGGCAACGGGCGTGAGCGTCCCGGATCTCCGCTTTCTCATCAACTGGATACACCTTATGAACATCGTTTCCGCGAGACGGGCATTGATCCCGATGAGGTGGATTTTGTTTTGATCACCCACTTGCACGGCGATCATGTGGGCTGGAACACCCACCAGGTGGAAGGCAAGTGGGCGCCGTTTTTCAGGAATGCGCGCTATTACTGTTCCGATATCGGTCTGAAAAACTGGCAAAACGATCCTGCAAGACAAACCCTGTTAGAGGACAGCATCAATCCGGTTATCGAAGCTGGCTTACTTGAAACGCTGGATATGACGACAAAACCGATCCTTGCTGAATTATTACGCTTTGTGCCCACGCCCGGTCACAGCCACGATCACGCGTCAATTATTCTGCACAGCGCGGGAGAATATGCCTTATTTACCGGCGATCTTATGCATAACGAACTTCAGGTCAGGCAACCCCATCTGGCCTCTCGCTTTTGTGCAGATGCCGACCAGGCGGAAGTGCAACGCCGGTGGGCAATGGAATGGGCCGCCGATCATCAGGCATTATGTTTCAGTTCGCACTTCGCCCAGTCGTCTGCGGGTTATCTGAATAAAACCGCAAACGGGTTTGAATGGCGCTTTGTCTGAGTAAGCCCCTGTCGCTCCGGCTCAGGCACGCCATGGGCCCTTATTTTTGGGTCGCTCAAGGATTTTCGCCCGGCACATCTCCTCGTGAAGAGCGTCGTTTTTAGCTTGCGAGGCAGGGCATAAAACATTCATTCCATCGCCTGTGATAACTTGTTAGGGGTGCCATCATCATGGTTAGACGCATTGGGGTGGAAACCTCCATCGTTAAACACGCAGACAAAAATGTTGAAGTCACCTTGTTGCAGGTAAAGGAGGCGACGCGATGTATCCTGTTTGTCGCCGGGCTGGGGGGAAGCCCACTGCGCCACCTTGAGCTTCTGCAGACCTTTACCCGGCAGGGTATTTCCGTTGTCGCGCCGCATTTTGAACGCCTGACCTCTCCCTTTCCCTCCAGGGCTGAATTGCTGGAACGTAGCCAAAGGCTCGCCTTAGCCGGGAACAACTTTTGCAACCACTATGCCTCGATAACCGGGGTTGGGCATTCACTTGGCACGGTGATTTTATTGATGCACGCCGGGGCCACAGCCTGGACCAAAGCAAGAGAGTCGGTCGTTTTTGACGGCAGGCAGATGTTAAATCAACTAGTGCTTTTAGCACCGCCAGCAGATTTTTTTCGCGCGCCGTCGTCGCTGGCATCCGTCAACCTCCCTGTTCAGATTTGGGCGGGTGAAAAGGACAGCGTTACGCCACTTTCAGAGGCCCTCTTTCTCAACGCGGCATTAGCGCATCACACGCAGACAGATCTTCATGTTGTGAAAGATGCCGGTCATTTTACCTTTATGAATACATTGCCTCCGCACGTCACCGATTCCTTTGCCTCGCGAGATACTTTTCTTTTAGATTTGGGCGCAAAGATATCCCATTTTGTTACTGCTTAGTGCCACAGGGCACAGCCTAACAGCGGCCGGGTTAAGAGGGGCGCTAACGAGATAAACGCGTTCACCCTCTGACTATCAATAACGCGATGATTTTACCCATGACCAGAAGCCAGGGCAGGGATAAACGTCATTGAATGAAATAGCGCCCTGTTGTAACCCGTATTTTAATTCGCGGTGCGCGGTAGTAAAAATAATGGGGTCAATAATGAATAAAAACGGAGGCGTGCTTAGCATGATAGCGAATTATGAGTATCTGACTGGAGGAGGAAATATCGTTATCACTGACATGACATTACCATAGGTGCTGAAATCAATGCTTAAAAATGAATCATTTACGGTTTCGCTTATCCTCTCTGTAACGTCCGATCACATAATATTGAAGTGAAATAAGCTGCTGTTTAATAAGTATAATTAAATTTTTATTCATTTATTTCCCCTGGCTGCCTGCAATTTCCGTCATATAAGTTACGCTTTGAAAGGTGATTAAAAGCAAACAAGACGGCGAATGGTATTTATAATTACCTGATTGACTGGCACTACCATCATTTTAAGTGGCAACGTTATTGTTTGTAATAAACCAGGCCGGAATAGTCTGAAAATGCCTTTTTTTCACGGGCATAAACTTCTTTGTCGATAATTAATTTTTGTTTTGGTTGAAATGCATTTTTAAGAAAAACCGCATTATCTCCGCAGTAACTTTATTATCCGCCAAAGGCCGAATGAATAAGCCAGATAACGCTGATTCTGTATTGCCATGTCCTGTGAATAAGGAAACGCTAACGCAGAATCATCAATGACCCGAGAGGAAAGAGTATGAAAGCAGTCGTTTATAACGGACCCTTTGATGTTTCAGTTAAAGATGTGCCCGATGCCAAAATTGTCCGCCCCACCGATGTTCTGGTTCGCATCACCACCACCAATATCTGCGGCTCGGATCTTCACATGTATGAAGGACGCACCAGCTTCGAGCAGGGCCGTATTTTAGGGCATGAAAATTTGGGCCAGGTGGTTGAAATTGGCAGTGGCGTAGAGCGAATCAGCGTAGGTGACTATGTCTGCCTGCCGTTCAACGTAGGCTGTGGATTCTGCGAAAACTGTGAAAAAGGCCTGACGGGATACTGTCTGACAGCCAACCCTGGTACTGCTGGCGCTGCCTATGGCTTTGCCGAAATGGGCAGTTGGGAAGGCGGTCAGGCCGAGTTGCTTCGCGTCCCCTTTGCCGATTTTAACTGCCTGGTATTACCGCCTGATGCGGTTGAGAAGGAAGATGACTACGTCATGCTGTCCGACATTTTTCCGACCGGCTGGCACGCCACAGAGCTTGCGGGCTTAAAAGCTGGTGAAAGTGTGGCTATTTACGGTGCCGGCCCGGTGGGACTCATGGCAGCGCATTCGGCCATTATCAAAGGCGCATCGGAGGTCTATGTTGTCGATACGCATGCCGACAGGCTGGCACTGGCGGAAAAAATCGGTGCGATTGCCATTAATGCCACGGGGGCTGATGCGGTAAATAAGATTCTCGATCTCACCGATGGTCGCGGCACCGATTGCGGTTGTGAATGTGTGGGCTATCAGTGCTGCAACAAACATGGTGTTGAAGACAATTCTGACACGATGAACAGCCTGGTTGCCTCAACAAAAGCCACGGGCGGTATTGGGGTGGTGGGCGTGTTTGTTCCACAGGACCCGGGTGCAGCGACTGATCTGGCGAAAGAGGGCAAAATGCCTTTTGACTTTGGTAGTTTCTGGTTCAAAGGACAATCCATCCGTACCGGTCAGGCGAATGTTAAAGCTTATAACCGCCAGCTTGCACGACTGATTTCGCAGGATAAAGCGAATCCAGGGCAGATTATCTCGCATCGCTTAAAACTGTCTGAAGCGGCAGAAGGCTATAAGCACTTTGACGATCGCGACAGCGGTTGGACAAAAGTGATTTTAAAACCTTAAGTCGTTCGTCATTACCATGATTGCCCCAGTCTGGTGAGTACGCCCGAGTGCGTGTGAACCAGACTGCGGGCGTTCAGCCTCTAAATGAAAGCCTTTCTTTATCAGTCAATCAGACCTGTTGGCATTGAAAGCCTTAGCTGAAGGTAAGCCCCATCCATGAGCATGATGCGCGGATCGCTTCCAGGGCGAAAAGCGTGAGATTCTTCTAACCGACAAGGTGACTGAAAGGGCGATTACCAGGGCGCGCGGTTTCGATCAAAAAAGAAACCCGCAGTCATCGCCTGGGGAGCCTGATCGGCAAGCCAGACAATGCCATCGGCCGCTTCCTCAACCGTTCTGTAGCCTGTATGCCCATTAAAATCGGTGGCGGTGTAGCCTGGGTCGACGGCGTTTACGCTAATGCCAAACGCAGTAAGTTCATGAGCAAATGCCACGGTCACGCCATTCATCGCCGTTTTCGAACTGGTATAACCCATTGCCTGGACGCGTGAATAGGGATGTGCCCGATCGGCGACCCACGCCAGCGATCCCAGCCCGCTACTCACCATAATCACTCTGGCTTGGGGCGCGAGTTTAAGTAACGGAATAAAACACTGGGTCACGCTGATGGCACCAAAAACGTTAGTGTTATACACCGCCATAATATCGCTGACTGGCTGCTCGCTGGGGGCGACAGGTTGAATCCCGGCAATGCCAGCATTGTTGATAAGAATATCCAGCTTTCCATCTGACTTCAGTACCTGCTCAGCCGCTGCCTGAACGCTGGCGGCCTGAGTCACATCCATCACCGTCAGATGCACATCCAGCCCTTCTGCGGTGAGGGTGTTCAGCGCTGCGTGGCCAGGCTGCTCGTCACGACAAGCCAACCAGACCTTATAACCCAGTAAGCCCAGTTGCCTGGCCGTCTCAAATCCAATGCTTTTGTTCGCGCCGGTGATAAGAACACTTTTGTTGGTCATTTTCTGCTGCCTCAGTTATCTCTGCTGGTGATATGGCCCCGCTAAACGCATTACCGGGCGTGTTCAGCATTTATAGCCCAGGCAATGCTGTTTGATAACAGAGGCTAATACGAATAACCTGATCGAAATGGCGAACAATCTTAGGCCGTGTAGATGAACGATTTATCGATTTTTCTGGCAGTGTTTAATGCTAAGGGCTTTCGTGCGGCAGCCAAAAAGCTGGGGCTGTCTCCTTCTACCGTCAGTGAAAGGGTGACCGCGCTTGAGCTGAGCCTTGGCGTGCCGCTTTTTATCCGCACGACGCGCAGCGTAACGCCGACTGAAGCCGGCCGGATGTTGTCCGAACGTATGTCGCCACTCCTCAGCGAAATGCGGAGCATACTGAACGACGTTGCCAGCTCTCAGCAGGCGGTGCGCGGGGTGCTTAAACTGAACGTCACGGGTGCCGTCATGGTGGATATCCTTCCCGCGCTGATCGATCGGTTTCTTGCTCATCATCCGCGCTTACAGGTGGAAATCATGGTCGATGATCGCCTCATCGAAGCCACATCGGAAGGCTGCGATGCGGGAATACGTTATGGCGAGCACCTTGCCCAGGATGCCATTGCCATTCCCATCGGCCCTCGTCAACAGCGTTTAGCGCTGGCGGCGTCACCGGCTTATCTCGCCGCTCACGGCTCGCCGTCACATCCCGCCAGGTTAACGGAACTTGACTGCATTCGCCTGCGATATTCCAGTGGCGCGCTGATCCCATGGGAGTTTGCGCATAACGGAGAAACTGTCCGCGTCGATGCGCCCGGACGTCTGACTATCGGGGTCAATGGTGTGTCGGGGGCGATCGATCTGGCAATAAAAGGCCAGGGCATTATCGCGACGTTTGAAAACTGGCTTCAGCCTCACTTTGAAACAGGCGTACTCCATCCGTTACTCGAAGCATGGTGGCCTGCTTTTGAGGGGCCGTGGCTCTATTTTCCCAGCCGGTTTATGTCTGCGCCGTTGCGCGCATTTGTTGATTTTCTTAAAGAGGAGCGCGAGGGATGTGCGGATGAAGGCAGGTGCTAACGATTCATGTCGTGATGCGATGCAGCAAGTGCGCCGGGCCATGCTCGCGAACAGGCTAAGGCGCAGGCAGATTTAGCGTTTTAAGGGCGATGTCTTGAGCGACCAGCTGGGTTAATACAAAACCGTACGGTCGGGGTTAACAGGGGAAGCGCAGTAAATTTTAAGACTGCGTCAGGGTGCGCTCTGGCTGTCGCAGTCCGATTGCTTGCTGCACCTCACAAAGCGGTGACAAAATGAGGCCGCCACAGAGGGGATGAGACCGTTTTTCTGCGCGATATCCAGGTCACCGCTATTGTCACATGTCGCACCTGCCGAAACGCCCTGGCAGCGGTGATGTTCAGAAGCCGTCATCGCAAGCTGTAAATCGGTATTCAGATGAGATTTGTAATCATCAAGCGCATCACGAATATCAGCCGGAGCGAGCCATTCCAGGTGCTTAGACGGGCACTGCCGGGTGAGTTCAGCCATGTAAGTTTGCCAGGCATCGTCGGCAGGTGCTGCTGCCAGGGCTGCGGTTGAACCTGCAAATAGCAGGACAGCCAGTTCAAGTCGCATGATCATTTCCCACACCGTTCAGAGGTTATACATCGGGATAGCCATTTTCCATGCTGCATCAGTAATACGTTGAGGTAAAGCGTCTCTGTCGGCACAGGCGCGAGCGGTGAAGGCGCGCCGTTAGCCTTGTTTCCAGCTTGTCTGGCCGGTCGCAATCTCGGTTAGCGGCTCCTCGCGCCACTGCCAGGGTTGCCGAAGTACCACGCGGCTGGCGAATTTTGCTATGCCAATCTCATCTTCCAGCAAACGCTCCATCAGGTCCTGAAACTTGTATAAATTGGGGGCGATAATTTTCAACAGATAGTCGTAGCCACCGCTGATGTTATAGCACTCCACGATCTCCCGGTACTGACAGGCGCCGGATTCAAATTTAATAAAATCGGCAGGGTAATGACTGTTGAGTGTGATCTCGGAAAATACCACCAGATTGTTGCCCAGTTTGTTCAGCGTGACCCTGGCGGCGTAACCCGAAATAATGCCGCTTTGTTCCAGGCGTCGGGTACGCGCTAAACAGGGACTGGGGCTGAGGCTAATCGCCTCAGCCAGTTCAACTATTGAACAACGCCCCTCGCGCTGAAGATGCTCAAGTATTCTGATATCAGTACGATCGAGAGGCTTAGGATGTGACATAGACAGGTGATTACCTCGGAATGGGCTGTGACGCCCTGGCTGCAGTCGCTTCCGTTAACGACTGATCGAGTACCTCGATTATCATTTGCGCCTGTTCCGCCGTCAACACCAGGGGCGGACGAATCTTCAGCACGTTATGTCCCATTGCGCATGCACTCAGCAGGACACCTTTCTGGCGCATTCTGTTCACCACCTGACTGGTTAGCCAGCGGTCCGGGGTACGGGAAGGGCGATCGGAAACCAGTTCCACGCCAACAAAGAGGCCCGCGCCACGCACATCGCCGATGGCTTCATGCTTGTGACTGAGGGCGGTAATGCCCTCAAGCAGAAGCGCGCCTACCTTGCGGGCATGGGCAATCAGATCATCCTGTTCAATGGTTTTCAGAACGGCCAGCGCGGCGGCACAGGAGACCGTATTGCCCGCAAACGTATTGAAATAACGGGCGCGTTGACCGAACTCTGCCAGAACGTCAGCCGTGGCCAGCAGCCCGGCAATCGGTTGACCGTTGCCCATCGGTTTGCCCAGCGTAACGATGTCCGGGATGACGTTGTGACGCTGAAAGCCCCACATGTTTTCGCCCGTGCGTCCGAAGCCAGGCTGCACCTCGTCGGCAATAAACAATCCTCCGGCCTGTTTGATGGCATCGACCGCGCCTTTCAGGAAACCCGCTGTGCCAGGCAGGATGCCATCGCTGGTAAACAGCGAATCGACGATCAGCGCGGCGGGCTTAATGCCGTGGCGCTGCAGATCGGCAATGGCGTTTTCGACATCACGCGTGAAGCGCTCGCCGAGATCGGCCCCCTCGGCATGGTAGAGACGGGGCGCGGGCACCAGGCGCACATGAGGCCCAAGGTCAACCGAGGTACCCAGCGAAGGCGAGAACTGAGAAACCGCGTCCGTGATGCCATGGTAAGCAGTTTCGGTCACGATGATGCCGGTGCCGCCGGTCCGTATTTTGGCAATACGGTAGGCCAGATCGTTGGCTTCACTGCCTGTGCAGGTCAGCATCAGATGCGCAAGCGCCGTTTCCGGCACGGTTGCCAGCAGACGTTCGGCCAGTTCCAGAATGGTGTCGTGCAGGTAGCGGGTATTCGTCGCGAGGGTTTTAACCTGCTGACAAATGGCCTCGGTGACGGCAGGATGACAATGCCCAAGTGAGGTCACATTGTTATAAATGTCCAGGTAGCGACGGCCTTCAGGATCGATAAGCCACACGCCTTCACCGCGCACGATGTGTAAGGGATGCTCGTACATCAGACGATAAGCCGGACCCAACAGCGCATCGCGCCTTTCGATCATCGCGGCCGTTTCCGGTCCCACGTCGGCCTGACCGGGGATATAGGCGTTTACCATATTAAGATCGGTGGTGCTTTTCATTAATTTCTCCCGTTTCAGAGTTCAGTCAGCAATCGGTCACGTGCCGCATCGCGAGACAGATCCGCCATGAAGGACAGCGCCTCCCAGGCGGCTGGATTATGACGCATGATATAGGCGCGGTTATGGGGATAGCGGACCGCGCGCCATTCGGTAATCAGGACGGTAATCAGATGACGGGTGGCCATCAGATCGGTAACGATGTCTTGCTCCATGTCGTTGAGCGGGAGCGTTTTGTGATAGGCACCCACGAACTGGGCTGCGCCTTCAAACGGATCGGGCTGGCCTGACATTTGAAAGGCCGCAGCGGTCGCGACTTCGCCCACCAGTGGGGCATAAAGCATGTCGCCAAAATCGATAATCCCGGTAATGCGGTCCTGCTCCTCTGGCGCCACCATCACGTTGTAGAGGTGAAAATCGTTATGGATGACCTGCGCCCTGATTGCCGACAGGCGCGGCAGGACGTGCGTGGTGAAACGCGTCATAAATTTCTCCGCCAGCCTGCGGCGCGTGGGGTCGACGAGTTCTTCCAGCTTATCCATCAGACGATGTGCGGCAGAAACGTTCCACAGTAGATCGTGGCTGGCGGCAGGATGTGTGAAACCCTGTAAAGCCAGATCGAGCTGGGCGAGGCAGGTGCCCATGGAACGACGTTGTGCAGGCGTTCGGTCCGTGTCCTTAACCTGCATCCCGTCCAGATAGGTCAGCATCCTGACAGTGGTTTTTGCGCCATCAGCAAGAGTGACGTTGTCACAATCTTGTCCTTTGCGCGTCCGCACAACACGCGGAATCAGCAGGTCGGGTGCAACCTCAGCGACATGGTTGAGCGCCTTAATCTGGAAATCCACAATCGACAGCGCTTCAGAGGGATTACTGATCTTCAACACATAGCGCGTGCCGTCTGCCTGCTCGATGCAACAGTTCTGATCGCGCTCACTGGCCAGTGACCGAATGTTGCCCTCAATGCCATACATTTCAGACACTAAAGATTGAATGGCCGGAAGTGAGAGGGCCGGCGCGGCTGTGCTCAATGCGACAGCAGGGTTGGTGTGTTCATCAAGCATCATTTTCCCTCGCTTTACCGTCTTTGGAGACAAATCAAAGGCCCAACAGGCCGGCAAGCTGGCGGAAGTTGGTGAGCCGTTCAACGCCATAGCCGTCGACGGCGGGCTCATGCCCACGATCGATAAATGCTTTGCCCATAAAGCCGAGGTCAGATGCCGTCATCAGGTCATAACGGAAGCTGGAGGAGCAGTGCATGATGTGTTCTGGCCCGCAGCCCAGTTGGTCAAACATGTATTCAAAAATCTGCGCACGCGGCTTATAGGCACGCGCCTCTTCTGCCGTATAGACAGCATGAAAGGGCGCTTTAAGATGGGCGACGCTGTGTGGGATAAGATCGGTCATCGAATTCGACAGGATCACTAAAGGAAAATGTTGGGATATCAGTTCCAGCGTTTCCACAACGTGAGGATGCGGCTGCCAGGTGGGCACGGCGTCATAGAGGGCCTGCGCGTCAGTATCGCGGTAATCCACATCATGAGCTTTACAGGCCCGCTGAATGGCGTTTTCCACCACCTGGAAAAAGGGCTTCCAGTCGCCCAGCACTTCATCAAGACGATAGAAACGAAAGCTTTCAAGAAAGGCGGGCATCCGCTGTTCTGCGATGCGATCGGCAAAAAGTGTTTTTGCTGTCGGTCCCATTTCAAAATTAATTAGCGTTCCATAGCAATCGAAGCTGATAAATTTTGGTTTATAAATCATGTGATTAACCCCTTTCATTTGTATAAAAGAAGTATATCGTGGTGAGCGAACAGATAATTTCTTATTGACCACTGAATGGAGTGGTTTTTGCTCAATTCGCCATAGCACGCGGCATTATCCGCATAGCGTTAATCATGCCCCGATGGCTTCGTCAGCGTCGTTCCCCGGGGCCGCCCACCGGCAGCGCAGAAATTTATCAGCCCGACTTAGCCCAAAGGCGTAGTTTGCGCCTGCATTGTGTTTTACACTGCGCGCTGAAAAAATTGAGTAGATTAACGATTAGGTAGGCGGTAATGGCGATGAATGGAACAATCACAACCTGGTTTCAGGATAAAGGCTTTGGCTTTATAAAAGATGAAAACGGCGATAACCGCTATTTTCACGTGATTAAGGTCGCCAACCCTGATCTGATTAAGAAAGATGCGTCGGTCACGTTTGAGCCCACCACGAACAATAAAGGGCTGTCGGCGTATGCGGTGAAAGTCCTGCCGGAAAGCAAATACATCTTCATTGCGGGCGAGCGGCTTAAGCTTACCGCCATTAAGTCTTTTGTGGTTTACAGCGAAGAAGTCCCTGCCAGTAGCCGCATTGATAAAGAAAATACAGTGCTGTCTGTGGGCATTCTGATGAACAATATCAAACCCAAATCAGCCGACCAGGCCGATGAGATGCGTACGCTGAAGAAACTGGCGATCACCACTTTTCAGGGGGCGACCTTAATCTTCTCTGAGGATGAGATTGATATCGATGCCACGGTGAAACTGCTCAAGGTCTGACAGCTTCGGGCCAGAACTGCCAGCGCCTTTCTCAACAAGGCACTGGCAGCCTGTAAGCATTCCGGTGCACCCCATCGCTGGGTCTCTTTGGTCCTTTTGGCCGCTTTCGAACAGGATAGTTGTGTTCGCCAATGCTTCTGGTGCCTGTCTTTTACACCTTACAGACTCCTTAATAAGTTCTCTCTGTAACCGAATATCAGATTACCTTGGTGAATGAATGGCTCTCATTCACCGAGGGTTTCGTTTTTCTGTTCCGTTACCCTTCGTCTGCAATCCAGCGGTTATGGGTCAGCATTAAGGTTCTGGCATGTATGAATGTCAGGCCAGGGCTGTCTTCTGGAATGCGCTTTTCGTTGTTTTGTAATACAGCGCGCGCCGTGCTTTTTACTGCACTGGCTTATGCTGTGATCGTAGTTGACGATGTGACTGTCAGGCGTGTAATTGTGTTTTCAGTACATAATTAATTTATTTTTATCAAAATTAAAAAAATTGGTTTTTTAACTGTAATTTAATACGTCAGCATTTCCATTGCTTTGTTTTCTGTTGAGGCTTTTCCTGCCAGGTAAAGAAGATTTTAAAAAAACGCTCGCATCAGTCAGGTTTACAACATTTTTAATAAAGATGTTATTTGCATTTATTTTTGGTGAATAAATTTTTTTGTTTGTTTTTATGGTTGTTTAAAGTTGACAGAAATTAATGTTAAAATTGGAATTAAAAATTCAATTAAATTATAACATTAGCGCAATAATCTATTGATTTGATATCTGGTTGAAGATTGTCCTATTATTGTCCGCAGGACACGGAGGTGTCCCGGCTGCTTACAGCGATACAAGGATAATGTAATGGATAAAGATTTCCAGAATAACGCGTCAGAAGCACGTACCCATCTAAAAAATATCTGCATAAAGCCGGAGCCGGTAAGCAATAAATCCCCTCCCTGAGGTGCCCGGTGAGGGATGATTGCCGTAACGGCCAGGGCGTCGGGCGCCTGGTCATATGCAAAAACTCATCGTTAATAAAACTAACCTCAACGCCGGTGTTTTCGAATATTACCGAAAACTCATCTGACTGTTAAAAATACGTGTGCAGGTAAAGGCGGTGAAAACAAAATCAGTCTCACGTTGTGAATACGAAAGGTTTTTCTGAGCAAGCTTCAAGACAGATACCGGAGTTGTCGGCCTTTCTTTTTGGCTGAGAACCTTTTCGAACGTTGAGCAAAAAACTGTCTGCCTGACCCCGCGCGCTGTGAGTTCCCCATAACGGGAAACAGCGAAGGGCGGTAGCGTGCCCGGAATCCTTCGGAAGAGCAAAAAATGGAAAACCCAGCCAGTCTGTTACACCGTTTGAATGCTTATTGTGCCCATGCCAGGGAAGCCGCTGTCTGCCTGTGCCAAATCCGCGTGCGCAGAAATGCTGCCTAAGCACTGGCGGCTGAAACTGCTGGAGCAGGGTAAAGGCATCTGATGTTACTGGCGCGCCGCAACGAATGGGATAGGGATGTCCTCAGACAGGATTTGTGCGGCGGGCACGGCAAACAAAAACCTCAACACCGTCTGTAGCTTTCGAAAAGTATTCATTTAAGTGGTGCAGGAAGCAGGGTTATTAGCTTCTCTGGCGGGTAACAGCCTGTTGACTCAGCAAATACTGCCTGAAATGAGTCAGGTGGCTGACTGATATAGCGGAAAAACAGATGCTGACCTCGCTGACGCTGGAATGATGCGAGGAAGACGCTGTCTCGTTGGAAATTGACCGGACACAAGGAGTGGACATATGAGCAACAATCCCCCCATAAGATTCAGTCACAACCACCACCGGCTTTCGGTGAAGGGATGTGGCGCAGAGCTTGATGTGCTGGCTTTTGAAGGCGATGAAGCCTTAAGCAGACCGTTCCGCTACCGGATTGAATTCACCTGTACAGACCATGCCATCAGCAAAGAGATGATGCTGATGAAGCCCGGTTCCCTGACGCTGCAGGCCCCGGCTGACACGGGTTTCGGTAGTAAAGTGCAGCAGACGTTACGGGTGATTCAGGGCGTGGTGACCGGCTTTGAGCGCCTCAGCGCTTCTAAAGAGGAAACCCGCTATGCCCTGACGCTCCGGCCGCGTCTGGCGTTGCTTGACCGTTCGCACCAGAACGCCATCTACCAGGACATGTCGGTGCCGCAGATTGTGGAAAAAATCCTGCGCGGGCGCCACAACATGCGCGGTCAGGATTTTCTGTTCTCGCTGTCAAAAGAGTACCCGCGCCGTGAGCAGGTGATGCAGTACGGTGAGGACGACCTGCACTTTATTACCCGCCTGCTGGGTGAGGTCGGTATCTGGTTCCGCTTCACCACCGACACGCGCCTGAACATCGACGTGGTGGAGTTCTGCGACGGTCAGCAGGGCTATGAGAAAGGCCTGACGCTGCCGTCGGTGCCGCCTTCAGGGCAGCATTCGCAGGGCGTGGATTCGGTGTGGGGGATGGAGAGTCATCACAGCGTGGTGCAGAAGCAGGTCAGCACCCGGGGACTACAACTACCGTCAGGCCACGGAAGACATGAACGCTCTGGTGGACGTGACCCGCGGGGATGCGACCACCTACGGGGAAGCGTACCACTATGCTGACAATTATCTGATGCCGGGCAGCGCGTATGAGCGTAATCCGGTGCCCGAGTCCGGTGCATTTTATGCCCGCATCCGGCATGAGCGCTACCTGAACGGCCAGACGCAGACCCGGGCCATCACCAGCTGCCCGACCCTCTCTCCGGGGCAGGTGCTGAAAGTCACCGGCGGTTATGAAGTGGCGGAGGTGTTTGCGCAGGGCGTGGTCATCACGGCGATGCACAGCCAGGCGCGGCGGGATGAAGACTTTCGCGTGCATTTTGAGGGCATCCCGGACAGCACGGATTTTTGCTTCCGCCCGGAGCCGGGCTCACGCCCGGTGATGGCCGGCACCGTACCGGCGCGCGTCACCAGCACCACCGAAAACGACACCTATGGCCACATCGATAAAGACGGCCGCTACCGGGTGAACATGCTGTTCGACCGCGATAACTGGGAAACCGGGTTCGAGAGCCTGTGGGTACGCCAGTCCCGCCCGTATGCCGGGGATACTTACGGCCTGCACCTGCCGCTGCTGGCGGGCACGGAGGTGGCGATTGGCTTTGAGGACGGCAACCCGGACCGGCCGTACATCGCGGGCGTGCTGCACGACTCGGCCCACGGTGACCACGTGACCATCCGCAACTACAAACGTAACGTGCTGCGCACCCCGGCGAACAACAAAATCCGCCTCGATGACGAGCGCGGTAAAGAGCACATCAAGATTTCCACCGAATACGGCGGCAAGAGCCAGCTGAATCTCGGACATTTAGTGGATGCTGAGAAGCAGAAGCGCGGTGAGGGTTTTGAGCTGCGGACGGATAAGTGGGGAGCCATCCGGGCACACAAAGGGATGTTCATCAGCGCTGATGGCCAGACGAAAGCACAGGGCCAGGTGCTGGAGATGCAGCCGGCCATCAGTCTGTTGAAAGGAGCGTTAAATCAGGTAACCAAATGGGGAACGATTACTCAGACACACCACAACGTTGCCCCTGATACTGAGCCATTAAGCGAATTTGTTTCCGGTGCCAGTGAGCTTACAGAGCCTACTTTGTTGCTGTCTGCACCGAAAGGTATTGCCGCCGTCACGCCGGAAACGAGTCTGATGTATAGCGGGAAGGGGCTATATCTACAGAGTCTGGGCGAAGTCAATGTCAGCACAGCACAGCGCTATTCCGTGAACGCGAGCTACTCTGTCTCAATCCTTGCCCAGCTTGAAGGGATGCGGCTGGTATCCGCTAAAGGTCCGCTTAATATTGAGTCACATGGAGATGTCCTGTCGCTGACTTCTCTTAATGATGTCACTGTTCAGTCAACACAAGGGCACCTGCAGTTAACGGCTAAAAATGGCATCACTCTGGGCTGCGGTGGGGCTTACATTCGTCTTACGCCACAGGGGGAAGTGCACATTCACGGTCCGGGATTAATCAGTCTCAAAGGCCTCCACGATTTGCAGGGGCCAGACAGCGAGAATTTCCCCCTGCCTGAACTCCCGGCATCGATATGTAAAGAGTGCCTTAAAAAAGCCCGGGAGCTGGCGCAGGGCTTCGTCCCCAGGGAGGCATAAATGACCACACAATGGATTGAGGAAGTCGCTGTTACTTGCCGGACATCCGGGACTGATTATCTTGATATTATTGTTGATCAGGCTGGGCTGGATTTCAGCGTGATACCGGCACTGGACGCACTCTCTGTGGAGTGGCAGTCGCTTTATCATGGGCTTCCGGAAGCGTTTATTGTCGATGATGCGCCGCTGATTGCACGCATTACGCTCGATGATCCTCAACAGATGCAGTGGCTGAAGGACATGAGTCAGTTGGTCGCTGTTCAGTCTCCTTTGCTGCTCTTGTGTTCACACTGGCCTTTTTCTGCCCTGACTGGCTGGCTCACACAGTGTATGGATATTCTGCAGGAAGGACGGAGCGGAATTTTACGATTTTACGATACGCGGATTTTCCCACTGCTTTTTACGCACGTTCTCAAAGAGGAACAGCAACAGCCTTTGTTGCGTCCTGTCCTGTTCTGGGCCTGGCAGGATATGGATGGCAACTCAAGAGGTATAAAAGGTAACAGTACGCCTCAGAATCGCAATGAAAAACCTCCCAAAATCGACCTCAGCGATCGCCAGTTGGATCACCTGATGTGTGTCTGCGATGTCATGATCCTCCTGTCCCACAGTGCACCACTAGCGGCCAGGTATACATCACAACAAGCGCTTTTTTTTGATTGTTATCAGGGCATGGTGGAGGCAACCAACCGGGGCATTATTCTGGATGAAGCCCGCGAGGCCTGGGTCATTGAAAAATGGCTTACTTAAAAAGTAAAGATCTAATAGTGAAAGGAAACCGCTTCAGCCCGGGTGCCGCCACCGCTACCTCTTCAGTTTTGCCTCTTCAGGGAACGTCAGATGAAACATACATTCTTAACCCCGCTGCTGGCGGGCCTGCTGCTGTTAACCGGCTGCTCACAGCCTGCCGCTCAGGCCGGAGGTGGCGGCGGCACCATTGACGCCATCAACCACACCAGATGGGCGATTAACCACTTCAGTGTCGATAACCAGTCGGGCATCGACATTATTGGCCCGTTCCAGGGAGGTGGCGGAGGCTGCTGCTACAGCGTGCCCGCCCGCTGGACGCCGGGCATGACGGTGCGTGTTGACTGGGAAAGTGGTGTGGGGTACTCCATGGATTTTCCTGGCTATGAAGACAGGAAAAAATATCTCGCCTGGAAAAAAAATATTGATGCTCAAAAACGGCAGCACAGCAAAACCGTCCCGTTACCCGACTATAACGGCCAGGACGTCTGCGGTATCACGGTGCATTTTTTACCCTGCGATGACGTGAAGGTCACGACGAGTTGTTACACCTACGGCAGTCCGTCCTACCCGATAAAAGAGCCCCTCAGGATGAAGGAGCCGGAAGTATGTCCGAAATAACGGAAACCGCGTCAGCCCGGGTGCCGCTGCCGTTTCCCCTTTAGTCCCGCCTCTGCAAGGAACCTCAGATGAAACACACACTATTAACCCCGCTGCTGGCGGGCCTGCTGCTGTTAACCGGCTGCTCACAGCCTGCTGCTCAGGCCGGAGGTGGCGGCGGCACCATTAAAGCCATCAACCACACTAAATGGGCGATTAACCACTTCAGTGTCGATAACCAGTCGGGCATCGACATTATCGGCCCGTTCCAGGGCGGCGGGGGTGGCTGCTGCTACAGCGTGCCCGCCCGCTGGACACAGGGCATGACGGTGCGTATTGACTGGGAAACCGGGGTTGGTGGTTCTAAAGGTTTTCCAGGATTCGCTGACAGAGCTAAATACAAAGCCTGGAAGACAAAGGTTGACGAACAAAAACGGCAGCACAGCAAAACCGTCCCGGTACCCGACTATAACGGCCAGGACGTCTGCGGCATCACGGTGCACTTTCTGCCCTGCGATGACGTGAAGGTCACGACGAGTTGTTACACCTACGGCAGTCCGTCCTACCCGATAAAAGAGCCCCTCAGGATGAAGGAGCCCAAAGTATGTCCGAAATAACGGAAACCGCTTCAGCCCGGGTGCAGCCGCCATTTCCCCTTTAGTCCCGCCTCTGTAAGGAACCTCAGATGAAACACACACTATTAACCCCGTTGCTGGCGGGCCTGCTGCTGTTAACCGGCTGCTCACAGCCTGCCGCTCAGGCCGGTGGCAGTGGAGGTGGTGGCGGCACCATTGACGCCATCAACCACACCAGATGGGCGATTAACCACTTCAGTGTCGATAACCAGTCGGGCATCGACATTATCGGTCCGTTCCAGGGCGGCGGTGGCGGCTGCTGCTACAGCGTGCCCGCCCGCTGGACGCCGGGCATGACGGTGCGTGTTGACTGGGAAACCGGGGAGGGGGGGTCAAAAGGTTTTCCCGGGTTTGCAGATACTGAAAAATATCTGGACTGGGAAAAAAAAATGAAAGCCCAAAAACGTCAGCACAGCAAAACCGTCCCGGTTCCCGACTATAACGGCCAGGACGTCTGCGGTATCACGGTGCACTTTTTGCCCTGCGATGACGTGAAGGTCACGACGAGTTGTTACACCTACGGCAGTCCGTCCTACCCGATAAAAGAGCCCCTCAGGATGAAGGAGCCCAAAGTATGTCCGAAATAAAGGAAACCGCTCCAGCCCGGGTGCCGCCACTGCTACCTCTTCAGTTTTGCCTCTTCAGGGAACCTCAGATGAAACACACAGTATTAACCCCACTGCTGGCGGCTCTGCTGCTGTTAACCGGCTGCTCACAGCCTGCCGCTCAGGCCGGTGGCAGTGGAGGTGGTGGCGGAACCATTAAAGCCATCAACCACACCAAATGGGCGATTAACCACTTCAGTGTCGATAACCAGTCGGGCATCGACATTATCGGTCCGTTCCAGGGCGGCGGTGGCGGCTGCTGCTATAGTGTGCCCGCCCGCTGGACGCCGGGCATGACGGTGCGTATTGACTGGGAAACCGGGGAGGGGGGGTCAAAAGGTTTTCCCGGGTTTGCAGATACTGAAAAATATCTGGACTGGGAAAAAAAAATGAAAGCCCAGAACCGTCAGCACAGCAAAACCGTCCCGGTACCCGACTATAACGGCCAGAACGTCTGCGGCATCACGGTGCATTTTTTGCCCTGCGATGACGTGAAGGTGACGACCAGTTGCTGGTCACCGAGAAATGCCAATTACCCGATAAAAGAGCCCCTCAGGATGAAGGAGCCCAAAGTATGTCCGAAATAACGGAAACCGATTTAGCCTGGGTTCCACCGCCGTTTCCGGCCCAGGGACGCCTGCCGACGCAGGCACTGCAAGTTGGTCAGAATTGCCATCAGCAGAACAGCGCCGAGCGGCTCTACCGCCAGGAACTGTGTCTGGCGGCCGGGCGACGTGTCGAGCCGCCATGCTGCAAGACGCTGCATATCAGTCTGTTTTTCGACGGTACGGGGAATAACCTGAACAATGACCTGCTGCTGTCTGACCCGAAGCATCCGACCAATATCGCGCGGTTGTTTCGCGCCACTATCGGAGATGGTACAGCAGGTGGCGTATCTGATACGAGCAGGATGCCGCTGGATTCGGCAAGCGACAGCGGCGGCAAATACTTCAAATTTTATATTCCCGGTGTGGGCACTCCGTTCCCGGAAGTGAACGACCCGGACTACTCCACCATGGGACTGGTGGGCGCAACCAAGGGTGAAGAGCGCATTAACTGGGCGCTGTTGCGCATTATTGATGTACTGAAATTTACCGCAACTGAAGAGTGGCTGAGCACCGCAGAGAGTCGACAGTCCATCAGCAAAATGGGCACCAGCTGGAACCGTCTGTGGTCTGGCGGCAGCCATAACCGTTATGAAGAGTTCAGTCGTTTACTGAATGAGTTAGCCCCGCAACTGAAACCACTGCTCACGCAGCCGGAGCCGGGCAAACCGAAGCTGCTGGGTATCAAACTGTACGTTTACGGTTTTTCCCGCGGTGCCGCCGCTGCGCGTACGTTTGTACGCTGGCTGAGCGAGCTGCTTCCCCCACCCAAGGCTGAGGGCGAAAATCCCCCACAGTGCCTGCAGATTGGTGAGATGCAGTTGCCTGTCAGCGTGGAGTTTCTCGGGCTGCTGGATACCGTGGCCTCCGTTGGGATAGCGCACGTTGTGCCGGTTGCAGAGGGGCATATGTCCTGGGCTGACGACACGATGGAGCTGCCGGACGATAAAACCTATGGCGGTTTGATAAAAAAATGCGTGCATCTGGTGTCCGGGCATGAGCAGCGCCTCTGCTTTCCGCTGGACTCGGTGCGCCGGAGTGACGGCAAGTATCCTTCCTGTGCCACTGAGGTGGTTTACCCGGGGATGCACTCGGATATTGGTGGTGGGTATCCGCCAGGAGATCAGGGGAAGGCTAATGCTGAACACGATGGATTGTTTCTATCTCAGATTATTTTGCAGGATCTATACTCCTCTGCTTTCGGGATTGGAGCACCCCTAAAAGTACCGCAGGATGTATTACCAGAATCATCTACAGATAATTGGCGAATCATGCCTATTGATCTTATTTCTCAATTTTTAGTTTCTGATGTACTTGTCAATCGCTTCAACGCCTGGCGCGAACTCACCCTGAACCTGACCACACCAGAAAAAATCACGCCTGAAGAGGCCTCCCAATACGAACCACCGCGCGCCAGCGGCAGTCTGGAAACCGTCGTTGAAAACCAGATTGCGTGGATCACCGCCTGGCGTATCGAGCGCTATGCCAGAGGTTCGATGCTGAAAACACCTTTCTACCAGCGCGCCACCAATACCGAAGCGCTGCCCGCCGCGCGCAAGGCGGCAGAAGAAGCACGGGATGAAAAGCAGCGAAAGGTGCTTGAAAAGCGTCAGGATCAGTTAGCAAAACAGTCTGCCGACAGGATGGATGAGCTTGTGCTCTATCCGGGCATCAAGGATTTTGACCCGGATATGGCGCAGACCCAGTTGTTTGAAGCGGCGAAGGAGTTTGGTAAGGATTACCACGACGGTTACCGTATCCCGGAGAACCTGGCGCAGGCGGTGCTGGATACCGTGCTCCAGCCGATGATTTTCGTGCTCAATACCGATGATGAACCCCGGGAATACCGGCGAATGAAGGCTGACGGAGACGCGCGGGTGTCAGTCCTGTTTCCTGCCGCCGGTGAGGCCAGTAATGCCGGACAGCCAGCCGGGCTGGTCAGGGCCTTATTCGACGATCAGGTGCACGACTCGCGTGCCTGGTTTATGCACGCTGCGCTGGGTTCTCGCGAGATGTGGGGCGGCTACTTCCGCTACCGGATGATTTATTTCAGCGACAAATGTAATAAGTCCCTGTCACCGCTGGTGATCGCCGGGGATCTTATCGGATTTGCCACCCTGACCACAGGAGTTGTGCTGAGCTTCAGACAAAAGACCCTGACCGGAAAGCTGGCAGGGCTGGCCGCGACAGGCGCCGTACGAACGCTGCAGGTTGAAGTGCTGGATCAGATCACCGGTGAACCCGTGCCGGAACTGCCGGGCGGGGAACAGCAGCGGGCATTTACCCGGGAGCCGGGCGTAGTGGTTGCACAGCGAAAAGCGCTTGTGGCTGAACAACAGCTGGCGCGGGCGCAGGCTGCGATCCCGGCCAGCTGGCTTGAGCAGGTACTGACGGCAACTGCCTGAGACAGAATAAGGAAAGGAGAACTGATGAGTAAAGTCATCCGGAAAGGAGACAGCCTGAGGGAATATGGTGGCAAGGTATTAGGCGGGCATTACCAGTGTTTTGGTAAGGGGTTTGCCTGTAAGGGGGACCCGGTTCGCTGTAACAAACACGGTGTGACCACCATTGCTGAAGGTAGCGCATTGACCACGGTTGATGGACAGCCGGTAGCGCTGCATGGCCACCGCTGTACCTGCGGCTGTACGCTGGTCAGCTCATTTCCTGACTGCGGTATTGAACAATGAGGCCCGAACCTGATTATCCGGCGTACAAAACGGCACGTCCGCCCGGTGCAGCCAGGTGGCTGTCGGCCATGGCACTGCTGGTGCTGTTCTGCGGCGGCGCCGGGGCGCTATTGCCATCAGCCCAAGGCAAAAGTTCGCTTGTTGCCACCAGTATACTTGTGGCACTGCTGCTGGCGGGCACAGGCTGGCTTGTGCGGTTGTTGTACTATCGTGTCAGCATGCATAACGCTGCTCTCTACTATCAGTTGGTGGAATATGAACAGCAGCAGTGGTGGGCGCAGCATCGTCAGCCGTTCTGGTTAAAAGAAGTCGTATTGCTGGGGCCAGCGGGTACGCGCCCAATTGACTGGCTGCGTGTACTTAATCGTGAACAACGCCCACCGGAGGAAAAAAAAGAGGAGGGCGGCAGTGCATTGAGATTGCCACAAATTTCGGCCACAGATGCTGTCACGCGCGAAAAACGGCTTGCGGAACTGCTGGTTATTGCGTGGCAAAAGCAGCGAACTGAACAAAAACTCTCTCCTCCGCTGCGTTGTTACTGGCAGGGTACTGATATCACCTGGCAGGCATTTCGCGAAAAGATGTCGATGGCTTTCCCGGAAATCGCGCTGCCAGCGCGGCCTGAACCCTGGCATGGGGAAGCCACTCTTGCAGAGATAGCGAGAGATCTTGCTGAAGCCAAACCCGAGGACACGATACTTATAGCCGGGTGTCAGGTGATCGCGGCGCAGCAAGGTATAGCGCGTCCCGCCGGAGAATCTGCCGTACTGTGGCTGGCCGGACGTAATGGCCCGGTACAGTTGACGCGTGGTGAAACTTTTTCGCCGGAGCAAGGTGATGTTTTGCTCACAGTTCTCGCCCGTTCACTGGAACAAAGTGAACTGAAAGATCCTCCAGAAGCCTGTACGTTGTTTTCCCTGCCCGGCACCGAGGCGCTGGCGAGCAGTGGCTGGGATGTCAGCCAGCATTTGCAGGACGTCAACTGGGGGGATATCGGCGATATGGACGCTTTGATCGTTTTATCGCTGGCGGCAATCTATGCCTCCCACCACCAACAGCCGTGCGGCTGGATTGCCCGCGACCCGATGAATACCCTCGCAACTGGAATTGTAAAACCTGATGGACAACACCAATAAACCTGCTGCCATCTCTGTGGCAGCCACGGCAACGGTCTGTATTGCTATGACCACCCTACTGGTACTGCTGGGTGGACTGGCATGGTGGCTATGGGCGACCGAACGTTCAACGGAATGGGAAATGCTGCGCCCGCTTATTGTTTCTGGCTTTATCGTCTGGGGCATTGCGCTCAGCCTACTGGTACTGGGGTTTATGGCTTTACGGTTACTGGTTAAGGACAAGGTTCGCCCGCCAGCATCCTGCAAGCGTAAACCCGCAAAAGTTACCGGTGGCGGAAGGGCTTATGGACAGCTGAAGACATATCTTCGTACACGCTATAACCTCTTCTGGCGCCATAAAGTCCGCCTGCTGTTAATCACCGGCGACGAAGCCGCAATCGAACAGCTGGTTCCCGGCCTGCAGCAGCAGCAGTGGCTGGAAGGCAACCGTACCGTGCTGATCTACGGCGGCAGCCTCACCGCTGAACCCGATAAGGAAAAATACACCGCGCTGCGCAGGCTGCGTCGCGGGCGCCCGCTGGACGGGATTGTCCGCGTCATGCCTGCGTCGCTTAACCTGACGCCACACATCAGCGACAACGACCTTCGCGCGCTGGAGAAAATCAGCGAACGGCTGCGCTACTCCGCTCCGGTCTGGCTGTGGCAGTTGTGCAGCAGCGACTGGCCGCAGGCCACGCGCCCTGAGCAGGCGGTCGGGGCAACGTTCCCATTGCGCGCCAGCGAAGATGATATCGTCCGCCAGCTTGAGCGGATGCTGCCGGCCCTGCGGGTGCAGGGGATAAGCCAGGTCGCGGAGAACAACAGCCACGACTTCCTGCTGCGCCTGGGCCGGCACCTCAGAGAGGGCGGTATCGCCCGCCGGGCTCAGCAACTGGTGCCATGGCTGGCTGCCTCTCAGCAGCGCGTGCCGCTGCGCGGCCTGATGTTCAGCCTGCCGCGGGATACCCCCGTTGATGTGTCCGGGGCAGTTAAATCTCCTGACGCTGCCATGACAGAAAAATACCGCCCTGAATCACAACGCCATGCCCTGACCCTGCCGGTGACCTGGCAGGGCATTGTGGACGACTGTGCCCGCGTACGCGGCCGGCGTGTCGCTGTGCCGTGGGAACAGGCGACCGGCGGGACGCTGATGGCCATCATGGGTGCCTGGGGAGCGGGGCTGCTGCTGTCGTTTGCCGTCAACCGCCAGCAGATTATCTCCGTTGCGCAGCAGGCGCATGCCCTGGTGGAGCATCCTTCCGTATCGGATGACCAGCTGACGGCCCTGCACACGCTGCGTAACGCGGCCGGCCGCCTGCAGCACCGCATCCAGGAGGGCGCCCCCTGGTATCAGCGCTTCGGTCTGGACCACAACACGCAGCTGCTCAGCGCGATGCTGCCCTGGTACGGCGTGGCGAACAACCGCCTGATACGCGACCCGGCAAACGCCGCCCTGATGCAGAAGCTCAGCGCGCTGGTGAACGCCGCCCCCGACAGTGACCAGCGGGCAGCGCTGGCGAAGCCGGGCTATGACCAGCTGAAAGCCTGGCTGATGATGGCCCGTCCGGATAAAGCCGACGGCGCGTCCTACGCCCGGACCATGAAGGCCGTGCAGCCGGCGCGGCAGGGCATTTCAGCCGCCCTGTGGCAGAGCCTGTCGCCGGACCTGTGGGCCTTCCACATCAGCGGACTGCCTGAACAGCCACAGTGGAAAATCACGCCGGATGCGCAGCTGGTCAGCCAGAGCCGCCAGGTACTGTTACAGCAAATCGGACGGCGTAACGCCGAAAGCACCCTGTATGAAAACATGCTCAAATCCGTGCGTCGTCACTTCGCCGATGTCTCTCTGGAAGACATGACCGGCGGTACCGATGCGCGGCGACTGTTCACCACCGGGGAAGTGGTGCCGGGCATGTTCACCCGCCAGGCCTGGGAAGGCGGCATTCAGCAGGCTGTCGAAAATGCCGCACGTTCGCGCCGGGATGAAATCGACTGGGTGCTGAGCGACAGCCGCAGTGCCGTCTCCGCAGACCTGTCGCCGGAAGCCCTGAAGGCGCGTCTGACGCAGCGTTACTTCAGCGACTTTGCCGGCAGCTGGCTGAGCTTCCTCAACAGCCTGCACTGGAATCCGGCCAGCAACATTGCGGACGTTACCGACCAGCTGACGCTGATGAGTGATGTCCGTCAGTCGCCGCTGATTGCCCTGATGAATACCCTCGCCTGGCAGGGGCAGACCGGCCAGCAAAGCGAAGGCATCCCGGACGCCCTCATCAAATCGGCTAAAGACCTCGTAGGCGGGAAAGACAACCCCGCGACTGACCCGTCCGCTTCCGGCCCACAGGGGCCGCTCGGTGAAACCTTTGGCCCGCTGCTTCAGCTTCTGGGGAAAAACAAAGGCAGCCATGTGATGTCGGCTGACAATTCACTGAGCCTGCAGACGTATCTGACCCGCATCACCCGCGTGCGTCTGCGCCTGCAGCAGGTGGCCGGTGCTTCTGACCCGCAGGCGATGATGCAGACCCTGGCGCAGACCGTATTCCGGGGCAAAAGCGTCGACCTCACCGACACCCGGCAGTACGGCAGCCTGATGTCGGCAAGCCTGGGCGAGGCGTGGAGCGGCTTCGGCAACACGATGTTTGTGCAGCCGCTGACCCGGGCCTGGGAAACCGTACTTCAGCCGTCGGCAGCCAGCCTGAATGACAAGTGGCGCCGCTCCGTGGTGGCGAACTGGCACACCGCCTTCGACGGACGTTTCCCGTTTGTCGCCAGCAAAAGTGACGCCTCTCTGCCGATGCTGGCGGAGTTTGTGCGCAGGGACAGCGGGCGCATTGAGCGCTTCCTGAACACGGAACTCAGTGGCGTGCTGCACAAAGAGGGCAGTCAGTGGATAACTGACAGGGTCAACAGCCAGGGGCTGAGCGTTAACCCGGCCTTCCTGCGGGCGATTAATCAGCTGAGCCAGCTGTCGGACATTCTGTTCACCGATGGCAGCCAGGGCATCAGCTTTGAGCTGCAGGCGCGTCCTGTGCCGCAGGTGGTGGAAACTCAGCTGACCATTGACGGACAAAAGCTGCACTACTTTAACCAGATGGCCGACTGGCAGCGCTTTCGCTGGCCGGGCGACACCTACAGGCCGGGGACGATGCTGACCTGGAGCACGGTCAATGCCGGAGCGCGCCTGTTCGGGGACTACAGCGGAACCTGGGGGCTGATTCGCTGGCTGGAGAAGGGGAAACGCGAGCAGCTTGACCGAAGCCAGTGGATGATGAGCTTCAGCGCGCCGGATGGCCGAACCCTGCAGTGGGTGCTGCGCTCACAACTCGGAAAAGGTCCGCTGGCGCTGCTGGAACTGCGGGGGTTCACGCTGCCGGATCAGATATTCAGTGTCGACAGTGCGGTGATGGCGCAGACGGCAGACGTTGAGAGCAGTGACGATGAAGGGAGGGGATAACATGCTCCTGACTGGCGGGTGCTTTACGGATAATCAGGGCAGAACGCATTCACAAAGAAATCCTGTATCAACTGAGGACGTTACCTGACGCAGGCCGATAAAATGACATGTGGCGGGATAACCACAACGGGCGCAGAAGACCACAGCCTGTTTGATAAACCCGTTGCCAGGATAGTGTGAACTGCAGGAACCTCGCTCGCTATCACAACATCGCCGGTGGCATCGACAACGACAACCTTCACACCAGGAAAATCGCAGTAACCCGCTACACCTCATGCAACGTACAACTGACTCTCCGATCTTAAGCGCGCACCACATCAGCGTCTGCAATCTGACACCGCCTCAGGTATAATCCCGCCCATTCCTTATCAGATTCAGAGACGAAGATGGCAAAACTCACCTTACAAGAGCAGCTGTTAAAAGCAGGATTGGTCACCAGTAAGAAAATGGACAAGGTTCAGAGAACGGCCAAAAAATCGCGTGTTCAGGCCCGCGAGGCGCGCGAAGCTGTGGAAGAAAACAAAAAAGCCCAGCTTGAACGCGACAAACAGCTCAATGAACAACACCGGCAGGCCGCGCTTTCAAAAGAATATAAGGCGCAGGTGAAGCAGCTGATCGAAATGAATAAAATCGACATTTCTAAAGGCAATATTGGTTTTAACTTCACCGATAATAATCTGATTAAAAAGATAATGGTCGATAAGCTGACCCAGTCACAGCTTATTAGTGGCCGTCTGGCGATTGCGCGTTTGCAGGCAGACAACAGCGAAGAGAGTCATTACGCCATTATCCCCGCGAGCGTTGCCGATAAAATTGCCCAACGTGATGCGAACAGTATCGTCTTAAACAGTGCGCTGAGTCAGGAAGCGCAGGATGAAGACGATCCTTATGCTGATTTCAAAGTACCCGATGATCTGATGTGGTAATGACTGCAATCAGGCGGGATAACCGCTGAGCCTTGCAGCAAAGTGCTGTGCACTCTCGCCGCAGGGCTCGCGCCGTTTGCCGCTCGGACGGCGGCGGCAGGGCGCATTACCCTGGGCCAGGTTGACCGCGCATTTATCGGTATTGAGCATCGATAACATCGTTCCGGCATCCTCAGGCGAGCCGGGATACATAATCAAGCCTGATCCGATCGCTTTCGGGATCGAAACGCCGCGACTTTCATGCGATTGCCACAGGTCGCCATGCTGCACCAGCGGCGGCGGTGCGATTTACTGAGGTCATGGAAAAGCAGGATACAGTCATGTGCTTCACACTGGCGCACGTACGTAAAGCTGTCACTGACAACAAGCTCGACCAGTGCGTTGACCACGGGCCAAAGCAGGGTGGCTGTACTTATCTCCTCGTGGCTAACCGCGATCTGGTATCGCTGCGCGTCATCATCCCACGCCAGTCGCTCCGTCGGGCGCCCGTCCTTATAGAGCCTGTTAAGAACAGTCAGGTCCGCAGATAAGCCATTCATCGCAGCATCGACTAATGCACGTGCACTATGGCGCAGCGCCCGCGCTTCATGTAACAGCCCATCAGGTGCCTGCAAAGGCGCGCCATCCGGCCAGATCCCTGCCATCTCCAGCCAGCGCATCACGCGTCGATCGTCGCTGAAACCGTCATGTCGCTGCTCGTCCACGCCGTATTCACTATTGATAAAGTCCAGTGCGAGGTTATCCGCCAGGAAAAGGAAGTCGTGGGTGTTGAGATCAGGATTCATAGCTGCCTGTAACTGTTAAAAACATATTTGACAGGTTAGCAAATAAGATCGTAACCTTCAAATAACAACTTTAACGGTTACATCATAAGGAAACATCATGGCGGCTTCAAAATCCATTACGACGACAGACAGTTTGCGTACGCACGACGTTAACGATGCACAGCAACTGGATGGCGTAAAATACCGCTACGAGCAGGTCGGCGACGTCAAGGTGTTTTATCGCGAAGCGGGCGATGCCAGCAGGCCAACAATACTGTTACTGCATGGCTTTGCGGGGTCATCATTTATGTTCAGAGACCTGATTCCACAACAGGCCGGGCGCTATCACGTGATCGCTCCCGACCTGCCTGCATTCGGGTTTACCGAAGCGCCCACGCGGGACGCGTACGCTTACACCTTCGATCAACTGGCGATGACTATCGAACAGTTAACACAGCAGCTCAGGCTGAATAACTATGCACTGATGGTGCACGATTACGGCGCACCTGTCGGCTGGCGGCTTGCCGTCAGTCATCCGGAGCGGATCACGGCCATTATTTCTCAGAACGGTAACGCCTACGAGGAAGGGCTGGGAGAGGGCTGGAAACCGATTCAGCGCTACTGGCAGGAACCGACTCAGGAGAACCGCAATGCGCTGCAAGACTTCCCAACGCCCGCCTCCATTAAATGGCAATATCTTGAGGGCGTGCCGGATAAAAGTCGTGTCTCACCCGATGGTTACACGCTTGAAGGGCTGCAAATTCTGCGGCCGGGTAACGCGGACATTCAACTCGATCTGCTGCTGGATTACGCGTCAAATGTTGCTATGTATCCGGTGTTCCAGAACTACTTCCGCCAGTCTCAGCCGCCATTGTTAGCAGTGTGGGGAAAGAACGATCCCTTCTTCCTGCCTGCTGGCGCGCGTGCGTGGAAACGGGATCTGCCTGCGGCGGACATTCGTTTCTTTGATACCGGACACTTCGCGCTCGAAACGCACGGCCAGGTGATTGCGAGCGTGATCGCAGACTTCCTGGACAACTTACGGCTGAAATAAACCGATATCTGGTGCGATGCGAAGAGCCGGTGCCGCGCAGTGCAAGGCGGCCGGGCGACAGCGGTGTGATTAATGTGCGTTAAAACGCGCTGGGGCAGCGAGCGTGAAACGGCTTGCCACTGACGGGATGGACAAAGTGCAGTTCACTGGCATGAAGCATGAGCCGCGGCGTCTGCTGCGTACCCGGCAGATCAAGACCGCCATAGAGATCACAGCCCAGAATCGGATAACCCAACAGCTGGCAGTGAATACGTAGCTGATGCGTGCGTCCGGTTTCCGGGCTCAGTATCACCCGGGTCAGGGGAAGGGCCGGGGCGTCATCCCGTTTCTGATATAAACGTTCAGTAACCTGGTAACCAGACCGGGCTGGTTTGCCATGGCGCGGGCAAATCGACATCCGTGGAAAGCGGGCCGCATCTTTGGCAATCGGGGCATCAATCACACCTTGCTCATCCGTTACATGCCCGCACAGCAGCGCACTGTATTGCTTGGTGACGGCGCGCGCGCTGAATTGCTGGCAAAGCGCGGCGTTAATGGTTTTATTTCGCGCCACGACCATCAGCCCCGAGGTGCCAAAATCCAGCCGGTGAACCAGTGTGCAGCCAGGAAACAGTTGCACCAGGCGATGATGTACCGAGTCCAGGTTTTGTGGGTTTTTACCCGACAGGCTCAGTAGTCCACTGGGCTTGTCGATCAGCACCAGATGGTCATCCTCATAGAGAATGCTTATCGCCTCGTGGCACGGCGGAGCAATAAAAGTATCAACGATCGTAGACATCAGTAAGCCTGAGGAGTGAGCAGGGAGGGATGATAGCGAATTATTAACGGTCAGGCGAATGGGGCTGATTGCAGAACCCGACAGCCACAGGCTTATATCAATGCGATTAATGAGGCCCTTGCTGATAAGGCGGCATCAGCCTGCTGGCGCAAACTCACACATGATGCTGGCGAGAATGCGACGAACAAGGACTGTTGTGGGTGGCAACGGGAGGATTAATCTTTAGCCGCGAGCCATAATGTCCGGCCATTGCACTGCTGATCCTCGACAACATGATGCACAATATGGAAATCGTACTGCTGCAGGAGTGACGCGTATTCAAGCGGCGACAGGCTGGAATGATAAAGCGGCTCACCCTGAAATTCACCTATGGCTTCGCCGTCCGCCGGGCCAGCGTTAAACATCAGTGCGGTGCCCTTACTGGCATGCGCAGAAAAAATGGCAAACATCTGTCGCTGATCGGCACGGGTAAGATGAAAAAAACTGTCCCAGGCAAGAATACCATCGAAACGATGTCCCAACTGCAGCTCCCGCATATCCGCCACTTGCCAGGTGTGTTCAGGAAAGGTTTCTTTGCAGCGGGCAATCATTGAAGGCGAGCTGTCAATGCCTGTCACACGGAACCCACGGCTTAGCAGATACCCGGCAATCGGCGTTCCATTGCCACATCCCAGATCCAGAATATGTCCGTTGGGACGAACATGATGGAGGAATCTGTCCAGCCAGGGTTTTTCTGACAGGTTGGTGGCGCGCAGTTTTGCAAATGCGGCAGCGTTTCTTTCATACAGTGATATTACTGACCTGAACGCCTCATTATCCATCATCTCTCCATAATCTCAGAGTTATCATCATTATCACTATCGTGATCAGGTTCGCGGCGTAAGTCCGGCAGCGTCGAATAACACGATCCGTTCCCTTACACCGCGAATGATTTACGCCCCTGTTTAAAAATTATAATCCAGCATCAACGTGTAACGGGTAGTGATCGCATCGCCTTGAGTGACCCAACTGCCACTCTGATTTTTCAATGCCCCCGTGACTTCGCCAGAAACAGTAAAGCGCGTAGTCAGCGGATAATTCATCGACACTTTCAGAAAACGACTGCGGGTGTTCTGGAATATTTCACCATCCTCAGGTTGGGCATTATTTTTCTTATAATGTCCATATCCCCCGCTGAGGGTTGTAGAGAGTTTTCCCCAGTTATGCCAGACGCCTACGGATGTGGTCCAGCTTTTTTCGTCTATATCGCCCCATTGTTCTCTGTCTAAAATTCCCGAGGCGAATTGCTGGCGAAACCAGATGCCCGTTGTGTTGTTGATAATATACTGCACACCCGGCTCAATCTGGAATGAACGCACATCACGATCATTTTGTGAACCGCCACTGCGGCGGTGATCGATTTGCTGATAAAGATAATTAAAGAATGAGAGGCGGTCTGTTAAACGTAAATCGGTAAAGAATTTGACGCGCCCCTGCCAGCGGTCCTCTACAGACGAACTTCCACCCATCACATCCCAGCCGTAGCGCAGACGTTTGTAGAAATATTCGTGGCCGACAATAAGTTGAGTCCACTGATTCTGGCTGAGGTAAGTCTGGTCTTCCCAGGTACCGTTATAATTGGTGGTTCGGCCTTCAGAAAAGGCCAGATACCAGCCGGGTAATGCATCATGACGCATTACGCCCTGCACAAAGGTGAGTGAGTCATTGCCGTTATGAAAATGGCTGTTACGCCAGTTGTTATCCTCAATCGCATATTTCATTTTTAGCTGGCCATGAACGCGACCGCCGGCTGGGTTTGATGAGCGGGCAGAGGTCCACATGATATCTTCATCCAGATAGGACCACGGATCGACCGCAATAACGGTGCCTGATAAATCCTTCATGACGCTCATGCTCGCATGGGTCAGGGTTGGACACAGCAGGGAAAAAATAATACTCAGGGCATGATGTTTTTTCATAATACGATCCCATTAAATCATTTCTTTTATTTTCAACGTCGCGTGAAAATGATCGTTTTGAGGCAGGCTGATGCTCCAGGGTTTCCCCTCCATGGAATACATCCGGGTACTGAATGCCGCCTTATTGTTGATGTAAAAAACAGCAATTGAGTTTTGTATCAGGACGCGCAACTCAATTTTTTCATCAAGCGGAACATCTACCCAGGATTCCGCATTGTCCTGATGAATTGAGGTCAGCGGAGAGTTAAAAAAATAAACTTTCCCTTTGCTCTTATTGAACACCACGTTCAGCCCGGCCTTATTGATGCTGTCGTCAGTAAGGCCAAAGCTCATAACCATGCCGGCAGAGGGAATATCCACGGTGGCAGTCAGCACCGCGCGTTTAGGCAGGGGCGGATACACAGAGGACTGTAGCGATGCGAACTGTGTGGTCGTTTTTAGCGTTTTACTTTCTGTCAGCGTGGTAACCGGGCCTGGATTCGCGTCGATGGCGGTCTGCAATTCCTGCGGAATAACACTCTTGAGCTGGCCCTGAGGCTCCGCGATTAACTCGTGAACAACCAGATTCCCTGCCCAGTCAATATTGCCGCTGTCACGGTTTCCTGCTTTGGTGGGTATCCAACCAAAAACGAATAAGCGGTCGTTTTTGCGTACCAGTTTTCCCGCGTAAAAACCTGAGCCATCGACCACATAATTATCCGTTTTTCGCCACGGCCCTTCCGGATTATCCGCGACACGGTACTGTGTCAGACGCAGCGGCCACTGATCGCTAAAGCTGAGATACCAACGCCCGTTGAAGAACACCAGCGTCGGACATTCGAGATTGGCGTTCGTGGTGATAGTGTCATTATCGAAAAAGATACCGCTGTCTTCCCAGTTTGTTAAATCGGTTGAACGGTAACGGGCAATAACCCCTCGGCCGTTGCTACGCGTGGTAATTAACATCCAGTATTCTTTTTTTTCTTCGATCCAGACAACGTGAGGATCGCGGAAGTCATTACCGCGATACTTATTGCCCGGCAGAAGGGTGTCATTGGGATGTTTAACCCAGTGAAGACGATCTTTACTGGTGGCGTGCATAATGGACTCCACCGGAAACACGTTTTCATTGTGGGCGGTATACCAGGCATGCCAGGTGTCGCCGACTTTAATGATCGATCCGGTTCCCAACAGCAGTTCCGGGTCGTCAACGTTATTGACGTAGGGAATCACTTCAGAGTGGTTCTGATAATCATATAAGTTGGCACTCGACAGCAGATGAATCGCGTGCACGCCTAAGTCACTGCCGCCACGGACATCATTAAGATAAAAAATATCAAATTCGCCATTGTTATACACAGGCATGGGATCGCCAATAAATGAGCCTTCCACTCGCGGGAAAAAGCCATTAATTCGCGTAATGCTTTTATTTTGTAATGTTTCTTTAGAGGGTTGTGAATAAACTGGCGTATTTCCAACGGAAAGCGTCAGCAGTGCGACGAATGTCGCTAACGTTAATTTTTTCATGCTGCACCTGAATATCAGAAGTTATAATTCACGCCAACCACGGTAAAGGGATTCCATGAGTGACCTTTATATGTCCAGAGTCCGTCTTCTTTCGTAAATTCTGCTCTGAATTCACCATAGAGTCTGACTTCACCAAACACCGGATAGCTGAGGGTGCCGCCGATAAATTTATAGCGGCCATTATAAAAAACTTCGTTGGCGTTACTGGCGTTCTCGGTTTTGTCCTGACCGAAGCCCACATACAGCGAGGTTAAAAGCGGATACCAGTTTCGCCAAAGCCCGGCCGTTACTTTCCATTCCACTTCAACAATGTCACCCCAGTTTTCACGTACCTGACGGTTATAGTAATAATAAGGCCGTAAATACAATCCCATATCCGGATTCACGCGATATTGAATAGCCGGCTCAGTTTCAAAAATATATTGTTCAAGATCGCCATTTCCCGGTTCATTGCCCTGGGGCTGATATTCGCCATAAGCATAACCGGCAAGACTCCATTTATTGCTGAGTCGCAGGTCCTGCCAGACTTTAAAACGATTCTTCCAGCGTTTCGTGGCTGTTTCGGAACCGATCATGGCTTCTGTACCTATATTACCTCGCCAGGTTTCAAAGATATGGCCAACAAAAAACTCATTAATCGTATTGGTGGCATCGTATTTCTGATTACTGAACTGGCCTTTATAGCTGTCTTCCCGGGCATTCCAGAAACCAAAGTACCAGTTTGGTAACTCATCATGCCTTAAAAAAGCCTGTATGGTTGCGAGCTTAAACTTTCCGCTGTTTTTACTCTTATCACGCCAGCGAACATCATCAATTTCGATCTGTGTGCCAATGTTGCCGTGTAAGCCGCCAGCCTCCATATTGCGGCCGATACTGTTCCAGTGAACCGGCGGATCTTCCTGTCTTAAACGCAGTAGGCTGACATCTGCTGGCATAGCCACCTTACTGCTGAGTTCAGGGTCGGTTATGTTATTTTCGCCTGCAGGGGATAAGGTCGCCGGCACGGGTGATGCGGCATGTTCGGCTGTCCTGTCCACCGTAACCGGCGAGGAGGAAACGTGGCTGACCGGCGGCGCAGGTTCCTTTTTAGCAGGCGCCGTGCGGATAGGGTGATTATCCGTTTCATCATAAAAATAACTTTGATAGTTCCCGGTATAAACATTTGACGGGTCCGGTGTGTTTTCGGCTGCAGCAGGAAAGGCCGCTAATGACAGCATCAATGCCAGTGTTTCTTTTCCCGAAACCCTATTTTTTCTATTCATCACACTAACCCGGTGGAACGGCGTTAATATTTCATCCATTTTTCTGTCTCATTATTTCAGGCGAGAGCAGCCAGTCAGAGACTGACAGAAATAAAAAATCAGCAACTAAGAGGCGTTACGGATCGGGACGGAATTATCTGTCCAGAGACCAGTACCCAGCGTCTTCTAAGGCAGCGACGCCGTTATGGGCAAACAACGTTAAATCACGCTTGTCAGGCTGAGGGTAAATTCGGCTACTCAGGCAGGCGGTGCCCTCGTTGACAAACACTTCCACTGAGGAACGGTCAATGAAAATTTGCAGCGACAGTCGCTTGTCTGCTGGCAGGGAAATGCTGCGTGTGCCCTCAAGCAAAAATTCCGGGTAACGACGCTCGACAATTAGCCGTTGGGCCTGATTGTCGACGTAAATTCGCAGCCCGTCGCCTAACGCAAGACCATATTGCTCCGCCGAGGACGCGTTGAGATCCCATTCCAGCCGCACTTCAACCGCCTCGGCATGTTCCCCGATAGACAGGGTTTGATTGTTCAGCTCGCGCACCGGGACCGCATAATAACGGCCACGCAGGGCGGCGACCTCGGCCGCGGGTTTCATCCGCACACGGTCATCATCGCCCAGGCTTAACTCACGCGGCAGAGAAAGCATCCCGGCCCAACCGTCCTGCTGTTCGGGCATCGGTGATTCCCACATATCCAGCCAGCCGATGACAATGCGGCGACCATCCGGGGTCAGGAAGCTTTGTGGCGCATAAAAATCGTGACCATGGTCCAGCTCAATGAATTGTCCATCATGGGTGAAGGCTTCACCGGGTTGCCATTCGCCGAGCAGATAGCCGCTCTGAAACAGATTGCGATGGTGATAACCTGTCGCTGCGATCCCCTGCGGGGAGAACATCAGGACGCGTCGATTGCCCAGGGAAAAGAAGTCCGGGCACTCCCACATAAAGCCCATTCCGTCTGCCGCCTCGGCAAAAACACCTTCGTCGTGCCATTCACGCAGATCGGCGGAGCGATACAGGCGCACCTGGCCTGTGTCCTCGACGCGGGAGCCGACAACCATGTACCAGAACTCACCTTCGCGCCATACCTTGGGATCGCGGAAATGATGCAGGCCTGGCGGGGTATCGATCACGCAACCCTGGCGTTCAAAGTGGATACCGTCGTGACTGGTTGCCAGGCACTGAACCTGATAGAGGTTGTCATCCGTGTCGGCGGGTCCGTGAAATTTATGGCCTGTATAAATCAATGCCAGCGTGTCGCCGTCCACCACGGCAGAGCCTGAGAAGCAGCCGTCTTTGTCTGCCGGGCCTTCCGGTGCCAGCGCAACTGGCAGATGCTCCCAGTGCACCAGATCTTGACTGCGGGCGTGCCCCCAGTGCATCGGTCCCCATTTTGTGGAGTAGGGGTGATGCTGGTAGAACGCGTGATACCAGCCTTCAAACCAGACCAGGCCGTTAGGGTCGTTCATCCAGCCTGCGCGAGCGGCAAGGTGATAACGTGGATACCAGCGTGGATTAATCCCGGATTGCGAGGTTTCAAGTGCCTGTTCAGCCTGTTTTAATAAAGATGTCATTGTTTTTACTCTCAATAAATTACACAGCGTTTTGCTGTAACAAGGATGGCTCAGAGGAGGACTTAGTTGAGCGCAAAAGGAAAATGGAAATAAACGTCGTGCAGAACACCATGATGCCCATAATCAGATAGGACTGGGCGAAGCCAAACCGCTCATAGCTAAAGCCCGCCAGCGGCGATAACACGGTGCCAATAATTGAGCTGGTACAGGCGAAGCCCACCAGATAGATAGTGGAAGACAGACGCTTATCGAAATTCAGACTGTTATATTTAAAAATGGCGACCAACAGGATAGGGAGTTCAACAGCGTGAAGCAGTTTGGTGATGGAAATCAGCAGCGGACCTACCACCAGGCCTGATGCCACCATGCGCAGCGCCATCACCATACCGGCGAATATCAAACCATTTTTAGCGCCAATCCGGTTAACCAGCCAGGGCGCGCAAAACATGCCTGCTGCCTCCAGAAAGACCTGGACGGAGTTTAAATAGCCAAACATGGCGTTCCCTTCTTTTAACGTCGGAAACTGAGAAGAGAAATAAACCGGGAATTGCTGATCGTACACGCCATAAATACAGGTGCCGACCACGAAAAAGATCAGCGCCCAGAAGTGCGGCAGGGTAAGCAGGCGAAAGGCATCGGCAAGCGAGACTTTTTTAGCCCCGATTTCGAGTTTCTCCATACTTGCCGGGGCCGCTACTTTCAAACGCGCCAGCAGGCAGAAGAAAACCAGTCCGGAGCATGATGCCACCAGGAAATTAAGATTGGGGTTGATATTAAACAGCAGCCCGGCAAAAAACGTGGCGATAGCCCAACCAAGGGAGCCCCACATCCTGGCCCGGCCAAACTCGAAGCTGCTCTGACGGGCAACGCGTTCGGTATAGGATTCCAGCACACCGATACCGCCGTTAAAGGTCAGGCCAATAAACACACCACCGAACAGGCTACCCAACAGAATATTCACACTCAGCAAATAGCTAAACAGCAGGTAAGCAGGGCCGGAGAGAATCAGCAGGGCGGTAATAAACCACAGCAGATGTTTGCGCAGACCCAGTCGGTCCTGAATAAAACCATAACAAACCTGGGCAAAGAGGGCCGATACGGATAAGACCGAATAGATGATGCCGGTTTGCGACGCCTTAAGGCCGACTTCCTGGTGAAGCCAAATGGAGAGAAGTGAACTGGAAGAGGACCAGGTCATAAAGAAAAAGAACAGCAGTGCGCTGAGTAGCAAATAGCTGCGGGAAGGCCGTTTTTTCATCTACATAATCTCATAAGAAGGATATGCCAGAATGGTAACGTTAACATTTGTGGTGTACACTGCATTTGAGTGCAATAGTCGATGTTAATCACAAAAGTTAACGTTAACATCGATGTGTTGAGACCTCGATCAACTTTTTGATTCGGGTTTGCATATTTCTGAGATTTACGCTGAGGTAAGGGCATGGGTAGTGGCACAGCATCCGTTAATATAGGGATGCGTGAAAACCAGGCCGGAATCGTGGGCAGGCTTAATGGAGAGGTATGGCGTCTTTAAAAGATGTGGCCAGACTGGCTAATGTATCGTTAATGACGGTATCGCGGGTGCTGAATGACCCTGACCGTGTGAAGGCAGAAACCCTTGCCAGGGTGCAGGCGGCAATATTACAGCTTAACTATGTGCCGGATCTTTCTGCCAGGCAGGTTCGGCGTGTCGGTGCCAAAAACAAAACGATTGGTGTGCTTGCGCTGGATACGGTCACCACGCCTTTTTCTGTCGAGATCACGCTGTCCATTGAGGAAACCGCGCGCGCGTATGGCTGGAACAGCTTCGTGGTGAACATGTTTTCAGATGATAACCCCGATGATATTGTCGATCTGCTTCTTGCGCACCGGCCTGGCGGTATCATCTTCACGACCATGGGACTGCGCGAAGTCAGCGTGCCACCCAAGCTACTGACGCATCCCTGCGTGCTGGCGAATTGTGAGAATAAAGGGGAGCCGGTGGCCAGCTATATCCCTGACGACGAACAAGGCCAGTATCACGCGGTGCAGTCACTGCTCGCGGCAGGATACCGCCGACCGCTCTGTCTGCATTTACCGATCAACCATCTGGCGACGCGCCGCCGCCGTAAGGGGTTGGATCAGGCCTGTCGTGAAGCCAATATTAACCCCGATAATCTTGATCATTGTTATATGCAATATGGTGATGAGCACTACCGTGATATTCCGGACATGCTGATGGCACATATTCATCAGGGTCAGCCGCAGTTCGATGCCGTGATATGTGGCAATGACCGCATTGCGTTTATGGTTTATCAGACGTTGCTGGGGCAGGGAATACGTATCCCACAGGATATTGCGGTGCTGGGTTACGATAATCTTGTTGGCATCGGTAATCTGTTTTTGCCGCCTTTGTCGACGGTGCAGTTGCCGCATTACGAAATTGGTCGCCTGAGTACGTTGCATATCATTAACGGGGATAGCCACCGCAATAGCGTGCTGGTCGACAGTCCGTTGCTGTCACGTCAGTCATTTTAAAAATGCCTTGTCAGCCAGGATAAGCCCGAACAACGACGGGCAGGGCTGATGTCGCGCTGCCCGCCAGAAGGCCGGTGTTATTTAAAGGCCTGGGAAGATTTATCCCAGTATTTTAAAAATGCCCGCCTCATTCGTCCGGTACTGCCAAAACCGCAGAGCCTGGCGACTTTTTCAACATTGCCCACCCCGTTTTCCAGCATCCCTTTTGCAGCATCTACCCGAATCCGCTCGACCACTCTCGCCACCGTTTCACCCGTTTCAGCGGTGAATTTGCGTATGGAAATCCCCGTGCGTAAAAGACCTGAAATCGCGCTGGTACATTTAGGGGCATTTATGGATGGAGGGATGAACGCAGACATGTTCCCCCTGTCATTTTTTGAGGAAATCTTCGAACGCTATCCTCAAGAGGGCAACAAGGCGCATTTTATCGAACTTGTGGCGAATGTGCTGACGAAAAAACCGCACACAGCCTACCTGACGTTTGAAAACGATATCGGCATACGCAGGGTCAAAGATTATCATCCGCTAAATTATTGCGATAAAAAGCCTGCTTATCCTTTTAACCGCTAGAATTTAACGCGCAGTCGTATGAACGCTAACCAGTCATTTAACGCCGGATTTACTATCCAGAACGCATGCCAGCCATCGTCTGATGTTTAACAGATGATGCATCACCTGGCAGAAAAGGGAGCGGCAGGATGAGGATGCAAAAAAAAACATCACAGATTTTTCAGGGCCGAGCGCAAGTCAGCAGCTTAAAAATGATTTTAGCCTCAGTGACCGTCCTGTTATCGCCCCGGCCTGTGCGGAGGGTGTTTTAGGGCTGCAAAAGGGCATTTATGTCGATACATCACAATCGTGTCGTGACCCCGCGAACGCCGGGATAAAACACTATGACGGGGTGGGACTGAATAGTGCACATACCCACGCCTGCAAGCTGAATATCCAGTCTGCTCAGGGCCGCAACTATGTTGTCACTCAGCGTTGCATTGATGCCGGTGTGGGGGCTGGCCCTGACGTCAGCGATACGTTTACCCTGACGATGATAAATCATCACCGGTTTACCTTCAGACGAGGTCAGGGCGCAGTCACTTACCGCTATTGTCCCGATAATCGTTTACCTGCCGGGCTTGTTGCCAAATAGCCATCACCTCACGACAACGCCAGACTGAATGATTATTCTGGCTTCTGTGACTGGAACGAGCGGGATCAGAAGCCTGGACGTTCTGTTAGTTCGGTCACGGTTATGCTGCCTGGGTTTTATATCGACTCCGGCAAAGCACGCCCTGTGATTTATGCCGATGAAGCTAATGATACATTCTTAAAAAGCTCGATTCCTCAACGCAAAGGCTATATCAGATGATAAAAAGTTACGATCATGTCGGGTTTTCAGTGAGAAACATCAAGCAGTCCTTGCACTTCTGGACAGCAGTGCTGGGCGGCACACTGTTACGTGAAGGGAACATGTCCGGCGCGATAATTGATGAGGTAACGGGAGCGCGAGGCGCGGATGTGCAAATGGCACTGGTTGAACTGGCAGGCATGAAAATAGAGCTCCTGCAATATGACAATATTGTGGTGCCGGATGAATCGTCGCCTCCCTATGCGCCGGGCTATGCACATCTGGCTTTCAGGGTTGAACATCTGGATGCACTGCTGGAGCGTGTTTCCCTACACGGCTGGAAGACGCCGGGCCAACCCCAGACCATCGCCGCCGGCCCGTTAAAGGGAACCAGAGTGATATACGTGATGAGTCCTGACGGGCAGACGCTTGAATTTATGGAGTAACCGGTGAACCATGAAAACGGGCCAGCAATCTGACCCGTTCGCAACGTCTCAGCAATCTTAACGTTTCATATGGTAGTACGCATCGTTCCAGCGCAGGGCATCTTTGAAAGCAGGCAACCGGGTATGTTCATCTATAACCAGCACTTCAATGCCGTGCATCTCACCATACAGATACATATCATCCAGGCTCAATGCCTGACTGAACACGGTATGATGCGCGCCGCCGGCCAGAATCCAGGCTTCAGAGGCGGTTGCCAGTGACGGTTGAGCCTTCCACAGCGCACGGGCGACAGGCAGTTTTGGCAGCGGTTTAGGCTGTTCAATGGCATCCACCACGTTGACCAACAGACGGAAGCGGTCACCCATATCAATCACGCTGGCGTTGATCGCGCGGCCTGCGGGTGTTGAGAAGATCATACGCGCCGGATCGGCTTTGTCGCCAATGCCCAGGAACTGAACGTCAATCAGCGGTTTCTCTTCCAGCGCGATGGACGGGCACACTTCCAGCATGTGTGAGCCCAGAACTAAATCGTTACCCGGTGAGAAGTGGTAGGTGTAATCCTCCATAAAGGAGGTTCCGCCGGGACGGTCGCCCGCCAGCACTTTGAAAATGCGCAGCAGGGCAGCCGTTTTCCAGTCGCCTTCGCCCGCAAAACCATAACCCTGGCCCATTAAGCGCTGTACCGCCAGACCGGGTAACTGGGTCATCCCATGGAGCGTCTGGAAGTTGGTGGTAAACGCCTTACAGCCTTCATCGTCCAGAAAACGCTTCAGGCCCAGTTCAATACGTGCAGCATCCAGAACATGTTGACGCTTTTCACCGCCGACGGCGGCCACAGGGGTAAAGCGGTAGTGGCTTTCGTACTCATCGACCAGCGCGTTAACATCACCATCGCTGACGCCGTTAATCACCTCGACCAAATCACCCACGCCCCAGCCGTTGACGGCATAGCCAAACGTGATTTGCGCGGCGACTTTATCGCCTTCCGTGACGGCCACTTCACGCATGTTATCGCCGAAACGGGCCACTTTCAGGTTCTGACTGGCCTGTTTAGCCAGTGCGGCACGCATCCAGTTGGCAACGCGCTGCTGGCTGTGTTTATCCTGCCAGTGACCGGTCACCACGCTGTGTTGCAGGCCCATACGTGCGCCAATAAAGCCAAACTCACGGCCGCCGTGGGCCGTCTGGTTCAGGTTCATGAAGTCCATGTCCATGCTGTCCCACGGGATTTCAGCATTGAACTGTGTATGAAACTGCAATAACGGTTTCGTTAATACGTTTAAACCGCCGATCCACATTTTGGCCGGCGAGAAAGTATGCAGCCAGGTAATGATACCCACACAGTTTTGATCGTGACTGGCGTCGCGGCACAGCGACAGCGCTTCATCAGGCGATTTCACCAGCGGTTTCAGTTCCAGGCGCACAGGCAGTCCCGCCTGATTTAAACCTTCCACCACCTGACGGGCATTCTGCTCAACCTGACGTAACGTTTCCGCTCCGTAGAGGTGCTGTGTACCAATGACAAACCACACGTTGAACTGTTGCATAAACCACTCCTTTACTTAGCGGAAGCGGAACGTGCGGCATAATGAGGTTCTGCCGTCACGCACCATTGTTGATAGCGTTGATAAAGTTCCTGATAGCGCGCGACGCGCTGCGGATCGGGCTGCAGAGTGACGTCAATCGGGCTGGCCATCACTTTCTGTGCCTGCTCGACGTCGCGGTGAACACCGGCGGCCACGGCAGCGAAGATCGCCGCACCCAGCGCACAGCATTCATCCGAGGCGACGATATCCAGCGGACGGTTCATCACGTCGCAGCAGGCCTGCATGATGGCGGGGGATTTACGGGCAATACCGCCCAGGGTCAAAATGTTCTCAACCGGAATAGCCTGTTGCTCGAAGCACTCCATGATGGCGCGAGCGCCAAAGGCGGTCGCTGCAATCAGGCCACCAAACAGGGCCGGCGCGTCGGTGCCGAGATTAAGATCGGTAATCACGCCTTTAAGACGCTGATTGGCGTTGGGTGTGCGGCGGCCATTGAACCAGTCCAGCACCACCGGCAGGTGATCCAACTGAGGATTAGCGGCCCAGGCGTCAGTCAGGTTTTTGATCAGCGACTTTTGCATCTCCGCCAGCTGCGGCTTGAGTTCAGGATGTTGCTGCGCCGCCTGCTGTAACGGCCAGCCCAGCAGACGGCTGAACCAGGCATAAATATCGCCAAATGCCGACTGACCGGCTTCCAGACCTATTGCGCCAGGCACCACGCTGCCATCGACCTGGCCGCATATGCCTTTAATGGCACGATCGCCGACTTTTTCGGTGTCAGCAATCAGAATGTCGCAGGTGGAGGTGCCAATCACTTTGACCAGCGTATAAGGCCGCGCGCCTGCGCCCACTGCACCCATATGACAGTCAAACGCACCGCCTGAAATAGTGACCTGCTGTGATAAACCCAGGCGCTGTGACCATTCGGCACTCAGGGTGCCCACCGGCAACTCCGCCGTCCAGGTCTCTTTAAACAGCGGCGAATCCAGCTGTTGAGTCAGACTGGGGTCCAGCGCATTGAGGAATTCAACATCGGGCAACCCGTTCCAGTCACCGTGCCACAGGGCTTTGTGTCCTGCCGCGCAGCGCCCACGCCGCAGTTTATCAGGGGCGACGGTATCGCTAAGCAGCGCCGGTACCCAGTCGCACAGTTCAACCCAGGACACGGCGGCCTCGCGCACCGCAGCATCGTTGCGGGTAACGTGAAGGATTTTTGCCCAGAACCATTCAGAAGAGTAAATCCCGCCAATATATCGGCTGTAGTCGGTAAAGCGGCCACTGTGACAAAGCTGGTTGATTTCTTCGGCTTCTTCTATTGCCGTGTGATCTTTCCACAGCACAAACATTGCATTCGGGTTTTCAGCAAACTCAGGCCGCAGAGCCAGTACGTTGCCGTCACGATCGATAGGGGCCGGGGTGGAGCCGGTGCTGTCAACGCCGATGCCGACGACGGCCGCACGTTGCGTTTCACTCAGCGCATTTAATACGCCGAGCATCGCCTGCTCCATGGCGTCGATATAATCTTGTGGATGGTGGCGGAAGCGGTTGCTGTGAGGATCGCTGTAAAGTCCTTGCTGCCAGCGTGCATAGTTTGCCACGGCACTTTGCAGCTCCTGACCAGAGTGACAATCCACCGCCAGCGCACGCACCGAATCACTACCAAAGTCCAGTCCCAGGGTGATGGCTTCAGTACGCATTTGAATCTCCTGTTATGAATAAACCTCCTTATCCTGTGATGTGTAAGAAATAACGGTTAGTCATGGCTGGCTGAGAATATGCACTTTTCTGCCATGAGCAGTGAAATTGTGATCCATTGCAAAAGTTAATGGACGGTTAAATTTGCTAAATGTATGGATCATTCTGTCGTGATTTTAAGATGTGATACCGCTCTACATTTTTCTTCTCCATTCCCGCTAAAAATAGGCCAACGTTTAAGCAGGCTCCCATCGCGGCTCGCGCTAACGTCCTGATTTACTTCTGTACCCAAAAAAGAAAGTTAACTGGTAACGTTTACACCAATTCGTTTTTAACAGCGATAAAACAACTAGCGCCGGAGAGCATCATGCATAAATTCACTAAAGCGTTGGCAGCCATTGGGCTGGCAGCGGTTATGTCACAATCAGCTATCGCCGAAACCATGAAGCTGGGTTTCCTGGTCAAGCAACCGGAGGAGCCGTGGTTCCAGACAGAATGGAAGTTCGCTGATAAGGCCGGTAAAGATCTGGGCTTTGACGTGATTAAAATCGCCGTTCCGGATGGTGAAAAAACCCTGAATGCCATCGACAGCCTTGCGGCAAGTGGCGCGAAAGGTTTTGTTATCTGTACACCGGACCCCAAACTGGGCTCGGCCATTATGGCCAAGGCGCGCGGCTATGGTCTGAAAGTGATTGCAGTGGATGACCAGTTTGTTAACGCCAAAGGCAAGCCAATGGATACCGTACCATTAGTCATGATGGCGGCGACCAAGATCGGTGAGCGTCAGGGTCAGGAACTGTATAAAGAAATGCAAAAACGCGGCTGGGACGCGAAAGATACGGCTGTGATGGCGATTACCGCCAACGAGCTGGATACCGCCCGTCGCCGCACCGGGGGTTCGATGGATGCGTTGAAAGCCGCGGGATTCCCGGCAAAACAGATCTATCAGGTGCCAACCAAGTCTAATGACATCCCCGGCGCATTCGATGCTGGTAACTCCCTGCTGGTACAGCATCCTGAAGTGAAACACTGGCTGATTGTCGGCATGAACGATAACACCGTGCTGGGCGGCGTGCGCGCAACAGAAGGTCAGGGCTTTAAGGCCGCTGACGTCATCGGTATCGGCATTAACGGTGTGGATGCGGTGAGTGAACTGTCAAAAGCTAACGCTACCGGCTTCTACGGTTCTCTGCTGCCAAGCCCGGATATCCACGGTTATAAAAGCAGCCAGATGCTCTACAACTGGGTGAGCAAAGGTCAGGAACCACCGAAATTTACCGAAGTCACCGACGTGGTGTTAATCACCCGCGATAACTTCAAAGCCGAGCTGGCGAAGAAAGGGTTGATGTAACAACAGGCTGCTCAGGCAGCACAGGTAAAGTAATCGGGCCACAGAGAACGCAGGGGTTTCCCACGTGACTGCAATGGGTAACAGGACAAACCCTAAACTGCCGGTGGCCCGACTCATCAACGTTATTTATTGGAGAAACCATGAACACTGATTCAGCCTTTCTGTCGTTTCATGGCATCAGTAAAACCTTTCCCGGCGTGAAAGCGTTACAGGATATCTCTTTTGAGTGCCACGGTGGTCAGGTGCATGCGCTGATGGGGGAGAACGGTGCCGGTAAATCGACACTGCTTAAAATCCTCAGCGGCAGCTATCTGCCAAGCGGCGGCGAAATTCGCATCAAAGGAAAGCCGGTCAATTTTCAGCACACCACCGACGCGCTGGACGCGGGTGTTGCAATTATCTACCAGGAACTGCATTTAGTCCCCTAAATGAGCGTGGCAGAGAACATCTATCTGGGTCAGTTGCCACATAAGCGCGGGTTGGTAAACCGAAAACTGCTGCGTTATGAAGCGGGCCTGCAACTCAAAAATTTAGGCATGGATGTCGATCCAGACATGCCGCTGAAGTATCTGTCTCTGGGGCAGTGGCAGATGGTGGAAATTGCCAAAGCGCTGGCACGTAATGCGCGCATCATCGCCTTTGATGAGCCCACCAGTTCACTGTCCGCGCGGGAAATCGACAATCTGTTTCGCGTCATCCGTCAACTGCGGGCGGAAGGGCGCGTTGTGCTTTATGTTTCGCATCGTATGGAAGAGATTTTTGCCCTCAGCGACGCCATCACCGTGTTTAAAGATGGTCGTTATGTTCGTACCTTTACGGACATGGCAAACACGCATCACGACGATCTGGTTCAGGCGATGGTGGGACGTAACCTGGGCGATATTTATGGTTACTCCCCGCGTGAAAAAGGGGCCGTGCGGCTGGAGCTGCAAAATGTTGAAGCGAAGGGCGTCAGAACGCCGATTTCGCTTAATGTCCATGCGGGCGAAATTGTCGGCTTGTTTGGCCTGGTCGGCGCAGGGCGCAGCGAACTGCTAAAAGGGCTGTTCGGGGCGACGCGACTGCGCGGTGGGCGCGTATTGCTGGATGGTGAGCCGCTTAAGATCGGCGCACCGATCGATGCGATTCGTGCGGGAGTGATGTTGTGCCCGGAAGACCGCAAAGCCGAGGGCATTATTCCGGTGCATTCGGTCCGCGACAATATCAATATCAGCGCACGCCGCCACAACCTGACCGCCGGGTGCCTGATCAAAAACGGCTGGGAAGCTACCAATGCTGACCGCCATATCCGCTCGCTCAATATTAAAACCCCAAGTGCCGATCAGCTGATCATGAACCTCTCTGGAGGCAACCAGCAAAAAGCCATTCTGGGGCGCTGGCTGTCAGAGGAGATGAAAGTGATCCTGCTTGATGAGCCAACGCGCGGCATCGATGTTGGGGCCAAGCACGAGATTTATAACCTGATTTATGAACTGGCAAACAAAGGCATTGCGGTGCTGTTTGCCTCCAGCGATCTTCCGGAAGTGATGGGCCTTGCCGACCGCATTGTTGTGATGCGTGAAGGCGCTATCGCCGGAGAAATACTGCATGACGAGGCTACGGAGCAGCAGACGCTGAGCCTGGCTATGCCTAAAACGACACAAGCGGCCGCCGTGGCCTGACAGGAGAGTACCGTGACTTCATCCACGACATCTAATACGCCGCCAGCAGCACCACGCCGTGGTCTGCATCTTGGTCGCATCTGGGACAATTTCGGCATGTTGGTGGTCTTTGCACTGCTGTTTATTGCCTGTGCTGTTTTTGTGCCTAACTTCGGCTCTTTTATCAATATGAAAGGCTTGGGGTTGGCCATGTCGATGTCCGGCATGGTCGCCTGCGGTATGCTGTTCTGCCTGGCCTCGGGTGATTTTGACCTGTCGGTCGCCTCGGTTATCGCCTGTGCAGGCGTGGTGACCGCCGTGGTCATCAACATGACCGAAAGCCTGTGGATCGGCGTCGGTGCCGGGCTGGTACTGGGCATGGCAACCGGCTTTATCAATGGTTTTGTGATTGCACGGCTGAAGATCAACGCCCTGATTACCACATTGGCGACCATGCAGATTGTGCGCGGCCTGGCTTATATCTTCTCGGATGGTAAAGCAGTAGGCATCGAAGACGAGCGTTTCTTTGTTCTGGGCTTCGCTAACTGGCTGGGCGTGCCTGCGCCAATCTGGATCACCCTGGCCACCATGGTGATTTTCGCCTTCCTGCTGAACAAAACCACCTTTGGTCGTAATACGTTGGCCATCGGTGGTAATGAAGAAGCCGCTCGTCTGGCTGGCGTACCGGTGGTGCGAACCCGCATCATTATTTTTATCCTGTCAGGTTTGGTCTCGGCTGCTGCGGGCATCATTCTTGCCTCACGTATGACCAGCGGCCAGCCCATGACCTCCATCGGTTATGAACTGGTGGTGATTTCCGCCTGCGTGCTGGGCGGCGTGTCCCTTAAGGGCGGCATCGGCAAGATTTCATACGTCGTGGCCGGGGTGCTTATTCTTGGCACCGTCGAGAATGCGATGAATTTATTAAATATCTCGCCATTCTCACAGTATGTTGTACGTGGTTTGATACTGTTGGCAGCGGTGATATTCGATCGCTACAAACAAAAGAATAAAGTCTGATTTGGCGTGAAACCTTCCCGCGGACGCGAAAGGCGTCCGCGCGTGATCAATCAACGACGAAGTGAGGACGTTATGTATCACCGTGAATTACCGGCAGAGCAGCAAAACCCTTTGCTGCCTGGATATTCGTTTAATGCCTGGCTGGTGGCGGGTTTAACGCCTATTACCGCGGATGGTCCGCTGGATTTCTTTATTGATCGCCCACACGGCATGAAGGGCTATATTCTTAACCTGACCATTAAAGGCAAAGGCCGGGTATTTGACGGCGAAAAAGCCTTTGATTGTGAACCTGGCGAAATGCTGTTGTTCCAGCCTAAAACCGCCCATTATTACGGTCGTGCACCCGACAGCCCGCAGTGGTTTCATCGTTGGGTCTATTTCCGTCCGCGCGCTTACTGGCATGACTGGCTGCGCTGGCAGGATGAACAGGAAGGCGTTGGACGCCTGCGGTTACCCGAATCGCTGCGTGGCGAGTTTGATCGCCTGTTTGCCACCATTGAACAAACCCATAACTCCTCGCGCCGCTTTGCCGAAGAGCTGGCGATGAATCTGCTGGAACGTCTGTTGCTGCGCGCGGTGGAAGAAGATCCGCGTAATCATCAGCAAATTCGCGATCCGCGCATCATTGAAGCCTGCCAGTACGTCAATAATCATCTCGCCAGCGAGGTGAAAATTGAAGAAGTGGCTCGTCACGTGTGCTTATCGCCTTCACGGCTGGCGCACCTGTTCCGCGAGCAGATGGGCGTCAACCTGCTTCGCTGGCGCGAAGATCAGCGGGTGATAAGAGCAAAACTGTTGCTGCAAACCACCCAGGAACCCATCGCCAGCATTGGTCGCGAAGTGGGCTACGACGATCAGCTTTATTTTTCGCGAGTCTTCCGTAAACGCGTCGGCGTTAGCCCAAGTGATTTCCGCCGACGTAATCAGGATGTGCACGATAATTTAGCCAGTCAGAGCGCCTGGACCGCAGCCCGCAGCACAGTCTCCTGATTTTAAGGGGAATCCTCCTTGTCCTGACGAGACTATTAGTCTTAAATCAGTCTGGTTAGCGAATAAAGAGGAAAAGGAATGAGCGAGAAACTGCGAGTTGGACTCATTGGATATGGCTTTGCCAGTAAAACATTTCATGCTCCGCTGATTGCGGGCACGCCGGATGTTGAACTGGCAGCCATCTCCAGCAGCGATGCCAACAAAGTCAATGCCGACTGGCCATCCGTGAAGGTGGTGGCCGATCCTCAGGCGCTGTTGGACGATCCCAGCCTACAACTGATTGTTATCCCCACACCCAATGATACTCACTTCCCTCTGGCCAAAGCGGCGCTGAATGCGGGTAAACATGTGGTCGTGGATAAACCCTTTACCGTGACGTTGTCACAAGCACATGAGCTGGATGCGTTGGCGAAAGCCAAAGGGCTGTTGCTGTCCGTGTTTCATAACCGCCGCTGGGACAGTGATTTCCTGACGTTGAAAGCCCTGTTAGCGGACGGCGAGCTGGGCGAAGTGCGCTATTTTGAGTCGCACTTTGACCGCTTCCGCCTTGAGGTACGTCAGCGCTGGCGTGAAATGAAAGGGCCAGGCAGCGGTATCTGGTACGATTTGGGGCCGCATCTGTTGGATCAGGCGCTACAGCTGTTTGGTCCACCGGTGGCTATCAATCTGGATCTGGCTGAACTGCGCCCCGGTGCACAGACCACCGACTATTTCCACGCCACGTTAACCTATCCGCAGCGCCGTGTGGTGCTCCACGCCAGCATGTTAGTGGCGGCAGAGTCCCCGCGTTATACCGTTCACGGTACGCGGGGCAGCTACGTTAAATATGGCCTTGACCCGCAGGAAGATCGTCTGAAGGCCGGCGATTTTCCGCCCAGCGAAGCGTGGGGCTACGACATGCGCGATGGCACACTGACGCAGGTTGACGGTGACACCATGACCGAGAAAAGCTGTCTGACCCAGCCGGGCAACTATCCGGCTTATTATGCCGGCGTTCGTGATGCCATCAACGGACGTGGGCCCAATCCGGTGACGGCTGAAGAGGCGATTCAGGTGATGGAGCTGATCGAACGGGGGCTGCAGTCAGCCGAGAAACGCCAGACCCTGTCTCTGAAATAGTCAGAGAGTGAAAACCTTTAAAAAGGCCGCTGATTCAGCGGCCTTTCTGTTTACTGCACTTTTTATTTCTGCATTTTTTATTGCAGCTTCGCCCGAATAGCCGCTTTTTCAGCTTCACTCAGGAAGGCAATCGTAAGACCGTTTTCCTGAGCCTGGCGCATCTGCGCCTGACTCAGTCCCGCAGCAGGTGCAGCATGTCGATATTCATGTTCCAGCTCAATGCCCTGTACTGCAGGATCGTCGGTGTTAATCGTGGCGAGAACGCCATGCTCCAGGAACACTTTAAGCGGATGTTGTGCCAGTGAGGCAACGGTACTGGTTTGGATATTTGAGGTCAGGCAGGATTCGATACCGATGGCGTTTTCCGCCAGAAAATCCATCAGCGCGCGGTCTTCAATCGCTTTTACGCCATGACCGATACGTTCAGCGCCTAACTCGCGAATGGCCTGCCAGATGCTTTCCGGACCTGCCGCTTCACCGGCATGCACGGTAATGCGGAAACCGGCATCCCGCGCGCGGGCAAAGTGACGCAGGAACTGATTACCCGGCGCGCCCAGTTCATCACCGGCTAAATCGACGGCGGTAATGTGATCGCGAAAGGCCAGTAAACCGTTCAGTTCGTCCAGGCAGGCCTGCTCACCAAACGTGCGGCTCATGATGCCCGTTAAACGCACGTCGATATCATGCTGCTGGCATCCGGCTTTTATGCCGTCAATGACGGCTTCAACCACACCTGCAATCGGCAGATTATGCGTCATCGCCATATAGCCTGGCGAAAAACGCAGCTCGGTGTAATGGATACCTGCTCTGGCGGCATCCTCCACGTTTTCGCGGGCCACGCGCTGGCAGGCGTCAAGATCGCCCAACACTTTCACGCCCCAATCCAGCTTTTGCAGAAAGCTCACCAGATCCGGCTGTGTTTCCGTAACCTGCACATGCGGACGCAGGGCTTCAAGCGTAGTGGCGGGCAAGGTCAGGTTAAACTGACGGCCTAAATCAAGAATGGTTTGTGCACGGATGTTGCCATCAAGGTGGCGATGAATATCAGTAAGGGGAAGCGTTGAATCAATCATGGAGTGCACTCGTCCGGGTATCTGTAAAGTGCAGAACATTATAAAAATATCTTGCGCAACAACGCCAGCGATTTGCGCAACAAGTGAGTCAGGTGCTGCTTAATTGCGCAAGGGAAGGTGATCTACGAACATGCGTTTTGCCAGTTATGGGGCAGCATGGGACGTTCAGGCATAAAAAAAGGCGGCCAAAGCCGCCTGATTCAGGAAGATAACGCTTATTCTGGCATGCCTTCGTTGGTTGGCACGCCCAGCATATAACGCGACATAAACTGTTCCAGCGTCATTTTATCGCCATTCATATTCACCTGGCCGTTAGCATACTGCAGGCTGGTAACGATGTTGTTGTCCTGGGTTTGTGTCAGACGGAACATCTGCCCCATCGCCGCCAGGCCTTTAACCTGCTGATCGGCCAGCTTCTGCGCGTCGTCAGCCTGATAACCTTCTGCCAGTCCAATGTGACGCATGGTTTCTGTTGCCATTGGCATATTGATAGACAGTTTTAAATCCAGCGTTTTCAACACGCGGTCTACCGTGGCGGCCAGCGTCTGCGGCTCGCCAGTCACTGTCGATGGATCGTTAAAGTTCGCGTTCAGATTAAAGGTGCTTTCACCTTTATCATTCTTCCAGCTCAGAGGTGCAACGCTGATCGTTGGCGCGCCTTTTAACAGCACAGGCAGATTATTCAGCAGAATGGCACGAACGCCAGTCTGGAAACGTACTGGATCGTCTGCCACGCCGGGCTGATTCATCAGCGTGGTCAGCTGGGCGTTATAGTTATCCGAGAAGGTTTTTACGCTCTGCGCATCAAACTGTGACAGCTTCATTTTTAAGGCAAACTGGCCCAGATTTTGTTTTTGTACTTCAACGCCATCAATTTTGTAATTGATATCGCCACTGATTTTGCCCGCTTTGTTATCAAAGGCAGAATCACCGACCATCTTGTTAAGAATCACAGCGTCCTGACCATTCACGGCGGCGGCGACTTTATCCACGCTGATGGATTGATCGCCAATGCGCACGCCTTCGTTGGTGAGATGGGTATCGGCGTTAACTTTCAGGCCGTTCAGCGTAAACATGACTGGCTGGTCGACCTGATTCTTGCTGGTGATAGCAACGCTTGCGATGTCACTGTCCAGCGAGACTTTATCGCCTTTGTTATCTGCACTGATGTTCACCGTGCCGCCACTGGTGGCCGCGCGCTGCGCCGTTTGCGCATTTTGATAATCGATTGGCAGAATATTTACCGCGGTATCGGTGCTTCCACTGTAACCCACGCGCGTTTCAGCATTAATGAACGACTGGTTGTTCGTCAGCTCAAACAGTTTTTTGACCGCGTCGGTGTTTGTCAGGGTGGTATGAACCGATGCCATGCTCGGGATCAGGTTGAATTTTTTCAGTTGGGCGAACGGGAAAGGACCGTGATCGATCTGCTCATTAAGAATGATGCTCTGACCTGGTTTTAACAGCGGGTTATCTTCCGTTTGAGAGCTCGCCTGAATGACCACATTCATTTTACTGCTGAAAATGCCGCGTTGATAATCCTGATAGCTGACCTTCAGACGACTGTTGGGCGCCAGAGTAGTTAACTGAGCGTTGGCATTTTGAATCATCTGATCCATATTGCTTTCCAGCTTTTTGCCGGTAAACCATGCCGCACCTGTCCAGACTACGCCCAGAGCAACTACCACACCAACGGCAACTTGAGTCTTTTTCATTGCTGAATCGTCCTTATCCTTGATTTCATCCGCCTTGCAGACTGCGCCAGACAGCGGAAGAAGAAGCGCCCGCAGGCATTTTAGCTAATAGTTTGAAATAATAGCAGTTAAGCGCAGTGACGTCAGCCGTCTCAGTTTAACGCATTAAATACACGTGCTACACGGCCGTGACCCACGATCGTCAGGGACGGATCGTTCGCCGCGACAAAACAGGATTCGCCGGGTTTTAGCACCAGTTGCTGCTGGCCGCAGACGAGCGTTGCCTCACCTTCAATGCAAAACAGCAGGGCTGCACTGTCCTGACAGACAGAAAGCGGCTTATCCGTAACCGTATGAATGGAAAATGAAAAATCATCCACCGGAATAGGAAAGTTGAGACTGTTTTCGTGCTGTTCGGGTTGGGTCAGTAACTGACTGGCCGGTTTTTCTTCAAATTTCAGATTGGCCATCAGTTCTGGAATATCAATATATTTTGGCGTCAGGCCAGCGCGCAACACGTTATCGGAATTGGCCATGACTTCCAGCGCGACACCATGAAGATAGGCATGCGGGGTTTCAGCAAACAGGAACATGGCTTCGCCGGGTTGCAGGGTGATCACGTTGAGCAGCAGCGGAGAAAACAGACCGCTGTCATCCGGATACTGCACGGCGATGTCGGTAATGGTCTGCCATGGCTCACCCTGGTGTTGCTGGGCTGTGGTCATCAGGACAGCTAACGCGTGCGATTTTGCATCGTTCTCAAGTGAGAGCAGGGTGGAAAACAGCGCGGCCAGGCTCTCCAGGTTAGGTTGGCGCAGGAACTGCGCAATCTGCGGATGCGCTCCGGCAACCGGCTCCAGCAGTGAAACCATCTCTTTCAGTTCGCGAAAGCCGTTGATGGCTTTAAACGGCGTCAGCGCATAAACCAGTTCGGGTTTGTGGTTAGCGTCTTTGTAATTACGTTCCGCGGAGTTAAGTGGGATGGAAGCGGCATTTTCCCGCGCAAAGCCCTCTTCGGCGGCGCGTTTGCAGGGATGCACCTGAATTGACAGCGGCTGATCGGCACACAGCACCTTAAACAGAAAAGGCAATTCGCCAAAGCGCTTCGCCACGGCATCGCCCAGCATCTGCTGCGGATTGGCCGCAATCACATCACGTAACGAACGGGGCTTGCCATGTTCTTCTACAGTCGATGGGCTTTTTGGGTGCGCCCCCATCCACAGTTCAGCCATCGGCAACTGCTTAGGATTCGCCATGCCATAAAGCGACGTTAATGCTGTTTTACTGCCCCATGCATAATTTTGCAGAGAGTTAGCCATTTTTTTCATGAAATTAATTGCCTTACTGGCGGGAAATATTGCGCTTATTAAACCAGAAACTGACATGGAAAATACATATCCAGCGCAAGAAGGATGCTAAGCTCGGAGGATGTTAATAAATTGTATAGGTTTAACCGCGTCACACAGGCTTTAACCGGCAATGGGTGACGCGACGTCTTATCTAAAACTGTGCTAAGGAGAGAATCATGGCAGCCAATCGCGTTGAAAAAGATTCAATGGGGCCAATTGATGTACCGGCTGAGAAACTTTGGGGCGCACAGACACAGCGCTCACTGGAGCATTTCCGTATTTCGACAGAAAAAATGCCTGTCGCGTTGGTTCACGCGCTGGCCATGACCAAGCGTGCCGCCGCCAGCGTTAACCGGGATCTGGGTTTATTGCCAGCGGAGCGGGCTGAGGCGATCGTTAACGCCGCCGATGAGGTGTTAGCGGACAAGCACAGTGACGAGTTCCCCCTGGCGATTTGGCAGACCGGTTCCGGCACCCAGACCAACATGAACATGAATGAAGTGTTGGCTAACCGCGCCAGTGAGCTGCTCGGCGGTGAGCGCGGAATGGCGCGTCTGGTGCATCCTAACGACGATGTTAACAAGAGCCAGAGTTCGAATGATGTGTTTCCCACCGCCATGCACGTGGCGGCAGTGATTGCGGTTCGCGAACATCTGGTTCCACAGCTGAACGTGCTTAAACAAACGCTGAGCGCCAAGTCAGAAGCGTTCAAAGACATCGTTAAAATTGGTCGTACACATTTACAGGATGCCACGCCGTTAACGCTGGGCCAGGAAATCTCTGGCTGGGTCGCCATGCTTGAACATAATCTTAAGCATATTGAGCAGAGCATTCCGCACCTTGCCGAGCTGGCACTGGGCGGCACGGCGGTGGGAACCGGCCTGAATACCCATCCTGAATATGCGGTTCGCGTGGCTAAAGCTTTAGCCGATTTAACCCAACAACCTTTTGTGACCGCGCCGAATAAATTTGAGGCGCTGGCAACCTGTGATGCGCTGGTACATGCGCACGGGGCGCTTAAAGGGCTGGCGGCGTCGCTGATGAAGATTGCCAATGATGTGCGCTGGCTGTCATCAGGCCCACGCTGTGGTATCGGTGAAATCGCTATCCCGGAAAACGAACCGGGCAGCTCGATTATGCCAGGTAAGGTGAATCCAACCCAGTGCGAAGCCCTGACGATGCTGTGCTGCCAGGTGATGGGGAATGATGTGGCGATTAATATGGGCGGTGCGTCAGGCAACTTTGAGCTGAACGTTTATCGTCCGATGATTATCCATAACTTCCTGCAGTCGGTGCGTTTACTGGCAGATGGCATGGACAGTTTCAACCACCACTGCGCCACCGGTATTGAACCTGTACGTGAGCGAATTGAGCAGTTACTTAACGAGTCGCTTATGCTGGTTACCGCCTTAAATACGCATATTGGCTATGACAAAGCCGCGGAAATTGCCAAACAGGCTCACAAACAAGGCTTAACGCTTAAAGCCTCGGCGCTGAAGCTGGGTTATCTCACTGAGGAAGAGTTTGATGCCTGGGTTCGTCCGGAAGAGATGGTCGGCAGTATGAAGCAGTAAGTCAGGTTCATCAGGGCCAGCACGGCCCTGATGTCATACCGGACAATCCACCCATAAATGCAGTCGGGGAATCAGCAAATACAGCGGTTCAGCGGCAGGCTTATAGCGATGCGTAATATTGTCGGCATCATAATTCAACAGTTCACCTAACTGGGGCACCTGGCTGCGGTCGCGACACAGCACCAAAATCGGTGACGGACAGGCCAACTGGGTTTGCTTTTTCTCTTCTGCGCGCCAGACCCGCGCGATAGGCTGCACTTTGACCGGACGCTTGATTTTAAGACGCGCCGAAGCGGGAAGGGCACGCACATCCGCCAGCTCTTGCTGCACCTTTTCTGCCCACTGTTCACGCGTCCAGGGTGCCTGTGCGCGACCGGCTTTCAGGCTTTTTTCCAGTTGAGCGACAATCTCTTCCCGTTTCACGTTTTTAATGACCTGCTTATTGGCCCAACCAAAACGTAAACTTTCTGGTGCTGTGATAGCGGTAAGGGTTCGGTAGGCATTAAGGGTGATCAGCCCACGTAAATGCTGATGAACAAATTCAAAGCGGGCTTCAGAGGGCAGGCCGGACTCCACGGTAATCAACTGTTCCAGACGGGCTTTACTTTGATTGATCCCCGCGATACGGCCGGTCAGTTCACGCTCTTCCTGTTCGTTGCATTCAATGCAAAGCGCACCCGGTAAGCGCACGGCGGCTTTAGTGCTGAGCTTTTCCGACTGATGTTGCATAAACAACCGACAGTAGTGATTAAGTGCCATCTCGCGTGCCGCAATGCCAAGATGCTGCTCGACGGTAATCTGGCTGATGGGGTCATGTTCGTGGCCTTTTTCGACCGGCGGTAAACGAAAGACCCGGGCAATCAACAGCGGAAGCGACTCTGTCTGCTGACGGAGTTCCCCCAATGCCTGCTCAAGATCCTTTACGCATTGCTGCATGTCTGTCACTAAATCGTAGCGCACTGTTGTCTTCTCCATAGTTACAACATGCTTACTGTGGCAGAACGGTTCCTTCTCTGCAATAGCGCTTATAGTTACAACATACTTTTAGTCAGGCAATGAAAACCGTGCCGCCAGCCCGCGCTGACAGCAAAAAAGCCATCAGCAACATTTTTCCCCTATGCATTAACATGTTATAAAAACCCTTTGCCTGCTAACGGATGCCCGACATGGACGTAATGAAAAAGCCTGGTTCATTCAGCATTATCCTTATGGGGCTGGTTCAGATCGTCTCATGGGGGGGATCTTTCTACCTGATGGCGGTGATGGCTGCGCCCATCGTAGCGGAAACCGGCTGGTCACAACAGTGGGTTTATGGCGCGCTGTCGTTGGGTATTCTGGTCTCCGGGCTGCTGGCACCGCGCTGTGGGCGCATCATTGCACAGACCGGCGGGCGTTTGATGCTGGCATTAAACGGGCTCGTCATGGCAGCAGGGTTAACCCTGATGGGGTTCAGCCATAATTTACCTGTATTTTTATTTGCCTGGGTGATCATTGGTGTGGGCATGGCGATGGGGCTGTACGATGCACTGTTTGCCACGCTGGGCACTCGCTATGGCGGACACGCGCGCGGTGCTATTACCGGCATCACGCTCATCTCTGGATTCTGCACCAGCCTGGTTTGGCCGGGCACGGCGCTGCTTATTCACTGGTTTGACTGGCGCGGTGCCTGTTTCGCCATCGCCGGGTTGTTGCTGGCCTGTGTCCTGCCTGCCTATCTGTTTGCGTTGCCGCCAGGCAAGCCGCCCGCACCGGTAAAGCGTAATAAAAGTCCGCACGGCGCTGAAGCGGATTTTCCTGTGGTGCTGTTCCGCCTGCTGTGCGCCATTTTTACCCTGGCATCGGTGATCATGACGGCGATATCCGTTCAGTTAATCACGCTGCTGGAAGCAAGCGGTTACAGCCTGGCCTCTGCGCTAGCAATCAGTGCCATTCTGGGGCCGTGTCAGGTGGCGTCGCGCATTATCGATATGGCTTTTAAAGGCGGGCATCCCATCTGGACCACATTTTTTTCAGTGGGACTGGTCGCGCTGGGTTTATTGCTGTTGGCACTGTTTCCTCAAACGGCGCTGTTCAGCATGATATTGTACGGCGCGGGCAACGGCCTGCGTGCGATTGTGCGTGGCACCTTGCCGCTGGTGATGGTTAAGCCGGAAGCCTATGCGGTACTGGCGGGCAGAATGGCGCGTCCGGCGCTGATCGGTCAGGCGCTGACGCCGCTGGTGTTTGGCTATGTGTTTGCCACCTATGGGGCAAACGTCACGTTGTGGCTCCTGTGCGTGCTGGCCGTGCTTAATGTATTGCTGGTGGTGGCGCTGAAAAAACGGCTTCCCGCGCGCGTCAGTGCTGCACCGTAAGCGAATCGGGGAAGTGGCAGGGCGGTAAGCACCTTGTGCTGTCGTGGGCCTTATGCTGGTGAATATGTGCCTTGTCGCGGGCCTGTTGCTTCTAAAAAGTAACCGTGTTTGTTATATTTACAGCTGATTCATTGTTCACTCATGCGGCAATACAACAATAAAAACGTACCGCAACTCAGGATACAAAGATGCTTGATTATCGCTTCCCGACAGCTTTGCAAATGGTTCTGAGCGTGGCGATGGCGGAGCAAATGGGAAAACGCTCTACCAGCGCGATTCTCGCTTACGGGCTTGAAGCAAACCCAAGTTTTATACGCAAGTTGATGGTGCCATTGACGCGTGACGGAATTATCGTGTCCACGCTGGGTCGTACTGGTTCCATCCATCTTGGCCGACCGGCGGCGGATATCACTCTGCGTGATATTTATGTCTCCGTCACCGATGACAAAAAACTCTGGGCCGCCCGCCCGGACGTTGCCCCGCGCTGTCTGGTCAGCGCCAACCTGTGCTGGTATTTTAAATCCATCGCAGAAGAAGCCGAGCAGGCATCCCTGGCGGTATTAGCCAAACGTACCGTTGCGGATGCGCTAAATGAGCTTAAAACCCACGATACCAGCAACTGCACCGCCGTGCCTGAGCCGGATGTGGCAGAGCCAGAAAACCTGTGCAAAAAAAGCCGCTGATGCGGCTTTTTTTATATCCTGAACCTGCCAGCCGCTAAATCCGTCATACGGATCAGTAACTGAGCAATCATACCGCCAGCTGAAAAACCACACGCATATTAACGCCCGCCTGTACTTCACTCCCTTCATCCATGATGTCGTTATCGACCCACGGCCTGTTCGCAGTCTGCGATGATACGTTTGCCAGCTTAGCCATCTTGGTTGCATCTGTTCACTTCGTCGCGTGCTACACAACCTGGCGTTCTGTGGCAAATGCCTTTTCGTCGGTGTTAAACCATGCTCGCTTAAACGCACCAGCCCCTGACAGGCATGGCATAATCTGTGCGGCTGCACATCAGGCATCAGGTGGTGCGGTTCAGGAAAATAAGCGAGCAAAATCCGATCCGGACGATAAGATTACCGCCCGGATCAAACCGATTATTGTGGATTCTGTAAAGCGTGATGCGCGGCTTTACGCGTCACCAGCTTACGCAGCGCCACGTAGAACACCGGGGTCAGAAACAGACCAAACAGGGTGACGCCTAACATGCCGGAAAATACCGTTACACCCGTGACGCCCCGAACTTCAGCGCCCGCACCTTCACCCAGAATCAGGGGAATCGTACCGGCAATGAAAGCAATAGAGGTCATGACGATAGGGCGGAGACGCAGGCGACAGGCTTCCAGCGCGGCCTCAACAATGCCTTTACCCTGAATCTCCAGTTCACGGGCGAATTCAACAATCAAAATGGCGTTTTTACAGGCCAGCCCCATAAGCACCACCAGTCCGACCTGGACAAATACGTTATTGTCGCCGCCGGTTAACCAGACGCCCACCAGGGCAGACAGCATCGTCATCGGCACAATCAGGATCACCGCCAGCGGCAGCGTCCAGCTCTCATACAGCGCGGCCAGCACCAGGAACGCCAGCAGGACAGCGACAGGGAAAACAATAAGCGCCGTATTGCCCTGCGTCGCCTGCTGATAGCTGAGATCGGTCCACTCAATATTCATACCGTTCGGCAGTAACTGGCCGGACAGGGTTTCAAGTTGACGCATCGCCTGAGCAGAAGAGAGCACGCGCGGATCGGCATCACCGATTAAGTCTGCTGCCGGATAGCCGTTATAACGAATAACCGGATCGGGTCCATAGGCCGTGGTGATGTGCACCATGCTGCCAATGGGCACCATTTCACCGCGGTCGTTGCGGGTACGCAGGTTCGCAATGTCCTCAACGCTGTCACGGAATTCCCCATCCGCCTGCGCCATGACGCGCCAGGTGCGGCCAAAACGGTTGAAATCGTTAACATAGGATGAACCCAGATAGGTTTGTAGCGTACTGAACAACGCGGTCAGCGCCACGCCCTGAGCTTTCGCTTTATCACGGTCAACCTGCACCTCTAACTGGGGCACGTTGGCCTGGTAAGAGGAAATGGGGAAGTGCATGCCTGGCGTCTGCATCACCGCACCCGAGAGGGTGTTAATGGCGGTTTGCAGTGCGCCATAGCCTAGTCCGGCCCGATCCTGCACGTACAGGGAATAGCCCGAACCCTGACCTAATCCCAGAATAGGCGGTGGCATAATCGAAAAGCCAAAGCCCTGTTGAATGCGGGAAATTTTCGCATTGATCTCCGCATTAATCTGCGCCGCCGTTTGTTTGCGCTCGCTGAAGGGTTTCAGGCCAAAAAAGACCGTGCCACTGTTCGGCGTGTTGGTAAACTGCAACGCATTCAGGCCGGGGAACGCCACCGCGTAAGCCACGCCTTCCGTTTGCAGGCCGATTTCGCTCATCTGTCGAATCACTTCATCGGTGCGCGCTAACGACGAGCCTTCCGGCATTTTTACGCCACCAATCAGGTAAAGTTTATCCTGAGTAGGAATAAATCCTCCCGGTACGGCATGAAACATCCAGCCTGCACCAACCAGTAATACCAGGTAGACGCCAAACACGGCACCGCGACGACGCAGCGTTTTTTCCACCATCGATTCATAGCCGTGCGCGCTGCGCTGAAAGACGCGGTTAAACGGACGGAAAATCCAGCCAAACAGCCGATCGATCAGGCGCGTCGGCATATCTTTCGGGGCCTGATGATCCTTAAGTAACAGCGCGGCCAGCGCGGGCGAAAGGGTGAGCGAGTTAATGGCGGAAATGACCGTTGAAATCGCAATGGTGGTAGCGAACTGCTTGTAAAACTGCCCGGTCACGCCCGACAGAAACGCCATGGGGACAAACACGGCACACAGCACCAGGGCAATAGCAATAATGGGACCGGAGACCTCACGCATTGCCTGATGCGCAGCCGCCTTAGGTGACAGTCCCATCTCGATATTGCGTTCAACGTTCTCCACCACCACGATGGCATCATCCACCACGATACCGATGGCCAGTACCAGCCCGAACAGGCTCAGCGTATTAAGCGAGAATCCAAGCAAATAAAGCACGCTGAATGTGCCTACCACCGACACGGGAACCGCCAGCAGGGGAATGATCGAGGCCCGCCAGGTTTGCAGGAACAGAATCACCACCAGCACCACAAGAAACACCGCTTCCAGCAGGGTTTGCACCACGGCCTTGATGGAGTCACGAACGAAAACGGTCGGATCGTAAGGCGCGGCCCACTTCACATCATCAGGGAAACGGGTTGCCAGTTCGTCCATTTTGGCCCGCACCGCATTGGACAGATCGATGGCGTTGGCTCCCGGTGCCTGGAAGATACCAATACCGACAGCGTCTTTGTTATTTAGCTGCGAACGCAGAGCATAGCTGCCCGAGCCCATTTCAATACGCGCGACATCACGCAGGCGCACCAGCGAACCGTGTTCCGAGGTTTTTAGGATGATATCGCCAAACTGCTGCTCGTTTTCCAGCCGCCCCTGCATATTGATGGACAGGAGAAAATCGCTCTGTTTTTTTAACGGTTCTGCCCCAAGTTGCCCGGCGGACACCTGCACGTTCTGCTCCTGCATCGCGTTCACAACGTCAGACGCGGTTAAACCGCGCGCCGCCACTTTATTCGGGTCCAGCCAGACGCGCATCGCGTATTCACCGGCACCAAAAATCTGGATTTGCCCAACCCCCGGCAGGCGGGCCAGCTCATCTTTCACTTTCAGCGTGGCGTAATTGCGCAGGTAGAGCGAATCGTATGTGTTATTCGGGGAAAACAGATGCACCACTAACGTCAGCGTTGGCGACATTTTTTGAGTGGTGATGCCGAGCCGACGCACGTCTTCCGGCAGTCGCGCCTCGGCCTGAGCCACGCGGTTTTGCACCTGAACCTGCGCCTGATCCGGATCGGTGCCAGGACGGAAGGTCACCGTGGTCACCAACACACCGTCAGAACCGGCCACCGACTTCATGTACATCATGTTTTCAACCCCGTTTATCGCTTCTTCGAGCGGGGTCGCTACGGAATCAGCGATCGCTTTCGGGTTAGCGCCAGGGTATTCAGCACGCACCTGTACGCTGGGCGGCACGACATCGGGATATTCACTGATGGGCAACAACGGGATAGCGATCAGTCCGGTAATAAAAATCAATACGGACAGCACGGCGGCAAAGATCGGCCGATCAATAAAAAAGCGGGAAAAATCCATAACAACCTCAGATTATTGAGCGGCAGTGGCAGCCATATCGACAGTTTTTGCCGTTACCGGCATACCGGGCATAAACACTTTTTGCAGTCCGGCAACGATAACCCGATCGCCCGCCTGTAAACCGGCGGCAACGATGCGTAATCCGTCTGCCATCGCACCGGGCTTAACGTCCCGACGTTGGGCTTTCCCCTGGGCATCGACCACATAGACATATTTGCGATCCTGGTCGGTCAGCACGGCTTTATCGTCGACCAACAGGGCATTAAACTGCGCGCTACCGGGAAGACGTACGCGGGCAAACAGGCCGGGCGTATAGGTGCGATCGCGGTTATCCAGCAGGGCGCGCATACGGATTGTGCCGGTGCTGGCGTTGAGTTGGTTATCCAGGAAGTCGACGTTGCCACGATGCGGATATCCCTGTTCCCCTGCCAGGGCAATTTCAACGGGCAGGGCATGCCGTTGTTGTCCCTGACGCGCCATCGCCTGATAGTGCAGAAACGTCGTTTCATCGACGTCGAAATAGACGAACATCTTGTCCTGCGCGACCAGCGTGGTGAGCACGCTGGCGCTGTCACCGGCGGTGACCAGGTTACCGCTGGTGATCATGGCCCGGCTGGCCCGACCGTCAATCGGTGCGGTCACGCGGGTAAAATCCAGATTGAGCTGGGCCATAGCTACAGAGGACTCAGCGGCCAGCACATCGGCCTGCGCCTGACTGGCTGTCGAACGCCGCTGTTCCCACATCTCGCGCGATACGGCCTGAGTCCCGACTAACTTCTCCGTTCGCGCCGATTCGCTTCGGGTCAGGCTGGCCTGACTCCGTGCCCGGGCCAGCGTCGCTTTTGCCTGTTCCAGCGCCGCGCGGTAGCTGCGATCGTCGATGGTAAACAGCACCTGACCTTTTTTAACCTCATCACCTTCGTGATAATTCACGCTATCGATATAACCCGAAACCCGTGGCCGAAGCTGCACGCTTTCTACGGCTTCGACGCGCCCGTTGAAGCTGTCCCATTGACTGACAGGCTTTACCAGTACATCTGCAACGCTGACCTCGGGCGGCGGCGGCGGTGCATTTTTTGTCTGGCCGGTGTCGCACCCGCTTAGCAGACTGACCAACAGTCCCATTCCCAGTAGGGTAGATCCCTGACGAACCCAGTTAGTAATCATTGTTGTGATTCCGCGATGAACAGTGAAATGAAGCCCGCAGGCCAACATTTGCAACTTCTATGGTTGCAATTTATCGCGAGGAGTGTAGGCTTGTGCGTCAAAGAACTGCAAGAATTACTGATACACTTTATGTGCGGTATGACAAGCCGAAGAAATCGGCCTGGCGGTGACTGAAAATAAGCCCCATAAAAAGTGCGGCATTTAATGTATTAATTAAACTTGCATTAAGTGGCATTGTCATCCACGCTTTTAGTGTAACTGCAACTGATACTAATACTGTTCGCTGCCGCGACGGGAGACTAAACATGATGAGTAACGCTTTTATTCACGACCTTATTGACTGGATCGACAACAACATCGAAGCACGTCTCGATCTCGACACCGTTTCTGAGCGCGCGGGCTACTCAAAATGGCACCTGCAACGGATGTTCAAAGAGCACACGGGCTATCCACTGGGTGAATATATTCGCATTAAAAAGCTGAAAAAGTCGGCTGACCGCCTGACCAGCACCAATGAACCTATCCTGAATGTGGCGATATCGCTGGGTTTTGACTCTCAACAGTCTTTCAATCGCAGCTTCAAACGACAGTATGGTGTGGCGCCGGGCGCATGGCGTCGTCACAGCGTGCCTTCTCAGGCTGCCATGCAGTCAATGCAGTAAACACCGCCGGGGCCAGGTAATCTGGCCCGCGCTTTTTGATCCTCAGGTAAAGCTGCTATCATCTGCATCCTGTTTAAAGGGATGCCATCATGTCAAAAAAACTGTGGGTTGGGCTGGTTCTGATCCTTGTCCTCTGTTGGGTAGGGTTAAAACCTTATTTGACCTCTGCACCAGCCAAAACGTCTGCGTCAGACATTGCTGCCCTTACGGATGTGCGAACGGTCGCCCGGTGGGTCCTGCAGCATCAGCAACTGCCCGATTATTACATTACCAAGAAGCAGGCCCGTCGCCTTGGCTGGAATCCCGCGAAAGGGGACTTGTGCGAGGTGTTGCCGGGTAAAGCTATCGGCGGCGATCGTTTTTCCAACCGCGAAAGAAAATTACCTGAACGTTCCGATCGTCAGTGGTTTGAGGCCGATGTGAACTACCGTTGCGGTCACCGTGAAGCCGACCGGTTGGTTTACTCCTCCGATGGCCTGGTTTTCCTCTCTACCGATCACTACCGCACCTTCAAGCCGGTCCCTTAATCATGCTGACCTTACGTTTCGACCTGCGTCAGATCACCGAGCGTGATGCCTTCTATCGTGCGTTTGCCGCGCAGAGCGGTTGCAGCGCTGGATTCGGCAACAATCTGGATGCGCTATGGGACTGGCTGACCGGAGGAATGGCGTTGCCCGCCGAGATTCATCTGCTGCATGCAGAACAGTGTCATGCCGAGCTGGCACCTGTGGTGGCGTTGCTGGAAGAGGCGGCGCAGTCGCTGTCGGGCGAGCTGCGCCTGATTGGCAGTTAGTGGCGTAACGGTTTGAGCAGCGCGGTGAGTGACTCGCGCGCGGCGACCGGCAGATCGCCACCACCGGTGTAACCGTTGTTCTCAATAATCACCGTGTTCAGCCCCACCAGCCAGTCGTAAATATAATAGGCCGTATGGTTAGCGGGCGCGGCAGAAAGCTTCGTCAGTCGCTGACCTGCGCTAAAATTCACGCTGGGCGCGGGCGGACGCGAAAAAATCGACTGTCCCCGATTGACCCGGCTTCCCGGACGTTCCGCTTCTGGCCGCTGAAGAAAACCAAGCCAGGCGACAAAATCCCCCAGCACCGTCATCGCGCGGGTTACCTGACGGTCGGCACGTGATTCGTGTGTCATGCTCTGTGCATCCGGTTCATGTAACGCCTGCTGCAGGGACTGCAGAATACCGGTGCGGAAGCTGGCCGTAATCAGTTCTTCGATCAACCACTCCATCGTCGCTTTATCAATATTCAGCAGGGCTAACAGGCTCTGGTTTTCCGGCAGCTGACGCAGGTGGTTCAGCCACAGGCTAAAAACCTGACGTGGAAACTGGGCTGAACCCTGACCGAAGCTGGTCTGCTTAGGGGCAGGCTGTTCAACTTCGGCATCGCTGAACAAATCAAACTCAAAGCCAATACCAAACTGATTTTCCGGTGCCTGAATACTGGAGGTCGCCGCCGGAACAGACGAGGTGGACTGGTTGAGCCACAGCTGGCGCAAGGCTTCGCGGGACGGCTGTAAGCGCTCAAGCAGTTCGCCATGCAAACCGGTACGGTGTTGTAAACATTTCAGCAAGGTGTCGGCGATGCTTTGTCTGCGTGCCGCCTGGTCTGGCGACGCACCGGCTTCCGTCCAGGGCTGCAGTCGGCGCTCGACTACGGCGTGCTGGATTTGTGCCAACTGGGCAATCAGCATATCGCGACGTGCGTCGGGCTGCATCTCTTCCTGCAGCCAGTCAGACATCCGATCCACGCCTGCGCGATCCAGGGCCAGCATAGAACCCCACTGCTGACCCGGTTGTCCCACCTGGCGCTGTACCGCCTCGTCAACATTGATCTGCTGATGGCGCGCATCGTAAGGCGTGATCGCCCAAATCAGGCGAGGTTTTTCACCCGCTTCATTGACCGGCTGGTGGCGCTGCCATTCACGCAATGCCCGACTGGCGACATCGACATCCTGACGCTGGCTGGCGGCGGTACAGATCAACAGCAGGTCGATACTTTGCCGGGCGGCATACAGGCCCGGTATCAGGATTCGTTTGTGCTCAAGCAGGCGCGCGCGTAACGCATCCTGCTTCTGCAGACGCTGGCGCTCTTCACGCAGCGCCGGATCGCTCGGCGTCCCGGGTGCAGGCAGTTCCAGCATATCGGCATCGTCATACAGCGCGGTGCGCGGGGTGGAGCTGAGTGGGATGGTGACCTCAAGCGTTAGCAGGGCCAGTAATCCCAGCGTCACGTTCTGCGGCTTACCCAGACGGTTACCGTTTAACGGACAGACTTCAACCGACAGCGACTGATCCTGCTCGCTGGCGGGAACGATCAACTGCTCAGCGGGCAGCAGGGAATTATCCGTCAGCAGACTGAGCGGAGCCAGTACCCGGGTGCTGTTACGCAGCTGATGGCGTAAGTGCAGTAAGCTTCGCACCAGCTCATTCAGGGCCGGCTCAGCGGGCCACAGCAGTGAAAACAGCTGCACACGGTCATCCACGCTCAGCCAGGGAGCCAGTTCAACAGCCTGCGGCCAGAAATGGCGATCCAACTGGGCGTCATACAGGTGATGACGGCGGCACCAGGACCAGAGCGTGACCAGTGCATCGCTCTCCAGACCCGGCAACGGCGTAGTTAAACGATGGCGTTGCAGGCGTTGCAGCACGCTGTCAATTTTCGCAGTGTCGGGCTGCGTTACCCCTTCACCACAGGAGATGGCCAAACGCACCACCTCGGCCTCGCTCAGCAGCGTCAGCTCGACCGGCCACTCCGAGGAGAGGATTTCACGCTGGTGGGTAAAACGCGTTGCGGTGGCAAAATCGAGATTGCCGGGGTTGACGTGCTGGAAATAATTAATCGGTTTATCGCTCAGCGCGGTGATCAACTGACCTTGTGCGTCAGCCACCATTTCCGTCAGCAGCCAGGCTTTGCCCGCCTGCGACTGTCCAAACAGCGCCAGCGTCACCGGGCGCGCAACCTGCTGCGCCAGGGCCTGCGCCTGCACACGCGCCTGCCGTAACTGCAGGGTCAGGGTTTCGGCTTCCAGTGCCAGCCGCGGCGACTGTTCGCGCGTGCTCTCAATCCAGGCCAGGCTGCCGTTCAGGGCGTCCTGCAATAAACTCAGGCGTTTTGCCAGCGTCTGCGGCTGGCGGGGTTTTACCGATCTCATCGTTTACACACACTCCCGCTGTCAATCCAGTATTGCGCATTGGCATTGCCCGTGGCGGAGAGAGTATTCAGTTTGAGGCTCAGATGTTCAAGTGGAACACGCGTACCATCATCCAGTTTGGCTTCGCTTAACACCAGATTTTCAGGGCCGGGCGCACCCGGACCGGCCTTCACTGCCAGCTTCACGCGCAGAACGCTTTCACCTGCGACCTTGCGTGCCAGTGCCGCATCGTTGAGCGTCAGGCTGTACAGTGGCGAGGCGGGCCAGCGTTCATTATCTAACTGGCGGAATCCCAGGCATACGTTACCGCGAATGCGGAAGCTGCTTTTACGGTCCAGCGAGAACTGGTGATCGTCGAGATCGATGTCGCTATAGCAGAGGTTCTCGTCCGTCAGCGCCTGATTTTCGTCCAGCATGCCCAGATAGCGAATGGTGGAGTAAGGCTCAAAGTCACCTGCACGGAACCAGAAGCTGCTCAGGCGTAAATCCAGCGCCAGCAGACACAGCATCGCGCCGACTGCGGCGGTCGATTTCGGGTTATCAATACGGCCGTGCTTATTAAACGGATACCAGTCACTGGTGTGATAGCCTTCGAGCGACAGAATACGGCTACCCGGCAGTGGCTGTAGATGGCGCACCAGTGCCTGAATGCCCGGGAACCGCGACGGACGTCCGGTCAGTAGCAGCACATCGCACTGATAGAGCGAGACCACTTCACACATGGAGCGCAGGGCCGGAATAATCGCCATGCGGTGCTGCATAAACTCACCGTGAAGCTGGGCCATGCTCACGACCAGCGGCACCTCAAGCAGATCGAAACGGCTGTTACCGCCCAGTTCTCGCTGAATTTCACCATTAATAAAGGCAAGCACCGCATCGGCAGGGCGCTGATCGACCAGTTCGCCAAACAGGGCGTTGATCTCGGCATGGCTTTCCAGCGGGTCCCAGTTTTCGTACCGTTCCAGCACCGCCTGAGCCAGCGGGATAAACAGCTGTAACGTGGCCTGCTGGCGTAACGTTGCCTGTCCATCCATGCGGCTGTCGTGACCAAACAGCTTGTTGATCAGCGGCTCAGCCAGCGTCAGTCCTGCTTTTTGCAGGCTCTGCTGCAGTGCAGGCAAAATCCACAGCTGAATCACATCCAGTAAAATATCATCACCGGCCACTTTGAAACCTTCGCGAAACAGCAGGCGCGGGGTGATTTTGACGTTGTTGCCCTGACCGTCGTCAAGACGGTACTGGGTAATGGCTAAATCGGTGGTGCCGCCGCCAATATCAATGGAGGCGATACGCAGGCTCTTGCCTGGCAGCTCGTCGGCTTCGCGCGGACGGTCGGGGCGCGCCATGCTGCTAAAGAAATCTTCTGCACGACCGGCAAAGTTAACCTGGGTCTCGTTAAACAGCCACACCATCTGGCCGCAGGTCGCTTCGTCCCACTCCATCTGCACATCCGGCACGGGTTTGCTGCTTTGGGCCTGGCTCTGTTCGGTAAAATCCTCGTCAGCCGGATGCCAGCCCTCGGCTTTCCACACCAGCGCGATGGCTTCCTGCATACGGCGGCGGAATATTTCACGCTCGGGTTTTGGCATGGCGGACGGCAGCGTCAAAATGACATGGCGCAGCTGGCGCGGTGCATGGCTTTGCGGCATACGCTGACGCTGTGCCGCGCTGTTCATTTGCATCAGCGCCTGGGCCAGCAACTCACACAGCATAAAGGTCATCAGTGAACTGCGGCTGTAGTGGGCGGAGAACACGGGTAAGCGCTCATCCACGGGCAGCGCATACAGCGGCTGACCTTCGTCATTCATCAATGAGGTAAAAGGTGCAGCACAGGCCTGAGGCTCACCCTGCGGACTCTGCTGATTGAAGCGCCAGCCTGGCTGGTAGCGTGCTTCGTCCCACAGGTAACGGCGAGGGCTGGACAGGCCGGTACTGCCTTCCAGACCGGCACGCTGCAGCGCCAGGCGACTGGCTTCACGTCCGACGCGAGTTAACGAGGGCCACATAAAGGCCTGCTCGCGGCCGCTTTCCAGCGAAAAGTTAGCTTTACCAAAACGGGCTTCGGCAAATTCCAGTCGACTGTCGAACAGTTCGTTATAAACCCGATGGGGATGAGACAGATCGCGCATTTGCAGCTCATAGGTCTGCTTCAGGCCATTGCTCTCTTCCGGGTGATCTTCCACGAGGATGCCGCAGGTGTGGGAGTTCCCCACGTCGAGAATGATATCGACATTGACCGCCGGCGTTTGCAGCGTGGCGGCCTGAATATGAATTTCAGTAAGGTTAAGCTGTTCGCCCAGCAATTCCAGCAGGTTGAGGTAGTGCGCCTGGTATTCAAACTCACGCAGAGCCTGGCTAATTGCCTGTTCCCGGCGATCGGATACGCGATCCGTGAAGGACTCGCGCAGCCAGCCATCCACCCACGTATGGTCAAGAAAATCGCCCAGCTCGTAGTTGTGCCAGGCCAGCGCAAAGGTGACACCGTTTTGCGCATCGGAGGGCGTCAGTCCCAACTGCTCGCCGCCGTCTTCTTCAGGCACGCAGCGGGTATCAAAAGCCAGGGTGACGCGGTGCGTATTGCCTGTACTGTCCGGCTTATCCAGGGCAACCAGCCGCATGCGCGCCCAGTTTTCCGGGCCGCCAATAAAACGTCGGCCTGATGCGCAGCGCAGCATCGGCAGCGGTAGCCAGCATGCTTCCAGCAGCGTCAGGGAGTCGGCCAGGGCGATATCGGTTTCAGGGCGCACCACTTCCGGCGCACCGCCGTCCTGCGGATAGAGTAAAAACTTACCGCTGTTGCCGTCTACATTCAGGCGCAGCAACGGGCCGTTCGCGGTCTGGCGCACGAACTGGCGGCGCGCCTGAGTAGCGGAAAGTTGCAGACCAAAATCAAGAAACTGTACGCCACTGTTCTCAATCAGTGAAATCTTCTGCTTATCATCGATCAGGGGAGCCAACATAGTTACTTACTCTCACGCTTAATCGTAATGGGATACGTACGATCCCCACTGTACTGTGCTTCACATGCTGCCGCGCCAATGCTGGAATGACACACTAACAACGGCATGCGATAACGCGATTTGTCCGCGCACCGGGCAGTAAAGCGGCTCTCAATCACCAGATTACCGGCGCTGGTCATCGCAGCAGTCACATCAGCCTTACAGGTGGTGTTGCCCTGATTAATCTGGACGTTGCCTTTGCCGTTTTTGAACTGGAAGCGCATGACAGGCGGTTTACCGGTTGGGGTTTTGACCTGGTCAATCTCCACGCGCCAGCGACCATCAATGACCTGTACCTGACCATCGCGAACGGCATCCGGTGTCACCACCAGATCCTCGGGTTTAGCGGGCACTGCCGGTACGACGACGTTTGAAAGCGTGGATGACGGGGCGCTGGCCGTTGCTGTCGCGGCGTTTGCCACCACTGCGGCCGGTTTTTGTGGCAGCGTGGCGGACAGTTTTTCAGCCGAAGCCACCACCGCCGGAGGCTTACTCGCGATAACCGGCGCAGGAGCCGGGCTGTTTTGAGCAACGGGTTGCGCCGTGGTAACCGGTTCTGACTTTGGCATATGTAAAATAACAGCCGTCGCTGCCGCAGCGGCCACGGCCACGGCCAGGGTTGGGATGAGATACCACAGGCGGAAAGGCCGACGGCGCACTGCCGTCACAGGCAACGGTTCAGCTGCCTGAACAGGGACATCACTGACCGTCGGCTCCGTAACCTCGGGTTCAGGTGTCACCACAGGTTCAGGTTCTGGCGCAGCAGCCACGGCGACAGGCTCAGGTGGCGGTTCAACCAGCACAGTGGGCAGTGACTCTTCAAGGCTGTCACGCAGGCAGGCCAGCGCATCATCACGATTACGCTCCTGAGCATCGACAAATCCCCAAAAGGTAATGACGGGTTTACCGTTAACCAGATACACATATTGCTGATTAGGGAACTGCAGGCTTTTGCCTAACAGCGCACCAAACAGGCGCATGGCCGGATTAGCTGCATCGCGTGCGCGGGCGCTGATCTCCTGCAGGTCCTGCTGGCAGGCGGTGAGGTGTTGTAAAGCCTGACGGCGTTCATAATCGCTGGCACCCATCCAGGATTTCACTTTGCCCGGGAAGGGCGAGTACCAGTCAAGCCGGTCGCCACGTTCATTGGTTTGTGGAATGGCCAGGCAATTTGCCAGCGCGCTTTGACGGCGCAAACGCAGGGTTTCACGGATTTGCAGGGCGGAAGCAAATACAGGCTGGCCGTTCTCGCCCAAAGCCAGAACCGCATCCAGATTGCCGCTGCGCAGAAAAGTTTTTGCCACCTGTTAAGCCCTTATCGGTCGTTGTCTGAGGCAGAAGATCGCGTGTTATCGTCGATTACGGTGATTTTACGTGGGACAATGGCAAATCAAACCGCTGAAAAAGGGGATAAATGCGTGGTTTTTTGACCCGCTGCCGGGAAAATAACCAATGCCCTGATGATGTTACGCTGTTTTACGCTTTAATAACAGATGTGCAACCACGCCACCAACCAGGCCCCAAAACGCCGAACCGATACCGCAGAGCGTCACGCCGGATGCGGTAATCAGAAAGGCAATCAGGGCGCTGTCGCGCTCGTCGGGCGTATCCAGCGCACGTTGCAAACTGCCGCCGAGGGTGGCAAGCAGGGCCAGACCGGCCAGAACCTGAACCATCACCTCAGGCAGTGCGCTGAACAGCACGGCAATCAACGCCCCGGATAATCCGGCGAGCAGATAAAAAAAACCAGCCAGCGCCGCCGCTATCCAGCGTCGTTGCGGATCGGCATCCACCTCTTCGCCCATGCAAATCGCGGCAGTGATCGCTGCCACACAAACCGAAAATCCACCAAACGGAGACAGCACCAGGGCCAGCAGCCCGGTCCAGCTCATTAATGCGGAGATCGGCGGTCGGTAGCCGTGTGCCTGCAAGGTCGCAATGCCTGGGGCATTTTGCGAGGCCATGGTCACCAGAAAATAGGGTAGTCCAATACCCATGAGCGTGGGCAGTGAAAAGGTCGGCCAGACAGGGGCGGGAAGGCTAAAGCGCGCCACATGCTCAGGGAAATGAATGCTGCCTTGCCCAAAGGCGATGGCAAGGCCCGCCAGCAGGGCGATAAGAATGGCATAGCGGGCGAACCAGCGGCGTGCCAGCAGCCAGATAAAACACATTGATGCGGCCAGAGTGAAATTAACTGATAAATCGCTAAACGTCTGCAGGCCAAATCGCAGTAAAATCCCCGCCAGCATGGCGGCTGCCAGTGAGGCGGGAATGTGGTTCATCAGCCGGGCAAACAGGCCGGTTACGCCGCACAACACAATCAGGGCGTTGGCAAAAACAAACACCCCGACGGCATCGTTGACAGAAACCCCTTGCAGGCTGGTCGCGAGTAACGCCGCGCCAGGCGTGGACCAGGCGGCTAAGATCGGCATCCGGTACGCCAGAGACAGCCCCGCCGAGGCAATGCCCATCGCAAGGCCAATCACGGAAAGCCAGCCGGCGATCTGCGTGGGCGATGCGCCCGCCGACTGAGCGACCTGATAAATAATCGCACCGGTACTGCTATAGCCCACCAACACGGCGACAAAGCCGGAAACGGCCATGGGCAAGGTAATGGGGAACGGCGCGCGGCGTGCAGACATGATGTAACCCTCTCGTGCGTTATAGCGCACATCGTCGCACAGGGCGTTATAACGCACAAGTGTTACACTGAAGCGGTACAGCAGGAGACAACATGGAAAATTTGCAGCAATATCTTGGCGATGCGCTGAAACAATTGCGCCAGGCCAACGGCTGGAGCCTGACTTCAACCGCGGAAAAAACGGGCGTGAGCAAGGCGATGCTGGGTCAGATTGAACGTGGCGAATCCAGCCCCACGGTGGCGACCTTGTGGAAAATCGCCACCGGGTTCAATGTCCCGTTCTCATTTTTTGTTCATAACGGATCGCTTTCCGCCGGTGAGGTGGCAAGTTACCGACAGCATAATGCCCAGATGACGGTCACGCCGCTGTTACCTTATGACGAACGACTGCGTTTTGATTTGCTGGCAGTTGAGCTGGCAGCCGGTGCACAAAGCGATTCCGCGGCCCATGAGCACGGTGTGATTGAGCAGGTGGTGGTGGTGGAAGGGGAACTGTTACTGGGCATCGAAGATACCTGGCGGCGGCTTAAACAGGATGAGGCCTTTCAGTTCAGGGCGGATGTTGCCCACAGCTACCGTAATCCCCTGAACAGCCGCTTACGCTTTCACAGCCTGATTCATTACCTTGGGCGAAACTGAGCTTACAAATTGAAACCAGCCGCGCCTGTTCAGACCTGACCGGCATTTGTATACTCAGTCCCCCTTTGTAAGGCCGCGCTGCACGCCTGTTTGCACCTCGTTGCAAACGCTGACTGCCTGAGCGTCGCAGTCTGCACCTTACTGACTCGTTATCTGTTACCGCTTCCAGAGGAATTATCATGGCTTTAACCACACTTGATGCGAAAACCGCGCTGATCGTCATCGATCTGCAAGAGGGGATTGTTGCGCTGCCAGTTGTGCATGAGCCACAGCCGGTTATCGAACGCTGCGCAATGCTCGCCGCTGCATTCCGTGAAAAAGATCTGCCCGTTGTGCTGGTCAACGTTGCTGGCGGTGCGCCAGGACGCAATGAGATGCCGCGTCACGAAGGCGAGCTGCCTGCAAACTGGGCAACCCTGGTTCCTGCCATGACACCGCAGCATAACGACCTGACCATCACCAAAAAAACCTGGGGCGCTTTTCATCACACGGCGCTGCATGATGAGCTGCAAAAGCGTGGCATTACGCAGGTCGTTATTTGCGGTATTGCCACCAGCATTGGCGTGGAATCGACGGCACGTCAGGCGTATGAATTAGGTTACAACGTCACTTTGGCGGTGGATGCAATGACTGACCTTAATAGCGACACCCACGAAAACAGCATCAAGCGCGTGTTTCCCCGTCTGGGCGAAACGGGCAGCTGTGATGATGTGCGTGCAAAACTCAACGCGCTATAATCGCTAAGCAATATCCCAGGGATTGAGCAGCATAACGCCCAGTCCCTGGAAATCTTTCAGGTTACGCGTGACCAGGATTAAATCGTGCTGTAGCGCCGTTGCCGCAATCAACGCATCGGTTTCAGCGCGCCGGTCGGGCACGTGCAGTTGGGCGCAGCGCCGCGCGATGGGGCCATCAACAGGCAAGGTTCGCTGACGATACGCCTCAAGTACCTGTGTCTGATACCAGAGGCGCAAACGTTGGGCCTGCTCTTCATCCCGCTGTTCAAGATGCAAAATCCCTCTCTCTATTTCCAGCAACGTCAGGGCGGAAATAAAGGTGTTGTCAGTGCTGACCGTGACAGCCCAGGCTTCGACGTTTGGATCGACGCGCGCTGTTCCTGCCTTGCGCAATTCGGAAACGACATTCGTATCCAGTAAATATCGCATCAGAAATCGACATCCCGCGCGGTAATACTTAGGCGTTCCGGTGTAAAATCAATATCTGCTGTTTCAGGCATGGCTAATGCCATCGCCAGATTTTTTTTGCCACCTGTTAATGTTTGATAAGCCTCAAACGTTAACAGGACATGTGCGGGTTTACCGCGATCGGTAATGTACACTGGGCCGTCCTCCGCCTCTTTTTTCGCCTTTGACACGTCTTGATTAAAGGCACGACTTGAATAGATTTTGTTCAACGTGAGTGCTCCTCACATGTAGTTACGTTACTACATAGAGTTTATGTGAGTGGATCTTTTTGAGCAAGTTTTGAACGAAACCTCGAGTGCTCTCGCAAAATGGCACAGCGGAAACCGGGATGGGTGGGTGATACGATGAACTGACTGACGACAGCGAGATGCCAGCGTCAGGAAGGATAGCGGAGAGAGGCCACCAGAGCGGCGGCCGCGTGATAGCGGCGCGGCCGCCCTGTATTACTGGAAAGCGTAACTGACCGTCAGGCCCACGCTGTAGTTGCGCCCAGGTGCCGGTTCGAAATAACGGCTGTTACTTTCGTTGACGATCACCGAGCCCACGTAATTCCGGTCAAACAGGTTATCTACCCGCCCAAACAGATCCAGTGTCCAGCTGGCAACCTGCCACTTATAGCCGCTGTTCAGCGAGGTAATGGCGTAAGAGGGCGCGCGAACGTCATTGCTGTCATCCGCCGCAATATTGCTCATGTAACGCCATTCTGCCCCGGCGTAAAAACCCTGTTCCGGGGCGTAAGCCAGCCCGGTATAAAGCATATTGCGCGCGATGCCGGGAATACGATTGCCGTTGCAGCTGTTGTCACCACAGGCATTGGTGCGGTAGCGCGCATCCAGCAGGGTGTAAGCCATCTTCAGCCGCCAGTCATAGTTAAACTGCTGATCAAGGCCCAGCTCCAGGCCACGACGCCGGGTTTCTCCCGCATTTTTATAGGTGGTACGCCCGCCGCTGCTGCTGTCAGCCACAATCTCATCCTGGGTATCGGTCTGGAAAATGGCGGCGCTGACCAGGCCATTGCCCAGCCGTTTTTTAGTGCCTAACTCAACCGTGTCGCTGGTCGCGGGCTTCAGCCCCAGATTCAGTCCAGACTGTCCGTCTGAACGATAGGACAGTTCATTTATTGTCGGCGTTTCGAAGCCGCGTCCGGCCGACAGATAGGTGTTCCAGCTGTCGTCAAAGGCGTACTTCAACGCGGCGGCGGGTAGCCATTTGTGGTAACGGGCATCGCCACTGTCATCGCCATTACCTGGCGTAATGTAAACATCGTTGGAGTCAAAACTGACCGTACTGAAACGGATGCCTGCATCCAGTGACCATTTTTCACTGAGCTGCCAGCTGGTTTGCAGGTAGGGATCAAGATTCCACATCAGGTTGCGTTCGTTGCGACGCATATTTCCCTGTTCGCCAAACTGCGTGACGCCGTTTACCGTGGTGAAATTCTCAAAACCTTTACGCTGCTCGCGCATGGTTTCGTAATCAAGTCCGCCGGTAAGCGTTACCGGAACCGAAAACAGGGTATCACGGTGCGTCCAGCGCGTATCAATGCCCTGATAGTGGCGAGTCAGGGAAATCACGCCGCCGGGATGCGACGGGTTGCGCTGCACGCTGACAGGAATCGACTGGAACTGCGTCGTTTCACGCGTACCGGCATACATCATCACACTGAGGTCATCGTTTTCACTCATCTGGCGCTGATAGTGCAGGCCGCCCTGGGTTTGATCGACGGTTTTGCGCGTATTGAACAGCGAGACGGTGCTGACAACCTGACGGGGATTAGCCCGCCATTGTTCCGGCGTTAAGCCGCCCGGGTCCTGCGCGTCGATATGAACGCTGTTGAACAGTAACGTCAGGGTGCTGACGTCATCGATGCGCACGCCCAGCTTTGCATTACCGAGATTTTTTTGCGCGGCACTGTGGTCGCGATAACCGTGAGTGGTAAAGCGCGAGGCGGAAATCGTGTAGTTAACGTCGCCGGCATGTGTGCCATCGCCGGTGGCACCGCTGGCTTTCACGCTGTTGCGCCAGCTGCCATAACTACCGAACCAGCTACCCGCTTCGAGCGTCGGGGGTTGCTGTCCGGTTTGGGTGATGACGTTAATCACGCCGCCGGAGGCGTTGCCATACAGCGCAGAAAACGGCCCACGCAATACCTCCACCCGATCAATCGAGCCGATATCAATGTTAGACGTTTGCCCCTGACCATCCGGCATGGTGGCAGGAATGCCATCAACATAAATACGCAGGCCACGCACCCCGTAAGTGGAACGGGAACCAAAGCCGCGCAGGGACAACTGCAGGTCCTGGGCGTAATTTTGTCGGTTCTGGATCTGCAATCCTGGTACGCTGGTCAGGCTTTCTGACAGGTTAACGCGCGGCGCGGCCTGGCGCATATCATCGCCGTTAACCACGCTAACGGCGGCAGGCGTATCAAGTTCGCTCAGGCCTTTTGCGGACGGTGCCGCGCTGACGACCAGCGTATTATCGCCGTCTGCTGCGAAGAGCGGCAGCGAAGAAAATGTGGCAGGCAGGACTAAAAACGGCAGGCTGACCCGACGTAATCGCTTAATATTCATTTGTATTTGGCCTGAAAGCGTGGATTCCCTGGGTATGTCGCCTGCCAGCCAGCGGCTTAAAAACACAGCGGTTAACGGCAGGTCGCGAAACTAGTGGTGCTAAATGAACCAACTGGAACAATCGCGGCATATATTAATAGTTTTGTCAGTTGTTTGGAAATCGTAAATGATTGATCGGTTTATATGATCGTCATGGCGTTAAAACGTCATGCCCTTAGCGCGGTTAACCCCGTGATAGCGCACGACGGGCAGGCAGGCAGGCAGGCAGGCGGGCAAGCCAGCCAGTAAGGCAAAGGCCAGCGGACGTACAGGGTCACAGGTGCTACATTTTAGCGTGCACCGCCGGGTAAGCTTAAGGCGGACACCACTAATCAAAAATAAGGGAATCAGCATGAAACAACCTGATGTTGCAGTACTGGGATTAGGCGCCATGGGGCACGCCTTTGCCGCCAATTTGCTCAAAAAAGGTTTCAGGGTTTACGGCTGGAACCGTACCCGCGCACGGGGCGAAGATTTGATTGACGCCGGGCTGACGTTAGCCGCATCCGCCGCGGACGCGGTGCAGCAGGCCGACGTCGTGATTGCGATGTTATCGGACGGTAACACCACAGAGCAGGTGCTGCATGAGGCGAAAGCGGCGTTAAAACAGGGCGCAACCCTGTGCCAGATGGGCACCATCGGTGTGGAAAAAACCGATGCGCTGATTGCCTTCTTCGCTCAGGCGCGCCCCGATGTGGTGTTTATTGACGCGCCGGTTTCCGGCACCAAAGCCCCCGCAGAAAACGCCCAGATTCTGGTGATGGCCAGCGGCGATCGGTCCCGTGCTCAGGCAGCAGAAGCCGTGTTCGGCGCGATAGGTAAAGGAACGCAGTGGCTGGGTGAGGCGGGCAAGAGTTCGCGCATGAAGCTGGTCATCAACAGCTGGCTCATTGGTCTGATGCAGAGTCTGGCCGAAAGTACCCGGCTCGCCGACCAGTTTGGATTTTCCACCGACGACCTGTGGCAGGTGCTGGACGGCGGCCCGCTGGCCGTGCCCTATGCCAAAATGAAGCTGGGTATGATCGCCAGCGATGATTATACCCCGCAGATGCATCTGCAATGGGCGCTCAAAGACGCAAGGCTGGCGCTGGACGCCTCTGAGAGTTCACTGCCCGCACTGGAAAATATCGCCAGCGTCTGGCAGCAGGCCGTGGAAGCCGGGCACGGTGAAGAGGATTTAGCGGTGATCTACAAGTATCTTAAATCGCAATGAGTTCGACGGTCAGTTTTGATTTCAGCACCCGCCCGCTGGTGCCGCTGGCGCACGATTATCCGCATGGTGCCACAGAACCCTGGCACCATCACAGCTGCGCGCAGCTTATTCATACGCTGAGCGGCGTAGTGCGGGTTGAAACTGAACTGGGCAGCTGGACCGTACCGCCCAGCCGTGGCGTCTGGCTGCCTGCCTTCACCCGCCACAGCTTACACATCACCGGGGCGGTCGCTGCGCGCACGCTGTTTATCGATCCCTTTGCCAGAGCCGATCTTCCCGCCAGCTGTCAGGTCGTGCAAATTTCTGCGCTGCTGCGCGAGCTGATTATCAACGCCATCGATTTGCCTGTGTCCTACGCGCCAGCCAGCCGCACCGAACGGATTTATGAATTGATCCTGGATGAGATACGCAGCATGGACGTGCTGCCTTTTGCCTTGCCCCTGCCACAGAGTCCACGTTTACAGGCGCTCTGCCTGCAGGTTCAGGCTGACCTGTCTGGCGACTGGTCGCTGGCGGCAGCCAGCGCCAGGCTCAACCTGTCTGGTCGAACACTGGCTCGCCATTTTGTACGTGAAACCGGCCTGCAGTTCAGCGACTGGGTACGGCGAGCCCGCGTGGCTATCGCCCTGACGCGGCTGGCACAGGGCGACAGCGTATTGCGCGTGGCTCTGGATCTGGGCTATGAAAGCCCAAGTGCCTTCAGCGCCATGTTTCGCCGTCTGCTGGGCGTGTCACCAACGGACTACTTTCCTGCGGCAGAAAGTGGCTCGCCGCGTTAAGCAATGCCTGCAGTGCGGCGCGCGACGTATCATTGTCGATGCTGACGCCCCAGTGGCGTTCACCCTGAAGATTCATGCAACTGACATAGGCGACTGAGCGGCTGTCGCTGCGTTTTCCCAGCGTATGTTCATGATAATGTTCAATGGTCAGCGCCAGGTCCAGCGTCTGACGCAGTGCCGTAACGGCGGCGGAAAGCAGGCCATTCCCGCTACCAGTCAGCGGCACGGTGCGGTCGTGATGATGGACGTGAGCCCGCAACTGCGTCTGCTCGCCCGACTCGCTTTGACTGTGTGCATCCATCAGGCGCAGGGCAGGCTGTTCAATCTGATAGTGACGGCAAAAAAGTTGCCAGACAGCATGCTGTGTCATTTCTTTTCCATGCAGATCGGTTTCCTGTTGAACACAACGGCTGAAATCCTGCTGCAGTGCGCGGGGAAGGTGCAGGCCGTGGTTTTGCTCCAGCAACCAGGCCGCGCCGCTTTTACCTGACTGACTGTTTACCCGGATAACGGCTTCATAACTGCATCCAATATCGGCAGGATCGAGCGGCAAATAGGGGATCTGCCACCGCGTTTCCTGGTGCTGGTGGCGATAAGCGAATCCCTTTTTAATCGCATCCTGATGAGAGCCGGAAAAAGCGGTAAAAACCAGCTCGCCTGCATAGGGATGACGGGGATGGACCGGCAGTTTATTGCAGTCGGTGACCACCTCAATCACCCGGGCCATATCGCTAAAATCCAGTCCCGGCGCAATGCCCTGGGTGTAAAGATTTAACGCCAACGTGACTAAATCGACATTACCGGTACGCTCACCATTGCCAAACAGGCAGCCTTCAATGCGATCGGCACCCGCCAGCAGAGCCAGTTCCGCGCAGGCAACGCCCGTCCCCCGGTCGTTATGAGGATGAACGCTGATACACACCGCGTCACGTCGGCTAAAGTGGCGGCAGAAAAACTCTATCTGATCGGCGTAAACGTTGGGCGTGTTAACTTCAACGGTGGCCGGCAGGTTAATGATCATTGGCCGTTCCGCGCTGGGTTGCCAGACGTCGGCGACCGCTTCACAAATCTCCAGCGCGAAGGCGGGCTCTGTAAAACAGAAGGTTTCCGGCGAGTACTCAAAGCTCCAATGTGTTTCGGGCGCGGCCTCACAGGCGGCTCGAATCTGTTGTGCGCTTGCGGTCGCCAGCGCCACGATCTGTTGTTTACTCTGATTAAACACGCGCTCACGAAATAAGGGGGCGGTGGCGTTGTACAAATGCACAATGGCGCGCGGTGCCCCTTCCAGTGCGCAGAAGGTTTTTGCAATCAGGTCCTGACGCGCGGGCGTTAATACCTGCAGCGTCACATCATCTGGAATTCGCTTTTGTTCAATCAGGTCGCGCACAAAGTCAAAATCGGTTTGCGAGGCGGAAGGAAAGGCGGCTTCAATTTCTTTGACACCGCAGTCCAGCAGCAACTGCCAGAACTGAAGTTTTTGCGTGCGGTTCATCGGTTCCGCCAGCGCCTGATTTCCATCCCGCAGGTCAGTAGACAGCCAGCGCGGCGCACGGGTGATCTGTTGTGAAGGCCACTGGCGGCCAGCCAGATCAACGGAGGGGAACGGGCGGTATTTCTCAGCCGGGTGCATCAACATAGTCATCTCCTTGTAGGTGTTTAAGCCAGTGTGGCGTGGCGAGAAGTCTGTCGCGCGCGGAAAACTGACAACCTGAAGCGCAAAAGTGACAACCTTGTTGACGGCGTGTGGCGCTGCGTGCGCAGGCGTTTGCTGAAGTGGAAAGACAGCGGTAGCATAAGCCGATGTTTCCCAAGGTGGTTTTCCTATGCTGGTTTTTGACGGGCACAACGATCTGTTACTTAATCTGTGGCTGTACCATCGCGATGCGCCCGCAGAGGCATTCTTTGCGGGCGTGCCGAAAGGCCATCTGGACTTTTCTCGTATGCAGCAGGGCGGTTTTGCCGGCGGGTTGTTTGCTCTTTTTGTACCGCCGCAGGACTACCTTGCTCAGGTCGCCCCGGCGCGTGCGGCGCAAGAAGACTATGAGCCACTGACGATTATGTGGCAGCAACTGGCGATACTGCAGCAAATAGCCGCGCAGTCCGACGGGCGCGCCAGGCTTTGCCACTGCGCCGCAGAGATTGAAGCCTGCCGCGCTGAAGGGGTTCTGGCGCTGGTGGCGCATATTGAAGGCGCTGACGCCCTGGACGCAGACGGCGAAACGCTGAACGCCTTTTATCAGGCTGGCGTCCGCTCCATCGGGCCATTCTGGAATCTGAAAAACCGCTTTGGAGAGGGCGTTAACGGCAGTTTCCCGGGATCGCCGGACACAGGACCAGGGCTGACGGCAGAGGGGGAAAGGCTGATCGGCCAGGCCGCTGCGCTAAACATGATGATTGATGTTTCGCATATGAATGAAAAAGCCTTCTGGGATACGGCCCGGCTGTCAGACGCGCCCCTGGTTGCCAGCCACTCCAACGCCCATGTTCTGTGCCCACAGCCCCGAAACCTGACGGATGACCAGCTCAAGGCTATTCGCGCGAGCGGTGGGGTGGTCGGTATTAATTTTGGCAATGCTTTCCTTCGCGCCGACGGTAAACGTGACAGCGACACCGATCTGGCAGAAATCGTCAAACATTGTGATCACTTGATTAACATAATGGGCGACAATCATGTGGCGTTCGGATCGGACTTTGACGGGATTTCGCCGCCGGAAGCGCTGGGCGACGTGAGCGGTCTGCCGCGATTGCTCGCCGTTTTTCGCGACTCGGGCTATGATCAAAACGTACTGGAGAAATTAACGTGGGGAAACTGGCTGCGGGTTTTGCACCAAACCTGGCTGGGTTAACACGTTTTCTTACGGGCTTTTCATTGATTTCACTGTGCGGTCTGCGAGAAAATAGTGTGACAAGGTTCGCATTTCAATCCCTGTCACACTGCTGTTTTGCAGTAATTTATTTGTCTGTTTATCTATAAGGAAGAAAATTATGTGGAAAAAACCAACGTTTGTTGATCTGCGCCTCGGTCTGGAAGTCACACTGTACATCTCCAACCGCTAATCATTTGCCCGCCGTTTGCGCGGGCATTTCGTTTCAACACCTGGTCCCTTTCATGTTTATTAAAGTCCTTGGATCTGCTGCAGGCGGTGGATTTCCGCAATGGAACTGCAACTGCCCCAACTGCCAGGGTGTGCGTAACGGCACCCTCCAGGCCACGCCGCGTACTCAGTCCTCGATCATCGTTAGCGATAACGGGGAAGACTGGGTTTTATGCAATGCCTCTCCTGACATCAGCCAGCAGATTTTGCACACGCCAGAACTGGTTAAAAAAAACGTCCTGCGCGGTACAGCCATCGGCGGCATAATTCTTACCGACAGCCAGATTGACCATACTACGGGCCTGCTCAGCCTGCGTGAAGGCTGCCCACATCAGGTGTGGTGTACGCCCGAAGTTCATGACGATCTGACCACCGGTTTCCCGGTCTTTACCATGCTCAAACACTGGAATGGCGGACTGCAGCATCGGCCCATTCGTCCGTTAACGCCGTTTAACGTCGATGTTTGTTCGGATCTCCAGTTCACCGCCATCCCGATTCTCAGTAATGCGCCGCCATACTCGCCATACCGCGATCGTCCGCTACCGGGCCACAACGTGGCGTTGTTTATTGAAAATCGCGCTAACGGTCAGACACTGCTGTATGCGCCAGGCCTTGGTGAGCCGGATGCGGTGATCCTTCCCTGGCTGGAGCGGGCCGATTGCCTGCTGATTGATGGGACGGTATGGCAGGACGATGAGTTACTGACCGCCGGAGTGGGTAAAAATACCGGAAAAGCGATGGGGCACCTGGCGCTGGCCGACGAGCAGGGGCTGATGGCATTACTCGCCCGGCTGCCGGCAAAACGTAAAATTTTAATTCACATTAACAACACCAATCCTGTCCTTAACGAACAGTCACCTCAGCGGCACTTCCTGTCACAACAGGGAATAGAGGTGAGTCACGACGGGATGGCGATACATCTTCAGGACTAAATCATGCTGATTACGGAAACCCTGTCGCCGCAGGCCTTTGAACTGGCGCTGCGTGATAAAGGCGCGTACTACCATATTCATCACCCTTACCATATTGCGATGCATAACGGCCAGGCCACGCCTGAGCAGATTCAGGGCTGGGTGGCGAACCGCTTCTATTATCAAACCAGTATTCCGCTCAAAGATGCAGCGATCATGGCCAACTGCCCGGACCCGGCGACCCGGCGTAAATGGGTACAGCGCATCCTGGATCACGATGGCAGCCAGGGCGACGATGGCGGCATTGAAGCCTGGTTACGCCTGGGCGAAGCGGTGGGCCTGAGCCGGGATGAGCTGGTCTCGGAACAGCATGTCCTGCCGGGCGTGCGGTTTGCGGTTGATGCCTACCTCAACTTTGCGCGTCGCGCTAACTGGCAGGAAGCCGCCTGCAGTTCCCTTACCGAACTCTTTGCTCCCCAGATTCATCAGTCGCGGCTCGACAGCTGGCCTCAGCACTATCCGTGGATCAAAGAAGAGGGCTATTTCTATTTCCGCAGCCGCCTGAGTCAGGCGAACCGCGACGTTGAACACGGCCTTGCGCTGGCGCTGGCATTTTGTGATACCGCTGAAAAACAGAACCGCATGCTGGAGATTCTGCAGTTCAAGCTGGATATTCTGTGGACGATGCTGGATGCCATGACAATGGCTTACGAACTCAAACGCCCGCCTTATCATAGCGTTACGGATAAGGCAGCCTGGCACACAACCCGACTGGTATAACGATGAACGAACACGCAATTGCCGCTTTTCGCCGTGGCTACCGTATGCAATGGGAAGCAGCTCAGGACAGTCACGTCGTGCTCTATCCAGAAGGCATGGCGAAACTCAATGAAACGGCCGCCGCCATTCTGGCGCTGGTGGACGGCAAACAGGATATTGCCGCCATCATTGCCATCCTGGATGCCCGTTTTCCCGAAGCAGGCGGCGTCGGCGAGGATGTTAAAGAATTCCTGCAGTCAGCGTATGAACAAAAGTGGATACAGTTTCGTGACCCAGCATAAACCCGGCGTGAACCCACCGCTCTGGCTGCTGGCAGAACTGACCTACCGCTGCCCGCTCCAGTGCCCGTACTGCTCGAATCCGCTGGATTTTGCCCAGCAGGAAAAAGAGCTGAGCACCGAGCAGTGGATTGAGGTGTTCCGCCAGGCACGTGCTATGGGCAGCGTGCAGCTCGGCTTTTCAGGCGGTGAGCCGCTGACGCGGAAAGACCTGCCCGAACTGATCAAAGCGGCGCGCGATTTAGGTTTTTATACCAACCTCATTACCTCCGGAATCGGCCTGACGGAGAAAAAGCTGGAGGCATTCAGCGACGCCGGGCTGGATCATATTCAGATCAGTTTTCAGGCCAGTGATGAAACCCTGAACGCAGCACTGGCCGGTTCGAAAAAGGCGTTTCAGCAGAAGCTGGACATGGCGCGCGCGGTCAAAGCCCATGGTTATCCCATGGTGCTGAATTTCGTCCTGCACCGTCACAATATTGACCAGATCGATAAGATCATCGATCTCTGTATCGAGCTGGAAGCCGATGACGTGGAGCTGGCGACCTGTCAGTTTTACGGCTGGGCGCAGTTAAACCGCGAGGGCCTGCTGCCAACCCGTGAGCAGATTGCCCGGGCCGAAGGCATCGTTAACCAGTACCGTGAACGCATGAGCGACAGCGGTAATCTGACCAATCTGCTGTTTGTTACCCCCGATTACTATGAAGAACGTCCCAAGCCGTGCATGGGCGGATGGGGCGCTATCTTCCTGAGCGTCACGCCGGAAGGCACGGCACTCCCGTGCCACAGCGCACGGCAGCTGCCGGTGGCTTTTCCCTCTGTGCTTGAGCAGAGCCTGGAAGATATCTGGTACCACTCGTTTGGCTTTAACCGCTATCGGGGCTTTGACTGGATGCCGGAGCCTTGTCGCTCTTGTGATGAAAAAGAGAAAGATTTTGGCGGCTGTCGCTGCCAGGCCTTTATGCTTACCGGCGATGCAGACAATGCCGATCCGGTGTGCAGTAAATCCCCGCACCACGGTAAAATTCTTGATGCACGCCGTGAAGCTGACTGTAGCGACATCAAAATCGGCCAGCTACAGTTCCGCAATCGCAGCAACTCTCAGCTGATTTATAAAACGCGGATTCTGTAATGCACACACGTTGCCTGCAACTCAACGGACTGAAGGTGACGCTGATCCACCAGCCGGAGGCCAGTCAGTCAGCGGCACTGGTGAGCGTCGCGGCAGGCAGCCATGATGAGCCGGATAGCTGGCCCGGCCTGGCGCATTTGCTTGAGCACCTGCTTTTTACCGGCAGTCAGCGCTGGCCAAATGACGGGCGGTTGATGAGTTGGGTTCAGGCCTGCGGGGGGCAGGTGAATGCCAGCACCCAGGCCCGCCAGAGCGCGTACTTTTTTGAAGTCGCGCCTGAGAATTTTAGCGAAGGCCTGCTGCGCCTGCAGGATATGCTGAGTGCGCCACGATTAACCCTTGAGGCTATCCGCCAGGAGATTGGCGTTATTGATGCGGAATACCGGCTGCTGCAGCATCATGCTCCGGCGCGGGCGGAAGCCGCTATCTTCACGCCGGTGACGTTCCCCGCCGTATTTCAGCGCTTCCAGACGGGCAACAGGGCAGCGTTTGGTGACAACGTCACAGAATTGCACGCGGCGTTGCAGGCCTTTCATCAGCGTTTTTATCACCCTGAGAATATGGCGTTGTGGCTCCAGGGGCCGCAGTCTCTGGAAGCGCTCACCGGTCTGGCAGAAACCTTTACCGCCGCATTTTCCCCACGTCCATTGCAGCTGCGCAAGCGTGCCAGCATCACCCCGCAACCGGTTCAGCTGTCCCCCGACCGGAGCCTGGCCTTACAGCAGGAAGGGCCGTCCGCGCTGTGGCAAAGCTGGCTGTTACCTGCCGCATTTCGTGACAGTGTCACTCTGGTGCGGGAATTTTTACTTGATGACGCGCCGGGTGGCTTACTGGCCACGCTCCATGCACGCAGCATCGCGACCGGCCTGCAGGTGAAATGGCTTTATCGATCTGACACGACCGACTGGCTGGCGATAACGGTCGCCAGCGAGCAGCCTGCGCCTGTGATGGCACTGCTGAATGCGTTTCTGCAGGCGTTAAGTCTTACCAGCACGGCGCAACGGCAACATTACTGGCAGCTGGCACAGCAACGGCTGGCTGCGCAATCGCCACTGATGCAACTGCAGGCGCGTGCACTGGGCTTTGCGGCCGTGGGTGAATGTCCTGATATCTCTGCCTTATTAAGCGAATTGTCCACCCGTGCCGCGACCACGCTTTTTTGTACCGCCGATGCGCAGGCTGAAAAGCGCCTTATACAGGGCTATGAACTCGCGCTGGCAACCTGGCAGGTGCCAGCGTACCGTTGCCCGACCGTTAACTGGTCATTTTACCCGCAGCAAAGTCCTTTCCCACTCAGTGATGCGCCCACGGATGTGGCGGTTCTGCCGCACATCGCGCCGGATACGTCGCCGGGTACGCTGGTGCTGCGCCCCGAGCTGTTTACCACGCTGGCGGCGGGCCCGGCATATGACCATGCCTTACGGCCCGTCTTTGCGGTGTTACGCCATTTTGCCGCTAGCGGCGAGTGGCGCGACGTTCAGGGCGTCTGGCAACTCAGGCTGCAGCTGCCGTCAGACAAGACACTGCTCAGCGCGGCGCTGGCGCAGCTTCTGCAACGCCTGAGCCAGCCAGCCAGGGCATCCTCACCACACATACCGGGCATTGCGATACGCGAGCTGCTGCGGCAACTGCCTTACCAACTGGCTACCTCTGTGGAGCCTGCAGGCTGGCGTGCTGTCCTGTTGGGCGGTGATGCTGACCAGCAGCGGATCGTGGCGCAGCAACTCAGTGTGCTTAAGGTGAATTCCCCGACGCGTCCGTCTCCCGCATCGGTTGCCGGTGAAACCTGTATCCCCCAGGCGACGGATGACAGTGCTGTTTTGCTGTTTATTCCCCTGGACGACGGGCAGCAACTGGCAGCGCTTCGTGCTCTGGCGCTGATCTGTGAGCCGCGTTTTTACCAGCGCTATCGCGTTGAGCAGCCGGTAGGTTATGTGGTCAGCTGCCGCTACCATCGCAGTGTGGACACCGATGGCCTTCTTTTTGGCTTACAGTCGCCGGATTGTCCGGCATCAACATTGATTCAGTTCTGTGAAGCCTTCCTGCATGACATGACCCCTGGCGTTGCACAATGTGATATCAACCCGATCAAAACTCAGCTCATGGGGATGAAAGAAGACCCCGAGGTGGCAGCCCTGCGTCAGGCGAACGGCCTGACCAACCTTGAGCCTGAAAAGGTCGCCTCACTGACTCAGGAAGCGGTGCAACAGCTGCATCAACGATTGTTAACCTGCCGACACCGCTGGCGCATTCTCTACACTAAAGGTAAGAATTAAAATAATCACTCAGTGATATTGCTGAATAAATTTGATTGTTTACGCCAAATCTCTTCACTTTTTATTCGCGTGTATATGCCCCAAACTCAGATGGACGCCATAAAATAAGGAATAGAAAGTGAAGAATGTAAAACGTTTAACTCTGCCACTGCTCGCGGCTGCTGCGCTGTATGTCCCTGCTTCTCAGGCAGAAGCCATGCATTATCAACTCGACCCACAGCATACGTCTGTAGTGATGAGCTGGGAGCACTTCGGCTTTTCGCATCCTACCGCTGATATTCCAGATGCTACAGGTTCCCTGGTGTTTGACAGCAGCAAACCTGAGCAGTCGCGTGTCGACGTTACCCTGCCGGTAAGTAAAATTGACAGCCATGTCGCTGCCCTGACCAAAGAATTCAAAGGTGCGGACTATTTCGACGTTGCGAAATACCCCAGCGCCACCTTCCGCAGCACTAAAGTCATCGCCAAAGGCGATAACAAGTTTGATGTGGAAGGGAACCTCACCCTGAAAGGTATTACCAAACCTGTCACACTGCACGCCACGCTGAACAAGCAGGGCGAGCATCCGATGGTGAAGAAGCAGGCGATTGGTTTTGATGCCACCGGCACCATCAAACGTTCAGACTTCAAACTGGACAAGTACGTGCCAGCGGTCAGTGATGACGTGAAACTGACGCTCTCTACCGAAGCGTACGCGAAGTAATTCTGCGTTTGCGTTCTCAGCCCGGCACTCAGGTGCCGGGTTTTTTTTTGCCTGGCCTGGCTACGGGCAACCCGGCAAACAGGCAGCGTCTGCATTCAGCGTTGTCAGGCCCTGAACGAGTCGGCGGCGACCGAAACCGGCTCAAAAAGCGCCAGCATTGTCTGAAAAAAAAAGCACTTCATCACGTTATTTTCGGCGGCTGAAAAAGCCTGAGCCCGTCCCGCGTAAAATTAATCCTCTGCCGTACCTAAAAAAATGAGGCGAAAATCACAAATTTGCATCGTGATTTTATCGACGCCTGCGCGATATAACGTTGACAGAAAAGCGAGGGGCATCGTTATATTTAACTTGTTGTTTTAAAAGGATAAGCTCACAACCCCCCTTTGCGATTAAAATGTGATTTCTTTCACATAAATAAGCCATCCGTACGCGCTGTCAATACATCACCTAAATAAATTCCTCTCATTTTTGTGATCTTAATTGCAAATATCAGTCTGTTATCCCGAAACAATAGCGTCAGACGCATTAAGCCAGAAGGAAGTCAGGATGAGAATCGGAATGGTAATTAGCGGCGGTGACGTAACCGGCATTAATAATTTCATTTTCCAGGTGGGCAGAATGACCCAGGCGGAAATGGTGTTATTTAATGGCGGTATTCCTGGACTGCTGGATAATGTCTGTCAGGAAATATCGCAGCGTGATTTACTGGATTTTTCCATCACGTCCATTCCGGTGATGCAGTCGGGCAGAACTGCGCGAAAATTAATTCGCAGCGAATATGAAACCATTGCCCGGCAGTTAAAAACATTACGCATTGATGTATTAATTCTGGCTGGCGGTGACGGGTCGCTGCAATTTTTGCACACGCTGAGTGAATTTGGCGTCAACTGTTTTGGCATCGGAATGACCATTGATAACGATGTCTACGGCAGTGATTACACCGTGGGTTTTTCCACCGCCTGTGAGCAGGTTTTAAAAGAGGTGGCAAAGCTGAGAAACACCGGTCGGGCCTTAACCGGGCGTGTGTTTATGGTAGAACTGCTCGGCGGTTATTGTGGTGAGCTGACGCTACAGTCCGCCATAAAATCCAATGCCGATTTTGCGCTGATCCCGGAATGCCAGATTCCCACTAGCGTGCTGGCAGAACGCATCACTCAGCGGCTCAGCGAACAGAACAGCGTGGTAATCCTCTGTTCAGAAGGTTACACACGAGAATATTCACCGGGATTTCAGGGCGCGATTGATACATTAATCAAGCAACTTGAACCGTTGATCGGCGTGCGTATTCGCAAAACGATCGTCGGCTATGGACTGCGTAATGGCGACCCCACCTGTGAGGAGATTTATCAGGGCACCATTATGGCAAGTGAAGTCGTCCGTTGTATTCAATCCGGAATGCGTAATAAAGCCGTCATTATTAATGGCAGCAATAAGCCTATTCCGATTGACTTAATAAGCATGAAAAAACGCCTGGTCGATACAGAAGGGCACCATTATAAACTCGCTAAACAACTGCATATATTGTGAGGAGAAAACATGCTGAAAATTTTATGTGTCTGTGGTTGCGGTCTGGGATCAAGTTTCGCTATCGAAATGAGTGCGAAATCAGTTTTAAAAAAACTGGAGATTGAAGCCGATATCGATCACACCACGATTTCAGAAGCTAACGCATTTAAATCCGACATGATTTTAACGCAAAAAGCCTTTGCGGATGTCTTAAATGCCGACGCCACACCAGAGCAAATTAAACGCGTAATTATATTAAATAAACTCACCGATAAAGCTGAAATTGAGCAAAAGATCGTGGCTTTCTTAAAAGAACGTAATGTGAAGGTTGCTAATCATGAATAGTGTAATCAATTTTCTGGTTAAAGACTTATTGGGGCAGGCGTCTATTCTGATCGCGTTTATTGCGCTAATCGGACTGGTCCTGCAAAAAAAATCGGCCGGGAAGGTCGTGGAAGGGACCTTTAAAACCCTTCTGGGCTTCTTGATCATGATGGCGGGCATCAACATTATTGTGGGTGCGCTTACCTTCCTTAACAGCATTTTTACCCACGGTTTCGGCATGCAGGGCTACATCACTGACGTGGCCGCGATTGCCGGGCTGGCAAACCGTGAGCTGGGCTCGGAAGTGGCCATGACGCTACTGGTGATCTTTATCGTCAATATCATCATTGCGCGCCTGACACCGTTCAAATACATCTTCCTCACCGGCCAGGCGCTGTTGTGGATGGCAACCATCGGGGCCGTGATCGGTTACAAAGCCGGTCTGACCGGATTACCGTTAATTCTGACCGGCGGTATTTTCGGCGGCATTATGGCGGTGGTGATGCCGGCACTGGCACAGCCGGTGGTGCGTCGTATCACGGACTCGGATGACGTCGCGCTCGGCCACTTCTGCACTATCGGTTATCTGCTCACGGCGGCGGTGGCGAAAGTCGTCGGCCGAGGCTCACGCTCAACGGAAGATTTAAAGCTCCCCGATAACTTTAAGTTTTTGCAGGACACCTATCTGTCGATGGCGGTGGTCATGGTGCCGATGTACCTGATTCCCGCTGTGGCGGCAGGTCCAGCCTTTATCGCCCAGTACAGCAGTGGTACCAACTACCTGATGTATGCCTTTATGCAGTCTATCCAGTTTGTGGCGGGCGTCTTTGTTTTATACAGCGGCGTGAGACTGCTGCTGAATGAACTGGTCCCGGCCTTCCGCGGCATTGCGATGCGACTGGTGCCGGATGCCAAACCTGCACTCGACTGCCCGGTCATGTTCCCTTATGCGCCTAACGCGGTCATCGTCGGCTTTCTTGCGACCACGCTCGGCTCTGTTGTGGGCATGCTGGTCTTCCCAATGTTTGGTCTGGCGATGATTCTGCCCGGCTTGCTGACCAACTTTTTTGCCGGCGGTACAGCAGGCGTATTTGGTAACGCACTGGGTGGACGGCGCGGGGCAATGATTGGTGGATTCGTCCACGGATTATTTATTACCTTCCTGCCCGCCATTCTGGTACCGATGCTGGAAAGCTACGGCTTTACCGGCGTGACCTTCAGTGATTCCGACGTGATCAGTACCGGTCTGGTTCTGGGACATGCTTTCCAGCATAACTGGCTGTTTGTCGCCGTATTCGTTGCTTTTGTTACCGCTATCGCCTGGTTTGTTAACGGAAAATCCACTAAGCCCCGTGAGGAAAACGTGCATGAAACTTTATAACTTTACCGAATTACTGAAAATTGCCAAAGAACGTGAATTTAAAGCGGTAGGGTCGTTTAATTTACACTGTCTTGAGATGTTGCCGGCGTTTTTTAAAGCGGCAGAAAATACGCACAGTCCACTGATGATTCAAATATCAACCGGGACCGCGAAATATCTTGGGCACGAATTATTGGTTGATGCCATTAAGTCATTATCCAAAAGTAAAAATATTCCGACCTGTCTGCATCTGGATCACTGTTCCGATTTAGACTCGATTCAGACGGCAATTAATGCCGGATTCAGTTCGGTGATGTATGACGGTTCACATTTATCGCTGGAAGAGAATATCGCGAATACCCGCAGGGTGATTGATATGGCTCGTCCCGTGAATGTTTCCGTCGAGGCTGAGCTGGGTGCTATCGGCGGTTCTGAAGACGGAAAATGTGTGGAAATGAGCGATATCGTGTTTACCACGGTCGAGGATGCGAAACGCTTTGTGGATGAAACCGGCGTGGACATGCTGGCCATCTCCATCGGTACCGTTCACGGCCTTTATACCGGTAAAGCCCACATCCAGCATCAACGCCTGGCGGAGATCACGGCTGCCACGGGAACGCCGCTGGTCCTGCATGGCGGAACCGGGGTCAGCGATGAGGACATGCGCCTGGCCGTGGGCAGCGGTATCGAAAAAGTTAACGTAGGCACGGAAATGAATGTGCAGTGGGTTGCCCAGTGCAAAGCGACCTTTGAGAAAGGCAAAGTCAATGACAGCGTGCGTAATTTCCTCGTACCTGCCAATAATGCCGTCACCAATGTATTAGTTGAGAAAATGCAGCTGTTCCGTTAAGCACTTTTATTATCCCGACGTGAATAAACCTGAGGTGCCCTGGCGCTTTTCGGGGCAGGAGACGCTATGTTTGGATTCATGAAAAAGAAAGGGGGAAATAATGCCCCAGATGATGCAGAACGGGATCGTCAGGCAGAAAGTGTCAGTGAAAAAATAACTGCGCTGGAAGCGAAACTGGCGATTAATTCAGGCGATATTGAAACGCAGAAACAATTAATGCTGGAATATAATCGTGCATTATCCCTGTTTGCGAAAAGCCGCCGTTACCGGGATGACATTGATCCTCTTTTTGTGAAAATTGATGAATTACGTAATCTGGTGCGTAAATCAGTTTAAGGAGCAGTAATGACCATTAAACAGTTATTACAGGAAGCCAATGCTGTTCAGGTAGGCATTGCCGCCAGGGACTGGCGGCAGGTGATTGCCATGGCGGCAAAACCGCTGGTGGAGGGCGGTTATGTTCATGCCTCTTATCCTCAGGCGGTCATTGATAATACGCTGACGCATGGTGCCTATTACGTGTTTGAAGAAGGTATCGCTATTCCCCATGCCCGCCCGGAAACGGGCGTTATCCGCGACTGCTTCAGCATGGTATTGCTGGCGGAACCCATCTCGTTTGAGGGAAGCGATAAGGCGGATATTGTGATCATGTTTGGTGCCCGCGACAGTAATGCGCACATAGAAGAGGGCATTCGCGCCATTGTCAGTATGCTTGAGGATGAAGAGACGCTGGTAAAATTACGGCGTGCCAGCAGCGTTGCGGAAGTAATGGAGATCCTATGACCAGTGAGACTGACATAAAGCGCGTGGTGTTAGTTAACGGGATTCCTGCCTCCGGGAAAAGCACGCTGGCCCGCACGTTGTCACAGCGCTTTTCCTTGCCGGTGTTAACGCTGGACAGCCTGAAGGAGCCGTTTATGTCCAGCTTTGCGCCGGTCGATCGCCAGCGCAACCGACAGCTGGGCTGTGCGGCTTATCAGGCTATCTGGAATATCATCGGCCAGTCGCCCAGCGACTGCGTATTCCTGATTGATGCCTGGTTTGGCTTTCAGCCTAAAACGGTACTGGAGCAGGGATTACAGCGGGCTGGCGTGAATGACGTGCTGGAGGTGTGGATGCAGATCTCACCGGACGCCGCCGTGGCACGCTACCAGGCGCGGCTGACGCAACGCATGCCGGGTCATCCCGGTGCTGAGTACCTTCCTGAGTTGCGTCGTCTGGCTGAGGAAGCGCAGCCGATGGCACTGGGGCCGCTGTTAAAGGTCAATGCCAGTGCTATCGACGAGCACGCCGTGATCCAGTGGCTGGCTCAGTCTCTGGGCCGGGCAGGCTATACTGCTTCTGATGAGGATAATACCGAGGAGAAGCAGCATGCCACAGCCGCCTTATCTGCAAACGGGCGAGAGCGTCGTGCTTTATGATGGCGTTTGCAAACTCTGTACAGGCTGGGTGAGTTTCCTGCTGCGCCACCAACTGGCGCAGCAGGTCCGTTTTGCTGCGGTGCAAAGTGAGCAGGGCAAAGCGCTGCTGAAGTGGGCGGGGTTGCCGGAGGACAATATCAATACCATCGTCTATATCCGTGGCGATCGGCACTGGCTGCGGGCACAGGCGGTGCTGCGTGTGATGCAGCAGCTACCGATGCCGTGGCGGGCGCTGAGCGTGCTGCGCTGGTTTCCCCCGCGCATCAGTAATTTTTTTTACGACTGTATTGCGCTAAACCGCTACAGGTGGTTTGGCCGCCACCCGGCTCAACAGGCTATTCAGGCAGATTATCCGGGCCGCTTTCTGCCGCCACATCCCTAACCGCAACGCGGTTGCAGTAAAAAACACCACGAATGTGAATTAAAACCTTCATTTTCCTTCAGGTTTACTAATATTTTACAGGCAGGTTTACCGCGCGATGGAAACGTAATGCGCTGTGCCTGAGCGGTATTATTATTGAAAATGGAGATGAAAATGCGCAATACCTCTGGACGATCGGCCGTTGCCGTGACGCTTTATGCTCTTCTGGAACCCGTGCCGCTTGGCTTTTTTGTGGCAGCCTGGTTGTTCGACATCATCTATATGAAGACCTATATCATTCTCTGGTCAATCAGTGCCAGCTGGCTGATTGCCATCGGCCTGGTGATGGCAATCCTGCCCCGAGTAATTAGTCTGGTTTATATGTTTCGCGGCAGTACCGCACCCGAGAAAACCCATTTCTGGCTCTCCCTGGTTGCCGTTCTTCTGGCTATCGCCAATGCCTTTATTCACAGCCGTGATGCTTATGCCGTGGTGCCGACGGCGGCTGTGCTGTCGACGCTGGTCGTGATACTGCTGCTGCTGGCGAATGTGCAACTTGCACTGCGTCAACGTACTGCTTAAGGAGAAGCCATAATGAAAATGCCGCAACATTCCCTTATTGCGCTGACGATGATGGCCCTGCTGACGGGTTGTGATACCGGTGCGACAATCGATCCGCAAAAGCAAACGGGTGCCAATCCCGAATTACCCGACGCCAAAAACTTTATGGTACCGCCAATGCAGGTGCCTAAAGGCGTGCCGTGGAAGAACGGCGAAAAACCTACGGTGGCGCAGGGCCTGAAGATTGAGAAGATTGCTGACCATCTTCAGCATCCGCGTCAGGTTTATGTGCTGCCCAATAACGATATTCTGATTGCCGAATCCAACGGCATGCCCAAACCCACGACGAAACCCAAAGAGTTAATCACCGGTCTGGTGAAAAATGCCTCGGGGAAAGGTGGTAAGGGCGGCAACCGCATTACCCTGCTGCGTAACGTTAACGGAAAATGGGAACAGCACCGCTTTATTGACAACCTGAGCGCCCCGTTTGGTATGCAGCTGGTGGGTAACACCTTGTATGTCGCCAACGCAGACAGCCTGGTGAAATTCCCTTATACCGAAGGACAAACCGAAATTCGGACCGCTCCGCAACGGGTTACCGAGTTACCTGGTGGCCCGATCAACCACCACTGGACCAAAGCGCTGCTCGCCAGTCCGGACGGCAGTAAACTCTATGTTGGCGTGGGTTCCAACAGCAACATTACCGAGAACGGCATCGGCGCAGAATATCGCCGCGCCGCCATTCTGGAAGTGGATGCCGCCAGCGGTGCCAGTCGTATCTACGCCAGCGGTTTGCGTAATCCCACCGGTCTTGGCTGGGAACCCCAGACGAAGCAGCTGTGGGCGGTGATTAACGAGCGTGACGAAATTGGTTCGGACCTCGTGCCTGATTACCTGACCTCCGTGAAAGAGAACGGCTTCTATGGCTGGCCCTACAGCTATTTTGGTCAACATGTGGATGTACGGGCACAGCCGCAGCGTCCAGACCTGGTCGAAAAAGCGATCAAGCCTGACTATGCACTAAGCTCGCATGTCGCCCCGCTGGGATTGCTGTTCTATGGCGCGGAGAATATGCCACAGTATCGCGGCGGCGCATTTATCAGCGAGCACGGGAGCTGGAACCGTAAACCGCTTAACGGCTACAAAGTGGTTTGGGTGAAGTTCGAGAACGGAAAACCGGTGGGGCAACCGCAAACCGTGGTATCGGGCTTTTTAACCGAAGATGAAAAAGAGGTGCGCGGCTTACCGGTCGGCCTGGCCAGTGACAAACAGGGCGGTTTGATCATCGCAGATGATGCGGGTGATTCCATCTGGCGCGTCAGTTCGGCGAACTAAGCGGTAAATAGCAGGCATAAAAAAAGGATTTGGCGTGATGCCAAATCCTTTTTTCTTGTGTTCGTTGCCCGGCGGGTAACCGGATGGCGAACGAGGTGCTCAGCACTCTCCACAAACAGATTGTAAAGAGTGCCGCCGCAGACTTCAAGTTTAGTGAAAATGCTGTATATTTATACAGTTGTTGAGTGTTGGGCATCGCCTCATGGTTAACTGACTGCTTCCAGGGGAGCACGGTTACATAAATCCCGGCAGGTAACAGGTGGTGCTGACCTGTGGCTTAAACCATGAGTGCCGCTCAGCCCTCTCCACAAAGATGTGCTCAGGCACCCGGCGGGTAAGGGTAAAGCCCCGGCTGCTGAACAGCGCGCTCCTGTTGTGGGAGAAGGAAAGTGATGGAACTGACAAAGCTGATTCTGGAGATTATCCGGATCATCTTGCAGATCATCGTTGCCCTTATGCAACTGACCGGTCATGCAAACTAACCGGAACTTTGACCAAGGCGGAGCTAACCACTCCGCCTTTTTCGTTGTCAATTGCCTGTCATCTTTCCCGGCTACAGTGGCGCGGCAATCAGGCGCCCGAAAGGCACGACTTATCCAGACATCAGACCAGATCCGGGAGTTTTTCATGTCACTTGCCGCAGTCAAACCCGCCAGGCTTCAGCAGACCGAAATTGACACCAGCGTACGTATGCGTGAAACCGAGGTTGGGGCGCAGTGTGAAATTTTGGCGCACAGTTACCTTGAGTACAGCGCCATTGGCGATTTCTCTTACGTCGGCGAGCACTGCTGCATAGCCGATACCGAAATAGGCCGCTTCACCGCCATCGCCAATCAGGTGCGTATTGGCGCGCCCAACCATCCTATGGATCGGGCATCACAACACCGCTTTACCTATTGCCCAGAGTATTATGATGCTGCCGCGACGCGCGACCACGGTTTTTTCACGGCGCGCCGTGAGGACCGGGTAGTGATTGGCAACGACGTCTGGATAGGCCATGGCGTGATTGTGCTGCCGGGCGTGACGGTTGGCGATGGGGCGGTCCTGGCGGCGGGTGCGGTGGTGACGAAAGACGTTGCGCCTTATACCGTGGTCGGCGGTGTGCCAGCAAAACCGATTCGCGTTCGCTTTCATCCGGCCATTGCAAGCCGGTTACAGCACATTGCATGGTGGAACTGGCCGCTGGAAAAAATCATGGCAAACCTGGCCGATTTTCAGTCAGACGACATTGAGCAGTTTTGTGCCAGACATGGCTGAGAACGTCAGAAAAGCCAATAAACGGTGGCGAACGCCACCGTTTGGCGTGCGGGTTAGCGCTTAGCGCGCGCTTCCTGCACCTTGCTGGCGATACGGTCGCCGATGGTTTGATCGATATTGCGCCAGTAGGCAAAGGCACGTGAAAGCACCGGTTCTTCAACGCCGTTCAGCAGATGCCCGCTGACATTATTCACCAGCCTGTCGCGCGCGGCGTCATCCATCACCTTGTTGATTAAGGTATTTGCCTGGCCGACGTCGTCATCGTCCCGACGCAAAGTGTAAGGCGCACGCACCATATCACCGCTGGCAGACCAGACAGAGTCGGTGGGATAACGATCGCCATCGGCGGCGGGGCCACCTTTGCTGTTAGGTGCATAAACCGGATCGGACACCGGGTTCATGCGCATCGCGCCATCTTTGCTGTAGCTGTTCACCGGCGACTGCGGGGCATTAACCGGAATCTGCTTATAGTTCACCCCAAGTCGTGCGCGGTGGGCGTCGGCATAGGCAAACACGCGACCGAGAAGCATCTTGTCCGGGCTGAGTCCAATGCCAGGCACCAGATTATTGGGCTCGAAAGCGGCCTGTTCAATCTGCGCATGGTTATCGGTCGGGTTCCGGTTGAGCGTCAGCTTGCCGACTTTGATTAGCGGATAATCACTGTGCGGCCAGACCTTGGTCAAATCGAAAGGGTTGTAACGATAGTGGTCAGCGTCGGCAAACGGCATGATCTGCATGTACAACGTCCAGCTCGGGAAATGGCCGTTTTTGATAGACATGAACAGGTCACGCGTGTGGTAATCGCCATCTTCCCCTGCCAGCTTGTCGGCTTCTTCCTGCGTCAGGTTTTCAATGCCCTGATCGGTATGGAAGTGGTATTTCACCCAGAACTTCTCACCCTGGTCATTCACCCACATATAGGTGTGGCTGGAGTAACCATTCATATGACGCCAGTTTTTAGGGATACCGCGATCGCCCATCAGCCAGGTGACCTGGTGTGATGATTCGGGTGACAGGGTCCAGAAATCCCACTGCATGTCGTTGTCACGCAGATTGTTATCGGCGCGGCGCTTTTGCGAGCGGATAAAATGCTGGAACTTCATGGGATCGCGAATAAAGAACACCGGTGTATTGTTGCCCACCATGTCGTAATTGCCTTCGCTGGTATAAAACTTAATGGAAAATCCGCGCGGATCGCGCCAGGTATCCGGACTGCCGCGCTCGCCAGCCACCGTTGAAAAACGCATCACGACGTCGGTTTTCGTGCCCGGCTGAAAGACTTTGGCTTTGGTGTAGCGACTCACATCTTCAGTCACCTCAAAAAAGCCAAACGCGCCGCTTCCTTTCGCATGGGGCTGCCGCTCAGGAATACGCTCGCGGTTGAAGTTGGCCATTTGTTCAATCAGGTAGTGGTCGTGAAGCACCAGCGGACCGTCGGGACCGACGGAAAGGGAGTGTTCATCACTGGCGACGGGAATACCAGCGTCTGTTGTGGTGGGTTTACGCTCATCATGACTCATTGAAATTGTCTCCATTTTTGTAAGGGTAATGCATGGAGTAAGCGTAGCGTAAATCTGGACACAGCAATGGCCGATCCCGCGCCGATGTGCATTTTTACGGCGCCTGCCCGTTTCTGACGCCTTCCCGCACCTGTCCCCGCAACGCCTTGCTGACGCAGAGGTTGTGTCTTTTTGACTGATCACCGCAGGTTGTTGCCTGAGGTGATTAATACGTGACCGCCCTCGCAATTTACTTATTTCCCCCACAACAACGGTTGCGCGTTATCGCGTAAAGAGTAAATTCTATTATAACTTCACATTTAGTTGTGAAAAAGGAAAGTACATTACAACCCTGTTACTAAGGATTGAGCCTCATGTCAGATTTAAAGTTTGCTACACGTCTTAACTCATTCGCTTCAGGGGCACATCTCTACTGGCCGGATTTGCAGGGCAAACCCTCTGTACTGCAAATGGTTGCGCGCGCGGGCAAGGTTAAAGGCTTAACGCATTTGGATCTCAACTATCCCCAGCACCTGACCAGTGATGTGAAAACCCTGCGTCAGGCTATCGACGACGCCGGCCTGTCGGTCAACGGCATGCAGATGCGCTGGGATGCACCGCAGTTCAAAATCGGTGCGTTTACGCATCCCGACGCAAAGATTCGCCGTGAGGCGATTGATCTGACCAAGCGCGGCATCGATACCGGCCGCGAGTTTGGCTCCCGGTTAATGACGTTATGGATGGGGCAGGACGGTTTCGACTACTGCTTCCAGGTCGATTACAAAAAAATCTGGGAGGACGCGGTGAGTGCGGTGCGTGAAATCGCCGACTATGCGCCGGACGTGGATGTGAGCATTGAATACAAACCCAATGAGCCTCGCGCCTACAGCATCTTTCCTAACGTAACAACCTGCCTGCTGGCCGTAGAAGAAGCCGGTAGCCCTAATCTGGGCATCACGCTGGATTTTGCCCATGTCCTGTTCGCCAATGAAATTCCTGCCTGGGCGGCGGCCATGGTGGCACGTCGTTCAAGGCTGCTGGGGCTGGATTTGAATGACGGCTGGGGCAAACGGGATGACGGGCTGATGGCGGCATCGGTTAATCCGCGCGCCACGCTGGAGTTTCTGTGGCAGATGCAGCGCGATGGTTATCAGGGTGCCTACTATTTTGACACCTTCCCGGATGCCAGCGGGCTGGACCCGGTGCGCGAAGCAGAAATCAACATCGCCACCGTGACGCGATTACTCAAGCTTTGCGACCAGCTTAACGATAATCCCGCATTGATGGAGGCGATAAGCCGTCAGGACGCCGTCGCCTCACAGCAAATCGTCAACGACATTATGCTGGCGCGTTAATGCAGGGCGTCAGCTGCAGAACAGCAAAATCTTACCCTACAAATGCATAATAAAAGGCTGAAAAAATGAAAAAACGTTTACTCGCCGTCATCGCTTCCTCGCTGCTGTGCGCCAGTGTCTATGCCGCAGAGATGGCGCCGCTCAAGTCCGATACCGAACAGGATCGCACCGAATGGTCGCAGCTCGACAGTAAATATGGCGCGATGCCCAAGATCGATAAATCGCTCAAAATCGGTGGTGTCTCTAAAACCCTGACCAATGAATACTGGCGTTTGCTGGGCGAGGGTTATCAGAACGCCGCTAAAAAATATGGCATCACCGTGGCTTATCAGGCCGCAGCGAATGAAGACGATCAACTGGGGCAGCTGTCGATTGCCGAAACCATGATTTCCCAGGGCTATAACGGCCTGCTGGTTTCCCCGCAAACCGACATTAACCTTGAGCCTGCACTGGAAAGCGCCAACAGTAAAAAAATCCCGGTAGTGAACGTTAACGATGCGGTGATGCCAGATGCCGAACATTACGTCGGTAACGTCCAGAAAGACAACGGTGTGCGGGTGGCGAAATGGTTTATCGAGCACCATCCGCAGGGCGGCAAAGTTGCGGTGATTGAAGGGCAGCCTGGCGTCTATGCTGCCGGACAGCGCACCAGAGGATTTAAAGAAACGCTGAAGGCCAACGGCAAGTTCAATGTGGTGGCCAGCGTACCGGCCAACTGGAGCCGTGAGCAGGCATTTAACGCCGCCAGTACTATTCTGCAACAGCATCCTGACCTGATCGGCTTTTACGCCAATAACGACACCATGGCATTGGGTGTCGTGGAAGCGGTGCGTTCGATGGACAAAGCCAAACAGGTAGCCGTATTTGGTACTGACGGGATCTCCGATGCCTATGCGTCCATCAAGCGCGGCGAACTGACCGGTACCGTGGACAGCTTCCCGGTGCTGACGGGTGAAGTGGCGATGGATGTGATGCTGCGTTTGATTAACGGCCAGAAAATCTCACGCGTGGTTTCCACCCCGCAGGCGCTGATCACCAAAGAGAATGCGGATGCATTTTCCACCAAAGACATGGACAAGCTGCGTCAACTTTTAGCGCAACAGTAAGCCTGGCGGAGAGCGTATGGAACAGTATCGTTTAATGATGCGCGGCATCAACAAAACCTACGGCAGCGCCGCAGCTTTACAGAATGTCGACTTTTTTGTGAAGCCCGGTGAAGTGCATGCCCTGATTGGTGAGAATGGCGCGGGGAAATCCACGCTGTTGAATATTCTTTCCGGTGTGCGGGGCGCAGACAGTGGAGAAATCAGCGTCAACGGTAAGACGGTGCAGATGAAAAGCCCACTCAGCGCCCGTCATGCGGGGATTGCGATGATCCACCAGGAACTGCAACACGTTCCAGAGCTCTCGGTTGCGCAGAATATGTTCCTGGGCCGCCCACTGACCAAAGCAAAAGGGTGGTGGGTGGATAAAAAAGCCCAGCTGTCGCGCGCCACGCTGATTTTGAAACGGCTTGATCCCACGATCGATCCCAACAGCCCGATCAAAGATCTTAAAGTGTCTCAGCAGCAGATCGTCGAAATTGCCCGTGCGTTACTGGATGACGCTAAAATCATCGCCATGGATGAGCCGACATCCAGCCTGACGCCGCGCGAATTTGACCGGCTGGCTGAACTGATTGCCGATCTCAAGTCGCTGGGTGTGTCCTTGATCTATGTGTCACACAAGATGAACGAGATTTTCCGGGTCTGCGACCGGGCGACCATCATGCGCGATGGTAAACAGGTCGGGGTGGTGAATATCTGTGACGAAGATGAAGAGAGCATCGTCGCCAAAATGGTCGGCCGTAAGATAGAAAGGCTCGATCACAACGCCTTCGTGACCGCACAGGAAGTGTTGCGGGTCGAAAATCTGGCGCGTGGCAACGAAATATTACCCGCTAATTTTAGCGTCAACGCCGGGGAAGTGTTGGGCATTGCCGGGTTGGTCGGGGCAGGACGCACCGAGTTGCTCAAGCTGATTGCCGGTATTGACAAGCGCAGCAGCGGCACGGTGCAGGTCAATGGTCAGCCCGTCCCGAATCATAATATCAGCGCGGCCATAAAAGCCGGAATCGGTCTGGTACCGGAAGACCGGAAAAAAGAGGGCATTATTAAAGCGCGCTCGGTGAAGATGAATATGGCGCTGCCGTCCATGCGTCAGTTCACCCTGGCGGGTGTGATAAATAAAGTCCGGTTAAATCGGGTGGCGCACGATGTCATGAGCGACCTTAAACTTCGCCCTATGGATATTGAAAAAACCATCGGTACGCTGAGTGGCGGAAATCAACAAAAAGTCATTATCGGACGCTGGGTCGCAGCGGATGCCAAGGTCTTTTTATTTGATGAACCCACGCGCGGCATTGATATTGGTGCCAAATCCGAAATTTATAATCTGATTGAACGACTGGCGCAGGCAGGTAAAGCCATTATTGTTGTCTCGTCAGAGATGACAGAAATTATTCGCATCTCCGATCGCGTATTAGTGATGCGGGAAGGAAAAATAACGAAAGAGTTAAAGGGCGAGGCGATTACCGAAGACAATATTGCCCGCTTTGCGATTAAAGATGTCGAAACTGCCTGAGCGAACACCTCTCTATAAAGGTTATCACTATGACGACTGAAACAAATATGCAGCCGGTTGGCCGTGCATCACCGCTGTTGAAATTTAACCTGCGCGATGCCGGAACCTTAATTGGCTTACTGATTATTGTGGTGACATTCTCTTTCCTGTCGCCGGTATTTTTTACCGTCCCGAATCTGTTGAATATTTTGCAGCAATCTTCGATTAATGCCTTAATTGCTCTGGGCATGACGCTGGTGATTATTTCAGGCGGTATTGATTTATCGGTCGGGCCAACCGCCGCACTGTCTGCCGTGTTTGGCGCAACGCTCATGGTCTCTGGCGTGCCTGTGCCTCTGGCGATTATCGCCACGCTGGGCATTGGCGCACTGAGCGGTATTTTCAGCGGTACGCTTATCGCCTATGCCGGGCTGCAACCCTTTATCGTGACGCTGGGCGGCTTGTCGCTGTTTCGTGCCATCGCGCTGATCTACACCGGCGGCAATCCGGTCTTTGGTATTCCGATGTCGTTCCGCAGCCTGATTAACAGCACGGTGTTCGGTGTGCCAACGCCCATCGTCGTGGTGGCCGTGATTGCCCTCTGCCTGTGGACGGTAATGAACAAAACCCCGTTGGGTGAGTACATTCTGGCGATTGGCGGCAATGAAGAGGCGGCCCGCGTGGCCGGTGTGCCGGTCAAACGAACCAAAGTCACGGTGTACGTGATCTCAGGCATGCTGGCCTCTCTGGCATCGCTGATTCTGATTGGCCGCCTGGGCGCGGCGGAACCGACCATCGGCAACCTGTGGGAGCTGGACGCCATCGCCGCTGCGGCCATTGGCGGCGCGTCATTAATGGGCGGCAAAGGCAGTATCTTTGGCACCCTGATTGGGGTGATTATTTTGGGGGCGCTGCGTAACGGTCTGACCTTGCTTAATATTCAGGCGTTTTATCAATTGCTCGCTACGGGTCTTATTATTATCATAGCGATGTTGATTGACCGAGCGACCCGAGGCAAGTAATGAAGCAAGATCCGCGAGCCATTGGCGCTCAGATACGTATGCGATTACCTCAACTGACGCCGTTAGAACGGCGGGTTATTGAGGCAATCACTGCCAGAACCGATATTACCGAACAAACGTCGTTAAAAGAGATCGCGCAGGAAAACGGTGTATCGGAAGCAATGGTGGTTAAGATCACGAAAAAGCTTAACTTCACAGGATTCAGAAATTTCAGAAGCAGTTTAATTTATTATAACGCCTCTGAAGTGGCAGGTTTGCATGCGGAAATTGAGCCCGATGATTCATCGGAACAGTTACTGGCGAAAGTATTCAGAACCTCAATTCAGGCCATTGAAGAAACCCTGTCGGTTTTAGATGTCTCTGAATTTAACCGTGCGGCAGAGATTATTTTTAAGGCTCGTCATATCGATCTTTATGCCGTGGGCGGATCGGCAACGGTTGCGCGCGATCTTTCCCACAAGATGCTTAAGATTGGGATTAAATCCACCGCTTATGATGATGCCCATATAATGCTGATGTCTGCGGCAGTGTTATCTGATGATGATGTGGTTATCGCCATCAGTCACTCCGGTGCCACGCGTGCTGTGAACGATCCGGTTAAATTAGCCGCCCGTAACGGTGCCAGAGTGATTGTGATTACGAATTACGCCGAGTCGCCTATTGCGCGTCATGCGCATGTGGTACTTAATTCAACTTCTCAGGGATCGCATCTGTTAGGTGAAAATGCCGCATCACGAATTGCCCAGTTAAATATACTGGATGCGCTGTTCGTGGCTATCGCGAAAAAGGATTTAAAGCGGGCGGAGAAAAACCTGATCAAAACCCAGCATGCGGTTCAGGATCTGCGGGAATTCTGAGCATGAGTAAAATTGCAGTCACCGGCAGTCTTCATTACGACATTATGCTGGATGCCCATCATCGGCCTGAAAAGGGCGAAACGGTAATGGGAAACGCCTGCCACTATAAGTTTGGTGGCAAAGGCGGTAACCAGGCGATAGCGGCAGCCAACGCTGGCGCAGATGTACGTTTTATCGGGGCCGTAGGGGCCGATGAACAGGGCGCGTTTTTACTGAATACGCTGCGTCAGGCCGGGGTTAACACCGATTCGGTCGCAACGATTAAGGATGTCCCGTCTGGCATGAGCGTGGCGATTACCGACGCGGAAGGCGACTATGGCGCGGTGGTGGTATCCAATGCCAATCAGTACATAGCGGCGGAGCCGTTCATGCAGGCCGGTTTCTGGCAGGATGTGTCGATGCTGGTGCTGCAAAATGAAGTGCCGGAAGCGGTGAATCTGGCGGCGGCGCAGGCTGCGCGGCAGCAGCGTATTCCGGTATGTATAAATGCCGCCCCGGCTCGCCAGCTCTCTGCCGAATTTGAACGCTGCGTCGATTTGCTGGTGGTGAATGCGGTTGAAGCCCGTGATATGAGCGGCGTAGCGGTGACCGATCTGCTGTCAGCCAGACAGGCGGCAGAGCAGCTGGCATCACGTTTCAGTCGTGTTGTGGTCACGGCAGGGGAACATGGCGTGGCTTTCAGCGAAGCCGGCGAAACGCACAGCCTGCCTGCCCGTCAGATTACGCTGGTCAGCACGCACGGCGCGGGTGACTGCTTTATGGGCGTCTTGTGCAAGGCGCTTAATGATGGCCATGACCTTGCGCACGCGGTAGCAACCGCCAACGATGCTGCGGCAGAGCACGTCTCACGCCCGATCAGATAAAAAAATGCAACGTCAGGGACGTTGCATTTTTACAGGATCGGCTGGATTACGAGGCGACTTTAACCACGGTTTTTCCGAAGTTTTTGCCGTTCAGCATATCGATAAAGGCTTTGGGGGCCTGTTCAAGGCCCTCAATCACGTGTTCGCGATACTGAATTTTTTTGCTCTCAACCAACGGCGTCATGGCTTTCAGGAATTCGGGATAACGATGGCCGTAATCCTGGAAAATAATGAAACCCTGCATACGAATGCGACGTTTCAGGATGCCCGCCATAATCAGCGAGGTTCTGTCCGGACCGGCAGGGAGTGCTTTCTGGCTGTAGGCGGAAACCAGACCGCAGACTGGCACGCGCGCGGCGGTATTTAACAGCGGGAAGACGGCGTCGAACACTTTGCCACCGACGTTTTCGAAATAGATATCGATGCCGTCCGGACAGGCGTTTTTAAGCTGTTCTTCAAAGTCCGGGCTGTGATGATTGATACAGGCATCGAACCCCAGATTTTCTACAGCATGACGGCATTTTTCCTCGCCGCCCGCCACGCCCACCACGCGACAGCCTTTCATTTTACCTAACTGACCCACAGTGGCACCCACCGGACCGGTTGCAGCGGCGACCACGAGGGTTTCACCTTCTTTCGGCTGACCGATGTCCATTAATCCCATATAGGCGGTAAAACCGGGCATGCCCAGAATACCCAGCGCCCAGGAAGGATGGGGCAGATTGTTATCCAGACGGGCAACATCTTTGCCATCAGAAACCGCATATTCCTGCCAGCCACTTTGGCAAAGTACCCAGTCGCCCTCTTTAAACTCACTGTTTTTGGATGCAGCGACCTGACAGACCGTACCGCCGACCATCGGTTGATCCAGCTCAGCCGGTGGCGCGTACGATTTTCCCTCATCCATGCGTCCACGCATGTAAGGGTCCAGTGACAGATAAATCGTCCGCAGTAAGATCTCGCCGTCTTTAATCTCCGGCGTCGGCTGCGCAACATAACGGAAATTATCTTCCGTTGGTTCACCCTGTGGGCGTGAAGCCAGAAGCCAGGCGTGATTTGTTGTCGATTGTTCAGTCATAGTGTCGTCCTTTGCATGGGCTAACCGCTGCGGGTTGCCGGGAATGAATGGCTAAAGTGTAGATGACTGAAAAAAGGATGCTTAACCCTGCTGGCGGTTAACGGGCAGGAGGGAAAGGGTAAGACCGGCGCGCGACGCAGCAGCGCGCGTTTCTGTTGGGGGGATTCAGATTGCTCTGAATCACCCGCGCGGCGTGACAGTGCTTTAACGCGCGAAGCGGGTTGGCGGTGGCGCTTTTCAGGACCGCCGTGACAGCCCTGGTGTGAGACACAGCCGCTAAAACTGCGGAAACCGAGGTTAGCAGACCTGATATTTGTCTCTTTCTGCAGTCGAGTCAAAATCAAGCCTGCGCCAGTAACGACATGCACGGCAGTGACAGGCTTCAGGGCGTTCATCCAGCGCCATAACGGCCATCACCGCATCACCGCCATGACGCTGGAAAGGGCTTAGCTAAACCTTTCTGGCCGGAAAGTGGCGAGCATCGGATGTTGCACACCATTGAGTATTTCATCGGTGAGAAGCTCGCCCAAAATCAGTGCCAGCGTTGCGCCCGAATGGGTAAACGCAACAAAGCACCCCGGCACTTTTTTCAGCTCCCCGACAACCGGTTCCCCGTCACCCGGAACCGGCTTTAACCCGATTTTCCAGCTCTTTGCGTCCAGGGGTTTACCCTCACCAATCAGTTTACCGGCTTCCGCCATTAACTGGCTGATGACCGCCTGATCAATGCTGTACTGACCATCGGCATGCGCAACGATATCCTCTTCGTACCAGTCATGGTCCACCGCCAGCGTATTGCCCGGATTGGGGCGTATCGCCGCGCGCGGCGTGTTCATGACAACCTGCAAACCCTGATTTTGTGCAGTGCTGGTGACCAGCATGGCGACAGGCGACGCGTTTGCAATGTGCACACCAAGCGGCGCAACCACCTCGGGTGTCCAGGGGCCACAGGCGACAAGCACACGATCTGCGCTAAACTCACCGCGCTTTTCGCTACGAATGCCTGTCGCACGCCCCGCAGTGGTGATTACGCTTGCTTTTCCCGCATGCTCAACGACTTCGCCGCCTGAGGCTTTGAACTCATGAATCAGATGTTCCATAAGATGGGGCAGACTGACCCAGCCTTCACCCGGATTGGCAATCGCGACACGGGTAAGGGCGGTTCTGTTCACCTGAGGGTCAACACGATTTACTGTGGTGTGATCGACAAGGAGAGATTCGTAGCCATGCGCTTTTTCGTAATCATGGCGCGCCAGGGTTCCCGTATCATCGTCCTCCTCCCAGAACAGCGCGCCATCAAAACGCAGCCAGTCGAGATCGGGATGGCGTGCAAACAGGGTATGGTAACGCGCAATCCCTGCCATTCTTAGCGCATGATAAGGTTGCGACCGTTCGCCCGACGAGTTGAGCCAGGAAAGTGAACGTCCCGAGGCCCCGGAGCAGAGTTCCGCTTCGGTTACCAGCGTCACTCTGGCACCGGCTTTGGCCAGTTGCCAGGCGGTCGATACGCCCAGCACGCCACCGCCCAGTACAACAACGGTTTTGACTACAGCTTGTTCAGTCATGATTGATTCCTTTGTTAAAAAGTTACGCCGTTCAGGCAGTGCGCACGCGGTTTTGCTGATGAAGCTGATCGATAAGCTTCAGTACCGCAAGCGCCTCATCTGTCTCGACAGGCGGTGGGCCGCCATGCAAAAGCGCACTGGCAAGCAATTGATAAAATGCGGGATAGTTACCGCGCTGCAGGATAACGACATCGCTTTCCTCCGCGGTCCCCATCCGGGGATAACCTTCGGGCGGCGTAACGCCGTACTGGTTGTCCGTGGGCGACATGCCTGCAGCCAGCTGTGGCTCCTGGTTATCCAGTCCCCAGTGGGTAAAGGCGCGCTTGCTGCCCAGCAGATGGAAGCGCGGTGCGTTCAGGGCAGCCTGACCGTTCATCCACAGCCGCGAACGCACGCCGTTTTTATGCAGTAAGGAGACAAAACAATCCTCATCGGTGTCCGACTGTTGGCCCGAATAGCGGGCTAACTCGGCGCTGGCTTCCTCTACCGGACCGAATAGCTGTATGGCCTGATCAATCAGATGACTGCCGAGATCCAGCAGCAGGCCGCCGCCTTGTGCAAGGGACACCGTGTCACGCCAGTTGCCAAACCCCTCAGGTCGCCACCACTCAAAGCGGGATTCAAAACTTCTTACTGTGCCAAACGCCTCTTCCTGCACCAGGCGCTTAAGCGTCAGAAAATCCCCATCCCAACGGCGATTGTGAAAGACCGTCAGCAAGGTATTGGCTTGACGGGCAGCGCTAATCATCGCTTCTGCCGCCTCGACGTCAGGGGCGAAGGGTTTGTCCACCACCAGATGAATGCCGCGCATACTGGCCTGCAAAGCCTGTTCACGATGTTGTGCGGGTGGTGTGGCCAGCACGATGAGATCCAGGGCGATTTCACCGCTGTCGATAAGCTGCATCAGCGAAGGCCAGTCCGGCACAATCCGTGCCTGCGGGTAACCTTGCTGGGCGGATGCCACGCGCTGTTCATCGCGACTGACAATCACGTCAAGCCGGTAATCGGCATTGTGCGCTAGCAGCGGGGCATGAAAGACGTTTCCGGCAATACCAAAACCCACCAGCGCCGTGCGGACAGGGCCTGAAACGGTAGAATGTGACATCAGAGCACCTCCGATAAAAATCGCTGTAAACGGGCAGACTGGGGACGTTCAAACAGTTGCTCGGGCGTGCCGGCTTCGACGATCTCGCCTTCGTCCATAAATACCACCTGGTCGGCAACGCGTCGGGCGAATCCCATCTCATGTGTCACCACCACCATTGTCATGCCACGCTGGCACAGCTCGGCCATCAGCGTCAGCACGCCTTTCACCAGTTCGGGGTCGAGTGCGGAGGTGGCTTCGTCAAACAGCATCACTTCCGGTTCCATCGCCAGCGCCCGGGCGATGGCAACGCGTTGCTGCTGCCCCCCGGAAAGATCGCGCGGTCGATGATCGGTGCGTTGTGCTAATCCCACTTCGGCCAGACGTTGCCTGGCAATGCTCAGCGCCTTCGCTTTCGGCTGGCCTTTGACTTTCCACGGTGCCAGCGCCACGTTTTCCAGCGCGCTGTGGTCGGGGAACAAATTGAAGTGTTGAAACACCATGCCGATGCGCAGTCGCAGCGCATCGGGTTTGTCTTTTAATACCGAGCGGCCGGCGAGTAAAACATCGCCGCTTTTGGGTTCATGCAGGCGGTTGATGCCCCGCAGTAACGTCGATTTTCCTGACCCGGAAGGGCCGATAATGCAGGTTGTGGTGCCGGGGGCGATGGCTAACGACACATTGCGCAGCACTTCAATCGGGCCGTATGCCAGGGTCAGATTGCGCAGCTCAAGACTTGCGCCATGAAAGGCAGAAGAGGTTGCCATGTTAATGTCCTTGTCCGCTGGTCAGAGAGGCAGTGGGCGCGACCGCCCGTTTTACCTCCACTTCATCGATTTCTTTTAAACCGCTTTGAGGGGCCGCAGCACGACGGCGTCCGGTGCGGTAACGGATGTCGATGTGGTTCACGGCGTGCGTGAGTGGCACGGTAATCACCAGATAAAACAGGCCGGCCAGCATCAGGGGAGACAGGTTGCCGCTCAGTACCGCAGCATCCTGGCCTACCCGGAACAGCTCGCGCTGATAAGTCATCAGCCCCAGCAGATACACCAGTGAAGAGTCTTTGATGATGGCGATAAACTGGTTCACGATGGCGGGTAATACACGCCGGATGCCCTGTGGGATGATCACCAGCCGCATGGCCCGGCTATAACTCATGCCCAGCGCCCGACAGGCTTCCATCTGCCCCTGTTCGATGCTCTGAATACCCGCACGAAAGATTTCACCCATATAGGCACTTGCAATCAGGCTTAGGGCAAAGATGCCGAGGGGATAAGGCGTGGGGCCAAATAACTGGTAACTGAAACGCGCCAGCCCCTGACCAATAAGCAAAATGGTGAGGATGGAAGGCAGGCCGCGAAACAAGTCGGTATACAGCCGGGCAGGCAGGCGCAGCCAGCGCGAAGGTGAGATCCCCATCAGCGCCAGGATCAGGCCGAAAAAGGTGCCAAGTAGCGTGGCCGACACCGAGATAATCATGGTGTTAACCAGCCCCGTTGCCAGCAACTGGGGCAGGACGTCCATCATCGCAGGGATATCGAAGAAGGTACGCGAAAGAATAGTAATGAGATCCATAGCCGATTCTCTTTTGCGGGTGACAGACAGGGTCCATCACCAGGTACATTCACACGCACAACGTGCGCGGCGATTAAGGGTGCTGGGGCAGGTACTGTGCAGGCATCGGCGAGCCTGGGAACCACTTCTCATAGAGCTTTTCCCAGGTGCCATCCTGCATCGCATCTTTAATGGCTTTATCCAGCGCCGCTTTGAACGCTGGCTTGTTTTTGGCTATCGCCACCCCGGCAGGCGCATCAAAAGAAGGGATATTTGCGGCCATGACCAGATTGAAGCGCGCGGCATAATCTTTGGCGGCTTCATAATCAAGGAAGGTGGCATCAAGCGTGCCGTTATTCAGCGCGGAAACCGCCGCGTTGTTGTCAGGAAACCGAACCAGGTCGGTCTGTTTAAAGTGCTGCAACGCATAGGTTTCCTGCAGCGTTCCCTGAATCACGCCCAGTCGCTTATGGGCCAGCGTCTCGACATTTTTCACGCCAGAATCACTGCGCGTTAACACCGTCAAATAACCCGCCAGATAACCTGTCGAGAAATCCACGGTTTTTTCACGGGCGGGGGTAATGCCGATTGCGGCTACGCCCGCGTCATATTGCCCGTTGGCGACGGCGGGCAGGATGGCAGAGAAATCTTGCCCAACGAAATCCACCTTATCGATCCCGATGCGATGGGCTACATTTCTGAAAAATTCGACGTCAAAACCGGTGAAATTGCCGTTTTTGTCTGTAAAGGTATAAGGCTTTGAATCACCCAGACTGGCGACACGCAGGTGCCCCGGTTCGATTAAGCCATACGGATTGTTATCACTTGCCGCGTGGGCACTGAAGCTGGCTGAGAGCATTACAGCAATGCCAAACAGGGCTGCGGATAAAGAGGGTAAACGTTTATGCGATGTCATAAAGCTCTTCCGATTTTGCAGGTGAAACGTCAGAGTCCACTTAGCCGGCGATATTATATTGAGACCGGTCTCAGTGAGGCGTAAAATGAAACCGGTGCTTGTTGTGAGACCGGTCTCAAGTGGATATAATGATATTAAGCACACGCTTTAAGCAGCGTCAATCCAGATGTTATCAACTTGTGATTCGAAATAATTATGACAACAAAAAAACCTCAATTACGGGGGCCGACGGTCGCGGATGTTGCACGCCAGGCAGGCGTTTCCAAAGCGCAGGCAGCAAGAGCGTTAGGCGGATATGGATCGGTCAGTGAAGATGTACAAACCCGTGTGGCTCAGGCGGCGGAAACGCTGGGCTATCGGCCCAATGAACTGGCACGCAGCATGAACACCGGGCGTTCAAATACCCTTGGCGTCATTGTGGGCGATATCGAAAACCCCCATTTTGGGCTGGCATTACGCGGCATGGCCGATGTTGCCCGCCAGGCGGGTTTTCATTTGCTCCTGAGTAACAGTGATGAAACCGTGGAAGAGGAACGGGAAGCCGTACGTGTGATGCTGGATAAACGCGTCGATGGCATCATCGTGGCGCCCTGTAGCTCCCTGGCACGGGATAATGAACATCTGAAACAGGTGCTGGTGGAAGGGCGGGCACTGATGACGTTTGACCGCTCTGTCGAAGGGCTGGAGGTGGAAACGATTCAGGCAAACTTTCTGAACGTGGCAAAGCATGCCACGGAATTATTACTGAACGCCGGCCACCAACGTATCGCTTATCTTTCCAGTATGCGCATCGCCACACCTTATTCCCACTCTGTGGCGCTGGGGCCCACGCCTGTCGCGCAACGTGTTAAAGGCATGATTGATGCGCACCATGAAGCGGGAAAGGTTCTCGATCCGGCCCTGGTCCGTCTGAATGCTATTAATAATGACTGCATTGAGCAGATATTAACTGAACTACTCGCACTCTCCGATCCGCCCAGCGCATTGATCGCCTCGGATAATCTCATTGCCATGGGGATACTGCGCGGACTGGCAAAACGCGGGCTACGCGTCCCCGAGGATATCTCGTTCGTGATGTATGATGATTTTCCCTGGACCGAACTGATGACGCCGGCGATTACCGTCGTGGCGCAGCCAGTGTATGAGATGGGCAGAGAGGCTGCGCGCAGGCTGATCTGCCATATCCGACAGCAACCGGCTGGCGCGTTACCTGAGTTTGAAAGCTGGATGGTGGTGCGGGGATCGATTGGCGAAAAGCGGCCGAAAGCGTGCAGAGAATCTGGCGGCTAGCTTGCGTTGTTGGCAGCAACCACGGCAACCGCATTGATCCCCAGAGACCGCTGTTCGGGTTGTTATCAACCAGCTTATCAGCCGTCGTGATGTCGGCACCTTCACTGCACGAGCCTTAAGAATCTGCGTCTCAGCAGTTGAACAACTGCTATTACTGTCTGGCGCTGGGGGGGTTGCCCGCCGCCCTCAGTGCTTGCCACGCTTTCTGATTAATCGAATAAAACAGGCTGGGTGGTGCATTGTCGACATCATAGATCTCGTCGATAAACCGCAAACCGGTTTTTTCCAGCACGCGTATTGAGGCCTGATGAGGGCGTCTTACCGAGGCTGAAATCGTCTCCAGCCCCAGTTCGCCAAAACCATAGTCAACGGCGAAGCGTGACAACTCGGTAGCGAACCCTTTGCCCCAGGCGTGGGTGGCGAAGCGGTAGCCAAGGTTGTTGACGGTCCTTTCGCCATAGGTGCGCACGCTTAATCCACCAAAGCCGATGATGATCTCTGGCGCTTCCTGGGTCGCTATCGCCCAGCTGTCATAGCCGTAACGCTGAAACGACGCCAGTCTGTCGGCCAGCACCTTTTGCGCGTGGGCCAGGTCTGGATAAGGGCCTGCGGGGTTAAACGTATTGGTCGCGGGGTCGCCGTAAATGCTGAACAGATCCTTGTCATCGGAAGGGCGCATAGCTCTGAGCAACAAACGCTCGGTCTGAAGATGCACTATAAACCTCACTGTAAAGCTATCTGAATGACGTATTAATAGCCTGTTTACTCAACAAGGAGAAGTGATGAATATTCAGCAAATGCGTATTGCGCGGCCCGTGAGCGATGTAGCCGCAAGCAGCAGCCTGTATTGTGCCGGTCTGGGACTCACGCGCATGGGAGAATTCACGGATCATGAGGGTTTTAGCGGGGTGATGTTGGGCGATAAAACCCTGTCCTGGCATCTGGAATTTACCCAATGTCATCACCATCCGGTACAACCGGCTTCGACAGCCGAGGATCTTCTGGTGCTTTATCTGCCGGATGAAACCCACTGGCAACAGCGCTGCTCAGACCTGACGCGCGCAGGCTTTGTGAGGGTCACCGCGTTTAATCCTTATTGGGAGAAAAACGGCGCAACCTTTCAGGACAACGATGGTTATCGGCTCGTGCTTCAGCACGGCGCGTGGCAACCTTAACGCCTGCCTTTTCAGTTTCGCGCGTTACAGGCGCTTTGTTTCAGTTAAGGCGAAGCAAAGCGCAACGCACTATCGCCGATGGACGCTAATTTTATGGCAATCAATCAAACGTTAATGCATGGCATATTTTCATTTACGTTGTCGATAAAGCGAATTCTTGTCTGTAACCAACAGGGTTTTACGACTGACATCGGATTTTTTTAAAACTCAGCGCAACGGTTAAGACACGGAATTTTTCACAGGCGCTACAGCAACTGCCATTCTGATGCCCGATCTTGTTAACGCAATTTCCCCGCGATTCTTTTGCTTTTACCTCTACCGCACGCATTCTTTTTCATGGTGGCTGAGGTCAGCGTGATTCGTCGTTAAACGCCGTACTGCGCCGCACACTTTCCGCATGAGCGACTAAACAGCGATAGCGGACGTGATGGTTAGCGGATTCGTCAGGCAATGCCCACGTCTGCCAAAGTGGACATCTCTGCGTGCGAAAGCCTGGTATTGGTGCCCGGATAAACGCATGGCATGATAGGGAACGTTTTCTAGCCAAAGAGCCAACACGTGATCAATATTGCCTGCTTACATACCGCCGCCAGCAATATCGCCATCTTTGACGATGCTGCCCGGCAGCTTAATCTGACGCATCTGCAGCTCAGCCATCTGGTCATGCCGCACCTGCTGGCGGAAGCCGAAGCCAGCGGTGGCCTGACGGCAGGGCTTTACGATCGGCTGGTGATGCTGCTACAGGATCTGCAACCGCATTTTGATGTCATTCTGATCACCTGTTCAACGCTTGGGCCGGTTTCTGCCGCGTTTTTTCCGCTCAAAAAACCCTGCGCTGTCTGGCGTACCGACGGCATGTTGGCAAAAGCCGTGCACAGCAATGAGAAAAAAACGGTGGTGCTTTGTGCCGCTGAATCCACGCTCGGCGCAACACGGGCACTGTTCTGCACTAACGGACGGACGCCTGAAGTACGGCTTATCCCGGATGCCTGGCAGCGATTTAAAGCGGGTGATGAGGCGGGATATCTTCACTGTGTGCGTACGGCGGTAGAAGATGCCTGGCTGCAGGGCGCAGAGCAGGTGGTGCTGGCTCAAAGTTCGATGGCACCGGTTGCGCAGTTTTTTACACCGCAACGTCAGCCGCTGTCAGGGCCTCATCTGGCGCTGCTGCAGTGTCATCATCAACTCAACCGTTGAGGCCGCAACCAGGTTGCGGCCCGTACAGGTTATTCGTCTGGTTTCAGCGTGCCTTTTGCCCCGTGGGGTTCTGAGCGCAGATACTGTGGCGGTGCTTTGACGTTGGCGCTAAATTCAGCCGCGGCGTGCCATGGCCAGCGCGGGTTATAAAGCATTCCACGGGCCAGTGCGACCAGGTCGGCTTCGTCCTGTTGTAAAATCGCCTCGGCCTGCTGCGGCTCGGTAATCAATCCCACCGCAATCACCGGAATACCAATTTGCTGGCGGATATCGCGCGCAAAGGGAACCTGATAGTTTGGTCCGACCTTGATCTGCTGCTGTTCAGACAGCCCACCGCTGGAGACGTGAATATAGGCGCAGTTCAGGGATTCAAGCTGCTTTGATAAGGCGATGGACTGGCTGACATCCCATCCACCCTCTACCCAGTCGCTGGCTGAAATCCGTACGCCAACCGGAATCTCTGCCGGAACGGCTTCGCGCACCGCGTTAAACACCTCTAAAGGAAAACGCATCCGGTTTTCCAGCGAGCCGCCGTATTCATCGCTCCGCACGTTAGATAACGGGGAAAGGAACTGATGCAGCAGATAGCCATGGGCGGCGTGAACTTCAATTAATTCAATCCCCAGACAAACGGCGCGTTTTGCCGTCGCGACAAAGGCATTTTTAACGCGCTCAAGATCGCTGACCTGCATTTCCAGCGGAAGATGCTCGCCATCACTGAACGACAGGGCAGAGGGGGCAAGGGTTTTCCAGCCGCCATCCTGAGGCGCAATCTGCTTGCCACCTTCCCAGGGAACGGTACAGGAGGCTTTACGCCCGGCATGGCCTAACTGAATCCCGATAGGCATGTCGGAATAGTGGCGAATATCGTGCAGGACGTCAGCCAGCGCGGTTTCGGTTTCATCGTTCCACAAGCCTAAGTCGCCGTAAGTGATTCGGCCAATATCTTCAACGGCGGTGGCTTCAATAATCAACAAGCCTGCGCCCGAAAGGGCAAGATGGCCAAGGTGGATACGATGCCAGGCGGTCGCACGACCTTCCTCGGCCGAATACTGACACATGGGCGCAATAACGATCCTGTTATCCAGGGTTAACTCACCCAGAGAGAAGGGGGAAAAGAGTTTGCTCATAAAAACCTCATTGTCTGCGCTCGGTTAACAGTCTGGTGAAAACTATAGTGGCTGATTGGCAAACGCGTGCGTAAAGCAGCGTAACAATTTATTGGTGATGACGGTTACCGCCTTTAGTTACAGCATACATATAAAATCACACCAACAGGTGCAATATGAAGATAAGTCATGGGCTGTATGAAGAGAAATCTGTCAGCGTCAGCAGGAAAAGAGGGCATGAACCCTTGCTGTTAATGCCGATGATAACAGCAGGGTTCAGGGCGTAGAATAACGCGTTGCGAAGATTGATCGGTCACAATCAGGCTCTCTGCAATGCCTTCTCATCAAGCGAATACAGGGTAGCGGTCGCTTCCAGAATATGCTGCTGGTCATTACCCGGCTTATGGGAATCAACGTGGGTAATGTGATAGCCGACCGCACCGGCCTCAGTCGCTTTGCGCAGCAGTGCATCCGTGATTTCTTCCATCGACGTTGCCCAGGTCACGGTCGTCACGCCCATCGGCTTGATGGCATTTTTTTCTTCCTGGGATAAGCCAGTGCGGATAAAAACAGGGCTTACTGTCTGAGGAGAAAAGATAGACAAAATATCCTGAACAAGTGCTTTCATTTTCGTGCTCCTGAGTATCTGAATTTACAGCATCACGCGCCTGTTAAGCGCCATCGATTTATTAATTCGCCATGGGTTCGATTAACGCATGCATGTTAAGGACTGTCGGCAAAAGTTATAAAATACCTTTTCGAGTTAACGAATTTGGCTTTTCTTGCTAATCAGATGCTTATGAAAGCTTCAGCCACACTTGAGCTGAAATATGGCAGGTTTTTCGTGTCTGCTTACAGGTTGTGAAATCCAGATACAAAATATCAACACAAAACAAACAATTGAGCGGGGAGCGCATTAATGCGCGCCGCAAAAGGCGGATTGCAGCAGGCTTACAGAGCTTTACATTGCCAGGAAAATCGCAAAATAGCCGGTTTATGCCTGTAATTGATTGATAAATAACAGATGTGAAAAATACGAAATTTGGCTTAAGGAAACAATCCGTTCATCAACCGAAGGTTTTCATAAAACTGTCATACCGTGCCGCAATACTGCGCAGCCACGAAGTCACAAAAAGACATTTTTTGAAATCATTTGAAACCTGTTTTGCGTTCAGGCGGTTGCTGCAATTATAAGGAGAGTTTTATGTCACGCCAACCTCGTCAATACAATGCCTCTGCAACATTTTCACGACGTCAATTAAGCCTGTGCCTGCTGGTGCTAGGCAGTATGACAGCCAGTGCAGCTGCACCTGCCGTCGAGATGAAAGCGAAAAACGTGATTGTCATGATTAACGACGGTGCAGGGTGGGGAACATGGGATGCAACAGCATACTGGCAGTATGGCGGGCGCGACAAAACTCCTTATGCCGGATTTCCGGCAAAATATGCCATGACAACCTATCCGCTTAATGCTTCGAAAAAGGCGACACACAGCGATGAATCCCTGGTTAATTACGATGCGCAGAAAGCCTGGGATACCACGAAAAGAGATAACAGGGATCTGCCCTTTAAAGGCTATGAATATCTGGCCATTAACCCTACCGACAGCGCTGCTGCTGGCACCGCGCTGGCATCGGGGATAAAAACCTATAACAACGCCATTAACGTCGACAATAACGGCAAGCCGGTCGACTTTATCACCCTCACCGCCAAAGCGCAGGGGAAAGCCACGGGCGTAGTCACCAGCGTGCCGTTCTCGCACGCTACGCCAGCCGCCTTTGGGGCGCAAAACGCGTCACGTAATGACTACCACGCGATCGCCAGACAAATGCTCACCGCCGGTCAGCTCGATCTCATCATGGGAACCGGGCTACCCGGTTTTAATGTGAACGGAACGGATTGCCAGCATCTGGCACACAATGAATCCACGACAGGCTGTGGCGCTGATGCGAACCGCTATCTGGCGAACGCCGAGTGGGATCAGCTGCGTGCCGGTAAGCTGGCACCGGCAGGCGGTCAGCCGTGGAAAATGGTGCGCAGTACAGAAGCGTTCACCCAACTGGCTAATGGCTCTCTGAACTATGACGGCCCGCTGCTGGGATCGCCGAATGTGGCACCCAACGGTACGCTGCAGCAGGGACGTCAGGCTGAGTTTGTCGGTAAAGATGCCGCTAACCCGTCCGGCGATGCATTTATTACCACCGTGCCAACGTTGAATATGATGACCCGAGGCGCGATGCAGCACCTGAGTAAAAATCCGGCTGGCTTCTTCATGATGGTAGAAGGTGGGGCGACCGACTGGTCTGCGCATACCAGCAACGCCTGTAGCGGCAAAGGCGACTGGGGCAATACCTATAACCCCAATTGTGTGGGCGTTGAATACGGTCGTCTGATTGAAGAAAGCGCCGATTTTAATAACGCCGTTGCCTCCGTCATTGAATGGGTCGAGAAAAACAGCAACTGGAATGAGACCTTGCTGATCGTGACAACGGACCACGATAACGGTATGCCGATGGGGCCCGATGCGCAGACTACAGCGTTCCAGCCTGTCATCAATAAAGGTAAAGCCGCGATGCCCGGTATTTCTTTCCGTCCGACCGGTAATCACTCCAACGCACTGGTTCCGCTGTGGGCGAAAGGTGTGGGGGCTGAAGCCTTTGCCCAACGTGTACGTGGAAACGATGCGGGCTATGCCAAACATGTCGGTTTGAATGATGGCAATTACATCGATAACACCGATGTTTTTACCGTCGTGAAGGCCGTGCTGGAAGGAAAGGCGGTTGAAAAAATCACGCCCGGACAGGCCAGTAAATCCTGATGTGACAACGTCACATAAAACAGGGCGTTTTACGCTTTTCAGATCCACGCTTTTCTCCCGGTGCCGGTGGCGATAGCTGACCGGCACCGTTGTTTTTTAACATCGTGATGAACTCAACCATCCCTTTTCTGCCGCTTTTTTTTACAACGTCAGCAATATTATGCCGCCTCATTCGTCTACCTCATCACACAGGATTGTTAATTACTGATGAGGTCACCCTGATATGAGAGATATTGATAACCATCCGTTCCGTCATGCCCGTGGTATGGGCAGAAACCGACTGGCGAAGCCATTGATCGTCGGTGTCGTTTTAATTGTCGCGCTGTGTCTGCTGGTCATGTCACTATGGAACGCCTTACTGCCCGCCATTATTGGGGTCAAAACGATCGGTTTCTGGCAGGCTGCGGGACTGTTGTTACTGTGCCGGATTCTGTTTGGCGGATTGGGGATCAGGCCGGGGATGTTTGGCCATGCCCGACGCCGTATGCATGAGCGCTGGATGCAGATGACACCAGAACAACGAGACGCATTTATGAAGCAACGTCGTGACGGTTTTGGTCATCGGGGACACCATTGCCGGGATAAAGCCCGGAACGAACAGCCGCCGTCTCCCAATGACAGCCATGATGCCCGGACTGAGTAAATGATGAAGGCCAGCGCATCGCAAACCTCATCATGGATAAAAGCGCTTACGCTCTGCAGAACAAAACTCCACTCTTTTATTCGCGCCCGTACCTCAGCACGCGATGAGGCTGAGGATATTTTGCAGGAAATTACCTGTCAGCTGATGGGTGTGGAACAGCCGGTTGAGAATATCTCCGCCTGGCTGTTTCGGGCGGCGCGGAATGAAATGACGGACCGGGCGCGTAAGAAGCGGGAACTGCCGCTTTCCGTCTTCAGGGAAAACGACGAGGAGGAGGCGGTAGAAAACGAACTGGCTGAAACCTTGTTTGGCCTTCCGCAAACGCCAGAAGATGATTACCTCAGAGCACTGCTCTGGGACGCGCTGGAAGAGGCATTATCCGAACTTCCGCCCGCTCAGTTTGAGGTGTTTGATCAGACGGAGCTACAGGGGATCAGCTATAAAGCGCTGTCACAATCAACCGGGATCAGTGTTCAGACCTTGCTGTCGCGCAAGCATAAAGCGGTGCTGTATCTGCGTATGCGTTTGCGTGCGGTCTACGACGATCTGGTAAATAACGACTAAAAAAGGCGGCCACTGGCCGCCAGAGTGCGCCTTATCATCTGGTCTTTATAAGAATGACAAGATCAGCCTTTCACGCCACCGGCGGTCAGGCCGTTCACCAACCAGCGTTGCGCCAGCAGGAACACCAGGGTAATAGGAATCGCAGAGAGAACGGCGGCGGCGGCAAAATCGCCCCACAGATAGTTTTGCGGGTTAAGGTATTGCTGCATTCCCACCGCCAGCGTGTAGCTGTTGACATCGCGCAGCAGTAGCGAGGCCACCGGCACTTCAGTCACCGCAGCGATAAACGCCAGAATAAACACTACCGCTAAAATGGGCACCGACAAGGGCAGCAGCACCAGTCGAAACGTCTGCCACGGCGTCGCACCATCCAGCGCAGCCGCTTCCTCCAGCGAACCGTCAATGGTTTCAAAATAGCCCTTTATCGTCCAGACATGCAGCGCGATGCCGCCAAGATAGGCAAAGATCACGCCGCCATGCGTATTCAGCCCAATAAACGGCAGGTATTGTCCCAGACGATCAAACAGGGCATAGAGCGCAACCAGAGAGAGCACCGCCGGGAACATCTGAAAAATCAGCATGCCTTTTAGCAGGCTTTCGCGACCTTTAAAGCGCATGCGGGCAAACGCATAGGCGCAGGTCGTGGACAGCGCCACAATGCCCATCGCGCTGATGGCTGCAATCTTTACCGAGTTCCACAGCCACAGCAAAACAGGAAAGGGCGGCGGCGTAACCGAGCCGTCGGCATGCTGAACGCTGAAACCCAGCGCCAGCCGCCAGTGTTCCCAGGATATATGTTCAGGAATGATACTGCCGGTGGCGAAATTGCCTGCGCGCAGTGAAATTGCCACCACCATCAGTAACGGAAACAGTATTGCCGCGATAAAGGCCAGCAGCAGCAGATGCGTCATCAACAGACGTAACTTTTGCGATTTGGGTTGCACCATCGCCATAACGACTCCTTAATCAAATTTCATCCGCACGGCTTTCAGATTGATCACCGCCAGTGCGCCAACCAGCAGGAAGATCAGCGTGGCGATAGCCGCCGCCAGACCAAAGTCCTGACCACCACCGCCTTCAAAGGCAATACGCCACGTGTAGTTCACCAGCAGGTCGGTATAACCCGCAGGCGTGGTGGTACCGAGTCTGTCGGGTGCGCCATTTGTCAGTAACTGCACCAGCACAAAGTTATTAAAGTTAAAGGCAAAACTGGCAATCATCAGCGGCGTCAGCGGCTTTAACAGTAGCGGCACCGTAATCAGAAAGAAGTTTTGTAGCGGCCCGGCGCCGTCCATCGCAGAGGCTTCATACAAATCCTCCGGAATCGCCTTAAGCAGCCCCATGCACAGAATCATCATGTAGGGATAGCCCAGCCAGGTGTTCACGATGATCAACATGGCGCGCGCCAGCGTGGGATCGCTGAACCACGCGGGTTTGATACCAAACAGGGCGTTGAGCATCACGTTGATCTCACCAAAGCTCTGATTGAATAATCCCTTGAAGATCAAAATAGAGATAAAGGCGGGCACCGCATAAGGCAGGATCAGCATTACGCGATAAACCGCTTTGCCTTTTAACGCCTCCCACTGCACCAGACAGGCCATAATCATGCCTACCGCCACCGTCAGCACCACGGTCAGCAAAGAGAAAATCATCGTCCAGCCAAAGATCGCCAGGAAGGGTTTTTGAATTCCCTCATCGGTAAACACCCGAATAAAGTTCTTCCAGCCCGCGCCGACGGTAAAGCCGGGACTCAGGCGTTCTTCCCCCCAATGGCCATTTGGCTCCACCGCCTGATAAAAACCGGTATCCAGATTTGCGCGATAGGTCACGCCGCTTTGCTGGTTTTTTAGCGTTTGACTCTCCGTTATCACATACAGCGGGCGCGTCCCGGAAAACTGGCGTAGAGAACTCATGACCAGCTCTCGACCGTCAGGTAATTCAGCCCGAATCTTCGCCAGTGCCTGACGATGTGTCGTGATCACCCGTAAGTTTGCCCGTTCGCCCGCAGGCGCAGGGGCGCTGACCATCTTGAGGTGCGCTACGCGAGCAATGTCAAACGCCGGTGATACCCAGGTTCGGTTATCCGTGCTGTCGGTAAGAACCAACTGCCAGCGGTCGCCTGCCGATATCAGGTTGAAATTCAGGCCCGCGCCGTCCTGATATTGCCTGCTGAGCAGGACCTGCTGCGCACGTTCCTGGGTCAGTTGGTTAGTGCTGCTGTAGTTGGTAAAGGCAATGCCCACCGTGCAGGCCAGGGGAAACAATACAAACAGCATCATTCCGGCGATGCCGGGATAAACGTAACGCCAGGCGTAGGCCCGACGATTGGCATAAATCCAGATGCCCAGTCCGCTCATGACCAACGTCAGCAGGGCAAACAGATATTCCCCCTGCGCGTACATCAGCACCAGCAGGTAACCGACCAGCAGACAGCAAATGCCCACCAGTGCGCCTTTCAACAGAGAACGATGCCGTCCCGCTTGCGGTTTTTCTGACATAACCCGATTTCCTTAACGGCAGGTTGCAGGCCAGCAAAACGGGCCTGCGTTAGACGATTTACTTGTTAAGACGTGACTGTGCATCCTTGAGCGCAGCATCAACCGACTGACGACCGCTCAGGGCGTTCAGCGTGGCGGTGCGCATGGCGTACCAGAACGCGGACATTTGCGGGATATTGGGCATGATATCGCCGTTGCGGGCGTTGTTCATGGTGGCGGCAATACGCGAATCTTTCTCCAGCACTTGCTGATAGGACTTCAGCGCGACCGCGCCCAGCGGCTTGTCTTTATTCACCGCCTCAAGACCTGAATCGGTTAACAGATAGTTTTCCAGAAACTCTTTTGCCAGCTCTTTATTTGGACTGGCCGCATTGATGCCAGCACTCAGCACGCCAACAAAAGGCTTCGTGGGCTTACCCTTTAACGTCGGCAGCGGCGCAACGCCATAGTTGATCCCGCTTTTATCGATATTGCTCCAGGCCCAGGGGCCGTTTATGGTCATCGCCGTCTGGCCTTTATTGAAGGCGGCTTCTGCGATGGAATAATCCGTATCGGCGTTCAGCACCCTGGCTTTAACCTGATCCACCAGGAACTGCATACCCGCTTTTGCCCCTGCATTGTCGACGCCGGTGTTTTTCAGGTCATAGCGCCCGTCGGTCAATTGATAGGCATAAGCGCCCCCTGCGGCCAGCAGCGGCCAGGTAAAGTAGGGCTCCTGCAGATTAAACATGATGGCGCTTTTGCCTTTTGCGCGCAGGGTCTTATCCAGTGCGGCCATCTCTTCCCACGTTTTCGGCGGAGCAGGTAACAGGTCCTTGTTATAAATCAGCGACAGCGACTCAACCGACACCGGGTAGCCGATCAGCTTGCCATTGAAGCGCACCGCGTCCCAGGTAAAGGGGAAGATTTTTTGCTGGAAACTGCTGTCTGGCGAGACTTCCGCTAACAGGCCAGATTGCGCGTAACCGCCAAAGCGATCGTGTGCCCAGAAGATAATATCGGGGCCGTCACCGGTTGCGGCTACCTGCGGGTATTTTTCTTCCATCTTATCCGGGTGCTCCACCGTGACGTGAATACCGGTTTCCTGTTCAAACTTTTTTCCAACCTCGGCCAGGCCGTTATAGCCTTTATCGCCGTTGATCCAGATGACCAGTTTACCTTCTTCAATCTTCGCCACTGCGGAGGCCGAGAACAGCACTGCCGAGAGGGCTGACAGCGCCAAAATTTTAGTGCCGGTTTTCATCTTTAACACTCCATCCTGTTAGCGGAAACGAACATGTTGCTTGCAGCACATTCTGCGTGTTCTGACCGGCTTCTCATCCTCCTGACGTCTACGCCTGCCCGTGCTGAGTTGTGATCGCCGTTGCAAAGTGACCGGGTTATCACGGTATGGCTCACAGAAAAGTGGGGGCCAGACTGCGTTGCCGATCACAAAAATCAGTGCGGCACAGGGCGGCTCGCGTGCGCTGGGGCGTTCTCCTCCTCCCGTCTCCTCCCCCAGCTAAAGCACGGCGGTGGAGGATGTGGCGGCTAAGCGCGCGACGCATAGTGGGCACCAGAATCTGTCCGCTGCCGTGCAGGCTGCATTAGCGAGTAAAGAGGAAAGCACTATGGCGAGCGTCGTGTTACGCAATGTCACCAAAGCCTGGGGCGACACGGTCGTGTCGAATAACATCAGCCTGGAAATTGGCGAAGGGGAGTTTGTGGTGTTTGTCGGGCCGTCGGGATGCGGCAAATCCACGCTGTTGCGCATGATCGCCGGTCTGGAAACCATCACCCGTGGTGATCTGTTCATCGGCGATAAACGGATGAATGAGGTGCCGCCTGCGGAACGGGGCATTGGTATGGTATTTCAGTCTTACGCCCTTTATCCCCATCTTACTGTGGCAGAAAACATGTCGTTTGGCCTGAAGCTGGCGGGGGTCAAAAAAGCCGAGCGAGCGCAACGCGTGACGCAGGTCGCTGAGGTGCTGCAACTGGCACACCTGCTTGACCGCCGTCCAAAGGCGCTCTCTGGCGGGCAGCGTCAGCGCGTTGCCATAGGCCGCACGTTGGTTGCAGAACCGCGCGTGTTTTTGCTGGACGAACCGCTTTCTAATCTGGATGCCGCGTTGCGGGTGCAGATGCGCATTGAGATCTCCCGTCTGCATAAGCGCCTCAAGCGCACGATGATTTATGTCACCCATGACCAGATCGAAGCGATGACGCTGGCCGATAAAATCGTCGTACTGGACGCCGGTCATGTGGCACAAGTGGGCCGACCGCTGGAGCTTTATCACTATCCGGCAAACCGTTTTGTGGCGGGATTTATCGGATCGCCAAAAATGAATTTCCTCCCCGTGAAGGTCACTGCCACCGCGATTGATCAGGTGCAGGTGCGCCTGCCCAATAGCCAGTTGGTCTGGCTGCCAGTAGACAGCGCCGATGTGCAGGTCGGCAGCAATATGTCATTAGGAATTCGGCCAGAACATTTGCTGTCCAGTGATATCGCGGACGTCACCCTTGAGGGTGAAGTGCAGGTGGTAGAGCAACTGGGACACGAAACTCAAATCCACATCCAAATCCCCGCCATCCGTCAAAACCTGGTGTACCGCCAGGAGGACGTGGTGTTGGTAAAAGAGGGCGCCACGATGGGCATTGGCTTGCCACCCGAGCGTTGTCATCTGTTCCGCGAGGACGGACGCGCGTGTCGCAGGCTGCATCAGGAGCCCGGTATTTAGTCCGGAAAAACAATAAAAGCAATGACCTCAGGAGATCGAAAATGTTAACTCTGCGCAAACTTTCCCTTGCCGTGGCGCTGGCGACAGGCACGCTGTCTTCGCCACTTATGGCGGTGGATTTTACCGGTTATGCTCGTTCCGGCATCGGCTGGACGGGCAGCGGCGGCGAGCAGCAATGCTTCCAGGCTACTGGCGCTCAAAGTAAATACCGTCTGGGTAACGAGTGCGAAACCTACGCTGAGCTGAAGCTGGGCCAGGAAGTGTGGAAAGAGGGCGACAAGAGCTTCTATTTCGATACCAACGTGGCGTACTCCGTTTCACAGCAAAATGACTGGGAATCCACCTCACCCGCTTTCCGTGAGGCGAACGTCAAAGGTAAAAACCTGATTGATGCGCTGCCAGGCTCCACCATCTGGGCCGGTAAACGTTTCTACCAGCGTCATGACGTTCATATGATCGATTTCTACTACTGGGATATCTCCGGCCCGGGTGCCGGTCTGGAAGATGTCGATCTGGGCTTCGGTAAACTCTCGTTCGCTGCCACGCGCTCATCGGAAGCGGGCGGATCTTACACCTTTTCAAACGATCGGATTCGTGACTACGCCACCAGCACCGCAGATGATGTGTTTGACGTCCGTCTCGCCGGGTTGGAAACCAACCCGAACGGCGTGCTGGAGCTGGGCGTGGATTATGGCCGTGCCAACGCGCGTGACGGCTACCGCTTAGAGGATGGCGCATCCAGAGATGGCTGGTTGTTCACCGCTGAACATACGCAGAGCATGCTCAAAGGCTACAACAAATTTGTGCTGCAGTATGCGACCGACGCATTGACGTCGCAGGGCAAGGGACTGGCACAGGGCAGCAATATTAATAACAACGGCAAGATGTATCGGGTGCTGGATCACGGTGCCATCACCCTGGCCGAGCGCTGGGACCTGATGTATGTCGCGATGTACCAAAACACCGATCTGGATAACAACCGCGGTAACGAGTGGTACACCGTTGGCGTGCGGCCCATGTACAAATGGACGCCGATTATGAGCACCTTATTGGAAGTCGGTTATGACAACGTGAAATCCCAACAGGTTAACGAACGCAACGGCCAGTACAAAATCACCCTGGCACAGCAGTGGCAGGCGGGCGACAGCATCTGGTCACGTCCGGCGCTGCGGGTATTTGCCACCTATGCCAAATGGGATGAGAAGTGGGGTTATAACAAGGACGCGTCCGGCGATATCACCACGTTAGCGTCCAAAGACACTACAGGAAATGGCCTGTTCACCAACAGCCGCGGCAATAATGATGAGTGGACCTTTGGCGCGCAAATGGAAATCTGGTGGTGATCCCTTCGCTGAGTCATTCACGCTAACCGTTTCGCTATGACTTTCAGGCCGCGGCGGCTATTGCCTGGCATGGCGCGGCCTGCCATTCTTTGAGGTTAAAAATGAAAACGTATAAAACATTCACCGCACTTTGCCTGAGCGCGCTGCTGCTGGCAGGGCACAGCGTGACGGCAAGCGCCGAGATCAATCTGATGCCGCAGGATGTCTCTGCCGCGCCCGCTATTCCGGCGTCCAGTCTGCAGCACATTCACTGGCAGCCATTGGATATGTCTCGCCCGCAGGTGACAACCTTACCGCCGGGTAACAGCCAGCTGAACCTTGCCGGTATCACTGGCCCGGTCGCCGCTTACAGCCTGCCCGCCAATGTGGGTGAGCTAACAATCACCTTAAGCAGTGAGGTACAGCAGAACCAGGTCTTTGCGCCCAATGTGCTTATCCTGGATGAAAATCTGCGTCCGGCTGCCTGGTTTCCGAGCCGTTGGTTTTCTTATCAGCAACCGGGAGTGATGGCTGCCGACCGGCTTGAAGGGATGATGAAGCTGACGCCAGTGCCCGGACAGCAAAAAATCTATCTGTTGGTGTTCACCACGGAGAAGGATCTTGCCCAAACCACGACGCTGCTCGATCCGGCAAAAGCCTATGCAAAAGGCACAGGCCATGCGGTACCGGATATCCCCGATCCCATTGCCCGTCATACAACATCTGGCACGTTAAAAATCAAGCTGAGTACCCGCCAGGATTCATCGATACTGGTTGGGCCGCTGTTTGGATCGTCTGGCCCCGCGCCGGTGACGGTAGGCAACAGTCAGGCGACAGTAAGCAGTCGCGCACCCGTTGCGGCACCTGCCGTGAAGGCGCAGCCGATTGTGCAAGACACCGAAAGCTATTTTAACGACAACATTCGCCAGGCGGTGGCGCAGGGCAATATTGATAAAGCGCTTAAACTGCTGGATGAGGCCGAACGGCTCGGCTCGACGTCCGCGCGGCAAACATTTATCAGCAGTGTTAAAGGCAAGGGGTAAAAACCCCGACAGTGCTGATTTGTTGCACCTGGTGCGCTAAGGCGCACCTTTTTTACGCTTATGATCAGACAATAATGTCATCTGATCCGACGCTGAGCATGACAAAATATCCCGCCCGTTACTGAAGCCAAGGCGACATATCATTACCTGATGAAAGGGTTAAACAGGCACCATGTATTCTTTTTGAAACTGCTCTTTACTGACAGGACGAGAAAAAAGAAAACCTTGCCCATATTTTACCCCACGATGAAGCATGGTAGAAATGTGAGTATAGTTCTCCACACCTTCGACAATAACATCGCAATCATAACTATCCAGATATTCGAGCATCATGAACGTGTCATTGAGGTTATTACTGGCAAGGCAACTTCTGTCCAGCTTAATATAATCAGGCTGAAAGGTGTCCAGTTTTCTTTTCAGCTTATCAAGACAGTCTATGCCATCCCAGGCAAGATTAGCACCCGCGTCCCTTAGCTGTTGAAGATTATCTATCATTGTCTGCTCAGGTTGTTCAGCGCTGTCGGTGACTTCAAATATAATCTGCTGTGGTGTTATCTGATATTGCTCCAGCAGGCCGTTCGCGCGAGCTGCAAAAGCGCTATCGTTTAACTGAACCTGAGAAACATTAAGAGTGAATATCTGCTTATCCTTTATTTCTCGCGGTTGTTCAGCAATAAATTCGAACAGCCGGACCATAATATAATCACCCATGAGTAATATGCCGCCTGTCGCTTCGAGTTGGCTGATGAAAAAATTAGGTGGAACAACATTACGGCGATGTTTTCCCCGAACCAGTACTTCGCCGCCGATACAGGCGACACGGGAAAGATCAAAAATGGGCTGGATCATAAAATCAATACCCGCATCGATTTTGTTCTTTTCGATACACTGAACCACGTAATGTGAACTTTTTTCCATGTAAGCCTCATTAAATAAATGAATATATTAAAAAACGACACAACCCCTGGCGTACTTAACCTTATGAAAATAAAAATCACACTGCCACAAGAAGAATATAGAGGATCGGCATGACAGAGAGGGCATCCGCCGGTAGCTGGCCAGAACCGCCATCAGGTCTGGCCAGGTATTTTTTGTGGAAGAGGCTATGCCACGGTGCCCACAATGTTTAAATCACTGTCATCAGGAACTTCATTATAGGAAAGCACATGTAAGCCACTCGCAAACAAGCGGCTGTAGCGTGAAATAAGCGGACGTAGCTGTGGCGTCACCAGTAACAGCGGCGGTAATCCTTTCGCTTTCATTTGTTCCTGAATCATGGGCATGGTGTTTTGAAGCTGCGTCAGTATATTAGGGTCGACAGGGAAACTGTCCAGCGCAACTTTCCCCGCCTGCTGCGACTGATTAAGTGCACTCAGCAAAATACTTTCTAAATTATTATCGAGCGTGTACGCCGATAAGTGTTTACGATCGCCATTAATGCTGTGGATGATGGCCCGACGTAGCGCATAGCGCACATCAGCAGCGAGTAAAAGGGGATCTTTCGTTACCGCTGAACTTTCCAGCAGAGTGGCGGCTATTGTCACAATATCCTTTAGCGAAACCTGCTCCAGCAATAGCTGACGGTAAACACGCAGAAGGACACTGAAGTTCAGGGCGTGGGTCAGATCCTCCGTTAATTTGGGCGCCTGCTGTGCCAGTCGCGCATGTAAGTGCGTAATGTCATCGTAGTTAAAAAGGTCAGGTAAGTATTGCCGGGCAACTTTATTGACGTGGGTAGCGACCACACTGGCGCAATCGACCACCTGATAGCCAAGATTGAGCGCATGTGCTTTTTGATTCGGATCTATCCATACAATTGCCATTCCGTAGGCGGGATCGATATCGAGCACGCCATCGATTTCGCCATATAACTCTGTGCCGGGAATCGCCATCAGTTTATCCGCATGGACTTCGCCCACCGACAGGCGAATACCATTAATATAGATGGCATATTGAGCGGGTTTGAGGCGAAAGTTTTCACGAATCCGAATCTCAGGTAACAGGATACCGCACTGTTCAGAAACGACCTGACGCACACCACGGATACGCTGTGAAAGCGGATTCCCTTTACTGCTGTCAATCAGACTCACTAACTTATAGCCCAGGTTAAGACCAATAGGTTCAACCAGGGGGATGTTTTCCCAGCCGATCTTCGTCGCACTATCGTCGTTCAGCGCGGCGTTAATCGCATCGTAATCAACGTCTTCTTGTGCCGGTTTAATCGCTTTACTTTGTCGCCAGGCGGCAAACAACAGCAGCGCGGTAAAACACAGAAACGCAACGTGGGGCATGCCGGGCACAATGGACAGAATAAACATCACAAACGCAGCGGTATAAAGCACCTGTGGCCTGGCTAAGAGCTGCGTTTTTATCTCATCGCTGATATTGTTGCCGTCACTCACCCGGGTAACAATGATGGCGGCAGCCGTTGCCAGCAGCAGGGAAGGGATCTGTGCCGCAAGACCGTCACCAATGGTGAGTAAAACATATTGCTGAAAGGCATGGCTGGCATCAAGATCGTATTTAAAAATACCGATGCAAATACCACCAATCACGTTAATGATCAGCACCATGATGCCGGCGATGGCGTCACCACGGACAAATTTAGAGGCGCCGTCCATTGAGCCATAGAAGTCCGCTTCTTTCGCGACCTCTTTACGACGGGCTTTTGCTTTTTGTTGATCAATTAATCCTGCATTCAGATCGGCATCAATCGCCATCTGCTTACCCGGCAATGCATCCAGCGTAAAACGCGCCGAGACTTCGGAAATACGTTCTGCACCTTTGGTGACAACCACAAAGTTGATGATCATCAGGATCATAAACACGACAAAACCGACGACAAAATCACCGCCGATCACGACCTGCCCAAAGGCCTCGATGACCTGACCTGCGGCACCTTCGCCTTCATGTCCATGCAGTAATACCACGCGTGTTGAAGCGACGTTAAGGGTCAAACGCATGAGCGTGGTGATCAGCAGCAGCGTCGGGAAGACCGCAAAGTCCAGAGGACGTTGCATATTGACCGCCACCAGTAAGACAATCACAGACAGCACAATATTGAAGGTAAATAAAATATCCAGCATTAAGGGTGATAAAGGCAACATCACCATTGCCAGCACGCTAAGCAGTAATATCGGAATGCCAATATTGCCTCTGCGGATTAGAGCAAGGATTTGCTGTAACTTACCGGTCGCCATGGGCTTTAAGTACCTCTTTCGGAATCGTTATTTGTTTGTTCAGATGGGGTTTGGACATCAACTGACCTGTTCGCCATGACTTCAGTTGCATGACATAAGTCAGAACATGTGCGATGGCACGAAACAGCTGGGCCGGAATCTGCTGATTAACGCGGGTAGTGTGATAAACAGCGCGCGCCAGCAGCGGAAATTCCACGACTTCCACCTCGTGCTGCTGGGCTACTTCACGGATATAAAGGGCAATATCATCCATGCCTTTTGCCACAATATAGGGGGCTTCTGCCTTGTCTGGGTCATATTTAAGTGCAACGGCAAAGTGGGTAGGGTTAGTAATAATCACATCGGCTTCAGGAACGGCACGGTTGATCTGCCCCATTGCCATCTGCCGTTGTAACTGGCGAATACGCCCTTTAACCTGAGGATTACCGTCATTATTTTTGTACTCTTCTTTAACCTCTTGCTTCGTCATGCGCATTTTTTTTGTAAACATGAATTTACTGAGCGGAACGTCTAAAAACGCGAAGACAATGATCACGGCGATAAAGTAGATCAGCACACCATGCAGAATGCCAAGCCCCTGATGAATGGCCTGATTCAGATTGAGACGCTGAAGGTGCAGCAGCGGATTCAGGGCGTTGTGTATCATGCAATAGAGCACGGCCAGAATAATGCCGCATTTCAGCAGCATTTTTCCGACGTCAACATAATGACTGGCTGAAAACATGCGTTTTAATCCGCTGATCGGATTTATTTTTTTTAAATCAGGCTTGAGTTTTTCCAGCGTAAATAACCAACCGCCCGGCACCAGACTGGCCACAATGCAGGCAACGGGAATCGGGGTGAGCGTGGCGATAAAACGCAGCAAAACCCAAACGTTAATCAACAGAAACTGACCGAGAACATCGTCGTCTTTGATCTGGCTTGCCATTGTTCCTGCTGCGGTAAATGATTCTTCAATCAGGTGTTTGTAGTAGGGGAAAAAAGCACTCAGCGTAATAAAAGAGGTCAGAAGGCCGGCAGCCATCGTCAGATCTTTGGAACGGGGAAGATCGCCTTTATTTCGCGCCTTACGTAGTTTTTGCGCGGTAGGTTTTTCGCTTTTATCACCAGACGCAGCCATCAGTCATTCCTCATGGCTTCCATTCTTGCCAGAATGTCATTGGTCAGATTGAGGTAATGATCAGGGATATTGGTGATCATCATTGAAATACACAGCAGGCCAAACAGCATGCTAATCGGAAAGCCCAGCGAAAAAAGATTAAGGGTGGGAGAGACGCGATTAAGCAGCCCGAACCCGCCCTGCACAATTAACATCACAAATGTCGTGGGAAGCGCGATCAGCGTGGCTGAAGACATGATCCAGCCCAGCCCCTGAGCAATAAACATCAATTGCGGGGAGGTAATAGCTGTTCCTATCGGCCACCAGATAAACCCTTTATATAAAATGGTGACGACCAGTAAATGCCCATCCATAACGAAAAACAGCAATCCGCAGAAGGTATAAATGATTTGGGAAATAACCGTAGTTGAGCTGCCATTAACCGGATCGTTCATCGTGGCCATACCCAATCCCATATTCATGGATAAAATATGTCCGGCGGTCTGTAACGCAACGAAAACCAACTGCAGCGACATGCCAAACAGTAAACCCCATAACAGTTGTTCACCGATTAACAGTATCGTGCGCACCGAGAGCAGTGAGCCAGGCAGAATTTTTTCCGGCAGCATCGGCGTTATCACCACGACCAGCGTCAGGGCCATCGCGATTTTTATTCGTCGGCTAAATGCACTGTTATCCAGTACCGGGCAAAAGTGGATAAATGCCATGATGCGGGTAAAAGGAAACACCAGCGCCAGTAGCGGGTCTGTCAGGGTATGAATATCAATGCTCATCGCCATCAACCTACCAGCGCCGCTGCCTGCTGAAAAAGCGTGACGGTAAAATCCACCAGTTGGGTAAGCATCCATTTTCCGCCAACGATTAACACGGTCAGCGTCACCAACAGACGGGGTAAAAAACTGAGTGTTTGTTCGTTGATTTGGGTGGTCGCCTGGAAGATGCTGACGCACAGGCCGACAATCAAGCTGGGAATAATCGCCACGGCAGAGATGATAAGCACCAGCTTGATGCCTCCCGCCATAATATCGCCGGCAATGTCCATTGTGACCATGATTAAAGCCCCTGCACGCTGGATGTCAGGGTGCCGACAATCAGCGTCCAGCCATCACACAGCACAAAAAGCATCAGCTTAAAAGGCAGGGAAACAATCAACGGCGATAACATCATCATCCCCATAGCCATCAATATACTGGCAACAATTAAATCGATGACCAGGAAGGGGATGTAAATCATAAAACCAATCTGAAAGGCGGTCTTTAACTCACTCAGCAGATAGGCAGGGGTGATAATCGTAAGATCTTGTGCTTGCGGTTCGCCTGTCACCCTGGCAATGGTCATCATTTGGGACAGGGCTTTTGTATTGGTTTGTGACAGCATAAAATTTTTAAAGGGCGTTTCTGCTTTGCTAAGCGCCTGTTTCAGGGTGATTTCATCGCGCTGAAATGGCACGATGGCATCCTGATAAACCGTCGTCCAGACTGGACGCATAATCAGTAGCGTCAGCGCCAGTGCAATACCGGTGAGAATCTTATTGGGTGGACTTTGTTGCAGGCCGAGCGCCTGCCGTAAAATAGCCAGGACGATAATGAATCGCGTAAAGCAGGTCATCATCAATACCATGAGCGGCAGCAGCCCCAGCAATGTCATCAGAATCAGGATTTCAATCTTTACGTTGTAGTCCTGACCCCCTTCAGTAACTGCGGTACTGAGCAGGGTGACATCGCCTTGTGCGGCATACAGCAACGGTGAAAAAAGCAAACCAGACAGTAGCAGCGAAAACGTGCCGGTTTTGCGCAACGGATTCATCGTGTCAGTTCGCCCAAATTGTTACTGTTGAACTCCAGGATACGCAAACCATATTTATCATTCAGCATGACGGCTTCCGCCTTGCCGAATAAAATACCATTGACTTTAATATCCAGGGCTTCGCCTGCCATTTTATCCAGTTCAATAACTGAATCATGGTTAACCGTTAGCAAATCTGCGAGTGATATTTCGACCGAAGCGACTTCCAGCGTCAGGTTAACCGGGATACGACTGAATAGCGCGATTTTGCGTAAGTCATCATTTTCATTGACGACGTCTGGTTTTTCCTGAATATCAAGCCGGATGTTACCTTCAACTGTTTTTTCGCGTGCGATGTCGCCAATGTTCAGGTCATCAAAATCCAGGGACTGGCTAAGGTCTTGTTGTGCATCACTCATGATATTTCTCGATAGTTCTGTCATTAAATTCACAAAAAAATAACTTGCCTCGGTCTTCGGCGATTTCAGCATCAAAGATTTGCTCTTTCCCAATAAAAACCGGGACAGGATCATTAATAAGGACAGGAATAATATCCCCGGGTTTTATCTTTGATAACTGAGCAATCGTTAAATTCAGGCTTGCGACCTTACCGTTTAACTTCAAAGGCATGCTGTGAAACAGTCGCTCCAGTTGTGCCTGAGTCGGTGGCGTTTGCGGCGCGACAGCCATATTTTTTTCCGGTGCGCGTATTTTGGCTAATAACTGATCAACATGGTTGTCATCGAATAACAGGGTAAAATTGCCATGTTCATAGCCCTCAAGCGTAAAAGTTACGCACCATGCCCATTGCGTCATTACCGTCGTGCTGTCACTTTTTATTGCAATGTCCTGACCAAAAATTTCGCTATCAATGAGCAGGTTGGTAAGGTCAAGGCCGATTTTTGTTTTTAAACGTCCTTCTGTCTTTGTTACGGGCTGATTAATATCTGGTGTTAAATTGTTGTTGTCTTTACCGAGCCCATAATAGTCATGAAGTATTTGCAGCAGAAGGGGGCGTTCAATATCAAAGGCAATTGAACCAAAACAGGTAGAGAAAATTTGTGTGTTTTTATAGGCTTGATCGATACTAAATGACAATGATTTTAACGCAATATTAACCCGTAGCTTCTTGAGAAAATAAATACTGATGCGTGAATCAAAGATATCAAAGTTATCATTCATCACTTTCGGTAATTTATGCCAGGGCCGACCAAGCTTACTGACATCAAGCTTCACGATGTCAGTGAGTTCCTGACGCTGGTATATTTTTATTCTTTGAGGCGCTACGTGCATACTTGTTCCGCATGAAAATGATGAGCAATGAATTACAATGCCGATGATTTGACCTGGATCAGGTTTTCCAAACCGGAATTGTTATGGGTGCTTATCCAGTATTGCTTTTCTGTCTCACTGCTTTTTGTTTTATAACAGAGGTGAATTAAACCCTTTTTTAATAAGCGGGTCAATAAACCATGAATTATTAATTCATTATACTTAAATTATTAATTACATCTTATTATAATCGTAACTTACTGATTTTAAACGATTAAAAAATTAATACCAATTAATAGCGCGACAGGTTGTTTTGCATGGATAAACTAAGGCCAATTAAAAGAAGTCTTCGGCAATCATTCTTATTCCCCTCTTTTTTTGAATTAGTGGTTGCATTATAAATGCGTTCGCTGTCCTGAGGCGATATAGGCTTTCAGGTCTGCGAAAGGTAAATGAAAAGTGATGAGTGGTGGATTGTTATGCGTTTTTTGAATGAGTGCGATGTGCGCGATGAAAACAAATTTGTGGCCAGTTCGCCAGAAAGCTTAAGTGTATTTTCATTAGCTCGCCGCGTGGCGAACTTCAATGTTGCTGTACTCATCACAGGTGAGACGGGGACGGGAAAAGAGTGCGTATCGCGTTACATTCATGAAAAAGCCTCGGGCTGTTCGGATGCACCCTATGTGGGGGTTAACTGTGCCGCAATTCCAGAAAGCATGCTGGAAGCTGTCCTGTTTGGTTATGAAAAGGGCGCTTTCACTGGGGCAGTGACGGGCGTTGCCGGTAAGTTTGAACAAGCCAATGGCGGAACATTATTGCTGGATGAAATTGGCGATATGCCGTTAGCGTTACAGGCAAAATTATTGCGTGTTTTGCAGGAGCAGGAAGTCGAACGGCTGGGAAGTAATAAACGCATCCCGTTAGATATTCGGCTAATAGCCTCCACCAATAAAGATCTTCAAAAAGAGATTGCTGAAGGGCGTTTCCGCCAGGATCTGTTTTATCGTATTTCCGTTGTGCCTATTCATATCAAACCGCTGCGTGAGCGACGTCGAGACATTATTCCTTTGGCACTCAGGTTTATTGCTAAATACAAAGATTTCCATAAAGGGAATATGCAGTTAAGCGATGAGGCGCGTCAGGTCTTACTGGAATACGACTGGCCCGGCAATGTGCGTGAGTTGGAAAATGTTATTCAACGCGGAATGATTTTAAGTAATGGTGAAGAGATCGCCGCCAGTGATCTTGGTCTTCCTTTACGCAGGTCACTGGAAAAACCCGGTCCAGACATAATGCCAGAATATCGTGAACAGCTTTCAGTGCCAGCCTCCGCAATGAGCAATGTAAAACTCCACGGCCGACTGGCTGAGTATCAGTACATTATTGAATTACTGAAGCGCCATAACGGTAATAAATCGAAAACGGCTCAGTGCTTAGGCATTACACCACGTGCATTACGTTACCGGTTGGCATCGATGCGTGAAGAAGGCATTGACGCTGAATATTACTCATAACAGGCGTAAGAGATTGAAGCATTGAACAAGATTAACACCATCGGTTTCGATATAGGGGCAAGCCAGCAGGCGATGCTGGCAAAAATGCAACAGGCTGCTGCATTGGCGTCATCAGGCATTCATCCGGCAGCACCGTCAACGGTTTTGGCCTCATCCTTTTCTGAGACGGCGGCGACGAACGCTTATTCCTTTTCGCAGGTGCTGAATCAGGCCATTGACAATGTTGACGCTGTGCAACATGCCGCCGCTGCAAAACAGCAGGCGATTGAAATGGGGCAGAGCGACGATCTGGCGGGTGCCATGATTGAAACACAAAAAGCGAGTGTTATGTTCTCAGCCATGATGCAGGTCCGTAATAAACTCACCACCGCACTCGACGAAGTCATGAATACTTCGCTGTAAGGTCTTCTCGTGCTGAATAAGTTAAAAGAAAAGTTTTCAGAATCATCACTTCCTGTGGGCCTGCTAAAACCAAAGTGGCTCATTACTGTTGGTGGTTTTTTGCTGGGGATGGCGATTGTTTTTTCCCTTTGGCGCACCAGCCATGGCTACGTGCCACTTTACGGCAGTCAGGAACGCATTCCCGTCGCCCAGGTTGTTGAGGTTCTTGGTGCGGAAGCCATTGCCTATCGCGTTAACCCCGACAATGGTCAGATTCTGATCCGGGAAAATCAGTTACCACGTGCGCGTATGGCACTGGCGGCTAAAGGTATTACGGCGGTGATGCCCGATGGCTACGAGCTGATGGATAAAGACGAGATGCTCGGCAGCAGCCAGTTTGTTCAGAATGTCCGTTATAAACGCAGCCTGGAAGGTGAACTGGCACGTAGCATTATGGCGCTTGATCCGGTTGAATCAGCGCGGGTTCATATGGGGCTGAGTGAATCGAGTTCATTTGTGTTAACCCATAAGCCGCAAAGCAGTGCCTCCGTCGTACTGCAATTACACTATGGAAAACAGCTTGATGAGCAACAGGTGGCGGCTATCGTGCAACTGGTCGCTGGCTCGGTGCCCGGTATGCAAGCCAGCAGCGTTCGTGTTGTCGATCAGGCAGGGAATCTGCTGTCTGACAATGGTCCGCAGGGCGCCAGTAACGTTGCCAGTCTGCGCCAGGCACGGGATGTGACTGGGCGAATTAAACAAGAAACGACGGCCAATATTGCTAAGTTGCTTAATCCACTTTTTGGCAGTGAAAACTACAGTATTAGCGTGACGCCCACCGTCGATATGAGCAGTGTAGAAGAGACACAAGAACGCCTGGGTTCAGAGCCAAAAGTCAGCGACGAAAATATCTCTCAGGAGAACAGCACCAACGAACTGGCGATTGGCATCCCGGGTTCGTTAAGCAATCGACCCGTTAACCCGTCACCTGCGCCAGCCCAGCAGACCGTGCCAGCAGCGCCCCAGACCGGGGAACAATCTCAGCAGCAACCGCAGAACAACGACCCACGTTCACTTTCCAGCCGTAGCCAGCAACAACGCAAGTATGCGTTTGACCGTGATATCCGCCATATCCGTCATCCAGGTTACAAGCTGGAAAAACTTCGCGTCGCGGTGGCGCTGAACGAAAACGCAGAGGCCTTAGCAAAAATGACGCCAGAGCAACTCAGCACGCTGACACGTCTGGTTGAGGAGGCTGCAGGCATCGAAAAGGCCCGAGGAGACTCGCTGACCCTTAACAAGATGGCGTTTGTTCACCTGGCGACCGATGTAGTGCCGGAACTGCAATGGTGGCAGGACCCGTCAATTCAGTACTGGGGACAAAATGGCGGTATTGGCATCCTGGCACTGCTCACCCTGATATTTGGCGTGCGCCCCCTGGCACAACGCTTTGGCCGAAATGACCTTATCGAAAACCAGGAGAAAGACGTCATCGTTCCAGATACAGCGCCAGCAAAAGAACTGATCGCCACTGACGCGGGCCTTCAGGGTCTGCCCGGGGCCGCATTCAATAAGGATACCGAGCTGCCACCGCAAAGTTCCGGCCTGGAAACCAAAGTGGAATATCTGCAAATGTTGGCAGAGAAAGAAACTGAACGTGTTGCTGAAGTGCTGAAACAATGGGTTAACAGTAATGAGCGAACTACTAATAAACAAGAATAGTAAAAGCAGTGTTAAAACGGGAAGGAACCGCCTGGAACAGGCCGCCATTTTATTGCTCAGTGTGGGGGAAGAAGCCGCTGCCAGAGTAATGCAAAAGATGAATCGGGATGAGGTTCTGTTGCTGAGTGACACGATGGCACGCTTGCATGGCATTAAGGTCGATCATGCTCGCAATGCAATGAATAACTTTTTTGATGATTACCGTGAGCAGAGTGGCATCAATGGGGCATCGCGTACTTACTTACGCGGCATTCTTGAAAAAGCGCTTGGGGGTGAAATTGCCAGCAGCGTGATAAACGGTATTTACGGTGACGAAATACGTCATCGCATGGCGCGCTTGCAATGGGTAGATGTCCCCCAACTGGCCGCACTGATTGAGCAGGAACATTTGCAAATGCAGGCGGTATTTCTTGCCTTCCTGCCGCCGGATGTGGCTGCCTGCGTACTCAGCGTGCTGCCTCAGGAACGTCAGGATGAGATCGTCTGGCGCATTGCCCGCCTTGATGACATTAACCGTGATGTTATCGATGAACTCGACCGCCTGATTGAACGCGGTGTCGCCGTTCTTTCTGAACATGGTTCTAAAGTTCTCGGCATCAAACATGCGGCTAACATCGTTAACCGTATTCCGACTAATCAGCAGCAACTGCTGGATCAGCTGCGGGAACGGGATGCCGAAGTGGTGGATGAACTGGAAGAAGAGATGTACGAATTCTTTATCCTCAGCCGCCAGACACCGGCAACCCTGCAACGCCTGATGGAAGAGATTCCGATTGAGGAATGGGCTGTGGCATTAAAAGGCACCGAGCCGGTTCTGCGTCAGACCATCTTCAACGTCATGCCGAAACGTCAGGTGGCACTGTTGCAATCCACAACGGCGCGAATGGGGCCCGTACCTGTAAGCCGAATCGAACAGATTCGTAAAGATATTATGATGACCGTACGACAACTGGCGGAAGAAGGGGAAATCCAGGTACAGCTGTTTGCAGAAAAGACAATGGAGTAACCATGTTTAAAAAGCACAGTTTACCCTTGAGTGCACTCACTGACAGTCGTGATGCCGTTGTTAAACCGCGCCTGCATAAATTCCCGCCATTGCGTAAACGCCGGCAGGCATCAGAGAGTGATGTGTTATCGCCTGAAGAAGGCAGTGCCGCCGTCCACGCGCAGTTGAAGCATGGCTTTGAAGAGGGCATGAATCGTGGTTTCGCGCAAGGCATGGAGGAGGGCAAAGAAGAAGGCTATCAGGAAGGCGTTCGCCTTGGTGTTGAAGAAGGGTTGCGTAAGGGACTGGCAGAGGGAAAAGTTCAGGCCCGCCAGCAGTTTCTGGAAGCGGCCCAGCCGCTGGACAATCTTATTCATAGTGTCTCGTCGTTTATGGCCAGTTACGAACAGCGCCGTCGGGAAGAACTGCTGCAACTGGTAGAAAAAGTCACCCGCCAGGTCATCCGTTGTGAATTAACGCTGCAACCCACGCAGATTTTGACGCTTGTCGAAGAAGCCCTTGCAGCATTACCGCAGCGACCAGAACAGATCAAAGTGCTGCTCAGTAGCGATGAATATCGTCGTATTAGCGAAGCTGAACCGGAAAAAACCGCCCAGTGGGGGCTGATGGCCGAGCCGACGCTTGCCCCAGGTGAGTGCCGGGTCATCACTGACACGACAGAAATGGACGTCGGCTGCCAGCATCGTCTGGACCAGTGCATGGACGTGCTGAAAGAAAACTTATTACCGGACACCCATGATGAGTGATAACGCGTTCGAACAGGCTTTACGCTCTATCGATAAGATCCATCTCGCCAGAGTGGCAGGACGCCTGGTCCGGGTGGCCGGCATTTTACTGGAGTGCGTCGGATGTCGTCTGGCGGTTGGACAGTTCTGCCAGATTGAAGGCATTGATGGCCAACTGATTGATGCGCAGGTGGTGGGTTTCGATCGTGATGTCACCTTCCTGATGCCTTTTAAACACACTTCCGGACTCATTGCCGGTGCACGTGTCTTTCCTCTCGACAAGCAGCAGGGGGTTCTGATTGGTGACCAGTGGTTGGGCCGGGTGGTCAACGGTATTGGCGAACCGATTGACGATAAAGGCAAACTGTCAGGCGATAGCGTGCTTCCTCAACAGGTGACACAAGTGCACCCCTTGCGTCGGCAGCCCGTCGTGGCGCCGCTGGATGTTGGCGTTCGGGCCATTAACGGTTTGCTCACCATCGGTAAAGGCCAACGCGTTGGCCTGATGGCAGGCAGCGGTGTGGGCAAAAGCGTGCTGCTTGGCATGCTTACCCGTTATACCCAGGCGGAAGTGGTCGTGGTCGGATTAATTGGTGAACGTGGGCGTGAAGTCAAAGAGTTTATTGAACACTCACTGGGGGAAATCGGGCGTCGTAAGTCGGTTATTGTGGCGGCACCCGCCGATGAATCCCCGCTGATGCGAATCAAAGCCACCGAGCTGTGCCACACCATTGCCAGCTATTATCGTGACAAAGGCAAAGATGTTTTGTTACTGGTGGACTCCCTGACCCGTTATGCCATGGCACAACGTGAAATCGCACTGTCACTGGGCGAGCCGCCAGCCACTAAAGGTTATCCACCCTCGGCATTTGGTCTGATCCCCCGCCTGGTAGAAAGCGCCGGAAACAGCGAAAGCAGCGGCTCCATGACCGCGATCTATACCGTGCTGGCTGAAGGCGATGATCAGCAGGACCCCATTGTGGATTGTGCTCGGGCGGTACTGGATGGACACATTGTATTATCGCGTCATCTTGCAGAGGCTGGGCACTATCCGGCCATCGATATCGGACAGTCCATCAGCCGGTGTATGAGCCAGGTCACGGATATCTCACATCAGCGTAACGCGCGTACGCTCAAGCAACTCTACGCAGAGTATCAAAATATTAAGCCTCTAATTCCCTTGGGTGGTTATGTCGCCGGCGCAGATCCAATGGCAGACAAAGCCGTCAATCTCGCTCCCGCGATTGCCCGTTTTTTACAGCAGGAGGTGCAGGATGCGGCATCGCTGGAGAAAACCCTTTCTGACTTAGACATGCTGGCGAAAGCAGGATAATTCATCATGAGCAAACTGATACACACACTTGAACAACTTCACCTTCTGCGCCATCGCGCGGTGAACGACCTTACCCGTAAACTTGCCAGTCAGCAGCGACTATGCCAGCGCCTGGAAAACAACATTCACGCTTTATCCGGGCTAAAGCAGAGCGTGCAGTCCAGCCAGGAAAACGCGGTGATGTTGAGCAATCAGTCGGTGTATAAACGCAATCTGCAACGTGTTATCGACTGGCAAAAGCAGGAGCAGGCGCTGGCGAACGTCGAAGCACAAAAAATACAGCGCCATTTACTGGCTGAGTTTCGACGGGAAAAGAGCATTGAACACGTCATGGATGCACGAAGGAAAACGCTCAGGCAGGCCCAGGATCAACGTGAGCAAAAAACCACGGATGCGCTGTCGACGCAGAGTTGGTTGAGACAACAGACATCACGGCAGAAATAAGATGGCTGAAACACCAACCCTGATGCGGTCACTGATTAACCGCCGACAGCAAAAAAGAAACAGCGAATTACCCTTTGTCAGTGTGGTATGCCCTACCTGGAATCGTCGGGCCTTTTTACCTTATCTTCTGTATATCTATCAGTATCAGGATTATCCCGCGCTCAAACGCGAACTGATTATTCTGGATGATTCTGCTGAAAGTAATGAAGATCTGATCGCGATGCTGGTCGATCACACCTGTCAACATGTGCGCTATGTCCACAGCCCGGTTCGGCTGGATTTGGGTAAAAAGCGCAACATGCTCAATGATATGGCCCGTGGTGAATACATTATCTGTTTTGATGATGATGACTATTATCCCCCCAGCAAAATCAGCCACCAGGTGGCGTCGATGCAGCGTAATAACGCGCGTTTCTCAGGCTGCGATACGATTTATATCTGGTACAGCCATCTTGATAAAATCTACCGCACCGTTTCTTTTGGTGAACGGCACGCGTTGAACGGCACCTTTGGTTATCACCGAAATTACCTAAGGAACCATCGCTATAACGACAGTGCCACGCTGGCTGAAGAGCAGGCATTTCTGAATAATTTCACCACACCTGTGCAGCAAATTGATCCCAAAGAGGCCATTCTGTGCATCTCTCACAGCGCCAATACTTACGATAAGGACTTTGTGCTGGGGTCGTCACAACCGGTGAATTTAACGCTGGAAGACTTCGTGACCGACCGTAATTTGCTTAATCACTATCGACGTCTGGGACAGGCGCCACTCAGCACCGTGGTCGCCTGGCAAACCTTTGACAAAATCGCGGTGCTTTATGACGCCACGCAGCCTGAAGCACTGCAGCAGCAGCGGCAGAAACTGACCTTGCTTGGGGTTGATCCGCAGCAGATAGTGCCGTTTGCAAAACGCCGCGCCGCTGACGCCAGCACAGCAGAACTGGCAAACCACTGTGAGGTATTAACGCATGCGCTGCATCACCACTGGACAAGCGTACTGCTGCTGGACGCGGCGGTACGCTATGTCCATAAAGAACGATCGCTCAAGACGCTTAACCATCTGTTAGTCCGTTTGCCGCATATTCACTGGCAGGTAACCTTGCTGGGTGGCCGCTATCATCGGGTTGTCCCCCTCAACGCGTTGCCTGGCGTGTCACGGATTACTGATGGTGACTGCGGTTGCGCCTATGCCGTTAATGGCAACTATATCCCAACGCTTCTTGCCCATTACCAGCGGGCAATTCAGCAGGGGAATTCACTGAATGCCTGTTGGACCGAGCAAATGCGGGACCATTGCTGGCTTGGTCTGCAGCCAGGTTTCGCTTTTTTATCTGAAATAACCGATCCCATTAATGGCGCGGTTGTCGACTGTACTCACTGGTTTTTCCGAAAAAAAGCTCACTAATCAGTGCCGCTTAACGGGCGGCCGGAGTATTACAAATGGAATTAATTGAAAACTATCGTCCAGAATATGTTGTTCGCTTCGATGCCATGCCAGCGCCCTGTTGTTGTCCCTCTTGCCAGGCATCAGAGCAGGATGACTGGCCGAGAGTCAGCATTAAACTTAAAAATCAGCAGCGGCAAAGCCTCAATGCAGGATGCGAAACTGCCGCAACGGAAATCCTGTTAAATCCTCAGGCCTTTATCCTGCATACCACCCAGACCCCATGTCAGGATCGTCGCGAACTGACGCAATGGGATGAAAATTTAAATCAACAGTGCATCAATCTGGCAGTGCACCCGGCATTAGCCTTAGAAACCAGTTTGTATGCGATTGGCGTGCTGCTTAGTAAAACCCAGCATCACCAGAGCAACGGGCAGCATGACGTGCAACTGCTGGACACGATGGGGGAGCAACTATCACAACTTGCGGATAACGGCATTCTTGAGCAGCAACATGGGATGTTGCCGTCAATCGAAAGTAATCGCATCGATGCCCTGGCACAGATGGGGGCGCTTCGTTTAAACCTTAATCTACCCGCGACCCAAAAAATGAGTATGATGCTTAAACTCAGCGAACTGGCCGTTATGTCACCTTCAGCATTGCAACAACGATTACGAACGCTGGAAACCCTTGCTGCCAGCAACACATTCTTTAGCGAACATCCCCACATCTTACGCAATCTGTTGATTTATCGTCTCTATGGTGAGGTCTTTCCCTGTGGATGTGGGCAACATTATGGTCATGCATTTCTGTTACTCACTCGCCAGATATTTGAATTAAAAATGTTGTGCGCGCTGTGGCTGGAAGATCATAACCGGTTGATGCCGCGCGATCTGGTAATCCTGGCCAGCGCCTGGTTTAGCTGGCAGCAGCATAAAACCCCAGAGGCTGACAGTGAAGACAGTGCGGATTATATGTTGCTGTGTGGATTGTCATTGATTTAAGCAACGGCGTTAACAAATAGCCTCCAGTGATTTATAAAACAGGGGGCGATAATCGACATGCCGTTGCTCAATATCACTTCTGTCAGCCTGTTGGAACCCTGCACAAGGGTAAAGGCCAAGCCAGCAATCTTTTGCCATTAACTGCCACCAGTGTACATCCAGAGCATAGCGTTGTGGCTGGCCACCCTGTTCCAGAAACCGCAGACTCTGGCGTAAATTTTCCAGCAGTTGCGAAAAATAATGCTGTTTAACCCAATATGCACACGCACACCATGCCCGATTAACGCGCAGCAGGTAATCGACACTTTTCAAAGGGGTAACATGTTGATAGTTGGCTGCAAGAAACGCCACGTCCCAGTGGACATTCCCCAGGCTTTGCAGCCAGAGATTGAGACGCGTCAGGCTGGGGGCATCATGGGTAAATTCAAAATCATCCTCAAGAATCAGAACATCTTCCCAACCCTGGGCGATCGCCATTTCCAGTACCGCAATATGTGATTTTACACATCCCACCGAACCGGGGCTGGCCTGTATAGCGTCAAAGCGTAAGACCTTCTCTTTAGGTGCCTTCAGTTCTCTCAGATGACGTTTCATGCGGAAATTACGATCGCGCCGGTGCGGCAGATTAATATAGATCACCTGAGAAAAGGTCGCCCAGTCAATAAATTGCATAGTATGTTGTATCGAATAAATGTGCGGATAACGTTCGCCGGACAGGAGAATCTGTGCTGACGTCTCCCCGGTAAACAGAAAATGAAAAGGACGTTTTAAGCGGCTTATCAGTAAAAGGCGGGTAAAACGCGCGGCCCAATGATGCGACACTGGCGCCCGGTATGTCAGCTGTACCTGGATCGGGCTTAAACCTGCTGATAAAGCCAGTTCTCGGGTTCACCTACGTTAACCAGTTTCTGGAGTATGTCCTGCTGCATACTGACAACAAGACCATTACCGTCATTCAGGGCCTGGCATTCTGTCGCCACGCTTTCCAGCGACTGCCAGAGTGGGTCAAGTTGAGCCTGGTGCCTGGCAGGCAGGCGGGAAAACAACAGGCGCAAGCCTTTGGAGCTTGCAGGAATACCCAACTGGGTCAGCAACTGGTAACGCTGCTGGCTGTTGTGGGCGAGTTGCTCATAAAGCGCAAAAATTTGCGGATTCAGCCGGTCCAGTTCAGCAACATCGCGGGCAATCAGCGCCTGACGTTGCTCCCTGAGCAGGGCTTTAAGCTGGCCATAGGTTTGATTATCTTCAACCATATCCTGCACCAGCTGTTTTACGCACTGTGTGGCGTTACTCATGGTTACCTCTGATGATATTGCTCGATGGCGTGGGCCAATGCATCCAGGTCAATGCTAATTTGCCCATTGGCAATGGCGTCTTTAACAGCAGCCACCTGCGCCATATCCACCTCTGGTAAAGCAGAGAGTTTAGTTTGAGCCTCTCCGATCACCGGATCGATTGCGGCAGAACGGCTAATTTTCATGTCTTCACGACCTGCGCTGCGAGAAGGCGTGGTAGCGTTGGCCTGATTGATCGCGCGGGTCATTGCATATTGGGTCGATGTTATTTTCATCATGTAGCTCCATGTTCAGGTCTGTCATGCACATCTCAAAGCGGAAGCTGGACTTCCGTTTGCCTTACCTGCTCAAAGCGACGTTTGAGGGCGTCAACTTAAACGTCAGCCACCTGTTTTTTCACGCGAGGCAGCCTGCGTGGTTCTGACCATCCCCATACCGATCACGATGGCGTTCACTTCACGCTCGCTGTTTTCATTTTTTATTTTAATCATTTCGCCTTTACGTCCTTTTTTGATGGCAATCCCGGTGGTGCGGGCTTCAACGCCATCCTGTTCAGCAATCATCGTTACCCGCTGGCCGCGCTCAACGAGTACCGGAGAATCGAACAGGTTCGGGGTTAACACCTGCATTTCACGCACCCGGCGCTTCAGTGTAAGCCCGGTTATATCGTCAGGATGGGTCAGGTAACCACTGCGCACTTGAGTGATATTGAATTTTTTCTGGGTGACGTCGGCAGGGCCAACAATATGCCCACGTTCAAGGGTGTTTTTGGCCACAAGTACCGGCATATAGATATCGGGTTTTACCGTGACAGGCACCGCCCAACCTTTGCCGCTTTCACAGCGAACGTCATAGCGCAGCCGGCGTAGGTCAGGCCGCTCACTTCCAGAAAGCGTGGCCTTAAGTGGCGTAACGCAAGGCGGAAGTTGGGAAGCTTCAGCGGGGATAAACAGGTTTAATTTGGCCTGATAACGCTGCCAGCGCTGCTGATTAGCCTCATTCCGAATCGCCTCTGCTGCCATTTGCCGCACATGCACAGAGACTTGTTTATAGGCGCTAACCGACTGGGCAGAAGCAGGTGGCACCGCCAGGCAAAAAACGCTGAGTATTACGATGACTTCCTTGCGGAAAAAACACTTCCTCTCTTCGACGAACTTCCTACAAAAAACTATATAATTCATGATGTTAATAACCTGGCACGATAGTTGCTTATTAGTTGGGGCAGCACAGGCTATCGCAGCGGTCATTATCACGAAGGAGTGAGTTGTGAGTATTAGTTTTGAAAAGGCTTTGGGCGTTCATCCGCAAGCTGTAGCACTTCGACTTTCCAGGGCGGAACTGCTTTCAGCAAACCTGGCTAACGTTGATACGCCGCATTTCCAGGCTAAAGATATTGATTTTGCCGCGGAGATGCAACGTTCACAACAGGGTTATTTCCCAGGCACCTCGGCGCAAGAGAGGTATCGCGTGCCCTGGCAACCCGCTTCGGACGGTAATACGGTTGCGCTTGATGTGGAGCAGGCTGAATTTGCAAAAAATGTTCAGGACTATCAGATGAGCCTGGCTTTTTTGAACATGAAATTTACCGGTCTGAAGCAGGCTATAGAAGGTAAGTAATTAATTCAGGTGACGAGAAATGGCTTTTACCGATATTTATCGCGTTTCAGGTTCAGCAATGACGGCACAAACCCTGAGACTGAATACGATCGCCAGCAATCTGGCTAATGCCGAAACCCCTGCGCTGGAGGAGGGCGATGTGTACAAAGCGCGTCGTCCGGTTTTTGCTGCAGTTTATAAAAACGATGAGTTGATGAATCACAACGGGCTATCCGGTGCGCGCGTGCAGGTACTCGATATTGTGGAAACAGACAATGCGTTACAGCGCTATGAACCGAATCATCCTATGGCAAACCAGGATGGCTACGTCTGGTATCCCGGCATCAACGTGGTGGAAGAAATGGCTGACATGATGTCGGCATCGCGCAATTTCGAAACCAGTGTCGACGTGCTTAATAATGTAAAAAGTATGCAGCAAAGCCTGCTGCGTCTCGGCGAGGCGTAACCGATGAGCGTGAATGGTGTTTCCACTCAATCTGTTACTACCGCCTATGGCAGTAGCAGCAGCGTTTCCGCAAATGACAACAGTGCGGCAGGAATGAACAGCCTTTTTTTGCAATTGCTGGTCGCACAAATCCAAAACCAGGACCCCTTAAATCCGACGGACGGTACTGAATATGTTGGGCAGCTTGCGCAACTGACTCAGGTTCAGTCTATGGAAACCCTGACTCAACTTATGGCCAACAATTCCGTGTTGATGGACAACCTGCAAACCCTGACAACCGGCAACCTGGTTGGGCAACAGGTCATGGTCCAGACGGATACGATCAATAGCGATGGTGTCACCACGCTTGAAGGTCGATTCACCCTCGATCATGCGGCCAATTCCGTTACGGTGATCCTTAAAGATGAGACAGGAAAGGAAACCGAAATTGAGCTGGGCAGACAAGAGGTCGGCGACGTCAATTTCAACATTAATCCGCAGGCATTGGGATTGAGTGAAGGTAAATACAGCATTTCGCTCATGACCGACGCCGAAAAAAGTCACGTCCCGGTTGAAATCGGAGGACGAGTCAGCAACGTGCGCATTCCTCTGGATGGCAGCGCGACGGTGTTGAATATCATTGGGCTGGGAGAGGTCGCCTACAACAAGATTACCCAGTTTGGCCAACCCGACGACTAAACAATCAACAAGTTATACGTTAACCAGGATCTATTATGAGTTTTGATATCGCAATTTCAGGCCTGAATGCCATAAACCAACAGCTTGGGGCCATCTCAAATAATATCGCTAACAGTGGCACTGTAGGGTTTAAATCCGGCCGGGCCGAGTTTGCTTCACAGTATGCGGAAGGGCAAGCGCTTGGTGTGGGAGTGACGAATCTCGCTCAAAGTATTTCCAAAAGCGGCGACATTTTTTCCTCTTCCAACAGCCTTGACCAGGCAATCAACGGCAACGGCTTCTTCATGCTGCGCGACAGTTCCGGTACGACATCCTATACCCGTGCCGGTTATATGCAAATTGACAGCAGTGGGTATCTGGTGAATAACCAGGGGATGTATTTGCAAGGATATCCGGTTGATGCCAACGGTGTCGTGCAAACGGGAACGATCGGCAATATTAATATCAGCAGTGGTTCTATCCCCGCGAAAGCGACCAGCACACTCGATTTTACGGCTAACCTCAACGCCAACGTCGCCTTACCTGAAACCACCACATTCGATCCTGCCGATGAGTCATCTTATAACCACACCTATGCAAGCCAGGTATATGACTCTTTAGGACGAGAACACACCCTGAAGCAGTACTTTGTTAAAACAGATGATAATCAATGGACCGTCCACTACTACATGGATGATACCAGGCTGGATGCCACACAAGAGATGATCTTTAGCGAGCAGGGCGGGCTGACTGTACCTAACGGCAGCGTAAGTGTCACTGCGAACATTGTGGGGGCTGAAGCGATTGAACTTGAGATTAATTATAATGGCACCACGCAGTTTGGGGCCGACTTGTCCGTCAGCAAAAACAATGGCAATGGCTACACGTCAGGCGAACGAACCGGGCAAGCGATTGAAAGCGATGGCAGCGTCTATGCCACCTTCTCCAATGGAAAACGGATGCTACAAGGACAACTGGTTCTGGCCACCTTTTCGAATCCCAATGGTTTGTCTTCGCAGAATGGCACCACCTGGTCCCAGACCTCTGCGTCGGGAGAGGCGCTGATGGGCACGCCCGGCACAGGGCTACTCGGTGCACTTAGCTCAAGTACGCTTGAAGGTTCTAACGTTGACCTGACGTCGGAACTGGTCTCGCTGATGACGGCACAGCGAAACTATCAGGCAAACACCAAGGTCATCAGCACCAATGACAGCATGATGACTGCGCTTTTCCAGGCGGTGTAATGGACCACTTAATCTATACCGCCGTCAGTGGCGCATCGCGGAGTCTGTCTCAGCAACAAATCCATGCCAATAATCTGGCCAATGTGAATACACCTGGTTTCAGGCATGACCTGGATAAGGCGCTGTCGCAACAGATTCAAGGGGAAGGTTTTTCCTCTCGCTATCTGGTTCAGCAGCAGCAGGCAGGCATCGATATGACGCCTGGCCCGACACGTCAGACAGGGCGTGAGCTCGATATCGCGATTAAAGGTAACGGGCTGATTGCCCTTGTCAGCGGTAATCGCGAAGTTTACACCCGCAACGGCCAGATCGACGTGAGCCCGGACGGGGATCTCACCATTGATGGATTACCCGTGTCCGGTGATAACGGCCCGATTGTGCTGCCCGCTTTTTCCTCTGTCAGTATTGCCGACGATGGCATCATTACTATCGTGGCCGAAGACGGCAATATCGCGGCACCGATGGATGTTGATCGTATCAAACTGGTGGATATTCCCGCCTCCGACCTCAGTAAAAACGCCGCCGGTTTTTTAGTCACCACTGCCAATGAAAATCCGCGCAGCGAAGAGGTGGAAGTGGTAGCGGGCCATCTCGAAAACTCGAACGTATCGGCTATCAATGAAATGGTCGCCAGCATTGCGCTGAATCGGCAGTTTGAAGCACAGATAAAAATGATGAAAGCGGCGGAAGAACTGGCTACGGCTGGCAACCGCCTGCTGCGTAATAGCTAATTTCGTGGTTACAACTGAAAAGGAAACGTCATGAATCCCGCTTTATGGATCAGTAAAACCGGCCTGGCGGCGCAGGACGCCAAGATGAGCGCCATCTCTAATAACCTGGCAAACGTCAACACCACCGGCTTTAAACGTGACAGGGTCATGTTTTCCGACCTTTTTTATCAAAATCAGCGTGTTCCCGGCGGTCAGTTAGACGAAAACAATATGTCTCCCACCGGAATACAGTTTGGCACCGGGGTGAAAATTTTAGGCACACAAAAAGAGTTCACCACCGGCAACATTCAAAATACCGGGCAAACGCTGGATGTGGCGATAACCGGGCAGGGTTTTTTCCAGGTCGAAAACAGCAATGGCGATCTGGCCTATACCCGGTCGGGTTCTTTTCAAAAGAATGCTGATGGTTTATTGACCAACTCCCAAGGGCTACCGCTGAACCCACGCATTGAGTTACCCGATAATGTGACGGATCTCCACATAGGTAAAGATGGCACGGTAATGGCCACGATAGCGGGGGAAACCGACCTGGTGGAACTGGGCCAGATCACATTGGTTAATTTTGTCAATCCGGCCGGCCTTGAGGCCATTGGCGGCAATCTGTATCGCGAAACCGCAGCCAGTGGTGAAGCGATAGAGGGCATCGCAGGGGAAGAGGCATTTGGTCAACTTGAACAAGGCTCACTTGAAGGCTCAAACGTCCAGGTGGTTGAAGAGATGGTCGATATGATCACGGTTCAGCGCGCTTATGAGATGAACGCCAAAATGGTTTCTGCCGCTGACGACATGATGAAATTTGTTACGCAGTCGATGTAATGCATGAAGTGAAGACGAAATGAAAAAGCAGATAGCTTTACTCTTTATCGCAGTGCTTCTGTCAGGTTGTGAAAGCCCGGCACTGCTGGTGCATAAAGATGATGTGGCCTATGCGCCACCTGAAGATTTTCACATGCCACCCGTGCAAGTGCAGGGCGGTGGTCTTTATAACGCCGGTTATAACTGGTCACTCATCCAGGATCGCCGGGCTTACCGGGTGGGGGACATTCTGACGGTAAAACTGGATGAGTCCACCCAGGCCAGCAAACAGGCGAAAACAAATTTCGATAAGAAAAACGATGTCGCGCTGGGCATTCCTGAAGCCTTAGGTGAAACAGTGGAGAAATTTTCTGGCGCCGTCAGCGGCAACCGAAACTTTAATGGTAATGCGACCAGCCAGCAGCAAAACAGCCTGCGCGGCGCCATTACTGTCGCCGTGTACCGGGTATTGCCAAATGGTGTTCTGGCGGTACGTGGCGAGAAATGGCTGACCCTAAACCAAGGGGATGAATATATGCGCGTGACCGGCCTGGTCCGTGCAGACGATATTGAACGGGATAACTCAGTGTCATCCCAGCGCATTGCTAATGCGCGTATTTCTTATGCCGGACGTGGGGCGCTGAGTGATGCCAATTCCGCCGGCTGGTTGACCCGTTTCTTTAACCATCCACTCTTCCCAATTTAATGGAGCCTGCTATGCGTAAAGCCATACTCATTTTGCTGCTGTTATGCACTCCCGGCTTACGGGCAGAGCGGCTAGGGAATCTTGTGGATATTCAGGGCGTGCGCGGTAACCAGTTGGTCGGTTACAGCCTGGTCGTGGGCCTGGACGGTACCGGTGACAAGAATCAGGTGAAGTTCACCAGTCAGTCAGTCACCAATATGCTGCGTCAGTTTGGCGTACAGTTGCCGACCAAAATTGACCCAAAAGTGAAAAACGTGGCGGCAGTGGCTATCAGCGCAACGTTGCCGCCCGGTTATGCCCGCGGGCAGAACATTGATGTCACCGTTTCTTCCATCGGCGATGCTAAAAGTTTGCGAGGCGGCACATTGCTGTTGACGCAGCTGCGGGGTGCGGATGGTGAAGTCTATGCCCTTGCTCAGGGGAATGTGGTGGTAGGTGGGGTAAAAGCCGAAGGGAACAGTGGTTCAAGCATTACCATTAATACGCCCACGGTAGGTCGCGTACCCAATGGCGGCTCGGTGGAACGCGAAATCCCCACTGACTTTCAACAAAATAATCAGGTCATTCTCAACCTGAAACGTCCTGGTTTTAAATCTGCCAACAGCGTGGCAGTGGCACTGAACAGCACATTTGGGGCGGGAACTGCAACGGCAAAAAGCGCCACCAACGTGGTGGTGAATGCTCCCTTGTCGGCCGGCGAGCGTGTGGCATTTATGTCCACGCTGGAAGATGTACAAATCGATGCCGGCAAACAGCAGCCGCGCGTGGTGTTCAATGCCCGTACCGGCACGGTCGTAATTGGTGATGGCGTCGTGGTGCGTGCTGCAGCGGTTTCCCACGGTAATCTGACCGTGACTATTCGTGAATCGTCGAATGTCAGCCAGCCGGGTGCCTTTAGTCAGGGGCAAACGGCGGTAACGCCAGACAGCGACATCAATGTGAATCGTGGAAATGGGCAAATGCTGACCATCGCCGCCGGTACCAGTTTGCGCAGTATCGTGAATACCATAAACAGTTTGGGTGCTTCGCCAGATGACACCATGGCGATATTACAGGCATTGCATGAAGCCGGTGCGCTTGATGCAGAACTGGTGGTGATTTAAGGAGAACGCATGGTACAGGCGATTACTTCTGGCAAAAACATGTTGCCAGCAGACATGGGTGGTGAGGTCAAACCGCAAAATCTGGAGCAGGCCGCCGAGCAGTTTGAAGCGATGTTTCTACGTTCAATGATGAAACAGATGCGTAAAGCCTCTCAGGCACTGGCGGACAACAATAATCCGTTCGACAGCAAACAGCAGCGAATGATGCAGGAATTTTATGATGACAAGCTGGCCTCTCAGCTGGCATCACAACGTAGCACCGGCATTGCACACATGATCATCTCACAACTGGGAAGTCGGGCTGATGAGGCGCTTAAGATTGCACCGGACAGGGTCGCTTTAAATCAACATTCTCAGCAATTAGCGCCCCCTGTGCTCCCCGTAATGTACCGTGGGCAGGAGTAAAAAATGAACATGATAAATATCGCCTGGAGCGGTTTGCAGGCCGCCCAGTTAGGGATGAGTGTCACCTCAATGAACATCTCAAATATGCTGACGTCAGGCTACAGTCGTCAGGGTATTATCCAGAGTTCAGTGGTCACTATGGGGCAGGGAGGATTATCAGGCGGTGCCGGGGTACAGGTTGAAAGCATACGCCGTATTTCCGATCAATATTTAACCAATCAGGTCTGGCAGAGTAACAGCCAGGCTAACTATTACAGCCTCAGCAATCAATATCTCAGCTCACTGGAAAAGGTGATTGGCACAGATTCAACCAGTCTGGGCACAGGACTGGATGACTTCTTTTCGGCACTGAATGCGTTAACCACCCAGCCAGAAAGTGAAGCTAACCGCCAGCAGTTACTCAATCAGGCAGATTCGCTGGCAACGCGCTTCAATAATATGAATGACTTTATCAATAGCCAGAGAAGCGCCATCGCGAGCCAGCGTAATACGTTGGTTGAGCAGATGAACACGCTGACGTCCGGTATCGCGGATTATAACCAAAAAATCATCCAGATGGAGTCGACGGGCGGGAATAGCAATGTCCTGCGCGATCAACGCGACGAACTGGTAAAACAGCTTAGTACCTACAGTGATATTAACGTGACTGAAGACAGCACGGGCAGTTACACCGTTGCCATGAAAAACGGTCAGCCGCTCGTCAGCGGCAATGTCGCCGGGCAGCTAAACATCACCACAGACAGCAATGGCAATCAGCTGTTAGGTCTGCGTTTCGCCGAAAGCGAGTTTTCATTAACGCCCTCGACAGGAGGACAGCTGGGCGCATTGTACGACTATGAAACCGGCGATCTGGCTGACATGCAGTCATCCATTCAGGGGATGGCCGAAGCGCTCACCAACGTATTCAATGAACAGCTGGCCCAGGGTTTTGACAAGAATGGTGAACCCGGTAAGCCCCTGTTTATTTTTGATCTGAAAAACCCTGATGGCATCTTAAAGGTTAACGATCTTAAGCCGGATGAACTGGCCCTGTCTGCGAACCCGGATGAGCAGGGGAACGGGGATAACCTGCAAAAGTTGATCGATCTGAAAAATCAAAAGGTCAATATCGGCGGAATGGGCAACATGAGCCTTAACGAAGGGGCGGCGGCGATTATTTCTAACATCGGCATTGCCAGTAAAAAATCGCAGAGTGAGCTGGAGGCGGCACAAAGTGTGTATGAACAGTCGCAGTTGCAACGCAACAATCTTAGCTCGGTCAATCAGGATGAAGAGGCAATCAATCTGCAGGTCTACATGCAAGCCTATCAGGCAAACATTAAAGTCATTTCTACAGGCAATCAGATTTTCGGTGATTTACTTGGCCTGTTTTAACCTCAGCAAGGAGCGTAATTATGCGAGTGAGTAGTCTTTATAATTCCGATGCCATGCAATCTCAGCTCAATGTAAACGGATCACGCCTGATTAAGCTGATGGAGCAGATGTCGACGCTGAAGCGGGTCAACGTCCCGTCGGATGATCCTGTCGCCGCGACGCGTATGGTACAACTTAACCGCGAGCAGGCAGCCATCAAGCAGTATCAAAAGAACATTACGGCACTGAGTGGCTCACTGGCTATTCAGGAGTCCCACGTCAGTGCAATGAGTAATCAGCTTTTAGCGCTAAATGATAAGTTGCTGGTCGCCGCAAATAGTACGCACAACAGCAGCGACATGGCAGGTTTCGGTAACGAATTGTCGTCGATGCTGGATTCTCTGGTGGCGTCTGTAAATGCCCAAAATGAAAGCGGTGGTTATGTGTTTTCTGGCACGAAAACGAATGCACAGCCGATCGTCTGGGATGAAGAGAAAGGCGTTTATCTTTATCAGGGCAACCACGGCGTGCGTGAAACAACGGTAGCAAATGGCGTTAACATTACAGAGAACACCAATGTGGTTCAGGCATTTTCCAGTGAAGGTGACGACCTGGCGTTACTGAATAAACTGAAAGACCTGAGTGAGAAGATGAAAAACCCCGATATACCGAGCACGGAATACCAAAGTGAGATAGATGATGTGCTTGCACTTTCATCAACCAGCCGCGATAAAGTGGCCGCCCTGTTTACCGAACTCGGCGGCCGCCAAAATCGTCTGACGATGGTAGGGGATGCGCATGTCGATGTCAGCATGGCGAATGAGCGAGTGATAAGTGATTTGTCGGATACTGACCTGGCAACATCGAGTATCAATTTGCAGCTGTATGTTAATTCCGTCCAGATTACCAACAAAGCGTATAGCATGATCAATGAGCTATCGCTGTTCAGCATGTTGTGATGCCATGCAAATAGGCTTAAAAACAACCACAGGGTCGGCGACGGCTGCGTTTATCCGGACGCCGGCCGACACGACGCAGCCCATTACGGCCATTGATCGTACAGCTCGCGATCGTGCGGTTGTGGCGCAGTTTCCAGAAGCTGCGCTGCTTTCCCGTCGGCCGCTGCGTTACAATATTCAACTCAACCGCCAGCTGACCGCCATGCAGCAGGCGGAAAACTATCTTTCTGAAACCGAGAAGCACCTGTTAGTGCTGCGTCACCAGGCAGCAAGAGGCAATGTCGTCGCGCCGCTGGCGTCACTACACCAACTGCTTCAACAGCGTAGTCAGGCTTCAGGCGGCACCGTAGATCGAAATCTTAACGTGACGCTGCAACAAAAAAGCCATGTTAATTTCACGTTGCCTGCGATAGAAAACGTCCTGCAACAGCCAGGAGGGGAGATACTGGTATTTGCCCTGGGCGGGAATAAACGTGAATATACGGCAGTGTCTTTACCGCAGCAGCCTTCCCCTCGCCAGACATTGATACAACTGAATATCGGGCTCGGACGCCTGGGGATTCACGCCGCTTTAAACGATCAGGGCAAGTGTGTTTTTCAGGTAAGTGAAGATCGGTGGACACGGGTAAACCAATACCTGAGTGTTCGCGGTGAAGGTCTGCATTTTCCTGCTGATGCATTTACCCTGCTAACTTCGCAGGCTGAAGCCAGTTGCGAAGATGAAATCGGTTTATTAAGCCAACAATGGACGCGCGGTGCTTCGGCTAAGCTTCAGAACACGCTAAACAAAATCACCCGCGAAAGAACAACCCTGCATCATCATCAGGAGCGGGTTTCCTCCCGCATCAAGGATATGTCGACGTTCTATACGCCAAAGGAGGCACTGGAAACGTCCCGTGCGCTGAGCCAGATTCTGGCAAACAGCATCGACCAGTATCAACTGCTGTCAAAAGCGCTGTCGGTACAGGGAAACGTTCGGGCAGCAACCGTCAGGAATATCCTGGGGTAATGCGGTAGGTTGCGGATAAAAGCGTGCAAGCACGGTGACGCACTGAAACCGGTTAACCGCGCGCCAACAGGAACCTATCCCTCTTTGTTGGGTTCCGGCCTGATGTTTCAGCCATCATGGGGGTGCAGATTTTCAGAAGGGCTTGCAGGGGGAAGCGGTGGTGGGGAGTGCGGCGTGTAAAGTATGAGCACGCCATTTTCAGTTGCTATCAGGGGCTGCCCATGCACATCCATCGTTTGTGCCCAGATACCTGTATGCTGCAACATGTCTGCCATGCCTTCAAGCATCGCATTTGATTGCGAAGGCTGGTAGATGACGGGATTGTAAGAAAAAAAATGATGTCCGCTGATCTCATTGGTTTCCGTAAAATTCGTTTTAAGCATGAAGTGGCTATCTTGCGCACTGGTTATTGTCGCGAGATGTTTGCCGTCTTCGGTTTTAACCTCCGCGTTATAAATCTCCTGTCGCTCTGACATCACGTCGTAAAACCCAATTTGCAACGAAGCACCCGCATGATGCGGGGCAGGGATAATGGGGTGAAAATAGAAAACAAATGCAAAAACGAGCGCCGCGCAAAGCACGCCGGCTCCAAGCCATTTTCCTTTAGGAACAACTAACCATCTCATTCATTTTTCTCATTGTTTCATTAAATATCAGGCTGTTTGACCGCGCATGACTGGTACGCCAGTGGTAAATGACCATAACCAGTTGTTTGTTGTCACACTGACTGGCTAAAGCAAAAGAGTAATTGAGCGTTTGATCCTGTGTACGGTAGTAGATTTTCAGGGTCATTCCCCTGCTTTTGATCTGCTCATTCAAAGCAAAAAGCGTATCTTTAATGCTGAAATAAACATGATCTTCATCGATCGCGGTGCGGTCAGGGCTGGCTATTTCATACATTTGAATATGACTGTATTCTCCGGCGTGCTGTTCGACAGCGGCCAACCGTGCAGTGCGGGAGTTCGCACACTCCCAACTGATTGCCGCGCTGAATACAACGACAAGCAGCATAATAAGAAAGCCGGTCAGCGAATGGCGGCCCGGCATCGGGCCGTCTGCGGTGGGCAGATTTGAGCCGGGAAGCGGCGATGTTGCGGGTGAAGGCAAGAGAAGGGGAAGCGTGGGCGTGTCGCTTTTCGCTATGGCAATGACGGGCTCGGGGATAACCAGATCGGCATCTGTTTTAGGCGGCGGTTCACTCTCCGTGACATCTTTTTCAAAAGACTGGCACCATTTCTTTTCTAACACATAGCCTTTCTTCGGCACGGTTTTAATGATTTTTTGCGTTTTACCGTCATCTTCAAGCGCAATACGCAGCGCATGAATTGCACTGGGCAGACTGTTGTTGCCAATAATCCGGCCTTCCCATACCAGCGTAGTCAACTCATCACGAAGGAGTATTTTCCCCGCGTTTTCAGCTAAAATACCGAGTAATTTTAATTGAAATTCACCCAGACGTTTTTTCTCACCCGATTTTAAATGGATGATTGAGCAAGATGGCACGTCAAGGAGCCAGTTATTAACAACGTAGTGAGTCTTACACATGTTAGGTAAAGGTGAATTACCACTCCTGAATGGACTATCTTCAAGCTGCAGTATAATACGGATGAATATTATTAACCGTACATGAATCGTTATTCTTTCGTGTGCCTTGCGGATCTTGCCACGGGGCCTGATTATTTCGGCTAATAACGTCGCTTTTTATTGACCTCCTTATTAGCTTACCTGCCATAAGTGTAGTCTGTACCGCATCGCCCGGATGAGGGCGACTTCCTATGGGGGGCTATTTTCACGCGAAAGAATGTGATGCGCAACACATTATTAAGGTTTGATGCTGCAAACTTGTAGCGCTAATAGGCTTAACGTTAACTAATAACGCGAAATGGGATTTTTTATGACGTAAATTAACAATATTGTAATGCGCTGTCAGTGCAGGATGAAGAAAGAGAAATAGCGCGCTATGCCAGGTAAGTAATATTAACCTCAGCCCCTGGGTGTCGTCTGACAGGCATTTTTAGTGCCTGTTTATTGCACGGCCTGGTTCTTTTTTTTCTTATCATAAAATTATTTTCATCACCTGTTTAATTTGCCGAATCCCTGTGCCGTTTTATAGGACTACCAGATGAATGAATCTGAAAGGCAGATTCACCAGGAGATTATAAATATGGCACTTTCAATTTTTACTAACGCTTCTTCTATGGCTTCCGTGAACGCGCTGAATAAATCCAACAGTATGCTTTCTACTGCGATGGAGCGCCTGGGCACCGGTAAACGTATTAACTCTGCAGCCGATGACGCAGCCGGTTTACAGATTGCCACACGTCTGCAAGGGCAAACGAACGGCATGGACGTGGCTCAGCGTAATATCTCGGATGCCACTGCACTTTTGCAAACGGCTGAAGGCGCGTTTGATGAGGTGAGCAACATTATGTATCGCATGAAAGATCTTGCTACCCAGGCATCGAATGACACCAACGGTGCAGAGGATCGCAAAGCCCTGCAGTCTGAAATGGATGAACTGAATAAAGAACTGACAAACATTATGGACAACACCAAATATGCCGGGGAAAGCCTGTTTGGCAGCACTGGCAAATTAAGTAAAGCAATGAACTTCCAGATCGGTGCGTCGAAAGATGAAAAACTGGAAGTCGACTTCAGCGCGGAATTGACCGGCGTGACTGGTGCCAGCGGTATGGCAGGATTACAAACCGCTGATGCATTAACCACCTCATCCGGTGCGCAGGATATGATTGGCAAAGTTGAAGATGCCCTGACTCAGGTGGGTACACTGCGTTCCAAATTAGGTGCCAATATTAATCGTCTGGGTCATACGTCTTCTAACCTGGCGAATATGAAAGACAACACGGATTTAGCATTGAGCAATATTCGTGACGCTGACTTTGCTTCAGAAGCATCGAACATGACGCGTAACCAAATGCTGGTGCAAACCAGTATGTCAATGCTGAAACAGTCTAACAGCATGTCAAGCATGGTAATGAACCTGCTGGGCTAAGTCACACTGTCAGAAAAAACACCGCTTTGCGCGGTGTTTTTTTTTGCGGAAAGCGCTTCCGCCTTTATCCAGGAGGAAGGAAGTTTTCTTTCCGTGGCTCAATATAACTCATTGTAAATACGTAATTATTAAGTTGGCATGAACCTTGCTATACAGAAGTGTCATTTTAGTAGCAGGTGCGAACAAGGAGATAGACATGGCCGATTTTAGCAGTATTGATCCGCAGAGCCTGGCTCAGCAGTTGGCAGCGTATGACATCGTATCTTTACAAAACCAGCTGAGTACCAAAACGACAACAATGAATTCTCAAAAGAAGGCATTGAATGAATTACGCACGGCGTTGACTGATTTCCGCACTGCGATGTCAGGCTTAAACAGCACGAACGACGGCGTGTTGAAGAACAGCGCAACGCTCAGCAGTACCAGTGTTGCAAATGTGACGGCGAATTCGAACGCGTTAAAGGGCACCTATAACCTGGATGTTAAGCAACTTGCCTCCTCACACCAAATTGGCTTTAGCGACCTGACCGACGAATCCATTAGAAACGCGTCCGGAACGATGGAGATTACGCTTGGTGAAGGGGAGACGGCAAAAACCATCACGGTCGATCTCACTGACATGGAAACACTCAGCGACCTGACCAGGAAAATAAACAATCATGAGGATAATCCCGGTGTAACCGCTTCGTTGATGCGCACCGATGGCAATGTGGCTCTGATGTTCAGCAGTGATGAAACGGGTGCTGCCAACACCATATCCATTGGGGGAACGGCAGGCATTGATTCAGCCAATGCCACGGAAATTTCCAAAGCGGCCGATTCCATTGTTGCTATGGGTGATATGACGTTCACCAACAGTACTAACACACTGGATAAGCTGATTGATGGCGTGACCATAAATCTGAAATCAACAACAGAAGCCGGCAAGCCGTTGACGATCTCCGTGGAAACTGACACGGAAGGGACCAAAGAACAATTAAAAACCTTTGTTGACGCTTATAACACCTTGCAGGACACCTTAGGCAAACTGACCAAAAGCGGCAGTGGTGAAGAGGAGACGCGCGGTGCTTTTGCTGGGGATGCCACTATGGTGTCGCTTGATCGTGAGTTAAATCAGGTCATGCGTCAGGTTTTTGGTGGTAAACAGATGTCAGCCTTCGGTATTACCGCCGATAAAGAGGGCAAGCTTGAAATTGATGATACCAAGCTCACGGCCGTGTTGAAGGAAGATCCACAGTCTCTGACCAACTTATTTAATGGCAAAGAAGGTCTGCTGTCTTCTATCGATAAATCCCTTGATCGCTACCTTAATTCCAGCTCTGGATTATTACAAAGCCGTCAGGATGTACTCGATCGTCAGCAAAAAGATATTGATACCAAAACTGACGCCATGAATACCCGCTACAACTCTTCTTATAACCGCTATCTGAAACAATTTACCCAGTTACAACAGGCCATGGCGCAGATGAATAGCACCATGAGTATGTTTGGATTAGTTTAAGGAACACGATGTCATGTATCACCCCGAACAACCAAGCCTCAGTGAATATCAGCAATCCGACCTGTCTATTCAGGCAGCGGCGGCTAATCCACACCAGCTGGTTCTTATGCTTTTTAGCGGTCTGATGGATGAACTGGTCCGTGCCAAAGGTCACATTGATGCCCGTCGTTATGACCGTAAAGCCAACAGTATCAATAAATGTATCGATATTTTGAATGCACTGACGAGTGCCCTGGATTTTGATAAAGGCAACGAACTGGCGTTGAGCCTGGCCAATCTTTATGACTACTGCGTTTATCGGCTTTACGATGCCAGCCATAAGCTTTCCGTGGTTGCCATTGAGGAGGTTGAACTCATTCTGGGCAATATTCAGGACGGATGGGTAAAAATGGGACAGGCAAATGGATGATATCGACGTCATGCGCTCGCTGGCTGACTCACTTGAGCAGGCCGCCGCGCATCAGGACTGGTCAAGGCTACAACAGGTGGATGCGCAGATTGCATCGCTCTTGATCTCCCTGAAAGGGCAGTCGATGGATACGGAAAAGCGCGAAGCTCTCCAGCAGCTTCGCGCTGTTCACCAGCGCGTTAATCAATATTGCCAACATAAGCGCGACGAACTGGAAACAGAGATGGCCCGCACGCGTAATAACCAGCAAGGTGCAATGGCATACGCGCAGTTTTCTGACGCAAAGGATTAAACATGAATCCGGTTCTTTCACAGCTGACGCCGTTATCCGTTAAGAGTGAATCCGCGTTGCCTGTCTCCACTGGCACAGCGGCGATACTGAGTGAAGATGTGACCTCGTCCGCCTTTAATGATGCTCTGCTGGGTATGCTAAACACCCTGATCACGCCAGATGCAGAGCCAGATACCAGCCTGGTGCTCGCCGGGAATGACGTTGAGAATCCCGCCGAAGCACATTATTTGACGGAGGAAACCGATCCTCAACAACTACTTGATACATTGCTGATGGCAAGCGAGTTGCCACTGAACAATACGGCAAACCGGAACGCGTTCCTCCGGGCTGATGACCGTTTGATAACGATGGATTTTTCAGCAGAACCAGCGTCGTCTGCGCGTTTATCGGCAACGCCGTCGCCCGCATTGCCGCCGGCTTTAACTGAAACAGCGGTTAACCAGCTACGGCAAATGACCGCTGATAATACAAAGCCGGGAATGACTGCGGTCGTTTCACCAGCATTAGCAGGGGCCATGTCACCGGGTGTGATGACGTCAGAACACCCTCAACCGGTGATGCTTTCTACGATCAACCCCGATACTGACGATTCATTATGGGCACAGCAACTCCAGGGAGCCTTGAAGGCGCGTTTACAGGTTCAGATAGATAATCGGGTCCAGCATGCGACGTTGCGACTGGACCCACCCGAAATGGGAAAAATGGATATTTCCCTGCAATTTGATAATGGGCGTTTAAACATACATATCAGCGCCAGCAACCATGAGACGCTTCGTGCCTTGCAGCAGAGCTGTAACGAGTTAAGGCAGCATTTAACTGAGCAATATGCTTTGCAGGTAAACATTAATGTTTCATCCCAGTCCGGGCAACAGCAGGAACGCGGACAGCAGATGTACACCCCGATAAAAAGCCCCGACGCTGGCGCTAAGATCGCTTCTGAGGATCATTCGTCCGCAGAAGGGGAAGACGATTTACTTTTACTAACGGTTTAACGATTTATTATGACAATTAAAAATTTTTCTCTGGGGCTGGTTATTGCCCTTATCGCGGCCATTTTTGCCGCCGGGCTAACTGTTTTTGCGACACAGTATCTGAATGGGGATGAACAAAAGCGCTCACTGATAAATGACTTTTTTAGTGCATCAAAAGAGAGTGTGGTGGAATTTGTTGAAATAAAAAATGTTGTAGTTACTTTAAGAAGTGATGAAAAAAGTGTCCGATATTTATTACTTGAATTCGCACTGACGACAAATTCAAAAGAGGATGCCACGCGTACCGAAGATATGTCGCCGGCGATTCGTGGTGCCACGGTGAATCTGCTATCCAGCATAGATTATAAAGCCGTGCGGGCAATGAGCATCGAAGAACTTCACGACAGGTTGATGGATGCCTATAGGGAAAGCTTTAAGAGTCTGAATACGCGTATCCCATTTAAAGACGTGATCATTAATAAAATGGTTTTCCAGTAATGAACAATCGCTGATGGAAATGATGGATTTTATTGCTCATGACGCATTGACGCCCAAACAGGAGGCGCAATACGTTGACGCCTATTTACCGCTGGTTCACAAAGTGGTTAAACAATTAGCATGGCAAACCAGTAGTGTTATGGACCGGGAAGATATGGAGCAGATAGCCCTGATGGGCCTGCTCACTTCCCTCCGCCGCTATGGGCATCCTGACGATCAATTCGCGGCCTATGCCGTACAGCGTATTCGTGGAGCGGTGCTGGATGAGTTACGGCAGCTCGACTGGCGTCCACGTCGTTTACGACAGAAAAGTCATAAAACCAATGACGCCATACGCGAACTGACACGCAAGCTGGGAAGGGTTCCTGACCTTAACGACCTGCGACAGCATCTCACCATTACGGCTGAGGAGTATCAGGAATATCTGCTGCTGGATTGTGCCAAATCTCTGGAGAGCCTTGATGATTTACTCAGTGAGGATGCCATTCAAAACGGCCTGAACAGCAGACCGCTGGAAGATGAAATTATCATTGGCCGAACATTACGAGCTGCACTGGCTGAACTCGATGAGCGTGAACAGTTAATTCTTACGCTTTATTATCAGCAAGAAATGAACCTGAAAGAAATTGCACTGGTTCTCGACCTGACTGAGGCCAGAGTTTGTCAGATCAATAAAAAGATAGCTCAGAAAATTCAATCTTTTTTTCAGAAGTGAACATTTAATGCAAAAGATTCTTGGTGTTTTTATTATTTTCGGCTGCGTAATTGGTGGCTTTATGATGTCCGGCGGCAACCTGTCTTCATTTTGGCAGCCGGGCGAAATTATCATTATTTTAGGGGCCGGATTGGGTGCCATGGTGTTGGCCAATCCGCGGCCTGTGCTGGCAGAAATGTATCGTCAGTTTCGGGGCATAATGAAAAAAAATGAGTACAACACGGAGGAATATCAGCGTCAGCTACTCATGCTGTTATATGAATTACTGGAACTGGTACAGGACGGTGGGTTAAAGGTACTGGATGAGCATATTGAAGTCCCCCAAAGCAGCGCGCTGTTTCAAAAATACCCGTTAATTTTACAGAACGTCACTATCATCACCTTTATTGCGGATAATTTTCGGCTCATGGCGATGGGTAAAATTAATGAGCATGAGCTTGAAGGCATCCTGGAACAAGAGTTGGTTTCAATGGAAGAGAATCTGCTGCAGCCCTCACGCTCACTGCAACGTACCGCTGAAGCCATGCCGGGGTTTGGTATCTGTGCTGCGGTACTGGGGATTATTATCACCATGCAGTCTATTGATGGTTCCATTGCCATTATTGGCGTAAAAGTGGCGGCAGCATTAGTCGGCACCTTTCTTGGCGTGTTTTTTTGTTACTGCCTGATGGACCCCGTGGCAAATGCCATGGAACAACGGACTAAGAAGCTGATGTCGGTGATTGAATGCATTCGCACCGTGCTGGTTGGCCATGTGGCAGGGAAACCCACGCTGTTAGCGGTGGATGCCGGGCGCAAAATGTTACCTCTGGATTCAAAACCGACCTTTGCCACCCTGGACGGTTGGGTCAATCAGATGACGGGTGAACTCTGATGCGTGGTAATCGCAGTAAAGAAAATACAACCATCATCAAGCGTTCAATGCACAAAAGTCATGATGCTATGCATGGCGGTGCATGGAAGGTGGCCTTTGCCGATTTTACACTGGCGATGATGGCGCTATTTATGGTGCTGTGGATTATGGGATCGGTCACGGAAGACGAACGCAAAGAGATTGTTTCACAGCTTCAGGGCGAATCTATTTTTGAAGGCCATACGTTAAAAGCCATTACTCAGCCCAATGGCAGCGGCGGGAAAATTGCGGTTACCGATAAGCGCGATCGCGACGCGCAAAAAAATAAAGAAGACGCGAAACAGGAGCACGCTCAGACAGTAAAAAATCAGGTGCTGGCGGCAAGTGGTGAAAGCCTTGAAGATGTTAATGCGCGCTCACAGCGTGAAATAGAGGAACTGGCGCGCATTATTATGGAGATCACGTCTGCTTACGATGCCCACTCGAATCTCAAGATAGAAATTGTGCCGCAAGGGCTACGTATCCTGGTCGCTGACGATCAGAAACGAGAAATGTTCCAGCGCAGTAGCGCCATATTGACACCTTTTTTTAAACGATTACTCACAGAGTTCGCCTCGGTACTTAACACCATTGATAATAAAATCATTATTACCGGTCATACGGATTCGACCCGTTTTCGCGATCAAAATCGCTACAACAATTGGAATTTATCAGGGGAACGTGCCTTACAGGCCAGAAAGATATTAACGGCTGCGGGTTTGGATCAGAAAAAGATTTTGCAGGTCAGCGCCATGGCTGATCAGATGTTAATCGACGAGGCTAATCCGCTCAACTCGACTAACCGACGTATTGAAATTATGGTGTTAACAAAATCGGCGAGTGAGTCGCTATATCAGTTTTTTGGCACTAATGGGGGGAAAGTTATCAAACCAATCGCTAACAGGCTTTCTCAGCAGAATTAAATGGTTATCGGATGTTCAGCATAGTTAAATCAGGCCGAAGCCGCGTTAAGGTGTTTGCTGCAATATTATTCGTGAGTGCGGTAATACCCGCTCAAGCCCACAATAATAAACGGCCCAATAATAACCCAGATACAGCATTGCAAGCAGCACAAGCACGTATGCATAACCGTGATGTGTTACTTAAAAAAGGGCGCAGCCGTACCGCTCTGGTGCCGCTTACGCCTGAACAGAAATACAGTCTCAGCGAGCAACGTCGGCTTGAACGTGCCGCTAACCGTAACATGCTGGCCATGTATCAACGCCGTAAGCCCGGACACACGTCAAAAGACCCGCGTGAGGAATTGCGGTTCGGCGAACACATTAGCCAACGGCTGCACGCCTCGCTGACAAACGTGCTTAGTCGCCTGCACGAGCAGATTGGCAAACCTTATGTATGGGGCGGACAAAGCCCTGCGCAAGGCTTTGATTGCAGTGGCCTGGTATTTTTTGCCTTTTCGCCGGTGCTCAATCGCACATTACCCCGTACCGCAGATGGCCTGTATCAGGACCGGACCTTACATCAGGTTGAACCGCATAAATTACGCACTGGCGATTTGGTTTTTTTTAATATTAATCAGCGTCCGGGAGCCGATCACGTAGGCGTTTACCTCGGTGATGACAAGTTTATTGAAGCGCCACGGCATGGTCTGAATATTCGCATCAGCCAGCTTTCTAATGCCTTCTGGCAGGCACGTTTTCTTGGGGCGCGACGGATTTTAACGGAAGAGGCGATTCTGTAACGCTGCCGCTTATGCTTAAAACGCGACGCTGTAATCTGACAGCTTTATTATGAAATTGATTGAGAACAAACCATGACACAGACACACATGAAACTCGCCATTGACGATGGGTCAACTAACGTAAAAATTAGCTGGATTGACAACGGTATTCTGAAAACGGTGGTTTCACCTAACTCCTTCCGCAAAGACTGGAAAAGTGCGGCGTTACTTCGTGGTCAGACCGTTTATAACTATACCATTGGCACCACAAAATATACTTATGACGCGACGTCAGATAAAGCGCTGTCAACCACGCATATTGACTATCAATATGACGATCTGAATTTACTGGCTGTACATCATGCCCTGCTGCAGACCGGTATCACACCCTGTGACGTCACCGTCATTGTCACGCTGCCCATCACCCAGTTTTATAAACCGGATGACTGTCAGCGCAATGAAGAGTGCATAGAAGCAAAACGGCGTAACCTCATGCGTGATATCTCGCTGAATAAAGGTGAATTATTTCGCATTGTAGATGTTGAAGTTATGCCGGAAAGTTTGCCCGCTGCGCTGTCGCACTTATTGAATTCTGATGTTAATGAGTTTACGAAATCTTTGGTGATTGACTGCGGTGGTACCACCCTGGATATGGGAATAGTGATCGGTGAGTTTGACGATGTTTCTGCGATATACGGGAACAATGAAATTGGCGTGGCGATGGTCACAGATGCAACCCGTAAACTACTGGCTGCGGCAGACAGTGATTCAAGCTACCTGGTGGCAAATGAACTGATAAAACGTCGCCATGACAGTCATTTCGTCGCCAGTGTCATCAATGATGATTCGCGTATTGATTCGATTCTGGAAAAAATCGAAATTAAAATTCAAGAGCTCGGTGATCAGGTTGCCTATGAAGCGAAGAAATTTGCCAAAAACCCCAACCGGGTTTATTTAGTCGGTGGCGGGGCGCATTTGGTTGAAGGCGCTGTTCGTCAGGCGTATCTCTCGCTCGGCGATCGTGTGGTTACTATCGAAAATCCGCAGAGTGCATTGTCTCGTGAAATCTGCCTGTATCACTCTGGGGCCGGAGCCACCTCGGTTGAAGAGCCCGTAATGGCTGAGGTGGATGATAATGCGTAAGGGACAGATACGCCGCGTCAATCTGTCCCTTTATCTGACGCCAGAACAGTCCCGTGCCGATTTGCGCGCAATGCAACAATTAGAGCAGTGGCATCGATCGCTGAATCACACTGATGATATTGATGACGCGAATATGGAAATCCGGTCATTTCATCGGAGTATCTATCTGGCGGGGCTGCAGCTCCACCAGATGGAACCGGCATTATGTCGTCATATCGCCGAATCGGTTGGACGAGAACATCTTACGCTGACAGCGCTAATGCAAGAACTGGTCGAGCAGAAGTTGCTGCCTCTGCAACTTCCCGCTCCACAGCCTGAAACATCTGGCGAGCAGCTCGATAAGATTTTACAAGAGGTGGCGGTACTCAAAACGTTGCTGGAACAACAAAAGTTGGCCATGCAGCAGCTACGCTTGACGACGAAACCGTCTAACAATCAGGAAGGCCCTAGAGCGCCTACAACGCAAGAAGTTGAGCTGGACAAGTTTGATGCCCCCACAGAGAAAATGCAGAAGATACGGCAGAAAGGCATTTTCTAAAAACAAGAATGACTGTTATATATTGTGATTTGGAGCGGTAGCAGTATCGTCCATCGACTGTTATCGTTCTTTTTTGCACGCACGCCGCTGACCCGCACAGTTATAGAAAAAGCTTACTTCGGGTTATTATTTTTTTTCGCCATATTTACGCAAAATAGTCCAGGGGAGAAGATATATATGCTTATTTTGCGACCGTCCGTTTTCATGTGAAAAGGGTTGCTAACCACCTTGTCAAATCGCTATTTAAAAATAGCCATCTCTTTGTTAATTCAGCAATAAATAACTTCACAGTTCGTTAAGCCTTACACTTTCAGTCCACAACCTGATATACACTCGGGAGTCGGTTATCTTAACTTTCACGACAGACGTGAGGAGGAGGGATACGTTTTTTTGGCAAAAAACGCGTAGAGCAGTCTTCACTTCGAAGCACAATACAGAGAACTCGTTAACATTCACCCAGTAACGCATTCTGTTGACTATGGAAATGCTAAATATGAATGATATATCAGTAGCAATAACCCCCCAACCAGCTCAGAATAGTAATTATATCATTGAGGAGTTAATCCGTTTCATACCGTCTCAATGTCTCCTTTGCCTGAAGGACAGTCCGGAGGCAAACGTTCCCCTAACACCTGCGTGTAATCAACTTCTTGAACTCTTTTTAAATAATCAGGGCGTCGTCCTCTCGCGGGAGGTCATACTGGATTACTTCTGGAAGAATGCCGGCACAACGCCTTCTTCAAACAGTATAAACTCTTATGTGTCAGCCATACGAAGAGGATTTGTTTCTCTGGGATTGTCACAGGAGGTCATCACAACAGTATACAAAGTCGGTTTTGTCGTTAATCCGGATTTACTCATTTCTATCGAGAAAAATGAGGCCGTTGCCGTACCTTCAGTGATGCCGAAAGTTAATACTGAAACGGTTTATAAATCACAGTCAAAGCAATGGATTTTTTACCTGCTGATGCTTATTTCAGGGGGGCTGGCAACATTATCGATGTTTCTTAGCGAACCCAACCTTATCTATCCACAATACCTGGCAACCATTGGAAAATGTCAGGTGAGTTTTCTGCCGGTTTATCCGGATCATCATGCTTACCCTAATCAAGAGACTGTCGGCGAAATCATTAAGACGAGCGGTTTCACCTGTTCAGAAGGTGATGAAATTATGTTTTATGCTGACCGAAATATTCATGCTGGAGACATTGGCAACGTCTTTGTTGCCTATTGCCGGAAAGTATCCAAAGGGAATGAGTCATGTCAGAACGCGACATACCTTAACTGGAGGTCAACGAAATGACAGCCAATAAAAAAATTTTAAAATTGGGAGCGTTGTTTTTATCTGTATGTCTTCTTGCATATGCATTCTATAACTATCATCAACATAAAAAATACACTTACAACTTTGCCTGCTCAGGAAACGTTCTTCAAAAAAATGAGCTAAGCAATGAGGTCATCAGCGTCAGCGTGGTCTTCTCTATGGCTGAAAATTCGCATGGCGTCATTTCATTAGACGGTTTTTATCGCTCGAACAATAAGGAATACGTCGTCCGACGAACACTTAACTTTACATATTCGCATTTTAGTTCCTCGCTATACAAACTCTCTGATAAAGAGCTTATTGTGGGGAACCGGGATACGGTACCCAATGACTTACTCATTACGAATTTTTCCTATGTTAAGATAAACCGGATATCCAAAATTGATAGTGCATTCCTTATCGGAACGCATATCATCCCTGCTTTTATTTGCAAGACGGGTTAACGTTCTGTAGCGGACTCAGAAGGACGTAAGACGACTCCACTGCGCCACTTGTACGCTAAACCTGAATGGGCTTGGCGTTTTTTTTACTAAAAATCCACATTAGAAAAAAATCATTCTTTTTTTTCACCTTAACTCACGTTCTGCATCCCGCCCTGGCGTTTTTTTTACGCGCTCTGCTTGTATTCCTTCTCAATTTTCATTCATCAACTTACCCAAAATAACGTTGAACAAATCAACGCGCGATAATTAGTATCGTAATTTTTTATAAAAATAGCACAATATATCGTAAAATGGCGTTTATCAATACTATGTTGCGGCAATTTGCCGTGCTGAGTAAGATTTTATTCGCCACCTGATCTTGTGATGAGGGGCTGGGAATAAACAAATGCTCATATAAAGCGTTACTCAGGTTTTATTTTTTATGACTTTTGCTGTTCACACCATCTGTTAAACAGGGCCTCACGAGCGTGGGCTAACAGCGTTTAACGGGTTTGTAATGGCATGAATTTTTAATCACCCGGTAGCCCGATATCCATGCTACCCATCAGAGATAAAAGAGTAGGGAGTTCGAACCAACATGTTAAAAGAAATCACCACAACTGCTGCTGTATTAATGTTGCTGTCTGGTATGGCAAATGCCGGCACTAAAACAGCCAATATGGACGTGACGCTGACTGTAGAGGAATCCTGTGTACTGACGGTCGATCCTCTGGAATTTGGTAACCACGTTATTGTTGATGAAAATATTAAGGCTAATACGAAAGCACATGTGACCTGTACGACTGGCACGCCCTATTTGCTAACGTCAGATGTTACTCATAGCTATGAATTAAAAAATACGTCAGACCCCGATGCGCACCCAGTTAAATATGCCTTGTATTTAGATGCAGCCATGACGCAGGAACTCGCTCAGGCGGCGCCTGATGAAGCCGCCGTTGCGGGCTCGTCCAATATTGGCAATGGCGAGGCTCAGTCTGTCGATATTTATGGCGCACTCCTGGACACCGAACTCCACGATGTTTCAGCGGGCGAATACAGCGATACCGTCATGCTACAGCTCACTTATTAACAGTAACAGAGGCCGTATATGAAACCTTTACTCTTTTCCGCTCTGTGTATTTTAACCGGATGGACGCATATCACTGGTTCATATGCGGCCAGTTTGCAAATGTATCCGTCAACGGTAAATTTTTGCAATCAGGAACGAGCAAGACCTGTTTATATCAGAAACACGGGGGCATCCCCAATTAGTACGCAAATACGTCTTTATAAATGGCAGCAAATAGATAACAAAGATGTGTTAACGCCAGCGAGTGATGTCATCAGCAGTCCTCCCATGGCTAAAATTCCTGCGGGGAAGGAACAACTGATCCGCATCATCATTCCAAAAGAAAAAAAAGCAGGAACCTATCGGTTAATTGTTGATGAGTTACCTGACAGAACTTCATCAGATAGTCGCTCGAACGTTAATTTTTTGTTGAGATATTCCGTGCCTGTTTTTACCTCTTGTAAAACTGTCAAAATTGATAAAGCAAAAATTACCGCTTCGATCAGCAAAAGAAATAACCTTAATTACCTTGTCATTAAAAATAGTGGTTCCGAAAGTATTAAGCTAAGCAATGTCTCTCTTGCTTCAGGTCATGACCAGCGTGTAGTTAATCGGGGATTGATGGGTTATGTTTTGCCCGCGAGTGAAATGTCCTGGAAACTACCTAATGGGCTAAATAACAGTGTGAAATTAATTGCAAATATCAATGATGAATCCACTTTTACCACGATTGACATTAAAAAGTAAGACGCTATTAATCGCGCTTTTACTCAGCGCTGACGTTGTCAGCGCTGCGACCAATGCCGAGTCACTCTATCTCAGCGTCAGTGTTAATGGTTTTCCCATTGACGGTTATTATGAGGTGATTAAGCAAAATGAAAAGCTGAGTATTATGGCGATCGATGCTGAAAAACTCAATGTCCGTATGGATGATATGCCAGCATCTGGCGACTATATTGAACTGAAACCGGTGAACGGGTTTAGTTATATTTATGATGATCTTAATCAGACGCTGTTGATTACCGCAGATCCGTCGCGGTTGAAAAACAAACAAAATATAAAAACGAACAGCGATGCGCGTTTTCTGAGTGCAGACCAGTATTCACCTTCGGTAAATGGTGCGGCTGTAAATTATAGTCTTTTTGCCAGCCGTAACGAAGGTAATGAACAGTTCACCGCATTCTCTGAGTTACGAACCTTTGGAATGGGAGAGGGCACATTTTCGTCTTCGTTCAACAGTAAGTTTTATCAAAAGAACAGACTGAGCAATAAATCCGGTACAACAAGGCTGATGACTAACTGGCGAAGAGATGATGTGGAAAAATTGCTCTCCTTTACATTAGGTGACAGCTATACCGCCAGGAATTCGTGGAGCAACAGTGTCCGTTTTGGTGGTATCAGTATTGCCCATAACTATACGATGCAGCCAGGTGTGAACACCACGTCAAGGGACATTTTAACGGATTCCGTTGCGATGCCTTCAACGGTGGATCTCTATATTCAGGGAATCAAAACAGCATCCCAACAGGTCTCGCCAGGCCAGTTCACGCTGAATACTGCACCGATTCTCTCGGGCAACAGCAGCGCACAGGTGGTGATTACCGATATTAATGGTCAGCAGCGAATGGTCAATCTTGACCTGTATGGCACCAACAAACTTCTGACTCGCGGCTTAAACCTTTGGGAAGCGAATGTTGGTTGGGTTCGTAAAGATTACGGTTCACGTTCGTTCAGTTATCAAAGTGAATTTATCGGCGTTGCTGACTGGCGTTCTGGCGTCACTAATCAGCTGACAATGGAATCTCACACTGAACAGGGCCAACATTTAAACAATATCGGCACAGGAATGAACTATCTGCTTTCTCCTTCGATGGGGATTATGCATGCTGACCTTGCATGGGGACGTTACCAGCAGGACAGCGGTATTCAATGGGGAGCAGGTTGGCAATGGAATAATCGTTATTTGAGTGTGGGTCTTAATCATACTCAAAGAGGCAAGCAGTATCGCGATATTACAGCCCTGGCAAATAATATTTTGCCCAGGCAACAAGATAGTGCCTTTGTTAACCTGAGTATTCCTTATGTAGGCAGTCTGGGCACCAGCTGGATCAGGCAGGCTTATTCGCAACAAACTTCTGAATACGTCGGTTTAACATGGTCCAAATCTTTTTCCGAAAGTGGAACGATTACCGCCACTTTCTCACAGTCGTTAAATAATGAGCGGGATAAGACGTTCTATTTAGGCTATTCATTACCGTTATTTAGCAACCGAAACTATCTGAGCCTCAGGCATAACGCCGGTTCTCATAGCCGTAATAATCAGTTGAGCCTGAGTCGCTCGCTGGAATCAAACCAGCCAGGTTGGGGATGGAATGCCTCTGCCCGTAGCGGAAAAATGTCGAGTCAACATGCCAGCTTACAGCGTCGTAACAGCTGGAGTGATATGGCCCTGGGAACCAACCAATATCCTAATCAGCACGAATACTACGCTTCCATGTCCGGATCGGTAGGCTTTTTTATGGGAAGCCTGTATGCCACCCGAGAATTAGGTGAGGCTTTCTTATTAGTTGATACGAATGGACAGCCCAACGTGCCGGTACAGCTTGATCATCGTCCGGCAGGGAAAACAGACAGCCGTGGGCGATTATTCCTGACAAACCTGGTGCCAAATCATCCCAATAGTATCGACATCGATATTCTGGATTTACCGGAAGACTATCGGGCTGCCTATACCCGTCAGGTGGCTATTCCCAGAAGCAAAAGTGGTGTCTTCACAAAATTCGATGTCTACCAGACGCGCGCACTATTACTGTCAGTTTTTGCATCTGATGGCAGTGTGATACCTGCTGCTGCAGAGGTTCAGGTACGTGATAAAGATGGAAAGACCCCGACTCATGGAACCCTTAATACTATTGTCGGTTACGAGGGTGAGGTTTACCTGGAAGATCCACCGCCAGGGGGATATGCAGAAATTAACTGGGCAGGCGAAAAATGCAAGATGACGTTGCCAGCGTCAGACGCGCTTAATAAAACCTCTATCCGGAGCAAGATCACATGTCAATAAAAAAAACAGGTTTAATCCTACTATCGGTATGCATTTTTTTGGGCGTTTTCAGCGCCAAAAGCCATGCGGCTTCCTGTTGGAGTATGAACCCAGCGCATTTTGCATTTGGTGATGTTACCAGTGGAGAAGCAGCTCAGACCAATGCAACGCTCGAATACCAATGTAATGATTACGATCCCGACGCTGAATATATACGGCTTTGCCTTGCGTTAACCTCAGGCGGGCCACTGGAATTGAACACTAACCCTGCCAGTACGCCGCTACAGTTTATGGTTTATTCAGCAGATGATCCCAACACAGATTTGGATACGGGATATGCAGAAAAAATAATTCACCTTGCTGCGAATGAAGGTAACGGTTCCCATTATTTTGAACTCCTGGCAAAAATACCGGCAGGTCAGACCGGACTCAAAGCAGGCGATTATCATAACTACGGGGTTAACCTGACCTTAAAGTATGCCTATCATTCGACTTTAGCAGGATTGCCGGCCTGCTCATCGGTTACCGATAACGGTGTGGCAGACTCGTTTGACGTCACCGCGAATGTCAAAGAAGGATGTGAACTGGTGAGTGTAGATCCTATCGCGTTTGGCAGAAAAAACCCGGCGGCAAACGATAAGCTTTCAGGTAATGCCACGGGTAATATCACGGTACGCTGTCCGGTCAACAGTAGCTTTACTGTTGGACTGGGAGCCGGTCAACATAATGACGGTAATAGCCGGCGTATGTGCAATGGCGCTGATTGTGTGGTGTATGAACTCTATCAGGATTCAGGACATAGTCTTGCGTGGAATGATAGTGATATGAAAAAAACGGAACTTTCAGCGACAGGGAATAATATGTCATTAACGGTGTATGGAAACATACCGTCGCAAGAGTGGGTAAAAGCAGGGGACTATAAGGATACGGTTATCGTGACCTTAACCTATTAAAGAAAAGTGCACGTTAAGAAAGTAAAAACAGATAATGTCGGCATATTAATACTGCCCTGTAAATTGCTTCGATCTAAAAAGAGACAGTAATGATGACCTACAAATATTATCCGTCAACTGGCGTAGTTGAGAATATATCCAAAGATAAAACGTATATTTTGGGTGAATACGAATCAAAATTGCTTGCCGTTATGCTGAGTCAACCCGGCCATTATTTTTCCAAAGAGCAACTGATTAAAAAGGCATGGGCAAAAAGATGTGTTTCGTCCGGCAGTTTGACTAAGGCAATTCATACCTTACGCTATGTTTTTCAGGACAAACAGCCATGGAAAATTATCATGACCGTGCCGGGATATGGTTTTTATATAGATATGGAATCAGCTTCACATGTTCATATCGCCAATGAGTAAGTGACGGCTTGTTCGGCCGTATGAATAGAGGTTTTGTAGTTATTTTCTACTAATTGTAAGTTTTATGTTATATGCCATCTCATTGCACATGCCATAAAACAATCAATTTTTAACTATGTTTTAAAGACATCTACGTAGTAACATAATTTAATCATGGGCTTAGTGTGTTTATCTGCTAAATTAACTTGCATAAATTATTTTTTAAGAGAAAATTTCCTGAGGTTTTTATGACGTGAATTAATAATTTAATTCAGCATAATTTTAACAATAATCACAGGAGTGCTACGTGTGCAGAAACCAGACAGTAATAGCATGTTAACGTTGTGGTTTCTGCGGAGTCTTCAGGAGAGTAATCCTTCCGAATAAGTGACAGCACAGGGTAAAGATTAAATAGCTTAATTGTAAAAAAGAGGTTGTTATGGAAATGCAATTTAAAAGGGAGTCCTTTCTGAACGCGAACGTAGGTGTAGAAAAAAAATACAATCAGTTAAGTGCCGTGTGCGGACTAAAGCTAGAACCCCTGATTAATCTAAGAGATGGCTCAATAGTGGGTTATGAAGTGCTGAGTGTATTAACGGATGGGACAAGCGCTGAAAAGTGGTTTGCCTTACAGAAACCTTCGCATCTGATGTCTTTGTTAAAACTTCAGCTTGCATGTATAAAAAAGCTTTCTCTTCCGGATGAGTTGAAATTATTATTTAACATCTCCATTGAAAGTTTGCTGGGGATGAACATCAAAGACCTCAATTATTTCTCACAATTCAAAGGCGTTTCGTTCGAGATTTCAAACGCAAGTAACATTAAGCGTTTAACGAATGAAGTAAGGGTGGTTTTGTTTCGTCGTATAGATGAATTGCGAAAATTAAATTTTGAGGTGTGGTTTGATGATTTTTACATCGATGATTTGATTATCCTCAACGTTATCATGGGCCACATAGATGGTGTGAAAATTGACAGAAGAGAGCTGCATAAACCCTGGCTAAAAGAAGAAATAAGAATTCTGCGGAAAACCCTAACCAATATTCCCGTAATCATTGAAGGTATTGAGAGTGAAGAAGATCTCTCTTTGGTATCAAACCAAGACGTTCTGTTTGCACAAGGCTACCTTTGGAAGGAAAAAATTATAAAGTGCACCCGATTCCAACATGAATAATTTTTTAATTAACGCTGAGCGCCAGCTTGTCTGCTTCCTGTGATGGGTTATTGCATTAACGACAATGGAAAAAGCTATTTTTTAGCGACGTCGCGTGAAGAGATATAATTGCACTTATTTTACTTCTCCTGACAGAAGGCTTGCTGGGCCTGTTCAGACTCGCTTTTCGCCTGGCACCGCACTCTCAAAGAGAGCGTCATGTGGACGGCTTTTATGTGCGTAAAATGAATTCATATTATCTGATATTTTTCTCCTGTTTAAATGGTTAACTCTTGCCGTCGGGTTTTAAATGGAAATACTTATGCCCTCAGAAAACAAACAACTATCTTTTAATATCCCTATAGTTACTGGTATATCAGGGTTGCTTTTTTGTAGTGTTATTGTTGCAGTCACGCTCATTTTCTTACAAAAAAAGAGTCTTATTGGAGATAATCATAAAAGAAACAGCGATGTCACTTACAATTTAACGCTTAATTATACGGGTGTTGCACTGCGTGAGGCGGAAAACTTCCTGACGCAATCGGCGCGTTATTATGCACAAAAAGACACGCTTAGTAGAGCAATCAAAAATGAAAATAACCAGGGTATGATCCAGTTAATGCAGCTACTGAAGCTGTTGCCATCGGTATCATCCATTACTTTAGTTGATACGGACGGGGAATATATACATGTCCCAGAAGCAGGCGAATGTATAAAACTATCATCAAAGACATCACCATGGTTAACAAGAAAAGCAGACAGAAAAACACTGAGTCAATATACAGGTGTTTATAAAGATCCGATAACTAATGAGTTATCTGTGTTGCTCTATAAGCCGATTATTTCTATTGATGGCAAAGACAAAGGTACGCTCGCGTTCAAACTGGATTTATCCTATCTCAGTACATCATTGCGGCAGATGAGATTACCCGTACAGGGCGCGTTGTTTGTCATCAACCCGCAAGGTGATATTTTAATGAATGCCGATACAGGCATCATCCTGGAAAAAAGATTTAACCACGATCTTATGGAGAAAATCTCCAGAGCAGAAAGCCACTTCTACGATAAGGCCACCATGTCATGGTATTACACTCACTCCTTAACCAATCCTGACTGGATTGTTGTTTACAAAGTTAGTGAAAATGATATTAATGAAATGCACACTCAGTATTTTATTATCATGGGATTCAGCTTTTGCGTCTTGATAATGTTAATTATAGGTTTTGGTTTGTATCTAAATTATGCATCAAGAAATGTCCTTATCAGCATTATAAATGCCATCCAAACAGGTGGAGTGAATAAAAAGCCGAAACTTGAGTCGATGCTCGGCAAAGCAATCGCCAGCTCTAAGGAAAGGGAAAGTACACTGTTAAAAGAATCGGTACATGATGCCCTGACAAGCTGTAAAAACCGACGCGCCTTTGATGCTGAGATTTCCCTTTTGATGTCGGAAAAGCATCCGTTTGTTTTCGCCATGATTGACATTGATAATTTTAAATCTATCAATGATACCTACGGACACCTGGTTGGCGATATTGTTTTAAGAAATGTCGTTCGTGAAGGTATGAATGTATTGACGACTAAAAACATTTCAATCTATCGCTATGGTGGAGAAGAGTTCGCGGTTATCTTCCCAGATCTTAATCCCGAGGAGGCCTGCGTACTCCTGAATGACTGGCGGCGTAACGTTGAATTACGCACATGGCGGGAAAAGGGACTGAGTGTTACTTTTAGTGGTGGCTTTGGTGAATGGCGGGGAGAGTCGTTAGAGGATTTAATCAGCAAGGTTGATAACGCGTTATATTATTCGAAAAGGCTAGGGAAAAACAGACTGACAGAAAGCTAAGGATAAGTGCTGCAAAAATGACAATTACAGAGAGGGAGTGAGCTTGTGGTAAATGCTTCTCATGTTAAGTATGAATATTTTTTGTTGGTAAATGCTTTCACATGTAAATATTTAGTCAATCTAACCCCTAAATTAAGCGTGTTTTTATCCTGAATTTCAGTAATCGCCAATAACTGGAAAGTTATCATTTAACAATCCGATGCATTGAGACGCTTTAAACTAAATGAGTACAAGAAAAATCAGGCAATGTTATTACGAAAGGAAAAAAGTAATGAATACGCTACTTACAGCAATAGAAAATGTCCATATTGCGCAGACGGAACTGTTAACGCGCTGGCACAACACGCTTTCAATCCTGAGACAAGAAAATGAATTACTTCTTCAGCAAGTCGATTACCTGGAAAACAGGTTGGCTTTGCTGGAAGGTAAATTGCTGGAAGAAAGGCTCAAGGTAAGCCGAAGCACGATGCTTTAAGCGCGTTAGGATGACTACCGACGCGATATCCAATCTGTCAGTTATGACCAGCGTCCTGGGTCGTTAGGTTGCAACCGCACTGGCGACGTGATTTACGTAACCTTGCTCTAAGCAGGCATAAAGGGCAAGAGTAAGGGAGGTCGTCATAAGGCCAGGGATCGAAGCCTGAGTAACCAAATCCTTATCATCACTCAGGATGATATCTTTTCCCCTTACGCCCATGATAAAACCGGTAAGGGGAGTGGATTATTTTTTGCCGTTGCGCCGCCTTGTGATCTCGTTTAGTAAGGCGTTAATCTGCGCATCCGCAAACATTGCCTCCAGCGAGATACTGAGCTTACGCCGCCAGTTTGGATAAGCGGCTACCGTGCCGGGAACATTGACCGGTGAGGCCATGTCCAGCCAGTCTTCAGGTTGTAAACCCAGCAGGGCGCTTGTGCTGTCCGCAAGATAGTGATGGACCACCCGATTAAGTAACCGGCTCATCTGCGGACTGTTTACCTGCACGTACGCGCGCTCCTTCAGATAACCGTGGCGCTTCAGGCTCTGGAGGAGCGCCAGTCGGGCCGCCCTGCGCTGATGATACAGCCCGGCAAGTACCGTTTTATCAGGATACAATCCTAACTCGCTGCCCAGCGTTAAATCATCGCGTTGCCACCAGCCGCGCAGCGTGGGCATGTCATGCGTTGTCGCAACCGCCATGGCCTGACGCGGCCACGCCGCAGGCGGGCGGAATCCCTTGTGCGAGGTTTGCTCAAAATAGAGCACTTTATACGAGTAAACCCCGGCATTGTGGAGCTTATCGACGATCGCCTCCGGCACCGTGCCTAAATCCTCGCCAATCACCATGCAGCGATGACGTTGGCTTTCCAGTGCCAGAATGGCCAGCAAATCGTCGATCGGATAGGCGACATAGGCACCTGATGCAGCCGTTTCACCTTGCGGAATCCACCATAGTCGCAGCAGAGCCATGACATGATCGATACGTAGCGCGCCGCAATCGCGCATGTTCGCGCGCAGCAGCGTAATCCAGGGTTCATATGCCCGGTCATATAAACCCTGCGGGTCCATTGGCGGTAATCCCCAGTTCTGCCCGAGCGGGCCCAGGATATCAGGTGGTGCGCCCACGCTGGCGTCCAGGCAATACAGCGCCCGCTGACTCCAGGTTTCTGATCCGCCTGCGGCAACGCCCACCGCGAGGTCGCGATAAAGTCCAGGTGCCATCGGATGCTGCTGACTGTCGTGCCAACAGGCGGAAAATTGACTCGCCGCCAGCCACTGCAGCCACAGGTAGAAACGAATCTCATCGCCATGCTCAATTCTGAACGCGTGCACGGCGGCCGTGTCCGGCTGTTGGTAGGCCAGGGGCCACGTTTGCCAGCCGTGGCGCAGCGGATCTTCCTTGATAAGCCGGGCCTGCAAGGCATCAAACAACCCCTGATGTAGCAGACTTTCTCCGCCCTGAACCACAAAGTCGTCAAACGCCACGACCTGACTATCGTCTTTGTCACGCTGCATAAACCGCTGCCACGCAAATTGCAGGGCATTCAGCTTAAGTGATGCCACCGCAGCATAGTCTACCCACTGTGTGTGACGCGCCTGCCGCAGTGTGTTTTGCGTATCCGCGGACTGCCACCAGCGCTGCGCGGCGTCACTCAGGTTAAAGTCCTCAACTTCGGGAACACAGATGTAGAGCACGTTAAGCCAGCGCCGGGAAGAGGGGCTGTAGGGGCTGGCCTGCTCGGGTAAGGCGGGGAAAAGGGCATGCAGCGGATTCAAGCCCACAAAAGCACCACCGCGCAGGCCCACTTCATTCACCATGTGACGCAAGTCGGCAAAATCGCCGATTCCCCAGTTTTGTGCTGACCGTAAAGAATAGAGCTGAACACAGGTGCCCCAGCATTTCTCGCCGCGGCGTAACGCGTCCGGCTCATAGCAACGTGACGGTGTCACTATTATCTGGCATGTCGTGCGCTGTGCATCCAGGATGACGGTCAAACGATGATAACCTTCAGGCAAATCAGGAAGCGCTAACGGTTGTCCCGGTTCAACGTGCCCCGACCAGCGCTCTCCCGCTTCGCTTTCCAGACACCAGCGAGCCGGGCCAGGCAGAGAGGGCGTTAACGTGATGGGCTTGCCCTGTGTAAAAACCGCCACCGGCGGGATCATTTCCGAAGCCGAACCCGGCTGCATAGCGGCCAGTAAACGCTGACGCGTTAACGCAGACACCTGGCGGACCGCGCCATGTGCATCAATGTAGTCCGTAGCTATCCTGCCGATCCCGGCAGGATAATGAAGTGGTTTCATGATGATCCTTATCGTTGACGCTGCCAGATGCGCTGTTGATAGTGGCGAATCGCCCGGTCAGCGCTGAACATACCGCAGCGTGCGGTGTTTAATATCGTTGCGCGCGTCCAGGCGGCTTTATCGGCCCACAGCGCTTCAACGCGTTGCTGGGCGTGGAGGTAATGCCGGAAGTCGGCCAGCACCAGATAAGGATCGCCGTTTCTGGCCCCCAGGCTATGTATCAGCAGATCAAAAGCATGTTGGTCACCTGCGCTGAACGTGCCATCTTCAAGTGAGGTCAGCGCCCGGTCGAGCTGGGCATCTTTTTCACGCCACTGTGCAGGTGCGTAGCCAGCCGCCTTGAGCGCGTTGACCTGTTCCACGGTGTGACCAAAGATAAAGATATTCTCATCGCCGACCTGTTGAGAAATTTCCACGTTTGCGCCGTCAAGCGTGCCGATGGTCAGTGCCCCGTTCAGGGCCAGCTTCATATTGCCGGTACCGGAGGCTTCTTTGCCTGCCAGTGAAATCTGCTCTGACAGGTCTGCGGCAGGGATCAGCCGTTCCGCAACCGAGACGTTATAGTCGGGAATAAAGACCACTTTGAGACGATCGGCCACGCGCGGATCGTTGTTGATGACGTCGGCAACCTTGTTGATGGCGAAGATAATATTTTTGGCCAGCGCATAGCCCGGTGCCGCTTTTGCACCAAATATCACCACGCGGGAACAACAGTTTGCCTGAGCATCGCTCACCAGGGTTTGCCACAAGGCGATGGTATGCAGCAGGCTGAGATGTTGACGTTTGTACTCGTGCAGCCGCTTTATCTGCACGTCAAACATCGCCTCGGGATTCACCGCAATACCGGTGCGTTGCGCAATCCAGCGGGCTAAATCCGTTTTGTTTTGCTGCTTAATCTCCCGGTATTCCGCGCAAAACGCGGGGTTGTCCACCTGGTTTTCCAGCCCCTGAAGGGCATCCAGATCGTTAAGCCAGGGCTTATTGAGCGTTTTTCCGATAAGCGCCGCCAGCCGGGGATTGCACTGATGCATCCAGCGGCGCGGGGTAATGCCATTGGTCACGTTATGGAATTTTTCAGGCCACAGGGCAACGTATTCCGGGAACAGATCTTCTTTTACCAGCCGTGAGTGCAGGGCGGCCACGCCATTCACCGCAAAACAGCTCACCACGCATAAATTGGCCATGCGCAGCTGTTTGTTGTGCACGATCGCCAGTTTTGACCAGACCGTCTCGTTTTCCGGCCAGCGCGCATTTACCACCTCTTTAAGCTGGGCATTAATACGGTTAATAATCGCCATATGCCTTGGCAGCAGGCTGCGCACGATGGCGGTATCCCAACATTCCAGGGCTTCCGGCATCAGCGTGTGATTGGTATAGGCAAAGGTACGCTGGGTAATATCCCAGGCGTCCTGCCAGCTGAGCTGATGCTCATCCAGCAACAGCCGCATGAGTTCAGGGATCGCCAGCGTAGGATGCGTATCATTAAGCTGAATAACTTCGTGATCGGCTAAGGTGTCAATCCGGCGTCCCGCCAGACGGTGACGACGAAGGATGTCAGCCAGCGAACAGGCGCACTGAAAATACTGCTGCATCAGACGCAGTTTTTTCCCCGCCAGATGATTGTCATTGGGATAAAGCACTTTGGTCAGTTTTTCGGCATCGATACCTTGCTTTTCTGCCCGTAAAAAATCGCCGGCGTTAAACTTCTGGAGATCGAAAGGATGCGCATGTTTAGCCTGCCACAGCCGCAGGGGCTGAGTGAGGCCATTTTCAAAGCCCACGACCGGCAGATCCCAGGCTTCGCCCTCCAGCTGAAACGCAGGCTGCCAGCGCACCGAACCCTGGTCGGAAATCACTTTACCGCCTAATCCCACCGTAACAGTCAGTGCAGCGTTGTGGGTAAACCAGGGATAACGGTCACGCTGCCAGTCATCGGGCATTTCGTCCTGTGCACCCTCAACAAAGCGCTGACGAAACAGACCATATTGATAGTTAAGACCATAGCCCGTTGCGGGCTGGCCCACCGTGGCCATTGCGTCGAGAAAACAGGCCGCCAGCCTGCCCAGTCCGCCATTACCCAGCGCCGGATCGCTCTCGCGCTCCAGCACCTCACTGAGCGAAACATCCCAGCGTTTTAATGCGTCATTTACAGCGTCATACCAACCCAGATTCAGCAGGTTGTTGCCGGTCAGGCGTCCGGTCAGAAACTCCATGGAGAGATAGTTCACATGGCGCTGATCCCCGGATGCAGGCCGGGCGGGCAGTGCGTTCAGCATCTCTGCCAGCGCACCACTCAGGGCTTGCCACCACTGATGCGGGGTCATGTCACCTGCCTCATGCAGGCCAAAATGCTGCCACTGGCGCGTCAGCGCAGCGGTAAAACGGGCGTGATCAAAAGGGTGCTGTGTCATAGCCTGGTGTCCTGTCGATAAAGTAGAAAAGGGATGACATTCAGTCTGCCCTGGCGCGCAGGCCCGCTCCTCATCCCGGCAAAGGTTCCGTCAGGATGAGGGCAAGGGAGGAGAGGATAAGGCAAGCCTGAAAATTTAACTTAAGTGTGATTAGACTCGCTTTTGTGAAGATCCACTTAAGCGTCCACTTGCTTTATCAGAGGCGATAGCTGAACGTGTGAGGAATAATTACGAAGCGTAAAAAAATGATGCGCCAGACGTTAACGGAGAAGCGTGCGTTCATGTTAATCCCCTCAAAACTCAGCCGTCCTGTCCGCCATGAAACCACGGTAAAACGGGACCGCCTGATACGAAAATTATCGGCTGCGGGTAATTATCGGCTGGTACTGGTGACCAGTCCGGCGGGCTACGGCAAAACCACATTACTGTCTCAGTGGGCAGCAGATAAGGCCGATTTAGGCTGGTATTCTCTTGATGAAAGTGACAATCAAACGGAGCGTTTTGCAGACTATCTCATTGCTGCGCTTCAGCAGGCCACGCAGGGCGCTTGTAGCCGCAGCGAGGCGCTGGCCCACAAGCGCCAGTACGTTAACCTGAATGCGCTCTTTACCCAGATCTTTAACGAACTCCAGGCCTGGCATCAGCCGCTGTGGCTGATTATCGATGATTACCATCACATCACGAATCCTGTGATTCATGATGCGATGCGTTTCTTTTTACGCCATCAGCCCGAAAACATTACCCTGGTGGTGCTCTCACGCAATCTGCCGCAGTTAGGCATCGCCAATCTGCGTGTTCGCGAGCAGTTGCTGGAGCTAAGCAGTCAGCAACTGGCCTTCACCCATCACGAAGCACAACAGTTTTTTGATGCCCGCCTGCCTGCGCCGCTGGCCTCCGACGAGACAGGGCGGCTGTGTGATGATGTGGCGGGCTGGGCTACCGCGCTGCAGCTTATTGCACTGTCGGCCCGGCAGGGCGCAGGCGCCGCGCAACACTCGGCACGTCGCCTGTCTGGTATTAACGCCAGCCATTTAACCGACTATCTGGTCGAGGAAGTTCTGGATAACGTCAGTCTGACGACACGCCATTTCCTGCTTAAAAGTTCGCTATTGCGTTCGCTCAATGCGGCGCTGATTACCCAGGTGACAGGTGAGGATAACGGTCAGCGCTGGCTGGAAGAGATTGAGCGTCAGGGGCTGTTTCTGCAACGAATGGATGACTCGGGTCAGTGGTTTAGCTATCACCCGCTGTTTGGCAGTTTCCTGCAACAGCGCTGTCAGTGGGAACTGGCAGCCGAGTTGCCGGCACTGCATCGGGCGGCGGCGACAAGCTGGATGGCGCAGGGCTTCCCCAGCGAGGCTATCCATCATGCGCGCGCCTCGGGTGACGCGGAGATGCTGCGGGATGTGTTAACCGAGCACGCGTGGTCACTGTTTAATCAGAGCGAACTGCCTTTACTGGAGTCCTCGCTCAATGCGCTGCCCTGGGCGATGCGACTTGAGAATCCCAGCCTGGTGCTGCTGCAGGCCTGGCTGATGCAAAGCCAGCACCGTTTCGCAGAGGTTAACAGCCTGCTGGCCCGGTTTGAACAGGAGAGCCAGTGTGAAATCGATGCGGTGCTGCGCGGTGAGTTCAATGCGTTACGGGCGCAGGTTGCGATTAATGACGGCAATGCTGATGAGGCCGAACGTCTGGCGATGCTGGCGCTGGACGCCCTGCCTGAACGTCGCCATTACAGCCGTATTGTCGCCACATCCGTGCATGGCGAGGTCATGCATTGCAAAGGCGAGCTGAGCAATTCGCTGGATCTCATGCGCCAGACGGAGCACATGGCGCGACGGTATGAGGCCTGGCACTATGTGCTCTGGAGCCTGATCCAGCAAAGCGAAATCCTGTTTGCCCAGGGCTTTTTGCAGACCGCCTATGAAACCCAGGAGCGCGCCTTTGTGTTGGTGAAAGAGCAGCATCTTTCTCACTTCCCGCTGCATGAGTTTCTGCTGCGTATCCGTGCCCAGCTGATGTGGGCCTGGGGCAGGCTGGATGAGGCCGAGCAGGCCGCACGTGAAGGCATGAAGGTGTTGCAGGGTTATCAGCCTCAGCAGCAGATCCAGTGCCTTGGACTGTTGGTGCAGAGCGCGATTGCCCGGGGAAACCTGGACAACGCCCGCAACCTGTTAAACCGGCTGGAAAACCTGCTTAACAATGGACGCTGGCACAATGACTGGCTCGCCAATGCCGATAAGGTGCGGGTGTTGTACTGGCAAATGACCGGAGACACGCAAAGCGCCAGTGAGTGGCTGCGTCAGACACCCAAACCGGCCTGTGCCAATAACCATTTTTTGCAGGGGCAGTGGCGCAACGTCGCGCGGGCGCAAATTTTACTGGGGCATTACACTCAGGCCGAAGTGATTCTGGATGAGCTGAATGAAAACGCACGTGCCTTGCAGTTAATGAGCGATCTTAACCGTAATGTACTGTTGCTGAACCATATCTACTGGGAAACCGATCAGCGCGCCAACGCCCAGCACGCGCTGTTGGAGGCGCTCAGGCTGGCTCGCAGTACCGGCTTTATCAGCCATTTTGTCGTCCAGGGCGAACCCATGGCGCAACAGCTACGCCAGGTGCTGCAGCTGAATGCACTGGATGAGCTGGATAACCATCGGGCACGGCGCATCCTTAACGAGATCAATAAATACCACCGTCATAAATTTGCCCATTTTGACGAGGGGTTTGTCAGCCGCCTGCTGAATCACCCCGACGTGCCCGAGCTGATCCGTACCAGCCCACTGACACAGCGCGAATGGCAGGTGTTGGGGCTAATCTATTCGGGTTACAGCAACGAGCAGATTGCGGCGGAGCTGGAGGTGGCGTCAACCACCATCAAAACCCATATCCGTAATCTTTATCAAAAGCTGGGGATTACGCATCGGGCTGAAGCCATGACCCAGGCGCAGTCGATGCTGAAAATGATGGGCTACGTGTGAGAAAGACGACAGGCAGCAGCACGCTGCCTGCCAGTGCCGTTATTTAACGCGACGTGTATCGGGCATCAGTAAGGTGGCAAAGCCCAGCAGTGGAAGAAAGCCACAGGCGTTGTACACCGTGGTGATGCCGTACCAGTCCGCAAATTTCCCCAGCGCCGCCGCCGCAATCCCGCCAATACCAAACATGGTGCCAAACATAATCCCGGCCACCATGCCGGTGCGGCCCGGCAGGACTTCCTGCGCATATACCACCAGTGCGGCAAAAGCCGATGAAAAGACCAGACCAATACAGACGGTCAGCACGGCGGTCCAGAACAGGTTGGCATGCGGCATCAGCAGCGAGAACGGGATAACGCCCAGAAACGAGATCCAGACCACTGCCTTACGACCAATACGATCGCCGACCGGCCCTCCCACCAGGGTGCCGATCGCCACGGCGGCCAGAAAGGTAAACAGGTAGATCTGAGCCTGAGGGATCGGGAGCTGAAAACGCTCAACCAGATAGAAAATGTAGTAGTTACTAATAGAAGCAATGTAGGTAAATTTTGCCAGCAGCAGCACACCGACCACCGATAACGCCAGTTTCACATCTCGCGGGGACAGCGATCGCAGTGCCTGACCGTTATGTTTTTTCATGTGTGCATGGCCGTGCTTAACCGTCCAGCGGCTGATGCCGGAAAGGACAATGACCGCAAACAGCGCAATCAACATCAGCCAGCCCACCGCCAGCTGCCCATGAGGAATAATCAGCATCGCGGCCACTAAAGGCGCAAAGGCCGTGCCGATATAGCCACCGACCTGAAAGGTGGACTGCGCCGTACCAAAGTGCCCGCCCGATGCCATGCGTGCCACACGGGAGGCTTCAGGGTGAAAGGTTGCGGAACCCACGCCGATCAGTGCCGAAGCAAGCAACACCACGGAGAAGTGCGGGGCTATTGCCAGCAGTCCGATGCCGAACAGGGTTGCCACCATGCCAGAGGGCAGCAGCCAGGGTTTAGGATGTTTGTCGGTATACAGGCCAATCCAGGGCTGCAACAGCGAGGCGGTCATCTGATAGATAAGCGTAATCAGGCCAATCTGCGCATAGCTGAGGGAAAAATTGGATTTCAGCAAAGGATAAATCGACGGCAGCATGGCCTGGATAAAATCGTTACAGCAGTGGGAAACCGCCACCGCGCCAAGAATCGACACCAGAATCTTCTGGCTGTCGTCAACGGTCGGGGCCAGGCCCGGCGGGTTTGATTTTACGTCGCTGGAGTAATCAGACATGAGGATTTCCGTATAGGCGGCTTTACGTTTGTTGACGTATCTTACCCCACGAAAAAACAGCGGTGCTGACAAAAGTGCTATTTATGGCAAATTAGTAAAATAATTGTTAATGCTCATAATGTTTTACTCAGGCAAACCGAGGCAGGCCTGTCCACATACACGCCATAGCGGTCGGTTTCCTGATAACCCTGACGCTGATAAAACGCCACGGCCCGGGTATTGATGACGCGGGTAGAAAGCCGAATCGCTTTATATCCCCGCTGCCGGGCAAGTTGCTCTATGGCTGCCAGCAGCGCTGCGCCGGTTCCCGCACGCTGTCGGGTGGAAAACATGCGTTTCAGTTCGGCCGTATCAGGGGAAACATGCAGCAATGCGCCGCAGCCAACAGGGTTATCCGCATCATCGCTGGCCAGTATCCATAGCGCATCGTCTGAGGGAGTAAGTGATGCGTCCCGTCGTCGCCAGTGATTGCCAACAGCTCGGCTGACAGACGGGCCGTCAACGTCTGCAGCGCCGGTGTGCATGCGGGGACGATCCTGGTATGGATCACTTTGCCTGGCCCCAACGGCTGCGCAGGTAGTTAACGGCCTGCTGGGTTTGCGGCTGATTCAGGTAATCTTCCCGGAACAAAATAGTGCCATCGATCTGCGGGATGGAATCGTTAAGATCCAGTTGTCTTTTTAGCTCCGGCACACCACCGTTAATCGTCCACTCCGGCTCATTTTTAGCCGGCACGCCAACCTTGTATAAAGCAATGCCGATATACAGGCGGGTTTTGGTTGGCTTCACCACGTTAGCCCACCAGTTTGCCAGCACATCATAGCGGGCGGCGCTGCGCGAGAAGGGCCAGTAAATCTGCGGCGCAATATAGTCCAGCAAGCCTTCCTGCACCCAACGGCGCGTATCCGCATAGGATTCATCATAAGCTGCCGCACCGCGCGTATCCGAGCCTGCCGCATCATGGGAGCGGTTACGCCAGACGCCAGCCGGGCTGACGCCAAATTCTACATTCGGCTTGAGCTGCTTGATGGTGTGAGAAACCTGTTCGATTAACAACTGCGTATTGTGCCTGCGCCAGTCCGCTTTAGACGCAAAACCCTGACCGTATTTGATAAAGGTCTGGCTGTCATTCAGGGCAGAACCCGGTGATTCGGCATAGAAATAATCATCAAACTGCACGCCATCGATGTCATAACGTTTGACCACTTCTGCCACGATGCTGGTTATCCAGTCCCGGGCATCCGGAATGCCGGGGTCGAGCACATAGCGATCCCCCGAGGTACGAATCCAGTCGCGATGCAGCACAAACACGCTGGCTGGCTGCTGTGACAGCGTGTGGTTAAGCTCAGCCACCGTTGAAGGTTTGGTATTCACCGAGACGCGATAAGGATTAAACCAGGCATGTACCCGCATACCGCGCCTGTGCGCCTCATCGAGCATAAACTGCAGCGGATCGAAGCCCGGGTCCTGACCAATCTTTCCGGTCATCATGTCTGACCAGGGCAGGATTTTTGATCTCCACAGGGCCGTGCCGTCTGGTTTAACCTGAAAAAACACGGTATTGATGCCCAGGCTTTTCAGCTTATCCAGCTTATCGGTCAGCGCTTTTTTTTGCTGACTGACGCGCACGTTGTCATCGCTGATATTCACGGAGGCGATCGGTGGCCAGTCAAGCCGTGAAACCGTCGTCAGCCAGACGCCGCGCACCGGTTCATGATGTTGCACCGGTTGTGAAGGCAGCGACGGTTTACTGACGGGCGGGAAGGGCGTAACCAGCGATTTAGGCGGTTCAGAGGCACAACTGACCAGCAGCAAGGCCGATGCGGCTAACAGGCCAGTTTTTACCACCGCGTTGAAGCGGAACAGGTCGCGAAAGGTGATGATGATAAACTCCGTGTAGCGCAGTCCTTGATGCAGGCTATTCTGATCCTATTTGCCGCAAAGTCAATCAGCCCTGCCAGCATCAGGTCACGCAGTTTGCCTTACCCGGCGGCTATACTTTTTATGCTAATGCGTAACCTGAGCAAAGGAGCGATAAATGAAAACATGTAAAGGCAATAAACAGTCATTGCCGGTTCGCTATTGCAAACAGTGCCAGAAACCGATGACCTGGCGCAAAAAGTGGGAGAAATGCTGGGAAGAGGTGCAATATTGCTCAGAGCGCTGCCGAAGACAACGGTGAGGGAATGCGCTGCAAGCCTGATCAGGACACATAATCGGCCTGTTATTCACCCTAAACGTAGCGATGTAACATTTAGCAAAGGTTATCCTGACATTTACATCACTGTTCCCACGCACCATCGCAATTACTGTACCAGGCTTAATGAAAAGCGAATAACAGTGATTGTGGAGCAATATGAAAGAGCAAGAGAGTACATCGGGCATTCATTCCTATGATGGTGCCGCAGGCGGCTGGGGCGCCCTGAAAGCGGTGGCTGGCGCCATTCGTGGACAGATGGCGGTCAAGCAGGACGTCATCGCGTTGTTCAAGGTCAACCAGCCCGAAGGGTTTGACTGTCCGGGCTGCGCCTGGCCCGATCCCAAGCACACCTCCTCGTTTGAATTCTGTGAAAACGGCGCAAAAGCGGTTTCATGGGAAGCCACCAGCAAACGCACCACACCTGAATTCTTTGCTGCGAATACCGTCAGCGAACTTTGGCAGCGCAACGCCCATGAGCTTGAAGGCGAGGGCAGGCTGACGCATCCGATGAAGTACGATCCCGCCAGCGATACCTATCAGCCCATTGAATGGGAGACGGCCTTTAAGGAAATTGGCGAGCGGCTGCGCAGCTATAAGGATCCGGACAGCGTGGAATTTTACACCTCGGGTCGCGCCTCCAACGAAGCCGCGTTTCTCTGGCAACTGTTTGCCCGTGAATTCGGAACCAACAACTTTCCTGACTGTTCCAACATGTGCCACGAGCCGACCAGCGTTGGCTTGCCTGAATCGATTGGCATAGGCAAAGGCACGGTGGAACTGGATGATTTTGACCATTGTGATTTGGTGATCTGCATTGGCCATAACCCCGGCACCAACCATCCACGTATGCTGGCAACCCTACAGGAAGTGGCAAAGCGCGGAGCCAGAATTGTGGCGATCAACCCGCTACGCGAGCGCGGGCTGGAACGTTTTACCGCACCACAAAGCCCGGTTCAGATGCTGACGCTGAGCTCAACAGAACTGGCCTCGACCTACTACAAAATTCGGGTAGGCGGCGATGCCGCGATGCTGAAAGGCGTGATGAAATGCCTGCTAGCGATGGATGAGGACGCCAGAGCGAAAGGCAATCCGGGCATCTTCGATCTCGCCTTTATTGAAGAACATACCCAGGGCATTGACGCGTTGAAAGCCGATTTGGCGGCGACAGACTGGGAGCACATCCTGAAAATCTCGGGTATGGAGCGTGAGCAAATTCAGCACATTGCCCACCTTTATGCCAATGCTGAACGCACAATCATTTGCTACGGCATGGGGATTACCCAGCATCAATACGGCACGCAAAATGTTCAGCAGATTGCCAATCTGCTGCTGTTGCGCGGCAATATGGGCAAGAAGGGCGCAGGGATCTGCCCTTTGCGCGGTCACTCAAACGTGCAGGGCGATCGTACCGTGGGTATCACTGAGATTCCCACAGAAAGCCTGCTGAACAGCATTGAAAAAGTGTTTGGTTTTAAACCCCCAGCCAAACACGGCCACGGCGCAGTTCAGGCCGTGCAGGCGATTCGCGATGGAAAAATCAATGCCCTGCTTTGCCTGGGCGGTAACCTGGCCGAAGCCATGTCCGACCCGCAGGAGACGTTCCCTGCCATGCGCAAGCTGGATTTAGTGGTGCACATGGCCACCAAACTGAATCGTTCTCATTTGTTGCTGGCAAAACACAGCTATCTGTTCCCGGTGTTGGGACGTACAGAGATTGACCAGCAACAATCCGGTGCGCAGAGCGTAACCGTTGAAGATTCCATGTCGATGGTTCACGCCTCTCGCGGTACGCTTGAACCCGCCTCACCGCATCTGAAATCCGAGCCAGCGCTGGTAGCCGGTCTGGCAAAAGCCACGCTGCCGGGCACTGTAGTGGACTGGGACAGCATGATCGCTGACTACAGCACCATCCGTAACGCCATTGAGAAGGTGGTGCCAGGCTTCGACAACTTTAATGAGCGTCTCCAGCAGCCGGGCGGTTTTCGTTTACCTAATGGCGCATCGGAACGCGTCTGGCATACGCCGTCAGGTAAAGCACAATTCCTGCTCATGGACGGCATCAACGAAGATCCGCGATCGTTCAAATGCCATGATTTGGTGCTGACCACGCTACGCAGTCACGACCAGTACAACACCACGCTTTACGGCCTGGACGACCGCTATCGCGGTATCAAAGGACGCCGGGATGTGTTGTTTATCAGTGAAAATGAGGCGGAGAAAAACGGGGTTCGCATGGGCGATCAGGTCAACATCATTGCGCTGGACCCGGACGGTAAACCTACCCATCGTCGACTCGATAATCTGACCATCGCGGTCCATGACATGGCCGACGGCTCTGTCGCAGCCTATTATCCCGAGGCCAATGTGCTGATCCCACTGGACAGTTACGACACAAAGAGCGGTATTCCCTCCTATAAAAGCACCCCGGTGATGATGGAACCCGCCCGGTCAGAAGTACCAGCGGACGCGGCGACCCTGCGCTAATTGCTTTCTGCTGGCATAAACCAAACCTTAACGAACAGCCATCTGAGTGGAAATCTCTGCTCAGATGGCTATACAATCGCCGCGAATTTTACTCATGAGGCAATCAACCTTGGACAAAAGTCCCGAACGATTACACCTGGCTTCTGCAGTAAGATAGTCTTCTGGCTGTCTTAACTGCGCGTTAAGATGGCGGTTTTACAATCATCCCTCCACAACGTGATGCGCTCTGTGCATCAGCGCCTGCTGTAATCCATTTTATTCATCTTTACTTTTCCGTCCTGCGCATACTGCGTGGCGGAGAGAGGTTTATCATGGACTGGAAAATCTTTTTACTGCGCGTGTCGGCTGCGCTGATTCTGGGTGCGCTCATCGGCAGCGAACGTCAACTGCGTCAACGCATGACCGGCTTACGCACCAACGCGCTGGTCAGCACCGGCGCCTGCCTGTTTGTGCTGATGACCCAATGTGTACCGGGCATTGCCACCGACGCCACGCGCGTTGCCGCCTATGTGGTTTCCGGCATCGGCTTTCTCGGCGGTGGCGTGATTATGCGCGACGGGTTAAATGTGCGCGGCCTGAATACCGCCGCCACTTTATGGTGTACTGCGGCCGTCGGCGTATTGTGCAGCATGGGGTTATTGCTCGAAGCGGCGATTGGCTGCATGGTGATTCTGTGCGCCAATATCCTGCTGCGCGAGCTGGCGCTGGGCATCAATCGTCAGTCGATCGTGTCGGCTGACGAGGCGGTACAGCATTATAAAGTGCAAATCGTTTGTCTGGCTCAGGATGAAGTTCAGGTGCGCAGCCTGATGCTGCACAGCCTGGGCAACAGCGGCTTGCGCCTGCAGTCGCTCCACAGTGAAGATCTGGACCCGCCGCACCGCATGGAAGTGAATGCCGAAGTGATGGGGCAGCCCAGCATGACCGGGCAGCTGGAAAGTCTGGTAAGCCGTATCAGCCTGGAGAAGGGTGTCAGTTCAGTGCGCTGGCAGGTGTGCGGGCTTGATCCCGGTGAAAACGGGTAGGGAAAAAACAAGCAGCGCTACGTGAATTCTGAACGATGAGCAGGAGAGCGACCCAGTCAGATTAAACGTAGCGTTATTATTTGGGTTCAATAAAATCTGTTTTCAGAAGGGGGGTTTTACGCTATATAACTATGACCTGATGCTCAAAGTGTAAGGTTAGGTAAAGCGGAGCTTTGATATTTCTATAGGCGAATGAATAGGTTATAAAGCTATTAACTTTGCTGGCCTCTTATCTTTACTGTGCGGATCACTCGATGAAGCGTAGAACATCTTTCTTTTTACTTTCCGGCCTTATATTGCTGATGTCCGGCTGCAGTCATCATCCTCGCTCAGACGCTCCCGAGGACACTTCCGCATCGGATTCAACGCAAAACCCTGACTTAATCCCGATTGTTGCTGCATTGCATGACCAAATGCATACCTGGCATGACACACCGTACCAATGGGGCGGAACGCAACTGTCGGGCGTCGACTGTTCGGGCTACGTCTGGCGCACCTTGCATGACCGCTTTAATCTGCCGATGGATCGCGTGACTACCGCCGATCTCCTGCATATGGGCGTTCGCGTCACGCCGGAACATTTGCAGCCGGGCGATTTGGTCTTTTTCCGCATCGGCGGTGGTATGCATGTCGGATTCTACGATACTGACCATCAGTTTATTCATGCCTCTGCCAGCAAAGGCGTGATTCGTTCTTCACTCGATAATCCGTACTGGAAATCCGTTTACTATCAGTCTCGCCGTCTGACACGTGAATATGGCGCACAGGTGACGCTGAATCGGGCAAGTTAATGCGTTGAACACAGGCGTTCTGCCCGAGTAAAACGTGAATGGGGAGATCAGCCACGCGTCTCACGACAGAATGGTGGCTTATCTCCGCTCACCCCAACCTCAATGTGCCATGTGTTGCAGCCACGCTTAACGGGGCGACGCAGCCGTTATGTAGCAGGTTGGAGTTTCTATTGGTTACTGTAAAGGCGCGCGTTACGCCTGCGGCTCCACAGATGCCTTCGTTTGCAACGCGTTATTTAATGGTTTGTCGTGATGCCCATTGTTCGGGCGTCAACGTTTTTACATCAAACTGATCGCGCGTCCGGCAATAAGTATTCCCCCCCATACGACCAATCGCGTCCATAAGGTGCTGATCGATGTGCAGGTTTTCCGGGTTAACCGCATCGCTACGCACATAGACGCCGACCACTTCACCAAGAATAATTTCGCGCGCGGGGCCAACCTGCAAAGTGGTATGTCGGCGGCATTCCAGCGCGGCCGGCGCGGCGAGAATGCGCGGGCTGCATACCTTGTTGCCCGGAACGGTAGCCAGGCCAGCTTCACGCAGTTCATCCACCTCTGGCGCAAATTTAATCGCGCAAACTTCCATTTGTTCGACCAGCGCCTGGTCCACAATATGCACGGTAAATTCGCCCGTTTCACGAATGTTCCGGGCTGTGTCTTTAAAGCGCATATCGGCATAATTTTCGACACCGATAGCAACAATGGCCGGATCGTGAGTTAACACGTTGAAGAAGCTAAACGGCCCGGCATTCGCGTGCCCGTTTTTATCAACGGTAGTCACCAGGGCTACGGGGCGCGGTATCACCGTACCAATCAGTATTTTGTAGCGTTCCCGTTCGCCTAATGACGCGAAATCAAACCAGGTGTGCGAATTCATATCAAACTCCGGCTGCAATACGGTGGGTTTCAAGCGGCGTATGGCGGCTAAGGTTTTCGAAGCCGTCCTGGGTCACCACATAACAATCCCCAATGTTGCAACCGGCCGATAACGGCTCAAGCCATTGGGTGTGCAACACAAACACCATACCTTCCTCCAGACGATCGTAATTGTGAGACGAAATGTTGAAGCTGTTTTGCCCGCCCGCCATGCCGACTGAATGGCCCAGGTTCGGGTTATGTGGGCCATGAGTGGCAGGGTAAACATGCATGAGTTTGCGTCCCTGTGCTTCCCAGTCTGCATCCGGGACATACTGTTGCGGAATTAAACGTGCTTCGCCGTCCGGCATGGGTGACCAGTTATACGGCATGCTGCGGGCTTCGGGTGAGGTCAACAGTCCTTGCGCGATCATGGGCGCAAAGGCTGCATTGTTGATATCGCGCATTAACGCGCCCGGCTTAATGCGTTGCTCCGCACGTTTAACGCCTTCAGTACAGGCGTTTAACACCAGCTCCTGGCGGGCGGTGATATCGCCCACGGCAATCATGCGCGCCGTCTGGGCGGTATAGCCGCGCCAGGTGACATTTGAGATATACAAATTGATCAGGTCACCGGGGCGAACAATATGTCCGTAAGGTTTACCGCAGTGCGTACCAAACGCATTGATACCAATTTGATAGCCATCGCCGGTCTCACCACCGAATGCCATTTGCGCGGCGGTAAAGGCCGCAAAGATTTCATGATCGGTGATACCCGGTTTCGCCACATGGTAAGCCGCTTGCGTACCGATGCTAATCAACTGTGCCGCCGCCCTGAACATTTCGATTTCACGCGCGGAGCGCACTTTTTGCAGTCGGTCCAGAATGGCGTTGTCTGCAATCCATTGACTGCCGGGTAACTGGATTTCCAGCGACGCCCAGAAAGTCAGGCTGGTACGATCGCCAATTTTGCCAATCTGCGCACGCGCTAATCCCAACTGACGCAGTATCGCGGCACATTTTTCGGCCGTTTTCACCACCGCGTCGCCGGGACGGTCAGCATATTCGCGGCCTATTGGCCCAATCTGCCAGATGTCCTCGACCAACAGCGGCTCTCCAGCTGGCGGAAGCAGCACTGACTGGGTGAAAAATGAGAGCAGCGTCAAGGGCTTATTGTTATCTGTGGGGATGATCAGCACACCTTCGCGCATCCAGTCGCAGATATAGCGAAGATAGGGATTTGACGCATGAAACCAGCCCACGCTGCCTGCGTGAACGATCAGCGCATCGTGTCCGGCCTCTACGGCCTGACGACGGATTTTACGCAGACGCTCTTCAAACTCCTCCAGCGGCAAGGGCGGCGGGGCGGAAAACGTGAAGTCAGGCTGGAAATCAGCCAATAACGCGCCGATGCGATATCCTGCGGCGGCGGTCGCATGAGTAGTCATAGTGAATCCTTTTTATTTACGGGTTTTGCGGACGCGGTGCCAGTACACGGCGCGCGACCAACATGCCCATCAAGGTTATCGCAATCAGAATGCCGGAGATGGCCGCAACGCGAACATCCAGCGACTCTTCAATCAGTGCAAACATGCGCAGGGGAAGGACTGTGGTGCGTGCGTCGGCAAGGAACAGCGTGACCGTAACGTTATCCAGAGACTGGATAAACACCAGAAACGCCCCGGCGGTGATGCCCGGCATCAGCAGCGGCAAGGTGACGCGGCGCAGGGTCATAAACCAGCTCGCTCCCATTACCGTCGAGGCTTCAGCCAGAGAGGGATTCATTCCCTGCGCAACCACGGATGCTGCCCGATACATCAGCGGGCCGAACACCACGATGTGGCCCGTAACCGTTAACCATAGTGACGGTGTCACGCCAAAAAAGTTGGCAACGATTAAGGCCGCCAGGCCGTAGACCAGGCTGGGCAGCACCAGCGGTGCCAGCAGTAATGGTTCAATGGCATTGACGCTTTTACGTTTCATTCGCGTCATGCCAATGGTTGCGGGCACGGCGAACAGCAGCGATCCCAACACCGCCAACCCGGCAATTTTCAGGGAGTTCCAGGCCGCGATCTGCTCCGTTCCGGAACGAACGGGGTCCAGTAAGGCCTCGTACCAGCGCAGGGAAAATCCTTCGGGCGGATACTTCAGTGTTTGACCGGCGGTAAACGACATCATGATGGCAATAACAATGGGCGCAACCAGATAGATAACGCAAAGCGTGCCAAAGCCATAGACGAACAGGTTATACAGTGCAGCAGGCACCGGGTTTTCTCGATGATTACGCATGGCCGCTCAGTCTCCGGTGGCGTGAAATCATGGTCAGGGCAACCAGCAGGCAGCCAGTAGAAAGCAGCAGCACCACGGCGATGGCAGAGGCCAATGGCCAGTCAAACAGCGTGCCGACTTCGCGATAAATCAGCTGTGGAACATACACATTGCGCGCGCCACCGATCACGGACTGGGTGACAAACGAACTACTGGTGCTGGCGAACACCAGAATCCAGCCGGCCAGTAAGCCCGGGAGCATTAAGGGCAGCAGTACGGTGACGAAAATTCGCCACGGACCTGCACCTGAAACCTGCGCGGCTTCCGTGAGTGTGTAGGGAGTCCGCGTCAGAATCGCAATCAACGGCAGGATAATTAACGGCAGATCGATCTGGCACATTGCCAGGACCAGACCCAGCTCGGTAAACATCAGGCTGGTTGGCATGCCGGTGATGCCCAGCGCCATAAGGGCATCACTGACAGGGCCCTGGCGTCCCAGAATGACAATCCAGGCAAAGGTTCGCACCACGTTGCTGGTCAGCATCGGTATCAGCGTCAGGAAAATGATCGTCTGACGCACTGTGCGACCGCTGTGCCAATACAGCAGAGCGATGGGAATCCCCAGCAAAGTCGTGCCAATAACGGTTTCAATGCCCAGTCTTGCGGTATTAAGCAGCACGCGGAAGTTAAACGCATCGCCAAAAAAGCGAGCGTAATGCTCAAGTGTGATACCGCTTTTGGTGATAAAGCTGAATCCGACTAAAACAGCGAGCGGCGTTGCGAAAAACACCACGGACAGCAGCAACATGGGCACCACATACGGAAAGCCGCTCTGTTTCATCACGCCACCTTATCCAGCAACAATCGTATCGAATTTGCGTATCCAGGCATCGCGATTTTTGTTGATCGCGGCCCAGTCGGGATAAACCAGCGAAGGCAGGTCCTGGCGAGTAACGTAGGCCGAGATGGCAGGCGTCAGCGCCACATTGTTGTTGGTGGGAAACATTTCTGCTGGCGGTAGCTTGAACTGATCCTGAGCGGCCTGTGAGATAGCGGCATCCATATAGGCATAAACCGCCTCTGTGTTTTTACTGCCTTTGGTCAGGTGAATGTTGACCGGTGCCGCCGGTGTGCCGGTTTTAGGATGCACAAATTCGGCATTCATGCCCAGGCTCTTCAGACGCGCGACGTTACTGGTGCTGCACATGAATACCGCAATTTCACCTTGCTGGAACAGCGTCATCTGGTGATTGGTGCTGTCGACGATGCTCTTTAGCTGCTCAGGATGTTTCTGGAACAGTTGAAACACGGCATCCATATCATCTGGCCCTTTGCCGTATATTTTGGCAATTTCGGTATAGGCCATGACGGCGGTGTTGGAGCCAAACCCTGTCCAGGAGACCAGCCCTTTAAACCTGGGATTCTCAAACAGATCGGCATAGCCATCCGGCCTCGGTACCATATCGGGATTGTAGGCAATGCCGTTGACTTCCACGGTCACCGTCGGCCCGTATTCTCCCTGAAAACTTTTATCGAGCAGGTGCCAGTTTTTCAGCCGTGAAGGATCGATTTTTTCAATCAAATTATTTTGCAGAGCAACGTCAGTTTGCCCCGGAGACATCAGCAGTGCGTCATAGGGCGGATTGCCCGGGCTGGCCATCACTTTCGCGAGCTGGTCCTGGGCCATCGCTGGCGCAATCGTCAGGCCAATGCCTTCTTTCTGCAGCATCGGTGTTAATACCGTGCGATAAGCGTCCTCCCAGTTGCCAGGGAAGGTGGCTACCACGGCTGATTGCGTATTGGCTGCCAATGCCCGTAACGAAAGCGGCAGCAGTGAGGCTGCCGTCGCCCCGGCAATCAGTTGACCGAACCGACGACGACTGATGTTAACGTCTTTCATAGTTTTTCCTTCTTATGCGCTCAGGATTGTGGTTCTGCCGGAAAGGCATGGCAGCGTGTGGTATTGATCTCGGCGAACAACTGCGCGCCGGGGCGAAGAAGCGGGGTACCGGCACCACGCACTTCAGACGCGCGCAGGCTGCCACCACAGGGAAGCGTCATCTCGTGGAGCAACGTCGGGCCCAAAGGAACTGACACGCTCAGCGTAACCGGCTGCGTGTTTTCGTTGGGGTGCGACATCAGGGTGATGTCTTCTGGTCGGCAGGTGATGATGACCTTAGCGCCCAGAATAAAGTTGAGTCGCCTGGGCAACCGCAGCGTCATATCGTCAGGCAGGCCAATTAAGGTGGTATCGTTGTCAAAGCGCAACACCGTGCCCGGCAATTGGTTGGTTTGACCAATAAAGGTGTTAACAAACAGCGTGCTGGGCTGGTCATAGACCGCCATCGGCGTATCAATCTGCTCGACGTTCCCCTTGTTCATGAGCACTAACCGGTTCGCCAGGCTCTGGGCTTCCTCTTGATCGTGCGTGACGATCAGCGTGGTGATACCCAACGTTTTTTGCAGGTGCAGCAACTCAACCTGGAGATCAAACCGCAGGGCGCGGTCGAGCGCACCAAAGGGTTCATCAAGTAATAATAAAGAAGGGCGGCCGGCAATGGCGCGGGCAACAGCAACACGCTGCTGCTGTCCGCCTGATAATTCGCGCGGCAGGCGATTGCCGTACTCTTCCAGCCGCACAAGCGTCAGCATCTCTTTCACACGCGCTTTGCGCTCAGCGCGCGACATCTGCTGACAGGACAAGGGATAGGCGATGTTCTCAGCCACGGTCAGATGCGGGAACAAAGCGTAGTTCTGAAACACCATGCCAATACCACGGGAGCGCGCTGACATTTGCGCAAGGTCCTGATGACCTAACACGATTTTGCCTGCTTTGGGTTGAATCAGTCCGGCAATGGCGCGCAAGACGGTCGATTTACCGCACCCGCTCGGCCCAAGCAGCGCCACAATTTCACCCGGCTCAATGGTGAACGAAATATCACTGATAGCATTACTGCTGCCGTAACTGTGGGTAAGTCCATGAACGCTAAGACGTTTACGTTCTGATGTTTTAGGCATAGTTGACATAGTGCTTCCCTGGTACGGCATCGTTTAATGGAACGATCAAGTCGATGTGAGGAATTTTGCAAGTGGCGTGCCAGCCTGAAATACAGGGGGAGGCGAAAAAGCACAATACGTTGATTATTAATGTAAATTATTTTCATTAACTTATTCGTATATATTTGCGAATATCTTTGATTCAATTTTTATTCATACATAATCGATCAGCATTCACTTTTATAGTGCGAAACTTCCTTAATTTGGTGCAGCCTGATGTCATTTTATGCCACCGCCGCAGCAGGGCTTGTTAACGGCAAAGGCGGTAATCGCGCGAGAATGCAGGCTGTGCAAGGGATTGAGAGAAGAGTAACGAAAAAAATTCCGTACAGAATTAATCGGAAAATAATTCGCAAAAATATGCGAATGTTTTTAATTTACTTTTTAGTTATTTGCATCAGGGGGTTAGCCATAGCTGTTCCTTGAGTGGCATGAGGCTTGCACGCAACAGCCTACAATGACATCTAAAGGGTTCGTCTATGAGATTGGGAATTGATGGGTTAAAGCTGCCGGAGGCAAAAAAACGAGGTCCGCTCGCCAGCCTGGATCATGTGAAGGATCTGGGGCTGAGTGGCATTTTTTTCAGCACGCTGCTGGATATGAGCCCACAGCTCGATATCGCTGAACTGCGAGACATCCGGCAAAAGGCTGATGATTTAGGCCTTTACCTCGAAAGTGGATTAGGCAAAATTAATCCCTATTGCAGCGCTGAATCACCCGAATTACGTGACATTGGCGACGGCGATATCATCGCAGGGTTAACGCGGATGATTGAATCGGGGGCAGAAATTGGCTGCCGAGAGCTTTGGGTGTCACCTGGCAATTTCAAACCGGCTTATCGCGGTCGGCTGGCGGTCGATCGCTTTCGTACAGATGTCACCTGGGATGAGCAGCTTAGCGCCACAGAAAAAGTGCTGCGCAAACTGGCGCCGGTGGCACGCGCTAATGGCGTACACATGAACATAGAAACCCATGATGAGATCACCTCATTTGAGATTCTACGTCTGATTGAAGCGGTCGGGGAAGATTGTCTGGGCGTGGTGCTTGATACCGCCAACATGTTGCAGCGTGGGGAACATCCGGTCTGGGCAACGCGCCGCCTTGCGCCCTGGATTCGTCAGACGCACATTAAAGATGCCTATATTGGTCGGGCGGAAGGCGGGCTTGATTTCCAGCCGCGGCCATGCGGCACGGGGATAGTGGATTTCACCGCCATTCTTACCTTACTGGCGGAAGTGAATCCTCAGCTAAACCTCTCGCTGGAAATAGCCCGATCGTCAGACGATCAGCGTCGTGATGCAAACCCACGGCAATGCATCCAGATTGACGATCCTGTCTGGCGGGCAGGTCATCCGGACCTGACGCCAGAAGAACTTGAGGCGTACTTCGCGATGCTCAATGCGTATGAAAAACGGGTCATGGCAGGTGAAGTGGCTGACTTTGAGTTTTACGAAACAGCGAACTACGGCTATCCCAGCTATCAGTATCAGTCCTACGGTTTTGAGCAGGCGATTGGCTTTATTCAACAATCCTCTGAGCATATCCGTGCGGTATGTGCCCGACTGAATATTGTGCTTAGCTGAGGTTTGCGCAGCGAAATTATTACAGAGATAGTACAATCCGGTTTTCAACAAGTGCGATAGCGGCTTGATGCCTGCTATTGCCTGACAAGGAACAAGAGATGAAAAAAACGCGCAGTCGGGCAGGTGCGGCAGTTTCTGGCACAGCGTTGACAGGTGGAGAAGGTCATGACGATGTTTCTGAGCGCATCCGTGCCACCCTGGCGGCGGCCATTGGCGAAGGCGCACTCAAACCGGGAAGCAAAATTCTGGAAGAAGCCATAGCCGAGCATTTTGGCGTCAGCCGGACTGTGGTTCGCGGTGCTTTAGGCGTTTTAGAAAGCGATCACCTTCTGGAGCGTAAGCGCAACCGGGGCACCTTTGTTGCCGAGCCGGGCATTGAAGAAGCAAAAAGCCTGTTTGAAGCGCGGCGTAAAATCGAAGGGCTGCTGCTCGAAATGGTTTTACGGCGAGCCACGCCAGCCCAACTGGATGCGCTGACGGCGTTAACCGATGAAGAAGAGCACATCCATCAGCATGGCGATGAGAAATCCAAAACCGTTTTATCCGGTAAGTTCCATCTTGTTTTGGCGGAGTTGGCCGGCAATCCCGTACTAACCGAGATGTTGTCGAAAGTTGTGGCACGGTTATCGTTGGTGATGGCGTTATATGAAGAAAAGCACAGTGACGATTGTGGTGCTGACCATCACCGCATGATTGTTCAGGCACTGAAGGATAACGACCTTAAACAGGCTCAGCATTTGATGGAACATCATCTGTCGGACATTGAAAGCCGCGTCCGCTTAACGGCAGGTCAGGGCGACCGTCACTCATTTATGTCGGTGCTGGAGAATTTTTCCTGACAAACTTGCCGACGCCGAGGCAACCGCACTCAGCCTGATGTTGGTTTGGGGCTTAATCGAGAATGACGTTATCCGGGCTGGAACTGAGCATGGCCTGGCAACAGGCTGTTAGCCGCAAGCCATTTTTCACGGTAACGCGCGGCAGTGAAAAGAGATCGGACAGAACCAACAAAACGCATGTCGGGTAAACGTGGCGAGGTTACTGTGAAAAAACGTGGCAATCGCCAGACTCAAACCGACAACGCTACGTGAATTCTGAATAACTCGCAGGGGGATTATTCGCCAGTTTTCGCGTAGCGCGATCGATTAGGAATGCACTTCAAGACATAAAAGTGCGTAGGTGAGGAGCCCGTGATACCGGGGAGCCATCTGAGTGCGTAATTAGATATCTTATTTAACATAATATACATTATGCGCACTTTAATATGGTGGGCTTTGACAGGTTCATCTTACGTCTTTTATGTCTGCTACGGCTTTTCAGGATCTGAGCCCGTTTTGCATCTCAATGCTTTTGTCTGATGACGTTCGTCTCTCATGCCGTCTTCAGGCCACCATCATAAAGACCTGTGCTGCTATGCTGCATTTCAATTTAATCAGACAACCCAATTTGAATGATGATCAACGACCACATCTCTTGTGCTGCGACTTATGTTCATCACCCGGAACGCGCATCAATTTTGCTTTTAGAAAACGTCTTCATCGAGAACTCACAGTGCTTTCCATAAAGACGGTCATCCACGTCTCACTTCGCTTTTCGAAAACGTCTCATGGCAGAACTCACGCTCAGTTCCGTCATGCCGCGTCGTGATATGTTGTCAGGCTCAGTTGCTGAAGCCTGCTCAGCTGCAAACTGACGCCTGTAAAAAACTGACGCTGCTACGTGAAAGTTAGCGTACTCAGGTGCCGCATTCCCCACAGAATCCACCCAAATCGATCACGAAATTTTGGCTGTCTGGTGTCGACATACAGATCATTATCAGGAAAAAATCAGCCCGTCGGTAATCACAATTTCGTCATTCATCTTCAGTCGTGCCTGAGGTTGAGATGTGATGCGTTGGCAGCTTACACCGCCAGGGCATGCAATGAAGAACAGCGCTGCCCTTTTCTTCTTTATCCTGATTAAGCCGTTTTGACCAGAGCCGGTTAACGACTTCATCTCAGTTTTGTTTAAGCCTGCCGCAGGCTCTGCTCGAACATCGCCAGATTTTCGCACGCTTCCTTGTACTGATGGCAGGCGTAAAGAGAACCAGCATTAAACAGATTATTTATTAATGCAAAAAGTCGCGCATCAAATAGCACTTAATTTAACATAATTAAGACGCGATACTTTAACGCCCCGTTATAGTTTTTATGTAGCGATAACAGAGCGCAATTATTTTAGAATAAGGATATGCCTAATGAACGTCGGCGACGGTTTCCCCCGCAGCCTGACAATACGGTAATTCAGGCAGACCTAATTAACTAATTTAAAGCAGATAGGAAGGCGATTTGTTGGTGAACTGCGTTATACAGTCATCTAATATTTGCTGCGTGACTTCAGTCACTTTGGCATAATTATGCGCCCGCCATTGCGGCAACGTATATTGCGGCGTGCTGGCCGTACTGCCGCACACAATACTGGTATAAAGTGACTTGCCATCTTTATCTTGCGTTGCGCGGGATAAGGCTGTCGTCATGATAAGCTCATAGTTATCATCGCCACCGGCAAAGTTTTTATAAATCAGCTTCCATGTATACGGGCTAATTTTCACTGCGTCCGGGTATTTTTTGGCAGGATGTTTATCCATTTCTGTCTTAAGAATCTCACTGACTCTCGGCATCAGATAAGCGACTGATGGATTAGCCAGTCCTTTCACTTCAGTGCCTTTGAGAGACGAACTGTAATGTTTTAAGTGCGACGACTTTTGAAGTATCACCTTGCGTCACGTATCGCAACTGATTATCGGTTGGTCGATTAAAGTCGGTTTCCAGCTCATTCCAGGCCTCTATCGTTATTTGAGAACTGTTGGCGGAGGTAATCGTTTCTGATTGAACCAGTTTACTGGTCGGCGGGAGTGGTTTTGACGCACATCCACTTAATAACAGCGCCATTGCCAACAGTGAATAATTCCTTTTTATCATCATTCTCAATCAATCTATTATTGTATGTGGAATGACTATCGGCGAGCAGACAGGAAGCTTTAATTAAATATAAAATATAATTTATGTATTCAACGAAGTTAATTCGATGCTGCCATCACCACGCCCTGCTCTTCCTGATACAAACCGCGCGGCGATGACGGTTATTTTGAATATATTTTATACAACCGTTCTCATTTTATTCAGGTCTGTTTCAGGGTAGCAGACGCAGTATATTGGCAGGATAAATCGTGTCGGCTGTTTCACTGAGTGCCTTGATGGTCCACCAACGTGCGCTGGCAATAACTGACTTCTCATTTTCACTCCAGCCCTGCGTGTTAATCTCGTCACCCGAGACAGTGACAACATAAAAACGCTCGTGTGCCAGAACACATTCACCTGAGGGCAGCGTCATCTCAAATCTGCGCTCACCCACGGACGGACCAACATTCTCCTGACGTATACCGGTTTCTTCATAAAGCTCTCTGACCGCTGTCTGCTCGAAGGATTCGCCCTCCTCTACGCCACCGCCGGGCGTCGCCCAGTAGGCATTGCCTGCCAGCGCATCCTGTTCCTGTTTATGCACGAAACGAAACAGCAAAACGGCATGGGAAGCATTGAGGATCAGTAATCGGGCCGAACGACGAGTGCGCATGTCATCTTCCTTTTTGATTGGGCCAGAAGCGCATTTAAGCGTTCTGGCCTGCCCTTGTCCATCAACTGGCGCGCAAAAAATCCTGCCAGCGACGCGTCAGATAGTTGTGTTCATCCATCACGGCGTTCCACACGGCAATATGGCTCATGCGCTGTTCGTAGCTTCCTCCGTCACGCACCTCACCTTGCGGAATCAACGGTGCGCCCCAGGCATCCAGCAGCACCTCGCTTGCTGGCTGACCGCCATACCAGAAGTCCCATTCTGCCGCAGACAGATGCGCCCGGCTGCGCTGCGCGTTGGAAATATAGTAACCCTGTCGCGCCATGACAGCGCCCGGCCAGCCGGATTGCCACCAGTTTAAATAGTCATAGGCCGCGTCTTTGATTTTGCCGGTCGCGCAGCGCGAAAGCGACATGCCGCCATACCAGGCGCGATAACCTTCTCGCGGGCGTGCCATTTTATAGCCGCGCTGATGAAAATGATGACGGAAATAGATGGGCGCCCAGAGGCTCTGCACTTCCACCTGCTGATTGGCGATAAGGTCGCATGCCTCGTCCTGCGAGGCCCAGAATGCCGCGAAATGCCCATTGCGATTAAGGCGCGCCAGTTGCTGAGTCAGCAGATCAATCTCTTCAAGCGTAAGATTACCTGGGTTGGCAAAACGCGCCAGGCCAGCGCCCTGCATGGCAAGCGCGGCATCAATGCCGCCCATTGCCGCATCTTCCTGTAAAGCCACCTGCCCCGTCAGCGAAGGATGCAGGAGCCAGCCCCAGCTCTCCTCCTGCTGCTGCAACGCCGCGGGCAGTCGGTCGGCGTGATAAGCAAAGCTGTCTGCATTGTGCGTGAGCGGCAGCATACTGATGTGATCGCTGGCATGGCTGCCCAGATGCATATCGCGCTGCACATACAGCCGTTCAGAAGGCACGCTGCCGTCGGCCAGCGGCAGATCCGGACGTAACCTGCCGGTTTTCGCCAGCGGGGTAATTTCATCCCAGTATTTGAGACGTTTGATTTCCAGCGGCTGGATGGCCCGGGCAGGCCAGACAAAATCGATGTTGTGAAACCACTGATCGTACAGGTCATAACTCTCCGGCTGCATGACGGCAATGCGTTGCGCATCTTCCACGCTGTGCAGCAGGTATTCGATACGAATGCCCAGATCTTTTTCGGCCCTGACGCGCAGCATTTCCAGCAGCGTGACGGAGGTGCCGAGTACGCGTAATGTCAGTTGATCGTTGACTTTGGCTGCAGAGTTCATCGTTTTACTTATCCTTTAACGCCTGCTGGAAGCGGTTAAACCCTTGTTTCAGCCGTTCTGCGTCGAGTCCGCGCAGAATAAAAACCAGCTTCGATGTTTCTAAATCCCCCGGCCAGTCATTCATGTGTACCGGCGGATGTAACGTATGCTGAACCCCGTGGATCACCACCGGCGCACTGCTGCCGCTGAAGCGTAAGATGCCCTTCATTCTTAGTACCGATTGTCCATGGCTATGTAACAGCATTGACAGCCAGATAGCAAACGCCGGCCAGTTCAGTTCGTCTTCCAGCGTGATCACGCAGGTTTGTGTCAGAGGGTGATGATGCGTCGCCTGTCCGGTCAGACTGTACGCGGCGCTGCCCACGGCACCGAGCCAGCGAAACCGCTGCGCGTGCGTGCCTTTTGTCAGGCGCAGCGCAAATAACGCCTCAGGTTCGGCTAGCGCCTGCGCTGTGTCACTCAGTTCCGCCATGGGGTTTAAACCGGCAAGCCAGCTCTGCAGCGCCATCATCTCGTGGTGATCAATACGATCGCGTTTGCTGAGCAACAGTTTATCGGCCGCACTGACCTGGGCTAACCATTCCGGCTGATGGGCCGACTGCAGGCGAGCGTGCTCGGCATCCACCAACGTGACCAGCGTTCCCTGACTGAAATGGTGCTTGAGTTGCGCATCGTGCAGTAACGTCGACAGAATGGGCGCGGGATCGGCCAGACCGGTGGTTTCGAGAATCACCTGGCTAAACGGCGGCAGTTCGCCGCGGATACGGCGTTCATACAGATCCAGCAGGGCCGTTTTCAGTTCACCGCGAATCTGGCAGCACACGCAGCCGCTGGGTAACAGCACCGTATCCGGTGCCACTTCATTCAACAGATGGTGATCGATGCCAACTTCACCAAACTCGTTAACCAGCAGCGCCACATCGTTGAGATTTTGATGCGTCAGCCAGCCTTTCAGCAACGTGGTTTTCCCACTGCCCAGGAAACCGCTCAGGATATGCAGCGGCAGTTTTTCATGTTGCATAGCCGCTCCTTTTTGGGCCATCAGAGCGCCGCCAGCCAGGTTTCATCCAGCGGATCAAGAGTGCGTTTTGTCATCTTCTCCGCTTCTTTCCACAGCAGGTCCAGCGAGCTGACCATGACCTGCTGCCCGGTCGGGCTGGACAGCACCCAACTGGTGTGAAATCCCGTTAAGCTCAGGCGCCAGGGTTTGAGTGCCCGGTTAAGCAACGCCAGTTGCTTCAGACGCAGCTGGCGCTGGGGCAAGTCGTTTTCCAGCGCGTCGCTCCACTGCGGGCCGTTATCCAGTAATCCACACATTCCACACATAACCAGCTCCCTATGGCATAACATCGCCGGAATTAGGCCCCAGCGTCTGACCGACAAACAGATTGCCGCCCGGCTCGCTGGCGAGTAGCAGCGCGACCGGTGCCACCTCTTCTGCCCGTCCAAAACGCCCCAGCGGCAGCTCAGCGGCCTTGGCGGTTTTCCACGCCTGATTGATGCCGTCAATCAGCGGGGTTTCGATCGGTCCCGGCGCAATCGCGTTCACCAGCACATTGTCTGAAGAGACCTCCAGCGCCAGCGATTTGGTAAAGCCGATTACGCCCGCCTTCGCGGCGGCGTAATGGCTCAGTTCGGCACCGCCTTTGATGCCCAACTGTGACGCAATGTTGATTACCCTTCCCCAGCGCTGCGCCAGCATCGAAGGCAGCGCCCGCTGAGTTGCCAGAAAGACGCTGCGCAGATCGACCGCCATCATCTGCTCCCACATCGCCAGCGTGATGTCGGTGCAGCGGGCCTGCGTCAGCATTCCGGCATTGTTAACCAGAATATCAATCCCGCCGAAGCGTTCGAGGCAGGCATCCACGCCCGCCGTCGCCCCGTCCACCTCACCGACATCGGCTACCACGCCAAAGCACGGTGCGTTCAGCGCGCCACAGCGCGCGACCATCGCCTCCAGTTTGTCGCCGTCGCGGTCAGTCAGTATCAGCTGCGCGCCCTCCCTGGCAAACAGCGTGGCAATGGCGGCCCCGATTCCGCTGGCCGCGCCACTGATCACACAGCGTTTGTTTGCTAACTGCATACTCTCTCCTTAATCAGGCCAGCGAACGGTCAGGCCGCCATCGACAATCAGGCTTTGCCCGGTGAGATAACTGCTTTCTTCGCTGGTCAGAAACGCAATCGTCTTTGCCACCTCCTCGGCCCGACCAACCCGTCCCAGCGGAATCGCGCGAGCCGCCTTCGCCAGCCCTACCGGGCCAAGCGAATTTTGTTTATCCAGCGACTGCGGCGTTTCGATCAGGCCGGGGATGATTGCGTTACAGCGCACGCCGCGCGGTGCCAGTTCGACGGCCAGTGACCGGCAAATGCCCGGCACGGCAGCTTTGGCGGCGGCGTAGTGCGCATGTTCCTGCCAGCCATAAACCCCGCCCGCAATCGATGACACGGCAACCAGGCTGGCCCCGGTCTGAAGATGCGCGGCGGCGGCGCGGAACAGTCGCATCACGCCTGTCAGATCGACATTCAGCATCTCATCCCAGCGCGCATCGCTCATCTCATCAATCCCTGCGCGGCGCAGAATACCGGCGTTGGCGACCACGTAGTCAAGCCGACCAAAGTGCTGCACACCTTGGGTGATAAACGCATCGACTGAGGCGGTTGAAGCGACATTGAGCGGCAGCCAGAGCACATCGCCGCCCGCCGCTTCAACCTGCGCGGACGCCAGCGCCGGATCGTGAGGGTCCTGCGGGTAGTAACCCGCAATCACCCGCACGCCGCGTTGCGCATACAGCGTTGCCAGCGCCAGACCAATGCCGCTGGCCGCGCCGCTGATGGCGGCAACCGGTGTTCCCTTATCATTCTGCATGTGCTGTCCTTAAGCCTGAGGCTGGGTAGAAGCGGTAGCGACCTGGCTATCCCGTTGCGTCACCGGGCGGGCAAACAGAATAATAATGCCCGAGACGAAACACGGCACTGCGCCGAACCACAGCGCGGCTTCCTGCCAGTGTCCGCCCTGGCTCAACACCGAGGTGGTGCCGACACCGGCCACGATAGCGCCCACGGGACCCATCGCCATGATCAGTGCACCAGCGGTGGCGCGGATGGCCGTCGGGAAGCTTTCACTGATAAAAAACAGGGCCGCAGCATAGGGACCGATCAGGAAGAACAGCCCTACGCTGTACAGGGCCACGATGATGGCAAAGTTGTCCGGACAGAACAGCATGGCGGCAAAGGCAATACCGCCCAGCATCCAGCCTCCGGCGATCGTGTTGCGGCGACCAATGCGATCACCGAGCCAGCCGTGTGCTAAATAACCGCAGTAGCCCACCAGGTTCGAGAGAATCAGGATCAGCAGCGAGTTATTAAATGACACGGCATGGGTTTTGGTAATCACCGTGGTGCCCAGAACGCTGAAGATCTGAATCGCGAACCAGTTCAGCAGGATAGCAATGCCCAGCACGAGCGTAGAACGCAGCGCCGTTCCCCGAAACGCCGAGGCAAAACCTGACTTAGGCTGATCCTCATAAGGCACTAAATAATCCGCGGCCACCTGACGCGCATCTTTATCATTACCCTGCTCGCGCAACGTTTTGATTTTTTTCTGCACTTCAAACTGTGGCGTTTCTTTGAGCCGGAGCGCCAGCAATGCGATGACTAACGAGGGACAGGCGGCAAAGATGAAGCTGCCCTGCCAGCCAATGATCGGCAACAGAATGGCGGTCAGCGCTGACGCGACCAGCGCACCCACGGGCCAGCCGCCCTGCACCAGGCTGTAAACGAAGCCCTTGCGTTTATTGAGCTTGGGATCGTCCAGTGCGCTGTACAGCTCTGACAGATAGGTCGCGTTTACCGTCTGCTCTGCGTAACCCAGACCGGCCACGGAACGGATGGCGGTTAGCGCGCCCTTGCCCCATAAACCGCCTATCGCGGTCAGCAGCGAGCACAGCGCGGCGCCTCCGACCGTGATCACAATCCCCATGCGCCGCCCCAGCCTGTCAACCAGTGGGCCGATGGCCAGAGCGATTACCGCCCCGCCAAAGGCCACCCAGGTGGCAATCTCCGACTGCTCAACTTCACTCCAGCCAAAATGTCCGCCGATTTCCGGCAGCAGCGTGCCGAAAAGGATGAAGTCGTAGACGGCAAAAATCCAGGCGAAGAAGGCAATCCATGTGGCGAACTTCACATCCCTGATGGTTAACTGCTGCGGCTGCCAGCCATTTACAGATTTTTTTTTGTAGATGCTCATGTCGCGATCGCTCTGCTAGATAAAGGAAAGAGACTTAACGCGGTTTGCGCGCTAAGAAGTCGTCTGCGATTTCGTCAAAAGTGACAAATCGCACACCCTGGTGGCTTTGGATGTACTTGATCAAACGTTCCAGCATCAGCAGAACCTGCGGGCGGCCTGAAACGTCGGGATGGATAGTCATGGTAAACACGGCGTAGTCATTTTCGCGGTAGACCCAGTCAAACTGGTCGCGCCAGATCTCTTCCAGATGACGAGGATTAACGAAGCCGTGGCTGTTTGGCGACTTTTTGATAAACATCATTGGCGGCAGATCGTCGAGATACCAGTTGGCGGGAATTTCCACCAGATCGGTCTCTTCACCGCGCGCCAGCGGTTTCATCCAGCTGTCGGGATGCTGGCTGTAATCAATTTTGGTCCAGCTGTCGCCAACGCGAACGTAGTAAGGATGAAAGTCGTTATGCATCAGGCTGTGGTCGTACTTAATGCCTTTTTTCAGCAGCAGTTCATTGGTTACATTGCTGAACTCCCACCAGGGCGCAACGTAGCCTGTCGGGCGTTTGCCAGCCAGCTGGGTGACCAGCTCAATACTGCGGTCCAGCACGGCTTCTTCCTGCGCAGGCGTCATGGCGATGGGGTTTTCATGGCTGTAACCGTGCACGCCAATTTCATGACCCGCATCTACCACCGCTTTCATCTGCTCGGGAAAGGTTTCAATCGAGTGACCGGGAATAAACCAGGTGGTACGTAACTGGTGCTCGGCAAACATTTTCAGCAAACGCGGTGCGCCTACTTCGCCGGCAAACAGGCCGCGTGAGATATCGTCCGGGGAGTCTTCACCGCCGTACGAGCCCAGCCAGCCCGCCACCGCATCGACATCCACACCAAATGCACACAAAATTTCTTTAGCCATGATTCATTCCTCTGGAGGAGTTAAGCGCAGACAGACGTGTCTGCTGTGAACGTGCCTGCTACCGTGCTGGCAGCATGAAGAAGCCGGCGATCTTCGCCAGCAGGAAGGGAAAAAAGCAGGCTGGTAGGCAGCCCGTCCGAATCGGTTCCGGTCGGAAAAGCGATACCCGGCATGTCCAACAGGCTGCCCGGCATGGTTAACCGCAACGTGGCCAGATTAGTGTCGGCAAACAAGGTGCTGTCACGCATCAACGGCGCAAGTTCCGGTGCGGTATGGGCGACGGTGGGCGTAATCAGCACCGCGCCATCCAGCTCTGCGGCGAGCGCCTGTTGCCACTGTTTACGCTGGGTAAGAAAGGTCGTGAGAACCGCCGGGTCCTGATGGCTGGCGGCAAGCAGTCGGTCGCGTACGCGCGGGTCCATTACCTCCGCGTCAGGCGAGGCTAACAGCTCGCGATGCAGCAGCCAGGCCTCACGTCCGCCCGGCCAGCCGTTGTCTTCAATCCACGCCAGCGCCTGGTTAAAGGCCGCCAGAGGCGCGCGCTCGACGTCAAATCCGGCAGCCGTCAGCTGCTCTAACCGGCGATAACCGTTGTCGCGTACCGCGGGTTGGCATGCGGCCAGTAAGGCGTCATCGAAACGAAAATGCGGTGCGGGAAAACGCATCTTTTCCCGTCCGCACAGGATGTCATCCAGGGCGATGGCATCACGCACGCTTCGGCAAAGCGGTCCGACCGTGTCCAGTGACTGCGCCAGAGGATATACGCCGTCCATCGCGTAACGGTGGCGGCTGGCGCGATAGCCAATGGTGCCGCTGAATGCGGCGGGAATGCGTATTGAGCCGCCGGTGTCGGTGCCAAAGGCAATGCAGGCCAGCCCTTCGGCGATTGCCCGTCCGGCACCGCTGGAGGAGCCGCCCGGCGCATAAAGGTGCGGCGTGTTTGTACGGATGGCCGGCGTGCCAAAATAGAGATTTAATCCCAGGCCGGAGAAGGCAAACTCACTGAGATTGGTTTTACCCAGCGTCACCAGGCCTGCAGCCGAGCACTGGGCCACCAGCGCCGCGTCCTGCTGTGCGACAGGGACATTTTTTCGCGTGGCCGATCCGGCGGTGGTCTGGCTCGACTGAATATCGAACAGATCTTTCCAGGCCACCGGAATGCCATCCAGCGGACTCAGTGGGCGGCACTGCTGCCAGCGCAGAGTTGAGGCTTCAGCCTCGTCGCGGGCACGCGCGGCGGTAATGGCGATAAAGACAGAGTTGGCGTTTTCTGCCGCCTTCAGGCAGGCCTCGGTAAACGCCAGCGGTGACAGACGCTGTTGTGCATAGAGTGCACTGATGCCCAGTGCATCAATCTGACCAGCCATAAATAACTGACGAACGTTTTCGGCCTGCACGCGATCACCTTTAAATGTATATTACGTTTCAATGTACATTTGAAGATAGCAATAACGGTGCCAAAAAAAGCACTGTTAAGTTGCATAATTGTGATCTTGTCGATCATTAAAAATAAATAATGATGTCAATCAAATAGTTAATTATCGTTATTTAATTTTCATTACGACATAGCAGAATAAATGGCGCGCCCACATTAAATGTATTAATTTATAACTGATCCATTATTGGGCGCGGTGCACTATATCAGTGCTGCATCAGTGCTGCATCAGTGCTGCGCAGCGCAGGCATCGGGAGTCGTGTCAGGTATGCTAATGTGGCTGGCAGGACGGGGAACTGAAGATGACACAATGCAAAACAAGGTAAATGGGACTGACATGGACGATGCAGGTTCTGCGCGTTACGAGAGTATCCGGCAGGTTTTACTGAGAGTTTTTCAGCAGGATGGCGTGCCTGAGGGGCTGGTATTACTGGAAGGTCCCCTGGCGCAGCTGTTTGGCACCAGTCGTGTTCCCGTCCGGCGCGCGTTAAGCATGCTGCACGAAGAAGGCTGGATTGCCCGCTTTGAAGGGCGAGGCTTTATTGTTGCACGTGATAATCAGGAAGTGGAGCCTGTCCGCATTGCGCTGACGCGGGAGCTGTTCGGCCTTGAACAGCGCGATGAACTGGTTGATACCCGCAGCACGGGCGAAAAAGTGCTGGAGAACCTGCAAGGTATTCTTTCTACCGCCATGGTCTTTGGCTGCTATCAGGTTGATGAACTGGGCGCCGCGAAACACTACAACACCAGCCGCGCGGTAATACGTGAAAGCCTGATGCGCCTGCGTGACAAAGGACTGGTGGAAAAAGAGCCCTATTCTCAATGGCTGACAGGGCCGCTAACTGCGCGTGAGCTGGCCGACCATTTTGAGATCAGAGCGAACCTGGAACCTGCGGCATTATACAAAGCGGGCGACCGGCTCAGTGTGACCTGGCTTAATGAACGACTCGATAACGTCCAAAAGTACCGAGGCAAACAGCTGAACCCCGCAGAACTCGAAACGCTGGAAGAAGATCTGCATATACGCTGCCTTGAACCCGCCGGAAATAAGCTGATGATGCAAATTTTGCGGCAAAATCAGTCGCCGTTTATTGTCACCCGCATTTTTTATGATCTGCTCAAAATTCCCGTCGACAGCGCAATGCTTGATGAACACGGTCTGGTTTATGAGTTTTTGCTGAAACGAAACTGGGCGCTGGCGGCGGCCTGTATGCGAGATCATCTGGAGCGGGCGCAGGTCAGGACGTTGCAGCGTCTGAAAGTGTTGTCGGTATTACCGGTGCCTGAATTGCCGGTATTTATGGAGCGCCAGTAAAAATGAAACTGAGAGTCAGATAAACATCAGGCCGACCTGGCTCCGGCTGCCGCGTTAAATAATCTGCGCAATTATCGGGTGTAATCGTAAATTATCAGCCCAAAATCGCGTTGCCTGTAAAAATGCGGCTGTAGCGCCGCATTATCGATATAGCGATGAATCCTGCGGCAAGCCCTTCACGTGAATACACCGCGCGTTACCTGCCCGTCTTTCACCTGACGCTGCTTGTGTTAAGAAGACTTAATGTAATTGTTAGCTTATAATAACTCCGCTTTTCAATAACACTAACAAAGCTGCAGCCTGCTGAGACGGATCTCACGCCATTTTCCTTATATGTCGGGAACCCTTTTCAGTATCGCCAGATAATAAACAGCTTGTCCCTCCCACCGACAGTTAGCGAGCTTATTATTGTGAATAAATTAACGGCATTGAAAAAAGGATATGCAAAGGTCTTTTTATGGCTTTTGCTCACGCTGTTTTTAACCCCTGCTATTACGTTGACGTTTGCCAAATACGGCAGCAACGAACTCGACAAAGAATATACGCAAATCTTTATCGATGATGCGCGTGCGCAAAATCAGAATGTGGGGAAATTAACGCGCTTCCTGCAAGCTAATCCCCCATCCACTGTTTGTGGCCCTGTCGCCGACGATCTGCTCGACTATAAAAATGCCGTCTGCGGCCCGGGTTCTGAGCTGTCGCAATTTTATCTCATCGGCAAAGTCGCCCTGTGGACAATGGTTTTCAGCGGCGTCATTTTGCTGATGATTTTACTGTTTAGCGCCCTGGCCTTTAAAAGCAGACAAGGACAGTTACTCAGTCTCAGGCTCGCACGTCCCTTTCTGATGCTGGCGTGCTCGTTGCAGGTGCTGGTACAGGGCGGGATGCTGGTATGGCTGTCGTTCTGGGGCACCGCCTTTTTCACGCAAAAATACTATCCAAAGCTGGTGCTGCTGGTCGCACTGCTGGTTTTAGCGGGTATGTATTACATGATCAAAGGCATCTTTAAAAAGCTGCCGCCGGAGGACAGCATTGAAGGCGACGTGGTGACCCGTGAAGCCGCCCCTGCGCTCTGGGCGCGCGTTGATGCGCTGGCCGCGAAGGTCGGCACCACGTCACCGGATCACATCATTGCCGGAATCGATACCAACTTCTACGTGACAGAAGCCCCGCTGAGCGTGAATGATCAGCCGCTGCAGGGCCGAAAACTGTATGTGAGTATTCCCCTGCTGCGTCAGCTCAGTACCGCACAAGCGGATGGCGTCATGGTGCATGAACTGACGCACCTGCATGAAGGCGATACCGCGTCGGGTGCACTACTGGGGCCGAAGCTGCACCGGTTTGATATGTACACGCATTTGATGAGTGAGAATCTGGCAACACTTATCGTTTTCTATCCGCTCTATCTGTACCGGCTGTTTTTTGAACTGGCCTGGCAGCGCAACAGTCGTGAACGCGAATTTGTCGCGGACCGAAATGCGGCAACGCTGGTTTCCTCGTCGGCGATTATCGAATCGCTGATCAAAATCTCAGCCTATGCCAGCTATCGCTATGAGGTGGAGCGTAAGCTTTTTGAGAATAAAACGCTGTATGAGAATGAACCCGGCATCAGTCAGGCGATCGCAGCCGGTCTGCCTCACCATGTTAGTTCTTCCGATTTTGTCAGCGCGATGCGCGAACAAAACATACCGCATCCGTTTGATTCGCATCCCCCGCTGTCTGAAAGGATGCGCAACGTTAACTATTCTGTGGAAGATGCAGATTATGCCGCTATCGCCGCGACCTCACCGGCAGACAGTTGGGTCGATCTGATCCCCGTAGCCGATCAGATTGAACAACAGCTCTGGCAGAAATATGAGCGTGACTTTACGTCGCAACATGAAGAGAGCCTGGCCTGGCGTTATCAGCCAACCGGTGAAGAAGAAACGGCGCTGGTCTTAAAGTACTTCCCGGATGTGCCCTTTACGCTTAAAGATGGCTCGCAGTTGACCATTACCTGGCAGGGCATTGTGCAGCCACAGTCCACCGGGCTGCTGGAATGGGATAATGTCAAAAACATCAACGTTCTCCGTCAGTTCGGCAGAGATATTTTGTATGTGCAGCATGTCCAGCCCAATGCGCAGGGCAAAAAGCGCAGCAAAATCCGCTTACCGGGTCTGAAAAAAGAGATTGAGAACGTTAAGCACACACTCAACTATTACTGGCATCGTCACCAGACCGTGCAGGCGCTGAAGGCACAGGAACTCGCCGAAAACAGCCAGGGCACGGCGTAACCTCTCCCGTCGCTGGCGTGCCGGCGACGGGTTTATTTCCCGCCTGCAAACAGCGGTTGCCGGTCAGGTTCAGCACGAACCCGTTATCGGCCTGTCGCCGCTGTTGCTTCGACCTCCAGTAACACACCGTAGTGAAGTTCAGGAACCGGCACGATGGCTCTGGCGGGTTTCCACGCGCCAAGCCATTGTGCATACAACGTATTAAATTCCGCCCAACGTTCGACATCGACCAGATAGACTCTCACCATCACCAGATGGTGCTTGTCCAGGCTTTCCTGCTGCAGGCAGGCCTCCAGATTAGCCATTACCTGCAAAGCCTGCTCGGCAAACGACGCGGTGCTGAGCATTTCGCCCGCTGACGTAACCGGCAACAGGCCGGAGATAAACATCATCCCCGACGCCAGAGCATAATGTGAATAGTGGCCCGGATGCGGTTTGTCGTGGATATCGCGCGCGTGTATCACTGGTTGCATCTTTCCTCCTTACATCATGCCCGGCTTTTTCATGCTGCTCCCGTCACGGAAACGGGAATAGCGGAACGCGGCAGGATCGACAATCGGTGCGTCTCCGGTCACCAGGTCCGCCGTCAAACGTCCCGCACCGGGACCAATGCCAAATCCATGACCGCTGTAGCCGGACGAGAGGATAAGTCCCGGAAGCTGCGGCACGGTTGAGATGACCGGAATGTCGTCCGGCATACAGTCAATCACGCCGCCCCAGGCCTGGCTGACACGAAGCGACGCCAGCGCCGGAAACTCGTTGCCGATGGCCGCCAGCCCCTTTTCGACGACGCCGTCAGAGACCTGCGGGTCCAGTACACGGGTTTTCTCGAAGGGTGAAACGCCCTCCATGGACCAGCTCGCCCGCGACTCTGGGCCCGTTAAGAAGGACGCCAGTCGGATTTTGGTTTGAAGATTTAAGCGGCGAGCTTTGTATAGCGGGAAAAACTCGCGGGCATAGCGTAATCCCTGAAAGCCCGGTTCCAGTCGTCCGGTTCCCGACAGCGCAATGGTATATCCGCCGTCCAGTCGTGGACGACAGGCAAAAGCATCCGTGTAAAAAGGCATGGTGATGAGTTGCTCTACGGGACAGGTACGAAATGCACTGCCAATCACGTTACCGGCCGGTAGATCGATGCCGTGACGGCGACAAAACAGCGATGTCCAGGCACCGGCGGCGCACACTACGCTGGCGGTTTTTATCAGCCCGCGTTCTGTGATCACCCCACTGACGCGCCCTGCCGAAATATCCAGGCCGCGCACCGCACAGCGCTGAAACAGGAGTGCGCCCTTTTTCACGGCGGCTTCCATCAACCCCGGCGCGGCTAACGCCGGATCGGCGTGACCATCATCAGGTGAATGTACCCCGCCATTCCAGGCAGTGGTACTGCCCGGCGTCATGGCTTTGGCCTCGGCGGCACTGAGCATCCGACTGCGAATACCGTACTGCTTCGCCATTTTTCCCCAGTTATCCCAGTTGCGGATATCTTTTTCCGTCCGTGTGGCATAGACCAGCCCGCTGGCACGAAACCCCACGTCCATGCCAATTTCGTCACTCAGCGCATGCCAGCGTTGCAGGGCATGCATAATGAGCGGAATTTCCCGTTCGTCGCGGTTAAGCTGACGGCACCAGCCCCAGTTACGGCTTGACTGCTCTGCCCCGACCAGGCCCTTTTCGATCACGGCAACCCGATAGCCTTTTTGCGTCAGTTCCCAGCAGGTGGCTGCCCCTGCAATTCCTGCACCGATAATCACCACATCCACCGAATCGGGGAAATGGATACTGTCCTGAACAAGTCTGAGCGGTGCGGGCATAGTCGGTGCTCTCCAGCGAAGGTGTTAGCTGATTAAAAATCGATTAATACACTTTTGTAGCGCTGGCAGGACTCAAAGGCCTGCCTGCCAAGATCCTTGCCAAAACCGGACCCCTGGAAGCCCCCGGTTGGGATGATAAAGTCCCAGGTCCGACGATAACGATTAATCCAGACCGTGCCGCTATCCAGCGCTTTCATCAACCGCATCGCACGCGGCATGTTCAGAGTATGCACGCCAGCACACAGGCCAAAGACATTGTGCTGCGCCAGTGCAAGGGCTTCTTCTTCATCGCTAAACGTCTGAATGGTCAGCACCGGTCCGAAGATCTCCTGCTGATTCGCGACGTTATCCTGACTGACACCGGATAACAGCGTCGGTTGCCAGAACCAGCCCTGCGCGGTATTTTCGTAACGTTGACCGCCCGCCAGAATGCTCGCCCCCTGTGCCACGGACTGCGCGATAATCGCCGCCACTTTTTCACCCTGTCGCTGGTCGATAAGCGGACAGTAACGGGTCGATGCCTGCCAGGTCATACCGGGCACGGGTTTCTTGCACAAGGCAATCAGTTTTTCGATCACCGCTTCTGCTATGCCTTTCTGGATGATCAGGCGCGTGCCTGAGACGCAGGCCTGGCCAGCATTCACGGTGAAGCCCAGAAACAGACGCTCGGCTATCTCGTTGGCATCGCCTGCATCATCAAACACCAGTTGGGGACTTTTTCCACCCAGCTCCAGCGTCACCGGTTTGGTGCCGTGCAGCGCGGCCTGGCTCATGATTGCGGCGCCGGTCGCAGTGGACCCCGTAAAAGACACTTTTCTTACCTGCGGATGCGTGACCAGTGCATTACCCGTAACCTGCCCGCCGCCCTGAATCACGTTGAGCACGCCTGCCGGAATGCCCGCCTGCACCGCCAGCTCAGCCAGACGTGCGGTAGAAAACGGCGTCAGCTCAGAGGGTTTCAGCACTACCGCATTGCCTGCCGCCAGGGCCGGACCGCACTTCCATGAGGCCATCGACAGCGGGAAATTCCACGGCGTAATCGCACCGATCACCCCATAGGGTTCCGGCACCAGCATTCCCAGGCTGCTGCTCTGGGTGGGAAAAACATCGCCACTGTATTTATCTGCGCATTCTGCATAAAAGCGCAGGGCCGCCGCAGTAAACGGCACTTCAATATTGCGGGTGTCCGTGATCGGACGCGTGGAACCGACCGCTTCGAGTTGCGCCAGGTAATCTCTGTCGCCGTCGATTAAATCTGCCCAGCGGGAAATCGCCGCTCCCCGTTCCCGTGGTGAACAGCTTGACCAGCCGCTGCTGATGCGCTTTTCATCCGCAATAGTCACCGCATCAGCCACTGTAGCGGCGTCCGCCTCGTTGATGTCGGCATAATGCTGACCATCAGAGGGACGTTTGATACCCAGCGTGCGGCCGGATGCAGAAACGAACTGGCCGTTGATAAAGTGGCCGGTAGAAAGACGGACCTTATCTGGATCAAAATCTGACATGATGTCCTCGCACAATGAATGAAAAAACACCCGGCTACCAGCCCACAACCCGTTGCCAGACTTGATGCTCGCCGTTCCGGGTGTCGATCACCTGGTAATGCGTATGCATCGCGGCGGTCGCACAGGCATGATTGGGCAGCACGCGCAGCACGGTGCCGAGCGGGAAGTCTGCCGTCGAATAATCACCGTAATGTGGCAGCGCAATAATCCCGTGTTCCTGATTCGTGGTCGTCAGGAGCAGCCCCAACGGGCAACCTTCGTCGTCGCACACCAGCCCATAACCGTAATCGGTGTGCTGAGCGGCGGTGCCGCGATCGCGTGACATGGCCATCCAGCCTGCATCGACGAAGATCCAGCCTTTATCGTGATTGTGCCCGATCACCGTGGTGACGACGGAAAGCGCGATATCGTCGCGGGTGCAAACGCCCAGGTTATGCATAAAGAGATCAAAGGTGGAAAATACCCCGGCTCTGACTTCAGTCACGCCCTGCAGGTCATGGGCCGCATGCGCCGTCGGTGTGGAGCCTACGCTGACCACCGGGCACGGAATCCCGGCGGCACGAATATGATTTGCTGCCGTGACAGCAGCCTGACACTCTTCCTGTGCGGCAAGGATAATCTCCTCCTGCGACCGGCAGTGGTAAGACTCACCGGCGTGCGTCATCACACCTTCCACCACCATCCCGGCCTGGTGCAAATGACGGGCAATCGCCGTCAGCGCCGCGTCAGCAGGTTGAATTCCCCCGCGATGGCCGTCGCAGTCAATCTCGATAAACACGGAAAAGATCACCTGATGTTGTAAGCCGTAGTCGCTGACGGCCTGTGCCTGCGCCATGCTGTCCAGCAACACATGCACCTGTTTCCCGTTGCGGCGCAGGGCGGCAACGCGGGGTAACTTACCGGGCGCAATGCCCACCGCATAAAGCACATTGCTATAGCCGGCGGCGGTAAAGGCCTCGGCTTCGGCCAGGGTAGAAACGGTGGCAGGCGAAGACAGATCCTGCAGCAAACAGGGGGCCGCCTGGAGGGTACGAAGTGTTTTGAGATGCGGGCGAATCTGACAGTGCTGTCCTTCAATCCGCTGGTATAACCGATTGATATTGCGTTCGAACTTAACTTTATCTAACAGGAGATAAGGTGTCGTCAGGGTTAAATGATTGAGCATCGTCGGCATTCCTGTAGAGGTTTAGTTGATGCTCTCATCGTTTAAATCTGTTTAAAATGCGGTCATGCCCAATTAATGATTAGGTTTGAACCTAATGATCAACAGTGAAGATTTACGTTTTTTTCAGGTCATCGCCTCACATCAAACCCTTGCCGCTGCCGCACGCTATCTGGACATCACCCCGCCCTCGGTGACGCAGCGTCTGCAAAGCATTGAAAATAAAATTGGGGTTAAGCTGATTCTGCGCCCGGCAAAACGCATCATCCTGACCGATGAAGGCGAAGCCTTGCTTGAGCGGGCGCGCGTGATTTTGCATGAGATAGACCAGTTGCAGGACGTGATTGACCAGACGCGAAACCGTATCAGCGGTACGCTGAGAGTGCTGGCCCCGCTGGGCTTTGGCTCTGAATATATTGCGCCCTTACTGGCCGATTACGCGGACAGCCACGAGGATCTCAGTATCGATCTGACGCTCTCCGATAACCCCGACTGGATGCAGGCCGATAAGTGGGATGTGGTGATCTATATTGGTCATCTGCGTGACTCAACGCTTTACAGCACGTGGCTCGCCGCCAATCCGCGTATTCTCTGCGCCTCGCCCGCTTACCTGCAGCACTATGGCACACCGACACATCCTGATGCGCTTCATCGCCACCACTGTCTGGTGATCAGGGAGAATGCCGAGGATGTCACGCGCTGGATATTTACCCATAACGGTGACGAAACCATCGTCAGAATTACGCCGCGCCTGGCCAGCAACGATGGCCGCATCATCAAAAAATGGGCGCTGGGCGGGAAAGGGATCATGGTGCGTTCGGCCTGGGATATCCGCAGTGAGATTCGTCAGGGGTTGCTTATCCCCCTGCTGCCCGCGTTCACCCTGCCGGCGGCGGATATCGTCGCCCTGACCAGCCTGCAGGAGAAAAAACGGCTTCCCCGCACCCAGGGCTTTATCGAATTAATGAAAAAAACCTTCAGCTCGCCGCAGTGGGAAGCCGGGTAGGTTTTCTCTCATCCCCCTGCCGCCAGCGGTGGCTCAGGATAAAAATTCTGCCTCTGTGACTTTCTCAAGCCAGGTCACCGGACTGCCGTTAAGGGATTCGGCAATCGCAATATGTGTCATAGCGGTGTTGGCAGTCGCCCCGTGCCAGTGACGGACGTCTTGCGGTATCCACACCATATCGCCCTGATTGATTGTGTGCTTCTCTTCACCTTCACACTGAATCCAGCCCTGACCGGCGGTGACTATCAACGTCTGGCCCAGGGGATGCGTGTGCCATGCCGTCCGGGCACCTGGCTCAAAGGTGACGGTAGCGCCCCCGACCCGGGCCGGTGAGGTTGTGCTGAACGGAGCGTCAATGCGGACCTGACCGGTGAAATACGCCTCAGGTCCTTTGGCTGAGGGAACGGATGCATTTTTGATGATTTTCATGATGGCCTTACCTCTGATGAATGGAATCGATACAGTTTATGCGTGAAAAACAGGAATACCCTTCTCGCTTTTTCACAGACGAGACCTCAGGTGCTGAAAGAGAAGGTTAACGCGCTGATTGGTTTTAGCGCGCCGCTGCAATACTGCGTCTTCCCCCTTGGCGCTGAGCCATGCAATACGGGAACGTGAAGAACCGATGGGAGCAGGTCTTCTGTCGCCCACCACCCGACCTGTCGCGCCCATGCGGGCAGGAGAACGCCGGTTGAAAAGGCCAGGCTTTGCGACTGAGTGTGATAACAACGCGCCACGTTGAAAAAAATTATTTTTTTTCTGCATCCAGTTTGTATCCCGCTCTCGTATATCTCATTGAAAGCCACTTACTCCACGCTCTAATGAGGATTTACGATGAAAAAGCTAATTGCTGTTACCGTTGTATCAAGTGCATTGCTGTTTACCACCGCATCCATGGCCGCTATGACCTCGGATTCTGTTATGGTGGGCGGCGCGGCTATGTTCCCTCAGAAAAATATTGTTGAGAACGCGGTCAATTCCAAAGATCACACCACCTTAGTGGCGGCGGTTAAAGCGGCCGGTTTGGTTGATACCTTAGAAGGTAAAGGCCCTTTTACCGTGTTTGCCCCCACTAACGCGGCGTTTGCTAAGCTGCCAGCTGGCACCGTGGACAATCTGTTGAAGCCAGAAAATAAGGCCATGCTGACCAGCGTACTGACCTATCACGTGGTTGCAGGTAAGTATGATATGAAGGCGCTGGAAGCCAAAATTAAACAAGGCGGCGGTCATGCTGAGTTGAAAACCGTTAACGGTCAGCCGTTGTGGATCATGAATAATGGGCCCCATAACATCCAGCTGAAAGACGGTCAGGGCAACGTAGCCAATATCAGCACCTATGACGTCAACCAAAAAAATGGCGTGATAGATGTGATTGATACCGTATTAATGCCGAAGTAATTATTTATACTCGAACGGAAACAGATCATCCGGGACGCTTATGGACAAGGTGCAGGCAGTGGAGCAGGTAAAACTAATGAAGGCAGTCGTCGACGGCGATCGCCGGGCATTTGAACACCTTTACCGGCTGACATCGCCACACCTTTTTGCCATCGCGTTGCGCATGTTGCAGCACCGCCCCTGGGCAGAGGAGGTGCTGCATGATTGCTATATCACCATCTGGAGCAAGGCGGAAACCTATAATGCTGAGCTGAGCTCCCCGTTGACCTGGATGACCCATATTGTCCGTAATCGCTGTATTGACTGGCTACGCAGCGGACAGGCGCGTATGGCCAGTTCGGAAGAGGCGCATAATGATGCGCTTCTGGTTGCTGAACATGACGAACTGCATAACAGACAGGATGATGCACAAGCCGCTCGCTTACAGCGCTGTCTGGGAAACCTCAGCAGTGAGCAGCGTCAGAGCATTACGCTTGCCTACTATCAGGGCATGTCTCACAGCGATATTGCTCACTGGCTCCAGCAGCCGGTCGGATCGGTAAAAAGCTGGATCCGCCGGGCGATGGCGCACCTTCGGGAGTGTGTCGGACTATGAATAAACAACACCAACGTGACGATGCACTCTCTGCTGAATATGCGCTTGGTACGCTACGCGGTGGCGCGCGATTACGTTTTCAGAAGCGCCTGCAGACCGAGCCTGGACTCGCTGAACAGGTCGCCAACTGGCAAAACCTGCTGTCCGGGCTGGATCTTCACGTCATGCCGCAGGTGCCACCGGCGTATGTCTGGAAGAAAATTGCGTTAAGTCTGCCGGCCAGGAAAAGGCCCCGCGCTGCTCGCGCCTATATTGGCTGGATGGTTGCCGCCGCCCTTGCCGCCCTGACGCTGGTGTCTTATCAGGCCATCAAGGCCCCAGAATTTACGCCGCTTACCGTGATGAATGACGCCCAGCACCAGGGGCAATGGGTCGTCAGTGCAGACAAGACGCTCACACAATTGCGCGTCACGCCGTTGCAGCCCGCGACGGTAGCCGCCAACAACAGCCTGCAACTGTGGCTGATTCCTGCCGGTCATCAGCCGGTTTCTCTGGGACTGCTCCACGCGCGGGACACCACCGAGCTTAAACTCGCAGGACGTGATGCGGTAAAAAACGGGGTTATTGCGATTAGCCTTGAACCGGAGGGCGGTTCACCAACAGGTCAGCCCACCGGTCCGGTGCTCTACAGTGGCAAAATATAATATCGAAATGCGATACGACACGTGATGCAGACCCTGGGCATATTCGAGTGAAAAAAATCCCCTTTCGAGCCTTATAGCGCCCCCTGGGTGGTCACTATCAGTGCGACCGCCCTGGGCGACATCCACTCTAAAAGCGTTGCCAGTTATCTTCCTGCTTAGCATAGGCCGCACGAGCCTGAACAAAGGCCGGAGAAATGGCGGCAGGGCTGGCCTGGACAACCGGCGCGTGCTCCGCCAGCACAAATGCTGCGACAAGTTCGTTCAGGGCCGTGGCCTGATCCATCAGTGAGCGAGAGGCCGACGAGGCTTCCTCCACCAGCGCCGCATTCTGCTGTGTCACATCATCCATCTGATTGACCGCCTGATGCACCTGACCAATACCGAGTGACTGCTCCTGAGACGCGACGGCAATTTCATCCACAAGATCGGTCACCTGACGGATCGCCTCATTCATGCGCCCCATATTCTCACCCACCTGCTCCGCCTGATTCACTCCGGTTTGCACATAACGCATGGAGGATTCGATAAGCTCTTTAATTTCGCGCGCCGAAGCCGAAGATCGCTGCGCCAGATTGCGAACTTCTCCGGCTACGACCGCGAATCCCCGTCCCTGCTCACCTGCCCGCGCCGCTTCTACGGCGGCATTGAGCGCCAGAATATTGGTCTGGAAAGCCACGCCTTCTATCAGGGTGATTATGGCGGTGATCTTTTCAGAGCTGTGTTTAATGTCAGTCATGGTGCCGAGCATCGTATGGACTTTCGTGGAGCTGTCATCGGAAATTTCACGGGCGTTTTTCGACAGTTGACTGGCAAGTCGGGTGTTTTCTGCCGTCTGACGGACGGTTTCACTCAGCTCTGACATGCTGGCGGCCGTTTGTTCCAGCGAAGCCGCCTGCTGCTCGGTGCGGGAAGAGAGATCTTCATTGCCCGCGGAAATTTGCGAGGAGGCTGAACTGACCGAATGGGCCGACCGTTCAACCGATGAAAGCGAGTTCGCGACATTCCCGATAAGATGATTAAAGGCTTTAGCCGTCAGACCAATTTCATCCTTGCGCGAATCATCGGCACGCAGCGTAAGATCAAGCCGCTCACTGGCGCGTTCCATGGCCGATCGCATACCGTTAAGGTTTTTACGGATGCCCAGAATCGTCCTGATGGAAAAAGCCCCGAGCAACAGGATAATCGCGACTGAACCGGCAATTAACGACCAGAGTGTTTGCCGGTAAACCCGGTTATTCTCTTTTTCAAATACCGCGCCGACCTCTACATTGAGCTGGAGTTGTTTCTGATAACTTTCAATTAAATCACGAATAGTCTGACCGACGCCGCTATTTCCCTGCAAATCCACCAGGGCGGTATCATTATGTGTCCGCGAATTTGTCAGAAAAGCCGGCAGGCGCGCTTCCATTTGTTTAATCAGCGCTAAGGCATTTTCACTGAGCTTCGTATCCTGATCGTTAGTGGTTTCGTTCTTGAGATAAAATTCAGTCAGTGCTTTAAGCGCTTCAATACGCGTGAATATTTCCTTTTCAAATTCGGCCTGTTTATCAATGACTTTCGCGCTTTGATGCCGATAGAGCGCTACGTTAAGTCGGTTACTGCCGTTAACCATTTTATCCAGGTCAACAATCGAGGGCAGTGTGTTGGTTTGCACGTACTGGAAGCGCGACTGAAAGCCGCCTAATACCATGATGACGATCACAACCATAGCAATCATTGATGCTGAGAGTAATGAAAACGTCAGGAAAAGCCGCTGAGTAATAGTCATGTAAATTTCCCAAAATAATAGGTTCGCCAGTCTGTACACCGTACTGAATGACATTCGCTATTCAGGTATCGACAGCGCGGGAATAAGCATTAATGCGCCAAATGATCATTGCGGGGAATAACGGAGATAGTGGGTATAATCGGGATAAAAAGTATTAGTGCGTTGAATGTATAAAGAAATTGACAACCTTATCTTATCTAAAAACAATAAAAATAATTAATGGATAGATCAAAGTGGAATTTATCATTGTTGATGGCGGAATACGCTTTTTAAAAAAAGCATGTGACGTTAATGCATGAAAGTTCGGTTAAGGGTAGTTAAATCTCGTTCCTGACGACGTGCAGAGGGATGATATCTTTGCCAACATCTTTGAAATAAATTAACCGCATAAAATGACGAGCGAATTAATCATTAGTAAGGACTATTTTTAAAATATTTTCATTTTTTGTGTCACGTCTTCCAAAAAACCGGTTACCTGCTTCTGTGATATTGCTTACATGCAGACAGTGGGTGTCAGTCAGGATGACGCTGTTCTGCGTCAGCCCGGTAGTGCCCTTTGGCAACTTATCTGGCTTGCTTCATCTCGCGCATTGCGCGGCCCTGATGTGGTGAAGCCGTCGGGAATTTGCCTTAGTGCATCATTATTTTACAGGCCGTTTTAGGCTGTAACGGAATAACCCGGTCAAGGGCGCAAAAGAAGTGATGAGTTAATCGACAACCGTGTAAAAATGCCGTAAAAAAAAGGCACAAACCTGTAAAAATGTAGTTCATAACTTCACCACCTACTCCCTAACGCACGCTAAACCGCGTAATCTCATCCTCACCTCTGACCGGGTTAATGGCCCGGCGGACGTTGGTGATTACGCGAAGCAAAACAGGATATTAAATGGCGCAGTCTGAAAAGCAGTCCCTGCCTGCAGGTATGTTGGCGGCAGCGGGGATCGTATTTGGTGATATCGGTACCAGCCCGCTCTATACCTTAAAAGAGTGTCTTTCTATTCTTCCCTCTGGGGCGGTGACAGAAGAAGCCGTGATGGGTTTTCTGTCCCTGATATTCTGGGGACTGACGCTGATTGTGACGGTTAAATACGTCATTTTTATCATGCGCGCAGACCATGATGGCGAAGGCGGAATACTGACGCTAATGTCGCTGGCCCGACAAAATGTTGGCGCACGGCTCAGTCGCATTATCGTCCTTGCTGGCCTGACGGGCGGGGCCTTTTTTTACGGTGACGGCATTATTACTCCCGCTATTTCTGTGCTTTCCGCGGTTGAGGGGATTGAAGTGGTGGCCCCGGCCCTGGATCGTTATATCGTGCCGCTGTCCGTGGTGATCCTGACGTTGCTGTTTGTGATTCAAAAGCACGGTACTGAACGCGTCAGCCGCATCTTTGGGCCAATCATGCTGGTGTGGTTTATTACCCTGGCAGTCCTTGGGGTACGCGGCATTGTTATGAATCCCCACGTTTTACATGCGCTTAATCCGGCGTTTGCCCTGACCTTTTTACTCAATCATGAAGCCCTGTCCTTTGCTGCCTTAGGGATGGTGGTGCTGGCCGTTACCGGGGCTGAAGCCCTGTATGCGGATATGGGACATTTAGGCAAAACCCCTATCCGCCTCGCCTGGCTGATCATTACCCTGCCCGCACTGGTGCTGAACTATTTTGGTCAGGGTGCGCTGGTGCTGGCCGACCCCAGCGCAGTCAAAAATCCGTTTTATATCCTGGCCCCGGTCTGGGCACAGATTCCCCTGATTGTGCTGTCAACGCTGGCCACGGTTATCGCTGCCCAGTCGATTATCAGCGGCGTGTATACGCTGACGCATCAGGCTATCCGCCAGGGCTTTCTGCCGCCGATGCGCGTGATATTTACGTCTGCTACAGAATCGGGGCAGATTTATATTCCGGTCGTAAACTGGCTTCTGTTTGCGGCTGTTACGGTGGTAATCCTGGCTTTCCGTCAGTCTTCGGCGCTCTCTTCTGCTTACGGTATTGTGGTGACGGGAACCATGGTGCTGACGGCCTGCCTGGCCGGTATTGTTGCCTTTAAAAACTGGAAGTGGCCATTACCTGTTGCGCTGTTTTTCCTGCTCTGCATGTTGTTAATCGATGTACCGCTGTTTGCGGCAAACCTGATGAAGCTGCTGTCGGGAGGTTGGGTGCCGGTGCTGCTGGCGATGACGATGCTGGTGCTGATGCTTATCTGGAGCAGTGAACGCTCCCGGCTTATCCGCCGTCTCACCGACGATCCTGTGAGGCTGAAAGCGTTAATCAGCTCTCTGGAAGCCTCTCCGCCCATGCGCGTGGGGGGAACAGCCATCTTCCTGACGCGCAAAGAGTATGAAATCCCGCAGGCCCTGCTGCATAACCTGAAACACAACCGGGTGCTGCACGAGCGTACCGTGTTACTGCACATCAAAACGGTCGATCTGCCCCGCGTGCACAATCAGAAACGCATCGCGCTGCGCCAGCTGTCGCCTTCGTTCTGGCAGGTTACCGCCGCGTACGGCTGGCATGAACGCCCGTCAATGAAAGATGTGTTGCACCTTTGCGGGCTGGAAGGATTTGGCTGTACCTTGAATGAAGCGTCGTTTTTTACCTCTCACGACACGCTGGTAATGAAAAAACGTCGCGGCCTGGCCCATGCTAAAGGGGCGATATTCCACTTCTTCCAGCGTAATGCATTACGCGCGCATGAACAGTTCAGGATACCGGCCAATCGGGTGATTGAACTGGGTGGGCAAAAAGAGTTCTGATAAGGGATTGCGGCAGAGTCCCTGAGGGGCTTTGCCGCTTTCCGCTTGCGTGATGAATCTTAACTGCCAGCGCACCGCGTTCAACCCTCTGCTGCCAGCCCACAATCCTTCGCTGCGCCTCGTCAGGCTTTTTTCAAACTCGCTGGCTTCACTCTGCGTCAGCCGCATGTGCGCAGGCTGTGCGACGTCAGCCCAGGGACAGGCTTGCTCTTCTCGTGGCTAAAAAACCTTTCGTTGCTCTGGCGTTCACTTTCTGCTGAGTTCGCCTGTTTTAGCGCAGCGCCATAATGCCGTGCAGCCATCTCTGTTTCTTGTCATCGGGAAGCCGTGGGTTATTGCCCATCAGGCCGGACTGACACACGGCGAGCATCCTGTTTGGGGACGGCACAAGCGGCTCATGAGTCATCAGCGTGCTGACGCCTTTCACCCTGACGGGCACGTCATGCTAAAGAAAATCGCTGCACGCTTCGGGCGACATGCTGGTGTCTTTGACGTTAACCCTTCACAATACCCTTACCAGTTCACCCTGTTTTGTTAATGCCACTAACATTTCATCCCTGTCGCGCGACGCAAGGTTGCAGGATGAAAAAAGGAGCAAGCCATGTCTGATGCTACATCGGGTCAGTGCCACTGCGGCGCTGTTGCGTTCAACGTTGAACTGCTGGATGGCCTGAAAACCGCCCGGCGCTGTAACTGTTCGTTTTGTCGTATGCGCGGTGCGGTCGTGGTATTCGCCCCCGTCTCCGGGCTTGAGGTGGTTAAAGGTAAGGATAAGCTTAGCGAGTATCGGTTTAATACGGGTGAGGCGGTTCATTACTTTTGCTCTGTCTGCGGCATTTACACCTTTCACCAGAGCCGTTCCAACCCTGAACAGTACGGCGTGAATGCCGCCTGTCTGGCGGGGGTTTCTCCTTTCGATTTTGCCTCCGTTCCTGTGACAGATGGTAATCATCATCCCAAAGATGGCGGTAAAGGCGGTGTGGCCGGTTATCTCCACTATGTGGCAGAAAAGCCCTGACGGTCAGTCCGTCAAAGCCAGTCAGGCTGGCGTACCCTTTCCAGCATGATCATCGCATGGCTGAACACCGCGTCAGCCATCGCCAGAGGATAATCGTCAGGCAGGTTGTCGCGCAGCTTAACGATCGCAGCCGGTAAACCCGCAATAAAGGCCGTCAGTATCTGCTGCATCTTCGCCTGGCTTAATCCGACGCTGCCCGCGCTGGCGACAAAATGCGCTGGCCAGATCGCGTCAATGTGATGCCGTTTCCCCTCAGGGCCGGGCACGCCCATCGCCAGCTGAAAATCTTGCCTGTCTGTCCTGCGCAGTGAAAGCCCGGGACAGGCAGACAGGATCGGGCTAAAGGGGGCCAGTCGGAAACTGCCGCCACGGGCGATGAGTATCCTGATCTGTTTAGCGTGCCCGCCGGTAGCTCCAGTCAGCCACTGAAAAACCAGATAGCGCATCAGCTCCTCACGGTCTTTCATGGCGCAGCTCGACCCCATCAGCAAGGCCATCACATCCTGAAGCCCCGGTCCACCCTGCTGTTCATAACGGCTTGACGCCGGTAATCCCAGCGCCTGGCACACATCCTCTTCAGGAAGATAATAAAGATGTTTTCCGTCACGGCTCCAGCGGCGATCGTAGCTTTCGATGCGTAATTTCCGGCGGCCATCCTCATGAAACAGCCTGGCATCCGCTACCGGGAGCCTTAGCTCGCGGGCAAGGGCCATACACAGAAAGGCATTGTCGATATCAGACTGCTGTGCCTCGTCTGCAGCGCTGACCACGCGGTAGGTCGCGTTATCCGGCGCAAGGGGTTGCTGCTTCACCGGCAGCAGCGTGATCGCGCCGGGCAGTTGGTGTCCCACTTTTTGCAACAGTGCAAAGACATCGCAGGATTTTATCGGGTGCTCAGCGTAAATATCGCTTTTAATCAACGTGCTGGGTGAGAGAAGGTTTTCGAAAAAGTAAGCCACCTTCGCAGAATGTATCGCAGCATGCTGCAAGGGCAATGAAAGCGACAGCGGCCTGGCAAGCGGGTGCCTGAGCCACTCCTCGTCATACTGGAAACGGAGTGCGCCGCTGTGATGCAGCGTCAGCGTGCCCGTCCGCGCCCCGTTCATCCAGGCAATCAGCTTCGCCATTACCAGGCATCCTCAGATGAGGCTGACGCGGGTGGATTCCCCTGAAGCACGACGGCAAGATTCAGCGCCTGCAAGATTTTGAACAGGGTAGCCAGCGACGTCGTCTCCGGGTTGTTTTCGAAGTGGGACAAGGTTGCCTGTTTAAGGCCCACGGTCTTCGCCAGTTCAGCCTGCGTCAAGCCATCTTGTTGACGCAATAGCTTTACCTGGTTCGCCAACTGCCTGGGGCTGTAGATCATGTGGCACGCTCCGTAATAAGTGAGTTTTATCCCCGCCAGAGGATATTATCAGACTAACTGCAACATAACCTGAAAAGCAAAAATATCCCCTACAGCGGATATTTGAGAGAAAGCATCGCCCCGTTTTCTCCGCACGCGTTTCTCTCTGAGGGTAACGTATTACAGTACAGAGCAGGACAGGCAGGATTTGCTCGCCGGGCGGCGCGCTGACCATAATCCGTTTATCGATACCGCGACATATCGCCAGCTGGCGGGATGTTGCCGCGATAAACAGGGGAAATTACGGGTCGGGCTGACTGGCAGCCAAAAAGGAAACAGGCGGTGTATTGCGTTACGCTGGGCAGCGAATCCCTGGGCGGTTCAGGCTGGATCAACGCTGGGTTAAGGCAGCAGAACAGCTATCGCGGCGGATGGCCGTGGTGCCCTTGCCAGATAGCTTCAGTTTTCAGGCGTTGCCCTTCTGCTTAATGTATTGCAGATGTCACTGACGGATTTCCCCGATGTCGGCATACTGCTTCATTATCTGATGCGCGCGTTAAACAAGGTGAGCTGACTATTAGCCATGAAAGACACAAGGATGATGCCCTGCCCATTCCATGATGGGCAGGGTTAAAGGTCAGGCAATGTTTATCGTGCAGTCGCTTAACATGCGCCAGTGGCAAGGCAGAACGCGTGTTTCACCCGTCACCGTTACTGTACTGACGCCGTGGATATCGCGACAGGAAGAACCGACCTGCAGCTCAAACTCGCCGGGTTCTACGATGCGCTGGCCATCGCGGCGCGTAAAGTTGAGCATATCCACCGGAAGCCTAAAGCACAGTTCGGCGGTTTTACCCGGCTGCAGCGTGACGCGCTGGAAAGCTTTAAGCTCCTGAAGTGGTCGCACCATGCTGGCCACCTTGTCCCGGACATAAAGCTGCACCACTTCACTGCCCTGCCGTTCGCCGGTGTTGGTGAGCGTGACCCGGAGTTGAATCTCCCCATCAATCGCCACGTTGTCCTGTTCTGGCTGCGGCTGGCCCCAGTCAAAGGTCGTCCAGCCGCGGCCAAACCCAAACGGATAGCGCGCGCCAAAATGGAAGGCGATCGGCGTACCGCCGCTTTTCAGTTTGTGATTGTAATAAAACGGCATCGCACCGACGTTTTTCGGTACGCTCACCACCAGGCGGCCCTGGGGTTCCGCGCGGCCGGTCAGAATATCCGCTATCGCCCAGCCGCCCTCCTGCCCCGGTGCCCAGGCCAGCATAAAGGCGGCAACCTTGTCTTCCAGACCTTGCAGGCTATAAGGCCGTCCCCCGGTCATCACGACGATCAAAGGTTTTCCGGTTGCGGCAAGGGCCTCCAGCAATGCTTGTTGTACGCCGGGCAAATTCAGGCTGTCGGTGTCAGAACCTTCACCCACGGTGCCGCTCTGGAACAGGCCCGCCAGATCGCCCACGCAGGCAATCACCACATCGCTGTCTTGCGCCACGCGAACGGCATCGGCAATCAGGTGGGTATCCTGTGACACAGGCGATTGCTGCATGGGTTTCGCCGCGCTGTCGCCGGGGAACACAGGGGCACCTGCAGTGCGTTTCTCAATAATATGACAGCCTTTGGCATAGCCGACATTTTCCTGCCCCAGATAATGTTGCAGCGCGGCGAGCGGCGTGGTGACCTGCGACGTTTCCTCCAGCATATCGCTGATAATCAGGTGAACGGGAAAGCTGTAACCGCTCAGTAGCGCAAGCGGATCGTCCGCACAGGGTCCCACTACCGCAACGCGCCCGCCGGTTTTCAGCGGCAGAATACCGTTATTTTCCAGTAAGGTGATCGACTGGGTTGCCACATCACGTGCAACCTGACGGGTGGCATCGTCCTGCAGAGAAATCGCCGCTTCATTGATATAAGGATGCTCAAATAAGCCCAGGCGGAACTTCTCGGTCAGGATGCGTGCCACGATCTCGTCAACCTTATCCATCGACAGCAGATTACGCGACACGGCGTCGGCCAGATGGCGAGCGCAGTCATCCTTCGGCAACTCCACGTCCAGCCCGGCATTAAACGCCAGCGCAGCCGACGTTGCCGCATCCTGCGCCACGCCATGATGCTGGTGAAGCAGACTGACACCGCCATAATCAGCCACGATGATGCCGTCAAATCCCCACTGTTCACGCAACACCTCGGTCAGCAAAAAGCGATCGCTGTGGCCGGGTTGATTATCAATGTCATGGTAGGCCGGCATCACCGATCCCGCGTTCGCCAGCTTTACCGCCATTTCAAACGGCAGCAGAAAGATATCGTTTAATTCGCTGAAGCCGAGGTGAACGGGCGCGTGATTTCGTGCGCCCTCGCTGAATGAGTGACCGACGTAATGCTTAAGCGTGGCCAGCAGATCGCGCTTATCGCCTTGCAGGCCTTCGACATAGGCGGTTGCCATCACCCCCACCAGCCAGGGATCTTCGCCAAAGGTTTCTTCTGTCCGGCCCCAGCGGACATCGCGGGAAACATCCAGCACGGGGGCCAGTCCCTGTTTGCAGCCAATTGAGCGGGCTTCGTCGCCAATGTGCTGAGCCGCCCGCCTGATCAGTTCAGGCGCCCAGGTTGATCCGTAATTCAGCGATGAGGGAAAAAGCGTTGCCCCTTTGCACAGCAGGCCAACCAGGCACTCTTCGTGAAACAGCGCTGGAATCCCCAGGCGCGATCCTTCCATCACATCACGTTGCAGGCGATTCGCCGCCCGTACGCCGGTTGCGGCGTCAACAATATGTGTTCCCAACGGGCGGGTAATCTGGCCGATGCCGCGGGTTAATCTCTCTTTAAGGGCATTCTGGGCACTCACACCGGTAAAGGTGTCGCTTAAATCTGTCCGTTCCAGATGGTTGCCCTTTTCATCCAGGATAAGCCAGTAAGCATGCATCTGCGCGAACTTTTCCTCTGCCGTCATGCGTGGCAGCAGGTCGGCAACACGTTCACTAACAGAACGCTGAGGGTCCTTGTAGATTACGGTCATGTTTCACTCCTTCGTACTGATTTCAGATAGCGTTTTGGGCGTCCATTTTCTCTTCAGCGGCACGCTTTGCGGCCAGCTCAAGGGCAATCGCATTGACGCGCGTGCTGTTAAGCTTGTAGAGGCAAAGCAGCAGCAGCATGGCAATAAATAAAACGCCGGGAATAAGGTTGTGCATCAGATTGATAGTGGTAATCACGTGAGGCGTTTGAGCCGCCACGCCAGGCTGGTAGTGCACCAGCCCCAGAATCCAGCCCACGACGGCACCGCCCATAGCGAGGCCAAATTTGATGGCAAACAAGGCGGTGGAGAAGACCAGGCCGTCCAGCCTTCTCCCGCTGCGGTGTTCTTCGAAATCCACGACATCGGAGAACATATTCCACTGAATGGGCGTGGTCAGATTTTGAACAAAGCCAAAAACGATATTTATGCCGATGATCAGCCAAACCTGTGAAGGCGGAATAAAATAAATGGTCGTGACGAAAAAAACAAAACTGACCAGGCAAATCTGATAAGCACGCACGCGGTCAAATTTCCCCAATAACCGCTCTGAAAAAAATGCACCGCACAATGCCGCTATCATGCCGGTAATAATAAAGGTGAATACCAGGTCAGGCCGCAATAAAACATAGTTCATGTAATATATTGTGGACGAGCCACGCGTTACTACCGCAGTCAGCAACAGGATGTTGAAAATAACAATGATGAGCCACTGGCTGTTTTTACTTAACAGCTTCAGGTCGGACCACATCGAACTTGCACTATCGCCGCGCGGTAAATAACGTTCCCGGGTCATAAAGAAGCAACAGTAGATTAAAATCACCCCTAAAAAACCCATGAACCCCATGGCAAACAGGTACCCTTTCGCCTTGTCGCCCTGACCTAACAGATCCACCAGCGGCAGCCCGATGACCGTGACCACCAGTCCGCCGATAAAGGCACAGGCAAAACGCCAGGATTGCAGAGAATGGCGTTCCCGTGGATCGAGCGTCAGCGCACCGGGCATGGCGCAATAAGGGACATTTACTGCAGAGTATATGAAGCTGAGGATGGTATAGGTGACACAGGCATAGACGATTTTCGCGGTCGGACCCACATCAGGTACATAGAAGGTTATCAGGCAACTCACGCCAAACGGAATCGCGAACCACATTAGCCAGGGGCGAAAACGTCCATGTCGGGTTCGGGTGCGGTCAACTAACGCCCCGATACAGGGATCGACAAAGGCATCCGCCAGACGAACCATCAAAAACATCGTCCCCATAATCGCGGCGGGTAAACCAAATACATCTGTATAGAAGTAGGCCAGAAACAAGGTAGCGGTTTGCCATACCATGGAACTGGCGGCATCACCGATGCCGTAACCAATTTTATCTTTTGTTTTAAGCACAGACGATATAGTCATTGTTATGAGCCTTATAATTAGGTAAACACCTTGATCAGTCAGCTATCCACGGCCTGTATGGACAGGCAGGTCCGGCTCAAGTATTAGTAATACGGCCCTGTGCCAACAATTCCAGAAATTAACAGCCAATTTATGATATTTGGTTTTTTTACCGCTTTGTGATGCAGGCCATATAGATAACCAATAAATCAATTAATGTTGAGCGACATATTTATGACATTCGGCGGGGTTACTTTGTTAAAAACCGGCAGGCGTCCCATATAAAATTGGTATGACACGGGAATATGCACTATTGAAATAGTACAGGGCAGTGACTATTTGTATTGTTTTCTGTTGCGTTATGGCAAATAATATCCCCTCAGGGAGAATTTTACCGCTTGAGATGCGTTATCCTGCCCATTGACAGACAGAGAATCCCTATTTCAGTCGAATAAAGTGTTATTTAGCTGAACGTCAGCGCGAAAAGTTAGTAAAATCAGTACAGGATAGCCGTGAGGGCCGCAGTAACTTTTTAGAGGAAATGGAATGCTTGAACTGTTTGACGTCAGTTACGAAGAGCTGCAAACCACACGTTCAGAAGAACTTTATAAGCTCAGAAAAAAAACTTTTAGCGACCGCCTGGGATGGGAAGTGGTATGCAGCCAGGGCATGGAGTCGGATGAGTTTGATGGGCCAGGGACGCGCTATATTCTGGGGATCTGTGAAGGGCAATTAGTGTGCAGCGTGCGCTTTACCCGTCTGGATCGGCCCAATATGATCACTCACACCTTCCAGCACTGTTTTAACGACGTCCCCCTGCCCGCCTGTGGCACGGAATCAAGCCGCTTTTTCGTCGATAAAGCACGCGCACGCGAACTGCTGGGTGAACACTATCCTATAAGTCAGGTATTGTTTTTAGCGATGGTGAACTGGGCGCAGGATAACGCGTACAACCATATCTATACGATAGTCAGCCGGGCAATGCTGAAAATTTTGAAACGGTCCGGATGGCAAATCAGCGTCGTCAAAGAGGCTTTTCTGACTGAAAAGGAACGGATTTATCTGCTGACTCTGCCAGCCGGAGAAGAGGATAAACAACAACTGGGTGGCGATATTGTCTCACGTACGGGCTGTGCGCCCGTCGCGGTAACTACCTGGCCGCTGACGCTGCCGGTCTGATAAGGTCTAACTCCACACCCAGTCTTATAGCCTGTCGGGCGTTACTGACGCCCAATTTAACCACGACGTTTTTGATGTGGAACTTCACGGTGCTGACGGAAATACCGGTAATGGCGGCAATTTCAGAATAGGTTTTACCCATGCTCGCCCAGTACAACACTTCATTTTCACGCGACGAAAAAATCGTTTTGTCGGCGTTCTGATTTACCGCCGGTGCCCTTTCGGCTTCTGTCCCGGCCAGTCGATACATCTGCTCATTAAAATCAATCAACAGCATCTGCATGGTGCCCTGCTCAGACGCAAGGCGCTGCTCCAGGGCTGCCTGATCGTTGCCCTTAATAATGACGGAGAGCAACGCGAGGTTGTTCATATGGTCATGGAGCACGTAGGTAAAGCCATTAACGATGTTGTACTGCTTTGATAATGAGAAAATTTTGGTAAACCGCAGATCGGACATCAGGGTAATGTTTTCATCCCAGGCAAACGGCGAGGTCCGTTTGAAGGCGGTGAGGATGACCGGATCGGTTAACTGAAAATTGTTGGCACGGTATAACCTGACCCATTCGTCAGGATAACTGGAAATAATCAGAACATTTGAAGGATTTTTTTTGCTCACCACCGTGTAAGCGTACTCAGGACTGCCAAGCGGAGATAACTTTCTCTGTATGTAAGTCTGAAGCGTATCCATTATTGTTTGATTTTCAAGAAAAAAAGAAAACATTCAGGCTCCATGCTGCTTCTTTTACTTAATGATGACATAACCTGCACTTTAGTACAGGTAAGATAATACTTAAGAATAACTTACAATGATTCATCCAGAGGTTACAATGGCTTCAAGTTGTTTAGCGGTAAAAAAAAACCTGACCTGCAAGGCCAGGTCGCTAAAACAGCCAACACCAGGGAAAAACTTTCCGGCCAGACGTCACAAACTATAAAGTGGTGCTGGCCGGGACACTCATAGTAACATCTTAGAAACATTTGTACAAACATTTAACATCACTGCGCATTGCTTTATTCTCCTCCTTAATCTCCTTTAATACAATCGCTTATTCATCCCCGTCATAACTGCCCTTTTCTCAATAGCTTAGCGTTAGCAACCCGCGATTATTCGTCGCTGCTGTTCTCCTCCATTTCGTGCCTGCGCCTGTCGCCAAAATAGATAATCGATATATTCTGCTATTACCGCTGCGCTTAGCGGACATTACGTCGGGGAATTTGTCTGATAAAGTCCTTTTTTAACTGGCTTCGTGCATTAAATAAGCAGTTGAATGTGACAAACATCACATCTGTGCCAGGCTTAAGTTCCTGACAACAGTTCAAGGAGCTCACTATGACGACGTCAAATAAATCAATTCTCGACCCAGATCGCTTTCCGAAGCCGCCATTCAGGCAGCAGCCGCAACAGGCACCCGGACTGGCCAGTGAAATGGACCCTGCTCCCGATCATGGTGAAAAAAGCTATCGCGGCCACGGTCGTCTTACCGGACGTAAAGCGCTGATTACCGGCGGCGATTCAGGCATTGGTCGCGCCGTCGCCATTGCCTATGCACGTGAAGGGGCGGACGTAGCCATTAACTACCTGCCGGAAGAAGAGTCAGATGCGGTGGAAGTGGTTAAACTGATTGAGGCCGAAGGTCGTAAAGCGGTGGCGATTCCCGGCGATCTGCGTTCCGAAGCTTTTTGTCAGAAGCTGGTTAAAGAAGCGGCTGAGAAACTGGGCGGGCTGGATATTCTGGTTAACAACGCCGGACGTCAGCAGTTTAATGAATCCATTCGGACGCTGAGCACAGAAGACTTTGATGCCACCTTCAAAACCAATGTCTATGCGCCATTCTGGGTAACGAAAGCGGCACTGGCTTATCTGCCGCGCGGTGCATCGATTATTAACACCTCTTCTGTTCAGGCCTTTAAGCCCAGCGATATCCTGCTGGATTATGCCCAGACTAAAGCCTGTAACGTGGCCTTCACTAAGGCGCTGGCCAAACAGCTCGGCCCGGAAGGGATTCGCGTTAACGCGGTTGCCCCTGGCCCTTACTGGACGCCTCTGCAGCCGAGCGGCGGTCAGCCACAGGAGAAAGTGGAGCAGTTTGGTGCCGATGCACCGCTAGGCCGTCCAGGCCAGCCGGTAGAGATCGCCCCGCTCTACGTTACCCTGGCTTCAGATGAATGCAGCTTTGCATCTGGACAGGTATGGTGCTCTGACGGCGGTACCGGTACGCTCTAATCCGCATTGATCCCCTAATGGCCGCGCACAGCGGCCATTTTTTTAGTCTCTGCGTTACTGCATGGCCTCCAGGATGGCGGCAGCCGCTTTTATCCGCGCCGGGTTGGGGTAGTTTTTATTCGCCAGCATCACAACGCCGCTGTTCAACTGTGGGATAAAGGCAATGTAGGCACCGAATCCGTTTGTGGAGCCGGTCTTATGAATCCAGCTGGCACGATCCGCCGGTTTGGGCGGGTTCAACAGCGTTGCCGGTTGTGCCTGTAGCGCCATGTTGTTGTCGCTGGCGTCAACGATCGTTTGGGTAGCCATCGGCCAGGGATAGATTTCCCAACCCAGCCCCTGAGACAGCTTGCCTGCCGTTAAGTAGCGCGACTGTGCCGTCATCATGCCATTTCGCAAAACGGTATTACCGGACGATAATCCGTTCGGATTTGCATTGGCCTGCATAAAGGTCATCATGTCGCGCGCGGTAGACTTCACGCCATAGGTTTCTGCTGACAGCATACCGGGCGAGACGCGCACCGGCTGTCCGTCTTTATATCCCCACGCATAGTCAAACATCATGGAAGCCGGAACCCTGTAAAAGGTGCGCGTCAGCCGCAATGGCGTAAAGACGTTCTTCTGCATCGCCTCTTCAAACTCACCTTTTATCATCAAATATCCCAGCAACCCCAGGCTGATATTGGAATAGCGGCGCTGCGTGCCGGGCGCGGCGTCAGGCTGCCACTGTTGCAGGTAAGTCAGCAACGTATCCTGGTCGGTCACGCTGGCGGGAAGCTGTAATGGCATGCCGCCAGCACTGTAGGTGGCAAGGTGCACCATTTTAATCGCCTGCCACTGGGGGCCTTTCAGGGCGGGCCAGTACTTTTGTACCGGGTCGTTGAGATGAAGTTGGCTGTTACGCATCATCACGCCCGCCAGTAAGCCGGTAAACGTTTTGCTCACAGAACCCAGTTCAAACAACGTGTTTTCGGTTACGCGTCGATCGGATGCGGTATCGGCTACACCAAAGTTCAGGTATTGCGGGCGGCCTTTATACAGCACTGCGACCGACATGCCAGGTATCCCCTCCTGCTCCATCAGCGGCGTAATGATGTTCTTCACCCGCGAGGCAATGTCCTGCGAGGATAAATCTGCAGCGCTGCTGCTGGCGCTAAGGGCGACAAGTAATGCAGTAAGGTATCGTTTCATCAGCACTCATTCAGGTGGCAGGTTATTTACATTGAGCCGCGCATGATTGCACGCAAAGCTGTGCCTGGGTACTGCAGGCACCGGAATTACGCGTATTACAATGCGATTGCTCAACATAACAACGCGTCTGACAGCTGGAGAGATCACATTTTGCGGCGACGGGCGTTAACTGAGGTAACGGCGCGCGTGAGGGGAACGTAGGTGCGGGTTGTGACAATGCGCTGCTGACCATCAGGCCGGACAGCAGCAAAGCAAGCAGATATTTCATAACCGATCTCCAGAGAAACGCGTCAGTTAAGTATGGTGACTCTGGCGCGTAACGTCTGATAAATCTTACTAAATTGAGATCGCGGGTGGATGTTCAACAACATCGACGACGCCACGACGATAAATTTCGTTAAGGCGCGCGCAATACTGGCGCGGATCGTGCTGCTGTTTAATGCGTAAAATCGATCCTTCAGCCTTTTCCGTTAATACCTGTGGATGCGCCAGGATATCCAGCAGTGTTGATTTCAGGCCGTCAATTAACGCCCGGCGCAGACGGTGTTTATCGGCTTCGCTGTTGACCTGATATTCGCGATCGTCATTCAGCGTACCGCCGATCGTCCAGCCTGCACTGTCGGGGTTAATTTCCGGCAGCGCGCGCACATTACTGGTTAATACCGGGCAACCGCTCGCCTGCATTTCCAGTACCGAAAAGCCATAGGTTTCCTGCCAGGTGGGTAATAAGCCAACATCGCTGCGCTGAAACAGTTTCAACAGTTCCGGATTCGCCATCTGAGAGTGATGGGTAATAAAGCTGAGGCGGGAAATGCGATCCTGAATAGTGCGATAAAAGGCGTCATCGTCCTGGAACTGACGGTGTGCCACATTATGCCGCTTATTCAGGTCACCAATAAGCTGAACGTCTAGCTGCGACGCATCAATCTGGCCGGCTTCAACCAGTTCGCTCAGCGCCAGCACAATTTCTGCGCCGCCTTTGCGATAAAACTCGTTGCCGACAAACACCAGACGGATGTTGTCACTCTGGCGTGCAGTTTTTTCTGGGGTAAACAACGTTTGCGGCGGATGCATCACCAGGGTTTTGGCACGCATTTTTGCGGCGACATCGGGTTTAAACAGCTTCATCTGAATATGAAGCGTGGCCTCTGAAATGGCAATCAGGCCGAAACAGTTGTCTTTCAGTAAATACGGAATCAGGCGCTTTAATTCTGGGTTGTCCTGTTTGGCAACCCCCGCCACCGGCAGCACGCGCGGCAGTTCTGTTTCAAATGTCGCCACCCAGTTCATCTGGGTGATCGCCACTTCATTAAACAGATGCAAAATATCGGGCTTCTGCCCCATTGCAAATGGCACAGGTAAAAAGACAAAGCTTTTATTTTTTTCAATAAACGGGTACGCAGCGGATTGAGGAAATAGAAAACGTTACGTTTTTTCAGGTTGATATAGTCGTTTTCCGGATTGACCAAAATATTGCGCTGCTCCGGATAGTGATTGTTACTTATTCCGATTTTCATGGAGGATTCCGAAGTCATTGTGAGGGCGAACGTGATCTATATCACGCTAAATATGAAACGGATTATAGGTAACATCTTAAAAACGCAGGGTTACTGTGGTTTACAGATTTCTCTGCACCGGCCAGGTGCAGATCGTTGCACAGCGACCGTGCATCGACTGAGGTTATCTGTTGTGTTATCCCGACAGATTCAGGCATCCGGCCCTTTTCGCTTCTGGTACAAAAGTTGCAAATTACTGATATGTACACAGGAGATAACATATGAAAGCGATCGTCATTGGTGGCGGAATGGGTGGGATGACCGCCGCACTGGCTCTGGAACAGGCCGGTTTCGAAACTGAAGTTTATGAGGCGGTCAAAACGATACGGCCTGTTGGCGCGGCGATTTCTGTCTGGCCAAACGGCGTGAAGTGCCTTAATGCACTGGGACTGAAAGAAAAAGTCCGCGCTCTGGGCGGTAACATGGCGTTTATGGCCTATCAAGACGCGTTTTCGGGTGACACGCTGACCCGCTTTAGCCTGTCACCGCTGGTGCAACAGGTGGGCGAATTCCCTTACCCCATCGCCCGCGCGGAGCTACAGGCGATGCTGCTGGATGCTTATGGCCGCAGTCGGGTAAATTTTGGCAAACGTATCGTCCAGGTGGAGCAGTACGCCAGCGGCGTTATCGCCACCTTTGACGATAACAGCCAGGCGCAAGGCGACTTTCTGGTCGCGGCAGACGGAACGCATTCGGTGATCCGCGATTATGTACTGGATGAAAAATTGCCACGCCGCTACGCGGGCTATGTGAACTGGAACGGTCTGGTCAGGATTGATGAGTCCATCGCGCCCGCTGACCAATGGACAACCTTTGTGGGCGATGGCAAGCGCGTTTCACTGATGCCGGTAAGCGGTAATCGTTTTTACTTCTTCTTCGATGTCCCGCTGCCTTCCGGTCTGGAGCAGGATCGTTCAACGATGCGGGACGATTTGCGCCACTACTTCAGCGACTGGTCTGAACCCGTGCAAAAGCTTATTTCGGCAATTGACGTGGACACCACCAACCGGGTCGAAATTCACGACATTGAACCTTTTCAGCGTTTTGTTAAAGGCCGGGTGGTATTGCTTGGCGACGCGGCACACAGCACCACGCCCGATATCGGCCAGGGCGGTTGTGCGGCCATGGAAGATGCCATTGTGCTGGCGTCCGCGCTGTCTGCGCATTCGCTTGGCATCGAGGATGCGCTACTGCGTTACCAGATGCGCCGTGTCGAGCGCGTTAAGGATTTGGTGTTGAAAGCGCGTAAACGCTGTGACATCACACATGCTAAAGATCCCCAAATGACCTCGGCGTGGTATCAGTCGCTGAAGACGGAAACGGGTGAACGGGTACTGGCTGGGTTGTGCGAAACCATTGAAGGCGGTCCGTTGGGTTAATAAAACAGGGCGGCATCGCCGCCCTTTCGCTTCTTGCTTATTCCGCTAAGCCGCGGTTTTTCAACATAGGTTCGAGCTGCGGCTCACCGCCGCGCCAGGCTTCATACAACGCTTTAAGATCGCTGCTGTTGCCGCGTGACAAAATCTTTTGTCGAAAGATATCGCCATTTTCCCGCGTCAAGCCGCCCTGTTCGACAAACCACTGGTAGCCGTCGTCGGCCAGCATCTGGGTCCAGATATAGGCATAATAACCCGCAGAATAGCCGCCGCCCCAGATATGCTGAAAATAGCTGGAGCGATAGCGTGGGGGAACGGCAGCCAAATCAATATCGTCGCTGCGTAACGCCTGCTGCTCGAATCCGTCAACGGACTGCATCGGCGTTCGACCGTCAAGGCTGTGCCAGTGAAGGTCCAGTAGCGCGGCAGCCAGCAGCTCGGTCATCTCATAACCTTTGTTGAATTTGCCAACCCTGATGATTTTTTCATGCAGCGCCGCCGGCATGGGTTCGCCGGTCTGGTAATGCCGGGCGAAATGGCGAAACACCTGCGGCTCACTTGCCCAGTGCTCGTTAATCTGCGAGGGGAACTCGACGAAATCACGCGGCGTTTCCGTTCCTGACAGGCTGGGATAACGCTGACTGGCAAACAGGCCATGCAACGTATGACCGAACTCATGGAACAGGGTAATAACCTCATCCCAGCTCAGGAGTGCGGGCTCACCGTCGGCGGGTTTGGTGTAGTTACAGACGTTGTAGATCACCGGTTTGGCGTCGAGCAGCGTGGACTGGTTAACAAAGTTGCTCATCCATGCGCCGCCGCCTTTACTGTCACGCTTGAAGAAATCGGTATAAAACAGCGCCATCCCACTGCCGTCAACATCAAAGATTTCATATACCTGTACGTCTGGATGGTAAACCGGCAGATCGTGACGCGGGGCAAACTGAATACCATAGAGCTGGGTCGCAGCCCAAAACACGCCATTTTCGAGCACCGTGTTGAGTTCAAAATAGGGTTTGATCTGGCTTTCATCCAGATCGTACTGTGCCCGCCGCACCTGTTCTGCATAAAAATTCCAGTCCCACGCGCTGAGCGTGAAGTTGCCCTGCTGGCTGTCGATGGTTTGCTGAATGGCCGAGGCTTCCCGCTCCGCACGGGCTCGGGCGGCGGGAACGATATTACGCATAAAGGCGAAGGCAGCATCCGGGGTTTTTGCCATCTGATCCTGTAACTGCCAGGCGGCAAAGCTGGCAAATCCCAGTAGCTTCGCCTGCTCAGCGCGCACCTGTGCCAGACGCAACACCAGCGCTCGCGTGTCGTTGTCATCGCCTTTCTCACTGCGCGTCATGGCGGCATGGAACAAGGCCTGCCGCGTCGCGCGGTCTTCCAGAGACTGAAGCGCAGGCTGTTGCGTGGTATTTTGCAGTACCAGCCACCAGGCATTCTCCAGGCCACGCGCGCGGGCAGCCGCCTGGGCGACGGCCAGATCGGACGGGCTCAGCCCCGCGAGTTGCTGGACATCATTCACCATCAACCCGCCCGCCTTGGTGGCAGCCAGCAGCTTGTTGGTAAACTGCGTGCTGAGTCGGGCCGCTTCCTGGTTCAGCGCCTTTAACTGCTGCTTTTGCGCTTCCGGCAGGTTCGCCCCCGCCAGCTGAAAGCGCTGCCATAGCACGTCGACCAGGCGTTTCGATTCGGCATCAAGTTGGTTGCGCTGCAAATAGACCTGATCGATGCGTGAGAACAGCGGCCGGTTCAGCATGATCTCATCGTTTAGTGCGGTGAGCTGTGGCGCGATGTCCTCGTCAATCTGCTGAAGATAGGGGCTGGTATGGGCGGAGGTCATCGCGTTGAACACCAGGCTTACGCGGGTCAGCAGTTGGCCGCTTTTCTCCAGCGCCTCGCAGGTGTTAATAAAAGTCGGCGCATCAGGATCGGTGGCGATGGCCTGCACTTCCTGGCGCTTTTCTTCGATACCGGCCTGCAGCGCAGGGAGAAAGTCGGTTTCCTGAATCTGATCAAAGGGTGGCGTGTGATAAGGCAAACTGCTGACGCTAAAAAAAGGATTTTGACGGGCGTTCATAGGCGCTCCTGGAGAACAACACAGAGTCTCATAGTGGCAGGTTGCCTTTGACAGAACAACCTACCCGCGTGGTTGTTGATACACCGCGATAATTTCACCCGCAATCGCGACGGCGATTTCGGCGGGCAGCTTCCCTTTGACATCGGGTAAGCCCATGGGACAGCGCAGTCGCGCCAGCCGGTCTTCGCCAATCCCTTTGCCTTCCAGCCGGTAGCGAAAGCGCTGACTTTTGCTTTGCGAACCGATGACGCCGGCATAGCGAAAATCACCCCGCCGCAGGATAGCCTCGCACAGGGCAAGATCCAGCGGATGATGGTGGGTCATAACGATATAATAGCTTCCGGGGGCCGCCCCGGCCACGCAGTCCAGGGGATCGTCGGGCTGCTGGACGTTGACGCCAGGCGGCACCGACGCAAACTGGTTATCCCGACTGTCAATCCAGTTAACGTGACAGGGTAACGTAGCCAGCAGGCTAACCAGCGCCTGACCGACATGACCGGCACCAAACACCAGGATTTCTGGCTGCGCCTGCATGAGCGGTTCAAACAGAATCGTGGTCATTCCGCCGCAGCACTGCCCCAGTCGCGCGCCCAGGCTGAACTCTTCGGTATGGGGACGCCGCTCTCCACCTTCTAACAGCGCCCGTGCCTGAGCGATGCACTGAAACTCCAGGTGACCGCCACCGATGGTGAGAAAGGTTTCACTGTCCGTCACCACCATCTTGGCACCACCGTCACGCGGTACCGAGCCTCGGTCTTTCAGCACGGTGATCAGTACGCAGTGTTGCCGCTTCTGGCGCAGGTCGTGCAGAATGGTAATCCAGTCATGATAAATCATCCGCGCCTCCGGTCATGCGCTGTACACCCCAGAATACCCGCTCCGGCGTGGCGGGCGCATCCAGCCCGGGATGCAGGCGATAACCGGCCACGCTGGCCACCGCATCCTGCAATGCACACCAGGCGGCAATCCCCAGCATGAAAGGCGGTTCGCCCACGGCTTTCGAATGAAAAACCGTGTCCTGCGGGTTCTTGCGGTTTTCCACCAGGGTGACGCGCATGTCGGCCGGTACATCACTGATGGCAGGAATTTTGTAGCTCGCGGGGCCGTCAGTCATCAACTGGCCGTGGTCATTCCAGACCAGTTCTTCACAGGTCAGCCAGCCCAGCCCCTGTACAAATCCGCCTTCAACCTGTCCGATGTCGATAGCCGGATTCAGCGACGCGCCCACATCGTGCAGAATATCCGCCCGTAGCAGCCGGTATTCACCCGTCAGCGTATCAATAATCACCTCACAGCAGGCCGCACCGTAGGCGAAGTAGTAAAAAGGTTCGCCGCGACCGGCCTGGCGATCGTAATGAATGCCGGGCACGCGATAGTAGCCGGTAGCCGAAAGCGGCACCTGGTTCAGCCAGGCAAGCTGGGCGACCTGAGCAAAGGTGTAATAGTGATCCGCCGCCCGAACGATGCCGTTGCTGAAATTCACCGCATCTGGCGCGCACGCGTGCAGCGTGCACAACATGTTCGTCATGCGCTCACGCAGGATTTCGGCGGCGTTCTGTGCCGCTTTGCCGTTAAGATCTGTGCCACTGGACGCCGCCGTCGGCGAGGTGTTGGGTACTTTACCCGTATCGGTGGCGGTGATTTGAATGCGATCGACCTCAATTTGCAGCACCTGGGCGACAATCTGCGCCACTTTGGTGTTGAGTCCCTGACCCATTTCCGTCCCGCCATGGTTGAGCTGCACCGTACCGTCGGTATAGATCAGAATCAGCGCCCCGGCCTGATTGAGGAAACTGGAGGTAAAGGAAATACCGAATTTAACCGGCGTCAGCGCCAGTCCGCGTTTCAGCACGGGATGCGTCGCGTTAAACGCTGCGATGGCTTCGCGCCGGGCATAATAGTCACTGCTGGTTTCCAGCTGCGCCGTAATCTCATCCAGCAGATTGTCTTTCACCTGCTGGTGGTAATGGGTGATATTGCGCTCATGTTTGCCGTAATAGTTACGTTTGCGCAGCGTGAGCGGGTCCAGCCCCCGTTCACGGGCGATGTGGTCCATGATTTGTTCGATGGCGACCATGCCCTGCGGACCGCCGAAGCCGCGAAAAGCCGTATTGGATGCGGTATTGGTGCGACAACGGTAGCCCGTGATCAACGCATCCCCAAGGTAATAGGCGTTATCCGCATGAAACATGGCCCGATCCACTATCGATCCGCTCAGATCGAGCGAGTAGCCGCAGTTCCCGGCAAGATCGATTTTTACACCGCACAGCCGTCCGTCGTCGTCCACACCCACATCGTAACGCACATAAAAAGGATGCCGTTTGCCGGTAATTCGCATGTCATCGCGCCGGGCCAGGCGCATTTTAACCGCGCGCCCGGTCAGGTTCGCTGCGATCGCGCACAGGCAGGCAACGCTCGCCGCCTGGGTTTCTTTGCCGCCAAATCCCCCGCCCATGCGCCGCATATCAATCGTCACTTTGTTCATGCTGATGCCCATAACCTCTGCCACCAGCTTTTGAATTTCCGTTGGATTTTGCGTGGAGCAAAAGACCTGCAGCGCATCGTCTTCACCGGGGATGACCATCGCCGTCTGGGTTTCCAGATAAAAGTGCTCTTGTCCGCCGATATGAAATGCGCCCTGAACGCGGTGCGGGGCACGCGCCAGCGCCGCCTCGACGTCACCGCGCTGGTGAATGTGGGGTTCCTGGACAAAGCTGCCCTGTTGCAGCGCCTGTTCCACGTCCAGTAATGCGGGCAGAACCTCATACTCGATGATGGCCGCCATCGCGCCCTGCCTGGCCGCGTCTGGGGTTTCGGCCAGGACGGCAAGAATGATCTGCCCAACGTATTCGACTTTTTCCTGCGCCAGCAGCGGATCGCCGGGCTGCAGTGGCCCGACGTCGTTTACCCCGGGCACCTCTTGCCAGGTCAGGACGCGCACCACGCCGGGAATGGCATAGCACGGCTGCACGTCAACATGCATGATGCGGGCATGTGCATGTTCACTCAGGCGAGGACAGAGATGCAGCAGGCCGGGCTGCTCCGCTTTATCATCGATATACATCGCTTCGCCAGACACATGTTTATCGGCGCTTTCATGTTTATTGCTGCGCCCCACGCCGCTGCTGATGTCACGCGCATGGGCAATGGGTAAGGCGGAATCGGGCAATGCCGGACGGTTATGAGACATAGCGGCTTACCTCGGTAATGGATAATCCATTCAGACGGTAGAAATAACGGCGCAGCAGGTTGCCCGCCACCTGCAGGCGGTAATCGGCACTGGCGCGGAAGTCGCTGAGCGGCTGGAAGGTTTCTGCCAGCGCCTGGCAGGCCTTTGCCATCGTTTCTGCGGTTAAGGGTAATCCGACGATGGCCTGCTCACAGCCCGCCGCGCGTACTGGCGTTGCCGCCATACCGCCAAAGGCGATGCGCGCCGCGGTGACAATGCCGTTCTCGGTGTGGATGTTAAAGGCGGCAAACACGGCCGAAATATCATCATCCAGGCGTTTTGACACCTTCCAGGCCACAAAACCAGGTGACACCGTCACTTTTGGAATGATGATGCTATGAATAAATTCCCCTGCCTCGAGCACGGTTTGGCGGTAATCGGTAAAAAAGTCGTCGAGTGACAAGGTACGTTGCGTGTTGCCTTTCTGCAGAAGCAAGGAAGCATTTAACGCCAGCAGCGTAGGTGAAGCATCGCCAATCGGGGACGCATTCGCAAGATTACCGCCCAGGGTGCCGAGCTGACGAATTTGCAGTGAGGCAAAACGCGTCAGCATCTCGGTCAAACCCGGTATGCGCGTCGCCATAAAATTGGCGATTTTTTCCAGCGAGGCCGCGGCTCCCAGCCGATAATACGCGTCATCCTCATGGCACACTTTCAGCGCATCAACCTGTCCTAGCGCAATCATCAACGGAATGCTCTGGTAACGCTGGGTGATCAGCAGGCTGAGATCGGTGCCCCCTGCCAGCAACGCGGCGTCGGGCTGCGCCGCGTAGAGCGTGGCGAGCTGTTCAACGGTTTTGGGGATATAGCAGTAGCGGCCTTTGTCCTGCACCACCTGGACTTCCTGGCTGTCCAGCGCGGTCAGGCGCTCAACTACCTTCTCTTCCTGCCGATCAAAGCGGTCAGGCTGCGGCTGCGTCACCACCTGCTCGGCGGCTGCCATGATGGAACGATAGCCGGTGCAGCGGCACAGGTTGCCGGCCAGCGCGTGCTCTGCCTGTTGACGATCCCAGCCATGATTGTTTTTCTGCAAACTGAACAACGACATCACAAAACCCGGTGTGCAGAAGCCACACTGTGAACTGTGGCAGTCCACCATGGCCTGCTGAGCGGGATGCAGGGTTTTGCCCTGACGTAAATCTTCAACCGTAATAAGCTGTTTGCCCTGTAATCCACTGACCAGCATCAGGCAGCTGTTAACGGTCTGATACTGTAATTTTCCGTCTACCACACTGCCCAGCGTCACGCTGCAGGCACCACAATCACCCGAAGCACAGCCTTCTTTGGTTCCACAACGGCGCTTGTGGGTTCGCAGATAAGACAGCACCGTCAGATTAGGATCGATCTGTTCTTCGGTAATCGGTAAATCGTTAAGCAGGAACTGAATCATGCGGCATTCTCCCTTGTGGCGGATTGCCAGACTGGCTGACCGTTAACCCAGGTCTGAACGATGTTTCTGTCATCGCCCAGGGTCATCAGCACAAACAGTTTCTCCCAGATATCCTTGCAGTTACTCATGCGCAGCTTTTGCAACGGGGAAACGGCCATATCCAGCACGACAAAATCGGCTTCTTTACCCGGTAAAAAATTACCAATGTGCTGGTCAAGATCCAGGGCATGAGCACCGCCCAGCGTGGCATGATAAAAGGCTTCTGCCGCACTCAGCCTGTATTGTTGCAGCTGGCCGACCTTGTAGGCTTCCCCCAGCGTTTGCAGCATATTAAAGGTGGTTCCCGCCCCCACATCGGTGCCCATGCCGACGTTGATGCCCTGCTGCCAGCTGCGTTTGATATTAAACAGGCCGCTTCCCAGAAACAGGTTTGAGGTCGGGCAAAAGGCAATGGCGGAATCGGTATCATGCAGGCACTGCCATTCATGATTTTCCAGATGCAGGCAGTGTGCAAACACGCTGCGACGACCGGTCAACTGGTATTGGTGGTAAACGTCGAGATAGCCATTGTGGTCGGGGAACAGCGCTCTCACCCAGGCCACCTCCTGCGGGTTTTCGCTGAGGTGCGTATGGAGCCAGACATCAGGATAGGCCGTACGAAGCGTCTGCACTTTTTCCAGCAAGGCGGGCGAAGACGTAGGCGCAAAACGCGGCGTCAGGGCATAGCCCAGGCGGCCCCGCTGGTGCCAGCGTTCAATCAGCGCACGGGTTTGCTGATAGCTTTCTTCCGGCGTTTCGACGAGGTAATCGGGGGCGTTGCGATCCATCATCACTTTTCCGGCAATGATGCGCATATTCAGCGCTTCAGCCGCGCTGAATAAAGCCTCTACCGACTGAGGATGAACCGTGCCAAAGATCAACGCACTGGTGGTGCCGTTGGCCAGCAACTGGTGAAGAAAAAACGCCGACATTTGCGCGGCATGTTCCGGGCAGCGGTACTGGCCTTCCACCGGGAACGTATACTGATTCAGCCATTCGAGAAGCTGTTCACCAAAGGCACCGATCATTTCCGTTTGGGGATAGTGGATATGGCAGTCGACAAAACCCGGCATGATCAACTTACCGCGCAAATCGATCACGGCGTCTGGACGCAGGCTGTCCCTCACCTCATGCCAGTCATGCAGCGCCACGACGCGGCCCTCACGTAAAATGAGCAGGCCATCGTCGATATAACGCGCCTGGGCTAAAATAGCCTCAGGATCTTTTGCCACGTCGACGAAATCGAAAAAGCTGGCGCGAATCGCTGTGTCCGAGCTTGTAAACATAGGGTTTCCTCTTACCGGACGCGTCATCTCGTCGTCCTGTTCCTTTAACACTCTCTATAGGTAATCACTTTGCAAGAGTCGTGCCAGCAGCAGTTTAATTAAAATCCTTTATTTTCATAAAGATAGATGGATTTATTTGTTGCGCAACATTTACGCTGACAAATTCTCCACGCAACCGATTGCTCACTCAAGGCAATCGGTTGCTAAGCCATCTGCCGCCTGAATGCTTCCCCGGCAGCGTCGGGCACTGCACGGTTTCAGTGCAGCCTGCGCTAAAACAGCGCAACGTCGCGGTCATCATTACCTCAGAATTCAACGGGCATACGCAAAACTGACATGCTAAGGTGATGCAAACACCACGAAACGGGATAAGGGAAAAGCGAGATGATTATATTTGTTACGGGGGCCACCGCAGGATTTGGCCAAAGCATTACCCGCCGGTTCATCGAAACCGGTCATAAGGTCATCGCCAGTGGACGTCGTGCAGAACGCCTGAAGGCGCTAAAAGCGGAATTGGGCGACAATCTGTATACCGTTCAGTTAGATGTGCGTAACCGGGCATCCATTGAAGAAGCCATCACGCAGTTGCCTGATGCGTGGCGTCATATTGATGTTCTGGTGAATAACGCTGGCCTGGCGCTGGGCATCGAACCGGCGCACCGGGCAGATGTGAATGACTGGGAAAATATGATCGACACCAATACCAAAGGGCTGGTCTATATGACGCGCGCCGTCTTGCCTGCCATGGTAGAGCGTAACGTCGGCCACATTATTAATATTGGTTCCATTGCCGGGAGTTGGCCTTATGCCGGGGGCAATGTCTATGGGGCAACCAAGGCATTTGTGCGCCAGTTCAGCCTCAACTTACGTACCGACTTGCACGGCACGGCACTGCGCGTGACCGATATTGAGCCGGGCCTGGTCGGCGGTACCGAGTTTTCCAACGTGCGCTTTAAAGGCGACGATGACAAGGCCGATCGGGTTTACGAAGGCGCGACAGCCCTGACGCCGGAAGATGTCACCGAAGCCGTTTACTGGGTGGCGACACTGCCGAAGCACGTCAACATTAACACTCTGGAAATGATGCCTGTCAGTCAGACCCTGGCGGGACTGAAAGTCCACAAACCCTGATCGCAGCGCCAGCCGCCCGGGCTGGCGTTTACGCTTTGCCCCAGCCCACCACGATAATTACCATGCCGCTCAGAGCAATGAGTGCGCCACTCCAGTCCCATACGCTCAGCCTGACCCCGTCGACTACGCGCAGCCACAGCAACGCCGTCAGCACATAAACGCCGCCGTAAGCCGCATAAACACGTCCGCTGGCGGCAGGATGTAAGGTGAGCAACCAGACAAACAGCGCCAGGCTTAATGCAGCAGGAAATAACAACCAGACAGAGGCGCCCTTCTTCAACCAGAGCCACGGCAGAAAACAGCCAATAATTTCCGCCAGTGCGGTTATAAAAAACAGGAAGGTGGTTTTGAGCAGCACGATAATCTCTCTGACAGGTAAACAACATGCACACAACTGGTGAGCAAGTAATCGTCAATGGTATACTATCCTCATTTGATGCAATAGTTTTACCCATAGGTAAAAGCAGAGTTAATCGAAGGATATTACGATGAAAAAATTGGTTCCGGTTCTGATGGTGGCCCTGCTTTCTGCGACCGCCCTGTCTGTGAGTGCAGCTACCGATCACCTGATTATTGAAAACGGCAGCAGCGCGCTGAATAACGAAGCGGCACGCCAGAGTAAAGAGCAGTGGAATGATACGCATATGCTGCGTAATAAAGTGAACAATCGGGTGGAAAAAGAGTTCGATAAGGCCGATCGCGCCTTCGACACACGGGATAAGTGCGAACAAAGTGCTAACCTGAATGCTTACTGGGAACCGAACACGCTGCGCTGTTTAGATCGCCGCACAGGCCGCCCGGTACTGCCGTAAATTTCAGCTATAGTAATGACTGACGCATGACAAAAGGAAAGGGTTATGAAGATCAAGACTGCATTACTGACAGCGACGTTTTTGGCATTCCCCTTGCTGGCTCAGGCATCCTGCGAATCTGTAAAAGCGGATATCAGCCAGAAAATCATTCAAAACGGTGTGCCCGAATCTGGCTTTAGCCTTGACGTGGTCGCCAACGATCAGGTTGATCAGGCGGGCGGTCAGGTGGTCGGCCATTGCGACAACGACAGCCAGAAAATCGTCTATAAAAAGCTGGGCCGCGATGAAGGTGCATCTGTGCCGGACAGCGCAGGCAGCTCGCAAGATACCTCAACACAATAACGTTCAGGGCGACGATAACTGTCGCCCTTTCTTTTGCCGCGCTATCTCTCTGACCGCCTGTCACGCAACGCGTTACTGCTGCTCCCGCCTTATTCAGCCTGCTGTGGCTGTTGGCGCGGCATTTTCCATGCTACCCACATCGTCAGTAACGCAATCACCAACGCCACGATAAATACCGAGTGCAGCGATGCGGCAATGGCCTGCAGCATATGTTGCAGAACATCGGGGGCCAGCCGATCGCGGGTTTCCTGTGACATGATTTGCTGAACCGGGTCCTGCGCCTGCGGCAGTCGCCACTGCAGATTCAGATTCAGCACGGCACCCATCACCGCCGTACCCAACGCCGAACCGATCATGCGGCTAAACATAACCGACGCGGTACAGATACCGCGCACGTCATAATCGGCATGATTCTGCACGGACACCAGAAACGTCGTGCTGGTCATTCCCATGCCGGTGCCGATGACAAACGCCGTAAATCCGGCCTGAAACAGCGAGCTTTCTCTGTGTAACAGCAGCAGCAAGGCGCTGCCGCTAATCAGCAACAGCGCGCCCAACAGCGCGGTAAAGCGGTAGGATGTCACCAGCATCAACCGGCCACTCAGGGTGCTTGCCAGCGGCCAGCCTATCGACATCATCGCCAGCGCGGTCCCCGCCTGAAGCGGCGATCCTCCCGTCACGCCCTGAATCCAGGTCGGCAGAAAAGCGCTGACGCCCATCATGGTCGCACCAATCACCAGATTGCCTAAGTTTCCTGCGATGATAAGCCGGCTCTTCCAGATGACTAACGGAAACAATGGCGACCGGGTGCGCTGCTCATGGCGGGTTAACTGCCAGCCCGCCACCAGGCCAATGAGTAAAAACAGCAACAGCCAGTATCCCAACTGCTCCGCCTGCAACAGCGCAATCAGTACGGCGCTGATGCATAACGTCAGCCAGCCGCTGCCGGTCAGATTCAGGGACTGAGACGGCTGTGCTTTCTGCGGGTGAGCGGGCAACAGCGCCGCCAGCATCAGCATACTGATCATGCCAATCGGTACGTTGACCCAGAAGATCACTGACCAGCTAAAGTGCTGAACCAGCCATGCGCCAGACAACGGGCCGATAATGGCGGCGACGCCCCACACGCTGGACAACCAGCCCTGCACGCTGGCCCGTTCACGCGGGGAATAGACGTCGGCCACGATGGTGGAACTCAGCGGCATGATGGCACCGGCACCCAGCCCCTGGAAGGCGCGGAAAATAATCAGCCAAAGCATACTTTGGGCAAAGCCGCAGAGCACGGACCCCATAAGAAAGAGGATGATGCCAAGGAACAGCATCTTTTTTCGTCCCCACAGGTCGGCCAGCCGTCCATAGAGCGGCACGCTTACCGCCTGCGTCAGGAGATAGACCGAGAAAACCCAGCCGAACTGCGAAAAGCCGCCCAGGTCAGCCACAATAGTGGGCATCGCGGTCGCCACAATGGTGACTTCAATAGCCGCCATAAACATCGCCAGCATACAGGCAAGAAGAATCCAGTGACGGCGCGATGGTGCGGAGGTGCTGTTGGTCATGATGCTCCCTTTTTGAGTCCTCTAAGGCTAGCGCAAATTTAGCGCGACAGGAATCACTTCAGCTTAATATGTGACACCGTCACCTAATAGATGCGTTTTTAGGTAGTTTCGCTCTTAAACCAGTTGCTATAAGGGCTCAGGCGCTTTTGGGCTATTCCTATCTTCCTGATTTTTCCGATAAAAACTGGCGCGCTTCGCTTGGCGCTGCTATAGGAATAAAGCTGTATTTTCTGCAGTTGCTGAAATTACGCAGAAAATGGCAGCGGTTTTCGATCTTTAGCGACAGTCATGGTTTTGGAAGCTGCAATCAATTTAGCCGCTTTTGTCATGCTGTTTTGGGTATGTATAACAACAGATCTGTTAACAGGGAGAATCCATATGCATAACGCTTCACTGGCCAAACGTGCCGGTCTTGCGCTGCTTGCTGTTGTAGCAGTGTTGGGCGCACTGGTCTGGGGGCTTGGCTGGGATACACTGGTCGCCCGCAGAGTCGATCTGATTTACCTTGGACAGCAGCACCTGTTTTTGGTGTTTTGGTCAATGCTGTTCGCGCTGCTGGTCGGTATTCCCAGCGGTATCCTGCTCAGCCGCCCTTTTGCACGTCGCTGGGCGGAATACGTGATGCAAATCTTTAACGTCGGTAATACGCTGCCGCCGCTGGCCGTACTGGCGCTGGCCATGGTGGTCATCGGCATCGGTGACAAGCCTGCCCTGATCGCGCTGTTTCTGGCCTCCTTACTGCCGATTGTCCGTAACACCTATTCCGGACTCAGCGCAGTGCCGCCTTCCCTGCTCGAGGCGGCAAACGGCATCGGTATGACCAAGTGGCAACGCCTGCGTCAGGTTGAAATCCCTAACGCCTTACCAGTGATTCTGGCCGGCGTGCGCATCGCCACGGCCATTAACGTAGGCACCGCCCCGCTGGCCTTCCTGATTGGCGCCAGCAGTTTTGGCGAGCTGATTTTCCCCGGCATTTATCTTAACGACTTCCCTGTGCTTATTCTGGGTGCGGTTGCAACCGCGCTGGTTGCACTGGTGCTGGATATGCTACTGGCGTCATTAGGGCGCTATCTCAGTCCGCACGCTGCGGCATAACAATAAGGGGTTTGTAATGCTAACGCGCTGGATTAAGAGTTGTACTCTGGCATTGATGACCACGCTGGCACTCAGCCAGACCGTACAAGCCGCCACACCGCTGGTGCTCGCGACTAAAAGCTTTACCGAGCAACACATTCTGTCTGCCATGACGGTGATGTGGCTGCAAAAGAAAGGCTTTGACGTTGTCCCGAAACGCAACATCGCGACCACCATCAGTCGTAATGCCATGATCAATAAGCAGATCGACATGACCTGGGAATACACGGGTACCTCGCTGATTATCTTCAACCATATCAACAAACCGATGTCCTCTGAGGAGGCTTACAACACCGTTAAAAATCTGGATGCCAAACTGGGCCTTATCTGGCTCAAACCGGCCCCGATGAACAACACCTATGCCTTTGCCATGCAGCGCGCCCGGGCTGAAAAAGAAGGCATTTCTACTCTGTCGCAACTGGTTGCAAAAATGGAACAGGTGCGAAAAACGGACCCGAAACACAACTGGCGTCTCGGTCTGGACCTGGAATTTTATGGCCGTTCCGATGGGATGAAGCCCCTGCAGAAGGCCTATAACCTGACGCTCGACAGGCCACAGATTCGCCAGATGGACCCGGGCCTGGTCTACAACGCTGTACGCGATGGTTTTGTTGATGCCGGGCTGATTTACACCACGGACGGGCGCGTGAAAGGGTTCGATCTTAAGGTGCTGGAAGACGATAAACACTTCTTCCCCAGCTACAACGTGACGCCGGTGGTGCGTAAAGACGTCCTGGAGAGCCATCCCGGTCTTGAGGCGGCGCTGAATCAGCTTTCCCCGCTGATTACCGACGAGGCCATCACCGAGATGAACAAGCGGGTGGACATCGACCACCAGTCACCTGAACAGGTGGCGCGCGATTTCCTTCAATCCAAAAACATGCTGTAAGGAGGCATCATGGATACCCTTCATTACATCATTGATAACTGGAATAACCTGCTCACGCTTACCTGGCAACATACCTGGCTGGTGCTGGTCGCGGTGGGATGGGCCATTGTGATTGGCGTGCCGCTTGGCATTTTGATTGTGCGGTTCAAATGGCTGGCAACGCCGGTGCTCGGGGTTGCCACGATTGTACTGACCATCCCAACCATTGCCCTGTTTGGCCTGATGATTCCGCTGTTCTCCCTTATTGGTAAGGGAATCGGTGCCTTGCCCGCTATCACAGCGGTGTTCCTCTACTCATTACTGCCCATCGTACGTAATACCCACACCGCGCTGGAGAATCTGCCAGATGGCCTGCGTGAAGCCGGTCGCGGCATTGGCATGACGTTCTGGCAGCGCCTGCGTTGGGTGGAGATTCCCATGGCGCTCCCGGTGATCTTCGGTGGTATCCGTACCGCTGTGGTCATGAACGTCGGCGTGATGGCTATCGCTGCCGTAATCGGCGCGGGCGGCCTGGGCATGCTGTTGCTGGATGGTATCAGCGGCAGTGATATTCGTATGCTGATCGCCGGGGCGCTGATGATTTGTCTGTTGGCTATTGTTCTTGACTGGCTGCTGCACCGTTTGCAGCTGGCGCTGACTCCTAAGGGAATTCGATAATGATAAAACTTGAAAATCTGACGAAAACCTTCAGCCAGAAAAATGGCACGCTGATGAAAGCGGTGGACAATGTGAGTCTGGAAGTTCCCGCCGGAGAAATGTGTGTGCTCCTGGGCCCTTCCGGCTGTGGTAAAACCACCACGCTGAAAATGATTAACCGGTTGATTCCCGCCACCAGCGGCCGGATTTTAATTAACGGCGAAGATACCAGTACGCAGGACACCACCACCCTGCGCCGCAATATCGGTTACGTGATCCAGCAAATCGGCCTGTTCCCCAATATGACGATTGAAGAGAACATTACCGTCGTGCCACGCATGCTGGGCTGGGATAAGAAGCAGTGCCGCGAGCGGGCAACGGAGTTGATGAGCATGGTGGCGCTTGATCCGCACAAGTTTCTGCACCGCTATCCGCGCGAAATGTCCGGGGGCCAGCAGCAACGTATCGGGGTGATCCGCGCGCTGGCGGCGGACCCACCGGTGCTGCTGATGGATGAGCCTTTCGGCGCGGTAGACCCGATAAACCGGGAAGTGATTCAGAACGAGTTTCTGGATATGCAGCGCCAGTTAAAGAAAACGGTGATGCTGGTCAGCCACGATATTGATGAAGCGTTAAAGCTAGGCGATCGTATCGCGGTCTTTGGTCAGGGCAAAATTGTCCAGTGCGCCAGCCCGGATGAGTTGCTGGCAACGCCAGCAAACGAGTTTGTTGGCTCGTTCGTCGGTCAGGACCGTACCCTGAAGCGTCTGCTGTTAGTTCAGGCCGGCGATGTCACCGACCAGCAGCCAACGATCACGGTGAAACGCTCAACGCCGTTAACGGAGGCCTTTGGCACCATGGACGACAACGACATGCGTTCCATTACCGTGGTGGACGACGACGGTAAGCCATTAGGTTTTGTGAAACGTCGCGAAGCACGAAACGCCAGCGGTCGCTGCGAAGAGATGCTGCATACCTTTAAAGTCACCGGCAAAGCCGAGGAAAACCTGCGTGTGGTGCTGTCAAAACTCTATGAGCACAACACTGTATGGATGCCAATTGTGGATGAGGATGGACGCTACAGCGGGGAAATTTCTCAGGATTATATTGCTGACTATCTCAGCTCAGGGCGGACACGTCGTCGTCTGAACCCGTAACGAATCAGGGCCGCAATCGCATTGCGGCCCTTTTATGATTGACCTTGCTTCTCATCCCATATCACTGTCTGTTGGTGCTCTCAGACACATCACGTCTGAAAAAATAAAGCGTTCTGATTAGCGGACTACCCTGATATTGCGGTTTATATCAGGCTATTTTTGCACGGGCAAAATGCAGGTTATCCGCATTAAGCCGCGAGATATCAAGATATGGCGACAGGTCGCGTTGCTCTGCGCGCGGTAAATAAGGTAACTCACCCAGAAGGGGCGCGGAAATCTGTTCACGCAGGACAGCAATGATATCGGCATAGTGCGCCAGTCCGGGATTAATACGGTTTGCGACCCAACCCACAAGCGGTAAACCGTCTGCCAGAATCGCCTCGGCCGTCAGCAGCGCATGGCTGATGCAGCCTAACTTAATACCGACGACTAAGATCACCGGCAGTTGCTGCTCGACCACCCAGGTCGAAAGCGGTTGCGTATCGTTCATCAGGCTGCGCCAGCCACCGGTGCCTTCGACCACCACGCGGTCGACAAGCTGATTGAGGTGCTGCAACCCTTGGGTGATTTGCGCATAGTCCACCTTTTCAGGCGGATAGCCGCAAATCTCCTCTTTCTCAAAAATCACCGGATTGACGGCATGATACGGCAGCGCAAGGGAAGAGGCGTTTTGCAAAAATAAACCGTCCTTGTTTCTCAGGCCCTCTTCTGTCCTGACCCCGCAGCGGGCAACAGGTTTGTAACCCGCTGCCCGCTCGTTCGCCTGACTAAAACTTTGTAGCAGCGCGCGTGAGACCACGGTTTTTCCCACTTCGGTATCGGTTCCAGTAATAAATAGCGTTTTCACTCGACTTCTCCTTCACAAGCGGTATGGGCTAATCGACGATTAGGCTTTCGTGCGAATTAACATTCTAAGGAAGGAAAAGGCCGGGCAGATTGCGTTAGCGCAAGGTTAGTGATGCTTAACCTTGCAGTAACTTAACTAACAGGTAACCACTGTAGAGTGAATCCTTGATCAAGGCGGCGGCGCCAAGTGTGCCAGGCTCAGTAAATTCAGTCGGTGCTAGCTGAATTTCAGCGCTGTAAGCAGGTAAAGACTGCTGATGAATCGTGTTCTGTACGGCGGGAAATAAAATATCTGCCGCCTGATTTAGCGGCGAACCTATAAGAATTTGTTGAGGATTAAAGATGTTGACCATCATGCCCAGGATTCTGCCAACGTGATGTCCCACCGTCGCGATCGCATCCCGGGCGAGCCGATCGCCGGCCTGCGCCGCCTCGCAGAGAGCGGAAAGCGTTAACGCCTGATGATGTAACAGGCTGTCAGGCTGGCCTGGCAGCCGTTGGGCGACCAGCGCCAGCAGGCTGCCGGTGCTGGCAACCGTCTCCAGGCAGCCGTGATTGCCGCAGTAGCACTGCTGACCGTAAGGATCGACCTGAGTATGGCCCACTTCGACCAGCGCCCGTCCGCTTTTGTGCAGCAGTTGACCGCCCGTGATGACACCCGCGCCGACGGTTTCATCGATCACAATCTGTATCACGTCCTGTGCGCCACGAGACGCACCAAACAACGACTCAGCCAGCGTCCAGGCTGAGATATCATGCTGGATAAATACCGGCAGACCGGTGCGTGCCGCCAGGGTGCTGCCCAGAGGCATATCATGACAACGGTAACCCGGTAAACGGTGCACGACGCCGGAGGCGGCATTAATCAAGCCCGGCAAGGTGATGGCAATCGCGGTGAGCCTTTCTAACTGCTTCTGGTGCCGAATAAAAAACGCATCGACATGGTCGGTCAGGGTCGTCAGCAACGGCTGTGTTGGGTCATCGGGCAAAGGCAGATGATCCTCAACCCGCGCCCTGCTGCTCAGATCACGTAAGGTGAGCGTCAATATGCCACGATGCAAACGGATAGCCAGATAGTGCCAGGCATCCGTATCAAGAATGAGGCCAATCGCCGGACGCCCACGGGCACCCGGCTCCTGAAACTCGGTTTCCTGAACCAGGTGGGCATCAAGCATTTCCCGCACGATTTTTGTGATGCTGGCAGGGGCCAGTTGGGCCCGTTTTGACAGTTCAATACGAGAAATGGGCCCATGCTGATCGATTAACCGGTAAACGCCCCCCGCATTAATTTGTTTGATTTGGTCAATATGGCCAGGTTGACTGTCCGAACTCACACCCTGCTCCGGTTATTTTCGCGCTTCTAAATAAATATCCGCTATGGTGCGGCAGATTGGCTTGTTACGGCAAAGATTTGCTTAGATATGTGATTTATCACACATAATTTTTCTGACATTGTGGGATAGCTGCCCTTTAGCGACGCAGCAAAGCCATCATATGCGTCATCTGCGCGCTCATCTCTCTTTCACCCGACCACACCAGCCACATCTCCGAGAGCGCATCCGGTTCCTTAAGCGGCAGCCATACCACATTCGCGAGGCGCGCGTGGCTGAATGACAAAGGCAGGATGGAAACGCCCAGCCCGGTCGCCACCAGTCCTAATATGGTCATCGCCTCGCCGACTTCCTGAGTGATATAGGGCCGGATCTGATAGCGCTGCAGGAGATCAAGAATTTCGCTATAAAGCGCCGTTCCCACCTGGGGATCAAAAAACACAAAAGGTTCGCTGGCCAGTGCCTGTAGCGAAATCTGCCCTGCTGCGGCCAGCGGATGCGCTTTATGCACCACGGCACACAGCGGCTCACGCAGCAAAAGCTGATGATGCAGATCCGCCGGAAGCGGCGTGTTACGCATCACCCCAAGGTCCAGCTTCCCTTCATGCAGCGGAGCCAATTGCTGGCGGGTATTAATTTCCTGCATCTGAACATGCACCTCAGGCCAGCGCTGACGAAACCGATAAAGCGCATCCGACATCACGCCGATAAAAGCAGCAGAAGAGGTAAAACCAATGCGCAGCTCCCCCTCTTCACCGCGATGCAAACGCGCAGCGCGTTGCGTTGCCTGATCAACCTGCAGCAGGATGGCCCGCGCGTCCTGTAAAAACTGCTGTCCGGCGGGCGTGAGCTGCACGCTGCGATTGGTGCGGTTAAAGAGCTGCGCGCCTGTTTCCGCCTCAAGCTGCATAATTTGCTGACTCAGCGGCGGTTGCGAGATGTGTAAGCGTTGGGCTGCGCGGCCAAAATGAAGTTCTTCCGCAACGGCGATGAAATAACGTAGATGACGCAGCTCTATATTCATATGTTAAACATCTTATTTGAGATTATTAATATATTAGACAACCTAATCTGCCTTTTCTAGAGTAACGCTATGTTTTTACTCATAAGGACCCATTGTGAATCGCTCCTCACCTGCGCTGCCGCTGGACAGAAACGTGCCGGAACAGTCTGACGTTCCTGCGTCTGACGGCATCGTGCGCGGCACACGCCCGTTTATGCGCGTTACGCTCGCCTTGTTCTCTGCCGGGCTGGCGACCTTTGCCTTGCTCTATTGCGTACAGCCTATTCTGCCGGTGCTCTCCACACAGTTTGGCGTTTCACCCGCCGCGAGCAGCATTTCTTTGTCCATTTCAACCGCGATGATGGCCCTGGGGTTGCTGGTTACTGGCCCGCTGTCGGACGCGATAGGACGTAAGTCCGTGATGGTGACGGCATTAATGCTGGCGTCAATCTGCACCCTGCTGTCGGCCACCATGACCAGCTGGCACGGCATTTTGCTGATGCGGGCGTTAATCGGCCTGTCGCTGAGCGGTGTGGCCGCCGTGGGGATGACCTACCTGAGTGAAGAGATTCATCCCAGTGTGATCGCCTTTTCAATGGGGCTGTATATCAGCGGAAACTCGATTGGCGGTATGAGCGGCCGTTTAATCAGTGGCGTGTTAACCGACTTTTTTTCATGGCGCGTGGCCATCGCGGCAATTGGCTGCTTTGCCCTGGCCGCCGCCCTGATGTTCTGGAAAATCTTACCGGAATCCCGTCATTTCCGTCCGGCCTCGCTGCGCCCACGCCATCTGGCGATCAATTTTCGGCTGCACTGGCGGGATGCGGGATTACCGCTGCTGTTCGCAGAGGGCTTGTTATTGATGGGGGCCTTTGTGACGCTGTTCAACTACATTGGCTATCGCCTGCTGGGCGCGCCCTGGCATTTAAGTCAGGCCGTGGTGGGATTGTTGTCGGTTGTCTATCTGACGGGTTCATGGAGTTCGCCGAAGGCCGGGGCATTAACCAACAAGTTTGGTCGCGGTCCGGTGATGTTGGGTTCTACCCTGATTATGCTGACAGGCTTACTCCTGACTGCCTTTAACGCCATTGTGCTGGTGTTTGTCGGTATGATGCTGTTTACCGCCGGTTTTTTCGCCGCCCACGCTGTTGCCAGCGGCTGGATTGGTCCTCGCGCCCGCCGGGCAAAAGGTCAGGCCTCTTCGCTGTATTTTTTTAGCTATTACGTGGGCTCAAGCGTGGCTGGCACGGCAGGCGGCTTTTTCTGGCATCAGTTTGGCTGGGGCGGTATTACGCTGTTCATCTCCGCTTTACTGCTGGTGGCACTGTGGGTTGCCTGGCAGTTGCACAGGCGCAAACTCTAGCAAATCTTAATAAATATTCCGGGTGGTTTGCTGCCCGGAATGCCTCCTGTACAAGAATTGTCCGTATTATCAGCGTGATTGCTGATTTCATGCGTTTCCCCGCTATACTCGTTTTGATCCCAAAGATTAATGTAATCTTTGAATTCACAGCAAAGGGGAGACCTAATGGCGCGTTACTATTACGTCAACAAACAATCAGGCTACAACAATAATCATGTTGTGCATGCAAATGGCTGTAAATACCTTCCGGACCTGGAAGGTCGGCTGTTTCTTGGCACGTTTTATTCGGCGACCGCCGCCATTCAGCAGGCGCGCAAATATTATCCCGGCTCTTTAGGCTGTGAGGAATGTTGCCCGGTGACCGCGGCTAGACCTCAGCCTGCCCAGGACAGTGTGGCGCTTAAGCACGGCGTCGATTTCTGATTACGCGCGCCCGTTTGACGTAACGATGGCGGTTCCTGGCCGCCATCCTCAACCACTCCGGTGTTGCCCTTTATATCGCCCCTCTCTGCTGCCTGACGCGGCCAATCATCCTTTCGTTATCCCAGCCAGAAGTGGTCAATTCGCTAAGCTTTTTCGCTTTTTTCCGTTATCTTAGAGCCCTTACTTTCTGACAGGGATTTACCATGCGTGATAAATTTGCCGCATCTCAAATTGCGCTTCACTGGCTTACCGTTTTGCTGCTTATCGTCGCCTATGCCACCATGGAACTGCGCGGCTATGTCGAACGTGGCTCCTGGCAGCGCTTTGCCATGATGGTGACGCACTTCAGCGCCGGGGCGACCATTCTGGTGGTGATGTTGTCGCGGTTGCTGCTGAAAATCCGTCATCGCAGTCCTGCAATTATTCCCCCGGTGCCGCGCTGGCAAACCGGCCTGGCCCACCTGACGCACACACTGATTTATGCGCTTTTCATTACCCTTCCGGTGCTGGGTCTGGCGTCGCGTTATCTGAAAGGACGTGAGTGGTGGTTATTTGGCATTCCGATGCCGATGGCCGGCGAACCTGACTTTGATCTGGCGGACACACTGACCGACTGGCACGAGACGCTCGCTCCCTTAGGCTACTGGCTGATTGGCTTGCATGTGGCAGCGGCGCTGTTTCATCACTATGCCCTGAAAGATAATACGTTGCGGCGCATGATGCCCGGACAACGTAATCGCCAGCCATAAACACCACCTGCAGGCGCCAGGCTAAAAAATTTCATCTTAATCGGCGCCTGGTGGTTCCACCCGGCGCTTAATTCCTCCACAATAACCGCTAAATTGTGACGCAGGTCACTCTCATGGGGTGAGCATTCTCATCCATTTTTGACGCACAGACTGATTTAACTTCTCATGCCATCAACAACTGTTTCCCGTAAAACGGCCTGGCTACGCGTGGTGCTGCTGGCCATCGCCGCTTTTGTTTTTAATACTACCGAGTTCGTACCGGTGGGATTGCTTTCAGATATTGCTGCAGGCTTTTCGATGAAAACATCGGAAGTGGGCATTATGCTGACGATCTATGCCTGGGTGGTGGCCTTGTTGTCACTGCCTTTGATGCTGTTGACGCGAAATTTTGAGCGCCGGTTACTGTTAACGGTGCTGTTTAGCGTTTTTATTGCCAGCCATGTGCTCTCGACGTTTGCATGGAGCTTTAGCTCCCTGATCGTGTCACGCATTGGCATTGCGCTATCCCACGCCGTGTTCTGGTCCATTACGGCTTCGCTGGCCATTCGCGTTGCGCCTGCAGGTAAAAAGACCCAGGCGCTGAGCATGCTGGCGACCGGGACTGCGCTGGCGATGGTGCTGGGCGTGCCTATCGGCCGCATTGTGGGCCAGGCATTGGGCTGGCGTACCACATTCGGCGTGATCGGACTGTCTGGATTGGTGCTGATGATTATGCTGGTCCGCATATTGCCCCGACTGCCCAGCGAGCACACGGGATCGCTCAGCAGCGTTCCCCTGCTGTTCCGCCGTCCGGCGCTGGTGGGAATGTATCTGCTGGTGACGTTGGTGGTGACCGCGCACTACACCGCTTACAGCTACATTGAGCCCTTTATGCAGCTCGTCGCCAACGCCAGCGAGGGGTTCACGACGTTACTGCTGCTGCTGTTTGGTTCGGCGGGCATTGTCGGCAGCCTGTTGTTCAGCTCGCTGGGTAAAAAATTCCCCTCTGCCCTGCTGATTGCCGCTATCGCCCTGGTGACCCTGTGCATGGGGCTGTTAATCTTCGCGGCTGTCCGCCCTGGGGCTATCATTACCCTGTGCGTGATTTGGGGAATGGCCATGATGATGATCGGCCTGGGGATGCAAATCCGCGTGCTGTCTCTGGCCCCTGATGCCACGGATGTGGCGATGTCATTAATGTCCGGTATTTATAATATCGGCATCGGCGCGGGTGCGCTGTTAGGCAGTCAGGTCAGCGCTTATATGAGTCTGTCTGATGTGGGTAATGTGGGGGCGATGATTGGTCTGGCCGCACTATTATGGTGTGTCTATATTTTCAAACGTTATCCGCAGTTACGTTCTAATGGCTGATAATAACAGGCTTCAGATTTTATCTGGAGCCTGATGTTATTTACTGCTCCCCGTAACGCTCATCTCAAATAAGATCACAGACCGTGCGACGTAAAACTCCGGTGCCCTTCCAGGCCCTGCTAAATAGCCGCTTATCAGGGTGAATCATTCTGACGTCCCGCGAAATAGCGCTGCGTTCCACCTCATCGAAAACGGTCAGGTTGCTGAACAGTCATGCACCGTCCAGCCTGACGTACCGGACATCGGTCTGGCTGAAGTAACGCGTCTGGCGGAAGTAAGTCCCCGGCCCTGTTTACCCGCCCATCGACGATAAAATGCCCCCTGAAAATACCTGCAATCCTTAAGCTTATATTCTTAGCCTTTTTTATGGTCGTTACGCCCAGCGGTGCAGGATCAACAGGTTTAAACGTGTTGTATTAAATGCTTAATTAAAATGCATCGCTCATTTATCAAGGAACGTATCGCGCATTGATTTAGGCCAATAGAATTTAACCCGCGGGTTATAAAGCCCGTCGGTTACTACGCAGAACTTAATATCACCTCAATAATCTCAACACTTCCATTACATCTGTTTACCCCGTATAACAGAGAAAATAATTAACGTCAGGTGTCATGATGACGAGAAAATGGTTAACGCTCTATTTATCGCGCAACGTCAGCCAGGTGATGCTGGAAGACTTTCGGGCAATTTTACCCGCGGATGGGTTGAAAATTTTTGTTAATGACTTAGACGACACACACCATGCCACAGTAGAATGTGTTCAGGCAGAGGATTCATGCGCACTCATCGCCTCTGCCGTTGTCGTGTGGCGTCAACTGGGCCATATTCACACGATGATGTACACCAAAGGCGAGCTGCAGCGTTCGGTTAATGAAGCGACCCAGTTTGAGCTGTTTACGTTGCTGAAGAACCATCGCGCCGTGCTACGGCTGGCGTAGCCCCGGAATAACATGGTCCCTGAATATTCATCCCTAACTACCCTGACAGGATAAACATGAGAATTGGTCTGTTGTTCCCCATCGCTATCATCGTGGCCGGTATCGGTTTTCTCGCCTGGTTTATTGGCAGTGGCCTGGCCATGCCGGGCTCCTGAGCTTAACGTAGCTGACTGTCTTTACTGCCGCGACGGTTATACAGACTGCTGTCTTTTTGTTGCTTATCAATTTTTTCCTGACAGGCGACACAGTAGCGCACGCCTTTCAGTGCCTGACGACGGGCAGCCGGAATCGGCTCACCGCAAAGTTCACACTCTGTGGCGCTCTCTCCCTGGCCAAGCGACTGACGTACGCGTTCAATACCGTCGTTGACCGTACTGTCGATCTGTTCCTGTACCGCCCCTTCTGAAGCCCAACCGTTTGCCATTGCCATTTCCTTACTTCGTATCAAACACCTCTTAAATGTACAACATATCTGATATTTTGCAGGCAAAACGGCGCACATCCCTGTGAGCCTGCACAGCATGGGTTACTGTTTAATATCGACCTGATAAAAGATGTGTTTGCCAAAAGGATCGACTTCATAGCCGCTGACCGTATTGCGGACTGGCTCGTAAATGGTCGAGTGCGCAATCATGACGGCAGGCATTTGATCATGCATCATCTGCTGTGCCTGCAGGTACATGCTGGTCCTTTTACTTTGATCCGGTTCGGCCCGCGCCTGGGTGATCAGCGTTTCAAACGGCTGATAGCACCATTTTGAAGAGTTTGAACCGCCTTTCGCCGAGGTACAGCTGTAGAGCGGCCCGAAGAAGTTATCAGGATCGCCCGTCGCAGTGGTCCAGCCCATCAGCGCGGCCTGATGTTCGCCGCTGCGCACGCGTTTAAGGTATTCGCCCCATTCATAACTGACGATATTGGCTTTAATGCCAACTTTGGCCCAGTCAGCCTGAATCATCTCCGCCATCCTGCGCGCGTTGGGATTGTAAGGGCGCTGAACCGGCATTGCCCACAGCGCGATTTCCGTACCCGGCTTCACGCCAGCCTCTGCCAGCAGTGCTTTTGCCTTTTCTGGATCGTAGTCATAATCCTTAAGATCCTTGTCCGCGCTCCATACACCCGGCGGAAGGATGTTTTTGGCAACCGTACCTGTGCCTTTAAAAATCGCCTCAATAATGGCCGGCTTGTTTATCGCCATAGCCAGCGCCTGGCGGACTTTCACATTATCTGTCGGCGCTTTGGTGGTATTAAACGCCAGGAACCCCGTGTTCAATCCTGCCGCCTGCTTCAGGGTGATGTCCTTGTTCTGCCGCATTTTTTCGAGATCGGCCGGATTAGGGAACGGCATCACCTGACACTCATTTTTTTCCAGCTTGGCATAACGGACCGCCGCATCAGGTGTGATGCTGAAAATCAGCCGATCAAGTTTGGCTTTTCCCTGCCAGTAGTCAGGAAACGCCTTGTACAGAATGCGTGAGTCTTTTTGATACTGAACCAACTGGAAAGGCCCGGTACCGATCGGGTCCATATCGACCTTCTCAGGCGTGCCCGCCTTCAGCATTTTGTCAGCATATTCAGCAGAGTGGATGGAGGCAAAATACCAGGCCAGATCGGCAAGAAAAGGGGCTTCAGGATGAGCCAGCGTAAAACGCACGGTATGGTCATCTACGCGATCGATGTGGGTGATGAGCGTCGCCAACTCCAGGCTGTCAAAGTTGGAATAGTTGCCACCCGATACCGCATGATAGGGATTTTTACTGTCCATCTGGCGCATAAAAGAGAAGATCACATCATCCGCGTTAAACGCGCGGCTGGGCGTAAACAGCTTATTACTCTGGAATTTGACGTTATGACGCAGATGGAAGGTATAAACCTTACCGTCGGGACTGATGTCCCACCGCTCTGCCAGGCTCGGAATCAGTTCCGTTGTGCCAGGCTTAAAATCTACCAGGCGGTTGAATACCGGCACTGCGCTGGCATCCACGCTGGTTCCCGAGGTGTAAAGTTGCGGATTAAAGTTCTCCGGGGAGCCTTCTGAGCAGTACACCAACGTTTTCGCATTGACGCCGCTCGCCAGAGCAATACCCGCAGTAAGCAGTGCCAGGGTCGTTAGCCTGTTTCTCATTATTGTCCTCGCTTTCTGTTGACTTCCGTTAGTCAGAATATCTAAATGAATTATTTAGATGTTTGATAGATAGCATGAATCTCCACCATAGCGAACCCCGCAGTACGTCAACTAATAAGGATTAGTGATGACCGACAAACTTCAGACGCAACTGATCACGCGTTTTTTTCGTTACCTGGCGGTAAGCAGTCAAAGTGATGCCAGGTCGAGCACATTGCCGAGTACCCCGAGCCAGCACGCGATGGCGAAGCTCCTGGCGGACGAATTGCGCGAGCTGGGCCTTGAGCAGGTTGTGATTGATGAACATGCCACTGTGACCGCGGTAAAACCGGGCAACTGCCCCGGCGCGCCTCGCATTGGGTTTATTACGCACATTGATACGGTTGACGTCGGGCTGTCCCCTGACATCCATCCACAGATCCTGACCTGGCAAGGAGAGGATCTCTGCCTGAACCCGCAACAGGACATCTGGCTGCGTCGGGATGCGCATCCGGAGATCGCGCCCTACACCGGTCAGCCGATCATTTTCAGCGACGGCACCAGCGTATTAGGGGCGGATAATAAAGCGGCGGTGAGCGTCGTCATGACGCTGATGGAGAATTTACAGGGCAAACATGGCGATGTGGTGGTGGCGTTCGTCCCCGACGAGGAGATTGGCCTGCGCGGGGCTAAAGCGCTGGATCTTGAAGCCCGCTTTAATGTGGATTTTGCCTGGACGATTGACTGCTGTGAACTGGGCGAGGTGGTGTATGAGAACTTCAACGCGGCCGCAGCGGAAATCCGCTTTACCGGCGTACCGGCGCATCCGATGTCGGGGAAAGGCGTGCTGGTTAACCCCTTGCTGATGGCCCACGATTTTATCAGCCACTTCGACAGACAGGCGACGCCGGAACATACAGAGGGCCGTGAAGGCTATATCTGGTTTAACGAAATGCAGGCCAACGCCAGTGTTGCAACGCTTAACGCATCGATTCGTGATTTCGATCTGACAAGTTTCGCGGCACGAAAACAGCAGCTTCAACAGGTTGTCGAGCTTATCGCCGCACGCTATCCCACGGGCAAGGTAGAGATGACCGTTCGCGATATTTACAGCAACATTAGTAACGCTATTGGTGACGATCGTCGGGCCGTTGATCTGATTTTTGCTGCCCTGCGCGAACTGGATATTGCGCCCAAAGTGATCCCTATGCGTGGCGGTACCGATGGTGCAGCGCTTTCTGCCAAAGGATTATTAACACCGAACTTCTTTACGGGCGCGCATAACTTTCATTCACGCTTCGAGTTTCTGCCCGTCACCTCGTTTGTGAAGTCCTATCAGGTGGCAGAGAAGCTGTGCTATCTGGCAGCGGAATAGTTCATCAGGAAGGCCGTTGTAAAACACCGCCTTCGCTATGAAGGCGGTGCACAGGTTTCGCTTAGAAGGTTACCCAGTCGCCGTTATCCGCGGTGGCGGTTTTCGGCTGAAGAGGTGCCGATGGGCTGGCCGGTGTTGATGGCGGTTTTCGGCTGGTCACGAGTGCCGCTGGCGCATCACTGGACAAACGGAACTGCGCCACCGAAGCCTGCAGGGCTTCCGTTTGCAGGGCCAGCGCACTGGCAGCGGCAGACACTTCTTCGACCAGCGCGGCGTTTTGCTGCGTCACGCTGTCCATTTCGGTCACCGCCGTGCCGACCTGCGAAATGCCTTTGCTTTGTTCTTCTGAGGCCTCGGCGATTTGCTTCATGATCGCATCAACATCCTGAACCGACTTCAGGATACCGCTCATGGTGCCGCCGGTGGTGCTGACCAATTGGGCGCCCTTTTCCACGCGCTCAACCGAATCGGCAATCAGGCTGGCGATCTCTTTCGCTGCACCGGCGCTGCGTTGCGCCAGGTTTCTGACTTCACTGGCTACTACCGCAAAGCCACGGCCCTGTTCGCCAGCGCGGGCAGCTTCCACTGCGGCGTTGAGCGCCAGAATATTGGTCTGGAAAGCAATGCTGTTGATGACGTTGGTGATCTCAGCAATTTTCTTCGAACTGTCAGAGATGCCGTTCATGGTGGTCACCACTTCACCCACCAGGCTGCCGCCCTGTTTCGCCGTTACCGTTGCCGCTTCGGTCAGCGTGCTGGCCTGGCGCGCATTTTCCGCATTAAATTTCACGGTCGCCGTCAGTTGTTCCATACTGGCAGCGGTTTGCTCCAGCGCGGCGGCCTGCTCTTCGGTGCGGGATGACAGATCGTTATTACCAATCGAAATCTCGGCGGCACCGCGTGAAATATTTTCCGTACCGCTGCGAATAGCACTGACGGCTTCGCGCAGACTGTCCTGCATGGCGCTCAACAGCGGCACCAGTTTACCGACGCAGTTACGGCCCATATCCTCGACGGGTTTGCTCAGGTCGCCTTTGGCAATCACTGAAAAATGTTCGCGGATTTTTTCCAGCGGCTTGACCAGCATGTTGACCAGATAACGGTCGGTAAACAGCAGAATCAGCAAGCCAATCACCACCGTGACTGAAATCATTGTTTTCGTCATCGCGGTCAGACGATCGACTTCGACGCGCGTTTGCCCCAGTTTTACGCTGGCCACTTTATTGAAGTTTTCAGTACTGGCACCGAAGGCACGGCTCAGGGCGGGCGTGACGTCATTCGCCTGTTGGCGATAGACATCCAGCGAATCCTGACGGGCACGCTGAAGCTGAACAGTAACGCCCTGGTCGAGCAATTTTTGCCATTTATCAATCACGTCATTGGCAACGGCAGGGTCCATCGGGCCAGGAGAAAGCTGTTTAAACAGGGTTAACTGCTGAGACATGCTGTCTAATGCCTGTTGTACGGGCGCAAAAGCCTCATCGTTTTGCGCCACACCGGCCGTTTTTTTCTCCATTACGCGCGACAAACGCGTGATCATACGAAAATACTGATCGTTACCTTTACTCAACGCGGTCATCTGCTCAACGATATGGCGGTCGACATCATTGCCGTCACTTAATGACGTAAGTGAATGAATGCTGAACAGACCGATACCGCTCCACAGCAGGCAAAACAGCCCGAGTATCGTCAGCATTACCGCGCGAATAGTGAAATTTTTAAGCATACCCATACTGAAATCCCTTAAACGTTAACCCGTAAAACCGGGCGTATGGGATATATCGGCAGAAAAGCCGAAAATGTAACGGTGCTGTTATACTTTTTTACGCGGTCACGGCTGCATGGCAATAAATCATAGCCTGCAGTGAAAATCAGGCCCGGCGGTGGGCGCAAGTGCATCCGGTACTGACGAATCTGGCCCTACAGCCGCACCATTCGCGCCATCATCAGGCGAAACAGAGACAGGCGGCGACGCATAAAGCCCCGCAGCAGCCTGAATGACGCCTTACCCTCGCCACCAAGTGACATTGTCACGTCACTGTCTGCACGCCAGATGGGCCATGAGCGTTCTCCTTCAAGCTGCGTCGTCTTACTGTTAACGTCGCGGGCGAAGCGGAACCAGTAGTCGCTAACCTGCTGCGCAAAGGCGCGGTCTGCAGCCGTGAAGCAGCGGTCTTCACTGATTACGGGCATGTTCTCAAGGGTATTCATCACGTAGGGAATTTCATTACCGTGCCAGGTGCCGTGCGGATAGAGATCCCGGGCATTTTCAGAGACGTAATCAAACCAGTAACGCCAGCCCGGCATAGCGACTTTTTGCTGTGCCCGCATCACCAGCCAGGGAAGAAGCGTAAAGGTCATATCGCGTGCTGCGGCACGCCCGAGCAGCGCATCCTGCTCAACACGGTAAATCCACTTCAGCACACGATAGCTCAACCGGTTTTGGCGGCGAATCCGATCTACCACGGTGGCGGCATCGACGCCGAAATACTCCAGCACACTGGCCTCGTCGCTGTTGCTCCCTGCCATCAGCGGCAGGGGATGCTGGCGTCCGGCCATAAAGGTCTCCAGCACAGGGGCAGGCAGAACCGCATCGCCCGCGATAGCAACCGGGCCGAGCCCATAGCGGCTGTCCAGTGCCCAAAAGGCATCGGCAGGCAGCGCGCGGAGCTGTTCCATGCTGGCATCAGCGGGCAAACCCAAACCGGTGGCGACCTTCACCCCTTTCTTAAGCGCCGCAGCGCGGGGAACGTCAGGCAGGCTGTAGGCACTTTGCACTATCCCTTTGTGGAAAAGACCGGCCGCCAGCGGTGAGCAGCAGAGTGATAACACGCTACGTGCGCCCGAGGATTCACCGAATAGCGTAACGTTACTGGCATCGCCGCCAAAGGCGTGAATGTGCTGCTGTACCCATTTTAATGCCGCGATCTGATCCAGCAGGGCAAAATTATGAAGTGTGCCGCTCGCCGCCTGCTCCTTTTCCATCGCCGGATGCGCAAAAAAGCCCAGATGGCCCAGTCGGTAGTTAATCGTGACGATCACCGCCCCGCGTGAGGCCAGCGGTTGGCCATTATAGGGGGCCAGACCACCCGAACCGATCGTGAAACCGCCACCGTGCAGCCACACCATCACCGGCAAGGGTTTTTCTGGTCGCAGCTCTGGCGTCCAGACATTCAGGTAAAGACAGTCCTCGCTGAAATCACCGGGATCGCCCCCGCCCATGGCAAGACAATAGTCGCGGTTCTGCCAGCTCGCGGCAGAAAAGTGCAGCGCGCGTCGTACGCCCTGCCAGGGTAGCACCGGCTGGGGCGCACGCCAGCGTTGTTCCCCCACTGGCGGTGCAGCGTAGGGAATGCCTTTAAACACGAAGATGCCCTCATCAATGCCGCCCTGCAGCTCTCCGTCAGCGAGGGTGATCTTCAGGCCCTTTTCATTTTTCATGCGTTGTTCCTTGTCTGCGTCCGCTGTCATTATTTCAGGCAATTTGCCGTTGTCCAGAAAGGGGAACGGTAAATACGCCTAAAACGCACCGGTTACGCACGCCGTCGTTGACCGCTACCCGCGAACGTGTGTTTAGTACAGCGTATCGTTTAACCCGTTAGAGGAAGGGAAAATGTTCAGTGGTATCAATCAACTTTTTGTTCGAATGACCGATCATCCTGATTTTGGCAAGCTGTTGTTACGTTTGACGCTGGGTGGATTACTGCTGTTTCACGGTGAGTTCAAGCTGGTACACGGCGTGGGCTGGATTGCTCACCTGCTGCGACAGCACGGCCTGCCGGGCTTTCTTGCCTGGGGCGCATGGCTGGGTGAAATAGTTGCTCCGCTCATGCTGATTGTGGGATTCATGACGCGGCCTGCGGCGTTTATTATTGCGGTAAATATGGTGGTGGCGACGCTGCTGGTAAAAACCGGGGCGGTCTGGCACCGCACGGACGTGGGTGCCTGGGCGCTGGAAACCGAAGCGCTATTCCTGCTGGGAGCCTTTATCATTATGTTGCTGGGGCCGGGGAAATATACGCTAGTACGCGATTCCCGGTTGCAGTAGCTGAGTAAATCGGGGCGATAGCCGCCCCGATGTTGTTATGCCTGTATGCCACACCGCTGTAGTGAGGCTTGTTGTCGTGCGGCGTACAGCGCCATTTCGTCCAGTACGGCACAGCCCAGTGCGGTTTCAAAGCTGCTGCGGCTTGCCTGACCCGCAGAACGCGCCTGCGTTTTATCACCAAGGTTAGACTGAAAAATACCTGCCGCACTCACCGGCAGAAAATCCTCATAAATAATGGGATCGGCCAGCACCCGGCCCTGGTCGATCAGGCTATCCAGTGATTCACCATGCCGAGGCGGTTCCGCCTGCCCCTTGTCACTGAGGCGATAATGAAACCAGGCGAGTCCCGCCTGGCGCAGTTGCGTTTCGTTATCCGGGAAAGCCTGAAATACGGCGGTCAACTGCTGCTGATGCTGTTGATTGTCAGCCCCGCTACCGGCCTCATTCAGCAGCCGATCGTAAAGCGCGCGCCCTTGCGGCGTTAAGGCGGCACCGCGCTGTTCAATCTCACCAAAACGTGCAGTGTGGGTGCCCTGATAGCCATCTTTGAAAACCACAGGTTCTTCCAGCGCTTTAAAACTGGTCTGACGCAGTAAAATGGGGACGCTGCGCCGTGGTGGGCCTTCAATAACCGCTTTGGGATCGATACCGCGTGCCGGCATTAACGCCTGGACGCGGTCAATGTCCAGCGTGCGTGGCGTAAGATGGTTGATATGACAGGCAGGGAAACACACCACGTCGGCAATCAACCGGTGTTGCTGATTGAGCGCCTGATAGGTTTTACTCTCAACGAGGCTGTGTGAGTGCCAGCGAAAGGTTTCTAACGCCTCGTCGATAAACTGCTGCGCCTGCGCCTCGGTCAGTCCGCCCTGCTGCTGATGCTGTTTAATCAACGCGCGGCAGCCTGCGGTGAAAATATCCCGCGAAGCCAGGATAGTTGTGGCTTCGTCGCGCAGCGCCTGATCCTCGATGAGTTCCAGTCGCAGTAATGAGGTGAAGATACGGAAGGGATTGCGCCGCAGTGCCTCGTCATCAATGGGACGAAAAGCGGTTGAATGAACCGGCACGCCCGCCTGAGAAAGGTCGTAATAGCCTACCGGGAACATGCCCATCACAGCGAACATCTGGCGCAACATGGCCAGCTCTTCAGCACTGCCGACGCGAATCGCGCCGTGACGTTCCAGGTTTAAACGGCTCATCTCATCAGCCTGGGTTAAGCGTTGCTGCAATGCACTATCTGCCGCCAGCGTATCCTGATTAACCTCTTTGACTAACTGCATCAGCGTGCCGTAGAGCGGCACCTCTTGCTGATACATGTCCGACATTGCCCTTGAAAAGCCGGTACGGATGGCATCCGCACTTAAAAAGTTATCCATAATAACCACCTGACAGCGTGAGCGTTGCAGCTACTGTAATCCAACGCGTTGTCGCCAGCGGAAAATATCATGAATTTGTGATCGGCTTAAAACCATAACGGTTTTTAATCACCAGCATTATCGTCGTGAGCACGGCCGGAATCGCCAGCAGTAAAAAGATCAGGTTGAAAGACCAGCCCAGCGTCAGCATTTCGGCCCCCACAAACGCGCTCAGGATGGCACCGAGTCGTCCAACACCGTGCATCCAGCTGGAGCCGGTCGCGCGGGCATGAGTGGGATAATAGCTGGCTGATAAGGCATTCATGCCGGTGTTGGCCCCGTTAAAACAGAAGCCGCTAAAAAAGGCAATGCTACTCATTATGGTGACCTGTGCCGGTGAGAACCCTAACGCCACAATGGCAATGCCACCGCAAAAGTAGATGACGGCCAACGCCAGGTTGGCATTGAACCGGTCCATCAACCATCCGGCAAATAAGGAACCCAGCGTGCCGCCCGCTTGATACATCGCAGTAATAATCGCGGCCTGGGTAACGGTCATCCCCTGCTTGCTCACCAAAGAAGGCAGCCAGCTGCCTATCAAATAGACCAGAAACAGCCCCATAAAATAGCCGCCCCACAGCATCAGGCTGCCGGTGCGATAACGAGGGGAAATCACCGTCGCGATGGCATTCTTTTCAGGCTGCGCAGCGTCCGCTTCAGAGGCGTGAAACTGACTATGCGAGTGGGTGCTGCCGGGGATAATACGTTCCAGAATGGTTCGGATGCGTTCTGCTGGCGCACCCCGGCTAATGAGGAAACGCACGGATTCAGGAAGCTGCTTTACTAATACCGGCAGCACCAACAGCGGCAGAATGCCGCCTAATAACAGGACGGAATGCCAGTTGTAGCGCGGCAACAGCCAGGACGCGGCAAATCCGCCACTGGCTGCACCAAAGGTGAAGCCGCAGAACACCACGGTGATAATAAACGAGCGTCGGCGTTCAGGGGCATATTCGGCAACCAGCGTGCTGACGTTCGGCATGGCTGCGCCCAGCCCCAGCCCGGTCAAAAAGCGGAACAGTACCATCTGTTCAATGGAATGGGAAAACGCGGTGGCCAGCGTCCACAGGCCGAAAAAAAGCACGCTGAAAATAATCATTAAGCGACGGCCAAAGCGGTCGGCCAGCGGCCCGGCAACCATTGCGCCCAGCGCCAGGCCGATGAGTGCCGCGCTGATCACCACGCCCAACTGCGAATTGGTCACGTTCCAGGCCGTTTTCAGCGAGGGGGCGATGAAGCCCATAATGGCGATATCCATGCCATCGAGGGCGACCACGATAAAACAGAGGACAATCAATCGAATTTGGCCACCGCTCAGGCTACCCTGATTGATTAACCGGCGAACATCTACCGCCTCAACGCTGCTCACGGGCACCCTCTCCTTAACGAAATAAACCATCAGTTTTGGTAGAAAAAACGGCGCTTATGATAGCCGATCGTTAATGATAAAACGCAGAATTTTGCATGCAAATAATAATCATTCAACAAGCGGATAATTAAGTCGATGATTTTACAGCGACTGCGCGCAGGCCATGACGAAAGGAATCGTAGCGCAGGTATTTATTATCAATAACTTACTGGGATTACCGTCAAAAAGTACACTTTGTTAATAAATATTTGCAGCAAAGTTAACAAAATCCGGTTTAAATAGTTGCCAGTCACCTGGCAATGTCATTAAGTTTGGGAAATGGAAAAAAATATCCTTTTCAATCAGCGCATTCGCTTGCGTCATTTACATGCCTTTGTTGCCGTTGCGCAGCAGGGAACGCTGGGGCGTGCAGCCGAGACGTTGAGTCTCAGCCAGCCTGCACTCTCTAAAACCCTTAACGAATTAGAGGAACTGACAGGCGTCAGGCTGTTTGAACGAGGCCGACTGGGCGCACAGCTCACCACCATGGGGGAGCAGTTTCTGACCCATGCGGTAAAAGTGCTGGATGCACTGAACCATGCCGGTCAGAGCTTTAACGAACAGATTAATGAGCGTCCGGTGATTATCCGCCTTGGCGCGCTGACCACGGCCGCCATGGGCATGCTGCCACAGATTCTCGATCGCTTTCATCAGCTGCGCCCCAATACCACCATTCAGGTGGCCACGTTACATAACAATGTGTTGCTGGCCGGGCTGAGAGCCGGTGAATTTGACATTGGTATTGGTCGTATGGCCGACAAAGAGATGATGACCGGCTTAACGTATGAGCTTCTGTTTCTGGAGTCGTTAAAGCTGGTCGTCAGGCCCGAACATCCCCTTTTAAGTGACAACGTCACGTTGTCGCGCGCGATGCAGTGGCCGGTGGTCATCTCTCCCGAAGGAACTGCACCGCGCCGTCTTGCGCAGCAGATGCTGGATGAACAAGGCTGTTGTTTGCCGCCGCACTGCGTTGAGACATCCTCAACCTCGCTGGCACGCCAGCTGGCGCTGCGCTATGACTACATCTGGTTTGTGCCTTCAGGTGCCATTAAGGAAGATCTCAGCCACAATGCCCTGTTCTCGCTGCCGATTACCTCTCCCGGGCCTGGCGAACCGGTCGGTATTATCACCCGCACTGGCGATACTTTAAGCCTGAGCGCTGAAGTCCTTATGAGCACCATTCGTAAGTTTCACAGCTAGCGACTGCGTTTTGCATGTCGCTCCCAGTTTTCCTGGCGCGCTTTTTCCGTCTTACGCAATCCGACGTAAAGCGCGCCCGCCCCGCCATGCTGCTTTTGCGCCACACAAAACGTCTGTACCTCATCCAGTTCGCGCAGCCAGCGATCAAGATAACTGCGCACAATATTGGCGTGGGATTCGCTGTCGCGCCCTTTACCATGAATGATTAGCAGGTTGCGAAACCCTGCTTGTCGCACGTCCCGAATAAACGTAAACAGGTTCTGTCGACAAGCTTCCACGGGTTGACGCAGTAAATTAAGGCTGGCGTCCAGCGCATACTGGCCTTTGCGTAATTTATCTAGCACACCCTGCTGAATACCTTCAGCTTTGTATTCCAGCGGCTGATCCAGCGGGATAATGTCCAGATAGCCGCGGGTTAAAAAATTTTCATCTTCCTGTTCTGGCGGCGGCTGGCGGGTTTTCTTGCTGGCGGAGAGATTATTCCACAGCGTATTATCCGCATCCTTCAGTGGCGTAACGTCATTCATCGCGTCACGGAACAGATTGTCATCGTCAAGGTTCATGGCTCGCCCCTGTTAAATGATATGACGCAAAATTGTATATAACCCGAATAGTAGCAAAATCGGGAAAGTCTGCGCTAATCCCGTTTTTAGCGTTTTCGCCAGGCATGACAGTGAAGATGGATTCTGTTTTAGATCAAAAAAGCGTAAACATTTATTTACGGAGGTTACACTTTGACATCAAAAAAGCCCGTCAGAACAGCCTTTAGCCGCCGTTAACAAACCACACTTTCTGTAGGCCTAAAAACTGCTCGGATGAGTTCCTTTACGACCAAAAAATGGTAAAATTGACCACAGTCAATTATCGTCGAGCAAACCATTATGTTCCCTGAAAAACGTATACAGTCAGGCGGTTGTGCGATTCACTGCCAGGATTGCAGCATCAGCCAGTTATGCATCCCTTTCACACTTAACGAACATGAGCTGGACCAGCTTGATAATATTATTGAGCGAAAGAAACCCATTCAAAAAGGCCATACGCTGTTCAAAGCAGGTGACGACCTACGATCGCTTTATGCTATTCGTTCCGGCACCATTAAAAGTTATACCATTACCGAACAGGGCGATGAGCAAATTACCGGCTTCCACCTCGCCGGCGATCTGGTCGGCTTTGATGCCATTATGAATGCCAGCCATCCCAGCTTTGCCCAGGCGTTGGAAACGGCGATGGTCTGTGAAATCCCCTTTGATACGCTGGATGATTTGTCGGGCAAAATGCCTGCTCTGCGTCAGCAGATGATGCGTTTGATGAGTGGCGAAATCAAAGGCGATCAGGACATGATCCTGTTGCTGTCGAAGAAAAACGCAGAGGAGCGCCTGGCGGCCTTTATCTGGAATTTATCCCGCCGTTACGGCCAGCGTGGTTTCTCCCAGCGTGAGTTCCGTCTGACCATGACGCGTGGCGATATCGGCAACTATCTGGGTTTAACCGTTGAAACCATTAGCCGTTTACTGGGCCGCTTTCAGAAATCCGGCATGCTGGCCGTGAAAGGCAAATATATCACCATTGAGAACCACGCCATGCTGGAAGGTCTGGCGGGTCAAAGTCACCAGGCCGCCTGACAGATAAGCCGGGTTAATAAATCTTATTTTATTGATCCGGCTACATCTTTTTCACTTTCTTAGTGCACTTAACATAGGCTATCTTTAATCCAGTCGCTTTGGTTTAAGGAGAGTAGCCTATGTCCCAGTATCAAAATATTCTGGTCGCCATCGATCCGCAACAGGATGACCAGCCCGCGCTGCGACGTGCGGTATATCTCAACCAGCTTATCGGCGGCAAAATCAAAGCTTTTCTGCCTATCTACGACTTCTCATATGAAATGACCACCCTGCTCTCACCGGATGAGCGTACCTCCATGCGTCAGGGCGTGATTAGCCAGCGCTCAGAGTGGATACGTGAACAGGCCAAAGCCTATCTGGATGCTGGCGTGGATATCGATATCAAAGTGATCTGGCACAATCGCCCTTATGAGGCCATTATCCAGGAAGTGTTGGCGCACCAGCATGATTTAGTGCTTAAGATGGCACATCAACACGATCGGCTGGAGGCGGTAATTTTTACCCCCACGGACTGGCATTTGTTACGCAAGTGCCCTTGCCCTGTGTGGATGGTTAAAGATCAGCCCTGGCCCGAAGGCGGCAAAGCACTGGTGGCGGTTAACCTTGCCAGTGAAGAACCTCACCATGATGCACTGAATCAGAAATTAATCCGCGAAACCGTCAAACTGGCAGAAAGCGTTAACCATACCGAAGTTCACCTGGTCGGCGCCTATCCCATTACGCCTATCAATATCGCCATTGAGCTGCCCGACTTTGATCCCAGCGTGTACAACGACGCCATCCGCGGTCAACACCTGGTGGCGATGAAAGCCTTGCGGCAGAAATTCTCCATCAGTGAAGAATTTACGCATGTTGAAAAAGGCTTACCGGAAGAAGTGATCCCCGAATTATCGTTACATCTGGACGCGGGAATTGTTGTCCTGGGCACTATCGGCCGTACCGGGTTGTCTGCGGCGTTTCTGGGTAACACGGCTGAACAGGTCATCGATCATCTGCGCTGTGACCTGCTGGCGATAAAACCGGATGATTTTGTTTCACCGATTACGCTGGATGACGAAGACGAGAACGACTGATCCTTCTTACTGCAAAAAGGGCGACCCTGTGAGTCGCCCTTTTTTATTACAGCGCTTTCAGGATATTTTCCACGCTGGCTTTGGCATCACCAAACAGCATATGGGTGTTTTCTTTAAAGAACAGGGGATTCTGGACGCCGGCGTAACCGGTATTCATCGAGCGCTTAAACACAATCACATTCTGCGCCTTCCAGACTTCAAGCACCGGCATACCGGCAATCGGGCTACCGGGATCGTCCTGAGCGGCGGGATTGACTGTGTCGTTGGCCCCGATGACCAGCACCGTATCCGTGTCGCTGAAATCATCATTGATTTCGTCCATCTCCAGTACCACGTCATAAGGCACTTTTGCCTCTGCCAGCAGCACATTCATATGACCGGGTAAACGCCCGGCGACCGGATGAATACCAAATCGTACTTTTATGCCACGGGCACGCAGCTTTTCCGTGATCTCCGCCACCGGATATTGCGCCTGCGCCACCGCCATGCCGTAGCCGGGCGTAATAATGACGCTACTGGATGCTTTAAGCATTTCAGCCGTGTCTTCCGCGCTGATTTCACGGTGCTCTCCAGCCTCTTCACTGTCCGCTACCGCGCTGCTGTCGCTGCCGAAGCCGCCTGCAATCACGCTAATAAACGACCGGTTCATGGCCTTACACATAATGTAAGAGAGAATCGCCCCCGACGACCCCACCAGCGCGCCTGTCACGATCAACAGATCGTTGCTGAGCATAAAACCAGCCGCCGCCGCCGCCCACCCGGAATAGGAGTTCAGCATGGACACCACCACCGGCATATCTGCCCCGCCGATGGAAGCGACCAGATGCCAGCCAAACGCCAGTGCGATCACCATCATGACAAACAGGGCAAATCCCTGCGCGCCGGGACTGTCAGTGTTAACGAACCAGACCAACAGCAGGAACGACACCACCAACGCCAGCAGATTCAGCTTGTGGCGGTGTGGCAGCATCAGCGGCCGCGACGACAGTTTGCCACACAGCTTACCGAAGGCGACCAGGAAACCGGTAAAGGTGACCGCGCCAATAAAAATGCCGATAAACACTTCACTGAGGTGGATGTTTTCCATCACCGCAGGCAGACCGGGCGCATGATCGATATAGCTGTTAATCCCCACCAGTACCGCGGCCAGGCCGACGAAACTGTGCAGTATTGCGACCAGTTCGGGCATTTCAGTCATTTCAACCCGTTTTGCCAGCCGGATGCCGATGGCGCCGCCGATGATCATTGCCAGCAAAATCCAGACGACATTGCTGCTGTCCGGGCCGAAGATGGAGGCGAACAAGGCAATTGCCATGCCGCTGATGCCAAAGATATTCCCTTGTCTTGAGCTTTCATGTTTTGAAAGACCCGCAAGGCTCATAATAAAAAGTATTGCGGCAACAATGTATGCTGCAGTCACTAATCCGCCAGACATCGGTTACCCCTTACGAAACATTTTCAGCATACGCTGCGTGACGGTGAAGCCACCGAAGATATTGATACTGGCGATCAATACGGCAATAAAAGAAAGGAAACTGACCCAGCCGCCATGACCCATTTGCAATACGGCCCCCACCACGATAATGCCGGAAATGGCATTGGTGACTGACATCAACGGTGTATGCAACGCATGGCTCACGTTCCACACCACGTAGTAACCCACCACGCAGGCGAGCGCGAACACCGTAAAATGCGAGAGAAATTCACTGGGTGCCACATTGGCCAGGCAGCCAAACAGCACGATAAACACGGCCAGCAGCAGATACTTACGCCGTGGTGATGCGGCCGCAGGCTCGCTCTTTTTCTGCACAGGTGCAGCGGTGGTGGTGGCTTTCGGAGCGGCTGACACCTGAATTGGTGGTGCAGGCCAGGTGACATCGCCTTCACGCACGACCGTTACGCAACGAATAACTACGTCATCGAAATCAATATCGATCTCACCGTTTTTCTCTTTACACAGCAGCTTCATCAAATTGACGAGGTTGGTGCCGTAAAGCTGTGAGGACTGGGTCGGCAAACGGCTGGGTAAATCGGTGTAGCCAATAATTTTCACGCCGTTCTCTGTGACCGTCACCCGATCGGCAACGGTGAGTGCGCAGTTGCCGCCGGTTTGCGCCGCAAGGTCAACAATAACGCTGCCCGGCTTCATGCTGGCAACCATCTCTTCGGTAATCAGCGTTGGCGCCGGCTTACCTGGAATCAGCGCCGTAGTGACGATGATATCCACCTCTTGAGCCTGCTGAGCAAACAGCGCCATTTCAGCTTTGATAAAGGCATCGGACATTACTTTGGCGTAGCCATCGCCGCTGCCGGCCTCCTCTGCAAAATCCAGTTCGAGAAATTCCGCCCCCATACTCTGGACCTGCTCTTTGACTTCAGGGCGCGTATCAAAGGCGCGCACGATGGCACCAAGGCTGCCTGCCGCACCAATCGCCGCCAGGCCGGCAACGCCTGCACCAATCACCATGACTTTAGCCGGTGGGACTTTCCCCGCCGCCGTGATTTGCCCGGTAAAGAAGCGGCCAAACTCATGAGCGGCCTCGACGATGGCGCGATAACCGGCAATATTTGCCATGGAACTGAGCGCGTCGAGCGACTGGGCGCGAGAAATACGCGGCACCGCATCCATGGCCATGACGGTGACATGACGCGCAGCCAGCTTTTCAAGCAGCTCAGGATGTTGGGCGGGCCAGATAAAGCTTACCAGGGTACTGCCCTCGCGGGTGAGCGCGATCTCTTCGTCATCCGGTGCATTGACCTTTAGCACGATATCGGCCTGCCAGACCTGCTGGCTGTCACTCACCGCAGCGCCAGCGGCCCTGTAGCTGTCATCATCAAAGCTGGCGCGCTTGCCTGCATCATGTTCAATGGTCACGCTGAAACCCAGCTTGATGAGCTGTTCAACGGTCTTGGGCGTGGCTGCCACGCGCGACTCGTTAGCCAATCGCTCTTTGGGTATTCCAATTAACATAGTTTTCCCTTTCATCGATTAAAGGAGGATGATCCTTGTGGTACACAATGCCGTGACGACACCCGCTTTCAGGCGTTGTGAATGAAATGCAATAACCTAATCGTATCTAAACCTACTGAAATTGTTACGGACGATCTACTACACAGACCCACATCTGTCACATTTGCCGTAATATCCAGTTGAAGCACGGCAATTCCGCCTGTCCGCACTGCACGAAGACTCTCGCAGCAGATAATCTGCTAAATATCACCTGTTCCGCCCTGATATTCCTTTTGGAAAAAGCCAAAATTAACAATGTATTAACCACTTTATCGATACATTTACTGGTCAATTCATCTTATTGTCGTAAGCGTAAGGCAAAATAGCGTCGCGTGACGCTGTGATTAAATAATCTGGTTCACAACAAGAGAGATATCGCAAAAAATGGCTGCGACAGCGTGTTTATAACATGTAATAATCAGCGGCTAATCTGTTATACATCAAGAGTCCAGCACGTTTTCGTACTCATTTTGCGTAAGGCGAAGGATCATTTTTATGAAGCTGAAGAACACTATTCTGGCATCTACCCTGTTATCTCTGCTGGCAGCAAATGCGTTTGCGGCTAAAGAGCTGACGCCAGAACAAGCGGCCGCGTTGAAGCCATTCGAACGTATTAATATCACCGGTCGTTTTAATGCAATTGGCGATGCGGCTGATGCTGTATCAAAGCGTGCTGATGAAATGAATGCAGATTCCTATTACATTCAAGGCATTAACGACAGCAACGGTAACAGCGGTAACTGGCGTGTGACCGCCGATCTGTACAAGGCTAATGCCCCTAAAGCCAGCCAGGAAACCGACTATCGGATGTTCAATGGCCTGAAAGAGCTGCCGAAGGCGGAAGCTTATCGTCTGGAGCCTTTCGATACCGTTACCGTCAGCGGCTTTTTCCCAAGCCAGCCTGAGGTAAATGAAGCCATTTCCAAAGCCGCGAAAGAAAAAGGCGCAGCCTCCTTCTTTATTGTGCGTCAGGTTGATGCCAATACTGGCGGCAATCAGTTTGTGACGGCCTACATCTATAAGGCCGATGCCAAACAACGTGTGGTACAGAGCCCGGACACCATCCCGGCCGACTCTCAGGCAGGTAAAGCGGCTCTGGCCGCAGGCGGAGCCGAAGCGAAGAAAGTTGAAATTCCGGGCGTGGCTTCATCCGAAACCCCAAGCAACGCCGTGGGCCGTTTCTTTGAGACCCAAAGCTCAACCGGTAAGCGTTATTCGGTGACTTTGCCGGACGGCAAGGAAATTCAGGAAGTGAATGCGGTGACCGCGGCGCAGATGCAGCCGTTTGATACCGTGACCTTCAGTGGGCATTTCGGTTCCCCGACTGAAGTCTCACAGGAAACCGCCAAGCGCGCAGGCGCGAAAGGGGCTAAATTTTACCATGTGACGCGTCAGTGGCAGAACCAGAGCGGTGGTAACCTGACCGTAACGGCTGACCTGTTTAAGTAGCACGCGCCAGGGCGGCGATCGCCGCCCTGCTGTCTGTTTGCATAATTCCTGCTCGATTTTGCATAACCACGCATTGCCATCCCGCACCGCACTCCGTAAAATCCTCCGCCTGTTTTTCAGAGTATTAAACGCGTTATACGTAACACAATCACGATATAACGTTGTGTTTATGCTGGTTATCCAGCCACTTATACTAGCAGGAAGAACGTTTTGGAGAAAAAATTAGGCCTCAGTGCCCTGACAGCGCTGGTACTCAGCTCAATGCTGGGAGCCGGTGTTTTCAGCCTGCCGCAAAACATGGCGGCAGTTGCAGGTCCGGCGGCCCTGTTAATCGGCTGGCTGATCACCGGCGCGGGCATTATTTTCCTGTCGCTGGCCATGCTGTTACTGACACGGCTGAAGCCCGAACTGGACGGTGGCATTTTTACCTATGCCCGCGCCGGATTTGGCGAACTCACTGGTTTTTGTTCCGCCTGGGGTTATTGGCTGTGCGCGGTTATCGCTAACGTTTCGTATTTAGTCATTGTTTTTTCTGCGCTGAGTTTCTTCACCGACACGCCTGACAGAATCCTCTTTGGCAATGGTAATACCTGGCAGGCCATGCTGGGCGCATCGGTATTGCTGTGGCTGGTGCACTGGCTGGTGCTGCGCGGCGTGCAAACCGCAGCCAGCATTAATCTGCTGGCGACCCTGGGCAAACTGGTCCCGTTGCTGCTGTTTATTGTGCTGGCCGTGATCGCCTTTAATTATGACCGCTTCCGGTTTGATTTTTCCGGGCTCAGTCTGGGCGTACAGTTGTGGGAACAGGTTAAACAGACAATGCTGATTACCCTGTGGGTATTTATCGGCGTTGAAGGTGCGGTGGTTGTGTCATCACGCGCCCGTCATAAAAAAGATGTCGGACGCGCCACGCTGCTGGCCGTGCTGGCTGCCCTGCTGGTCTATTTACTGGTTACCCTGCTGTCACTGGGTGTGGTTCCCCGCGCTGAGCTGGCGGAAATGCGCAATCCCTCCATGGCAGGCTTAATGACGCGGCTGACGGGGAGCTGGGGCAACGCCATTATCGTGGTGGGCCTGATTATTTCTGTTTGTGGTGCCTATCTGAGCTGGACCATTATGGCGGCTGAAGTGCCCCTGATCGCGGCACAGCAAGGTGCGTTTCCACGCAGCATTGCCCGCCAGAACGCACGTAACGCGCCTGCCGCCTCATTGTGGCTGACCAACGGCAGCATTCAGGTTTGCCTGATCCTTATCGCCCTGACCGGTGCGGATTACAACACCCTGTTAACCATTGCGTCTGAAATGATTCTGGTGCCCTATTTGCTGGTCGGCCTGTATTTGATTAAGGTCGTTAAAGGACAGCAAAAGCCCTGGGCACTGGCCGTGGGTGTCGGTGCCAGCCTGTATGGTATCTGGCTGTTGTATGCATCAGGCCCACTGCATCTGTTTATGTCGGTGGTGCTGTATGCTCCAGGTATTTTACTGTTTATTTTTGCGCGACGTGGCGGACATGAGGTGGCGTTGAAGCCGGTAGAACGGGTTGCCATGATGCTAATCGTAGCGGCAACCCTTCCTGCGATGTGGGAATTGCTGGCTTAGTGAGACTGCCCCAGAACCACACACAGCAGGTCATCCTGCTGTGTCAGCGCAACAGGCTTGCGGTATTCTTCATGAATCGCCTCCAGCTGTTTATCCGACAACGGATACGGCAGTTGGATATCGAAGCGGCAAATCTGTTGCTGCTCAGCGAGCGTGATCAGACGGGCGATGTTAATTTCATCGCTGACCTGGGTTGAAATGATTTGTAATGCTAATTCTTTAAGCTGATCTTCACTCGCCTGCAAGCTGTGCGCAGATTTGCGTGTCACCATGCCGAATATAGGCAGTACGCCGTAGATCGCATCCACAAAGCTCCATCGTTTTTTACAGGATGCCGACAGGAAATCACTGTAATTAAAGCAGATGCGATCGCGGTATACCGCTGATGCCAGCTCTTTATCAAACACTTTGGCTCCTCAAGGTGATCACAATGAATCCGGAACTCACGTTAAACGCAGGGTTAATGATTGCATATTTTGCGGAATATATCCTAGTTACTCAAGGATATTTCGTGTGATTGCATAGAGCTCTGCGCCAGGAAAAGTTATGCTTTACTCCTCCTTTTTACGTTAGAAAGAATCATGCACAAAATCGTTTACGTAGAAGATGAACCCGAAGTCGGTTCGTTGATTGCCGCTTATCTTGGACGGCATGATATTGAAGTGATTGTGGAGACGCGCGGCGATCGGGCGGAAGCGACCATTGCCGAACAGCAACCCGACCTGGTCATGCTGGATATTATGCTGCCCGGTAAGGATGGCATGTCCATCTGTCGTGATTTGCGCGCAGAATGGCAGGGGCCGATTGTGCTGCTGACCTCTCTCGACAGCGACATGAACCATATTCTGGCGCTGGAGATGGGCGCGCAGGATTATATCCTCAAAACGGCTCCCCCAGCGGTGTTGCTGGCTCGGCTGCGGCTGCATCTGCGGCAGTCCCAACAGGGACAGAGTGAAGAAGCCCCTGCGCCGGCGAAAAACAACCGCATGTTGCGCTTTGGTTCACTGACGATTGATGCGCTCAATCGCCAGGTCGTGCTGTTTGATGAAAACATTGCCCTCTCTACGGCGGATTTCGATTTGCTTTGGGTACTGGCAAGTCATGCCGGGCAAATTCTGAATCGTGACGCCCTGCTGAAAACCCTGCGCGGCGTCAGCTATGACGGGATGGATCGCAGTATTGACGTGGCGATTTCGCGCCTGCGTAAAAAGCTACACGACAGCGCCACTGAACCCTTTCGTATTAAAACTATCCGTAACAAAGGCTATCTGTTTGCGCCGCAGGCCTGGGACACGCGTTCGGTATGAAAAAACTTTTTATTCAGTTCTACCTGCTGCTGTTTGTCTGTTTCCTGGTGATGTCGCTGATGGTCGGGCTGGTATACAAATTTACCGCCGAGCGCGCCGGTCGCCAGTCGATGAACGACTTAATGGCCAGTTCGCTCTATCTGATTCGCAGTGAGCTGCGTGAAATCCCCCCGCGCGACTGGAACAAGACCATTAAAAGTCTGGATCTCGGCTTGTCGTTTGAGCTGCATATCGAGCCAATGAGTAAATTTGAACTGGATGAAAACGAACTTCGTCGGCTGCGCGCAGGCGAAATCGTCGCACTGGATGATAAGTACACCTTCCTGCAGCACATTCCGCGCAGTCACTACGTTCTGACCGTGGGGCCAATCCCTTATCTCTTCTACCTGCATCAGATGCGACTGCTGGATATGGCGCTGGTGGTGTTTATCGGCATGTCGCTGGGGCTGCCGGTCTTTATCTGGCTGCGCCCGCACTGGAAAGAGATGCTACGACTGGAACACGCCGCCCAGCGTTTCGGCCAGGGGCAGTTGGATGTCCGAACCCACTTTGACAGCACCTCCAGCCTGTTCAGGGTTGGGGTGGCGTTTAACCAAATGGCAGAGAACATCAATACACTGGTCGCCAGTAAAAAGCAGCTGATTGACGGTATCGCCCACGAATTACGTACCCCGCTGGTGCGCCTGCGTTATCGCCTGGAGATGAGCGATAACCTGACGGAAGCGGAGTCGGCGGCATTAAACCGCGACGTCAGTCAGTTAGAGAGCCTGATTGAAGAGCTGCTGACCTATGCTCGCCTTGACCGGCCGCGCGTCGATCTTAATTTGCAATCGCTGGATCTGGCGAACTGGTTACGTGAACGCATGGAAGACTTCCGGGCAATCAACCCGGAGACGCAAATTGACCTGGATTTGCCCCAGCGTGAAAACTACGGCATCTCGGACACCCGGCTCATGGAGCGTGTGCTGGATAATCTGGTGAATAACGCCCTGCGCTATGCCAGTCAGCGGTTACGGGTCAGCCTGTGGTTTGATGGTGCCCAGGGAAATCTGCAGGTTGAGGATGACGGCCCAGGCATTCCCCTTGACGAACGTGAACGCGTATTCGAACCTTTTGTACGGCTCGACCCGAGCCGTGATCGCGCAACCGGCGGCTGTGGACTTGGCCTTGCCATCGTTCACTCTATCGCCCACGCGCTCAGCGGCAGGGTTTCCATTGAAACCAGCCCGCTTGGCGGGGCCAGCGTCCGTCTCTGCTGGCCACTGGATCTTCCCTTTCGGGAACTCCCACGACATTAACGCATTCAGGAGCTTTGTGTGACTTCAGCTTATCAACAACTTTGTGCCACTTTTCAGCGCCTGTCGCGCTTCAGTCACGTCAGCGCCATCGCCGGATGGGATATGCAAACCATGATGCCCGCCGGTGGCAGCGCCGCACGTGGCGAAGCGCTGGCAGAGATGAGTGTTTTGCAACACCAGATTCTGACGGACAAACGTCTGGGCGAGTGGCTGGAACAGGCCGAGCAGCAACCGCTGAATGATGTAGAGCGCGCCAACCTGTTTGAGATGCGTCGCGCCTGGACGCAGGCCACCTTGCTGCCCGCTGAACTGGTCGAGGCGAAATCCATCGCGGGTTCCCGTTGCGAGCATGCCTGGCGCAGCCAGCGTCCGGCGAATGACTGGCAGGGTTTTGCCCCGAATTTAAAAGAGGTGGTGCGCTTAAGCCGTGAAGAAGCGCAGCTACGCGCGCAGGCCAATGGCTGTTCCCGTTATGATGCCCTGCTTGACGTTTTTGAGCCGGGGATGACCAGCGCCCGGCTGGATGAAACCTTTGGGCAGTTAAAAACCTGGTTGCCCCAGCTGTTACAACAGGTCGTAGAAAAACAGGCGCAGCAGCCGGTGGTAAAACCTCAGGGACCGTTCGCTATTGATGCGCAGCGCGAGCTGGGGCTTAGCATTATGGCGGAGCTGGGATTCGATTTTAACCATGGTCGGCTCGATATCAGCGCACATCCGTTCTGCGGCGGTGTACCGGAAGATGTGCGCATTACTACGCGTTACAATCAGGATGAGTTCCTGAGCGCGATGATGGGTGTGATTCATGAAACAGGTCATGCCCGTTACGAGCAAAACCTGCCAAAACAGTGGCGTGGCCAGCCGGTCGCGCTGGCGCGATCCACGGCGATCCACGAGTCGCAGAGCCTGTTTATGGAAATGCAGCTGGGCCGCAGCAGCCAGTTCCTGCAGCGCATCCTGCCGCAGGTTATCAGCAAAATGGGTGACCAGCCGGCACTGCAGGCCGATAACTTCGTGCGCCTGACTCAGCAGGTTAAACCCGGTTTAATACGCGTTGATGCTGACGAACTCAGCTACCCCGCGCACGTTATTCTGCGTTATGAAATCGAACGTGCTTTGATCGAAGGCGATATTGAGGTTGAGGATATTCCCGCCCTGTGGGATGAGAAGATGCAACAGTCCCTTGGTATTGATACGCGTGGAAACTATCGCAATGGCTGTATGCAGGATATTCACTGGACTGACGGTGCATTTGGCTATTTCCCGACCTACACGTTAGGCGCGATGTACGCCGCACAGCTGTTTCAGGCCTTGCAAAAAGCCATTCCGCAGTCGGCCGAGCTGATTCAACATGGCGAGTTACAGCCCATCTTTAACTGGCTGCAACAGAATATCTGGCAACACGGTAGCCGGTTCTCTACCGAGCAGTTGATGCTTAACGCCACGGGCGAAGCGCTTAATCCGCACTATTTCCGCAAACATCTTGAGCAGCGTTACCTGAACAGTTAAGGTAGCAGGCGACCTGAGGGTCGCCTTTCTCTGTCCCCTTCCCCATGTTGTACAATCGGTTACACGGCGATACCAATGACCCACGGACGCGCTGCTTATTTTCTCATATAGTCATTTCACCGGCCCCGCAGTGGGCTACACATGAAAAAATAGTCCGAGGGTTTTGCAATGAAAAAATTATTTGCACTGGTAATCGCCGCTGCTATGGGTCTGTCTTCAGTTGCTTTCGCTGCCGAGACAACTGCTGCTCCAGCAGCTGCTGCAACCACTACTACTACCGCTGCACCTGCTAAAACTGAACACAAAGCTGCTGCTCACAAGAAGCATCACAAAGCTGCACAGAAAGCACAGGCTGCTAAGAAGAAAGCCGTTAAGAAAGACACCGCGCAGAAAGCTCAGGCTGCTAAAAAGAAAGTAGCTAAGAAAGATACCGCTCAGAAAGCGCAGGCTGCTAAAAAACACCATAAAGCTAAACCAGCTCAGAAAGCCCAGGCTGCTAAAAAGCACCACAAAGCTAAACCAGCCCAGAAAGCTCAGGCTGCTAAAAAACACCACAAAGCTAAAGCAGCCCAGAAAGCTCAGGCCGCTAAAAAACACCACAAAGCTAAACCAGCTCAGAAAGCCCAGGCTGCTAAAAAACACCACAAAAAAGCCGCTAAAAAATAAGGCTACCCCTTCGGGTTCCGAGTAAGCGTTAATCATTAAAAACACCCGGTTCTGCCGGGTGTTTCTTTACTGGAGTGGCTAATATGGTCCGTCGCTATCGCTTCGAAATTATTCTGATTGTGATGATCTTATGTGGCGTTATCGCGGCCAGTTTTTTTATTTAGTCGCTGTAGCGTACTGATTAACTGAAAAAACTCCCTTTTTTACCGCTCACTGACTATAGTTATGTCACTTCAGCTATAACAAAAACGTTTTCTTTTTCTCGCTATTGAGAGTTCTATGCGCCTGGCTACCCTGTTAATCGTTGGACTTTTCAGTTTCACCGCTTGTGTTCATGCCGATGATGATGACGACTCGCCGACGCCTGCCGAAATAAAAATGCTGTTTTTCGGTAAAGATCACCGTCAGGCAATTACCGACGTCAGTTCCGCGCCCTGGGATGCGATAGGCCAACTGGAAACCGAAAGCGGTAACCTGTGCACCGCCACGCTGATCTCTCCCCATCTGGCCCTGACGGCGGGTCACTGTTTACTGACGCCACCGGGCAAGTTTGATAAGCCGGTTGCGCTGCGTTTTATGTCCACCAAAAAAGGGTGGCGCTACGAAATTCATGATATTGATGCCCGCGTTGAACCCTCTTTGGTTAACAAACTGAAGGCCGATGGCGAGGGATGGATCGTGCCCAGCAGCGCGGCGCCGTTCGACTACGGTCTGGTTATTCTGCGTAATCCGCCTTCTGCCATCACCCCTATTCCCCTGTTTGACGGTTCACGCAGTGATTTAACGGAAGCGCTGAAAAACGCTGGACGTAAAGTCACGCAGGCTGGCTATCCGGCCGATCATCTGGACACCTTGTATTCACATAGCGACTGCCTGATAACAGGTTGGGCGCAACGCGCCGTATTATCGCACCAGTGTGATACCTTGCCTGGCGACAGTGGTTCGCCTTTACTGTTGAAAGGCGATAAAGGCTGGCAGCTCATTGCCGTACAGAGTTCGGCACCGGCAGCAAAAGACCGCTATCTTGCCGACAACCGGGCCATTGCCGTGACCTCGTTTAAAGACCGGCTTGAAGCGCTGGCCCAGTAGCTTGCCTGAGGGTTTACACGCTCTGAACGCATAAAAAAGCCCGCATCCATCAAGGTGCGGGCTTTTTTTCGCTCATCACATCAGGCATCAATGGCTACCCTGCAATTTGCTCCATCGCCTGTAAGATACGTTTATCCGAGATCGGATAAGGCGTGCCAAGCTGCTGAGCAAACTGGCTGATACGTAACTCTTCTATCATCCAACGGATATGCTGCACGTCTTCATCATCCTGACGCTGTGGCGGCAGTTTGTTACGCCAGGCCTGCCATGCTTGCTCAATGGCCTGCACTTTGAGCATACGGGCACGATCGCTGTGAGGATCGACCGCCACCTTCTCCAGCCGACGCTCAATGCCCTGTAAATAACGTAACGTATCTGCCAGATGCTGCCAGCCGTTCTGGGTGACAAACCCCCGGTAAACCAGGCCATTCATCTGCGCTTTAATATCCGCCAATGCCAGTGCCAGCGTCATATCAACGCGTCCTTTAAGACGCTTATTGATGTTAAACACCGCTGTCAGAATCTGCTCAACCTGCTTCGCAATCGCTACCACGGTGTCATTCAGCTCGGCGCGCACTTTCTCACGCAGCGCTTCAAACTGCGTTTGTTCCCATGCCGGACCACCGGCCTCTGCGATTAACTTATCCACGCCGCAGGCAATGCAGTCATCGATCAACTCCATCACCTTGCCGTAAGGGTTAAAATACAGCCCCAACTTGGCTTTGTTGGGTAATTTTTCGTGCAGATACTTCACCGGTGAAGGGATATTCAGTAACAGTAAACGACGCTGACCGCGCCACATCATTTTCTGCTGCTCATGCTCACTGTCAAACAAACGGATGCCGACGCTGTCCTTCTCGTCCACCAGGGCTGGCCAGGCTTTAACCTGATAGTTGCCGCGTTTTTGCTCGTAACTCCGGGGTAAATCGCCGAAGCTCCAGAGATGTAAACCGCTCTGCTCCAGGCCATCGTCCGCCACCTGGGACAGCGTTTCCTGTACCTTGCCTTTTAACAGCACTTTCAGCGCGGCCAGATCTTTACCTTCCTGCAGTTTGCGGTTGTGTTCATCGACAACACGAAACGTCATTTTCAGATGATCGGGCACCTGTTCCCATTGCCAGTTGTCCCGTTCCAGCGTCACGCCGGTCATCCGGCGGAATTCCCGCGACAGCGCATCGAGCAATGGCATCTCCATTGCAGTAACCCGGCCTAAGAAGGCTTCAGCATAGTTAGGAGCAGGCACCAGGTTGCGCCGCAGCGGCTTAGGTAAGGATTTGATCAGTGCGATGATAAGCTCACGCCGCACACCGGGGATCTGCCACTCAAAGCCGGCTTCATCCACCTGGTTAAGCAGCGGTAACGGAATATGGACCGTGACGCCATCAGCATCCGCGCCCGGCTCAAACTGGTAACTCAGTTTAAGTTTGAGGTTTCCCTGATGCCAGACGTTGGGATAATCAAGCTGACTAACCTTATCTGCGCCCTCTTTAATCAGCATCTGCTTGTCAAAATTCAGCAGCTCAGGATTGGTTTTGCTGGCCTGTTTCCACCAGCTATCAAAATGGCGGGCTGAAACAACGTCTTTGCCAATGCGCTGGTCGTAGAACGCAAACAGAGTTTCGTCATCCACCAGGATATCGCGGCGACGGGATTTATGTTCCAGATCCTCGACTTCACTGCGCAGTTTCTGATTGGCACGGAAGAATGCGTGGCGCGTTTGCCAGTCGCCTTCAACCAACGCGTGGCGAATAAACAGCTCGCGGCTGAGCGTTGGATCGATGGTGCCGTAGTTCACCTTGCGCGCGGCCACAATCGGCAAACCGTACAGGGTAACCTTTTCGCTGGCCATAACGGCGCCCTGCGATTTCTCCCAGTGAGGTTCACTGTAGCTGCGTTTAATCAGGTGCTGAGCCAGCGGCTCAATCCACTCGGGATCGATACGCGCCGCGATGCGGCCCCAGAGGCGGCTGGTTTCAACCAGTTCTGCCACCATTGTCCACTTAGGCGGCTTTTTAAACAAACCGGACCCTGGGAAGATGGCAAAGCGAGCATTGCGCGCGCCCGTAAACTCCTGTTTGTCGGCATCTTTCTGACCGATGTGTGACAGCAATCCGGTCAGCAAGGCACAGTGAATCTCTCTGTACTCCGCTGGCTCGCTGTTAACGGGAATGCCCAGTTCACGCACGACCTGGCGAAGCTGGGTATAAATATCCTGCCATTCCCGTACCCGCAGATAGTTCAAAAAGTCTGTTTTGCACTGGCGACGGAATACGTTACCGGACAGCGCTTTTTGCTGCTCGCCGAGGTAGTTCCACAGATTCACAAACCCGACAAAATCCGACTCTTTATCCGCAAAGCGACGGTGTTTTTCATCCGAGGCCTGCTTCTTGTCTGCGGGACGTTCGCGGGGGTCCTGAATGGATAAACCAGCGACGATAATCATCACTTCCCGGACGCAGCCATACTGCTGCGCGGCCAGCACCATGCGTGCCAGGCGCGGGTCCACGGGCAACTGCGCCAGCTGGCGGCCCGATCCGGTAAGCTTATACTGCCCGTCGTCACTGAGGGTTAATGCTCCCAGTTCCTCCAGCAGCCTTACGCCGTCCTGGATGTGACGTTTATCCGGCGCTTCCACAAACGGGAAAGCGGCGATATCACCCAGCCCCAGCGCCGTCATCTGCAAAATAACGGACGCCAGATTGGTGCGCAGAATTTCAGGATCGGTAAATGCCGGGCGGCTGAGAAAATCATCTTCGGCGTAAAGCCGGATACAGATCCCTTCGGATACGCGCCCGCACCGTCCTTTACGCTGGTTAGCCGATGCCTGAGAAATCGGCTCTATCGGCAAACGCTGGACTTTTGTCCGGTAGCTGTAGCGGCTAATACGCGCGGTGCCGGGATCGATAACGTATTTAATTCCCGGTACGGTGAGCGAGGTTTCGGCGACATTGGTCGCCAGCACAATACGCCGCCCGCTGTGCGACTGAAACACCCGGTTCTGCTCGCTGTTAGAAAGACGGGCATACAGCGGCAACACTTCGGTATGGGGCAGATCGCGCTTCATCAGCGCGTCGGCGGTATCACGGATTTCACGCTCCCCGCTCATAAAAATCAGGATGTCACCCCGGCTTTCACGCCCAAGCTCATCCACCGCATCGAAGATAGCCTGAAGCTGATCGCGGTCAACATCTTCAGCCTCTTCTACTACCGGGCGATAACGCACTTCTACCGGATAGGTGCGGCCCGACACCTCAATCACCGGCGCGTTATTAAAATGCCGCGAGAAGCGCTGTGGATCGATGGTCGCTGAGGTGATGATAACTTTGAGATCGGGACGACGGGGCAACAGTTCACGCAAATAGCCCAGCAGGAAGTCGATATTCAGGCTGCGTTCATGGGCTTCATCAATGATGATGGTGTCATATTGCATCAGCAACCGGTCCTGCTGGATCTCCGCCAGCAGGATGCCGTCTGTCATGAGTTTAATCTGGGTGGTTTCGCTGACCTGGTCGTTAAAACGCACCTTGTAACCCACACAGCCACCGAGCGACGTTTCCAGCTCGTCGGCGATGCGGTTGGCAACAGTACGTGCCGCCAGCCGACGCGGTTGGGTATGACCGATTAAACCGGTAATACCGCGCCCCAGCGTCAGGCAAATTTTCGGTAACTGGGTGGTTTTTCCCGAGCCGGTTTCACCCGCCACGATGACCACCTGATGGTCACGAATCGCGTCAGCGATGGCCTGCTGCTTCTGGCTGACCGGCAGGTTTTCCGGAAACGTAATACGCGGCGTCGCCGCAACACGATGTGTCACACGCTGTTCTGCAGCGATGATATCCTGCTCTAGCTCGGCAGCAAGACTTTGCTGTGCCTCAGGATTTTTGATTTTTTTAGCGCCGTGTAGCCGACGCTGTAAGCGTTGACGGTCGCGCAGCATTAACCCATCAAGCCGCGACCAGAGCGGCGTTAATGGCGATGAAACCGGAGAAGACATAGTGATGACGTACCCTACTCAGACGGGGTGGACTCAGCGCACGGCGCTAAGATAACCGGCTGATTAACGATAATAATTGCGCCTAGCATAGCACATTCCCTTTCGCGTCGTGGCCGTCGGCAAAACCAGCTTGTTCAATTAATTCGAATATAGCTCTCGAAATATTGCGCTTTCACCCTCGGCCTGATGTTTGTAGAGTGTAAATCATTGAGCGGAAAGCCTTCCGCATAACAGACAGGAAACTACCATGAGCAAAGTATTAGTTCTGAAATCAAGCATTCTTGCGGGTTATTCTCAGTCAAGCCAGCTGGCTGACTTCTACATTGAGCAGGCTCAGGCTAAAGGCGACCAGATCACCGTTCGCGATCTGGCAGCAAACCCGGTTCCGGTACTCGACGGTGAGTTAGTCGGTGCGTTACGCCCTTCTGATGCCCCACTGTCACCCCGTCAGCAGGATGCACTGGCGCTGTCTGATGAACTGATTGCAGAACTGCAGGCGCACGACGTCGTAGTGATTGCAGCCCCGATGTACAACTTCAACATTCCTACCCAGCTGAAAAACTATTTCGATCTGATCGCCCGTGCTGGCGTTACGTTCCGTTATACCGAAGCGGGCCCTGAAGGCCTGGTGAAAGGTAAGCGTGCTGTGATTCTGTCCAGCCGTGGCGGTATTCACAAAGACACCGCATCTGACCTGCTGACCCCTTACGTTAAGCTGTTCCTGGGCTTTATCGGTATCACCGATGTCGAGTTCGTGTTTGCTGAAGGCATCGCTTACGGCCCTGAAGTCGCCACCAAAGCAACCAGCGAAGCCAAAGACGCGATTAAGCAGATCGTCACGGCGTAATTATGCTGTTTTGATCCAGAACCGGGCACCCGCCCGGTTTTTTTATGCCTGAAATGTCTCGCCCGGCCAGGTTATTTCTTTAGCCATTGACCGTTAATGCCGCGCACGTATTCACCCGCAGCCGCACGCGTGACCAGCTTTTGTCCCGCAATTCGGGCCACGTCGTCTGTTTTCAGGTTGTTCTGCTCGGCAAGACGTTGGTACTCGGCGTTTCGTCCGTCATTAATGCGTTTAACCAGCGCCAGCGTTTCACTGTCGTCTGATCGCGGCGCAATATAGCCCGACAGGGTTTCGCCCACCCGACCTGACTGACGCGCCTCATCAAGCGTTAAAGCCCAGGCGGGCTGGCTCATCGTCGTCGCCAGTAAAAGTGCAATACTGATGCGTTTCATGCTGGCTCTCCTCAGAACAGGCCGCTCTGATTTTTCAGTAAGGCTTCGACATCCTTGTCCACTTTAATGTGGATCTCATGCTCAATTTTCACATTCATATTAATGGTGATGGGCTCTTTCGGTGCGGTCACTTCAATGCGCGGCACGCAACCCGTTAGCGGTAGCCAGGCTACCATCAGCAGTACAGCCCTGAGGCTCATGGTAATTGATCCTTTTTCGACGGCAAGGTGGCGTTTTGCTCCACCCAGGATTGCAAATTATCGCCAAAACGCAGGCTGCGCCACAGCTGGAACAGGTTTTCCTGATGACGATAGTTTAAATTCACGGTCTGAGTACGATTACTGAAACGGCTGGTGCCTTTCACTTGCGACTCCATGGTTAGCTCCCCGAGATTATCCAGATTAAGGGTGGCCCACGAACGCGAAATCTCCATATAGCGCAGCCAGTCCATCGCCGCGCCAGCGGCGATATTATTCCGGGTAATGGCATCGGCCATGTCTTTATCCAGGCGGAAGGTTAGTGGCCCGCTGTTGGCTATCCAGCCGTTTTCAACGATCCAGCGAGGATTATTGATCCACAGCGGTAATTCGCCGTTCACGCTTCCTGACATGGCAAACTGTTTGGGATCAATAGCACTGACAAGCTTGCTCAGGCTGATGTTTCGCAGCGAAACGCGCGCCGGGCTGTGCTGCGGCAGCCGTAATGACGGCATCGTGATCTGGCCGTCCAGCAGATCCATGCTGACATCCTGTAACCATAGCGGATCGCTTTCACGCCAAGGATAAGCACCTTGTAAATCGACCCGAATATTCTGCATGGCAAACTGGTTTTTGACTTCAGCGATACGTAATGAAACCGGCCCGCGACGTCCAAAATGCCACTGCTGATGTTGTAGACGGAAAGGCAGGGAAAAATCGATACCGTTGACCTGGCTGTCGGGTGTCCAGACGCTGCCGTTTTTCACAGTCCAGTGTCCGCCAGCCTGAAAGCCCTGCTTAGCCGCGGCAGAAAATGCTACCTGGGCGCGCAACTCACCTGACTGAATCTTCATTTTCAGTTCAGGACTGAGCAGCGGCTGGAACACCGTCAGCGACTGGGTTGGCCACCAGGCCTGTCCACGTAAACGCTCGCCGTCCCAGCGACCGTTAACACGCACCGGTCCGACCTTGCCCGCTTTCAGCTGTCCGCCCCAGACGAAATGACCTGGATCGCGGCCTGTCGCCGCAAAGTCCAGGGTGGAATCTGCCAGCCAGCCGCCGTAGTTAAAGCGCGTTTCCCCTGCCTGCATCTGGAACTTACCGTTAAATGATGGATGGCGCTCATCACGCTGCCAGTTGACCGGTGCCGTCAGCGTTAAGCGGGGCTTTTCAACCCGAACGCCACCGTATTCAAGTTGGTTAAACCCTGTAGACAAGCGATCAAGATGAATCAGCGTATCGCGCCAGCCGCCGGTGCCGTTCACATCCCACTTCGCCTGCAAGGGGCGCATTTCGCCCTCACCCCAATAGCGCCAGTTCCACACACCCGAATCGGGCCAAAAGTTATGCGCGCCACCATCAAGATGCAGAGTAAACCGGCCAAAGCTGGGATCGTGGGCACGCAGAATTGCCTGCAGGCGTCCGGAGATCCCTTGTGAGGATAAACGTATACCTGCCAGCGGCCAGCGCGCTTCATCGACTTCCAGCGTGGAGAGTAAACGCCCGCGCAGGCGTAAAAGCGCTTTGGGTTTAACCGTCAGTTGCGGGTTGAGTAATGAGCCGTTCAGCTCGCCAGGAATAGTGCCAAAAAGCTGCATCGCAGAGTATTTGCTTTCACCCGTCAGCTGTAAAGGTAGTTGGCTTTGCGTGAGGCTGAGATGACCCGGCCCTATTCCCAGTACCACATTACCTTTGCCGCCGCGTCCCTGGGTTAACATATTAAGACGCCCCCTGATCTCGGTGGCATCCAAACCGGCCTGCCAGTTGTTCAGCGTCAGATTCACAAAGCCAGACAGCGGTTGCGCCGCAAGTGGCCAGTAATATTCCCCGCGTTCAATCGTTATGCGATCGCGGCTGGCCTGCCAGGGAAGATGGAGCAAGGGCTGGTCAGTTCCCGCCGTAGTAATATTGAGCAGACCACGCTGATGCTGCCAGCTTAACGCGGCTTGCACCTGCTGTGGAAAAGCTGCCAACGCCAGCGTGCCGGTAATCTCGCCGTTAACGGGTAAGCCGTTGGCATATTCGGGCAGTTCGAAGTGACCATTAAGGCTCAGCGGTTCGGGTAATGCCGGATGCGTCAACGTCAGTTGGCTAATATTCAACTGCTGGCCCTGTAAGGTGGCATCGAGCTGCAAGTTGGTGCCGCGGTAGTGCAACTGTTGGCGGGATGAATCCAGCGTCAAATTCAGCCCCCCGGCATAATCCTGCCAGGGAGAGAGCGTGAGTTTGCCAATATGGATGTCAGCGCCCGGTAACATTGCCTGCCACTGGGCCAGCGTTTTGGGCGCGTCCGTCGCGTTTTCCGTTTCAGGAAGCCGTTGAAGACATTCGCTCTGTAGCGTCACCTGCTCCGCATTAAGTTGCCAGCGCGAGTGCTGCCAGCCAAGGGCCGCGTGATTGACACTCGCCAGACGACAGTCCCCCACCTGGTAATGGATTTGGGGAAACACGACCTGTCCGTTGCGCCAGCGCGGCGCGCCTTCCAGTTCGACGCGCGTGCCGACAGGCAGCCAAATGCCAACCAGACGCGGCAGCCACTGTGTAATGGTCAGCAATAATCCCAGCAGCAACACAATCAGCGCCAGGACAGCGGCGAGACGTCGACGGAAAATCCGCGGCATGAAAACAAGAATCCTTTTTTTCTCAATATCCTGAGAATAATGATGGCACGTAACGCCGGGAAGGTGAAGGTTTCACCCCCTAAGGTAAACAGGTATCAGCAAAAAGTAACAGAAAACGTTATTCTTGTTGCATCCCCTTTTCAGGAGCACAACGATGAAAATCGCCGTATACAGCACTAAACACTATGACCAGAAGTATCTTGAACAGGTCAACCAACAGTATGGTTTCGAATTGGTCTTCTTTGATTTTTTACTCAGCGAAACCACAGCGAAGACGGCTGTAGACTGTGATGCGGTTTGTATCTTTGTGAATGATGACGGTAGCCGTCCGGTACTGGAAGAGCTGGCCGCGCTTGGCGTCAAATACATTGCACTGCGCTGTGCGGGATTTAATAACGTCGACCTTGATGCCGCTGCGGCGCTGGGACTGCAGGTCGTGCGTGTACCGGCTTATTCCCCGGAAGCCGTCGCCGAACATGCGGTGGGACTGATGATGACGCTAAACCGCCGGATTCATCGCGCTTACCAACGCACCCGCGATGCCAATTTTTCCCTGGATGGCCTGACCGGTTTTAATATGCATAACAAAACCGCCGGAATCATCGGCACCGGCAAAATTGGCATTGCCACTCTGCGCATATTAAAAGGGTTCGGCATGCGTTTACTGGCTTTCGATCCCTATCCGAGCGAGCAGGCTTTAGCGCTCGGCGCGGAGTATGTCGATCTGAAAACCCTGTTTGCACAGTCGCACGTGATAACGCTGCACTGTCCACTCACGCCGGAAAATCACCATTTACTGAATGCGCAGGCTTTTTCACAGATGCGCGATGGCGTGATGATCATCAATACCAGCCGGGGAGGATTAATTGATTCTCAGGCCGCAATTGACGCGCTGAAACAGCAAAAAATTGGTGCGCTCGGCATGGACGTTTATGAAAATGAGCGGGACCTGTTTTTTGAAGATAAATCGAATGATGTGATTCAGGATGATGTTTTCCGCCGTCTGTCAGCCTGTCACAATGTGCTGTTTACCGGCCATCAGGCTTTTCTGACAGCCGAAGCCCTGACCGCGATTTCAGAAACCACGCTGGAAAATATCAGTCAGCTCAACCGGGGAGAATCCTGTCAAAATCAAGTTACCGCCTGACGCGGTGGGCCGGCACCATCCGGCCTGCTTCATTTAGCGTGCGCAGTTGCCACCAATCAACGCCTGCTCGCTGCAGCGACGGCCATTAACTAACTGGCACATCCCGATGCGCGAACCGTCCAGTTGACTTGAAAACGCCAGGGTACCTCCTGCATTGGCACAGTTTGCCTCTGCCATAGACGACATCACCACGTGTGGCTGAACATGGGCGGCAGTAGCTTGCTGTGGTGGCTCGTTGTCGTCGCTGTTACTGCTACAGGCAGACAGTAGCAACGCGGCACCAGCCAGCAGAAAAGTAGCGGCTTTCATCAATCAGACTCCGGGAAGGTGAGTTAAAGGCTAAGCAAGAATATGTCAGGCCTGACGCGGGGTCGATAGAAGAAACAGCTTTTTACAAAAAATATGACGGCTAATTGCAAGCAGAATTATCCTGTTATCACACTGTCACGTAACTGCACTTATCTAAACATGATGATTACCGGAGAAAAACAATGTTAATGGATATGCTGATTCGTATCGCCTTGGCTGGGATTCTGGGCGGTCTGATTGGCCTGGAACGCCAGATGCGCGCCAAAGAAGCCGGATTGCGGACCCACATCCTGGTCGGTATCGGCAGTGCCATGTTTATGCTGGTGTCCAAATATGGCTTTGCGGATATGTTGATAAAAGATCATGTCGCCCTCGATCCCAGCCGCGTCGCGGCACAGGTGGTGAGCGGGATGGGCTTTCTTGGCGCAGGCACCATCCTGATTCAAAAACAGGTGGTAAAAGGCCTGACCACGGCGGCCGGACTGTGGGTTACCGCCGCTATCGGACTGGTAATCGGGAGCGGCATGTATGAGATTGGGATTTACGGTACGGTACTGGCCCTGGTGGTGCTGGAGGTGTTCCGCCGCCTGAGCCATTTATTGATTGGCAAACATCACACGCTGATTGTTTATCTTAAGGCCAAGAGCGTGCCACTGGTCCTGCTGGTGATGCAACGCGAAGGCATTCGCTACGGTAATATTTCGGTGATTAACCGGGATGAAGAAAGCGGCCAGTGTGAATTAAGCGTGCAGGTGACCTTGTCCCGCAAATCCAGCGATGCGCATCTGTATGACAAAATTATGGAAGTTAAAGGCGTGCAGTCGCTGGAAATGATGTAATCGGTGTAGGCTGGCGTCAGCATATCGCGTTTCATCGCCCATAATGTCTCCATCACTTTACCAGCATAAATAAACTGGCCTTGCCGCTTCGGTGAGGCCATCAATAACCCGCATGAGGGTTTTGCTGTTTGGCTGTGGTCGGTCTTCATCGAACAGGTTAGATGTCGATTTTACAATGTGCCCTGTGAAGTTAAGAAAACATCTGCTGTGGCCGTGCTCGTCGCCATATGGGCAAATGTCGTAATGTTTCTTGCTGTCTGCAGGTGCGTTAGGGATTAACTCCCTGATAAGGGAATGATATGAAGCATTCCTGTCGAGATGTCACTCAAGACAAAAATAAGTCTTCGGAAAATACACCCTCAGCTTTTATTAAAGTAAAAACCACAATCCAAAAGTTAATATAAGCGAAGACTTATTCCTGAGATGAGGTTCATTCAGGAAATTATGGCGTAGCAGATTGCGGGGTTGTAAAATTTCAAAATTATCATGGTTCACATCAGCGTTATTGCCACCACTGTCACGATTAGTGCTCTGACGAAAGGCAATCCTCATTTTTTAGTCACAGGGCATTTTACTGTCTCCCTTTCTTTCTGTAGGCATACACAGCTTCATCCACTACCTGTATTAATCAATACATATCATTTGTGAGAATTGTAATCTCTATGATGTATAAGTGGTTTTTTTTGGTTAAAGCATTTGTGATTGATCGTTTTCACCGATCGTTTTTGCATAATTGATCTACACATACGATTACACACACAAAGTGTGTGTCTATAAGATTGAATGGTTGCTGACACGAGGGAATGTATGATGACTTATATAATTATAACTCTGGCCATTCTTATAGCTGTAGGGGTTGCATTTTGGTTAAAGGATCGACCAGGCGATAGCCCGCAATATCAGGAAGGCGGCTACGACTAAATCAAATGACTATCAGCCCGGAATACCGGGCTTTTTATTATCTGCAACCGGCAAAGCTGATTTGTAAGCATCCCGGTAAACCGAACCATTCGCTTTTAGAGATCTTCCGACATACTGATTATGTCCTGTGAGGAGATCACCATGCGTAAAGCCCGATTCACCGAACACCAGATCATTGCCGTTCTGAAGTCCGTCGAAGCCGGACGTACCGTTAAGGATGTCTGCCGTGAAGCCGGTATCTCTGAAGCCAGCTATTACAACTGGAAAGCGAAGTTTGGCGGTATGGAAGCCTCTGATATAAAAAAGATGAAAGACCTGGAGGATGAAAACCGTCGCCTCAAACAGATGTTTGCTGATCTCAGCCTTGAATGCCGGGCACTTAAAGAAGTCATCGAAAAAAAGCTTTAAAACCAGCGATAAAGCGTGAGCTCGTCGGTTACCTGACTGCGCAATTTACCATGAGCATTCGCCAGGCCTGCAGGACGTTATCGCTGAGCAGGACGGTCTATTTTTACCAGCCCGATACCCGGCGTGATGAACCGGTGATCCAGGTGCTGACTGAGCTGGCAGAGCGCTACCCGCGATACGGCTTCAAAAAACTGTTCCAGCTGCTGCGCAGGCAGGGTAACACCTGGAACCATAAACGCGTTCACCGGATTTACTGCCTGCTGAAACTGAATTTTCGTCGCAAGGGAAAACAGCGTTTACCCGCGCGTAACCCGGCGCCACTGGCTACGCCGGAAGCGCTTAACCAGAGCTGGTCCATCGATTTTATGCATGATGCGCTGGTCTGCGGCAGACGCTTCCGGACCTTTAATGTGGTTGATGACTTTAACCGCGAGGCCCTCGCCATAGAAATCGATCTGAATATCCCGGCACAGCGGGTGGTCAGGGTGCTGGACAGAATCGTGGCAAACCGGGGTTATCCACTGAAACTGCGGATGGACAACGGACCAGAACTGGTCTCACTGACGCTGGCACAGTGGGCTGAAGAGCATAGAGTGATGCTGGAATTTATCAAGCCGGGAAAACCAACGCAGAACGCCTTTATCGAACGGTTTAACCGGACGTACCGAACAGAAATCCTGGATTTTTACCTGTTCAGAACGCTGAATGAAGCTCGGGAAATCACAAGTCGCTGGCTGATGGAATACAACAGCGAGCGGCCTCATGAATCCCTGAATAACCTGACACCGGAGGAGTACCGGCTGATGGCCGTAAAACCGGAAACCTCAAAAAGTGCGTGGAACTAAAACGGGTGTGCTTACAGATTCAGCAGCTTATCAGTTTGAAAGCAATCAACTTGGTAGAGTAATTATTCTTTAATTAAGTAACACGGAAATCGCTGAAACCTCACTCTGGTGCCTGCGACCACACAGGATTCGCCAGGTCCACGCGATTGCGTAATACCCTGTAAACCTCCCAGGCTTTAAGACTGGATTCTTTTCTTCAGTTGCCATGCCCGGCCTTAGCGCCCGCTCAGATTGGCTGGTAAATGCGTTCGCTTTTTGAATCTTTGTTCTGTTTTAGTGCGAGCTATGGCCGATTTCTTTTGCGCTTCATTATCCGTTCCCACGTGCCCCATTCCCTTTATCAAAGTCTGTTCCAGAGCTGAGGAGAGTCCAGCCATCGCGAACAGGTACGATGTAGTCTGTCTGAACTGCCTCAGCTGTTTCAGTGCTGTAGGCAGTCATTCCCCTGCCATCTCAACCGATTCCTGTTTCAGACCATCCGCACTTATGGCGTAACACGCATCGCTCATCTTTGGAGCGCAGCAGTAAAACGTGCTGGCATTCGTCGCCGGAATCCGTACCATACGCGGCATACTTTTGCCTGCAGGCTGTTTACTGCCGCTAGCGCAAATCCATCATTTATTACGAGTCAGCTGGGGCATGAAAACGCGCTAAGGGTTTATGAAGTCGATACTTCGTGGATACATGAACTGGACGCCGATCAGGTGCAGATGCTCAACAGTCAGCTTGCCCTTTAAAAACGTTGCCCCCTGCATGCCCCTTTTGGTTTTAGAGATTGAATAAAATGCAACAAGATCAGGAAATTAATAAGAAAGAGCAGTACAACCTCAACAAACTTCAGAAGCGTTTGCGTCGTAACGTCGGCGAGGCTATTGCTGATTTTAATATGATTGAGGAAGGCGATCGCATCATGGTGTGCCTGTCGGGCGGTAAAGACAGCTACACCATGCTGGAAATCCTGCGTAACCTGCAAAAAAGTGCGCCGGTGAAATTCAGCCTGGTGGCGGTTAATCTGGATCAAAAACAGCCAGGATTTCCAGGTCATATCCTGCCCGAGTATCTTGAAGCGCAAGGTGTTGAGTACAAGATCGTTGAAGAAGACACCTACTCTATCGTTAAAGATAAAATTCCCGAGGGTAAAACGACCTGCTCTCTATGCTCACGTCTGCGCCGTGGAATTTTGTATCGCACCGCCACGGAGCTGGGTTGTACCAAAATTGCTCTAGGTCACCATCGTGATGACATTCTGCAAACGCTGTTTTTGAACATGTTTTACGGTGGCAAGATGAAAGGTATGCCGCCGAAACTGATGAGCGACGACGGTAAGCACATCGTGATCCGTCCTCTGGCTTACTGCCGTGAGAAAGATATCATTCGTTTCTCAGAAGCCCGTCAGTTCCCGATTATCCCGTGCAACCTTTGCGGTTCACAGCCTAATCTGCAACGCCAGGTTATCGCCGATATGCTGCGCGACTGGGACAAGCGCTATCCTGGACGTATTGAAACGATGTTCAGCGCCATGCAAAACGTCGTGCCCTCTCACCTTGCCGATATCAACCTGTTTGATTTCAAAGGCATTCAACACGGTGATGCGGTAGTCGACGGTGGCGATCTGGCATTTGATCGTGAAACGCTACCGGTCAACCCGGTTGGCTGGCGTGCCGATGAGGAAGAAACCCCGGCTGTCAGCGATCGTCTTAACGTGCTGGAAATTAAGTAACGTTTATCTATTGGTTAAAGGCAAAGGGCACGCATCATGTCGCGTGCCCTTTTTTTATACGTTGCGGTGAGGGGGCGGGTCCATTACCGGCGGAAACTCAGGATCCGGTGGCGGATCGGGTTGCGGCTGCGGAATGGGGGGCGGATCGGTCGGAATTGGCTCGCTGCTGTGTATCGCCATAATGCCGTTCTCCTCTGTAGCGAATGGATTTTAAGCTTAGGAAAGAATTGACATCTCAGCCAGCGGACAAAAAAAAGCCGGCTAGTTAGCCGGCGTATTTCGAATTAAAAATGCTATGCAATAATTCTAAAAAAGGAAGTAAGACAATATGGAGCGCAACGCCCATCGCTTGACGTTGCATTCACCTGCGGGAGAGATTTTGCGCGCTTTGCGCATCGCAGATATTGATGTCGATCAGCTTTAGCCCTGTTAATGTGATTTTCCTGCGCAACGCCCCCTGCACCTCTTCCCACGGCCTTATAGCCAGCGTCGCTTACGCAGATAGCCTGCTACACCCAACGCCAGCAGCACGAGTAAAAGACAAAAGACGCTAAAACCATAGCGCCATGCTCCGCCGGGAATGCCGCCCAGGTTAACACCAAACAGGCCGGTCAAAAAGGTAGCAGGCAGAAAGATCATCGCCATCAGCGACATGGTATAGGTTCGGCGATTCATGGATTCTGCCATTACCGAGGCGACTTCATCTGCCAGTACGGCGGTTCTGGCTACGCCAGCATCAAGATCGTCCAGACCGCGTCCCAGTCTGTCGGCAATTTCCTGCATACGACGGCGTTCGCTGTCGTCCATCCAGGGCAGTTTTTCACTTGCCAGACGGGAGAAGACATCGCGCTGCGGTGCCATATAACGTCGCATCACAATCAGCTGCTTGCGTAACAGGCCCAGCTCACCGCGCGGTGGAATACGCTGGTCCAGTAAGGCATCTTCCAGCTCAATGATTTTGTCATGTAAATCTTCGATAAATTCGCTGGTGTGACCGGTTAAGGCATCGCAAACCTCCACCAGCCAGCTGCCACAGTTAACCGGCCCGTTGCCGTTTTGCAGATCGGTCAGCACTTCGTCCACGGCAAACACTTTGCGGCGGCGAGTAGATACAATCAGCTGATCGTTGATAAAAACCCGCATCGCCACCAGCTGGTCGGGACGTGCGTCACTGTTGTGGTTCACGCTGCGCAGAACGATCATAAAACCATCGCCCAGGCGGTTAACCCGCGGGCGCATGCTTTCACCGGCAAGCGCATCGCGCACGGCATCCGGAATCTGGGGCGTTGACTGCAACCATTCTGCGCTACGCGGATGCGTATAGTTGAGGTGTAACCAGCACGGATGCTCGTCGTGCAGCAACTGCGTTTCGTCAATCGGCACCATGCCGCCCTTGCCATCCAACTGGCAGGAAATGATGGCATCGGTCACCTTCAGCGCTTTTCCTTGAATCACATCCACAACGTCACCCCACTATCAAAATCAATACGATACAGTCTAGCGTGACGGGATTGAGTTGCAATCTTCAGCCTGTATACAAAAATGTCAAAAGGCGGCCGCACGTCGGCCGCTATCTCTTAATGCTTCTCTATCCACAGCTCGCGGCTATAGGCAACGTCTTCGGGATTGGTAATCGGATAACCCTTCACCCACGGCTTAATCAGACGACCATTGGTGTACTGATAAAGTGGCGCGATGGGTGCCTGATCAGCGATGATTTGTTCTGCCCGGTTGTAGTCAGCGTTACGTGCCTGCTCACTGGTTTCCATGCTCGCTTTTGCAAGTACCGCATCATATTCGGCATTGCTGAAACGCGGAATATTGCTGCTGTTGCCTGAGGTAAGCAGATTCAGGAAGGTCGAGGGTTCATTGTAATCCCCTACCCAGGAGGCACGAATAACGTCAAAGTTGCCACTGTTACGGCTGTCTATGTAGGTTTTCCACTCCTGATTTTGCAGTTTCACGTCCACGCCGAGATTCTTCTTCCACATTGAGGCCACCGCAATCGCTATTTTCTGGTGGCTTTCAGAGGTGTTATACAGCAACGTCAGCTTGAGCGGCTTCCCGGGGCCGTAGCCGGCGGCAGCCAGCAACGCTCTGGCCTGGGCATCCATTTCTTTTTGGTTGTGCTGTTGCTGCAGCGTGGGCAGCGGTTTAAAGCCTGCCGTCACGTCCGGCGTGAAATGCCATGCCGGTTTTTCCCCCGTGCCTAAGACTTTTTCGGCGATGACGGCGCGATCGATACTCCACGACAGCGCTTTGCGGACACGAACATCGGCGGTTGGCCCTTTCTGGGTATTAAAGGCGTAATAGTACGTTCCCAGCTGATCGGGCGTAAAGACCTGGCCCGGCAGCGTCTTTTTCAACAGCGCATACATGTTCTTAGGGAAAGATTCCGTGATATCCACATCATCGGCACGATAGCGTTTGGTGGCGCTGGACTCTTCATTGATGGGCACAAAGGTCACTTTGGTTAAGACGGAGTGGGCGTTGTCCCAGTAATGCGGATTACGCTCCAGGACAATTTTTTCATTCACAACCCGTTGGCTGAGTTGGTAAGCGCCGTTGCCCACCAGTTTGCCCGGCAACGTCCACTGCGCACCCTCTTTTTCAACCACAGCTTGCGGCACAGGATAAAAAGCAACGCTGGAGAGCATGGCAGGAAACCAGGGAACCGGACGCGTCAGCGTAATCCTGAGGCGATTTTTATCCAGCGCAGTCACACCCAGCTTATCTGGCGGCATGTCGCCCTTGGTGATTGCTGCCGCATTGCTCAGGCCGCTCAGCGCAATAAAGGACGCCTGGGAAGAAGAGGTTTTAGGATCGACGACGCGCTGCCAACTGTAGACAAAGTCCTGCGCCGTCACTGGTTCGCCATCAGACCAGCGGGCATTATTTCGCAGGGTAACGATCCAGACTTTGTTGTCACTGCTGCTCCAGCTCTGTGCCACGCCGGGCACAATTTTGCCGTGCGCATCCTGGCTGGTCAGCCCTTCATACAGATCGCGCATTACCTGTATTTCAGGCAGACCTACGGCTTTAGCGGGATCGAGCGAGGCGGGCTCATCTTTAATATGGCGGACAATTTCTTGTTTAGCGGCAAGTTGGGCACCGGCGGGAACATCGGCAGCGAAGATCGGCATGGACGCGCTAAGCAGGCTCAGGGCCGTTAGCGTCAACGAAAAGCGGATTACCATTATCACCCCTTTATAATAAAGAAGCGCTGAATCAGCATATTACTGACTCAGCCTGTTAACGGTCACTTTAGCGCAAATCGCTGATTGATAAATAGCTATTTTCCCTGACCCGCTTTTCCGCTACTTTGACATAAACCCTCAGGAGAAAGTCACTATGTCATCCCTTCACCCGCGACCGCTACGCGGCAAACTGGCTATTTCCTGGCAGCAGTATGGCCGTTCGGTTCTGGGCGCCCCGCTGCTCTGGTTTCCGGCCGTGCAGGCAGACAGCGACAGTGGCCTGATTCTGGCCGGTACGCACGGCGATGAAAACGCGGCAATAGCGGCCCTTTCCGCTGCGCTGCGGACGTTGCCGGAGGCGCAGCGTCGCCATCATGTGGTGCTGGCGATGAATCCTGACGGCTGTCAGTTGGGTTTGCGAGCCAATGCGAAAGGTGTCGATCTGAACCGCAATTTTCCAGCCGCCAACTGGCAGTCAGGGGATACGGTTTATCGCTGGAATAGCGCAGCAGACGAACGGGACGTAACGCTGTCGACGGGCACACATCCGGCATCCGAGCCAGAAACCCAGGCGCTGTGTGCGCTGATTCATCAGCTTAAACCGGCCTGGGTGGTTTCCTGGCACGAACCGCTGGCCTGCATCGATGATCCCGATCAGACGGAAATCGGCGCCTGGCTGGCGGCACAGACCGGTTTACCTCGCGTCAGCAGCGTGGGCTACGCCACGCCGGGTTCCTTTGGCAGTTGGTGTCACGACCTGAGTTTGCCGTGCGTGACCGCCGAGATGCCGGTCATTTCGGTGGATGAAGCCACCGAAACCTATCTGGAGACGATGCTCACTCTGCTGCGCTGGCAGCCGTGATCAACGCACCGCCCTGCACCTTAAGGGCCGGTTCGGCATCGACAGCCAGCCAGGTTGCACCGTCTAAATCGGCAAAACGCACCAGCGGCACCAGCGGCAGTGCGGCGCGAATCGCCCTTGATGTGCAGATCATACAGCCCGCCATGAGCGTAAAGCCCTGCTGTTGCGCAGCATGCGCCAGGGCTAGTGCTTCGGTCAGTCCGCCCGCTTTATCGAGTTTAATATTCACCATCTCATAGCGCCCACGCAGCGCAGGCAGGCTTTCACGCGTGTGGCAGCTCTCATCGGCACAAATGGGGAGAGGATGAATGAAGTTCGCCAGCGCCTCGTCTTCCCCTGCCGGTAAGGGCTGTTCGAGCATAGCAACCTCAAGATCGGCTAATAGCTGGCAACGCGCGGCCAGGCCCTCAGCGTGCCATGATTCATTAGCATCGATGAGTAATGTCGCCTCCGGTACGGCGGCACGAATCGCCATCAGCCGCTCGGTAATAAAGTTATTATCCATTTTGATTTTGAGCAGGGTGGCGCCATGTTGCCATAAGGCCTGCGCACTGCTGGCCATCGCCTCCGGTGTATCAATACTCACCGTGTGAGCAGTGATCACAGAACGGGTCGGTTCGACGCCAACTAACTGCTCCAGACTCCGATGCTGCTGGCGTGCAGCAAGATCCCAGAGCGCGCTGTCGATGGCATTTCTTGCCGCGCCTGCCGGCAACAGGTTCTGTAAGTCATCACGTGACAACCCCTGCTGCAGTTGTGGCATGACGGTCGCAATTTGCTCCAGCACCAGTGCTTCGCTTTCGCCATAGCGCGTGTAAGGTGTGGCCTCACCAATGCCTTTCACGCCATCTTCTTCAATTTCCACGACGACGACTTTAGCTTCGGTGCGAGTGCCACGAGCAATGACAAACGGCGTGTGCAGCGGCCATGCTTCGGGATAACATTTTACCGTTCTCATTACCTCTCCTTATTGTCGGTGATTCATCACTGTCATTTAACTTTAGGCAACAAATGCTCTCGTAAACCCTTAAAATTTATGTCATAAACAATGGCTATACCTGTACTGACGCGTTATTTTTGTCAGATCACATCATTAGAAGGAATGCTTATGTCTCAGACTGTTCACTTTCAGGGCAACCCGGTCGCGGTTGCAGGTCAGTTCCCGCAGCCGGGCGACAGCGTTAAATCGTTTACTCTGGTGGCTAAAAACCTGGCTAACGTCTCACTCTCTGAGTATGCAGGAAAACGCAAGATTCTGAATATTTTTCCCAGCGTCGATACCGGCGTGTGCGCCTCTTCGGTACGTAAGTTTAACCAGCTGGCGGGTGAACTGAGTAATACCGTGGTGTTATGTATTTCCGCTGATCTGCCCTTTGCCCAGTCGCGTTTTTGTGGCGCGGACAACCTGAACAATGTGGTTACGCTCTCCACGCTGCGCGGGGGTGAATTCAAACGTGATTTTGGTGTGGAAATTGCCGATGGCGCCCTGCAAGGCCTGACTGCACGTGCAGTGATAGTTCTGGATGAGCATGACAAAGTGCTTTACAGTCAGTTGGTGAATGAAATCACCACTGAACCCGATTATGACTCCGCACTCGCTGCGCTGAAATAATGACCACAGCGGATAAGCCAGACTTATCCGCTGCGTTTGTTTTATTCGCTGTCGCCGCGTTTTTGACCTAAACCGTACTCTCGCAATTTATTGGCAATAGCCGTATGGGAAACGCCCAGGCGTTTTGCCAGTTTGCGCGTGCTGGGATACGAAAGGTATAAACGCGTCAGAATTGACCGCTCAAAGCGGCTGGTGATCTGGTCCAGCGTCCCTTCCATCGCCTCTTCCCCGAGTGACACATCCAGTGCCTGTTCAGGTAAAACGATATCCTGAGGCCGTAATTCGTGGCCTTCCAGTTGCGTTAAGGCACGATACAGCGCGTTTTTGAGCTGACGCACGTTTCCGGGCCAGTTATAGCGCATCAGAAAAGCATTCAGCTGTGAGGACAACCGTGGACGCGGAATGCCCTGTTCATCGGCGAAGCGCGCCACAAACATGTCCGTTAACGGCATAATGTCCTGAACCCGCTCGCGCAGGGGCGGCAGGTTTAGCGTCAGCACGTTGAGCCGGTAAAAAAGGTCTTCCCTGAATTCGCCACGTTGCACCAGCTCAAACAGATTCTTCTGGGTCGCGCAAATCACGCGGACATTGACGTGAACTTCGTGCTCTTCACCCACGCGCCGGAACGTGCCGTCGTTGAGAAAGCGCAGCAGTTTGGTCTGCATGGTCGGCGACATCTCACCAATCTCATCCAGCAGTACCGACCCGCCGTTGGCCTGCTCGAAAAAGCCTTTTTTTCCCTCAAGCGCATTAGGATAGGCACCCGCCGCATGACCAAAAAGCTCACTTTCCGCCACATCATCCGGCAGGGATGCGCAGTTGAGGGCCAGAAAAGGCATTTTCCCGCGAGCGCTGCGTAAGTGGCAGGCCCGCGCCAGCATATCTTTGCCCGTACCGGTGTCACCGATGATCAGGAGCGGCGCATCATGCATCGCCAGCTTGCGCGCCTGTTCCACGACCTGACGCATTTTGGGCGTGACCGCAACGATATGATCGAACTCGGTTTCGTCGGTGACGACCAGACTCTGCAACTGGCGGCCCATGCGAGCGGTGGACTTCAGCATCACCATCGCACCGACAAGCTGTTCTGCCTGGTCATTTTCTTCTGACAGGTAGATCGGATGCGCTTCCATCAGGAAATCGCGCCCTTCTATCACCACATGTTGTGCCTGAGCCTGAACGCGGTCGCTTTCCAGCCAGCGCATAAAGTTGAAGCCGTTGATCAGATGATCGGCCGTCACGTTGCGGATCTTGTTTTCATCAAGATTAAACAGGTTTTGTGCCGCCGGGTTCGCCAGCTCAACCTTACTTCTCAGGTCCACCGAAAACACCGGCTCCGGCATGGCCACCAGTAAGGCGCTCAGAACCCGGTGCTCACGTTCGGAAGGCATATAGGGCACAGTGCGGACATCAGTCACGCCCGGCGTACGGCGGATTTCCGCCATCAGATTACTGAACTGTTCGAATTCCAGCGTAGAGAAATTAAGATAGATGCGGCCTGAGGCGGCGACTTCAATGCCGCGAAGATCGATGCTGCGCGCCACCAGCAGGTCGAGCAATTCGCGCGCCAGCCCGATACGGTCCTGACAAAACACTTCTAAACGCATTGCGTAGGCCTTAATCCGTTTGATATTTGGCGATAATACGCTAAATAACCTGCCCGCAGAAAGAGGGCTGTCAGGAAAAGTTGACAGCGGTGACGCACGCGCATTTTTTTAAACGCGTAAACGGCGTCAGCCAGGATGACAGCCTTACGCGTGCTGAGTGGGTCAGAAATGAACACGCACCGGCAGGCATGGCACAATACAGCTGATGCGCGTTCGTTCACGTACTGCAGAATGACATGACCGCGCCGTTGGGCCACAGCGCTCGTCATCCTGTTTCATTTACTGGCGTTTCTCACCGCCCTTTTGTAGCGCGTCTTTTAACTGTCCCAACAGCTCACGACGGTAATCACCCAGGCGCGGTTTATCGTTTTCGAGCCAGGGTAAGGGGCGGCATAACTCCATCGCTTTAATGCCCAGACGCGCCGTCAGCAATCCCGCGCCGATGCCCTGCGCAGCACGCGTCGAAAGCCTGGCGGCAATGTCCTGCGACATCCAGTCCATCCCAACTTCACGCACCAGCTCAGAAGCCCCGGCAAAGGCCATGTTCAGCAGCACCAGTCGGAACAAACGCAATCGACTAAAATACCCCAGCTCAATGCCGTAGATGGCGGCAATCCGGTTGACCAGTCGTAAGTTACGCCAGGCGATAAACGCCATATCGACCAGTGCCAGTGGGCTGACCGCGATCATCAGCGCGGATTCGGCCGCATGACGGCTGATTTCCCGCCGCGCCTGGCGATCAAGAACAGGCTGCACCATCTGGGCATAAAGCCGGACCGTTTCCCCGTCATTGTGGGTTTCATGGCGCGCAGCATGCCAGCGCTGCAAGGCAGGATGCGCCTGATCGAGTTCGGCCTGGCGTGCCAGCTTTTCACAAAAGGCACGTCCTTTCCCAATGCCGTGACTGTTGAGCAGTTCCCGGCCCAGATCGCGCTCTTCGGCCCGCTGACGGAGCTGATACAAACGACGCCACTCGCTGGTCAGCGCGCCCACGCCAGCAAGCACAATCAGCCCGCCCGCCATGCCGCTGCCCAGCGCAAACCAGTCGTGAGCCAGCCAGGCATTGTGGCTCCATTGCACGCCCTGCGCCACCACGCTGACGCCAAACAGCGCCAGGCCAGCGCCCACCATTTTACGCCACAGGCTGCGTTTGGGTTTTAAGGCCGCCTCGACCGCCCGCTCGCCTGCACCTTCTTCTTCAACCGCCGCCTCGTTATCCTGCACGGCTAAAAAGGCGGCCTGTGAATCGGCTTCAAACGTCTGAGCCGGACGCAACACCGCGTCGGGCTTATCGTCCAGAGGCCGGGCAAAATCAATGCGCGGTTTCAACGGATCGCTCATCGCAATTTATCTCCCAGTAAAAATTCCAGTGCCGCATCCATGCGGATATGCGGTACGGGGCGATCGATATCCAGCTGCTGCGGGCGAAACTGCTCAAACTGAAAGCCTTGCTGCTGCCAGAACGCGCTGCCTGGCAGCCGCGGCGGAACCTCACCCGGATAAACGGTTAATGCCTCGCCGTCCTGCAGGCGATGACCTCGTAGTGCCGGAATTTTTTCGCCACGATGATCGACCAGCCCGCTTTGCGTGGCCTGAACCGAGGCCAGGCCGATGCAGTCCATGCTGATGCCTTCGAACGCCGCGTTTTGCCAGGCATCCTGCACCAGCTGCTGCAACAGCGAGACCATATTGCCGTGCTGATCGCTGGTGATGTGATCGGCTTTCGTGGCGGCAAATAACAGCTTATCAATCACGGGTGAAAACAGCCGCCGGAACAGCGTTCGCTGTCCGTAATGAAAGCTCTGCATCAACTGGGTTAGCGCCAGGCGCATATCGTTAAACGCCTGCGGCCCGCTGTTGAGCGGCTGCAGACAATCCACCAGTACGATCTGGCGGTCAAAGCGCAGAAAATGATTTTTATAGAACCCTTTCACCACGTGCTGACAGTAGTAATTAAATCGCTGCTGCAGCATGGCAAAGTTACTGCCTTTGTCCGCCTGCGCCAGCTTAGCCTCCTGGGCTTCATCAGCTGTCGGCCACGGAAAAAACTGCAGCGCTGGCGCGCCCGCCATCTCGCCAGGCAGCACAAAACGCCCCGGCTGAATAAAGTGCAGCCCTTCCGCTTTACACCGATGCAGGTAATCAGTCCAGGCTGCGGCGATCCCGGCCAGGCGGTTTTCATCGGCGGGGGCAAGCGGATCGAGTTTTTGACAATGTTCGCGCCAGGGTGCGGCCCAGTCTGCGCGATCGCCCTGCATTAAGCCGTTCATCTGCCGCGACCAGGTCAGGTAATCCTGTGCCAGCATAGGCAGATCGAGCAGCCACTCACCTGGGTAGTCAACAATTTCAAGATAGAGCGTGGCGGTATCTTTGAGATGGCGGAGCAGTGAATCATTGGGACGGTAACGGAGTGCCAGCCGCATTTCACTGACGCCTCGCGTGGGCGTGGGCCAGGCGGGCGGCGTACTGTACAGCTGCGCCAGCCCTTCATCATAGGTGAAACGGGCGGTGCCCATGTCCCGTTGCGGCACACGTTTCACGCCCAACAGGCGCTCATCGCGCACCACAGAAAACAGCGGCAGTCGTGCGCCGCTGTGTACAGAAAGGAGCTGGTTAACCAGCGAGGTAATGAAGGCCGTTTTACCACTGCGGCTCAGTCCCGTTACCGCCAGACGAAGATGTCGATCGACGCCGCGGTTCATCAATGCCAGCAACTCAGTTTGCAGTCTTTTCATCTTTCTCCTTGATGAAGCGTGATGCAACCCGGCTCATCACGCGTTTCAGCAGCGGCTCAAGCGCCAGTCCTAACAGAAGACGAAGTGGACGGCGCGCCACCGATTTTACGGCCCAGCCAGTCACGCCAGCAGGACCATAGGTTACCGCATTGATAATGATAAATTTGGCGGCTGACTTCAATGCAGGTGTTGCACGATGACGAAAAGCCGCAGTGCGTGAAACAGTCATCATTTCCTCCTGACGGTCCGCAGAGGGCCAGTCTGGCCCGCCGCAGGACAACGGTTAAATCTGACGGAAACGACTGCGCACGCTAAAGGTTTCAGAGGTGACGTAACGTTCGATGTCCCGGACATTACGTTCGTCCTGCTGCAGTGCAGTTTCCAGTTGGTCCAGCAATTCGCCGGGGCTGGGTTGATGTTCCCCGTTGTCTGCGCCTGCCGGTTTGACGTCCAGGACAAAACCCAACACGAAATAGGCAATCACCGTAAACACGAACAGACCAAAGAACAGCGACAATACGACAATGACACGAAGCAGTCGCACCGGCACATCAAGGTATTCGGCTAAGCCGGCACAAACCCCCATCAGTTTCCCTTCGTCAGGCTTGCGCCATAGCGTGCGGCCTTTCATCATGGTTGCCTCCAGTTAGGATGTTCAGCATCAAGGATGGCTTCAAGGGCATCAATACGATCCCGCATGCGCTGTGCATCTTTGGTCACCTGTTGCAGGCGCTGCATCTGGCTTTGCGACAGATCTGCCCCGCCGTTGCGCTTGTTACTGTAATGTAGCCATAGCCAGACAGGTGCCACAAACAGCACAAATATTGTTAAAGGTATGGCTAAAAATAGTGCGCTCATTGACTCTCCTTAATCCTTTCCAGCAGAAAGCGGCTTATTATTCGCTGCGGTTCATTTTGGCTTTCAGCGCGTTGAGTTGTTGACTGATTTCATCATCCGCTTTCAGGTCGGTGAACTGCTGATCCAGCGTTTTAGGTTTACCAAAACCGTGGCTCTCTGCTTCCGCTTCCATGTGGTCGATGCGACGTTCAAATGATTCGAAGCGGGCCATCGCCTCATCAATTTTACCGCTGTCCAGTTGGCGACGCACATCACGTGAAGAAGACGCGGCCTGATGACGCAGCGTAAGGGCCTGCTGACGTGCACGGGTTTCGCTCAGCTTTTTCTCCAGCTCAGTGATTTCACCTTTCATACGCGCCAGCGTCTCTTCTACCTGCGCAACTTCCTGCTTCAGCGAGGCAATCAGATCGGTCAGTTTCTGTTTTTCGATTAACGCTGAACGGGCCAAATCCTCTTTATCTTTACGCAGGGCCAGTTCGGCTTTGTCCTGCCATTCCACCTGCTGAATCTCGGCCTGTTCGATGCGGCGTGACAGCTGTTTCTTTTCAGCCAGGGCGCGGGCAGAGGTGGAACGGACTTCAACCAGCGTGTCTTCCATTTCCTGAATCATCAGGCGCACCAGCTTCTGCGGATCTTCTGCACGCTCAAGCAGTGAATTAATGTTGGCATTAACGATGTCAGTGAAACGAGAAAAAATACCCATAATGATGTTCCTCTTATTTGTCATGGTTTCATCTTGCTGGTGATACCTGATTCAAGATGCGTGCCAACTTTTATCTTATTGATTTTATTTGCATTGGTGGCTTTGCAGTTTTTTTAAACTGTTCTAAGATAGTTAAATTGATTAATCCGTGGCGAAATTCATCATGTCCGTTAATAACGACAACCTGCTAGGGGAATCGAACAACTTTCTGGAAGTACTGGAACAGGTGTCGAAACTCGCTCCACTGGAAAAACCCGTATTGGTGGTGGGTGAACGCGGTACAGGTAAAGAGCTGATCGCCAGCCGTCTGCACTATCTTTCAGACCGCTGGCAGGGCCCTTTCATCTCACTCAACTGCGCTGCGCTGAATGAAAACTTGCTGGATTCTGAGCTTTTTGGCCACGAAGCCGGGGCATTTACCGGTGCGCAAAAGCGTCATCTGGGCCGTTTTGAGCGTGCAGACGGTGGCACGCTGTTTCTAGATGAGCTGGCTACCGCACCAATGCTGGTACAGGAAAAACTCCTGAGGGTCATTGAATATGGTCAGCTGGAGCGCGTCGGCGGCAACCACGTCTTTCAGGTTAATGTGCGCCTGATCTGCGCCACCAATGAAGACTTACCGGCGCTCGCGGCCGCAGGTCAGTTTCGCGCAGACCTGCTGGACCGCCTGGCGTTTGATGTCGTTCAACTGCCGCCGTTACGCGAGCGCCGTAGCGATATTTTGGTCATGGCCGATCATTTCGCTATCCAGATGTGTCGTGAACTGGGGCTGCCCCTGTTTCCAGGCTTTACACAGCAGGCGCAAAACACCTTACTTGATCATCACTGGCCGGGTAATGTGCGTGAACTTAAAAACGTCGTTGAGCGGTCGGTGTACCGCCACAACACCAGCGATGAACCGCTGGATGAGATTATCATCAACCCGTTTGCGCGTCGTACGGCCCCTGAAGAAGCTCCGCTTCCTGCCAGCACGCCAGATGCACCCGCTGCCCTGCCATCTCTGCCGCTCGACCTGCGCCAGTGGCAAAACCAGCAGGAGCGCGATGTGGTGGAAATCAGTCTGCAACAGGCGAAATATAATCAACGCCGCGCTGCCAGCTTACTTGGCGTCACCTACCACCAGCTCAGAGCCATCATGAAAAAGCACGGTATCCAGGCGCGGGACGTCCAGGCATAACGGACGATCGACCGGATTAGATTGCAGATAAACGCTGGGTTGTTGCTGTGGTAAGCAATGATCATTGTACGGCTGAGACCGGGCGGGTGGAGTCAAAAGGATGGGGGCGGGAAAAAAGGGCCCGCCGAAGCGGGCAACTGGAAGCAATGTGAGCAATGTCGTGCTCTTCTTCGGTAGAGCCACCGTCGAATCGCAACTGAATAATAATCATTCCTGTTCGCATCTGTAAAGGGGTTGTTGAGAATTTTTCTCATTTCCACACCAATGCTGCGCCTTTATTACCACGCACCCGTCGCCTTTACCCTGCTGCAACGGGCTGGTCGCGCTTCACATTGCATTGCATTCAACAAGGTGACGACGGTGATGCCTTTCGCGCCGCCAACCTGGCCGAACCCGCCCGGGTACAACCCCATCGGAATCGGGCCAGGAAGCATTAGCCGCTTCTTTCTACGCTCAGGTGCGCGAAAAACCGGCAATCGACGATGCGTATTTGGGGCCGCGCCCGCTTTGCGATACACTCTGCCTAATGCCTGAGAATCGTTGAGTTCTATGTTAAAACTAATTCCTTCGCTGTTACTGAGTCTCAGCGTGTTAAGCGCGCCTGCCTGGTCTGCGCCAACACCGGCTGGAGATATTCGTCAAAGCGGATTCGTCTATTGCGTTAATGGCACGCTGAACACGTTTAATCCGCAGATGGCCAGCAGTGGCTTAACGGTGGATACGCTGGCTGCCCAGTTATATGACCGCCTGTTGGATGTCGATCCTTACACCTACCGTTTGCAGTCCGATCTGGCCGCCAGTTGGGAAGTGCGTGATAACGGCGCGACCTACCGTTTTCACCTGCGCCACGGGGTACAGTTTCAGCACACCTCAAACTTTGCACCCACGCGCGCGATGAATGCCGATGACGTCGTTTTCAGCTTTGCCCGCATGTTTGATCGCAAACATCCCTGGCATAATGTTAACGGCGGCTATTACCCCTATTTCGACAGCCTGCAGTTTGCCGATTCGGTTCAGAGCATTAAAAAAATCGATAACGACACCGTCGAGTTCCGCCTTAACAGCCCGGACGCCTCGTTTCTCTGGCATCTGGCGACACATTACGCGCCCGTTCTGTCGAAAGAGTACGCCGACAGTCTGGACAAAGTGGGCCATCAGGAAGAGCTGGACCGGCTACCGGTGGGAACAGGCCCGTTCCAGCTGAGCGAATACCGCAGCGGGCAATATATTCGTCTGGCGCGGAACCCACATTACTGGAAAGGCGTGCCGCGCCTGCAGCAGGTGGTTATCGATCTTGGTGCCGGAGGAACAGGACGGTTATCGAAGTTGCTCACGGGCGAATGCGACGTTCTCGCCTATCCCGCCGCCAGCCAAATCTCGATTCTGCGCGACGATCCCCGGCTGCGCATGACCCTGCGCCCCGGCATGAACATCGCTTATCTGGCTTTTAACACCCGCAAACCGCCGCTCGACCGGCCGGACGTTCGTCACGCGCTGGCGCTGGCGATTAATAATGAGCGTCTGATGGAATCCATCTACTACGGCACCGCTGAGACGGCCGCCTCGATTTTACCTCGCGCGTCCTGGGCTTATGATACCGATGCCAGCATTACGGGTTTCGATCCCAAAAAAGCCAGAGAAGCGCTTGGGGCAGCGGGAGTAAAAGATCTTCATCTGCGTCTGGTTGTGCCTTCCGCCTCGCAGTCCTGGAACCCAGCACCGCTTAAAACGGCCGAACTTATTCAGGCCGATCTTGCGCAAATTGGCGTGCGCGTCACTATCGTCCCGGTTGAAGGCCGTTTTCAGGAGGCACAGCTGATGGCGATGAACCACGATCTGACGCTGGCAGGCTGGGCAACCGACAGTAACGATCCTGACAGCTTCTTTCGCCCGCTGCTGAGTTGTGCGGCCATCAGTTCCCAGACCAACTATGCTCACTGGTGTTCGCCCGCGTTTGACGACACGTTAAAAAATGCCTTGCTGTCACAGCAGTTGTCTGGCCGCATTGATAACTACGATAAGGCGCAGCAGATTCTGGCGCGCGAGCTGCCCGTGCTGCCGCTGGCTTCATCCCTGCGCCTGCAAGCCTATCGGCATGATATTAAAGGTCTGGTATTAAGTCCGTTTGGTAACGCTTCGTTTGCCGGCGTTTATCGTGATGAGCGAGAGGATCGTTAAGTGATCATCTATATTCTGCGTCGCCTGGTGTTGCTGGTCATTACCCTGTTTTTTCTTTCCCTGGTGAGTTTCAGCCTGAGCTATTTCACGCCGAATGCACCGCTGGAAGGCGCATCGCTGTTTGACGCCTGGTGGTTCTGGTTTAAAGGCATGCTGCAGCTGGATTTTGGCGTGTCCAGCACCAATGGTCAGGAGATTGGCGTACAGCTGCGCGAAGTCTTCCCCGCTACGATGGAGCTGTGCCTGATGGCGTTCACCCTGGCTCTGATCGTCGGCATTCCGTTGGGAATTTGTGCCGGTGCCATGCGGCATAAATGGCAGGATAAGGTGATCAGCGCGCTGGCCCTGCTGGGATTTTCTATTCCGGTGTTCTGGCTCGCGCTGCTGTTTACCCTGTTCTTCTCACTGACGCTGGGCTGGTTGCCCGTATCCGGGCGCTATGACCTGCTGTATCCTGTTCAAAACATTACCGGATTTGCGTTGATTGATGCCTGGCTCAGTCACTCGCCATGGCGACATGAGATGATGATTAGCGTACTGATGCATCTGATTTTACCGGTTACCGTTCTGGCGATGGCCCCCACCACCGAGATCGTGCGTTTGTTGCGCATCAGCACCAGCGACGTCGTCGATAAGAACTATGTGAAGGCGGCCGCCACCCGCGGATTATCCCGCTTTACCGTGATTCGCCGCCACGTATTACACAACGCGCTTCCCCCTGTGATTCCGCGTCTTGGCTTACAGTTTTCCAGCATGTTAACCCTGGCGATGATTACGGAAATGGTGTTTAACTGGCCCGGATTGGGGCGCTGGCTGATTAACGCGATTCGCCAGCAGGACTATGCGGCAATATCCGCCGGTGTGATGGTGACCGGTGGCGTAGTGATCGTGGTGAACGTCCTCTCTGACATTGTCGGTGCGGCGCTGAATCCGCTGAAACATAAGGAATGGTATGCCTTACGATAACATCTACGCCGAAAAGCGCCTGCCCAGCGCGTTTCGTCAAAGCTGGCACCATTTTTATGGCGATATGCCGGCGATGATTGGCCTGTACGGCTTTGGCGCACTGCTGCTGCTCTGCCTGTTTGGGCATTTCCTGGCACCCTATCCCATCGACCAGCAATTTCTGGGTTATCAGCTGCTGCCGCCCTCCTGGTCGCGCTACGGTGAAGTCTCATTTTTTCTCGGCACTGACGACCTGGGGCGTGATTTACTGAGCCGCTTACTCAATGGCGTTGCCCCGACGGTAGGTTCTGCCATTCTGGTGACGCTGTTTGCCACCTTTTGGGCGCTGGTGCTGGGCATTGTGGCGGGTATGACGCACGGCGTGCGCTCTGCGGTGCTGAACCACGTGCTGGACACGTTACTGTCGATACCTTCCCTGCTGCTGGCCATCATTGTGGTGGCCTTTCTCGGCCCTCGTCTTGAACATGCGCTGCTGGCGGTGTGGCTGGCGCTGATGCCACGGCTGGTGCGCGAAATTTACAGCGCCGTCCACGACGAACTGGAAAAAGAGTATGTGGTGGCGGCCCGTCTCGACGGCGCGACCAGCATCAATATTATGTGGCACGCGATTTTGCCTAATGTGTTACCGATGTTGATCAGTGAGATTACGCGCGCGCTCTCCATGGCTATTCTTGATATTGCCGCTCTGGGTTTTCTTGACCTTGGTGCCCAGTTGCCCTCGCCGGAATGGGGGGCGATGCTGGGTGATTCGCTGGAACTGGTTTATGTGGCTCCCTGGACGGTGATGTTGCCCGGTGCCGCCCTGATGGTCAGCGTATTAGTCGTTAACCTGCTCGGTGATGGCATTCGTCGGGCCGTTGAGGCGGGAGTAGAATAATGCCGTTACTGGATATTCGTAATCTGACGATTGAGTTCATGACCGCTGATGGCCCGGTTAAAGCGGTGGACCGCATTAACCTGTCGCTCAGTGAAGGGGAAATCCGCGGTCTGGTCGGTGAGTCCGGTTCGGGCAAAAGTCTGGTCGCCAAAGCCATCTGTGGCGTGACCAACGATAACTGGCGTGTTACCGCAGACCGTATGGTATTTGATGACGTCGATCTGCTGCGCCTGTCCCCGCGCGAGCGACGTCGCATCGTCGGTCATAACGTTTCGATGATTTTTCAGGAGCCGCAATCCTGTCTCGATCCGTCGGAAAGTGTCGGCCGTCAACTGATGCAGGCGATTCCGCGCTGGACCTATAAAGGCGCGTGGATGAAGCGCTTTTGGTTCTGGCGTAAAAGCCGGGCTATTGAGTTGCTGCATCGGGTGGGCATTAAAGATCACACCGACATTATGCGCAGTTTTCCTTACGAGTTAACCGAGGGCGAATGCCAAAAAGTGATGATCGCCATCGCCCTGGCGAATCAACCCCGCCTGCTGATTGCTGACGAGCCGACTAACGCGATGGAGCCGACCACACAGGCGCAGATATTTCGCCTGTTGAGCCGGCTTAACCAGAACAATAACACCACCATTTTGCTGATTAGCCATGACCTGCGAACCATGAGCCAGTGGGCAAACCGCATTAACGTGATGTACTGCGGTCAGACCGTAGAAACGGCGCAAAGCGAAGACCTGATGAGCACACCGCATCATCCTTACACGCAGGCATTGATTCGTGCCATGCCTGACTTTGGTCGTCCGCTTCCGCATAAGAGCCGTCTCAATACCTTATCCGGTGCGATTCCATCGCTGGAAAGCCTGCCTATCGGTTGCCGTCTGGGGCCGCGCTGCCCCTACGCACAACGCAAATGTGTAGAAGCGCCACGGCTCACCGGCACGCGATCGCACCTGTATGCCTGCCACTTCCCGCTCAACGTTGAGGGCCAATAAGATGGAAACGTTGCTGGAAGTCCGCAATCTCAGCAAAACCTTTCGTTACCGCACCGGCCTGTTTCGTCGTCAGCATGTTGAGGCGGTGAAATCCGTCAGCTTTACGCTGCGTGAAAAGCAGACTCTGGCGATTATTGGCGAAAACGGTTCAGGCAAATCCACGCTGGCAAAAATGCTCAGCGGCACCGTTGCTCCCAGCGACGGTCAGATTATTATCGACGATCACCCGCTGAGCTTTGGCGATTACGGCTATCGCAGCCAGCGCATTCGTATGATCTTCCAGGACCCATCAACCTCGCTGAATCCACGCCAGCGCGTGAGCCAGATTCTGGACCTGCCGCTGCGCCTGAATACCGATCTGGACGCTGAGGCGCGGGAAAAGCGCATTATTACCACCCTGCGCCAGGTGGGATTGCTGCGCGATCACGCCGGTTACTATCCGCATATGTTGGCACCGGGCCAAAAGCAGCGTCTTGGCCTGGCCCGTGCGTTAATCCTGCAACCCAAAGTGATTGTGGCCGATGAGGCTCTTGCCTCCCTGGATATGACCATGCGTTCACAACTGGTCAATCTGATGCTGGAGCTACAAGAAAAGCACGGTATCGCTTACATTTATGTGACCCAGCATCTTGGTATGATGAAGCATATCAGCGATAAAGTGCTGGTCATGCATCACGGCGAAGTGGTGGAGCGCGGCGGCACGGCAGACGTGCTTGCGTCGCCACTGCATGAGATGACAAAACGTCTGATCAACAGCCATTTTGGTGAGGCCTTAACGGCTGAAGCCTGGCGGCGGGAGCGTTGATTTTGCGGCATATAGTGGAAAACGCTGTGCGTTTTTCCTGATTTCAAGCAGACGTGCTAGAATCCGCACGTCGATTAACGTCGGTCGTCTATTATTTAAACAACACGACCGCCAACTACCATGACCATAAGGATTACAGCTATGGGTTTTCTTTCCGGTAAGCGCATTCTGATTACTGGTGTTGCCAGTAAACTTTCCATCGCCTACGGTATTGCACAGGCGATGCGCAAACAGGGCGCAGAACTGGCTTTCACCTACCAAAACGACAAACTGAAAGGTCGTGTGGAAGAGTTTGCCAAAGATTTGGGTTCCGACATCGTGCTGCCTTGTGATGTTGCAGAAGATGAAAGCATCCAATCCCTGTTCACTGAGCTGGCAAAGACCTGGCCAAAATTTGACGGTTTCGTGCACTCCATCGGTTTCGCGCCTGGCGACCAGTTGGATGGCGATTACGTTAATGCCGTAACCCGCGAAGGTTTCAAAATCGCGCACGACATCAGCGCCTACAGCTTTGTTGCAATGGCTAAAGAGTGCCGTGCCATGCTGAACCCGAACGCTGCTCTGCTGACCCTGTCTTACCTGGGTGCAGAACGCGCTATCCCTAACTACAACGTTATGGGCCTGGCAAAAGCGTCTCTGGAAGCTAACGTGCGTTACATGGCTAACGCGATGGGTCCAGAAGGCGTGCGTGTTAATGCCGTTTCTGCGGGTCCGATTCGTACGCTGGCAGCGTCAGGCATCAAAGATTTCCGTAAGATGCTGGCCCATTGTGAAGCGGTAACCCCTATTCGCCGTACGGTAACTATCGAAGATGTGGGTAACTCCGCTGCCTTCCTGTGTTCCGATCTGGCGGGTGGTATCACCGGTGAAATCGTTCACGTTGACGGTGGCTTCAGTATCGCCGCCATGAACGAACTGGAACTGAAATAAGTTTCCTCACGGGCGAGCCTTGCTCGCCCTGTGCTGTACCCGCCCGATTGCCTCGTTATTCCTTATCGCTATTATTTATCACCGATTGGTCTTTTGCCCTGAACTGCCCGTGGGCGACGATAAGTCAGCCCTGCGGCCTGCGACTAAATCACCGCCTGCGCCGCATCAGATTTTGCAAAAGGACGGATGATGCAACAACGCCGCTATCCCGGCCAGGATCACTGGTTTTACGAAAGTCAGACCCGCCCGCGGACCGTACAGGCTGCCCCACTTTTTCCTGAAGCCGCCCATGTCGATGACCGGTTTTTACTGGGGTTAGCACAGGAAGCCTCCGTTATTCAGCCTTTACTCCAGACAGACCAGCCCGCGATACAGATCGCCCACAACGTCGTTCTCCGGCTGTTTCCTGACCAGGTGAATACCACGCTGACGCATACGCTCACGCTGTATGATCGGTTAAGTACCGCGCTGACCGTCGCCCAGGTGACAGGCATTCAGCGCCTGTGTAATCACTATTCCGCCCGACTGAATCCCCTGCCGGGTCCAGATTCCTCCCGTGAAAGTAACAATCGCCTGACACAAATTACGCAATATGCGCGCTTGCTGGCGATGCAGCCTGCGCTAATCACGGCTGAAAGTATTCGTGCGCTGCATGCGGCCGGGCTGAGCGAAGCCGATATCGTCACCCTTAACCATTTAGTGGGCTTTGTCTGCTATCAGGCGCGCGTCATTGCCGGTATTCATGCTCTGCTGGAATTGCCGGTACGCTGGATGCCGGGGATGTCACCTGCCCCGGATGCCGAGGCAGCGACGTTTGATCAGCCCTGGCAGTGGCAGCCGGTCCTGACGCCGCTGGAGCCGCGTTATGCCAGTGAGGAGCAACATGCTGCGGTCACGCAGTGCCAGGGCTCGCCCGCACTTCAGGATGCTGTCTGGCTGCTGGCGCACGCTGCCGGGTTATTGCAGAGCTGGTTTGCCCTGCGTCATGAGCTTGAAAATACGCTGACCTCATCTGTAGAGGCCACTGCGGCAAGGATTCTGGGCAGCCGCTGGCTCTGTCAGCAGGCTACAGACGCTAAAAATCTGCTGGATGAAGTGGATGCGGCGCAACTGCCGGGTGAACAGCAAGTGATTATGACCCTGGCCGCGCAGTTGACCCGCCAGCCGGAGCGCTTTAACGCGCGCGATCTTCAGCCGCTGGCTGACGCAGGCTGGTCACATGCCGCGCGGTTCAGCGTGATTCAGTCCATCGCGCTGGCCAACTGGAACAGCCGTTTATTTTATGCCTGCGGTGAAGCCCGCTAGCTATCGAGATGACTGCGCGCTTCATCGTAAAAATGTTGCGCCAGCGGCGTCGCCCGGCCAGGTTCGGCGACGACCAGCGCCGCCTGGCGCGCCATTTTAGGCATTGCAATGGTCCGTTTTTCCAGTCCATGTAATGAGGCGGGCAGTAAATGTCCTCGTGGTGAGATCAGCACGCCAAGACCGACCTGGGTGCACTGTAACAGCTGCATGATGGACGCGCTTTCGACCACCACGCGCGGCACCAGCGCGACGTCGCGAAACGTCATATCCAGATAGCGGCGAAAATAGCGGGTTGGCTCCGCCAGACACAGCGGCTGCTGTGCCAGCGTTGGCAGGTCAAGCGTTTCATGCGCGCATAAGTGCTGAAAATGGTCGGGATGAAAAACGGCTTCCACGCCACTATCCGGCAGCAGGGATGCCTGAAAATGCAGTTCCCGCAACGTCGCCATTTCAAAAAAGCCAATGCCCACATCGACCGTATGGCTGTTCAGCGCTTCCAGCAGTTGATCGGCGCTTAATACGGCAATACGGTAATCCAGCTGTGGATAGCGCGCCTGCACCGCTTTTAACAACTGCGCCAGCGAAACGCTGCACTGCGGAACAACACCAAGACGAAGCGTACCGTTCACCCCGTGTTTTAACGACTCGACCTCCAGCTTGAGTCCCTGATAAACCGAAACGATTTCCCGCGCCCAGGCCAGTACCCTGTCGCCTTCCGGCGTAAAACCCGCAAAATTGTTGCTGCGGTTGATCAGCGACAGACCCAGCTCACGCTCCAGGTTTTTTAACCGCATCGATAAGGTAGGCTGGCTGACAAAGCTGGCTTCGGCGGCACGACCAAAATGGCGCTCGCGTTCGAGATTGCAAAGGTAGATGAGCTGTTTGATGTCGATTTTCTTTACCCGCCGTAACACCGTTTTTATGAATACCTATTATGTGCCGATGGATTAACAGAATGCCAGTCAGAGATAGTGCCGTAACCAATACCGCGAAGGCCTTAAACAGACGCAACATATTCAGAGCGCAATAAGGTTATGAAGGTGGCTGTCACAATGGCAGGTCAGATAATCGGGGGAGCGTTGTCAGCATTCACAGGTGAATACCGGTGTTGATGATCTTATAAACGCATTAATTTGTAATTTTTATTGGTGTTTCCCTGGTGTTGCAGGTGCTTACTTGTGCGGATAAGGCCAGGCGTGATCAATGCCGGTGGAAGAGAGAACGCCCGTGACCAATAAGTAGATCACCACCAAAGCGAAGATAACAATTGCTGATATTTCAAAGATTTTAATCAGACTGTGTTTAGCCATAAATAACCCCCTGCTCATTGCGTGTATTTGACATTCATCTCTTACCTTAGAGTGTTACCGGTAAAGTACAAGTCCCGATCACAAAATGAAACATAAAGTATTACTTATGTATTGTAATGAATTTGTTAAAGTCATAGAAACCGAACGTGAGGAGAGACCGTTGACGGGTATTATGGTGAAGGCTGATGACGCACTAGGCTTTCGAACGCCAAAGCACGGCAGCTGCGGAGACTGTAATTAAAATTGTGTAATTGCCTGTTTTAGTGTGTTCACTCCCCCTGCCCATACAGGCAATTTATTAACAAAAAACATAACCCCCCCTGTGGCTGAACTGGCTAAATCAAAACTACCTTGTTGTGCGATGACGGCGAGATGGAATTGAACACGCCTCGTGACCGTGAAAACACCTTCGGACCGCAGTTGATTAAGACGCATCAAAGGTACGTAACGCACCTGGACAGCCGGATCTTATTCCTTTATGCCAAATGCATGACCATCCGCAAAATCGTTGCCACCTTCAAAGAAATTTACGAAGCCGATGTGTCACCCATGCTGATATCTAAAGTCATCGACGCCGTAAAAAGTCAGTCACCACATTCTGCCCAGCTCTTTTTTACGGGACTTTTTTTCTGTCGATGACGGGTTTTATAACGTGACAGTATGAGTAGTAATTAAAGCCAACTTCCCGGTAATATCTTTTCTGGTTCGAACTGATAAGGGATTTTCAAGTGACCATTAAATTTTCCCAGCTCTGGGAGGCACACCCTGAGGTAAAAGGCGATGCCAATCCATGCCGCAAACCCGATGGACATAAAGCCTTTGATGACCAGTGCGCAATCCGTATTGGCACTGCATTAACCCGCTGCGGATACGATGTAAGCCGCCTGAAAGTAGCCCAGTGCTGGTATCATCCTAAGGAGGCTGGTCATGTGCTAAGGGCTGAAGAACTGGCCAACGCCCTAAAGAAAACGGCAATTCCGGGTGTTTTCAGTGCGGTGAAAGTAAACCCTGAAAACTTCGAACAGACGCTGCGCGGACAGACAGGCATCATTTTTTTTAAAGATTACTGGCGCAGAGGAAGCGAGAGCTTTGCTAACCGGTCAGGAGACCATATCGACCTGTGGAATGGCGAGCGAGTGACATCAAGATCAAGCTATCTCCGAATTCAGTGGGGACTACACTGGGAAGGTGTGCTCAGCGATTTCTTCAACTCCCGTGAAATCTGGTTCTGGAAGATTATATGAAGCGTTCTTTGCAAATATGTCTGGCGTCATTGGCTGGCCTGGCGGTTGGCGCGGGTCTCTTTATTATTGTATTCCCATCACTTGCCCGCTTCATTAATGGCCCGGTAAAGGGTGAAGATCAAATGTCTGCGAACGCAGCACTTTTATTCATCGGCTTACCTGCAACCGCAATCATCTTTGCTGCTGTGACAGGAACCTGGTGGGCCATACGGCTTAAAACGAAAGCGCAGAGCGGCTTAGGATGACGTTGAAAGCCAGGGCGTTTATTGGGTGAATCCTTGCACGATTATCAGGACGGTGACGGGGAAGATAACAAGAGCGCTTAAAGAGAGCTGCCGTAGGTACAGGCTGGGACGGACGTTCGATAATTGTTTTATCCTCAAAATCGAACGACCGGTATCACTTGCTGAAGGGACTGGCCCCCACTTGTACCTTTACTGGGTGAATGGTGATTACCCGACGCCCAGGGCCGCTTTCACCTCTTGTGCAATTTTCTCTACCTGCGGGCCGTAAATCACCTGCACATCATGTTCACTAACGCGGTTGATGCCATTGGCACCGGTGCTCATTAGCGTCTGATCCACCACTTCTTTCATGTCTTTGACCCGAACCCGCAAACGCGTGAAGCAGCAATCGACATCCTCTATATTGGCTGCGCCACCCAGACCACTGATGATCACGTTGGTGCGCTCGCTGCCTTCAACCAGCTGTGGTTTTTCATCATCCGTTTCACGTCCCGGCGTTTCAACATGCATACGGGTAATAATAAAGCGGAAAGAATAGTAATAAACCGGGGCGTAAATCACCCCAAGCGCCAGCGTCCACCACCAGTGGGTTTTACTGCCGCCAAGCATGCCAAAGACCACCAGATCGATCACACCGCCCTGCACATTTCCAATCATCAAATGCAGCATCGACATCAGCATAAATGACAGACCGGTTAAAAATGCATGCAGCAGGTAGAGCACCGGCGAAACGAAGATAAAGCAAAACTCCAGCGGTTCGGTGATGCCAGTAGTGAATGACGTCAGTGCTCCAGCCATCACCAGCGCCCTGACGCGCTGTTTGTGTTCAGGCCGCGCGGTGTGATAAATCGCCAGGGCAGCAGCAGGCAGACCAAACATCATGACCGGTATTTTTCCCTGGGCCAGGAACTGGGTGGCGGTGCGAAGCGTCGCGTCCGGGATAAGTCCGGGATGGGTGAGCGAGGCATTAAAGATGTTTAACGCACCGACAATCGTCTGTCCGTCCACGATAGCCATGCCGCCAATGGGCGTGAAGCGCACGGTTTCGTTCAGGATGTGATGCAGGCCCGTGGGGATCAGAATGCGTTCCGAAGCCCCCAACAGAAATGCCCCGTACTGCCCGCTCCGGCCGATCATCTGTCCCACCCAGGCAATGCCTTCGCCAATGGTCGGCCAGACCAGCGCCAGTAAGATGCCGATCAGCGGCAGGAACACCACCGTCACGATCGGCACAAAGCGACGCCCGCCAAAGAAACTGATCGCCGTGGGTAACTGCTGCGTATAAAAGCGGTTATGCAGCATCACGGTGATCAGCCCGGCAATCACACCGCCCAGTACGCTCATATTGTAGGTAAAAATACCCAGCATCTGAATGTACTCAGCCGAGGTCATCATGGCTGTGGTCTGATCCAGCCCGGCCTGTTGCAGCGCCTGCGGCGTGGTTGTGGCTGCGGTAATGCCCTTCGCCGCCAGCGTGGCATTGATACCGACATTCATGGCGATATAGCCGATAACGGCGGCAAAGGCTGCGGTAGGCTTTTCTGCTTTCGCCAGTCCAATGGCGCTGGCGACGGCAAAGAATAGCGGCAGATTAGCAAACAGCGCGCCGGCCACTTTACGAATAAACCCGATGATGAGCTGGGCAACCTGCATGTGTGCGAAAGCTTCGCCGGTGACGGCGGGATTCTGCATTGCCGCCGCCAGCCCCAGAAAGATACCGGCCGCTGCGATCACCGAAATCGGCATCATCAACGCCTTGCCAAACGCATGGATCTGGCTGGTGAGTTGTTTCATGGTGTCGCGCCCTTTTCTGTTTTAAACAGCAAGTATTAGCGCGATGTGCCGATAACACCCGTTATGGAGAGGTTACGAGAAGGTAAAACATGAACATCATCACAGTTGGCGCGCCACCACGATAAACGCCAGCTATCGCACCATTAAGCCAATCAATTAGACAAGCTTTGTCGTCGATAGCACACTAATATTTACCATCAGGATATATCCTTGCAACATTCGACCAACATAAAAATAAGCCTGCACCTATGATGAAATTCAAGCGTCAAATTAAACCATACCGTGCCGCAGCGGGCGGCTGGGGTTCACTGGAAGCTACCACACGTTTTGTTTTCGACAGTAAAGCTGCCCTGAAAAATCTGCGCAATTTAATGCGCATGAACAAAGCTCGTGGCTTCGACTGCCCAGGCTGCGCCTGGGGCGATGATAATAAAAGTACATTTAGCTTTTGCGAAAACGGGGCGAAAGCCGTGACCTGGGAAGCGACGCGCCGCGTGGTCGATACCGACTTTTTCGCGAAACACAGCGTTACGACACTGTATGCGCAAAGTGACTACTTCCTGGAATATCAGGGCCGTCTGACGCATCCGTTACGCTACAACGCTGAAAGCGACCATTACGAACCCATCAGTTGGGATGACGCCTATGCGCTCATCGCGAAACACATTAAGGCGATGGATAATCCGGATCAGATGGAGCTTTACACCTCGGGTCGCGCCAGTAATGAAGCCTCCTGGCTTTATCAACTGTTTGGCCGCATGTCAGGCACCAATAACTTCCCGGACTGCTCCAATATGTGTCACGAGGCCAGCGGTGCTGGGCTGAAACGCAGCATCGGTGTGGGTAAAGGCACCATTCGTCTTGACGATTTTGATCATGCCGATGCCATTTTTGTCTTTGGGCAAAACCCAGGCACTAACCACCCACGCATGTTGCACAGCCTGCGTCACGCGGCCGATCATGGTGCTAAAATCGTTACCTTTAACACGCTACGTGAGCGCGGTCTGGAGCGTTTTGCCGATCCGCAAAAGCCGCTCGAAATTGTGACCTCCAAAGCGGGCACCATCAGCTCTGCCTATTATCAACCCCATCTTGGCGGTGATATGGCGGCCGTGCGCGGCATGGTGAAAGCCCTGCTGGAAACCCATCGCGCGCGTATTGCAGCGGGCGAAAGCGGCTTGTTCGATCAGGCCTTCCTGAACGCCAAAACGCACGGCGTTGAGGCGTACTTCGACGCCGTAGATAACACAGACTGGATGCAGATTGTGGCGCAGTCGGGCCTGACAGAAGCACAAATCCGCGAAGCGGCAGCGATCTATCAGAGCGCCGATCGGGTGATCTGCACCTGGGCAATGGGCATTACGCAGCACAAGCATTCGGTTGATACGGTGCGTGAAATCACCAACCTGCAGCTGCTGTTTGGTCAGTTAGGTAAAAAAGGGGCCGGCCTCTGTCCTGTGCGTGGTCACAGTAACGTTCAGGGCAACCGCACCATGGGCATTGATGAAAAGCCGTCCAAACCTTTCCTGGATGCGCTTGGTCAGCACTTTGACTTTGAGCCTCCGCGTGCGGCAGGCCATAACACCGTTGAAGCCCTGAACGCGATGCTGCGTGATGAAATTAAGGTTCTTATCGCCCTGGGCGGTAATCTGGCCGCCGCAGCACCGGATTCTCCGCGAACTGAAGAAGCTTTATCTCGCTGTGGTCTGACTGTGCACATCAGCACCAAGCTCAACCGTAGCCACCTGGTGCCGGGTCATGAAGGGTTGATCCTGCCGACATTGGGTCGTACCGAACGCGATCTGCAGGCGACAGGTAACCAGTTCATTACCGTGGAAGATTCGTTCAGCATGGTGCATGCGTCAGAAGGTGTCGGTATTCCTCTGGCGGAAACACAGCGTTCTGAAACGTCGATTGTTGCCAGTATTGCCCATGCGGTTCTCGGTGATGACAAGGTGAAGTGGTTAGATCTGGCGGCTGATTACAACCTGATTCGCAATCATATTGCGGCAACCATTCCCGGTTTTGCCGACTTCAATACCAAATGCGATCAGCCTGGTGGCTTCTATCTTGGCAATGCCGCGGCAGAGCTGCGTTTTAATACGCCGACCGGTAAGGCCGAGTTTAACCCGGCAGCGCTGCCCGAGTCGCTGTTTCCGAAGCTTGATCAGGAAGTGCCTTTCACGCTGCAAACCCTGCGCTCGCATGACCAGTACAACACCACGATTTACGGTCTCGACGATCGTTATCGCGGCGTGTACGGCCAGCGTGAAGTCGTCTTTATTAACCCCGACGACATGGCTGAGTTAGGGTTTAGTGAAGGCCAGAATGTGGATATTGAAACCCTGTGGAATGATGGCATCACCCGTCGCGTGAGCGGCTTCAAACTGGTGCCTTACAACATTCCGCGTGGCAATCTGGCGGCCTACTATCCTGAAACTAACCCGCTGGTCCCGTTAAACAGCTATGGCGATATCAGCGGCACACCGACCTCGAAATCGGTGCCGGTTAAGCTGGAATTGTCGCAGGCGTTGACCACCCAACGTATCGCCTGATTCAGGCTTTTCTCCAGGCAAAAAGCCGGTTCGTCCGGCTTTTTGCCTTGCCGCGAGACCCCGATTCGCGTAAAACTGTCAGCCGCTATTAGGCCACGAAACGTAAAAATCATGTTCCAGGATAATCCGCTGCTTGCGCAGCTTAAAGAGAAGCTTCATTCGCAAACGCCGCGTGCAGAAGGCGTTGTAAAAGGCACCGAGAAGGGATTCGGCTTTCTGGAAGTCGATGCACAAAAAAGTTATTTCATCCCGCCGCCGCAGATGAAAAAAGTGATGCATGGCGACCGCATTGTTGCCGTCATCCACAGCGATAAAGATCGTGAAAGCGCAGAGCCAGAAACGTTGGTTGAGCCTTTTCTGGGCCGCTTTGTTGGCCGCGTGCAGAAAAAAGACGACCGTCTTTCTATCGTGCCCGATCATCCGCTGCTGAAAGAGGCCATTCAGTGTCGTCCGGTGCGCGGACTGACCCATGATTTCCAGAATGGCGACTGGGCCGTCGCTGAAATGCGTCGTCATCCGTTGAAAGGCGACCGTGGCTTTTATGCCGAACTCACCGAATTCATTGTCAAAGCCGACGACCCCCTCGCCCCGTGGTGGGTGACACTGTCACGTCATAATCTGGAGCGTGAAGCGCCAGAAATCGGCTTTGGCGACATGCTGGACGAAAACCTGACGCGTGAAGATCTGACCGCCCTGGATTTCGTGACTATCGACAGCGCCAGCACTGAAGATATGGACGATGCGCTGTATGCCGAAGCACTGGACGATGGCGCACTGCGTCTGACCATCGCCATTGCCGATCCCACTGCCTATGTCGCAGAAGGTAGCGAGCTGGATAAGCTGGCGGCGCAACGTGCGTTTACGAACTATCTGCCGGGCTTTAATATCCCGATGCTGCCCCGTGAGCTGTCAGACGATGTCTGCTCGCTGCGCCCTGACGTGCGTCGTCCGGTTCTGGCGTGCCGCGTGACGGTTGCTCAGGATGGTAGCCTGGCTGACGATGTTCAGTTCTTTGCAGCCTGGATCGAGTCAAAAGCCAAACTGGTTTACGACGAGGTTTCCGACTGGCTGGAAAACAGTGGCGAATGGCAACCGCAAAACGAGGCTATCGCTAACCAGATCCGCCTGCTGCATCGCTTGTGTCAGTCCCGTGCTGAATGGCGTCAAAACCATGCGCTGGTGTTTAAAGATCGTCCTGACTACCGTTTTCTGCTGGGCGAAAAAGGGGAAGTGCTGGAAATCATCGCCGAACCGCGTCGTATTGCGAACCGGATTGTTGAGGAAGCCATGATCCTGGCAAACATCTGTGCCGCCAATGTGCTGCGCGAAAAGCTGGGTTTTGGTATCTACAACGTTCACGCGGGTTTCGATACGGCGAATGCCGAGCAGGCCGCCGCTGTGCTGGCGACTCACGGCATTACCGCCGATCCGCAGGCTATCACCACGCTGGAGGGGTTCCGCGTACTGCGCCGTGAACTGGATGCACAGCCTACTCAGTTCCTCGACAGCCGTATTCGTCGTTTCCAGACCTATGCGGAGATCACCACCGAACCGGGCCCGCACTTTGGCCTGGGGCTGGACGCTTACGCCACCTGGACCTCCCCAATCCGTAAGTTTGGCGACATGATCAACCATCGTCTGCTGAAGGCCATCGTGCGCGGTGAGCAAATCGGTCGTCCGGATGATGCGCTGACGGTCACCATGAGTGAACGTCGTCGTCTTAACCGCATGGCGGAGCGTGACGTGGGCGACTGGCTCTATGCCCGTTACCTGTCGCCCTTTGCGGCTACGGATCGTAAGTTCAGCGCGGAAATCATCGATGTTTCTCGTGGTGGCATGCGCGTCCGCCTGCTGGAAAATGGTGCCGTGGCGTTCATTCCAGCGCCGTTCCTGCATGCCGTGCGTGACGAACTGGTTTGCAGCCAGGAAAGCGGTACAGTACAGATTAAAGGTGATGTGGTTTACCGCGTATCCGACGTGATTGACGTGACCATTGCTGAAGTCCGCATGGAAACGCGCAGCGTCGTTGCACGCCCCGCAGCCTGAGACTAAACCGGTGGGACAGCCTTGTCTGTCCCGCCGACACATTCCACCTCGCCTTCCCTCTGCATGTGCGTGCTAAATTTGCTCCGCGCTTCACAGTTTTATCTTTATTAACTTCCACTTACATTCCATTACATTAACGTTAGCTCGTTGTCTTCGATCGCCTTCCATTCGGTCTCTACAAGGAGTGAGTTATGAAGAACGTCAAAAACGGCGTGCTTTGGTTAGCAGTGGCGTTAATTGGCGCGGGTGCGTTCGCGATGCTGGCGCTTAACCGCGGCGAGCACGTCAACGCAGTCTGGCTGGTGGTTGCCGCAGTTGCCTTTTACAGCATCGCTTATCGTTTTTACAGCCTGTTTATCGCCCGCAATATTTTTGAACTGGACGACCGCCGTCTGACGCCAGCTGAGCGCCTCAGCGATGGTCTTGACTATGTTCCCACCAATAAGTGGGTGCTGTTTGGTCACCACTTTGCGGCTATCGCCGGTGCTGGCCCGCTGGTCGGCCCGATTCTGGCGGCACAGATGGGTTTTCTGCCTGGCACTATCTGGATTCTGATCGGGGTGATGATGGCGGGCGCCGTTCAGGATTTCCTGATTCTGTTTATCTCTACGCGACGTGATGGCCGTTCGTTAGGCGAAATGGCGCGTCAGGAGCTGGGCGCTTTTGCCGGTGTGATTACTATGCTGGGTGCGCTGGGCGTGATGATCATTATTCTCTCTGCGCTGGCGCTGGTGGTGGTGAAAGCCCTGGCCAACAGTCCGTGGGGGCTGTTTACCATCGCGGCGACCATTCCGATTGCGCTGTTTATGGGCATCTATATGCGCTTTCTGCGCCCGGGTAAAATCGCCGAAGTCTCGTTGATCGGCTTTGTGCTGATGATGGCGGCCATTATTTACGGTGGTGATGTCGCACAGCATCCTTACTGGGGCCCGTTCTTTACGCTGAAAGGCACCTCGCTGACCTGGGTGCTGGTCATCTATGGTTTTATCGCCTCAGTGCTACCGGTCTGGCTGCTGCTGGCCCCGAGGGATTACCTTTCTACCTTTCTGAAAATCGGCGTCATTGTCGGGCTGGCTGTGGGCATCATCTTTGCCATGCCAGAAATGAAAATGCCTGCCGTGACCCGATTTATTGACGGCTCGGGGCCGGTCTTCTCTGGCGCCCTGTTCCCGTTCCTGTTTATCACCATTGCCTGTGGCGCTATCTCCGGCTTCCATGCGCTGGTATCCAGCGGAACCACACCTAAGCTGATTGAGCGCGAAAGCCATATTCGCTTTATTGGGTACGGTGCCATGCTGATGGAGTCGTTCGTGGCCATCATGGCGCTGATTTGCGCCTCGGTACTGGACCCGGGTGTGTACTTTGCGATGAACTCGCCCGCGGCACTGATTGGTACCACGGTAGAAAATGCCTCTCAGGTCATCAATGGTTGGGGATTTGTGGTCACGCCTGAGATGTTAAGCGGTATCGCCCGGGATGTGGGCGAAGCCTCCATCCTGTCACGTGCCGGGGGTGCGCCGACCTTTGCAGTCGGCATGGCACATATCATTACTGAGGTGTTTAACAGCCGCGCCATGATGGCCTTCTGGTACCACTTCGCCATCTTATTTGAAGCCCTGTTTATTTTGACCGCCGTGGATGCCGGTACCCGCGCCTGCCGCTTTATGGTGCAGGATCTGGTTGGCACGGTCGTGCCGTCTATGGCGAACAACCGTTCATGGCTGGGCAATATGTCAGGGACCACCGTCGCCGTCGCCGGCTGGGGTTTCTTCGTTTATCAGGGCGTTATCGATCCACTGGGCGGTATCAACACCTTGTGGCCACTGTTTGGGATTGGTAACCAGATGCTGGCCTCTATGGCGCTGATCCTGGGCACGGTGGTGCTGTTCAAGATGAAAAAGCAGCGCTATGCATGGGTGACGATTCTGCCCACGATCTGGCTGTTTATTACCTCGATGACAGCGGGATGGCAAAAGATTTTTCACGAAAAACCGTCAATTGGTTTCCTTGCTCAAGCCAATAAATTCCGAAAAGGTCTGGATGAAGGCGTTATCATCGCGCCAGCTAAAACCGTGGCCGATATGCAAACCATCGTATTCAGTAACCAGATTAATGCTGCCCTGTGCGGGTTCTTTATGCTGGTTGCCGTCACGATGCTGATTGCCGCCTTCTTTGTGATTCGCCGTGCGCTAAGCAGCAACGTGCCTACCACGCATGAGTCAGATGTGGAATTGCGTAAGGAGGTGCGCCATGTATGACAGCATCCATCGCGTAGCGCGCCCCCAGGGTAGCTGGCATATTATGCGTTGCGATTTACTTTCCACCCCTGTTCGCACCGGCTTTCGCTGGCGTGCACTGTGGCAGGGACTTCAGCAAAGTTTTCGTTTGATGGTTGGCGTGCAGGATTATCAAAAATACCTGCAGCACATGCGGCGGCGGCATCCTGAAATGACACCGATGAGCGAGCGGGAGTTTCATCGTTATTGTCTGGATGCCCGCTTTCCCAGTCAGGCCGGAAAGCTGGGTAAATGTCCGTGCTGAACATAAACTGAGCCCCGCTTCGGCGGGGTTTTTTATGCCCGTTTTTTCTGGAAAGTAAAATAAATACAGTTTCATCTTGTGCTGGCATCAGTTGATGAATACTGTTGCTAAAATAACGAGATAACGCCAGCAATGTACTTCCTGGAGGGAGTGACCATGACCGATGAACAAGGGCAATCATTGTTGTATACCTTGTTTGGTACAACCAGCCCTCATTGGCGATTAAACGCGGACAGTGATGCGCTGCTATTTGCCTTAGATGAATCATCGAACACCAGCGTGGCTGTTCCCCTGACGCCGGGTCAATGCAGTTTGCTTCGCGCGATGCCGGTTATCACTTCCAGTATAAATCTGACGTTAACAATACACGGCGAGCAGGTCGCCATGCATTTTGTTGGTCGCAGGATCAATAAATCCGTCTGGGCCGGTACCGCGTCGGCATGGGGTGATACCTCGGCCGTGGCTCGCGACCTGACGCTGGGTCTGTCTTTTGCTGAACAGGTCGTTTCGGAAGCCAATTCCGTCATTGTGATCCTGGACCAGCGCGGCAACATTCAACGCTTTAACCGACTCAGTGAAGAGTACACCGGCCTGTATGAACAGGACGTGATCGGTCGGAATGTTTTTCAGCTGTTTATGACCAAACAGGAAGCTGCCGCCTCACGTCGTAACATTGCGGGTTTCTTCCGCGACGGTAACTCCTATGAAGTCGAACGCTGGATCAAAACGATGAAGGGACAGCGACTGTTTCTGTTTCGTAATAAGTTTGTTCACAGCGGCAGCGGTAAAAATGAAATTTTCCTCATCTGTTCAGGAACGGATATCACGGAAGAACGCCGCGCGCAGGAACGACTGCGCGTTATGGCCAATACCGATGGTATTACTGGCCTGCCCAATCGTCATGCGATTCATCAGCAGATTAGCCAGGCGCTGGAGCGTGCAGAAGGCAGCGAAACCGGCGTGGTCTATCTGGATTTAGATAACTTTAAGAAAGTTAATGATGCCTACGGTCATATGTTTGGCGATCAGCTGTTACAGGCCGTTTCTCTGGCTATCCTGAGCTGTCTGAGCAAAAACCAGACACTCGGGCGGCTGGGCGGTGATGAATTTGTCGTGCTGGCGGAACACACCAGCCAGGCGGCGCTGGAGGCAATGGCCACGCGTATTCTCGATCGCCTGCGTCAGCCGTTTCGCATTGGCCTGATCGAAGTTTACAGCGGCTGTTCAGTCGGCATCGCCCTTGCCCCGCTGCATGGGGAAGATCGTGAATGTCTGATTCGTAACGCCGATACGGCGATGTATCACGCCAAAGAGAATAACCGCGGTCGATATTGTGTTTTTGCTGAAGAGATGAACCGGCGGGTTTTTGAATACCTTTGGCTCGATACCAATTTGCGTAAAGCGCTGGAGCAGGACCATCTATTAGTGCATTACCAGCCCAAAGTCGATTCTGACGGTAAAGTACGCAGTGCGGAAGCGCTGGTCCGCTGGAATTCGCCAGAGCGCGGGCTGGTATCACCCGGCGAATTTATCCCCTATGCGGAAGAGTCCGGCCTGATCGTGCCGCTTGGTCGCTGGGTCATGCTCAATGTGTTGAAGCAGATTCTTGCCTGGCGGCAGCAGAATATTCACCTGCGCGTCGCGGTGAACGTCTCGGCGCGTCAGTTGCTCGATCAATCGATCTACAGTGACCTGAAGCAAGCCCTGACGGATGCGGGTTTGACCGAGTCCCCAGTAGATATTGAACTGACGGAAAGCTGCCTGATAGAGAATGAAGCCGAAGCGTTGAAGCTGATGCGTAAATTCCAGGAACTGGGCGCGCAGATTCACCTTGATGACTTTGGCACCGGCTACTCCTCCCTGTCGCAGCTGGCGCGCGTGCCCATTAATGCCATTAAGCTGGATCAAAGCTTTATCCGAAATGTGAACAAACGGCCAGTATCGCAGTCTCTCGTCAGGGCCATTGTCGCGGTGGCGAAAGCGCTGGATTTGCAGGTGATCGCCGAAGGCATTGAAACTGTCGATGAAGAAGAGTTTGTCGTGAAAAGCGGCGTCGATGGGCGACAAGGCTATTTTTACGCAAAACCAATGCCCGCAGAACAGTTTGGGCACTGGCTGGCTCAGCATCCTGCCCGCGTCTAGATCGCTAACCCGCTTTACGCAGTGATGCGCTGTGGCGGTTTTGTAACTGTACTAAACGTTCCATATAGGCAATATCTTTCGCTTCGAGCGTAAATGCGTAATCTACCCAGTCCTCGGTAATATCCATTAATTCAGCGCGTGACAGCTGTAATACCCGCTGGCGCGCCTTTAACATGGCACGAACGCCATTGAGTTTTGGCCGCAATGTATCGATAAACGTGCGGGTAGCCCGGTAACTGTCGCCCGGTTGAAATACCTTATCCACTAAGCCGCGCGTTTCGTACCATTCAGCACTGTGGGACTCACCTTCCATGATCAGCTCTTCAGCCAGTTTCATGCCCGAACGCCGCGCCACTAACGAGTAGCCTCCCATTCCCGGAAACAGGTTAAAGGCGATTTCAGGAAAGCCCATCCGGGCATTGTTCTGGGCCAGGATAAAGTGATGTGCCAGCGCGGCTTCAAAACCGCCGCCAAGGGCACTGCCTTCAATCATCGCGAGCGTAACCGCGCCGGTATCAAATCCGCGGGCGGCCGAGTGGATGCAGTCAACACAAGCCCGTGCATAGGCACGCAAAGCTTCACGGCGGTTATTGCGAATACATTCCACAAAAAAGCGCAGATCGCCACCGGCATTGAACATTTGTGGTACTAACGAGCCTGTTACCCAGAAATCGATAGGTAAGCCCGAACGCTGAGCGGTATAACTCAGGTTCATGATTTCTTCGATCAATTCATGATTAAAACTGGGGCGTGGTTGGGCGCGCAACATCATCCACATGGTGCGACGTCCTTCCTCGTAATAGGCAACTAACTGCGTAGTGTGTCCGGCTTCGGAAAACAGTCTGCATGTGGGTTGGTTAATCACGGTCATTGTCTCATCCTCTGTTATTTTGATGCGCTAATTGCGCCACATCAGCCTAATCCAGAGTGAGGCCAGACCAAATGAGAGATTGATTTACAACATAAATTCCAGAGTGATCCCCGATGCATTCGGTTTAAATGATTAGTATGCTTTCTTGATAAAGTCAGGCTAAATCGCAGAAAGACGCGAACCTATAACGGGTATTGATGAGACTGAAAACCGCTTAACATGCCGCCAGCAATAAACGGGTCAGGACGCAGACAAGGCTGCGCCCCCATAATTATTTCTGGCCGTACCAGGCATTTTCACCGTGCTTACGCAGATAATGCAGATCAAGCAGGGTTTGCTGAATAGGCGGAAGACCGGCAGTGAGTTGCTGGCTAAACAATCCCATGTAGGCCACCTCTTCCAGCACCACCGCACTGTGCACCGCCGCATGTGCGTCTTTGCCCCAGGCAAAAGGACCATGCGAGTTTACCAGCACCGCTGGGATGGCGGTCGGGGAAAGCCCGCGTTGTGCGAAGGTTTCAATAATCACCTCACCTGTATTCCACTCATACTGGTTCTTGATCTCTTCGTCACGCATTGCTCGCGTGCAGGGAATTTCACCGTAGAAATCATCCGCGTGCGTGGTGCCCCAGGCAGGAATCGGGCGGCCTGCCTGTGCCCAGATGGTAGCGTGGCGGGAATGTGTATGGACAATTCCGCCAACCTCGGGCCAGGCCAGATATAGCGCCCGGTGCGTTGCGGTGTCGGATGAAGGGCGTTTCTCACCTTCAACCACCTCACCGGTGGCCAGATTCACCACTACCATGTCCTCAACTTTCATCACATCGTAGCTGACGCCGGAAGGTTTAATCACTAACAGGCCTTGCTCACGGTCAATGGCGCTGACGTTTCCCCATGTAAAGGTGACAAGGTTATATTTGGGGAGATCCAGGTTAGCTTCCAGAACCTGTTGTTTAAGATGTTCCAGCATTTTTTTCTCCTGCTGAGAAGGGTCTTAATATTCTGCTGAGCAGGCAGGAAAAGCGTTATGGAGCAAATGGCTAAAAAGCAGCGGAAAATGGCTGTGAATGAAAAATTGTGCTGCGAATTAAGAATTATCTATCTTCGGAAATTCTTCAAAATGAATAGAATTCTGTCAGGCATCCGACAGATCCACCTGTCGATGATGCTTTTCAGCCGCTACAAACAGATCTTCCATGGTGTCTGGCGTTTTTATACCAAAAGGGATGCGGTAATAATGCGACACAGGCGGCCTGAAAAAATTTCACAGCTATACTTACTGTGTTGCCTCTGCATACACAATAAAGGAGAAGTTTATGACAATTACAATGAAAAAAATGACCGCTGTTGTATTAGCAACCACGCTGGTTATGGCGTTAAGTGGCTGTTCAAACTGGTCTAAGCGTGACCGTAACACCGCAATCGGTGCAGGTGCCGGTGCAATTGGGGGTTCTGTATTAACCAACGGCAGCGCGCTGGGTACCGTCGGCGGTGCAGCAGTGGGTGGTATCATCGGTCATCAGGTTCACTAAGAACCGCATTACAATAAATAATAACGGCTACGCAGCGCATCTACATAACAAGCCGGGCTACTTTGTAGCCCGGTTTTTTTATCCACCCGCCAGTTTGACCTTCATCCCTTTGGCTTCCAGCAGGCTTTTTAATAAGTCACGTTTGTCGCCCTGAATTTCAATCACACCCTCTTTTACCGCGCCGCCGCAACCGCATTTTTTCTTCAGTTCAGCGGCCAGCTGATTCAACGCTGATTCATCCATATCCACGCCGGTAATAAGGCAAACGCCCTTGCCTTTTCGTCCGCTGGTTTGGCGCTGGATACGGACAATTCCGTCACCTTTAGGACGTTCTGCCTTTGGCTCGGACTGAGTAAGGCGACCTGCGTCCGTAGAATAGACTAAAGGGTTATCACGGCTCATTTTACCGTCTCCAAATCCTGCAGTAGCGCCTTTAGCGTCGCTGCGGGGTCCGCGGACTGAGTAACAGGACGTCCTATTACCATATAATCCACGCCAGCAAGCCGGGCCTGCTGCGGCGTCATGACGCGACGTTGATCCCCTGCGTCACTACCCAGGGGCCTGATTCCTGGCGTAACCAGCGTGAAATCATGACCGATAACCTGTTTGAACCGCGCGGCTTCCTGTGCCGAACAGACCACGCCATCAAGTCCGCATTCGTGCGTCAGTTTTGCCAGTCGCTCAGCCTGCTCTGCGGGTGACACGGTGATCCCAAGGCCCAATAAGTCATCGGCATCCATGCTGGTCAGGACGGTAACGGCAATCAGCAAAGGCGCCTGCTGACCAAATGGCAGCAGCGCTTCACGGGCGGCATTCATCATACGTGCCCCGCCGCTCGCGTGAACATTCACCATCCAGACACCGAGATCGGCAGCGGCGGCAACCGCACGAGCGGTGGTATTGGGGATATCGTGAAATTTCAGGTCGAGAAAGATGTCGAATCCACGCTGCTGCAGGGTTTTCACAAGTTGCGGGCCAAACAAGGTGAACATTTCTTTGCCCACCTTCAGGCGGCAACTGCCCGGCTCTATCTGATCGACAAAGTGCAGCGCGCTATTCATATCGTGGTAATCAAGCGCCACTACCACCGGCGAAGTCTGGGATAAGGCCATGCTATTTCCTCTGCAGTAGGCACCTGCTGGCGCGTTAGACAAACGGCACGCATTCTACCTGCCTGCTTTTCGCATCACAATCCCTGTTGTTCTGCTAAGCGATATGCGCACGGAGCTGGACTGTTATTTTGAATAAACGCCAATAGTATGTTGTAACTAAAAAAAGCGACCGACGCCAGCGCTTCGGGGCTATTGTCCATCGAGTCCGCGAATCGGTTTAACGGATGACCAGGTCCGGCATGAAGGACAGTGCCAGTAAAGCGCATGCGCCGTGAAGCCGCATTTGTGGCAGCGATAGCGTGGCTTGGTGCGGATTTGTTCGCCAACCAGATCGCGCAGCACCATCAGGCTTTCTTTTGCACGCCCATCTTCTGCCTCGTGCAGGTGAAACTCCATCAGGCGATGAAAGACGCGCATATTGGGGTGACGTTGTAACTGATGATTAATGTAATTTTGCGCGGCTTCGGCGCCCTGCTGCCGCTCCAGAATCTCTGAAAGATAAAGCTCCGCTGCAGCACCTGTATTCTCGTCAACACAACGCTTAAGGAATTCTGCCCAGGCATCAGGCTGGTTGAGGCGCTGAAAACACGTCTCCAGCATCGGTAGGGTTTCACTGACGAGCTCTTTATCCTGATCCAGAACGCGCTGCAAATGCTCGACGGCTTTTGCGTACTCCCCTTTTTCCATCAGGATACGGCCCATCATAATAGAGACGCGAGCGCTCTGCCGATCGGCCGACTCCCCCTTTTTCAGCAGCGTCATGGCTCTGTCGAGGTCGTCGCTGCTCATCGCCTGCAGGGCGAGTTCACAATAAAAGTGGGCAATCTCACCTTTCTGCCGGTCTTTACCCAGCTTTACCAACCGCTCGGCGACGTCAATAGCCTGCTGCCAGTCGCTGGTCGCCTGATGGATAAGCAGAAGTTGTTGCAGTGCGCCAATACGAAAATCCGTCTCATCCGTCAGCTGTTTGAACATGTCTTCGGCACGGTCGTAAAGGCCTGCCGCCATGTAGTCCCGCCCCAGTTGCTGAATCGCTAACAGGCGCTGTTCGTAGCTTAGTGACGCGCTTTCCATTAAGGACTGATGGATGCGGATAGCGCGATCAACCTCGCCCCGGGAACGAAACAAATTGCCAAGCGTAAGGTGGGCTTCAACGGTGCCGCTGTCTTCCTTGAGCATATCAAGGAACAGGTCGACCGCTTTATCTTGTTGATTGGAGAGTAAGAAGTTTACCCCCGCCACGTAATCACGCGACAGGCGGTTTGATTCCTGTTGCTTGTCCTGCTGCGCACTGCGTCTGCCCATGTACCATCCATAGGCAGCGGCGACAGGAAGTAACAGAAACAGCAGCTCTAACATGGAGGCTTATTCCTGCACAGCCGGCGGCAGCGGTTTACCACTTGTGCCTGGCGTGCTCTGATCGACCTGCGCCTGCAGACGCTTAATTTTACGCTGCGCATTGGCAAGAGAGACGCGAATACGTAACCAGAAGAGCCCACAGATAACCCATCCCAGCAAAAAGCCAACACCAAAAAGGGTTGCCAGTAAGGTGGAGATACGGAAGTCGCCCTGCGCCAGCAGATAGTTAAAGGTGATAACCTGGTCGTTGTGCGCGCCAAGGGTCACGGAAATGATAAAAATGACCAAAACCACTAAAAAAATCAGCAAATATTTCACAGTGCATCCCGTTGTGAGGTAGTCGAAAAGAATTATGCCAAAATTACGGCAAAAATACTGCTCCTGGCAGCATCAGATGACGCGCTTTTGCTCAATCTCAAGATAAAGATATGGTGCTGAATGTTGCAATTACAATCCTTGGTCCCGTTCAGCGACCTCTTGCTGTTCTTCTGGCGGCAAGCTCAGTGGGCCACAGAAGCGTTGGGCGAGCCAGGTCGCCAGGACAACCAACAGCCAGGAAATGAAAGTGGCAACGGCCAGATCGCGCGGCCAGTGCATACCCAGCAGCAAGCGACTGCCCATTACGGCCACGGCCCAGACGCCGACAAGCACGATGGTTTTATAATGCCGACGCGGCCATAACAAACCGATGACCAGCAAGGCCCAACTGGCGGCAAACATGGTATGTCCGGATGGGAAAGCAAAACCCGTTTCAAATGCCCAGTGTTTTTTCAGCCAGCCGGGAATGTGCGACTCATCCGCGATCAGCTCGGTGACGCGCTGGCCACGTTGCTCGCGGCTCAACTGGTAAAAGGTCTTATCATCCAGCCCGTGGGTTTTCTCCAGCCAGACAACATAAGGGCGCGGTTCCTGCACCCGCTCTTTGATAAAGGATTTCGTGTACTGGCCGGCTAAAATCGTAGCGTTCATGATCAACAGCAGCAGTAGCGCCGGTTTAAGCCTGAAACGCAGGCACCACATCACCCAGGCACTTAACACCAGGCTGGTCAGCATGCCCCAGGGCCGCGTGACCGTTTCCGTCATCCAGAACAAGATCTTAAGAAACGTATTACTTTCGCCAGGCTGCCACTGCCAACCGGACAAGCCGACCGCAACAGGCATAATGAGCAGCAGCACCATTCCGGCCAGCGTACGTTGAAAGATGTTAACCATCCCTTTTCCTTTCTCCTGGTGAAAACCTATAACAAAAGCATAACTTTAGCTTAAAAAAGAATAACATAACCTTTTCAGATTAGATAATCGTGCTTTATCACAACAATCGTTTACACAGATTAACAGCCTGCCTCGCGGTTGTGGCACAATATTCCTCGTTTGTCAGGCCGCATCGGCCTGTGCACTATTATGATGATAGTGCATCCTTTGAGGGTTCTGGAGAGTCACATGCAGCTTAAACGGGTGGCAGAAGCCAAACTGCCAACGCCATGGGGAGATTTCCTGATGGTAGGTTTTGAAGAACTGGCAACCGGTCATGACCACGTTGCTCTGGTCTTTGGCGATATTAATGATAATCAACCAGTGCTGGCTCGCGTCCATTCCGAGTGTCTGACTGGCGATGCGCTGTTCAGTTTGCGTTGCGATTGTGGCTTCCAGCTTGAAGCTGCGCTGAATGCCATTGCGGAAGAAGGCCGTGGTGCACTGCTTTATCACCGCCAGGAAGGTCGCAACATTGGCCTGCTGAATAAAATTCGTGCCTATGCTTTACAGGATAAGGGATACGACACCGTTGAAGCCAATCATCAGTTGGGTTTTGCCGCTGACGAGCGTGACTTCACCCTGTGCGCGGATATGTTCAAGTTACTCGGCGTGAATGAAGTTCGTCTGCTGACTAACAATCCGCGCAAAGTCGAGATTCTCAGCGAAGCCGGGATTAACATTGTTGAGCGCGTGCCGCTGGTGGTGGGGCGCAATCCTGAAAATGCGCACTATCTTGATACTAAAGCAGAAAAAATGGGCCATCTGTTGCCTAAGTCCTGAATGAAACAGCCGGGTCGCCCCGGCTGTCTTATTAGTTAAGCATGTTGCGAATGACGTAGTGCAGGATGCCATCGTTGCGGTAATAGGTCAGCTCATTACCGGTATCAATGCGGCAGCGCGTGTCCAGCGTCTCTTTACTGCCATCAGCTCGCGTTAACGTAACCGAAACGGTACATCCCGGCTTAAGCTGAGACAGATTTTCAACGTCCACCGACTCATCCCCCTTCAGACCCAGGGTTTTACGCGTGACACCCTGTGGGAATTCCAGCGGTAAAATGCCCATACCAATCAGGTTGGAACGGTGAATACGCTCAAAAGATTCGGCGATAACCACGCGAACGCCTTGCAGACGCGGCCCTTTCGCGGCCCAGTCACGGCTGGAACCCGACCCGTACTCTTTCCCCGCAATCACTGCCAAAGGTACGCCCTCAGCCTGATATTTCATCGCAGCATCGTAAATGGCCAGTTGTTCACCGCTGGGATAGTGTTTGGTATAGCCACCTTCAACGCCAGGCACCATTTCATTTCGAATACGGATGTTGGCAAACGTACCGCGCATCATCACTTCGTGGTTGCCGCGACGTGAACCATAGGAGTTAAAATCATTGCGCTCAACGCCATGCGACAGCAGATAACGACCCGCCGGACTTTCGGCTTTAATGCTACCGGCAGGCGAAATGTGGTCGGTGGTAACCGAGTCGCCAAGGATCGCCAGCAGGCGCGCGCCATGAATATCTTTAACCGGTTTAGGTTCTTTCTCCATGTCATCAAAGAAAGGTGACAGACGAATATAGGTGGAACCTTCATCCCAGTCATAGGTTGCCGCTTCACTCACCTTGATTGCCTGCCACTCTGGCGTGCCGTCAAAGACCTCCGCGTACTCCTTATGATACATATCGCTGGTCACCTGCTGTACGGCGGTCGCAATCTCTTCAGGTGACGGCCAGATATCTTTCAGGAAGACTGGCTTGCCATCACGATCCTGTCCAAGCGGTTCGGTTTGCAGGTTGATCTTCATATTACCTGCCAGCGCATAGGCGACCACCAGCGGTGGAGAGGCCAGCCAGTTGGTTTTAATCAACGGATGAATTCGCCCTTCAAAGTTGCGGTTGCCCGACAGCACCGCCCCCACCGTCAGGTCGCCTTCTTTAATCGCAGACTCAATTTCATCCGGCAACGGACCCGAGTTACCAATACAGGTGGTACAGCCGTAGCCCACCAGGTTGAAACCCAGTTTATCAAGGTGCGGCGTAAGCTGCGCGACGGCCAGATAGTCGGACACCACTTTGGAGCCCGGTGCCAGGGACGCTTTCACCCACGGCTGACGTTTTAAACCACGCTCTACCGCTTTTTTCGCCAGTAAGCCTGCGGCCATCAGGACGCTGGGGTTAGAGGTATTGGTACAGGAGGTGATCGCCGCAATAGCTACTGCGCCATCGGTCAGCGTATGCGTCAGCCCGGTTGCACTGTCGGTGTACTCAACCTGCTTATGTGGTTTTTGTGCGTGATTGACTTCAAGTTCATTACTGGCGTCAAAAGCGGCAGGCACATCGCCCAGCGACACACGATCCTGTGGGCGCTTAGGACCGGCAAGGCTTGACTCTACCTGATTCATATCCAGCGCAAGGCTGCTGGTGAAAATAGGCTCGTCGCCAGCGTTTCGCCACAGGCCCTGACGTTTAGCATAGTGTTCGACTAACGCCACCTGCTCCGCATCGCGGCCGGTTAACGTCATATAGCTCAGCGTCACTTCATCAACCGGGAAGAATCCGCAGGTCGCGCCATATTCTGGTGCCATGTTAGCAATGGTCGCGCGGTCAGCCAGCGGCAGGTCAGCCAGACCATCGCCATAGAACTCGACGAACTTGCCGACGACGCCATGTTTACGCAACATTTGCGTAACGGTCAGCACCAGGTCGGTCGCGGTAATACCGGCGCGCAGTTTACCGGTGAGTTTGAAACCGACCACGTCGGGAATCAGCATGGAGACGGGCTGCCCCAGCATGGCGGCTTCCGCCTCTATCCCGCCCACGCCCCATCCCAGTACGCCAAGGGCATTAATCATCGTGGTATGAGAATCAGTGCCGACTAACGTATCGGGCCAGGCATAGTTTTCGCCGTTAATTTTTTGTTGCCAGATAGCTTTACCCAGGTATTCCAGATTCACCTGGTGACAGATACCGGTACCTGGCGGTACGACCCGAAACTGGTCAAAGGCCTTTTGGCCCCAGCGCAGAAAAACGTAACGTTCGTGGTTACGTTCCATTTCCAGGCGCACGTTCTCTTCAAAAGCCTCATCGTCGCCAAAATGGTCCACTGTTACCGAGTGGTCGATTACCAGATCGACAGGTGAAAGTGGATTCACTTTCGCCACGTCACCACCGAGGCGATTAACCGCTTCGCGCATGGCGGCCAGATCGACCACCGCCGGCACACCGGTGAAGTCCTGCATTAATACACGTGCCGGACGGTAGGCAATCTCGCGATCGGCATGGGCTGTTTTCTGCCAGTCGACGAGAGCCTGGATATCCTCTGCCGTAACAGAGTCACCATCCTGCCAACGTAACAAGTTTTCGAGCAGGACTTTCATGGACTTGGGCAAGCGGTCAATGTTGCCCAGATGTTGTGATGCGCGAGGTAGACTGAAGATGTGATAGTTTTGATTATCTACCTGCAGTGTTTCCTGACTCTGCTCGCGTAGTGTTAACGACATAGCTCCTCCTTTATAATCATGGTCTTTAAACCTCAGAGACAACAAGGTTTAGTATAAAGATAGACCACTTTTCTGTTAACGTTTTGATTACAACACCAATTGCTACAATCTGACGCAAACAAAAATGCCTCGTAAAATTACGAGGCATTTTTTATAAACCGGAATCGTTATATTACAGGGCAGCCCAAAACGCGGTCATCCACACGGTAAAGGAGAAAGCATAGGCACTGAACCAGGTCATTTTAATCATATTCATAAGATTACTCCTGCGCCGAATGGGCAATAAAAAGCCGTACAACCATCCTTTTTAAGGGATGTCATCTTTTATACTGCGTGTGAAAAGGGCTTAATTAAGCAGCCTGAATGACAGAAGATGTGTCTAAAAGAAAAGAGCGATGTTTAATTATTTTGCTTTCGGGTCCAGAAAAGACTCGATGAAATTACGTTGATGATCATTTAAATCCCAGTTCTCGGGGATAGACACTTTTTCCGCCTTTGCAACCGGCTCTTTTGCTTTGTAGCCAGAGAGACGGTGCTGACGAGTGGTGGTCGTGTGCTTATGGCAGAGTGCGTTTGCCCACATGGCTTAACCCCAAATGCGCCAAATCATTAATGCTACAACAACCCAGAACAGCGCTGAGGCAGCGAATACAGTCAACCAGGCGTTGCGACGAGTGTTACCTGAGCGCTTAACCTTGGTGCTTTTAACCGGGAAACCCGGGTCTACAGTCAGTCTCGTAGTCATAGTTTTTGATAATCACTCTCAACAAAACGATTGATAACATCGATTAAGATTTAGGAAGAATCCTAAACCCGTTAAGGCCAAAAATCCAGTAATTTTTATTGCACAAAACGATTAACGCAATTTATCAAAACGGTTAAAATTACTTAAGTAACGATTAATTACTTATTATTAATAAACCTGAATCGCGGTCACAAAAATTTGAGTTAATTTAACTTTAGATCCAGCCATAACTAAACTCCTCTTTCTGCAGCCCCTGAATAAACGCTTTACCGTCAAGGCTTAACTGGAGTATGGGAATTATCCTGGCGAGTCGCAAAGATATCACGTCAAAAATGTGTCGTAATTCGCATTTAAGATACAGCAAACTTTAAACATGTGATCGACACAGCATTAACAAAAAAATAATAAAACTTTTCAACCTAAGCATGGCGCTAACGTTCAAACAAAAAAAAGGCTGCACTAAGCAGCCTGAGACTAATGGATTGCACCTACCGGTTACTTAAACGGCAGCTTTATATCCTTAAACATGGCTTCAATATCGTCGTTAGAACGCAGCGCCACCGCCGTATCCACCACATCGCGCGTCAGATGCGGCGCAAAGCGCTGGATAAAGTCATACATGTAACTACGCAGGAAGGTGCTGCGGCGAAATCCAATCTTGGTGGTGCTGTTGATGAAGATTTCAGAGGCTTCAATTCTGACCAGATCAGGATCAGCGACAGGGTCCACTGCCATACTGGCGATAACGCCGACTCCTAATCCCAGCCGGACGTAAGTTTTTATCACGTCCGCATCTGTCGCGGTAAAGACGATACGCGGCGTCAGGCCCGCGCGCATAAAGGCGGTATCCAGCTCTGAGCGTCCGGTAAAACCAAAGGTGTAAGTGACCAGCGGAAAATCGGCCAGTTCCTCAATGGTCACCTGCCCTTTGCCTGCCAGGGGATGATCGGGCGTGACGACAATAGCCCGGTTCCAGTGATAGCACGGCAGCATGATCAAGTCGTCGTACAGGTGCAGCGCTTCTGTGGCAATCGCAAAATCGGCATTACCCTTTGAAACTGCCTCGGCAATTTGCGTCGGTGATCCCTGATGCATATGCAGTGAGACGCGCGGATAGCGCTCGATAAACCCTTTAATCACGCCGGGCAGTGCATAACGTGCCTGCGTATGGGTGGTTGCCACATACAGCGAGCCTTTATCGGGCCAGGTATGTTCACCGGCCACGGACTTAATCGCATCCACTTTAGAGAGCACTTCACGGGCGATACGAATTATTTCTTCACCCGCCGGCGTCACCTGGGTGAGATGCTTACCGCTGCGGGCAAAAATTTGTACGCCAAGTTCATCTTCCAGCATACGCACCTGTTTACTGATCCCAGGCTGCGAGGTGTAGAGACCTTCTGCTGTCGACGAGACATTAAGATTGTGGTTAACGACTTCAACGATGTAGCGCAACTGCTGTAATTTCATATCTGTTTTTATCCTGGTCGGTTACAGAGTCGCATCCCCGGCTGACGTACTGTCGCCCAGGCGGGTGAAGTATGGCTGAGCAGTAAGAAGGGATCGGAAATGCTATAACCACTATAGCATTTTAAGTACCACTGTAGAACGGATTGATATAAGGCAAGAAAAAGGCCAGCGGGCGCTGGCCTTTAGGGGAATTACTTTTTCGCTTCCTGCCACTTGCCGTCAATATAGAAGGCTGACCATCCTGTGGCTTTGCCTTCTTTTTCGGAAGCAACATACTGCTGTTTGGTTTTGCGGCTAAAACGGACCAGGGTTTTATTCCCTTCCGGATCGGTCGCTGGCGCTTCAGCAAGGTATTTCAACTTCTCAGGCAGGCGATCGTGGAAACGTTGCAGTTCCTCAACCAAGGGTGCCCGGGTTTCGCGTGATTTTGGAAACGTGTTGGCGGCCAGGAAGACACCTGCAGCGCCATCACGCAGCACGAAATAGGCATCCGACTTCTCGCACGGCAGTTCAGGCAAGGGTACCGGATCTTCTTTCGGCGGCGCGACGTCACCATTGCGTAATATCTTGCGCGTGTTTTTGCACTCATCATTGGTACAAGCCATGTATTTACCAAAACGCCCCATCTTCAGGTGCATTTCAGAACCACACTTTTCACACTCAACAATGGGACCGTCATAACCTTTGATTCGGAACTCGCCTTCTTCGATTTCATAGCCATCGCATTCAGGGTTGTTACCACAAACGTGCAGTTTGCGTCCGTTATCAATCAGGTAGCTGTCCATGGCCGTACCGCATTTCTCGCAACGGCGACGTGCACGTAACGCATTGGTTTCAGCATCATCGCCTTCCAGAATATTCAGGACTTCATTTTCAGGAATCAGATTGATGGTTTGCTTACAGCGCTCTTTCGGCGGCAGTGCATAACCTGAGCAACCAAGGAAAACCCCGGTGCTGGCAGTGCGAATGCCCATTTTGCGGCCACAGGTTGGGCAGTCGATGGTCGTTAATACCATCTGGTTAGGCTGCATCCCACCTTCTTCGGGATCTTTTTCCGCCTGTTCCAGCTGCTGACTGAAGTCAGAGAAGAAGCGATCGAGCACCGCTTTCCATTCCGCCTGATTGTTAGCGACCTCATCGAGGCTGCTTTCCATATGCGCGGTAAAATCGTAATTCATCAGCTCGCGGAAGTTTTCTTCCAGACGATCGGTGACGATTTCACCCATTTTCTCAGCATAAAAACGGCGGTTCTCAGACCTGACATAGCCGCGATCCTGAATGGTGGAGATAATGGCAGCATAGGTTGACGGACGACCAATACCGCGCTTTTCCAGTTCACGCACCAGGGAAGCTTCACTGAAGCGCGCCGGTGGTTTGGTAAAGTGCTGGCTTGGCAACAACGCCTGCAGACTCAGTTCATCACCCACGTTAACCGGCGGTAATGTGCGATCTTCATCGTTCTTACGCAGTGCCGGCATAACTTTGGTCCAGCCATCGAAACGCAGCGTACGCCCTTTCGCTTTGAGTTTGTAATCGCCCGCGGCTACCGTCAGCGTGGTCGAATCATACTGTGCAGGCGTCATCTGGCAGGCAACAAACTGACGCCAGATGAGCTGATACAGCTTCTGTGCATCCGCTTCCATGTCTTTAAGTTGATCGGCCACCACCTCTACATCAGAAGGACGAATCGCTTCGTGCGCTTCCTGTGAATTCTCTTTACTGGCAAAGGTATTGGCATTGTCCGGCAGATATTTTTTACCGAAATTGCCGTCGATATAGCCGCGAACCATGGAAACCGCATCCTGACTCAGGTTGGTCGAGTCAGTACGCATATAGGTAATGTGGCCCGCTTCATAGAGTCGCTGTGCCATCATCATGGTTTTTTTTACGCCGAAGCCCAGGCGCGTACTGGCGGCCTGCTGCAGCGTGGAGGTGATAAAAGGTGCGCCAGGCTTGCTGCTGGTTGGCTTATCTTCACGATCGGTAACCTCAAAACGCGCTTTTTCAAGCAGCGCCAGTGCGGCATGTGTCTGTTCGTGATTGACCGGACGGAAGGGTTTATCACCCGCGTGGGTGACCTCCATCGCCAGGTCGTCGCCCTTCGGTGTGGTCAGGTTGGCGTTGAGTTCCCAGTACTCTTCAGGAACGAAGGCTTTGATCTCGCGCTCGCGCTCGACCACTAATCGCACGGCAACCGACTGAACGCGACCGGCCGATAAGCCACGGGCGACTTTTTTCCACAACAAAGGGGAAACCATATAACCCACAACACGGTCCATAAAGCGACGGGCCTGTTGCGCATTCACACGGTCAATATTCAGCTCGCCCGGCGTTTCAAAGGCCTGACGAATCGCGTTTTTGGTGATCTCATTAAACACCACGCGGCTAAAGCGTTTGTCATCGCCACCGATCACTTCCCGCAGGTGCCAGGCAATGGCTTCCCCTTCGCGGTCAAGGTCCGTTGCGAGATAGATGTGGTCAGCGTTCTCGGCTAAAGCCTTTAGTTCAGCAACCACTTTCTCTTTATTTGGCAGAATCTGATAGTCCGCTTCCCAGCCGTGATAGGGATCGACGCCCATACGACTGACCAGTGCGGCCTTCTCGTCCTTCTTTACTTTTTTGACTTTTTTATCTGTCGAGGTTTCAGCACTTTTTTTGGCGGTTGAACCACTGGTCGGCAGATCCCGGATATGGCCCACGCTGGATTTCACCACGTAGCCACTGCCGAGGTATTTATTGATTGTTTTGGCCTTTGCCGGGGACTCAACAATAACGAGTGCTTTACCCATATTTACCTTTACCTAATGAATACGTCCTGCTCTACGGGAGAGGATTGGATGCCCAAAAACCCATGAAGTTCACTTTTGCTACGCCTGTTTTTCATTTCAGGTCGTGGGGCTCAATCTCTGGTCAGTGAAAACAGCTCATGCAACGTTATGATAAAAATCGCTTTTTCTCCCTGACTTAATCGCACTTCCCGGTGCAATATCCCTGGAATCTGAAACGCCCACACTGTACCTGATAAAATCTGTTACGCAACTTAATTAGCATCTGCTGTGAGTAAAGCCGCTTTTTTACCCCTCACGGCGGTTTGTCGAACAACGCGGTACGCAAGTAATATAGAAAGAATTAACAGACTGTCAAAAAGGAGCCGACACATGCACAATCAGACCCAGGGTATTTCATCTCAGGCAATACTGGAGATCGCCAATACGCTGCTTGTACAACATGATGATTATCTCGCCGACATCAAAGCCGATGCGGTCAGTCAACAGGGTGATGTCCTCGTTTTCCGTGGCCCCTATTTTTTGGATGCGCAAGGACTGCCAACGGCAAAAACCACTGCCGTCTTTAATCTTTTTAAACACCTCGCGGTTGAACTGTCGCCCCGCTACCACCTGATATAAAAAAACCCGGCCTTGGCCGGGTTTCCCTTATAACAGCGGTTTGTCACCGCGTTGCCACCACTTCAGCATTAAGCGTTCCAGGACATGCCCCGCGCTATGAGTCAGGCGATCAATCCTTGAACGGCGGCGCACATAGTTAACCCCGAGCACGGTAAATTTATCCATATGCTGAATAATAAGGTCGTCACTGGTAGAGATACGATCGACCAGGCCCAGCGTCAGGGCCTGGCGTCCGTACCAGTGCTCACCGGTTGCCACCTTGTCAATATCCAGTGACGGGCGCATTTCATGCACGAACTGCTTAAACAGCAGATGCGTTTCATTCAGATCCTGCTGGAACTTTTCCCGCCCTTCTTCCGTATTTTCACCAAACAGCGTCAGAGTGCGTTTATACTGACCCGCCGTATGTAGCTCAACATCAATGTCGTTACGCTTAAGCAGACGGTTAAAGTTGGGGATTTGCGCCACGACGCCAATCGAGCCGATGACCGCAAAAGGGGCGGAAACGATCTGGCTGGCAACACAAGCCATCATGTATCCTCCGCTGGCGGCCACTTTGTCAACGGCAGCGGTAAGGTTTAAGCCGGCATCCCGCAGGCGTTGCAGTTGCGACGCCGCCAGACCATAACCGTGTACCATGCCACCAGGGCTTTCCAGCCGCAGTAGCACTTCATCACCCGGCTGAGCAACAGCGAGTACCGCAGACACTTCTTCACGTAATGACTTAACTTCGCTGGCATCGATACTGCCATTAAAGTCCAGAACGTAAAGCGTGGGTTTAGTGGTTTCCTGGTTGCCCTGCTTCGCTGCGCGTTTCTCTGCTTTGGCCTTTTGTTTTTCGGCCTTTTTATTGTTTTTTAACCACAGCTTTTGAGCCTGAGGTTTCATTTTCTCAAGCTGCAGCTCTTCTTTCATTTTGGTGTAGTCATCACCCAGTCGCGTCAGGCGGAGTTGCCCACTCTGATGACGTTTGCGCTGTGCGGCGTTAACAACAATCATTACGATAGCTGCAATGGCAATCACCGCCGTCACCGCTTTTGCTAAAAACAGTCCATAACTCAAAAGAAGATCCATCGTGTCGCCTTATTAAACAGAGGATTACTGACAAACGGTTAGTTTAACTGGTTTATCCAGACCCGTCGCCTGAAATGCCAGCACCTGGCACAGAATGTACTTATTGCCAATTGCGTCATGGCATGAATTGAGGCATAAAGCGTGAAACCCTCACGTTGCGGGAGGCTCCCAACATGCACTATCAACCTAAAAATGATCTACTCGCGAATCGCCTGATTCTTGTCACCGGTGCCTCTGACGGCATTGGCCGGGAAGCGGCCCTGACCTACGCTCGCTATGGGGCTGAAGTCATCTTACTGGGCCGTAGCGCGGAAAAGCTGCAGCACACCAAAGAGGCGATTGGCCAGTTGAATCAGCGCCCGGCGCACTCGGTGGTATTTGATTTGTCTGATGCAACGCCAGAGCAGTGCCATCAACTGGCCGGGCAACTGGCGCAACAGTTTTCGCATCTGGATGGCGTATTACATAACGCCAGCATTTTAGGGGAAATCATGCCGCTGGCGGACCTTGATCCGCAGGTTTGGCAACAGGTCATGAAGATTAACGTTGATGCGACCTTTTTCCTTACCCAGGCCCTGCTACCGCTGCTGTTGAAATCAGAAAGTGGATCGCTGGTCTTCACCACCTCCAGCGTGGGCCGTACCGGTCGTGCGGGATGGGGCGCTTATGCGGTATCAAAATTTGCGACCGAAGGCATGATGCAGGTGCTGGCAGATGAATATAAAAACCACGCGTTACGCGTCAACTGTATCAATCCCGGCGGCACGCGCACAAAAATGCGTGCCAGTGCGTTTCCGCAAGAAGATGCCAGTAAACTTAAAACGCCTGCCGATATTATGCCGCTCTACCTCTATTTAATGGGTGACGACAGTCGCCGTAAAACCGGTATGAGCTTTGATGCTCAGCCAGGCAGAAAACCCGGAGCAGCTGAATAATGACGGACGAACGCCACCAGCAACGTCAGCAACGTTTAAAGGAACAGGTGGATGCCCGCATTGCCGCAGCCAGTGAAGTCAGAGGTATCCTGATGGTATTTACCGGCAATGGCAAAGGCAAAACCACCGCCGCTTTTGGCACCGCGTTACGCGCCTGTGGACATGGCAAGCGCGCCGCGGCCATCCAGTTTATCAAGGGTGAGTGGCCAAATGGCGAGCGCAACATGCTGGAACAGCACGGTGTTGAGTTTCAGGTGATGGCTACCGGTTTTACCTGGGAGACACAAAATCGCCAGACCGATACCGATGCCTGCCTTGCCGTCTGGCAGCATGCGAAGCGCATGCTGTGTGATAGCAGCCTGGATCTGGTGATTCTTGATGAAATCACCTACATGGTCAGTATGGATTATCTGCCCCTTGACGAGCTGGTCACTGCCCTAAAACAGCGCCCTGCTCAGCAAAGCGTGATTATTACCGGCCGTGGTTGCCATCGCACCCTGCTGGATATGGCTGATACCGTCACGGAAATGCGGCCAGTGAAACATGCTTTTGACGCCGGTATTCAGGCCCAGCAGGGAATAGACTGGTAACCTTATTACATGCTATTCAGCAAAGGTCAGACGGGATGCCTGTCTGACCTGCATCTTTTCGGCATAAATCTGTAAACCTGATCGTCAGCCTGTCACCCGATCGTTACATGAGCCTCTTGCCCAATACCGTTAAACCCTCGTCCGTCGCACCTCAGAATTCCGCTTGCCGCGAGCGCGCTGTTGGGTCGGTTTCGGCAAAAATGCGATCTCTGACGCGCCTGTTTACTCCAACCTGCCAGCCATAAATGTAAATTTTCGATTACGCTTCACGCGCCCTTTCCAGTTCCGTTACCTGAAATTGACCGCCATGATTTACATCAGTCATTGATCACAATCACATAATGCCCGGTGAACGGCCGCAAAAACCGATCGGGATCACTCTTTTATGTTAAAAAAATGATAAAAAAAATTTAGCTTTAATATCATCTCTTTGTGCATGGTTAATCAAAACAAGAGGTTAACCCTTAACACGCTAAGTAAATCCATAAATTATTATCTTGTTCGATAACAATTGAATAACTTTTGCCAATGAGAGGGCTGTTATTTTGCTGACCATACTGGGCTTTACGATGGTTGTTTGTTTCATGTATCTGATCATGACCAAACGCATGTCAGCGCTGATAGCGCTAATTCTTATTCCCACCCTGTTCGCTTTGCTGGGTGGTTTCTACCAGGGGCTGGGTGCCATGATGCTGGATGGGGTGAAAACCCTGGCACCTACAGGCGTCATGCTCACCTTCTCGATTCTCTATTTCGGCCTGATGATTGATGCTGGCCTGTTTGATCCACTGGTGCGTTTTATTCTTAAAATCGTGCGGGGCGATCCGCTTAAGGTGCTGGTAGGTACAGCGGTACTGACGCTGCTGGTCTCACTGGATGGTGACAGCTCAACCACCTATATGATTGCTATTGCCGCGTTCCTTCCCCTCTACCGTAAGCTGGGCATCAATGTGCTGGCGATGACCTGTCTGGTTAACCTTGCCAGCGGCATCATGAACCTCTCTCCCTGGGGCGGACCAACGGCACGTGCCGCTGCCGCGTTGCGAATTGACGCGCTCGACATTTTCATACCGATGTTGCCTGCCATTTTTATCGCCTGTGTTGCCCTTGTGGGCCTGGCCTTCATGTTTGGCTTGCAGGAGCGTAAACGCCTGGGCGTGATGAGCATCAGCGACCATCATCTGGATAATATTGAGTTGGGGCTGGGTGATGCTGAAGAGTGTGCAGCCAATCGTCGGCCTAAAATGTTCTGGCCAAACTTTGTTCTGACTACGGTGCTGCTGGTCCTGTTGGTTGTTGGTGCCATGCCCATTCAGATCCTGTTTATGCTGGCCTTCGCGATTGCGGTGATGCTGAACTATCCAACGCTGGAAGAACAAAAGGCCCGTATTGGTTCCCATGCCAGTAATGTGCTGGCCGTGACGGCGCTGATTTTCGCTGCAGGTATCTTTACCGGTATCCTTTCGGGAACCGGTATGGTGGATGCCATGGCGAAAAGCCTGTTGGCCTTTATTCCACACAGTTTTGGCCCCTATCTCGCCGTGTTTACCGCCTTAATCAGTCTGCCTTTTACCTTTTTTATGTCTAACGATGCCTTCTATTTTGGCATCCTGCCTGTGATTGCCCAAACGGCTGCCAGCTACGGTATTTCCGCAGAGGAAATTGCCCGGGCCTCCATTGTGGGTCAGCCTTTCCATTTACTGAGCCCGCTGGTTCCGTCGGTCTATCTTCTGGTCGGTCTGGCGAAGGTGGATATCGGTGACCACCAGCGTTTTGCCATTAAGTGGGGAATTTTAATCAGCCTGGTGCTGATGGCCGGTGGGTTAATTACCTGTGCGTTTCCGCTGTTTCACCGGTAAGCCGTTGTCACCTGATCAGTGAGAAAACAAAAAAGCCGCAACGATGATCGTTGCGGCTTTTTTAATGAATCTGTTCTGAGGTGCAAACCGATATCAGGTTGCGTTACGCTTACTGCCGGGATTACGGCGGGCAGGTCTGCCACTGGTCTGACTGTGGCGCTTCACGGCCCGACGGATCTGATTGGCCTTGGTGCGGCGACGGTCTTTCTCGACAGCCAGTTTGGTGACGGTTTCATCATCCATCCCCACCATGTTACGCAGATAATTGACCGCAGACAGATCAAGCTCCATCCAGCCACCGCGTGGAACGCCTTTTGGCAACGTGATATCGCCATAACGAACACGCATCAGTCGGCTCACCTGGACGCCCACGGCTTCCCACAAGCGACGAACTTCACGGTTCCGTCCTTCGGTCAGCGTCACGTTGTACCACTGGTTGATACCTTCACCACCGGCAAAGCGCAGCGTTTTGAATGCGGCGGGGCCATCTTCAAGCTGCACGCCTTTGCTGAGCTGCCGAATTTTGTCGTCATCAACCTGACCAAATACGCGCACCGCATATTCGCGTTCCACTTCACGGCTGGGATGCATCAGGCGGTTAGCCAGTTCGCCATCTGTGGTAAACAGCATCAACCCGCAGGTATTGACGTCAAGACGACCCACGGCAATCCAGCGCGAACCGCGCAACCGTGGCAGTCGATCAAAGACCGTTGGACGCCCTTCCGGATCGCTGCGTGTGCAGAGTTCACCTTCAGGTTTGTAATAGGCCAGTACGCGGCAGACTTCCGTTGCAGATTCCGCAATAGAAACCAAATGACCGTCAATACGGATCTTCAGGGCTTTGCTGTTTTCGATGCGATCGCCAAGCGTGGCAAGCTTACCGTCAACGCTAACGCGTCCGGCAGCGATCATCGTTTCAATTTCACGACGCGAACCGTGACCAGCACGCGCTAAGACTTTTTGTAACTTTTCGCTCATGGAGCTACCTCATTGTCGCCTTCCCAGGCGTCGGATGGATTAGGAATTTAACCTTAAAAATCAATGGGTTATATTTTCCTGTTGGCCCCATTATACAGGATGTCCCTCGTAATGTAACCCGTATTATGGCGTTGCCCTGACACGCACCGCGGGCAGGCAGCTATCCTGATGGAATCCACCTTCTGCAGCGCTGGCGCGCATTCGTCTGGCAACAGACCCTGCCAGATATCAGCGGCAGGCATAATTATAATAATGAACGCGCTGTACTTAAAGAATCGAGATTATCCTCGCCATCAACAGGACATGTTGTGAAGCGCAAAGCATCAGGAAACGCTTTATAGCTTCACGTTTCATCAATTTTACCTGCCTTATTGTGGTGAAATGGCGCACTGATGACCGATAAATTGCCTCAACAGCAAAAAGTAACGCTTTGTTACTTAATTCAAGTTAATGTTTCACCGGCAGCAGTTTTAGATAATTTTACCGTTAACCCTTCTTAGAGAATTCGCATTAAAAAGATTTGTATTTAATGATTTCTACGCTATAGGTTTATCGCGATAACAGTAAAAGCCGAGTGAAATTGTCTAAAGCAGTGAAAATATATTGGTGAGAAAATTTTATTTTTACAGGCGGAATGTCATTTGAGTTAATTTAAAAATGCAGAAAACCACACTTAAGCCAAATATTTATTTTTTTAATCATCCGCAGGGTGGGCTTTGCACATTGACCGCACTTTACCGCCGCTTTCCGTCGCATCTTTACTTGATATTTCAGAGAGTAACCCACAACAAAGTTGTACAAGAAAAAATATGTTGTACAATTTTAATTATTGCGGGATACTGTGCGAAATAATGCCATCTGACCGACTCACTTTTGGTCAGACGGCTGTGTCGATATTCGCTCTCTCATTACAATAAATTTACATTAAAAAAAATGGACTGGCGGCAATCTCAGCCGATAACCATTATACGACCTTTTTAGCAGCCCTAATCTAATAAGCATACAGACGACGCAACGTTTCAAACGGCGCTGTATGAAAAAACCGCTAACTGGTTGTTATTAAATATATATACACCGGCGCATCAGGAATATTTGCGTTAATATGGCTCTTGATGAGCTTTAATTTGCATGTCTTGAATCTTCACCAGGGATTTTACTGACATGCTCACCTGAAGACACCACTATGCAAAAACAGTTTGTGTGCGCAGCGTTATTGACGCTGGCTCTGAGCGGTTGTTCTGTGGGCCATACTGAGTACAGCCGTACGGCGATGCAGCACGTTGATATGAGCGTGACAGGTATCCCTACCATTCTTGGTTTAGGTACATTAGGCACCAGCATTCCTTTAACGCCAGACTACAGCCTTACCGCCGCTCACGTGGCAAAATTTGCTGTGCAGCGCGTGAAGTCTTATCACCCTTATTGCGATCTCGCGATTATTTATCATAAGAATCCGCCAAATACGCTAACCCAATTCCGCAGCACCGATATTGGCGATGCGGTAAAAATGTACGGATACAGCTATATTTCGGCGCTGCCCGTTGAGTCTAAAGGGGTAAATCTGGCGCGCACGGCGATACGTAATACCTGGAATAAAAGCCCGTGTATTGCCATGGCCTCTAATGCGGGAGTCGTCCAGGGCATGTCCGGCGGCGGCGTCTATAACAGCGACGATACGTTGGGTGGGGTTATCGTAGGTTACTCAGATGCAATTAAAAATGGCCGTAGCGGGAAAGTGATTTTAAAAGATGTTTCACTTTATATCCCTTACGGCCAGTTTAAAAACTGGTTACAGGCGACGATTCCCGTCACCCGTAAAACCTGAGTGGGTTACAGAAAAGGTTTCACATCTCCCACACCTTCACGGACGACTTCAGGTGCATCACTGGTGAGATCAATGACGGTGGTGGGCTGCTGTCCAAGCGTGCCACCGTCGATAATCAGATCGACCTGCTTGCCAATACGCTGTTGAATATCTTCCGGATCAGATTCCGTGAAGTCATTACCCGGCAGAATTAACGACGTCGACATCATGGGTTCGTTCAGCACCTCAAGCAGGGCAAGTGCTACCGGATTCGACGGTACGCGTAATCCAATCGTTTTACGCTTTTCATTCATCAAACGACGCGGCACTTCTTTCGTCGCCTTAAGAATAAACGTGTAATTACCCGGCGTGTTATTTTTAAGCAGACGGAAAGCGCTGTTACCCACCTGAGAATAAACAGACAGTTCAGATAAATCACGACACATCAGCGTGAAATTATGATGACCGTCCAGCTGACGAATGCGACAAATTCGCTCCATCGCTCCTTTCTCTTCCAGCCGACAACCCAGGGCATAGCCGGAGTCCGTTGGGTAAACAATCACGCCGCCTTTATTCAGGTACTCTACGGCCTGGTTAATCAGGCGCGGTTGTGGATTATCTGGATGAATATGAAACAGTTGACTCATAGAAACCTCTTATCCCCTTTCCGTACATTCCACTGCGGGTGCCATTGCGGGAAAACGTTCCCAGACCGGTTCTACCGCCGCAGGTAGCCACAATTTGCGGCCCAGCTCAATCCACGGGCAGGGTTGATGAAAATCAGAACCTTGCGATGCAGCCAGATTGTTATCTCTGGCATATTGCGCTAACTGCGTGCGCTCAGCGGGTGCCTGCTGACATTGTGCGACCTCGATCGCATCCCCGCCAGCAGCGCTAAAACTGGCAATCAAGCGCTTTAGCCATTTAGCCGACAATCCGTAGCGTCCCGGATGTGCCAGCACGGCACAGCCACCAGAATGGTGAATCGCATCAATGGCTTGATTAATTGTACACCATTGCGGTGGGACGTAGCCGGTTTTGCCCCGCGCCAGATAATTTTTAAACACCTGCGCCATGTTATTCGCTTTGCCCAGATCGACCAGATAGCGGGCAAAATGGCCGCGCGTAATCATTCCCCCCTCGGCTAAGCGCTGCGCCCCTGCCAGTGCGTCAGGGATCTGCGCTTTATCCAGCCGTTCAGCAATGCGCTGCGCGCGCTCCAGTCGCGCCGCATACTGACCCGCAAGGAACTGGGTCATCACCGGATGCTGGATGTCGATGTTTAACCCGACAATATGAATTTCATGGTTTTCCCACAGCGTTGAAATCTCAACACCGGCTAAAATTTTTATGGGCAGTTGCTGATTCAGTACGGCCTGCTGCGCCTCAGGGATACCCGCGACGGTGTCGTGATCGGTAATTGCCAGCACCCCAACGCGCATGTCTACTGCGCGCTCAACCAGTGCCTGCGGCGACAACAATCCATCGGAAGCCCGCGTGTGACTATGAAGATCGTAAAGCGGAAAACGGGCGATATCGCTCAAAACAACTCCTGCTGGCTACTGATCGGGTCAGCATAATAACGATTTTATCGGCCACTGAAAAAGTGTATTGACATTTTTGTCACGAACCAGTTAACTAGTACACAAGTTCACCGCAGACGGGTATTTGATCATGAAAACTGTAATTACGCTTTTAATGGGTTGGTGGCGCAATGTTTCCCAGTACGGGCGACGTTGTCGTGCACACCTTGCGTAAACACTGTGCAGATACCTGAGCCCGCCTCCAAGCGGGCTTTTTTTTGGACGATATTCAGAGAAATCATCATGCTTAATGCAAAACCGACAGTGAAGTTAATTACCGGCAGCGCGCCCTATCGGGAAGATCCCGCCGCCGTTTTTCATCAGTTATGCGGCGCTCGCCCGGCGACACTGCTGCTTGAATCCGCAGATATCGACAGTAAAGAAAACTTAAAAAGCCTGATGATTGTTGACAGCGCCCTGCGCATCAGCGCATTAGGAAACCGCGTCACTTTACAGGCCTTGTCTGACAATGGCCGTGCGCTGCTGCCGCTGCTGGATGACGCTCTGCCCTCTGAAATCATCAATGAACCTCGCCCCGACGGGCGTGTTCTGACATTTACCCCTGTGCAGGATCACCAGGATGAAGACTCACGCTTACGCGCCCTGTCGGTGTTTGACGCACTGCGTCTCATTCCACAGTTGGTGAATTCCCCAAGCGAAGAGCGCGAAGCCGTGTTTGTCGGCGGCCTGTTTGCCTACGATCTGGTGGCAGGCTTTGAAGATTTACCAGAACTCAGCAGTGAGCAACGCTGTCCCGACTACTGCTTTTACCTGGCGGAAACGCTGCTGGTGCTGGATCACCAGGCGCGCAGCGCACGTCTGCAGGCCAGCCTGTTCTCGCCTTCTACCCACGAATTTCAACGTCTGCAACGCCGCATTGAACAGTTGCATGGACAGATGTTACAGCCTGCACCGGCGCTGCCCGTTCAGCCTGTCGAAACGATGACGCTGACCGTCAGCCAGAGCGATGAAGAGTATTGCGCGGTAGTGCGTAAGATGCAGGAGGCCATTCGCATTGGTGAAATCTTCCAGGTTGTGCCATCACGCCGCTTTTCGCTGCCCTGTCCTTCTGCGCTCGCCGCTTATGATACGCTGAAACGCAGCAATCCAAGTCCGTATATGTTCTTTATGCAGGATCAGGATTTTTCACTGTTTGGTGCCTCGCCCGAAAGCTCGTTGAAGTACGAGGCTGCGTCTCGTCAGATTGAAATTTACCCCATTGCCGGTACCCGACCACGCGGTCGGCACGCTGACGGTTCGCTGGATCGCGATCTCGACAGCCGTATCGAGTTAGAAATGCGCACAGACCACAAAGAACTGGCCGAGCACCTGATGCTCGTCGATCTGGCGCGCAATGATTTAGCCCGTATCTGCCGTCCCGGAAGTCGTTATGTTGCCGACCTGACGAAAGTTGACCGCTATTCCTTTGTGATGCATCTGGTCTCGCGGGTTGTGGGCACGCTGCGCGATGACCTGGACGTGCTACATGCCTATCGCGCCTGCATGAATATGGGCACCCTGAGCGGTGCGCCTAAAGTCCGGGCGATGCAGCTGATTGCTGACGCAGAAGGCACACGACGCGGGATCTACGGTGGCGCTGTGGGCTATTTCACCGCCAACGGTGATTTAGATACCTGCATCGTAATCCGCTCAGCTTATGTAGAAGATGGCGTAGCCACCGTGCAGGCCGGAGCCGGTGTGGTGCTGGATTCGGACCCTCAGGCTGAAGCAGATGAAAGCCGTAACAAAGCCCGCGCAGTATTGCGCGCGATTGCCACTGCTCACCACTGCAAGGAGATTTTCTGATGGCTGACATCCTGCTGCTGGATAACATCGACTCATTTACCTACAACCTGGTCGATCAGCTTCGTACCTTCGGGCACAACGTGGTGGTGTACCGTAATAACATGCCGACATCGCTGTTGATCGATCGACTGCAAAGCATGAATAATCCGGTGCTGATGCTGTCCCCGGGGCCCGGCGCGCCGAAAGAGGCGGGCTGTATGCCAGAGCTGCTGCGCGCGATGCGCGGAAAGCTGCCGATTATCGGCATTTGCCTGGGTCATCAGGCGATTGTGGAAACCTATGGCGGCCATGTCGGTCAGGCCGGCGAAATTCTGCATGGCAAAGCCTCTGCCATTCGTCACGATGGTGAAGCGATGTTTGCCGGGCTCAGCAATCCCCTTCCCGTTGCCCGTTATCACTCGCTGGTTGGCAGTAATACGCCGGACGAATTAACGGTGAATGCCAGCTACAACGGCATGGTCATGGCGGTCCGCCACGAAAAAGATCGTGTGTGCGGATTCCAGTTCCATCCCGAATCCATTTTAACCACTCAGGGCGCACGTCTGCTTGAACAGACACTGGCCTGGGCGCTGGCGAAGTAACAGGGAGAACAGTATGAATACGATTCTGGAAAAACTTTACCAGTCGCAGATCCTGACTCAACACGAGAGTCATCAACTGTTCAGCGCCATTATTACTGGTCAGCTTGAACCGACTCAACTGGCAGCGGTTCTGATTGCTATGAAGGTGCGTGGCGAAAACCCCGAGGAAATCGCCGGGGCGGCCAGCGCCTTACTGGAAGATGCCAAACCCTTTCCACGCCCGGATTACGCCTTTGCCGATATTGTTGGCACCGGCGGCGATGGCAGTAACAGCATTAACATCTCGACCGCCAGCGCCTTTGTCGCAGCAACCTGCGGGCTGAAAGTCGCGAAACACGGCAACCGCAGCGTATCAAGCAAATCAGGATCGTCTGACCTGCTGGCTGCGTTCGGTATCAATCTGGATATGCCTGCCGAGCTGGCCCGTAAAGCGCTGGACGATCTGAATGTCTGTTTCCTGTTTGCACCGCAGTACCACACGGGTTTTCGCCATGCCATGCCGGTGCGCCAGCAGTTGAAAACCCGCACGGTATTTAACGTGCTCGGGCCGCTGATCAATCCTGCCCGCCCGCCGCTGGCCGTGATTGGGGTTTACAGCCCTGAACTGGTGCTGCCCATTGCGCAAACCCTGAAAGTGCTGGGCTACCAGCGCGCAGCGGTCGTGCATGGTGGCGGAATGGATGAGGTGGCGCTACACGATGTCACCCATGTGGCTGAGTTGCGTGAAGGTGAGATTACCCGCTATCAGCTCGGCCCGGAAGATTTCGGCTTTGGCTTCCATCCTAAAGAGGCTCTGGCAGGCGGCACACCGGAAGAAAACCGTGACATTCTTACACGTTTACTCCAGGGTAATGGCGAGCAGGCCCATGAGGAGGCGGTTGCCGTAAATGTGGCGATGCTGCTTAAAGTGTTTGGTAATGAAGATCTCCGTGAAAATGCACAGCGTGCGCTCAATGCCATCCGTAGTGGTCAGGCCTATGAGCGCGTGGTGGCTCTGGCATCAAGAGGATAATCATGCAGGGTACAGTGTTAGATAAAATCGTGAAAGACAAAGCCATTTGGGTTGAGGCACGTAAGCAGCAGCAACCCCTGGAGAGTTTCCAGCAGCGCATTACGCTTTCCAACCGTAGTTTTTATGACGCACTGCAGGGCACCCGCACTGCCTTTATTCTGGAATGCAAAAAAGCCTCTCCATCCAAAGGGCTGATTCGTGATGATTTTGATCCCGAGATGATAGCCGGGGTTTATCGCCACTATGCATCTGCGGTTTCCGTGTTGACCGATGAGAAATATTTTCAGGGTGACTTCGCCTTTTTACCTGTCGTCAGTGCGGCCATAACGCAGCCTGTGCTGTGCAAAGACTTTATTATCGATCCTTATCAAATCTATCTGGCACGTTACTATCAGGCCGATGCCATCCTGCTGATGCTGTCAGTGGTGGATGACGAGCAGTATCGTCAGCTTGCTGCGGTTGCGCACAGTCTACAGATGGGCGTGCTGACCGAAGTCAGTAACGAACAGGAGCTGGAACGCGCCATTGCGTTGGAAGCGAAAGTGGTGGGCATTAATAACCGCGATTTACGTGACCTGTCGATTGATCTGAATCGGACACGCGAACTGGCACCCCGTCTGGGCCAGGGCATCACCGTCATCAGCGAGTCAGGCATTAACAACTATCGTGATGTCCGTGAATTAAGTCATTTCGCCAATGGTTTCCTTATTGGCTCTGCATTAATGGAAGAAGACGATCTTCATGCGGCAGTGCGTCGTGTCACCCTGGGCAGCAACAAAGTCTGTGGTTTGACCCGTCCTGAAGATGCCTGCGCCGCCTGTGATGCGGGCGCCCTTTTTGGTGGGTTAATCTTTGTCGAGGGTTCGCCGCGTCAGGTTGATACCGATAAAGCGCGGGCTGTTATCGCGGGTGCGCCGTTGAAGTATGTCGGTGTGTTCCGCAACGCAGCAATAAGTGACATTGTCACTAAAGTGACTGTGCTACAGCTCAGCGCCGTGCAGTTACACGGTGATGAAGACCCCGCCTATGTAGCTGCGCTTTATCAGGCCTTGCCTGAACAGGTGCAAATCTGGAAAGCGCTGAGTATTCAACATGCCCTGCCTGAGCGTAACTGGCCCCATGTGGATCGTTATGTTTTTGATAATGGCAACGGCGGCTCGGGCCAGACATTTGACTGGTCACTGCTTCAGGGCCAGGACCTCAAGAATGTCATGCTGGCGGGCGGCCTGAGTGCCGATAACTGCGTCGAAGCCGCGCAGCTTGGATGTGCAGGGCTGGACTTCAATTCGGGTGTGGAAAGCGAGCCAGGTATTAAAGACGCCAGCAAAATTGCCGCCGTATTCCGGACGCTTCGCGCCTACTGATTGACCGGGCCCGTGTTGTGGCGGGCCACAAAAAAGGATAGCAAAACATGACCTTACTCAATCCCTATTTTGGCGACTTCGGCGGCATGTATGTGCCGCAAATTTTGATGCCAGCGCTAAAACAGTTAGAAGAAGCCTTTGTTAGCGCGCAGAAAGATCCTGAATTTCAGGCTGAATTTACCGACCTGCTGAAAAACTATGCGGGCCGTCCCACGGCGTTAACCCTGTGCAGCAACCTGGCAAAAGGGACAAAAACCCGCCTGTATCTGAAACGCGAAGATCTGCTGCACGGCGGTGCGCACAAGACTAACCAGGTTTTAGGACAGGCTCTGCTGGCGAAACGCATGGGCAAGAATGAGATCATCGCCGAAACCGGTGCAGGTCAACATGGCGTTGCCTCTGCGCTCGCCTGTGCGTTACTGGGCATGAAATGCCGTATCTATATGGGTGCTAAAGACGTGGAGCGTCAGTCGCCGAACGTCTTCCGTATGCGCCTGATGGGTGCCGAAGTGATTCCGGTACACAGTGGATCAGCCACGCTGAAAGATGCCTGTAATGAAGCGCTACGTGACTGGTCAGGCAGCTATGAAACCTCGCACTATATGCTGGGCACCGCTGCCGGCCCGCACCCCTTCCCGACGATTGTGCGCGAATTTCAGCGCATGATTGGTGAAGAGACCAAAAAACAGATTCTGGAAAAGGAAGGTCGCCTACCGGATGCGATTATCGCCTGTGTTGGCGGCGGTTCCAACGCCATCGGTATGTTTGCCGACTTTATTGACGAAGAAGGTGTCAAGCTGATTGGCGTTGAGCCTGCGGGACACGGTATTGAAACGGGTGAACACGGTGCGCCACTGAAGCATGGTCGCGTCGGCATTTATTTCGGTATGAAATCACCGATGATGCAGACCGATGAGGGGCAGATTGAGGAGTCGTACTCAATTTCAGCCGGGCTTGACTTCCCTTCTGTTGGCCCACAGCACGCCCATCTCAACAGCATTGGTCGGGCCGACTATGTGTCAGTCACCGACAATGAAGCGCTTGCTGCTTTTAAAAAGCTGTGCCGCGCCGAAGGCATCATTCCTGCGCTGGAGTCGGCTCATGCCCTGGCGTATGCCCTGAAGATGATTGAGGCAGAACCGGAAAAAGAGCAACTGATTGTGGTGAACCTTTCCGGTCGCGGTGATAAAGATATCTTCACCGTTCACGATATTCTGACTGCGCAGGGAGAAATCTGATGGAACGTTATGATCAACTGTTTACGCGTCTGGCGGCGAAGAAAGAAGGCGCACTGGTGCCCTTCGTCACGCTGGGCGATCCTTCACCCGCGCTGTCATTACGGATTATTGATGCGCTGGTAGAAGGTGGGGCTGACGCGCTTGAACTGGGCATCCCTTTTTCCGATCCGTTAGCGGATGGGCCAACCATCCAAAGCGCCACGCTACGGGCATTTGCGGCCGGTACCACGACGGCACAGTGCTTTGAAATGCTGGCAGCTATACGTCATAAATATCCTGAATTACCTATTGGCTTACTGATGTATGCCAACCTTGTATTCAGCAACGGTATTGATGAGTTCTATGCGCGTTGTGCCCAGGCTGGAGTTGACTCAGTGCTTGTGGCAGATGTGCCTGTGGAAGAATCAGCGCCGTTCCGCCAGGCTGCGATGCGACATGGCATTGCGCCAATTTTCATTTGCCCACCTAACGCCAGCGATGAGCTACTACGTGAGATTGCCTCTCACGGGCGCGGTTATACCTATCTGTTATCCCGTGCCGGCGTCACCGGGACTGAGAAGCGGGCCAGCCTGCCGCTGGATCACCTGATTGCAAAGCTACGTGAATATCACGCCGCGCCACCGCTACAGGGCTTTGGGATTTCCGAACCCTCACAGGTCAAAGAATCGCTCGCGGCGGGGACTGCCGGTGCGATTTCCGGCTCGGCTGTGGTCAAAATTATTGAGCAGCATCAGGCCGAACCCGAGGTGATGCTGGATGCCCTGAAAACCTTCATTGGTAACCTGAAAGCCGCTACCCGCTAATCGCCTTCATGCCTTACCGTCCGGTAAGGCATGATTTCCCTGTTTTTTTTCATTACCGGTTTGCTAATTTCGGATTTCCTGCACCACAATTAACAGGCGCCGTTATGGTAACGTCGCATCCAATTTGTGACAGGGAGAGAAGCAATGAAATGGTTTAAAGTGCTGGCAAGTGCCATGGTCGCGGCTGTTGTTGCATTAACACTGAGCGCCTGTGCGCCAACGCCAACTAAAGAAGGCACCGGCGGTTATATTGATGACACAGTCATCACGACCAAAGTGAAAGCAGAACTGTTAAAAGATGAGTCGCTGAAATCGACTGAAATTAACGTTGAAACCTTTAAGGGTAAAGTGCAGCTCAGCGGTTTTGTCAGCTCGCCGCAGATGGCTAACCATGCAGTACAGGTTACCCGCAGCGTGGCCGGCGTAAGATCCGTCGTCAATAACATGCAAATTAAATAACGCCGTATCCATTACACGAAGGGCCACTTTTCAGTGGCCCTTTTTTTATCAGAAGCGGTAACCTGCCCCGAAGAAGAATACCCAGGGATCAACGCGCATATGGATGTTCTGCTGCTGATCGCCGGCTTTGAATTTCACGTCAGTATCAATATCCATGTACCACAGAGACGCGTTCAGCATCCAGTCACGGTTGATCTGATAATCCAGCCCGACCTGACCGGCTACGCCCCACGAATTTTTCAGACTCAGATCGCTTAAGCCCGCATCACGTCCGGTCTGGTTAAAATCCGCATCATAAAAGGTGGTGTAGTTCACCCCCACGCCGACATAGGGACGGACCTTACTCTGGCTGTCAAAAAAGTAGTACTGTGCCATCAACGTAGGCGGCAGCTGTCTTACCGTCGCCAGGGTGCCGGTTGGGCCAAGCCCCACTTTATGACGAAACGGCGTGGCGGCCAGAAGCTCGAGGCCAATATTGTCAGTAGCCATATAGGTAAAGGTTAGGCCCAGCTGGGTGTCATTGCTGGCGCTAAAGGACCCCATTCCCAGCACATTGTCCGAGCCTTCGGTGGGGCGAACGGTAGCACTCCCTGCACGCACAAAGAAATCGCCAGCCTGATGGGCCAGCGCAAATTGCGGTAACGCAAGCGCCAGCAGCATGGCGCATTTAGCCAGTTTCATGTTCACTCCTGTGAGAAATTAAATGCCTGCACTGAATTATTTTTGCCCGCACAGATTTAGCGCGATTCTTTGGTAAATGCATCTAAATCAACTTAGAAAAATGATTTAAAAAACAATGAATTGATTCAAGTCAATTTTACACCTGCTGCTGCAGGCTAAATATCTCTTGCCGAAATAATATCGCCGCATTACTTTGCTCTTCTTTCCTGACTATTTTGGTTCGATGCCTTAGAGGTGGCGGGCGATCAAATGAGCGAAAATATCAACCCTTGTATTAGCTGTGGTGCCTGCTGTGCCCACTTTCGTGTCTCTTTTTACTGGGCTGAAGCCGATGATGCCGGCGGTCTGGTGCCCACAGAACTCACCGAGCCGTTGAGTCTGTTGATGCGGAATATGCGCGGAACTAACGATCGCTCACCGCGCTGCGTCGCCCTTAAAGGCGATATTGGCGGCTGCGTTTCCTGCGGTATTTATGAGAACCGGCCCTCACCCTGTCGTGAGTTTGACATGTCCGGGGAACAAGGTGTCTGGAATGAAGGTTGCGATCGGGCCAGAGCACGGTACGGCCTCCCCGCACTTTTTCACCCATCTTTACCTGTTATGACAGAAAGTTATCCGGTTGCGGGTGCCAGCGAGCCTCCAGAACATGTACAATCGCCGGGTTAATTAACCCGGTTCTTTCAAGGAGAGTACATGTCTATCACGGCAAGCTCGTTATACCGTGACACTGGAAATTTTTTTCGTCATCAATTGTTCACCCTGGTGTTAATGTCGCTGCTGACCGCGTTTGTGACGGTCATGCTGTTACACGTTTTAACGCCCGGTGAAGATCAAATGGCGATTTTGCAACAAGGCGAGATAAGCAGTACGTCGCTGTTTGACCTGGTGCAGAGTATGACACCCGAACAGCAACAGGTGCTGCTCCGCGCCTCTGCAGCCGGGACGTTTGCGGGCCTGGTGGGGAATACGCTGCTGTTAGGCGGTATGCTCTGTCTGATTCCGTTAGTCTCTTCAGGCCAGCGTGTCAGTGCACTGCGTGCGATAGGCGCTGCCGCGCCCTTGCTGCCGAAGTTACTGCTGCTGACTTTTTTAGTCACCTTAGTGGCGCAACTGGGTTTTATGGTGTTGGTGGTGCCCGGCGTATTGCTGACTATTGTGCTATCACTGTCGCCGATTATTCTGGCCAGTGAAAAACTCGGCGTTATCGCCTCGATGCGCGCCAGCATGCGGATGGCATGGAAAAACGTGAAGCTGATTGCCCCTGCCATTATCCTGTGGTTACTGGCGAAGCTTGCCGTAATGTTTTTCTTTACCTCATTGACGGTATTACCTATAAACGTTTCAACGGTCATTTTCACCGCTATAGGTAACCTGGTTTCCACTCTGTTAGTGATTTATTTGTACCGGCTTTATATGCTGTTACGTTGATTGTCCGTGCGCCGCCCGGCGCACTGGCTGGAAAGGCAGCCTTAACTGGAATGACTATGAAGCAGCTACTCGACTTTCTTCCCCTTGTTGTTTTCTTTATTTTTTATAAGTTGTACGACATTTTCGTGGCGTCGGGCGCACTGATTGTCGCAACCGGTCTGGCACTGGTGGCGAGCTGGGTGCTGTATCGCAAGCTCGAGAAAATGACCATCTTTACCTTCGTTCTGGTGGCGGTATTCGGTACGCTGACGCTGGTTTTCCATAATGATGAGTTTATCAAATGGAAAGTCACGGTTATTTACACCCTGTTTGCGCTGGCGTTACTGTTTAGCCAGTGGTTTATGCAGCAGCCGTTAATTCAGACCATGCTGGGTAAAGAGCTGGAGCTGCCTGAGCACGTCTGGCGTAAACTCAACATTGCCTGGGCACTGTTCTTCTTGATTTGTGGTCTGGCGAACATATATGTTGCATTTTGGTTACCCCAGTCATTCTGGGTTAACTTTAAAGTGTTTGGACTGACCGGCCTTACGCTGCTGTTCACGCTCCTGAGCGGCGTCTATATCTGGCGTAAGATGCCGCAACAAGAACAAAAATAATCCTGTTGCCCGTGTTAGCGGGCAACGTTTCTCTTACGATGACATAAGAAACCAGAGCAATGGACGATAAACATAAATTGCCCCAGGGCGAAATGGTGATGCGCACCCTGGCCATGCCAGCGGATACCAATGCCAACGGCGATATCTTTGGTGGCTGGTTAATGTCACAAATGGATATGGGTGGCGCGATTCAGGCTAAAGAGATCGCCGAAGGCCGTGTTGTTACCGTTCGCGTCGATGGCATGACGTTTTTAAAACCCGTCGCGGTGGGCGATGTCGTCAGTTGCTATGCGCAATGTATTCGAACCGGCAACAGTTCGATGACGATCAACGTTCAGGTGTGGATTAAGAAAGTCTCTTCTGAACCGATTGGGCAGACCTACTGTGCCACCGAAGCAGTGTTTATTTATGTCGCTGTCGATAACGAAGGACAGCCTCGCCAACTGCCCGCAGGGCGGGATAATCAGTCATTCCCTTCCTGATAAAGCGATGCATCTACAATCCCGCTAACAGCCCGTTCGCGGTGAGCGCTTGTCACGTGTAGATCGCTCACCGCTGCATCACTTTCGCCCCCGGCGTCACTCGATGCTGGCCCCGCCATTAATTTTGAACACGATATTCATCGTCAAACCGCTGCCCGGCTTACCACTTTGATAACGCCACGTCCGCATAGCCTGTTTAACGGTGCGCTCAAACATGTTACGCGGCTCAGCAGAAAGAATGTCGATATTATCGACCCGACCATCGCTATCCACGTCAAATTTCACCCTGACGCGTCCTTCGATACGTAATGCCGCAGCCCGAGGCGGATAAGACGGCTTACTGATATTAAGCGCTTTAGGCCCGGTGGATACGCTCTGCGTCGGTGCTGCCGACGGCGTACTTTTCGGGGCCGTCGTGGGTTTACTTTGCGTTGCAGGCGCATCCTGCTTAAACGGGTTCGCCTGCGGCTTCACATCCTGACGCGGTTTAACTTCGCGTTTTGGCTGTTCGTGCCTGGGCTCTGGCTTAGGTTTCGGCTTAGGTTTAGGTTGCGGTTTGGGGATCGGCACAGGCACGGGCTTCGGCGGCTCTGGTGCGGGTTGAGGCTCCGGCACGGGCTCCGGTTCTGGCTGGGGTTCCGGTTGCGGCTCGGGTTGAGCGACTGCAGGTTCAGGCTGAACGTCCGGTGCAACCATGGTCACGCTAATCGGCTGCGATGCCTTGGGCAACTCAATGGTCTGATGAAAAGACGCATAGAGAATCCCGCCAATGACTGCACCGTGAAGCGCAACAGACAAGATCATAGCAACAGGCGAGCGTTTAGGTAAGGGCATAGTCAGCGTGGTCATAACAATCGCAGTAATGAAATGAAGTCCCGATTTTAAATGCAAATAGCAATCAGTTTCAATAACCTCCTTATGATGCGGCTAAAAAAGCCTATTTAGCCCAATATGCTGCGTAGGTCATTGACGCAAGGTTTCGTTTGCACTCTACTTAACTATCACTTACCGTGTTGCAAAATTTAAGAGTTAATGGGAGCGCCCAATTGCTTTACGTCATTTATGCTGAAGATAACGCCGATTCTCTGGAAAAACGCAACGCCGTGCGCCCCGCTCACCTGGCACGTCTGAAGTTGTTACATGAAGAAGGTCGGCTAATCGTTGCCGGGCCTATGCCTGCGGTGGACAGTAACGATCCTGGCGTTGCTGGGTTTACGGGCTCTACCGTGGTCGCTGAATTCCCGTCACTGGAAACGGCGCAGGCCTGGGCGGCAGACGATCCCTATATCGCCGCGGGCGTTTATAAGCAAGTCAGTGTGAAGCCCTTCAAGCGCGTTTTCTGATTCGACTCCCATGCAAAAAAGCTTCCGGGCAGCCGCTCTGAAGCTTTTTTTTCGAGATGATGTTTTATGCAAGCGATCATTTTGACCCTGTTACTGGTCATCACGCTGTTAGTTGGGGCGGCGCTCTGTCTGTGGCGCAAACACGGCTGGCGTAATAAAAAACACCTGATAGTGATGCTGATTGTTCTGGCCGCCGCGGTACAGTTGGTCAACGTAAAATTATTGATGACCGGGCAGTAGATTTATCAGCCGCTCAACGCGGCTGAATGATTACAGATTTTGCGTGATAAACAGAATGGAGCGACGTTGCTGCTGCGCCAGTTGATGGCGAATCCCGTGAATACGTTTATAGCGACGTGACTGCCCTTCCAGCCAGCGCGAACGTCGGCGCTGTACCTGACGCAACATTCTCCAGCGGGCAACTTCGTTTCTGCTTTTTCTCATTACGTCCTCTCTGACACCAAACTCACGCGCAGGCATTATAAAGATCTCTGAGCCAATGCCAAATCGGATCTTTCATCGAAAAGCCGTTATTATTAAGGGTTTCGCTCCTCTGCATCTCCACGTAAACTTCTCAAACTCAAGCGCGAACAGGATGTCCACTTAATGACCACGTTTTACACGCTTATCAGCTGGTTGTTGTTGTTTGGTTACTGGTTGCTGATCGCCGGCATCACGCTGCGCATCCTGATGAAGCGACGGGCCGTGACCTCAGCCATGGCATGGCTGCTGATTATCTTTATTCTGCCACTGGTGGGCATCATTGCTTATTTATCCTTTGGCGAACTGCATTTGGGGAAACGCCGTGCTGAACGGGCGCGTACCATGTGGCCGTCCACCGCCCGCTGGCTGAATGATTTAAAAAAGCGCACCGAAATTTTTGCAACGGATTACAGCGACGTTGCGCGCGCTTTATTTCAATTGTGCAATAACCGCCAGGGCATTGCGGGCGTAAAAGGTAATCAGCTACAGCTACTGACCAGTTCTGATGACGTGATGAAGGCGTTAATTCGCGATATCCAGCTGGCGCGTCATAACGTCGAGATGGTGTTCTATATCTGGAATCCGGGCGGTCTGGCGGACGAAGTGGCCGAGTCGTTAATGGCCGCATCACGCCGTGGCGTTCACTGCCGGCTCATGCTTGACTCTGCGGGGAGCGTTGCGTTTTTCAGAAGCCCGTGGGTGGGCATGATGCGTAACGCAGGCATCGACGTTGTGGAGGCGCTTCAGGTCAGCCTGCTGCGCGTATTCCTGCGCCGCATGGATTTGCGTCAGCATCGTAAAATGGTGCTGATTGATAACTATATTGCCTACACGGGCAGCATGAATCTGGTTGATCCGCGCTTCTTTAAACAAGAGGCTGGCGTGGGTCAGTGGGTTGATCTGATGGCCCGAATGGAAGGCCCGGTATCGACGGCGATGGGGATTGTCTATAGCTGTGACTGGGAGATTGAAACAGGCAAACGTATTCTGCCGCCGCCGCCCGACCGCAATATCATGCCATTTGAGCAGGAAAGTGGCCACACCGTGCAGGTTATCGCTTCCGGCCCTGGTTTTCCGGAAGACTTGATTCACCAGGCGCTGCTTACGGCAGTTTATTCAGCACGTGAGCAGCTAATCATGACCACGCCCTATCTGGTGCCGAGTGATGACCTGCTTCATGCTATCTGCACGGCGGCGTTACGCGGAGTCAACGTGAGTCTTGTGGTGCCCCTTCATAATGATTCTCTGCTGGTCGGCTGGGCAAGCCGCTCATTTTTTGGCGAGCTACTTGAGGCTGGCGTGAAGATCTATCAGTTTGAAGATGGCCTGCTGCATACCAAAAGCGTACTGGTGGACGGTCAGTTGAGCCTGGTCGGCACCGTCAATCTGGATATGCGTAGTTTGTGGCTGAACTTTGAAATTACCCTTGCCGTGGATGATGCCGGATTTGGCAGCGATCTGGCCTGTGTGCAGGACGACTATATTGCCCGTTCGCGCCTGCTTGACGCTAAACGCTGGGCAAAACGTGCCTGGTGGCAGCGGATTGTCGAACGACTGTTTTACTTCTTTAGTCCTTTACTGTAAAACGAGCGAAATTACGAACTGCCCTTAGATAAACGGGACTGAGAATGGATCTAAACAACCGCCTGACAGAAGACGAAACGCTGGAACAGGCCTACGACATTTTTCTTGAACTGGCAGGCGACAATCTTGATCCTGCCGATATCATTCTGTTCAATCTGCAGTTTGAAGAGCGCGGTGGCGCAGAGCTGTTCGATCCGTCAGATGACTGGCAGGATCATGTGGATTTTGATTTGAATCCTGACTTTTTCTCAGAAGTGGTGATCGGTCTGGGTGAAGCGGACGGCGAGCCAATTACGGATGTCTTCGCGCGCGTACTGCTGTGTCGCGAAAAAGATCACAAGCTGTGCCATATTTTATGGCGTGAATAGCGGACAGATGGCAAATAAACGCCGGGCAAATGCCCGGCGTTTTGCTTTATAACGGGTCCACCTTCAGGCAGGACACCGCGTGACGGAAACTGCCTTCAAGCAGCGGTCGGGTCTTCGCACACTCTGGGCCGGCAATCGGGCAACGCGTACGGAAGACACATCCAGAGGGCGGATTAATCGGGGACGGTAATTCCCCTTCCAGAAGCTGAATCTGCTTATTTTTCTCCAGGTCCGGATCGGGGATCGGCACCGCCGACATCAGCGCTTTGGTATAAGGATGCTGCGGATTGGTGTACACCTCATCGTAAGTGCCCAGCTCAACGGCATGTCCCAGATACATCACCAATACGCGATCGGAGATATGTTTCACCACCGCCAGGTCATGGGCGATAAAGATCAGCGACAGCCCCATTTCACGCTGCAGTTGCTGTAGCAGGTTAACCACCTGCGCCTGGATAGAGACGTCCAGCGCCGACACCGGCTCATCGCAAATGATCAGCTTAGGCTCAAGTATCAAGGCGCGCGCGATGCCAATACGCTGGCACTGCCCGCCAGAGAACTCGTGAGGATAACGGTTGATCAGGTTAGGCAGGAGCCCGACCTTCATCATCATGGTCTTGACGCGATCTTTGATATCCTGGCGCGACAGCTCCGGGTGATAAGTGCGTAACGGCTCTGCGATGATATCGCCGATGGTCATACGTGGGTTTAACGAGGCCAGCGGGTCCTGAAAAATCATCTGGATATCGCTACGCGCCTTGCGCCACTCTTCCTGGCTCTGTCCCAGCAGGTTGCGTCCCAGCCAGGATACGCGGCCCTCTGTGGCCTTAACCAGGCCAATAATGGCACGCGCCAGCGTAGACTTGCCGCAACCTGATTCACCGACAACACCCAGCGTTTCGCCCTCATACAGGCGCAGGCTGACCCCATCGACGGCCTTAAGGGTTTTTGGCGGCTGCCAGAACCACTGCTTGCCATCTTTGATATCAAAATGGACTTTCAGATCGGCGATTTCGAGTAAGACTTTTTTCTCTGCCAGGCTGCTCATACGAGTTCCTCCACCGGCTTAAAGCAGGCGCGTAAACGCCCTTCTGCAAAAGGTAACAGCGGCGGTGCTTTAGAACAGATATCCATGGCATGAGGACAGCGCGGCTGGAACGGACAACCCTGCGGCAAACGCAGCAGGTTAGGCGGATTCCCGGGAATAGTCGTCAGGCTTTCCCCTTCTGCATCCAGCCTTGGGACGGCGTTAAGAAGGCCAATAGAGTAAGGATGGGCTGGCTGATAAAAGACATCGCGTGCACGGCCATATTCCATCGTGCGTCCAGCATACATCACCAGCACTTTGTCGCAGATCCCCGCGACCACCCCCAGATCGTGGGTAATCATGATGATCGCCGTATTGAACTCGCGCTTGAGTTCATTCAGCAATGTCATAATCTGCGCCTGAACCGTCACGTCCAGTGCGGTCGTGGGTTCATCGGCAATCAGCAGCTTAGGACGACACATCAACGCCATCGCAATCATTACACGCTGACGCATCCCGCCTGAAAACTCATGGGGATACATTTTCATGCGTTTACGCGCTTCCGGCATTTTTACCGCATCCAGCATTTTTATCGACTCTTCAAATGCCTGGGCGCTGCTCATGCCTTTATGCAGCTTCAGCACTTCCATTAACTGCTCGCCAACCCGCATGTAGGGGTTCAGTGAGGTCATGGGGTCCTGAAAGATCATGGCGATTTGTTCGGCACGCAGTCTGTTCAGCTGTTTTTCGGGCAGGTTAAGGATCTCCTTACCGTTAAACAACGCCGACCCGCCGATACGACCATTGCTGGCCAGCAGCCCCATCAGCGCAAACGCGGTTTGGGATTTGCCTGAGCCCGACTCGCCCACAATGCCTAAGGTTTCCCCCGCGCGCAGTGAAAAGTTGAGATCGTTAACCGCCGTTACGTCACCATCGTGGGTGCCAAAAGTGACGCGTAAATCTTTGACATCAAGCAGCAGTTCGCTTCCCGTGCGTGCAGCCTGAGAAGGCTGAAATTCATGAATAGTCATCGGGAAACTCCTTAACGATCTTTGGGGTCGAGGGCATCACGCAGGCCATCGCCAATAAAGTTGAAACAGAACAAGGTGACAACCAGGAAAACCGCCGGGAACAGTAACAGCCATGGCGAGACTTCCATGGAGTTAGCACCATCGCTAAGCAATGCGCCCCAGCTACTCAAAGGCTCCTGGGTTCCCAGCCCCAGGAAGCTCAGGAAAGATTCAAACAGAATCATACTGGGCACCAGCAGCGAAGCGTAAACCACCACCACACCCAGTACGTTAGGGACGATATGGCGCGTCACAATTTTCCAGGTGGAAACGCCACCGACATGCGCGGCTTCGATAAACTCTTTACGTTTCAGGCTTAAGGTCTGACCACGCACGATACGCGCCATGTCCAGCCAGGAAACCATACCGATAGCGGCAAAAATAAGCAGGATATTGCGGCCAAAGAAGGTCACCAGCAGGATAACGAAGAACATGAACGGGAAGGAGTTAAGGATTTCCAGAATACGCATCATCACGGAATCCGTTTTCCCCCCGAGGTAACCGGCGATTGAACCGTACAGGGTGCCGACGATGACGGCGATCAGGGCGGCGGCAATCCCGACCATCAGGGAAATACGCCCCCCAATGGCGACGCGCACCAATAAATCGCGCCCTGATGAGTCAGTGCCGAACCAGTGACCCGAGGTCGTATCCGGCGGTGATGACATCATTCCCCAGTCTGTATCGAAATAGGAGAACTGTGACAGCATAGGCGCGAAAATCACAAACAACGTGATGAGCATCAGCACCATCAGGCTAATTAACGCGGCACGGTTATGGATAAAACGACGTCGGGCATCCTGCCACAGGCTACGCCCTTCGACTTCCAGTTTTTCACTGAATGCATCAAGAGCTTCGCTATTTTTCTTACTTAACATCATGGCGAACTCCAGAATCAGTAGCGGATTTTCGGGTCGATTACGGCGTACAGCACATCGACAATCGCGTTAAACAGAATGGTTAATAACCCCACCAGAATGGTCAGGCTCAGCACCAGTGAGTAATCACGGTTCAGCGCACCGTTCACGAACAGCTGACCAATGCCCGGCAACCCGTAGATGGACTCAATGACCATAGAGCCGGTGATAATGCCGACAAAGGCCGGTCCCATATAAGAAATCACTGGCAACAGCGCAGGCTTCAGTGCATGACGTAATACGATACGACGCAACGGCAAACCTTTCGCACGCGCGGTACGAATAAAGTTGGAGTGCATAACTTCAATCATTGAGCCGCGGGTAATACGCGCGATACTGGCGATATAGGCGAGTGAGAGCGCCACCATCGGCAGCAGCATGTAGTTCCATTGTCCGCCGTTCCAGCCGCCGCCGGGGAGCCACTTAAGCGTGATAGCGAAAACCAGAACCAATAGCGGTGCGACCACGAAACTGGGTATCACCACGCCGGTCATTGCCACCCCCATCACAACATAATCCCACAGGCTGTTTTGTTTCAGCGCCGCGATTACGCCGGCCGTTACCCCCAGCACCACCGCCAGAATAAAGGCGGCAAGGCCCAGCTTGGCAGAAACCGGAAACGCATGGCCGACCAGGTAGTTCACCGAATAATCTTTGTATTTAAACGAGGGACCAAAATCGCCGTGCGCCAGTTGAATAAGATAATCAACATATTGCTTGCCGATAGGATCGTTGAGGTGATATTTCGCCTCAATATTTGCCATGACCTCTGGCGACAGCGTGCGCTCGCTGGTAAAAGGACTGCCGGGTGCCAGTCGCATCATAAAGAAGGAGATGGTAATCAGAACGAAAAGCGTCGGAATTGCTTCAAGCAATCGACGCAGGATGAATTTTAACATTGCCGTACCTACCAGGCTGGTGCTTCACATTGCATTAAAAAAAGTACAGGCGGCGCGCGAGGCGCCGCCGCTGTTCTTGGTATATGTTCTGTTAGTGCTTGATGATATACAGGTTTTTATCGTAGGTGTAATCCAGTGGATCTTTACCGGTATAGCCACCCACATACGGCTTCACTAAACGTGTATTGACGTAGTAGTAAAGTGGCACGATAACGGAATCTTTATCCAGAATCTGTTCGGCTTTCTGATAATCGGCGGCACGGGCTTTTTCATCCCCAGCAGCCAACGCATCTTTCATCACCTTATCAAACTCAGGGCTCTTATAGTGTGGCGTGTTATTACTGCTGTCTGACAGCATGGTGTTCAGGAATGACGTTGGTTCGTTGTAGTCGGCACACCAGCCAGCACGTGCAACATCAAAGTTGCCCTGATGACGCGTATCCAGGAAAGTTTTCCACTCCTGGTTCTCCAGTTTCACTTTGACGCCCAGGTTTTTTGCCCAGATTGAAGAGGCAGCGATAGCCAGCTTTTTATGCAAATCAGACGTGTTGTACAGCAAATTAAATGTCAGCGGTTTTTCAGGCGTGTAACCTGCTTCGGCCAACAGTTTTTTCGCTTCAGCGTTGCGTTTTTCCTGCGACCAGGTAAACCAGTCTGGTTTTAACAATGACATGCCATCAGTTGCCGGTGGTGTATAGCTATATGCTGGCTTCTGCCCCTGAGCCAGTACCTTATCGACAATTATGTCGCGATCAAGACCCAGTTTAAGTGCAGCACGCACACGTGGATCGGTAAATGGCGCTTTCTGGTTGTTAATTTCATAATAGTAAGTACACAGATACGGATCGACATGCAGTTCTTTACCGTTATCACGCTGTAATTTCTTAAACAGCTCAATCGGCATATTGTTATAGGTCATGTCGCTGCCGTTATCGGAGAAGTAGCGGTTAACATCACTAACTTCTGAGGAAATGGGCAGGAAAGTTACTTTGTTCAATACAGTGTGCGCATTATCCCAATACTCTGGGTTGCGTACTAACGTAATGCGTTCGTTGACAACATGGGAATCAAGCTTGAAGGCACCATTGCTGACCATGTTTTGCGGTAATGTCCACTGGTCACCATACTTCTCGATTGCGCCTTTATTCACTGGTGACATCGATGAGTGGATCAGCAATTTGTAAAAATAAGGTACAGGTTCATCCAGGGTGACCTGCAGGGTGTGGTCGTCCAGGGCTTTGACACCTAGCTCAGACGGACTTTTCTTACCGGCAATAATATCGTCAACATTCTCAAGGTGACCATATTGCAAGAAGCTAGCATAAGGCGATGCCGTTTTAGGATTCGCCAGACGCTGCCAGCTGTAAACAAAGTCCTGTGCCGTTACCGGCTCACCATTCGACCATTTGGCATTTTTACGCAGATGGAAGGTCCAGACCTTAAAATCTTTATTATCCCAGCTTTCCGCTACGCCCGGGATTGGGTGGCCATCCGTATCACTAATCACCAGCCCTTCAAACAAATCGTGGCTGACGTTTGATTCCGGCACGCCTTCAATTTTATGCGGATCCATCGACTGGATTTCGCTACCGTTTCCTTTAACCAGCTCCTGCTTCGCGGCCAGTTCAACCCCAGCAGGTACCGTGGCTGCCATAACGCTGTTCGCTGTGAACGCACTCATCGCTGCAAAGACGCTGGCAGCAATCAGGGTTTTCTTCGTGATGTTGTTCATTCATAACTCCAGTTTTTTATTTTCACTGAGGGTATTTGCGACCTCAGCGTTCCCCGTATTCGGGTCCCCGGTGTTTGCCTGCCGGGGAGTATTGACCCTGTAGTGTGGTCTGCACGGTCACGCCCTTCCCGACTGTGCCGCCGGTTAAGCGCGTGACTCAGTGTTGTTTAATAAAATAATATTTCAGATCTGTCATGTCCTGCGGATCGTGGCCGGTAAACCCGCCAATCCAGGGTTTGACCAGTCGCACACTGACGCGATAGTAAACTGGCACAATTGCTGAGTCTTTGTCGAGTTGTGTTTCAGCCTGCTGATACAATAATGCGCGATCGGCTTCATTCTCAGTTGTTAATGTTGCGGCTAACAGGCGATCGTATTCCGCGCTGCGGTAAAACGCCGTATTGGTCGACGACTGACTCTGGAACATATTGAGGAAAGTAGAGGGCTCATTGTAATCCGCACACCAGGTGGCGCGAACCACGTCATATTGTGCCTGATGACGTGTTTCCAGCAGGGTTTTCCATTCCTGATTTTGTAACGTCACCTGCGCGCCCAGGTTGCGTTGCCACATGGACGCGGCGGCGATAGCCTGGGTTTTGTTTTGATCAGAGGTGTTATAAAGCAGCGTAAACCGCAGCGGGTTTTTATCGTTATAACCGGCCTCGGCCAGCAATTTTTTCGCCGCGTCATTTCGTTGCGGCTGAGACCAGGCCATCCACGCAGGCGCGGCCAATTTTGCGCCAGCAGTATAAGGCGGCGTAAAGCTGTAGGCAGGTATTTGCCCCTGTCCCATAATTTTATTGGCGATGATGTCGCGATCCAGCGTCATTTTGATGGCCGCGCGAACGCGCGCATCGGTAAACGGCGGTTTTTTGTTATTAATTTCGTAATAAAAGGTGCAGAGCAGCGGACTGACTTTCACTTCATCGCCGATGTCTTTACGCAATTTAGCGAACATGTCAGGCGGAACCGCGCTGTTGGTCATATCAATACCACCGCTACGATAACGATTGATATCGCTGTTTTCCGAGCTGATCGGTAAAAACGTTCCTTGCTCAATGACGGTCTGGCGGTTGTTCCAGTAGCGCGGATTACGCTTCAGGACGATTTTTTCATTCACTACCCAGTCGCTCAGCGTATAGGCACCGTTACCGATGTAGTGGCCGGGTTGTGTCCATGCTTCGCCCCACTTTTCAATCGCAGGTGCATAGACGGGCTTCATCGCGGTGTGCGCCAGCATTGCCACTAAATAGGGCACCGGCTCGGTTAAGGTAACCTGCAGATGGCGGTCATCAAGGGCTTTTACTCCCAGTTGGTCTGGGGCGGCTTTACCGGCAAGAATCGCCTCAACATTGGCAATGTGCGCAGCCTGCAAATAACTGGCATAAGGGGAAGCCGTTTTAGGATCGGCAAGACGACGCCAGCTATAAACGAAATCCTTTGCCGTCACCGGCTCACCGTTGCTCCATTTAGCATTGTCGCGCAGCGTAAATGTCCAGACTTTGCCCTGCTGATTTTGCCAGCTTTCGGCAACGCCCGGCACGACCTTGCCATCATTATCCGTGTTAACCAGCCCGTCCAGCAGGTTGAGGATGATGTTCGACTCCGGCACACCTTCTGTCTTATGCGGGTCAAGTGAGGCCACTTCTGATCCGTTATTAATGACGATTTGTTGGTTTGCGGACAACGCGACATCTGATGGCACAGTCGCGGCACTGGTGGGTAAAACTGTCATAGTTAATGCTAAACAAGCCAGATAGTGCTGCGTGTTCATTTACCAACCCTTGTTAAGTGCCAACTTTTATTCTGCCATCCCGTCATCAATAAGGAATAAATCTTATTGTTTGGACATTCGGGAAAACTTTATCGATGCGCCGAAAATTAGCAGATGCCGTTGAGGGGCGCCAAAACTAAATAGCTAAAATGTTACCTGATTCTCTTTTATCATGAGATTTTTCCCAGAGGAAGTGTTAATTTTCGCCATAAAAATAGCTTAACAGACTGATTAATAAACAGACTCATCGATTTGATGGTAATTTAACCAAAAAATAACAATCCAGCCGTTTGACTGTGTTGTTGTAGGGTTATTTCACCTCGCCCCATCATTTAAAAACGCTTTTTGGGACGTATACCAGCATTAATCATGCCAACTTAGGCAGTTAAAGCAGAATGTAATGTGAAAATAGTGACAGGGTGGGAATGCGGGCAAGGAGTGGGTGCAGGAAGCTATTAGTGGAAGTGATAACTGCTGAGGGATATGAAGACAGATAAATAATTGCATTAAAATGGTGCAAAACAACCGGAATTTGCACCAGATTAGCGCGCTTCTTATTATTTTTATTTAAATAAGTGCCTTTTATCCGACCAGACCGGGAAAAATCGCTTTAATCCCGGTAACGACAAATTCAATCCCCAGGGCCATTAACAATAACCCCATGATACGGGTGATGACGTTAATACCGGTCTGCCCTAACAACCTGACCATCAAGGGAGCAGCGCGGAACAGTAACCAACAGCTGAAGGCAAAAATGGCAATAGCTACGGTAAAACCCAGCAGGTTAAGCCAGTTATGGTAACGGGTACTCCAGACGATGGTAGAGCTGATCGCGCCAGGGCCAGCCATTAACGGCAGCGCCAGCGGAACCACGCCGACACTTTCCCGAATGGCCGTCTCCGATTTTTCCTGCTTGTTTTGTTTATCCTCGCCTAGCTTTCCGCTGATCATCGACATGGCGATCGTCACGACCAGAATACCGCCTGCAATGCGGAACGAATCGATAGAGATACCAAAAACATGCAGGATCGCATCGCCTAAAAACAGTGAGGTCCAAAGAATAATCGCCACGGCGAGATTTGCCGTCAGATTGGTTTTATTGCGTTCAGCCACGCCCTGATAACGGGTCATGCTGATAAATACCGGAATGATGCCAATGGGGTTAACCAGTGCAAACAGGCCTACGAAAAACTTGATATAGCCAGACAGATCTAATAGCGCAGGATTCACGGTTGACTCCACATCCCAGATGAAAAAACGCGCCTAATGTAAGGGAAAAATGCCCTGGGCGCCAGATGACCTGTTAGTTATTTATTCTGTTAATTTACTTACACTTTAGCGCGTTCTACCAGCCATTAAATATCCTGCGGTAGATGTTACTTTTATTACGGTCTTTTTACTTCGTCGTATGGCTGTGATCGCAGGCTGGCTGAAAGGTGTCAGCCGCGATCTAAATTGATCTGAATCATCATTGGTCTCCCCCAAACCAGGTACTCTTTGCCTGTCAGCAACGCGTGTCTCACGTTTAAACCGCAAGAAAGCGCTTTTAGTAAACAATTGAAAACTTGCTGCTTTACTCCCGAAATGGTTGGCATTTGCATCATAACTATACTCAGGGACCCAGGCTTGTTTACTAAAAAAGTTTAACTTCCTCAGGAGAGCACAATGGCCGTTACTAATGTCGCTGAACTCAATGCACTGGTTGAACGTGTAAAAAAAGCCCAGCAAGAATTCGCCAACTTTTCTCAACAACAGGTCGATGCCATCTTCCGCGCCGCTGCGCTGGCCGCCGCCGATGCCCGCATTCCCCTCGCTAAAATGGCGGTTGCAGAATCCGGTATGGGCATTGTTGAAGATAAAGTTATCAAAAACCACTTTGCTTCTGAATATATCTATAACGCTTACAAGGATGAAAAAACCTGCGGCGTGCTGCAAACCGATGACACTTTTGGCACCATCACGATTGCTGAACCCATCGGCCTGATTTGCGGCATTGTTCCCACAACCAACCCCACGTCGACCGCTATCTTTAAAGCCCTTATCAGCCTTAAAACCCGCAACGGTATTATCTTCTCACCTCACCCTCGCGCCAAAGACGCAACCAATAAAGCGGCGGATATTGTACTGCAGGCTGCCATCGCTGCTGGCGCGCCTAAAGACATTATCGGCTGGATCGACGCGCCTTCTGTTGAACTGTCCAATCAGCTGATGCATCACCCCGATATCAACCTGATTCTTGCTACAGGTGGACCCGGCATGGTTAAAGCCGCGTACAGCTCAGGAAAACCGGCTATTGGCGTAGGGGCGGGTAACACACCGGTGGTGATTGATGAAACCGCCGATATTAAGCGCGCCGTCGCGTCCATTCTGATGTCGAAAACGTTCGACAACGGCGTGATCTGCGCCTCTGAGCAGTCTGTCATCGTGGTGGACTCCGTTTATGACGCCGTGCGTGAGCGCTTCTCCAGCCATGGCGGCTATCTGCTCAAGGGACAGGATCTCAGTGCCGTACAAAATATTATTCTGAAAAACGGCGGGCTTAACGCCGCCATTGTCGGTCAGCCCGCGGTGAAAATTGCAGAGATGGCTGGCCTCAGCGTTCCGGCAGAAACAAAAATCCTGATTGGTGAAGTTGAACGGGTCGATGAATCAGAACCTTTTGCCCATGAAAAGCTGTCGCCGACACTTGCGATGTACCGTGCTAAAGATTATGAAGATGCCGTCAGCAAAGCGGAGAAACTGGTGGCGATGGGCGGCATTGGTCACACCTCCTGTCTTTATACCGATCAGGACAATCAGACAGAACGCGTGCACTACTTTGGCGACAAAATGAAAACGGCCCGCATTCTTATCAATACTCCGGCCTCTCAGGGCGGCATTGGTGATTTGTACAACTTTAAACTCGCCCCCTCTCTGACATTGGGCTGTGGTTCGTGGGGTGGTAACTCCATTTCTGAAAACGTTGGACCTAAACATCTGATCAATAAGAAAACCGTAGCCAAGCGAGCTGAAAATATGTTGTGGCATAAACTTCCAAAGTCCATTTACTTCCGTCGTGGCTCTTTACCCATTGCACTGGAAGAGATCGCTACTGACGGGGCAAAACGCGCGTTTGTGGTGACAGACCGCTTCCTGTTCAATAATGGCTACGCCGATCAGGTTACCCGCGTCTTAAAATCCCACGGTATCGAAACCGAAGTGTTCTTTGAGGTTGAAGCGGACCCCACATTAAGCATCGTGCGCAAAGGCGCAGAACAAATGAACAGCTTTAAACCCGACGTCATTCTGGCGCTGGGCGGTGGTTCCCCGATGGATGCGGCCAAAATTATGTGGGTCATGTATGAACATCCGGAAACCCATTTCGAAGAGCTGGCGCTGCGCTTTATGGATATCCGCAAACGTATCTATAAATTCCCGAAAATGGGCGTGAAAGCACGTATGGTGGCGATTACCACCACCTCCGGTACCGGTTCTGAAGTGACACCTTTTGCGGTAGTAACGGATGACGCCACCGGGCAGAAATATCCGCTGGCGGATTACGCTCTGACGCCGGATATGGCCATCGTGGATGCGAACCTGGTCATGGATATGCCACGTTCACTCTGTGCCTTTGGTGGTCTGGATGCGGTAACCCATGCGCTTGAAGCCTATGTGTCCGTCCTGGCAAATGAATATTCCGATGGTCAGGCGCTGCAGGCACTTAAGCTACTCAAAGAGCATTTACCCGCCAGCTATGCAGAGGGGGCCAAAAACCCGGTAGCCCGTGAACGTGTACACAATGCCGCCACCATTGCCGGTATAGCTTTTGCCAATGCCTTCCTGGGGGTTTGCCACTCAATGGCGCATAAGCTGGGCTCGGAGTTCCATATTCCTCATGGACTGGCTAACTCGCTGCTGATTTCCAATGTCATCCGCTATAACGCCAATGACAATCCGACTAAGCAAACCGCATTCAGCCAGTACGATCGTCCGCAGGCACGTCGTCGTTATGCTGAAGTCGCGGATCACCTGGGTCTGACGGCTCCGGGCGATCGCACCGCGCAGAAAATCGAAAAACTGCTGACCTGGCTGGACGAAATCAAAACCGAACTGGGTATCCCGGCCTCAATTCGTGAAGCCGGCGTTCAGGAAGCCGATTTCCTGGCGAAAGTGGACAAACTGGCCGAAGATGCCTTTGATGACCAGTGTACTGGCGCTAACCCACGCTATCCGTTAATTGCCGAACTGAAACAGCTGATGCTTGACAGCTATTATGGCCGCAAATTTGTGGAGCCTTATTCAAGTGCCGCTGAAGCGGCAGTGGATCAGCCGGTCGGTGACAGTAAAGCGGCGAAGAAAGCTAAAAAAGCCTAATCAGGTTAATGCCCGGTAATACGGGCTGTAAAACCCCTTGTCTGGCACGCGCCTCAAGGGGTTTTTTATTACAATTATTGTACTGTTATGCAGAACGTCGTCGCTCTCCTGGCTAGCGCGATGATCGCGATGACGAATGATAACGGTGTCCTGAACCGGACTTATTGATTATTTGAGGTCAGGCAACGCGACAGGCTTGAGGCCTTAACAGAGAAAGGTCTGGCAAACCGCAGCGAATCCATTGAGTGACGTCATCAGTCGACGGGCGTTTGCGCGCCATGAATGGCCTGCAAACATCCCTGCTCTATCGCCTTCTTATAATGCTTACGGCATACCGAGATATAACGTTCATTTCCACCAATCACCACCTGTTCCCCTTCTCTGAAAGGTTTACCATCGCTGTCGAGGCGCAGCACCATGCCCGCTTTACGTCCGCAGTGACAAACCGTCTTCAGTTCAACCAGCTTATCTGCCCAGGCCAGCAGATACTGACTGCCGATAAAGAGCTCGCCAAGAAAGTCGGTCCGCAGCCCGTAGCACAGTACCGGAATATCCAGGTCATCCACCACGTCAGACAGCGCCTTAACCTGTTCACGCGTCAGAAACTGGCTTTCATCCACCAGAACACAATGCACAGGCTGGCGTGCATGCTCTTGTGCAATCTCCACATCCAGTTGGCTGTCAGCATTATACAGTACCGCCGGTGAGGATAATCCAATACGCGAACTGACCTTACCTGCGCCAAAGCGATTATCGATTTCCGCGGTATAGACCAGCGTTCGCATACCGCGTTCCTGGTAATTGTAAGATGACTGCAAAAGAGCGGTTGATTTACCTGCATTCATTGCTGAATAGTAGAAATAGAGTTGAGCCATGTGCGCCGTTTCTCAGATATGATGAAACAAAATAATGGCGATTTTACCATATCTGCTCCCTGATGCCGTGGTGATTTTCAGCATCTTCTGTTCAGATTAGCACCACTAATTGATAATGTCTGGTTAATATGGCACGGCGATTTGTCTTGTTTAAGAGATAAATATTAAAGCACTTTCATGGTTAACCATTAATTTACCCTTTATGCGCAAGCGCATTTTCCGCTAAGCGCTTAATGTTCTCGTTGATTCACGGGTACAGCTGCCACACGTTATCAGGCCGAATTAATAATTCATTAAATTGCTTCTTTCCTCTTTTTAAGCTAAAAATTAATTTAATGTTGAAGTTATTTTTCTCCACCACTACTATTAGCGGGCAGAACAACTCTCCTATTAATTATTCAGAGATCAGGACAATGAGCGAAGCACTTAAAAATCTTAATAATATCCGCACGCTGCGTGCCCAGGCCAGAGAGTGTTCTTTGGAAACACTGGAAGAAATGCTGGAAAAACTTGAAGTCGTGGTAAATGAGCGTCGCGATGAAGAGTCACACTCCAAAGCAGAAAACGAAGAACGTGCGCGTAAACTTGAGCAATATCGTGAAATGCTGTTAGCCGATGGCATCGATCCCAATGAATTATTCGGCGCGCTGTCAGAATCAAAAAGTTCAGGCAAAGCCAAACGTGCTGCTCGCCCTGCAAAATATCAGTTTGTTGACGAAAATGGCGATGCTAAAACCTGGACAGGCCAGGGCCGTACGCCAGCAGCAATCAAAAAAGCCATGGAAGAACAAGGTAAGCAGTTAGACGACTTCCTGCTGTAATGAATGGCGTGTTTCGCTCTTTGTTGGCTTCACTTTAGCTATTTGATTACCAACACCAAAAAAAAGGAAGCGACTGCTTCCTTTTTTATTTTTCACACCGAGTAAAAATTACGGTACCAGTCAACAAAGCGTCTGACGCCTTCATCGACACCGGTTTGTGGTTTAAATCCAATGGCATTATATAACGCTGTCGTATCGGCGCTGGTTGCCAGGACATCTCCGGGTTGCATTGGCATCAGGTTTTTATTAGCCGATATGCCAAGCGCTTTTTCAATCGCCTCAATATAGTGAATCAGACTCACAGGCTGGCTATTGCCCAGGTTATAAACACTATAGGGGGCTGAGCTTGACGCGGCAGAACCCGTTTCAACGGTCCAGTTAACATCGGCTTGCGGAACCACATCCTGCAAACGAACGATCGCCTCGACTACATCATCAATATAGGTAAAGTCGCGCTTCATTTGCCCTTGGTTATACACATCTATCGCTTCACCGGCGAGCATTGCCCGAGTAAATTTAAACAATGCCATGTCCGGACGTCCCCACGGACCATATACCGTGAAAAAACGTAATCCGGTTGTGGGTAATTGATAAAGATGTGAGTAAGTATGCGACATCAGCTCATTGGCTTTTTTGGTCGCTGCATACAATGAAACCGGATGATCGACACTGTCCTCTGTTGAGAATGGCATCTTGTTATTTAAGCCATAAACCGAACTGGATGACGCATAGAGCAGATGTTCGATTTTATGATGGCGGCACCCTTCGAGTATATTCAGGTGCCCAATAACGTTGGCATCGGCATAAGCATGGGGATTTTCAATGGAATAACGTACCCCTGCCTGAGCGGCCAAATGAATAACGCGTTGAAAGTTGTGCTGTGCAAAAAGTGCGGCAATAGCCTGGCGATCGGCCAAATCGACTTTGATGAAGGTAAAAGACGGATTATCGCCGATGACATCAAGGCGAGCTTGTTTAAGGTTTACATCATAGTAGTCATTCAGGTTGTCAATACCGACAACCTGGTGACCGGCGGCCAGCAGGCGTTGACTTACATGAAAGCCAATAAAGCCTGCTGCGCCGGTAACCAGAAAATTCATAAATCCCTCACTAATTATATAGCCTGAATAGATGCTCCACGGCCGATTGCATAATAAACGAAGCCGCGTTTGTTGAGACGCTCGGGATCATACAGGTTACGCCCATCAAAAATAACGGGTTCTTTCAGTGCATTCTTAATAGCGTCAAAGTCAGGTGCACGGAAGTTCTGCCATTCCGTACAAATCACCAGGCCGTCTGCACCGTGCAATGCTGCCTCTTTGGTGCCCATCAGCTTCAAATCATCGCGATGACCATAGATACGTTGCGCTTCATCCATGGCTTCGGGATCGAAGGCCTGAACGGATGCGCCAGCTTCCCATAAGGTTTCCATTAACACGCGACTTGATGCTTCACGCATATCATCCGTGTTAGGTTTGAATGACAACCCCCACAGGGCAAACGTTTTACCCTTAAGATCGTCACCAAAGTGGCGTTTGATAAAGGTCGGCAGCTTGGTCTTCTGACTGTCATTGACGTCTTCCACCGCCTTCAACAGGCGTGGCGTATAGCCAATGGATTCAGCCGTACGAATAAGCGCCTGAACGTCTTTCGGGAAGCAGGAACCGCCATAGCCGCAGCCTGGATAGATAAAGTGATAGCCGATGCGTGAGTCAGACCCAATCCCCTGGCGCACTTTTTCGATATCCGCGCCTAAACGTTCTGCGAGATTGGAAATTTCGTTCATAAAGCTGATTTTGGTCGCCAGCATGCAGTTAGCCGCGTACTTAGTCAGTTCTGCACTGCGAATATCCATCAGGATCATGCGATCGTGGTTACGGTTGAATGGCTCGTACAGCTCACGCAACAGCTCCACAACATCGTCATTGTCCGTCCCTACGACGATACGCTCCGGGCGCATGCAGTCATTAACTGCCGCACCTTCTTTCAGAAACTCTGGGTTGGACACCACATCAAAGCTGATGTTGGCATCACGCGCCTTCAGGGTTTCTGTCATGACGGCACGGACACGGTCAGCGGTTCCCACTGGCACTGTTGACTTATCAATAACGACTTTGTGATCGGTCATATGCTGAGCAATGGTACGTGCCACAGCAGTAACATATTTCAGGTCGGCCGAGCCATCTTCGTCAGGCGGTGTACCCACGGCGATAAACTGCATCACGCCATGATTCACGCCCAGTGCAGCATCAGTGCTGAACTTCAGACGACCCGATTCGTAATTCGACATTACCAGCGGCGTCAGACCCGGTTCAAAAATGGGGATCTTGCCTTGTTTAAGGTTTTCGACCTTCTTTTCATCCACATCAATGCAGAGAACGTCATGTCCGACTTCGGCCAACACCGCAGCCTGAACCAGACCGACATAGCCGATACCAAATACAGTGACTTTCATTGAGCTATCCTGTGTTTAAAATTACTTTTTATCGCTAACGGTTTTGTTGAGCCATTCTGTGAACTCTTTGCCCAACACCGGATGGCGAACACCATATTCAACGAAAGCCTGCATGTAGCCCAGTTTGTTACCACAGTCATGACTTACCCCTTTCAGGTGATAAGCTTCGACGGTTTCTTTGTCCATCAGCATGGCGATAGAGTCGGTGAGCTGAACTTCGCCCCCCGCACCTGGAGGCGTTTTCGCCAGCAGAGGCCAGATGTCAGCAGACAGAACGTAACGACCAACAACCGCGAGGTTAGATGGGGCCTCAGACGCTTTAGGCTTCTCAACCACGCCCACCATTGGTGCGCTGTCGCCAGGATTCAGTTCTGCACCCTGACAGTCCACAACACCGTAAGCCGTCACATCGCTGACTGGCTCAACCATGATCTGGCTGCGGCCGGATTCTTCATAACGGCTGAGCATTTCTGCCAGGTTATCTTTGGTTGGGTTAGATTCGTATTCGTCGATGATGACATCCGGCAGAATAACGGCAACAGGCTCATCACCGATCAATGGATGCGCGCACATAACAGCGTGGCCCAGACCTTTAGCGATACCCTGACGTACCTGCATGATGGTCACGTGCGGAGGACAGATAGACTGAATTTCGTCCAGCAGCTGACGCTTAACACGTTTTTCCAGCATGGATTCCAGTTCGAAACTGGTGTCGAAGTGGTTCTCAATGGCGTTTTTAGATGAGTGAGTAACCAGTACGATCTCATTAATACCCGCGGCAATACACTCGTTAACGACATACTGAATTAACGGCTTATCAACCAGCGGTAACATTTCTTTTGGAATCGCTTTGGTAGCAGGAAGCATACGCGTCCCCAAACCAGCTACCGGAATTACCGCTTTCTTAACTTTGGTCTTATAGGCAGACATCAAAATACCTCTCTTATAGGCCGTTCACGTTTTAATGCTTGATATGTCGGTTTAAATTCGGAAATGAGTATATCAGTTACTCGCGAACGGATTTATCCTGGAAGACATCTATCCGGAGAATTTAAGACTATTACCCAAGTATAAAGCTAACTTCTGGCCCTGTCTTGCGGGCGATAATAAAACATTCATCAGGGTTTACTGATCAGACGATAACATCAGTCGTATGCGGCCTCCGGCCCCCCAAATATGGCATTGCCAGTCATCCGCACGCTGACTAATTTGGTTAGTATGTGTACTGCCCATAGTGCCAAGAGGTACACCGTTACTGAGTTGTATTTGATGGGCCTGAACATGCAAAGTGGCATTTAATCCCGCTGAAACCAGCACCAAATTTTTTAATCCGCGATGGTAATATCCCACCAACAACGGAAACTGGCCGGTTAAGTTAGCCTGGCGCAGCAGTAAATTAACCTGTCTGAGCAAACTGCTCAGCTCCGGCAAACGCTGCTTTTGTCCTGATAACTGCTCTTGCAGTAATCCATTAAATAATGCGCGCAGGAGCAAAGCGGCCAAAACGCCGTTGTCGCCGGCGCGAGTGACATCAAGACAATAAAAGGCGAGGTCTTTATCAGAAAGCGCGGCAATATCCAGCACCAGACCGGGCTGCTCAGCCATTGTCAGTTGGCGATAATTAATTCGGCAGTTAGCAATACGTTGCTGGACAGGCGGCTGAAGCTCTTTAAGGAGTTTTGCTGCCGCTGACGGATCGCGAACCAGCGCATCCCAGTCCTGAAACAGCTGTTCGTCTTCCTCAACCTTCGACGTAAACATGGAGGGGTAAAGGCATTCGTAGACCGCCTCGCGAAAGCGCTCGAAGTTTTTTAACGGCTTGAGCAGCACATCCTGCACGCCAAGACGCAGCACCTGCGCGATATCGGACATATTTTCCGTGGCCGAAATGATCAGAATCGGCACGCTGTTGCCACGGCTACGGACATGCTCGACGAATTCGATGCCGCTCATGACAGGCATCTCCAGATCACAAATGACCAGCTCCACAGAATGCTGCTTAAGTTGCTCAATAGCCTGCAGGCCATCTTCTGCTTCAACCGTGACAGCACCCATGGACGACAGAAATTGGTTTAATAGCGAACGGAAAACGGCCTCATCTTCGACAATGAGTATCTTTTTGCCGATCAGTGGTTTTTCCATTCCATCCCCCTGCGTACCCGATAATTCAATAGTGGTTCATAAAACGCAGTTGCGCCTTTCAGAATAGACCGAAGTAACATCTGTGCGTGAACAACCAGATTATCTTCTACGGACCAGCGGTAATAATTCATCCATTTGTTTCTCAACGGCAACCTTCCCCGCCGCAATAGCTTCTTCAGCACGATGAAAGTCCAACGTGGATATTTGTGGACAAAACGGCTGGATGAGCACGTCGGGCGGATCGCCTGCCATCCGGTTTCGCTTCAGGCGATTTTCCAAAACCTGGATTGAAGTGGCCATGATCTCCATTGCACCCGGCATTTGTGATGCCCGTCGCTGGGTAAAACTGACCAGTCTCTGGCGCAACTTTCCGCGCCAGTCGAGATTGAGCGCAACCGCTGCGGCATGTTCCTCAGTACTTTGGGGCGTCAGCACCATTGAGTTGGGTTGCATGAGGTGCGCATCGTGCTGAAGATCCACGGCAATAACCACATCGGCTCCCAGTGCCCGAGTCAGTGAAACCGGTACCGGATTCACCACGGCACCATCTACCAGCCAATAACCATTGTAGCCGACCGGTGGCAATAAGCCTGGCATACTACAGGAAGCGCGCACGGCCTGATGCAATTCTCCCTCGGTGAGCCATAATTCACGTCCCGTGCTTAAGTTGGTCGCCACCACGCCAAAAGGCTTGTCACATGCCTCAAGCGCATTGTTGGTGATAAGCTGACGGACATGATTAAACACCCGCTCACCGCGCAGAAGTCCACCGCGCTGCCAGGAAAGATCCATTAAGCGGATGACATCCCAGTAGCTGAAGGCGCTGACCCATTTTTTCATGTGCGGCAGCCGATGATTGACATAAGCCGCGCCGACGAGGGCACCAATGGAACAGCCTGCGACGACATCAATTTCAATGCCTGCGCTTTCCAGCGCGTCGATGACGCCAATATGCGCCCATCCTTTGGCGGCACCGGAACCCAGAGCCAATCCAATCTTTTGTTTTCTCATCTTGCTCGGGTCCTGGCGTCAATACATAGCGTCACAAGCGTGGGTCGGATAAAGTAAACGATATCATCAACACCCACTGTTACTCACAGGAGAATATGTGTCCGAATCTTGCCCATGTTGTAGCGGCAAGCAGTATAGCCTATGTTGTCAGCCCTTTGTTAAAGGAACAGAAATTCCCTTATCAGCTGAACAACTTATGCGCTCTCGCTACTGCGCTTACGTTAAACACGACGTCGACTATTTAGTGTCGACCTGGCATCCCACCAGGTGCGATCCCGCGCTTGCCGGGCTGTTGTCTGAAAGTTTTGCTGGTACTGAATGGCTGAGTCTGAACGTCACGCACTGTGAGCCGGGGCGTAATCAGGATGAAGCCTTTGTGGCTTTTTTCGCCCGTTATCGTGAAAACGGTGTTAATCGGGCGATGTACGAGCGTTCACGCTTTCTTCGCGAGGATCAACGCTGGTACTATGTAGACGGAATAACGCCCGCTATTGGGCGTAACGATCGCTGTCCTTGTGGCGCCGATAAAAAATACAAGAAATGTTGCGGCTAAGGCAGTTGCCTGCGTAACGGTTTTACCCTTAATGCTTTGACAGGACTCTGATTGAGATGCAAGCGCAAACCATGCAAAGAAAAGTTTTACGAACCATTTGTCCCGATGCAAAAGGTCTGATCGCCAAAATCACCAATATTTGTTACAAGCACGAACTGAATATCGTGCAAAACAATGAGTTTGTTGACCATCGCACCGGGCGTTTTTTTATGCGCACAGAGCTGGAAGGGATTTTTAACGATACGACCCTGCTGGCCGATCTCGACAGTGCCCTTCCACAAGGTTCCGTACGTGAACTGCACAGCGCAGGTCGTCGCCGTGTGGTTATTTTGATCACTAAAGAAGCGCACTGCCTTGGCGACCTGCTGATGAAGAGTGCATTTGGCGGTCTGGATATGGAAATTGCCGCCGTCATCGGTAATCACGATACGCTGCGTTCGCTGGTGGAGCGTTTCGATATTCCGTTTGTCCTGGTCAGCCATGAAGGTTTGTCACGTGAAGAGCATGACAACCGTATGGCAGAAGAAATTGACCGTTATCAGCCAGATTATGTGGTGCTTGCCAAGTACATGCGCGTGCTGACGCCGGGTTTTGTGCAGCGCTATCCCAATCAGATCATTAACATTCACCACTCATTCCTGCCGGCTTTTATCGGCGCGCGGCCTTATCACCAGGCTTACGAGCGTGGCGTTAAAATCATTGGGGCGACAGCGCACTATGTGAATGACAATCTTGATGAAGGCCCGATCATCATGCAGGACGTCATCAACGTCGATCACAGCTATACGGCAGAAGAAATGATGCGTGCCGGACGCGACGTCGAAAAAAATGTCCTGAGCCGCGCGTTAGATAAAGTATTAGGTCAGCGCGTGTTTGTTTACGGTAACCGCACGATTATTCTTTAACCGCCACGGCGCTGGATTGGCTGACATTCCAGCGCTACGGGTAAAAAGTGGACAAACGGTTCACCATTTGCCAGTCGGCGCTTTACAGTCCTGGCGCATTTGGTATGATGCGCCCCGCTTCAGAGCACAACAATTCAGTCCCTGGTGGGATTCCCGAGCGGCCAAAGGGAGCAGACTGTAAATCTGCCGTCACAGACTTCGAAGGTTCGAATCCTTCTCCCACCACCATCTGAATCTGCTGCCTGAACACACATATCATCCCCGGTGGGATTCCCGAGCGGCCAAAGGGAGCAGACTGTAAATCTGCCGTCACAGACTTCGAAGGTTCGAATCCTTCTCCCACCACCATCACGAAAATGCTGCCTTTCTGCCCTAAGAAACCAAAACCATCATAGTTATCTGGGGAGAGGGATGAGAACCTTCGACTAAGGTTCGAGTCGAGCAGCGCGAGACAACGCGCGTCAGCGCGGCCCGCAGGGTGAGGCGCAACGCGCCGAATAATCCTTCTCCCACCACCATCACGAAAATGCTGCCTTTCTGCCCTAAGAAACCAAAACCATCATAGTTATCTGGGGAGAGGGATGAGAACCTTCGATCAAGGTTCGGGTCGAGCAGCGCGAGACAACGCGCGTCAGCGCGGCCCGCAGGGTGAGGCGCGCCGAATAATCCTTCTCCCACCACCATCTTAAATATTCTCCTGATCTGCCCAAGATAATCCCAATCACCCTATTCTGCTGGGAGAGGGATGAGAACCTTCGACTAAGGTTCGGGTCGAGCAGCGCGAGACAACGCGCCGAATAATCCTGACATCAAGCCCCCCTGATACAGCCTGTCTACCACTCGTTGAAATTGCCCTGCTCTGCCATGACTTTTACTGCAAAAATCGCTACCATCCTGCTTATCATTCGCTGAAGGTCATCCCATGAAATTTATTTCATTTAACATTAACGGCTTGCGGGCTCGCCCCCATCAACTTGAAGCGCTGGTCGAAAAACATCAGCCGGACGTCATCGGACTGCAGGAAACCAAAGTTCATGACGATATGTTCCCGTTAGAAGACGTGGCAAAGCTGGGCTATAACGTGTTTTACCATGGTCAGAAAGGCCATTACGGCGTGGCGCTGCTGACCAAAGTTCAGCCGGTGTCCGTGCGCCGTGGGTTTCCGGGCGATGACGATGATGCGCAGCGTCGATTGATCATGGCCGAGATCCCCAGCCCGATCGGTGATATCACCGTAATAAACGGCTATTTCCCCCAGGGCGAGAGCCGTGACCATCCGACGAAATTTCCGGCGAAAGAGAAGTTTTATCGCGATTTGCAAAGCTATCTGAGTGACAGCCTGGCCGCCGATAAGCCGGTACTGATCATGGGTGATATGAATATCAGCAGTACCGACCTTGATATCGGTATCGGTGAAGACAGCCGCAAGCGTTGGTTACGCACCGGTAAGTGCTCTTTCCTGCCAGAGGAACGTGAATGGATGGATCGCCTGCTCAGTTGGGGCCTGGTCGATACATGGCGCGCACAGAACCCGGACGTTAACGACCGTTTTTCCTGGTTCGACTATCGCTCAAAAGGCTTTGATGATAATCGCGGCCTGCGCATCGATCTGCTGCTGGCGAGCACCGGGCTGGCGTCGCACTGCATTGAAACCGGGATTGATTATGACATCCGCGGCATGGAAAAACCGTCCGACCATGCCCCGGTCTGGTCAACCTTCCGTTTCTGATACGGCCCTGACGCGTGGTAAAAAGCCACGCGTTTTTATTTCACAATTTTCCAAATCAAATTGTTAGTACCCAGCGATTTCTCATCGCGCGCACACTGTAGCAGCACCCCTTCTGACTTCACTACCGCGCCTTCCGTATAATTACGGTTTTCAAAAATACAGCACTGCAGACAATTCTGCTGGCGGTTTTGTCCCTGCGTCCAGGCTTCCGCTGGCATATTAACGATCACATCGGTATCGCTACCGCCTGCATCACCCTGTTGGTGACGATAGTTAGCCTGTGCCGGGTTGCAAACAGCCATCACAGCCAGGAGGAGCCATGCTGATTTCATTATTCGGTTTCCTTAGTTTTACGCCTTGCTTTACGCTGCGGACGTTTTTGTCCGGTGGATGGTAAACCACGAAACGCCGGTCCCGACGGCTGCTGCCGCGCCTGCTGAATTAACCCGCTCAGCGTTTGTACCAGCGGCTGCATAAACTCATCGTAACGACAGGCTTTTTCACTGATACGCGTCAGGGTCGATTCCCATTGAGCCGTCATATCCGGCCGGGCAGCGAGATCCGGTAATGAATGGATCAATGCTTTGCCTGCATCAGTCGAATGAATATAGCGTCCTTTCTTGTGTAAAAATGAACGGCGGAACAATAACTCAATAATGCCTGCGCGCGTGGCTTCCGTTCCTAAACCATCGGTCGCACGCAGCACTTTCTTTAATTCTTTATCCTGAACGAAGCGCGCAATGCCGGTCATGGCCGACAGCAAGGTTGCATCCGTAAAATGGCGCGGCGGCTGAGTCTGCTTCGCCAGTACCTCACCGCGCTCGCACAGCAGCGCATCGTCTTTCGCGACGACAGGCAACGGCGTGCCATCATTTTCTTCATCACGCTCTTTACCGCCGAGCAGCGCTCGCCATCCTGCCTCAGCCAGAAAACGGGCTTTGGCAACAAATTTACCGCCCGCGATATCCAGATCGATGGTGCATTTACGGAACACCGCATCCGGGCAAAACTGCATTAAATATTGCCGGGCGACCAGTCCATAAACCTGCTGTTCGTTTTCGTTAAGCCTGACGGCGCTGGCGCGAGCGGTGGGAATGATGGCGTGGTGCGCATCCACTTTTTTGTCATCCCAACAGCGGTTTTTGCGGTCTGCATCAAACTCCGCTGGTGGCGTCAGGTCAGGTTGATGCGCCTGAATCGCATTGAGTACGGCGTGGCGACCGGCAAAATGTTCGTCGGGCAAATAACGGCTGTCAGAACGTGGATAGGTGATCAACTTATGGGTTTCATACAAACGCTGGCACACATCCAGTACCGCCTGCGCACTCAGCCCAAAACGTTTAGCCGCCTCGATTTGCAGAGTAGAGAGAGAAAAAGGGAGCGGCGCGATCTCGTTCTCGCGCTTGTCATTGTAGGCGGTAACGATAGCTGGCTGACCGCTGATGCGTGCCACCACATGCTCCGCCAGCGAGCGTTTCAGCAGCCGACCTTCTTCATCCTGCCAGGGCTCACAGGCTTCGCTGGGGACCCAGTTGGCGGTAAAGCGACTCTCATCCGGCGTCACAATGTGCGCTTTGACTTCAAAGTAATCTTTGGGGACAAAATTCGCGATCTCTTCGTCCCGGCGTACCACCAGCCCCAACACCGGCGTTTGCACCCTTCCCACTGACAGCACACCATCATAGCCCGCATTGCGGCCCAGCAGCGTCCAGGCGCGCGTCATATTGATACCGTAAAGCCAGTCGGCACGTGCACGCGCCAGGGCGGACACGCAGAGTGGAATAAATTCGCGATTCTCACGCAGCCGGTTGATGGCCCGTTCCACCGCTTGTGGGTTCAGGTCGTTAATCAGGCAGCGCTGCACTTTACTGCGTTTCTCTGCGGGGAGTTGCAGATAATCCAGCACTTCATCCACTAACAGCTGCCCTTCCCGATCGGGGTCACCTGCGTGGACCACTTCATCGGCCTGCGCCAGTAATCCCTCCACCACTTTAAGTTGTTTCGCAACGGAAGGCCGCGGCTGCAGACGCCATTTTTCAGGGATAATCGGCAGATCCGCCAGCGACCAGCGCGCATAACGGCTGTCGTAAACATCAGGCTGCGCCTGCTCAAGTAAATGCCCCACGCACCAGGTGACAATCTGATCATTGCCGCAGGCGATGAAGCCATCACCACGCCGGTGCGGTTTAGGCAGCACGTCGGCAATGGCCCGTCCAAGGCTGGGTTTCTCTGCAATAAACAAACGCATTAAATCGGGTAATCCTTAACGTCAGCAAACAACAAGGGTGACAGCGCAAACCGGTCAGCGGAGGGTTGAGCGGCACGATGCCTGCCCCTTAGCCCGCTGAACGGTTGCATCACACGCACAGGCCTGGAGAAGAGTATGCGCTGCCAGATGAAGCAGCGCTATGGTAGCCTGGCGGCGCGCGGCTGATAAGCGCGTCGGGTTCAATGCGGAACTATTCGCACAATAACCGCACAATCTCTCGTTTGGGAGCGTTCAGAAATAGCGAACGAACGGCGCCGTGTCGGGATGTACCACGGTAGTGCTGGATTTCAGCTGCGGTGTGCCCAGGTAAAGGAAGCCCACAATAGCGTCCTGTTCCCGGCAACCGAACGCGTCGCGTACCTGCGGATCGTCGGTCCAGGGACCGCTTCGCCAGATACCATTAAAGCCCTGGGCGACCGCCGCCATCTGCATGGCCATCACCGCGCAGCTTGCCGAGGCGATTTGCTCCCAGCGAGGCACCTTGTGGTTCAGCTCACAGTGGGCCACAACGGTAATAATCATCGGCGCACGAAACGGGGCCTGGCTGGCTTTGTTAATGGCCTTTTCATCCAGTTGATTGTCCCGCGCCGCCTTCTCAAGCAGCTGGCTGAGGCGATCGCGGCCCTCGTTTTCCACTATGATAAAGCGCCACGGTTGCAAGGTACCGTGATCGGGCGCGCGCATGGCGGCGCGCAGGATATTATCCAGCACCTCGCCGCCGGGGGCTGGCTCCGCTAAGCGGGAGGCCGAGCGACGATTAACCAATAATTCAAGTGCATCCATGTTTTTCTCCTGAGGGGTTAAAGCACGCATAATCCTGGCACAGGTGGATTTTTTGTAACAGTCCAGGGTGATTTCCTGCTGACTTTTGTTGCGCCGCTCTTTAGGATGAGGTCGTCAACGGAGACCTGGCCTACAAAGCGGCTATTTCCGGTATATCAATATGGAGAGTGTGATGCGCACATTGTGGCGAATAATTGCTGGTCTGTTCCGCGGGATCTGGCGAGTGTTGAACTTTATCAGGGAATGTATCCTTAACCTGTTCCTGATTTTCTTGATTGTCGTCTGTGTCGGGATCTGGCTTCAGGTCAGCGGCTCAGGCAGTCATTCTGCCCCGGTGCAACAAGGCGCTTTAAAAGTTGATCTGACCGGTGTGCTGGTCGATAAACCTTCCGTCAGCAATCGCCTGAGTAAAATTGGTCGCCAGTTATTAGGCACCAGCAGCGACCGCCTACAGGAAAACTCCCTGTTTGATGTGGTTGATGCGATTCGTCAGGCAAAGGGCGACAGCAATATTAAAGGCATGGTGTTAGATCTGCGTGACTTTGCCGGCGGCGATCAGCCGTCGCTGCAGTATGTTGGTAAAGCGCTGCGCGAATTTCGTGAGAGCGGCAAACCCATTTACGCCTTCGGCGACAGTTACAGTCAGGCCCAGTACTACCTTGCCAGTTATGCGACAAAAATCTACCTGTCACCTCAGGGGACCGTTGACCTGCATGGTTTCGCCACCAATGGGTTGTACTACAAAACGCTGCTCGACAAGCTGAAGGTCAATTCACACGTCTTCCGCGTCGGCACCTATAAGTCTGCTGTTGAGCCTTTCCTGCGTGATGATATGTCGCCTGCCGCGCGCGATGCGGACACCCGTTGGGTGGGACAACTCTGGCAGAATTACCTTAATACCGTGTCGGCTAACCGTCAGATCACCCCTGATCAGCTGTTCCCTGGCGCGGCAGCCATCATTGCCGGCTTACAGGCCGTTAAAGGCGATACCGGTCAGTATGCGCTGGATAACAAACTGGTCGATGTTCTGGGCTCACGTGCTGATGCCGATCAGATGCTCATCAAGACCTTTGGTTTTGATAAACAGAGCAGCGATTATCGCAGCGTCAGTATTTATGACTACAACGTTAAACCGGACGCCAGCCAACAGAAAGGCAATATTGCCGTTGTTATGGCCAGCGGCGCCATCATGGACGGTGATGAAACGCCGGGCAATGTAGGCGGTGATACCACGGCGGCACAGATTCGTGATGCGCGACTGGACCCTAAGATCAAAGCGATCATTTTGCGGGTCAACAGCCCTGGCGGTAGCGTAACGGCCTCGGAAGCTATCCGTTCCGAACTGGCCGCGGCGAAAGCCGCCGGTAAACCGATTGTGGTTTCCATGGGCGGTATGGCGGCTTCTGGTGGTTACTGGATTTCTACCCCAGCCAGCTACATTATCGCCAGTCCTGTCACCCTGACCGGTTCTATCGGTATCTTCGGCGTGATTAATACGCTGGAAAACACCCTGGACAGCATCGGTGTCCATACGGACGGCGTCGCGACCTCACCGCTGGCGGATGTCGCCAGCACCAAAGCGCTGCCGCCTGAAGTCCAGCAGTTGATGCAGTTGACCATCGAAAACGGCTACCACAATTTTGTTGGGCTGGTTGCGACCTCACGTCACAAAACGCCGGAGCAAATCGACGCCATCGCCCAGGGTCATGTATGGACCGGAAGCGACGCGAAAGCCAATGGACTGGTGGATGCACTGGGTGATTTTGACGATGCGGTGAAGAAAGCGGCCGAGCTGGCGAAGGTTTCACAACCGCAGCTTGACTGGTATCAGGAAGATCCCGGCTTTGTCGATTTGATGCTGAACCAGATGAACGCCTCTGTTCAGGCCGTGCTGCCTGGCCAGCTGAAAGCCTGGCTGCCCGCGCCGATGTACGATGTCATGAGCGCCATGCGAAATCAGCCCGGCCTGTTCGACCATCTTAACGATCCACAAAACCGTTATGCCTTCTGCCTGACCTGCGGTGAAGTGCGATAAACCTCTCAGCCCGACTGCTGGTCGGGCTGCTTTTCCCTGCTGTTGCCCTTATACTGCGCGTTTTACAGCAAGTCTGAGTTCACCTATGCAAAAGAAAAACATCTACGTTGCCTATACCGGCGGTACCATCGGTATGCAACGCTCTGCTCAAGGTTATATTCCGGTTTCAGGTCACCTACAGCAAGAACTGGCAAAAATGCCCGAATTCCATCGCCCGGAAATGCCTGACTTCACGATCCATGAATATCAGCCCCTGATCGATTCGTCCGATATGACGCCTCAGGACTGGCAGTCCATTGCCGAAGATATCCGGCTGAATTACGACCGCTATGATGGCTTTGTAATTCTGCATGGTACAGATACCATGGCTTTTACCGCGTCAGCATTGTCATTTATGCTGGAAAACCTGGCAAAACCGGTCATTGTGACCGGCTCGCAAATCCCGTTAGCCGAATTGCGCTCAGATGGTCAGCAAAACCTGCTGAACTCGCTGTATGTTGCCGCTAACTATCCGGTTAACGAGGTGACGCTGTTTTTTAATAACACCCTCTATCGCGGTAACCGTACGACGAAAGCTCATGCCGACGGATTTAATGCGTTTGCCTCACCCAATCTGTCAGCCCTGCTGGAAGCCGGCATCCATATTCGCCGTCTGAACACACCGCCTGCGCCGCAAGGTCAGGGCGAGCTCATCGTACATACGATCACGCCGCAGCCCATTGGCGTGGTGACGATTTATCCCGGCATATCGGCGGATGTCGTGCGTAACTTTTTGCGCCAGCCGGTTAAAGCCCTTATTTTGCGCTCTTACGGCGTAGGCAATGCCCCGCAGAACGCCGAGTTCCTGTCTGAGCTACAGCAGGCCAGCGAGCGCGGCATTGTGGTGGTTAACCTCACCCAATGTATCTCCGGTAAGGTCAATATGGGCGGCTACGCAACCGGAAATGCGCTGGAACATGCGGGCGTCATCAGTGGCTTTGATCTGACGGTAGAAGCCGCCCTGACAAAACTTCACTATCTGTTAAGTCAGGATCTCTCAAGCGAGCAAATCCGTGCCAAAATGCAGCAAAACCTGCGTGGCGAACTGACCGAAGATTGAGACGGAGCAAACGGGAATGAAACGGGCACTGATCATTATTGATATTCAGAACGACTTCTGCCCCGGCGGCCCCATGGCCGTTACAGAAGGCGATCATACGGTAGAGATTGCTAATCGCTATGCCCGTGCCTTTCGCGAAAAAGGTGAGTGCGTTGTGGCATTACAGGACTGGCACCCTGCCAACCATGGCAGTTTTGCCTCCGTGTCTGGTGAGCCGGTTTATACCCTGGGCGAGCTTAATGGTCTGCCCCAAATCTGGTGGCCGGATCATGGGATTCAGCACTCAACCGGCGCAGACTTTCATCCTGGGCTTGATCGCAGCCTGTTCGACGCGGTCTTCCACAAGGGTGAAGATCAGGACGTTGACAGCTATAGCGCCTTTTTTGATAACGGCCACCGGCGTAAAACCGAGCTGGACAGCTGGTTACGCGCGCGCGACATCACGCATCTGGTGATGCTGGGCCTGGCGACCGATTACTGTGTGAAGTACAGCGTTCTGGATGCACTTGAACTGGGCTATCAGGTGGACGTGGTGGCGGAAGGTTGCCGGGGCGTGAATCTCAATCCTGAAGACAGCGAAATTGCCCTGGCGCAGATGGCAGCACAGGGTGCGGTTATTATCTGAAGCTGAACGTGAAGGGTTGGCTTGTTGCCAGCCCTTCACGTCTCGAACGGCCTGTCACTTTCACAGGCTGTCCAGGCTTAATGCAGGTTGATACGAGTCACGTCTGGCTCAATGCCAAACTCATCTTTCAACTGCTTTTTAGACTTGGTGACCATCTCGCCGTCTTTGCCGATCGTCATATGCTGTGGGGCCTCGTTATTCCGCGCCTGCCACATCATCACCAGTTGCAGGCTGTTATCACGCTGCTGCTGGGTAAGCGCCACGCCATCCGGCCATTTTCCGGTTTCCACAGCCATAACCAGACGGTCATAGATTTCAGGCGTCATGGCATCAAGCATCGCGTCAAGTTGCTGTTTCATCGTTATCCTTTCGTCTCGTCACCTTGCTGATCGGTAAAGTTCAGCGAGGCGGAATTAACACAGTAGCGTTCACCGGTCGGTTGTGGACCATCCGGGAAAACATGACCGAGATGGGCATCACAACTGCCACAACGGATTTCAACACGCTGCATACCATGTGAATTATCTTCCAGATAGCGAATCGCGTCATCGCTTACCGGCTGATAGAAGCTGGGCCAGCCACAACCTGAGTCATACTTGGTGTCAGACAAAAACAGGGGAGCGTTGCAGACCAAACAGTGGTAGATCCCTTCCTGCTTATTGTGCAGCAGCGCACCGCTGTACGGTGGCTCCGTTCCACGCTGCTGCGTGACATAACGTTGCATCTCAGTCAGTTGGGCGATTTTTGCTTCGGGTGCGGTTTCTTTAGGCATTTGAGCAATTCCGGGATGTCATTCTGTAAAAATCGACTACTATTCTAACAAACGATCAACATTAGTCGGGTCTTTTTTTGTGCTCAACCCTTCAGTCCGTATCCTACAAGGTAGATTTGTGACTTCGATCACCTTTTCTCTGGCATATCCCTATATATTCGGCGAAGGATTCAACAGAGCACGTTTTTTTCAGGTGCGCGCAAGCGGTTGCGGCACAAATAATTCCTGTTGAGTGGATTGACCTGTCGCAACAATTGACACGATTCCGCTTGACGCCTGGTAAGGTTTTTGTAATTTTACAGCCAACCTTTTATTCACTAACAACTAGCTGGTGGAATATATGACTATCAAAGTAGGTATCAACGGTTTTGGCCGTATCGGTCGCATCGTTTTCCGTGCTGCTCAACAGCGCTCTGACATCGAAATCGTTGCTATCAACGACCTGCTGGACGCTGACTACATGGCGTACATGCTGAAGTACGACTCTACTCACGGCCGTTTTGACGGCACCGTTGAAGTACAGGACGGCGCTCTGGTTGTTAACGGTAAGAAAATCCGCGTTACTGCTGAGAGAGATCCGGCTAACCTGAAATGGGACGAAGTCGGCGTTGACGTCGTTGCTGAAGCAACCGGTATCTTCCTGACCGACGAGACTGCACGTAAGCACATCACTGCAGGTGCCAAGAAAGTCGTTCTGACCGGTCCATCTAAAGATGACACCCCAATGTTCGTTCGTGGTGCAAACTTCGACAAGTATCAGGGTCAGGACATCGTGTCTAACGCCTCTTGTACCACTAACTGTCTGGCACCACTGGCAAAAGTGATCAACGACAAGTTCGGCATCGTTGAAGGCCTGATGACCACCGTTCACGCGACCACCGCGACACAGAAAACCGTTGATGGCCCGTCTCATAAAGACTGGCGTGGCGGTCGTGGCGCGTCTCAGAACATCATCCCTTCTTCTACCGGTGCAGCGAAAGCGGTAGGTAAAGTGCTGCCAGAACTGAATGGCAAGCTGACAGGTATGGCGTTCCGCGTTCCTACTCCAAACGTTTCTGTTGTTGACCTGACCGTTCGTCTGGAAAAAGCAGCGTCTTACAAAGAAATCTGTGCCGCTATTAAAGCCGCTTCAGAAGGCGAAATGAAAGACGTGCTGGGCTATGTTGAAGATGACGTGGTTTCTACCGATTTCAACGGTGAAATCCTGACGTCAGTATTCGATGCTAAAGCCGGTATCGCGCTGAATGACAACTTCGTTAAACTGGTTTCCTGGTATGATAACGAAACCGGTTATTCAAACAAAGTTCTCGACCTGATTGCGCTGGTTTCTGCTAAATAAGGCAGCCAGACAGAAGAGAATAAGGGTGACTTCGGTCACCCTTTTTTTGATCCATTTCGTAAGGAGTCGGGCATGCAAGACAAACTCTTTTCTCTCCCCGTGGTTAAACAGATTACGCCTTACCTGTCACAGCGTCAGGTCGGGGATCTTCCGGCAATCGTTGTCAGCCATCCTCGCGTGCGTGCGGCCATAACTTTACAGGGCGCTCACCTTATTGCCTGGCAACCCAGCGGGGAAAAGCACGTGCTGTGGCTGAGCGATAAAAGCCCTTTCTCGCCAGGTAAAGCGATTCGCGGCGGCGTCCCCATCTGCTGGCCCTGGTTTGGACCTGCGGGTGAACCGGCGCATGGATTTGCCCGTAATCAATCCTGGAAGCTGTCTGCTCATGATGAAAACGAAGAAGGCGTGATCTTAACGCTGGTGCTGGAAAGCAACCCACAGACGCTGAAGTTATGGCCACACGAATTTACGCTGATAGCACGTTTTCGTCTTGGGCAGCACTGTGAGATCGAACTGGAAGCCTATGGTGACTATGAGTCCACCGCTGCGCTGCACAGCTACTTTAACGTGGCAGATATCAATGGGGTCGATGTCTCGGGACTGGGTGATACCTATATCGATAAGGTTAACGACAATCAGGAAGGCACCAGTGACGGTAAGCAGCGTTTTACCAGCCGGGTTGACCGTATCTTTACTGCGGCAAACGACTGCTCCGTGATTAACGATCAGGTGGGACAGCGGCAAATCGAGGTTTATCATCACCACCAAAGTGACGTTGTCACATGGAACCCAGGCGTTGAGCTGTCCTGCAGCATGACAGACATGCCCAACGAAGGTTACAAAACCATGGTTTGTGTGGAAACGGCTCGCATCAGCAAACCGTTACGCAGTGCGGGCGAAAAACCGGCCCGACTGGCGACCACGATTCGTCTGAAAGGGAAATCGAGTTAAGGCTTAAGGGCGCTTTTCATACGACGTCCAGTGGCATTTTGTGCCGCGGCGGCGGGAAAGCTTTGTCGATCAGGAAACACTCCTCATCACTCAGGCTAATATCCAGCGCCGCGGCATTTTCCTGCACATGCAGCAGTGAGCTGGCTTTAGGGATAGCAATCACACCCGGCGCACGGATAACCCACGCCAGCAGAAGCTGAGCAACCGTAATCCCCTTCTGCTGAGCAATGGCGACCAGGGTTGGCTCTGAAAACAGCCGATTGCGTAAGCGTCCTGCCTGAGCCAGCGGACAATAGGCCATTACCGGCATCGCATGCTGCTGGCACAGGGGCAGAAGATCATATTCGATACCGCGTGAAGCCAGATGATAAAGCACCTGATTGGTTGCGCAGGCTTCACCACCGGCTTCGGCCCACAGCTCATCCATATCATCGCTGTCGAAGTTTGAAACGCCCCAATGCACAATTTTTCCCTGCTGCTGCAGGCTTTGCATTGCGCTTATGGTTTCGTCCAGGGGCACACTGCCACGCCAGTGCAGCAGGTAGAGGTCAAGGCGGTCGGTTTGCAAACGCCGCAGGCTGGCTTCACAGGCGGCTATCGCGTCATATTCTCCGGCATTCCATGGGTAAACTTTCGATACCAGCAACGCGCTGTCACGGCGCCCTTTTAGCGCCTCGCCGACCACCTCTTCCGCCCCGCCATCGGCGTACATTTCGGCCGTATCAATAATTTTCAAGCCCGCATCCAGCCCAGCCTGAAGCGCGCTGACTTCCTGCTGTCGGCTGTTGCTGTCTTCACCCATGTACCAGGTCCCAAGCCCTATCGCCGGTATTGCCTGTTGACCTGCCACGTTAACGTATTTTGCCATTTTACGCTCCTGCACTGTTATAGGGCAGACAAACTAACAGAGGGCAACGCCTGCCCTCTTAAGGTGCAAATCAGAAAGTGTAACTTACGCCTGTCCAGATCGTGAACTGTCCACTTTTATCAACCATGGGACTGTCTTTGATTTCACTGGCAAAACGGGTGTAGCGTCCTGACAGGTTAGCATTCCACTGTGGCGTAATGCTGTAGCTGGCATTCAGCTCCGCATAAGGTGACCAGCTGTCATCGGGATGATAGCGGCTGATACCGGTACGATCGCTCTCATGGCCAGATACGCCATAGTAGTAACGGTTCTGATTCGCGCTGTTCCACATGGCTCCAATCCCCGGCGTTAACGTAAAATCGCCGAAGTTAAAGCGGTAGAGGTAGGTAAGATCCCAGATGATGCCATTACTGTTGTTGAGTACGTCACCGAGCAGTGAAGTACGAACAATCCCCCAGTCTGCGGTATGTCTGTAGGTCGCACCGCCCATCAGCGTCATGCGGCGCTTATCCAGCCCTTTCATATCGCCCAGATCGTTGTCACCCGGGTCATATTCTTGTGGTGAGCCCAGCAACGTCAGAGACAGCTGATCCTGAGGGTCTTTCCACAGGTAGTAACCGCCCTGTAGCGTGTTAAACCAGAAGTTTTCTCCTTCATAATTGATGATGGGCACGGGCAAATAGCGGTCCTGCCCACCCCGATACGGGGATTGCGCATAAATCACTGATGCACCGAGTGATAAAGGCGCGGCCTGAACTGCCTGCCCCAGAAAATAACAAGGGAGAAGTGCGATAAGCGTGTTAAGTTTGAATTGGTTCACAATTTATTCATTCCATAAATATAACAATCACTCATACAGTCTAACGCTTTTTACAGACTGAATTAACCTTATATGAAAATCATCTACCCAATTTAAGGCAGGATGTGGCATAACCGGGTTAGAGACATCACAAATTTGCCATTTATGCGTCAAAAAGGTTTCGCAACAAAATGATTTTGTTATTGATATGTGGCTCACTAATCAAAAATCTATGATGAAATTTCCTGAATGCCTTCTACAGTTAAACTTAATACCGAGGGTTTTGTTGAAAGAGAGTAACCATAAAAGTTGTGCATCCCGATAACAATGATCAGGTTGGCATAAGGGTTGCTGTAGCAAAAGATAATATCTTCCGGGAGCTGTACGAGCACTGATTATTGCTCCTTTACCTGTGCTAAAAACGAAAGGACGGGCATCGCTATGAATATATTCGATCATTATCGTCAGCGTTATGAAGCTGCCAAGGACGAAGAGTTCACACTGCAGGAATTTCTTACCATCTGTAAACAGGATCGCAGTGCATACGCCAACGCCGCAGAGCGACTGTTAATGGCTATCGGTGAACCCGTGATGGTTGACACCGCTCAGGAGCCACGCCTTTCCCGAATCTTTTCTAACCGGGTGATGGGACGTTACCCGGCATTTGAAGAGTTTTACGGTATGGAAGAAGCGATTGAACAAATCGTTTCTTACTTGAAACATGCGGCACAAGGCCTTGAAGAGAAGAAACAAATTCTTTATCTGCTGGGTCCGGTCGGCGGCGGTAAGTCCTCTCTGGCTGAGCGGCTGAAATCGCTGATGCAGCGTGTGCCCATCTTTGTGTTGAGCGCCGATGGCGAACGCAGCCCGGTCAACGATCATCCCCTGTGCCTGTTTAATCCGCAGGAAGACGCCAATATTCTGGAAAAAGAGTACGGCGTACCCCGCCGCTACCTTGGCACCATTATGTCGCCATGGGCGGCTAAACGCCTGCACGAATTTGGTGGGGATATCACCCGCTTCAAAGTGGTGAAAGTATGGCCGTCGATTCTGGAGCAGTTAGCCATCGCCAAGACCGAACCCGGTGATGAAAACAATCAGGATATCTCCGCACTCGTCGGTAAGGTCGACATTCGTAAACTGGAAAACCATGCTCAGAACGATCCTGACGCCTACGGTTACTCAGGTGCGTTATGCCGGGCGAACCAGGGCATCATGGAATTCGTTGAGATGTTTAAAGCACCCATCAAAGTGCTGCATCCCCTGTTAACCGCCACCCAGGAAGGTAACTATAACGGTACAGAGGGCATCTCTGCTCTGCCGTTTAACGGTATCATTCTGGCGCACTCGAACGAATCTGAGTGGGTGACGTTCCGTAACAACAAAAACAATGAGGCGTTCCTTGACCGTGTTTACATCGTTAAGGTGCCTTACTGCCTCCGCGTATCCGAAGAGATCAAGATCTACGAGAAACTCCTGAATCACAGTGAGCTGTCCACGGCACCTTGCGCGCCCGGCACGCTGGAAACTCTGGCGCGATTCTCCATTCTGTCACGCATGAAAGATCCGGATAACTCCAGTATCTACTCCAAGATGCGTGTATATGACGGTGAAAGCCTCAAGGATACCGATCCCAAGGCGAAGTCCTGGCAGGAATACCATGACTACGCCGGCGTAGACGAAGGGATGAACGGATTGTCCACCCGTTTCGCCTTTAAAATTCTGTCCCGCGTCTTTAACTTCGATCATGCTGAAGTGGCAGCCAACCCTGTTCACCTGTTTTACGTGTTGGAACAGCAAATAGAACGTGAGCAGTTCCCGCAAGATCAGGCGGAAAAATACCTTGAGCACCTGAAAGGTTATTTAATTCCGAAATATGCAGAGTTTATTGGCAAAGAGATTCAGACGGCTTATCTGGAATCCTATTCCGAATATGGTCAAAATATCTTTGACCGCTATGTCACTTATGCCGATTTCTGGATTCAGGATCAGGAGTATCGCGATCCTGATACAGGGCAGCTGTTTGACCGTGAGTCACTTAATGCGGAACTGGAAAAAATTGAGAAACCTGCGGGGATTAGTAATCCTAAAGATTTCCGTAATGAAATTGTCAATTTTGTGCTGCGTGCACGGGCCCATAATAACGGCCGCAATCCGAACTGGACCAGTTATGAGAAACTGCGTACGGTGATTGAGAAAAAAATGTTCTCAAATACCGAAGAGCTGTTGCCGGTTATTTCGTTCAATACGAAAACGTCCACGGATGAGCAGAAGAAGCACGATGATTTTGTCGATCGTATGATGGAAAAAGGCTATACCCGCAAACAGGTTCGCCTGCTGTGTGAATGGTATCTGCGCGTACGTAAATCGTCCTGATCAGAGTCTGTAAGCAAACCGGTGCGGGATAGCACCGGTCACTTAAGGACGGGACAGCCCGGCCTGCTTGCAATGTAGTTTGGGGGAACATCATGGCCTATTTTATCGATCGCCGACTAAACGGTAAAAACAAGAGCGCGGTCAACCGCCAGCGCTTCTTGCGTCGTTATAAGTCCCAGATTAAGCAGTCGATCTCCGAGGCCATCAACAAACGCTCGGTGACCGACATCAGTAGTGGCGAATCCGTTTCCATCCCGATTGATGACATCAATGAACCGATTTTCCATCAGGGTCGCGGCGGGCAACGCCATCGTGTCCATCCGGGCAACGATCACTTTATACAAAATGACCGTGTTGAGCGGCCGCAGGGCGGCGGTGGCAGCGGTTCCGGTCAGGGCAACGCCGGTCAGGACGGTGAAGGTCAGGATGAGTTCGTTTTTCAGATCTCCAAAGATGAATATCTGGACCTGCTGTTTGAAGATCTGGCGCTGCCCAACTTGCGTAAAAATCAGCACCGCCAGTTAAACGAGTATAAAACCCACCGTGCGGGTTTTACCTCAAATGGTGTGCCGGCCAACATCAGCGTGGTGCGCTCTCTGCAGAACTCTCTGGCGCGTCGTACTGCCATGACCGCAGGTAAACGTCGCCAGCTGCATCAGCTTGAAGATGAACTCGCCACGGTTGAAAAGTCAGAACCGGCTCAGTTGCTCGAAGAGGAGCGCTTACGCAAAGAGATTGCCGACTTGCGTGCGCGTATCGCTCGGGTGCCCTTTATCGATACCTTTGATTTACGCTACAAAAACTTTGAAAAACGCCCTGAACCTTCCAGCCAGGCGGTTATGTTCTGCCTGATGGACGTCTCGGGCTCCATGGATCAGGCTACCAAGGATATGGCAAAACGCTTTTATATTTTGCTCTACCTGTTCCTGAGCCGCACTTACAAAAATGTCGATGTGGTTTATATCCGGCACCATACACAGGCCAAAGAAGTCGACGAGCAGGAGTTTTTCTATTCACAGGAAACCGGCGGGACCATCGTGTCGAGCGCCCTGAAGCTCATGGATGAAGTGGTCAAAGAGCGTTACGATCCGGCACAGTGGAATATCTACGCTGCTCAGGCGTCAGATGGCGACAACTGGGCGGATGATTCACCGCTGTGTCATGAGATTCTGGCGAAGAACATCTTACCGGTCGTCCGTTACTACACCTATATTGAAATCACCCGTCGTGCTCACCAGACCCTGTGGCGCGAATATGAACACCTGCAGTCGATATTCGATAACTTTGCGATCCAGCACATTCGTGAACCCGAGGATATCTACCCGGTGTTCCGTGAGCTGTTTCACAAGCAGGCAATGGAAGCCTGAGACACGAAGCCGACGCCCTGTCGGCTTTTTTTTGTCTAATAACCTGTTAAAACATGGCCTTCCCCGTCACAAACCCTCCAACTACTCTATTAATATCGTTAAACTGGAGTAACAAAGGCATTAGCAATTGATATAAATTGCATAATGACCATGACAACTCATTGATAAAACATTATCTTGCAGACATAGCATGGGTGTTTCTACACATTAGCTAACATTGATTGCCGTATCTCAGGAGACCGGGTTTGAACCACACTATTGTTTATAGTCTTTTTATTATTGGGTCCGTGCTGGTTGCGTCGAGTATCTTACTCAGTTCCTTTTCATCCCGTCTGGGCATTCCTATCCTGGTCATTTTCCTGGCGCTGGGAATGTTAGCCGGGATTGATGGCATCGGCGGTATCGCCTTCGATAACTACCCAGCCGCTTACCTGATCTCTAACCTTGCCCTGGCGATTATTCTGCTGGATGGCGGAATGCGCACCAAAGCCAGCTCGTTCAAGGTGGCGCTGGGCCCGGCACTGTCGCTGGCAACGGTAGGCGTCATTATCACGGCTGGATTAACCGGTCTGGTCGCCGCATGGCTTTTCCGGCTCGATATGATGCAGGGCTTTTTAATTGGTGCCATTATCGGTTCCACCGATGCGGCGGCGGTGTTCTCACTGCTGGGCGATAAAGGCCTGAATGAACGCGTAAGCTCAACGCTGGAAATTGAGTCTGGCAGCAACGATCCTATGGCAGTGTTTCTCACCATTACGCTGATAGAGATGATCGAGCAGGGCAAAACCGGCCTTGACTGGATGTTTGTGGTACACCTGATTCAACAGTTTGGTCTGGGCATTGTGCTGGGCCTGGGCGGCGGCTGGGCCCTGCAGCAGCTGATTAACCGCATTAACCTGGCTCCTGGCCTTTACCCTTTACTGGCACTCAGCGGCGGTATTCTGGTGTTTGCCCTGACCACGGTCCTGGAAGGCAGTGGGATTCTGGCCGTGTATCTGTGTGGTTTCTTGCTCGGCAACAGCCCTATCCGCAACCGCTTTGGCATTCTGCAAACCTTTGATGGTATGGCCTGGCTCAGTCAGATAGGCATGTTTATCGTGCTGGGCCTGTTAGTCACGCCGTCGGATCTTTGGCATATCGCGGTCCCGGCCATGATTCTCTCGCTGTGGTTGATTTTGGTTGCGCGCCCCCTGTCCGTCTTCATCGGCTTATTGCCCTTCCGTGGCTTCACCGGGCGCGAGCGGGTTTTTATCAGTTGGGTGGGCCTGCGTGGCGCGGTGCCGATTATCCTGGCGGTGTTCCCGATGATGGCGGGCCTGGAAAACGCGTCGCTCTATTTTAATATTGCCTTCTTTGTCGTGTTGGTCTCACTGATGCTGCAGGGCACCTCGCTGGGATATGCCGCGAAGAAAGCCAAAGTGGTGGTACCGCCTACGGCGTCGCCCATCAGCCGCATCGGGCTGGATATCCATCCGGAAAATCCCTGGGAGCAGTTTGTCTATCAGCTTAGTGCCGACAAATGGTGCGTAGGCGCCGCGCTGCGCGATCTACAGATGCCGCGTGAAACCCGTATCGCCGCCCTGTTTCGGGATAACGTGTTGATGCATCCAGATAGCGCGACGCGTTTAAAAGAAAACGACGTGATTTGCGTCATTGGTCGTGAGCGTGATCTGCCTGCGTTGGGAAAAATGTTCAGCCAGTCGCCGCCCGTCTCGCTGGATCAGCGTTTCTTCGGTGACTTTATTCTTGATGCCGACGCTCGCCTGAACGATGTGGCGCAAATATATGGTCTTGAACTGGATGAACACACCAACGCGCAACAATCACTGGGACAACTGATGCTCGGCATGCTCGGCGGCACGCCCGTCGTAGGCGATCAGATTGAATGGAATCAGCTCACCTGGACCGTGGCGGAAAAAGAAGATAATCAAATCGTGAAAATTGGTGTGCGCCCAAGTGAAGACAAGGAATAATCTTAATTAATTGGCGCGGTTAATTGGCTGAATTGCACTAAGCTTTTATGACATTCAGTTAAAACGGGAGTTATCCATGGGTCACGTGGTTAAAATTGGTCGCTACGAAATTGTCGATGCAGAATTCAGCAGCGAAGAACCTGTGACAGTGAGTATTCCCTGCCACACCAACCCCGGCCTGAGTTATCAGCTCGACGGCTGGGATCATGACACCAGCGTTCCTGCCTGGATTGATGACCAGGAAGTCATCTTGCACATCGGGCATTACGATAAGCAACAAGACCGCTGGGTATTAAAAAAATCAGCATGATCCTGTGAATTGCCGCCAGACAGTGGATTTGGCGGTAATTCCTAAAAAAAGCCCCTGTACGCACTGCTCATAAGTTATACTTTTTAAATATTATCTTTCAAATTAGCCACTTAAACAAAACTCACGCGATTATCGCCTGGTTTTTTAAGAATTATTCCGTATTAACTCTGTCAAATATCTCCTGCATACTCTTCCCCAGTGCTGCATTTTTACGTGACTCAACTCACGCTTAGCGAAATTTTTTCTTGCAGCGTTAATGGCTCTAATGACTGTAACAAACTGAAAACATCCCGGTTTTGGATTTTCAGTCGTTAACCCCTGAACGCGTACTTGATTCTGGTCAGGCCATCTTTTACTTAATTAAGAGAGCAGGTTTTATGGCAAGTACAATGGTAATAAACAATGCGAGTCGCTCATGGAGCGGTCTTCGTAAGAATATTCTTGTAAAGTTTGCACTCAGTTTTTCCGACCTTATTGCGCTGAATTTAGCGCTGTTTCTCTCTGCTGCCACTATTCAGGGTATTTGGGGAGATCTTGATGCGTTTATTCCACCGCATCAAATTGAAAACCGTTTTATTGCGCAGTTTATTATGTCGGTATTATGTACTGGCTGGTTTTGGATGCGTCTGCGTCACTACACTTACCGCAAACCCTTTTGGTTCGAACTGAAAGAGATTATCAAAACACTGGTTGTTTTCTCTCTGCTCGATCTGGCATTAATCGCGTTTTCTAAATGGGACTTTTCCCGCATGGTGTGGGTGTTCAGTTGGAGCTATGCCCTGCTTCTGCTGCCGCTGATGCGCGCCGGCGTAAAAAAAGCCATTAATAAAGCCGGTCAATGGAAAAAAGAGACCATCATCATTGGTTCAGGTCGCAACGCCACCGAAGCCTTCGCGGCCTTACAAAGTGAAGAAATTCTCGGTTATAACGTTCAGGCGTTTATCTCTGTAGAAGACGCGCCGCAGCAGCAGAGTGTTAATGGCGTGCCCGTCATCTCGGCGAAGGATATCAACTGGAACACCATCGACCGTGACAATGTGCAGTTTATTGTCGCGATGGAGTATGAGCAGCAACCGGAACGCGACCGCTGGTTGAAGTTTTTATCCAAAATGAACTGCCGTTCCGTGTCAGTGATCCCGACCTTACGCGGCGTGCCGCTTTACGGTACGGACATGTCGTTTATTTTTAGCCATGAAGTGATGATTCTGCGCGTAAGTAATAACCTGGCGAAGCATTCCTCACGCTTCCTGAAGCGTGGCTTCGATATTGTGGTGGCATCATTGCTACTGCTCTTCCTTGCACCGGTCTTCGGCCTGCTTTGCTACATGGTCAAGCGTGACGGCGGCAATGCGATTTACGGTCACGAACGTATCGGCCAGGATGGCAAAAAGTTCAAATGTCTCAAGTTCCGCTCGATGGTCACGAATTCCAAAGAGGTTCTGGAAAAACTCCTGGCGACCAGCGAAGAGGCACGCCGGGAATGGGACAAAGACTTTAAGCTTAAGAAAGACCCACGCATTACAGGCATTGGCGGCTTCCTGCGTAAAACCAGTCTTGATGAGTTACCGCAGCTCTGGAACGTGATCCGTGGCGAAATGAGTCTGGTGGGACCACGGCCGGTGATTGAGGCTGAGCTTGAGCGTTATGCCGGCGATGTGGATTACTACCTGATGGCAAAACCGGGCATGACCGGGTTATGGCAGGTCAGCGGTCGTAACGATATTGATTACGATACCCGCGTCTATTTTGACTCCTGGTATGTTAAAAACTGGGCGTTGTGGACGGACATCGCCATTCTGTTTAAAACGGCGGGCGTGGTATTCCGCCGCGACGGCGCTTACTGATGTAGCCAGCGATGCCTGTTTCGGACAGGCATCGCGATTTCGCCCGGTAATTCGCTTTCCTTTTGTCCTGTTAATCATTACCCTCTTCCCTCGCTTTATCGAACGTTTACCCTCTGGTTGCTATGCAAAAATATACCTTATTGTTATTGAGCCTGGTGTTACTGGCACCTTTAGGCATCGATCTCTATTTACCGACGCTGCCCCAGATTGCCGAAGGCTTATCAACACCTGTTGCCCTGGTGCAAACGACTATCCCACTCTTTTTGCTGGTGATGGGCCTGGGGCAACTGGTCAGTGGCCCGCTGGTGGACAACTATGGACGTAAGCCCATCGCCTTGCTGGGCCTGGCGCTCTATATTGCGGGCAGCGCCATCGCCGCCACGGCGACCTCTTTCCCGCTGTTTTTACTGGCCCGTCTGGTACAGGGTTGCGCGGTATGTTGCAGCGCGGTGGTAGCCTTTAGCGGCGTGCGCGACCGACTGAGCGGCGATGATGCCGCCCGGGCTTATGGCTTCCTGAATGGCGCACTGAATATTGTGCCCGCACTGGCTCCGTTACTGGGTGGGCTGTTGGCCAGCGCCTTTGACTGGCGAGCGCCCTTCTGGTTCCTGTGCGCTTACGCGGCAGTAGTGATGCTGATGGTTATCGTCTGGCTCCCTGAAACGCGCCCGGCGGATACGCTGCGCGTTAAAGGCCTTCCCGTGAATCAGTACGCCACCATTCTCCGTCAACCTCGCTTCCTGGCCTTTGCTTTTGCCAATGCCGGTGCCGGTGCCCTGGGCATGGTGCTGACCTATGTATCACTGGCCCCACAGGTATTAATGACCGAAGGCGGTCTGTCCCCTCTGGCTTTCTCTTTCGCCTTCGGCGCCAATGGTTTTTGGATCATGATGGTTAGCGTGGTGGTGAATAAAGCGATTCGTAAAGCGGGCCGACCGTTTTGCCTGGCCATCGGCTTTATTACGATGCTAACGGGTGCCGTGCTGCTGGTGGCAGGCATGACGTTATTCCCTGCGAGTATGCAATCCCACTGGGCGCTGTATATGTTTCCGGTCGCGGTTGCCGTCGCTGGCCTGGCCTTCACCGTTGGGCCAGCCACCAGCTATGCGCTGGAGCCCTATCAACAGCAGGCGGGCGTCGCTTCAGCGCTACAGGGGTTTATTCAGATGGCGGGAGGCGCAGCAGGCAGTCTGATCGTCGTAGCCCTGCCGATGGCAGAAAAGCTGTCGCTGACATTGATGATGCTGCTGGGCGCAGCGCTGGCCTTCCTGGCCTGGCGCTGCAGCAAAAACATGCAAAGTCGTATTACCGCTGTTAAATAAGCTTAACCGGAACGCGGGGGGCCAGTGCGCACATGAGCTCATAGCCCACGGTTCCGGCTGCTTTCGCCACCTGATCGATTTTGACGTTTTCGCCCCATAACTCGACAGACGAGCCAATGCCAGCCTGCGGGCAAGGCGTGAGATCAACCGTAATCATGTCCATAGACACCGCGCCGACAACCTGCGTCATAATGCCGTCAACAGCAACCGGGGTGCCTGTCGGTGAATGGCGCGGATAACCATCTGCATAGCCGCAGGCTACCACGCCGATACGCTGTGGCTGCTTTGCATGATAGCGGTAGCCATAGCCTACGCCATCTCCAGCCTGAAGTTGCTGCACGCCAATAATCTCACTGGTGAGCGTCATCACCGGCTTCAGACCACTGCTGGCGATATCCTGCCAGTCACCGCTTGGTGAGGCACCGTACAGTATGATCCCCGGGCGCACCCAGTCGTGATGTGCTTCGGGATGCCACAGCGTACAGGCCGAATTGGACAATGAAAGCGGGCTTTCCAGCCCTTCCGTGGCCTGCGCGATGCGCTTTAACGGTTCGACAATACCGTCAGGATTTTCCGCATCGGCAAAGTGCGCCATCAACGTGATATCCCCGACGTTTTCAATCGCACGCAGTTTATGCCAGATCCCATTGACCTGCTCAGGACGGAACCCCAGACGATTCATACCGCTGTTGATCTTCAGATAAATATCAACAGGCGCAGAAAGCGTGGCATTGGCCAGGGCGTGAATCTGCCAGTTGCTGTGCACACTGGTGGTCAGCCGGTAGCGATCGATTAATGCCAGGTCATCAGGATGAAAGAACCCTTCGAGCAGTAATATCGGCTTTTTCCAGCCCTGCTCGCGCAACATAATGGCCTCTTCCATGTTAAGCAGAGCGAAACCATCGGTCGCTGACAGGCTTTCCCATACGCGGGCAATGCCGTGACCATAGGCATTCGCTTTGACCACTGACCAGATGCGTGACGCAGGAGCCGCCCGGCGCGCAATCGCCAGGTTATGTCGCAACGCGTGTTGATCGATGGTAGCGACAATTGGACGTGACATACTTCCTCTCCCTGAAGGCTTAACGGGTAGCGTTAACGTTGCGAAGCGGCGATCGGCTGGCCGCAAAACCGGGTAAATAGCGAAAGACGGTGAGATCATCTGCGGCTATCGCGGATGATGTTCCGGACATGACGTCAGCGAGTAACTGACCGGAACCGCACGCCATTGTCCATCCCAGTGTACCGTGTCCGGTATTCAGATAAAGGTTCGAGAGCGGCGTAGCGCCAACCACCGGCGTTCCATCTGGCGTCATAGGGCGCAGGCCGGTCCAGAAACTCGCCTGGCTGACATCACCGCCTTCAGGATAAAGGTCTGTGACCACCATCTCCAGGGTTTCACGACGCGCCTCCAGCAGTTTGGTGTTAAAACCAACAATCTCGGCCATGCCGCCGACGCGAATACGGTTATCAAAGCGCGTCACTGCCACTTTGTAGGTTTCATCAAGAATCGTAGAAACCGGTGCCGCATCGGGATTGGTCACCGGAATCGTCAGGGAATAGCCTTTAAGCGGATAGACGGGAATATCGACGATATTCTTCATCAGCGAGGTCGAATAGGAACCCAGCGCCACGACATAGCTGTCGCCTTTAATCACTTCCTCACCGCACTTCACGCCATAAATACGATTGCCGTCGCGTAGCAACTGATCGATTGGCGTATTAAAACGGAAGACAACTCCGGCTTCTTCGGCCATTTTAGCCAGACGTTGAGTAAAAAGTTGGCAATCCCCGGTTTCATCATTCGGCAGGCGTAATCCGCCGGTGAGTTTATGGTGGGTCGCCGCCAGTGCAGGCTCGACGCTGGACAGCTGATGCGCCTCCAGCAACTCGTAGGGCACGCCGGCCTCGCGCAGTACAGCAATGTCTTTACTGGCGCTGTCAAACTGCTGCTGGGTACGAAACAGCTGCAGCGTGCCGCCCTGGCGGCCTTCGTAGGCAATGCCGGTTTCGGCACGGAGCGCTTTCAGGCAATCACGGCTGTATTCTGCCAGGCGGACCATGCGGCTTTTGTTTTGCTGGTAGTGACGCATATCGCAGTTGCGCAGCATGTTCCACATCCATTCGAGCTGAAAGCGACTGCCGTCCAGCCGTATTGCCAGTGGAGCATGACGCTGGAACATCCATTTCATTGCCTTCAGTGGTACACCCGGCGCCGCCCAGGGCGCAGCATAGCCCGGAGAGATCTGTCCGGCATTCGCGGCGCTGGTCTCCATAGCGGGCTGAGGCTGACGATCGATCACGGTGACCTGGTGCCCGGCGCGCGCCAGATACCATGCGCTTGTTACGCCTACTACGCCACTTCCAAGAATCACTACGTGCATAAGTCCCCCGCGAAATTAAAAAGCATAATCCACTGTTCACTGGTTTACATTCAGTGTGATCACAAAGTGGAAACATCCTCTAAACAATTCAACTATTTCACCTCTTTTTCCGTCAGCAGGTAACTAAAATCATTTCACAGACTGAAATTCAGAGATTTATGCGCCCTGATGCAAAAAATCAGGCATAAATGACATTGTTTATAGTTAATTCCTCCTATTGCAGGAGAATCATTTGACGCGCGCCTTTATCCTAAAAAGCAGTGCTTTATGCTAAAAAAAACCCACAGCGCAGCAAGTAGGGCTATTTAATCCCAACCCTTTCAACCTGAAATGATTTTTCTGCCAAAGAATTCGTTTGAGTTCCCCGATCAGATAAGCGACAGTGAACTATCATTGATATGTTCACTCAGTTTTTTTGGGTTTCCTTTCTCAGGAAGAGCCTTAAATAAATCGTAACGGGCAGCCAGTCAGCGTTCGCTCGTTCGCCAAAACAGAGGTGCGCTATGACCACAATCTTTGACGATTCCCTCATGGACAGCAAACGAATTAGCGATGGTCCTGACTGGACATTCGAATTACTGGATGTCTATCTGGCTGAAATTGACCGTGTAGCCAAACACTACGGTCTGGACACCTACCCGCACCAAATTGAAGTGATCACCTCAGAACAGATGATGGATGCCTACTCCAGTGTCGGCATGCCGATTAACTACTCGCACTGGTCATTCGGCAAAAAATTTATCGAGACCGAACAGCGCTATAAACACGGACAGCAAGGCCTGGCTTACGAGATTGTGATTAACTCCAATCCCTGTATCGCCTACCTGATGGAAGAGAACACCATGACCATGCAGGCGCTGGTGATGGCCCATGCCTGCTACGGACATAACTCCTTCTTTAAAAACAACTACCTGTTTCGGAGCTGGACCGACGCCAGCTCCATCGTCGACTATTTGCTGTTTGCTAAAAATTACATCTCTGACTGTGAAGAGCGTTACGGTGTAGAGGAGGTAGAGCGCCTGCTTGATTCCTGCCATGCCTTAATGAACTACGGGGTTGATCGCTATAAACGTCCGCAGAAAATCTCGCTGCAGGAAGAGAAAGCTCGGCAGAAAAGCCGTGAAGAGTATTTACAGAGTCAGGTGAATACGCTGTGGCGTACGCTGCCACGACGGGAAAAAGAAGCCACTCAGATTGAAGCGGCGCGTTACCCGTCAGAGCCGCAGGAAAACCTGCTCTACTTTATGGAAAAGAATGCCCCGCTGCTTGAATCCTGGCAGCGTGAAATTTTGCGTATCGTCCGTAAGGTGAGCCAGTATTTTTACCCGCAGAAACAAACCCAGGTGATGAATGAAGGCTGGGCAACCTTCTGGCACTACACCATCCTGAATCACCTCTATGATGAAGGCAAAGTGTCTGAACGCTTTATGATGGAGTTTTTGCACAGCCATACCAACGTCATTTTTCAGCCGCCTTATAACAGCCAGTGGTACAGCGGGATTAATCCGTATGCGTTAGGCTTTGCCATGTTCCAGGACATCAAACGCATTTGCCAGTCGCCAACCGAAGAAGATCGCTACTGGTTCCCGGATATTGCGGGTTCTGACTGGCTTAAAACGATGCATTTTGCGATGCGTGAATTTAAAGATGAGAGCTTTATCAGCCAGTTTCTGTCGCCTAAGGTCATGCGTGACTTCCGTCTGTTTACCGTGCTGGATGACGATCGTAATAACTTTCTGGAGATTGCAGCTATCCACGATGAATCCGGCTACCGCGCCGTTCGCCAGCAGCTTTCGGCGCAGTACAACCTGAGTAATCTGGAACCCAACATACAGGTTTATAACGTCGACTTACGCGGCGATCGTTCACTGACGCTACGCTATGTACCGCAAAGTCGTGCACCGCTGGATAAAAGCCGCCGGGAAGTGCTTAAGCACGTCCATCGCCTGTGGGGGTTTGATGTGATTCTGGAACAACAGAATGAAGACGGAACGGTAGAGCTACTGGACCGAAATCCACCGCGTAACTCCCCGCTGTAAATGGACAAAAAAAAACCGGACGTCACGTCCGGTTTTTTATTAACGCTTGCTGCCTAAATCGTCAGGCATCGTTTTTTGCATTGAATGCCAGATATCACCGCTCTGACGGCCATAGCGGCGCACGCACTCGACGATTTCGTCCTGAGTGGGCTCTTTATCACACAGGGCAAGCAGCGTCTGATAGAAATCTCTGGCCACTTTGCGGGCTTCCGGATTAGAAAAGTAGTGTCGTCCAACCCGGGTATAGAGCCCTTTTAGCCCGTTCAGGATCAGGCCATAGATTGGGTTGCCGGAGGCAAACGCCAGGCCACGGAACACCTTGTAATCCAGTTCGGTATAGCTATCGACCTGGTCTTCAGCACTATTAACGGCCTCCAGCACTTCGCGTGCCTTCTCAGGATAATGGCGTAATGCGCGGCTAATAAAGATAGAGGAAATATTGGTGCGAACGGATAACAGGTTATCGATCAGTGCGGGCACGCTGTCGTGATCGAGTCGCGCCAGGGTTTCAAGAATATTAAGACCCGAGGTTTCCCAGAAGTTGTTAACGCGCGTGGGTTTACCGTGCTGAATCGTCAGCCAGCCGTCACGTGCCAGACGCTGTAACACTTCACGTAACGTAGTGCGCGTCACGCCAATCAGTTCAGAAAGCTCACGTTCAGCAGGAAGAATCGATCCGGGTGGAAAACGGCTGTTCCAGATGCTTTCAATTATATACTCTTCAGCAAATCCGGCTGGACTCTGCGCCTTAATAACCATAACTGTGTGTTCTCATTGCTTTCTGGATCGTAATGGGCACTCATCATACCAGACGCCCTATAGCGGATATAGCCTGCACAACGATTAAAAGCGCGGTTTAGCAAAAAATTAAGACAGATTACCCTGATAATCTTTGACGCCATTTAAGCCCGAATCACACCTCATTTTTGCGCCTGCCCCACCGCAACGGCTGCGGTCTTGCCTATCCGGTTTAGCGCCACCGACGAACAGCAATAACATGCTGTGTGGCGGTTTGCGTGAGGTCATTAATCTGGAGCAGTGTCAGGTCATGTTTGTACATGATTTTTTATCCACGCAGGATGGCGTGCAGCGACTTTTGGTTTACACTGCGGGCTTGACGTTTACAGGGAATGCAATATGTTGCGATATTTAAACCAATGTTCGCGTGGTCGCGGTGCCTGGTTATTACTGGCACTCACAGCACTGGCCTTGGAGCTTACGGCGTTATGGTTTCAGCATGGTTTGGGCTTCAAACCCTGCGTAATGTGTATTTATGTCCGCTGCGCGCTGTTCGGCGTAGTGGCGGCAGGCGTTATCGGCTTTCTTCTGCCTCGCTCACCGTTACGCCTGGTGGCGATTCTGGTGTGGATTTACAGCGCCTGGAAAGGGCTGCAGTTGTCTTACGAACACACGATGATCCTGCTGCATCCCAATCCCTTTGTGACCTGTGATTTCGCTGCGCGTTTCCCGACATGGTTGCCGCTGGATAAATGGCTGCCGTCGGTATTTGTTGCCAGCGGGGATTGCTCAGATCGCGGATGGGATTTTCTGTCTCTCAGCATGCCACAGTGGATGATCGGTATTTTCGCCGCCTATCTGTTGGTCGGCGTGCTGGTACTGATCGCTCAGCCGTTGAAACCTAAACGCCGCGACTTATTTGGTCGCTAACGTAAAAAAGGCTGCCGCTGGCAGCCTTTCGTTTATGTGCATCATCCGTTCCGATCTGGCCGGTCGATAATATGATCTTCCCAGTCGCGGACTTCACTTTCCCGCACGGCAATGTAGCGCACCGAAATGCGCTGAGCGTGCATCTCGGTTTTTGACCCTGCGCGCAGCGGGTGCCAGGCCGGTAGCGGTTTCCCCTCGCCCAGGAGTCGATAGGCGCAGGTGCGAGGCAACCAGTTAAAGGTCGTCAGGTTTTCGCGCGTCAGCTTGATGCAGTCTTCTTCATATTCAAACCGGCGCTCGTAATTGCGACACTGGCAGGTTTTGATGTTGAGCTGGTTACAGGCGACGTTGGTGAAATAAATTTCATCGGTATCGGCGTCCTGTAACTTGTTCAGACAGCACTGGCCACAACCATCACACAAGGATTCCCATTCCTCATCGCTCATTTGTGCCAGGCGCTTGTGTTGCCAGAAAGGGGTTTCAGTCATGATGGTTGTCCAGATTTAGCATAAACCGCACCTTATAAAGATATTGGCCCAATGATGCAAGTTTTACAGTACCCGCGTGCTGATGCCATGGCCCGCGATGGAAACCTCTAACGTATCGCCAGCGTGCATTGGCCCAACGCCTTCTGGCGTACCGGTCAGGATGACGTCACCCGCGTGCAGGGTAAAATACTGGCTCATATGGGCAATCAGCGGCAGGATTTTGTGAATCATATCGGCGGTATTGCCGTGCTGACGAACCTCACCGTTCACGACCAGCTTCAGTTCGGTGTTCTGTGGATCACCTGAAAATTCCGCAGTTGGAATAAAACCCGACAGAGGACAGGCGTTATCAAAGGCTTTCGCTTTTTCCCAGGGCTGCCCGGCTTTTTTTAAGCCCGCCTGGAGATCGCGCAGGGTTAAATCTAGTGCCACACCATAACCGGCAATGGCTTTGGCCACATGCGCGTCTGAAGCCTGTTTCAGGGTGGTGCCAATCAGCACCGCCAGCTCAACCTCATGATGCACTTCACCAAACGCATCAGGAATCGATAAAGGCTGACGCATATCGCATAAGGCCGTTTGCGGTTTAATAAAAATTACCGGTTCGGTCGGTGTCGCACTGCCCATTTCTTTAATGTGCTTCGCATAGTTACTGCCAACACACACCACTTTACCCACGGGATAATCTAACAAAGCGCCTTGCCAGTTACGATGCTGATACATGCTAATCCCCTGCTTATGTTACCGAAATGTCAGCCATATCGGCGGGTTGACGTTACGGACAGACGGCACGCAAAGCCAGCCTGTTCATAACGGTTAAGAGTGGTTAAACCTGACAGATGCGTGAAAATTGTCAACAAGTCAGCCAGGCTATTTGTGCGTCACCGCGAACCGATGACCGATCGGATTGCACGGAAAAAGCAAAAAAACAGCGGTGCTGCACAATTATTATTCACCCCGGCTGGGAATATAAATTGGCCGCCGACCGTCGCGCAAAATTTATATTAAAGGAACAATCCGAGTTAATCTTTTCTGTCGTGTTCGAGATGCGTTTTTAACAAACTTTCGATCGGTGGGGGAATTTGCAAATAATATCCCTGATCGCTTAAACCCTGCTTAACGTTATTGATGTCTGCATTAGCCAGTTTGTCGCGTTGGGCAAGGTTTACCACCATCGCGAGTTGCGGCTTACCAAAGCCTTTGAGCAGGGCGTCAGGAACGCGTGAAAAATCGTCCTTTTTTTCAACGTAGAGATAAGTTCGGTCGCGGACCGGACTTCTGTAGATCACACAAAACATATTTTTTACTCGAATTAACCAGCGCTGAGGCTTGTTTGAATATAGCGGTAACTATAACATGCTTGCAGTACTTCGAATATTCGCCGATCGCGCTTTAACGATGCTTTTATCATCGCTTAGCACAGGGTAGTAAAACAGGACTGAGTCGGGACAGATGCCGCAATCGCCAATCGAATTTAAGGGAAGCAGTTTTACCTTGTCCGTCGTTCATTTGCATCACCATGAGCCAGAGGTGATCCGCAAAGCGCTCCAGGACAAAATTGACCAGGCTCCAGATTTCCTGAAGAACGCACCCGTGGTGCTGAATGTTGCGGCCCTCGATGCCGCGGTGAACTGGAAACAGATGCAGCAGGCCGTGAGCGAAACGGGACTGCGTATCGTCGGGGTCAGTGGATGCAAAGATGATGCGCTGAAAAAAATGATTGCCCGCGTCGGACTTCCGGTGCTGGCTGAAGGCAAAGAGAGCCACAAGCGTGACGCGCAGGAGCCGGAACTCAAGCCCGCTGCAGCCGAACCGCTGGTAGCGAAAACACGCATCGTTAACACGCCGGTGCGCTCTGGCCAGCAAATTTATGCCCGCAATGCGGATTTGATCGTCACCAGCAGCGTGAGCGCCGGTGCGGAACTGGTCGCTGATGGCAATATTCATATCTATGGCATGATGCGTGGCCGTGCTCTGGCAGGTGCCAGCGGTGACAGCGATTGCCAGATTTTTTGCACCAACCTTGCAGCAGAGTTGGTTTCTATCGCCGGGGAGTACTGGATCATGGATCAAATCCCCGAAGCGTTTTTTGCTAAAGCAGCACGCCTCCGTCTTCAGGATGGCGCGCTGACTATACAGACACTTAATTAGGCCCCTTTTCTTTCGTTAAGGAAATCAACATTTATGGCACGCATTATTGTAGTTACATCCGGTAAAGGGGGCGTTGGTAAGACCACGTCAAGCGCGGCCATCGCCACCGGTTTAGCGCAGAAAGGCAAAAAAACGGTTGTCATCGACTTTGATATCGGCCTGCGTAACCTTGATTTAATCATGGGTTGCGAACGCCGGGTTGTTTACGATTTTGTTAATGTCATTCAGGGTGATGCCACGCTGAACCAGGCATTGATTCGTGATAAGCGCACTGAGCAACTTTATATTCTGCCAGCCTCACAAACCCGTGATAAAGACGCCCTGACTCGTGAAGGTGTCGAAAAGGTCCTGAACGATCTTGCAGAGATGGCGTTTGATTTCATCGTCTGTGATTCGCCAGCCGGCATTGAAACCGGGGCATTAATGGCACTGTATTTTGCAGATGAAGCCATTATTACCACGAACCCGGAAGTCTCCTCTGTCCGCGACTCTGACCGTATTCTCGGCATCATCTCTTCAAAATCCCGCCGCGCTGAAACCAGCCAGGAACCGGTTAAGGAGCATCTGCTGCTGACCCGTTATAACCCGGGTCGCGTTAATCGTGGCGATATGCTGAGCATGGAAGATGTGCTGGAAATTCTGCGCATTCCTCTGGTCGGCGTAATCCCGGAAGATCAGTCCGTACTTCGTGCCTCTAACCAGGGCGAGCCGGTGATTCTGGACGGTGAGTCTGATGCTGGTAAAGCCTATGCCGATACCGTTGACCGGTTACTCGGTGAAGTTCGCCCCTTCCGCTTTATTGAAGAAGAGAAGAAGGGTTTCCTGAAACGCCTGTTCGGGGGATAAACCATGGCATTACTTGATTTCTTTTTATCCCGGAAGAAGAACACTGCCAATATAGCCAAGGAAAGGCTACAGATTATTGTGGCAGAACGGAGAAGGGGCGACAGTGAGCCCCATTATCTTCCGCAACTTAAGCGCGACATTCTTGAAGTGATTTGCAGATACGTGAAGATTGATCCGGACATGGTGACGGTTCAACTCGATCAGAAAGGGGATGATATCTCCATTCTTGAACTGAACGTCACGCTACCCGAAACGGAAGACGTGCCTAAATGACGTCAACCGTTTCCTGACTTTCCCCTGCGCAGTTGCAGGGGAAATTTTTTACAGCCCGGCAAGGATGTCGGTAATACCGGGTTTCAGCAACTCGCCACGCCAGCCTGTTAACAGCTCGGGTTCGCGGTTCTGTGGCTTAAGCCCCCAGTGCTGACTTAACACCTGATTGATCTGGCGACGAGACGCCAGCAGTTCCTGACTAAAACCACTCTGCTCACTCACCTGCTGTACCAGCGCTTTGATTGCCTTAAACGCCCGCTTGTAATTCACATGATCCACCAGATTGCTTAACGGCGGCGGTAACGCACTCTCATCCAGCTCAGCGGCTTCTGCCACCTGCGCCAGCATCGCCCTGCCGTGGAAACGAATCTCATGGCCCGATAAGCCCAGATGATCTAACTCACCCTGAGAACCCGGCATAAAACGTGCGACTTTCCACAGGTTCTCTTCACGCACCACAAAATTGACCGCCATGTCTTTTTCACGCGCCACTTTCAGGCGCCATGCCGCCAGGCGTTGCAGCGCCGCCAGCTGGCGCGGACGCAACTGCCAGGCGTTAGTGATATCACGCCACGCATCCTCCGGCGCTAACGTATCCAGCCGACGCTGACACAGGTTTTCGCATTCACTCAGTGCCGCGGCCATATTACCGGCCTGCTCCACCTGCTGTATCAGTTGATGAGCAATCGGCAGCAGGTAATGCACATCCGCCGCCGCATACTGGCACTGCCGTTCCGTGAGCGGACGGGCTAACCAGTCGGTCCGCGCTTCACTCTTATCTAATTCAACCTGCGTAAAGTGCGCCACCATTGAGGCAAATCCCCAGGAAAGCGGCTGACCACTGAAAGCCGCCAGAATCTGTGTATCAATCATCGGCTGTGGCAGGACACCGAAACGGTGCAGGAACACTTCCAGATCTTCCCCGCCCGCATGGAGAAATTTCGTCACGCGGGTGTCCGTTAGCAGTTCAATAAACGGTGACCAGTCACGAACGGGTAACGGATCGATCAACACTAACTGTTCGCCATCAAACAGCTGAATCAGTCCCAGCTGCGGATAGTAAGTACGGGTACGGACAAATTCGGTATCCAGGGCGACGGCCGTATGCTGGCGTGCTTTGTGGCACACCTCGGCCAGGTGATCATCGTTCTCGATCAGGGAATAGTTCACGTTCAGTTTTCACCGCAGCCGACAACGTGCGGTGCTCCATGTTAAAAGCAATAAAAACGCCGGACAGCGCCGGCGTTCAACCTGAATCCTGACGGTGAATCAGCCTGTGCTGGTTTTCACCTCGTCGCGCAGTTCGCGACGCAGAATTTTTCCTACATTGGTTTTTGGCAGTTCATCGCGAAACTCGACGATTTTAGGCACTTTATAGCCCGTGAGCTGGCGACGACAGTGATCCAGCAGTTCTTCTTTGGTCAGCGAGTGATCTTTTTTAACCACGCAGACTTTAACGGCCTCGCCGGACAGCTCGCTGGGCACGCCAATCGCTGCCGCTTCACGCACTTTGGGATGCTGCATCAGGACATCTTCAATCTCATTAGGATAGACGTTAAAGCCCGACACCAGAATCATATCCTTTTTGCGGTCCACGATACGGATAAATCCTTCGGGATCAACGGTAACAATATCCCCGCTATGGAGCCAGCCATTTTTCAGGACTTCTGCTGTGGCCTCCGGGTGCTGCCAGTAGCCGAGCATCACCTGAGGGCCACGGATGCACAGTTCGCCAGGCTCTCCGGTAGGCACTTCGTTCCCACTCTCATCCAGAATAATCACGTCCGTTGAGGGCACAGGTAATCCGATACTGCCCGTGTGACAGCTGATGTCATAGGGGTTTACCGAGACCAGGGGGGAACATTCCGTCAGACCATAGCCTTCCAGCAAATAGTGTCCTGTGAGCTTTTCCCAGCGTTCAGCCACCGCTTTTTGTACTGCCATGCCGCCGCCCGCTGAAAGGCGTAACGTCGAGAAGTCGAGTTTGTTAAAGTTGTCGTCATTAAGCAGCGCATTGAACAGCGTATTCACGCCGGTAATGGCGGTAAACGGATATTTGGCGATCTCTTTAACAAAGCCGGGAATGTCGCGCGGATTGGTGATTAACAGATTCTGGCCGCCTAACTCAACGAACAGCAAGCCGTTAACGGTTAATGCAAAGATGTGGTAGAGCGGTAATGCCGTGACGACGCACTCTTTACCGTCACGTAACAGCTTGCCGTAGGTCGCTTTGGTTTGCTCCAGGTTGGCCTGCATATTGCGGTGGGTAAGCATAGCGCCTTTGGCCACGCCGGTGGTGCCGCCCGTGTATTGCAAAAATGCCAGGTCATCGTTGCTGACTTCCGGACGCTGGTACGCCATTTTTTCACCGGCATCCAGCACATGGCGAAACGATATCGCGCCTGGCAGATGATATTTGGGCACCAGCCGCTTCACATACTTCACCACAAAGTTCACCAGCGTGGCTTTAACCGGCGCAAGCTGGTCGCCCATGCGGGTCAGAACAACGTGTTTCACGGCGGTTTCACTGACGACTTTTTCCAGCGTATGCGCAAAGTTAGAAACAATGACGATTGCACTGGCACCGCTGTCATTGAGTTGATGTTTTAATTCGCGCGGCGTGTAGAGCGGATTAACGTTGACCACCACCATCCCTGCCCGCAGAACACCAAACAGCGCCACCGGATATTGCAGGAGGTTCGGCATCATCAAAGCAACACGATCGCCGGGCTGCAGTTTCAGCGCATGTTGCAAATAGGCGGCGAAGGCCCGGCTTTTCTCGTCCAGTTGGCGATAGGTCATCTTTTGACCCATGTTATAAAAAGCAGGCTGCTCAGCGTAGCGGACAACGGCCTGCTCAAACATATCAACCAGAGAGTGGTAACGATCAGCATTGATTTCGGCAGGTACGTCTGCCGGGTAGCGTTTTAGCCAAACCTTATTCAAGGATTCACCCCGATAATCTTGTTGTGTACTCATCGCCGCCTCGACAATCGTATTTTTAACAATATTTTAACTGATTGTACCAGTTTGCTCTGCTTGTCATGTTGAGGTTGCGAAGTGCATCACTAAATTTCGTGTTAGTTAACAATACAAATAAAAAGCCCGGCTGCGAGCACCGCGACCGGGCTTATTAAAAACGGCTAACGCTTATGGCGTCAGGAAAGTTTCCACCTGGGCAGGCCCGGTGTTATACATGCCCCAGTAAGGATTGTGCCCCCAGTAACCGCCGCGATGACGCGTTGGCCCGTACCAAATCCACGGATCGATCGGCTGTGGTGGCGCAACGATCTGGCGCGTGAGATGCCAGCGCTGGTAGCCCCGCACGTCAATGACCACAAACTGGTAATTTGCCTCGCCAATCTTGCCCTGCTCGGTGCCTTTTAGCGTGCCGAGCACCGTTACGTACTGATCTTTCACATCGGTAGGATCAACAAAGCCCGGAATATCAGCATAGATTCGGCCAAGCGAGCTGGCACCCAACACCGGTCTTGCGCTCTCATCCAGCGGCTGCGTTGCGATTTCCAGCCGGGTTTTGCCGTTGCGGTTGATAACGTTAACCACTTTACCGCCGAAGCGAGATTCCTGACCAACATAGATGGCCGGATCTTTCATTACGCGCAGCAAGTCCTGCTGGGGCATCGGCGAGTTGCCCTTAATATTATCCGGTACGGAAGCACAACCACTTAAAACCAGGGCACAGGCCAACATCAAACCTGCAACACCGCGACGACACATTGACATGGGTATTCTCCTGAACGTTGCTGTTTAGAGTGCCTGGATAACAATAAGTTGCGTCATATTTTACCGTCCGGGCAGTTTTTTCCATGCCACTTCGTTTCTCAGATAAGTGGGCTCGGCATGTTCAGGTTGCACGGTAGCGCCCTGCTGTAATGCGGCGACCGCCAGTAGCAACATATCTTCAGCGGCTGGCAGCGCCACATTGCTGTTGACCAGTTGCAGCGCGTGCCCCTGCTGCAGGTCCGGCCAGGCCTGCCAGCCCGTTCCAGCGGTGTACCATTCCCCTTCCAGCGCCTGCATCCGGGCCAGCGCGGCGGCGGGCGACAGCACGCTCTCCGTCGCTTCCCCCTGCCAGTTGCCCTGTTCATCGCGCTGATATTCGGCCCAGTAGACTTCACCCATACGGGCATCAATCGCGGTTAACACCCGGTTTGCGCCGTGCTGCCGCCAGGCACCCTGTGCCAGCGTGGCCAGGGTGGAGATGCCCGCCATCGGCAAGGCGGCACCTAACGCCAGGCCCTGGGCGATCCCGATACCAATACGGACGCCAGTAAAACTGCCCGGCCCGCGGCCAAATGCCAGCGCGTCGAGTTCGGTCAGTTCAAGCTGCTGAGACTCAAGCAGCTCTGCAATCAGGGGTAAAATGCGTTGCGTGTGATCGCGGGGCGCTATCTCAAAGCGCGCGTCAATCTGTTGCCCGTTGAGCAATGCCGCAGAACAGGCTTCTGTCGCTGTATCCAGCGCTAAAATTCGGACCGACATAACGACCTCTGAAGATTCAAAAACGGCGCGCATCTTAGCACACAATTACTCGCCAGGTTGCTGACGAATAAAGGCAATAGCTTGCGCAATATCACGTGTTCGTGGCGTTGGCGGCAGACTGTTAAGAAACAGCGCGCCATAGGGACGGGAAACCAGCCGCTGGTCGCAAATCACCAGCACGCCACGATCGTCCGTATCACGAATCAAACGGCCAACGCCCTGTTTAAGCGTAATCACCGCGTCGGGCAGTTGCACGTCGCTGAAGGGATCGCCACCCCGAATCCGGCAGTCTTCCATGCGTGCTTTAAGCAGAGGATCTTCCGGCGAGGTAAACGGCAGTTTGTCGATGATCACCAGCGACAACGCATCGCCACGGACATCCACACCTTCCCAAAAGCTGCTGGTGGCTACCAGTAGTGCATTGCCTTTATCAATGAACTGCTTCAGCAGTTGCCCTTTGCTGGTTTCACCCTGCACTAACACCGGCAACGTCATAGAGGCACGGAACTCCGCGGCCAACTCACGCATCATCAGATGCGAGGTACAAAGAAAGAAACAGCGGCCTTTGTTCGCGTCGATCAGCGGCTTCATCATTTTTGCCAACTGACGCGCACCACCCGGACGATTGGGTTCAGGCAGATTGCGCGGCACGCACAGCAAGGCCTGCTGTGAATAGTCAAACGGACTGTTGAGGATCAGATTCTTAGCCTGGCTCACGCCCAGCCGGTCGGCAAAGTGGTCCATCTTTTCATCGACGGCCAGGGTCGCAGACGTGAAAATCCATGCGGCTTTACGGTTATCCATGACTTCGCGGAAGCGTTCGGCCACCGATAACGGCGTCAGCGCCAGCACAAAGTGACGCGATGTGCATTCATACCAGTAACTGAAGCCGGGTTCACTAATGGCGCGTATCCGTTTCAGTCGTGTGCGATAGAGCGCTGCACGTTCAAACGCCGCATCAAGCAGCGCCGAACGCCCTAGCGAGAGCTTGATCACGTCGTAACAAAGCTCCAGCGCATCATCGAGCAGGGTAAACATGCGCATGATGTTGTTATCGCTGAGTAGATCACGCAGGTTACCGCGATAACCCGGCTCGCCCAGCGCCAGACGGAAGTCCTGCGCGCATTGTGCCAGACGGTCGGCTGATTTTTGCAGCTGCTGTACGTCACGGACTTCCGTGCGATAGGCAATAATGATGTCTTTTGCCAGATCGCCTAACTGGCGGCTGGAGAGCTGCTGACCGAAATACTGGCTGGCGATGTCTGGCAGTTGATGGGCTTCATCAAAAATCATCACGTCCGCTTCGGGGATAAGCTCACCAAATCCGCCCTCTTTCACCACCAGATCGGCAAGAAACAGATGATGGTTAACCACCACAACATCGGCGTCCATGGCCTTCTTACGCGCCTTCACCACAAAGCACTCTTTGTACAGCGGGCAGTCGCTGCCCAGACAGTTGTCATTGGTGCTGGTCACCAGCGGCCAAATCGGACTGTCTTCGGTAACGCCGGCACAGGAACTGATGTCCCCATCTGTGGTTTGCGATGACCAGGCGCGCAGCGTCACTAAATCCGTGAGCGCCTGAACGCTCAGATCGCCGCCGGTCGCCGACTGTTGTTCCATGCGCTCAAGGCAAAGGTAGTTAGAGCGACCTTTCAGCAGCGCCGTTTTACCGGTGAACTTCAGCGCGTTGGCAATGGTAGGCAAATCGCGGGCGTAGAGCTGATCCTGCAGGGCTTTTGAGCCAGTGGACACGATCACTTTTATATTGGCGCGTAAAGCCGGAGCCAGGTAGGCATAGGTTTTGCCTGTCCCCGTCCCCGCTTCGACCACCAGCTCGCCGCTATTCTGCACGGCTTCCGCGACGGCCTGCGCCATTTCACGCTGGGCTTCACGCGGTTTAAATCCCGCAATGCCTTTTGCCAGCGCGCCATCAGTTGCAAAATCGTCTGCCACGTACCCTCTCAATAACGGCAAAAAACACTGTATATTATGCCAGCATTCCCTGACTTAAGGAAATCGCTGACGGTGGCGTCTTTATCACCCTGCCGTCCTGTTGCCTGCAGACCCAGGGATGACGCCGTTTTCAGCGCTAATGACTGATGTAAAGCGCGCCGGCAATCAGTAGCACCAGTAACACCGCCAGGGTGATAAACCCCTGTTTGGCCGTGCGTGACATGCCGACAAAGGTCGATATGACGATAAACAGCAGTGTCAGTGCTCCAAACATCACCCAAAACAGATATTGCGTATTCGCCATGCCTTCATCCTGATAGTCCTGAACCGGTAAGCGACGTTTTATACCACTTTTCCGCCCGTGATGCGCGGCTGACGCCCAGCGCGCGCTGCAACGGATGACAATCGCACCGGGATTATGGCAGGCTAGGCGTTCAAAAAAACAGGGAGAAGATGATGAGCATTACGCGCATTGATCCAGAACATCGTATGTCCGAAGCGGTCATTCATAACGACACGATTTATTATACCAGCGTGCCTGAAAACCTGGAGGCGGATGCCGAAGCGCAAACCGCCAATGCGTTGGCGGTGATTGATGCCCTGCTTACGCGGGTGGGCAGTGACAAAAGCAAAATCCTTGATGCCACTATTTTCCTGGTGGATAAAGCTGATTTTGCCGCAATGAACCGCGCCTGGGACGCCTGGGTTTCACCCGATAACGCGCCCGTTCGCTGCACGGTTCAGGCAGGTTTAATGAATCCACAGTATAAAGTCGAAATAAAAATTATCGCTGCACGCTAAACCGCTTGCCGGGCGTCAGCCTTCGTCGTCTTCATCTTCGAAGCGCGCCCGGATCAGTTCACCAGTGTGGCTTTCGCGAATCTCCTGCGCAACCAGGGTAATCGCTTCACCGCTGGACATGCCACCAGCCATTAATTGCTGAATACGTTCAACAGCGCGCTGCTGCTGGTCGTGTGAAAGTGCGGGTAATCCTGTAATCATGTTTTACTCCTGCTATGAGGCTGCCATTATTTCATGGGGAACAAACAGGTGCCAGTCAGGAAAAAATATGTCAGTCTAACGGCCTTACTGATGTCAGATTTCGTGCTCAATGATCGTTCAAACTCATAACCTAAGTTATTCGCCTGACGCCATCACCCACTATTTTTCCCGTATTGCGCATCTGCCGTGGGCGATGCTGTTGTCTTCAGGACAAGCTGACCACAGCGATAATCGTTTTGATATCCTGACCGCCGATCCGCTGACGACGCTGACGACCCGGGGCAGGATAACAGAAATTCAGCAGGGCGATCGCTCCCAACGTAGCCAGGACGATCCCCTGTCCCTGGTACAACAGCAGTGCGACGCGTTGGGCATTGCCCCGCAACGCCATCCGGACTTGCCGTTTTTAGGCGGCGCGCTGGGTCTGTTTGGCTATGATCTGGGCCGGCGTTTTGAGCAGTTGCCGCAGACCGCCCTCGCCGATCTTCACACACCGGATATGGCCATCGGCATTTATAGCTGGGCGCTGATTGCCGACCATCACCGTCATACATTAACGCTGGTTGCCATTGATGATGTTGCGCGACGTCTTCGCTGGCTTGAAGGCTGGCCCGAACGTGAAACCGCGCCTTTCTCTCTGACCAGCAAATGGCAGTCCAACCTTAGCCGGGATGAATACGCGCAACGCTTCCACAAAGTGCAGGCTTATATTCAGGCGGGCGACTGCTATCAGGTTAATCTGGCACAGCGCTTTAAAGCAGGCTATCAGGGCGATGAATGGCGTGCTTTTTGCCTACTGAACCAGACCAACCGCGCGCCGTTCAGCGCCTTCTTACGTCTGCCGGAAAGTGCCATCCTCAGCCTGTCCCCCGAGCGCTTTATGGCGCTGGATCAACACGTCATTACGACCCGGCCGATTAAAGGCACCCGCCCGCGTAACCGCGATCCTGTTGCTGACGCGGCTCAGGCCGAAAGCCTGCGTACCTCGACCAAAGACCGCGCCGAGAACCTGATGATTGTCGATCTGCTGCGTAATGATATTGGTCGGGTCGCCGTTGCGGGTTCCGTCAGCGTCCCGGAACTGTTTGTGGTGGAGCCCTTCCCTGCGGTTCATCATCTGGTCAGCACTATTCGCGCCACGCTGCCTGATCACCTACAGGCCTGCGATCTGTTGCGCGCCTGCTTTCCCGGCGGCTCGATCACCGGCGCGCCTAAAATTCGTGCCATGGAGATTATTGATGAGCTGGAGCCGCAACGCCGCAACGCCTGGTGTGGCAGCATCGGTTACCTGAGTTTATGTGGCCGTATGGATACCAGTATCACTATCCGCACGCTGGTGGCTGAAAATCATCACCTTTACTGCTCTGCCGGCGGCGGGTTAGTGGCGGACAGCGAAGTCGAATCTGAATATCAGGAAACCCTGGATAAAGTCAGTCGTATTTTACCTGCGCTGGAAAAAGGGGCCTGAATGGCATTGACGCTCGCGGATTTCCGCACCCGTTTTTTACTGCAACAGCCCCTGGAGCCTGCACAAGCACTCTCAGGTCGTCATGCTGCGGTGTTAATTCCCATAGTGGCACGCCAGCAGCCGGGTTTGCTGCTCACCCAGCGTTCGCACGGATTACGGAAGCACGCCGGACAGGTGGCCTTTCCCGGCGGCATGCAGGACCCTGAAGATGCCTCTCTGGTTGCCACCGCATTACGCGAAGCGCACGAAGAAGTGGGTATTTCGCCTCTGCAGGTCGATGTCCTGGGCTGTCTGCCGGCTGTCACCAGCAGCACGGGGTTTCAGGTCACGCCGGTGGTGGGCATCATTCCAGACCAGATTGCGCTGCGCATCAATCCGGATGAAGTGTTAAGTGTGTTTGAAATGCCGCTCACGGAAGCTTTACGTCTGAGCCGTTACGCCGAGCTTGATTACTATCGCGCCGGGATTCGTCATCCTGTCTGGTTGTCGCGCTATCAGGATTACCTGGTCTGGGGAATGACAGCAGGGATTATTCGTTCGCTGAGTCAGCAGATTGCATTTTAATTGACGCAGCCTCCATTTTTGCGCCTGTTTACAGGCTTCCGCGCAATATCACACTATAATTTTTTCTCGTGGTGTTAATTAGTTTATTTCATGCGAAAAGCAGCGCGTTTACCCTGCTTAGCCGTTTACTATTAGCGCCATAAACTGCTGCGGCAGTCTGAACGTTTTTTGTGAGGAGTGTCACCCATGATTTCGGTTTTTGACATGTTTAAAGTGGGCATTGGCCCATCCAGTTCTCATACGGTCGGTCCGATGAAAGCGGGTAAACAGTTTGTGGATCTGTTGTCTGAACAGGGCAAACTGCATGAGGTGACACGCATCGCCGTCGATGTCTATGGTTCCCTGTCGCTGACCGGCAAAGGTCACCATACGGATATCGCCATTATTATGGGATTAGCGGGTGAGTCGCCTGACAGCGTCGATATCGATGCTATCCCCGCCTTCATTAAAGATGTGCAACAGCGGGAACGTCTGCTGATCGCGAAAGGTGCCCATGAAGTCGATTTCCCTCGCGAAGGCGGCATGGTGTTTCGCAGCGAGAATCTCTCGCTGCATGAAAACGGCCTGCGTCTGCTGGCGTTTTCCGGCGATCTGCTGGTGCTGTCAAAAACCTATTACTCCGTTGGCGGTGGGTTTATTGTCGATGAGGAGCATTTCGGTCAGTCTGCGCTGGATGAAGTGTCCGTGCCCTGGCCGTTTCATTCTGCTAAAGAATTATTATCCCACTGCCGCGAGACCGGGCTTTCCCTGTCCGGCCTGGTGATGAAAAACGAACTGGCGCTGCATTCGCGTGAAGAGATTAACCAGTATTTCACGACAATTTGGCAAACCATGCAGGCCTGTATCGATCGCGGTCTCAACACCGAAGGCGTCCTGCCTGGCCCGTTGCGCGTTCCACGCCGCGCTGCCTCGCTGCGTCGTTTACTGATCTCCTCCGCCAAGCACTCTAACGATCCCATGGTCGTTATCGACTGGATCAACATGTATGCGCTGGCAGTAAACGAAGAGAATGCTGCCGGTGGGCGCGTCGTTACCGCACCCACTAATGGTGCCTGCGGCATTGTGCCGGCGGTGCTGGCTTACTATGACCACTTCATTGAAACGGTTACACCCGATATCTTTATTCGCTATTTCCTTGCCTCCGGTGCCATTGGTATTCTTTACAAAATGAATGCCTCTATTTCCGGTGCTGAGGTCGGTTGTCAGGGTGAAGTTGGCGTGGCCTGTTCGATGGCGGCGGCAGGTCTGGCAGAACTGTTAGGCGCAAGCCCGGAGCAGGTTTGCGTCGCCGCAGAAATCGGCATGGAGCACAACCTTGGCCTGACTTGCGATCCCGTAGCCGGCCAGGTTCAGGTGCCCTGTATTGAACGTAATGCTATCGCATCAGTGAAAGCCATCAATGCCGCACGCATGGCCCTGCGTCGTACCAGCGAACCGCGCGTTTCACTGGATAAGGTGATAGAAACCATGTACGAGACCGGCAAAGACATGAATGCGAAATATCGCGAGACGTCACGGGGCGGCCTGGCAATAAAAGTTCAGTGTGACTAATCATTTTTGAGATTTAATTCTAATTTTTTTCTTTTTAACCAGTGCATTAGTCAGTCCTGCCTGCTATAAATATTAACGATATTAAAGCGACCTGCGGGTCGCTCTGCTTTTCTTGTAGCCTTTCATTTTACGCTCGGGTCCTAAATTTGCGTTGGGCCGTGCCGATAACAACCCAGCTATATCTATTTTCTGGTTTTGGGAAGGTGATTCTTGATGTTCATGGCCCAGCAATATGTTGGACAATACAGACGTAAGCGTTTGCTTATTGCTGTGGTGATTGCTTCGATTGTTCTTTCGTTAACGCTGGCTTTTCGCTACTTTGAAGAAAAATCATATGTTCAACAGCGAGCAATCAGTTTTGCCGATAATGCAATTACGCGTTTTGATCGCATGTTTTCACCGCTTGATGTCTCCGCCAACAACATGCAGGGATTGGTCGGAATGTCCTGTCCGGATGCCCGTTTTCCCTTAATCGAAAAAATTTCTTCGCTACAAACCGTGCGCGCTATTTTGCTGGTCGAGGAGGACAGGCTTTACTGTTCCAGTATTTTTGGCTCACGAGATATCTCGTTCAGCCAGACCTACCCTGAACTTGCCCTTAACGAGAAGCGCATGCTGCTCTCCACGGATGACTATTTGCTCAAAGGTTCGCCCGTCTTGTTATTGTGGACGCCCACGATGCTGGATAACCGTTCCGGAATACTTCAGGCCATCAATATTGAATTAATGAGCAGCTACCTGCTGGAGCCGCAGGCACCCTGGGTTGAACGGGCAATTTTTAACGTGAACGGCAAAAGCCTTGAATATGGCAATCCTCTCATTGAGTCCACGCTGCCTTCTGAGGATGAAGTTACCTATACCGAAGCCTCGCTGCGTTATCCCTATACCGTTACCCTTTATGGCCCCTCACCTTCGCGCCTGGCCCTGGCCTCTCTGCCTTCGCAGTTGCCCCTGGCGCTCATGCTGAGTTTGCTGATTGGCTATGTGGTCTGGCTGGCAACCGCCAATCGCATGAGCCTGAGCTGGCAGATTAGCTACGGCATCACAGCCAATGAATTTATGGTTTACTGCCAGCCCCTGATCAATGCCCGAAACGGTAAATGTGATGGCATTGAACTTCTGTTGCGCTGGCATAATCCGCGTCAGGGCTGGATTCCACCCGACGTTTTTATTCCCCTGGTTGAACGCCAGAACCTGATTGAGCCGTTAACCCGCTTTGTGCTGAACCGCGTCGTCGACGCCTTGCCGGATCTTCCCCACAGTCCACACTTTCATATTGCCGTTAATGTCGCGGCGAGCCATTTTCGCGAACGTGCCATTCTGGAAGACCTGCAAAATATTTGGTGGCCCGCCAATCCTGTCCCCCAGTTGGTGGTCGAGTTAACCGAGCGTGATGCCCTGCCCGTGGTCGATCAGACGGTCATTGCTCAACTGCACGACATCGGCGTGCGTTTGGCGATAGATGATTTCGGTACCGGGCACAGTTCGCTGTCCTACCTGAAAGATTTGCAGCCAGACGTGCTTAAACTGGACAAAATCTTTACCGCCTCAATCGGGACGGATGCGATTAACGCCACCGTCACCGATATGGTGATCTCGCTGGCGCAGCGTCTGAATATCAGCCTGGTCGCAGAGGGCGTAGAAACCCAGGAGCAGGCAGACTATCTGCGCGATCGCGGCGTGGATCATCTGCAGGGTTATTACTTTGCCCGTCCGATGCCGCTGGAGGACTTTCCGGCGTGGTTGCGCCATCATCAACTGACCTGTGACCTGTAGTGCCCTCAACGCCATCCACACGTCGGCAGGTCATGTCTTCACGCAAAAAAAAACGCATCACCATGTGATGCGTTTTACGCTAAGAAGTACGCTAAGAAGGTAGGTTAACCTTTTTCTTCCTCATCATGTTGTTGATCTTTGGTCACGCGCACCAGATCGATACGGTACTCCGTGGCTTCGATGATCTGGAAATGAAGCGGCTCAATATCGATGACGTCGCCAGGCTTAGGCAACTGCCCTTTCTGCGCAATCAGCAACCCTGCCAGAGAAGCGTGATCTTCTTCCGGCTTTACCAGCTCGTGGAAGTCGAGGAGCTGCTGCAGTGAATGCAGGTCGGTGCCGCCTTTCACTAACCAGCCATCACCGTCCATGATGATATCCGGCGTTTCATCTTCATCCGGGAACTCACCGGCGATCGCTTCCAGCACATCCAGCGGCGTGATTAAGCCCTGCACCACGCCAAACTCGTTAGTCACGATAACAAAGCTGCCTTTGGCACGGCGCAAGACGCCCAGCAGGTTAATCGGGTCAAGCGTTTCCGGCACGATGATGATCGGTGTATTGGCAGCAAAGGTCGCGACGTCAACGCCGTGATCCAGCGCCACCAACAGCTCTTTGGCTCTGACCACGCCAATGATTTCATCCAGCTCACCCCGGCATACCGGGAACAGGCTGTGCGGCGTATCCAGCAGCTGAATACGAATTTCGTCAACCGGACGGTTGGCATCCACCCAGGAGATATCACCACGCGGCGTCATAATGCTGCGAATCGAACGGGATGCCAGCGTCAGCACGCCATTAATCATATAGCGTTCTTCGTCTTTAAAGGCTTCCTGTGGCATGGCAATGGCAATCGCCTGCTCTTCCGTGCTCGCGGGAGCGGACTGCACCCGATTACGTCCGCCCATCAACCGCAAAATCGCCTCGGCGGTGCGTTCACGCATAGGTCGATGCGACTGATGACGGATAAAATTGTGGCGGGCAATCTGATTGAACAACTCGATAAGAATCGAGAAACCAATCGCCGCGTACAGATAACCTTTCGGAATGTGAAAACCAAAGCCTTCGGCCACCAGCGACAGGCCGATCATCAACAGGAAGCTGAGACACAGCACCACCACAGTGGGATGCGCGTTGACGAATTTTGTCAGGGGCTTAGACGCCGCCAGCATCACGATCATCGCAATAACAACCGCTGTCATCATCACCGGCAGGTTATTGACCATACCGACGGCAGTAATCACCGCATCCAGGGAGAAGACCGCATCCAGGATGACAATCTGCGTCACAACCGCCCAGAAGCTGGCGTAGCTGCGGTTGCCGTTGTTTTCCAACTCACGGTTCTCCAGCCGCTCATGCAGTTCCATGGTGGCCTTGAATAACAGGAATATCCCTCCCGCCAGCAAAATGAGATCGCGTCCGGCGAAGCTGAAACTTCCCACGCTAAACAGTGGACGCGTCAGAGTCACCATCCAGGAGATAAGCGATAACAGGCCCAGACGCATGACCAGCGCCAGCGACAAACCAATCAAACGCGCTTTATCACGCTGCTTAGGTGGCAACTTATCCGCAAGAATGGCAATAAAGACCAGGTTATCAATGCCGAGAACGATTTCCAGCACAATGAGCGTGAGCAATCCCGCCCAGATCGAGGGGTCGAACAGAAATTCCATTAGTGACTCCTGAACAAGGATGTGATTACGTTAAAGCGTGCCAGCGTCAGATGACGTGACTGAAATAAGCGCGGAAAAGCAGAGAAAACGCGGTCTGGCGTGAATTGACGCGCTGAAGAGCGCAAAGACAAGGTTAAGCAACGTCGGTGACGATCCATAAGGGTGGGCTGCAGCCCGCTACTCCTGAATAATAAACAGATTGCTAATGTATCAGTTCGTACCACGAGGTCAAAAAATTTTCTTATTTTTACACTCTCTCACGGCCGGGTTCAGGCGTCATAAAAACTCAATTTCCCTCATTTATGCTGCAAATAGCCAACCAATATCACAAACTTTATTTTTTCGGACACTAAAATAAATCCGGCATTCACGTAGTGAGTTGGTTATCCCAACAATGTTGAAATTAGGTTAATTCACATTAACAAGATTTAGATGTTGTTAACGCGATAATTCTTAACGGTTCCTCACATTATGATGAACCAACAAGCGAACGGAGGTAGCACGTGACCATTGCTCTTGTAATTGGTACACACGGCTGGGCAGCGGAGCAGCTGCTTAAAACGGCAGAGATGCTTTTAGGCGAACAGAACAATGTCGCATGGATAGATTTTGTACCGGGGGAGAATGCTGACACCCTGATAGAAAAATATCAGGCACGACTGGCAGAGCTGGACACATCACAGGGGGTGCTTTTCCTGGTGGATACCTGGGGCGGCAGTCCATTCAATGCGGCCAGTCGGCTGGTCGTTGATAAAACGCATCACGAGGTGGTCGCCGGGGTAAACATTCCTATGTTAGTCGAAACCCTGATGGCCCGAGACGATAACCCCTCTTTTGACGAACTGGTGGCGATTGCGGTTGAAACCGGCCGTGAAGGCGTCAGAGCGTTAAAAGCACAACCTGAAGAAAAACCGGCTGCTGTTGCCGCCCCGCCGTCTGCGCCTCGCGCAGCGGCCCCCGTCAACCGGCCGCTGACGCCTGACGAACACATGAATATTTGCCTGGCACGCATCGACGATCGTCTTATTCATGGGCAGGTCGCTACGCGCTGGACCAAAGAAACTAACGTCAGCCGCATTATCGTGGTCAGTGATGAGGTGGCTAACGACAAAGTGCGTAAAACGCTGTTAACCCAGGTGGCACCGCCGGGCGTCACCGCACATGTGGTGGACATCGATAAAATGGTGCGCGTCTGGAATAACCCCAAATATGCCCGCGATCGTGTCATGCTGCTGTTTACCAACCCAACGGATGTCCTGCGGATTGTTGAACAAGGCGTGGATATCAAGAGCGTCAACATTGGCGGTATGGCATTTCGCCAGGGGAAAACCCAGGTGAATAATGCCGTCTCGGTCGATGAAAAAGATATCGCCGCCTTCCGCCAGCTTCACGCGCGCAATATAGAACTTGAAGTGCGCAAAGTCTCGGGCGATCAAAAACTAAAAATGATGGATCTGGTGGCTAAGGTGAGCGCATAACACGCCAGCTATATTTTTCTATCCTGTAGAGGACAAGAAGTATGATGGAAATAACCACACTTCAAATTATTTTAATCTTTATTGTCGCCTGTATTGCCGGTATGGGTTCGATTCTGGATGAGTTCCAGTTTCATCGCCCGTTGGTGGCCTGTACGCTGATCGGGATTGTACTTGGTGATATGAAAACCGGCATCATCATCGGCGGTACGCTGGAGATGATTGCACTTGGCTGGATGAATATCGGTGCTGCCGTTGCGCCTGATGCCGCGCTGGCCTCCATTATCTCCACCATTCTGGTGATTGCCGGTGGACAGAGCGTGGGTGCTGGTATTGCGTTGGCCATCCCACTGGCGGCGGCCGGTCAGGTTCTGACCATCATCGTACGTACGCTGACCGTGGCGTTCCAGCATGCGGCGGACAAAGCCGCGGAAAAAGGCAACCTTACGGCCATCTCATGGATTCACGTTTCCGCCTTGCTGCTTCAGGCAATGCGCATCGCGATACCGGCGCTGATTGTTGCCATCTCGGTGGGAACGGATGCGGTTCACTCTCTGCTCAGCTCCATCCCTGAGGTCGTCACCAACGGTCTGAACATCGCAGGTGGCATGATCGTGGTCGTCGGTTACGCCATGGTCATCAATATGATGCGTGCAGGCTATTTGATGCCGTTCTTCTATCTGGGTTTCGTCACTGCCGCGTTTACCAACTTTAACCTGGTGGCTTTAGGCGTGATTGGCGTCGTGATGGCGGTGCTTTATATCCAGCTCAGCCCGAAATATAACCGCGTAGCCGGTGGGCCCGCGGCATCGCCGTCAGCTAACGACCTCGACAACGAACTCGATTAAGGAACAGGTGACAACATGGTTGATATAACAAAAGTCGAAAAGAAACTGACGCCGGGTGACGTTCGCGCTGTATTTTTACGCTCAAACCTGTTTCAGGGTTCCTGGAACTTTGAACGTATGCAGGCGCTGGGGTTCTGTTTCTCAATGGTGCCAGTGATCCGCCGTCTTTATCCTGAAAACAATGACGACCGCAAGCAGGCCATCAAACGCCACCTTGAGTTCTTTAATACGCATCCTTACGTGGCCGCGCCTGTGTTAGGTGTGACGATGGCGATGGAAGAGCAGCGCGCTAATGGTGCAGCGATAGATGACGGTGCAATAAACGGTATCAAAGTGGGCCTGATGGGCCCGCTGGCCGGCGTAGGCGATCCGATTTTCTGGGGAACCGTTCGTCCGGTGTTTGCGGCCTTAGGCGCAGGCATTGCGATGAGCGGCAGTTTGCTCGGTCCGCTGCTGTTTTTTATCCTGTTTAACCTGGCGCGCCTGTTAACCCGTTACTACGGCGTCGCTTATGGTTATCGTAAAGGGATCGATATTGTCAGCGACATGGGCGGTGGCTTCCTGCAAAAACTGACCGAGGGAGCATCGATTCTCGGCCTGTTTGTTATGGGCGCGCTGGTTAACAAGTGGACGCACGTCAATATTCCGCTGGTGGTTTCACGCATTACCGATCAGACCGGGAAAACCACGGTGACGACGGTACAGTCGATTCTGGATCAGCTGATGCCGGGCATTGTCCCACTCCTGCTGACTTTCGCCTGTATGTGGCTGCTGCGCCGCAAGGTTAATGCGCTGTGGATTATCGTTGGCTTCTTTGCTATCGGTATTTTTGGTTACTGGATCGGTTTGCTCGGGCTGTAACGTTAACCGCATCGGGAGCCTCGGCTCCCGATGCTTTTAAGCGGCCCGCTGCGTGAGAAAGCCGGCTTTTATCTGTAAAGGAAGAACAATGTCATTGACCGACGGCATCATCGCCCTCTGCATCATCGCCCTTCTGTTTTTTTGCTGTTTATGATGAAGCGGTTCTGCCACGTCGTCATGGCCCCACGCTGTTACGTGTACCGTTACAACGCCGTCATAAAGCCGACAGCCTGATCTTCATAGGTTTACTGCTCATCCTGTTGTGGAACAACGTCGCCCATCAAGGCCCGAAACTTACCACCGCGCTGTTGATGGTGCTGTGTTTTTTATCATTTTGGCTTTTCTGGCTGCGTCGTCCCAAACTGCTGATGAAAAGTCAGGGATTGTTTTATGCGGGCAGGTGGACAGACTATCGGCGCATACAGGGCATGAATCTTTCAGAGGACGGCATTTTAGTCATGCAGCTTGAGCAGCGACGTTTGCTGATCGCCGTGCAGCAGCTTGACGATCTTGAACGTATTTACCAAACGCTGGTCGAGGCGCGTTAGTCGCGTTGCCAAAGGGTAATCATAAAGTCCGCTTCACAGTGAAATTGCGAGCTTTCAGCGAGGGACTGCCAGACTTCTGGCCGCGCGCGCCAGGCAAACGGGGTCATCTGCAACAGGGTGGTTGCCGCCTGTGCGGTCAACGCCATCGGATAGGTCAAACGGTGCTGGGCCCGTTGCGTAAATCCCTGGTAGACTTTCTCTTCCGACGCGTGAAGCTGCACCTCGCGATAAATCAGCGCCTTGAACTGCTCCAGATGATGAGGCCCGGGCGTAACCGTTAGCAGCAGGCCACCCGGTTTGATGACGCGGCTCAGTTCCGCCTCGTTGCAGGGCGCATAGATACGTACCACCGCATCCAACATGTTGTCACTAAACGGCAGGCGCTGGCTTGAGGCCACACAGAATAACACCTGCGGATAGCGCTTAGCCGCCAGTCGAATCGCCATTTTCGCCACATCCAGACCGTATACCTGCCCTTCAGGGGCGAGATTGTCGGCGAATGCGCCCGTGTAGTAACCTTCCCCGCAGCCGATGTCCAGAATCTGCGCAGCCGGTTGCTGCAGGTGCTGATCAAGCACGCTCACCACCCGATCCCGCAACGGCTGGTAATAACCGGCCTGAAGAAACTCACGCCGCGCCTGCATCATGTCAGCACTGTCGCCCGGCTCACGCGAGCCTTTATGTTGAACGGGCAGCAAATTGACATAGCCCTCTTTCGCCTGGTCGAACTGGTGACGATTCTCACAGCGCCAGCTGCGTTCGGTAAGGCTCAGGGGAAAGTGACAAAGTGGGCAAATCAAAGACATCAGGCGCTCCGGCAGAAATCGACGCGCAGAAGTGTACTCGACGGGAAACAATATCGAAAGCGTAAAAAAAGCCTCGGCCAGATGGCCAAGGCTTTAATATCTGAGACTGTGGTGCCTGGCACCCGTCTGAGGCGAAATCAGATAGCAGTAACGTTAACTGCTGCTGGACCTTTCTGGCCGTCCTGAATTTCGAACTCTACGTTCTGGCCTTCAGCCAGTGTTTTGAAACCGTTGCCCTGAATAGCAGAGAAGTGTACGAACACATCTTTGCTACCGTCAGCTGGAGTGATAAAACCGAAGCCTTTAGACTCGTTGAACCACTTAACCTGACCTTTAATCTTTGCCATTTTACTAATTCCTTAAAGTGTTTATTTTGCCCGGAGGCTAACCTACAGATAAAACAGAGACATTACTGAATGAGGCACTGATTAAAGTTCGGCAAGGAAGCGGTATTCAACGTCAACGTCTTTACTCGTAACTTCTTTACTGAAGATGCCATACATAAACAGAACTGTACCTCGTTTAACCCACGAATTGTTATCACATATCCGCTAAATAATGGCAAGCCATTTTTATATGCCTGACCGGCGCTTTTTGCATAATTGCAAAGTGGCTCCCAGAGAATGTACTTCCTGGTACAAAACCCTGGATAGCGGACGCCAGTAATAGCCCTGACATCACTATAAAATAATGCTTTCCTGCCCGGACAGGATGATATCTGACTCCCTTACCCACCTCACTCGCGATGGATAACATTAAAAAAATAACATTGCACTAATATGGCAATATTGCACCAAATAAAGGAGCAGATAAGTGAAGCGCGAGTAATCTATTGCGGCAAGCTTGTACAACAAAACTTATTCCGTACACATATAAATATTATTTTCAGCAAAATCATAAGTTGAGCGTGAACGCAATCATTTATAGCTTGCGCGCAGGCGTTTTTTGAATTAGGCCTGCGCCATGTAGGATATTAAAATGGATTCCAGTCAACACGTAGCGGCGTCTGACGAGAATGTTATCACGACGGATTAATCGGGTTGATATATGTCAGGCTGCGGCTCTCGCCAATCTGCCATGGCGTAAAGTGCCTGCTCGCTTCACCGCTTTGCGTTAAAACACGCTGCAATTCCGCCGGAGGCGCATCCAGCGATTCATCGGCCAGTTCAAAAACCCCCCAATGGATTGGGACAGTAAGAGGCTGGCCGATTGCCCGCCACAACGCCACCGCCTGTTGAGGGTCCATATGTTGTGCCCCCATAAACCAGCGAGGTTCATAGGCCCCGACGGGCAGCGCGGCCAGATTGAACGGGCCGTGACGTTCTGCAATGGCATGAAGATTTTCCGTGTAGCCACTGTCACCCGAGAACCAAAAGCGCACTGAGTCGGTTTTAATGACCCAACCGCACCAGAGAGATCGGTTGCGATCGGTAAAGGTGCGCATACTCCAGTGGCGGGCCGGTACCGCATCAAACTGAATCCCACCCATCGCCTTGTGTTGCCACCAGTCCAGCGCGTGCACCTGTTTAACCCCACGACGTTTACACCAGTCCGCCAGACCCAAGGGCACCAGAAAAACAGCCTCAGGAAAATGGCGTACGATCTGCTTGATGGTTGGCTTATCCAGATGATCGTAATGATTATGGGAGATCAGCACGTAATCCAGACGAGGCAACTGACTGATGGTCAGCGGGGACGGCGTTTTCCGTTCTGGCCCGATAAACGGCAGAGGCGAGGCCCGCGGGGAAAGCGCGGGATCGATTAATATATAGCGTTGATTCAGTCGCAACAGCAGCGCAGCATGGCCCAGCCACCAGAGCCGGTCATCCTCACCGCTCAGGTCGGCAGGTTGCCACCACTGCGCAATAAAGTCGTCATAACCCCGCTGAGGCGGATGGGGTAATCCCTGGGCTTTACGTTCCTTACGCCAGCGCTTCAGGTCACCCTGCTGGCGAGTATCAGGTTCGGGGTTGCGAAAACCCGCCGGTGTGTGATGGGCTTTACTGCTGTCAAACCAGGGATTCTTCCAGGCCATCCGGCCTCCATGCAGGCGTTAACGTTCCGGAATGAGGCGAATAAAATCGCCATTTTCCGGCTGCGCGTCAGTTTTTTGCTCTGACGTACCACTTTGCTTCTCGATCAAACGCTTCAGCAGGGCGTTTTGTTTCTTTTGCTCTTCCAGCAGCGACGCCAGCAACGCAATCTGTTCATTTGCCCGAACGCTGGCGCGGTTAACGTAGAACCACAGGATCAACGCCACAATCAGCATTATCCCCATCACGCCATAGCTGACCACAGGACCCGCATTAGCGGCTAACTCATTCATAACTGCCTCAAGATACCAGGTGAAACCACCATAAAAGGTGCGACCGTCTATTCTACCCTGCGGCGCAGTAAAAGATAATGGCGGAGTAAGGGATGGGCATCATTCTGCTCATTTCAGTTATCTCTGATCGCTTCCCGCGTAAAAGCGAGGCATGCTGCTGCGGTACATCATGTCAGGCAGCAGTCACTGGAACGCTGCGTTAGGCATCATAAGGAGATACAATGAAACTGTTTATTCGGGCGATTGTTGTTGTGGGGATTATCTGGCTGGCGATGCTGTTTACCGGCTATGGCATTCTGGCTGGCAGTAATAAGAATGCGGCGGGACTGGGACTTAAGTGTAACTACCTTACCGCACGGGGCATGATCACGGCACAGTATCTGCACACGGACAGCGGCGTAGTGGGCGTGACCGACTGCCCGCTGTTGAAGAAAAGTAGTGAAGTGGTTGATAACTGATCGCACTGAAGCGGGCCAACTGGCCCGCTTTTTTTTACGAAAACGTGTAATCGTGATAACCCAGCTCGGCGGAAAGACGTCGTCCCGCGTCTTGCAGCATCGTGACATAAGTCTGCTTATTCGACTCTGAGAAGCGAATGGTGGGAAAAGAGATACTCAACCCGGCGACGGCCACGCCAAAGCGATCAAAAATGGGCACGGCGATACAGCGCACGCCCGCTTCCTGCTCTTCGTTATCCTCACCATAACCCCGCTGCTTCACCTGACTCAGCGCCTCCAGCAGCGCACCCGCGTCAGAAAGTGTATTGGCGGTATGAATGCTAAACGTCATGCGCTGCAGAATCTCGTTGACGTCATCACGGCTGCGCCATGCTAATAACACCTTACCCAGCGCGGTAGAGTGCAGCGGATTACGGCGACCGATACGCGACGACATGCGCAGGTTATACAACGAATCGATCTTGTGAACATAGACGATGCTCTCGTCATCCAGCGCGCCCAGATGAATCGTTTCTTTGGTCAGGCGGGACAATTCCCGCATCTGCACATCGGCACTGCGAATCAAATCGATGTTCTGCAGCGCTTTCGATCCCACCTCAAAAAGTTTTAGCGTCAGCGAGTATTTCTCGCTTTCCCCTTCCTGGGCCACATAACCTAGTGACTTCATGGTTTGCAGGAAACGGTAAACGGTGCTTTTCGACATCATCAGCCGTTGAGCCAGTTCGGTAATCCCATGCTCGCGCGCGTCACTTAATGCCTGCAAAATGCCAAACACCTTTTGCACCGACGAGACCGAATCAGGCTGTTTGTCCTTTTCATCAGGAACCATGTGCCACCTTGAATACGTGTTTCAAAAAAAACGGAACGAGGTTGCAGTATAGATGGGCCGACATTGCCCCAGCAATCTTTCAACGCCTGTAACATCTGCAAAATATATTTTTCGGCCCGGCGCGATGCATTTTGTCCGGTAATTGATTAGGATCATGATATTCACCCCCTTTAATATTAGCCTCTATGTCACTCTCTTCTTCAGACGGCGGACTTGCTGTGCCACAACGGTACTGGGCCATTCTGACGATCGCCATTGGCCTCATCATGGCGGTGTTAGACGGTTCGATTGCCAACGTGGCGCTTCCCACCATTTCACGTGAACTGCAGGCCAGTCCGGCCCAGTCGGTGTGGGTGATTAACGCCTATCAGATCGCCATTGTTTCTTCGCTGCTGTCATTGTCATTTCTGGGTGATATCGTCGGCTACCGTCGCGTGTATCAGTTCGGCCTGGTGGTGTTTGTCGCGACCTCCGTATTCTGCGCCCTGTCGTCCTCCCTGACGATGCTGACCGTGGCGCGCGTCATGCAGGGACTGGGCGGTGCCGCGATAATGAGCGTGAATACGGCCCTGATACGCATTATCTATCCGCCCCGCTATCTGGGACGCGGGATCGCCATTAACGCACTGCTGGTCGCGATCTCAACCGCCGCCGGGCCTACAGTTGCGGCGGCCATTCTCTCGTTCGCCAGCTGGCGCTGGTTATTCCTGGTTAACCTGCCGCTCGGTGCGGTGACACTGTGGCTGGCGTTACGCTACCTGCCGGATAACCCACAGCGGGCAAAAACACAGAAGTTTGATGTCATCAGTGCCGTGATGAATGCGCTTTTTTTCGGCCTGTTGATTTCTGCGCTGGGCGGCTTTGCACAGGGACAATCGCACTGGCTGATAGCCAGTGAAGTGGTGGTGGTCATCCTGGTGGGTTATTTCTTTATTCGTCGCCAGTTAGCGATGGCGGTGCCGTTACTGCCGGTCGATTTATTGCGTATTCCCATTTTCGCCCTGTCTATCTGCACATCAGTGTGCTCTTTCTGCGCCCAGATGCTGGCCATGGTTTCACTGCCTTTCTATCTGCAAAGCGTACTGGGTCGTGATGAAGTTGCTACGGGCTTGCTGTTGACGCCCTGGCCGCTTGCTACCATGCTGCTTTCGCCGGTGGCTGGCCGCCTGATTGAGCGGGTGCATGCCGGTTTACTGGGCGGGATTGGTCTGGCTCTGTTTGCTGTCGGGCTGTTCCTGCTCGCCCGGATGCCGGCCCAGCCTGAGGATAGTGATATTATCTGGCGCATGATGCTGTGCGGTGCAGGTTTTGGCCTGTTTCAGTCACCCAATAACCACACCATCGTCACCGCAGCCCCGCGCAACCGCAGCGGCGGTGCCAGCGGTATGCTAGGAACGGCACGTTTACTGGGGCAAAGCAGTGGTGCAGCGCTGGTTGCGTTGCTGTTCAATCTGATGGGAAATGGCGGAACCCACGCCTCGCTGTTATTAGCCGGGGGATTCTCTACCGTCGCCGCCCTGCTCAGCCTGTCAAGGATGAAAGCGTCCTGAGTCCGGCGACAAAAAAGGCGACTGAGCAGTCGCCTTTTTATCGGGGTTTACTTCAGATATTCGCCGCTACGCAGCGCTTCGATACGTTTGTCTAACGGCGGATGCGACATAAAGAGTTCGCTAAATGACTTTCCTTTGCCGTTGATACAAAACGCCATCATGCTGCTGGGTTCCTGCGGCTCATAGCTGGTTTTCAGACGCTGCAAAGCCGCAATCATCTTCTCGCGCCCAACCAGTTTGGCCGAACCGGCATCGGCATGGAATTCACGATGGCGTGAAAACCACATGGTAATAATGCTGGCAAGGATACCAAACACCAGCTCAAGCACCATGGAAACGGCAAAGTAGACCAGCGGATTACCGTTGCTGCTTTCTTCACCATCACGGTTGCCGGACATAAAACCGGCCGCAATCTGTGCCAGGATGCGCGACACAAAGATAACAAAGGTGTTCACCACACCCTGAATCAGCGTCATAGTAATCATGTCGCCGTTCGCAATGTGCGCAACTTCATGCGCCAGCACGGCCTCCGCCTCATCCCGGCTCATGTTTTGCAGCAGGCCGGTAGAAACGGCGACGAGGGAAGCATTACGTCGCGCACCGGTTGCAAACGCATTGATATCCGGCGCGTGGTAAATAGCGACCTGTGGCATCGCGATGCCCACTTGCTGTGCCTGGCGGCCAATGGTCTCAAGTAACCAGCGCTCGGTTTCATTGCGTGGTTGTTCAATCACTTCACCACCGACCGAACGGAGCGCCATCCACTTCGACATCAGCAGTGAGACAAACGCACCGCCGAAGCCAAACAGACCTGCCATTATCATCAGGCCCTGAACACTGCTTGACTGAATTCCTGTCAGGCTGAGAATCAGCCCGAATACCAACATCACAGCCAGGTTGGTCAGCAGGAAAAGAGCAATACGCATCATAACGGTTAATCTTCCTCAGTAGTTCATGCGCTCATGCGCGGATACATATCCTATGAGCATTACGCGGGTTTTCAAGCGACCTTAACGTTTAAGTGCCTAAAAAGACATAACTTTACAATATGACACAACCTTCCGCGTAACCTGCCGAAAACCGTCCGGAAGAACACATTAACTGCGCTAATCACTGCCAAATTAATGATAAAAAAAAGCACCGCGCTGAGCGGTGCTTTTCGTCAATCTTATGCCTTTAGTTGGTCTTTGCCGCGGGAGCGTCGGGTAATGACTTCTCCAGTTGCGCCAGATCATTGGCAATTTTGACCGTTTCATCCAGATAAGGATCGGGCTCTTTATAGTCCTTCGGTAAATCATCCAGGCTTTTCAGCGGCTTTTTACCTTCAGCCTGATAGCGCGCATTAATCCGTTCCAGACGCAGTGCATCTTCTTCGTGATTCTCTTTCTCACGCTGGGCAAGATTGAGTGACACGATATTGCGTTTGTCTTTCATGGCATTAAAGCGAGCGATGTCCTTCATGATGTACTGGAACTCGCGATCTTTAGCGATACGTTCGTCGTGTTCTTTGGTCAGCTGCGGTGCCAGCGCTTTGACATCACCAGTCCTGGTGTACGTGGCGGCCGTAATGCTGTCCCACGGTAGCGCGTTATCTTCAAACTTCTCGCCCGTTTCTGCCGCTTCTACGCCGGTCGGCATTAGCAGGTCAGGCGTAACGCCTTTGCGCTGAGTACTGCCACCGTTGATGCGATAGAACTTCTGAATCGTGTACTGCACCGAACCCAGTGCCGGCCATTCCGGGCGCAGCATCTGATCGTAAATCCGGTTCAGAGAACGATACTGCTGAACGGTACCTTTACCAAACGTCGGCTCGCCAACAATCAGCGCACGTCCATAATCCTGCATGGCAGCCGCGAAGATTTCTGATGCTGAAGCACTGAAGCGATCAACCAGCACCACCAGCGGGCCTTTATAGTAAACAATGCCGTCGTTGTCGCTGTCCTGGCGCACGTGGCCGTTGTTATCACGCACCTGCACAACCGGGCCGCTGGGTATAAACAGGCCGGAAAGCGAAACCGCTTCGGTCAGCGCACCGCCGCCGTTGGTACGCAGGTCAATAACAATGCTGTCCACATTCTGCTTCTGCAGTTTCTGCAGCTGGACCTTAACGTCATCGGTCAGGCCAACATAGAAGCCCGGAATGTCCAGCACGCCGACTTTCTGTTTACCGACGTTATGAACGCTCATTTTAACGGCGCGATCTTCCAGACGGATTTTCTCACGCGTTAACGTCACAATGCGGGTCTTGGTGCCTTTGCCTGCAGGCAGAACCTCAAGGCGAACCTTGCTGCCTTTCGGTCCTTTAATTTTAGCGACCACATCATCCAGACGCCAGCCGATCACGTCTTCCATTGGCTTGCCCGGCTCACCGACGCCGACAATCCGGTCGCCAACGGTAATGGCTTTGCTTTTCGCCGCCGGACCGCCTGCCACCATCGAGTTGATAACGGTATAGTCATCATCCATCTGCAACACGGCACCAATACCTTCGAGCGACAGACTCATTTCAGTATTGAACTGCTCGGTATTACGCGGCGAGAGATAGTTAGTATGCGGATCGATTTCGTGAGCAAACGAATTCATGGCCAGCTGGAACACATCTTCACTGTTGCTCTGCGCCAGACGGCGTATCGCAAAGTTATAGCGTTTGGTCAGCACTTCACGAATTTCTTTTTCGTCTTTCCCGGCGAGTTTAAGGCTCAGCTCATCGTATTTGACCTTGGCGTCCCACAGCGCATTTAACTCGCTCTGATCTTTCGGCCACGGAGCTTTAGCACGATCAATATCGATCGTGTCATTGCCGGAAAAGTTCATCGGGCGAGCCAGCACCGTGAGCGCATACTGATAGCGCTCAAAGCGGCGTTTCTGCGCCAGATTATAAAGATCGTAGAAAATATCTAGTTTACCGCTACGCAGCTCATCACCCAGTTGGGCTTTCTTGCTGGCAAACTGCGCGACATCCGACGCCAACAATACGTTGTGGCTGTAGTCGAGCATATTCAGGTAGCGATCAAAAATCTTAGCGGAAAACGTACCGTCAAGATCGAACTGGCGGTAGTGAGAACGGGTAAACCGCGAGGTCACACGCTCGCTTACCGTCGGATCCTGCGGGTCCTCGTGCAATTGAGGAATTTGATCGGCACGCGTGATGTTCTCGGCCGCAAAGGAAGGGCCTGACAACAGCAGGCCCGCGATCAATCCAACTTTTAAAAGGGTGTTCATGCCGGGGTCAGCCTCCGTTTCAGAACTGCAAATGTTCTGCGCGCACAATCATTGCCATGCCGGAAGCGAGCTGCACCCGGACGCCGTCTTTTGATACTTCCAGAACGGTCGCGTCCATCGCACTTTTGCCTGCTTTAACTTTAATACTCTGGCCGGGTTGCAAAGTTGAGGTATCAGTGATGGGTTTAGCCTGCTGCTCCGGGCGTGGTGCCGGTTTGCGATTCTGTGATGCAGTAGGACGCTCAGCAGACTGTGGACGCGGCTTACGCGCGGCCTCACCTTCTGCCGGTTTACGCGGAGCAGGTTTACGTGGGCGACGTGGTGCAGATGCACCTTCTTCGCCTTCACCGGCTTCACGACGCGCGGCTCGCTGCTGGTCGCGTTGTGCCTGAACACGCGCTTTCGCATCTTCAAGCTGCTTGCGGGCATGCTCCACGTGCTGCTCATCGAGCACACCACATGGGTTTCCATCGAGATCCACGCGGGTTGCGCCCGCTTTGATACCGTAGAGATAACGCCAGCTGGAGGTATAAAGGCGCAGGGCCGAACGCAACTGCGTTTTGCTCAGGTTCATTTCGCCCTGAACGCGCTCTACCAGATCCTGAAAGATACCGATTTTGAGCGGACGCGCTTCACCTTCAGCGCTAAAGCAGTGCGGAAAGCGCTCCGCCAGAAAGCTAATGACTTCTTTACTGCTATTCAACTTAGGTTGATTTTCCATGAAATTTCCTGATTACTACGGGTTTGCCGACCAGAGCAGGCATGAACAGGCGACATTATAATGACAACATCGCCAAATGCCATGCAATCCAGTCGATTAGCTGCGCGTCAGTTGCAAATATTTTTCTAAGTCACTGTTCGCGAGCACGTCGCAAAGCCCGTTAGTCAAGGCGACCAGCCCTTTTTCATCTTCACTATCAAAGCGATTGTATTCCACGCTGTCGATGTCCAGAACGCCGACAACCTGACCGTTTATTTTCAGAGGAATCACAATTTCTGCATTACTGGCCGCATCGCAGGCGATGTGTCCGGGGAAAGCATGGACATCATCAACACGCTGAACCTGTTCCTGCGCCAGTGCCGTACCACAAACTCCTTTACCCACCGGAATGCGGACGCAGGCAATCTTACCCTGGAACGGGCCAAGTACCAGCGTGTCCGCTTCCGTCAGCAGGTAGAAGCCTGCCCAGTTCACGCCTTCAAGACGTTCATACAACAGCGCGCTAAAATTACCCATCGCGGCGAGGAACGCCGTTTCTCCCGCCAGTAAGGCGCGCATATCGCGATCTAAATCGGCGTAAAAGGCAGTTTTGTTCATTATTCAACCGTTACTAGTGACATCCGAGCGGCTAACCACTCCGCTTGTTAAAAATAAGCACTAAAAATCCATAGCCATAAGGTGAATCATAGCGTTAGTTACTATAACCTTAACATTCTGTGGATCGAAGCGTGATACCCAAGACAGGTACCCAGGCGATGTCTTACTGACCCTTTGCGTTAATGACAATAAGCGAAACTTGCACTTAATGATGAAAATTCACGCTATCAGCCAGACATTGCCTCACGCACGTTATCAGCGTTGTCCGCAATGCGATACCCTTTTTTCCTTACCAGATGTGAAATCGCATCAGTCAGCGCACTGCCCCCGCTGCAACGCGCAGATTGTGAGCGGCCGTGACTGGTCAATGACGCGTTTACTGGCGATGGCGGCCACCATGCTGGTGCTGATGCCTTTTGCTTTTAGCATGCCACTCATCGACATTCGCCTCCTGGGCATGCGCATTAATGCCAGCGTGCTGGAAGGCATCGTGCAGATGACGCTGCAGGGCAATGTTCTGACGGCCTCGATGGTGGCGTTCTGTACTATCGGTGCGCCGGTCACCCTGGTGGCGGGCATCGGCTACCTGGCGCTGGGTCAGCGTTTAGGCATGAACCTCCGTCCGGTGTTGTTGATGCTGGATAAGCTTAAAGAATGGGTCATGCTGGATATTTTTTTGATTGGCATCGCCGTGGCCTCAATCAAAGTGCAGGATTATGCCGATCTTGAACTGGGCTATGGGCTGGTGGCCTATGTGGCGTTAACCGTGCTGAGTGTGATAACCCTGATCCATCTGAACATGGAGCAACTCTGGGAACATTTTTACCCACAACAGCCTCAGGTGACGCGCCGGGACGATTTGCAGGTCTGCCTCAACTGCCACTATACCGACATTCCTGATGCGCGCGGGCGCTGTCCGCGCTGTCATACGCCGCTCGACTTTCGGCGTCGCCACAGCTTACAAAAATCCTGGGCCGCACTGATCGCTTCTATCGTGCTGTTGATTCCGGCCAATCTGCTGCCGATTTCTGTGGTGTATCTGAATGGTTCGCGCCGGGAGGACACGATTTTCTCCGGTATCCTTTCGCTGGCCTCCGGTAACGTCCCCGTGGCCGCTGTGGTATTTATCGCCAGTATTTTAGTCCCGTTTACCAAAGTGCTGGTGATGCTGGCGCTGCTGATCAGTATCCATTTCCGCTGCGAGCAAGGCATGAAAACCCGCATTCGTCTGTTGCGTTTTGTTACCTGGGTTGGACGCTGGTCTATGCTGGATCTGTTTGTCATTTCACTAACCATGTCGTTGGTCAACCGTGATCAACTGCTGGCTTTTACCATGGGACCAGCCGCGTTTTACTTTGGCGCTGCTGTTGTCCTGACCATTATGGCCGTTGAGTGGCTGGATAGCCGCCTGCTCTGGGATGCACATGCAACAGGAAACGCCGACTACACCGACTAATGCTACGCTGCGCAATAAGCGTAAGATTTCGCCTTTTTGGCTTCTGCCCATTATCGCAATGCTGATTGCGGGCTGGTTGCTCTGGACAAGCTTTCAGGAGCGCGGCACCACCATTTCTATCAATTTCCAGACGGCCGATGGCATCGTGCCTGGGCGGACGCCTATTCGCTATCAGGGCGTGGAAGTCGGTACGGTGCAGGGCATCAATCTGAGCGATGACTACAGCAAGATTCAGATCAAAGCCAGCATCAAAAGCGATATGCGCGATGCGCTGCGTGAAAATACGCAGTTCTGGCTGGTCACGCCGAAAGCCTCGCTGGCGGGTGTGTCCGGTCTTGACGCGCTGGTTGGCGGTAACTACATCGGCATGATGCCAGGTGATGGTAAAGAAAGTGACACCTTCACCGCACTGGATACCCAGCCCAAATACCGCGTGAACACCGGTGAACTGATGATTCACCTGCATTCACCTGACCTCGGCTCGCTGAATACCGGCTCGCTGGTGTATTACCGTAAAATCCCGGTAGGTCGGGTTTATGATTACAGCATCAACGGTCAAAATAACGGCGTTTCGATTGACGTCCTTATTGAACGTCGCTTCGTGAACCTGGTGAAAACCAACAGCCGCTTCTGGAATGTGTCGGGGATGAACGCTGACGTCAGCCTGAGCGGTGCCAAAGTCCAGCTTGAAAGCCTGGCGGCACTGGTCAACGGCGCTATCGCCTTCGACTCCCCTGACGGCGCTGAAGCCGCGAAAACCGATCAGAACTACCAGCTGTATCCCGATCTGGCACACAGCCAGCGCGGCGTGCTGATATCACTTGATCTTCCCAGCGGGGATAACCTCTCAGCAAACCGGACGCCGCTGATGTACCAGGGCTTAGAAGTGGGCACCCTGACCAAGCTGAATTTGCAGGATGGCGGTAAAGTGACGGGCGAGATGACGATCGATCCATCGGTCGTGGGCCTGATGCGGGCAGGCACCCGCATTGAGATGCGCAGTCCTAAACTCAGCCTTACCGATACCAGCCTGAGCAGCTTACTCACCGGTAACACCTTTGAACTGGTGCCGGGCGACGGTGCGCCGCAGCAGCATTTCACGGTGGTCGCGCCCAACAAGACGTTACTGCAAAAACCCAATGTCCTCACGGTTAAGCTCAGTGCTCCCGAGAGCTATGGCATTGATGCGGGACAGCCGCTGATGTTACACGGCCTGAAAATTGGCCAGGTAATTTCGCGGGATCTGGATGAAAACGGCGTTAACTTTGTGGTCGCAGTCGATCCTGAACAGCGGCAACTGGTCCATGGTGACAGCAAATTCATTGTCAACAGTCGTCTTGACGTGAAGTTTGGTCTGGATGGCATGCAGGTGCTGGGTGCCAGCGCCCGCGAATGGGTTGACGGTGGCATTCGCCTGGAGCCGGGTAAGCAAGGCGCACCCAAAACGGCTTATCCGCTGTTTGCCGATGCCGAACGCGCAGAAGAAGGTATTACCGGCGATGGCCCGTCAACCACACTGATGCTGACTGCCAAAAGCTTACCTGACGTGCAGGCTGGCTCCATCGTGCTCTATCGCAAATTCCAGGTGGGTGAAATTACCAACGTCACGCCGCGAGCCGATGCGTTTGATATTGCAGTCCATATCAAACCGGAATACCGCAAGCTGGTCTCTGGCGAAAGTGTGTTCTGGGCGGAAGGCGGCGCACGTGTTCAGCTTAACGGCAGCGGCTTAACCGTGCAGGCGTCACCTTTGAACCGTGCGTTAAAAGGGGCCATCAGCTTTGATAACCTGACGGGCGCGAAAGTCGATAAAGGCGTTAAACGCGTCCTGTATCCATCTGAAACTGCGGCCCGTGCGGTCGGCAGCCAGATTACATTACATACCTATGACGCGAGCAAACTGTCCGCCGGTATGCCAATTCGCTACCTGGGGATTAACGTCGGGCAAATTGAGTCACTGTCGCTGAGCAATGACAACAATCAGGTGGTGGCGAAAGCCGTGCTTTACCCTGAATATGTCCAGAGTTTCGCCCGCGTCGACAGCCGTTTCTCCGTCGTGTCACCAGAGATTTCTGCTGCGGGCGTCAATCATCTGGAAACCATCCTGCAGCCCTACGTTAACGTCGATCCGGGCAAAGGCCGTGGCGCGCGGACGTTTGAGCTGCAGGAAAGCACCATTACCGACTCACGTTACCTCAACGGCCTGAACATCTATGTTGATGCCACCGAGGCGGGTTCCCTGTCACTGGGGACGCCGGTGCTGTTCCGCGGGGTGGAAGTGGGTACGGTGACCGGCACCTCGCTGGGTAATATGGCGGACCGCGTCCAGATCGCCCTGCGCATCAGTAAGAAATACCAACATCTGGTGCGTAATAATTCCGTGTTCTGGCTGGCCTCTGGCTACAACCTGGACTTTGGACTGATTGGTGGTGTGGTGAAAACCGGCACCTTCCAGCAGTTTATTCGCGGTGGTATTCAGTTTGCTACGCCGCCAACGGTGCCGCTGGCTCCGCAGGCGACCGCAGATAAACACTTCCTGCTGCAGGATGAACCGCCTAAAGCGTGGCGGAACTGGGGAACGGCGATTCCGGACCCGAATCAGCCTTAAGACAGACGGGCAGCGCAGGCTGCCCGTTTTCTTTCTGCGTGCTACACTGCCACCTTTGCCTCAAAGAGAACCTATCCGTGTCCGACTCCGCCTCACGCTTCCCTGCCGACTTCCTCGACCTGATACGCCAGAGTTTGCCCGATGACACCAGCCTGCAGCAGTTTATGGATATCAGCCTGCAGCCTTTGCGCCGCAGCCTGCGGGTTAACACCTTAAAGATCAGCGTGAGCGACTTTCTGGCACAAACGGCCCACTACGGCTGGCAGTTAACGCCCGTGCCCTGGTGCAAAGAGGGATTCTGGATCACCCGCGAGGATGAAAGCCTGCCATTGGGCAGCGTCGCCGAGCATCTGAGCGGCCTGTTCTATATCCAGGAAGCCAGCTCGATGCTGCCGGTAACGGCATTGTTTGATGCGCACCCCGATGCGATGAGCATCATGGACATGGCCGCGGCACCCGGCTCAAAGACCACCCAGATTGCCGCCTGTATGCATAACCAGGGCGTTATCCTTGCCAATGAGTTCTCTTCCAGCCGGGTCAAAGTGTTGCACGCCAATATTACCCGTTGCGGCGTCACCCATAGCGCACTCACGCACTTTGATGCCCGCGTCTTTGGACCTGCGCTACCGGAGCAGTTTGATGCGATCTTGCTGGATGCGCCCTGCTCCGGCGAAGGTGTCATGCGTAAAGACGCTGATGCCCTGAAAAACTGGTCGCTTGCCAGCACCCATGATATTGCCGCTACCCAGCGCGATCTGATTGACAGCGCGTTTCATGCCCTGAAGCCAGGCGGTACGCTGGTGTACTCCACCTGTACGCTGAATCAGATTGAGAACCAACAGGTGGTAGCCGGGCTACTTGAGCGCTATCCGAATGCCGTCGAAATTGCCCCCTTGCAGTCATTGTTCGCAGGTGCGGAGCGGGCAGCCACGCCTGAGGGTTTCCTGCACGTTTTTCCTCAGCTGTTTGACAGTGAAGGTTTCTTCGTCGCCCGCTTACGTAAAACGGCGTCCGTCGAGCGTTTGCCCGAACCGACTTATAAAGTCGGTAAGCTGCCGTTTAGCCACCTGAGCCGCAAGCTCGAAAGCGAGATTGTGCAGGCAGCCGCGAAGGTCGCCATTCAATGGGATGACAGCCTGCAGCTCTGGCAGCGTGATAAAGAGATCTGGCTGTTCCCGACCGCGGTTACACCGCTGTTAGGTAAGGTGCGCTTCTCGCGGATTGGCCTGAAGCTGGCAGAGACCTTTGCAAAAGGCTATCGCTGGCAACACGAGGCGGTTATTGCGCTGGCCTCACCGCGCCCTGAGCAGACGTTTGCGTTGAGCGAGGCGGAAGCCGAAGAATGGTATCGCGGTCGTGATATCTATCCTGAAAATGCGCCAACCCTCGACGAAATGATAGTGACCTATCAACATCAGCCGCTCGGGCTGGCCAAACGTGTTGGTAGCCGCATTAAAAACAGCTACCCGCGCGAGCTGGTGCGTGATGGCAGGCTGTTCCGCTAGGCGCACGCACGCAATGTGACACTGTCACGTTGCGTGCCCTGTTTTTGACTCAGGATTGCGGTTAAATCGGGCGTGATGTGATGGAAGATGCGTTAAACAGGACAGGACCACGCCGGACGCCGCCGGCGCGTTCAGCCTTTATGCGTTGCGCAGTTTGGCGGGATGCGTCAGCAGTTTAGCCGCAGGCCGGATTGGCCGCCGGACTAATTCCCCGCCACAGTTTGGACACAGCCCTTTAAGATGCTGCTCAGCACAGGGAGCGCAAAAGGTACATTCGAACGAACAGATGCGCGCATCGTAGGATGCGGCAGGCAAGTCGGTATCACAGCGTTCACAGTTAGGGCGCAGTTCTAACATGGCATCCTCCTTGGCGGTAGCGGCTGCCAGCGTGGCAAAAGCCGCACCGCTTGTCGAGGATTTTCATCTTGCCACCAGGATGCCGTATGGATTTAATCAGCGGTTAGCGTGTTCCTGATTTTGCGTATCCTTGCTGCCCCGATCGTCATCGTCCTCTTTATCCTCTTCGTCATCCTCATTCTCTTCGTCGCTATTCACCATCGCCGCCTGAATCGCCTCATCTTCCAGCACCGGGTTAAGCGCCGCGCCTAATGGCGATGTCGCCAGGCTGTCTGGCAAGACCACATGGGGCAGCGGTACTTCGGTGGTCGGCAACGGAAGCGGCGTTTTCATATAGCTCAATGCGGCAATCAGCAGCGTACACAGGGTGAAGAAGAGATAAAGCATGTTGCTGCCAAACGGCTGAATTAATGCCCCCACCAGCAAAGGACCGATACTGGCACCGATGCCAAAGGCCATCAATAAACAGGCCGTGAGTGACACGCGCTGCTCGGCAGCCACCTGATCGTTAGCCAGAGCGACCTGTAAAGGATAAAGCGAAAACTGCACCATGCTGGCGACAAACGCGATGCCCAGCACCCAGTTGAAAGAGAGGTTTGGCAATACAACCAGCGGCAGACAGGCCAGCATCAATACGACGGAAATATAGAACAACAGTCGCTGGCGGTCGTAGCGATCGGACAGCCAACTGAGGGGAAACTGTGAAACCAGCCCGGCGAAAATAGTCAGGCTCATGAATATCCCGGTTTGGGCATCGCTGAACCCTTTACTGCTGGCGTAAACCGGTGCCAGACCATAAAACGCACCGACCACCATACCGGTTAACAAGGTGGTACTGAGCAACTTTGGAATCGTGCGAATAAAATAGCTCAGTTCCATGGGCGCGGGCGACATGGGCCGCACATGGGTGCGCGTTGTCAGGGCGATGGGTACCAGACAGAGCGCAAAACAGAGGGCCACAATCAACAACGTATTGATACCAAAACCGCTTTGCAGCGTCAGCACCACCTGGCCACTACTCAATCCAAGGTAGGTTGCCACCATATAGAAGCCAAAAATCAGGCCGCGCTGTGAAGATTCCGCCTGATCATTGAGCCAGCTTTCCAGCACCATATACTGACACATCATGCACAGGCCGATAATCAGACGCAGAAAAACCCATAGCGGTATAAAGTCTGTCAGACCGTGTCCTATCACTGACGCGGTGATAATACCGGCGCAGGCTACATACGCGCGAATATGGCCGACGCGCGCAATCAGGTTGTGCCCCACTTTCCCGCCGATCACCAGGCCAATGTAATAGGCTGCGATAATCGCGCCGATCACCGCCCCGTTAACCTGTTCATGCGCCAGGCGCAGCGACACATAGGTCGTCAGCAACCCCGATCCCAGTAGCATCAGCAACGTAGTGGTGTAAAGCGGCAGAAATGTTCTAAGAATTTTTCGCATACGACTCCCTGTCAACCACGGTAATCGGTGTCCTGTAGTGTTTAAAGATAGTTGATTTTGTGACGGTTTAGGTCGGGACTATTCCGACTATGAAAAAAGCCCGTAAACCTCTCGGCTTACGGGCTGCTGACTCAGGCGTTGGGGAAGGTAATGTTGCTTCCCGGTGCCTCGCGATGGAGGTGGATAAAGTTCAGGTGACGTTCATATTGATCGAGGATATCAATAATCACCTGCTCTTTGCTGTAGTCCATCAGGTCATTGCCCTGACTGCCTTCCAGCAGGAAGGTTTCCAGTCGGTAATAGGTGGACTTACCGCTACGCGCCCGGTAGGTAAAACCAGGTACCGAGTATTGCTGCGGCCAGACCTGATAGAGGAAGTCCTGCTCGTCGCCCAGCTGAACGCGCAAATCCAGATAACCCAGCGGATGCTCGTCGTCAGCCGCCACCTTATCCAGCGAGACCCTGGCGCCACGCAGCTCCAGCTCTTTTGCCACTTCCTGCATGGCAGGGAAGATGGTCTCTTCCATCATCTTCAGCGTGTAACGCGAGCCGGGGTAGTTCATCAGCCGCGACAGGCGTTTTTTCCAGGTCAGACGATCGGTCGCATGTGCCAGGTAAGGCGCAGTATCGCGTGTCGCACTGGCACGACGGTAGTCCTCAACCTTGAGTGACTTATACAATCCCGCCATCACAAAGAAGATCACGAAGCTAAACGGCAGCCCCATAATCACCGTGGCATTTTGCAACGCGGTGATGCCGTTGGTCATCAGCATACTCAACGTCAGCACACCGATCGCCACCGACCAGAAGATACGCAGCCAGTTGGGCGCATCGCTGTTGATGTCTTTCAGTTTTGAGGTGAAGTTTCCTAACACCAGCGAACCGGAATCCGCCGAGGTGACGTAGAACAGCATACCGGTAATGGTTGCCACCGATGCGCTCAGCTTAAACGCCGGATACTGGGCCAGCAGGCTATAGAAACCGCGCTCTGCGTGCGTCATCACTTCCTGGGCAAAGCCCGCGTCGCCATGAATAATTTCATACAGGGCGGCGTTACCAAATACAGACAGCCAAAGCAGCGTAAAGGTAAAAGGAATCACCAGCGTGCCAAGAACGAACTCACGGATGGTACGACCACGTGAGATACGCGCCAGGAACAGGCCAACGAATGGCGACCAGGCAACCCACCAGGCCCAGAAAAACAGCGTCCAGCTGTTCATCCACTGCGTTGGTCGATCAAAAGCAAAGGTATTCAGCGTCATGCCCATAAAGCGGTTGATATAGTCGCCCACATTAAGGACCAGCGCATTAAGCAGGAAGCTGGTATCACCGGCAAACAGGACAAACAGAATCAGGCCAAGGGCCAGTGCCACATTCAGCTCGGACAGAATACGGATACCTTTGTCCACGCCGGAGGTGACAGAGATGGTCGCGATAACCACCGACAGAATGATCAGCGCCGTCTGGGCAGTTAGCCCTTCGGGAACATCAAACAACACCTTCAGCCCGTAATTCAGCTGAACAACGCCGATGCCCAGCGTGGTTGCGATACCAAAAATCGTGCCGACAACCGCTGCAATATCCACGGTATGTCCAATCGGGCCGTTAATGCGCTTTCCAAAGATGGGATACAGCGCCGAGCGGATGGTTAACGGCAGATTATAGCGGTAGCTAAAATAACCCAGCGCGATCCCCATTAAGGCATACATTGACCAGCCGGTTAAGCCGTAGTGGAACAGCGTCCAGACCATCGCCTGGCGGGCCGCCTCCATGGTCTGCCCTGCACCTTCCGGCGGCTGCATATACTGTGAAACAGGTTCCGCTACCGAAAAGAACATCAGGTCAATACCGATACCGGCGGCGAACAGCATCGCCGACCAACTCAGTACACTGAACTCAGGCTTTGACTGCTCTGGCCCCAGCTTGATCGAGCCGAAGCGCGAACACGCCATATAAACCACAAAGACAATATACAGCGTTGCCGCCAGCATGTAATACCAGCCAAACGCGGCTGACACCCAGTTAACTGCCTTTAAAATCCAGCCTGCAGCTTCGTTGCTAAACAGAATGGTGATGAGTGAAAACGTCAGAATCAATCCTGCCGATGTGTAAAACACTACAGGATTGATTCTGTCTTTTTCACTAGTTGGTGGACTCGTCATCGTTTACCTCTGGTTGTTGGCTTGTAAATTCTGCAAGAGTTCAATCCGGTTAAAAATCCGGCGCCCTGGCGGCATGTGTTTTTTTACGCTTCGTTTCCTGCTGTTACATTCTGGTCAAAACTAGCCAATCTGCCACACTTACCGCTTCACTTACTCAACTTTTAAGACACATCATCCTAACAAGGTTTCTATTTATATTGAACATCCAATCAAAAAAAGTTTAAATAGAGGCTCGGTTTCAGGCTGGAGTGAAAGTCATGCCAAAGGTAGGGATGCAGCCAATACGACGTCGGCAGTTGATTGATGCCACGCTGGGCACCATCAATGAAGTCGGCATTAATGATGCCACCATTGCCCAGATTGCGCGGCGCGCAGGCGTTTCAACGGGCATCATTAGTCATTATTTCAAGGACAAGAATGGCTTGCTGGAAGCCACCATGCGCGATGTCACCCGACAACTGCGTGAAGCGGTCGCGCTTCGGCTGGCTCCACTGGCGCAGGCTTCGGCAGAAGTCCGGCTGCGCGCTATCGTCGACGGCAATTTTGACGAAAGTCAGGTGGAACGCGCGGTAATGAAAGCCTGGCTTGATTTCTGGTCAAGCAGCATGCATCAGCCTCAGCTTCGACGGCTGGAACGGGTCAGCCACCGACGGTTGTTTTCAGCGCTGGCAGTGGAATTTCGCCGCCAGTTGCCCAAAGAAAAGGCCCGCCTTGCCGCCCACGGGCTGGCCGCCATGATAGATGGCCTGTGGTTACGCGCCGCACTGAGCGGAAAGCCTTTTGATCCGGCTACCGCCCGGACACTGACCACCCAATTCATTCGTCAGCAGTTAGCTGGCGAACACGAGTAACGGAACCAGGAGAAATTATGTCCCGATTCAACGAGCAACAACTCTACATCAATGGTACTTACGTTGCCGCTACCTCTGGTGAAACCTTCCAGAGCATTAACCCGGTTAACGGTGAGGTACTGGCTGATGTTCAGATCGCCGGACGCGAGGATGTCGATCGCGCCGTTGCCGCTGCCCGAAAAGGACAAAAAGTCTGGGCGGCCATGACCGCAATGGAACGTTCACGCATTCTGCGTCGTGCGGTTGATATCCTGCGCGAGCGCAATGATGAGCTGGCTGAACTGGAGATGCTTGATACCGGTAAGCCGTTCAGTGAAACCGCAAGCGTTGACATCGTTACCGGTGCCGACGTGCTGGAATATTACGCTGGGCTGATCCCTGCGCTGGAAGGCCAACAAATTCCGCTGCGTGATACCTCATTTGTTTATACCCGCCGCGAACCACTAGGCGTTGTCGCAGGCATCGGTGCCTGGAATTACCCGATTCAGATTGCACTCTGGAAGTCTGCGCCAGCGCTGGCGGCGGGCAACGCCATGATCTTTAAACCCAGCGAAGTTACCCCGCTGACGGCGCTGAAACTGGCTGAAATCTACACAGAAGCCGGCGTGCCAGATGGTGTGTTCAACGTGCTGCCGGGCACTGGCGCGGTCACCGGCCAACTGCTGACCGAACATCCGGGCATTGATAAGGTGTCATTCACTGGCGGTGTGGTCAGTGGCAAGAAAGTCATGGCGAACGCGGCAGGTTCCACGCTGAAAGACGTCACGATGGAGCTGGGCGGTAAGTCTCCGCTGATTATTTTTGATGATGCCGATCTCGACCTGGCCGCCGATATTGCCATGATGGCCAACTTCTACAGTTCTGGCCAGGTGTGCACCAACGGTACGCGGGTGTTTGTGCCTGCCGCGCTGCAGTCTGCCTTTGAGGCCAGGATTCTTGAGCGCGTTGCACGTATTAAAGCAGGCGACCTGCGCGATCCTGACACTAACTTTGGTCCGCTGGTCAGCTTTAGCCACCGTGATAATGTCATGCGCTTTATTGCATCTGGCATTGAAGAAGGCGCACGTCTGCTGTGCGGCGGTAAGCGCTTAACCGGCGAAGGCTTTGATCAGGGTGCCTGGGTTGAACCCACTGTATTCAGCGACTGCCGTGATGAGATGAAGATTGTCCGTGAAGAAATCTTTGGCCCGGTCATGTCGATTCTGAGTTACACCTCTGAAGACGAAGTGGTGCGCCGCGCCAATGACACCGAGTTCGGCCTGGCTGCGGGTCTGGTGACGCAGGATCTGAACCGCGCACACCGGGTGATCCATCAGATTGAAGCCGGCATTTGCTGGATTAACACCTGGGGTGAGTCCGCCGCCGAAATGCCGGTTGGCGGTTACAAGCACTCTGGCGTGGGACGTGAAAACGGCCTGATGACGCTGCAAAGCTACACCCAGGTCAAGTCGGTTCAGGTGGAACTGACGCGTTTTCAGTCTGTATTTTAATCCCCTAACCTGAGGAACGACGAATGGAATTTGATTACATTATCATCGGAGCCGGATCCGCAGGGAATGTTTTGGCTACCCGACTCACCGAAGACAGCAACGTAAATGTCTTACTGCTGGAAGCGGGCGGCCCTGACTACCGTTTTGATTTTCGCACCCAGATGCCCGCAGCCCTGGCTTACCCTTTACAGGGAAAACGTTATAACTGGGCGTACGAAACAGAGCCTGAGCCCTACATGAACAACCGCCGGATGGAATGTGGCCGGGGCAAAGGCCTGGGCGGTTCATCGCTGATCAACGGTATGTGCTATATCCGCGGTAACGCCATGGATCTGGACAACTGGGCTGACATGCCTGGGCTGGAGAACTGGAGCTATCTGGACTGCCTGCCCTACTACCGTAAATCAGAAACGCGCGATACCGGTGCCAACGATTACCATGGCGGTGACGGTCCGGTCAGCGTCACTACGCCGAAGAAAGGCAATAACGTTCTGTTTGAAGCGATGATTCAGGCTGGCGTTCAGGCGGGCTATCCGCGTACCGATGACCTTAACGGCTATCAGCAAGAAGGCTTTGGCCCGATGGACCGGTTTGTGACGCCTGAAGGCCGACGCTCCAGTACCGCTCGCGGCTATTTAGACAGGGCGAAAAGCCGCCCTAACCTGAAAATCACCACACATGCCACGACTGACCGCATTTTGTTTGAAGGTAAGCGCGCGATTGGCGTCGAGTATTTAATCGGTGACAGCAATACGTTGCACACGGCTCACGCACGTCGTGAAGTCCTGCTGTGTGCGGGTGCCATTGCCTCACCACAAATTCTGCAACGCTCCGGCGTCGGTGCCTCAGCGCTACTGAAGCAGTTCGATATTCCCGTGGTACACGACCTGCCAGGCGTCGGTGAAAATCTGCAGGATCACCTTGAGATGTATCTGCAGTACGAGTGCAAAGAACCGGTATCGCTTTATCCGGCCTTGAAATGGTGGAATCAGCCTAAGATTGGTGCGGAGTGGCTGTTTAACGGCACCGGCGTGGGAGCAAGTAACCAGTTTGAAGCGGGCGGATTTATTCGTAGCCGTGAGGAGTTTAGCTGGCCAAATATTCAGTACCACTTCCTGCCGGTGGCGATTAACTACAATGGCTCGAACGCGGTTGATGCGCATGGTTTCCAGTGCCACGTGGGTTCAATGCGTTCACCGAGTCGCGGTCACGTGCACCTCAAATCACGCGATCCGCGTCGCCATCCGGCTATCCTGTTCAACTATATGTCTCATGAACAGGACTGGCATGAATTCCGCGATGCGATTCGTATCACGCGTGAGATCATTAATCAGCCCGCGCTGGATAAATACCGTGGCCGCGAAATCAGTCCCGGTATTGAATGCCAGACCGATGAACAGCTGGATGAGTTCGTGCGTAACCACGGCGAAACGGCCTACCATCCTTGTGGCACCTGTAAAATGGGCAACGATGAGATGTCGGTCGTTGACAGTGAAGGCCGCGTTCACGGACTGCAGGGGCTACGCGTTGTCGATGCCTCTATCATGCCGCTGATTATCACCGGTAACCTGAATGCGACCACCATCATGATCGGTGAAAAAATTGCCGACAGCATTCGTGGCCTTGAACCACTGCCACGCAGCACGGCAGACTACTATGTTGCAGGGGATGCTCCCGTCCGCACGGTGCCAGAACGCACGGCGTAACGGTTTTCTGTGCCACCACCAAGCCGGACATCTGTCCGGCTTTTTTATTTCTCTGCCAGAACGAAACCGCGCCTCAACCCACGTCATATTCATCTGATATTCGTCAAATATCCGAACAAACAGACTGTCTCTTCATCTGACTACGTGATATAACGCTGTGGTGTTTATTACCGGAGGCTTTATCCGTCCACTGAAGAGAAGCAACAACGTGGATGCATTGTTAAATTATGAGCAGGACGTTCATTACGCTTTTTACCGCCCTTTTTACCCTTACCGCTTTCAGCGTTAACGCCGTCGATCAGCACTGGCGCAGCGCGCTTTAGTCCCCTCTCTGCCAGCAAATTTCTCTTTCTGCCGTTGCGTTACGCATCACGGTAAATCATGACGTTTATTTGTGGAGAAAACCCATGCGCGCCTGGGGATTATTAGCACTCGCTATTGTTACGGAAATCATTGGCACTTTAACCATGAAATGGTCCAGCCTGAATCAAAGCCAGACGGGATATGTGATCATGCTGGGGATGATTGCCTGTTCTTATCTCTTTCTGAGTTTCGCCATTAAGCGCATTGCGTTGGGTGTCGCTTATGCGCTCTGGGAAGGCGTTGGCATTATGCTGATCACCGTATTTAGCGTGCAGCTGTTTGACGAAACCTTATCGCTGATGAAAGTCTGCGGCCTGTTCACCCTGGTTGTCGGCATCCTGTTAATTAAAGCCGGCAGCGGTGAGGTCAAGGAGGCAGAACATGATCCTGCCTGATCTTATTCACTTTACCTGGCTGGCGCTGGCCGTGCTGCTGGAGATCGCCGCTAATATTTTACTTAAGTACAGCAACGGCTTTAAAAAACCCGGTTATGGGATTCTGTCGTTGGCCTGCGTGCTGCTGGCGTTTAGCGCGCTGTCTCAAGCGGTAAAAGGCATTGAGCTGTCGATTGCTTATGCCCTGTGGGGTGGCTTTGGCCTCGTCGCGACCGTGGCAGCAGGATGGATTCTGTTTGATCAGCGGCTCAACCGAACAGGCTGGGCCGGGCTTGCCCTGCTATTACTGGGAATGATTATCCTTAAACTGGCCTGACACTGCGGGGACGGTGACGTCCCCCATTGTCATTTATGACGTCACGCGTATCAGGCGATGCGCAAAAACATCCCTGCGCGCTCGGGAGGCAGTGCCGGTTCAAAACCATAGCGCGCATAAAAAGCGGGCGTACCGTGGCTGGCGATTAAACTGATATAAGCTGACGGCGGTGCGTGACGCTGAATATAATTCATCAGCGCACGCATAATACGATCGCCTACGCCTTTCTTTTGATGCTGCGGGATCACTGCAATATCCGTAATGACAAAAAAGCATCCTCCGTCCCCGATGACCCGGCCAATACCAATGGGGCTATCCTGGTTATCCGACCGTGCCCGCGTGCTCTTAGCTGTACTGTACGAGCATTTGCAAAGCCTCATCAAAGTGGCCTTTCGCTTCGGCCTCGCGAAAATAGCGCACGCGCGCCACGCAGACTTCCGCAGGCGTTGCCCCGCTATGCAATAACGTCATCACCTCATCGGCAAACACATCAAGCGGCATACTGTTGGCATCCTGTGACTGTCCGGGCGCCAGCTCGGTCTGCACCTGGGGCGGGATAATCTCAATCACCTCCACCTTTCCCTGCAATAGTGGCCGAATAGCCGCCGTATAAGAATGGAGTGCCGCTTTGGTCGCACTGTAAGTTGGTGACGCCGGAAAAGGCACAAAGGCCAATCCTGAGGAGACGTTGATGATGGCTGCATCGGGCTGACCGCTGAGATGATCGATCAGCGCATCCGTGAGCCTGATGGGAGCAATAAAATTGGTTTCTGTCATTCTGGCTACCTCGCTCAGATCCCGCACTGTAGTGATATCTTCGGGGCTGAACACACCGGCATTATTCACTAAAACATTCACGTGCGGGTAGGTGCGCAGTAGTTGAGGAATGGCGTTGTTGACGTCGGCTGCATCCGTAACATTCATCACCCAGGTTGCAATGCGCTCTCGTCCGGCTGCCGCATCGTCTAAGGTTTCCTGCCGACGTCCGGTGATAATCACCTGATTTCCGGCGTCGTGCCAGCGATGTGCCAGTGCCCGCCCAATGCCCGATCCCCCGCCAGTAATCAACAACGTATTGCCACTCTTTTTCATGTTTTCGGTTCCCGTTTGACGTACCAGACAGCGTTAGCGAGCACATCATCTCGCCGTTCAATTATTAACCACAGCGTCAGAATCCTCTCACTTTTTTGTTTGCGGGTGGACTTGGCAACAGCGTTAAGGCTTAGTTACCGCCTTAGAGCCAGTATAACTAACTGATTAACGAGGTTTTACCATGTCTGCGACACGAGGTTGGTCCACGGAGCTGGAGGGGTTGCGTGGCATTGCTTCTCTTTGGGTACTGCTGGGGCACATCAGTCTGCTTATCCATTGCCATATCACCCTGATTTCCTCACCCGGCATTGGTGTGGATCTGTTTATCCTGCTTTCGGGTTATCTGATGGCGAAAAACTACGTAGAACGCCAGCATAAAGAGCCCTGGCAAAGTGCGGAAACCATCAAGAAATTCTGGTTACGTCGTTTTTTCCGCATCGCCCCACTCTACTATTTGCTGCTGGCCGTTGCGCTGATTTACGGCCCCTGGTTTGGTGAAATGCGCGATACCATTGCACAGTTTTATTCCGGCACCGCGACAGAATCCTCCCGCTATGCCGATCAGTCGTTGATGAACGTGCTAACGCACCTGTCGTTCCTGTTCGGCTTGCTGCCCGCCTATGGATTCAATACAACGCTGCCCGACTGGAGCATTGGGCTGGAAATGCAGTTCTATCTGCTGTTTCCCTTTATTATGCTGGCGGTGATGCGCTTTGGTTATGCCACCGCCCTGCTGAGCATTATGGCGCTGAGCTGTGCCGGTCGTTACCTGCTGCCCGACTACTATGAAGCGTTTGAAATGCCATCGATGATTCTGATTAAACTGAATATGTTTATTTCAGGTATGTTGCTGGCCGAAGCCGTTCGACGCAAATCCCTGCTTTATATCGTGTTTGCCCTTGCCGGACCGGCAGTCAGCGTTCTTATCGGATTGGGTGCCATTAAGCTGCAGGTGATGCTGGAAGCCGTCATGATTATCGGTATGGCGGCCGTGCTGTGGCAGTATCAGGAAAACAGTCTGATGGCGAAACTGATCCAGATCCCACGCAAGCTTTTGAACAACCGACTAAGTACATGGTTAGGTGACGTCTCGTTTTCGGTTTATTTGCTGCACCTGCTGATCGTGATTCCAGCGATTGCGCTGTTGCTTAATCAGACGGATATTGAGTATCAACATGATCTGACGCGTTTCCTGATCGTATGCGCCGTGTCGATTCCGCTGACCTATGGACTGGCATCGTTACTGTTCAAATACGTGGAAAAACCGGGGATCAATCTGGGTAAAAGGTTCCTGTCAGCTAAGCCTGCACGCTGACCGAACAATGGCTCGCGAGTGCGAGCCATTTTATTCACTTCACACGGCTTTACCCACCTCGTGCTGCCTTTCCCTCACGTGTTCATCCGGTGACTCCGGCGTATCGGCGATGCTGCTATGGGTTTTTAATCCGGCGACATGAACGCGATCGATCCTGGTGTGCACCAGACCTTGTGCGGTTGCCCCAAATGAAATCATCAAAAATAACCAGGCCACGGCTAACGGTTTCTTCATTGCGCTTTCCCATGCTGTGAATGGAGTCGCTATAGTGAAGAAACTGGCGTAATGAAGTGTCTGATAAACTTAAAATTCGCGTCAAGATTGTTACCTTGATCACATATTCTTGCTGCTGTTTATCCTCTCTTTCTGCGGGCACAGCACCCGGTTGCATCCTGCTATCTCGGCACGCGGTGTTATCCGTTCGGTAATGTTGCGTCCTCTCCGCGGAGAGAGGATGGCATCGCCGTGTGCGATAGGCGTTATGCGTTAAGGCACTGGCTAAAGCCTGATAGCAGGTCGCGGGCATGATCCTGATGTCCGCTGAATCAGCGCTATCAGGGTTAATCGCAACCACCATTATAATTTATGTTTTCACCGAAAATCCGCGCTCAAACCGATTAAACACATCAACCTGCCATCTTAAATTCCTGACTTCTGCCTGAATATACTGCCCATAACAAAAATATCCCTCTTTATTGATTAAGATCATTTTTCTGATTTATAAAAATAATATTAAAGAAACTTATGTAAATTTTGCTTTTTTCGTTAATCCTTTTCCAGACTGGTGCCGATAGAGAACAAAACGGTAATCCATCGGGAACATCTACATGAAAATCTCTACTCGTCTTTCAATAGGTTTCGGTTTGTTAATTCTGCTTTTTATTATCTGTACCTCCGTCTCCCTTAACTCGCTGCATAACGCTAAAACGGGGATGGATGAGGTCGTGAATGTCAAAATGAGGAAGTACCAGCTTATTCTTGATATGCGCGGCGGGCTGCGGGATTTGGCGATAGCCGTGCGAAATCTGGCCTTACTTTCTGACACGAAAGAGATGCAGCCAGAATGGGAACGCATTGAAACACAGAAAAGCCTGTTCATCAAAAACCGTGAAACGCTCGAAACCATTATGCAGAGCCAGTCCACTGCTGAAGAACAAGCTGCCTTGAGTCACATCAAAGAACTTGAGGCCACGGTGATGGGTGCCTTTGAGTCCGCCGGGCAACTGGGACTGAAGAATGAGCGAGATGAAGCGACACGTTATCTCATGGAAACCCTGCGTCCGCTGCAACGCGATATGCTGAACGCCCTAAATAAAACCACCGACATTCTGATGCACAACAGCCGAAATGCGGTGGAAGTCAACAGCAATGCCACCAGTCGGGCCTCGCTGACCTTGGTGTTTTTATCCGTGCTTTCCGTGCTGTTCTCGGTGGCCACCGGCTATATGATAACCCGTGTGTTGATGCGCCAACTTGGCGGTGAACCGGCGCAGGCACAGGTGCTGGCGGCCACGATTGCCGCAGGCGATCTGACCTCCAGCGTCACGCTCCGTCGTAATGATTCCACCAGCCTGCTTGCTTCACTGGATGCTATGCAGGCCAAACTTCGTGGTCTGGTATCGGAAATTAAACAGACCTCGGGCAATGTCGCGCTGGCGGCTGAAGAAATCGCCCAAGGTAATACGGAGCTCTCCTCCCGTACCGAACAGCAGGCAGCCGCGCTGCAGGAAACCGCAGCCAGCATGGAACAGCTTACCGCCACAGTGAAAAGTAATGCCGCCGGTGCTCAGAGTACCGCATCTACGGCTCGCGAGACCGCCGTACTGGCACGCAGCGGCGAAAGCGACGTCCACCGGATGTCGGAAACCATGAACGAGATTTCGCTGAGCGCGTCTAAAATTCGCGATATCACCGGCGTCATCGAAGGAATTGCCTTCCAGACCAATATTCTGGCGCTCAATGCTGCGGTTGAAGCCGCACGGGCCGGCGAAGATGGCCGCGGTTTTGCGGTGGTGGCGGGCGAAGTCCGTACCCTGGCGCAGCGCAGCGCTACCGCAGCGAAAGAGATAAAATCACTGATTGAGCAGGCAGTGGAACAGGTTGGTAGCGGCGTGAAAGTCGCCAGCGGTACAGGTGAAAGCATCCTGAAGATTGTCAGCATGGTGGGCGATCTGGCCAGCGCGATGGATGAGATCTCACTGGCCTCTTCCGAACAGATGCAGGGCATTTCTCAGGTCAGCGTCGCCGTCAGCCAGATGGACAGCGTCACGCAGAATAACGCCGCCCTGGTGGAAGAGTCATCGTCCGCTTCACAGTCACTTTCTGAACAGGCGCACGCCCTGCGCGGCATGGTCGAAGCCTTCAGGGTATAAATGCGCCCTCTTCATCTGGCAGAGATGACCTGACCGATCAGGTTATCTCTGCCATCCCGTTACGGGGACCGGGCCAGAACAGTGCGGCCTGGCCCCAGCCGGCCTCTGCGTCCCTGTCTGACTGCCATACCTCGCCCTCATAGATGATGAAACTCTTGCCCTGTTTATCTACCCGCGGCCCGCTGTAGCCGGTGGCAATGCCGTCGCGTTTGACAATGTCCAGCAGGCGCTGCCGCGCTTCCCTGTCGGAAGGTCCGGCACTGAGTCGTGAAGGCAATTGCAGCATCTCTTCCAGGCTGTATTTGAAGCAGCTCAGTGCACAACGATTGGCATAAACAAATACCGGATCGGCTTCGCTACTGTGGGCCAGAATGCTGTACGGTGCATGTTCATGCAGCCACAGGTAGCGATCAACATGCTCATCGGGGCAATAAAGGCCGCGTCCGGTGAGTGCACGGTAGCGTTCATCAATACGCTGCAATAAAGCCAGTTGGTTTTCCGTCGACATTATCAACTCCGTTACAAAAGGCAGGATGCGAGGAGGTAATGTGGCGGGATGCGTGTTGAAAATCAAGAATGGGTTACGGTGAAGATGAATGGCTCACAGGTATCTACCTCGCGCGCTGCGCACAGCACGGCTATCGCCGCTCAGTGCACGTTAGAATATTGGCATCTCCCGCGCTCCATCCACAGGGTGATCCATAACGGCATTCGATTCTGTTGGCTCGCCCTGTGTGCGCTGAAGTCAGCCAGCCTGAACGCAATCCCAGGCTGGCTGGCGGTTTAGCTCAATGGCGGCCAGAAGGCTTTATTCGCCTCGATAAGATCGTCGAGAATCGCGTTTGCGACCGCCGCACTCGGCACCGTTTTAGACAAGGTAATGGCCTGCCATAACTTTTGCCGGGAACGCTGTTCCCATGCCTCCACCACAAGCTTTTCGACCGCAACCTGCTGACTCATTAAGCCCTTCTGGAAAGTAGGAATGTCTCCAACCTGAAGCGCTTCTGCACCGTTACGACCGACCAGACAGGGAATTTCCACCATCGCTTCCGGGTCGAAGTTGGAAATGGCACCCCGGTTAGGCACAATTAACAGCATACGCGCCTGAGTATTGAAGGCGATCGCGGTTGCCAGATCGACAATGTAGGAAGCATGTTCGTCTATCTCCAACTCGCCGGCAGATGAATGACCTGCATCGCTGATTGCCCTGCAGGCACTGAATACCTGCTTTTCACGATGATCCATCACTTCATTAGCGCGGGTGCGTGCAGGATTGGAATGCGCGACCACATAATCTGGAAACAGATAATATTTCAGATAGGTATTGGGCAACGTCAGTGGGTCCAGCGCCTGCACATCGCGCGCCTTCACGAAGGTGTCGTTCCAACTCGGCTCCACTGACGACGCCTCTGAAGGCGGCACATAGCCGTGTTTCGCCACGTACTCACGCAGTTGTGGCATCAAATCATTTCCTTTCAGATCTTCAACAGCAGTCCACCAGCCAAAATGATTGAGTCCGTAGTAGCGTACCCGCATTTGTTTGCGGTCTTGCAGACCGACAATTTTCGCCATCCGACCTTCTATACCAATCGGCATATCACAAATGTTCAGGATCTTCGCCTCAGGTCGCAGGCGCCGCGTTGCCTCAGCCACGATGGCGGCCGGGTTAGAATAATTCAGCATCCAGGCGTCGGGTGAGTACTGTTGCATATAATCGACGAGCTCAAGGACGCCGCCGATTGAGCGCATCCCATAGGCAATGCCACCCGGCCCACAGGTTTCCTGGCCCAGCACACCATGACGCAACGGGATTTTTTCATCTTGCTCACGCATGGGATATTTACCGACCCGAATATGCGCCATAACAAAATCGACGTCGCTAAATGCTTCCTGCGGATCGGTGGTGTAGCTGAACGCAATCTCAGGTGCCTGTTCCTGCAAGATAATCTGACAGGCCTGTGCAATGGTTTCCTGACGGGCGGCGTCATTATCGTAAAATTTCAGCTGGCGCAAAGGAAAGCGGTGCCGGTTCGCCAGGAGCATCAGCACAATACCCGGCGTAAACGTGCTGCCGCCGCCCGCAATTAAAACTGAGAATGTCTTCATAATGGTTTCTCCATGGAAGGTGTTGCTTCAGATTCGGCCTGGTCTTTCATTTGGCTTTCAAGTTGCTCGCGCACCTGGGGGACCTGTAAGCCCACGATGACCTGAATACCGTTGCCACGCCGGACGACACCGTGCGCCCCCAGCGCCATAAACGCGGCATCGTTTTGCGTTTTAGCCTCATCGACCAGGGTTATCCGCAGGCGCGTGGCGCAGTTGTTGATGTTGGCTATATTGCTGGCCCCGCCCAATGCATGCAGAAAACCCCGTGCCTGATCGTGTTGCGGGTTCTGCCCACCAGATGAAGCAGGCGCGTGTCGCGCTGCCCGGTAGTCGGCTTTGTTGTAAAGCCTGACTTCACTGTCCTCACGACCGGGCGTTTTCAGGTTCAACCGCAGGATGAGTTGGTGAAAAACCACAAAGTAGAGGCCCGTAAAAACCAGGCCAATGCCTATTTGGGTCAGGACCATGCCAGCATGATTAGGGAACATGGGTATCCAGTTTTGCGGCAGAAACTGGTCCAGTAAGCCGCCGCCATAATTCCCCACGACGCCGCACATATACATTGCTGTCGCCATGCTGGCGGCCAGCACAGCGTGCACCGCAAACAACAGGGGCGAAATAAACAGGAAGGTAAACTCCAGGGGTTCTGTGATGCCGACCAGTACGGCTGTCAACGTGGCCGGAATTAATAACCCTGCGACTTTGATCCGCTGAAGCGGTGAGGCTGTCGAATAGATCGCCAACGCAATCCCCACTGCGCCAAACACTTTGGCGTTGCCATGAAGGGCGAAACCGCCTTGAGGAAACAGTTGTTTGAGGGGTTGCGTGCTCTGGCTGAACGCCTGCAGATGCTCGGCCCAGTAAACCTGGATGCCACCTTCAACCACTGCCGGGCCAAAGATAAAAGGTCCATAAATAAAATGGTGCAGTCCGGTGGGGATCAGAATGCGTTCAAGAAAGGTATAAACCCACACGCCAACAGCGCCCGCATCGCGTAAAAACTGTTGAAGCGACTCAATGCCCATTTGAATTTTGGGCCAGCCAAACAGCGTTAACCAGGCGCAGGGGATCATCGCTAAGAAGGCAACAATGACCACAAATGATGAGCCCTGAAAAATACCCAGAAACACCGGCAGTGGTTTATCAAAATAACGATTGTGTAGCGCCGTCACCAGACCGGCGATGACGATGGCACCGATGATGCTGGTATCCAGCGTTTTTATCCCGGCGATCATGGCCAGTCCGCTTCCGGCTTCAGTGCCTTTGGAAAAATCGACGGAAAAAAAATCGCCCTAGGTGCTGCCCATGGCATTAATCAGGTAATTCCAGGTTAAAAAACTGACGACAACGGCCAGGCAGGCACGTCCCTGAGCCTGTTTTGCCAACCCCACCGGCAAGCCAACCGCAAAAATTAACGGCATATTTCTAAAAACCGTCCAGCCGCCTTCTTCAATAATGAACACTATTTGATTAAATAAACTATCTGGATGCGTTAGTGCTTCCCCTACAAATAAAGGGTTGCGTAACATAATTGAAAGGCCAACGATGATGCCGGCAAAGGGAAATAACAATACTGGGGTAAACATGGCGCCGCCAAAGCGCTGTATTTGACTGAGCATTTTAGTTCCTCACGCAACGACTCTAAGAATATATCGTTATAGTCAATGTAACCGCAGTCAAAATAAGGCAATACCTCACCTGACATACGTGGTCACTGGCGACTTTGTGAGCACCCTCATGGTTTTATTTTTAATCATGATGTCTATTTTCATGGTAATAACCAGACATCTTGCCGTGCGGTTAAAAAAATAAAAATTGAGTTTATTTATAACCCCTGCACGCCTTAACGTTATGCTACGTATGTTGGCGGTTATGTCCCCATTCCAGGAGGTACAGAAGTGATCTATAAATTTATTGCTGACAAACTTCGTCTCCGGTTAAATTCACCCTACGTGGCAGTCGGTAGTGCTATACCGGCTGAAAAAGTGCTCGCCACAGAATTTGGCGTGGCGAGAATGACCCTACGTAAGGCAATAGATTTGCTGGTCAGTGAAGGGTTGCTGGAGCGACGACATGGCAGCGGAACCTACGTTTCAGGAAAGGATATTTGTCATGAAACCAGTTCGCTCACCGGGCTGGCTGAGGTATTACGTCTGCAGGGAAAGGAGGTTATTAGTAAAGTTCTGGCATTTGAATTAATCGCCGCGCCTCCCGCCGTAGCCAGTCAGTTACGCATAAACAGCGGTGAACGCCTCTTTTTCTCACGTCGGTTACGATATGTTGATGAAAAGCTGCTGATGCTTGAAGAAAGTTATATGCCAGTTAAAACATTTCCTGATCTTACCCTGGCCCATCTGGAAAAATCTAAATTTGACTATATCGAGCAGGAATGTGGCATTGTTTTAGAGGGCAATTACGAATCTTTGAGCCCGGTTTTATCAGATAAGCGCCTGTCGCACCTCATGAATATCGCTGAGAAAACACTGCTACTCAGAGTCGATTCGCTTTCATACAGCAATACGGGCGCATTTATCAACTACGCAGTGATGTACAGAAACACCTACGATTACCAGGTTAACTATCATTTACGACGCACCGGGTTGAGTGACTAAAGCTATCAGCAGTCTTCATCAAGGCGCGAGCGTGCTTCACTCCCGTGAAAGAAAATCACCGGTTCGAATCGCAGTTTAGTTTTTGAGACAGAGTTTCGTTAACACATTTTAAAATGTCGTTAAATTTAATGTAGCAGGCGATCGGATAAACTTGTCTGTTAATTTAACAAAAGCGTCACGCATAAGGAAAATGGGGGCACTTATTTCAAATTAAGGAAAATGCAGTTCTTTCCTCGTGGCACATCTTTAGCGATCCACTGCTGTGCTGCATAATAGCTTTGAAAAATTATCCTCCTCCCTATCATCCCCATGTTCAATTGGTTAATTAAACTTACAAGTCCTTTTAAATGACCATTCCCCCAGAAACTTTCACCCTACGTACAGATTTTATTATTTCAAAAATGTGCATTTTTTATTAATTTTTTATATATTTTCTGCCGATAAGAACCCTGAACTTAACTTTCAGGAATTCTAAGATGAAAATCTCAACGCGTCTGGCAATAGGTTTTGGCCTGTTAATTCTGCTTTTTATTATTTGTATTGTTATTTCTTTCAAAGCCCTTAATTCCGCCAGTGCCGGTATGGATGATGCGGTCAATGTTAAGATGCGCAAATATCAACTCGCTGTTGATATGCGAGATGAACTGAGAGATATGGCTATTGCAGCGAGAAACCTCGCGCTTCTTACCGATATCAAAGCAATGCAGCCTGAGTGGGAGCGGCTGAAACTGCAAAAAGCGGCTTATTTAAAAAATCGTGAAGCCCTTGAAACCATCATGCGTACGGACTCCACGGCCGCCGGGCGTGCCGCGCTGGAAAAACTTCAGGTCAATGAAGATCAGGTGATCGCCGGTCTGGAAAAGGCCGGTCAGTTTGGTCTGGATAACCGTTCACAAGAAGCCATAAATTACCTGATGGTAACGGTGCGTCCTGCTCAACGTGCACTACTCAGTTCTCTTAGCGAAATGACTACCGTTCAGTTGAATAACAGCCGTAAAGCAGTCGAAGATAACAGTCGTTCAACCCGAACCTCAACACTCATTTTGGTTATCCTGGGCCTGCTTTCCATCGTGTTTTCAGTCGTCACCGGATTTATTATCACCCGTGTGCTGATGCGTCAGTTAGGGGGCGAGCCTGCTCAGGCCCAGTCTATTGCGGCTGCGATTGCCAACGGTGATTTGACCTCCGCAGTGCTACTGCGTCGTGACGATACTTCAAGCCTGTTGGCCTCCCTTGACGGTATGCAGGCCAGGCTCCGCAGCCTGGTTTCAGAGATCAAAAGCTCTTCCGCTAACGTCGCGCTGGCCGCCGATGAAATCGCACAAGGCAATACCGAACTCTCTTCCCGTACTGAAGAGCAGGCTGCCGCCTTACAGGAAACCGCTGCCAGCATGGAGCAGTTAACCGCGACAGTGAAGAGCAATACCTCTGGGGCACAGCACACAGCGACATCAGCGCGCGAGACAGCCAATCTGGCTCAACGTGGCGAGGCAGATATGCAACGGATGTCGGAAACCATGAAAGAGATTTCAGACAGTGCGACAAAGATCCGTGATATCACCGGCGTCATTGAAGGCATTGCTTTTCAGACCAATATTCTGGCGCTTAATGCCGCCGTTGAAGCCGCGCGGGCCGGAGAGCAGGGTCGCGGTTTTGCCGTAGTGGCAGGGGAAGTCCGAAATCTGGCCCAGCGTAGTGCTATCGCCGCCAAGGAAATAAAAACGCTGATTGAACAGGCCGTTCAACAGGTTGCAGACGGTGTGACAGTCGCGAGTGGAACCGGTCAAAGTATTCTGAAGATTGTTAACATGGTGGGTGAACTGGCAACGGCAATGGATGAGATCTCTCTGGCCTCGTCCGAACAGATGCAGGGGATTTCGCAGGTCAGCATCGCCGTGAGTCAGATGGACAGCGTTACCCAAAACAACGCCGCACTGGTTGAGGAGTCCTCCTCTGCTTCACAGTCACTTTCTGAACAGGCACACGCACTGCGTGGCATGGTTGCAGCGTTCCAGGTGTAGCGCCCTTTAGCACAAGGCAATGAAACGTGACCGCGCCGGTTACGTTTCGGCCCTCCGGTTGCGGGGGCCGGGTGCTGTCGGGTGGATAACATCTCAGACAATCTGCGCCGTCATGTAGCGTGCAGAAAAGCAAAAAAAGACCGAACACGATTCCTGTATTCGGTCCAGGGAAATGGCTCTCAAGGAGCCGTGCGCTAAAAGTTGGCATTGATAGAGGCTCTCGCCTTGCTAATAAAGCGTAGGACAACCCTGTAGATTTTCCAGCCAGCGCAGCGGCTCAGTCCATAAACCCGACAGGTTTGTGACCGGTAAGACAAATTTGCGGTGATTCGGGCACGTCACCGTGCCCTGAGTCTTATTGGGTGCACAGCGCCTGGGCGCGTTCAACAATCGGTTGCAGACTCATCATCTGACCCGGATGTGCTTTATCGGGTGCCTGAATCACACTGATGGGCTGCGCTGTCACCCGCTTAGCGTTGAGCTGGGCATCCGCTTTATCATTGAGCGGATACTGCATCAGAGTACTGGGATTGATGGCAAACAGCGATCCGTCTTTCTCGCAGGTTAACATCACCTCTTCACGATTAAATGGCCATTTGTCTTTGCCAATTTCAAAACGGCTGACGGTGATGATTTGCGCCGCCAGCGCCTGACCAGCCAGCGTTAATAACAGCAGTGTGGGGATCGCTCTCTTCAGCAACATAACTTACCTTTATCGGGTTCTTATCAATCAGGTTGGCGACAACGTGGCAAACACGCTGACCAACCCCACTACGCCGCATGCCAGCACAATTTCCAGCTGAGTCATACGAATAAACAGACGTTGCGCAGCAAGGCCCGCAACATGAAAGCGCGGGACCAGCCAGTAGCGGTTCCAGAGCGCAATCAGCACCATAAGTGACACCAGCCCTGCCTTGCACAACAACAGTACAACATAATCATTGAGATGCCAGTCTACTGGCGACCCGGCAATCAGCAGGCTGTTAATCACACCGGTGACGATCGTTAAGGCTACAGCAATGTGACCATAACGGGAAAAACGCATCATGGTTCGGATGGCATCAGTCCGGAATTCAATATTACGTGCCACTCGCATCAGCACCAGCATCGGCACTAACCCGCCCGCCCAGAAGGCGGCGGCGACTAAATGTACTGCGTGGTTACCTTGTTGCAGCAGTCCGGTTATGCCTTCGCGCATCGCGGCATGGCCGGTGAGCGCCAGGGAGCCGGTCTGCAGCAGGCCAGACAACAGCCAGACCTGCTGACGTAGCCGCCCGCGCAGGATTATCGCGGCCAGGCCGCACAGCGCAAACAGTAGCTGCCATTGCCATACCGATCCCCAGCGGGTTGAGAACACCGCCAACCAGACAGACATGTCTGACAGATTATGCCAGTCGCCGCTCATCAGCACATTTTGCGTGGCCAGCATCCCTAGCGCCGTTAACAGCGCCAGCCAGGCGCTTGCCTTTAGCAAGGGAAACAGACGGGTTGCCAGTGATGGCCGAAACGCAGCAGGCGCCAGCAGCGTGGTATAAAAGGTACTTCCCACCAGCAATATCAACGCCGTGAAATGCAGCGCGCGCAGCACCAGCCACAACAGGGTCACAGATTTATTTCACGGTAAAAGCGTAACGTCCGTGCGTCTTATGCCCATCCACGGACAGCACGTGCCAGTTGACCTGATAGCTGCCCTGCGCCAGCGGTTGGGCAAAATCCACCAGCAGGCGGTTGTGCTGCTTGCCATCCAGCCGGGCCTTTTCGCCTACGGCTTTATGCTGTGCATTGGTTACCTCAACGCCACTGAATGCCGCTTCCACATCTTCGGTGAAGGTCAGCGTAATGTTCTGTGGGGCGGGTGAAACCGCCGCGTTGGCTGCAGGCGTCGAAGACTGCAGATGCGCATGGGCTAGCGCGAACTGGCTAAAAGCCAGGGCACCAGTGGCAACCAGGCCGATTACCACACGAGAAATCGCTGTTTTGTTCATCACATCATCCTGTTAGCTGTCGTTAAGGCCACGAGCGTGGCGCAAGAATACGCCGCAGCGATTTAACTGTCGAGGCCAGCAATGCTATCCTGTACCTTGCGCTATGCGGAGGAAAACATTCCGTTTGGCCACGTTTATCGGGAGAACATCATGAGTCATAACCTTGCCTTGCTGTCGCAGGAAGAGAAAGACAAAGTTAATGTCGATCTGGCGGCGGCAGGCGTTGCGTTTAAAGAGCGCTATAACATGCCTGTCGTGGCTGAAATGGTCGCGAATGAACAACCAGAAGCCCTGCGCGACTGGTTTCGTCAGCGTTTAATGCATTACCGTCAGGCCTCTCTCAACTTGTCACGCCTGCCCTACGAGCCTAAACAGAAATAATGATGCTACGCGTAATTGATACGGAAACCTGCGGGCTGCAAGGCGGCGTGGTGGAGGTTGCCTCGGTCGATGTGGTTGACGGCCAGATCGTCAATCCAATGAGCGATCTTGTGTCACCTGACCGGCCAATCAGTCGTCAGGCCATGGCCGTGCACCGCATTACGGAAGCCATGGTCATCGGCAAACCGCCGATTGAAGAGGCCGTCGCCCGCTATCACGGCAGTGCCTTTTATGTGGCACATAACGCCAGTTTCGATCGCCGGATGTTGCCGGAAATGCACGGCGAGTGGATCTGCACGATGACGCTGGCACGTCAGCTGTGGCCGGGCATCAAATATGGCAATCAGGCGCTGCGCCATAGCCTTAAGCTGGAAGTTACCCCGCCCGCGGAGTTACATGCCCACCGGGCACTTTACGACTGCTATGTCACGGCTGCCCTGCTCATCAGGATTATGGCGATCTCCGGCTGGAATGCGGAAGAAATGTGTCAACGCTCGCAGCCTGCCGCTCAACGTGATGATGTGCTGCCATTTGGCAAGTATCGTGGTCAGGCGTTGGCCGTGATTGCCCGTAAAGATCCGGGTTATTTGAAATGGATGCTGGATAACGTAAAAGATTTGCGCCCACCATTGCGGCAGGCGCTGCGTAAATGTCTTAGTCAGCTTCCGTAAGATCTGCCGGTGGCAGGCTACCCTGCGCAAGGGCGACAATGAAGGTGAGCTCAAGGGCTACGCCTTCATAAGCCTTATATCGACCCGACTTGCCGCCATGCCCCGAGTCCATGTCGGTACACAGCAGCAGCAGATTGTCATCCGTTTTATGCTCCCGCAGTTTTGCCACCCACTTAGCCGGTTCCCAGTATTGCACCTGTGAATCATGCAATCCGGTTGTCACCAGCAGGTGGGGACAGGTTTTTGCTTCAACATTGTCATAAGGACTGTATTGCCGGATATAGCGGTAGTATTCCGCCTCATTGGGATTGCCCCACTCCTCATATTCTCCGGTCGTCAGAGGAATAGACTCGTCCAGCATGGTGGTTAACACATCGACAAAAGGCACCTGTGCGACCACGCCATGATAAAGCGTTGGGGCCAGATTAATGATCGCGCCCATCAGTAATCCCCCCGCACTTCCGCCCATCGCGTAAAGCCGGTCTGGATGACCGAATCCGCGAGCCACGAGCGCATTCGTCACATCGATAAAATCGGTGAAGCTGTTCATTTTATTCAGCAGTCGACCACCGTCATACCACTGCTGTCCCATCTCCCCGCCGCCTCGCACATGCACCAGCGCATAGACAAAACCGCGATCCAGCAGACTGAGGCGACTGACGCTAAAATCAGCGTCCATGCTACTGCCATAGGCGCCGTACCCGTAAACCAGCATCGGGTTTTGCCCCTTCTGGAAATACTTGCGGTTGTACACCAGCGAGACCGGTACTTCTGTCCCGTCAGAGACGGTGATCCAATGGTGCTCGCTTTTGTAATCATCCGGATTAAAGTCTTTTACCGCACTCTGTTTCAAAATGCGGCGCTCGCCCGTGTCCATATCCAGTTCAAACAACGTGGCGGGCGTGGTCATTGACGAATAACCATAGCGCAGCTTGCTGGTGCGGGTCGTGGGGTTGTATGCCAGCCAGGTGACATAGGTGGGATCGTCAAACGCAATGCCGCTGGTTTCTCCCGTTTGCCAGTTGATTTGCCGCAGGCTGGTCAGCCCACGCTGGCGCTCTTCCACCACCAGCCAGTCACGGAAGAGCTGAAAGTCTTCCATCACAATATGGTCGCGCGCCGGGATCACGGTTTCCCAACGTGACTCCTCCAGATAGCGGCTGCGATACAGGCCGAAGTTTTTCCCATCGCGATTCGAGCGTATAAAAAATGTATGGTCATAATGATCGAGACTGTATTCGTGATCGCGCCGTCTGGGCAAAAAAACCTGTGGAATAGCGTCCGGGAAACTGGCATCAATCAGCTGAATTTCACTGCTGCTGGTGCTGTACAGCACGACCAGGATGAATTGTTTCGATGTGGTTTTATGGATGCTGAGGTGATAGGTATCGTCTTTTTCTTCGTAAACTAACCGATCGTCGCTCTGCGGCGTGCCCAACTCATGTTGCCAGAGCTGGTAAGGCAACAGGGTTTGCGGATGTTTACGTACGTAATAGAGCGTGCGCGAATCGCTGGCCCACGCGAAGCTGGAGGACGCATCGTTGAGCACCTCTGGATACCAACTGCCGTTATCCAGATTGCGAAAGCGGATACCGTACTGACGCCGGGAAAGAAAGTCTTCTGCCAGCGCCATTACCCGGTTATCCGGGCTGATGTGCAGCGCGCCCATGGTGTAAAAATCACTGTGCGACGCACGCTGATTCGCATCCAGCAGCAACGTCCACGCCTCGCTCTCCTCGCTGGCGGCTGGCTGTCGGTAATAGGCAGCGTATTCATTGCCGCTTTCATACCGGCTTTGATAGCGATAGCCATTTTTCACATAAGGTACGGAGTGATCCTGCGGTGGCAGGCGGTCGATAATTTCATGCAGAATACGATGCTGTAAGGGCTGCTGTGAACCCATGATTTTTTGGCCGTAATTGTTCTCAGCGCGCAAATAGTCCAGTACGTCGCTGTCTTCACGTCTGTCATCACGCAACCAGTAATAATTATCAACGCGCGTCTCGCCATGCAACGAGAGTTCATAAGGTATTTTTTTTGCGCTCGGTGCTTTCATGTCATCCGTCCCGCTGAATGTAATGAACACTAAGCGTGGCACTAATGTAATCAGATGCCAAGTTAAGTAAGAACATTGTTAATTAATTCAGGGCCATGTGGCGGCCCTGTTCGGGATTAGCTGGCTTTCTGCTGGAGGATATCTTGCTGAATGCCATCACGGACATCCTGTGGGATTTTTAACGCATCGCCCAGTGCCGATAGATAGCTGCGCTCCATAAAATGGTCCACATCAATGGCGGCACAGCTCAGAAAATAGAGTTCAAGCGCCTCTTCTTCATTTTTGACATCAGCGGCGAGCCACTCAGGGTCCAGCGGTCGCTGCATAGCCTGCTGGATGAGCGTTTCGGCATCCTGACCGTAGCCTGCCTGATGGATATTTTGCTCAATCGCTGCGCGTTCCCGATCGTCGATATGACCATCACTTTTGGCGGCAAAGACCAGAGCGGTTACCAGACGTTCTGCCCGCTGATCCACAGGCGTTTGCCATTCGCCAAAGCCGGGGTCATTCTGATGGGTTTCCCGCACCCGTTGTTTGTATTTGTTCCACAGTACAGCCCCTGCTGCTGCACCGCCGCCGATAATCAATGCTTTGCCGCCATAGCGGGTTAACAACTTCCGGGATGATTTGCTGGCCACCAGCATGCCCGCCAGCCCACCCAGTGCACCCGGAGCCAACATATCGCTCAATCCACCGCTGGATTTGCCATCGCTGCTTTTTGTAGCCAGTAGCGATTGAATCTGTTGCAGCCAGTTATTCATCGTTCACTCCCTTAACCATTCGGAAACATCATCATTACCAAAAAGATGTCAGGAAACGTCAGAGCAGGAAAAGTAGCGCAAACCCTGCCTCAACAGCAGAAGGGGTGAGAACGCAAACGTTTTCGTATATACTGCGCGCGCATTTTGACTGCTTTGATTTTAGGTGGATTTATGACGACTCTCGGAACTGCGCTGCGCCCTGCCGCAACGCGCGTTATGCTGTTGGGCTCAGGTGAACTGGGCAAAGAAGTTGCGCTGGAATGTCAGCGTCTGGGTGTGGAAGTGATCGCGGTTGACCGCTATGCCGATGCGCCTGCGATGCATGTTGCCCATCGCAGCCATGTGATTAACATGCTGGATGGTGATGCACTGGCCGCCGTTATCGCGCAGGAAAAGCCTCACTTTGTCGTGCCCGAAATTGAAGCTATCGCGACCGATAAGCTTCTGGAGCTGGAGCAGCAAGGCCAGCACGTGGTGCCCACTGCACGCGCCGCGCGCCTGACCATGAACCGCGAGGGCATTCGTCGTCTGGCGGCAGAGGAGCTGGCGCTTCCTACCTCCAGCTACCGTTTTGCCGACAGTAAAGATAATTTTGTGTCTGCCGCCGCCGAGATAGGGTTTCCATGCATCGTTAAACCGGTGATGAGCTCTTCAGGTAAAGGTCAGAGCTTTATCCGGGATGCCAGCCAGCTGGAAAAAGCCTGGGACTATGCCCAGCAAGGTGGCCGTGCGGGCGCAGGACGCGTTATCGTCGAAGGCGTGGTGAAGTTTGATTTTGAGATCACGTTGCTGACCATCAGTGCCGTTGACGGCATTCATTTTTGTGCACCCATTGGCCATCGTCAGGAAGACGGCGATTACCGCGAATCCTGGCAGCCTCAACAGATGAGCGAACTGGCACTGCAACGTGCTCAGCATATCGCTGAAACCGTGGTAAAAGCCTTAGGTGGCTATGGACTGTTCGGCGTGGAGCTGTTTGTCTGTGGCGATGACGTGGTATTCAGTGAAGTCTCACCCCGGCCGCACGATACCGGTATGGTGACGCTGATATCACAGGACCTGTCTGAGTTCGCCCTTCACGTTCGTGCTTTTCTTGGTCTGCCCATTGGTGCCATTCGTCAGTACGGCCCTTCTGCGTCAGCCGTGATCCTGCCGCAGTTAACCAGCCAGAATGTGCAGTTCGTGAATGTGGAAGCCGCGCTGGGTGCAGGTTTACAGTTGCGTCTGTTTGGCAAACCGGACATCGAGGGTCAGCGCCGTTTGGGCGTCGCCCTGGCCTGTGCTGATACAACCGAAGAAGCCGTTGCGCGCGCGGTCGCCAGCGCGGCAGCAGTCAGCGTTCAGGGTTAATGCCGTTTGCGGTGAGTCCGGGACTCACCGCACACTTTTGACTTGCTTTACTTCGCGCCAGCGACGGCGTCACTCGCCAGTTGGGTAATGCGTTGCCAGTCACCCGCTTCCAGTGCATCGTTGGGCACCAGCCAGGAGCCGCCGATGCAAAGCACGCTTTTCAGCGCCAGATAGTCACGGTAATTCGCTGGTGAGATACCGCCCGTCGGACAGAAACGGACCTGAGGGAAAGGCCCGCCGATAGCCTGCAGCGCTTTTACCCCGCCGTTAGCCTCCGCCGGGAAAAATTTGAATTCCCGCAAACCATAATCCATACCCGTCATTAATTCTGACACCGTGCTAATACCTGGAATCAGCGGGATCGGGCCTTCCACCGCAGCCTTGAGCAACGGCTCAGTAATACCCGGACTGATCACAAACTGAGCACCCGCGTCTGTGACTTCCTGCAGCTGTTGAGGGTTAAGCACGGTGCCGGCCCCTACAATGGCGTCAGGCACATGTTTGATAATGGCACGCAGTGCCTCCATCGCCACGGGGGTGCGTAACGTCACCTCAAGCACCTTGACGCCGCCTGCGACCAGCGCCTGCGCCATAGGAACCGCATGTTCCAGTTTATTAACCACAATTACCGGCACGACCGGTCCGGTTTTCAGAATCTGTTCGGCACTCGTTTTCCAGTTTTTCATCACATCCCCTGATGCATAACATTGGGAGCGGCACGCCGGAGAAAACACAGCGTCAGCCCTGTTAACAGCGCTACTACCATACAGGAACAGGGGTTTATCCGTCTATTGCAGGTTGAGATTTTTAAAACGGCAGTTCATTTTTGAGAGTGAGTGCAAAAAAAAGCCCGCACGCGGCGGGCTGAGGCATTTATTCAAATTCGTTCCAGGAACGACCATCACGGGTAATCATGGCGACGGAAGCAACCGGCCCCCACGTCCCTGCCTGATAAGGCTTGGATGAATCGCCATCTGCGGCCCATGCATCGATAATCGAATCCACATACGTCCAGGCGGCTTCCACTTCATCGCGACGCACAAACAGCGCCTGAATACCGCGCATGGATTCTAGTAACAGGCGCTCGTAGGCATCCGCCAGATGAGACTGGTTGAAGGTTTCTGAGTAGCTCAGATCCAGCTTGGTGGTTTGCAGTTTATGTTTGTGATCCAGGCCTGGCACTTTGTTCAGGATCTCGATATCAACACCTTCGTCAGGCTGCAGACGAATAGTGAGTTTATTCTGTGGTAACTGAGAGTAGGAATCTTTGAACAGGTTCATCTCAGGGTTTTTGAAATACACCACAACTTCTGAACACTTTGTCGGGAGACGTTTACCGGTACGCAGGTAGAAAGGTACGCCTGCCCAACGCCAGTTATCGATATCCACGCGGATAGCCACAAAGGTTTCAGTAGCGCTGGTTTTATTCGCGCCTTCTTCTTCCAGGTAGCCTGGTACCTTCTTGCCCTGCACAAAGCCAGACGTGTACTGACCGCGCACCGTTTTTTCGCGGACGTTGGTTTGATCGATTGGACGCAACGAGCGCAGCACTTTCACTTTCTCATCGCGAATACTGTCCGCGCTGAGATCGGAAGGTGGAGACATGGCGATCATCGTCAGAACCTGTAACAAATGGTTCTGGATCATATCGCGCATCTGCCCGGCTTTATCAAAATAGCCCCAACGGCCTTCGATACCGACTTCTTCGGCCACGGTAATTTGCACGTGATCGATCGTGCGGTTATCCCAGTTATTCACAAAGATGGCATTGGCAAATCGCAGGGCTAACAGGTTCAGCACCGTTTCTTTGCCCAGATAGTGGTCGATGCGGAAAACCTGGCTCTCGTCGAAATATTCGCCCACGCTGTCGTTAATTTCTTTTGACGTTTCCAGCGAGGTGCCCAGCGGCTTCTCCATCACGACACGCGCCGGCTTGTCATTCAGCTTCGCCTTGCCCAGTCCCTGACAGATGGCACCAAAGGTGCTTGGCGGCATGGCAAAATAGTTGATGGTGGTACGGTTTTTCTGATCCAGCATCTTACCCAGTCGTGGGAAATGCGAGGTATCATTCACATCAAGATTACAGAAGTCGAGACGGCTGCTGAGCTTGTCCCAGAGCGCTTCATCAATCTTTTCCTTCATGAAGGTTTCTAACGCTTCACGCACCACTTTGGTGTATTCAGCTTTATCCCACTCAGCCCGGCCCACACCGATGATTCGGGTTTCTTCATGAATCTGGCCCGCTTTTTCTAACTGATACAGCGAGGGCAATAGTTTACGACGGGCGAGATCGCCTTTGGCGCCGAAAATTACCAGATCGCATGCCTGGGCTATTTGTGTTACCGCCATTTTCCTCTCCTCGTTGCAGGATTGTCCCGGTGGCGTTGCGTCCTGAGCACCGGGTTCACGTTGTCATGTTCTTTCAGCACAATGTACTTTTTTCCCCAGGCCAGGTAAACCAGCCAGCGGCGTCGCGACGCTAACTCTGCACCCAATTAGCATCTGAGGTAGGTTGACCCGTGCGCTTTCCTCTATTTTTCTGTGTCAAATATTGTCTGGCAAAAATCCAGCGTGGGCCTGATTATCGCAAAAAAAAGTGCTGCAGACTTATCAGACCTTGCGCCCCTGTCGGTCAGGCAGGGTATATTCTCTGTTAATTAACTGTAACAACAGCAATTATTCATTTTAACAGATACGCCATGCTTAGCAGGTCAGGACTATGTTGGATAAAATTCGTGCGCAGATGACTGTGCTCAGTAAGTCAGAACGTAAAGTGGCACACCATATTCTCGCCGCACCTGAGCAAGCGATACATTCCAGTATTGCCACGCTGGCTCGGGCAGCCGAGGTCAGTGAGCCCACGGTAAACCGCTTTTGCCGACACCTGGGCACGGCGGGTTTCCCCGACTTTAAACTTCAGCTTGCCCAGGCCCTGGTGAAGTCACCTAACTGGCTGAGTCGGGATGTGCAGGAAGATGACAGCGTTGAGCGCTACAGCGAGAAAATCTTCGATTCCGCCCTGGCCGGTCTTCAGCGGGTACGGGACAGCCTCGATCTTGCTGCCCTGCAACAGGCCGTGGTTTATTTAACGCGTACCGATAAAATTACCTTCTTTGGTTTAGGTGCGTCCGCCGTGGTAGCGCATGACGCCTTCAACAAGTTTTTGCGGTTTAAGCTGCCGGTTATCTGGTCAGACGATGTGGTGATGCAACGCATGAGCTGTATCAACAGCCGTGACAACGAGGTGTTTGTTTTGATCTCCCATACCGGGCGCACCCGCAATATGGTCGAGCTGGCGCAGCTCGCGCGCGCCAACGGTTCTACCGTTATCGCCATCACGTCAGCAGGCTCGCCGCTGGCGCTTAACGCCACGCTGGCGCTGCTCGTCGATGTGCCGGAGGACACCGATATCTATCTGCCAATGGTCTCGCGACTGGCTCAACTCACCGTGATCGATCTGCTGGCTACCGGATTTACGCTGGAACGGGGGCCATCCTTCCGGCAGAACCTGAAGCGGGTTAAAGAAGCCCTGAAGGCCTCGCGCTACGACAAAACCGCTATCGCCGATAACGATATCTCCTGATTCACCGGCTGGTCGGGCAGCATCTGGCTGGCGCGTAGCCTGTGCGAAAAAGCGACCTGGCTTGCGTCTGGTCAATTAAGCTTTCGCTAAAGCCGTCCAGGGGATGACTTCCTTGGTGAGTCTCAGTATTGTATCTAAGAAAAATGCCTTTACTTTACTTCGTTAAGGCCCGGTGCCACAGTTCTGACACACTCGAATGTATAATAATACCTCTGTGTGGTAAGCATGATCTGATAGGTTAACCCCTTAAAATGTAATGATTCAGCTCAGTTCCAACCTCCAAAGGAATCCCTATGTCCCGACGTTTAAGAAGAACCAAGATCGTAACCACCCTCGGCCCAGCCACTGACCGCGACAATAACCTCGAAAAAATCATTGCTGCTGGCGCTAACGTCGTGCGTCTTAACTTTTCCCACGGCACCGCTGAAGATCACCAACTACGTGCTGACAAAGTGCGCCAGATTGCGGCAAAACTGGGGCGGCATGTTGCCATTCTTGGCGACTTGCAAGGGCCTAAAATCCGCGTTTCAACCTTTAAAGAAGGCAAAGTCTTCCTGAACGTCGGTGACCCTTTCCTGCTGGATGCGTCAATGGGGAAAGGCGAAGGCGATAAAGAGCGCGTGGGCATCGACTATAAAGGTCTGCCTGAAGACGTGGTGCCTGGCGATATCCTGCTGCTGGATGATGGGCGCGTACAGTTAAAGGTGCTGGAAGTTCAGGGCGTAAAAGTCTTTACCGAAGTCACGGTTGGTGGCCCGCTCTCTAACAACAAAGGCATTAACAAACTGGGTGGCGGTCTGTCGGCGGAAGCGCTGACCGAGAAAGACAAAGCAGACATCCTTACTGCGGCAAAAATTAACGTTGATTACCTGGCCGTTTCCTTTCCGCGCTGCGGCGAAGACATGCACTATGCACGTCGTCTGGCGCGTGATGCCGGCTGTGATGCCCTGATGGTCGCCAAGGTGGAACGTGCTGAAGCGGTTGCCTCTCAGGAAGCCATGGACGACATCATTCTGGCCTCAGACGTTGTTATGGTCGCCCGTGGTGACCTTGGCGTCGAGATTGGCGATCCTGAACTGGTCGGTATCCAGAAAGCGCTGATCCGCCGCGCCCGCCAGCTTAACCGTACCATCATCACCGCGACCCAAATGATGGAATCGATGATCACAAACCCAATGCCAACCCGTGCAGAAGTTATGGATGTGGCCAACGCCGTGCTGGATGGGACGGATGCCGTAATGCTGTCAGCTGAAACCGCCGCAGGCCAGTATCCTGCTGAAACGGTAGCTGCCATGGCAAAAGTCTGTCTGGGTGCAGAAAAAATCCCAAGCGTTAACGTCTCCAAACACCGTCTGGACGTACAGTTTGACAATATCGAAGAAGCTATCGCTATGTCGGCGATGTACACCGCCAACCACCTGCAGGGTGTAACCGCGATTATCACCATGACGGAATCCGGTCGTACGCCCCTGATGACTTCGCGCATTACCTCTGGCTTGCCCATCTTCGCCATGTCTCGTCATGAGCGCACGCTGAACATCACGGCCTTATTCCGTGGTGTCACACCGGTGTTCTTTGACAGCAACAATGAAGGCGTGGCTAACGCCCATGATGCGGTAAATCTGCTGCGCGACAAGGGCTTCCTGGTGTCTGGCGATCTGGTTGTGGTAACCCAGGGTGACGTCATGGGTGCCACCGGCACAACCAATACAGGTCGTGTGCTGCGCGTCGATTAATTCCGCCTTTTTAGCCTCACCTGTATTACCATTGGAAACGCGACTGCCCTGCAGTCGCGTTTTTGTTTTTTGACAAGGAGGCCGGATGGCCCGTTACCAACCCATCAGCCAGCTCACTGGTCGCATGATGCTGTTTCCGCTGGCGATGGTGCTGTACGAATTTGCGACCTATATTGCTCACGATATGATTCAACCCGGCATGTTGCTGGTGACTGCCGAATTCGATGTAGGCGCAGAATGGGTATCCACCTCTCTCACAGCCTATTTACTGGGCGGCGTTGTGCTGCAGTGGTTACTTGGCCCGCTGTCAGATAAATATGGCCGTAGGCCAGTATTGCTGTTTGGGATTCTGTTTTTCGCTGCCGCCTGCATTCTGACCACCTGGGTCAGTGATATTCAGGAGTTTGTCAGCCTGCGTTTCGTCCAGGGCATCAGCCTGTGTTTTATTGGCGCGGTAGGTTATGCGGCCATCCAGGAAGCTTTTGACGAAGCCTTAGCGGTGCGCATCATGGCGCTGATGGCAAACGTGGCCTTACTGGCTCCCCTTGCCGGCCCGCTGGCGGGCGCAGCCTGGCTGACAGTGGGAAGCTGGCGCAGTATGTTTTGGCTGTTCGCCGCCTGTAGCGCTGTGGCATTTATCGTTTTATGGCGCGTCATGCCTGAAACCGCCGGGGATCGCACCCAGTCTGTTGCGCTGCCTGTGCTGGCACGCAACTACGGCCGTCTTCTCAAAGATCGTCAGGTGATGTTTGGCTCTTTCGCTATTGGGCTGGTGTTTATCCCCATCCTGACCTGGGTTGCGCTGTCCCCGGTGATTTTAATGCGGGATGAAGGGCTTTCCCGTATGCAGTACGCCCTGCTCCAGCTCCCGGTTTTTCTGGCGATGATCGCCGGCAACGTGACGTTGAGTAAGCTGGTAGGCCGGATGCCGATAGAACAGCCCGTCAGGTTTGCGGCATGGCCGATACTGCTGGGCCTGAGTCTCGCCCTGTTAGCCACACTGCTTAACGCGCACAGCTACCTGTTTATTACGGCGGGACTCAGTTTGTATGCGTTTGGCGGCGGCATGGTCAATGCCGGTCTTTATCGCCTGACGCTGTATGCCAGCGATGAGGGCAAAGGCAGCGTAGCGGCGATGCTGGGCATGGTCAGCATTATGACGCTGGCCACGGGCATTGAACTGGCTAAGCATTTTTATTTTAACAGCGGGGTGATCGGGTTTAGCCTGATTAACTTTATCAGCGGCATACTGTGGTTTGGTTTGGTGCTGATGTTTCTGCGCGAACGTAAGCGCCACGCAAAAGTGACGCCACTTTAAATCATGCAGGCCGCCTTGCGGCCTGCATGTTATTTGCGCGGATACAGCTCGTCACGCGAATAGGGTTCTTTGTCTCCCGCTTTGCGTGTTTTAAGCAGCTTTAATATCCAGGTATATTGTTCCGGATGAGGGCGCACAAACACTTCCACTTCTTCATTCATCCGGCGAGCCAACTGACGGTCATCGGCTTCCACTAAATCGTCCATCGGCGGACGGACATAAATTTCCAGCTTATGGCTTTCGGCATTATAAACCGGAAACATCGGTATAACCCGCGCGCGGCAGACTTTCATCAACCGGCCAACAGCAGGCAACGTGGCTTTATAGGTCGCAAAGAAATCCACAAACTCGCTATGTTCAGGGCCGTGGTCCTGATCGGGCAAATAATAGCCCCAGTATCCCTGACGGATCGAGCTGATAAAGGGTTTAATGCCGTTTTCGCGCGCATGCATACGTCCACCAAAGCGGCGTCGGGCGCGGTTCCAGACATAATCCAACAGCGGGTCGCTCTGGTGATGGAACATCGCAGCAATGCTTTGCCCTTCTGACGCCAGCAGCATGGCGGGAATATCGATGGCCCAGCCATGCGGCACCAGGAAAATCACGTTTTCCTTTTCGGCGAGCATCTGATCGATAATTTCACGACCGTGCCACTCAACGCGTTTTCGCACCTGAGCCGGATCGCGCATGCCCAGTTCCGCCATCATTGCCATGGCCTGTGGCGCAGTCGCAAACATCTGATCCACGATCGCTTCACGCTGAGATTCACTGAGTTCAGGCAGGCAATAATAGAGATTAATCAGCGCACGGCGACGCGCTCCTTTCGCCAGCTTTCCGGCAAATTTACCCAGCCGCCCCAGAAGCGGATCGCGCATTTTTGCCGGTACTAACGCAATACCAGCCAGCGCACCAATGCCCAGCCAACTGCCCCAGTATTTTGGTTTTAAAAAAGAAAGTTCAAAAACGGGAATAAATTCACTGTTATTTTTTTTACGGGTTTCCATGCACTCGCCTCAATCAATGACGGGCTAATGATAGTGGCGACGAGTAAATTTGCAATCATCCTGCGCCAGAGATAAAAAAAGTCGACGGCAATACCGTCGACTTTATCAAAAACTTACTTCAGTCCCAACTGGGGTAGCCAGCCTTTCACCTGAGCAAGATACTGTGTTCGTTCTTTACCCGCCAGCCCTTCCATACGCGGTAGCTTGGCCGTTAAGGGGTTCACAGCCTGGTTATTAATCCAGATCTCGAAATGCAGGTGTGGACCGGTTGAACGGCCGGTGTTGCCAGAGATCGCAATACGATCGCCACGCTTCACTTTTTGCCCCGGTTTCACCAGCACTTTTTTGAGGTGCATATAGCGCGTCATATACTGACGCCCGTGCCGAATGGCAACATAGTTACCGGCTGCGCCGCCATTTTTGGCCACCACGACTTCACCATCGCCAACCGCCAGAACAGGGGTACCGATCGGTAAGGCGAAATCGACGCCTTTATGAGGCGCAATGCGTCCCGTTACCGGATTAAGGCGACGGGGATTAAAATTAGACGACACGCGGTACTGCTTGACGGTCGGGAAGCGCATAAAGCCACGAGCCAGGCCTGCGCCACTGCGGTCATAGAACTTGCCGTCATCCGCACGGAAGGCGTAGTAATCTTTACCTCCACTGCGTAAACGCACACCCAGCAGTTGGCTTTGAGCACTCTTGCCGTCCATCATTTCACGTGACATCAGCACGCTAAACTTATCGCCTGCACGCAGCTTACGAAAGTCCATTTGCCACTGCATCGCTTTGATGACGCTGCTGGCTTCACCACTGGTCAGGCCGGCACGGCGGGCACTGGCGGCAAAGCTGCCGTGTACCTCACCCTGCATCACGCTATTGCGCCATTCGCCCTGCTGCATCTGCGACTGCATTTTAAAGCCACCGTTATCGGTGCGCTCATAGGTGCGGGTTTCCCGACGCGAAATTTCCCAGGTAAAGGTGTTCAGTGCGCCGTCGTCGTTTAACGTCCAGCTAAGCTGCTGACCGACCTGTAAATTACGCAGATCACGATCGCTGGAGGCCAGGGCGTTAATATCGCCCATGTCGATACCGTACTGATTCAATGCACTACTGAGCGTGTCACCAGAAGAAACCGTGTATTCATGCGTACCAGCGCTGTCTGCAACATCCTGATCGACATCATCCGCAGGAAGCTCTTCATCCGGTTCAGGGGTGCTTTGATCGATGGGTTCACTGGCTTCAGGAAGCAGTGTCCGAAATTCGTTTTTGTCCAGTTCGATAGTTTTGACGATGGGGGTCACATCGTTACTGGGGTGGTAGACGTAAGGCCGCCAGACTGCGACGGCCAAAGTGACAACGGTTAACGATCCCAGCATAACGCGGTGGGGGCGCGGCAAATTATTAAATGCGAGGGCGACAGAGCGGGCTATCTGCTGCACGTTGAACTATTCCTCTATGCTCCTTTCAGGCAGGTCTCATACTGGCTCGACAACTGTGAGAGGAATTTCACATAGCTGTCTTTTCCTAAGCTGATGTCTGTGCCCAGTGGATCGAGCGTGCCTTTTCGCACCTGGGTTCCACGGGCAACAGCATCGATGACCGCCGGCCTGAATTGTGGCTCAGCAAAGACGCAAACGGCCTTTTTCTCAACCAACTGTGTTCGAATTTGATGTAAGCGCTGTGCTCCAGGCTGAATTTCTGGGTTAACGGTAAAATGCCCTGTGGGCGAGAGACCGTAGTGTTTTTCAAAGTACGTGTAAGCATCGTGAAAAACGAAATACCCTTTATCTTTAACCGGAGCAAGCTGTGAGATAATGCGCTTATCTGTGTTCGCTAATTCTGCCTCAAAGTGCTGCAGGTTGGCGTCAAGTTTGGCTTTATCCTGCGGCATAAGTTCCAATAATTTGCCATGGATTGCAACCGCGGTTTTTTTCGCTATCTCTGGTGACATCCACAAGTGCATATTAAACTCACCATGATGATGGTGATGCTCTGCATCGTGATCGTGCTCAGTATCGTCGTGGTCATGATGATCATCCTCTTCACCACCGCGGAGCAGCATCGGTTTTACGCCGGAAATTTGCGCTATCTCAAGATTCTTTTTCTCGGGCAGTGCTGCGGCCGATTTGGTCATGAAAGCTTCCATTTCAGGACCAACCCAAACAACTAACTCCGCGTTTTGTAAGCGTTTTACGTCAGAGGGACGCAAGGCATAATCGTGTTCGGATGCCCCATCAGGCAGCAAAACGTCCACGGGCGTCACGCCATCAGCAATGGCCGAGGCGATAAACCCTACGGGCTTAATTGAGGCCACGATAGTGGCATGCGCAGGTAAGACAGCAGAGGTCGCAAAAGCCATCGCAGTCAGGGTAAAAAATACCCCTTTTTTATTATGTAACATAATGCGTCATTCCTTCGTCATCAACAGATTGGATGTGATATTATAACATTCGAAATTCTGTGCAACCTGTAAATCTTATGCCATCACTTGTCACACTTGAGAACGTATCCATTAGTTTTGATCATCGCCCGGTGTTATCTGGCGTGAGTTTAGAACTTCATCCTGGTAGAATTTTAACGCTGCTGGGTCCTAACGGCGCGGGTAAATCGACGCTGGTTCGGGTGGTACTTGGCCTGCTTGCGCCCACGTCCGGTCAGGTTCGCCGAAGTGCGGACTTGCGTATCGGTTACGTGCCACAGAAACTGCATATCGATCCTACGCTGCCGGTGACGGTCGAGCGGTTTATGCGTTTGTCACGTGGCGCCCGTAATCAGGATATTTTGCCGGCCCTGAAGCGCGTTCAGGCCGGACACCTGCTGAAATCACCGTTGCAGAAACTGTCGGGCGGCGAAACCCAGCGCGTGTTACTGGCCCGCGCCCTGCTCAGTCAGCCTCAGTTGCTGGTGCTGGATGAACCGACTCAGGGCGTGGACGTTAACGGGCAAGTCGCGCTTTACGATCTGATCAATCAGCTGCGTCATGAACTGAATTGTGCCGTGCTGATGGTTTCCCATGATTTGCATTTAGTCATGGCAAAAACGGATGAAGTGCTCTGTCTTAACCATCATATTTGCTGTTCAGGTACGCCTGAAGCGGTGTCACAGCATCCGGAGTTTATCGCGATGTTTGGACCGCGTGGCGCGCAGGAACTGGCTATCTATCGTCATCATCATAATCACCGTCACGATCTTCAGGGACGTATCGTATTACGCAAAGGACCGGGTCCATCATGATTGAATTACTGCTTCCGGGCTGGCTGGGCGGCGTGATGCTGGCGCTGGCGGCCGGTCCACTGGGCTCGTTTGTCGTCTGGCGTAAGATGTCCTATTTCGGCGATACGCTGGCGCATGCCTCACTGCTCGGTGTCGCTTTTGGTTTACTGCTCAACGTCAATCCCTATTACGCCGTGATCATGGTGACGGTCTGTCTGGCGTTGGGTTTGGTCTGGCTGGAACGCCGCCCACATCTGGCGATTGATACGCTGCTGGGGATTATGGCACACAGTGCACTCTCACTTGGGCTGGTCGTGGTGAGCCTGATGTCGAATGTCCGGGTGGATTTGATGGCCTATCTGTTTGGTGATTTGCTGGCGGTAACGCCCAGCGATCTGTGGGCGATGGCGGCTGGCGTGCTGTTCGTCCTGGCCGTGATGGCCTGGCAGTGGCGCGCACTGTTGTCGATGACCATCAGCCCGGAGCTGGCTCAGGTTGACGGCGTCAATATTCAACGCACCCGACTGATGCTGATGCTGGTAACCGCATTGACCATTGGTGTGGCGATGAAATTTGTTGGCGCACTGATCATCACATCGCTGCTGATTATTCCGGCCGCCACTGCCCGGCGCTTTGCCCGTTCACCTGAAATGATGGCGGCGGTCGCCGTACTGATTGGGATCATAGCGGTAACCGGTGGATTAACCTTCTCGGCATTTTATGACACGCCTGCCGGCCCTTCAGTGGTGCTGTGCGCAGCCATACTTTTTATGCTCAGCATGGTGCGCAAACCGGCGCTGTAATCACGCGTCTTTGGTGATACCAAAGTGGCGATAGGCATGCTGCGTGGCCATCCGGCCGCGCGGTGTGCGCTGAATAAAGCCCTGTTGAATCAAGAATGGCTCGATGACATCTTCGATCGTTTCCCGCTCTTCACCAATCGCCGCCGCCAGGTTGTCCAGCCCCACCGGGCCACCGGTGAATTTATCAATAATGGCCAGCAACAGTTTACGATCCATATAGTCGAAGCCTTCACTGTCCACATTCAACATATTGAGTGCTGTTACCGACACCTCGCCGCTCAGAAGACCATTTGCACGCACCTCCGCAAAATCGCGTACCCGACGCAGCAGGCGATTGGCGATACGTGGTGTGCCCCGAGAGCGGCGGGCAATTTCCAGCGCGGCTTCTTCGCTCAGCGCCAGGCCAAGGCAGGCGGCACTCCGGCCTACGATATGCTGGAGATCTTTTACCTGATAAAACTCCAGACGCTGTACGATGCCGAAGCGATCGCGCAAGGGCGAGGTCAGCGAGCCTGCCCGCGTCGTGGCACCGATCAGGGTAAAGGGCGGCAGATCCAGTTTGATTGAGCGCGCTGCCGGGCCTTCGCCAATCATAATATCCAGTTGGTAATCTTCCATGGCCGGATAAAGGACCTCTTCCACCACCGGCGAAAGGCGGTGGATCTCATCAATAAACAACACATCGTGAGGTTCGAGGTTGGTCAGCATCGCCGCCAGATCGCCCGCTTTCTCCAGCACCGGGCCAGAGGTTGTGCGCAGATTAACGCCCATCTCGTTTGCCACAATATTGGCCAGTGTGGTTTTACCCAATCCGGGCGGACCAAAAATCAGCAAATGATCCAGCGCATCGCCGCGCAGTTGCGCAGCCTTGATGAAAATTTCCATCTGCTCGCGCACCTGAGGCTGGCCCACATATTCGGTCAGCATTTTCGGACGAATAGCGCGGTCGAGGCCCTCTTCTTCGTTAATGCTGACAGCGGAGATCAGGCGATCGGCTTCAATCATGAATTACCTCAAATAGCAGCGCGGAGCGCTTCACGGATCAACGTTTCGCAATCCGCATCAGGGCGGCCAACTTTGCTGATCATACGGCTCGCTTCCTGCGGTTTATAACCCAGGGAAACCAGCGCTGCAACCGCTTCCGCTTCTGCGTCGTTGGTCTCCGGCTCCGGGCCAGGCGTGGTAAGCGTAAAGGCCGAATCCCCGCCAAACAGATCGCCATGCATGCCTTTAAAGCGATCTTTCATTTCCACCACCAGACGTTCAGCGGTTTTCTTGCCCACGCCCGGCAGTTTAACCAGCGCGGCGATCTCTTCTTTTTCCACTGCCGTGACAAACTGCTGTGCCGACATGCCCGACAGAATCGCCAGCGCCAGCTTAGGGCCAACGCCGTTCACTTTAATTAACTCGCGGAACAGCGCGCGTTCCTGCTTGCTGTTAAACCCAAACAGCAGTTGCGCATCTTCACGTACCACAAATTGGGTGAAGATCACCGCTTCGTGATTAAGATCAGGCAGTTCATAAAAACAGGTCATTGGCATATGTACTTCATAGCCGACGCCATGCGCCTCAAGCAGCACCAGCGGCGGCTGCTTTTCCAGAATAATGCCCCGTAAACGACCAATCACCTGATGCCTTCCTTATCCAAAGTATGTGGCGGAATTTATACCATAAAAAAGGCTGGATGAATATCCAGCCTGATAGCGATTAAGATGCGGTTACTGTTAACTCTGGCGCAATCTGCCACGGCTCAGCACCAGCTTGCTGTCACTCATGCGCGCCGCGTTTTGTGCAACGTGGCAGTGCGTGATGGCGATTGCCAGTGCATCGGCGGCATCGGCCTGCGGATTCGCCGCCAGTTTCAGCAGGGATTTGACCATATGCTGAACCTGGCTTTTTTCCGCACCGCCTGTGCCCACCACCGTTTGCTTCACCTGACGCGCCGCATATTCGAATACCGGCAAATCATGGTTAACCGCCGCCACGATAGCAGCACCTCGCGCCTGCCCCAGCTTCAGGGCAGAATCCGCATTCTTCGCCATAAAAACCTGCTCTATCGCGAAAAAATCCGGGGAAAACTGCGTAATGATTTCGCAAACCCCGGCATAGATCAGCTTGAGACGTGCTGGTAATTCCGTTGTGTTGGTACGAATACAGCCGCTGCCCAGATAAGTGAGCTGGCGACCGGTCTGACGAATCACCCCATAACCGGTAACGCGTGAGCCGGGGTCAATCCCCAAAATAATCGACATAACGCGTCTCCAGCCTGAGCATGCGGCAGTACAGCATTAAAGCGTTTCCGCCACCTCGTCGGAGATTTCACCGTTATGGTAAACCTCCTGCACGTCATCACAGTCTTCCAGCATATCGATAAGACGCAGCAGTTTGGGGGCCGTTTCCGCATCCATTTCCGCTTTAGTTGACGGGATCATCGCCACTTCGGCCGTGTCGGCTTTCAGGCCAGCCGCTTCCAGCGCATCACGCACTGCACCCATCTCTTCCCACGCGGTAAACACGTCGATGGCACCGTCATCGTAACTGACCACGTCTTCTGCACCCGCTTCCAGCGCCGCTTCCATGACCGCATCTTCATCATGTCCCGGTGCGTAGGAGATCACGCCTTTTTTGCTGAACAGATAGGCTACGGAGCCGTCGGTGCCCAGGTTGCCGCCGGTTTTGGTGAAAGCATGACGCACTTCACCAACGGTACGGTTGCGGTTGTCACTCAGGCACTCAATCATCACGGCCGACCCGCCAGGACCGTAACCTTCATAAATGATGGTTTCCATATTGGAATCATCTTCACCGCCCACGCCGCGTGCAATCGCCCGGTTCATGGTGTCACGCGTCATGTTGTTGGACAGCGCTTTATCCATCGCCGCACGCAGGCGCGGATTCGAGCCAGGATCGCCGCCGCCCAGTTTGGCCGCCGTGACCAGCTCACGAATGATTTTGGTGAAGATTTTACCGCGCTTGGCGTCCTGAGCCGCCTTGCGGTGCTTGGTATTCGCCCATTTACTGTGTCCAGCCATCTTACTTTCTCTCCAATCTTTTATTTCGCCCGAGCTATCTGACGTGCGAACCCGACTCCCGCCAGTGCTCACCCAGGTTGCAGACAACCTGAACGCCCGGAAAAGGCGGCCCCGAAGGGGCGAGCATCACCCGTCATCCTCACGTACCCAAGTACGCGTCGGTTGCGGTACGCTGGCGGTAACCGGCCTCGCTGCGCCGATTGCGCTCGACTGTTCAATGCGTTGGTGAAGTTGTGTGAAAACTTACCCGCTTCATAAAACTTAATGCATTCGCCGCGCAAATAACGCGTTGCGGCAAGCATTCAAATAAATTCTTCAATCGCCTGACGATTACTCCAGGACTTAGTGAGGGCCGCGGCGGCGGCAGGCTCAAGCCAGCACGCGGCAAGATGCTCAGTGAGCAGCAGGTCGCGCTCAGTCGGTAAGGTCAATCTGAACCAGTGCTCACGATTGTGCGTGGTGCCGGGCGCGTAACGATGCCGATAGTGCGGGAAAATCTCAAAGTCGATTTCACGCTGACAGTCTTCTATTGTTAGCTGCTCGGCCTGCACATCAATGCCTAATTCCTCACCCACTTCGCGCTCAGCGGCCTGAAGCGGCACTTCATCCGCTTCAAGGCTGCCGGTGACCGATTGCCAAAAGTCCGGGTCATCACGGCGCTGCAGCATTAACACCCGGCCACTGTCCTGCGCAACAATCACCACTAACACAGAAACCGGATGTTTATACGGCATTACTTATTCTCAAGCTTATCTTTCTTCAAGACTTTAATGCCTAATTCAAGCAGTGAGGCCGGATTGGCTTCGCTTGGCGCTTCAGTCATCATACAGGCCGCTGCCGTGGTTTTCGGGAAGGCGATAACGTCACGAATATTATCGGTACCGGTTAACAGCATGGTCAGACGATCCAGACCAAAGGCCAGGCCAGCATGCGGCGGCGTGCCGTACTTCAGTGCATCCAGCAGGAAGCCAAACTTCTCACGCTGTTCATGCTCTTCTATGCCCAGAATGCTAAACACCGTCTGCTGCATTTTACCGTTATGGATACGCACAGAACCGCCGCCCACTTCATAGCCGTTGATCACCATGTCGTAAGCATTCGCTACGGCCTGGGTAGGATCGGCCGCCAGCTGTTCCGCACTCATCGCTTTCGGTGCGGTAAACGGGTGGTGCATTGCGGCCAGACCACCTTCGTCATCTTCTTCAAACATCGGGAAGTCGATAACCCACAGCGGTGCCCAGGCTTTCTCATCGGTGATCTGCAGGTCGCGGCCCACTTTCAGACGCAGTGCGCCTAACGCATCTGCCACCACTTTGGCACGATCGGCACCGAAGAAGAGGATATCGCCATCCTGAGCGCCGGTGCGGCTGAGAACGGTTTCGACGATCTCAGCGTTAAGGAATTTCGCCACCGGACTCTGCACGCCATCCAGACCGTTCGCGCGTTCATTTACCTTCATCCATGCCAGACCTTTGGCACCGTAGATCTCGACAAACTTGCCGTATTCATCAATCTGTTTACGGCTCAGCTGCGCACCGCCGGGAACGCGCAGCGCGGCAACACGGCCTTTCTCGTCGTTAGCCGGGCCGGAGAACACCTGGAATTCCACCGTTTTCAGCAGATCGCCAACATCCACCAGTTCCATCGGGTTACGCAGGTCCGGTTTGTCAGACCCGTAGCGATGCATGGCTTCGGCAAAGGTCATCTGCGGAAACTCACCGAGGTCCACGCCCTTCACGCTCTGCCAGAGTTCGCGGATCATGCGTTCCATAATCTCACGCACCTGCGGCGCGGTCAGGAAGGAGGTTTCCACGTCGATTTGCGTAAATTCAGGCTGGCGATCAGCGCGTAAATCTTCATCACGGAAGCATTTGACGATCTGATAATAGCGGTCAAAACCCGACATCATCAGCAACTGCTTAAACAGCTGCGGTGACTGAGGCAGTGCGTAGAACTTCCCTTTGTGCACGCGGCTCGGCACCAGGTAATCACGCGCGCCTTCCGGCGTAGCCTTCGTCAGCATCGGCGTTTCAATATCCAGGAAGCCCGCCTCATCCATAAAGCGACGCACAAAGCTGGTGATTTTCGCACGGGTCTTTAAGCGCTCAACCATTTCCGGACGACGCAGATCAAGATAGCGGTACTTCAGACGCGCTTCTTCGCTGTTGTTCTGATTGGAATCGAGCGGGAGCGGTTCGGAGCGGTTAATGATATTCAGCGTTTCGGCAAACACTTCGACTTCACCGGTCGCCATATCGGCATTTTTGTTTTTCCCGTCCCGCGCACGCACAGTTCCGCTGATCTGGATACAGAATTCGTTACGCAGTTCAGAAGCCAGCTTGAATGCATCCTGACGATCGGGATCAAAAAATACCTGCACAATACCTTCACGGTCGCGCATATCGATAAAAATCAGGCTTCCCAGATCGCGACGGCGGTTGACCCAGCCGCAAAGCGTGACTTGCTGACCTACATGAGACAGATTGAGCTGTCCACAATACTCTGTACGCATAACACTATCCTTTTAACTTCGCCGCTGCAGCTGACAGCACCGGGCCGCGTAACCTGATGAGGTGCTGTCGTAAAAAAGGCCGCTATTATAATGGAAAAAGGCAAACAGGATAAGTGGAGCCACGTTAAAGCGCGGCATTTCCTGTTCGCTTTTCACCTGTTTGCGTCAATATACTGCCTTACAGGATAATTACTATCACACTCAACGGCGGGAGTCAGGCGTGACACTTCGTATTGGTTTGCCACAATGGCACCATGCGCACTGGAAGCGATGGGGCATCGAAACCCTGGCTGACTATGCGCGTTATTTCGGCACGGTGGAGGGCAATACCACGCTGTATGCGCTGCCGGATACCGAAACGGTCCTGCGCTGGCGGGATATGACACATGACCAGTTTCGTTTCTGTTTTAAGTTTCCCAGCAGCATTAGCCATCAGGCAGCTCTGCAAAATACTGACGATTTAGTCACCGACTTTTTTCGCCTGATGACACCGCTCGCCGATCGCATTGGTCAGTACTGGTTACAGCTGCCTGCCAGCTTTTCGCCCGCCCAGTTGAACGATCTCTGGCGCTTTCTGGACAGTTTACCGGCGCATTTTTCCTATGGCGTAGAAGTGCGTCATGCCGCGTTTTTTGCCAAAGGTGAGGCAGAACGCGCCCTGAACCGCGGTCTGCTGCAGCGTGGCGTGAATCGCGTCGTACTGGACAGCCGCCCGGTCCATAGCTCAACCTCGCAAAGTCCGGCAGCGCTTCACGCCCGTCAGCAAAAGCCTCGCGTTCCGCCGCACGCGCTGTTGACCGGTTCGCGGCCCATGATTCGCTTTGTCGGCAGCGACAATCTGGAAGAAAGCCTGCCACTGTTTCACATCTGGCTGACAAAGCTGGCGGAATGGCACACCCAGAGTGAACCGCTGGTGTTTATTCACACGCCGGATATGGGACAGGTTTTTCCGCTGGTGCAGGCTTTATGGCCTGAACTCCAAAAAATTGATGCCAGCATCGGTCCCGGACCTGACTGGCCGCAACAGGATTCGCTATTCTGATAGCAATGGGCAGCCTCGCCCCCTCTGGTGATATCGATAAAAAAGGAATCAATGATGATCAGCGCGTTATATGTGGTTATAGGTGCTTTACTGATAATGAAGTTCACGCTCAACGTCGTTCGCTTTCGGCGTCAGCACAAGGTTGCCTTTGGGGATGGCGGCCATCACGACCTGAATATGGCTATCCGCATTCACGGCAATGCCATTGAAACGATTCCCCTGGCGTTGCTGCTACTCGTGACCCTGGAAATGAACGGCGCAGATGTCTGGATGGTTCACCTGACGGGCATCCTGTTTTTTATTGGCCGTTTCCTGCACGCTTATGGGTTGCGCAATGACGCCATGAGCGGCCGTAAATACGGCATGATGCTGACGCTGTTTGCCCTGTGCGGAATGGTGGTTTTTAACCTCATTTATCTCCCCTGGCAGTTGGTGCTCACGCTGCATTAATGTTCGCGGCTTAAAGGGTGCAGGCCGCGGCAGTTTCTGCCAGAATAGCGCCCTTTCCGCTGTCTCTTCGGATTTTCGATATGTCTGATCGCGATCAACTCTTTTCTGCGCCCATTGCAAAACTGGGCGACTGGACTTTTGACGAACGTGTAGCTGAAGTGTTTCCCGACATGATTCAGCGCTCGGTGCCCGGCTATTCCAATATTATTTCGATGATTGGGATGCTGGCTGAACGGTTCGTCCAGCCCAACAGCCAGGTGTTTGACCTTGGCTGCTCATTAGGTGCCGCCACGCTCTCGGTGCGCCGCAATATTCACGTGCCCGGCTGCCAGATTATTGCCGTGGACAACTCTCCGGCCATGGTCGAGCGCTGCCGCCGCCATATCGATGCCTTTCGCGCCGATACGCCGGTTAGCGTGGTTGAAGCGGATATCTGTGACATTGAGATTGAGAACGCCTCTCTGGTCGTGCTCAATTTCACCCTGCAGTTTCTTGAGCCACCGGCCCGTCTTACGCTGTTAAGTAAAATCTGGCAGGGGCTGAATCCCGGTGGTGCGCTGGTGCTTTCTGAGAAGTTTAGCTTTGAAGATCCTGAGGTCGGCGAACTGCTGTTTAACATGCACCATGACTTTAAGCGTGCCAACGGTTACAGCGAGCTGGAAATCAGCCAGAAGCGCAGCATGCTGGAAAATGTCATGCTGACCGACAGCGTGGAAGCGCACAAGGCGCGCCTGAAGCAGGCGGGTTTTTCCCATGCTGAGTTATGGTTTCAGTGCTTTAATTTTGGTTCGTTGGTGGCATTAAAATGATCGACTTTGGCCGTTTTTATCAGCAAATCGCCGTTGGCCCCCTGGCAAAATGGCTGGAAGTGCTGCCCGCACAGATCAGCGACTGGCAGCGGGAAAATTTGCATGGACATTTCCGTGACTGGTACAAATCACTGGAATATTTACCGCTGCTGGAACCCCAGCGGCTGGATCTGCTGAATAGTGTGAGCGCCGATCGTGATGATATCAGCGATCGTCATCGTCAGGGCATTGAGAAACTGCTGCGAAACCTGATGCCGTGGCGTAAAGGCCCCTATTCTCTGTATGGGACTGAGATTAATACCGAATGGCGTTCGGACTGGAAATGGGAGCGCGTGCTGCCTCATATTTCATCGCTGGCCGGACGAACCGTGCTGGATGTCGGTTGTGGCAGTGGCTATCACATGTGGCGCATGATTGGTGCGGGCGCGCATCTGGTGGTAGGTATCGATCCCATGCAGCTGTTTTTATGCCAGTTCGAAGCCGTGCGTAAACTGCTGAATGACGATCGGCGCGCCCATTTGCTGCCGCTCGGCATTGAACAACTGCCGGTTCTTCAGGCATTTGATACGGTGTTTTCCATGGGCGTGCTGTATCACCGTCGCTCCCCGCTTGACCACCTTCTCCAGTTAAAAAATCAGCTGGTGAACGGCGGCGAACTGGTACTGGAAACGCTGGTGATCGAAGGCGATGTGAATCAGGTACTGGTGCCAGGCGAACGCTATGCGCAGATGCGCAACGTCTATTTTATCCCCTCGGCTGAGGCGCTGAAAAGCTGGCTGGAGAAGTGCGGTTTTGTTGACGTGCGTATTGTTGATTTCGCCCTGACCTCCACCGAAGAGCAGCGCCGTACCGACTGGATGACCAGTGAATCACTGGCCGAGTTTCTCGCCCCCGACGACAGCAGCAAAACCGTTGAAGGTTATCCAGCCCCGCTGCGCGCCGTGCTGGTTGCCACAAAACCGTAGCCCTCAGCGGCGAGACAGCGCCAGTTTCGCCGCAAAGCCTATAAACACACAGCCGGTTAAACGGTCCATGACCTTCAGTACCCGAGGCCGTTTTAACTGCGCAGCAAAATAATGGCTGCTGCCGATCAGCACCGTGCTCCAGGCCAATCCCACCAGCATATGCGTCAACGCCATCAGGCTGCACCAAATCGCCACGGAAGCACCCTGCGGAATAAACTGTGGCAAAAATGTCACATAGAAAACGCCGACTTTGGGATTCAGCAGATTACCCAGCAAGCCACGGCTAAAGCAGACCAGATGGCTTTGCTGAACCACGGCTTCAGCAGGCAGCGACGCGCTCTGGGTGCGTGGGTGCCACAGCAACTTGACGCCCAGATAAAGTAAATAGGCCGCACCTATCCACTTCAACAGGTTATAAGCCATTTCAGAGGCCAGCAGCAGCGCGCCCAATCCCAGCCCCACCGCTATCCCCCACAACAAACACCCTGAGGCCACGCCCAATGCCGTGGCGCTGGCGCGCCGCCAGCCTTGTGCCGCTGCCGAACGCAGGATTAAGGCGGTATCAAATCCCGGTGTCAGGGTCAAAATCACAATAGCAAACAGGAAAGAGAGTAAAGAAGCCGTCATACGCGTATCCCCGATAAACACCGACTCACGATATCAAGCGCATTTCTGTCTGTACAGCCAGCAAAAAAGCATTAGCTGCTATTCTTTTTAAGGGCTTTATCTTCGGGCCGGTAACGGCCTTCATTTATGTAACCAGGAGCAACGTTTATGAAATTTATTTTCTCTTCACCCCGCAAATATGTGCAAGGTGCTGGCGTACTTGATGAACTGGGAAACTATGTCGCCGAGCTGGGTAATCATGCTTTTGTGGTGGCAGACGATGTCGTCTGGGGACTGGTCGGTGAGCGGGCGCACTCAACGCTGACCCAGGCGGGCGTGAAGGTTATTCGCCAGCAGTTCAATGGTGAAGCGTCCAGTAATGAAATCACCCGCCTCAGCCAGCAGGCACAGCAACAAGGCTGTAACGTGGTGATTGGGCTGGGTGGCGGTAAAACGCTGGATACCGTTAAAGCAGTTGCCGATGAACTCAAGCAACCGGTGGTTATCGTGCCGACGATTGCCTCCACCGATGCGCCCTGTAGTGCCCTGTCGGTGATCTATTCTGACAGCGGCGTCTTTGAAAGCTATCGCTTCTACAGTAAAAACCCGGATTTGGTGTTGGTCGATACCGCAGTCTGCGCCGCCGCGCCTGCTCGCTTATTTGCCTCGGGCATTGCGGATGGTCTGGCCACCTGGGTTGAAGCCCAGGCAGTAGCCCGTAGCCATGCTAAATCGATGGTGAATGGCGATCCGACCATTGCCGGGCTGGCAATCGCCCGCGCCTGCGAAGAGACCTTATTAACGTGGGGCTACAGCGCCTATGTGGCCGTTAAAGAAAAACGCGTGACGCCTGCGGTCGAGGCGGTGGTGGAAGCGAATACCTTGCTGTCAGGACTGGGGTTTGAGAATGCCGGTCTGGCAGGCGCGCACGCCATTCACAATGGTTTTACCGCCATTGAAGGCGATATTCACCACCTCACTCACGGTGAGAAAGTGGCCTACGGCACCTTAACCCAGATGGTACTGGAGCAGCGTCCCGATGAGGAAATTGCCCGCTACATCCGTTTCTACCGCTCCATCAATATGCCAACAACGCTGAAAGAGATGCATCTGGACGGGGTAAGTTGGGAGAATCTGGTAAAAATAGGGGCACTGGCCAACAGTGAAGGCGATACGCTGAAAAACCTTAACCCCAACCTGGCACCGGAGCAGATTGCCCATGCGCTGCTGGGGTTGGATGCCTTTAGTCAGACGGTAAAATAATCGCTATTCCGTCGCCTCAGCGGGGTTATCCCAGTACTGGTATTTATAGACCGCGCTGAGGTGACGTTGAATGGTCCCTTTTTCGAACACTTCGGTTTCATTCAGATAACTCAGCGTGCAGTTGCCCTTTTCATCCCAAAACTGGCATTCATCGACGGAGCGCAAGGTGCTGACGTCGGTCGTCGCGGTGCCATTCAGGCGCAGTTCCCGCGCCTGCTTGTCGTAGGTGTAAGTATCTTTGCGACGGGCCGAGGTCGAACGCGTTACCAGACCTTGCGAATTCCATTGATAACGGTATTCACCGTTACTGACGGGATCGGTTCCCCGCGCAACACTTTTCAGCAAACGGAAGCCGTTGTCATAACGGTAAGTCGTATCGGTAAAACCGTCTTTGCCCATGCTGATAAATTTATCTGACGCGCTGATGATGTTGCCGTTTTTACCCTTCTGCCAGTTAATCGTGCCCTGGCGATTATCCACCACCACTTCGCTACCCTGCTTTAACACTTTAACCAGATAGGCATATTCCGCGACCCAGCCGCCCTGAACCCGCACCAGGTGTTGCTCCATGCTCAGGATGACATTACGCTCATTTTTGTCGTAGCTGATATCGGCCACCAGCAGATCGCCACAGCGGTCGAACTGCCCCAGCACCCGCTTTTGTGAATTAACGTCTTTGCCAAACTCACCGGCGATGACCTGACGTACCTCACCCTTTGCGCTACCGCCCAGCAGAATCCAGTTATTACTGTTGGTCACCGCTTTATTGTGTGGCTGGCATGCTGCTGCCCATGAAGAGGGGAATGAAATCAGGGTGATTACAGCGGACAGCAGAACGCATCGCATGGTATGAGCCTCGGACGTCAATGTCGTTAACGGTTTACCTTAAATAGCAGGAACCGACTGATGAAGGAAAGCAGAATTATTTTGACAGCACGATTGCCTCACAGGTCATCCCAGAGGCGTCCTGACGGAATTTTGGACAAAAAATACCCCAGCAAATGTGCTGGGGTTTGGTACTTGCAAACATCACGTCATCAAACGGCGTGCTGCGCGGCAAAACTGGTAGTGAGTCAGGCTACTCGGGCGGTATTCATCTGCATCACGCTTTTCATTGCTTCAACGACATCGCTGTCGACGCAGTAACGGCTGAACTCATCAATTTCGGCTTCGGAACACATGGAGACACCCGCTTTGCGGTAGCGCATCGGCGATGCCACAAGGTGGCTGGCCGAGCTGTGTACCTCGCGGATATCCGCATCAAGAAACTTTTGCAGGTTGCTGAGACGTACCCCAGCACCGGCCATAATGATTGGACCTGTGCTGTATTCATTAAGTTCCCTCAATAATGCAATTCCGTTTTCCGCGCTTTGTTGCTGGCCAGAGGTCAGGATGCGCCGGACGCCGAAGTCCGTCAGCACCTCAAGCGATCGCTTAGGCCGATGGCACAAATCAAAGGCGCGATGAAAGGTCACCGCCATACCGTCGCAAAGCGCCATAATCTGGCGCATCTGGCTGGCGTGGATATTGGCATCTTCATCCAACATACCCAGCACGATGCCAGGGAACCCCAGTTCACGGATGCGCGCAACGTCTGACTTCATCGTTTCAAATTCACGGCTGGAATAGCAAAAGTCGCCGCCGCGCGGGCGAACGATAGGATGCACCGGAACAGAAATGTCACGACGGGCGACTTCCAGCATGCCTGCAGAAGGCGTCAGTCCGCCTTCACGTGGCGCCGCGCAAAGCTCAATGCGATCGGCTCCCGCCTGCTGGGCGGTTAATGCACAATCCACGCCATAGCAACAAATTTCCAGTGTGGTCATTCTCTTCTCCTTTACATGGCTTCCTGTTCACGCCAAATTCGTCAGGTATGCTTATCCCTTAGAACAGTTTACGTGGAAAACTAACTATGACATTCAATTTTGACCAACGGATAGACCGCCGTCACAGTGATAGTCTTAAATGGCACAAATATGCGGGTCAGGATATTCTGCCACTGTGGGTCGCCGATACCGATTTTCGATCGCCTGAGTCGATCATTGAAGCCATTAAAAGTCGCGTGGAACACGGCGTTTTTGGTTACGGTGATGCGCCTCACGGCCTGATAAAAGCGCTGATCGCACGTTGTGCATCGCGCTATCACTGGCAGGTTGATCCCGAATGGATAGTGGTTTTACCCGGCGTGGTCTGCGGCTTAAATCTGTCGGTTCGGGCCTTTACCTCGCCACAGCAAGGCACCGTTGCCCCCTTACCGATTTATCCCCCTTTCCGTTCGGCCGCCAGACTGGCAGAGCGCGATCAGCTGAGCCTGCCATTAACCTTGCAGCAAGGACGTTGGGTGATGGATCTGCGCGCAGCGGAGGGAAAGATGCAGGACAAAAAGCTGTTAATGCTCTGTAATCCTCAGAACCCAGGCGGCACCGTTTATCGTCGGGAGGAACTGGAGGCACAGCTGGCATTTGCCCAACAGCATGATTTACTCGTGTGTTCTGATGAGATTCATTGCGATCTGCTGTTAACGCCGGGCTTGCAGCATATTCCGTTTGCCTCGCTGAGCGATGATGCTGCCCAGCGCAGCGTCACGCTGCTGTCCCCCTCAAAAACTTTTAATATTGCAGGCCTGGGCGCCTCCGTCGCCATCATCCCCAACCCCGAACTGCGCGCGCGTTTTACCGCCGTGCGTCAGGGCATTGTGCCCTCGGTGGATATTCTGGCGCTGGTCGCTGCCGAGGTTGCCTGGCGCGACAATGATGACTGGCTTGATGCACAGCTTGAATATTTGCGGGGTAATCGCGACTGGCTGGTTTCTCAGGTGAATGCGCTGCCCGGGCTCTCAATGACATCCCCCGAAGGCAGCTATCTTGGCTGGATCGATGCCAGCGACTTGCCGGTGGCCAGTCCGGCACTTTACTTCGAAAAGCACGGACTGGGATTCTCCCCGGGTCGCGATTTTGGCGATGACCGCTTTGTGCGGATTAATTTCGGTTGCCCGCGCGCCCTGCTGGAAGAAGCGGTCAAACGGCTTAAACGCGCCGTCGAGGCTCTCGCCTAAGACTGCTCACTGGCTACGATTTCTTCCAGGCTCCACGGGTGAAATTTTATCGTGGTTTCTCCATCGGTCACCGCCAGGGTCGGATTAGGCAGACGCTCATTTTCCCCTTTAGGCGAGCTGGTTTTAAAAGAAATACCGGGTTGTGCGAGCGCGTGGTCAGACAATAGCGCCATCGCACGCATCCCAAGGGTTTCTGGCTCGCCCCTCAATACCACTTCCACATGCTCCCAGCCTTCATGGCGATAACGTTTCTCTCCCGGCCACGGCAGTTCAATCACGTCAATGTGCCAACTGGCAATAACCAGAGGTTGATACAGTTTGAACAGGCAGACAGGACGACCATTAATCATGGCCGCCGAGAACTGCCGCCCCATTTGTGCCAATCCCCGCTGCCAACGTTCGGCGGTGGCGTTTTGGTGACAGCGCACAGCAACGTGATCGACGTGCAGTTCGTCAGCCCTTAACCCCAAACGTTGTGAAAACTTTTGTAACCGTTGTTCAAAGGCGGCCAGATCGTCGCGTAAGTCGTCCAGTTCTGCTGGAAAGGGGGTACTCACTGTTACTTCTCTCCCGATCAAATTTAATTACTTAAGGTTCGTAACTCATTGTCAACGTTGAATCGTAAATGACAAAAGGGTGAGATTCATCTTATTTGAGTGATTATTTTCAGCTAAAGCGAATAAATAACGTTTTTAATTCAGAGTTATCTTCTTTTTAGATCCACTCTTAAGTTGATAAACACCAGTTAATATAATGTTTTTATTGAACATAATTAATACAATAAGATAAGTCTCATTTAATCCCGGACTGATTGCAGCTGCGTCGCCTTTCTTATAAATTTGCATTGATACCATTATAAGGAAAGTTTTTATGACTATGCTCATCGTTGTTGCAACATTGATCGCACTGATGGGATTTGCCCTTGCGCGCCACTGGAAGGTGCGAGAAGACAAAAGTGTTAAAAACGCGCGCCACGCACGCCGTCGCTGACGCCGCCGGGAAACATTTTCGGGCCTGTTTCCCCCGCCTTTATCCAGTTACTGACTCAAGCTGACATTTCACGTATACTTTTTCCCTCATTTTTTCCGTTCTGCCTGATGATAGCTCTGGTCACTCCATCCGGCAGAATGATGATGACAGCACGCTGCGCTGTCAGCGTGCTTTTCTCAGCATATTTAAGGTAATCCGGTGAATATTCAGGCGCTTCTTTCCGCAAAAGTCAGTCAGGCTATGGTGCTGGCTGGTGCTCCCTCCGATTGTGAACCTCAGGTTCGCCAGTCGGCCAAAGTTCAGTTTGGTGATTATCAGGCAAACGGCATTATGGCCGTTGCTAAAAAACTGGGCCAGGCGCCACGACAACTAGCCGAAACCGTCATTCAACATCTGGACCTTAGCGGTATCGCCAGCAAGGTTGAGATTGCCGGACCGGGTTTCATTAATATCTTTCTCGATCGCAGCTGGCTGGCAGATAACGCCAGAAAAGCACTGCATCATCCGCGACTCGGTGTTAGCACCGTTGAACCCCAAACGGTGGTGGTGGATTACTCTGCGCCGAACGTGGCGAAAGAGATGCACGTCGGTCACGTACGCTCCACCATTATTGGTGATGCGGCCGTGCGCACCCTGGAGTTTCTGGGACATAACGTCATCCGCGCCAACCACGTTGGCGACTGGGGCACGCAGTTCGGTATGCTGATCGCCTTTCTTGAGAAACAGCAAAACGAGAACCACGCCGAAATGGCGCTGGCAGACTTAGAAGGCTTTTACCGTGAAGCCAAGCGCACTTACGATGAAGACCCTGATTTTGCGGAGCGTGCGCGCCGCTACGTGGTGAAGTTACAGGGCGGCGACGAGTACTGCCGTCAGATGTGGAAAAAGCTGGTTGATATCACCATGAGTCAAAACCAGCATATTTATAACCGTCTGAACGTCACCCTCACCCGTAAAGATGTCATGGGCGAAAGCCTTTATAACGATATGCTGCCCGGTATTGTCGCCGACCTGAAAGCAAAAGGCTTAGCGGTCGAAAGCGAGGGTGCAACGGTCGTTTTTCTGGATGAATACCAGAATAAAGAAGGTGAGCCGATGGGCGTCATCATTCAAAAGAAAGACGGCGGCTATCTTTACACCACAACCGATATTGCCTGTGCGAAATACCGTTACGAGACGCTGCACGCCGATCGCGTAATTTATTACATCGATTCGCGCCAGCATCAGCATCTGCAGCAGGCATGGACCATCGTGCGTAAAGCCGGCTATGTACCTGAATCTGTCCCGCTTGAGCATCACGCATTTGGCATGATGCTGGGCAAAGACGGTCGTCCGTTTAAGACCCGCAGTGGCGGTACCATTAAACTTTCCGATCTGCTGGATGAAGCCTATCAGCGTGCTTACACGCTGGTGCGCGAAAAAAACCCGGATATGAGCGAAGACGACGTAGTTTCGCTCGCGGAAGTGGTGGGCATCAGCGCAGTGAAATATGCTGACCTGTCAAAAAGCCGTACCACGGATTACATCTTTGACTGGGACAACATGCTGGCGTTTGAAGGTAACACCGCGCCCTATATGCAGTACGCTTATACGCGTGTGCTGTCCGTATTCCGCAAAGCGGGCATCGAGGCCGAGACGATTCAGGCAGACATCACCCTGAGCGATGATCGTGAAGCCCTCCTGACAACGCGCCTGCTGCAGTTCGAAGAGGTCATCACCCAGGTTGCCCGCGACGGCACGCCGCATGTGATGTGTGCTTACCTCTACGACCTGGCCGGTCTGTTTTCTGGCTTCTACGAACACTGCCCGATTCTGGCGGCAGAGGATGACGCGACCCGCCAGAGCCGCTTACAGATTGCTGCCCTGACCGCTAAAACCCTGAAGCTGGGGCTGGATACGCTGGGTATCAAAACCGTCGATCGCATGTAATTGCTTAAGGCGCTGAGTCCTCACTCAAACTCAGCGCCTGTCTGTCATCCTGCCCACCTGCCTTATCCCCCGCTGCCTCATGATTTCCTCTGCGCCCCTCTGCATGCCTGTCTTCGCACCTGAAGGTGGTAACGACATAAATCAGCACGCTATTGCCTCAAAACAAGACATCGTCATGCCTGGCGGCAGCCCGATCGGCGCAGACAACCTACATCCCCTGTTTATCGGCAAAATCTCATGACGTGATGCCATTCTCAGTACCGGACTCTACTATAAGCCCGCATTTCATCAGGTCTTTACGTATTTCGAGAAAGGATAATCCATCGATGTTAAGAAAAACATTTGCCGAATTCATCGGTACATTCTGGCTGGTATTGGGGGGTTGCGGGAGCGCCCTCTTCGCCGCGAATTTTCCGCAAACCGGGATTGGTTTTGCTGGCGTGGCTCTGGCTTTTGGCCTCTGCGTGCTGACCATGGCCTTTGCTGTTGGTCATCTCTCAGGCGGGCATTTTAATCCTGCCGTCACTCTGGGGCTGTGGGCCGGTGGCCGCATCGGATATCAGACTATTTTCCCCTATATGATTGGGCAAGTGGCTGGCGGTATCGCCGCGGCGGCTCTGCTGTATCTGATCGCACGGGGCCAGGCTGGTTTTGATGTGGCAGCCAGCGGTTTCGCTGCCAATGGCTTTGCCGAACATTCCCCAGGCGGCTATTCACTGTGCGCAGCCGTGGTGACTGAGCTGGTGCTCAGCGCCTTTTTTCTGATCATCATTCAGGGTGCGACCGATAAACGCGCGCCTGCGGGTTTCGCGCCGGTGGCGATTGGCCTGGCCTTAACGCTTATTCATTTAATCAGCATTCCCGTAACCAATACGTCGGTGAATCCGGCGCGCAGTACGGCGATGGCGGTATTCCAGGGAACCTGGGCGTTACAGCAGTTGTGGGTATTCTGGCTGGTGCCGCTGGTGGGCGGTGTAACTGGCGGGTTGCTCTATCGTTATTTGCTGGCAAGTAACGACTAATGGATGACGGTGATGACCGAACCTGTGGGTCATCGCCCAGACCGGCAGCGGCAACAGGATCGCACGCTGTCGGTCTGACCTGAGCCGGTTGATGGCCCGACTCAGTGATAATTGACCGTCACTTCTGTGCTGACCACTTTTAGTCCCGGCGGTAAGCTTCCGCTGCCGGCGAAACCAAACACCATGTGCAACGTTTCACCTGCGGCAACCCCGGTAAGACCGCGCGTCCCACCATTTGCCCCCTCCAGATCGGTACAACGCTGCTCAGCACAAAGCCGAACCTGCAGGCCTGACGGCGCAGGCTGGGTAAACTGATAGCGCCAGTTTACGAGGCTGATTGCCCCTTTGACCTCTCCCGGCGGCGTCAACGGCTGGGACGATTGCCAGCTCCCGCGATTGACCAGCAATGGCCCTGCGGCGCTGGCACTCCATGCGCCATCTGCGGCCTGAGCAAACATCGGCAGCAGTAGCGCAAACAGCATCATCGATCTCATTGTTTGCCTCCGATGGTGGCGGTCATTCGAATCTGGCGATTATCGCTTAATTCCATATTTGACAGCACCACCAGCTGCGGCATGTTACGGCGCAGGAAGCGGGCCAGTAAGGCACGTAATGGATGATTCACCAGTAATACCGGCGGTGCGCCCATCATCTCCTGACGCTGCAATGCTTCTTGCGTCTGCGCTAACAGACGGTCGGCAAGCCCCGGCTCCAGTCCGCCACCGCCCTGCAGGGCCTGCAGCAACAGGCGCTCCAGTGTGGCATCCAGTCCAATCACCTGAACTTCACCGTTACCCGGGAACCACTGCTGGGTAATTGCCCGACCCAATGCCACGCGTACCACGCTGGTTAGTTCCTGCGGATCGCTTTGTACCGGGGCGTGCTCCGCCAGGGTTTCAATAATGGTGCGCATATCGCGAATTGAGACACGCTCTACCAGCAGGTTTTGCAGAACTTTATGCAGGGTGGTCAGATTGATAACGCCCGGCACCAAATCTTCGGTCAGTTTAGGCATCTCTGAAGAGACGCGGTCCAGCAGTTGCTGTGCTTCCTGACGACCAAACAGCTCGCTGGCATACTGACCAATGAGATGATTAAGGTGGGTTGCCACCACGGTACTGGCTTCCACCACGGTAAAGCCCTGAATCTGCGCCTGTTCTTTCAGCGCGCCATCAATCCAGACGGCGGCAAGGCCAAAGGCCGGGTCCACCGTGGCTTCACCCGGTAAGGTCCCCGCGGCGGTGCCTGGGTTGATCGCCATCCAACGTCCCGGATAGGCGTCACCACTGCCAATTTCCACGCCTTTCATCAGAATACGATAGCGGGCTGGTGGCAATTCCATGTTGTCGCGGATATGCACCACCGGAGGCAGGAACCCGACGTCCTGCGCCACCTTTTTACGAATGCTGCGGATACGACCGAGCAGTTCGCCGTTTTGGTTATGATCGACCATCGGAATCAGGCGGTAGCCCACTTCCATGCCCAGCGTATCTTCCAGTTGGACATCGGTCCAGGAGGCTTCAGCCGATGCCGGTGTGTCCATGGATTTGGTGAGGCTGCCCGGCGATTCGATATTCGTTTTAGGCTGCATTTCACGGCCACGTAACCACCATGCCAGGCCCAGCAATGCGGCGGTGAACAGCAGGAAAACAAAGTTTGGCATGCCCGGCACTAAGCCCAGCAAACCAATCACCCCGCCACTCAGCATCAACACGCGGGGATCTTTGAACAGCTGCCCCACCATCTGCTCACCCACGTCCTGGTCGGTCGCTACGCGGGTCACAATCACACCTGCCGCCGTGGAGATAACCAGCGCCGGGATCTGGGCGACCAGGCCGTCACCAATGGTCAGCAACGTATAAGTCTCTGCCGCCTGTCCTGCGGCCATCCCGTGCTGAACGATACCGACCAACAGTCCACCGATCACGTTGATCACCATGATCATAATGCCCGCGATGGCATCGCCGCGTACGAACTTACTGGCACCGTCCATTGAGCCGTAAAAGTCGGCTTCCTGGGTGACTTCGGCACGGCGGCGTTTCGCCTCATCTTCACCAATCAACCCCGCATTCAGGTCGGCGTCGATGGCCATCTGTTTACCGGGCATCCCATCAAGCACAAAACGCGCGCCCACTTCAGCGATACGGCCAGCACCTTTGGTGATAACCATAAAGTTGATAATCACCAGGATGATAAACACCACAATACCGATGGCAAAATTGCCCCCGACCAGAAAGTGGCCAAAGGCTTCAACCACCCGTCCGGCTGCGGCCGCACCCGTGTGACCTTCCAGCAAAATGATACGGGTTGAGGCGACGTTCAGCGCCAGGCGCAGTAAGGTCGAAAACAGCAAAATGGTCGGGAACGCCGCAAATTCCAGCGTCCGCTGGGTAAACATCGCGACCAGCAGCACCATAATCGACAAGGCAATGTTGAAGGTGAACAACAGATCCAGGATGAATGGCGGTAACGGCAGGACCATCATCGACAAAATCATGATGATCAGGACCGGGCCAGCAAGCACCTGCCACTGCATGTCTTTGAAGTTGCCCGGTAGGCGTAGTTTAGCGGCCAGATTAGCCATCGTTTTTGTTCTCTCCTGCAAAGTCCATCTCTGCCGGGACCGGCAGGTCTTTAGGTTTTACGGGTATCAGGCCGCCTTCGCGCTTCCAGCGACGTAGCTGCCAGACCCAGGCCAGCACTTCTGCCACAGCGCCATACAGCGCGCCCGGAATGTGTTGTCCAATTTCAGTATGTCGGTACAGCGCACGCGCCAGCGGCGGTGCTTCCAGAACCGGGATACGATGTTCCGCGCCCAGTTCACGAATGCGTAAGGCAATATCCCCTGCGCCCTTGGCGATAACCTTCGGTGCACTCATCTTTTTCTCGTTATATTGCAGGGCAACCGAATAGTGCGTCGGGTTAGTGACGATCACATCCGCTTTGGGGACATCGGCCATCATGCGACGCCGGGCTGCGGCACGCATCTGTTGACGGATGCGTCCTTTAACATGCGGATCACCCTCTTGCTGCTTATGCTCATCGCGAATTTCCTGACGCGACATGCGTAGCTTTTTAAAGTGACTGTACAGTTGCCAGAAAACGTCATAGCCCACCATGGGGATCAACCCGAGCATGACCAGCGAACAGCAGATGGCAATCATATCCATGCCGTGAATCAGTGCCGTTGTGGGTGACTCGGCAATCAGACGCAGCATATCCGGCCAGTGCGTCCAGATGTACCAGCCTGCCACACAGCCAACCAGGATGGTTTTCAGTATCCCTTTAAACAGTTCGGTCCATGCCTGCGCCGCAAACATACGTTTAAAGCCCGTCAGCGGATTAAGCTTGCCGAAATCCACTTTGATGGATTTACCGCTAATCACCACGCCGCCCAGTAGCATCGGCGAGGCGATGGCGACCAGAACCAGTCCACCCAGTAACGGCAACAGTGCGCCAAGAGCCTGCATAATCAGATTGCCGACATGGGCAATAATGATTTTGTCATCGGTGACCATGCCGTGGTCAAAACGTAACCCGGTTGACACCATGGCACCCAGTCGGTGAGCCATCATGGTGCCGCCAATCCATAAAATCATGATGCCGGCTAACAGCATCAGCAATGAGGTCAGTTCGCGCGAACGCGGAATCTGGCCTTCTTCACGTGCTTTTTCAAGTCGGTGGGCCGTGGGCGATTCTGTTTTGTCTTCGTCGCTATTTTCTGACACCACACACCTCGGTTGGCAGGAATTCTGAGCATAGAATGCCAAATTTGGGTTTGGTTAAAGCGTGGATAAAACGTGAAAAACACGCGCTCTTTCACGGATGGCAAAAGAGAAAAGAGAAGTGGCCTGTCAGAAACAGGCCATCTTGAAGAAGGGGGCGATGGCGACCCGGTAGTGGGTCAGCCATCGCCAGACAGGCTGGCGGTTAAAAGCCCAGGCTATCCAACAGGTCATCAACCTGGTCCTGGTTAGCCACAACGCCTGGCGCAGCAGAGTTTACCTGCGGGCCATTGAGCAGCGTGGTGCCAACCTGACGTTTCTCGGCGCTGACTTCTGGCATGTTTTCCAGCAGCACCATTAACAACTGGCGCTCGATTTCCTGGATCACATCCATCATGCGCTTGATAACCTGACCGGTAAGGTCCTGGAAATCCTGCGCCATCATGATGTCGAGCAACTGCTTGTTAGTAAAAGAGGTGTGCTCAGGCACTTCCCCTAAATACTCACGCGTATCCGTCACCAGTTCGCGCGCGTCGGCAAGTTCAATTGGATTTTCAAACCACGCATCCCAGCGTCCTTTCAGCGCTACCGCTCCCGCTTCCATTTTATCCTGGTGCGGTTGCGCAGCTTCGACGCTGTTCAGCGCCCGGTCGGCCGCCTGGGCGGTCTTTTGTACTACATAGTCCAGACGGTCGCGGGCGTCAGGAATGGCTTCAGCAGCTTCTGCAATGGCCTGATCCAGCCCCAGCTCACGCAGACTGTCACGCAGCATGCGGGTCAGTGAACCGATGCGGGAAATAATATCATGTGCCGCGGCTTGCTCAGCTGATTTCGGAAGGTCGCTCATCACATCTCCTTACATACCCAGTTTTTCAAAAATTTTGCCCAGCTTTTCTTCAAGCGTGGCGGCCGTAAACGGCTTAACTACGTAGCCGCTTGCACCCGCCTGAGCGGCAGCAATAATGTTTTCTTTCTTCGCTTCCGCCGTCACCATAAGTACCGGCAGACTCGCCATGGCAGCATCGGCACGAATGGTCTGCAGCAGTTGCAGGCCATCCATATTCGGCATGTTCCAGTCAGAGATCACGAAATCGAAACCACCTGCCTTGAGTTTGCCTAACGCATCAACGCCGTCTTCTGCTTCTTCTACGTTATTGAAGCCCAGCTCTTTCAGCAGGTTACGCACAATACGACGCATCGTATTGAAGTCGTCCACTACCAAAAAGCGCATGTTTTTATCAGCCATATCTACTCCTGTGTTATCTCGCCCGGCAGGACGGGCCTGTTATATACGCAATGCCTGTCCGGCGCTAATTTTCGCCAGCATATGCTGGCTGATGTTGCTTAAATCCACTACTTCGCTCACGCCACCGCTGGCTATCGCCTCGCGTGGCATGCCAAAAACGACACAACTTGCTTCATTTTGTGCGATGGTCCAGGCGCCGGCGCGATGCATTTCCAGCATGCCTGCAGCCCCATCGTTACCCATACCGGTCAGGATGACGCCGACGGCATTACGCCCTGCGTTGATCGCAACCGATTTAAATAAGACATCGACGGAAGGTTTATGCCGGTTGACCGGCGGACCTTCATTCAGTTTCACCACGTAGTTGGCACCGCTACGGCCCAGTTCCATATGCATCGCGCCGGGCGCAATGTAGGCATGGCCTGGCAGAATACGCTCGCCGTCTTCCGCTTCCTTCACCGTGATCTGGCACAGCTTATTCAGCCGTTCAGCAAAGGAACGGGTAAAACCTGGCGGCATATGTTGTGTAATCAGCAGCGCCGGGCTGGTCGCGGGTAACGGTTGCAAAACGTGACGAATCGCTTCTGTGCCCCCCGTTGATGAACCAATGGCAATCAACTTTTCACTACTCAGCAACGGGCCGGCTTTCAACGTGAGCGGTGCTGGCATCACGTTACGCACATGCAAACGTGCCCGGGCAGCGGCGCGAATTTTGTCACCAATCATCTGGCTGTAGGCCAGCATGCCTTCACGAATACCCAACTGCGGCTTGGTGACGAAATCAATGGCGCCTAACTCCAGCGCGCGCAACGTGATTTCTGAGCCCTGTCCGGTCAGTGATGACACCATAACGACGGGCATCGGCCGTAAACGCATCAGTTTTTCAAGAAAATCCAGGCCATCCATGCGCGGCATTTCCACATCCAGCGTTAACACCTGCGGATTAAACTGTTTAATTAAATCGCGTGCCACTAATGGATCGGGGGCAGTCGCCACCATTTCCATATCAGGATGACTGTTGATGATTTCGGTCATCAGTTGCCGCATCAGCGCAGAGTCATCTACGCACATCACGGTAATTTTGCTCATCATCTTTCCTTCGTCAGTCCATACACGGTTTGCCCACGCAGCCAAAACTCTTTACTAATCTGGCTGAAGTTCTCTGAGTGTCCGGCGAACAGGATGCCGCCAGGCTTAAGCAGGGGAACAAAACGGCGTAGAATTTTTTCTTGTGTTTCTTTATCGAAATAGATCATTACGTTGCGGCAAAAAATCGCATCGAAAGGTCCGGGTAAGGCCCAGTCGTTTGCCAGCAAATTAAGTTGGCTGTAGTTCACCATGTTCGCCAGTTCCGGACGTACACGAACCATGCCAGCATGCGGACCCGTGCCACGTAAAAAGAAACGCTGTAACTGTGCAGGCGACAGCGTGCGCAGCTCTTCCTGGCGGTAAACGCCCGCCACGGCTTTTTCCAACACCTGAGTATCGATATCACTGGCGTGAACCTGGAATTTACCCGGTCCCGCGCCCAATGTTTCTGCCAGCGTAATCGCGATAGAGTAAGGTTCTTCGCCGGTTGAGGCAGCCGTACTCCAGACGCTAAAATTACCCTGACGTTTACGTGCATGTTCCGCCAGGATTGGAAAATGATGCGCCTCACGGAAAAAAGCCGTCAGGTTGGTGGTTAACGCATTAATAAACGCCTGCCACTCTGCACTGTTCTGATCATTCTCTAGCAGCGCCAGGTAGCGACCAAAGTCATCAATATTCAGCGTGCGCAGACGACGAACCAGACGGTTGTAAACCATCTCGCGCTTATGATCGGCCAGCACAATACCCGCACGCTGATAAATGAGCTGGCTGATACGGCGAAAATGGGTATCGGAGAGGGGCAGGCGCTGTACCATTTGTGACAGCAGCGTGGTCGCCTCCGGTTGATCTAATAACGTCGATTTCTTCATCTTTGCACCTGGCCTGAACTAAACCTGTTGAACATCTGCTGCTACGCCCAACCGCACATCAGCGGTTGGGCCATCCAGGCAATTAGAAGGTTTCCCAGTTCTCATCACCGCGTGGTGATGGCTGGCGAATACCTTCTGACGGACTTTCTAAACGTAAATTTTTTACCGCCGTAGTCTTGTTAACGGCCTGCGTGACAATTTCTTTACCAATATTGAAGACAGAAACCGCTTGTTTTAAGTTACTGGCCTGATCTTCCAGTGCAGCCGCGGCTGCAGCAGACTCTTCAACCAGTGAAGCATTCTGTTGTGTCACGCGATCCATCTCCGTCACCGCCTGGCCCACCTGGTCAATGCCACGGCTTTGCTCGTCGGATGCAGAGGCAATTTCACCCATGATGTCGGTAACGCGCGTCACCGCGCTGACGATTTCACTCATGGTGTCGCCCGCGCTTTCGACCAGGACTGAACCGGTGTTAACCCGACCAACAGAATCTTCAATCAGCCCTTTAATCTCTTTGGCCGCCTGCGCACTACGCTGGGCCAGGTTACGCACTTCACCCGCGACGACAGCAAAGCCACGGCCCTGTTCGCCTGCGCGCGCGGCTTCAACAGCGGCGTTAAGCGCCAGAATATTGGTCTGGAAAGCGATACCATCGATCACGCTGATAATGTCGGCAATTTTGCGCGAACTGCCGGCAATCTCTTTCATGGTTGTCACCACGCCATCCACGACTTTGCCGCCCTGCTGCGCGGTTTCAGAGGCGTTAAGCGCCAACTTCGAAGCCTGACGGGCGTTTTCCGCATTTTGCTTCACGGTTGCGGTAAGCTGCTCCATGCTGGCCGCCGTTTGCTCCAGCGACGCCGCCTGCTGTTCCGTTCGGGACGAGAGATCGTTATTGCCAACAGCAATTTCGCTGGCACCGGTATAAATCGCATCAGCACCGTCACGTACGGTGCTGACAGTACGTACCAGCGCCTGTTGCATGTCTTGCAGGGAGGTCAGCAAATCGCCAATTTCGTTACGCACCGAGATATGAATCGGCTGCGTCAGATCGCCATTCGCGATATGTTGAATGTGTTCGATGCTTTGTTTAAGCGGGCGAATAAGCAGGCTTCGCATCAGGTTCCATACCAGCACGATCACTAACAGCGTGACCGCCAGCGTACCGATCACCAGCATAATCATGCTCTTATAGGCGGCATCATTGGCATCCACACCCTGCTGGCTCAGCTTAAGGTTATAATTGAGCCAGTCATCGTAGTCTTTCTGGAATTTGTCCTGATAGCTCTGCGTCGGCTGATCAACAAATCCCTTAAAGTTACCGTTACCCAGAAACACAATCAGTTCAGCGAGCCCGTCATGGAACTGCTTATAGTTCGCCTGCAGCGTCAGCACGTTAGCTGCGCTTTTGCCTTTCTCAGAAAGATTCGCGTTGAACAAGGCATAGCCTTCCTCGGCGCGCTTTAATTCGCTATCTGCCAGCGCCACTAATTCTTTTACCGTGGCACCTGAACCCGCCATTTGTCCGTCCTGTAAATAACGAATTCCGGCGCGGTTTAAGGTATTTCGCGCCTGAACCAGTGCCACCCAGGAGGTGCCCATGGCGCGTTGAAGAGTACTCAGACGTTGGTTATAGGCAAAGTTTTCTTTATCTTCCGTCACCGTCTTGTAAAACACACCACCTGAAAAAATTTGCAGTAATGCGAACAGTGCCAATACACATAGAAGACCGGAGACAACACGTACTCGACTAAACATAGAAACCTCATTCATTAGCAATTCGATTCTGTTTATCGGCCCGGACGTGCGGAACTTTACGGCCAGCGTGAAGAGAGGTTCACGCCGGCCGTAAAAAGTGTTGGAAAACTTATAAGCGGGAAATTTTAAATACGGCCACGGCCTGTGACAGTGAGCTGGCCTGTTGCTCCAGCGCAGCGGCGGCGGCGGCGGACTCTTCAACCAGTGAGGCGTTCTGTTGCGTCACGCGATCCATTTCCGTTACGGCCTGACCTACCTGGTCGATGCCGCGACTTTGTTCGTCAGAAGCAGACGCAATCTCGCCCATGATGTCGGTGACGCGCGTTACAGCGCCAACGATGTTATTCATGGTGCTGCCTGCGCTTTCAACCTGGAGGGAACCGCTGTCAACGCGCGCGACGGAGTCTTCGATCAAGCCTTTAATTTCTTTAGCGGCCTGGGCACTGCGCTGCGCCAGATTGCGCACTTCACCCGCCACGACGGCAAAGCCACGGCCCTGCTCACCTGCACGTGCCGCTTCGACGGCGGCGTTAAGCGCCAGAATGTTGGTCTGGAAAGCAATGCCATCGATCACGCTAATGATGTCAGCAATTTTCTTCGAACTGCCGGCAATCTCTTTCATGGTGGTTACAACACCGTCCACCACCTTGCCACCCTGCAGCGCAGTTTCCGATGCCGTTTGCGCCAGCTGAGAAGCCTGGCGGGCATTATCCGCATTCTGTTTCACCGTCGCGGTTAACTGCTCCATGCTGGCAGCGGTTTGTTCAAGCGATGCTGCCTGCTCTTCCGTACGGGCAGAAAGATCGTTGTTGCCAGCGGCGATTTCGCTGGCGCCGGTGAAAATGGCATCACATCCACTGCGCACCTCACCCACCGTGGAAACCAGAGAGCGTTGCATCTCATGAATGCCCTCTGCCAGCTGACTCATCTCATTGCGGCCTTCCACCAGAATGGGTTGCGTCAGGTCGCCAGAGGCGATGGTCCGAATATCCACCAGCAGACGTTGCAGAGGATGGATAAGAAGCTGGCGCAGCCCAAACCAACAGCCCATGATGACAACGATAACCAGTACGCCAACCATGCCAAGCAGCCACATCATCTGGGTAAAGGCCTGCTGGTTCTGCTCTGCCCCGTGCGCAGACAGTTCACTCTGCTTCATGCGCCATGTTGAATAGGTGGCCTGCATCGCCTGCTGTTTCTGCTCAATGTTTTGTTTAAACATACCTTCCAGATCTTTCGCTTTCAGGCTGGCGATCATGCCGCGCAGTCCGGTCAGGTAGGCGGCAAAATTGTGTTGCAGCTGATCGCGCAATTCGGTATCGGCCCCTGGCGTTTCAGGAATGGCGTTAAACTCCGTCAGGAACTGTTCACCTTTGTTGGCTTCGCTGATGGCTTTATCTGTCAGGCTCTCCAGCTGACCGCCATTCATCTGTGTCGCCAGGCTGGTTTGTAAGCGCAGCATGGCGCGGTTGAGCGTGGTACGTGACTGATTCAGCGCCATATAAGCATCGGTCATCGCCGCAACATTTCGGGTGGAAATTTGCGACAGGGCAAAGGCCTCTTTATCTTTGTGCAGCGCTGACCAGAACAGACTGCCCGATAGCAGCTGCATGGCACCGAAAAGCATCAGTACCGCAATAAGACTGGTCACCACTTTTATTCGTTTTAACATCGTTTTCCCCGAGCGTAATAAGTAAAGTGCAGGGGCTGTATCGGCGGGAAGATGAGATGTTTTAGTGAAGATCGAGGAAAAAGCAGCGTTTAAGGCTTTTGTAATTATTGATATCAGTCAATTGTGTTATTTAGCGGGAACGATCACAGACAACGCAAGAAGAATTAACATATTGCGAACGCTGTTAACGCGTTTGAAGCAGGCGAGAATGCAGAAAGCTATGGAGATCAACACGGGCCAGCGTTCACTGACCCGTGAAGGAAGATTAGGCAGTACGCAGGTTGTCTACCAGCGCCATCTCTTCGCTGCTCAGCAGCTTCTCGATGTCAACCAGAATCAACATGCGGTCGCCCAGTGCACCCAGACCGGTCAGGTACTCGGTGGACATTGTCACCGCAAACTCTGGTGAAGGACGGATCTGTTCCTGCGTCAACGACAGGACATCAGAAACGCCATCAACCACGATACCGACTACGCGGTTTTCCAGATTAAGGACGATTACGACCGTATTCTCATTGTACTCAACATCGGCCTGTGCAAACTTCACACGCAAATCGATGATGGGCACGATAACGCCACGCAGGTTGGTCACGCCACGAATAAAGTCAGGCGTGTTAGCAATGCGGGTTACCTGATCGTAGCCGCGAATTTCCTGAACCTTAAGAATATCGATGCCGTACTCTTCATCACCCAGCGTGAACACCAGGAATTCCTGACCAACGGTTTCGCCAGCAATTTTTGTCACGGTTGCCATTCCACTCATGTTATTTACCTTTTCGTTATCAATCAGGCGGCAGCGCCGGCCACACGTTTTTCACGGTTAAGTGATTGCAACGCCGAAACGTCAACAATCAACGCCACGCTGCCATCGCCGAGGATGGTGGCGGCTGAAATACCTGGTACTTTGCGATAGTTGCTTTCCAGGTTTTTAACGACAACCTGATGCTGACCGATTAACTGGTCTACCAGCAGCGCGTAACGCTTGCCCGCGCTTTGCAGAATCACCACGATGCCTTGCGTCGCTTCTGTTTTGGCCTCTTTCACATCAAAGACGTTCCACAGCTCAACCAGCGGCAGATATTCACCACGGACTTCCAGAACACACTCGCCACCCGCCAGCGGTTTTAACTCTTCTGCGCGAGGCTGTAATGATTCCATCACCGCGTTCAGCGGCAGAATGAAGACCTCATCGGCTACGCGCACTGACATACCGTCCAGAATGGCCAGCGTCAGCGGCAGCAGGATACGGATCGTGGTGCCTTTACCTTGTTTAGAGGCAATTTCAACGTGACCACCCATTTCCTGGATATTCCGTTTCACCACATCCATGCCCACACCACGACCAGACACATCGGTTACCTGTTCTGCGGTGGAGAAGCCTGGGGCGAAAATCAACATGCCAACTTCTTCGTCGCTCATGTTTTCGTGAACCGGCAAGCCGGATGTGAGCGCTTTAGCAAGAATACGTTCACGGTTAAGGCCCGCACCGTCATCTGACACTTCAATACAGATGTTGCCGCCCTGATGTTCTGCCGACAACGTCAGGTTGCCCGTTGCCACTTTTCCTGCGGCAATACGCTTGTCCGGCGACTCAATACCGTGGTCAAGACTGTTACGCACCAGATGCGTTAACGGATCGATGATACGTTCGATCAGGCTTTTATCCAGTTCGGTAGAACTGCCGAGTAAGGTCAGCTCGACTTCTTTGCCCAGTTTGCTGGCCAAATCGCGAACCAGACGCGGGAAGCGGCTGAACACATATTCCATCGGCATCATACGAATCGACATCACCGACTCTTGCAGGTCGCGTGCATTACGCTCCAACTGCCCCATGCTGTTCAGCAGTTCGCCATGGGCAACCGGGTCCAGCTCACCTGAACGCTGCGCCAGCATAGACTGGGTAATCACCAGTTCGCCCACCAGGTTAATCAACTGATCGACCTTTTCTACGGCAACACGGATGCTGCTTGATTCGCTGGTCTTGGCCGGTGCGGCAACACGTTTGCTTTCGCGCTTGACGGCAGCAACCGGCAATTCGGTCACGGTGGCGGTCTGCACTTCTGCAACCTCAGGCTCAGCATCGCTTTCCGCCGCTGCAGCAGCGTCGGCGTCTGCGCTCGGGAAGCGAATCTGTGCTTCATCAATCACAAAGCAGAGTACGGCAACAATATCGTCTTTACCGACGCCAGTGATGTGGCACTCAAGAGACGTCGAGCCTTTCTTGACGTCGCTGAGCGTGCCGAGGTTACCCAGCTCTTCCAGCATCAGGTCGATGTCTTTTTCTTTCAGATCGACCAGCTGCAGGTGGACGCTGTCTGCGCCCGCTTTCGCTGATTCTGCCTGACTTACTGGCACATCAAGTGAAACCACAACCGGTGCTGCAACCGGAAGACCTTTAGCCTCTAACGCCAGTTGGCGTAATGCTTCACAGATATACTTGAAGCTTTCCGCGTTAGGCTCTTGCGCGGTTTTATAAGCATCTAGCTGTTCCTGCATAATGTCTTTAGTTTCCAAAAACAGATTGATGATGTCGGTGCTGAGCTGCATCTCGCCGCGACGAGCACCATCCAGAATGTTTTCCAGGATATGGGTTGTTTCCTGTAAAACCGTAAAACCAAAGGTTCCGGCTCCGCCTTTAATAGAATGGGCGGCGCGGAAGATGGCGTTAAGCTGTTCAGAGTCTGGCTCCTGGGGATCGAGTCCCAACAGGTGTTGCTCCATATCCGCTAACAGCTCATCGGCTTCATCAAAAAACGTCTGGTAAAAATCGCTGATGTCCATGCTCACGGGAATCACCTCTGCTGTGAGGGGGCTGCTGTAGTCACCGCACCCGCCGATGATGCTGGCGGCGCGGAGGTTATTTTACCCGCACCAGCCGATGACGCTGGCGGTGCAGAGGTTACTGTTATCACCGCACTCGTCGACGAAGCTGACGGTGCAGGAGATACTGTGGTTACCGCACCAGTCGAAGACGCTGGTTGTGCGGATGTTGCTGTTTTCACCGCACCCGTCGAAGACGCTGGCTGCGTGGAAGTTCCTGTTTTTACCGCACCGCTCGATGATGATGGCGGCGTGGATGTGGCTGATTTAGCCGCACCCGCGGATGTGGCAGCGGATGAAGGCGCAGACGTCACGTTGTCTATCGCATTCCCTATTGAAGCTGAGGGTGCTGTCACCTTTTCAATGGCTGCCGGATCGCTGACCTGAACGGCGTCACTTTCAGCGTTCTCTTTTTCAATCGCGGCTTCGGTATCATGGTTCAAGACCAGCAGGCTAATACGGCGGTTTACTGCATCATCACCACCGCGGTTTTTCAGTTTCATCGTGTCAGCCATGCCGACGATACGAAGAATTTTTCCGCCATCCAGGCCACCAATCACCAGCTCACGACGGGAAGCATTGGCACGGTCAGCCGACAGCTCCCAGTTACTGTAGCCTTTATCGCCCCTGGCATACTGAATGTCATCCGTGTGCCCCGCGATACTGATTCGGTTGGGGATATCATTCAAAACCGGTGCAATCGCACGCAAAATATCGCGCATATAAGGTTCAACTTCAGCACTGCCGGTTTTGAACATTGGGCGATTCTGACTATCGATAATCTGAATACGCAGCCCTTCTTCCACCATATTGATGATCAAATGCGGACGCAGTGCTTTCAGGCGTGGGTCGGCTTCAATCAGCTGGTCGAGCTTTTCACGCAACCGGTTGAGGCGAATCTCATCCAGCTTGCGTTTCTGCGCATCCATATCCACAACCTTTTTAACTTCGCCATCCTTCTTGGTCGCATCGTCACCGCCGCCGGGGATAGGACTGCTGCTATCGCTGCTTCGCTGTCCACCCGTCAGCGCCACTTTTAATGGCGTCTGAAAATATTCCGCTATCTGGATCAACTGCTGTGGACTGGCGATCGACAGCAGCCACATCACCATAAAAAATGCCATCATCGCCGTCATAAAGTCGGCATAGGCAATTTTCCATGAGCCATGTCCTCCTTCATGTTTTTTATGTTTGCGCTTTCTAATCAGCACAATTGGGCGATTGCCATGTTTCATGAGGTCTGATCCGAAGTCTGTTTAGCCGGGTTCTTCGCGTTGCGAACGTGCTCTTCCAGTTCGCTGAACGAAGGACGTTCGGCTGAGTAAAGCGTTTTACGACCAAACTCGACGGCGATTTGCGGTGCGTAGCCATTCAGGCTGGACAGCAATGTCACTTTGACGCACTGCATCATTTTGGTCGTTTCAGCACATTTCTGACGTAATACTGACGCCAGAGGCGAAACAAAACCGTATGCCAGCAAAATCCCGAGGAAGGTTCCCACCATCGCATGTGCAACCAGCGCGCCTAACTCTGCAGCTGGGCGGTCGGCGGATGCAAGGGCATGTACCACACCCATTACCGCTGCCACGATACCGAAGGCTGGCAGGCCATCGCCTACTGCTGAGATACTTTGCGCAGGCACTTCACACTCGTGTTCGTAGGTTTCAATCTCTTCATCCATCAATGCTTCAATCTCAAACGCATTCATGTTGCCGCTGACCATCAGGCGTAAATAATCAGTGATGAAATCTACTAACTGTTTATCGGCTAAGATGCGGGGATAATTAGCAAAAATTTCGCTCTGCGCAGGATCTTCAATATCGCGCTCCAGCGATAACATGCCTTGCTGGCGAGATTTCGCCATTAGCCTGTAAAGCAGGGCCATTAAATCCATGTACACCGCTTTGTTGTATTTGGACCCGCGAAACAGCATCGGCAGGGCTTTCAGCGTCTTTTTAATCGCCTTACCGTTGTTCCCCACCAGAAAAGCACCCAGACCTGCACCGGCGATCATCAACAGTTCAGCAGGCTGGTACAGCGCGCCAAGATGGCCGCCTACTAAAGCGTATCCGCCCAACACGGAACCTAATACAACGATGTAACCTATAATTATCAGCACAAAAAATCCTTACGTCCGTAACGTGTTGGTCGACGTTAAGCCAGAGACCCAGGTGATATTCACCACGTGGAGGCAAAAAAAAAGCAGCGGGATTAACCGCTGCTGGATGACTTCCACATTGCGAACAAATTTAAACGGCTTGTTTAACCTGTTCATCCAGCAGTTGTGGAAAGATATCGGCAGTATCTGCAGAAAGTTTACGTCTTTTTACGGCACGTGATGGCGGCTGGCACAGGCTGCAAACAAAACTGCCAATGGGCTGATGTGCATGATTAATAAAGCTACCATTGCAGCTTTTGCAGTCAGATAATTCCAGCATACCGCTTTCAACGAATCGCACCAGGGTCCAGGCGCGTGTCAGCGCCAACAGCGGGCCCTCGTCCGATTGCGGGCACTGCTCAAGATAGAGACGATAGGCTTTAATTACCGCATCAATACCTTTGCTCAAACCGGTTTTCAGTAAGAAAGTCCAGGCGTTACAGAACATGGAAGAGTGAATATTCTGTTCCCACGTCATGAACCAGTCAGTAGAGAAAGGCAACATGCCTTTTGGTGGCGGACTACCACGCAACTCTTTATACAGTTTAATCAGGCGACCGCGGCTAAGCTGGGTTTCACTTTCCAGCATTTGTAAGCGCGCACCCAGTGTGATCAACTCCATCGCGAGCTGAATATCACGTGCTTCCTGAACAATACTTTTTTCACCCATTATACCGCCCTCTTTTTAGTAGGCGCGGCGTCTTTAGACGCGCTGCGTAGTAAACGGCTGGATAACAGAATCCCGGTGTGGATTTGTTGTAAATCATCCACGCGTGATTCCTGCGTCAGGCGATTAATAACGGTGCTATCGGTAAAACGAAACTGACACACAAGTTGATTGGTCTCAGCTAATTTTACCATTTCAGGTAAGGTTAATTCAGACAATGCGTCTGCCATCTTTTCATCAATCCCGAGGCGAAACATTGCCGAAGCTTTTTCCTGGTTAATTAATCGCTGCGCGAGCAGTAAATATGACAAGTTGATATCGTAAATATGTTTTAGTAATTCAGATGTACCCATTTTTCCATCCTGAGAGACGCGACGTAACTTACCGCAGATAACTTCTCTGCGTATCGAGCTGCTGGTTGGTAAATCTAAAGATGGCAAAATAATTAATCATAAACAGCCAATGGTTCTGAGCACTGCTTCTTTTTGTGACCCTTTTACGTCCGGGTCAGAAGTCATTTTTCAGTCCACTTTATTCTTAAGTCGTTAACCTTCTTCCGTGAGGTCTTTTCACATTTTTTAAGACTAATCCGAAAACAAGGCAAATCTATATCGTCTGATCCTCACATACAACGACAGTTAGGTTAAATTTTAGATAAAGTGTGACGCAGGTCACACTTTTGCCCCTATTTTCTTCAGAAATACTTTATGATCACACTTTGCATGGCTAATTTTTGAACAAATCCGTGTTTTTTTGTAGGGATTTGTCCTGACAAGGACTTAATTGGCAACAAAACCAAGACGGAATTGAAACAGGGTGGTTGAGCTCACGTTTATGTTCGCGAATGCAATTTGCGCCCTATTTAGAACCAGCCAAAACCATAAAACCAGTGGAATACTCTGTCACCAGAAACAATTATTCGTATTCAAATTAGACAGTTAGACGTTTACTGGCCCCTGAAGACAACCAGTAATGAAAGGCAGCTCAGAAGGATTAGGCGCTTTCTGACAATCCGGTATAAAGGCCGACAGCAAGGTGTTTAGGAGGCGATCGTCGATGTAACAAGGAGTTACATTAAGAACGTGAATGAATTGCAGGCAGGATACTTTTGTGCACTTAGACTATCGGCAGAATTGAAGAGAACTTTAGCTTAACCAGGTAAAAATAGTGTTTTGCCATTTTTGTTACTCATCCTGAGGTCAGGATGGCGTCATACCGTACAGCCGCAGGTCAGGTGAGGCTTTGCGTTAAGGATAACCTATTAGAAACCTGAGTCATGGGACTGGCGAGGCCAGACGCGTTTTGTGGGGGTGAGAAAAGGTTTTGCGAGGTAAGGGATAAGTACGGCAAACAGCAAGCCATCCGTGGCTTGCTGAGGCATCAGGCGAGTTTAGGAAAGGTTGCCACTTTATTCGCTATTCCATGATCTGCGCTACGTGGCGCAATCTTTTCCAGATCGCGTAAGAAGCTTTCACGCCAGGCGGTGATATCGTTTTTGCGTAATACCGCCATCATGTCGTTATAGCGTGAAATCCTTTCTGTACGGGGCATGGTAATGGCCTTATCCAGCGCTGCGGCCACTTCATCCCGATCATAAGGATTCACTATCAATGCCGAGGTCAGCTCATTAGCTGCACCGGCAAAACGGGACAGCACCAGTACGCCTGGGTCATCCGGGTCCTGCGCCGCAACATACTCTTTCGCCACCAGGTTCATACCATCACGCAGCGGTGTGACCAAACCGACGTCGGTTAGGCGGAAGATTTTCATCAGCAAGCGACGATCAAAGTGCTGGTTGAGGTAATAGAGTGGTGTCCAGCCAAGCGTACCGTATTTACCGTTGATGCGCCCTGCTTCGGTTTCAAGCTGATGGCGGATGTCCTGGTAAGCCTGCACATCACCACGTGACGTTGGCGCGATCTGCGAGTAGCGGATTTTACCCCGATGTTGAGGATAGTTTTCCAGCAGCGCTTCATAAGCCAGGAAGCGTTCGGGAAGCCCTTTGGAGTAATCCAGCCGTTCACAGGCAATGATATTACGCGCATCGCCGAGCTCTTTTTTCATCGCGGCCATCTTCGGTGGCAACGGCCCTTCTGCCATCTCTTTAATGCTGTCTGGTTCAATCCCGATAGGGTAAACCTCAGTCATAAAGGTGTTGCCGTAGGCGCGATGTTTCTTATCACCCTTGTTCTGCAACTGGGTCAGTTGGCTGACGCTGTCGAGAAAGGCGACGCGATCTGATTCTGTCTGGAAACCCAGTAAATCGTATTCGCACAGCATCTCCAGCAGTTCCTGATGCGGAGGCAGCGCATTGAAAATTTCCGGCGTAGGGAACGGAATATGCAGGAAGAAACCGATACGGTTGTTGATGCCTGCCCGACGCAGCGCGGCGGCGAACGGCAAAAAGTGGTAATCATGAATCCACAAGATGTCATCCGGCTGGATCAATGGCTTCAGGCGCTGTGCCACCGCATCATTTACCTCGCAGTAGCCTTCCCAGGCTTCACGCTGGAACTGCACTAAATCCAGGCGGTAATGGAAGGCAGGCCAGATAACGGTGTTGGAGAACTGGCAGTAGTAGAGATCGTACTCGTTCTGGCTCAAAGGGAAAGAAGCGTACTCAATACCGTCGTGCTCCATGACCGATACCGGGTTTTCTTCCTCGCCTGAAAACTCACTAATCTCACCGTTCCAGCCAAACCAGAGTCCGCCAGTGCTCTTAAGCGCATCCAGAATACCGACTGCAAGGCCGCCTGCACTGGTTTTGTTCCCATTTGGCATGGCGATACGGTTAGATACAACCACTAAACGACTCATAACCTAAACTCCTTACCAACGTTGTCTTTCTCTAATTGTAATCGTGTTCTTTCAAGCCAGGCATGGACATCCGTAACGTCATGTAAACGATAACGTGCCTCGCTTGGGCCTTCTCCGACTTTTATCGAGATCCCCTGCATCGCATTCACTGCAGCGAATCCTTTTTCATCTGTGAGGTCGTCGCCGATAAATACGGGGATACGGCCTGAGAATGGCGCTTCCTGCATAAATTTATGGACGGCTGCGCCTTTATCAATACCGGTAGGTTTGATTTCAACGACGCATTTGCCTGGCTGCAGCGCAAGGCCATCAAAACGGCTGACTGCCGCCTCTGCCAGCTGCATGACATCCTGCTCGTACTGCGGTGCGCGACGAAAATGCAGCGCAAACGCCATGCCTTTGGCTTCAAGTTGCGTGCCGGGCCACTGCGCCATCGCATTCTCAAGCATGATTTTTAGCGGACGTTCAACGTCGTCCGGCAAGGTCACCCGGTGCAGCTCGCCTGTCGCATCGCGCCGTTCTGCGCCATGAACGCCCGCTGCTGGTGCACGCAGAGGAGCCGCCAGTGCGTCAAGTTGTTCAACGGGTCGACCTGAGACCAGCGCCAGTGCGCCGTGGCATAAAGATGAGAGCCGTTGCAGTTGTGCGACGACATTTTCTGGAATGAAAACGGCATCTGGCTGGGACTGAATCGCTGCCAGCGTGCCATCAACATCAAAAAAGAAGGCATACAGACCGCCGCTCAATGACGGGAATGAGGCATCACTATCTGCCGTCTGGGTCACGTGTCTTCTCCTGTAAATAGGTTCATCATCAGGACATTACAGCAGAGGGATTTCAGCAAGAGGTTGGCTCAAGGCCATATGAAGTAAGGAGAGTGCGTGGTAAAACCCTGCAATTCTATAACGTTATCTCCAAAAACAAACGCGTTTCAATGCTGATAAACCCGCTGACTGTCATTGTCGCCACATAAAGTGTAGTCGCTATCTTCTGTTCTGCCAGAAATATGCATTTCCCGTGCCAGCCGTCTCGCTTTAACAGGGTCGTAGAAAATTTCACTTGCATTTCGCGATTACTGGATCGTTTTTGCGCAAATCCAGACGAAACATAAATGTAATAAATGGACCTGTTTAAGGTTTTCCTAATCTTTCACAGGCAGACTCGACAATATTATTGTCGGCAAATATGTCCTGTCTGTTCTGGACATTTTGATCCCGGCTTTTGCTTCTGGGTTAAATGAATATTCCTCAATTGATAATAAGGGTGATTAATTGTTTTTTCTTATAGCGTATGGCTACCCTCTTTTTCTGATGATTCCTTTTTAAATTGGCGCACTGTCCTTTTTTACTGATTAGATTATTTTTACCAATGCTGAACGCTGTATTTGCCGAAAGGGATGCGTGCTTTACGATAAACGTGCACGTTAACGCGCTTTCTGGTCTTAGCAAATGCGGGCAGGCCGCCGGCGTAAACGCGGTATCATTCAGGCATTGAGTACGGGATGCCTGTAACAGATATTCGTCGTGCGATGTAAAAGTCGCATTTCCCCGGATTCGATAGGCGGCCTTCTGGTTTTCGGTCAAAATGCTCAACATGCATGTCCTGAGAAATCCGAGTCTGTTGAGGCGGAGGCGCTGCAACCTCTCTTCCAATAACCTGCGCTGGTTGGTAAAGGTCCCCAAAAAACGATTATGAAGATATTGATTGTTGAAGACGATACCCTGCTCTTACAGGGACTGGTACTGGCGCTGGAAGGTGCAGGCTACGTTTGTGATGGTGTTTCGACGGCGCGTTCCGCAGAAGCGCATCTGGCTAATGGGCTCTATAGCCTGCTGGTTCTGGATATCGGCCTACCAGATGAAGACGGGCTGCATTTGTTGCAACGTCTGCGTCGGCAAAAGCAGATGCAGCCGGTGTTGATCCTGACCGCTCGCGATACCATAGAGGAGCGCATTGCGGGACTGGACGCCGGGGCTGATGACTATTTGATAAAGCCTTTTGCACTGGATGAGTTGCTGGCACGGATTCGTGCGCTGATCAGGCGTCACGTTAATCAGGGTGACTCCCGCGTCGAGGTGGGTAATCTGTCGCTGGATATGACTCACCGCCAGATTCATCTGGACAATACGCTACTGGACCTCACACCAAAAGAGTTCTCCATCCTGTCCCGCCTGATGCTTAAGGCGGGCCATCCGGTTCATCGCGAGTTGCTGTATCAGGACATCTACAACTTTGATAATGAACCTTCCACCAATACGCTTGAAGTTCATATTCATAACCTGCGTGACAAGATTGGCAAAAGCATGATCCGTACAGTGCGCGGTTTCGGCTATGCCTTATCGCCGTCGCGTACAGAAAAAGAGTCGTGATAACCATGAATCCTTATCGCTCTGGCACCACGATGCGTTTTCGGCTGATGCTCACGATTGGCCTGATCATGCTGTTTTTTCAGTTGATCAGCGTTGCGTGGCTCTGGCATGAAAGCAAAGAACAGGTACAGTTTTTGGTTGAAGCCCATCTGCATAACCGCAATATGGATAAGCACGTTAATAAAGAAGTGCGCGAAGCCATCGTCAGCCTTGCCTTGCCAAGCCTGGTGATGATTACCCTGACGCTGCTGCTGTGCTATCAGGCGGTAAGATGGATTACGCGCCCGCTTTATCAACTGCAGCACGAACTCGAAAGTCGCAGTGAAGTGAATCTGGAACCGATTGTCTTTGAAGGCTCGGTGCAGGAGATTGACGCGGTGACGCAGGCTATTAATCGGCTCGTCGCGCGCTTAACCGCCAGTCTGGAACGTGAACGACTCTTCACTGCCGATGTTGCCCATGAACTGCGGACGCCTTTGGCCGGGCTGCGGTTACATCTTGAGCTGTTACAACGTAATCAGGCGGTCGATACTCAGCCTTTATTACAGCGGCTGGATCAGATGACTGCAAATGTCGCCCAGTTGCTGCAACTCACGCGTGCCGGTCAGCAGTTTACCTCTGGCAGCTACCAGAATGTCGCGATGGTGGATGAGGTGATCCTGCCGATGGAAGCCGAGCTGAGCGCGATGCTTGAGGCGCGTAACCAGACACTCACTCTGGACGTTGAAAACGCTTTCGTGGTTAAAGGCGATGCCATATTGCTCAGGATGCTGCTGCGTAATCTGGTCGAGAACGCCCATCGCTATAGCCCACCCGAAGGCAACATTACGGTTCGGCTTGAAAACGCCACCGGCATGTCGCTGGTTATAGAGGATGAAGGGGCCGGGATTGATGAGAGTATGAGCGGTGAACTGAGCAAAGCGTTTGTGCGCATGGATACGCGCTATGGCGGCATCGGGCTGGGATTGAGTATTGTCAGCCGGATTGTCCAACTGCATAACGGAAAATTTCTGCTGGAAAATCGCCCTGACCGTTCAGGCTGCCGCGCCAGGGTAAACTTCGCTGGCGTGCTTTAGCCGTTGAACCAGCAGGCCAGGAAGGCAATCACTGTGCAGACGGCAATCATGGTAGCAAGATATTCGCTGCTGCTGCGCGACGAAACAGAACTGACGGATACGCTAGTGGTTTTCATTGGTCTCTCCGATAACGTTTTATGCAGTATCTCTTCCTTATATTAAGGAAACATTAAACCGCACTGCCCTCAGGTTTCCCTTCAGGCACAGGCAAGCAATCCCTGCTACGCTAAGTCATTCGCCTCACGTCATTTCCTGACCCTGCTACAGGCTGACACGGAGTGAATTGCCTTGTGGCGTTGAAAACGATCGATCCCATCCCCACCTCTTTCCTTCAGACCAGACAGGAGTAACTTTATGGCTATCGAATATGCAGTGATCGCAGGCGGCTGTTTCTGGTGTACAGAAGCGGTATTTAAAGATGTGATCGGCGTTGAGTCAGTGGAAAGTGGTTATACCGGTGGCGAGCGCCCTAATCCGACCTATGAGCAGGTGTGCAGCGGTGCCACCGGCCATGCCGAAGCCATTCGTATTGGTTTTGATCCTGAGAAGGTTAGCTACGGTGATTTGCTGGACATCAGCTTTGCAACCCACGATCCGACCCAGCTTAATCGTCAGGGCAATGACATCGGTACACAGTACCGTTCCGCTATTTTTGTTGAGACGCCGGAGCAGGAAGCAGAAGCCCGGGCGGCCATTGCGCGCGCTCAGCAGGATCACAATGACCCGATCGTGACAACCATTGAGCCGTTAAAAGCATGGTATCCGGCGGAAGGTTATCATCAGGATTATTGGGAAGGTGCCGGTCAGCGCAACGGTTACTGCATGGCGGTGATTCCACCTAAACTGCAAAAGCTGCGTAAGAGTTTTGCTAACCGGGTAAAAAGCGCGCAGTAAGCTTACGCATCCTGGCGAATCTTCCCGACAAATGCGCTGTGCACTGTCGCGTTTTTTGCACTAAAAAACCGACTTTTGCGCAGCCTTAATGCGATTCGTTCAGAGCTTAAGCGAATAGAACAAAAGAGAAAAATAGTGCTTGACCGTTTCAGGCCGACTCCCTATAGTAGCGCCCCGTTGACCCAGCGCGGTCAGCGACAATTTGCGGTGAGGTGTCCGAGTGGCTGAAGGAGCACGCCTGGAAAGTGTGTATACGGCAACGTATCGGGGGTTCGAATCCCCCTCTCACCGCCATCTTCAAAGAAGAGCCTGAACTCACGTTCAGGCTTTTTTTTACCTATTCTCCGCTGAGGGGGATGAGAAGCCCCGACCGGGGTTCGACAAAACGGCCCCGCCGTTTTGCATGGCCGCAGGCCACCCGCAGGGCGAGCGCAGCGAGTGAATCCCCCTCTCACCGCCATCTTCAAAGAAGAGCCTGAACTCACGTTCAGGCTTTTTTTTACCTATTCTCCGCTGAGGGGGATGAGAAGCCCCGACCGGGGTTCGGCGTCTACATACCTTGATGCTTAGAGGTAAAGAGCTCAGGGCCGTTATCGCGAAGAAGTTGCAGCATCCGCATCACTGGCGGGCTCGGTGTGATTTCACCTCGCTCCCATTTCGATACGCTATCGACCGTCATGCCAAATGAGAGCGCCACAAGCGATTGCGACATTCCCCAACGCATGCGCACGTCTTTAATTTCAGTTGCCGTCATGGGCTTTACTGCTGCAATACGCGCGCGGAGTTCACGATTTTTTGCGCGCTTTGCTATGGACTCCACTTCTTCATCTGTTGCCAGTCCTAACGCGTGAAACGCTTTCGCATCTTCAAGTAGTTCGCTCAATTCGGCGGGTTCAGTTTTCATTACATTTAACCTCTCTGACCATTCCGCTTCTGACGAGCAGGCTCATCACTTCACTGTTTGCACGGAAAAACATTCTTGCCACATCCCTGTAGGTATCCAGCTGATCTTGATCGATTTCCCTGGCGTATTTCCTCGACAAGTTTTTAACCCATCCATCGTAATAAACCAGGTTGGTGCCTTGTCTGAAGAAGATGACCGTTCGCGCGCCGCCACGCTTGCCCTGGCGAAGAGCAAGGCGCTTTTTAATAACGCCCCCGCCTAAGTCAGCCTCAAACACGCCAGTAATAACGTCACCTGCTGCGTAACACAGGACGCTGTCTGTCAGACGCGTTTTTTTAAACACTCTGTCAAAACGTTTATGAACATAAAGCGTAAAACCCATGAAAAGTCCCTTTTCGTTATGGCGAGAATTATAGTAATGATTACTACACTTCACAAGCCTGAGGCTCCTGGTCTTACGTCCAAATGGGTCTGAAGCTATTCGTGAAAAAGCAAGAAATCCAATCGGTGCGCATCGCCATTACCGCTGGCCATGAATAACACCCGCCCACACTATCAGCGATTCAGATTCCCCCCTCCCCTGTTCACGCCTTGCGTACGCGAAGTGCGAGCCGCTCCCCAAAAAATTACACGCTACGAAATGTATCCCCCACCAATACAAAAGGCCTACCGGTCTACCCGGCAGGCCCTTAACACATCCATCCCTTATTTTTTATCCAGTGACCATGTCGCGCTGCTGACATCCACCTTCACCGGCAATAATCCAATCTGCGTAAATTTATCCGCAAGTGTCTGCTGCTCTTTAAAGACATCCGGCGTCATTCGCTCGGCCCCTAAGGGCATTCTTGCCAGCGCGCGCTGCCAGATAGGTTCGGGCAGGCCCGTCGAGCCAGACAAAATTTTAGCGGCTTCGCCCTGATTTTTATTGGCCCAGCTGCTCAGCTTTTCAAGTTCTGAAAGAACCTGTTTTGCGGTGTCGGGATGACCGTCAGCAAATTTGCGACTGGCCAGATAAAAAGTGTAGTGCGGCACCAGGCCTTCGGCATTTTTGAGCAGCCGCGCTCCCGCGTTGGTTTCTACTTCCGCCAGGTAAGGGTCCCAGATGACCCATGCGTCCACCGCGCCACGCTGGAATGCCGCTCGTGCATCAGCCGGAGGAAGATAAACCGGCGTGATGTCTTTGTAGCTCAGCCCCGCCTGCTCCAGGGCTGATACCAGCAAATAGTTCACATCCGATCCCTTGTTCAGGGCGACGCGCTTGCCTTTTAAATCCTTGACACTTTTTATCGTCGAATCTGCGGGCACCACAATGGCTTCGGTTTGTGGATTCGCCGGCGAGTGCCCCAGATAAACCAGGTCAGCCTGTGCGGCCTGCGCAAAGGTTGGCGGCGCATCACCGGTTGCAGCCAGATCGATACTGCCGATGTTAAGCCCTTCCAGCATTTGCGGGCCTGCCGGAAACTCCACCCAGTGCACCGCAATCCCCTGCTTTTTGAATTCGCTGTCCAGCGTGCCACGGTATTTGAGTAAGGCAAAAATATTGGCCTTCTGAAAACCGATATTCACCACGTTGAGCTTTTCTTCTGCCTGTGCCGTCACGATAGTGCCAATGTGCGCGACCGCAAGCAGCGCGCTAAATAAGATTTTTTTCATGTCTCTTTCCTGAGTGGTGTTGTCATCAGCGCAACATAACAAATCAGGCGCAAACAGCTTAATGCGTAAAACGTCTATCTTTAGTCATAAAACGTCATTGCGGCCATACCCTGTCACGCACGTTAATCGCTCGGGGAAACAGGCCGAGCGCATAAAAGCGATCGGCGATTCTCTGCTGCTCACGAATGATAGCCAGGTTCATCGACTGTGTTTGATGGCTTCGCCGGGCTAACGCACGTCGCAGCGCGCTATCGGACATGCCCAGCTCTCCGGCCAGCAGCCCGGCGGCCTCTTGCGGGTACGCATCAATATAGCGTCCTGTCTGCTCCAGGGCGGTCATCAATATCTGCAGCAGGTCTGGCGAATGGTTCGCGAAGTGATGGTCCGCAAGGTAGAACTGATGGTTATTCACTCGCCCGACACCGTCGGCAATGACCCGAAGCTGATCCCCGCTTTCCGCCTCGCTCAGTAAAGGGTCCCACATCATCCATGCATCAACGGCATTCAGATCGCTGGGCGTTAACGGATATTTAGGCGGTGCATAAACAATCCGCACGTCCTCCGGCGTCAACCCTGCCTCATCCAGGATTTGCAGTAGCAGAAAATGGACGTTGGAACCTTTATTCACCGCAATACGTCTGCCCTTTAAATCGGCAATCTGGTTTATTGGGCTGTGCTTTGCCACCAGCAGCGCCACGCTTTGCGGCGCGGGCGGTTCCCAGGCAACATAGACCAGTGCGCAGTGACTGGCCTGGGCAAACAAAGGCGGCACTTCACCCGTGGTGCCAAAATCTATTTCCCGGTGGCTCAGCGCGTGTAACAACTGAGGCCCGGCGGGAAACTCGCTCCACAGGACACTGACGTTTTGCCCGGCCAGCTGCTGTTCAAGTTGCTGGCGCGCTTTGAGGATGCCAAGGTTGCCGAACTTTTGATAACCGATGCGCAACTCGCGCTCCTGCGCGACGGCCGTTGAAGCAGTGCGGGGGCTTGACATCAGGCTACGGCGCGGCTTGATGATGCCGAAATGGCCAAGGTGGGTACGCAGGCTGTTACGGCTGATTCCCAGCAGCGCCGCGGCCTGTAACTGGTTGCCCTGGCTCAGTTCATAGGCATTTCTGACCAGCGCCTCAATGACGCGGGGATAAAGTGGCGACTCGCTGCACTGGATCTGCTGGCGAATAAACGCATCAAGCGCATCCTGCTTTTGTACCTGTCCCGCGCCCGTCACCGTGCCCAGCCGCAGCTGCTGGGGTTCTATCTGCGGTGTTTCGCAGAGCAACACCGCGTTGTGCAATGTATTTTCCAGCTCCCGGATGTTCCCCGGCCAGGAATAGGCTTTGAGCGTTTCCATCGCCTCGTCGCTCAGACGCAACTGCGGTCGCCCCAGTCGGCGCGCATACCGTTGCAGAAAATAGTCTGCCAGAACCGGGATATCCTCTGACCGCTGGCGCAGCGGGGGCAAGGCAACGCTGGCGACGTTAAGCCGGTAGTAGAGATCTTCACGAAACCGCCGCTCGGCTATCGCCGTTGTCAGATCGCGGTTCGTCGCGGCAATAACCCGGACATCAACCTTCACAGCCTGAGAAGATCCCACGCGGGTAATTTCCCTTTCCTGTAGCACGCGAAGCAGTTTGACCTGAAGGGGCAGACTGAGTTCGCCGATTTCATCCAGCAGTAACGTTCCGCCCTGCGCGGCCTCAAACCAGCCACGATGGCGATCGCCCGCCCCGGTAAACGCCCCCTTTTCATGACCAAAGAGTTCAGACTCGGCCAGGCTCTCCGTCAGCGCACCGCAGTTAACCGCCATAAAGGGCGCATGACGACGCTGGCTGTGATGATGCAGATAGCGCGCCATCACCTCTTTGCCGGTACCCGTTTCACCGATGATCAAGACGGTGGCGTCCGTGGGTGCCAGCTGATCCAGAATATGCCTGAACGCCAGGGAAGCGGGGTCAATTAAATCGGGGCCAGCGTGCTGCATAGCGCATTCCTGCAGAGTGAGTGAACGCTAAACATATCCCTTGTTGCGGTCAGAAACGAGCCGGTGCCGGTCGTGAATTGCTGCAAACGCAACAACAGCTGTCACACATTGCTGCATTTGCAGCAGTCATTACCACACCGATGAAAATCCATCTCATTGATATTAATAGATAAAAAATACAACACCGGTTGGCACGCATTCTGCTTAAGGCTATATAACCGAAAATGATTTTTCTAATTACCAATTTCAAATATCGTTATAAAGGAATCTGCTAATGCGTGATGCCGCTGAAAAAAACATTAACCTTTTTTGGTTCTTACCGACCCATGGCGACGGGCGTTATCTGGGGACTACCCAGGGCGGCAGAGCGGTAGATCTGCCCTATCTGCAACAGGTCGCCCTTGCCGCCGATAATCTGGGATTTTACGGCGTACTGATTCCGACCGGGAAAAGCTGTGAGGACGCCTGGCTGGTTGCCTCGGCGCTGGCTCCGATAACCAAACAGCTTCGTTATCTGGTGGCCGTCCGACCGGGTTTACAGCCACCGAGCCTGGCCGCGCGCATGGCTGCAACGCTGGATCGTCTGTCTGAAGGACGTTTACTTATTAATGTGGTGACGGGCGGTGACCCGGTTGAAAACAAAGGCGACGGCATTTTTCTCAGCCACGCTGAACGTTATCAGGTCACTCGTGAGTTTCTTGATGTCTATTCTCGCCTGCTTAAAGGGGAAAAGGTGGATTATCACGGGGAACATATTCACGTTGAAGGCGCTGAGATCCTCTTTCCCCCAGTTCAGGCCGAAGGCCCGCCCCTTTATTTTGGCGGCTCCTCAGATGAAGCCGTTGAGGTTGCAGCCAGCCAGGTTGATACCTATTTGACATGGGGCGAGCCGGTAGACCAGGTTGCCGCTAAACTGGAAGGGGTGCGCAAGCGTGCCGAGGAACGTGGCCGGACGCTCTCCTACGGCATTCGTCTGCACGTGATCGTGCGGGAAACCGAGGAAGAGGCCTGGGCCGCAGCCGATAAGTTGATCGCGCACCTGGATGAAGAAACCATTGCCGCAGCACAGAAAATCTTTGCCCGCATGGACTCGACCGGTCAGGCCCGCATGAGCGCCCTGCACGGCGGTTCACGTGATGGACTGCGCATCGGGCCTAACTTATGGGCTGGCGTCGGCCTGGTGCGGGGCGGCGCAGGCACTGCGCTGGTGGGTAATCCGCAACAGGTGGCGGAACGGATACGGGAATATCAGGCGCTGGGCATTGATAACTTTATTCTGTCCGGTTATCCGCATCTTGAAGAAGCACATCGGGTTGCCGATTTACTGATGCCGCTGTTGCCGCTTTCCACCCATGCCGATAAAAAGCAGCGCAGTGTGAATACCGGTCCTTTCGGCGAAACCATCGGGGGCGATCGTCGTCCCGAAAAACAGGCCAGTGCGAGCTAATCAGAGAGGCAGTGTATGTCCGAGCAGCATATTGTCATCGTTGGTGGCGGATTCAGTGGAACGGCGCTGGCCGTTCATTTGGGTCGTCTTGGCAGTTCAGGATTGCGCGTGACGGTTATCGAACCCCGGGCGCAGCTGGCTCAGGGCGTTGCCTACTCGACAACCGATCCGGCCCATCGCATTAATGTGCCCGCCTCGCGTATGCAATTAGCCGGTGATGAAGAAGGCAGTTTTGACCGCTGGTTCCGTGCTTCCAGTGCGTTTATCCGTGATTCGGCTGCCCACTGGCATGACGGCAATGTCTATCCTCAACGCAGGCAGTTTGCACACTGGGTGAATCAGCAGTTTGAGGCGGTAAAGGCGCATTCCCCGGTCGGGCTGGTACATGTGCAGGACCGCGCCGTAGCCTTGCGGCAAGGCACGGTCAGCACCGCATCCGGCAAGCGTATTCAGGCGGATATCGTGGTGCTGGCGATCAGTCATCCCGCGCCCCAGCTTCCCGCAGCCTTAACACCGCTGGCAAATCATCCAGGGCTTATCGCCAATCCCTGGCGGCATCAAGCCCTGTCACAGATTGCGCCTGACGACCGTGTCGCGATTGTCGGGTCGGGCTTAACCATGTCCGACATGGTTGCTACGCTTGAACGGCAGGGACATCGTGGCCCTGTCACCGTCTTTTCCCGGCGCGGGCAGCTTCCCCGGCCCAATCTGAGTGAGGCAAACCTCAGTTGGCAGTTTGATGGTGATCTTACCGTCCCCTTGAGCACCCGCGCCTGGCTACGGCGAATAAGGCAGGACATCCGCCAGGCCGAAGCAAAATCGATTCCCTGGCAGGTGGTGTTTGATGAGGTCAGGCGCAATGGCCAGGCGATTTGGCAGCGCCTGCCGTTGAGTGAACAACGCCGCTTTCTGCGGCATCTGCGGCCATGGTGGGACGTACACCGCTATCGCATCGCGCCTCAGGTCGGACAGGTCTTACAGGACCGACAACGCCGTGGTGAATTATGCGTGCTCGCCGCGCGGCTGACTGTGGCTGAAGCCCTACCGTCCGCCCTTCAGCTTACTCTGCAACCCCGTTCTGGCAATGCAGTGATGCTGGAGGTTGAGCGGGTCATCGTGACCACTGGCCCTGCACATGGTGCTTTAACCGAGCGCGATGCGCTGTTAAAACAGCTTTCCGACGACGGCGTTATCCAGCCCGATCCGCTGGCGCTGGGAATACATGTCAATGCGCAGTCACAAACGCTCAACCTTCAGGGCCAGCCTAATCCCCATCTTTACGTGGTCGGCCCCGCGGCGCGGGGGCGGTTTGGCGAACTGATGGGCCTGCCCCAGGTTGCCACACATGCTGAATCCGTCGCCCGCCAGTTGCTGAACCTCACCGCCGAAACGCTAAATGAGCGATGTCCCCTTTCGCTGACTGACTAACTCACCCCTTTTCTTCACCATCCCAATAACGTGGGCGGCCTGACAGTGCCGCATCCGCTCAGGAGTTTGCTATGCCTAAACAACGTGAAATTCGCTTAAATGCGTTTGATATGAACTGTGTTGGTCATCAGTCCCCTGGCCTGTGGGCGCATCCCCGCGACCGCTCATGGCAATACAAAGATCTGGAGTACTGGACGGACTTAGCGGTGCTGCTGGAACGCGGTAAATTCGATGGCCTGTTTATCGCCGACGTACTGGGCATTTATGATGTGTTCAACGGCAATAATGATGCGGCCATTCGCAGTGCCGCCCAGGTGCCGGTGAATGATCCTCTGGCCCTGATTACGCCAATGGCGATGGTCACAAAACACCTCGGTTTTGGCCTGACCGCATCGCTCTCTTTTGAGCACCCCTATCCGTTTGCCCGGCGCATGTCGACGCTGGACCATCTGACCAAAGGTCGGGTCGGCTGGAATATCGTCACCTCCTACCTGGAAAGCGGCGCCCGCAATCTGGGACAGGCCACGCAAACCAGCCACGATGCCCGCTATGACTACGCCGACGAATATCTTCAGGTGGTTTACAAACTGCTGGAAGGCAGTTGGGAGGATGATGCCGTCATACGCGATCGCCAGCGCCATATTTTCAGCGATCCCAGTAAGGTGCATCCCATCAATCACCAGGGAACCTTTTTCCAGGTGCCGGGCATTCATCTGTGTGAACCTTCGCCGCAGCGCACGCCAGTGCTTTATCAGGCGGGTGCATCCAGCCGCGGTAAAGCCTTCGCCGCGCAGCACGCCGAATGCGTGTTTGTCGCCGCGCCGTCTAAGGTGCTGTTAAAGAAAACGGTGGCCGATATCCGACGTCGCGCAGAGGAAGCCGGTCGCGATCCACGCAGTATTTTGATTTTCAATATGCAAACGGTGATTGTGGGGGAAACCGACAACGTCGCCCGGGCTAAATGGCAGGATTACAAACGCTATGTCAGCCATGAAGGGGCACTGGCGCTGATCTCCGGCTGGACCGGCATCGATTTCAGTCAGTACCAACCCGATCAGGTGTTTAAGCATCTGCATACCGATGCGATTCAGTCCGTTGTGGAGAGCTTTTCCACTGCCGATCCGCAACGTGAATGGACCGTACAAAATATGGCTGAATGGGTCGGCATCGGCGGCTTTGGGCCTCTGCTGGTCGGCAGCACTGAAACCGTTGCCGATGAATTACAAAGCTGGGTAGAGGAAACCGATGTTGATGGCTTTAATCTGGCCTATGCCGTTACGCATGAAACCTTTGCAGATGTCGTCGATTTGCTGGTGCCGGAACTGCAAAAACGGGGCGTTTATAAACAGGATTATCAACCTGGTACGCTGAGAGAGAAGCTCTTTGGCCAGGGCGCGCGCCTTGAGCATCCGCACCCGGGCGCTGGCTATCGACGCACCACGTCGGAATCAGGTCTGATTGTCCCGGCGGAGGCATCATGATGAGGTTTGTTCCGCCGCCTGAGGTCTGTCCATCTGGCCTGTCAGCCTCTGGTCAGGCCTGAACTATTTCCTCTGACGCTCTCTTTTCACCGGATGCGCGATAACGCTTCCGGTGTTTCTCATGCGAAAAATAAATGAAATAACTTATTGAATTTAAAATAATAGTTATGACTTTTTGTTGTTTGTTTACGGCTCAATTCCTTCATATAAAGGCATTACCTGTACAGACAATAACGAGGACAACATGAGCACACTGAATATTGATGAGGATGTGGCGATCCCCGCCTCGCCTCACTCCACGCCTATTCGCTCCGTCAGTGATGTCGCGAAACTGATTAATACCCAAAGTGAGAAAAACAGCTATGCGCGCTGGATAGTGTTTCTGGCGCTGGGCGGGGTATTTCTGGATGCCTACGATCTGACGACCCTGTCTTACGGCATTGATGATGTGGTGAAAGCGTTTAGCTTAACGCCCACGTTAACCGGATTAGTCACGTCATCCATTATGATTGGCACGATTTTGGGCAATCTGATCGGTGGATGGCTGACCGACAAATATGGTCGCTATTCCGTGTTTATGGCTGACATGCTTTTCTTTGTGGTGTCCGCCATTGCAGCCGGTCTGGCACCTAACGTCTGGGTACTGATTGGCGCGCGCTTTCTGATGGGCATTGGTGTGGGCATTGATTTGCCTGTGGCGATGGCTTATCTGGCTGAATTCTCGAAATTCTCCGGCAAAGGCAATAAAGCGTCCCGTCTGGCAGCCTGGTGCCCGATGTGGTACGCCGCCTCCTCGGTATGCTTTCTGATTATCTTCGCCCTTTATTTTCTGTTACCGGCGCAGCACCTTGACTGGTTATGGCGTGCCTCGCTGCTGTTTGGTGCCGTGCCTGCTCTGCTTATCATTGCCGTGCGCAGTAAGTTTATGAACGAATCCCCACTGTGGGCGGCGAACCAGGGTGATTTAAGCGGTGCAGTGCGTATCCTGCGCGATTCGTACGGCATCCGCGCGCATGAAGACACCAGTATTCCTGCGGCAACAAAACCAGCCGCACCGGCGGTCAGTTTTCGCGTGTTATTCCAGAAACCTTATCGGGAGCGCACCGTGGTGGCAGCGGTGATGAACGCCTGTATTTCGTTTGAATACACCGCGATTGCCTTTTTTCTGCCCTCCATTCTGGCGCAGTTTCTGGGGGCGGGCATCTTCGAAACCATTTCCGCCTCGCTGGGACTCAACGCATTGTTTGCCTTTACCGGCGGCCTGCTTGGCATGCGTTTGGCCTGGAAATTTCCGTCACGCCATGTCGCCATTGCCGGATTTGCCCTGCAGTTTATTGCCCTCACCTCACTGGCCTTGATTGGCCATCCCGATGCGACAACCGGCGTGGTGTTTGCCATTTTGATGCTGGGGCTGTGGTTGTTTGCTGAGGGCTTTGGACCGGGCGCGCAGTTAATGATCTATCCCGCACTCTCCTATCCCACACATATTCGTGCCACTGGCGTCGGTTTTAGTCGTTCCATCTCGGGCATCGGAAGCGCCCTGGCGCTGTTCATCCTGCCCATCCTGCAGGCGGCTTATGGCACCAACATGTTCTGGATTGTTTCACTGGCCGCCATTATTCCCATCATTTTCTTGTTAGTGGTCCGTTTTGAGCCGACTCGCCACGATATTGATGACCCGTCAACACACGGAGAACACCATGTCTGAACCTGATTACACCTTACTGGCCGCGCGTTTTCGCCCTCTTTTTGCCCGTATCGCCGAAGGCGCCGTCGAGCGTGAACGTGACCGTACGCTGCTGCATGAGCCTTTGCGCTGGCTGAAGGCGGCGGGCTTTGGCACGCTGCGTATTCCTCAGGCACACGGCGGTTTTGGCGCGTCCCTGCCTCAGTTATTCCGCTTACTGACTGAACTGGCCGAGGCCGATTCCAACCTGCCTCAGGCGCTGCGAGCCCATATGGCCTTTGTCGAGGATCGCCTTAATCAACCCGACAGTGACGATCGCCAACGCTGGTTTCGTCGTTTTATCGATGGCGATATCGTTGGCAGCGGCTGGAGTGAAACAGGCAGCGTCAAGTTGGGAGACGTCAACACCCGCGTGTCTCCTACCGACAAAGGCTGGCAGCTCAATGGTGAGAAGTTTTACAGCACCGGCTCGTTGTATGCCGACTGGATCGATGTTTACGCTAAGCGCACTGACAATCAGCGTGATGTGATTGCGGTAGTCAGTACACATCAGGATGCGGTGGTGCGGGACGATGACTGGGACGGATTTGGCCAACGCCTGACGGGTAGCGGTACGACCCGCTTTCGCGAGGCCTGGGTTGAGCCTGCGCACGTCTATGATTTCAGTGAGCGCTTTCGCTATCAAACCGCCTTCTATCAGCATGTTTTACTGGCGACGCTGGCCGGTATTGGGCGGGCCATTGTTCGCGACGTGTCACAGGGCGTGGCAAGCAGAAAGCGAATCTACAGCCACGGTAATGCCCGACAGGTTAGCCAGGATGTGCAGGTTTTACAGGTCGTGGGGCAGATAAGCAGTTGGGTGTGGGCAACTGATGCCGCCGTGCAGCAGGCAACGCATGCGCTACAGCTGGCTTTTGATGCGCACATTCAGGGACGGGACGAAAAACAGATTCATGCGGCCAACGTGCAGGCCGAAGTGGAGGCGGCTAAGGCTCAGGTGGTGGCTGTTGACTGGATTACGCGCGCAGCAAGCGAGCTGTTTAACGCCCTTGGCGCATCAGATACGCGCGTCAGTAAAGCCCTGGATCGGCACTGGCGCAATGCCCGTACTATTGGTTCGCATAATCCGGTGATCTACAAGAGCCGCAACGTGGGTGACTGGGAGGTAAACCAACGTGATCCGACCTTTATCTGGCAGATTGGTGGCGGCGAATAACGCGCCGGGAGAATATAAAAAACCCGGCCGAAGCCGGGTTTTGGTCGCTACATGGCTCAATCGAACGCTAGCTGTAAGCATGCAAAGTGCGCTGACACAGCGCGGAACGCACACAATCCTCTTTGCCGAAACGGACAATGCCCACCATCTCGTCCTCTTCGAAACGCGCCAGCGCGTCTGCGAGACCAGAAGGCACCCCAGCGGGCAAATCGCACTGGGTTATATCGCCGTTAACAATCACCGTGACATTTTCGCCAAGGCGGGTCAGAAACATTTTCATCTGCGCAGCTGTCACGTTCTGCGCTTCATCCAGAATCACTACCGCATTTTCAAAAGTACGACCACGCATATAAGCAAAGGGAGCGATTTCGACTTTGCCGATTTCGGGCCGCAGACAATATTGCATAAAGGATGCGCCAAGACGTTTAACCAGAATGTCGTAAACCGGGCGGAAATAAGGGGCGAACTTTTCTGAGATATCCCCGGGAAGGAATCCCAGATCTTCATCCGCCTGCAGCACCGGGCGCGTAACGATAATCCTGTCGATATCCTTATGAATCAGGGCCTCTGCCGCTTTCGCAGCACTAATCCAGGTTTTGCCGCAGCCCGCTTCACCGGTGGCGAAGATAAGCTGTTTTGATTCTATGGCGTTAAGATAGTGCGCCTGAGCTTCATTTCGGGCTTCAATCGGTGCCCGGTCACGCACATCGCGCGCCATGCCAATCGAGTCCAACCCACCCATTTGCACCAGCGAAGTGACCGATTCTTCTTCACGCTGACGATGACTGCGGGAGTCATTACGAAGCACTCGTCTTGCTTCTCGACGCGCTTTGATCACTGCTTTCTGTCTTCCCATAGTGGCACCTTACAGTTGGTTTCATTTCCCGCTCAGGCAACAAGCCCGATGCGATTACGTGAACGCTTTAGAGGTTTCAGTTGGCTTCCTTTAGAGCCGTGACAGGCCATGACGATTGATATCCGGCAGCAAAACAGCCTTGCCGTTTACCGGTAAAAAAGGAATGAGGTTGAAGAGAGAAAACACGTTGAGGTGTAAAAGCGATTGAGGAAGAAACGTCCTCACGGGAAAGTGCGATATTGTTTACTGCTATACGGCTGTAAAAACATCTATCCATGCGCGAACTCCAGTGTGAGACATCAACACGCCCGATTACGCTTTCATAGTAAAGTGAACCATCTTATTGGTATTTTGCAACAGTATTTTCACTTTAATGAAAAATAAATATTCAACCGACCGTTAACACTGACCTTACTTAAATTAAATTACGCTTGTATTACAGCGTGTTAGTTTATTTTTCGTCAGGTGAATAAACGTTAAAAACGGAGCGCTAAAAAAACAGGCAGGAGAGAAAAGAGACGGCATCCTGTGCTGTCACACACAACATGCCGTGACTAAAATTTAATCAACTCTCAAGTAAGGACTGGCCTAAATAATGTTTTTCACTGATAACGCCAGGTAATACAAAAAAGTACCCCCCGCCAAACGGACGTATATACTCTTCCAGCGCCTCACCATTCAGACGATTTTGTACGGTAAGAAAGCCTAATTCTAAATCATGCTGATAACAAACAAACAGCAATCCCATTTCCAACTGGCCCGACGCTGAAATACCCGCTGAATAACTGTATCCACGGCGCAGCATCAAACTGCTTTCGGTTGCTGCGGTGCGTGGGTTCGCCAGACGAATATGCGCATCCAGCGCAATAATGTCGCCATCAGGGTCCTTGCGATAATCCGGCACGTCGTGCTCGTTCTGCATGCCCAGCGGTGCACCACTCAGTTTCTCTCGGCCAAAAATCGTTTGTTGCTCACCTAACGGCGTGCGATCCCACATTTCAACATGGAAGCGGATCAACCTTACGGCCTGATAACTGCCGTGACGCGCCCACTCGGGTTCAGCCTGTTCTTCCGTTACCCACAGCAGCTTATCCATCAACGCCGTGTTATGCGTGTCCGGGTTAGCCGTGCCGTCTTTGAAGCCCAGCAGATTGATCGGCGTTTCTTTGCCCGCGCTGCGTGCGGCATGATCGGAAATAAACCCCTCCCGACGCCAGCGAATGCCTAACAGATCGGGTGTGTGTTTGACCACATCACGCAGCGCATGAATCACCGTGTCCTGGGTGTTCGCACAGATTTGCAGCAGCAGATCGCCGTGGCACTGATTTGCATCCAACGCGTCGTTAGGAAAACGCGTCATTGTCTGCAGTTTCACCGGTTTCAGCGCCGACAGGCCAAACCGCGCATCAAACAGCGAGTGGCCGACCGAAACGGTCATGGTCAGATTATCCGGGGCAATCTCTGCCCCGAGAATGCCTGAGTCGAGCGGCGGCAACTGCGGGTTGGTCACTGCGGGTGCCGTGCCGCCCCGGGTCAGAAAGGCGATGCGCTGCGTCAGCAACCGGAACAAACGCTGCAGTTCCTGCTTGTCGCTGGTCAGCACATCGAACGCCACCAGCATCATCGACGCCTGTTGCGGCGTCGTAATGCCAGCCTGGTGCACGCCATAAAACGGCTGCGTCTGCTGGCGCGCGTTCGGCGTCACTGTGCCCGGCGAAAAGCTGGCGGGATTGTCGGCGGCCCCGGCATGAAACGGGCATCCGGCACTGACGGCCGCCGCGCCACCGAGCATCCCCAGGCCTTTTAAGAGACGGCGACGCGATGGCTGGGTCAACTCCTGATCCTTATCCATGATTAATCCAGGCCTAAGGTGCCACGCAGCAGGGAAAGATCTTCAGCCAGGGCGGTGATCGGGCCCTTCAACGCGGTGCGGTCGGCAGGCGTCAGTTTTTCATAAGATTCATACCCCTGACCGCTGCGGTATTTATCCAGGATCGCGTCAACTTTAGCGAAATTCGCATCCACTTTCGCCAGAAGCTGGGGATTCGCCTGCTTCAGAACAGGACGCAACAGCTCGACAATTTTTTGCGCGCCATCGACGTTAGCCCGGAAATCCCACAAGTCGGTGCGGCTGTACCGATCTTCCTCTCCAGAGATTTTACTGGAGGCCACTTCTTCGATAAGCCCCGCCGCGCCACCGACCACTTTTGCCGGTGGGAAAGCCAGCTCGCTGACGCGTTTTTGCAGATCGTGCACGTCGTTGTTCAACTGTTCGGCATAGCCCGCCATATCTTTGGTGCTGTTATCAGCAAACAGGGCTTTTTCCAGACGGTGGAAACCGGTGAATTTCGGATCTTGTGCTTTTTTCTCATAATCATCTTCACGGGCGTCGATGCGACCATCCAGATCGGAGAACAGCTCAGCGATGGGTTCTATACGTTCATAATGCTGGCGCGTCGGCGCAAACAGCGCTTTGGCTTTTTCTACATCGCCGGCTTTCACCGCGTCAGTAAAGGCCTGGGTGCCCGTCACCAGCTGATTCACTTCATCAGTCACATAGGCTTTATAAGCGTTGATCGGGCCGGCCAGTTGCATCAGTTCGCTCTTCCCTTTCTGCGCACTTTTGCCGCCGCTGCCCTGCACAATCAACTTACCTTTTGGATTGGTCAGCAGGCCACAGGTCATTTCATATTCGCCAGCTTCGAGGTTGGCGGTCAGTTTTTGACTGAAACCCGGTGCAATATTTTCGCGCTCCTCAACCACCATCACACCTTTGAGGATTTCCCATTCCAGCGCTTTTTGACTGTTATTTTTGATTAAAAACTGAGTCTTACCCGCCTGAACCGTCAGCGACACAGGCTCGCACTGCTTGTCAGTGACACTCACGCTAACCTGTGGGATCGCGGCGGCCAGCGTAGAACCGGAAACCGCCAGCAGCGAAGCCAGCACCGCATTACGGCGAAAACGCATCATCATATTTTTCCCTATAAAGTCAGAGGCGCGGCGAACGCGCCAGGTAAACGCGTTAGCGCGCAGCGGCTGAGGGTTCAGCGCGTGCAGGCATAACAAACAGTAATAACGCGGGAATCAAATAAAGCAGCCAGACGGCCACCTCACTGATGCTGGGGGCTTCCTGATAGCCCAGAATGCCCTCCAGCAGCGTGCCAAACAGCGAGTGCGTCGATAAGGTATTACTCATATCGAACGCCACCTGCTGAAAATGGTTCCACAGACCAGCCTCATGAAAGGCGCGGATAGCGCCTGCCGCCAGCCCTGCAGCAACGAACAGAATGAAAATACTGGTCCAACGGAAAAAGTGCGCCATGTTGAGGCGCACGCCGCCCCAGTAGATCGCCATGCCCAGCAACACGGCAGTGGCTAACCCAAGCAGAGCACCCAGCGGCGGTGCGTAACCCACATCCTGCGTGAAGGCGGCCAGCAAAAAGAACACCGATTCCAGCCCTTCTCGCGCTACGGCCAGGAAGACCATCAGGACCAGCGCCAGACCGCCCCCGGCGGATTTCTGCAAGGCCTGATCAACCGCCTGCTCCAGTTCCCGTTTGATATTGCGCGCTACCCGGCGCATCCAGAACACCATAGAGGTCAGGATGACGACCGCAACCACCGCCACAATACCTTCAAACAGCTCTTGCTGTTTCTGGGGAAACTCGCCCGTGGTCTGGTTAATAAAGATGCCCAACGCCAGGCAAAGCGCGGCGGCAATAAACACGCCCGCCCACATGGCCGGAAACCATTGTGTGCGCTGCGTCCGTTTCAGGTAGCTGGCGATGAGGCTGACGATAAGTGCCGCCTCCAGACCTTCACGCAGCATGATGAGAAAAGGAACAAACATCGCCAACCTCTTAAATGTTAAGCAGCGTCAATAAGACGTAAATTTACGTAAAAACGAACGATACCGATTATCATTACCACTCAGAAAAAAACAAGTTCCTTGGTGAAATAATTTCGTAACTGTCTGTGCCAAATGCCAGGCAAAAAAAAGCCCGCCCTCAATAAGGCAGGCTTTTCAACACGTAACGCGTTTTATTTGGTCAGGAATTCAGCCTCGGCAGCCTCAAAGCGTTCGACGGCCTGCGCAGAGGGTTCACGACTCGCCAGGCTAAAGATCACGATGGCGATACTCGCAAAGATAAAGCCCGGAATGATTTCATACAGTCCCAGCCAGCCATACTGTTTCCACACCAGCACCGTTACCGCCCCCACAATCATGCCCGCCAGCGCACCGTTGCGGTTCATACGTTTCCAGCACACGCCAAACAGAACCACCGGCCCGAATGCCGCGCCAAATCCGGCCCATGCATAGCTGACCAGGCCTAAAACCCGGTTCTCCGGGTTAGACGCCAGTGCGATAGCAATTAATGCCACCAACAGCACCATCAGACGGCCGACCCATACCAGCTCTTTCTGACTCGCATTTTTACGTAAAAAGCCTTTGTAGAGATCTTCCGTCAGCGCACTGGAACAGACCAGCAGCTGACAGCTGAGCGTGGACATGACCGCCGCCAGAATCGCAGAAAGTAAGATGCCCGCAATCCAGGGATTAAACAGGATGCGCGCCAGCTCAATAAAGACACGTTCGCCATTCTGCGAAACGCCTGCGGCCTGAGAAGGGTTGTTCTGGAAATAGGCGATACCGAAGAAACCGACGGCTACCGCACCTGCCAGACAGAGAATCATCCAGGTCATACCGATACGGCGCGCGGTGCGAATAGATCGATGTGAGTCCGCCGCCATAAAACGCGCCAGAATATGGGGCTGACCAAAATAGCCCAGGCCCCAGCCCAATAACGACAGCACGGCAACCACATTCAGTCCTTTAAACATATCCAGGTTTTCAGCGCCTTTGGCCTGAATAACCGCCACGGAATCGCTCCAGCCACCCACGGCAATCACCACGAAAACAGGCGTCAGAATCAGCGCGAAAATCATCAGGCTGGCCTGGACCGTATCCGTCCAACTCACGGCCAGGAATCCGCCCACCAGGGTATAGAGAATCGTGGCGGCCGCACCGGCCCACAAAGCCGTGGCGTAATCCATCCCGAAGGTACTTTCAAACAGGCGAGCGCCCGCAACCACACCTGACGCGCAGTAGATGGTGAAAAACACCAGGATCACCACCGCAGAAATCACCCGCAAAATTTTGCTGCGATCTTCAAAGCGGCTGGTAAAGAAGTCTGGCAGCGTCAGGGCGTTATCATGGTGCTCTGTCTGGACACGTAACCGCCCCGCCACGATTTTCCAGTTAAACCATGCCCCGATAATCAGACCAATGGCGATCCAGCTTTCCGAGATACCGGAAAGAAAAATGGCACCGGGCAATCCCATCAGCAACCATCCACTCATATCAGAGGCACCGGCTGACAGCGCGGTTACGACACTGCCCAGACTGCGGCCACCCAATATATAGTCGTCGAAGTTTTTGGTTGAGCGCCAGGCGATAAAACCGATGAGCACCATCCCGAGGATATAAATTAAAAAGGTCACCAACATTGGCGTACTTACTGTCATTTGTTTCTCCGTTATTATCCGATCTCTTAAGAGAAATCTTTTTCCTGAACCATCGGAACGTGACGGCGTCAGGGTAGTACCGCATCAAGAGAAAGCGATTTCCCTTAAGGCGCGGTATCCTGCCGTAAAGGCACGGCGCACACAATGCATTTAACACATCCGTCACATTGGTTTCACCTCCCAGGCCTTTTTAAATGTTCACAGGTTGCGCCCGCTCACAATTAAGTTGCACCTTTGCATCCCTTTCACCCTTTATCTTGAATGGGGTTGCAACATTGGCGAGTTTCTTGCAGCAAGATTTGTGCCGCTTTTAAATGTTAATAATGAAAGGGGTTTCAAAGTGTGCAACTGAGGTCACATTTAACACGGTTGCACAAAGTTGCAACATGGGTAATAGTGCAGCCCATGCTCTGGTCAAAACCGTTTTAAGGAAGAGAAAATCATGGGAACAACCACCATGGGGGTGAAGCTGGATGAAGCCACCCGCAGCCGCATTAAACTGGCGGCACAGAAAATTGATCGCACGCCGCACTGGCTGATTAAACAAGCGATCTTTAATTATCTGACCCAGTTAGAAGCGGGTGAGACGGTGGAAGAGATTCCATTGCAGCTGAGCGATGCGGCCGCCGATGAGCTTGCCCAGGAAGAGATAGTTCAGCCCTTCCTTGAATTCGCAGAAAACATTCTGCCTCAGTCGGTTGCCCGCTCGGCGGTGACCGCCGCGTGGCGTCGTCCAGAGACCGATGCCGTTCCCATGTTGCTTGAGCAAGCCCGTCTTCCGGCCGCGCTGGCAGAAAAAACCCATCAGCTGGCGTACGCGCTGGCCGACAAGCTGAGGCACCAAAAAGGGGCAACCGGCCGCGCTGGCATGGTGCAGAGCCTGCTGCAGGAGTTCTCCCTCTCCTCTCAGGAAGGCGTAGCGTTAATGTGCCTGGCCGAAGCCTTGTTACGTATTCCCGACAAACCGACCCGCGATGCGCTTATCCGTGACAAAATCAGCAACGGCAACTGGCAGTCGCACCTTGGCCGCAGCCCGTCACTGTTTGTGAATGCCGCCACGTGGGGATTACTCTTTACGGGGCGTTTGGTCTCAACCCACAATGAAGCCAACCTGTCGCGCTCGCTCAACCGGATTATCGGTAAGAGCGGCGAGCCGCTGATCCGTAAAGGCGTGGATATGGCGATGCGCCTGATGGGCGAGCAGTTCGTGACCGGTGAGACCATTGCCGAAGCCCTGGCGAATGCCCGCAAACTTGAAGAGAAAGGCTTCCGCTATTCCTATGACATGCTGGGTGAAGCCGCCCTGACCGCCAGCGATGCCAAAGCCTATCTGGTTTCCTATCAGCAGGCGATTCACGCTATTGGCAAGGCCTCGAACGGCCGTGGAATCTATGAAGGCCCGGGCATTTCGATCAAGCTGTCTGCGCTGCATCCGCGCTACAGCCGCGCCCAGTACGACCGGGTGATGGACGAGCTGTATCCGATTCTTAAGTCTCTGACCCTGCTGGCCCGCTCTTACGATATCGGTATCAACATTGATGCTGAAGAGGCCGACCGCTTAGAGCTTTCTCTTGATATGCTGGAAAGGCTCTGTTTTGAACCTGAGCTGGAAGGCTGGAACGGCATTGGTTTTGTCATTCAGGCTTATATGAAGCGTTGTCCGTTTGTCATTGATGAACTGACGGACCTTGCTCAGCGCAGCCGCCGCCGCTTGATGATCCGTCTGGTAAAAGGGGCCTACTGGGACAGCGAAATCAAACGCGCCCAGATGGAAGGGCTGGAAGGCTATCCGGTTTATACCCGCAAGGTGTACACCGATATTTCGTATCTGGCCTGCGCCCGTAAACTGCTGGCGGTGCCGAACCTGATCTACCCGCAATTTGCCACGCACAATGCGCACACGCTGGCGGCCATCTATCAGTTAGCGGGAAATAACTACTACCCAGGGCAGTACGAGTTCCAGTGTCTGCATGGTATGGGCGAACCGCTTTATGACCAGGTCGTGGGCAAAGTGGCAGAAGGTAAACTCAATCGTCCCTGCCGTATCTATGCACCGGTTGGCACGCATGAAACTTTACTGGCTTATCTGGTGCGTCGCTTACTGGAAAACGGCGCGAATACCTCGTTTGTTAACCGTATCGCTGATACGACGATGCCGATTGACGAGCTGGTGGCCGATCCGGTGGCCCAGGTCGAAAAAATGGGCATCAGTGAAGGCACGCTGGGCCTGCCGCATCCAAAAATTCCACTTCCACGTGACTTATACGGCAGCGATCGGGTGAACTCTGCGGGTCTCGATATGGCCAATGAACATCGCCTGGCTTCGCTGTCCAGCGCCCTGTTGAGCGGTGCCAGTGAGCCTTACGCCGCACAACCGCTTATCGACGCACCGCTGAGCAGCGGGGAAAGCCAGAATGTCGTCAACCCGGCCGCACCGTCGGATGTGGTAGGTACGGTCCGCAACGCCTCAGAACAGGAGGTTTCGCAGGCCATTGAGGCGGCGGTGAATGCCGGCCCTATCTGGTTTGCTACGCCACCGCAGGAGCGTGCGGCGATCCTTGAACGTGCCGCGCAGCTGATGGAAGGTCAACTGCAGCAATTGCTGGGCATTCTGGTGCGTGAAGCCGGTAAAACCTACAGCAATGCCATTGCTGAAGTGCGTGAGGCCGTCGATTTCCTCTATTACTATGCTGGCATCGTGCGCCATGATTTTGACAACGAAACGCACCGCCCGCTAGGCCCGGTGGTCTGTATCAGCCCGTGGAACTTCCCGCTGGCCATTTTTACCGGTCAGGTCGCGGCCGCACTGGCTGCGGGGAACAGCGTACTGGCGAAACCTGCCGAGCAAACACCGCTGATCGCCGCCCAGGCCGTGGAGATTTTACTGAGCGCCGGTGTCCCGGCTGGCGTACTGCAACTACTGCCGGGCCTGGGCGAAACCGTGGGTGCGCAACTGACCGGAGATGAACGCATTCGTGGTGTGATGTTTACCGGCTCCACGGCTGTCGCCACGCTGCTGCAGCGTAACCTTGCCGGCAGGCTGGACCCGCAAGGCCGTCCTACCCCACTGATTGCCGAAACCGGCGGCATGAATGCCATGATTGTCGACTCTTCCGCCCTGACCGAACAGGTGGTTATCGATATCGTCGCCTCGGCCTTTGACAGTGCAGGTCAACGCTGCTCTGCCCTGCGTCTGCTGTGTGTGCAGGAAGACGTGGCGGATCATACGTTGAAAATGCTGCGTGGCGCGATGGCGGAATGTCGTATGGGCAACCCGGAACGCCTGTCTACCGACATCGGCCCGGTGATCGATGAAGAAGCGAAAGCCAATATTGAGCGCCATATTCAGGCGATGCGTAATAAAGGCTTTAAGGTGTACCAAACGGCGCAGGATAATCCGCAGGACAGCAAAGAGTGGGCAACGGGCACCTTTGTTAAACCCACGCTGATTGAACTGGATAAGGTCAGTGATCTGACCCAGGAAGTGTTTGGCCCTGTGCTGCACGTGGTGCGTTTCACCCGCAGCAGCCTGCCGCAGTTGATTGAACAGATTAATGCATCGGGTTACGGTCTGACCTTAGGCGTGCACACCCGCATTGACGAAACCATTCTGCAGGTAACGGCGGGGGCCAAAGTCGGCAACCTGTACGTCAACCGCAATATGGTCGGTGCGGTCGTCGGGGTACAACCGTTCGGCGGGGAAGGTTTATCCGGTACCGGCCCGAAAGCGGGTGGTCCGCTTTATCTGTATCGCCTGCTGGCGAACCGTCCGGATGACGCACTGAGCATTACCCTCGCCCGTCAGGATGCTGAACGTCCGGCCGATAATGCGCAGCGTCAACTCCTGCTGGCTCCGCATCAGGCATTGACCGACTGGGCAACAGATAAACCTCAGCTGTCTTCACTCTGCCAGCACTATGCCGCGCTGGCCCAGGCGGGAACCGTGCGTCTGCTGCCAGGCCCGACCGGTGAGCGCAATACCTTCCTGTTGTTGCCGCGTGAGCAGGTGCTGTGTCTGGCGGACAACGAGCAAGATGCACTGATTCAACTGGCGGCGGTGACCAGCGTCGGTAGCCAGGCACTGTGGCCGGACGATGAACTGCACCGCAAAGTGCTCGCCACCTTGCCGACGGCGGTGAAAGCCCGTATCACGTTGGCGAAAGATCCGCTGGCTGGGCATTTTGACGCCGTGATCTACCATGGTGATGCCGACCAGCTCCGCAGCCTGTGCGAACAGGTCGCGGCGCGCGAAGGGGCCATTGTATCGGTGCAGGGCTTTGCCCGTGGAGAAACCAATCTGCTGCTGGAACGCCTGCTGATTGAACGATCGCTGAGCGTGAATACCGCGGCGGCAGGTGGAAATGCCAGCCTGATGACCATCGGCTAACGATCTTCAGACTTTCTCTCTGATCGCTAATGAATAAAGGTTCATGCCCGGCATGAACCTTTTTTTTCGCCTTACACATGGCGTAATTTATTTCTGGCATCCGTCATCGTTAAATAAAAACAGCGTTAAAAACGAATATTTCCCCAGAAAGAAAAAAAACCTTATTGCAGCGACCAATGCTGTCAAAAGCGTTGACAGAAAGCGTCAGGTTGATAACGAAAACGCACGCCCTCAGCGCTATTCTCAGCCCTTTTCTGCTGATGACTGGCGCACGACAATGCGACAGAAACTTATTAGTGGCACTAACACCTTATTCCATCCTGTCAAAACAAGCCCAATCTAATAACCTGATTTAAAGGCAGTAATTTTATTTAAAATTTCAATATCCCATTATTAATACAATTTTGTTAATCCTTATTTTAGCCAGCCTTCTACCCCTTTAGGCGTATTTGGGGATGTTCTTGATATTTATCAAAATCCACAACCGAAACTTAATCATAATTTAACCAGCAAAATTTACGTTAATTGACATTTCATCACCTTTGCCCTCAATGCAGGCAGATGCCTTCACGCCTGCCTGCGCGTAACGTTTATCCTGACCCGGAGTACATTGTGAATAAAAAAGAAAGGCTATTACGGGAATGGCATCCTGAAGATTCTGATTTCTGGCAACGGCGCGGGCAGCATATTGCTCGTCGAAATTTATGGATTTCGGTTTCAGCGTTGCTGCTGGCATTTTGTGTGTGGATGTTGTTCAGCGCCGTTTCGGTTTATCTGAATCAGGTGGGTTTTCATTTCACCATTGAACAGCTCTTTTTATTAACCGCACTTCCGGCGCTGTCGGGTGCCCTTTTCCGCATTCCCTACTCCTTTATCGTGCCCATTTTAGGCGGCCGTGTCTGGACCACGTTCAGTACCGCTATCCTGATCGTCCCCTGTGTCTGGCTTGGGTTCGCTGTGCAAAACCCGCAAACGCCCTATGCGGTCTTCATCATTATTGCGCTGCTGTGCGGACTGGCGGGGGCGAACTTCGCGTCCAGCATGGGTAATATCAGCCTGTTCTTCCCTAAACGTCAGCAGGGTTCGGCGCTGGGCATCAATGGCGGCTTGGGTAACTTAGGCGTCAGCGTGATGCAACTCGTTGCCCCTTTTATCATTTTTGTTCCGTTTTTATCCCACGGCGTTCCCCACGGCGAAGGATCAGCCATCTGGCTGGCAAACGCGGCCTGGATTTGGGTGCCGCTACTGGCGCTGACCGCTATTGCCGCCTGGTTTGGCATGAATGACATTGCCGGAATGCGTTCGTCACTTCGTGACCAGTTGCCGGTGTTGAAAAATGCCCACGTCTGGATCATGGGCATGCTTTATCTTGCCACCTTTGGCTCGTTTATTGGTTTTTCCGCGGGCTTTGCCGTGTTGGCGAAAACCCAGTTCCCAGCGGTGGATATCACGCATTTCGCCTTTTTTGGCCCGCTGCTTGGCGCACTGGCCCGGTCGGGGGGCGGGATGATCTCCGATAAGCTCGGCGGCGTAAAAGTGACCATCATTAATTTTATGCTGATGGTGATGTTTTCCGCCCTGCTGTTCCTCACCTTACCCGGCAGCGGCAGCGGCTCGTTCCTGGGTTTCTACCTGGTGTTTATGGGGCTGTTCCTGACCGCCGGGCTGGGCAGTGGCTCCACCTATCAAATGATAGCGGTGATTTTCCGCCAGCTAACGCAAAGCAAAATGCTGGCACAAGGCCACAGTCTGGACGCCGCACAGCATGCCGCCGTGACCGATACGGCGGCGGCGCTGGGTTTTATCTCGGCACTGGGCGCCATCGGCGGTTTCTTTATCCCCAAAGCCTTTGGCAGTTCGCTGGCCATTACAGGTACGCCCGCCGCCGCCATGATTGTGTTTTTGCTTTTCTACATCGTCTGCCTGCTCGTGGCCTGGCTTTTATATGGTCGTGGTAAGAAAACCAGCGATTAATTCACCCGATTATTATTCACACATCAGCTCATGATTGAGTTGAATTCAACGGGTCGTTGACCCGACTGGAGAAGTGTTATGAGTAAACTTCTTGACCGTTTTCGCTATTTCAAACAAAAAGGTGAAAGTTTCGCCGATGGCCATGGGCAGGTTTATCACAACAACCGTGACTGGGAAGACGGTTATCGTCAGCGCTGGCAGTACGACAAAATTGTCCGTTCAACCCATGGCGTGAACTGTACTGGCTCCTGTAGCTGGAAAATCTATGTTAAAAACGGTCTCGTCACCTGGGAAACCCAGCAGACGGATTACCCTCGCACTCGCCCAGACCTGCCTAACCATGAGCCTCGCGGCTGTCCGCGTGGTGCCAGCTATTCATGGTATCTCTACAGCGCCAACCGCCTGAAATATCCTCTGGTGCGAAAAGCCCTGCTTGAGCTGTGGCGTGAAGCACTGCGTGAGAACCGCGATCCGGTTGCGGCATGGGATGCGTTGATGTCTGACGCGGAAAAATCGCGTCAGTACAAATCGCAGCGCGGCCATGGCGGCTTCGTGCGGGCCAACTGGCAGGAGATGAATCAGCTGATTGCGGCAGCCAACATCTGGACCATTAAACGCTATGGCCCCGACCGCGTTGCTGGCTTCTCCCCTATCCCGGCGATGTCGATGGTGTCCTATGCGGCGGGTACGCGCTATCTGTCGTTAATCGGCGGCACCTGTCTGAGCTTTTACGACTGGTACTGTGACCTGCCCCCGGCCTCGCCCATGACCTGGGGCGAACAGACGGATGTGCCGGAATCCGCTGACTGGTACAACGCGGGCTACATCATTGCCTGGGGTTCAAACGTACCGCAAACGCGTACGCCCGATGCGCACTTCTTTACCGAGGTGCGCTACAAAGGAACGAAAACCGTCGCCATCACACCGGACTACGCCGAGGTCGCAAAACTGAGCGATCAATGGCTGGCCCCGAAACAGGGCACCGACAGCGCCCTGGCCATGGCGATGGGGCATGTGATCCTCAATGAATTCCACCTGAAAAATCCCAGTGATTACTTCCTGAACTATGCCCGTCAGTACACCGACATGCCGATGCTGGTCGTGCTTGAAGCCCGTGAAGACGGCAGTTATGCGCCGGGCCGCCAGCTCCGTGCCGCTGACCTGATGGACAATCTGGGTGAAGAAAACAATCCACAATGGAAAACCGTGGCCTGCAATGCCGATGGCGAACTGGTGGTGCCTAACGGCTCGATAGGTTTCCGTTGGGGTGAAAAAGGGAAATGGAACCTGGAGCAAAAAGCGAATGGCTCCGCCACCCAACTGGCACTCAGCCTCATCGATCAGAACGATGCGCTGGTGGACGTGGCGTTCCCTTACTTCGGTGGACTGGAAAACCCACAGTTCCGCCATGTTAAGCAGGACGACATCCTGCTGCATAAACTGCCGGTGAAAATGCTGACGCTGGCGGACGGCAGCCGGGTGCCCGTTGCATCGGTTTATGACCTGACCCTGGCGAACTATGGCATCGATCGTCAGCTGGATGACAGCAACTGCGCACAGGATTACAGCGATATTCGTGCCTATTCGCCAGCCTGGGCGGAACAGATCTGTGGCGTGCCACGCAGCCAGATCGAAAAGATCGCCCGGGAATTCGCCGAGACTGCCCATAAAACCCACGGCCGTTCCATGATCATTCTCGGTGCCGGTATTAATCACTGGTATCACATGGATATGAGCTATCGGGCGATGATCAACATGCTGGTGTTCTGCGGTTGTGTTGGTCAGAGCGGCGGCGGATGGGCGCACTATGTCGGTCAGGAAAAATTGCGTCCTCAGACAGGCTGGGCCCCGCTGGCGTTTGCGCTGGACTGGAATCGCCCTCCTCGCCATATGAACAGCACTTCGTTTTTCTACAATCATGCCAGCCAGTGGCGATTTGAGAAATTGCAGGTCAAATCCATTCTGTCACCGCTGGCCAATCCACACGATTACACCGGTCACCTGCTGGACTTTAACGTTCGGGCAGAACGCATGGGCTGGCTGCCTTCCTCGCCACAGCTTAACGTCAACCCACTGGAGATCTGCGCCCAGGCCCGCCAGGCCAACATGACGCCAGAAGCCTGGACCGCTCAGGCGTTGAAAGCCGGTACCGTTCGTATGGCCAGTGAGCAACCCGACAGCGGCACCAACCATCCACGCAATATGTTTATCTGGCGATCCAACCTGCTTGGCTCATCCGGCAAAGGCCATGAGTATATGCTGCGCTATTTACTGGGCACCGATAGCGGTATTCAGGGCCAGCCAGTGGATGATCCGGCGCTGATGCCAGAGGACGTGGAGTGGCAGACCGAGGCGCTGGAGGGCAAGCTCGACCTGCTGGTGACCCTCGACTTCAGGATGTCCAGCACCTGCCTGTTCTCGGATATTGTGCTGCCCACGGCGACCTGGTATGAAAAAGATGACATGAACACCTCTGACATGCATCCCTTCATCCATCCGCTTTCTGCGGCAGTCGACCCGGCCTGGGAATCAAAAAGCGACTGGGATATTTATAAAGGCCTCGCTAAAACCTTCTCGGCACTCTGTCAGGGCCACCTGGGTGAGGAAACCGATGTGGTGCTCCAGCCTGTTCAGCATGACTCGCCCGCCGAACTGGCGCAGACCGGCGATATCTGTGACTGGAAAAAAGGCCAGTGCGACCTGATTCCGGGTAAAACCGCGCCGCATATCGTGACCGTTAAGCGTGATTATCCGGCCACCTATGAGCGCTTCACCTCTGTCGGGCCGCTGCTGGAAAAACTGGGCAATGGGGGGAAAGGCATCAGTTGGAATACCGATAAAGAGGTCGAACTGCTGCGCAAACTCAATTACGTGAAAGCGGACGGTCCGGCCAAAGGACAGCCGCAGATCAACAGCGCCATTGACGCTGCTGAGATGATTTTAACGCTGGCCCCGGAAACCAATGGTCAGGTCGCGGTCAAAGCCTGGAATGCGCTGAGCGAATTCACCGGCCGGGAACATGCCCATCTGGCCCGCAACAAAGAAGAGGAAAAAATCCGCTTCCGGGATATCCAGGCGCAACCGCGCAAGATCATTTCCAGCCCCACCTGGTCCGGGCTTGAAGATGAGCATGTCTCTTATAACGCCGGTTATACCAACGTCCATGAGCTGATTCCCTGGCGCACCCTGAGCGGTCGTCAGCAGCTCTATCAGGATCACCCCTGGATGCGGGCGTTCGGTGAAAGCCTGGTGGTTTATCGTCCACCGGTTGATACCCGCAGTCTGGAAGGACTAAAACATATCCCGTCCAACGGCTTTCCGGAAAAAGCCCTTAACTTCCTGACGCCGCACCAGAAATGGGGCATTCACTCGACTTACAGTGACAACCTGCTGATGCTGACGCTGTCCCGTGGCGGACCGATTGTGTGGATGAGCGAAGCCGATGCGCAGGAACTGGGCATCGAAGATAACGACTGGATTGAAGTGTTCAACGCCAACGGTGCCTTAACGGCCCGTGCCGTTGTCAGCCAGCGCGTACCTGCCGGCATGACCATGATGTATCACGCCCAGGAGCGACTGATGAACATTCCTGGTTCTGAAGTAACAGGCATGCGCGGCGGTATCCATAACTCGGTGACCCGCGCCTGTCCTAAACCGACTCACATGATCGGTGGATATGCCCAGTTGGCCTATGGCTTCAACTACTACGGCACGGTCGGTTCCAACCGGGATGAGTTCATCCTGGTGCGCAAAATGAAACAGGTTAACTGGCTGGATGATGAAGGCCGGGATCAGATTCAGGAGGCAGCAAAATGAAGATTCGCTCACAGGTCGGAATGGTACTGAATCTGGATAAATGTATTGGCTGCCACACCTGTTCGGTGACCTGTAAAAACGTCTGGACCGGGCGTGAAGGCATGGAATATGCCTGGTTTAACAATGTCGAGACCAAACCCGGCATAGGTTATCCCCAGGCCTGGGAAGACCAGGAGAAATGGAAAGGCGGTTGGATACGCAAAATCAACGGCCAACTGACGCCACGTCTGGGGAGCCGCAGCACCGTGCTGACTAAAATTTTCGCCAATCCCGTGGTGCCGGGCATTGATGATTATTACGAGCCCTTTACCTATGACTACCAACACCTGCATACCGCTAAAGCAGGTAACAGTCAGCCGACCGCCCGTCCACGGTCGCTGATCAGCGGCGAACGGATGGATAAAATCGTCGGCGGCCCTAACTGGGAAGAGCTGCTGGGTGGGGAGTTCAGCAAACGCAGTGCCGATAAAAACTTCGATGCCATGCAGAAAGAGATGTATGGCCAGTTTGAAAACACGTTCATGATGTATCTGCCGCGCCTGTGCGAACACTGCCTGAACCCAGGCTGTGCAGCCACCTGCCCCAGTGGCGCGATCTATAAGCGTGAAGAAGACGGCATTGTGTTGATCGATCAGGATAAATGCCGGGGCTGGCGTTTATGCATTAGCGGCTGTCCCTACAAAAAGATCTATTTCAACTGGAAGAGCGGCAAGTCAGAGAAGTGTATTTTCTGCTATCCCCGCATTGAGTCAGGCATGCCGACCGTCTGCTCTGAAACCTGCGTGGGCCGCATTCGTTATCTGGGCGTGCTGCTCTACGACGCCGATAAGATTGCCGATGCCGCCAGCACGGAAAATGAGCACGACCTGTACCAGCGCCAGTGCGACATCTTCCTTGACCCGAACGATCCCGCCGTGATTGAGGAAGCCTTACGTCAGGACATTCCGCAAAGCGTGATCGACGCCGCCCAGGCTTCACCAGTCTGGAAAATGGCAATGGACTGGAAGCTGGCCCTGCCGCTTCACCCGGAATACCGCACCTTGCCGATGGTCTGGTATGTGCCGCCGCTGTCACCCGTTCAGTCGGTGGCTGATGCCGGTCTGCTCGAAGCGGATGCCAGCGTTTTACCCAATGTGGAAAGCCTGCGGATACCTGTGCAATACCTCGCTAACCTGCTGACGGCGGGCGATACCGCGCCAGTATTACGCGCGCTGAAACGGATGATCGCAATGCGCCATTACAAACGCTCGCAGACCGTTGACGGCGTGACGGACACGCGCGCGCTTGAAGAAGTGGGCCTGAGTATGCAGCAGGCAGAAGAGATGTACCGTTATCTGGCCATTGCCAACTATGAAGACCGCTTTGTTATCCCCTCCAGTCATCGCGAACTGGCCCGGGATGCCTTTCCGGAACGCAACGGCTGCGGCTTCAGTTTTGGTGACGGTTGCCACGGCAGTGATACTCAGTTCAATTTGTTTAACAGCCGCCGCATTGATGCCATTGATATCGGTAATAAAGCGGGAGGGGAATGATGGATATCCTGAAACTTATTGGCATGTTGCTTGAATACCCGGATGAATCGCTGTGGCAGCACCAGGATGAGGTGCATGCACTGATCGCGCAGCACTATCCTGCACTTTCGTCCTTTACCCAGCATTATCTGACGGCAGCACCGCTGGATAAGCAGAGCGACTGGTGCGCCCTGTTTGAACGCGGGCGGGCAACATCGCTTCTGCTGTTCGAACATGTTCATGCTGAATCGCGCGATCGCGGTCAGGCGATGGTGGATCTGCTTGCTCAGTATGAGCAGGCTGGTCTGGAACTCCACTGCCGGGAGTTGCCCGATCATCTGCCGCTCTATCTGGAGTACCTGAGTCAACAGGATGAGAAAGCGGCGCGTCAGGGCCTGGAGGATATCGCTCCAATTCTGGCCCTGCTGGGCGGACGACTGAAAGCGCGCGGCAGTGAGTTTAGCCAGCTGTTTGACGCCCTTCTCAACCTCGCGCGTAGCCCGCTGCACAGTGAGAGCGTTGCCCGGCAGGTTGCCACCGAGCCGCGCGATGACACGCGCGAAGCGATAGATGCGGTATGGGAAGAAGAACAAATTAAGTTCATCGATGATAAAGCCTGCGATCGTTCTGAACGGCAACAGCATCAACGCCGTTTCAGTCAGGACAGCCGTCCGCAGTATCTTGAACTGACCTCTGGAGGTGCACGATAATGCACTACCTGGACGTGTTATTTTTTGATATCTATCCCTACCTGTGCGGAACGGTTTTCCTGGTAGGCAGTTGGCTGCGCTATGACTACGGACAGTATACCTGGCGCGCCTCATCCAGCCAGATGCTGGACAAAAAGGGCATGCGCTTTACGTCCAACGTCTTTCACATCGGCATTATTGGGATCTTATTTGGGCATCTGTTCGGCCTGCTGACGCCGCACTGGATGTACGAACCCTTTCTGTCGATTGCCACCAAGCAGAAACTCGCGATGATGGCCGGTGGCGTCTTTGGCTTGATGACGCTGGTTGGCGGCTTTCTGTTGCTGAAAAGACGGCTGCTCAATCCACGCATCCGGGCGACCTCGACGCGCGCCGACATTGTGATTATGGGTATTCTTGTGGTGCAGGTTTCCCTGGGGCTGATTTCCATCATCTTTTCGCTGCAGCACATGGACGGCCTTGGCATGATGAAACTGGTCGGCTGGGCGCAGGCGGTGGTGACATTCCAGGGCAATGCTGCCCAGTGGCTTGACGGCGTTGAGTGGATTTATCGTGTTCACTTGATTCTGGGCATGACGATTTTTCTGGTCTTCCCGTTTACCCGTCTTGTGCACGTCTGGAGCGCGCCAGTTGAGTATCTCACGCGTCGCTATCAGGTGGTACGCGCACGTAAATAAGACGGACGTGAACCCGGCCACCTCATCGCTGGCCGGGTTCATGTCTCTTTTTCAAACCGCTGATATCTCGCCCGGCCAGACGTTATGACCCAAACGCGTGGTCAGGTGCCAGGGTAAACTGGCCGTTTTATCAGGGTTGGAAAGATAAACAGCGCGCGCCCTGCTCCCCGATTCGTCAGCGACCAGACGGCAATGGAACACAGTGAGCAGAGGGCCACAATCACCAGCGGATACAGGCTGGCCCACAGCCAGGAAAACCACGCTAATTCAAACAGCTGATGACGCTGTGCCAATAAAATGGCCGTCATACCGAAATACTCAATAAAGATACGATGGAGAACGTAAATGGGTAAAGTATGACGCCCCATCCAGTTGAGCCAGGCCATGCTGCTGATCTGATTTAACCAACGGCAGGCGGCAATACTGATGAGGATGGCAAGGACAGATACGAAAAGGCGCTTATCCACACCGAACAGGCCGTGCAGACCTGCCACCAGCGCCAGCAACAACCACGGCAAGCTATTTTCCCGTCGCCACTCGCTCAAACGCAGCATCTGCGTACACCAGAACGTCCCCAGTATGAAGAACACAAAATACTGCGCCAGACTCTGTGGCCCCCAGAAGGGGATCACCTTTTCAACAGCCAGGTAATTGAGCAGCGTTGCCGCGACCAGCAATAGCACCTTATAACGCTGAAAAAGTTTAGCGCACAGGAAGTAGATCGCTAAACCATATAAGTACCATGAGGTACTCATCGCCAGAAATGTCAGCGTAAGAAACTCCGCCAGCGATCCCGCATAGGCCGCATTAAGATTTTGTGAAATACGCTGTCCGGTGATTTCTGTTGAAATCCCCACGATTGACCACCACTGAATGGCTCCCCATACAAGGTACAGGTAAAACAAATTAGTGATTCGGCTGGTCGTGATGTGCTTCCAGGGGCGATTAATAATGGCATTGCTGGCCAACAAACCTGAAACAAAGAAAAAAGCAGGCATACGCAGTGGGGATAATAATCTATTGAACTGCCCCCACATCTCTGCGGGAAACACGCCCGCGCTCAGGTCTTTTAGCGTATTTTCAAAGCCGGGCAACACCGTATGGTACAGCACAACAAGCAGGATACAGATGCCTTTGAGCGTATTAATCCATGCAATGTGTTCTTTTTCATTGTGCTTCATCAGGGAATTTCCGCCGTGGTGTCATTCCAGAAAAAACGAATTCGCGCTGCTCATATGATCGTTATGTGGAAAGTATTCCGTATGTCCTGTTACCTGAATGTAGCGAAAGTCTTAAAGTTATCTGTCGGAAACGGTTTAGAACCCAGCTTTACAATAAAGGGTATTCTTTGACATTTATGCCGGCTTTAATTTGACGTCGGTAACATTCATTGAGCGTCAGAGTAAATCAGGATCGCCCATCCACAATGGAATATGACTTTACTATGAATTTTCTCTGTCGGTACTTGCTTAACGCTATTTTTGCCATTACGTTAACTGTACTTTAAGACAGGCCACTCAACGTAAGTGCAGGTGAGCGTTTTCAATGCATCCGACAATCGCGAGTGAGTCAGTCCTCCAGGTAAAAGAGTTTACCGGAAAAACATTTTTCCCTACGTCGAAACGTATTAATCATGTTGCCCTTTCTCCTGCCGCCTTTGGGGTAATTTCAGGTCCGGATATCACCTGAATAACAGAGAGGACGCACGGGTCGTGAGGATAAATGCCGTTAATAGCTTATTCGTCTTTTTGTTTATTTATGCTCTGCGGAATAACGCAGACAGGCTAAAAAGGCCATTTGGCTTTTACGGATTCAGGGTTAATTTTTCAGTTTTCCATTCGGCACGCGCTGTCTGAATGGTTGTTCCTGATTTACTCACAAATGGAATGTCATCATGAAGCAGACGCGTTTTACGCCCGTTGCCACTACCGCTACCGTTAACGACCAGCAGATACTGGCAAACGACTGGGGCACCCTGACCAAATACGATATGACCTATGTGCGCACCGATGGCACAGAACAGCGCTTTACCCGTGAAGCTTATGATCGCGGTCACGGTGCGACCATCCTGCTCTACAACCGCGACGACAGGACGGTCATCCTGACCAGTCAGTTCCGCATGCCTGCTTTTTTGATCGGTCATCACTTTGAGCTGATTGAAGCCTGTGCAGGTTTGCTCGACGCACGTGACCCCATTCAGGCCATCAGAAGCGAAGCGGAAGAAGAAACGGGATACAAGCTGAATGACGTCACTAAGATTGGCGAGATATTCATGAGCCCCGGTTCCGTTACCGAGCGTCTGCACTTTTTTATCGCCCCTTTTACCCGTGAGATGCGAATAAACGCGGGCGGGGGTATTGCCGCCGAAGGCGAAGATATCAAGGTGATTGAGGTGCCGATTAAAGAGGCGCTTGCCATGATTGATGCGGGGACCATCATTGACGCGAAAACCATTATTCTGATTCAGCATCTGGTCATCAAAGGCATCTGCACGCCAGACTAACGTAGACAAAAAACGGGCCAGTAAGCTGGCCCGTGAATTCAGGATGATGAGGTTTGCGTTTCCGCCTGATGCTTACTGAGTAAACGCGGGTGGATAAACAGTATCCGTCCGGGTCCACGGTTCAACAGCGTCCAGACCAACAGCGAAAGCAACGTACACACCGCCACGCCGGTTAACGGCATCAACAGCGCCCAACCCCAGCTAAAGCCCGCATTGCCGAACCAGCCATAATGTAGCGCCAGGGAAATGGCGCTCAGCCCCACTAACTCGATAAAAATTCGGTGTAAGACATAAATCTGCAGCGTATTGCGTCCGATGTAATTCAACCAGGCCATATTGAAATGTGCGTTAAGAAAACGGCACAGCACAATGCCAAAGACGATGGTCAACAGGCTGTAAAACGGATTTTTATAAATGCCGCCCGCATGATGAAGGATGCCGATCAGCGCTATTGTGCCCAGCCACAGCCAGTGACGACCTTTCAGACCGCTGAGCTCAATTAATGCCGCGCTGAAAAAGACGCCCAGTAAGAAATAGAGATAGTTTTGCGCGACGCTGGCCGGTCCCCATCCGGGAATAAGGCTAAACTGCGCCGCATAGTTCGCCGCAATCGCGAATACGACCAGCACTATTTTCTGTCGATGAAAAAGCTTGGTCACCAGGAAGAATCCGGCCAGCGCATACAAGTACCACAGGCTGGTCATCGACAGCATTAACAGCTTGATAAACTCCAGCGGGGAATCAGCATAGGCGGCATTCTTACTGCTCGACAGCCGCTCGCCCAGATGGGTTGAGATGTAGTGGATACTCAGCCATTGAATCACGCCCCACAGCAGGTAGAGGTAGACAATATTGCTGAACTTCTTGGTAAAGACCGCTTTCCAGCTTTTCTTCACGACCGAATTGGCGGCCAGCAGTCCGGACACAAAGAAAAATGCAGGCATCCGCAGGGGCGAAAGCCAGGTATTAAATGCTACCCACCAGTGAGCCGGGAACAGACCGGCAGTCAGATGAGGGAGCGAAGGTGCGAACGTGGTGATGATGGAGTGATGCAATACCACAAGTAAGATGCATCCTCCTTTTAGGGTATTAATCCAGAGGATTTCCTTTCTGTCCTGACTCATTATTTCGTCCTGATCGTGCGATGAATTTGTGAAGAATTATTTATATTTTCACGCAGGTCTCAATCAGGCGGCTCTTAAAAGTTACAGTCTGTTACTCGCGCAGAAGCCAATCCGGTATAAAACCATAAAAATCAAACCATTAAAATAATACTAAATGTAAATTTTCAGAAGAAACTGAGAGGATAAAAGCAGAAGGCACGGCAAGAAACGCCGCCTGTTTCCGGCGGCGTTGGCGTTTATTGATTAAGAAATTTATCGAGAAATTGTCGAGTCCGCGCTTGCTGCGGATCGCTAAACAGCGCTTTAGCCGGTCCATGTTCTACGATGCGTCCCTGATCCATAAAGATGGCGCGGTCGGCGACGTCGCGGGCAAAACTCATCTCATGCGTGACAATCACCATAGTGCGCTTTTCCTGCGCCAGCGCGCGGATAGTGTTCAGCACCTCGCCCACCAGCTCCGGGTCCAGCGCAGACGTCGGCTCATCAAACAAAATCACTTCGGGTCGCATTGCCAGCGCACGGGCAATCGCAACACGCTGCTGTTGACCGCCGGACAAACGCCTTGGGTAGCTGTCTTCTTTACCGTGAAGCCCGACTTTTTCAAGCAGGCTCCGCGCGCGGGCAATCGCGTCCGCTTTTGCTTCACCTTTTACAATCACCGGCCCTTCAATGATATTTTCCAGCACCGAGCGATGGGGAAACAGGTTGAAGTTTTGAAAGACAAAGCCCACCTGCTGGCGCAACAGGCGCACCTGCTCTTTCTGCTTGTGGATGCCCTGGCTGGCATCAATGGTGATATCCCCCACTTTAATGCGACCGGCGTCAGGCACTTCAAGCAGGTTAATACTGCGCAACAGCGTAGTTTTGCCCGAGCCGCTGGGGCCGATGATGGCGACGATTTCACCGGGCGCGACGTCAAGGTCAATGCCGTGCAGTACCGTTTGTCCGTTAAACTTTTTCACCAACTGGCGAACGTCGATTGCACTCATTTCGCCTCCTGATCCTGACGGTTAACGTGGGCTTCCAGACGGTTTTGCAATGCTGACAGCACGGTGGCCATCACCCAGTAGATCAGCGAAGCCGCCAGGTACATAGTGAACACTTCCAGGGTACGCGAGGTAATCAATTGCGCCTGGCGAAACAGTTCAGGAACCTGAATGGTGGCGGCCAGTGACGTATCTTTCACCAGGCTGATAAAGCTGTTTCCCAGGGGTGGCAACGCGGTGCGGGCAGCCTGTGGCAGAATAACCCGACGCAGGGTTTGCCACGGCGTCATGCCGATACTGGCAGCCGCTTCCCACTGACCACGCTCAATCGCTGCAATTGCGCCACGCAGCGACTCCGATGCATAGGCCGCCATATTCAGCGATAACCCAATCATCGCCGACGGAATGGGGTCCAGCTCAATGCCAAACTGCGGCAGACCGTAGTAGATCATAAACAGCTGCGCGATGAGCGGCGTGCCGCGAAAGATGGACACATAGATACGCGCCAGCCAGTTTACCGGCCAGAAGCGCGATAAACGCATCAGGGCCAGCAAAAAGCCCAGTATCAACCCAAAGAACATCCCGCCGATACTGAGCTGTAGCGTGAACAACGCGCCTTTAAGTAAAAAAGGTGCTGAATCCAGCACCAGTTGTAAACTTTCCTGCATTATTTCGTTACGTCCGCGCCAAACCATTTCTCTGACAGCTTTTTAAGTGAGCCGTCTTTCTGCATGTCCGCAATGGCCTGATCGATCGCTTTCAGCAAGTCTTCATTGCCTTTGCGCATTGCCACGCCGGCTTCCAGACGAGAGAATGCCGGACCGGCTACCGCCATGGTATCACCGGTTTTCTTCACCAGATCCAGGGCTGCCAGACGATCGACCAGAATCGCATCAACGCGACCAGAACGCAGATCCTGATACTTGGTTGGGTCATCATCGTAAGTACGGATATCCACGCCTTTGACGTTGGCACGTAACCACTGTTCGTAGTTCGTCCCCAGGCCTACACCGACTTTCTTACCGGCCAGATCCTCTGGTTTGGTAATGCTGCCCGCGTTTTTCTTCAAGGTCAGCGCCTGCACACCTGAAATGGTATAGGGCGTAGAGAAGTCATACTTCTTTTTACGCTCATCGGAGATCGTGACCTGATTGATCACCACATCAATACGTTTAGAATCTAACGCGGCTAACATACCATCCCACTTGGTCGGTTTAAGCTCGGCTTTCACCCCCATGTGTTTCGCCAGTTCCTGGGCGAACTCCACTTCAAAACCCGTCAGCTTGCCCTTTTCATCCTGAAAACTGAAAGGGGGATAGGTGCCTTCCAGGCCCACACGCAGCTCGCCTTTGCTTTTAACCTGCGCCAGTAAATTCTCCGCCGCAAAAGTTTTAACGCTGACGCCTGCAACCAGCGCAACAGCCATCATTCCCGTCACCAGCTGGCGACGAATCTGTGAAAAAGCCATGTTTACCCCATTTATTATTTATCAGTGTGGTGTTAAGCGGCTAAACACGGTTTGCCGCTCTGTCATTATGGGCGTTATTTCGCATAAGACGTCAAAATAACGCCTGAATTATAACCCTTTTTTGCGCTGCGTCTCAGACCGAAGGGTGATAAGCAAATAACGCCGGTGCACCGCCTGTATGCACAAACAACAACGGGCCTTCACGGCGAAAACGATTCTGGTTAATCCCATCAATAAGACCGGCCATCGCTTTACCGGTATAAACGGGATCAAGAAAAATGCCTTCAAGACGGGCCAGCATTTTCACCGCCGCCATGCCCTCTTCATTCGGCTCGCCATAGCGCGGAGAAAAATACTCATCCCACAGCGTTATGGGTGCCTGCGCCTGCACGGCTAACTGCGCCGCCAGCGCCTGACGCAGTTCTTCAACCTTAGGCAATTGCTCACTGACTTTACGCGACACGGTTACGCCAACCAACTCGGTCTCTGGCAGGAGCTGCTCCAGTCCTATGGCCAGGCCCGCATGGGTCCCGGCGCTGCCTGACGCCACGACCACCGCCGCAAAATCCACTACGCCTTCACTTTGGTGCGCAATCTCCTGGGCACATTCCACGTAACCTAGCGCACCCAGTGCATTTGAGCCGCCCACAGGTAGCACGTAAGGCCGGAAACCCTGCGCCTCCAGACGTTCCGCCTGTTCCGCCAGCTGCGCAGCGGGATGGGTCAGGGCATCGACCATCACCACGTCAACATCCATCAGGTCCAGCATCAGGCGATTACCATTGGTCAGGTAGTTTTCGCTCTGAGTCGCAATCGGATTTTCCAGTAACGCTACGCATTTCAGGCCCAGTTTCGCGGCGACCGCCGCCGTCTGCCGCACATGGTTTGACTGAATGGCACCCGCAGTCAGCAACACATCTGCGCCTTCACGCAGGGCATCTGCGGCCAGAAACTCCAGCTTACGCAGCTTGTTGCCGCCCATCGCCAGCGGCGTCACGTCATCACGTTTGATAAAGATGTCGCGGCCAAGATGGTCTGATAATCGGGGCAGGTATTCTAACGGCGTCGGTGCGCCCAGAAGTTCGATACGGGGAAACTGATGAATAAGATGTAAAGACAATGCGGCCTCCAGTTGGGCACAGAGCAGTGATCTTTACAGTGTTACAGAAGATGCAGAAAGGATCATCCTGAATTCAAACTCAGGTGATGAACGGAGAAGCGGTCGGGCAAGTATCCACCGGCTGTTACACAACTTCCCCATTTTCCTCCTGTGGACAGGGGGAAAATGGGGTGGGAGACAGAATGTCAGAGGAAAACCTGCCTGACACTTTTACCCGATCCCTTAACGTTGCTGCCAGCCCAAAAACTGGTCGTACTTACGAAGCGCAATACGATAATTGTTATTACCTGCATCGGGTAAGTCTTCTTCCAGGCATTGATGCCAGCTATTGCCTGTGAGTTTTTCAGCCGGAAAATTTCTGGCCTTCAACATATCGTCAAGCCGACGTAAGCGAACCACATATTCACGAATGGTGCTTGGGCTCATTTCAGTCTGTTCAAACAGATATTGTTTGAAGGCCATGATGTCAAAATAATTAGGATGCGTATTACAAAAAATATCGCTGCAAAAACGACAAAGTGCCGTTAATTCTGGCTGCAGTTTTAGCCAAAGCGGCTCATCAATCATTTGGTCCATCCGTGCGATGGCCTCTTTATTGATGATCTGGCCACGAAAGACCAGCGCCATACGGTCTAATACTTTGCCACAGTGTGAACAATTGTTTTGGCTGTGTTTGTAGTCTTTAAGATAACGACTTAAAGGTCTGGCTTTGGTTTTGGCTCCCACTGTTGAGTCCCCGATTTCTTATTATTTATAGATCGCCAGGAACTGAGCCTTCTAGCGCGCTCCCGTAAGTCGGGCACGCAAGCGTTTTATCGCCTGACTGTGCAGTTGGCTGACTCGGGATTCCCCCACGTCAAGTACCGCGCCAATCTCTTTCAGATTCAGTTCTTCCTGGTAGTACAGTGTCAGCACCATCTTCTCGCGCTCGGGCAACGCCTCGATCGCTTCAATGACGCGTTCACGCAGACTCCCTTCCATTAACTGATGAAGTGGATTGGCCTCTTCGTGCCCTTCCGTCACCAGTTCCGCACTGTCACCGTGTTCTTCTCGATACTCATCGTACGAAAAGAGCTGGCTGTTGTTGGTATCCAACAGAATCTGCCGGTACTCTTCTATCGAAACATTCAACTGTTGCGCGACTTCCTGTTCAGAAGCGGCCCGACCCAGCATCTGTTCGACCTGATGCATAGCCCCGGCTACCTCGCGAGCATTTCGTCTGACGCTACGCGGCGCCCAGTCCCGGCTGCGAAGCTCATCAAGCATGGCCCCACGAATGCGCTGTACTGCATACGTGGTAAAGGCGGTACCCTGAAGCGCGTCATAGCGCTCCACCGCATTCAACAGACCAATGCCCCCGGCTTGAAGCAGGTCGTCAAGTTCAACACTGGCTGGCAGGCGGACCTGTAAGCGCAGTGCTTCATGACGTACCAGTGGGACGTAGCGCTGCCAGAGCGAATGTTTGTCCATCACGCCATCGGCGGTATAGAGATCGTTCACGTTGACTACCCTGCGTTAATGAAGTTATCGGCATGATTATGCAATTCTGTAGGGCTTTTGATTGGCTGAATAGGCGGGATAAACCAAGGTTATTTCAAATTTGTGATGTTTCAGAGCGGAAGGTTCCGCTCTGTACAGACAGACTAACGTAATGACAGTAAACGCTGGCGGGTTGCGGATGGCACGTTTTCCCACAGTGCACAAACCTGCCCTTCCATCTCCTGATAAAACGGACCAATGCTTTCACGCGTTTTTTCATCCGCATGAAAACGCACCTGCCCGGAATCACCATCAATGCTTATCATTTTGTTGACAAAAAGCCGCTGTAAATCGCTGCGCAGGAACAACCCGTTATCCACACTGTTGTCTGCCAGAAAACCCTCATCGTTTTCTCGTGTGTCGATATGGCAGGCCTCAACCCACGGCCACAGATGCGGGTCGAGAAGGCTGGTTCCGGTAATAATACAGGCACCGTAGCGCGCTTTTACCGCCGCCATAAATTCTGACTGGCTGGCTTTCTGCAACACTTTGGCTTTGACTCGCCGCCCCACTTCAGTACCAGGCATAACTGCAGCCGGAATCTTGTGTTCGGGCGTGCTCAGTACCACAATAAACTGGATGCGACGAGACTGCGGGAAACAGGGGTTAGACTGCACGTTGAACAGCTGCCACCAGGCATCTTCTTCATCTTCACGCATCAAAACCAGTTTATAACCCCGGCTGTTGATCAGGTTTTGCGCCTGCGCAGAATGGGGATCGACCATGGCATAGACATAGCTTTTCCCTATCACCTTCCAGCGATTATCCTCATCCTCTTTTCCACGGCGAAAATAGTGAAAAGGCTGCTGCTGTTTAAGGTAGTACTCAAAACGGCGCAAATAGTTTTTCCGTTCATTGTCGTTAGCAATGAACAACAGGTCTTCCAGAGGACTGTTACTCTCTTCCTGAGCAAAGACCGCACGAATTTTTAACGTCCGATAGCTGGTTGAAGGACTCAGCAGCGCACGCGCCGTCAGTTCTTTCTCATCAGGGTATTGCTGTGCATAACGCCGGGCGATCTCTTCAAAAGAAAGGCGTTCGCCCGGAAGCAGGTCATAGTTAAAGCGCATAACCACCCCAGAACATGAAAAGTTATATCAAAATGAGAGTCATTCTGAAGGGGATTATCGGCATAGTTGTAATGAACTGTAACGCTGCGATGACTTTTTTATTATTTCCCTGTCCGGATTAAAATCCTGCCGTTTTAGTACGCCACATTTGCCTTATTGCGCGAGAAAACAGGTATTTTCGTCGCGGATGCCCGGGTGTTTTTTCCGCTTGTGCGCTGCGTCTTTAGCTTATCCTTTACTTTACCTGCTTTTTTATCGGTTATTCTTGCCATTAGTTTCACTTGCAAGCTCGTATTCTTTCATCATCACTCTGCAAGCGCAGACCGGTTCTAGAGGAAGTGAATAGCGGGGACGTCATACATGCCCATCGTAAATGGGTTGATTGTAGAACGGGTGACAATTTCCAGAGAGTTAAGGGGCATGGCCTGAGATCAGGGCTTCCAGGAAACCTTGCTGAAACAATTACCTAAAGGACCACACCTGCCAAATGAGGAATAACCGCAAAGTGACTTTTCTATCGCCAGTACTGCTGTTGATACTGTGTGCAAATGATCATCAAGGAACATTACCGCAGGAGTCGCTCTGATGCGCGTTTTACTAACAGGTGCTTATGGTCAACTGGGCCGCTGCATACTGGATCGCTTTCCCACAGACTGGATTACCCTGGCGTGTGGGTCAGCGGAACTTGATATTACTAAAAGATCTGCAATTGAACTGATTGTAAAAAAATTCCGGCCTGATGTGATAATGAATGCAGCGGCCTATACAGCAGTAGACAAAGCTGAAACCGACCGCGTCAGAGCGATGAAAATAAATGCGCTTGGCGCCGAAAATATTGCACTTGTTGCCAGACAATATGGTTCACGCCTTATCCATATCTCTACAGACTACGTATTCGATGGCAGAAAAAAAACGCCTTATAATGAAGATGACTCACCCTGCCCTATTAATTTCTATGGTTTAAGTAAGTGGGAAGGTGAAACTCGCATATTAAATATTTTACCTAATGCTGTAATTTTGCGGGCTTCATGGATATTTAGTGAATATGGTGACAACTTTGTCCAAAGGATATTAAAACTGGCTAAATCGCACGGCGAAATTAAAGTCGTTAATGATCAGTTTGGCTGCCCAACTTATGGCGGAGATGTGGCACTGGCAATGATAAAACTTGCCGAGCGCGTTGAAAGTCAGGGAATTTATCATTTTTGTGGCGACCAAAAAGTTAGCTGGTGTGAATTTGCTCAAACCATCTTCATCATTGCCCAATACGACGTAATTGTAAAAGGCATTGATAGCGGTAGTTATCCTACCAATGCCTTAAGACCAACGAACAGTGTTCTGAGTTGCGATAAAATTCGTGATCTTGGTATTTCCCCATCAAATTGGGAAGCTGCGCTTCGCCTTGTTGTTCCAACTCCTGCCTATTGTTAGTATGACCAGTCAAGCCTGCATAACATGACAGGCTTGAAAACTGGAGATATCCAACACCTGTACATATCCGATGCGAATTTGAATATTAAAAACAACCTGACATCAAATCCCTTGAATTAAATTCGCATTTAAAAAAACACTATTCTTGATTAAAAATCATCGCTTCACTTTTAAGAATATCGGCTTGCTCCAGATATTTTTGCAGAGCATATTTCCATTCAGACGCTTTGTTTTTGATAACTTTAATCCCTGTCAGAGAATCGTATTGCATAACATCACTGGCAAAACATGGTACACCCAAAGCCTGCCAGGCTAATACATCAAAGGCACCCTTATGTCTGTTAAAATTCCCTCTTTCGAGTGGTGCTAATGCTAAATCAGCATTGAGGTGCAAGAGCGTGCCAAAGAAGTCTTTTTTTACGACTTTCCGGTGATATTCTTTAATATTTGGTTTAAGTTCCGCGGGGCATTCACCATAAATAATCCAGTCAATTCTCTCAGAATAGTGCTGAATAACAGGTAATAAAAAACGCCAATCACTCTCTCGAAGTGAATGTAAAGCAAGGGCAACCCTAGGCTTGTTATGTATTGTTTTTTCTGTAAGTAAAGACTCAATTACAACATCATCAGGAATATTAATCACGTTTTCGTTCATTGTAGAGAAGAACTGTTCGGCTTCAATGTTACGTACAATAACCATATCAAGCTTGCAGATGATTTCTTTTAGATTTAATAGATTATGTTTACTGTAATCGTAGAATACTGTTGCATCCAATATAACAAATCCTGCTTGCTTCTGTTTTTTTAGCGAGAGATGTTTTATCAACTCTGGAGCCATAATATCGTTATAAATGAAATAGCATGCACCGAGACTTGCAATTTCATTAGCAGTCAATCCATTACTAACTGAGGCGAATCCATTTATACCCTGTGATGAAAACGCACGAGATAACGTATCCCCGCGGAGTTGGGTCTCAGTGTTATTAACCGTATCGAGATAAACAACGCCTTTACGATGAAGTCGCAGAGGGTAGAGAGAGAGATTTTTTTCAAGTCTGTAATGATCATCGTGGAAGTTATAAGCTTTACAAGCAAAAGGATCGACACCCTCAGCCAGAAAGAATGTTTCATCAATTAGCGCACTGTCCTGATGCGGAAGGTGGATGACCTTTGCTATATCATTTCCTTCGTATGTCATTACTGCCTCATGAGCCACCACATTAAAAAGACCATGCTGACAGAAACACATTAAAAGATGACTCACAGCCGATTGTAACAGTTGAAAGCGTGCGTCGAGTTTGCCTGCCATAATGAAACTACGGGTTTTAAACAAAATACAGGCCGCATTCAAACTCGAAACATTACGATCAACGATCAACTTCATCCAGGGGCCCTGAGCAGAAAGCGCTTCACCATATCCCTGATTGTAAATTCCTACATGCGATATAATTTCCTGACCAGCACTATAAATAAGGTTATTTTCTAACGTCAATTTCCCACCCACTGCAGCGATAGTGTCACGCTTCAAGTGTTTAAGCATTGTCCGAGGCCACCCATTATTACAAAAAATCACGCCTGCACTGACCAGGAGAAAATGCTCAGTCTCACATTCAGAAATAACCAAATTTATTTTTTCGGAAATGGCAATATCATTTTTCGACTTATGAATTTTGAACCTTGCTGAATCTACTTCGATTAAATTATTTAACCATAAATCACACTCTGGATAAGTCTTGTCTTCATGAATAACGATGAATTGATAATCGATGCCATCAAGTGTTTCCAGGCATGAAAGAATCGTTTTCTGCAAGCTATCAAGATTATTGTATCCATAAACAATAATAGTATATTTATCCACACAGCATTGTTCATCCATCATTTTAACAGTCGCAAAATTATTTTTCACGACACTAAAATTTTTACTACCTGATTCATGATAGTGTTTTTTTATCGTCGCCAAATTTGATTCTGTAACCTCAACACTATTTGTTTGAGCACAAACAATCGCGAGCGGAATATGTATCATGCTTGACGTTAGATTAAGTCTGATTAAGACAGATAAAAAGCGTAGTTCTGCGTCAGCAAAAATTGTTCCGGGTTCAAGAAAACGTTCCAAAAGTTTGCCATTACGAAGCAAAAAATGCTTTCCCATTAATCCTGGCATTTGCAAAATCAAATCAGGATTAATACCGGGTGAAAAAAAGGGGGCGTTTTCTCCGGATGGAAAACGGTAGCTCTTATCAAACATACCAATTTCTGCTACACTTTCATTGAATACAGAAAGTGCAGATAAAAACATGTTAGTGTGCAGCATGTCAGTATCATGCATTATGAAAGTAGTTGCGTCAGGAAAAGCAAAGTAATCCTCTAACTTTCCACTAAACTCATTTTGCGCATTCACAAAACCCACATCAATATTTTGCAACTTATTCAAACCCAGGCTTTTATTATCCGGACCTTTCCACTCAGCATTATCATCAACAATTACCAGAAAATTAATTTTCTGGCTTATCAGATCTTGTGAAATCTGACTATCATTGTAGTGTTGATGAATATTTTTTAACCAACTCACTTCATCATAAATACGTAAAGCAGATTTTTCTTGTGCCCTACGCTGTGTTTTTTCAAAAAAAACATTGAGTTGAGCAATGAATTCATCATCAAATTTTTTTATATGCAGATGAACTTTATATAACTCACTTCGCGCTTTTTCCAGACTGTTCGAATCATCAGCCCAGGCAACACCACCACCACCCATATCAACTATCGCAGCGTTACCAATTGCTAATTTCTCGTATCCTTTTGCTATTTTTGCAACGACAGGAGCCCCGCACATAGCCGCTAAATTGCAGGTCCCTGACCACTCATAGGTATAAAAAACCTTAGCCTGTCGTAATTTATTAGCAAGTTCATCTAATGGCAGTGGGTTTTGAATAGAGATTATTTCGATATCGTCAGGAAGTTCACTAAAGTTTATAGCGCTTTCAGGAACCCTGTTTAGATATAATAAATTTAGTGTTTTCTCTCTACCATCATCAAAGAAAAGTTCTTTATCAGGGCCTACTAAGGTCAAAAAATCGACATTTATTTCATTCACTATTAATTGAGAACTGTACCAGAAAATGAAATCCTCAACGCCCTCATCCATCTTATTTCCGTTAAGTAAAGCTTCATGATTCAACATGTAACGCACTACAACTTCGGCCTGAAGAGGATTACCTGATTGTATTTCTGGATATACAGCGATCCCGGGACAGTTCTCATTAACATGCCGTGCATAAGACGCTTCATCAAGGAGTGGCGTATTCCAACGGGGGTTTGTCAATTGACAACCTACCATATAGGCTTCCCCCCCCTCAGAATTAATCCGATGGCATAGTTTGTGCAGTACCTGGATGCCGCCTGACGACTCTCTGTAATCAGGAGAAAGTATGTAGTAAGGGTGCGTTAATGTCATGGTGTTATTTCCTTTATCCCAAATTCAGATATATAAATTTGCATCCTGTGAATGCGGCATCATCATTTCTGCTTACTTTAACGCTCATTAAATTTAGCTCCATGCCTCTTTCCAGTCGTGAAGGCCATTACCGCGTAAGTACCATTCGTTATGAATTGATTCTCTTAGTTGATCGCCTAAGCGGTAAGTTGTTTCCATATCATGCAGATGAGCATTGATTGCTGCCATCCAGTCTTTAAAACGATTTTCGACCAGCGTTACAGGCAAGCCGCAGCGATAAGGTGCTATATCTGTTGCAATAATTGGAACACCACACGTGCCAATCTCAAGCAGACGTAAATTGCTTTTGCACTCGTTAAAATGGTTTATTGTCAAGGGGACTAAAGCAAGATCAAGATTCAGGCTCGCCAGTTTTTCTGGGTACATATTAAATGGAACGCCTGGATGAAATTCGCATTGCACTCCTCGCGGTTTCATTCCCATGAAGACCCATTCCACTTTATCCTCCATTGCTTTTATTAGAGGCAACAGAATCTCTAAATCACCGGCATGCGTTCCCCCGCCCGCCCATCCGACGCGAATTTTTTTACCCATTCCTCGTTGACTAAGCAAATGCCCCCACTGTTTTTCTGCAAGCCTGTTTTGAGCGATTCGAATATCCGAATGAAAGCGACTGTAGGCATCTGCAAGTGGTGCAGTCGAAACAACAACCCAGTCAGCACACTCCATCACACGTCGAAGATTTTTTATAATGTGCTGGGGAAAATGATTACGATTTCCATTTTTTAGTGGGACGTTTAGTAAGTAATCGTCATACTCAACAACAATTTTTGCATCACAAACGTCCCGGTACTGACTCATTATTGAAGGAAAACGGCTACCGCTAAGTGACTCCAGTAAAATGACATCAGGCTGTAATTGCGCCACTTCCATGACACCGGGAATATCCTGTGTCATGCCCCCTTCTATCATAAAATGACTTTCCATGGCTTTAAAAGGCTGCAAAATTCTGTGGTTTCCACACCCCTGCCAATCTACATGATGAGCCAAAACGACAGGCAATGGACGGCCAGGTAGGGGTTGCTGAAAACGCGCTGTTCCCGGACCCAACGTAAAGGCTTTTCCCATGCGCTGCATGTGAGAATGATAGCAGGGATCGTTTAAAAGGTCGGAGCGCCACTGGCTTCGAAGCATGATGTAATCTTGCAGGAGCGGCCTTTCCTGAATATGAAACTTCTCTGTCATTAGCCTCGTTGCCCCGCCCATGTGGCGAACACGCGCCCATGGAGTCCATACATTCAGGTAGCCTTGTTGCTGCGCACGTAGCCCTAAATCAACATCAGCAAAGTAGAGAGGATAGTTTTGTTCGTCAAAGCCATTAAGATTGAAGAAAACGTCTTTTCGCACCATCATGCATGCAGCACTGACGGCGCCAAGGTTATGCTCGGTCTGTAAATAACGTTGAAATCCTTTGGCTTCACCGTCAGCCCCATCCCAGGGATTATCGACGCCATTTTGTGTGCCGAGGAGATAACCACCATGTTGGATTCGGCCATCGTGATACTCAAGCCTTGCCCCGACAAGCGCAATTTCTGGGCGAAGTGCATGTTCAATTAGAGCATCAAGCCAGTCAGCTTCAATAATCTGACAGTCATTATTGAGAAATAGCAGAACTTCCCCGTTTGCACGTTCTGCAGCCCTATTATTCATTGCAGCGAAATTGAAGGGTGAGTCAAAGCGCAATAATTTAATTTGTTCTAATTTTAGCCCTTCCAACTCCGCTAAAAATTCACAGGCCTGAGGATCAGTCGATAAATTATCCACGATCAATAATTCGTAATGGGGATAGCGTGTTTTTTCCATTAGCGAATCAATACAAGCTCGCAGTAGCGTCAAATGGTCACGAGTGGGGATAATTATTGATACTAAAGGACGTTGTTCCCAGTGATACCTTACACGTGAAAAGCCCGCGTTTTTGCCCTTTTCAATTACAGCAGGTACACCAAGACGATCCAGGTGGGCCTTGACAACATTCTGATATGAAAGAGTTGACACCTCATTTTCGTACCAAAAGCGATTAGACTCATCTGTTTTGACAATAACCTCGGCAAGATGTCCTATTGCCTCCGTGCCTTGCTGCTCAACAGCGCGCCACATGAGTTCATAGATTCCCATGCCAACACTGATGTCAGACATACCACCCAGTTTACTTGCCTTGAGACGATCAAATAACACGGTTCGACCGACATATGGCGTACAGCGAAGCAAATCAATGTTAGGGGCGGGACGCAACACAACACCCGGCTCATTCATCGCATCATTATAGGTTTCATCGCCATACCAAAAAAATCGATTTGGATGACGCAATCGTTGTTCAGCCAATAGCAGAAGAGCATCTGACAATAGTTCATCGCCAGCCATAACCAATAATATTGCTGCGTGTCCTTCTTTATTAATTATTACGTTCACCTCATCAACCAAAGAGGTTTTGCAACGTTCAATACGCCCTTCTTCCAGGTCAATGTCGATAACGCTGATGAGATCTATGAGCGCTGGAGCTAATGTTTGTTTTTTGATAGCATTTAAAGATCGAATACAAGCCTGACTATCGCCTTTTCCATCAATAATAACTACGGCTATATCGCCACTCTCGGGCACAGAGGCTATAAATGAGAGTAACGCCTGACGACGTGCATTAGTAATGCATCGCTCTTTTAGCCACTGTTCAATAGAGTACGTTTTATCTACCCAGGACAAAACAGACTGGCTGTGAAATCGTAAAGCATGTCGAGAACTTTCACTCATCTTCCAGCAGCGTGCTTCCATCGGGATGGATAAGAGCGCCTGAATGGCCGGGGCAAGCTGCCATTTTTTTTGAAATTCTGACTGGTTTTCTAGTGTCCAACTTTTAGCTGCGTCGAAACCTTTCTTGAGCAGTTCAATCCACTCATCAGTATCTGGACAAAAGCGTAAATTAAGGACATTAAAATGAGACGATTCAAATTCATTGATATTGTGTTCACCAAGATAGCCCTCTACATAATTTGTTGAGGCAAGGAAAACAGGGATGCCTAGCATCAGCGCCTTGGGCACTATCTCATCACTACCGATGATGACATCATAGGTATCCAGCCAGTCTGCATAGATACGACTGACCGGATTGCTGCAGTCAAACCATTCCATCGATACCGATAGTGATTTGAGTTGCTGCTGTAATTCATACATTTCTGCAGAAATGTCAGGAGCAAAGTAGAGAATTTTCTTTATCTCAGTTCGAGATCGCAATGAGCGAGAAAAACTGAATTCCGCTGATGCGGTGTAGGGTAAAAGGTGTAGATTTTTTTCCAGCAGGCCATTTTGTATCAGTCGTTCAGAAATTACGGGGGATAAGCTTAATGACACAGATGCAAGTTGGTTCTCGAGTTCTGCGCCCCAAGGCATATAAACATCATTGTAATCATAAAAATGGCGGAATATGACTGGCGTAGTGCAAGTTAAGTCACTTAGAAGTGACAAAAGCTTTTCTGATACAAAGCCACGATATATCCATATCAGATGGTAACTCTTTGTAATTTCGCCTTGTTTATCACTAATGATGCGGAATGCCTGATGTTGACGAAGTCGTTCGAGTTCGAATGACAGTGCTTTACCATGAGAACTGGTTACGACATCAACCTGCCATCCCATAGAAAGAAAGACATCGATAACATCAAGCGATTCGCTTACGGACATGGTGAAACGCTCGAATTTATCGATGCTAATTAAAAGCCTGCCCATTTGTATCCCTCTTATTGTAACGCGTCAGTACTAATCAGAGCGCAACTGTGGCACTCATATCAGACTATTGTGTTACGGTTAGAGGCGAATCAAGGGAGGAAATAGCTACCATAAATCGGCGCAATTATATCGATTAAATAAAAACGCCCTCACATTTGAGGCGTTTTTAGTCATACGTGGTTTGCGGCGATTAACGCAGCAGAGACAGCATGGTCTGTGGTACCTGGTTGGCCTGCGCCAGTACAGAAGAACCGGCCTGCTGCAGGATCTGCGCGCGGGACATGTTTGATACTTCCGTCGCGTAGTCCGCATCCTGAATACGGCTGCGGGCCGCGGTCAGGTTGGTCACGGTGTTGTTCAGGTTGCTGATGGTGGACTCAAAACGGTTCTGAGACGCACCCAGCAGACTGCGCTGATTGTCGACGGCTTTAATTGCTGCATCCACATCTGCCAGCGGGCTGCCATCGGTGCCGCCTGTCGCGTTAACCGTTCCGCTCAGGACATCGAAGCCTTCCGCTGATGTAGTACGTGCGTTGCCGTTAATGGTCTGACCGGTAGTTGAAGCAGTCGCACCTGTAGTGTTAAACAGGTTGAAGCCGTTACTGGCACTGATAGTGATACCGATTGTTTCACCATCTTTTGAGCCGACCTGGAAGTTGTAAGTGCTGCTGCCTGAACCGGTGTTCAGCACTTTGATACCGTTGAAATCGGTCTGCTGAGTAACACGGTTAATCTCTTCCATACGCTGGTTAACTTCAGACTGAATCGAGTCGATGTCAGAGGCTGAGTTAGAGCTGTTCTGAGCCTGTACGGTCAGGTCACGTACGCGCTGCAGGTTGTTGTTCACTTCGGTCAGTGCGCCTTCAGCGGTCTGCGACAGAGAAATACCGTCGTTGGCGTTACGGGCCGCAACGGTCAGGCCGTTGATGTTAGAACTAAAGCGGTTAGCGATAGCTTCACCGGCTGCATCGTCTTTAGCGCTGTTGATGCGCAGGCCGGAAGACAGGCGCTCAATAGCAGTACCTAATGAAGACTGAGATTTTGTCAGGTTATTCTGGGTAACCAGTGACAGGGTATTGGTATTAATAACTGCCATGATAAGTATCCTTCATAAAGAGATTTAGGTTTGGTTTTTGGCCTGCGGCTTAATTGCCTTCAATAATGTTATCGCCCGCTATGAGCAAAACTTTAAGCCTTGTGGTGATTTTTTATCTTAATAAAGGAAAAAACAGCTTTGTGAGAAATTAATTGACCGAGTCTTAGAATCGTCCTTACTGGCATTCAGCGCCACCCAAAAACCCCTTAAAATTATGTTTTTAAACAATTATCTAAAAATACACATAGCAAAATCACAGTATCTGACTAGTATATAAACCTCTAACACTACCGCATTTCTGTTGAAGAGAAAGATGCTAAGCCATTGAATTACCGTAAAACCATATGAATGTAATAGTATTAGTAATGAAACGGACGCAATAATACTTTATCGCGCAATTGAAACCCTCACCGCCCTATTCCGTCTACGCATCACCTTTTTTATGCATGTTATAATCACGCCAGGTTAATAAGTGCCTCTCTATCAGTTAATTAAAACAAGCTATCTTTACGAAATTATAACGATAATCAACGAAAGTAACGCACAGGATGACAGTAGCAGACTATCCTCTGAAAAATCTTTGCCACAGTAATAAATCCACGGATGGGAATATGAGATAGCTGCATGAGGTTTCAAGCGCCAGAAGACGGAGCTCACGTTTTGCAGCTTCCTTCACGCAGGCCCCTATCTAAAAGCCACTTAGCATAGTCAGAACGGTTGAAAGCCTTAAAACAGTACTGCTTCACTTCAGCTAATATTCGGCCGTCGTAAAACTGTGATTAGCCCAGTATATGCTGGTATAAAATAAAAAAACGCCCTCATTACTGAGGGCGTTTTTAGTCATACGTGATTTGCGGCGATTAACGCAGCAGAGACAGCATGGTCTGTGGTACCTGGTTGGCCTGCGCCAGTACAGAAGAACCGGCCTGCTGCAGGATCTGCGCGCGGGACATGTTTGATACTTCCGTCGCGTAGTCCGCATCCTGAATACGGCTGCGGGCCGCGGTCAGGTTGGTCACGGTGTTGTTCAGGTTGCTGATGGTGGACTCAAAACGGTTCTGAGACGCACCCAGCAGGCTGCGCTGGTTGTCGACGGCTTTAATCGCTTTATCGATATCGGCCAGCGGCGTGGTGCCGGTAGCTGAACCGGTTGCGCCGCCCGTTACTGCACCTTTCAGCACGTCAAAACCAATTGCTGAAGTAGTACGGGCGTTACCGTTAACGGTATCGCCCGTGCCCATAGCACGGGTATTCTGGGTGGTACCAGACTGACCGGCAGCCGCCAGGTCAAAACCGTCGCTTGCGCTGATGGTGATACCGATAGTTTCACCGTCTTTTGCGCCAACCTGGAAGTTGTAAGTGCTGCTGCCTGAGCCGGTATTCAGCACTTTGATACCGTTGAAGTCGGTCTGCTTGGTAACGCGGTCGATTTCCTGCATACGCTGGTTAACTTCAGACTGAATCGAGTCGATATCAGACGCTGAGTTAGAGCTGTTCTGCGCCTGGACGGTCAGGTCACGTACGCGCTGCAGGTTGTTGTTGACTTCGGTCAGTGCGCCTTCAGCGGTCTGCGACAGAGAAATACCGTCGTTGGCGTTACGCGCTGCAACGGTCAGGCCGTTGATGTTAGAGGTGAAGCGGTTAGCGATAGCTTCACCGGCTGCATCGTCTTTAGCGCTGTTGATGCGCAGGCCGGAAGACAGGCGCTCAATCGCTGTACCCAGTGATGACTGAGATTTGCTCAGGTTGTTCTGAGTAACCAGAGACAGGGTGTTAGTGTTAATGACTGCCATGATAAATATCCTTTAATAAGAAAGACAGGGTCAGGTATTTGGCCTGCGGCTTTATCGCCTTCACTATTGTTATCGCCCGCTGTCGTTGAAACTTTAATTTTTCCTTAGGGTTTTTGATCATTTTGCAGTAAAAACGGCCCCGTGCTGGTAAACCGGATTCCATATTTCATGAAGAAGACATCTGCACACTACATGAGGTATCTGCCAGACAGGCATTGAAACCTCCAATGCAGCCTAAAACCTGTCAATGTTGTCAGCCGTTGATACTTTATAGATGAAAAAACGCCCTCAATAATGAGGGCGTTTTTAGTCATGCGTGGTTTGCGGCGATTAACGCAGCAGAGACAGCATGGTCTGTGGTACCTGGTTGGCCTGCGCCAGTACAGAAGAACCGGCCTGCTGCAGGATCTGCGCGCGGGACATGTTTGATACTTCCGTCGCGTAGTCCGCATCCTGAATACGGCTGCGGGCCGCGGTCAGGTTGGTCACGGTGTTGTTCAGGTTGCTGATGGTGGACTCAAAACGGTTCTGAGACGCACCCAGCAGGCTGCGCTGGTTATCAACAGCTTTAATCGCTTTGTCGATATCGGCCAGCGGCGTGGTGCCGGTAGCTGAACCGGTTGCGCCGCCCGTTACTGCACCTTTCAGCACGTCAAAACCAATTGCTGAAGTAGTACGGGCGTTACCGTTAACGGTATCGCCCGTGCCCATAGCACGGGTGTTCTGGGTGGTACCAGACTGACCGGCAGCCGCCAGGTCAAAACCGTCGCTTGCGCTGATGGTGATACCGATAGTTTCACCGTCTTTTGCGCCAACCTGGAAGTTGTAAGTGCTGCTGCCTGAGCCGGTATTCAGCACTTTGATACCGTTGAAGTCGGTCTGCTTGGTAACGCGGTCGATTTCCTGCATACGCTGGTTAACTTCAGACTGAATCGAGTCGATATCAGACGCTGAGTTAGAGCTGTTCTGCGCCTGGACGGTCAGGTCACGTACGCGCTGCAGGTTGTTGTTGACTTCGGTCAGTGCGCCTTCAGCGGTCTGCGACAGAGAAATACCGTCGTTGGCGTTACGCGCTGCAACGGTCAGGCCGTTGATGTTAGAGGTGAAGCGGTTAGCAATGGCTTCGCCAGCGGCATCGTCTTTAGCGCTGTTGATACGCAGGCCGGAAGACAGGCGCTCAATCGCAGTACCCAGTGATGACTGAGATTTGCTCAGGTTGTTCTGGGTAACCAGAGACAGGGTGTTAGTGTTAATCACTGCCATGATATTTTTCCTTTAAAAATTGAGCCAGATTAAGGCGTCTGAATTCGGTTTGCTCACCGACAACCTGATTATCGTCAGCACCTACTCAACCTTTAGAAAAAAAACACAGTAATTTTCAGATGGGCAAATCCATGAAGACAATTAAAGAAAGGCTGCTTATCCAGCCATCGATTTTGTAAAAAACAGGCTAATCTTTTACCACTCGCTGCCGATACTCATTCTACTTAGCGTAAACCTCGTAAAGGATAAACTATGGCAAGTGTAAGTTCACTCGGTGCTGGTACGAGTCTCGACCTCAATACTCTGTACACGAGTCTGGAAACAGCTGAACAGACTAAACTGACGCCAATTACTCAACAGCAGTCGTCTTATAACGCTCAGCTTACCGCCTGGGGCGTGGTAAAAACCGGTCTTGCGAAAGTGCAAACCGCTGCTGCGGCCTTACAGAATGCGTCCGCTATCGCGGCAACTAAAGTGACCAGTACCAATACGGCATTTACCGCCACGCTTGCCAGTAAAGCCTCTGCCGGTAACTACTCGATTGAAGTAAGTCAGTTGGCCTCTTCTCAGTCACTGCTGTCTAAATCAGCAACCAGTAAAGATGCCGATCTGGGTGACCAGAGCATGGCATCCCGCACCATTACTATCTCTCAGTCTGGTCAGAAAACGCCGCTTAGCGTGACGTTGACGAAAGACCAGACCAGCCTGTCTGATATCCGCGATGCGATCAACAAACAACAAGGTAGCGTTAACGCGAGTATTATTAAAGCTGATGACAATACCTATTATTTGTCCCTGACCGCACGTGATAGTGGAACGGCGAATGCGATGACGGTCAGTACCAATGACAGTACCCTGTCTCAGTACATTAACTACAGCCAGGGCGGTAGCAGCAATGCTATGACCGAACAGGTTGCCGCGAAGGATGCTCAGTTAAAGATTAACGGTGTGTCCATCACCCGTAGCAGCAATACCATCACTGATGCCCCTGAAGGCGTGACGCTTAATCTCAGTAAAACAACTGCGACGGGATCACCTGAAACCCTCACTGTTGCCACCGATAATCAACCGATGACGGCAGCGATACAGGCTTATGTCGATGCTTATAATTCGCTTCAGACTACCATTGGTAATCAGACGAAATATACTGCTGTCAAAGCTGGCACAGCTCAGGACTCCGGTAATGGTGATTTATTAGGTGATAACACGTTGCGCAATATTCAGACCAGTTTGCGTAGCCAACTTTCATCGCCTCAGTCCAGCGGAAACCTCACAACACTGGCTCAGCTTGGTATTACGCAGGATGTGAATGGCAAACTGACTGTCGACAGCACTAAATTGAGTAATGCGTTAACGAATCAGCCTTCCGATGTGTTGAGCTTCTTGACAGGCGACGGTAAAACGACAGGTTTTGCAACGCAGGCTAACAACACTCTGACGCAGATGCTCTCAAGTAGTGGTCAGGTACAAAATGCCACTAACGGGATTAATACCTCCCTGAAGCAGCTTTCAGACCGTTACACTGAAGTGAATGATCAGATCACCGCAACGATGGCAAGGTACAAAACTCAGTTTACCAATCTGAGCACCCTGGTTTCTTCCATGACGCAGACCGGTAACTATCTGACCCAGCAGTTCGCTAAATTATAACAGGAGTAGTAAGCATGTACGCTAAGTCCGGTACTCAGGCCTATGCGCAGGTGGGCGTGGAGAGTGCAGTGTTGAGCGCAACTCCACACCAGTTGGTCGTACTGCTGTTTGATGGCGCAATAAGCGCCATGAAAAAGGCCGCTATTTTAATTGAACAAGGCGATATCCCGGGTAAAGGAAACGCCTTATCAAAAGCCATTAATATCATTACCAATGGCTTGCGCGCAGGCCTGAATCATGAGGTGGGCGGTGAAATTTCTGCCAACCTCGATAACCTGTATGAGTATATGACTCGCCGTCTGTTACAGGCCAATCTCAATAATGATGTTGAGGCGATTACTGAAGTCGAAGGTTTACTGAATAACATCGCGGATGCCTGGAAACAGATCGGTCCTAACTATCAGCCACAGCAGGATACGTTTTAATGAGTAATCCACTCGAGCTGCTAAAAGGGTATCAGCAATTGCTCACGCTCAGTAATGCTATGCTGGAGCACGCCAGACAAGGGCAATGGGATGAGCTGTTGAGTTGCGAATCAACTTACATTAGCAGCGTCGAGCGTGTAGCGCGTGATAACGATGCCGACATTCTTTCCGCACTACAGCGGGCACAAATTCGCCCGGTACTTGAGCAAATTCTGCGTAACGAAACCACGCTGAAAACCTTGTTGGGCGAGCGGATGCATGAATTGCGCTCGCTGGTGACGACCTCAACGCAACAACAAAATGTCATGACCTCTTACGGCAATATGGCGGGCAATATTCTTTACCCAAAAAGCCAATAAAAAGCCGACTTTCGCGGGTGGAAACTATATTTTTAGTTCACCCGCGTAATTTCTTCACTCTTATCCCATACTTCCAGTTCTCTCTCCTTTGACTGGAAGCACGTTATGCAGAATCCAACCTTATTGCAGTTTTTCCACTGGTACTATCCCGATGGTAGCAAGCTGTGGCCGGAAGTAGCCGATAAAGCTGCCCTGCTTAACGACATAGGCATTAACATGGTATGGCTCCCTCCTTGTTATAAAGGCGAATCAGGTGGCTATTCGGTGGGTTATGACAGCTATGATCTGTTTGATTTAGGCGAGTTCGATCAAAAAGGCAGTCAAGCCACGAAATATGGTGATAAACAGCAGTTGCTGGATGCGGTTAACGCGTTACGCAGTCACGATATTGGTGTGCTACTTGATGTCGTGCTTAACCATAAAATGGGGGCAGATGAGAAAGAACAGATTCGGGTCAATCGTGTTAATCCCGATAATCGTGATGAAATCTATCCAGAAGTGGTGGAGTGCGAAGCCTGGACACGCTTTAATTTTCCGGTACGAGCAGGACAATACTCAAAATTTGTCTGGGACTACAAGTGTTTCAGCGGCGTAGATCATATCGAAAACCCGGATGAAAACGGCGTATTTAAAATCATCAATGATTACACCGCCGAAGGCTGGAACGATCAGGTAGATAATGAATTAGGTAATTTCGATTACCTGATGGGTGCCAATATCGATTTTCGCAATAATGCCGTCAGAGAAGAGCTCAAATACTGGGCGCGCTGGGTTATGGAGCAGGTGCCCTGCACCGGATTCCGGCTGGATGCGGTGAAGCATATTCCGGCGTGGTTTTATAAAGAGTGGATCGATCATATTCAGGACGTCGCCAGCGATCCATTGTTTATCGTAGCGGAATACTGGTCTTTTGAAACCGATAAACTGCAGGAATATATTCACCAGGTTGACGGCAAAACCATGCTGTTTGATGCCCCTTTACATATGAATTTCCATGAGGCATCTAAAGCCGGTAGCGCCTATGACATGAGCAAAATCTTTGATAATTCGCTGGTTCTGGCCGATCCCTGGCATGCCGTGACTATCGTTGCTAACCACGATACGCAACCCTTACAGTCTCTTGAAGCCCCAGTCGAGTCCTGGTTTAAACCGCTCGCTTACGCGCTCATTCTGTTACGGGAGCAAGGGGTGCCAACCGTCTTTTATCCCGACCTGTTCGGTGCCAGCTATCAGGATGAAGGCGGTGACGGCGAAGTCCATCAGGTTGATATGCCGGTTATTCCTGAGCTGGAAAATCTTATTCGTGCCCGTCAGCTATTCGGCTGGGGAGCACAGACCGATTATTTTGATCATCCAAACTGTGTGGCATTTAGCCGCAGTGGCACGGCTGAAAACCCTGGCTGCGTCGTCATCATGTCCAACGGTGACGCGGGAGAAAAACATATTTCGATGGGTGAAGGCTATGCAGGGAAAGTCTGGCGTGATTATCTGGGACACAAGTCAGAAACCCTTACCGCTGATGACAACGGCAGTGCGTTGTTTAGCTGTAACGGTGGCAGCGTGAGCGTGTGGGTAGTTGAAGCGTAAAATGTGTAAGATCCATTTTATCGACGCTTTCAACCTGACTTACAGGCTGTAAGGTCTTGTAGGAATGCGGTCCATTGGACCGCGTTCAGCAATTTACTTCGCTAATGCCGGGCGCATTAATTGAGGTTCGATATTCTGGATAACCGCAACGCCGGGCTGCTTTGCCACTTCAGCAATGGCGTTTTGACAATCAAGAGTCGGTCGCTCGACCTTACGCATTGTGAGGCCGTCGTATTCCAGCTCCCCATTATCTACATCCAGAGTCATCACCCGCATCTGACGCGTAACGTTGACGTAATCCCCGTTCAGCAGTGTCAGTTTACCTGGTTTCGCAATCACCCGCTGCCACTGGCGACAATCCAGCGTACTGCCATCGGCATGGATAATGAGGCTGGCCATTGCCTTGTCACTGATCAGATCGCTTTGTGGCCCTACCGTCTGCCAGTTACCTTGTAAATTTGCCGGAGCAGGCGTTTGCACCGCACTCTCATAACTATTGATTTGCGCGCAACCACTCAGTGCCAGTGTGGCAATCAGCATCCAGTTTTTCATCTTTGATCCCTACAATCCGGTTGATGGCGGCTACGTTATAATTTTTACGGTAAGGTGCGCAAGCTATCTGAATACGGTCCTCGAGATAAAGCGGCATTTTCATGGGTATCAGGCGCTGGCGAACGGGGTTTATCCACGCCATCTGCATGAAGGACGACGTCTTGCCCTGCCCCGGCTATGCCTGACAAGCCTGATGTAACAGGCTACACTGTGCCGCTGCAATAGATATCAGGAAACCTGCAATGAAAACTCCAGAAGCGTATTACGCTCAGGCGCGAACCCTGTTCTTCACTGCCCATGCTGACTTCCAGGCAGCATTAGATGAGCTGACGGAAAGCGATGCACGCGCCGCCAACATGTCGTTGCGAGAATTACGCGAATGGCATGCCGAGCGCATCTACGCCGCTTTTTTACGTCAAAAGAATCTCGATGGCATTATTTTCTCAATCCAGCTCGCGGAACCAGATAAAGCCGTTGCCGCCGAGGCGATAGAGGCGTACCTCAGATCGCATGCGGAATCACTGGGAATGAGCTGGGAAGAGTTCTGTATTAAGAATGAACTGTAGTGACTCAGCCCTTTGCAGGCGAGAGGGCAAGACGCGTGATGCGAACGACAGAGTAAGAAAGTGAGCACGCGCTTGCCGATCATCATGTTGACCGGCTTCGCTGGCGACAGACCACAGACTTATCGCCAGCGAAGCCGTTACTCTTCCTCTGCCATTTTGCCTCTTACTTCAACATATTTGGCGACGGCCAGCAGCCGGTTGATGTGAGTCAGTAGCAAATCGATGTCCGACTGCATGAACTCAGAGGATGAACGTGAAGCCGTTACTATCGCATCCTGGACCGTTTCTGAAATGGTTAACGCATTGTCTTGCTTCGCCTGGACTAATAAAGCTGCAACCAACAACGACTGCGCTTCGATCTGCGCAGTCAGTTCCTTTGCGTCGACATCCATTTTTGCTAGTTTGAGCAGAATATCTATAACCAATTGTCGCATTGCACTTCTCCTGGTGAGTGAGCGCACATATTGTTGTGAACGCCATCAGAGTAAACCAGATGAAAGTGCTTTTCTACGCAGCTCAGAAAAAACGAATTAACCCGAACATCAGCTTGATACTGTTTTTATTTACAGTAAAATGGCAAAGCGATTTTGCCCTTAAGGGATTGTTAACATGTTTGTAGAGTTAATTTACGATAAACGTAATGTCGCGGGCTTGCCAGGCGCGCGTGAAATGATCTTAGAAGAGTTAGAAAAACGCGTACATCGTGTTTTTCCTGATATCGAGGTTAAGGTCAAACCCATGGAACGTAATGCGATTGAAACCGATCTCAGCAAAAACGAGAAGGCGACGATAGCGCGTCTGGTGGAAGAGATGTTTGATGAGGCAGAGTTTTGGTTGGTGGCTGATTAATCCCTTAATCGCCACCACATCAGTTAGCGGGAGATAACTTAACTCTCCTGCTCACTGTGGTTAATTTCAATTTCGATATCCTGAATCGCCTTCTCCAGATCTTCCAGCAACGTACCCTGCTTGTTGAGCAGCGCATCAATGCGGGCTGCATTGCCCTCATCTTTGTATTCACCGGCATCAAAAGCTAACCAATGGGCGGAAAGTGTCTCGGTATTGGTCTGTGCATAGTGACGCATTTCTTTCAGCTGTGATGCCACGTCACGCAGGTAATCTGTTTTGCTTTTGGTTTCGATTGAATCAGTCATGCTGTCTTTCCTTTTGGTGGTTTATCCAATGAAAATATCGCCTGGAGATTTAAAGATAGGACAATATAGCGATATTGCATTAGGAATAATCGGAAGTGGCTGAAGAGCCTGGTGAGCGAAGTCTGAGTAAGCAGGTCAAACGCTTAGCGTCAGCGTTTAAGCGTAGTCGCAATAGCGCAACAATGCTGGCTAATGCACAGCAGCATTCATCCGTGTCACGGCGGTTTCTCACGAAATTGTTTTGCTGGTCTAAACTAAACAGACTGAAGAAAGGAGCAAACAATGCATAAACATCAGAGTAACGAACAACGTAAACATGAAGGTGATGTCAGCAAAGGATTACCCGAAGCTGCGCCGAATGCGGGTAATGCGTACGAGGAAGACGATCATCCTGCTACCGATGCGCCGAAAGATCATGGCGAAGTCCCGAGAAAAAATGATGACAGCCAGGATGATAAAAAAGATCCGTTTAAGGCTTCCTGATTTTCCTGATCTTAAGCATGCCCCAATTCTGAGGGCATGCTCTGCTTAAGAATGAAGGCTCGTTAACCGCCACTCTCAACTGAATATTTTTATCTCTCATTTTCCCAGGCCGAAAAGAAGTCTGTACAGGCGTTTTATCCTGTAAATCAGACTTAACGCACCTGCCATTAATGCCAGGTATGATGACATGATCAGAGGCGGAGAAGCCTATGCTCAAAAACGCCCTGCACAAGGCGTGAACCACCTTAACGAAACAGCATCAGCAGGCCGTCAGGCTTATTTATTCAGGAAGTCTATCAGCATTTCCAGGCTGATCCGGTGAGGCCCATCAGAATAAAACGTATTGTGAGCGGGTCGATTTGCATCAAATAAAGCCTGCAGATCCACGTCATTACTCAACTGGATAGCGTCCCCAACCAGTTTATACACGATCACTTTACAAGAACCTTCTGGAATCTTGTCTGAATAATCTACTTTTCTGTTGTCAGAATAAATTTCGTATTTAAGCATTTCGCCGCTATTAGAGGTAGCGAGAAGCGTTTGAATTAAGTATCGCATTTTTCCCTAAGCGTTAGCGGGAAGAGAATAAATATTAACGCTATGTGATTTTTTTAAACAGTTAAATATTTTAATTAAATATTACCACCCGTATTGTCGCCAGTCCTCGCCTGATAACCAGCAAGCACGCCCCGCCTCTACCTTCACCATAAAAACTATTGATTACATACTTTTTTGATGCAGGAACTATTTTACAGGCTTAACAATCCGTAGCGGATTACCTGTTTTCATACTTTAATCACTTTTAGATTTGCGCGTAGCAGTCAAAGTTTCTCGATTAATTATTAGATAGCAACCCACTTTATCGTTAAAAGCACGTTCGCTATGCACAGATAATATCTCACTAAAATCCATACAGACTCTGAATGAGGTTATAAAAAGTGAAGTATTCGTTTTAAGGCACGCACGGAGGATGGACAATAATTAAAAAGAGGAATAACAGTAAGAACTGTCATTACCAACACTGGCGTAATAATACATCGATATACGTTTATGCTTCTGACGTCAGGGGTAAGTCATCATGATGATATTCTGAAGCTGGCGTGGTAAGCGGGGGACGATTCAAGAGGAATGCAGGCCTGACTTATTTAAACGTTGTTAGTCACGCCAAAAAGAGACAGGTTGCCTGTCGGCAGTGAGGCAGGTCCAATCCCGTTCTTCCGTCACCAAGGCTTTAACTCCCCTGTTAAGGGGTTATCAGGAATACGATTGCATGAACGAAGCTTAATGGTGAGAGCAATAGCGCTTTTCAATGAAAATTAGCAGCGATTTGCCCCACTCACGCCTCACACCAGCGTCCAGTAAGCATAAACCTGATATTGCCCGTGAGTACGCGCCACTACACCTGCATATTCATGATGTCGGTATAAGCCGATACCAGCTTGTTCCTGACCTGAATGCCCATCTGCATAGAAATTGATGATTTTTGCAGATCGACCATCACATCATTGAGCGCGATACCTGGCTTACCCATTTCAAAATCCTGGGCCTGGGTACGTGCTGTCGTCTGGGTTTCACTAATTTTGTCGAGTGCGGCCTTCATGGTCGCGCCAAAGTCGATATGGCTGGTGACGTCGTTGCTTTTGTTGTTGGCCTGAAGCGACGTCATCTGTAGCTGCTGTAAAACACCGTCGATTGCCTGAATTGACATTGCTGTTACCTCATTGAAAAGAGATGAAGATTTTTGATGAGGAGAGAAGTTAACACATTGTCAATAAGACAAAGCCCCTAAATGACACTAAAAACCGTGGCTTATTCACCCATCGAATTTTGCGTTTCATCAAATAATGCCAGGCATTGAAGTGGAAATTTTATTTAAGCAGGTCAGGGAGTCTGTTTTGCCAACACAACTAACCCGGTCAATTACGTCAGGCAGGAATCGGTCATGAATGCGAGTGCAGCCGCCACACAAGATCAAGATAAGAAAGGCTTCGGTGACCTTCTCGCTCGCCTGCGTGCTAATCCACGTATACCTTTAATCGTTGCCGCCGCCGCTGCCATTGCAGTGGTGTTTGCGTTAGTCCTCTGGGCCAAGACACCTAACTACAGCGTGTTATTCAGCAATCTCTCTAATGAGGATGGCGGTGCCATTGTCACGCAGTTGACGCAGATGAATGTACCTTATCGCTTTGCCGATAACGGTGGCGCATTGATGGTCCCTGATGACAAGGTGCATGAACTGCGTCTGCGCCTGGCACAGCAAGGTCTGCCGCAGGGTGGCAACGTTGGCTTTGAACTGCTGGATAAAGAGAAGTTCGGTATCAGCCAGTTCAGCGAGCAGGTGAACTACCAGCGCGCACTGGAAGGTGAACTGGCGCGTACCATCGAATCACTGGGTCCGGTTAAAAGCGCTCGCGTGCACCTCGCGATGCCTAAACCTACCCTGTTCGTGCGTGAGCAAAAAGCCCCTTCTGCTTCGGTAACCTTAATGTTGCAGCCGGGTCGCGCCCTGGATGAAGGCCAGATTCAGGCCATTACCCACATGGTTTCCAGCAGCGTGGCCGGTTTACCACCGGGCAACGTCACCGTGGTGGATCAAAGTGGTCACCTGTTAACGCGTTCTGATGCAGTTGGCCGTGACCTGAATGATGCACAACTTAAATATGCTGCCGAAGTTGAAACCCGTTATCAGCAACGTATCGAAGCGATCCTGAATCCGATTCTGGGCCAGGGCAACGTGCATGCACAGGTCACCGCGCAGATTAACTTTGATACCCGCGAGCAGACTGACGAGAAGTATCAGCCGAATGGCGATCCGAAAAATGCGTCTATCCGCTCACAGCAGACCAGTACCAGCGATCAGTCTGGCAGCCCATATCCTGGCGGCGTGCCTGGCGCGCTGTCGAATCAGCCAGCGCCAGCCAACACCGCGCCGGTGAATGCACCTAATACCAACGCGGCTAACGGTCAGAATGCCAATGGCCAGAACGCAAATGGTCAGAATACGAACGCGAATGGTCAACGGACCAGCACTGCGGCCGCCAGCAGCGTGCCCACCAACTCTCGCCGCGATGACACGGTGAACTATGAGCTGGACCGCACCATTCGCCATACCAAGATGAATGTGGGCGATGTGCAGCGCCTGTCCGTCGCCGTGGTAGTGAACTATCGCGAAGACGATAAAGGCAAAGCGCTGGCACTGAATGATCAGCAGCTGAAGCAGATTGAAGACCTGACACGTGAAGCCATGGGTTATTCACAACAACGTGGCGACAGCGTCAATGTTGTGAACTCGCAGTTCAATACCACCGAACCAACGGTCAGTGAACTGCCCTTCTGGCAACAGCAGACGTTCTTTGACCAGTTGATGAACGCAGGTAAATGGCTGTTGGTTGCGCTGATTGCCTTCATCCTGTATCGCAAAATGGTGCGTCCACACGTACTGCGTAAGAAAGAAGCTGAGAAAGTGGCAGCAGAAGCGCAGGCCGCACGTGCCACACAGCAGAACGATCAGGAAGCGTACAGCGTCCAGCTCAGCAAAGATGAAATGGACCAGGAACGGAAAACTAATAACCGCATGAGCGCTGAAGTCATGAGCCAGCGTATCCGCGACATGTCTGAAAACGATCCGCGCGTTGTAGCGCTGGTTATTCGCGAATGGATGAGTAACGAACTATGAGTCTGACCGGTACTGAAAAAAGCGCCATTCTGATGATGACCATTGGCGAAGAACGCGCTGCGGAAGTGTTCAAGCATCTGAACCAACGTGAGGTTCAGCACCTGAGTGCGGCCATGGCCAGCATGCGTCAGGTGTCGCACAAGCAACTAACAGAAGTGCTGCGTGAGTTCGAATCTGATGCCGAGCAGTTCGCGGCGCTGAGCCTGAACTCTAACGATTACCTGCGTTCCGTCCTGACCCGAGCGCTGGGTGAAGAGCGTGCATCCAGCCTGCTGGAAGATATCCTTGAAACCCGCGATACCACCAGTGGGATGGAAACGCTTAACTTCATGGAACCGCAGGCGGCTGCCGATCTTATCCGCGACGAACATCCGCAGATTATCGCCACCATTCTGGTGCACCTCAAACGTGGCCAGGCGGCAGATATCCTGGCGCTGTTTGATGAGCGCCTGCGTCACGACGTCATGCTGCGTATTGCGACCTTCGGTGGCGTACAGCCAGCCGCGCTGGCAGAACTGACCGAAGTCCTGAACAGCCTGCTCGATGGTACCAACCTCAAGCGTGCGAAGATGGGCGGCGTAAGAACAGCGGCCGAAATTATCAACCTGATGAAAACCCAGCAGGAAGAAGCGGTCATCGAAGCGGTACGCGACTTCGACGGCGAGCTGGCACAGAAAATTATCGACGAGATGTTCCTGTTCGAAAACCTGGTGGAAGTGGACGATCGCAGCATCCAGCGCCTGTTGCAGGAAGTGGAGTCCGAGCAGTTGTTGATCGCACTGAAAGGTGCCGAGCAGCCACTGCGCGAGAAGTTCCTCAAAAACATGTCAGCACGTGCGGCAGATATCCTGCGCGACGATCTCGCCAACCGTGGTCCGGTGCGTATGTCTGCGGTCGAGAACGAACAGAAAGCAATCCTGTTGGTGGTTCGCCGCCTGGCAGAGTCCGGCGAGATGGTAATCGGTGGTGGCGAGGAAACCTATGTCTGATGCATTTTCCGCCCGTCCATGGCAGCTGTGGCAGCCGGTAGAGCTGGGTCGTACTGAAGAACCTGCCATGGTGACGGCTGAGCCAACAGACGTTGAGGTCTTCGAATCTGAAGAAGATGAGCAACAACAACAGTTTGAACATATGCAGCAGCAGCTGCGTAAAGAAGCCCATGGACAAGGCTATAGCGAAGGCCACCTGCAGGGATTTGCTGAAGGGCAGAAGACCGGTTACGACGCAGGCTTTCAGCAAGGTCTGGCCGATGCACAGCAGCAGCAGGCGCCGTTGCAGGCCCGTATGCAGCAGTTGGTGACTGAGTTTCAGAACACGCTGGAATCACTGGACAGCGTGATTGCAGCCCGCCTGATGCAACTGGCGCTTGAAGCCGCCCGTTCGGTGATCGGTCAGGCGACGACGGTGGATGGTAGTGCCCTGCTTCGTCAGATTCAGGGCCTGCTTCAGCAGGAACCCATGTTCAGCGGTAAACCTCAGCTGCGCGTGCATCCGGATGATTTACTGAGAATTGAGCAGACCTTAGGGCCCACGCTTGATCTGCACGGCTGGCGTTTACTGGCGGATAACACGTTGCATCCAGGTGGCTGTAAGCTCAGCGCCGAAGATGGCGATCTTGACGCCAGCGTTGCCACTCGCTGGCAGGAACTGTGCCGCCTTGCTGCACCGGGAGAGTTTTAATGACCACACGTCTGAACCGCTGGCTTGGCTCGCTTGATGCCTTTGAGAGTCGTATTGCGCAGGTCCAACCCATTCGTCGTTATGGACGTCTGACCCGTGCCACCGGCCTGGTGCTGGAGGCAACCGGCCTGCAGTTGCCCCTCGGTTCGACCTGTGTGATTGAACGTAATGACGGTAAAACCATTAGCGAAATTGAAAGTGAAGTGGTCGGCTTTAACGGTCAGAAGCTGCTGATGATGCCGCTGGAAGAAGTGGACGGCATTCTGCCTGGCGCTCGCGTTTATGCCCGCGCTACGGGTGAACACCCACAGGCGGGCAAACAGCTTCTGCTTGGCCCACAACTGCTGGGCCGCGTACTTGACGGTAGCGGACGTCCTCTTGATGGCCTGCCGTCACCGGAAACGGGCTACCGCGCGGCACTAAATACGCCGCCGTTTAACCCCTTACAGCGTACGCCCATCACTGACGTACTGGATACCGGCGTGCGTGCTATCAATGCCCTGCTTACCGTCGGCCGTGGTCAACGAATGGGGCTGTTTGCGGGTTCAGGCGTTGGTAAGAGCGTGCTGCTTGGCATGATGGCGCGCTATACCCAGGCCGACGTGATTGTCGTGGGATTAATCGGTGAACGTGGTCGTGAAGTTAAAGACTTTATCGAAAATATTTTAGGTGCTGAAGGCCGTGCCCGTTCCGTGGTAATTGCCGCGCCGGCCGATGTGTCGCCGCTGTTACGTCTTCAGGGCGCCGCCTATGCCACACGAATTGCAGAAGACTTTCGCGATCGCGGTAAACATGTCCTCTTGATCATGGACTCCCTGACGCGCTATGCGATGGCGCAGCGTGAGATTGCCCTGGCCATCGGTGAGCCACCGGCCACCAAAGGCTATCCACCGTCCGTGTTTGCCAAACTCCCGGCACTGGTTGAGCGCGCCGGTAACGGCATTGATGGCGGCGGTTCCATTACCGCCTTTTACACCGTACTGACCGAAGGCGATGACCAGCAGGACCCGATTGCCGACTCTGCTCGCGCGATACTTGACGGACACATCGTGTTGTCACGCCGTCTTGCTGAAGCCGGGCACTATCCGGCCATTGATATTGAAGCGTCAATCAGCCGTGCCATGACATCACTGATTGATGAGAACCACTATGCACGCGTACGCCAGTTCAAGCAGTTGCTCTCGAGTTTCCAGCGCAACCGTGACCTGGTCAGCGTCGGCGCCTATGCCGCAGGCAGCGATCCCATGCTGGATAAAGCCATTCAGCTTTACCCGCAGATGGAAGCCTTCCTGCAACAAGGCATTTTTGAACGCAGTGAGTACGACGATGCCTGCCTGCACTTGCACGCCTTGTTCGGCTAAGCCGCGCGTTTAATACGAGGACATCCTAATGAAAACAGCTAATGCCATTGACACACTGCGTGACCTGGCGGAACAGGACCTGGAACGCGCTGCCGTTTTGTTAGGCGATATGCGCCGTGGTCAGCAGGCGGCTAACGAGCAGCTCACCATGCTGCTTGATTATCAGGATGAATACCGCAACAAGCTGAACAGCGACATGTCCAGCGGTATTGCCAGCAATCGCTGGACCAACTATCACCAGTTTATCCAGACGCTGGAAAAAGCGATTGACCAACATCGCAGTCAGTTACAGCACTGGAATCAACGACTGGAGCAGGCGCTGGTTAACTGGCGTGAAAAACAGCAGCGCCTGAATGCCTACCAAACGCTGATTACCCGGGCAGAGGAAAATGCATTACGACAAGAAAACCGTCTCGATCAGAAACGGATGGATGAATTTGCCCAACGGGCTTCACAGAGGAAAGGCGAATGATTACGTTGCCAAACACCGCGTTGACGACCAAAGCCATCGGCACCGCTGAAACATCAGGTACTACAGATTTGCTCGCCAGTGGTGGAGAAGCTCTGCCACAGGACTTTATTACCGCCCTGGGAAACCAGTTGCTTTCCCTTGCTAAACTGCACGGTAAAACCTCGCTGGCTACCGATAAAAATGTTACCGCTGACACTGAGGGTAAAACGGCCACGTCATTGAATGCCCTGCTCTCTTCGCTTGAAACACCCGCGGCGCTCAGTGCCTTGTTTAAACCGGAAAATATTAAAGCCGGTACAAAATCAGCCGATGATAAGGATGAGTTAACTGGCGCTGTCCTTAATAACAGCGACATGCAGAATATTCAGGCGCTGTTTGCCATGTTACCGGCAACGGGTCTGCAGCAGGCGGTCAAAGAGAGCGTGGCAAGCCGTGACGCCGATAGCCTTCGGGAAGCTCCACGCTCAGCATTGTCAGCACTGACCCAGGCTGTTAATACGGCACTGACCGGTGATGACAAAGAAACGAAGAACACTAAGGTGCAGGACGGAAACCTGGCGAGCAAAGTCAGCCAGACCAATCTGCCCGCTAGCGGCATAGCCTCCGCGGCAAGTAATAACCCCGCGGCTGCGCCTGCGACACTGACCACTGACGGCAGCTTTCAGCAAATACTCAGCAGCGTTACGAAGCAGGATGACCGCCCGTTAACGGCAACGGCCAGTGATAATCAGGCCATTATTAGTGCGCCCCTGAGCAGCGCCAGCAGTTTACTGCAGTCGCCTGGCGCAGCAGCGCCAATGAACTCACCGTCGACCCCGATGCTCAATGCGCATCTGGGCAGTAATGAATGGCAGCAGGCGCTGAGTCAGCAAATTGTGATGTTTAGTCGCAACGGTCAGCAGAACGCAGAGCTGCGTTTGCATCCTGAAGATCTAGGTGCGATTCAGATCAGCCTGAAACTGAATAACGATCAGGCACAGTTAAGTATGGTTTCCAGTCATAGCCATGTCAGAGCCGCGCTGGAGGCCGCGCTTCCCCAGTTGCGTAGTGCGCTGGCTGAAAGCGGTATTAACCTGGGTGAGAGTCAGGTAAGCAGTGAGAGTTTTTCGCAGGGACAAGGCTTCCAGCAGCAGCAGGAGGCGCGTCGCGACGGACAGCACGGCAGCTTCTCCCTTACTCAGGACAGTGATAACGACATCACGCCCATTGCCGTACCGCAGTCTCTTCAGGCCCGGTTAACCGGCAAGGGCGCAGTCGACACATTTGCCTGACAGCGACAAACGCTGAAGGTAAGCGTAAAACCCGTGTCTTTTCTTGCCATTGTTTGACTTAAGACACGCGATAATCTGTTCAGGCGAGCCGAGAGGCTTGCCCATAATTCACAGGAAGTTACTGCAAAAATGTCTGATAACGCGAAAGCCAAAGGCCGCAAACGAAAACTCTTAATACCAGTGTTACTGATCGTAACGCTGGCCGCTTGCAGCGTGGCAGGCTATGCAGTCTGGCGAATAATGAATAAACACGAGGGTGATAAGCCGGAGGTCGCGAAAGTTGAACCGCCTCCCGCCCCGGTCTTTTTTGCACTTGATACATTTACGGTTAACCTGGTCAATCCCGACAACGACCCAGACCGCGTTCTGTACGTAGGCTTTACGCTGCGTCTGCCGGATGAAGAAACACGTCGTCGGATGAGTGACTACCTGCCTGAGGTTCGCAGTCGTCTGTTACTGCTGCTGTCTCGTCAGAGCGCAGCTGCGCTGGCGACGGAGCAAGGAAAGCAAGCGCTTGTTGAGCAAATCAAACAGGCGCTGGCACCACCACTGGTAAAAGGTCAACCTCCGCAGGCTGTAGACGACGTACTGTTTACCGCCTTCATTTTGAGGTGAATCAATGGGCGACAGCATTCTCTCCCAGGCTGAAATTGACGCGCTACTTAACGGCGACAGCGGCAGTGCGGAAGAAGAAAAGAAACAAAACGGACCTGAGGGCGACATTCGCCCTTATGATCCGAATACCCAGCGTCGCGTGGTGCGCGAGCGTCTGCAGGCGCTGGAAATTATTAACGAGCGTTTTGCCCGTAGTTTCCGTATGGCGCTGTTTAACCTGCTACGCCGTAGCCCGGATATCAGCGTAGGCGCGATTAAGATTCAGCCTTACCACGAGTTTGCCCGCAATCTGCCGGTGCCAACCAACCTGAATCTGATCCACCTTAAACCGTTACGCGGTACGGCACTGGTGGTGTTTTCGCCGAGCCTGGTCTTTATTGCAGTTGATAACCTTTTTGGCGGTGATGGCCGTTTTCCTACAAAAGTAGAAGGACGTGAGTTTACCCATACTGAGCAACGTGTCATCCGCCGCATGCTGAAGCTGGCGCTGGACGGCTACAGCGATGCGTGGAAAGCCATTTACCCACTGGATGTCGAGTACGTGCGTTCGGAAATGCAGGTGAAATTCACCAACATCACCACATCGCCTAACGATATCGTCGTGAATACGCCTTTCCAGGTCGAAATCGGCAACCTTGTCGGTGAGTTCAACATCTGTATTCCGTTTTCGATGATTGAACCTCTGCGTGAGTTGCTGGTGAATCCGCCACTGGAAAACTCGCGCTCAGAAGACACACACTGGCGCGACAATCTGGTGAAGCAGGTTCAGCACTCCGAACTGGAATTGATTGCCCATTTTGCTGAAACATCATTGCGTCTGTCGCGCGTTTTACAGCTGAAGCCTGGTGATGTTCTGCCGATTGAAAAGCCAGAGCGCATTATTGCCCATGTGGACGGTGTGCCTGTTTTAACCAGCCAGTATGGCACGCTCAACGGCCAGTACGCCCTGCGTGTTGAACATTTGATTAACCCGATTTTGAATTCGCTTAACGAGGAACAGCCCCATGACTGACAGCAAGAAACCGTCCGATGACACCATCTCTGCGGACGATCTGTGGGCTGAAGCAATGAATGAGCAGGTTGGCTCTGGTGCCAGCGCTTCACAGAGTGACGACGTATTCAAAACGTTTGAAAGCAGTAATGCATCAGGTTCGTTGCAGGATATTGACCTGATCATGGATATCCCGGTGAAGCTCACCGTCGAGCTTGGCCGCACAAAAATGACGATTAAAGAACTCCTGCGTCTGACTCAGGGTTCCGTTGTCTCACTGGATGGTCTTGCAGGCGAACCTCTGGACATCCTGATTAATGGCTATTTGATTGCTCAGGGCGAAGTCGTCGTCGTGAACGATAAGTATGGCGTGCGCATCACGGATATTATTACGCCGTCAGAACGTATGCGTCGCCTGAGCCGTTAAGATGAATAACCAGAATCACACGCTACAACCTGCTACGCCTCCGGCGCAGCCGATTTCGGCAGGTTCAGTGCTGACTCAAGTCAGTGGCGTATTAGTCGTCATTATTTTGTTGATTCTGGCCTGTGCATGGCTGGCTCGCCGCATGGGTTTTGCGCCTAAGAAAGTGGGCAGCCGTGAGCTTAATCTTACGGCCAGTGTGCAGGTTGGTCAGCGCGAGCGCGTCGTGATTGTGGATACACCTGATGCGCGCTTAGTGCTTGGCGTCACTGCTCAGCAGATTACTCACCTGCATACGTTGCCACCAGCCTCACCCGACATGAACACACCGGAAAAGCCAGCACCGCAGGATTTCCGTCAGCTGTTACAAAATCTGGTTAAACGTCCCGGAAAAAATCCATGATGCGTCGACTGCTTCCTCTTCTGCCGCTGCTGTTGCTGGCACCGGTCGCCCATGCCCAACTACCGGGCCTGGTTAGTCAGCCATTAGCCAATGGTGGCCAGAGTTGGTCACTGCCGGTGCAAACGCTGGTTTTTATTACCTCGTTAACGTTTCTTCCGGCCATTCTGTTAATGATGACAAGCTTTACCCGCATCATTATCGTTTTCGGCCTGCTGCGTAGTGCCCTGGGGACGCCTTCCGCGCCTCCTAACCAGGTATTACTTGGCCTGACGCTCTTTTTAACTTTTTTTATTATGGCCCCGACGTTCGATAAAATTTATCAGGATGCCTACCTGCCTTTTAGTCAGGATAAAATCAATATGGATGTGGCGATTGAAAAAGGGTCGCAACCGCTGCGTGAGTTTATGCTGCGTCAAACCCGTGAGGCCGACTTAGCGTTATTTGCCCGCCTCGCTAATACGGCTCCCATCGCAGGACCCGAAGCGGTGCCGATGCGTATTTTGCTGCCTGCTTATGTCACCAGCGAATTAAAAACCGCCTTCCAAATTGGTTTTACGGTATTTATTCCTTTCTTAATTATCGACCTGGTCGTTGCCAGTGTATTAATGGCGTTAGGTATGATGATGGTTCCCCCGGCAACCATTGCTCTGCCTTTTAAATTAATGTTGTTTGTTCTGGTGGACGGCTGGCAATTGCTGGTGGGATCGCTGGCACAAAGTTTCTATTCCTGATCTCATCCGTTGCACGGGAGAAATACATGACACCTGAATCGGTAATGGCTATGGGACAGGAAGCGATGCGCGTTGCGCTGCTGCTGGCTGCCCCCATGCTACTGGCCGCGCTGGTTAGCGGTTTACTGGTGAGCCTGCTGCAAGCGGCTACCCAGATCAACGAACAAACGCTGTCTTTTATTCCAAAAATTATTGCAGTGGCAACCACTGGCATCATTGCCGGCCCGTGGATGTTAAACGTGTTGCTGGATTACATCCGCACCGTCTTTTCTAACCTGCCTTATATCATCGGCTGATGATTACTCTCGATAGTAGCCAACTTGTTCACTGGGTCAGTCAGTTTTTCTGGCCGCTGGTGCGCATTTTGGCCCTACTGTCGACCGCCCCGGTGCTCAGTGAACGATCGGTGAGCAAACGGGTAAGAATCGGTCTTGCGGCCATGATTACCTGGATACTGATCCCCAATTTGCCCCCGGTAAACGTTACCCTGTTTTCACCGGCTGGCTTCATGTTGCTGATTCAGCAGATGCTCATTGGTATTGCCATTGGTTTTACCATGCAGTTTGCCTTTGCCGCCGTTCGTACCGCCGGTGAGTTGATTGGCTTGCAGATGGGCCTGTCGTTTGCCACCTTCTTCGATCCCGCCAGCCGACTGAACATGCCCGTCCTTGCTCGCTTCCTCGACATGCTGGCGATGCTTTTATTTTTGACGTTCAATGGCCACCTGTGGCTTATTTCGCTGCTGTCGGACAGTTTTCATACGTTGCCCATTGGTGGCGAACCGCTGCACGCTAATGCTTTTATGGCACTGGCAAAATCGGCCAGCATGATTTTCCTTAACGGCATGATGTTAGCGCTACCCTTGATCGTTTTACTCCTCACGCTAAATATGGTCCTGGGTTTGTTAAACCGCCTTTCACCACAGTTATCAATCTTCGCGATTGGCTTCCCGATTACCTTATCAGTGGGCATCCTGACCATCAGCCTGCTAATGCCTCTCCTTGCGCCCTTCTGTGAGCACCTGTTCGGCGAAATATTTGATCTGCTGGCCCTGTTCCTGACAGAACTGTCCCCCGCCTGAACATTAAGTATCTAACTATTTATCACTTTTGATACTTAAGAAACCCATAACTATCAGAGCATTTTTCAAACCACATTTTTCAGAAATCAACTAAGGATAATCTGATAAGCGTGCGGAAAGTCTTAAAATTATTCTTATTAAACCGCGCTTCGCGTATTTTAGTCAGGCGGTTAACAGAGTCATCGACAGGGTTGTTTTGGTGATAAATTCGGCAATACATTGAATTTATTCAAGAAAAATTTTTATGTGATTTTTCTTGTCAGAAAATGTTTTTTCCGGCATTGTCAAATCGCTTATCGACATCACACTTTCGTGAAATAAATGTTTTTAAGACTTGTCCTATCAGAAAACTCTGGGTTTTCGGCGATAGTGACAGCGCTCCCAAAAAACGGTATTTCGCTCAGTGCGGCTTTATATCAACAAATCAGGTTGATACAGGCTCATGTGTGAGGTCAGAGCAATACAAAATTTTTGCAGAACGGGTCAGGGAAGAAGAATTTTATGGGCCATTGCCTGTTGCCTCGCTGCATCAGCACAATAAAAAAAAGCGCTTTGAAATCTTCTCGTACCGCAACGCGTAATTCATCGTTGATTTAAACGGATAACAAATTGGTGAGGGTCGCTAACATGCCAACGATTATTATGGATTCCTGCAACTACACACGCCTGGGATTATCAGATTATATGTCGTCGAAAGGAGTGAAAAAGAAAAATATCACTTCCGTCTCCGACATTGAGCAATTACAGCAAAGATGTGAGCAGTTAAAACCAGGTGTTGTTTTTATTAATGAAGATTGCTTCATTCATGAAACCGACTCCAGCGAACGTATTCGCAGTGTTATTAATCAGCATCCTGAGACACTGTTTTTTATATTTATGGCCATCAGCAATATTCATTTTGAAGAATATTTGTATGTCCGTAAAAATTTAATTATCACCTCAAAAGCCATCAAGCCTTCGACGCTGGATTCACTTTTGAGTACCTATTTGCAAAAGAAACTCAATATGTCACCGCGTATTTCTTCGGGTCTCGATGTCCACCCGCTTACGCTAAGTCAGACGGAGTCCAATATGCTGAAAATGTGGATGTCAGGTCATGACACCATCCAGATATCAGATAAAATGCAAATTAAAGCGAAAACCGTTTCGTCCCATAAAGGCAATATCAAGCGGAAAATTAAAACGCATAACAAACAGGTGATTTATCACGTGGTGCGTTTAACCGATAACGTGACGTCCGGCATCTATGTCAACGTAAGGTAGTACCTCCCGTCTTCAGGAACTGGCCCACAAGGCCGGTTTTTTTTGGATTAGCGATCCAGATCTCATTTTCAAGCGTAAACCTTTCCGTTCTTTTGCCGATGTTTTGTTCAACAGAACAACCTCCTAAGAGAGCAAGGAAATGAACACGACGCTGGTTAATGAAGGACATCACAAACTCAGTATTTGGCAAAATATCCGCCTGGTTCCTCTGTTTAGTTTGATATTTGGCGGTATCTTGTTTCTGTTCGCGCTCTGTATCGCGATATCAAGCTATTTCCTTATCCTTAGTAATCAATCACTAAAAGACGCAACCGACGAAATTCAGGTACGTAATGGGCTGGTCGACAGTTCCTCTCATATGCGTTCTGCGCGTTTAAATATTATCCAGGCCGGTGCCGCAGCACGTATTGGCGAAATGGATGAGTTCAACGCCAACCTGGCGGCAACCGATGATCGTATCAAACAGGCTTCAGAAGGTCTTAAAATCTATCTGAATCGTAAAAGTAAAACCCCTGAAGGCACCAAGGTGGACGAGCAGTTACAGGCTCTGTTCAAAGAGTATGTGACTAAGGGCCTGATGCCGATGATCGACGCCGGAAAACAGGGCAGTTTTGAAAGTATCATTGCTCAGGAAACCGATACGACGCGCAAACTGGATAACGCCTATAAAGCCGTGTTGATGCAAGCGATTAAACTTCGTGATGTGCGCTCCGCGCAGATCAACGAGCAGGCTGCCGAGCAGTCTCGCATTGGCTTTATCGCTATGGGTTCCGCATTTATTGCTGCCCTTCTACTGGTGTTGCTGACCTTTGTGTTTTTACGTCGGGTGGTCATTAATCCACTGCACAGTTCAGTGGCGCATATAGAACGTATCGCGCAAGGGGATTTAACGGCACCTTCCGTCCCGCACGGTCGTAACGAGATTGGTTTGTTGCTGGACAACCTGCAACACATGCAGCAGTCGTTAATCAAAACGGTAGGCACGGTTCGTGAAGGTGCGATTGCGATTTATCAGGGCTCAAGTGAAATTACGGCTGGCAACACCGACCTTTCTTCTCGTACAGAGCAACAGGCTGCCGCACTCGAACAAACCGCAGCCAGCATGGAACAGCTAACGGCCACGGTAAAACAGAATGCTGATAATGCGCACCATGCAAGCCAGCTGGCCGCTGATGCATCAGGCAAGGCACGTAGTGGTGGTGATATGGTGAACGGCGTGGTGAAAACCATGAACGACATCTCCGGCAGTTCGAAGAAAATTGCCGAGATCACCAACGTGATCAACAGCATTGCCTTCCAGACCAACATTCTGGCGCTTAACGCCGCGGTTGAGGCTGCGCGTGCAGGTGAACAGGGACGCGGGTTTGCGGTCGTTGCCAGTGAAGTACGCAACCTTGCCCAGCGCAGTGCGCAGGCTGCAAAAGAAATCGAATCGCTAATCGCAGAATCCGTGAAATTGGTCAGCAGTGGTTCACAGCAGGTGGGTGAAGCCGGCAGCACCATGGGCGAGATCGTAGAAGCGGTCCGTCGGGTGACCGATATTATGTCGGAAATTGCCGCGGCCTCCGATGAACAAAGCCGGGGTATTCAGCAGGTCAGCCAGGCCGTGACTGAGATGGATAACGTTACACAGCAAAACGCCTCGCTGGTTGAAGAAGCCTCTGCAGCAGCGTCCTCACTGGAAGATCAAGCGGGTAAGTTAACGAAAGCGGTCGCCGCGTTCCGTTTACAGGATACGCCGGTAGCGAAGTCAACTTATCAACCTGATACGGCCCCAAAAGCTTCCGCGCCAACGTTACGTCCAGCCGCTATCACTCACGGCAACGAGAACTGGGAAACGTTTTAAAAAACGCTTAGGCTTAAGCCGCGCCGCCAGACATTATCTGACCGGCAGGCAGGCAAGTAAGAAAAAAATCGCCCTCTGCGTATCACTATGCAGAGGGCAAATTTTTACCGGTTACGCGCAGGCGTCAGGCGGAAGGATAGGGTTCGACGAAAACGCCATCCTGATGGCTGCTCTCGTTAAAAAACCAGATACCCTGCGGGTAATCGTCCAACGCGACCAGAAACATTGTGCCTTCACTAAAGGGCTCTACGGCAAGGATTGTGCCGGTTCGCCGTGGCCCGCCATCCGTTTTAACACTGACGCGATCGTCTACCTTCATTTACGACTCTCCTGATATTTTCCTGCTGAACAGTTTAATCGAAGAGCGCCCGTAATGCAGGCGTTAGCGACGTGCGATAACCCAGACAGCGTGGATGATACCCGGGATGTATCCGCATAGCGTCAGTAAGATATTGAGCCAGAACGCGCCTGCAAAACCCACCTGCATAAAAACACCGAGTGGGGGGAGTAAGATCGCGATAAGAATTCGAAGTAAGTCCATAACCATTCCTTTAGGTATTGATAAAAAACGTTTTGTTATCAAATATAGCCCCTTTTTGCCAGGTTACAGCAAAAGTCAGGTAAATCTGAGTAATGCGTTTTTTCATTTTCCTGACATTTCCCTGCGAGACGTTTAACAGGCAGAACAGATAAGCTTCATTTCGTTGCTTTCCTCCCCAGGAAATACAACACCCAAAGTAACAAGGATTATTTGCCCGCGCAGCGCGGGCTTTTTTTTAACTTCCCTGCCCCCGCATTTTCCGCTAAGTTGTATATTTATTGCTCACACTGACCGCTGGAGGCATGCCATGACGCTTCCCCACTTACCCGATCAGAACGACAGAGACAGAGAAATGGACGCGCTGCTTAAGGCGATACAGCCTGAAAGCACTGGCGATCTTCAGGATTACTTTTCTCAACAAAAGCATTCATCCTCGCTCGCGGATGATCATCGTGCCGGGCTGTGCCGTGAACCCGCCGAGCAATGTGAGATGGATATTCAGGATTGCCGTTATGGCGAGATAAGCCGATAGACGAGAAGCCGCGCGCCTGTCGCCATAGCGCACACAAAAAAATACCCGGCGCGAGCCAGGTAAGTAGTCAATTCGTTACATCAGGGAAGTCATAGTGCTCTTCGAGACTACGCTTCCCATAAGCCATAACAAGCCTTTTCCATGCGTGTTTTACTCACCTCATTGCCGTCCGCGCGGTCAAACCCACTTCTCTGTCTTGTTAATTCAGCAATAATCGATGCACGATATGACGGAACCGGCTTTTCCCCTCTTCCGGTTTTAGGAATCCTCCTGGTTATAAAGCTTCCACTGCGCAAATCAAAGCCTGCTGTAGACTCAACTACACTAAAACGTAATGACTACGCTGTAGTGTCAAACCAGAGTGAAGGAAATCAGGATGCCCAATTTGAATGAATCGCTGATGATAGTGACCGACCTCGATGGATCGCTGCTTGACCACCACGATTACAACTGGGATGCCGCCGCAGAGTGGCTCGACAGGCTGAGGCAGCACGCTGTCCCCTTAATTATTTGCTCCAGTAAAACGGCGGCTGAAATCCTGCCCCTGCAACGCAAACTCGGCGTTGTGGGCGCGCCTTTTATTGCTGAGAACGGTGCGGTGCTCTACCTCGACGACAGCAAAAGCGTTCGTATCCCGGACGATAAAATGAGCTATAAGTCGATTTGTCGGGTTCTGGCCACGTTACGGCAGCAGTTCCGCTTTACCGGCTTTCATGACTTTAGCGATGTCGATGTGTCATCCATGACCGGCCTGAGTGAGGCGGATGCCGCCCTCGCCCGCCAACGTGACGCATCCGAGGTGATCGTCTGGCGGGATACCGATGAGGCGTTCAATCGTTTTCGCGCAGCACTTGCTGACTATCATCTTTCCCTGACCCAGGGCGGTCGTTTCTGGCATGTGATGCCCGCCAGAAGCGGTAAAGGTGAAGCCTTACGCTGGTTGCTGTCGCACCAGACAGACCAGCCGTATATCACTGTCGGCCTGGGCGATGGGCCAAATGATGCCCCGATGCTGGATGCGGTCGATTATGCCGTGGTGATAAAGGGCTACAGCAAGACGCCCGTCACTCTGCAGCGCGCGGATGATGACCGGGTTTTCCATACGACACATCATGGCCCGGAAGGCTGGCGTGAAGGTCTGGACCATTTTTTGACTCAGCCATGAAAAGCTGTTGTTCCTCTGGCAACCCCATAAGGATGATGCAATGAGTGATTTTTTTCAGAATGGCGTAATTACTAACTTTCACAATCTTACGCACCGCAGCGTTGAGTCACTGGAAAAGGAAATGGTGCGCTTTGCCCGTAAGCGCAAAATGGGATTGATCCTGCCATCGCTGTTTTCCGAACTGGAAGGCCCGGCATTGACGAAAATCGTGGATGAGCTGGCTAAGGTGCCCTATCTCGATGAAATTGTCATCGGGCTGGACAGGGCTGACCGCGATCAGTTTCTTCATGCCCGCGAGTTTTTTTCACGACTGCCACAGCGTCACCGCATCCTGTGGAATGATGGCCCGAGGCTCAAAGCCATTGACGCGGAACTCGACAAAGAGGGCTTATCGCCCACCAATCCGGGCAAGGGCCGTAACGTATGGTTTTGTACCGGCTATACGCTGGCGTCTGACCGCACCAGCTGTGTCGCACTGCACGACTGCGATATCGTCACCTACGAACGCGGTATGCTGGCGCGCCTGCTCTACCCGCTGGCGAACCCGGCTTTCCAGTATGAGTTCTGTAAAGGGTTTTACGCACGGGTTGCCGATGGCAAGCTGAACGGCCGCGTAGGTCGCCTGTTGGTGGGCCCGCTGCTGCGCTCATTGCAAAAAGTCTACGGTCACTCCGAATACCTTGATTATCTGTCCAGCTTTCGCTACCCGCTCTCCGGCGAATTTGCGATGCGGACACACGTGCTTAACGGCATCAAAATTCCGGGTGACTGGGGACTGGAAATCGGCGTGCTCTCGGAAATTTACCGTAACTACACCACGCGCCAGTCGTGCCAGGTGGAGATTGCGGATAACTATGACCACAAACATCAGCCGCTGGCGGAAGATGATGGCACCGGCGGCCTGAAGCGCATGAGCAACGATATTGTTCAGTCACTGCTGCGCAAGCTGGCGACCATGGGCGTGCCGTTAACCAGTGACTCCTTCCGGGTGCTTAAAGCGACCTATTACCGTAATGCGCTGGATATGATGGAAATCTACAATCACGAAGCGGCCATGAACGGTTTGAAATTCGATCAGCACGTTGAGGAAGCCGCCGTCGAAATGTTTACGCAGTCGATTCTTGACGCCGGGCAGTCATTTATTGAGCGACCAAATGACAAACCCTTTATCCCCAGCTGGAGTCGGGTCCAGTCGGCTTTTCCGGATATTCTGCAGCGTATTTATAAAGCGGTAGAAGAGGATAACGACGGCAACGTCTGATGCTGCGCGCGCCTTGTGATAACGGCGTGTAAGCCAGGTAGCATAAAATCGGCCAGGCCAGTGAGTAATCACAGGCCTGGACGGCAGAAATCAGGACGTAAACTGGGGCTGCGATTCGCTGGAATGACTAAGCTCATCACTGCGAAAAGCTTCATTCCTGACCGCATAACCATCATACCATCGACATTCCACCATGCCGCTGGCATGTCCGGTCACCACCATCGTTTGCCCGCCTTCCTTATGCTGTACTTCATCACTGATTGCAAAAACCATGTTGCGCCCTCTTTGAGAATTGGCTGTCATTGAAACCATTTCTTTATAGCACGGTAAAAGAGTTGCTGCTGTTAAGACGCGCATAAAAATGGCTAATTCAGAATAACGTAGAAGGATATAGCGGAAATAAATAAAGCGGATAAGGCATTATCCGCTTCGGGGGTTGAGTAGATTAGATTTTGCAGCCTTCGCAATCGGCGTCGTCAATCAGGTCTTCTGGTACTTCTGCCGCCTTTTTTTCTGCCTTCGCTTCGGCCTGCTCTAACTGAGCATCAATATCAAATTCAAACATGTCGTCGCTCATAGTTTTCTCCCCAGAACGCGTTAAAGAATGCGCTTTTATACCGATGACTCACGCAGTTTGGCAATAAGGTTAACCACTAACAGCACGATTGACCCAATGATAAAACCAATCACTAAGTTTGCGCCGTTGCTGAGCAGGCTTGAAACCAGCGCACTGAACGGTGCAATCGCATTTTCAATCAGATGATGTAATGGGGTCAGACCGTGGACAATAATGCCGCCACCGACCAGGAACATCGCCAGCGTGCCGACCACGGTCAGAATCTTCATCAACCAGGGGGCAGCGGCCAGTAATACCGCACCCAGCGCCTGCGCCACGCGTGAGGATTTTTCACGCAGCCAGAACCCCAAATCATCAATTTTAACAATGCCGGCCACAATGCCATAGACGCCAATCGTGACCAGAATCGCGATACCTGCCAGGATCACGACCTGATTCAGTAACGGGGCTTCGGAGACGATGCCTAAGGTGATAGCGACGATTTCGGCTGACAGAATAAAATCGGTTCGCACAGCGCCTTTGATCTTTTTCTTTTCGAAATCGCGCGGATCTTGTTTGGACAACTTATCCAGACGTGCCTGACGCGCCTCTGGCGAATTTTCTTGTTTATCATGCTGCAGGCTGTGCAGCACTTTCTCCACGCCTTCATAGCAGAGGTACGCCCCGCCAATCATCAACAATGGCGTAATCAGCCAGGGCGCAAACGCGGAGATAATTAGCGCCAATGGCACTAATATCAGTTTGTTCAGGAAGGAGCCTTTGGCAACGCCCCACACGACCGGCAACTCGCGGTTGGCTTTCACACCGCTCACCTGCTGTGCATTCAGTGACAGATCGTCACCGAGCACCCCTGCCGTTTTCTTTGCGGCGACTTTTCCCATTACCGAGATATCATCCAGCAGTGTGGCGATATCATCAAGTAGCGTTAATAAACTGGTTCCAGCCAAAATATTTCCCTTATTCGGTCATCAGCAACGGTTTCTGCCTGCATCAGCCGCAACACATCATCCTCGACGATGTGCAAGGCGATGCGGTGTTCACCGTGGTGCCTGTTCCGGTTCGTTATGTTGACAACACGGGCATCGTTCAATTTCTGTCACGGTCATATCAGCGATGCCCTCACAATCCCATTCGACACGCACTGCTTGTCCGGACGGACCCGCCATATGCAGATATTTACTGACCGGGCTTTCCGTCATCCCGGTAATCTCTTCCGTGGCCACCAGCGTTTCCCCAGCATAGATTCTGGCGGTGGCTTTGGTGTTCACCATGCGCTCATCACGAATCTGATAAAGGCGTTTAACCGTCAGTTTTATGCTGCTCATTTTGGGCTCCCGGTCACGGAAAAGCGTCTATCTAACCTTTTACGCGACGGATTAGCAAGGCTGGCTCATTCACTCTCGCGGTAATGATGAATGCCCTGGTGATCAATCTCGGCGCTGTCACTCATCGCCAGCAGCCACTCTTCCAGGCGTTCAAGCAGCGCCTCATCGTCCAGTTTGAGTTTACCGCGTAGCGCACACTCCCAGATGATCAGTACCTTCCAGCCATTTTCCCGTAACTGCCGGACGTAACGCTGGTCGCGCTCCACATTGCTGTTAATTTTGCCCGTCCAGAATTCGGTGCGCGTGGCGGGCACTTTAAACAAATAACAGTGATGGCGATGCCAGAAGCAGCCATGAACAAAGATAATGGCCTGATGCGACGTCACGACAAAATCGGGCCGGCCCGGTAGATTTTTATCCTGTACCCGGTAGGTAAATCCACGATCTTTGAGCAACAAAGCTATCCGCTGCTCGATGGCTGTGTCCTGCTGACGAATGGCGCGCATATTTTTACTGCGCGTTTCGCTGGAGTGAACGTCGACCATAGCACCTCCTTAATAGCGACTTATTCAACTTTAGTCGCCGTCCTGAAAAGTGAAAGCCAGCACCATGAAAGTGGGGCAAATATTTAGCTTGATGTCCACGCGTTCCGTGACGACGCGGGCAACAATCGTCTCTTTTTTGAAGCCCGCGCACACGGAAACACCGTCTAACCCCGTGCCTGCGGATTTCCTCATTGGGCAAGGAGTGTTAGCATAGGCGCTTCACTGTTAAGGATATTTGCATGCACGCCGTCGCACCCGCTGAACCTCTTCTCCCTGCTGCTCTGCATTCCGATGAACTGAACATGTTACACCAGGTGCTGTCGATCTATTCCGTCCGGGATGTGGTCGAACGTTTGCATCAGGCAGGCTTTTCGCGCTGGACGCCGCCGCTGCTGAACAGTATTCGTCAGGGCAAGCGCGCGTTGCCCTCTCTGGCCTCTGCGGAACGATCACTGTTACAGGCGTTATTGCCTTCACGGCCGGCGCATTATGATTCACCCGATTTCCGCTTTATCGATCTGTTTGCCGGTATCGGCGGCATTCGACGTGGGTTTGAACGTATCGGCGGTAAATGCGTATTTACCAGTGAATGGAATAAAGAGGCGATTCGTACTTATCGGGCCAATCACTACAGCGATCCGCAGGAACACCATTTTAATACGGATATCCGCCAGGTGACGCAGCCCGCCGGGCTCACGGACGAACAGGCGATTTATCAGTCAATTGATGCGGCAATTCCCGATCATCAGGTTCTGTTGGCCGGCTTTCCTTGTCAGCCTTTTTCCCTGGCCGGGGTCAGCAAGAAAAATGCACTGGGACGGGCGCATGGGTTTGAATGTCAGGCTCAGGGCACGCTGTTTTTTGATGTTGCACGCATTCTGGCGGCCAAGAAGCCGCCGTTCTTCGTCCTGGAGAACGTGAAGAATCTCAAGAGCCATGATAAAGGCCGGACCTTTGCGATCATTATGGAAACGCTGAATGAGCTGGGATACGACGTGGCGGATGCAGATGCCACGTCCCCCGATCCTAAAGTGATTGATGCACGCTATTTTCTGCCACAGCACCGTGAACGTATCGTTCTGGTTGGCATCCGGCGGGATATTGCCGGTTCAGAACAGTTTACGCTGCGCGATATCCGCAAATTTTTTCCTGCACAGGTCCCCAGCTTACAAAGTTTGCTGGAGCCTCAGCCTGACGAAAAATACATTTTGTCGCCTGTATTATGGCGTTATCTCTATGACTACGCCAAAAAGCACAAGGCACTGGGGAACGGCTTCGGCTTTGGCCTCAACGATCCGCAAAATCAACAGTGCTGTGTGCGAACCCTGTCAGCCCGCTACTATAAAGATGGCTCGGAAATTTTAATCGATCGCGGTTGGGATCGGGAAAAAGGCGAAGCCGACTTTCTTGATGCCCGGAATATGGCACGACGTCCGCGTCGTTTAACGCCACGGGAATGCGCGCGATTAATGGGGTTTGATACCGCAGACAGTCAACCGTTCCGTATACCGGTGTCCGACACCCAGGCCTACAAACAATTTGGTAACTCCGTAGTAGTGCCGGTATTTGCCGCCGTCGCACAGCTACTTTCACCGTATATCCGCGATTTAAAAGCCTGACTCACACTGAAAGTTGCGCTTAGGCGCAACGATTCCTCTCTTTTCCTGCTACCCGGTGGGATTGTCACAACATCGTCACGCAAGCCCAGAATACTGCTGCTTTTTCACTTGATGGGTAGAATGATGTCACCTCTCACTTTATTGACGCTGCGCGTTCTGAAGCAACGCCCCAGGTTTATACTTCCCGCCATCCCCACCTGGCTGACCAGCCTGCGCGGGAATTTTATGCTCTTTGTGGTGCTGTTCTGTTTATTGCAGTCCATCGGTATTGTTCTGCTTACCGCTCAGGTCAGCCATACCCAAGTCAACCTGACCCAGGCCAGCGCCATGCGTGACCGGCTGGCTTTGCTGGATCGTGCGCGCGTTGAGCTGCTGACAGCCAGCGATAACAGCCATCGCGCCGGCCTTTATCTGATGGAAGATCAGAAAAGCGGTTCCGTTGACAGCTGGAAAAGCCTGGCGGAGACCGCTAAATCGTCTTTGCTGCATGCGGAACAGCTTTTTGCCAACTATCACGCGGCGCCTGGCGGCGAACTTCAGCAGGGATTTGTGTTGCTGACCCAGGGATTAGAAGAGCAGTTGAAAGGTCTGGAGGCGAACAACATCGATGCCTTTTTTATGGTACCGATGCAGGCCTATCAGCAGCAGTTTAATAGCGCATGGTTTAACGAAATCACCCAGACCAATAAGCAACTCACTGCCGTAAACAGCCTGACGCTGCAAACGCTGACTGAAAGCCGCAACCTGTCGCTGATGGTAACCGCGCTGCTGTTTACGTTGCTGCTCACCGGCGGCGTACTGCTGCTGCGAGGTGTGATTATCCCATTACGTCTGGCCAGCCGTCAGTTACAGGATATCGCAACCGGGGACTTAATTAGCTGCCCGGTTCCGCCCCGTTTGCAGTCGCTGGAAACCGCTAAACTGTTCAATGCGGTGGCGGAGATGCGCCAGGGGCTGCGCGCCATTGTGGTAGAAATCAATACCATTGCAGCAAGTGTGGCAGACGGAACGCGTGAAATGCAGCACACCAATGAACAGGTGAGTGAGCAATATACAGCGCAAAACAGCAGCTTTAGCCATATTTCACAGCGTTTACACCGCGTGTCTGAAGAAGTTGAAAACAGTACCCTGTTTTCACAGCAGGCCTCCGAGCAGGCCCATTTCGCCGATGATCTGATGCAGCAGTGCACGCTTCAGGTGGATGAAATGGAGGTTCAGATGCGCCACATCGTGGATTCCTCAGGGGAAATTGCCGGTATCGTTGCGATGCTGGATGGCCTGTCGTTGCAAACGCGTTTGCTGGCGCTCAACGCCGCGATTGAATCCGCCCATGCGGGGGTTTATGGACGCAGTTTTGGCGTGGTCGCGAAAGAAATGGGAAATCTGTCCAATAAGAGTGGCGAATCTGCTCAACAAATTAATGGCCTGGTAAATAATACGCAGCTGCACATTTCAGAGGGCTTCAATAAGGTGAAATCGCTGGAAGCGCTGTTTAACCAGATCAGCGCATCAGTCAGCGCCGTCGTGGCGCAGCTGAAAGAGCTACAGGAAAACGCCACGGCACAAAGTCGACGCGTCACCGGCATTGCCGCAGAGGTGGTGGCGCTGGATAAACAACTTCAGACGAATGAAGGGCTCAGCGCCCGACAGGGCCGCACGGTTGATACCTTACAGCAGCAGGCTGCACGCCTGGCCGAAAGCGTCCAGCAGTTCCGTATCACGCTGTAGCCATAAAGCTTGAGCCGTAAAAAAGCCGCCTGTATTAAAGGCGGCTTTTATTTATTGTCTTAACGGCATTCACGTCGGATTTTTGTTATTTCTTTTTCTTGCTCTGCTTCTTAAGCAGCGTACGGAGCTGCTTAATTTCGCTTGAGTTTAATGCATCCGAGGCTTCTTCCTCTGTGTTCTGGCTGTCAATGATGGGCTGAGAAGGCGCATTCAGGCTCGCCTGAAGCCGTTGCACGATTTCCTGGCTCATTGACACCTGATTTTCGAGCGCCAGCTGTTTGATATGTTCTTTCAATGCAGGATCAATTTTAATCGTTAAATTAACAGTTTCGGTCATTTCATCACTCCTTTTTGTTATTACTCCCACGCTACCGGATGACTGTATCGATTCCTATACTGTCATAAAAATTTAATATTCAGCATGTAAGGGACTAAAATCGCGAAGCACCGACTCATCCAGGCCCACTAAATTGCCTTGCAGCTCCGCACACAGCTTGGCCATGTAGCCTACCAGGAAGTCAGCATTGTGTTCTGCCAGCATGCGCCCCGCTTCGGTTTGCATGGTTTCTGGCAACCGCAGTAACTTGGTCTGGAAGTGATCCAGCGTCCACTTTACATCATTGAGTTCCCGATCTTTACCAAGCGGGTCCGCACTGTTAAATAAGGGGCGATTCATCGTACCTGCCGTGTAAAACACCCGCGCAAGGCCGATTGCACCAAGCGATTCCAGCCTGTCGGCATCCTGCACAATTTTCGCCTCCAGGGTTTTTGGCGTAATGGCCGCGCTGAAGCTGTGTGCCTGAACGGCATGCATTACCTGCTCGATCAGTTCCTCAGGAAAATCGATGAAGTCCTGCTGTAAAATGCGCTGCGTTTCACTGGCGGCATAGGTGGATGCCTTATGACGCTCAGGATGATTTTTCGGTAAATTCACCACATCGTGGAAATAACACGCGGTCAGTACCACCAGCGGATCGGCCTGGGTGCCGGTCATAATGCGCTGAGCGCTCATCCACACGCGGCGTAAATGTGCGATATCATGCGCGCCATCATCATGAATCCAGTTGTTTTCAAACCAGGTTTCATAGCGAGCCTGCCAAAGAGTGAGTGACATAGTCTCTTTCCTGTCGGGGTTGAAGTGCGTTCTGATTGACGACGATTTAAGCGCTTACGGCCTACCATCATAGCGAATAGCTAATGACATTTTCTTTACACAGCGGACGTTAATCACCTTTTGAACCTTTAAATTCTTAAAGAAAATGAGACGCTGATCATTTTTATAGCATTTTGACGTAATTAAAACGGCCATTTGCTGCTTTTTCAGCCTTGACTGATTTAATTGCAGGCAGGTTAATTAGTTTAATAAATGTAATGATTTCTGAAAGGCATTTTATCGAAGAGGCACAAAAAACATGACATAACCCGATCGCACTTATCAATAAAATCGGCGAAAGTGACAGACAGATTAATCTGAAAAGGTTCCTATTTTTGCCGATATAACGTACTGTATTCTCACTATCAGATGTCCCGGAACGCGCATTTACACCCGCGTTGTTGATTTTTTATCCGCTCCCCTTTTTCGGGGCAAAAATCACCAATGCTCAGATGGCTATAAGACAGCAAATTGTTAAGGGTAATGATTTATAGTTTTTATGATATTGCCACCATTTAGATGCCCTTGTTGTTTTAGCAGTAACCGGGTTCTACTAATAAAAAGAGGTAATCCATGAAAGAGCGGCCGATTCTTTTTTCCGAACAGCGGGTTCGTGCCCTGTTAGTTGGCCAACAAACGCAAACCCGGCGCATAATGAAAACGCAGGCTTTCGGTCCGGGGCAGGATCACCATGAAGGGGTTCATGCTTTTGATGTTCAGGCGAACCACCTGCATGGCGATAAAATGATGACAATGAACGACATTCGTTATCACTGCCCTTATGGCATGCCGGGCGACCTACTCTGGGTGCGCGAAACCTGGCGTGGCCCGATTGTGCCAGAAAGTGCGCTGGCGGATTATGAACGCGATCCCGTGCCTTTCCGTTCGCCAGAATTTTGCCAGTACCGGGCGGACAGCAATGAACTGGGGCAGCATACCTTGGGTGGACCGGACGCGGAGCAGTTTGGCTGGCAAACGGCGATACATATGCCGCGCTGGGCCAGCCGTATAAATCTGCTCATCACGGATGTGCGTGCGGAGCAAATCCAGGACATCAGCGAAGATGACATCATGGCGGAAGGCGTTCAAACCGATTCGCACTTTCTGAATAATTTTTTCACCATGAATGTCAATTCAGAAATGCCAAAAGAAGCCTATCGCAAGGCCTGGCAAAAGCAGTACGGCGCAACCAGCTGGCAGGTAAACCCGTGGGTGTGGGTGATCGAGTTTCAGCGCGCCGAACGTGAGTAAACTTAGCCTGCGCTTTGCGGGCTGAATCACAGACAATTTTCTTGCTAACAGGTTGAATATAACGTCTTCATTCCTGAAGCCCGACAATGCCAGCATGAGGTTCTGATGCTGGCATTTTCCTGTCCGGTCTCTCAGGATTCTGCGACAGCTGGACTCAGTGCGGGACTTACGATGTTCAAATGGCCATGGAAAACACATAGCGACACTGCCGTGATCGAATTGCCCTGGCAGGCCGGTCTGGCACAGCCGATTTTTACCCTACTCCGTCCCGATGAACAGCAATGGTTGATTGAACTGGGGCAACGCTTTCTGCAGCAAAAGAAACTGGTTCCGCTTGAAGGCTGTCAGCTTGATGCGCACCGCACCGTCCGTATCGCTCTGCTGTTCTGCCTGCCGGTGCTGAAACTGGGGCTTGACTGGCTGGATGGCTTCCATGAAGTGCTCATCTATCCTGAACCCTTTAATGTGGAAGATCAGTGGCAGGATGAAACGGGTCTTGTCCATCATGCGCCTGCTGTCCATGCCGGGCAGAGCTGGACCCAAGGCCCTGTTATCCTTAACTGGCTCGATATTCAGGATTCCTTCGACCTGTCAGGCTATAACCTGGTCATTCATGAAGTGGCACACAAGCTGGATGCCCGCGGAAGCGGCTACACCAGCGGTGTCCCGTTGATCCCGCTCCGTGACGTCGCCCAGTGGGAAAAAGACTTGCGTGAGGCGATGGCGGACATCGAAAATGAGGTTGATTTAGTCGGTGAACAGGCGGCCAGTATCGATCCTTATGCCGCCAGCGATCCCGCAGAATGTTTCGCAGTGCTCTCCGAGTATTTCTTTACCGCCCCTGCCCTGTTAACGGAACGTTTTCCGGCGATGTATGCACATCTTCAGCAATTTTATCAGCAGGACCCGCTAAGCAGAATGCAGGCCGGGGAAGGCTAATCTGCTTACTTCGCGAACGCTTTGCATTAAAGCTAGCCAGTTGAATGCTAACCGCTTTTTTGCTGTTGACACACCAGAGCGACCTCGCTAATATGCGCCTCGTTCACACGATTCCTCTGTAGTTCAGTCGGTAGAACGGCGGACTGTTAATCCGTATGTCACTGGTTCGAGTCCAGTCAGAGGAGCCACATTCTTGTTTTCATGCGTCTTCACGAATCTTTATACGATTTAGATTCAACAAGTTAGCGTGAAAATCCTTCCCGATGCATTTTCAGTTTTCCCTTCGCATCGGGCAAGATGGGTGGTCTTATTGGGTGTCATTTCAGTACGATTATAGCGTGACCACTCTACGTCTCTGAACGGCACGACCATCCGCAGCCTAAACTCATCCGCTCAACCTTTCAAAGTATCCTATTCTCATGGCCTGTCCCTTTTAATCAATCCAGGCAGTTCACGTCTCTGGTATCTCAACTATCGGATCAATGTGGCGAATCCCGGCCTGGCTCAGGGGCTATCATCAGCGCCACCACCACGCCCTGATTACAGGCTTCCTGGATCGACCCATGCAGCGCGATGGATTATGCCGCATCAATCGCTACCACTTTCCCGCCTTAAAAGATCAGGTTTTGCAGCTGTCCTGCTGCTGCGCGGCGTTATCGGCGTTGACCCGGTTGGTTTTTGCCACTAACCCCTGCCTGATGCCGTCTTCTGCTGCCAGGTTCCAGACAGTCATCATCTGCTGGCACCAAGTATTTCCGGCAAACGAGCGGCTGAGTGCGATCGTGGTATCCGCCGGACTGGTACCCGCAAAGGCAGAAGCAGAGAGAGCCGAAAGCAGTGACAACGCGGCGATATAACGGTTCTTAGGGTTCATTAGATGAACGTTTTTAATGTTATATCGGGTACGCGTTTACGGGTGCAGGCAGAGCCCACACCGGTTTTCACCGGTGCGGTATGCCCGTTACTTCAGGGTTTCTGGGTTGATAACGTAAGGTTTCAGGGCGTCTTTCTCTCCTTTCAGATAATTAAGGATGTTGTTGATGCAACGCTCGGTGACCAGCCTTTCAGCCATGCGGTCCATACCGGAAACGTGTGGTGAAAGCAGAACATTGTCGAACTGGCGTAGCGGTGAGCTGGCCGGTAACGGTTCCACTTCGTAGACGTCCAGCCCCACGCCGCCCAAATGACCGCTTTTCAGGGCCTCAACCAGTGCTTCTTCATTAATCAGCGGGCCGCGAGAGGTATTCACCAGGATCGCGCCGGGTTTCATCATCGCCAGGGTACCAGCGTTAATGGTATGGCGGCTTTCCGGGGTGGACGGCGCATGCACCGAGACCATATCCGCGTTACGCAGCAGGGTTTCCAAATCGACCCGCTCGGCGTTCACACTGGCCAGCAGTTCGTCGCTGGCCCACGGATCACACACCAGGATGCGCATCTCCGCCGCATGGCAGCGGCGCGCCATGGCATAGCCGATGCGGCCCAGGCCGATCACGCCCGCGGTACGCCCCCAAAGACCGGGGTGGAAGCCGTCAAAGAACCACTCGCCGCGCTTGACCATTGCATCTCGCTGCGGCAGACGACAGGCCAGAGTCAGCGCCATCGCATAGGCGAATTCAGCCACGCTTTCGTGGTTGGCACCAAACGCCATCGCAATCGGCACGCCGGCAGCGGTAGCCGCTGGGACGTTTACCTTGTCGTAGCCAACCCCCCAGCGGGCAACGATTTTCAGATTAGGGGCCTGAGCGAAGACGTTTTCGGTATAGGGTTCGCCCCCGGCAATGGTCGCCACCACGTTCTGCTGAAGTTTGCTAATCAGTTCCTGCTCATTGGGCAACCTGAAGGTTTCATTTACCTCAACGTCATAGCCAGCCTGTCGCAGCGGATCGAAGACAGGATCGCTGTTTTTAAACTGCTCGGTGAATACTACGATTTTTTCAGGTGTTGTTGCGTTCATAATTCTTTCCTTTGATTTCTGATGTTTTTTTCTCTTCCGAAGGCAGTAAAACGAACAGGGCGACGGCAATCACGGCGGCAATTGCCAGCGCGTAAAGGCCGGCAGCCGGCGTCTGGAAGTAGATTTCAGCCCAGGTACGCAGGTTCGGTGCAACGAAGCCCCCTACCGCGCCGCAACTGTTGATCAGGGCGAAACTTGCCGCCGCCGCCGCACCACCATAGTAGCGGGTAGGCCAGGTCCAGAAGATGGGCTGGGCGGTCATAATCCCCATCGTGACGAAGCTGAGTGCGACAATGGCTAACAGCGGGGAAGCATGGGCGGAAACGATCAGACCAAACGCAATGCAGCACAGCGAGATGGCCCCAAACAGGCGAGCTCGGCCCAGACGGGCAGCCAGCCCAGGCCAGGTGGCTCCGGCAACCAACGCGCATAACCAAGGAATCGCGGTCACCAGGCCGACCATCAGACCAATCTTTACGCCCAGCAGCGCGGCAACCTGGGTAGGCAGATAAAATGCGACGCCCAATCCGGTAATTTGGATCAGGAAGTAGATGGCGGCAAAGTGCAGCAGTACCGGGCTTTTAATCGCGTCGATAAAGCGGGTATGTCCGGCGCGAGCCTTGTCGGCTTTCTCTTCGTCGAGCGCGGCAGTCAGCACCTGTTTCTCTTCCGCAGTCAGCCAACTCACCTCCTTCGGTGAATTACGCAGGAAGAACCACAGAACCACGCCCAACACACTCGCTGCCAGGCCTTCTACCGCAAACATAATCTGCCAGCCTTCCCAGCCGCCAAAGCCGTGCAGATCCAGTAACAGACCGGAAATCGGACCGCCAATAATCAGCGCAATCGGAGAACCAAAATAGAAGATCCCCATGATGTGGGCCCTAAAACGCGAAGGGAACCACTGGGCGATAAAATAGATCGCCGTAGGGAAGAATCCGGCTTCAACAATACCCAGCAGCACGCGCAGAAAATAAAAGGTCTGCTCGTTCCAGGCAAAGGATACTGCCGCGGAAACCAGTCCCCAGGTGACCATAATCCTTACCAGCCAGGCGCGGGGGCCAACGCGGTGCATCAGCAGGTTGCTGGGTAATTCAAACAGCGCGTAGGAGAGGAAGAAGATCCCGGCACCAAAGGCAAAGGCCGCATCGGAAATACCGGTAGACGCCTGATAGGCCGATTTGGCAAAGCTGACGTTCACCCGGTCAAGGTATGACATCAGATACATCACTATCAGGCAGGGAATAATCCGCCATTTTGCTTTATTTACCGCACGGACTAATACGCTATCGTTTATGGCTTGCTTACGCATTGAATGCACCTTCATTTTGGGCGCCAGAGAGAGGCATAGCCTCTGGTGCTGGTACAGGGTGGATAAATCAGCTGATTTTATTGTTATAGAATTCTGTTCCGCTGCGGATCTGGTCGAGAATCACTCCCAGCCCCCAAAATTTTTCCAGCACATTTTCTTTGTTTACCCGGCAGGCTTCGCTCTCGAAGGTGCCCAGGCGCTGATGGTAGATTTTGGCATTCTTCGGATAGCCCAGCGTTTCCGACACGGCAGCAAGAGACAGGAATGTCGCCAGCTCATTGGCCAGAACCGGATCTTTCGCGTGGTGGTGATAAAGCCAGACGTACAGCTCTGGATGGAAATTGGTAAATACCCCGCTGAAACCTTTTGAACCGGCCTGCATGGCGGGCCAGGCAATAGCGGCGTTGGCGTTAATGATATTCAGCCGCGTACCTTCGGCCAGCGCCACGCGGCGTTTTACCGTGTCCAGATCGCAGCTTACGTCCTTCAGCACCGTGAAACGTCCGCTGCGGGCGCACCATGAGAACTCATCATCCATCAGAAGGCGGCGATAAGGTGCCGGGCACTCGTAGAGCCCCAGCGGCAGGCTCTCCGGAAGCGCGTCCAGCAGGGTTTGCAGAGTGGCGTAGAACACCTCGCTGCCCTGGTTCTTCGGATCGAGATGGTTGGTAACCAGCACTAACGCATCGGCACCGGTAGAGGCCATCGCCAGCAGCTCTTTGCGCTGATCGTCGATATCATCACTGATATGCCCGGAAACAATCACCGGCACGCGGCCTGCGGTTTTCTCCACAACGAAGCGTCCCAGCTTTACGCGCTCTTCCAGCGTTAAAAATTGCATTTCGCTGGACTGACATACTGCGAACAACGCATCAACGCCCTTCTGCAGGTACCACTCAATCAGGCGCTCCAGGCCAGGCCAGTCGATTTCGTTCTGCGCGTTAAATGGGGTCAGCATGACGGGTACAACACCGTTAATCTCTTTCATTTTTTTCCTTACAGCCACAGTGTGGTCAGAAAACAATTAAACTTTGCTTTTCAGTCTGTTAAGCGCCTGCTGGCGCTCCGGCATATTTGATGCGCCTTCGCGCTCAACGGCCAGCGAGGCAAAGGCAGAGGCAAAGGTTGCCGCCTGCATCAGCGGCTGACCGTCGGCAATTGAAGCAGCCAGCGCGCCGTTAAAGGCATCTCCGGCACCTGTGGTATCAATACTCACGGCGGGGAAAGCGGGAATGTGCTGGAACTGCTGATTCTCATACAGCAGCGCGCCGCGGGACCCCATCGTGATAATGATGCAACGAGCCCCCAGTTCGGCGATGGCAGTGGCAGCACGACGGGCGCTCTCCAGATTGGTGACCTCGATTCCGGAAAGCAGCGACGCTTCCGTTTCATTAGGCGTAATAACATCCATATATTCCAGCGCTGGAATAATATCGGAGGAATAAGGTGCAGGGTTCATAATGACTTTTACGCCCAGCGCTTTTGCCAACTTCATGGCATTCAGCGTGGCGAAAAAATTATTTTCCAGTTGTAGCAACAGAACGCTGGCATCTTCCAGCTCTTCTTTCAGTTCCGCGATTTCTTTTTCACTGATTGTTTTATTTGCACCGGAATAGATGGCGATCATGTTTTCGCCATTCTCCTGTGAAACATAAATAATTGCACTGCCTGTTGGTTCTTCTTCTGACTGATAAAGTTTAAAAGAATAAATTTCAGAGGAAGAGAGATGCTCCATAGCAAACTGGCTGAACTGATCTTTCCCTACTTTAGAAACAAAATGCACTTTCGCCCCGGCACGGCTTGCTGCCTGCGCCTGGTTTGCGCCCTTCCCGCCCGGCCCAAGCGAGCTACCCAGCGCCATCAGCGACTCTCCGCCTTTCGGAAATCGAGCCACTTTCGCCACGATATCTACGTTAAAAGAGCCGAGAATACAGACTTTATTTTTCATATTATCCACTGAACCTTTCTCATATTTCCTCTGCTTGATATTTTTCAATAAAACTTCAAAATCATTGTCAGTTTCGGAAATTAATTTTGATTGCAGGCTCTTACGAATAATAATAGCGCCACCATGACAGCGTTGAATATATCCCTGCTGTGCCAGCATTCGCAGATCACTGCGTATGGTTTCTTTCGTTACGCTAAAATACTGAGCCAGATGCTTTACCGTTGCACTATTATGTTTATCCAGAAAATTAAGGACATTGATTCTCCTCTCGTCCATAAACATATTCACCCCCCGTTGCTGACTGAAGCATAGGGTAGGCGCATTGGCTAAAAAGTGATGAATATCCTGGAACAATCAAAAAAACAAAAACAAACAAAAACCAAACAATAAAGAAACAATGTAACCCTCGGTTAGTTATAGCGTTAATCCTGATTCGCGGCGCGGCATGTGAGAACGCGCTAAGGGAAATCAGTCCCGATTGTGTGGTCTGACAAAGCTCTTTCCGTTCGGAGTTACGCGTTGTTCTGGCAGGCGGGTGCAGAGAGATGACGGGCTTATCAGAACAGACTGTCGCGTGATCCCACGCTTTTTATCTGCTCAATAAACAGCACGCGGAATAGGTTGGCGTGGTCAGAATAACATCACCTGACCACGTTACGGAAAGAACGGCGACATCGGGTATCACCGTGAATCATGCCATAGCCGCCTGCTGACCGGCATCTGGACATCTTGCCTGATGTTTACTTCGCGCCGTCAACCAGCTGTCGCAACATCTCAATATGAACGGGTTTATCATTGAGCGCCGGTATGTAAGTAAACGACGTTCCCCCCGCATGCATGAAGATTTCCCTGTTCTGCTCATCCAGTTCTTCCAGCGTTTCTAAACAGTCTGCTGCAAAACCCGGGCTGATTACATGCAGGCTTTTGATGCCTTCATTCGGCAGATTTTTAATCGTCTCATCGGTAAAAGGCGTTAACCACGGCTCTCGGCCGAATCGGGACTGGAACGTCATAATGATCTTCAGCGATGGCATATTGAGGGCGTCAGTGAGTAACTGGGTCGTTAACTCACAGCGTTGCTGGTATTTATCACCCTCACTGGAAAACCTGACCGGTATTCCGTGATACGAAACCAATAGCGCATCCGGCACACCGTTCGCCTCAAAAGACTCAAGCACCGAGGTTTTTAATCCCTCAATGTAGGCCGGATGATCGGCATAGTCATTGACGAAATTGATGGCTGGTGTGTAGCGGTTCTTCATTTTTTGCAGGTGACGGCTCACGCTATCCCAGACAGATGAAACCGTTGAAGATGAAAACTGCGGGTACATAGGGATAACAATGATTTTCTCGACGCCTTTTGCAAGAAGTCGGTCAATTGCCCCCCCGATACTCGGTTCACCATAACTCATCCCCAGCTCGACGGGCATCCCCGTCGCCTCTTGAAGCAGGCGGGCCTGACGGACGCTGTAAACCATCAAGGGCGAGCCCTCATCCATCCAGATAGAGGCGTACAGTTTCGCCACTCGCTTTGCACGCAATGGGATAATCACACCATGCAGGATCGGGCACCAAATGATTCTGGGTAAATCAACCACCCTGTAGTCGTGCAAAAATTTCGATAAAAATGTTTTAACCGCAGCAGGCGTGGGTTCTTTTGGTGTTCCAAGGTTAACAATTAAAACACCCTGTTTATTCGTCATTAGCTGGGACCTCTGAAAACCCATGGAAAAAAAGTGCCTGAATAATGTAACACACTCAAGGACATCATCACCTCCGTCTGCACCGCTTGCGCGCATTGACGCGAAACGGAGGTTTATATATTTACGCATCCCGGTTGATGGGCAACGGCCGTTCAACCCTGAGTTAACTGACTACGCGCTTTGTTGCTGTCGCGTTGACCGGCTTTCAGCACAGGCCGCCAAAAAACGTCTCCGCCAGCACCTGGCGTAGGCTGTCCGGTTTTAAAAAAGACCAATCTGCCAGTGACACGTTGAGGCGTCAGTGTGACGTTAAAACCGTCATGCGCAGCGACAGCCCCTTTTCTGATTTTTGACCGGGTTTTACTTACTCAGTCAAAACATCAGGTTGTATCTTATCATCGCCCTGTCGACAAAAGACCAATAGCTCTGATAAGTCACCTTTTCATTTCACACCTGCTCGCTTTTTGTCCCCCTGCCTGACGAAAAGACAGCCGCTCAATCATCACATTCATACCGGGTTTGATATCACATCTTGTCGACATTTCGATTTATCAAAGTGAATATTGAGCGTGCTAATATTTAGGAATCTATGTTAACAGTGCTCTGGCAGGCGCATCTCCAGCAACATCTGGCGACCGCTTCACGCCATTCAGCGGAATTCACCTGCCGGAGCCTGGATAAAGTAAAACCAGATCGCAGTCATGAATCAGGCTGGTGCCACCACTTTCGCCATCAGGCGTTTTCGGGACGGAAATAATTATGCGTACAGGGGTTTCTTCAGGCGAAGCATCGTTGCTGCAACACCGGTCATTTGTGGCGTTCTGGCTGGCCCGAACCTGTTCTTCATTTGGTTTTCAAATGTTTTCCGTGGCCGTCAGCTGGCAAATCTATGCGATAACCCACAGCGCCATGGCGTTAGGCATGATTGGCCTGATGCAGTTTCTGCCTTCGGTACTTTTGGCTTTGCCTGCAGGTCATTTGGCCGATCAATTTGACCGTCGTCGTATCGTCGTCATTGGGCAACTGATTGAGTGGGCCGCGCTGCTCGGCCTGGTGGCACTAACGTTACTGCACTGGGCAGATCAAATTGAAATTTGGGGGTTAGTCTTCCTGATCTCCCTTGCTAAAGCGCTGGAATGGCCAGCCATTACCTCTATGCTGCCTGCGTTGGTCCCGCCGCCGATTCTGGCGCGCGCGATGGCGGCCAGTTCCGTCGGCGGTCAGGCCGCGGTGATTGTCGGCCCGACACTGGGCGGACTGCTTTATGTGGCGGGGCCCGAAGTCGTTTACGGGGTTTCCGCCCTCTTCTATTTGTTGTCGCTGATCTTAATAAGCCGCTTACGTTACGAACGCCCTCCTCAGGTGCGCGTGCCGATGAATCTGTCAAACATGTTTATGGGCGTGCGCTTTATCCGCGAACGTAAAGATGTGCTCGGCGTGATATCGCTCGACCTGTTCGCTGTGCTACTGGGCGGCGCAACGGCACTGCTCCCTATCTTCGCCCAGGATATTCTGCACACCGGGCCATGGGGCCTTGGTCTGTTGCGCGGTGCGCCGTCGGTAGGTGCGCTGTTGGTCGGCGTCTGGCTGAGTCGCCACAAACTGGAAAAGCATGTCGGCATGATTATGTTCGGCTCCGTTGCCGGCTTTGGCCTGGCAACGCTGCTGTTTGCCCTTTCGACTCAGCTATGGCTCTCACTGCTGGCGCTGGCGGCGCTGGGCGGTTTTGATATGGTAAGCATGGTGATTCGCGGCGCGCTGGTTCAACTGGATACACCCGATACGATGCGCGGTCGCGTCAATGCGGTTAACGCCATCTTTATCAATACCTCAAACCAGTTGGGTGAGTTTGAGTCGGGGCTGTTAGCGGCATGGATGGGCGCGGTGCCTGCCGCCGTCATTGGTGGCGTCGGGACGCTGGTGGTGGTCGGGCTATGGATGACGCTGTTTCCGAATCTGCGGAAAAGGCAGAAGCTTGAGAATGAAACGGTGGAGTGATTGGAGGATGGGGTGTAAGCACCAAGCCGAACGCCAAACTTTTCATTGGCAGAGTTTGGCTTGAGCACTGAATGTACTGCAAGCAATTTGAAACTTAATCAATCCAATATGGAAATTTATTTGTGCCTCAGATAGTAAGGTGTTTTAAAGGCACTTTATGCATATTGAATGATCTACAGAGCTCTAATTACAGTTCTTATACTTCCATTTTTAAAGAGCATAGATTTGAGTATAATAAAATTCATTATTTCAACTAAAAAATTTTAGAAGAACCATAAAAAAATATAAAAAACACCATCAAAAAAACATAAGATATAAAAAATCATCTAAAAAACTAACAACACAGAGTTACCAATAATAAAAATGATAAATAAAATGTAAAATCTCATCTATTTTTACATTAACCTTTTTATAAACCGACCGATAATAAATAAAAATGACAAAATTAATTATGTTTTAACTTAAAGAGTCTAAATAAAAAATCATTGGGGATGACAAGTCCCGCTCAGCTTAAGCCAAGCGGCACTATTGGGAATGAGTAAAGATCTGAACAAAAAAAGCAGATCATTTAAACAACGCCAACGCATTGTGGAATTAATCTTTATTCACCCAACCACCCTTTTGGCAGCCTTTCCATATTCTTTATCATCAACCAGACTTTTAATAACATCAAACGCTTCAGGGATATCTTTATTATCTTTCAATAAATCAAAGGCCGCACTTTTAAAAAGGATGTAACTATCTCCTTTTATTAACTTGGAAGCAAAAATTATTTCATCTTTCCCTATATCAAGAAGAGACAAAGTATTTATGCAATTAACGATCAAACTATCATCTTCAGTTTCATCAGACTTAATAATGCTAATTAGTGATTTTCTTATAAAATAGTCATCATAATCACCTTTATACAAACCCAAAACTTTAACCGCCTCAATTCTTATATCATCATCGTCATCATTTTCTACCACCTTTAGAAAAAACTCGGCTAATTCCAAATCAAGCTTCTGATCAAATTCACGTAAGAATTCAAACTGCGACTCTCTGCTTAGGTTACTGTATTCCTTAATGATTTCTTGAGTTTTTTTCATTTCTAACCCTATTTGATTATCAGTCTTGAGCTAAGTTTAGTCACATCATCAGGTAAATCTAAGATTTGATGTGCAATTTGAGATGCATTACCGCCTATGATTGAGTTTTCACGAGACAGACCGATTCTGCTTACATCTGTAGGTAAACCTCCAGTCCGCATATCTGGTTCATGCAGCCACACATTTCCATCGCCAGCTGAACCTAATGCTTTAACATGGTTTCGCCCTTCTCTCTCCAGGGCTGCATTGTAGTTATTGATTCGTCTTTTTAAACCTGACATCCCTTCAGCCTTAATTATTTTATTAAAGGCCCTGGTTTGTCCTCGCATTTGTCTCCGCAACTCACGTATGTTACTAACTTTATTAGGTTTTAATCTATGATTATACGTAATTGTCGCACATTTAAGTCCTAAGGGGTCAATCCATCCAAGAGGATTCGATACGTAAGCATAAGGATTATCTCCCCCCAACAGCCCTATCGGGTCCTGACTAATATACCCTGCAATCTCCGGATCATAGTACCGATAGCGGTTATAGTGCAAACCCGTCTCGGCATCAAAATACTGACCCTGAAAACGCAGTGGGTTTTCAATCCTGTCAGCAAATACCTGGCCTTTTTCACCCCAGGCACCGGTTTTTTCTGCCCAGACAATCTCGCCACTCACAGACGTCAACCTGACAGGTGCGCCATTGGGATCGCAGTGATAGTGCCAGCTTTGCCTGCTGTCGCCCTGCTGCGTCAGCAAAGCCAGCGGACGAAACGTACCGGGATAATACACATACTCCCGCATCGTACCGAACAGCGCCGCCTGAGCTTTTTGTCGCTTAAGGCGACTGCCGGTATCGAAGATACTCAGCGCCGCTAAGGATGCGTGCGTGCGGGTGACCGTCTCGCCCGCCAGCGCATCATCCTGCCAGTAGAACCAGCGGGTTTCGCTGTCGGTTTGTTTGAACACCCGGCGGCCAAGCCCGTCGTAGCCATAGCGTACCTGGCTGCTGCCTTTACGTACCGCGATCAGTTGTCGATTCTCATCCCAGAGAAAATCTTCTTTTTCGTCCTGTTCGCTCGTCGTCTCTGTCATTCGACGGCGCTGACGCAGCTCGCCCGCGCGGTCAAAGACATAACGTACGCCCTGATGCACGCCTTCACGAAACCAGCCTTCCGCGCTGTCGTTGACCTCACGGGTTTGCGTTTGCAACGGGTTACCCGTTGCATCCTGCACAAACTTTCGCAGTGCGCCGTCCGGGGCGATATGGGCCGTCAACCTGCCAACAGGATCGTAACGGTAGCGATCACAGCCCCACTGGCTGTCCTCGCGCGCGGTGATATTCCCGCTTTTGTCATAGACAACGCCGCTGGCGAACAGCGGTAAATCGTTTTGCAGCACCTGTTGTGAGGTGAGCCGTCCCTGATGGTCGTAATTCAGGGTGCGCGTGAGTGCTTCAGACAGCTGTTCATGGATACAGCGTCCCGCGGCATCGTAGTCAAACGTGATCGGCGTATCGCCATTCAGTTGCACCGTGCGTATACGTGCGTACGCATCGTACCCGTAAACCACCCGGTGGCCGCTGTCGCTTTCACGCACGCTCAGACGTCCCTGTGAGTCGTACTGATAGCGCAACTGAAAGCCGTCCTGATCGTCTGTCAGTAACCGTCCCGCGTCGTCGTAGCGCCAGCTCAGTCGTCGCCAGGGGTTCTGGCAGAGCACCAGCCGCCCGCAGGGATCGTAATGAAAGGTCGCCTGCAAGGTATCACCGCTGCGCCGTTCACTCAGTCGTCCGGCCTTATCGTAGCCATAGTGCACTTCACGTCCAAGCGGATCGCGACGTGCGATCAGGCGGCTGCCCTTATCCCAGCTGTACTGCGTTTTCTGTCCCCAATAATCCTGCTCTGCGATCACGCGTCCGAGCCCATCGCGTTCCATCTGCCAGCGTTGACCAGATTGATTGATCACGGCCAGCAAGCGGTCCTCAGGATCGTATTCATAACCCAGTCGTGCGCCATCAGAGGTTTCACAGGCGGTAAGCATGCCGGTACCGTTATAGTGGAAACGCGTGGTCTGTCCCACTTCATCGGTAAAGGCGACCGGTTCATCTTCACGGTCATAGTCTATCCGGACATCGCCGCCCGTCGGGTCGACCGTAGCGATGAGGCGATCTTTGGCATCCCAGTAAAAGCGGGTCACGCTGTGACCGGCATCGGTCCGTTCGAGGAGATTGCCGCGCACGTTGTGCCTGAAATGCGTGGTGCCCGCTCCCGCCACGCTGACCGTCAGCAGGAAGCCAAAGCGGTCATAGCGATAATCGGTTTGCGGTGAGCCTGGCTCATTGGCCTGGGTAAGTTGCCCCAGACGATCGAACTGATACGTTGCCGTTATGCCACCCGGATCGGCACTGGCAATCAGATTGCCGCCACTGTCGTAGTCGGCGTGCCAGACCGCGCCTTTCTGATCCGTGATCGCTAGCGGCAGGCCATCATCGTTGTAAACGGCCTGCACCATACTGCCATCGGGTAAATGCTCGGCCACCATGCGTCCCTGCGCATCGTAATCCCACCGGTGAACGCTGCCGTCTGGTTCAATCACTTCCACCGTTCGGCCAACGTCGTCGTAACGAAACACCGTATTGCCGCCACAGGGATCGATTTCAGCGATCGGCAGGCCATTATCATCAAAGGTGATACGTGAGAGATGGCCCAGTGAATCGGTTACCTCAACCTCATTGAGCAGCGGTTCGTAAGCAAAGTGATAATCCCAAACGCCGCCGTCGCCCCAGGCATGAATAACGCGCCAGTCTTCATTGTACTGGTAGTGAAACCCCTGACCGTTCCGATCAAAGTGGCTGACAAGATAATGGTGTTGATAGTCAAAACGTCGGGGATGCGACAGCGCATCAATTTCGGCGCTCAGTTGGCCATTCGCGTGGTATTCATAGCGCGTGAGTGGTGTAATTTCACCGTCAAGCGCATTGTGCAGGCGCAGCGTACTCAGGCGGCCTTTATCGTGGGTGACAAGAATTTCTCGTCCGGTCAGCCCTTCAATACTGAATTCACGGAGCAGCGTCAGTGCTCCCTCGTGCCAGTCGAAGGCCCAGCCATTGCCGTGACGGTCGGATAACTGCTGTATCGGTAGCTCTCCATCGGCACCGGTGAAATGCCACAGACTGCCCCCTTCCTGTTCGACGCACCAGGTCATCCTGCCCTTCGCGCTGTCCCGCCACAGACGGCTGCCATCCGGCAAGCCCATTACCGCATGTTCACGCCCGTCCGCCTGCGGGAGCGTGGCAAACAGTGTCATCCCATCTGGTTGGGTAAAAAACGCGACACCTTCTTCAGTCAGGATTTCAAGCCGCGTGTCGGCAGGCGTCAACCAGCCATAACCGCAAAGCCCTGCCGTATCAACATCGGCCGAGGAATAGGTCCGGTTCCAGGCCAGCGGCAAGCGGCCTGACAACATAAAATCCTGCTGTTCGAGGCTGACGCTGCCATCGCGGATATCAACGGGTTCGGCGCGCAGTACACGGCATTTGAGAAAACCGGGCTCCATGTTGCGAAACAATTTGCGCCTGTGCTGGGCAAAGCGCTTCATGAAATTTTGCCACTTCACCGACTTCCTGAGCGTCTTTAGTCCCTTACCCAGACCGCTTAATCCGGCGCGCATCAATAACGCCATCAGGTTGATGGTCGGCGGGCCCCCCACGATCACGTTGTTAGGAATGGCAAGATTAAAGGTCAGCGGCAATGTCAGGGAAAGCGGCTTTGGCTTGGTGGCGCGTTTGAGGCGGAACGGCGGGATCATGCCGATGATGTTACAGCTCAGCACCGGCATACCGATGCGTGAAAAGGGTTCGCCGTCGACTGAGACGGTTTTACTGCCCATGAACAGCTCGTCTTCAATCTGCGGACCGCCCGGCATACGCAGTGGCGGCACCCAGGCGCCGCCAACCGGAATATGTACCGACATTCCGCCCGTTCCGGCGCTGGCGCGTTTGATGCTGTTGACATGTACCGTAGTGCCAATCAATGGCAGATAGTCGAACACATCAAACACAATGCCAATATGTGGCGTCGGTAACGGCCAGGGATAGGTATGAATATCCAGTCCTAGCTGCGGATCAAAGTGCGCGCCGGAATGCATGGGTTATGCCTCAGAAGATGGCACGCAGCAGCGCGCGTAAAAAGGTTCGGACCTCGGTCGCCAGACCGCTGTCGGAAAGGCTCAGGAACAGCAGTGCGAGTACCGTTACGACGACGATAAGAATGATGCGGTTTTTCATACTGCGTTGCTCCCTGCATTTTCAGGTGATGATGGATTTGCACTTCCCCACGCTGGCAGGCTTTGCCATTCGCCTGGAGGTGCATCAAAAGGATGGGCGATATCCGGCAGGCCGTTCCACTGGGGATGCAACTGCTCCCGTGCCAGTTGGATAACGCGACGAAAACTGTCGTCACCGTTACGAATAAGCGTTTCTCTTTCCTCGCGGATCAACAGGAAGGTGGCCTCAAGCTGCAGTTGCAGACGGCTTTCTGTTTTCCTCACCGATTCGGTGTTGGGTGGGCAAGGTAAGCCCGCCTCTGCCTGCTGGATCAGCCGCTGTTTATCATTCTGCCAGCGCGTGGCACAGGCTTCGATGGCCTCAGTACGGCGCTTATCGTGCATGCGCAACAAATCCTGGAAAACCAGCGGCAGTGTGGTTTCCCCGCGCTCCGCCAGCGGGATGCCGCCTGCCGCCTGCACGGCTTTGCCGTACGCTTCCATCGCGGCGGCATGATGACCTGACAGCCACAGACAAAACCCCGACATGCGCCAGCCTTCAAGGGAAAAAACCGGATGCGGAATCGTCTGGGCTTCCAGCGCGGCCTGACGATAGACTTTTGCGGCCTGCAAATAGGCTTTGTTGGCGAACCATGCTCCGGCTTCACCAAAGGTACTTTGGGTACGAAGCTGGCCTTTTACAGCGGGATCGTCGATGGCGCTGGAGACGTTTTGTGCCTCACGGTAATGTCCGACCGCTTTGCTGTGGTCTTTGCCTTTAAGCCAGCCGCCTGCAATCAGGTTGTGCAACATCGCCTGCTGATCGTGCCAGCCGCGCCGCTGCGCGACGGCCAGAGCCAGGTTGCCCCGGGCGGCCACCTGGGCGGCGCTGCCTTTCTCCAGTAGCAACATGGCATCCGCCAGGTAACGACGCAGCAGCAAACGATCGGAATCGGTATCACTTTGCTGCTGGGCGGTCTGATGCATCACCTTCATGCCGTCGACATCATCGACAATCAGTTGTACGTGTTCAGGATGGGCCTCGTACAGCGACTGCCACAGGGGCTGCTCGGTGGTATCGATCAGCAGCAAACGCGGTGCGGGCTCGGCGTCCTGCCGCCAGCTTTCGAGCCAGCGCATCATGGCGCGCTCGTCGCTGACGGCGGCGGGTTTTAGCACCAGCATCAGATAACGTAAATCGTCGGGAAAATGACGGGCGAAGTCCTGCAACAACAGCCGTAACTGCGCCGCAGAATAGCAGGGTTGTAGCGCATCGCTGTTCCAGTCGGCCACATCGGGCGTGGCTTCGTAGTGCTCAATAAACTCCCGTGCCAGCGCCTCGCTGTAGCCATAGCCTGTTTCAAAGGCGGTCGTCAGGCTCAGAAACAGGTCAGGGACTGAACGTCCTTCGGGATGCTGTTGCAGGGCAAGAAAGGCGTCAAGAAGCGACTCGCCTGAAGCCGGTACGCGCCAGATAAACAGACGCGCGTCACGGTTCTCACTGGCGGTGAGCCAGCTCAGCTCCAGCTCACTCATCACGCGTTCGGTTGGGTTCTTTGCAGCACTCATGTCACATCCCTGTCAGGCATTCAGCTCAATTTTTTTACCATTCACCATCACGCCTGCGGCATTAATGGTAATGGTCGATCCGCCAGCAGTGATTTGCACGCTGCCATTACTGATTAAAATCCCGCTCTCGCCCACATTAATATGGAACGTGTCTGTTGCGCTGTCCGCAACGCTGCCCTGGGTAAAGCGCGTATCACCGCCGGTAATACTAAGCGTGCGGCCTGCGCCGATCGTCACGTCTTGCTTTTGCGCAATCGTGCGCACCTCATTGCTGTTCACGGTGACGTGGCGATTGCCCGTCACGTCGAGCGTCTGATTTCCTGTGACCTGCACTGCGCGGTTTTGCTGCACGCTGACCTTTTCATTGCCCTGAACCGTGCGGGTTCGGTCCTGAATCACCGTCAGCGTTTGTTTCCCTTCCACCGTGCCGGTGTTGTTACTTTTCACCGTCGTCGTGTGATTGCCGGTAATGGTTTCATCGCGATTTTGATCCACGCTCAGGGTTTCGTTGCCCTTTACCGTTTCTGTGCGATTTTGCTGGATCGTCGTGGTTTCATTGCCGTTGATCGTTTTACTGCGATCCTGGCCGACAGTTACGGTCTCGTTGCCGTCTACCGTGCGCGTGCGGTTCTGTTTGATATGACTGGTTTCGTCTTTGCCTACGGTTTTGGTCCGGTTGCTGCCGACATCATGGGTTTCGTCGTTTTCAACTTCGGTGTCCATGTTGCGTTCGGCGTGCAGCCACAGCTGCTCCTGACCCGGTTTATCCTCAAAACGCAGCGCATTGGCATTGTCTGGCGAGCCGTCTTTAGAGCGGCTCATAAAGCCCATTTGGGTTGCCGCAGCCGGCAGCGCCCATGGCGGCATGCTGGCTTCGTTATAGACGCGCCCGGTAATAATCGGACGGTCAGGGTCACCATTGATAAAGTCGACCACCACCTCATCGCCCACGCGCGGAATCTGAACGCCACCGAACCCCTGGCCCGCCCAGGCGCTTGACACGCGCACCCAGCAGGAACTCGTATCATCCCCTTTAGCCAGCCGATCCCAGTGAAACTTCACTTTGACCCGACCGTAGCGGTCGGTCCAGATGCTTTCGCCCTTCGGCCCGACCACCTTCGCCGTCTGGGGCCCGCCGGTGCGCGGCCAGGGCGTTTTCTGCTCTGGACGAAACACCACGCTTGCCGGAATCACCGAGAAGGTCGTGCGATGGATGGTTGCGCTGTCGGGGCCGCTGGCGTAGCGATTCTCTTCGAACTCGTATTCGGCACCGGTAACCAGGTACTCTCCGGCATCGCTGAAGAAGGCGGCATTGGTGAGTTGAAAGGTGCTGCCTGGCACAATGCCCATGGCGGTGGCGGTGCCCTGAGTTTGCTGATGCTCCACCTGCCAGCGCTCCTGACGGATGCGTGCATAAAACTCGCCATGACCGTGTTCAACAAAACGGCCCGGCCAGTCATAGACATCGATGGTGCCAGGAGAGGGTGACTGCGGGTTTTGTCGCGCCTGGAAAAGCCAGGCGTTGGGCTTACGGAAATCGTAGTCGTCCAGACTGTACAACCCCGGCGTTACGCTGTCCGTCAATGCCCACTGGCTGATGCCCTCTTCGCTGGTTGTGCCGCCCGAGGGCGTTTGATGGTAGGGAATAAATTCGTAGCCGCTAAAGGGCTTGTATTGTGCAACGGCATCGGTGAGCACGATCGTGTGCTTGTCAGCCTCATGGCGAACGTGCCAGGCGATGCCTTCCAGCTCCATCAGGCGGCTGATGAAATCAAAACTGCTTTCCTGATACTGAACGCAGTAATCCCAGTTGCGGTAACTGCCTGTCAGGTTATTTTCCACATTAACCTGATACTCGCCGAATAACGTCTGCACAATCTGTGGAACCGTCTGTTCCTGAAAAATGCGCAGGTTGCGATCACGTTTCATTGGCCACAGGTCGGGCTCAAGCGTGAGCTGATAAACCGCATAGCGCGTACCGGATAACTCCACCGCGCTGACGGCAACCCGGGTGATCTTGCCGTTGAGATAGCGCGGGCGCGCCAGAGTTTGCGTTGGGATAATCAGGGTGGCGGATTTGCCCAGCAGCGCGCTCCGTTCGATGCGCGCATCCGTGCCCAATACCTGCAAATTCAGCGTAAAGGATTCGGACAGCGCCTCTCGTCCGGAGAGCTTCCAGAACAGCAGGCCTTCAACAGGTAACTGAACAGTAATACGATTAAGCATAAACCAGACCCTAACGTCAGACGAAAGCCACGCCGGGCTTCGTTGGTGCGTTTGTCGTTGTAGCGTAGAAATAGCCTGATGAACAGTTAAAGTAAATAAGACAATGTCCAATATGTTACTTAGATACTAAGAAGTGTGAGAGGCTATTACATTCGCGGCAGAAGCTTGCATTTCCTGGGGTGAGCGGCAAAAACCAGGCGCTGCAAAGGGAAAAAGACCGGGTGAGCGGCGCAGGAATGCGCGCGTATAGTGAAATAATACTACTTAGTGACAAGTTGTTAGCATTCGTGCTTTCTGAGCTGTGCTGGCCTCGCTCAGCATCATGCACGCGAGGCGCGGGTCAGCAGCAGAATCACAAAAACACCACCGATGCCTGCCGTAATAATCCCGATCGGCAACTCCTGGGGTGCCAGCAGCGTACGGCTGGCGATATCGCCAGCGCACAGCAAAACCGCACCGCCCAGGCCACACAGCGGCAACAGCAGACGGTGTTTTACCCCGGCAACAGAGCGACACAGATGCGGCACCATCAGGCCGACAAAACCAATTACCCCGGTCAGGGCCACCAGCATTGAGGTCGTCAGTGCACAGCAGAGAAAAGTTTCGATGCGCACACGACTGACGTTAATCCCCAACGAGAGAGCCGTTTGCTCCCCCGCCAGCAGGCCGTCCAGAGAACGGTGTCGTAGCAGAACGAAGCCACTCAGCAGCGCCACGCCGGTGAGCGCAACGGGCAGATTTTGCCAGCTGGCCAGCCCCAGACCGCCCAGCGACCAGAACATGACCGAACTGGCTGCTCGCTGATCGCCAGAGAAAATAAAATAGCTGGTGAGCGCACCAAACAAAAAAGAGACAGCCAGCCCACAGATGATCAGGTGCTCTGCGCTACGCCGTTTTTTAAAGTGGAACAGCAACATAACCGCCGCCGCAGAACAGAGCCCGCCCGCAAAGGCCGCAACCGGCAAAGTCAGTTCCCCCAACCTGTCACCGAAACGGGTGATGACCAGCACCGCCCCTGCCGAGGCGCCGGAAGACAGACCAAAGAGGAAGGGATCGGCCAGATCGTTGCGGGTGGTGGTTTGCAGCAGTGCCCCGACCATTGCCAGCCCAGCACCGGTTAACGCCGCCAGCAAGGTGCGCGGCAGCCGAAGGTCAATCACGATACGGTTGACCATTTCAGACGGGGGCGCAGGGAGTAGCGCCAGCGCGCCCAATACCTGCTTTAATGATAACGCGACCGTGCCTGTAGCAATGCTGATGAGCAGGAGCCCTGCCAGCAGAAGGACGCAACCGCACATGACCCAGGTATAACGGTGAGACACCGCACTCACGGCGCGGTTCCGGAATACAGGGCATGCGCCAGTTTTTCTACGGCTGTGATATTGGCGGGCCCTGGCGTCAGCTCGGCATACTGCAACTTCAGATAACGATGATGTTGTACGGCTGGCGTGAGTTTCATCAGCGGATGATGTTCCAGGAAACGCCGTAGCGCATCTGCCCCGCCGCCGGTCTGATAATCCAACAGAATAATAAAATCAGGTTCCGTTGCAGCCACGCTTTCCCATGATGTGGTGCCCCAGCTGATATCCAGACCGCCCATCGCATTGGTCGCGCCAGCGGCTGCAATAATGGCCGTTGGCATGGCATATTTTCCACTGGTAAACGGCTTATCCTCGCCGGAGTCATAAACAAACACCTTTACTGGCCGGGCCGTGCTGGGCCGTTGAGGAATCTGCCTGAGGCGTTGCTTCCAGCCCTCCACCAGGGCCTGCGCCTCGGCCTGTTTGCCGAAGATTTTACCTAACGTCAGCTCATCGTTATAAAGCAGATCCATGCTGGCCTGATGCTTGTCTTTTTGGGTAAAAACACAGCTTTCACTTAATACCAGTGTCTTAATGCCGTACTGGCTTAACGACGCAGGCGTCACGTCGCCCCCTACTTTCATGCCGTAATTCCAGCCGGCAAAAAAGAAGTCGGGATTTACCGCCACCAGCGTTTCAAGAGACGGATATTTAGGTGCCAGCTCAGGAATGGCTCCCATCGCCTGCTTAAATTCAGGCGTCATTTTGTACCAGCCACTGATGCCTGTCAGCCCGACGATACGATCCTGCACATGAAGCGCAAAGGCCATTTCCGACATATTGAGGTCGTTAATCACTGCCCGTTTTGGCGGTGAATTAAACGTGACCGGCTGGCCGCAGCTCTGAATAGTGACAGGGAAATCGGCGGCAAGAGCGTGCCCGACAGGAATGCTCGCCAGCCCGACGGCAAGACAAAGTGCTAACAACGTTTCAGGCACAGTCTGGCACCTCGAAAATGCGTAAATGTTTTCCGTTAGCGGGATGCGGTACGGTAAAACTGTTTAACCCGAACACCGGCCGGAGATAACGGGATGACAAGGCTCGGGCTGGCGTATCAAAGACCACCTGCTCGCCCTGCGACAGAATCAGCACGCGGTCTGCAAAGCCGTCAATCAGTGACAGATCGTGCAACACCGCAACGGCCGTGATCCCTTTGTTTTTGATTAACGTCAGCAGCGCATGTCGTCCCAGGGGATCAAGGTGATTGGTCGGCTCATCCAGCAATATCAGCTGTGGCTTTTGGGCCAGAACGCGCGCCAAGATGGCTCTTTGCCGTTCTCCCCCCGATAGCGCATGTAACGAACGTCGCCGTAACCCCAGCAGCCCCGTTTCCGCTATCGCCTCGCTGACAATGCGCTGGTTTACAGAATGCGGACAGGTGCGGGCATGAGGAAGGCGTCCAAGTGCAACGTAATCTTCAACCGACAACCGCAGATCAGGCACGTCGTTCTGCGCCATAACGGCAACACATGTCGCTAAGTCCTGCCGGGTAAATGTTTTCAGGCAGCGCCCGTTGAGTGCAATCTCGGCCTGCTGTAGCGCCAGCTCGCGGCTTATCGCCCGCAGCAATGAGGTTTTACCACTGCCGTTCGGCCCGATAATGGCCAGGCGCTCCCCTGCCCGGAGGCTGAAGGTAATGTCATTGAGCAGGCAACCGCCATCGGGTTTGTACAGCGCCCCAATGTTCACCCGCAGTATCGACTCCGTAGGACGTAACGTCTCAGGCCGCATTATGTTAACCTATCTGCTATTTGTTATGTTATAACATAACTATTGGGTTTTGAAAAAACAAGCATTCTGGCGAAATGAAAAAAGGTGCCGACTGAGCGGCACCAAAAGGTGGGGATAACGAACGACAGAACAGACTATTTAAATCGGTTTTGAAACAGGCTGGCGGTAATGGCTAACATGCCAGCACCCAGAGAGCTATGTAGCATCAATGTATTCAACATAACCTATCTCCTCGATTTCACTGTAGGGACAAGCGGTTAAACCGCCTCAGCCAGCTTTTCCTCGTTGGCCTCTTTCTCAATCAAGCGCATCAGCAACGATACCCGGCGATCGGTACGCTCTGGGGTATCCGGTGGCAGGTTATAACGCAGGGTGTAGAGCTTGCCCTTCTCATTGTAAAAATCCACCACCAGCACAGGCAGAATTCCGCCTGGCACTTTATTGTAATTCACCGACAAGCGGGTCCTGCCCAGCTGCAGTTTGGCAGCCATGACGGTCTCGCCGACCAGTTTAGGATACAGGCTACGATCTTCGGGCACGCTGATGACTCTCATAACAGCCTCCTGATTATCCGCTTGATAACATAGTGCGGAGAGCGCTGTTCACGCTCCCCGCCGTCGGGTCAAACTGCCATTAAGCCTGATGTTCAATTGCCTCGGAGGTGCGGTGTTCAATCGGAATGCGGCGAGGTTTCTCGCTTTCTGGCACCTCATGATGCAAACCGACCCGCAGCAATCCGTCCTGCAGCCGGGCAGTGGTCACTTTCATATGTTCAGGCACGCTGTAGCTCAGACGGAAGTCTGAACGACTGATGCCCCGATGCAACCAGCCGCTGTTCTGACCTTCTTTGTCCGCCTCGTTATCCGTCACCTCCTCTTTCTGGCCGGTAACCGTCAGGCGACCGCCCGCCACCTCGATCTCCAGCTCGCTTTCTTTCCAGCCGGGTACGCTGACGGTGAGCTCATAGTGCTCATTGTCAGTTTGTCTGAGGTCATAAGAGGGTGAAACCGACACGGGCGCATCACCGGTCAACTGGCTGAAAAGCCGATCGATACGGTTAAACCGGTCAGAGAATGCGGAATCCGCGACAGAAGGAAATACAGGGAAATTACGTAATGCCATAGTGATAACCTCCTGAATTAATGGTTCATTCAAAAGCTCATCTGCGTGGGGACCTTCCCCGTTGCTCAGAGAAATTTATAGGATCGTTTCGGGGAATTTCAAGAGGATGAAAAAAATTTTTTTAAGGTGACTGTCTCCTGTTCTGTTACAGATGTCACGGCCAGCAGGACCGCTCTCTGTATGACGCTTCAGGGCCAGTACAGAGAGCATCAGCCGGTAATCAGAAGTGATATTTGAACCTGACTCGGGTGCCGTAACGATCTTTATTTCCGTTATGGTTATCGGCATGAACCTGAGACCAGTAAGCGCCCAGATAGATATCGAAATTTTGCATATTCATTACATTGCGAAAACGGTACGAGGAGTGAACGGTGTGAATGTCATACTTCCCTAAAATGAAGTCGCTCAGGCTGGCTGTAGGGAGATGCTGGAGCGTAAATTCTTTAACATCGTTGCGCGCATAGATATAGCCGAGTTGAATATCACGCCATAAGCCATTCAGACCCGCACTGAAGTTTTGCTCTTTCTTCGCGTCCATATACGCCGTGCTTAGATTGATGACTGCGCCATTATCCGGGTTGGCGCGCTGGCCATTCCAGCTTAGCGTTGCACCGTAACCGTTGCGCCTGGACTGATCCTGAAACTGACCATTTTGGTCCGTATAACCATACGCATTGCTCACCACATTGCTTTCCATGGCGACCGCCGCCGTTACATCGTTACCGTTCCAGGCGATAACCGGACGCAGATAGATCACATTCTTTTTATGCTCAAGCGTATTGCCATGGTATTCACCATTTTGAAACAATTTGGTTCCGTCATTCGCCATGGTATTTAATTCAAAATAAAAACGCCCGATTGTTTTGCTCAGCTGGATGGCACCCGCCGATCCTCGGCCACGCGCCTCTTTCATCATGTAGATATAGCCATAGCCATCTTCATAGAGATCGTTAGCGGTATTGCCGGAATACTCGATAAGCGTGTCCTGGTTAAGCGGGAACATATCAAAGGCTTCGTAACGACCCACTTTCACCTTCCAGTCTTTTTCCTGACCGAAGAAAAAGGCGGCATCGTCTAACTCAAGCCCGCCTGACAGGTCAGCCAGCGGTTGCACGCTAAAGCCTGCAAAGGATTTATCCGCCATGCTACGGTAACCATCCAGCCCGATTAAAATTCGGCCATTGATATCCCAGCGTTCCGCCTCTCCTGCCTTCCAGTTTTTATCAGCACTGGTTTTTAATGAGGTAATCTGGCCCGTTCTGCTTGCACCATCGAGATTAAACTCAACATCGCCATAGAGTGTAAGCGCACCTTGTTCTGTATCAAATGTCATCGCGGAAAAGGATGCTGAAGAGACAAAAACCAACCCCCAGAAATAATGACGGTATTTCATAGCCAACTCCTTATGCTAAATAACCCTGAGTGAATAAAACCTTTAAGGGAAGTATTTTTTTGAGGTCGTAATAAATTCGTTATAGTTATTACACTGACTTATGTTTTCTATAATATCGTCATGCAGAATATTGGTGAGGAAATCATATATCAACATACTGTCAATGAAGTGGTCTTCACTGATGGCCAACATGAAAACCAGCTTTACCCGTTTGCCGGTATCCCATTCAATGCCATCGGGAAAAATGGCAACGGAGACCAGGGTACTTAACGCAATGGGCGCTAAAGGATGAGGAATGGCGATTTTGTCATCCAGCAGCGTGGATGCACGCATTTCCCGATCTAATACAGACGCCAGGAAATGATCATTCACCCGCGCCTGCGCGTTTAATCTGTCGCAAAGAAAGGTGATTAACGATGACTTAGTATAATCCCCCGCATTGAGGACAAAAAAGTTGTCAGCTGAGAAATAATTAAGCATCGCATTAACAGGTTGTGTTTCAGACACCAGATAATATTTTATATTCTCAAGCTGCCATCTTTCCGGAAACGGTGGCAATAGAATAATACGTTTATTCTTTTCAACGATATTGACCAGACTGATAACAATATCTTCTTCAACGTGAGACATCAGACTATATTGCTCAACAGAGATCTGCCTGACGATGTGCAAACCCGGATACAGGCTCATGATTTTTTGACAGACAACCCTCGTCGATGCCATTCCCTGATCGCTGACCACCAGCGCCCGCATCCCTTGACCACTCTGATGGCAGATACTTTCTTCCAGAATCGCACCAATATGCATCACCAGATAACCGATTTCATCGGCACTGATGGTAGCCGTGAAAAACTGATCTAATTCGCTGAATGCACTGAGCGTTAATTCATACATTAACGGATAGTGGCACTTTATTTGTTCGAGTAGCGGGTTAACAATCGTAATCGCGTTGTTGACGCGAACGCGCATGGCTCTGATATGGCTTAACAGCGTAGCCTGTGACAGCGCGTCGTAATTCACGTTAATAAACCACGATGTACTCACGTAGCTCAAAAAGTGATTCATGATTGTGCGTTCAACAGAATACGCCTCAGGGACCCAATCGTGGCTGGAGGTGGTGGTACAAAAGGCAATAAGGTTCATGGCCGTGAAATCTATTTCACTTTGCGGAAACGGCACGGCTGGGTTAATCCATAATGACTGAAGTAAGGCTTCAGCAAGCATCTTCCAACCAGGCTCGGCATCACAAAATTCAAAATCCAGTAGCCATTTCCCTCGCGCCATTCTCTCCTGGGCAATAGCGATGATCAGACTTAAAAAATGCAGGTTCGCGTCGCTTATTTCGAGCTTTTTATCGCTAAGAAAGCGACTTAACACGTTTCTACAGTCTGGATAAGCCCTGACCAGGTCGGTATTATTACCGCCGTCAGTGGCCTGCGTGAGCCGCAGTTGGTGGTCGTATATACAGCGCCGAAAGGCAATTTCGCTGCCTTTAAGCTTAAAGATGTCATCGCCCTCCGACACGATACGCAACTGATAGAGAGAAACGTGACGCTTCAGCAAAGCCATATCATTTCTGAGACTGTAAATACTGATAAACCATTCGGCTTCCAGCTCAGCAAGCATCACGCCCTGCTCATCAGACAGCAGTGCCTCCAGCATGGCCGCGCGACGCTCCGCACCCGAACGTGTTTCTTTCCAGGGTTGTTGGCACTGATGCAGTAACAGATGCAAGGCATCGGGATCGCTAATCTGTAAAGAGAAGCCCTTTTTGCGCGTATAGATAAGACGGTTACCAGACTGCCTGACAATATCACCCACTTCTTTGAGGTCAGTACGGATGGTCCTTGTCGACACCTTCATCTCTTTTGCCAGAGCGGACTGGGTGATATCGCCCTGCGCGAGTGTCATGAAGATGTCCCTGACCCGTTTGCTGGTGAACAGTCTCATGGTTATATCCGTTTAATCTGCACCGTCTGCACATCATTTGGCCTGAGCATCAGGCGCGTCGGCATGGGCGTCACCTCATCCAGCATCACGAAGTGTGCATTCGGGAGTGATGGAATGACGACGTCGGTTTCGAGATGGGGATTATAAAATCTGACAATGATTCCGCTGTGGTCTTCCGCACATTTCACCGCACTGACCAGCGCATCCCTGAACGTCGCGGGCAGATTCAGCGCACTGTAGGTTTCGGGATAATCGCGTTTCTCATCATTCCAACAAAAACGCAGTCGTCCGTTCAGGAAGTCGCTGTCCTGATAAACGGGAAACTCGGTCAGCCAGGTTTTCGACACGCGGGCATGTTGGGCCTCATCGAATGTGCCGCGGTAAGTTCGCCAGCCAAACGCAAATGACAAGGTTTTCAACAACTGGGCATCAGGCGTTTCTACGATACTTTCACCGGACGCGCGGCCCGGCCGATAAAGCAAATTTTCTTTACCCATAAAGCCAAACGTGCGGAACAGCGTCAGCGAGAGCGTATTGAAATCATCCCCTACGATTTCGTATTCACGAACGCCGTTGGTGTGCAGCGTAAAGCCGTGCTGCTCGTCATGCACATTGACATAGCTTTGCATCGGTTCAATCGAGATCGGCTTTTCCTGCCAGCGTTCTTCTTCCCACAGGTGAAGCGCATTAGTTAACTGCACAGGCCGGGTTACGACGCCGAACAATTGATCGGCACATGACACGTTGGCACAGATATCCGTGGCAAAGTGCACACAAAGGCGGTGGCTCAGACCATTGTTATCAACATCCAGGGTAAACCGGATGAGATCGTCGTCCTGCAACCTGATGTTTACGGACAAATTGAGCGTTGCAGATGTCACTCTTGCCGCCCTTTCGGTCAGATCACCCGGCACCTTAAGGGCATACGTAAGCAACAGACTTTGGCTGATCGCACTTTTCTGACGTTGTACTGCCGTCATGCTGTTTTCGGAGGTAATGATCCAGTCAGCGCGCGGCGGGGAATAATTATAAGAATCGCCATCGTCACCATTTTCCACAAACAGCATCTGCCGCTTATAGCCTTTCCCACTCAGCTTATCGGTAATCGTCAGCAAGCCATTTGCTTCTACCTGGATGTGGTAATAGTCATTTTCGATACTGGTCTGGTTGCTGGTATCAGGCTTAGTGGCCCCGTCTTCAGCAAAATCCATATACCAACGGCAATAGCCCAGCGCGGGTAAGCCAGGACTTTTGGCGGTCAGTCGCGTGCGATAGACTTTTTCGGGTTTGTGCCAGGGCTTGCCCGGATCTAAACGGATACTCTGGTTAAGTACATACTGAGTGAGGTCCTGCTGCTGCTCAATAACGCAGGGAATAGCCTCACCGTTGTTGTCACGTAAGGTAAAAGGCAACCCGGGCAACCAGGCCTCGAAAGTTATTTGCGGAGCTACCTGCCACGGCAGAGGATTAAACACGGTAAAGGTAAAATCATGATGGCGCGGAATGCGCTCTGTGATAAGCCTTGTATGTAACTCCAGTAAATTCTGCGCCAGCCCTTTAGCTTCTTTATAGCGGAAGAAGACATCCTGATTGGTATCATCGCTGTTACATCCGCCGATGCTGTCATGCGCCGCGTTATAAAACATGCGTTTCCAGATGTCGGCAACAATATGCTTTGGATAATCATGCCCAAGGCTCTGGCTGATGGCCAGTATGGGCTCAAGCGTGTTAACCAGCAGCGCTTCAGTCTCATTGTTGAGTAGCTTCAGGTCAGCACGGCAGGAAAAGATCGTTTTATGTACCCGTGAATGTTTGGCTTCGGTGAGTTCACCTTCTAATGTCCGCGCGTCGGTACCCACCTCCTGCTCCAGCGCCTTGATAAATGTCAGCGGGTTACTGATTTGATAATGGCGGCTATCATCACGGGCATTAAACTGCTCAACTAATTCTGGCAAGTTGCGGCGCACGGGAGCCTGGTCGAAGCCATGAGGAAACAGCAGGTGCTGGCGATGACTGCGCGCTTCTATAGCCGCCATCTTCTCATCAAGAAAGGCTTTCATGGTTTCAGGCGTTTCATCCAGCAGGCCACCATAGTGGTATCCCCATGGCATTTGCAGGGCAAAAACCCGGTCACCATTATCACCCTGCCAGAAAAATTCTGTTTCGTGCAGCGTATTATCGGCGATGCCGCGCCAGAACAAAGCGTGATTGAGACCGAACTGGCGATAGAGTTGCGGCATATTGCCGCCCTGCCCAAAGCAGTCAGGGACATAGCCCAGCTTCATTACGTTGCCATGCCTTTGAGCCACTTCCATACCGTAAAACAAATTCCTGACAACAGACTCCTGATGAATCACCAACTGATCTGTTTGGGTAAACCAGGGGCCGGTCAGCAAACGCTCATCGGCGATCAGTTTCGTGAGTCTGGCTCGATCCTCAGGAGCCCACTGAAGATAGCTTTCGATAAGTGAACTTTGCGCATCAAGTAAATAACAGGGAAAGTCTGGATTACCCTCCAGCACCTGGATAAGGTTTTTGATATGGTTAAACAAATAAATACGCGAACGTGATGAGGTAAAATACCACTCCTGGTCCCAGTGAGTATGCGTATACAGATGAACCATGCGTTTCTTCATGTTATTAACCTTACTAAAATAAATTTTTAGTCAAATTTAATTTCAATATCATCGGAGGCGTTATTGATATTTTCGTTGATGATTTCCGACTCATTAAAATCCACTAAGAAATTTGCACCTATGGCTATAATCAGAGTCCCGACCAATGCGCCGAGAAAGTAAGCCCATGCATTCCCCACGGTAAAGCCACCATACAATCCACCCAGTGGCGGCATAATGGGATAGGCTTTAAACAGCGCCACGGTCATTGAGCCCATGGCCCCCGCCAGTATGTTTAACGGAATTAATCGCGCCGGATTTTTTAAGGTAAACGGAATCGCCCCTTCCGAAATACCTAAAATGCCCATAATGACCGAGCCATTTCCGGCTTCTTTTAAAGTCTCACTGAAATTACCGGGACGGAGGAATCGTGCAGCGGCGTAGCCTAAGGGGGGAATAATAATGGCGACATTCACTAAAATGGCCGGTAAATACACGCCACTCATAAACAGCACATTTGCCGTTCCCCATGCGGCTTTATTTACCGGCCCCCCCAGGTCAAAACAGATCATCCCACCCAGTACCGCAGCCAGCACCACCGTATTGGTGCCGTCTTCGGTCATACGCTGGACCCAGGCCATCAGCGAACTGTTAAGCCAGGACAGGACATCGCCCAGCAGCAACAGCATCACCACAACCTGCAGCCCAACAGTAATAAACGGCAAGATGATAAGGGGCACGGACGAGGCGGCAGAACCAGTGATGCGGATCTTCCGGGATACCCATTCCGCGGAGTAGCCTGCCAGCAAGCCGCCCAGTACGGCGCCCAAAAAACCTGAGCCGGTGACAGAGGCAATCAGACCCGCCGCAAAACCCGGAGCCAGACCTTTTTTACCTGCAATGGAATAGGCGACATAGGCACCTAAGACATAATTCATTAAGCCAATAATTTTAAATCCGATATCCTGGGCAAGATACAGCCATTTCTCCAGGCCGCTACTGTGAGCGAAGCTGTCCAGATTAGGTTCGCCAAGCAGGATACCGATAATTTTGGCCACCGCGACCACTAACGATCCGGCAATAATGACAGGCAGCGCAAAAGAGATACCGGTCATTAAATGGTTTTTGATATTGACCATAGTTTTTTTCATTTTGTCACCAATATCACGGGTTACGGCGCGCCTCGACAGCCGCCACGCATTTTGTAATGACCTCGGCTGCATGTCCGACGCACTGGCTGATTTTCACCCTGATTACGGTCTTACCGGCGAAGCGCTCTTCTTCTTCAATCGAGCGATCGGCGGCAATCAACACAAAGTCCGCTTCAGCAATATGTTCCGGGGTTAATTTATCGATCATCCCCATCGCCCCTTGCTGTTCGATATGCACCTGATGTCCCAACTTGCGCCCCGCTTTTTCCAGCGATTTCGCTGCCATCGGTGTATGCGCTAAGCCAGCAATACAGGACGTGACGCCTACAATATTCATGCTTCCTCCTTAAACTGGATTCGTTGCATCATAAACTGATGCAGGGCATCCTTATTTTCGATCGTAAACAACGCTTGCCTGAAATCGTCATCGACAATCTGACTTGCGAGCGCGTTGATGATTTTTAGATGCAGAATACTGGCACCCGATTTTGGCACCAACAGTGCGAAGATTATTTTGATGGGTTCTCCATCCAGACTTTGCCATTCAATTGCGTCATTCAGACGAATAAAAATCACGCCGGCCTTTATTACGTTTTCCGTTTTGGCATGAGGCATGGCGATTTGACTCTCAAAGCCTGTGGAATATTCCTGTTCTCGCAGCCAGAGGTCGGTTTTTATTTCCTCCACGCTCATCGCCCATCCCTGAGCAACCGCATGTGAAGCGATAAAATCGAATATTTCGTCTTTACTGGTAAATGCTTTATTTAAGAATATGCTTTCGCGATCAATAAGCATGGTTTCCCTCTTGCCGGATTGTTCCGTACCTTGATGAAAAGCCTAACGGAAACCTAAGGTATGTAAACACAAGCGGTTTCCGCTAAGGTGCGGAAGATGTCTGCGGCAGAGCGGGCCAGAAATGGGAGCGTTGTCTAAATAAAAAAGCATTATGAGCGTCAGATCACTTGATTTGATAAGGGAAGGTTTAACAGAAGTAAGTAAGGTCGGAATCTATTTAGGGTGACAGGAAGGGATATATTTGGAGATGTGTGGTGGATTTTAGAAGACGGAAGACAGCGTTATCGTGTTGAGTGTGATTCAACGCGAGGATAAAAAGGGGATGTGGACGGAACGGGGGAATGAGTTGGTCTGCAAAGAGGATACCACAGACCAACCTGCGGGCTATTTCATGCGACGCTGCCTGGCAACGCTGGCAAGGCGTTGTGTCCGGCAGTAAATGGCAAACAGGATGAAAGCCTGCCCGTTAAGTATCCAGCGAGCACCAGCCAAAGCAACCAATGCCAGAAGCAGCCACAGGCCCGGGTGGCTAGCCGTAACAACGCTGTAGCTCAATAGTAAAACGGTCGATATAAGCAACATCGCACAGACGTAAGCCAGCCCCGCCACACCGGCTGTTTGGCCTCGTGCAAGCAGGTAACTGGCCGTGAGTATCGCGCCAATAATGACGATTGAGGGAACAAAAAAACTCAACGCATGTACCTGTGGGCTGAGCGGAGGTAACGCGTGCAGAAATGTCAGCAAATTAAATGCAAAGGCGACCAGCAACAGCATCAGAACTATTGCAACCGGGAAGCCGTTTTGCCTGGGAAGCGACCCGGAAGGCTGTTTGAAATAACGTTCAAGCTCTGGAGTGGAACGGGCTAGTATGGACTTATCCTGTCGTGCGATTACCTGATCTATTTCGCGACCATGCTGCAGTAATTCAGCGATATTACGCCCGACAAGCCATGGTAAAAATTGCATTAAAATACCGCCAACGATTGAATGGTTCCCACAATATAGTGCCCGGTGCGCGGCACGTTACCGGGAGCAGCAATGATGCGAGTGCTAAAAAAATGACTGAAGGTGGCTACTCGATAAAAAAAACCACATCACAATTTTCAAATTACCAATCTTAAATTTTTAATTTATTCCATTTGCAATAATCGTTCCATGACTTTTCATCTTTAAAGCCTGAGCGATAATTACAGCTAATCATACCTGTTCTGTTATGTGGGTCATATACTGCATCAATGTGTCCCCACGCGCCATAGACTGGAAGATTACAACCAGATTGCACTTCAAACCACTCTCTTAATTTTCGCGTAACTTTACCCTCTGGTTTATTTTGCTCTCCCATCAATAGTTTATCAGGTGCAAAGCACCAACTTACTACTGTGGCATTCACATCACCTTGATGAGATAAAAATACGATCAGGTAAATATCATCTTGCCTATTGTTTTTTGTATTAAAAACGGCTCGATAATTTACGGTATCATCACCATTGTCAGGCCATGCCTCCCAAAATAAACCATTAATTAGAAATAGCTCTTGTTTAGCTAAAGTGGAAGAAAGAACCAATCCATTCCCAAAATTTACATTTCCATTATCTTTGTTAAAATTCATTCAGGCTCTCCATGCCAATAGCCGCACTGACGCCGCTATAGCTCCAAGCGATAACCAAGCGAAATTAATCATGCCGCTATTAACAGTTTGTTTTATTCCTAACTTGAGTGAGTATTATCACCTCATAAGCGTCTTGCCCGCTTAATTTTGCTTTGTTAAATTCTTCTTTGCTTATCTCATATTTAACATCTTTATTTGCAATCCCACCAGCGTCATAATTGATATAATATTTCCCATCGTCTTGTGTGATGAACATCCCATAGCCACTAAATATAGCTTTTCCCATCATCTACTCCTGACTTTAAATTTTAATAACAAATGCTCAATTCAAAGGTGTTGGATCTATAGTTACTTACGGAACCCTTACATATTCCCTCCCCAAGTAGTACGCTTTCCCAGTCCAAATACTGACCCTGCATACGCAGATTCTGCCCTATCACTGGAATTCGCTGACTGGACCCACACAGCAGTTTGCCCCGGGTACTGTTTACACCTGCCTAGGTTTTATACCCTTAAGCAGCGGTCAGCAGTTCCGGCGTGCCGTTAGCCGCGCAGTAGAACCAGAATATCGCCGGGCTTTCTATGACATCAATACGGGCAAGAGGCTCATAGCTCTGGTTGTCGTTGTACACATAGGTAAACGGAGTATCGTCATGTATTTCCTGCAGCGGGCGGAAGGTTTGAGAGAAAAGTGGATGGTATGACGAGTGTTGCGGAATTGATGTTCCGCGATAAGAGTAATGAAGATCTATGTGGTTTATTTCATGCGATGCTGTCGGGCAATGCTGGCGAGGCGTTGTGTCCGGCAGTAAATGGCAAACAGGATGAAAGCCTGCCCGTTAAGTATCCAGCGAGCACCAGTCAAAGCAACCAATGCCAGAAGCAGCCACAGGCCCGAGTGGCTACCCGTAACAACGCTGTAGCTCAATAGTAAAACGGTCGATATAAGCAACATCGCACAGACGTAAGCCAGCCCCGCCACACCGGCTGTTTGGCCTCGCGCAAGCAGGTAACTGGCCGTGAGTATCGCGCCAATAATGACGATTGAGGGAACAAAAAACTCAACGCATCTACCTGTGGACTGAGCGGAGGTTAAGTTTGCAGAATGTCAGCAAATTAAATGTAAAGGCGATCAACAATAGCAATCCTGTAACAGGGAAACTGCTTTAACGGAGAAGCACCGCTGGAAATAAATCAAACACGCTTCAGCTTTAGTGTGTATCGGACAGGACAATACAGAATCCTTCTGACATACTATTTACTTTTTCTTTTCAGGAATATTTAGCAGCGTTTTAAATTATCACCAATCAGAATTGAGACCTTCCCCTTCCTTCTCTGGATTGGGTGGCAATAATGACCTCATAAGCATCACTTTCACTTTTTTGAGCCTTTAACGCCTCATCAAAAGTTATTTTTGATTCTTTTTCAAACATAGCAATAGTACCATCGTCATATCGAATATAGTAATCATCATTTTTCTTTACTATATCGATACCATAACCTGTAAATATCAATTCACTCATAGTAAATCTCGCAGAAGTTTATTTAAAAAGGGATAAATATTTGCATCACTCAGTGATGTTTGGTCAATAACCGCTTCAATCACCCCCCGGATTTTTTCCTACAGGAACCCAATGATCATTGGAAACTTGCCTCTGGTTTTTACTTTCAGGCGTCAGGTGTAACGCATCAGGTTCACCTTTGAAGTGGGCATTACTCTATGACTTATCTAACTTATCTAACTTATCTAACTTATCTAACTTATCTAACTTATCTAACCAACATAACAAATCTCTTACTATTGCAACTTGCTTATATTGATTTTCCAACTGAAGGGGTAAAATTTAAGGAAGAATAAATATTATTAACTTAAAAGATTGTATTATTTACCAGCAAAATTAGAAGAAAGATTGATAGAGTGAAACTCCTTCCCATCTGAATCAAAAATTTATCATACGATTTTTTTCAAAATTTTAGAATGAATAGCAGATGCTAAGTCAATTGATTCGCGACTATGTTTATCCTTATCAGATAAAACAAGACTAGTATAATATTTCAACTTCATAAGGATCTCAGCGGAAGTGGCACCGAAATCGACAACATCAATGATATCATCTGCAATATCAGAACGACAAACTGCATCTTTTTTAACTAAGGAAGCTAGTTTTTTAGCTTCGGTATAAATATCATTTTTCATAATTAAAAAATACTGGAACTCTGAATATCAACAGCATATGCCTGAACCATTACTTCTATCCCGCCACCAAAATTATCACCGACACCAGGAGCAGACCTCGCCGGGGAAGTAAACGAGTTAAAGATTATTTTCATTAACAATCAACCATATATTATTCTTTACAGAAACCAACTCATCATTAGCTTTCTTTCTCTCTTTGAGGTCATCACGCCAGATATAAAAATCAGAGAAAGCCCCATTACCTTGCTCCATTATTTTCCATATATTACAAGCTTCTTCTAAGTATTCATTTGACAATGCTTCGTCCTTACTCAATGCTCTCTCTATCTTTTCAATTATTGCTAAAATACCTCTTGCCCAATTTTTTTCATTTTCTTTTATAAGAATTTTCTTCAACTCTTCGAATTCATTCAAGAGATTAATGGATATATTTTTACTATCCATATAATTACCTCAACGGTCAACTATCAAGCACTTCAATCCCACTTAGTCGCCATGATTGCTCAAAAAATATTGGATTTATATTCTGTCCACCGAGATAAACTCCCCTTGATAGCGTACAGGCCCTTTATAAATGGTTGTCCCTTTAGGAATAACTAACTTGTATACAGATTCAATTAGAAAGATGCCTGCCAAAATACCATTTTTATCTATCCATTGTGGTTTTACTGCTAGGTCTATGTGTACTTTTTCTACAGAATCAGAAGCTGAATTCCCATTAATTTTTGCCAAAGGGCCGGGGTTATTAAGCATTTCATATTTGTAATCACCTTTACACCTACTCAGCCCCCACAGTTCAACCATCCCAGCGCATTCGGCGCATACTAATAAAAACAGGGATGTCCAAGAGCCCATAACCGAATACCATATGTTTCTCTAATCTCGATGCTACCCAAACAATTTAGTATTGAGTACTGTAAAGTGATTATGCATCAAATGATGTGGCGACAGAATGATCGAGTCGGTTACCTGTGCTATCCTCCACATCTTCTAGCTCCCCACCTTATTAAGAAGCATCTGATATAGTTAATAGTTTTTAAGCTATCATTGGTTACATTAAAATCATCGATAATTTCTAAAATTTAAGATAAGTAGATACTGCTTTCTCAGCATCTGACATTTTAAAAAGTAAATGATTATCGTAATCATTATAAATTTCCAAATAAGCTTTTACTGAATTGTGTATGTCATTATGATCCAAGATGTCAGCCTCTATCTTTTTAATTGTTAATTCATATCTTTTAATGATGTCATCAAGCTTATTTTTTCCATGTACTAAAGCTTCGCTTTTGATTAAAGTCAGTGTATCTTTTAATATTTTTATAACTTCATTCTTATTCATATAGACAGCCTATGGAGTATTAATTCTTCTAATGTTTAAAATCCAACTCTGATCCCAGTCTCGAGGAAGGATTATTTGATCAGCTTTCCCAGCAAGTATTGCACCGGATTTTGTTACTTGAGGTGCAACCTCACCAATCTGTAATATAGTCCCCTTAGGTACCAATATTGTAGCTTCGTATTGTCTGGTATTTTTCCATTCTGGTAGCAATGCAGCATCAATCTTAGCTTGAATACGACTACCTGCACTTGTTGTAGAAACGAATGAACCACCTGCCTCAGCCTTCCCTCCATAAACTCTATATAAAACAACACCTTCCGTAGTGATGACGGTTTTGTAATCACTATTTGTAAATTCTGAGATCACTTCCGGCTATAATTTATTTTTCTTTATTTAACTTATTCTTAAATTCAGTAATAAGATCGGTCCATTCTTTATAAGTAATATTGTTAACATAATAATCCCCAAGCCATTTAGGATGACATCGTGATATTAAACTATCTATCGCCATCATTCTTAAAGGATCATTTTCATTCAACATTAATACTTTTATCATTAGATCTTCAATGTCATTAGCTTCATCAAGATAAGCAGATGAAGCCAATATATCACATATTTTTTTGCCAAGTTCTTCTAAATTCATAATGATTCTGTCGCTCCTGAATATCTAAAGCTGTCAGTCACTATTTGCAACTTATCACCGACTTTTTCTACTCCTCATTACAGCTGAGGCGCGACTTTACTTTCAAGAAAAACTTGAGGTCTTGTTAGGGCAACCTTATATTCATAATTTGCTGAGCTATTCGGTGGCAAAGCCAAGTTTGCATGTCTTGCCGCTGGGGCAGCACCTGCACTTCTTCTTGTGACATATGCTTGTGAGGCACTACTTGGTGTATGCTCTGTAATAGTGAATACATCTCCAGGCTTTACTCTGGATGTATAAACCTGGCCATTAAAACTATTAATAGTGTTATGCTGAACTTTCTTATTTAAGCCACAACTTCTAAATAGTTTTCTGGCTGAATTTCGTGTTATTGGTGTTTTATCTACTGAAAACCTACTCAACTCAAGCGGGTCAATCCACGTGAATGCATTCGGCGCGTACTGGTAAAGGTTAATCCCCCCAGCCAGCCCTATCGGGTCCTGCTGGGTAAACCGGCCACTGTCCGGGTCATAATAACGAAACAGATTGTAGTGCAGCCCGGTTAATTCGGCACCTGCGGTGCCTCACCCCTTGCGGCTATCGTTAAAATTAAATAATTTTGACAGTTACTGCTAAAAATAAAAGACTTTTTTATTATTTTCACTCCCTCCTTCTTAGGCAGACTATTCCCATAAGGATTTTATAATACATTATGAAAGAAATTATTATTTTCCCACATGCAACTTTTTATCCTTTCAACTTACATCATTCTTAATGTTATTCTTAAAAAACTGAAGATAATCTGTAAACTCATCACAAAAGAAAGCCCGATTTCTCAATACACTCATACTTCTTGACACCCCATCAAATACCCTGCTAAAAGCATGCAGGGCAAGATAATAAATATTAATTTGTGTGCCATCATTAATATGACACCAAAATAACTCCCACATCTTAATAATTATAAAACATGATGATTTTATTAGAATATCGTCTTTTTACAACCCTAAAAATATAATTAACAATAAAATAAAATTTAAAAAACCAGATCAATTCCATTCTATATATATACCGCATTCAAAAGTATTAGGGTTTGATTGAACCACTACATTACCCCATTGGAAGCGCCATATATACCCATAGGGAGGTTTTTTTATTTTACCATCATAGTTTTCAGGGTATTGATTTAAAGTCCATTCATATAGCCTTTTTTCTTCATCCTTCAATATATTTAAGTCAGCTTTTTTATTCCAATCGTGAAGATTTTGAAAATAATCACCACTTTTGCTAATAAGATAAACGCTACCTTTAAAAGAAAAAACTGCAGGTCTGAACTCTATAGCAAATGGTTCATTATGCCAGATAATTTCTTTAGCAAAAAAACAATATTTACCGACGCAGGTCAAATCTTTAGAGCATTGAAAAAAATGAGAATTAATAAACAAATCATAAGATTTAAGCTCTATCTCATTTTCATTCACCCGCAAAATTCCAGTATTTTCATCTAAAGTCATTTTTTTCATATATCTATTATTTTTCCTGGTTTCAGTTTAAGTCTTGCTTCTTCTGGGATATAGAATTGTAGCCCTCCACCTTTGCCGTACCGTGCGTTCGCCTCAGCACGTCCCGTAGCCACATATATATCCTCTGTAACATAATAAGCTCTTACCTGTGAACGCATAGGGAATGCTGGGTTTAACTTAATTTGCAGGGCTTCATGATAACCAAGTGGATCACCTTTATATTGCCTTACAGTGGGATGACTTACAGTATATGCTGGCAATTGATCTCCATTAGGATGGAGAGCATAGAGTATAGTCCCTTTTTTTATTACTTTATTAGTGTATACATCAATGCCTGGATAATCTCTATTATGTGGCCCCTGCCACTTAGTCGCTTCTTTAGAAGGATTTCTACACCTACTCAGTCCCCACGGATCCACCCATCCCAGCGCATTCGGCGCGTACTGGTAAAGGTTAATCCCGCCCGCCAGCCCTATCGGGTCCTGCTGGGTAAACCGGCCACTGTCCGGATCATAATAACGGAACAAATTATAGTGGAGCCCCGTTTCACGATCCAGGTACTGGCCCTGCATACGCAGGTTCTGCTCCACCACCGGAATTCGCTGATTAGACTCGCGCAGCAGTTTGCCCCATGGGCTGTTCACACCTTCCCAGGTTTTCTGCCCTTCAACGTCAGTCAGCCGTTCCGGCGTGCCGTTTGCCGCGCAGTGAAACCAGAATATCTCCGGGCTTTCCACGCCATCAATACGGGCCAAAGGCTCATAGCTCTGGCTGTCGCTGTAGACATAGGTAAGCGGAATGTCGTCGTGGATCTCCTGCAGCAGACGATAGCCTTCCCAGACAAAGCGTGTTGTGACGGCCCTGCCAGACGGCCTGCCCTGTAACAGTTGCTGGCTGGTTTTACTGATGCGTCGCCCCAGCGGATCGTAGCGGAAGCTCACCTTAGTGCGTGGCTTATTGCGGTCCCGCGGTTCGCTGATGACGTCCGTCAGGCGGTGCTCACCATCGTAACGGTAGCGCCAGCGGGTCTGGCCGTCATCCTTCCCGGTGGTACGGCCATGAATGTCGTACTGCCAACGGATACCGTTCAGCTCCGTGACACGGTTATGCATGATGTGGGAAGCAGTATGGCGATCCAGCGGGTTGCCTGCGCCATCCCAGCGCCACTGCTCATTACCCGGCTGTGCGCCTTCCTGAGACAGCAGCCGACCGGCGTTATCGTAGTTCCATAATGTCTGGCTGAACGGGTTATCGTCGCGCTCTTCACGGATCAGGTTGTTGCCGTAATCGAAGTCCCGCCGACGGGACCAGACGCGCGGCGCAGGGCGCTGTGCTTCCCCTTTGAAAACGTCACGACGGCGCAACCTGCCCAACCGGTCATACTCACTGCGCGTGGTCAGGCCGCCCTGCGTGCGGCTGAGTTCCCGATGCAGTGTGTCACGGGTAAACTCGGTGACCGGCAGGTTGTCCAGCGCGATGCTCAGTAAATGACCACTGCCGTAGTAAAGCTGTTTCAGGTTACGGCCATCCGGCAGGGTTAAGGCCGTGCAGTTGCCCAGCGCGTCGTAATCCCAGGCCAGTGCGCCCTGCTCCCCCTGCTCACCTACGATGCGGCCCAGCGCATCATACGTAAACGTAATCTCCTGCTCGGCCTGCTGGCTCCACGCGGTGTCAGACAGCGGCAGATGCTGCGACACTTTACCCAGTTGACCACCACCGCTGTAGTGATAGCGCGTCTGGCCTTCCGGCGTGGTCCGCGCCAGCAGTTGCCCTGCACGGCTCCAGTGGTAACGATGGGTAATGGACTGAGGATGTCCGGCGGCAAAGGTGCGTGATACCGTGCGGCCCGCGGCGTCATAATCGTATTTCGTGGCAACGCCATCCAGCCCGACCTGGGCCAGCAACAGGGAATCGGCACCCCACTCGAACTGATACTGCTCGCCGTTCTCGTTTTGCAGCGCCGTCAACCGGCCGCGGCTGTCCCAGCTGCGCTGAACCGTCTCACCCTGGGCATTACGGTTGGCGATTAAGCGTCCGACATTATCGTAGCGGAATTCACTACGTTTACCATCGGCTGACTCATGGGCCAGTGGCAGGCCGTTGTCGCTCCAGCGCAACCGCTCTTCCCAGCCCTCTGCCCGCTCCAGCAGAACAGGACGGCCCGCTGCATCATAGTGATACCGGGTTTCTTCACCATCCGGCGCAGTCACACAGCTGAGCCAGCCAAGGGGATGATAGCGGTAACGCGTCGTCAGTCCTGAACAGTCTGTTTCACGGATGACCTGGCCGGCATCATTGAATTCGCGACGATAGCTGTTACCCGCCGCGTCAGTTTCTTCGACAACCAGCCCAAACTCATCCCGTTTATAGAAGGTACTCTGCCCGAGCGCATCGACCACGCGCTCAAGGCCATGATGGGGATCGTAATAGTATTTCGTTGTGGCACCGTCTGCCCCTGCGACGACCGTCGGCAGAGAACGGTGTGACAGCCATTGCACCGCCTGCACACCGCCATCCGCATCTTTCTCTTCAACGCGGTTGCCCAGATCGTCATAGGTGAAGCTCACCGCGTTGCCCAGCGGATCGATACGACGCGTCAGGAGTTCGTTTTCATCCCACTCATAGCGCCACTTCTCGCCGCGCTCATCAATAAAGCAGGTGATGAGGCCTGCGGCATTCCAGTGGTGTTCGCGCTGTTGACCGTCATAGGTGGAAACGCGCGTGATACCGGCCTCTAAGTCGTAATGCATATGGCAGCCGTCGCCGGTATTGGTGCGGTTTTCAACGACGCGCCAGTGATCCAGTTTCTGCCAGCGATATTCGCTTTCCAGTCCGCCGGGCAGTTGATGCCAGACCATTAACCCGTCATCGTTGTAACGGAAGCGACGCGAGACAACGCCTGCGGCATCGGTGACGCTGGCAAGCTGGCCCTGTTCATTGTAGGTCCAGTGCGCTAATGGCCAGTGCTGATCACCATCAAAATGGCTGGCTGATGTCGGACGCCGTGTGTGCAGCCTGTCGTCGTAATGCAGGGTGACATCAATAGCCAGCGGCGCGTCATGAATACGCACCAGGCGAGCCTGCTCATCCCAGCCCATCTCCAGCGCATTGCCGTACTCATCGCTCAGAGAAGCCAGCCGCAGCACTTGCGGATCAGCGGCCGTACGTCTGTACAGACGCCATACCGCACCGTCGTCGTCGGCAATGGCGATATCACCCAATTCGTTGCGCCGTACCATCAGCCCTTCGCTGATGCTGTAGAGCACCTCTTTTTCACCGGGAACCGCAAAGCTCAGCTCGCGCCCGTTGTCATCAAACCAGGTCGCCTGATTGCCATCCAGCGTTAAATAGCTGTCAAACACCGTCGCCCAGCCAGAACCAAATAATCCGCTGCGCTGTGTCAGGCTGTTATAGCTACGCTGGAAACTAAGCGGGAAGCGGCCAGGAAGGGAGAAATCGCGCTCGGCATCATCATTAAGAACTTTGACGCCGGTGGAGGCATGAACCGGGAACAACGACGAAAAGGCTGCGTTAATCGCCATATCCGCCATCATCCCGCCCACGGCGCTCGCCAGCGCGCAGGGCATATTTTTCAGGATCTGGCTGGGGCGACCACGAATCAGGGAAAGGCCGATCATCATCACGGCCAGGCCTGGCACCTTGCCACTTTTAATTTCTCTTACTGTGACGGTTTCACCACCAATGATGACATTGGGAGAAACATCGTCACTCACCGTGGCATCACAGGTGGTTTTATCCTTTGCCCGCACCGCAGGCTGGCCATTGATAAAGACGCTTTTCGATCCCTGCGCCAGATATTGCGGTGCACTGTGCTTTTCACAGGCCACTTTGTCCTGCTCCAGCGGAGAGGTGCCAGCATCGGCAGAGGCGACCGTGGGTTGCCACATTGCACTGCCAAACTGCCCCACCGCAGAGAGCAGCATGCCGCCATAGTCTGCGAAACTCTTGGGCGATTGCGGTTCCGGTGGCGGCGTATCTCCAGGCGTAAGCATCCCGGCCGCGCGTGCAGCTAAAAGACCATTAACGTGAACATTCTCAGAGCCGCTAGCGATCACACCGGCTGGAGAAGGCGGGAATATCATGTCTCCCAGCCCATCGGCCGCTTTAGTGATGTCATCCGAAATGCCCGCAGCGTTCGCTAATACACCGCCAATAATGCCGCTGAGCAGACAGCTGGAACCAATGGCTGCCACGCCGGCCGCAGCCATTCCTGCACCCAGCAATGGTGCTGCTGCTGTTGCCGCCGCACCGACCGCAGCGCCGATCACGGCGTAGGCTGCGCCTTCAGCAACAATACTGGTGATATCAGCGAAAATACTGGAGTGAATGATCTCATCGCCCACACGGGCCGCACGGTTATCCATAGCTTATGCTTTCCGTGGGTTGTTCAGACTCAGGCTTTGTTTGAAGGCACTCCAGCGCTGGCCGTCTGCTTCATTGAAGGCGCGCATCGCGGAGAGGGTAAAAATCATTAAGATGTTGCTATCCGGAACCCGGGCCGCCAACTGTCGCTGCCACACGGCTTGTCCGTTACGATCGAATGCGGTTTCAACTTCTACCGCACGCAAAGCGTTATCCGCGCCAGCCGTAACCCGAACAAACTCAGTCTGCTGAATGTGACCCATCTGGCTGCGCAACGTGTCCCACTGACGTTGAAACTCTTTTTCCGCATCGCTGTCCTCAGGAATCACACCCCGGCTCACCACTAATGCCAGTCCGCTGGCGTCATCCCGCAAAATATTCATGGTGGTGTCCTGCCAGGCAGCAGGAAACAGCGCAAAAGCGCCCTCATTAAACTGATAATTCATAGGATGTCCGTTTTATTGATTGTTTGTGGCGGGTGGAACCAGGCTACGATAATCGCCATCAGCATTATCGGCATTTGTGAGTATCTGTGTGTTATCACGAGCAACTTTGATATCAAAAAGCCGGGGAGAAATATCCGGGTCCCCGCCGCAACTGACGTCGTGGTTATCTTCACGAACCGTAATGATGTAGAACGCCTTCTCACTGGTGTCATCCAGGTCGTATCTCAGACATTGATCATCAAGCGCGGTGAGGTGATAAGTATGAATCGCGTTCGTCGCTACGGCGATAGCCTGATCAGCGCTGACTTCATGTTGCTCTGCACTCATGGTGGTATTCAACATGATGTGACTGACTTTTTGCTGGTCAATTTCGAACATCAACTGCTTCTCACCCATCTTATAGATAAGCCAGTGCTGATTATCACTGTTGTCTTCTTTTCCGGGTCCATAGGCTTTCTGAACCTGTTCCATGCTATCGCCGACGATGATATTACGAGCCGTCGGCACGCTGGCACCGTCCAATAGGATCTCTGCCAGAATTGTATGGCTGTCGTTCCCAACCGCCGTCGCGCTGAATAACTCAAAGCCGTCATAGCTGTGTTGGTAATAGTTGTAGCGCTGCTCATTGATGTCCACTTCTCCGGCCACAACTGAACTCAGGGCTTTGCCTGCGCGTATGAAGCTTTGATTGCTCCATGCGTCGCCAGGCGTGAAGGCATAGTCGTTTAGCAGGACAGAGAAATCGTTATCGCTCAGTGGAGGCACCGTCTCTGTCGACAGAGTATTTGCCAGACTTAAAACAGGCGTGAATAAAAACGCCAGTGTCAAAAACAACCTGTTTAACGTCATATATTTTCTAATGAGAGAGGATTATTCGAGCCAGATCATCGCATACAAAGACAGCAATTACTGCCGAGCTTTGTACCAGAGCATCATTGTATGTAAGCAGCTAATTTACTCTTCCGTAGTAATAATCACCCTACTCAGGCAGTCCGGATTTTTAACCGTGAATGAAAAGGTGATAACCTGCCCGTTCGTATCAGGGGATGATGTATAGCTGGTAAGCTCATGTTCAGACTGACCACGTGGGTAATCCGTTAACCGGATCGCCTGATAGTGTTTTTTGATTTCATTCAGTGTGATGCATTTACCTTGTGGCGAAAAACTAAAAAAAGGTGCCATGCCGTCAGAGGTTTTACTCAGACGTAACTCAATATCATTGATCAACAAAGTATCTTTAAGCCTGACCTGATCAGCCCGGTAAAAATTGATATATTCATTCTGACTTTGTAATGTGAACGCCAGTGGGGCATTGTGGATATTTTGTACAGACAAACTTTTTACGTTGGAACGCATTTGCGCGACAAAGCTCCATATATCATTTGCTTGCATTTTTGCTTCCACTAATCCGTTTATTAAAAAAAAACCTGCCAGTAACATTATTGCTAGTTTACTTTGCCGGGTAATTTTTATCATACCAACCTCCATAATAATCCTCGTATAACTCATTGGTCGTGGAGGTCTTTTCACCCTTTCCGAATATACGCCCGATCTTCATCCTCGCGTCACTCTCAGTGATGTCCCCTTTTTGCAGAGAGTCGAAGATACCATTGTAATCCTTTTGGTTCGCAGCGTTGCCTGCTATACCAATGTCTCCGCCCTGATGGGCAATGATTTCACGCTGTACACGAATATTATTTAGTGTGGCAGCGCCTTCATCACTGAGTGTACTGTTCAGGTAACTATTCTTAGAACTCAGATCAATATTGGGTTTATAAAGAGCATGTCCACTCTCATGTGACAGCGACTGTACGACGTTAGCGGCGTTATTCATCTGGCTTTTATCGACTGTGATGATACGGCCCTGACGATCCGCTGAAGTCCCCTTACCGGCCTCACCTTCTTTAAACACCCATCCACGCTTTTTCAGCGTGGTGATATCCTGTTTCATGGTAGGTGATTTCTCAACCAAATTGTCGACATCTTTGCCATAACCGCTAAAAGATGGGGTTTGAACGCCAGAAGGATTAGCTACATTGTTTGAAGCGTCAGCAGGTGCGCTTGCCAGCGCACCTGCCCTTTCAGGCTTTCCCGGCGTAAATTTCTCCTGAACAGCCGCGCTGATATCGCCTTTATGCCCCGCTCCTGGCGCAGAGGTTCCCGGTTGCGCCCCTTCGGTGTTCAGATTCAGTTTTCCACCCGTGGTAATATTGCCGTCCTTCTCCACGAAGAAATTGAAATCTTTGCCGATCAGATTGATAGTGCCATTGGCGTTCAGTTCGATGGCACTTTCACCCGACACAAGACGTAGCTGAGTTCCCGACGCCAGAACATACTTTTCGACTACGGCATCAACTTTACCTTTACCGGTCAGAATTTCGGTATCGCCTTTAACAGCCTGAATCTGATTCACTTCGACACGATGCAGCTCGCTTTTCGCTACATAGTGGCTCCGTTCCCCACCCACACTATGCGTTTCATCATTTTTGACATTGGTATCCATGTTCTTCTGCGCCTGGATCCACAAATGCTCCTCGCCCGCCTTATCCTCAAAGCGTAATGCATTCGCGGTATCCGCAGTGCCGTCTTTCGAGCGACTCAGAAAGCCCATTTGTGTGGCGGCAGCCGGTAGTGCCCATGGCGGCATACTGGCTTCGTTATAAACACGGCCAATGATCAACGGACGGTCTGGATCGCCGTTGATGAAGTCCACGACAACCTCATCGTTGACGCGCGGGATCTGCACCCCGCCGAAGCCCTGGCCCGCCCAGGCGCTTGACACCCGCACCCAGCACGAACTCGTGTCGTCCCCTTTCGCCAGACGGTCCCAGTGGAACTTCACCTTCACCCGGCCGTATTTGTCCGTCCAGATGCTCTCGCCTTTCGGTCCCACCACCTTCGCCGTCTGCGGGCCGTGCGTCTTCGGCCACGGCGTGTCCGGCTTCGCACGGTACGTCACCGCCGCCGGCAGCACCGTGAAGTCAATGTTGTGCCGCGTGGTGCCCACGTCGCCGCTGGCGTAGCTGTTCTCTTCAAAGTCGTAGTGCGCCGACGTCACCAGGTATTTGCCGTTGTCGCTGAAGTGCGGCGCGTTCAGCAGCGAAAAAGTGTACCCCGGCGCGATGCCCGTCGCCGTGCCGCTCCCGCTCACCATGTGGTGCTCCACCTGCCACACCTCCTGGCGGATGCGCGCGTAGTATTCGCCGTGACCGTGCTCCACGAAGCGACCCGGCCAGTCGTACACGTCCACCGAACCCGGGGTCGGCGACACCGGGTTCTGCCGCGCCTGCAGCATCCACGCGTTCGGCTTGCGGAAGTCGTAGTCGTCCGTGCTGTACATCCCCGGCGTCACGCTTTCCGACAGCGCCCACTGGCTCACGCCCTCTTCCGTCACGCTGCCGCCCGACGGCGTCACGTGGTAGGCTATCGTTTCGTAGCCCGGGAACGCCTGATGCTGGTCCGGCGCGTCGCACAGCACCAGCGTGTGCTTGTCCGCCTCGTGACGGAAGAAGTAGTACATCCCCTCCAGCTCCATCAGCCGGCTGATAAAGTCGAAGCTGCTCTCCTGATACTGCACGCAGTATTCCCACACCCGGTAGCTTCCCGCCAGGCGCGTCTCCACGTTTACCCCGTACTCCTTCAGCAGCGTCTGCACGATCTGCGGCACCGTCTGGCTCTGGAAGATGCGCAGGTTGCGGTCGCGCTTCATCGGCCACAGATCCGACTCCACCGTCAGCCCGTACACCGCGTAACGCACGCCGCCCAGCTCCTCGCTGCGTACGCCTATCTGAGTAATTTTGCCGTTGATGTAGCGCGGATTCACCGCGCTCATCAGGCCGTCCGTCGGCAGCGTGAACGTGACCGGCTTGCCCAGCAGCGACTGACGATCAATGCGCGCGTCGGTGGAGAGCAGTTCCGCTTGCAGCACGAACGACTGGGACAGCGCTTCGCTGCCGCTCAGACGTCGGAACAGCAGTCCTTGTGCGGGTAACTGGACTGTAATGCGTGAAAACATAAAATTCATCCCTGTCAGAAAAGGGTTGGTAAAAAGGGGTACGCGTTAAGGCGCAAGCATCAATACTTTGAACTGGCTGGGAACAATACGCATACCAATCGCATTCGTTGAATTTTGCAGACTCATGCTCGTCAACCGCGTTGCCGGCGTGCCTTTCAATAACACCGTGAATGAACCGGTAAGATGACGCGAGGGTCCCATGACCGTTCCCGATGCCACACCGGTTGCGACGCCTGGGTTATCACCGTTAGTAAGTGGCGTTACGGTTGCCATATTATGCGCAGGCATTCCCATAAATAGTATATTTAGCGCATTTGGGATTGCCGTTGGCCCCAACGCGATATCTGGATAGGGAACAGGCACCGGTGCGGGCGTCGGCGTCAGGCACACATCCGGGAAAGCCAGATCCACACCAAAAAGCTGACAATTTGCAAACATGTTTACTCCTTAACCCATATGAATCTGTTCGGAATCCACTTTGGTTATCGCTTTCGAGGTGATTACCGTATTGTGAGCATGCAAACGTGCGTAATCTTCCGCTTTCATATCAAGTTGCCCAGCACGAACTTGTTCGGTGTTGTATGTGGTACGCAGCAGGTTATGGCTAATCTGGGTGATGGTCTGCCACACGGATTCTGCTCGTTTTCCAACGATGTGTGAAAGACTGATCCATGCCGACAGCTTGTCACCACTGTAATTCATCTCGTTGATATGGCAATCACCCTGTTCAGCGCTAACGCGCAGAGCGGCACTGCTTAAACTCAGCTCACCCACACTGTTGATATGCAAATCGCCAGGTATGCTGAGTTCCGCCTTTTGCGGATCGGCACGCTCCAGCACAGCCAGTAGCCAGATCTGATTTTCGACACTGGTGATTAAAACTGTGTCACCGGTTTGCGGCACAATCACGCAACTTGCAGCACGGCGACAATGCCAGCCTCGGCCTTCACACTCAACAGTCAGGCTGCCATCGGCGAAGCTGTGCGTGACAACGCCAGCCGCCTGCACTGGAGGTAAAATGGCTTTTGCCAGCGTATGATTGACACTATTCATTGCTTGATCTCCTCAACTGCGGCTCTGGCGCTGTGCGCTCCATGCTTCAGCTGCCAGTAATTCTTCATCAAATTCAATAATGCCCTGACGACCAGAGAATTGCGCATTCTCCTGGCGCGCCCGATGCATGCGCGTTCGGGAAAAGGTAGCACCGCGTAAATCTGCCTTGCATATATCTGCGCCGGTAAAATCGCTGTACGTCAAATCGCAACGAATGAATAACGCCTGAGAGGCCTTTACCTGCTGCAGGATGCTTTGGAAAAAACGGCTGCCCGTAAAATCTGTATGCTCCATGATTGCACCGACAAAAATAGCCTGATCGAAAAGGCTCCCTTTGCACTGTGCTCCAGTGAGGTCTGCTTCCATGAACAGTGCCTGGCTGGCGTTCACCTGATTAAGCTGAGCGCCTTTAAGCGAAGCGCCTTTAAAATTACATTGTGAAAGTTGAGCACCATTGAACTGTGCTTCATCAAGCGCGCAGTCCATGAACTGGCAGCCAATAAAACGTTGCTGTGCATAATTCTTTTCACGTTGATCGCACTTAAAAAATACCGTGCGTTCAAATGCACCTGCGCTCATGACGGTCTGACGTAAATCAATACCGTAAAAAGTCGTGAGCAAACTTTTACAGCCATTGAAGCGGCACTCATTCAGCGGTGATTCAAAAAACAGACTGCGGTCAAGCTCCACCTGGGTGAAATCGCTGTGGTTAAGCGGACATTTCATAAACTGCGTGGTAAACAAACGACTGTGCGTAAAATCGCTACCCGTGAGTTCACACTCGTTAAACATAGTTTCGTTAAGACGCGTTTCTCTGACAGTCAATCCAGACATTTCGCACTGGTTAAACACTGTCCGATCAAGCTTCGCATTACCCAGGTCGGATTGAGACAGCTGGCATTCGGTGAAAACGGCTTCCTGAAGATTGGCACCCGTAAAGTTGGATCGGGTCAGTGAAACATTTTGGAATATACCACCTGAAAGATCGCATCCGCGTAAATCCAGTTCATCCAGTTTCACATCACTGATCAGATGGCCTTGTTTGATTCGCTGCTGTAAATCAGTGGCGCTAAGCGTGGTCATACAATTTCTCCATCACGCTTCGGTAACGTTTTAATTCGTTTGGTCCAGGCGCCATCGATCTGAGTGGTGTTGCTGGTAAATGCCTGTGAAAGATCGGCACGAAACAGATTAGCGCCTGGGAAACGAGCACCACCCAACTGACTTTTTTGCAGTATCGCCCCCATCAGATTGGCATCAGTGAAGTTTGCTTCCCGAAAATCGGTGCGCACAAACAGGCTATCTGCCAGGTTCGCACGCTGGAAATTCGCACACTGGCAGACAGCCTCACTCAGGTCACTGTTCTCCAGTTTCGCCAGGGTAAAATCTGCACCATTGAGTGGAGTCTGGCGCAGATTACTTTGTCGCAGCGTGGCGTGGGTAAAATCTGCGCCATTGAGGGAACTCCCGGAAGCGACCGCGCAGGTCAACCAGGTTGATCCGCTGAAACTGGCCCCATCTGCCTGGGTTTCAACCCATGAGCAGCTATCTAATTCAGCGCGGTTAAATATGGCTTGTGCAAGCGTGGATTTTAAAAACGTCGTTTTGCTGAGCTTCGCCTCTGTAAAGTCGAGGCCTGGAAGGCTGAGTTCCATAAACACGCAAGACGCCATAATAGCGCGCTGAAAATGGCATTGGGTAAACCAGGTTTCCCGGAACAACAATTCACTGAAAGTCGCTTCATTAAACGTACACTCATCGAAAAGCGTTTCTTGCAACTGCGTATCTTTAAAGTGTGCGCCGGAAAAATCACTTTGACAGCACTGTGCCAGGGCAAAACTCGCGTTTTCAAAATTACAACCGCGCAGGGAAGCATGATGCAGTTCGGTGCGCGCCAGCATCGCACTCTGAAAATTGGCACCGTCCAGTTGGCAGTGACTTAAATCGGCGCATTCCAGCAGCGTCTTACTAAAGTCGGCTCCCCGAAGATCCATACCAGAAAAGTCAGCGCCGGTAAGATCCATACCGCTAAAGTTGCCGCCCTGTGCCAGCGTTCGTTCCGCGCGTTGACGAATTATCAGTGCCAGATCGCCTTTCAGACGCAGCGCTGGTGGCTGGCTTTTAACAGACATGAGATACATTTGATGGAGAGCATCACGCATCTGTGCCAGTGTCTTCTCACTCAGGCTATCCTTGTTGCGCTGCAGCATTTCTTGCATACGGAACAGTGTTTCCGGACCGCGTGGCTGATGCTCGTCACTTTCGCTTTGCGGATAACGGGCCTCTATCTCGCGCTTACGTTGCTCTGCCCGCGCTTTCATCTCGTCGGCCTGGCGGTTCATCTTTTCGATAAATTCCGGCAAGTCTTCCAGTTTGGGTAGCCCGGGTTCATCGGGTTCGTTAAGCAAGTCACCCACATCCCCGCCGGATGCCTCAATACGCGCACGATGCTGCTCTCGGAGATGTTTTGCTCGCGTTTGCATGTTATCCCGCATCGGACTGGGGGTTTGCTCGACCTGATTATCAATCCAGGGCCCAATGGTTTCATCAGGGATAAGATCTTTTTCGCGAAATGAAAACAGCGCGCCGTTTTCTTTATCCAAGCGTTGCGTGAGCACCTTACGATAGTGATTAACTGAGCGTGGTGCTCCCCGTTTTTCCAACGCGGGCATCAACTGTAAGACATCAGCCGCGTCATCTTCATTGATGCGCGTGTTCCCTTGCCATAACAGAACCATTTGCTCCAGATGAGGAAAGAACCATACCGTGGTTGCGCGCAGTGCAATTTCCTCAAACAGTGTTTCATCTTCGCGCTGACGATTAATAAAGCAGCGTGCCTGCCAGAGAGGAAGTTTGCCCTCCTGCATCGGCTTTTGCGGATGCATATTCCAGATTCGCCAGGCGGCTTGCTCAGGTAAGGTATCGCGATCTGCCCACCATTGATCAGGACTGGCAGCATTAAAGACTTTCCAGTCGATATCGCGCGCAAAACCGGGAAAATCATTTTGTAACCAGCTGGAATCGTATTTTTTTCCCATACGACTAAAACGTCGTGGCCAGCTAATATCCAGCGGGCCAAACCCCGCAGGCTCTGGCTTTTGTTTAGGCTGCGTAAGACGTCCGCTCATCGCTTCGATGTTAGGTAAGCGGACGAACTCATGGCCCTGATGCACCTCGGGGTGAATGCCAATTCCATAAGGATTGTCATCATGGCCTTCACCGCCAAAAGCGCGACTCCAGTCAAGCCGCATCTGTTCAAAGGGCTGCGGCGCTGTGATGTTATTTCCAACCCAGTAGCGATCGCCAAATACCGCCAGCGACTTGCTTAGCGTATCGACTTCAATCTTTGCCGCGCAGGCGGTTTTATCGCTTTGATGATGCGTGTAGGCATGGCCGGTCGCCAGAAATTCGGCGCACACTTTTGGCATGGCTAAATCGAGAACGCCGCCGCTGGTCTGTAACTCGCTGGCAGCCAGTTGCCAAAGCTCCATTTCCGGGCGGAGCTTCGGGTTATCACTCATATCGGCTAACGCCAGCACGGTGACGCCAAGATGGTTTTTACCCTGCCAGCGAAAAGGACGATTAAGTACGCTCAGGCGGAGAGGTTTAATAATTTTCATGCCTGGGTTTCCTTTGTGTATAGCATTTAAAACAGAGACAAGGCGTCTCCCAGTCTGGGAGACAGTCAAATAAATACGATGAGAGGGCAGTCAAAAAAAAGACAACTAAATACTTCTTTTTCTCTGTTGGACCGACGATATACAGTTTGACAATGTCAGGCTGCTTTTAGTCATAAATCATGCTAATTTCATTACCGACTTTGTACAGCGATTCATCTTCCGCCCAATAACGCTTTTTCCCTTACTGTTGTGTACCTAAACTGGAAGGGTTTAAAAACGCACCTTAAGATAAATATTCTTAACACGCGCTAGAGGAATCGGTTTTTTGCCCTCCGAACATCATGAAGAACACGCTCGCCTGTAATAAAATAAAAAGCAAATAAAATTTGAAAGCACTTCATATTAAATCAATTTACCACCAACAAGAAATTATAACTTACTTATAAAACACCCTGCCTTTTTAACCCTTAAAACATTAGATTAAAGAAATAAGCATGAATTCAAATTGACTTGACAGCGTGTTTATTATGCATTCACCGACAATTGAAAGATCAAAGCCATAAATAAAATACCAAAAGAACCAATGTGCTAATATACCAGCAACTGGCATTATATCATTCCATAGTTCACGACCACTATTAATGGCATAGCATTGAAACAGAGACAGAAACCCACCATCTCCTTTCGAGAGACTTTTTATCTGTGCAGCTATCGGACAGGGGTTATCTCTCCAAAATGAGAGGCTTATCATACAGAGCAATACACTTGGGATTTTTAGCATCATATTTTATTGTTGTACACCGCCCTGCTTTATACCTTTCAACTTCTTCAAACGTTAACTCTCGTAAAACACTGGCCTCAATCTCTTTACTGTCCAAAGTTACATATTTAAAGCTAATTTTATATACAGGTTTACCACCACTCCAAACCGTAGTTTGCTGTGCAGCAATAATATCTGCATTTACCAAAATTCCCGTCTTAATAATATGAGCCTGAACAAAACCGCTTTTTATAAGCGGCCAAAACTCAATGGAAAAAACTTTAGCCATACGAAAAAAACAATGACAGCTACGGCTGCAGCAAAAATTAACCATCCCTTATCTAATGTACTCATAACAACCTCTAAAGCATATATTTACCTTCGAGCACAGCTAATCATCTTACGAAGGATATTCTTTTATGCCCTTAGAATCACAGGGAAACTATAAATATTCAAGATTGACCACGGCCATTTTAGGCGGTTCATCGCGACTGTATTTTACAGAAATTTTAACCCCCTCTCTTATTTTATGTATTTGACTGAAGTTTAAGACACACATGGCATCATATCTTTTTTTGACACCATTGATGGTAGCAATAAAATAAAAAGTATAAAAAAAATCATCACCGTATCGGACATCATTTTGATACCAACTTTCTGCATTTACGGTGATAACCTCTCCTGACCAATTATCACGACTAATCCAGTTTTTGATGCCTTTCAATTGTGATTTATCAGGCTTTAACATAGACAGTGCAAGCCCAGTTACACAAACAGTAATGATCACACCAATTAAAAAAGGCACTTCGGTTAAAAAAGTCATATTCATAATCTACTTGGTTCAACCACTATAACATTAACCGGGATAGAAATTTGTTATCTACGAGAAGCAATTAACACCAATACAATTCTTACGACAAAAATAAGGCAACCATGCATAAAAAGCAGTTGCCGATTGCTTTTCATGCACGTTCAGGTAAAGCTTCAAAGAAAACTATAAGGATAAAAGCCCAACTTGATTAGTTGATCTTTATTGGCTTCCCACTTCCATCTTTAACAAAGATGATGGAATTTGTTTTTGAATCGAGCTTACCATCATACATATCGCCAACTTGATATTTATCAAGCGCAATAAGCAATACTGTTTCTTCGTGTTTTTCGACTAACCAACTTTTTCCATGCGAGTCTGTTACTCTCAAACTCATTTCCACCACTGGATTGTTATTAAGAAAAAGACCGTTCTGCTTCATCGACAGTATAGTTATCTGCACATCACTGCCATTCTCAATAATAGTTTGTTCGCGCTGCTGTGAGCCTCGCACTATCTTATTCGCAAAATAATAACATGCAAAAATAACCAGAATAGTTAAAACAATATTCACAATACCTGATATCGACATAAATCCTCTTTACATAATCATGTGGAGAGCAAACAATGCTGTCCTCAGGCTTCCACTGTCAACACGAGCGGCTTCAACTCTTTGAGCATTAATGATGGTCCGACCGAAAGCAAACCCTTGATGTGATATATTCACACCTGTCATGCCATAGTTGACACCTTTGAAAGCCACACTTCCTACCGAAAATGAAACATATTTACTAATAAAATCCATTGCATCTTGTGCAAAGCTATTTTTTTGGACATCGTTTCTTTCAAAAACAGGTGAATCAATAAAAACTTTAGTACTACTTTTTATAGTAATATCTTGCGGCGATTCAATTTTCACACCTGCGGTTGCACTCTGATGCCATAAGCCATTTACGTTAACATTAAGCCCTCCATTTGTAATGGTCAGTGTATCACCGTTATCTATAGTGGCCGCTCTGCTACCGTTAATGTGTTCTTCATCGTTGCCACTTATTTTTCTGGAAAAATGGCCGTCGAGTTTTAAAAACTTATCACCTGTTACTTCACTGTGGCTCCCACCATTGGAAATGATGGTTTTGCGACCATTTTTTACTTTAACACTTTCACCGTTATTAAAATTTTTTGACTCGAGCTGGTCAACTGTTATCGTCCGCTTCTGTTTATAATGAAAATTCGCATCACCTGTTACTTCGTCACTCTGCTCTTTGCCAATAGTGGTAGTCCGGGATCCATCAATGGCAACGGTCTTATCATTCTCTACCGAAATATTCATGTCTTTCTCAGCATGCATATTCAGCAGTTCACCGCCCGGCTTATCTTCAAAGAACAGATAACTGGCATTGGCCTGATGTCCGTCTTTACTCCGTGTCATAAAGCCCATTCGTGTTGCATCGCCGGGCAATTCCCATGGCGGCATGCTGGCTTCGTTATAAACACGTCCAGTAATAATTGGCCGATCCGGATCGCCGTTAATAAAGTCCACGACGACCTCATCGCCCACACGTGGGATCTGCACCCCGCCGAAGCCCTGGCCCGCCCAGGCGCTTGACACCCGCACCCAGCACGAACTCGTGTCGTCCCCTTTCGCCAGACGGTCCCAGTGGAACTTCACCTTCACCCGGCCGTATTTGTCCGTCCAGATGCTCTCGCCTTTCGGTCCCACCACCTTCGCCGTCTGCGGGCCGTGCGTCTTCGGCCACGGCGTGTCCGGCTTCGCACGGTACGTCACCGCCGCCGGCAGCACCGTGAAGTCAATGTTGTGCCGCGTGGTGCCCACGTCGCCGCTGGCGTAGCTGTTCTCTTCAAAGTCGTAGTGCGCCGACGTCACCAGGTATTTGCCGTTGTCGCTGAAGTGCGGCGCGTTCAGCAGCGAAAAAGTGTACCCCGGCGCGATGCCCGTCGCCGTGCCGCTCCCGCTCACCATGTGGTGCTCCACCTGCCACACCTCCTGGCGGATGCGCGCGTAGTATTCGCCGTGACCGTGCTCCACGAAGCGACCCGGCCAGTCGTACACGTCCACCGAACCCGGGGTCGGCGACACCGGGTTCTGCCGCGCCTGCAGCATCCACGCGTTCGGCTTGCGGAAGTCGTAGTCGTCCGTGCTGTACATCCCCGGCGTCACGCTTTCCGACAGCGCCCACTGGCTCACGCCCTCTTCCGTCACGCTGCCGCCCGACGGCGTCACGTGGTAGGCTATCGTTTCGTAGCCCGGGAACGCCTGATGCTGGTCCGGCGCGTCGCACAGCACCAGCGTGTGCTTGTCCGCCTCGTGACGGAAGAAGTAGTACATCCCCTCCAGCTCCATCAGCCGGCTGATAAAGTCGAAGCTGCTCTCCTGATACTGCACGCAGTATTCCCACACCCGGTAGCTTCCCGCCAGCCGCGTCTCCACGTTTACCCCGTACTCCTTCAGCAGCGTCTGCACAATCTGCGGCACCGTCTGGCTCTGGAAGATGCGCAGGTTGCGGTCGCGCTTCATCGGCCACAGATCCGACTCCACCGTCAGCCCGTACACCGCATAACGCACGCCGCCCAGCTCCTCGCTGCGCACGCCTATCCGGGTGATTTTGCCGTTGATGTAGCGCGGGTTCACCGCGCTCATCAGGCCGTCCGTCGGCAGCGTGAACGTGACCGGCTTGCCCAGCAGCGACTTGCGATCAATGCGCGCGTCGGTGGAGAGCAGTTCCGTCTCCAGCACAAACGACTGGGACAGCGCTTCGCTGCCGCTCAGACGGCGGAACAGCAGCCCTTCCGCGGGAAGTTGTACAGTTATACGTGAGGACATAGACATACCTGTTAACTATGGGGATCAAGTAACCAAACGCCTTCCTGATTAATGGTCAACGTTTGTTCGCGTTCGCCACGCTGGCCTGTCACAGAAAAGGTGTAATTGCCGGGTGCCAGCTGTAGTGCCGCAAAACCGTTGGCTGCCGGAACAACGGCCTGCGGTTTACCATTCACCTCAACACGCTCGCCAGGCTGGAGCTTAATATAAACCTGCGCCACGGGTTCAGGCGGTGGCGCAACCGGTTCCTGCGGTTTTTCCGGTTCGGCCTGTGCGGTCTGGGTTTGCGCTGGCGTTGCAGCCGGTTGTTCGACCGGAGGCTGAGAGGCCACCTGCGTTGCTGGGGCGGTCTCTGTCTGAGCAACGGTCGCAGGCTCAGCAGCCTCTTTATCGCCACTCGCCATCATCAGACCGACGCAAACCCCCACCAGCACGCCCGCCGCGACCAGGCCAGGCAGTGCAAAGCGGTTACGCATCAGTTTTTTCAGCGGCGTTGCAGGTCCAGCCGCTGTCTCATCCTCTTGCTCTTCCTGAACCGGTACCAGCATGGTGCCCGGCCCGCTGTACTTAACTTCAGGCAGCGGTTCAGGTGCTTTTTCTGGCAGGACCATTGAGGCCGCGAAAGCATCAATGCTCTGCGGACGATCTTCCGGTTTTAGCGCCAGCGCGCGATCAACTGCGGCCAGCAAGGTCTGGCTGTAACCGGCCGGCGCGCGTTGCACCAGAGGTTGATAGTTATCTTCAATACTGCGCACCACACTGACCGGCGGCGGTGCGCCAGTGATTAATGTGTGCAGTACAGCGCCCAGGGCGTAAATATCGGTCCACGCGCCCTGCTCGCTTTCATCGTTATCGCTGTATTGTTCTATGGGCGCATAACCCGGACGCAGCATGGTTTCACTTTCATCAGAAAGATTACCGATGGTTTTACGTGCCGAACCAAAGTCCAGTAATACCGGCTCACCGTTGCTCTGGATTTGAATATTATCCAGCGAGATATCACGATGCAGATAGCCCGCATCATGGATCGTCTTGATGGCACCCAACAGCGGTGGCAGCAGGCGACGAATCCAGTTTTCATCAATCAGATGAGGATTTCGTTCACGCATGTTAGACAGCGTCGTGCCACTGTAGAACACCGTGCCCATATAGGCCGTGTCGTTTTGCACCCAAAAGCGCAGAACGTGTAGCAGGTTGGGATGATTAAAACGGGCCAGCAGACGCGCTTCCTGAATAAAGCTGTTCAGGCCCGCATGGAAGGTTTTACTGAAGCGTTCACTTCGCAATACCAGGTTCAGGTCATCGCTGCGCACGGCCAGCGACGCAGGCATAAACTCTTTAATGGCGATATCGCGCTCCAGCTGGTGGTCCCAGGCACGATAGACAATGCCGAAACCGCCGCCACCGATGACATCTTTTATTTCAAATTCATTGAACCGGTAACCAATCGGAAGTGCATTGGGTACATTCTGGTGATTATCATTTTCCGACATATTCGAAAGCTCTCTGATAACAAACGGCTTTAGACAGCAAACTGGCAAACAAACTCGCCCTGATCACAGCTGACCCGCACGCGACGATAACGTTCATCACGGGCATGGGCGCTGAGCAGTATCTGGCTCATCTGCGGCAACAGGGTATTTGTCAGGATGGCATCGACCATGCGACCGCCAGACTCGACTTCCGTACAACGCTGCACGATCTGGCTGACCACCGAATCGTCAATAATGGCTTCAATACCGTGGTTCTCTTCCAGACGACGGACAATGCGCCCTAGTTGCAGCTTAACAATCTCTGCCAGCATCTCATCGCTTAATGGATAGTAAGGCACCACCAGCAAACGGCCTAACAGTGCAGGCGGGAACACCTCAAGTAAGGGTTTACGCAGGGCGGTGCTGAGCGCATCAGGATCGGGCATCAGTTCCGGGTCGGCACAGAGCGCACTGATCAGTTGCGTTCCTACGTTAGAGGTAAGGATGATAATGGTATTGCGGAAATCGATATGGCGGCCTTCACCGTCTTCCATCCAGCCCTTATCGAACACCTGGAAGAACAGCTCATGCACGTCTGGATGCGCTTTCTCAATCTCATCCAGCAACACGACGCTGTAAGGACGACGACGAACGGCCTCCGTCAGCACCCCACCTTCACCATAACCGACATAACCCGGAGGTGCGCCTTTCAGGGTTGAAACGGTGTGCGCTTCCTGGAACTCGCTCATATTGATGGTGATGATGTTTTGCTCACCACCGTAGAGTGACTCGGCCAGCGCCAGCGCGGTCTCGGTTTTCCCCACGCCCGACGGACCACAGAGCATAAAGACACCGACAGGTTTATTGGGATTGTCCAGGCGGGCGCGCGAGGTACGTACGCGTTTGGCAATCAGATCCAGGCCATGCCGCTGACCGATAACGCGCTGGTTCAGCGTGTCCGCCAGGTTAAGCACGGCGTCAATTTCATTTTTCACCATACGGCCCAGCGGGATACCGGTCCAGTCAGAGACCACAGCAGCAACCACGCTGGCGTCCACGGCGGCGAACAGTAACGGGGCTTCACCCTGCACCGCGTGCAGTTTCTGTCGGGTCTCGTCGAGCTGCTCACGCAGGGAGGTTTCCCCTTCCGTGACGCAACGTGCGCGCAGGGCAATCAGCTGTTCGACTAATTCACGCTCCTGCTGCCAGCGCGCGTCCAGCGCATCGCGCTCCGCTTCCAGTGCAGTGCGCTGCGCGGCAATACTGGCCTGACGCGTTTCATCACCCAGCCCCACTTTGGTTTCGCGTTCGGCGATTTCCGCTTCGATTTCCAGCGCAGCCAGACGGTGCAGGCAATCTTCCAGCGCGGCAGGCTGTGCCCCCTGGCTGACGGCAACGCGCGCACAGGCGGTATCCAGTAACGCTACGGCTTTATCCGGTAGCTGGCGAGCGGGAATATAACGGTGAGACAGCTTCACGGCGGCGCTCACCGCCTCATCCAGCAACAGTATCTTATGGTGTTTTTCCAGCGCGCTGACGGTGCTGCGCAGCATCAGGATCGCTTTCGCTTCATCCGGCTCCTGCACCTGCACGGTCTGAAAACGTCGGGTCAGCGCCGGATCTTTTTCGATGTATTTCTTGTATTCTGCCCAGGTCGTCGCGCCGATGGTGCGCAACTGGCCCCGTGCCAGCGCCGGTTTTAACAGGTTGGCGGCATCGCCTGTGCCCTGCTGACCACCTGCCCCGACCAACGTGTGAATTTCATCGATAAACAACACAATCGGCGTCGGGCTGGACTGCACTTCATTAATCAGGGCCTGTAAACGCGCTTCGAACTCGCCTTTCATTCCGGCACCGGCCTGCAACATACCAATATCCAGCAGCCACAACTGTACGTCGCGCAGCGGTGCAGGGACATCGCCGGCGGCAATGCGCAGCGCCAGGCCTTCCACCACCGCCGTTTTACCAACACCGGCTTCGCCAGTCAGTAAGGGGTTGTTCTGGCGACGGCGCATCAGGATATCCACCATCTGGCGGATCTCTTCATCGCGGCCCGCGACCGGATCGATTTTTCCGTCGCGCGCACGGGCGGTCAGGTCTTGCGCATACTGCGCTAAGGTGCTGTCGCCTGCCGCAGGGGGCGCGGCGGCCTCACCGGCTGGCTGCACCAGCGCCTGCTGAACTTCCTTGCTGTTAGCCAGCAAGGTATCAAACTGCTCCAGCAAGGCATCGGCATTCACGCGTGAAAACTGCGCTGAAATGCCCTTCAGGACGCTGGCAAGCGTAAAGGTTTTTAACATTCCAATCAGCAGATGACCGCCACGAATGCGGGTGGCACCGTACTTCAGTGAGGCATAAACCCAGGCGCGCTCAACGGCGCTATCGATGTGTTCTGCGAGATCGGATACTGCTCCAGCGCCGCGCGGCAGGCGGTCCAGTGCAGCGACGATATCCCGCGTCAGCGCGTTTTCATCCAGTGAAAAATGCTTAATCACCTGCTGAAGATCGCCATCCTGCTGCTGCATAAGCTGATGCAGCCAGTGCACCAACTCGACGTAGGGGTTGCCACGCAGTTTACAAAAGGCGGTCGCACTCTCAAGCGAGGTAAATAACAGCGTATCCAGTTTGCCGAATAGCACGGCACGGCTGATCTCTGACATATCGGTTCTCTTTATTGAAAGAAGCGGGCTAATTATCGGGGAAAGCGGTTGGGCTATGACGGCATCGCCTCAACCTCAAAGGCAAAATCTTCACGATCAACGGGCTGCGGTTGCTGTCCAAGCCAACTGGTGTAGCCCAGCCGGGCCGTACCGCCAAGGGTGATTCCCTTAACGGCTTCGGCCGCCAGAATCAGGCTGAGATCCCACTGCATCTCAATGCCCAGATAGTGACGTACCCAGTCACACACTTCGCGCGAGCCCTGTGCCTGGGGTAAAAAGCGTTCATATTGCTCGGCGCTGAGTGGACCGATACGCAGACGAAAACGATGTTGCACATCACGCACAGCCACACCGAGAAAGGCAGATTCGCCAAGGCGCGGCATATGGCGTCCGGCAGACAGCCGGGCCTGATCGCGGCTGTCCAGTGATAACCACTGCGGCACGTTCTGTTGCAGCATAAACGGCACGGCAAAGTAATGACGCAGAATGCGAACCAGTCCTTCCGCATCGTGACCATGGCGACTGAGATGGCCTGACAGCATAAGACGGGCATGTAAACTCAGCGAACTGGCCTGCTGCTGAGCAGGTAAACCAATGCCCGCCACGCAGGCCAGATAATCCTGGAAGCGGCGATCGTCGCGGCGATCCAGAGAACTGGTGGGCTGTGAATTCGCCCAGGCCCGGTAAAACAGTAGCGTGGCACGATGGTGAAACAGATCGGCGAAGGCGCTCAGGCTGTGATCCTGATGGTGATCGATGCGTCCGCGTACATATTCCGTCAGGTGCGTGGGCAAAGGGCCGTTAGGGCCAAACAACCCAAAGCTGTAAATGGAGACGTCGTAGCGTTCGTCCTGCTCACGGGCTTTAACCTGTGACACGGTCGACGGTGCAAAGGCCAGGGATGGCTTTTGTCCAATACGCACGGCTTCAAATTTGGGCAGTGGCGCTTTACCTAAGGCATAACGCTGCCCACTCTGAGCATCCAGCTTGCGTAACAGCTGAAACAGGTCATAGCGCCAGGGCGCGGCCATGACCGCCTGCCAAAAGCCATCAGGCAGGCGAACGGCCCGCTGTAAAGGAATAACGTGCGCCGTCTCACTCATAGCAGGGCCTTTTTACCCATGCGCGGTGGCCAGTAGCCCACTTCGCCGCGCTGTTGGCTGCTCAGGGTGAATTCGGTAAAGCTGTTTAGCGCGACAAGGCGAGAAAAGACCCGCTCCAGCACGCTGCCAAACAGCCACGGGCTGGCACCTGAAAATGCCTGTTCATCGACTTCAAGCGCAATACTGACGCCGCGCGCAAACACCACCGGCCCCGGTTCAGGCACCCGGCGGTGAACGGCTTTGAGGTTGCAGTGACGTATACCGTCAATCTGCCGGGTTAACGGCGTTTCCGCCAGGCTGGCATATAAACTCAGCATCTGGCGCAGTGCAGCCGCGCCTTCGCCATCACTGCTGTCCATCAGGCTCAGATAGTTCATCTGCAGGTGGCTAACCAGTCGCCATGCTGACAGCCCTTCGGCCAGCGCCGGTCGCGGCGGCGTCGGGCCTTTGCACAACTTAAGCTGCCCGACCGGGATGGAGTCCGGCATAACAAAGTTGCCCTGCTCCTGCTGCAACAGCATCAACGGCAGATCACGGCTGGTACACATGACTTCAGCCGACAAATAGCGGATGTCACTGTTCCATGGCGTATGGTTTTGATCGACCAACGAGAGAAACACTTCAGAACCGATATAGCCTGTGCGAGTGCCATAACGCATGGCGTGCTCAGATAATGTGCGCTGCTCACGACGCAGTGAGAAGTAAGCGCCATAATCTCCGCCATCATGGCTGAACGTGCTCCAGAATGGCCGGAAGATCTGCTCCTCGCGCTGCCCTTCCACTGAGGCAAATAAGCGCTTCACCGAATGTATCTCGTAGTCCAGCGGACGAATGTTATCGACCACCAGATGGTATTCATGCTGGCTGTCACTGACCTTAAGCCGCTCGGCCGTTTTGGGGAACAGGTTAATGACCGGTGTGCAATGCAGGGCAAGGTGCGCGCTGTCTACCACGCTTTCCAGTGCCGCATCGGCTTTATCCAGCAAGATGACGATATCGAAAGACTGTGTGGTGTCGCAGCGGCGCAGGAAAGGCGCCAGCTGGCGCAGACTGACAAACTGGAAACGAGCCGGAAAGGCGAAATATTCCTGCAACAGGCGATAACCGTCGAAATTGCGCAGATCGTCTGGTAACAATGCCTGTTCGGGTGCGAAGCCTTCCTGTTGCAGGGCATCATCGGGCAAAAACTGACGTTGCGGTTTTGCTTCCACGGACTGCAGGATGATGCCAACACGGTGCTGCATCAGCAGCTCCATCAGTTTCAGCGCCTGAATATCGGGTCCGCTCAGGAAGAACATGATGTCATCCAGGCTCATCTGGCTCAGCGAGGAAATGCCTTCGCAGGTGATGCGGATACGGAGTGCGCTGGAAGCTGCTGTCGATCCGACCGCTTTCAGTTCGCCTAAAGGGATGTCTGCCGGCACGCCGCCTAACGACACATCGCTGATACGCAGGGGCTGGAGCATGACATCGTGTGCGGTGGTGTAGCTACAGGTAACCCCGGTTTTTTTCAGGTTCTGGCTTTCCATCATCGTGCCGCGCGGCACTAAGAAACCGTTGCTGATATCACCTTTACGGCTGTCCGGTGTGAGCTGTGCTATCGCCATTGAGGGTGTCGGTGAAAGATAGCCCGGTGCCACCATTTCCAGCATCCGCTGGGAAAACCGTGGAAACTCGGCATCCATCTTTAACTGTACGCGCGACGTCAGAAAGGCGAAGCCTTCCATCAGCCTTTCGACATAAGGATCGGCAACGTCAATACCGCGCATGCCAAGCCGCCCGGCGACCTTGGGATACTGGGCAGCAAACTCCGCGCCCATCTCGCGCAGATAGGCCAGTTCACGGTTGTAGTAATCGAGCAGCTTGCTGTCCATGATTAACCTGCATCCTGTAGTTCAAAATGGCCGCTCTCTAAATCAACCTGAGTGCGGAACAGAAACTCCAGCGGGTACGGCACGCACCATAACCGGCCTTTAATCTCAATCGATAACACGTTGTGCAGACTCAGGGAGGTCAGGTCGCTTACACAGCGGACCTGCAAGCCCTGGGGTAAAATACGTGGCTCAAAATGCAGAATGGCATCGGTCATTTTGCGTTGCATATCCTGCCATTCAATATCCGAAATATTTTGTCCCGCCAGCGGTGCCACGCCAAAGTTCAGGACAGAACGCTGTACCTCAGTCAAACCGGTCAGATCGTGCTGCGCCTCGTTATTAATGGTGTTGAATAACCACTGGAGATCGCGCAGAACATTACGCCGCAGCGTACTGTGAGTAATAATGGAACTGTTGCCGGACTCGTTGGTTTTGTCTGGCGCGTCATCCGTCAGTCGATCCAGCAAGGAGGACTGAAGTTTGTCGCGCGCCGTTAGCGTGTCGCGATTTTTGCGCGCACGATAACCGCCATGCAGCTGCGAATAGCCGTCTCCGGACGAATTGTCATTACGACTCATGAGCTAACTCAGTTTCGTTGAAAATAAGCTGTTGCAGTGTCAGTACAGGATAGTCAGCGTCATCACTGAGCCACATCTTTTGCCCGTGTCCGATAAACTGACCGTCTTCGCTGTCTGAAGCCTGCCACTCGGTAACGCTGGCGCGCAGGAAACGTTCGTCTGCCTTGTCCTGTAAAGGATAACGTACCGGAATCTGACAGATCTGTTCACTGCCATCCACCAGCTGCAGCCGGGTATGACGCCAGACCAGATCCGTGACGCTCGCCGGTGCCTGAAACTCCATTTCACTAATCGCAGCGAACGGAATCCAGTAATAACGTCCATTAGCGATGGCTTCACAGACCGGTCCAAAGCGGCTGTCACCGTCCATTATCCAGGCAAACTGGCTTTCCCCTTCCTGAGTCGTGGCGGTGCCGGCACTGGCCTCTGCACTTTCCAGCGCCTGAGCACGCAGTGCCGTACCGGCGGCCTTGTCGCCTGCAATGTCTGCTTTCAGCGCGGCCAGTAAGACTTCGCACCACGGCCAGGCGCTGCCCGGCAGTTGCGGCTCAGCGTCACCGCGCAAAACCGCTGCACGTAGCTGTTCGCCCTCGATGGCCTGTTGCAGCAGGGTCACGGTCGGCTGTGCCTGCGGCAGCATGGCCAGCCAGGATTTTAACTGCGTCTGTGCCCGGCTCCAGTTACCGGCAAGGCATAGCAGCTGTACAAAAGCCGCGCGTAAATCGACATCCGCGGGATTGGCCTGAATTTGCGCAGTGATGCTGGAGAGGTTTTCAGCCAGAGAAGCGCTAGCCAGTCGCTGTTGTAATGAGTCCATTCAAACTCCTTATGCCTTAGTTGATGGTGCGATAGACGGCTGCGGCCGGATCTTTAAGTTCCGGATGCAGTTTTTCCACCAACTGCACTTTGATTGATGCAGGGCTGCTTAACCAGGGTGACCAGATTTTACGGACTTCCTGCAGACGGGCACGCAAGGCGTTTTCGTCCGCGGCTTCACTGGCGGGCATCTCAACGACAACCTGATTTACCGCCTGCCAGCCATTGAACTGTTGATTGAACGGCAACACCAACCAGCTGTCCGGTGATTTTTCATCACTGAGGACCATGCGCTCACTGTTGACGGTGGTGATGGTCAGCTCATCAACCGGCTGTTTATTATTCAGGCCCGACACCGGGAAACCCTGAAGAAAACTCACAGAAACCGATTTAGACGCGTCCTTACCCATTTGCGTTAGCGTGCTGTGTCCGCTTAACCAGCCATCTTTACCACAGGTTACGCCCTGCTTAGCGGGAACAAAGAGCGCACTGGACTGGGCGGGCTGATGCCACCAGGTGCGGAAATGGCAACCATCCAGCAAGCTGAACTGAAGCCATGGCGTCGTATCTGCCGCCGGCGAGTTCAGTACCACCGGGGCGGCAGGTGCGGTCTGGGTGACGGGCTGCTGCTGCACGGACGGCTGCTGCGCAGCCTGAACCGGTTGCACCGCGGCTGGCGGCGTGACCACAGGTTTCCACTGCTGCGCTTTTGCCGCCGTACCCGCAGACAGCGCGCCGCCGTCTGTATCGGTTAATTGCCAGTGCAACTGCTGTAACGGTTTACATTGTGACGCCATTAACCCGGCGACACGGGGCAGAAAATCATTCAGCACCGACGCCTCTTTGTCACCGTGCGTCACAATGCGCAGATTGACCGTGCTCTTACACCAGCTCGAAAGCTGGTTATCTTTTACATCATCAATCCAGACATCCAGTTTCTGAGTTGGCGACTGCACAATGCGATAGTTCTCTGCAAAGGCATGTGTACTCAACAGCAATGCAGTCAGGCCCACTAATCCATATTTCATGTTGGCGTTCTCAATCTCGAAGAGGGAAAAACTGCGCCGCATCAGACAGCGAGTGCAATAAGGTGGTGTCTTCTGGTGAACCTACCCACACAGCCATAGCGCTGAAGTTGTCCTGCTGACCACCCTGCGGTTGGCTGTTTTTGATAATTTGTTGCATCAGGGTCAGCCACTCTTCTGGCGTATTCACCATATGCAATGACTGCTGCATTTGTTCGAGCGTGACGCCATGCCAGAAACCATCCGTGCACAGCAAGAAAGCATCCCCGTCTTCAATAGGCACCACATCGCTGTAGCTGGCATCCCGCTGTTCATCGCCCATGCCTAACGCAAAATAGAGCAGGTTACTGTTAATGCCTTCCGTCTGGTGCCCGGCATCTTTCATTTGCTGGATCAGGCTGTGGTCGGTGGTGACGTGATAGAGATAGCCCCGACGAAACAGGTACAGGCGACTGTCACCTGCATGCGCCCAGTAAGCCAGTTCATAGTCTCTGTCGATAAACAAACTGACCAGCGTTGTCCCCATCCGGCTGTGCTGACTGTTTGCTTTTTGCTGTTGCCGAATCGCGCCATTGGCATAATTCACGTAATCGCGGATGGTTTGCGCATCCAGATGCGCATTCCCATCGAAGGCTTCCATCAGGCTACTGCGTGCAATTTTTGCTGCCACATCACCGCCCGGAAACCCTGCTACACCATCACACACCACAAAGCAGGCTGAACGTTCACCGATGCTCTCACCGGTTTGATCCTGATTGCTGGCGCGATCGCCCTGATTCGACGTGGAAGCAGTAGAGATATTCATGCGTCATCCGTGTGGGTTTGTGAGTCTTTATACTGATTTACTTCCATGTCGTACGCGTGCAAGAAGGCTTCGCCAAACAAGGTATGGAAGTCATCTTCAATTTCACCGGCGGTTTCGCCATAGCGCTGGACAAAATGCTCCCACAACGCGGCTTTACGGCTACCCGGCAGACCAAGGCGCGACACAGAACCCGCCTGGCGAGCTTCGTCTTCAAGTTGATCGGGATTGAAGGATTGCAGCATGGAAGCAATGATGGCGCGAATACCGGCAATCATGCCTAACTGATGCGCCTGCAGATCGATCAGCGCGTCACGCACAGCCTGACGTGGTGGCATAAAGCCGGGCATACGGCTACCAAACATCTGCATCAGGACCGTCTTACCCGACGGCAGGAGCTTGAACGGGTTGTTGGCATCATCCAGGATCACGGTCATGTCGGCTTTCACACCGCGCTTTAAAATTGACCGTGAAGAAAGCAGTGCCACCGTTCCCTGCGAGAACATGCTGAGCATCTGGCCGAACTGCCGCATCTGCTCACGGTCGAACTGCGGCGTCGGTTGCAGGTCCTGTAAACCCATACCTTCCAGTAACGCATCCAGCAACTCACCTTTTAAGGCATCGCCACTGCTGCTGGTACTGCTCTGCTCTGCCCCACCGCTGTTGTTGTGAGAGGCAACCGGATCGATACGCAACCGCCCTTTTGGCGTCGGTGAAGGCGTGCGCTGCACCGCCTGCGGTGTGGGTAAGGTAATGCCGCCATAATCAATCGGACTCTGTGCACCTTCAGGCTGGACAGGCTCCGGTTGAGGATCGAAAGCGGGATCGTGAGTGACCTGCGTTTCCGTGTGATCAAACAATGGCGAACTGCTTAAATCGGCCAACTCAACTGGTGCCGTATCAAGGATATCTGGCATCGGCTGGTGATTTTCTTTGTGCTGTAATGGCACCGCTTGATGGGGCTCTTTCTGCTGTAAGGGTGCAGACTGATGGCTCTCTTTCTGCTGCAAGGGCGCAGCCTCAGGTGAAGAAAGCACCACATCAGGCTGGGCCAGCGGCACCGCACCGCTCATCATTAATCCCAGGGGATCGTCATGATGGCGCGGGTCCGGCGTGGCCTGGCTGCCAAACAGATTTAACGGGTCCACGTCGGTGGACATTTCCTCTATTTTTGGCTGCCCTTGCGCGTTTTGTTTTGCCGACAAGGTACTGGGTGTGCGGTCATCAAAAATGCTTTCCTGAGCAAACAGCGCATCTTCTTCATCAAACAGGCTGCTTGTTTTAGGTTGCTGACCGATATCCAGGGGTTTATCGCTGATCAACTGCGCCAGCGGATCTTCGGGATTACGGTTCGCAGCGGTAGAAGTTAATGGATTCGCTTCAGGCATTTCTGGCGCGGGGCTTTTACGCTTCGATAAGTCGTCAGAAATCGAAAACTCTTTGGCAAGGCTGTCCCAGATCTCGCTTGGAATCGCTGCCGTACTGGCAGCGGCCGGGGCGGCCGAAGCCTGAACAGGGGCCGCATTGGGCACAGCCTGCGGCTTTGGCGCTGCCGCTAACGGTGGCTGTTGCGGTTGCTGCTCGCCATTGAGATCGTTTACCAGCAGGCGATAGTCATCAATGCCGAGAACGTCCCCATCCTGCAACTCCACCTGGCGTCCCCGTTCAAGCGGGATGTCATTCAGCAGCACGCGCGTGACATTGCCACGGTTAGTCAGGCGGCATTCACCCTCAGCAGTGATGTGCACGATAGCCTGCAGGCGGGAAATAGTGCGGTCGTCGTCAGGCAGTACCAGATTATTATCCACGCCTCGACCAATTGTGCCGCCGGGAGGAAGAAAATCAAAACTTGTATGCGGCGGTTCATGGCCGGGTTTAGCGGTTATTATCGTAAAGCGCATCACGGATTCCTGCGGTTAGCTGTTCGACATCTATATCGCGCGTCTCTCGGAAAGAAAGGCGGGATATAGAAGCGTAGTCAATGGTACGGAAGATAAACGCAAACCTAATGTTGCAGATAGCCAGCCCGTGAAAATTAATCGTAGGGCATTTCTGATAATTCTTTCGTGCGTAACTCATCAAGCCTGGTGACGCACTGGTTATTAAATACGGTATGCGCATTGCTGCCTTTATCTGCGGGATGCGCATATAACTGGCACTGCTCGTCACGGTAGGCTAACCAGTGACGCTGGGATTGAATAAACAGGTTCTGGTAGTTCTTTTTAGCTTCAGGTTCACTTTGAAAAACATGTTCGATGCGTTTTTTCGTCGCCCCGTAGGCCTGATTTAAATCGTCTTCTGCCTGCGCCCGGTTATTCTCGGCACAGCTAAACACATCGGCATCACTGGTCTTTTTAGCACAGTCATCAAGGGCGTAGACGGCGGAAGAAAAGCCAAACATGATAAAAGTCACACATCCCAAAAAAGATATCTTCATTTTTTAATATTGACCTGTTTTACAGATGTAAAAGCGCCTTGTTTAACTGATGTCTGGCTACGGTGAGGCACTCGCATATCAGACAGTACAGGGTGTGGCAAGGCGCAACTCAGGGCGTTGTCCTGTAAAGGGTTCGCAGTTCCTTGATCGATTTTGCTCCTGAAGCACCGATTTTCCTCGTCAGTGGCTCATTGATCGTGATCGAGTGATTGGTCAGGTCGACAGAAACGATGATGGCTTCCTGTGCTGTCGCATTGGGAGACGCAACGTCATATATCACCGCGATGATGACTTTATTATCTTTTTCATCGAGCATGCCGACAGCGCGAGTCGCATGACATGTTTCCGCTTCCCAGTCACCAAATCCAATTGTTGGTAAAACACGCTCTGCCTGATGAGCGTTGTTTGACCAGGCGACAAAACACACGTTCTTATCTTGTAAGTCGAAACCCTTCCCGGCAATAAAACTGCCCAGAACTTTGCCTTCATTAACCAGATGAAAACTTTGGTGTGCAACTGGAGAACCGCCCTGAATGCCTTTATCAGACGATAATTTATAAATACTTTTCTGATAGGGCGCATCTGCTGTAGGAGCAAGGGAAAGCGCAGCCAATACGTGAAAAGGAGTTAACAGCGATAAAAACATCAGTACATAACGCATAATATTTTATGTATCCATTAACGTAATGACCACTTGAATGGTGAAAATATCATCGCACCACTATAACGTCATATCAGCTTGTTAAAAAATCAGTATGGCAGCTGTTTAAGTACGGCCGTACGCTCAGTATCCATTCGATAAATGCAGAGATTCGTTGTGACATCGTATGGATTACTGCCTTCTTCTGCAGCAAAAGCTTCAAGATGACATTGACCATCCCTGAATTTAAGCCAATTACGCTGCGTATCAACCATAATCCCGGCATACTGCTCACCCAGTTTTTTTTGAGCGCCGTACATTTGTACAATGCGCTCTCTTGCAAGACCATATTCGTGATTTAATTCTTTTTCAGCCTGGCTTTTATATTTAACAGAACATTGATATAGCTCGGCATCATTACTTGTTTTAGAACACAGCGTTTCTGCGAAGCAGGAAACTGAAAAAACAGCGATTGAAGCCACAAAAAACGCTGCGTAAATTTTCATTACTCACTCGACTCCGAAAGTTTCAGATCTCATCTCATCAGCAAACGCATTAAGGTAAAGAAAGCGCGTTTGCTTATCTTAAAAGACTCACTTAAGCACATTTTATTGCTTTGCCAACTCAACGAGTTCATCAACACGGTCTTGCATTTTTTTCTTAAGGCACGCTGGATTAACAAAACACGCATTTCTTTCGTCAAGCCAGCGTTTCTGTGTTTTACGAAGCTCGACTGAACGTGATTTGACATCAACCCCTGTATTCACAATTTGCTTTAACGCCACATTGTAGGCCTCGGCCACGCTTACATCCCAGGAAGACAGATCGGAATCATGACAGATGGTTTTTTCACTGTCGCTTGTAGCCCTTGCGCAGGCGAACGAAGGTTGCAATGTGGCATTATCAGCGAGTTTTTTTAGTAAAAGATAAGACTGGTTATCCCAGTTCAGGAATATTGACTCTTCATCAAGTTTTACAAGCCAGTGTTCACTATGTTCATCTGAAGGGCTGATTGCCCCATTCTGACAATGAATGCGATAAGGACGAATGTCTAACGTTCCTTTGACGGGAAGAGCATAGCTTTTAGCCGGATCGGAGAGCTGCCCTTCTGTCGTCCTGCTCATCAAAGCGTTTATTGATGTCACGTCCATGGAAACATAATCTGGTAACTCGCAGCGACTAGCTGTTAGTATTGACGTTTTTATTTTATCCGGAGTGAATTCAAAAATACGTCCTCTCAGCGTCGGGTCATCAGAAATTAGCGCCATCAGGTTTGTAGAAGTGGAATCTTCGTTAACATAAACATGTTCAACTTTCCATTTACCATCAAGCTTTAAAACACGTCCCTGTTCAGCAGAACACAGTAACGGCGTAACCAGCGAAGCGATAACAAGTAACAATAAACCGGTTCTCTGCATAATGGACGCCTGAGAGTGAGATACAGAAAAGACATTTATTTTTAAATTCATAATTAGCTATAAGGTACTTTTTTTAACTTGCTGATTCTTTCTTTATCTTGATCCGCAACACAGGCGTTTCTGTATGCCATGCTCGCTTCAGAGTTTTTGCCCACCGCCAGTGAAGCCAATTCACAATCGTTGTCACGATATTTAAGCTATGACCGCTTTGATTCAGTAAAAATTCGCAGATAATCTTCTCTGTCTTTACCAGAACCACTATATACATCATTAATTCTTAGTCTGGCGGACTGGTATTCTTTATTTAGAGATATTTCAAAAACTTTGACTTCATTATTAATGACAGGCGTAAAATTCTTGTGCATTATTGCCATCAGCATAAGCAACTTTTTCAGCAACTGATGCAGTAAAATGGGTAAGAAAAAATATAAAAATCAAAAAAACTTCCTATTTTATTCACTAATCGAGCCACCAATGTTTAATAAAGTCAAAAAACCATGCACAAATTTAACTATTAATTGCTGAGCAGCGCCCTCATTTCAGCAATAGTCTTTATTTCGGTGTTTTGAAATTTCTCCGTTAAAGCCGTGTCAAAAGTAATATTCCGCGCAGAGGAATTAACACCAATAACATAATAATCCGTGCCATAATCGTTTTCATTACGGACACCATCACCATCATGTACAGGCAATTCAGTTCGGTAAATAGTTGCAATTTTCACATCATTCTCATTCTGCTGTGAAATGATCCCGACTGACTGGACTTCATGACAGCCTACTGCCTCCCATTCACCCTGACCAATTGTTTCCATAAATTGGTCGATCACTTTGCCATTTTTAGACCAGGCAATGAAACATACGGGCTGAGTCGTTTTCCTCCAGGCCTTTCCCTGAATGAGCGTTCCAATTTCTTTATTCTTACTGTAAAGATGAAATGTTTGATTATGATTAATATCAACCCTTTCTAAATCATGCCGTTCAATTTGCTCAATCACAAAACCTTTATTATCGATTGATTTTAAAGGAGAAAGCGTCATGCCCGCAAGGCTGAATGGGGCAAAAAACACCATTAAAAGTCCGATCATTGTTTTTTTCATATTGAACCAATCGATTAAATATATCTAGTTAAGCACGTAAACGAAGAAAAACATAAGCAAACCGAAAATGGCTGTCAGCACGAATATAACTCTATAAAAGAACACCAGATCAGCTATCCACTTTATCATATCGTTTGGTTGTGACTGGATAAATTGATAAGCCTCTTGCCTTACATCTTCACCCTGCCTGAATTTCATTTTCACCCCTTTTTGGAGGCGATATAAATAAGATAGCTTCTGATAATTTGCGTAAAAACCCAATTTACTCGAAAATTTAGTGGTGGCGTCTAACTGAAGGTTGGCGCTATTGAAACCAAGAATTAGCTTAGCGTATTTTTCTTTATTTTTTTTGAATATTAAAGATGCAACAATATGTAAAACACCTATAAGAAAGAACAAAAAAATAACCATACTCATGGTGAAGTTATACAATGTCATAATATCTTATCCATGATGATGTCTACAGCTTTGCCGCCAGCTTCACCAAAACCATATCCCCCTGCTGCACCACCAATTATGCCGCAAGCCAAGGCTCCAACTCCACCCGTTGCCACACCCAATGCAACGCAAGCACCTGTAGCAAGTGAAGCAGATAACGCTCCGCCGTAAAAACCAGCAAGTGTGCTCCCTGCAAACCTGGAATATTCTTTTACAGCAACTTTAGTGCATTCGTGCTCGCGATCAACTGTGCATCCTTTATATACATCATTAGTCGTATTTAGTGCACTGAAGCCAATCGCAACCCAACCGCCATATTTCATGAACTTTGCTGCCTTAGCTGCAGCATCAACATAGGTTGAGTATCCTCGGATGGCACCGACACCTGCCGTTTGCCAGTCATGTACGATTGATGAACTTGAAAGATTTAATGCATGTTTTAGTTGCTCATATGGCCGCAATCGCAGAGCCAATCTTGAAAAGCGGTTCAATAGTTCTTCTAACTCATTAAAAAGACGACGCCTCTCAATAAAAAATTGCTCACCTATCAGTGTCCCTGCCGTTAAATATTGATTACGGTAAGCATTTTCAATAGCTTTTAACTTATTACCAATTTCAGAAAAATATTTTTCACCTGCATCACCGATTAAACCAAGACCTTTATCCATAAAATTGGTGATTGCGGCAATCGAATCATAATGGCGGTGAAAAAAATTCGCATCTTCTACAGACATGGTAGACAAGCTGTTATTGGTTTGCTTTTTTGCAACATTGAGCGCATTTATTACGGTCGGGTTATTATTTCCGTTAGGATCTGCAACTATAAGCATCTGCCCAGGTTTTGCCCATACGACGTCGGCGTTTAGTTCTAAAAAATAATTAATTGCTGGAAAATTACGATTACCGAATAAGAACATTGCCTGTTCAGTTAATCTCCCCGGACGTTGCACCACGCAAAAACCTGGTTCGACATTACTTTTTCCAGCCATATCAACTCCATGAAAAATCTACTATAAATAGATATTATAGATAATGTTCAAATTGCCTGTAATAACCTGTTTAAATGAAGCGGCCCTAAGGCCGCTAGACAATAAATTACGCTTCTTTGTTCTCTTTGATGTTCCAGCCAGCGCTGCTTTCTGCGCCTTTGCCACCGGAAGAACTCTGCTCCCAGTACTGCTGTTTCACTTTCGCAGCCTGGAATGCATAGGTAACGCCCAGCGTATCGTCGTGCTCAGAACCCACGAACTGTACGTTGGTTACCAGAACGTCTTCCAGCGTAATGCGGGTATACTCGATTTGAGTACCGCCAGCCTTACAGACTGAAACTTCAACTTTGGTGACGTGCTTACCGCTGGCACAGTTTTTCAACAGTGCAGTGACAGCTTTGTCGATTTTGGCATTAATGTGCAGGTCGTTGAAGTTTACTTTACCGGCGCCGCCGCCGCCGCCCACGCTCATATTACCCGGTTGATTAGCGCCCCAGGAGAAAGAGGTAATATCAATCCAGCCGGTATGGTTAGAATCTTTAGATTCACCAGTAATGCCGTCTACCTTCAAATACATATCAATAGCCATAATATTTACTCTTCGTTATGGAAAAAGTTGTCGCTTTCGAAAAAGCATCTATATGGCAAAGAGAAAAGCATGGGGCTGAATAAAACAGTCCATATTTTACTTTTGCCTCGACTTCGGGTGTTGCTACAGGCATCCCGAAAGATCCCACCACAATTAACCGCAATAGCAGGAGATTTTTTTGCTGTATGGGTATTTCAAATTAAGGTCTTTGTGCAAAAGGCAACGACACTTATAGAGTGAAACCATTATGTTGTGCACTCTGTTTCACCCAGATTACGCTGCTGAAATAAGCCTGAACACCGTCAAACTGGTTGTAATAATTATTTCATCCGTTGTGCTCACACCGCCGTTATTTATAACGTAAAGGCAGGCGGAACATTATACTGACTAATCCACGAAGAAAGCGCGACACTCTTCGCGACAAACGTCACTTTCGGAAAAGGTTTATTCCGCTTCGTCCCAAGCAATATTGTTAAAATTTGGGGTAAAACGTAAGCCAGCCATTTTTACTAAAGGCCTACCTTCATGCAGCAGTACTGTGCGTTATGACAAAAAGAGCACACCCCGCAGGGCGTGCCTCATGTTTTAACGATTAGTTTTCATTCGACTTCAGCGAGGGCAGTTTTGATACCAGACGCAGTGATACGGTCAATCCTTCCAGCTGGTAATGCGGGCGCAGGAAGAATTTCGCAGCGTAATAGCCTGGGTTATCTTCCTGTTCTTCCACATTCACCTCTGCAGCAGCCAGTGGCTTGCGTGATTTGGTTTCCTGAGAAGAGTTAGCCGGGTCACCATCGACATAGTTCATCACCCAGTCGTTCAACCAGCGTTCCATTTCGTCACGCTCGCGGAAAGAACCAATTTTGTCACGCACAATACACTTCAGGTAGTGAGCGAAACGGCAGCAGGCGAACAGATAAGGCAGGCGGGCGGCCAGACGGGCGTTGGCGGTGGCATCAGCATCATGGTATTCCGCTGGCTTTTGCAGCGACTGCGCACCAATAAAGGCCGCAAAGTCGGAGTTTTTACGGTGAACTAATGGCATAAAGCCATTTTTCGCCAGCTCGGCTTCACGGCGATCGCTGATGGCGATTTCCGTTGGACACTTCATGTCCACACCGCCGTCATCGCTTGGGAAGGTATGGCACGGCAGATCTTCCACTGCCCCGCCCGACTCTACGCCACGAATCGATGTGCACCAGCCATACTCTTTAAATGAACGGTTGATGTTAGCCGCCATCGCATAGGCTGCGTTGGTCCAGCTATAGTTGCCGTGATCGGAACCGTCGGTCTGCTCTTCAAAATCAAAGCTGTCAACCGGATTGGTGCGGATACCGTAAGGCAGACGAGACAGGAAACGCGGCATCACCAGGCCCAGATAGCGCGCATCTTCCGACTCACGCAGGCTGCGCCATGCAGCATATTCGGTGTTCTGGAAGATTTTGGTCAGATCGCGTGGATTAGCCAGTTCCTGCCAGGATTCCATCTGCATAACGCTTGGGGCCGTACCGGTGATAAACGGACAGTGGGCCGCAGCACCGATACGTGCCATCTCGCCCAACAGCTCGACATCCTGCGGGCTGTGATCGAAATAGTAATCGCCAACCAGGCAGCCAAAGGGTTCACCACCAAACTGGCCATATTCCTGCTCGTAGATTTTCTTAAACAGCGGGCTCTGATCCCAGCCCACGCCTTTATAACGTTTCAGCGTGCGGCTCAGTTCCTGCTTAGAAATACTCATAAAGCGAATCTTGAGCATTTCATCAGTTTCAGTGTTGTTCACCAGGTAGCTCAGACCGCGCCAGGCGCTTTCCAGCTTCTGAAAGTCATCGTGGTGAATAATCTGGTTTACCTGCTGAGACAGCTTTTCGTCAATTTCAGCGATCAGCGCCTGAATCGTGCGGTAGGCATCGCTGGACATCGTAACGGTGTTTTCCAGCGCCTGCTGTGCCAGCGTTTTTACCGCGCTTTCTACCGCTTCACGCGCCTGATCGCTTTTAGGACGGAATTCTTTGTTCAGTAACGCACTGAATTCATCCTGGCTAAAGCTGGCGCCGCCCTGCGATTGCGGTTGTTGAGAAGTCTGGTTCATTACTGCTCCTCCTTACCTTCAGGGGCATCGGGCTGCTTAGGCACGTGTGACAGCGCCTGCATCAGTGATGGGTCCTGTAAAATCTTACCGATAAGCTCTTCAGCCCCGTTTTTGCCGTCCATATAGGTCAGCAGATTCGAGAGCTGGGTGCGTGCTTCCAGCAGACTGTTCAACGGGTCTACTTTGCGGGCAATGGCATCTGGAGAAAAATCGTCCATGCTTTCAAAGGTCAGATCGATGTTGAGTTTGCCGTCGCCGTTCAGCGTGTTGTCTACCTGGAATGCGGCGCGTGGCTTCATGGCTTTCATACGCTCATCGAAATTGTCGATGTCGATTTCCATGAATTTACGATCGTCAACGCTGGCCTGCGGCTCCAGCGGTTTACCGGCTAAATCGGCCAGGACACCCATGATGAATGGCAACTGAATTTTGCGTTCGGCACCATAAACTTCCACGTCATATTCAATCTGAACGCGGGGCGCGCGATTGCGGGCGATAAATTTCTGCCCACTGGACTTCATTGTTGGCATGGTTCTCTCCATAAATAATGCGCGGGTATAGGCTCGCAGGAGGCGCGCAGGTCTCGCTGCGTAAAGGCTTGACTGTTAGCTTAGTCGCGGCGTCCAAAAATGTTCTCTAACTGATGTACACCATCGGGCGCGAGATCGCGAATGATGTCCAAAAAATCCAGTTCGATCAGGCGTTGTACCCTGTCTATCATCAGCGGCGCCGGATGACTCGGCTCATGCTGGCTAAAGTACTGTTTGACTTTTTCCAGCATAAGTTGGGCTTCTGCCCGAGAATTCAGTTGAGCACTGCGCCAGTCAGTCGCGGCACGCGGGGCGGCAGGACTGGCCTGACGCTCGGTTTCCGGTGCTGACTGCACCGCAGCCGCCAGTGAATGTAATGATTCGATATCCGTGGCCTGGCAGCGCTCATTCAGCATCGCAATGCTGCGCTGCAGCTGACTCATATCCGGTAAGGCCGTTTCATCCAGTTTTTCCACCACAATGCGCCGAATATTCTGCAAACGCTCGGCAATGTTCTGGATGGCCGCAATGCCCGGTTGTTCGCCGCGCGCCAGTTCGTCATTGAGACGTGGCAGCCCACCTGGGTAGTCGGCCACCTCTGTTTTGCTGCCGTCACACAGGGCTGAGGCATCACGCAGTGTAATACCGTCGGACGCATAGCGCATGAGCCATGACTGACGCACCGCGCCGGTCAGTGCCGACTGATCGCCCAGCACCGCGAGCGCATTGATGCGATAAAAAGGATCATGCTCGCCATCTTCTTCGAGGCGGGGCCAGAGCGGCTCCCAGTACTGCAGCATGGCCTGCTCAATCAATTGCAGACCCTGGGCATAACCTGGCAGTCCTTTGAGGCGCGTCCAGGCATGTGTCAGCGTCAGCATGACGCGTAAATCTTTGCTGCGGGTCAGTAGCTCCAGCGCCAGCTTTTCCACTTTATTCCAGTCGGCGGGTTCAGCCGGGATAATAGTGTTACCGAACTGCTGTTCGCCTTTCCCCACACTGGCCTGTTCCATCGCCTGAAAATCCGCATCGTACTCCAGGTTTTCACCGCACGGATTATCGTGGCTTACCGGTATCAGCAAGGTGTCAATATCAATACTCATCCGCTTCGCCTCAGGATTCAAACATTGGAGGATAAAGTCCATTTCGTCCCGGCTTTGCACCGCCCGCCGGATCAAACAACAGTGAAAATAACTGCGCCGTTAAGTTTCCACTGTGGACATGGGTATAAAGCGGGAAGCCATCGCTCTGATTCGTCCACCAGAAACTGGTCTGGAACTGGGGATCAAAGCTTTGTGACGGCAAATGCCAGCTCAGTGTTGAATCTTGTTCTCCGCTGCCGATAACCGCCAGAATATCCGATGACTCCTCGTCCTGCTGAGGCTGAGGCAGTGGAATACTCAACAGCGCCTGGTCGAACTGCTCGGGTGTTCCGCCATCCTGCACCGCGCGCAACAAGGTATTCCCCATCTGGTGATACCAGTCGCCCGTGCGTGCCAGTAATGAAGGCATCCATTCGGTCGGCGTAAAATAACGTAAGGCGCAGAGGGGATAATGGCGTCCCACGCTGTCACGTGCGGCCGTCAGACAACCCATTTGGATCAGTTGTGTGCCGAGCATGGGCGGCACCACAAAGTTCCACACCGGCGCTTTAAGAAAAGCCCGTGAGGGGGCATTTTCGCCTTCAGCACTGGTTTGCCAGTGATGTAATCCCACCTGAAACCAGTTAGACCACTGGCGCTGCAAGGTATCGGGAAAGCGTCGTTTCACAAAATCACCCGAACTGGGCAGTTTACCGTACCAGCCAGGTGCTGCGTAATGGGTCATAGTCAGATCCTGTTTCAGGGACAGCTAAATGCGGGTAGCTGGAAAGGATTACGAATGCTGCCAGGCGTGAATGACAGCGTCACATTATGACCATCCACACTGAAGCTGGCTTCGCGAGTCAGCCCACCTACCGACGTTACCCGCGCGCGGTCAAAGAAGCGATTAAGCGCCCATGGGCCGCTGGTGGTCAGGGTCGAGGTGGTGCCATTCGTCAGACCCAGTTGCATACGTACCTGACTTGTCCCGCCCGGACCGGGCCAGCTCACTAACTGCACAGCCTGTGGTCCATGACTATAGCGTAAAATCTGTCCATCCACGTCCAATGTCATATTCAGGATATCGTTATCCATCTTCACGGTACGCAATGTCACGCGGAAGGATGGCGTGGTAGCGCCATTGGCAAAGAAGGCATCACGAATCGACTGAGCCTGCTGGAAAGGACGCAATAAGGCTTCGCCGCCGGGTAACGTTTTACCGTCAATGCCGGGCGTGAAACGCCATGCGGCACGCGTGGTATCCACTTTGCTGGCCAGATTGTCACGGAAAAAACTGTCCATCAGTCCGGTGCCCGGTGCAAACATGCGCGCCAGGTCATCCGGTGTGACTTCGCTTCGTCCATTACGCACCAACGGGTAACGACCTGCGATAGCCTGACGGCAGAAACTGCCCACCTCCATGGTGATGCGTTTCCGGACATTATCCATATCGCGACGTTGTGCATCGCTGCTGGCGCCGACAGCCATACCGGACACCATATTTTGCAGCGAGCCAGGCAAGCGTCCGGCGCTGGCCTGCAGACGGCTTATCGCATCACCAGACGGCGGTGGCATACCGCTGTTGGCGGCATCCTGCACGGCAGTCAGGTAGCGATAAAGATCGTCAATCTGCTTCAGGAAATCATCGACGGCCAGCACTTTGCTGCCTTGCTGCAAGGGCTGTGCGAGTTCAATAATCGGCGCAAAATGCGCGGTGACCGCTTGCTCAGGCGTTTGCTGCACGGCTGCCTGTTCACCGTTGGTACGTGGCGAAGTAAACAGCGCCTGTAGCGTTCGGGTCGCACTGTTATCTGAAGATGCAGACGGGTCTTTTGCGTTCTTGTCTTCAGGCTGTGCGCGGGTCAGCGTGAGCTGTTTGCTCAGGTTAATCACCAACTGGCGCAACGGTGAATGATTGCCTGACAGCAGGCGTGCCGTATTAATACGCTGCGTCAGATCGGCATTACTGTTGAGCTGAATGTCGCTGAGAAACTGCTCCCACTGACGGATGTAGTCCTGAATATACAGCTGGCGCACCGCAAGGTCGGTTTGTTTGCTGTCTTCATGGGCTGTCTCGGCACCCAGCACCCAGGTATCATCCTTGTAGAGCGCATCCGTCACCGGCGCGATCTGTTTATCAACATGGTTCCAGTAACCGTCTGGCGTAAAGAGCCCGGACACACCGTCGTTGACTGACTTACCGCTTTTACGTGAAAACACCAGTTCACTTTGTGGCCCGCCCAGGGCTGACAGGGTAACCGGTGACAGTGAGCCATCGCGTTCCAGCAGGCGTTTCAGGCGTCCGTAAACGCGCTGTGACAGCGGCATCTGACTAATCAGCGCCTGCTCGCGCTTTACCAGCGCATCATCCTTCGCATACGGCGAGGACTGAATCTGCGTCTCCAGGAGCTGCTGCAGATGCCACGCCAGTTGCTTCACTTCCGCCTGGGTCACGTCCTGCGGCAATTCGCGAGAAATGTTTAACATCATCCATGCCTGGAGAAATTTACCGTCGTAGTGTTTTGGCTGGTACAGCATCTGATAAGCCTTGAGCGCTTCATAGCTGTAGTCGGCATCACTTCCGGTGTCATTGCGCAGCCAGCGGGTAATGTTCTGTGCAACCTGTGGCATCAGCAACTGCTTCAGCGCCCGGTCATACAAGGCCTGGGTGGCATCACTGACTTCCGTTCCGCGGTACAGGCCCATCCGGCGCGTAAGCGGTGGATGATCCAGAGAAAAGGATTCACTTTCAGGAAGGTGCAGCAGCGTGTTGAGATAAGGCACCAATGCAAACAGGTTACCATTCACCTCTTTTTGCAGCTTGTCGCCCAGTTGCTCAACCTGTGGGCTTTTCGCGGCCATCTCCTGCAGGTAGGTTTTGTTTTTGTTATAACTCACCAGCCACAGTGCACCCGCAATCAGTACAATGACCAGTAACGCAACATAGCCAGACCACAAGCCCACCCGGTTACGTAATTCCCACCAGCGGTTGCTGCCGGCCAGGCCAGACTCCTGGAAGATGACATTTTCCAGCACGCCCTTAAGGAAAAAGCTCTGGCCTTTGTTTTGCGGAATCGGTGCGTCTTTATCGACCTTGTCCCAACTGCCTGATTCCCCTTGCTGCTGGCCCGGCAGATGCAGCGCGCGGGTCAGTTCACCCATCACGCGGTCAAAGGGTAATCCTTCCTGCGTACCGCTGGCGAAGTAGATACCGCGCGGCGCAAACTGGGTTTCAAAATCGGAACGTGCAAACAGGATATCCAACGCTTCGGCCAACTGTGGGCGCAGCGCGGCAAATTCCTGTGGAAACAGGTAGCTTTCGGCACGAGCCTGAGCATCACTTTCCGCCAACAGGACATCAGCAAGTCCCGCATCCAGTCGCTGTTGCAGCAGCGAATATTCCTGCTGAAACTGGCTGCTGAGTTCAAAGTCTGCCGTTGATGCTTTTGCCCAAGGGAAAGTAAAGCCCCAAATCTGCTCGCGCTGTGCCTTGTCCAGACTGGAAAAATAGCTGCGGAAGCCTTTTAACAGGTCGGTTTTGGTAACCAGAACGTACACCGGGAAACGGATACCGAGTTGGTCATGCAACTCCATCAGTCGCTGGCGCAACGCCACCGCCTGATTACGCATGGCCTCAGGTGACTGGGATAACAGATCCGCCACACTCAAGGTCACGATGACGCCGTTAACCGGCTGGCGTCCACGGTATTTACGCAGGAGTTCAAGGAACTGATGCCATTCACCGGCATCCCGCTCCTGCTGGCTTTCCTGAGTGGTATAACGTCCTGCTGTATCAAGCAACACGGCTTCGTTAGTAAACCACCAGTCGCAGTTACGCGTACCGCCAATCCCGCGCAGTGCGGCCTTACCAAACTTATCCGCCAGTGGGAACTGCAACCCGGAGTTCACCAGGGCCGTCGTTTTACCGGCACCCGGTGCGCCGATAATCATGTACCACGGCAGTTGATAGAGATATTGATGACTGAAGCGCTGTGCCCAGAAAGGTGCACCTTTACTGCTCTGACGCTGAAAGTGTGCTTTTTTAAGCATCTCTGTGGCTTCAGAGAAGCGAGTCGCCAGCACCTGATCTTCACTGGTCAGACGCTTGCGGTCTTCTTCCGGCGCATCCGACTTATTACTCTCCAAGCTGGACATCAGTTTCCGGTTCAGCCAGTAGTTGTAAACGCGCGGAATTGCCTGACTGAGGCCCCAGACGACATAGAGCAGCGCAATGCTGATCATGCGGTTCTGTTCAGACTCCAGCGGGCGAGAATCCACAATTGAGAACACCGGGCCGATAACCCAGATAATAAATGATAACGCGGTAATACCGACAAAACCCCAGGCCAGACGGCTGGTCAGTACCGCAAATAGTACGTTCAGCATGGATTAGTTCCCTCTCGCCAGGCCGTTGAGTTCAGCTTGCGTCGTATCAGGTGCGACCTGCAATGTAATCTCGACACGACGATTACGTGCGCGGTTTTCTGCACTGTTATTCGGCACCAACGGATGCGTTTCGCCACGCCCTTCCGCTTTAACGCGTGATGGTTTAGCCAACTGTTTTTGCAACACGGTCTGCACGGACTGGGCTCGCGCCAGTGACAGCTCATAGTTGGACGCGAATCGTGCACTGCGAATCGGAACGTTATCGCTGTAGCCCACCACCAGAATTTTCCCACTGACATTATTCATGGCTTCAGCAATACGCTGGATGACCGCGTCATAACGTCCGCGAATCTCTGTCGAGCCGGATGCGAACAGGCCATCCCCTTTCAGCGTCACCACGCTTTGATCTGCCTCGTCACGCACGGCAACCAGGCCTTCGTCGATTTCAGGCTTGAGGAAGGACTTCAGATTCAGGGACGGCGGCGGCGGCGGTGCCGGATTGCGGATCTGCACTTCTGGCAGCGTCGTCTGATAAATTTTTGCCAGGACTGGCGAGGTGTAATCCCCCAGACGCCAGTTCAGCACAATATAGAACAGGCAGGCAGCCAGACCAGCCAGCGCCGCGCAGGCCCACAGCGGAATCATCGGTCGCCACAGTTTGCGCAATACTGGCTGGTCAGTCGGATGCGGCGATAAGGCAGCGGCAAAGCTGCCCCTGACGCTTCGAATCATCTGCAACAGACGCTGTTTAATGGTGTCCAGTTGAGAACGGCCATTATCTAAAACCCGATAGCGCCCTTCAAAACCAAGCAGTAAGCAGAAATAGATCAGCTCCAGTAACAGGATGTGCTGACGCGGATTTTGCGAAAGCTTCGCCAGCAACTGGAAAAACTTTTCACCGCCCCAGGTTTCATTGTGGAAGGTCACCAGCAAGCCATTACTGGTCCACACGCCACGGCTTCCCCAGGGCGTCAGTGCTGCAGCTTCATCAAGTGCCGTACACAAACAATAACGCGCGCCTACGATCACCTCATAACTCAGACCGGACTGCTGGCAGGCCAGCTCGAAACGGCGGATCTGGTCGATAAGCTGTTGACGTAGACGTGCGGGATCGTCATGCGACACGGAGTGACGAATCTGTGGAATCGCGTTAATCAGCGGATTAGCGGCTGCCACCAAAATATTCTGATGGCTAAGATCCTGCTGAAATGCATCACTGTTCGGTTTATTTTGTTCCTGCATCATGCCTGCTCAGTTTGAATTATTCTGACTGACTGCGAATGGCCCAGAACTCCATGTTCAGGCCCGGAAAATCACCGGCAAGGTGCAGCGCGAAGGCACCCGATCGTTCCATCTCCTGCCACAGCTCGCTGTTCTTATCCAACTCAAAATAGCTGTAACCTGCATGCCATGGGATCTGCGGCGGCGCGCCCGGCATGGCTTTCAGGGCAAGGCCAGGCAACTGCAACTGCACGAGGTCGCGAATTTTCGTGACCGGAGCGACCTTCATTTGCGCCGGGAAATGCGTTTTCAGGGCTTCCGCTGGCACACTGGCTTTCACTGCCAGCACAAAGCCAAACTCGCGCACCATGCTGTTATCCGGCACGGTTGCGACATTCAGGCCGTGTGAGCGTTGGGTCAGCGGTAACTGGATAGCGCTCTCTTCCATGACCTGTGACAGCCCCTGGCGCAACAACAGCGTGAGGCGCGAGAAACAGCCCTGCAGGTCATCATGGTCGTAGAGGGGAAAAGCATCTGGCGTGCGAGCCTCCGTCCACGTTGCCAGCTCAGCAGCCAGCTGCAGCCAGTGGCTGTAGAGGGTTTCGGGATGCAATAGCGGCAGGTGCTGCAGATGCGCATGCAGGCCTAACTGGCGATTGAGCAGCGCCAGCAGCATAAAATCCACCATATCTGCGCTGTTAAAACGGCCTGTGCCGGGTGCACGTTGGCTTAACTGCTGGCTACGCTGCTGAATCATGCCGTGCAGGTCGGTCATCATGCTCTGTAGCGGACGACTGCCAGCAAGGGTAAGTGTGGGGGGAATGTAGTCATTGTCTAAACGAATGTGGTTGTCACTGCGTTTTTCAACGATCTGGGCAACGCCCATCGCTGTCCATTCTGCGGTCAGATCCTGCTCCAGCATCAAACGCAGGCGCAGCTTGCCAAACTGGACGGTGGCCGTCCCGACAGCCTGCGCATTATCATCTTCAACTTCCGCTTCCCAGGCCAGATAGCGCGCCAGCGAATCCGGTGAATCCTGAAAGGTCACGGCTTCACGTCCGTTACGGCGAGCAGGAATCGCCAGGACCACTTTAGCGCGGTCTATATTGCCCGGCACATCCAGCGGTGCGGGCCCGTGTTGCGGCTGGCTGAAGGAAAAAAAGGTACCATCTGGCAAGCATCCGCTGGCGGCACTGAGCGCCAGTTTACCCTGCCGTAACAGAGCTTCATCAAATTCGAGATCGAAAAATCCCCAAACGTAAGGACGTTGCGACTGGCCCCATTCACGCAGTGCGTTTTGCAGAAAGTTTTCTGCCTGCTGAAAATGGTGGGGACGTAAAAACATCCCTTCCGCCCAAACAACCTTTTCGGCTCTGTTCATAATCATCCTTTGAAGACGGTTTTATTGCTTAACGGGACGCATGCCGGCATCGTCTACGATAATGTTGGCGTTTAACTCACCATCATTGCTCTTCCAGAACTGCCAGAACGAACTGCTGTCGCTGTCAGGAAAAGGCAACGCCAGCCGCCACACTTTGCCATCCAGCTTTTGATATTCCGCCATGATGCCGATGAAACGTGCTTCAGGAAGACTTTTGGCACTCAGCGTTTTAGTGAGCTGACCGGACATCAGGAAAAACTGCTGGTTGTTAAGCAGCGTATTTCCCAGCGCGGCAGCAGGTTGATTCTGTAAGGTGAAAAAGTCAGCGGACATAAACTCCGCATCCGACGTCAGTAACATCACCCGGACTTTCAACGGCGCGCCACCATTGATTTGTGGATGCGCCTGAAAATTCAGGTTGTAGCGCGCGATATCAGGCTTACTGCTACTGCATGCCGTCAGCAAGAGTAGCAGGAAGGGCCAGAGCCATATTTTCAGACCAGCGCGTAAATAGGTATGTGCCATTTCTGTCCCTCCCTGCCCCTGACTTAGTTGATGATCCAGGTACCGTTATTTTTGTTCTGGCACGCCTGACTGTTGCCATCGACTGACACACAGGTCTTTTTCCTGGCAGCGGCACGCACACGACGCTTTGGCTGGTCAGCTTTAACGGTTTGATCGTACATATCGCTTTTCACCACGGCACGGAACGGCACATAGCCAATGACTTTTACAGCGCTGGTTGGGGCCTGAGCAGCGGCACCTTTGTTATCAGCTGCTTTTGCATCGGCAGCTGGCGCGGGTGCGGCTTCGGCCTGCGCGTCTTCACCCAATGCCAGCCAGTTATTTTCAACCTGGCCGACAACGGTATAGCTTTCACCGGTTTTTAGGGTTTCAACCACTTTGCCGCTGAAATCCGGGCGCGTCATGACGGACGCCGGATACAATGCGCGATAGGTTTCATTCAAGGCAGAAAACTGAGCGGGTGCAGCAATGGCATGACGATGCATCAAGGTGGTGCCATCAACCGTGCTGGTCACCATTGTGTCATCCGTCATTTTTGGCGGTGTTTTACAGCCTGCAACAGCAAAAACGAACATCAGGCTTAATGCAATTCGAAAGTTCACCATTTTCTTCATATTTAGTTCCATTAATACCCAAAAAGTGGCCATTGGCCGGTGTTAAGCAAACCATGTCGTCATACGAGGTATGCCGGCCGCCATCTGGAGCCAACATCCTGATTAACAAAACAATTTGCCTGAATAAGATAATTTATTGAGTGTAAAATTTATATTCGATGAGATTGAACAGTGTAGAAACTGCTCATAAAAACCTGATGACCGGAACAAGACGGCTGAATGTAAGATTAAACATTCAGCAAACTGACAAATTCCTAAACGCAAACGTCATTAAGACAGCCTGGTTAACTATTACGCGCAAACAATTCATATTGCTGAATCGTTAAGTTTTGCAAGGCTGATTAATCGTTATAAGTGTGGGGAGAATGGCAACATCCTGCTTAACTTCCAGTCGATCTCACACAAATAGCAATAAATCAATGGTTTACAAATTAAACTGCAGCACCATAGCTACCGCACGAGCCTGAACATCCTGCTCGCCTGTGTAAAGTTCTTTTCCTTTTATTAACATCTTACACAGCTTTACATAATGCCTGCAAAATTTCAACATAGCTCAGACACATCCTAATCAGTAATAAAACTAATATTTATGGTTAACGCAAACTTCATACTGGCCTGAGAATATTGCCATCAAAATGGCTAAAAACCGCGAATTCGGGCTGCCTCCCGCTCCGCTTAAGCCTGTAAACATTAGCATAACGAATGCTTAATGAAGAAATTATGTCTGGAAAGCAGGATAAGGGGCGCGCCGGGGAAGCGTTTTTAAGTATTAAATCGTAATTAAGTCAAATTTTACCCATACGTAATAAATCCTAATTCATTTAATTTATTTAAATTCAATGAGTTAAAAACAAGAACTTATATTAATTTAAGAATTATCTTAATAACCTGATCAATTAATAGCGTCTTTCTGCAACTGTTATGGGGAAATTAAACGGCATCGCGTCAGTTGTTACAGACCAGCCAGGCCCGCAGGGATAACGCCTGAGGGCCGATTTTAAATGAAAGTATGGATGCGGGAAGTGACGTCTGTACGGACGAAAACAGGAAGCCGCAAGCGTTACGCTGAACGCCAACACAGACCAGCGTTAGCCAGCGCGGTGTACGCAGAAATCACGACTGCTGGGCTTTGGCAATCATCTTACGGTAATTGTTCAACCACTTACCGCTGTTGAATCGTCTCCAGAAAAAGAGCCCTCTCACCATCCAGTCGAGGAACATGCCAAGCCAGACGCCAGTCACGCCCATCCCCAGTTCAATGCCCAACAGGTAGCCCACAACAACCCTGGCACACCACATGCTGAACATGGAGACATACATTGTGTAACGGGCATCACGCGCGCCCTTGAGACCGGCGGGAAGAACCCACGAAGCGGCCCATATTGGCATGAACAAGGCATTCAGCCAGATGAGGTGTTTAGTCACATTGATGACGTCGGGATCGCTGGTGTAGAAACGGGCCAGTAAACCTGCCAGCGGTACGGTAAGCGCAGCAATACATGACAGACAGAGCGTGGCCAGCCAAAAGACATGCTTTGCCTGCCGTTCAGCCTGAAACACCTGGTATTTACCCAGCCGCCTTCCGGTGATGATAGTTGACGCTGAACCCAGAGAATTACCCGGCAGGTTAATCAATGAAGCCACAGAGAAGGCGATAAAATTACCGGCAATTTCATTGGTGCCCATGCCTGCGACAAAAACCTGAGTCAGCAATTTACCGCCGTTAAACAGCACGGATTCAATACTGGCAGGCACGCCAATGCTCAGTACTTCATATAAGATGCTGCTGTTCCAGCGACGAAAATAGCTGGAAAGCGTGATTTTAAGCGAAGCATTAAATCCAATCATTAGCACATAAATAATGGCGAAAGCGCCGATGTAGCGGGTAATGGTTAACCCTAATCCAGCGCCGACAAACCCCAGTCCATCCCATGAAAAGCAGCCATAAATGAGTACGCTACTGATCATGATATTGAGGATATTCATCCCGCCATTTATCAGCATCGGGATCTTGGTATTCCCTGCCCCACGCAGCGCGCCACTGCCGATTAGCGTGATTGCCGCTGCCGGATAGCTCCATGCGGAAACCTGGAGATAGCTCAGTGCTAAGGCTTTAACTTTTGGTTCGGCAGCGCCCGCAATAGCATCAATGATCAGGTGGCCCCAGAATTCGATAGCAATGACCAGCACCAGCGCCAAAATCGTCATCATGGCCAGAGACTGGCGCGTGGCGGCGCGGGCACGCTTGCCGTTGCGTCTTGCCAGGCTGAAGGCGACGACTACGGTAGTACCGAGATCGATGGCGGCAAAAAAGGAGATGATGACCATGTTAAAACTGTCAGCCAGGCCCACGCCTGCCATCGCCTCTTTACCCAGCCAACTGACCAGGAAAGTACTCAACACACCCATTAACAGCACACAGGCGTTTTCGAAAAAGATAGGAACTGCAAGCGGCGAAATTTCACGCCAGTACAGCGTGCGGTAGGAACGACGTTTGGGATACCACGCCGTGCGCTTAATCGCCTGCACCACTGCTACGCCGGGATTTTGCAAAGGAGTACCAAATATGAAGAAGTCGGGGGAATAACTCTAATGATGGTAGCCTGCGGGCAAATATGCAAAACGTTTTGCATTCCTGTTAAATCATGGTTACACACTTTTTTTATCTCTGCCTCCCACCCATTTAAATCGCCGCGTTGTCGCATCCGGCACGCAATAATCCCTGGAAGAATGCCTTTTCTGTGCGGATAACCTGATGTAATGGTCGGGTTTATCTGCATTTTCACTTACCCCATCGCGCCAGCGTTAAGCCTCGCCTATAACTCGCAGCAGTAAAATGCGCGCGATCATAGATTCTTCACCAAATCCTTCGTTAAACCCGCTAAGCTGAAGGAAATTGTCGTAAGCATGTGAAAGGAGAAGTTATGCCCGCCCAACGGAAAAATCTTACACGCGAGCAGGCGCTTGATACGCTTGAGCAGATGTATGACGATGCAGTGAATGCCCTGCGCGCGTCGATAAAAGCCTACACGGAAGAAGGATCGTTACCTGATCCCGTTGCCCGGTCGCAAGGTCTGTTTGTTTATCCTGAATTACGTATTACATGGCAGGGCGATGGCCCTCAGCAGAATCGTACCCGCGCCTGGGGACGTTTTACTCACACAGGCAGTTACAGCACTACGATTACGCGCCCGGCTTTGCTGCGCCATTACATTTCTGAGCAGCTTGCTATGCTGGAAAAAGAGTATGAGGTAGAAATCGACGTCGGTCCTTCGCGTCAGGAAATCCCTTATCCTTACGTCATTGACGGTTCTGACCTGTCGCTGGACCGCACCATGAGCGCCGGTATTGCCCGCCATTTTCCCACCACCGAGCTGTCGCAGATTGGTGATGAAACGGCAGACGGTTTATTTCATGCCGATGCCACCTTCCCTCTTTCTCACTTCGATGCGCTGCGCACTGACTTTTCACTCGCCCGCCTGCGCCATTATACCGGCACCGCCGTTGAGCATTTTCAGCCGTTTGTACTGTTCACCAACTACACGCGCTATGTAGACGAATTCGTTCGCTGGGCCATTGAGCAGGTTCGCGATCCTTCGACGCCTTTTGACAGTCTTGTCTGCGCAGGTGATGTCGTTCTGACAGCCAGTACGGAAGACAACGAAGCGATGCTGTCTGATTTAGCGTGGAAGAAGCATCAGATGCCCGCCTGGCACCTGACCTCACCCAACCGCCGGGGCATTACCCTGATTAATATCGGCGTCGGTCCGTCCAATGCCAAAACCATCTGCGATCATCTGGCCGTTATTCGTCCCCATGCCTGGCTGATGATTGGGCACTGTGGTGGCCTGCGTGAAAGCCAGCGTATCGGTGACTATGTGCTGGCGCACGCTTATCTGCGTGATGACCATGTGCTTGACAGCGTGTTGCCACCCGATATCCCGATTCCAAGCATCGCTGAGGTTCAGCGGGCGTTGTATGACGCAACCAAATCGGTCAGCGGTATGCCGGGCGAAGAGGTCAAAGAACGCCTGCGCACCGGAACCGTTGTAACGACTGACGATCGCAACTGGGAACTGCGCTATTCGGCTTCTGCCCTGCGTTTTAACCTCAGCCGTGCCGTCGCCGTCGATATGGAAAGTGCGACGATTGCCGCGCAGGGTTATCGCTTCCGGGTGCCTTATGGCACATTACTCTGTGTTTCAGATAAGCCGCTGCATGGCGAGATCAAGCTGCCCGGTCAGGCAAACCGCTTCTACGATGGTGCGATTTCAGAACATCTGCAGATTGGTATTCGTGCCGTGGAATTATTGCGGGCTGAAGGTGATAAGCTGCATTCACGTAAGTTACGCACGTTTAACGAACCACCGTTCCGTTAAACGATAAAAGATGAAAAAGACGGTATTAAGTGTGAATGCATTTCACATTAATGCCGTCTCTACATTGAATACGTTATGCTGATTCAGGCTGCGTTTAATACGGCAGTGTTGATGAACCAGGCAAATACAGCAAGGATAGCCGGGACCATTAACGTCCAGATTAGACGGTTATTCAGGCTTTCAAATTTTAAATCCAGTTTATCGAATCTTTCGTCAATCTTGTCGAATCGATGATCCATGGCATCAAGTCGCCTGTCGATGCCATCAAGTCTGATATCAATGCCATTAAGCCTGAAATCAATGCCGTCAAGACGTGCTTCAATACCGTTAAATCTCACATCAATAGCGTCGAATTTTTTGTAAACATCATCAAACTTCGCATTTATCGCGCTGAACTGGATATCGATAAGATTAAATCGATGAGCAAAGTTGAATAATATGCCATCGATTTCAGTCAGCTTGCTCTCAATGCTGACCAGCCTGCCGTCAACATCGGCAAACCTGATGCTAAAATGTTCAACTTTATCTTCCAGTTGAGTAAATCGCTGACGTATTTCAACATGAAACACAGTCTGCTCCGAGCGCAGACGCTCAAGATCGGCTTTGGTCGCAAACGCCATGGCGCGCCCACTAAAAAGCGCCAGATCGATTTTTATTTGATGATTGTCGGCTTCAAGTCGCTCAAAGCGCATCTCAAAATTTTCCATTTTTCTGCCTCCTGTCCAGCGATGACTGAGGGTCAAATGCGGATTACCGCGATTCCGTTTTCCATACAGATTGCCCATTATTTTTTCCTGACAGGCGGATTAACTCAATCCATTAATGTAAGTTCCAACCTGCTTCACTGTTATTGAAGCAAAGTCTCGCGCAATAAACATTACCTGATTGAATAAAAAGGAAAAATAAAAAGAGAGTCAACTCGTTCCTTTATTCGCAATGTTTAATCAAAGGATAAAAGGACAGCGGCGTGAAGAAAAGGTAGTTCAGAGAGGATCTGGAAGGGAGCGCACAAGGATTGAAGATAACCGTGAATAACCGTCACCCGTTAATTTGGCATGCCGCATTAAAACCGTTACAGCATATTCAATATACTGTAACGGTCTGATTAATTAGGCACTCAGCCAGCCAAGTTTAATGACAAATAAGATAGAAAGAATAATCAGTGCAACATTAATCTCTTTAGTGCGCCCGCTGAGTAACTTAACCACGGTCCAGGTGATAAAGCCAAACGCGATACCGTTGGCAATAGAATACGTCAGCGGCATCGTCAGTGCGGTTACCGTCACAGGGGCGGCAGTCGTGATATCTTTCCAGTCAATTTCAGCCAACCCGGACGTCATCAAAACAGCGACAAACAGTAACGCCGGTGCGGTGGCATAAACCGGTACGCTTGACGCGAGGGGAGAAAAGAACAGCGCAAGCAGGAAAAGAACGGCAACCACCACAGCCGTCAGACCGGTACGTCCGCCTGCGCTGACGCCAGCGGCAGACTCGACATAGCTGGTGGTGGTAGATGTCCCCAGCAGAGAACCAAACAGCGCGGCAGCACTGTCTGCAACCAGCGCGCGCCCCATCTTAGGCACGTTGCCCTGCTCGTCAGCCAGCCCGGCACGTTTGGTCACGCCCAGCAGTGTGCCGGTGTTATCAAACACATCGACAAACAAGAAAGCAAAAATCACGCTAATTAAGCCGACGTTAAAGGCTCCGGCAATATCCAACTGCATAAAGGTTGGCGCGATTGAAGGCGGTGCAGAAAACACACCACCAAATTTGGTCAGGCCGATCCCCATGGAAATAAAGGTAATGAGCAAAATGCCAATTAATACGGCCCCTGTGACGCGACGTGCTTCCAGGACGACGATGATGATAAAACCTAACATCGCCAGCAGCGGTCCCGGCTTGGTCAGATCGCCAATCCCCACCAGCGTGGCCGGGTTATCCACCACGATTCCGGCACCTTCCAGCGCGATAATCGCCAGGAAAAGCCCGATCCCGGCGGCAATACCTGCGCGCAGCGGCAGCGGGATGCTGTTAATAATCCATTCGCGAATCTTAAATATGGATAAGGCAAAGAAGATCACGGCGGACAGGAACACCGCACCTAATGCAATCTGCCAGCTATAGCCCATGTGCAAGACAACGGTATAGGTGAAAAAGGCATTCAGCCCCATTCCCGGTGCCAGCGCAATCGGGTAGTTGGCAATCAGCCCCATTAATACAGAACCAATCGCAGCTGCCAGACAGGTCGCGACAAAAACGGCACCTTTATCCATGCCGGTTGCGCCCAGAATACTGGGGTTAACAAACAGAATGTAGGCCATCGCCAGGAAGGTGGTAATTCCTGCGATGATTTCAGTGCGTACGGTTGTGTTGTGCGCTTTTAATTTAAATAGTTTTTCTAACATCATTATCTCTCGATGATAGAGACGTCACTTAGGTGCGCGCTCTCTTGCCAAAGTTATGGTCATGCTGTTTGTTGTGATACTGAGGGATCGCCAGTGCTGTCGCATGCCAGCCCGGCCACCCGAAATACTGTTTTCGCTTTCCTTAGTCACGTGAGCAATTGCAAAGGCTTAAGCAATTGCTGTGCCAGCCTGGCACGCAATCGATTACCTGGGTGAGCGCAAGCGAGCCTTAAGATAATTCTGAACCGAATCAGGGCGCGATTATGGTGCATTGCCCCCTAACAGCGCAATCGTTTTCCTGCACGGTTCACTCTCCGGGAAATTCTGCGCTTACGCACGGTTTAGCACCTTGCCAGGCGACGCTGGTCACGTTTCAGCAGCATCAACCTGCAGACAGTATTGGAATGTGTACACTCGCATTTAACCCTTCAGTAACATTGAGGTCACACGATGAAGCCAGCAATTCTGGTGGTGGATGACGATCATGCTGTCTGCGATCTGTTGCAGGACGCACTCAGTGAACATGGTTTGTTGGTTTATCGCTGTCATCAGGGAAAAGATGCCCTCGCGATGGTGCGCGAACGCCCGGAAATTTCACTGGTGATGCTGGACATGATGTTGCCCGACACCAATGGATTGCTGGTTCTGCAGCAGTTGCAGCGTCAGCGGCCGGACATTCTGGTGATTATGCTGACCGGGATGGGATCGGAAGCGGAGATGGTGGTGGGCCTGGAGATGGGAGCGGATGATTATATCGCCAAGCCCTTCAACCCCCGCGTCGTCGTTGCGCGGGCGCGCGCTGCACTCAGGCGTAGCGGGCGCGTCGTGACGCCGGAAGGCGACCATGAAGGATGGCGTTTTAATGGCTGGCTGCTTGATGAGGCGCGCTGCCAGTTACTGAATCCGCAGCGTGAAACCGTGACCTTAACCCAGGGTGAATACACCTTGCTGCGCGCCATGGTACGACATGCGCGCAAGGTCCTGACGCGCGATCAGTTACTGGAACTCACTCATAGCGAAAACATGGATGTGTTTGACCGTACTATCGATGTTCTGATTATGCGGCTGCGCCGTAAAATCGAAGTGAACCCGCATCAACCCGGCCTGATCCGCACGATTCGCGGGCTGGGTTATGTTTTTTCAGCGGACGTGGTGAAACCTGAAGGTCTGCGGCTCTCGACGCAAACGGCCTGAGCCATCCACTGCCGCATCTCGGTCAGTGGACGAATGCCATCGATGGCATTCGCCGCGCGTAAGTTAAAGCAGGCACAGGTGTGAGCCAGTTGCAGCGTCGACAGCATGTCATCGCCCTGATGGCTGGCAAACAGCACCCCCGCGCAAAACGCATCGCCGGCTCCTACACTGCCAACAATGTCGTCCGGTGCCAGTTGCCATGCTGGCTGCCAGATGCCCTCGCCGCCCACCTCCTGACCCCATGCACCTTCCGGCGCATGAATAACGACGCGCTGGCGCACGCCCTGCCCGGCCAGCCACTGTGCGGCGTTTGCAAAAGCCGCCGGTGGCTGAATCCCCTGACTGTCACGCAACACAATACCTGACAGCGCCTGTGCTTCCAGTTCGTTAATGATCAGATAATCCAGCCAGCGTAGTGCGGGCAGCACCTGGGGGCGATAATCACCAACACGCGAGGCCAAATCCAGAGAGGTAAAATAGCCACGCTGCTGCATCTGGGCCAGTAAACGGGCGCTGCGCGTACCAAATTCGCTGTCTGCGCCATCCAGCGTTTCAAGCAGCAGTAAATAGCCTAAATGGAAGATGCGCTGTGCGTCATCAACGGCCGCAAAATGGGGCCTGTCCAGCAGGGCGTTCGCGCCGGGTGAAAAGAAAAACGTTCGCTGCCCATCCGGTGCCGTCATCACCTGCGTCATCGCGGTGGGCTTATGACTGGTACGCTGCACCCAGCGATGATCGATCTGCGCCTCCTGCATCATGGTCAGCAGATAGTCACCGTCGGCGTCATTCCCTAACAGGCCGATCGCCACCAGCGGAAGCTGACAGTGCATGCGCGACAGGGTAAGCAGGACGTTAAGCGGCGCGCCACCTGCCGCCTTTTCGCTATGCTGCACCTCCGCCAGCCAGCCCTGCTCCGGCCAGTGACTAATGCGGTGGACGTAATCCACCAGCATCACGCCAGCGGCCAGAATGCCGCGCCGCGCGCTCATCTATGCCTGCCCTACGCTGCCGAAAATCTTCATTTGCTGCATGACCGTCTCACAAATGGCTTTTTCTACCGCCATGAGCAGTTCAGCAAACTCGTCATAACGCGTATTGCGTGATGCCAGACTGCGCTCTACCGCGTCGAGTGCCGCCTGGGACATGCCGGTATAAAAGTTAATTTTATGAATACCGAGCGAGATAGCCCGGCGGAAATCCGCATCGCTGATGCCCGATCCACCGTGCAGCACCAGCGGCACGCCGGTTTGCTGACGGATGGCGGCCAGCCGGTCAAAATCAAGTTTGGGTTCGCCTTTGTATTTGCCGTGGGCATTCCCAATGGCGACCGCCAGCGTATCGATGCCGGTTTCATGGACAAATTCGGCGGCCAGGCGCGGATCGGTGAATTTTTCGCTATCGGCCTCCCCAAAGAGCGCGCCACCTTCATCTCCCCCTACCGCACCCAGCTCCGCTTCAACCGACACGCCCACGGCATGTGCCGCCCTGACAACCTCGCGGGTCTGGCGAATGTTTTCGTCATAACTCAGGGTCGAACCGTCGAACATTACCGAGGTAAAGCCCAGGCGGATGGCCTGCATCACCGCTTCGAAGTGCAAACCGTGATCCAGATTGAGCACCACCGGAATAGCGTGCTTCGCGGCTTCAAACTTTATCGCCTCAACGATCTGGTCGAGGGTGACGTATTTAAAATGCACTTCTGCAATGTTGATAATAAAAGGTGAGCGTTGCTGCCCGGCAGCCGCAAACAGCGCGCGCAGAAAATGGCTGTCCAGAACATTAAACGCGCCCAGTGCGTACCCATTTTGCTGTGCATGAGCCAGCCCTTGTGCCAGAGAGATCAATGCCATTATTCACTCCTCAGATTGAGCCAATGGGAATAGTCGTTGCAGAGCAGCCGGTGCGGCTCCTGATCCTCATCGAGGGCGTTAAAGCGTGCCAGCGGCGTCAGAAACACGTTGTCGTTATCGTCATCGTTAGGCATCGAGACTTCCCCGACCAGCACATCGCCAAAGCCGTTTTCGCCCCAGAAACTGTGCCAGACACCGGCTATCAGAGTGACGCTTTCGCCAGGTGACAGCCGGAGCTGTGACCCTGCAGCATGGGTTTGCCTGATGCCATCCAGCGACACCGTGACCGGCGTGCTCGCTTTTTCATTGCCTTCACGGTTGTAAAGCTCGACGATCAGATTGCCGCCACCGCGATTAATAATGTCTTCCATTTTTCGTGGATGGTAATGCATCGGCGTCACCTGACCTTCACGCACATGCATCACTTTTTCAGCATAGGGTTTGTGCCAGGGCTTTCCGCCCGGTGAGCCATTGCGCAGGGTGAAGAGCGTCAGGCCGGTTTGCAGAAAATCATCGGCGCCAAAGCTGGTGAGGTCCCAGCCCAGACGTAACGCCACAATTTCATCCATATCACACTGCTGCTGACGCCACTGACGGATATCGTAATCCGCCCAGGGCGGCAGATGGACATCCTGACGCGTAAAAAAGTCTCGCGTGTTTTGCAAAAACACATTCACTTCGGAGCGTTGCATCCTCAGCTCTCCCGTTAAAGCGGCACCCTGAGGTGCCGCGCGCCGGTTTATTTCACTGTCCAGCCCTTGTAGCTGCTGACGTTATTACGATCGATTAACTTCACCGGGATCAGTACCGGTTTATCCGGGGCCGGTTTGCCCTGAAGAATGTCGTAACCGATCTCCACGGCTTTGGCTGCCATCACCTGCGGGTCCTGTGCTGGCGTGGCGGCAAACAGCGAGTTTTTACGCTTCAGCGCTTCCTCGCCGTCCGGCGAACCATCCACGCCGACAATAAAGAACTCTTTGCGCTGCGCCTGTTTTGCAGCTAAGTCTGCGCCGATAGCGGTAGGATCGTTAATGGCAAACACCGCATCGATTTTTGGATTTGCCGACAGCAGGCCGGTCATCACTTCCAGTCCGCCTTCACGGCTGCCTTTGGCGTTCTGGTTAGAGGAAAGCAGCTTGATGTCCGGATGGCGTTTCAGCTCGGTCATGCAGCCTTCGACGCGGTTCTGTACTGCCGAAACAGGCGGTCCGTTAATAATCACCACGTTGCCTTTCTCTTTCAGGCGATCGGCGATGTATTTACAGGCCATTTCACCGGCCTGGGTGTTATCGGACGTGATGGTGGCGTTAGCACCATCTGCGGCCACGTCCACCGCGACCACGACAATACCGGCGTCACGTGCGCGCTTAACGGCGGGAGCAATCCCTTTTGAATCGGCGGCATTCAGGATAATCATGTCCACTTTGGCAGCAATAAAGTTGTCAATCTGACCGACCTGCTGTCCGAGATCGTAGCCGCTCGAGACCAGCGTGACCTTAACGTTGTCGCCGGCCAGCTGACGCGCCTTCATCTCTGCACCTTTAGTGATCTGCACAAAGAATGGGTTAGCCAGATCGCCTACGGTTACACCAATAGATTTCAGTTCTTTTGCCTGAGCCACACCGGCGCTGAACAGCGTTGCCGCCAGCAGCCCAGTTACAATCGGATTAAAACGCATAGATCTTCTCCTGCTGTTATTTATCTGCCAACTGCTGAATGGCGCTTTGTTTGCTCTGCGCATGTGGCCTGTCAGCCCACATGATGACGAGTTCGATATTTGTCGATCAGCACGGCAATAATGATCACCGCCCCTTTAATCACCAACTGCCAGAAATAGGAAACGCCCATTAATGTCATGCCGTTGTTCAGCGTGGCGATAATCAGCGCCCCAATCAGCGTACCGGTAATGGTGCCGATGCCACCGACGAAACTGGTGCCGCCTAAAATGACCGCTGCGATGGCGTCCAGCTCATAGCCCACGCCAAGGTTGCCGTTGGCGCTGTAAAGACGCGACGCACTCATCAGCCCGCCCAGCCCGGACAGCAACCCGCTCATGCCGTAGACAAATACCAGCACCATGCCCACTTTGATGCCCGTCAGTCGGGCCGCCTGGATGTTGCCGCCCACCGCGTAGATATGCACTCCCAGCGTGGTGCGGCGCAAAATAAACCAGCAGATGGCGATGACGGCAAAAGCGATGACGATGAGCCACGGCACCGGCCCAAGATAGCCGTTGCCTATCCACTCAAAATTAATATCGGAATTGATAACCGTGGTGCCGTTGGCCAGCAGATAGGCTGCGCCGCGCAGAGCGGTATAGGTGCCGAGCGTGACGATAAACGGCGGCAGTCCGGCCCAGGCCACCAGAATGCCGTTAAACAATCCCATGACCAGCCCGGCCCCCAGCGCCATTGGGATCGTCAGTGATGCCAGCATCGGGTCCAGCGAGGTCAGCAGCGCCACCACCGCCGTGGTGCCCAGCATCGATCCCACGGACAGATCGATACCGCCCGTCAGAATGACAAAGGTCATTCCTGCCGCCAGCACAATATTGATAGAAGCCTGGCGCGTAATGTTCAGTAAATTGGCTTCGGTAAAGAAGTTAGGAGTAACAAAACCGAAGACCGCGACGATTAAAATCAAAATCGGTAAAATGCCCACCGTCTGCATGATGTCGCCCATCAGAGCGCGCTTGATCGTCGGTGGGTTAACAGGTGCCGTTTGTGTCATTGTTTTATCCTCATACTTCAAGCGGTGATGCGCTGTGCGCACCGGTTGCCAGCGTCATGATGTTTTCCTGACTGATCCGGTCGCCTGCCAGCTCGCCGGCGATGGCCCCTTCATGCATCACATAAACCCGGTCGCTCATGCCGACGACCTCCGGTAATTCACTGGAGATCATGAGAATGGCCACGCCCTGTCGCGCCATGTCCTGCATCATGCGGTAAATTTCGCTTTTCGCGCCGACGTCGACGCCGCGCGTCGGCTCGTCCAGAATCAGAATGCGGGGACCGATGGCGATCCAGCGAGAGATCAACAGCTTTTGCTGATTGCCCCCTGATAAACCGCCAGCGCGTACCAGCGCATGGGGCACACGAATATTGAGAGACGAAATGGCCTCACTGGCGATTTTTCGGGATTTGCGACGGTTAAGCATGCCGTAGCTGGCATCACGCTCCAGGGTAGCCATCACGATATTTTCCTGCGCGGCCATCTCCAGAAACAGCCCCTGCTCTTTACGGTTCTCGGTAAGAAAACCAATGCCGTGCGCAATCGCCTCACGCGGGGAGTGAATCGCCACCTTCTGACCATCGATCCAGATCTCACCCTGTTTAAGCCGGTGCACGCCAAAGATCAGCTGTGCCAGTTCACTGCGTCCGGCCCCCACCAGTCCGGCCAGGCCGACGATTTCGCCCGCACGAACCTCCAGGCTACAGGGATGAACTTTGCCGCCGTCGGACAGGTGGTTGATCGCCAGGCGAACGGCACCGCGCGGAATCGTGCGGTCTTTGTTAAACAGGTCACTGAGTGGACGCCCCACCATCATGCGCACCAGCTCACTGGCATTGAGGTTGTCACGCGTCAGGCTGCCCACGTACTGCCCGTCGCGCAGCACGCTGACCCGATCTGACAGTTCATAGACTTCAGCCATGCGGTGGCTGATATAAATAATCGCCATGCCTTCGCTGCGCAGACGTTTGATGAGGGCAAACAGTTGTTCGGTTTCGCGATTCGACAGGGCGGCGGTAGGCTCATCCATCACCAGAATCCGGCTGTTACGGTGCAAAGCGCGCGCAATTTCAACCTGCTGCTGCTCGGCAATACTCAAGCGGCTGACTTTGTCAGTGGCGCTGAACTGTGCGCCCAACCGGTTGATCACCTGTTGCGCCTCGTCCGCCATCTGGTGGCGCTTCACCATGCCTGCCCGGGTAATTTCACTGCCGAGAAAGATGTTTTCGGCCACGGTAAGATTGGGGGCCAGGTTGATTTCCTGATAGATCAGCGTGATGCCAGCAGCTAACGCCTCTTTGGGACCTTTCAACTGCCAGGGCTTGCCATCAATTAACACCTCGCCACTGCTGGCCGTATAGGCACCCGCCAGTATCTTCATCAGGGTGCTTTTACCCGCGCCATTTTCGCCCATGAGCGCATGCACCTCACCGGGATACACGGTGAGATCCACCCCTTTTAACGCGTAAAAATTACCAAAGCGTCGGGTGATCTCGCGCATTTCGAGTATCGGCTTTGCTGTCATCTACCCGCTCCTGCTGGTTATGAATAGCAGCGAGTTAAGCAGGGCCAGATAAATAGAAAATGTCAGAGGTCATTCATATTTGTCATATTCCGCCTTGTGCTCGCTCCTATACTCGGCTCATCGTCGCACGGTCGGAGAGTCATTATGCAACGCAGTTCACCGTGGCAAGTCGGGGCGCGCGGTCGCCTGTTGCTGTCTCATTTGTTGGTGGTGTGCGTCACATTAATGGTCAGCGTGGTGGCGGTAACCAGCTTTCGTCATGCGGGCACCATCCAGGAACAGGCCCAGGCGCAAACCCTGGCCGATATGAACGGCAGCCTTGCCCTGGCGCGGGATACCGCGAACGTCGCCATTACGGCAGTGCGCTTATCCCAGGTGGTCGGTGCGCTTGAATATCAAAGTGAATCGCGACGATTACAGCAGAATCAGCAGGCTTTGCAGCATTCGCTCTTTTTGCTGGCCAACACACCGCTGGCCGCACGTGAGCCTGAGCGCGTGGCTCGCCTCCGGGCGCGCAGCCTGATGCTTGAACAGTCGGTCAGTCTGCTGTTACGCACCGGCCATGAGCGCCATCTGCAGCGCAATATGTTGTTAAGCGGTTTATGGCAGTCGCAACTCCTGCTTGAACGCATTAACGACCTGGCACTGCGGCAGACCGCAGGCGCACCCGACAGGGAGCTGCGACAGCAGACCGGCAGGCTGCTGGATATCGCTATCCGTACCCCTTCGTCAGCCGCGGTGATTGAACAGCTGCAGCAGGTCATGAACACATGGCACAGCGTCACGGCGCAAGGAACGCTGGGTGACAACGTGCAGCAACTGGTGCAGGCCCTGCAAAGCCTGACGCCGCTGTCGGCGGATCTGGAACAGAGCGATCTGGCCATCGCCTACGCCACCTACCGTATCAAAGCGCTGGTGGCCGCGCTGAATGACGACATTACTGCTTACGTACAGCAGGTGGCGCAGCAAACAGAAAGACGCAATATTGCGACACATCACCAACTCGACTCGGTGAGCGGATTTATCATGCTCTCTGCGCTGCTGGCGTTGGCGATCACCGTGTATACCGGCTACTACATTTACCGCAACCTCGGCTCCAGCCTGACCGCCATTGCGGGGGCGATGACCCGGCTGGCGCAGGGAGAACAGAACGTCAGCGTACCAGGATTGCAGCGTCGGGATGAACTGGGTGAGCTGGCGCGCGCGTTTAACGTTTTTGCCCGCAATACCGCCTCTCTGGCGCATACCTCACGTCTGTTAAAAGAGAAAAGCACCCAGCTTGAGTCCACCTTCCTGGCGATGCGCGATGGTTTTGCCCTCTTTGATAACAGCGGGGAATTGGTGGTATGGAATGCGCAGTATCCGCAACTGCTGGGCATCGCCCCGAGAGATTTGCATCGCGGCATGCACTATCAGCAATTGCTGGAGCAGCTTGATGTGCAGTTGCACGATTTAGCGGAACCCCAGGAAGTCAGGCTGGCAGACGGACGGACGCTGGAACTGCGCTTTAGCCCCGTGCCGCGGCGCGGAATGGTGAATACCGTGCTGGAGCGCACCTCGCGTAAGGTGCTGGAAGAAGCGCTGGTGCACAGCCAGAAAATGAAAGCGGTGGGCCAACTGACCGGCGGCATCGCGCATGATTTTAATAATCTGCTGGCCGTCATCATCGGCAGCCTGGCGTTAACCGAAGGGCAGCTTGCGCCCGGCCCTCTTGCCAGCCGGATTGAACGGGCACGCCAGGCGGCGGACAGAGCGGCACTCCTGACCCAGCGGCTGTTGGCTTTTTCGCGCAAACAAACCCTGAATCCCCATGCGGTTTCCGTCGTGTCGTTGATTGAGAATCTACAGGGGCTACTGCAGCACTCGCTGCTGCCCGGTCAGCATTTGATTATCGATGCACAGCGGCCCGGCTGGCCAGCCTGGATAGATGCCAGCCAGTTAGAGAATGCGGTGATGAATCTGGTGGTCAATGCCAGAGATGCCATGGGCGGACAGAGCGGCGAGATTCGCCTGCGCATCTGGAATCAGCGGCGAAGCGAACAGGGTGAAAAACGTGATCGGGTGACGATTGAGGTGATCGATCACGGTTGTGGGATGGCGGATGACGTGCGCGCCCAGGTCTTTGAGCCCTTCTTTACCACCAAGACCACCGGCACCGGAAGCGGGCTGGGGCTGTCGATGGTCTACGGTTTTGTCCGCCAGTCGGGTGGACAGGTAGAGCTGGAAACCGCGCCCGGCCAGGGCACAACGGTACGGCTGTTGCTGCCGCGTGCACCTGATGTCGCGGCGGCACGTCCCATCGTGCCGGCTCCGGCTCAGCCCGATGCCGCCGATGACCGTCTGGTGCTGGTGCTGGATGATGAACCGGCGGTGCGGCAAACCCTGTGTGAGCACCTGCATCAGTTGGGTTATCTGACGCTGGAGTGCGCGACCGGTGAAGAGGCGCTGGCACTTCTGCATCAGACGCCGGATATCGATTTGCTCATCAGTGATTTAATGTTGCCGGGGGAGATAAACGGTGCCGAGGTCATTCGTCAGGCCCAGCAAACCTGGCCGAAACTGGCAACGTTACTGATCAGCGGTCAGGACCTGCGCCACCAGCCGGTCACGCTGCCGCTGTGTGAGCGGCTGGCAAAACCCTGGCAGGAGGCGCAACTGGTACAGGCGCTCCAGCGCGCCTGGCAGCGAAGCGCGCGGCTTAATCGTGCCCGCCCGGCTGCCACAACGGCACCGCTTTCCCAATGATATAGCGCTTACGCAGATGGCTTGAGATCGTATCCATGATCATCACCACCACCACCAGAATCAACGTCAGGAACATCACTACATCCCAGTTCCACAGGCGCATATTTTCAGCATAAACCAGGCCGACACCGCCCGCGCCGACAAAGCCGAGGACCGCCGCTGAGCGGGTATTCGACTCGATCTGATAAAGGCTGAGCGCCAGGAACTGCGGAAAAGACTGGGTGAAGATACCAAAACGGTGCTTCTGTAAGCTGTTCGCGCCCAGTGCCCCCAGCCCCCGGCTGGGTGAACGCTCTACCGCTTCGTGCCCTTCCGAATAGAGCTTACCCAAGAGTCCCACGTCCTGCAGGATAATGGCCAGTACACCGGCCAGTGGCCCCATGCCGACCGCACGCACAAAGATCAGGCCCCAGATGGCCATATCAATCCCGCGCAGCATGTCGAACAGACGACGCATCAGGAAAGCAATGGGCCGGGCTGCCCGGTCATGCATCACATTACGTGCGGCCAGAAAGGATAATGGCAGCGCCAGTAAGGTGGCGGTAAGCGTACCGGCAAATACGATCGCCAGCGTAATCCCTACCTGAGAGAAATAGTAGCCAAAGGGCCAGTTGGCAAAGTCCTGCCAGACAAACATGCGCAGGAAATAGCGCCCCAGTTGCTGACAGCCCATCAGCAGGCGGCCCCATTCAATACCGTACACCATAAAGAAAAAGACGTAATAGAGCACCAGCGCCAGTGCCAGCATAGCCAGACGCCGCAGATAGCGGTTTTGCGCGGCAAAGAGTTGAGGATGTTGCTGCTTCATCGCCATGATATCAGGGGCCAACGTAACCATATTTATTCCTCCACCACACGGCGGCGCAGGCGGCCAGAAACCGTATCCAGTAGCGACACCACAATCAGAATCAACAACAGCGTCATGCTGACCTGATCAAAGCGATCCAGTTTGATGTTGGTCATTAACTCCTGACCGATTCCGCCCGCCCCGACCAGCCCAAGAATGGTCGACGAACGGAAATTCACTTCCAGCCGCATAAAACTGTAGGAAAGAAAGGTAGGTTTGACCTGGGGCCAGAATGCAAAGCGCATACGCTGTAGCTTGCTGGCACCGCAGGCGGCAAGTCCGCGTACCGGCTTATCCGATGCTGATTCAATCGATTCATAAAACAGCTTGGTCAGGCTGCCGATGGTATGTAAAGCCAGCGCCAGAAAACCGGGAATCGCGCCAATCCCAAACGCCATGACAAACATCACCGCCCACGCCAGCTCAGGCATCGTGCGTAAAAACGCCACAAAGGCTCGAATTCCGATGCGCAGGCTGGCGGGCGTTTGCGTGTTGTCGGCGGCAAAAAATGCCAGTACGCCTGCAATGACGACCGCAATCAGCGTGGAGGCCAGCGCCAGCTGTAAGGTTTCCCAAATCAGCGGGAGCTGAATGTTCAGACGATAGCCCCAGTAGGCCAGCGACCCTTCCGTCTTGCCATCGGCAAACAGCAGCGGCAGATGCAAAACGGGGATAATTTCGCGGATGTAATCGAAAAAGTGCGGCAACGATTGCCAGATGGTCACGAGACTGAACTCTGACATATTGGCCGCCGCCAGATAGAGCACCACCAACACCAAAGACCAGATGAGCGAGTCACGCTTCTGTTGGCGGCGGATACGTTGATAATAACGTTCGAAGTCGGTCACGGGAGATGTCTCAGATTGAGGTGTGACAAAGCCATCCTGGAAAGGTTGACGTGCAGACAAGCCCGTCGGCTGTCTCGTGCCGCCTGCCTTGCTGGAGGCGGCACGAGGACGGAAAGCTCACTGCCCTGCCGTTAGCCGCGCGCGCCTTTCATCAGCTCGCGTTTCATATCAATGATGTTCTGAAAGTCAGCAACAGAGGTTTTGCCAATGTGCTGCGCGCCGCCCACGGCTTTAACGAAACAGGCGTGATCGGTTTTATCCAGCTTTTTAATTGCCGCAACCACTTTCTCTTTAAAGTCTGCTGGCAGTTTATTGCTCACCAGAATTGGACCGTTAGGAATCAACGGCGATTGCCAGATGATGCGAATCTGCTTCATCAGATCGGGATGGTCCATACGGATCAGTCGGCCAAACGCACCCGATGTGTAACCGGTGTTGTAATCACCGACCATGGATGTCCAGGTCACCGCGCCGTCAAACTGATTATTCAGCACGCCCAGAATGTCCTGCTCATGACCGCCGGAGAAGGTCACGCTTGAAAAGAAGTTGTTGTATTTATTATCAATCGTGCCACCAAACATCTTCTTAAAGGCCTGGTTTGGCACGAGGAAGCCCGAGGTTGAATCCGGATCGGCCATACCAAAGGATTTGCCTTTCAGATCTTCCAGCTTCTTGTAGGGGCTGTCGGCTTTCACAATCACCACGGAGTGGTAACCGCGAGACTGATCTTTGTCATCCACAACGATACCCACTAAATCAACGGCCTTGGGGTCCTGAATGTAGACGGACGCGTACGAGGAGGGAGACATGCTCAATACCAGATCCACTTTGCCGCCCAGCAGCCCCTGGATCACGCCTGAATAGTCGGAAGAGTTGCGGATTTTGGTATCCACGTTCAGCTCTTTATCGAAGAACGATTTAACACACTGGTTATCACCAATCTGCTGCGTCGCGTTCTGACCGCCCAGGATACCCAGATTCAGTTCTTTCGGTGCGTCCGCTGCCTTAACGCCAAAGGTAAGCAGTGCTGTAGTCAATAAAGCGAAAGATCTCATTTTCATTAGCATTGTTCTCTTGCTGTGATAGTTAGTGGATCTGGTTCAGTTCGTCACCGTACAGCTGATGCAGCAGGCCGTCGGTGAGTTCAGAAGGATGACCGTCAAACAACACCACACCACGCTGAATACCAATGACGCGCGTGCAGTAACTTTTTACCAGCTCAATCGAGTGCAGGTTCACCATCACGCTGATGCCCTGACCGCTGACCTGACGCAACACATCCATAATGCGGGTGGTATTTTTAGGGTCCAGCGACGCGACAGGTTCATCCGCCAACAGAATTTTTGGGTTCTGCATCAGTGCACGGCAAATCGCCACGCGTTGCATTTGGCCGCCGGAGAGGTTCTCGGCGCGCTGCAACGCCTGGGGCAGCATATTCATCCACTCAAGCAGTTGAATGGCGCGGGCGCGATCGGCGTCAGAGAAGATTTTGAAAAAGGATTTCAGCGTGGACGTCTGGCTGAGGCGGCCAAGCAATACGTTGGTCAGCACATCAAGCCGGGGCACCAGGCAAAAATCCTGAAAAATCATGCCGCACTGGGTGCGCCACTCACGCATCTGCCGACTGCTGAGATTCACCACATTCCGATCGGCCTCGCCGTGGTGCAGACTGATAATCGCGCCCTGTGAGGCGGAAATGGTGCCATTGAGCATATGCAGCAGCGTCGATTTGCCTGCGCCAGAGCGACCTATTACCGCCACTAATTCGCCCGCATGCAAATCGAAACTGACGTTATCGAGCACCTTATTGTTAGCGTATGCTTTGCTCAATCCCTGAACAGACAACACTTTTTGCCCGCCTGAATGGGTCAATGACGTGACGTTATCGACCACAGTTTTAAGCAGTGCCTGTGCCATGATGTACTCCGCTGTTACAGTTTACGTTCTGTACGCCCGCCCTCCGAATCCAGAGTTGACGTTATATCGCTGGTCGGTGCTGGTTGGCGTGCGTCATTATCTTGCGTCTGTTGCTCACGCCGCAGGAATCTGACGAGAGACCGCTATATTAAGAACATGGGGGATGAAGGCTGTATTACGGTTAGATGATTAAACTGTGACAGGCAAATCGGCACCGAGAGACAACGACAAACCGTCGTAAGCCGCGCGCACCTGAGCAGGCAAGGCGTGCTCTGCCAGCCAGTTATCCATGTGATGACTCAAATGAATCAGCCAGGCCTGATGGGGTTTCAGTTCATCGATGATTTTCAGCGCTGCGGTCAGATCGTTATGATTGCGCCCGCCCTGTCCGGGCGGATCGTTACAGTCCACCACCAGGTGATCCAGCGTCTGTCCGCGCAGAAAATCCGCTGTATCGGGCGGCAGACCGCAGGTATCGCACAGCCAGGCCAGACGCGATCCATACCAGTCAAACAGATAGCCGTGCGTCAGCCGGGAGTGCTGCAGCGGCAGTGCCGTCACCCGCAACGCACCGAACGACTCCGCCACAAAAGGGGTGAGGGATGGACGGAAATCCAGCAGTCCGGGATGTTTGAACAGATCGTCACAGCCCTTCTCATCCGGCGGCCCCCAGACGGGAATGGCGTTGCCTTCGCCCCAGCGCAGGGTGAATAATCCCTGCACGTGATCCATATGATAGTGAGTCAGCAAAATCCGGTTAATGTCACCCGGCTGGAAACGTTCGGCCAGCAGGGGCAAGCCCGCGTCCAGTAAAATACGCGCCTGACCGGCTTCAATCAGGGCGCTACAGGGCGCACGTTTATAACGTGGCTGCTGGCGGGCGCGTAAACAGGCGTGACAGTCACAACCGAACACCGGTGCCCCCGTCACGCCGCCAGTACCGAGAAAGGTCAGTTTCATGGCGACAGCGCCAGCAGCTGGCGTAACTGTTGTACGGTATCCGCCAGCGCGCCATCGTTATTCAGCCGCAAACAGCCCTCTGGTTGATGCTGCGCAGCGCGAGCCAGCCGTTGGGCGATCGCCTCTTCATTTTCGCGTCCGCGCTGCCGTAAGCGCGCGGCCAGCACCGACGGCGAAACCTCAATGCACAAGGGTAACAGCTGCGCGCCGTAACGCGCGCGCACCTGTTCCAGATGCTGCCGGGACCCGTTTACCAGCACGTTTTGCCCGCATTCAAGCCAGCTATCAATTTCACGCCCGATGCCGTAGCGAAAACCGTGGGCCTGCCAGCTAACGGCAAATAAACCCAGCGCCTCGCGCCGGATAAACTCCGCTTCCGTCAGGGCAACATGGTTTTCTCCCCCCACATCGTGGGGGCGCGTAATGTAGCGGTGCGCAATCAGCAGGCCATCAGGCGGTGCCTCGCGCAGCAGGTCCAGCAGGCTGTCTTTCCCTGAGCCGGAGGGACCTGTTAGCCAGATAAACCGGGCCATCAGTACACCTGCCGACCTTTACTCCACACATGGCGAATATGGGGATGACCATGTTGGGTATGCGCCAGCACCAGATCGGCGCGGCAGCCTTCAGTAATTACGCCACGATCTTCCAGCCCCAGCGCCCGGGCCGGATTACAGGTCACCAGCGCAATAGTTTGCGGCAGAGACAGCGCGTTACGCTCATCTGCCGCCAGGCGGAACGCCGCATCCAGCAGGCTGCCGGGATAATAGTCCGATGACAGGATATCCAGCATCCCGTGGGACGCCAGCTCCCAGGCGGCAACGTTGCCGGAGTGCGAGCCGCCACGGACGATATTCGGCGCGCCCATCAACACCTGCATATTGCGGTAGCGGGAGGCCTTCGCCGCCTCCAGCGTAGTGGGAAACTCGGCTATCGCGCTGCCCACGCCGTGTGACTCTTCCACGTGCGCTTCGGTGGCGTCATCGTGACTGGCAATGGCGATGCCATGCTCACGGCACAGCGCGGCAATCGCCAGACGGTTAGGCTGTGACCAGGCTTTGGCCAGCGCCAGCTGATCGCGCTCAAACTCATCCATCTGCTCATCATTAAGCTGATATTTTCCCTGATAGTACTCGCGGTACTTTTCCAGCGATGCGTACTGGCGCTGTCCCGGTGAATGGTCCATCAACGACACCAGCGACAGCTCCGGTGACGAGATCAGCGCTTCAAACAGCGGCAGCGTTGTGTGGTGCGGCAGCTCGCAGCGCAGATGTAATAAATGCTCGGCGCGGTTTAGCCCCTTGCGATTACTGTCGCGAATAGCCCCAATCATTTTGCTGAGGTTGTCCAGCCGGTGACCGCCATCGCGCACATCGCCCACGCCGATGGCATCCAGCACCGTGGTGATGCCGCTGGCCACCATCAGCGCGTCATGGCTGCTCATGGCCGAGTGTGCCGGCCAGTCGACTTTAGGGCGCGGGGTGAAAAACTTATCCAGGTTGTCCGTGTGCAGCTCCACCAGGCCGGGCAACAGATACGCGCCTTCGCCATCCAGCGCGCTGGCAAGCTGGCTGGTCGTTTCGCTAAAGTTGGTAATACGGTCTTCACGAAACTCCAGCGATCCCGCTACGACTTCATTTTCCAGCACCAGCTTTACATTATTGATGATCATGCTTCTGCCCCTGTCGTGAAGGGCTGCATCACGTGCAGGCGGTCCGCCACACGTTCCCGCACCGCTTCATCATGAAAAATCCCCACAATCGCCGCACCGCGCTCACGCGCCTGTTCGATCAGGCTTACCACCGCCGCGCTGTTAACGCTGTCGAGCGACGCCGTCGGTTCATCCAACAGCAGCACCGGATAATCGGCGATAAAACCCCGGGCGATATTGACGCGTTGCTGCTCCCCACCGGAGAAGGTCGAGGGCGCAAGGGCCCAGAGACGTTCCGGTACGTTAAGCCGGGTCAGCAGGTCTTTGGCGCGCGCTTCACAGAAGCCGCGTTCAGCGCCGCGCTCCAGCAAGGGCTGCATGACGATTTCCAGCGTTGGTACGCGGGGAATAACGCGCAGAAACTGACTGACCCAGCCGATGGTATCGCGGCGAATCGCGATAATCTGACGGGCTGGCGCCTGCGCCATATCCACCCATTCGCCCTGATGCTGTACCCAAATACTGCCGCTGTTGGCCTGATAGTTGCCATACAGGGCACGCAGCAGCGTGGATTTACCGCTGCCAGAATGCCCATGCAGTACCACGCATTCCCCCTCACTGACATCGAGGCTGGCATCCTGCAATACCGGCAGTGCCGCACCGTTCTGATTGTGCAGGACAAAGGTTTTGCACAAATTTTCCACGCGCAGTTGCGTCTTCATTGTCGCTGTCGCCATTTAGTTAAGCACCGATGAAACCAGCAGTTGTGTATAAGGATGATGCGGATCATCCAGTACGCGGTCGGTTAACCCACTTTCCACCACCCGGCCCTGCTTCATGACCAGCAGCCGATGAGCCAGCAGGCGCGCCACGCCCAGATCGTGTGTCACGATGATCACCGCCAGATTCAGTTCACGTACCAGAGTACGCAGCAGGTCCAGCAGCCGCGCCTGCACCGAGACGTCCAGCCCGCCTGTCGGTTCATCCATAAACACCAGTTTCGGTTGGGTCACTAAATTGCGGGCGATTTGCAGACGCTGCTGCATGCCCCCGGAGAAGGTGGTGGGAAGATCATCGATACGGTTAGCCGCGATTTCTACCGCCTGTAGCCAGTGGCTGGCTTCTGCACGGATATCACCATAGTGACGGTGGCCGACAGCCATCAGACGCTCACCGATATTGCCGCCCGCCGTGACCTGAGGACGTAATCCTTCCAGCGGATGCTGGTGTACCACGCCCCATTCGGTACGCAGTAACCGGCGACGGTCGCTTTCACTCATCTGATAGAGATCGCGCTGCAGGTAATGAATCTCGCCCGCCTGCGGCACCAGCCGGGCAGACAGGCTGCGCAGCAAGGTGGTTTTGCCGGAACCCGACTCCCCCACAATCCCCAGCACCTCGCCCGGATAGAGATCAAAGCTGACCTCCTCGAAGCCTTTTCCCGGTGCATAAAGGTGAGTGAGGTTATTGACCGCGAGCAGCGGTTGTTCACTGTGCATGTTGTTGTTCCTGCTGCTGGTGGCAAAAATCTGTATCTGAGCACACAAACATTCGCGTTCCCTGATCGTCCATCACCACCTCATCCAGGTAGCTGTGGCGCGATCCGCACAGCGCACAGGGTTCGTCCCACTGCTGCACGGTGAAGGGATGATCGTCGAAGTCGAGGCTTTCGACTTTGGTATAGGGCGGCAAGGCATAGATGCGCTTCTCGCGTCCGGCACCAAACAGCTGCAGCGCCGGCATCATGTGCATTTTCGGGTTATCAAATTTGGGAATCGGCGACGGGTCCATCACATAGCGATCGTTGACCTTCACCGGATAGGCATAGGTGGTGGCGATGTGCCCGAAGCGGGCGATATCTTCATACAGTTTGACCTGCATGATGCCGTACTCTTCCAGCGCATGCATGGTGCGGGTTTCCGTTTCGCGCGGCTCAATAAAACGCAGCGGCTCAGGAATCGGCACCTGGAAAATCAGAATCTGATCTTCCTCCAGCGGCGTTTCGGGAATACGGTGGCGCGTCTGGATCAGGGTGGCATCGACCGTGCGTTCGGTGGTGGCGGCCCCACTGACCCGTTGGAAGAAACGGCGAATGGAAACGGCGTTGGTGGTATCATCTGCGCCCTGGTCGATGACTTTGAGCACATCTTTATCACCAATCACGCTGGCGGTGATTTGAATCCCGCCCGTGCCCCAGCCGTAAGGCATGGGCATTTCACGTCCGGCAAACGGCACCTGATAGCCCGGAATCGCGACGGCTTTTAAGATGGCGCGACGAATCGTGCGTTTGGTTTGTTCGTCGAGGTAACCGTTGTTATAGCCGCTGAGCTCAGCCATTTTGCTGCTCCTGATAGTCCTGGCGCAGACGTTTCAGCAGTTCCAGTTCGGCCTGGAAATCGACGTAGTGCGGCAGTTTTAAGTGGGAAACAAATCCCGCGGCTTCGACGTTATCCGCATGGGACAGCACAAACTCCTCATCCTGAGCCGGACTGGTGATACGTTCATTGTGCTCGCGGGTCTGTAACGCGCGATCCACCAGCGCCATGGACATGGCTTTTCGCTCTGCCCGACCAAATACCAGGCCATAGCCGCGCGTGAAGTGCGGCGCGCTTTCACCGTCGTGGGTAAATCCGTTGACCATTTCACACTCGGTCAGCAGCATTTCGCCAATTTCCAGTTCAAATCCCAGCTCTTCCGGGCAAACGCTGACGCTGACATAGCCGGTGCGGATTTCACCGGCAAAGGGATGGGTTCGCCCATAGCCACGCTGGGTGGAGTAGCCCAGAGAGAGCAAAAAGCCTTCATCACCGCGTACCAACTGTTGCAGCCGCGCGGCGCGCGAAGCGGGAAACCCCATTGGCTCGCGGGTGATATCCGTCGGTTCGCTGTCGTCGTCGCTTTCACTCTGTGCTAAGCCTTCGTCGCTCATCATGCTGAACATATGCGGACAGTGCTCAGGCAGTGCCTGCTCGCTTCGCTGCGGAAGCGGCGTTTCCCCGTTAGCCATCAGGGTAAAATCCAGCAGGCGGTGGCTGTAGTCGTAGGTCGGGCCTAAAACCTGACCGCCGGGTAAGTCCTTATACACAGCCGAGATACGCCGCTCAATCCGCATGCTGCTGGTGGCTAAAGGCGTGCTTTGTGCCAGACGCGGTAAGGTCGTGCGATAAGCACGCAGCAGGAAAATCGCCTCTACCAGGTCACCGCTGGCCTGTTTAATCGCCAACGCCGCCAGCAAGGGATCGTAAATCCCGCCTTCCGTCATCACGCGATCCACCGCCAGCCCAAGCTGCTGTGCAATCTGATCGCAGGAGAGCTCCGCTACGGCGCGATCGCCCCGGCGCAAGTCGGCCTGCAGATGGTGGGCATTCGCAATGGCTTTTTCGCCCCCTTTCACCGCTACGTACATGAGCACACCTCAACATTCGTTGTGCGTGGCACCGCCATCATCGCTTCGCCACAGGTGAAAATCAGGTCAACGCCCTGAGGAAACGGATGGGGCCGGGCGCGCAGGTATTCGAGCACGCTTTCTGGCAGCTGTGGCGCAATGGCGCGGGCTTCACGCAGCCCAGGCCCCGACAATCGCAGCGCCAGGCCACCGTTTAGCGAGGGCACTTCGATAATCAGCGTGGTGCTTTTTTCCGGTGCCAGGTTGTCACCCGCGGCGAAGTCGCCTGGATTGGGTTGAGCGTCGGCGTGGCTTAATGCAAAGGCCGCATCGTTGCTGTCGGTAACAGAAGCGCCGGTATGAAAACGCAGGTTGTCGCGCAGCTGTTGATTATCCACCTGCGGGTCAAGCCATAGCGGGCTTTCCTGATCGACCAACGTCAGCAGCACGGCGGTGGCGGCAGGCGAAAGTGCGCCCCAGCCCTGTTGCAGCGGCAGGGAAACCATCACGCCCGGCTCGCTCATGGCTTTCAGAATGCGGCGAAAGGCGTGCTGCGCATCCGCAACCGGATGATTAAAACTTGCCAGTAAAGTCATTCATTGTCTCCGCGTACCAGCGTAAAGAAGTCCACTTTGCTGCTGGCAATTTCACGTGCGCGCAGCTGACGCTGCTCTTCACGTGAGGCCGCCAGCGGGGTAATAATTTTTTCCTGCAGCAGTTCACCGGTTTCTGTCTGCTGCAACAGGGCATCCATCAGGGCACAACGTTCGGCATGGGCTTTATCCCGCCCGAGCAGGTAGCTGTAACCCAGGGTGCCATCGTTAAGCCGCACGACTGCGCGCGTCACGGTGGCATCGCCGACCACAAAACGCTTGCCGGTAGCGCCCATGCGGGCCTGCAGGCGCGTCAGGCCAATTTCAGCCGGACGAATCAGGGTAAATTCAGGCTTGAGGTTGAGCGGCTGCCAGTGCGCGTCAAGCTCGGCTGCGCTGCTGTGAGCCAACACCGAAAGCCAGTGCTGGCGGGCCGTTTGCTGTTTCATTAGTGCTCCAGAGTCAGTTCGATCATGTCGCCACGGGTCAGGCTGACGGAGTATTCCGCCATCGCGCCATCGGTGGTTTTATTCAGGGTACGCACGCACAACAGCGGGGAATGCAGCGCGATTTCCAACTGTTTACACTCTTTTGCCTGCGCCCGGCGGGTGCTGATACGCGTCTGGCTGCGCACCAGCTGCTTGCCGGTATGGTGCTGCAGAAAGTCATGGAGTGAACCGCTGTTGAAGCGTTGCAGCTGCGGCCACCAGCTGAGATCGGCAAGAAAGTGATTGATCAGACAGACCGGCAGACCATTTACTCGGCGCAGAGTACGCAGGTGGATCACGTCATTGCCTTCGCTCACCCCAAGTGCCGCGGCCACATCGGCACTGGCCGGGCGCAGCACCGCCAGCAGACGTTCACTGGTGGGATCGCTGCCCTGCTCCATCAGGTTTTGGCTGAAGCGGGCCTGGGCATGCAGCGGATAGTCGTAGGGGCGCATCAACACCAAAATTCCAACACCGTGGCGGCGTTGCAGCAGGCCTTTATTGACCAGCTCGTCGACCGCCCGACGCAGCGTATGGCGGTTTACCGCATAGTGATCGGCCAGTTGCTGCTCGGAGGGTAAATAGTCACCACTGCGGTAGCGTTCCTGAACAGCCTGCTCCAGTTGCGCTGCGACAGCCTGATACACAGTGGTCGGATGTCTGGATAACTCCATCACAATTAAATCCTCACATCAGTAGAGGGATTTCGCAGCGAAGGTGCTGCGGGATGGAAACAGACTGACGGGATCAGATGACAGCGAGGTGACGAGACGGTGACGTAAACATGAATTCGCGCCAGCCTGTCGCGTACAGGGCAACAGGCTGGCAGGTGGGTCCTTCAGGGCTGGCCCAGGCTATCCAGCAGTGCCGCCGAGGTGGCGACCGCGCCAAAGATACCGCCCTGCATATGGATCATGCTCAGGGCGGCTTCATGATGATGTCGCTCAGTGGCGGCACAGCAGTCGGATAAGACCAGGCACTCATACCCGCGATCGTTGGCCTCACGCAAGGTGGTATGCACACACACATCCGTTGTAATACCGGTAATAATCAAGTTGCGGATGCCGCGACTGCGTAACACCAGCTCAAGGTCTGTTGCATAGAAAGAGCCTTTACCAGGCTTATCGATGATCACTTCGCCCGGCAGCGGTGCCAGTTCCGGGATAATCTCCCAGCCCGGCTCACCGCGCACCAGGATACGACCGCACGGTCCTGGGCTGCCAATTTCTGCATTCATCCTGCCCGACCGCCAGCGTTTATTGGCAGGCAGATCGCTGAGATCCGGGCGATGCCCTTCCCGGGTGTGAATGACGGGAAAATGCAGCGCACGCATGCGGGCCAGCAACACCTTAAGCGGTTCGACAGGCGCGCGCGTAAGGCCAATATCGTAGCCCATGGTGTCAACGTAGCCGCCCGCGCCACAAAAATCGATCTGCATATCGATGACGAGTAGCGCCGTATCAGCGGCACTAAAATGGCCATCAAACGGCCAGGCATAGGGGGTGGAATTCACACTGTACTCAGGCATTGTTCTTCTCCATTCGCGGCGTCGGGGAACGTAATTTGATAATCAGGGTATAGCTCAGTGCCGCTGTCACCAGACCGATAACCGCTTCGCCAAACTGGGGAAAGGCCAGATGCGCGATGACCGCGCACAGGCTTCCCAGCGCCCAGGCCGCAAAGGCGGCACCGTGAAACCGTTGCGCCGGGCGCTGTTCACTCAGCTTCGCCATAAAAATCAGATCAACAATCATGACCGCACCAAACGGTGGCACCACCACGCCCAGCAGGCTCAGCCATGCCAGGAAATAAGTCCAAACGCCCGCCAGCGCCAGCAGGCCGCCGATGGCACCGAGAATCAGCGTCCAGCGGCGCATCTTGCTGTTAAAAAGATGGCTGAAGCCTACCGCACCGTTATAAAGACAGTGCGTACACACCGAGCCAAGATTGATGAACACAAACAGGAAAGCCACCACGGTTAAAATCTCACCATGCCCCATCAACATGGGCAGGAAATTACCGCCGTTGGTCAGCGGGTCCACCGCCGCGCCGACCGAGACAATAATCACGCCAAACAGATAGGCGATCAGGTTTGCGACCGGAAACGCCGAAAAGGCGGCGATGACCGCAGCACGGCCACTCTTCGACCAGCGGGTGAAATCGGCAGTCATGGTGCCGGAATCGGCAAACCCCGCCACCACCATGGTGACCGCCGTGCCCATGCTCATGGCTCCCGCCACCGTGGGGCTGCCCTTCCAGTGAAACATGCTGGAAAAATCATGTGTCTGCCCGACGAAATACAGCGCGACAAACCCTAAAATCACAAACATTGGCGCAGCAATCATGCCCAGCACGGACAGAGCACGCACGCCCAGAAAGGTCACGGCCGTAAACAGCACCATGGCAAATGCCGTCACCGACAGGGCATTCCAGCCAAAGGTCTGATGAATCACCGTCCCGGTCAATCCCGTCTGGAAGGCGTACCAGCCGATAACCACGGTCGACAGAAAGCCGGACACGAGGATATAGCCTTTGCTGCCGAAGGTCCTCTTCGCCTGCAGGGCAAAATTCATCCCGGTATTGCCCGCAAACCAGCTTAGTGCGCCGACATAGGCAAACAGCACCAGATTGCCCATCACAATCGCCAGCAACGCAGGCCAGAAGCCAAGGTGCCAGGTAATGATGCCGCCAAACAGCGCATTGGTGAGGATCATGGGGAAACCAAACCAGACCGCAGAAACCGAGCGGGTCGGATGGCGATGCGACAGCGGCACGGGTTCGTGCTCAAACTCCTGCTCTAACGTTGGGGAAGCCTGTTTTTTCATGGCAAAAATTCCTGGTTAAGGTGAATCCACGGACAGGCGCGCTGGGGCACTGACGTTCATCCTGTGCTCGCCATCTTTATGACGGTACAGGTGCCGTCGCGCTGGCGACTGTCATTGCATTGCGTGGTGGTGTACTGCCGCCTTACCGGGCTGTTAACCCTTTTCCACGCATGTTGTCTTACCGGTATTTTTAACCCGATAAGAAGTGCATGAAGCATGCCAGGAATCGTCCCTCCCGCGTTGTCACGCGCGGATGTCCGTCTGGATACGGGCTGGGATACAAGATCGAATACTTATGATAAGACGCGGCACCTTACCCGTTGCGGTGCGGCGGTTTCTGGCACGCTGATGGGGCGGTGATGCACGATAAATGGGAAACTTTTGAATCTCATCTGGAAAGCGAAAAGCACATCAGAATGTCACTGCGTTGTCATGCGCCCTTCACGCCCGGCGACCACAATAGTCGCCCATTATTCTTGTCGAAGGCTTTTATCATGTCTGCTGTTATCCGTTTTGGCACTTTTCTGGCGCTTTTTTCAGGCATGATTGCGGCGCCTGTTGTGAGCAGCGCACAGACATCGGCCGCGCTGCCTGCACCGCCCGCCGACCCCGGATTTACCGATAGCGCGCCTGCGGCAAAGGTGCCGGCTTTTGTTGACAGCATCGCCACCAACCAACGCGGGGATGCGCGCTTTGCCACGCTGGAGACGAATGCCGGCGTGCGCGTGGTGTCCGGCTTTCTGGCCCTGTGGCGTCCGCGTACGCTCAAGGTCGATGCGGGGATTTCGGCACCGGCCCGTGATGGTTTTGCGGCGATTACGCCCTCTGATTGCATTGGCCTGCCCGGTAAGGCCCCCGTCTGCGGCACGATACTTAATCATCAGGTACTGGCGGCGAATGTTCAGTATGTGGTTACGGCGACCCGCCAGCGAACGGCAGCCCAGGCCCAGGCGGCCTACTTTGACGATCGTCGAGCCAAAGGCTATAGCGTCACGGACGGCCTGGGTCCGCTGACCGCGGCATGGCGCAGTGCCGCTCAGCAGGTCACCACCATCACGCAGATTCCCGCAGATGCCACGACGGTGCTGTATAACGACCAGGGAAACAACACCGGCACGGGCAGCCATGACGGCAATCGCGACTTCGGTGAGGTGGTGGATTTTCTCAATGAAATGGGTAACAACGCCTCTACGGAACCGGCAAAACGTTTCTATAAATACGCCCGTCCCTACCGCTGGCGTTCAGAGGTGGCGGTGGTGCCTGCCCTTGTGCCCGCAGAAAGCCCTACGCCCGCTACCGATGGCGGATTTATCAGCGGACACACAGCGGAGGCGGTCAGAGATGCCCTGACCATGGCGTGGCTGGTGCCGGAGCGCTACCAGGAGATGGTCAGCCGCGGGATGGAGTTGGGCGAAAGCCGGATCGTCGCCGGGATGCATTCGCCTTTGGATGTTATGGGCGGACGCATGTTCGCGCTGGCCGTTACCACCGCAAATCTGACGGCATATCATGAGGATGCACAACGCGCGTACAAACAGGCGCATCAGGTATTATGGCAACGCACCGGTACACAACCCAGCACCTTTCTGCAATACGCTCACGCCGCGCCGCTCAGTGCCGACCGCTTCGCCGATCCTACCCTTAACCGTGCCAGTGCCCTTCGGCGCATGACGTTTGGCTTTGCTCCCATCGCGTCCCGCCATCGTCCAGCGGTGGTGCCCAAAGGTGCCGAGGTTCTACTGGAAACCCGTTTTCCCTATCTGAGTGCCATGCAGCGCCGCGTGGTTTTAAAAACCACTGAACTGTCATCGGGCTATCCGATCCTGGATGATGCCGAAGGTTGGGGACGTCTGAATATCGTGGCGGCCGCCGACGGATATGGTCAGTTTACCGGGAATGTGCAGGTGATGATGGATGCTGAGAAAGGCGGTTTTAATCAGGCCGACAGCTGGCGGAATGCGATTGGCGGCCAGGGGAAACTGACCTTACAGGGTTCAGGTACGCTGCGGCTACTGGGTGCGAATCGCTACAGCGGCGGCACTGAAATTGAAGGTGGCGTGCTGGAGGCCGGTTCAGCCAGCGCCCTGGGCGTGGGTGAAGTTTATGTGGGCAACGCCGGCAGCGTGCGTATTGCCGCAGCCAGCCCGGTGCGCGTTAAACAATATTCGGCGCAGCCTCAGGCAACTCTTGAACTGGATATCGATGGTCAGGGCGGAGGTCGTCTCAACGTGAAGGGGCCATTGGTCGCAGGCGGTACGCTGTTAGTGAAGTTTGTGAAGGGTTATCACCCCAAACCGGGTACGCTGATTCCGTTGATTGAAGCGGGCTCAAATGCAGCCCACTTTGGTCGCATTATTGTCGAGGGCTATCAGGCTCAGCCTGTCAGCTCCGCTACGCGAATCAGTATTAAACTGCTCTGATCCTGAGCACGGCTGGCAAGGCGCGCAGAGAATGGGCTTGCCAGGCTTCTGCGCGCCGGGCCGAAAATTACACGCCGAACTCTAGCGGGTTATGTTTACTGATCAGTGAGCGTAACGGCACACTGCTTTTCATCACGGGTGATTTAATCACGATATAGCTGAAGTACTTATCGATGCCAATTTGCGCATCCAGCATCTTCTCAATCACATCCTGATAATGCTCAATGCTGCGGGTAATAAAGCGCAACAGGTAATCGTAACCCCCGGTAATTAAGTGACATTCCATGAGTTCGTCAACGTCACGCATGGCGGCTTCAAACTTCATAAAGTCTTCGCGCCGGTGTCCGTTCAGCGTCACTTCGGTAAACACGGTGACCGAGTCGGTAATTTTGGTGAGATTGACGTGTGCTTCATAGCCGGTAATAAAACCGGCCTGCTCAAGCCGTTTAACCCGTTGCAGGCAAGGACTCGGGGAAAGTCCTACTGCATCGGCGAGATTAACGTTGCTGATACGGCCATCTTTTTGTAGTTGCACCAGAATATTAATATCGATGCGATCGAGTTTCATTAAGCCGTTCATAGCACCCCTCATTGTTTACAGCTGTACTGGATGTTCGCTACTACCCAGAGCGACTCTGTGTACACAAGCGTAAAGCGCACTTTTATAGATACTTAAAATACGCCACTCTAAAATAACAAGTACGCTACTTTTTTGTAACACAAAAAAACCCCGGTCTGTCACGCTTTGCAAAAATTGCGCCAGCGTTGAACCCGGCGGCGACCCCGCTGGCCGCGATACCGGGCTGTTGCCTGTTCAATGAGGGAGAGCGGCTATCCTAAGCGTCCAGTCGCACGCGCCAGGGCAATATCAAAAATATGCAGTGCCTCTTCAAGTTGCGAATCGGTGGTCACTAACGGTGCAAGGAAGCGAATCGTATTACGGTGTAAACCGCATTTAATCAGCAGCAGCCCTTCCTGACAGGCGCTGTCGAGGATCTTTTGCGTCAGCGCGCTGTCGGGTTTGTGGGTGTCCACATCCAGAATTTCTACTGCCTGCATAAAGCCCACGCCGCGCACGTCACCGATGCAGGCATATTTATCTGCAAGTTGACGCAAACGTTGATTCAACTGCTCACCCAACTGACAGGAACGCGCCAGCAGGTTTTCTTGCTCAAACACGTCAAGCACCGCCAGTGCCGCTGCACAGGCCAGCGCATTACCGCCATAGGTGCCGCCCAGTCCGCCCGGTGCCGGGCCGTCCATCACTTCGGCTTTACCCACCACACCGGAAATCGGCAGGCCCCCCGCCAGACTTTTCGCCATCGTCACCATATCAGGCTTAATGCCGAGTTGCTGGAAGGCAAACATGCTGCCTGTACGACCAAAGCCGGTCTGGATTTCATCACAGATCAGCATAATACCGTGTTGGGTCGTGATGCGACGCAGCGCCTGCATAAATGCTGGCCCGGCGGGCAGGAAGCCGCCATCGCCCTGCACTGGCTCAATGATAATCGCAGCCACGCGCTCCGGCAGAATCTGCACCGCAAACAGTTGGTCCAGCGCTTTCAGGCAGTCCGCTTCCGTCACGCCGTGCAACGGGTTCGGGAACGGCAGACGATAAACATCGCCAGGGAAAGGGCCAAAGTTTTGTTTGTAAGGCGCGGACATCCCCGTCAAGGTGACGCCAAGTAAAGTACGTCCGTGGAAGGCGCCGTCAAAGGCGATGATGCCCGGTCGTTGCGTATAAGAACGGGCAATTTTAACCGCATTCTCCACCGCTTCTGCACCGCTGGTGAAAAACACGCTCTTATAGTGTTCGTCCCCGCCCACCAGCTTATTCAGGCGCTGCGCCAGTTCGATATATCCCGGATAGGCCACCACCTGAAAACAGGCGTGCGATACCAGGCCCAGCTGGCGAGTTACAGCGTTAACCACAGCCGGATGGTTGTGGCCCACGTTAAGCACGCCAATGCCGCCGACAAAATCCAGATAGCGATTGCCTTCTACATCCCACACTTCACTGCCTTTGGCTCGCTCAATCACCAGCGGATGAGCGGTAACAATGCCGCGCGGCACATTATGATCTCGGACATCCAGCAACTGGCTGTTGTCCGCATAGGTTTGCTGCTCTGCCAGGACATTCTGCATTTTTATACCTCATCCACGTCGTGTTCGATTGGCTTAAGTATCGCAATCTGTGGGGCAATAACGCTGCCGTAATTCCGTCAGCAGCGGCATTTCGTGTCAAAATCCCACGGGTTTCAGCGAGTAAATGTTGTTCCCAGCCCGTGGCAGGCCAGGGTAATCAACGCCTGGATGCCATGCGGTATCAGCGCGTCGTTAAAGTCATAGGCGGCATGATGAAGCGGCTTGCTGGGGGCCGATCCTATCCATACATAGGCACCGGGCTTTGCCTGTAACATAAAGGCAAAATCTTCCGAGGTGAGTGCAGGCTGGCGCGCCAGTTGGGTTGTCATGCCCGCCGCCTGCAAGGCCGCCAGGGCCTGAGTCGCCTCAGATTCATTGTTGATGGTGGCCGGGTAATAACGCAAATAGTTCACCTCGGCCTGTAACCCGTGCGCCGCCGTAATGTGTTCCGCCATCTGCCGCAGCCGGGATTCAATAATGTCCTGCGCTGCCGGGTTAAAAGTGCGCACCGTACCGGTGATGTTGGCTTCCGCAGGGATCATATTGTGGGAAAAACCGCCCTGCATACGCGTCACCGTCAGCAAAGCCGGTTCGCAGGGATCGAGCGCCCGGGAAACCAGCGTGTTTAACTGCACCACCAGTTCACTGACGGCTAACAACGTATCGTGCGTCAGATGCGGCTGTGCGGCGTGACCGCCCGCGCCTTTGACAGTGATATCAAACCGGTCTGCCGCGGCCATAATGGCACCGGGCCGGGTCTGAATTTCACCCAGGGGTAATTCAGGCCAGTTATGCAGGGCAAACACCGCATCACAGGGGAAGCGCTGAAACAGACCGTCGTCAATCATGGCCTTCGCGCCTGCCAGGCCCTCTTCTGCCGGCTGAAAGATAAAGCAGACAGTGCCGCTGAACTCAACTTCACGCGCCAGCTTTTCCGCCGCGCCCAGCAGCATGGTGGTGTGACCGTCGTGGCCACAGGCATGACTGTGGTTCGCTACCAGACTGGTCCAGGGCACCTCGCCTTTGTCCTGCATGGGAAGCGCATCCATGTCGGCCCGCAGCCCAATCATGCGTGAGCCGTTGCCTTTCTTCAGCACGCCCACTACGCCCGTTTTGCCAATGTCCCGATGCACCTCAATGCCTAAATCCTGTAGAAAACGCGCGACAATATCGCTGGTTCGCTGTTCATGGAAACCCAGTTCAGGATTACGGTGTAGATCGCGGCGCAACGCCACTAAATGGTCCATCTCAATATCCTCGTGAACGATCAACGACGCCGTGCAGCGGTTCACCACGCTGAAAGCGACGCAGATTAGCCAGCAGTGCGCTGATCGCGCTGTCGTTTTGCGTCTGGCTGGCGATGTGCGGCGTGAGCCAGATTGCGGGATGCGTCCAGAATGCATGATCGGAGGGCAGAGGTTCAGGGTCGGTCACATCAATCACCGCCGCCCGTAACTGGCCGCTGTCGAGCGCATCCAGCAGATCCTGATGATTAAGCTGAGGACCGCGCCCGGCCTGCACCAGTGCAGCACCTGCTGGCAGTTGGCTGAACAGCCCGGCATTCAGTCGCCCCTGAGTACTGGGCGTCAGCGGTAGCAGGCACACCAGAATATCGCTGCGGGCGAGAAAGTCGGGCAGCTGATCGTCACCATGCCAGCACGGCACATCCGGAATAAGATGCGGCGTACGGCTCCAGCCGCCACAGTCAAATCCCATCGCCTGAAGCTGTGCCAGTGCCGCGCGGCCCAGTTCGCCCAGTCCCATGATCCCGACGCGGCGCTGACTGGCGGGAATAGCCAGATGCGCCTGCCATTGCTGATGCCGTTGCTGCTGAAAATAGCGTGGCATATCACGATGTAATCCCAACACCGCAAAGGTGATGTACTCCACCATGCCCTGCGTCAGGCCGGGTTCAATCGTTCTGACCAGCGGGATATGTGACGGCAGCGTGGACAGATCAAACTGTTCCGCTCCGGCCCCTACGGAAAACAGGATTTTCAGATTGGGAAAACGGTCTGCAAGGTTATCGGGCGGCAGCCAGGCGACCAGCGCATCAACCTGATCGGCATCGCCGGTCTCCGGCCAGAGGTGTAAATGAATATCGGGCGCGTGCTCAGCCAGCCAACGCTGCCAGTGCAGGCCGCGCTGTGGCTCCGATTTATAAACGATGTGCATCAGGCCATTGCCTGCGTCATCAGCCCAAATGCCTGCATGCCTTGTGGCACCCAGACGTCACCGCGCACCATCGTGATCGGCGCGTCAACGTTTGTCAGGCCCAGGCTCTCCAGCCAGGCGGCCAGCGGCAGCGCGGCATCCGTATCCATGCGCAGATATTCGCCCTTCAGGCTCTGCATCAGCGCGGCGGTTAGCGCCTGGGCAACCGGAAAATCTTGTGCAATAACGGGTCCAATGACCCAGCCACGACCAAAGCGCCGCAGGCTGGCATAACCCTGAGGGGTTTGCTGGTTATCCTGCAAGATAATGGTCTGATTGTCGGTAATCAGATGTTCCACCAGCGCCGGGCGGAAAAGCCCGTGCGCGGCCTGCTCCATCTGCACCAGCGCATCCCGATCGTCAGGGGTGGCGCTGCGCAGCGTCAATCCAGCCGGGATCTCCACTCTGGGTAACGCGTTCAGGGCAGGCGTTTGGTACTGTAGGATCTTACCGCAGGTAACAAAGCCGAGTTTTTCATACAGGCCCTTACCCATCTCCGTCGCATGCAGACGCACGTTATAACCGGGCACTTTCTCTAATAAGGCCAGCATCAACTGCTTGCCCAGCCCGCGCCCCTGGTGCTGATTCGCGACAATCACCAGACCGATGGTCGCGGCCTTGTCGCCCCAGCGCCAGAGAATCGCACTGCCTATTACTTCGCCCTGCTCTTCAATGACCACGCCTTCGCCGAGCTGCATGCCGATGGCCCAGTCTTCATGGCGGTGCGGCCAGTTCAGCGCCTGGCTCATCGCGTAAACCTGGGGAATGTCTTCGGTCGTCATGGTACGAATATCAACTGTCATTTTGCTTTCCTTACATCATGCCGGGTGCATCAAGTCCGCTGCCGTCGATAAAACGGCTGTAGCGATAAGGCGTGGGATCGACCACCGGCGTGGAGTCTGTCGCCAGTTGAGCCGCCAGGCGGCCCGCACCGGGACCAATCCCAAAACCGTGGGCACTGAATCCTGCCGACAACACCAGGCCTGGCAGTTTTGCCACCGTTGAAATGACCGGAATCGCGTCCGGTGTACTGTCAATCATCCCGCCCCAGGCCTGGGCGACTTTCAGGTTTGCCAGCGCAGGAAATTCACGCCGCATTGCCGCAAGTCCGCTTTCCACGACCCAGGCATCGGCAGCGGGGTCCAGAATACGCATCCGCTCGAAGGGTGAAATCGCATCCAGATCCCAGCGGCCCATCGCCTCAGGGCCATTAAAGAACGGCTTCACCCCCAGATTCAGGGTAAGATTTTTACGCCGACTTTTAAACGTGGGATAAAACTGTCGCAGGTAACGAATCCCCTGCGCACCGGGTTCAAGCCGCCCGCGGCCCGATACGGAAACGGTATAGCTGCCATCCATCTGCGGTCGACAGGCAAAGCTTTCGGTATAAAAAGGGACGGCGATAGCCTGCTCAATCGGGTAGGTACGGAAGGCGGTGCCAATGACGTTCCCCAGCGGCAAATCAATGCCGTGCCGACGGCAAAACATCGAGGTCCAGGCGCCCGCCGCACAGATCACCCGGGAGGTTTTGATCAAGCCGCGTTCCGTTATGACTCCGCTGACGCGCCCGGCTGAAATATCCAGCCCGCGCACTGCACACTGCTGGAAAACCAGCGCGCCTTTTTTTTGCGCGCCAATCACAATGCCCGGTGCAGCCAGTTTAGGTTCAGCCGCGCCATCCGCCGGGGCGGAAACGCCGCCCAGCCAGTTTGTGGTACTGCCTGGCGTCATGGCTTTCGCCTGCTGGGCATTCAGGATATCGCTGCGCACGCCGTACTGTTTGGCCATCTGGCCCCACTTATCCCAGGCCGCAATATCTGCTTCGTTGCGGGTGGCATAGACCAGACCGCTGCGACGAAAGCCCAGCTCTTCCCCGGTTTCAATGCTAAGTTCTTCCCAGCCGCGTAAGGCTTCAATCACCAGCGGCAGTTCGCGCTCGTCACGATTCTGCTGACGGCACCAGCCCCAGTTGCGGCTCGACTGCTCGGCGCCGACCAGCCCCTTCTCGATCAGCACCACCTTCAATCCTTTTTTTGCCAGTACCCAGGTGGCGGCGGCCCCCGCAATACCGGCACCAATCACCACCACATCGGCGGACGCCGGGAAATCACTGCTGTCCTGTACGTAACGAATCGGTGCGGGCATGGCGTAGCCACCTCTTAATCTGTTTGTTTGCCGGTGCCATGACGCTCATCGCGCCCGGCGCCTGGATACTGCCTGTCTGTCGAACGTGATCGACGACATAACAGCCTGTTACTCAGCTTTCAGAATCTCTTCATGCTCATCCAGCCAGCCCTGACGCAGCTCAGGAACCGCGCGTTTCAGGCGTTCGAAATAGAGTTCACTGGTAGGCTGGTCATAATTGCTGCGCGCCAGCTGAGTGACGATGCTGCCATTTCGCATCACGACGATCTCATCACATACCGCGCGCACGGCGTGCATATCGTGGCTGATAAACATTACCGACAGGCCCAGCTCGCGGCGCAGTTCGCTGATCAGATCCAGCACGGCGGAAGCTACCACGGTATCCAGCGCCGACGTGACTTCATCACATAAAATCACATCCGGTTCAGCCGCCAGTGCACGGGCCAGGTTAACACGCTGTTTTTGCCCACCTGACAGTGACCAGGGGCGGCGGGACAGCACGGTGCGCGGCAGCTTAACCAGATCAAGCAGTTGATAGAGTCGCTGCTGGCGAGCGATGCCGCTCAGACCATGAAACAGCGTCAGCGGACGCGTTAAAATGCGTTCCACGCTATGGGCCGGATTGAGGGCTGTATCCGCCATCTGGAAAACGTACTGAATACGTCGCAGCTCATTGTCGCTGCGTTTTTGCATCTGGCCCGCAACAGAGTGGCCGTTAAACAGGACATGTCCCTGGCAGGCAGGATTGAGACCGGCAATGGCATGCGCCAGGGTGGTTTTACCCGAGCCGGATTCCCCGATAATGCCAATGGCCTGACCTTTCCACAGCGTGAGATTAATATTTTCCAGAATGCGGACTTTGGGCAATCCATCACTGCCCTTTGGACCGTAACCGGCTGACAGGTCACGCACTTCAAGCAACGGCAGTTCATCCGCCTTTGCCTGACACCAGTTGCTGGGCCGCTCTTTTTGCTGAGCGGCATCCATCAGCAGGCGCGTATAGTCCGCCTGGGGTGCACCAATCAAATGCGCCGTTGTGCCGTATTCGGCAATTTTGCCTTGCAGCAGAACCAGAATCCGGTCGGCCATTTGCGCCACCACGGCCAGGTCATGGCTGACATAAATCGCCGTTACGCCACGTTGTTTCACCACCCGACGAAAGGCTTTTAGCACTTCAACCTGGGTCGTCACGTCTAACGCCGTGGTGGGTTCATCAAGAATGACCACCTCGGGATCGCTAATCAGGGCCATCGCCGTCATTAAACGCTGTAACTGCCCGCCTGAGACCTGATGGGGGAAGCGATCGCCAATCGTATCCGGGTTGGGTAAGGCCAGCTCACGGAACAGCGCCAGCGCTTTGACCTTCGCCGCCTTGCGCGTCATGGTGCCGTGAATCACAACCGGTTCGATAACCTGATCGATGATTTTCATTCCGGGGTTAAAAGAGGCGGCGGCACTCTGGGCAATATAGGACACTTTATTGCCGCGAAACATGCGCAACTGCGCGGGCGTGAGATCCATGATGTTGGTGCCCGCCACATGAATATTGCCCTCGGCGATCTTGCAACCGTGGCGCGCATAGCCCATCAGCGCCATCGCAATGGTGGTTTTACCCGAGCCGGATTCACCAATCAGCGCCAGCACTTCACCTTTTTGCACCGTGAAGCGGATATCGGAGACGATATCCAGTTCATCCCCATTGTCGGTATGCGCCGTCACGCGCAGGTTATCGACAGAAATCACAGGCATTGCCGTATGTTGTGTCACGTTCATGCCCCCTCCTTTGCCAGCGTCAACGGACGCATGCTTTGCAAGCTGTCAATAAACAGGTTGACCGCGATGGTCAGGCTGGCAATCGCTACCGCTGGCATCAGCACCGCCGGTGAGCCGTCAAACAACCCCTGAATATTTTCACGCACTAATGTTCCCCAGTCGGCATAAGGTGGCTGAACGCCCAGCCCCAGGAAGCTCAATCCACTCAGCAGTAAAACGATATACACAAAGCGCAGACCAAAATCCGCCAGGACCGGGTGCACCATGTTGGGCAGAATATCGTGGATGGCGATGTACCAGCGGCTTTCTCCCCGCAGGCGAGAGGCGCGGACATAGTCCATGTTGCGTAAGTTGCTGGCGAGGGCAAAGGCGATACGAAACGCACCCGGCCAGTAGGTAAACACCGCCGTGATCAGCAGCATCGGCAGCGAGGACCCGAACACCGCCACAATCATCAGCGCCAGTATTTTGCCTGGCAACACCAGCATCGCGTCATTGATACGGCCCAGCAGCTCTTCCAGCCAGCGTCCGGTTACCGCCGCTAACAACGCCAGCATGGTGCCAATCAGGCTGGCCAGCATGGCAGCGCCCAGCGCCAGCCCCAGGGAAAACTTCGCACCGTACATAATGCGGCTGAGCATATCCCGCCCGAGGTAATCGGTACCCAGCAGGTTTTCATGCGTCAATCCGCCCATTAATGGCCCGACCCCAATGTCGTCAAGATTGTGGGGTGCCCACCAGGTGCCGAAGATGGCGATGATCAACCAGAACAAGGTCACCACCAGGCCCAGGCGGCCCGATAAAGACAGTGACTGAAAAATACGCCACGGAAGCAATATTTTCATCAGCTCCTCCATTTCGGGTTAAAGGCGATAGTGACAATATCCGCCGCCAGCAGCAGCACAAGATAACAGCTGGCAAACAGCATTACGCAGAGCTGTACCACCGGCAGATCGCGATTACTGACCGCGTCGACCATCTGGCTGGCCAGACCCGGATAGCTGAAAATGGTTTCGATAATAATGACCCCACCAAACAGGTAAGAAAGACTGAGGGAAATCGCGTTAGCAATGGGGCCGACGGCATTCGGTAAGGCATGGCGTAACACCGCCCGCATGGGGGAAACCCCTTTGAGCAAGGCCATTTCAAGATAAGGGCTGTCGAGCTGGTTAATAATGGCCGCGCGGGTCATACGTGCCATTTGCGCGACCAGTCCACAGCATAACGTCATCACCGGCAACGCATAGGCTTTGATGTAGCTGGCGAAGTCCATACTGGGACTGCCCAGCGACATCGCAGAAACCCAGTGCAGCTTCACGGCAAAAATCAGCACCGCAATCGTGGCCACCAGAAATTCCGGTACGGCCACCGTCGCCATCGTGCCAATCACCAGCGCACGATCGAGTTTGGAGCCACGATTCATGGCCGCCGCGATACCAATAATCAGTGCGAGCGGCACACAAATCGCTGTGGTAGTGGCAGCAAGTTCAAAGGTGGCGGGAAGACGCTGCGCCACCAGCTGTGCAACCGGCAGATGACTCGCAAATGAGGTGCCAAAATTCCCCGTCAGCATGCCGCCAAGCCAGGTGAAATAGCGTACCAGCAGCGGCTGATCTAAACCGAGCTGCTGGCGCAAGGCCGCTACCGTTTCTGGCGTGGCGTTTTGCCCCAGGATCATTTGCGCCGCATCGCCCGGCAGCAGGCTGGTGATAAAAAATACCACCGCCGAGACGATAAGCAAGGTCAGGATGCCGGCGCCAATGCGCCGGGCAATCAGGAACATCATGTATCGGTTCATCGGCGAACTCCTTCGTCAGACGATTATCAGGCTGAAAGCCAGGCAAACTCATGGAAGCGATAGCCCATTAGCATGCCCGATGGCCAGGCCTCAAGGCCGTTAACCTTCTTGCTGTAGCCATCCATTGAACTGATAAATGCCGGGATGAGCGTACCGCAGTGGTCATAGATCAGGGTTTGCATATCACCGTACATCTGCTTGCGTTTGGCTTTATCACGCTCACCGCGTGCCGCAATCACCAACTGGTCAAACTGGGGATTTTTCCAGCCGCTCTCGTTCGTGGAGGAGCTTGACAGGTAGAACTGTGAGAACAGCATATCCAGCGTTGGGCGCGGGTTGATCGAGCCGTAGCCCACCGGATCTTTCGTCCAGTGTGTTCCCCAGTAGCCTTCATACGGCACGCGCCGCACGTTAACGTTAAGCCCTGCGTTGCGCCCGACCTGCTGGATGAGCTGCGCCCCTTCCGTCGCGCCTTCCAGCGGCGGCGTGGTAATAATCTCTATCGACTGTCCGGTCATGCCCGCTTTGTTGATGTAAAATTTGGCTTTTTCAGGATCGAGCGGACGCGGTTTAAGATCGGCGTTAAACAGCGGATGCCACGGCGGAACCGGCGTGTCATTACTGATATCGCCAAAGCCCTGCAGCACCGTTTTCACGATGATTTCTCTTGGCTGCAGGTATTTCATCGCCAGCACGAAATCCGGGTTGCTGCCGGGTTTGATATCGGTACGGATGATCAGGTTGGTATACATGCCGCCCTTGGTTTCAAGCACCGCGTGATCCGTCGTATGACCAATGCGCATACTGTCTGAGGCTTTCAGGCCCGAGGCCACCTGGATATCGCCAGACAGCAGGGCGTTGACGCGGGCAGCCTGATCGGTAACGCCAAGCAGCTCCACTTCGTCCAGATGCGGCAGGCCCGGTTTAAAGTAGTTCGGGTTTTTGGTGCCCACGGTATTCACGCCAGGCGTAAAGCTCTTGCATACGAAGGGGCCAGTGCCGATCCCTTTGCTGAAATCTTTGGTGCCATCCTGAACAATCAGGAAGGGAGACGTGGTCAGCATGTAGGGAAGATCAAAATTAGGTGCCACGAGAGCAAGCTGCACTTCATTATCGTTGACGGCAGTGATGGTCTTGAACTGTTCAGCAAGCTTGAATGCGCTGGAGGCAACGGCAGGATCTTTATGACGATTAAGCGAGAAAATCACATCCTTCGCGGTAAAAGGTTTACCGTCGTGGAAGGTAACACCTTTGCGCAGTTTAATGCTCCAGGTGATGCCGTCGTCAGAATCAACCGACTCTGCCAGGCCGGGCTTAACGGACATCGCCTTGTCAACCTCGGTCAGACAGCTGTAAAACATAAACTGGCGCGTGTAGTCGGCGCTGTTACTGCCTTTTGCCGGGTCCAGCGTATCGGTTGCAGACGCGTTAGACATCCCGACACGCAGTTTCCCGCCCTGTACGGGTTTGCTTTCCGCCAGCGCCATGCCGGGGAAGCCAATCAGTCCCGTGCTCATCACCGCACCGGCGGAGAGTAGCTTCATTAAACTGCGACGAGACAATGTGCCTTCAGTGATCATCCGCGTCAGAGCAGGATTGGTTACGTCAGATTCTTTATTATCAATTTTACTCATCTGTACACCTCATTACGTGTTCGAGCGAACATGGAAAATTCCCTGCGTTATTCAGACGGCGCATGCTGCATTGCCCATCCGCGACGGGCTGTTGGTCGCTCTCGGCGAACACAACAACCCCGCAACGGCCTGAAAAACAATGTGAATTTACGAAAGGCGATCCTTTGCTTTGTAGTAGAGCCCGGCAAGGGGCAAAAACCACGGTTTTCCGTGATAGCCCGGCAGTGCAGGCCATGTCTGACGCTGCCAGGGGTTGTCCCGGACTTTCTCACTTAACAGATCGGCCATCACGCGGCCCATCCATACCGACATCTGGGTGCCATGACCGCTGTAACCCAGTGAATAAAATATGCCGTCCTGTTCGCCAGCGTGCGGCAGGCGATCGGCCGTCATATCCACCATGCCACCCCAGCAGTAATCAATTTGGGTGTTAGTCAGCTTCGGAAACATCTTCGCCATTGCAGCATGCAATATCTCGCCGCTGCGTGAGTCCGAGGTCGGATTACTGATGGCAAAGCGCGCGCGTCCACCAAAGACCAGACGGCGGTCCGCCGTGGTGCGGAAGTAGTTACCAATATTCATGGAGGTAACATAGTTACGATCCTCAGGCAGCAAGGTACGGATTAGCCCATCATCCAGCGGCTCAGTGACAACGATAAAGCTGCCTACCGGCACGATACGACGCTGGAACCATGGAAACGGACCTTCACTGGAGCAGCCCGTTGCCATCAGTACTTTGTCTGCCTGGATTTCACCCTTGCTGGTCACCACCCGATGGCGATAGCCGTCAAGGCGTTCCAGTTGGGTGACGTGATGGTGGGGATAAATTTTTGCGCCGCTGCGTGCCGCGGCTTCGGCCAGGCCCACACCAAACTTGCCCATGTGCATCTGACCGCCGCGCTGTTGCAGCAATCCACCGTGAAAATCGCTACTGCCGATCTCACGCTGAACCTCATCTTTACTCAGTAACTGGATATCGGGGTCCACCGTGCGCCGCATCAACGTGAAGGCGTCCTGCAGTCCGGCAAAATGCGAGGCTTTACTGGCCAGCTTGAGTTTGCCGCACCACCGAAAATCGCAGTGAATCTGCTCGTCCTTCACTAACTGCTCAACATAGGTAACCGCATCATCAAACGCCCGATAGAAGCGACTGGCCTGTTCAAGTCCCTGGCTGGCAACCAGCGAGGCAAAGTTTTGCGCCACGCCGGTATTGCAGTGACCGCCGTTGCGCGACGAAGCCTGACTCATCACTTCTCCGCTATCCAGCACCACAACATTGATACCGTTTCGCGCCAGCGTCAGCGCCGCAGACACACCGGTAAAGCCAGCGCCTATCACCACCACATCCGCCTGTGACGGCAACGGCCCCTGCGCGGCAGCGCTGAACGACGGGGCGGTGGCTTGCCAGTACGATTCCAGTTTCATGTCGATGTCCTCAAAGACCGACGACGCCAGGCAGGCCGCCAATGTCTTTAACTTCGGTGTATTGATAATACGGATTAGCCGGTTCATGGCCGCGGTTGACCCAGACCTTATGCTTAATGCCAAGGTCGTGGGCGGTCATCAGGTCATAACGGAAACTGGATGACACATGCAGGATCTCGTCCGGACGGCAGTCCAGTTTTTCCAGCATGTATTCAAAACCTTTCATATGCGGTTTGTAGGCACCGGCCTCTTCCGCCGTGATCGTCATATGGATCGGTGCGCCCAGGCGAGGAATATGATGAGGAATCAGGTCATTCATCGAGTTAGTCAACAGCACCAGCGGGAATTCTTTCGCCACTTTGGCTAAGCCAGCGGGGACATCAGGATGCGGGCCCCAGGTGGCGCAGTCAGCGTAAATAAAATCGCTGTCTGCCTGTTGCCATTTCACGCCCCACTTTTTGCAGGTGCGCTGAATAGCATTGCTGACCACATCGTAATAGGGTTTCCATGCACCCATGACTTCGTCCAGACGGTAGCTGGAAAAATCAGTCACAAAGGCGTCCAGCGCTTCTGCGTCGACACGATCGGCGAAACAGCGTTTAGCCGCACCGGCCATGTCAAAAAAAATCAGCGTGCCGTAACAATCAAATGTGATGAATTTGGGTTTAAACAGTGCCATTGAATTAACCTCGTTATTGTCAGGTGTGGTGCTTAAAAATCGATCAGTACACTTTTCTGGCGCTGGCAGGACTGGAAGGCCTGGCGACCCAAATCTTTGCCAATACCCGATCCCAGAAAGCCGCCGGTAGGGATAATAAAATCGCCAGAGCGACCGTAGCGGTTGACCCAGACGGTACCGGCTTCAATCGCGCGTATCGCCCGCATCGCCCGGGGCAGACTCAGCGTATGCACGCCCGCGCACAGGCCATACGTGTCATGTGCCGCCAGTGCCAGCCCCTGCTCTTCCTCATCGAAGGTCTGAATCGTCAGCACCGGACCAAAAATTTCCTGCTGAACCGCCGGGTTATCAGGCTTAACCTGGCTTAACAGCGTGGGCTGCCAGAACCAGCCCTCATCGGTATCCGCAAAGCGTTCGCCGCCCACCAGCACTTCTGCGCCCAGGGCTTTGGCTTCTTCAATCACCGAACGCACTTTATTGCCCTGGCGTGCATCAATCAGCGGCGCATAACGACTGGTTTCCTGCCAGGTGACGCCGGGTTTAACCTCACGGCACAATGTCGTCAGCCGCGCCGTGAGCGCATCGGCAATGCCGCGCTGCACGATTAAGCGTGTACCCGCTACGCAGGCCTGACCGCCATTAGCGGTAAAGCCGCGCAGAATACGCTGCGCCAGCACCTCAATATCACCCGCATCATCAAAGACCAGTTGTGGACTTTTTCCACCCAGCTCCAGCGTCACCGGTTTCATGCCGAACTGCGCCGCATCGCTCATAATGCGCGCGCCGGTCAGGGTTGAGCCGGTAAAGGAGACCTTACGGACCAGAGGATGCCTGACGAGCGCACTGCCCGTTACGGCCCCACTGCCCTGTACAATATTGAGGATACCGGCCGGCAAACCGGCCTGTACCGCCAGTTCTGCCATGCGTACGGTAGAAAGCGGCGTCAGTTCTGATGGCTTGAGTACCACGGCATTCCCCGCAGCCAGCGCCGGTCCGCACTTCCACGAGGCCATCGACAACGGAAAATTCCAGGGCGTAATGGCACCGATCACCCCATAGGGTTCAGCAATCAACATCCCCAGGCTGTTTTCACGGGTGGGGAACAGGTCACCGCTGTATTTGTCCGCGCATTCGGCATAGAAACGGATGGCTTCGGCAGTGAAAGGAATTTCGTGCTGTATTACGTCAGCAATCGGACGCGTCGAGCCCAGCGCTTCAAGCTGGGCCAGCAGCCGATCCTGCTCAATTAAATCGGCCCAGCGACGCATTATCCGACCGCGTTCACGGGGTGCGCAGCCTGACCAGCCGCTGGTTTTTAATGCCTGATGGGCCGTCATGACGGCATGGTCAACGTCCTCGGCCTGCGCTTCATGCAGAGTGGCAAAGACGTGACCATCTGAGGGGCGTTTGACGGCAAAAGATTCGCCTTGTGTTTGCACATGTTTCCCGCCGATATAATGGCCCAACGGGAGTTGCACGCTTTCCGGGTCGAAACTCAACATGGAAGAATCCTTATTTATTACAGCCGTCACACGCTGGTTTGGTTAAATTTCGGCAATGCTTTTCTGAAATATTAATTAGGTAATGCAGAAAGTATGCCAGCCGTTAAGAAAATTAAAATGCGTTTAAAACCACGCAAAAAAATTTTTCTGCCGTATTAATGACGGATTTATTGCGGAATTGCCGAAGCCTTAAACAGATGATTTACCTCACAAAAAAGCCGCATTGCTTTGGTGCATTGCGCATGAAACTTGCACTAAAAAGGAGAATGGAAGGAAAACTTAGATCTGGCGCACAAAAAAAAGCGCCAGCAGAGTGCTTATGCTGGCGCGTACATTTATGACTACCGTTTTAAATTACAGGCTGCCGAGATGGAAAGTTTTTTGCTCCAGATATTCATCAATTCCGTAACGTGAACCTTCACGACCAATACCGGATAATTTTACCCCACCAAAAGGAGCGACTTCTAAAGAGATTACGCCGGTATTAAAACCGACCATGCCAAATTCCAGCGCTTCCGCTACCCGCCAGGCACGACGAATATTCTCGGTAAAGAAGTAAGCGCCCAGTCCATAAGGTGTGTCATTCGCCATCGCCAGTGCCTGCTCTTCATCGTCGAAGATAAACAGCGGCGCCACGGGGCCAAAGGTTTCTTCCTGGGCAATGCGCATCTCACGCGTGACCTGACCGAGCACGGTAGGCTGAACCCAGGTGCCCGTTCCATTGCTGATGCCGCCTGTTAACAGCGTCGCCCCTTTTTGTAAGGCATCATCGATGTGCGCATTCACCTTTTCGACCGCCCCGGTATTGATTAGCGGCCCGATGGTGCTTCCGGCTGCAAATCCGTCACCCACCTTCAGGGTAGCAACGGCCTCCAGCAGACGGGCGGAAAAGCGGTCATAGATGTTGCGCTGAACCAGAATCCGGTTGGCGCAGACGCAGGTTTGCCCGGCGTTACGGAACTTGCTGGTCATTACGCCCGCCACCGCAATCTCAATATCGGCGTCATCGAAAACGATTAACGGCGCATTTCCCCCCAGCTCCAGACTCAGGCGTTTTATGCTGTCAGCGCACTGCTTCATGAGTAACTGACCCACGCGAGTTGAACCGGTAAAAGAGATCTTACGGACAAGGCGGCTTTCGGTCAGCGCGGCACCAATTTCCGTCGGCATACCGGTGACCACCTGCAAGACACCGGACGGAAAACCGGCGCGCTCGGCCAGTACCGCCAGCGCCAGCGCGGAGAGCGGCGTCAGGTCGGAGGGTTTAACGATAATGGGGCAACCCGCCGCCAGCGCCGGAGCCACCTTGCGGGTAATCATGGCGATAGGGAAGTTCCAGGGTGTGATCGCTGCCGCTACACCGACCGGCTGTTTCAACACGATAATTCTGCGGTCTGAGGTGGGAGCAGGAATGGTATCGCCATAAATGCGACGTGCCTCTTCGGCAAACCATTTGACGAAACTGGCACCGTACAGCACTTCGCCTTTCGCTTCCGCCAGCGGCTTGCCCTGCTCGGCCGTCATGATGATGGCAAGATCGTCCGCGTTATCGATAATAAGCTGGTACCACTTCTCCAGCAGCCCGGCACGCGTGGCATTAGGCGTTTTTGCCCATTCATGACGCACCGACTCCGCGTGGTTAATTGCCGCCTCGGTTTCCTCACGGCCCAGCGCCGGAATGGTGGCCAGCGTGTCGCCGGTGGCCGGGTCGATAACCGGCAAGGTTTCGCCCTGATAGCCATTCTGCCATTGGCCCGCGAACAGCGCCTGTTGGCGCAGCAGCGTGTGATCGTTTAGTTGTATACGTGACATCCCATCCCCCTTTGTTCAGATCTTTCCACTTTATCGGGTGGGGGGAAGCGCAGGATGTTGTTATTGCCAGCCAGAAAGTGTTCGCTGAGAGGATTTACGGCAGAAAAAAAATTTTATGCCGTCACGATATGCAGCCTGATGTGCCTGAGCGTTAAATCTGAAAATCGATCACCGGTTCATCATCACCCGCTGATGAAAGCGCCTGCTTTTTGATCTCTTCAAGCGACAGGTTGGCGTTGCACAGCTCAAGAAATTGCCAGACGTAGTTGCGCTGTAGCTGTCCCCGTTTCAGGCCCAGCCATACCGTGTTGGCGTCAAACAGGTGCGTGGCATCCAGCCTGACCAGCTCTCCGCCCGGCTCGGTTTCACAGGCCTGATCGGCCAGGATACCGACTCCGAGACCAAGTTTGACATAGGTTTTTACCACATCGGAATCCTGGGCGCTGAGCACGATGTCCGGTTTTAAACCTGCACCCTGAAAGGCTCTGTCCACGCGCGAGCGTCCGGTAATGCCCTGACGATAGGTAATAAGAGGATGGTGGCTCAGCGCATTCAGTGATACCGGTTGCTGCTGAACGAGGTCATGATCGCGCGGCACCAGCAAAGCATGATGCCAGCTGAACCACGGAAATGCCGCCAGACTGCCGTTGTTCACCAGCATTTCACTGGCAATGCCGACATCCACCTCTCCTGCCAGCAGCATATTTACGATTTCCTGCGGCGATCCCTGGTTGAGTTCGAGCCGGACATTGGGATAAAGCTGGCGGAACGCCTTGATTACCGGTGGCAGACTGTATCGGGCCTGAGTATGGGTGGTTGCGATGGAGAGAATACCGCTGGATTCATTGGTGAAGACGTCTGCCAGACGACGGACTTTACCGGCTTCGTCCAGAATTCGCTCAGCGATGGTTAACAACGCCTTACCCGGCTCTGTCATACCGAGCAGTCGCTTGCCGCGCCGGATAAAAATTTCGACGCCAAGCTCATCTTCCAGATCGCGGATATGGCGACTGACGCCCGATTGTGACGTAAACAGGGTGCTTGCCACCTCTGTCAGGTTGAACTCCCGCCGCGCGGCTTCGCGAATAATTTTAAGTTGCTGGAAATTCACACCCTTTACCTCTCTTTACACAATCTGATAACCAGAGGGTAAAAAGGATTATCGATAACAGGAAATACTAAAAAAGTTTTATTTATGCATTTAAAGCATATGACACGCAGCAGGAAGGAATGAATCACATCAGGGAGGACAGCCAGAGAAAGGGCAGTGGCGCGATGTCTCCGCGCCCTGCTTTACAGACAGATCAACAAGGATGAGCGTTAGCTGACCAGCGTGAGTTCGCGTTTTTCCGTCAGCGGCTTGTTAAGCAGCGACAGCAGGATATTTTTAACGGCCTGCGCAGGCGGCGATAAAGGCAAACGGTGCGACAGGTTCAGCGACAACGGCAGGCTGATGGTCGGACTGGTAATGCGCGCCATCCACGCCTGGGTTGATCCTACCAGCGCCCGGGCAGCCGACTCCGGCAACACGGTCACACCCATTCCGCTTGATATGGCGGCGGTGAGGGTTGAAAGCGACTCTATTTCGCCAATAATGCGCGCACTCAGGCGACGCAGTGAAAACGCCTCATCGACCCGCTGGCGCACAGCGCTGTAGTCGCGTGGCAGAAACAAGCTCATCTGCGCCACGTCGGCCAGATCCACGTTGGTCCCAGGACAGGCCGTGGTGCCCACCAGATACAGATCTTCTTTCAGCAACGGCACGCTGTTAATGCCTGCCGTCGGCGCACGGTCATACAGCACGGCCATATCCAACTGACCGTTGATGATGTTTTCGTTTAGCGCACTGCTGCTGTTTTCATGCAGATAAACCATGATATCGGGATACTGTTCCCGTACGGTTTGCAGCAGCGGCATAGTTAAGGCTGAGGCCGCCGTTCCCGGTGCCAGGCCAATCGACACCTGCCCGTTGACCACCTCACCCGCATTCATCACTGCTGACTGTGCCAGTTCGCACTGCCGCAGAATAACGCGCGCATGGCTGTAGAGTAATTTCCCGGCTTCCGTCGGCGTAACGCCGCGCTTGGTGCGGTTGAGAAGCTGCTGTTCCAACTCACCTTCAAGCGTAGCAACCTGCTGGCTCAATGCAGGCTGAGCAATATGCAGCACTTCGGCTGCCCGCGTCAGGCTACCGATATCGACGATTTTCACAAAATATTTCAGCCGTCTTAAATTCATCTTGCCTCCGTTGCTACGTCAAGGTGTCTGGCTGGTCTCTGTCAACCAGCTTGCATAAGAGGGAATTGCAATATGCAGACCAGGTTTATTCAGATCGCGAAACATGTCGGGAAATAATTGCTAAGCATCAGAATAAACAGCGTTTATCTGTACCACCAAAGAGGTAAGTCTGAGAGCGCCGCCGCATTCAGGCGGCGACGCGAGGTGAGCTGCACCGCAACAGTGCGCAATATGTCAAACCAGCGTGCAGCGTCGGCCCTGTGCCAGCAAAGGTTATCGACGTGCCAGCGCCCGGCCCGGTTATGCAGGAGAAAAAGCAGAAAGAGAGAGGCGTTGCTGCGTTGCTGCGTTGCTGCGTTGCTGCGTGAAAGTCTAAGACTGTTGGCTGAGAAGAAACACGTTATTGCCTGAGTGGTTGATCGATTCGAAACGTCTTCCCACCTATAACGCTAAATATACTCACGTTTTTTTAAAAGGTCAGAAAGGCGAATACGCAAACGCATTTGTGTTGTAGCAAGGCAGATATCCTCTGGCACCAGAGAAAACCCCCACGGGACTTCGGTAAAAAGCTTTTTAGTTTTGCTGTCTCTTGTTCACCTCAGCCAGCAAAGCGCGAATACGCAAACGCATTTGTGTTGTAGCAAGGCGGCGATCCTCTGGCACCAGAGAAGACCCCCACGGGATTCCGTTTAAAAGCTTTTTAGTTTTGCTGTCTCTTGTTCACCTCAGCCAGCAAAGCGCGAATACGCAAACGCATTTGTGTTGTAGCAAGGCGGCGCCAGGCGCTTAGGCCCAGGAGCATAGTTAACTATGTGACTGGGATAAGCGCCTGGTGCCAACGCCGCTACGGCGCAAAGGCGGCAGCGTATTAGCGTTTGGCGCGATTGCGTCGCATATCGATGGTAACTGCGGCGACGATGATGATGCCTTTGATGATGTCCTGGATATACGCATCCACCCCAACAAAGGTGAATCCGCTTTTAATCAGACCAAGAATCACCGCACCAATCAGCGTGCCGGTAATACGACCCACGCCGCCCATCAGGCTGCTGCCGCCGATGACCGCTGCGGCAATCGCATCCAGTTCGTAGCCCACGCCCATGCTTGACTGGCCGCTGCTGACGCGTGCCGCCAGCACCACACCCGCCAGGCCTGACAGCGCCCCTGCGATGGTGTAAACGATGATCAGGTATTTATTGACGTTAATGCCGGACACTTTGGCCGAAGTCATATTGCCGCCGATGGCATAAACATATTTGCCGTAACGGGTATGTTTCAGCGCAACGTGAAACACCAGCGCCACAACCAGGAAAATCACCACCGGCATGGCTCCCTGACCAATAGAGGTGAATCCATCGGACAGAAAACTGATGGGGTTGCCCTGGGTGTAATACTGCGCCAGACCGCGCGCGGAGACCATCATACCCAAGGTGGCAATAAACGGCGGGATACCGGTACGGGTAATTAAGACGCCATTGATCAAACCGCACAGTAAACCAACGCCAATGCCGGCAGCAATCGGCACGGCCGCAGGCATATTCACCAGGGATGGAAACATCGGCGTCAGCGTTTCTGAGGTTTGCGCCAGGCTGGCAGCCACCACCGCAGTCAACGCAATCACCGAACCGGAAGAGAGATCGATACCGGTCGTAATGATCACCTGGGTTACGCCGACGGCGATGATGCCGATGATAGCGACCTGTAATACGATTAAAATCAGGCGGTTCGTGTTCATCAGGAACGACTGATCGCGAACATACCAGCCAAAAATTTCAAAAATTAAGGCAATCCCCACCATCACCACAAAGATGCCGGTATCCTTTGGAACCTTGTGACGCAGGTTTGCCAGGAAAGAGGGTTGTTGCTGAGAAGCCTGAGCGGCCGTGGCTTTCATATTACTCATCGTGGTTTCGCGCCTCATTCGGATGCTAACGACAAAATAGTTTCCTGATCGGCCTCTTCTTTATCGAGGATGCCGGTAATGCGCCCACCATGCATCACCATGATGCGATCACTCATGCCCAGAATCTCCGGCAGCTCTGAGGACACCATAATGATGGCGACTCCACGGTTGGCAAGCTCACTAATCAAACGATAAATTTCGGCTTTTGCCCCCACATCGATTCCTCGCGTCGGCTCATCCAGGATCAGGATTTTCGGTTGGGCCAGCAGCCAACGGGCGATCAAGACTTTCTGCTGATTGCCGCCGCTCAGGTTATTGATGATTTGATCCATGGTAGGGGTTTTAATATTCAGACGGCGGATTTGATCCATGCAGTCCTGAGCCATTTTGACATGGCTGACAAAGCCGCTTTTGCCGCTGTATTCCGGCATGTTGACAATGCTCATGTTCTCCAGCACCGACAACACCAAAAACAATCCTGACTTTTTACGATCCTCGGTCAAAAACGCCATGCCCTTTTCGATGGCGACCGAGGGCGAGTCAATATTCGCCGGGATGCCGTCAATCAGAATTTCGCCGCTGTCAAAATGCGCCATGCCAAACAGGCTTTCCATCACTTCGCTGCGCCCGGCACCGACCAGGCCTGCCACACCGAGAATTTCTCCCCGACGCACACCGAAACTGATGTCGGTAAAGCGGTCTTTGCAGCTCAGATGACGAACGGTCAGCACCTCTTCCCCGATGGCATTATTGAATTTCGGGAAAAGCTGTGTCAGCTCACGCCCGACCATTTTGGTAATCAGAGACTGGCGCGTGAACGCACTGGTACTGTCACTGCCTACCCAACTGCCGTCACGAAACACACTAATCTCATCCGTGATGGCAAAGATCTCATCCATTTTGTGACTGATATAAACGATGGCTTTACCCTGCTCGCGCAGATCGCGAATGATGGTAAATAAATGTGCGACTTCGGTTTCCGTCAACGCAGAGGTGGGCTCATCCATAATGACAATGTCGGCATTCCAGGACACCGCTTTGGCAATTTCCACCATCTGCTGTGAGGCAATACTCAGTTCGCCTACCATGCGGTCGGCTTTCAGTTTGATATTCAGCCGGTTAAGCAGCGCCTGGGTTTCTTTATTCAACTGGGCATGGTCGACAAAGCCAAATTTAACCGGCTCCCGTCCAAGCCAGATATTTTCAGCCACGGTCATGTGCGGCACCAGATTCAGTTCCTGATGGATCATTGAAACACCGGACCGTAACGCATCCATGGTGTCCCTGAATTGCACTGGCTCCCCTTTAATCTTGATGGTGCCCTGATCGGGACGGTAAATCCCGATCAGGCACTTCATTAAAGTGGATTTGCCCGCGCCATTTTCACCCATCAAAGCATGTACCGTTCCGGAACGTACGCGCAGCGACACATTATCCAGTGCCTTCACACCCGGAAAGAACTTGCTGATGCCTTCGGCTTCAAGCGCAAAAGCGGTCATACATCACCTCCGTACTACGGGTTCAGACGTTTATTTTTGGTTCATAGTGGTGTATTTGGTGTAGTTGTCTTTGGTGATCAGCTGGAACGGGATATCGACAATCTTCTGCACTTTTTCACCGTTTGCCAGCTTGATGGCGGTCTGAACAGCGCCTTCACCCTGCCCTTTTGCATCCTGGAATACGCTGGCCACCATCTTGCCGTTCTTGATCATCTGCAACGCATCCGGTGTGCCATCCACGCCTGCTACCAGAATGTGTTTATCGTTCTTGCCTAATGCCTGAATGGCACCAATCGCCATTTCATCGTTGTTTGACGCGATGGCATTGATATCATCGCCAGCGGTCATCCAGTTGCTCACGACATCTACCGCATCGTTACGGCTGAATTTCGCCGTCTGCTTTTGCACCACTTTAATATTCGGGTATTTCGCCACTACGGCTTCCACACCTTTGGTGCGTTCGCGGGTTGATTCGTTAGCCAGATCACCTAATAAGATGGCAACATTGCCCTTACCGTTCATGGCCTTCGCCAGGGCTTCCATCTGCAAACGGCCCGCCAGTTCAGAGTCGGAGCCTACAAAAGCCATTTTGTCGCCTAACTGGGCCTGCGGTTTACGGTTTACGAATACCAATGCCACACCGGCCTTGGACGCCTGATCGATAATCGGTTTTACGGCGTCAGTGTCGACTGGGTTAACAATAATGGCGTCGACGCCCTGTCCAATAAAGTTCTGTACCTGCTGGAGCTGCTGGGCCACATCGCCTTTGGCATCTTCGATCTGGCCTTTTACGCCATCTTTTTTCATCTCATTTTGTACGGCGTTACGCACAATCGTCAGAAAGTTGTCATCAAATACCGCCATAGAAACACCCACGGAAATATCTTTCGCCATCGCAGCGGCGGGCAACATGCAGGCTAACAGTGAGGCAACAATCGTTTTTTTGATGTTCATAGGGACCCTTCTTATTTGTTAACTTGCTAGCGAATAACGCTTTGAATGAAAAATATTTTTTACATTCGAGCCGCTTCGCTGGCGTTTTTATGGAAAATTTGAGGTAAGGCAACTCCGTTAATGCTTTTTTTCAATCCACCATTACTTTTCTTATCTACATGATTTTACTAAATAAGGATGAGAAACCCTCTTTACGCTGGCACGTCCATCCCACTTTCCCGCGCCGAACAGTTTATTTATTCCATATATTTTGTTTTTGAAATTTTTATCATAAAAGCACTGAAACAAGTGTTTTGATATCGTCAAATAACAAAACTTTGACATGCGTCTAACATCTACTGAGAAATGGGTTTAAAGTGAGATCCTGTTAGCAGTTTGAAAAGCAAGCGAATGTGTCTGATATTCGCCAAAGCGCTGCTTTTACGAGCACTTGAACGCAAACGATGAAAGAGTGCTTTGACATCCCGAACTGACGCCGCTACTATTCGCCCCGTTCCAACAATTCCTCTGTAGTTCAGTCGGTAGAACGGCGGACTGTTAATCCGTATGTCACTGGTTCGAGTCCAGTCAGAGGAGCCAGATTTTGAGAAGCCCGCTCAGGGAAACCTGAGCGGGCTTTTTGCTTGGTGAGATTTAGCCGCATGATGATGGGTGGCAGTGGAATCGCGCTCAGGCCAGATGTGTTGCGCTTAATCACCTTGATTCTGCGGCGATGCGCCCCTTCCCCATCCGCCACACCACGTGAGCGCAGTCGCTGAACCAGCTAAGGCGAATCACACTTTGCGCGACAGCGCTGTCTCTTGTTTCTTTATTCCCGACTCACGCGCTGATAGCTGCCGGATGCCAGTCCTGATTTTTCATGTTGTTCACTCCGCGTTATGCAAACGCATCGCATCATCCCCTTTTGAGATAAATCAGCCAGTGCGAGATATTCCATTTTGGGATAAAGATCGAAATAAAGCGGTGTCGACTATCAATACAGAAGAATATCAACGCGTTGTTAAAGCATTACCTGATGTAAGAGTGGCAAAAGGCATAACCCAGCAACGGCGTGCTTCGGGTATTTCTTTCCCCCTCACGCATCCAAAACGATTCAGCTGCCAGAGGTAGCTGACTGTCCAGAAGGTCGGGCAGTTGAGCGACAGCCGGGCATTTTTGACGATGTTCTTCAGGCTAAAGGACGTTAACAGCAGCGGATGCTGACTGCGGCTGGCTGAAAACGTTTTTAATCATTAACGATGCCTTTGGAAGAGAAATAAGACAGAGGCGTTGTCGGCACAACAGGACGTAATATGCGCAGCACAACACTTTAATTTAATTGATTTATTAAGGTGAGCTTACGCGTTTACCGGTATCTGTCATGGGGTCAGCTCGTAGTGAGATATCCCCAGACGTTAAAAAAAAGCGTTGTTTTGCGCTTTGTGAAAACGGCCCCTTAGGTTCATCAGCACTCTGCCGAAAACAACATGGGTACGACAAACCATAACCGGAGAGAAAGATGAAGATATCGACACGATTGTCGGCAGGATTTGCCTTTTTAATCCTGCTTTTTGTTATTAGCTCTGCGGTTGCCATGAGCAACCTGCTTGAAGCACGTCAGAATATTAATGAGATCGTCAATACCAACCTCAAAAAAGTCACACTGGCTAATGATGCAGGTACGGCCCTGAGAAACATGCTGGTTGAGGTGAGGAACATGGCTCTCTTTTCTGATAAATCAGCGATTGAGAATGAGTGGGGGCGCTTTGAAACCCAAAAAGCGGCTTATACTCAGAAACGTACTGAGCTTGCCGCCATGATCGAGAGAGACAGTAACCAGAAGGAACTTGGCCTGCTCAGGAAAGTGCAGGAAAATGAACAGGCTGCGCTCACCACACTCGCCGCCGCTGCCAACATGGGCAGGCAGAGGCAACTGGATGGCCTTGCTGCTTATCTGACAAATGTTGTTCGTCCTCCTCAGCAAATTCTCATATCCAGTCTGAATGAACTAACAGATATGCAGCGGGCGTTTGCTGAAAACACGGCGGTAAAAAGTAATGACTCCGCCAGTCGCGTTATTAAAACCTTTATTGCGCTCATTCTTGCAACCGTCATTTCCGGAGCAGCAATTTGTGTGTTTATTAGCAGGAAACTGATGCGGCAGCTGGGTGGTGAACCTGGTCAGGCACAGGCGCTGGCAGCTACTATTGCGGCCGGAGACCTGAGTTCCACCGTGGTGCTGCGTAGCAAGGATACCACCAGCCTGCTGGCCTCACTGGACAGCATGCAAGCCAGACTGCGCGGTCTGGTCTCGCAGATAAAAGACGCCTCTGCCTCCGTGGCGCTGGCCGCCGATGAAATCGCCCAAGGCAATACCGAACTGTCATCCCGCACCGAGCAGCAGGCCGCCGCCCTGCAGGAAACCGCTGCCAGCATGGAGCAACTGACCGCCACGGTGAAGAGCAATACCGCAGGTGCTCAGCAGACCGCTGAATCGGCACGCGGCACGGCCCAACTGGCCCGCTCCGGCGAGTCCGACGTGCAGCGGATGTCCGCGACGATGCAGGACATTTCGGTCAGCGCCGCCCGCGTGCGGGATATTACCTCGGTGATTGAGAGCATCGCGTTTCAGACCAATATCCTGGCCCTGAACGCCGCGGTGGAAGCGGCCCGCGCCGGTGAAGAAGGTCGCGGCTTTGCCGTGGTGGCCGGTGAAGTCCGGACGCTGGCACAGCGCAGCGCCACGGCGGCGCGCGACATCAAGGCGCTGATTGAGCAGGCCGTTGACCAGGTGGAAAGCGGCGTGGCCGTGGCCGCCTCGACCGGGCAGAGCATCATGAAGATTGTGGGCATGGTCGGTGAGCTGGCGGAAGCCATGGACAACATCTCGCTGGCGTCATCCGAGCAGATGCAGGGCATTTCGCAGGTCAGCGTGGCGGTGAGCCAGATGGACGGCGTGACGCAGAACAACGCATCCCTGGTTGAGGAGTCATCGTCAGCCTCCCGCTCGCTGTCTGAGCAGGCGCAGGATCTGCGGGGCATGGTGGAGGCATTTCGTGTCTGAGAACTCATCGCCGGGTGCATGGACGAATGAGTGTTCTTCTTTGCCTTCACATGCAGCCACAACCCGCAGTACTGTGAATCATGGGTTCCTGCGCGGCGTTATCGCATTCATTGCGAACGTCTGAAAAGAATCCCCCTAAAGTCGCCAACGTTTTACCCTGTCGAACCTGCTTATGCGTGAGTTCTGCACAGCGAATCTCTGAGAGGTTCGCTGCTTACTGCAACAGGCTGGGCGCTTTCTCTTCAATCAGAAATCGCACGTTGCCTGTCAGCGAGGGATCATGTCTGCACGTTATCGGCACTGGCAGGCGCATAGTTCCCCAAACGTAGTCAGGCTAATGATCTAAACAGACAAGGGTTTGTAGCTAAACCGCTCGTTCTTTCAGCGTATACAGACAATGACAACCTCAGCCAGCGGCCAGCATGAATAAAACCCGCCCGGGTTTCCCGGCGCGGGCTTTACGCGACGACAGTCAGCCACTTTTCCTTCGCGATTACAACACCTCTGCCCACGTCATAATCAGTTTGGCCTGCACAGGCTCGGCCAGCAGACTGGCATCGGGCTGCCAGCTGTCCCAGTCGCGGAAAGCACTGAAATCAAGCCCGGCCAGCGTTTCCAGCGAGCGGACAGAGACACGGTATTCGTCCACCTGCGGCACCGCTTCCGGCTGCAAGGACGGCAACACGCGGCGCGGCTCATCCAGCAACTTATCCTGACTGACCAGCAAGGCGGTCGCCTGCGGTTTGCCCTGTGGCCCGATGCGCAGAACCACTTTCCAGAACATCAGCGGCACCTGTAACTCTCCATATTGCCGATGTTGATCGTTAAGTATCGGTCCGGTCAGCACGCTAATCTGCTGTTTGGTCTTGAGCACGCCATATTCCAGGATATAGCGCTCAACGCCTTGCCAGTACTGCACGCTCTGATTAAAACGAAAATGCTGCGGTGAGCAGTTGGTAAAATGAAACGTATCTTTGTTGGCGCGCACCGCTTCAGCCGCTGTGCCCCAGGTGGGATCGCTGCGGCGAGTAAGATGCCCGCGATCGAACCAGCGGCTGAACGCGCTATAGAACGACTGCCCGGTAACGTAGCGGCTGTCGATACGGCTGTCTTCAGACCAGCGATCGCCTTCGGGGAGCAGAGAAGGCTGCCCGCTGCCACGGTCAATGTTGATATAGCGCGCGCCATCAATATTGGTCGCAGTGAAAAAAGCCAGCTTACGTTCAGCGTTCATCAGCAGGGAAAAGTGTTCATAATCCAGCCTGGCCTCAGCGCCCTTGCGCCCGTCACGCAGGGGCGCGACTTCACCGGAACGCGGGGCGATAATCGCGGCCATATCGATGTGGGTATCAGCCAGAAAGTCCGCCTGAAAACCGTCGCGGTTACGATAATTTTCGTCTGGCGCGGCGGCACCTGGAAGTGCGTAGTCCGGTGCGGGTTCAGCCTTGAGTGCCTGCATCAGGATTGCCTGCCTGTCAGCAGGCAGCGTCGGCAGTTCGCCTTTCAGCCAGTCAGTGAGCGCGCTGATGCGAATGCCTTCATTGACCCATTTGCCGTTGTCCTCTATCCCGCCATGATGAAGGGCCACCAGTTGCCAGCCATCGTTGAATACCGGCGCACCCGACGAGCCGCCTTCACTGTCGGCTTCGTAGTGCAGAAACTGTTCGTGACGGGCTAACAGCGCATTATTGCGCAGCGTAATTTGCTGTGGCGCGCCAGACGGATGATGGATCAGATTAAGGCTGATGCCCAGTGCATGTTTATCGTTGCGATCGTTAAGCGCCAGCGGCAACGGATTCTCAGCGCTGTCGTTAAGCGCTTCGCCAAGCGCGACTAGCGTGCAGTCAAACGCGTCCGTCGGGCTGGTAAGCCAAAAGCGTTCTGCATCTACGCTATAAAGACGCCCCTGAATAAGCTCGTCCGCCTCGCCCTGACGGTAGCCGAACTGAAGTGTGATACGGCCTGATGCTGCGGGGTCAGACAGCAGATGATGGTTAGTCACAAAGAGGTTGCCGTGGGTGAGAAATCCGCTGCCTTTCGGCACGCCATCTTCTCTGACCAGCGCCACGGCTTTGGCCGCGCGCAATCCTTGCTGCAAAAAAGATACCGGTAGCAGATCGTTCGTGCCGATGATGACACCCTGGCGGGCGCGTTGCTGAAACGCATAGCGCTGCGCGCGTCGTTGATCCGGCTCCGCCTGCTGGCCCTGACTGAGCGCTGTGCGTGTCTGCTGTCGTTGCCCGGCCGTTACCGCCAGCCTTGCGGCTATCTGCGCTTTCAGTTGCTCGTTCATTCGCCTCTCCGTGATAATGTTATGCACCCTTTTAACCATAGCTGCTGCTTATCACGGCACAAGCGGCGCGAATATCACCGCGCGCACCAACGCCCTGCCCTCATCCTTAAGGCCAGGTTAGGTATCTGAAAGGCGATTGAACGAATGCTTAAATGGAACCTTACAAAGGGATTATTGCGGGCGAAATAACCAGGCTGTTGAAACCTTCAGCAAAGGGTTCAGAAGCCGGTAAAACCGCTTTGACTCAGCATCCTGACTCCATTAGTATGCGCCCTGTAGCACGATTCCTCTGTAGTTCAGTCGGTAGAACGGCGGACTGTTAATCCGTATGTCACTGGTTCGAGTCCAGTCAGAGGAGCCAGATGTATGTTTTCATGCATCTTAACGAATCTTTATACGATTAAGATTCAACACGTTAGCGTGAAAATTCTTTCCGATGCATTTTCATTTTCCCCTCCGCATCGGGAAAGATTGGTGGTCTGATTTGGGGTCATTTCAGTTCGATAATGGCGTAACCACTCTACGTCCCTGAACGACACGACAATCCGCAGCGTAAAACCATCCGCTAAACCTTACAAAGTTTCCGATTCTCATGGCCTGTCCCTTTTCGTCAATCCAGCCGGTTCACGTCTCTGGTGTCTCAAATTTCGTATCAATGGTAAAGAATCCCGCCTCGGCTTAGGTGCCTATCCCGATGTTTCTCTGGCTTATGCCCGGCAGCAACGTGATGGCATACGCAAGCTGCTGGCGCAGAAAATCAATCCAGCACAGCAACGTATCGCCAGGAAAGCTGCCCGCTCACCGGAAAAAACGTTTAAGCACGTTGCATTGGGCTGGCATAAGCGCAACAGAACATGGTCACAGAACCACTCCGTCCGTCTGCTTGCCAGTCTCCGGTTTTTTTCCTTTCCATATACCCGGGTCAGTCCCGCAGATTGTCGTTTTGGTTAGTTTAATAATAGCATCAGTAGCTTCCATAACCGTTGGACGAACCCTTTCCTCAACACGAATATCATTTCCCCCGTGATAAACCATTGCTTTCATTTTTCTTTGCATGTTAATCACCCTTCTCTTTTTTTATAAAATCGCTCCAGTTTAAATAACATTGAAAAAAAATACTCACAAAATTATCTTAGTTTTGAAAAACTAAACTATTGGGGATTAGCTCACAAAACCAGCGTGATATTAATTGGCATTAAAGTCCGCCACCCGTTATTAATAACTTAGCACCCACATGAGACCGCTATTAAAATAGATAGAAAACACGCCTGGTGAGAAAGATTATCCGATTAATTTTGGCTGAATTGGTTAACAGATTGGCTATATTGCGCAATGACACTTTACTTTTAAATCCATATCATTTTTAGCGATCATGTCTATATTGATCGTATGCGCAAACCGTCATATCCCTAATTAACAACTTGTGGCGATATCGAACCCATTATTATGATGTTCAATGCAATGGACATGATGTGCAGCGCATTGACGCCGACAATTACGGAAATTCAGCATGTTCAACAGGCAGACTGTCCTTGTACTCATATCAAACGGTTATTATCCGCGCCCATCGTGTGTGGTAGTGGGCATGAAGTATGCGCTGGCGATAATCTCACTGACATTCTTTGTTCTTTTTCCGAGCATGTTGCAAGCCGAAGAGATAACCGTTCATCATACTCAGGGGATAACCAGCGTACCGGTCAAGCCCAGGGTTGTGGCTGTACTTGATATCGCTGCACTAGATACCCTTTCCACGATAGGGGTTGATGTTGCGGGCGTTCCCACACTCAACTATCCCCCTTATCTCGCTAAATTTGGGGAAAGCCGTTACCGGAAGGTTGGTTCACTTTTCGAGCCCGATTACGAAGCACTTAATGCGCTGTCCCCTGACCTGATCATCGTGGGGGGACGTTCATCACCCAAGTACACTCAATTAGCAAAGCTCGCCCCTACCATCGACCTTAGTCCTGACTTTCAACACCGGGTTGACAGCGCCATATCGCATGCGCAGCTTCTTGGAGAAATATTTGGGAAGCAAGCCGAGGTTGACCGTCGTACCAGCAAGCTACGTGCAACAGTAGAGGCACTTCGAGCACAAACGTCGAAAATAGGGACAGGACTGCTGGTGATGACCAGCGGTGGACGCATCGCGGCGCTCGGCCCAAACTCTTGGTTTGGTACACTTTATAACGACTTTGGCGTGCAACCCGTGACGCGCAAACTGGATGATGGCCCTCACGGCCAGGTGATATCCTCCGAGTTCATTCTCGAAACGAATCCTGACTGGCTTTATGTGATTGATCGTGACGCGGCCATAGGGGAAAAAGGAGCATCAGCCCAACAGCTGCTGGATAATGAACTGGTGCGTCAAACTAAAGCCTGGAAGGCTGGTCACGTTGTCTACCTTGATCCTGTCGCATGGTATATTGTTGGCGACGGACTCACTGCGCTTCAGTCAATGGCTGATGAAGTTTCCCTGGCAATAACGAAGACAAAATGACGTCTCCAGCGCACGTTGACAAATCGTCAGTGAAAGGACTTTTGATCGCACTGAGCGTTATCGGATTGCTTTCCCTTATTAGCCTCTTTATCGGTGCGACGACAACTTCGCCTGTATCGCTTTTTGCAGGCAATACGACATCGACTATAAGCATTCTGCTGGCTAGCCGCATTCCGAGGACCCTTGCATTGCTCCTCGCTGGAAGTTCCATGGCTGTTGCTGGCCTGATCATGCAAATGCTTTCGCGAAACCGATTCGTGGAGCCTGGCACAGCAGGTACGATTGAGTCCGCCACTCTTGGGTTATTGCTGGCTGCGCTACTGGCCCCCGGGCTGCCTGTGCTCGCGCGCATGCTTGTGGCATGTTGTACCGCCCTTCTGGGAACACTGCTGTTCCTTGTCATCCTGCGACTGTCGCCCATGCGCTCGCCATTAATGGTTCCGCTCGTCGGCCTGATGCTCGGCGGCGTAATCAATGCAATGGCGACATTTCTTGCCTACCGCTTCGACCTTATTCAGTCCCTCGTAGCCTGGTCTACTGGGGACTTTTCATCGGTTCTGCGCGGCCGCTATGAACTACTGTGGATCTCATTTGGCGCAGCCGTCCTCGCTTACATTGCAGCCGACAGGTTCACTGTGGCAGGACTTGGACAGAATTTCGCAAATAACCTGGGCCTGAACTATCGGCTGACACTCATTACCGGGCTGGTCATCGTTTCAATCGTAACGGCTGCAGTGGTCGCGACGGTAGGTGCAATTCCCTTTGTCGGTCTTGTCGTGCCAAATATCATCAGCATGATGATAGGCGATAATTTGCGCAGGTCAGTACCCTGGACCGCCACTCTCGGCGCCGGTTTCGTACTGAGTTGCGACATTCTAGGTCGCTCCGTAAACCAACCCTTCGAGATCCCAGTGGGCCCCATCATAGGGATTGCTGGCAGTGTGATTTTCCTTTTCATCCTCAAAAGGGGAGCTGCACGATTTGATTGAATCTCAAGAGATAAGACCCGTTATAGTAATCATTTTGCTCGCTACACTGACATTACTCTTATCAGTGGCTTTCATGACAGTCGGTGCAGGAGGACATTGGTCTTTTGTGCTACCTCTTCGTGCACAAAAGCTCGCAGGGCTTTTGTTAGTTGGTTATTCGATAGCCGTCTCTACTGTGCTATTCCAGACCATAACCCAGAATCGTATTCTGACGCCATCCGTCATGGGTTTCGATGCACTGTACGTATTTATTCAGACCTTAGTGGCATTCACCATAGGCTATGTCCACGACGCTACCATCAACCCATTTCTACGTTTTGCAGTCGAGACATTCGTCATGATCGGTTCAGCAACCCTGCTCTATAGCAGACTCTTCGCCGGGGGGCGCAGAGACCTGATGTTTCTGGCGATGGCCGGTCTCGTTTTCGGTGGGCTACTGCGAAGTCTGTCAAATTTCCTGCAGCGTGTTATCAATCCGGGGGAATTCGCCGTCCTGCAGGACCGCCTCTTTGCAAGCTTCAATCTTATCGACGCCAGCCTGCTATCCATAGCAGCAATACTTGTCCTTAGCGTCTCGCTGACAGGCTGGAGAATGCGGCACAGCTTTGATGTGTTGGTGCTAGGGCGAGACACCGCGATCAATTTAGGCATTGATTACAAACGAACGGTTAGAGCCATCCTGATGATGATTGCCATCCTCGTATCGGTCTCTACGGCATTGGTTGGGCCGGTTACTTTCTTCGGCCTGCTGGTAGCCAATCTAACTTATCGTTTTGTCGGGAATGCGCGGCATGCTCTGATGCTACCGGCCTCTGTGCTGATCGCGATGACGTGTCTGGTCTGCGGGCAGTTTGTTCTGGAGAGGCTATTTGGCTTTAATACCGGCCTGAGCATTATAATTGAGTTCTTCGGCGGTATTACTTTCATTATATTAATCATGCAGAAGGCGCGATGATAAAAACGCACGCACTCACTAAACGGTACGGCACAATTACGACTGTGGACAACGTCTCAGTGAGTATACCTAAAGGCGGACTGACATCCATCATCGGTCCTAATGGTGCAGGTAAATCCACACTTATGATGCTCATTAGCAGGTTATTGCCAGCAACCAGTGGAACAGTGACGGTTGACGAGATGAATGTCGTTAACACGCCCACGAACATACTTGCACAACGTCTGGCAATTCTACGCCAGGATAACCATACCAGCGTGCGCCTGACCGTCAGTGACCTGGTAGCTTTTGGCCGCTACCCGCACTCGAAAGGACGTTTCACCCAAGATGATCGAGAGCATATTGAGCATGCACTTGAGTATCTGGACATAACATCGTTGCGCGATTGTTTCCTTGACGAGCTTTCAGGTGGACAGCGCCAGCGCGCCTTTATTGCAATGGTCCTGTGTCAGGACACCGATTACCTGTTACTCGATGAACCCCTGAACAGTTTAGACCTCAAGCATGCTACTGCTACAATGAAGATTCTTCGAAGAGCAGCAGACGATCTTGGTAAAACCGTCGTATTAGTGCTTCATGATATCAACTTTGCTTCGTACTATTCAGATCACATTATTGCGATGTCCGCAGGCAAAATATATTGTGAGGGTTCTCCTGACCAGGTTATTAGAGCTGAACGTCTCGGCCAACTTTATGATATGAAGGTTAGTGTCCATGAACTGAGTGGGCAACGGATAGTGACTTACTACGAATGATATACAAAATATTTTAACGTTGCCCTTTCAGACATCTGAATAAACTGTTTTCGTGAAAAAAAAGCATTAATAAATATAAATCACATGCAAATACTTTCATGAAAATAATGTACCGTGTTAAACAGTTGAGAGAAAACAAGGCGAATGTGACGGGTGCTGGTGGTCCTGACAACCGCCATTTTTCGGTTTCGCTTGTCATTCAGCCAGTTAATGGCAAAGGCGATCCTGGTGAGAGGAGCAAGATTTAGAGAAGCCCGCTCAGGGAAACCTGAGCGGGCTTTTTGCGGGGTATCGCTAACGCACCTTGAAACCCGATTGATGTTGGCAGGCAACACTTTCAGATGGCCTCACTGTTTACACATCGATCATGATTGCCTTCACGCGACGGGCAACGTCCATACATTTCCCTTTCCAGACGGGCACTGATCAATAAAAAATTCGTTTATCAATGGTTTATAGATCGGTAATCAATCGGGATGCTAGTGTTCTGGCTGATAAAAAATTTATAATATGCCCCCCACTGAGAGGCAGTTGATGAGTACGCGCTTTCTTTATTTTGCCTTAACAGTATTGCTAACTGGATGTGTAGCACGGTCTCATGAACCCGATCCGTTACAGGTGCAGTTCGCTAATTATGGCACGCTGCCTAATAACTATAAAACGCTAGTCAAAGATACGTTTTATTATCATCTAAAAGATCCCTATAGCGCCCATTATCGTTTTTTCCAGCCCTATAGAGGATATTCATGGATCATGAATGTTCCCGAAGATAAAGAAGAATTGATGTTCGGTTGGATCATTCCCGGCATGGTTAACGCTAAAAACAGTTACGGAGCCTATGTCGGTCAGAGGAAGTTCATTGTGATTTATTCAAATGGCCAATATCACAACCTTAACTACATCAAAGGTACAAAAAAAATTGGCCGGCCGCTTTAAAACTACATGAGCTTTTGGCCGTTGAGCAAGCCGGGAACGTATCGGCGTGACATCAGGATAGAGCCACCATACGGAGTATGATGGCCAGGCGATAACAGAACCTGGATTTACCAGAGCCATGGTTTCATTATGTGCTTTTAATCGGGTAGGTCGTTAAAGGTTTAATTTCCTTTAAGACAAACATGCTTTGCATCTCTTTGATACGCGGCAGCCTGCGCACGACAGACATGGCGAAATCGGCGTACGAGTCGAGGTCGGTTGCCACCACCTGCAACAGAAAGTCAGCGTCGCCGCCTATGCTGTAGCAGGCCACAACGTCCTCCAGTGCGGTCACCTGCTGCTCAAACTTTTCCGCTTCAGCTTCGCTGTGACAGTCAATGACCACCCGAATAAACACCATTACCCCAGAGCCGGTTTTTTTTCGATCCAGTACCGCCCGATAGCCCTGTATCACGCCCTGTTCTTCCAGTTTGCGAACTTTGCGCCAGCACGGTGAGGCGGACAGGCCAATTTTATCGGCCAGTTCCTGATTGGTGATGCGCGCATCGCCCTGCAATACGCTTAAAATTTTTATTTCTGTCTTGTCGAGTGCCATAGAGGTCAGTTCCTTTCCGATTAAGGCATAAAACAGGTAAATTCTTGCAAAGAGTAAGGCATATCGACGTGATTCAGACAACCCATTTCTGGTCAGCTCCGGCATACTGTATTCACCCTGTGTTGTGTGCGGTGCGAGAGGTGAATGCATTACAGACAGGATGAAACGCAACGAAGTAAGGCGGATAAGGGCATTTTACTTCGCCTCTGAGCGAGCGTGCTGTCAGGGCTACAGGACTCGTGAACAGACGCATACATGTCATCTAAAGAAAGGAAATGCTATGCCTGCCAATGCAGAATTACTGCCTTATGTTTTGGCGCTTGGCCTGGCCGCCGCGATTCCTGGCCCGGGCATGACGGCGATTGTCGCGCGCAGCTTAAATGGCGGTTCACTGGCCGGCTTAGCCGCCCTGGCGGGCGTGATAATGGGCGATCTGTTTTATCTCACCCTTGCCGTTTTTGGCCTTGGCGTGGTCGCGCATACCTATACCGCTCTCTTTACCCTGATTAACTGGGCGGCTGCACTTTATTTGGGTTTTCTGGCCTGGCAGTTTTGGTCTTATCAACCCCATGCAATCAACATCGACCAGAAAGTGACGCGTCAGCAACTGGCTTCAGCCTGGCTGTCCGGTCTGAGTATTACGCTGGGTAACCCCAAAACGATTGCTTTTTATCTGGCAATACTGCCGCTGGTGATTTCCCTGGAGACGATCTCACTGAAATTTTGGGGGACAGTGCTGGTGCCCGTTACCGCCGCGGTATTACTGGCTGTCGGCGCAATGTTTATATTGGCGGCGATGAAAATCCGGGTTTTTCTGACCAGCCCGCAATCGCTGCAGATAATGTACAAAGTGGTAGGCGTGATTATGCTGCTGGCCGCCATCGGTATGATCGTAAAAACGCTGTAATGCAGCAATAACGTCAGAGGGGAAAAGGTGCCGCTGCCTTATCGAGAACGCACCTCAGAACAGACTGATTAATCCTGATTGGCCGGGGGATTTTCCCCTGTCGGCGCAACAGTATTGTTTCGCTGTGGTAGTATCAGCCTCTTACTTTCTCGTTATCAGGCAACCCGTTGAGCACTATGTCGGACACTACGAAACGCAAAAACGATCCCGAAGGGCTTAAAAAACGCATTCTGGCTGGTGCACTGAAAACCTTTGCCGAATTTGGTATGCAGGGTGCTCGCCTGGAGCAGATTGCCGAGAATGCCCAGACCACCAAACGCATGGTGGTTTACCATTTTGGCAATAAAGAGCAGCTCTATATCGATGTGCTGGAACAGGTTTATCAGCAGATCCGGGAACACGAAACCGGCCTGAATCTGGCGGCAATGCAACCTGAGCAGGCCATAACCAAACTGGTTGAGGCCAGTTTTGATTACCATGTTTCTCATCCAGACTTTATTCGGCTGATCTGCATGGAAAACCTGTCCCGCGGTCGCTATATCGCGCAGTCAGCCCGCCTGGGCCAGCTGAACCGTAGTGCGCTGGATCTGCTGGATGACATCCTCAGTCGGGGACAGCAGCAGGGGCTGTTTATTCAGGAAGTCGAGACGCTGGATGTACATCGCCTTATCAGCAGTATCTGCGTGCATCAGGTATCGAACCGGTTCACGTTTAATACTCTGTTCAGCCCCGACAAAGATGAAGCGGACATTATCCGTCGTAACCGCCAGTTAGCGGTCACGGCCACCCTGCGTTATATCTGTCGCTAGCGGCCAGCATCCCGGGCGTAAAAAGCAATAGTCTATGCTTAAGAGGTATTTTTAATATCACTTAACTAAGGACTGCAGTTTGAGCAGAGACGCCAACCTTTATCCGCTACGCCAGACCCACCTTGATCCGCACGATGATGCTGTCTGGAACTGGGCGCAAAATGCACAAATTGGGACGCGCCAGCAGGTAAAACGCCCCGCTGATGAAGCCGCGCTTCAGCAGTTATTGCGTGAATCCAGTGGCAAGGTACGCGTGACCGGCAAAACCTATTCCCCTGGCAGAATGTTGTCCGTGCACCCGGACGAGTTGCTGCTGGATCTCAGTGCGCTGACCGGCCTTGTCCGCAGCGACGAGAACAGCGTGACCTTCGCGGCTGCCACACCGCTGGAAGACATCTACAGCACCTTGACCGACATGGATCGCATGCTCGCCTCTTCGCCCGGCGTCATTTCCGTACAGACGCTGGCGGGCGCAATGGCGACCGGCACCCACGGTCAGGGCCTGCAACAGAGTTCGATTGCCGATGAAGCTGAGCACATCCGCATGGTGCTGAGCGACGGTTCAGTTCGTGAGCTGTCACGTGGCGATGCGGATTTTGCTGCTGCGCAGGTTTCCCTTGGCGAGCTTGGCATCGTCACTGAGGTCACCTTGCGCACCCAGCCTTTTCGTATTTTCACCTGCCATAAAAATGCGGTTCCCGCAGATAACCTGGAAAGCGATTTGCTGCGCTGGAATGACGAATACGAACTCAGCAAAGCCTGGTGGTTTGTGGATGACAACCTGATGCACGTGTGGAATGCGCATCAAGCCAGTGAAGACGAGATCCAGCATTATGAGAAGAATGGCCGTGAAGTCGTGGAGCACGCTGATGAAGGTGATGACAGCCTGAACGACACCATCGATCAGACGCTGGAACATATGCATCGCGACACGCAGATTCACGGTAAAGGCGGCAAACAGTTCCGCACCGTGACACGTTTTCGGGATTTTACCGATGTCACCGGCGATATCTATCAGCTGTTCTGTCGCGGCATTGCCGTGCCGCAGATCAACGTAGAGATCGGCGTGCCGCTGGAAAAAACACCGGCGGTTATCCGCAAGATTAAACGCTGGTATGCCGAAAATCGCCCGCACATGCACTATCCAATTATCCTGCGCTGTACCGGTGCCTCATCGGCCTGGCTGAGCCCAGCCTTCGACCAACCCACCTGCTTCTTTGGCTTTGTGGTGTATTACGCCGATGACGGTTCCCTTTCTGAAGCGGGCCTGCACTTTTTAACTGAGGTGGAGAAACTGCTGGCAGAAGAAGGCGGTCGTCCTCACTGGGGCAAATATTATGATGCCTCGCTGTACCGTTGGCAGGATCTCTATCCCCACTGGGGAGCCTTCCGCGCCCTACGGGAGCAGCGCGATCCGCAAAGCCGCCTTAGCAACGACTACACCACCGCACTGTTTAATGAAACCGATAAGGGATGATATGTTTGCCTGGGTAACCTTACTGACGCAACCGGATTATCTGGTGGGCGTGAAAGCGCTGCACCGTTCACTGATGCAAAGTAAAACGCGCTGGCCACTGGTGGTCATGGCAACCGATGCCATTGATGCACAAGACTGCGCCGCACTGGAAGATGAAGGCTGTGTGATCCATCGTGTTGACGGACTTTATCCGCACAGCGATCTGAACGCGCACTATGCGTCTGAACGCTTCGGGGAAGTCTGGACCAAACTGCGTGCATGGCAGTTGACCGATTATCAGCGGGTCGTGTTTCTGGATGCCGATATGCTGGTCTTACAGAACATGGATGAACTGTTCTCACTGGATCTCGGTGACAACTTTCTTGCTGCCTGTCATGCCTGCCGCTGCAATCCCAACCAGATCGACGCCTATCCTGACAACTGGCAACCCGAATTCTGTCACTATACCTGGCAGGAACGTGAGGAATCGCCACCCGCGCATCTGGATGACTACCTCAACGGCGGCTTTCTGGTACTGAAGCCCGATAACGGCGTGTTTGAAAAACTGGAAGCCCGCATTGCGGCTATCGATGACCTGAGCGAGTACACCTTTTCCGAGCAGGATTTGCTGAACGAGGCCTTTAAAGGCCAGTGGATGCCGCTCTCTTATGTTTACAACGCCCTGAAAACGCTGCGTTTCCAGCATGACAAACTGTGGGAATGTGACGACGTCAAGAACCTGCATTACATTCTGGATAAGCCGTGGCAGCGCGATCTGTCTCAGCCTGTCAGTCAGCGCGATCGCTACTATGCGATGGACAAGCTGTGGTGGGATAAAGCGTCAGCCTGATCAACGCTGACCGGCCCCGACATGATGCTCGGGGCCGACTTTATGTTGTGCAGCCATAAGTATGATGTAACTAAGACCTATACCGCCTTCCAGCGTCTTTCTGCTGCCGACAGGGCTATCGCCTCCAGCACCTTCTGCACCTGCAATCCTTCTGCAAAATCTGGCCACATGCGGTCGCCCGCAGCGATACCATTAATCAAATCGCGAATTTCTACCGTTTTCTGATCGTTAAAGCCGATGCCATGGCCTGCCGAAACGCAGAAGTTAGCATAGTCCGGATGCGCAGGCCCGATTAGCAGCGTTTTGAAGCCCTGCCGCCCTGCCGGTTCATCATGAATATAGAGCTCAAGTTCCGCCATGCGCTCCTGGGTATAACGCAGCGTGCCTTTGGTGCCGGTCACGACATAGGTCAGCCCCATCTTGGCGCCGCAGGCGATGCGCGAGGTTTCAATTACGCCGTGCGCGCCATTGTGAAAGCGCAGCAAGGCACTGGCCTGGTCTTCATTTTCTACCGGCAACTGACGGCTCAGGTCTTTTGGGTCCGGGCGGGTTTTAATCACCGTCATCATATCCCCACTGACTTCAGCAATGTTGCCTACGAGATAGTGCGCCATATTGACGATGTGCGCGGCCAGATCCCCCAGTGCACCTAACCCGGCCAGCGCTTTCTGGCAGTGCCAGTCGAGCGGCGTTTCCGGCTTCGCCAGGTAGTCTTCATTATGGGTGCCATAAAAATGCACCACCTCACCGATTTCGCCCCGCGCAATGATTTCTTTTGCCAGCTGGCTGGTGGGATTCTTCATGTAATTGAAGCCCACCAGGGTTTTAACCCCTGCCGCATTGGCCGCCTCTACCATCTCCTGCGCATCGGCCACCGTCAGAGACAGCGGCTTTTCAGAATAAACGTGCTTGCCGTTGGCAATGGCAGCCAGCGCCATCTCTTTGTGCAGGAAATTGGGCGCGCAGATGTCTACGACGTCAATATTCGGGTCGCATACCAGCGCATGCCAGTCACCCGTGGAGCGGGAAAAGCCAAAGGTGGCGGCCTGCTTTGCCGCCAGTTCGGGATTAACCTCTGCCAGCATCTCACGCACGATCTCCCCTTTTAACGCAAACACCGCCGGTGCCTGGGCATAGGCGATCGCATGGCAGCGACCGATATAACCGCTACCGATCATGCCGATTCTGACTTTATTCATTTTGACTCCGGGCTGACAGAGAAAGGATTAAATGAAATTTAAATTCCATTTAAGGGTATTTCAAACTAAAAATGAAATAACTGTGACGAACCTAAAGAACATTCGTGCAACCAGGCCTTTCAGAGTCGTTAAGAAATGGAACAGAGATTCTGTTTATTGAATAAAAGGTGCAGTTTGCGGCCATTTTTGGCGGTCACAAAGCAGAGCGGAACGGCTGAACCGCGGGAGTTGGCGAGTATTTCAGCAATTAGACAGTTTTGTGAAAAAGAGCTTTGACAAGCCTGCGGGACGTCGATAATATGCGCCCCGTTCAAACGATTCCTCTGTAGTTCAGTCGGTAGAACGGCGGACTGTTAATCCGTATGTCACTGGTTCGAGTCCAGTCAGAGGAGCCAAATTTTAAGAGCCCGCTCAGGGAAACCCGAGCGGGCTTTTTGTTTTTTTATTTTACCCACCAGCGCTGACGGACGTCAGGTAGAAGAAGACGGCAAGTCGTGCTGGATGCTAACCGGGCTGGCGCGCAGGGCTTTTATATTTAACCAGGCGTTGCTACCTGCGTGCGGCAAAAGATGAAGATCGTCCTTAAGGCGTTTTTTGGCCTGACGCTTCCCCTTTATGACTTATCGATCCGCAGCACAATACATCCCAGGCTAATTTCTGCCGTCACCCGCGTGCCGGTTTCAAATCCGACTTCACGCAGCCATTTACCACTTATATTTAGCGCAGGTGTGCTGGTATCGCCAAAATTAGGCACATAGCCGACTTTGTATCGACGCTGGGTTTTAAAAGATACTGAGACAGGTGCAGCATCAGAAGGTCTTAAGTTCATAGTCATTTGCAAGCTCCTGGTTAAGAGGATGATTCCATGATAAGAGGTGCCCTTTTCAACGGTGATGGGCTGACCGCATTGTGAACGTCTGCTTATACTAAACCCGCGTACCTCATAACTTACTGCGTCCTTACCGCGCACCTTAGTGTGCTCTCACACAGCCCACGTGATAATGATGCGTAGCAAAGCTGACGAGGTTTAAAAGACGCAGGCTCGCATGATATCGCCGGGAAAGTTTTCGCTGCAGACGTCCCGTCACTGGGTTTTGCAAGTGCCCGTAAACGATAGCGTTTTTGACGCCTGCCAACAAGCCAGACTCTGGAAGCCTCCTCGCATAACGCTAAAAATAGCCCCCTTTCTGCACGATCCCCTGCCGCCGTCCTGTGCTTTAATAACCCCAGCGATCGTGCCAGTGCGCGCTGTAAGGACAGTGCTTAACGACGCAGTGCCATGAGCAGTGAATTTCTGATTGACGTAAGGATGTAAAAATCCCTTCCCCACAGCGCGGCGGTTTTTTGGTTTGCCCATCGACACGTTACACGCGATGGAAGGCCTGCGTCTGACTCTTCGCCCCGGCACTGTGCCTGAGCGAGTGGGCAAACTGGTTAGCGGAAAAACGCCTCAACTCCCACTGGGCTGGGTCGATTTCGCCCTGGCGCAGACGGTGTAACCTGGAGGCCGGACTCGACACCGGTATTCATGGTCGTTGCATATGAGGGGTAATCGGAACCGCAGGTCCGCCAAACAAGCAGCGGCCGACCCTGAGAAATTCACCTCAGGGCGCTGTACAGCCTGTCATTTTATTAGGAAAAATAGCGGATTATGGGAATTTTAAGTTGATAAGAGTACTGTACTGCGTGCGTGACAGACTTAGCGGTGACTGGTTTCTGAAAAAAACTTTCACAAACGGGTTGCTGGTGCCATACAGCTCGACACGCTTATATTCATTGTGAATAAACTGCTGCAGGATAGTCGCCATATCCTGCGCCAGGTCCGGTGTCATCGCGTTATGAGAGGCTACGGTTTGCTCAAAGCTGAGTGGTATGCGCATTTCCGTATCAGGTTTAAAATTGGCACGTTTACGTTCAGCTTCCACTTTAAACTCTTCAAAGGCTTCGTGTGTTGAATTGAATGTATCAGCCAGCGTTTTGATATGTGCAGCCATCTGGTTAACAGCAAACGTTCTTTTTGTGACGAAATAGCCGCCTACACTCGAAGCGATGGACGCAATAACAGGAAGAGAACCACGCCCAATAATACTTCCCAGACCATTTAAGGCTGACCATAAGGCCATACCTGTCGCGCCGGTAGAGCTGGCTACAGCACCTGTCACAATCATACTCGCCTGCTGTACTTTTACGCCCGCAATACGATTATCCAGGCGACGAATCTCCCCGCCCGGTTTTCTATGCGACGCAGACTCTTCATTCCAGCTTTTGAAGCGGCGGTTATTTTCATCTTTATAATTCGACATCGCATAGGCAATCTGGCTTGTTTCCGTTTTACTGAGCTGGGCGATTTCTTTTGGCTCAAACGATCTGACTAAAATCAGGGCTTCTTCAAGCACCTCTTTTGTCAGAAAATTAGCGGAACCCGCAGGGTTAGAACCAGGGTCCGTAGTAAGGCCCTCAATAAGGTTAACTTTGGGAAATGCCATAACGCCCTCTCTGTTTGATGCCGCCTGACGAAGTGATTAGCTTTCTTTATTTTGTTTAATATCCCAGCCCATCTGCACCGAGGCTGCTTTACTTCCCTGAGAAGCCTGCTCCCAGTATTCCAGTGCCACTTTGCTGGCCTGAAATGCGTATTGCATCCCCAGCGTGGAGGCGTGACCGACTCCGGTAAAGTCAGTCTGTGTCACCAATACATCTTGCAGCGTGATACGGGTATACTCCACTTCCTGTCCGCCCGCTTTACAGACAGACAGTTGAACTTTTGGCAGATGTTTACCGGTGGCGCAATATTTCACTAACGCAGGCGTGGCTTTATCGATCAATGCCTCAACGCTTAGATCATGATAATTAACTTTCCCTGCTCCACCGCCGCCGCCAACAGCCATATTGCCTGGCTGCTGCGCTCCCCAGTTAAATGACAGGACATCAATCCATTTTTTATGATTCGCATTTTGCGATTCGCCTTCGATTCCATCTATTTTTAAAAATATATCAATAGCCATTTTTCACCTTTATATTTCAGGGCAGATTCACTCAGCTCTCTTTATTTTGTTTAATATCCCAACCGGCTTTGGTTTCCGCGCCTTTGGTGCCGCTTGCGCTTTGTTCCCAATAGCTGGTTGAAACTTTGGATGCCTGAAAAGCGTAGTCAACCACAATAGTGTCACTTTGCCCGATGCCGTTGAAATTGGTCGCGGTAACCAGAACATCTTCTAATACGATTTTGGAATACTCAACCTGGCTTCCACCGGCTTTACAGACGGACAGTTCAACTTTTGAAACATGCTTTCCGCTGGAACAGTATTTAAGAATGGCAGGCGTGGATTTATCGATTAACGCTTTAACACGCAGATCGTTGAAATTCACTTTCCCTGCGCCGCCACCGCCTCCCACCGCCATATTGCCGGGTTGTGAAGCCCCCCAGTCAAATGACAGCACGTCGGTCCATCCTTTATGGTTGCTGTCCTGGGATTCTCCTGTGGTACCTTCAACTTTCAAATAAATATCGATCGCCATTAATTTTTTCCGATTACGTTGTGATGAGGATAAAACGGGCGTTGCAATCCGTTATGTTCAGTAGGTTTCGACAAAATTTAGTGCCATTTGATATTAAAAAATATAAAGCAGCGTGCAATGACTGTCGTAGCGTGCGAACAAGAAATAAAAAGACGCCTGCGTGTTTTACGCAGTGAAAATGAATATGTCAGGATATCTAAAATAGAGGTATCCTTTTGAAGATCTTGATACATTAATAAAATTAACATGACTTCATGTCAATTAATTTACAACTCACGCTAAATTATTGGGATAAATCTGAAAGCAAATATTTTTGAAAGGTTATCGTTTCAAGAGGTAATAGTTTTAACCAAAACGCGGCACTGCCATCGACCTAATCGGCAGGCGTTGGGAGTGCGAGGGCTGCCGAAGTGGGGTGATTATTGAATAAAAAAACCCCACGCAACCAGTGCTGCGTGGGGTTATCAATCGGCGCTGGAACCAATCAGGGCTTAACGCCAGCCCAGCTCCGGAGCCACATACTTCAGAATCGATTCTATGACGTGCGCATTGTAATCCACGCCCAGCTGATTCGGCACGGTCAGCAGCAAGGTATCGGCTTCAGCTATTGCTTCATCCTCTGCCAACAGCTTGATCAGTTTTTCCGGTTCGGCGGCATAGCTGCGGCCGAAAATGGCGCGGGTTTTCTCATCCAGAAAACCCACTGAATCCTGATCCTGTCCACTGCGGCCAAAATAAGCCCGGTCCATATCATTTACCAGTGCAAAAATACTGCGGCTGACGGAAACCCGTGGCTCACGCTGGTGCCCTGCCGCTTTCCAGGCTTCACGATAGGCGCGAATCTGTTTAGCCTGCTGAATGTGGAACGGCTCGCCGGTTTCATCATCTTTCAGCGTCGAGCTTTGCAGGTTCATGCCCATCTTCGCCGCCCATACGGACGTAGCGTTGGAGCCGGAACCCCACCAGATGCGATCGCGCAAGCCTTCAGACAGCGGCTCCAGGCGCAGCAGGCCGGGTGGGTTTGGAAACATCGGCTGTGGATTGGGTTTGGCAAAACCTTCGCCACGCAGCGCATCCAGGAACACCTCGGTGTGACGACGGCCCATGTCGGCATCCGTCTCGCCTTCCTGCGGTGCGTAGCCAAAGTAGCGCCAGCCATCAATAACCTGTTCTGGTGAACCGCGGCTCAGTCCCAGTTGCAGGCGACCGTTAGAAATCAGATCGGCCGCACTCGCGTCTTCCACCATATAAAGTGGATTCTCATAGCGCATATCGATAACGCCGGTGCCTATTTCAATTTTTTTGGTGCGCGCGCCGACGGCTGCCAGCAGCGGAAACGGCGAGCTGAGCTGACGGGCAAAGTGATGCACACGAAAATACGCGCCGTCGGCGCCCAGTTCTTCTGCCGCCACGGCAAGATCGATAGACTGCAGCAATACGTCCTGAGCCGAACGGGTGGCTGACTGAGACGAAGGTGTCCAGTGGCCGAATGAGAGAAAACCAATATTTTTCATCTGTGACGTCTCCTGACGAAAGACGGTTGCTTTCGCGTTATAAACCGTAATGCACAAAGGGTACGCCAGCTTGTCCATCACTGATAGTGAATATCCTTAAGCGCTACGTTCAAGAATTTTGACATAAGGTTAGCCTGCCAGTCCCTATCCTGTTGGCGTTCAGGTTGTAATATTACTTGCGAGCGCGTTGGGTTTTGACGCATAACAGAAATTGCGGCGCTGTGTTAGGGCAGACGCTTTTCATACAAGGATATCGGATGCGCATTTTAATGGTGGGTGCCGGAGCGACCGGCGGATATTTTGGCGCACGGCTGGTACAGGCCGGGCAGGATGTGACCTTTCTTGTGCGTGAGCGCCGTCTCAGTCAATTACAAGAAACCGGCCTGGTGCTGCAAACCCCATCCGGACGCGAAGTCCTGCAACCGCAGTTAGTCACTGCTCCTGCGCTGAACAGCCCCTTTGACCTGATCATTCTGACCGTTAAAAGTACCGGCCTTGAGCAGGCGTTGCGCGATATGAATAACGCGGTCGGGCCAGAAACCCTGATTATGCCGATTCTCAACGGTATGCGGCATTTCGATACCCTGATTGCCCATTTTGGCGCAGACAAGGTGGTGGGCGGCCTGTGCAAAATTAACGCCACGCTTAACGAACAGGGCCATGTGGTGCAGCTCACGCCACTGCATCAGCTCTATTACGGTGCGCTGGATGGCCATAACGACGCACGGCTTCAGCAACTGGATGCGGCGCTACGCACCTGTGCGGTAGAGACGTTTTTTACCGAGGATATTATCAGTGAACTGTGGGAAAAATGGCTGCTGTTAAGCACGTTAGGCGCGGTCTGCTGCCTGGCGCGAGGTAACACGCAACAGGTGCTGAACGCTGAAGGCGGCGAGATGCTGCTTCAGGGCATTTACGCTGAGGTGCTTCAGGTTATTTGCGCCGAGGGTTATCACCCCCGCCCTGCCGTTACCGCCAAAATTTATCAGTGGCTGAACAATCCGGCCACGCCGATGACGTCTTCAATGTATCGTGATTTGACCCAGGGTTTCGCGATTGAAGCAGAGACCATCATTGGCGACCTGCTGTTGCGCGCCAACCGTCATAGTCTTACGGTGCCGCTGTTGAATGCGGTGAACGTTAACCTGCAAATCTATCAACAGAACCGTTAAACACGGAAGTGATGAGAAAGCAGCCGCGCCGTTGCAGGACGCGCGGGTAACGGAATTTTGTTACACTCGCTGCCTCATCTTATGGAGGAATAATGACGTCCCGCTCTGTGACCCTTGATGATGTTGCCCAACTGGCTGGCGTTTCCTATCAAACTGTTTCTCGTGTACTTAACCGGTCTGAGCAGGTCTCCCCCCGCACCCGAGAAAAAGTTGAAGCGGCGATGCAACAACTTAACTATGTTCCCAACCGGGTCGCGCAGCAGCTGGCGGGAAAAGCCACCCGCACCCTGGGGCTGGCCACCAGCAATCTGGCCCTGATGGCACCGGCGCAAATTGCCTCGGCCATACAGCAGCGCGCCGCCAGAGCCGGATACCACCTGGTTATCGCCATGGACAGTGAAGACAACCCCGAAGCCACGGTGAATGAACTGATGGCCCAACGTGTTGATGCGGTGCTGATTAATATCCCTTTAGAAGCGGCTGAGGCAGAAAAAATCCGCGCGATGTGTGGCAAAAAACCCGTACTGTTTCTGGATGCCGATCCGCATGCTGTTGTCTCTCACTGCCAGTATTCAAACGAACAAGGGGCACGAGCCGCCGTGGCGCATCTGATTGCCCTTGGACACCGGCAAATCGGCCTGCTCAATGGCCCTGTGCGCTCGATATCGGCGCGTCAGCGCGAAGCCGTCTGGCGTCAGGTACTGGCCGATCATCAGCTCTCCCCCTGCTGCGTACTGCGCGGCGACTGGAGCGCAAAATCGGGCTATCAGGCCATGCTGACGCAGCTACCCGATGCCCTGCCCCAGGCGCTGTTAGTGGCGAATGACGAGATGGCGTTGGGCGCAATGCGGGCGCTGCATCAGCACGGCGTGGCGATCCCGGCCGATATTTCCATTGTGGGGTACGATGACACGGCGGAAAGTGCCTGGTATCAGCCCCCGCTCACCACCGTTCGTCAGGACCTTCAACAACTTGGCACCCACAGCGTTGATCGGGTGCTGGCCGAACTGCGCGGTGAGGCGGTGACGTCCCGCATACTGGAGCCGGTTCTGGTGATACGGGAAACCACCGCCGTACCCGCCAGCCAGGACCTGGACTTATCCGATCTGGCCCGTCAGCTGCAGCAGATTGCGCGTAAGCTCTCGGGTTAAGCGTTTTAGCCCGCCATGCGGGCGCAAAAAAGCCCGCCCAACCTTGAGGGTTGCAGCGGGCCGGTGATATCGGTAACGGACGTTCTGCGCTAGCGGCGCGCCATTACGGCGCTTTTGTCTCACCCACGCCCAGCGTCTTGAGCTTTTTAGACAGCTCACGGCGCTCTTTAGACAGGTCAGCATTTTTGATGATGTATTCATCAACGCGATCTTCATAGTCAGCACGCATGCTGGCGATGATTTCCTGAATCGCCTCAACGCTCATGCCGGGTTTAATGTATTCGCTCAGGTTATCCAGCAGCAGTACGCGCTTTTGGTTGTCACGAATTTTCTTCTCATTATCGACAATTTCACGCTGCAGTTTGTTCTTGCGGCGAAACGTACGCACAAACTCAAGTACGTCCTGAAATGATTGCTTGGCATTTTCCATGATGGCACCTTTCTTTAAGCCTGCTAAAGCAGGGAGAGAGTCAAAACGATCAGCTTAGCGGCTAGCCAGCCTTATGGGCAATTCTCACAGCTAAATTCGGACTGGCTCTTATCTTAGCGCAAAAAAACCGGGTTTCGCATTAAGTCATTGTCTGAGGTGATTATTTACGCAGCGCCAGACGCATCAAATCGGTCATGCGCTCCAGTTGCTTCGCCAGCTCCAGACTCAGCCAGACATAGCCGTAAATCGGCGTTTCCTCCAGACGGTCGCTGCCGTCGGCGATCAACTGCTTAAGTTCTTTGACGATTTCTGTTAACTCATGGTTGGCAGCAATAATGTCATAGGTTTCCCCCTTCACCGCCATCACCGATAAGGTGCGTAACGCGTTTTCCGTCATCTGCTGGGTACGACGCAGCGCCGGCGCGTTCAGCATAATCAGATGGCTTTCCCGCGATGCCCACCAGGCATTAATTTGCATCTCAATGGTGTACACCATATTACGGTTAATGGTCTGAATCGCTTCAAACACCGAACGGGGAATGCGCGTTTCCTTACTGGACGGCTCCAGTAAAGCCCGCATTTTGATCACGCTGGTGAGCAGTTTACCAAACGGCTTGTTCAGTCGCGGCTTGTCCACCAGGTTGGCCGAAAACCCCGCATGATAGATTTTTGCCATCTCGCCCAGCGTATCCGAAAGTTGGATACGCCAGTGAATATACGCGCGTTGCGCCCAGACGGCGGTAAATATCAGCGCCAGCAGCGAGCCTAAAATCACATCGCCACCGCGCCACATGGCAACGGTGAAATCCCCCACCGGCGCGCCTACCACTACACAGAGCGTGATGCCAATCAACAACGCCATATAGGGATGTTTTCCCAGGGTCAGATAGCCGCTGATAAACATAATCAGCCCGCACCATGCCAGCATGCCCGGCAGCGAAATGATCTCCAGCTTGAGCGCGATTAATCCCGAAATGGAACCGGCAATCGTGCCACCAATGCGCTGAATGGCGCGGGGAAACACATTGCCCCACGTCGAGATCGGCCCCATGACGACCACCAGCGTAATCAGCGGCCAGGTGCCTTCGGGGATTTCAGTGATGCGGACAAATAAAAAAGCAAAGAGAAACGCGACCGCGATGCGCAGACCGTGCACGCTGCGGTAATGACGATACAACCAGAATTCCAGATTTGAGATGGGCTTATCAGAGCGCAAGGTGGCTGTCCGCTGGTAAAAAGGTGATTCTACGCGATGCGCCCTGTCAGTCCTGGCGCGCCGTCAATATTTTAGTGAATGCCTGAAGCAATGGGCCATTATCTCCGACCCGTGACCGTAAATCAGCAAAATTAACCGCTCAGTTGGCCAGGCGGTCCTGAGGCAGGCGATCGCCCGGCACCTGCCCGACAGGCAGGTGCGCGTAGCGTAAGATTAAAACTTACGTTTCAGATAGTCAGAGAGGCGGCTAACTATGCCCGCTTCGTTTACAGCGCTGAGCGCCACCAGTGGATAACTGGCAATCTGCTTATCTTTGTCCATCACCTGGATTTCCCCAATGTTTTCATTGGCTTTCAGCGGCGCTTCCAGATCGGTACGTTGAATGACGTATTTGGCTTTGACGTTCGGGATTTCACTGCGCGGTAGCGACAGATAGACGTCCTCTGCCGTGCCCACTTCCACCTGGTGCGGATTACCATACCAGACATGCTCGCTGCCAATTTTCTTACCGGCATGGAACAGTTGCACCGTGTCGAAGGTATTCTGTCCCCAGACCAGCAGCTTGCGGGCCTGCTCTTCGCGCCCTTTGGCACTTTTACCGCCCATGATCACGGCAATCAGACGGTGCTGACCGACGACATTTGAAGCCACAATGTTGAACCCGGCCGTTTCGGTATGGCCCGTTTTCAGACCATCGACATGCAGGTTGTTATCCCACAGCAGGCCATTACGGTTGTTCTGGGTGATGCCATTCCAGGACAGGGTTTTCTCACGGTACATGGCATAGAAATCTGGCTCGCCGCTGATAATGGCGCGGGACAGTTTTGCCATGTCCCGCGCGCTGGAGAATTGTCCTGGTGCATCCAGACCGTGGACGGTTTCGAAATGGGTATTTGCCAGGCCCAGTTTCTCAACGTAGTGATTCATCAGCTTAACAAAATTGTCCTGGCTCCCGGCGACGTAATCGGCCAGCGCCACGCAGGCGTCATTGCCTGAGTCGATGATGACGCCACGGCTCAGGTCGCGCACAGTCAGTTTATCGCCTGGCTTAAGAAACATCAGCGAGGAACCTTTGAAGACCGGATTGCCCGCAGCCCAGGCATCTTTACCCACGGTGACCATATCGTCGCGGGTAATTTTCTTTTGATCGATCGCGCGATCGACCACATAACCGGTCATCAGTTTGGTCAGACTGGCAGGATTGCGGCGCTCGTCGGGATTGCCCGCGGTAAGAACCTGCCCCGTGGTGGCATCCATCAGCACCCATGACGCGGCATCAATCGCCGGTGGCGTCACGGGAAACGGCATATCGTCGGCCTGTGCCAGCGAAGCCCAAAAAACAGTTACGGTAATTAACAGACGCCTTTTCAACACTTCATCCTTAGTTGCGCAAATAAAACAGACGGGAACAGCCGGACGTTTTACGGCAAAAGCCTTAATAAGGTTTAAATAAATTGAAAAAAAATATGAACTGCTGCGCGCCGTTACGCAGCATTGCCCTGCACGGTTGTGCTGAAGCGCGCAGAAGACTATCCTGAACATTGATTTTTTGCAGACAGGACAGCGACGTGCCCGCCTCTGAATTAACTTTCTTGTTCCACGATTACGAAACCTTCGGCACCAGTCCATCCCTGGATCGTCCGGCGCAGTTTGCCGGTTTACGTACCGACAGCAACTTCAATCCGATTGGCGAGCCAGAGGTGTTCTATTGCCGTCCTCCGGATGATTACCTGCCCCAGCCCGAAGCGGTGATGATCACCGGCATTACGCCGCAAATTGCCGCCTCACGAGGCGTGAGCGAGGCTGAATTTGCCGCCCGCATTCATGCCCTGTTCACCACAGAGCAAACCTGCGTGGTGGGCTACAACAACGTACGTTTTGACGATGAGGTGACGCGGAATATTTTTTACCGCAACTTCTACGATCCCTATGGCTGGAGCTGGCAGAACGGTAACTCCCGTTGGGATTTACTGGACGTGATGCGCGCCTGCTATGCGCTGCGGCCCGAAGGCATTAACTGGCCAGAAAATGAAGACGGCTTTCCCAGCTTCCGGCTGGAGCACCTGACCAAAGCCAACGGCGTGGCCCATGAAAACGCCCATGATGCGATGTCAGATGTGTACGCCACACTTGCCATGGCAAAACTGGTTAAAGAGAAACAGCCCAAACTGTTTGAGTTTTTGTTTACGCATCGCAACAAAAACAAACTCATTCAACTGGTCGACATCCCCCAAATGAAACCGCTGGTGCACGTTTCCGGTATGTTTGGCGCGGCACGCGGCAATACCAGTTGGGTGGTGCCGCTCGCCTGGCATCCCGACAACCGTAATGCGCTCATCGTGGTGGATCTGGCCGGGGACATCACGCCGCTACTGGAACTGGATGCCGACAGCCTGCGCGCGCGTCTGTATACGCGCAAAAGCGATCTCGGCGATCTGGCAGCCGTTCCCGTTAAGCTGGTACATATCAATAAGTGTCCCGTGCTGGCACCGGCAAATACCCTGCGACCAGAAGATGCCGAGCGTTTGGGTATCGATCGTCAGTTCAGCCTGGATAACCTGGCGACGCTGCGACAACATCCTGAGGTGCGTGAAAAACTGGTGGCGATCTTTGCCGATGCGGACCCCTTCACGCCGTCGGATGATGTCGACACCCAGCTCTATGATGGTTTCTTTAGCGATGCCGATCGGGCGGGCATGAACATTATTCGCCAGACAGCACCGGCGAATCTGCCCGCGCTGGACCTGACGTTTGACAGCCCACGCGTGGCTAAGCTGCTGTTTCGTTACCGGGCGCGTAATTTTCCGGGCACCCTGGATGATGCCGAGCAGCAGCGCTGGCTGCAGCATCGACGCGAGGTGCTGAACCCGGAGAAAGTGCAGTCCTTCCTGATGGAGCTGGAATCCCTGGCCAGCCTGCATGAAAGCGACCAGGAAAAAGTGGCACAGTTGAAAGCGCTGTATCGCTATGCGCAGGAACTGGTGTCCTGACACTCAGACTGGCCGGGGAAAGCTAATCGCCTTTCCCGGCCAACGCATCAGATCACCCACCACAGCGCCCAGGTCAGAGCAAAACCACACAGCCCCATCAGGGTCGTCAGTACCGTCCAGGTTTTTAACCCATCTGCCACCGACAGGCCCAGATAGCGGGTCACCACCCAGAAGCCCGCATCGTTAACGTGAGACAGCCCAAGCCCACCGAAACAAATTGCCAGCGTCACCAGCACCCGATGCACATCATCAATGCCGCCGACGGCCTGCGTCAGTAAGCCACTGGTGGTGAGAATCGCGACGGTGGCCGATCCCTGAGAGGCGCGCAGCGCCAGTGACAGAATAAAGGCGGCAGGGATTAACGGCAGGTGCAGTGTTTCCAGCGCCAGGGCCAGCGCTTTACCTACGCCGGACTCAACCAGCACCTTACCAAAAGCGCCCCCTGCGCCCGCAACCAGAATCACGCTGGCCGATCCCGGAATCGCCCGTCCGGTCAGGTCTTCCAGCTTATCTTTGCTCCAGCCACGGCGGATGCCCAGTAGCCAGGCAGCCAGCCCTAATGCAATCAACAGCGCAACAGGCGGCGTGCCAATGACCGTCATCACTTTCCCCAGCAGGCTGTCTGGCGCCAGCAGTGAGTGCGACAACGTGCCCAGCACAATTAAAACAATGGGAACCACGATCAGGCCACTGATGGTCAATGCGCCCGGTGGGGCCGGCTCATTTTTCTTGATGGCACCTTCAGGCTTCGCCATCTGTAACTGTTCCAGCACCTCGACTGACAGATGATACTGACGGCGATTCATCACCCGGGCGACGTAATACCCTAAAATACCAACCGGGACAGAGATAAGAATCCCCAGCAGCATCAGCCAGCCCATATCGGTGTGCAAAATCGCTGCCGCCGCCGCCGCACCCGGATGAGTGGGCAATGCCACATGCACCGTTAACATCACCCCGGCCATCGGCAGGCCAAACTTTAAGGGGGAAACCCGAGCCACCTTGGTAAAGCCGTAGATCAACGGGATAACGATAATAAAGCCCACTTCAAAAAAGACCGGGATGCCCAGAATAAACGCCGCCATCGTCAGGGCGGCAACGGTCCGTTTCAGGCCCAGGGTTTTACTGAAGCGCTGGGCCAGCGACTCCGCTCCGCCGGAGGCTTCGATAATGGCCCCGAGCATGGCACCCAGCACAATAATAATGGTGATATGGCCCAGCAGCCCGCCCATGCCGCTGATAATCGTCTCCATGATTTTTTCAGCCGGGATACCGGTCGCTATCGCCACCAGCAGGCTGACAATCAGTAGCGCGACAAAGGGGTGCACTTTGGCTTTAATGACCAGCAGCAGCAGAATCACAATGCTGGCGGTCGCGATGGCTAACAGCAACGCAGTCGTCATGGTAAACCTCTGAGTAAATTATCTTTTTTAGAATTTTTGGCTACAGCTCAACCTGATGCTGGTGCGTATAAAAGACGACCAGAACTGCACCGGTGCTGACACACCGGTGTGATGTTTATCAATGCTTTAGCGGTTTTTTGCCCAGGGCGAGAACCAGTTCAGCCCCTGAACGGTGTCCCCGCGCGGGATATACTCACAGCCGATCCAGCCGTCATATCCCACCTCATCCAGTAAGCGGAACAGCCAGGGATAGTTGATCTCCCCTTCGTCCGGTTCGTGGCGGTCGGGGGCCGCGGCAATCTGCACGTGCCGGTAACGTCCCGCGTAATGGCGAATCAGATGGCTGAGGTTGCCGTCCACGATCTGGGCATGGAACAGATCAAGCTGAGTAAACACGTTGGGACGGTCGATCAGGTCGACCATCTCCAGCGTCTGATACTGGCTGGCATACAGATAGCGCGGTTTCGTCGTGGGATTTAACGCTTCGATTAATAGCCTGATGTTATGGGGTGCGAAGCGTTCTGCGGCGTAACGCATATTGCTGACAAAGGTGTCAACGTACTGCTGGCGATCCGCACCCGGCGGTACGGTGGCCGCCATGATATGCACCTGGGGGCAGTCAAGCGCCAGCGCGTAGGCCAGCGCGCTGTCGATATCGGCCCGTGCCTCCGCTTCCCGGCCAGGGATAGCGCTGACGCCCCATTCGCCAGCCGCAACGTTGCCCGGTGCCGTATTGAACAGCACCAGCTTTAGGCCGTTGTCATCCAGCAGCGGTTTTAGCTGCTCAGCCGAATAATCATAAGGGAACAGAAACTCCACCGCCTCAAATCCGGCCTGTGCGGCGGCGGCAAAGCGCTGCAGGAACGGCACCTCGTTGAACTGGGTAGACAGGTTGGCTGCAAACTTTGGCATTATCGGCTCCTGAGTTCGGCGACGTCGTCAGCGCTGAGATAGCGGATGGCCCGATCGCCCAGAGTAAAGATCAGGCGCGCGGTCTCTTCCAGTTCTTCGGTATTGTCCGCGGCTTCCTGCAGAGATTTACCCACCACGACCGGGCCATGGTTAGCCAGCAAAAACGCACGATAGCGCGGTGCCAGCTGTGCCAGATCTTCCGCCAGTCGCACGTCGCCGGGTTTGTAGTAAGGCACAACCGGCACATCGCCCACCCGCATCACCACGTAGGGCGTGAACGGGCGGATGCAGTTCTGGCTGTCCAGATTTTGCAGGCACGACAGCGCGGTCAGGTAGTGGCTGTGCAGATGAACGACCGCCTGGCAGTCCGGATTGTTCAGGTAGAGCGCCCGGTGAAAGGCGATTTCTTTTGAGGGCTTATCCCCGGCAAGCCATTCCCCCTGTAACGTGACCGTTGACAGACGGCTGGCATCCAGCGCTCCCAGGCAGGAGCCGGTGGGTGTTGCCAGCAGATTGCCGTCGTCCAGCAGCAGGGAAAGGTTGCCGGCTGACCCGGTGGCATAACCGCGCTGGAAGAACGACGCACCGAGTTTGACCATCTCTTCACGGGCCTGTTGTTCAGTCATGGGGAAACTCCGTTTGCGCGCGACGGAAAAAGTGCTCGTCGCCAAAATTACCGGATTTGAGCGCCAGCGACAGCGGCTGCTGTATATCTCTGACCCAGGGAACACCTGGCGAGATCACCGGGCCAATATGAAACGCGGTGACGCCCAGGCTTTGGGCGACCACGCCCGAGGTTTCGCCGCCCGCGACAATAAAACGCTGCCAGCCGCGGGATTGCAGTTCCCGGGCCACCTGCGCAAACAGCTGCTCGACCGCTTCACTACTGCGCTGCGCGCCATATTGCTGTTGGATCGACTGCAGCTGTTGGGCCTCGGCGGTGGCAAATAACATCGGGGCCAGCGGTCCATCGCTATTTTCTGCAACCCAGTCACAAAGCACCTGTGCGTAATGTTCATCACTGAGACAACGCTCGACGCTGATCGCCTGGGCTGGTGCCTGCTGTTGATAGGCCGTGACCTGGCGATGAGTCATCTGTGAACAGGAGCCGGACAGCACGACGGCCCGCTCACCCTGGGGATAACCGGCACGCTGCGCCTGACGTTTATCGCCGCTGTCGCCTGACCACTGACGTGCCAGGCCAATCGCCAGCCCGGAGCCACCGGTAACCAGCCGCCTGTCCTGCAGCGCCTGGCCCTGTGCTAACAGATGCTGCTCACTGAGCGTATCAATCACCACATAGTTAACGCCCTGCTCGCGCAGTTGATCCAGCTGCTGCTTTATCGCCATGGCACCCTGATCCACGGTGGCGGCAGAAATGAGACCGGCTGTTCCCGTACTCTGACTTTCCATCAGCCGTAGCAGATTGCTGTCACTCATTGGCGTAACCGGATGATGACGCATGCCAGAGTCGGACAGCAGCTGTTCACCGACAAACAGATGGCCCTGATAAACGGTGCGACCGTTCACCGGCAGGGCCGGACAGATTACCGTTTGCGTCTCATTCAGCTCAGCCAGCAGCGCATCGGTGACCGGGCCAATATTGCCGCCGCGCGTGCTGTCGAAGGTGGAACAGTATTTGAAATAAAAACGTTCACAGCCTTGCTGTTGCAGCCAGCGCAGCGCGTTGAGCGACAGTGCCACCGCCTGATCAGCCGGACAGGAACGTGACTTAAGGCTGATCACAATGGCCTGCGCATCAGACGGCGCGTCCGCCTGAGGGATGCCGTTAAACTGAATCGTGGACAGGCCGTTTTGCACCAGAAAGCTGGCAATGTCGGTTGCGCCGGTAAAGTCATCGGCAATCACACCTAAACGTATCATGCTTTCTCCTGGCGCTGCGGCAGCGTAATCCCGCTGAAGATTTTAATGACCGCGCTGTCATCCTCGCACCCAAAACCGGCATTGCTGGCTTCGGTGAACATAGTGAGTGCGGTGGACGCCAGCGGCAGCGGGAAATGCAGGGCTTGCGCAGTATCGGCGACCAGATTCAGGTCTTTCACAAAGATGTCGACGGCTGAGGTTGGGCGGTAATCGCCGTCAACAACGTGGCGCATGCGGTTTTCAAACATCCACGAATTCCCTGCGGCATTGGTGACCACCTCATACATCGTATCCAGGGGAATCCCGGCGCGGGCGGCCAGCGCCATCGCTTCGGCCCCGACGGCAATATGCACGCCAGCCAGAAGCTGATGAATGATCTTGACCGTGGAACCCTGACCGATTTCGCTCCCGACGCGGTAAACCTTCGCCGCCACCGCGTCCAGCACCGGCTGCAACGCCGCAAACGCCGCATCGCTGCCTGACGCCATGACGGTCATGTCGCCTGTCGCGGCTTTGGCGGCACCGCCTGACACCGGCGCGTCCAGCATCAACAGTTGATGGTCAGCCAGCCCTTGTTCGATTTGCTTTGCATCCTGGGCGGACAGGGTTGAGGAGACCATGACCACCGTGCCGGGTCGAAGCCTGGCAGCCAGTCCCTCTTCGCCAAACAGGATGGCGTTAACCTGCTTCGCGTTGACCACCAGCAGCAGCACGGCATCAAGCTGCTCAGCAAACGCGTGCGCTGAGGTCTGCGCATCGCGCGCGCCAGCCTGACGCAGTGTCTCCAGCGCCAGCGGATTCAGATCGACGCCCCACGTTGACAGCCCTGCCCGGATACACGACTGCGCCGCGCCCATTCCCATTGAACCTAAGCCTATGACACAGACTTGTGAAACTGGCATCGGTGGCCTCCCTTGTTAAATTAAGTGAATTTTTGATTTCTGTTGTTGATAGTGCCAATAAAGTGCGCACAAAAACGTGCCTTAATTCACATAAATTAACGCAAAAGGATCGATGTTAAACATTTATTCACACTGGGAATGCGCCGGCCCCGACTGTTCACTGCCTTTAACAGCCGGTTCAGCGGGGGAAACCGCGTTAAAATTTCCGTGTGTCTACGTGAGCCGATGCTCTACAATGTGAAAAAATGATAAATCGAGGTAGTTATGATCCCCGTTGAGCGTCATCAACAGATCCTGGCTCTGGTGGCAGAGCGCGGCGTCATGAGCATTGCCGAGCTCACGGAGCGGTTTGGCGTGTCACATATGACCATTCGCCGCGATGTGCAAAAGCTGGAAGAGCAAGGCGCGGTGCTGTCGGTGTCGGGTGGCGTGCGTTCCGCTAACCGGCTGGCCAGTGAGCCCTCGCATCTGACCAAGACGGCCCTGTTCAATGAGCAGAAGAAGGCGATAGGACGACTGGCGGCCCAGCATATTCCGCGCAACAGCTGTATTTATCTGGATGCCGGCACCACCACGCTGGCACTGGCACGGGAAATCGCCGAGCGGGACGATTTGTTAGTGGTGACCAATGATTTTATGGTGACCAATTTGCTGATGGAGACAAGTCGTTGTCGGGTCATTCATACCGGCGGCACAGTATGTCGCGATAATCGCTCCTGCATTGGCGATGCGGCAGCGCGCAGCCTGCGCCAGTTGGCGATCGATATTGCGTTTGTTTCCACCTCAAGCTGGGGACTGCGTGGATTGTTTACGCCGGATGAAGATAAAGTGGCGGTGAAGCAGGCGGTATGTGACGTCAGCAGCAAACGTGTGCTGCTTAGTGACAGCTCTAAATACGACAAAATCGCCACCTGGCTGGCCTTACCGCTGGAGACGTTCGATGTCATTATTACCGACAGTCAGCTGAATGCGACGGGACGCGAAGCGTTGAGTACGGGGAGCTGGGAATTGGTGATCGCGCGGGAAAACTGAATGGATGCTGCCCTGCTCTGCTCCCGTCATCGGGAACAGAACAGGGCCAGGGTCTTACACTTCTTCGCTAAACTGCGGAACAGGATTGCGGAAACTGCGGGTCACAAACGCCAGATAAATAATACCAATGGCAGCCCAGATCAGGCCCAGCACCATTGAGCTTTGCTCCAGGTTTACCCACAGCGCACCCACGGTCAGCGCGCCCAGCATCGGCAGAACCAGATACTGGAAGTGATCGTTAAGGGTTTTGTTACGTTTTTCACGTACCCAGTACTGCGCGATCACCGACAGGTTCACGAAGGTAAAGGCCACCAGCGCACCAAAGTTAATCAGCGCGGTGGCGGTGACCAGGTCAAAGTTAATCGCCATCAGCGCCACGGCGCCGACCAGAATCACGTTCAGGGACGGCGTGCGCCATTTGGGATGGATATAACCGAAGAAACGCTCCGGGAAGACACCATCACGGCCCATCACATACATCAGACGTGAAACACCCGCGTGCGCCGCCATACCGGAAGCCAGTACCGTGACCACAGAGAAGACCAGGATACCGACCTGCAACGCTTTACCCGCCACGTACAGCATGATTTCAGGCTGTGAGGAGTCCGGCTCTTTAAAGCGCGAGATGTCCGGGAAGTACAGCTGCAGGAAGTAGGACGCCACGATAAACATCAGGCCACCAATCAGCGCGGTCAGGAAAATCGCACGCGGAATGGTCCGCTCTGCATCTTTGGTTTCTTCCGACAGCGAGCTGATGCCGTCAAAGCCCAGGAACGAGAAACACAGAATGGTCGCCCCCGTAATCATCGGCACCACATGGGCGTTCTCCGACCAGAACGGCTTGCTGCTGACCACGGTTCCCGCGCCTTCACCGTGCGCCACACCGTAAATCACCATGGCCGTAATCCCGACCATCACCACAACCTGCAGGATCACAATCACGCTGTTGAAGTTGGCAACGGTTTTGATGCCCTTAAGGTTGGACAGCGTCATAAAGCCGACCAACAGCACCACGAAAATCCACGACGGGATACCTGGCACCAGGGTTTCAAAATAGTTTTTTGCCAGCAGGATGTTAATCATCGGCATGAACAAATAGTCCAGCAGCGATGACCAGCCCACCATAAAGCCGACATGCGGACTGATTGCCTTTTGAGCGTAGGTATAAGCGGAGCCCGCAGATGGGAAGCGGCGTACCAGCTTACCGTAACTCACGGCAGTGAACAGAATCGCAATCAGGGCGAAAGCATAAGCGGTAGCAACGTGACCGTCGGTCAGACCCGAGACAATCCCAAAGGTATCAAACAGGGTCATCGGCTGCATGTAGGCTAAGCCCATCATGACAACCGGCAATAACGTCAGCGTTTTTTTCAGTTGAGCACGTTGTGGTGCAGCAGAGGTATTAAGCGACATGCTTCAGTCCTCCTTGCGCAGCAACCTGACTGGGTTGACTCACAAGGATACTGCGCATTAAGCGACAGGGAGTAAGGTTTGCGGCAAGCGCGGCGCCGTAGTCGTCACGAAAACGTGTACCAGCCTGAGCCGGTAGAGTATTAAACATCCCCATCTTTACATCCTCTATCTCACGCCAATGCGTGTTTTCAGTGTTTATCTATCCGGGTACGCGCCCGGCCTCGGTTGTGTCAGCGAAAATTCACTCTGTGATAACGTGCAAAAAAATAACCGGCGCGGTGAGCGTCGGTTATGTTCTGAATTTGCAGGGGGCGTATTTTGCCCCAACCCAACGCATTATTTCAAGACGTTGTCGCATAGAATGCAAAATATTAATCAGGCGTTCTTTAACATCCAATCAATTTCCGTGGAAGTGATTAACCTTTCGAACTGCATTAGTTCATAATTTTTACAGCTAAACCACACTTTGGCAAACTTCTCACCCAGTAACTTTTGTAAAGGGTTGCTGTTTTCAAATTCATAAAGGGCATCACTTTGCCGTATCGGTAATGCCAGCCCTTCCGCCTCATGACCGTTACCTTTTACCGGCTGCGGTAAGGAGAGCGGCGTATCAAGACCGTGCAACATCCCGGCTAAAATCGCTGACATCACCAGATACGGATTCGCATCCGCCCCGGCAACCCGATACTCAATACGACGACTTTCTATATCGCCACAGGGGATGCGCAGCGCCACCGTGCGGTTGTTATGGCCCCAGGATGCCTGTAACGGCACATAGGCTTCCGGTACAAAACGGCGGTAGGCATTCACGTTCGGTGCCAGTAGCGCCATGGAAGCTGGCATTAAATCAATCATGCCGGCCAGGGTGCGTTTCAGCAGCGGTGAGTCGCTGCCGTCGTCGCAGGCAAAGGCATTATGGTCGGCCGCATCCAGCATACTGATATGCACGTGCATGCCACTGCCTGCATAGTCCTCATAGGGCTTCGCCATGAAGGTCGCCGTCATGCCGTGATTTTCAGCCACCTGACGAATCAGGCGCTTAAGCTGAATGGCGTGGTCGCAGGCGATCAGTACGTCCCGTGTATGGTGCAGGTTGATTTCAAACTGCCCAGGCGAGGCTTCTGCCAGCGCGCCGTCGGCTGGAATCCCCTGCAGGCGGGCCAGCGTGTCGATATCCCGTAGTACATCGGAGAAGTGATCAAGGTTGTCCAGAGAATAGACCTGGCTCTGCATATTGCGCTCGTCGCTGCCCGGCGCACAGGGCGGCTGAATAAAGCCTTCGGCATCGCGCTTTTTATCGACCAGATAGAACTCCAGCTCTACCGCTACCACCGGAAAAAGCCCTCGGTTACGCAGCTGTTGCCACAGCCGGTTCAGGACATTTCGGGGTTCAACGTCAAAGGGAGTGCCATCTTGGTTGCACATGGTTAACAGCAGTTGTGCAATGTGTTGCGGATCGGCGGCAGAGGGAACGAGCGTATCCGGAATGGGGAGGCAAAGATTATCGGGCTCGCCGAGAGACTGTCCCAGCCCGGCGTCTTCAACGGTGTTGCCAAGAATATCCATGGCAAACACAGAAGCGGGGAAGTAGCAGCCCTTCTCCAGCTTCGCTAACGCGGAAACCGGGATGCGCTTACCACGAAAAACACCATTTAAATCATTCAGTAAAATATCAACGTACTGCGTTTCAGGGTGGCGCTCCAGCCAGTTTTTCACCTCTTGCTGGAACGCGCTGGTTCGTCTCTCTTCACTGTGCAACGTGAAGTCTTCTACTTCTACCAGGTTAGTCATGATTTCATCCGCCTTTAACCACAAAATGGGAGTGCGTAATGCTCAAAAAAACGGCCACACCTCTAACATAGCGCTAACACAAAAAGTGTGCAAATGTAACAAATCTGTTTGAAGATTCAGCGATGGGTTGCTAGATTGACAAAATATTGCACACTTAACCGTCAGTTATGCCCTTTTCGTCAAATATTTTGAACAGCTGTTGAGGGGGAAGCATGGGCATTATTTTTGACAAGCCGTTGATTGGCGTAGTGATGTGCCAGACTCATCACCAGGGCCATCCCGTCCAGTCGGTGCATAATAAATATCTTGATGCTGTCGTTATCGCCGGTGGCGCGCCGCTCGCTCTGCCTCATCAGCTTATGGCTGCCCCGCATCTATTAGAAAACGCTATGGCTGCACTGGACGGCATCTTACTGACCGGCAGCCCAAGCAACCTTGAACCCTGGCTGTATGGTGAACAAGGCGAGGAACCGGACGCGGATGCAGGACGGGATCGTCTGGCCTTTAACCTGATTACGCACGCCGTGGGCAAACAGCTGCCGTTATTTGGCATTTGCCGCGGCATGCAGGAGCTGGTGGTGGCTAACGGCGGTGCACTTTATCGTCACCTTAATCAGCATCCCCAGTTTCAGCGCCATCACGATGATGATGCCGCCCCGCTCCCCCAGCAGTACGCACCCGCTCACGACGTCAATATTGAACCCGGCGGATTACTGGCCGCGCTGCTGGGTACTGCGCCGTTAAGCGTAAACTCGGTGCATCATCAAGGCGTTCGTGAAGCCGGGCCTCAGCTGCGCATTGAAGCCCGATCGCCGGACGGACTGATTGAGGCCATAAGCCTGGCCAGACATCCTTTCGCGCTGGCCGTGCAGTGGCATCCAGAATGGCAGTTGAAACCCGCGACGCCTTCCTTTCAGCTGTTTAACGGCTTTATTCAGGCCGCGCATCTCTACAAACGGGAAAAGCAACAATGAGCGATGCGACCGAGGCTCCCGGGCGACGCCTGTCGCAGATTCGCCAGGCGATGGGCTTATCCCAACGGCGCGTTGCTGAACTGGCTGGCCTCACCCACAGCGCGATCAGCACCATTGAGCAGGACAAGGTCAGCCCGGCGGTCAGTACGCTGCAAAAGCTGTTAAAAGTCTATGGCCTGTCGCTGTCGGAGTTTTTCTCTGAGCCGAAGGGGCAGGATGGGCCAAAAGTGGTAGTGCGCGCCGGGGATCTGCTGGAGATCGGCAGCCAGGGCGTTTCACTGAAGCTGATTGATAACGGCACCACCCGGCGAGCCCTGGGCATGCTGCTGGAGACGTATCAACCCGGTGCCAGTACCGGGGAAAAGTTACGTCACGCGGGTGAAGAAACCGGCACGCTGCTGGAAGGCCAGATTGTACTGGAGATAAACGGTCAGCAATTTCACCTCTCTGCCGGTGAGAGTTATGTCATCGATACGGGCCTGCCACACAGTTTTACCAACCCTGCCGATGTGCCTTGTCGCATCGTCAGCGCCCATACGCCCGCTAATTTTTAACCCGGGTCGACAGCCAAGGAGCTTAATATGAATTATGTGGAAAATTACTACACTGCGACAAGGAATCCACATGCGCCCTGGCCGGTATTACAGGAGAGCGTTCAGTGTGACGTTTGCATCATTGGCGCGGGGTTTACCGGATTATCCGCCGGGCTGTTTTTAACCGAGGCCGGCTACGATGTGGTCCTGCTTGAAGCGTCACGTGTCGGCTTTGGTGCCAGCGGCCGTAACGGCGGACAGGCGGTCAACTCTTACAGCCGTGATGTGGATGTGATTGAGCAACGTTACGGCAACGATACCGCGAAAATGCTGGGCAGCATGATGTTTGAAGGCGGTGATATCATCCGTGACCGCATCGATCGTTACGCGATTGCCTGCGACTATCGGCCTGGCGGAATTTTTGCTGCTTTTAATGCCCGTCAGATGGCGCACCTGGCCAGGCAAAAAGCAGCATGGGCGCGCTATGGTAATCATGAGCTTGAACTGCTGGATGAACGTGGGATTCGGCGCGAAGTGGCAAGTGAACGCTATGTCGGCGGTTTGCTCGATAAACGTGGGGCACATTTGCATCCCCTCAACCTGGCATTGGGCGAAGCCGAAGCGATTCGCCGTCACGGCGGGCGCATTTATGAGCAGTCCGCCGCGTTAAGCGTCAACTATGGCTCACCTAATCGGGTGAAAACCGCTCAGGGAGAAGTCAGCGCCACGTTCCTGATTTTTGCGGGTAATGCCTATTTACCTTCCGAACTGGAGCCGCGCCTGAGCCGAAAAAGTATGCCCTGCGGCTCGCAGATTATTGCCACCGAACCGCTGTCCCGCGATCAGGCCCTGGCGCTGTTACCCAATAATTATTCGGTAGAGGACTGTAATTATCTGCTGGATTATTTTCGCCTGAGCGCTGACAACCGCCTGCTCTACGGCGGCGGAGTGATTTACGGCGCGCGGGAACCCGCCGACGTAGAGAAAATAATCCGCCCTAAGATGCTGCGCACCTTTCCGCAGTTACATAACGTGAAACTCGATTTCGCCTGGAGCGGCAATTTTCTGCTGACGATGTCACGTATGCCGCAGTTTGGTCGGCTGGAAAACAATGTCTATTTTATGCAGGGCGACAGCGGTCATGGCGTCACCGCAACCCATCTCTCCGGCAAACTGATCAGCGAAGTGCTGCGTGGCGATGCGGAACGCTTTGACGCTTTCGCCAGACTGCCTCATCTGCCCTTCCCTGGCGGACGGCGGTTTAAAGTGCCGCTGACGGCAATGGGCGCAGCCTGGTATGCGCTGCGCGACAGGCTCGGCGTCTGACGGCCGGTTCATACATTCACTCATTGCCCGGCGAGGGGAAAACCGGGCTTATTCCAGAGGCATTTTTTGCGGGTCATCGTAGCGGTACTCAAAACCCAGCTCGTGACAAATCCGCGAACCGTCTATTAGCTTACCGCTGTCGTCACCGGCTTCAGGCGCAAAGGTCGGTGGCGTCATGCCCAACTGGCGTGAGACGCCGGGGTAGAACTGCGCACGAGACGGATGTTTCAGAGAGCACAGGTTGAACGTGCGCCCGCCTTTAGGCGTTTGTAACAGCAACAGGATGGCCTCTACCACATCATCAAGGTGAACCAAATTGACACCATGTGAACCGTTGGGCAGCGCCAGCTTACCGGCCAGGAAACGTCCCGGATGACGCTTTGGCCCCACCAGCCCTGCCAGACGCAGAATATCCACGCTGGTGCCAGGTAAATCATGCAGCCAGTTTTCCAGCTCCACCAGCGTTTTGCCCGCCGTGGTTTCCGGTTGCAAGGCGCTTTTTTCGGTTTTGATGCCTGAGCTGCCGCCATAGACGGATGTCGAGCTGGTAAAGATAATACGCGGTACGTTACGGGCCAGCGCCGTGTCTACCACGTTTTGCACCGCCTGTACGTAAGCGTCCCCGCCCTCTGCCGTGCGGCTGGCGGGCAAGGTGACGACCAGCGCGTCAACGTCGAACAGCACGTCCAGATCTTCCGCATCGCAGATAAGGTCGGGCGTCAGTTCCAGTTGAAACGCGTCGATACCGCAGCGACGGGCCGCCTCAACGCCATCCGGCGTGGTTTTACTGCCGGTGACCTGCCAGCCTCTGGCGGTTAACGCCGTGGCTAACGGCATGCCCAGCCAGCCCAGTCCTACTATTGCGACCTTTTTCATTTTGTCTCCTGCTGCAGACTTCAAGATGTTCTCATCTTAAGCCTCCGCTGAGTTGCAAACCAGTTCAAAGTGTTTCGGCGCTTTGCGAATAACAACATTAAAAAAGAGTTGCCAATTTCAACTATCTTCGTTAGGTTAATTCCACACAAATGAATAACTTTTCATTATCGAGAATTTTATGACACGCGTTCAGTTCAATCATCATCACCACCATCACCCTGACTAGTCTTTCAGGCGATGTGTGCTGGAAGACGTCTAGGATCTTCCAGTGGTGCGAACGCAAGAGAACCCCCGGAAGATCGTCTTCCGGGGGTTTTTTTATGGGCTGACGCAAATCAATCATTCAGGACAGGTCAATCAAGGGGACAGGAACGATGTTAGACAATAGCCGTTTACGCATAGCTATGCAGAAATCAGGTCGATTAAGCGATGATTCACGCGAGCTGCTGGCACGCTGTGGTATCAAAATTAATCTTCAGCAACAGCGTCTGATCGCCTTTGCGGAAAATATGCCTATTGATATCCTGCGGGTGCGCGATGACGATATTCCGGGACTGGTAATGGACGGCGTAGTGGATCTGGGTATTATCGGCGAGAACGTGCTGGAAGAAGAGATGCTGAACCGCCGCGCGCAGGGCGAAGACCCGCGTTATTTCACGCTGCGTCGCCTGGATTTTGGCGGTTGCCGCCTGTCACTGGCCATGCCGGTTGACGACGCGTACAGCGGCCCGCAGGGCCTGAACAATGCCCGTATCGCCACCTCCTATCCTCACCTGTTAAAACAGTATCTCGACAAGCAAGGCGTCAACTTTAAATCCTGTTTATTAAACGGCTCGGTAGAAGTGGCACCGCGTGCCGGTCTGGCCGACGCGATCTGCGACCTGGTCTCCACCGGCGCGACGCTGGAAGCGAACGGCCTGCGCGAAGTAGAAGTCATTTATCGCTCAAAAGCCGTGCTGATTCAGCGCGACGGCGAGATGCCAGCCGCCAAGCAGGAGCTGATCGATAAAATGATGACCCGCATTCAGGGCGTGATCAAAGCGCGTGAATCGAAATACATCATGTTACACGCGCCAAGCGAGCGTCTGGAAGACGTGATCAGCCTGTTGCCGGGTGCCGAACGCCCGACTGTCCTGCCGCTGGCGGGCGATGTCAGCCGCGTGGCAATGCACATGGTGAGCAGCGAGACGCTGTTCTGGGAAACCATGGAAAAACTCAAAGCGCTGGGTGCCAGTTCTATTCTGGTGTTGCCAATCGAAAAAATGCTGGAGTAAGCGATGAGCAAAATCATGACGCCCGTGAACTGGCAAGCGTGCAGCCGCGAGGAGCAACAGGCGCTGCTGGCGCGCCCCGCGCTCTCCTCATCTGACAGCATCAGTCAGATTGTGCGCGATGTGTTGGTCAGGGTGAAAGACGAGGGTGACGCGGCGTTACGTGAATTCAGCGCGCGCTTTGACAAGGTCGACGTAAAAACGCTGCGCGTCACACCGCAGCAGATTCAGGCCGCCAGCGATCGTCTTGGTGACGAACTGAAGCAGGCGATGGCAGTAGCCATTGGCAATATTGAAACCTTTCACCGTGCGCAGATCTTACCGCCGGTGGATGTGGAAACGCAGCCCGGCGTGCGCTGTCAGCAAATGACGCGCCCGGTACAATCCGTCGGTTTGTATATTCCTGGCGGTTCTGCCCCGCTGTTCTCTACCGTGTTGATGTTGGCGACGCCTGCACGCATTGCCGGTTGCGGTCGCGTCGTGCTGTGTTCGCCTCCGCCCATTGCGGATGAAATTCTCTATGCAGCGCAGCTCTGCGGGGTGGAAGAGGTGTTTCAGGTCGGTGGTTCACAGGCGATTGCCGCCCTGGCCTTTGGCACGGAAAGCATTCCTAAGGTGGACAAAATTTTCGGCCCGGGCAATGCCTGGGTGACCGAGGCCAAACGTCAGGTGAGCCAGCGTCTTGATGGCGCGGCGATTGATATGCCCGCCGGTCCGTCGGAAGTGCTGGTGATTGCCGATGAAGGTGCGACGCCGGCTTTCGTGGCCTCTGACCTGCTGTCACAGGCGGAACACGGCCCCGATTCGCAGGTGATTCTGCTGACGCCTTCCCAGGCGCTGGCTGAGCGCGTCGCCGACGCGGTTGAAGAACAGCTGGCCCAGTTGCCGCGCGCCGCGACTGCCCGGCAGGCGCTGGAAAGCAGCCGTCTGATCGTGGCCCAGGATATGCAACAGTGCCTCGACATTTCCAACCGATATGGCCCGGAGCATCTGATTCTGCAAACCCGCGCGCCACGGGACCTGGTCGAACACATCACCAGCGCCGGTTCGGTTTTTCTGGGAGACTGGTCGCCGGAATCAGCGGGTGACTATGCATCCGGTACCAACCATGTGCTGCCCACCTATGGCTACACCGCGACCTGCTCCAGCCTGGGCCTGGCCGACTTTCAGAAACGCATGACCGTGCAGGAACTGACACCGCAGGGCTTCCTGAACCTGGCGGCGACCATCGAAACCCTGGCGGCGGCTGAACAGCTGCATGCCCATAAAAATGCCGTTACGTTGCGCGTTGCCGCACTCAAGGAGCAAGCATGAGTCAGGATATTGAACAGCTGGCACGGGCTAACGTGCGGACACTGACGCCCTATCAGTCGGCCCGACGCCTGGGCGGCAATGGTGATGTCTGGCTGAACGCTAACGAGTTCCCGCTGCCGGTGCCCTTTGAGCTGTCGCAGCAAACCCTGAATCGCTACCCGGAATGCCAGCCGAAACAGGTGATCACGCGTTATGCGGCCTATGCCGGTCTCACGCCAGAGCAGGTGCTGGTCAGCCGTGGTGCAGATGAAGGCATTGAACTGCTGATGCGTGCATTTTGTGAGCCGGGGAAAGATGCCATTCTTTTCTGCCCACCGACCTATGGCATGTACAGCGTCAGTGCCGAAACCATCGGCATTGAATACCGTACCGTTCCGGCGCTGAAAGACTGGCAGTTGAACCTGCCCGCGATTGCCGAACAACTCGACGGTGTGAAAGTGGTCTACATGTGCAGCCCGAATAACCCCACCGGTAATCTGATTGATCAGGACGATATCCGTCAGTTGCTGGCGATGACCGCCGGAAAAGCGCTGGTCGTCGCGGACGAAGCCTATATTGAGTTTTGCCCCCAGGCGACGCTCGCGGGCTGGTTAAAGGATTATCCGCACCTGGTGATTCTGCGTACCTTATCGAAAGCTTTTGCGCTGGCTGGCCTGCGCTGTGGCTTTACCCTGGCGAATAAGCCGGTCATCGATTTGCTCATGAAAGTGATTGCGCCCTATCCGCTTGCCACACCGGTCGCCGACGTCGCGGGCCAGGCCCTGAGCGAGGAAGGCGTTGCCCTGATGCGCCAGCACGTGGAAGAGCTGAATGCCAATCGCCGCTGGCTGTTTGAGCAGTTACCACAGATTCGCGCCGTAGAGCAGGTTTTTCCCAGCGAAACCAACTATATTTTGGTGCGCTTTACTGACTCGCCGCGGGTCTTTAAAACCTTGTGGGATCAGGGCATTATTTTGCGTGACCAAAACAAGAATCCCGGCCTTGCAGGCTGTCTGCGTATCTCTGTAGGAACCCGAACAGAGTGCGAACGCCTGATCGCCGCGCTGCAAGCCTTATCTCTGGAGTAAGCATGAGTCAGAAGACCCTTTTTATTGACCGCGATGGCACGATTATCTCTGAACCTCCGCAGGATTTTCAGGTGGATCGCATGGATAAGCTGGCATTTGAGCCGGATGTGGTGCCCGCGCTGCTGGCGCTTCAGGACGCAGGCTATCAGCTGGTGATGATCACCAATCAGGACGGTCTGGGCACGGACAGTTTTCCTCAGGCCGATTTTGATGGCCCGCACAATCTGATGATGCAGATCCTGAACTCGCAGGGCATTCGCTTTAGCGACATTTTGATCTGCCCACATAAGCCAGACGATCACTGCGACTGCCGCAAGCCAAAAACCAAAATGGTGGAAGCCTGGCTGGCAGAGGGCGCACTCGACATCGCGCAAAGCTATGTGATTGGCGATCGTCAGACCGATATTCAGCTGGCCGAGAACATGGGCATTCAGGGCATTCGCTACGGCACAGAAGGTCAGGACTGGAAAGCCATTCAGCAACAGCTGACACAACGCGATCGCTATGCACTGGTACAGCGCAACACCAAAGAAACCCAGGTGCGCGTCGAGGTCTGGCTGGACCGTGAAGGCGGTAGCAAGATCAATACCGGTGTGGGGTTCTTTGACCACATGCTGGATCAGATTGCCGTACACGGCGGCTTTCGCATGAACATCGAAGTAAAAGGCGATCTGTACATCGACGATCACCACACGGTTGAAGATACCGGTCTGGCACTGGGTGAAGCACTGCTGAAAGCCCTGGGCGATAAACGCGGCATTGGTCGTTTTGGCTTTGTGCTGCCAATGGACGAATGCCTGGCGCGCTGCGCGCTGGATATTTCCGGTCGTCCGCATATCGAATTCAAAGCGGAATTCAGCTACCAGCGCGTGGGCGATCTCAGCACGGAGATGGTGGAACATTTCTTCCGTTCGCTGTCCTACGCCATGATGAGCACCCTGCACCTGAAGACGAAAGGTAAAAACGACCACCACCGTGTGGAAAGCTTGTTCAAAGCCTTTGGCCGTACGCTGCGTCAGGCCATTCGCGTTGAGGGAAATACCCTGCCGAGCTCGAAAGGAGTGCTCTAATGAACGTGGTGATCCTGGATACGGGCTGTGCCAACCTGTCATCGGTAAAGTGGGCCGTTGAACGTCTGGGCTACGCGCCAGAGGTCAGCCGCCATCCTGACGTGGTGCTGCGCGCCGATAAGCTGTTTCTGCCGGGCGTAGGCACGGCGCAGGCCGCCATGAATCAGTTAGAAGAGCGCGAGCTTATTGAGCTGGTCAAAGCCTGTACGCAACCGGTATTAGGTATTTGTCTGGGGATGCAACTGCTGGGCAGCCACAGCGAAGAAAACGGCGGCGTGCCGACGCTGGGCATTATCGACCAGCCGGTTTCGCTGATGGATACTCAGGGATTGCCGCTGCCGCACATGGGCTGGAACCAGATTACCTCGCAGGCCGGAAATCATCTGTTTCGCGGCATCGATGAAGGCAGCTATTTCTACTTCGTCCACAGCTATGCCATGCCGGTAAACGCTAGCACCATTGCCCAGTGCCACTATGGCCAGGCCTTTACCGCCGCAGTGCAGAAAGATAATTTCTTTGGCGTGCAGTTCCACCCGGAACGCTCTGGCAAAGTGGGCGCACAGTTGCTGAAAAACTTCCTGGAGATGTAATGATTATCCCCGCATTAGATTTAATCGATGGCAAGGTCGTGCGCCTGCATCAGGGTGATTATGCGCAACAGCGTGATTACGGCAGCGATCCCCTGCCCCGTTTGCAGGACTACGCAGGCCAGGGCGCAACGGTATTGCACCTTGTTGACCTGACCGGTGCCAAAGACCCGGCTAAACGCCAGATTGCCTTACTGAAAAACCTGCTCAACGGCGTAAATGCGATCGTGCAGGTTGGCGGCGGTATTCGCACCCGGGATGACGTAAAAGCGTTGCTGGATGCGGGCGCCAGCCGGGTCGTTGTCGGTTCAACCGCCGTTAAACAGCCCGAGGACGTCAAAGCCTGGTTTCAGGAATTTGGCCCCGAGGCCATCGTGCTGGCGCTGGACGTCCGTATTGATGCGGCGAACCGTAAAGACATCGCCATCAGCGGCTGGCAGGAAGCGGCCGGTGTGACGCTGGAAGAGGTGATCGAACAGTTTCAGCCCGTTGGCCTCAGGCATGTCCTCTGCACGGATATTTCCCGCGACGGTACGCTCAGCGGCTCGAATGTGGAACTGTATAAAGAAGTGACCGCGCGCTTTCCGCAGATTGCGTTTCAGTCGTCGGGCGGTATTGGTGAACTCAGTGATATTGCCGCCTTACGCGGCAGTGGCGTTCAGGGCGTGATTGTCGGGCGTGCGCTGCTGGAAGGTAAATTTACGGTTTCGGAGGCAATAGCATGCTGGCAAAACGGATAATTCCCTGTCTTGATGTGCGTGACGGTCAGGTGGTGAAAGGCGTTCAGTTTCGTAATCACGAAATTATCGGTGATATCGTGCCGCTGGCCCAGCGCTATGCGGAAGAAGGGGCCGACGAACTGGTATTTTATGATATCACCGCCTCATCGGATGACCGTGTAGTGGATAAAAGCTGGGTTTCGCGCGTCGCTGAGGTTATCGATATTCCTTTCTGCGTGGCGGGCGGGATTAAAACCCCGGAAGATGCAGCCCGGATTCTGGAGTTTGGTGCGGATAAAATCTCCATCAACTCCCCTGCCCTGGCCGATCCTTCTTTGATCACCCGGCTGGCCGACCGCTTTGGCGTGCAGTGCATCGTAGTGGGCATTGATACCTGGTTCGATGATGCCAGCGGCAAATATCATGTTAATCAGTACACGGGCGATGAATCCCGGACGCGCGTTACCCAATGGGAAACGCGCGACTGGGTGCAGGAAGTGCAGAAGCTTGGCGCAGGTGAGATTGTGCTGAACATGATGAACCAGGACGGCGTGCGCAATGGCTATGACCTGGTACAGCTAAAGACAATGCGTGAAGTGTGCAAGGTGCCGCTTATCGCCTCCGGTGGCGCAGGTACCATGGCCCACTTCCTTGAGGCCTTTGAACAGGCCAACGTTGACGGTGCCCTTGCGGCATCGGTGTTTCACAAACAGATTATTAATATCGGCGAGCTGAAACGCTTTCTGATCGACAACGGTGTGGAGATTCGCGCGTGTTAACTGAACAACAGTTGTCCCGGTTAGACTGGGAAAAGACCCAAGGCATGATGCCCGTTATCGTCCAGCACAGCGTATCTGGCGAAGTTCTGATGCACGGTTATATGAACCAGGATGCGCTGAAGAAAACCCTGCAGGACGGTAACGTGACGTTTTTTTCACGTACCAAAAACCGGCTGTGGACCAAAGGTGAAACCTCTGGTCACTTTTTGCAGGTCGTCAGCATTACGCCGGACTGTGACAACGACACGTTGCTGGTGCTGGCGAACCCGATTGGCCCAACCTGTCATCTTGGTACGTCCAGCTGCTTCTCGCCTGCTGCCCCTGACTGGACGTTCCTCTATCAGCTGGAACAACTGCTGGCATCACGTAAAAGCGCCGATCCGGACAGCTCTTACACCGCGAAACTCTATGCCAGCGGCACCAAGCGCATTGCGCAGAAAGTCGGTGAAGAAGGTGTAGAAACCGCACTGGCGGCGACGGTGAACGATCGTGAAGAGCTGACCAATGAAGCCTCGGATCTGATCTATCACCTGCTGGTACTCCTGCAGGACCAGGCGTTAGACTTCAGCGCGATTATCAGTAATCTGCGCGCCCGTCATAAGTAGATTGTCCTCTCTGCTGCTCCTCCGTCAGGCGAGCAGCAGCGTTACAAAAAGGCGCGGTGGCGCCTTTTTTATTAAAACGGAAAAGCCGATGCTCAGTACCCATGAAAAATTGATCGCGTTGCTCGATCAACATCAGGCACGTTACCGGCTGGTCGCCCATCAGCCCAGCGGCAAATGTGAAGCCGTCGCACAACTCCGCGGCACCGATGTCGGTCAGGGTGCAAAGGCGCTGGTGTGCCATGTCAAAGGCAATGGGGTTAAACAGCATGTGCTGGCGGTGTTGCCGGCCGACCAGCAGGCGGACCTGTCCAAAGTGGCTGCGGCAGTGGGCGGACGCCGAGCCTCACTCGCCTCACCGGCGGAAGTGGACAGCCTTACCGGCTGTGTATTTGGCGCTATTCCGCCATTCAGCTTTCATCCCGATTTACTGCTGATTGTCGATCCGCTGCTGTTTGAACGTTACGATGAGATTGCGTTTAATGCGGGCGTGCTGGACCACTCAGTGATCCTGAACACCCAGGATTACCGTGCACTTTGTGGGGCTAACACTGTGAAAATCATCCTCTAATTGCCATCACCCCGGTCGAAAGGTACTCTGCGTAATACAACATTACGACAACAGAAGATCTTAACTATGGCAACGAAAACCCTCAAAACCCGCCTGCGCGCTGCGCTGGCACTGGCCGTGCTTGCCGGTTGTGTGTTCGGCGCACAGGCAAAAATCGAACAGGTCCGCTTCGCTGTCGATCCCACCTATCCGCCTTTCGAATCAAAAACCCCGCAGGGCAAACTGGTGGGGTTCGATATCGACTTAGGCAACGCCCTGTGTGCACAGATGCAGGCGAAGTGCGTGTGGGTGGAAAGTCAGTTCGACGGCATGATCCCGGCACTCAAAGCCCGTAAATTCGATGCCATCCTGTCTGACATGGGCATTACAGAAGAGCGTTTGAAGCAAATCGACTTTACCCAGCCGCTTTACGATACCCACACTCAGCTTATCGCACGCAAAGGTTCTGGCCTGTTACCGACGCCAGAGTCGCTCAAAGGGAAAACGGTTGGTGTAGAACAGGGCACGGTGCAGGAACGTTATGCCCGCGCAAAATGGCAGCCGCATGGCGTCACCGTAGTGCCTTACGGCGATCAGGCCCAGGTGGAAAGCGATTTAGTAGCCGGACGCCTTGACGCGGTCTTTACCGATGCCGCGCAGGCCGCCAATGGTTTTCTGAAGCAGCCGCAGGGCAAAGATTTTGCGCTCGCAGGCCCGATTGTTCAGGACCCCATTATCGGTCCAGGCACGGCTATTGGCCTGCGTAAAGGTGACACCGAGCTGAAAACGGCGCTGGATAATGCCTTTGATGAAATCAAGAAAAACGGCACCTTTGATAAGATTCAGAAGCACTATTTCTCGACCGACATTTCCATTCAAAAGTAAGGTCATGAAGGGCATTTTCGCCCTTCGGCCTCTGCAGGGCTATACTCAATGACTTTATGGGCAGCGCTTGCTGCCCTGAACCGACAAAAGGACATTAACACGGTATGTACCAACAACATCACCCCTTGTTAAGCGCCTCTCTCGGCACCCAGCGTGAAATCATCAGTTTTCATTTTGGCGATGACCCTACGCGACAGGTTTATATCCAGGCAGCCTTGCATGGGGATGAAATACCCGGCATGGCTGTCGCGTGGTTTTTGAAACAGCGTCTGCAAACCCTGGAGTCCGCCGGGCGGTTGAAAGCGTCGTTTACGCTGATCCCGGTTTCTAATCCTCTGGCGCTCAGCCAGCACTGGCATGGCACCCATTTAGGGCGATTTCATACCCAGACCGGACAAGACTTTAACCGTAAGTTTCCGTCGCTTGGCGCCTCGCTGGCTAATGAACTGGCCACTGTCCTGACGCCAAACGAAACCCAGAACAAGCGGCTGATTCGCGATGCGATCGATCGCCACTACCGTGATACCGTGCCCAAAACGGAGCTTGAAGCACAGCGTTTCACGCTGATGCGCATGGCCAGCCAGGCTGATTTAATGATCGACCTGCATTGCGACTGGGAAGCCCTGCCGCATCTGTATACCACGCCTCATGCGTGGCCGGAGGTTGAACCGCTGGCACGCTGGTTAGGCAGTGAAGTTCAACTGCTGGCGCAAATTTCCGGCGGAGAGCCATTCGATGAAGCCTGTTGCGAACCCTGGCTGACGCTGGCTGACCGCTTTGGCGAACAGTTTCCGATGCCGCAGGGCTTGTTACCTGTGACGCTTGAACTTCGGGGCGTGCGCGACGTGTCACCAGAGCAGGCGGAGCAGGATGCCGATGCGATTATCAGCGCGCTACAGGAATCGGGCTACATTACCGCCAGTGAGGCTGCCGTTTCTGTCGAGGTCGCGGCACCGGTTATCGGCGGTGATGAACTGGTGTCGGTCGCCAGCGGCGGCGAAGATGTAGTAGGCGTTGACGAGAGCGGTACCGGACTCGGCGCTCCGGGTGTGGCAACGAGCATTGATGAAAGCAGCATTATTAAACAACGTCATATCGAAGGGACATCCGCCCTGTCGCCTGCGCTGAAAAATCCCCCTACTCCGCTTGCGGGTTGCGAATATGTTCACTCGCCGGTGTCGGGACTGATTCTGCATCGTAAACCTCTGGGTGCGCTTATCAGGCCAGGTGAAGTGGTCGCGGAGATTGTCGATCCGGTAACGGACCATATCACACCACTGGTGGCGGAGTTCGGTGGGATACTTTATGCCCGTCACTGGGCCAGATTTGCCACTGCAGGGATGTTGGTGTTGAGGTTGGCGGGAGAGAAGTCGGTGAGGAGTGGGGATTTGTTGGTTCAACATTGAGTTTTAATCGAACCTGAAGCGTTTAAATTTTGGCTAAATGATTTTTATACTAAACCATTATTTAGCTGCTTAGATGAGAAACACGCGGATGCTAAAGGCTGATCAAAGTTAAGATCAGCCTTTTACTTTTGTTAAACCCGGTTACGGTAACTGGTGAGTGAATTACGACCAATGACAATAACAGAGCCCAATAAAGCACCGATTAAAAACGCAATCATCAGAGCAATGCCTTTCCTGGGACTTAAACGTTTGATGGGTAAGTCAGGTTGAGAAATATAGCGGTAGGCTTGTAGGTTCTCAACTTCAATTTTAAGATGTGTAACAGCAAGTAGCGCGCGTTGTGCCTCATAGTATTCCTTACTGAAATCGAGCGGTTTAGAATTCTCATTCTCAACCATAGCATTAAGCGCATTGCTGCCTAATAAATATAAAGTGTCATCAGAAAGAAACTCAGCCTGATTCACTTGCAACTTGCCTATATCAGAAGCATTTGCGATTGTTAAAGCCTGTTTGATAACTTCAAGACGATGCTCTTTCTGATTTAATGCAACTTGCTTGTAAGTATCTAATGTATTTGTAAGTTCACGGGTTTTGACACTTAAGTTTCTTTTAATATCATCGCCATAATCTTTGACGACTTCATTATTAATTTGAGAAATATATTGAGTCAATTGCATTTGTGCTTGCTTTGCACTATGTGCTACGAGTGAAATATTTAGAGCATCTTCGCTCCCTTTGACTGGATTTAATGTCAGTGTGACAGGCGTTTCAAGGTTATTCAGCGCCCCTGCAAGCGCACTCATAGAAGCAGAAAAACGGTTAAACAGTTGGCTTTGAAGCCCAATAAGAGAAGGTTTATCTTGCGGGGAATCAGCATAAACGATACTCAAAGCCGCATTGTAGTTAGCAACCTGACCCGCAGCGGGAAGCGTTAAAGTTGAAGTTGAAACCCACTTTTCTTTTACAAAATGGAGATAAGCAATACCAATCAAAACTGAAACAACAATGGTGGAAATAATAATAATTCTTCCACGCCAAAGTTGTACAATTAAATCAATTAAATCGATACCGGAATCATTTCTCTCTGCTACATACATGCCATGCCGGGATGAATGCTCGTCGTTTGCGTTATTTTTATTTGTCATAAATTCATTAATTCAGCTCGAATTACCTTCAAATGTGAGTTAAGGCTCCAGAGTGATAATATTTTAAAAGCCTCTTAAAATAAAGAGGCTTTTTTTTTATAGTTATTCAAGCCATTCCGTATGGAAAACACCTTCTTTATCAATACGTTTATAGGTATGTGCACCGAAGAAGTCGCGTTGTGCCTGAATCAGGTTGGCAGGTAAGACCGCTGAACGATAGCTGTCGTAATAAGCCACTGCTGATGAGAAAGTTGGTGTAGGAATACCATTCTGAACACCATAAGCAACAACATCACGTAATGCTTGCTGGTATTCGTCAGCTATATTTTTGAAGTAAGGTGCCAAAAGTAAATTAGCAATATTCACATCATCAGCGTAGGCATCAGTAATTTTCTGAAGGAACTGCGCCCGGATGATGCACCCTGCACGGAAAATTTTGGCAATTTCACCATATTGAAGATCCCAGTCGTATTGATCTGACGCAGCTTTTAGCTGAGAAAAACCTTGCGCGTAAGAGACAATTTTACCCAGATATAAAGCCTGACGAACTTTCTCAATAAATTCAGCTTTATCACCGTTGTATTTTTCGGCTGCGGGGCCAGTTAAAACTTTTGAGGCTGCAACACGTTGAGATTTAAGTGATGAAAGATAGCGAGCAAAAACAGACTCAGTGATCAGTGACAACGGCTCACCCAGATCAAGCGAACTTTGGCTTGTCCATTTTCCTGTTCCTTTATTAGCAGCTTCATCCAGAATCACATCAACTAAATATTTTCCATCATGATCTTTTTTAGTGAAAATATCTTTAGTTATATCTATCAGATAACTGCTTAACTCACCGTCATTCCATTGTGTAAACGTTTCAGCCAGTTCTTCATTTGTTAAATTAAGCGCACCTTTCAAAAGAGAATAGGCTTCTGCAATTAACTGCATATCACCATATTCAATACCGTTATGAACCATTTTCACATAATGGCCTGCACCGTCAGACCCAATATAGGTTACACATGCTTCACCATCTTCAGCGCGGGCAGCAATTTTATTTAAAATAGGCGCAACAAGCTCATAGGCTTCTTTTTGACCTCCAGGCATAATTGAGGGACCTTTAAGCGCGCCCTCTTCACCACCTGATACGCCTGTACCAATGAAATTGAAACCTTGATCTGAAAGTTCTTTGTTGCGACGAATAGTATCTTTATAAAAGGTATTACCGCCGTCGATTAAAATATCGCCTTTATCAAGATGCGGTGTCAGTGAAGCAATAGTCTTATCAGTAGCTTCCCCAGCCTGCACCATCAACAAGATGCGACGTGGTTTCTCAAGGGAATCGACGAAATCTTCAACGGAGTAAAATGGAGCCAGTTTCTTGCCTGGATTTTCAGCAATCACTTCATCCGTTTTTTCATGTGAACGATTGAATACTGAAACAGTATAACCGCGGCTCTCAATGTTAAGTGCCAAATTACGGCCCATTACCGCCATACCTACAACGCCGATTTGTTGCTTAGACATTCTTGACTCCTTCTGTGCTCTTCGCGCCTGGCGCGATTAAAATATGGTTAAAATCATACCCCAAATGACACATCTTAGTAAAAAAAAGCGAACGCTTGAAAACAGACCGGAAAAAGAATCAAGCGTACGTTTCATTTAATAGAAGAATTCACGGGAAGTTTGAGATGCTTGCTTAGTATAAACCTCAACGCACTGGTTAGGTGCCATAAAAAATGCTTACTAAAAATTTTGCGGTTGTTATGCTGAGCAGTATGTACGGCCTTTATTTGAGGAAAATACAAGAGTTTCATACCTTGCAATCTTGCTCTGTAACAAATATCAATATCTTCACAGTACATAAAATAATTTTCGTTAAAACCCTGTACTTTTTTGTAAGAAGATGATTTAAAAGCTATGAAAGAGCCTGCTACCCACTCCATATCCATTGCCTCTTCATTAGCAGAAAAATTAGCAAAATAACTTTCTCTTTTAATGCCCACCAATGATGAAAAGAAAGATATAAAAGTTGGATATTTACGTATTGATAAATCTCTGTTTTTAAAGTCTTCGTCTTTAAAAAGAGAAATTCCTGCAACATCAGCATCATATTTATTCATTAAAGCAGTTAAGTCGTCGATGCTTTTAGTATTTATAGCGACATCGGGGTTGATAAGAATAAATATATCATCGTCTTGCATCCCAAGAACGTCAACACAGTATTTAAAGTTGACATTATTATTACTTCCAAAACCAAGCCCATAAGCATTATCGATAAGATGTATTTTTATGGTTTTACAAAAATCATTCAACACCCTACTATCTGTAGCAGTATTATTTTTTAAAACAACATTATACTTTGCTGCGAGATCCTGAAAAAAAACCGTCTTCATAATCATGTCAGCATGATTATGTGAAACTAAAGAAATAAAAATACTCATAAAATGGCCATTTAATGAAGAATTAATTTCGCAGATGAATATAAAAAGATAGCTGCACTTATCAAAATAAATAATCGATATAACGGTTTACTGGACACAGCAAAAACATTCATCGCGAGCACAAAGAATAAAATATCATATATACAGAAGAAATCAGACAATCTTATTGCTAAAGAATCATTCCCTCTAAAAAACCACCCAAGTAACAAACTAAAATAAGAAATAAAAAATGACAAATAAAGTAAGTAATTTTTTCTAACAAGTTCTTTATTTTTATTCAAGTAAATCCAGCGCAGAAAAAACATAAACACAAAAATTTTTATTAAAACATATGTGTTAAACAAAGGAATAGCTGACGTTTGATACGAACCATCTATATAGGGTAAAATCCTTTCTTGCAAAAATGGAATTTTCGCCATCAACTCCATGAAAAGCCTGTAAGGATCGATAAGTACGATGCTAAAGGATAGTATAAATGTGATAACTATGAAATTAAAAAGATTAGCGCTTTGTCTTTTCCTCAAAAACGAGTGAAGTGGAATCACTACCAATATTAAGATCGCCGAAAGATGAATTGAAGCGGCGATTAAGAAAACCACACCGGCACGCAACCTGTATGAATTTAAATAAAAAAAGAAAGATAAGAAACAAAGGCCTATGGCCGCGCCAGCACGATATTGTATTAGGTCATGAATTATAAAAAGTCTGGATAAATATAGCGCACCAAACCAAAAAAACATTTCTGCATTGAGAAACCTATAGGCGACAAACATTTTTGTGCTAATCGAAATAGTAAACAAAATGAATATTACGCCCAGAACGCCTAAGCTTAAAAAATAAGAAACATTCGATATAAAATAAAAACCAGGATCTTTTAATAAGACCCAAGTGTCCAGATAAGACAAGTTTACCGAGGATTCATACCAATTAAGATAGGATTGAAAATCAGGTGAATTTGCAAAATCAAAGATAATAAAAACAGCAATAGCAAGAAGTAAATATGAAACTAATATAATTCTTTTGTTATTTGTCGTCATCTTTTTTTACCAGAACGACCACATATTCCGTCCCAAATGCCTTTTAACATGTAAGAGGTATGTTGAAGAGGTTTTTCAGTGAAAAAGGCATACACCATAAACCTCGGGCACAGTTTAATAATTTCCATTTTCTTCCACTGAGAATGGATATGTTTCATTCTTAACAAATGAAAAACGTTTCGAAAATAATAATAGTGTCGAATAGGTGAATGATTGACATAAGTCCGATTCATAACCTTGACCGGCTTACCACCAATCTCATGACTCATCTTCAACCAAGGCAATCCTAATATTTGATACCCTTTATGCCTTGCTCGCAGGCACCACTCAATGTCCACAAAATCGATGAACAGTTCATCAAGCATAAAACCGATATGTTGGATAGTTGAAAGCCTAATCATTGAGCCAGACGTTATTACATAAGATGCCTGAATAGGTTGATTGCCCACAGCCGGTTGCCTGACAATTCTGTCTTTTTCGCAAATAATAAACTCAGCATTTTTATTAATTGCCTTATCAAAATACGAAGGAGATACCAGACATGTCTTCTCATCAGTTTCTTTGATATATTCGATCAGCGATATTATTAAATTATCTTCAGGCTCACTATCCTGATCTAATAAAAAAGCAAACTCATAATTATTTTCTATTAAATAAGCAAGGCCTTTATTTAATGCTGTTGCTATTCCTTGATTTCCATTCAAATTGATAACTTTTGTAGAAGGCAATGTATAGCTTTGTGGCTTTTCACTGTTATCAACAATGACGACATCATATTTTTCACTTAGCCTGCGAGCAGTCTCTACGTTTTCAATTTCAGGGTGATAAAAGACTATGATGATGCCAAATTTATTGCTATCCATTTAAAATCCACCTGCCAAAGAATGCATGTATTTGTTTAGTTTTGCTTTGATGCGTCTTTTTAAACTTGAGTTAGAAGCTTTATGTGGTACCAGATTAAAATTCTTTTTAAGGAACCTCGCATCACTTCTACCCAAGCTCTTAATTTCAAACATGTTAGACCACGCCACATACATTAAGGATAACTGATCCCGCTTTACCCCGTTTAAATATTCTTTATACCATTCATCCATTAACATATTGATAGAAGGGTCATTTTTTCTAATAATGATAGAACACTCAAAGAGACCATAATGAGAAGGAAAACCAGACCGTTTATATTTCCTCATCTGACTGTAAATATTCCATTGCCAGTCATAGCCGATCAATAAACATTCTGTAGCCTCTTCATATAAACAGTTCCGACCAAAATGATCATACATAAATATTTTTTCATCTTGGCTTTTAACTGTCTCCACCAATAAAGACAAATCACTTAATATTTCTATATTGCCATCAATGTATATTGTTAATTCGTAATTATTAAAATAATGAAAAACATGCGGAGTGATTTTAATTTTACGATTGATGGTTTTCTTATCAAGTCCGGAGAATTTTTCTTCTTCATCTATCTGAATCAATTTCCAGGGATAAGGTACATCAATGTAGGTATCACTAAAGCACAGATAATCAATCTCATTATTAATAACAGCTGGCTTTATAATCTTATCGTATCCACCAGTAACACAAGTGTAAACGGCAATTTTGTTCATTTTTTTACCAAGAAATTAGCTAAATTACAAAGACCCCAAATTTTTTCACTATTATCCTTGAACCCATTTTGGTGCTCATGCCATATTTTTTCTATAACGCTGGCATTGAACTTGTCCGATGGTAAAGATTTTAATCTATCGTAAGCCCAGTCTTTTAATTCGACTCTTAGCCAACGTTTCATTGGAAGCGAAAATCCTTGCTTAGGTCTTTCAATCAACGTTCTGTCAACATATTTGTAGAGCATATCTTTAAGGATTTTTTTCTGTACTTTATTATCCATTTTGTAATGTGTTGGTAAGCTGTATGCAAACTCGACAACTTTATGGTCAAGAAATGGTGCGCGCGTTTCCAGGCTAACAGCCATGGATGCTCTGTCCACTTTCGTCAATACATCATCTGAGAGATAATAATTTAAATCGTGAAGACAGACTGACGTTATTCCATCTTTAAATTGTGGCGAAGAATCTTGAGAAATCGGCGGATCATTTAACATAGGGAAATCTGAATTTCTGTATTTATCCATCCAAAAATCATTTAGTTGATATGGCTCTTTAAAATTCCACGCGAGCGATAAGTTTTCAGCTCGTTGCAAGTAAGGATTTAAGCCTTTTATTTTTAATCTTTTGAGCGTGTTTGAAATTTTTGTTACGGGTAATGCCGATAATGCATTTGTTTCCCATAATTTTTTTAGCAGCGGATACTGACTATAGCCCATGAATAATTCGTCGCCACCATCCCCTGATAACGCCACTGTTACATGTTCCCGAGCAAATTTGCTCACCATAAAGGTAGGTATTTGAGAACTGTCCGCAAAAGGTTCATCCCAAATTTTTGGGATTTTATCAATTATTTTAAGAGCTTCATCTGGAGTAATATTATAATTGAAATGTAGTGTTTTGAGATGTTTCGCAATTTCGATAGCATGTTGCGATTCATCGAACTCTTTGTCAGGCATTCCAATGGAAAAAGTCGTGACGTTTTGATTATTCTTTTTAAGTAATGCAACAACAGCACTTGAATCAATGCCTCCAGATAAGAAAGCCCCTACTTTTACATCAGCAATAGACTGTAACGCTATTGTATTGGTTAATATACTGTCTAGTTCCTCTAAACAGTTATTGTAATCTTTTTTATTAAAATTTTTATCAGTTACTGAAGCCCGGACTGACCAATAGCAGACAGGCTCGACATCATTTTTTGCCAACATATCTTCATAAGTAAAATGCAAGTAGTGAGCTGCTTTTAATTTTTTAATATTCTTATATATAGAGTTTGGCGATGATATGTAGTTTTTGTGTAGGAATCTGTTAACAGAATCCCAGTCTATTTCTTCACTAAACTCCGGATGTTCTTTTATCGCTTTTATTTCTGATGAAAAAACAAAAGACCCACCCAAATACCCGTAATATAATGGCTTTTCACCCAGGCGATCCCGCGCCAGACTTAACGTTCTTTTACGAACGTCCCATAGCGCAAAGGCATACATCCCTGTCAGGTTCTGAAGTGTCTTAGATAAACCCCATTCAATAATGCACTTTAATAAGGTTTCGGTGTCTGACATCCCTTTCCAATTTAATGATAGCGTGCCTGACAATTTATTACGGAGCTCAAGGTGGTTATAAATTTCGCCGTTGAAGGTTAAAACGTAATTACCACAATCACTGACCATCGGTTGATGACCCGACGCTGTTAAATCTACAATGGATAAACGAGTGTGGCCTAAAAATAAATTGCAAGAATCGTCATGCCAAATGCCATCGGAGTCAGGCCCCCTATGTTTAATGGTAGCCAGCATATTAGCAATAATATTTTTGTTGTTGTGCTCACCAATAAATCCAACTATTCCACACATGACGTTCTCCGGAAAAATATTCTTATGAAATATATTACATTGATAATTTGAGCCAAGCCAACTCCCAGCAACCAACCTTCACTGCCTAAAAACTTCAATAAGAAACCACCCAGCAACATGGAAATAACAGTTATTAATATATTAATTTTAATTATTTTGTTACTTTTATTAATAAGATTTAAATAGCCTGTTATAACAGGACCATAGATACCAAAAAAAATATAAAATGCAGCCGAGTACAAAACTCTATATGCACCCTCGTATTGACTACCGAATATATAGTTTTCTATTTGAGTCTCGAACAAAACTAACCCTAATAAAATGCCAAGGGAGAATAATGTATAAACACCAACGACGAACAGGACGGTACTCTTGTATTTTTTAAAGTCATTATTGAAGATTACAGTCAACTTAGGATACGCCGCCACATGCGTTAATATTCCCAATGAGATAAAAAGATTCATGAATCTTTCAATCGCAGCATAAACACCGCTCTGGGTAGAACCGTAAAAATACGAGACAACTAAAACGCCTGACATTGTGTACAGTGCTGAAATCATCTGCGATATAAAAATATCGCGTCCATCTTTAATTACAATGAAAGGTTTTAAAATTCTTATTTTTTCTAAATATCTCACAGAGAAAATAAATGTTAACAACCCATTAATTGCAGCTGAAAAAACCAAACACAAGATAGCTACAGTATAGCCATCATTTTTTTTCAAAAAAAAGTAGGCTAGAATAAATGTTGCCAGAGAGCCTAAGATGGAGCAAACACTGCTGATTAAAAAATTTCCATTATATTGTAAAAACCATGCGCTGTTTAAAACCCATGAAAATGGCATAATAAGGAACAAAAGATAGACCAGACTGTATTTTTCCTGATTTATAATAAAATAAACTAAAAAAATGAACGTTACCAGAAAAAACAGCACTCCTTTCGCTGACAATATTACATTAAAGAAATATTCTTTTTTATCACTATTTTCAGCTATTAATTTAGGTCCAGTCATATTGAACGAATACTGGATTATAACTGACATATAGGTAACCAGACTTAAAAATACCGCCAGTTTTCCATAATCATTGACACCAATAATTTTTATAATCATTGGTGATACATAAAACACTGTCAGGCCACCGAAAAAAAACTGAACAGCCAGAAAAAAATTATCAAACACTATTTTCTTGTAATGCCCCATACTGCTATCTCATGTTGCGCGTAAAATTAATTATTTATATTAGCGTTGATTCTTTTGAATAAGCTGATGATTTTTTCTAAACTATCAGCTTATTGGTTTATATTATTCCGTATACATTTAGCGCGTTTTGTTAAACTTAGGTTGATTGCTGTCTTTATTGGACAGCAGAGGCGAGCCCATTACAGGCCATTCAATACCGATGTCAGCATCATTCCACATCAGTCCTCTGTCACTTTCTGCATGATAATAATTTGTCGTTTTGTATAAGAACTCTGCAGAATCACTTAAGACTAAAAAACCGTGTGCAAACCCCTCAGGAATCCACAACTGTCGCTTGTTTTGAGCCGACAAATGCACACCAACCCACTTGCCATAGAATGATGAATCTTCACGTATGTCGACGGCCACGTCATAGACTTCACCTGTAACACAACGGACCAACTTACCCTGAGAATAGGGTGGAATTTGATAATGCAATCCTCTGAGAACGTTTTTAGCAGACTTAGAATGGTTGTCTTGAACGAACTCAATCTTTCGCCCGACCGCTTCATCGAATTTTTTTTGATTAAAGCTTTCCATAAAGAACCCGCGCTCATCACCGAATACTTGTGGTTCTAAAATAAGCACATCTGGAATATCAGTTTCAATCACTTTCATGCTTAATAGCCTTTCAACATTTTCATCAAGTATTGCCCATAGGCATTTTTCAAAAGTGGTTTTGCTAAAGTCTCAACTTTTTCAGCTGATATAAACTCTTTACGGAACGCGATTTCTTCAGGACAAGATACTTTTAGCCCCTGCCGTTCTTCTATCGTCGCAATGAAATTGCTTGCCTCAATCATACTTTGATGCGTTCCCGTATCAAGCCATGCATAACCTCGCCCCATCATGGCTACAGAAAGTCGTCCCTGCTCAAGATAGAGACGATTAATATCAGTGATTTCGAGTTCACCACGAGTAGAAGGTTTAAGATTCTTAGCCATTTCGACGACATCGTTATCGTAAAAGTATAAACCTGTGACCGCGTAGTTACTTTTAGGTGTATCAGGTTTTTCTTCCAGGCTTATTGCCGTGCCTTGCTTATCAAACTCAACGACGCCGTATCGTTCTGGATCATTTACATGATAGGCAAAAACAGTCGCGCCATTTTCTTTTTCAATAGCTGCTTCCATAAGCTTTGGCAAATCATGGCCATAAAATATATTGTCACCCAATACTAATGCGACGTTACTATTTCCAATGAAACTTTCGCCAATAATAAATGCTTGTGCTAATCCATCAGGAGAAGGTTGAACCTTATATTCTAAATTTATTCCCCACTGACTTCCATCTCCGAGTAACTGCTGAAAACGGGGTGTATCCTGGGGCGTACTTATAATTAAAATGTCTCTTATCCCGGCCAGCATCAGCGTAGAAAGCGGATAGTAGATCATAGGCTTGTCATAAATTGGCAGTAACTGTTTACTGACAGCCATCGTTACAGGGTAGAGGCGGGTTCCAGATCCACCCGCAAGAATTATGCCTTTACGCTTTTCCATATATTTTTCTCTTTAAACACAAAATGCCTGATCTCAGGCATTAGCGGATTATCAAATTTTTAAGTCAATAGTTCATTCAGTGTACGCTTAACACCCATTTCCCATTCAGGCAAATTAATCTTAAATGTCTGTTGGAATTTAGTATTATCTAGTCGCGAATTATTTGGCCGGGGTGCTGGCGTTGGATAAGCACTCGTTGGAACCGCTTTAACGCTTTCAAGTTCAAGCATGGCACCGTTGTTACGCGCTTCAGAAAATACTAATGATGCATAATCAAACCACGTGGTGATACCGCTCGCTACCAGATGGTATATACCGGAAACTTCGGGTTGGGAAACGGCAACACGAAGTGCATGAGCAGTACAGTCGGCCAGTAACTCCGCACCAGTAGGTGCGCCAAACTGATCGTTAATGATGGACAGTTCTTTTTTATTTTTTGCAAGGTTCAGCATCGTTTTAGCAAAGTTACTTCCTTTTGCTGCATAGACCCAACTTGTGCGAAAAATCAGATATCTGGTACTGTGCATCTGTATTGCTTTTTCACCCGCCAATTTACTTGCACCGTAAATATTAACAGGCTCCGTGATATCACTTTCTCGCCACGGTGTTTCGCCCTTGCCCGAAAAAACATAATCTGTCGAGTAGTGCACTATCCACGCATTAATTTTTTCAGCTTCTTTAGCAATGACTTCAACGCAGTCCGCATTTAATAAATAAGCTTGTTCAGTGTCAGACTCTGCTTTATCGACTGCCGTATAAGCCGCAGCATTAACAATGATGCCCGGTTTGAGCTGTCTTATGGTTTGCGCAATAGCATCAGGTTGACTTAAATCACCACAATACGCTTGTGAGTGCCTGTCAAGCGCAACAACTTTACCTAGCGGCGCGAGTGCTCTTTGTAGTTCCCAGCCCACCTGCCCTGATTTACCTAAAAGCAGGATATCCATTACTGGCGTTCTCCGTAGTTCTCTTCGATCCAGCTTTTGTATGCACCACTTTTCACATTGTTAACCCATTCAGTATTGTGTAAGTACCACATTACCGTTTTACGGATACCACTTTCGAAGGTTTCCTGAGGTTTCCAACCAAGATCGTTTGCAATTTTTCTCGCATCAATGGCATAGCGGCGATCGTGTCCAGGCCTGTCTTTTACATAGGTAATTTGCTCACGATAGGACACTTCTTTGGGGACGATTTCGTCTAATAAATCGCAAATTGCGAATACAACATCGAGATTTTTCCTCTCGTTATGACCGCCAATATTGTATGTCTCCCCTATTTGTCCAGAGGTCACAACTGTATAGAGCGCTCTCGCATGATCTTCAACATATAGCCAGTCACGAATCTGGTCACCTTTGCCATAAACAGGTAATGGTTTACCTTCAAGCGCATTAAGTATGACGAGAGGGATAAGTTTTTCTGGAAAATGATAAGGACCGTAATTATTTGAACAATTGGTAACGAGGGAAGGCAAACCGTATGTCCGTGTCCATGCTCTGACCAGATGATCGCTGGATGCTTTCGAGGCAGAGTAAGGACTGCTTGGTGCATATGGCGTGTTTTCTGTAAACAAGGGGAGCCGTTGAGATTCTTCCACTTCGTCTGGATGAGGTAAGTCACCATAGACTTCATCTGTTGAGATGTGGTGAAAACGAAAATTTTTTTTCTTAATGTCGCCCAGGGTCAACCAGTACTGCCGTGCTGCTTCCAATAGAGTGTAGGTGCCTACAATATTGGTTTCAATGAAAGCGGCTGGGCCAGTTATTGAGCGATCAACGTGGCTTTCTGCAGCCAGGTGCATGATTGCATCTGGCTGATGACGCTCCAGAATCGAGGTCATTTGGTCTGCATGACATATGCTTGCATGTTCAAAACTGTAACGCTCATTGCTCTCGATGTCCTTGAGTGACTCGAGATTGCCTGCATAAGTCAGTGCGTCAACATTTATAACGCTGTCGTGCGTATTTTTAATTATATGACGAACTACCGCGGATCCAATAAAACCTGCACCACCAGTCACTAAAATTTTCACGATTGCTATCCAGATATTATTTCAAGTTCAACATTTTAAGCCAATTTCAAATTAATTGGCTCAAAATGCAATTTACTTTGTGTGTTAAGTTTAGTCTTCGCTACAGCTAAAAATTCGCATCTTAGCCGGAATAAATCTAAGGTCAGAACTTATCTGCTAATACTTCATTTTCATTCTGTTTTGAGAGCTTAATTGAGTTTATTCTATGAAATCTTGCTGACTTGTTGATGGCCGCATTAAAGGAGAAGAACAGACCAATAAATGCCAGCAGTTGCCAACAATCACCCATTCTAATGCTTTCCAATACAATCCCAATCATTGCAAGTATAGCGGCACAGGAGGTCATGACAATGAGTGTACCACGTCCGGTCAGACCGCCTCTCATCAGTAAATGGTGGAGGTGTTCTCTGTCAGGCCTGAAAGGGCTGCAACCACGCCGTATGCGTGAGCTCATCACTCGTACCATATCCATCAAAGGAACCGCTATCAACCAGAGTGCTGTGACAGGCCGCATCACTGCCTCAGTCCCCTGAGTCGCGATCATGAGCAACCAAATTACTGTAAATCCGATAAGTGTACTTCCTGCATCTCCCATAAAGACTTTAAATTTCCTACCCCATGGGATACCAAGATTTAATAAAATATAAGGTAGACAGGCCGCCATCAGGCAGGTGCACCACAATGCAATTTTTGGATTACCACCAAGCTCAAAAACGATACCCAGAGCCCCAAATGTGACGCATGACAATGCCCCTAACAGGCCATCAATACCATCAACCATATTAAATGCATTGATCGCTCCGATGACAGCAAAGAGCGTAAATGCATAACCAAACATACCCAGCACTAACTGAAATCCGAACAAGACATTGCCAAGCGAGTACAGGTAGTAACTGTTCCACATCATTATGCACGCCATCAAAGCCTGAATCAGTATGCGAGGCATAACTGGCAGATCGAAACGATCGTCAAGTACGCCTACAGCTAAAAGCACAGTAGCGCAGAACATATAAATGGTGAAGTCAGGTAACCAACCCGGCTGCATGAGATAAAGTATCCAAAGTGATAAGTAGACCGATACGCCGCCAACTAAGGGAATGTGTCCTTTATGTTGCTTTCTGTCGTTGGGCTTATCGACCAGTCCGACCTTGCGCGCGACCTTGCGCGCAATAAAGAGCAACGCAAATGCACTTAGAAAAACACAAACGATCTCTTGCATGTATGCACCACTGCTGAGTTGTCATATTTTAACCACGCTACCGCCCCTGGCTATCGCAACCACTTGCGTGAACGTAGTTTTAGCCATCGTTAAGCATAGACTGCATTACAAAATGGCGTTGTATTGCCGGGCTAATATTTTTGAGAACCCAGCCTAATCGATAAAAAACCTTACGATTCTCGTACTATACGGGTCTCGAAACAAGGTTTAAAAAGCCACTTTTTGACAATTTTGTAATTAACCCGGCTGCAAAATCACAAACTTGCTCATTTAATCTACAAAGCTCTATATCCATTCGCACAGTAGGTTAAGTATAACGGCCATATTCCCTTGATTTTATTCATTAAAAAAACAAAAACTTGATGTTCTGATTTTTTTCTAATGAACCAGTTTCATTTGCTGGCTAATGTAAAAAAATTAACTGCCTGAAAGAAAAAACCCCCACGTTGTTTAATGACTACATAGCATTAGAACAACGTGGGGGTTTTTTATACGCTCAACGTGACGGGATTAGCGAAACCCATCCGGATTCTTCGACTGCCAGTTCCACGTATCGCGCATCATCGCATCGATACCACGCGAAACGCGCCAGTCCAGTTCCTGGTTTGCCAGCGAGGCATCCGCCCAGAACGCAGGCAAATCACCATCACGACGTGGCTTGATTTCAAACGGAATCGGTTTGCCTGAGGCTTTCTCAAACGCCTTGATCATTTCCAACACGGAGAAACCTTTCCCACCACCGAGGTTATAGGCTTTATAACCCTCGATCTTGCCAAGATGGTCCAGCGCTTTCAGGTGGCCTTCCGCCAGGTCAACAACGTGAATATAGTCACGCAGACAGGTGCCGTCTGGCGTGTCATAGTCACCGCCGAAAACGCCTAACTTGTCCAGCCGACCGATAGCGACCTGGGCAATATAGGGCAGCAGGTTATTAGGAATACCCGTTGGGTCTTCGCCAATCTCACCCGACTCATGCGCGCCGACCGGGTTAAAGTAGCGCAGTGCAATGGTTTTGAAATGAGGTTCAGCTTTGGCGAAATCACGAATGATAAATTCAACCATCAGTTTGGAGGTACCATACGGACTCGTGGTACCACCAATCGGTGTAGTTTCCACGTAAGGCACGGGCGCATTGGCACCGTAAACGGTGGCGGAAGAGCTGAAAATAAAGTTCCAGACGCCCGCATTGCGCATCTCTTCCAGCAGAACTACCGTGCCGGCTACGTTGTTTTCGTAGTATTCCAGCGGCATACGCGTTGACTCCCCTACCGCTTTTAACGCGGCAAAGTGAATCACGGCAGAGATACTGTTTGAAGCGAACAGGTCACGCAGGCAGGCGCGGTCAAGAACATCACCTTCGATAAAGGTGGCTTTCTTACCGGCAAGTTTTTCAACCCGATTGATGGCCTCACGCGAGGCGTTGCACAGATTATCCAGTACCACCACATCATCACCGCGCTCAAGCAGTGCCAGCACTGTGTGGGAGCCGATATAACCTGCTCCTCCCGTTACCAAAATAGCCATCTTTTCTCCCTTTCTGCCGCGTCAGCCGCAGCGAATAATATGTGATTACTTCGCCAGAATTTTCTTGATGGCTTCGCGGAACTCGCGACCTTGCGCATTGCTACGCAAACCATAAGAAACAAATGCCTGCATGTAACCCATTTTACGTCCGCAGTCGAAACTGTGTCCTGTCATCAGTGACACATCCACCGTTTTCTTCTTACTCAGGCTGGCAATGGCATCCGTCAGCTGAATACGGCCCCATGCACCCGGTTCGGTACGTTCCAGTTCAGCCCAGATATCCGCAGAAAGCACGTAACGGCCTACCGCTGCCAGATCCGAGTTTAACTCATCGGGATGCTCTGGTTTCTCAACGTAGTTGGTAATGGTGCTGACATCGCCTGGGTTTTCCAGCGGCTGCTCCGTAGTGATAACGGAATACTCAGACAGATCGTAGTCGGTAAGGTGTTTTGCCAGTACCTGGCTGTTACCTGTCTCTTCAAAACGTGCAACCATTGCCGCGAGATTATAGCGTAAATGGTCAGCGGTGGAATCGTCTAACAGCACATCCGGCAGGACAACAACAAAAGGATTGTCGCCAATCATAGGACGTGCGCAGAGGACGGAATGGCCCAGGCCCAATGGCTGCGCCTGGCGCACGTTCATAATGGTCACGCCTGGTGGGCAAATTGACTGGACTTCACTCAGCAGTTGGCGCTTAACGCGTGCTTCGAGCAGAGCTTCAAGCTCATAGGTGGTGTCAAAGTGATTTTCTACCGCATTTTTTGACGCATGGGTGACCAGCACAATCTCTTTGATACCTGCCGCAACACACTCATCAATGATGTATTGAATCATTGGCTTGTCCACTACAGGCAGCATCTCTTTCGGAATGGCTTTAGTCGCCGGAAGCATATGCATACCGAGACCCGCAACCGGGATTACTGCTTTAAGCTTGGTCATAGTTATTCCATCTAATGAAGTGAAGACATACGTCAATTATGCCGGATGGACCGGAAAAGGAAGTATAATCTTTATCTGAAAAGGCAACACTAACTCGCTGTGAAATCTTACAAATTCGGGTTTTTACGATGCCTGAACCCCGAAAGATGCGGAGTAAACACAATCCGTAAAGGCGAGCCTGAGACGTGTTATCAGAATTTACTCAGGTGTTTTTAATACCAGCCGTAAAAAGAAACGGGCGACCTGAGGTCGCCCGTTGTTATTGGCTTACAGCCACTGTTCAAACCATTCTGGCATCACGAAAAGATCGAAGTGATTAACCAGCAGCATGAGTCCCACAAACAGCACCGACACAGATACCCACTGTCGGGCGTAAGGGATAAAGCGGATACCTATCACCGGCTTGATGAAGAATGGATGCGCCAGGGCGGAAATCAGCACCTGTGAGATCGACAACGTCAGCGCAACATAGAGCACGTTTGGCCAGATGAAGGTGGTGGCAAGCACAGCCATGACCACCAGGCTGGCAACGATGTTCCAGTAGAACTCCACGTTAGTGCGGCCATTCGCCTGGGAAATCGCCCCGGTCAGTCCACCCATTGGACGCAACATACCAAACAGCAGCATCAGCGGGATCAGGTGATAAACCTGTTCATGAGATGCACCATAGAGCACGCGTACAATGACCGGAGACAGAATACCGATAGCCAGGTACATCGCGCTGCTGAAGAGCATTATCATCAATGTGCCTTTCAGGAACAGCTTCTTTAACTGCTCCGGGTCCTGCTGCTTCTCGGCAAAACGCGGCAGTGCCAGGCGGTTAATGACCGGCGACACCAACTTCAGCGGCTGCAGCACCAGCTCTTTTGCCAGTGAATAGATGCCGAGCATCTCGGCCCCCATCACTTTACCGACCACCAGCGCATCGGCCTGGGTGCGGAGTTGGTTAATGGTCTGCGAACCCAGCTGATAGATGCCGTAACGTATCGCACTCAAGAAGGTTTGCTTGTCGAATTCCCATGTAGGACGCCAGGACTTCTCACCCAGCGCAATCATGCACAGAATGCGGGTGAAGGCGTTGATGAACAGGCCAAGGATCGCCGCAGCCACCGTCAGCGAGGTAAACTCCAGCATCGCCACGACGCAGAGAAACGCAAACAGCTTGGTGCCCATTTCAATCTTCGCCAGTGACACCATGCGTTTGGTTTTAATGTAGTGCGCCTGATATTGCGAAAGATGCCCCAGTACCAGAAAGTTAAGGCTGGTCAGCATAATCAGCCCCACCAGTTCCGGCAGATGATAGAACCAGGAAACAGGCCAGGCAATCAACAGCATAACAAGGCCGGTACACAAGCTGAGCGAGACGTTCACCCAGTAGATGGTGCTCTGTTCACGCCGGGTAATGTTCTGGCGATGCACCAGATAACTGCTCATGCCCATGTCCTGCAGCACGCCTGCTACCGCCAGAATCGCGTTGATGATCGCCAACAACCCCAGTTCATGGGTTTCGAGTTTCCGGGCGAGAATACTCAGTTGGGCGACCTGTAATACGGCTGAAAAACAGGTGCTGCCAAACAACCACATCGCCTGTGACTTTATTCCACTCAAACCATTTGCTCCAGAATCTGTGCCAGCTCGCGATACGCGATGTGCTGATTAAACTCGGTTTCAACTTTTTGTCTGGCGGCCGCAACAACCGGCGCAACGTCCACTTCGCCTTGAGATAACTTCAGCAGCGTGTCGGCCAGCGCTTCGGCATCATCTTCCTTCACCAACCAGCCCGAAACGTTATGTTCGATTAACTCTGGAATCCCGCTGTGGAAGGTGGAGACCACCGGCAGCCCCACCGCCATCGCTTCCATCAGGGCAACCGGAATCCCTTCCATATCGCCATCTGCAGCTGTTTTCGAAGGCAACAGAAAGATATCGGCTTCATTGAGGGCCTTGCGGATCTCTTCCTGAGGTTTAAAGCCCGGCATGGTGACGCAGTCGTCCATCTCTTCGTGCGCGATGAAGTCACGCATCATCTGATCCTGGTCGCCATTACCGATGATGGTGTACTGGAACTGCCCGCCGCGCTGTTTGAGAATGGCGCTGGCTTTAACGGCCACGTCCAACCCTTTCTTTTCGGTCAGGCGAGCGACGGACACAATGCGCAACGGCTTGTGAAAGGCATCACGTGGCTGGAAATTGAATTTTTCCGGTTCAATGCCCATGCGGGTAACGTGGATCTTCTCTGGCGGACAACCCATTGCAATCAGCTTGTTTTGCCACAGATGGCTGATAGGCAGCATCAGTTCGCTCTGCTGGAACAGATTGCGATAATCCTGCTTGTGCTCGTCAAGGATGTGACGGCGGGAGATATCCGCTCCGTGAAACACCGTTGCCTGCTTACCTTTCAGGATACCCAGTTCACGCAGCTTGTTTGCCAGCGCACCGGCGTAGCCGAAATGCACCAGAAAGACATCGGCGACGTAGGTCTGGCGCGCGTTGGCGACAATCGCAGGCAGCAGCAGTTTGCTGGACTGTGCGCCATAGCGGCGCACGTTCAGCGAACGGAGTAACGAGACTTTGGTGATTTTCGGCAGAACCAGTTTCAGGCGTTGCCCCAGCTTATCGGCCAGGGAAATTTTCTCTTCTGGCAGCAGATAATGGGTTTTTGCCGCCAGGCCATATTCGTCAAACGCGCCGTGCCGGTTCACTAAGTCCCCCGGAAACACCGAGATAATCTCGACGTCGTAACCGGCATCAATAAAGTGAGTGACCTGGTTGAGAACAAAGGTTTCTGAGGCAACCGGGAAACGCATAGTGAAAAAAGTCAGTTTCATCACATTATCCTATTACGTTTAGAATCTCTTCCGTGATTCTGTTACCGACTTCCCTTTCGCGCGCCACGGCGATGTCGACGTTTTGCTTGATGGTATCGTAGTCGGCCAGGATAGCCTGAACCTTATCAATCAGCGAACCGTCCATCAGGCTCTGCACATCGGTCGCCATTTGCGGCAGACCTAACTGATTCATGACGCCCATGGATTTGTGTTCATAGTTGATAGCGACCGCAGGTGTGCCAAAGTTCATTGAGATGATGGCTGAGTGCAGACGGGTTCCAATGGTCAAATGACACTCGCTGAGGAGCACTCCCAGCTCGAGGTCGTTAAACTCATCCATGACAACGTGATAATGCTCAGGCTGCTGGACATGGTCGCGTAAAGTCAGCGCCACCATACGGTCATCTTTTGCATAGCTGTCGATGCCCGTGCAGGTTGATAACGCCACGACCTGGTAACCGCTGGCGATCATGGCATTGATCACCCGACCGAATGCGGCTTCATACTCTTGCTGCGTCACGCCGAGACGCTTATCAAACGGGGCCAGTTCGCGGACCGTAATCGCAATGGTTTTACGTTCACGGATGACGCTTTGCCAGTGCTGCAGGCTGTGGCTGGGATTGTCAACGTGGCGGGCGCGAACCAGGAATGCGGTATCGACGCCGGGCACCACTTTCGAGCTGGTCACGCCGTCGCGCTTCATCAGGTCCAGGCTGACAGACTCACGCAAAATAAGTTGATCAACCCGGTCAAAGACAAAATTGGCCAGTTGGTTAGTGCGGGCGTTCTGGAAGGGGCCGACTGAGTGACCAATGAGATAAAGCGGTTTTTTCGCCAGTAGTGCGCAGAGCGCATGGTCAAACTGGGTGACACCGTAGAGATCGACGAAAAACGATCCGCCAACCTGAATCACCGCATCGTACTGCGCCAGACTTTCCGTAAAAGCTTTTAGGTGCGGCGGAACGGAAAAGGATTTATACGGCCCGCCTTTGCCCAGGTGCGCCATCATGATATTCGGCATCAGTCGGTTAGCGACTTTGCGTTTCACGGAGCCAATCAGGCCTTTACCCGAGGAGTTATTGTGCAGGAAGAGCTTATCCTGCTGAATATGTTGCTGAAGCAGATAACCGGAGCTGGTTGGATAACGGCTTATAACATCAATATCTACATCGTTGCGCGCGGCCTGAATTGAATCAATCAGTCCACGTAGAATCGCGCCATCCCCACGATTCCCACAGGTATGGTTACCCACCAATAAAATCTTCATAAAAACTCCGAATAATTTTTTCTAATTCTACCAACCGCCCAGTTCCGAAACGGGCAAAATGAATACGATTAAAAACAGCAAGTTATTTCAGTTCACCAACGTCCCAGATGCTGTTGGTGTTGGCTGCCATCAGGCAGCCCTCTCTCATGACGATTTGATAGCAAAATACGGTAAAGCGACCTGCTTACCGTTAATAACGACAGACACGAATCCTTCAGGTTTGCTGGTATCCACCTTGTCATCAGACAACGCGCGGGAGGCCAGCAATAAATCCCCCTGCTCATTCGCGCCCACGCCCGCTTTGCCATTGTGCAGGCTGAAACGCTGTGGGGCAGCATGGCTGCTGCTGTCCGGCGTGGCCTTCGCCATTTTGGCATCGACCCGCGCACAACGGCCGGTCACAAAACGATCTTTCGCTGTGCTCTTGATCATCACGGCGGCAGATGGCGTCCAGCCGGCCAGTTTGACGAAAACCTGGGTGTCGGTATCGGTTTTGGCGACATAACGCACATCCAGCACCGGGCTACTGCCTTCCGCTGACCAGCTGGCTTCGGCATGGTCTTTCTTACGCTGAATATGAATCACCGCCCGGCCGCCGGTGTTTTTGCCACTGATCAGGTTCATCAGCGGTTCACCGTCCGTGCCGTTATTGAACTGCGACTGACCAAAGAGTTCGATTTCCCACGAATCACCGACGGTCGGGGAATAAAGATTAGCCAGTTCGAACCACACGGCCTGATTGCTGTTGTTTTCCAACAACCAGCGCGAGGTGAGGTAGTTGTATTTCAGGCTGCCATCAATGGCGACGCCATAGGATTCAACGCGGGTTGATCCCATCTCCCAGGCGCTTAACCACCGGTCGCCCTGCTCTGAATTATCAATCCAGCTACCGGATTGCAGGTTGGTCTGACGTGTATTCAGGCGGGAATGCCAGGCAATCAGCGGATTTTTACAATCCTCAAGGCTGAGGGCGTCAATAATCCACTGACCGTTTGAGATATCACCCGGATTGTCGCAGTGCTCTATCCAGCCGTTATGAATCAGCGACTGGCTGCAGCGCGGCAGATTGAGGACTTTGCCGCCCTTACAGTGCTGAGCGTTAAAGTTAGACAGCTCGATGGCCGTGCTGTGATCCCAGTTGCCCTTCTTCTGACCGGACCAGCCCGCCTGGATCACATCACCGGTACAGGCCGAGGCGTACCACTGGTCAATCTTACAGTCCAGTGTATCCAGCAGGCTGAGCGCGGTGCCGCCGACCTGGTTGAAGCGCAGGCACGCGCCACGGAAAAACTGGCCGCCCGGACAGGTATTACGGAACAGGCCCTGTTTATTGGGACTGGAATCCGTATTGCCATTGAAAATCAGGTTAGAGATTTCCACCCAGCGGGCGCTGACTTCGAACACAAACGGGGATTTACCATCTGAAACGATGGTGGTCGCCGGGAAATAACCGAAGTTAACCATCGCCCCGGAGATACGGAAGAAGCGGCGCTGTTCTTCGCCGAAATCACAGCCGGACACAAAGAAGGTACCAGCAGGGAACTGCACACAGATGGGCTGATCGCTCTGTTGCGACCACTGGTACATGGCTTTAATGGCGGGCGCACTGTCGGTTTTGCCGTCAGCGATAGCGCCAAAATCAAACAGCGACAGTCGGTTGAAGTCATCGACCACGCGACGCCAGTGAAATCCGTCGCCGCTGAAAATCACCCCCTGATCGTCCTGCGCCGGCTGAAAGCTGCCGACGAACTCGCCGCCGCCCACTTCAAGCCCGGCGTGCCAGCTTTTCAGCTTGATTTTTGCCCCTTCAAACAGCGGTCGCGTCTTGCGCAGATCGTCTACCGAGGGGATCTCGCCAATCAGCTGGTAACCCGCAGGCTGCGCCAGACGCTGGCTGAAGGCCGCCTGACCCGGCTGGCTGACATCAGGAATGTTAAACACCATCTGCCCGTTGCTGTCTTCCAGCGCCATCGAGTGCGAGGGGTTGGCTATCAGCGCCGCATTATCTTTAACGAACTGGTCAAAATTGCCTTTGTTCAGGGTAATCGGCTGGCTGATTTGTGCCAGATTACCGTTGGCATCGCGCAGGAATACCGGTATCTGGTTACCCGGTTTGCTGGCATCACTGCCGGATTGACCAATCCACAGTTTTCCCTGAAAGTTTTGCCAAAACTGCGGCGGCATCGCATAGACGTTTTCAGGTGTCAGAATGGGTACATCGCCTTTAGGAATCGCGGTGGCATCAACCGACTTTAGCGCCAGGCCATTGTTTTTAGCGGCGTAACTGGAAAAGGTGCTCACGGAGAGCGCCCCTACAAGGGCGGAGGCTGCGGTTTGCAAGACTTCTCTTCTTTTCATGCAATAAATCCCGTCGTCATGAAGGCTATAAACTCAGCCATAAAAGGTGTCCCATGAGGCACATCAAAAGTGAGCTTCTCCAGCCCGTTACACCAGTGCCAGCCAGCTTTGTTTAATTTGCTTGCCGTCAAATTTCAGCGCGGTTTGTTGGGTTTTTTCGCTCATGGCGTAGAACAGCGCATCATCGCTGGCGAGCTGTTCCATCCGCGCCAGGAATTCGCTTTTCTTGTTCATTGGCACCAGGAAACCGTCTTCACCGTGGTTAATGATCTCCTGCGGGCCGGTTGGACAGTCATAGGCGACGACCGGCAGTGACCAGGATTTTGCTTCCAGCAGCACCAGCGGCAAACCTTCGTAGCGCGAGGTCATCAGCGCCATATCACTGTCGCGATAGTAATCATTGATGTTGGTGACTTTACCGACAAAATTCACGCTGGAAGTGATGCCCAGTACCGCCGCCTGATCGTGCAACTGCTGACGTAATTCGCCGTCGCCGGCAATGACCAGCGTCCAGTCAGGATGCGCTTTCGTAAAGTCGCGCCAGATATCCAGTAACAGGTCAAATCCCTTTTGATTGTCCAGACGGCCCACGGCCAGCGCCTGACGATGGCGCGTGGTGCGATGCCAGGATTTGTACACTACCGGGTTAGGAATGGCCTGACTGGGAATGTGCCAGCGCTGAAACACCTGATGATCTTTATCCGTCAGCACGATGACGCGATCGTAGTAGCGCAGTAGCAGGAACTTGAGGAATTTAATGGGCTTACTGAAGGAGTTAATGGCGATGTGCTCGCAGGCATAAGCTTTGAAACGCTTCTTTTTCAGCGCCATCAGGTTCCAGAAGGCAAACATCACGCTCAGGCGACCCATGCTGATTAAAAATACGGTGTCGAAGCCTTCCTGCTGGATGCGGGCAACGGCACGCTTGATGGGATTGCTTTCCCCTTCAAAGCTGACGATCTGCCTGACCTTCTCAAAAGGGTAAAAGGGTTCACCGTGCCCCTCTAGCGAGTAGATGGTGACGTCGTGCTCATCGCCGAGACATTCCGACATAAAATTACAGATATTTTCGGTGCCCGCATACGAGTAAGCGTCTTTGATCACCAGGACAATTTTTTTCATGAAACGTTATCCACCTCAAATTTATACACAATCCTGCCGATCGGCTTAGCGGTGTTTCAGGCTAAACAGCACACCATTCACCATATACCAGGCGTAATAGTAATAGATTTTTAACGGATTGTTTTTATAGATAATTCTTAATAGTTCGAGGTGCCATTTGGCGGCTTTATTTTTATTACGCGACAGGGAATCACCCAGTTCGTAATAATTCACCAGAATGCTCTGAATTATGCGGGCCTGTTTATAACGGTTAAACAGTTCGTAGAGGAAAAGGAAGTCTTCATGGCCTTTGCGTTCAAACAAAATGCCACCCGGCGGACGGCGAAAACAGACGGATGAGAAGCACACCCGATACTGTTTTTTCACGAAGTTGTCCTGTTGCAGATAAGGCTTTGCGTAGCGGATATCGTGGTCGGCTTTGCGCGTTTTGTAGTGATATTCCGTAATGACCAGATTATCGCCATCGGCAATAGCCTGCATCTGCTGACGCAGCTTATCGCTGTGCCATTCGTCATCGCTGTCAAGAAAGGCGATGATCTCTTCTGTAGCGGCACGCAATCCGACATTGCGGGTTTCTGCGGCGCCCATGTTGACCGCGTTATCGAGAAGGGTAATACGCGGGTCCTGACACTGTTCTCTCACCCACTCGAGTGAATCATCGGTGGATTTATCGTTGATCAGATACAGGTGCCAGTCCTGATAGGTTTGATTGATAACGGACTGCACGGCGCGTAATACCGTCTGGCGAGCATTATACATAGGCATAACAATGCCAACGGTACCAGAGTGATTATTCATTTTCATACCTGAATAAATAAAATAGACGGAGCCACCAGGAGCCTGTCCGGCAGCGTTAAAACGTCACGACATTCAATGGAATCAGGAGAGCGCCTTTTCGCCGCCTAAACGCGCTTTTAACTTGTCTTTCACGCGGTTCAGGAAGTAAGTGCGGTTGTCTTTATTGGTCAGCAAGAAGTAGCGTGCAAAACTGACGCTCGCCATCAGCGAGTTGCCGTCCATTTTGTAGCGCAGGGGCAGCTTGAACGCTTTGTAGGTGTGAATATCACGTGCGGTAAGGTGCGGTTTCATCGTCTCCAGCCAAAACAGGGAGTACTTGACCGATTCACCTTTGTGTTTAGAGCCAAACTTCGTGACCAGATGATAGTTAGCCAGCGGGAAAGCGATCATTTCAAACCGGTAACCCATGCGATCGGCACGGATGCAGAAATCATAATCCTGATGGCGGATAAACCGCGCGTCGAACTGAATTTTAGCGGCATCTTCACGCTTCAGCACAATGGTGCTGGTTTGAATAAAGCCATAACAGCCAAACAGGTATTCCGCCACAGTTTCATTTTCGGCGGGCGGCTGCATGGGCATGACTTTCAGGAACTCACCGTCCTGATAGATGTTCACCTGACTGAAAATAATGGTGTTCTGTTTGCCTTGTGCCTCAAGCTCAGCAATTTTCTCGCTGACCTGCTGCAGCTTGTCCGCATGCCATTCATCGTCGGCATCCAGAAAACTAATGTAGTCACCCGTTGCCAGCTCGATGCCTTTATTACGAGCCCCGGCACCGTTGAGTTTCACCTCAGATAACACCAGATTGATGTCCAGATCCTGATAGCGCTCACTGCGCACCACGTCGGCCAGCGCGGCAGCATCCGCGGATTTGTCATCCACGATGATGACCTCGAAATGACGATACGTTTGTGCTTTAACGCAATCCAGCGTCGTGACAATCGATTCTGACGCGTTATAAGCCGGAATTACGATGGAGAAACGAATGTCCTTCATTGCCAGCACCTCATAAAAGTATTCAAAAATAAACAATTCAATCGACAAACGTCGAAGAAAAACCTGTGATATTTCAGGCGACCGCCGCGCTGAGTGAAGCCGTTCACGCGGTGCGGATCGCCGGGTCCGTTACCGAATCAGCCAAAACTCCTGGGCCACTTCATACCCAACAACCGCTTGCTTGGTTGAAATGGTGTTGTAGTAGAGGTAATAGAGCAGGAAGAAAAACAGCATGCCAAACAGCGCCGGCTTCCATACTCGCCTGGCTTGATAGATCAGTGAGGTCAGGATGATGGGTTCAACCTGTTGCAGATAGTTAGAAAGACGCGAACCTGACGGGAAGTTGTACAGGAAGATACGGATCGCCCCGCCGATAGCAAAGCTTAAAATCAGCAGGTAGTTCAGGCGATACTGCGCATAGTTTTCGCGTTTCAGCTCATTGCTCAGCATGAAATAGAAGAAGATAAACACCAGCATGATGTTCTTCAGGTTCGACACTGACAGGATGCTGCCATCCATTGCATAGGAGGGATCGTTGTTATAACCCGATGCCCTTTCCCCTAGCGATCCAAGATGACCGGCAATCAGGGCAATAAAGCTTGATCCCCCCACCACCGAGAGCGGCAGGCTGAAACCGATGATAATCACCGGCCACCAGCGCCAGTCACGAATAAACAGGAATGGCACCAGCGTCACCACCATCACGGCGGTGTTGTGGCTCATAAATGACAGAATAAAAAAGGCAAAGGCCCACCAGTAACGCTTCAGGTATATCGTCCACAGTACGCCAAGGAACAGGGCGGAACTTAAGCCAAAACGTATCTGGTTAATGTCTTTGTTGATAAAGATGTGCGCCGAATAGAGCGCCAGCGCCAGTACCGGGTAAGGTGACATCTTTTTGAAAAAATAAGCGTTTATCGATACCGCGATGGCGCAGAAGACAAACAGGAACACGCTGGCATTGTGCGAAACTAAGCTGGTTACCCACGCCATCGCAAAAATCAGCGGTTCGTAGCGGAAAAACGCAACGGTCTCGAAAAAACCGTTGATCTGGATGCGCCGGATAAAGTCTTCGAAGAAACTGCGGTACTGGTAGTCATCCATGCCGGTGCCAAGCCCGCGAATACCACCAAACACGATCAGAATAATGGCCGCAAAGCACAGCAGCCAGGTCAAAATATAATTTGTGCGTTCGTCTTTTTTCACCAGGATTTCAAACAGCGAAATCAGCAGCAAAAACCCTGATATATACCAATATGGAGCCATGGTGTGATTCCTTAAATCCACAAGTTCTCATGCCAACAGCGGCCTGTGCTGATTACCTTCCGGGTTGATATCTCAGCGGGTCTGCGCCGACATCGCGACAGACAAAAGCGTGTTGATGATGAATTCTGATGATTGACGTTAGATCGTCGCTTATTGTGCGTTGTATCCAGAATCACCTGTGCAAATCGTTATGTGTCGTCATCCTGAGCCTGCGATCAAAAGGGGCGGTCAAACCCGCCCCTTTTCTTTCAGCTCTTAGCTTTTCGTCGGTTTACCGTACTCGTAGTCGTAGTAGTCATAGCCATAACCGTACGAGTTAGCCGCTTTTCGTACCACGGCGTTAAGGATAATCCCTTTAATTTCGATACCGTTCTGGGCAAAGCGTTTGAAGCTGACATCCACTTCTTTCGTGGTGTTGGTTTCAAAGCGCGCCACCATCAGCGAGGTACCGGCCAGCTTACCGATAATGGAGGCATCCGTTACGGCCAGAATCGGTGGCGTATCAATCAGGACTATGTCGTAATTTTTACTTGCCCACTCCAGCAGTTCACCCATGCGGCGGTGCATCAACAGCTCCGACGGATTCGGTGGAACCTGACCGCGCGGCAGGAAGTCAAAACCGTATGGTCCTTGCTGGATCATCGCCGGCGTAAACTCAGTTTTGCCTGACAGCACGTTAGAGAGACCGGATTTATTTTCCGCGCCCAACAGTTCGTGGGTGTAACCACGGCGCATATCACCATCGATAAACAACACCTTCTGCCCTGCTTTCGCAACCAGAGTGGCGAGGTTGACGCAGATAAAGGTTTTACCAATACCCGGGCTGGCACCGGTAATCATCAGAATGTTGTTTTTCGCTTCCATCATCGCGAAGTGCAGGCTGGTACGCAGGCTACGAATCGCTTCGATGGACAGATCGGTTGGGTTACCCAGCGCTAACAACGTCTCATGCGGATCGGTTTTCACCTTGTGACCGCGACGTGCCAGTGCTTCGGTATCTTTCTTACGTTGCCACTCGGAAAGCGGGACGCTGGCATAAACGTTCATGCCCAGCTCTTCCAACTGCTCTGGGTTCTCGATACCGTGATGCAGCAGCGCCTTCAGCAGTACCACGCCCACGGACACCATCAGACCCAGAATCAGGCTGGCGGCAATAATCAGCAGCTTTTTCGGCGCAACCGGTGAATTGGCGGTCGCGGCCTGATCGATAATACGGACATCACCCACGGTACTGGCTTTACTGATGCTCAGCTCTTGCTGACGATTCAGCAGCTGCATGTAGATTTCCTGTCCTGACTGCACATCGCGGGTCAGACGCAGAATTTCCTGCTGGGTTTTAGGCATCTGCGCAATTTTCTTGTTCAGCTGCGTCTGCTCGTCTTCCAGCGTTTTACGCTTTTCCAACAGCGCCCGGTAGGTTGGGTGATCCTTGGTGAACAACTGTGAAACTTCGGCTTCACGGAAGGTCAGCTCGTTAAGCTGGCTCTGAACACTGACGGAAGAATCCAGTGCCGATTTTGCTTCGAGCGACAGGTCAACGGACTCATTCTCGCGACGGTAGGTGTTGAGTTTGTCTTCGGCCTGATCCAGTTTGCCGCGAACTTCCGGCAGTTGCTGTTTCAGGAACTCTAGGCTTTTCTCGGCCTGTTCGGATTTACGCTGCACGTTCTGTAACAGGTAGTTATTGACGATCTGGTTCAGCACTTTGCTGATCTGCTCCTGATCTTCACCCACATACTGCAGTCCCAGTACGCCGGTATCTTTCCCTTTGTCCGCAACGGTCAGGTTAGACAGGATGCTGTTAATTGCCTGCAGATCGTTGAGTTTGGTGACGGTAAACGTGGTGCCAGGCTCCGCATTGATATCGCTGACCAGCATGCTCACGTCGCCGTGTTTTTCAAACTGCCCCACTTTACCTTTGAACAGCTCATCGCCATCAGCCGAAACGGTATAGCTGTCTTTACCCGTAACCTCCAGTTCAACACTGCGTTTTTCAATAGTGCGCGGGATTTCAAGACGGGATACCGCGACCTGTCCGGGCTTGTTGCCCATCAGACGCGACAAGCCTTTACCGATGACCGGAAAGTAGTTCTGCGAAACCATCGCATCCAGGCCGAGGTCCTGAACGGTTTTCCCCAGCACCATACGTGATTCAAGGATCTGGATTTCGGTATCTGAGGCCGGCGTCGTGGGCATGATTGACTGCAGTTCATTCAGGACGGTGCTGCTATTCTTCTGCTCAACCTGAACCATGGCGTCGGCGCTGTAAATGGGCGTCGCAAACAGTGTGTAAAGCGTTGCCACCAGCATGAAAAAAGCGGTAACAGCGACGATGACCCAGCGGTGATCAATAAGCTGTCCCACAAGATGCGCCAAATCCCACCCATTCGATTCCTCGCGTGGCGCGGTCATGACTTTGTTTTTTATATTCATGGATAATCCCAACTATCGGCTTAGTACGCTGACCCATTTCTGAGTGGCGTGTTCCAGTAACCCGTAAACCTCTTCAAAGGCCTCACGGCTTTTTCTGTACGGATCCGCTATTTCCTTCTGATTGAGCCAGTGCCCAAGCAGCATCGTTTTGCCGCGTGCAGCCGGATCGATGCGGTTAACCTGTTCAATATGGCGTTTTTCCATCACCAGAATCAGGTCATACTCCCGGCACAGGCTGGCCGTTAACTGCTGGGCCTCATGACCGTCCAGGGATAACCCTTTTTCGGCCGCCACCTCAGTCGCGGTTTTATCCGCCGCATGACCGACCAGCGCGCCGAGTCCGGCAGATGCCACAGGAAGGTGCGGCAGCGCACGTTTGAACAGGCGCTCTCCTGTGGGAGAGCGGCAGATGTTGCCTACGCAGACGACTAACACGGACTTAATCATGGCTAAACCTTAGTTCGACCAGTTGCGGATGCGCTGTGCGGCCTGAGTCGCATCGTTAACACCGGCGATGGTTGGTATCAACTGCGATATCACACGGTTCCAACGCGTCAGCGGCGTCGAGGTTACGTAGACGATATCGTAAGGTTCAAGTTGGAATTCGGTACCCATGACCATGGAGGCCGCATCTTTGGTGTTTAACTGATAGATGTTGGCAATTTTGCTGCGATCAGTGCCGCGAGTCGGTCGGATAACAAACACACCGGTCGCGTCAGAGGTGGTTTGATCCATGCCCGCCGCGTTACCCAGTGCTTCCGCCAGCGTCATGCCGCTGCGATCCATTTTCAGGGTTGCCTGCTGTTTCACTTCACCCATCACAAAGACTTTCAGATCGTCATTGCGCGGCACATACAGAATGTCACCCGGATAAAGCAGATGGTTTTGGCTCAGATCGCCGTTCTGCATCAATGCCTGCAGCGAAACGCGCTGCTCACGACCGTTGTGAGTCAGAATGACATTACGCCAGTCTGCATCCGCCGCTAAGCCACCTGCGGCGTTAATCGCATCCAGGACAGTGAGCGGGACGTTGGTAATAGGCTGCTGGCCTGAAGTGGTTACGGCGCCGGTCACGTAGGTTTTCTGTGACTTGAACGAGGCGATGCTGACATCGACCTGAGGGCTTTCGATGTACTGCGCCAGACGACGCGCGACTTCATCACGCACCTCACCAACGGTACGACCAGCTACACGGACTCTGCCAATGTAAGGATAGAAAATCGTGCCATCTGAATGTACCCAGTTACCGGTATCGCTGGCGCTGCGGTACTGACCTGCGGGGGTGGTGAGCTCAGGGTGATCCCACACGGTGATGGTGAGCACGTCACCAATGCCGATGCGGTATTCGTAGTTCTGAATCTCGGTCTGGAGTGATGGATTAGCCTGTGCCACCAGGGGCTTGGGACGCATTCTATCCACCAGCGTTGGTGTTAACGGGTAAACGTTAACGTATTTGTCGATGTCAAAATTGTTGTCCTGCTGCTCAATGACATCTTTTCCCGAAGTGGACAAATTTTGCCCCGGCACGACGGTACAGCCGGCCATAAACGTGGCAGATACCAGAACAGGTATCATTTTCATTTTCATTGTAATCATTTAGATCTTCGCTATCAGTTAATGTTTGATAGAGGCGAATACGCCGCTGTGTAAGCGCTCGAAAAATGTAAACTATCCTGAATCAGGCCCTGAACATGTCGTTCATTATTCTTAGCTCCTGTCTTTTACCAATAACGCGCTTTACCCGGGACGGATTAAAGCAAAGCAGAACATTTCTGTTTATCAATGCCGTACCGCTTTTTTTTAGAAAAACCTGCCAGCCGGGCACCTGAAAAGGGCTGCTATCAGAGCATGGCTGACAGAGTTTTTTTCTGCGGCTAGTAAGCACCATCACGTTTAAGTACGACACCAACGGTTTTGAACAAAATCGCAATGTCGTTCCACAGAGACCAGTTTTTTACATACCATGAGTCGAAATAGACTCGCGTTTCATAATCTACATCGTTGCGCCCACTGACCTGCCACAACCCTGTCATGCCCGGTTTGGCCATCAGGTAGTAATCGACATCGCCAGCATAGCGAGCCAGTTCATCTTCAATCACCGGACGCGGTCCGACCAGGCTCATATCGCCACGCACGACGTTCCACAACTGCGGCAGTTCATCAAGGCTGGTTTTACGAATAAAGTGCCCGACTTTAGTAATACGTGGATCGTTCTTGAGTTTGAAATCTTTGTCCCATTCAGCGCGGGCAATCGGGTCCGTGCGTAAGACTTCCTCCAGCACTTCCTTCGAGTTAATCACCATCGAACGGAACTTGAGGCATTTGAACTTACGACCGTTTAAACCTACGCGCTCGTGACCATAAATTGGCGGCCCACCGTCGCGTCCGACCAGGAAGCCCAGCACCAGCAGAGCCGGTAGCAGCATCAGGATGATCGACAGTGCACCGAAAATATCGAAGGTGCGTTTCAGGAAACGTGAGGTACGTTTTGCCAGGTTATTCTGAACACGCAGAATCATGACTTCATGGCTGAAGATGTAGGCCATGTCGGTGCCGTAAAGCGGCACACCGCGAAGCGTCGGGATCACTGACACAGAACGGCAGTTATGCATGGCCAGGGATTTCAGCCACATGTCGCGGTGCTGACTTTGCTCGAACTCAACCGCAACAATAAACTGCGTTTCACTGTTCGTCAGATTCCACAGCGCTTGCTCATCGCGCAGCACCGGGATACCTGAAATTAACTCCTGCGGGCAGGAACCGTCCACGTCATAGAAGGCAATCACGTCGAAGCCCATGACTTCTTCGCTCTGCAAAGCCTGCCAGGCTTCCTGGGCGTTTTTATTGCTACCGATGATAATGGTCTGCTTTTTCCACAAGCCGTATTTATTCAGCAGGCGTTTAGACAGCGAACGGCAGACCGGAATGATCACCAGCGTAATAAGCCAGGTCAGCAACCAGACAAAACGTGACATCTGCCATTGTGACAAGGCCGTGATCGACAGTTCGATGACGGAGAAAATGAGAATGGTACGAAAAATTTCTTTTAATTCGAACCAAAAAGGTTTGCGATAGGTGTAATGACGCAGCCTGACCCAGAACCAGAACACGCAAATTACAGACAGGCAGATGTGTGTAGCAACTTTTAAATTTAATTCCCGATCAGACATATCCGACAACAGTGAAGGAGATGTCATATTAATTAGCATCATCGCGATAAATAATGCCGCGTTGAAACATATTAAATCAGAACAAGCCAATAATAATTTGGTGATAAGACTTTTAAACGTAAATTCGTTATCGCGCATATTTAACTCTTTATTTTATTTCCTTAACCCACCACACCAGACTCTTAAGCGACCAGCATTGTCCCTTAAGCCCGAGCGTTTCTGAGGGGAGCTCCTGCGGCATTTACGCCATTGTCATTGACTATGAAACCAATAATACCGTACTCAATACCAACAGATTACTCTGACTTTATCAGCAACATGCTGATTAAATATCAAACCGAAGCGGCGACTCAGACACGCTACCGCCCTTGGCTGTCGCTGCCAATACCGCCCTGATTGCCACTGTTTTTCGCTGCACCGCGTGCGATTGCGCACAAAACATCCTTGTGCAGAATGCGTTGACATTCCGCTACATACCATGACGGATTATCGCGCAAATTACAGATTCAGGCGCAGGCGTTGACTAACTCGTTGCTATACTAGTTATTACTGGCATGTTTACAAGTAGACCCCGCCATCCCTGGACTATTTTAGGAAAAAGACTACCAGTAATAAGTATTGAATCCGCCCATTTTCGGCTTTGAGGTGGAAAAAAATCAGATTTATTCCATGTTGGCACCAGGAATAATCGCATAAGAAATTCCTCTGAATGAGAAATGCGGTGACATTAATCTGCAACCTTTTTCCGCTACTGTCGTCCCCGCATTAATCAATCTGCTGAAGAATTATCCTGTAATTAATGTATGCGGTATTCAATTAAATCGTAAAGAACCTGTAAGGTCGCTATTTGTCCCCTGGCCCTCTCTCCACTATCATCAGATAAAGCTTATTTTTAGACATTCAGGTGAATAAAGCATGTTGGAGGTAATGGCCGACCCCGCGTTATGGGCAGGTTTAGTCACGCTAATCGTTCTTGAACTGGTACTGGGCATCGATAACCTGGTATTTATTGCCATTCTGGTCGAAAAGCTTCCCGCCGCGTCGCGCGATCGGGCCCGGGTTATTGGCCTGCTGATGGCGTTGGTCTGCCGGCTGCTGCTGCTGGCGTCCCTTTCCTGGCTGGTAACACTGACCCAGCCATTGATGACGCTGGCTAATCACGCCTTTAGCGCCCGTGACCTGTTACTGCTGTTCGGTGGACTGTTTTTATTGTTTAAAGCGACAACAGAACTGAACGAAAGACTAGAAGGTAGCGATGACGACAACGCTCAACAAAAAGGCGGCGCTAAATTCTGGCCAGTAGTGGCACAAATTGTGGTGCTGGACGCGATATTTTCGCTGGATGCGGTGATCACGGCTGTCGGTATGGTAAACGATTTGCCCGTGATGATGGTCGCGGTCACCGTCGCCATTTTATTGATGTTGCTGGCCAGTAAGCCCCTTACCCGCTTCGTCAACAGTCACCCGTCCATCGTTATCCTGTGCCTGAGTTTTTTGCTGATGATTGGCTTTAGCCTGGTGGCGGAAGGGTTTGGCTTTGCCATTCCTAAAGGCTATCTCTATGCCGCCATTGGTTTCTCGGTGCTTATTGAAGCCCTGAACCAGCTTGCGCAGTTTAACCGTCGCAAGGTGCTGTCTGCCGGTCGTCCGTTACGGCAGCGTACCGCCGAAGCGGTTTTACGCCTGTTACGCGGCGAAGCCGAACGGGCAGAACTGGATGCAAAAACGTCGTCGATGCTTGCCGATGGCGATTCAGTCGCGCTGTTCAATCGTCAGGAGCGCGTGATGATCGCCAGAGTCATGGGGCTTGGACAGCGCCACGTAAACAGCATTATGACGACGCGCCACGATGTTCAGCATATTGACTTAAGTGACGATCCGGCCGTCATTATGGCGAATCTCGACAGTAATCAGCATACGCGCATCGTTATCACGGATAACGGCAACGAACCGCTCGGTATTGTGCATGTTAACGATTTGCTGCATCAGTCACTGCACCAGCATTCTCTCGATTTACGCAGCCTGATCCGCCAGCCGCTGGTGTTTCATGAACGCATCACCCTGTTACAGGCGCTGGAGCTGTTTCGTCAGGGGCACACGCACTTTGCTTTTGTCGTTGATGAGTTTGGTTCTGTGGAAGGCGTTGTCACCTTGAGCGATTTGATGGAAACCATCGCCGGGAGTCTGCCCAATGAGGCAGGTGAGACCGATGCGCGCTATGACATTCAGCCTAACGGTGCGGGCGGCTGGATTGCCAATGGCCAAATGCCGTTAGAAGACCTGGCAATGTATGTCACCTTGCCGCTGGACGACAAACGTAATTATCACACGCTTGCCGGGCTGGTGATGGATCGACTTCAGACGATCCCGCAGGAAGGCGAAGAAATCGCACTCGGCGATTACCGGTTACGCACCCTGCAGGTTGAACACCACCGGATTCAGAAGGTAGAAATCCTGCCAAACCCCGACGCGCCGCACTGAAGCCGCACCTTTATGGGCGCGGCGAATCCTGGCGGCTGTCTTTGGTCTGCTGACGATCGAGCCACTGATTCAGACGTGTTTTAGCCTCGTTTTGCAACTTATCACGGAGCACGTCGTCAACCGGCAGCGTATATTGTGGATTATCCCAGCTGCCGTAGATACGAAACGGGATCGCCTGGCTGGAGAGCGCTGCAACCAGTTTTTCGTCACCCTGCCAGCCACTCAGCGTCAGGCCCAGCGTCACGTCTAACTGTTGCTGCACCATATTGACACTGCCGTCGCCCCGTAATGCCAGTTGCTTACTGGTACCGTTAAGATGGCTAAAGGTGAGTTGCCCTTTTTTCAGTGCAAGCTGGCCGCTAATTTCGTCGATGCCCTGCCCTGATGCCTGATCGTCACTGCTGATACGGTCGCTGACGCGTGCGACGGCGCGACGCACCATCTGCTGCAAGTCAATTTGTGCCAGCTTGAGGTGGCTCACACGGATATCCGCTTTGCCCTGCCAGCTGCGTTTCGCATCCTCAAGGGTAAGGTTATCACCCGCCAAATCGCCATTAAGATCCACCGTTCCCTGTAACGACTGCGGCAAGGCAAGCGCCTTTAACAAGGGCTGGATATCAACCTGGTTCAGCACCGGCTTAAAGGTGACATGGGTAACGGGTTGACGAATATCAATGCTGCCAGGAACAGAGAAACTGCCCTGCCCTACTGAGCCAGACAGCGTGCGCAGTGTCATCAAGCCCTGTTGGTTAACCGCATCCACAGCGAATTTGGTGAGGCTAAGACCTCGCCACACCGCCTTATCCGCCTGCAGTTTGACATCCAGATCGATATCGTTGAGCGGCGAGTCCGCATTCGTGGGTTCGCGCTGATCGGCAATCACCGGCGCAGGGGCGATCTGGCTGCTTTGCCCACTCACCTGCTGGGTCAGTGATGAGATAAAAAGCAGGTTGTCCATATCGAGTGAAGTGGCATGAAGGTCCAGCGCCAGTTGTTGCGGTGGCGTGAGGTTGCCTTGCGCGTTGCCGCTGAGAACGCTGTCGTTGGCGTTAAGCTTCAGGTCGGTGACGGCAAAGGTATTCCTGTCGGCATTCCAGCGTCCCTGAAAGCTCAGCGTACCTTTAATGCCCTGCGGCGGCAGGCTGGCACCAGACAGATCGTAATCCAGCTGATCGAGCTGACCGCTTAACTGATGAGGATACTGTGATTTGTCCAGCCGGCCTTTCAGATTGACTCGCGCCGTGCGCTGGTTGCGCGTCAGGCTGGTATTCAGCGTGATCGTGGCCACGCTGGACTGATCCTGCTCCATATCCAGATTCAGATTGCGGAAGGTGAACGCATCACCGCCGGGCTGTTGCCAGATAAACAGGCTGTCCGACAGCTGAAGCTTGTCGATATCGAATGACCAGCGGGCAGAAGAGGTCGGCTCGGTATTGTGCGGGCCGCGCGGCGCATCCTGCGGGGCCTGTGCGGCACTGTCAGGTGTCACCCGCACCACGGCATTTTTCAGCATCACCTGGCTGACGCTCAACTGATGCGACAATAAAGGCAGGAGGTTTACATCCAGGCGCATGTTGTCTGCAGAAACGACGGGCTGCGACGCACCGGGCGCCGTCAGACTCATACGACCGGCAAGAATGCTGAGTTTTGGCCAGACATGCCAGCGCAAATCGCCGTTGATGGTAAGTTGATAACCGCTGCGCTGTTCGACCTGTTGTACCATGTAGCTACGAAAGTCGTTGGGATTGACCAGCAAAACCAGCGCGGTCAAGCCTGCTACGACCACCACCAGTAAGATGGCCAGCGTGGTTATCACTCTTCTCATCACATCCTCATGAATTAGTCTTTATCGATACGACTGGCATCAGCACCCTGCTGGCCTCGATATTTCGCGTTCTCACGGCGATTATAAGGGCGCGCGGCTGGCCCGGAAAGCGGCTCAAAGCTTAGTGCACCAATCAGCATTCCGGGGCGCAGCGCCAGGGGCAGTTTGCCCGAATTATAGAACTCCAGCACGATACGGCCCTGCCAGCCTGGATCGATACGGTGCGCGGTCACATGGACCATCAAACCCAGGCGCGCCAGCGAGGAGCGTCCGTCCAGCCAGCCTACGAGGTCGTCAGGAATGGTGACGGATTCCAGCGTTACCGCCAGAGCCAGTTCTCCTGGATGCAGGAAGAACGCCTCGCCTTCGGGGAGAACGATCTCATCGCTCATCACGCGATCGAGCGCGGCACTCACTTCGTCCTTCGGGCCACTCAGGTCGATAAAGGCAGCGGTATGTCCACTGAAAGTACGGAACTGATTGCCTAAACGGACGTCAACCGTTGCACCATTGATACGTTCTACGGGTGGCCGCGGCGTAATCGCCAGTTTTCCGCTATCAAGCCAGGCTTCAATATCGCGGTCGCATAATCTCATTGCGGTAACTCCATGAAGTAAGTGTAGCGAACAGGGCGCATCTGTGCTGTTAACCTGTTCGCGCCACGTCCTTTGAGACGTAAACTACTCGAAGAACTGGTTAATCTTGGCCTTGAGGATATCAATGGCGATACGGTTTTTACCCCCGCGCGGCACAATAATATCTGCATATTGTTTGGAGGGTTCAATGAATTGCAGAAACATAGGGCGAACCGTTTTCTGATACTGGCTCATCACGGAGTCCATTGAACGACCACGTTCATTCACATCACGCTTCATACGACGCATCAGACAAATGTCGAGCGGCGTATCCACAAAGATGGAGAAATTCAGTTCCTGACGCAGGCGCGCATCGGTCAACAGTAAAATGCCTTCAAGGATGATGACTTTTTTAGGCTTAATTTGCAGCGTTTCTTTCGTACGGGTGTGCTCGACATAGCTGTACACGGGTAACTCAATGTCCTGTCCTGCTTTTACCGCACGCAAATGCTGTAATAACAAATCATGATCCATCGCGCTGGGATGGTCATAATTGGTTTTAACCCTCTCTTCCATGGTGAGGTGACTTTGATCTTTGTAATAAGCATCTTCAGGAATAACGCCGATATGTTCATCGCCCACCTGGTCGCGGATTTCACGATAGAGAGTACTGGCGATTAAACTTTTACCGGATGCGGATGCACCTGCAATGCCAACGATCACGCACTGATGAGACTTGTCAGTCATACTTTTAAAAACCTGATACTGGAGCCAGAAACTGTGCGCAAACTGCGCACCCAGTTAATGGGGCTGAACGGAGAGGGTGAGTTGGCGCTAAGTATAGGGATTTCGGCCTTTTGATGCCAGAGAAATGGCATTCTCCCTTTTCAGACTTTCCCCTTTTAACCTAACGGATTTCACCGATAAACTAGCAGCACAAAACAGAATGACGACGCACAGCACCTGTCGGGCCTGATGTGGCTGATGAATAAGGGCGTTTTGCCCGAAGAAGAATAAAGGAAGACTATGCTCTGGAAGACCCTCACCTATTTTGGTGACAGTATGTTGTTGATTCCCACGGCGGTGATTATTGCACTGATTTTGCCGTGGAAAAGCGATAACCGCCGCACCGTATGGTACTGGATCATGGCGTTTGGTTTAGCCGGGTTGGTTGTCAGCGTGTCCAAAATACTGTTTCTTGGTTTTGGTATCGGTAGCGCCCGCTTTAACTTCACCGGGTTTAGCGGTCACAGCGCCATGTCCGCTACCTTGTGGCCAGTGATGCTTTGGTTAATATCAGGGCGCTGGTCAAGCCGGTGGCGCGTCTTTGCTATTGGTGTGGGCTATGTCATTCCATTGATGGTAGGTCTGTCACGACTGGTCATTCATGCCCATTCCATTAGTGAGGTACTGACCGGGCTGTTGCTGGGCTTTACGCTCAGTACCGCGTTTTTACTGTCGCAACGGCAAACGGCGCTGAAGGGCTTTAGCTGGCCACAAATTGCCGCGGCGCTCCTGGTCCCGGTACTGCTGCTGGGGCACGGCCGGATAGCCACGACACAACAGTTTCTGGAGCAGTTTTCTGCCCGTCTGGCTGGCATGGAAAAACCTTATACAAGGGCCGATCTTTTCCGCGACTGATAAACTGAATGGCGCGTGCTGGCGCGCGCCATTCAATCCAACGAATACCGCAATTTAATGATTTCCCCCCTGTTTTTTCTACCAAATGTGCTAGCATTCTTCCAATAACAATGGCTCGCGCACCGCATTCCATTGCACTATCTTGCTCCCTGCTGGATCGATAAATGATCGTTGAGACACTGGCCTCGTCAGATAAATCACCTAACACGTGGCTACACGCCTGCTGGCTTAGCCTGGCTTCCTTCGTCCTTACGTTGTTCTGTCTTGAACTAATTGTGGTCAGCGGTAAAATTTCGCCGCTCTGGTTCTCAACGGCACTGATGACCATCGTGGTTTTTCGTTGCACTTCACGCCAGCTGCCCTTTTTGCTTCTTGCCTGCTTAATTGGTACGGCGGTGGCAAACGCATTGATCATCGGCCCTGCCCTTTCAAATTTAAAATTTGCGCTGCTTAATCTGTTGCAGGCCCTGATGGGCGGATTTTTATTACGCGCATTACTTAACCGGGATGCGCCGTTGGTTTCGCTAAATGACTGGATACGCTTTGTCATTGCCACCGGCATCATTTCTCCGTTTATTGGCGGTACCCTTGCCCTGTGGGTACTGCACGTGGGTGAACAGGCGTCGTTTGCCTTCTTTTATACCTGGGTGATTTCAGAAATTATCGGCATGCTCGCCCTTGGCCCGGTTTTGCTGCTGCTCTCCTGGCCACTGCCGCACGATTATCTGAAACGCGCGTCGCTGTTTGAAACGCTTATCACCCTCGTTCTGACGCTCACCGCCAGCTATTTATCGCTGCGGTTCTTACCCTGGCCGTTTACCTTTATTTTGGTCGTGCTGTTCTGGTGTGCCGTGCGGCTGCCCAAGGTCGAAGCCTTTGTGCTGTTTTTTCTTAACGCCAGCTTTATGGCGTTATTGCTCTCATTAGACTGGATTAAGGTCACGTCTACCGTCAGCGCCTATGCAGTCATCACCAGTTGGCTTCCGTTTTTGATGGTTTTAATCCCCTGTCATATCATGTCGTTAGTGATGGATGCTTTCCGCCATGAAAAGCATCACATTAGCGAGAGCGAAACCCGTTTTCGTCATGCCATGGAGTATTCAGCCATTGGCATGGCGCTGGTTTCTGTAGAAGGCCGATGGCTTCAGGTGAATAAATCCTTGTGCGATACGCTGGGTTATCCCGAGCATGAACTCACCAAACTGACCTTCCTGCAAATTACCCATCCCGACGACATCTATGACGATCAGAAGCGCCTGGAGAAGCTGCTCGAAGGCAAAATTTATTCCTACACGCTGGAAAAGCGCTATTTTCGCAAAGACGGCGAAATAGTCTGGGTACGGCTGACCATCTCCCTGGTGCGCGATAACGCGCAGCAACCGCTCTATTTTATTGCGCAGATTATCAATATCTCCGAACTGAAACAGAGCGAACTGGTGAATCAGCGTCTGATGGAGCGGATTACGCTGGCGAATGAAGCGGGCGGCATCGGCGTATGGGAATGGAACATGGTCAGCGGCGAAGTGCTGTGGGATAAACGCATGTTCGAGCTGTTTGGCATGAAATCCTATGAATCGCCCAGCTACGAGCTCTGGGTGAAGATGGTCCATCCCGCCGATCGTGAGTATTGCGTGATGACGATACAAGGCGCTATTGAACAAAGCAGTGCGTTCCAGATGGAGTATCGGGTGGTGCGTGAGGATGAGCACTACTGGATTCGTACCCAGGCTAATCGCCTGCTCAGTAAAGATGGCCGTATTGAGCGCATCCTGGGGATCTCCCAAGACATCACGCCGTTACGTAATTTGAATGATGCGCTGTTTCAGGAAAAAGAGCGCATGATGATCACGCTGGACTCAATCGGTGAGGCCGTTATCAGTACCGATCAGGAGATGCGCGTGACCTTTATGAACCCTGTGGCGGAAAAAATGACGGGCTGGTCTCAGGACGCCGCGGCAGGCAAACCGGTCAGCGAGCTATTGCATATCACCCATGGTCGTCATGGCCCTGAAGTCGAAAACCTGCTGCTGAACCACATCCCCTCCGAAAAAACCGCGCCCTACCTGTCTGAAGAGTGGATATTACACACGCTGAACGGCGAACATATTGATATCCATTACAGTATTACGCCGCTCAAATCTGAATCTGGCACCGAGCGCGGTGCGGTGCTGGTTATTCAGGACGTCAGCGAGTCACGTAAAGTGATGAAACGCCTGAGTTACAGCGCCCTGCACGATACGCTGACCCGATTGCCTAACCGGGCCAGCTTTGAGCTGCAACTTAAGCGACTGCTTTCCGACGCTGTCGAGCATCAGAATCAGCACGTGCTGGTGTTTATTGACCTTGATAAATTTAAGGCGGTCAACGACAGCGCGGGACATGCCGCCGGGGACGCCCTGCTAAGCGAACTCTCGGACTTAATGCGCCACCGCCTGCGCGGCAGCGACTTCCTGGCCCGGCTCGGCGGCGACGAGTTTGCCATCCTGATGCCCGAATGCCGGGTCGATCAGGCCTGCGAAGAGGTCGAAAACATCGTTCGCGCCGTCAGTGACTACTGTTTTGAATGGCTGGGGCGCGCCTATCAGGTCGGTGCCAGCGCGGGCATTACGCAAATCTCCGCACAGAACGCGCAGAGCAGTGATGTCCTCTCGCAGGCGGATATTGCCTGTTATAACGCCAAGCGTAGCGGGCGGGGCCGCTATATGGTGTATGAGCAGCACCCTCTCGCGTTGATGGGAAACCCTCACGCCCTGGATCTGACGATGCTGGATGCCTTGCAGGTTGAAATGCAGGTATGGGCGGTCGCGCCGCCAGGTAAGCCTCATTCTGCCAGCGTCTGGCTGGTGGAGATTCAGCTGTTCACCGAGAAAGGGTTGCTTATTGATGAGCATCTGCTGCGTAACAACCTGACCGATGAGGCGCTGAAACGCCGACTGGAAGACAATATCGTTGCGGCCTTTTTCGGTCAGCGTATTTCAACAATGAGCCAAAAAGGCATCGCCTTGATATTGCCCCTTGATGTGAACGCGCTTTACGATCCGGCCTTTGTCGAAAACCTGTGTTTTCGCTTTGCGGAATCGGGTCTTGCCGACAGCCATAGCGGGATTGCGCTTAACGCCGCCAGCGTCCTTGCCAGCGGTGAGCGCCTGATCGGCGCGTTGACGAAGCTACGCCAGGCGGGCTGTCGCATCGTGTTGCAGCATTTTGGCCGTAATCTGGATGCCTTTAATCAGCTCACCGGCAAGGTCGTTGACTGCCTGATTCTGGCCCCGGAGCTGGTTGCTAACCTGCACAATAATCTGATGGATGAGATGCTGATCTCCATTATTCAGAGCCAGACCAGCCAGCGTGATATTACCCTGCTTGCAGGCCCGGTTTCGGTTCCAGCCGTTCTCACCACGCTCACCCGTCTCGACGTTGACGGCGTCTGGGGAAGCGCGGTCGCAGAACGCCAGCCACTGAGTAAACTGGCGGAAGAGTCCCTTTTCGCGATTCGCTAATTCTGCCGCTCACCGCTTGCCACGACCTTTCAGCTGCGCTAAAGTCGCCCCCTTTTTTCCTGCCTGGGGGCGAAAAATGTTCATTGGATTCGATTACGGTACGGCTAACTGTTCCATTGCGGTCAGCGAAAATGGCTCGCCACGGCTGTTAACGCTGGAGAAGGGTCAACGCCTGCTGCCGTCCATGATTTGCTCCCCTACACGTGAAGCCGTGACGGAATGGCTCTATCGCCATCATCAGGTTGCCACACCTGAACAGGAAAGTACGGCGCTGCTGCAGCGGGCGCTACGCTACAACCGCGAAGAAGATATCGATGTTTTACCCGACAGCATTCAGTTTGGCCTGACCGCGCTCCAGCATTACATGGTCGATCCTGAAGATGTCTGGTTTGTTAAATCCCCAAAATCTTTTCTGGGTGCCACGGGCCTGAAACCGCAGCAGATTGCTTTTTTTGAAGATCTGGTCTGCGCCATGATGCTGCACATTCGCCAACAGGGTGAAACGCAGACCCAGCAGCCGATCGACCAGGCGGTGATAGGCCGTCCGGTTAACTTTCAAGGATTAGGCAGCGAAGACGCGAATCAGCAGGCACAGGGCATTTTGTTACGTGCGGCGAAACGCGCGGGCTTCCGGGATGTGGAATTTCAATTTGAGCCGGTGGCGGCGGGCCTGGATTTTGAGGCGACGCTGGATAAGGAAACCCGTGTGCTGGTGGTCGATATTGGCGGGGGAACCACCGACTGCTCGATGCTGCTGATGGGCCCGCAGTGGCGCAACCTGTCAGATCGGCGTGAAAGTCTGCTGGGCCACAGCGGTTGTCGCGTGGGCGGGAACGATTTGGATATTATGCTGGCGTTCAAGGCGCTGATGCCCTTACTGGGCGCGGGCGGTAACACCCAGAAAGGCACTGCTCTGCCTGCCCTGCCCTGGTGGAACGCCGTCGCCATCAACGATGTGCCTGCGCAAAGCGATTTTTACAGCACCGCCTGCGGCAAGATGCTGCGCGATTTAGTCCGCGAGGCAGAAAATCCTGTCGCCGTCGCCCATTTACTCAAGGTATGGCAGCAGAAGCTGAGTTATCGCCTGGTCCGGACCGCCGAAGAAAGCAAGATCGCCCTGTCCGATCGCCCCGACTTTACGGCATCCCTGGATTTTATCACCGCCGGTTTACAGGCCGATATCAGCGTGACCACCCTGCAGGATGCAATCAGCCAGCCGCTGGAGAAGATTCTGGAGCAGGTACAGCTGGCGCTGGCAACCAGCAATATCAAACCCGAGGTGATCTATCTCACCGGCGGCAGCGCCCGCTCGCCTCTTTTACGCGCCGCACTGCAGCAGGCCCTGCCGGGTACGCCCATTGCCGGTGGAGACGATTTTGCCTCGGTCACCGCAGGTCTGGCGCGCTGGGCAGAGGTGATGTTTGCCTGACCCTGCCGGGTGAGACAGCTGCCAGGTGAGACAGTAGAAGGACAGCGTCAACGGCCGGCGATGTCGCCAGAGTCGGTATTACGGCTCTGCGGTCCTCGCGCCGCTGAGACGCCCTCTCTACATCATTCGTTCACCTGACGTCACCTCATGCCTTTTGCTCGCCTTCCTGCGGGCAAACGCTGGCGTTTTCACGCCGCTCCGCGCGGCGTATTGCCGCCTGACACCTGCTCCTTCTGGCTTTTTGCGCTTGTTGCCATTGATGAATTTAATAAATCATTTCCTGACCACAACAGCTCATCGCGCGCTATTCTGTGGCACACTCATTCAAATGCGTTATGAATACGGCCCATCAATTAAACGACAATATGTCTTCAGAAAATCGACATAATTACGCAGTGCTGACAGATATCCTTAATTCCTTCAAATTTTCACCCGCAGGGACGACTACAATTCGTGGTTTGCAGGCAACCTTTTAAGCCCGCGCCCTGGAAAGACAGTGCTGGAGAGCAACAACAACAATGAACAACCGATACCCTGTTATGAAAAAAGCGTTGATTGCGCTGGTGGTGATTGCCGTGGCCGCAGGCGGCTATTACTGGTGGAAGCATCCGGCCCAACCCGCAAGCGACGGTGACGCATCCAGCCAGTCTGCACATGGTAAAAGAGGCAGTGGCGCGCATAAGCCCTTAGCGCCGGTGCAGGCGGCCAGTGCGGTCAAAGAGAGTGTGCCGCAATACCTGAATGGGTTAGGCACCGTGACAGCCGCCAACACCGTGACGGTGCGTAGCAGGGTGGATGGGAATCTGATGGCTATCCACTTCACAGAAGGCCAGCAGGTGAAAGCTGGCGATCTGCTCGCCGAGATCGATCCCCGTCCCTATCAGGTAGCCCTCATGCAGGCACAGGGTCAGCTGGCGCGCGACCAGGCTACCCTGGCGAACGCACGCCGCGATTTAGCCCGTTACCAGAAGCTGGCGAAAACCTCGCTGGTTTCCCAGCAGGATCTGGACACACAGAGCGCTCTGGTGAATGAAACCCTGGGCACGATAAAAGCCGATGAAGGCAGCGTTGCCAGCGCCCAACTGAATCTGACTTACAGTCGCATCACTTCACCTATCGATGGCCGCGTGGGTCTGAAGCAGGTTGATATCGGCAACTACATTACCAGCGGCGACACCAATGGCCTGGTGGTGATTACTCAAACGCATCCGGTGGATGTGGTGTTCAGCGTGGCTGAAAACACTATCAGCCAGATCATGCAGGCGCAGAAAACTGGCGAACCTTTACTGGTCGAAGCCTGGGATCGCAGCAATCAGCATTTGATCACCCGCGGTAAACTGCTCAGTCTGGATAACCAGATTGATGTGACCACCGGCACGATTAAAATTAAAGCGCGCTTTGATAATCAGGATGACCTGCTCTTTCCTAACCAGTTTGTTAATGCGCGCCTGAAGGTGAATACCTTACAGGATGCCGTCGTGATTCCCACCGCAGCACTGCAAATGGGGAATGAAGGCCACTTTGTCTGGGTGATCAACAGTGAAGACAAGGTCAGTAAGAAAAGCGTGACCGCCGGTCTGCAGGACAGCCAGAAAGTGGTAATCAGCGCCGGACTCAACGCAGGCGATCGCGTCGTCACCGACGGGCTGGACCGCCTGACAGAAGGGGCAAAAGTCGAAGTGGTTGCCGCGCAGAGTCGCGCCACAAAAGAGACCCGCACCAGCTTGCCGTCCAAAGGGGAATCTGAGTAATGCAGGTTATGCCTCCTGACCACAGCGGAGGGCCGTCACGCCAGTTTATCCTGCGTCCGGTCGCGACCACCTTACTGATGATTGCCATTTTACTGGCGGGGATTCTGGGTTACCGCTTTTTGCCGGTCTCTGCCCTGCCTGAAGTGGATTATCCGACGATTCAGGTCGTTACGCTGTACCCCGGGGCGAGCCCGGATGTGGTGACCTCCTCCATTACCGCCCCGCTTGAACGCCAGTTCGGCCAGATGTCCGGACTGAAACAGATGGCATCGCAAAGCTCGGGTGGCGCCTCAATCGTCACGCTGCAATTTCAGTTGACGCTGCCGCTTGATGTGGCGGAGCAGGAAGTGCAGGCGGCGATCAACTCTGCCACCAACCTGCTGCCCAGTGACCTGCCAAATCCGCCGGTTTACAGCAAAGTCAATCCGGCCGATCCACCGATTATGACCCTGGCCGTCACCACCAGCAGCATGCCGTTAACCCAGGTGCAGGACATGGTGGAAACCCGTGTCGCACAGAAGATATCGCAGGTCACCGGCGTCGGTCTGGTGACGCTGACGGGCGGTCAACGTCCGGCGGTGCGCGTGAAGATGAACAGCCAGGCGCTGGCCGCCATGGGGCTGACCAGCGAAACGGTGCGCACGGCGATCACCAATGCCAATGTCAACTCCGCGAAAGGCAGCCTGGATGGCCCTACCCGCTCGGTCACGCTTTCCGCCAACGATCAGATGAAATCGGTAGAGGATTACCGCCAGTTGATCGTCAGTTATAAAAATGGTGCACCGGTGCGCCTGGCGGATGTGGCAACCATTGAACAGGGCGCAGAAAACAGCTGGCTGGGTGCCTGGTCCAACCGTGAACCAGCCATTGTGCTGAATGTGCAACGCCAGCCAGGTGCCAACATTATTGCCACCGCCGATAGCATTCGCGCCATGCTGCCGTCACTGATCGCCAGCCTGCCTAAATCAGTCGACGTGAAACTGGTCACTGACCGCACCACCAACATTCGTGCGTCCGTCAGCGACACCCAGCATGAACTGATGCTGGCAATGGGGTTGGTGGTGATGATCATCTACCTGTTTTTGCGTAACGTGCCTGCCACCATTATTCCGGCCGTGGCGGTGCCTCTGTCGCTGATTGGTACCTTTGCGGCGATGTATTTTTTGGGTTTTTCCATCAACAACCTGACGCTGATGGCGCTGACCATCGCCACAGGCTTTGTCGTAGACGATGCCATCGTCGTGATTGAGAACATTTCGCGCTATATCGAGAAAGGCGAAAAACCCATGACGGCCGCCCTGAAGGGCGCGGGCGAAATTGGCTTTACCATTATCTCTCTGACGTTTTCACTGATTGCGGTGTTAATCCCGCTGCTGTTTATGGGTGATGTCATCGGCCGTCTGTTCCGCGAATTTGCGGTGACGCTGGCGGTGGCGATTTTGATTTCAGCCGTGGTCTCGCTCACCCTGACGCCGATGATGTGTGCCCGCATGTTGAGCGCAGAATCGCTGCGCAGGCAAAACCGCTTTTCCCGCGCCAGCGAAGCCATGTTTGAGCGAGTGATTGCGGTGTACGGTCGCGGGCTGAGTCGGGTGCTTAACCATCCCTGGCTGACGTTATCCGTGGCACTTGGCACGATGCTGCTTACCGTCTTGTTATGGATCGCGATTCCTAAAGGCTTTTTCCCACAGCAGGATAACGGCATCATCCAGGGCACTCTGCAGGCCCCGCAGTCGGTGTCTTACGCCAGCATGGCTGAGCGCACCCGTGACGTTGCCTCGGTGATAATGAAAGATCCCGCGGTACAAAGCCTGACTTCGTTTGTGGGCGTCGACGGCACCAATCCGTCACTCAACAGTGCCCGGTTGCAGATCAACCTTAAACCGCTGGATGCGCGCAGCGAACGTATTCCTGAGATTCAGCAGCGACTGCAACAGCAAATCAGCATGATCCCCGGCGTCACGCTGTGGCTCCAGGCGGTTCAGGATCTGACGATTGATACCCAGGCCAGCCGCACGCCCTATCAGTTTACGCTACAGTCCGGATCGCTGGACTCACTCAGCACCTGGGTTCCTGCGCTGGTGAGCGCCTTGCAGAAACTGCCCGCGCTGCAAGATGTCAGCAGCGACTGGCAGGATCAGGGCCTGGAAGCCTATATCAAAGTCGATCGTGACAGCGCCAGCCGGTTGGGTATCAGCATGGCGGATGTGGATAACGCGCTCTACGACGCCTTTGGGCAGCGGCTGATCTCAACCATTTATACTCAGGCAAACCAGTACCGCGTGGTGCTGGAGCAGGACAACAGCACCACGCAGGGCCTGCAAAGTCTGGAGGGTATTCGCCTGATCAGTACCGACGGCGGCAGCGTTCCCTTAAATGCTATCGCCAGCATTGAGCAGCGCCATGCGCCTTTGACCATCAACCACCTGAGCCAGTTTCCGTCTGCCACCTTCTCGTTTAATGTGGCGAAGGGCTATTCGCTGGAAGATGCCACAAAGGCGATAACCCAGGCCGAAGAACAACTTGGTATGCCGTCAGAAGTGATGACGCAGTTCCAGGGCAGCACCCTGGCGTTTGAAGCGGCACTGACGAGCACGGTGTGGCTGATTGTCGCGGCTGTCGTGGCGATGTATATCGTGCTGGGCGTCCTGTACGAGAGTTTTATTCATCCCATCACCATTCTTTCAACCCTGCCAACCGCAGGTGTGGGTGCCTTGCTGGCCCTGATGATAAGCGGCAACGAGCTGGATATCGTGGCGATCATCGGCATCATTTTGCTGATTGGCATCGTGAAAAAGAACGCCATCATGATGATTGACTTCGCCCTGGCCGCGGAGCGTGAACAGGGCATGAAGCCGTATGACGCGATCTATCAGGCCTGCCTGCTGCGTTTCCGACCTATTCTGATGACCACGCTGGCCGCGCTGCTGGGGGCGTTACCGCTGATGCTCAGCACCGGCGTCGGCGCAGAATTACGCCAACCGCTGGGTATTGCTATGGTCGGCGGCCTGATCCTCAGCCAGATTTTGACCCTGTTTACCACACCGGTTATTTACCTGCTGTTTGACCGACTGGCGCATAACCTGCGTCGCCGCCTCGGTCACACGGAGGAACAGCAGTGAAATTTTTTGCGCTGTTTATCCATCGCCCGGTTGCCACCACGCTGCTGACGCTGGCGATTGCGCTGGCCGGGATGCTGGGCTTTCGCCTACTGCCCGTCGCCCCGCTGCCGCAGGTGGATTTTCCGGTGATTATGGTGTCGGCTTCTCTGCCCGGTGCCTCGCCGGAAACGATGGCCTCGTCAGTCGCCACGCCGCTGGAACGTTCCCTGGGCCGCATCGCCGGCGTCAGCGAAATGACCTCCACCAGTTCCCTGGGATCGACGCGCATCATTATGGTCTTCGATTTTGATCGTGACATTAATGGCGCGGCGCGGGATGTCCAGGCGGCGATCAACGCTGCGCAAAGCCTGCTCCCCACCGGTATGCCTTCGCGCCCGACCTATCGCAAAGCTAACCCGTCTGATGCGCCGATCATGATCATGACGCTGACCTCCGACCTGTTCAGCCCGGCTCAGCTCTACGATTACGCCTCCACACAGCTGGCGCAGAAGCTGTCGCAGATTAACGGCGTTGGCGATGTCACCGTAGGCGGCAGCTCTTTGCCCGCCGTGCGCGTTGCGCTGAACCCGCAGGCCCTGTTTAACCAGGGCGTTTCCCTGGACGCAGTACGGCAGGCCATTTCTAACGCCAACCAGCGTCGTCCACAGGGCGCGCTAGAAGATCGTCAACAGCGGTGGCAGCTGCGCACCAACGATGCGCTGCAAACCGCCAGTGAATATCAGCCCCTGGTGGTGCATTACAACAATGGCGCAGCGGTGCGCCTGTCGGATGTTGCCACGGTGCAGGATTCGGTACAGGACGTACGTAACGCCGGGATGTCACGGGGTAAACCGGCGGTGTTGCTGGTCATACGCAAAACCGCCGATGCGAACGTGATTGACACGGTGGATCGCATTCGTGCCGAACTGCCCGAACTGCACGAGATTATCCCTGCGGCCATTAACCTTGAGGTGGCGCAGGACCGCTCGCCCACCATCCGCGCCTCGCTTGAGGAAGTGGAACAGTCGCTGGTAATTGCCGTCGCGTTGGTGATTCTGGTGGTGTTTGTGTTTTTACGCTCTGGTCGCGCCACGCTCATCCCTGCCGTGGCGGTGCCGGTATCGCTGATCGGCACCTTCGCCGCGATGTATTTATGCGGCTTCAGCCTGAATAACCTGTCGCTGATGGCCCTGACGATCGCCACCGGATTTGTGGTGGATGATGCCATTGTGGTGCTGGAAAACATCGCCCGTCATGTGGAAGCCGGGATGAAACCCCTGGCTGCTGCGCTAAAAGGCGTGCGTGAAGTCGGCTTCACCGTGCTGTCGATGAGCCTCTCATTAATTGCGGTATTCCTGCCGCTGCTAATGATGGGCGGATTGATTGGTCGCTTCTTCGCCGAATTTTCTATCACGCTGTCGGTCGCCATCCTGATTTCCCTGTTTGTCTCTGTCACGCTGACGCCGATGATGTGTGCTTACCTGCTCAAGCCCCATGCGCCGCGCAGTCAACCGCAACGCCGGGGATTTGGACGGCTGCTGCTGGCGGTGCAGCGCGGTTATGCGCGCTCACTGACCGTGGTACTGAACCATGCGCGCTGGGTACTGTTGCTGCTGCTGGGGACGGTGGCCCTGACGGTATGGCTGTTTATCAGTATTCCCAAAACCTTCCTGCCCGAGCAGGACACTGGCCGGTTGTCGGGCTTTATCTCAGCCGACCAAAGTATTTCGTTTCAGGCGATGCGCGGTAAGCTGGAAGACTTTATGAAAATCGTCGGTGCCGATCCCGATGTGTCCAGCGTGGTAGGCTTTACCGGCGGGATGCGCACCAACATGGGGCTGATGTTTATTTCTCTGAAACCGCTGTCTGAACGGAAAGACAATGCCCAGACAGTGATTGCCCGGTTGCGTACGAAGCTGGCAAACGAACCCGGAGCCAACCTGTATCTCAATGCGGTGCAGGATATTCGGGTGGGCGGTCGCGAAGCCAATGCCAGCTATCAGTACTCGCTGCTGTCAGACGATCTTGCTGCGCTTCGCACCTGGGAACCCCAAATCCGGCAGGCCTTTACCGCCCTGCCGGAACTGGCTGACGTCAACTCCGACCAACAGGATAAGGGCAGTGAAATGGCCCTGACCTACGATCGCGCCAGCATGGCCCGGCTGGGAATCAACGTCTCAGAAGCCAACGCCCTGTTAAATGATGCATTTGGTCAGCGCCAGATCTCCACCATTTACCAGCCGCTGAACCAGTACAAGGTCGTCATGGAAGTGGACCCCCGCTATACCCAGGACATCAGCGCGCTGAATCAGATGTTTGTGATTAACAGCGAGGGCAAACCGATCCCGCTCGCCTGGTTTGCCAAATGGCAGCCGGCTAATGCCCCGCTGTCCGTCAATCATCAGGGGCTGTCTGCCGCATCGACCATTTCCTTTAACCTGCCAGAAGGTGTTTCCCTGTCACAGGCGTCGGAGGCCATCGACCGCACCATGACCGCGCTGGGCGTGCCGTCCAGCGTGCGCGGCAGCTTTGCCGGTACCGCGCAGGCTTTCCAGCAATCGCAGAGCAGCCAGCTGTGGCTGATGCTGGCCGCCATTGCGGCAGTCTATATTGTGCTGGGCATTCTCTATGAGAGCTACGTGCATCCTTTGACCATTCTTTCAACGTTGCCCTCGGCAGGCGTCGGTGCACTGCTGGCGCTGGAGCTGTTTGATACGCCGTTCAGCCTGATTGCCCTGATCGGTATTCTGTTATTAATCGGGATCGTTAAAAAGAACGCCATCATGATGGTGGACTTCGCCCTGGAGGCAGAACGTAAGGGTAACATGAGCGCCCGCGATGCCATTTTCCAGGCCTGCCTGCTGCGTTTCCGCCCTATTTTAATGACTACCCTGGCCGCGTTGTTTGGCGCACTCCCGCTGGTGCTGACCAGCGGAGATGGCGCGGAACTGCGACAGCCGTTAGGGATCACCATTGCGGGCGGGCTGATCATGAGCCAGCTCCTTACCCTGTATACCACGCCAGTGGTGTACTTAATGATGGATAAACTGCGACGCAAAAAGCGCACTCAGACAATGAATGCGACGCAGCACTAAGGGGTAACTATCATGCAGAGCGTAACGGTCCGCTGGCAGTTATGGATTGTCGCCTTTGGCTTCTTTATGCAGGCGCTGGATACCACCATCGTCAATACGGCCATCCCGTCCATGGCCCACGATCTGGGCGTGAGCCCATTGCATATGCATTCGGTCATTGTCGCCTACGTGTTAACGGTGGCGGTCACCCTGCCCCTGAGTGGCTGGCTGGCCGATCGGTTTGGCGTCAGAAATATCTTCTTCAGCGCCATCGTGCTGTTCAGCCTGGGTTCGCTGATGTGCGGGTTATCCCACACGCTGGATCAGTTGCTCGTGGCACGTGTACTGCAGGGCATCGGCGGGGCCATGATGGTGCCGGTAGGCAGGCTGACGGTGATGCGCATTGTGCCGCGCGATCAATATATGTCCGCCATGACGTTCGTCACCCTGCCCGGCCAGATTGGTCCGCTACTGGGTCCGGCGCTCGGCGGGGTGCTGGTGGAATATGCCAGCTGGCACTGGATTTTCCTGATTAATATCCCGGTTGGCGTGATCGGCGCTATCGCCACCTTAAAGCTGTTACCCAACTACGCCATGCCGCCAAGACGCTTCGATTTTTTGGGTTTTGTTCTGCTGGCTGCGGGCATGGCAACCCTGACGCTGGCGCTTGATGGCCAGCGCAGCAGCGGCGGCTCCGCGTTGTTGCTGGCGGCAATGATCCTGACAGGCACAGGTTCCCTGCTGTTTTACCTGCTGCATGCGCGCCACAACGACGATGCGCTGTTTAGCCTGAAGCTGTTTGATAATCGGGTGTTCTCCATCGGATTACTCGGTAGCCTGGCGGGCCGCATCGGCAGCGGGATGTTACCTTTTATGACGCCGCTTTTTTTACAGATCGGAATGGGTTTCAGCCCGTTTCATGCCGGTTTAATGATGATTGCGATGGTGCTTGGCAATATGGGCATGAAACGCATCGTGGTCCGTATCGTTAACCTGTTCGGCTATCGCAACGTGCTGGTGGGATCGACCGTCGGTCTGGCGTTGGTGGTGTTGCTGTTTCCGCTGGTTGCGATGCTGGGCTGGACGGCCATGCTGCCGCTGGTGTTATTCCTGCAAGGGATGGTGAATGCGATTCGCTTCTCCTCAATGAACACGCTGACGCTGAAAGAGCTGCCGGACGATCTGGCATCCAGCGGTAACAGCCTGCTGTCGATGATCATGCAGCTTTCAATGAGTATCGGGGTAACCGTCGCGGGCCTGCTGCTGGGCGCGTTTGGTCAGTCGGCGCTGGGGCAACAGGGGTTAAGCCACCAGGCCTTTATCTATGTTTATCTCTGTATGGCCCTGATCATTATTCTGCCTGCGCTGGTGTTCTGGCGTGTCCCGAAAGAAGAGAGTAAAAGCGTCGATCTGCGACGCCGGAGAAGTGAATGAGATCGTTTCTGCGCGTTGGCATCGGTGCCAAGCTGTTTATGGCTATTTTCTCCACCTGCATGCTGGTACTGATTACCATGCACTGGGGCGTAAGGCTGAGCTTTGAGCATGGCTTCGTCGACTACATCAAACGCGGTAATGAACAGCGACTGAATTTGCTGGGCGCGGCGCTGGCCGATCAGTACGAACAGCATGGCAACTGGGATTTTCTGCGCAACAATGACCGACTGATTTTTACCATGCTGCGCTCGCTGGAGCAGAATCCCGACAGCAACAATCAGCTTCCGCCGCACGGCTGGCGAACCCAGTTCTGGGTGCTCGATCAGCAATATAAAGTGATGGTTGGTCCGCGCTCACAGGTACCGCCAGAGGGAATACGCCACAATATCACCACCAGCAACGGCAAGGTGGTGGGCTGGATCATCAGCTCACCGCCCGAACGCCTGACGCGCAGTACCGACATTAATTTTGATCAGCAACAGCGACGAACCAGCTGGTATATCGTCGGCTTGTCAACTCTGCTTGCCGCGCTGGTGACCTGGCTGATGGCGCGAGGCTTGCTGGCTCCGGTAAAAAGGCTGGTGGACGGTACCCATCATCTGGCCGAGGGGAATTTAGCCACCCGAGTAGAAGTCAGCAGCCAGGATGAACTGGGCCAGCTGGCACATGACTTTAACCTGCTGGCCAGCTCACTGGAGAAAAATGAAAGTATGCGCCGGGCGTTTATGGCCGATATTTCTCATGAGTTGCGAACGCCGCTGGCTATTTTACGCGGTGAACTGGAGGCGATGCAGGATGGCGTTCGTCAGCTGACGCCCGACGCCATTACCTCATTGCAAAGTGAAGTTGCATTGCTGACGAAGCTGGTAGACGACCTGCATCAGTTGTCTCTTTCTGACGTGGGTGCGCTGGCTTACCGCAAGCAGGCCACGGATTTGGTGCAGCTCATTGAGGTCAGCGCAGGCAACTTTACCGAACGCTACCGTGCCCATGACCTGACACTGAAACTGGCTATGCCTGAAGATGCGCCCTTCTTTGGCGATCCCGATCGCCTGATGCAGTTGTTTATCAATCTGCTGGAAAACAGCCTGCGTTATACCGATGCGGGCGGCACGGTTCAGGTTCGTCTCTGGTATGACGCACCCTACTGGCACGTCACCGTTGAGGACAGTGCACCCGGTGTGGATGGCGATCAGCAGGCGCAAATTTTTGAACGGTTTTTCCGCACCGAAGGGTCCCGCAATCGGGCCAGCGGCGGCTCAGGTTTGGGTCTGGCAATCTGTAAAAATATTGTTGATGCGCATGGCGGAACCATAACCGCGACGCACGCTGATTTAGGTGGACTGAAAATCGCGCTACAATTGCGTTATGTTCCTCCCGTTTAGAAGACTATGAATCAGGAAAACACCTATCCGCTAATCCTTGTGGTTGAGGATGAACCCAAGCTGGCGCAACTCATGATCGATTATTTACAGGCGTCCAACTACCGTACCCACCATCTGGCGCATGGCAATGAGGTGCTGGACTACGTTCATCAGACCCCGCCCGATCTGATCCTGCTGGATTTAATGCTGCCAGGTAAGGACGGCCTGACACTGTGCCGTGAAATCCGCCGTGACTCTGAACTGCCGATTATTATGGTAACTGCGCGGACAGAAGAAATCGATCGCCTGCTGGGGCTGGAAATTGGGGCGGATGACTACGTCTGTAAACCGTTCAGCCCGCGTGAAGTGGTGGCGCGGGTGAAAACCATTTTGCGTCGGGTGAAACGTTCGCCTGAAGAAGCCCCGGTTGCGTCGCTGCTGAAAGTGCATGAAAGTCGCTTCCAGGCCAGCTGGCGCGATGAACCACTCGACTTAACACCTGCGGAATTTCGCTTGTTAAAAACGCTGTCCCTTGAGCCTGGAAAAGTGTTTTCACGCGAGCAGCTGTTAAACCACCTCTATGACGATTATCGGGTCGTCACTGACCGCACTATTGACAGTCATATCAAGAACCTGCGCAGAAAGCTGGAAAACCTGGACAGCGAGCAGCCTTTCATTCGCGCCGTGTATGGCATGGGCTATCGCTGGGAAGCCGATATCTGTCATTTGATTTAGATTGATTCAGATCAATTTACTTCCTTTTTCTCACTGCCTACAATTCCGCACCTTTCGCAGGGGTAACGCCCCTGCACGTGCCGCCCAAGGCGGCATACTGACCTGACATCAGTGAGTACGCCATGAAACCAGAATTACTTTCTCCAGCGGGTACGCTGAAGAATATGCGTTATGCCTTTGCCTACGGCGCAGATGCCGTGTATGCCGGCCAGCCACGCTACAGCCTGCGGGTTCGTAACAACGAATTCAGCCATGAAAACCTGGCGAAAGGCATCAACGAAGCCCATGCGTTGGGTAAAAAATTTTACGTCGTCGTCAATATCGCACCGCATAACGCCAAGCTAAAAACCTTTATCCGCGACTTAACGCCGGTGATTGAGATGCAGCCGGACGCGCTGATTATGTCCGATCCCGGTTTGATCATGCTGGTGCGTGAGGCTTTTCCGGCCATGCCCATTCACTTATCCGTTCAGGCCAATGCCGTTAACTGGGCGACCGTGAAGTTCTGGCAGCAGATGGGCCTGAGTCGGGTGATTTTGTCACGTGAACTGTCGCTGGAAGAGATTGCCGACATTCGACAGCAGGTGCCCACCATGGAGCTGGAAGTCTTCGTGCACGGCGCGCTGTGTATGGCATATTCCGGGCGCTGTCTGCTTTCCGGCTACATGAATAAACGCGATCCGAACCAGGGAACCTGTACCAATGCCTGCCGCTGGGAATATCAGTTGCAGGAGGCCAAACAAGATGACGTCGGCAATATTGTTGAAATCCATCAGCCGGTGACGGTGCAGGATGTCACGCCAACCCTGGGCATCGGTCAACCCAGTGACAAGGTTTTTCTGCTGGAAGAGAAGATGAAACCCGGCGAGATGATGAGTGCCTTTGAAGATGAACATGGCACCTACATCATGAATTCGAAAGATTTGCGTGCCGTGGCGCACGTTGAACGGCTGAGCCAGATGGGCGTTCACTCATTAAAAATTGAAGGCCGAACCAAATCTTATTATTACTGCGCCCGCACCGCGCAAGTCTATCGCAAAGCGATTGACGATGCCGCCGCCGGCAAACCTTTTGATCCTGCCCTGCTGGAAACCCTGGAAGGTCTGGCGCATCGCGGCTATACCGAAGGCTTCTTACGTCGCCATACGCATGACAGCTATCAAAATTACCAGAACGGCTATTCTGTTTCTGAGCGCCAACAGTTTGTCGGCGAATTCAGCGGTGAGCAGCACGATGGCTGGGCGGAAGTCGTGGTGAAGAATAAATTCGTCCTGCATGACAGCCTGGAGATCATGACGCCCTCTGGTAACCTGATTTGTACCCTGGATGCCTTACAAAACAGCCGGGGCGAGCCGACGGACGTGGCGCCGGGAGACGGTCATCGTGTCTGGATGAAGGTGCCTCCACAGGTCGATCTGCAATTTGCGTTGCTGCTGCGCAATTTTACCGACGGTCAGGATACGCGCGCGCCTCACGCCACCGGTGTGACAGGTTGACACATTTTGACAAAAGCACGAGAAGGATCACAGACGGCTTAATTTTGCTGCTCTATAGTGCTGCCTGCTACCAATGAGTAACAATTATCAGCAGCTGTAACTGGATCCACCTCATTCACCCGCCCGGCTCCCCCGTGCGGGTTTTCTTTTTTCTCCCTTTCGCCCATCATTTTTCTCTCCAGGCTGTGCTATAACCACTACCTACGCTTTAGATCTTCAAGGAACAGATAATGGACAAAGAATCGCTTACGCTGCTGATCCTTAACGGTAAAGGCGCAGGCAATGATGATCTACGTGAAGCGGTCACTAAGCTGCGCGATGAGGGCTACAACATTGCCGTGCGCGTGACATATGAAAAAGGCGACGGCGAACGCTACGTCGAAGAAGCGCTGGAATTACAGGCGGTCACCGTGGTGGCGGGCGGCGGCGATGGCACCGTCAATGAAATCGCCACCGCACTGGCGTCGGTAAATGTCGCCGACCGTCCTGTCTTGGGGATTATTCCCCTGGGCACGGCGAACGATTTTGCCACCAGCGTCGGCATCCCCGAAGAGATCGAACCGGCTTTACGGCTGGCTATTCAGGGCAAAGCGTACGACATCGATCTGGCCCGGGTGAATCAGCGTCACTACTTTATCAATATGGCTACAGGCGGTTTCGGCACGCGCATTACCACCGAGACGCCGGAAAAGCTGAAATCGGCGCTGGGTGGGGTTTCCTATTTTATTCACGGCCTGATGCGCATGGACACCCTGAAACCCGACAGCTGTGAAATCAGCGGGCCCGATTTCCACTGGCAAGGCGATGCGCTGGTCATCGGCATTGGCAATGGTCGCCAGGCGGGCGGCGGTCAGCGATTATGCCCTTCTGCGTTGATTAATGACGGCCTGCTCGACGTCAGCGTGGTCACCGCGCAGGAGTTACTGCCCACCCTGCTGCATTCCCTCACCGGCGGCGATGAAGATAATCCCAGCATCATTTCGACCCGTTTATCGTCCCTGACGATTCGCTCGCCCCACGAGATGACATTTAATCTGGATGGCGAGCCGCTGTCCGGGCAGGAATTCACGATTGATGTTATGCCGGGCGCGTTAAGCTGCCGTCTGCCACCGCAGTGCGCATTGCTGAACTGAGTGCGCCGGGAGTGAAGGCTCCCGGCTTAAATGTAAACAGTTCGTGATTACATTCACAATTTTGTTACGTCAACTTGTATGGTAGTAGTAGGACGCGTAATTTTTCATCCTTAACGCCGGAATGGCCTGTCGTCCTCTCCGCTAAAAGGATGCATTATGCTGCAAACTGACCACCTTCCCGCTGATGTCCAGCGCCCAGCCTACAACCGTCGCCAGCTTAAAACCCGCATGGTGCACATCGGTTTTGGTGCGGTTTCATCGCGCACATCAGGCGTTATGCAGCGATAAGCTGGCCGAACACGGCAGTGACTGGGGATACTGTGAAGTCAACCTTAACAGCGGTGCACTCATTCAGGCGCTGCGTGAACAAGACCTGCTCTACACGCTGACAGAGAAAAGTGATGATGCGGTGGAAACCCGCGTGATCGGCATTATCACCGCCGCGTTACACGGCAAAACGGACGGTATCCAAGCCGTGATTGACGCGATGTCCCAGCCTGATGTCGCCATTGTATCGATGACCGTCACCGAGAAAGGCTACTGTCACCTGCCCGCCAGCGGGAACCTTGACCTGCAGCATGTCGATATTCAGCATGACCTGGCGCATCCCGAACACCCGCAGTCTCTGCCGGGTCTGATTGTTGCGGCAATCCGCCGCCGTCGCGATCTCGGCTTAGCGCCGTTTAGCGTTATGTCCTGCGATAATATGCCGGAAAATGGCCGTGTGACGCGTCATGTCGTTATGCAGTTAGCCCAGCAGCACGATCCCTTACTGGCTGAGTATATCCAACAGAACATCACCTTTCCTTCCACCATGGTGGATCGTATCGTTCCCGCCATGAATGACGCGGCGTTTGACGCGTTACGTCTGCGCATCGGTTCCCATGATCCGGTGGCCGTCGAAGCCGAACCCTTCTTTCAATGGGTCATTGAGGATAATTTCGTCAGCAGCCGACCTGACTGGGATAAAGCGGGTGCCGAACTGGTGCAGGATGTCCTGCCGTTTGAGCAGATGAAGTTGCGCATGCTCAATGGCAGCCACTCATTTTTAGCTTACCTTGGCTATCTTGCCGGTTACGAACACATCAGCGACTGTATGGCAGATGACGCGTTTCGGGCAGCGGCTCGCGCACTGATGGTCAATGAGCAGGCACCCACGCTCACTATTCAGGGCGTTGATTTACCCGCGTACGCCGATGCTTTAATTGCCCGATTTGCCAATCGCGCGATCAAACACCGGACGTATCAGATTGCAACTGACGGCACGCAGAAACTGCCCCAGCGCTTTCTGGACAGCCTGCGCTGGCACCTGAATAACGGCACGCCTTGCCCGTTACTGTTGCTGGGCATTGCCGCCTGGATGCGTTATGTCAGTGCGGTCGATGACAAAGGCGAGCCTATTGAGATCCGCGATCCGCTGAAAGCGCAACTGGCGACATGCGTGGCCGAGAGTGATGAGGGTGAAGCACGCGTGCGGGCCTTGCTGCGCTTGAACAGGGTGTTTGGCGATGACCTTGCCAAAAACGGTGAGCTGGTTAAACAACTTACCGCCTGTTACCAACAGCTTGCTGCACAGGGTGCACGCGCCTGCGTACAGCAGGCTACCGCAAGCCAGCCGCAGCACTGATGCGATAGCCCAACGCCCGGACAGACTGATTTTTACATGGACAGCAATATGACACTTTCTTACACCATCACCACCAGCGAGCCGGTAAATCAGCAGGTTTACCGCTACCTGCGCCGCGATATCGTGACCTGCGTGATTCAGCCGGGCGCATCGCTTTCTGAAAAAGAGGTTTCCGCAAGGTTTAACCTCTCTCGTCAGCCGGTGCGTGAAGCCTTTATCAAGCTCGCGGAAGCGGGGCTGGTGCAGATCCTGCCGCAGCGCGGCACCTTTGTCCGCAGGATCTCGGCTAAACGGGTCGAAGATGGCCGTTTTATTCGTGAGGCTGTCGAGGTTGCCGTGATCCGCCGTGCGGCTCAGGAAATCGGTGAGCCGGGACTGATGGCACTGGAACATAATCTGCAGTTGCAGCGCATCACGGCTGCCCGTGGCGACAGTCAGATGTTCTTAAGCCTGGATGATGAGTTTCATCGTCTGATCGCTGAGAGCATCAACTGCCCGCTGGCATGGGAAACGGTAGAGAACATCAAAGCCACCATGGACCGGGTACGTTATTTAACCCTGAACGACGTTGCACCCGCCGAAACGCTGATTAAGCAGCATGACGCTATTTTTGCCGCGCTGAAAGCAAGCGATCCCGAGATGGCAGAGGCAGCACTGCGCCACCATCTGCAGGCCATGAAGTTTTCGATCACCCCCGTCATCAAGCAAAACAGCGCCTGGTTCGACGAGGATTAACGCCTTGCCGGACAGCCAGGCGCAAGCATGGCGGCTACCACCACTGATGAAAATGGTGCACCGGTCCAATCCCGTTGCCGACCTCCAGCGAATCCGCGGCGAGTAACGCCTGCTGTAGCCAGGCTTTCGCTTCGCTGATCGTCGCTTCCCAGCTGTGGTGGCGCGGCCGCAAGGCTGCGAGCGCGGCGGACAGCGTGCAGCCGGTGCCGTGCGTATGGCGCGTATTTACCCGTACGCTGCTAAAGCGCTGCCGTCCTGTCCGGGTCAGCAGCCAGTCCGGGCTTTCATCGTCATCCAGATGACCACCTTTCATCAGTACCGCCTGACAGCCCATCAGCAACAAGGCTTCGCCCTGAGTGAGCATCTCATCTTCATTGACTGCCACCTGACATCCCAGCAATGCAGCGGCTTCAGGCAGGTTAGGTGTAATCAATGACACCTGCGGCAACAGGCGCTCACGTACACAGGCGATCGCATCCGGGTTCAGCAGGGCATCACCGCTTTTTGCCACCATGACCGTATCCAGCACCACAAAAGGAATGTCCCGCCGCTGCAGGCCATGTGCCACGCGCTCCACAATGTCCGTTTCAGCGAGCATGCCAATCTTCGCACTATCGATGCGCACATCATCCAGCACTGAGTTCAGTTGGGCGGTCACAAATTCAGGCGCAATACGGTATACCGACTGCACGCCGCAGGTATTCTGCGCCACCAGCGCCGTGATCACACTGGTGCCGTACGCGCCCAGTGCAGAGAAGGTTTTTAAATCGGCCTGGATACCGGCACCGCCACTGGGATCGGTTCCTGCAATCGTCAGGGCATTAATGCGTTTCATCGCGCGCCTCCAGCGTCCAGAGGGCATCCAGAAAAGCAGGCGCAAAGCTGCCCGGTCCATCTGCTACGTGCGCGGCCTTTTCCCCGGCCAGCGCCATCACCCGGCAGGCGCAGGCGATGTTGATCAGTCGGTCACCTGGCAAACAGGCAAAGGCCGCAACCACCGCCGAAAGCGCACAGCCAGTGCCCACCACCCGCGTCATTAACGGCGAGCCGCCCGGAATCGCCCAGGTCAGCGTGCCGTCAGTGGCATAATCCACTTCGCCGGTCACCACCACACAGGTATGAAAGGCTTTTGCCAGCTGTTGTGCTGCCTGCAGTGCGGCTTCGGCCGGGTGCAGGCTGTCAACACCGCGTCCGCCTGCGGCCTGCTGCGCCAGAGCCAGAATCTCTGAGGCATTGCCGCGTACCACTGCAGGCGACTGCGCGAGCAACTGCTTGCAAAACGCGGTGCGCAGCGTCAGTGCGCCCACCGCCACCGGGTCCAGCGTCCAGGGCGTGCCAGCCTGGTTAGCTGCAAGCACCGCAGCCTGCATCGCCTGCTTACGATCGTGGGTTAGCGTACCGACATTAATCAGCAGCGCATCGGCGATAGCGCTAAATTGCGCCGCTTCTTCAGCGTCGATAACCATGGCCGGCGAGGCATTAAGGGCGAGTAAGACGTTAGCGGTTAGCGTTTGCACCACATCATTGGTCATGCAGTGCACCAGCGGTGACTGACGGCGAAACTGTTGCAGGATGGGCGCGCATTGCGCATCAGAAAGGTGCTGCGGTTGATGTGTCATCATAACTCCCAACCGGCGGACAAGAAGGCGAATGCGGTCAGGCATCGGACTTCCCTACGCTGGCATTATCCAGATCAGGTAATACGGGTATTTCTCAGCCTTCACGAAGAAGGGCACCCCGAGTCGTGTTACGAACAGAAGCATAAGTAAGCACCCTGTTTTAAGCAAGGCACTTATTATTTTTTCGATTGGATATGCAAACGTTTTGCATGATCTCGATCAACCACCAACCTCACAAAAAAAGGCTTAATGCTGCGGGCTGTAAATTCATACGTAATAGTCGTGAAAACTTTTCCGCTATTTAATAATAATATTCGTATCTATTACACCGCCTTTTTTATAAATAAAGCCTGCCTTAGACATCGCAACAAAAAACATATAATTCATGTAGTTAATAAACAAACAGAACACTTCATACTTTACAGGAAGCATGATGCGATTCTTAGCGCTTATTCCTCATCGTCACCGATGGACCGACATTAACATAACCCGTCAGGGTGCGGTTTCTCCTTCTGGTCGACACTATTTTTCCACTTATATTTCTGCCCGCTGCACACATTGCGATGATGTCATTCACCGTGTTTACTATCGTGATATCAGTGATGAACAGGCGCGGCGCTGGCTGGGCTAATCATAAAATTGCGACCTGGTACTGACCGGCAGGTTACGTTGCTGGCGTAATTTGCTAATCTCACGTCCAATGATTTTTTACGTGTGAACGCTTATGCCTTTCCTGCTGGATACTTTAGGACACCAGATTTATCTTTCGGCCCCGTTGTTTATCCTGATTTTTCTGGGATTCGGCCTTATCCGGTTCGGCAAATGGCCCGTTACCGTCAGTGAAGGCATGAACCGTTTTGTGTTCAACGTCGCCCTGCCCTGCATGCTGTTTCGCATCATGAGTGACTTTTATAACAGTCCTCCGGTCGATGTGCGCCTGCTGCTGGCGTTTTTTGGCAGTTGCCTGTTGGTCTTCATTGTGGGGCGGATTGTGGCCTCGCGCCTGTTTCAACTGGATGGCGTAGCCGGATCGGTCTTTGCCCTGGGCGGTGTGTTCTCGAACAATGTGATGCTGGGGATTCCGGTTGCCACCGTCCTGCTTGGGCCTGCGGCCCTGCCCTCCGTCGCCCTGGTGCTGGTGTTTAACAGCCTGATACTGTGGACGTTATTAACGGTGTCGGTGGAATGGTCAAAACAGGGCAGTTTTTCACTGGGCGGCTTTAAACGCACCTTGATCAGCGTGCTAAAAAATCCGTTAATCATCGGGATTTTATCCGGTACCGCCTGGAGCCTGCTGCAGCGCCCACTGCCCGTTATTGCCGCCGAACCTCTGCGCATGCTGGCCTCCATTGCTGCGCCCCTGTCCCTGATCACCCTTGGCATGAGCCTGGCGCACTACCGGATTCGTGAAGGCTTGAAAGAGAGTTACACCATCTGTGCGTTGAAGCTCATTCTGCAACCGCTGTGCGTATGGGCGATTGCCTGGCTAACCGGCCTGCCCGCGCTGGAAAGCAAAGTTGTGGTGCTGCTGGGGTCAATGGCGGTTGGGGTGAATGTGTATCTGATGTCGCAGAAATTCAATGTGATTACCGGGACGACGGCCGCCAGTATGCTGTTTTCCACGCTTTTCGCGGCGATAACCACGCCGCTGTGGATGATGTTAATGACGCTGGCGGGATACTAAAAAGGCCCTGTAACGCAGGTTACCGGGCCTTGATCATGCGCGCGAAAACTTAGTGCGCAGGCTGGGTGCGAATCAGGTAGTCAAACGCACTCAAAGAGGCTTTTGAACCTTCACCGCTGGCAATAATGATTTGCTTATAAGGAACGGTGGTGCAGTCCCCTGCTGCGAAAACGCCTTTCAGGCTGGTTTCGCATTTCGCATCGATCATGATTTCGCCCATCTTGTTGCGTTCAACCGCACCTTCCAGCCAGTTGGTGTTAGGCAGCAGGCCGATCTGAACAAAAATGCCCGCCAGCGCCAGCTCATGGGTAGTCTGGTTGGTGCGATCCAGATATTGCAGGCCCGTGACTTTACTGCCGTCGCCTTTCACTTCTGTCGTTTGTGCATTAAGAATCACATCCACGTTTTTCAGGCTTCGCAGTTTGTCCTGCAGCACTTTGTCCGCACGCATTTCACTGGCGAACTCCAGCAGCGTCACGTGTTCAACAATGCCCGCCAGATCGATAGCCGCTTCGACACCAGAGTTACCGCCACCGATGACCGCAGTGCGTTTGCCTTTAAACAGAGGACCGTCACAGTGCGGGCAGTAGGTTACGCCTTTGGTGCGATATTGTTCTTCGCCTGGCACGCCCATGTTGCGCCAGCGCGCACCAGTGGCAAGGATAATGCTGCGTGATTTCAGGACCGCGCCGGATGCGGTTTCAATGGCGTGCAAGCCGCCTTTGACCGCAGACGGAATCAGTTTAATGGCGCTCTGGCTGTCAATGACGTCCACATTGTAGTCATCTACGTGGGCACGCAGGGCGCCGGCCAGTTTGGCCCCTTCCGTTTTCTGGACGGAAATGTAATTTTCGATATCGACGGTATCCAGTACCTGTCCACCGAAACGCTCGCCCAGTAACGCAGTGCGAATGCCTTTACGTGCAGAATAGATGGCCGCAGCCGCGCCAGCCGGGCCGCTACCGACGATCAGAACCTCGTAAGCATCGCGTTTGTTCAGCTCTTCTGCTGCACGCTTGTCTGCATTGGTGTCAACTTTACTGACGATCTCGGCCAGGCTCATACGTCCCTGACCAAAGGCTTTGCCATTCAGATAGACAGCAGGCACGCCCATCACATTGCGTTCCTGAATTTCATTCTGGAACAGACCGCCGTCAATCGCGGTGTGGCTGATGCGGGGATTCAGCACCGCCATCAGGTTTAATGCCTGCACCACATCCGGGCAGTTGTGGCACGACAGTGAATAATAGGTTTCGAAATGGAAATCCCCATCCAGTGCCACAATCTGATCGAGCAGGCTTTGCGCTTCTTTGGACGGGTGCCCACCGGTCTGTAGCAACGCCAGCACCAGTGAGGTAAATTCGTGACCCAGCGGGGAACCGGCAAAACGTGGGCCGTTATTCGCACCAGGGTTGGTGATTAAAAATGAGGGCTTACGCACCTGACGATCGTTCTCTTCACGGAAGCTGACTTTGTCAGACAAGCTCGCGATATCGACCAACAGATTGCGAATCTCCGTTGATTTTGCGCCATCATCCAGCGTCGCAATCAACTCCACAGGCTTGGTGAGTTTCTCAAGGTAGGCTTTGAGCTGCGTTTTTAAATTGGTATCAAGCATAGTGAGTTCCTGGTCAAAAAATCGGGTGCCGCAGCACCCGATGAGAAAATGATCGACGTATCGATGCGAAATTAGATTTTGCCAACCAGGTCCAGAGACGGCGCTAGCGTAGCATCACCTTCTTTCCATTTTGCCGGGCACACTTCACCTGGGTGAGACGCGACGTACTGTGCTGCTTTCACTTTGCGCAGCAGATCAGACGCATCACGACCGATACCTTCAGCGGTGATTTCTACCGCCTGGATAACACCCTGTGGGTCAACAATGAACGTACCACGGTCAGCCAGACCTTCGTCTTCGCGCATGATGTCGAAGTTGCGGGTCAGCGCGCCAGTTGGATCGCCCAGCATTGCATATTTGATTTTAGCGATGGTGTCGGAAGAACCGTGCCAGGCTTTGTGGGTAAAGTGGGTATCGGTAGACACGGAATAGATGTCCACGCCCATTTTCTGGAACTCTTCGTAGTGATCCGCTACGTCGCCCAGTTCGGTCGGGCAAACGAAAGTGAAGTCAGCTGGATAGAAGAAGAAAACACTCCATTTACCTTCAACGTCTTTCTCGGTTACATCAATGAATTCGCCGTTTTTAAAAGCGCTGTTTTTGAACGGCTTAATTTTGGTATTGATAATGGACATGTGATGGCCTCCTTTAGAATATGTGATGCAGGTTACAAATTTTCTGGGCCAACATCTAATAAGCGCTCGTTATCAATAAAATAAACGAAAGCTATCAAACGCCGATCGTCATGATCTTTCAGGGAAAAAACCGCTTTTTTGCGAGCGGTGCTGTTCGTAACGTCACTCTTTACTTGCTTATGCGCCAAATACCACGCGTAAAAACCGACGGCGCACCGCATTCTCCCCAAACGGCACCATCGAGCAGTGTACCGTGAAAAAGATGACATTTGTTCTGCTTTTGCTTTTTTGGCAATCCCTGCCAGGTTTGTTAAAAAGACTAAACGGAGCATGATGTGCATATTCGATTATTTACTGAGGCCGATCGCCCTTTTTTGCGAACCCTGTTTTTGGCCGCACGCCGTCATAACTGGAACTGGATTGAAAACGATGACTGGCAGCTTGAAGACTTTGATCGGATCATCCCTGGCGAAACCGTTCTGGTTGCCGAACTGGACGGTCATCGGGCGGGCTTTGCCGGGCTGATGGAAAACGATAACTTCCTGCATAGCCTGTATGTCGATCCTGCGTTCCAGAGTCGTGGCGTGGGCAGCGCTTTACTTGACGAGGTGCAGTCACGCTTTACCTCTACCGGAGCACTGAAGTGCCTGGAAATGAATAAAGCCGCGCAAACCTTTTATTTGCAGCGCGGCTGGAAAATCATTTCACAGGGTGAAAGCGAACAGGGCAACTATGTGCTGATGCACTATCCCGCGGCCTCGCTTTACACCAGCGATGCCGACGCGCGCTAAAGCGCCCGAAAGGCGATATCGCCCGGAATCACCTCGCCCTGCCAGTAAAGCTGGGCAGCCACCCGGCCAGCGAGCTGGCGATAAAGTGCCGCGAACTCGCTGTGTGGACGACGGATCACGGTGGGCTCGCCATCGTCGAGGTCTTCGCGCAGGTGAATATGCAGCGGAAGCTGCGCCAGCAGCCGGGTGCCATAATCGTCCACCAGCCGTTGCGCACCACCCGTGCCGAAAATCGGTTCATGATGGCCGCACTGGCTGCAAATATGAATGCTCATATTTTCAACAACGCCCAGCACCGGCACGTTAACTTTCTCAAACATCACCATGCCTTTGCGCGCATCGATCAGGGCAATATCCTGCGGCGTGGTTACCACCAGCGCGCCGGTCACCGGCACACTTTGCGCCAGGGTGAGCTGAATATCGCCGGTACCTGGCGGCATATCCAGCACCAGATAATCCAGGTCTGGCCACAGGGTTTCGGTAAGCAACTGCATCAACGCTTTGCTGGCCATCGGCCCGCGCCATACCATCGCATTATCATCTGTCACGAGATAGCCGATGGAGTTGGTTGCCAGCCCGTGGGACAGAACAGGGGCCATATGCGTTCCGTCGGGCGACGTGGGACGCTCTTTTTCGCAACCCAACATGTTAGGCACGGACGGGCCATAGATATCGGCATCAAGGATACCCACGCGCGCACCTTCCGCTATCAACGCCAACGCCAGATTGACTGCCGTACTCGATTTGCCAACACCGCCCTTACCGGAGCTGACGGCAATGATGTTTTTCACCCCGTTGACGCCAGGGTGATTCTTAACCCGTTTCAGGGTGGCGATATCATGACTTAAGCGCCAGTCAATCGCCTGAGCGCCGCTTAGCCTCAGCAGCTCAGCACTGGTTTCGGCTTTAAGGTCTTCAAACGCACCGTTCCAGGCAAACGGCATCAGCAATTCAATGTGCAGCGTGCCATCGAGAAGCGCCACATGATGTAATGCCTTGAGGGCAATCAGGTTACGTTGAAGCGTCGGATGTTCAAAGCTGCTCAGCACGCCGACCACAACGGCGCGTAAGGCTTCTGGTGTATGCGGTTCCCGGGATTGCGCTGTCATCCCCACTCCTTTTTCTGCTGTGCTTGCGCTGTGTTCCAGCGAGGTAATAACAATTCTATCAGATGCCGATCGTTTCGCGGGCTGTTGCGCATGGGAAATCCCTTGTGTTTACGCGGCTGTGCCCATCGGTTACCATCTAAGCCCGTTTTTTTACTTAACTGAAAGCTACGCAAACTATGACTCAAGTCGCTAAAAAAATTCTGGTAACCTGCGCCCTGCCTTACGCAAACGGCTCAATTCATCTCGGTCACATGCTCGAGCATATCCAGGCGGACATTTGGGTGCGTTATCAGCGAATGCGTGGCAATCAGGTTTACTTCATCTGCGCCGATGACGCTCACGGCACACCGATCATGCTGAAAGCGCAGCAGCTTGGTATTGCGCCGGAGCAGATGATTGCTGAAATGAAACACGAGCATGAAACAGATTTCGCCGGTTTCAATATCAGCTATGACAACTATCACTCTACGCATGGCGATGAAAACCGTGAGCTTGCCGGGCTCATTTATGGTCGCCTGAAAGAGAACGGTTTTATTAAAAACCGCACGATTTCTCAGCTGTACGATCCGGAAAAAGGCATGTTCCTGCCGGACCGTTTCGTCAAAGGCACCTGCCCGAAATGTAAGTCACCCGATCAATACGGTGATAACTGTGAAGTGTGCAGCGCGACCTACAGCCCGACTGAGCTGATCGACCCGAAATCCGTGGTTTCCGGTGCGACGCCGGTCCTGCGTGACTCTGAACACTTCTTCTTTGATCTGCCGTCGTTCAGCGAAATGCTGCGTGCCTGGACGCGTTCTGGTGCACTGCAGGAGCAGGTCGCAAACAAAATGCAGGAGTGGTTTGAGTCGGGACTGCAGCAGTGGGATATCTCCCGTGATGCGCCCTACTTTGGCTTTGAAATCCCAGGCGCGCCGGGCAAATATTTCTACGTCTGGCTGGATGCACCTATTGGCTACATGGGATCGTTTAAAAACCTGTGTGACAAGCGTGGCGATATCAACTTCGACGAATTCTGGCAGCAGGATTCAACCACGGAGCTGTATCACTTCATCGGTAAAGACATTGTCTACTTCCACAGTCTGTTCTGGCCGGCCATGCTGGAAGGCAGCGGTTTCCGTAAACCGAATAACCTGTTTGTGCATGGTTACGTGACCGTCAATGGCGCAAAAATGTCGAAGTCACGCGGGACCTTTATCAAAGCCAGCACCTGGTTACAGCATCTGGATGCCGACAGCCTGCGCTACTACTACGCGGCGAAGCTCTCTTCACGTATCGATGATATTGACCTGAACCTGGAAGATTTTGTTCAGCGCGTCAACGCCGATATCGTCAACAAAGTGGTCAACCTTGCCTCGCGTAATGCCGGTTTCATCACTAAACGTTTTGACGGCAAGCTGTCAGCGGAACTGGCCGATCCCGCCCTGTATCAAACCTTCCTGGACGCATCAGAGAAGATTGGTGAAGCCTGGGCGAGCCGTGAATTCAGCCGTGCCATTCGTGAAATCATGGCGCTGGCCGATTTGGCGAATCGCTATGTTGATGAGCAGGCACCCTGGGTGGTGGCGAAGCAGGAAGGCCGTGATGCAGACCTGCAGGCCATTTGCTCAATGGGCATCAACCTGTTCCGCATCCTGATGACCTGGCTGAAACCGGTGCTGCCATCACTGACCGAACGTGCTGAAGCGTTCCTGAACAGCGAACTGCACTGGGATGCGATTCAACAGCCGCTGCTGAATCATCAGGTCGCGCCATTTAAGGCGCTTTATGGTCGTATTGAAATGGCGAAGGTTGAAGGCCTGATTGAGGCATCAAAAGTGGATGCGGCAGAAGCCAATAAACCGGCGGTAACCGGCCCACTGGCGGATGCGCCCATTGGCGATACCATTACCATCGACGATTTTGCCAAAGTGGATATGCGCGTCGCGCTGATTGAGAAAGCGGAATTAGTCGAAGGGTCAGACAAACTGCTGCGTCTTGAGCTGGATCTGGGCGGTGAGAAGCGCCAGATTTTCTCAGGCATTCGTGCGGCCTATCCCGATCCCGCGGTGCTGGTCGGCAAGATGACCATCATCGTGGCCAACCTTGCGCCGCGTAAAATGCGGTTTGGCGTGTCGGAAGGCATGGTGCTGTCTGCCGGCCCCGGTGGCAAAGATCTGTTTGTCCTGTCCGTAGACAGCGGTGCCGTACCTGGCATGCCTGTGAAATAGTCCTCTGGCCATCCTCTGCGGTTTACCGCCGGGGATGGCGCTTCAGCCACACGGCTGATTGCTGGCAGGCCAGGCCGTTAGTGCGTATGATAAAACCCGTTAAAAACAGGAGCCTGTCATGCACACCGTGCTAACGATGAGTTGGCGTTATCTGCGCGCTTTTATCATTATTTATCTTTGCTTATATGCAGGAAACGGCATAGCCCTGCTGCTGCCCATCACCCTGCCCGGCAGCATCATCGGCATGCTTATTATGTTTGCGCTGCTTGCGTCGCAAATCCTGCCCGTGCGTTGGGTCAAGCCGGGCTGTCATCTGATTATCCGCTATATGGCGCTGCTGTTTGTGCCCATCAGCGTGGGCGTCATGAATTACACCGATATCCTCACCGCGCAATTCGGTCCTGTTGTCGTCTCCTGCCTTGTCAGTACCTTCGCTGTCCTTGCCATTGTGGGGTTAAGTGCCCATAAACTGCATTCACGACCTACGGCCAAAGAGGTTAACGATGAGTGATATTTGGTGGTCGTTGCCACTCACTGTCGGGGCGTTTTTACTGGCGCGCAAGCTGGCGGCAAGACTGAAGATATCGTTGCTGAATCCGTTACTGGTTTCCATGGCCGTGATTATTCCCCTCCTGCTGTTACTGCACATGCCCTATGCCCGTTATTTCGCTGGCAGCGAGGTGCTGAATCAGCTGCTGCAACCCGCGGTGGTGGCCCTGGCGCTGCCGCTGTATGAACAGATGCATCAAATCCGTGCCCGCTGGAAATCCATTATCGGCGTGTGCGTGATTGGTAGCCTGACGGCAATGATTTCGGGCACCGCCATTGCGCTGTGGATGGGCGCAACCCCAGAAATCGCCGCCACGATTTTGCCAAAATCGGTGACCACCCCGATTGCCATGGCGGTCTCCCAATCGCTGCACGGCATTCCTGCGATTAGCGCGATTTGTGTGTTGATCGCGGGCGTGCTGGGCGCCGTATTTGGTCATATGCTACTGAATCTGTTAGGCGTGAAGAGCAAAGCGGCACGCGGCCTGGCGATTGGTAATGCCTCTCATGCACTGGGAACGGCTCGGGCGGCGGAAATTGATTTTCAGGAAGGCGCCTTTAGTTCGCTGGCATTGGTGATTTGCGGCATCATCACCTCGTTGCTGGCTCCCTTTGTTTTCCCGCTGTTGCTGCACTGGTTTGGCTAAAACTTTGGGAGAGATCTCGCAAAGTTGAAAACTGTAAGACATGTTGCATTGTCAGAGCGACGGAGATCACATATAAACCGATGTCTGGCATACCGCTCTGATGATTGAATGAGGCTTCCATGCATCCACGTTTCCACTCTGCCGTTGAAGGACTTCCCGCTACGCTGCAAACCGCGCTTCGCCCGGTGCTGAACGAGCCGGGATTTGACGCGATGCTGCGGGCCGAGCAGGTCACCCTGTTGCAGGCGCAAACCAAACTGGATGCAGATGCCCTGGCGCTGGCGCTGCTGCCGGTCGCCGCCGCCTGCGCGGTGGCGACGCTGTCGCAGTTTAACGTCGGTGCTATCGCGCGTGGCGTGAGCGGTAACTGGTATTTCGGTGCCAATATGGAGTTTACCGGTGCGACCATGCAGCAAACCGTTCATGCGGAGCAAAGCGCCATCACCCACGCCTGGCTGCGTGGCGAATCGCGCCTTGAAAGCATCACTGTCAATTACACGCCTTGCGGTCACTGTCGCCAGTTCATGAACGAACTCAACAGCGGTACAGACATTCGCATCAGCCTGCCGCAGCGCGACGTACAGACGCTGGCGCATTACCTGCCCGATGCGTTTGGCCCGGGTGATCTACAGATTATGGAACGCCTGATGGATGATGTAGACCAGGGCTACGTTGTAACGGGCGATGCGCTGGCTCAGGCCGCGGTTAAGGCGGCCAATCGCTCTCATGCACCTTACAGCCGGGCGTTTAGCGGTGTCGCGTTACAGACCGTCTCAGGCCGTATTTTTAGCGGACGTTATGCAGAAAACGCGGCGTTCAATCCCAGCCTGCCGCCGCTGCAGGCCGCACTGATTTTACTGAACATGGCAGGTGAGTCCTGTCACGATATCCAGGCCGCCGCACTGGCCCAGACGCACCAGCCTGCTCTGGATCAGTTTTCGGCTACTCAGGCGACATTACGCGCGCTGGGTTGCGATCAACTGACGCAGGTGCCCCTGGCAAAAGCGTAATGTGCGGCACGGTTTTAAACAGTTTCTAAATCTTTTATTTACAAAAGCTGTACATCGGCGAGAAATTTCATAGGATCTGGCGCCAGGCCTTCGTCATCACAATAAAACTGGCGTCCACCCTACTCTTTGATTATTGCGCCAGGAAAACTTGCAACCGGAGCATGACTGCATGGAACTCGAATACGAAAGTAAACGCCCGCTATATATTCCCTATGCTGGCCCTATTTTGCTGGAATTTCCGCTGCTGAATAAAGGCAGCGCCTTCAGCATCGAAGAGCGCAATGAGTTCAATCTCAATGGCTTACTGCCTGAAGCAGTAGAATCCATCGAAGAGCAGGCAAAACGCGCATGGCGTCAGTTTCAGGACTTTAAAAACAATAACGATAAACATGTTTACCTGCGCAACATTCAGGACACCAACGAAACGCTGTTTTACCGCCTGCTGGACAACCATCTCGAAGAGATGATGCCGATTATTTATACCCCAACCGTCGGTGCCGCCTGCGAACATTTCTCGGAAATTTATCGTCGCGCACGCGGCGTATTCATCTCCTACCCCAATCGTGCGCACATCGAAGACATGCTGCAAAACGCCACCAAGCAGAACGTAAAAGTGATTGTGGTCACTGACGGTGAGCGCATCCTTGGCCTGGGCGATCAGGGCATCGGCGGTATGGGCATTCCAATCGGGAAGTTGTCACTGTACACCGCATGTGGCGGTATCAGCCCGGCTTACACGCTGCCCGTTGTGCTGGATGTGGGTACCAATAACCAGCAACTGCTGAACGATCCCTTGTATATGGGATGGCGTCATCCACGTATCACCGGTGAAGAATATGACGCCTTTGTAAATGAATTCATTCAGGCCGTTAAACGCCGCTGGCCGAAAGTGCTGTTGCAGTTTGAAGACTTTGCACAGAAAAACGCGATGCCGCTGCTGGAGCGCTACCGTGATGAAGTATGCTGCTTCAATGACGACATTCAGGGCACCGCTGCCGTGACCGTCGGCACCCTGATTGCCGCAAGCCGCGCTGCCGGAAGCCGCCTGTGCGAGCAGAAGGTCGTCTTCCTGGGCGCAGGTTCCGCCGGTTGTGGTATTGCTGAGCAGATTGTTGCCCAAATGAAGTCGGAAGGTCTGAGCGACGACGAAGCACGTAGTCGCGTTATGATGGTGGATCGCTTTGGTCTGCTGACCGACAAACTGCCTAACCTGCTGGATTTCCAGAGCAGGCTGGTGCAGAAAAGCGACAATCTTAAAGACTGGGATACGTCAAGCGACGCTATCTCCCTGCTGGACGTCGTGCGTAATGCACAGCCCGACATTTTAATCGGTGTGTCAGGTCAGCCTGGCCTGTTCACGGAAGAGATCATCCGTGAGATGCATAAGCACTGCAAACGTCCTATTGTGATGCCGCTTTCCAACCCAACCTCGCGCGTTGAAGCTACCCCAGCAGACATTATTGCCTGGACCGATGGTGCAGCGCTGGTGGCCACCGGTAGCCCGTTCTCACCGGTTTCCTGGAACGGGAAAACCTACCCGATTGCGCAGTGCAACAACTCGTACATCTTCCCGGGTATCGGTTTGGGTGTGATCGCCTCTGGCGCGTCCCGTGTCACCGATACCATGCTGATGACAGCCAGCCGTGCGCTGGCGGATTGCTCACCGCTGGTGAACGACGGTGAAGGGCCGGTACTGCCTGAAATCAAAGATATTCAGGGTGTGTCGAAGATTATCGCCATGGAAGTGGGTAAAGCCGCGCAGCTGGCTGGCGTGGCAGTGGTGACCTCAGAAGACGTGCTGTCACAGTCCATCGCGAACAATTTCTGGCTGCCTCAATACCGCCATTATCGTCGTACCTCGATCTAAAAATTGCTGCGCTGGGTCGTCATTGATTCAGCGCAGCTCAAATTTACACCAGCCAAACGGGGTAAACTTGCTTAGCAGGTGTAGCTCAAGTAGCCTTGTCCCACCAAAACTTCTGATCTCGAGTGCTCAGGCGCATGCTGAAACGCGTTTTCATTGCTCTGCTTTTCATCATCTTAACGATGGTGGCGACGGCGTTCGGCCTTGATCGCTGGATCAGCTGGAAAACGGCACCTTATATTTATGACAACCTCGCGTCGCTCCCCCATCGTCAGGTGGGCGTTGTGCTGGGAACGGCGAAATATTACCGCACAGGTGTGATTAATCAGTATTACCTCTACCGAATGCAGGGCGCGCTCAACGCCTATAACAGCGGTAAAGTTAACTACCTGCTGTTGAGCGGTGACAATGCACAGCAAAGCTACAACGAACCGATGACAATGCGGCGCGATTTGATTAAAGGCGGTGTCGATCCTGCTGATATCGTGCTGGACTATGCCGGCTTCCGTACCCTGGATTCGATTGTGCGCACGCGCAAGGTATTTGATACCAATGACTTTATTATCATCACCCAGCGCTTTCACTGCGAGCGGGCACTGTTTATCGCCTTGCATCTCGGCATTCAGGCTCAGTGCTATGCGGTGCCGTCCCCCAAAAATATGCTCAGCGTGCGGATGCGTGAAGTGGGTGCACGTCTCGGCGCGCTGGCGGATCTGTTTTTGCTGAAGCGCGAACCGCGTTTCCTTGGCCCACTGGTACCGATCCCTGCCGTGCATGAGATACCTGAAGATGCACAAAGCTATCCGGCCGTGACCCCGGAACAACTGCTGGAACTCGAACAGAAACGCCGTTAGTCATCCCGTCAGCTCAGTGCTGCTTTTCCTTAACTGAAAGGGCTGACGAGACTTCGCACGGCGCTTCCTGCCCTGCCATCTTTTCATCCTGCCGTTCTACTCTCAGTGTTAGAAATCATACGAAAAGGCAACATCGCATCCAGCGCCCGTCGAGGGCTGAAGGCGAACAGACGTGCAGGAGACTGTTCTTCACTGGCCAGTTTATGCACTTATCGACTTACGGATTTCTGGGTTTGCGGGTTTGCGGGTTTGCGGGTTTGCGATTTTAGCTGATGAACTGATGATATTAAGGCCGTGCCCGGCCTAAAGACCAGCTGACGACGCGCATTTGCACGGCCCAAAAAAAAGCGGCCCGGAGGCCGCTTGTATGATTGCCACTGCTGTTATTTTTTACGCGAATACTTCAGCGAGTCGAGCGCCACTGCAAAGATAATGATGCCGCCCTTGATGATGTACTGCCAGTAAGGGTTCACACCGATGTAGGTCAAACCGTAGTTGATAACGGTAAAGATCAGTACACCGGTCACCACGCCCGCAACGGTACCCACACCACCGGCGAAGGAGACCCCGCCGACGACGCAGGCTGCAATTGCATCTAACTCATACATAAAGCCGAGGTTGTTGGTGGCTGAGCCGATACGGCCCGCTTCCAGCATACCGCCGAAGGCATAAAACACACCGGACAAGGCATAAATTAAAATCAGGTTCAGGTTAACATTGACGCCTGAGACTTTCGCCGCTTCCGGATTGCCCCCAATGGCAAAAATGTTTTTACCAAAGCGGGTTTTATTCCACAGAATCCAGACGAAAACGATGGCAACCAGCGCATAGAACGTGATGTACGACAGCTTGAAATCACCGAAACGCAGGAACCCCTGAGTAAAGGTTGAGAAGCCGTCATAAAAGCCTGCGATAGGTGACGCACCCACAAAGTCGTAATACAGGGAGTTAATACCGTAAACGATAATCATGGTGCCGAGCGTGGTAATAAAAGGCGTCACTTTGAGATAGGCAATAATAATACCGTTAACCAGCCCAATCACTGCACCAATTGCACAGACGATCAGAATAACCACTGGGATCGGTACAGTTTCCATGTGTGGAAACACTTTATTGACGTTATCCATCGACTGCAGCAGCGTTGCCGCGACAACCGCCGCCAGTCCCACCTGACGGCCTGCTGACAGGTCCGTACCCTGGGTCACAATCAGCCCGGCGACGCCCAATGCGATAATAATACGCACCGAGGACTGGGTGAGAATGTTACTCAGGTTCATTAAACTTAAAAATGTCGGGTCCTGGAAAATAATAATAGCCAGTAGTACCAGCAGTACGACATAAATGCCGCCCTCTTTAAGCCAGGTTAGCGCATTCTTTTTTGTAGTCGCTTTCATGTTAACAGCCCTTACTTCATTAAAGGTGTAATGACGCTAAACGCAATATTTCGTTCTGCGTGGTAGTTTTCGTATCAACAATGCCGGCTACCAGACCGTTACTCATTACCAGAATACGATCGGTGATGCCTAACAGCTCTGGCATTTCGGAAGAGATAATAATGATGCCCTTTTCTTTCTTTGCCAGCTCCGCCATCAACTGGTAAATCTCGAATTTGGCACCCACATCAATCCCGCGCGTCGGTTCATCGAGCATTAATATTTCGGGCTGAGTCAGCAACCAGCGTCCAATAATCACTTTCTGTTGGTTACCACCAGAAAGCGAACCAATTTGCGTATGGTGCCCAGGGGTTTTTACCCGCATGGAATCGATCACCCATTGGGTATCGCTTTTCATGCGTTTATTATCCAGCAGGCCAATACTGTTCTTATATTTTTTGATATTGGATATAAGAGAATTAAAGCCAATATCCAAAAAAGCATAAATACCGGTAGAACGACGCTCTTCCGTCACCAGCGCAAAGCCGTGGTTAATGGCTTCATTGGCCGTATGATTGTTAATCGTTTTACCATGCAGTTTAATGGTGCCGCCTGATTTTTCGCGAATGCCAAACAGCGTTTCAACGATATCAGTACGTTTTGCACCCACTAACCCGGCAATGCCGAGTATCTCCCCTTTACGCAAATCAAACGAAATATCACGAATAGAAGGCTGACGCAGTGAGGTCAGATTACGCACCTCAAGAATGGTTTCTCCCGGGACGTTGATACGATCCGGGAAGCGCTGGCTCAGTGAACGTCCGACCATCATGGAGATGATCTTATCCATATCCAGCCCTTCAAGCGGCTGAGTCGTAATCCACTGACCATCACGCAGGATGGTAATTTCATCGCACAGCTGGAAGATCTCTTCCATCTTATGCGAGATATAAACAATACCGCAGCCGCGATCTTTCAGCTTACGGATAATCGTGAACAGATGATTAACTTCTTTTTCCGTTAAGGAGGAAGTCGGTTCATCCATGATCACGATTTTTGCGTCATAGGAAAACGCTTTAGCAATCTCAATCATCTGCATTTGCGAGACAGAGAGATGGGCGACTTTATCACGAGGATCGATATTGATATCCAGCTCGTCAAAAATCGCTTTGGTATCACGGTACATTTTGTCCTGATCGACAAAGAAGCCTTTGCGTGGATAACGCCCAAGCCACATGTTGTCCATCACGGTGCGTTGCAATACCAGATTTAATTCCTGATGCACCATTGATACGCCGTTTTCCAGCGCTTCTTTGGAGCTTTTATAATCAATTTCCTGCCCTTGAAAAAGAATACTGCCGGTATCTTTTTTATAGATACCAAATAAGCACTTTAACAACGTCGATTTACCAGCGCCGTTTTCACCCATCAGTGCATGAACGGAGTGAGGCCGCACTTTTAAATTAACGTTATCGAGAGCTTTCACGCCGGGAAATGATTTACTGACGTCGGTCATTTCCAGCAGATATTCGCGCTGCGCGGTCGTATTATCACTGGCCATAATTTACCTGGCTAAAAAACGGTGATGACATAAAAAAGGCGCAGCAGCTGCCGCGCCCATCTGCAAAAACTTATTTCTGGAACTGAGACAGGTTTTCTTGATCGACCGGTACATAAGGTACGCGGACGATCTTATCTACCATCTTGAAGTTGGTGCCTGCCGTAGCCGGTTTGCCATCTGCAAGGTTTTTCGCCATATCAATGGTCGCTTTCGCCTGGTTTTCCGCGTCATTCAGCACGGTACCCGCCATTGCACCTGACTTAACCAGCGCCAGCGCTTCAGGTAACGCATCCACACCGAATACCGGAATGGAAGACATGTTGTGCGCTTTCAGTGCTTCAACTGCGCCCATTGCCATTGCATCGTTGTTAGCGATAACCACTTCAATTTTCTTAGCGTTTGGACCAGACAGCCATGCGTCCATCTTATCCTTCGCCTGAGCGGTATCCCACATAGCCGTATCCATCGCTAACTTCTGGGTTTTCAGGCCGTCTTTGTTCAGCGTGTCGATAACATATTTGGTACGTGCTTCTGCATCAGGATGGCCCGGCTCGCCTTTCAGCAGAACATACTGGATCACGCCATCTTTATTCAGGTCCCATGCTGGGGTCGCTTTCCAGTGCTTCTCAATCAGTTTGCCCTGAATCACGCCTGACTCTTTAGAGTCGGTACCCACGTAGTACGCTTTGTCATAGCCGGCCAGCACTTTAGCGTTAGGCTCTTTATTGAAGAACACCACGGGAATATCGTTAGCACGGGCTTTTTGCACGACAACGGCCGCCGCAGCCGGGTCAACCAGGTTAATGGCTAACGCTTTCACGCCTTTTGCCATCAGCACGTCAATTTGATCGTTCTGTTTGGATTGATCGTTCTGTGAGTCATTCATCAGCAGCTGAATGCCGCCCAGTGTATTGGCTTCTTTCTCGATATCTTTACGAACCATCGACATAAAGTTGTCGTCGTATTTGTAAATGGTCACGCCGATGCGTGTGTCAGCGGCATGAGCAGTTGCACCAAACATCATGCTGGCAACCAGTGCTGTGAGCGTGAAAACCTTCTTATTCATGGTATCTCCGGTTTTTTTGCAGGGTCTTTTTTTGTTCAGCCGCCCAGATGGCGTCAGAACATCAGGTAGAATTATTCGGCGAGGCAGGATGCGCTTTATCAGGCGGAGCCCCTGCTGTGCCATGCAAAACTCGACTTCCGTGACTTCCGTGTAGGCAATGCATCCATAGTGCGTGTCATGAACCATGTAAACCGACGCCCGGTCGGCCCCCTCATGAAGAGAGTGGCGTTACATAATGTTTCAGTACTGTTAGACGCTGCCATCATAGTGAGAGCAATGTTAATTAACTGTGAATACAATCACAGATTGAAAACGGTTACATCGCTGAATCGCCTGAATTAGTGACGGACTCCACAATTTGCTTTTGCGCCACCGAGTGGCGGCGTACCAGCGTCGGCATAAAGATGTGTTTTGCACTGTTGTCGATACAGCCCGCCGCGCCCTGAAGCGCCAGCTCAGTGGCAAGTTTCGCCATAGAAACAATAGGATAACGGACCGTGGTCAGTTGAGGATCGGTATAACGTGAAATCGGGATATCATCGAAGCCCACCACTGAAAAATGCTGGGGCACCTGAATACCGTTGTCTTTTAGGGCCGTGAGGGCCCCCGCCGCCATGCTGTCGTTGTAGGTGAAGATGGCACTGAGGTTGAGATTACGGCCCAGGAGTTCCACCATTGCCGCTTCGCCCCCTTGCATATCAGGCTCCGCGCTGGCAATCCAGCTTTCCTGCGGGCGAATCCCCTGCTCTGCCATTGCCTGCAGCCAGCCTTCCCGCCGCTGCGCGACATCTTCGATAGGATGGCTGGAACACAGATAGCCAATGCGGCAATGACCCTGTTGCAGCAGCATTCTTGAGGCCATCAATGCGCCTGTTACATTATCAAGGCTGACGCAACGGTGCTCAAAACCCGGCACGCTACGGTTAATCACCACCATACCGGGCACCTGGCTCATAAAATCAGCCAGTTCCGCGTCTGAAAGCGTTTTCGCGTGCACCACCAGCGCATTGCAGCGTTGGCGAATCAGTACCTCAATCGCATGACGCTCTTTCTCTTCATGGTGCCAGGAGTTACTGATCAGAACATGTTTATGTACGCGCTGTGCCACCGTGTCTACCGCCTTGACCAGCGCGCCAAAAAAGGGATCGGACACATCCATGACGACCACCCCGATGGTATCGCTCACCTGGGTTGCCAGCGCCTGTGCATTGGCATTTGGGCGATAGCCCAGAGCGTCAACCGCCTGTAACACCACATCACGTGTTTCAGCGGTGACCGCGCTGCTGTTATTTAGTACGCGCGAAACGGTAGCGACCGACACACCGGCCTGACGCGCAACATCACGAATCGTTATCATGCAGCACTTCCAGAGAGATAAGGCATTATGCCAGTTACAACACCGGCGCTATTTTGTCAGGGAAGAAGAGCGTGCAGCGTGAATTACGTCACATCAATGAAAACGGTTACATACAATTCTGTAACCTTTGTGATGGCGGTCATTATCTTTCAGAAGGGGAAGTGGATGAGGGGCCTGCCGTAATCTGCGTCAGACGACGCCAGACCCATTCCATTGGGCCCTGCGGGAAATAGCGCAACCACAGCACAGAAAACAGCAGGTTAACGCACCAGATGGCCGGTACCAGCATAACCAGCTGTAGCCGTGAGAAATGCATAAACAAGCCGAAGCGGTAAAACAGCGTGGTGCATATCAGGGATTGCAACAGATAGTTGCTGAGCGCCATCCTGCCCACGCAGCGGATGGCATAGCTCAGCCGCCAGCGTTGGAGAGAAGGCCAAAAGCCGAAACATAATGCGACATAGCCAAGACTGATCAATGGACTGGCCAGGTCACGCGGCAGTTGCAGAAAAAAAGCGCTCCAGCGGTAATCCCAGTCGACCCACCACTGTGCTGCCACACCGACAGTAGCGATCAGTAACCCCAGCGGCAATAACATTGCGGCTACGCGCCGGTAGTGGTGCACCGGAAAGGCGCCTTTCAGCCAGCCACAGCGCACCAGAGCAGCACCCAGCATCATCAATCCGGCCAGTTGCCAGCCATACTGCGCCACCAGCGCCATCAGGCCCGAGGAAAGGTGGTCCAGACGAATCTGCACGGCAGCCAGGCCACCCGTCAGCTTCCAGAACTGCTCATACTGAATCCCGGCGGCACCCGGGAGCCACGATGGCGAAGGTTCAGGGCTGGAGATAAGCCCGAACACCAGCAATACGGCACATCCCATCAGATAGAGCAGGACGCCCGTGTTAATGAGCCCCCGCGTTGAAGGTACATCACGCAACATACGCCAGGTGATCAGCCCGATAATGCCGTAATCCAGTAAAATATCCCCTTCCCAGATAAAGACACTGTGAATAAATCCCAGCACCACTAACAAGGATAAACGGGCGCTCAGCCAGCGACTGCCGCGTGACAGCTGCATTTGCAGTCCTGCGCCAAACAGCAAGGCGAATAGCGTCAGGAATTTGAGCTGGGCAAAGATGTCGGAAATGGCCCATGTCCAGGCATCAGAGAGCGTGACGCTGCCTTGCCAGGCGGGATTGAGATACGCGGCGGAAGGTAAACCAAAGCCAATAATGTTTAACACCAGAATGCCGAGAATGGCACAGCCCCGAATGAAATCCAGCACGAGGTAGCGTTGCATGTGGAATCCTGAAGTATCAGGCAGACGACAGCCGCGCCCGCCTGTCAGCTTTAGTTATGACGTACCGCGCGCAGAAATTCCTGACGGGTGTTTTGGCTGGATTTAAACAGGCCGCCCAGCGAGGTCGTCGTGGTCGCGCTGGTTGCATCCTTCACGCCGCGCGCTTTGACACAATAGTGAACGGCATCAATCGAGACGGCAACGTTGTTGGTGCCCAACAGCGTCTGCAGCGCCAGCAGGACCTGCTGGGTTAAACGCTCCTGCACCTGAGGCCGCTGTGCGAAAAACTGTACGATACGGTTGATCTTTGATAAGCCAATCACTTTATCTTTGGGGATGTAGGCAACCGTCGCTTTCCCATCGATAATCACAAAGTGATGTTCGCAGGTGCTGGTCAGCGTAATGTCGCGAACCGTGACCATCTCATCCACTTTCATCTTGTTTTCAATGAGGGTGATTTTGGGGAAGTTAGCATAATCGAGACCGGAAAAGACCTCATCGACATACATTTTGGCGATGCGGTGCGGGGTTTCCATCAGGCTGTCATCTTCAAGATCCAGATTCAGCAGCTGCATGATTTCCGTCATATGGCCTGCAATCAGGCTTTTACGCGTTTCATCGTCTATTTCACGCGCGGGTGCACGCAGCGGCGTTTCCAGTCCACGCGCCAGCAGCGCTTCGTGGACCAGTGCAGCTTCCTGACTTAAGGTACTCATCTTACTCTTCTCCGGCAGGTGTTGCGCCCGCCGTTTGTTGCCAGCGGGTCATATTACTGAGCGCGTATTGTGAAACTTTCTGTGCAGGTAATCCAGCAATCAATCTGATTGGGGATGAAAGCTTTTCATGCTGCCCGCCGCCAGACCAGCAGCCCTGCCCATATCAGGCTGGCACCGGCGACCCACAAGGCAGGCTCCAGGCGATGTAAGAACAGCGTTGAAAGCGAGGAAAGCATCGGCCCTGCCAACTGCCCAATCGCATATCCGGTTGTCAGCAGCCCGGCCATGTAACGCATATGTTGCGGCGCCAGCTCACGGGCGCAGAGCAGCGACAACTGCACCACGCACAGAAAGCCCCCGCCGACCAGCAGCGCGCCTGTTAGCAGGCCGCTGAATCCAGGGAGCAGCGCCGCCGCCAGCACGCCCAACGCCTGCGCCCACAGCACCACGGCTAAGCGGGCATGGCTGCTGCCTGTCCGGCGAGTAGCAATGCCTAACACAATACCCACAACTGCCGCCCCGCCGAATACCGGCCAGACGAACTGGGCCGTGGCACTGCCAGGGAAACGCGCTGCCGCCATCTGTGAAAGAAAGGTTGCTGGCAAAATATAGCCAAAGCCGGCCAGACTGTAACTCAGAACCAGCCGCTTAAGATTGCGGGTCAGAACCAGCGGTTGCGGGGCCTGTTCGGGCCGATGCAGTTTACCCGCGCGCGGCAGGTTGCGGCTGATAAGCGCGACCAGCACCGCTGCCAGCGCTGCATAAATCGACCAGGCCAGTGCTGCGCTGACCTGTAAACTGTGTAGCGTAACGGCCAACAGGCCGCTGACAAAAATGCCTGCGCCCGGCCCGGCAAACACCGCTGCCGACAGGCCGGGACGGCCATGGTGGTGCAACTGCTCGTTGCTCCACGCCGCGACCAGCACCATCGCCCAGCCGCTGGCCCAACCAATAACAAAGCGGATCACCCCATGCCATCCTGGCCCGTCAGCCAGGGCTGACAGCGCCGTCAGTACAACGGTGCCCCATATTCCCAGTTGCAGACGCAGCTCAACGCGTTGATGCGCGCGCATGGCATCAAAAGAGCCACACAGATACCCCAGGTAGTTTAACGCCGCCACCAGACTGGCACTGGTGAGGGTTAACTGATGTTCCTGGATCATCAAGGGCACCTGGGGGGTAAAGGTAAAGCGCCCTATTCCCATAGCCACAAACAAGGTTAAAAATGCACTTATCGCCACGCGAAACGCCATCTGGTACCTCAGTTTTTTGCGTTGAAACTTGCTTATAGCATGAACGATGCTTAAACTCACAAAAAGTGAATAATCTTAAGCAACTTGTTTACGGTAAGAGAACACTATGGATTTAGTTCAGTTACGTATGTTCTGTTCCGTGGCAGAGAGCGGTTCCCTGGCCCGTGCGGCAGAACACTTGCATCGGGTACCGTCCAATCTCACCACGCGCCTGCGCCAGTTGGAAGAGGAATTGGGGGTGGATCTGTTTATTCGCGAAAAACAGCGCATCCGGTTATCGCCTATGGGCCATAATTTCCTTAATTACGCACAGCGTATTCTGGCGTTGAGTGATGAAGCATTAAGTATGACCCGGGCGGGTAAGCCTGGCGGTAACTTCGCGCTTGGCTCCATGGAGAGCACGGCGGCGACGCGCCTGCCCGGCCTTCTTGCTGCCTACCATCAACGTTTTCCTGCGGTCGCCTTATCGCTGATCACCGGCACCTCGGGAGAAATTATCGATCGGGTGCGCGAAGGCACCCTGGCGGCAGCCCTGGTCGATGGGCCGGTTCAACACGACGATCTCAATGGCTGCATTGCCTTTCGCGAGGAAATGGTTTTAATCACCGACCTTGACCATATCCCGGTGACCTGCGCACGGGACACCCAGGAGGATACCTTGTTTGCGTTTCGTAACAGCTGCTCCTACCGGGTTAAACTTGAAGCATGGTATCGCGACAGTCAGGCGGCACCTAACACGGTGATGGAGATTCAGTCCTATCACGCCATGCTGGCCTGCGTGGCGGGCGGTGCTGGCGTTGCCATGATACCGGCGTCGGTCCTGAAACAGATGCCAGACCGCGCCCGTGTGCAGGTACACAGCCTTCCGGCTGAATACCGCGACACCGCCACCTGGCTGATGTGGCGACGCGATGCCTTCACGCCCAACGTTGAGGCGCTGAAGTACCTTATTATCGAACAATTTCACGATCGTCCGCTCAATGATGAGCTGATGCATCCATTACATGCAGCGGAATAGTGTTTCCGCGCTATTTTTAACTTATCACGACCATCCAGACGCCATGTCGCGTCACAATCTGACTGTAAGAGGGATTGCATGAACATGATCAAAACCCGCGCCGCCGTAGCCTGGGCCGCAGGCGAACCGCTGAAAATCGAAGAAGTGGATTTAATGCCGCCGCAGAAAGGGGAAGTGCTGGTGCGTATCGTTGCGACTGGCGTCTGTCATACCGATGCTTACACGCTGTCTGGCAGCGATCCCGAAGGCGTGTTTCCGGCCATTCTGGGTCACGAAGGCGGTGGCGTTGTTGAAGCGGTGGGCGAAGGCGTGACCAGCGTTGAAGTGGGCGATCACGTGATCCCGCTTTACACGCCAGAATGCGGCAAATGTAAGTTCTGCCTGTCCGGTAAAACCAACCTGTGTCAGGCCATTCGTACCACGCAAGGCAAAGGTCTGATGCCTGACGGTACTACGCGTTTCTTCAAAGACGGCAAGCCCATTTTCCACTATATGGGCACCTCCACCTTCTCTGAATACACCGTCGTGCCTGAAATCTCCCTGGCAAAAATCAGTAAAGAAGCCCCACTGGAAGAAGTGTGCCTGCTGGGCTGCGGTGTTACCACCGGCATGGGTGCGGTGATGAATACGGCTAAGGTTAAAGAAGGCGATACCGTTGCCATCTTTGGTCTGGGCGGTATTGGACTGTCTGCAATCATCGGCGCGAAAATGGCCAAAGCCGGTCGCATTATTGGTATTGATATCAACACCAGCAAGTTCGATCTGGCCCGTAAGCTGGGCGCGACCGATCTGATTAACCCAAAGGATTATGACAAACCCATTCAGGATGTGATTGTTGAACTCACCGACGGCGGGGTGGATTTCTCATTTGAATGTATCGGTAACGTCAACGTCATGCGCTCTGCCCTTGAGTGCTGTCATAAAGGCTGGGGTGAGTCGGTGATCATTGGGGTGGCGGGTGCGGGTCAGGAAATTTCGACGCGTCCGTTCCAACTGGTTACCGGTCGTGTCTGGCGTGGCTCTGCCTTTGGTGGCGTAAAAGGCCGCTCACAGTTGCCTGGTATTGTGCAGGATTATCTGGACGGCAAATTTGCCCTGAATGATTTCATCACGCACACCATGCCGCTGGAAGAGATTAATGACGCCTTTGATTTAATGCATGATGGAAAATCGATCCGCTCCGTCGTGCATTTTAATAAGTAATCGGGGGCGCTATGACATCTACTCTGGAGCTGCTGGAAGAGCATCGAATTTTTGGCGGCTGGCAGCAGCGCTGGCGTCATCAGTCACAGGTGCTGAACTGCCCGATGACGTTCAGTATCTATTTGCCAAGCCCGCGCGGTGATTCCCCACCGCCGGTGGTGTGGTTTCTGGCGGGGCTGACCTGCAATGATGAAAACTTCACCACCAAGGCAGGCGCACAGCGTGTTGCCGCCGAGCTGGGTCTGGTGTTAATCATGCCAGATACCAGCCCACGCGGTGAGCAGGTCGCCAATGACGAGGGCTATGATCTGGGTCAGGGCGCAGGGTTTTACCTCAATGCCACGCAACAACCCTGGGCAAGCCACTACCGTATGTTCGATTACCTCAGTGAAGAGCTGCCCGCAGTGGTCGCCGATAACTTTAAAGTCAGTGAACGTCAGTCAATCATGGGGCACTCCATGGGTGGACATGGCGCACTGATGCTGGCATTACGTCTGGGCAATCGCTTTGCGTCTGCCTCGGCGTTTGCGCCTATCGTTAATCCGTGTGACGTTCCCTGGGGCCAGAAAGCATTCACGGCCTATCTGGGAGAGGATCGCCAGGCCTGGCGCGCTTATGACAGCTGTCAGTTGATGCATAACGTTCAGCATCGCCTGCCGTTGTTGATCGATCAGGGCGACAGCGATCAGTTCCTGGCCGATCAACTCCAGCCGGAGCGCTTAGAAGCGATTGCTCAGGAGATGGGCTTTCCATTAACACTGCGTATCCAGCCTGGCTACGATCACAGTTACTTCTTCATTGCCAGTTTTGTCGAAGATCACCTGCGCTTCCATGCGCAACACCTGTTGGTGGGGTGATATAAAAAAGGGGATTGCCTGAGCAATCCCCGGATTCTACGCCAGCCCTTCCTGGACCAGCCCGTCAATCATGACCTGCGGTGTTCCTCGCGAACAGTGCTCAATGCGGCCCTGCACGCCATAAACCTGCGCCAGCGTAGCGGGTGTGATGACGTGATCCGGCGCGCCTTCAGCAATGAGTTTGCCCTCTTTGAGCATCAACGCATGCTGAGCGTGGCGCAAGGCGATATTGATATCGTGCACCACCACCACCGTAACCATATTGCGCAGCGCGGTTTCGCGCCGTACCAAATCCATTACGTGGAACTGGTAATTTAAATCCAGCGCGCTGAGCGGTTCATCCAACAGCAGCAGCGCAGGCCGACGAATAAGCGACTGCGCCAGGCCAACCAACTGTTTTTGTCCGCCAGAAAGCTGGTCGAGATAACGCATGGCCAGATGAGCGATGCCCAACTGCTCCAGCAGCACCATCACGTCCGCTTCGCTGGCGGCACTGTGTAATCCACTTGAAGCACGCTGCGCCACAATAATGGACTCCAGCACGTGCAGGTGAACACCCGCCGGCAGGGATTGGGGTAAATAGACGACCTGCCTGGCACGGCGCGCGAAAGGCTGGGTCATCAGGTCTTCCCCGTTTAGCCACAGTTCGCCCTGCCCTTTATTCAGCCCGGCCAGTGCACGCAGCAGCGTTGATTTGCCGCAGCCGTTCGGTCCAAGCAGTACCGTAATCTCGCCACGCGGCAAACGCGCGACATTCAGGTTTTCAATCACCTGACGTTTAGGGTAACCGGTGGTGAAACCGCCCAGGCTTAAACCTTGTTCCATCACACATTCCCCCGATGGCGCAGAATAATACTCAGGAAGAACGGCACACCAATCAGCGAAGTGACAATGCCGACCGGAATGATCGCGCCAGGGATCAGGTTCTTCGACGCCACGGAAGCCAGCGACAGCACCAGTGCACCGGTAAGTGCGCTGGCAGGCAAATAAAAGCGATGATCTTCACCAAACATAATGCGTGCAATATGGGGTGCGACCAGGCCAATAAAGCCAATGGGGCCAACGAAAGCGACCGCCAGTGCGGAAAGCACGCTGATGCGCAGCAGAGTCGCCAGACGCAAGCGACGCACATCGATACCAAAACTGATCGCCCTGTCTTCCCCCAGCCGCAGCGCGGTGAGCTTCCAGCTACTGAGCATGGAGAAAGGAACCAGCACCGCAAAGGCTGCACTCAGTACGCCCAGTTTTTCCCAGGACGCGCGCGCCAGGCTGCCCATGGTCCAGAACACCAGTCCCTGCAGCGTATCTTCACTGGCGATAAACTGCATCATCGAAACCAGTGCATTAAAGGTAAACACCAGGGCGATACCAAACAGCACCACACCTGAGGAGGACACCTGGGTCCAGCGTGTAATCCCGTCCAGCATTAATGCGGCGAACAGGGCAAACAGAAACGCGTTAGCTGAAATAAACCACTGTCCGGAAATACCGGGAATACCCACGCCCAGAATAATGGCCAGCGCGGCACCAAACGCGGCCGCAGAGGACACGCCCAGCGTGAAGGGGCTGGCAAGGGGATTATTCAGGATGGTTTGCATTTCCGCCCCGGCCAGGCCGAGCGCCAGGCCGACAACTATGGCCATTAATGCATAGGGTAAGCGGATATCCCAGACGATCACCCGTGTACCCGCATCAACGCTCTCGGGAGACAGCAGTGTGTGCCACAGCACGGATAAAGAAAGCCCTGCCGGACCGAGCGTAAAATCGAGAATGAGTGAGGCGAGTATTGCTGTCAGCAGCGCGCCCAGCCAGAACAGGCGGCGGCGCACAACCTGATGATAGTTTGTCAGTGTGTGCTGATGGCCCTCTTCAGCACCGATCAACGAGGATTCCGTTGTCATGATTCAACCCAGTAATGGCTCCAAAATTAAAAACGCAGCCACAATAGTGCAGGTGATAATAATTATCAATTCATCGAATGTTAACAGTGATGACGTAAGGTAAAAAGCGCACGGCTTTCACCGTCGCTTCTGGTCATTTATCGTCTTGATGGAGAGGGAATTCCATCTCACTGTATTTGATAATGCGACCGCCCCGCACCAGCCTGTAACCCAGCCAGATAAGCAGAAACAGCGGCAGACCAATATAGGTGGTTGCCACACCATACCAGTCAATTCTGTCCTGCAGGAACGCCTGATAATTCTGCCCTAAGGTGATCATCAGGCAGAGGATAAAGGCAAAAATGGGACCGACAGGAAAGAAGCCCGAACGGTAAGGCAATGCATTAAGATCCCGCCCTTGCGCCACATAACCACGACGGAAACGATAGTGGCTGATCGCAATCCCCAACCAGGCGATGAAGCCGGTCATGCCGGAGGTATTCAACAGCCAGAGATAGACTTCCTGATTGCCAAATTTCGAGGTCAAAAAGCACAGGCCCGCCACCACCGTGGTCGCCCACAGGGCATTTCGCGGTACACCGCCTTTTGACAGTCGGGCAAAAATACGCGGCGCTTTGCCTTCACGAGCCAGGTTATAAAGCATTCGCGTTGAGGCGTACATTCCGGAGTTACCGGCGGACAATACCGCCGTTAAAATCACCGCATTCATCACCGCCGCCGCCGACAGCAGACCGGCATTTTTGAACACCAGCGTAAACGGACTGACGCTGATATCTTTAATATCATTGTGCAGCAGCTGCGGATCGGTATAAGGCAGAATCAGGCTGATGATCAGGATAGCCAGCACATAGAACAGCAGAATACGCCAGAACACCTGACGCACCGCGCGCGGGATATTCTTAGCGGGATCTTCTGATTCACCCGCCGCGATACCGATCAGCTCAGTGCCCTGGAATGAGAAACCGACAATCATTGCCACACCGATCATCGAGGCAAACCCACCTGCAAAGGGCGCGTCCCCCACCTGCCAGTTATGCCAGCCCGCATTTTCGGCGCCGCGCATAATGCCGACAATCATCAGCACGCCGACCAGGATAAAGATCACCACGGTGACAACCTTGATCAGCGAGAACCAGTATTCCGTTTCGCCAAAGCCCTTCACCGAGATGTAATTAATCAGGAACATCAGGCTCAGGAACAGGGCGCTCCAGATCCAGCCTGGCGTATCCGGGAACCAGTAATTCATGACCAGTTGGGAGGCCACCAGATCGACAGCAATCGTAACCGCCCAGTTGTACCAGTAGTTCCAGCCCAGCGCGAAACCGAAGCCTTCTTCGACATATTTTGCACCATAGGTAGCAAAAGAGCCCGATACCGGCATAAACGCCGCCAGTTCACCCAGGCTGGTCATCAGGAAGTAGACCATCAGGCCAATTAAGGCATAGGAGAGTAACGCGCCGCCGGGGCCAGCTTGAGAGATGGTGGCTCCCGATGCGACAAAGAGACCTGTACCAATTGAACCGCCGATGGCGATCATGGTGAGGTGACGTGCTTTTAGATCGCGTCGTAACGCAGGTTGTTGTGTTGTATTTGAGTCATTATGCATGTGTAAACATTACGCTGGGTAAAAATAAGGCGCGATTGTAGCAGCAAAGGCCGTGCTGTATAGCGAATGCTATACAGTTATAAGTTACCTTCATGATTCACGGGAAATTATTAGCGGCGATGCCTGTTTCCCTGAATTTCAAGGGGTTGAACCGCTGATTTCACCACCAGATCGGCTCTCTGCGTTTATTCACGGCAGTAGGACAAAAACCGCGTCAGGGCCTTTGAGATGTGTTTTTGCCGATGATGAATGCGATAAAGCGTACGCGTCAGATTGGGCAACGGCGTATTCAGTTCGATAAGCGTTCCGGCGCTCAGTTGATCGGCGATGACGCGGCGGGACAAACAGCTAATGCCCATACCGTGCCGGACGGCATGTTTGATCGCTTCAGAATTCCCCAGTTCCATACCGAGCTGGAACGTCGGTAAATGGGACAATAAGAGATAATCAACGATTTCACGGGTGCCTGAACCGCGTTCGCGGAGAATCCAGGTGGCATCGGCCAGGGTTGTCAGTGTGACCGGCTGCTGCAAAATCGGAGCATCGGGCGCGGCAAATACCACCAGCTCATCTTCAAGCCAGGGTTCACTCACCAGTTCCGTCATATGGCACGGGCCTTCTATTAACCCTACGTCTACTCGAAAATCAGAGACGGCCGTGATCACGTCCTGACTGTTTCCGACACTCAGCTCTAAAGGCAAGGTCGGGAAATCACGGCGGTAGCCGGCAATCATCCCGGGCAGCAGGTAATTCCCTATCGTACTGCTGGCATAAATACGAATCGCACCGTTATCTTCTTTAAATAACTGTTCGATTTCTGTGGCCTGTTCAAGCAGCCCCACGGCGCGGGGATAGAGTAACCGGCCATGCTCGTTCAGTACCAGCCGCTTGCCGACGCGATCGAAAAGCTGAACGCCAAGCTGGTTTTCCAGATCGGCCAGGGCCGCGCTGACGGCTGACTGAGACAAAGCCAGCACCTGGGAAGCCTGGGTGGTGGAACCGCTTTTCAGCACTTCGGTGAAAACTTCAATTTGCCGCAGTGTAATGTGCATGGGAACTCCTGAATGACTTAACGCTGTACAAGGTAAATGATCAAGGCTATCCACAGCAGGAACACCACCGCCAGCACGCTGAACACTTTTTTACCGCGTACGCGTTGTTGCCGGGCACGCTCCGCGCTGCTGTCACGCACCGCCTTCGGCAGCATTTTCAGCAACACCATGACACCCGTGGGAATGATCACCGCATCATCCAGTAGTCCCACCACCGGGATTACATCAGGAATCAAATCAATGGGGCTGATACCGTATGCCATGAGTCCTACCGCCAGGCCTTTACACCACAGCGGCGTTCGCGGATCGCGACAGGCATAGACGAGCGTTAAAACATCTCTTTTGATAAGCGTAATGAAACGCCCCAGTCGTGCGAACAGCATAAACCCTGCCTTATCACTTATAGCGGTAGATTATAAATATATAATCAATTTCACTTTTAACAAACCTGGCGTGATGATGCGTACTCAACCAGGAGCGTAATCATGGCCGACATCAGCATTTCTAAATCTCATCCCGTGCAGCAATGGCTGCCGGGCCTGTTGTTATGCGGTACAATTGCCGCCGTCACCGCCCTGCTGGCTCAGGTGCCGGCCGTCTCGCGTCTGGGACTGGGTTCATTAACCCTGGCCATTATGCTCGGCATCATTATCGGTAACACGGTGTATTCACCCATGGCCGGTCAATGTGATGCAGGGGTGCTGCTGGCAAAACAAAAATTGCTCAGGTTGGGCGTCATTCTGTTCGGATTCCGCATCACCTTACAGCAAATTACGGATGTCGGCCTGAGCGGCGTACTCATTGATTTGTTGACGCTCAGCAGCACATTTTTTATGACCTGTCTGCTGGGAAGACGCCTGCTGAAGCTGGATCGTGACACCGTGTGGTTAATCGGTGCAGGCAGCAGTATTTGTGGCGCAGCGGCCGTGCTGGCCACGGAGCCGGTCTTAAAAGCGGCCCCGTCAAAGGTGGCGGTCGCCGTGGCAACCGTGGTGCTGTTTGGCACCCTGGCAATCTTTATTTATCCCCTACTGTGGCCACTGGTTCATCATCTTTTCCCCACGGTGAGTCTTACCCAGTTTGGTGTGTTTACCGGTTCAACGATCCACGAAGTGGCTCAGGTGGTTGCCGCCGGGCACAGTATTGCGCCAGAAACCGAAAGCAGTGCGGTGATTGCGAAAATGCTACGGGTGATGATGCTGGCCCCCTTTTTACTGTTGCTGAGCGGTGTGCTTCGACGTGAACAGGCAACACAGCACAGGGCGCAGCCCATTACCTTTCCGTGGTTTGCGTTGCTATTCGTCGCTGTCGCCCTGTTCAATTCTCTTCACTGGTTGCCTGCCGGGTGGGTTAACGCGCTCAATACCATCGGCGGGATACTGTTGACCATGGCCATGGCGGCTCTGGGTTTAACCACTCGCTTTACTGCCCTGCGCGCAGCCGGATTTAAGCCCGTGCTGTTGGGGGCGCTGGTATTCGGCTGGCTGATTGTTGGCGGCGGCAGTATTAATCTGCTGGTTCAACATTTTATGGCGTGAGCGCGCGAACATGTAAGTCTCTGACCGGCTCGACGTCGAGCCGGTTATCCCGGCGCTTCGGCGCGGGCTTGACACAATGGCGACGGTTTTGCGAGACGTGCCGAACATTACCCTGCCGCTGTTAGGTGAACATTCCTGGCTGCTTTATTTTACGCCGATGGATGTTTACGAGCCGGGACTCATGAAGATAAAAAATACCACGCCTACGCCTCACGATGCTCTGTTTCGGCAGTTTCTGACACAGCCAGACATTGCCCGGGATTTTATGGCGATCCATCTGCCGCCATCGTTACGCGTGCTCTGCGATCTTTCTACTCTGCAACTGGAATCAGGTTCGTTTGTCGAAGATGACCTGCGGCAGTACTTCAGCGATGTGCTGTACAGCCTCAAAACCTCATCCGGCAAAGGCTATATCCATGTGCTTATCGAGCATCAGTCAGGTCCGGATAAACACATGGCCTTTAGATTGATGCGCTATGCGGTTGCCGCTATGCACCGTCACCTGCAGGCCGGGCATAAAACACTGCCGTTGGTTATCCCAATGTTGTTCTACACCGGTAAACGCAGCCCCTATCCGTATTCCCTCTGCTGGCTGGACGAATTTGCCAACCCAGACATCGCGCGGGGGCTGTATACAACGGCTTTCCCGTTGGTTGACGTGACGATTATCCCGGACGACGAGATTGCGCGCCATCGCAGCATGGCCGCTTTAACATTACTGCAGAAGCATATCCACCAGCGTAACCTGACGGCGCTGATGGACAGGCTGGTCACCCTTCTCCTGAACGAATATCTCTCTTCATCGCAGGTAATATCGCTGGTAAACTACATGATACAGGTGGGCGAAGCGTCGGATGCGCACACCTTTGTTCATAAGCTGGCACAGCGGGTGCCGCAACACGGAGAGGCTCTGATGACCATTGCAGAACAGCTGGAACAAAAAGGCATCGAAAAAGGCAGGAAGGAAGAAGCGCTGAAGATTGCCCAGACCATGTTAAATAACGGTCTTGACCGCCCTACTGTGATCAAAATGACCGGCCTGACCGAAGAAGAGTTAGCGAAACTCCGCCATTAATCCTCTGCCTTATTCTGACTTCTGACACACATGCGCGGTGGGGCAACGGCTGATTTCCCCTTGCCCAATCCTCTCTCTGAGCGCGTTCTCGCGTTAATGGCTGTCAGGAACGCGCGCTTCCCAGCCCGGCTGTTCTCCCGGTCTAAACCGCTCCTGACCTGGCTAAAAATTTCCTGCGCACCGCGCTTTGCCATCGCGCCATCGTGTATCATGCCGTTAAATCTGAGTTAAATCCTTCAGGAGAACGGCATGAAGTATATTGGCGCGCACGTCAGCGCATCGGGTGGCGTGGATCAGGCGGTGATCCGCGCCCATGAACTGGAAGCCACGGCTTTTGCGCTGTTCACTAAAAATCAGCGTCAATGGAAAGCGGCCCCGCTGTCAGATGACACGATTGCGGCCTTCCGCGCTGCCTGCGAGAAATACCAGTTTGCGCCGGGCCAGATTCTGCCGCATGACAGCTATTTGATCAATCTGGGTCATCCCGTCATGGAAGCGTTACAAAAATCCCGCGATGCGTTTCTTGATGAGATGCAACGCGCCGAACAGCTGGGTCTGACACTGTTGAATTTTCATCCGGGCAGCCATCTACAGCAGATCGATGAGCTGAGCTGTTTAAAACGCATCGCTGAGTCAATCAATATCGCCCTGGATCAAACCCACAGCGTCACCGCCGTTATCGAAAATACCGCCGGACAGGGCAGCAATCTCGGCTTCCGCTTTGAGCACCTGGCAACCATTATTGAACATGTTGAAGACAAATCCCGCGTGGGGGTTTGCATTGATACCTGCCATGCTTTTGCGGGCGGTTACGATCTGTGCAGCGAAGCCGCCTGCACCGAAACCTTTGCTGAATTCGATCGCATTGTGGGTTTTAACTATCTTCGCGGGATGCACCTGAACGATGCCAAGAGCACGCTGGGCAGCCGGGTTGACCGTCATCACAGCCTGGGTGAGGGGAACATCGGTAAAACCGTGTTCAGCTGGATCATGAAAGATGCGCGTTTTGATGGCATCCCGCTGATTCTGGAAACCATTAATCCGGATATCTGGAAAGATGAAATCGCCTGGCTCAAGTCAGAGCAACGTTAAAAAAAAGGAGCCTTGCGGCTCCTTTGTAGTTTTTAACTATCAGGCTTTCGCCAGCTCTTCTTCAGGACGCTTCAGTACCGCATAGCCTAATCCGGCAATCGCTGTACCAATCAAAATCGCCATCAGATAACCGAGCACTGGGGTAATCGCACCAGGGATGAGCAGCACGAACAAGCCGCCGTGCGGTGCCATCAGTTTGGCACCAATCGCCATCGAGACTGCACCCGTCACAGCACCACCGACGATACAGCATGGCAGGACGCGCATCGGATCACGAGCCGCAAAAGGAATCGCACCTTCTGAAATAAAGCACAGACCCAGAACCAGCGCGGCTTTACCGCCTTCCTGCTGACCTTTATTAAATTTACGACGCGCAACCAGCGTAGCCAGACCCATGGCCAGCGGTGGCACCATACCGGCCGCCATAATCGCGGCCATCGGCGCGTAGGTCTGTGAACTCAGCAGCCCAACGCCAAACGCATAAGCCACTTTGTTAACCGGACCGCCCATGTCGGTACACATCATGCCACCCAGGATAGCACCTAACAGGATCGCATTGGCGGTACCCATATTAGCCAGCCAGCTGGTCAAAGCACTCATGATGCCCGCGACCGGTTTACCCACCACATAGATCATCAGTAAACCGGTGATCAGGCTGGCAAACAGCGGAATAATCAGGATGGGCTTCAACGCCTCCATACTTTGTGGCAGCTTCACTTTGCCGCTAATCAGCCTGGCAGCGTAACCTGCGATAAAGCCTGCGATAATACCGCCAAGGAAGCCCGCGTTAATACTGGTGGCGATCATACCGCCAATCAGTCCAGGCGTCAGACCAGGACGATCCGCGATAGAGAAAGCAATAAAGCCCGCCAGAACCGGAACCATCAGTGCAAACGCACTGCCGCCACCGATTTGCATCAGCGCCGCCGCCAGCGTACCGGGCTCTTTAAAGGCCGTGATACCAAAAGCAAACGACAGTGCGATACTCAAACCACCCGCCACTACCATTGGCAGCATGTAAGATACGCCGGTCAACAGGTGACGGTAAGCGCCCGCGCCGCCCTCTTTCTTCTCTTCCTGCTGACTGTTTTGCGAGCCAGAAGGTTGGTAAGGCTTCGCTTCTGCAACCGCTTTATCCAGCTCCTGTGCGGTCTTTTTCAGAGCCAGACCGGTTGAGGTGCGATACATCGGTTTACCCGCAAATTTTGCCAGATCCACTTCGATATCCGCTGCCACAATCACCAGATCGGCTGCGGCAACTTCTTCAGGCGTAATCGCGTTACCCGCGCCAACAGAGCCGCGGGTTTCCACTTTTACCCACCAGCCACGTTTGGTGGCTTCGGTCTGAATAGCCTCGGCCGCCATAAAGGTATGCGCGACGCCCGTTGGGCAAGCGGTCACGGCAACGACGCGTTTTGGTCCATTCGCTGGCGCAGCGGTAGAGACAACAGCCGCGGCAGGTGCTGCCGCGCTGGCTTGCCAGGGCTTAGCTTCAGCCTTAGCACGATTCAGGAACTGTTCAGGTTCGCTGACCGCCTGTTGTACATCACCCAGCCAAACGGACTTTCCGTTCAGCGCGGCATCATCCGGCACAGTTTTACCGGTGACGATCACCAGCTCGGCCTCTGCCGGGTTTTCGGTTAGTGTTAAACCAGCCTGCGCAGCCGCAGCAGCCAGGCGTTGTTTTGCCATGTAGGCAGAAGCCAGTCCTGTTGAAGGATCTTTTATCAGCAGCGTTTTCACTATCGCTCTCCTGCTGTCAGTTAACGGGTTGTAAGTCGACGCGCGCCATCATTGCGGCCAACTGGGTACGATCAGTAACGCCGACGTTGCTCTGGCTGACAGCCATCGCGGCTACCGCAGTAGCCAGACGTAACGTATGTTCACTGGATTCACGCATTAACAGGCCATAAATCAGGCCACCTACCATGGAGTCACCTGCGCCAACGGTGCTGACAACCTCGCACACCGGCGGTTTAGCAATCCATTCACCTGAGGCATTGACCCAAAGTGCGCCTTCTGCGCCCAGAGAAATCACCACATGTGCAATGCCCTGCTCACGCAACTCATGCGCTGCGTCAATCACGTCCTGGAGCGCAGGGAGTTTGCGCCCTGCCCAGATTTCCAGCTCGCGACGATTAGGTTTAACCAGCCAGGGCGCAGCCTTCAGGCCTGCCACCAGCGCTTCGCGACTGCTGTCAAAGATGATGCAAGGACAATGCGTACGCAGTTCAGTCATCCAGCGAGTAAAGGCATCGGGATCGACGCCTTCAGGCAGACTGCCGCTCACGCAGACCATGTCAAACTGACCCAGCCAGGTTAATGAATCGCTGGTGAAGCGATCCCAGTCCTGCGCCGTGACCTGGAAGCCAGAAAAGTTAAGATCGGTCACATCACCGGTTTGCTCGGTAAGCTTGACGTTGATGCGCGTACGACCATTGACGACCTGAAAACGGTTGGCGATACCCAACTCACTGAAGAGTTGCTGAAAGCCATCCTGATTGTCTTTGCCGAGAAAACCGCCAACGGTCACGTCGATGCCCAGATCTTTCAGGACTTTGGCAACGTTGATGCCTTTACCGGCAGCATGCAAACCGGTGGTTTTCACCAGATTGACTTCGCCACGTTCAATTTCGGGCGTAAAACCAACTAAATCATACGCAGGATTCAACGTGATGGTTGCAACACGTCTGGTCATGCCGCCCCCTCACCTAAACCACTGTTAATGGCTTCTTCAATGGCATTAAGCGCCTGCTGTGCATCTTCACCACTGGCAGTGAAACGCAGGCGGTGGCCTTTTTTCACGCCCAGCGCGACGACCTTCATCAGGCTGCGTCCATTTGCTGGTTTACCGCTGCCATCAAGGTTGGTAATCGTGATGTCGCTATTAAACTGTTTGATCACGCTCACCAGCGCCGTACCCGGGCGCGCATGCAGGCCATGCTCATTGCGGATAGTAAACTCAGCCGTTAGTTGATCTGCCTGCTCGTCAACTTCGCTGGTCAGCAGGGCATAAACGCCTGCTGCATCCGCTTTCAGCAAACGGTCGGCTTTGTTGTTCTGTAACAGTGCGCTCAGATAGCCCAGGACCTCTAATGGTCGTTCATCAACAGCGGCCACGCTTACTAACATTGCCACGGATTCACCCTGGTGCTCGAAGGCATTCGCCGCGCGGCTGACAGCCACTCCGCTTTGCAGATTGCCCTTGCCGCTGTCACTTAACCAAATACCCTGACCCAGGCTTAAGGGATTGCCTGACACCACGTCGGCAACATAGCTGGCATCGACCACGCCAGCGGCCTGTAAGCGTCCGGCATTGAGTGCCTGCAATGTCATCAGGTCGCGTGCGTTAACGTCCAGCGTAATTAACGACGTATCGAAGCTGAATTCTGCTGATTGCTTCTCACCCATCAGCAGCGCACGAAGATCCTCGGCGGAGGCGGTTTTGAGCTGTTCAGCAATGCTGTCGTCGCTGAGTACATGGGTCAGCTGGCGCAGCAACGCCAGGTGTTCATCCGATTTCGCGGCAATGCCAATCGCGACATAGGCAGTTTGATCGTCACCCCAGGCAATTCCCTGTGGAAACTGGAAGACCTGAACGCCGGTTTTCAGCACCAGATCGCGCGTGTCGGTGGTGCCATGAGGAATGGCAATACCATTACCCAAAAAGGTTGAGGTTTGCTGCTCACGCGCCAGCATGCCATTGACGTAACCTTCCGCCACGTTACCTGCAGCGGTAAGTGCCGCCGCAACCTGACGAATCGCATCTTCTTTGTTTTGGGCGCTGGCTCCGGTATGGATGGCCTGCAATTCGAGCTGGAACATAATTCTCCTCGCTTGCTGATTGAATCGTTTCAGCTCATTGGTATTGGAACTTGCTGTCTGAACCCGTGAAGGTTGTTACAGCAACGCTGAAACGTTTCAGGGATTGTTATTCAGCTTGGCTTTACAGGCAAGAAAATGCGTAAACGACATAACAGATCTTTGACGTTACGCACAATTCAGAGAGGTTGGGAAATTATCTTAAAAATAGTGCTGAAGTCTGGACGACACAAGGTCAGTCTTTTCAGGAGGATTTCAGCAGCGTCAGCTGACGCCGCAAACACAGTCACCTTAAGATCAGGAAGGCACCTTGCCCGACAGTGAGAGGCCATCCGCACGTGCACAACAGCATGGACCGCACGTTAATCCCCAGGATGAGGCTAAAGGTTAGAACAGCATGGCTAAACCGGCGGCAAAAAGCATCGACAAGCCGGTGGCCAGTAAACCTGGCAAAATAAACGGGTGATCGATTACTCGTCGGCCCAGACGAGTGGAGCCGGTATCATCCAGCGCAACGGCGGCCAGCAACGTGGGATAGTTAGGCAAGATAAACAGGGACGCGGTTGCCGGAAAACAGATGACAAGTGTGGCGGGCGCAATGCCCATACTCAAGGCCATCGGAAACAGAATTTTGGTCGATGCCGCCTGAGAATAGAGAAAACATGATGCCAGTACGATAATCAGTGCCAGTAACACTGTGGAATCCAGAAAATAGCGCGCGGCCATATCCTCTAACCACAGGCAATTGCTCTCCATAAACGTGGAACCCAGCCAGGCCACGCCAAGTATACAGATACACGACGTCATACCGGTTTTAAACACCGACGACCCCGGAATCGTATGCACATTCACCCGACAGAACATGACGATAGCCATTGCCACCGCTAACATCACGGCAATGCGCGCCTGTCCGCTATTGAGCACAGGGCGAGTAATGATTTCCAGTTTGGGGCTGCTGATAATGGCATAAATCAGCACCGTCACCAGGCCAATAATAAAAATCAGAACCGAACGTCTGCCGTGAATAGCGGAATGCGTTAGCTGCACGGTTTTCACCGCATTATCCTGATGTTCAAGCTGGTCAGTGTGACGTAAGCGATCCCACCACAGGTAAAACAATGCGGAACATAAGAGCGCCATGAAGGTGGCAGGAATGGTCACGGCAATCAGTTCTATATAGCCCCAGCCGTGCGGCCCCTGTTCCAGAATACCAGCAAAAAAAATCACGGCTGCCGAAATGGGTGATGCCACAATGCCCAGTAACGATGCGGCGACGGAAAGCGCTAATGCGCGGGTTGGACGAAGATGATTATCTTTAGCCACTGCCACAATCACGGGCATACAGGCAAAAGATACCTGCCCTGTACTGGCCATCATGGTTAATAACCAGGTTGAGAGCGGCGCCGTAATCACCAACAGCCGTGGATAACGGCGCAAGGCACGCTCGGTCAGTTGCACCAGATAATCAATGCCTCCTGCCTGCTGCATGGCCGAGATGGCGACAATCACCACCATGATAAATATCATTACCAGCATCGGCAGGTCGCCAGGTGTGGCACCCAGCGCGCACAGCATTAATACTCCCGCCCCGCCTGCAAACCCCACACCGATGCCGCCAATACGCATGCCCAAAAACAGGAAAAAAAGCACGGTCATAAACTGTAGTATTAGCATGATTCCATTCCTTCTGACTGCGGTTGACACCGTTACCGCCCACACTCAATGCCGGTACAGGCTTCATTTCCCCCGTAAGGTTGCATCAGGTTATTTGTCGATATGTCCTACAGAGAAATGGAACACGGCTTAATAACCGTTTTCTGCGCATCGGGTGCACTGAGGGGCGTAAAGTCTTTTTGCGTTGATGCATGATTTCTCTGGATGCCTGCCGGTAAGCAGACCGGGACATCTCAGAGAAATACGTTGAATCGCGCTACGTCGTTACGACAGGCAGTTCCCACACTGAGGCGTCCTGCCTGCCAGACTCGCCCGTTTTATTTCACCCGACCCAGCTCAGCAGCACGCATTGCCGCGTGAATCTCTTCTGCCGCGCCTTCACCCAGCGGTAACAGCGGTGAACGAACAGTGGCATGTTCCAGAATGCCACGCGCAACCAGCGCATGTTTAAGTGCGACAGTGCCTTCCATATGTGAACCACGATGGTACACGGCTTTAGTCACAGGCATCAGTCGGTCATGTAATGCACGGGCTTTCTTATAATCCTGCGCTTTACCGGCATTGATCATTTCAATCAGTGGCTCAGGTGCAATATTGCCGTAGCCCACCAAAAAGCCATCAACATCAAAAATGGTATGCAGTAGATATTCATCATGGCAGGTCAGAATCTGAAGATCGGGACGTTCACGGCGGATGACAGGGATTTCAGTATCCCAACGACGCATGTTGCGTACACCATTTTTCATCGCAAACACGCCCGGCTGAGCGGAAATATCCAGCAGTGTTTTCAGGTTATAGGTGGCTTTAGTGACGTCGGGATACTGGAATAAAATAAGCGGTAAGCCACTCTCTTCATAAACGACGCGATAGCGATCCTGTGGCGCGCCGTCCTGATAACCAAAACGCAACCAGCCGTGTGAAGGATAAAGTAAACCGGCAGCCGCCCCCGCCTCAACAGCGCGTTTTGCCTCACGTGCCGCCACTTCGGTTCCTTCCCCAGTAATACCGGCAATGACGGGGATCTTGCCTTCAACGGATTTTACAAATGCCCGAATGACGTCGGCCTGCTCATCCTGGGTCAGAAACGTGCCCTCACCTGCGTGCCCCAGGACCACCAGCCCTTTTACGCCGTCAATACTTCCCAGCCAACTGCCCAGACGTTGAATAGCGTCAAAATCAACTTTTCCTTCGCGAGTGAATGGGGTAACAGGTGCAGGGGTTAAGCCTCTGAGGTCGATATTAATCATAATTAACTCCTTGATGTAATAGACGTTTACTCATAAGTGCAGTCAGGATGAAAAATGAGTGCAAACGTTACTGCAATCGTTTTCATTTAGGTTAAGTTCGCAATGTAATCTCATCGCGTCAACCAGCTACTGTTAATAAGTGCGGCAGCCATCACAAAACACCCAAGGAGAAAATCATTGTCTGCGATCCAGATCGCAGAGGATTCATGACCGCATTACTCTCGCAATGCAGTCATTGGTCAGACGGGCTACTAATGAGGGGAAGCGGTGGATTTTCGCGGAATTAGCGTGGGAATAATGGTCGATAAATGTGGTTCATTCTTGCCATTGATGAGCATATCCACGGCATTACCTGCAATATGCTCCAGTGGCGTACGCACTGAGGTTAAGGCGACAGGCAACCGGCTGACGAGAGGAATATCGTTGTATCCTACCAGTGACAGCTCTTTGCCAATGGTGATCCCTGCATGATGCGCCGCCGCCATCACGCCAATCGCAATCTCGTCATTGACGGCAAAAATCGCTGTAGGCCGCGAGGAATGGTTTAACATCGACGACCCCACCTCTTCGCCCGACTGGATATTAAAGTCAGAGGAACGACACCACTCTGGTCGAACAGACAAACCGGCTTCCTTCATTGCCCGTTCAAAACCTTTCCGACGATTCAACGCATTGGAGGCAAAATCCGGCCCACCAATCATACCGATTTTTTTATGGCCTAAATCGATCAGATGGCGCGCGGCAAGGTAGCCGCCCATTTCGTCATCACCCACGGAAGAGGGGCTCACGCCGTCGGTGCGCAATACCAGTACGTGCGGTATTTCGCGTTCCCGCAGCGTCTGCGGAAGCGGATCGCCCAGACGGCAGGTTGATAGAATCAGTCCGTCGACGCGTCTGTCCAGTAAGGATTCAGCGGACGCTTTTTCCTGTTGCGGGTCGTCACCACAGGTCGCCACGATGGCAAAGTAGCCGCGTCGTGAGGCAGCAGTGGCGATAGCCTCAAACAACATCGCCGTCACCGCATCCGTCATGCGGGGAACCAGTACACCAAGCGTACCGGTATCGCCCCTTCGCAGGCTGGAGGCAACATAATCGCGCCGATAGCCAAGTTCACGAGCAACCTGGCGAACTTTTTCAGCTGACGCACTTTTTGACTGTGGAAGCCTTTCATCCAGAATTCGCGATACGGTTGAAATGCTTACGCCTGCGGCATTGGCAACATCACGCATCGTTATCAGCCTTTTATCCGACTGTTCCTTTTCCTGGCTTTCCTGATCCATATATCACTCCGGGGATTAATGTGGGTGGCAAAGATCCATCTGCAGACGGCAACAATATACAACAGACGCGATAACAACGGGATACGCGGTTAACACGCACTGTTGGGTGCCGCACTTATCCTTCTCTTAATGCTCACAAGGTGCCATTTTCAGCCATTACGCTCTTATAGTTCTCCTCCGCCGTAGCCTGTCCGCAAACTCGATGAGAAAGAGTATGACCTGATTCACGCTTTTTTGATTGCCTGAGAGCGGAATGTGAACTCGTTAACAATTAACTATGCCGCTTGATTGACGCAGCAGAATATTAAACCAACGATAACCCATGTGAAAACGATTGCATTAACGTTTTCATATTATCAGTTTGCATATTTTTTTATGCAATAACCATCAGTGAGTGGGCGGCAAACGCATGGCTCCGGCACGGTCGTTGTCTTGCACGTTTGCCCCCTATCCATCACTAAACAGGGTGTCACTATGTCAACTCAGGTTATCGCTTCCCACGCCAGTCCCGCCGATTCATCTGTATTACTGGCGCGGCTTGAGCGATTGCCCATCACACGCCGGTTAATGGCTATTCGTGTTGTGGTGGGGCTGTCCACTTTTTTTGATGCCTATACCATTATTGCTATCGCGTTTGCCCTGCCACAACTGACGCAGGAATGGGGACTCACGCCGACATTTGTCGGTCTGATCATTGCAGCAAGCTATATCGGGCAACTGGTAGGTGCGCTCTTTTTTGGTACGCTGGCAGAGAAAATTGGCAGGATTGGTGTTTTGCGTATCACCATCATTATGTTTGTCATCATGGATGCCGCCTGCCTGTTCGCCTGGAACGGCTGGTCGATTCTGGTTATCCGTTTTTTGCAGGGGCTGGGAATTGGTGCAGAGGTCCCGGTCGCCAGTGCCTATATCAACGAGTTTGTCGGTGCAAAGAAACGCGGCCGTTTTTTTCTGCTGTATGAAGTTATCTTTCCGGTTGGCATGATGTGTGCCGGTCTTATCGGGTTCTTTCTGGTACCGGTTTATGGCTGGAAAATCATGTTTCTCATTGGCCTGATCCCCTCAGCCCTGGCGGCACCTTTGCGCTGGTTAATGCCGGAATCTCCGCGCTGGTTAGTCTCTAAAGGCCGCCATCAACAGGCTGAAAAAGTTGTCCAGTCCTTCGAGGCAGAAGCTGTACGTCGTGGTATGCCATTACCCGAGCCCGTCATTAAACCTGTAACGGTGATACCCGCGTCATCCAGCGGGGTGAAAGCCCTTTTCTCAGGTATCTACAAATCCCGGACGTTTATGCTGTGGGGTTTGTGGTTGACGGTTTATACCATCAATAACGGTATGGTTACCTGGTTTCCAACCATGTATAAAACCCTGTTCCACCTGCCGTTAGAAACCAGCCTGGCCTATGGGTGGATCACCTCGGCCTGCGGCGTCATTGCCTCTGTAATTTGTGCCTTTAAAATCGATCACGTGGGGCGTAAGCGCTGGTACAGCTGGGCATTTATGCTGGCCATTATTCCGCTCATCGTGCTGTGTGTATTAGGGGCTAATGCGCCCTGGCAGATACTGATCTTTGGCAGCATCGCCTATGCCATTTTGCAAACTATCGCCTTCTCACTTTATCTCTATTCTGCCGAACTCTATCCGACCCGGCTTCGGGCGACAGGTACTGCCTTTTCCAGCGCCTGGCTACGCGCCGGGTCATCTGTTGGGCCATTAATGGTGGGGTTTATTGTGTCTGGTTTTGGGATCAGATTTGTTTTCATTACGTTCGCCGTCATTGCCCTGATCGGTGGCGTGATCACCCTGCTGTTCGCGATTGAAACCAAAGAAAAGTCGCTTGAAGAGTTATCCCCTTAACCAGGCAACATCACGCCGATAAGGAAGTCAGTTACATCGCCATCATCCGGCCTGGCCTTTCTCTGACGCATCCGGGTTTGGCCATGCGCCACCGAGAGCCTGGTCAGCGCATCGTTAACAGCCTGATTTTGGGACGAACAGAAGGAAAAACCAAACGCGCGGTGATAGCTCGACAACAGGGAGGACGAAAAAGGTTATGGCGCAGTGATCTGCTCAAGGTGAATCAGATATTCCATGGCGTAATGACGATTGCTGCCGCACATCTCAACCGATGGCTGAAGTCCCGCGCACACCTCTGGCCGCAGGGGAGATGCAAAAATTTTGCAGAGGTTATTATCCGCGAGCTGAATGCAGCGCGTATTAGCGGGTTTACCCTGAGGCATACCAGGAATGGGCGAGGAAATGCTGGGGGCGATACAACAGGCACCGCAATCTGTACGACATTCCATCTTTCACATCCGGGATAGGGTAAACCGCGGACGATAACAGAATGGGGATTACCCCGACATCACCTTTACAGAAAAAGAGGTCAACGCTTAAGCGAACGGCATTGCGGTTTATGCTGAAATCGCCGTTGCAAGAGGAAGACCTCGTAAAACCTGGCTTATCTACTCATACAACGGGCCTGTTCTGCCCTGCCACTCGCTATCGACAACAAAATTTTTCGCGCTATCTTGCCTGTTAAGAGGCGCGCGAGTAACGTTGCGCGCACTATTACTTTGCGAGTGAGAACAGCAATGCCAAAAGCGAATGAAATTAAAAAAGGAATGGCCGTTACCCACAATGGAAAACTGCTGCTGGTCAAGGATATTGACGTCCAGAGCCCCAGCGCGCGCGGCGCGGCAACGCTTTATAAAATGCGCTTTACCGATGTCCGTACCGGGATGAAGGTCGAAGAACGCTTTAAAGGCGACGAGATTATCGAGGCTATCTCTCTGAGCCGTCGCAGCGTCACTTTCTCCTATATTGACGGTGATGAATACGTCTTTATGGACGATGAGGATTACACGCCTTACGCCTTCAAAAAAGAGCAAATAGAAGAAGAGCTGCTGTTCATTCCGGAAGGTGGCATTCCTGGCATTCAGGTTCTCACCATGGACGGACAGGTTCTGGCGCTGGAATTACCACAAACCGTGGACATGGACATTGTGGATACCTCACCCGGTATTAAAGGCGCGTCAGCCAGTGCCCGCACCAAACCTGCCGGGATGAGTACCGGTTTAGTTGTTCAGGTACCGGAGTACCTCAGCAACGGTGATCGCATCCGAATCCATGTGGCAGAACGTCGCTATATGGGGCGCGCAGACTAATTGCCTGCGCTACAGGCTGGCGGCTGAATGATGTTATAATATAACAATATCATCTTCTTTATTTTACAGGAGCCGCTGGCATGACGCGCGTTAACCTTCTTACCGGATTTCTGGGCAGTGGTAAAACCACCACGCTGCTTCATCTGTTAGCGCATAAGCCCGAAGAGGAAAACTGGGCTGTGCTGGTGAATGAATTCGGTGAAGTTGGTATTGATGGTGCGTTACTCGCCAACAGCAGTGCCATCCTGAAGGAGATACCCGGCGGTTGCATGTGCTGCGTCAACGGACTGCCCATGCAGGTCGGGTTAAACAGGCTGTTAAAGCAGAATAAACCCGATCGCCTGCTGATTGAGCCCACTGGACTGGGCCATCCGCGCCAGTTATTACAGATGCTGACCTCGCCAGTTTATCAGCCCTGGCTCGAACTGCAGGCAACGCTTACCCTGCTGGATGCACGGCAGCTTAATGATGAACGCGTGGCGAAAAATGAAAACTTTCGCGATCAACTGGCCGCCGCCGACATTATTGTCGGCAATAAACGCGATCGCTGGAGCGAAGCCGATCGGCAGCGCCTGGAGCAGTGGCTTGCCGCACACCAGGACGATCGTCAGTTTGTTACTGCCGAGTTTGGTCAGATTCCCCTCACTTTGCTCGACAGGCCGCGAGGGAAAGCGCGCGCCATTCCGCATCCGGCCCACTATCATCATCACCCAGCCCCGACCAGTGGTATTGCCGCAATGCGACTCGACGGGCACGCAACCTGGCGTCGGGCGGTCAATCAGGGTCAGGGTTATGTTGCCTGTGGCTGGATTTTTGATGATGAAACGGTGTTTGATACTCTGCCGTTGCTGGAGTGGGCACGGCTTGCCCCAGTTGATCGGGTTAAAGGCGTGCTGCGCATTGCGGAGGGTGCCGTCAGCATTAACCGTCAGGGAGAAGACGTTCATATTGAAATACTGGGTTCAACACCGCCTGACAGCCGCGTTGAGATGATTCATTCCTCATCTGCCGACTGGAATAGTCTACAATCCGCTTTGTTGAAGATTCGTTTAAGCTGACATGGTTAAGGTCGGCGGTTATTTTTTATTAGGGCAGAATTATGCACGCAACACGCCTTGTCACCATCCTGCTGCTGAATGCACTGGGAATGATGCTGTTTTTTTCCTGGTATTTACCGCCCGGTCATGGGTTTTGGTTTGATATCGATAAAGGGATTTTCTTCGCTTTCAATAATGAGATGGTTAATTACCCGGGCTTTGCCCTGCTGGTCGCGATCACCAACTTCCGCGGTTTTGACGCCGTGTCATTACTGGTAATGGGCTTGCTCTATCTGTGGCTATGGCAACGGGAAACACCGACAGGCCGACGTCGTATGCTGGCCATTGGCATTACGATGTTGCTGACAGCCGTCATCCTGAATCAGGCCGGTCATTTGCTACCGGTGAAGCACGCCAGTCCAACGCTGTTTTTTGAAGGGGTTCATCGCGTCAGTGAGTTGACCGGCATTCCAGCCAAAGACGCGTCTAAAGACAGTTTTCCAGGCGATCATGGCATGATGCTGATGATCTTCGCGGCATTTATGTGGCGCTATTTTGGCTTTCGCACATTTTTAGTCAGCGTGGTCATTGTGGTGGTGTTTTCTCTTCCACGCATAATGGCTGGTGCACACTGGTTTACTGATATTGCCGTTGGATCACTTTCGGTTACGCTGGTGGGATTGAGTTGGTGGTTATTAACCCCGGCAAGTGATTACCTGGTTAATTGGTTTTATCACAAATTACCGGGTAAAAATAAACCCCAACAGTAATTCATTAGCTCGGGCGGAATAATGTTTACATTATAAACCGCCCTTATTTATAAAAAACCGAATGGAATAATTAGCAAGCTAACTAGAAATCCCCTTTCTGAACCCTATGATAATCCAGCATTTAGCGTCAGCCCTCGCCACTCGCGGCGCTACCGCGCTTCTGTTAACCCGCACTATGCCTGGAATTAGCGCCAGATCATCCCTTTCCTCAGGTTATCAGCCCTGAATAACTGTTGATAAAGTGAACAAGTTATTTAAGTTTGATAAGTATCAAAAAAACCTATCAGAATTTGATTAAAAGCTCTCGCCACGGCCTCTGTAATCGGTTAATCTCGGTCGCAGTGAGAAAGAAGTAGCAGTATTAAGCACGCTTTCATCGGTAAAATGTGGTGATTTACACAATTTTATAATTAAAGCATTGTCTTGTTCTGACTGGCTTATTAATCTCATTCCGTTTTGTCATCTGGCTGGCGACAATCTTGTCGTAAGGACTTCGAAGGAAAACCCGTATAATGGTCAAGTCTCAACCAATACTGAGATATATCTGGCGGATAGTGCCCGCTCTGGCGCTGGCAACACTTCTCTCAGCTTGTAGCAGTACCCATAACACCGTAAAAAACGAGAATCATGAAGTTAACAACCAGAATGGTTTTTTACTTCAAGCGTCTCAGGATGAGTTCGAAGAGATGGTGCGTAACGTCGACGTTAAGTCGCGCATCATGGAGCAATACGCAAGCTGGAAAGGTGTACGTTACCGTCTTGGCGGTGATACCAAGCGTGGTATTGATTGTTCCGCCTTCGTTCAGCGCACTTTCCGCGAACAGTTTGGCTTAGATCTTCCCCGCTCCACCTCCGAGCAGCAGGGAACGGGTAAAGAAATTTCTCGCACCAGACTGCGTCCAGGTGATTTAGTTCTGTTTCGTGCAGGCTCCACTGGTCGCCATGTGGGTATCTACCTCGGCAATGACAATTTTGTTCACGCCTCAACCAGTAGCGGTGTCATGATCTCCAGCCTTAATGAAGACTACTGGAAAAAGCGTTATAGCGAAGCTCGCCGGGTCTTAAGTAAAAACCCGAGCTAGTGCTACTCTCGAACGTCCTCTCAGCCAGAGAAAAACAGAACGCTGCCTTTGCAGCGTTTTTTTTTGAATCCCTCGAATCCGCGTAAAAATACTTGTTTATCAAAATAATAACGAGACATTATTAACAGACTCGTTATATTCTCAGACGCAAATATTCGGGCGATTGCGCACCATTAAGTTTTGTATTTTGATCAGGGGAAGCACTTCATGCCATTGTCGCGGGCGCTGATACGCCAGGCAACTTATCCTCGTCGAATCGCGTGGAATAGCGCGATTGTTGGCAGTCTGTTTTTTTGTTGTTAACCTCTGTTTTACTTACCGAGACCCAACATCAACGGGAAAATCAACATAAGCAGCTGCTCATCGACAGCAGCAACGACTTCCAGCGTCACGTGGCGACGCTGATTACAGATACCCTTTCTCCCCTGCTTCCGTTCGTCAAGTCAGAATGTTATATCGGCAATCATGAGTTAACTGCGCGTGCCGCGTTTGCTGGCGACATACGCGCCATCATTTTAGTGAAAGACGGTAACGCCTTTTGCTCTTCAGCCACCGGCAGCTTTTTTCAGCCACTGAGCGCGATTTCGGCCCGTACCGATACCACACGCGACCGGGATATCCGTTTATTGCCGGGTACCCCTATGCAGCCGACGAAACCGGTACTGGCGATATGGATCAAGCAACCCGGCACCCTACAGTCTGGCATCTTTACCACCTTGAATCTGAGCCTGGCCGATTACCAAATAAAAGCGTCCTCGCATCCTGAAATTACCGGGATTGCGATACTCGCGCATAATACCGCGATGACCAGCTGGCAAACCACTCTCGTAAGAAATCATCAACTCCCTCCACCGTTAACGCAGATCACTATGGACGGGCTGCCGTTCCAGTTTGCACTCTACGGCTCAACCTTATCCGCAGGCGATTTTCAGACCATTATGTTGAGTAGCCTGTTGATGTCATTACTCGCTGGCTGTACATGTTGGTTTTTACTGACCCGGGTTCAGCGACCCGGTAAAGAAATTACTCTGGGCATCCGGCGTGGTGAATTTCGCGTCGAGTATCAGCCTTTAATTACGGCTCAGGATGGCAAATCTTACGGTATGGAGGCGCTGCTACGCTGGACGCATCCGTCCGGTGAAACGGTCTCACCCGATATTTTTATCAGTTACGCTGAAGCACAAAACCAAATTATCCCCCTGACCCGACACCTGTTTGAACTGGTCGCCCGCGATGCACACCAGCTACGTCATAGCTTGCCCAAAGGAACCTGCCTCAGCTTAAATATTTCCCCCCTGCATCTGAGCGCCTGCAGTTTCCGTGACGATGTCCTGTACTGGCAGGACAATATGCCTCACGATCATTTTCAGTACGTCTTCGAAATCACTGAACGGGCCGTAGTTGAAAACGGCAATGCGACTGAACTGTTTCACTGGCTACATCAGCGGGGAATTAAAATCGCAGTGGATGATTTTGGCACCGGGCACAGTGCGTTAATCTATCTTGAAAAGTACCCTTTTGATTATCTGAAAATCGATCGTGGATTTGTGCAAAGTATTGGCACCGAAACGATCACTTCACCCGTGCTGGATACAGTGTTACAACTGGCTAAAAGGCTCAACCTGATGAGCGTGGCTGAAGGTGTGGAAACCGATGAACAAGCCAGTTGGCTGATCAACCGCGGCGTCACCCATTTACAGGGGTATTTCTTCAGTCGGCCGTTACGGCCAGAGCAGGTAAGAGACTATTTTCAACGTCATAACAGTCAACCCACGCGTTAATCACCGTCGATTATCGCTGCGGTGCAAGACACTCACAGGAGAGAACATCCCTTATGCCGCTCCGCTTTGTCATTTTGCTGCTGTGTAGCTTGCTCATCACCCCGCTGCATGCGTCTCCCGTTCAGACAAGTTACACCTTTGCTCAACTGGGATCGCCGAAGTACCCCAGAGACTTCCGTCACTATGACTATGTGAATCCTGCGGCACCAAAGGGCGGCAAAATTGTCCTGTCGGTCATCGGCACTTACGATAACTTCAACCGTTATGCCTCACGAGGCAACCCTGGCGTCGGTACCGGGCCGCTGTATGACAGCTTATTCACTACCTCGGATGACGAAACCAGCAGCTACTATCCGCTGATTGCTGAATCAGCCCGGCATCCTGATGACTTCAGTTGGATGGAAATTACGCTCAACCCTCGCGCACAGTTTCACGATGGTTCTCCCATCACGGCTGACGATGTGGCCTTTACTTTCCAAAAATTTATGACCGAGGGCGTTCCACAGTTCCGAATATTTTATCGTGGTGTAACAATTAAAGCCCTTAACCCCCAGACGGTACGAATCACCTTACCGGCCCCGGATAAAGACCTGATGCTGGGGTTGCTGACGCTCCCTGTGATATCTCAAACGTTTTGGCAAAATAAAAAATTCAATGAGCCGCTCAGCCAGCCTCCGTTGTCGAGCGGGCCTTATCGCGTAAGTAAGTGGAAACTGGGCCAGTTTATTGAATTTAGTCGGGTCAAAAACTACTGGGCGGCGGATTTGCCGGTCAATCGTGGCCGTTTCAATTTTGATGTCATGCGTTACGACTATTATCTGGATGACAACGTTGCGTTTGAGGCATTCAAAGCCGGTGCCTTTGATCTGCGGGAAGAAACGTCGGGGAAGAAATGGGCCACCCAGTATCTGGGTCGTAACTTCGATAATCAGCAGATCGTTAAAGAGACCACGCCGAATACGGCCTCAATTGATACGCGCTGGCTGGCGCTGAATAATGAAAAACCCTTGTTTCACGATCGCCGGGTACGGCAGGCAATGGCGCTGGCTTTTGATTTCGAATGGATGAATAAAGCACTGTTTTATAATGCTTTTAAGCGAGCCAGCAGTTATTTTCAGAATACGCAGTACGCGGCGCAAGGCGTGCCTGATGCTGCACAGCGGAAAATACTGGCACCGTTCAAATCACAGTTACCTCCTGAAATCTTCACTGAAGCCTATGCGCCCGCGAAAACTGACGGCAGCGGCTACGATCGCGCTAACCTGCTTAAGGCCATGTCACTGCTGAATCAGGCTGGCTGGCATATCCACAACCAGCGCCTGGTGAACGATAAAACCGGGCAGCCCTTTACCGCAGAGTTGTTGCTGCCTGCCGGTGCGAATAGCGAGTGGGCGCTTCCCTATCAGCATAGTCTGTCGCGGCTGGGTATCACGTTAACCCTGCGCCAGATTGACAGCTCGCAGTACCTGCGCCGCCTGCGTAGCGGCGACTATGATATGGTCAGTAATATTTATCATGCTATGCCGACGCCCTCACGCAATCTGCAGGCCAACTGGCAGTCAGACTATATTCAGTCTTCGTGGAACACGGCGAGGGTAAAAGATCCCATGGTCGATAATGTTGTCAAACAGATCATCGCTCATCAGGACGATGCCGACGCGTTGCTGCCGTTGGGACAGGCGCTGGACCGCATCTTGCTGTGGAATGCGTATATGATCCCGATGTGGTATAGCGCCGAGCAGCGGCTTGCCTTTTGGGATAAATTTTCCCATCCTGCCGTTAAACCTGCCTACAGCACAGGTGTGGATAACTGGTGGTATGACGTGAATAAAGCCGGGCGACTGCCGGCCGACAGACGCTGAGGAGAGCCCGGTTGGCACGTTATTTTTTACGCAGACTGTTACTGATTATTCCTACCTTGTGGGCGATCATTACGCTCAACTTTTTTATTGTACAGATAGCACCAGGTGGCCCGGTCGATCAGGCGCTGGCAAATATTCAGTTTGGTCAAACCAGCGGGCTGCCCGGTGCGGGCGGCGGTGACAGCGGCGGTACGCAGGCCAGCCTGCATCGTCTCACGCCCGGGGATAATCAGTATCGCGGCGCGCGTGGTCTGGACCCCGAGGTTATCGCGGAAATTGAGCGACGTTACGGCTTCGATAAACCTATCGGGGAACGCTATCTTACGATGCTGTGGAATTATGTGCGCTTCGACTTTGGCGACAGCCTGTTCCGCAGCGCCTCCGTATTGCAGTTAATCAAAGAGAGTCTGCCCGTTTCTGTCAGCCTTGGCCTGTGGAGTACGTTGATTATCTACCTGGTGTCGATTCCACTAGGCATTAAAAAGGCCGTGCGTAATGGCAGCACGTTCGATATCTGGAGCAGCACCTTCATTATCATTGGCTACTCCATTCCGGCGTTTCTGTTTGGCATTGTCTTGATTGTTCTGTTTGCGGGCGGCAGCTATTTCGACTGGTTCCCCTTGCGCGGACTGACCTCTCCACAGTTTGATACGCTCCCCTGGTACGGCAAAGTAACCGATTATCTGTGGCATATCGCGCTGCCGGTACTGGCTACGGTGATTGGCGGTTTTGCCACCTTAACCATGCTGACTAAAAACGCATTTCTTGATGAAATTCGAAAACAGTATGTGGTCACCGCCCGGGCCAAGGGCGTTTCGGAACGGCGCATCCTTTATCACCATGTGTTTCGCAATGCGATGCTGCTGGTGATTGCCAGTTTTCCTGCCACTTTTATCAGCATGTTTTTTACCAGTTCGGTACTGATTGAGGTGATGTTCTCGCTGAATGGCCTGGGCTTACTGGGCTTTGACGCTACCGTCCAGCGTGATTATCCGGTGATGTTTGGCACCTTGTATATTTTCACCTTGATTGGTTTGCTGATGAATATCCTGAGCGATTTAACCTATACCCTGGTTGATCCACGCATTAATTTCGAGGGGCGGTAATGCACATTTCCCCGATGAATCAGCAGCGCTGGCAGCGCTTTCGTCATAACCGCCGTGGCTACTGGTCGCTGTGGGTTTTTCTGCTTATCTTCGTCCTTTCACTGTGTGCCGAGTTAGTCGCCAATGACAAACCGCTGCTGGTGCATTATCAGCAACGCTGGTACGCCCCGCTATTTTTCAACTACAGCGAAAGCGATTTCGGTGGTGAGTTTGCTACCGCGGCAGATTATCAGGACCCCTGGTTGCAACAGCGTATTGAAAAGCAGGGATGGGCGCTGTGGGCACCGATTCGCTTTGGTGCCAACAGCATTAATTTTGCGTCACAGGTGCCCTTCCCTTCCCCGCCATCATGGCAAAACTGGCTGGGCACAGACGCGAACGGTGGCGACGTTTTGGCGCGTCTGTTGTACGGCCTGCGTATTTCGCTGCTGTTCGGCTTACTGCTAACTCTGTTTTCCAGCGTGATTGGCATCGTGATCGGCGCGATACAAGGCTATTTTGGTGGCAGAGTGGATCTGATTGGTCAACGCCTGATTGAGGTCTGGTCCGGTATGCCGTCGCTGTTTTTACTGATCTTACTGTCCAGCGTCATCCAGCCCAGCTTCTGGTGGCTGCTGCTGGTCACCGTGCTGTTTGGCTGGATGAGTTTAGTCAGCGTGGTACGCGCTGAGTTCCTGCGTACGCGTAACTTTGACTATATTCGCGCCGCGCAGGCGCTGGGCGTCAGTGACGGACGGATCATGCTGCGCCATATATTACCCAATGCCATGGTGGCCACACTGACTTTTCTGCCTTTTATCCTGTGCGGTTCCATCACCACGTTGACCTCGCTCGATTTTCTCGGCTTTGGCCTGCCCATTGGTTCGCCTTCTCTCGGTGAACTGCTGCTACAGGGTAAAAATAACCTGCAGGCACCGTGGCTGGGTTTATCTGGCTTTTTCACGCTGGCGATTCTGCTGTCGCTGCTTATTTTCATTGGCGAAGCCGTGCGCGACGCTTTTGATCCCAGTAAAGGAGTCTGAATGAGCGCCCCGCTGCTTGCTGTTAATCATCTCTCCGTCGCCTTTCGTCAGGGCAAACAGCTGCATCAGGTGGTGGAGGATGTTTCGCTGCGCGTTGAAGCGGGTGAAACCCTGGCTCTGGTAGGCGAATCCGGTTCCGGGAAAAGCGTTACTGCCCTGTCGATCATGCGCCTGCTTCATGACGCCGCGGTGACCTATCCCCAGGGGGAAATCCTGCTGGCTGGGGAAGACCTGCTACAGGCATCGGAGCAACGGCTTCACGGTCTGCGCGGTAATCAGATGGCCATGATTTTTCAGGAACCGATGGTGTCCCTGAACCCTCTGCACAGTATTGAAAAACAGTTATACGAAGTGCTTTCGCTACACCGTGGGATGCGACGTGAAGCCGCGCGGGCAGAAATACTGCGCTGTCTGGATCGCGTCGGTATTCGCCAGCCGGCCTCGCGCCTGAATGATTTTCCCCACCAGCTCTCCGGGGGAGAACGCCAGCGCGTGATGATAGCCATGGCCCTGCTCACCCAGCCGAAACTGTTGATTGCCGATGAACCCACGACTGCGCTGGATGTAACGGTTCAGGCACAAATCCTTAACCTGCTGCGCGAACTGCAACAGGAACTGAATATGGGGATGCTGTTTATTACCCATAACCTGAAAATTGTTCGCCAACTGGCGGACAGCGTGAGCGTAATGCGCGCTGGACGGGTGGTTGAGCACAACCGCAGCCAACCGCTGCTCACGCAGCCACAGCACGCTTATACCCAGCAACTGCTGGCGGCCGATCCGGAAGGTCGTGCCGTACCCCTTCCTGCAGCGACGCCGGTTATCCTGAAAGTGGATAATCTGCGCGTCGGTTTTCCCCTGCGCCAGGGGTTATTTAAACGTAAAACGGGCGAGAAAATCGCCGTAAATAACCTCAGTTTTAGCCTGAAACGGGGAGAAAGTCTGGGGCTGGTAGGCGAATCTGGCTCAGGCAAAAGCACTACGGGTCTGGCCCTGCTGCGTCTTATTGCGGCTCAGGGCGAGGTCTGGTTTGACGATCGGCCACTGCATCAGCTGTCACGAAAGCAACTGTTGCCGTTACGTCGCCGTATTCAGGTGGTGTTTCAGGACCCTAATTCTGCGCTGAATCCCCGTATGACGGTGCAGCAGATCATCGCCGAAGGCCTGGCGGTGCATTATCCACAGTTGAGTGCGGCCCAGCAGGATGAACGGGTTAATGCGGTAATGACAGAGGTGGGTCTGGATACAGAGAGCCGCCATCGCTACCCGGCGGAATTTTCAGGCGGCCAGCGTCAGCGCATTGCCATTGCGCGCGCCCTGATTCTTGAACCGGAACTACTGGTACTGGATGAACCGACGTCGTCGCTCGATCGCTCAGTGCAGAAACAGATTCTGACCCTGCTGCGCGGATTACAGCAACAGCGTCAACTGAGCTATCTGTTTATCAGTCACGATTTAGAAGTGGTACGCTCACTCTGCCATCAGCTGATCGTACTTCGTCAGGGCGAGGTCGTTGAACAAGGCGATTGTGAAGCGCTGTTTGCCGCGCCTGCACAGGCTTATACCCGCGAGTTGCTGGGTTCCGTCACGCTCAGTGACCAATAAAGGTTTCCGCAATAGCCACGCCCTGATTCTTCAGGCAACAGTTCGTGGCGCTCTCATCACACCGGCGGATAAACAGGCAGGGTTGCCCTTCGCACTCGGCGATTTTTCCGTCCACCTGAATGGCTGCCAGCATGTCTTTGAGTTCGTGCAGAATTTCCCATGCCGGGACGCCATCATGGCTGATCAGCCGCAGCGCGATCACATCATGCTCTTCTGAGCCGACATCGTCGGTTTCAATCACGCCACGACGATCGCTAATCCAGCGAAACCGCTGTGGCAAGCGATGCACAACCGAAAGTTGCAACATAGTGATCAGTATCTCCAGAGAATGAAGCTCAATTTACAACCAACGGTGTCTGCATCGAGAGCCGTTAAATCATGCTAACGCGCAGATCCTGCAAGGCGTCCTGTAAAAGCAAATTTGAGAGTTAAATCTCACTTTGGGCTATATGTACCGCGTTTAATGATAACTAACAATCATTTTAGACCCAATTTGATTACTTTATTTGCTATTTTTTTTCACAAATAAGAAACATTATTTTATAAGCGGATAAAGGCGGATCGCAGCAAGGCGCGACGCCCGCTTAGCGGGCGACGGAACGAGGACGTGAAGCGTAGAGAAATAACAAAACAGAGAGGGTCGCGCACAGCGCAATGGTTCCCACCATAGGCCAGGCACTGTTAAAACTGAACAGAGACAGCAGCGCGCCAGCCAGTGCGCCGACACCAAAGCGTAACGTACCCGCCAGAGAGGAGGCGGTACCGGCCATATGCGGAAACTCATCAAGGATGACGGCCATCGCATTAGACGACACCATGGAAACACAGCCGATAAACATCGCAATGCCCAATACCAGCGGCAGGAACCCCAGATCGAAAGCGCTCACCATCAACAACCAGATGCCCATCGCAAACTGCACCAACAACCCAAAACGGAACAGGGCGACGGGGCCAAAATGGCGCACTGCCCGGCTGTTAATCAGCGTCATGATGAACAAAAACACAATATTCAGGCCGAAGTAGTAGCCAAAACTCTGCGGCGAAATGTGATTCAGTTCGATGTAAACAAAAGGGCCGGCATTGAGAAAGGTGAACAGCCCCGCAAACGAGAATCCGCTTGATAACATATAGCTGAACGCCCGCTTATGGCGAAACAGGATAACGAAATTCCCCAGCGTGGTGCGCAGGTGAAAGCGCTGCCGCTGCTCAGGTTTAAGGGTTTCGCGAATCTGGGTCGCCACCAGTACGGTGGTGATAACGGCCGCTATCGACAGCGTCCAGAAAATGGCGTGCCAGCTCCAGATTAACAGCAGCCAGCCGCCGATAATCGGGGCCAGCAGCGGTGCGATGGTGGTAATTAACATCACGAATGACATCATGCGCGAAAAGTCCTCTTTCGAGTAACTGTCGCGCATCAACGCATTGATTACGACGCTGGCGGCGGCCGCAGACAGGCCGTGCAAAAACCGCATCGCAATAAGCTGTTCAATCGACTGCGAGAGTGCGCAGGCCGCCGCCGCACAGGCAAAGATCAGGGTACCCAGCGTAATGACCGGCTTGCGGCCATAGCTGTCGGCCAGGGGACCGTAGATCAACTGACCGATGGCAAACCCCAGGATGTAAAGATTGAGCGTCATCTGCACGCTCCCGGCGGACACCGCAAACTGGCGCGCAATTTGTGGCATCGCTGGCAGATACATGTCTATCGATAACGGCATCAACATCGCTAACAGGCCGAGAATAACGACCAGGCCCATCGGCGAATTCTTTTCCTTACGCACCGGGTTTCTCGCTATTTCTGTTTAAGTTCTTCTGGCAAGCCAATGCTGGCTATCTCTTCTGCGGTTAACGGGCGGTATTCACCCGGTTCTAACGTGTCGTCCAGCGCAATCGCGCCAATGCGTTCACGATGCAGGCCAACGACCCGGTTACCCACGGCGGCGAACATACGTTTCACCTGATGGTAACGGCCTTCGCTAAGCGTCAGCAGCACCTCAGTGGGCGTGATGACCTCAAGCTGAGCAGGTTTTGTCAGGTGCTTTTCATTATGCAGTTGCACACCTGCGCTGAATTGCGCGGCCGTATCCTCGCTCACCGGCGCTTCCAGCGTCACACGGTAGGTTTTCTCGCAATGGTGACGCGGTGAGGTAATGCGGTGTGACCACTGACCATCATCCGTAAGCAGAACTAAACCGGTGGTATCAATATCCAACCGGCCTGCGGCATGCAGCTTAAATGCCATCGGTTCTTCAATGAAATAGATAATGGTGGGATGATCGGGATCGTCCGTGGAACAGACATAACCCTGCGGTTTGTTCAGCATAAAGTAGCGCGGCCCGGTCTGCATCTGTAACACGTTGCCGTCATACTCAACCTCGTGATCGGGCTGGAGTTTGAAAGCGGTGTCGCGCACCACGTCACCGTTAACGGTGACACGTTGACCACGGATTTCACGTGCAGCGATAGCACGGCTGATTTCCAGTTGCTGAGAGATGAATTTGTCGAGTCGCATGAATTCGTTTTGCCTGTTACTGCGGAGGGAAACTAAAACGGCCTGTTTAACCGTTGAAAAAGTATGAGAAGTATATCCTGAACTGCGCCTCGCTGACAGCGCGTTTACAGTGGATTCGTGGCATAATTGCGGCAGATTTTACAAAAGTGAGCAGCATGTCTTTTACCTTACGCCCTTATCAACAGGACGCGGTCGATGCCACCATCGCCCACTTCCGTCGCCATCATGAACCTGCCGTGATCGTCCTGCCCACCGGGGCCGGAAAAAGCCTGGTGATTGCCGAACTGGCGCGCCTGGCACGCGGTCGGGTGCTGGTGCTGGCGCACGTCAAAGAGTTGGTGGCGCAAAATCACAGCAAATATCAGGCTTACGGACTTGAGGCCGATATTTTTGCGGCAGGGTTGCAGCGTAAAGAGAGCCAGCGAAAGGTGGTGTTCGGCAGCGTCCAGTCCGTTGCACGTAATCTCAGCCTGTTTGACAGTGCTTTCTCACTGGTCATTGTGGATGAGTGCCACCGTATTGGCGACGATAAAGAGAGCCAGTACCAACAGATTTTTCATCATCTGCGCCAGCACAATCCCCAGTTGCGATTGCTGGGTCTGACCGCCACGCCGTTTCGCCTGGGCAAGGGATGGATTTATCGCTTTCATTACCACGGCATGGTCCGTGGCGATGAGAAGGCCCTGTTCCGCGACTGCATCTACGAACTGCCTCTGCGCTACATGATCAAGCATCAGTTTCTGGTGCCGCCAGAGCGGCTGGATATGCCGGTGGTTCAATATGATTTCAGCCGCCTCACCGCTCAGGCTAATGGTCTGTTCAGCGAAGCCGACCTGAATCGGGAACTCAAACAGCAGCAGCGGATTACTCCGCATATCATCCGGCAAATTGTAGAGTTTGCCGAGGATCGCCACGGCGTCATGCTTTTTGCCTCCACCGTGGAGCACGCGCGCGAAATTCTGGGCCTGCTGCCCAAGAACAGCGCACTGGTGTCGGCGGAAACCCATGCGCACGAGCGCGATGCGGTGATCGCGGCGTTTAAAGCCCAGCAGCTTAAATTCCTGGTTAACGTCGCGGTGTTAACGACCGGCTTTGATGCGCCGCATGTGGATCTGATTGCAATCCTGCGCCCCACCGAGTCGGTCAGCCTGTATCAACAAATTGTGGGACGCGGTTTACGTTTGTCACCCGGCAAAAAAGATTGCCTGATTCTGGACTACGCCGGAAATCCGCACGATCTTTTTACCCCTGAAGTCGGCGCGCCAAAAGGCAAAAGCGACAATCAGCCGGTGCAGGTATTTTGCCCTGCATGTGGTTTCGCGAATACATTTTGGGGCAAGGCCACCCAGGACGGCATGGTGATTGAGCACTTTGGCCGGCGTTGCCAGGGCGTTCTGGAAGACGATGAAGGCGAGCGGGAACAGTGCGACTACCGGTTTCGCTTTAAAAACTGCCCGGACTGTAACGCTGAAAACGATATCGCCGCTCGCCGCTGTCGGGAATGCGACAAGATTCTGGTCGATCCCGACGATATGCTCAAAGCCGCCCTGAAGCTGAAAGATGCACGCGTACTGCGCTGCGGCGGCATGGCGCTGGAACAGGGTAAGGACGACAAAGGCGAATGGTTGAAAGCCACCTATTTTGATGAAGATGGCACCAGCGTCAGCGAACGGTTTCGCCTGCAAACGCCCGCACAGCGCAAAGCGTTTGAGCAACTGTTTATGCGCCCTCATCAGCGCGCCCCTGGCGTGCCATTAGGCTGGCAAACCGCTGCCGATGTGCTGGCTTTGCAACCCCTGCTGCGCCATCCCGATTTTGTTGTGGCGCGCGCCAAAGGCCACTTCTGGCAGATCCGTGAAAAGCTCTTTGACTACCAGGGACGCTTTCGCCGCGCTAACGAACTCCGTTAGGCCGGATTAGCGTTTGCCCCTGCTGCCTATTACGGCTATAATGCCGCCCGCTTTTGCATGTGCATAAGCAGTGTTGAATAACCCTTCTGTTACTGGGTCGCCTGTAGCAGGAATCATAAAGAGACGTATCAATGTTCACTATCGAAGCAGCAGAACGTAAAGAGCAGGGTAAGGGTGCGAGCCGCCGCCTGCGCACAGCAAACCGTTTCCCGGCCATCATCTACGGTGGTTCAGAAGCAGCGGTTGCTATCGACCTTGACCACGACCAGGTGATGAACCTGCAAACTAAGCCAGGCTTCTACGATGAAGTTCTGACTCTGGTGGTTGACGGTAAAGACACCAAAGTTAAAGTGCAGGCTGTTCAGCGTCACCCGTTCAAGCCAAAACTGCACCACATCGACTTCGTTCGCGCTTAATCGCCGAATGGGTTGAACGTAGAAGGGCCGGTTGCGAAACCGGCCCTTTTATTTTGTCTGTTACCCGCCGGAACGCATTGCCCCGGCCTGGCATTACTTACTGCTGGTGCGGCGTTGAAGCTGTTCGCGCAGGTTAGGTGGCGTTCCTTTAATGGTCAACGTATCCGTTGCCGGGTCCCAGAAAATGCGTTCACCAAGTAACAGTGCGTCGAAGTTCAGGGTCAGACCGCCGCCGCTGCCGGCAAACTTGGTTAACTGGCGTAACGTACCGCGATCCGCCGGGAAATGTTCTTCCAGTTCATAGCCCTGTTCCTGGGTAAAGGCTTCAAACGTCTTTTCACCCAGCGGAGGGAGCTCGCCTGATAATTCTTTTAGCGCAATCTCTTCGCCCGCCTGAAGCTGCTCATTACAGTAGCTGTAAACCTGCTGACGGTAATTTTGGCGTTCGTTTTTATCCAGATTCGACTCGTCACAGTAGTCATCCACTGCCTGTAACAGTCCCCGGTTTTGCGCCTTGGTGTCCAGTCCGACTTCCGCACCCAGGAAGTCCATAAAGAAATCAGAAACTTTGCGCCCGACGCGTCCACGCAGGAAGGTCAGGTAACGGGTTGATTCCGGATTCGTTTCCCATTCGGTCAGATCGATACGTGCCACAATATCGGCATGATTAATATCCAGATAATGGGTACTACTGATATCCATTTGTTCGTTGACGCGCATACTGGACTGGCTGTTCAACACCGCCACCAGTAAATATTCGACCGCCAGGTAGCGATACTGAATAAACAGCACCACGCCGCCTTCGGCGAACGGATATTTTGCCAGTTCATCACGCAGACGTCCGGTCGCAGCCCGGCTAAAAGCGAGAAAATCATCGTTACCTTTGCGGCAGTTGCGCAGCGCTTCTGCCAGTTCGCTTTCAGCATTAAACAGCCCGTAAGCTTTACTTTTCGCACTGTAAACACGGTGCAGCTCTTCCACCATCGCTTCGACGGTGTTGGTGGCAGGCAGTAACGAATCACGAAGCACCAGCTCTAACTGATTTTCATCACGTTTAATTAACTGATGCAAGGCAATCTGGTCGATATCCAGACTCATGGTAAACTCTCCTAATAGCACAGGCGCGTATTCAAACACCGCCAGCAGCAGCTTTCAACTCCATGCATCATGCGAACAGTGCGCTTTCGATAAATTTGCGGAAAAAAGTGCGCTGTTCCGGTACTATATCGCCTTTTGAGACGAGATAACTTTTCGCTATGCCACAATCATCCCGTTACAGCGACCAACGCGTTGAACAACTCCTCGCGGAAATGGCGCAGGTTTTGCAAAAAGACCAGGCACCCACCGACCTCTCCCTGATGGTACTGGGGAACATGGTAACCAACCTGATTAACAGCGATGTTGCGCCTGCGCAACGTCGCTCTCTGGCACGTTCTTTTGCTGATGCTCTGCAGGCATCGGTAGACGACAGCACCCATTAATTCGCTGATCTGACGTAAAACTATGGTAACCAACCGACAGCGCTACCGCGAGAAAGTCTCCCAGATGATTAGCTGGGGACACTGGTTTGCTCTGTTCAATATCTTTTTCGCGCTGATTCTGGGTAGCCGCTATCTGTTGGTTGCCGACTGGCCTGCCTCGTTGGCGGGACGTATCTATGCGTACACAAGCTGGGTGGGTCACTTCAGCTTTATTGTGTTTGCCGCTTATCTGTTGATTATCTTCCCGCTGACGTTTGTTGTCATGTCGCAACGTTTGATGCGGGTGCTTTCGACGGTGGTCGCCACCGCCGGCTTAACGTTGCTGATGGTCGACAGTGCCGTGTTTAACCGTTTCCATTTACACCTTAATCCGGTGGTATGGGAACTGGTGATTAACCCCGATCAAAGTGAAATGGCGCGCGACTGGCAGCTGATGTTTATCGGTGTGCCGCTGATTTTCCTGGTGGAGATTCTGTTTGCCACCTGGAGCTGGCAGAAGCTGCGCAGCCTGAACCGCCGCTCTTTTGGCAAGCCGCTGGCAGCACTCTTTATCAGCGCCTTCTTTGCCAGCCACTTAATGTATATCTGGGCTGATGCCAATTTTTATCGCCCGATTACCATGCAGCGCGCAAATTTGCCCCTTTCCTATCCTATGACGGCACGTCGCTTTCTGGAGCGTCATGGTTTGCTGGATGCGCAGGAATATCAGCGCCGTCTGGTGCAACAAGGCGATCCTGAAGCCGCAGCAGTACAGTATCCGCTCAGTGATATCACCTTTGCGGATAAAGGCGCGCGCGATAATTTGTTAGTGATTACGGTGGATGGGCTGAACAGCGCCAGTAGTGACAGCGCCCTGCCAGCATTGAACCAGTTTGCCAGCCAGAACGTACGCTTTACCCAACATTTCAGCGCGGGCGATAATGCAGAAAAAGGCCTGTTTGGTCTGTTCTACGGTATCTCGGCCAGCTATATGAACGGTGTGCTGGCACAGCGAACGCCGTCCGCCCTTCTCACCGCATTGAGCACCCAGGGCTATCAGTTTGGCCTGTTCTCATCGGATGGATTTAGCCAGCCACTTTATCGTCAGGCTCTGCTGTCCGACTACTCGCTGCCTGCCAGTGAAGAACAGCCCAATGCCAGCACCGTCTCGCAATGGCAAAACTGGCTGGGCGCTCAAAAGAGCGATGGTACGCCATGGTTCTCCTGGGTGGCACTGCATGGCCCGACAGTGAGCGGTGATAACGCCAAAGCACGGCAGCGCAGCTATATGCGTCAGGCACCGGCGCTCAATGATCAGATTCAGGCCATTCTCACTACGCTGCAGCAGCGTGACTTGCTGAAAAACACCGTGGTGGTCATTACGGCGCAGCATGGCGTGCCGCTGGATGGCGATCCCGATAATGAAGGCAATCGCCAAATCCTGCAGGTTCCACTGGTTATTCACTGGCCGGATACGCCAGCACAGACAGTGACGCGCCTTTCCGATCATCAGGATGTGATGGTGACGCTGATGCAGCGCTTGCTGCACGTCAGTACGAATCCGGTGAATTATGCCCAGGGCGAAGATCTGTTTGCTGCTCAGCGTCGCCATGACTGGGTCACCAGTAGTGAAGACAACAAGCTGGTGATCACGACGCGTGACATCACGCTGGTGCTGAACAATAACGGGAGCTACCGCGCTTATGACGCCAGTGGAAAAGTGCTGAAAGATCATAAACCGGAGCTGGCGCTATTGTTGCAGGTGCTCACAGAAGAGAAACGTTTTATTGCTAACTGATTAATAATGCGGCAGTTAGTTGCCCGGTAGCTTGCATTCGTACGAAGAATCAGTAGACTAGCTTTCCAAAGTTCGGCACGTAGCGCAGCCTGGTAGCGCACTGTCATGGGGTGTCAGGGGTCGGAGGTTCAAATCCTCTCGTGCCGACCAAATTATCCCTTAAAAAGCAGCCTGTTACGGCTGCTTTTTTATTGCCTGCGATTTGCGATGGTAAAATAATGGTAAAACCAGCCATCATTTTGCTGTGATCAGATATCAGAAGCGTGTGACATGAGACAACGCCGCTTCGCACATCATCGTCCAGTACATTTCTGCCCTCGTGCCCCAAAAACGTCCCACGCCCGCACCCAACAAAAGCGCAGGCTCCACCAGCAAGATGCCAAACGGCGTCAACCTCTGTGCCGGAAACGGACCGCGCTTTGTCATTGAAAACAGCGTCCTGACAGATTCCCTGCGATATCTACAGGACCACCGGTTTACTGCTACGTATCTTGTTATCGTAACCTCAGGATGCCGGAGAGGATCTCAAACGTGAGATCACGTTTGATGATGAGCCTGCCCGTCAACAGGCGACGCCAAAGCCAGCAGTGCAAAGCTGGCAAGCCAGTGGCCGCCGCTATAATGGCTGCCCACCACATGAGGGAGACTGGCTGTCAGATGCCGTTCAGCTGCGGCCTGAAGCAGCGAGACAGCGGGATGAGCGTTTGGCAATGCAACAGCAAGATGCCTGAAGCACCAGGCTCTGCTGAGATTCAATCCGTCAAGATGAGTGATGGTAGGATCGGTACGATCGCTGACCTCTGCAGGCTGCATCAGCGCGGTCTGACTGGCGATATCAGGTAGAAATGCGTCGAACCAGTTGGCGAAGTTAACGGTGACTTTACTCATTAACATGGCTTCCGTTAATGCACCAGAAAGGTATTCGTCCCCACCGGGTTCATAATGTGCTGGATAATCGGTGTCCTCGCGGTAAAAGCGTTCTGCAACATTAACGATGACGTTTTCCAGCAAGCGGTCCTCTAAAGTGCGTGCGTAATCCAGTGCTAACATCAGCGCGAAGGCAGAATTGGTGTGGGTCCCGACCCGGATAGCGTAGGTCAGCTTACTGAAGTAGTCGATAAAGCGACGGCGAATGTCCTGCGTCAGTGGCTCAAGCCTCTGATACCACTGTGCAGCCTGCGGCAAGGCAGATTTTTTCAGCTCCCCGGATAAGCCAAGCAACCATGCATAACCGTAAGGACGTTCGAACGCCGTGCGAAACGGTACGGTAAAATAAGCACGTTCCTGCGCGATATTTTCTTCAGTAAAATGCGCATGAAAAACAGCAATGATTTCATCACGGCATGACAACGTGGGATAAAGGCTCAGGGCTCGGAGCAACAGCCAGTAACCGTGTACCGCAGAGTGCCAGTCGTAGCAGCCATAGAAAACCGGATGCAGTGCACGTGGCGACAAGGCATCACTGTCATCAAGCATTAAGTGTACAAGATGACTGGGATATTCCTGGCGCAAATAGGTTAATGGCATCCGGGCAAACGCATCAGCCCAGGATGGCGTTAATTTCATCATCATTCCTTACCCGAGAAAGTGTTAACCGTCTCAAGATTCCCCTTACCGCCAGTCAGTGACGGCAGGTTCATTGTTGGCTTAAAACACATGATCGCTGCGGGCTCTCGCGCGTCCGCAAACGCTGGCATCAACATTTGAACAGCGGTCAGCCTGCCCGTAACGTCCGCCAAAGCAACAAGCGCCACAGATCGGTTTCGTCGGGTGATGACCTCATCTCTGGCGCGTACCGCCAACGATGAGGTTATCCACTTTAAGCGTGGGTTGTCCCACGCCTACCGGAACATTCTGTCCCGATTTACCGCAGGTGGCGATGCCACGATCCAGGGCCAGATCGTTACCGACCATGCTGATCTGTTGCAGCGTTTCCGGCCCTTTGCCCGTCAGCGTGGCGCCTTTGACGGGTGCAGTAATTTTCCCGTCTTCTATCAGGTAGGCCAGCGCAGTCTGGAAGCTGTATTGGCCGCTGACGATATCCACCTGCCCGCTGCCCAAATTCGCCAGGAATAAGCCACGTTTGACGGACGCAATGATCTCCTCAGGCTCATACTGGCCGTTGCGCATAAAGGTGTTCGTCATGCGCGGCATGGGAAGATACGCATAGGACTGGCGTCGTCCATTGCCTGTGGGAGGCAGTTTCATCAGCCGTGCACTCAGGCTGTCGTGCATATAACCCTGTAAAATTCCGTCTTCGATCAGCGTGGTGCACTGCGTCGGGTGCCCCTCATCGTCGGTATTCAATGAACCACGGCGTCCCTGCAGCGTGCCGTCATCAACAATATTCACGCCCGGTGGTGCCACCCGCTCGCCGATGCGCCCTGAGTACACTGAGGTACCCAGCCGGTTATAGTCGCCTTCAAAACCGTGTCCCATGGCTTCGTGCAGTAACATGCCTGGCCAGCCGGCAGCAATCACGACCGGCATACCGCCGGAAGGGGCTGCGACGGCCTCCAGGTTTATCAGCGCTGAATCGACCATCGTCCGCAAAGTAATAAGCAAATCTTCATCGTTGAACAGGGTGAAGTCGCCGCGTCCCCCCATGCCGGTACTGGCAGACTCCCGAACGCCTCGCTGCTCTACGATGACGCCAATTTGCAGCAGCAGCATCGGGCGAATGTCCGCCGCCTGATAAAAATCATGTCGCATGACGAAGTTTACTGAATGGGACAACGCGAGGCTGGCTGTAACCTGCACCACCCGGGGATCAAGTGCGCGCGTTAACCGATTGATTTTTTCCAGCAGGTTAATTTTCTCTGCCGAATCCCATGTGAGTAAGGGATCACCGGCGCTAAAATGGACGGCCTCGGGTCGGCCGGGTACGGGTTCGGGGAGAGCCAGCCAGCCTTGCTTAGCGATGGTTCGTACGGATTTTGCGGCTTCCCGCAAATGCTTAAGATCAATATGCTGAGAATACGCAAAGGCGGTCTGATCGTGTTCAATTGCACGCAGGCCAAAACCCTGATCGACATTGAACGAGCCAAAATTGACGACCCCGTTTTCCATTGACCAACTTTCCTGGCGCAGGCTCTGGACATACAAATCGGCGTAGTCAATTCGATGCACGAGCACCCGACCCATGACGTCGTGTAGCATGGCATCGCTGATGCCATAGGGTTCCAGCAGTTGCTGTTTGGCCTGCACCAGGCGAGTAGTTGTGCCTGTTTGACTCATAGTAAAACTCCTTTGGCTTAGCGTCCTGCCACCTGAAGGTGATCAATTAATACAGACCCGGAAGTCAGAGCGCCCTGAGTAGTAACATCGCTCCCGATAGCCACAATGTTACGGAACATCTCGCCCAGGTTGCCCGCCACGGTTACGCCATCAACGGCGTAACGTATTTCACCTTCTTCGACCCAAAAACCACGCAGGCTTCGCGAGTAATCACCGTTAATCAGCCTTGGCCCGCCGCCGCTAAAATGGGTGACGATCAGCCCGCTATGGAGTTTTTTCACCATCGCGGCGAAATCGTCTCCCTTCTGCGTCAAACTACTGGTCAGTGACAGGTTACCCGGTCCCCAGCCACTGCCGGTGGGGACCCTGTCCAGATGCCGCGCGGCATAGGCGGAGAGGAAAAACCCTGTCAGGGCACCTTGTTCAACGACCTGTCGGGTTGTGCCACTGACCCCGTCGCCGTCGAATGATCGACTGGCGAGCCCCTGCGGCGCAAAGGGATCTTCGGTAACGCTGACATGATGGCTAAAGACGTCTTCACCCAGCCTGTTGGCGAGAAAACTGTTGCGGCGATAAACCACACTATCGCTGGTCGCCTGGACCAAATGTTCAAGCAAAGACAGTGCGCATTTGGCGTCAAACAAAACCGGACAGCGTCGGCTGCCCTGAAGCGGTAAGGTGTCCAGCGCCGCCAGCGCCCCGCAGCCTGCCCGATGTCCAATATCTTCGGGTATCATCAGCGATTGTGCCTGCCGGGCACTCGAAAAATGAAAATCCAGCAGGCTGCGCCCCTGTTTACTGGCGAGCGCCCGCGCGCCCATCAGGTGATTGCTCTGGCGCTCACTACAGGTAAAACCACGACTGTCCATCATGAAACAATCCGACAGCCCGGAATGGACGGTAACACCGTCGCTGACCACGCCGTCGCCGGCTGAAACAATGCCAGCCTCAATACGCTGTGCCAGTCCTGCTGCACTGGCCTCATCAATATCCCAGGGATGCCAGAGGTCAAGGTGGTCAGATTTGCGACAAAGGTAGTGCTCCGCCGCCAGCCCGGCAAAACGATCTTCGCCGGTGTAACCGGCAATGCGGCATGCGGCCTGCACAGTCTCACGCAGACTTGTAGGCGAATAGTTTGTCGAACGGGTCGTCCCCTGATGATGTCCGCGGTAAACGGTAAGGAACATGCTGGATTGGCTGGCGCGTGTACGGGTTTTTAATCGCCCCTGGCGCATCTCAATCAGCAGACCCGTGCTTTCGTTAAACACGACCTGGGCATCGGATGCCCCCTCCTGTAAGGCCAGCCTGATGACGCTATCCGCCAGATCTGACAGCTGAACCCGGCTGTGCGCAAAAGTATTCGGCATAACAGTCCCCTGTTTATCCGTCATCATTACAAGTCCGGTGCTTCAGTGAGCAGGCGATTTAACACCGTCTGCAGTTGTGTACTCAGCGGCAACGCGAGTTGGGACAGCGTTTGATGAAACGCATTTTCTTTACTGATAAAGTCAGCGTTCAGCGACTGCCACTCCTCTCTGAGCTGAGCAATCTCACTCTGACTGAGCTTGCCCGTTGGCGTCTGACGTTCTTTAGCCATAAACCAGTTCATGCGCTCCGCTGGCGTAGCGCGGTCAGCGTCGCTCCAGCCCATCTGGATTTGCATAATATGGTAATGCGCCCAGCTCATATTCTTCGCAATGATGCCCCACTGCTCCGCGTGGGTCGTCGCAGGCAGCGGTGCGAGATAGTTGAGCAGCGTGGCGACTATCATTTCCAGCTGTCGGTCCGGCTTCTGATAGTCGTTCAACAGTAAGGCCGCCTGATTGCGAATATCAATCCAGGCCTGCGGGGCCGTTTCACGCCCAGCGAAACGATCGGCGCACAGCGCGCGCCACTGCGCCAGTAACGTCTTTAACTCAGGAGCTCGCAGATGATTATCCCATGGGAAGAAAGCCTCACTCATCCACCACTGCATACATGCCGAGGGAACCAGCCGGTAATCTTTACCTGCACGCAACGCCTGAAACAGGCCGTGCACCTGTTCTTCGGTGAGATATTCACTGCGATCCATCAGACAGCCTAAGGCCACAGGCAACCCGGTGATACGTTCAAAAGCGTGGCTGCCGGGTTGATGCACCATCGCCGCCGAGAGCGTACCTTTATCGTTAATCCAGTAGCTGCTTTGTCCGGTAGTAATCTCCCCGGCGGTAGCATGTCGCAGCGCGCGCGCGGCAATAAACGCGAACAGTTCGTTGTCATCATAGAAACTGCCCCACTCCAGAGTCTCGTCCTGCTGCACATTCACTGCTGGCAACGACACGTTGACCTGATTATTCGCCAGCCATTCGTTGAGTTGGGCCAGAGACTGAGCACCAACCAACCGAACCGGATCTTTAGCACGGTTAAACAGCAATAATGTCGGGATACCTCGCACGCCAAAGCGCTGCATAATGGACGGGTACTTTTCCACATCGAGCTTAGCGACCAACAAATTGCCCGCAGTATTGCGTGCCAGCTTATCGATGGTTGGCGACATGGCGCGGCAAGGTGCACACCAGGGTGCCCACAGATCAACAAGGACCGGCACCTGAGCGTCAGCCAGGAATACATCAAGTTCAGTGTCGGTTAATTCAATGGATTTATGCGTCATACTGATTCCTTTGAAAGCGTTAACGCTCATGTACGGGAGTGAGAGTGAGAATATGGTGGTGGAAATGTTCAAGCTCTTTACGGTGTGCCACGCTAATCAGTGTGCAGTTGGGCAACTGATCGATTAACGCCTGATAAAGTCGGTTTTCTGTCTGCGGATCGAGCGCACTGGTCGCTTCATCAAGAAACAGCATATCGGGTCGGTGCAGCAGCACCCGCGCGATGGCCAACCGCTGTTGTTCACCACCGGAGAGCACCTGTTGCCAGCGATCGAACTGTGTTAATGACGCGGCGCGTGCTTCCAGACAGCAGTCAATTAATGCCTGCTGGCATTGCGCATCGGTGAATGTGTCAGGTTCATGAGGATAGGTCAGCGCACTTTTTAGCGTGCCAACCGGAATATAACTCTTCTGGGGTAGAAAAAGCGGACGGACAGAATACGGGGCTGTAATCCTGCCTTCGCCATACGGCCACAGTCCGGCGCAGGCACGCAACAGCGTGCTTTTACCACAGCCCGAACGTCCACGAATAACCCAACGCTCACCGGCCTGTACCTGCCAGTGCGGCAAATGGGACAGGACAGAGCCGTCTGGCCGCTGTAGCGTCAGGTTCTCACACTGCAGGTTCCGGCCCTCGTGCTTTAGCACAATACCTGAAGGTTTATCACGCGCTTTGTTTAACGCCCAAAGCAGATCCCGGAGTCGGTTCGACAACGCCATCCAGTTGGTAAAGGACTGATAAGCCTGCGGGAAAAACGAAAGCGTGCTGAGCAAGGTTCCATAAGCCATGGTAATTTGCGTCAGGCCGCCCATGGTTATTTTGCCGGACAGCAGGAGTGGCAGTGCCAGTAACGTGGGCAGTGGGGAAAATATCTGTGAAAAAAAACTCTGATAAAAATTGAGCCTGAATGTTTTACGCATCATAAGCAGGGTATTCTCACGCACCCGCTCAAAACGTGAGAATAGCCGCCGCCGCTCACGCCCACCGCCTTTAAAAAAAGCGATTTGCTCAGCGTTTTCACGCACCTGCATACCCAGAAAACGAAAATCGGCTTCCACGGTTTGTTTATTCATATTCACGCCGATCAGCACTTTACCCAGCCAGTGGGCCAGCGCGAGATGGGCAATGGAATATATATAAACAGCAAACACCATATAGCCGGGAACAGATAACGTCCTGCCACCTATATCAATGGATAACGCGCCGGACAATCCCCACAGCACAATGGTGAAGGTGACCATACTCACCACCACATTAATAATGTTGGTAGAAAGATTAATTGTCACTTCGGTAAAGAGATTAATGTCTTCCGCAATACGTTGATCGCTGTTGCTGATAACATTATCCCGCTCTAACTGGTAATAAGCAGGGTGTTCAGTCCAGCGTTCTACAAAGCGGGCGGTCATCCATGTCCGCCATCGCAACGTAAGATAGTTTATCGCCAGTACGCTTATCAAAGGCAATACCGTGGTTAACGCGCCGATAATCAGGCTTTCAACCATCGTTTTGCTGATCATCGGCCAGTTAAGTGCCACCAGCGCATCGGTTAGCTTTCCATGCAGCTTATTGAGTGCAACAAACGCAAATGTCGTGGTGAAATTAATCGTCAGGATAATAGCCAGTAATAAGATGGCCAGCCATTTTTCCGACGATATCCAGAAAGGACGGATTAATTGCCACACGCCGGGTCGGTTATCATCCGATGGAATTTTATTTACCACGTTATTATACTCTGGTGATTTACATGTATCAGAACGAATAAGTCAGCGTCAGGCGTGCTGTCCTGTCAGGTTTCACACTGATAAACTGAGGGGTTGAGGTGTAATAATAGAGCGTGCGATTAAATATATTATTCACGCCCAGCGTCACCGTATATTTAGGCTGATGATAGAAAACGGAGGCATCCGTTTGTGCCCAACCGCCCTCTTTAAAATAATTGTTTCTGTAACCGTTCCAGGTACTGCTTGCTGCCTGAACCCCGACACCCGCACCCAGTCCCTGTAATTTCCCTTGCTGTATTTCATAAGTTGTCCAGAGGCTCGCGGTATGTTTTGGCTGACCTACAACTTTACTTTGGTAACCGATAAGTGCCGCGTTGTCGGGATCTTTTGACTGGGAGAAAGTATAACTGGTGGTGATATTCCAGCCCGGCAATATCTGACCATTCAAATCGAAATCGAAACCTTTGGTTTCCCTTCCCTGTGTCCCGACTGGTTGACCGGCAAAATTCGTAATGATGAGATTTTTTTGAATAATGTCAAAGGCTGACGTCGTAATCGTCAGGTTATCGTCGAGCAGACTGAATTTAAAGCCGGCCTCCTTCGATTTGCCTGTGGAAGGTGCAAATGCGCTTCCGGTCCGGGGGTCCAGCAATCCAGTTGTCTGAAAACTGTTGAGTAAATTAGCATAGACGGTGACCTCAGGCGTAATGTCATAACTCACGCCGTAGCTGGGCACCCATTTCGTTTCATCTGAAAAGGTAATTAAAGTGCGCGTCGGTGAAACATAGGCCGTCGATTTTGACGTCCATTGCGCTCGCTTGGCGGACAATTGCAGATGCAGTTTTTTCCAGAAATCAATCTGGTCCTGAAGGATAATTCCCTTTTGTTGTTCGAGCGTATTATAGTTTTTAGCAGTTGGATCAGGTATTGGCGGAAAAGAAAGACTGTCAGGATTGTTATAATTTCCCGTCGTGAAGATTCGCCCCTGAGCCAGTTCCCAGTCGGTGGTCTCTGTATGTTGGTAATCATAACCCACCAGAACATTATGCGTTAACGGCCCGGTATCGAATTTGCCCCGGATATCGTTCTGCAGGCTTAAGGACGTCGTGTCCTGTCTGACACCAAGCTCGTGGCTCACTAAATTGCCATTGCGCGCAGCATTGTAAATTTCATGAACGCGGAAATTATTTACGCTGTCCACATAAGTGGCTTTACTGTTAAACGACCAGTTATCACTCAAATCCTGTTTCAGTTCATAATAGGTAGTTTTAGAATCAAGAGAGAAGTGGTCATCCTTATCACCCAGGCGATATTCTGGCAGTTTTTGGATGCGGCCATCACTGTAAAGGGTTGCTGCAGGGCCTGAGTTTCTTGTATTAGTGAATTCGGCCCCGACTTTAATATGTGTTTTTTCACCTTCCCATGCGAGGACCGGTGCAAGGTAGTCGGCACGATTACCATTAAAATCCGGGAAGCTGTTATCGGAGTGCATGGTGGATGCATTAAGGCGGTAGCGGAACGTTTTATCGTCGTTTAACGGTCCGCCGAGATCGATTGCGGTTTTGAGTTCGCCGTATTTGGCTACCTCGACTTTTATCGTGTGCAGCGGATAAGCCGTGGGGGCTTTGCGAACTACGTTAACCGAACCTGCAGGAGAACTGTTTCCTGCTAATACCGCCTGCGGCCCTTTCAGCACTTCTACGCGCTCTACGCCATCAATGCTGGAATAGCCCAACGGGCTGCCGTTAATCTGGCTGCCGGGGTTGGCAACGCCATCGGTTGAACCAGACGTGATGTTAAAACCACGAATACTGACGCCGTTTTGTCCCCTGTTTCCTGAGCTGAAATTCACTCCCCCCACATTGCGCAGTGCATCTTGTACAGAGGTCGCCTGCTGATCGTCGAGGACTTTTCGACTGATAACCTGAACAGACTGTGCCGTATCCTGCAGCGATAAATTGGTGCGCGTCGCGGAGCTCGACATGGCGGGGTTATAAACGGTTTCATCTTCGCTTCGTTCGGCCTCACCGTTAACGGTAATGGTCGGTAGCGTCTGGCCATTGTCGCGCACGGCCTGGAAGTCCGAGGCAGCCTTAACCGGCGTAGCGGTGCTCATCGCGTAGATAGTCAGTGTGCCGTTAGGCGTGGTCGTGACGGAGAGCGGTGTCCCCTGCAACTGATGCAATATGGCCTGTTTCAGCGTGAAGGAACCCTTGATCTGTTTAGCCTGGTAAGGCGCGACCAGTTTCGGATCGAACGAAATAGTTTGATGGCTTTGTTGCGCTATCGCTAATAACCCCTGCTCCAGAGATCCCGCTGGAACAGAATAATTGATTTGTACGGGGGAAGCAGCGTATCCCTCCTGCAAGGTAAGCAGAGGAAGGGCCGCCATGGCCAGGGCAATATTGACAGCCAATGCCAGACGGCCTTGGGTAAAATACGTTTTCCTTGCATGTTGAGGTACTTGTTTCATTGCTACAGCTCCAGCGAAAAGGTAAAGGGTTGAAGCATATTGTTATGAGTCGATTATTCTTCTCAGTGTGTATGTGCAATGAAGATTAAAAAGTGACACCGGATTTGAGTATTTATGTGAAAAAAATCACTTAAGTTAAAACATTAAAAATATTAACTGTTTAATTTCAAAATAAATTTATAACTTATTCATCATTATGTAACGCAAACCCACCGATAGCAGACGATCAATTAGCGCCCTCTTAGGGTGCTTAATCGGGGATTAGCTTCTGCCAATAGACCTGCGCGGTAAATCAGTCATCAATGGCTGATGTAGAAGAAAATGAAACGCATTAATTAAAAAATGCATAACCTTTTCATTTATTATGTTTTTTTAAACATACAGGCAGAGCCAGCAGTATTAACGCACCATTACGGTGCATTTTAGTAGCTGGCGCTTTTACTGTCGGGATGGAAGGGTAAAGACAGATTCACGGTTATCGCACATGACGTTTTATAAAAGACTGAAAAATAATAAATAAAAAAAATAAATTTTAAAATCCGACACCAGGAAACATATTGGCCTTTCTTTTGCTAGGTAGGCAAACATTTTCCCGCCTTAAACTGCGCCTGAACAGGGCGCGCAAAAAGTGGGTTCCGTTTCTCGGTCTCTTTGTAGGCTCTGAGAGTGGTGTGACATTTTTCAGATGGGGTAACATTATGCCTGCCGACCTGACCGACCGTTCAGACATATTAACGCTTATTTTTCGCAGTGATTACCGCTGGCTGACCGATAAATTACGACGGCGTATTAGTTACGGCACTATGGCTGAAGATATCGCGTCTGAAGCATTTCTGCGTCTGGCGGCAATCCCCGAATTGACGCACATCCGCGAGCCACGGGCCATGCTGACAACGCTTGCCCAGCGTGTGTTATACGAAAACTGGCGCAGACGCGATCTTGAACAGGCTTACCTTAAAGCGCTGGCGGATAGCCCGCAACATTGCCACCCCTCACCCGAAGAACTTGAGATTGTGATTGAGTCGTTACTGGCTATTGATCGCGCCCTGGATGGTCTGTCCGTCAATGCAAGAAAAGCGTTCCTGCTCAACCAGCTTGATGGCATGACCTATGCGGAAATTGCACAGGAGCTGGGCGTCTCCGCCAGCATGGTGCGTAAATATGTGGCGAAGGCGCTCACGAATTGTTATCTGGTGACCAACGGTCAACTGAAATAAACGGCGGAACAGCAAACAATGAAACTCACCCAGCGTCCCGATGACGCCGCGCAGGAAGCGATTGAATGGATGGTGCGGTTGCGCTCTGGCGAAGCCACGGACGATGATTTCCGGGAGTATGAGCGTTGGCGCTATTCCGACCATCGCCATGACGACGCCTGCTGTAAAATAGAAGCCACGCTGGGTAAGATTCAGACCCTCAATCATGCCATCCCGACGGAAAACCTACGTCAAACGCTGCTCGCCCCCTCAAGTCGCCGTAAATTCCTGCAAAAAGCCAGTGGATTTGCCGCAATCGCGGTGGTCAGTGGATTAGTGTTGAATCAAAAATACCCGTTGCCCTATCTGTTATCCGATGTGCATACCGACACCGGGCAGCGGCGCAGGATTCAGCTTGATGACGGTAGCACACTGGATATGAACGCCCGCACGGCACTGAATATTGCCTTTGGTGACACGTTACGTAATCTGGAACTGCGCACCGGAGGCATCATTGCCCAGGTGGTCAGCGATCAACGTCCTTTCATTATCGATACCCAGGCGGGACGCATTCTTGCCCAGGAGGCGCGTTTTCATGTGCGCCAGGACTCTAGCGGTATCCATCTGGCCGTGCTGGACTCGGTGGTGAAAGTCACCAACCTGCGTGGTAACAGTCGGCAGGTTCAGGCAGGCCATGGCCTGTGGTTTGATCACAAATCCTTTATTCCGCTGGGCGTAACGCCTTATGAGGAGACAGCCTGGACTCAGGGACGCCTGGAAGTCAAAGATGCGACGTTAGGTTCCGTGATTAACTCATTAAAAAATTATAGCCCCGCCGTGATCCGCGTAGACCAGGCCGTGGCTGACCTGCGCGTCAGTGGCAACTTCCCGCTCGATGACGTGCCTTATACGCTCGACGCGCTTGCTCAAACCATGCCTATCGCGATTACGCGCACCACCGATTACTGGATCAGGATTAAAGCTGCCGAATCCTAAAAAGATTGTCTTTTTTTACCCAGCCGGTGTCATTTTTCCTTTCTCATTGCACATACAGGGTAAGTCTTCCTGAAACTGCCGCAGAGAAGTCATTTACGGGCAGTAGAGATTTATCGCGAGGTAGTAGTGAAAGCAGAGCGCCTGATTTTTAAAGATCATCTTTCAGTGTCTGACATACCGACGGCTACCCTGATTGCTCCGCAAGGCGCGCAGAATCCCTTTAACAAAAATATGCCAAAACTGGCGATTAGCGCTGTGGTTATGGTGCATCTGGCACTCATTGCCATGGCGATTACGCACACCACGCAATACCGACCTCTGAATATTATTAATCCTGCAACACAAACCAGTATTGAAGCGACCATGGTTGAGGCACCCGCCGAGCCGATCCCGGTTCCGCAGGTTGTCAAAGCACCGCCTGTATTAACCGCCGATAACAGTACCCGTGAGATAGATCAGGATGACACTCAGCCTGTCGTGCCACCACCTGAAACCAAAGTCGTGCCGCCTAAACCCAAACCCAAGCCAGTGATACGGCACAAAAAATTACCGGAAAAAACGCGCCCGATTGAGCCGGTTAAACCTTCACCGGTACAAAATGCAAAAGTGGCGGATCGGACGGCGATTCCTGCAACCTCCCAAGGGCAAATGTTGAAAAGCGCCCCCAATGCGGCTCCTAAAAATGTCGCGACAGTGGGTTGCCAGGTGCCGGCACCGGACTATCCCCGTCGGGCAAAACGGCTTCAGGAACAGGGCGAAGTGCTTATCCGCCTGATAATCAATGCCGATGGCACGGTGAAACATAGCGAAATTGCCCGAAGCAGCGGCTTCGACGATTTGGATCAGGCTGCAATGGAGGCGGTTTCCCGTGTCAGGTGTAATCCCTATATGGAAAACGGACAGGCGATTTCCATCATGACGATTCAACCCATCACGTTCAAATTATCCAGTTAATCCTGTTGGATGGTGCTGAGCGGTCGCTTTTCTTTTTAACTGAGGATGCATTATGAATGAGTTTGGCATTGAACACGTATGGCAACAGGGCGACATCATTACCCGTGGGGTGGCCATTGTCCTGCTGATAATGTCGGTCATGTCCTGGTCGGTGATTATTATAAAATGCATACAGGGCGCGGGAATGAAAAAGATAGCTCACCGCTCCAAGCATTTATTCTGGAGCCAAAAGACACTGCCAGCAGCCATTGATACGCTTGGTGCCAGCGGCAACAATCCGTTTCGCGACCTGGCGATTGCCGGCCATGCCGCCATGTCTCATCAATATAATATTGAGACAGGCATCAGCAACAATCTTGATATCGGCGACTGGCTGACCCGGGCCCTGAAAAACAGCATTGATGACAGCTGTGCCAATCTGCAGTCTGGCCTGGGGATTCTTGCCTCTATCGGCAGTACCGCGCCGTTTGTGGGTTTACTTGGCACCGTCTGGGGCATTTATCATGCACTGCAGTCGATCAGCATGGCTGACCAGCCTGATCTGGCTCACGTTGCAGGCCCGGTGGGCGAAGCGCTTATCATGACGGCGTTTGGCCTTTTCGTGGCAATTCCGGCGGTATTAGGGTTTAACGCCATCAGTCGGCGCAACCGTGCCCTTCAGCATTCCATCGCGCGTTTCGCAAACGATCTGCATGCTTATTACCTCACTGGCTCACGCATTGCGTCTACTGTCGAGGAACTCCATACGGGTGATAAACGCCAGTCGAGTCATATTCAGCCGTTCCGCGCCAGTCAGTCAGTGTAAGTCCGGCCGTATCAGGAGACGCTAAAGATGAGTATGTCAGGTAAATCGCCGTTCGAGTTAGATGAAGATCCGCTGGTCAATGACATCAACATGACGCCCTTTATTGACGTCATGTTGGTATTGCTGATTGTCTTTATGATTACGCTGCCCGTGATCAATCCAGCGGTAAAAGTCAATTTACCTAAGGCTAACGCCAGCCTGGTTGATAAGAATGTTAAATCAGTCGATATTTCGCTGATGGCTAACGGCAATATCGCCTGGAATAAAGAAACACTTGATGACGCGGCCTTTAAAGCCAGATTGCAGGACGCGGCGAAACTGCCTGAAGCGCCACATTTACGCATCTATGCCGATCAGGGCACCCCTTACGGGCGCGTGGCATTTGTGATGACAAGTGCACAGAGTGTCGGTTTAACAAAGTTTGATTTCGTTGTAGATAAAAAGGTGCCGGCATCCTGATGCTGTCTTGAGGCAAAACACCTTTCTGACAACAGGATACATTTTTCGGCCTGCAGGGAAGGCATTCTGCATTGATGCTCGTTAATGACAAAGGATAAAAGACGTTTACGTGGGTTAATTCCCTGGCCAGCACAGGATGGCCTCATTAGCGCTATGCGGGATAGTGGATAAAGGCAAATATTATATTTTCACTGCAAGCGCAACGAAGACTATTTCAAGGAAAGGTGAGTGTCCTGATTCATTGAAAGTAAGCGCAAATGAATGCTGCGGCCATTAAAAATGCCAGCGGAGCAATCCACGCGCCATCAGAGGGTGAATATTAATGGCAGCACTCAGAATGGCGGGGTTATTCTTCTGTGGCGGATAAGCGGCAGTGAAAGATATTGGGCAGTCAAACGTATAGAAAATACAGGTTATCTTCACGTCTGATTTTATCGCGCAAAATTGCGGTTATGTCAGACAGATAATATTTTTTGCCCCCATCCTGCGCTGTAAAAAAACCAACCTACACGGTTGGTTTTTTACGCGTGACGTAGCCTGATATCATCCGCTCCGGAAACGCAATGCTGGCGGACATGCTGCTATTCAGGGCTGCAGATCGATCACCACCATATTCCAGCTGAGAGGCGGAAGTGACACCTGTTTCTGGCGACGCTGTGCATCGGTGACAGTGCGCGGCTGCGGCACCACCTTATCCGGCTCAGTAAAGGTATTTTTAGCGTCCAGCGCATGGCCCGCTAACACGACATGTTGTGATAATGTCCCCTCACCAAACTCATCGAGCACAAAGGTAATGTCTGCCGCATCATGGGCGTGCGTGTTCAGCGCGAAGAAGGCGATCTGCTGTTTCTCTTCGTTGTAAACGGCCGCGCTCTGAACCTGTCGGGTTTCGCCATGCACGGTGTTCACCGTAGGAACATTGGCAAAATAGCGTAATGCCTGTCCCCGTCCATACTGACTCACCATCTGGAAAGGCCAGAAGATGGTCTGGCGAATCACCTCACCACCGGGGCGGGTGAAGATGGGAGCAATCACATTGACCAGTTGAGCCAGGGACGCCATTTTTACCCGGTCACAGTGATTGAGCAACGAACACATTAGCCCACCGAACGTCAGCGCATCCAGAAAAGTATAAGATTGTTCCAGTAATGGCGGCGCTTCCTGATACAGGTTGTTCGGGTCGATAAAGTGATCCTGCCAGGGCTCGCCTTCGATAGACCAGATATTCCATTCATCAAACGACAGCATCATCTTTTTATCGCTGCGCAGTTTGGCTTTAACATAGTCGGCCGTTGCCGTAATGGTATGAATAAAATCATCCATTTTCTGGAACGAGGCTAAGAAATCCTGTGGATGACCGGTGCTGTTTTCAAAGTAATGATGGCATGACAGGTAGTCAATCTGATGATAAAGCCCCTCCAGTACAATGCGATCCCATTCGGGATAGCTGGCCTGAAGCGAATTAGAACTGCCGCATCCGACCAGCTTGATATCCCGATCAACCCAACGCATGATTTTTGCCGTTTCACGCGCTTTTTTGACGTAATCTTCCGCACTCAACTGCCCGGTCTGCCACTCGCCATCCATCTCGTTGCCCAAGCACCAGAGCTTGAAATTATAGGGTTTTTGCCGACCATGCTGGATACGCAGATCGCTGAGTGCGGTGCCGGATGCCAGATTACAGTACTCAATGAAGTAACCGGCCTCCTGCGGCGTGCCTGTGCCGAGATTGACGGCGATCATCGGCGTAACGCCATACTTTTCGCACCAGGTGGCAAACTCATCTATGCCAAACTGATTGCTTTCTTTGGTCAGCCACGCGTAATCCAGCCTTACCGGGCGCGCTGATTTTGGGCCAATACCATCGCGCCAGTTGTATCCCGAAACAAAATTACCGCCGGGATAACGGACGGTGCTAATCCCCAGCTCTCTTACCCGTTCGCCCACGTCCTGACGAAAACCCTGTTCGTCCGCCGTGGCATGGCCCGGTTCATAGATGCCGCTGTAGACGGCCCGTCCAAGGTGTTCCACAAAGGAACCGTACAGGGCATCGTCCACCCGATCGATGGTGTTTTGTTTTTGAAAAAAGTACTTAATCATTTTCTTCCCTTCTGTTTTCACAATGGATTACAGCTGGAGACTCAGTCGGGATGAGTCGAGAACAGATCGTCTTCAATGGTTTTCATTTTGGCGGTAGTCAGGATATAGCGCGTGCGGACCAGCCACACAGACAGCAGATAACCGACCACGGGAATCCAGACCATCAGTGCGTAAATGCCATCGATCGCACTGCGGCTTTGTTCGGCCACATTGGCCTGATAACCGGTAAACGACAGAACCCCGCCCACAATCGCGCCACTGACGGCCAGGGCAATTTTGAGTGAAAACAGGTTGCCGGAGGCACAGATTCCGGATAAGCGCTTGCCCGTTTTCCAGTCGCCGTAGTCATCGACATCGCCAATGAACGACCACAGGATGGGTGCACCAATCTGATGAATGACAGACAGGATAAAAAACCAGATGAAAACCAGCACACTACTCTGGGCGGGTAAAAAGAAGAACACGATCGACATTGCCAGGGCTGTCGATTTAGCGGCCTGATAAACCTGGACTTTACACCAGCGGTTGGTGAAATACGGGGTAATGTAAGAGCCAAGAATACCGGCAATAATGCCGGTACTCAGAAACAGCGTGGCGTAATAGTCGTTCAGTCCCATCACATACTTTGCGAAATAGATACAGGCCGCGCCGCGTACAAAAGAAGGAATGCAGTCGAGAAACATGGCAAAAACACAAACAACCCACTGATCGTTTTTTGTAATTTGCCGGATGATCGCGAAAATCGACTCCCCGGCATTGCTCTTAGGTGTGATGCGCTCTCGGGTGGTCGCGACGCAAAAAACAAACAGAAACAGGGAGATCACGGCAAACAGCGTGATGACCCAGAAGAAACCAATTTGCCGGTTTCCGTTACCGAAAAACGCCACCATCGGCAGTAAGGTCAGGGTGCAGAACAAGCTGGCAAGCCCTGCGCCCATAAAGCGGAACTGCTGGCAGGAAACCCGTTCCTGCGCATTGGTGGTGATCACCCCGCCCAACGAGCAGTAAGGAATATTCACCCCAGAGTAAAGCAGCGACAGGATGAGATAGGTAATAAAGGCATACATGACCTTTGCATGGCCCTGTAAATCCGGCGTGTAAAACATCACCATACAGCTAATGGCAAAGGGCACAGCAAAGCCAATAATCCACGGACGAAAACGCCCCCAGCGCGTCGTGGTTTTATCAATATAAGCGCCGTAAAAGGGGTCGAAAACCGCATCGGCAAAACGTACAACAAGAAATATGGTCGCCACAACACCCGGTGCCAGTCCAAATATATCCGTATAGAAAAAAGACAAGAACATGGTTATCGGATTAAACAGCATATTACAGGCGGCATCACCGGCCCCAAATCCGGCCTTTTCAACAAAGCCAACGCGGCCCGAACGCACCGGCTGGGCACGATAAGCGGTATCACTGTTTGACGTAATATTCGTTTTCATTTATCACCTTTCACCTTCCTGAAAAGAGGTGGCGATAAGCATATGTTTTAGAGCTATTTTTGGCCTACGATGACCCTCGCATAAGCAAAATCATGACTATATTTTCCATATATTTAGCTTATGCAGGCATAAAAGCCGGAGGACATTCCCCCATTGTGTAACCTCCTGTGATGGAGAACGGTGTGATTTCCTGTATATAAATATCGTGCTGAATGGTGGCAAAAAGGGCATTAAGAGGAGAGTAAAGAGGAATAAAACAGAATCGCTTCACTCACCCTCTTGTGGGTTTGAATTAACTAATCATTTAAGTAAAAGAGGTTAATTAAAATATTGCTCAATCGATATAAACCTGATGAAAAGCATTATCGTTAAATAATGAAAATTAAAAATATACAGTGCAGAAACATGCATATTTAATGTTGTAAAAACGCGGTGAAAGTGCCCTTACGGCGTCAACGTACCAGGCTGACCGACGATACATCCTCATCGTGCAGCACGCGTTTCCTGCCGCGTGCAGAAAGCAGCCCACCCTCAGAGCAGGCGCGGGGCCATCTGCTCTGAGGTTGGGCTGCCCTGCTGCGGCGGTCTGAAAGCGGCGGTCAGCGCTGCCACAGTGCAACCTCGAAATGACATTATGAATAAATTCCATTAACTTACTCGTCGCAGGAAGCCCAAACGCACGCTACGCTTATCGGCATCATTGGGTTTGTGGTTGAATACAAACAACATTTTCAGGCATACGATTAACATGAATTATTTGAACGACATACAACACTATATTGAAAACAAACCTGCACTTTCTGTTACTATTAACCTCGTTGTGTTGATCGTCGCGGGCCTGGTTGCGCATCTGATTTGTAAGTTTTTTGTGGTAAAAGTGGTACGTAAGGTGTTTTTTAGTACCCATAAGAAACAGGTGCCGCTCGATAAAGATGTCAGGTTGTCTGAAAAAATCTCTAATTTCATTCCGGTTATCACCGTTTACTTTCTGCTGCAGTTTATGCCGGACTTGCCCGAGCATCTGTTAATCGCGATTAAGACTATCTGCGGCATTTTATTTATGGTTTACCTGTCGCTGTTTTTCAATGAAGTCCTGGAGATTATCAATATCTCCTATGTTAAAAAGTCGAAACGTAAAAATCATTCGATTAAAGGTTATATTCAGGTCGGCAAAATCCTGGTGCATATCATCTCGGCGATTATGATCCTGGCCATTATGTCGAATAAATCGCCAGTGATTATTATCTCCAGTCTCGGTGCGGTGGCGGCGGTGCTGATGTTGATATTTCAGCATACCTTGTTGTCGCTGGTGGCGAATATTCAGCTGTCATCCAATGATGTGCTGCAGTTGGGCGACTGGATTGAAATCCCGGCGAACAACATCAGTGGTGAAGTGATTGATATCGCCCTTCACACCATCACCATTCGCAACTGGGACAACACGCTTTCCCGTGTTCCCACCAAAACCTTTCTTACTGAAACCTATACCAACTGGCAGGCCATGTTCTCATCCGGTGCTCGCCGAATCATGCGCAGTTTTTACATTGATCAGACGTCGATAGGTTTTGTGGACCACGCCATGCTGGAGCCCATGACGCAGATTCGCGGCATCAGTGAGCAACTCTCCAAACTTATGGATGGTCGGGAACTGAATGCTGTAGGTGACCGCTGGTTTGTTGAAAACGGTATGACTAACCTGATGATCTTCCGTCACTATCTTACAGCCTGGCTGGCTCAGCGAGATGACATCAAAAAAGACATGTATATCGTGGTGAGGTCGATGAAGCCTTCTTCTGAGGGGCTGCCCATTGAAATCTATTGCTTCACGTCATCAATTCTGTGGGTCGATTATGAAAATACCCAATCGACAATCTTCGAATATATCTATGCCATCGCTAACGTCTTTTCATTGCGCATCTACCAGCGCCCGTCAGGAAGCGACCTGAGTTTTCTGGCACAGGAGCGTCAGCAACCGGCAACCCATAATGAAGCCCAGACCTGAGAAGCCTTTGCCCTGCCTGCTCTTTTTCAGACGTGAGCAGGGCTAAACAAATTCGGTCCGCCAGGCTGTCCAGCCCCGCCTGGCGCTTATCGTTGGTGTATCGGACTTTCCTGAAAAATTGCGAATAAATACAACATTAATTATAAAAATCATTTATTTATTAATAAAATGCAAATGTTGATTACTTCACAAAAACAACAAATATGACAGCCTTTCATTAAATTGAAACAATTCTGTCATGAAAAAAACGTATTCTGTTTGCTCCTGAAATCGAGGGTACAGATATGATCATCAAAGCTAAAAACCTGAAGGATGCAGAAAACTTACTGCACTCGGGCATCAATAAGGTGGAGCTGGCATACGACATCGGTTGTGACGATTTCTTTCGTCTGGCAAGTCAGTGGTGCGAACGCGGTGCGCGCATCAGTAAAAGCCAACAGCATTTTGTCGTTTCAGTAAAAAACTTCCCCATCCCGCCCAACGATTGATTATAACAAGCTACCAACCTCACACCGCCTCCCTGTTGTTACAGCCAGGCACCGTGTGATTTCAAGCGCCAACCAGAACTTTTCTAAGCCGCTCATCACTGAGCGGCTTTCTCGTTTCTCAGTGCCCCTGTCTGACGCTCGCCGCCGATGATCAACGCGCTCAGCACGGTGTGACTGACCGAGCCTGAGACGATCTCAGCAAAAATTATAAACCCGTATCGGTAAGCTTGACGGCATCCAGGCTGGCGTGGTCGCGTTCGTTACCCGTTAACTCGTAGAGGACGCCATCACGCATCTCCAGCAGGCGATCGGCGTGGATAAAGTAGTGGTCATCATGGCTGATGGCAAAAACGGTTTTTCCTGCAGCCTGCAACGCGGGCAATAACTCACGATAGAAAACCCGACGGAAATGCGGGTCCTGATCGGCGGCCCATTCATCCAGCAGCAGGACGTCGCGTTGCTCAGCGACGGCCAGCAGCAGCGCCAGCCTTTTACTCTGCCCTTTCGACAACTGCAAATTTAGTATTTTATTCCCTTCAATTTTCAGCTTGTCCTGCATTTTGAGCTTTTCGAGCCATTGCTGAACCCGGCCAGGCGAAGCGGGATCGCCTTTGCTGTCTATCAGACGGTCAAACAAATGCACATCGGTGAAGACCGCTGAGAAGTGTTTCCGCCAGCTATCAAGGTCGCTGACATCAACCGGTTTGCCGTCTATTAGCAGGCTGCCGGACTGAGGCCGATAGAGTCCTGTGAGTAACATGGCCAGCGTCGATTTCCCACTTCCGTTACCGCCAATTAAAAACACCAGCTCGCCACGATGAAGCGTTAAATTAATCGGCCCGACCTGGAAACCCTTCTCCCCGTAGTGAAAGGTGATATCACGCAGCTCAAGGGTTTGCCACACGGTGTCGCCAGAAAAGGCAGGAAAGTCCGGTTCATACGGGGCGAGGTCAAAGCTGTTGAGTTTGCGAAAGGCGACCTGAGCACTGAGTAGCGTCGGAAGTGCCCCAACCGCTGACAGCAGTGGCGTACGCAGAAACAGCAGCGTCAGGGAAAAGGTGGCTGCCACTGCCGTATTGGCCCATCCCAGACTGTTGGCCATGAAAAATACCATGCCAATCGCGCCAAGCATCATGATGTTTGACCAGTTAACGGCACTGAGATGAAAGGTATCGGCACGCACGATATGGTGCCGGTAATCACTGGCATCCTGCTGATATACCTTGTCGTAGATCAGTCTGGCGCGCTCACGGTTAAGCTGGAGCTCTTTGCGTCCCTCTATGACGGTCTGGTAATCGCGATACAGGTTGTCTTCAACATCCCGCAATTTTGCCATGTGCTGATAGACGCGCGACACCAGCATCCAGCCGCCTGCTATCGTCACGACCAACCAGCCGCTGGTCACCAGTAACATCTTTGGGGACAGCCAGGCAAGATAGAGTGCCGATCCCAGTGTGATAATGATTCCCTGAATTAACTCGGGCAAACGGACAAAAGCAAGGGTGATGGCCCGTACATCGCTGGTTAATCCCGCCAGCAGTTGTGCGCTACCAATCTGTTCGATGCGCTCCACGCGCGTGTCCAGGATGCGCTTGATAAATTCACCACGCATACGCCAGACAAACTGATGGCCCAGCCAGGTCAGTGCCAACTGCGAGGCCAGCGTTACCGCCATCAACATAACCACCTGGAACAGGAACGCGGGCAGGACCGTCAGGGAGGTATTAATCGCGACAATCATCTCGCTGTTAATAAACGCGATCATGCCAATACCTAAGGCGGCACTCAGTAGCGTGAGCAGAATTACGCCAATAAAAGGCCAGCGATACTGGCGAAAAACCACATTTAACAGTGCCATAAAACCTTACCAGACATGAAAATCAGCCAGCAGTGTAAAGTGATGGCAAATGATAGCAATCGTTATTCGCACCTTGCGCGACGGGTTAAAACGCCCGTCGGAAAGTGAGGTTATAGCGAAAGGCGCCGGTGAGCGGATGGATACCGGCTTTAAGCGGTAAGATACCGTGATAGCGCAGGCGCGAAGGCCCGCCCCAGACCACCACATCGCCATGTTCCAGCAAAACCCGCTGTGCATGGTCACTTCGCTCAAAGCCACCGAACTGGAAAACCGCGGGTAAGCCCAGGGAAACGGAGACAATCGGCTGGCGCAAATCTTTCTCATCCTTGTCCTGGTGCAGCGTGAGCTTAGCGCCTGGCTCATAGCGGTTAAGCAGGCAGGCATCCGGATTGAATCCCGGAAAGCCGGCTTCTTCAGCGGATTGTCGGGCCAGCAAACGAAACGCGTCCGGCATGGCTGGCCACTGACGCTGACTGCTGCTGTCCTGCTCGCTATAGCGGTAGCCGCGCGCGTCCGTAGACCAGCCGAAATCGCCGCAGTTGGTCATCGCAACCGACATGCGATGACCACCTGGTGTGATGCGGTGTTCAAACGGATTTTGCACGGCAATCGCCATCATCGCCTGGTACAGTGCTTCCGCCTCATCGCGGGCGCGGCGGCGTAAAATTACCGCGCCCTCAGCCAGCGGTTCTTGCCAGGGTGAGGCGTCACTAAACAGATCCAGCATAGATGTTCTCTCTGTCAGTCAGATGGAATAATAAAAGCGGAAAACTGGGGCGACATCCAGCTGACAAAGTTGTCTCCTTGCTTGCTGATTAAGTACACCGCCAGTTTCTCTTTGATTGCCAGCGCTTTGGCCTTTTCAGTGCCCAATACCATTAATCCTGTATCCCAACCATCGGCTTCCAGCGCGGTGGTGGCAATCACGGTCGCCGACACCAGCTTATGGTCGATTGGCCGCCCTGTAGCGGGATCGATAATGTGTGAAAGCCGTTTGCCATCCAGTTCATAATAGTTGCGATAGCTGCCTGAGGTACTGATACCGTGCCCCTGCAGATCGACCCGCGCCTGAACGGCATTTTCCCGGTCGGTCGGTTTCTGAATCGCCACCCGCCACGGCTGGTTCTGCGCATTCATTCCACGCGACAAAACAGCGCCGCCCACCGAGACCAGATAATTATTAATGCCTTCCTGCTCCATCAGGCGCGCCAGATGGTCCGTTGCAAAACCTTCTCCCACCGTGGAGAGGTCAACATATAAGCCTGGCAGATCTTTTTGCAGCCACTGCCCTTCTCCTCCCTGAATCACCCGCAAATGTTGCAAGCCAGTCAGGGCTCGGGCCGCGGCGATCTGCTGATCGTCAGGAATATGGCTGGGCTGCTTATCGGGACCAAAGCCCCATAAATTAACCAGCGGACCGACGGTAATATCCATGGCCCCTGCGGTTTTCTTGCCGATTCGCAGGGCAAGCGTCACGATATCAGCCATGTTTTCACTCACTGGCTGTGGCGTCGTGGCACGGCTCTGATTAAAGCGCGACAGCACAGAGGTGGGCTTCCAGGTTGAGAGTTCCGCATCATCGGCATCAAGCCGTTGCTGAATGCGCTGCTGGAGCACGGCTTTACGTCCGGCATCAACCCCTGCCAGGCTAACTCGCCACACCGTCCCCATTGTTTTCCCTTCCAGCACCATGGCGTCTTGCTCTTTTGACGACGGGTTATCACACCCTGCCAGCAGCACCATTGCGGCCACTAACAGCAGATTTATCTTAAAGGTCATCAATATTCATCCGTAACAGGTAATTTATGCATATTTCAAAGCACAAACACTAAGTAAAGTAACTTAAATATGGTTGATAAAACTTATGCGTTCTACCAGACTAGCTCGTTCCGCTCGATCTTGAGGGCGTCAGAAAAAGGAGTAACAGATGATTTTATTAATCCTTGCCGCTGCGTTGGGCCTGTTCGTGTTAGGAAGTTATAAAACGTGGCAGCAGCGTCGAAACCGCAATGTGGCGACAGCCTATCTGCGCCGCCGTTGATCGCCTCTGCACCATTTAAGGTCATCCGCCCCTTTATCCGCGCGCTATTGTAGCAAGATCCCCTGTTTTTCCGTGGCTATGAGAGCGGTCGGACTGGCACGATTCCTGCACCAGTCATATCGTCTGATTTGCTGAGAGGTGTAGGATGGAGAAGACAGAGACTGCGATGACTACGATGCAAAACTGGTTAAGTTTTGCTGCGTTCACCTTGTCGGGTGTGGCATTCGAGGGGGCGAGATATGGCAACGTTATCGTGCCGCAGGATGAAACCGGGCCAGAACAGATAACGAATGAATAAAACCAGGGAGCGCATTTGCGCTCCCTGTGACTTTTAGAACTGGTAAACCAGCCCTACGCCCACCACGTCGTCGGTATTAATTCCCGCCGCTTTGGTGAAGTCGTTGTCGTCCAGTAAGTTGATTTTGTAATCAACATAGGTCGACATGTTTTTGTTGAAGTAGTAAGTCGCACCGACGTCGACGTATTTCTTCAGATTCTGCTTGCCCCAGTTCTGCACATCGGTACCGCGTGAGTTCACGTAGGCCAGAGAAGGACGCAGACCAAAATCAAACTGGTACTGAGCCACTAATTCCCAGTTATCCGCTTTATCCGCATAACCGTAAGCCGTATTCGGCTGGTTACGGCTGGTGCTGTCACCGAAGCTGGTCGCGTTATACGACCGGGTATACATCGCAGCCAGATAAATATTATTGGCATCATATTTCAGACCGCCGGTATAAGCTTCCGCTTTATCACCGCGTCCCAGAATACCCGCAGCATTACCATTCTGGTTGCTGGTACGATCGGACTGGAAGGTTGCGGCACCAATACCGAAACCGGAACCCAGATCATAGGTGGTGCTCAGGCCCCAGCCGTCGCCGTTTTCACCCAGCACATCACGACCACCGCTCGCTTCCGTTGGGTTGTCATTTTTGCCCTGATACTGGACGGCAAAGTTCCAGCCATCGACCAGACCGAAGAAACCGTTGTTACGATAGGTCGCCATGCCGTTGCCGCGCTGGAACATAAAGTTGTCCGCGCCATAAGTATCACCACCAAACTCTGGCAGAACGTCGGTCCATGCGCCGATGTCATAAGCCACGCCGTAGTTGCGACCATAGTCAAATGAACCTGCATCGCCAAACTTAAGCCCTGCAAAGCCAACGCGGGTATAGCTGTCAGCCGTGCCTTGTGCCTCAGAATTGTTGAGTGCGGCCTGGTATTCCCACTGGCCATAGCCACTCAGTTGATCGGTGACCTGGGTTTCACCCTTGAAGCCAAAACGGACATAGGACTGGTCGCCATTGGCGCTGTCGTTATCCGAAAAATAGTGCAAACCGTCTACTTTGCCGAACAAATCTAATTTATTGCCGTCTTTATTGTATATTTCAGCCGCATTTGCCGATCCCGCTGCTGCCAGTAATGCAGGGATCGCCAGGGAGAGAATGTGACGCTTCATTTTATTACCCTCTGTTATGTGCCTTTTATATTTGCCACTGCAAACCGATGGTAATATCGGTCGGCAAACCATTGTTGTTTCATAGCGAGTAATAATCCATCGTAAAAATGCTACTAAATTTCCGAAACTGTTTCATAATCTGTAAAATTTATTTCTACATGTAAATAACACGGAACTTATTAGCCGCACAGAGTGATAAAAAATAAAGCACAAAATGATAATCCAATCGAAAATAATAGTTATCAGGATGATTTTAATGGGAATATTCCTAAGCACTCAATGGTAAAACTTATTGCGCCCCAGCCAATATACTTACTCCCGCTATCATCATTTATTTCTTATCTTCATTCACCCCGAATGATTTTTTTTTACCCTTATATATCGCCGGGCTTATTGCCCGGCTTTTTTTTGCCTGATCGCCTCTGCTCTGGTTTCATACGCGCTAAATAGCCTTGATTATTGCCGTTTTTATCACCAAATTTATTTGTTGATTTAAGAAAATATAGTGCGTCAGCAGGTAAAGCTTATCAGGTAATTAGTCACTCCATGAAACTATAACAGGCCGCCCGATTCGGACTGGCGATATTAGCGCTCGCGCATCGATTCTTTGACTTTATTCAATGGCTTAAGCAAATAGTCCATTACGGATTTTTGTCCCGTCTTAATCTCAACGTTCGCCACCATACCAGGAACAATCGGGAAGCGCCGTCCCGCCCGATTCGTCAGCTCCGCTTTTTGCGTACGCACATAAACCCGGTAATAGAACTGGTCGCGCTTGACCTCATCCTGCAAGGTGTCAGGAGAAACGGTTTCCACCACGCCTGCTAAGTCACCGTAAATCGACGAGTCATAGGCGGTGACTTTGACCACCGCGGCCAGGCCGGGCCGGATATAGGCGATATCACGAGGATTAATGCGGGTTTCAATCAACAATTGATCTTCCAGAGGAACGATCTCCATTATCTTTCCGCCCGGCTCAAGTACCCCGCCGACTGTCGTAACCTGAATATCCTTCACAATCCCACGCACCGGTGAATAGAGCGTCGCGCGCGTCAGCTGATCTTCTTTGCCTGCGGCGACCTGAAGCTGGGCGTCCAGTTCAGCATTGTTTTTTACCTGCTCTTCATGAGCACGGACCAGATAGTCGTTACGCGCCTCATCGATCTTACCGCGCAGATCGCTTACCTGGCGGCGCAGGCGGATCACTTCTACCTGCCCTGCTGCCCCCTTAGCCACCAGCGGTTCAGTTAAACGCAGCTCATCCTGTACCAGCCGTAAAGACTGTTGCAGATTACTGATGGTTTCGGTCAGATTACGGCGGCGCGACTCATACAGTTGCCTCTCGCGCGCCACCAGTTGCGGCTCTTTCTGCGTCTCTGCACTGAAGGTAAGCGGAATCCCCGACAGTTCAGCGTTGAGCCGTTCTGATGACGCACGCAGCGTGCGCACTCTGGCTTGTACTTCGCCAAAGTTTGACTGAAAACGGGTGGGATCAAGCGTGGCCAGTATCTGGCCCTTTTCGACGATATCCCCCTCATGCACATTGAGCTGCTTAACGATGCCGCCGTCCAGGCTGTCAATCACCTGTGCGCGGGTGGATGGCGTGACCTTTCCGGTGCCTACCGTGACCTCATCAAGAATCGCCATGTGCGCCCATACAAGAAAAATGGCCAGCGCCGCCGTACATAACCAGATGATTGCCGACGTACGCCGTTCATGTTTGGCCAGATCTTTGTCCATCACCACGCTCATGCCGCACCTCCCTGACTGGCATCCGCAACGTTGTGGGTCGCGCGCCGTAAAATCTGATCTTTTGCGCCGTCCGCGATGATGCGGCCGTTTTCCATTACGACAATACGATCGACCATCTTCAACAGGGCGGGACGGTGCGTCACCAGAATCAGCGTGCGTCCACTGATCCAGCCCTGCATCTGGCGGATAACATGCTCCTCAAGCTGCTCATCCATGGAGGCGGTCGGCTCATCCAGCAGCACGACCTGCGGCTGGCGCAGAATCAGTCGGCTGAGCATAATCATTTGACGCTGTCCGCCTGACAGCCCGCGCCCGCCCTCATTGATAATGCGATCCAGACTGGCCGCATCCTGCTGGACCAGCGACAGTGCCCCACTGATGCGTAATGCCTGTAGCATGTCCTGCTCGCTGGCGTGGGGATTGCCGAGCAGCAAATTCTGCCTCAGCGTGCCAAAAAACAGACGGGAATCGTGGGACAGCCAGCCGAGCTGTCGGCGTAGGTCGGTCGGATCGATATGGGCCATATCCACGCCGTCTACCAGCACTTTTCCCTGACTGGCCTGCGCCTGGCCCGCCAGAATCTTCAGTAAGGTGGATTTCCCCGCACCGACCTTCCCCAAAATGGCGATTTTTTCACCCGGCTTGACGTTCAGCTGCTGCACATTAAGCACGTTCTTTTCGTTTTCTTCGTCGTAGGTATAGTGCACGTTGCGCAGTTCATAATGCCCGGTCAGCGTCGGGCAGTGCGCCATGGTGGCGGAATCAGGTTTATCGAGTGGTTTTTTCAGCAGCTCATCCAGCCCTTTCATGGCGGTTTTGGCGTGCTGCCAGCGTGAAAAGACCATGGTTAACTGCATCAGCGGCGCGATAGTGCGCGAAGAAAGCATGCTACAGGCGACCAGCGTTCCGGTGGTGATTTGTGAGTCCAGCACCAGGTAAACCCCAAACACCAGCATGCCCGCATAGGTCAGTTGTTGCACGGTCGCTGCCCAGCCGGTCAGTCTGGCTCCCCACAGGCGTTGCTGATTACCGATCGCGGCGCTGACCTCATGTGTCTGCTCCCACTGGCGCTGAAAATAGGGTTCGGCCTGCAGCGCTTTGATGTCTTCAATGCCTTCGATTGTTTCAACCAGCACGGCGTTTCGTAGCGCGCCTTCGCGCAATCCGGCTTTCGCCAGCCGTGCCATCGGGAACTGGACTAACATGCCCGGAATAATGATTAACGGAATAGCGGCCAATGGAATCAGTACCAGCCAGCCGCCAATAAACGACATGATAAACAGGAACAGAATGACAAAAGGCAAGTCTGCAGCCGCGCCGACGGTGGTTGAGGTCAGTAACTCACGCACCTGATCGATTTCGCGCAGCTGAGAGATAAAGGACCCGGTGGATTTGGGCCGTGACTCATTGCGGATATTCATTGCCCGGGCAAACAGCATGGCGGAAACTTTTAAATCGATGCGTTTGCCCATCAGGTCAGACACCTGCGTGCGCATCAGGCGAATCAGATATTCAATGGCGGCGGCAATCAGTACGCCGACAAACAGCACCCACAAGGTGGCCTCGGACTGGGCGGGAATCACCCTGTCGTAGACCTGCATTGAAAAGAGAATACCGGCCAGCGCCAGCACGTTACTGATTACCGACGCCACGGAGATTTCCGCGATGCGACGTCCCATGCCGCGAAAGTTTTTCCAGAACCAGTGCGGTTCATAGGGCTGGACGAACTCATCGATACGGGCATCTCTGCCGCGTGCGGCTACGCCAATCACGCCGATATCACCCTGCGCTCTGGAGAGCAGACCGGCCAGCTCGCCTTCGCGAATCACGTCACCGCCTTCGCTCAGCCAGTAGCGTGCGCCGCCGTCAGCATCGATCTCTTCCAGCACGGCAACGCTGTTATTTTCCATGACCAGCACAACGGGCGTGATCTCCTGCCGCCAGCGTAGTTTGTTCTGTGGCACCATCGTGAGATGAAGTCCAAGGAGACCACACAGGCGCTCCAGCTGCTGTGCCACCGGCAGGTGTTCAAACCAGCGCATTTGCTGGCGCAACGTTTTTCCATCTGCAGGTTTGCCGAAACGGGCCGCCACGCGCAACATCGCAGCAATCCAGTTATCGGTCGTCGGGTTTTGTGCACTCATCGTAAACGCCTTTTAAAACGGGTTCGCTATTGCAACGAAGGAAGAAGATCGCCACTGCTTTTTTGACGGTCGATACCCATGATGTCGAGCAGGTTATCAACCGCAGCGGCGTAGCGGACGGTGGCATCCCAGCCGTCATAAAGCGCAGTTATCCGCGCGCTGTCGGCCTGAAAAACATCCTGCTCGACGCTGAGCAGATCATTCAGGCTGCGTTTACTCAGCCGGTATTCATCGGCATAAACGTTGCGTGTATGTTCAGCGCTGGCTAACTGCGCCTCACCCGCCAGTTGACGCTGCTGAGCGCCAATCATGTCGGCGTAAGATGTGGAGGCATTTTGATTAATCGTAAGTTTGGCTTGCTGTACCGCAGCCTGCGCGGCGAGACGATCGCCTTCTGCTGACTGTGTTTTGGCATTGACCAGACCGCCCTGATAGAGCGGCGCTTCGACCTGAAGCTGGACTTCATCATCCCAGTATGAGCGAGTGTCATTTTCATAACGTGTCCGACCGGCCTGGACCTTGATGCTGGGCCAGTGCCCCGATTGAGCCTGACGTACCCGCTCCCTGGCGGCTTCCTGTTTGTATTGTGCACTGCGCACCGCAGCACTGCTTTCATAGGCAATTTTGTCCAGGGTAATTTGCTGTTGTAGCAGTGCCTGGGGCAGTTCAGGCAGCGTGGCAGGCACCACGCCGGTCAGGACGGTAAGCTGTGCGTTAGCAGAGCGCAGTTGCGCCAGATACTGCTCACGCGTGGCATGCATGGCGGCGATCCGTGTTTCGGCCTGCAGGACGTCAGACTGAGAGTTTAACCCGGCATCCGCGCGCATTTTGGCGATGTCACGCACGTGCTCAAGCGAGGCGATATTGGTCTGCGCGGTAGCGGCCAGCGCCTGGTAGCGTTTGACCTCCAGATACGACTGCAAGGCCTCTTTAGCGACCTGCGTCATCGCGTCGAATAAACTAAACTGGTAGGCATCCGACAAGGCATGCTGTTCGTCTATTGCGCCATTGGTGCGGCCAAAGTCATACAGCAGTTGGCTCAGCACGATCCCGCCGGAACCATTATTATTCAGGCTGCCAGAGGAGTCGGTTTGATGAGAGCGCCCCGCCGCCCCCTGAAGCGATAGCTGAGGATACCAGGCGCTCTGCGCAGCACTGAGATCGCCTTCACCGATATGAATCTGCGCTGCCGCCTCCGAAATCTTCGGGTTACGTGAGAAGGCGCGTAATATGGCATCTCGCAGCGTTAAAATGGCGACCTGCTCTTCACTCGGTGCCGCTCGCCAGTTAAATTCCGCTTTGGGGAGCGGTGCGGCAAACGCCGCGGGTAATACCACGCCATTCAGGGCGTAAAAAAACAGGGCTAAACGCGCTTTGTTCATTATTCATACCAACAGGTTTTCTTATGATCATTTGAATGACGTCCTGGTGATTTCAGCATACAAAAAAGCAAGGTCACGATGAGCATTACGCATTTTATTGTTAATTTACTTAATGCGTTTAATAGAGACCGCTAAGCACGAGTTAATATTAATAGTACATATCCCCCAGCGGTTCATTCTAAAAATCACCAATTATCAAATATCTTTACTGAAAGGCGATTTTTTAATCAGTTACATCCTCCTTTACCAGTTAAGAAAAAATAAACAACAACCTGTTTGAATAAGTTGCAGGGCTTACCATTCTTAAAAGCGGCAATGCAGGATGCCAAAGCGTCAAAAGTAAGGCTGCGGCCAACCCGTCGTATGGATACAGGTAACTGCGCAGAGGTTTCCACGGCCCGCGGGTTTGCGCTATGCGGCCCACTTTACTCAGACAGGAAGCCTTTGCCCGAAACGGCAACGCAAGGCCTGGTGCAGGTTTATAAGCAGGCTGGCCTCCAGCCAGTGCGTCCATTTTGCGCATCGCTCACAGAGCGTGGCGGCCCGCAATTTTGCAGAAAAAAGCAGCGGGTGCTTACGCAACCGCTGCTGTGAGTCACTGCTTAACTACGATGTGGCAATTTAGACGACGTGTACCTGCAGATTGTGCTGGACCAGCACATCCCCAAGCGTGTTGTCATTGGTGAGTGCCGAGTTATGGTAGACCTCATAGGACTGGCCATTCACCATGCGCTCTCCACTGATCTCCCACGTACCGCCCAGGCTGTTAACCAGGGTGACCAGGCTGCCGTCAGCCCCTTTAATCATCAGATCATCGCTCTGTTTGTCAGTAATATTCAGTGCCTCGTTGAGATCCAGTTTCACTGAATTCGTCCCGCTCTGACCGAGATCAAGCACTTCAATATTTTCCACTTTCAGACCAAGATCGGTCAGATCCAGCGTCAGATGTTCACCGTTCAGCACCAGCGTATCGGTACCGGCTCCGCCATCAATATGGTTAAAGTGCAGATCGCTTACCGTGACCGTATCAGCACCACTGCTACCGTTGACCGTTGCACCTTCTGACGTCGTGCCATCGGCCAGCGTAATCACCACGCCTCCTATGCTGTAGCTTTCCTCTGCTGGCGTTTGATCTACTGCGGTTTCTGCCACGGCAGCCGCCGCGACAGCCGTATTCTCCTCCGCCGCACTGACCGGCGCGGCCACATCGGCCTCGGTAGTCAGGGTTGAAGCCACATGCACCGTAGGTGTTGCCTGTTCAGTGGACTGCGTGTTGTGATGCGTATCCAGACTGGACGCAGCACTGTCGTCCACCACCGAGAACAGCGCAACGGATTCGGTCGCCGACGTGGTGGCCACCGGCAACACAGCACCTGCCAGCAACGTATTGGTTGTGGTGTAGCTGTTACCGGCCACATCCGTAATGGTGATCTTAGCCAGCGTATTTAAGGACAGCAGCAGTCCACCTACCGACAACAGCGAAGGGCTGAAGTTAGCGGAGTAACGTCCCAGCGCATCCGTCGTGGTATTGATCGTCGGTCCGTTGTTGCCGTTCGCCAGTAGCAAGGTGACGCTGACTTTTGTACCCTGAGCCGCGTTAAGCGAACCCCCTTGCACGGTGAGTCCATTTACCAACGATGACACTACGCTCAGAACGGGGTCCGCGCCCACAAGGGGCTGGTTGTGCGACAGTGCCGTAAAGCTACTTGTGGTCGTGGTGCTGTTACCGCCCACATCGGTAACGGTGACGGCAACAGAATGGCTTCCGTCTGCAATGCCTTTCAGGGTGGCTGACGGCACACTTATCGTCCAGGTACCGTTACTGCCTATCGTGGTCGTGAAAATATTACCCGCCACGTTAACGGAAACCTGCCCCCCAACCGCATTACTGCTGGTGCCGCTGATGGTTTCTGCAACATTCGCCTCAGTGATATTCAGATAACCATCACCACCGAAGTAGCTGTTGATGCCCGCCGTTGGCGTAGTCCGGCTGGCGACGCCCAGCGAAGCCGATGCATTGCCCGTGTTACCCACGCCGTTGATCACGCTGGCCGAGACGGTATAGAGCCCATCTGCAATCGCCGCGAGACTGGAAGCAGCGACAGGAATACTCCAGTTTCCATTGCTGCTGACCGTGGTCGTAAAGGTCTGGTTGCCAATCGTCACCTGCACCACCGAACCTTCGGCGTTAGTGGCTGTACCGCTGATGGTCTGGGTGGTTTTAACATCCGCCACGTTCAACGCGTTATCGCCAAACAGCGAGGTAATCGTCAAGGCAGGCGCGGTGTTACTGATGACGCTCAGGCTACCGCTGCCCGTCACGGTATTGCCGTTAACATCCGTGCCGGTCACCGCAACGGCTTTAACGCCATCGCTGATGCCCGTCAAATCGGTTTTTGGCACGCTGATCGTCCAACTGCCGCCGCTGATGACTTTCGTTGAATAGGTGATGCCGTTTAGCGTTGCACTGACTGTCGCCCCCGCAGACAGGTTTGATGTGCCGCTGATGGTCTGGTTAGAAGCCAGATCGGCGGCGCTCAGAATGCCGTCACCAAACACGGTATTGACCGTCAGAGAAGGCTGAGTCAGGGCCAGCTGCACGCCTGCGCTGGTGGACGTGGTATTACCCACAGCATCGGTGACCGAGGCACCCACCGTAAAATTACCGCTGAGCAGGGTTGACAGAATGGCCGGTGAAACCGTTGCCGAGAAGGTGCCATCACTGTTGACCACCGCGGTTAACGTGGTGCTGCCAATCGCCAGCCTTACAGTACCGCCGGCGGCTACACCGGTTGCGGTGCCGCTAACCGTCTGGGTTATCAGCGACTCGGCAATATTCAGTACGCCATCCCCAAACAGTGGGTTGAGTGTCACTTTAGGTAAATTGTTGATACCTACAGTGGCAGAAGCTGAACTATTGGCGGTATTACCGGCGCTGTCCGTGACGCTGACGCCGACCGTCAAGGTACCGTCCGTCAGGCCCTGGAGCAGCCTTGGCGTCAGCGCCACCGAATAGTTACCACTGGCGTCGGTTGCCGTGACGATTTGCTGACCACCCACGGTCACCACGACACGAGAACCTGCTTCTGCACCGCTCACGACGCCACCAATGGTCTGCCCCAGCAGCGCATCGGCGGCATTCAGCAAGCCGTCACCAAACAGCGGGCTGATGGTAAGCGTAGGCGCAAGAGTATCCACACGAATACCGGCACTGGTGGAGGCGGTATTTCCTGCTGGATCGGTGACCGTTGCGCTAACGGTGAGATTACCCTGTGCCAGGGTGCCGAGAATATCCGGCGTTACGGTGGCGGTGAAAGCCCCGTTGCTGCCCACTGTTGCCGTTACCTGGCTGTTACCCACGTTCAGCGTGACCAGTGAACCTGCAGCAACGTTGTTCACCACGCCGCTAATGGTCTGGCTGGTGGCAATATCGACCAGGTTAAGCACACCATCGCCGAACAGTGACGTCAGGTTGATGGTTGGGGTTTGCGTAAAGATACCGATAGTCGCGCTGTTGCTGGCGACATTGCCAACGGCATCGGTAACGGTAACGCCCAGGGTCAGATTACCATCAAGTAACGACGTCAGATCGCTGGACGGCAGCGTCACGCTCCAGTTACCACCGGCCTGAACCGTGGTGTTATAAGTGTGAGTTCCCAGGATAACGGTCACGCGTGAACCTACCGCCGCGTTCTCAATCACCCCGCCAATCTGTTGATTGACCGCCGCTTCGGCAATGTTCAGCAAATTATCACCGCCAAACAGGCCGGTCAGGTTACCCACTACAGGCACGGCATCGACAATCGCGGTGACCGTTTCGCCAACGCTGCGGGTGTTGCCTGCCGCGTCGGTTAGCGTCACGTTCACAGCCAGTTCACCATCGCTCAGCAAACCCAGGACAGATGGCGGCACGACAATCGCCCATTTACCGTCCTGACCGACAGTGCTGGTCAGCGTGGTGCCGCCAAGCGTAACCGCGACCGTTGCGCCTACACCCGCCGACGTTGCCGTACCGGTAATGGTCTGAGCAACCGTCGTGTCGATCGCGCTCAGCGTGCCGTCACCAAACACGGAATCAACCACCAGCGTTAAGGCGGCGTTAACCACCTTGTTCACGGTGATAGTGGCATCCGTTTGATTACCCGCCTGATCGTTGACGCGAACGCCAAACACCAGCGCACCATCATTGAGGCTGGACAGCACCTCCGGTGTTAAATCAATGCTCCAGACGCCGTTAGCACCAATGACACCTGTCGCGATGGGGGCACCATCTCCGACATACAGAGAAATGGTTTGTCCCTCTTCTGCCCCCGTGGCACGGCCCGTTAACACCTGCCCGACGGCAAGATCGGCGGCATTAACCAGGTTATCGCCGAGGAAGCTATCAATTTCAATCAATGGTGCGCTCGTATCAACGTCAATATTACGGCTGGCGGTGCCTGTGTTACCGGCGGCATCGGTCAACTGCGCAGTAATGGTCGTTTCACCGTTGGCCAGTGCCTGCATATCGCTGGCTGGCACGCTGGTGGACCAGGTTCCGTCGCTCTGGACGATGCCTGTATAGGTTTTACCGTTCAGCGTCACGGTCACCGTGCGGCCCGTTTCGCTGGTGTCTGCTGTACCACTGATCGTCTGACGCGTTGAACTCTCACTGGCGTTAACCACATCATCGCCTGCGAAGCTGTTAATCGTCAGTGTGGGTGCCGTCAGATCGATCTGAACGGTACCGCTGGTGGACACGGTATCCGTTCCGTCGGTGGCGTTGACGGTGATGGTGACAGGTCCGTCAGTGCTTCCGAAATCACTGACCGGCAGCGTTGCCGTGGTCCAGTTACCGTTAGCGTCGATCGTGGTGCTGTACTCCACCCCGTTGATCACGACGGTGACGACGCCGCTATCCCCCAGGTTTTGCGATGTTCCGCTGACCACAACGCCGCCCGCCTGCTGATCGACCGTACTAATGATATTGTCACCCGACACAGTGCCCAGCGTGACGAGCGGGCCTGGTGGCGGTGTCAGATCAACCTGTAGCGTCAGATCCTGGGTGACCGGATTGCCTGCCAGATCGCTAACGGCAAGCGTTAAGGTGGTGGTCGGTTGTGTAAAGGTGCTCATTTGCTCTGGCGTCAGCGTCAGGCTCCAGGCACCATTCGCGCCCACGACCGCCGTACCCAGCACGGTGCCGTTATAGGAAACGGTTAACTGTGTGCCGGTTTCCGCGCCCTCAGCGACCCCGGTCAATACCTGAGACTGAATACTCTCGGCGTAATCGAGCGCATTATCACCCGCAAACGTCACCCCGGTGATCGAAGGTGGCGTGGTATCGATCACCAGCGATTCGCTGAGCGTCGTACTGTTTCCGGCGGGATCGGTGACGGTGATGGAAACCGGATAGGTGCCGTCGGTAAAGGCTTCCAGCTGCGCGTTACTCAACGGCAATGTCCAGCTACCGTCCGCCGCGATCTGGGCATTGAACGTGGTGGTGCCAATGGTCACCACCACCTGTTGCCCGTCACCAGCCTCACCAGTACTGCCCGTCAGAGAGATGCCACTCGCCACGTCAGCGGCGTTGACATAGCCGTCACGTGGCAGCGGATCGACGCTCGGTGCCGGCGGGGTCAGATCGGCGTTAAAGGTAAACTGCGCGGTGGCGGGGTTGCCCGTGGCATCCACCACATTCACGGTGACGCTGTGGGGACCCGTGCCAATCGCATTTAATGCATTAGGTGGAATCGTGACGCTCCAGTTGCCATTCGCATCGACAGTCCCAGGATAGCGTGTTCCGTTGAGATCCACGCTGATGCTTACTGCCTGGTTTGCGCCGGTGCTGCCGGTCGTACCGGTCAGCGTTACGCCTGCGGCGGCCTCGCTGATGTTCAGCACATTGTCGCCACCAAACTGCAGGTCGGCAAAGGTTGGCACAGGAACGGTGACGGCGGTGACCACATTAAGCGTGGTGCTGTCGGTATTGCCCGCAATATCCGTGGCGGTGACGGTAATCACATGGCTGCCGTTAGGGATCTGCGCCATTTGATCGGGCGTCAGCACCAGTGACCAGCTTCCGTCAGGCTGAACGGTGGCACTGAGCGGCTGATCATTATTAAAGCCACTAAGGATGACCGTTACCGTCTGACCATCCCCGCTAATGCCTGTCGAACCGGTAAGTGTCTGATTTTGTGCTGCTTCACTGGCATTCAATGCGCCGTCACCGAACGGCAGATTGAGGCTGACATCTGGCAGCGTTTGTATGGCAACCACGATGTTGCTGTTGATGGATGCCGTATTGCCGTTGGTGTCTGTCACGGTCAGCGTGACCGGCCAGTTACCGTCTGGCAGTGACTGCAATAAGGTTGAAGGCAGACCCAGTGACCAGGTCCCATCACCATTGATGGTCGCGGCATAGGCTGTGCCGTTAACCGTTACCGTAACGGATGCTGCATTATCGATATTCAGGTTGCCGCTTAACGTGCCATCGGTTTGCGCTTCGACAGCGTTGATACGGCCATCACCAAATGGCGTATTGAGCGTCGGCAGCGCAATGGGGGCAGTGGCCGTCGTGAAGTCTTGCGTGGCAGTCGCCGAAGTATTTCCGGCACGGTCAGTGGTGGTCACGCTGATCGTGTGCGTTCCATCCGCCAGCCCGGCTATCACGTCTGGCGGCAGGCTGGCGCTCCAGTTGCCGTTCGCATCAATGGTCACGTTAAGCGGTGTGCCATCTACGCTGACGCTGACGGTTTGTCCGTCGCCAAACGGCGCCGTGCCGGTAATTAATTGCACCGAGGCCGCTTCGCTGGTGTTAATGACGTTATCGCCAAACAACGTTGGGGTTATCGTTGGATCGGCCGGTGTCGTCACCAGGATCTCTACACCTGCGCTGACTTCAGCCGGATTCCCTGCTGCATCGTTGGCGGTGACAACCACCTGCGTTGCGCCATCTGGTAATGCGTCCAGCGCGCCCGGTGCCAGCGTTAAGGTCCAGGCACCGTTGGCGCCGACTGCCGTATTAAACGTCTGATCGCCGATCGTCACCGTGATCGGGGTGCCCTCTGGCAGATTGGTGGCATTGCCGCTGAGTGTAAGCTCGCCCGCCGCATCAGCCTGACTGACAAGCCCATCACCAAACGGCGTATCCAGCGTCAGCTCAGGCAATGTGCGGAAGGCCACATCCAGCGTGGTGCTGTTATTGGTCGTGATATTGCCGTTGACGTCCGTGGCGGTAATGGTGAACGTCTGGCGTCCATCATTAAGTTGCTGCAAATCCGCAGCCGGGATCGCCAGTGACCAGGCGCCGTTACCGTCTGCAAAGGTGGTATAAGTGATCTGATTCAGCACGACGGTAATCTGCGCGCCCGGATCGCTGTTGCCATTGACGGTTAAATCCTGCAACGACTCCGCCTGGTTAAGTGACGCGCCTGCGCTCAGGTTGATATCGCTCAATACCGGCAGGGTCGTATCAACCGCCACATTGTGATTGGTCAGGGCCGTATTGCCTGCCACATCATCCGCCGTGACGACAAAGGTTTGTTGTGAACCAGAAGGCAGGCCACTCAGGGCTGAAGACGGCACTGACACCGTCCAGTTGCCGCTGGCATCCACCGAACCGGTATAGCCGACGCCGTTCAGCGTGACGGTCACTACCGTTCCTTGCGCCAGATGCGTACTGCCGCCGCTCACGTCAAGGTCCGAACCCGCTTCGATTGCGTTAATAATGTCATCATTGGCGACCACGTCCACACTCAGCGTCGGCTGGGCAGCGTCACTGGCAATGACATTCAGGGTTACGTTGCTGCTGGTCGGGTTGCCTGCAGCGTCGGTGGCGCTGACGACGACGCTCAGCTGTCCGTCAGGTAATGCACTCACATCCGCCTGCGGGACGGTAATTGTCCAGCGGCCATCATTCTGCACTTCACCCGTATAATTCTGACCATTCAGCGAGACCGTTACCACCTGACCCGCCGTCAGATTAGTACTGCCGCCGCTGATGGTTAACTCTGCAGCCGCTTCAACCCGGTTAACATAATTATCATCGCTGATGGCATCAACGGTCAGTACAGGCAATGCCGCGCTGTCTGCAACGCGCGTCAGCGTCTGGGTTAACGCCGTCTGGTTGCCTGCGGCATCCGTCAGCGTTATGTCCAGTTGATAGGTGCCATCCGGCAAGCCCTGCATCACGCTGGCTGGAATCTCAAGACGCCAGGTGCCGTCCGACAAAACCAGCGTTTGATAGGTTTCACCCTGCAGTGTCACCGTCACCGTTTGCCCTGCATCGGCCAGCGATGCGGTGCCGGTAATCGGAATATTTTGCTGGATTTCCAGCGCGTTAATCTGGTTATCACCGGTAACAGGATTAAGGCTGAGTTCAGGTGGTGTGAAGTCGACCGTGACCGACGTGCTCAGGCTGCCGCTATTGCTGCCCGTGGCATCACTGACGTTGACGACGACCGTATTCGCGCCTTCAGGCAGTGCCTGCAAGACTGCGCTGCTAAGCGTGACCGTCCAGTTACCCTGTGCATCCACCGTTGCCGCATAGTCATTACCGCCCAGCGTGATGGTCACAATCTGGCCCGCACCGGTGAGACCGGTCGTGCCCGTGAGCGTTTGTTCGCTGGCCGCCTCGACCTGACTGATATAATCATCGGCAAATGGCGTATTAATGCTTATCGCTAAGGTCCCCGTCGCGACCGTAATATCACGGGTTTCTGTAAAACTGTTGCCCGCCGCATCGCTGACGGTCACCGCCAGGGTATAGCTTCCCGCCGCAACATCGGCAAGGGCACCCGCGGGCAGAGTAAAGCTCCAGTTGCCGTTCGCATCGACCGTGGTATTCCACACCTGGTTATTGAGGGTGATGGTCACCACCTGGCCTTCACCGGCGTCACTGCTGCCGCTGAGCACGATGGGCGCGGTGCTTTCTGAAGCGTCAACGATATTATCCCCGGCGACCGGGTCCAGCGTCAGGTTTGGTGGCGTGAGATCAACGTTAACATTACCGTCTACCTCACGGCTGTTACCCGCGGCGTCAGTGACCGTAACCCTGTAGTTGGCGCTGCCTTCATTCAGTGTAGTTAAGGCATCGGCAGGAATACTCACACGCCAGTTACCATTGCCGTCTACCGTACCGTTATAAACATTGCCGCCCAGTGAAACACTGACGGTCTGACCCACACCGCTTACGCCCGTGGTTCCGCTCAGCTGTTGTGTGCTGGAAATATCAGCGGCATTGAGGGTGCCGTCACCGAATGCCGTAATCACGACAGGATTAGGCAGGTTGTTGATCGCAACGTTTAAGGTGCCTGAACTGCTCAGGGCGGCACCCGTCGTGTCCGTCGCTGTCACCGTCAACGTGGCAGGACCATCCGCCAGGCTCGCCAGCGCAGCAGCCGGGATGATCACGCTCCATGTACCGCCAGCGGAGACCACGGCGTTATAAGTGACATTGTTAAACTGCAGCGTGACGGTGCTGTCTGGTGCCACATTCACGGTGGTTCCCGTGATGATTAACGGCTCACCAGCTTCGCTGGCATTCAGGAAGTTATCACCGCTTATGATATCCAGCGCCACGCCAGATGCATTGCTGTTAACCGTGAGAGCAAGATCCGCTGTCGTGGTATTTCCTGCTGCATCGCTGACGGCAACCGTGTAGGTGGCACTGCCATCCGCCAGGGACGACAGAACGGTAGCTGGCACCGTCAGCCGCCATGTTCCATCTGCCTGAACGGTACCGCTAAACACATCGCTACCCACGGTCAGTGTCACCACCTGCCCGGCCTCGACGTTCGTCGTGGTACCCGACAGTTCCTGATTAACCTGTCGTTCCGCCCCATCAATCAGATTGTCACCGGCAAAAGCATTCAGCGTGAGTGTGGGTAATGAAGCCGCATCTGCCTTGACCGTCAGGTTGCTGGTATCGGTCGTGATATTGCCCGCCGGATCGGTGGCGGTAATGGTTAAAGGATAACTGCCGTTGGTCAGCCCATTGAACGCAGCAGGCGGTACTTCCAGCGTCCAGCTACCGTCTGGATTGGCGGTGGTGCTGACCGTTGTGCCGTTAATATTCGCCACGATAACGGCATTGCCTTCGCTGTTACCGCTCAAGACCAGTGGTTGCTGAAGTTCAGCAGCATTGAGAACGCCATCACCAGACGGCGTAGCCACCGTCAGCGCTGGCGGTAAGGTATCCACTGTGACATTGCCGGACGCATTGCTGGTGTTACCGGCAATGTCGGTAACGGTCACTGTATAAGGCACCGTTCCCTGGGGTAAGGCGGTGAGCACGCCAGAAGGAATATTGACCTGCCAGTTACCGGCGTTATCGACGATACCGGTGTAGTTGACGCCATTAAGACTGACGACAACGCGCTGCCCTTCTCCGGTTACACCACTGTTGCCGGTGATAAAACCGCCCGCTGCCGCTTCACTGGCATTCAGTACGCCATCAACAAAGGCATCACCCGGTGTGGCAACCGGCACGTCCGTCGCCACGACATTAATATCTGAGGTACTGGTCGCCAGCGTATTGCCGTCAGCGTCAGTGATGGTGGTCGTCACCGGAAGTGCACCGTTAGGTAATCCCACGAGGCTGCCGGCCGGCAGCGTAACCGTCCAGTTGCCATCCGCACCCACCGTACCGGTGTAGTTCGTGCCGTTAACGTTGACGTTAACAATGCTGCCCGCCGGAATATTGCTGGTGCTGCCGCTAAGCACCACCTCGCTTGCCACGTCATCGGCATTGAGATAGTTGTTGTTGCCTGCAGGAGCCAGAGCAACGCTGCTTCCCGTTGCGTCAACCACAAAGTTAAGCTCAGTGCTGGTCGTGTTACCTGCGGCATTCACCACGGTGACGGTCAGGGCCTGATTACCCTCATTCAGGGTTGCCAGTGCGGCTGGCGGTATACTGATGCTCCAGTTTCCGCTTGCCTCAACGGTGCCGCTGTAAGTGACACCGTTAATGGTTACGGTGACTTGCTGGCCGGCCTCTACGTTAGTCGATGTGCCGGTAAGGGTTTGAGGGAGTTTTTGCTCTGACCCATCCAGCACACCGTTGCCAGCAAAAGTCCCGCTGTCAACGCTCAGCGTGGGTTGCACTTCTGGTGCTGTGGCGACATTCAGCTCGCTGGTATAGGTCGTCTGACTGCCATTCGCGTTGGTGATGGTCACCGTAAAAGGATTATTACCTGAAGGCAACGCAGCCAGATCGGACTGATCGATGCGTAACGACCAGCGCCCATTAGTCGTGACAAATGTGCGATAGAACCGGCCATTGAGTGACATGGTGACCTGATCGCCATTCTGACCGGTACCGCTCAATACCAGCGGTTGCGTCAAATCGCTTACGCTGAGCGTATTATCGCCGCCCACGGGGTCCACGCCCAATGAGGGTGGCAGCGTATCAATGGTTACGGTGCTGGTCTGGGTAACCACGTTTCCGGCCTGATCGATTGCGCTAACGATCAGTGAATTGTTGCCCTGGGGCAGCACAGCAAGATCGCCTGCGGGTAGCGTCACGCTCCAGCTGCCGTCGCTGTTAACCGGAACATCATAGGTTTTGCCACCCAACTGAACCTGCACCTGTTGCCCGGCACCGGTAATCCCGGTACTGCCGCTCAGCACCTGATCGCTGGCGGTGTCCAGGTTGTTAATCACCCCATCGCTCACCGATCCGGCATCCAGGGTAATGGCTGGCAGGGTCGTAGCCTGCAACGTAACGTCTGCAGTATCGGATAACAGATTACCGTTGGCGTCTACCGTACTGACGGTGATCTGCTTCAGCCCATCGCTTACCCCGTTAAACGCGGTTGACGGAATGGTGACGGACCAGAGGCCATTCGCATCTACCGTTCCGTTGTAATTAACGCCATTAAAATTGACTGCAACCTGCTGCCCTGGCGAACCACCCGCGATCGACCCTTTTACGGTTAATCCTTGTCCTGCTTCAAGGGCATTGAGGAAGCCATCACCGCCCAGTGGCTGCGATATGGTCAATGTACCAGGCGTACCCGTTGCCGGTTCGACGGTAATGGATTCATTATTGGTTGCACTGGCGCCTGCACTATTGCTGACGCTGACGTCAATGGTGGTGGAACCGGCTGCCAGCGCCCCGAGCGCTGCGGATGGCACCGTCACGCTCCAGTTGCCGTCTGGTCCGACGGTGGTGGTGTACGTCTGCCCGCCCAGCGTTACGGTGACGGTCCGCCCCGCCTCGACGTTGGTGGTGGTGCCCGATACCAGCTGATCGCTGGCCTTTTCGGCGTTATCCAGTACGTTGTCACCGGCGAAGTTGTCCACCGTGATGGTCGGTGGGCCCGGTGGCGTAACCGGGGCATCCACCGTAATGGTTTCCTGCGTGCTTGCGATAGTGCCTGCCGCATTGCTGACAGTGACGTTAAGCGTGGTGGTGCCCGCCGCCAGCGCGGTCAGCGCCGCCGACGGCACCGTCACGCTCCAGCTGCCGTCTGGCCCGACGGTGGTGGTGTACGTCTGCCCGCCCAGCGTTACGGTGACGGTCTGGCCCGCCTCGACGTTGGTGGTGGTGCCCGACACCGGCTGATCGCTGGCCTTCTCGGTATTATCAAGAACGTTGTCACCGGCAAACGGATCAACGGTCAGCGTCGGTGCGCCCGGCGTGGTAACCGGAGCATCCACCGTCACAACCTGCTCTGCGCTGGCGGTAGTGCCCGCCGCATTGCTGACGGTGACGTTAAGCGTGGTGGTGCCCGCCGCCAGCGCGGTCAGCGCCGCCGACGGCACCGTCACGCTCCAGCTGCCGTCTGGCCCGACGGTGGTGGTGTAGGTCTGCCCGCCCAGCGTTACGGTAACGGTCTGCCCCGCCTCGACGTTGGTGGTGGTGCCCGACACCGGCTGATCGCTGGCCTTCTCGGTATTGTTCAGTACGTTGTCACCGGCAAACGGATTAACGCTAAGGGAAGGTGTATTGGGTGTGCCTGGCGTTCCCGGTGTACCTGGAGTTCCTGGCGTAGCCGCGTTGTCTTCTCCGCCACCACCACCACCGCCACGGCGGGTGCCAAGTGCAGCGCCCGCAAGACCCAGCAAGCCGACACCACTCGCCGTCATCAGGCCGGTGGAAATATTGCTGTTATCTGCCAGCAGAAGCGGCTCCACGCTATCCAGCGACTCATAGCTGGGCGTCACGGTTGTCGTGGCTAAATCGGTTGCACCAGCCGTGGTGGGAAAGAGCGCATGATCGGGCGGGTTCACGCCATCGTCAAAGACAAGTTCACTGTGATCGCCTGCGGCATCATCCAGGAAGAATTTTTTGTAGCGAACAGAACTTCCGTCACGCATCTGGACGATAAGATCGTCGCCCTGACGCTGGTATTGTACGACGGCCTCACGTGTCCCGTTGATGCGTACAACGCTGGGTTCACTGAGCGTAATCGTTTGTGTTATGCCGCCGTTGACCTGAGACGTGAGCGTACCATTTGCACGAGAAATGATATCGACGCGACTTTGAGTGAGTTCTGCCATCTTGACCTTGCTCCACCAGAATATCTAATTATCTGAAATGTAAAACCATAAAAATAAGTTATGATTTCACATTGACGTTTTTTCATGCTGTGTATCAGAAAACGTTTCAGTCTGGTGTGGGCAGTGCGACAAAAAGACACAGAAAACCGACCATGTCCTAAGCATTTACTTTATTTTTTAAAATTCTTGTTAACCGATGTTCATAAACAGCAACACCATGCAATCAATAGTTAACTTATCGCGTTTAAAAATCAATCATAAGATGCAGTTTTATTTATGAATTAATCAAAATAACATTAGCCATATTTGTGATTAATCAGTAGAGCACAGGGTGGGAAAGATGATCTCCCATGTCAAAACATTGCTAAATGTTTCCAGTAAAGAGCAAAAGTGACGGAAAAGACTCTCTTTTTTGGGTTCTTGGCTTTCTGCCAGATACTCAAATTCAGCTAAGCTATTCACCTTGCGAATTTGTGATGAAGATCGTCCTGGAAAGGGAGCTGTTTGGGGTTTATTCGCGGGCTGTGCCAGGAAAGTTCTGGAAAACAAATCCATCAGGATAAAAGTCGGTACACTGGCTTTTCTCATGACCTGTTACAGCAGGCCGCTTAACCTGTTAAACCTGTGTTCTCACAGCGTTTTACAGGAAATTGATGCTACACTTTTCTGCTTTGCTACTGATGAATTAGAGCCATGACAGCACTGGATGCCGCAAAATCAAGCCAATCTGACAGCCGCCTGAGCGGGGGCACCCGTACTATTTTTTTGATCAACGGATTGGGGATGTCTGCCTGGGCTCCGTTGGTGCCCTATGCACGCGATCGGTTGCACTTAGATGGCGCCTCATTGGGTGCGCTTTTGCTGTGTCTGGGAATTGGCTCACTCCTTGCCATGCCGGTGACCGGCACCTTAGTGGCGCGCTTTGGCTGCCGCAGGGTGATGGTCTGTTCGACGTTAGTGGTGTTATTCATGATGCCGCTGCTCGCCACAGTGCAAACACATCTGTTAATGGCAGCAACATTGATGCTGTTTGGTGCCGGACTGGGCATGCTGGACGTCGCCATGAACTATCAGGCGGTAGAAGTGGAAAAAGCAGCCGGCAGACCGATGATGTCAGGCTTCCATGCTTTTTTTAGCCTGGGCGGTATTCTGGGTGCCGGTGCGGTTAGCCTGCTGTTAAGCCTGACGTTTACCCCGTTAATAGCCGTGTTAATCATTATGGCCGTGATGGGGGTACTGTTGCTCTGGCGTCTGCCAACCTATATGAATCAGCGCTTACATCAGCCCGATCAGTCGTGGCTGGTGATTCCGCGTGGACGCGTCGCCTTTCTGGGCATGCTGTGTTTTATTCTGTTTTTAGCGGAAGGAGCCGTGCTCGACTGGGGCGCACTTCTGCTGTTACAAAACCCCTCAATGACAACGGCGCATGCCGGGCTGGGCTATGCCCTGTTTTCCGTCGCCATGACGATTGGACGTTTTAGCGGCGATAAAATCATTCACCGCGTTGGCCGCTACCCGGTCATGTTGATGGGCGCGCTGGCGGCGGCTTCAGGCATGACCTTAGCCGTGCTCCTGCCCTGGCCAGAAGCCTCACTGCTGGCTTTCTTACTGGTGGGTTTTGGTTTATCGAACACCGTGCCCATGTTATTTAATTCGGCAGGTAATCAGCATGATATGCCGGCGAACCTGGCGATTTCTGCCATGACAACGTTGGGATATGCAGGTATTCTTTCTGGTCCGGCGTTGATCGGGTTCATTTCTCAATGGATTAGCCTTAGCGGTGCATTTTTGCTTATTGCACTGTTATTGTTAGCTGTGGCTGTCAGTGCGCGCAACGTTGCGCGATAATTCAGGTATCTGAGCGCTATGTTGTATAAGTTTCCGCTGACATCCGGTAATGTCACTCGCTTTTTTATCGTATTTAATCTGGTGCTGTTACTGGCGCTGGGCTTTATGGTGCAAAATTCCGTCAATGCCTGGTTGACGGATAAACGTTATGCCATGGCGGATATGGCGCGTGATATTCAAAAACGCATTGATGCCTATCGCTTTGTGACCTGGCAGATCTATGAAAACCTGTCGACCAGCGCCGCCGGTTCGACACCCGCCACGAATTTACAAGAGACGCGCCTGCGTCCGGATGTCTACTATCTGGAAAAAACCCGACGCAAAACCGAAGCGCTGATTTTCGGTTCGCATGACAGCAGCACGCTGGATATGTCGATGCGGATGTCCAGTTACCTGGATACGTTATGGGGTGCAGAAACGCCGACATGGTCAATGTATTTTTTAAATGGTCAGGACAACAGCCTGATCATGATTTCCACCCTGCCCCTGAAAGACATGACCACGCGCTACAAAGAGAACGCCATCAGTTCTCTGGTTGAGGCACGGCGTGCAGAAATGCTGCAACAGGCTAATGCGCTGGATGAGCGTGAAAGCTTTTCACCGCTGCGTCATCTCGCTTTCCAGAATGACCACTATTTTACCCTGCGTACGACGTTCAATCAGCCGGGCCATCTGGCCACCGTGGTGGCATTTGATTTACCTGTTAATGACTTGATTCCACTCAATATGCCGGTGGAAAACTTCCAGCTGCGTCAGGATGCTCCGCTGAATAACAGCGCCAGCAGCAACCAGGAAGATGTCGAAACCACGCAGGTTTCGTTGGTCAGTCACAATATCGAAATAGCCGCAACGCTCCCGAGCACATCGTTACAGCTGGTCTATCAGGTGCCCTTCTTACGCCTGTTGCTCGACAGCGCGCATAATTTGATGTGGCCGTTGCTGATTAACCTGGTGCTGTTCTTGCTGTCACTTGGCGGAATGTTGTTATTACGTCAACAGTCTCTGCGCCCGAGTGAAAACCAGAGCGCCGAGCTGGATTCGCTCCGTGTGCTCAATCAGGAGATTGTCGCCAGTTTACCGGTTGGCTTGCTGGTCTATGACTTCGCCAGCAATCGCACCTTGTTAAGCAATAAAATCGCTGAGCATCTTTTGCCTCACCTTAATTTGCAGAAGATCATCAATATGTCCGATCAGCATCAGGGCGTACTGCAAGCCACGATTAACAATGAGGTGTATGAAATCCGCCACGCGCGCAGCGTCTTATCACCGCATACTCAGCTGTTTATGATGCGCGATCAGGATCGTGAGCTACTGGTGAACAAGAAGCTGCAGAAAGCGCAACAGGTGTTAGATCGTAACCACCAGATGCGTCAGCAGTTGCTCCATCACCTTGGTCACGCGTTAAACCAGCCGCTGGAAAAGATCGTTTCGCAGCTGGTTCACCTGAGCCAGCGTGAGAACGACGAGAGCGTGCTGGATATTCTGGATGAGAGTCAGTCACTGGCCCGCCTGGTTGACGATATCGTGCTGCTCAATCGCCTTGAAGCGCATGACTGGTCCCCGGATGCCTCGGTGTTTAACCTGCAGGAACTGCTGGACGAGATCACTCTGGAAAGTCTGCCGCTGCTGCGTCGCAAGGGATTATCGCTCGTGGTGAATAATCATCAGGCGAATGATGAAATGCGGTTTGGCGATCGCCGTGCCCTGCGCAAAGTGCTGACGACGCTGATGCATTATGCCTTGATCACGACGCGCTGGGGCAAGATAACGCTCGAAGTGAAAACGGCGGAGCACCATCCCGACCGCCTTTATATCGAGCTGGTGGACACCGGTGCCGGACTCACCGTGGATGAACTGGCGAATGTCGACTTCCCGTTCCTGGGCGATACCAGCCAGGATCGTTATGGTCAGGCTTCCGGGATGGCGTTTTTCCTGTGTAAACAGCTGTGTAAGCAGATGGGCGGCAGTCTGGAAATCGTCGCCAAAGCGGATATTGGTACTCGCTATAATATTCAGCTTCCGCTTACGCTTGAAGAAAAGCGCGAAGAGGATGAAGAGAAAATTCTCGAAGGGATTACCGCCCTGGTGGAGATCGCGGTTGAAGACGTTCACAAGATCGTCTGTCGCCATCTGGAGAACTGGGGCGCACGTTGCCTGACGCCAGATGAACGCATCTCAGGCCAGGATCATGATGTACAAATTACTGACGACCCCAGCAAATTATGTGGCTGGGCTTTATTGCTGGCGGAAGATGAACCCGGCCATCATGCTTTAAACGATCAACAGTATCGCGTCAATTTCAATCTCAGCAATGCACTACTTGATGCATTACTGGCACTGATTGAGAAGCAATTGTCCCACGATGTGATGGAGGATGACACCGACGATGACGCCAGCACGCCACTGTTAAGTGGTGGCTATTTCCAGCTGTTTACTGAGACAGTACCGGATGATGTAAAGAGATTGTATACTGAGTCAGCGATATCAGATTATGCCTCGCTTGCTCAGACAGCTCATCGCCTTAAAGGCGTGTTTGCTATGCTCAATTTGACACCGGGCAAACAGCTTTGTGAAGAGTTAGAACACCACATTAAAGTGTGTGACGATTCAAACATTACAAATACCACCAGTAATATTGACGCTTATGTCAATCAACTGCTGCAGCAAGGTAACCAATAAGATGAATAACTTGAATGTAATTATTGCGGATGATCACCCAATTGTTCTTTTCGGTATCCGAAAATCTCTGGAACAAATTGAGTGGGTTAACGTTGTAGGCGAATTTGAAGATTCAACGGCGCTGATCAACAACCTGTCCAAGCTTGATGCGAATGTTCTGATCACCGACCTCTCCATGCCAGGTGAAAAGTATGGTGACGGTATTACGCTGATTAAATATATCAAACGTCACTATCCCGACCTGTCCATTATTGTTCTTACCATGAACAATAACCCGGCGATTCTGAGCTCGGTACTGGATCTGGATATTGAAGGGATCGTACTGAAACAGGGTGCGCCAACCGATCTGCCAAAAGCGCTGGCAGCCCTGCAGAAAGGCAAGAAATATACGCCAGAAAGCGTGGCTAAACTGCTGGAGAAAATCAGTGCGGGCGGTTATGGCGACAAACGTTTGTCGCCAAAAGAGAGCGAAGTATTGCGCCTCTTTGCTGAAGGTTTCCTGGTCACAGAAATTGCCAAGAAGCTGAACCGCAGTATTAAAACCATCAGTAGCCAGAAAAAATCAGCCATGATGAAGTTGGGTGTGGATAACGATATCGCCCTGCTCAACTACCTGTCATCGGTGAGTGCGACCCAAATCGATAAAGATTAAGTCCGCAGGCGGTGCGTTTACGCACCGCCTCTCTTCCCGGCTATCCTTCCCGCGTTTTACGTACCCGCTCCGCATAAATACCCAGCGTCGTTTTCAGCACGTCTAACGTCACTGGCTTCGACAGACAGTTGTCCATTCCGGCATCCATACAACGCTGTTTTTCTTCCGCCAGCGCATTCGCCGTCACGCCCACCACCGGGAATACATGCCCAAGCTGACGCAACCGCTGTGTCAGGCGATAGCCATCCATATTCGGCATGTTCACATCGGTCAGCACAATATCAATGCTGTTACGGCTGAGGACATTTAACGCATCAACGCCATCCTGTGCCGTTTTAACCTGATAACCCAGGGTGCCAAGCTGCTCTGACAGCAACATACGGTTGATAGGATGATCGTCAACGATCAGCACCATAATGTCGTCGTTATGAATTTTCTCTTCCACCGGACTGGCCAGCGACAACGCATCGTTCACGTCGGATTCAACCGCAATGCGGTAAATGCGCGCCAGCAGGGTTGGCAGCTCATGCAGGGTAGCGGTGCTGTGAATCCAGCGCCCGGCCTGGGGCTCACGCGGCATGTCCACGTGTGAGCCGTCAACGGTGATAACTGCGCGAACCGGAGAGCTAACGTCTAACGAATAATCCGTTAACACCACATCATCACTGCCGGGATCAGCCTGATATTCGGCGACCTGAATACCATGCTGCTTTAACAACCGTTCAAGATACTGCGCCAGGTATTCATTACGCATCGCCAGCCAGATTTTCTTATCCTGTAACCCATCCAGCAGCGGGATTGAAGGCTGCTTACCGTTATAGATGGGAATGCGCACAATAAACTGGCTTCCCATTCCTGGCTCAGACTCAACCTCAATGTCACCGTCCATCATATTGATAAGCTTTTCGCAAATCGCTAAACCCAGCCCGGTGCCCTGGAAATTACGCTGTACGCCATTACCCACCTGGAAAAAAGGATCGAACAGTCGGGTTAACTCTTTTGCCGGAATGCCGACGCCGGTATCCCGCGTGCGGAACGCCAGATAGCCTTGTGTGACATAGGCATGCAGGATAATGCAGCCCGTATGGGTAAATTTAATGGCATTATTCAGCAGGTTAGAAATCACCTGTTGCAGGCGCAGTGGATCGCCATCAAGCGCCTGCGGCACATCGTGCTCGATATAGCAGTAAAGCGTCAGACGTTTCTTTACCACCAGGGAGAGGTAGTTACCGACAATGTGGGTAATCACTTCTCGCGGCGAGAAAGGACGCGGTTCTATCTTCAGCTGCTCCGACTCAATTTTGGAGAAATCGAGAATGTCGCTGATGATTTTCAGCAGCAGGCTGGAGGAGTTATTCATTGCAGTGACCAGCGACGCTATCCCGCTCGGCAACTGGCGCGTCTGCAGCAGATCCAGGTTGCCAATGATGCCATACAGCGGCGTACGAAGTTCGTGGCTGACCGTCGCGAGGAACATCGATTTCGACTGGCTGGCCTGTTCAGCAGCATGGGCCATTTCCTGTAGCGATTGCTCCATACGGACACGCGCGGACACGTCCACCAGCACACAGATGGCTACGTTCTCATTTCGATAGCGGGAATGCACGAAACTGATTTGCAGGTTGGTGTTGCTGCCGGTCAGCACATCGACAAAGTTAACCTGCTGACCACCGATAATCTCATTCAATCGCTTACGATCTTCTTGCGTCAGCAGCGTGAGATAGTTGTGCGCCAGCTCATTACTGAGAATGTTGGTGCCATCGCTGGTGCGCAGAATACAAATCCCGACCGGGGCCGAGGCTACGATTTTACGGTTAAACTGCTCATGCTCTTCCAGCCGGTGGGCATTTTCTTCCGCTGGCAGAAACATGCGCCGCTCAAATAGCCAGGCCAGCGTAAACAGCACAATCGCGCTCAGGATATTAAGCAATAAGGCATTAATCATCATCAGCTTAAGCTGATCGACCAGTACATCGGTCGATACCGACCACACCACGTTAAGATTCGAGGGCGGCAGCGGTTTTTTCAGCACCAGTTGACGATAACCGTCAAGATAGCCAAACCAGGTTTTGTCATCGGGCAATTCATTTAGTGAAAAACCTAAACCACCCCGGCGCGAGGTCAGGAGCGGATAATAGTTTTCATCCGTGATCGTGGCTGTTACGGGCAGGCTACCGGGCTGAATAAACTCCTCAAGCTGAATGTTTTGTTCCACCCCCAGCAAGGCCTGAAGCTTATCGGCAACGTATATCGGCATCACAACAGAGAAGCTACCCACGCCAGGCTGCGCGCTACTGTTTACCCAGTAAGCGGGATTGCGCCGGTCCTCTTCCGAGCTGTTGCGGTAGCGTTGTAGGTTTTCTTGCAGCAGTTTCAGACTGCGATCGCGACTGACGTTATTGCCGATAGCAAAATCCGCCAGGCACTTACTATCCCCACTAATCAGGAAAACCCGGCTGAGATCATAAGATGAGGCAAAGTTGCTTTTCCAGTAATTAATGTAGTTGCCAAGTGAGTCCAGTGAGGTGCGCCAGGTGGTGCTCATGGAGGCGCAGTCGTCGCCTGAATACAGTGGCGTAAACTGCGGTTGAATGGTTTTGCCGGCCGGTAACCGACCTGAGGGATCGGCCCCGCTACTGGTTAAATGGTTTTCAGCGATGTACTTGAGCTCACGCATCATGCCCGCCGAGTGGCGCACGTACCAGTCAATTGTCCCGTAGTTGCTGGCGAATTCCTGACGAACCTTATTCTCTTTATCGTGCAGTACGCTGATGATATAGAAGGTGGTCAGCACCGCGCCCAGTAACCAGATTAGCAGCGCCAGCGCGCGGAACAGATAGCGCGAAATGCGAAGCGTCGTGCGGAAAGAGACTAGATATTTCAAAGGTGACTCGCAGGTGGCAAGGTTAGTCGCATCGTTGGATTTTTAATGCTCATACACTAGCTTTATCGCAGCAAAAAAGCCAGTCGGCTGCGGAGCGCGACCGCAGTTTGGGAATGTTTGACCTTACCGGAAATCATCCTTGCTAAAACACCAGCGCAAAAAAAACGGCAGGTCGGGTTGCCCCTGACCTGCCGTTCATGACTCACGTGCGTTGGATGACTTACACGTCGTCATCCGCTGCGGGGACATCGTCGTCGTCGTTGTCGACTTCAGGCACGATATCTTCATCCCCTTCCGCGACGCTGCCGTCGATAGAATCCAGCTCTTCTTCTTCCACCGGCTCCGCAACGCGTTGCAGTCCGACCACGTTCTCGTCTTCCGCAGTACGAATCAGAATCACACCCTGGGTATTACGGCCCACGATGCTGACTTCAGATACCCGCGTACGCACCAGAGTGCCTGCATCGGTGATCATCATGATCTGATCGCTGTCGACCACCTGCACTGCGCCAATCACCGGACCGTTACGCTCGGTCACTTTGATGGAGATAACGCCCTGCGTAGCACGCGACTTGGTCGGGTATTCGCTGTTAGCTGTACGCTTACCATAGCCGTTCTGGGTGACCGTCAGGATAGCGCCCTCTTCGCGCGGCACGATGAGTGAAACCACCCGATCGTTCTGCGCCAGCTTGATACCACGAACGCCCGAGGCGGTACGGCCCATGGCACGCACGGCAGATTCGGCGAAGCGCACCACTTTACCCGCAGCCGAGAACAACATCGCTTCATCGTTACCGTTGGTCAGCGCGACACCAATCAGCTCATCATCATCGCGCAGGTTAATGGCAATGATACCGGCGCTGCGTGGGCGGCTGAACTCTTGCAGACCCGTTTTCTTCACTGTACCGCTTGCGGTTGCCATGAAGATGTTGAAGCCTTCGGTATATTCGCGCACGGGCAGAATCGCCGTGATACGTTCGTTGGCTTCAAGCGGCAGCAGGTTGACGATGGGACGTCCACGCGCACCACGGCTGGCTTCCGGCAACTGGTAGACCTTCATCCAGTAGAGTCGGCCACGGCTGGAGAAGCACAGAATGGTATCGTGGGTGTTGGCCACCAACAGACGATCGATAAAGTCTTCTTCTTTAATGCGTGCGGCTGACTTGCCTTTGCCACCACGGCGCTGCGCTTCATAATCCGTCAGTGGCTGGTATTTCACATAACCCTGATGCGACAGCGTAACCACCACGTCTTCCTGATTGATCAGGTCTTCGATGTTGATGTCAGCGCTGTTCGCGGTGATTTCCGTGCGGCGCTCATCACCAAACTGATCGCGCATCAGTTCAAGCTCTTCGCGGATGACTTCCATCAAGCGCTCTGAGCTTCCCAGGATGTGCAGTAACTCGGCAATTTGATCCAGCAGCTGTTTGTACTCATCCAGCAGCTTTTCATGCTCAAGACCGGTCAGTTTCTGCAGACGTAAGTCCAGAATGGCCTGAGCCTGTTGCTCGGTCAGGTAATACTGGCCGTCACGAATACCAAACTGCGCCTCCAGCCACTCCGGGCGGGCTGCATCGTCACCTGCGCGCTCCAGCATGGCTGACACGTTGCCCAGATCCCACGCTTGTGAAATCAGGCCCGCTTTGGCTTCCGCTGGCGTCGGTGCACGGCGAATCAGTTCGATGATCGGATCGATGTTAGCCAGCGCAATCGCCAGGCCTTCAAGGATATGTGCGCGATCGCGCGCCTTACGCAGTTCAAAAATAGTACGACGCGTCACCACTTCACGACGATGGCGAACGAAGGCTTCAAGAATCTCCTTCAGCGCCATAATCTTCGGCTGGCCCTGATGCAGTGCCACCATGTTGATGCCGAAAGAGGTTTGCAGTTGAGTCAGTGAATAGAGGTTGTTAAGGACCACTTCACCGACTGCATCGCGTTTGATTTCAATGACGATGCGCATGCCGTCTTTATCGGACTCATCACGCAGGGCGCTGATCCCTTCGACGCGTTTTTCTTTCACCAGCTCGGCGATTTTCTCGATCAGGCGAGCTTTGTTCACCTGATACGGAAGTTCGTGAATGATGATCGTTTCACGCCCGGTTTTGGCATCCACTTCTACTTCGCCACGGGCACGAATATAAACCTTACCACGGCCGGTGCGATAGGCTTCTTCAATGCCGCGGCGGCCATTGATGATTGCCGCTGTCGGGAAGTCAGGCCCCGGAATGTGTTCCATCAGCCCTTCAATGCTGATGTTTTCATCTTCGATATAAGCGAGGCAGCCGTTGATCACTTCGCGCAGGTTATGCGGCGGAATGTTGGTTGCCATACCCACTGCGATACCGGACGAGCCGTTTACCAGCAGGTTAGGGATTTTGGTGGGCAGAACTTCAGGGATCTGCTCTGTACCGTCGTAGTTCGGAACGAAATCGACGGTCTCTTTTTCCAGGTCAGCTAACAGGTCGTGGGCGATTTTGGACATGCGCACTTCGGTATAACGCATCGCCGCAGCGGAGTCGCCGTCGATGGAGCCGAAGTTGCCTTGACCGTCCACCAGCATGTAACGCAGGGAGAAAGGCTGGGCCATACGTACAATGGTGTCGTAAACGGCAGAATCACCATGCGGGTGATATTTACCGATAACGTCACCGACGACGCGGGCAGATTTTTTATAGGGTTTGTTCCAGTCATTACCCAGTTCGCTCATCGCGAAAAGTACGCGGCGATGCACTGGCTTCAGGCCATCACGCACATCGGGTAAAGCTCGGCCAACGATGACCGACATGGCGTAATCGAGGTAAGAATTTTTTAACTCTTCTTCGATATTAACCGGTGTAATTTCTCTCGCAAGGTCGCTCATGGAGCCGCTATCCCTCTACTAATCCCGGATTTTAAAGGTGCGAAAGTATATCATAGAGCCGCACGTGAGGGAAAAGTAAAGCAACGACAACCACGAGGTTTTTCATCCCTTACTGGCACAAATTTAACCAAGGCAGGTACAACACGAAAATGCACCTTACAGGCGATGCTGGACACAGAGTGAAACGTATAATTTTCGACCAATAAACAGGTTTACTTCGGCATCAGCCACTCTTATCACTCCTTGATAATCACAGCAGTTGAGGCAGTCGTGTGACATGTTGAATTGTTGCTTTATGACCGCCACTCTAAATTGCAGAAAACCAGGATTAATCCCAAAAAACATCTTTCACGCTCAGTTCCACTGGCTCTGATTGAATTACTCATTCTAAGGTACTTCAAAATCAAAGAGTAAATGTTATGATATTAAAAAAATTAATGTAACCGTTGGCTATCCTATGAATATATCACTGGTTGAAAACACAGGTCTTTATTATATTATCGAGCGTATTTACCCTCGTGACGGACTCATTCCTGATAATTTTTCTTTTGGTGGAATTTCCCCCTCACTCGTTCAGATATATCGCATGGTGATTAGCCTCTCCAGAAAGCAAGATATGTATATGGAGGGAGCAAAAATCAACCCTGCAAATATCACTCTTTGGCAGACTATAAAATATTCGTTTGGCACCCCGGTACAGACAAAATACACAGGTGATTTAGTGTATACGCTGGCATTTTCAGGTTCGTTAGCCTCCTTTTCAGCACTCCCTGACTCTGATGTATTGGATATACCTAAAAACTTGACCAAGCCCAGAACAACCAGAATTTCACCAACGATCAATTATGGGAAAGACCCTATACCTAACATTATTCTTTACGGGAACAAAAACGTAAAGTTCACTATGGATAATGGTGGAATAGATACACCTACGGCAATGGCAAAGTACAATAGCAATACAAAAGAAACAAAATTAGTTACTGATAAAACAGAACTAAAAAAATCAATGCTTGATCTAAAAAAACATGGTGTAACACTATGAATAACAAGTTTTTTTATTTATTTTCAATAATATCATCACTGTTCTTATTTTGTCTCGGCTTTAATTTCCATTATGAAATTTTAACGCTATCTTCTGCCTGTCAAGATTTTTTTTCTGGTAACATCAGTAGCTTATTTTATAATAAAACTATTACTGGCCTCACGTTATCAATATTTTGTTTACTCGCTGCATTTATTCTTAGAAAAAAATCAGCACGCGTAAAAAAAATCATAACCCAACAATTCATTCAAATACTAACATCGATAATTGCAATAACAGTCAACTCCAAGATAAAACCCATTCCATGTGAAAGCATTACCACTGGATATCCACTGAACATCTTCCTGGCTTTTTTATTCGGTTTTATTATTAGCATGATATTTGTTTTAAAAAGGAGAGAACCTTGATTTTTAAAACCATAAAAAAAGGGTTCAGACTCTGCATGAATTACGAAGAAAAAGATTCGAAACTCGAATACTTCATCTTCCTGGTTTTCCAGCTAGTCTGGTTTTCGCTCTACCTGTCCTTTCTGGCGGACGATTCCCTTTCAATCCTGCTGATCATTGCATTTATTATGCCTCTTATTTCCAGCAGTTTGCGGTGCCTTAACTATCTGAACAGAAGCCGTGCGATTGGTTTTTTGTGGATACCCTTTCCCTATTTCATGGCTTTAATCCCTTTGTTGCTAACCAGAAAACACATAACGTAAGCGCGTTTTTTGTCTCGCCGTTTTACCCTTACGCCAACTGCGATCAGGCCATCTTTAGCTTCCGGTCATCATTCTGATAGTGCTGATAACATAATCACATTTCAGTTGCTCCCTCCTTTCGGCTTGCCAGTGAAACATTCTCTTTTGTCATCGTGCCTTTCGATTTAAGCCAGGTTTGGCTATGACTGCTGACTCTTCAGCCTACGGCCTGGTTCAGCTTGAGGTATACTCCCAACCATCAACGCTATTAGCCGGAGTAACAAGGTTATGATTTCAACTTCACAGGAAAGCGGTCAGAACGTTGACCATAAGGAAATTGCCAAGTTTGAGGCCGTTGCCTCGCGCTGGTGGGATCTGGAGGGCGAATTTAAACCGCTGCACCGTATTAACCCTCTGCGGCTGGGCTATATTGCACAACACAGCAACGGGCTGTTTGGCAAGAAGGTGCTGGATGTCGGCTGTGGCGGCGGTATCCTGGCCGAAAGCATGGCTCGGGAAGGCGCAGTGGTCACCGGATTGGATATGGGTGCTGAACCGCTGGAAGTCGCGCGTCTGCACGCGCTGGAAAGCGGCGTCACGCTCAGCTATGTGCAGCAGACGGTGGAAGAGCACGCCAGCCAACACGCGGGCGAATACGATGTGGTGACCTGCATGGAAATGCTGGAACATGTGCCCGATCCGCGTTCGGTGGTGCACGCCTGCGCGCAGCTGGTGAAACCCGGCGGTGAGGTGTTCTTTTCTACCATTAACCGTAATCCCAAAGCCTGGCTGATGGCTATTTTTGGCGCTGAGTATGTTCTGCGCATGGTGCCGCGCGGCACGCATGATGTGAAAAAATTTATCCGCCCTTCCGAACTGCTGGGCTGGGTCGATGAAACGCCACTGCGTGAGCGCAATATGATTGGCCTGCACTACAACCCCATCACCGATAAGTTTCGTCTGGGTAACGGTGTTGATGTGAACTACATGATACACGCCCACCACGGCGACGCCTGATCCGCCGCAGCGTGCGGCTCTGCCCACGCTGCTGTCATCCTGTTGTCATGTGCTCGCGCTAATTTTCCCCTGGGGCGGTTCTGTGTCATCGGAGCCGTGACATTTGCACATTTTGCTGATGCCTGCTTTCTGGTGTCTGAAAAACTTGCGCAATGTTTGAAAAATCAGCGGTCGATCATAAATTGCAATATTTTCTCTGGATGGTTGACATGACCTGCGGCCTTACGAGACGCGGCTTAAGAAAACCCTTAGAAAATACAACCCCCGTAGACATCATTTTTTCCTCTTGTTAAGCGCCAGCAAAATACTAGAATAAGCCTCCATATTGTTATACATATCTTCGACAACCCCAAGATGTAGTGTTTATCCACAACATTATTCACAATGAATATGCTGTGCATAAATCGGGATTTCTTTTAATTATTGGATACTCACGCAAAGGTAAAAACGCGACATGAACCAAAGTCTGCTCGTTACTAAACGCGATGGCCGCCAGGAGCGCATTGATCTCGACAAAATTCACCGTGTCCTCGACTGGGCGGCCGAAGGGCTGAACAATGTGTCGGTTTCACAGGTAGAGCTGCGTTCCCACATTCAGTTTTATGATGGCATCAAAACGTCTGACATCCATGAAACTATCATTAAGGCCGCTGCAGACCTCATTTCTCGCGATGCCCCTGATTATCAGTATCTGGCTGCGCGACTGGCTATTTTCCACCTGCGCAAGAAAGCTTACGGTCAGTTTGAACCCCCAGCCCTGTACGATCAGGTTGTTAAGATGGTCGATCTGGGTAAGTACGACCGCCATCTGCTGGAAGACTACAGCCGTGAAGAGTTCGAGCAGATGGACGGCTTTCTCGACCACTGGCGTGACATGAATTTTTCCTACGCGGCGGTGAAGCAGTTAGAAGGCAAATATCTGGCTCAGAACCGTGTATCCGGTGAAATCTATGAAAGCGCACAGTTCCTGTATATCCTGGTCGCAGCCTGCCTGTTCTCAGCTTATCCTCGTGCGACCCGCATGGATTACATCAAGCGTTTCTATGATGCGATCTCGACCTTTAAAATCTCACTGCCGACGCCCATCATGTCCGGTGTGCGTACGCCTACGCGTCAGTTCAGCTCGTGTGTGCTGATTGAGTGCGGCGACAGTCTGGACTCCATCAATGCCACTTCCAGTGCGATTGTGAAATACGTTTCTCAGCGTGCGGGCATTGGTATTAACGCCGGCCGTATCCGCGCGTTGGGTAGCCCTATCCGCGGCGGTGAAGCCTTCCATACCGGCTGTATTCCGTTCTACAAACACTTCCAGACCGCCGTAAAATCCTGTTCGCAGGGTGGCGTCCGTGGTGGTGCAGCCACGCTGTTCTATCCCATGTGGCATCTGGAAGTCGAAAGCCTGTTAGTTCTGAAGAACAACCGTGGCGTTGAAGGCAACCGCGTTCGTCATATGGACTATGGCGTGCAGCTCAACAAACTGATGTACCAGCGTCTGCTTAAAGGCGAAGACATCACGCTGTTCAGCCCGTCAGACGTGCCTGGCCTGTATGATGCGTTCTTTGCCGATCAGGACGAATTTGAGCGTCTCTACACCAAATACGAAAAAGACAGCAGCATTCGTAAGCAGCGTGTCAAAGCGGTTGACCTGTTCTCGCTGATGATGCAGGAACGCGCCTCAACGGGCCGTATCTACATCCAGAACGTCGATCACTGCAACACGCACAGCCCGTTTGACGCCAGCATCGCTCCCGTGCGCCAGTCTAATCTGTGCCTGGAAATTGCGCTGCCAACCAAACCGATGAGCGACGTTAACGACGACAACGGTGAAATCGCGTTGTGTACGCTGTCGGCCTTTAACCTGGGTGCCATCGAAAGCCTGGACGACCTGGAAGAGCTGGCAACACTCGCGGTGCGTGCACTGGATGCCCTGCTCGATTATCAGGACTACCCTATCCCGGCCGCACAACGCGGTGCAATGGGTCGCCGTACGCTGGGTATTGGCGTAATTAACTTTGCTTACTACCTGGCGAAACACGGTGTACGTTACTCCGACGGCAGTGCCAATGGTCTGACGCACAAAACGTTTGAAGCCATTCAGTACTACCTGCTGAAAGCGTCCAATGAGCTGGCGAAAGAGCAAGGTGCCTGCCCGTGGTTCAATGAAACCACTTATGCGCAGGGCGTGCTGCCGATCGACACCTACAAGAAAGATCTGGATGCGATCTGTAATGAGCCGCTGCACCTGGACTGGGAAACCCTGCGTGAGCAGATTAAAACCCACGGTCTGCGTAACTCGACGCTGTCCGCGCTGATGCCGTCTGAAACCTCATCGCAGATTTCAAACGCAACCAATGGTATTGAGCCACCGCGTGGTCATATCAGCATCAAGGCATCCAAAGACGGTATCCTGCGTCAGGTTGTGCCGGAGTATGAGCGCCTTAAAGATCAGTACGAACTGCTGTGGGATATGCCGTCGAACGATGGTTACCTGCAACTGGTCGGCGTGATGCAGAAATTCGTCGACCAGGCGATTTCGTCTAACACCAACTACGATCCGTCACGTTTTGCCAACGGCAAAGTGCCGATGAAGCAGTTGTTAAAAGATCTGCTGACCGCCTACAAGTTTGGCGTTAAGACACTCTATTATCAAAACACCCGTGATGGTGCGGAAGATGCACAGGATGATCTGGCACCTTCTATTCAGGATGATGGCTGCGAGAGCGGCGCCTGTAAGATCTGACGGTCGGGCGGGAAGCCTTTCCCGCCCACATTTTCCCGCGAGGCCGGTGCTGAGCCTCGTCTACTTTGGACAGTTTTTATGGCTTACTCCACTTTTTCACAGAACAAAAATGACCAGTTGAAAGAGCCGATGTTTTTCGGTCAGTCCGTTAACGTGGCGCGTTTTGACCAGCAGAAATACGACATCTTTGAAAAACTGATCGAAAAGCAGCTCTCCTTCTTCTGGCGTCCTGAAGAGGTTGATGTTTCACGTGACCGCATCGACTACCAGGCACTGCCCGATCATGAAAAACACATTTTCATCAGCAACCTGAAGTACCAGACCTTGCTGGATTCGATTCAGGGACGCAGCCCGAACGTGGCACTCCTGCCGCTGATCTCCATTCCTGAACTGGAAACCTGGATCGAAACCTGGGCGTTCTCAGAGACGATTCACTCGCGCTCTTATACGCATATCATCCGCAACATCGTCAACGATCCGGCTGTGGTGTTTGACGATATCGTCACCAACCAGCAGATTCTGGCGCGTGCCCAGGATATCTCGAAGTACTACGATGACCTGATTGAGATGACCAGCTACTGGCATCTGTTAGGTGAAGGCACACATCAGGTCGCGGGTAAGTCCGTTACCGTCAGCCTGCGTGCGCTGAAAAAGCAGCTTTATATCTGCCTGATGAGTGTCAATGCGCTGGAAGCGATTCGTTTCTACGTCAGCTTTGCCTGTTCATTCGCGTTCGCCGAGCGTGAGCTGATGGAAGGGAATGCGAAAATCATCAAGCTGATTGCCCGCGATGAAGCCTTACATCTGACCGGCACCCAGCACATGCTGAACCTGCTGCGCACGGGCGAAGACGATCCTGAAATGAAAGAGATTGCCGCTGAGTGTCGTCAGGAGTGTTTTGAGCTGTTTAAGAAAGCGGCGTTGCAGGAAAAAGAGTGGGCGGAATACCTGTTCAGCGGCGGCTCAATGATCGGCCTGAACAAAGATATCCTGTGCCAGTATATTGAATACATCACCAATATTCGTATGCAGGCAGTTGGCCTCGACCTGCCGTTTGAAACACGCTCGAACCCGATTCCCTGGATTAACGCCTGGCTGGTGTCGGACAACGTTCAGGTGGCCCCGCAGGAAGTGGAAGTCAGCTCTTACCTGGTCGGTCAGATTGACTCCGAAGTGGGTGAAAACGACTTCGACGACTTCCAGCTGTAATAATGAGCCGTTCTGTTGTTATTCTGCGCAGCTCCGGTACCCGACTGGAGTGCGCAGACGATCACCCCAACCTGCTGACCATGCTGGAAGCCAACAATCTGTGTGTTGAATTCCAGTGCCGCGAAGGCTACTGCGGCTCCTGCCGTATGCGGCTGCTGAGCGGTGAGGTCGACTACGCGGAAACACCGCTGGCTTTCATTGAGCAGGGCGAGATTCTGCCCTGCTGCTGTAAGGCGAAAGGCGACATTGAGCTTGAGCTTTAACGCCTGAGCCGTCCGCGTTTAAAAACCGTAATCCCGACCGGGTTGCGGTTTTTTTATGCCCACGGATAGTTCAGGGAATACGCGCAATCACCTTAATTTCAAAATCAAACCCCGCCAGCCAGGTCACGCCGACCGCCGTCCAGTTGGGATAAGGTGCCTGAGGAAACAGGGCATTCTTTACCTGCATGATGGTTTCAAACTGATGTTCAGGATCGGTATGAAAGGTGGTGACGTCGATAAGATCGTCCAATGTGCAGCCCGCCGCCGCCAGAGTTTGCCGCAGATTATCAAAGGCAAGCGCTACCTGAGCGGCAAAATCCGGCTCTGGCGTGCCATCTGTGCGGCTGCCGACCTGGCCGGAGACAAACAGCAGGTCACCAGAGCGGATGGCAGCAGAGTACCCATGCATGTCATACAGCGCATGGCGTCCTTCGGGAAATACGGCCTCACGAGTCATCATACAATCACCTTTAATCGATTTAGGGTCAGTAAGTCATGCACGCATCACCTGCTTGATTTAAGATACATGTCGTATATGAAATAGAACACAGATACGTGTCGTATGTCAAAGCCAAATACGGTACGTATCTGAAAAGGAGGAGAGATGACAGCACGGCCACGCGCGGTCACGATGGAAGAGAATCGCGTCAAACTGATATCCGCAGCACGCAAAGCGTTTGCAGAAAAAGGCTTTGCAGCCGCATCCATGGATGAGCTTACCGCCAGCGTCGGGTTAACCCGGGGAGCGCTCTACCACAACTTTGGCGATAAGCGCGGCCTGCTCGCCGCCGTTGTAGCGGAAGTCGATAGCGAAATAGCCCATCGGGCCAAAGAGAGAGCGGCGGGTATAAAAGACAGCTGGAACCAGCTACTGGAGGAAGGGATCGCGTACATTCACATGGCGCTCGACCCTGAAGTCCAGCGAATTGTGTTACTGGATGGCCCGGCCTTTCTTGGCGATCCCTCTCTCTGGCCCAGCCAGAACGCCTGCCTGGCTGCCACGCAAAGCGCGCTGAGTGAGATGGTTAAGAACGGAGTAGTGAAGCCGGTGGACGTCGAAGCGGCAGCCCGCTTGCTCAACGGTGCCGCTTTTACTGCCGCATTGTGGGTGGCCGCCAGTGATGATCCTCAGGCGACCTTAGCGAAAGTGACGGCGACATTTAACGTGCTGGCGGGGGGATTACTGCAGCCTACGGCATCATGCCAGCCGAGACCGGAGTAGCGTTTTTGCAGAAGAGCCGAACAAACAGCCCGGATGTGCAGGGCCGCCTTCACGCAATGCGGCCCTGTAATCCTTAGTGCTTAACCGTTTCGATTACGTCAATCCAGCCGTGGCCTGTGCTTACCTCACTGCCGTGCAACCAGCGCCGCAGCATATTCATCGCCATCATCGCCACGACTTTTTGCCGGGTTTCCAGGTTGTGGCGACAGTGGCTGAACTTCACGCGTTGCCCCCATGTGGCCTCTGGCGTATGGAGCGCAACGGAGATTTCGCCTTCGCGTAGATTGCCTACCGACAGGGCTAACGGTGTCTGAAGCCTCGCCGCCAGCGCCTGAGTACGCATTACCTGTACTTCAAGACTTTCGTCCTGCTGCGGTAAAATTTCGGTGGCGCTCAGGGGAACCTCAGCTGAAGCCAGCTGCCAGTTCAGTAAACCTGCGGTGTACTGCTCGCTAATCGCTAGGCGCCAGTTACGCTGATGCAGCTCACGCGCCAACAGTGCAGGCAGCCCCTCGGTGCCTTCAAAAATCGTGCACTCCGCCAGCAGCAAACGCACCTGTTGCCAGACCTGCTCCATTGCAACACGCTGGGAGGCCGGCCCGGTCAGTTTGATTTCGATAATGGGCATCGACGAGCGGTAGCCCATCAACACGTTCTCTGGCAGGGGCAGCGGCTCCAGTTCATTGGCAATGTCACTTTCCCCACGACCAAAAGTGGTCAGGCGCAGACAAAGCGGCGGCTCGGGCAGTTCAAATTTGTCTTTCAGGCGGGGAATGATTTGTTGCTCAACCATCACTTTAAATTCTGAAGGCACGCCAGGGGTGAAAAACAACCAGCAGCGGTTGAGTTGCATGGCGAACCCACAGGCGGTACCGACCGGGTTATCCAGCATTTCAGCGTTAGCGGGGATTTCTGCCTGCTTACGATTACTGTCTGCCATCACCCGTCCGCGGCTGGCGAACCAGGCTTCCATGGTTTCCAGCCAGTCTTCCTGCATGACCAGCGCTACCCCGCTCGCTTTGGCCGCCGCCTGAGCACTGAGATCGTCACTGGTAGGGCCAAGACCGCCGTTGACGATGAGAACGTCCGCCTCAAGGCTACGCGCCTGTAGCGTCTCCACCAGCGATGACAGGGAGTCACCGACCGTCGTACGGCTGGTCATCGGCAGCCCGTGCTGAAATAACACATCAGCCAGCCAGGCCGCGTTGGTATCGACGATTTGACCATGTAACACTTCATCGCCCGTGGACAGCATTTCAACTCTAATCACGTTCTTTCTCCTTGTGCCAGTCACTTCACTTTAGGAAGCCCCTGCGTAAAACACAATCTGTAAGGCGGATTTAGCACAGAATAAGACCTTTTCAGGCGGGACAGGCGGGAGAGTAAAACAGCGGGACTAACAATGCGGGTGCGAAGCGGCCGGAATTCAAAAACAAAACGGACAGGACGAAGCCTGCCCGTTGTACGTGATGTAGTGCACGTTACGATTAACGGCGAGCCAGCAGCAAGCCTAAAATCAGTCCCGCAGTCGCACCGATGCCGATGCCTTTCCACGGTTTCTCATGTACGTAGTCATCGGCACGGTAAGCCACCTGCTTAGCACGATAGTAGTAGCTATCGGATGCCTGGCTAACACGTGACTTTACATCTTCCAGCGCTCGTTCAGCTTTGGTTTTGAGTTCGATATATTTCTGGTCGGCCGGATCGCCTGATGACTTCAGCACTTCTTCCAGCGTTTCGGTCAGCAGTGCGATATCGTCGTCATAGCCTGTTTCGAAAGGTTCAGTCTGTTTTACCATCATTTCCTCCATGTGAATTGCAAAGCACAAAGGTAACTATAGCCATAAAATAGGGCTTTGCGCGGAACCCGACCAGGAATCGCCTGAAAATCAGCATAAGTAAACCGAACGCGAGTCAATCTGTGTCACGCTGAGCGCTACGCAAAGAAGTGTAAGAGATGGCCTGCTGGCCGTAATTTCGCTTCGCTTATTTGATTTATCTGATAAATTTTTAGCGAACTGAATTTTTCTCTACGCCGACTGTCGTACCCTGCTGTTGCCTGTAATAATCAGGCCATGTGCATAACAATGTGCTGACACGACAGTCACAACAAACTCGAACAGCTAAGGAATGATCTCTGGCATGAATCGAAGAATGTTTATGAAAGCGTCAATGGCCTTCTCCGCAGTAAGCGGGATGACAGGCTTATCGACGCTGTTCGCGCAATCCGCCTGGGCAGACGATGGCATTGCTGACGGAACCGCAGTACGCTTCGATTTCGATGAGTTGAAGAAGAATGCGGCCGCGCTGGCTAAAAAACCCTGGGGCGGCGCACCAGGCCCTCTTCCACCCACGCTGGCGACCCTAACACCGCAGGCATACAACGACATTCAGTATGATGCCAGCCACTCTCTGTGGAACAATATTCCCAATCGCGAACTGGATGTGCAGTTCTTTCACGTAGGAATGGGATTCAAACGCCGCATCCGTATGTTCTCCGTGGACAGCGCCAGCCGTGAAGCACGTGAAATTCATTTCCGTCCTGAGTTGTTTAATTACAACGATGCCAAAGTCGACACTAAACAGCTGGAAGGCAAAACCGATCTTGGCTTTGCGGGCTTCCGCGCGTTTAAAAAGCCTGAGCTGGCCCGCCGCGATATCGTCTCTTTCCTGGGTGCCAGTTACTTCCGTGCGGTCGATGACACTTATCAGTACGGCCTGTCCGCCCGTGGCGTGGCAATCAACACGTTCAGCAATGGTCAGGAAGAGTTCCCCGACTTTACGGCGTTCTGGTTTGAAACGCCGAAAGCCGAGGACACCACGTTTACCTGCTATGCCTTACTGGACGGAGCCAGCATCACCGGCGCCTATAAGTTTGTCATTCACTGCGAAGCCGAACGCGTGGTGATGGAGATTGAAAACCATCTCTTTGCCCGCAAGGATATTCGCCAGTTAGGCATTTCGCCGATGACCAGCATGTTCAGCTGCGGCACCAACGAACGTCGCATGTGTAATACCTATCACCCACAGATTCACGACTCCGATCGCCTGGCGATGTGGAGCGGTAAAGGGGAATGGATTGCCCGTCCGTTGAATAATCCTCAGCGTTTGCAGTTCAACGCCTATGAAGATGAAAACCCACGTGGTTTTGGTCTGCTGCAGCTTGACCATGACTTCGAGAATTATCAGGACGTTATCGGCTGGTATAACAAACGTCCGAGCCTGTGGGTTGAACCAGTAGGCAAATGGGGCAAAGGCGCCATCAACCTGATGGAAATTCCTACGACCGGTGAAACGCTCGATAACATTGTTTGCTTCTGGCAGCCCGCTGAGCCCATTAAAGCCGGCAGCGAATACAGTTTTGCCTACAAGCTTTACTGGAGTGCCCTACCGCCTGTACAGAGCGATCTGGCGCGCGTGGATGCAACCCGTACCGGCATCGGTGGTTTCCCTGAAGGCTGGGCACCCGGCGAGCACTTCCCGGATGTCTGGTGCCGTCGCTTTGCTATCGATTTCATCGGTGGTGATTTGCAGGCCGCGGCAGCGAAAGGGATTGAGCCGGTAATTACCGTTTCATCCGGTACTTTCAAACAGGTTGAGATTCTCTATGTCGAACCCATCAAGGGCTACCGCATTCTGTTCGACTGGTATCCCAACAGCGACGCCGTCAAACCGGTTGAAATGCGTCTGTTCCTGCGGACAAAAGAGGAAACCCTGAGTGAAACCTGGCTCTATCAGTACGTTCCGCCGCCGCCGGATCAGCGTAAATACGTTGATGACCGTCAGATGACGGTGAGTTAATCGTTCAGGCTTGACCTAAATGCATCCCAGGCGCTCTGCCGGGATGCATTTTTTTTGCCCATCATCTCCTGCAGCGCGTGGTGAATGCGCACCCGTCAGCGCGCCTCTCTTTTCAAACCTGCTCCGTTTCGCCCAGTGCACAGGCAGACTCATTCGCCAGCCTGTTCTGCTCTGCGCATATCAATATGGGCAATGCCATCTTCAAGATAGCTGTCGCTGACCGCCACAAAGCCATGTCGCTGATAGAAAGCCTGGAGATGCGCCTGGGCGGAAAGAAACAGCGAATGTCCTGGCCAGTGCTGTTCACAATTGGCTATCGCCTGCGCCATGAGTTGGTTTCCCAGATTCAGACCACGCGCCTTATCAGAAACGATAACGCGCCCGATGGTGACGTCTGCCTGCGGGCCATCCGGTGACAAGATGCGGGCATACGCGAGCAGTTCATCCTGCGCCATGCCCAACACATGGCGGTTATCGGCCTGCAAATCCAGGCCATCGACGTCCAGATAGGCACAGTTTTGCTCCACCACGAACACCTTGCAGCGCAGGACCAGCGCCGCATAAAGCTGCGGTACGGTTATGGCTTGCTGGTGAAGATCCAGCCAACTGATTTGCATCTCTTATCCTTATCACAATAGGCTGACTGCCCGGCGGCGCAATAATACTAATCTACAATGCTACCCTTTCTGCAGCCAGCGTTGATAATGCCCAGGCCAGGCGACGGTGGGCGTTCCGGGTTTTCCCATGCCAAACCCATGACCGCCCGTGAGATAACGATAAATCTCCACGTCAACCTGATGCTGTTGGCAGGCACGAGCCATAATCAGTGTGTTATGGGGATCGGAAACCGGATCGTCCTCGGCCTGGACCAGAAAAAAAGGGGGCGATGTTGATGTCACATAATTCTGCACTGACCAGGCTGCATCTTCTGCCGCCGTGGCATGCGCACCGACTAACATACGGTGTGTTGCCGTGTGCGTATAAGGCGCTTCCAGGGTGATGACCGGATAGATCAACGCAGCAGCATCAGCATAAGCGGGCGTGCTGTCCAGGGCATCCATGGCTGGGTAGCTGTGAAGCTGATGCCGGGTCACGGCCATCCCGAGCAGATGCGCACCGGCTGAAAAACCCAGCACCGTTAACCGCTTTGCCTGCGGCCTTAACAGCCGCAGCGCGCGCTGGGCGTCCTGTAAGGCCACTTCATTCCCATCAGTCCAGCCCTCACCGGGAAGACGGTAGCGCAGCACCGCTGCGGTATAGCCGCGTGCGGTTAACCAGCGCGCTGCAGGCCAGGACTCTTTTGCCATCTCAATGCGCTGATAGCCGCCGCCCCCGGCTATCAGAACAACATGACCGTTCGACACGCTGGGACTTAACACCGTTAAGGTCGGAATGGCGATATGACGTTGCGCCCCTGAAGGCAGCGTCTCGATCTGGCCTTCCGGTCCGCCGCCGCCCGGCGGTGTGCCAGGCCAGAGCGGCACCACCCTTTGTGAGTAAGCGGATGGCTGAGCCTGGGAAACGGTACTCCTGGCGGCAACCCATGCAGCTGCCAAACCTGTCAGAAAACGGCGACGATCCATAGCGGGTACTCCTGATAGCAAGGTATGGCCCATTTCAGCAGGAAACTATGGAAACAGAATGAAGATAGGCATTTTATAACGGGAAGGTGGACGCATCAGTAGGAGCAAGCGGGTTTGAACTGACCAAAAGGCTGACGGGACAGGCTCAAGGCAAAAAAAATCAGGCCCGGAGGCCTGATTCAGTGTAACGGCGTAAACTTACATCAGCGGCTGGGCCATTTGTACCAGTCTGATTAACGGCTGTGGATAAACACCCAACAGCAGCACCAGAATCGCAGAAATCAGCACCACAACACCACCGGCGGTGAAAGCCCAGTTCGCTGGCGTATCGCGGCTCAGCAGTTCTGGTGGACTGAGGTACAGACTGACGGTAACGCGCAGATAGTAATACAGGCCAATCGCACTACCGACTACGACCGCACCGGTCAGCCACCACAGGTGAGCACTGACACCTGAGGCAATAACGTAGAACTTACCGATAAAGCCCAGCGTCATTGGAATACCGGCCAGTGACAGCATCATTACGGTCATTACCGCAGACAGAATCGGACGATGCCAGAACAGGCCACGGTAGGAGTACAGTGAATCGGCGTCCGGGCCACGATACGGGCTCGACATCAGGCTCACGACACCAAAAGCACCCAGGCTGCTGAACAGATAACCCGCCAGGTAAACCCCAGAGGTTTCCAGCGACAGCTGATGATCTTTAACCGCAATCAACGCGACCAGCAGGTAACCCAAATGGGCGATAGACGAGTAACCCAGCAGTCGCTTGATATTGCTCTGCGAAATCGCCATCAGGTTACCGAACAGGATGGAAACAAAGGCGATAATGCCCAGTACCGTCCGCACGGCTTCGCTGTCCGTGACCGGCGCGTACATGAACAGACGCATGACAACACCAAAAATGGCAATTTTACTGGCGGTTGCCAGGAAGGTTGACACAGGTGCAGGCGCGCCTTGATACACGTCTGGCGTCCACAGGTGGAACGGCACCAGCGACAGCTTAAAGCCCAGACCGATAATCAGCATACCCAGGCCCACTAGCAACAGCGGTTCCTGAATCATGCTGTCAGTGAGGCTTTTGCCCAGGCTGACAAAGCCCAGGTTGCCGGAGTCAGCGTAAATCAGCGCGATACCAAACAGCAGGAAAGACGATGCTGCCGCCGACAAGATAGTGTATTTCAGGGCCGCTTCCAGAGAACGTTTCTGGCGGAACGCGTAACCAATCAACCCAAACAGCGGCAGAGACAGCAGTTCAATACCAATAAACAGCGACGCAAGGTGGTTAGAGGCTGACAGTACAATACCGCCCAGCGCGGCAATCAATACCAGCAGATAGAACTCGTCCTTGTTATCCGGGAATGTTGCCAGCCACGGATAGGCGAAGGTACAGGTTGCCAGGCTGGCCAGCATCACCAGTGCGGTATAGAACATCGAATAAGCGTCGACGCGCAACAGCGGCGTGACGTCCATCGCCCCGACATGGCCCACAAAGTAGAGTGACAGCAGAGCCAGGTTCAGGCCAACCACCGTTAGCGTGGCGTTAACAAAGTGGTTGCGTCGCCAGGCAATGGACAGCATCACAACCACCACCGTCAATCCGACGATTAACAGCGGCAGCAACGCGATCAATTGTTGAGGAGTTATTGTCATGGCGAATTACGGCCTTGTAGTTGAAATTGAAGCGGTAAACCACTGCTGAATATTGCTCATTGCAGCATGTGAGGTATCCAGAATCGGCTGTGGATAAATACCCAGCAGCACCAGCAGAACCACGAGCACGCCAATGGTCATGAATTCACGTGCCGACATTCCCGGCAGTGGATCTTTAGATTTCGCTTCACCGTAATAGGCACGCTGCATCATTACCAGCGAATAAACCGAAGCGAAAACCAGACCAAAGGTCGCAATCACAATAATGACAGGGACGATCTGGAAGCTGCCTGTGAGGATCATAAACTCACCCACGAAGTTACCGGTGCCCGGCATCCCCAGGTTGGCGACAGCAAAGAACAGTGATAAACCCGGAATCCATTTGATTCGCGACCACAGACCGCCCATCTGACGCATATCACGCGTGTGCAGGCGCTCATACAACTGTCCACACAGGATGAACAGTGCCGCCGCCGACAAACCGTGCGCAATCATCTGTACCACTGCGCCCTGCATAGCCAGCTGGCTACCGGTGTAAATCGCAATCAGCACAAAGCCCATGTGTGAAATCGAGGTGTAGGCAATCAGTCGTTTAATATCAGTCTGCGAGAACGCCATCCATGCGCCGTAGAAGATACCGATAATACCTAACCACATCGCGACAGGTGCAAACTCAGCCGAGGCGTTGGGAAACAGCGGCAGGCTGAAGCGCAGCAAACCATAGGCTGCGGTTTTCAGCAGAATACCCGCCAGGTCCACTGAACCGGCTGTCGGTGCCTGGCTGTGCGCATCCGGCAGCCAGCCGTGCAGCGGCACAACCGGCATTTTCACCGCAAACGCGATAAAGAAGCCCAGCATCAGCAGATATTCAACGGTGTGCGACATTGGCGTTTTCAACAACTGTTCGTAGTTGAAGGTCCAGACGCCGGTAGCGTTGTAATGAACAAACACCAGCGCCAGAATCGCAATCAGCATCACCAGACCTGACGCCTGGGTATAAATAAAGAATTTGGTGGCGGCGGTGATACGTGTCTTACCGTCCGATGCCTTATGTCCCCACAGTGCAATGAGGAAGTACATCGGCACCAGCATCATTTCCCAGAAGAAGAAGAACAGGAACATATCGATGGCAAGGAACACACCGATAACGCCGCCCAGAATCCACATCAGGTTAAGATGGAAGAACCCCTGATACTTCTCGATCTCGTTCCATGAACACAGCACCGCCATCAGGCCGAGCAGTCCAGTCAGCACCACCATTAACAGCGAAAGGCCATCAAGCGCTAAATGGAAATTAATGCCGAAACGAGGAATCCAGGGTACTGAGAAGCTCGATTGCCACTGCGGAATACCCGCTGCCTGCGTCAGTGAATAGCCACCCTGCAACCAGAGCTGCAGTGAAAGCGCCAACGTCAGCCCCATGGTGATCAGGGCAATCCAGCGTGGCACCTTCGCGCCGAAGCGCTCGGTGAGCCAGCAGATAAAACCACCGAAGAAGGGTATGAAAATTAGCCAAGGTAATAACACGGCATACTTCCCTTTTTTTTGTCCTGGCTCGGGCTATCTCACTTGCCCGTTTCGCCTCCGGCAGTGCTCGCATCCTCACGTACTTCAGTACGCTCCGGTTGCTGTGCGCTGGCGGTGGCGAAACGGACTGCGCCGATTACGCCCTTACATCAGACAATCTTTGACATTCTTAATGGGTAAGTTTTCACACCTACCCGCTCATCAATCTTTAAATTACCAGCAACAGGGCCAGAACCACGACGGCGCCCACGCTCATCGACGCCACGTACCAGCGCAGATAACCGTTTTCACTCACCACCAGACCTTTATTGGCGATACGTGAAAGCAACGCAGGCAGGTTCATCAAGCCGTTAAGCGGATCGCGTTTCAACAGCCACGCAATGCCCAGGTAAGGTTTGACAAACACTTTATCGTAGAGCCAGTCGAAGCCCCAGGCGGCGAACCACCAGGTGCCAAAGAACCGGCCCGGGCCGCTATTGGCGATGCGGGTAACCAGTTGACGCTTGCCCAGCCAGAGCGCGGCAGCAATAACGATGCCGGCAACGGCGACCAGACCAGAAGCGATCTCCAGCGTCACTTTACCGTTTTCACCAAACTCATTAGCCGGTAAAACACCCGCCAGCGGTGGGGTAATTAATGCGCCAATAAAGGTGGAGAGCACCAGCAGTACAATCAGCGGCAGATGATGGGTAATGCCTTTACCCGCATGAGCATGAATTTTCTCTTCGCCGTGGAACACGATGAAGATCATGCGGAAGGTATAGATTGAGGTCAGGAACGCCCCCACCAGACCCGCAACCATCAGGTTAAGATGACCGTTAGCCAGAGCACCAAACAGGATTTCATCTTTACTGTAGAAACCTGCGGTAATCAGCGGCAGTGCCGCCAGCGCCGCGCCGCCGACCAGGAAGCAGGTATAAACCAGCGGGATACTTTTACGCAGTCCGCCCATCTTAAAGATGTTCTGCTCGTGGTGGCAGGCCAGAATAACCGAACCTGAAGAGAGGAACAGTAAGGCTTTAAAGAAGGCGTGAGTCATCAGGTGGAAAATCGCGGCATCCCACGCCTGTACGCCCAGCGCCAGGAACATATAGCCAATCTGGCTCATGGTGGAGTAAGCGAGAACACGTTTGATGTCCGTCTGCACCAGCGCGGCAAAACCGGCAAGCACCAGGGTAATGGCACCGATAATGCCGACCAGATGCAGCACTTCAGGCGTCAGCAGGAACAGGCCATGTGTGCGGGCAATCAGGTACACACCCGCCGTCACCATGGTCGCGGCGTGAATCAGTGCCGATACCGGGGTTGGACCTGCCATTGCATCCGCCAGCCAGGTCTGTAAAGGCAGCTGGGCAGATTTACCGACCGCACCGCCTAACAGCATCAGGGTCGCCCACTGCAGCATGTGATTGTCGGCGGCAAAGTGTGCCGGTGCCAGTTCAACCATTTCGCGGAAGTTGAGCGTACCCAGTTCGTTGTAAAGAATGAACAGGGCAAAAGCCAGAAACACATCGCCGACGCGCGTGATGATAAAAGCTTTCATCGCCGCTTTGCCGTTTTCTGGATTGCTGTAGTAGAAGCCAATCAGTAAGTAGGAGCACAACCCTACCCCTTCCCAGCCCAGATACATCAGCATCAGGTTATCCGCCAGCACCAGAACCACCATGCTGGCGATAAACAGGTTGGTATAGGCGAAGAAGCGGGAATAGCCCTCTTCTCCGCGCATGTACCAGGAGGCGAACATATGGATCAGGAAACCGACGCCGGTGACCACCGACAGCATGGTCAGTGACAGGCCATCCAGGGTCAGATTGACCTGGATGTTGAAATTGCCCACGTGAATCCAGGTCCACAGCGCCTGAGTGAAGACCTGCTGCCCGTTAGCAAAGAAGTCGAAGCCAACAAAAACGGTCGTCAGTGCGGCTAACCCCACCGATCCCATTCCCACAGCAGCCGATAAATTTTCTGACCAGCGACCACGGGAAAACGCTAACAGCAAAAAACCGATTAGCGGAAACAAGACAGTTAAATAGAGAAGATTCATCCGCGCATCTCGCTCACAATATCAATGTTCAGCGTCTGACGACGACGATAGAGCTGAAGCAGCAGGGCCAGACCAATACTGGCTTCCGCTGCGGCGAGGCTGATTGCCAGAATATACATCACCTGACCATCGGCCTGTCCCCAGTAGCTGCCCGCGACGACCAGTGCCAGGGCCGCAGCGTTGATCATGATTTCAAGACTGATCAGCATAAACAGCAGGTTACGGCGCAGTACCAGCGAGGTCAGTCCAAGGACGAACAGCACCGCGGCCAGAATCAATCCATGTTGTAACGGAATCATGCTTGCTCCTTATTCGCCTGCGCGGCTTCGTTTGAACGGTTGCTCAGCACTTCACCCTGACGCTCTTCGCGTCCCAGATGGAAGGCCACAACCAGACCGGCCAGCAGCAGCATTGACGCCAGTTCAACCGCCAGGACATAAGGGCCAAACAGGCTAATACCGACCGCTTTTGCGTCGATGATTTTACCGTCAATGCCCTGGTCATGCGCTGTCATGATGGCGTAAATCATGACCGCTAGCAGCAGAAACGAAACCAGTCCGGGACCAATCCACAATGACGGGCTCAGCCATTCGCGTTCCTGTTTTTCAGTGGCTTTGCCCAGATTGAGCATCATCACGACGAACACGAACAGCACCATAATGGCACCGGCATAAACGATGATTTCCAGCGCACCGGCAAAATAGGCACCCAGGGAGAAAAAGACGCCAGCCACCGATAACAGCGAAACGATCAGGTACAGCAACGCATGTACCGGATTAGTGTGGGTGATAACGCGTAACGTCGTCACTACCGCCACCAGTCCGCAAAGATAAAACGCAAATTCCATGCCTTGCTCCTTAAGGTAATAAGCCTTTGACGTCGATTGGTTTCGCTTCGTTTTCAGCGTCACCTTTATCTTTACCGTCAATCGCCATACCTGCCATGCGGTAGAAGTTGTATTCCGGATATTTACCCGGCCCCGAGATCAGCAGGTCTTCTTTCTCATACACCAGATCCTGACGCTTGAACTCGCCCAGTTCGAAATCCGGCGTCAGCTGGATAGCGGTGGTTGGGCAGGCCTCTTCACACAGACCGCAGAAAATGCAGCGTGAGAAGTTAATGCGGAAGAACTCTGGATACCAGCGACCGTCTTTTGTTTCGGCCTTTTGCAGTGAAATACAGCCTACCGGGCAGGCTACTGCACAAAGGTTACAGGCAACGCAACGCTCTGCCCCGTCGGGATCGCGGGTCAGTACAATACGACCACGATAGCGTGGTGGCAGGTAGACCGGCTCTTCCGGATACATCTGGGTTTCGCGTTTCGCGAAGGCATGCATGCCTATCATCCAGATACTGCGCACTGTCGTGCCGAAGCCTACGACAATATCTTTTAATGTCATTTGTTTACCCCTTACTGCGCTGTATACAGAATGACTGCGGCGGTTGCCAGCAGGTTCAACAGCGTCAACGGCAGACACACTTTCCAGCCGAACGACAGCACCTGGTCATAGCGTGGACGCGGAAGCGCAGCACGAATCAGGATGAACATCATCATAAAGAACGCCGTTTTCAGGGCGAACCAGATGAATGGCGGCAGGAAAGGCCCATGCCAGCCACCGAAGAACAGCGTAACAATCAGCGCTGAAACGGTGGTAATCGCAACGTATTCGCCCACAAAGAACAGGCCAAACTTCATACCGGCATATTCAATGTGGTAACCGTCGGCCAGTTCTTGCTCAGCTTCTGGCTGGTCAAACGGATGACGGTGGCACACTGCGACGCCCGCAATACAGAAGGTCAGAAAACCAAAGAACTGCGGGATGATGTTCCACAGGTGCGTCTGGCTGTTGACGATATCGGTCATATTGAACGAGCCCGCCTGCGCCACTACGCCCATCAGCGACAGCCCCAGGAACACTTCATAACTCAGCGTCTGGGCAGAAGCACGCATGGCACCTAACAGCGAGTATTTGTTGTTACTCGACCAGCCAGCAAACAGCACCGCATAGACCGCCAGGCCAGCCATCATCAGGAAGAACAGCAACCCGATGTTCAGGTCAGTGACGACCCAGGTCGGTGATACCGGTACGATGGCAAACGCCAGCAGCAGTGACACAAAAGCAATCACCGGCGCCAGGGTAAAGATAAAGCGGTCTGTAAAGGGGGGAACCCAGTCCTCTTTAAAGAACATCTTGATCATGTCAGCAACCAGCTGCAAGGAGCCGCCCCAGCCCACGCGGTTTGGTCCGTAGCGGTTCTGGAACAGACCAAGCAAACGACGCTCGGCGAAGCTCATAAACGCACCACAGCCCACGACAACCAGCAGAATCACCAGCGCTTTAACCACGGCGATCAGAATGTCGATAACACCCGGAGTTAACCAGCTCATTGCGCCGCCTCCTGCAGAGAATCAATTTTTGCATTCGCCAGGAATGGCGGCACGCCTGGCAGACCGAGTGGAAGGCCCACCTGCCCTGCCTGCAGCGAAGAAGAGAAGCGCACAGGTAAGCGAACGGTTTCACCGGCACAGGTTAATTCCACGGATGCGCCGCTGTTCACGCCCAGCTTAGCCGCATCATCCGGGTTCAGCACCAGGGTCGGTGCCGACATACGCTGTTGGATTACCGGCGCACGCTGCGTCATCTCTTCACTACCAAACAACTGGTAGTAAGGGGCGACACGGAACTGACCGGTGGTGGCATAAGCACCTGGTACGCTGCTGAACCAGGCTAACTGCGCCTCACTGGCTTCAAACAAGCGAACGCCGGGATCGCCGTGACGCAGTTTACCGCCCACTTCATCCTGGAATTTGTTCCATGCCTGAGGTGAGTTCCAGCCGGGTGCCCAGGCAAACGGAATCTGCGAACGCGGTGCGCTTGGCTGGTTGTTCCCTTCCATAGAGAAGGCAAACATGGTGTCCTGATCCTGTGGCTGACGCGGCTCATGCACGCTGATATTAGCGCGCGCGGCGGTACGCCCACTGGCACGATGCGGTGAACGCGCCAGTTTCTGACCACGAATACGGAAGCTGGCATCCGGTGCAGCTTCTTTAATGCCTTTAAGCTGTGGCAGGCTGGCGACCACGGCATCAATAACATGATCGAGCTGCGTCCAGTCAACGTGACGGCTTTCCAGCGCGCTGTGCAGTGAATGCAGCCAGCGCCAGCTTTCAAGCATCACGATGCTGTTGTCGTAATAGGCTGGATCGTAGACCTGGAAGAAACGCTGTGCGCGGCCTTCATGGTTAATCGAGGTGCCGTCACTTTCAGCGAAGCTGGCAGCGGAAAGAACCAGTCCGGCTTTTTCCAGCGTGGCGGTGCGTTGATGATCAACCACGATCACATTAGCGGCATGATTCAGCGCGGCATCGACCTGCGCTTTTGGCGCATGACGATAAAGATCGTTTTCCAGCACGACGACCGCATCGGCTTCGCCGCTTTGCAGCTGCTCCAGCGCGTGGTCCAGGGTATGTCCGCCCATCAGGCCCAGTCCCATGCTGTTCGCATGGCTTGCCATTAAGGTGATACCCACCTCTGCGCCGCGTGCTTTAAGCGCTTTCGCCACGTTTGCTGCGGCTTCAATCATGGCGCTGCTGCCGGAGTGGACGCCGGAGATAATCAGGGGCTTTCTCGCACCCGCCAGAGCCTGTACCACCACATCCAGCTTGCCGTTCAGCGCAGGGTCGAAATCGCTTACGGCCGGGGCGGTTTCGTCCAGCGCATTGGCGATGGCAAACCCAAGACGCGCCTGATCTTCCACTGGGGCACGGTAGCTCCATGCGGCAATATCATCGAGACGCGTTTCATCGACGTTGGTAACAAAGAGTGGATGCTTAGCGTGCTGACCGATATTCATGATGGCCGCGATTTGCCAGTCTGCGACTTTCTGCGCAGCGGCCATTTCACGGGCCTTGCCTTTCACCGCCTGACGAACAGACAGGGCAACGCGCGCGCCGACCTGCGTCAGGTCTTCACCCAACACCAGCACCGCGTCATAGCTTTCAATTTCGCGCAGCGACGGCGTATAAATCCCACCTTCGCGCAGCACTTTTAACAGCAGTTCAAGGCGCTCCTGCTCACCCGCAGGCATACCGGTAGAGAAGTTTTCGGCCCCGACCAGTTCACGCAGCGCAAAGTTACTCTCGATGCTGGCGCGCGGTGAGCCAATACCAATCACGCGTTTCGCCTGACGCAGAACGTCAGCACCGACGTTCACCGCCTGCTCTGCATTCAACGTTACGCGGTCGCTGCCACGTAACTGAACCGGATGATGAGGACGATCTTTCAGGTTCACATAACCGTAACCAAAGCGACCACGGTCACACAGGAAATAGTGGTTAACGCTGCCGTTATAACGGTTTTCTATGCGGCGCAGTTCACCATAGCGCTCACCCGGGCTGGTGTTACAACCCACGCTGCACTGCTGGCAGATGCTTGGCGCGAACTGCATATCCCATTTACGGTTATAGCGTTCAGAGTGGGTTTTATCGGTGAAGACGCCGGTTGGGCAGATTTCGACAAGGTTACCGGAAAACTCGCTTTCCAGCGTGCCGTCTTCCGGGCGGCCGAAGTAAACGTTGTCATGGGCACCATAAACGCCCAGATCGGTGCCATCAGCATAATCTTTGTAGTAACGCACGCAGCGATAGCAGGCAATACAGCGGTTCATTTCATGCGAAATGAACGGGCCAAGATCCTGATTGCGATGGGTGCGTTTGGTAAAGCGATAGCGACGGAAGCTGTGGCCGGTCATCACCGTCATATCCTGCAGATGACAGTTACCGCCCTCTTCACATACCGGACAGTCGTGCGGGTGGTTCGTCATCAACCACTCGACCACGCTTTCACGGAACTCTTTCGCTTCGCCATCATCAATAGAGATGAAGGTGCCATCAGACGCCGGCGTCATACAGGACATGACAAGGCGGCCGCGGGTATCTTCAGCGTTCTGGAATTGCTTTACCGCACACTGGCGGCAGGCACCCACGCTTCCCAGCGCCGGATGCCAGCAAAAATAAGGAATATCAAGGCCCAGAGACAGACATGCCTGTAGCAGGTTGTCCGCTCCGTTCACATCATATTCTTTACCGTCTACATGGATTGTAGCCATAGTGACATGCTTCCGTAAGGCTCGTCATAAACGAGCGTTAATCAAATTCTTGTCCCTGCACACTGCAGCAGGAACGGCGGCACAGGGCCAGCTCCCGTGGATAACGGCGAATTACCAGCGCGCTTTCAGCAGGTTTGGCTGAATACCACCGATAGCTCGGGTATTACCAAACACCTGCGGCGCAATGCCGGCTTCAAACTCTTCACGGAAATATTTAATGGCGCTTTGCAGCGGTTCGACGGCACCAGGTGCGTGAGCACAGAAGGTTTTGCCCGGGCCGAGCTGGCGGCAAAGCTGCTCCAGGGTTTCGATATCCCCCGGCTGGCCTTTTTTCTGCTCCAGCGCGCGGAGGATCTTCACGCTCCACGGCAAACCATCACGGCATGGCGTACACCAGCCGCAGGATTCGCGAGCAAAGAACTCTTCCAGGTTGCGCACCAGTGAAACCATATTGATTTCATGGTCGACGGCCATAGCCAGGGCAGTACCCAGGCGGCTGCCTGCTTTACCGATACTGGCGAACTCCATCGGCAGATCCAGGTGCTGATCGGTCAGGAAGTCTGTTCCTGCACCGCCCGGCTGCCAGGCTTTGAAGCGCAGGCCATCGCGCATGCCGCCCGCATAGTCTTCAAGAATTTCTCTGGCAGTGATACCAAACGGCAGCTCCCAGACGCCGGGGTTTTTTACCCGACCTGAGAAGCCCATCAGTTTCGTACCGGCATCATCGCTCTTTGACAGGCCCTGATACCATTCAACCCCGTTGGCCAGAATAGCTGGCACGTTTGACAGCGTTTCAACGTTGTTGACGCAGGTCGGTTTACCCCAGACGCCTGCGCTCGCCGGGAAAGGTGGCTTAGAACGTGGGTTAGCACGACGCCCTTCCAGCGAGTTGATCAAGGCCGTTTCTTCACCACAAATGTAGCGGCCGGCACCTGTGTGCACGATGAGTTCGAAATCGAACCCTGAGCCCAGGATATTTTTACCCAGTAAACCGGCTTCGGTGGCTTCGGCGATAGCGCGGCGCAGGTGCACCGCAGCTTCAATGTATTCGCCACGCAGGAAGATATAGCCACGGTAAGCTTTCAGGGCAAACGCACTGATCAGCATGCCTTCCACCAGTTGATGGGGCATTTGCTCCATCAACAGGCGGTCTTTATAGGTGCCCGGCTCCATCTCATCGGCGTTACACAGCAGGTAACGGATGTTCATGGATTCGTCTTTCGGCATCAGGCTCCACTTCAGACCGGTAGAGAAGCCTGCACCACCACGTCCCTTCAGGCCGGAATCTTTCACCAGCGCCACGATCTCATCCGGTGCCATGCCTTTCAGGGCTTTTTCTGCACCGGCATAACCGTTTTTACTGCGATACTCATCCAGCCAAACGGGCTGCTGATCGTCACGCATGCGCCAGGTCAGGGGATGGGTTTCGGCAGTACGAATGATCTGTTTAATTGTCATTGATACTGCTCCAGCAAAGAGGCGATGCCTTCCGGCGTCAGATGAACGTGCGTATCTTCATCCACCATCATGGTTGGGCCTTTATCGCAGTTACCCAGGCAGCAGGTTGGCAGCAACGTAAAGCGACCATCGGTTGTCGTCTGACCCGGCTTGATATTCAGGTTTTCTTCCAGTGCAGCCTGAATTCCCTGAAAACCCGTAATGTGGCATACCACGCTGTCGCAATAGCGGATCACATGGCGGCCAACCGGCTGACGGAAAATCTGGCTATAGAAAGTGGCAACACCTTCTACGTCGCTGGCCGGAATACCTAACACTTCTGCAATGGCGTGAATTGCGCCGTCGGGTACCCAGCCGCGTTGCTTCTGCACGATTTTCAGCGCTTCAATTGACGCGGCGCGTGCATCTTCGTAATGGTGTTTTTCGTGCTCAATCGCATGGTGCTCTTCCGCACTCAGCACGAAGACCTCGTTGGGGTCGATCGTTTTAATAGCAATGTGTTGATCGTGCATAATTAGCGGTCCACGTCTGACATAACAAAGTCGATACTACCGAGGTACACGATTAAATCGGATACCAGGCTGCCACGGATTACCGAAGGAATCTGTTGCAGGTGCGGGAAGCTCGGCGTACGCACACGTGTGCGATAGCTCATCGTGCTGCCATCGCTGGTCAGGTAGTAACTGTTAATCCCTTTGGTCGCCTCAATCATCTGGAAGGATTCATTGGCCGGCATAACCGGGCCCCATGACACCTGCAGGAAGTGAGTGATCAGGGTTTCAATGTGCTGCAGCGTGCGCTCTTTCGGCGGCGGCGTGGTCAGCGGATGATCCGCTTTAAACGGCCCTGCCGGCATGTTGTTCAGGCACTGCTCAAGAATACGCAGCGACTGCCACATCTCTTCCATTTTCAGCTGCACGCGCGTGTAGGCATCACTGATGCCGGCACCCACGGGCACGTCGAAGTCGAAGTTTTCATAGCCTGAATATGGCCGCCATTTACGCACGTCAAAATCAAGACCGGTCGCGCGCAGAGCCGCACCTGTGGTGCCCCATGCCAGCGCTTCTTCCATATTGTAGGCCGCCACACCTTGTGAACGTCCCATCAGTACCGTGTTGCGCAGCGCCGCTTTGTCATACTCTTTCAGGCGCTTCGGCATCCAGTCCAGGAAGTCACGCAGTAAGCGTTCCCAGCCATTCGGCAGGTCGTGTGCCACACCGCCAATACGGAACCAGGCCGGGTGCATACGGAAACCGGTAATCGCCTCAACCACGTCATAGATTTTCTGGCGGTCGGTAAAGGCAAAGAACACCGGTGTCATGGCACCGACGTCCTGAATAAAGGTGGAGATGTACAGCAGGTGACTGTTAATGCGGAACAGCTCGGAGAGCATAACGCGAATCACATTAACGCGGTCAGGGACAACGATACCGGCCAGTTTTTCTACCGCCAGTACGTAAGGCATTTCGTTGACGCAGCCACCGAGGTACTCGATACGGTCGGTGTAAGGAATGTAGCTGTGCCAGGACTGACGTTCGCCCATCTTCTCCGCGCCACGGTGGTGATAACCAATGTCCGGGACGCAGTCGACGATCTCTTCACCATCCAGCTGCAAAATGATGCGGAAAGCACCGTGCGCGGAGGGGTGGTTTGGACCGAGGTTGAGGAACATAAAGTCTTCATTGGCGGTGCTGCGTTTCATGCCCCAGTCTTCAGGCTTGAACGTCAACGCTTCCATTTCCAGATCTTCTTTCTGCTTCGTCAACGTAAAAGGATCGAACTCGGTCGCGCGCGCGGGATAATCCTTACGCAGCGGATGCCCTTCCCAGGTCTGCGGCATCATAATGCGCGTCAGATGCGGGTGACCATCAAAGGTGATGCCAAACATCTCCCAGGTTTCGCGCTCGTACCAGTTGGCATTGGCGAAAGTAGTGGTGATGGTCGGCACATGCATATCGTTTTCGGATAAAGCCACCTTGAGCATGATGTCGCGATTGCGTTCAATCGACAGCAGGTGGTAGAAAACGGAAAAATCCGCGTCAGGTAAACCTGCGCGGTGGGTACGTAAACGTTCGTCCATGCCGTGCAGGTCATAGAGCATGACGTACGGCTTAGGTAATTTACGCAGGAATGTAATGATTTCCAGCAGCTGTTCACGCTTTATCCACACCACCGGAATACCGGTGCGGGTGGCCTGAACGGTAAAGGCATCCGGCCCAAAACGATTACGCAGCTCGCCAATCACCGGATCATCCAGGTGATCGCGGGTTTGCCATAGTGGCTGAGCGAGATCTTGCGTGGTCAAATCTGTCATACGTTACTCACCATTCCGGCCTGATAACAGGCGCTCAAATGAAGGCGTCAGGATGGTGCCATGCATTAATTTGTGATGTTGTCTGCTGCAGGCACGAATTCCATCCATACGGTTAACTTAAACTTCGTCTGGTGTACGCAGGTTGGTTACTGCAATACGTTCGCCACGCTTACGTTCACGCTCAGGCTGCATATTGGCACGATAAACGCCCTGATCACCGACCACCCACGACAGGGGACGACGCTCTTTGCCAATCGACTCCTGCAGCAGCAGTAGCGCCTGCATATAGGCTTCAGGACGCGGCGGGCAGCCTGGGATATAAACGTCAACCGGCAGGAACTTATCCACGCCCTGCACGACAGAATAGATATCGTACATGCCGCCTGAGTTGGCACAGGCACCCATGGAAATGACCCATTTCGGCTCCAGCATTTGATCGTACAAACGCTGAATCACCGGGGCCATTTTGGTAAATGGCGTACCGGCGATCACCATAAAGTCAGCCTGACGTGGAGAAGCACGCATAACCTCAGCACCAAAGCGCGCCACATCGTGCACGGCGGTGAAAGAGGTCGTCATCTCAACGTAGCAGCAGGAAAGACCAAAGTTGTACGGCCACAGGGAATTTTTACGTCCCCAGTTCACCATGTCGTGCAGGGCATGTTCGAGCTTGCCCATGTAAACGCTGCGATGAACGTGCTGCTCCAGCGGATCGCTGACGATTTCCTGCTTTTGCAGAGGGTAACGGTCGTTCTCACCACCGTTTGGGTCTATGCGGGTGAGCGTATAGTCCATCTTATTGCCTCTCTTTTACTGCTTGTGAGGATTGGTGTGACTTACCGTGGGAGTTTTAACCACGATTCGGCGGCGTGCAGGCGTCCAGTCCAACGCGCCAATGCGCACCAGATAAACCAAGCCCGCCAGGAGCACCAAAATGAAAATTGCGGCTTCCGCAAAGCCGATCCATCCACTTTCGCGGATTGAAGTCGCCCATGCGTATAAAAAGAGAGCTTCTACGTCGAAGATAACGAAGAACATCGCCACCAGGTAGAATTTTGCTGACAAGCGGAGGTGAGTATCACCGACAGATTCAATGCCGGACTCAAAAGGTGTGTCTTTGTAACGGGCACGCGCTCTGCCGCCAAGCAGCCATCCTCCGGTTAACATAAACGCACAGAGGCCAAATGCAATGACGATAAAAACGACGAATGCCCAATGCTGAGCGATGATTTCGGTGGTAGTTGACATACTCTTTGCTTACTCATCAAAAGTGGCGCTGGCATCCTGCTCGGGTTCTGGCAGCAAACTCACCACATCGATTCAAAGGGAAGGATAAAAACCTTACAAATTTTGCTGTTACTCTGGAATAAGCAGCAATTTTATGGGGTTTTTTACTCCTTTCTATAACCTTTTGTCAACTTAGACAAAAGTATCCAAACTTTATTTTACACCTGCATCATATTATTAACATATGATGCGCGTGTTTCCAGCTAAATCGCTTCAGTCTGTAAGGGTAATTTTAGTGTAGCGGGTATTTGCGCGCATGGATCGTGCATTTAACCCCCATATTTTGACAGGATTTTCAGGCTTTTCCTTCCCTTTGGAATGGCTATTTTGTTGATCCAGAACACAGAATTATCTTTTTTGTGTTAAATTTCAGCAGTTATCAGACTGATTCGAATCAACTATTTCACATTTTACAGGCGTCCTTCTCTCACGTCCGCTCGATTGCGGGTGGCTGACAGCAAGTAAAGACAACCCCTCGAAAATCGGTTTTATTGCGCAAGAAAAAGCCTAAAAAAAAGCCCCCTGTCCTTTTTACAGGACAAGAGGCGTATTTACAGAGGTTATCGTGCTGCTAAATTGCGCATTTTTTGCAAAAGAATGCGGTATTTACTCTTCATCATCCAGCAACAATGTGCCATCGGCATTGGCCACCATGTTGTAAGGATCGTGCGTAGACTGCATAGCATTAAAGATCGCCAGCGCCAGCTCGTTATCACTGTCAGCATTGCGACACAGCAGGTATTGCGTATCAGGTAATACCGGTAAGCCTTCAGCTGCACCCATGACACGTAATTCCGGGCTCATCATTTCTACCGGACGCGCCGTTACACCTAATCCTGCTTTCACCGCAGCGCGCACGGCCGCCAGGGTTGATGCAACGTAGGAGATACGCCACGGAATACCGGCTTCATTAAGATGGTCAATCGCCATATCGCGGTACGGGCTTGGCTCATCGAGTAATACCAACGGAATCGCTTCCCCACGCTGGAACACGTAATCCGCCGCGCAGTACCACAAGGTCGGCGACGTGCGCAGGACCTGGTGAGTAAAGTTACCCGGGCTGGAGGTCGTGACAACTAAATCGACTTCGCCCTGGTTCAGCATTTCCATCATAAAGGGATTGCGTTTCACGCGAACATCAATCGCCAGTTTTGGATAGACAGAGGTCACGCGGTTTAACAGGAATGGCAGAATGGTGTCGGACGTATCGTCAGAAGCGCCAATCGTCAGTACGCCCTGGATGTTGCTGTACATCAGGGAAGTACAGGCTTCATCGTTAAAACGCAGGATTTTCCTGGCATAGCCCAGAAGCTGAATACCGTGTTCTGTTAACAACTTGTTGCGGCCATGTCTGGCAAACAACTCTTTACCAACCAGTTGTTCCAGACGTTGCATCTGCTGACTTACTGCCGATTGCGTTCTGCACACCGCAGCAGCGGCGGCTGCAAAGGTGTTCAAATCAGCAACAGCAACAAAAGTTCGGAGCAGATCGAGATCGAGATTGAGTATCGGACGATTTGCATTAGTCATGTTTTTTTCTTCACTTATTAGATTTTTAAGAACTACTATCCTGGTGTTATTACATGCTTATCAAAGCGATAAGCGGTAATGATGCTTCATGGCGTCCCGGCAAAGGGCCGACATAAAATTTACTTACGGAGGAAGACGGAACTTCCCTGCAAAACAAGGAAACCGGCTCCTGAAGACAGAGACAACTTCTGTGCCGAAGGCACGGGATGCAAAAATGCGGGAAGCTGTGTAGTTGTCTTTTTTCTACCCCCAAAATGCGGTTAAGCAGGGGTAAACAGGTCTGGAATACGCTAACGGTGTGTAGCGTTTAATCTCATCAAATAGTAAATTATACTTAATCATTTTTGACCGCAAAATGGAAATGTTTTTATGAAAAGCATTGCATATTTTGATCAAATCGCATCTTACATTCATCCTTGTCCCTCCTGAGCGGACGTAACCTGCCGGAAAACAGTAAATACGACTTTTCATTGTCGAAACATGCATTGAAGATGCTCTGCATTATTTCTGTCGGTCTTAATAATCGTTAAAAAAACCTTAGATATAAATGCGTTAACATCAAGAGCAACCGTTGTTTTTCAGGTTACTCTGATTAACTGCGGTCAAAGCCGCGCAAATTTTATGCATTAATAAAGCATAATTAAACTATTTCGCTCATGACGCATTGCGCAGACTCAGATTGTGTCACGGCCTTCAGGTTCATTATCGGCATAATAAAAGCAGACATTACCCAGCGCTCAATTTTTACTCACAGAACAATAAACCAGGAAAGCCTTATAAACCAAACGTTTCAACCGGACTGCATGATAACCAATATGCATTACGTCGTCTGCCCGAAGACAAAGATGCTGAACACGCCAAAACCGTTTCTTGCCCTTCTTTTGTAGGCCTGAGGAGAGTACATTGTGCAGGTTTGTTTTCAGCGGCAGGCAAAAGGATTCTGCACATTAAGGCGGCCACAATGACTTTTCAAATTGATAAATCCGGCAAACTGGACAATGTCTGTTACGACATTCGTGGGCCGGTTTTAAAAGAGGCTAAACGCCTTGAAGAAGAAGGTAATAAAGTTCTTAAGTTGAACATCGGCAATCCGGCACCTTTTGGTTTCGAAGCGCCGGATGAGATTCTTGTTGATGTCATCCGCAACCTCCCCAGTGCGCAGGGGTACTGTGATTCCAAAGGGCTGTATTCTGCCCGCAAAGCCATTATGCAGCACTACCAGGCGCGCGATATGCGCGACGTTACGGTCGAAGACATTTACATCGGTAATGGTGTGTCTGAACTGATCGTCCAGGCTATGCAGGCGTTACTGAACAGCGGTGATGAAATGCTGGTGCCTGCGCCCGACTATCCGTTGTGGACCGCCGCCGTGTCCCTGTCGAGCGGCAAGGCCGTGCACTATCTGTGTGATGAATCCGCAGGCTGGTTCCCGGATCTTGATGATATCCGCAGTAAAATCACGCCACGCACCCGTGGCATTGTGATTATCAATCCCAATAACCCCACCGGTGCGGTTTACAGCAAAGAGCTGTTAATGGAAGTGGTTGAGATTGCCCGTCAGCATAACCTGATTATTTTTGCTGACGAAATCTACGACAAAATTCTGTACGACGCGGCACAGCACCACTCTATCGCTGCGCTGGCACCGGATTTACTGACTGTCACCTTTAATGGCCTGTCTAAAACCTACCGCGTGGCGGGTTTCCGCCAGGGCTGGATGGTGCTGAACGGACCTAAAAAGCATGCGAAAGGCTATATCGAAGGCCTGGAAATGCTGGCATCCATGCGCCTGTGTGCCAATGTACCGGCGCAGCACGCGATTCAGACTGCGCTGGGTGGCTACCAAAGCATTAGCGAATTCATTGTGCCCGGTGGACGGCTCTACGAGCAGCGCCAACGTGCCTGGGAACTGATCAACGAGATCCCCGGCGTCAGCTGTGTGAAGCCGCAGGGCGCGCTCTACATGTTCCCGCGTATTGATGCTAAAAAATTCAATATTCACGACGATCAGAAAATGGTGCTGGATTTCCTGTTGCAGGAGAAGGTCCTGCTGGTACAGGGAACGGCGTTTAACTGGCCGTGGCCCGATCACCTGCGAATCGTCACGCTGCCACGCGTTGACGATCTGGAGATGGCGATCAATAAGTTTGGCCGTTTCCTGCAGGGCTACCGTCAGTAGTCCTGTTGCGCCTATACTGATGTGATGTCGGGGAGAGCTCGCCTCTCCCCTGTTGCAAACAGGAACCACCATGACTCAAAGCCATTTCTTCGCCCACCTTTCCCGTCTCAAACTGATCAACCGCTGGCCGCTGATGCGTAACGTACGCACCGAAAACGTCTCGGAACACAGTTTGCAGGTGGCGATGGTTGCCCATGCCCTGGCCGCCATTAAGAACAAGAAGTTCAATGGCAATCTCAATGCCGAGCGCATCGCTATGATGGCGCTGTATCACGATGCCAGTGAAGTGCTGACCGGCGATTTACCGACACCGGTGAAGTACTACAACGCGCAGATAGCCCACGAATACAAAAAGATTGAAAAGATTGCGCAGCAGAAGTTGATTGAGATGCTGCCGGAAGAGCTGCAGGATATTTACCGCCCGCTGATTGATGAGCACCTGCACAGTGAAGAAGAGAAAGCCGTGGTGAAGCAGGCCGATGCACTTTGCGCATACGTAAAATGCCTTGAAGAGCTGTCGGCCGGCAACAATGAATTTTTATTAGCAAAGGCGCGGCTGGAAAAAACCCTGAGCCAACGTCACTCACCCGAAATGAGCTATTTCGTCGAGGTGTTTATTCCCAGCTTTAGCCTGTCTCTGGATGAAATTTCGCAGGATTCGCCGCTCTGATACGGGCGGCTTCACGCCGCCACGTTCTGCTTAGTCTTTACTGTGAAAAACAAACTTGCCCGTTGTCTGTCGGGTGACCACCAGCGATGTCAGTGAGGTCAGGCGCAGCGCCACCTCATCGATGCGCGGTGTATCATCTGGCGCATTGGCGGCAATGACAGCACAGCCTGCCGCCAATCCTGACACCACACCGGCAGGCGCGTCTTCGACCACGACACAGTCGGCCGGAGAGAGTTTCAGCATTTTTGCCCCAAGTAAGTAAGGATCAGGTTCCGGTTTGCCCTTTGCCACCTGCTCAGCCGTAATAAACACGGCAGGCTGCGGTAATCCTGCTGCTTTATGGCGCGCATGTGCCACCGGCACGGAACCTGAGGTGACAATCGCCCAGGGGATCTGCAACGCATCCAGTTGCGTGAGCAGCGCTTTTGCGCCTGGCAGCGCCTGCACGCCGTCGGTGTCTTCTGCTTCTGTTTTTTCCAGCGCCAGAAACTCAGCCTGTATCGCTTCTTCTGACTGGCCCGACATGAAGTGGCGCAGTGAAGTAATAGCCTGCTTACCGTGAATGAAGTCCAGAATTTCATCAGCCGCAATGCCATGACGTGCACCCCAGTTGCTCCAGGCGCGTTCTACCGCCGGTAGTGAATCAACTAAGGTGCCATCTAAATCAAATAAAAAACCACTGTACTCCACGCGTCACTCCTCATCAGGCGTTAATGATTTGCGCAATCTCGTTTACGCTTAAATGGTATTGGCGAGGACAAGTCTGCCACAAAGCCAGCATCCGTTGATACTTTTCCCACATCGGCGTTTGCGCATTAAAGCCGTGCGTGCCGGCATCAAAATGGGTATAGCACCCTTCGGTATTCACCATAAAACGCACGTAGCCCAGATAACGCGATTCCGTGGCGGCATCAAAACCCAGGAACGCCAGACGTCGTGGATCGATGTCGCCTTCGGCTTTAAGGTTTGACCAGGAAACCTGCAGCGCATGGTGCATCTCCATAATGTCGATGAGCGTGCGGCAGGTTTCTTCGGGTAGTTTGCCAAATTCTTTATCCAGTTCACGCATCTGCAGGCCGTAACCACGCTCAATGATGGTTTGGTAGCGACGAAAACGTTCGGCGTTCTCCGGCTCCAGCATCGCCATGATTTTGTACTGGTTTGTCAGGATCAAACGTTGTGCATGGGTCATTTCCATCATCTCTTCCTCAAGCCCGCTGGCTGTTCAGGTTTTATACGATGGAAAGATAATTACACAGGGGAAACGATGTGGGCGTTGCCACATCGCTTTTCATTGATTTAAGCGCGGGTTTGGGTGCAATAATTTGCCGCACGGCGCAGATTAAAGATCGTCCAGAAATGTCCGATCCAGTTGCTTGAAGGCACGCTTAAGCAGATCGGCCAGCGCCTGGTATGTGGGTTTCCCCTCAACCGGGGCAATCGCCTGCCCTGCGGCTTCCAGTTTCGTGCGCACCTCGTGAAACCAGCGCAGCAGCGTGGGCGGCAATGGCGTGACCGAACGCTTACCTAACCACCATAAACCCTGCATGGGCAAACTGCAGGCGAACAGGGCCGTCGCGACCGCTGGGCCAAGTTGGCCACCCATCGCGATTTGCCACGTTAACGTAAAGACCGCCAGCGGCGGCATAAAGCGAATTGAAAACCGTGTCGCCGAAGAGACACGATTTTCAGGAAAGACTGGCGCCAGGCGTTTATCGTTGGGCCAGGTCTTCATATAATGCTGTCCGCGTTGAAACATCCGGAACCAGCCGGTGTGGGATTCATTCGCCATGGCTCGCCTCAACTAATGCTGTATTTTTTGAAAAATAATTATAACGACACAACTTTACGTAACATCCTTCAAATGTTTTTGTCTTTAAAGGTGACTCCGGCTATTCTGTCGCCGATTTAACAACGTCCCTGCCGCAACTTTCCTTGTAACAGAGACGACAAGGCCCGTTTTAAGCGAATTTTCAAATTTATGCGTAAAAACTCAATTTTTTTTGCGTAAAAACGCACTATTTTGACCTGGGTATGACTTCTGTCATTAATCTGGCTGCTTCAATGGGCTACGCTGTAAGTCTGATTGCGTTATTTTTAGCCACTTTTAACAAATAGGTACTTCCATGTCGAGTAAGTTAGTACTGGTTCTGAACTGCGGCAGCTCTTCCCTTAAGTTTGCCATCCTTAATCCCACCAGCGGTGAAGAATTCCTGTCTGGCCTGGCAGAATGCTTCCACCTTCCCGAAGCGCGGATTAAATGGAAACTTGAGGGCCAGAAGCAGGAAGCCCCTCTGGGTGCTGGCGCTGCCCACAGCGAAGCGCTGAATTTCATTGTTAAAACAATTCTGGCACAAAAACCAGAGCTTTCAGCACAAATCGCAGCAATAGGTCACCGTATTGTTCACGGCGGCGAAAAACTCACGCAGTCAGTGGTCATTTCTCAGTCTGTCGTGCAGGGTATCAAAGATGCGTCATCTTTTGCACCACTGCATAACCCAGCCGGCCTGATCGGTATTGATGAAGCCATGAAAAACTTCCCGCATTTGTCCGACAAGAATGTGGCGGTTTTCGACACGGCTTTCCATCAGACAATGCCGGAAGAGTCCTATCTTTATGCGCTGCCGTATGCGCTTTATAAAGAACATGGCGTTCGTCGCTATGGCGCGCACGGCACCAGTCACTACTATGTGACCCACGAAGCGGCAAAAATGCTCAACAAGCCGCTGGAAACGCTGAACATTATTACCTGTCACCTCGGTAACGGTGGGTCTGTTTCTGCCATTCGCAACGGCGAATGTGTGGATACTTCGATGGGCCTGACACCGCTGGAAGGCCTGGTGATGGGTACCCGCAGTGGCGACATCGATCCCGCGATTATTTTCTTCCTGCACGACACCTTAGGCATGAGCGTTGACGCCATCAACAAAATGTTGACCAAAGAGTCCGGCCTGTTAGGGCTCACCGAAGTCACCAGCGACTGCCGTTATGTCGAAGATAACTATGCAACGAAAGCGGATGCCAAACGCGCGATGGATGTCTTCTGCCATCGTCTTGCCAAATACATTGGCAGCTATACGGCGCTGATGGACGGCCGTCTTGATGGTGTGATCTTTACCGGTGGTATCGGCGAAAATGCGGCAATGGTGCGCGAGCTGACCTTAAATAAACTGGCGCTGCTTGGCTTTGAGGTTGACCACGACCGCAACCTGGCGGCACGCTTTGGCAAGTCAGGTTTTATCAATAAAGAAGGCACCCGCCCGGCTGTGGTGATTCCGACTAACGAAGAGTTAGTGATTGCCCGCGACGCCGCACGTCTTACCGCCTGATCTCCTTTCGCCGTCAGCCCATGCTGACGGCGTTGTTTTGACACCCAGTGAAATCTGAGAGGTTCAATCGTGTCACGTACAATTATGCTCATTCCGACCGGCACCAGCGTCGGTCTGACCAGCGTTAGCCTTGGCGTCATTCGTGCCATGGAACGTAAAGGCGTTCGACTGAGCGTTTTCAAACCCATTGCTCAACCGCGTGCGGGCGGCAATGCACCAGACCAGACCACCAGCATTGTGCGCAAGAGTTCAGGCATTCCGGCCGCAGAGCCGTTGCCAATGTCCCGCGTGGAATCGCTGTTGGGGTCAAATCAGCAAGATGTGCTGATGGAAGAGATTATTGCCCGCTACCACGCCAATACCCAGAATGCTGAAGTGGTCCTGGTCGAGGGCTTAGTCCCCACGCGCAAGCACCAGTTTGCCAACGCCCTGAACTATGAAATCGCCAAAACGTTAAACGCTGAAATCGTCTTTGTGACCGCGCTGGGTAACGATTCGCCTGCACAGCTTAAAGAGCGTATTGAACTGACGCAAAGCAGCTTTGGCGGGTCAAAGAATAAAAACATCACTGGCGTGATCATTAACAAACTGAACGCGCCGGTCGACGAACAGGGCCGCACGCGCCCCGACCTGTCAGAAATTTTCGATGATTCGTCAAAGGCCAGCATTGCCAACATCAATCCTGACCAGCTGTTTGCCAATAGCCCACTGCCCATCCTGGGTTGTGTGCCCTGGAGCTTCGACCTGATTGCCACCCGCGCCATTGATATGTGCCGCCACCTTAACGCCCGGGTCATTAACGAAGGTGAACTTCAGACGCGCCGCGTAAAATCAGTGACGTTCTGCGCACGCAGCATTCCGCACATGCTTGAGCACTTCCGTCCAGGCTCGCTGCTGGTCACCTCTGCCGACCGTCCTGATGTGCTGGTTGCTGCCTGCCTGGCGGCAATGAACGGTATTGAGATTGGTGCCATCCTCTTAACCGGTAACTATGAAATTGATGAGCGCATCGCCAAACTGTGCGAACGTGCCTTCCAGACCGGCCTGCCGGTATTTATGGTGAAAACCAACACCTGGCAAACCTCGCTCAGCCTGCAAAGCTTCAACCTTGAAGTGCCCGTAGACGACACGCAGCGTATTGAGAAAGTCCAGGAGTACGTTGCCAGCTACATCAATGCTGACTGGGTTGAATCCCTGACGGCCACGTCTGAACGCAGCCGTCGCCTGTCACCGCCGGCGTTCCGCTATCAGTTGACCGAACTGGCACGCAAGGCAGGCAAACGCATTGTGCTGCCGGAAGGGGATGAACCCCGCACCGTCAAAGCGGCAGCCATCTGCGCCGAGCGCGGCATCGCGACCTGTGTCCTGTTAGGCAATCCGGATGAAATCCAGCGCGTTGCGGCAGCTCAGGGCGTTGAGCTGGGCAAAGGGATTGAGATTGTTGATCCCGAAGTGGTTCGCCAGAACTACGTTCCACGTCTGGTCGAACTGCGTAAAAGCAAAGGCATGACCGAAGTGGTTGCTCAGGAACAGCTGGAAGATAACGTGGTGCTGGGCACCATGATGCTGGAAAGTGGTGAAGTCGACGGGCTGGTCTCCGGCGCAGTGCATACCACTGCAAACACCATCCGTCCGCCGTTACAGCTGATCAAAACCGCACCCAACAGTTCGCTGGTCTCATCGGTGTTCTTTATGCTGCTTCCGGAGCAGGTGCTGGTCTACGGCGACTGCGCGATCAACCCGGACCCCACCGCTGAACAGCTGGCAGAAATTGCCATTCAGTCCGCCGATTCCGCCAAAGCCTTCGGCATCGATCCGCGCGTCGCGATGATCTCCTACTCAACCGGTAACTCAGGTGCAGGTAGCGACGTGGAGAAAGTACGCGAAGCAACGCGACTTGCCCAGGAAAAACGTCCAGATCTGGTGATTGATGGTCCGTTGCAGTATGACGCGGCGATTATGGAAGACGTGGCAAAATCCAAAGCCCCCAACTCGCAGGTTGCCGGTCGCGCAACGGTGTTTATTTTCCCGGATCTCAATACCGGTAATACCACCTATAAAGCGGTACAGCGTTCAGCTGACCTGATTTCAATCGGGCCAATGCTGCAGGGCATGCGTAAACCGGTCAACGACCTGTCACGTGGCGCGCTGGTGGATGACATCGTCTACACCATCGCCCTGACGGCGATTCAGTCGCAGCAGGCTGAAGGCTAAGTTTCCATGGCTGAATAAGAGCATGCAGACTGCATGCTCTTTTTTTTGCCTATTGCAGCGTAACGTCAAGCGCGCGCAGGTGCTGAGGCTGCCAGGACAGTCTCACTTCACTGCCGGCTTTCCAGTCGGGTGATACCTCAGATGCGGCCATTTTCACCATAAAATTCCCCTGCCCGGCAACCTCAGTGAGCATTCTCACGTGATCCCCCAGATAGATAAACTGCTGTATCCTGGCCTGAACAGACTGTTCGCCCGGTTTGGCGGCGTTCACATTGATGCGTTCTGGGCGAATACTGAGCTGTATTTTTTTACCAGGCGAGCTCGGGCGCACCTTCAGCGCATCCAGCTGAACACCGTTATCCAGCGTCACCTGATAATAATCGCCATGCTGTCCCGACTGCGTGGCCAACAGGCTGTTATTTTCGCCGATAAACTGCGCCACAAAGGCGTTATCGGGCTGCTCATAAAGTTTATGCGGGCTGTCCATCTGCTGGATCATTCCATCATTGAAGACCGCCACCCGGTCTGACATGGTCATGGCTTCACTCTGGTCATGCGTGACATAGACAATGGTCAGTCCGAGCATACTGTGGAGCTGCTTAATCTCCATCTGCATGTGCTCGCGCAGTTGTTTATCCAGCGCGCCTAGCGGCTCATCCATCAGGATCAGTTTGGGTTCAAAGACCAGCGCCCGCGCCAGGGCCACACGCTGCTGCTGCCCCCCAGACATCTGCGCGGGATAGCGGTCTGCCAGCGAAGTGAGTTTAATCATATCCAGCACCCGCTTAACCCGCACACTGATATCGGCTTTGCTCAAACGGCGAATCGACAACGGAAACGCCAGATTTTCCGCCACCGTCATGTGGGGAAAAAGCGCATAGTTTTGGAATACCATACCGATATCACGTTGATGCGGCGGCAAGGTGTGAAGGGGTTTATCACGCAGCAGGATCTCACCATCGGTGGGCGTTTCAAATCCGGCCAGCATCATCAGGCTGGTGGTTTTCCCGGAGCCAGATGGCCCTAACAGGGTCAAAAACTCCCCTTCTGCCACATCCAGATTGAGGTTGCGCACCACCAGCTTGTCGCCGTCGTAGCTCTTTTTGATGTTGCGAAAACTGACAAAATTTCTCATGGCGTACTCTCGTAAACAGGATAAAAAAGGTGTCGGCACGATTCATGCATCATCCTTTTGACGTGCGAATTCTGGCGGGCCTTTTTTTAGCACTACCACAACGCCTTTGATTTGCACAAGCAGAATTTGACAACAGGAAATGAAACGGCTTACAAAATCACTTTGCAGGCCATTGTATTTTATTGTCTTTTTATATTTAACATTAATTCAACGTGAGATTGCTCACAGAATCAGGCAATCCAGGATGATGCACGCTGATGGTGCCTCAGGGCGAAACTGAGGCAATTTGCAGATGATGTTCCAACCGGGCAAGGACAGGCGCAAAGGCGGCGGGGATATCTGCCTCGTTAACGCAGGCGTAGCCCAGCAGCAAGCCTCGCTGCGGCGTCCCTTGCAGGTAGTAGGATGAAAGCGGACGCGTTAACACACCGCACTGTTCTAACTCTGCGCTGAAGGCCACATCGTCGATGCTGTCGGGCAGCCTGAGCACCAGATGCAAACCTGCATTGCTGTGGTGCACAATCCAGTCAGCGCCCAGCGAGGTGCTAATCACCTCCACCAGCACGGCCCGGCGACGGCTGTAAATCTGCCGCATGCGCCGAACGTGGGCCGCATAGTGCCCTTCCCGAATAAACTCCGCCAGGGTGAGCTGCACCAGGCCGTAGCCGCCACGATACAGCTCTGAGTGTGCCATTTTCATGCGTGCGGCCATGGATTTAGGCACCACCATGTAGCTGAGCCGGATGCCCGGGTACAGCGTTTTGCTGAAGGTGCCCAGATAGATCACCGGTGCATCCGCCGCCAGGCCCTGTAGCGCCGGGATCGGGCTACCGGTAAAGCGAAACTCGCCATCGTAGTCATCTTCCACCACCCAACTGCCGCTGCTTTTCGCGCGCTCCAGTAATTCATGGCGCCGTTGCAGACTCATCACCGCACCCAGTGGGTACTGGTGGGAAGGTGTCACACAGATCAGGCGCGGTACCGGGCTGTCCGGTTGCTCAGGGGGCAAAACCAGCCCCTGGTCGTCAACCTGAGTGGGAATCAGCGTCACCCCATTCACCGCCAGCACATTACGAATTCCCCAGTATCCCGGCTCTTCCACGATAGCCCTGTCACCGGGATCGCAGAGCATTTTCGCCAGCAGATCCAGCGACTGATGCGTTCCGGCGGTGACCAGGATCTGCTCGGGGCTGCAGTTCACCGATCGGATCACCCGCAGGTAATCGGCCAGCGCCTGTTGTAACTCGACGCAGCCGCCGTGGCTGGCATAGCTCAGATTCTCAACCGGCAGCCGCCGGCTGAGGCGAAGCTGTATTTTTCGCCAGATGTCGTGCGGCATATGGCTGACGTCCGGTACGCCGGGCATGAACGCGCCCCACTGATGGCTCCCGGCACCGCTGTTCGCCAGCAGACGTGAACCCCGTCGCGACAGCCGGACGGGTTTCATCGGCGGCGTTACCGGCCTGACCAGCGGCTCTCCCGGTGCCTGTTCCGGTAATACCGCACTGACGAAGGTGCCGCTTCCGGTACGGGTTTGTAAGTAACCCTCAGACTGAAGCTGTTCATAAACTGCCAGCACGGTGTTACGTGAGACTGCGAGTTCACGAGCAAGGTCGCGGCTGGCGGGCAGTCGCGTCGCGGTGGCAATGGCTCCATCCTGAATGGCTGCCTGCAAGACATCATACAATCGCTTATTCAGCGTACCGCCGGAAAGCGAGGCCAGACGTTGTGCAAGCAGGTCACCGAGTAAGCTTCGCAAAATTGGTACCTCAAAATAAAAAAAACTGGCTCTGGATTATAAAACCCTGAAAACGCTAAAAAGCAAGGAGGCAGATTCCACTGTAACAATATGGCAACAAACACCATGAGGTCGCGTTATGAGTAACAGTGAAGTTCAGGTTCGTCGTCTCAATGCTACGCCGCGCGGTGTGGGCGTGATGTGCGATTTCTATGCGGTGAAAGCAGAAAACGCCACGTTATGGGATCATCAGGGACGCGAAATTATCGATTTCAGCGCAGGCATTGCCGTGCTGAATACCGGACATCGCCATCCCAAAGTCATCGCCGCCATCAAAGAACAGCTCGACCATTTTACCCATACCGCGTTTCAGGTCGTGCCCTACGAAAACTACATCGCCCTGGCAGAAAAACTGAATGCGCTGGTGCCGGTGAATGGGCCCGCCAAAACCACTTTTTTCTCCACCGGAGCGGAGGCCGTTGAGAATGCGGTGAAAATTGCACGCGCCGCCACGGGCCGTCCTGGCGTTATCGCCTTTACGGGGGCTTTCCACGGTCGCACCAACATGACGATGTCGCTGACCGGCAAAGTGGTCCCGTATAAAACCGGTTTTGGCCCTTTTGCCAGTTCAGTATTTCACGCCCGCTACCCGAATGCACTGCATGGCTGCAGCGTGGATGATGCACTGGAAAGTTTGCAGGCCATTTTCCGCTGCGATATCAGCCCGCAACAGGTGGCGGCCATTATCTATGAACCGATTCAGGGTGAAGGCGGCTTTAATGTGGCACCGCCCGCCTTCGTCACCGCTCTGCGTAAGCTGTGCGATCAGCATGGCATTTTGCTCATCGCCGATGAGATTCAAAGTGGCTTCGCCCGCACCGGCAAGCTGTTTGCCAGTGAGTACTATCCCGACGTGCAGCCAGACCTGATCACAATGGCAAAAAGCCTGGCGGGCGGTATGCCGCTGTCGGCGGTATCAGGACGGGCTGAGGTGATGGATGCGCCGCTGCCCGGCGGTCTGGGCGGCACCTACGCCGGCAGCCCACCGGCCATTGCCGCCGCGCTGGCCGTGCTTGAGGTGATTCGCGATGAGAACCTCAGCGAGCGAGCCCTGCAACTGGGTGGACAACTGGTTGAAACCCTGCAAGGTGCAGGCTGTAAAGCGCTGGCAGAGGTGCGCGGTCATGGTTCAATGATCGCCGCTGAATTCATGGATGGCGCAGGCAAGCCGAGTGCGGACATCGCCAAAGCGATTCAGCAACAGGCGCTGGACGAGGGGCTGCTGCTGCTCACCTGCGGCGTGCACGGCAACGTGATCCGCTTCCTCTACCCGCTCACCATCCCGGACGCGCAGTTCCGCACGGCACTGAACCTGCTGAACCGTATTCTGGGCAAGTATTGAGTTTCGCGTACTGCCACGCCGCCCGTTCCGCAGCGTGGCAGTACCCTGGCATTAAGATTGCAAAGCAAACACCGGGCAGAGAATTCTGCCCAAATATAATAATTCAGGAGTCCGGGGATGATGAAAAATATAGCGGCACTGGTTCTGGCGGCGGTGGCTGTCCAGGCGCAGGCCGAAAACCTTACGGTGGTTTCTTTCGGTGGCACCAACAAAGACGCGCAGGATAAAGCGTTTTATAAGCCTTTTATGGCCTCAGGTCATGACGGCATAGAAGCGGGTGAATATAACGGTGAGATGGCACGCATCCGTGCCATGGTCGAAACCAAACAGGTCGGCTGGGACGTGGTCGAGCTCGAAACCCCGGAACTGGAACGTGGTTGTGAAGAAGGGCTGCTTGAAACGCTGGACTGGAGCAAGCTGGGTAACAAAGCCGACTTTGCCAAGGGCAGCGTAAGCGAATGTGGCGCAGGCTTCTTCGTCTGGTCTACCGTACTGACCTACGATGGCAACAAGCTAAAAACGGCCCCAACCAGTTGGGCGGATTTTTGGGACGTGAAAAAATTCCCGGGCAAACGCGCCTTGCGTAAGAGCGCGAAATACACGCTGGAAATTGCGCTGATGGCGGATGGCGTGAAGCGCGAAGACGTTTATAACGTGCTGGCAACCCCGGCGGGCGTGGATCGTGCTTTTAAGAAGCTGGATCAGCTCAAGCCGAACATTCAGTGGTGGGAATCGGGCGCACAGCCCCTGCAGTGGCTGGTTTCAGGCGACGTAACGCTGGCGTCGGCCTATAACGGTCGCATCGGCACCGCCCAGGCAGAAGGCCATAACTTTAAAATCGTCTGGGATGGCAACCTGTATGACTTCGACAACTGGGCCATTGTGAAAGGCTCAAAACACAAAGCGCTGGCGGAAAAGTTTATTGCCTTCACGCTGAAACCCGAAAACCAAAAGGTCTATGCCGAAAATATTCCTTATGGCCCTGCCAATATCCAGGCTGGCAAGCTGCTGGCTGCCGATCGTTTAGCCCAACTGCCCACCGCGCCTGACAATATGGCCAAGGCGGTTCAGGTTAACGCGACGTTCTGGCTGGAACATGGTGAAGAACTGGAACAGCGTTTTAACGCCTGGGCCGCGAAATAACCCTCTGCCGGACCCGCTCCGGCAGCACCATTGAGGAGGTCGGCATGAGTCAAAACCCCGTTATGGATTCAGCGCCCGTCAGACGCACGGAAGGCGCATTCAGTCTGCGTCACAAATTCAACCGGGCTGGTTGGATCAAAACGCAACGCTCCCTGCTTTTAGTTGCCCCTTTACTGATTTTCGTCGTGGTGTGTTTTTTATTTCCCATCGGCTCGATTCTCAGTATGAGCGTGAATAACCCTGAGCTTAAAGACGGGCTCCCGCAAACCAGCCAGGCCTTAACCAAGTGGGATGGCAAGGCGCTGCCGGATGAAAGCCTGTTTGCCACTATGGCAAAAGAAGTCAGCGCGGCGCGTGAACAGGGCCAGATTTCCGGCATTGCTAAGCGGTTAAGTTATGAAGACAGCACCTTTCGTCGGCTGATCCTGGCCGTCCCTCGCCAGGCTCCCGAGGATGGCCTTAACGTCAAACAAACGTTGATCGACAAGCAGCCGATGTGGGGAGAGCTGTCCACCTGGCAAACCCTGAAACGCGTCGCCAAACCTTATACCAGTTATTATCTGCTGTCGGTGTTTGACCATAAGGTCGATGCCAAGACCGGCGATATCACACCACAGTCGCCCGATCAGGCGCTTTATGTCAATGTTCTGCTACGCACCTTGTGGATGGCGACCGTCGTCACCTTATTGTGCGTCGGCCTGGGCTATCCGCTGGCTTACTGGCTGGCGAAACAGCCGTCTAACCGGGCCAACCTGCTGATGATTATGGTGCTGCTGCCCTTCTGGACCTCATTAATTGTGCGTACCGCGAGCTGGATTGTGCTGCTGCAGTCTGGAGGATTAATTAACCGGACCTTAATGGCAACAGGTCTCATCGACAGCCCGCTCACGCTGGTGTTTAACCGGGTCGGCGTCTACATCTCAATGACACATATTCTACTGCCCTTCATCGTGCTGCCTCTGTATGCGGTAATGAAAGGCATTTCCCCCAGCTATGTCCGTGCTGCCGTGTCGCTGGGTGCGCATCCCTTTGTGGCCTTCTGGCGCGTCTATGTGCCACAGACGTTTGCCGGGATTACCGCAGGTGCGCTGCTGGTGTTCATGATGGCGATTGGCTACTACGTGACACCTGCCCTGTTAGGCGGGCCGGACGATCAGATGGTCAGCTACTTTGTCGCCTTCTTTACCAACAGCACCATGAACTGGGGCATGGCCGCCGCCTTAGGCAGCCAGTTGCTGATTATCGTGACGTTGCTGTATGTGGTGTATTCACGTGTCACCCGGACTTCATCCGAAGTTGCGGTGCGTTAAGGAGCGAATGATGAGACAACAAGGTTCAACGTTGCTGCGGGTCTGGCGCTACCTGTTTAATTTCTACGGCGCAGCGGCACTGCTGTTTTTGATTGTGCCTGTTCTGGTCATCGTGCCGCTGTCATTTAACGAAAGTTCGTTTCTGAGCTATCCGCTAAGTGGCTTTTCGCTGCGCTGGTATGCGGCCTTTTTTCACTCGAAGGAGTGGATCGGTGCGCTAATGAACAGCCTGCTGGTTGCGCCACTGGCGACGCTGTTGGCCAGCGTCCTCGGCGTGCTGGCCGCTATGGGCCTGGTACGCGGTGAGTTTCGCGGAAAAGCCCTGGTGATGGCGATCATTATCTCTCCGATGGTTGCGCCCGTAGTGATCATCGCCGTTGGCATGTTTTTCTTCTTCGCCAAACTGTCACTGCTGAACAGCTATCTTGGGCTGGTACTGGCCCATGCGCTGCTGGGCGTGCCCTTTGTGGTGATCACGGTGGTTGCCGTGCTGAAAAGTTACGACACAAATCTGACGCGGGCCGCCGCCAGCCTCGGTGCCTCGCCGCTGCTGGCGTTTCGTAAAGTCACCCTGCCGCTGATTGCACCCGGCGTATTTTCCGGCGCGTTATTCGCGTTTGCGACCTCATTTGATGAAGTGGTCGTGACGCTATTCCTTGCCAGCCCAACGCAGCGGACATTGCCGATTCAGATGTTTGCCGGTATCCGCGAAAATCTCGACCCCACCATTGCAGCGGCCGCCACTATCATGATTGCGGCTTCGCTTTTATTACTGATCGTGATGGAAGTGCTGCGGCGGCGCGGGGAAAAGATGCGCCAGGCGCAACCGGCTTAGATCACCCTCAGTATAAGGGTGCGCATTGTACCACCGCCCACGCGGTTAACCGGTGGCCGGTGGTACGATCTGGACAGTGCGCATCCTGCCGCTGTCAGCCTGACAGGCGCACAGTCACAGCAAGCGCTAAACCGGCCCTGCGCCTTGTCATCGTCCGGTGAAGGTGAACCGCACCGTTGACCCACAACCGCTTTCCTGTTCTGACAGGCCGACTAGCATAAATCCCCTGCCCGTTCCTTGCGCGCAAGGTGAATGGACGGCGTGGCCATGACAACGCGACTGATGGCTAAAAGAAAGGGAGCTGATAATCAGGCGGGAATGCGACGGCGATTAAAACAGAGGACTAGCTTTGCGAACGGCCATGACCGCGCGCAAAGCTAACAGAAGGTATCAGTGATTGTTTTCGTTGTTACGACTCAGCCATAAAGATAAGGCTTTAAGCGAATCATCGGTAAACTCATCACAGCGCGCGGTGATTTCATCCGGGGTCATCCAGAAGATTTCATCCACCTCTTCTTCCTGCATGGCAAAGGGGCCGTGCGACACGCAACTGAATAAGCCGCCCCAGACGCGGCAATGCTCATCTTCAAAGTAGAATTTGCCATGTTCTGCAAAGGGAACATCCGCAATGCCCAGCTCTTCTTCGGCTTCGCGTCGCGCAGATTCCAGCATGTCCTCGCCACTCTGCACCACGCCACCGGCAGTTGCATCCAGTTTACCCGGCATAAAATCTTTGATTTCAGTACGGCGCTGAACCAGTATTTTGCCCATACCGTCATGAACCACGATATAGGTTGCGCGGTGACGTAAGCATTGCGCGCGCATCTGCGCACGCGTAGCCTGTGCAACGACTTCATTCTCTTCGCTTACGATATCGACCCATTCGATTTCGCCACCAGCAATGTGATCCACCATCCGTAACCCTTTCCTGTTTAGCGTGTCTTTATGCACGCGCTGTTTGCCACGTTTTTATCAGTCGTAAGGTAATCACTTATGACGGGTTGAGCAAGCGCCGATCGCTAGCGATTTTTGCCGCTTTCCGCTAACCATAACTGGACTGATGCTCGCTGCCATTGAAACTCGGCATAATGTTGTAAACGCGCAGGCAACGTATCACCATGCAGCGCCAGTCGATTAAGCATGACAGCCAAATCGGTATCTGCAATGCACCACTCACCAAATAAATTTTGCTGCCGCTCCGGTAACAGGCGCTGTACGGCGGCGATCAGTTTATCCGCCGCTTCCAGTGCCGCTGGCGACAACGGCGCAAAGTGCTCTCCCGCAAACAACACCTCGGTAGGACGCTCCTGCCGAATCGGCATCAGATCGCTGCGTAGCCAGGCCTGAATTTGCCGGGCGCGCGCACGTTTCTCGCGATCTTTGGGATAAAGACGTTCGTACTCGGGGGCGGCAAAACGCTCCTCAAGGTATTCGCAGATCGCCGAGGATTCACTCAGCATAAAGTCATCGACCTGTAAGGTCGGCACACGGCAGGTTAACGACAGATCGCGGTAGGTTTCCGCACGCTGCTGATTTTGCGATAAATCGAGACGCTTTACGCTAAAAGGCACCCCTTTTTCGCTGAGCGCAACATAAGCCGACATGACATAAGGACTAAAGAAAGATGAATCTGACCACAGGGTGATGGAAGGGTAATTCATCTGCTACCTCGAATGGCTAAAAGGGGTGCCTCATGTTTACCGACTTTTATTTCTGAAAACAACCAGGCGCTGGTCCGATGTTTGGGGTCAACTCGCTAAATTACGAAGCGGCTCACGCCACACGGGTACGACTCTTCTATGATGAAGTAAGCAAAAAATAAAAAATCAGACGGAGCCGCACTATGCATATCTTAATCACCGGTGGAACCGGGCTTATTGGCCGCCATCTTATCCCACGTTTACAACACTTCGGTCACGAGGTTAGCGTGGTCACCCGCGACGTGGCCGCCGCACGAGAAAAGCTGGGGGAGGATATCGCGCTCTGGTCAGGCCTGGCGCAACAGCAGTCGCTTGACGGCATCGATGCCGTCATTAACCTGGCCGGCGAACCCATCGCTGACAAACGCTGGACCGATGCGCATAAACAGCAGTTGTGCGAGAGCCGCTGGCAAATCACGGAACGCATCGCCTCACTGATCAATGCCAGCACCACACCACCGCGCGTCTTCATTTCGGGATCGGCGACGGGCTTTTATGGCAACAGTGGCGACGTCGTATTAACCGAGGATGATCCCGGCCAAAATGAGTTTACCCACGAGCTGTGTGCCCGCTGGGAGCAGTTGGCGCTGACCGCTCAAACAGAGCGCACGCGCGTCTGCCTGCTGCGAACCGGCGTGGTGCTGGCGCGCGAGGGCGGCGCGCTGAGTAAAATGAAACTGCCGTTTAAACTGGGTATCGGCGGCCCTATCGGCAGCGGCAAACAGTATATGCCGTGGATTCATATTGATGACATGGTCAATGGCATTATGTGGTTGCTGGACAATGACGACTGCAGCGGCCCCTTTAACATGGTTTCGCCCTATGCCGTGCGCAATGAGCAGTTTGCCGCCACGCTGGGCGAGGTAATGCACCGCCCTGCTTTTATGCGCACCCCAGCCAGTGCCATAAAACTGATGATGGGTGAATCTTCTGTGCTGGTGCTGGGTGGGCAACATGTGCTGCCCAAACGACTGGAGGCGTCGGGTTTTCGCTTCCGCTGGTATGAGCTTCAGGATGCGTTACAGGACGTGGTAAAAAACTGAGCGACAGAGGGGAGCATGGCGCTCCCCTGTCGTTTACTGCGACGTGACGGCGGGTTTTGACTTCACCCTACGCAGCGCGCCGTGATTCGGTTGCGGGACGCGAATGATAAACGTCAGCACACCGGCAAACACATACAGACCGGTGTACGCCCAGACCACGCCGACGATATCAAAAAACGGCAGCATCACCGAGGCGATAGCGGGCGCGACAAAATTGCTCATACCGGCAGACAGGTTATATACCGAAACGGCCGCGCCCTGATGATGCGGCTCCAGCGTGGGGAAAACCGCCGTCATCGGCACAAAGGCCGCAACGAAAATCCCCAGCATCACGGCGGGAATAAGGGCGACCAGGAAGTTGTGACCGGCATAGACAGGCAGGTAGTAGAACGCCAGGCTGGAAACGGCCATTCCCAGGCAGCCAAACCAGCGTACCTGGCGAATCCAGCCAATACGTTCGCCCATGATGCCCCAGAAAATATTGGTAAAGATGGTTACAAAGAAGAACACCGCCCAAATTTGTAGCCACTCCGACAGGGTAAACCCAAGGCGGTCCACAAACAGCAGCGGCATGATGATGGCAAAGCCAAACAGCGACAGTGTGTTAATGATGCGGATAAGGCAGGCATAAAACACATGCTGGTTGGTGAACAGGATGGTCACCGCTCGCGACATCTCCGTCATTTTTTCCCGCAGAGGCAAGTTGACGCGAGAACGATCGACCGGCACGTTGCGCAGGCTAAAGTACGCCAGCAAGCCGCCGCAGGTGACCCAGCCAATCGCCAGCCATAATGTGCCGGTTTCACCAACGGAAGGGATAATCAGGCTTGGCAGATAGCTTCCCACTACGCCGATCCCCACTGAATACATCGCCCAGAACCAGCCCGTGGCGGCAGCCAGCCGTTCCCGTGGCAGTACCTGCACCAGCATCATCATGAATGAGTAGATAAACAGCGGATAGGCCAAACCACGAATACCATAGAACAACACCATGAGCGGATAATTACGCATCCCCAGCCCCAGGCTCATAAACAGGGCATGCATGACCACCCACAAAATAAAACCAATCAGCATGGCGCGCTGCGGGGTAATCAGCTCCGCCACCACACCTGACGCCCATGCCGCCAGCGCCACGGCTAAACCGTAAAAGGTGAACACCAGCGCCGACTGGCCTGGCGTGAACCCCATATCGGTAATATGGCGTGACAGGAAAGCCATCTCGAAGCCGTCACCCGCCATAAAAACGGCAATAGCCACAAATCCCCAGATCAGATGTTTGGGCAAGCCAAACCAGTACGCAGTAGAGTGCATGACGATGGTCCTTCTCTGTTCGGTTACAGGTTATTCAGGTCAGCGAGCGAGGCTGACATGGTTGACGGTAGAGCTCACGGCACGCGGTAAGACGGTCAGGCGGCGCTAAAGCCTCTGGTCCTGGGCAGACAACGCCAGGATTCGGCACGTTGAGGTACATTTGCGCGTCCGCACGCTCATGACCCGCCGCATTGACGAGATGTATAACGATGGTCAGCGCCAGCACCGCGACGTTCAGGCTGCTGCGCGTCACCCGCTTCATGGGCTCTGCTCTGCCCGGTGCGGATAAGATGCGGCATGTTCCGATGCCACGCTGCTGCTGTGATTTCACCATCGGCGCTTTTAGCGCTGAGCGGCCAATATCCATAGCCAGAACCTGTCATCTCCCTACACCACGGCAAGAGGAGGTTGCTCTGGCTGGACCAACCATGTTTCCAGCCCGGCCACGGTCGTGGTCAGCCGCGCATGAAAATCGTCAGACGCGGCCAGCTCACCAAACAGGGAAGACTGGCTCATATACGCCGTCAGCGGATCGGTGCGGGCAAACCACTGCTGAATCACGTCGGGTTGCAGCACGCCATCCTGATAGTCATAGGGCAGCTCGCCCCGGGTCCAACGCTGCAAAAACAGATAGAACAGCGCGGGTAGCACCAGGCTGGCGGCTGGCGGCGTGCCGCGCCGGTAACATTCCTGCAAGGTCGGCGTCACCATCGCGGGAATTTTTGACAGGCCATCCGCCGCCACACGTTGGTTGGTGTCTTTGATCCAGGGGTTACTGAAGCGAGACAACACCACATCCCGATAGTCCGCCAGGTCCAGCGGGCTGGGAGAGAGCGAGGGAATGACATCCTGAGAGACGTATTCCCAGGCCATCTGGTGGATGGCTTTCTGTCGGGTGCTTTCATCGATGTAAAGCAAGCCGATAAGGGTTCCCGCCCAGGCAATTGCACTGTGGGTGGCGTTCAGGATACGGATTTTGGCTTCTTCCCAGGGCAGCACCGAGTCCACCAGCTCGACGCCAACCTGCTCCAGCGCCGGACGTCCGGCAATAAAATCGTCTTCAATGACCCACTGAATAAAGGATTCCGCCATCACCGGCACCGCATCATCTTTACCTGTCGCGGCCTGAACCCGCTCAGCGACATCTGCCGTGGGGCGCGGGGTGATACGGTCAACCATGGTATTTGGCGATGTCGTCTTCTCGCGTACCCACTCGGCCAGACGATCTGCGCCCTTCGCCGCCAGGAAAGCTAAAAAGCCCTGGCGAAAACGTTCACCGTTATGACGCAGATTGTCGCAGTTCAACAGCGTTACGGGTGCACCGCCGTTGGCAACACGTGCCGTCAGGATGCGCACCAGCGCGCCATACAGCGTCCGTGCCTCGCCGTTGAGATCCGCACGGATATCGGGCTGCTGCAGGTCCAGTTCATGCTCCGGCGTTAAATAGTAACCGGCTTCGGTCACGGTAAACGCGATCACCCGGGTGGCCGGATCGGCACCCTGCCGCACCAGCGCGCTGATCTCTTTGTCCCACGGCAGAACCTGACGAATCGAGGTGATGGTTTCGTAATCGCGATCGCCTTCTGGCGTGACCGTTTCCAGCACATATTCGCCTTGCTGCGCGGCCAACTGCGTGAGTAACGGCGTGGCATCATCGCGGATATTTCCCAGGGCGATATGCCAACGGCTGTCGCCCTGCTGCATCAGTCGATGCAGATACCATGCCTGATGAGCACGATGGAACGAGCCTGCGCCGATATGCATCCAAACTGACGTTGTCATCACGACCTCTTTAAGCATTTGTTTAACCAAAGGGCATTTGCCCGGATGCACATATGTTAATCAGAGGTTACGTCGATGTACTGTGATTAATTTCACATTTATAACATTCGCCCAGCAAATGCGCTTTTGCCCGAATAGGCTTTTCGCCGCATTGCGCGATAAAATGGCGGTTCACAGAAGATGGAATGCCGGAATGAACAAAGAAGAGAAGAAACAGGAACTCGCCGCGCGTGCTGCCTGGATGTATTACGTCGCGGGCTTAACGCAGCAGGAGATCGCCCGGGCGCTGGGATTGTCGCGCCAGGTTGCCCAGCGCCTGATTTCAGGGGCGCGTGAAATGGGAATGGTCAGCGTGAAGATCGATCATCCTGTCACGCACTGCTTGCGTCTGGCGCACGATGTGCAGGAAAAATTTGGCCTGCAGCATTGTCGCGTCGTGCCCTCCGGTGGCCTTGACGACGACGCCATACAGCAGATGCTGGCGGTGGAAGGTGCAGAGGTGATGTCACAGTTTATCAATGACGATCAGCCGCAGGTGTTTGGCATTGGATCGGGCAAAACGCTGCGTGCCATTATCGATGCGCTGCCCTGGGTGGAACGCCCTCAGCACCACTGTGTTTCCATGATTGGCGCGATTGCCCGTGACGACTCGGGCACCCGCTATGACGTGCCACTTAAGCTGTCTGAAAAAATGCAGGGCAAGTATTTCTTCATCCCCGCACCGCTGTTTGCTGACAGCCCGGAAGATAAGCAGATGTGGTGTCAGCATCAGGTCTATCAGCGCGTGGTCGATCGTGCACTGCAGGCGCATGTGACGTTTCTGGGGATCGGGGAAGTTAACCCCGGCTGCCCACTGAATGCGGAAGGCTTTATTACTGACAGTCAGGTGCAAGCGCTGAATGCGCGCGGCGTTGTCGGGGAAATGCTCGGCCACTTCTTCAATCAGCAGGGCGAACGTGTTCTGGGGGAGACCGATGCGCTGTTAACCAGCGTGACGCTGGAAAGCCAGACGACGCGCAATATCATCGGCTTTGCCGGTGGTGAGCGAAAATATGCTGCCATTCAGGCTGCGGTGAACGGCGGCTGGATATCGGGCCTGGTGACCGACGAAACCACCGCCATGCGCCTGCTGAATGACAGGTAACTCAACTACTTCAGCGATCCCTTAAGGAACTGCTGTAAGCGTGGGCTTTTCGGGTTACCGAATAATTCCGTCGGGGGCCCCTGCTCCTCAATTTTCCCCTGATGCAGGAAAATCACGTGGCTGGAAACGTGACGGGCAAATTCCATTTCGTGCGTGACCACCACCATGGTTTTGCCCTCTTCGGCCAGTTTCTGCATGATGCGCAGCACCTCACCGACCAGTTCAGGGTCCAGAGCAGAGGTGGGCTCATCAAACAGCAGCACTTCCGGCTCCATCGCCAGTGCGCGGGCAATCGAAACGCGTTGCTGCTGACCACCGGACAGGTGTACGGGATATTTTCCCTGCGCCCGCTCATCAATGCCGACCTTGTTCAGATAGGTAATGGCGCGCTCGCGTGCTTCGGCTTTACTCAGCCCCAACACCTGAATCGGCGCTTCCATGACGTTTTCCAGCACGGTCATGTGGCTCCACAGGTTGAAATGCTGAAAGACCATCGTCAGACGGGTACGAAGCAGGCGCAGCTGCTCCTTGTCTGCCACTTTTAACTGGCCATCCGTATCGCGCACCAGGGTAATGGCGGTGTTGTTGACCACAATGGCGCCTTCGCTCGGTTTTTCGAGGAAGTTGATACAGCGTAAAAAGGTACTTTTCCCTGAACCCGACGAGCCAATAATACTGATGACATCGCCCGCATTGGCGTGCAATGACACGCCTTTTAATACTTCATGTTCACCGTAATGTTTATGCAGGTCGGTGACGCTTAATTTGTTATCAGCCATAGTCTTACTCAATGCGATGAAGAAGGTTTCACGTGCGCCAGCCAACGACGTTCCGCAAGACGAAACAGGCTAATCAGCACATAAGAAATAATCAGGTACAACACGGCCGCAATGCCGAACGCGGTAAAGGGCTGATAGGTTGCCGCGTTAATGTCCCTGGCGATTTTCAGCAAATCTGGCACGGTTGCGGTAAAAGCCAGAGCGGTTGAGTGCAGCATCAGTATGACTTCATTGCTGTAAACCGGTAAGGCCGTGCGCAGCGCAGAAGGCAAAATAATGCAGCGATACAGTTTAAAGGTGGAAAAGCCATAGGCCCGCGCGGCTTCGATTTCGCCGTGTGGCACAGCACGAATCGCACCGGCGAAAATTTCCGTGGTGTAGGCGCAGGTATTCAGGGTGAAAGCCAGTAACGTACAGTTCAGGCCGCTACGGAAAAACGCATTCAGCAGCTCCGTGCCTTTAACGATTTCCAGCGTATACATGCCGGAGTAGAACACCAGCAGTTGCACATAAAGCGGCGTACCGCGAAAAACGTAGGTAAAGAGCCACACCGGCAGGCTGATAAAACGATTCGGTGACACGCGCGCAATCGCCAGCAACACCGCCATGCAGCCGCCCAGCACGACCGAGACAATCAGCAGCCACAGGGTAATGGCTACGCCGGTGAAGCGATAACCGTCTGTCCAGAGCAGCGCTTTCCAGTATTCGTGAAGAATCTCGATCATAGCTCCGCCCTCTTCACACCGACCGTGTAGCGACGATTGAGCCACCAGAGAATGCCGTTAGACAAGGTGGTAAAGACCAGATAGATCACACCGGCTACGATGGCAAAATAAAATGGCTGCCATGTGCTTTTGCCGGCCAACTGCGTGGCTTTAACCACATCTTCCAGACCTAACAGGGAAACCAGTGCCGTGGCTTTCAGGATCACCTGCCAGTTGTTACCAATGCCGGGCAGCGCATAGCGCATCATCGCCGGAAACAGGATTCGGCGGAAAATCTGGGAACCGGTAAAACCAAACGCTGTGGCTGCTTCGATTTGCCCTTTTGGCACCGCCATAAAGGCACCGCGGAAGGTTTCGGTAAAATAGGCGCCGTAGATAAACCCCAGCGTAATGATACCCGCAACCATGGGATCGATATCGAACTGGGCCAGTCCGAGCGCATCGGTAAGGTGATTCAGCGCAATCTGCAGACCGTAGAAGATCAGCAGCATCAGAACGAGGTCGGGCACGCCACGAATCAGCGTCGTGTAGCCCTCAAAAATCAGGGACAGCAGGCGATTACGCGATAGCTTCGCGCCAGCACCAATCAGCCCCAGGATCACCGCCATCAAGACTGAACTCAGCGCGAGTTCAAGCGTGACCAGCGTCCCTTTTAAAATGACATCAGAATAGCCATACAACATGGAAAAAAGTCCTGTCGTGGGGTGGAAACGACGCGGTGCCCGCCCTACAGACGGGCCGCGTTGCTTCTGTTAACACATAAACGATAACGCACAACGTTGCCCCGGCCAGACAGGCTGGGGCAACCAGAGGCGAATCCTGTTATGCGAACAGCAGAAGCGAAGACGACAGATCAGTCACCGTACACGTTGAAAGTAAAATATTTCTTCGCAATTTTGTCGTAGGTACCGTCTTTACGAATAGATTCAAACGCTTTGTCGATGGCCGCTTTCAGCTCGGTATCATCTTTACGCAATCCCATGCCGGTGCCGACGCCAAAGATTTTATCGTCTTTCACTGCCGGGCCTGCAAACGCATAGCTCTTGCCAACCGGCTGTTTCAGGAAGCCTTCGGCAGCCTGAACTTCGTCCTGGAAGGCAGCATCGATACGGCCAGCGGTCAGATCCTGATACACCAGATCCTGGTTAGCATAAGGCGTGACGGTCACACCTTTTGGACGCCAGTTCTGATTAGCATAGGTTTCCTGGGTGGTGCCCTGCAGTACGCCGATATTTTTGCCTTTCAGCGACTCAGGAGTGGGTTCAATTTTTGCGCCTTTAGGCGCCACTAAACGCGCATTGGCGGCATAGAGCTTGTCAGAGAACGCAATTTCTTCCTGACGCTTAGCGGTGATAGACAGCGAGGAGATGATGGCGTCGATTTTCTTGGCTTTCAAAGAGGGGATCAGCGCATCAAAGTCGCTTTCTACGTAAGTACACTTGGTCTGAATACGTTTACAGATTTCGTTAGCCAGATCGATATCAAAACCGACCAGCTGTCCTTGCGCGTTTTTCGACTCAAACGGCGGATATGTTGGGTCAGTGCCGACACGAATCGAGGTCGGTACTGCTGCAAATACGCTGGCCGCACTGGACAGGCCCAACATTAAAGAAAGAGCCAGAACACGCTTCTTCATAGATTACCCTCAAGTAAAATGCTTATTGTTATGTGGTGCATGATGTGTGTTTGCGACTAACACTGCCTTTTCCTGTGCATGTTTCATGCCAGGTCTGCAGCGTTACCGCCTGCCCAGCCAGCCGTTTAGCCACGAAAAGGCTGGGTTTGTGAATGGAATATATCAGTGATGTCGCAGAGAAAAAGCGATGTTGTGAACTTTTAGTTCAGGAAATGCAGGAACAGTGATCGCTCCCGCGTTTCTGCACCAAAGAAGTGCGGAAGAAGAAACTTATGCACCTTGCCAGCGCACAAATAAATCCTGCGGCAGTTCAATATCAAACTGGTCGATAACCCGATTAACGGTCTGATCGACCAGTTGATCAATGGTGGTGGGACGGTGATAAAAGGCAGGTACCGGCGGCATAATGATGGCCCCCAGTTCAGCCGCGGTGGTCATCATCCGCAGATGACCAATATGCAGCGGTGTTTCACGCACGCACAGCACCAGCTTGCGCTGCTCTTTCAGCACCACATCCGCGGCACGTGTCAGCAGCGAGTCGCTGTAGCTATGCACAATACCGGACAGGGTTTTCATCGAGCAGGGCAGAATCACCATTCCCAGCGTTTTAAACGACCCGGAGGAGATGCTGGCGGCAATATCGCGCACATCGTGAACCACATCGGCCAACGCCTGGACATCCCGCAGGCTGTAGTCGCTTTCCAGGCTCAGCGTCTGACGTGCTGCCTGACTGATGATCAGGTGCGTTTCCACATCGCTGACCTGCTGCAAAACCTGCAACAGCCGGATGCCAAATATCACGCCGCTTGCGCCAGAAATACCAATAATGAGTCGTTTCATCGTTCAACCTTGCAGTGGCAAAGCGCACCATAATAGCGCAGACCGGCAGAAAACACAGAGGGCGGGATAAGTCCCGCCCTCTTATTTGCATTCAGGTTAGCTTAGCCTTCGTTATGCAGCTCAAGATTTTCCACTTCATTTTGACGGGCAATGGCTTTTGCGTCGTCATTACGCAGGGATTCCAGATATTCAAGATAGCCCTGATCGACGTCTTTCGTCACATAAATACCGTTGAAGACGGAACACTCGAACTGAACGATATCCGGGTTTTCTTCCCGTACGGCTTCGATAAGGTCATCAAGGTCCTGAAAAATCAGCGCATCCGCTTTGATGATCTGGCGAATTTCTTCTACTTCACGACCGTGGGCAATCAGCTCGGTCGCGCTTGGCATATCGATGCCATAGACATTGGGAAAACGCACTTCCGGTGCGGCAGACGCAAGGTAAACCTTTTTCGCGCCCGCTTCACGAGCCATCTCGATAATCTGCTCAGAGGTGGTGCCGCGCACGATAGAGTCATCAATCAGCAGGACGTTTTTATCGCGGAACTCGGCACGGTTAGCGTTGAGCTTGCGGCGAACCGCGCTGCGGCGCAGTTGCTGACCCGGCATGATAAAGGTACGGCCGACGTAGCGGTTTTTAACAAAGCCCTGACGGTAAGGCTTATCAAGGATTCGCGCGATTTCCAGTGCGGTATCCATTGAGGTTTCCGGAATCGGAATCACCACGTCGATATCCAGATCTTCCCACTCGCGGGCAATCTTCTGGCCCAGCTTGGTGCCCATACGGACGCGGGCACTGTAGACCGAAATCTTATCCAGGAATGAGTCCGGACGGGCAAAATAGACGTATTCGAACAGGCAAGGATTGTTTTTAGGGTTTTCGGCGCACTGACGGGTAGAAAGCTGCCCCTGCTCAGTGATATAGACCGCTTCACCCGGTGCAACGTCACGGATGAATTCAAAACCCAGGGTGTCCAGCGCCACACTTTCAGACGCCACCATGTACTCGGTACGGCCATCGGCAATGACGCGTTTGCCCAGCACCAGCGGACGAATGCCGTTAGGATCGCGGAAGGCCACCATACCGTGACCGATAATCATCGCCACCACGGCATACGCGCCACGAACCTGCTGGTGCACCGCCGCAATGGCGGCGAAAACGTTGTCGGCTTCCAGCGGATAGTGCTGAAAACGATCCAGTTCCTGAGCAAATATATTCAGCAGAATTTCAGAATCTGAGGTGGTATTCACATGACGGCGACCCTTTTCGAACAGGCGCTTACGCAGCTCATGTGCATTGGTCAGGTTGCCGTTATGGGCAAGAGAAATACCGTACGGCGAGTTGACGTAGAACGGCTGTGCTTCAGAAGCGCTGGAGCTGCCCGCGGTAGGATAGCGTGCGTGACCAATCCCCATGTTGCCTTGCAAACGTTGCATATGACGCGCTTCGAAGACGTCGCTGACCAGACCATTCGCCTTACGCAGGCGAAAGCAGTTCAGCGCATCGATGGTACAAATGCCTGCGGCATCCTGCCCACGGTGCTGGAGCACCGTTAACGCGTCATAGATCGACTGGTTGACCGGCATGAAACCGGTGATACCGACAATACCGCACATGTTGTCATTTCCTCATTAAGCCGTACGCCCGGTGGCCTCACCGGGGCAAAAAACTCGACGTGCTTTTCAGGTAGTCAAAAAACCACCTGATTATAGAACTGAACTCGGGAATAAGTTGAGACTGCTGCCAGTCCGGGCTCTTCGAAAAGCCCGTGAATGTATCAAGGAAGAACAGCAAAGCGGCCACGATGAGCACACCACGCAACGCCCCGAAACAAACGCCTAATACCCGATCGGTTCCCGACAGGCCGGTTTTCTCAACCAGCGAGCCGATAACGTAGTTCACGATTGCCCCCACAATCAGGGTCGCGATGAACAGCACCGCAATCGCGATTCCGTTACGAACCAGTTCGTCGTCAAAACCTGTGAACCAGACTGCAAGGTAGGCATAGTAATGACTGGCGACAAAAAACGCGCATCCCCAGGTAACAAGAGATAAGGCTTCGCGGACAAACCCTCGAACCAGGCTGACCAAAGCCGAAAAACCAACTACCGCAATAATGACGTAATCAATCCAGATCATGAACTCTTCCAGCGCCAGTGCCATTGCACCCCTGCTTCCAGTTCGGGGCGCATTCTAACAGAAAAAGAAAACGTTTGCGTAGGGGTTTTCAGGTTCTGCATCCATAAAAAAGGCGATGAAAAAATCCGTCTTCGCCTGTGTCATTATTAACCCATTAACAGGTTGAAAAGTGGTCGCTATTCACGCCTGAGCCGCACCCGGTGTCCCCGTTCCCGCGGCGAAAGGCGCTGCCTGTTAATCTTATCGGCAGCACCAATCAGCGGTTTAACGTGCGCTGTAAGATTTTACGACGCCGCTTAAGCCCGACACGTTTTTCAGCTCAGCCACCGCCGCCTGCATTTTGGCTTTTGAAGCGTCCGGCCCGACATAAATACGGGTGATTTGTCCCTGTACCGGCGTGGACGGCACCGTATAAGCCCGGTAGCCCGACAAGCGCAACTTCGCGACGATTTCATTGACCTTACTGGCGTTCTTCAGCGCCCCCAACTGCACGACATAGGCCTGACCGGCAGGCTGAGTCTCTTTAGGCTGCTCTGCTGGGGCGGACTTTTCCGCAGGCTGCGATTGTTCGGCAGGTTTGGTTTTTTCAACCGGCCGGGTTTTTTCCACCGGTTTGCTCTGCGGCGGCTCTGCCGATTTAGGCTTAGCCTGTTCAACCTGTTTGGGTCGGGTTGGCTCCACCGGTTTGGCTTTCGGGGTGGTCGTGGCCGTCGACGAATGAACCGGCGGCGGCGATACCACGCTCGGCTCGCTGCTGTGCTCTGGCTGACTGCTGCCCTCGGCGGCGTCAGCATCATCCGCATCAGGATGGCTGACCACACTGCCCGCGCCCGCAGGCGGCTGCGCAGGAAGCGACTGCGTCACCGGCGGCACCATTTCGCTGTCCTGCTGATCATCGGGTTTGGGCACCAGAGGGATCGCGGCAAACTCTTCTTTGTAATGCTTTTTCTTACCATCCAGCAGCCCCGGCAATACGATTACGCCGACGGCTACCAGAATAACGGTACCGACTAAACGGTTTTGAAACTTACTCGCCACGTCCTTTCTCCGTTTCAATCGATTCCATGACCTGCGCGACCGTCAGGAAAGAGCCACAGACCAGAATGATATCCTGCGGTTCCGCCTGCTGGCGCGCCTGTTGCCAGGCCTGTTCAACATCCGCGAACGCCTGAGCGGAGGTCACGTGCGCCATGAGTTGTTCCGCGCTGGCACCGCGAGGGCCATCAAGCGGCGCGCAATACCAGTTGTCCACCTGAGGTGACAGCGCCGCCAGCGTGCCAGCAATATCTTTATCGTGCAGCATGCCAACGACCGCATGTACCCGACCTGACTGCGGCAGCGCCGCAAGTCGCGAGGCCAGATAGGCTGCGGCGTGGGGATTATGGGCAACATCCAAAATTACGCGAGGTGATTCGCTGATCGTCTGGAAACGGCCGGGCAAAATCGCCAGCGGCAAATGCGCACGGATTAGCGCCTCGCTGACTTTCAGCCCTGAAGCGCGAAGCGCCACCAGGGCGGTAGCCGCGTTAGGCAACGGCACCTGAGGCAGAGGCAAATCACTCAGCTCGCCTTGCGCATCGCGCAGTGACCAGCTTTCTGCCTGCTGCCGGTACTGCCAGTCGCGCCCGTGCTGCATTAACACCGCGCCTTTTTCACGGGCGACTTCAGCAATGGTGGCGGGCATATTCGGTTCACCGACGACCGCCGGTTTAGCCTGGCGGAAGACACCGGCTTTTTCCCGACCAATACTGTTACGATCCGGGCCAAGCCAGTCGGTGTGGTCCAGCGCAATACTGGTAATGACCGCGACGTCCGCATCGACAATGTTGGTCGCATCCAGCCGACCGCCCAGCCCGACTTCCAGAATGACCACATCCAGCTTTGCCTGCCTAAACAGGTTAAGCGCCGACAGCGTGCCAAATTCAAAATAGGTCAAAGAAATCGTACCGCGACCCGCTTCAATGTCGGCGAAACTGGCGCTGTGTTGGGCTTCACTGAGTTCCTGCCCCTGAACCCGGACACGCTCGGTGTAACGCACAAGGTGCGGTGAGCTGTAAACCCCGACCCGATAACCGGCGGCCATCAGTAGGGTTTCCAGAGTGCGACAGGTGGTGCCTTTGCCATTCGTGCCCGCAACGGTAAACACGAAGGGCGCAGGCTTAAGCAGGTCCAGACGTTGCGCCACCAGGCGAATACGATCCAGGCCCAGTTCTATCGCCTGAGAGTGGAGGTGTTCAAGATAATAAAGCCACGTGGCCAAAGGCGACGTGGCTTGAGGAAGGTGAAGATTGTCCATATGTCCCGTTTTGCAAATTTATACCCGGTGAAAGCCGCAAGGTATACGGTGCATTGGTGGAAGGCGCGACCCGCGCGCCTTCGGTCTCCTGTCAGGCCTCGTTGCTCTCCGGGTCGGTCGTCGCAGGTGCGAACGCTTCACCGTCGTGCAGCGGTGCTGGCAGATTCATCATTTTTGCCAGCAGACTCGCCAGTTTATAGCGCATTTCAGGACGACGAATGATCATATCAATCGCCCCTTTCTCAATCAGAAACTCACTACGCTGGAAGCCCGGCGGCAGTTTTTCACGCACGGTCTGCTCAATCACGCGCGGACCGGCAAAGCCGATCAGGGCTTTAGGTTCGGCGATATTCAGATCGCCCAGCATCGCGAAGCTGGCAGAGACGCCGCCCATGGTTGGATCGGTGAGGACCGAAATATACGGCAGACCCCGCTCCTGCATTTTCGCCAGCGCGGCGCTGGTTTTCGCCATTTGCATCAGCGACATTAACGCTTCCTGCATACGCGCCCCGCCACTGGCAGAGAAGCAGATCATTGGGCAGTTATCTTCCAGCGCCTGCTCCACCGCCCGCACGAAACGTGCGCCAACCACAGAACCCATTGACCCGCCCATAAAGGCGAATTCAAAGGCGGCTGCCACAACCGGCATACCGTGCAGCTGACCTTTCATCACAATCAGCGCATCTTTTTCATCCGTGGCTTTCTGTGCAGCCACCAGACGATCTTTATACTTTTTGGAATCCCGGAACTTCAGCAGGTCCTTGGGTTCCAGTTCGCTGCCCAACTCGACCAGCGTGCCCTGATCGAGCAGGCTCGCCAGGCGCTCACGGGCGTGCATGCGCATGTGGTGGTCGCACTTAGGGCAGACCTCAAGATTACGCTCCAGCTCGGCACGATAAAGTACCTGGCCACAGCTGTCGCATTTCGTCCACACTCCTTCCGGAATATTGGCACGACGTGCAGGCGTAATGTTGCTTTTATTAAGAATGCGTTCAATCCAGCTCATTGATGACCTTTCTGTTAAAAACTGACCTGGTCCAGTCGTCTCGATACTGCTGAAAACCGCTTCAGCAGACGGTAAATGTCGCTCATTAAACCACAACCAATTAAGACTGTGGATAAAAATCTGGTCTTACCCCTGAGCAATGCCGCTGCTCAGGGTGGATTTTACTGCTTAGCCTGGCGGCGATGACGCCAGATTTCAATCACACCCGGCAGAATCGATACCACGATGATCCCGAGGATAAGCAGCTTAAGATTTTCCTGCACCACAGGCAAATCGCCAAACAGATAACCCGCATAGGAGAACAGCAGCACCCAGGCCAGCGCGCCGGTGACGTTAAACAGCGCGAAGTGGCGATAGGACATGTGCCCCATTCCGGCGACGAAAGGCGCAAAGGTGCGCACGATAGGCACGAAGCGGGCCAGAATAATGGTTTTCCCCCCGTGACGGGCATAAAACGCATGGGTTTTATCGAGATAGCTGCGGCGGAAAATCTTTGAGTCTGGGTTACTGAACAGCCGTTCGCCAAACAGTTTGCCAATGGTGTAGTTCACGGCATCCCCGAGAATAGCGGCAATGACCAACAGCGCCACCATGAGATGCACGTTGAGATCGTTACCCGGCAACGCGGCCAGCGCCCCTGCCACGAACAGCAGCGAATCCCCTGGCAAAAACGGCGTCACCACTAATCCCGTTTCGCAGAACAAAATCAGGAATAAAATGGCGTAAATCCAGATGCCATACTGCGCTACTAATTCGGCCAGATGCACGTCAATGTGCAGAATAAAATCGACCACAAAATGGATGAACTCCATAACGATCCCTTGTACGTAAGGTTAATTAATCCGCGAGGAACAATGGCCCCATCGCCGGCTGTGGTAAAGCAAAATGCGCGGGATAATCCACCGCAACCAGATAAAGCCCTTCGGCTTTCGCCGTCGCCGCTGCCAGGGTACGGTCTTTGGCGGCCAGCAGTTCAGCCATCCAGGATTCTGACTGATTTCCACAGCCAATTTCCATCAGACTTCCGACAATATTGCGCACCATATGGTGCACAAAGGCATTCGCTTTGATATCGACAATCACATAAGGCCCCTGACGCGTGACATTAAGGTGCATCACATTGCGCCACGGCGTTCGCGACTGGCACTGCACGGCGCGAAAAGACGTAAAATCATTCTCGCCCAGCAGGCACTGACCGGCACGCTGCATCTTTTCCACATCCAGAGGATAGTAAAAGTGCGTTACACCGTTGCCCAGAATCGCCGGACGTAGCCGCTGATTGTAAATCAGATAACGATAGCGCCGGGCCGTCGCGCTAAAGCGGGCGTGAAAGTCATCCGGCACCGCCTTTACCCAACGCACAGCGATATCATCAGGCAGGTTGGCGTTGACGCCTAACGTCCAGGCCGCATCGGCACGCGGCGCCACGGTTTCAAAATGCACCACCTGTCCGGTGCCATGGACCCCGGCATCGGTGCGGCCGGCACAGAATACGCTGACCGTATGGTCAGCCACTTTCGACAGCGCCCGCTCCAGCTTTTCCTGCACGCTGCGCACTTCCTGCTGACGTTGCCAGCCATAGTAACGGCTGCCGTCGTACTCAATGCCCAGTGCCAGTTTTTTTGTCTGACCTTCTGACATCAGTACATGTACTCCTGGACCAGCTTCTCAGCGGTTTTTACGGCCATCAGTGCGCCGCCGAAACGAACGTTGTCCGCCACTGACCAGAACTGCAACAGCTCCGGAATGCCGTAATCATTACGCACACAGCCGATGCTCATTTCATCGGTGCCGGAGGCATCCGTGACCGGCGTCGGCACCTCGGCCTCTTCGCTCAGACGAATATCGGCCGCCAGTGCCCATTCTGCCCTCGCCTCTTCGGCCGACAGCGGGCGCAGGTTTTCAATGTGGACAATCTGCGCATTGCCATAAAACACTGGTGCCTGAATGCTGCTGACGGCAACCGGCAACCCGTCGTCCTGCAACACTTTACGCACCTGATCGACCAGGCGACGCTCGCTTTCTACGCTGCCTTCGCTGTCCGCCTGCTGCGGCAGAAGGTTAAAAGCCAGCTGGCGACCAAAATGGTGCTCGTCAGCGGGCACGCCGTTCAGCAAACGTGCACTTTCCCCTGCCAGCGCATCCACGGCCGCTTTGCCGTGCGTGGAGACAGAGATCAGATTCGTCACCTGTAAACGGCCTAAACCTGCCGCATCGACCAGCGGTTTAATGGCCGTCAGCAGCTGGCTCACCAGATTATCTGCCACGCTGATGATATTGCGATTACGGTAATCCGCCAGCACCTGGGGATTGACGTCCGGCACCACCAGCGGCACGTCCGGTGACAGGGCAAACAGCTCACTGCTGTCGATAACCAGGCAGCCTGCACTCGCCGCTTCTTCTGCATAGCGTTCTGATGCCTCGCGACCGGCAACAAAAAAGGCCAGTTGCGCCTGTGACCAGTCAAACTCCGCCGCGTTTTCGACCCGAACAGAACGGCCTTCGAAACGTTTAATTTCACCGGCACCGTTATCGCTCGCCAGCAAATACAATTCACCAACCGGGAACTGGCGTTGAGCCAGCAGTTCCAGTACAGCGTTCCCTACTGCGCCTGTTGCGCCAAGTAGCGCAATATTCCAGCCGTCAGACATGTTGGTTTACCTCAGACAATGACATAAAAACAGAAGGCGGTGATGTCACCGCCCGGGGATTCAGAATTATCCCTACCTTCACCCGCCGTTCACGCAGGCGGAACCAATCAGGTTGAGGATAATATGGCGTTAAAGCCCAGTTGAATAAGCAGATCAGCGGTGGCCTGATCATCACAGTTCACCTGTAATGATGACCATTCACGACGCTCTTCATACTGTTTGCGCAGGCGGTCAAACTCGCCCGGTTTTGCCGCCACTTTTCGCAGTGGCGCATCATCGCGGCGCACATCATACACCAGATGCACTAACCGTTTCAGCGTTGGCTGATCGAGCGGCCCATTCAGACGGATCTGGCTAAATTCCGGCGTCGGTAACAGGCTGTCGAGCGGCACCTGCTGCGGTTGCCCAATAAAGTCGCACCAGGCCTCGAAAACCTGGGTGGTGCCGCGCGCTTTGCCTTCCAGGGTATAACCGGCAATGTGGGCTGTGGCGATATCGACCTTATCCAGCAGTGCCAGGGAGAGATCCGGCTCCGGCTCCCAGACGTCCAGCACCACGCTCAGATCGTGGCGCATATTCAGCACTTCCAGCAGCGCGGCATTATCGACTACCGGGCCGCGGCAGGCATTAATCAGAATGGTGTCAGGCTTCAGGGCCATCAGCCGCGCAGCATCCGCCAGATGCCAGCTCTTGTAAGGGCCAGATTTAAACAGTGGCGTATGAAACGTCAAAATATCGGCCTGCTCAACCAGCGTATCGAGCGAGTGAAAATCCCCTTCGTCCCCACGGTCAGCCCGGGGTGGATCGCACAGCAGCGTTTTCACGCCCCAGGCTTCCAGGCGTTTCTGCAGACGGCTGCCCACGTTACCCACGCCAACAATGCCCACGGTACGATCGCGCAACAGGAAACCGTCGCGTTCAGCCAGCAGCAGCAAGGCAGAAAAAACATACTCTACGACGGCGATGGCGTTACAACCGGGTGCGGCAGAGAACGCGATGCCCGCCTGCGCCAGCCAGGCTTCATCGACGTGATCCGTCCCGGCCGTGGCCGTGCCCACAAACCTGACAGGTTTATCCTGCAGTAACGCCGCGTTAACCTGAGTGACCGATCGCACCATCAGTCCATCAGCGTCGGCTAATTGCGCTTCGGGTAATGGCCTGCCAGGTACGGCAACCACATCGCCCGTACGGCTAAAGAGTTCACGGGCGTAGGGCATATTTTCATCGACGAGAATTTTCACCACGGCTTTCCTGTGTGTTGCATTTAAGGGCGCTATTCTGGCACAAAAGCCCCGCCTTAGCCTAACCTCCCCATGCCGTCGACCATAAGGCTGGCAGAAGCATGTCAGACAGGCGTAAACTGCCGCGGGTCTGAGGCTGGAGTCATGCTATGTTTTTTCTGTTTCCGCTGTTTGCGGTATTGATTTGGTCGGTTAACGCTATCGTTAATAAATTATCGGCGGGGGCAATCGAGCCTGCAGCCATCTCCTTTTATCGCTGGCTACTGGCGTTGCTGGTGTTAACGCCGTTTGTGTTACCCGGCGTGATACGGCGCTGGCAGGCAATCAGGCCGCACCTCTGGCGTTTGATGGTTCTGGGCCTGCTGGGCATGGCGCTGTATCAAAGTCTGGCTTACTATGCCGCCCACAGCGTGAGCGCCCTGTTTATGGGCATTATTGCGGCGCTGATTCCGCTGTTAACGGTGTTGCTCAGCGTGCTGATCCTGCGGATTGCGCCGACGGTGGGCATTCTGGTGGGCAGCCTGATTTCGTTCTGCGGCTTAATCTGGCTGGTCAGCGCAGGCAACCTTCACCAGTTGCTGAATCACGGTATCGGTGCCGGAGAAGCGATGATGCTGGCGGCATCCAGCTGCTATGCGCTTTATGGCGTGATGACAAAACGCTGGTCGATTCCGTTGCCGGTCTGGCAGAGCCTTTACGTGCAAATTGCCTTTGGCGTTCTGCTGTTGTTACCCGGCTTTTTGATGACGTCAGATGTCTCGCTCACGCCGCGCAATCTTCCCCTGGTGGCCTTTGCCGGGCTGTTTGCCTCTATTCTTGCGCCCTGGCTGTGGATACATGGCGTTCAAAAGTTAGGGGCCAGCATCACCAGTATTTTTATGAATCTGACACCGGTGTTTACCGCCATCATTGCGGTGCTGTTTCTGCATGAACATCTGCACAGCTATCACTGGATTGGCGGCGGTCTGACGCTGACAGGCGTTCTGCTGGCCCAGCGGCTGCGCAGGCCGTTAACCGCGCGCAAACCGGTTAACACCGATCCACATTGAACTGGACGGTAACCCGTAGCCCGCCCAGTAACGGGCTGCGATCCAGCGTCACGGCAGCGCCGTGCCAGGCACAAATATCCTGGACCAGCGCCAGCCCAATGCCGGCGCCGGCATGCATAGCGGCATTATCCAGCCGGATAAAAGGCTGCAGCGCTTTTTGCTGCTCGTCCGGGCTAATCCCCGGCCCCGCGTCTTCAATTTGAAGTGTTCCGCTCTGGAGGCGCGCAGTGATCATCCCTTGAGAAGGGGTATATTTAATCGCGTTATCCAGCAGGTTGGCACAGAGTTCGCCCAGCAACAGCGCGTCGCCTTTCACCTCACTGTGTTCATCACCCTCATAACCCAGATCAATGTATTTTGCGCGTGCCGCGGCATAACGGCTAAAGCAGGCCTCGCGGACGATGGCCGCTAAATCCACCCGCGTCATGGGCTTATCTTCCCCGTGACGGGCTTTAATTCGCGCCAGTTGCAGCAGGCGATCGGTCAGCAGGATGGTGTCATCCAGCGTATGCTGCATGCCCTGCAGGCTTTCGCGCCACTGTTCAGGCCGGTCGCTGTCCAGCGCCGTGCTGATCTGGGTTTTAAGGATGGTGAGCGGGGTGCGAAGCTGGTGAGCGGCATCGGCGCTGAACCTGTCCTGCCGCGCCAGTAGCCCTCTCAGTCGCTCAAGGTAGCGATTAAAGGCGATGATGAGCGGCTGTAACTCCGACCACGGCAGGGACGGTAACGGTGTCAGCGCCGCGCCGTTACGGCGCAGCACGATGCGTGACAGACGGCGCAGCGGCCGCAATACCCGGCGCAGCATCATGCTCGCCAGTAACAGCGTGATGAATACCAGCGCGCTTTGGCTGAGTAACGCAGTGCGCATCAGCCCCTGAGCAAATGCCTCACGGGAGTGAATGGTTTCCGCCACCAGCACCAGCGCCATGCCTTCCACGCCCGACTCACTGACCGGCTGCCATAATGCAGCCACCCGAATGCGCTGCTTCTGGTAAAGCCCGTCATAAAAATGCACTAACGCGGGATAGGCTGCAGACATTTCGCTGGTGGCAGGAATCGGGGGCAGCCCGTCATAGCCCGATAACGTTTTGCCCTGGGGCGAAATCACCTGGTAATACAGGCGGTCATTCATATTGCGCTCAAAGCTGTCGAGCACCACCCAGGGCACATCCACCTCCAGATGCTGATGGCGAACCACCAGCCGCTCGGCGACGGTGCGCGCAGAGGCCAACAGGGAGCGATCGTAGGCCTGATTCGCCGCCGCCAGGCCGCTCTGATAATGGGTATAAACCGACAGAATCCACAGCAGCACCAGCGGCAGGCCGAGCCACGCCAGCAGCTCACCGCGTAGAGAATGAATCAGTCGCATGGCAGGGTTTCCAGGCTATAGCCCAGCCCTCGCAGCGTCACAATGCCCACATCACTCCCGGCCAGTTTTTTGCGCACCCGATGGACATACAGCTCAATGCTTTCCGGGCTGGCCTCGTCCACCAGCGTAAAGGTCTGCTCATAGAGATGCTGCCGCGAGACCGGACGGCCACGGCGCTGCATCAGCGTGGTGAGCACACTGGACTCACGCGGCGTCAGCGCCAGGGGTTTTTCGTCCAGCAAAAAGTAGCCCTCGCCGTTAAGCTCAAGCTGTCCCAGCGTTTGATTTTGTGGTGATTGCCCCTGTGAACGCCGCAACAGCGCACGCAGACGCGCATCCAGTTCATCCAGTTCGAAGGGTTTGGTCAGGTAGTCATCGGCACCGGTGTTCAGGCCGCGCACGCGGTCGTCCAGCGTAGTGCGCGCGGTCAGCAGCAGCACTGGCATATTTTGTCCCCGACGGCGCAGCCGCGTTAAGACCTCGATGCCGTCCAGACGCGGCAAAGAGACATCCAGCACCACCAGCGCATAGTCTTCGCTTTGCAGGCTGTGGTCGGCCGCCACGCCATCGACCACCCAGTCCACGGCAAAGCCTTTCTGGGTTAACGCTTTCTGTAACCATCGCCCCAGTTCCGCCGTGTCTTCAACCAGTAAGAGACGCATATCACATCCTTTCACTAAACCTTATCAATGAAAGGTAAATGAAAGGTTACTGATTTAACAATTCAGCAACGCCGAATTGTCGGTGGTAATCACACTCTGGAAGAAAGATGGAGCGCACGATGAAAAAAATAATCCATACCGCCCTCGCCTCTGCCCTGCTGGCCTTGATGTTGCCGTCATCCGGCTATGCCGCTGCACCAGACAGAACGGAATGCATCGCACCGGCTAAACCCGGTGGCGGTTTCGACCTGACCTGTAAGCTGATTCAGGTTTCGCTGATGGAAACCAAACAGATTGAGAAACCGATGCGCATCACCTATATGCCAGGCGGCGTGGGTGCAGTGGCCTATAACGCGATCATTGCGCAGCGTCCTGCCGAAGCCGGAACGGTTGTGGCCTTTTCGGGCGGCTCGCTGCTGAATCTGTCCCAGGGCAAGTTTGGTCGCTATTCGGTTGATGACGTTAAGTGGCTGGCGGCGATTGGCACCGATTACGGCATGATTGCCGTCCGTGAAGACGCGCCGTGGAAAAACCTGGGCGAGCTCATGGCCGCGATGAAAAAAGATCCGACCAAAGTGGTGGTGGGCGCGGGTGCTTCCATCGGCAGTCAGGACTGGATGAAGACCGCGCTGATCGCTAAAGAAGCCGGTATTGATCCACGCAAAATGCGCTATGTCGCCTTCGAAGGCGGAGGTGAAGTGGTCACCGCCCTGCTGGGGAATCATATTCAGGTAATGTCGGGCGATCTCAGCGAGATGGTGCCGCATTTACAAGGGGGCAAACTGCGGGTGCTGGCGGTAATGGCAGACAAACGCCTGCCCGATCAGCTGGCGTCAATTCCGACCGCCAAAGAGCAGGGATTTAACGTGGAATGGCCCATTATTCGTGGCTTCTATCTTGGCCCTAAAGTCAGCGATGCCGATTATCAGTGGTGGCAGAGCGCCTTCGAGAAAATGGTGCAAACCCCAGAGTTCAAAAAGCAGCGCGAACTGCGTGGCCTGTTTGAATTCAATATGTTCGGCGCAGAACTGGATAAATACGTGAAAGATCAGGTTGCCGCTTACCGCGAGCAGGCGAAATCCTTTGGTCTGGCTAAGTAACCGGGGGACATCATGAGCGATCGTATTTTCGCCACCCTGTGGCTACTGATGTGCCTGGCAGGCCTGGTCATCGCCTGGCAAATTCAAAGCGAATACAGCTATGAGCCCGTTGGACCGCGCCCTTTTCCGCTCATCCTTCTCAGCCTGATGGCCTTCTGTGCCCTGATGCTGCTGCTGAGAAAACCGGATGACATCAAGTGGCCTACGGCAGCCACGATGAAACGTCTGGTGGCGCTGGCAGTGATGATGCTGGTTTACGGCGGGATGTTTGAAACCCTGGGCTTTCCGCTATCCACTTCGCTGCTGACTTTCGGTCTCGGCATGCTGTTTGGTGCACGTTGGTGGGCCGCCCTGCTCTCCGGTGCGGTAATGGGATGGTCACTGTTCTACGCCTTTGACCGTTTACTTGACGTGACCTTGCCCGCTGGCAGCCTGTTCAATTAAGGAGAGAAATAATGGAAACCTGGTCTTTCCTGATGCACGGTTTTGCCGTTGCCATGACGCCTGAAAACCTGCTGATTGCCCTCATCGGCTGCTTTATCGGCACGATCGTCGGCTTACTGCCCGGACTCGGGCCGATCAACGGCGTGGCGATTTTGATGCCGCTGGCGTTCGCCCTGCACCTGCCTGCCGAATCAGCGTTGATTCTTCTGGCGACGGTTTATCTGGGTTGTGAATACGGTGGGCGCATTTCCTCCATCTTGCTCAACGTCCCGGGCGATGCCGGCGCGATCATGACCGCGCTGGATGGCTACCCGATGGCGCAGCAAGGCAAAGCGGGTGTGGCGCTCTCGATCTCTGCCGTCAGTTCCTTCGTCGGTTCCACCATCGCCATCCTCGGCATCATCTTATTCGCCCCGTTGCTGGCCCGGTGGTCGCTGGCGTTTGGCCCGGCCGAATATTTTGCGCTAATGGTCTTTGCCATTGCCTGTCTGGGCAGCATGATGAGTCAGAACCCACTTAAGTCGTTCCTGTCGGCCCTGATCGGGCTGAGCATGGCGACCGTGGGCGTCGATGCCAATACCGGCGTCTATCGCTTCACCTTTGACAGTGTGCACCTTTCTGACGGCATCCAGTTTGTGGTGGTGGTCATTGGCCTGTTCTCGGTCAGCGAAATTTTGCTGATGCTGGAATCCACACACAGCGGGCAGAAAGTGGTCCGCGCCAGTGGCCGCATGATGTTCAATATGAAAGAGGCCGCCATGTCTACCGGTGCTACGCTGCGTGCCTCGTTTATTGGCTTCTTTGTGGGTGTGTTACCCGGCGCGGGCGCGACTATCGCCAGTGCTATCGCCTACATGGCCGAGAAAAAAATCAGCGGCAGCGATCAGTTTGGTAAAGGGGATATTCGCGGTGTGGCTGCGCCGGAAGCGGCGAACAATGCCTCCGCCTGTGGCTCGTTTATTCCGATGCTGACGCTCGGCATTCCCGGTTCCGGTACCACCGCAGTGATGGTCGGTGCGCTAACGTTGTATAACATCACCCCTGGCCCGGCGATGTTTACTGAGCAGCCGGATATTGTCTGGGGGTTGATTGCCGCGCTGCTGATTGGCAACCTGATGCTGTTGATCATGAACATCCCGATGATTAACGTGTTTGCGCGTATGCTGACGATTCCGCTGTGGTTCTTAGTCCCGGCTATCGCCGCCATCTCCGCGGTGGGCGTTTATGCGGTTCACAGCACCACCTTTGACCTGCTGCTGATGGTGGGATTGGGCATTTTCGGCTATATCCTGCGAAAAATGGATTTCCCTATGTCACCGCTGATTTTGGGGTTTGTACTGGGTGAAATGCTGGAACAAAACCTGCGTCGGGCGCTGTCTATCAGCAATGGTGAAATGGCTATCCTGTGGGAAAGCCCGATTGCCAAGGTGCTGCTTATCATGGCTGTAGCCGTATTGATTGTGCCTCTGGTATGGAAACGACTGCGCCGTAAACCCGCCACCGTGCATCAGTAAGTAAATCTTTGTGCGAAACACACAAGCCCCGTGGATTTCCCAGGGGCTTTTGTTATCATAGCGTATTCTGTTTCCGGCGCACCCCACGCTGTTCTGTTTCCCAAGGAATCCGCCATGCAACCTGTCAGCGGCCCCGGTGTGCCGGTCGGCGATCGTTCATCTGTTAATCCGCAAACTGACGCCCCGCGTGCAGGAAGCGTTGCCGGTGAACAGCCCCTTTCTCCTGCCCAGCGCACGACGCTTGAGCGTTTGATTGTGCGCATTATGTCGCTTAGCACGCTTAAGGCGCCCGAACTCTGGGCCGGTTTACGCCATGAAGTGGGTGTTAAAAGCGAAGCAGAGCTTCAGTCGCGCCATTTTCCGGCTGCGGAGCAGTTTCTCAATGCCCGCCTGGCGCAGGTGCAGACAGGCCACGGCACACGTCAGTTAATGACGCAACTGACCGACCTGCTGCCGAAAGGTAATAATCGTCAGGCGGTCAGTGATTTTATCCGCCAGCAGTTTGGTCAGACGGTGCTGAGCGCCTTAACCCAGGACCAGCTGCGCCAGGTATTAACCATGCTGCAAAATGGTCAGATGGCAATTCCGCAACCCCAACAGAGCCGTACCAGCGATCGTTCGCTGCTGCCTGCCGAGCATCAGGCGCTGAATCAGCAAATTGTTCGTCTGGCTGCCGCGACAGGCGAATCCAGTGGCAAAATATGGACCGCTGCGCTGAAGCTGGTCAATCTCACCAGCGGCGATCCTATTCCGTCGCGCCATTACCCGCTGCTTACACAGTATTTGCAGGTGCGTCAGACGTTGAGCCAGCACAGTGCGCCGACGTTACAGCTGATTGAAGCCTCGTTGAAACATCCTTTGGATCAGCGTGAACAGCAGATGCTTCAGGATTACAGCCTGCAACGTTTTCAGGCCACGCCGCAAATGGTGCTGACCCCGACGCAAACTCAGGATCTGCTTAACTTCCTGTTTGCGCGTCGGGCTGAAAGAGCCCATGAGCAAGCCCTGGCCGATAACGAACTGAATCCGCATCCGATATGGGCGCCCATTTCCGGTTCGCTGCCGCCGGCTTTGCAACCGCTGGCAGCGCGCCCGGTGCTGAGCGCGGTTGTGGGGTTGATTGTTCTGGCCTTTTTACTGTGGCTGGTGTTGTAATTTAACACCCACAGGATGCCGCAGAAGCTGTCTGCGGCCATTCGCCCGCCTCATCGCCCCATGTCATCGGATGACCGTCTCGCTTCCAGAAATCCAGCCCGCCAATCAGTTCTTTGACTTTAAATCCCAGTAACGCCAGCTGATACGCCGCTTTGGTTGAGCCATTACAGCCGATGCCATCGCAGTAAGTCACATAGAGCAGGTCGCGATCCAGAGAAGCCGTGCTGGCTTCATTGATTTCCCGATGAGGGAAGTTTACCGCGCCGCTGATATGGCCTGCCCGCCAGGCTTCCACCTGACGGGCATCGATCACGACAATCCCCTGCCGTTGGTGGGCCAGATCGTCAGCCAGATCCCAGGCATCGGTGTAATAAGCCAGTTTGGCCTGCAGATACGCAACGCTCTGCTGCGGTAACGCCGGGGGAAAACCTAAAACAGATGACATTCTTTTTTCTCCTGTTGTGACAGACAGGCAGTTTACGGCAAAGTGGACTACTGAATAATACCGCTTTCAACAAGGTGATAAGACCATTATGACGTCGCCGCTGCTGCAATTGTTTCATCATCAGGCAACCGGTGGTCTGCGCGACCGCCTGTGCGCCACACTTCGTCAGTGGATTGAAACCGCGCACCTTCAGGTCGGGCAGAAACTGCCCTCAACGCGTCAGCTGGCAACCGATTTAGCGCTGTCGCGCGTCACGGTTGAAGCCGCTTACGCCCAGCTTGAAAGTGAAGGTTACCTGCGGCGGGAATCCGGTCGAGGCAGCTTCGTCGCCATCACGCTGCCGGGCAGTTCGCCCCGCGTGCGCGCCAATCGCATGGCGACATTCTCACAGCGCGGCCAGCAGATGCTGGCAACGGGCGGCTGTCAGGATGCGCCCTTTCCCTATGCGTTTGCGGCAGGTTCGCCGGATTTACGTGCCTTTCCTCATCCTCTCTGGCGGCGGTTAACCGCCCGCGTTCAGCGCACCGCTGGCCCTGACGTGATGGGCTACGGCGATCCGCTGGGTTATCTGCCACTGCGCCGCGCGCTTGCTGATTATCTGGCCCTGTCACGTGGCGTGCAGTGCGAGGCTGATCAGGTGATTATTTTAACCAGTTCACAACAGGCGCTGCAGCTGCTGGCGCTAATGCTGGTTGATGCAGGTGATGAGATCTGGATGGAAGAGCCGGGCTATGCGGGGGCGCGTAATGCCTTTCTTTCTGCGGGGGCCAGAGTGCGCGGTATTCAGGTGGATGCCGAGGGTGCGGTTCCCCAACCCGGTTCCGCAAAACTGATGTATCTGACCCCTTCGCATCAGTATCCCACCGGCGTGTCCTTAAGCCTGCCGCGCCGTCTCGCCTGGCTGGACTGGGCACGTCGTCACGGCAGTTGGCTGATTGAAGACGATTACGACAGCGAGTTTCACTATGACGATCGCCCTGCGCCTGCGCTGCACGCGCTCGACAACGATAGCCGGGTCATTACCCTCGGAACCTTTTCGAAATCGCTGTTTCCCTCGCTGCGTCTGGCGTGGATGGTGGTGCCTGGCCCGTTGGTGGCACCTTTAGGCCGGGCGCGCAGCCTGCTGGACGGGCATAGCGCGCTGCTGCCGCAGGCGGTAACGGCAGAATTTATGCAGCAGGGGCATTTTGCCAGCCACTTGCGGCTAATGCGCCAGCTTTATCACAGCCGTCGCGATCGCCTGCTGGAGCAGCTAGCCCAGCGTCTGACGCCATGGCTCAGGCCGTTTCCCTGCCCGGGTGGATTGCAGACAACCGTTGCGCTGGTGCAGGGCGACGACGCCGCCTTAACGTTACAGGCGACAAAGGCGGGTTTATTACTGCCCCGACTCAGCCCACTGTACGGCGATAGCGCACCTCAGCAAGGCTGGATTTTAGGCTTTGCGGCGCTAACGCCCGATGAGATTGTGGCCGGGTGCGACAAGCTGGTCAGGCTGCTTTCAGCAGGCTCATCACGCAACAGTGGCTGAGTGGCAATCCCAACGTAAAAAAGGCCGGCAAGCGCCGACCTTTTCGTAGGGTTCACGTCATGCTGCGTGCAGCATGACGTTTTAGTCCAGCGTTATGCCTGGTATTTGCGCATGGTCAGCGTGGCGTTGGTGCCACCAAAACCAAAGCTGTTAGACATCACGGTGGTCAGCGTTTTTTCTGTCGGCTGCGTCACGATATTCATGCCTTCTGCCGCCGCATCCAGCGAGCTGATATTGATGCTTGGGGCAATAAAACTGTGCTCCAGCATTAGCAGCGAGTAGATGGCTTCCTGCACGCCCGCCGCCCCTAAGGAGTGGCCGGTCATCGCTTTGGTAGCAGAAATGTACGGCGTGTTATCGCCAAACACTTCACGAATCGCGCCCAGTTCTTTGACATCACCGACCGGGGTAGAAGTACCGTGGCTGTTCAGGTAGTCGATTGGCGTGTCCACGCCGTGCATCGCCATCTTCATGCAGCGCACTGCGCCTTCACCCGATGGCGCGACCATGTCTGCACCATCTGAGGTTGCGCCGTAACCTACGATTTCAGCGTAAATGTGCGCACCACGTGCCAGTGCATGCTCCAGTTCCTCAACCACGACCATACCGCCGCCGCCCGCAATGACGAAGCCATCGCGTTCGTTATCATAGGTACGTGAGGCTTTTTCTGGCGTCTCGTTGTAACGCGTAGACAGTGCGCCCATTGCATCGAACTCACAGGCCATTTCCCAGCACAGCTCTTCGCCGCCGCCCGCAAAAACAATATCCTGTTTGCCCAGCTGAATCTGCTCAACCGCGTTACCGATACAGTGCGCGGAAGTCGCACAGGCTGAACTGATCGAATAGTTTACGCCGTGGATCTTAAACGGCGTGGCCAGGCAGGCTGAAACGCCTGACGCCATCGCCTTGGTCACCACATAAGGGCCTACCGCTTTCAGACCGCGTGGGCTGCGCATGGCATCCGCACCAAAAACCTGAAAACGTGGGGAACCTCCGCCAGATCCTGCAATCAGACCAACGCGTGGATTGTTCTGGTAAGCCTCGTTGCTCAGGCCAGAATCTTTGATAGCCTCTTCCATAGAGAGGTAAGCATAGATGGACGCATCACTCATAAAACGCACAACTTTGCGATCGATGAGGCCAGTGGTATCGAGTTTAACGTTACCCCAGACGTGACTACGCATGCCGGAATCTTTCATCTCTTGGGAAAAAGTGATGCCTGAGCGGCCCTCACGCAGAGATGCCAGCACCTCTTGCTGGTTATTACCAATACTGGAAACGATCCCTAAGCCAGTAATCACAGCACGTTTCATTCAATCATCCTCACCACTTCTGTTATTTGACGAGCACTCTAGCTTACACTTGTACGCCGAACAAGTCCGATCAGCCATTTCCTTTTGTAAATTTGCGTCATGTCACGTCGACCGATAAAATCCTGACACTCCCTGAAAAATGAGCCTTTACTGTGAAACTGCCCCAGGTTGAACACGCCCAACTGAGCTGGAACGAACAGGGTACACCTGTTTCCCGAGCGTTTAACGACGTCTATTTTTCCAATGACAACGGTCTGGAAGAGACGCGGTATGTCTTTCTGGGTGGCAATGATTTCCCGCAACGCTTTCATCAGCATCCGCGCGATCTGCTGATTGTTGCCGAAAGCGGTTTCGGCACAGGCCTTAATTTTCTGACGCTGTGGCAAGCCTTTGATTCCTTTCAGCGCCACCATCCTGATGCGGCCTTAAAACGACTGCATTTCATCAGCTTTGAAAAATTTCCGCTGACCCAGGCCGATTTGACGGCGGCGCATCAGCACTGGCCCGAACTGGCCCCCTGGGCTGAACAACTTCAGTGCCAGTGGCCCCTGGCACTGCCGGGCTGCCAACGTGTGTTATTTGATTCGGGCCGCATCACGCTGGATCTGTGGTTAGGCGATATTAATGCGCTAATTGATAATTTTGATGACAGTCTGCATCGTCAGGTCGATGCCTGGTTTTTAGATGGCTTTGCGCCGTCGAAAAACCCCGATATGTGGACGCCTGACCTGTTCCAGTCGATGGCAAAGCTGGCGCGGCCGGGTGGCACCTTCGCGACCTTTACGGCGGCGGGTTTTGTGCGGCGCGGTTTGCAACAGGCGGGCTTTGCGGTGACCCGGCGTAAAGGGTTCGGGCCAAAACGGGAAATGCTGTGCGGTTCGCTGGAGACCGCACCCGCGCTGGCGCATCGCCAGCCCTGGTATGCGCGCCCTGCGCTGTCCGGCAAGGAGATTGCCCTGGTTGGCGGCGGCGTGGCAAGCGCCACGCTGGCCCTTGCGCTGCTGCGCCGGGGCTTTCAGGTAACGCTCTACTGTGCCGATGAGGCACCCGCTCTGGGCGCGTCCAGTAATCGCCAGGGCGCGCTGTATCCCCTGCTGAATCAGCACGATCCCGCGCTGGCCAGCTTCTTTCCTGCTGCATTCAGTTTCGCCCGTCGCCTGTATGACGCACTCGATCTCCCTTACGAACATGACTGGAGCGGTGTATTACAGTTGGGCTGGGACGAGAAAAGCGCCAGCAAGATTGCGCAGATGCTGAAAATGGCCTTACCGGCTGAGGTCGCTTACAGCGTCAACCGCGACGAGGCGGAGGCACTGGCCAACGTGGCGCTGGATTGTGATGGTATCTTTTATCCGCTGGGTGGCTGGTTAGCCCCGGCCGAATTGACCTCTGCGTTGTTATCCCACGGTGAACGACTCGGATTACGTGTTCACTGGCTGCACCGCGTCACCGCGCTGGAGCCGCATTCGCAAGGCTGGCAGTTGACCTTCAGTGAACAACCCGCCACCTGCCACCAGGCTGTGGTGCTGGCTAACGGTCATGCGATTACCCATCTGACCCAGACCGACTCGCTGCCGGTTTATCCGGTCGCCGGCCAGGTCAGTCATATTCCGGCTTCACCCACGTTATCGGCGCTGAAAACGGTGCTCTGTTATGACGGTTATCTCACCCCAGCCAGCCCACAGTTTGGGACGCACTGTATCGGCGCCAGCTATCACCGTGGCGATACGTCGACGGCCTACCGTGAAGACGACCAGCAGCAAAACCGCAGCCGTCTGCAGCACTGCCTGCCCCACAGCGGGTGGGTGGATGAAGTGGACGTCAGCCAGGGCGAGGCGCGCAATGGCGTACGCTGCGCCACCCGGGACCATTTGCCCATGGTGGGCAGCGTGCCGGATTACGCGGCGACGCTTGCCACCTATGCGGATCTTGCACAGCAACGCACCCGCGAAGCAGAAAGCGAAACGGCACCGTATTTTTCAGGGCTTTATGTGTTTGGCGCGCTTGGCTCACGTGGATTGTGCAGTGCGCCCCTGGCGGCAGAAGTGCTGGCGGCTCAGCTCAGCGGCGAACCCCAGCCGCTGGATGCCAGCACGCTGGCGGCGCTCAATCCAAATCGTTATTGGGTAAGAAAATTGCTGAAGGGCAAAAAAGCGGGGAACTAGCACGGGCGGCGTACCGCCCCGTGCATTCAGGCAGACTGCTGGCGAGCCTGTAAAAACAGGTTATCCCACATACCAATCACCAGCGCCTGATCCCGGGGCGATAATTCTCCGGCGGCGATAGCGTTTTGCAGGCTTCGTGTCACCTGGATCTGTAACGCTTGCGGCGTGTGTTCGTCCAGGCGTTCCACTTCCGCCACTGCCAACGTGAGGTGGCCACGCAGATAACCGCTGGCAAATAGCTCATCGTCACTGGCGTGCTCAACCATGTCGTCAATCAGGGCCAGAATACGTGCCTCAAATTCTGCGATCATCTCATCATTCCTCTGTTATTAAGTCCCTTCTGCATCACAAATCGTCCGGCCAGGGAAATTGCGATGCGGTCAGAGAAGGCCTGCCATAATAGTCAGCCAGGGCTGAAATAAAGCGTGCGGGACGGGCAGGAATACCCGACGCCAGGTAGTTCATGACCTGGGCATGAACCTTTCGCTGGAACACAATGCGATCTGGCTCACAATCTCCTTCGAGATTGTCACAACTGACGTTGAAGGGAAAGCCTGCAGCCACACAAAACATCCATTCCAGCGCCTGCGGCTTAACCTCTACCGCTTCGAACTGGCTTTGCGTTTGCGCATCGCGACCATCCGGACAATACCAATAACCAAAATCCACCAGCTTGCGCCGGGCTTCACCCGCGATGCACCAGTGCGAAATTTCATGTAACGCGCTGGCGTAATATCCATGAGCAAACACCACCCGATTCCATGGCGATTCGTCATCCGCAGGAAGATAGATCGGTTCGTCATCGCCTTTAATTAGACGGGTCTGAAAGTCGTGGCTAAAGCAATCATCAAACAGCGCGATCAGCTGTTCGTAGTTATGAGTTGTTGTCATTAAGTCATCACGTAAAAGTATTACAGATTCAGCGTGGTCAGCCAGGCCATCAATTCACTGCCGTGGCTGTCCCAGAGCAGTTTGGCGCTCATGACCGCCGAAACGATTACCACCATCGGGCGGATCAGCTTTTGTCCACGTGCCAGCACCAGCCTTGCACCCAGCCGGGCACCACAAAATGCCCCCAGCATCATGATAAGCCCTGTGCCCCACACCACTTTGCCACCAAATATAAAAAACAGCAGGCTACCAAAGTTGGAGGTGAAGTTAAGCAGCTTGGCGTGCGCGGTGGCTTTTGCCAGGTTATAGCCGCACAGCGTAACGAAGGCCAGTGCGTAAAATGAGCCGGCACCCGGCCCAAAAAAACCGTCATAAAAGCCGACACAGCCACCGCCAATCAGGGCGAAAGGCAGCCCCTGCAGACGGTGAACGCGGTCTTCTTCACCGATACGTGGCATCAGCAGAAACCACATGCCGATAGCGATTAACAGCAGCGGCAACACCTGACGCAGCATATCAGCCTGCAGGTGCTGGATGAGAATGGCCCCGCCAATCGACCCCAAAAAGGTCATGGCGATATTCAGCCGCTGCTCGCTGAGTCGGATGGCCCCGCGCCGAACAAAATAGAGGCTGGATGAGAAAGATCCGCCGACCGATTGCAGCTTGTTGGTCGCCAGCGCCTGCGCAGGTGACAGCCCGGCAGCCAGCAAAGAGGGAACCGTTAACAGTCCGCCGCCGCCCGCAATGGAGTCAATGAACCCAGCCAGCAGGGCAATAAAAAACAGCAGCACAACCAACAGCGGGCTGACAACGAACCATTCCATGGGAACCCTTACAGTAAATGTTTATCCAGCAGTGCCTGACAGGCCGCAGGCAGCGGCGGTGGCTCACGTTTTACCGGCGCAGAACCAGGCTGTTTGGGCAAAAACCAGCTCTGAAGTTCGGCTCCACAGCCATCACCCGCAGGCGGTGGGGCCTGCTCTTCACACTCGGTGCTGCCCTGAGGACAGCGCAAGCGGACGTGCATGTGCGCGCGATGCGCAAACCAGGGACGCACTTTTCGTAGCCAGCCACGATCGCTACCTGCATCAGCACAAAGCTGCTTTTTAATCGCCGGATTGACGAAGATACGTGTCACATCGTCATCTTTCGCCGCCAGTTTGATCAGGCTATCGATTTCAGGCTGCCAGTGACGCGCCACCACGTTCTTGTCGTCAGCGGTGACGAGATCCAACGGCTGCGGTTTAAGGAGTTGCTGCGCGCTCCAGCGGGTTTTAGGCAGTTGTAGCCAAATATCGACGTCCAGCCCGGTTTGGTGGCTGGCATGTCCACTGCTAAAGCGCCCGCCTGCCGCCATGCCCATATCGCCAATCAGCACGTTTCCCAGTTGGAGGTTATGCGCCTGGGTTGCCAGGCGCTGAATAAACAGGATCAGATCGGGATGACCGAAATAGCGGCGCTGATCCTGGCGCATGACCTGATAATCCGGCGAGTTAAGCGGCAACGCCTGGGCACCCACGATACAGCCGTTGGCAAAGCCCCCAATCGCATTGGGCTCACCCGCAACAGGGTGCTGGATACGTTGCCACGGCGTTGCCGCCAGGCTGGAGGCACTCAGCAGGAGCGCACTCACCATCAGCAAGATTTTCATAGGCTCACCAACGTGGCACCGTCGAGTTAACCTCACCGCACTGCGCGCGCTGGCGCAGCAGATGATCCATCAGCACGATCGCCATCATGGCTTCTGCAATGGGGACGGCACGGATGCCCACACAAGGATCGTGACGACCTTTGGTGATCATCTCCACTTCCTCGCCATCGCGGGTGATGGTTTTACCCGGTACGGTAATACTGGAGGTCGGTTTCATGGCCAGATTCGCGCTAATCGTCTGACCGCTGCTGATGCCGCCGAGGATACCGCCTGCATGATTGCTCTGAAAACCGGTGGCGCGGATTTCATCACGATGTTGACTGCCGCGCTGATTCACTACGGCAAAACCGTCGCCGATTTCCACACCTTTCACCGCGTTAATGCTCATGAGTGCATGCGCGAGGTCAGCATCCAGGCGATCAAAAACCGGTTCGCCCAGGCCTGGTGGGACATTTTCCGCCATAACCGTGACCCTGGCCCCAATCGAATCCCCTTCTTTCTTCAGGGCGCGCATCAGTTCATCCAGCGCCTCCAGCTTGTCGGCATCCGGGCAAAAGAAGGGATTCTGTTCAACGATGCTCCAGTCTTTCAGTTCGCAGGCAACGTCGCCGATCTGCGCCAGATAGCCGCGAACCAGGATACCGTGCTTCATCTGCAGGTATTTTTTAGCAATCACGCCGGCCGCCACGCGCATCGCGGTTTCGCGTGCCGATGAACGGCCACCGCCACGGTAGTCACGCGTGCCGTATTTTTGCTCATAGGTGTAATCCGCATGGCCCGGACGGAACAGGTCTTTGATGGCACCGTAATCCTGCGAACGTTGATCGGTATTCTCGATCAGCAGGCCAATCGAGGTACCGGTGGTGATGCCGTCAAAGACACCGGACAAAATTTTCACCTGATCCGGCTCACGGCGCTGGGTGGTGTAGCGCGACGTTCCCGGACGGCGACGATCAAGATCGTGCTGGATATCGGCTTCGGTTAACGGAATGCCCGGCGGCACGCCATCAACGATACAGCCCAGGGCAATACCGTGAGATTCACCAAACGTGGTGACGCGAAAGAACTGTCCGATGCTGTTTCCGGCCATTGAGATTCCTTGTTACGGTTTGACGGGCGAAAGTTCGCCCACCCTTTTAGTCTTTATAAAATGAGAAATGGTGCTGTGCATCAACGATCTGCTGACGGGTGAGCATAAAGACGCCGTCACCGCCGTTGTCGAACTCCAGCCAGGTGAAAGGCACGTCAGGATATTGCTCCATCATATGCACCATGCTGTTACCCACTTCGCAAATCAGCACGCCCTGTTCGCTCAAATAGCCCGGCGCGCAGGCGAGGATGCGGCGCACCAGTTTAAGCCCGTCGCTGCCCGCAGCCAGACCCAGTTCGGGTTCATGCTGATATTCGCTCGGCAGGTCGTCCATATCTTCCGCATCAACATAAGGCGGGTTAGTCACGATCAGATCGTACTGTACCGGCGGCAGTTCGCGGAACAGATCGGCGCGAATTGGCGTCACGTGATGTATCAGACCGTGCTCTTCAATATTCTGCTCGGCCACCGCCAGCGCATCATGAGAAATATCCACCGCATCGACTTCAGCCTCCGGGAACGCATAGGCGCAGGCAATCGCAATACAGCCGCTGCCGGTGCACATGTCCAGAATATGACGCGGTTTTTCCGTCACTAAACCGGCAAAGCGGTTTTCAATCAGTTCACCAATCGGTGAACGAGGCACCAGAACGCGTTCATCAACGTAAAACTCATGGCCGCAGAACCAGGCCTTGTTGGTGAGATAGGCGACCGGGATACGCTCGTTCACGCGGCGAATGACGCGCTCAACGATGCGATGGCGTTCGCTGGCTGTCAGGCGCGCGTTTCGCATATCTTCCGGGATATCTAAGGGTAACCACAGCGTGGGCAGAACCAGCTGGACAGCTTCGTCCCAGGGATTATCTGTGCCGTGTCCGTACCAGATTCCGGCAGCGGTAAAGCGGCTTACCGACCAGCGCAGCATATCCTGAATGGTGTGCAGTTCATTCACTGCCTCATCGACGAAAATTTTGTCCACGTAGCCCTCCGCAGGCCTTTTACTAAATCGGCCGATAGTTTGCCACGAAGCCGAGGAGAATTCAGCGCGGCAAGGTGAAAAAGCTGACAATTAATGACGGTTAACGGTAAGGTATCGGCTTCTGCTGTTAATCAGCCACCTCAGATATGATTTACGAATAATGAGTAAAAAAACCCCCCTGAGCCAGGATGATCAAGCGCTGTTTCGCCAGTTGATGACGGGCACGCGTCAATTAAAACAAGACACTATCGTGCACAAACCGGCAGTGAAAACCCGGGAAGTCCCGATAAAAAGACTGTTGTCTGAACAAGCGGATAACAGCCACTACTTTTCAGATGAATTCCAGCCGCTGCTGTCCACTGAAGGGGCAACGCGCTATGTTCGTGCCGACGTGAGCCACTTTGAGCTGAAGAAGCTGCGCCGGGGTGATTACACGCCAGAGATTTTTCTTGATCTGCACGGGCTGACCCAGATGCAAGCCAAGCAGGAGTTAGGCGCGTTGATTGCCGCCTGTCGTCGCGAACACCTTTTTTGTGCCAGCGTGATGACCGGACATGGTAAACATATTTTAAAGCAACAAACGCCGTTGTGGCTGGCCCAGCATCCCTGGGTGATGGCCTTTCACCAGGCACCCAAAATGTTTGGCGGCGATGCCGCGTTATTAGTCCTTATTGAAATTGAAGAGTGGCAACCGCCAGAATTGCCTTGATATTCAGGCAGAAAAACGTCTTAAGCCCCTTGCCCTGCCGTCCCGCTTGTTCCCCCTTTGCCGGGGGAATCCGCGCCACTGCGTTACACCTTCTTCCCTTATCACGCGTCATTCCGCCCCTTATTGTCCGGGCGTTCTGCTGATTTCTGTTCAGGCTGACGCAGACTATTTGCTTAAGAAACTATTTATACTGAATACAATTTTCCCGCTGCCGATAACGTTCAAGCATTTAGGCATATTACGTTTAAACATTATTGGCACATTGACCAAGGGAACTTTTTGAATGAGCGGGTTGAGTAATTTTTTTGAGAATTTAAAAGTGGGCAAAAAGCTCATGCTCGGTTTTGGGCTTATTTTATTGTTGAGTCTGGCTGTCGCGATATGCGGCATTAAAAATCTGAATGACATTAGCGTGCGGGCCGAAAAGCTCAGGGAGCTTAAAAGCGTCAATGACCGGTTTTCACAGGCCAAAGATGCCCGCCTGCAATTCGTTAAAACACATGATGAAAAATTCATCGTTCTGAACGAAGACATGCTGAAAGAGGTAGATCAGAACTTGAAAAACCTGGGCGTTTTTCGTTGGGATGACAGTCAGCAGGCAATGATTACCGCGATGCCGTCGGCCATTGCCACTTACCGGCAGAAACGGGCCGGTACCGTGCAGGCCGTCCGTGACGGTACGCAGGCGCTGACGAACCTCTCCGTGGCTGATGAGATGCGTGCTATTGGTCAGCTCGCCGCAAGCAATAACGGTGACGCGCAGACCGCCGCCGCGTTGCAGGAGATCAATAAGCATTTGAGCGGCGTAGCGGTGCGGGTGAAACTCTTTGGCCTTGAGCATAAAGATGAAGATCGCAATGTGCTCAGCAGCTTCCTCACTGAAACCGTCGGACTTATTGCGCAGATCAAATCTCGGCTTACCCCCGCAGACGCTGCAGCAATCGACAAAATCAGTGAACAGCTCGTGACAAAACAAGCGGATATCAGCGCGATGATGGCTTCGGTAAAAGCGGGCGAAGAGGCCACAGCCGAACTGGCGGCGGCAGGCAAAACCCTGACCGATATGAGCAATGCGTTGTTTACCCAACAGCTGGACGCCACCAATCACGATGCCAGACAAGCCGTTTGGCTGATGGCGACCATTGTTATTGGTGCCATCATTGCGGGTATTCTTATTGCGCTGTTTATTACCCGCCAGCTGACGCGTCCCTTATCTGAGCTTCTGCATATTGCCCGACAAATGGCACGTGGCGATCTCAGCACCGTGATGCACACCTCTCGCCGGGATGAACTGGGCGAACTCATGCATGCGGTAGGTGAAATGAGTGATGAACTGCGCCGGATTATCAGCGGTATCCGCAGCGGCGTCACCAGCGTGAGTCAGGCGTCGGCAGAAATCGCCTCCGGGAATAATGACTTGTCTGCACGAACGGAAAGTCAGGCGGCCGCCCTTGCGCAAACGGCAGCCAGCATGGAGCAGCTGACATCCACCGTAAAACAGAATGCCGATAATATTCATCATTCCAGCAGACTGGCACAGGAAACTTTCGACACGGCCAGCCGTGGCGGACAACTGGTTACCAGCGTGGTCAGCACCATGAATGAAATTTCTGCCAGCTCAGGAAAAATCTCGGAGATCACCTCCGTGATTAACAGCATCGCGTTTCAGACCAATATTCTGGCACTGAACGCTGCGGTCGAAGCGGCACGGGCTGGCGAGCAGGGTCGGGGTTTTGCCGTCGTCGCCAGTGAAGTGAGAAACCTGGCGCAGCGCAGCGCATTAGCCGCGAAAGAAATCGAAACGCTGATTCAGGATTCGGTTGCCCGTATCAGCGCGGGTTCGCAACTGGTCAGTCAGACAGGCAACACCATGGGTGAAATCGTTACCTCAGTCAGCAATGTGACAGAGATACTGAACGAGATTTCTCAGGCGTCTGAAGAGCAGAACCGCGGCATTGCGCAGGTGGGCGTGGCTATCGTTGAAATGGATAATGTGACGCAGCAAAACGCGGCGTTAGTGGAACAGTCCTCTGCGGCGGCCAGTGCGCTTCATGACCAGGCACAAACGCTGGCAGGCTCGGTATCACGTTTTGTGATTGCGTAATCTGTTCGGGAAAAGCCTGACGGGATGGTTGTTCCGTTGTGGATTCATGCATGTTCGGGCCATTTTATGGCCCGACATCATTACATGGCTTTCGCCAGTTTTTTCGGGCTAATCTGCCACAGCAATGTGCCCTGGCTTTCAGCGGGATCGAAGTCAACGCAGGCAATTGCAGAAGTGGCAAACATTGGCGGTGTTTCCTGGGGGCACAGTTCCGACACCAGGTATCCCACCAACGGTAAGTGAGAGATCACCAGCACCGATTTCACCCCTTCATTGGCCAGCGCCTGCAAATGGCATCCCACCAGACCGGGATCGCCGCCGGGCGTGAGTTCCGGCAAAATATCCTCACCGTCTGGCAAAGGAAAGGCCTCACGAAACGTGGCGAGCGTTTGCTGCGCACGCAGATAAGGACTGACCAGTACACGTTCAATGTCAACAGACTGACCTTTTAACCAGTTTGCCATCTGACGTGATTCGTCACATCCACAAAGCGTTAAAGGCCTGACCGAATCACTGGCAGCCTCAAGAGCCGCATCGCCGTGACGCATGATAAAAACTTGCATAAAGCACCGCTGTAGTTTGTCGACATCGCCTGATGCATTCGCGTCAGGCGCTTCATTCTGCGAATGAACGTCGTGTTGTACCCTAATGACTTCAGTATAGTCAACCGGTTGTTTATTAAATAAGCACCTGTCAGATTCGTGTAACGCCTCACGCTTGTGCGGCGCGTTTCTAACCCCCTGAATCAGGATGGGTATTCGTATTTATGAAGAAGTGTAAAACTTTGTCTGCTGCTCCGCTGCGCGCAGCAATGCGTCACAGGGCGCAAAACGGTCACCGTATTGCTGCTCAAGCCGCGTTAATCTGCTCACCATCTCTGCTGCGCCCAGCCTGTCAATGTAATGAAACGGCCCTCCCAGGAACGGCGGAAAGCCAATGCCAAACACGGCACCGATATCACCGTCCCGCGGCGAGCGAATAATCTGCTCATCCAGACAGCGCACCGCTTCGTTTAACATCATCAACACACAACGCTCGGCAATCTGCGCGCCACTCTGCGTCTTCACCGGTTTACGCTTCAATAAGCTGTACACCGCGGGATCGACTTTTTTGCGCGCGAATCGCGACGATCCATACAGATAAAACCCCTTACCGTTTTTACGCCCTTTGCGTCCGTCCTGAATCACCGCATCCAGCGCAGAAGGCGCAGCAAACCGCTCGCCATAAGCCTGTTGTAACCCCGGGGAGATTTTACTGCCGACATCAATCCCCACTTCATCCAGTAACTGAACCGGCCCGACCGGGAAACCAAACTTCACCAGTGCCCGATCGATGTGATCGATCGGCTCCCCTTCCACCACACAGCGCATGGCTTCATTGATGTAAGGCGTCAGAATACGGTTGACGTAAAAGCCCGGTTTGTCCGCCACCACTATCGGCGTTTTACCCTGTTTTCGTGCCAGCGTGACCGTGCTGGCCAGCGTTTCAGGTGAGGTTGTCGCATGCGGAATCACCTCCACCAGCGGCATTTTTTCTACCGGACTAAAGTAATGCAGACCGATGATGTTCTGCGGACGCTGGGCCGTCGCGGCAATCTCCGCAATAGGGATCGATGACGTGTTAGACGCAAAGATCGTATCAGGCTGACAATGCGCCTCGACGTCGGCCACCATCTGCCTTTTAAGCGCCAGATCCTCAAACACCGCCTCAATGACCATATCGCGGTGAGCAAAACCCTGATAATCCGTGCCGCCGCTGATGCGTGCCATCTGCTGCTGACGCTGCGCCGGACTTAACTGCCGACGTTTCACTTTTTTACCGAGCAGCGCCCAACTGGTTTGCAGCGCATGGTTGATGCCTTGCAGGCTGATGTCTTTGATGCGCACCGGCAACCCGGCATTGATGGCGCTGACGCTGGCGATCCCGCCGCCCATCAGTCCGCCTCCCAAAACCCCAATCCGCTGGATGAGTCGTGGTTCGGCACGGGTCCCGTTCTCTTTCTTCAGCGCTGTTGAGGCAAAAAACAGACTGCGCAGCGCGGCCGACTCGGGTGTCATCGCCAGCTCGCCAAACGCGCGTGCCTCGGCGGCATAACCGGCCTGGCTGTTCTGCTCCAGGCCGATGCGTACCACCTCGATGATGCGCTGTGCCGCAGGATAGTTACCCTGCGTTTTACGGTCGGTTTCACGCCTGACCAGCGCGAACAGCGCCTGGCGAGCCACCGGGCCTTGCAGCAGTCGATCGCGCAATGGCAGCGGCGCTCTGCGGAATTTTCCTTTTTTTACCTGCGCAATGGCGGTATCCAGCAGAATGGCCTGCGGCACGGCATCGTCCACAATGCCCAGCTTTTTCGCCTGTTTTGCTCGCAGATTTTTACCGGTAAGAATGAGCGGTAGCGCTTTCTGCACGCCGATTAAGCGAGGCAGACGCTGGGTACCGCCCGAGCCCGGCAGTAATCCCAACTGTACCTCCGGCAGGCCGATGCGGGTTTTATCATCCAGCGAGCAGATGCGCGTGTTACAGGCCAGCGCCAGCTCAAGACCACCGCCCAGGCAGGCACCGTGGATCGCTGCCACCACCGGAAAAGGTAAGGCTGCGATAGCGGCCATCACCTCCTGTCCTTGTCTCGCCAGCGCTTCCGCCTCATGGGCGTTTCGACAACGATCGATCATGCTGATATCGGCACCTGCAACAAAGTTGTCAGGCTTGCCGGAAATCAGCACCAGCCCCAGCAACTGCGGGTTCTTGCGCGCCTGCGCGATGATCGCCGCAATCTGTGCCGCAAACTCCGCCTTTAGCGTATTCATCTTTTCATCTGGCACATCAATGGTGATCACGCCAACGTGATCGTCCCGCATTTGTAATGTGAAAGCGCTCTGTTCCATTATTCGGCCTCCAGAACCATTGCTGCACCTAAACCCCCGGCGGCACAGGCCGTGACTAAACCCAGCCCCCCGCCCCGGCGGCGTAATTCATTTAACGTCTGGGTGATCATGCGCGCACCGGTGGCGGCAAAGGGATGCCCAAAGGCGATCGATCCGCCCGAGACGTTAAAGCGCGCCTCGTCGACCTCGCCCAGCGCATGCGGACGGTTTAGCACGTCCCGGGCAAAGCGTTCATCACGGAACATTTTTAAATTGCTTAACGTCTGCGCCGCGAACGCCTCGTGCATATCTATCAGGGTTAAATCACTTAGCGTGATTCCGGCGCGATCCAGCGCTAAAGGTGAAGCATAGGCCGGCCCTAGCAGCATGTCCTGCCAGACGTCGATAGCGGTAAACGCATAGCTGCGTAAGTAGCCCAGCGGCTGTAAACCAAGCTCTTTTGCCCGGCCTTCACGCATCAAAATGACTGCCGCCGCACCGTCGGTAAGCGGCGTGCTGTTTGCCGCGGTGACAGTACCGTGCTGGCGGTCAAACGCCGGACGCAGTCGGGCATAGTCGGCGGCTTTCGCATCCATGCGCACATTATTATCCTGTTCAATGGGCGTTTTCCACGGCGGCACAAAAGCGGCCATCACTTCCTGATTCAGCACCCCTGACTGCCAGGCCTGGGCTGCACGCTGATGCGATCGCAAGGCCAGCGCGTCCTGCTCTTCCCGGCTAATGCCGTGCGTTTTCGCCATCTGTTCTGCAGTATCACCCATGCGTAATCCTGTGGAATATTCCGCGACCGCAGGCGGCACCGGTAACAGATCTCGGGGCCGCAACCGCCGCAGAATATGTAACTTCTGCGAAAAGCTACGCGCTTTATTCAAGTCCACCAGCGCACGCGCCAGTGTTTTACTCACTCCGACAGGCAACACCGAGGAGGAGTCAGCCCCGCCCGCAATGCCCGCAGAAATGGTGCCGGCCAGTAAGCTTTCAGTGACGTTTGCCACCGCCTGAAAGCTGGTGGCGCAGGCCCGGCTGACGCTGTAGGCGTCGGTATTCACACTCAGGCCACTGCTCAGCACAATCTCACGCGCAATATTCGGTGCTTCCGGCATCTGCACCACCTGCCCGAAGACCAGTTGTTCGATGATGTCGACCGGAAGCTCACTGCGGGCCATGATTTCGCTTATCACCATGCGGCCCAGTTCGACCGCTGGGATGCCGTGAAAACCCGTAGCCTGGCGAAGGAAAGGTGTACGTAATCCGTGGGTTATGGCGATGCGCTCGCCATTACGCGTCAGCAGTGACTGCGCTTTGCTCATTGTTTTCACCTGTACATCGTGACCGAGGCATCATTGCCGAAAGAGGTCTGACCTGATCCACAGTGTTAACCACAAGCCGGGGCGCCGCCAACATCAGGAGGAGAAAAGTGAGATGAGAAACACGAAAATGAAAAACGCCGCACAGAAGCGGCGTCGAAAGCCTTAACGTAAACCGAGTTGAAAAATCAGGGTTTCAGCCTGACAGCTAAAGGTGAAATCGATATTAAGCTGCACGCCGTCGGCCTCTTCCACCATGCTGGCTTGAATAACGCAGGGTTCGGACTCGACCTGCCGCGCTTTTTCAGTCAGCCGGGCCAGTTTACTTTCCGCCTCGGCACGCCGGGCAAACCATTCTGACCAGCTGGCCGTACAGTCCGAATTATCCATCACCGTACCGACATCGACACAACAGCACGCAGCCGTTTCTGTCGCGCTACATTTTTTTAAAGCATCAGTCATGGGTCTCTCCTGACAACACATCATAAGGTGGGTAATTTTCTGCTAAAAATTTTACGCCTTCGTTTTTCAGGCTGCCAGACACACCGCGCTAAGTGACGAATATCACAATAAAATTTGATATGGATCAGTTTTAATCCTGCCTCTCTTGCCGTTTTATCCTGAGAAGTGTTAAGCAGATCGAATTTTCATCGATCAAATTGGAAATATTTTAAAAACAATATTGCAACATGTGTACAGGTCGGACCTATACTCTCCGCACTGGTCTGATATGTACGTTTGACATCAGTCCATACAATCCGCCGTTCCTTGTTACGCGACGTCACAACGTTAAATAATAATTCACATGAGGTTGTGGTCATGAACCATAAAAACCTGTTCGCAAAGTCAGCCGTGGCAGCTGCAGTAGCGCTAATTTCCTCTAACGTATACGCAGCCGGATTTCAGTTAAATGAATTTTCTTCCATTGGTTTAGGTCGCGCTTATTCTGGCGAAGGCGCAATGGGTGATACGGCGGCCTCAGCCAGTCGTAACCCGGCAACCATGGCGCTCATGGATCGTCCTGAGTTTTCTATCGGTGCGGTTTATATTGATCCTCAGGTCGATATCAGTGGGCAAAGTCCATCGGGACGCAGTCTGGATGCGAAAAACATCGCCCCCAATCAGTGGATCCCTAACCTGCATTACGTCCAGCCGATTAACGATCAATGGTGGGTTGGCGCATCAGCGACCTCAAACTACGGCCTGGCGACAGAATTTAATGATGGCTATACCGCGGGGGGATTCGGCGGTAAAACCGACCTGATGACCGCTAACCTGAACCTCAGCACCGCTTATCGTCTGAATGAGCATTTCAGCTTCGGTGTGGGCTTTGACGCTGTTTATGCCAAAGCAAAAATTGAGCGTTATGCTGGCGAATCCTTCTCTGCACTCGGCATTCCGGCTGATACGCAGATTGCCCGCCTGAAAGGTGACAAATGGGGCTACGGCTGGAACGCCGGAATTTTGTATGAAGTGGATGAAAATAACCGTTTCGGTTTCACCTACCGCTCTGAAGTGAAAGTCGATTTCGATGGGGATTACAAAAGTAATCTGCCCGCCGCTATCAATGCCTTTAATCTTCCCGGTGCGCCTTTTGGCACAAGCGGTAATACCATTCCGGGGTCACTAACCCTGAACCTGCCAGAAATGTGGGAAGTTTCAGGCTGGCATAAAGTGGCACCGCAGTGGGCCGTGCACTATAGCCTGGCCTATACCAGCTGGAGCCAGTTCCAGGAGTTGAAAGCGACGGGCTCAAACGGCCAGACGCTGTTTTACAAAGATGAGGGTTTCCATGATGCCTACCGCATCGCACTGGGTACCACCTATCAGTACGACAAAAACTGGACCTTCCGCAGCGGTATCGCCTTTGATGACAGCCCGGTTCCGGCAGATAAACGTTCTATCTCTATCCCGGATCAGGACCGTTTGTGGCTGAGCGCCGGTGCCTCTTATGCGTTTAACGACGCTGCATCGGTAGATGTCGGCGTGTCTTACATGCACGGTCAGAAAGTCACCGTACAGGAAGGCAACTATACCTTTAACTCCAGCGGTAAAGCCTGGCTGTATGGCGCGAGCTTTAACTACAAGTTCTGATGCGCTAAACGCATAAAAAAAGCGACACTGCGTGTCGCTTTTTTATTGTCCAACGATCATCAACGTTATCAGGACGACAGCGTAACAGCCTTACATCATCCTGCGCCAATCCTGAGGCCGCCCTTTGCACAGGCGGCTTTTCACTCGCCGTGGCTTACTGAGAATCAATATCTTTCAGATCGCCCTGAATCGCCGCAGCGTTAGGATTATCTTCTGGCTTCAACTTGCCGCCGCGCGCCAGGAAGTCATAGCGCTGGAAATAGGCGCTACGCACAAAGGCGTAAGGATCGCGTTGCTGTTTCAGGATGGCATCCGAGTCCAGCAGTTGCGCGCGTGATTCAATGCCTTCCAGTGTCCATTTACCAATCGACATGGGCCAGGTCAACCAGCCAAGCACAGGATAAAGCGTATCGACGTAGTCACCGCCGTCCTGACGCACCGTGAAGCTCCCATAGCCAGGTAACTGCACATAAGGACCGTAACCCACACCATAATGACCCAGCGTAGTACCAAAACGCTGCGATCCCTGACGTGCCAGTTCCGGATTGGCTTTACCAGCGACATCGATGAAACCGCCCAGCCCCAGCACCGTATTCAGGAAGAAGCGCGTAAAGTGGATACCCGCGTTACGCGGATCGCCGACCAGGATAGCATTCACCATACTGGCTGGCTCGCCAAGGTTACCCAGGAAGTTGCTCAGGCCAGCACGTGCAGGCACGGGCACGTAGTCGCGCCAGGCGACTGCCACAGGGCGCAGCACGTACGGGTCCAGCACGTTATAGTTGAAGTTGAACATTGTGCGGTTAAAGCCTTCAAGCGGATCGCTACGCCCTGCAGGCGCGTCGTCGTCAGGCTTTGAACTGGCACAACCAACCAGAAGCACACTGGCCAAGGCCAGGCTGGTCAGGCGGTGATCCATTTTTTTCTCCCTGTGCATGTAAGTTATTTATACCCTGCAAGTTTCACCGGGTAGATCAGCGCATTGCAGCAAGCATAGCTGATATCTCCCGTGCGGTTCACAGATTCAGACATTGCCAGATAGCAGCCGGTTAAGGCTGCTGCTGATCGATCGCCACGGCAATATGCTGATGACCATCCCAGGGAACCACTGCGCTAAGCCCGAACCAGTCGCCCGGCTCTGGACTGGCGCGGCCATTGCGTGAAATTCTGACGCGCACCTGGATCTGTTTCTGCGCCGAAAGACGGCGATCTTGCAACATGGCATTACTGTCATCCAGCGTCAGCGATACGGGAAAATGGCCGGGCGATAGCCGCTTCACCGCCACCGGGACAGGCGATATACCGTCAGTAACCGAAATATACATGACTCCGCCCGGCGGTAACATTTTTTCTGCCTGCGGAGAAAGTGTCACGTCGACCGCCAGCTGTGTGTTTTGCTGCCCGGCGTCTGTTTTGGCTTGTTCAATGCTGCGCGCGATGCCGTCGCGACGAGGATCATCGGTCGGCAACACGTGCAACAGCGTTTCCCAACTGTCTATGGCCTGCGAATACTGCTGCTGTTCAAACGCATTATAGGCCAGCAGACTCAGCGTGCGGATATTCTGCGGATGCTGTTTAAGCAGATCCTTAAGCAACAGCCCGGCCTGGCGGTTATCCTGAGGATCGCCCGATCGCGTCAGTACCTCGGCATAATCCTGCTTTAAGGCCATATTGTTGGGTGCTAACTGGAGTGCTCGCTCAAACGCCTGACGGGCGGTTGTGGCATCATTGAGTACCATACCAAGACGGCCCAGCATCGCCCAGCCGCCAGGATTATCAGGTTCGCTTTGCAGTTGGCTGCGCAAACCGAGCTGTAAACGTGAGAGTTGCTCCAGGGTAAGCGGCCGGGCATGAGGGTCCATGACCTGCGCGCGCAGCGCCGGATAGTCTTCCTGTATCTGCATCCAGCCACTCAACTGCGTTAATCCGCCGGTTTTGAGATAGCTCGCCACAGACACGACGATCAACACGATAAGGCCGGGTAACAGCACCCAACGACGGCTGCTGCTGTGCGCGTGGGTCTCCGACGCAGGCGGGATGTCACTGAGCAGGGTTTGCTGCAACTCTCGCTCCATCACGGCCCGATCGGCAATCACGCCCTGTTCTTCATCCTGAGTGAGTTCAGCCAACCGTTGCTGATAAAAATGTGTGTTAAGGCTGTCGCGCGCATCTCCGCGCGCCTCGCGTTGTCGCCAGCCTGCCGCCAAAAACAGCACGCAGGCCGCCAGCAGGAGCAGCAACATCGTGATTAAAAAAACCGCCATTATACTTTCCTGTCCGACTTCAAAATCGCCGCCAGGCGCTGCTGTTCTTCATCATCAAGCTCGCTGCGGGTTTTGCGCTGACGACTACGCAGCACGATCACGGCAGCGCCCAGTACCACAAACAGTGCCGGCCCGGCCCATAAGATCAGGGTGGATGGGGTGACAGGCGGCTGGTAGCTGACGAAATGGCCATAGCGCGCCACCATATAGTCGACGATCTGCTGACGACTCTGTCCCTGTTTCATCAGTTGGTAAACTTTTAACCGCATATCTGACGCAATCATGGCGTTGGAGTCGGCAATGCTGTTGTTCTGGCACTTAGGGCAGCGCAGCGAGGCCGTGATGTCCCGGTACTGCTCTTCCTGCGCGACGGAGTCAAATGCATAGGTATCCATCGCGGCCCACAGGCTGGCGCTAAACAGCAGCCCACAGATCATCATCACAAGGGATTTCATGCGCCGCTCTCCTTCATATATTTATCCCACAACGGCTTCACTTCCTGTTGCCAGACGCGCGGATTCAGGTCACCGGCATGGCGATAGCGAATAATCCCGTTGCCATCAATCAGAAAAGTTTCAGGTGCACCGTAGACGCCAAGATCGAGGCCCAGCATTCCGTCACCATCATACAGGCTGAGCGCATAAGGATTGCCCAGCGTATTCAGCCAGGTCACCGCCTTTTGGCGATCGTCTTTGTAGTTCAGCCCTACAACACGGACGCCCTGCTCTGCCAGCGCATTAAGATAACGATGCTCGGCGCGGCAGGTTGGACACCAGGTCGCCCAGACGTTCAGCAACAGCGGCTTACCGGTAATCAGCGTCTGCTGATTATAGGTTTGACCCGGTTTATCCAGCGCCTCCAGCCTGAAAACGGGCAGGGGCTGGCCAATCAGAGCTGACTCCAGCCGGGAAGGATCGTCCCCTTCAGCATTCCGTGACAGTTGCCACAGGAGGGCGGCTGCCAGCAGTAAAAATAATCCCAGCGGAACAAACAGAATTTTTTTCATACCTGCGCCTCAGGATCGGCTTTCTTGCGCGAGCGATAACGGGGGTCCAGTAAACAGAACAGGCCGCCGACAGCCATGAACAGCCCACCAAACCAGATCCAGCGAACAAAAGGTTTGTAGTAAAGACGCACCGCCCAGCTGCCGTCATTCAGCTCTTCACCCAGCGCAGCGTAAAGATCACGGGTAAAACCCCCGTCAATAGCCGCCTCGGTCATCATGGTACGCGCAGCAGAGTAAAAGCGTTTTTCGGCATACAGGATGGCTTCCGGCTTGCCCTTGCGAGAAACATCAATGACTGCGACGCCGCCACTGTAGTTAGGGCCTTGTAACTCCTGAACATCACGAAAAACAAAATGGTAGTGATGGATATCGACGCTGTCGCCTGCTTTCATTCTTACATCGCGCTCAACGCTGTATTGAGTACTGAACGCAATGCCAATCACGGTGACGCCCACGCCAAGGTGTCCCAGCATCATGCCCCAGTGACTGCGCGAAAGATGACGTAATCCGGTGAAAAAACGGTGACGATGGGTGGCGCGTTCATGCAGCTCCATCAGGGTCAACACGATGATCCATACCGCCATCAGTAATCCCACCACCGTCATGGCTTCAACACGATCCTGCAACCACCAGGGCAGCAGCACGGACGCGATCAGCGTGACGATCAGCGCTAACACCAAACGGCGCACCAGTTTTTGCGGTTCATCACGTCGCCAGCGCACTAACGGCCCAATACCGAGCATCAATGCCAGCGGGGCCATTAACCAACTAAACATCGTATTAAAGAAGGGTTCGCCTACCGAAATGCTGCCCAGGCCTAATTGCTTATGCACTAAGGGCAATAGCGTACCGAGCAGCACCACCAGCATAGCCGCAATCAACAGTACGTTATTCCCCAGCAGGAAAGATTCGCGCGACCAGAGTTCATTTTGCACCCGACTGCGCACCTGTCCGCCTTTAATGGCATACAGCAGCAGTGAACTGCCAATCACAATCACCAGGAATGCCAGAATAAACATGCCGCGCGCAGGATCGGAGGCAAAAGCGTGCACCGACACCAGCACGCCAGAGCGAACCAGGAAGGTGCCGAGCAGGCTCAGTGAGAACGCGGTGATGGCCAACAACACCGTCCAGGCTTTGAAGGTGCCGCGTTTTTCCGTGACCGCCAGCGAATGCATCAAAGCGGTGCCCGCCAGCCACGGCATAAAGGACGCGTTTTCCACCGGGTCCCAAAACCACCAGCCGCCCCAGCCCAGTTCGTAATAAGCCCAGGCTGAACCCAGCACAATGCCGATGGTGAGAAAGAGCCAGGCGGCGGTGGTCCAGGGGCGCGACCAGCGGGCCCAGGCCGTATCCAGCCGTCCCGCCATTAACGAGGCGATGGCAAACGCAAAGGCCACGGAGAAGCCGACATAACCCATATACAGCAGTGGCGGATGAAAAATCAGACCGATATCCTGCAACATTGGGTTGAGATCGCGACCGTCTACAGGATAATCGGGGAGCGTCCGGCTAAACGGATTTGAGGTGAGGATAATAAACAGCAAAAAGCCCAGATTAATCATCCCCATCACTGACAACACACGGGCCAGCGCGTCCTGCGGCATACCACGGCTCAATATTGCCACGGCCAGCGTCCAGCTGCTGAGCAGCAGCACCCACAACAGCAACGAGCCTTCGTGCGCGCCCCAGGTCGCGGCAATGCGGTAATACACCGGCAGGAGCGTATTGGCGTTATTCACGACATAGCTGACGGTGAAATCATTAACGATAAAGGCCCATACCAGCAGCATAAATGCGCCCGCGATGCAGGCAAACAAACCGGCGGCAAGCGGGCGCGCCATTGCCATTAAACGCGCGTCCTGACGCCATGCGCCCCACAGTGGATAAACGCTGAGCAGGAGCGCCAGCGCTAAGCCGAGACAGAGTAAAAAACTGCCCACTTCTGGCATCATGGTGTGTTCCCTGCCTGCTGTTTCATGGCTTCCTGCCCTTGCGGTGCGGGCTTCATTGCCATGGTAATTTCGGGTGGCGTGTAGTTTTCATCATGTTTCGCCAGCACCTCTTTCGCGTTAATCAGATTGCCGGGTTCAAGAACGCCCTGAGCTACGACGCCCTGACCTTCACGAAACAAGTCCGGTAAGATGCCGACAAAGTTAACGCTGACCACGGCGCTGCCGTCATAAAGCTGAAAGGCGACGGCCAGGGTTTGGGGATCGCGTGTCACGCTGCCGGGCATCACCATGCCGCCCACGCGCAGGCGCAGTCCCGGCTCAGGCCTGATATGCGCCTCGCCTTTGCCATTGATAATTTCACCCGGCGTGTAAAACAGATCGATATTGGACCGCAGCGCATACATTACCAGCGCCGTAGCCAGCCCAAGTCCGGTTAGTATCGCCAGCACAACATACAGACGACGACGACGACGGGTATTCACTTTTCCTCTCCTGTCGGTTCACTGGCATGTTGACGTCTGGCCGCACGCAGGCGGCGCTCCCGGGCATCACGCTGACGAATGTCAGCCAGCAGACGACGATGCGACAGCAGCGCGTGCAGTGCCAGCCCCAACATGGGTAGTACCGTACACAGGACGGCCAGCCAGACATAGAAGGCATAGCCTCCCATGGCAAAAAAGTCATGCCATGAGGCAAAAGCAGGCGTCATGACTTGCTCCTTGAGTTCGCAAGTGCAATCGCCCAGGGACGTCGGCGTTCCGTTAGCAGGATGAGATTACGCAGGCGCAGTAGCGTAAGGGTAATAAACAACAACAGGTAACCCAGAATCGCCCAGCGCAGCGGCGTGCGCATCGGTGGCGCTATCGCCTGCTGCATCAGCCCGGACGATCCCTGGTGCAGGGTATTCCACCACTGCACGGAAAAATGAATGATGGGCAGATTGATCACGCCGACCAGAATCAGCACGCTGGCCGCGCGCCCAGCCGTCCGGCGATCGTCAAACGCATGGTACAGCGCGATAACGCCAAGATATAAAAACAGCAGCACCAGCTCAGACGTTAATCTGGCGTCCCAAATCCACCAGGTGCCCCACATCGGTTTGCCCCAGGCAGAACCGGTGACTAAGGCAATGAAGGTGAAGACGGCTCCCACTGGTGCCATCGCTGCCGAAACCAGATCGGCCATTTTCATTTGCCATACCAGGCCGGTGAATGCGGCAACCGCCATGGCGCTGTAAACGCCCATCGACCACATTGCCGCAGGAACGTGAATATACATAATCCGAAAGCTGTCGCCCTGCTGATAGTCCGGCGGTGCATAGCCAAATCCCCACACCCATGCCAGCAGCAAACTCGCTATGCAGGCCACGGCGCACCACGGCACCAGCCGACCGCATAACTGATAGAGCCGTTCAGGCTTTGCCAGCTGATGTAATCCTTTCCACATGATGAATTGCTCACATTTAATTAGTGCTTATCTGCACGTCTGTTGCGTGATGATTTATTGCAGCGTGATGCGCAAGGCAGCCGCTGTTGCAAAAGGGGCCAGCGTGGCACTGCCGACCAGCATGGCACCCAGCAGCGCCAGATAGCCGCCAATGGCTAACCCCTGCCCCGCCGCATCAATGGCGGCGCTGGCAAAAATAAGGACCGGAATCGCCAGGGGTAAAACCAGCAGGCTGAGCAGCACGCCGCCGCGACGCAACCCAACGGTCAGCCCAACCCCGATGGCACCTAAAAAACTCAGCGTTGGCGTACCGAGCAGTAGCGTTAATGCCATGGCCCGCCAGCTGTGCATATCCAGTGAGAGTAACATGGCAACCAGCGGTGAGAGCAGAATCAGGGGCAGGCCGGTTACCAGCCAGTGGGCGATCACTTTGCCCATCACCGTGACCGGTAGCGGCGTGGGCGATAATAAAAGCTGTTCCAGCGTTCCATCGAGATAGTCGTCACGGAACAGCCTTTCCAGTGCGAGCAGCGAGGAAAGCAAGGCGGCAACCCAGACAATGCCAGGGGCAATGCGCGCCAGTTGCTGTGGCTCGGGTCCAATGCCCAGCGGGAAGAGCGTGATGACAATCAGGAAAAACCACAACGGATTGACCACCTCTGCCCCTCGACGAAATGCGATACGCAACTCACGCTGGATAAGGCGAAACAGCATTAATGACACTCCACGCTTTTCAGACTGATTTTGGTTATTTCTCCGCGCCAGCCGGGCAAAGCCTGATGGCTGGTCAAAATCAGCGCCCCGCCGCCACACAGGTGATCGGCAAACCGGGCGATTAGCGTTTCAACGCCGGTTTTATCGATGGCGGTTAAAGGCTCATCCAGAATCCATAACCTTGCCTGGGTCAGCCACAACCGTGCCAGGGCAATGCGACGCTGCTGCCCCGCAGAGAGTTGCGATGCCGCGACGTCTTCATAGCCCGCCAGCTCAACGCTGTCTAGTGCGTTAAAAATTTGTTCATCGCTGCACGTATGATGATAAAACCGCAAATTTTCCAGCGGAGAAAGTGCCGCTTTGATACCCGGAAGATGGCCCAGATACAGCATGGAACGGTGCCATTCGTCACGTTGCCGCTGAATGGGCTGCGACTGCCACAGCACGTCACCCTGTTCTGGCGCGCTTAATCCCGCCAGGACGCGCAGCAGTGAGGTTTTACCGGCCCCGTTTGGCCCTTCAATTTGCACAATGTTGCCCGCTGCCACGCTAAACGTAAGCGCCTCAAAGAGCGCACGCTCATCACGAACACAAAGCAGATTGATGATTTCCAACATGGGAGGGTAAATCGCGCCAGCCAAATAAGGCGGAAATGATAGCACAATGTTGCAATCTGCCGAAGACCGCGCGCCTCCCGCTTTTCAGGCTGTTGTAGACATTCGTGCTTTACGCGTGGCGCAACGGTCAAAAAGCGCTCTCCATTAAAATGTTGTAACTTTTGCTAGCAATTGCAGAAACACTTTCACACACCAAAAAACGTCTACGCTTATAACGCATTTGCACTGTTACCAGGAGAAAACATGAAGCCTTCATCAAGCATGAATCAGGGCAAAAATGATGTTGATAGCGAAGAAAAGGACGAAGGCAAAGAGGATATCGAGGTAAATGAAGATGCCCTTCCCTCACGCGCTGCCGCTATCCACGAAGAAATTCGTCAGGATGGGGAGAAAGAGCTGGAGCGTGACGGCATGGCCCTGCTGTGGTCAGCCATTGCGGCCGGTTTGTCGATGGGCGCATCGCTCATGGCAAAAGGTATTTTTCAGGTTCATCTGGACGGCGTACCCGGTGCCTTTTTACTGGAAAACCTGGGCTACACCTTTGGCTTTGTGATTGTCATTATGGCCCGTCAGCAGCTTTTTACTGAAAACACCGTAACGGCCGTGCTGCCGATAATGCACAAACCAACGATGGGCAATGTCGGATTACTGCTGCGCCTGTGGGGCATTGTGTTGTTGGGGAATCTCATCGGCACGGCATTCGCGGCGCTGGCGTTTAACGAGATGCCCATCTTTGATGAGGCAACACGACAAGCCTTTACCGATATCAGCATGAAAGTGATGGAACACACGCCGGGTGAGATGTTTGCCAATGCGGTGATTTCAGGCTGGATTATCGCCACGATGGTCTGGATGTTCCCCTTTGCAGGGGGCGCCAAACTGTTTGTGATTGTGATGATGACCTGGCTGGTCGCGCTGGGCGATCTGGCGCATATCGTGGTGGGTTCTGTTGAGGTGTTTTACCTGGTATTTGACGGCAGCGTGCCCTGGACCGATTTTATCTGGCCCTTCGCTATCCCGACATTGCTGGGTAACCTTACCGGTGGCACGCTGATTTTCGCCCTGATTAGCCATGCACAGATCCGTAATGATATGGGAGAAGCTGCACAGGCCAAAGTGAAAGCCGAACGGCGAAAAGCAGAGAAAAAACGTCAGCAGCAACAAGAAGAACGCTAAATTGCTGACAGAATGAGCAAACGCGCGGCAGTGTAGTGAATCCTGCCGCATAACTGCGTTATACTGCGCTGGCGTCTCCTTAGTTAAATGGATATAACGAGCCCCTCCTAAGGGCTAGTTGCAGGTTCGATTCCTGCAGGGGACACCAAATGCTAGTCTCTCAACGTATCTCAAAGTCTACTTTACCCATTCCATTCAGTCACTTAACTAAACCCGATAGTCCACCTGCGTCTCCATCGGGCTCACAAAATCCACAGTGTCATGTTGGTACAATTGTTGGTATGTTTGGTTCGATAATGCAGATACCATCAGCCGGGGATTTTTACTATGCCGCTCACTGAGTTAAAGGTAAGAAATGCTAAGGCTGCTGTGAAGCCGGTCAAAATGACAGACGGTAATGGTATGCATCTTTTGATTACCCCACACGGTTCCAAATACTGGCGTTTTCAGTATCGCTTTGGTAGCAAACAAAAGATTCTTGCTCTCGGTGTTTATCCTGAGGTCACGTTATCGGAAACCCGACGCAGAAGAGACGAAGCTAGGCAACTCGTGGCAAATGGCGTTGATCCAAGTGAAAAACGCAAAGCTGATAAGGTCGAGATCAAAGGGCTGCTGACATTTGAAAAGGTTGCACGAGATTGGCATTCCAGTAACAGGACGTGGTCGGAAAACCACAGAACTACTGTGTTAAGCAGTCTTGAAAGTCATTTATTCCCTATTATTGGCAATCGTAATATCACAGAACTCAAAACCCGTGACTTACTGATTCCACTAAAAAGGGCTGAAGCAACAGGTCACCTCGAACTCGCTTCACGTCTTCAACAACGCATAACTGCGATCATGAGATATGCTGTCCACAATGCATTGATTGAGCAAAATCCTGCCTATGACCTCGCTGGTGCTGTAATTTCTAAAAAAAGTATTCACCGCCCTGCCCTTCCTTTAGAACGGTTACCAGAGCTCATGCAACGCATTGAAGCTTACAGAGGCAAAGGCATAACACAGATTGCGACCCAGCTTACACTCCTGACATTTGTACGTTCGAGTGAATTAAGATTTGCACGTTGGTCAGAGGTAGATTTCAAAAACTCACTATGGACTATACCCGCAGAGCGACAAGCACTCATTGGGGTTAGATATTCAGCAAGAGGGGCAAAAATGAAAAGCCCTCATCTGGTGCCTTTAAGCAAACAATCTAAAAAATTGTTGTTACAGCTACATGCAATCAGTGGTGGCAAAGATCTCATGTTCATCGGATTTAGTAATGACGACAAACCGATCAGTGAAAACACAGTCAACAAAGCCCTTAGAACCATGGGATACAATACCCAAACTGAAGTTTGTGGGCATGGTTTCAGGACTATGGCTTGCAGTGCATTGATTGAATCCGGGCTTTGGTCAAGAGACGCCGTAGAGAGGCAAATGAGCCACCAAGAGCGTAACAGCGTTAGGGCAGCTTACATCCATAAAGCCGAGCATTTAGAAGATCGGAAACTTATGCTGCAGTGGTGGGCTGACTATCTGGAAGCTTGTAAAGAAGAAGCACAAACACCTTTTTACTTCTCAAAAAAATCCCAATCTACAGGGACGTAATTTTTTTGATAGTTTTTAATTAATAAGCATAAAACACTTAGAGTTACTAAATTCTAATTCAGACAGTTATTCTTCCTGCACCATAAAATGCATCAAAGAGGTCAGGATATTTTTCTTCTTTTCCAAAAATAAAATCATGCCTTACCTGCTCGTGCAGATTTATAACCATAGATTCAAAGCTTGAATAGTTTTTATTTAAATCTCTAGAAGCCTTATTTTTTAAATTGTTAGCTAGTTCAATTGCTGTTTGGTTCATTGAGAGCGATAAATTTAGTGCTGCAACACCAGCCGCTACCGCGCAAGCTCCGCTTGTGCCTTTAAAATTATGCGTATATTTCTTCAGGTCTGCGGAGAGCGTGGTAAGACCTAAGTTTTTAATTTCTCCATTTGAAGAATAGGCATCATGTGATGGAGCACAAAGATCGATACCAGGTCCAAAACAAGAATAAGATGCTTTCTCATAAAAAGGGCTAATAGCTGATACAACTAATACATTGCTGAGGGTACTTAGATTATTGCTAAAATGAGATGAAAACTTCGGTTCACCATTAATATTTTGTGAGTATACTATCGTTTTATCCCCGTCATAGTTAATAGGGCAATTACTATTACCAGCTGACCACAAAAAAAGCACACCTTTACCTCTTCTTCCTCCTTGAGAGGATAAAGAAGAAATCAAATCAATACTTTCATTATTAAGAATAAAGTCAGGAAGCTTTGACCATGTATTAACGAATATATCAACTTTATCCGAGAGAGCCTTAACAAACTGCTGAAACCCAGATTGGTTTATGATAAATCTGTTATCGTAAGGCCATCGGATCGGTAAAATCTTTACCATAGGGGCAATACCTATAGGAAGGCTATTGCTCAATGGCCCAGCGATCAGACCACAAATTGCCGTTCCGTGCTTGAATTTATCAGAGAAAACTCTATCAGCTTTCGATTTGTCTTTAGTAATATTAAGCTTACCGTTTTCAATGTAAGTAAATGCTTCAATATTATCTGAGTAATCATTACTAAAATTGTCAATCAAACACCCATCATCAGCTACTGCAACAACTATGTCACTATCACCAAAAGACTGATTTGAATTCCAATAATTTTCAGCATTAACTGAACATAAAGAGCCTGAAGTAAAAGAGGGATGCTTACCATGCAAGTGCCATTGGTGATCATAAAGAAAATTATCTTTTAAAAGAGAATTAAGGGCATCAAATGATTTCATTGAGCATCCTCCAGAGATACAGTTTCATTTTCCCAATGCTGTTTATATTCTTTACAACTTATCAAAAGTTCATGGTGCTTTCCTTCCGCGAATACACTACCATTTTTTATGAAAATAACCTTATCCATATCATTAATGATATCAACACTATGAGATATACATATTACTGTTTTATTCGAAAAAAAGTTTTTGAGATTTTCCAAAACTTTCGATTTGGTATTTGGATCTAATGCTGAAGTTACTTCATCAAGTAAGAGAACATTATGTTTTTTAATTAAGCCACGAGCTATATTTAACCTCTGTAATTGCCCACCCGACAAAGTAGAACCTTTATTCCCAATTTTTGCATTTAAAAGAGAGGTGAAACTTTCTTTTTCATTCATAAGGTCTTGCAAACAAACCGAACTCATAACATGCTCAATTTCATTGATAGATAAGTTTTCCTTAGAAGTGCAAATATTATATAAAACCGTATCATCAAAGAAATTTGCGTCCTGAGATACATATGAAATGTTCTCTCTTAGACTTGAGGTATTGAAATCATCCAATTCAGATGTATTAATCAATATAGAGCCATCACTTTCATAATCATATAATCCTAACAACAACTTTAAAATCGTTGATTTGCCACACCCTGTAGCACCGACTAAACCTACCTTTTCTCCTTTTTTGATTTTGAAGTTAATTTCTTTCAAGACCAGCTTTTCGCCGTGTTTCATTGAGACGTTTTTAAACTCAATCAATTCGATATTATTTAAACAGTGATAACCTTCTTTTTCTTTTTCATTCTTTATCAGTGTGTTTAAGCTTGTATTGAATAAAGCATATGCACGAAACAAAGCAGTGAATTGGTCCATTAATGTCGAAAAAAGTCCCTCCAGCTTAAATACCAATGCGTACACAACAGCCACTTCACCTGAAGAAATACCTTTTGAAATCCATAGAAACAAGATCATCAGTGTTATGATAGCCATTATGAGTGAACTTGTAATAATCATTATCGTCTCTGATCTCGTAATTGACCTTAAATACAAAGCAGATTTATTTATAAAATCCTTTAGTGAAACCACTATCCTGTTAGATTCATTTACATCATTATATTTAGTAAATAATTTCAGTGTTAAAACGTTATTGAAATTATCACTAATTACTCCATTGACGTTCACGGATTGATTTGCCGACTCACGAGCTAGTTGTTTTGTTTTAGGAACATAAAATTTAGCAATAAAGAAAATCGCGAGCATCCACGTGAAAATTGGAGCAAGCAAATACAGGTTAATCGACGCCATAACAGAGAAGGAGAATATAAAAAAAGCGATTGTAACCCAAATATTCTGGAAGAACAGAGAGGACATTTCATTGACAGCCTGACCAGCCTGCCAAATAGAAGATGTTATTTTACCAGGATTATTACTGTCAAAAAAAACCATCTTGTTTTTCAAGGTTTCTTTGTAGAGCTGAACTCGAACTAATGCACTTAATTTCGAATAAACTGCTTGATTTATTGTTAGTAAATTCAAGCACCTTAATAGAGGCCTAATAAACAAAAGCATTGCCAAGAAAAGAATAATAAAAATTTGGTTATCGCGTAATGCTTTAATAATAGTATCGCGATCCCGACTAACCTCACTAATCAGATCAACAAGCTTTCCTGAAGAGTGAATAATAAAAACCTCACAACCAGAACATAATAAACCAAGCATGAAAAGTGAAGAAGCTAAAAGCTTATGATCTAATGCAAGTTTAACTAACACTCTTAAAGAATTTTTTTCTTTTAGAAAAGCATTATCCTCTTCAAATGGCTTAATAAAGCTCTCAAATTTTTTTAAAATAGAAGTTAGCATTTTCTATCCTTATTTAAGCAACAGCGCAAAAGCGCTGTTGCTTATCCCTATTGATAATTAAGATTTCATTTAGAAGTGTCCACCGACACCCGGTCCGCCACCACCAGCGCCTACGGCACAGCAAAGGAACTCAAAATTACCTTCTTCATCTTCAGGATGTTTTGAAATAAAAGTAATTTCAACATCTTCATCCTCTAGATTAATATTTTTCTCACTTTGATGCAATTTCGAATCAAGACTCATTTTACTCTCCTTTGATTGGAAAAAACACTACTCACACATCATTCCGCCAGAGACTGCTGTACTCCAAATTTTAGCAATTCCCTGGTGATATGACATATCGGGCCATGCTCGGCTATGCCATTCTTATCGTAACGTGCAGACAAGCATCCTGAGGCACAACTCCATCTGGCAAAACATTTAGAACAATCACTAAATGAAGTATTATTAATTTGCCTTAAAGAATTAACTTTTTTCACATCAAACTTAAAGTCATTGTCTTTGAATGTCCCAACATGGAACAGGTCATAACCTTCATTTTCGCTTCGACTATATCTATGACAACCTGCGACTTCACCTTTGGGAGTAACAGCGAACTCTACATTACAAAAACGGCCCCCCCTGCGATCAACGTTACCCATTAGCTTGTTTGTGACATTGATGCCATTTTCTTTAGCTAAAAAATATGCTTTTTTAAATTGATCTATGAACTCTTGTTGTTTGGGCTTTGAAAGTTCACTATCAGTCGCTCGGCCAATCTCAGCCATTGGTTCCATGCGAACTTCCTTGGCAGATGTATAGTCCCTAATATATTCGACCATTTCGACTAACCGTCCTGTTGATTCGCTAGATAGAGTCGTCCTGAAATGATAAGGAACACCATGCTTAGTTAATAATTCGCTTGTTCTAAGTAGCGCTTTTTGTGAACTTTTTCCATTAGGGAAAGGACGGTTCAGTTGAAGATCGGGTAATACATCAAATGATAAAGTTACAAAGTCGATATTTTTTTTGAGCCACTTTGCCTTTTCGTCATTGATTAAGACTCCATTAGTTATTAACCTGATATAAGTATTAACACCAGCCTCGTCAGCTTTATACTTTATGTAATTATTTATCCATACAATCAATTCCCATTCCGTAGTAGGTTCTCCACCTCCAAGGTACCTGAACTCTGCGGTGTGACTATGGATTGATTTTGCATTCTCAATAGCAATGTCTACAGCCTTTTTAGCTATTTCTTTGCTCATTGCTTCACTCTTCTCACCTGTGGCCCTGGCATAACAATAGCTACAAGCCAGATTACATGTTTCAGTGAGTAGCAAAGTGGCCTCAAACGGTTTAAATTCCTCAAGATCTTCTATTACAGGTAATTGCTTAATGTGTTCTCCAATAACATTCCACTTGGACAGTTTTTTTATTATCGGATGATTTATTTCTTCAGCATCCAGATTAACATGATTTGCAAGCTTTTCAATTAATGGTAAAGAAGCCTTACTACTTTTAAAAGCTATACCTCTTAAAGGCAGATGAGAGTATATAAGCCCATCATCTCCTTCAAAGTGATACATGGGTGTATTCAATACTTTATGCTCTGATGAACTCATAACTCACCTCACTCTATCTAAAGTAATATAGTTTTTAATTTCTCTTTAAGTTCTTCTTCTAACTTTATTTCTTGCGTATTTCCTTTATCAAGAAAATTTGAGTGCCTTTTATTAAGAAGTCGATGCAAGTGGTAGTGAGATGGTTTCTTGATTAAGATTAATTTCATTCCATCGGGAAATTCAACACCACAATGTCTTGTTTCATTCGCATACTTATCTGAAACTAATTTGGATTTGCTGAATTTAAGGTTTAACTCTTTCTTCCAGACTCTTATGTGTGGATTAATTAGCTTCTTGCCATACATGTCTTTGTACATTTTTGAATTTACAATATAAGACGATCTAGAATTCAATGTATAGCATTCAGTCATTATGGCTTGGTGTTCAGCATGATCTGTGCAGATTCTCTCATAAAAAGAAAGATCATAAACATCATCCGCATCATGTTGCATAACCCAATCAACATCTTTTTTGTACAAAATGTCTAAGGCAGCATTGCGAGCTGATATCTGATCATAACCCCCATCTCGGATCGAAGTTTCATAACCAGAACCATAGTTCCCACATTTAATTTCGAACTTATGCGAAAAACGCTCTAATAATTCCAAAGAGGCAAAATTTTGATTTATGTTTCCGTTATCAGTGATCAAAATAAGAATGTTAGAAACAAATTCAGAGCGTGCTGCAAAAGATAGTGTTTTAAAAGCCAGCAATAGCTCATTACTACTGACCGTGCAAAAAATCCCTACAGAACACCCATACTTAGCTTGCTTACAATATGCTGGATCATTATTAATGATGTGTTCACTCACTACTCACCTCCATGGAATTCCAAGAAGCTAACTCATCAGTAACGTGAAAGGTTAAAATCAACCTAACACTACTTTTGTGAAGTTATATTCATCATAAATGTTTCAGAATAGGAAGTTAGTATGTAATTTTGTTAATTTTATGTTGCGTGTAAAACTTTGCATTAGCTCTGGACTATAAAAAAAATCACTATTTATGTATAGACACTCCACCATTAAACAGAATTTTCAACTACAAATTTCATTTTTATTTATTAGCTAAATAGGTTTTCCATATTAATAAGTTACATTTATTAAAATCTTAATACTCCTCTATATTTTGCTAATAATTCAAAAAAATATATTTATCATGCTAATTATACATGTTTTAGTAATCAAGAATTTCGTTTCTGTATTTGAATGAAGTTTCCAGATTATTGCTCACATGCGAGTGAAAATTCACATCATGCCGTCTCATATGAGATGTGTTGTCCAGTCAAAACAATGAATGTCTTTTTGTATCCATAACAGCAGCTCTCGCTGGGCTTCTCCTTGGACTTGATATAGGTATTATCTCAAGTGCCCTGCCACTCTGGTAGCCGCGATTGGAGCAATCTGTAACGGCTGGGTTTCACATAGACTGGGAAAAAAGTACAGCCTTATGGCGGGAGCCATACTCTTCATAATGGGTTCCCTTGGATCAGCCTTCGCCACAAGTGTTGAAGCTCTGCTTACATTCAGGGTTTTACTCGGACTGGCCGTTGGTATTGTAAGCATCCCGGTAAACCGAACCATTCGCTTTTAGAGATCTTCCGACATACTGATTATGTCCTGTGAGGAGATCACCATGCGTAAAGCCCGATTCACCGAACACCAGATCATTGCCGTTCTGAAGTCCGTCGAAGCCGGACGTACCGTTAAGGATGTCTGCCGTGAAGCCGGTATCTCTGAAGCCAGCTATTACAACTGGAAAGCGAAGTTTGGCGGTATGGAAGCCTCTGATATAAAAAAGATGAAAGACCTGGAGGATGAAAACCGTCGCCTCAAACAGATGTTTGCTGATCTCAGCCTTGAATGCCGGGCACTTAAAGAAGTCATCGAAAAAAAGCTTTAAAACCAGCGATAAAGCGTGAGCTCGTCGGTTACCTGACTGCGCAATTTACCATGAGCATTCGCCAGGCCTGCAGGACGTTATCGCTGAGCAGGACGGTCTATTTTTACCAGCCCGATACCCGGCGTGATGAACCGGTGATCCAGGTGCTGACTGAGCTGGCAGAGCGCTACCCGCGATACGGCTTCAAAAAACTGTTCCAGCTGCTGCGCAGGCAGGGTAACACCTGGAACCATAAACGCGTTCACCGGATTTACTGCCTGCTGAAACTGAATTTTCGTCGCAAGGGAAAACAGCGTTTACCCGCGCGTAACCCGGCGCCACTGGCTACGCCGGAAGCGCTTAACCAGAGCTGGTCCATCGATTTTATGCATGATGCGCTGGTCTGCGGCAGACGCTTCCGGACCTTTAATGTGGTTGATGACTTTAACCGCGAGGCCCTCGCCATAGAAATCGATCTGAATATCCCGGCACAGCGGGTGGTCAGGGTGCTGGACAGAATCGTGGCAAACCGGGGTTATCCACTGAAACTGCGGATGGACAACGGACCAGAACTGGTCTCACTGACGCTGGCACAGTGGGCTGAAGAGCATAGAGTGATGCTGGAATTTATCAAGCCGGGAAAACCAACGCAGAACGCCTTTATCGAACGGTTTAACCGGACGTACCGAACAGAAATCCTGGATTTTTACCTGTTCAGAACGCTGAATGAAGCTCGGGAAATCACAAGTCGCTGGCTGATGGAATACAACAGCGAGCGGCCTCATGAATCCCTGAATAACCTGACACCGGAGGAGTACCGGCTGATGGCCGTAAAACCGGAAACCTCAAAAAGTGCGTGGAACTAAAACGGGTGTGCTTACAGTATCGCCTCCTATACCGCCCCTCTCTACCTGTCAGAGATGGCAACAGAGAATGTACGTGGAAAAATGATTAGTCTTTACCAGCTCATGATCACCTTTGGTATTGTCGTAGCTTTCCTTTCGGATACAGCATTCAGTTACAGTGGCAACTGGCGGGCAATGCTGGGTGTTCTCGCTATACCAGCAGTTGTACTTTTCGTCATGGTTATTTTCCTGCCCAACAGCCCCCGCTGGCTGGCTTCAAAAGGTCTGCATGTTGAGGCGGAAGAAGTTCTGCGAATGCTTCGTGATACCTCAGAGAAAGCCAGACAGGAACTGAACGAAATAAGGGAAAGCCTTCGTATGAAGCAAGGGGGGTTTTCTCTGTTCAGGCAAAACAGGAATGTGAGACGCGCCGTCTACCTTGGTATGTTGCTGCAGGGCATGCAACAGTTCACGGGTATGAACATCATCATGTATTACGCTCCTCAGATTTTCAAAATGGCTGGTTTCCAGAGCACACAGGAGCAGATGGTTGCAACCATAGTAGTTGGCCTGACCTTCATGTTTGCTAACTTCATTGCGGTCTTCACCGTTGATAAAACGGGAAGGAAGCCAATCCTTAAAATTGGATTCAGTGTAATGGCATTCGCTACTATGGTTCTGGGCTACTGCCTCATGAAAGCGGATCAGGGAGATATCAGTACCGGCCTGTCATGGGTGTCAGTGGGTATGACAATGTTGTGCATAGGCGGCTATGCAATGAGCGCCGCTCCGGTAGTCTGGATACTGTGTTCTGAGATACAGCCTCTGAAATGTCGGGACTTCGGGATTACATGCTCAACGACGACTAACTGGGTTGCCAACATGATTATCGGAGCAACCTTCCTCTCACTTTTGGGTAGTATTGGGCCAGCAGGAACATTCTGGCTGTATACCGGCTTCAACCTGGTCTTTATCGTGATAACTTTTCTGCTAATCCCTGAAACCAAAGGAGTCACTCTTGAGCGTATTGAAAAGAATCTGATGTCTGGCAACAAGCTACGTGATTTAGGCCAGTAAATTTTATTTTACAATAGAAGCCAGTCACTTAAACTGGCTTTTTTCGCACTGCACTATGGCATGCAGGGCATTGATCGAATAGGTCCTCAAAATTTCATAATCTATGACTTAGTTATTATTCCGAAATCCCAAGGGAATGTATCGATTTCAGACGTATTTGATATTGCAGCCCAATTAATTTTGGTATTAACAGGTTGGCTGGTGAGAACATCTTTATCACTATCCCATGTAAACTCCACCTCTAAAAGAGGACCAGGGATTTGAGGCGATAAGGCACCAAAAGCAATGTAGTGCCAGGCTCCTTTTGGCCCTTCCCTTCCAGTTATTAGTAGTTCACTGTGTCGATAAGAACTCTTATACTCAAGGGAGAGTTCATGAACGGTTAAGAGATTGCTTAGTCTTAACTTACCAAGATTAGGACAATCAAAATGCTCAGCAGGAAATTTGAAATTTGTTTTATTATCTATTAATGCTACGCTGATAGTAACTACTGAATCATTAGAATCAAAACATAACGATACCATGGAGTCAGAAAATCTATATTCCCACCATTTTTTTCCTATCTTAGTAGGTGCCCCTAGTTGTTGTTCAATCCATCGTGCTGGTGCACCCAATTCTATTCCCGAAAAAATATTTTCTGGAGTTTTTCGCAGTTCAATCCTTAAACTTGGACGATTGAACTTTTGTCTTAATAATCTGACTCCACGTTTACTTATTGCCAACCAGAAAAGCGCAGCCCAACCTAAAAAGCCACCGATAGCATTAACAAGAACATCTTCAAATGGAAAGTGTATAAAAAAAACTTTTAAATGAAATAAAAAAGCGCATATCATAAATTATTAACTCATATTTTTTAATTTTACACTCGTGGCATCATTCACGAATATCGTTAGAGCCCAGAAAAAATCATATTAACCCAACTCTAACAAATGGGCTTCCATGGCTTCTCGGCTTTTTTATTAATTTCCCAACATATAAATCCCTTACTTCTTTAGAAGCAATACGTCCAACGAATTCGAAACGATTGGAATTATCAGCAATATTCAGAACGCGAGTAAAATACTGTTGCGAACCAGCTTTGACCCAACAATCTATTTCGTATACTTCCATAATAAGTCCGCCATATGTTGCGTAGGCAAATCTAAGTTGTTTATCTTTAGGAATGTTAGCCCATATGCCACGTGTAGCCTCATATAGTTCCAGTGAAGTCATACCAGATTTATATTTACTGTTGAGAAGAAAAGCGAGTCCCGCATGCTCAGGTAAAACCTCAGTCTCTTCATTTAGGAGCAAATGTTGAAGCTCATTAAGAGTAATACGCCCCATCATTGAACTGCTTCCACGTACTTTGTTTGTTAACTCTCCAACACCTAAGAGATCAATACAAGTTGCCTCTACAAGTTTCGCCGTTGGCTCATCCATGCCATGACGAAGAATATCAATACCCAATTTATTTTTTACAAGAAGCTCTTTAATGCGTTCAGATTTTTGAGAGCTATCAGGACGTTTAATGTGGTCAAGACAACGACCAGACTTCCCTTTCCCAATGTAAAAGGGCTTTTTTGAATCATCATCTATGTCATAAAAGGCATAAACATAATACTTAGCCAATTCCAAAGATTTAGTATATTTTATAAAATCATTCAAGGTTTTTATCTCCGGCAATTCATATATCTATCTATTAATAAAAATCATAATATACTAAAAAAAGGATCATTATGTATATGAGTACATCATTTTAGATTTCCATCGTTAAACTGTAACTTGCCACTTATCTTGCTAAAAACCTTAAAAATATTTTTTATCGAACCGATACCTATCTTAAACTTTTTGATCGGAATCAAAAAATCAACCAAAACAAAAAAATACCTCTTGTTTGTTTTTTAGCCAAGGCGTACTGTGCATTTGCAGACAAAAAATGGAGATAGAGTAATGCCTAAGTCAGATTGGGACTATGTTAATACCTCTCAAGAATACGAACTCAACGACCTACTCAGTAAACATGGCTACAGAGAAACAGCCGTGAACAGGAAACTACTCAAAGATAATCTACCAGCAAATACTAAACATGGTGATGTCGCTAATTTAATTCATAATATTAAGGGGTTAGAGAAATAACACCCCCCCTTAAACAAGCAATAAAGACCGCTTAAAGCATTTTCTATAGCGGTCTTACTGCAATTTTCAGATAGATGCAAAAACCTTAAAATATACTGATTTTTATTAAAAATGACATTCACAATTTTAAGAAGCCTAAATTTTAAAAAGTTTTAAAAATTATCGTTAAATAATTTTAGAACCAGAATCTGCCATCTTAATTACAACCTAAACGATATCTTTAAACTTCAACAATTGATTAATTTCTGTTATACCCAAACTTTCTAGAGAGAAGTATAGTTTTCCAGTGCTTTTCACGGCGGTTAATTTCATTCACCTCGGCATTATTGTCAATCACTTCAAGTATCGCAAAAGTTATATGTTGCAAATGGCTTTCGTCGCCTGTACCAAAAGCTTCCTTAAGCCCCAAATTGCCGCCATGCCCGGAACCAAAATAATGTTCCCATCGTCCCCATATTCCTTCACTGCCGTCAGCCTTTCCAACATAAAGCTTCCCTTCAAGTTGATCAGTTAAAACATAAATTCCTTTAACTATTGATAATGCGGTTCGCCAAGATTTTAAATTAAGCCTAAGAATTGCACCTATACTGCTATAATCAAGTATAATGTTACGGTAACCTGGAAACTCTCCAAAACTCAGTCGCGTTGGAGTTATAGCAGTTACATACAATTGGTTTTGAATACTTTCACCAACCCGGATAAAACTTCTCGCAGGATTTTTAAACGTGACATACATACGTCCCGCATATTCTTCAGTCTCAAATATTTTTTTAAGATAGTACTGATAGTACATATCCTCCCGGTTAGCATAGGCATTTTTTCCCGCATTGCCCACTTGTTGAAATGCGCCCGCAAACAACCAAGTTTCAGACCCTACAATCCTGATTAGTGAAACAACATATTTACGATTGAACTCAAGTCTCTTCTGCCAGCACTGCCAATCATCGAATGTCTCTTCTCGAAATTTAATCAGTGGATCCTCATTATAGTCATTCATTTGTGCCAAATGGACTTTCGTAGATTCAGGTGTTAGATCTGGGAATGTCATCATCAGATAATCAAAAAGCTTCAATTCGTTTCCTCATGCCAAATTTTTCAAAATCTCAGTAACGCAACTACACGCGACCGTAAACTATCGGACAACTTCATACGGAAAGAATAATTGAGGGTGCACCAAACCAAAATAGTCTATTTTTTATACAGAAATATCATATTAACTTATAGTTAATCTTAAAAATTGGAAAGAAAAATATACGCCTTCTTGCAACACACTGAATTATATAGATAAATAAAATAACATTAAGATTAATTAGAAAATTCTTAATTTTCACGCTGAAACATTCTAATATGTACAGAAAAATTGCAGTGATTTAAAGCTAATAGCATAACTCACTGATTACTGGTAAATTTTCAATTCAAGGTTATGCGTAATGGACGAAATTGAAGTCTCACTTTACAAAAACTCCAATCTGTCACTCAGCCAGAAACTTGAAAAGTCGCGAGCAGAGTTACTCGATCTGACAGCTAGAAATCGTTTACTTAACATACCAAAATCAAAAACTACAAAATTTTTGGAAGTAGTTAATGAAAGATCTGACATTTTGTTCAAGATGCTTTTTGAAGAAGGCAAGCCGTTCACTTTTCTTCATGGTCGAGAAGATAAAAAGACAGATGAAAGCAATGAGAACAGTGAGACAGACACAGAGTCCGAAGACATTATTTTCTTAGATGACTTTGAAACCAACCACAATGATACAAAACTCCAGACAAAGCTCACGCCAAAGACATTACAAAAAAAGTTATTAGATTTATATTATGATTCAAAAACCCTTGAAGAAGAGCAAGGCGTAAACATCCTGTTTCTTTCGTTAGGATCGCTTAAATGGGTAGATCCTAATAAGAAAACAAACATACGCTATGCTCCTCTTTTACTATTGCCAGTAGAATTAATGCGAGCTAAAGCAGGAGAACGCTTTAAAATTAAAGTCAGGGATGAGGACATCATTAGCAACCTGTCGCTTGAGACATTCCTCAGCCGTGTTCACCAAATCACCCTACCTCCCCTGAGTATCGATGAAGATTTTTCTTTAACGAATTACTTCGCAGAGATAAAACAAGCTGTATCATTGAAAGAAAGCTGGGAAGTATTAGAAAATGAAGTCAATCTAGGTCTGTTCTCCTACGCTAAATTTATGATGTATACAGATTTAGATCCTGATAACTGGCCTTCAGATTCAAAGATCACAGATCAGGAATCAATAAAGTGTCTTTTAGAAACAGGCTTCTCTGGTGGAGAGTTAATCTCTGACGACATTGTAATTGACTCAGTCATCCCCCCACGAGAAATGCTTCATATTTTGGACAGTGATAGCTCACAGACTCTTGCCATTCACGAAGTACGTAATGGTAAAAGCTTGGTTATTCAGGGTCCTCCAGGAACTGGTAAATCTCAGACAATCGCAAACATCATAGCTTCAGCTGTAGCAGACGGTAAAAAAGTATTGTTTGTAGCTGAAAAGATGGCGGCCCTTGAAGTAGTTAAGCGCAGACTTGATCAGGCGGGTGTTGGAGATGCTTGTTTAGAGCTACATAGCAATAAAACCAACAAAAGAGCATTCCTTGAAGAACTGAAGCGAGTCTGGGAACTCGGTTCACCTCGGGGAGAATTTCCAGATACATTAGTCAATAATCTCACAGAAAGCCGAGATATCCTCAACAATCACCCGGCAAGAATTCATAAAAAGTACATGCCATCTGGCTTAACGCCATACAAGGTTATGGCGCAACTGGTATGTCTCAGACAATCAGGTTTTGATCCTAATGATTATAAGCTTAGCGGTTATGAATCATGGAGTAACGACGATTTCGCCAAAAGACATGCACTTATTGATGAATTAATTAAGAGGATAAGTGATATTGGCATTCCTGATTCGCACCCATGGAATGGTATCGATAGAACTGAGATACTTCCTAGTGAAGTTGAAAGACTCACTGCCTCATTAACGAACCTGAAGTCTGAACTTTCAGATTCTATTGAAGAGTCTATCAATCTTTCTAAACTTACCAATGAAGCCTATCATATAGGCTCATTAAAAGAGTTACAGGAATTCATTCTAATAGCTGAATTAATTAACTCAGCGCCTAATTTATCACCTGAATCATTAAGTTCGCCATTATGGGCCACTTCTAAAGATGAGACAAAGACGTTAATTGAAACTGGATTCTCATTTAAAGAACTCTACAGCAAGCTTGAAAAAGAATTACATGCAGACAAATTCAACACCGAGGTCGCCAGCCTTTCAGAAGATTATCGTAAATTACCTGTAGATATTAATATTAATGCTTTTACTACTGCCTATAAACTGAAGACACTTACACCTAGAATCTTAAAAGAGTCTTCCAGATTGCAGCAGGAGTTGGGTTCTAAAATCGGATTCTCGAATTTAAGTGAGATTGAAAGTCTTATTGAGTTGGGTGAAAGTATTACTCAAGCTCCAAATGTGAGTCCAGAAGCATTCATTGCCACTGTCTGGGAAGGTGGTATTGATAAAGCGGCAAGTCTGGTTGCAGATATTAAACAGCTTAGTATTTATAAAGAAAAAATCAATCTCATCTTTGTTGAAAAGGCGTGGGAAACAGATGCAGAAAGCACACGAAATAGCCTTGAAAACAACACTGGCGCTTTTAAATTCCTTAATAGCGAATGGCGAAAGTCGAAAAAGCTTACCCTTTCATTGATAAATGATAAAGGTTTGACGATCCCTCAGCAGGTTGAGTACCTCGATCTGTTGATAAAAGCACAAAAGTTGAGAAATTCCATCATTGATTTGAATGATTTCGGACAGTCTGCATTTGGTTCAGACTGGCGAGGTGAGAATAGCGATAGTGAATTGCTGAAATCACTTGTCGAATGGATGCGTACCTTACGTGGTATTAACTCTGAAGCCCGAATAATTGCAAGTCGCCTCTCCAACAAAGACGCCTTAGCATATCAAGTGAGTCAGCTTAAAAAACTCACCCATGAAGTTTTAGATGAAAGCCGTATTCTTTGGGATTCATTGGGAGCTACGCCAGAAGAGTATTTTGATAACTATTATTCCGTTAAAAGCATTCCACTGGAATCATTCCTTGTAAAGTCTGATGTGCTAAGCACTATGGACTCCGCGTATAAAGATGTTTTCATCAAAGATGATTATTCTGTTTCTGATCGTATTGAATTGTTGAATTTGTTATCAAGCGCTCAGCAAAAACTCAACATTATCCATACTTTCGATAATTTAGCTCAGTCAACCATGTATCCATTATGGTTGAAAGAAAACAGTAACTGGGAACTGTTACTTCAAACTCACTCATGGATTGAATCAAATAACGACCTAAGAATCTTAGCGTCTAAAATAGATGACAGACAGGGTTTAGTTGATAAATCCCGAAGCTTGAGTGAGTCTATTCAAGCGCAGTTTGCCAAACTCACATCAGTGATTACTTCGCTTAGATCTTCCTATCGATCAATTTTCAAAAATGAAAATATTCATGAAATACTATTTAATCTAGTCTATGACAAGATTACTCTTTGGATAGATAATTCTGAACAACTTTCAAAATGGGTTGCCTGGCAAAACCGTGTAGAGCTGGCGAGAACATTTGGTATTTATCCATTAATCTCCGATTTGAGTAGTGGAGTTCTTTCCCCTGAACGTTTAGCGGGTACTTTTGACAGAACTTATTTCGACTCAATTCTGTCTGTAATGGTCGAAGATGAGCCAGAACTGGCTCGTTTTGATGGTGATTTGCATTCAAGAAGAGTAGCAAGCTTCGCTGAAATGGATCTGCGAAGAATAAAAGCTTCGAGTTTTGAAGTTGTAAGAGCTCACCACAGAGCAATTCCCTCTAAAGTTGGCGTAGGCCCTGTGGGTGTACTGCGGGGTGAGATGGCACGCAAACGTGGCCATATGGCGATTCGACAGCTCATGACAAAAGCTGGTGCAGCTATTCAGGCCTTAAAGCCAGTTATGATGATGAGCCCTCTGTCAGTTGCCCAGTTTTTAGTACCAGGTAAGCAGTCGTTTGATTTACTGGTAATGGATGAAGCCAGTCAAATCCAACCTGTAGATGCATTAGGAGCTATTGCACGAAGTAAGCAGATGGTCGTTGTCGGAGACGAACGTCAGTTACCTCCAACTTCTTTCTTCGCCAAAATGACAGGTTCCGCAGATGAGCAGGATGATGACGAGTCAGCACAAGTGGCGGACATTGAGAGCATACTTGGACTTTTTGTTGCCAGAGGGTTGCCTCAAAAAATGCTTCGCTGGCATTACAGAAGCCGCCACCAGTCATTGATTGCTGTGTCAAATAGCCAGTTTTATGAAAACAAACTTTTTATAGTTCCCAGCCCCTATACACAAGAAGCAGGTATGGGCCTAAGTTTCCATAAAGTTGAAGATGGCGTATTCGAATCTGGAAGCAATGCAAACGAAGCAAAACGCGTAGCAACAGCAATTCTCGAACATGCAAGAAGCCATCTTCATTTATCTTTAGGTGTTGCTACCTTTTCTGTTACCCAGAGAAAGCGTATTCAGGACGAGCTTGAAGTGCTTCGCAGGTTGAACCCTGAGTTCGAGGACTTTTTCTCTGCACACCCAAGCGAACCGTTTTTTGTAAAAAACCTTGAAAACATTCAGGGTGACGAACGCGACGTCATTATCATTTCTGTCGGATATGCCCGAAATTCACAAAACTACATGGCAATGAGATTTGGTCCTCTTGGATCAGAGGGTGGTGAAAGACGCCTGAACGTTCTTATCAGTCGAGCCAAAAGGCGTTGCGAAGTTTATGCCTCAGTCACTGATGAAGATATCGATCTTGAAAGGGCTAAGGGTAGAGGTGTATTCGCTTTTAAACTTTTCCTGCAATATGCAAGAACAGGACGCTTGTCAGTTGCAGAACAAAGTGGCCGTTCAATGGACAGTGTGTTCGAAGAACAGGTTGCAAATGCTCTGCAAAAAGAAGGCTTCCAGGTCCACCCTCAAGTTGGCATTGCAGGTTTCTTTATTGATTTAGCCATTGCCGACCCTGATATGCCAGGCCGCTACCTTATCGGGATTGAATGCGATGGTATGACTTACCACTCTTCCCGTTCTTCGAGAGAAAGAGATCGCTTACGTCAGGCAGTGCTTGAGGATCATGGTTGGATCATTCACAGAATTTGGAGCACAGATTGGTTCCAGCGCCCCGAAGAGCAACTACAGAAAACCCTCTTTGCTATTCAGGCGGCTAAGAAAGAGCTCGAAAATCGTTCTGAAACTTCTCTATCTCGGTCAAGAGCTGTACCTGTCGAGATAGTGACAGTTGAAAGAGAGACTGTCACAGAGATTGGTCTTGAGACAATTGATGGCAGTTTCAATGAAGCTGTGGCATATGTTGAGGCGGTTCCTGACGTTGACACAAGATTCCAGATTCATGATACCCCAGTTGGCGTGCTCGCCAAGATAGTTGAGCAAATTGTGCTTGTGGAAGCCCCAATACATGTGAATGAAGTTATCACTCGTGTCAGGTCAGCATGGGGTTTACAACGTGCAGGGGCCCGTATTGAAGCAATTGTTAGAGATGCGATAAAAATCACAACCTCAAACTCTTCATTTTCCCTAGAAGATGACTTTTTATACAACGATAATCTTTCCATAACATTGAGAGACAGAACGAATGTTAAATCAGCAGGATTAAGAAAGTCAGAAAATATCTCTAATAAGGAGATGGAGGCGGGAATTATTGAGATTATCAATAAAAGCTTCGGTGCTACTCAAGACGAGTTGGTCAATTCTTTATCAAGGGCCATGGGCTTCAAGGCTACAAGTGGTACTTTAAAAGGGATTATCACTTCTGTTATTCAGGACATGGTAAGCGATAATAAAGTTTTTTACAAAGATGCAATGCTCTATATCGCATAAGTTAATAAATAAGCGGCTAACTCCATTAGCCGCAAAAGGAGGTAATAAATGAAAACAGTAGGACTTGCATTTCTAATATACTTTATTTTAATTTTTTTACTTGCTATCATTTATAAAATAGCTCAGTTCTTTTCGCCTCAGGGTTTCTTAGTAGCAACCCCTGTGATTAATTCAATATTACTTGCAATGCTCTATATTTCTTTTTTTCGAAGAAAAAACAAAGGTAATGATCTTACTAGTGTTATGAAACCAGCGAATGATGCTTTATTATTTTCTTCCGCCGCACTATTAAGCCTCACCACTTTTTCAGCTGAGTTTTCGCTTTATCCTTTAGCTTCTACGACTTACTTTTTATTGATGCACCCACAACTTTATCTTTTTATAAAACTTTTATTAGTCACTGCCGCTTTCGTTAAAGCGTTTATAGCAATAATAGAAATGGCGGCGGAATTCAACGTTATCCGTCAACAAAAATAATAGCTATTAAAAAAGGAAATAGCATACCTAATATCACAAGCCCCCCCATTGATGCATTGTTTACCAGGCTATCTTTGGGGGAAAAAGCAAATATCAAAGTTGTTATAGTTACGAACACTATATAGAATATAATCTCTTGCTTATGCGTTGATAACTTATTTCTAAAAACCTTATTCATAGCATCTCCTTTTTTACATTCACAAATAACATAGATAACTATAATGTCAACACCCACACTTAATAAAAATTATATAAGCAAGGGCTAACTCAGCGAAGCTGAGTAGCCTTGCTTTTTCTGCCCTTCGGTTGAAAAAGGGAAGTCAAAACCTACATCGTTTACATAATTCATCTATCGGTTATAAATAGAACAGGCATAAGGAATATGCTTATTTTTAGAAATGGAGATTCTATGAAAGATATATACCGCCCTCCCCTTGCAGAAAATCTACGTATTCATTGCGTCAGCGTCAGACTCAATAACTCAGAGCTAAATATTTTGGATCAAGAGCGTAAGCAACATGCTAAGGGCGAATGGCTTCGCATGTGCTTCATGAAAAACCAACCTGTTGTCGTTCCTGAGATCAACAGAGCGGCATGGAAAATGTTTGGCGAGATAAATCACAGACTCAATGACATTGTTAACCACCTGAACACAAAGCAGTCATGTAACCCTCTTACCAAGACTGAACTGTTCGCCGTTAAGCGACAGATCACTGAACTTCGCTCTCGCCTCCTTACCGCTGATCTATGGAGTATCCCCTCTGATGAAGGGCATGCAGAAGATCAAACGCGGTAAGAGCTTCGCAGGAGTTGTTCTATACGCTTTAAAGCATGGAACGCACCATAAAACTGACCCGGTGGTCATAGGGGGGAACATGCTGGGAGACTCAGCAGCTGAGTTGATAGCTGAGTTCACTGCTTCGGCTTCATTACGCACAGACGTGGCAAAACCGGTGTGGCACAACTCGCTCCGCCTATCCATCGGTGAATCACTCACGACAAAGCAATGGGTTATGTTTGCTGACGACTACATGAATCGCATGGGGTTCAGTGAGACGCACCTACGCTGCTATGTCATACATGACGATGAGGCCGGCCAGCACATTCATATCATTGCGAGCAGAGTGGATCTTATTGGAGGGAAGCTTTACCTAGGCAGGAATGAAAACCTAATCAGCACGCGAGTAATTCAGGAGCTTGAGATAGCGCATGAACTGACTAAAACAAAAGGTCCCTCGCCTTCACATAGCCCTTCCCCATCCAGTAAGCGTAAGAGGCTATCACGAAGTGAGGAACAGAAAGAGAAGCGCGAAGGCCAGCAAAGCCCCAAGACTTTCCTGCAGAACACAATAGATACACTCCTCAGTACTCACAATGACATTCAGAGCTTCGTTGAAGCACTTCGCGAGCACGGCATAACGCCCTTACCAAACATTTCCTCCACGGGTCGTATGAATGGTTTCTCCTTTGAATACTCAGGTATAGCTTTTAAAGCTTCGCAACTCGGTAAAGGGTATTCGTGGGCAACACTGCAAGAAAAGCTTAGCTACGAACCCGAACGTGACAATCCTCTGCTCTTTGCTTTGAAAGCTTCAGCTATGGGAGGTAATGAGACGAGTGATTCAGATATAGAAGTTACTAAGGTAGCTATTACACCGTCATTACCAGCTGCTTTTGAATCCGAACTTACGCCTCCTCCCATGCATGAACATAGAGCTGGAGCGTTTGAGACAACCGAAGCGCAAACTCAGCTCAGGATTACACATATGGCATGCGAGCAAACCAGCAGCGCAGACTGCTTCATGACAAGAGTATTGAAGTGGCTACTGAGCATTCCTTACTTGGCTGCTTTCACAGACCTGCTTAAAAAGGCAGGTAAGACGTTTCTCCACCAAAAATCCTCATTTTCGACAATTCATACAGTCCTCTCAGCTGAGCCTGAGTTATCTGAGCCATTAGGCAGCGGCGAAATACTGATTGAACGCACAGGAGTGCCCTTTCGATAACCTCCTGCCTCAACACAAATTTCAAGCCTAAGTCCTTATTTGAGCAAATAATTGATCGTTTTTACAGATCGATAAACACCATATGATAGACAATAGCTATCAAAATAAGATCATCGATCGGTACAAGTGATTTGCTTAAGTTTTGAACTCGTTCAAAAATGCGTCGTAAAAGCAGTTACCAATCAGCCAGTTATGACTCACATGACGTTAAAGGTATATAAAATGGATACAGCGGCTTTGAATGGCAGAAAAGTGCGTAAACCTTCATTCTTCCGGTCAATTCGATTCTGGATTGTTGTACTGGTGATTGTGTGGATACTGACTGATTCAAATCCAAAAGACACTGCAGGGTTCCTGTTCATGTGGACTTTACCCGCTTTCTTTTTACTACTCACAGCATACGTGTCATACACGCATAAAAGAGCCAACGCCTCGACGATTGATCAGTTGAACGTCAACAATAGCGGGATCTGGAGCCATGACTTCCAGAACACCAAAATGACCATTGATATGAATCGTGAGTTGCTAACTCTTGAGGCAGGTAAGCGTAAAAAAGCTTACAAGTTCAATGAGGTTAAAGGCTGGAGATACCACCTGGCTAATGGAGGGGAAATCGTAGCTCTTGATTTAGTCGGTATGGCGGGGGCTAAAGGTCACAACAACCTTACTCGCCTTAAAAACTTCGAGAACTCAGGGTTCTTCATACAGGTTAGAGACATTGAATGCCCGGAGTGGCAGATCAAATTTCACCCTCGTAAAGGCCGGTTTCACCATGAACGAGGGATCCGGGATACAGAAATGCAGTTAAAGCAGTGGTGTGAGATTTTTGACCAGACACTCAACAAAACCACAGCAACACAATAATTATCAATATCAAATAAGGGATTAAGAAATGAATAAACTTTCAACAGTTGCAGCCCTGTCTTTGGCGGCTCTACTTACAGGCTGCGACAGCGAACCCTCCCCTACCGAAATCCAGCAAGCTATGCAGGACAACATTGACCACACAAACCAGCAAGCCAGACAGCGGTTCGGTGAAAACAGCAAAGACATGCTCACGACTCTGAACAAAGCTGAAAAGGTTTCCTGCAAAGAGTCAGAGGCAAAAGGCACTTATCTCTGCAAAGTTGATACAGACATTACTCTGCCATACCTCGGAGAAAAACAGACTGTGGCTGAATTCAAATTCACTAAAAATGAGGGTAACTGGAAAGTATCACCTTAATTTAATCCAACAATTAACAAACTCATTTTTCAACGAAATTTCAAAGCACATATTTTATGCGCAAGTGTTAGCACCAGGGAACCATTCAAAAAAATAAAAAAACCAGAAGCCTTTCAAATGTGTGTCCGGTTTGTATAGGGCTTAGGTAATGAGTTACAATCAGACTATCGTAAGACAAATGAATGACGCTCATTATGAACAAAATGCAAATCGAAGAAATGCTTGTAAAAGAAGGATTTACACCAAAAGAAGTCTCTGTGATACGTCAGCATGCTGAGAAAGACGGTTATCCTTATCCTTGGCTCCTTTCACAGTTAAAGAAAAGATTCATAGTTGCAATGATATTAATAGCAATCCTTCTCGCAGGGTTCATCTATACCATTCGCAGTGGTACACAAGAAAACCTTGTTTCGTATTCAATCACGCTTGTAGCAGGTTTCGTTATTTTATATATATTCGTACCTTTGAAACCTGCATTTAAAGCTTACAGATTCATGAAAAAGCATGGTCAATCTTTGTAAGTATCAGAGATTGATTTAATGGCTGAAGCGTCATTATAGACTTCTATGAATAGCTCTTTTCTGCTCATTTCCTTAATACCGCGAACGTAGTCGGTATTAAGAAAATAGTAGAGCCGCCAGGCCTCAGGTTTTTGTACCAGACGCACGATGCCATAGAGAGACAGTGCCAGATCCATTGAACTGTATGCTAACTGCCCAACCCTCTGATCGAACCCTAAAAACTCAGCTGTTGCTACATAACCCTGTTTGAGTAATCCCACACTATCAGTTTTGCCATATACCAGGTTCTCAACAGACTCCTGAAAACCGTTGAGTCCATGCAGAACCAACATTCCCCCAAAGGCTGAACCTATGATTGTCCCTGACGCTAGGGAAGCACCGATCACTGATACACCGGCTATTACCTGCATACCGCTCAGCACTACCCCAACACCATTGATTACATAGCCCCAAAAATCTCCATTCTTGACCAATTGTACCGAAGCATGAACCGCAGCTGTTCCTGCTCTGAGCATTCTGTCCTGAATCGTAAGGTATTCATTTTCCTTTTTGAGATTTTGGATGCACTCCTGACATTGATCATCAGTGGAGTCTGAACGGATAACGTTAAGCTGAGCGTTAACGAAAGCTTTAACGTTATCCTGAAACTGTAACCTATTAAATCCGTCTTTAAGGTAGATGTGAGAAAGGTGATTAGCATTGCTAAGCAGCTGATTTGCCTCAGCATGAGCCATAGTCAGAAAGTAATCCTTGAATCGTTCTGGTTTCCAGTAGTCCATGACTGTGCCTTTATGTCATTATACGCATCATTAAGTTTATTTAATCAGATTACCCTTCTCAGGGAAAGAAAAAGGACCAGTCATGAGTACAGATCTCTTCTTGAAAATTGATGGAATTACAGGTGAATCACAGGACAGTAACCATAAAGGCTGGATTTCTATTGAATCTTTCACATGGGGCGCGAACCAGCCAGGGAACATGTCAGTTGGAGGCGGAGGTGGTGCTGGAAAAGTTCAGTACCGCGATCTCTCGGTTCAAGCCCAGATAGACAAAGCAACTCCAGCAATAATGCGCTATGTCTCTAACGGCAAGCATATTGGTAAGGTAGAGCTATCGGTATGTAAGGCCGGAGGGAGTCAAATCGAGTATTGCCGCATTACGCTTGAAGACGTTCTTATCACCAATGTGATTTTCAATGGCACTACAAATCGTGATTTGATCGGTGTCTCATATCAGTTCCAGGCTTCAAAAGTTAAAACTCAGTACTGGGAGCAATCTGCAAGCGGCGGTAAAGGTGCAGAAAGCCAGTCAGGATGGGACATTAAAAGCAATAAAGAAATGTAATTTCACTTATCGAAAAAATTACATCTATCAAAACTTTAATACTTATAGTTAAAACATGATTTATAGGATTAATTTATGTTAAAAGGTCTTGGCGTTAAAAACCTGAGAAGCTTCGAAAACTATGCTTATAGCGAATTAAAACCATTGACAGTTTATTTAGGAAGGAATAGTAGTGGCAAGAGTTCCTTGATACGTTTATTTCCACTTTTGCGTCAATCTGTGCAGGAAACAACAACAGGCCCAATACTTTGGTACGGTAGATTTGTAGATTATGGAAATTTTAGTGAAGCTATTTGTAAAAACGGTCAAAATAAAGATATTATCACTTTAAAGTTTGATTTGAGTATTCCCTTAGGTGTTGGTTTTGATTATTTTTACAGCACAGGTCAATATTATAAAGGAGATTACTTGACCGAAGTTTCGGTAGAATTGAATATAACTGAACATGATAAAAAAACTCTCACCAAGTCAATAAGCTTTGAGATAAATGGTGCAAAAATATTAATCACCCCTTCTTTTTCTGGTGAAAAAACTTCTGTTATAGCATCATCAAATACATACGAACATTCAATTGAAGCGCAACCTTCTTTACAAAGAGATTTTAAATTTTTTCCCGATTTAATCTGGACACCAGAGCCACAAAAAAAACAAAATAAAGAAACAAGTCTTTGGGTAAAAAATAATTCTGATGATCGCTATTTAGATTACAGCAGCCATAATACTCAATTGAACAATGTTAGGTATCATAATAAAAAAACTGCAGAAGCAGCTGCACAAGCAATAAAAAAATTCTTCCATTCCTCTACAAGTATATCTACGATTGCAAAAGGTGTTTTAGAAATATATTGCTTCAGTAGAGAAGAAACAAAAAAACAGACTCTTGAAATATTTAAAACACAAAAATATTTCCTTGGTAAAATCAAAGACTCTGAAGCAATGGAAGATTTACTAGATGTTTTATTCCCCTTTGTTTTGTTAAAAAACTATCAGAGAACCACTAATGTCATAAACCACTCACTGAGAGAATCTTTTTTATCAGTAAAATATTTAGGTCCGATCCGAGCCAATAGTGAGAGATTTTATCGTTTTCAGGATCTACAAGTTGATGAAATGGATCATACGGGATCTAACGTCGCAATGATTCTTAATGCAATTTCAGACACTGAAAAAAACAAGTTCCAAGAATGGACCAAAGAAAACTTTGGTTTTATTGCATTAGTGACTACTGATGGCTCTCACTATGCAATAAAAATCAAAACTGAAAACGATGTAAATGAGCATAACATTAATGATATGGGTTATGGTTTCTCTCAGGTTTTACCTATTATTATGTCCGTATGGTTAGAAATTCAAGATCGTTCTGAGAGTCGAAAGGAGGTAATATTTGTCATAGAGCAGCCTGAACTCCACCTTCATCCTGCATATCAAAATAAAGTAGCATCTCTTTTTGCAAAGGTTATTAATTCAGTACGCGGCACCAATAAAAATATTAAATTCATTTTTGAAACCCATAGTCAATCAATGATTGATGCTATTGGTGATTGTATTCAGAATAATATAATTAGCAAAGATGATGTAAATATAATGATTTTTGAAAAAAACAAAGATTCTGGCAGCTCTACCTACACAGCAAACTTTGATGATGAGGGATATTTTATCAACTGGCCTGTTGGCTTCTTCTCTGGAGAATAATATGTTAATCGAACTATTCACCTCCAGAAAAATAGATTTAGACGATAATAAAATTGAAACTTCTATTCAAAATATCTTATGTGCACATCGTGAAAGGAAACATATTGTAATTTCTGATGAAAGTTTTTTGAAAGAGATGTCTCTCCACAAAAACTTAGGTGCAGTTAACTGCAATACTGCACAAAATATCCTTCAACATACAAAAGAAATGCATCTTATAAAAAATAAAGTTAAATATTTTTGTAGAGTAGACATGTCATCTTCTGCAAATGGTGTTATTGGATGTGATAAAAAAGACAATTACTTTACAGTTGGGTATAATTTTTTTAATGATTCTTCAGTTTCTCAGCAAACCAAACTACTTTGCGAAGATATAAATGATTATAAATTATACAAAATAATTGGGGAGCATTACAAACACAGCCAAAAGATGTTAGGTATTAATATTAATTTTGATGTAGTAAGCGGTGGCGGCGGGGGAACTAAGGCAAATTACGACCATATAAAAAATATGCAAAAACTATGCTTCTGCCTTCTTGATACGGATAAAAAACATCCTCGCTCTAAGTTGGGTTCAACTGCAAGAAAATTTAAAGAGTCTGACAATAGTCCTTTTTGCAAATTTTTCATTATCGAATCCCATGAAGTTGAATCTTTAATACCCATGGAAATAATTGAAGAGGCTATTAAACTGAAAAAATTAGACAGTAAATACCTTGATTCACATGATCAACTAAAAGCTCTTATTGCTTACTCATCCGAATTAAAAAAATATTTCGATCACAAACTGGGCATGTCCGTTAAAACAATCAACGAGATAGATGAGACATACAATGACAGATTTTGGCATGATCCCCTAGAAAAAGCTCCTAACTTCAAACGTAACAAATGTGTTAGAGATATGAATTGTTCGTGTAAAGAACCTTGTATTGCAGTACCTGGATTTAGTGAAAAATTATTAAACGCAAGCTCAGAAGTTTTATCAAGCTTCAATCTAGCAAGGTTACCCCCATTACTACCGCCACATATGAAAGATGAGTGGGATAATATTGGTGAGTTACTTTTTAGTTGGGGATGCGCTTTATCTAATCGAGCGAGAACTTCTTAAAATATTAAAAAAAAGAGCCGTATTCTATGGCTCTTTTTTTGAATTTCGTTTAAATTCTTTTTTTCTTTCTCTTACTCCTAGCCGCAACGACCTGATTCAAGAGTACAGCTTTCTCATATTTTACCCTTTCCTCACGATAAATATTTTCCGCCTCTTCTTCATTATCAATGGCATAATGAATCATAAAGCGAAAGAAAAACGTGATCTCATGTTTATAGCCAAGGTGCTGACTGATTCTTAGAGAACTCGATTTAAGAGCGTTTGAAAGCATAGATATGATCGTAAAACGATCAGCAACATCTGTTTTAAATTGTGGAAGGTAGTACTTAATGTAGTAGCCGACACAGAATAGCCACATATATCTAATTATCTTGTCCTGAGCAAAACCTGATTTTTTTAATCTCTCAATGAACATTTGTAAAAGCAAAAGTAACTTTTCTTCCCTTGAAAGAGCGTCTGTATTTTTCATAGATTGCGTCCTTGCAAAATTGATCAACCACTCCCTGGTTGTATATACAAGATAACATATAATTTTAATTGCGCAATACCTGCGCAACTAAATATTTAATCAGCATTTGTTTCCCTGTCTATCTTGGGTAATCCATTATTAAGTTGTTCAAAACTGATTCCGTGATTTATAGCATTAAACTGCCATACAACGAACCGCTCTTCCAGACTCCTCAGCTCTTCTGCCAGCATTTTATTTTTGAATTCGAGATTCCTGATGCGCTGTGAGGCAACTTTCAAATTAGCTGGCCGTTTTTCTTCATCATTACCAGACTTAATATTTTTCTTCTTAATATTGAAAGCCATGACAATATCTTTGTGAAGCCCCAGTGACTGACGGGTTGGTCGCTTACCAATCAGAGGTTCAAGCCTGTCACAAAGATATTCCCATGAAAGCTTACCTGACTTCTCACTGTCCCAACCTGCTATTGTGTTTTTAATTATGTTGATGTCTTTATTATCTAGATGTTTAGCCATATGACTCTCCTTTTAATTATGATTTATCCTTTCATTTCCAATCAGTTCATTCCTGCTCACGCCAGTGAGATTTTTCATATGTGTAAAATCATCACCATTCAGTCTTACCAACGCCCCATCCTCAAGTTTTTTGCTTTTGAGTAACGCTATCAAATCCAGAAGTCTAGCTTGCGTTTTTTCGTGATAGGCCGCCCACTTGTCAGCCCCGTACTCCTCGTCTTCCATGTCAACCTTTGCCTTTTCAATAAGCTGCTCTGTGTATGCTGCAGTAGCTTCCAGCCTGCCTAGCGAGTCTTTGTCCCCTTTCACGCACGTATGATCGCTGCAATTGATACAGTCCCTGAACTTCGTACACGGTGAGATTACGTAGTCATGAGTGCAGTAGCCGAACTCTGTCACGTGAATGGCTGCGTGGCCTGTATCCTTGACATCAATACGCCATGAAGGCTTTGCTACAGCTCGTGGGGTGGTGTTTTCTGGTTTAATGCCAATATTCTGCACATTATGCTTAACTGACTCCCGAACCTTCTCTTCCTGGCTGACGTGGTTATAAGTTCTGTTTTGTGTTTCCCTCACTCGTCCTGACCACTTGGCCAGTTCAAAATCGCCAAGGCCACCACGTTGTGCAATTGTATTAAGTAAGTGTCTTGCCTGATGACTTCTGAGTGAAAGGCTGTTTCCATTTGCCCCTCTGTATCCGTGCCTGTCAAATATCGTTGTAATTGAATGATTCCGACGATATTCAGTGCTTCCCAGACTGGTGCTAACCATAGTGGCAGTTGGTCTGAAAAGAGATCTTTGCGTCGTTAAACTTGCACTGAGCTGATATCGGAACAGAAGACATAGTGCGTTGCTGTATCGAATGTTCTTTTCTTTATCGTACCAGGGGAAGTCTGGGTAAAGCTCTCGGCCCTTACCGGAAATCTCAATCTCTCTGGCATATGTGCGGGCGTTTTCTGAAAGAGTCCTCAGCCTCCTGATAGCTATCTCAGCAACCGGGACCATGACTTCAGGTATCCATTTCACATTTCCACCAAAGCCTTTTTCGGAATAGAATCTCAGCCCATACCTCAGCTTTCCTTCTCTGTCCGCTTCACGGATTTCACAATACGCAGGGAGCGTCAGGATTTCTGTTACTCTGGAAGGTGCACACATAAGCAACGCAAAGACGGAGCTTATGAACACGTCCATTTCTGAAAGCTGACCGTCTGGAAGTGCGAAGATTTCAGCGATAGCATTCAACGACTCTTCGTCAGGTAACTTTGCCTCACGGGCCTCTTGTGCAGTTTTAGTGAGCCTGTTGCTTGCTTCCTGCGCTCTGAGTGGACTCTTCCAGAGCAGTGACTGCATGATCAGGAATTCTTTTTCTCTGAGAAATGAAAGCAGTCCTTCCAGTACTTTACCGCAGGCATGCGCTACTGCTTTGTTGTATGCGCTTCTTAAAGTGACAACGCACTGCTCCAGAACAGTGAGGTTAACGTACTGAATATGACCCCGCCCATTGACCTGCAAGAGGGCTGCCTCAAGTGTTCTGAAAACAATATTCAGACGCTGATTGATTTTCTTGCCTCCATTCATGTAGTGGTAAAGGACATAGCTTTTAGCGAACTCAATAAAATTCTTGTCTAATGGCTCATTTACAATAACAGAGCTTTTTTTGACGCCTTTGACAGGGGTTTTAGTGAAAAGGAAAACTTTTGACCAGTTAACCTCCTCCCAGCTCACAAGGTCGTTTTTATTGAGAGTGAACCGAGAGTAGCTCACAAAATCATCTATTTTCTGCGCGCAATATTTTTCCCTGCGCGTTTCGAGCACTTTTAACTTATCATTTTTAATATCATCCATTTAACACCTCCGGGTTTGTTTTGATTTCTTTGCACTTATTTATCACCTCTGATACTGCAATAATTGTTCTATCAAGTATTTGTATAGTCATAGGATCAGCCACTATGCACTGAATCCTGTTACGCTCATCGAGTAAATATTCGAGTAATTTTTCATGCGGCCCTTCAACAAAAGGTCTGAAATGCATGCAGGTGTAACAGGGTATGGGCACACATGCTGTGCAGGATTTGCAACTGGCGCATTGCCCTGACTTTTCACCAGTATTGATTCTGATGTTGCCACCGGGATATTTATCCTCACTTTTGTTAATCAGCACTCCCTGAAACATCTTTGCGTAGTAACCAAGCTCAGTGGAAACGGCATCTTCGATTCTATTTAAACTATCTGGACCTGACTGAACATAAACGCCTGTATACATTAAAGTGGAATGATCAAGTAATTCGCCTATGACGACTTCTCCGTAGCCCTCTCTTGCGAGCCGTGTACCTAACGTATAGCGAAACCGCCGGGCATTCATATTTATTACTTCACCCGTCCTTTCCGAGATTACGTTCTCTGTTGTAGCTATTCTTTTGAGCGTTTGAGTACACTTTATCGCATAGGCATGAAGTCTGTCTGAGGAAAGAATCTCATGTAGATTCTCACAATCAACAATCGCTTCAAGCCTTTCCTGACAGACAAACAATGGTAATTCTAATATCTCTCTTTCAGAGAGCTTTCTGCCAAGCTGCTTGCTAAAAGCCTCAGAAACAATACGAGCCTGCTCTTTAAATATGTTGAATAATTCATTTGTAATTCTGAATCGCCTGAATGAGGCTCTGTATTTTTCACCTTGCTTTATTCTGGGAACATTTATATAGCATTCGTTTATGATTCGTTCGTTTATGATATCTTTAGTTTTTATCTGTGTGATTTGTAAACTTCTTCTTCCCGTATGAATGGTGATTAAGGCCATTGCCAGATCAGAATAGGATATCGTCCCCTTCTGGTATGCGCGTGAGACAGCATCGTAAAAGTTATCAAACTCCATATCTGTCAGAGGTCCCTGATAAGGGTCTCGTCTTTTAACCACCTCCCCCTTTTTATTGTCTTTTATCGTCCAGTTATCCACGAGATCTACACCGTTTGGGGTAATCCCTTCAAAACCTAGCTCATACCATTTTTTGATTAGGATCCTGAGACAAATAAGATCCTGATTAGAGAAATTATTACTTGATTTTGCTGTTAACATTACAGCTTCGTCAATTGAATCAAAACTCATAAACGAAATGAATTTCATGAAAACTCTGTTAATTTGCTTAACTGAACCGGGGCTAATTTCTTCTGCGAAATATTTCAGTGTATTCAGATAACCGTACCTGAGGTTATCTGGCATCCTTTCAGTGACCTCACCCACATTCAATTTAATATTTCTGCTCAGCTCCCAGAATTCATCATCCAATCCGAACGTGTAACTTTCATTTTTTGCCTGAAAGATATCTCGATGCGCATTCTTAAAACTTAATTTATTCATAGGAGACCTCGCTGCGCTTTTTAAAGATATTATCCTGAAGTTGCAATGCTGCTTTTACTGATTCATTAACAATAAATCGTCTGTTGTATATTTGTGCTGTTCCAGAACCCGGCTCCCACCCCATATGGTCTGAACGCATTTTCTCTTGCATCTCTTCACTCACATACTCAGTGCTTTCATCCATTAGTTTCGAAAACAGATAGTTCCAGGTGTGTCTGAACTTATGTCCGGTTAACTGGCTTAAACCTGAGTCAATGCTTCTCAGTCTGTAAATGATCTTATGGTAAGAAGGAACGGACAGAGGATCGCCACGTGTCTCACCTTCTTTGTGCGTAATAAAAAGGTATCCGTGCTTTTTCTTTCTGATATTGGCTTTTCTTTCGCCTGTAATATATGAATGGAGAAGTCTGGTAAGTTCGTCAGACATGGGTAAATTTCTTTCAAGCGTTTTTACGAGGGGCTGATTGACTCTTGTGTCCTCAATACTGTCAGCCCTTCGTCTTATGAAAAGCATTTGCGCTGCAAAATCAATATCTTCTACTCTCAGGTTCAATAACTCTCCACACCTTATCCCTAGCGAATGTAATATCGTGACTATAAGCTGATTTCTCTGGCGAACTTTTTTGTCGAATGGATTAAATTCACATTGAGGATTAATAACAGAATGAAGCATATCCAGGTCTTCTTCTTCAATTGTTTTATAGACATTGCCTTCTGAATTCCTGTATTTTATCTTCGGCCTTCTGGCTTTTATTTTTTTCACAAAGCAGGAGATTTTCCTATAGCCATCATCTATATTCTTGATAGTTAGCTGACACAACCATTCGAGATATTTCGCTATTGTCGTAAGCCGTATGTACTTTGTCGCACTGCATACTCCAGGATGATGATCTTTGATATTAATCACTTTCGCAGTTCTCATCCTCTTTCCGACAAAATCCCGCAGAAGATCAATTTCGTTGTTATCCAGGAATCTTGCTGTTTGAATTCGCTCTTCAATGTCTATATTGCGTATAAAAAGAAACCGATAAAAAAGTGCGATACACCCTGCCTGAGTCTCAATTGTCTTTATCGATTCACTACTGTTTCTCAGTTGTGTAGTAATAAATAAACATGGATAAAATACCGGGATACCTGTTTTCTTGTTTTTTATAATGCAGTAGCGCTCACCATTTTTCATTTTAAACGTTTTAACACCAAATCTTTCCATAAACTCTCCTTTTTTTTCAGTTAAATTCTTTGCAAAACAGGTATAGGTTAAATATTCAAAAACAATGACCTACAATAATTTTGCAAGAATATTTTATTAATATACCGCTTAATAACTGTCAATAAAGGATGGTCCTAAATATTCTTTCCAAATGTTAATAAGGTATATATTAGGTGCAGATATAAATACCGAAACCAGTCTTGGTGATAATGCATTATTTTTTTCAGATGCTGAAACGACATCTTACTTAATTGAGCAAGGCATTAATTTTACCCATAAAAACAGGCAAGGTGAAACGGCAATTTTCCATTCCGAGAAAGAAGCTTTGAAAATTTTACTTAATGCTGGGTTAAACGTTAACCATACTAATTCTTATAACCAGAATGCTTTGTTTTTCGTTAATGATTTGGAATCAATCGATATTCTTGTCAAAGCAGGAATTAACATTAATCATATTGACTCATTCGGCAATAATGCACTTATGACACTACTTCCTATTCTTGAAGAAAATGAAGAATGTTTTCAGATTATTGATTACTTCTTTGAACATGGCTTAAATATTAATCAGGTTAATCATGAAGGCTATAATCTTTTATTTATAGGTGGTTATCAGTATGCAAAATATTTCATTAATAAAGGTATTTTCTATTTACCTGATACCTTAAAAACACTCTGCGTAGCTTGATATAACTGACTTCGCATTATCTCTGTAAAGAATTTTGCAAAATTTAAGCTATTTTGGCTTTTAATTCTTTCCATTTTTATCGACAACTTCCACGGCATTAACTTTAAATAACATAACTTTTTAACTAGTCAATAGTTGCTTTTATTTCATAATTGGTTATACATGAATAAAAACTTGGGGAGAGCCTATGATTGACATTAAAAACAACCTGGAAATTATGTGGATATATTTTCCTGAAAATGAACATGAAATCTTGCAAGAATTAAATGAATCCTCCGCCTTCGATTTCTACGAACGCTACCTATTAGAGTTATCAGCAAGTGAGTTCCTTGATTTCTTCCAATATTTATCTGACTTCAAAATCGACAATGACCTTGATGATCAACATTCAATATCTCAACTCATTAGCTATGGCTTTGGTCAGAAATCTACTCTCGACGGAGAATCACAATTCGAAAACTTTCAGTCTATTCAATCACGTGTTGCCGATCTTAGAAACGAACATTTAACTCAAAGAATTAAAAATGAACAGGAAGTGTTGCATTCGAAGATTGAACTACTATCAGAAACCATAAAAAAGCAAGGCAGATTGTAATTCATATATATAAAGGGCCATGCATATGTTACATGACCCCATTACTATTACTGCCATATTAACGCTATAAAAATACGATTTGTTTAAAATAACCTTACAACTTGAAATTCTTGAATTCATGTTCAGATTTAAACAAAAGGATTATTTTGGCCAGATTCTCAACATCTGCTTTCTGCTTAAATAAAGACATCCATATTGAAAAGACTGCGTACTGTAATTTAAACTCAAATTCAAAAACAGTTGATATTGCACCCTTTATATTTCCTGAGAGATATTCTCCTAACCAGAAAGCAATACTTTTGGAAAATTCATCATTACACATGGCTGTAACTGCAACATGATCGAATCTTTCATTAAATGATTGTTTTTCCATAGACCTAAAATATTCATTAGTACTAATAAAATCGTTCAACTTCACATTAAAGCCCTCTTAAATGGTTTCGTTTCGTGATTTAGAAATTAATACCTCTATCCACTCATCAATCTCACCCTCAATAAATGCCACCGCACGAGAGCCAATTTTGATAGGTTGAGGAAATTGCTTTTTACTAATAAGTTTATAAATCCATGACTTGCTATAACCTGTTTTATTTATTACCGCACTTAAGCGAATGAGCTTTTTATTTGAAATGTTCATACTGACGCTCTCTCTTCTGTTTCGATGAGAGCTACATTACAGGAGGAAGATCGGGTGAGTGAGTGTGGCTCGTGACAACGGAGCCACTGGAGGCGGGGTCAGTTGGAATCCGAGAGTTTCATGACGTCTGAAACTCTCATATTTTTAAGGTGGGGGTTTCGATTTATGAAGAAGTTGAATTGCCGAATGAAATCAATAGTTGCTGCTTTCATAGCCAGTGGTCTATCAGCGTCTTTGATTTGGTAGTTAAGACGGATTACTGTCTCATCGTCTTCGTCTGTGTACAGCAGTCTGGAAAGCCGCTCGTCTGAAACACGCAGGTCATACATCTTTGCCCATAAAAGAACATCGAGCATTGCTATGAGACGATAAGAGATAACCTTCTTGATTGTGCCGTAGCCGAAGCGCACAGCCCCTGACTCGTCAGCTTCAATCCCCTTCACGCGTCTCCATTGCGGAAGTGCTGACTTGATAGACTCTGCAATTTCATCGTCTGTACCACTGGCAAGGTCGATTTCTAAAAGGACGGTGCTCTCACATATCGCTGACATAACCGTAGATACATGGGCTTCATGATGGGGAAGGTTTACGCAGTACTCGTCACTACCTTGCTCCCAGGAGAACAGATTGACCCGGAGACCCGTTACACTAAGTTGAGCAAGGCGGCTTATGTCTGTGATGAAGATATGCGGTGGGCTTTGAAGAGTTTGATCATCTTGCATGTAGTTAAGCTGTTCGGGCTCGAAGAGGAAAGGCTTCCCATTGAAGATCTGTCTCATATACCCACCGAGGCCGATCTTTTCTTCTTCTGTGGACCAAGGTTTAAAGAGCAATGCCCTTGCCCACAGCTCATGATAGAGACAGTTAAGCGTGGTCTCTTCGAACTTTCTATAGCTTGAAATGTTCAGCCAGGATTTGACTGCTTTAGTATCTTCTGTTGACCAGTTTTTCAAAGCTTATTCCTTCACGATTTCTCCATGAAAAGAGTATAATCAACACTGTTCAATCAACGTCATAAAGCTATTTTGAAGAATAAAGTTTTTTGTTGGTATCTTTGTTGGTACAAATGATTTCAAATTTCATTTTTCTCTTAAATTAAGTCACTTAACCGAAGGTTCGATTCCTGCAGGGGACACCATATACACTTCTCCTGACATCTACCGAATTCAATAAAACCCATTTATAATCAGCGACAAACCCTCTATTCTGGCTATGCGACGTCAACAGATGTCTACCCATTTCAACGCGAATCAATAAACGCTTGGGGGCCTTAGTGGGGGCTTATCCTGTTCAATGAAAATCGAGGCCCCCAAAATGCCCTTAAATGCGCGTCAGGTCGAGACTGCAAAACCCAGTGACAAAGCCTATAAGCTCACTGATGGTGGAGGGCTATATCTCATGGTCAATACTAACGGTTCAAAGTACTGGCGCATGAAGTATCGATTTGCCGGGAGAGAGAAAAAGCTCTCATTCGGAACCTACCCGGATATTTCACTTGCGGAAGCTCGCGCTAAACGAGATGAGGCAAGAAAGGTATTGGCGAATGATAAGGATCCCGGAGAGGTCAAAAAAGCCGCGCAGTTAGCCAAAAAGCTCTCGGTTACCAACACATTTGAAGCAATTGCTCTCGAATGGTACAACGCAAAAGTATCTGGCTGGTCGAAGAGTTATGCTGATTACGTCAATCGAGCTTTTAAAAATAATGTCTTTCCCTATCTTGGCTCCCAGCCGGTAAATGAAATAAAGCCGCTAGAGCTTTTGTCTGTGTTGCAACGAATAGAAAAGCGGGGAGCGTCTGAGCTCACAAGCAAAGTACGCCAGCGTTGTAGTGAGGTTTTTCGCTACGCGATTGTGACAGGTCGTGCCGAATACAACCCAGCAGCTGATCTTGGTAGCGCTTTACAAGGCCATGAGAAACAGCACTATCCCTTTCTTACCGCCGCAGAGCTGCCTGAGTTTTTGCAAAAGCTATAAAGTTACTCTGGAAGTCTTATTACCCTTCTCGCAACCCGATTGCTCTTGCTGACAGGATTGAGAACTGTAGAATTACGTCTGGCTGAATGGCATGAAATAGACTTCGATAATCGTATCTGGGAAATCCCCAAAACTAGAATGAAAATGAAACGTCCTCACATTGTCCCATTATCGGCTCAATCCTTGAGCGCTCTTCGTCAATTGGGAGAGTTAACAGGAAACTATCAGCTCATTTTTGCGGGGCGAAATGATGTGAACAAACCGATGAGTGAGGCTAGCATTAATATGGTTCTTAAAAGGATTGGTTATGATAAGAGAGCAACCGGCCACGGTTTTCGCCACACAATAAGTACCATTTTGCATGAACAGGGTTTTAATACTGCATGGATCGAGACGCAACTCGCTCATGTGGATAAGAACAGTATTCGTGGCACATACAACCATGCACAGTATTTGGAAAATCGTCGCGAGATGATGCAGTGGTACGCTGATTTTATTGATGAACCAGAAGGTACAAATACAGCAGTATAAAAGCTCAGCCCGTAACAGGGCTGAGCCTCAGCGCGTTTGTTTTTTTTAATAAATTAATCAAAATTTCGTATAATTTGCTCAACCATATCAACGATCATGATGGACTGATCTTACGCCAGTAGACAATTTATGTCCTCGCAACGAGGTCTGTCGAAACACCTTTGTAGTGGCGCTAACCAACTCTTCTAGGTGGCACCAGGTGGCCACAGGCAGCTTTTACGAAGTGTAGTGGTCAACAAAAACTGGCCACCGCGTTAGAGTTTTTCCAGTATCGATTTTCCGATTCGTTTGGTGGTAACCCACCATTATATTCATGCGGCCTGAGTGCGCTGTAATATCCAACGATATAGTCCGTTATTGCGTGAGCTGCGTCGCTGAAGCTTACATAACCCGTCACTGGCACCCATTCGTTCTTCAGACTCCGGAAGAAGCGCTCCATTGGGCTATTATCCCAGCAGTTTCCACGCCGACTCATACTCTGTTTGATCCGGTATCGCCACAGTAACTGCTGGAACTGCTGGAACTGCTGGAACTGCCTGCTTGTATAATCGCTGCCCTGATCGCTGTGGAACATCACTCCGACGGGCTTGCCGCGCGTTTCCCATGCCATTTCCAGCGCTTTCATGGTGAGTCTGCTGTCCGGTGAGAACGACATTGCCCAGCCTACTGGTTTCCTTGCGAACAGGTCGAGAACAACAGCGAGGTACGCACAGCGCTTACCTGTCCAGATACAGGTCACATCACCGCACCACACCTGCTTTGATTCTGTTACGGCGAACTGCCGCTCAAGATGATTCGGGATAGCAATGTGCTCATGACCACCACGTTTATACCGGTGAGTCGGCTGCTGGCAACTGACCAGCCCCAGCTCTTTCATGAGCCTGCCAGCGAGCCAGCGCCCCATCTGGTAGCCTCTCTGGGTTGCCATTGTGGCGATGCTTCTTGCCCCGGCCGAACCGTGGCTGATGCCATGCAGCTCAAGTACCTGACTGCGTAATACAGCCCGTCTGGCGTTTCAGGACGGTTTTTCCAGTATTTGTAACTGCTGCGATGAACCCCGAACACATGGCAGAGAGTGACCACAGGATACTGCGCTCTGAGTTTCCCGATTAACGAAAACTGTTCAGGGAGTCTGACATCAAGAGCGCGTTCGCTGGATCTTTGCTTTATTGTTAACAAACCCATCGCCGAAGTCCTTTTACAACTACAGGAACAACAGGTTGTTGTGACAGAAGGACCAGTGAGCAGAACGGGGGCGACAGGTAACATTGTGTCTGTTTATATCCGCGACCCAGATTTAAATCTTATTGAGCTATCAGCTTATGAGTAAAAGAGGCGGCAGTGTTACTAAACATTGTGCGTATGGCATGCTCGTTATACTAATAACTGTTCTGCAAACGGCCCTGACCGAAGCCTAAAGTAATGTGCATGTTAATTGATACTGGATTGTGATGGCCTTGTTTGCTTTCAGCGAAAGCGCGGTTGAAAACCCCTGCTCACTAAGGGGATTATCCTGGATGGCTCCCGGCCCTGAATCCCAGGCTGAATGAACAGGCTCGATGCCCAGGCAATAATTACGACCATCCCAGGGGGCGTATTCACGGCCGCCGTTGCTGAACCATAGCAGACAATAGGGTAACCACTCGGTATCCCATTTTAACGTCACCTGCAAACCGAGTCGGGGCCATTCCATTCCCACCTGATGGACAGGGGGTAATAGCTGCACAATTTCTTCGGTCTTAGCAGGCAAGGGTAAACGCGTTAAATCCCATGACTCACCGTTACTGAGCGGTGCCGCCTTTATAGAGGAGAATGGCTGCAATGGCATCAGTTGGCTCACTCCCGCTTCGGGAGGGTGGGGATAACTAAGCGCAGGAATACCATCCAGGTCCAGCAGATGCAGCGGCCCCCAGTCCCCCCCGAACGGGAAAATGGGATGTAATCCAACGGGTAACGCACAGTCTTCACGAGCTTCAATTCGCAAGGAAAAAGATACCTGTCCGTCATCACCCAGGACAATAGTTCTTTCCAGCTCGCGCAGCGGATACGACTCCGGGTAGCTGTAGCCCATAGTTGCCTGGCTTTTCCTCAGCGATCGCCAGTGCCATAAACTGTTGGCAGGCATTCCATGTGGGTATTCTGGTTGAAAATACTTTCCATCGTCACCGTGCCCGAATGGAACACCTACCCATTCTCCCCCCAGCTGCCGCATCAACGGAGGCTGTCCGGCACAACTGTCCAGATTATCCAGCCAGTGAGCACGATAAAAGATCGGTTGTCGGGAGCCATTGCCTCTTGTCATAAAGAGCTGCTGACATGCTCCTCCCTGCAGAGTCAGGAGCATGTGGAGCAGGCCATCTGGGCTGTTTAATTCGGTCGTCAAAGCTTCAGTTTTCATTGTGTTTCTCAGCTGAAGAGTCAGTACTGGCGCGAATACACAGACGCACATCAACTAACCGCTGCTGTGGTGCATTGTGTTCCGAAAGTAGCGCCACGCCTTCCCGACCCAGCGCTTTACGATCAACCCGAATCGTGCTTAGCGACGGCTCATTCAGACCGGCCCCATCAATACCGTCAAAGCCGATGATGGCGATATCCTCAGGCACACGCAAGCCCATTCGCTGGCTCACCCGCAGAGCGATGAGCGCTGCGGCATCGTTATAGGCAAACAGCGCATCGGGCGGCTTTGGTAACGTCAGCAGGCTTTGCATGGCCGCTTCCAGACTTTGTTCCGGTGGTAAGTGGCCCGGTGCAATAGCTTCATAATCAGGAGGCATCAGTAAACCCGCTTCATAAAGGGCATGTCTGTAACCCCGTTCCCTCTGCTGGATGCTGTAATGTGCCAGGCTGCTGGCCAAAAAAGCAATGCGCTGGCGACCCAGGTCGATGAGATGATGAGTGGCCAGATAGCCGCCTCGCTGGTTATCTGGATTGACTGAGTTCAAATCCGGCGAAAATAAATCCACAAGTGCCACAGGCAACTGTAATTTTTGTAGAGAGGCCAAAAGCTCCTGCTCCATATAGCCAACGACCAGCAGCCCGTCGGGATTGTGCTGACGCACCCGTTTTTCTACGGGATCCATTGGGCCCAGTGCCAGAAAGCTCAGCGCAATATCATTCTCACGGCATACCGCTTCCACTTCCATCAACAGCGGGGTATAGAACAACAACGAGAGCGGGACATTATGCTGTTGGTGAAGAATAAACAGGATCCGCTGAATTTTATTGCCTTGCAGGCGAGTAAAATCATAGCCCAGATCGCGGGCGGTCTGAATGACATGTTGCCGCGGTTTATCACCGATACCCGGCTGGCCTTTTAACGCGCGCGACACAGCCCCGACCGAAAATCCAGATGCACTGGCAATGTCCCGGATCCTGACGGATTTACTCATAGCGGCATGCTCCTTAATGATTGTTACTCAATTTCATAATGCATTTCCCCCCAGCCACGCGGCCCCTCTGACGCCACTGCTGTCGCCGTGTCGGGCAGTGACAACGGGCGTGTTAGCATAGCGTCCGAACGTATACTGACTCATACAATCGGCTAAATTGGAATGCAGCGGGCTGACATTGGACAAACCTCCGCCCAGCACGATGATATCAGGGTCAAGGATATTCACAATCATTGCCAGTACGCGCGAAAGCTGATCGCGAAAGCGTTCAACCCATTGAATGCTATGAGGTGTTGGATGCAAGGAATAATCGTGGAAAAACTGCTCACCGTTCATAGATTCACCAAATTCACTGCGGAGCTGCCGGGTTATCCCCGTGCCGGAGACGAAAGATTCCAGACAATTCCATTGTCCACAATAGCAGCGGTGTGGCGCGCCATCTCGTTCCTGCTGATAGCCCGGCAGTGCCACATGGCCCCATTCGCCACTGTTGCCATTTTTTCCTTGCTGTAACTGCTGTCCAATCACAATGCCGCCGCCGCATCCAGTGCCAAGAATGACGCCCGCGACGCAATGGTGTCCGGCTCCGGCTCCGTCCATGGCTTCGGACAACGCAAAGCAGTTGGCATCATTGGTGAGCGTGATCGGCCGCTGTAAACGCTGAACAAGCAGTTGTTGCACGGGGTGCTGATTAAGACTGAGGATGTTTGAATTCTTCAGTAAGCCACTTTGCGGGTCCAGACTCCCCGGTAAACCAACGCCCAACGTACAAGGTTGTCCGACTTCCGCCTCTGCATCCCTTATCAGCAAAACCACTTGTTCTACCAGAGCCTCTGTTGACTGCGTGTGAGTCGCGGTTCGATGGCGATAAATGCTGGTGCCGCTCTTGTCTAATACCTGTACTTCAATTTTGGTACCGCCAATATCCATTCCCAAATGAAACATTATCTTCATCTTCTCTCCGGCAGAATCTCGTAAGAGTAACTCTAACCAGTATAAATTGATTAGTAAACAAAATGGCATCATTCATGCTGCCTGAGTACCGGTATTTTCTTTCCGTAGCCGATTTTACGCAAAAATAAATCATTCATGGCATGGTTATTAGTGATTGCGGTCACGGACTGACTCTTTTTTTATGTGTAGTTTACTAAACATTGTTTTGTATATTATCGGGAGTCAGGATGTTTTTTACTGAAAAGAAACTTCAGCAACGTATTGATGAACTCTCTCAGTACCGGGGCCGGGACTGGCAGTCCCCTGCCGCGCTGTCGCTCTGTTACGATCGTGAGGGAGTCAACGGTGCGTTACCGCCGGGGGACAATGCCGATTGGCAGGCCTGTGGTCCGGAGACTCAGTGGCGTGAAAAAGATATTTATGCATGGCTGCGTATTGACTGGCACATGCCTGATAGCTGGCAGGATCGTCAGGTCATCGGACATTTTGACTTTAGTTTAGGTCGCGATCGCCGTGAATTTGAAGCGCTGCTGTTCATTGACGAGCAGCCCTGGTCAGGCGTGGATCAAAATCACCCTTGGGTAGTTTTGCCCAAAGAACGCGCAGGCAGCACTGTTCGCATGTACTGTCGGATTTGGTCCGGCATTCTCGAAGGTAAAATCCGTCAGCATTTTGAAGCATTTCACGTGGGCAATTCCATCCAGAACGTTCGATTCGGCTGGCGGGATGAGGCGTGTGACGATCTTTACTACACCGCTCTGTCCGCGTGGCAAAGCGTGATGGCGCTGGACGAAAACTCGGCCGACCGCGCCCACTTGCTGCATCAAACTGACCTCGCATTTAATATTATTGACTGGCGTAAACCCGGAGATGAGGCTTTCTACGAAAGCGTTCACCGGGCTGCTGACCAGCTACGGACGGCAATACTGTCTTCAGAGAAACATCATCCTGTAACCGTGCATGCCGTGGGACATACCCACATTGATGTCGCATTCTTGTGGCAGTTAAAGCACACACGTGAAAAATGCGCCCGATCGTTTTCCACTGCATTACGCCTGATGGAACGTTATCCGCAATACTGCTTTTTCCAGTCGCAGCCCCAGCTTTACGCCTGGCTGAAATCTGACTATCCCGTGCTCTACAACCAAATCCGGGAACGTATTGCTGAAGGACGTTGGGAAATCGACGGAGCAATGTGGCTGGAGGCTGACTGCAACATCCCGTCAGGGGAGTCGCTGGTGCGGCAGGTTCTCTACGGACGGCGTTTTATGCAACAGGAGTTTGGCGTCACGCCTCGCTGCCTGTGGCTCCCGGACGTATTTGGTTATTCCTGGGCCTTACCGCAGATCCTCAAAAAATCTGGCATCAGTTACTTCATGACAACCAAAATCAGCTGGAATGAATTCAATCAGCTCCCTCACGATACGTTCACCTGGCGAGGTATTGATGGTAGCGAAGTGCTGGCACACTTTGTCACGACGCCAGAGGAAGGCTTCCCCCGATATACTTATAACGGCATTGTGAATGCTAAATCTGTGCAGGGGCTATGGAACAATTATCGGGATAAAACACTTAATCAGACACTGATGCTGCCTTACGGTTATGGTGACGGCGGCGGTGGGCCGAATGAAGAGATGCTGGAGCTTCTGGAGCGCTTCAGCGCGCTACCTGGATTGCCTAAAGTTAAACACGGCGGTGCGCTTTCTTTCTTTGATGGTTTAGCTCAATGTCAGAAGGAGAGCGGTGCATGGCAACATGTCTGGGATGGTGAGCTTTATTTCGAAAGTCACCGAGGGACTTACACCAGTCAGGCCCAGGTCAAACGAGCCAATCGGCGTGGGGAATTATCGCTCCGCCATCTGGAGTGGCTCAGCGTTGTTTCTGCTCTGCACCAAAAAGGCTGGCAGGATTATCCTGAGCAGCCATTGCGCGATGCCTGGACATTGCTGCTGCGAAATCAATTCCACGACATTATTCCCGGATCGTCGATTGCTGAAGTTTATCAGGATGCCGCTGAAGAATATCAACAGCTGGACGACACCATTACGCTGTTAACAGCCAGGGCTGCTGCACCTTTGTTGAATACAGCGGCCGCCGGAGTCACCCTGTTCAACAGCAGTGCATGGCCACGCTATGCAGAACCTGTATTTTTGGCGGGGCAGACTGAAAGTGGATGGCTGGATACTGAAGGTCAACCTGTACCCAGTCAGCTTACCGATGGAGGATGCTGGCTGGCCCCATCAGTGTTGCATCCTCTTGAGGCGGTCAGTTTTCAAGCAACTGGCCATGCGGCGGTAGAGAGTGATAATCCTTTCCATTATCAGGAAGGACAACTGGATACCCCTCTGTACCGCATTAGCTGGAACACAAGCGGACAACTGACCCGAATATGGGATCGCCAACAACAGCGCGACGTACTGGCTGAGCCGGGTAACATTTTTACCGTTTATGAAGATAAACCTCTGAAGTACGACGCCTGGGATATTGAAATATTCCACGTCCAAAAATCACGCATGATCACCGAGTTGACAGCCGTATCGCTCACGACTTCCGGACCACTTTTAGCGGAAGTGTCATTCCAGTGGCAGGATGGAGAGAGTCAGATCCGTCAGTGCATGAGGGTATACCGGAACTCTCCTCGCATTGATTTCGTCACCGATGTTGACTGGTTTGCGACAAATCAACTGCTGAAAGTCCGCTTCCCGGTGGCGATAAGAGCTACCGAAGCGACCTATGACATTCAGTTCGGAAATGTGCGTCGTTCCACAACCTGGAACACCAGCTGGGACTACGCCCGCTTTGAAAGTGTGGTTCACCAGTGGGCGGATTTGTCAGAGTCAAATTATGGTGTCAGCTTCCTGAATGACAGCAAATACGGCCAGGCTATCAAAGATAACGCCATGCAATTGACGCTGATTAAATCGGCGATAAGTCCGGACCCACAGGCGGACCAGGGGAAACACCATTTTACCTATGCGCTGCTCCCTCATGCAGGTGACTGGCGACAGGCTTGTGTTGCCCATCAGGCCTGGTTCCTGAATGAAACACCGTCGGTGATGTCAGGCATATTAGCGCAGCCGCTGGTTTATCCAGTCAGGTTCAGCCATCCATGTATACAGCTGGACGCCATAAAACAGGCTGAAGATGAACCTGCATTGCTCGTCAGGCTGCATGAGTTCACCGGTGGACGTCAACAAGTGACATTACACAGTGACTACCCGCTCAGCCGATGGGTTGAGTGTGATTTGATGGAACAACCTGAACACGTTCACGCAGGTTCAGAGCCTGTTTCATTGTCTTTTTTACCTTATGAGATCAAAACACTAAAACTTTATTTTTCCTGATGGACGGTGCCTGCGCCCCGGATTTTATTCAGCAACTGAGATGCACCTTTGTTAACAAAGGTGCAAGGAACTCTTTTATCTAAAAAGCAGACTGCAAGGTGAAGGTATGACAGTGAAAAACAGAAAAGTCACCCTACCGGTAGCATTTGGTTTTGGTTTGACTGATATTATTGGCGGCGGGGCATTTACTATTATTGGTGCCTGGCTGCTCTATTTTTATACCACTTTCGTTGGGCTTTCGCCCCTGGAAGCGGCGTCAATTATGGCGATTGCCCGTATTATTGATGCAGTGATCAGCCTGTTTATGGGCAGTATTACCGACAACTTCTATAAGAATCGCCTGGGAGCACGCTTTGGCCGTCGGCGATTTTTCTTATTAATTGGCGCACCACTGATGCTCAGCTACAGCCTGTTGTGGGTAACAGGCATGAACTATTTCTTCTATTTAATGGTTTATCTGGCATTCGAAATTGTCGTTGCCGTCGTGATGATCCCCTGGGAAACACTGCCCTCTGAGATGAGCACGGATTATAAAGAGCGTACCCGCCTTTCGACCTGCCGTATGTTCCTGTCAGCCTTAGGGACATTCCTGGCAACGTTTATTCCAGGCATTCTGATACGTCATTTCGGTGAAGATAATCCACAGGCCTATTTCTATAACGGATTGTTTTTTGCTGCCGTGTTCGTGTTATGTGTCCTGGCATCCTGGGCTGCCAGTTGGGAACGACCTTTGACACCGGAAATGATCCAGGAGCTGGAAAATAAGCGTAAACCACAGCAGCGGCAGTCCATCTGGCGTGTTCTTGTAAACGTCAGCCATGATTATATCTCGACCCTGAAAGTAAGAGCTTTCCGCAAACATCTGGCTATTTATCTGCTGTCATTTACCGGCAAAGATGTTTTCAACACCGTTCTTGTTTTCTTCTGCGTCTATTGTTTAATGGTTCCGGCTTCGCTGGCAGCGGGCTTACTTTCGCTCAGTATTATCGGTTTACCCGTCACGCTCATTGCTGGGTTTGCGTTTGTACGCTTTGGGCCACGCGTACTCTTCAGCACGTCATATCTCACCATGCTGGTATGCTTAGCAGCACTGCTGGTTATTTATCTTATCGATCCTGCTTCTAAAATAGCATGGCTATATGGCATTGCTGCCTTATATCAGGTGGGCCGTTGCCTGCTTGAATTTACTCCCTGGAATGTGTTCCCGTTTATTCCTGATGTGGACGAACTGATTTGTCGCAAACGCCGCGAAGGGCTGTTCGCCGCAGTGATGACGTTTTCGCGTAAAACGACGGTGGCAATAGCGACCTTATTTATCGGCTTAGGTTTGCAATGGGGCGGATTTGAAAAAGGTGCCACCACCCAGTCCGCGCATGCAGTACTGACTATTGCCGTCATGTTGTTTGTGGGGACAGGGGGATTACTGCTGCTGGCACTGGCTATTGCTCAGACCCTGAAACTGGATAAACGCAATCACGGTATCTTGGTTGCTGAGGTTGAGCGTTTAAAAAGCGGTGGTGACAGAACTGCCGTTACGCAGGAAACTCGTGAAGTGGTTGAGGATTTAACCGGATATCATTACGAGGATTTATGGCCTGTTTCAAAACAAAACTCGTCGAAGTCATTTGAATCGGCACCACAAACACTTTAACAAAAAGTCAATTGGGTATTGCTGTTCAATATCGTGACCAGCAATACCTTACTGTGCTTTCTGTACCTGAATCAGCGCAAAGCAGAGGTTTTTGAGCGTGGGATCATTAACGTGTTTAAAGGGCTGAGCTGGAACTATAAGAGCAACAGCCCGTGTAAGTTTGGGGAGAAGGTAATCGTTGACGGGCTGGTTCAGTATGACCGCTGGGGATTTCATTTTCGACATGGCCGACGGCGGGAGCAACTGTCAGATTTAGACCGCATGCTGAATTTGCTGGACGGTAAGCCCGTCCCTGAGAATCGCAACGATCTGGCCGTCAGGCTGGATGCGCATATCAGTAGACAGCACGCATCCGTTTTCGAAGACACGTATGTTGAGATACGCTACTTCCAGAAGGGAACCGGGCACATCATTTTCAAGCGTCCCGATTTGGTTGAAAAGATGAATGACATCATCGCCAGACATTATCCAGGGGCGTTGCCCACTAAACAGTAAGGAGCCAAATTATGGTATCATTTTCAAACACGGATGGTGCTCACTACGATTCCGTAAAAAAAGCCAGAGCATCGTCTCATCAAAAAGCATCCAGATGGACGTAAAAATTCCCGTTCAACCGTTAAATTTTGATGTCATGCATAAAGGGGGCCTTAATGGGGGCTCATTAATGAATCGAATGAAACAAACTTCATTATTATCAATAAATTAAAAAAATAAATTCGAAGTCTGCAGGGGACACCAGATGTTAGCCTCATAACGTACCTTAACGCCTACTCACTCCCTTATAATCAATAAGTTAACTCATTTTCGTAAGCTACCTACGTCTTCATTAGTCTCGCAAAATCCACAGCGCCATGTTGGTACAATTGTTGGTATGTTTGGTTCGATAATGCAAATACCCTCAGCCGAGGATTTTTACTATGCCGCTCACTGAGTTAAAGGTAAGGAATGGGAATGGGAATGGGAATGGGAATGGGAAGGCTGCTGCGAAGCCCGTCAAAATAACAGACGGTAATGGTATGCAACTTTTGATTACCCCAAACGGTTCCAAATACTGGCGTTTTCAGTATCGCTTTGGTAGCAAACAAAAGATTCTTGCACTGGGTGTGTATCCTGAAGTCACGTTATCGGAATCCAGAAGGCAGACAACTCGTTGTAAACCGTGTCGTTCCAGGCGAAAAACGTAAAGCCGATAAGGTCGAAATTAAAGTGATGCTTACACCTTGACTGCTCCCTTCTCATATATGCACTCTTACATCTCTGAAATGGTAAAAAGCTCTACTTATAGATAGCTAAAGCAGATTATATGAATTTAACAAGCAAGATAAAAATTCAATTTTAAAATGAAAATTTTTTATATTTTTTCTAAAATAAATTTAAAAACTGTTACTTACTTAACTTAACCACCTTCCAATTAAAGCTTAACGTAATAAATTATCTACTTTTAAATCTCACTAAAAAGACGGGCCAGTGCTTTGTAAAGCAGATTATTTTTCCAATCGCAAAATCCGATCACCTCTCCCCCCAATTGCAATACATTCACCGCAGGATAAATCTATGTAATATTTTATTGGATTAGGCATGTTTTCCATCATCCACGGAAGCTCTTCAGAGAATTTCAAGTCTGAGGTTGAAACTACCCAAACAGATTTACCATCTAAAGATGATCTCTCAGCCTCATGAAAACGCTCGTCCCAACCATAACCAGTTTCCTTTGCATATTCTTTAGCAATTTCAATAGCTTTGCTTTCAGTTATCATTTCTGAACTCCATACCATACATTATACATTAACCCACCAACTACCACCGGACCTAAAAGAATGCCTGCAGCCTCATGCCGTAATAATGTATAAGTGATTTCATACGTATTTCCAAGAGGAAATTTAAACCCTTCAATGATATATTCCCTACTCATCCCCCTGGCTCTTAATAAGCCAATTGTTTCAGCAAGTGCCTCTTCCAGGTATCGCAGTATATATGATTTATTGTATGCGCTTTGTCTCATGAAAACTCTAAGTTCTCTTAATAAATAGAACTTAGGGGCAATCGCCATATGTACCTGCTCGTGGTAAAGAGTTGATAGCATCTGCAAATAAGCGTCATCTTTCGACATTGCACCAGGATAGTAGTTACGTCCAACTTCTACGTCCCCCCAAGGTTTTGTGCGTCCCTGAACGACGTCACTATTCTTTGTGATTTTTATCTTGGGGGTATAACGCCATCCTCCAGTGCGAGGCAGGTTCATTTTCCTACCGATGTCGCTGCTGTACCTAGGCATTTTTACTCCCCTGAAAGGAGTTTTAAATGTGTCACCAGGCTTCTTCTTTAAAAGAAGCGCAAGGACAGTATTAACCCCTATCAGAGTGATAGCATCGGCTAAGTCCTTAGCGGCAGCGTCAAGATCTCCTTCGCTACTAGCTGAGTTAGTCTTCGTCGCAAAATCAAACAACTTCTTAGCCGCTTCAAGCGCTACGCCTCCTACAGCCACCCAACCTACAATGAGAAGCACTAAATCAGCGATTTCACCAATCCCAAAAAAGTGCGCACCAGCCCAAACCACGATTACCCCCGCCATAGTGGCTAATGCTGAGGGGGTGACCATAGCAAGAAGCTATTGACCTACGTCAGCCGGTAAAAGAGCTGCCGCTTTCGAGATGACTAATTGTAGCCTTGTCTGTATATCGCTAGGGATAACGTCCATGCTTCATCCTCGGCCAGTTCTAAATCACTTTAGAATAACCCTTCTTATACCCTGCCATCTAGTCATTTTCACTTTTGAGATTCAACTCTTTGCCTGGGAATAACAGAATCATTCTAATGTAAACCATCCTCCTTTCCCTAATTTAGGCAACTTAATATTAGTATTTTAACTTACATCAGCCTCCTAATTATTTTTCTCGCCATTAAATCTTAAAAAACCACTCCACTGCCATCGTAATTAAGATAGTGTATCGCTATTACCAAAGCCAATAGTTACCCCCCCATTAACTTTCACCAATAGCACCAATATAACCTGACCATCACGCCCAATAAGTCAGTTTAAAAAATGATTTAAAATTATTCTCATCAATCATTTTAGTCACCATACTGACACGAAAACGCAACACTAATTCTGAGCAATCCCGCACCAAAAAATAATTATCAAACGGAATTCATTGATTAAAATGCGGACAGGAAATATACCTTTAATGTTTACCCAGTTATCTTACTCACTTGAGCACACTATGTCTCACAGTCTAGAACGATATGTAGAGCAAAAACTGCCTGCAGATTTGTTAGAACACGCCGCAGCAAATCGAACCTCCATTCGTATAGAAAACCATGAAGGAAAAGGCTTGCCAGAATAAAAATGAAGTGTCCTCATGCTGTACCAGGATCGATCCAATCCTTGATCGCCCTTTGGAAACCGGAAGAACTAACCGGAAACGACCGCCTTATTTTTGCTGGACGATACGATGACTGAATCAACCCCGGCTTTTAGCGCTGTGTTTATTTTTCTGTCTGCTGTTTCAGTTCAGCATAATGGGCTGTCAGTTGTTTCAGATGCATTTCCAGTTGAGACCGGGCAGCAGCAGGTAATGGTTTTCCCGCAGGATGTTGTGACAGTGCCCGCAGTTGTTCTTCAGCCGGTATGGATTGATTAAAAAATTGCATCGTGGAAAAAACCACTGATTTCAGCTCACTGATCGTCATGTATTTTCCCTTTTGCTCATCCAGTCCGTTCAACCTGTCACTTAGTTTCTGTAGCGTCATCATTCCCTGATGCCAGCCATTCAGGCGTTCTGTCGGCAATGCGGCAGCATTGAGTTGTTGCTGCCATTGCTTTATCAGGGGTTTTGTCTGCTCCGGCCACAGTGCCCTGGCCTGTTCCAAAAGCTGTCGACTCAAGGCGATATTCCAGTCAGGAGGCAATTTATCCAGTCGGGCAAGTTGCTGCTGTGTTTGTGTTATCACTGTTTGTGATGAAAGTGTTTGCTGACGCAACATATCCAGTTGTTCAGGCGTGAGCGTTGCAGGTAAAGGCGCCAGGGATGCTGCAAGCTGAGCCTGAAGCGGGTCAGGCCGGTGAAAATACTGCCAGCTCCACACTGCGACGGTGCTTATCACCAGCATGGTGAACATCCCGGCAGCGAAGGATGTTCGTTTTTTTACCGGAGCAGGTATTGCCGCCAAAACGTCCACATTCGCCTGATGTTCCGCCTGCGCCACGTACACCCACTTCACTGCGCTTTCTGGCGTATTCTCAGGCGAGCTACCCGCAAGGTCCCTCATGGAGGCTTCGGCATCATGCATCACGGTGGCCGGCAACACTATACCGGACTGAACCGTCGCCGTTGTACTGGTTGTCCCATCGCTGTTTTCCAGCCGGACAGCGCAATTGTGCATTAAGGTACGCAAGGTATCGAGCTGGCTGAGATGTTTAAGCTCCAGGCGCTTGAGCACTTCCCCGATACCGGTAAGCCGTTGCTCAGCCCGGTACAACTGGCTGAGGTCGCTGTAATTGATCGGGAGCGAACGCATCCGTTGCTGCAAACGCTGACTCAGACTGCTGAGGATTTCCATGCGGGCATGGACGGGCTGCGGCCACAGCGTCCCCCATTGATGGCTTATCAGGGCGTCGAGTATCGCAAGTCCTTCATTAAGGCCGACCAGTCCGGCCAGTTGCGTTCGGGCCAGCGTGTACCAGGCTGCCGTCTGCAGTTCCACACCGTTCTGCTCAAACAGTGAGAGGCAGCGTTTTTCAACATATCGCCAGTTCACATCCGGGCGCGCGGGATGTATGAGCTTACTCAGTTCATCGCGCAGAGCGGCGTAATCCGCTAACGTGCGCGGGTCGCCACCGGTTTTGATTTTACGAGGGGGGATGTCATGCATGACCAGTTGTCCATTTGACGTAAAAGGAGCTGTGGAGGGTTATTGCTTATGCGGCTTTGCTTTCTGCATATTCGAGACGCTGTAGATACTGAAGTGCCACCGGGTCAGCGATGTATTAAATCAACATATAGCTGAAAAAGTTTCTACCCGGTTCCGGGGCGAAAGCGATGCTTAACAGGCTCTCTTCGTGATGTGAAACCTTAAAATTTAACGTCCAATGCATACCGGGATTCATCGTCATTTAAGACCTGCCTTATCAACCAAGGGCCCTGTAAAAGACCATACACAATGAAAAAAATCATAGCGTCACCATAAAACCTTAGACCCGCACCAGCGTCCAACCAGAGAGCGAGTGCTCCCTTTTATTGTCCACCAAAGCGCAATCCTGTTATCAAACTCAATGAGGTCGTTTTCACTCTCAATGAGCTGAAAAAATCGTTCATCCCGCCACAGACGCAAGCAGTAGTAATGAGTCAGTAAAAAGAGTCTCATCATCAACACGCAATCGACTGAAAAAAAATTAAAAATCAACACTAACGGCGGCGTCAGCGCAGCGAAATAACGCCAGCTCGCCAGATGAAACTGGCAGGATGTGATCTCGCCTTAGAGAAGGGTTCTCGTGTCGAGATACTGCTGTTGCTTAAGATGGCGTAACAGAACCCGACCTTCAGGCATAAACTCAGTGCCATAGCGGACCAGGCCAACGCCTTTGAGTTCTGCGTCAATGGCATAGCGCAACTCACCGGGGACGTTCTGCTCCAGCAGGATTACCGCTATCCTTTTCAGTCGGGGCTCATATTTGAGCAGGACGGCGGACAATGCCCCCATCAGCTCATGGGCCGTTCCCGGCATGCCTTGCAGGATTCTGGTCATATCCGGCAGACCATAATCCGGCAGGTGTGCCAGGGTTCCCGCACGGCAGTTAAGGATACGCTGCATGTTATCCAGTACAGAGAGGATGACCTGATTTTCTTCACTGACCTGATTGAGAGCAAGGCCACCGGTAAAATGGCCGGTGAGCATTTCATACAGCGAAGGCGTGTGATGTTCCCGTGGCATTAGTCATCCTTGAGCGGTTGCAGCATCAGATAGTTATTACCGGCTTCCAGAATACGCGGCTTATCCGGATCGAGGTCTTCGCGCTGAATCACCAGCTTCCAGGTATTCTTAACCCTGTCCGGATGACGGAACAGTCCCGCCACCGCCACAAACTGCGCACCGGCTTCCATTGGCATGTTAAGGCTCGCATCTCCGCCCGGCTTCACCACCACATCCCGGCGGGCAAGCAGGTCGGCTTTCAGAATGGTGTCACCTTCCTGGAGCAATTGCTGGTAGAGCGTTTTGTCGAAGGTTTTGCGGTCTTTCAACTGGTAAATCCGTATCACAACAGGTACAGACAACGAGTTGCTCTCGCGGGCGTCGGTATTCAGCGCCTCACGTGCTGTGAAATCAAGGTGCAGCACCTTGATCTTTTTGTAAAAAACAGCGTTAAACGCCGATTGGGTACTATCGGCAACCCCCTGGGTTATTCCGCAGCCCGCCAGACTGAATGCCATCAGAGGCATCAACCAGAGCGTTTTAGTCAAACTTGTACGTAACACGTCGGTTTCCTTGTTGTGGTTTCGCAGGCTCCAGCCCGGTGTAGTAACCCAGTTCGGTCGTAAAGGTCGCAGGGATATCCGCCGGAAGCTCATCGCCCTCTGCGCCCAGCACACCGTTCATGCCGAGCCAGAAAGGGTCTTCGCCCAGCAGTGGCACGGCCAGCAACCGGACAGACGTGGTCAGGGTAATGCGTGCTTTGAAGCGCCATCCCAGGTACACCCGCAGCATGACCAGAAAATCCTGATACAGCAGACCATCCGGTTTCCAGCCCTGCGCCTCCTGTTCATTATTCGTCGCGAGCGCAACCAGCAGTTGGCTGCCCGCATCCATCGCTTCGTCACCCAGTGGCGTATTGCCGTCCAGCAGAAAATCGGCATCACCATAGAAGCCCAGTGGCCGAGTGACCTCCTCGGGTCGAAGGCAGTACGGGCTGACCTTCACGGTGGTATCCGGGGCCAGTAGAGTGACCAGCGCCTGCATCCCCTCTTGAGTTTTGCCCGGCTGTCGCAGTACACCCAGCAGCGCCAGAAAGCGCGATACCGGCGTGGCAATGTGGTTTGCTGTGCCGGGAATACCCAACCCCACAAGGCCCAGCAGTGACTGCGAGATGCTGTCGGTACCGCCGGGCTCAAAGGTGGCCGGGTAAGAGTACTTACGCCAGATGCGGTAAAACTGCGTCAGAATGCGATGGCTGAAGATATCCAGAAATCCCTGCAGCGCTTCGTGCCCTTCACTGCGCTGAGAGATGTCATCGAGATAGGCCGTCGGCAATGGTGAGTCAACCCCATACATCCCCATAAACGTGGCACGGATAACCGGTGGCTTGCTGTCATCGTCCTCATCATATTCAACGGTTTTCAGCTCACTGGCCGGAAACCCCATGCCCGGATGCGGCGCAAAACGTACCGGGTCATCCCCGGGGTGGCTGGTCGCGCCCATTAATGGCCTGTCCGGATTACGTTTCTCCAAAAGCTGACATAAACGGTAAAAGTTAATGCGGTGAAGGTCGGCCTCCAGCCTTGGGGTCAGCCGGGAATGCGGCGGTTGTGCTTCTCTTCCCATTCCAGGCGTTCTCCGGTCGGTTGCAAAATGATAATCAGGCGGTTAAAGAGATAGATGTCGGTATAGAGTGCAAAGAAGCGGCTCAGCATCTCGCCAAACAGGCAGATATCGCCGCGCCCGGCAAAGCCGTGGCTGTCCAGCGTCACGTCAATCTGCACACCACGAACCAGGTAGCCCTGCTCGAAACGCTCTGTTTCACTGTGTTTCACGTTGAGGATGGCTTCCAGGCGACGACGGTTCATCTCGCTGTCCGTCCATTCATACAGCGCCAGGGTACCGCGCAACACATCGGCATTATCCATCATCGACAGGAACCCGCTGCCGAGATGGCTCAGTACGCGCCAGTGAAAACGGTCCCTTGCCGGGGGATAACAGGGTAGCGTCGGCGCACACAGGTTACGTACGGCGATGCTGGCCGAAGTGGTTTTCATCACCGTATCAAGCACGGTGCTTTGCAGCGCACGTCGCGGCAGTTGGCCGTTGGTGCCGGTGAGCGTCAACGACAGGCTTTCATCTTCCGGCACCGTATGGTTATCAAAGGCTTCTCCACCGAGGATAAGCCAGGTGTTATGTAACCCGGACGGACCGCGACGCACGCGGGTGTGGTAATAATATTCCGGCGCTTCGTGACGCATCATCCCGCCTTTGTGGCGGAAGCTCGAAAACGGTACGTAGGTATGCTGGCTCGATGAGATTACCGAATCCACTGCGTAAATCTCCGTATGTCCATCCTGCACGCGCATCGGGCGCAACATGTATTCGGTCTGCAGGGAGTTGAGCGTCAGCGGATCAGATTCCAGCGGGAACAGGTTAATCACCGGTACGCAATTCAGGCGCAGATGCTTTTCGGTAAAGCTGAAATCATGCTCCCAGCGTTCTGTCAGCACCACGTCGATCTCAAACCAGGGAAGTTCAGCCGGAAAGAGCACGCTATCCAGGCCGCACAGGGCAGTGAACATGAATTTCTCACGGAAGGTGAAATACTCGAGTAGCAACTGGTAACCACTGAAACTGCTGTCACCCTTCGGCCATAGCCCGTCATCATCACCAAACCCCAGTGCGGTGAAATAACCGTCGAGCGGTCTTCTGTCCCTATCACCCGGCATCCGCAGCCACAGACACGCCGTGTTCATGGTAAAGGCTTCATGCATGGCGCTGGCCAGCGGTGCGTCAGCGTTGAAGTAGAACGGAATCTGACTGAGATCGACACGGCTCCAGTCGGCAAGATGGCTACAGTTGAAACGCAGGTTGATGACCGAACGCCCGTCAGGATCAGTCGACAGGTGGACGTGCTCCAGCGACAACGGCTGAAGGGTTATTTGTTTGGTGGTGGTGTACCGGCAGCGCGTGCCCTTCACACCAATTGGTCGTGAGTTCACTTCGAAACCTTTGGCAATACGCATCTGCTCTTTCATTTCACGCCAGTCAGGGGTGAACTCCACCACCGACATCGACGGAATGGTGCGCAGATAATGCGGCCACAACAGGCTGACCAGCCCTTCGGTCAGTTCAGGCAGGTCGTCATCAAGCTTCTCACGCAGCCGGCCCATCAGGAAGGCAAAGCCTTCGAACAGGCGTTCCACGTACGGGTCGCGCGCCCCCGCTTTATCGAGATTGAGCATTGCCGCCTGCTCGGGGTGAGCGCGGGCAAACTCTTCACCGGCTTCCAGCAGGTAGCGCATTTCAGCGTCATAGTAACGCAGGGTTAAGTCATCCATATTTATTCTGCTTAGTAAATTGCTGCGTGTTAAACACTTAAGCAGACTCCGGGAGTCTGGCTCGGGTATTCATACAGAAAAGAGAACCATCAATGCTGAGTACAAAGGGGCGGTTCTATGACATATTTTTTTGCCATACCAGGCATCCAATCCGAAGGGAGCCCCTGGCATTCTGTGTATCCTTCATGCATTAAAAATGTCGTATGTCTTTCTGAAAAGATGAATATTCACAGGACTGTTAGCTCCAAGATAATAAACGAGGTACTGAGTAATCTTTTACCTAATGTAACGATTATACCCCCGCAAAAATAACAGAAAAAAAACCGCCAATAACGGTGAGAAAAAAAAGAAAAATGCGGCAGCAAAAGTTACCTAATAAGAGAAGTTAACGACATCGGGGTAAGAAAGGTATTCACGCAACTTAAAAATACCGAGATATGAAATCCCGATGGAAACCACCAGGAAAAATATCACCTCACAAAATGCGATGACTCGTTATTTAAAAGGATACATTGTATTTACTTGTTACTTACATTGCACAAAGACGAATCACGGACATAACGAGTTGCCGTTCCAGGCATCCATCCTGACGGGATGCCACTACAACGAAGATATCCTTTTTTTACCAGAACTGTTGGGTAAAAAACTGAATACATAACCCCAATAATTACTAAAGCAATACAGCCCCATTTTAAATATACCACATACGCATCCATCGTTTTGAATGCATATTCTTTACCTTTTAATAAAAGCTAAATGAAATATATAAATGGAAAGATCATTACCACAGGTAAAGCGATAAAAGAAACCGTCAACCACGAAAAAACGATGTTGTCACCAAACGAAAAATACTCATTAAACGTATCGTTCCCAAGGTAAACACAAAGACTCCACAACCCCAGCATGAGTAATATGGCTAAAACAGGCCGAACCTTTGTTTCAAACATCAATACAACCTCCGCTGGATACTCATTATGTCATTTCTGACTTATAGATATCTCCCTAAAAATCAGTAGGTAACATCACAACTCTTACGCTGCATTACTTTATTTTTTTACCGCCTACAATCAGCCAAATTTAAAGCATATTTTGTCGATAGCGCAGAAAAGGCCCCGAGATTTTTATTATGACATTCAACATACCCTCGACTCTTAATTTCATAAATGTAATAAGTACGAAACAGAACACCAGAAAAAACAGCTAAAACAAAGCCCCAGATTATTATCTTACTTAAAATAGTCGCTATCTTATGCTCAAAGCGTCTGCCAAGAAAAATCACCGGAAACCCACTAATAAACACAGGCCCAAGAATAATAGCTGAAAAAGATAAAATAACGCATCCAGTAGAGTACTCAAACGCATCTGGAAAAGACAAGTACTTAACAATAGAAATTACACCGACATAAGTAAATACAATTATCAAAAATGCAATAAGCATATTTAAAAAGAAAAGAACCACTCGTTCTTTCAACGAAAACATTTATTCCAAGCTCCTTAAACCAACATCACGGATAGCATTTCGGATATAGCGTTTAACTTCTGCCTCGATAACCCTTCGTCCCTTTTCAAGCATCCCATCAACATACATAGCCCCCAAATCCCATACTCCGCGCTCGATACCTCTGGCTCTGTCAACAAACTCCTGCTGTGCTGACTCTATATAAGCTACCAGTTTATCTGTAATGCCGTATTCTTTATCAATAGCATTTAGTATTATTGCTGTACCAACGCCAGCAAATACGACAACCGCTAAAGGTCCAAGAACAAAAGGTAAGAATGCATTCGCAGCATAGCCAACGCCCCAAACTACGGCTGACGAAAGACCAACTTTTACGACATCAGTAGCAAGTGTCCCCATAAACTCCGCGAGGGAGGTTTCATCATTAAGAATGAAATCGACTGTATCAACAGCGGATACATAAATTAACCCGACAATAGTTCCGTCTATAACAGTCTTTGCAAGCCCATATTTACCAATTGCCATTTCAATAATTTTTGGGTGCTTCAAAGAGAAAACTGGAGCATTGAGTGCTTTTCTGATTCCCGGATAGCCAGTAAGCTTTATGAGCTCAGTTCCTCTATGGTTAATAAATACGGTGCCTTTAATCCCCATTGTACCCAACTGGCTTACAATTTTTGAGGCACTAACCACATCATTAATATTTGTCCAGTAGGTCTTTACGATACTGCCGGGAGTGCTCGTCGTAATAGAAGTCCATGTATGCTTTACAAAATCCCATGACGTTATAATTTCGAGACATTCTGGCAAAGTAAGGATCATGCAATCCTGTCTGTTAACTTCCAGCATAGCCCGAAGTTTATCATCGGGCAGATAGTGAGTATTTATCAGAACAGGATAATCAGGCACAAATCCTGTCGGCTTTTGCTCGCCGGTCAGATAACCTGGCAGCTCAGGAGATGCCTGCGTAGGAGCCGCTGTAAAGCCGGCTGCCAATTTTCCAGCGGAAGCTCCACTGTTCTTCTCGTACGTATCATTCATCATCGACGGAATGAACTTCGCCTTACAGGGGCAGGTACTATAGCTGTCGAGGGTTCCGGCCATTCGCCGGTCATGAATGGTATCGTTGTCAATGCCACCGGCTATCCTGAAAAGCCCGGCATGCTTCCCGCAGGTCACCCTGTCCTGCTCCCGGGCAACAGGTTTATCAAACAGAGTGTGATCATCTGCGCCCGTGGTGATTTTCCCGCCGCAGGTCGTCTTGTCCCCCTGCACCAGGTAAAAGCCTTCTGCTGCCATATTCTTCCCTTATCGCTAAATTCCGTCCAGATTATCCGCAAAGCACCGCACTGCTTGCCGGGTCGAGCGCAATCAGACCGGACAGAAGCAAGTCCATCTCGGGCTGAAGCCGTGATTTATCGGTTTCACTGCGTGTGGCTTTGATGCGCAGCAGTCTGAGGCGACGCGATTTCACTTCAAACAGTAGTGCCGGTGTCCACTGCGTGAGGGTGATTGACTGTGCGGCACTGTCGAGCTCACCCAGCAGATGCAGGGCCAGTTCATTTTTGCCTTTCTGCTCGGCCACGCGGGCCATCAGCAGACGCAGTAACCATTTGTCTTTTGTGGCGTCTGTGCCCGGGCGGGTCTGCAGCCAGTGAAGTGTGGCATCCAGACCATCAGTATCCGCTTTCTCCAGCGCTTCCGGCTCAAGAGCCAGAATATCGTTATTATCCCCACTGTCGGCACTGACCGGCTCATCCCGCCAGCCAGCCATATCGTCCAGCACGTTCTGATTTATCCAGTTCAGCGTGACCTCATCGGCAAAGGGCGTACCGTCATTAAAGGCCAGGGTTTCAAGCCCGGTAAGGCGGCGCAGCAGTCCTTTCAGGTCGGCGGCGATGATATCAGCCAGTACATCCTGTCCCGATTTCATCAGGGCCTGGTGGACATACCACTGCAAATCCAGCCAGAGGTGATTAGCGCCACGCGAGAAAGTGCTGTCCGCCTGCTCCAGTATCTCCAGCCAGCTCTGCTGCAGGTACAGGCGTTTGAGCATGGCCCGCTGGTCAGCGCGCGGCGGTTCGATGCGCGTTTTTCCTTCGGCATCCGGGGCCGGAATAGCACTCAGCGTGTCATGACGCAGGCTTTTCATCAGCCGGTGTGCGGCAAGCCATCCATCGGGTTGCTCACGCAGATATCCGGTCAGGGTGCGGGCCTGGGCCAGCAAATCCTGACCGGAGGTAATGCGGCTCAGAACCGGCGCTTCAGCCTCTGTCGTGTATGATGCCTGTGCCTTATGACCGACGTTTTGCGGCACCACGGCATCCACGCCACCGGCTTTGATCAGTCGGGATTCCAGCGCGTTGTACAGGGCATTCAGACCGGGGCGTGAGACTTCTGGCTCAGTCTCCAGACAGTCACTGATAAGCAGCAGTGCACCGGCAGTACGCTGAGCATCTTCCCTCATCACTTCCGGCCAGAGTGACAGGCTGTCAAGCACACGGGAGCCTGCGAGCCACTCTAGTGCCGGTTTACGGCTCCGCTCGCGCTGTGGATGAAGCTGCGTGCCATAGCGCTGCAGCAATCCCGCCAGCAGTTCAAGCCCTTCGGCAAAGCCGGTTTCTCCGTCCTGGTGCAGACGTGCCCAGCAGTAATAGGTGGCAATCCGGATATCTTTGGCGATAGTGGTCAGTAGTTTTTCGCCAAGCGTGCAAATCAGCCCGGTATCAATGCCGGAAAGTTTGTTGACTTCCTCCCGGATGCGCTGAAAATCATCGTCATAGCCGGGATCTTCTCCCGTTGCGCTGGCATCGCTGACCGGAGTAAGCCAGGGCTGCCAGTTTTCAGTACGTGCCTGCGCCTGTTGCCGCAGTTGCGTTTCGTCAGCCTGACAGGCGGCAACCAGATTCTGCAGTGTGCTCATTATTCTTCACCCTCCCTGTCACGGCTTCCCGTGTTAGCCATCACCGCACTGTCGACACTGAATATCTGATCCGGCAGCGTGAACCCCCGCAGTTCCAGCAGCGCCAGCGGACCTTTTCCGAGTTGTGAGCGCAGCACCCACTGCAGGGTTCGGCCATCCGGCGCGCTGAAGCTCATCATCCACTGGCTTCGGTCAAGCTGCTCGCGTTTCCCCTTCTCCAGCCAGCGAATCAGCCCCCAGGTTCCGCTGTAGTCCCCGAACAGGCGCGCTCCGGCATTGACCGTGCTCCAGGTCAGCATCGTCCCCGGCCTGTAGGTGTCGCCCGGCCAGCGAAAGCGCTGCCAGTCGGCCATCTGGTTAAAGTAGTGCAGCTTTTGTCCGTCAATGGTCAGCTGAGTTTCCACCACCTGCGGCACAGGACGCGCCTGCAGCTCAAAGCTGATGCCCTGGCTGCCATCGGTGAACAGAATGTCCGACAGCTGGCTCAGCTGATTAATCGCCCGCAGGAAGGCCGGGTTAACGCTCAGCCCCTGGCTGTTGACCCTGTCAGTTATCCACTGACTGCCCTCTTTGTGCAGCACGCCACTGAGTTCCGTGTTCAGGAAGCGCTCAATGCGCCCGCTGTCCCTGCGCACAAACTCCGCCAGCATCGGCAGAGAGGCGTCACTTTTGCTGGCGACAAACGGGAAACGTCCGTCCGAAGGCGGTGTGCCAGTTCGCCACCACGGAGCGGCGCCACTTGTCATTCAGGCTGGCTGCCGACGGCTGAAGTACGGTTTCCCAGGCCCGGGTCAGCGGCTGCACAAACATCGTGTTGCCGAAGCCGCTCCACGCCTCGCCCAGGCCTTGCCGACATCAGGCTGCCGTACTGCCGGGTGTCGGTGAGGTCGACGCTTTTGCCCCGGAATACGGTCTGCGCCAGGGTCTGCATCATCGCCTGCGGGTCAGAAGCACCGGCCACCTGCTGCAGGCGCAGACGCACGCGGGTGATGCGGGTCAGATACGTCTGCAGGCTCAGTGAATTGTCAGCCGACATCACATGGCTGCCTTTGTTTTTCCCCAGAAGCTGAAGCAGCGGGCCAAAGGTTTCACCGAGCGGCCCCTGTGGGCCGGAAGCGGACGGGTCAGTCGCGGGGTTGTCTTTCCCGCCTACGAGGTCTTTAGCCGATTTGATGAGGGCGTCCGGGATGCCTTCGCTTTGCTGGCCGGTCTGCCCCTGCCAGGCGAGGGTATTCATCAGGGCAATCAGCGGCGACTGACGGACATCACTCATCAGCGTCAGCTGGTCGGTAACGTCCGCAATGTTGCTGGCCGGATTCCAGTGCAGGCTGTTGAGGAAGCTCAGCCAGCTGCCGGCAAAGTCGCTGAAGTAACGCTGCGTCAGACGCGCCTTCAGGGCTTCCGGCGACAGGTCTGCGGAGACGGCACTGCGGCTGTCGCTCAGCACCCAGTCGATTTCATCCCGGCGCGAACGTGCGGCATTTTCGACAGCCTGCTGAATGCCGCCTTCCCAGGCCTGGCGGGTGAACATGCCCGGCACCACTTCCCCGGTGGTGAACAGTCGCCGCGCATCGGTACCGCCGGTCATGTCTTCCAGAGAGACATCGGCGAAGTGACGACGCACGGATTTGAGCATGTTTTCATACAGGGTGCTTTCGGCGTTACGCCGTCCGATTTGCTGTAACAGTACCTGGCGGCTCTGGCTGACCAGCTGCGCATCCGGCGTGATTTTCCACTGTGGCTGTTCAGGCAGTCCGCTGATGTGGAAGGCCCACAGGTCCGGCGACAGGCTCTGCCACAGGGCGGCTGAAATGCCCTGCCGCGCCGGCTGCACGGCCTTCATGGTCCGGGCGTAGGACGCGCCGTCGGCTTTATCCGGACGGGCCATCATCAGCCAGGCTTTCAGCTGGTCATAGCCCGGCTTCGCCAGCGCTGCCCGCTGGTCACTGTCGGGGGCGGCGTTCACCAGCGCGCTGAGCTTCTGCATCAGGGCGGCGTTTGCCGGGTCGCGTATCAGGCGGTTGTTCGCCACGCCGTACCAGGGCAGCATCGCGCTGAGCAGCTGCGTGTTGTGGTCCAGACCGAAGCGCTGATACCAGGGGGCGCCCTCCTGGATGCGGTGCTGCAGGCGGCCGGCCGCGTTACGCAGCGTGTGCAGGGCCGTCAGCTGGTCATCCGATACGGAAGGATGCTCCACCAGGGCATGCGCCTGCTGCGCAACGGAGATAATCTGCTGGCGGTTGACGGCAAACGACAGCAGCAGCCCCGCTCCCCAGGCACCCATGATGGCCATCAGCGTCCCGCCGGTCGCCTGTTCCCACGGCACAGCGACACGCCGGCCGCGTACGCGGGCACAGTCGTCCACAATGCCCTGCCAGGTCACCGGCAGGGTCAGGGCATGGCGTTGTGATTCAGGGCGGTATTTTTCTGTCATGGCAGCGTCAGGAGATTTAACTGCCCCGGACACATCAACGGGGGTATCCCGCGGCAGGCTGAACATCAGGCCGCGCAGCGGCACGCGCTGCTGAGAGGCAGCCAGCCATGGCACCAGTTGCTGAGCCCGGCGGGCGATACCGCCCTCTCTGAGGTGCCGGCCCAGGCGCAGCAGGAAGTCGTGGCTGTGGTTCTCCGCGACCTGGCTTATCCCCTGCGCCCGCAGGGCCGGCAGCATCCGCTCAAGCTGGCGGACGATATCATCTTCGCTGGCGCGCAGTGGGAACGTTGCCCCGACCGCCTGCTCAGGGCGCGTGGCCTGCGGCCAGTCGCTGCTGCACAACTGCCACAGCCAGACCGGGGCGGAGTAGCGCAGCCGTTCGCTGATTTTCTCCAGCCCGCGAAGGTCGTTGTCGCTGATGTGTGGCGTCAGGTTAAGCGACGCAGGCATGACGCGGACAATCCCGTCCAGCGGGCGTCCGCGACGCAGCCTGCGCAGCGCGGTGTATTTTTCCTTATCGGGTTCAGCCGTGAGGCTGCCGCCGTAAATCAGCACGGTACGGTTGCCTTCCAGCCACTGCTGCTGCTGCAGGCCGGGAACCAGCTGTTCGATTGCCACTTCATCACCAGTAATTAACAACAGACGGGTTTTACGACGCCAGTAAAGGCCAATACGGGAGCGGAGATGTCTCCGAATCTTGTTACACATGGCCACCGCAGGGTGAACTGGCGCTTTATCATTTTCCCGTTTCTTTTTCTCATCATCACCGTTGGTGTTGTCGACAAGCGCATTAAACTCCTGCTTACCGACACCACGTACTGCCGCCAAAAGCACCACGGATACGATAAGGGCGCTGCCTGAAATACATCCGCCGGCGATAAGCCAGTAAATTTGCTGCTGACTTCCGTCTTCAATCCCGGCTATATCCGGATGCTTCCAGACCATTAACGTCATAACGGCTAACAGCAAAAAGAAAATCAATGCGACAGCAAGATAGCGGCCTTCCGTAGTCTTCGGTGCTAAAGGTAGCTTCACGGATCCATCTCCTGTCGGGAAGCAATCGGGGTAATGAGCGTGCTCCACAGCACATTCTGTGTGGTATCACCGCAGATAATCATCTGTGGCGATTGAGTTAGTCGGGCAATTTCAGTGGCGGCAGCGATAGCCAACCAGGGAGCTACGGCTCCGGCATGCCCCATGGATGTATCGAGCGAAATGACGGCTTCGTCCTCGACAGACTGCGCAGGGTGCGCATTCTGGCACGCAATAACTTCTGCGCGCTGCTCACCTGTCAGCCCAGCAAGCCATAAATTTTTCACTATATTTTCTTTGAGCGGGACGTTATAGGCGGCCATGTTCATCCCCTCCCTTAGTTCACCTGTTGGAGCAGAATCTGGCCGGTGAAGCAACGCGAGAGGTTCGAGTGCCTCCTGGGTCAGGCGGTTGCCAAGAAGCAGAGCAACGGCTGCTTCAGCAGTATTGTTTGAAACAACCGGATCAATCTGGAGACCAACAATCAATAACATCGCATCATCTTTAATGCGGTGATCCAGCCAGTGGTTGACTACCCTTGGACCATTGCTGTCTGTGTACTCAAGAACGCAGGTTATGCCACTCTCCTGCCAGGCTTCCTGCCAGATATCTCTGACAGCTGGGAATGACAGAGATGACGAGACATCAAGGATGGCAACAATCGAAGCGTTCTCCGGAAACTGATGAACTGGAAGATCAGCAATCAGCTCTGAAAACAGACGTGAGATGACCAATCCAGGGGTATCCTCTGGTTCTGTCAGGATACGACTCAGCCTCCTGCTTTCTTCGCCTTTCCAGTCTGACTGCGAAATGATAATGCTGTGATTATTGAGCATTTCAATTGCAACAGAAGATTGTTCATCTTCCTGATGGGCGGTAATAAATGTCGTATTCAACACCTGAAGCGCACGACGAGCCCTACGGGTCTCACACAAGATCCATTGCTCCCGACGCCGGTCAAAACCATTCGCTTTACTGTCCTGTAATGACCATGCCCACATGCGAATAGTGAAACTCACAATCCACATAACTATTGGTGCGCCAATAGCCAACATCCAGAAGTGGCTGTTATTGATGTATCGTTCGAATATCCTCATAGGGATCACGCTGATGACCAGCATCGCCACCAATACGGCAAGCCAACGGGATATTTTAGGTGGTACTTGCCGAGGATAACATTTCGGAAGATCTTTCAGGGAATACGACATTCACACTCTCATGCTTTAAAATTTCCAAATTTCAACTAAGGCTAGTCACCATCAAATGAAATGCTCTCAAATAATTAAAATTCTTCTTTAGGTAGATCTTCACATTTACCATCCAAAGAATTAATACCAGAACCACATAGGGCATTATTTTTATGTATCAAAAAAACACCCTAACCTAACATTCCATCTTTAAGTTTCGCCATAATATCAATAGCCATAAAAACAGATACATCTTTTCTTTTAACCTGTAATAAAGATAGATGATTTACTTTCCCATTTTTCACATATGTAGCATCCGGAATGGATTTCCGTATATTATCTTTTTAATCATACACAATCTTATTATCGACGCCACTAACACTGTCCCTCTTACTGTTCACTTGCTGTACATCACACATCGATTAAAATGCTTCATCAGAATACAGACAAGTCCACTCCGATATTGGTTATTCTTTTTCTAAGTACTCATCATCAGACAATGCCGGGTATTTAAAATCACTAAAATGCATATTGCATGCATCAAAACTGGATGAAGAAAAAATGTTGGCACTTGAACCAGATGACAGGGTTCACGTTGCAGATACAAATCCTGCGTTAACAGCAAGAACAGAAGCCATAGAGAAAGAACTGAAACCGATAATGAATGACATGTAAACTTTTTACTAACATTACGTCCTGTGCGTAAATCCTTTCAGGGATGTTTTAATGACTATGAAATTTTATTTTCCTTCAGGCTTCGACCATTGATATGCTTTTTCAATTAAATGTTTTCAACTCTATATCGCACGCTTACATATCGAAAGCAATTATTTAAGACTTTAGAGGGGGATGAAACATGACTTTGAAGTTTTATTGTCATAAATCATATTAATCAAATCATGACCTTCAATCCGTACGTTAACAAAGTCATCGCCGCATGCAGGCTTTATCTCTTTGAACTTTTTGTCAGCAGGGGAAAGGACAAATAAACTATAATCAAAAAATCATCAATTCGGCTTGATAAGCTTCCCTCCTAACTCATCCAAGGTTTTATCACCTGAAAAAAGCTTTTTGCATTTACTGTCAATCACAGTATCATCTTTATCTTCTGGGAATACAACCTTCATTTTCTTAGCTATATCCCACACACCTGGAAATGAATCAGCAGCACAATCCAAATCGTTTGGTGCAACATATTCTCCATTGAAAGATATTCCCCCTAGATATATTGAACCACTAAGATAAAACAAGCTATTTTCATCTGACCTAGATGGGTAATCACTCCAAAAACCCTTGCCAGACAAAAGGTTTCTATTTCCATTAAACCTAGAGACTATCGCCTGACATGATCTAAAGTGAGCATCAATCACAACCAATGCCAGAACTAATTCTTTCTCAAAATTCACATCTATAATAGAAGAAATTGCATTGTTAAAATATGGAATAGAATGAATGCGGATTGACTGTCCTTTACAACCTATAAGCTCCTTAAGATCAAGATATTTATTTCCTGATGCTATAAGCACGCCTACATGATCACTAGTTAGAGAAATACCTCCAGCACCAGAGAGTAATGAATCATTCCAATTTTCAATTTTGCATGAGTAATCCGTATTTAATTTCTCATCGTGGACACTTACATATCCAGCTTTATCCTTATCAAAATGAATAATTACGCCATCAGTATTAATTGTGTTGTAATATCCCGCCCAAGAACTAAAAGCAGTAGCACCAAACATCATGAACAAAAATAAATTTTTTTAAACTTCATCATCAATAATCTCTTTTGCTTTTTTAGTGGCTATTTTTCTTTCTGCAATCCCTTTATCTGCACCATTTATACCTTTAGTTACTTTCAAAACAATGCTGTCATCATCAGATTTCCCAAACTTGTCCTCATCCATAATTTTGAGAACTTTAGATTTGAAACAGGCTATAAAAAAACCACCCGTATCAATACAGTTATATGCACTCTCTGTCACTTTCTGAGGGTTCTCAATTTTTGGTGGTTTTTTCTTCATGCCGGCTGCATTTTTCTTCTTGTATTCCGGGTCATCCCAAACAATCCAGTGATTCTTTGACGATGAGTCACCATTCGTATCAACGAGTTTTGAAATAATGTTGTATATATTTATCCAAGGCTATTTAACCTTCAGTGAATAGGTTTTATTAAATTTACCGCTTTTGGTATACATAGAACCATATGTAAAACCAGAAATTGAAACTTTAACAGTTCCTGATTCTGATGGCACACCTGAAATGGAAAGAAAATTGTATACAGGTAACCCATCCCTTCTTTTTTTATTAGAAAGCACCTGCAGTCCTATATCAGCAGGGTAAATATCTACTTTAGTATTCTCTGCCGTTAGGAACTCTGGGTTATCCTCCAAGTTAGTTCCTATAATAATCTCTTGATTATAAGGCACACCTACCCTTGCATCAGGTAATATTTCCCAAAATGGAGTGAAGCCAATTTGAGGTGAGGAACATGATACAATCAATAAAATAAATGAAAGAAGTATTAATCTACGGCACATAAATTACTTTATTGGCCTAAAAACCAACCCTCCAAATGTATGTTTCATGAAAACACTCAGACTTGCATTATTCTTTAACTGATTTTTAACTTTTCCCCACGAAAACAAGGTTAAATCCACCTTGTCTAAAACGGATGTGCTTGCAGATATTATTCTGCCACCATTACACCTAACTTGACTATCCCAGACTATCCAATGATTCTTCGATGAACTGTCCCCAGGAAAATCTGATAACATTCCAGCAGAGATTAAGCTTACAACTTTGTGCCCGCTACTAATATAGTTATTCAGACTTATAATATCGTTCACATTTGCATGCGAGAGACTTATATTATCGAATACTTTCTCATAACCGGCCTTTTCGAACCATTCCGTTAACTTCCCCCACATTGTAATACCAGCAACCTGATCATCCACTTCATCGTAACTCATAATTGAATTTTCAGAATCCCTCAGGCTAGCCAATGTGATCCAATCCAGACCTGATACTGCTTCTCTACCGTAGTCATCATAAAAAATTCCTTTAGGATGCCTACACCCGTCTCCAGGTGAGATCTCCAAAGTGCCTATTTTAGTTTTCCCATGCAACCAAAGTTCGATAGCTGCTTGTTTATAAACATCCGGCCTGTCCATCTGCAAACAATAAAAAAATGCTGCGGGTCCACACAAACTCGTCCAACCTTGATTAGGATAATTACTGCGGTTCATTCTCGATACAATCTGATTTTCTATCTTCTTTCTATCGAAAGGATCATCAGTACTACCGACAGGATATTCTTTTGCTATAAATGCCCTTCCGAGGCAGGTTATCTGGACTCTATGAATATTTTCATCACCGTTATCATTTAAGGGTTTTGTCTGCGCTTTAGTCTCAAAATAGCAGATATTTTCTCGCTTATTTTTTGAATATGCTGCCCCTGAAGCTATTTCACCCAGTGTATACATTTTCTTCGCCGGGGATGAAAGCACCGAAATCAGCTTACCACCGTGCTTGCGGTACAAATTAATTTCTATAATGTAGATCACTGACAAATCATCATCAGTCTCATTTGTATCATGAGGCTGAGTATAATAACCAGGGTCTATCGGTTGTTGTGCTACTGACAGCAGAACATGTTTTTTATTATTGCCATCAGTTTTATAGACATCAAGGTCATAAAAAAGATCGGATACTGGTACATTTGATTCAATTTTTGTATATATCTTATACTTAGGCATTGATAACTCCCGGCATCATATGCAAAAAAACATCCTGAGTCTGCGCAGAAGTAAACAGCTTCGTATACCCCTCACCATCACTGACCCCCTCCAGCACTGAGCCATCAGCCAAAAATGCCCTGTAAGGCGTATTCAACATTGGAACTCCATTATCATCAGCACACAAATAGCGAATATTGTGGCTGCCGTCGTCGATAGCATTGGATAAAGGCGAAATATCAGGCTTATGCTGCGCTTTTTCCCGCCTGACGTAATACCCGGCCCTTGTTCTGTACTCACCAGCCGTCGCCGACTCAATGGCATTAACATCCAGAGTGATATAGCTCCCGCCGCCGTTTACCGTCAGCTTCTTCTTCGCGATGATTTTGATTTCATCTTCAGTACTGACGATACTAATTTCCTTACGAGCAAGCAGTGCCATCAGGTCATTCTGCGCCTGTACCTGCACCGGCCCCTGGTTCGCGATGAGCTTGATCCCCAGCTTACGAACAAACACGCTCAGGGCATTACCCACCCCGATGAACAGATTTTTCACCACGCTGACGTCGGCACTTCTACCGGCCGTAGCTATCAGGTTCTGCCCGGCAGAAACCTGCAGATGTTGTCCGCTGGCCAGTGCCATTCCATCCGGCGCGCTGAGCAGCAGCACTGATTTTTTGAGGTCCGTAACCTGCTGTTCCAGCAGTGTGATTTGCGCCTGGAGATCGGCCGGGTTCGCGGTCGCCTTCTGCGCGTCACCGGAGATGGACGTCATCTGCTCCCGGGCATCACCCAGATTGCTGACCGCCGCCTCCATCTCCAGCACCTGGCCCTGTGCTTTCGTCTGGCCATCAGCGCTGATGAACATCCCTTTGTGTGCCCGGATGGCTCCCCACTTATCCGTCCGCAGCTCAAAACCCTCACCGCGCTTCTGCTTCTCAGCATCCACTAAATGTCCGAGATTCAGCTGGCTCTTGCCGCCGTATTCGGTGGAAATCTTGATGTGCTCTTTACCGCGCTCGTCATCGAGGCGGATTTTGTTGTTCGCCGGGGTGCGCAGCACGTTACGTTTGTAGTTGCGGATGGTCACGTGGTCACCGTGGGCCGAGTCGTGCAGCACGCCCGCGATGTACGGCCGGTCCGGGTTGCCGTCCTCAAAGCCAATCGCCACCTCCGTGCCCGCCAGCAGCGGCAGGTGCAGGCCGTAAGTATCCCCGGCATACGGGCGGGACTGGCGTACCCACAGGCTCTCGAACCCGGTTTCCCAGTTATCGCGGTCGAACAGCATGTTCACCCGGTAGCGGCCGTCTTTATCGATGTGGCCATAGGTGTCGTTTTCGGTGGTGCTGGTGACGCGCGCCGGTACGGTGCCGGCCATCACCGGGCGTGAGCCCGGCTCCGGGCGGAAGCAAAAATCCGTGCTGTCCGGGATGCCCTCAAAATGCACGCGAAAGTCTTCATCCCGCCGCGCCTGGCTGTGCATCGCCGTGATGACCACGCCCTGCGCAAACACCTCCGCCACTTCATAACCGCCGGTGACTTTCAGCACCTGCCCCGGAGAGAGGGTCGGGCAGCTGGTGATGGCATGAGTCTGCGTCTGGCCGTTCAGGTAACGCTCATGCCGGATGCGGGCATAAAACGCACCGGACTCGGGCACCGGACTGCGGTCACAGGTACGGCCCGGTGACAGGTAGTTATCCGCCCAGTGGTAGGCATCGCCGTAGGTGGTCGCATCCCCGCGGGTCACGTCCACCAGAGCGTTCATGTCTTCCGTGGCCTGACGGTAGTTGTAGTCCCGGGTGCTGACCTGCTTCTGCACCACGCTGTGATGACTCTCCATCCCCCACACCGAATCCACGCCCTGCGAGTGCTGCCCCGACGGCGGCACCGACGGCAGCGTCAGGCCTTTCTCATAGCCCTGCTGACCGTCGCAGAACTCCACCACGTCGATGTTCAGGCGCGTGTCGGTGGTGAAGCGGAACCAGATACCGACCTCACCCAGCAGACGGGTAATGAAGTGCAGGTCGTCCTCACCGTACTGCATCACCTGCTCGCGGCGCGGGTACTCTTTTGTGAGCGAGAACAGAAAGTCCTGGCCGCGCATGTTATGGCGCCCGCGCAGGATTTTTTCCACAATCTGCGGCACCGACATGTCCTGGTAGATGGCGTTCTGGTGCGAACGGTCAAGCAACGCCAGACGCGGCCGGAGCGTCAGGGCATAGCGGGTTTCCTCTTTAGAAGCGCTGAGGCGCTCAAAGCCGGTCACCACGCCCTGAATCACCCGTAACGTCTGCTGCACTTTACTACCGAAACCCGTGTCAGCCGGGGCCTGCAGCGTCAGGGAACCGGGCTTCATCAGCATCATCTCTTTGCTGATGGCATGGTCTGTACAGGTGAATTCAATCCGGTAGCGGAACGGTCTGCTTAAGGCTTCATCGCCTTCAAAAGCCAGCACATCAAGCTCTGCGCCACATCCCTTCACCGAAAGCCGGTGGTGGTTGTGACTGAATCTTATGGGGGGGTTGTTGCTCATATGGCCACTCCTTCAGTCCGGTTGAACTCCAGTGAGACACCTTCTTCATCGCTCCAGTCGAGTGCCAGTTTGCGTGGTTTCTGCTTCTCCGCCATATGGGTAAGCAACTGCTGGCTCAGCACCGGCAGAATCTGCTGATTCAGCAGGCTGTCGACGTTACGGGCGCCGGTGTCCGGCAGCAGGCAGGCAGAAGTGAGAGCGTCATACAGGCTTTCGTCAATATGCGTGGTCAGGCCGTAGTGACGATGTAAGCGTTTGCTGACCTGAGCCAGTTTCATTTCCACGATGGTACGCATTGCGGCTTCCGCCAACGGACGGTAAATGACGGTCTGGAAGCGGGCGAGCAGTGCAGGCTGGAAGTGATCGCGCAGGATCGGGCGCAGCAGTTCGTGCAGGTCGCCTTCGCTGGCTTCCGGCTGTTCATCGAGCAGTTGCATCAGGTGGTCGCTGCCGAGGTTCGAGGTCATCAGAATGACCGTGTTGCGGAAGTCGATTTCCCGGCCTTCACCGTCACGCATAAAGCCACGATCGAACACCTGATAGAACAGGTTCATGACATCACGGTGCGCTTTCTCCACTTCATCGAGCAGCACCACACTGTATGGACGCTTGCGCACGGCTTCGGTGAGGATGCCGCCCTGGCCATAACCTACGTAGCCCGGAGGCGAGCCCTTCAGTTGGGAAACGGTGTGCGGCTCCTGATACTCCGACAGGTTGATGGTGATCAGCGATTTTTCACCGCCGTACAGCACGTCTGCCAGCGCCAGCGCGGTTTCGGTTTTGCCGACCCCGCTCGGGCCGACCAGCAGGAATACGCCCTGTGGACCGTTTTCGGACGTCAGCCCGGTCTTCGCAGCGCGCAGGCGCCGGGCGATGGCAGCGAGCGCCATGTCCTGCCCGACCACGCGTTTACCGATTTCATTTTCCAGGGACAGCAGATCAGTCTGTTCGTCTTTCATCAGCGACGACAGTGGCACGCCGGTCCAGTCGGCGATGACATTCGCTACGGTGCGCACGTCCACATCCACCGTCAACAACGGGTTACTGTGCTGCATGCCGTTCAGCGCCTGTTGCAGCCTGTACATCTCGCTCTGACGGGAAGTGTCCTGGCGGCATTCCATCAGTTGTTCCGTGAGTTTCAGCTCCTCAACGTACCGGGTTTCCAGCTCCCCGAGTTCCGCCATCAGGTGCGCTTCTTCCTGCTCAATCGCCGTCAGCCGTTCACCGTGGCTCTGATGACCAACGACAATATCCTCCAGCAACGCCTGCTTCTCTATGTCGAGCGACGTCATCTGCGAGCGAATGCGGATCAGCTGTTCCGGTACAGTGTCCAGGCTCATGCGCACACGGGCGCTCGCGGTGTCGAGTAAATCCACCGCCTTGTCCGGCAACTGGCGGCCTGTTAAGTAACGTCGGGAAAGCGTAACGGCAGCACGCACCGCATCGTCGGTGATGTGCACGTTGTGGTGTTCGGCATAGCGGGATTTCAGGCCACGCAGCATCAGACATGCCGTGTCATCGTCTGGCTCATCCACCTTCACCCTCTGAAAGCGGCGCTCCAGCGCGGCATCGCGTTCGAAGTACTGCTTGTATTCGGACCATGTTGTCGCGGCAATGGTGCGCAATTCGCCACGCGCCAGCGCAGGTTTCAGCAGGTTGGCGGCATCCGCGCCACCGGCCTGGTTACCGGCACCGATAATGGTGTGGGCTTCGTCGATAAACAGCAGGATCGGCACTGGTGACTGCTGCACGGCATCAATGACGTTTTTCAGACGCTGTTCAAACTCGCCTTTCACGCCTGCGCCTGCCTGCAACAGACCGAGGTCAAGGGTGCGCAAGATAACCGGTTTGAGCGATTCCGGTACGTTGCCCTCGGCAATACGCAGCGCCAGGCCTTCGACCAGTGCGGTTTTACCTACGCCTGGTTCACCCACCAGGATCGGGTTGTTCTTGCGGCGGCGGGAGAGAATATCCACCATCTGGCGGATTTCCGTATCACGCCCAAACACCGGATCGATTTTGCCCTCTCTGGCTTTGGCTGTGACGTCGAGAGTGAATTTATCCAGTGCGTTCTGTAACGCTGGGTTCAGTTCGCCTTCCTTCACGTCCTCGCCAACCGGGCGAACCACAAATTCAACCTCTCCGCCATGGATCTGTGCCAGTTCGGCTTCCTGCTGCACTTGCGGGCGTTCGTCTGACTGTGCGTCCAGCAGCGGACGCAGGCGTTCAAGCTGGCTTTGCCCCAGGGTCAGCAGCGGCCACAGACCATCACAGCGTACCAAATTCTGTTTTTCAACCAGCGCCATTAGCAGGTGGTGACTTCGGATCTGTTCTTCACCGTTAAGCGAGGCAATCAGCCAGGCTTCCTGCATCAGCGACTGGATATTATCGGAGAGCTGCGGTCGGTGGCGCACGGAGCGCGGCTGTTTATCCAGCCAGCCGAGTAAATCCTGCCAGATGCTGTCCATGTCCCACTCGTAACGGCGGGCCAGCACCGTCAGGTCACCTTCCCCCTGTTCGAACAACTTCAACAGCCAGTGCTCCGGCAGGATTTCTGCATGGGCGCGGGTCTGACACAGAGAGGCAGCCCCTTCCATCGCGCGGGCGCAGTAAGGGTTGAGACGTCGAAGAAGGATTGCCGGGTTTTCCATGTTTTTAAACTCGCTCTCTGAAGACCTTCAGGCACGCTACCGCCCATCGCTTTCCTGTTGTCAGGAACCTAAGCGCATCAGGTCAGATTTCTCGGTTGTAGGATGTTTTGCTCAGTACCCGCCGGGCAGGCACTCAGAAAAACTGCGGACAAGTCGCCCTGCCCGCATCAGGCTTACGCCGTGGCGCGTTCGTTCCACGAATCGGAATGAATGATGTTGCCGTCTTTGTAGGTCCAGGTGATTTTTTCGTAACGCAGTTCAATGCGCTCAAGGTGGTTGTGCTTCTCTTTAGAAGGGTCCTTGATGTCGTACATCTCAGGGTTCACTTTCACCACTTTTACGTTTTCCAGTTTGGTGTTGAAGTACTCCACTTCCTGGCCCGCATCGTTGATCTTGTACCACCTGAATTCCGCAGACTTGAGGGTCTGGCCGGTGGTCACCGCCTTGTAGAGATACGGGCTGGAGGAGTCGATCTCCTTGGTGAACAGGAATGGGGTGTGAATGCGGGTACCGGTCAGCTTGCCGGTGTTGTTATCGGTCGGGATATACAGGTTATGCTCCTGAGCCACCACTTCGATGCTGCCTTCACGATCCTGAACGTCCACAGACCCTTTAATGTCCGCGCCGCCGTCGTCTTTCAGCCAGAGATAAACAGGAATTGCCATGGAATTACTCTCCATTGTGTAGTGATGCGCCATCATCCTGAGATGACGCCTGGGTGTGGCCCGGTACCTGGCAGGCATTGGCCTGTGGTACCAGACTGATTTCGACACGGCGGTTGAGCGCGCGCCCATCCGGGGTGTCGTTGGTTGCGATCGGACGGCTTTCGCCATAGCCCTGCACCGCAAAACAGCTTTCCGGCACGTCGCCGGTGTCACGCATCCAGTCGCGCACCGCTTCGGCACGTTTCAGTGACAGTGTTTGGTTGATCTTCGGGTTACCGCTGTTATCGGTATGGCCGGACACAACAATCAGCCAGCCCGGCTTCGCTTTGATGCCGACCAGCGAGTTCACAAGCCATTTGGTGGACCCGGCTTTCAGCGCCGATTTCCCCGAATCGAACAGCGATATGCTGTTGAGGCGCACGATTTTTGGTTCAGATTTGGGTGTCGGCTGTGGTGCGGATGGCTGTGGTGCGGACGGCTGGGGCGGCGGCACATACGAACGGATCGCATCCAACACGGGCATTCGCAGGCGCTCGCCCCGATACAGACCGAGGCTCATTCGGATCGGCTCACCATTGCGCGCCCAGCTATCCAGTTCTGCCGCATCGTTACGCAGGACAGCAACGGCAGCGGCTTTGGATGCGACATCATGCATCGGGATACGGTCATAGCGGGCAATATCGAAGCTTACGCGTTGCAATAGCTGGCGATTGTTCCAGCCACTGCTGAGCAACGAAGCAATCGCCGCCACAGTGAACATTCCGAGCGCCCAACGGAAGGCTCTCCCACGTGGCGTCAGTCCTTGCCCTTCTGGCAGCAGCGGCAGGATAAAATCCGGGAACGGGGAAATAACCGTGCTGTCGGTTCCCACCGGCTGCCAGCCCTTCACCTGCTGCATCCCAGTGTGACGGGAAAGCCATGCCGTCCAGGCCGATGTGGCCAGGCTTCCGACCAGAATCGGGCCCATTCCCCACAGCACCGCAGTAGGTGCCATGACAGGAACATCGGGGTTTTCATCCATAAAGACAGCTTTGACATGCTGATGGAACCAGCTCATCAGGCTGTTCATCAACACCTGCTGCTGCATCGCAGGCGTTCCGCCGGTAGTGATCCATGCCGCGATTGAGGCCGGTGCTGAAGATTCGCGCCAGACTCTCACCCCTTCTCCCGGGATAGCCGCCTGCCAGAGCGGGTTAGTCGTCATCGCGCTGCCGATCTGACCATTCAGAATCAGCGGCACTGCATGGCCGGTCTCTTTACGCAGTTGGCTGATTTGCCAGCGCAGGGCCAGCAGGCAACAGGTCAGGGCTTCGCTGTCTGCGTGTTTCTGCGGACAGACGCTGACCATCACCGACAGCTGACGTCCCCAGTCAGGACGCAGCCACAGTACTTTACGGGCTACCTGCTCAAGATCCTGACCATCCGCCACGCGAATCCAGCATCCCTGCGTGACAGTGAGCACCGGTGACGGCTGCGGCCAGGCCAGCGGCAGATCGCCACACACCAGCACAACGGGCTGACGGTAAGTGGCTTCCGGAAGATCATCCAGAGGCAGGGTAACGTTGTGCTCCGCGCGACGACTGGCGACAGTCCAGAACGCCAGGATAAGCCCCAGCATCGCCAGCAGGACAAGTACAGATCCCCATCTGGATACCGGTAAAAAACTCAGACATACCGCCGCGCTCAGCACGGCGGCCCACAGCGCAAGCCCACGCTGTTGTGCAGGACTCATTTCACGGCCCCCGGCAACAGAGTCAGCAGCATCTGATCCAGCCAGTGATCCAGTCCCCACCAGAGTGCGGCAACCACCACCACGCTCAGGCCGATACGCACGGGCCATGACGCCAGCACGCCGCCCATTCCTCGTCCGATATGGCTTTCCGCCAGTACCGGATGGTTTTGTGGATAGCTGAACGGTGTGACATATTCACTGAGTGCGTTAACGAGTTTCTGGCGCTCAGGGTCGTTTAGAGAGCGGAAACTGCCGAGGAATCCCAGCATCATGACTCGCTGGAAGCAGGTCACGACAGCATGGTCAGGCGCCGGTTCACGCAGCACTTCGCGCATCCGATCGCACAGCGTATCACCGGCGTCCATGGTGCCGAGGAAGTGCCCCTGCAGAGGAATGTGATACCACTGTACACAGGCGTCATCCTCCACACCGCGACCTTTGACCGCCTCATCAAGCAACGCACACTGTGCAGTGAGGATGTGCTGACAGCTGGCTTCATCAAGTTCGCTCGCTTTCAGCTCACGCTGCACACGCTCGACATCAGCGATGCAACGCTCCCACAGCGTACGCCCTTCTCCATCCTGAAATTTCGGGCCGTGACGCAGGCTGACCACCTGTAGCCAGGTATCCTGCAGCAGGGCATCAATATCAATGGACGCGGCAGCGCCGCGTTTACCCTCACTCATGTTCTTAGTACCGCAAAGAGTTCAAGTTCAGGCTCGCCGAGCATGCCTGGAACATAAAACATACAGGTGCCGCTCTGGAGCATGTCGTTGGCCAGAGGATGAGAGACATCAAGGCTGAAATACTGGTTTTCCAGACGCAGTGGAATGGCGGCAGGCACATGACGCAGTGGCGTCAGAGGTACGCCCACCCGCGATGAATTGACGATACTCCTGACATGATCGGGACTGCCGACCTTACACTGGCGCGGGAACTGTTCCTGCAACTGTGCCACCGGAATCGGTGAACGCACGGACAGATAGTAATCCGCCCCTTCACGCAAACGTGGATCGTGCAGCCGGGCCTGCCAGACGTGAAGTCGGGCATCATGCTCAAGCGCAATCGCCACCACCCGCGACGGCAGGCTGGCTTCCAGCAGATCGCCCAGTAAATCAAACAACGGCGGGAAGACGTGATTCAGTTGCTCATGCTGCCAGACCGGGATTGCACTCACCTGGTGCTCCAGCGAGAAAGTCAGCAGGCTGCCAGCGAGTCGTGCCAGCTCCAGATACAGGCGCTCAGGCGGGCTTTGCGGGTGGCGCTGAAACTGTCCTAGCACCGGCTCGGCGCTATTCAGGGCATTCAGCAGCCAGAAAAGGGACACGTCGGCCACGGCAAAATCGGCCATCCGCTCATTGCTTTCACGACGCATTGCCATGAGACGACTCAGTCGGGCACGCAACTGGGTCATCAGCTGCTCCAACTGGGTCAGCAGCCAGTGGCTGCCCTGAATGGTCAGAAGGGGGGGCAGAAACGTCTCATCACGTTGCCACAATCCTTGCGAATCCTGCTGCAGGCGCGCGACCGGACAGGTCAGGTAATCGCTGTTGTTCTGATGGCTAAACCGCAGCGTCAGCTCGGGTTGCATCACCGCAATCTGGCGGATATCGTCTCCGAACGTATTGCGTACATCCCGCCAGCGCTGGCGATAACGCACAGGACGCTCGGCCACTTCATCAGGTTTAAGGCAGTTACCGCCATTCGCCCGCAGCAGCGGAAGTGCCAGAACCACCACGACCTCCTGTGATTCCCCCTCAAGCGCCAGTACCGGTGGCAGGTCGTCAGCATTATCCGTGTCGATAAGCGTCCCGTCCGGAAAGCGGATGTGCAGATGGCTGGCCTGCAGGCGGCCCAGTTTCAGTGTTTCCGGTTCAAAAGCGACATTGATCACGCCCCAGGGCTGTGATAATCCCATTCGGGCGATACCTTCGGCAGACCAGGCCGCATACGCGACCTGTTGCTGGAAGTGCTGGGGAGAGATCATAATGCCCCTGCCCCATAACGGTTGTTCCGTTTTCATCGGCTTCCTGCCTTTCGTTACGATTTCGCCTTCGGCATCTGGGAAACCAGTGACAGGTTGACGTCCATGCCTTCTACCTGGAAATGCGGCACCGCGAAGAGTTTCACGCGGAAGAAGCCCGGATTGTCTTCGATGTCTTCCACCACCACTTTCGCATCACGCAGCGGGTGAGACGCCTGCAGCTCATCGCCCGGATCGGTCATCTCCGTGACCAGACTGCGAACCCAGGTGTTCAGCTCAAGCTCCAGCAGACGGCGGTCTTTGGTCGTACCGATATTTTCACGCTGGATCAGCTTCAGATAATGGGCGATGCGTGACAGCAGGAAGATGTAGGGCAGACGGGCATTGATACGGCTGTTGGCGGTCGCATCCGCTGTATCGTACAGCGCCGGTTTCTGGGTGGAGTTCGCCGAGAAGAAGCACGCGTAGTCACGGTTTTTGTAGTACGACAGCGGAATGAAACCCAGGTTGGCGAATTCAAATTCGCGGGTTTCCGGGATCATCACTTCAGACGGGATCTTCACCTGATTACCGGTGCCCAGATCGTACAGATGGATAGGCAGGTCCTGAACGGCACCGCCCGCCTGTGGGCCGCGAATCTGGACGCACCAGCCGTTGTTGATAAAGCTGCGTACCATATTCGCGGCAAAGGCAAACGAGGCGTTGGTCCACAGATATTTGTTATGATCCGGGCCTTTCACCTCTTCGACATAGTTGAAGCTGCGGACCGGCGTGGTATCCGGGCCATACGGCAGGCGGCCCAGTACACGCGGCATCACCAGACCGATATAGCGGGAATCATCGGTTTCGCGGAAGGATTTCCACTTGATGTATTCCGCGCGGTCAAAGTAGTTGCCGATATCCTTGATGGCCGCCACCTCCTCCATGGCGTCCTTGAGGAAAAATTTCGGACCTGCGGAGCCGATAAACGGCATATGTGCTGCGGCAGAGACTTTCGAGATATTGCGCAACAGGGCCACATCCTGTGCAGAGGCATCAAATTCGTAGGCGGAGATCAGCGCGGCAATGGGTTCGCCACCCGGTGTGTCATATTCATCAATGTAAGTGTGTTTATACAGTCCGCTCTGGATAATTTCCGGGCTGTCTTCAAAGTCCTGACGCAGGTCTTCTTTCGACATATCCAGCAGTTCAACTTTCACGTTCTGGCGGAAATCGGTTTTATCGACCAGGGATTTCACGCCGCGCCACAGACTTTCCACCGCCTGAAAAGCATCGTGATGCATGACGGCATCAAGCTGACGGCTGATCTGGTGATCCAGTTCGGCGATATGATGGTCAATCAGGTTTCTGTCGAGTTTCTCAACTTTTGAGCCAGATTTTGTCAGGCATTCCAGAAACACCTGCATGCCGGCGGTCAGACGTTCATCCGCCGTTGCATCCGACATCGCCTGTGCATCCTGCCAGATATCCAGTGCGCTCAGCTCAGACACCGGGTTCAGATTGATTTTTTCAAACAGGGACGCATAAACCCCACCCGCGGCTGGGCGTTCCAGTACCACGCTTTCGCCACCCGCAGCCTTCTCATTTTTTACAGACATCAACATCTTCCTTATTAATCCGTTATTAATCCGTCAAAACACTCTGACCGTTAGGGCTGTTTCGGGGCCAGAGCAGACAGCTCAGACCGAAGTTCGGCACTTAATGCCGGATCGAGCAGAATGTTTTCCAGCTCTTTTCGGAAAGTCTGGTTATCCAGCAGGTTGGCCTTTAAATCACGAAGCAAATTGCGCATGGAAAGCATGGCTTTCAGTTGAGGTATTTGTCGGGACACCTGTTCCGGAGAGAAATCTTTCATGCTCTGAAATGTCAGACGGATATTTTCTTCGCTACCGTCACCGGCAAGCGTGTTTTGAACGGTAAGATTGACTTCTGGGGAATATTCGGAAAGTACGGCGTCGAAATTATTTTTGTTCAGATTAACTTTTTTTCGCTCGGATAACGGTGCGGTCTCCTTGCCATGACTGAAATCACCCGCAACCAGTAATTTCAGGGGGAGCTCTGTTTTCTTGCTCGCGCCACCGGTATGCAGTTCAAGTTTTAGATTAATACGTGCTTTCGGAATTTCGGACTGATAGGAAGAATTAGACATGGCTGTCCCTGTTCTATTGCGTTATAGAAACGGTCAATGCCAGCGAGAAATTAATAAGAAAAGCAAACCCAGCAAGAACAACGTCCCGGTTCACGTCATCCGACGAGAATAAAAACCCGGAATCAAAAGCGGGTGCATTCCATTCACCAGCATGTCGACACTGTATTGTTGAGCGTTTATCTGCGATGGAAAACATTCGGATAAACGCCAACGGACAGAGTGTAAGAAGGTTAAACACATGACAGTAAATGAAAAAGTGTAACAAAACGTTACAATAATCAGGCTTAACATTTTTATATCATCTTTTTGATTTATATGACTTTTAATTAATAAGCCTTTCATGCCGCATGGGACAAGGGTGTTCAGTAAGTGATCAATTTAGCTTAGGGATTGAATCCCGAAAAATCCCGACCACAATGTAAAATATTTAATTTTAGTTTTAACAAAAATAATAATCAGGATGCGACTGCACTCGGGAAAATATGAAGACATGGTCATACTTTCATAATTCTCTTTTCGTTAACCTGGGGGTTATTTATTTTTATTGAAGGAGAGTAACGATCACCACTGGGCTCTTCACCTTTTTCATGCCAGTGCCTGTGACAGGTAAATCTCAGGCACCAGGTGCCTGGACGATCGGGAACAATAACCGTCCAGGCGGCAATATGCAGGGAGCGGCGCAACTCACTTTTCAGCGATCTGAACGTGTCGATAAACTGAATGGCATCATCGACAGACAGAATTCGGTAACATTGCCTGCTCAATAGTGATGAGCCAGATTAAGGTAATATTTCAAACTTCCCATCCATCCCCTGATAAAATCGTGCAAATCACATTGGTGACGCGAGCGATTAGTATCGTTTGGCAGCGGGCCCCAGCAAACTAACGCCGTATGGTGCTGAAAATATCCGGGCGGTTGAGGTTGATATAATCCACCCCCGCAGACGCTATTTCCTGATGAATCTTTATGTCGTCACCACCGTAATAAACCATGATCTCAAGGCCAGCCTTACGGCTTGATTCAAGGATTCCGGGATTACGCATCTGCTCAACGTTCATCTCGATGATAGATCCATGATGCAGGGGTGCAACAAGAGAGGGAGACATGGCGATATCGAGGGTCATCATTTTGCGAAACTCCGGTGCCACGGCCTGAAGGCCAGTGCGCATCGCGTCGGAAAACGAAAAGAAGAACGTGTCGCGCACCATACCAAGATCCCGGACTAACGCAGCCACTTTGAGCGGATCGCAGTATTTCAGCTCAATATAGACACCCGCGCGACCACGCAGATGTTCAAGGTAGTCATCAAGCCGCGGCACAATGGCACCTTTAAAGCGGTCGTCGAACCAGCTTCCTGCATCCAGTGTATCAATATCGCGCGACAAGGCATGACCAACGAGGCCCGTGCCGTTCGTCGTGCGATCCAGGGTCTCGTCATGGATAACGTAGAGCACACCGTCTGCGCTCTCTCGCACATCCAGCTCAATGTAATCGGCCCCCTGTTCAAGCGCCAGGTCTGCGGAAAAGAAGGTATTCTCTGGTGCAAAATGGTTGGCACCACGGTGTGATACGACTCGGGTCATTAACGTATTTTCCTGTTAGCTAGCCAGCATAAACATGTTTGCTGGGGTGGCAGAATACAGAGAGGTTGGCATGAAGATCGACGATGCGTTTACCAGAAGCATTGAACATAAGGGTCAGTTCGGGTTGACATGCGATACCGATCCGGGAACCGGTCGCATGACGCACCGCTTCACCATATTCCAGCGCGCGGAGAATGCCGGCTGGCGTGTCAATCGTGTAGAAAACTTCACGTCCCATCGGCTCGACGGTGATAACGTCACCACAGAGAGGCGCATGATCGGCGGCAACCAGGTTGATATCCTCCGGACGCAGACCGAAACAAACGGGTCCATCGTATCCGTGATTCAGTTCAAAGGATGATTGTCCTAATTGCAGAAAACGGCCAAGTGCCTGTCCCTTCACAAGGTTCATGGGCGGTGAGCCAATGAATCCTGCAACAAAGAGATCGTCCGGACGCCTGTAAAGGTCGTCTGGCGTGCCGATCTGGACTATCTCGCCATGATTCATACAGATGATCCGATCGGCCATCGTGATGGCTTCCAACTGGTCATGGGTGACGATCAAGGTGGTGAAGCCGAGACGTTTCTGAAGATTCTTGAGCTCCGTGCGCATGGTGATACGGAGTGTTGCGTCAAGGTTAGAAAGCGGCTCGTCAAGTAACAGGATATTCGGTTCCTTGACCAGTGCCCGGGCCAGCGCCACGCGTTGTTGCTGCCCACCTGAAAGCTGCGATGGGCGTCGATCGAGCAGCGCGCTTATTTGCACAAGAGTAGCCGCCTCTTCCACGCGCCGGGCCATTTGGTCCTTATCGATTTTTTTAAAACGTAACGGAAAGGCGATGTTGTCGCGCACCGTCAGGTTTGGGTAAAGCGCATAAGACTGGAAGACGATACCGACATTACGATCGCGGGCATCAATGCGATTGACATTGTGCCCGTCAAACGCGATCTCACCGCTGCTCGGCGCATAAAGCCCCGCCAGAAGAAACAGCGTCGTCGACTTACCACATCCGGATGGGCCGAGAATGGCAACGAATTCACCGTTCTCAATGGCAAGATTCATCGGTTTCAGGACCTGGGTCTCACCCCAGTTTTTGGTGACATTGTTGAGCGTGATCGAGGCCATGACAATTATCCCTTAATACCGCCAAAACTCATTTGGGTGATGTATTTCTGCGTGAAGGTGTAGAGAACAAGCACGGGAAGTAAGTAGATGATGCCGACGGCGGCGATCATGCCGTAATCTGCGCCCGTATTATCCTGTGCAACAAAGAAAAGGTAGAGGCTCATGGTCATCTGGCTTTTGTCGATAAGTAGCGTCTGGACAAAAACGTACTCCTCCCAACCGCGCAAAAAGGTAAAGGTAGCAATCGCAATCAGCCCGCTACGCACCTGTGGCAGAACCACCAGGCGAAAGGCCTGGAAGCGGGTCGCGCCATCTGTCACCGCACTCATCTCAATATCCCAGGGCACGCCGTCAAAAAAGCCCTTAAGGACGAAGATCGCGTAGGGCAGCTCCAGCGCACTCATCACCATCACCACGCCGGAGAGATGGTTGAGCAGGCCCATATAGTGAAGCTGGATGAAGATAGCGATGGTCAGGGCCAGCGCGGGAAAAGCATGTAACAGAAGCAAACCGCGAAGGAAATTTTCCCGACCGGCAAAGGCAAAGCGCGATAACGCGTAGGCTGCTGGCGTCGCGACGATCGTCACAATCAGCGTTTGGGAGACGGCAAAGATCAGGGAGCTACCCAGTGCCGTCCAGGCCGACGGCATCAGCTCCACGCGCGTTGTGCCGGTATTCGCAATATCCCGGTTCCACAGAAAACGGTAGTTGTGCACTGTCATATGGGGCATCAGGAAAATCATCACGAGGAGCAGCACAATGATACCGAGCGCAGTCCAGGACAATATCGGTCTGCGCAGGCGATCTGCCAGAAAGGCAAGCACGATCGCCCCGAAATAAGCCACGCCCGCAATGGCGCTGGTGCGCCAAAGCACAAGCCGGCTGACGGACTCATCAGAGGTGGTCAGGGATTTTGCCAGGAGCCAGAGGTAAGGCAGCAGAATCGGGACCGAAATAATCGTCAGGAAGAGAATGACCGCAGACAGGAAGCCGACACGATTGACGGTGCCTCGACGTTCAAGACGCGCCCATTTCGATTGGGCAACCGCTGTGGTTTGTACGCGTGACATCACAATACCTCGATTTTCGGCGCGGCAAAGGTCGCGCGCATATTACTAACACGCCATTGCACTAAGGTCGCGGCCACGCCAATCACCATCAAACCAAGCGCCAGCGCCGCGCCATAGGCGTAAGCCCCATTTTCAAAGGCACGACGGTAGATATAGAGCGCATACGGCGTGGAATCGTAGACAGGGCCGCCTCCGGTGATGAGCAAAATGTATTCGTAGGTGGTCATCAGGGAGAGGCCCTGATAGATCGTGATAAATCGAATGGGCTGAGACAGCGCGGGGATCACCACATAACGCAGCACGCCCCATTCGCTCGCCCCGTCTGTCCGCGCCGCATTGGCGAGATGTGAGGGGATGGAGCGAATTGATGACGTCAGAATGACCATGGCAAAGGATGCTCCCACCAACCCATTCGCCACGACGATCAGAAACAAGGGGAAGTCATTGCGCAAATTCACAGGCGGCAGGCCTAAAGACCCGGATACCTGATTAAGCAAACCGGACGGCGTGGGATCGGCAACCCATATCCACAGAATGCTGTAGAGTACGGCCGGTGACATGCGTGGCAACAGCCAGAGACCGCGAAACAGATTACCGAGTCTGTCGGGGATGGCCGTCGACGTTATGGCCAACAGGGCACCCAGCCCGACATTGAAAATAAACAATGTCGCCGTGACGTAAATCAGCGTCGTCAGGAGCACGCCAGGAATGCGCGCATCGCGTGACACGATCCGCTCGAAATTCTGCAGTGTAAATTGGCCGACCCGAAGATCCGCGCCCATATCGGTAAAGGCGATGACAGTATTGACGATGATGGGCGCCAGGAAAAAGACGACCAACAACGCGATAGCGGGCGCGAGATAGAAAACGGGTCGGGCTGGCCGGTGCGCCCGAGGCTGGAACTGAGACATGACCTCATCTCCTTAAGTATTAACGATCACACTAAGCGCGACACCCGACGGGCTAAACACTATTTGTTGGCGACAGAGGCGCGAATCTCAATATCGTCGCCGAACTGCAGTTCAAGCTCTTCAGCGATAAAATCAACAGCCTGTTTTGCGGTCATTTTCCCTGTCTCAACGGCCTGAAGACCGCTGAACAGCACCTTGTTATAGCTGCCAAACTGAATGTGATTGGGCACGAACTTCGCATGCGCCATCATTGGCGAGGCGGCTGACAGCACCCAGTTATCCCGGTATTTCGGCATCGCCGTTTGCGCGTTGCTGATGGCCGTATGATAGGAGGTCACAGCATGCTCGTTGTTGAAATAGGGTAAGGTTGCCAGTGCGACGAGTTCGGCAGCAATATCGGCATTTTTACTTTTGGCATTCACCGTATAGAGAAGCGGATGCGACAGGTTTGAAGGCTGACCGCCCTTTTTGGCCGCCGGGGCCGGAATCCAGCCTATCTTATGAAAATAACCCTCTTTGTCTGACGGCCAGACCGCCCCATTTTTGTCCCCCACCTGCCAGGCAACCGCCCAGACACCCTGGTGAAAGATAAATGCCTTCTCCTGTTTGAATGCCCCCTGAATGGCATCCCAACTCATCGCCGTATTATCGACAGGGGTAACCCCCTGCTTCGCATTACGCGCATACCAGCCAAGGGCGTCGGCCATTTCAGCCTTGGGGAACATGAGTTTACCGGTCTTCTCATCCATGAATTTCACGCCGTAAGACTGAAAGACCATAAGATAATCAATACCGACGTTCGGGCGGTGCAGCATGCCATATTGGGCTGCTTTGCCGTCCACGACTTCTTTGGCAAGTGCGGTCAGATCGTCGAGTGTAAAATCACCGGACTCAACTCTGGCCGGAATAGCGTTAATAAAGGCTTCATCCTTGCCGATTTTTCTCAACATATCTTTGTTGTAAAAAAACATGCGTATTTCAGCATCCTGCGGTATGCCATAGATCTTTCCATCTTTTGCTTTCGCCGATTCCCACAGCACAGGCAGGATATCGCTATAAACCCACGGTGCAGCGGCGATCTTATCGTTCATTTGCAAGGCATAACCGTCCTTAGCAAACTGACCGATCCACTCATGGGGCAGCACATAGATATCCGGTCCCTGGCCGACGGACATTGCCTTCAGCATGTCCATGGCAAAGTCGTCCCAGCCTTTGACAGCACTGCTGTTGGCCTGAACCACAATATGCTTGTCGACACCCGCAGCCTTAAATTGCTTGTTCATGATGTCGGCGGCATCTTCAATATTGGTGATGCGGTTGGGAGCACTCCGCTCGGCGAGCGTGGAGAGTTTGATGGTTATCTCTTCGGCGTGGGCAAGGCCGCCACACAGCGCGGAAATCACCAAGGTGGCGAGGACAGTCAATTTTTTCGACATGGTTTTTATTCCCGTTGTGCCTATTATTTAAGTAAGTTAATTTATTTAAATGACAAGTTCATGACCATGTGCAAATGACCGGGAGAAGATGAATTGACTTCATCGAAGCATTGGGAAGGAATCGGTACAACGCAGTCTGCCGTGTTACGTTATCTTCGTCGCAACGACTCTGCATCGCGTGCTGAAATCGCCGATTGTTGTGGCGTGACAGCGGCGGCGGTGAGCATGATGACCCGCGATCTCATCAAGCGAGGTATCGTCGTCGAAGGGGCTCGTCGTCCGTCTGGCCGGGGCGCACCGCACATCGATCTTACGCTTAATTCCGCAATCGGTTATGCCATAGGGATTCATGCCAGCCGCTTTTCTATCACGCTGATGCTGCTTGATTTCAAAGGCAAGTTGGTCGATGAAATTGAACTGATCGGCCTCTATGAAACCTTTGCCGAGGCTCGGTCAGCGATGCAGGAGGGTCACAAAACGCTGCTGGAGAGAAATCACATACCGCATCATTTACTGATTGGTGCAGGCATCGCCATGCCGACACGGTTTCAACGCGGTGTTGCGCCTCTCCATCTGGCTCCCGAAGTGACTTCCTGGGATGAACCCGGGCTGTATGAGTCCATCCGTCAGGCTTTGGGCTGTCCTGTGCTGATCGAAAATGATGCCAATGCTGCAGCAATGGGCGAGATGGCGCTCGGTAATGCGGCTAATCATCAAGACTTTGTCTATCTCTATCTGTCAGAAGGCATCGGCAGCGGCATTATTTTGGGCAAACAACGCTATCGCGGTCATCTTGGCAATGCGGGCGAAATTGGCCTGTTACTTCCACTCGAAAGACCACGGCCCTCTTTTACTGACCTTGCTGCCTGGTGCAAAAATCACCTCTGCCAGATACCGGATGGTCGTTCACAAGCCGTCTGGCACCGTTTCCTGAGCGAAAACGTATCGGTTCTCGACGGGTGGATTGAACGCACAGGCCCGGAAATCGCACGCCTGGGCTTTATGCTAAACGCTGTCCTTGCGCCAGCGGCTATCTATCTTGGGGGCACACTGCCGCAGGTCGTGCGTCAACGGCTTGCTGTCTGGCTCGATTTTTCCGCGTTAGATACGTTCAATGGCACTCATGTCGTGCAACCTGAAATCTGCCTGCCGGATATCTCCGCTACGGATACCGTCGCATTCGGTGCCGCCGCCATGGTTCTGCATAATGTGGCTCAGCCGGATGCGGGGGAATCGTAGCGCATTTAACCGCCACCTCAGCGTGATTTAACATGGCTTAAAAACACGTCGCCATGGGCGGTAAGCGCTGTCCCGCTAACGTAAAGTGGAAGCCGTCCAACAGGGTATTTATCGTGGCCATTCTGTTTCCAGCGTTGTAATACCTCTCAATATCCACCTCCGCCGGGATCGGTCTGGGTTGATGCGCGTTTATCCCGGCCTCCACCTGAAAAAGCAGCCCGCACCGACAAATAAAACCACTCGCTTCTGTTTCTGTCTTTTCACAGGGGAGAACAAATTTGCCGGGGTGAATATCCCGTTCTGGCAGGAAGCGATCATCGAGTGCGCGTGAAGCATTGAGAATAAACCGGCCGGCAAGGCGAATATTCACACAACAATGCCAGAATAAAGAAGAGCCGCCGCCATCAGACCAGAGGCAGGCGTTTTATTCCGCGTGATCAGAACCGGCAGAGTTGGGATGCCACGCGATCCAGCGCTCTGTCATAACTGGCCCGTTCCCCAGCACTCAAGAATCCCTGCTTCTTAACAAATTGATTAGTGTCTTTTCGCACCTGCTCAACCTGCCGCCACATTTTTTCCGCCTGTGGTTGTGTCAGAAGACGGGCTTTGCGTGCAGTAGCAATATCGGCCTGAAGGATATTGGCACGTACGGCGATATGCGCCTGACGGGGATCGGTAATGGCACCGCCCACATTGCCCTGCACATCATGTTGCGTGTTGAGATCGCATCCCGGATAGTCTGGCGCAGCCGACGCGGCGAAGGTGCTAAAAGCGATCAGATAAAGCATGGCGTAACATAGCATTCTCATGGCGGCTATCCTGGTCATCGTCGTTAATAAACCTGTTCGGCTGGCGCGTTGGGCAGCCCTGAGGCGAAAATCCACTACAATCCCCACTCAGGGCCGTCGGATGAAAGCGTAATGGTTACAGGTTCTCCGCACACTTCAACACAGGGCGCGTCATGCGTATTCCAGCGAAACAGGCAGAGATGCCAACCGCCCGGGCGACATTCAGGCTGACTCACCTAAACGCTCTCAACGCCCATCTGTTTGTGCCGGTGCTGTTTTCTGGTCGATGGCGGATGACACCGCTCATGGGTGCCCGGCAGATAATAGTGACCATCAGCAGAGCGCGCCGTACCACCGGGACAACCGTCCATTCCGCGCTGCCCGTTCTTTCCCGCAAGGCCCTCACCGCCAGGCTGTCCATTTTGGCTGCCGCCGTTGCCACCTGCGCCCCCATTACCACCCGATCCGGCGTAGCAGGCGGATACCGATAAAAGCAACATTATCCCGGTTACAACAGCTAACTTATGCATGAACATACCGCCTTCATTCGCCATTATTATTCGACAGTGATCGAGTCCGGTTTTTGCGCCACGATCTTAAGCGAGGTGCCTTTTATCGCGTCACTGACCGCTTCCCGGAGGGTCATGGTTCCCTGCACCGGATTGACGTGGACAGCGCCGGTTCGCGACAGATCTGTCTCAATAAAACAGCCTGAAGCATGGGCTAACTGCTGGGCCGTTTCATCAAAGCGCGGGAGATTAACATGGTAAGTGCCCTCGATATCACATTTACCCGGAGAAATGTGACCAGAGGATGAAGGGCTGCATGAGGTGCAAGCGGCGGCGAGCATCAGCACGCCAAGGCTCTTCAGACTGACTGAATACATAAACCTCTCCGGCAGAATAAACAGGAATTTATTATTCTCACAAGACAGGGTGACTGTCTGCATGCGGAATATGTCTGAGTATGACGCGCTCAGATACGTGCAGGCACTTAATCGCCGGTTAACCAATCGCTCAACCGTCACCCACTGTTACGCATCGCCAGCATCCCATCTGAGGTAAGCGTGAGATTTAGCAGGATTTATCGATGCTAATGCCACCGGGGCGAGGGAGGTGATGCAGTTATGATTAAGCGCGGGCGAAAAAGCAATGCCGGTTAAGAAGCTAAAGATTAGAGGTAAAACTGAGGACAGGTAAAGTTGAGGATATCGACGCCATCCCTGGCATTACCATGATGATACGGTCAGTTTTCATACATTAGGCATGAGCCACTGTCACGCTCTTGCTACAGGCTGAACCGTACCGGGCGTGGAACCCTTTCCTGTCCGGGCGTCATGCCCATTGTTGCTGCTGATTGACAAGATGTTGTGGTTGATTTATTGCCTTACGCGCAATCCAGTAGAGCAGAACTCGCTCGTCGTCACTGTCACGATCCGCCATTGACAATAATTTCAGCGCCAGCGTAGATTTAGTGACAGGCTGCTGCTCTGCGCTCAATTCAATCACTGCCTGACCGATAATGCAGCAAACCTCATCCTCACTGGTGACGGATTCATATGTCCGGTCTTTCATATTTCCTCCTGTTGAATGAACTTTTAGCATGGCAAAAAAACGCTGACTCTGCCGGAAAAAAGCACTGTTTGTAACATTCACTTACTGCTATTTACCTGGGGTCATCACATAGCTATACCGGTAACGTTTATCGCTCCTGCCATTCATGCCACTCTCGCGGCATTTCATTCCATTTTGCATTCCATTCATGCCCTTTCTCCCCGCACGCGCAAGGCTAAGGTTTATTCTGGCCGCAGTTTCCAGTTTCCCATCGGGAGTAAACATCATGAATAAGCCACAACAGGCTGTCTGCCAGCGTACACGCTGGTTAACTCTTATCGGTACGGTGATTACCCAGTTTGCGCTGGGGTCGGTGTATACCTGGAGTTTGTTTAACGGTCAGCTGTCGCAAAAACTGTCGGCATCGGTCAGCGAGGTGGCCTTTTCATTTGGGTTGCTGAGCCTGGGGCTGGCGGTGGCGTCTTCGCTGGCTGGCAAACTTCAGGAACGTTTTGGCGTCCGTAAGGTGACTATCGGCGCGGGCGTGATGATGGCGCTGGGCTTATGGCTGACCTCCCATGCCGATAACCTGATGATGCTGTATCTCAGCGCAGGCATTCTGCTGGGCCTGGCTGATGGCGCAGGCTACCTGATGACGCTGTCAAACTGCGTTAAATGGTTTCCTGAACGTAAAGGGGTGATATCCGCCTGCGCGATTGGTGCCTACGGACTGGGAAGCCTGGGGTTCAAATTTATCTGTGGCGCGCTACTGGCTAAGTTTGGGCTCGAACAGACCTTCATTATCTGGGGATTATTGGCCATGACGATGATGATCATCGGGGCGCTGATGATGCGCGATGCGCCATTGCAAAGCCCGTCGACCGTGCAAAACCAGGCAAACCGCAACTATACGCTGGCTGAATCAGTGCGCCTGCCGCAGTACTGGATGCTGGCGCTGATGTTCCTGACGGCCTGCATGAGTGGCCTGTACGTGATTGGCGTCGCTAAAGATATCGGGGAAGGCTTAGTGCATCTCAGCACCCAGACGGCGGCTAACGCGGTGACTGTCATTGCCGTGGCTAATCTGAGTGGTCGGTTAGTGCTGGGCGTACTGTCTGACAAAATGGTTCGTATCCGGGTTATCTCGCTGGCCCAGCTGATTTCGTTAGCTGGCATGAGCGTTTTACTGTTTACCCAGATGAATCAAACCACCTTTTTCCTGTCTCTGGCCTGCATCGCTTTCAGCTTTGGCGGCACCATTACCGTTTTCCCTTCGCTGGTCAGCGACTTTTTCGGCCTCAATAATTTGACCAAAAATTATGGTCTGATTTATCTGGGATTCGGTATTGGCAGCGTTTTAGGTTCGCTGGTCGCCTCACTGTTTGGCGGTTTTACCATAACGTTCAGCCTTATCATGACGCTATTGGTGATGTCATTACTGCTGTCACTGACGATTCGTATGCCGCAGAGCCCGTCTGTTCGCGAGCCGCTGCTGCAGCGTCAGTAATCGCGAGGGGCCAGGTCAGACTGGCCCCTTTTTTTAGCCGCGAAAGCGCGGTTCCGCCATACCGGCCACATCAAGTTCAACCGCAAAAATATCACCCGACTCTGGATAGCGCTCCCGATCTTCTTTACTGAGATTCTCTCTTGAACTGGTGATATACAGCGTTTTCAAATCGCGACCGCCAAAGGCGACCATCGTTGGCCACTTAACCGGCAGACTGATCTCATCCACGATTTCGCCATCTTGTGGATCGATACGCACCACCCGACCGCCATCAAATAATGCCGACCAGTAAAAGCCTTCGCTGTCTACGGCTGCACCATCGGGCAAGCCCCCGCGGGCATCAAAACGTCGGAAAACCTCACGTTCGCCCGGTTCGCCCTGGGCATCCAACGGATAGCGGTAAAGCACTTCGTTCGGTGTGTCCGTGTGATACATCCACTGACGATCGGGTGAGAAGGCTACGCCGTTTGAAATCTTGATGTCACGCGCTTTAACATCAAGCTTCAAATCGGGCGTCACACGGCATAGCAACCCTCCGTTTTTATCCTGTGGCTCCCACAAGCTGCCGCACCAGAAATTCCCCCAGGGATCGACACGTCCGTCATTGAAACGGCTTTTCTCCGCGATGCCTGGATTATCAGCCACTTTCTTCTGCGGTTTACCCTGCTCATCCAACAGCCACACGCCACCGCGCAGGGCGGCGATGATACCGCCCTGCTCACGCAATCCAATGCACCCCACCTCTTCCTGTTGGGGAAACGTCGTCAGTTCGCCACTGATGGGATCAAAACGATGAATAGCTGGAGCCAAAATATCAACGCACCACAATACCTGTTCCTTGACCGACCAGAGCGGGCATTCCCCTAACTCCGCCTGAAGTTGCAGAATATTTTTTACCTTGTGAGCCATGTTTGCCTCCATTTATTGTCCTGCTAATAATGTAGCGCCAATTTCCAGACCCAGGAGAACTATTTTCACCGTATTTTTAAGACGGTTCTTACTTCTGCTTGCGCTTATTCATCCCATTCTGATGGGAAGATTAAAATTGCTTTGTCGACATTGCCGAAAAAGAAATATAAAGAAATACTTCTGCAGGTAACTCTACAATCGCTACATGTTTGCTCCACTATTTCGGCGTAATATCTAAAACATCGAAAAAGAGGAGATGGCGTATGAAAGAAATAAGTACAACAGTCCTTCCCATGGTCGCAGCGGGTTATTTTATAAACGGGCCAAAAATGCTATCAGGACATAAGGATGACAGGCAGCGACAGGGAAAATGGTCTGCCAGAAATGAGAACCACTGAAGGGCAAAGATTTCACACAGCATAATATAAAAAAAGAAGGTGGGATTAAATCCCACCTCGTTTTATTGGTTAACTCTTCACCGCATAATTACACTGATACCAGGTTTTCTTTAAGCCTGGTATTGTGCTGTCCTGAACAGGTAAATTTTCTACCTTATCAAAACCTTTATTCATGCAGTAATTCGCCACATCAATTTCCATCGCGTCGCGATTAACTTTTGACGGGTCGAAACGGTATTGTACGGTGTTTGAATGAGTATCTTCATCTACTCGCTCAAACGCCCCGGGTTTGCTGGCAGTACAGCCGCTCAGCAGAATAAGTGCCAGTGCACCAATAACTATTTTTTTCATTTTTACCTCACATTTTGTCGCAGTGTAAGGCGCGGCAAAATGGGTATCTATAGGAATAGTACGCGAGCTGTTGCGTATTTACGAAGTTTTACCAATTGATTCAATACTGTTAAACAGTTGGCATAATGTGCCATTAAACTGCGAAACTGCATTCAACGGAAAACATTCAAAGCACAACACCAGGCATTACTCTAAAAAAAAGCCTCTCTCAATTCAGCCCGCGTTTAGCGGGCTTTTTTTCGCTTATCCCTCGCCCGAAAGCGCAATCATTCTACGAAGCAGATTGGCGGCTTGCTTGTCAGGGAGTGCGAGAATCGCCGTGTAGAGATCGATGGACATGGCACACATAGATGAGCGATCAACCGCCGTGTCTGCAGGCATATTGAGCTGTTGCAGCTTATCACCCCATTTTTGGTAAAGGCGATCCACGATATTTTTCAGGTCGTGCTGAGCCTGGTCGCGATCCATCGGCTGTTCTTCGGTCAAACTGTTGAGCAGTAAATACTCGGTGGCTTCTGCATCCTTTTGGTTCAGTGCGGCTGGCAGCGTTTTGGCCAGATTCACCCCGCCCTTCACCTGCGGATAAAGGAATTGAAAACAGAGTCCGGGATCAATTTTATTCAGCGCCTGCATTTCGTTGACGGAAACGCCAATATAATTAACGACGGCGCGACTTGAGCCGCGCATGAGCCGCTGATTAATCACATCCGTGAGCCAGCCTCTTAGTTCACCGACGGCCTGAATCATCGGCTCGCCTTCACGCAGTTTGTGAGACAGTTCGCGCGTCAGTAACTGCCACAGGGCGGGTTCCTGGGTGCGCAGCACGCGATAAACCGTCGCTTGCGCCATATAGTCCGCCGCCCGCTCATAGCGTTTTTCCTGTTGCTGCTGAGGCAAAATCCAGTTGAACCACAACATATTCGACAGGATAAGCGGCAGGATAAACAGCACGACGCCCTGCCACACCCGCAACCGGGTGGTTCTGACCAACATCACAATGATAAGCGCCAGTAGCACAAAGGCCACCAGCGTAATAAAAAGCAGGGAAGTCATACTACGTTGTTAATCCTTACGCACATCAATCAGTACCGGGCAATGCGCGCGTTCAACAACAGCGGCACTCACAGATCCTTTTAATAAACGGTTAAAGGGTGACAAATGGCGCCGCCCCATAATAATCATATTGGCGTTTAGCTGTTGCGACTGGGCGACGATGGTATCAGCGGCTTCACCGGCCAGTATAATGCCACGCGCCTTAATGCCAGCCTGCAGCAACGGGGCCAGTGCATGCCGTACCACCATCTCAGCGGTATTTTGTTCATCCTGAGCCGCCACAAAATCCGCCGGATCTTCGCCTGCATCAATATCAATAGGTTGGCTGCAGGATGAATAAGCGGGATCGATACAGCATAAAACGACGACTTCCGCACGGTGTGCCTGCGCTTGTTCAATCGTTAAAGAAACCACTTTCTTCGCCACCGGAGAATTATCAATAGCCATCAACACTGTTTTCATTGAGCAGTCATCCTTCAACAGCGGCAATTTTGCCAATTTCGCGAATCAACGCCTGTTTGCATTGCAACATTTCCTCACGATAACGAGCCTCGTGTTTCTTAAAACGTGCCGTAGGCACCAGTAATGACACGGCAAAACGGCCAAAGAGCGTGTCCAGCGCAAAGGCCATCGTCGAGATACCTTCAAGCGTTTCACCGCGATCGTAGGAAATACTGGTTTTACGCACCTCATGAATCATCTGTAAGAGCTCGGCCAGCGTCTTAACCGTTTTATCGGTCAGTTCGCGCCAGGCGTCGCCCACCCGTGCCTGCACGTCAGCGTCACTTTCCAGCGCCAGCAGCGCTCTGCCCCCTGAGGTGCTGTAAAGCGGCAGATCCAGCCCGATACGCGGAACAACCCGCAACTCTCGTGATGCCACCACGTAATGCACAACAGCAAGCTGTGAACCGCTGGCGCGGGACAGTGATACGGTTTCATTGGTATCCGCAGAGAGTTTTTCCATCAGCGGTTTGACTAAATCCACCACATCCGTGTTGACGCTGGAGAGGAGCTTAAGCAAAGCCGGGCCAAGGCGCAGTCCACCCGCACCGCTGCTACGAACCAGCTCTGCGCTATCCAGGGCCGCAACGATGCGCTGAACGGTGGAACGCGGCAGATCAACCACCTGTGCGATCTCGCCCAGGCTCATGCCACTGGGATGTTCGCCTAAGGCATTAAGAATTTTTGCCGCACGTGCAATAACCTGAATGCCGCCCGTTTTTTCATCCTCGCGGCTGGATGATTGATGAGTCATAGCGTCGTCCTTTTTGAGCTGGCTTACTGTAACCCGAAAAGCGCACCTTTTACAGCATGTACCGCATTGCAATACAGCATATTGCCATGTAATATCGCCGCGCTGTATCGCATTGCAATACATCGAATCATAATAACGAGACCACCTGCTATGACGACCCGGCCTGGCAATGCGCCGACGCTGCATCCCTTTACTCTGCGCCTGGCATTAGGCTTGCTTGGCGTGTGGATCGCTGCGCTCACCTCAGGACTTAACGATCGGGTCAGTGATATCGCCCTGGCCGATATTCGTGCCGCCCTTGGCATCGGCTACGACCAGGGAAGCTGGATTGTCTCTGTCTATCAGGCTGCCGAAGTCGCCGCCATGATGATTGCGCCCTGGTTTGCCGTCACGTTTTCCCTACGCCGTTTTTCGCTGATCATGTCCGCGGGGTTTTTACTGTCCGGCATACTGCTGCCGCTCATGACCAATCCTGTTCTGTTTATGGCGTTGCGCGTCGTGCAGGGTCTGTTTGGCGGCGCACTTCCGCCTATGCTGATGACCGTCGCGCTACGCTTTTTGCCGCCGCCGATTAAGCTCTACGGCCTGGGTGCCTACGCGCTGACCGCCACCTTTGGGCCCAATATGGCGGCTTCTCTGGCTGCCTTCTGGACAGATGAAGTCAGCTGGATGTTTGTCTTCTGGCAGGTCGTGCCCGGTATGCTGATTGCCATCTTACTGATGGCCTGGGGATTACCTCAGGATCCGCTACGTACTGAACGTTTTCAGCAGATCGACCTGTTTGGTATGGTCACCGGCTGTAGCGGCATGGCGCTGATCATTCTGGTTCTCAGCCAGGGCGAACGTCTGGACTGGCTTGATTCCCCCCTTATCACAGCAATGCTTTTCGCGGCGTTACCGCTCCTGATAGTGTTTTTGATTAACGAGTGGTTTCATCCGCTGCCGCTGTTTAAGTTGCAGATGCTGAGACGGCGTAATTTGATGCACGGTTTACTGGTGTTGGCGGGCGTGCTCATTGTGTCGTTATCCGGCTCGGCCCTGCCTTCAACCTATTTTGCTCAGGTCGACGGATTCCGCATTGGACAGTTTGCGCCGCTGGCTTTAACCATCGGCTTGCCGCAACTGATTATTGCGCCGTTTATCGCCGCCCTGCTGAATATTCGCTGGATCGACTGTCGCTGGATGCTGTCGCTGGGCCTGATCTTTCTTATCGCCTCATGCCTGCTGGGTATGCAGATCACGACGGGCTGGTCGCGGGACAACTTTTGGCTGATTCAGGGTTTACAGGCCGTGGGTCAGCCGATGGTGATTCTGCCGGTATTGATGAGTGCCACCAGCGTCGTTGCCCCACCGGAAGGCCCGTTTGCCTCAGCGATGTTTAATACGGTTCGGGGTTTTTCCAGCATTGCCGCCTCCACGCTGGTGTCGTGGTTCGTCAGCCACCGTGAGCAGTTTCACTCCAACATTCTGGTTAATCAGGCAGCCAGCAGGCCCTGGTTGATGACGGCGCCAGACAGCAGCCAGGCCAGCGCCAGCTATCCGCTCCTGCCCGACGGCAGCGCCAGCTCTGTCGAAAATCTGCGCGGCTTTGCCATGCAGGTCAAGCATCAGGCACTGGTACTCGGCCTGAGTGATACCTGGATGCTGCTGATCGGTTTTGCGCTACTGCTGCTGCTGGTGACGGCTCTGGTACCCAAACGGGTCTGGCCTCCTCAAACCTTGATCCAACCTGCAACCTCCACGTCGGGATAACTGAATATGCGTGCTTTAGCAATGAGAAGAACCCTGCTGCTTTCCCTCCTGCTGCTGGTTTTACTGGCGATGGCGCTGGCGGTCTGGGCGGTGATGACCCGTAACGATCACCGCACCAATGATGCCTGGGTGAATGCCGATTACACCATTGTCGCCCCGAAAGTGTCGGGCTACATCGCCCGTATCAACGTGAAGGATAACCAGCAGGTCGCGGCGGGCGAACTGTTAGCCACACTGGACGATCGCGATTATCAGGTGGCGCTTGAGAGTGCCAAGGCCGACCTGCAGGTCAGTGAAGCCAAACTGTTGAGCAGTCAGGCACAGCTGGAGCAGCAGCAATCGGTGATTGCGCAGCAGAAGGCCAGCGTCGCGGCCAGCCAGGCCACAGCGCAGTATGCCGGTCAGAGTGCGGAACGCTATAACCGTCTTTATCAGCGCGGCACGGTGGCCGCAGATGAACAGCAAAAAGCCAGTTCTGCACAACGATCCGCGAGCGCCACGGTGCGCCAGAGTGAAGCGGCCCTGGCCTCGGCGGTTAAGCAGGTCGGCGTGTTACAGGCGGCGGTCAGATCCTCAGAAGCCGATGTCGCCGCAGCGACGGCCAGCGTCGATCAGGCGCGTCTGAACCTGTCTTATACCCGCATTGTGGCACCGGTGGCCGGCATGGTGGGACAGCGTACCCTGCGCCTGGGTGCCTGGGTGTCAGCAGGCACGCGTCTGCTGGCGGTGGTGCCGTTGCAGCACACCTATATCACGGCAAATTATCTGGAAACGCAGTTGAAGGATGTTCGTCCGGGACAACCCGTGCGCATTGAGGTCGACGCTTTGCCCGATCAGGTCTTTACCGGTCATGTCGACAGCATTGCGCCCGCCACGGGCGCGACGTTTTCAGCGATTTCTCCTGATAACGCTACCGGCAACTACACTAAGGTCGTTCAGCGATTACCGGTGAAAATTGTGCTGGATGAAGGACAGCCGAATCTGGCCCAGTTACGCGTCGGCATGTCTGCGGTTCCAGAAATTAACGTTCAGTAAAAAATGTGAACAAACTCTCAGAACCAAACTATTTCTTTTCGGTCTGATTACGCGTAGATTAGCCCCGATCCTGTTCTGAGTTATTCAGTTCGTCCGGGAGACCGTTGACCGTTGACCTGAACGGCGACCTTGTCCCATCTGTCCGCGTTGCGCTGGATCGGGATCGCCAACATCGTAACCGCTCAGAGGAGTTCGCTTGTGAAATATGCTTTGATGGGAATTTCTTTCTTCGTACTGCTTTGGGTCGGCACCTTTGTGCTGATGCTGTAGTATCTGCAAGCATTCCGCAGGGGGCGACAGACGGTCGCCCCAGTGGCGGACTAGATCTGTTCTTCCATGTTTTTCACGCTGCCCGGCAATATACCATCCGCACGAAACATCGCTTTAATCCCTCTGACTGCCTGACGTATACGATCGCTGTTTTCAATCAGCGCAAAGCGGACATGCGTGTCACCGTAGTCACCAAAGCCAATGCCTGGCGAGACGCAGACTTTCGCCTCCTGCAGCATGTGCTTCGCAAACTCCAGCGAACCAAGGTGGGCATAGTGATCAGGAATTTTCGCCCACACGTACATCGACGCTTTCGGGATATCGACCATCCATCCCGCTTCGTGCAGCCCTTTTACCAGCACATCACGCCGCCGTTTATATTGCTCAGCAATATCGCGCACGCACTGCTGATCGCCTTCCAGCGCCGCAATCGCAGCCACCTGTAAGGGCGTAAATGTGCCGTAATCGTGATAGCTCTTGATACGCGCCAGCGCGGCGACCAACTCTTTGTTACCCACCATAAAGCCAATGCGCCAGCCCGCCATGTTGTAGCTTTTTGACAGCGTGAAGAATTCTACCGCGACATCACGTGCCCCTGGCACCTGCATGATGGAAGGCGCTTTCCAGCCATCATAAACAATGTCCGCGTAGGCCAGATCGTGAATCACCAGGACGTTGTACTGCTTCGCCAGCGCAATTACGCGCTCGAAAAAGTCCAGTTCGACACACTGAGATGTGGGATTGGAGGGAAAACCGAGCACCATCATTTTGGGCTTGGGATAGCTTTCGCGAATAGCGCGTTCCAGCTCATTGAAGAAATCGATCCCTTCCACCAGCGGTACAGATCGCACCTGTGCACCCGCGATAACGGCACCGTAGATATGAATAGGGTAACTGGGGTTGGGCACCAGCACCGTGTCGCCATGGTCAAGCGTCGCCAGCATCAGGTGAGCCAGCCCCTCTTTGGACCCGATGGTGACGATAGCTTCAGATTCAGGATCGATATCAACCTGATAACGCTCTTCATACCAACGAGAAATCGCGCGACGCAGGCGAGGAATACCGCGTGAGGTCGAATAACCGTGCGTGTCTTCACGTTGTGCGACCTGACACAGTTTGTCTACGATATGAGGCGGCGTTGCCCCGTCGGGGTTGCCCATTGAAAGGTCGATGATATCTTCGCCACGCCGACGCGCAGCCATCTTCAGTTCAGCGGTGATGTTAAAAACGTAAGGCGGCAGGCGTTCAATACGTGTGAAACGACGGGTTGTGCTGTTATCAGCCATGGTGTCCTCTGGGAAACGTTAGCGCCCGGACCGTCCGAGCGACGCTGGTCACTGCGGTGACCTCTACAAGAACATAACTTGCAGATAACAACTTTGTCGAGAGGAGCAGAAAATTTTTTATATTTGTGGATTGAGCCGTTCAAGCAGCCAGTCATTCACCCAGCGGTCATTTAACAGATAATTATTTTGCAGCGTGCGCTGTAGCGTGAAGCCATTTTTTTCCAGAATCCGCCGTGATGCCCAGTTGCCCTCCACCACCAGCGCCTTGAGCTTGAGGAAATCGGCGTCGAACAAACACTGACACAACGCCCCCAGGGCTTCACTGCCGAAGCCCTGGCCACAGTAGCGGTGCAGCAGCATGTAACCGATTTCGGCCTGGCGAGCGGGCTGCCATTCAGGCGTACAGCCAAATAAGCCAATGGCTTCTCCGCTGTCGCGCAGCCTGGCGACCAGGCACAGCATGTGAAAGCTGCCTACCTGCCAGGGTGCCAAACGCTGGCTGAACCGTTCACGGATATCCTCTTCGTCAGGAATTTCACTCACCCAGTTCATCGTGTCGCGATCTTCGTGCACCGCCCGGAACAGTTGCCAGTCTTCCGGGCGTAATGTCGTTAACGTCAAACGTGAAGTGGTCAGATGCATACTCTGCTCCCGGCAGACAGGTCTCAAAGGAAAGCGACTGCGCTGATCATCCTGTCAGGCTTCAGTACCCCGCCCCGAATCGAAAAGAGGGAAATAAGCGTTCCCCTTTATCGTGGTCAACATTTCCCCTTTTCGCTGTTTTAGAGAAATTGATCTAAAACATGAACAGTCATGCTGACCGTTGGGCGCGCTGGCGCATTATCATTACATTTTTTATCATAGCGTTCTTTAACATAGCTGAAGAGTCGCCTGTGACCTCACACTTTAACATGCTCCTGGCCGTCTTTGATCGCGCGGCGCTCATGCTGATTTGCCTGTTTTTTCTGACGCGAACCCGGCCTTTTCGTCAGTTATTACAAAAAGATGAGCACACCTCGCTGGAAAAAAGCGCTGTCATTGCCATTTTTTCCCTGTTTGCCTTATTCAGTACCTGGTCAGGTGTTAACGTCGAAGGTTCATTGCTTAACGTGCGGGTTATCGCCGTGATGGCGGGCGGTATTCTTTTTGGCCCCTGGGTGGGGATCGTGACGGGCGTGATTGCGGGCCTGCATCGTTTTTTGATTGATATTCACGGCGTGACGTCCGTGCCCTGCCTGATTACCAGCATCATTGCCGGGGTGGTTGCGGGCGGGATCAATCGTCGGGTGCAGCGCGAGCGACGCTGGCTGGTAGGCATTCTGGGCGGGATGTTCTGTGAAAGCCTGACGATGCTGCTCATTCTGTTATGGGCGAAGCCTGTCGCCCTGGGGCTGGCGATTGTGTCCGAAATCGCCCTGCCGATGATCCTCGGCGCATCAAGCATTGGCTTAATCGTGTTACTGGTGCAGAGCGTTGAGGGTGAAAAAGAGGCCAGCGCGGCACGTCAGGCCAAGCTGGCGCTGGATATTGCTAACCAGACGCTGCCGCTGTTCCGGCAGGTAAACAGCGATTCACTTCGGAACATTTGCGACATTATCCGGCGAGAAATCAAAGCAGATGCCGTCGCCATGACCAACAAGCAGAAAATTTTGGCCTATGTCGGTTACGGCGAGCAAAACTATCAGCACGGCGATGACGGTATCAGCCCCACCACGGCTCAGGCTATCCACAGCGGTAAAATCATCATTAAAAACAATGATGAAGCCCACAGAACAAAAGACATTCACTCCATGATAGTGATTCCGTTACGGGAAAAAGGCAACGTCACCGGCACCTTAAAAATCTACTATCGTCGCGCGCACCGTATTACCGGCTCGCTGAAAGAGATGGCCGTTGGCCTGTCGCAGATTATCTCGACCCAGCTTGAAGTCTCCCGCACCGAGCAGCTGCGTGAAATGGCCAATAAAGCGGAACTCCGCGCGCTCCAGAGCAAAATAAATCCGCATTTCCTGTTTAATGCGCTCAATGCGATTTCGTCTTCTATCCGACTCAATCCAGATACGGCGCGTCAGTTAGTCATCAATTTATCGCGTTATCTGCGCTACAACCTCGAACTGAACGACGATGAGCTTATCGATATCAAAAAAGAGCTGTGGCAGGTAAAGGATTACATCGCCATTGAGCAGGCCCGCTTTGGCGATAAGCTCACGATGATTTACGACGTGGATGAGGATTTGCATTTTTCTCTGCCCAGCCTGCTTATTCAGCCCTTAGTCGAAAACGCCATTGTGCACGGCATTCAGCCCTGTAAAGGCAAAGGTGTGGTGACATTGAGCGTGCGCGATTTGGGCGACCGGGTGCGCATTGCGGTGCGGGACACCGGGCAAGGCATCAGCGATGAGGTCATTGACAGAGTTGCACGCAACGAAATGCCGGGCAATAAAATCGGCCTGTTAAACGTGCATCACCGGGTTAAATTGCTGTCGGGCCAGGGACTGCATATCGTGCGTCATCAACCCGGGACAGAAATCGCCTTTACCCTGAGCAAAACCGGACAGCCACTGGTGGGAAATCTTGCATGAAAGCCATCATCGTAGAGGATGAGTTCCTTGCCCAGCAAGAGCTGAGCTGGATGATTCAGCAGCACAGCAACATTGAGATTGAAGCCTGCTTTGATGACGGACTCGACGTGCTGAAATACCTGCAGCAGCACCGGGTTGATGTGATATTTCTCGATATTAATATTCCGTCGCTGGATGGCATGTTACTGGCGCAGAATATTCATCAGTTTGTGCATAAACCTCTGATTGTTTTTATTACCGCCTGGAAAGAACATGCGGTAGAGGCCTTTGAGCTGGAGGCGTTTGACTACATCCTGAAGCCCTATCATGAGTCACGTATTATCACGATGCTCAACAAGCTGGAAGCCAGCTGGCAACAGCAGCACACAATTACCCAGGCACCGAGCGCGCAAAACCCCCTTACGGTTAACCTGACCAAAGACGATCGCATCATCGTGACCGACGTGAATGATATTTACTACGTCGAGGCTCATGAGAAGTTAACTTTCGTGTATACCCGCCGTGAAGACTATGTCATGTCGATGAATATCAGCGAATTTTGCTCACGCCTGCCCGAGCAGCAATTCTTTCGTTGTCACCGCTCGTACTGCGTTAATCTGAATAAGATCAGAGAGATTGAACCCTGGTTCAATAATACCTATCTGCTCAAATTAAGGGACAAGGACTTTCAGGTGCCCGTCAGTCGCAGCAAGGTAAAAACCTTCAGGCTGCTCATGCGTTTATAGGGAAACCACAGGACGGAGAGAACCCTTCCCGTTGGGGAAGGGCAATGGCGGTTATCAGAGAATACGGCCCAGGGTTTGACGCAGGTGAGCACCTGCACCTAACAAGCCTGGCTGATCGTGGGTGATCATATAGACCGGAATATCGGCAACGTAATCGCGAAAACGCCCTTTGTCTTCAAATGCCGCACGGAAACCCGAGGATTTAAAGAATTCCAGGAAGCGCGGCACAATGCCGCCTGCGATGTACACGCCACCAAAGGTGCCGAGGTTCAGCGCCAGATTACCGCCAAAACGCCCCATGATGACGCAGAACAGCGACAGCGCACGACGACAATCTGTGCAGCTGTCCGCAAGCGCACGCTCACTCACCTCTTTCGGCTTCAGATTCTCGGGAACGCGTTGATCCACTTTCACAATCGCCCGATAGAGATTGACCAGACCCGCGCCTGACAGCACGCGCTCGGCTGACACATGGCCCAATTCTTCCCGCAACACTTCCAGGATTTGATCTTCTTCTTCGCTGTTGGCCGCAAAGTCAACGTGACCGCCCTCACCAGGCAGGCTGACCCAGCGCTTATCAACATGCACCAGATGACTGACGCCCAGTCCAGTTCCCGCGCCGTAAATGGCCACTGGCTTGTCTTTAACCGGCTCTTTGCCACCAAACTGGATCACATGTTCTGCGCCCAGCATGGGAATGGCCATGGACACCGCGGTGAAGTCGTTAATAATTTCCAGGTGTTCAAAACCGATGTTCTCTTTGAGCTTTTTGGTGGAAAAAGCCCAGTCATGGTTGGTCATTTCAACCCAGTCATCGGTAATCGGGCAGGCAATGGCGATACAACCGTCTTTGATATCCTGCTTTTGTTCATCAAGATAGTGGCGGATGACGGCTTCGAGGCTGTCGTAGTCTGATGTTGCGAATGTTTTGGCCTGGGAGATGCTGCCGCTTTCCACCTCACACAAAGCGAGGCGGGCGTTGGTGCCGCCGACATCGCCGACCAAGGCATAAGTTGTCATTCTTCTGGTGCTCCGCTTGGGGGTCTTAAAGAGTTGGAGGACACTATAAAATCCTGCCGATAAAACAACAACGCTCACCGAAGCTATGGGTGAGCGTCTGACTCGTGTGTGCAACAGCCTAACCGCGTTAGTCTGGCGTGCACAGAGGCAACTTTCCGAATCTCAACCGCCGTTGCGCTGGCTCAGGCAGGCTGAGACTTTACGCAGTAACGGCGGCAGGTCATCTTTTTGCATCACCACTTCAATAAACGACAGCCTGTGCTGTTGTTTAAGTAGCGTCATCAGTGCCTGCAACTGCACGGTTTCACTGATGCGCCAGCTCTGCGCCTGGCATTGCAAACTCATTGCCTGCGGCAGCGCTGTCCAGTTCCATTGCGCGATATCATTATAACGTTGAGCGGCACCATGAATCGCCCGCTCTACAGTATAGCCTTCATTATTGAGGAGAAAAATAATGGGATGCTGTTGATCCCGCAGCATGGAACCTAACTCCTGAATGGTCAACTGGGCCGAACCGTCGCCAATAATCAGGATAACGCGCTGAGCAGGCTGGGCAGTTTGCGCACCGAACGCGGCGGGTAAAGTATAGCCGATAGAGCCCCAGAGCGGCTGTACCAAAAGCTGCGCACCGACGGGCAACCGCAGCGACGCGGCACCAAAAGCCGCCGTCCCCTGATCGGCCAGAATAATATCACCCGGCTGCAGGAACGCCTGCATCGCCTGCCAAAAAGCAGACTGACTGATGATAGCTGCATCCGGAACCGGCTCTGGGGCCGACGGCGGACAGGCGGCCTGCCAGTCGGCACCATGACGTTCAAACACCGGCAGTAACGCGCTTAGCGCATCCGCCATCGTCAGGGGTGCGAACGTTTGCCCCGCCACGCTGGCGCTGTGCGGCTGGATATCAATAAGCCGTGCCGGGCTGAATTGCTGGGTAAAACCGGCCGTAATCGTGTCGGTAAAGCGTACGCCAGCGCAAATCGTCACGTCCGCGTTTTCAATTTGCTGGCGCACGTCACCTTCACTGCCTTCTCCCGCATAGGTGCCGACAAAACCCGGTTGCTGTTCATCCAGCACACCTTTGCCCATCAACAAGGTGGCACAGGGAAAGGCGCGTCCCGCCCGCAAGGCTGCCAGTGCCGGCTGCTGCTGCCAGCGCTGCGCCAGAAAATCGGCGAGCAGCGATACACGCTTCGCAGGTGCCAGCAACCGCTCTGCCGCCTGCTGAAACGCGATGCGCACCTCATGAGGTGAAGCGGTAGGGCGCATTAGCGGCTGCTCAGGCGCTGAGGTTTGCCGCTGGGCAACATCCACCGGCAGCATTAAATAGCCAGGACGGTGCTGCTGAAGCGCGGCCAGGATGACCCGGTCAATTTCAGCCGTGGCATTGTCGGCCGTAAGCTGTGCCGTGGCAGCGCTCACCTCCTGCGCCATCCGGATGAAGTGACCAAAGTCGCCGTCTCCCAGCGTGTGATGCACACAATCCCCCTGCTGCATCGCCTGACTCGAAGGCGCGCCCACAATGTGGATAACGGGCACATACTCGGCAAAGCTGCCCGCCAGACCGTTAATCGCGCTGAGTTCACCCACGCCAAACGTAGTCAGCAACGCCGCTACGCCGGAGCAACGCGCATAGCCATCGGCTGCATAGGCTGCATTCAGTTCGTTAGCACATCCCACCCAGCTAATGTCCGGATGGGCAATAACACGGTCGAGAAACTGCAGATTGTAGTCGCCCGGCACACCAAATAAATGCCTGACACTGCACTCCTGCAAGCGAGCCAACAGATAGTCACCAACCGTAAAATCGGACATAGCGCGTTCCTTTTAGGGGATTGTTCTGATAAGTATCTGACATGGCGTAAATTTGGCGAGAACGGCTGCAGATTTAGCCAATCTATTGCATGGCAAGCCCGCGTTACGACCGTGTATTATTCCGTGAATATGCGACTTCACGCGGATTAATACTGAGTGTAAGCGTATACACTCCTCCGGTTTTGGCACATTTATTCGTTTTCACTCAGGACCCTTATATGACAGCTTTCCCTCATCCGGACCGATATCAGCATATGCAGTGGCGTCGCAGTGGGCGCAGTGGCCTGAAACTTCCTGCGATTTCACTGGGCCTGTGGCATAACTTTGGTGACAGCACACAGTTGGATGTCAGCCGCCAGCTATTGCGCCACGCTTTCGACTGCGGTATCACGCATTTCGATCTGGCGAATAACTACGGCCCGCCTCCTGGCTCAGCTGAAACGAACTTTGGTCGTATCATGCGTGAAGATTTTCAGGCACACCGCGACGAATTGCTTATTTCGACGAAAGCCGGTTACACCATGTGGGAAGGCCCGTATGGTGACTGGGGTTCACGCAAATATCTGGTGGCCAGCCTGGATCAGAGTCTGCGCCGTACGGGACTGGAATACGTTGATATCTTTTATCACCACCGTCCCGATCCGGAGACGCCGCTGGAAGAAACCATGCGCGCGCTGGATCATGTCGTACGTCAGGGAAAGGCGCTGTATGCCGCGATTTCAAACTATCCCGCGCAACGGGCGGCTGAAGCGATGGCGATTCTGCGCGATCTGGGTACGCCTTGCCTGATCCATCAGCCTCGCTATTCGTTATTTGAACGCACGCCAGAGCAGGGATTACTTCAGACACTGTATGAACATGGTGCAGGTTGTATCGCGTTCTCACCCCTGGCAGGCGGTGTCCTGACCGATCGCTATCTACAGGGTATTCCACAGGATTCACGCGTTGCCAGCGGCAGCAAGTTCCTCAACGAAAATCAGCTTACTGATGAAAAAATGGAAAAAGTCCGCAAGCTAAACGCCATTGCTCAACAGCGCGGCCAGAAGCTGGCGCAGATGGCGTTAACCTGGGTGTTACGTGATCCACGCATTACATCAGTGCTGATTGGGGCCAGTAAAACGGCACAAATCGACGATGCAGTGCAGATGCTGAATCAGGCTCCTCTCACGGATGACGAGCTTGCCGCCATTGAGTCTGCCCTGCTGTAACATGCGCCGCCTGCTTCGCCGGGCGGCCATCCCGGAATACTCTTAAACCCTGATTTCTCGCGGTTTTTCAGACGGTTTCCACAGGTTTCTCAGACGCAATATCGACAGAATAGCGAACCAGCAGCGGAGACACGCTGCCGTCAGGAGAAAATCATAATACGTGGAATTTTACTGGCTGCCTTTGTAGCCATGTTAACGCCGCTGGCAATGCACACCGCTCAGGCCTCAGGGTCATCAATTAATCTTGCGCCGGGCGTATCGCTTCATCTGGGCGATCGCGACCGCCGCGGCTATTACTGGGACGGCAACCGCTGGCGCGAGCCGCGCTGGTTTAACGATCGCTATGCGTATAAAGAGCGTCGCTGGTGGCGACACGAAGCGTGGCGACGTCATCAGCAGTGGGAACGTGAACGCCAGTGGCGCGCGCGCGACCGGCAACGTCGTTGGGAGCATGAACGACGCCACTGGCACCACGAACGCCGCGCGCACCACCGTTATCCGGAACGCTATCGCTAAAGCGCCTCTGTCGGCCCACGCGTCGGCAGATCACCTGAGGCGATAGCGCTAGAGTTAGAGGTGTTTCACTCTTGCCATAACAAACCCATCCCAGCCCTTTTCACCTACGGTTTGAATGGCTGTGGCCTCCAGACGGGCATCGCTGGAAAGCAGCTCGAAAAACGCACGTACCCCCTGCACGTTGATGTCTGCGGAATCGGCATCGGTTACCGCCCCGCCGCGCACAACGTTGTCGGCGATAATCACGCTGCCAGGACGAGCCAGGGCTAATGCCCAATTCAGGTAAGCGGGATTATTTTTCTTATCCGCGTCGATAAAGATGAGATCAAAGGGTCCCTGCAGGTGAGGCAGTACATCCAGCGCCACACCGATGCGCAGATCGACGCGTCCAGACAACCCGGCATTGCGGATGTTATCACTGGCAACCTGCGCATGATGGGCGTCGGCTTCAAGGGTGGTGATTTTCCCTTCTTCGCCCAGCGCCTGCGCCATCAGGATGGTGCTGTAACCCCCAAGCGTGCCGATTTCCAGTACGCGTGCTGCGTTTAGCATTTTGATAAACAGTGCAAGCATGTTGCCTTGCAGGGCAGAAACGTCGTGGGCTGGCAGCCCCGCCTGACTGTTGGCAACCAGCGCGGCTTGAGCAAGGCGATCGGTAGGGAGGAGTAACTGAGAAAAATAGTCGTCGACCGCGGCCCATTTTGCGTGGTCTTCTGAAGGATAATCCGGCTTCCGCATCATTCTGCTCCTGAATCATCAAGACAGAAGAAAATATAAACCGATGCGGATAAACCTCAAGACAATATCATTCACACCGAAAACAGACGCCTGCCTGACCGTTTATCAGGCAGACGCGTTACATTCCCATTGCCTGACCGATTAACAGATAAGCGTTAAGACTCACCACCAGCACCACGATGACGCGCCCCGTATTTTGCATCAGCCGTGAATTGACCAACGCATCGCCCATCAGCTCGCGGTTGCCGGTAAACGCCAGCAGCGGAATGAGTGCCAGTGCGATACCGAAGCTGAGCAGCACCTGACTCATGACTAACACGCGCGTCGGGTCCCAGCCCGCCCAGATCACGAGAAACGAGGGCACCATGGTCACTGCACGTCGTACCCACAGTGGAATATAGAATTTAATAAACCCTTGCATAACCACCTGACCGGCCAGGGTGCCGACCACGGTTGAAGACAGCCCCGCCGCGACCAGGCTTAGGCCAAATACCGTTGCGGCAGCGTGCCCCAGCAGAGGCTGTAGCGTGGTGTAAGCCTGATCGAGTTCGGCAATCCCACTATGGCCGCTAAAATGGAAGGCGGCAGCGGCCGTGGCCATCATCGCCAGGTTGACAAACCCCGCAATGGTCATGGCAATGGCGACATCCAGTTTGGTCGAGGAATAGCGCTGAGCCTGACTGTCATCGCTTTTCCCCTGGGTTAAGGCGGAATGCAGATAAATCACGTGCGGCATAATGGTGGCTCCCAGTACGCCGGCGGCAAGAAAGACCGCGTCGGTATTGGGCAGTGACGGCAGTGCCATGCCTTTAACCAGTTCACTCACTTTTGGCTGTGAGAAAAACAGCTCCACAATGTAAGCCGCCGCCACAAACAGCAGTAGCCCGCCAATCACCAGCTCCAGCGGTTTTTGCCCACGATTTTGCAGCATCAAAATTAGCACGGTGGCCACGCCGGTCAGCACGGCGCCCTGCATCAGAGATATCCCCAATAGCAGTTTGAATCCCAGGGCTGCACCGATGAACTCTGCCAGATCGGTCGCCATGGCAATGATTTCTGCCTGCACCCAATAGAACCATACCGCCGGACGGGGAAAACGATCGCGGATATGTTCAGCCAGGTTTTTACCCGTTGCGATGCCTAGCTTCGCTGACATTAACTGAATAAGCATGGCCATGATGTTGGCCCATACCACCACCCACAGCAGTTGATAACCGTAAGCGGCACCGGCCTGAATATTGGTCGCAAAGTTGCCCGGATCGATATAGCCGATAGCGGCGATAAAAGCAGGCCCCAACAGGGCGAGTTTGACTTTTCTGGCTCCGCGAGCGGCGCGCTCGGCGGCACGGCTTTCAAACATAGTGGCTACCCTGTCTTTGTTTTACCTGTGCAGCTTAAGGCGACGCAGGCGCAAGTGAAATTTGGTTTTGGTAATCGCTGTAATAGATAGTGCTATAAAGTATAGCCTTTGCTATACCCTGGGTATGTAAAAACCCTACAACTTAAGGCGCAATTCCGTCACTCTACGTGTTGTGTAAATTACAGACAATAGATTTAAGTGAATATGATGTGAACAATTTGGTTACAGGGCGTGATCGGTGAGAGTTTTCTGAGAAATTTGGCGATATTGAATACTTATATTGTGGTAGAGATCTCGTTTTTCGGTAAGCCGTTACATAGAATACGCAGCAAAATACAATCCTCCTCAAATTTGGAGCAATCATGTCCCATATTTTGCAGTTTCTTTTAGCACTAGTGGTTGTCGGTGTGCTGGCCTTGCTGGTCAGCCACGACAGAAAAAGTATTCGAATTCGCTACATCGTACAGCTTCTGGTCATCGAAATCATTCTGGCATGGTTCTTCCTGAACTCGGAAGCCGGTCTGGGCTTCGTCAAAGGATTTGCCGGTTTCTTCGATCATCTTCTGAAATATGCGGCTCAGGGCACTAATTTCGTCTTCGGCAACATGAATGATAAAGGCCTCGCCTTCTTCTTCCTGAACGTGCTGTGCCCCATTGTCTTCATCTCGGCGCTGATCGGTATTCTCCAGCACTTCCGCATCCTGCCATGGGTGATTCGCGGTATCGGTACTGTGCTGTCCAAGATTAACGGAATGGGCAAACTGGAATCGTTTAACGCCGTAAGCTCTCTGATTTTGGGACAGTCTGAGAACTTTATCGCGTACAAAGATATCCTGGGCAAGATGTCACAACGTCGTATGTACACCATGGCGGCAACCGCGATGTCGACGGTTTCTATGTCTATCGTGGGTGCTTACATGACCATGCTGCAGCCTAAGTATGTGGTCGCGGCGCTGGTGCTGAATATGTTCAGTACCTTTATTGTGCTGTCGCTCATTAACCCTTACCGCGTAGACAGCGAAGAAGATCTGCAGTTGCAGGACCTGCATCAGGGTCAGAGCTTCTTTGAGATGCTGGGCGAATACATTCTTGCTGGTTTCCGCGTCGCCATTATCGTTGCGGCCATGCTGATTGGTTTTATCGCACTGATTTCCGGCCTGAACGCGCTGTTTGACTTCATTTTCGGTGTCACCTTCCAGGGCGTGCTGGGTTATGTCTTCTATCCGTTTGCCTGGGTAATGGGCGTGCCGTCTGGCGAAGCGCTGCAGGTTGGCAGCATCATGGCAACGAAACTGGTTTCCAATGAGTTTGTGGCTATGATGGATCTGCAGAAAGTTGCCGGTCAGCTGTCACCCAATGCAGAAGGCATCCTGTCGGTGTTCCTGGTCTCGTTCGCTAACTTCTCGTCTATCGGTATCGTTGCCGGTGCGATCAAGGGCCTGAACGAAGAGCAAGGTAACGTGGTTTCACGCTTTGGTTTGAAACTGCTGTACGGCTCAACCCTGGTCAGCGTGCTGTCTGCGGCGATTGCAGGCCTGGTACTGGCATTCTGAGTTAGCGCTCTGCAAAACATTAAGGCGAGTCAAATGACTCGCCTTTTTTGTCTTTATCCCGCCTGTTTGCGCCTGCCCGCTGGCATGTGTTCAGACACAACGCTTGATCGCGCTTACCACACTCATCAATACTGCCCGACTAGTGGGAGCGCGCCCCGATTATAATCCAGAGCGAATCCCCTCTTTCCACCGGTTATGTTTGTTTGACAGGAGCCATGATGAGTCTGGACCCCGACAGCTACATCCCCACGCTAGCGACAGCTGACGTTCAGCCGGCGTTTCAGGCTGTCGTCAACGCAGCTGTGGCCCGTCTGAGCGCTGACTATCGGGATGGCCTGCACAGCATTTATCTTTACGGTAGCGTGGCGTGCGGAAACGCCGTCAAGTGCAGATCGGATTTAGATCTGTGTTTACTCTTCAGCCATCCACTCCGGCAAGAGCAGCAAGCCAGACTGTCAGCGTTAAAAGAGGCGCTGGCGGAAGAGCATCCTGTGGTGAGTAAAGTCGATTTTGATATCGGCACGGTCAATGAGGCACTCGCGCCGGAAAACCGCCTTTCCTGGGGCTACTGGTTAAAGCACCACTGCCGCTGCCTCTATGGCCAGGATCTCTCTGTGTACTTTGAACGTTTCCGCCCGTCCCGCGCGTTGGCACGGGCAATAAACGGTGATGTCGCAGCGGTATTGAGTGGCTATGCCACGTTATTATCCCGCGCCAGCCAGGCTCATGAGCAGCAGCAATATCAGCGCGCGGCGGCCAGAAAACTGATTCGCTCAACCAATATGTTACGCACAGATAACGATATCGACTGGCCACGCAGCCTGGAGGATCATGTTGTGCGATTCGTTGCGCTTTATCCGGAACGTGAAGACGCGATCACCTTCTTTTTAGCAGAGAGCAAGACGCCACAGGCAACTGTTGCGGAATTTACTTCACGCCTTAATGATTTCAGTCGATGGCTGTTGCAGCAATTAGGTTGAACGGGGGCGGAATCCAGGCGTTAAGTGGAATGAGAATGCAACGCAGTGCAGTTGAAAGATGTCAGGAGGCGATAAGCGGGATCGAACCGCTGACCTCTTGCATGCCATGCAAGCGCTCTCCCAGCTGAGCTATAAAATTACTTTTCAGTAAGTTAGCTAAGTAGCTTCCCCCCACATCTGGAAACTTTACCCTATAAGCGGCCCAATCATAAATACGTTTAAAAAATAACAACTATGATTACATTAAGATTCAACAATGAAAATAAAGATATATTGGCATGGTAACACTTTACTATTTCCTGCATTGAAGGAAACTCAAACAGAAAAATGAATTACTTATTGATAGATATATTTTTCACCACCTATTAACGTGAAATTATAATCTGTTAGAGAGACCTTATTTCCCCAGGCGCGTGAATCAGACTTTTCATAATACCACTTGCCATTTCTTGAACGCGAAAGCCATGACTTATCCCATTTCATTATTTACAATCGCACAGAGAAATACTAACACATTAATAATTAAAACTTTTATATGGCTATCATTGATACAACCACGTTCCCGCTTTAGCTGACTCAGCAAACATTTTTACTGTTAAAGGCTGCCTGTGTTGTTTTACTGGCTCTTTTTTAAACCACGCACGAAAAAACCAAGGCGTCGTCCAGGGATAGTAATTATCAATATTCAACGTTGAAACATCAATATTAAATTGGTCAGAATACTGATCTATAGCTTCAACCAAATCATCAAGTTCTGCGTATTCCTGTAACGGGTCATTGATTTCAAGTGGAACGATTTTGAAGCTGAACGTTCTTATTTGCGGCAATTTTTGCCGGAAGAAATCTAAAACTTGCTCATCAGTTACCATAACTTATCATCACCTCGTGCTATAGGGTTGTAGTTGGTCATGGCATTGAAGGCAATTTTTGATACGTCTGAGGCGACCATAACCCAGCCTAATATAGGGACAGTTCTGCCAACCAGTCAGGGCATCTTCTACATTCACGGGATGCTGTTGAGTTTCTTCTCTATTAGTCTAACAATCACCTGATAGCCAATCACGGTTACTAAGGTGCAAATCACTAACAATCCAATCCCAACAAAGCCTTCAATGTCACGCTGGCCAAAGATTTTAGCCACAGCAATCCAGAATTGTTGTTGTCCCGGCGTTGAGGGATCTGAAGGTCTGGCTATCAAGAATGTAATAATAAAAATAGCAACTCCGATCAGGATTCTAAACCCCGTTGGGACACGTTTTGCTTCCATTTAAAACCACCTCGATTGTTCCAAACGACATCAGCCCATTACGTAATTTCACTTGCGGTGTAGAGAGCAATGCTTGCCTTATGGCTGTAAAATCGGTTTTGTGCTGTAGGGTAATGCAGCCTAAAGAAATTCCAAGAGGGCCGCGAGGGTGAAGCCTAAAATTCCCTCTTTCTACGTTATTTATCCAGGTATGATCGTCTATCTTTCCATCATCACGATACAAAGCAAACCATTCATACTTAATAACGGGTGTTGAAGTAGGCCACGAGTAAAAATCGTGTAAGTCAGTTCTGACAACACCTTTCCAACCACCTGTTGGGCGTTTAACGATGTGATATAGACCGTCAGGTATTGGCCCATTATCTGGAACTGCAATACATCCTGCACTGTTGCGGTATTCGCCATTACCAGAGAAGGCCATAAACGTTCCTACGCCATACATTAGCAGAGGGGAGTAGTCTGCATCATTAACAGTGAACTTTCCTTTTAATGCCATATTTGGCTCCTTCAACACACACCCTAACGATAAGGATGACTTATCATAAAGCCCCATCATAAAAAGACAATAGAAGCCATACAGCCCCGTTGGCGGTAAGGCAATAACGGGAGCGTAGCGACTTCATCAATTGTCCAGAATGACCACAACTTATCAGGATGTTTGTGTATTTCTTAGAAGCGTGAGCGAAACGCTGGCAGAGCCGGAACTGTAGCTACCAGAATCAACCACCATAAGCCTGTTTAGGGCCATAAAAGGCCGCACATCGGGCTTAAAATGCGTGTGATCAGACTGTTTTGTAAGAAGTGTTTTGAGACGGAGGCACGTCATTAGCTTTCGAGTTTTGAATTGCTACCTGTTCGAGCTATTAACTACAGGCCACAGTGATGTTATTCTCACAAATTGCCACTAACACCACTGTGGCAGTGTATGAGTAAAGTCACTCACTCGAAATCTATTAACGTATTGATTTGAAAACAAGAAATGATTGGTGGAGATAAGCGGGATCGAACCGCTGACCTCTTGCATGCCATGCAAGCGCTCTCCCAGCTGAGCTATACCCCCACATCTGGAAATCGTTTTTTCAGTGCCAAACTTTTGGGAAGAAGTTTGGTGGAGCTAAGCGGGATCGAACCGCTGACCTCTTGCATGCCATGCAAGCGCTCTCCCAGCTGAGCTATAGCCCCGTACCGAAAAAACCGTCGTGTTAAGCGACGGACGGCATAATATGAAACCCCCCATGGAGTGTCAACGGCAAAATCACATTCTGTGTTTGATCGCTGAAAAAGACGGCAAACTCAGCGTGATGACGGGCGTTTGTTTCTCTCTTGCCCTTGTTAACATCATGAAAGGAGCCTGGGTTTGATTAGTAATTTTTTATCGGCTGCTAGGTTAATACGCGGTTAAATATGTTATAGGAATTATCTTGTCTTCCCTGTAATGTCGTGTAAAACTTAGCCCGCTATGTAATACGGCTGCATGGTTTTCTCCAGCGCACCGTTCTTCAACCAGGCGTTTTCGCTCCAATACTAAAATCAATAGAGAATATATGTCGCTGCATACACCCAAAGAGATCGCCCAACTGGCGATTCAGGCTGGCGTGGCAAAAAGCCATGCCTCCATTAGTTCCTTAATTATTCTTGGCTTCATGGCAGGTGCCTTCATCGCTACAGGCTTCTTGTTGGATGTCCACGTTATCAACTCACTCCCAGCGGACTGGGGTTCATTTGGCGGCTTTCTAGGTGCTGCGGTGTTCCCGGTCGGTTTAATCCTGACCATTCTGGCCGGTGGCGAGCTGTTAACCGGCAATATGATGACGTTGCCTGTTGCCTGGTTTGCACGCCGCGTAAGTGGCTACAGCGTATTACGTAACTGGTTCTGGGTAACCATTGCGAACTTCCTTGGCAGCATCGCTATCGCCTGGTTCTTTGGGCATATGCTGGCCATGACCGAAGGCGACTACCTGAAAAAGACATTGGCTATTGCTAACGCAAAAGTGCATGCCGATTTCCTGCACGCCTTTATCTCTGGCATCGGCTGTAACTGGCTGGTATGTCTTGCCGTGTGGCTGGCATTCGCCAGTAAAGACGTGGTAGGCAAAATTTTCGCTATGTGGTTCCCGGTTATGGCGTTCGTCGCCATCGGCTTCCAGCACGTTGTCGCGAACATGTTCATCATCCCTGCTGCGATTTTCGCCGGACAGATGAGCTGGGCTGAATATTTCCCCAACTTCGTGGCGGTATTCTTAGGTAACGCCGTTGGCGGTGCCGTCTTCGTTGGTCTGGCTTACTTCCTCGCTTTCCGCCCCGCTGCCGAGCAGCCACGCACCGCGCAATAAACTTTCTTTGCCTTTTGTTGAGAGACAAAAGGCAATTTCGTTTCCAGTTACTTTCACGCGTTACGATTTGCTGTAATATGTATGGCTAATGTATTTAACAGGGACAGCATCGTGAAAAAGGAATGGCTAACTCCGGAAGAACTGGCAATCGAAACGGGCTACAGTCGGCAGACGGTGAACAAATGGATCAAACGCGAGAACTGGACGACCACGCCAAAGCCGGGTGTTCAGGGCGGAAAAGCAAGACTGATTCATATTGATGAACGCGTGAAAAGTTTCATTCAGTCGACGCGCAATCTTAATGAACCCACGGCAAATTACACGCCTCCAGCGAATTCTTTACCTGCGTTATTGATAAGCTCTGTCCAGCAAATGAGTCAGAATGAACAAGATCAGCTTACGGCGTTGATTCTGCGGGAAGGGATTAAAGGTGTACTCGGCCGTCTGGGGATTAGTGAAGAGTAAGAAACCGGAAGCGTAATGCTTCCGGTTTTTTTATTAGTTCTGTGCTTCGCGCTCGGCAATAAAGGCCAGCGCTTTTTCAATACGCGCGACACTGCGGGTGCGACCAATCGCTTCCACCGTGACATCCAGTCCTGGGGACTGACCTGCGCCGGTCACGGCAACGCGCAGTGGCATTCCCACTTTACCCATGCCTACGCCCAGCTCATCCGCGCTCTGCTGAATCGCCTGATGCACGGTTTCGGCATTCCAGTCAGTCAATGCAGCCAGTTTATCGCGAACCACTTCCAGCGGTTGACGTGCAACCGGACGCAGATGCTTTTTCGCGGCATCGGCATCGAATTCTGAAAAGTCCTGATAAAAATAGTGGCAGGACGCCGCCATCTCTTTCAGCGTCTTACAGCGTTCACCGAGCAAGGTCACCAGCTTCGCCAGCTCCGGGCCAGTGCGGGTATCAATATTCTGCTGTTCAATGTGCCATTGCAGATGTGTTGCCACATACTCTGGCGGCAGCGCGTTGATGTAGTGATGATTTAACCACTGCAGCTTTTCGGTATTAAAGGCGCTGGCGGACTTACTGACCGCGTCCAGGCTAAACAGCGCTGTCATTTCTTTGACAGAGAAGATTTCCTGATCGCCATGAGACCAGCCCAGACGGACTAAATAGTTAAGCAAGGCTTCTGGCAGATAGCCGTCATCACGGTATTGCATGACGCCTACCGCACCATGTCGCTTAGACAGTTTTTTACCGTCGTCGCCCAGGATCATAGAAACGTGGGCATAAACCGGTACCTGTGCACCGATAGCCTTGAGAATATTGATCTGGCGCGGGGTGTTGTTGATGTGATCTTCACCACGCACAACATGGGTAATGCCCATATCCCAGTCGTCGACCACGACGCAGAAGTTATACGTCGGTGAGCCATCGGTGCGACGGATGATCAGATCGTCAAGCTCCTGATTGCTGAACTCAATCGGGCCACGAATCTGGTCATCAAAAATAACCGATCCCTCTTGTGGATTACGGAAACGCACCACATGCGGTTCATCATCGGCATGATGTTCATGGCTGTCGCGGCAACGGCCGTCGTAACGCGGTTTTTCACCGTTAGCCATTTGCGTTTCACGCAGCGCTTCCAGACGCTCTCTGGAGCAGTAACATTTATAAGCCGTACCCGCTTCCTGCATTTCATCAATAACGGCGTTATAGCGATCGAAACGTTTAGTCTGGTAATAGGGACCTTCATCCCAATCCAGGCTCAGCCAGTTCATCCCATCCATAATGGCTTCAATGGCTTCCGGTGTTGAACGCTCAAGATCGGTATCTTCAATGCGCAGCACAAACTCGCCCTGATGATGACGGGCAAAGAGCCATGAGTAGAGGGCAGTACGCGCGCCACCTACATGTAAGAAGCCGGTGGGGCTTGGCGCGAAGCGAGTTTTGATTTTCATTCAGTATTGCCTTAAATGCGCAGGTTCGTTGTCTGGATGACAAAAAACAGGTTAGACGCGAAAAGAGTGCGCATATTCTAGCATCTGATGATGAATCCTCAATGCATGCAAGGCAGCTGAGCGCCAGCAAACCCTATATTTCTGCTAAGAAAACCAGCACATTGGATAAAATCGCTACGGGATGTTTAAAATTAAACCGAACGCACAATTATGTTTTAAAAAGCGTTGACTCAAAATCAACTATCCCTATAATGCGACTCCACACAGCGGGGGTGATTAGCTCAGTTGGTAGAGCATCTCCCTTACAAGGAGGGGGTCGGCGGTTCGAACCCGTCATCACCCACCACTCTTAACAAGGTTTAAGATGGCCCGCAGTGTGCAAGAGATAAGATATGGGTGATTAGCTCAGTTGGTAGAGCATCTCCCTTACAAGGAGGGGGTCGGCGGTTCGAACCCGTCATCACCCACCATATCTTAGTCAGATGACACTCTTGTGAAGCAGTACCGAAGTGGGTGATTAGCTCAGTTGGTAGAGCATCTCCCTTACAAGGAGGGGGTCGGCGGTTCGAACCCGTCATCACCCACCACTTCGGGTCGTTAGCTCAGTTGGTAGAGCAGTTGACTTTTAATCAATTGGTCGCAGGTTCGAATCCTGCACGACCCACCAATGTTGAAAGGCGCCCTAAAGGCGCCTTTTTGCTGTGCGCAAAACGTGCGGGATGAGAACCTGCCGCAGGTTCGACTGAATCGCAAAGCGGTTCAGGCTGATGCGCCAGCATCACCCGAAGGGCGAGGCCCACCGGGCCGAGGCAATCCTGCACGACCCACCAATGTTGAAAGGCGCCCTAAAGGCGCCTTTTTGCTATGCGTAAAACGTGCGGGATGAGAACCTGCTGGCAGGTTCGACTGAATCGCAAAGCGGTTCAGGCTGATGCGCCAGCATCACCCGAAGGGTGAGGCCCGGACGGGAGAAACCCTGTCCAACTTCCCTCTCCACATAAAGCGCTGGCGCCCTTTTTCTTTTCTGTGCTCAGATGACAGTCGGGTCCATCTTACCTGTCGTCACCTCTCATCTTCCCTGCCCGCCTTAACCTCACGCAAGAATGTAAGAATCTTTTCACATATTTAACACTCAGAGACATTAAGCTTTTCCTGTTAACGTCCGATAACCTAAAACGTCTAATTGTAAGGAGAGCCTCATGACAACTATATTAACCAGCACACCGAGTATCGGAAGCGGCAGTTCATCAGACACGGTCAATTCAAGTGATACCGCATCACAAATCGCCAGCCTGAATAAGCAGATTTCTCGTCTCAACGATCAACTGAAAAGTTTGGGCGACGATAAGACGATGACCACAGAGGAGAAAAAGAAGCAGCAAGATACGATTAAGGCACAAATCCAGGTTTTAGAAGCGCAAATCCAGCAGTTACAACGCAAAGAGCAACAGAAAGCTGAAGCAAAGCAGGCGCAAAAAGAAGGTAATACTACCCCTGCAGATGGTGTTAATCGCCCTACGCAAAACAACCAACTTGACGTTTATATTTAAAACGCAGGTCTGGATTCGCGTTGTTGCGTCAGCAATCTTGCCTGCTGACGCACTTCCTGCCATATCGCTTCGGCCGCTGGCGTTAAAGAGCGATTTTTACGCTTAATTAATGTCAGGGTGCGATTGATCTCAGGATAGAGACGCCGTACCGTTAGTGCGCGCCCTGCCGGTAGCGGTAACGCCAGGGCCGGTAAAATGCTGATCCCGATGCCCGCATCGACCATGGGAAAAAGCGTAGCGGGATGGCCGATTTCCTGGATTACGTTAATATTCACGTTCTGCTGGCGTAAAGCCGCATCAATTAATACCCGGCTGCCTGAAGCGTAATCCTGCAGCACCATCGTCCTGCCGTCCAACATAGACCACTGCGCCAGTGCTACCTCGGCAAGCGGATCGTCTTCCCGGCACAACAGCAGAAAAGGTTCGTCCAGAATCGCACAGCAGTCAAAATCCGTGTCATTAAGCGGGCCGATGACGATCCCAAAATCGACTTCAGCATTGCGTACACTTTCTAACACCCATTGCTGAACGCGATCGTGCAAAATGATCTTAATATCAGGATAGCTATGCTGGCTGGCGGCAAGACATTGCGGCATCAGGTGCGCAGAAATGGTCTGACTGGCCGCGATTCTCACCGTCCCACTGCGTTGTTCGCCGTAGCTGCGAATATCAAGCAGCGTCGTATTCATCTCTTCCAGCAGCCTTTCCATGCGCGATGCCAGCTGCTGTCCGGCCTCGGTCAGGACCACTTCGCGCGTCGTACGGTCCAGCAGGCGAACGCCGATTTCATTTTCCAACTCTTTTATACTGTGGCTCACCGCTGACTGGCTCAGGCCAATAGCCTGCCCGGCCTGGCTAAAGCCGCCATAGTGGGCAACGGCAACAAAGGTGCGTAGCTGACGCAAAGAGTAATTCATCGATTTCTCACATAGATTAATCTAATAAATTAATTTTATTTCTAAACCCGCATCGCGCACAATCCTCACAGACTTAATTTAACCGGATTGTAACGATGGGATTTTTACGTATAGACCCAATGATGATTAAGCTTATCATCACCGTGTTGTTGGCCTCTTTTATTCCTGCCAGAGGCGGCTTCGTTGACGTTTTCCAGTACCTCACTACCGCCGCGATTGCCCTGCTTTTCTTTATGCATGGTGCCAAGCTATCGCGGGAAAAAATCATTGCCGGTAGCAGCCACTGGCGTCTCCATCTCTGGATTATGTGCAGTACGTTTGTGATGTTCCCGGCTATCGGCATGCTAATTGTCTGGTGGCATCCGGTAAACGTCGGCGCAGAGATTTATACCGGTTTCCTGTATCTGTGTATCTTACCTGCCACCGTGCAGTCAGCGATTGCCTTTACCTCGATGGCTGGCGGGAACGTTGCCGCCGCGGTATGTAGCGCATCGGCATCCAGCCTGTTGGGCGTATTTATCTCCCCGCTGCTGGTGAATCTGGTCATGGACGTCAACAGTAACGGGCCGGGCGATGGTCTGGAGCAGGTGGGAAAAATCATGCTGCAGCTGTTGGTGCCTTTTGTTCTGGGCCATCTGTCGCGTCGCTGGATTAGCGGCTGGGTGGAAAGACATCGTGGTCTGATTGGGATTACCGATCAAACCTCCATTCTGTTAGTCGTTTATTCCGCCTTCAGTGAAGCCGTGGTCAACGGCATCTGGAAACGCGTGGGCGTTGATACGCTGCTGTGGATTTTGGCGGGATGCGTACTGCTGCTGACGATCGTACTGCTGATTAACTACTTTGCCTCTCGTCTGTTCGGCTTCAGCCGCCCGGATGAGATCGTTGTTCTGTTCTGTGGTTCTAAAAAGAGCCTGGCAAACGGCGTGCCCATGGCGAACATTCTGTTCCCCGCCAGTGCGGTCGGCATCATCGTTTTGCCCTTGATGATCTTTCATCAGGTTCAGTTAATGGTGTGTTCGTTTATAGCCGGGCGCTATAAGAAAACCAACGACATGCAGGCTAAAAAAGTAAAAGCGGCGGCGGTGGAATCGCAGAAGTAACTCAAACGCTGCCTCGTTGGCTTGATACCCACGAGGCAGCGTGCTTATTCACCACGCTTTAAGGGCTTCACCAGCCCTTCCAGCCCTTCAATTTTAATGGTCAGCGTCAGCTGCATCAGCTCACCTAAACGCCCTGACGGAAAATCACCACTGCGGGCAAACCACAGCAAATAGGGTTCAGGCAAATCAATCAGCATCCGGCCTTTATATTTGCCAAAGGGCATGGCTGTATTGGCAATCTCAACCAGATACTGTTTGTCCATTTCAGGCCCCCAATAACCGAATCATTTCAGCCTCGTCAATCACCTCAATGCCCAGTTCCTGTGCCTTCACCAGCTTTGAACCGGCAGCTTCGCCAGCGATAAGCAAATCGGTTTTCCTGGATACACTCCCGCTCACTTTCGCGCCGAGTTCGGTAAGACGGGCCTTGGCATCGTCCCGGTTCATCTGTGACAGCGAGCCTGTGAGCACCACGGTTTTGCCTGCAAATGGACTGTCAATCTCTTCGGCTTTTACCACTACCACTTGCGGCCAGTGAATGCCAATATCCTCAACCAACTGACGGATGACTTCCCGATTGCTCTCTTCTTCCATAAAGTTGCGGACATGCTTAGCGACGACGGTGCCGACATCCTGCACCGCAATCAACGCATCAAGATCGGCGTCCATCACCTTCTGCAACTCACCAAAGTGGTTGGCCAGATTAGCCGCCGTGGCTTCTCCGACTTCACGAATCCCCAGTGCATACAGGAAGCGCGCCAGCGTGGTGGATTTGGCCTTCTCTAACGCATCGACCACGTTCTGCGCTGATTTCGCGCCCATGCGATCCAGACCGGTCAGGGTTTCACGGGTTAAACGGAACAGATCCGCTGGCGTTTTGACATACTCTTTTTCCACCAGTTGATCGATGATCTTATCGCCCATGCCATCCACATCCATGGCACGGCGCGACACAAAATGCTTCAGCGCTTCTTTGCGCTGCGCGCCACAGATCAACCCACCAGTACAGCGCGTCACGGCTTCGCCTTCGATGCGCTCCACATCAGACCCGCAGACCGGACAGTGGGCAGGAAACACGATTTCACGGGCATCCTCAGGACGTTCGCTGGCGATGACATTCACCACCTGAGGGATAACGTCACCGGCACGGCGAATAACCACCTTATCGCCGATACGCAGATCAAGCCGTTCAATCTCGTCCGCATTATGCAAGGTGGCATTGCTGACCATGACGCCTGCCACCTGCACCGGCTCCAGTCGGGCGACAGGCGTAATCGCCCCTGTGCGGCCGACCTGGAATTCGACATCACGCACTACGGTCATCTGCTCCTGAGCGGGGAACTTGAAGGCCACCGCCCAACGCGGCGCGCGGGCCACAAAGCCCAGTTTTTCCTGCAAATCCTGAGAATCGACTTTGATCACCACGCCATCAATATCAAACCCCAGCGCTGTACGCTGGGCTTCAACGTCGTGATAAAACGCCAGAGCCTCATCGGCATTATGAGCCAGACGGATACGATCGCTGACGGGCAAACCCCAGGCTTTAAACTGTTGCAGACGCGCCATGTGGCTGCGCGGCATCTCGCCCCCTTCCAGCAGACCTAACCCGTAGCAAAAGAAGGTCAGTGGTCGTTTCGCGGTGATTCGCGGATCAAGCTGGCGCAGGGAACCCGCTGCCGCATTGCGCGGATTGGCAAAGACTTTGCCCTCGGTACGGCGCGCTTCAGCGTTCAGCTTTTCGAAACCGCGTTGGGTCATAAAGACTTCACCGCGCACTTCGACGCGGGCGGGAATATTATCGCCTTTGAGCCGCAGCGGGATGGCGCGAATCGTCCGCACATTGGTGGTGATATTCTCGCCGGTCGTTCCGTCTCCGCGTGTGGCGGCACGGGTTAACAGTCCATCTTCATACAAGAGGCTGACGGCCAGGCCATCCAGTTTGAGTTCGCAGCAGTAAACCAGATCATCGCTGCTTTTCAGACGATCCTGCACGCGTTTGTTGAACGCTCTAAAGCTGGCTTCATCAAAGGCATTATCCAGTGACAGCATGGGAACTTCATGACGTACCTGCTCAAACACCATCAGCGGAGCAGCACCCACGCGTTGCGTCGGTGAATCCGGGGTAATCAGATCGGGATGTTGTTCTTCAAGCTCACGCAGTTCACGCATCAAACGGTCGTATTCCGCATCGGGAACGTCCGGCGCATCCATTACGTGATAAAGGTATTCATGATGGCGCAGCGTAGTGCGCAGTTCGGTGATGTGTTCCTGGACGGATTTCATATAACCCCATCAGATAAAAAACCCCCGACAGGCGGGGGTTTATCATAACAAATTGGAAAAGTGCGGATCAGTCTCTGGATTCAACCACATCGCGGATACGCGCTTTGTAGGTTTCCAGTTTCTGCGGCGTCATCATGCGGCGCTCGTCATCAAGTACCACGCCACCGACATCGTCCGCAATGCGCTGTGCCGACTGCAGCATCAGTTTGAAATTCTGATTCGCATCACCATACGACGGCACCATCATGAAAATGGACACGCCGGGCGTAGTGAAGTCGGTCATTTCGTCTGGATTAAATGAACCGGGTTTGACCATGTTAGCCAGGCTAAACAGCACCGGGCCACTTCCGGCCGGACTGAGATGGCGATGGAAGATGTTCATTTCGCCATACTGGAAGCCGGCCTGCAAAATGCCCTGTAACAGCGCTTCACCATTAAGTTGACCACCAGAATGGGCGGCAACATGCAGAACCAACACGGCTTCTTTCGGTTTGCTGCTGGTCGCCGGTCGGGACTCGGGCTGCTTAGGCTGCGGCGGGCTAACCACTTCTGGCTCAGGCTCAGGTGCCGCCTGGTAAACCGGATTAGGCTGCACCGTATCCAGCGGGTCGGCATCCAGCAAAGGGTCCGCCTGTACCGGAGGCGCGGCAACAAAGGTAGGCTGCTGGCGCGCGGGCCGTTGCTGGGGCGTAGGTTCAGACGTTGGCGCTGGGGCAAAAAGCGGATCGCTGTCAGGCCCGGCGGTGGATGACTGACGCGCGCGCGCTGCTGTGACAGGCTCGTCCGGCTGCACGCGAGTGTTGTCGAAATGAGGCTCCTGGTGTTCGCGCGTGTGGCGCACACGAACTTCACCGACGCCTTCTGCTACGTCATCGGTCAGGGTCTCATCATCATGTTCATCACGTTGTTTCAAACGTTTGTGCGGGCGATCGCGGAACACTGAAGAGCGCTCTTTACGGCTGGTCCACAGTCCGTGAATAAGAAGCGCTATAATGGCGATCGCGCCAACAACGATTAATATCAGACGCAAATCCTGCATCATTGTATTCTCTGTTGTTCCAATACCTTGCCACCGCGGCAAACTTTATTCTCTAACTGTATTTGCCCTGCCAGATAAGTGCAAGTCTGTGCAGTATTTTCTCACAAATAAGATAGACCACCCACGCTTTTTCGCTGTTTTTTTACCCAAACGGCACCTGGCCAGCAGAAAAAGCCAGGTTATAGTGGGCGCGCCTTAACATCTTCAGGAGAATGGGCTCTATGGCTGTAAACAATTCGGTATCCTCATTTAACGGTGTGCACTACTTCAGCCAGGGCTGGAAGCTGGTCAGATTACCCGGCATCAGGCGCTTTGTGATCATCCCTTTACTGGTCAATATCGTTCTGCTGGGCGGCGCTTTCGTGTGGCTTTTTTACCAGCTTGATACGTGGATACCACAGTTAATGTCCCATGTGCCAGACTGGCTGCAGTGGCTGAGCTATTTGCTGTGGCCGCTGTCTGTGATTTCCGTCGTGCTGGTGTTCAGCTACTTCTTTTCCACCCTAGCCAATCTGATTGCTGCCCCCTTTTGTGGCCTGCTGGCAGAACAACTGGAAGCGCGCCTGACCGGCAAACCGCTCCCCGACAGCGGCTGGGTCGGCATGCTCAAAGATATACCGCGTATCATGAAACGTGAATTACAGAAGCTGGGCTACTACCTGCCCCGCGCGCTTGGCTTACTGCTGCTCTACTTTATTCCGGGCTTTGGGCAAACTGTCGCGCCGGTGCTGTGGTTTATGTTCAGCGCATGGATGCTGTCCATTCAATACTGCGACTATCCCTTCGATAACCATAAGGTAGGTTTTCAGCAGATGCGCCATGCCTTGCGTCAGCACAAGACGGCGAATATGCAGTTTGGGGCGCTGGTCAGCCTGTTTACCATGATTCCTGTGGTTAACCTTGCCATCATGCCGGTGGCGGTTTGTGGCGCAACGGCGATGTGGGTCGATCGCTATCGCACGCGCCTTGCCCGCGCAAACCCAGGCTAAACTCATCAGCCAGCCTTATGCGATTTTTTGCAGGTCTTATTGCCATGAGACATATAGATATATGATTTCTTTCCTTCCGCCAGAAAGAAGAACAGGTATGCTCTGAGGGTTCCCAATAATTCATACAGTTAAGGACAGGCTATGAGCAAGATTTATGAAGACAACTCTTTAACAATTGGTCATACGCCGCTGGTTCGACTGAACCGCATCGGTAACGGCCGCATCCTTGTCAAGGTTGAGTCCCGTAACCCAAGCTTTAGTGTGAAATGCCGTATCGGTGCCAATATGATTTGGGACGCAGAAAAGCGCGGTATTCTTAAGCCCGGCATTGAGCTGGTTGAGCCGACCAGTGGTAACACCGGGATTGCACTGGCGTACGTGGCTGCCGCGCGCGGTTATAAGCTGACGCTGACCATGCCGGATACCATGTCCGTTGAACGTCGTAAACTGCTGAAAGCATTGGGTGCGAACCTGGTGCTGACCGAAGGCGCAAAAGGCATGAAAGGCGCAATCGGCAAAGCTGAAGAGATTGTTGCCAGCAATCCGGATAAATTCTTGCTGCTGCAGCAGTTCAGCAACCCGGCCAACCCGGAAATTCATGAAAAGACCACCGGCCCGGAAATCTGGGAAGACACCGATGGTGAAGTGGATGTGTTTATTGCCGGTGTCGGCACCGGTGGCACCCTGACAGGTGTGAGCCGCTACATCAAAAACACCAAGGGTAAAAAATCATTGATCACGGTAGCGGTCGAGCCAACCGATTCTCCCGTGATTGCTCAGGCAATGGCAGGCGAAGAGCTGAAACCTGGCCCACATAAAATTCAGGGCATTGGTGCCGGTTTTATTCCCGGCAACCTGGATCTGGCGCTGATTGACCTGGCTGTCGCCATCACCAACGAAGACGCTATCTCTACGGCACGTCGCCTGATGGAAGAAGAAGGTATTCTGGCAGGTATTTCCTCTGGCGCTGCCGTCGCCGCCGCGCTGAAGCTGCAGGAAGACGAAGCCTATGCCGACAAGAATATTGTGGTTATCCTCCCCTCTTCTGGTGAGCGCTATCTGAGTACTGCCCTGTTTGCCGATCTCTTTACCGAGAAAGAACTGCAGTAAGCGGGAAGGCTTTCGGATAAATGCTTAAAAAGCACCCAGATGGGTGCTTTTTTGTGGCGTAGATCTCACTTTTACCATGCGGCAGATTGATTTCAGTAACGTGGCTCTGGTATTTAGACTGCCAATTATTTCGAAGCCTGAAATTAATCCTCCTTTGAAGTGGATCAAGCTGAGTCAATATTCAGATTTAGTGAAAGGGCGAATCACGGCATAATTACCCGGTGACGTGCTCAAAACGCTTTTTGACACTCAGCGGGAAAGAAAGACTCATTCAAGCGCATTTGTCAGACAGTAAGATGTATACCCGCGCACCTACACAGGCTAAAGTTACGGCTCCAGGCTAGACTTTAGATCCATAACACTAATCCTGAAAAAGTTGGGGAAATAGAATGTTCCAGCAAGAAGTTACCATTACCGCACCAAACGGACTGCATACTCGCCCTGCTGCGCAATTTGTCAAAGAAGCTAAAGCCTTCCAGTCAGAAATCACTGTCACCTCCAATGGTAAATCTGCCAGCGCTAAAAGCCTGTTCAAGCTGCAGACTTTGGGTCTGACCCAGGGCACCGTTGTCACACTTTCTGCGGAAGGTGAAGATGAGCAAAAAGCCGTAGAGCATTTGGTTAAGCTGATGGCGGAACTGGAGTAATCTCCTTTCTGCACCGCTTTAAAACGACTCTTCTGCGCCATTGCGTGCAACATCTTGATCGCGGACAAACTGTCCGCGTTATTGCTTTCGTAGAGTACGTGTCCCACGACTATGGCAATGCAACGAGTCCAGTCAGCCATCGTGATAAAAAGGTAAGGTTATGATTTCAGGCATTTTAGCATCACCAGGTATCGCTTTCGGCAAAGCTCTGCTGCTGAAAGAAGACGAGATCGTCATCAACCGCAAAAAGATTTCAGATGATCAGGTTGAGCAGGAAATTCAGCGTTTTCTTCAGGGCCGTGGCAAAGCGGCTGAGCAGCTGGAAGCCATTCGCATTAAAGCCAGCGAAACCCTGGGTGAAGAAAAAGCAGCGATCTTCGAAGGCCACATTATGTTGCTGGAAGACGAAGAGCTGGAGCAGGAAATCACCGACCTGATCAAAAAAGATCACGCTACTGCCGATGCCGCTGTGAACTCAGTGATTGACGCTCAGGCTAAAGCCCTGGAAGAGCTGGACGATGAATACCTGAAAGAGCGCGCGGCGGACGTGCGCGACATCGGCAAACGCCTGCTACAAAATATTTTAGGTCTGCACATTGTCGACCTGAGCGCAATCCAGGACGAATCTATTCTGGTGGCGAAAGATTTAACGCCGTCAGAAACCGCACAGCTGAACCTGAAAAAGGTGCTGGGCTTTATTACCGATTTGGGCGGTCGGACTTCGCACACGTCAATCATGGCTCGCTCGTTAGAGATCCCGGCAATCGTCGGTACCGGTAACGTGACCGCCACGATCAAGAACGGCGATTTCATTATTCTGGATGGCGTGAACAATGCGATTCACATCAACCCGTCTGAAGCGGTTCAGGAAGAGCTGAAAGCCGTTCAGCATCAGTATCATTCAGAAAAACATGAACTGGCCAAGCTGAAAGACCTGCCGGCGGTGACGCTGGATGGTCATCAGGTCGAAGTCTGCGCCAATATCGGAACCGTGCGTGATATCGCCGGAGCCGAGCGTAACGGCGCTGAAGGTGTAGGTCTGTACCGCACCGAGTTCCTGTTTATGGATCGCGATTCGCTGCCTACCGAAGAAGAGCAGTTCCAGGCCTATAAAGCCGTTGCTGAAGCGATGGGATCGCAGGCCGTTATCGTGCGTACCATGGACATCGGCGGTGACAAAGACCTGCCTTACATGAACCTGCCAAAAGAAGAGAACCCGTTCCTGGGCTGGCGTGCTATCCGTATCGCAATGGATCGTAAAGAGATCCTGCATGCTCAGCTGCGCGCCATTCTGCGTGCTTCGTCCTTCGGTAAGCTGCGTATCATGTTCCCGATGATTATTTCGGTCGAAGAAGTACGCAGTCTGAAAGCGGAACTGGAGCTGCTTAAAGCGCAGTTACGCGAAGAAGGCAAAGCGTTTGATGAGTCAATCGAAGTCGGCATTATGGTTGAAACCCCTGCTTCTGCCGTGATTGCCCGTCACCTGGCTAAAGAAGTCGACTTCTTTAGCATTGGGACAAACGATTTGACGCAGTATACTCTTGCAGTAGATCGTGGTAATGATTTGATTTCGCACCTGTATAACCCAATGACACCGTCAGTATTGAACCTCATCAAGCAAGTTATTGATGCGTCTCATGCTGAAGGTAAATGGACTGGCATGTGTGGTGAGCTGGCAGGTGACGAACGTGCTACACTACTGTTACTGGGAATGGGGCTGGACGAATTCAGCATGAGTGCCATTTCTATCCCTGGCATCAAGAAAATTATTCGTAATACACATTTCGAAGATGCGAAGGCGTTGGCAGAGCAGGCACTGGCTCAACCTACGGCGGAAGACTTGATGAACCTGGTTAACAAGTTCATTAAAGAAAAAACGCTCTGCTGATCCACGAGATGCTGGCCCCAAATTACTGCTTAGGAGAAGATCATGGGTTTGTTTTCTAAACTTTTTGGCGAAAAAACAGATAGCGCTGGGACAATTGATATCGTAGCGCCTCTGTCAGGCGAAATCGTGAACATTGAAGACGTACCAGATGTGGTGTTTGCAGAAAAAATCGTGGGTGACGGTATTGCGATCAAACCCAGCGGCAACAAAATGGTTGCACCGGTTGACGGTACTATCGGCAAGATTTTTGAAACCAATCACGCCTTTTCAATTGAATCAGATAATGGCATTGAGCTTTTCGTTCATTTCGGTATTGATACCGTTGAGCTGAAAGGTGAAGGCTTTAAACGTATCGCTGAAGAAGGTCAGAAGGTTAAAAAAGGCGACGTGGTTATCGAGTTCGATCTGGCGCTGCTGGAAGAGAAAGCAAAATCAACGTTAACACCGGTTGTCATTTCCAACATGGATGAGATCAAAGAGCTGACTAAGCTTTCTGGTCAGGTCATCGTGGGTGAAACGCCGGTGATTCGTATTAAGAAGTAATCCGCACTAAGACCTAAAAAGAAAAACGGCACCCTCAAAGGTGCCGTTTTTTTATGGCCTGTGACAACATTAATGCGGCTGCCAACGCGGTAAACGCAGGGTTAACTCAAGACCGCCTTCTGGCCGGTTAACGGCGCGGACTTCGCCATGATGCGCCAGAACCACCTTACGCACGATAGCGAGCCCCAGCCCATAACCTTTCCCCATCAGGGGTGAATTCACCCGCACAAAAGGGTCGAAAATACTGGAGAGCTTGGTTTCATCCACGCCAGGCCCCTGATCGCGCACGTGAATGGCCAGCCACTGAGATTCCACCTTCAGGCTCACCTCAATCCGCTGCCCCGGAAGCGAGAAGCGCAACGCATTGCGCAACACATTCTCAATGCCACGACGACACAGTTCAGCATTGCCGCGCACGGTATGATCGGCCTGACCGTCAACGTCAAACGTCACCTCAACACCGGGAATCTGCGCTTCATAACGCAGATCTGTCACGACCGCCTCTAACAATCCCGCCAGATCAAAATAGTGATCACCCGGCATACTTTCATGCTCCGCACGCGCTAGGGTCAACAGCTCGCCGATCATCTTATCGAGCCGTTGTGCCTCTTCGTCAATGCGATCCAGCGAAGCATTCACGTTTTCCGGCCGTTGCCGTGCCAGGCCGGTTGCCAGTTGCAGGCGGGCAAGCGGGGAACGGAGTTCATGGGAGATATCATGAAGCAGAGCTTCACGCGCCTTCACCAGCGTATCCAGCCGCTCCACCATGGCATCAAAGGCCTGTGCCACGCTGGACAGCTCATCGTGACGTTTACGCAACGCCGGGTAAAGCCGGACGCGCAAATCACCATTTGCCACCCGGGAAAATCCTTCACGCAGCTGTCGCATCGGCCGGGTCAGGTTCCAGGCGAGAAGCAAACTGAACAGCAGCCCCACCGAGCCAGCAAAGATAAACATCGGCTCGGGAATATTCAGGAAACTGTGCGGCCGCCCTTCCCGACTCCGTTCACGCATGCCTCTGAGATCGTACAGGAGCTCATAATCCTTGCCATCGGCTCCTTGCACCTGGCGCACCAACTGGTCGGGAAATAGTGATTTGTCGGGTGTTTCGGAAACGGAGGGGATTGCGCTGGCGTCAGACTGAAGATCATCAACGGGATTGATGCTGAGAAATTGCCGTTCTTCAGGCGTCCATTCCGCTGTCATTACCGCAAGTGCGGCGGGCCCTTCACGTTCCAACACAGATGACGCTGACGCCATTATCACGTCAGCCAGACGCTGTGTTACCAGGAGTTCAGGTGGATGGTGTCGGGTACCGGAAAGCGAAAACCCCAACCAGATAAGCTGGCTGATAATGACAAACACCAGCCAGAAGCCCAGCAGGATCTTCCAGAACATGCGTCCGCGATAGCTGTGATTCATCGAATGCGATAGCCAATGCTGCGGACGGTTTCAATCGTAATGCTCTCCGCCGTCAGCGCACTGAGTTTCTGACGGATATTACTGATGTGCACGTCCACGCTACGATCGTAAGCCTCACGCGGTCGTCCCAGCCCTTTTTCTGACAGTTCGTCTTTGGTGACGACACGGTCGGGTGAGCGCAACAGCAAATCGAGCAGGTTAAATTCTGAGGCGGTCAGGTCAAAGGTTTTGCCACGCCATTCCGTAATGCGCCTGGCCGAATTGAGGGTTAACTCGCCCCATTGCAGTGTCTCTTTCTTGTCCTGCGGCGGCGCAAGCTCCTCAACGCGGCGCAGTACGGCGCGCAAACGCGCAACCAGCTCACGGGGATAACAGGGCTTGGGCATATAGTCATCAGCGCCCATCTCCAGCCCGATGACCCGGTCAATGTTATCGCCTTTGGCGGTCAGCATAATTACCGGTAAGCGGCTTTGCTGACGCACCTGGCGCAGCACATCAGTGCCGCTCATATCGGGCAGCATGATATCCAGGATCATGGCGCTAAACTCACCGGACAGCGCCCCCTGAACCCCGGCCGTGCCGGTTAAAACCAGTTGCGTGTCAAAGCCTTCCGTAATCAGATATTGGCTTAACATGGTGCCTAACTCTACGTCGTCATCTACCAGCAAGATTTTCATTGTTATCTCTCATGTGTAACTGGCGCTATTTTGACCCGAGTCAGCGCAATGCGCAGCCGGTTTTACGCGATCCTTACAGATGCGATTAAGCATAGTGCGAACCCAGGCAAATAAAAAAGGCTTATGCACCCGGCGGATAGCACAAGCCTTTCTTAACGCGTCGATATTGACGACACGCTACTGATAGATGCCGGTCGAAAGATAGCGATCGCCACGGTCACAGACGATAGCCACCACCACGCTTCCCGGCCAGGCTTTGGCAATGCGCAACGCCCCGGCAACCGAGCCACCGGAGCTGACGCCACAGAAAATGCCCTCACGACGCGCCAGCGCGCGCATGGTTTCTTCGGCTTCCTGCTGGCCCATATCAATAATCTCATCCACCAACTCAGGACGATAAATGCCCGGCATATAGGCCTGTGGCCAGCGGCGGATGCCGGGAATACTGCTGCCTTCGGTCGGCTGCAGGCCAATCACTTTCACGCCGGTATGATGATCTTTTAAAAACCGACCTACGCCGGTAATCGTGCCGGTGGTGCCCATGCTGGAAACAAAGTGGGTCATCCGCTGTTTCGACTGCTGCCACAGCTCCGGCCCGGTGGTTTGGTAGTGGCCAAGTGGATTGTCGGGATTATTAAACTGATCCAGTACGGTGCCTTCACCCCGGGCAGCCATCTCCTGGGCCCGATCGCGGGCGCCTTCCATTCCCTGTTCACGGCTGACCAGCACCAGCTCGGCACCATAGGCACGCATCGCATCCTGCCGCTCCTGGCTCATGTTATCCGGCATCAGCAGCCGTAGCTTATAACCTTTCATTGCCGCAATCATCGCCAGCGCAATACCGGTGTTGCCGCTGGTGGCTTCAATCAGCCGATCGCCTGGAGTAATGTCACCGCGCCGCTCCGCCTGATGGATCATCGACCAGGCGGCGCGATCTTTCACTGAACCGGCGGGATTATTCCCTTCCAGTTTAAGCCAGACCTCACTGCCGTTGTCAGGCGTCAGGCGTTGCAACCTGATGAGCGGCGTATTACCGATGGTGTCTTCCAGAGTGGTCACGGTGCATTTCCTGGCAAAACGCTATCCGCCATCGTTCAGGCTTCAGCCTGAATCATTGCGGTATAACGGTCATTAAAAAGGCGGGACACCGTCCCGCCCTGCGTGAAAAAGAAAATATCAGGCGCTATGCGCAAAGGCAACCGCCCGTAACGGCGTCGCCCCCTGATACAGTCGGGCCTGCTGTAGCCCGACGAACAGGCGTTCGCCACGCAGCGGTGCGGTTTGTTCACCATCAAAGACCAGCGAGAATGGCTCGCTCTGCCATCCGCTTGGCTGCACCACCAACTGCCAGAAATGACCGCGAGGGCTCACCTCTAAGACCTGAACAGGCAATGGCGTTTCCAGGCTGCTCCTGCGTGAAACGTCGATTTCCCACGGACGCAGGAACAGATCGACCGCGCCCTGATGCGCTGAGGTATGACCTAACGGCCAGTGATGCGCGCCCACATGGAACTGAGAGCCATGAACTTCGCCGTCAAAGCGGTTAACCTCACCCAGGAACTCCAGCACGAAACGCGTGGCAGGATCGCGCCAGACCTCGTCCGGCGTCCCCACCTGTTCAATGCTGCCCTGGCTCATCACCACCACGCGATCGGCCACTTCCATCGCCTCTTCCTGATCGTGCGTCACAAAGACGCTGGTAAACTTCAATTCTTCATGCAGTTGGCGTAACCAGCGACGCAACTCTTTGCGCACCTGCGCATCCAGCGCGCCAAACGGCTCATCCAGCAGCAGGATTTGCGGTTCTACCGCCAGCGCCCTTGCCAACGCGACGCGCTGTTTCTGCCCGCCAGAAAGCTGGGCCGGAAAACGGTTTGCCAGATGGGACAGTTGCACCATCTCCAGCAGGCGCATGACGCGCTGCTTGATCTCCGCACTGGACGGGCGCTCACGGCGCGGCAACACCGTCAGACCAAAGGCAATGTTGTCGAATACCGTCATATGGCGGAACAGCGCATAGTGCTGGAAGACAAAGCCTACCTGACGCTCGCGCGCATGCAGACGGCTGACATCGTGGTCATGAAAACGGATCTGACCGCTGTTCTGATGCTCCAGCCCGGCGATAATACGCAGCAGCGTTGTTTTACCGGAACCGGACGGCCCCAGTAATGCCACCATCTGGCCAGAAGGAATATCCAGTGAGATATCGTTCAGCACCGCTGTGCGACCAAAGGATTTGTTGATCTGGTTAATCTCAATGCTCATGATTGTCCTCCAGTTGCAGGCGTTTATGCTGTTGCTCTAAACGCCATTGCACAATGCTTTTCAGAAACAGCGTCACGATTGCCATCACGGTCAGTAAGGCCGCAGCAGTAAAGGCGCCTACCGTATTGTAATCCTGATGCAGTAATTCAACCTGAAGCGGTAAGGTATAGGTTTCACCGCGAATAGAACCGGATACCACCGATACCGCGCCGAATTCACCAATGGCGCGGGCGTTTGTCAGCACAACGCCATACAGCATGGCCCAGCGAATATTGGGCAGCGTAACGCGACGGAACATCTGCCAGCCCGAGGCACCTAACAGCACGGCGGCTTCGTCTTCATGACTGCCCTGACTCAGCATCACCGGCACCAGTTCGCGCACCACAAACGGACAGGTAACGAAGACGGTGACCAGCACCATGCCAGGCCAGGAGAACATCACCTGAATATTATGGGCATCCAGCCAGCCGCCCGCCGGGCCATTGATGCCCCAGAACAGGAGATACATCAGGCCCGCCACGACAGGCGATACGGCAAACGGAATGTCGAACAGCGTTAAAAGCAGCTGGCGACCGGGAAAGGTAAAGCGTGTCACCAGCCAGGCCAGCAGCGTGCCGAACACTAAATTCACCGGCACGGTAATCAACGCGACCAGCACCGTCAGCCATATGGCATGCAGCATATCGCTGTCGGTCAGGTTGCTAAACGTCACGCCCAGCCCTTTGTACAACGCTTCCCAGAAGATGGAGACCATCGGCACCACCAGCAGAAGCAGCGATATCAGTGCGCCAATACCAATAAGCAGCCACTTACTCCAGTTAACCGGCTGGCGATCGGCCGCGTTGAGTTGCGAAATCTCTGCCATTAGTGGCCTCCCAGACGACGACCAAATCGGCTTTGTAATGTATTAATCGCGAACAGCAACAGTAGCGATGCCGTCAGAATCACCGAGGCGATGGCGCTGGCTGCCGGGTAGTCAAATTCCTGCAGGCGGACAAAAATCATCAGCGAGGTCACTTCGGTTTTCCAGGCGATGTTGCCCGCGATAAAGATCACCGCACCAAATTCACCCAGGCTGCGGGTAAACGACAGCGCAGTGCCCGCCAGAAGGGCTGGCGCGACTTCAGGCAACACGACCCGGCGAAAGCTCTGCCAGGGCGTTGCGCCCAGTGTCTGAGCGGCTTCCTCGTATTCGGGACCTAACTCTTCCAGCACCGGCTGCACGGTTCGCACCACAAAGGGAATACTGGTGAACGCCATCGCCAGCGCGATACCGATCCAGGTATAGGAAATCTTGATATCGAAATGGGCAAACCACTGCCCGTACCAGCCGTTAACGGAAAACAGACCGGCCAGCGTCAAGCCCGCCACGGCGGTCGGCAGCGCAAACGGCAAATCCATCAGCCCGTCAAGCAACGTGCGGCCCGGGAAGCGATAGCGCGTTAAAATCCATGCCATTAACATGCCGAATACGGCATTAAACAATGAGGCCACACCGGCCGACAGTAACGTCACTTTGTAGGCTGCGATCAGTTGAGGATTGGTGACCACGTCCCAGTATTGCTGCAGCGTCATCTGCGACAGCTGCATAATCAGTGCGCTGATGGGCAGCAGCAGCACCAGGCAGGTAAACAGCAGGCTGGTGCCGAGGCTCAGACCGAAACCGGGCAGAACGCGTTTTTGGCTGGCTGCAAACATGATTACCGCCCCGCCGCTAACAGTTTATCCAGCTCGCCGCCGCTGGCGAAATGGGTTTTCATTACGTTATCCCAGCCGCCAAACGCCTCTTCCACCCGAAACAGGTTGGTGGCAGGGAAACGGGCTTTTTGCTGCGCCATTAACTGCGGATTGTTCACGCGGTAATAGAAATCCGTGATGATTTTCTGCGCCTCGGGGGAATACAGCCAGGTCAAATACGCTTTTGCCGCATCGCCCGTTTTATTCTGCGCGACATTTTTATCAACCCAGGCGACCGGAAACTCCGCCAGGATATCGGTTTTTGGCACCACGACTTCATAGTCATCTTTGCCGTATTGGTTGCGGATGTTATTCACTTCTGACTCAAAACTGATCAGCACATCTCCCAGGCCGCGTTCGGCAAAGGTGGTTGTGGCACCGCGACCACCGGTATCGAACACTTCAACATTCTTTAAAAACTTCGTCATAAACGCGCGGGTTTTGGCCTGATCGCCCCCGTCAGCCTGGCTGGCAGCGCCCCAGGCCGCAAGATAGGTATAGCGCCCGTTGCCGGAGGTTTTGGGATTAGGAAAAATCAGCTTCACATCGTCACGGGTTAAATCGGACCAGTCGTGAATCTGCTTTGGGTTTCCCTTGCGCACCAGGAACGCCATGGTGGAATAAAAGGGTGAACTGTTATTCGGCAGACGCGTTTGCCAGTCGGCCGGAATCAGCTTGCCTTTATCGTGTAACACCTGCACATCCGTGACCTGGTTATAGGTCACGACATCGGCACGCAGACCTTGCAGGATCGCCAGCGCCTGTTTAGATGACCCGGCATGGGACATCTTAATGGTCAGCTTGTCGTCAGGATGGCTGGCATCCCATTGACTGACAAAAGGCGCATTCAGGGCGACGAATAATTCACGTGCAACATCGTAAGAGCTGTTTAGCAGCTCGGTCGCGTTTGCGGCACCGGCCAGGCTCAGCGACAGTGCGAGTCCGCTCACGATTTTTTTCATCGCTGGTAAGGTCATGGTTCACCCTGAAGAAATTTGATGCAGATCTCATCTGCCGATACAGCAGTTTATTTATAACTCAGCGTAAACCCGTAACGGTTTTATATATCGTTTGCTGATTTCAAAGTCGAAAAAGGCATAAGGCGGTGGCAGAAGATAGCGGGAAAGTGGCATTGGACGCGCAGGGCTGAGGGTCTGCCCTGCGGTTTAGCGGTACGAAAAGGCCTTAGCGCTGCCAGACAATTTTGCTGAGCTTCCAGCTCTTGAGTGTGTCATCCGACGGCATCAACCCTTCTGGCCCGTGCCAGGTTCCGCTGTAGACATAGCGAAGATGCTGACTGTTGGGCGCGCGGCACTCCACGTCACGGTTGTCCAGCCCGCTCGCCAGCACACAGTTATTGAAGGCTTTGTCGAATTTGGCGCTGAACGCGTCACCGATTTTGCTGCCATCGGCGCTGGCAATGTGGCTGTCCAGCACTTCAATGCGGTCAACCTGCGACTGGCCATAAACCACCAGCATTACTTTGCCGTCATCCATGGCCTGCCAGAACGACACCACCTGACCATTATGACCGCGCATGCCCTGGCGCAGATCGTACTTGCCTTTCAGCCCCTCTTTTATGGCGGCTTCGGTCATGGCGGTGGAGCCATTAATGCCACCCACGCCCTGCTCTGTGGCCGTCAGCGAGGACCCAAACCAGTTCCAGGGCAGCGCCGATGACCAGTGGTAGCTCAGTGGATTCCACCAGCTTACCTGCTGGCTGCTGTTAGCGTCAGTACCGGAGGAACTGGCACACCCACTGACCAGTATGGCCGCAGTCAGTAACGTGTAACGAACAGCTTTCATGAAAACTCCTGTGAATAAAAGAACAATAAAGGACAATAAGGCAGAACTGATTGGAGTCGCAAAGCGGCAAAAAGTTTATTCGGGATACTGTTGCGGTACAAAGCAGGCGCGAAGCCGGATGCTGCTGAATAACCACAGCAGCGCCAGCAGATCGAACAGCGTCAATAACAAGGGGAGCGGCGAGCTGAGAAAATCAGCCAGATACAGTTGAGCGCCTTGCCAGAGCAGGTTAATCGCCATAGCGAGCATTAAGACCTGGCGCCAGCTGCGCCACAGTCTTGGCAGACGCGAACGGTAGCCGGTCAACAGCAGGCCAAACAGCGCCGGTAAGCCCAGCGCCAGGCCTGACCAGAAGGCCTGGCGGTCAGGATAAAAGAGCGCCAGAAGATCGTTCCCCTGCTGGCGTGACGCGCCGGCCATAATCAACAGCAACCAGGTCCGTGACTGTAGCAGCAGAATCAGCCAGAAAAGAAACGGCAGGCGCAACTGGCCTTTATCATCGTACTCTTCCGGTGGCCAGACAGAATTAATATTCACGATCTTCGATTAAACGTTTGCCCAGTAACACCACATCGACCGTTTCGTAGTCGAGCTTTTCATAGAATGCGACCACCTGATCGTTCTCTTCACGCACCATCAAATGGATTTTTGGACAGCCGCGTGCAATCAGTTTTTTCTCAAGGCGGTTCATCAAGGCATTGGCAAAACCGCGTCCCTGATAGTCAGGATGCACAGCAAGGTAATAGGCCGCGCCGCGATGACCGTCGTAGCCACCCATCACCGTGCCGACGACTTCACCGCCCACTTCTGCCACCAGGAAAAGATCGGCGTCGTGATGCATTTTGCGTTCGATATCCAGCTCGGGATCGTTCCACGGCCGTAACAAATCGCAGCGCTCCCAGAGCGTGATTACTTCTTCAAAGTCTTCCTGGCGGAAGGTGCGGATTTCCATCTTCTTTACCTGCTATTCACCACAATTTGCTGATTATCACGCTTTCTTCGGCTGGCGCAACCCTCCCTACCGGGGGCAACGTTAAAAAAAAGGGATTTGGCTGTTAGTGAGCTGAAATACAAAGTAATAACCTGAAATGGTTGAAAGATCGCCGTGGCGCTAACGTTACGCTATAACACTTTGCATAATTGTTGCTTATGGACCTGCACATGCATTTGCTTAAACGTTTAATTCACCGCCGCCAGCTTCTGCTGTCAGGACTTGCACTGGCCGTGTTGTCTCCGCGCGCCGTACAGGCAAAAGAACAGCAGGCTTCTCTCTCTTCCCGTCACACCTCGCCAAAGCCGCCAGCCAGTAACGGTAAACGCATTGTCATGATCGACCCTGGCCACGGCGGGATTGATTCGGGTGCGGTGGGCGAAGAAGGCGCGGAAGAGAAGCATATTGTCTTAGAAATCGCCAACAACGTCCGCCGTGAGCTACAGTCACATCCGCGCATTGAGGTGCGCCTGACGCGCGACAGCGATCACTTTATTCCCCTTTATCAGCGCGTGGAAATTGCCCATCAGCATGGCGCGAATCTGTTTATGTCCATCCATGCAGATGGCTATACCAGCCCGGATGCCAACGGTGCCTCGGTCTTCGCCCTGTCCAACCGCGGTGCCAGCAGTAGCATGGCGCGCTATCTGTCAAACAGAGAGAACGATGCCGACAAGGTCGGTGGCGCAAAGGTGGAAGCGCAGGATCACTATCTGCAGCAGATCCTGTTTGACCTGGTGCAAACGGACACCATCAAAAACAGCCTGACGCTGGGCAAACACGTGCTGGATCAGATCCGTCCCGTGCATCACCTTCACAGTCAGCACACGGAACAGGCCGCGTTTGCCGTATTAAAATCCCCGTCGATTCCCTCGGTGCTGGTGGAAACCTCGTTTATCACTAACCCGCGGGAAGAGCAGTTACTGGGCACCAGCGCATTCCGTCAAAAAATTGCATCGGCTATCGCCACCGGAATAATCAATTACTTTGATGAGTACGATCGCCGAATGTCGTAATGAATAAGCTATAATCACGTCCAATTTTTACCAAGAGAAGCCCATCACATGCCTGATATCTCCCGTGTAAAAACGTTCCTGTTGGATCTGCAGGATGAGATTTGTAGCAAGCTGACCGCCGAAGACGGCGGTGCACAGTTTATTGAAGACAGCTGGCAGCGCCCCGGCGGCGGCGGCGGACGAAGCCGCGTGCTGCGTGATGGCGCGGTCTTTGAACAGGCCGGCGTCAACTTTTCGCACGTTCATGGCGACCAGATGCCCGCGTCCGCTACCGCGCATCGCCCTGAACTGGCCGGATGCAGTTTTGAAGCCATGGGCGTTTCGCTGGTCATTCATCCTCATAATCCGTATGTGCCGACCAGTCATGCCAACGTGCGTTTCTTTATTGCCGAAAAACCTGGCGCTGAACCTATTTGGTGGTTTGGCGGTGGCTTCGATATGACGCCGTTTTACGGTTTCGAAGAGGATGCACTGCACTGGCACCAGACGGCATTCGATATTTGTCAGCCCTTTGGCGAAGATGTCTATCCGCGCTTTAAAAAGTGGTGCGATGACTATTTCTATCTGAAACACCGCGACGAGCAGCGCGGCATCGGTGGGTTGTTCTTTGATGATATCCACCAGCCCGGCTTTGAAAACAGCTTTGCGTTGATTCAGGCGGTGGGCCGGGGCTTCCTGGACGCTTATCAGCCAATCGTCGCGCGCCGCAAACACGTGCCTTTTGGCGAGCGGGAACGTCAGTTTCAGCTCTATCGCCGTGGTCGCTATGTGGAGTTTAATCTGGTGTGGGACCGTGGCACGCTGTTTGGTCTGCAAACCGGAGGCAGAACGGAGTCTATCCTGATGTCCCTGCCGCCGCTGGTACGCTGGGAATATAACTATCATCCTGAGCCTGACTCGCCGGAAGCGGCGCTCTACCGTGATTTTCTGCCGGTAAAGAACTGGCTTAACCTGCCGGCATGAAGTCTGTCCGCCTGCCCCGCATGACAGGCAGGCAAACCAGCCCTCTGCGGGGCGAAGGTTAACACGGGGCCGCATCGTTGAATGCGGCCCCGTTTCATTATAGCGGCTGGGTTTGCGCTTCCACCACGGCCAGCGCCACCATATTAACGATGCGCCGCACGGAGGCGATACGGGTAAGGACGTGCACGGGCTTCGTCATTCCCATCAGCACCGGCCCCACCGTTACGCCTTCAGAACTGGAGACGCGCAACAGGTTATAGCTGATTCGCGCTGCCTCCACATTGGGCATGATCAACAGGTTGGCACTGCCTTTTAGCGGGCTGTCGGGCATGATTTCCCGACGAATACTTTCCACCAGCGCCGCATCACCGTGCATCTCGCCGTCAATTTCCAGCTCAGGTGCCCGCTGCTGCACCAGCGCCAGTACGTCACGCATTTTACGTGCGCCGGGTGCATTTGAGGTGCCAAAGCTGGAGTGCGACAACAGCGCCACGCGCGGTTCAATCCCAAATCGCCGCACGGTTTCGGCCGCCATCAGGGTGATGTCTGCGAGCTGCTCGGGCGTGGGATCTTCATTCACATAGGTGTCAGCAATAAAGGTGTTGCCGTTTGGCAGCAGCAACGCGTTCATGGCTCCCGCGACTTTCACATCGGAACGCAGGCCCAGCACTTTTTCCACAATCTCGTAGTGCTCGTTGTAATCCCCAATGGTGCCGCAGATGAGCGCGTCCGCTTCACCGCGATAGACCATGATGGCACCAATCAGCGTCGGATTACCGATCACCGCGCGCTGCGCCTGCTCAGGCGTTACGCCGCGCCGCTTCATCATCTGGTAATACTCATTCCAGTATGCTTTGAAACGCGGATCGGATTCATTATTGACGATTTCAAAATCCTTCCCGGCTTCGATTTTCAGCCCCTGCTTCTCCAGCCGCATGGCAATCACGTTCGGGCGGCCTATCAGAATGGGTTTTGCCAGCCCCAGCGACACGAGTTCCTGCGTCGCATGCAGCACCCGCACCTCTTCCCCTTCGGCCAGCACCACACGTTTCGGCGCTTTACGGGCCTGAGAGAAAATCGGCTTCATAAACAGATTGGTTTTATAAACAAATTCCGTGAGCTGTTCGCGGTAGGCGTAAAAGTCGCTAATCGGCCGGGTTGCCACGCCGGAATCCATCGCCGCTTTCGCCACGGCGGGAGCAATCTGCACGATTAAACGAGGATCGAAAGGTTTAGGAATCAGATAGTCCGGCCCAAAACTCAGGTCCTGATCGCTATAGGCCGATGCCACCACATCGCTCTGTTCTGCCTGCGCCAGATCGGCGATAGCGTGAACCGCGGCCAGCTTCATCGCTTCATTGATGGCGGTCGCGCCAACATCCAGCGCACCGCGGAAGATAAACGGAAAGCACAGGACGTTATTCACCTGATTAGGAAAGTCAGAACGGCCGGTACAGATAATCGCATCAGGCCGCACGGCTTTGGCTAACGGCGGCAGGATTTCTGGCTGCGGATTCGCCAGCGCCAGAATCAGGGGGTCCTTTGCCATGGTTTTCACCATCTCAGGCGTGAGCACGTCCGGGCCGGAGCAGCCAAGGAAAATATCCGCGCCCTCAATCACCTCCGCCAGCGTACGTTTGCCCTGATCCTCAACCGCATAGTCAGCCTTGGTCTCGGCCATGTTGGGTTCGCGCCCGCGATAAATCAGGCCTTTGGAATCGCACACCTGAATATTGTGTTTCTGTAAGCCCAAGGCGACCAGCAGGTTCATACAGGCAATCGCCGATGCGCCCGCGCCGGACACCACCAACCGCACGTCTGAGATCGCTTTTTTGATAATGCGCAGCCCGTTTAACACCGCCGCCGTACAGATAATCGCCGTACCGTGCTGATCGTCGTGAAACACGGGGATTTTCATCCGTTGCCGCAGCTGCTGCTCAATGTAAAAACATTCCGGCGCTTTAATATCTTCAAGATTGATGCCGCCAAAGGTCGGCTCCAGCGCCGCGATAATCTCAATCAGCTTGTCCGGGTCATGCTCATCGACCTCAATATCAAAGACGTCAATGCCGGCAAACTTCTTGAATAATACACCTTTGCCTTCCATCACCGGTTTACCGGCCAGCGCCCCGATGTTCCCCAGGCCCAGCACCGCCGTGCCGTTAGAAATGACCGCCACCAGATTGCCGCGCGCGGTGTATTTATGGGCGGCCAGCGGATCGGCGGCAATTTCTAAACAGGGTGCGGCAACGCCGGGTGAATAGGCCAGGGCCAGATCGCGCTGCGTCGCCAGCGGCTTGGTCGGCGACACCTGAATCTTGCCGGGAGTGGGATACTGGTGAAAATCAAGCGCACTTTGCTTCAGTTGGTCATCCATTTGACGTCCTTCTTCGCCAGGTGAGTGAGCGCCCAGTATAGAAAGCAGACCACCACAAAGCGGTGAGGCGCTTCAAAGAACCTCATTTCTTAGGGCACAGATTGTTACAGTCTGGCCTGCGTCATTTGTCATGGCTGCTATTCTTAATAGCCGGGCAGTCGTTATCCGCAGAAATGCTCTCTCGGGTGGTGACGCGCTACCCTCATCGCACAACATTCAGAGAAAACGCATTTTCACTGCACCCCGTCTGTTGCAATGTGGTGAGTCGGCGTTACTGCGACCCGTAATGTCTGCACGGATTAGGGCACGAGGCCAGAGGTGTTCCCTTTCGTTACAATGTATTTTCAAGGAGTGTAGAAATGAACCAGCTTGAAGCCCTTAAACAGTTCACCACCGTGGTGGCTGACAGTGGCGATATTGAATCGATTCGAAATTATCACCCACAAGATGCGACCACCAATCCCTCGCTTATTCTGAAAGCATCTGCTCTCCAGCCTTACAAACATCTGATTGATGACGCCATCGACTATGCGAAAAAACAGGGCGGCAGCAAAGAGACGCAGATCATCAACGCCAGCGACAAAGTGGCTATTAACCTCGGTATGGAAATTCTGAAAAGCATACCGGGCCGTGTTTCGACCGAAGTGGATGCGCGCCTCTCCTTCGATCGTGGCATGTGCGTCACGAAAGCTGAAAAGCTGGTTCGCATGTATGAAGAGCACGGTATTGACCGCTCACGTATTCTGATCAAACTGGCGTCAACGTGGGAAGGCATCAAGGCAGCGGAAGAACTGGAAAAAAATGGTATCCAGTGCAACCTGACGTTGCTGTTCTCGTTTGCGCAGGCGCGCGCCTGCGCCGAAGCCGGTGTTTACCTGATTTCACCGTTTGTCGGTCGTATCTATGACTGGTACAACTCACGCAAACCGATGGACCCGTACAGCGCTGATGAAGATCCTGGCGTGAAATCCGTGCGCCGTATTTACGATTACTACAAGAAGCACCGTTATGACACCATCATCATGGGTGCCAGCTTCCGTAAAGTTGAACAGGTACTTGCGCTGGCCGGTTGTGACCGCCTGACGCTTTCACCGAATCTGCTGGAAGAGCTGCAAAACAGTGATGAGCCAATTGAACGTAAGCTGGAGCCGTCAACCGAGTGTTTCCATCAGCCGTCGCCGCTGTCTGAAGCTGAATTCCGTTGGGAGCATAATCAGGACCCCATGGCGGTAGAAAAACTGGCAGACGGTATCCGTCAGTTCGCCGTTGACCAGCAAAAACTCGAAGATGTGCTGGCGGCACGCCTCTAGTTTTCCCCTCTTTTACCGGGCGGGAGCACTCCCGCCCTGATGCTTAACAAGGGAGACCCTTTATGTCCTCACGCAGAGAGTTGGCTAATGCCATTCGCGCATTAAGTATGGATGCGGTACAAAAAGCAAAATCTGGTCACCCTGGTGCGCCAATGGGCATGGCAGATATCGCCGAAGTATTATGGCGTGATTTCCTCCAGCACAATCCAACTAATCCCGCCTGGCTGGATCGCGACCGCTTTATCCTTTCGAACGGCCACGGCTCCATGCTGCTTTACAGCCTGTTGCACCTGAGCGGTTACGATCTGCCTATCGAAGAACTGAAAAACTTCCGCCAGCTGCATTCCAAAACGCCGGGGCACCCGGAAATTGGCTACACGCCGGGCGTTGAAACCACCACCGGCCCACTGGGCCAGGGCCTGGCGAATGCCGTCGGTCTGGCGATTGCTGAACGTACGCTGGCGGCCCAGTTTAACCGTCCCAATCACGATATCGTCGACCACTTTACCTATGTGTTCATGGGCGACGGCTGCCTGATGGAAGGTATTTCCCATGAAGTCTGCTCGCTGGCCGGTACGTTAGGTCTGGGTAAACTGATTGGCTTCTACGATCACAACGGTATTTCTATCGATGGCGAAACCGAAGGCTGGTTTACTGACGATACGCACAAACGCTTCGAAGCCTATAACTGGCATGTGGTGGGTGAGATTGACGGCCATGACGCCGATGCCGTGAAAGCGGCCATCCAGGAAGCGCAGAGCGTCACCGATAAACCGTCACTGATCATCTGCCGTACGGTCATTGGCTTCGGCTCACCGAATAAAGCCGGTAAAGAAGAAGCCCACGGCGCTGCGTTAGGCGAAGAAGAAGTGGCGCTGACCCGTAAGCAACTGGGCTGGAACTATCCGGCGTTTGAGATCCCCAAAGAGATTTACCAGCAGTGGGATGCCAAACAGGCAGGCGCTGAGCGCGAAAAAGCCTGGAACAACAAACTGGCTGCCTATAAGCAGGCTTATCCAGAGCTGGCCGCAGAATACGAGCGCCGCATGAACGGTGGAATGCCGGCAAACTGGGAAGCGGAAACCGCGAAGTTTGTTGCCGAGCTGCAGGCGAATCCGCAAAAGATTGCCAGCCGTAAAGCCTCGCAGAACGCACTGGAGGCTTATGGCAAACTGCTGCCCGAGTTTCTGGGCGGTTCCGCCGACCTTGCGCCGAGTAACCTCACCATCTGGTCAGGCTCAAAATCCATTAAAGACGATCCGGCCGGGAACTATATCCATTATGGTGTCCGCGAATTCGGCATGACGGCGATCGGTAACGGGATTGCCCATCACGGCGGCTTTGTGCCTTATACCGCAACCTTCCTGATGTTCGTTGAGTACGCCCGTAACGCGGTCCGTATGGCGGCACTCATGAAGGCTCGCCAGATTATGGTGTATACCCACGATTCCATTGGCCTGGGCGAAGACGGTCCGACCCACCAGCCGGTTGAGCAAATTGCCAGCCTGCGCGTGACGCCAAATATGAGCGTATGGCGTCCCTGTGACCAGGTAGAGACAGCCGTGGCCTGGCAGGCGGCGATTGAACGTCATCACGGCCCGACTGCGCTGATCCTGTCGCGTCAGAACCTGGCACAGCCTGAGCGTACTCCAGAGCAGGTGGCTAACATCAAGCGCGGGGGTTATGTGCTGAAGGATTGCGATGGCACGCCAGACATCATCCTTATTGCCACCGGGTCCGAAATGGAAATTACCCTGGGTGCGGCGGCGAAGCTGACGACCGGCGGTCATAAGGTCCGGGTGGTTTCGCTGCCATCAACTGACCTGTTTGACGCACAGGATGCGGCTTACCGTGAGTCGGTACTGCCTTCCACCGTGAAAGCGCGCGTCGCGGTAGAAGCGGGCATTGCAGACTACTGGTACAAGTACGTCGGACTGGACGGTGCCATCGTGGGCATGACCACCTTCGGTGAGTCGGCTCCGGCGGAAAAACTCTTTGCTGAATTTGGCTTTACGGTGGAAAACATCGTCAGCCATGCTGAAGCCCTGCTGAAACCGGCGTAATCCCTACCCGCCTGAGCGTCCTGCCGCTATCCGGCAAGGTCGCTCGTTCAGCGTACCACCGCGCGCCAGCCCTGTGCTGGCGCGCGGCTTTCTGAAATCCGCTTCCTGTCGCAGATCGCCTCCCGCCAGGTCTTCGTTATCCGTCCTGAACAGGCTATCCAGTGAGCATGGCATCCCGCGCGTTATCACACGTATTTTCCTGCTCGACAGCCGGCCGTTGCCGCCCTGCTTTACGCTCCCTTCAGTGGGAACCCCAGCGGAACAGAAGAGGAAAACGCGCGTATGGGTTGCGATGACGTTAAGTGGCGCGGGTTGTGCCACTCGCTATTGCCGAGCGATGACGTGGGTTTACCCTGATTGAATCCTGTTTCCCTCTGTGAATATCAGCCAGGCCAACGCTTTTATCAGGACGCCAGGTCAGACTGCCGTTTACGCAGCCTGACCTGGCGTTATTTATGGAACAGGTTTATTTCAAAAAATGGCTCAGCAATAACAACGAAAGCGAAACGTTAATGGCCCCGCCGATGCGCGTGGCGATCTGCGCAAACGGCATCAGGCCCATGCGATTACCGGCCGTCAGAATGGCCACATCGCCGGTGCCGCCCTGACCACTCTGGCAGCAGGAGACAATCGCGACATCAATCGGATGCATACCAATCTTTTTGCCGACGAAAAAGCCCGTGGCGACCAGCGCGCTGACCGTGCTGATAATCACCAGCAGGTTGGTGAGCGTAAACGCGGTGACCAGAATATGCCAGGGCGTAATGGCGACACCGACGGCAAACAGCACCGGATAGGTGACAGCAGTGCGAAAGAACCGGTAAACGACCTGAGAACCCGCCAGAATACGGGGAGAAACGCCATTGACCAGCTTCACCAGCACAGCCAGAAACAGCATCCCAACCGGCGCAGGCAGACCGGTAAATTTCTGACCCAACATGCCCACCATATACAGCAACACCGCAAGCAGCGCCCCGGAAGCAATCGCGGTGACGTCAACTTTCCCCGAAAAAACGGATTGCAGCGGCTCAGGTTCAACATTGGCGATGTTCGGCATCAACTGGCCTTCCCCCGTCAGGTGCGGATAACGTTTCCCCAGTTGGTTCAGGCAGCCCGAGATAATAATGGCGGTTACGCCACCCAACATGACCATGGGCAGAATACGGCCCAGCGCGACGCCCTGATCCATATGCAGTAACGCCGCATAGCCAATGGAGAGCGGAATCGCGCCTTCACCGACACCACCCGCCATAATCGGCAGAATAATAAAAAAGAAGATCTGGAAAGGTTCCAACCCCAGCGCCAGCCCGACGCCCATGCCAACAATCATGCCCACCACTTCTCCGCACAACATAGGGAAAAAGATGCGCAGAAAGCCCTGGATAAGCACCGTGCGGTTCATGCTCATAATGCTGCCGACGATAATGCAGCAGATGTAGAGATAAAGAATATTGGTCGATTTATAGAATTGCGTCGTGGACGTCACCACGATGTCGGGAAGCAAACCGTAGTAAACCAACGCAGAGGGGATAAAGGTGGCGCAAATCGCGGCGGCCCCCAGCCTGCCGACCACGGGCAGACGTTTACCAAACTCCCCACAGGCAAAACCAAAAAAAGCCAGCGTGGCGACCATGACCACGATATCGCTTTTCAGCGTCCCACTCAGGCAGTCTACCGCGATAAGCAAGCCCGCCAGTACGAAGAGCGGCAGAGGAATAATCCCGACTTTCCAGTTATCCATAATATGCCACCACTGATCTTTCAGGGTTTTACGGCGCGATGTACTGGACAGTTTCTCAGACAAGAAAGAATCATCAGGTGTGCTCATTATTATCCTCTTTGCATCATTATTTTTTTCAGGATGCCGTTAAAAGAGGATGAATTACGTGAAGGGGAAGGTGTCTGGCATAAAGTTTTAATGGTCTTTTTTAAATTGAGTGATCGTCGTCCTGGTTCGCGCCGTGGTTTTTATGGTTTTTATTGCGGTTCCGTCTGCTTTCCCACGTTAAGGGGCGTCAACGCGGCCCAAAAAACAGTCAGCGTTTTTTTTATGCTGCTTATCATGCGGTTATACTGGGTTGGCCCATATTGTTAAAAAGATGATACAGTAATGTTATTAATTCAAAGCACGTGTAATCGTCATGAAATTGTCATTTCAAACGAAGCTGTTTCTTTCGCTCGTTGTTTTTACGTCTGCCCTGTTCGTGCTACTGGGTAGCTATTATTACGTCAGCATCAACCAACAGATCTACCAGGCGATGAGCATGCGTGCCAAAGTTCAGGCCGAGGAGATTGCGCAGATACCTGACCTTAAAAAAGAGATAGCGGACCACAACATTCAGGCCATTCAGTCATTGATGCAGACGATTGCCAGCAAGAGCGATGCCAGTTTTATCGTTATTGGTGACCACCAGGGCCTGCATCTTTTTCATTCCGTGAGTGAAGATAAAGTCGGCAAGCCGTTAGTCGGCGGGGACAACGCTGCGGTACTCTCGGGCCAAAGTATCACCACCATCCGGACTGGCGGTCTGGGGATTTCGCTGCGAAGCAAAGCACCGATTGTTAACGCTCAAGGCCAGGTCATTGGCATTGTCTCCGTGGGTTATCTCACCCGCTATCTTGAGGCGATTACCTTCAGCAATATGGTCAATATTCTGATCGTGGCTGCCCTGCTGCTTATTGCCCTGTTCATCTTCTCCTGGTTTTTTACCTGCAATATTAAAAAGCAGATTTGCTCGCTGGAACCGCGTGAGATTGGCCTGATGGTGCGTCAGCAAAAAGCGATGATGGAGTCCATCTATGAAGGGGTTATCGTCATTGATGAACATCTGCGAATCGAAGTGATCAACCAGGCGGCGCGAAAACTGCTTGGACTGGCGCAGTCCGCCGAACAACTGCGTGGGCAATCTGTCAGCCAGGTGATCTCACCCGTTCCATTTTTGTCGCAGCCGGTCATGCTGGAAAAAGATACCCATGATGAGATTAGCCGCTTCAATTCGCTGACCGTTATCGCCAGCCGGGTCCGTATCATGCTGGAATCGTCCCTGATGGGATGGGTGATATCCTTTCGCGACCTCAATGATATCGACTCACTCAGCGCCCAACTCAGCCAGGTAAAACGTTACGTCGATAATCTGCGCATTATGCGTCATGAACAGCTTAACCGCATGAACACCCTTTCTGGCCTGTTGCACATGGGCCGCTTTGAAGAGGCAATCGATTATATTGAGGCACAGTCAGAGCACGAACAGGAGCTGCTGGACTTTGTCTCCACCCGCTTCCAGTCGCCCTTGCTCTGCGGTTTACTGCTGGGCAAAGCGGTACGTGCCCGCGAGAAAGGCGTAGATATCCACTTTGATCCCGCGTGTCTGATGGATCGCCCCTTTCTTCCGCTCACGGATGCTGAACTGATCTCGGTGACTGGCAATCTTCTGGACAATGCCATTGAAGCCACCCAACGCGCGCCACTGCCGCACGATCCTGTCGAAGTGCTGATTAAGCTCAACGCGCGTGAACTGATCATTGAAGTCGCCGATCGCGGTGTGGGCATCCGTCCTGAAATCCGTGAGCATATGTTCGAACGCGGGGTGACGACCAAAACCCGAGGCGATCACGGCATCGGGCTGTATTTAATCGAAAGCTATATTGCCCGCACCGGCGGAACGATTGAGGTGAGCGATAACCTGCCGCGCGGTGCTATTTTCTCGCTGTTTATTCCCTGTGTGGAAATAAATCAGTATCCCACCACGGAAACGGAGAAGGTCAGCAATGCAACATGATCCTATTGATGTCCTGATCGTTGAGGATGAGCATGAACTGGCTCAACTTCATGCAGAACTGATTAACAACCATCCTCAGCTGCGGCTGGTTGGAATAGCGCACTCGCTGTCAGAGGCGAAGCAGCAGCTTGAAACAAGATTGCCGCAGCTTGTGCTGCTGGACAATTATCTGCCGGATGGCAAAGGCATCACGCTGATTGGCGATCCTCTCCTGGCAAACGCTAACTGTTCCATTATTTTTATTACGGCCGCCAGCGATATGGATACCTGTAGCCAGGCCATTCGTAATGGGGCCTTTGATTACGTCCTTAAACCAGTCTCATGGAAGCGGCTTAACCGTTCGCTTGCCAATTTTATCGCCTTTGCGGAACAGCAACGCACATGGAAAATCGTCGATCAGAAGAATGTGGACGTGCTGTATCAGTTACAGGCAAAAAACTATCCGCACGACAACGGCAGCAAAGGCATTGAAGAAAATACCTTAGCACGGGTACAAACGCTTTTTGCGGCAGCCACGACGCGTCTTTTTTCGGTGGATGATGTGATGGCCGAGACCGGAGTGAGTAAGACGACCGCCCGCCGCTATCTGGAGCACTGCGTTGAAACAGGGTTTCTGACGGTGGAAATGCTGTATGGCAAGGTAGGACATCCCAGACGAATGTATAAACGCGTATGATGTTATCCCGGGATTGACGCTGTCGGCGCTAAGCGGCCCAGGCATCACGGCACAAGGGAAACCTGTCCGACAGGTGATCGCCACATTGGGCCAGGATGCGCTATCAGCCCGGCAGCGTGCTGTAATCCGAAACAAAAAAAACTGCCCTTCCCTCTTCCCGTCATTCGCAAACGCATTACTATAGGCTTTCTCCCGATTTCTATAGCGAAGCCGTCCCCGTTGAAAATGCGCACTCCTTATTTACTGGCCTTAATGGTTTCTTTGCTTCCCCTTAAAAGCATGGCGCAGGTTGCGCCCGATCCGTTGCTGGCATCGCAAATTGTCGATCGCTATGCCGAGCACATCTTCTATGCCAGCGGTGCCACCGGTATGGCATTGGTCGCGATAGACGGTAATCAGCGGGTTTTCGCCAGTTTTGGTGATACGCGGCCGGGCAGCAATATTCGTCCGCAAAAAGATTCATTGATTCGCATCGCCTCACTCAGCAAGCTGATGACCAGTGAAGTGATGGTGAAGATGGCCGAGCGCGGTGAGATCCGTCTTGACGATCCCCTGAGTAAATATGCACCGCCCGGAAAACGGGTTCCCAGTTTTGACGGTCAGCCCATTCGCTTGATTAACCTGTCGACCCATACCAGCGGCCTGCCGCGTGAACAGCCCGGCGGCAAACCGCATCGTCCGGTGTTCGTGTGGCCCACGCAGAGTGAACGCTGGAGCTGGTTAAACAAGGCCAACCTCAAAGCCGCGCCAGGCACCAACGCGGCCTATTCCAACCTTGGTTATGATCTGCTCGGTGATGCGCTGTCACGTGCAGCAGGTAAACCTTATCCGGCACTGCTACAGCAGTTGATTACCCGCCCGCTGGGCATGAAAGACACCACCTTTACGCCGTCACCTGAACAGTGCGCCCGTCTGATGGTCGCGGAAAAAGGGGCCAGCCCCTGTAACAACACACTGGCAGCGATTGGCAGCGGCGGCGTCTATTCGACACCTGATGATATGGGGCGCTGGATGCAGCAGTTCCTGAACTCATCGGTGAATCATCGTACGCCGCAAATCGACCGCCTGCAGACCTTGATCTACCGTCGCGACCAGCTACATAAAGTCGATGGCATGGATGTGCCGGGCAAAGCCGACGCGCTGGGCATGGGATGGGTTTATATGGGCCCGGCAAACGGTCGTCCTGGCATTATCCAGAAAACCGGTGGTGGCGGTGGTTTTATCACCTATATCGCGATGATTCCGCAGCAAAACGTTGGGGTTTTCGTGGTCGTCACTCGTTCGCCACTGACGCGTTTTACCCCGATGAGCGACGGCGTCAACAACCTGCTCGCGGAGCTGGTGGGCAATCAGAACGGCTCACCAATGATGGTGCAGGCGATTCCTTAACCGCGGCTATCCGCCGTGACTGACTGGCTCACCCAGAGCGTGGGCCAGTCGTCACTGCTGTGCCAGGCATCGCAGGTCGACTCCTGCGCGTATTCGGCTAAAACAAAGCGCTCGCCATCAAACTGCCAACGGGTGGCCGTGCCGCAGTCGCCCAATCCACGTCCCTTGCCAAAGGTATAGAGCTGCCCGGTTGCCGCATCATAATCCGCATTAATCAGCTCAAGCTGGCGATCTGTGTCACCCGGCGGCGTAAAAGGCAGAGTCAGGGTCAGACCGCGCGCCACGTAGGGCGGCGCACGCGTCACTTCAAAGGCCAGATCGATAACGTTGTACGCGCCCATCTCACAGCTCACCAGCAGCAGCGCTTTTTTATCGGTCAGGGGAGATACGCTCACTTCCCGGCGCAGCGGATCGAGCGAACAGCTGTCCGAATTCACGCGCCAGGTGCCGTAATCGATAAGGCCACTGGTCTCTTCACGCGTCAGTGGCGCAGGCGCAGCCACGGCAGGCTGCAGCTGTGGCACCGCAGGGGCGGCCGGCACGCTGTTTCGTTCCCCGCGCCTGACCCAGGCACTGATGTCATTAACCCGTCCCTGCACGTCATCCATATATAACAGCGCCGCCTTCATACCGCGCAACGAAATCTGCGGACCGGCATTGAACGTCAGCTGCAGGCTTTTGGCATCCATGGTCAGTTCAAGGAACTCATTAATAGCGATGGGATTACTGGTGGCAAGATGGTGCGGTTCGACCGTCCAGTGCTTGAAATCGGGCCGGAGTCGGCGTTGATCGACTAACAGATTATCTTTTAGTGCCGGGCCGGGAAGCGCTCCGCTGTAGGCGCTGCCGTAATCGATGCGCAGTAAAGGCTGGTCATCCGTTCCCGCGTGGCGGGAAAGGGTCATCACCAGGCCTTTGTCGCCAGGTATGCTTCGCGCAACGCAATGCGCTGCATTATTGCAGGTTAATTGCCAGTCAGAAAACAGCTTCTGTACCGGCTCAGCCTGAACAGCTGCAACCATAAAAAAAGGCAACGCAAACAGCGATTTCATCCCATACCACATTAAGAAAAACCAGCCCCAACTTCTTTGAGTGGAAGATGATAGCGCAATCGCGCACGTCACGAAGGCCGCATTCTGTGAAGTGCTCAGCAAGCGCAGCTAACCGTCTAAAAAACATCCGCTTTATGACAAGAGAAGTGCAATAAAGTCTGCAGAATATTTATCATGCTGATTCACCCCGCGCCGCTCAATCGGATTCGTCGGACATTCCCGCCAGCGCAATCGGTCAAATACACATAAACGGTCAAAAACAGGCATGATATAGTCGTCACAAGATTAAACATAAAAGGTTATCAACAGATTCTTCTCAGGTTAAAAAGCCCTTTAAAGGTGATCAGCATCACTTTTTAATAATAAAGATTACATCCCGTTTCATAAAAACCCAACAAATATCTCTTTATGTGCGCCGTGAAAATAGCGTCCTGCGTACCCACGCTCAGGCCACATTTTTGCCGCGCGCCTTCCAGTACTTTATAACCCTCGGAGGCCAGCATGTTGCCGATTGAACGCCAGCAGAGAATTATTGATGAATTAATGCGTAATGGACGTGTCATTGTCGCGGAACTTACCGCATTGTGTCAGGTTTCGCAGGAAACGATTCGTCGGGACTTAGCGCAACTGGAAAAGAAAGGCATATTACAGCGAAGTCATGGCGGTGCAGTCCCGGTTAAACAATATAATGCGGCCATACAAATAAATAATCGTGGCATTAATGAATATGAATTATCTTTTCGCCAGCGAATTAATGAACATGTCGATGCCAAAATGGCCATTGCTAAACGGGCACTGGGATTTATTAGCGTGGGTGACTGTGTATTACTCGACAGCAGTACCACCTGTTTTTATCTGGCCCGACAGTTACCCGATATAGAATTAACGGTATTAACCAATTCTCTGCGCATTGTGCAGACGCTGGCGGCGCGCAGCAGTATTCGCACGATTTGCCTGGGCGGAGAATATTCCGATCGCTATGAAGATTTTCACGGCATCGTGACTGAACAACCCTTAAAAGAGTTTCAAATAAATAAAATCTTTTTTTCCTGTAGCAGTCTGGGCAATGACGGTTATTTACGCGAAGGGAATGAACGTAATGCACATTTAAAACAACAGCTCATTCTGGCAGCAGAACGAAAACATTTATTAATGGACAGCTCTAAGTTTCTTCGGCCCTCATTCGCGCGTGTTTGCCATTACCGTGATGTGGATTTTCTCATCACTGACCAATTAAAAGATAAAGAACTGGAACAGGAACTGGCGTGGAACGGGGTAAATATTATCGACTGTTCGCAACGCCCTCAGTCCGTACAGCTTATGAATAATTAAATGGAGTCGCTATGAAAAAACAGCTTATCGCCTGCACCCTGATCGCGTTATTTGCATTCCAGGCCCAGGCAGCAGAAAAAATACGTATGGGGATCGTGGTGAAAATTGGCGGCATTCCGTGGTTTAACGCCATGGAGGCCGGGATAAAAAGTGAAGCGGCGAAAAGTGGGATCGATGCGTGGATGGTCGGGCCCACCGCAGCCGACCCCGCCTTACAGGTGCGGGCCATTGAGGATTTGATTGCGCAGAAAGTGGACATCATTGGCGTGGTGCCGAACGATCCCAAGGTGCTGGAACCCGTTTTACAGCGCGCCCGTGATGCGGGCATCAAAGTGATTACCCACGAGTCGCCGGGCCAGAAGTTTGCCAACTGGGACTTTGAGTTGGTGGATGCAACTACCCATGGCATCAACCATATGAAAGCGCTGGCAGCCTGTATGCACGATGAAGGCCAATACGCGATGTACGTTGGCAGCCTGACGGTGCCGCTCCACCAGCAGTGGACCGACGCCGCGCTGGAATATCAAAAGCAGCATTACCCAAAAATGCAATTAGTCACTGACAAATTTGGCGTGGGGGAATCGCTGGATGATTCCATCCGCACAACCAATGAGCTGATGTCCAGGTATCCGGATCTCAAAGGGATTCTGGCCTTTGGTTCTCAGGGCCCTATCGGCGCAGGCCGGGCGGTGATGAACCGCAACAAGAGTAACCAGGTCTGCGTCATTGGCTCATTCAGTCCGGGCCAGGGCGCGCAGCTCGTCAACCGGGGTGCCATTAAAGGTGGTTATATCTGGAATCCGCATACCGCCGGAGAAGTGTTTGTCCGTCTTGCCGAGATGATGGAGAAGAACACGCCAATTAAAGATGGCATGACCATTGAAGGATTAGGCAAGGTGCGGGTGGATGAAACCACGCACACCATTCTGGGCAACAACACCGAAAGCCTGGATAAAGCCAACCTGCCGAAACTGATTAAGCTGGGGCTGTAGTGATGGAACCTGTCGCACCACAAACGCTCGTCACCCTGAACAGGTTGTCGAAAACCTTTGGCGGTCATCGCGCACTGAGCGATATGTCGCTGACGCTGCTGGCCGGTGAAGTGCACTGCCTTGCCGGGACGAATGGCTGTGGCAAAAGCACGCTGATCAAGGTGATGTCCGGCGTACATGCGCCGGACAGCGGCAGCGAGATCCGCCTGGGCGACGGGGAAATTGTGCCTCGCCTCTCGACACAGCAGGCCAGAGACTTTGGCATACAGGTGATCTATCAGGACCTGTCCCTGTTCCCCAACCTGAGCGTGGCTGAAAATATCGCGTTTGAACACAACCTGCGTGGCCTGTTCGGCTGGCACCAGCGTAAAACGCTGTTTGACAGCGCCCGGCGCGTTGTCGAGGAGCTGCAATTCACGCTCGATCTTAACGAAAAAGTGGCGCATCTCTCTATCGCCCAGCGGCAACAGGTAGCTATCTGTCGTGCCCTGGTTGCCGATGCCCGGCTGGTGATCATGGATGAACCCACCGCCTCACTTACCCGCACGGAAGTGAATCAGCTGTTGCGCACGGTGCGCTATCTCAAGCAGAAAAACATCTGTGTGGTGTTTGTCAGCCATCGTCTGGATGAAGTGCTGGAGATCTCGGATCGGGTCACGGTCATTCGCGATGGTCGCAAGATTGGCAGCTTTCCAGCGCAGGAGATGACGCCGCACCGCCTGACGGAGCTGATGACCGGACAGAAGCTGGAATATCCGTTAAAAAATCCAACGCGCAAGCGCGATCGGGTGCTGCTGGAGGTGGAGGATCTCAGCCGTAACGGACAGTACCACGACGTGAATTTTCGTTTGTATGAAGGCGAAGTGCTGGGGCTCTGTGGCCTGCTGGGTTCAGGCCGTACCGAGCTGGCCCTGTCGCTGTTTGGTATGACCCGGCCTGACAGCGGCAAGATCTGGCTGGACACGAAACCGGTGCGCTTTCGCAGCCATGAAGACGCGATCAAAGCCGGTATTGGCTATGTGTCAGAGGACCGCCTGACGCTGGGGCTGGTTCAGCAACAGTCGGTGGCCGATAACATGGTTTTACCCATTCTCGACAAACTGCAAAACCGCTTTCACCTGATTGATGAATACCGCAAGAACAGGCTGATCCTGCAGTGGATTCAGCAGCTGGGCGTCCGGGTTGCCGACCCCGAGCAGGCGATCGCCACGCTTTCCGGCGGCAATCAGCAAAAGATCGTTTTAGCCAAGTGGGTGCTCACTCAGCCTCGTCTGTTAATTCTTGATTCGCCCACTGTCGGTGTGGATGTCGGGGCGAAAGCCAGTATTTACCAGTTGATCCACGAGCTGGCGCGTGAAGGCTTGTCGATTATGTTGATTTCCGACGAGGTCCCTGAGGTCTGGCACAACTGTGACCGCATTTTGCATTTCCGCGACGGCACGATCCATGCCGAATACCAGCCCGACAGCGTTGAGCAACAGCAACTTGCAGAGGTGATCAATGCCTGACTTATCCCGCTTACGTCCTCACTCCAGTCAGGGCTGGCTGACCTGGGTTTTACTGCTGTTTATTGTGGTTTTCTCACTGACCAGCGACCAGTTCCTCAGCGTGCAAAACCTGCTGGATTTAGCCGAAAGCTATGCGGTAACCGGCATCTTTGCGCTGGGGCTGTTTGTGGTGCTGGTCACCGGCGGCATCGATATCTCCTTTGCTGCCGTCGCCTCGGTGGTGCAGTACTTTATCGCCGCCCTGTTTGTGCACTATCAGTTTGATAACGCACTGCTGAGCATTATCCTGGCCATTGCCTGCGGCACCCTGTTCGGGGTGATCAATGCCTGGCTCATCACCTGGCTGCGGGTCGTTTCCATCATTATCACCATCAGTATGCAGTCGCTGTTGTTTGGCCTGCTGATGTGGTTAACCGGCGGACGCAGCCTCTATCAGTTACCCGACTGGTGGATCACCTTACGCAACGTGCTGCCGTTTACGTGGCAAGGCCAGACGTTTCAGCTTGGCCTGCCGCTGCTCATCCTGCTGATCATCGCCACCCTGACCGCCGTGTTACTCAACAAAACCCACTTAGGCCGCCAGCTTTATGCCGTTGGCGGTGACGCAGAGTCGGCTCGGCGCATCGGGATTCGCGTCGGCCTGATCCACCTGTTTGCCTATGGCTGGTTGGGTGCGATGGCAGCGATTGGCGGGTTGGTACAGGTTTACCGCATGGGTGAAGTGGTGCCGAACGCGCTGGTGGGCGGTGAACTGGATGTGCTGGCTGCCACCGTGCTGGGTGGTGCCAGCCTGATGGGGGGAAAAGGCACGGTCAGCGGCACCTTAATGGGGGTTTTCCTGATCGCCATTTTGAAGAACGGTCTCAACCTGCTTGGTGTCTCCAACTACTTCATGAACATCGTGGTCGGCGGGGTCATCATGATCGCCATCGCCGTTACTCACTATAAAAAACGCAAAGAGACTGACGTCAGCTTTGTCTGATGGGAGAACCCCTATGAAACCTTTATTGGCGTTAAAACCTGACGGCACCAATACCGGCCTGCTGCTGCTCATCGCGTTTGCACTGGCGCTGTTCAGCATCCTGTTGCCCGGTCGTTTCTTTACCGATTCCACCTTTCTCAGCATGGCCTTTCAACTGCCTGAGCTGGGCTTGCTTACTCTGGCGATGTTTATTGCCATTCTGAGCGGGGGATTAAACCTGGCCATTATTACGACCGCCAACCTGACCAGCTTATTCATCGCCTGGGTGCTACTGAGCATGTTGCCGGACGGCGCGGGAACCGGCCAGCAAGTGGGCTGGTTACTGCTGGCGATGCTGGGCGCGATGGTCATTGCGGCACTCATCGGTCTGATTACCGGCGTGATGGTCACGCGCATCGGCGCGCATCCTATTCTGGTGACGCTCGCGACCATGATCACGCTCAACGGCATCGGCATCTGGCTGACAAAAGGGGCGGCGGTGAGCGGCATGCCGCCGGTCGTGCGCGCCCTGGGCTCCGATACGTTGCTGGGTGTTCCGCTGCCGCTGTGGGTATTTTTACTGGCCGCCGCCCTACTGGCGCTGTTCCTGGGAAAAACCCGCGCCGGTAAATGCATCTATATGGGCGGCAGTAACATCAATGCCACCTGGTTTAGCGGTATCAACACACACCGCATGATCATCCTTGTCTATGTCATCTCCAGCCTGCTGTGTGTGCTGGCGGGGCTGGTAATGATGGCGCGCTTTAACTCCGCGCGCATGGGTTATGGCGATGCCTATCTGCTACTGACCGTGCTGGCCATTATTCTTGGCGGCACCGATCCCAACGGCGGCTTTGGCCGCGTTACCGGTGTCGTTCTGGCGCTGATTGCACTGCAGATCCTCTCCACCGGCTTCAACCTGATGAATATCAGCCAGCACGTGAGCCTGGCGATGTGGGGCGCGGTACTGATTGTGGTGCTCGCCGTGAAACAGGGCAAAGCCCGACTGAATGCACGCCGTGACGTGAAGCGCAGCAAGCGCCTGAGCGCGGCACTGAATCCTCTGACTGAGAAAAAGGAAGTATGATGCGTATTCAAATCTCCCCATCATTGATGTGTATGAACCTGATGGAGATCAAACAGCAGTTGGCTGTGCTGAACTCCCGCGCCGACTTCCTGCATGTCGATATCATGGACGGTCACTACGTTAAAAATATCACCCTCTCGCCGTTCTTTATCGAGCAAATCCGTCCGCATACGCCGGTGGCTATCGATGTGCATTTGATGGTTGAGCAGCCTACTGATTTTATTGAAGCGGTGGCCAAAGCGGGGGCTGACTTTATTTGCCCGCACGCAGAGACGATCAACCGTGATGCCTTCCGGGTCATCAACCAGATCCGCAGCCTGGGGAAAAAACCGGGCGTGGTATTAAACCCTGCCACGCCGGTGTCCTTTATTCACCACTATATTCATCTGCTGGAGAAGATCACGGTGATGACGGTGGACCCGGGTTATGCCGGGCAGCCGTTTATTCCGGAAATGGTCGAGAAGATTCAGACACTCAAGGCGTTAAAACAGGCTCACGGGTACCGTTATCTGATTGAGATTGATGGTTCCTGTAATCAGCGCACTTACCGCACCCTGCTGGAGGCCGGGGCGGAAGTGCTGATTGTGGGCACCTCGGGTCTGTTCAATATACATGAGGATCTCACCACCGCCTGGACGATGATGCGCAGCAGTATTGATGCGGCGCAGGAACTGGTGCAGGAGTCGGCATGAAACGACGCTGGCTTGGCATTGACATTGGCGGTACCAGTACGCGCCTGCAGTTGATGGAAGAAGGCCGGAACTGGTGTGGCTTTCGTAAAGTGCCGACCGCCAGCTGGTCACAACAACCGGATGCGCTGACCGCGCTGGGCGATGTGATCGGCGAAACTCTGGAGACACAGCCGGTAAACGGCGTGATGCTCGGCTTGCCCGGTATTCTCAGCCGTGACCGTCAGCAGGTGATCTCTTTGCCCTTTATTCAGGCGCTGGATCAGCAACCCGTGGTGGCGCAACTCAGTGCGCGGCTTGGCGTGCCGGTTGCGATGGATAAAGATGTGAACCACCTGATGTTATGGGATCTGCTGCAGCTTGAGAGGCTACCCGCGAATGCCGTGGGCTTGTATCCCGGAACAGGTCTGGGGAACAGCCTGTGGCTGGAAGGCCGGTTTTATCATGGTCATCATGGGGGTTCAGGCGAGTTAGGCCATATTCCGCTGGCGGGCAACGATCTGCCCTGCCCGTGCGGAAACCGGGGTTGCGCCGAAACCCTGATATCCGGTCACTGGCTGAGCGGCTGGGCAGCATCACAGCAGCCCGATACCGCCATTTCGCAGCTCTTTACCCTGCACGGCGATCACCCCGATCTGCTGGCGTTCGTCGAGCGCCTGGCCCAGCTGATCGCCAGCGAAATGAATATTCTCGATCCCGAATACCTGATTCTGGGCGGTGGCGTGCTGGCGATGGCTGATTTTCCGCTGGCGCGGCTGCGCAGTGCCATACAGCAATACCTGCGTCCACCCGTGACGCGCCAGGGTTTGAAAATCGTCTTCAGTCACGCGACCGATCACACCGGCTGTCGCGGTGCCTGTCTGGCCGCTGAGCGCTATTTTGGAGGGGAAAAATGAAAGGCAAAGTGTGTGTGTTTGGCTCCTTCAACCTGGATATCGTGGCAGGCATGACGCGCTTTCCGTTACCGGGCGAATCCTTAATTGCACAGCACAGCATGATGGGGCCAGGAGGCAAAGGGGCTAATCAGGCCACCGCCGCGCTGCGCGCCGGTGCCCGGGTGCACTATATTGGCAAAGTAGGACACGACGACTTTGGTCTCTTTGCCCGGCGACATCTGGAAAAAACCGGTTTTGATGCGATTACGCTGTTCACCTGCAAAGACAAACCCACCGGAAATGCGTTGATTTACGTAGCCGGTAATGACGCCGAGAACATGATTTCCGTCTATCCGGGTGCCAATCTCACCGTGACAGCCGCAGAGGTTACGCGCTGTAAACCGACCGTTGCGGCGGCGGACATTATGCTGGTGCAGTTGGAAAATAATCTGAGCGCCATTCAGCGCATGATTGATCACGCACGCGCAGCAAATACCTTTGTGATCCTCAATCCGGCCCCGTTTCAAAAAATCAGTGATGCCCTGCTGGCGAAGGTCGATCTGCTGACGCCAAACAGCACCGAAGCCATGCTGCTGACGGGCGTGAAGGTCACGGACATGGCCAGTGCCCGGCAGGCCGCCGAGGCGCTTCACCGTAAAGGCGCACGTCAGGTGATTATTACCCTTGGCACAGCCGGTGCCTTACTGTCTGACGGGCAACAGCTGCTTCACATTCCTGTTTTTCCCGCCACACCACTGGATACAACTGGCGCGGGCGATGCCTTTAACGGTGCGCTGGCTGCCCGGTTGGCCGCAGGGGTTTCTCTGGAGCAGGCCGCGCTCTTTGCGGCGGCGTTTGCCTCTCTGTGTGTCGAACAACCCGGCGCCGCCCACGCTATGCCCTCCTACGCCGATGCACTGGCGCGCCTGCAGGCGCATCCCGAATGCGTGGCCGGGAACGTCATGGCCTGCGCGTAACCCGGCAGCAGATGTGCCGCCAGGCACATCTGCTCTGCACATCATCAGAGCGTCAGCCAGCCCGCGATAAGCGCATGCTGCAACAACATAATGGTTTTGCCGTCGCGAATCCGCCCTTCTTTCACCCACTGCATGGCATCAGGAAAAGCCATTTCCAGCACGTCGATCGCTTCATCGTCGACACCGCCGCCCGCATTCTCACGCAGCGACTCGTGATATTCAGCCGCAAAGAAATGCACCAGCTCGGTCACGCCACCCGGCGACATGTAAACCGCGTAGAGTTTTTCCACCTCTCCCACGGCATAACCGGTCTCTTCGATGGCCTCTTTGCGAATGCAATCTTCAGGGGAATCATCATCCAGTAAGCCCGCGCAGGCCTCAATCAACATACCGTCCTGATTACCGTTAACATAGGTGGCGATGCGGAACTGGCGCGTCAGCACCACACTGTTTTTTTCACGGTTATACAGCAGGATGGTGGCACCATTGCCGCGATCGTAAACTTCGCGTTTGTGACGCACGATTTCGCCCTGGTTGTCGGTAATCTCATAGGTGATATTACGCAGAACAAACCAGTTCTCTGACAGCAGCTTATCTTTGATGATGTTGATCTTGAACGACATGGACGCTCCGCAGCCATATGAAGGGAGCCAGAGATAATAGGACGTGCAGCCTAAGAAAACTATCTGAATTGCGCACCGCCCGCACGCTATCATCAATAACGGCGTGCCGAAAGCGCAGATGCAACGCAAAAAAACTGCCAGCACGCTGGCTGGCATTTTATGCAGCAAATAGGGTCATGTTTATGACGATTTGCCGTCGTGCTCATGGTGGTCATGTTCGGTAGCGGCGATGGCATTAACACGCTTGCGCACGCCAAACCAGCCCAGTACCAGAATCACCGCGATCAACGGAATGGACGCGATAGTGTAGGTTCCATTTGGATAGTCGAACGCCATCAAGACCAGCACGCTAAACAGGAACAGCAGCGTCAGCCACGAGGTAAAAGGTGCACCCGGCAGCTTGAAGCTGACATCGTCCGCTTTGCCTTCTTTGATCGCTTTACGCAGGCGTAACTGGCAAAGCACGATAAAGCCCCACGACGAGATAATGCCGAGCGACGCCACGTTTAATACGATCTCAAACACCTGTGACGGCACGTAGTAGTTAAGCACCACACCGAGAATGTATACGCCAACGGTGACCAGAATTCCGGCATACGGAACCTGCTGGCTGCTCATTTTTGACATGAACTTAGGTGCAGATCCGCCCATCGACATGGAACGCAGGATACGACCGGTGGAGTAGAGACCGGAGTTCAGGCTGGATAATGCCGCACTGAGCACCACGATATTCATGATGCTGCCAATATAAGGCACGCCTAACTTAGAGAAGAAGGTCACAAACGGACTTTGTCCGGCCTGATAGGCATTCCACGGCAGCAGCATCACCAACAGCACCACGGAACCGACATAGAACAAACCAATACGCCAGATGACGCTGTTGATCGCTTTCGGCAACATGGTTTCAGGATCTTTACACTCGCCGGCGGCCGTGCCGACCAGTTCTATCGAGGCGAAGGCAAACACGACGCCTTGCACCAGCACCAGCGCCGGTAACAGGCCATGCGGGAATAAGCCGCCGTTATCCGTGATCAGATGGAAACCCGTTGCGTTACCATCCAGCGGTTTGCCCGTGCCAAGAAACACCACGCCGACCACCAGGAACACCACAATCGCCAGCACTTTCACTAAGGCGAACCAAAACTCCATTTCGGCAAACCACTTTACGCCGATCATGTTCATGGTGCCGACAATCGCCAGTGCGCCCAGGGCGAACACCCACTGCGGCACATCGCCAAACGCGCCCCAGTAGTGCATATAAAGCGCAACGGCAGTGATATCAACAATCCCGGTCATGGCCCAGTTAACAAAGTACATCCAGCCCGCCACATAAGAGGCTTTCTCGCCCATGAACTCACGAGCATAGGAGACAAAGCTTCCGCTACTGGGACGGTGTAAAACCAGTTCGCCCAGTGCACGCAGGATGAAGAAAGAGAAGATACCGCAGACCAGATAAATGATGGCTAAGGCCGGACCCGCTGCCTGTAAACGGGCGCCTGCGCCCAGAAACAGACCCGTACCAATGGCACCACCGATAGCAATCATCTGTACGTGACGATTGCCCATGGCTTTCTTATAGCCGGAGTCGTGGGAATTGAGCCAGCGTCGTTTCGCAGCGCGCATGTCCGCTGCTGATTTCTTAGTAGATTTCATAGCCTTCCTGTTTGTCCTGACCATAAGTCATAGCGCATCCAAACGATTGCGTTTAGCAGTGCGAAATGGGTTGTCTTCCTCTGTGCGCCCGCCTGTGAGTTGACTAAAAGCGGCGCGGGAATTTACGGCGATGAATCCTAACCGTTATGTAACATCGAAGCAAAATATACCGAGGGGATCAGTCGGACGATTTGTAAAAAATTTTTCTGAGATCACAAAAAAACCGGCCTTTGGCTGGCCGGTAAACACTACAGGGATGGAAAAAGAGAGGGTTTAGCGGTAAATCTCTGCGGTGCCGGTCCAAAGACTGGAATCGCCGGGTGTGTCCACGCCGATAACACGGAAATGGCGGGCGCCTTCGGCTTTCGCCTGCTGCGAAAGCTGGCGGGTGACATCATCAAGTGAGCCATTCACGCTGGAGACAGAGACGCTGCCAATCTTTTGCAGGTTCTGGGCTTCACGTTGATCCACCGCCGTGGCGGCGAAGGTCGGGAATGACGCAGTGGCCAACAGGGCGGCGGCGGTGAGGTAAGCAGGTAAATGTTTCATCAATACTCCTGTACTCGCGTTGGTCGCTGTGGTTAAACACGGTAGTGATTATTGCCGAGATAATGAAAGGCAACCTTTGTGAGGTGTAAAGCTGTGCGAGTAATGTTCGCTCTGACGTCGGGATTCCTGGGAAACGTCAACTGCGGTTATTGAGTGACTGAACGGCGCGCGTTGGGCGATGCCATGACAAGCCGCTTGCGTATCCCGCCACCTCTTTTATAATTCCCTGCCATTAAAGGGGTTATTACCGTGATTGTTAAACGCTCTGTTACCAGAAGTATTGCGCAGTCTTTAACCTTGATTGTGTTGCTGGCTTTACTGACTACCGGTCTGGCGCTGCTCACGCTGTCCAGCAGCCTGCGTGACGCGGAAGCCATTAACCTGGCGGGCTCACTGCGGATGCAGAGTTACCGGCTGGCCTGGGATGCCAGACTGGAGCCACAGCTGCTGGCGAATCATCTGGTGCAGTTCCAGCAAACCCTTGATGCCTCCGTATTACAGCAGCTCGACCGTCCCTGGGTGCCACGCAAAGTGATTGACCACTATCAGCGTTTGCGTGCGGGCTGGCCCGTTTTGGCTCAGCATCTTCATGACAACGCGGCACAGGCCTGGCGGCAACAAATGCCTGCTTACGTCGGGGAAATTGACCGCTTTGTTCTGGAACTGCAGCGTTATGCAGAACTGAAAATGCGGGTGGTGGCGGTCAGTAGTCTGACAGGCGTGGTGGCGATTGTGGCCCTGGCGCTGATGACAATCCGCTTTACCCGCCAGCAGGTGGTTAAGCCGCTGAATGCGCTGGTCACGGCCAGCCGGTATGTGGAAAGCGGTAATTTTGCCTTTCCGCCACTGCATGTCCAGCAGCAGAATGAACTCAAGGTGCTGTCACATACGTTCAGCAGTATGGCCGCACAGTTACAGTCTCACTATCAGATACTGGAGCAGCGGGTACGCGACAAAACCCGGGATCTCACCCAGGCAAACCATACGCTGTCGTTGCTCTATGAGAGTTCACAGATTTTGACCCGCGGCCCCTTGCACCCTGCCCTTTTCGACAACGTGTTAGCCAACGTGCGCGCCAGGGAAAACCTTGCGTTTATCCGGCTGGAAGGCGAGTCGTTTATGTTTGCGTCGGGCCAGATCGATGCTTCGTACGCCTGGCATCATTTACCCTTGCAGCAGGACGGTCAACCTATTGGCACGCTGCGCTGGCAAACGACCGTCACAACGCCGCCGGAGGCATTAATGCGAAGCCTGGCCGCCATGCTGGGGCGGTCACTCTGGATCTGGCAGACCCAAAAACAGCATCAGCAAATGCTGCTGCTTGAAGAGCGCGCTACGATTGCACGCGAGCTGCATGATTCGCTGGCCCAGGCGTTAACCTACCTGCGAATTCAACTGACACTGCTGCGGCGCACCGTCGATGCTGGCGATCGTGCCGCACACGACATCATTGCTGAATTTGATCGGGCGCTGGCAGAGGCTTACCGCCAGCTGCGCGAGCTGCTTGCCACCTTCCGCTTAACCATTGAAAAATCAGATCTGGTGGCGGCCCTGCAAGCCATGATCGCCTCCTTACAGGAACAGTCAGCGGCCGAGATCCAGTTCACCTGCCAGCCAGGCCTTCAGGACCTGGATGCCCAGCAACAGGTCCACGTCTTACAGATCGCCCGAGAGGCGCTGTTAAATGCGATTCGCCATGCCAGTGCTCAGGTGATTATTATCGACTACCAGCACACGGAGAAAGGTGAACATGTCCTGACCGTGACGGATGACGGCATCGGTATCGGCAGCACGGAAGAGCCGCCCGGCCATTATGGTTTAACCACGATGACCGAACGTGCTGAACGGCTGGCAGGGTCTTTGCAGATTACAGCACTGCAACGGGGCACGCGCGTCGCACTGCGCTTTCCGCCGCGCCTGGCTCAGCAGATTGAATAACGCCACAACCGCACCGTTTTGCATTTTACCCACGCCGCAATAATCATGCAGGATGTGGCAGATCAACAGACGAAGACGGGATTGCCCCGTACAATGAACATCCTGCGCCTGAACGTTCAGGCGCAGTCTGGAAAACCGATCATACGTACTGCCCATACCGCAAGCCAGTAATGCCAGGGGACAGGGAGATAACATGGAACAACCTGCTTTAACCATCATGATAGTGGACGACCATCCACTCATGCGCCGTGGCATTCGCCAGTTACTGGCGCTGGAACCGCAGCTACAGGTCGTCGCGGAGGCCAGTAACGGCACCGAAGCGCTGGCGGAAGCCCGCCGCCTGACACCAGATGTCATCCTGCTCGATCTGAATATGAAAGGCATGTCGGGCCTTGATACGTTGAAAGCGCTGCGCCACGAAGGCATTAGCTCACGTATTCTGGTCCTGACCGTCTCTGATGCGCGCAGTGATATTTATGCTCTGGTGGATGCGGGCGCAGACGGATATTTACTCAAAGACAGCGAACCCGAAATCTTGCTCGGCCAGATTATGCAGGCCTCGCAGGGCGAGAAAGTGTTTAGCGACGCGGTGAAGCACTATCTTGCTACGCGGCATAACAGCGACGATCCTTTCCGTTTGCTGACCGAACGCGAACGCGGCGTGATGCAGGAAGTGGCGCGAGGACTGTCAAATAAAGAAGTCGCGAATGCGCTGCATATTTCGGAAGAAACGGTGAAGGTGCATATTCGTAACGTCCTGCGCAAACTGGATGTGCGTTCACGCGTTGCTGCAACAATTATGTGGATTGAACGTCGAAACAGTTGATAAAAAACGCGCAAATTTACACATTCTCTATAATTTCTCCACTTTTCAACCCGGCCTCGCACGTAAAGTAGACTTCTACCCGTGCGTGGTTTGCGTGGATTTTTTGTGCATCATGCGCTGTATCGCTCATATTAATAATAAAAGCAGTGAGGAGTGTCGATTCAATGTCGAATTTCTTTATCGACCGCCCTATTTTTGCCTGGGTTTTGGCAATTTTGCTGTGCCTGTGCGGCACGCTTTCCATTATTTCGCTTCCTGTTGAACAGTATCCTGACCTGGCTCCCCCAAACGTGCGTATCACCGCCACCTATCCTGGCGCGTCGGCACAAACGCTGGAGAATACCGTAACTCAGGTTATCGAACAAAACATGACCGGCATCGATAACCTGATGTATATGTCCTCCAACAGTAGCAATACCGGACAGGCACAAATTACCCTGACCTTCACCGCCGGGACCAATCCAGATGAAGCGCGCCAGCAGGTGCAGAATCAGTTGCAGGCAGCGCTACGCAAGCTGCCTCAGGCCGTGCAGTCGCAAGGCGTCACGGTAAACAAAACCGGCGACAGCAATATTCTGATGGTGGCCTTTGTCTCGACCGATGGCAGCATGGACAAGCAGGATATTGCCGATTACGTCGCCAGTAATATTCAGGACCCGCTGAGTCGTATTGACGGCGTGGGCGAAGTGGACGCCTACGGCACGCAATATGCGATGCGTATCTGGCTCGATCCCTTCAAACTGACCGCCTATTCTCTGACCACAGATGATGTGGTTACCGCCATTAAATCTCAGAACGCCCAGGTCGCCGTCGGCCAGGTCGGTGGCCTGCCCGCCGTCAAAAAACAGGCGCTAAACGCCACGGTAAATGCGCAGTCGATGTTGCAAACACCCGAGCAGTTTAAGGCGATTACTCTGAAGAACAATCCTGACGGGTCGGTCGTCACCCTGGGTGATGTGGCTGATGTGGCGCTGGGTGCAGAAAAATATGATTATCTCAGCCGCTACAACGGCCAGGCGGCGTCCGGACTGGGTGTAAAACTGGCGTCCGGCGCGAACGAGATGAACACCGATAAACTGGTGCGTGCTCGTCTGGATGAGCTGTCACAGTATTTTCCACATGGGCTGGAGGCCAAAATCGCCTATGAAACCACGCCTTTTGTTAAAGCCTCTATTACGGATGTCGTGAAAACGCTGCTGGAGGCCATCCTGTTGGTGTTTGGCGTGATGTACCTGTTTATGCAGAACTTCCGTGCCACGTTAATCCCCACTATCGCCGTGCCGGTGGTGCTGTTTGGCACCTTCTGCGTTATCTATGCCTTCGGATACAGTATTAACACTCTGACCATGTTTGCCATGGTGCTGGCTATCGGTTTGCTGGTGGATGATGCCATCGTGGTGGTCGAGAACGTTGAGCGAATCATGAGCGAGGAAGGGCTGTCGCCTCGCGCGGCCACCCGCAAATCCATGGGCCAGATTCAGGGCGCACTGGTGGGCATTGCGCTGGTGCTGTCAGCCGTGTTCATCCCCATGGCCTTTTTTGGCGGCACCGTGGGGGCGATCTATCGTCAGTTCTCCATCACCATCGTCTCCGCCATGATCCTGTCAGTGCTGGTGGCGATGATCCTGACGCCCGCGCTCTGTGCCACGCTGCTCAAGCCCATCGCCAAAGGGGAGCATCACGGTCAGCGTGGGTTTTTCCGTTGGTTTAACTACCATTTTAACCGCAACGCCGACCGCTATGAACGCGGTGTCGCCAGTATCCTGCGCACCGGCGGGCGCTGGCTGCTGCTGTATCTGGCGATTATTGGCATTATGGCGTACCTGTTTCTTCATCTGCCCTCCTCTTTTTTGCCGCAGGAAGATCGCGGCATGATCATGACCCAGGTACAGCTTCCTGCCGGTTCGAGCATGGATCAAACCTCAGCGGTGGTGGCAAAAGTTGAAAAATATTACCTGACCAAAGAGAAAGACAATGTTCTGTCGGTCTTCTCAACGATCGGTTCCGGGCCGGGCGGTAACGGGCAGAACGTGGCGCGTCTGTTTATCCGTTTGAAAGACTGGGACGACAGGCCAGGTGCCGATCGCACCTCATTTGCCATTATTGAACGCGCCGGTAAAGCGTTTAAACACATCAATGAAGCCGTCGTGATTGCCAGCAGTCCACCGGCAATCACCGGGCTGGGCAGCTCATCCGGCTTTGACCTGGAATTACAGGATCATGCCGGTATTGGTCATGACAAGTTAATGGCGATGCGTGACACGCTGCTGGACAGGGCCAGCAAAGACAAACTCCTGTCTCGCGTGCGCCACAATGGTCTGGACGACAGCCCGCAGTTGCAAATCGATATTGATGAGCGCAAAGCACAGGCACTTGGCGTGTCACTGGATACCATTAACGACACCCTGACCACCGCCTGGGGTTCCAACTACGTTAACGACTTCCTGGATCGCGGCCGGGTGAAAAAGGTTTACGTTCAGGCGGAAGCCCCGTACCGCATGCTGCCGGATGATGTCAATAAATGGTACGTGCGCAACAGCAGCGGCACGATGGTGCCTTTCTCCGCGTTTGCCACCAGCCGCTGGGAAACGGGTTCACCGCGTCTGGAACGTTACAACGGCTACTCCTCACTGGAAATCGTCGGGGAAGCCGCACAGGGCGTGAGTAGCGGCACCGCGATGGACGAGATGGAAAAACTGGTCAACGCCCTGCCGCTGGGCGTCGGTTTCCAGTGGACGGGTGCGTCGTATCAGGAGCGGTTATCCGGCTCTCAGGCTCCCGCACTCTATGCCGTTTCTCTGCTGGTCGTGTTTCTCTGCCTGGCGGCACTGTATGAGAGCTGGTCGATTCCTTTCTCGGTGATGCTTGTCGTCCCGCTTGGCGTTCTTGGTGCTCTGATTGCCACCTGGACGCGAGGACTGGAGAACGATGTCTATTTCCAGGTCGGTCTGCTGACCGTCGTGGGGTTATCGGCTAAGAACGCAATACTGATCGTAGAATTTGCCAACGAGCTTAACAGCAAAGGCGGAGAACTGATTGAATCGACGCTGGCGGCCTCACGTCAACGCCTGCGGCCGATCCTGATGACCTCCCTGGCCTTTATCTTCGGTGTGATGCCGATGGCGATCAGCAGCGGTGCGGGATCGGGCAGCCAGCACTCGGTGGGAACGGGCGTCATGGGCGGTATGATTTCCGCCACCCTGTTAGCCATCCTGTTCGTCCCGCTGTTCTTTGTTCTGGTGCGTCGCCGCTTCCCACTCAAAGAGAAACATCAGGACTGAGCTGCCGCCTGTTTTCACAATGAACAGGCAAAAAAAAACGGCCTCTGAAAACAGCGGCCGTTTTATTTCTGTGTGTGGTAAGAATTACAGCAGAGGGGAAATTGCCCTGCTTTTCTCCTCGCGTGTTACTTATTGCGTAACATCGCTTCGATGAATTCTTTCCAGTTCCCCATTTCGGTGTCAATCATAGAACCCTCTCTTATTGTAGTGGCAATATTACGCCTTTTTTTTCGCCTGGTGAATACGTTTACACCTGTTATTACTATCGGCAAAGGCGCCAAAAGGCTGAGTCTTTTCTGATTTGCTGGCTGACGCACATTTCAGCAAAGGCTTAACCTGACAGGTTTTAATGCGGTTTTGACCAGGACGTAGCCTAAAAAGCGTAATTAAGGAAATTCTTAATTCAGAATTGATAAACCACGTAATTATTAGAGGCAAAACTGAAACCGTTTACCTACAGGCGGAAAACCTCTGTATTGGCGCAATTTATTCCACCCAGACGCCATCGGGCGGATGATGCATCAGATCACACTATGGTAAACTGCCGAGCTGATTTTAATGACAGGAGCAGACGATGAGCGCGCAGTGGGTCATGTTTGGGATTAAGAATTGCGACACGATTAAAAAAGCGCGTCGCTTTTTAGAGGCGGCGGGCGTGGACTATCGTTTCCACGATTACCGTGCTGACGGCCTGACCGGTGACCAGTTGCAGCAGTTTATCGACGTGCTTGGCTATCAGGACCTGCTCAACACGCGCGGCACAACCTGGCGTAAGCTGCCCGAGGCAGAGCGTGAGGCCATAACGGATGCCGGGAGTGCCAAAGCGCTGATGCTGGACCAGCCCGCCATCATCAAGCGCCCTGTCCTGCGCGCGCCCGACGGCGCTTTGCTGCTCGGCTTCAGTGAATCCCTTTACCAGAACCTGCTTCAGGAGAAGTCATAATATGTTTTGTCCGGTCATTGAGCTGACGCAGCAGCTTATTCGTCGTCCTTCTCTCAGCCCCGATGACGCCGGATGTCAGGCGCTGCTGATTGCGCGTCTGGAAGCGATTGGTTTCCATATCGAAACCATGAACATCAACGATACCCTCAATTTCTGGGCCACGCGCGGTGAAGGCGAAACCCTGGCGTTTGCCGGCCACACCGATATCGTGCCGCCTGGCGATGCCAGCCGCTGGATCAATCCGCCGTTTGAACCCACCATCCGTGACGGCATGCTGTTTGGTCGCGGTGCCGCCGATATGAAAGGGTCGCTGGCCGCCATGGTCGTTGCCGCCGAGCGCTTCGTCGCGGTTCATCCTCATCATAAAGGACGCCTGGCCTTTTTGATTACGTCTGACGAAGAAGCCAGTGGCGCAAACGGTACGGTAAAAGTCGTTGAGCGCCTGATGGCACGTAACGAGCGTCTGGATTACTGTCTGGTCGGGGAACCTTCCAGCAGCGAAGTCGTGGGTGACGTCGTGAAAAATGGCCGTCGTGGCTCGATTACCGCTAACCTTACTGTGCATGGCGTACAGGGCCATGTGGCCTATCCTCAGCTTGCTGATAACCCGGTGCACCGTGCTCTGCCTGCGCTCAATGAGCTGGTCGCCACCGAATGGGATCAGGGCAATGCCTTCTTCCCTGCCACCAGCATGCAGATCGCCAACGTTCAGGCTGGCACCGGCAGCAACAACGTGATTCCCGGCGAGCTGTTTGTCCAGTTCAACTTCCGTTTCAGTACCGAACTCACTGACAGCATGATTCAGCAGCGCGTGGCAGAACTGCTGGACCGCCATCAGTTGCGCTATACCATCGAGTGGAAACTTTCCGGTCAGCCCTTCCTGACATCACGCGGCAAACTGGTTGATGCCGTAATAAACGCCGTAACGCACTATAATGAAATTAAGCCGCAGTTACAGACTTCTGGTGGAACCTCTGACGGACGTTTTATTGCTCGAATGGGCTCGCAGGTGGTGGAACTGGGCCCGGTGAATGCCACAATTCACAAAATCAACGAATGCGTTAAAGCATCCGATTTACAAATGCTGAGCCGAATGTACCAACGCATCATGGAACAATTGATCGCCTGACAGCGAGGGAAGGAGCGGGCCTATGGAGTTTATTAAAGATTATTGGTGGATACTGGTGATCCTGCTGATGGTAGGTGTGTTAATGAACGTTTATAAAGATCTGAAACGCATCGACCACAAAAAGTTTATGGATAACAAGCCTAATCTCCCGCCACACCGTGATTTTAACGATAAGTGGGACGACGACGACTGGCCGAAAAAGAAATAACCGCTTCGCGCCCTCGCCTCTGTGAGGGCGCACGATTACATCGTCATAATGACATCATCACTGCCGGGTTTTCCGCCGCCCAGCGCCTCATCAAAATAGCGTTTCGGCACCGTGTACTGCAGATGATGCAGGGCAAAATGCATACTGCGCTGATCGATGGCATGCGCCAGATCTTCCACAATATTTAGCGTCACGTCACCGCCGAGCAGCCTTAAACGCTGTTCAGCCTGCTGCGCCTGTGCCAGCGGAATATTCTCATCCTCATCGCCGTGAATCAGATGCACAGTCGTACGCGTGCTGGCTTTTTCCGGTAGCGTGACAAAGCGGCCACTAAAGACAATCGCCCGACCAGCCAGATCGTCGTTGGCTTTGATGCCTTCCAGCACCATACTGGCACCCTGTGAAAAGCCCACCAGCGCGGTGGCTTCGGGATTCACGCCGCTTTGCTGCTGCCAGTGGCGAACCGACGCCACAAATTGCGGCATGCTGGTGTCAACGCAGGCCTGCTCGCTTTTATCATGCAGTCCGGCTTCCTTAAACCACTGACCGCCAGGGCCAGGCGATCCCACCGACACCACCAGCGCCGCAGGAAAGGTTTTAGCAAACCAGCTGCCAATTTCGGCCATGGCGTCGGGATTATCACCAATGCCGTGATAAAGCAGAAACAGCTGGGCAGCCCTTGCAGGCTGCTGAACAATTACGTATCTCAGTGTCATATCGACCTCCTGCTACTACTCTACGCTCCCGGGCGCAGGATGATATTGGGAATATTTGAACGACTTGGTGGATTTATTGCAATTGCCTGCGCAACGCGTCACCATCCCTGTCGGGTAACGCCAGCAGTGCCCCAGCGGCTTCAGCGCGTAACGCCATAATCAGCGCCTTGCGTCCGTTGAGCCGTGCCGCCTGCGCCAGTTCAGCCAGACTGATGTTGGCGCTGACCGCCTGCCGGAGTAACGGCAAAGGCTGCTGGCTGATATCGACCAGCCGCTGGAGAACCGCCAGGCTTGCCTCCAGTGGGCGCTGCGCCCAGGCAAAACCGGCTGCCAGCCAGGCATCGTGCGGGGTAAAATCCTGATCACAAGCCTCAGGTAATGGCAGGTCCAACTGAATATGTGATCTCAGCAGTGGCCAGTCGCGTGCCAGTTGCCCGCTCGCCTTCTGCTGCAGCTGTTTTCCGGCGGGCGTCAGCCCCCGTAAGGCCATCGCGGCGTAGCAGCCGCTGCTGGCTTCGCGCTGACTGCCGATCCGTGCCAGCGTAAAACCGCAGGCTTGCCAGAACGCCCAGAGATCGTCAGTGTAGCCAAAGCTGACGGAGAGGTAGTCGTATCCGGCGGCATCGGCACTGGCGGACGCAACCAGTTGCTTTCCGGTTCCCTGACGGCGGGAAGACGCGGCGACAGCAATCCGGCTGATGCGTAAGGCGCGAAGCGTGGCGGCGTCGGTGAAACCCGCGTGCGCCGCCAGCGACTGCGCAACTAAGTTACCGCGAGGCCGCCTGTGGCCCGCCCAGACGGCCTGCGCTAATTCATTTGTCAGTCCGCCCTCTTCCACCAACCATAGCGCCCCCTGCAGCGCCGGAACATCGCTCGCCAGCCAGAGATGCATTCCCGGTGCATCCAGCAGGCGACGCAGATCCAGCGGTGAGGTGCGGTAATGCGCACGGGTGAGCAGTTGATAAGCCGCCTGCTGGGCAGCAATATCAGAGCCTTCGACTCGCCGGGGCGATAGCTCACCCGTTCCCGCTGTTTCGGGCGCATCCTCGAACAGCAGCGCCTGGTTAAGCCAGTGTTCCAGCGGGTCATGGCGCGCCCAGCGCAGCGGTTCGTCCAGCGTAAAATGGCGTACCTGCTCAAGCGCCGCACAGAATTTCAGCATAAAGCCCCGACCGCTGCCTTCATAACCCTGAATCGTCGTTACCAGCAACACGCGCGGAAACCGCGCCACCAGCGCATGGAGTAGCGGTGCCGGAATGGCGGCGGCTTCATCCACGATGAGCCAGTCAACGTCAGGCAATGTGCGCAGAGCCAGAATCGCATCAGGTGCCATAAACCGGTAATGATCCCCGGCGAAGGACGCTAACACTGTCGTGGTGATTTTTGCGGGTGCGGTGATCAGGCAACGCGTGCTCTGCCGGGCCAGCATGCCTGCCAGCGCCGACTTTCCTCTGCCACGTGCCGCTGTGATCACCGCCACGCCCGCAGAGAAACAAGCCAGCTCGCGCAAAATCGCCTGCTGCTGAAAAGCCGCCTGACAATGCCAGGCGGGCCGTGGCGTCCAGTTGGGCAACCGGAGCGGCTGCGGCGGCTGGTGTAACAGCACCTGCTCATCATTTTCAATCAGGTATTGCAGATGATGGACAAAGTTTGGTGTGGCAATCGGCTCGCTGACATCCGCCCAACGCAGGCTGTCAGCATCGGGCTGCTGCGCCCAACGCGTCCATTCGGGCACTAACAGCAGCAGCCAGCTACCGGCCGTCAGCGTTCCCGCCAGCGCCGCCAGCGCCTCGGCATGAAAGCCATATCGGGCATCGAAAACGGCATGATGGAACTCGCGCCCCAGCAGCGTACGAAAGGCGGCAGTCGGACAGTGCGTGCCCACATCTGGCGCGTTATCGCTCAGCCACAGCCCGTCGCCTTCCAGCGTCTGGCACCAGGCGATCGCCGTCTCCTGGCACCAGCGGGCTTCCCCGCTGATGACGGCCAATCGCCGTATACCGGCGGCCTGCATGGCACAGGTCACTGCTTTCAGGTTCATCCTTTATTAGCAAAGGTATCGCACTGGCCGGGGTTACCGCTGTCAAATCCGCGTTTGAACCAGGTATAACGCTGCTCCGAGGTGCCGTGCGTAAAGCTGTCCGGGACGACCCGACCCTGACTTTTCTGCTGCAGGCGATCGTCACCAATGGCTTCGGCGGCGTTTAACGCTTCCTGTAAGTCCCCAACGTCGAGGATTTTTTCCTGCTCCATATAGTGGCCCCAGACGCCGGCAAAGCAGTCGGCCTGTAGCTCCATTTTTACGGACAGCTGGTTTATCTGGGCCTGGCTGGCCCCCTGCTGCATCTGACGGACCCGGGGTTCAATGCCCAGTAACTTCTGCACGTGGTGGCCGACTTCATGTGCAATCACATAGCCCTGCGCAAAGTCTCCGCCTGCCCCCAGTTTGGTTTTCATATCGTCATAGAAGGACAGGTCGATATAGACAGTCTGGTCTGCCGGGCAATAAAAAGGCCCCATAACAGACTGCCCGGTCCCACAGCCGGTGCGCGTGGCTCCGCGATACATCACCAGCTTCGGCGGCGTATACTGTTTGTTCATCTGTTTGAACAACTTATCCCAGGTATCTTCGGTCGTCGCCAGCATCACCGAGGTGAACTTCGCTGCCTCGTCCTGATTCGGGTTAGTAGTGCGCTGTTGCTGGCTCACCGACGCGCCCTCGCCTCCAGTGAACAGTGGCGTCAGGTCATAACCGTAATACCCCGCTACCGCGACCAGAATCAGCATGATAATGCCCGCTTTGCCGCGCGGCAGAGGAATACGGCCTCCCCGGTTGCCCGATGACTGATTACGGCGATCTTCTACATTGTCGCTTTCGCGACGTCCTTGCCAGCGCATGTTTTGCTCCCTGTGGCAGGTTAACTCTGATGGCATGATTTTAGATGCGTGACGGAGCAATCACCAGCTTTACGCCAAAATGAAAAAAGGAGAGCCGGGGCTCTCCTTTCATTGATTCACTGAGTTTTATTCAGTCGAGTTTGACACCCAGACGCCGGGCTACCGCTTCATACGCTTCAATCAGGCCACCCAGGCTCTGACGGAAGCGGTCTTTATCCATTTTATCCAGGGTTTCTTTGTCCCACAGACGCGCGCCATCGGGTGAAAATTCGTCACCCAGCACAACTTCACCGTTGAACAGGCCAAACTCCAGCTTGAAGTCCACCAGGATCAGACCCGCATCATCAAACATTTTGCTCAGTACGTCGTTCGCTTTGTAGGTCAGCTCACGCATACGTGCCAGATTCTCTTTACTGACCCAGCCAAAGGTTTCACAGTAGGATTCGTTGACCATAGGATCGTGTTTAGCATCGTCCTTCAGGAACAGGTCGAACAGCGGCGGGTTCAGCACCATGCCCTCTTCAACACCAAGACGCTTGACCAGCGAACCTGCCGCACGGTTACGGACCACACACTCAACCGGTACCATGTCCAGCTTTTTCACCAGCGCTTCGTTATCTGACAGCAGGGCTTCCATCTGCGTCGGAATGCCCGCTTCCTGCAGCTTCGTCATGATGAAATGGTTGAACTTGTTGTTCACCATGCCTTTGCGATCAAACTGCTCAATGCGGGCGCCGTCACCGGCTGATGTATCGTTGCGGAATTCAAGTATCAGCAGATCCGGGTTATCGGTGCTGTATACGGTTTTCGCTTTACCGCGATACAACTCAGCTCGCTTTTGCATCTTATTTAACTCCAAACATGAAAGATCCGGTTCTGAGGCAGACTATTTGCGTTGATTGCCGTGACGCAATCGATTACCTCGTCTGGCGCTATTATGCCAAAAAACGAAATAAAAAGGCCGGAGAATCTCCGGCCTGGGGTAATTTTTTATTTATTCAGTGCGGCCTGGAACACCGCCACTAACGCATCGTTTTGCGCCTGTGTCAGTACATGGCCTTTAGGATCAATAAATTGCAGGCTGGTCCGGTTGTCGAGGTCGCCAACCTGAACCTTGTAATCGCCGTTTGGCAATTCAGGATCTTTGGCACCTACGCTGTCCCAGGTGCTGCTGCCTGGCGACTTGTAGGTCACTTTCATGCTGCCAGTTGAACGCGTGCTGTCGGTCACTTCCATGCCAACACGGTTCATGGCTGCTGGTAAACGCTGCCAGGCAACGTTGAACGGCGTACGCAGCACCAGCATTGGCAGACCGGTATCATCGGCACCGCTTTGCACGTCAATCGCACCGCTGACGCGGCCCGCTGCGGCGTTTTCATTTATGGTGGCGATCTTATCCATTCCGGCGGCAATTTCATTCAACATTTGTGCAGTATAACGCTGAACCTGTACCGGCGACGTCACGCTATTGCCTTCCTGTTGCAGTTCAAGCAGACGCACGGTCAGGACCTGCTGATAACTCTGCGACTGAACGCTGATTTGGTAACGGCCACGATACTGCTTATCTTCGTCCGCCCGGTTCCACTGTACCCAGTCGGTCGTCAGCTGCTGTCCGGCGTCATTACGGGAAGCGATCGGGAAGTTATTCGACTGTACAACGCCTACAACCTGAGACCAAATCGAGCCGCGGCTGTTATCAAACATCAGCACGCCGGTGTTATTGCTGAACTGCGCACGTGAGCCGTTCATCAGCGCCAGAGGCTGAGCCGGTGGGCGAATATCGAGCTGCTTGCCTACTGGTGCCTTACTGGTTGACGGTGGAATATCGTATTCGCCGTTCTGGACAGGCAGAATCATGCCCGACGGCGCTTTCAGTTCGCGCAGCCCGCTGGCCTGTAAGTAAGACTCATCACCGCTGACCTGACGTTTATAACGCTGATCGTTCGAACAGGCCGACAACAGCATCAGGGTGGAAAGCCCCACCACCGTTGCAACCGTTGACCGCTTTACTGAGTAATTCATTCAAACTCCCTAAATTATCGCAAACCCGCTTTCACCAGCGCCTGCTCCACTTTCGGCTGTGCAACCGCAGTCAGTGGCGTCATAGGCAGACGCAGCGTGTCATTAGCGATTAATCCTAGCTGTTTTGCCGCCCATTTAACCGGGATTGGATTAGGTTCACAGAAAAGCGTCTGGTGCAGGTGCATCAGACGCTGATTCAGACGGCGAGCTTCCACGAAATTACCCTGCTGTGCGAGCCTGCACAGCTCGGCCATTTCGCGTGCTGCTATGTTTGCCGTCACCGAAATGACGCCCTTGCCGCCCAGTTGCATAAAGTCCAGTGCGCTGGCATCGTCGCCGCTCACCAGGATGAACTCATCATTAACCAGCTCTTGGATCTGGCTGACACGCGATAAGTTCCCCGTTGCCTCTTTGATTCCGATAATATTTTTGATTTCAGCGAGGCGGGCAACGGTTTCCGGCAACATATCACAGCCGGTGCGCGAAGGTACGTTATACAGCATTTGCGGCAGGCTGGTACTGTCAGCAATCGCTTTAAAGTGCTGAAACAGGCCTTCCTGCGTCGGGCGATTGTAATAAGGCGTAACGGTAAGGCAACCGACAACACCCGAATTCTCAAAGCGTTTGGTCAGAGAGATACCTTCCGCTGTGGCGTTAGCACCGGTTCCGGCAATCACGGGAATACGCCCATCCGCCAGTTCCAGGGTTTGCAGCACCACATCACCGTGCTCGTCATGGCTCAGCGTGGCTGACTCGCCGGTGGTGCCGACGGAAACGATCGCCGCTGTACCGCTGGCGACATGGTAATCAATCAGTTTTTTCAAACTCGCACGGCAGACATTACCTTTGTCATCCATTGGCGTAACGAGTGCAACAATACTTCCCGTAAACATTGGCGATCCCCTCGACAAACAAGTGCTTCATGGTACGTTTTACACTTAGGGAAAAGCAAGCAAGCTCCGCCATTCCCGCGCTTGTCAGCAGTTTTTTTTATGTTTACCTTATGGTTATTAGCAAATGCACAGGGAATCCTATTTTGCCGCAATCTCAACCCCACCACCTGGTGATCACCGCTCTGGGTGTTGACCGCCCGGGTATCGTCAATACGATCACCCGCCACGTCAGCAGTTGCGGTTGCAACATCGAAGACAGTCGCCTTGCCATGCTTGGGGATGAATTTACGTTCATCATGCTGCTTTCCGGTAGCTGGAACGCGATTACGCTGATTGAGTCGACGCTGCCGCTGAAAGGCGCTGAGCTGGAGCTGCTGATCGTCATGAAACGTACCCATGCCACAGCCCGGCCGCCGATGGCGGATACCGCGTTTATTCAGGTCGAAGTGGCTGACTCGCCGCATATCATTGAGCGCTTTACGGATTTGACGGATAAGCACCAAATGAACATTGCGGAACTGGTGTCACGTATCCAGCCCGCCCAGCAGGATCGGCCCGCCACGCTGTATATTCAGATGACGGCGCACAGCCCAACGCGTAGCGATGGTCCGGCATTTGAACAGGCATTTAATGAACTGTGTCAGGAACTTAATGCCGAGGGCGCGTTACGTCTTTATAGCCTGAACGATGCCGATAACCGTGAACTGGTGATACCCGGCAGGTAAAGACGAGCGCCGCCTTGACTGTTCTGCTACGTTAAAAGTACGGTCAGGTGAGGAAATCGTCTGAAATTGATTATTTTCCATTTGGCAGTTTCTCGCCTCTTGGTGTATTAACCACAGCATGAACTCAAAATGGAGAGATGTGATGAATCCACTGAAAGCCGGTGATACCGCACCGAAATTTAGCTTGCCCGATCAGGATGGCGAACAAGTGAATTTAGCCGACTTCCAGGGGCAGCGCGTTCTGGTCTATTTCTATCCAAAAGCGATGACGCCGGGTTGTACCGTGCAGGCATGTGGTCTGCGTGACAACATGGATGAGCTGAAGAAAGCTGGCGTCGAGGTGCTGGGAATCAGCACAGATAAACCTGAAAAGCTGTCACGTTTTGCAGAAAAAGAGCTGCTTAACTTCACTCTGCTGTCGGACCAGGAGCATCAGGTTTGTGAGCAGTTTGGCGTCTGGGGTGAAAAAACCTTTATGGGTAAAACCTATGACGGCATCCATCGCATCAGCTTCCTGGTGGATGCGAATGGCAAAATCGAAAAGGTGTTCGACGACTTCAAAACGTCAAATCACCACGACATCGTGATGGACTATCTGAAATCAGCCTGATGTCTTCAGGGCGCGGCATCTACCGCGCCCTGAACGTTTAACGATTCAGCGTTTCATCCAGCGTGGCCTCAGGCCAGGCGTGCACCACCGCCTTGACCAGGGTTGCGAGCGGAATCGCAAAAAACACGCCCCAGAATCCCCACATCCCGCCAAAGATCACCACCGATAAGATGATAACCAGCGGATGAAGATTGACCGCCTCTGAGAACAAAATGGGCACCAGCACATTGCCGTCCAGCGCCTGAATCACCAGATAGACGGTAAGCAGCGTCCAGAACTCGCTATCCAGCCCCCATTGAAATAAGCCCACACCAATAACCGGGATGGTCACCAGCATCGCGCCAATGTAAGGAATCAGAACTGAAACGCCCACCAGCACGGCCAACAGAAGCGAATAGTTGAGGCCGAGGAACATAAATGCCAGCCAACTGGCGATGCCCACCACCACCATCTCCAACACTTTGCCACGAATGTAGTTGGTGATTTGCTGATTCATCTCCTGCCATACTTCACCCGCCAGCCCACGGTTACGCGGCAGGACGCGTCGCACGGCACTCAGCATCTGCTCTTTATCCTTCAGCAGAAAGAACACCATCAGCGGCACCAGCACCAGGTAAATCATCAGGGTCATTAATCCCACCAGCGATGCCAGGGAATACTTGACCAGAGAATCGCCCACGCCGCTGAGACGACCGCGCAGGTTCTCGACGATGACATCAATGATGCCGGCATCGACCAGGGCGGGAAAACGTCGCGGTAACCCCGCCGCATACTGATAGAGTTTGTTCAGCATGTTAGGCAGATCTCGCGTCAGGTTGATGCCCTGTTGCCAGGCCACGGGCGCGACGATCAACACCAGAACCAGCAGAATTCCGGCAAACAGCACCAACACAATGCTGGTCGCCCAGCTACGCGTACAGCCAATGCGTTGTAGCCGTACCGTTGGCCATTCAAGCAGATAAGCCAGTACCACCGCCACCAGTAAGGGGGCCAGCAACCCGCTCAGGAAGAAAAGAATGCAGAACCCCGCCAGCAGAATCACCAGCAGGCCAATCGCCTGGGGATCGCTAAAACGGCGTTTGTACCATTGAATCAATAAAGCCAGCATGCCGTCAGGTCCATAAGGTCAGAAAGGGCCATGATTGTACCGGATATTCTGGTGCTGGAAAGACGTGAAAATCAGTCCGTGACCTGACAGGCGCTAGCGGATGATGAAAAACGGCACGCGGTGAAGGTGCGTGCCGTACCATTCTCCCCAGCCTCAGGCTTCCCGCCGTTGCGCACTGGCAGGCGAATCGTCGCCGACGGGGTCATTATCTTCACCGCAGGCCAGCAACACGCCCGGCCTGCTGTGGGTCATTTTCAGGCGTCAGGCTTCATTCACCCAAATACGCATCTCCCCTTCTCCCCGGTTCGCCCAACAGAACCAGGGAATAAAGGTCAGCGTCTGGGTTTGCTGCGCGGCAGGGGCGTGATCGAAGTGCCACAGCGGCTGGCGTTCAGGATCGCTGGCGGTTTTTTTCACCCCTTCAGCCTGTATTAACACCTTATGCGCAAAAACACCGCGTCCCTGAATGGTGGTGAACGATGCCGACGCGGGCAGCCACAGATTGTGTAACTGCTCGCCGTTATCGGCCTGCTCCAGGCAGTACACCAGCGGGCCGCGCTGAACCGCCACCTTGCCCGCCACGTGACGTACTAACGGATTACCATAAACCCGGCGCACCGGCATCGGGAGCGTCAGAGTGAGCGTATCGCCCTCTTGCCACTGTCGCTCAATGTAGAGATAACCCTTGCGGGCGCGATCGGTCACAGCGTCGCCGTTACAGCTTACCTGCGGCGCCTCACACCAGTCAGGCAGACGTAACGCCAGCGTATGTTGCACGGGCTGCGCGACATCGACGCTGATGGTGACCTTTTCATCCCAGGGGAAATTACCGCTTATGCTAATGCCCAAAGTATGCTCACCGACCGGTATTTCAACCCGGTTGCCGACATAGAGATTGATATAAAGCGCATCCTCGCGTGGCGTATAAATATAGTGGCCGAGTGAGGTCAGCACACGGGCAATATTCGGTGGACAGCAGGCACAGCCGAACCAGCGCTGACGCACAGGTTTCACATGATCGTAGATATGATTAAAACTGAGGGTTTTCGGATGCACCTCCAGCGGATTGACGTAGAAGAAGTGTTTCCCGTCCAGCGCCATGCCGCCCAGTACCGTATTATACAGCGCGCGTTCCATCACGTCGGCGTACTGGCTGTCGGCTTCCATTTCCAGCATACGTCTGGCAAACATCATCAGGCCAATGGACGCGCAGCTTTCGGCATAAACCGTGTCATTCGGTAAATCGTAATCGCTGCTGAATGCTTCACCGCTGCCCTGGGAGCCGATGCCACCGGTAATATACAGCTGCCGCTGCGCCATGTTGTGCCATAGCCGCAGGCAGTCCTGACGTTTTTCTTCGTCCTGGCTCAGACGCGCAAGGTGCGCCACGCCGGTCATCAGATAAACGAACCGCACAGCATGCCCCACCGCATGCTGCTGTTCTGCAAGGGGTTGATGTGCCTGGCTGTAAGCCTTGTCCTTCACCATCCAGGCCGGGCCATAGGTATTCCAGTAGGAGGTCTGCCCGCGCTTCTCGTACTCAATATCATAGAAGTGAGGCTGCGTTCCCCGCTGCGCGACAAAATAATCTACCAGCGCCATATAGCGTGGGTCCTGGGTCACTTCATACAGCCGCATCAATGCCAGCTCGATCTCCGGATGGCCTGGGTAGCCGTGCAGCTGATTTTCGCCGGGGCCAAACACGCTGTCGATGTGATCGGCAAGCTTGCACACCACCTCGAGTAAACGGCGTTTACCTGTCGCCTGGTAAAACGCCACGCCCGCCTCAATCATGTGTCCGGCGCAATACAGTTCATGGCATTCGGCAAGATTCGTCCAGCGATCTTCCGGCGCTTTCACCGTGAAGTAGGTATTGAGATAACCATCCTCGCACTGCGCCGCCGCCACCAGTTCAATCACCTCATCCGCCGTCTTTTCCAGTTCTGCATCAGGCTTCTGGCAAAGTGACCAGGCTACGGCTTCCAGCCATTTCGCGACATCGCTGTCCTGGAAGACCATGCCATAAAATTCCCCTTCCTGCTGGCCAGCCGCGATACGAAAGTTTTCGATGGCATGGCTGGGATCGGCTTCGTCGATCCGATCGTTAAGCGCCTCCCATTGATAAGGAATGACCACCTCCCGCACCAGTCGTTGATACTGACCGAGAAAGGGATCGTGAATCGTCAGCTTATGCAGATCGACTTCATTGACAGACATTTTACTCTCCTCAGGACGGGACATGGCGAATTCGCAGGTCGCTGGAAATCTGCGCCATCATCGGGTTATTGAGCTTGCAGGCGCGGATGGCGAATAGCAGCAGCAGATGAAACAGGGCAGGCAACAACGTTTCCATTGCGGTAATGCCCTGCAAGGATGCCGGTGTCTGATGCGTGATTCCTGGCTTGTAAGCCACCAGGATGAACAGCAGGCTGATAATGACGCCGCTGGAGGCCCAGGCAAGCTTAATAAAGAACAGGTTAAACGCGAAATTCATGCCCGATGAGCGGACGCCGTTTTTCCATTCACCATAGTCATCGGCAAAGGCCATCAGGGCAAAGTGCAGCGGGAGCGTGAACCCCAGGATGACGCCGTTGGCGAGGATCACCACCAGCCATAATACCTGCCATGACGGCCCCACCGGCAGGAACCACATCATGACCGCCAGCACGGCAAGCACACAATTGGTCCAGTAGTAGAGCCGGACGGTGTCGATGTGTTTTGCCAGCGGGTTAACGATGACCGCGCCTAAAATAGAGGCTAAGGTCACCATGGTAAAAAACAGCGAAGTGTAAGCGGTGCTACCCTGTAACACATAGGTGATGAAGTACATGTAGCCGCCGCCACGGATATTGAACACGTTAATCAGCAAAAACGACATCACCAGCATCAGTAACAGCTGATCGTTTTTACGCAGCCCGGCCATATGTTCGCGCAGGGTAAACTTGCCCAGGCTGTCCAGCGGTACGCGCTCGCGAACCCAGAAGAAGCAGCACAGGAACATCACGACCGCCAGAGCGCACAAAATGCCGACGCCAGACTGATAGCCGAGTGCCGCATTCCCCTTACCTAAGACAGAAACCAGCCACGGCAGCCCTACCGAGACCAGAAATCCGGCCACGCCGCACAGCACAAACCGCCATGACTGGCACGCCAGCACTTCTGTGTGGCGGGTGGTCATGGTGTTAATCAGCGCGCAATAGGGCACATTAATGGCGGTATAGCTGACGGAAAGCAGCAGGTAGGTGGCAAACGCCCAGACGATTTTCATGTCCATGCTGACGGCGGGCACCGTGAACGTCAGGACACCAATGATGCCAATGGGCACAGCGACCCACAGCTGCCAGGGACGGAAACGTCCCCATCGGCTATGCGTATGGTCGGCAATCACGCCCATCACCGGATCGGATATCGCATCAAACACGCGCAGCGCCATAAACAGGGTGCCGACCAGCGCAGGTGTTAAGCCAAAGACATCGGTGTAGAAAAACGTCAGAAAGTTCATGATCAGGCAGGTGATCACCGTGCCGCCGGCGTCTCCCAGCCCGTAACCTATTTTTTCACGCAGGGACAGCGCACTCTGCGTCGCCGACTGGCTAAGATCGGCCTGAGCGATGGTGGTAGAAGTCATAAAAACGCCTCATGCAGGACAGAGAGGATGACCCGCTTTCTGGCGGGCTTATTGGTGTTTTAGCGCCTTACCCGATTTATTCTGTCAGGAATCCGTTAACCAACAAGAGCACAAAAAAGTATAAAAACGGGGTAATTCCGACCTGTGAAGCAAACTGTGAAGTGGATCAGATACATTCGTGGTTTTTTGTTAATAATCAGATACAAAGGTGATTATCAGGGTTGTCGCAGCGGGAAAATGAATAATGATGTTCGAATTATCCATAGCGTTTCCGGTTCGGGTGCAAAATGGCGGGCTGTTTATTTCACGCGGTGTCGGGACACATCCGGCACGCAGGCTGACCTCGTGGGAGATCATCTTCGTTGAGCGCGGTCAGTTAACCATTCGCGAGGATGACGTGCTGTATAGCGTGCAGGCGGGCGAAAGCCTGCTGCTCAGGCCCGGGCATTTGCATGTGGGTGAAGGGATTTTTCCGGCGGATCTGAAATTTTACTGGCTGCATTTTGACTGGTTGAAACAGCCGAAGCTTCAACATGGATTACACCAGGCACTGCTGCATCTTCCCCAGCATACCCGCGTTGGCGATCCGGCCTATATCATCGCCCTGTTCAGGCAGTTCCTCAGCGAGCAGGAAAACATTCACCGGAGCGTCGCACTGGAATGTATTTTACTGCTGATCCTCCAGCAGCTCGCCGCTCCCGCCCTGCATGAGGACGTCGTTGACAGTCCCGGCGTTGACCTGGCCTGGAAAGCGAACCAGCTCATTCGTACCCAGTATCACCTGCCGCTTTCGACCTCCGCACTGGCAAAAATGCTGCATTGCAATGCGGATTATCTGGGACGCGTTTACCGGCGCGTATTTCGCCTGACGCTGACGGAAGCCATCCACCGGCAGCGCGTCTTAATGGCAGAAAAATTGCTGATCGGCGACAAGCTGCCGCTAACCGAGGTGGCGCGCCAGTGTGGGTTCAATGATGTAGGCTATTTTCGCCAGATATTCCGCAAGCACACCGGCTTAACGCCCGCCAGCTGGAAGCGGCGCTACTGCCGGGAACATATCAATTCCTGATGATTCGCCCCGGCCCGCCGCGGGATTTCCCCGCACGGGCGGAGCGCCAGGTCTGCCGACGCGGTTAACGATTAAGACGCTTTAACGCGTTTCGCGACCACGGTGCAGTTGCGTCCGGTGTTTTTAGCCTGATACAGAGCATCATCGGCCCGCTTCAGGCTGCTTTCCAGTGGCAACCGGCGCGCGTCCCATTCGGCCACACCGATGGATATGGTGATATGACCGACTTCCTCAATCTCTTTTTCCGCGATGCTGTTCCGAATCCGCTCGGCCGTAGCCTCTGCTTCTTTTAGAGAGGTATTCGGCAGCAGCATTAAAAACTCTTCGCCACCGTTACGGCTGACCACGTCCGACTGCCGGGCGCTCTGCCGTAGCGCCTGCGCCACCTGCTGAATCACCCGATCGCCAACATCGTGTCCCCAGTTATCATTCACGCTTTTAAAATGGTCGATATCCAGAGCCAGGACGGCGAAAGGCTGGCGTATGCTCTGGTAATAATCGAGTACCGCATTCAGCCCGCGCCGGTTCAGTAACAGGGTCAGTGAATCGGTCTGTGCTTCGGAGCTCAGGCGACCGATTTTATCCTGCACCAGACCAATGCCGGTGAGTAGCGCCCGTTTTACCTGCGCGGCCTCAAAGTACCATGCGCGAATGCCGCCAATTTCATAAGTGGCGCTTGAGGCATCAATTTTGCTGGCCTTGCGGGCCAACTGCCAGAGCGGCATGGCGATCATCCGCGCCAGAATGACCGCCACCAGCAAGGTCAGCAGCGCAAAGGGCACAGAACGTTTCAGGACTTTCAGGAGCAGGCCCGACAGCGGTTGCAGCGTGACGTCGACAGGCTTCAGTGCCACCACCATCCAGCCGGTCGTCGGGACGATGGCGTAACCCGCCAGCCGGGTCGGTTTGTCGGTCTCGGTTAAGACCAGCGAGCCGTTATCTTTTTCCTGGCGCTCACGTTCGCTCATCAACGGCGGCATAATTTTGCCGACCATTTGACGATTCTGGTGATACAGCACCTGGTTATTACTGTCGAGAACAAACACGCTGGTGCCGTCACGATAAAACTGTTCACCCAGCAGCGCGTTCAGAATACTTTTCTTTTTAAGGTAAATCGTGCCGCCAATATAACCCAGATAGCGTCCCTGATTATTCCAGATCGGCCATGAGACAAAAATAAGCAGGTTATTCGCAGCGGAAACCGTCGGTTTGCTAATTAACGGCTGTCGGGTTTGCAGCGCTTCGCGGGCCGCATCGCTGGTCAGATGCATCCCCGTTAAGGTCAGGGATTCAGGTGATATCGCCTGAACGTTGCCGTTTTCATCCACCACGGCGACAGAGTTGAAACTGTCGGTCTGTTCACGTAAACGGTTAACTTCCGCTTTGAGCAGTGACGCATTATTGAAATCTTTTCCCAGTACATTGGCACTAAAGTGCAGTTGAGACTGCGCCAGACGGAAAAAAACCTCACTGGTGGAGGCCAGCTTGGCCGCATACGCGCGGTTGGCTTCCAGCGTGCTGTCAATCAGCACCATGCGTTGCACGCGCCAGGTCGCATATAAATTATTGGCAAGCGTGATGACAATACTGGTAATTACCAGCAGCGCAATAAGCGTGCGTAAGTCCGCCCGGGGACGGAAATTAATTAGCATGGCGTGGACGCCACAGTGCAAAGATTCATTTTGCTGTGCCTGGCTCTGTTGTTTTTATGGTAATAGCGGTCCTACTGCGTGTAAGTCTACACGCAGTAGGACAATTTGAGCAGGTTTAAGCGCGGCATTCACCAAAAAGTCAGCCTGTACGGCCTTTAATCGATTAAACCGTTTTGGTCATAAAAAGGCCATGGCCCGTCATAGTCACCAATGGCACATTGATGCGTCGTCATTCCCTGCTGTGGATGCCAGCGATGGAGCAAAAATCCAGCCGGTTCCAGCACAAAATTTGCGGGCCCATCCGGTTGCAGATCCAGCGCAACCTGATGGGAGACGCCAGGCGCAATACAGGCCAGCGTACCGGCAAAGCGCGTCTGAATGGCGCGATGCACATGACCGCACAGCACGCGTTCTGTCTGCGGATGGCGGGCAATAATCGCCGCCAGTGCGTCGGGATCGCGTAATCGCTGGCGATCCATATGATCGATCCCGCAGGCAAACGGCGGATGATGCAGCATCACCAGCGTGGGCACGCTCGGTGACGCGGTCAGTGCTGCATCCAGCCAGCTAAGCTGCTGCTCATCAAGCTGGCCCCACGGTTGCTGCGGCACGCTGGAGTCGAGCGCCAGCAGTTGAATGCCCTTCACCTCCTGCCGCCAGTTAAGCGTTGGCCCCTGCTGCAAATAGGGGTGATCGGGAAACGCTGCCCTCAATGCCTGGCGATCGTCATGATTGCCCGCCATCAGATAAAACGGCAGATCCAGCGTTGCCAGCGCCTGCCGTAACGTCTGATACTCTGCCGCCGTGCCAAAATCCACCAGGTCACCGGTTATCACCACGGCATCGGGCCGTGGCCTAAGCCCATTCAGGGTGTTAATCGCCCGTAGCAGGGCGTTATAGGTATCGACCTTTTTATACGACAGACGACCGTGGGCTTTAATATGCAAGTCGCTGATTTGCGCAATCAGCGTAGGTTCAACAGACAAACGTTGTCTCCTTAAACAGTAAATTCAAGCGCGGCCTGCTCAGCCAGCGACCAGCTGACGCGCTGCCCGGCGTGCCAGGTTTCCCGTGCGTGTCGCTCTACCTGAATCGGCTTGTCCAGCCCGATATCGATCATCAAACGTTGGGATGCTCCGAGAAAGGTGCTGGCAACGATATAACCGTGCTGTGTATAGCGGCCTTCGTCTGCCAGCAGCACATCCTCTGGGCGACAAAAACGCAGCGGATGGCCCTGCTCATCACGTGCGATACAGTTAATCGCGCCAACGAAATCCGCCACAAAGCGAGAGGCCGGACGCTGATAGATGGCCTGCGGCGTGTCGATCTGCACCAGGCGCCCCTGTTCCATGACGGCAATACGATCGCCCAGCGCCATGGCTTCCTGCTGATCGTGGGTCACGTACACGGCGGTGATAGCCAGTTTTTTTAACAGGCTCCCGATTTCCAGACGCAGCCGCTCGCGCAGTTTGGCATCCAGCGCCGCCAGCGGCTCGTCAAACAGCAGCACTTTAGGCCGCGCCGCCAGCGCTCTTGCCAGCGCCACGCGCTGTTTCTGTCCGCCGGAGAGCTTGTCGATATGACGTTGGGCCAGGGAAGTGAGATCGACCAGTTCCAGCATTTCCTCAACACGCGCCTCTCGCTCGTGGCGCGGGATGCCCTGCACTTTCAAGCCATAAGCCACGTTCTGTGCCACGTTCAGCGTGGGGAACAGGGCGTAGTTTTGAAAGACCATTCCCACGTTACGTTTCTCGACAGGCAGGTCGGTCACGTTGCGATCGTCAAACCAGACTTCACCCGGCGCATCGGTGCTCTCCAGGCCGCTGATAATGCGCAACGTGGTCGTTTTGCCGCAGCCGGATGGGCCCAGCAACACCAGGGTTTCGCCTGACCGTACGCTCAGATCGAGCGGATGGAGCGCCTGGTGATGATTAAAGCGGCGTGCGCAGCCGCGCAGCGTCACGTTTACAGCTTCAAGGATCATGCTTTCTCCTCCCTGTGTTGCTGACGAGACTGGCGTTCAAGCCAGTGATTACAGGCGTTGAGCATCAGCAACAGTGGTAAAATCATTAAAATAAAGATCAAGGTGTAGGCCGACCCCACTTCCAGCCGCATTGAGGCATAGCTGTCGGCCAGGCCCACGGGCAGAGTTTTGGTGAGTGGCGTATGTAACATCCAGGTAATGTTAAATTCACCTACCGATAGCGTGATTACCATAAAGGCCCCGGCGAGAATGCCGTTGCGGCAGTTAGGCACCACCACGGTGAAAAAGCGACGCCAGAAGCCCGCGCCCAGGCTGGCGGCAGCCTCTTCAAGGCGCGGTAGCTGAATAGCCTGCATCACCGCCAGCACCGGGCGAATCATAAACGGCAGCGTAAAAAGGACGTGGCCGATCAAGATAAAAACCCAGCTGTCACGCAGGCTGCTGAACTGACCGTACAGCAGGATAATGCCCAGTGCGGTGGCCAGGCCCGGTAGCGCTACCGGCAACATCAGGCACTCTTCAATGCGCGATGACCAGCGCGACGACGATTTCAGTAAGCCCCAGGCGGCTGGCACGCCGATCACCAGGGTCACCGCCAGACAGCTGACGGCGATTAACAGTGACAGCCAAAAGGTGTCGCTGTACATCTCCCAAACCTGTTCCACCCATTTCAGCGTCAGTCCGCTGCGCAGACCAACAAAGTAGTTCTGCGTCACGCCCGCCAGCATCGACAGGATGACCGGAACAATCATGAACAGAGCAGTCAGCGTGGTAATGGCGATTTGCAGGTAAAATAAACCACGACGTTTCATGACGACGTCTCCTGGCGGGATTGGGTGAGCACCCGCACCAGCATTAAGCCTGCCCAGGCGACGGCCCCCATGACCACCGACAGCGCCGCAGCGGTGGCAAAGTTCGCGTAGTTGGTAAATTCGCCATAGATGGTGAGCGGAAGGACACTCAGGTCAGTTCCCAGAGTAAATGCGGTGCCGAATGCGCCCATGCTGGTGGCAAAGCAGAGTGCACCGCTGGAGAGCAGTGCCGGTTTAAGCCCCGGCACAATCACATCCCAGACAATGCGCCACTGGCTGGCACCTAACGAACGGGCCGCCTCTTCCAGCGAGCGATCCAGTTTTTCGCTGGCGGCCACTAATGTCACTATGGCGCGCGGCAGTGAAAAGTAGAGATAACCAATGAACAGCCCGGTCAGTGAATAGGCCAGCGTCCAGCGCTCGTCAAACAGGCGCAGGCTGATCTGGGCCAGAACGCCCTGCCGTCCCGCCAGCATCACCACTAAAAACCCCACCACCACGCCAGGAAAAGCCAGGGGAAAGGTCAGCAGTGCCAGCAACGTTCCGCGCCCGGTGAAGCGCTGGCGGGCCAGAAAGCAGCCCACCACAGTGGCAATGACCAACGTCAATAGCGTGACCGACAGCGACAACAGTACGGTATTCACCAGGCTTTGCAGATATTGCGGCTGGGTAAGCACCGTCCAGTAACCACTGTGCTGGGTGCTGCGATCTGGCGTCATGCCCATCTGTAATAAACGGGCGAAAGGCAACAGCCAGAACGCGGCAAAAAACAGTAACGCAGGCAGCAGCATCCATGGCCAGTTTGCCCCCTGCTCGCGTCGGCGTGACCGGCGGCGCGAAGCCACCGGTAAATCGCGGCGGGCGTCAGACGGTGCCATTACCGAATCTCACTCAGGTAACGGGCAGAGAAGGCTTTCTGTGCATCGGCCATCTGCTGGTAGTCCACAGTGTGCGCACGGGCGTAATCACTGTCTGGCAGAAAGTGCGTTTTAGCCTCAGCAGACATGGCCGAAGGACGCACCGGACGCAGATAGGCATTGGCCCAAATCGCCTGACCTTTATCAGACAGCACATAGTCCATGACTTTTTTGCCGTTGGCGGTATGGGGCGCGTTTTTCACCAGGCTGATGACGTAAGGCACCGTGACCGTTCCTTCCTGCGGGATCACAAATGCCACATTGGCATGGTCTTTATATTTGGCGCGATAGGCATTGAAGTCGTAATCCAGCAGAATCGGGATCTCACCGGAGATAAGACGCGCGTAGGCGGTCTGCTTAGGCACGATAGGCTTGTTCGCCTGTAACTTTTTGAACCAGGTCAGGGCTGGGGTGAAATCCTGCATGCTGCCCCCTTTCGCCTGGTTTACCGCCACGGCGGCAACATAACCGACAAACGCACTGGCCGGATCGAGATAGCCCACCATGCCTTTGTATTCTGGTTTCAGCAGATCGTCCCAGGATTTGGGAATGGGCGCGCCGCCCAGGGCATCCACATTCACCATAAAGCCCATCGTGCCGGAGTGCAGTGCAACCCATTTCCCCTCCGGATCTTTCATGCCTGTCGGCACCCGATCCCAGTTGGCTGGCTTGTAGTCAGCAATCACGCCTGCCTGCGCCGCCTGGATACCGAAGCTGACGCCGTAGTACACCACGTCGGCAACCGGATTACCTTTCTCGGCAACCAACTGCGCCAGAGCCTGTCCTGAGTTCTTGTTATCCTGCGGCACCACGATACCGGTGTCTTTTTTGATGGCCTGCAGCTCGGTGGCCCAGTCCGCCCATTCGGGTGGACAGTTGTAGCAGATCGCATTTTCAGCCGCCTGCACCAGCGGGCTGGAAAATGCGCAGGCGGTAAAGAATGCCGCCCTGGCAAGCAGCGTGATTTTATTGTGTGTAGACATGATGGTTCCCTGATGTTGACGAGTGAAATACGGTCGCGATGCTCTCGCCTGTACGCAGCCGGTGGTCCAGCAGGCGCGAGTCATCGTGAGAAGGTTGGAGAAGCATATCGATTGCGCAGGCACCCAACTGATCGCTGGGTTGCACTACGCTGGCGAGTGATGGCGAAAGCTGTTCGCCAATGGCAATGCCATCAAACCCCATGACCGACAGCTGTTGCGGCACCTGAATGCCTGCACGTGCCGCCGCGCCAATCAGGCTGATCGCCAGCAAATCGTTACTGCAAATCACGGCGGTCAGCGGGTCAGCGCCGTTGATCAGCGGTAAAAGCGGATCGAATCGGGATTGGATATGACTTGGCATGTCAATCAGCCCGCGAGGGACGAATCCCGCCTGCTGCATGGCATCGCAATAGCCCAGATAACGCTGGCGTGCACGGTCAGACTGCAACATCGGCCCTGCCGCCATGGCGATATGCTGATGGCCCAGCGCAATCAGATGTGCCGTGGCTTCCGCCATCGCGCGGCGGTTATCCACGTACACACAGCGCCAGTTTTGGTTTTGCGGGACGTTATGCGCCAGCACAAAGGGCATGTGCGCCGCTGCCAGCGTCGGTAATACGCTGCTGCTGTCCGCGTCGGACACGGTCAGCACCAGGCCCGCGACGCGCTGACGCAACATATGTTCGACAATGGCCGCTTCGCGTTCTGGCTGGTAATCCGTCGTTGCCACCAGCAGGCCATAACCCGCCAGCCGCGCCTGTTGCTCCATGGCCTCAAGCTGTAAGGCAAATACCGGGTTACTGAGTGAAGGAAGTAAAACCCCCAGCGTGGTGGAGTGTTGCGTGCGAAGCTGGCGCGCAATATGGTTCGGTCTGAACCCCAGCTGTTCCGACGCATCCAGCACTTTTTTCAGGGTGCCAGGCTTGAGCAGATGGGGATCGGAAAAGGCACGGGCCGCGGTTGCTCGCGAAACGCCTGCCAGTACCGCCACACTGATTAAATCACTCATCTCACCCTCGTTTATCCGTAATGAGATCGATCTCATTGCTGCGTAAACTAACGGCGTTGTGTGACACGAACATCACGGCAAGATGACGTTGTGGTGACAGCAGCCCAAAATGCCGCCAACACGTCGCAGCCAAAGGCAGCGTTCTGATTTTGCTGTAATGCGCGGTGGCCTTGCTGAAGAGAGCCGGCATGAAGCCGGGAGGGAAACGTTCGGCGCGCAAGAACCGTGCGTCATTGCCGGGTCACGGAATAGAGATGCTGCCCGAGCTTTGCCCCTTCGTCGCCTCAGCTGAGAGGGATGATCATCGCCACGTCGGTGTCTTTACTCAGCCCGCTGACAGGCCAGCGTTGTGCATCCGTATGACGTTCTGTCGCCCACCGTGGCCTGACAGGTCGCGTTTTACGCACAATCCCCTGCACCTGCTGCCACTGCGCCATTTCATTCTTCCCCACCAGTGGTTAAGATACGAAGAAGGCACCAATATTGACGTAAAAAAAGAACATTTCCGCTGCTTACCTGGCCAAATCAGGGATTCATTACAGGATAAAGGCATGTTGAACCGGTTAAAAAAGACGCTGATTGCGACGCTGCTCCCTGCACTGACATTATCCTGCCCGTTAACCTCGCACGCAGATATCAGTGACTCATTGCCGGATATGGGGACAACGGCAGCCTCGACCTTGTCGATTAATCAGGAACTGCAGATGGGCGACTTCTACGTCCGCCAGCTCCGCGCCAGCGCCCCGCTGATTAACGATCCCTTACTGAATCAGTACATCAACCAACTCGGGCAGCGCCTGGTTTCACATGCGGACGGGGTTAAAACGCCTTTCCACTTTTTCCTGATTCAGAACGATGAGCTCAACGCGTTCGCCTTTTTTGGCGGTAATGTGGTGCTGCACGCGGCCCTGTTCCGTTTTACGGATAATGAGAGCCAGCTGGCGTCGGTGATGGCCCATGAAATTTCTCACGTCACGCAACGCCATCTGGCGCGCGCGATGGAAGATCAAAAACGCAATGCGCCGCTGACCTGGGTGGGCGCTCTTGGCTCCATTTTACTGGCAATGGCCAGCCCGCAGATGGGGATGGCGGCACTCAGCGGCACGCTGGCAGGCACGCAGCAGGGAATTATTAGCTTTACCCAGAACAATGAGCAGGAAGCAGATCGCATCGGTATTCAGGTGTTGCAGCGATCGGGGTTTGATCCCCAAGCCATGCCTAACTTCCTGCAAAAACTGGCTGATCAGAGCCGTTTCTCTTCAAAACCGCCTGAAATACTGTTAACGCACCCGCTGCCTGACAGCCGCCTTGCCGATGCGCGCAACCGTGCCAACCAGATGCGTCCGGTGGTCGTGCAGTCGTCACAAGACTTCTATCTGGCCAAAGTGCGGTCATTAGGCATGTATTCGACGGGCCGCAACCAGTTGACGGACGATTTGCTCACGCAATATGCCAACGGTAATTCTCGCGAACAGCTCGCCTCACAGTACGGTAAAGCCGTGCAGTTTCTTCAGGCCAAACGCTATGACGAGGCGAAAAAGATCGTGGCACCCCTGCTGGCTAAACAGCCTGAAAATGTCTGGCTGCTGGATCTGATGACGGACATTGATATCGGCCTGAACCAGCCGCAGCAGGCAATAGCCATGCTGACCGCCACGCAGGCGGCAAAAACCAGCCCGGTCGTGCAGCTAAACCTCGCTAACGCTTATGTGGAGGCGAAACAGCCCGCGAATGCCAGCCGCATCCTGAACCGCTATACCTGGACACATAAAGATGATACCAACGGGTGGGATCTGCTGGCTCAGGCCTCAGCACAGCAGGGACAGACAGATGAAGAACTCTTTGCCCGCGCCGAAAGTCTGGCGTTGAACGGCCAGCTCGATCAGGCCATTAGTGCCCTGAGCCGTGCCAGTGCACAGGTGCCGCTCGGCAGTCTGAAACAGGCCCGATACGATGCCCGCATCGATCAGTTACGTCAGCTTCAGCAACGCTTTAAGCAGTATCAAAAAGGATAATAGTATGGTGACGCTTTATCATAATCCGCGCTGCAGCAAGAGCCGGGAAACCCTGGCGCTACTGGAGCAACAGGATATTCACCCGACAATCGTGCGTTATCTGGACACACCGCCCGATCGCCAGACCCTGCAAATCCTGCTGCAGAAACTGGGCATGCAAAGCGCGCGTGAGTTGATGCGCCATAAAGAGCCATTATATGCGGCGCTGGGGCTGGATCGGCCAGAAATCGGGGAAAGCGCGTTGCTGGACGCCCTGCTGGAACATCCCAAATTGATCGAGCGACCCATTGTGGTTAACGGCGATCGCGCCCGACTGGGACGTCCGCCCGAAGCGGTGCTGGAGATTATTTAGAGACCGAGGGTTTCTTTCACGAAGGGAATCGTCAGCTTACGCTGGGCGCTGATCGACGCACTGTCCAGGCGATCCAGCGTATCAAACAGGGTACGCATTTCACGATCGAGCCGCTTCAGCAAAAACCGACCAACGTCTTCGGGCAGTTCAAATCCCCGCAATCCGGCACGCAGTTGTAAAGCCTGTAACTTATCTTCATCAGAAAGCGGCTGTAGACGATAAATTTGCCCCCAGTCGAGGCGGGATGCCAGGTCGGGCAAATGCAAATTAAGCTGACGCGGTGGGCGATCGCCGGTAATAAATAACCGGGTATTGCCGGTTTCCAGGATGCGGTTATAGAGATCGAAAATCGCCATTTCCCATGCTTCGTCTCCCGCAATGCATTGAATATTGTCGATGCAAACCAGCGGCAGTTGCTCCATGCCTTCCAGCACTTCCGGGACAAACCAGGTGCGTTTATCAAGCGGCACATAGCCCACGGCTTCGCCGCGTGCGGACATTTCAGCGCAGGCGGCGTGCAGCAGATGGCTGCGACCGCCCCCTTCACGAGACCAGAAATAGAGATAGCTGCCATGCTGCTGGCTAAGCGCACCCTTAATCGCGGCAATGAGCGACGGGTTTTCACCCGGCCAGAAGCTGGCGAAGGTTTCGTCGTCAGGCAAATAGAGTGGCAATGACAATTGTGCCGGCGTGTTCAGAAGCACCTCAGCAAGAGAACAAGCAAAAATCGGGGCAAGTCTATCATAGTTTTTAACCAGAGATGAATCGGGCATCCCTGCCCGCGTATTGACGTCTAGCTGCGCGATGACGACTCGGGGTTATCTTCTGCATCCAGAATCACTTCTTCCGGACGCAGTACGGAAATCACCCGAAAGATTAAGGCCAGCGCAACGCCGACGAGTGTTGCCAGCGCCATGCCTTTTAGCTCGGCAGCACCGATATGCACTTTCGCCCCGCTAACGCCAATAATCAGGATAACCGAGGTCAGGATCAGGTTTTGCGCCTTGTTGTAATCCACTTTAGATTCAATCAATACGCGAATACCGGACGCACCGATAACCCCATACAGCAGCAAGGACACGCCGCCCATAACGGGCACCGGAATCGCCTGAATCGCGGCCGCCAGTTTGCCCACGCAGGAAAGTAAAATGGCGAAAATGGCCGCACCGCCAATCACCCAGGTACTGTAAACACGGGTAATCGCCATCACGCCGATGTTTTCGCCGTAGGTTGTGTTGGGCGTTGATCCAAAGAAACCTGAAATAACCGTCGATAAGCCGTTGGCGAACATCGAACGATGCAGTCCGGGATCGCGCACCAGATCTCTTTTCACGATATTCGCCGTGACCACCAGGTGGCCTACATGCTCGGCGATGACCACCAGAGCAGCAGGCAGAATGGTCAGCATGGCAATCCACTCAAAGCGCGGCGTATAAAAGGTTGGTAAGGCAAACCAGGGCGCATGTTCAACGCCGCTCCAGTCCACGATGCCCATGAACGCGGAAAGTGCGTAACCCACCAGCACACCGATCAGAATCGGAATGATGGCCATAAAACCACGAAACAAGACCGAACCAAACACGGTGACGGCCAGGGTGACGACGGAAATCAAGACGGTTGTGCCGTCCGGCGACTGGCCTTCGGCAGGAAGCAGTCCGGCCATATTCGCGGCTACGCCAGCCAGTTCCAGACCAATGACGGCCACGATGGCGCCCATCGCCGCAGGCGGGAACATCACATCCAGCCAGCCTGTCCCGGCTTTTTTAACGATCAGCGCAACCAGGCAGAACAACACGCCACACATAATAAAACCGCCCAGCGCCACTTCATAGCCCAGCGGCAGCAGCAGCAAGACGGGCGAAATAAAGGCAAAGCTCGATCCCAGATAAGCCGGGATTTTTCCTTTACAAATAAACAGATACAACAAGGTGCCAATACCGTTAAACAGCAATACCGTCGCCGGATTGATGTGGAACAGAATCGGTACTAATACCGTAGCGCCAAACATGGCAAACAGATGTTGCAGGCTGAGCGGAATGGTTTGCAGTAATGGCGGCCGTTCGCTAACGCCGATAGCGCGACGAGTCATTAAAAGTCCCCTTGAGTTAATCGTCTGTTTTTAGATAAAAAAAAGCCGACTCTGTGGTCGGCTAATTCATTTGATGGTCTGTTACGACAGAAAAAAGCGGCCCGGCCTGCTGCTGCAGGCTGAAAACACCGTGATGCGTGGAGCCGCGCATTTTCGTCATTACTTGGTGCCGAAGATTTTATCGCCAGCATCGCCCAGGCCCGGGATGATATAGCCTTTGTCGTTGAGTCCCTGATCCACAGAAGCGGTGTAAAGCTCAACATCCGGATGCGCTTTTTCCAGCGCGGCAATGCCTTCAGGCGCAGCGACCAGCACCAGCACTTTTATGCTGCTACAGCCCGCTTTCTTTAACAGATCGATCGTGGCGATCATCGAGCCGCCTGTGGCCAGCATCGGGTCAACCACTAACGCCAGGCGCTCTTCAATATTTGAAACCAGCTTCTGGAAATAAGGTACTGGTTCCAGGGTTTCTTCGTCACGGTAAACGCCTACAACGCTGATGCGCGCGCTGGGAACGTGTTCGAGCACCCCTTCCATCATGCCCAGACCGGCACGCAGAATAGGCACCACGGTGATTTTTTTACCTTTGATTTGATCAACCTGAACCGGGCCATTCCAGCCCTCAATCGTCACCTTTTCGGTTTCCAGGTCGGCGGTGGCTTCATAGGTCAGCAGACTGCCGACTTCAGAGGCCAGCTCGCGGAAACGCTTTGTACTGATATCATGCTCACGCATCAGTCCCAGTTTATGTTTGACCAGCGGGTGTTTAACTTCCACGATCTTCATTGTTGTTCTCCCGGAGTGAGTTGAGCTAAAAAAAAATCGCCGGATTATACCGCCTTTTCGCCCCTGCGCCACATGTGCTTGCGCAATCAAATGCATTTTGTCAGGACAAAGTAAGGATTAATGAAAATCGCCAGGGACGCAATCTGAGACTCGCAAACGTTTGCCTGCGCTGGTAGAATTGCCGCGCTTTATATTAAACCACCAACCGCAACTCGCGTGGGGACCTCGCAGTGACCGATAAGACCTCTCTCAGTTACAAAGACGCCGGTGTTGATATTGATGCTGGTAACGCTCTGGTTGACCGTATTAAAGGCGTAGTGAAAAAGACGCGTCGCCCGGAAGTAATGGGTGGACTGGGCGGTTTCGGTGCGCTTTGTGCGCTGCCGCAAAAATACCGTGAACCCGTGCTGGTCTCCGGCACTGACGGCGTAGGTACCAAACTGCGTCTGGCGATGGATCTCAAGCGCCACGATGCCATCGGCATTGACCTGGTAGCGATGTGTGTCAACGACCTGGTGGTACAAGGCGCTGAACCGCTCTTCTTCCTGGATTATTACGCCACCGGCAAACTGGATGTGGATACCGCTTCCGCCGTTATCACCGGTATCGCCGAGGGTTGCCTGCAGTCAGGCTGTGCACTGGTGGGCGGTGAAACCGCTGAAATGCCAGGCATGTATCATGGCGAAGACTACGACGTGGCTGGCTTTTGCGTGGGCGTGGTTGAGAAGTCAGAAATCATTGATGGCAGCAAAGTGCAGGATGGTGATGTCCTGATCGCACTAGGTTCCAGCGGCCCGCACTCCAATGGTTATTCACTGGTGCGCAAAATCCTGGAAGTCAGCGGTACCGATCCGCTGGTGGAACAGCTGGAAGGCAAACCGCTTGCCGATCATCTGCTTGAGCCAACCCGTATCTACGTCAAGAACATCCTGAGCCTGATCGAACAGGTCGATGTTCACGCTATCGCTCACCTTACCGGTGGCGGTTTCTGGGAAAATATCCCACGCGTGCTGCCCGATAACACCCAGGCCGTGATTGACGAGAACAGCTGGCAGTGGCCCGCCGTGTTTAGCTGGATGCAGCAGGCCGGTAATGTCAGCCGTCATGAAATGTATCGCACGTTCAACTGTGGCGTCGGTATGGTGATTGCACTGAGCCCTGCCGATGCGGATAACGCCGTTGAACTGATGCGCGCCGCTGGTGAAAATGCCTGGAAAATTGGCGTGATTAACGCATCAGAAGCGGAAGAGCGTGTGGTCATCACGTCATGAAAAAGCTGGTTGTGCTGATTTCCGGCAACGGAAGTAATCTTCAGTCCATCCTTGACGCCTGTGCAAACGGGCGTATTCACGGCAGCGTTGCTGCCGTATTCAGTAATAATGCTTCCGCCTACGGCTTAGTGCGCGCCTCGCTCGCCGGGATTCCGGCGACCGCGCTGAATCCCCGTGATTTCAGCGATCGTGAACGTTTTGATCGGCAGCTTATGCATGAGATCGATGCCTATGCCCCGGACGTCGTCGTGCTGGCCGGTTATATGCGCATTTTAAGCCATGCTTTTGTGGCGCATTACGCTGACCGCCTGCTGAATATTCACCCGTCGCTTCTGCCCAAATATCCCGGTCTGCATACTCACCGCCAGGCGCTGGAAAACGGCGATGCTGAACACGGCACGTCTGTGCATTTCGTGACGGATGAGCTGGACGGTGGGCCGGTGATTCTACAGGCAAAGGTACCGGTTTTTGCGGAAGACAGTGAAGCGGACATTACCGAGCGCGTACAACATCAGGAACATGCCATTTATCCACTGGTGATTAGCTGGTTTGTTGAAGGCCGCCTGGCTATGCATGATGGTAAGGCCTGGCTGGATGGTAAACCATTGCCCCCTCAGGGTTATGCACACGAGTAACTCACAGGGAGCCTGGCTCCCTGCACCTGTCAGCCATACCGCCCGGTAATATAATCTTCCGTTCGCCGCACCTTCGGCGCAGTGAAAATGCGGTCGGTGTCATCAAATTCGACCAACGCGCCATTGTGCATAAAGGCGGTGTAGTCCGACACCCGTGAAGCCTGCTGCATATTGTGGGTGACCAGCACCAGCGTGAAGTGCTGTTTCAGGGTGCTCATCAGTTCCTCAATCACCAGCGTTGAAATCGGGTCCAGCGCGGATGTCGGCTCATCCAGCAACAGCACGTCCGGCTCAATCGCGATAGCACGCGCAATCACTAACCTTTGCTGCTGACCGGTGGAGAGCGTCAGGGCATTCTGTGCCAGTTGATCTTTCACTTCCCCCCATAACGCTGCCGCCCGCAGTGCTCGTTCACAGGCCTCGTTCAGCACCCGCTTATCGCGCACGCCCTGTAAGCGCAGGCCATAAACCACGTTTTCGTAAACCGACTTCGGAAAAGGATTGGGCCGCTGAAACACCATTCCAACACGACGGCGTAGCGCGGAACGATCCTGAGTGGGCCGCATAATCGACTGCTGCTCAAGCAAAATGTCCCCGTCGACACGACAATTGTCGATCACATCATTCATGCGGTTAAAACACCGCAGCAGCGTTGATTTGCCACAGCCGGAGGGACCGATTAATGCGGTAATCCGGTTTTTAGGCAGTTGTAGCGAGATATCATGAAGCACCTGGCGCTCACCGTACCAGAGTGAAAGATGATCAACGGTTAGCGCAATATCAGTTTCGGGCATTGTAGTCATCGTCAGTTATTGAGTCATCAGGCGATAGCGTTCACGTAGACGGTGACGCAGGCCCATGGCTAACAGGTTCAGCAACAGAATAATTAACACCAGCAGCAGCGCCGTGGCAAAAACCAACGGACGGTCGGCCTCTGTATTAGGGCTTTGAAAGGCTAAATCATAAATCTGAAAGCCCAGATGCATGAATTTCCTGTCAAGGTGCAGATAGGGGAAGACGGCATCAACGGGCAATTCCGGTACCATTTTTACTACGCCAACCAACATCAGGGGGGCGGTTTCTCCCGCCGCGCGGGCCACCGCCAGAATCAGCCCGGTTAACATGGCCGGAACCGCCATCGGTAACACCACATTCCACAAGGTTTCGGCCTGGGTCGCCCCGAGCGCCAGCGATCCCTGCCTCAGACTATCCGGAATACGTGATAACCCCTCTTCCGTTGCCACAATCACCACCGGCAGGGTCAGCAAGGCCAGCGTCAGCGATGCCCAAAGTAAGCCCGGCGTACCGAACGTGGGATTCGGCAGTGCGCTGCTGTAAAACAGCCGATCGACCGTTCCGCCCACCAGCCAGACAAAAAAGCCCAGACCAAACACACCATAGACAATAGAGGGCACGCCCGCCAGATTCACCACCGCGATGCGCACCAGCCGAGTCAACGCATTACGTCCGGCATATTCATGCAGCCAGACTGCCGCGATGACCCCCAGCGGCATGACCACCACCGACATCAGCAGCACCATCAGCACCGTGCCGAACAGGGCGGGGAAAACGCCAAAATCGCTTTCGCCCTCCGCAGGTGAATCGCTGACAAAGCGCCACAACTGCTGTAAGAAGTGCCCTGTTTTTTCTGTTAGCGTCATGGCGTTGGGCTGCCAGGCGGCCACAATCTGCGACAGTGGGATGCTGTGCTCAATGCCATTAACGTCACGCAGAATCAACACGTCACGCTCGCTTTCTTCTTGCAGGTTGTTGAGTCTTTCATTGAGCTGGATAAGCCGGCGTTCCAGGGCTGCCTGGTTAGCGTCGTATTCTGACTGCGCCTGTAAATCGAACTGCTTTTCCTCACGCTGCTGTTCAGCCTGATCGTCTAACTGATCCAGTTGTTGATTCAGCTGAGCCATATCAATACGACGGATCTCGCTGGCCTGGCGCACAGTGAGCTGTACCTGTTCGAGTCGCTGCTGCAGTAGCGCATGGATGTTCTTTGCCGTCAGCGCCTCATTGTCTTCGCGCAAGCCGACAAGCCAGCCGTAAGCATTGCCGTGGCTGCGGCGCTGTAACACCATGATATCGTCCGGCTGACTGACCGCCGGTGCGGCTTTGCTGAGCGCAATACGAAAATCGGGCGCGGCCCAGTCGCGATTGCCGGTCTTGATCAGGTAGCGGTGCAGAAAGGCTCGCTGGCCGTCTGTCCCTTCAGCGGGTGCCGGATACGTCGACTGCCGCTCAAGGGTTTCACCCAGCAGGCGGGTTTGACTGCCGTCGGGCTGCGTAAACGTATAGAGTTCTACTCTGTGGGGCCAAAACGTCCGTAGCCCCTGCCATCCCAGCAACCCAATCAGTAAGGTAAACGCCAGCAGACACACCGTCACGGCCCCGGCCGTTAACCAGCGCCAGCGGTCGTTTTGTCGCATCACCTTCATGCCTGCTCCTTATACTGACTGAAGCGCAGGCGCAGGCGCTGGCGGATGAGTTCTGCAAAGGTATTAATGATCATCGTAAAAATCAGCAGCAATAGCGCACTTAAGAACAGAATCCGATAATGGGCGCTGCCCACCGCGGCTTCGGGCATCTCAATCGCGATATTGGCGGAAAGTGTACGCAGGCCGCTGAACAAGCCGCCTTCACTTTGCGGCGTGTTACCGGTCGCCATGAGTAAAATCATGGTTTCGCCGACCGCCCTGCCAAAGCCAATCATCAGGGCGGCAAAGATGCCCGCCGAGGCGCCCGGCAGCACCACGCGCGTCAGGGTTTGCCAGGGCGTGGCACCCAGCGCCAGTGAACCTTGTCCCAACGAGGCCGGTACGCTAAACAGCGCATCCTCTGCAAGGGTGAAAATTAAGGGCACCAGCGCAAACCCCATCGCCAGCGCTGCCACCAGCAGGTTACGTTGCTCGTAATGCGGTAGCCAGTCGCCGGCATCCGGTACGATCAGCGTCGGCAGCCACAACGTTAGCAGAGTGACAACAAGCAGCACAGGCAGTAATAACAGCACCTCGCGCCCCGGCTGCCGCCAGCGTTCAGGCAGGCGATGGCTCACTACGCCGCACCCGAGCAGGCTGCCGGCAAGCGTGACGGGCAGCAACAGCACGCCAATTAACGCCTGACCTACATGGGGCGCTAACCATAATCCGGCTATCAGTCCGATCACCACGCTGGGCAGTGCGCCCATCATCTCAATCGCGGGCTTAACCCAACGGCGCAAGCCCGGCGCCATAAACCACGCAGTATACATGGCAGCCGCCAGCGCCAGTGGTGTCGCAAACAACAGTGCCATGCTGGCCGCTTTCAGTGTGCCCACAACCATGGGAATTAAGCTGAATTTTGCCTGATAGCTGTCGCCAGCATTCGTGGATTGCCAGACCCAGTCGGGTTTAGGGTAGTTTTCATACCAGATTTTTTGCCAGAAATTACGCCAGGTCACATCCGGCCAGGCATTCGTCAGCTTCAGCGTTTCCCAGCCTGACTGCCGTTCCAGCAACAGGCTGTCGCCATGGGGTGAGAATTGCGCCTGAAGAATGCCGGGGGCCAGCTGACGTTGCAGGATCGGCCCATTCTGTTTACTGGCAAAGACTTTCAGCATGCCGGCGTGATCAAAAGTGGCGAAAACCCGTCGCTGTGGCTCGCTGATGATCGTGGCCTGTCCGGTGCTGTGTTCAAAAGTACGCACAGGGTGTAAGCGCAGACCGTGCTCACCTGCGATGGAAAACCACTGGGTAATGCCGCTGTCATCCTGGATCAGCAGGGTTTGCCCTCCAGCCAGTAACTGCAGCTGTTGAGGCACCTGAGGCAGCGTCTGCGTTTCGCGCAGCCATGCTCGCCCGTCATCAATTTGCCAGACCCGCAGCAGGTGACCTTCGGTGGTATACAGCAGGTCACCTTTTGGCGACAGTAACAGATGTTGGGGCTGCTGGGCTGGCAGCGTAATCAGCGATGCCTGCTGGTTAGTGCCCAGCGTCAGTATGCTTAATCCTGCGTCACCTGAGGCGGCAATGCGCCACTGTTCCGGGGTAATCGTGGCGAGCGCCATCTTTTTTATGCCACCCTGCGGCAGCCGAAACACGTTATCACCTAGCGGAAAATGCCACTCGCCCTCGCCCTGGCTTATCACCGGTTGCAGCAGCGTTAAGTTGCCCTGGGCATTAAGCAGTAATGTCCTGTCGTCTGCGCTGGTCACGATTTGCTGTGGAACGGATGACAGTGCTAAAGCCGGAGCCGCCGGTTGGCCATTCAGCGGAATAAATCGCGCCTTACCATCACTGCTGATGCGCCAGCCCAGGGTTCCCTGGTTGCCAATCGCCAGGGCCGGGGCCGAGTCCCACAGTCGTTGGCTGCTGATGCTTTGCACGCCCGGCGCGCTGAACAGCGGCAGGACCACCCAAAGCAACCAGAAGAACAGCAGCATCATCAGTAGCAGAATAGCCACCCCGCAAGACGTGACGAGGCGCCGCGTAAAGCGGTCAATCGCACGTCGTCGGCGATCGCTAAACTGCACAGGAATATGGTTTACGCTCATGCGGCCCTGATTATCCGGCGGAAATGAGTCGCTATGTTGCCCGTAGCTGGTTGATAAGACAACTTTTGCCGTTGGACAACCTTGCCATACTCTCGCCATAATGCAGTTGGATACTGTATCGTCGTCAGTCCTGCAACCGTCATACGGAGTGAGAATGGGTCAGGTAAAGCTTTATATCGAAAAAGAAATGAGCTGGTTGTGCTTTAACGAACGTGTTTTGCAGGAAGCGGCAGATAAAAGTAATCCGCTGATTGAACGTATGCGTTTCTTAGGTATTTACTCGAACAACCTCGACGAATTTTACAAGGTACGTTTTGCCGATTTGAAACGACGTATCCTGATTGGCGAAGAGCAAGGCTCTGCCAGTACGCCACGTCATTTATTAAAGAAGATTCAACAGCGCGTCCTGAAATCAGATCAGGAATTTGATGCCCTGTATAACGACCTGCTGCTGGAGATGGCGCGCAATCAAATCTTCCTGATTAATGAGCGTCAGCTTTCCCCCAATCAGCAAAGCTGGCTGCGCCACTATTTCAAGCATGAACTGCGTCAGCACATCACGCCGATTCTGATTACCCATGAAACCGACCTGACCGAGTTTCTTAAAGACGATTACACGTACCTGGCCGTTGAAATTATTCGCGGTCAGGATATTCAGTACGCCCTGCTGGAGATCCCCTCCGACAAGGTGCCGCGCTTTATTAATCTGCCAGCTGAACCGCCACGTCGCCGTAAACCCATGATCCTGTTAGATAACATCCTGCGCTATTGCCTGGATGATATCTTCAAGGGGTTTTATGACTACGACACGCTCAACGCTTATTCGATGAAAATGACGCGTGACGCAGAGTACGATCTGGTAACGGAAATGGAATCCAGCCTGCTGGAACTGATGTCCTCCAGTCTGAAACAACGTCTGACGGCTGAACCTGTGCGGTTTGTTTACCAGCGCGACATGCCGGACTCGATGGTGGCGCTGCTGTGCGACAAATTGTCGATTTCAAATTATGACTCCGTCCTGGCGGGCGGCCGTTACCACAACTTTAAAGATTTTATCGGCTTCCCTAATGTCGGGAAAAACAACCTGATTAACCGGCCGATGCCGCAAATCCGTCATATTGGCTTTGATGGTTTCCGCAACGGTTTTGATGCTATCCGTAATCGCGACGTGCTGCTTTACTATCCGTATCACACCTTCGAGCATGTGCTGGAATTGTTACGTCAGGCGTCATTCGACCCGAGCGTGCTGGCGATTAAAATCAATATTTACCGCGTCGCCAAGCATTCCCGCATCATGGATGCGATGATTCATGCCGCCTATAACGGCAAGAAAGTCACGGTTGTGGTAGAACTTCAGGCCCGCTTTGATGAAGAGGCCAATATTTACTGGGCGAAACGTCTGACTGAAGCCGGTGTACACGTTATTTTCTCGGCACCCGGCCTGAAGATTCACGCCAAACTGTTTTTAATTTCCCGACGTGAAGGCGAAGAGATCGTGCGCTACGCCCACATTGGCACCGGTAACTTCAACGAAAAAACGGCAAGGCTCTACACGGACTATTCCCTGTTAACCGCCGATGCTCGTATCACCAATGAAGTGCGCCGGGTGTTCAACTTTATCGAAAACCCTTACCGTCCGGTGACCTTTGACCATTTAATGGTTTCTCCGCAAAACTCACGTCGGATGCTGTATGATTTGATCGATAACGAGATAGCCAATGCCCAGCAAAAACGCCCCAGTGGGATTACGCTGAAAATTAACAACCTGGTGGACAAAGGGCTGGTAGACAGGCTTTATACCGCATCCAGCGTGGGCGTAAATGTTAATTTACTGGTGCGCGGAATGTGCTCATTGATTCCAGACTTGCCCGGGATCAGTGAAAATATTCGCGTAATCAGTATCGTTGACCGCTTCCTGGAACACGACCGTGTTTATATTTTTGAAAACGGTGGTGATAAGAAAGTGTTTCTTTCATCCGCTGACTGGATGACGCGTAACATTGATTATCGCATCGAAGTTGCCGTAGCGATCCTTGATCCACAAATAAAGCAGCGCATTCTGGACATTATTGCTATTCAGCTCAGCGACACCGTTAAAGCCCGGGTTGTCGATAAAGAGCTGACTAACCAGTACGTTCAGCGCGGCAATCGTCGTAAAGTGCGGTCGCAGATGGCTATTTACGATTACATTAAGAAGCTGGAACAACCTGAATAACGCCTATGCCAATCTCCCAAAAAAGTACGCCGAAACCTCAAGAGTTTGCGGCAATTGACCTTGGTTCCAATAGTTTCCACATGGTAATTGCCCGCGTGGTGGATGGTGCTTTGCAGGTTCTGGGGCGTCTGAAGCAACGGGTACATCTGGCCGATGGTCTGGATGCCAAAAATTACCTGAGCGAAGAGGCAATGGAACGCGGGCTGAACTGCCTGGCGCTGTTTGCTGAACGCCTGCAGGGCTTTAACGCCAGCAACGTGACGATTGTGGGCACCCATACGTTACGCCAGGCGGTGAACGCCGAAACCTTTTTGCAGCGTGCAGCAGAGGTCATTCCCTATCCGATTGAGGTGATTTCCGGCCACGAAGAAGCTCGCCTGATTTTTATGGGCGTCGAGCATACTCAGCCAGAAAAAGGCCGCAAGCTGGTGATCGACATCGGCGGCGGGTCAACGGAATTGGTTATCGGCGAGGATTTTGAGCCGCAACTGGTGGAAAGCCGTCGTATGGGCTGCGTCAGTTTTGCCCAGCTTTATTTCCCTGGCGGTGAAATCAGCGTAGAGAACTTTCGTCGCGCTCGCCTGGCCGCCACTCAAAAGCTGGAAACGCTGGCGTGGCAATATCGTCTGCACGGCTGGCAGTATGCGCTGGGCGCATCGGGCACCATCAAAGCGGCCTGCGAAGTGCTGCTGGCCATGGGCGAGAAAGAGAAGCTGATTACGCCCGAGCGCCTGACCATGCTTTACGATGAAGTGATTAAGCACAAATCCTTTGCGGCGCTGAGTCTGCCGGGTCTGTCTGAAGAGCGTAAAAGCGTATTTGTTCCCGGCTTAGCCATTCTCTGTGGCGTGTTTGATGCACTCGCCATCCGTGAGCTGACGCTGAGTGATGGCGCACTACGGGAAGGCGTGCTGTATGAAATGGAAGGCCGTTTCCGTCATCAGGATATTCGCAGCCGTACAGCCCAGAGCCTGGCTAATCACTATGCCATCGACAGCGATCAGGCCCGGCGCGTACTGGAAACGACTGAACAGCTTTATCTGCAGTGGCGCGATCAAAATCCCAAACTGGCGAATCCCCAGTTGGCTGCGCTGTTGAAATGGGCAGCCATGTTGCATGAGGTCGGGCTGACCATTAACCACAGTGGTTTACAGCGCCATTCTGCCTATATTTTGCAGAACACTAACCTGCCGGGCTTCAATCAGGATCAGCAAATGCTGTTGGCGGCGCTGGTCAGATTTCACCGTAAAGCGGTGAAGGTGGATGAGCTGCCACGCGTGACGCTGTTCAAGAAGAAGCAGTTTTTACCCCTGATCTTTCTGCTTCGTCTGGGCACCTTACTGAACAACCAGCGCCAGGCCACGACGCGCCCGGATTCGTTAAAACTGACCTGCGATGACGGTCACTGGACGCTCACCTTCCCGGCAGGCTATTTCAATCAGAATAACCTGGTGCAACTCGATCTTGAGCGTGAGCAAACCTACTGGGATGAAGTAACCGGCTGGAAACTGATTCTCGCAGAAGCCTGACAATGCGGGCATTGACTGCCCGCATCACTGAACCGACGACGATGACATTACGAACCGATAATTATTTTGCCGAGACCTATGGCTTAACACCGACCCATTCTGAAGTGGTCGAAGCCTTACCTCAGTTGACGCCCGGAAAAGCGCTTGATCTGGGATGCGGAAGCGGGCGTAACACGCTGTTCCTGAATCAACATGGTTTTGAAGTCACGGCCTGGGACCATAATCCCGCCAGCCTGGATCGCCTGAATTACATTATTGCCACCGAAGGCCTGACCGGCATTCATACGGCCCAACAGGATCTGAACCAGGTGCGTTTTAATGGAGCCTACCAAGTGGTGCTCTCCACGGTGGTAATGATGTTTTTACAACCGGGAACGATCCCGCAGCTTATTGCCGATATGCAGGCCTGTACGGTGAAAAACGGCTTTAACCTGATTGTTGCGGCCATGAATACCGAGGACGCGCCCTGCCCGTCTGACTTCCCGTTTGCCTTTAAATCGGGTGAGTTAAGTCATTACTACCGCAACTGGCATATTGTGAAGTACAACGAAAACTGGGGACAGCTACATCGCAAAGATGAAAACGGCAACCGGATTAACTGCCGCTTTGCCACGCTGTTGGCGCAGAAAGCCAGTTATTAACACAGTTGTGTTTTTTTTAAACAACGGTTGATTTCACTGGGCGACTGTGACTAAATATTGCTGTCGCCCGGTTTGGGTTATTACAGGAATTACCCTGCGTGAACAGCGCCCTTTCTCCACGAAGACGTAAAAAAAGCGTCAGCATGACGCGGATTGTTTTACTGATCAGTTTTATCATTCTGTTTAGTCGCCTCGTTTTTATCCTGCCTGCGGCCTTCGAGCATCACCAGCAAAAACAAACTGAATCACCGCCGGTGATCACGACGCTTTCTGACAGTCGTTAATCGAAAGGTGTCATTAACCTGATTAAACGACGCGCAATCCCGCTGCTTGCGCCATTTTTTACATCCCTTTTCCAGTCAAAACGCTACACTTCGTGCAGGTGCTTTCAGACTAAAGGGATGCAATGTGTCTGCCTCACACTCTCAACGTTTAAGTGAAATTCGTCATCGTATTCTGACGCTGCTGCTCAATGAGCACGACCTTGTGGATGAATTACTGGATAAAGCCAGTCATCTCTCCCCTGAGCAGCAACGTGAAAATGTGATACATCGGGAAATACTCCAGCAAGACATCAGCCAGCTTCACGCCGCTGACCTTGCCGATATTCTTGAAGCCTTGCCTGAAGAAGCCCGACTGGCGCTCTGGAGCCTGGTTCCGGGTGAAAAACGCGGCCGCGTACTGGTGGAAGCCTCAGAAACCGTCTGGGACAGCCTGACTGAAGAGATGAGCGATCGCGCCATCCTGCAGGCGATGGAACCGCTGGATATTGACGATCAGGCCTGGCTGGTGCGTTATCTGCCGCGCGACCTTACAGGACGCCTGCTGACCTCTCTGGAGCCGAACCTGCGCGCCCGCATCCTGAGCGTGATGCAGTTTGACCGTGATCGCGTGGGTCGGGTTATGGACTTTAACATCCTCACGGTACGCGAGGATGTCACATTAGCCACTGTGCAGCGCTTTTTGCGTAAAGGCAAAAGCATGCCGGATGGCACAGACAAAATCTTCATCACCAATGAAAACAATCAGCTGCTGGGCGAGCTACTGCTAACCGATATCCTGCTGAACAAACCTAAGACTATGGTGAGCGACGTGATGAATTCGCATCCCACCACCTTTCAGCTCGACGACAAAGCCGAAGACGCGGCCAGTGCCTTTGAACGTTATAACCTGATCTCAGCGGCGGTGACCGATGCGCAGGGTAAACTTATTGGCCGTATTACCATTGAAGACGTTGTTGACCTGGTCAACAAAGAGAACGAAAGCAATATCCGTAAAATGGGCGGGATTAGCCAGGAAGAGGATGTTTTCGCCCCGGTGCGTAAATCCGTGCGTAATCGCTGGGCCTGGCTGGCGATCAATTTATGTACGGCGTTTGTTGCATCCCGCGTCATTGGCCTGTTTGAAAACACTATCTCGCAAATTGTCGCCCTTGCCACGTTAATGCCGATTATTGCCGGTATTGGCGGTAATACCGGCAATCAAACCATCACGATGATTGTTCGCGCCCTTGCGCTGCATCAGGTTGAACCGGGCAACTTCTCGTTCCTGTTTATGCGCGAACTCGGCGTAGCCTTGATCAACGGCCTGTTCTGGGGCGCGATTATGGGCGGTATCACCTGGCTTATGTACGACAACATGGCGCTGGGCGGCGTCATGATGCTAGCCATGGTGCTGAATCTTCTGCTGGCAGCCATAATGGGTGTGATGGTGCCGCTGGTCATGACCAAAATGAAACGCGATCCCGCCGTGGGCTCCAGCGTATTAATTACCGCCATCACCGATACCGGTGGTTTTTTTATTTTCCTGGGCCTGGCGACGATCTTCCTGATACCGCATTGATTACTGGTTTTGATAACCGTAGCGCTGCAGCGATCCTATGACATTCAGTCGACGTGTCACCTGTGCCAGTTCGCAGGTGACCGCGGGCAGCTGGTAGTGATTGCGCTGCCCCAGCCACTCCAGCACATCAGCTAAATGCCAGATAGCCGTTTTGCCATCGTGTACCGGTAACGGAAACTGTTTGCTGTGCGTCAGCATCAGTTTGCGCATGTTCTGACGTGATACGCCAATCAGGTCTGCAACATCGGTTAAGCCGACAAAATCAGGCGCGGCTTCAACCATCAATGCGCCAGGAATAGCAGACTGCACATCTGCTATCGCACTGCTGAGTGCGTGGCTCGCCGAGTCGGCGTGGCGCGTAAATTCCAGCGCCAGCTTGCCTGCCACACCGGCACCGACCAATGCATCATCGCATCCTGCCTCCGCCAGTTTTTCCAGTAACGCATCAATTGACCCCGCTGATTCAGGCAATTCAAACCGCAAGATGAAATGATATTCCGTCATATTAATTCCCTCTTTTTAACGTATCAGTAACGGTACAGTTATCTACCACGCGCCGCAGCGCTCTGGCATGGTTATGGGCATTTTTTGGGGTGCGCCAGATACAGGTCAGACAGTATTCCCCACAGCGGCACGTCGCCAGATTTGCCGGGCAGTACATTTTGCCCCATGCGTGATGACCCGTAGCCACCACGAGCCACCCCTGTGATTCTGCATAACATAAGGCGGCTTCAATCTCTTTGCTGGGATGTCGCTTTCTGTCCACCATGGCGCCTATCATTCCTTGTTTTTATAGGGTTGTCAACTGACAACTAAAGTGTCATTCGTGCGGTACAGGGGCAGCATGCGGGCTGTCTGGCGGCAGGTAAAACAGGTTGCGGCTAAAATGGAAAGGATTACGCAAAAAAGTGTCAGCCTGACGTGATGGACGACAATCGAAGATAACGACGGAGGAAATATGTTTAAAACTGATGACCTGGTACAAGCGAAAACGGGCGGGCCCAAAATGGTCGTACTGCGTGCCGATGGTGAAACACTGTGGTGCGCTCGCGTGGACGATGCCAGCAAAAAGGAAATTGAAGTTAACGCAGAAAGCGTCAATCTCTACCATGAAGAGGGCGATTTTGGCGTCTGTTAAAAGGGGTGACGTGACTCACACCGACCGCAACGGATAAGGCAACCGGCCGTTCGGTTACCCGGGAGCCTGGCTTCCGGGTAACCTTTACTGATTGCCTTATTCCGGGCTATTCGGCCGTCAGATTTTATTTTCCTGCAGGTTATTGCTGCCTAAACCACCGATAAAGGGCAGCCGCAAGCGAAACGGGGAAAAGCCTATTCCCGCGCTTAACCCCAAAAGATTGAATTCAATCCCCTCTTCCGCCCCTAAGGTGATGCCTGCTACGCCGAGTATCGACACCTGAACCCCACGACCAGAAGGTGGTAACCCCACCGGACGCCATAATGGCCGGTAGTCTTTTCCCAGCGCGTTGGCGGGCAAGTCAAGCTGCAAGGCGGGCACGTTACGACCGATGTGCGCCATAAAGGTATTACTGTTGGGTCCAGGCCAGGCATGATAGGTGGTAGGCCAGGGATAGGATTTTATGGCGGCTTCAATTTGCGGGATCATTTTTTGCGCATCGGGGCCGTGATGCTCAACCAGCAGCCGCGGTTTTGCTCCGTACCAGTAGCCATCAGGCAGGGATGAATTGCGCCTGACTTTATCGCCACTGCCCCAGCTAATCACTTCGTAACGTGTATAGCGGGTTTCACCTGCACGTTTAAAGATAATCCACGGATGCACTGCGATTGCGCCTTTCCAGCCGTATGTCGGTGCGGCATAGACCTGAACAATAGCCTGACCGGCATGAGCATGGGGATCGGGCGCAACGCCAGCCGAATCCCGGCGAGCCGTCGCCCAGCCACCCTGGCCGGTAGCGTTGTTGCCATGAGTGGCTTGCGCCAGGCTGGCCGCAAGCGACAGCAAAATCACGGTGAGAAAACAGAGACTGAAGATTTTCAGAGGCAGCATCGCGGTTCCTGCAGGTAAAAGATAAGGGATGATTTTGCAATGAAATATAGGGTTTGTATTCACTAACTATGCTGCGATGTCATCGCAATATTCACTCCCGCTGGTTAGTGGCTGCTGACGTAATGCCCGCCATCACGCAACGTTAAAAGGCCGTGATGGCTTTCACCACCAGCATGCTCAGAGGCGGGCTATACGCAGAATCAGCCAGCCTGAAACCCGCCCAGGCTCAGGAAGTAAACAGGGATACTCGCCGCCCGCATTCAGCGGGCGACCGGTCTGGGCTGCCCTTTGCTTTGCGGTCAGTACGGAAGGCGTCAGATCCAATCCCGAAGGCACGCGAAGCCTGCACTTCACCCATGCACGAAGCAGATAACAGATTCCAGGTGCATTTCATGCCTGGCGATTTCAACAACAGCATAGGTTATCTTGAACCCGCCGTCTGAAAACTAGCCTGTTATCGCCTTTTCCGCTACACGCTGCAACCACGCTTCATAGCGCCGCTGCGCCTCCGGCGCGGCAGGTTGGCTGCGTGAGTTTATCTCACCTTCGATGCCAAATATTTTCCACATCAGCGGCGAGAGTCCTTCGATCACGCTGTGTTGACTGCTCTCCGTTCTCAGCCATTCCAGACTGGATGTCTGGTAGCCCGGCAGGGCCTCGGAGTGGTAATCGAAAGCTTTGCCCAACCCGGAAAGATACATGATTTTAGCGGCAGTCAGGGATGGCCAGTGACGGGCAATATCTAGCGGCCAGTCCAACATGGCGCGCTCATTCCAGACCTCCGAATACGGAACCTGTTGGTTAGCCAGCAACGTCAGCATTAACGATTGCCCCAGCCCGGTCAGATAGACAGGCAACGCGTCAGCCGGAGGACGTTGATAAAAGGCATCCAGTGGATGTTCGCGCTTCAGGCCGGCCTGCATCAGTAATTTTCGCTCCAGCTCCTGCATCACGTTGCCTAACCCGGCATCCGTTGCCTCTTCAGTTTCAGTCAACTGTTTACTGCGCGTGGTACAGTTCCACAGCGACAACGCAATCTGCCAACGACGCTGTTCGCCCTCGCCAGTGCAGCCAATTTCCCCCGTCACCACATACTTCATGTCAGGAGGCAGGATCTCATAAATATCCTCACCCACCATCGGTTGGCCAGTGAGAACAGGACCATGGCCCTCCGCCATCAGAAAATAGGTGCACGCCGCATAATCACTCCAGTAATGTACGGCTTCAGCCAGATAGAGCGGAATCGCGCGCGACAGGCGGCCAAGCTCGTCTTCACGCTGTATGCCCTGGGCTGCTAATCCATCAGGTATTTTTGATAACGCAAAGAAACCGATCTTCGCTGTCTCTTCGGGTTTTTGGTTAAACAGCCAGTCGGCTTTGCATAAGCCGTAATGCCAAATGGGCTGCGTGACGGATAACGTTGTGATTTTCACATCATCAGGCGCCACCTGCTGAACGGGTTCCGTTTGGCGACGTTTCTCTTCAAACGCTTGTCTGTAATAATCAAGATGCTGCTTGATCGGGGCAAAATTGAGTGCATACAGCTGGTTAAGAAGCTTGAGTCCCTGCTCCGTCTGGTCCTGCTCAAGATAAGCCTGCAATAAATTTATACCGGCCATAGGATCGTGCTTTTGAACATCGTAATGAGGCGCAACCAGCGAAATCAGAAGAGGAATCTCGCCATTTCGTCCCAGGTCACCAGAGATCATATACAGCGCGTCAGAATCGTACCGTCCACCCGACAGTACCTCGTCATAAAGTCCGCGAGCCTTGTCGGTTTCGTTATGCTCCAGATAAAAACGGGCCATCCAGAGCTGTGCCCGCCAGCTTCCCGGCATCGCGGCAATGCTGCGTAAGCCCTCGATATAGGCCTCATCACCACCCCGCTCGCGCTGGATGCTCGCCCACCAGAGTAAGCCATTGTCGAGGTTGGGGTCCGTTTGAATGGCCTGCCAGAGCGTGTCATCTGCCTGTTTATCCTCACCGCGCTCGGAAAAGACTTTTGCCAGATTGGTGAGTAAGGTTCCTGTCGCGCCTGATTTATCGATTCCCTGGCGCAGGGTTTGTTCTGCCGCATCCAGTTGGCCGGTTTTCATCAGTACGATGCCGTGAAGGGTATGACTTCGCTCGGGATTGCTGTCAATGTCCACCAGGCGCTCCGCTGCCGCAACCAGATCGGAAGCAAAGGCGTCTTTCAACCCCATCAGAATCGCGGTGTACAACGCGTCCGCATCATCCCACTTCTTTTCCAGATCCGGCAGAAAGACCTTCTCACGCCATTCATTGCGTGCAATGTACATTTCCTGTCCATGAGCATCGTAAGCAACAATCATCTCCCGTTCTTGAGCGGGCTCGTCTGGTGCGGTATCGGCGGGTTGGTTTTTATTGCGCAGAGAAGAGAGAAGACGCTTAAACATGGTTAATTCAATCCTTGAGTAGTGAGACATCAGACAGCCTGATTGCCAGCCTTCATCATGCCGCCAGTGTTCGCGCCCTGAGGCGGTTTTACCGACTGACAGCGTAGCGGCACAGATATGAGTGTAGCGCTCAAAAAAACAGCTGGCACGAAATTGATTAAGCAACGGGTAAATCGTTAAAAAAGGCCGTGCAATAGCGATGCCGCGCCTCTTCCCTTTGCCTTTCGTCATTCACATTCTTATCGCATCAGAGAGAAAAAATTAAGTAGCTCGCTATTTAATAGTTTACAACACGATAAAATCCTGCCATCTTAGCCAAACTGAATAGCACACTACTTAATCGCAAACACAAGGAAATCAAAATGAACGTGAAACTCACCGCAGGTGCTTTATTGTTAGCCAGCCAGATCACATCAGCATGGGCCAACCCTGTGGAGAATGCGCCTGAACCTACCGTTGGTGTCGCCGCCTTTCTTAAAGCCCTTAACAGCGGCGGCGGCAAGCCCATCGAAACCTTAACGCCGAAAGAAGCACGCGCAGTGCTGACAGGCGCGCAGCAAGGCGCCGCGCTGCCGCCAGCACAGATTTCTGAAAAAACCATCACAGCATTGGGCAAACCACTCAAACTGACGATTGTTAAACCCGAACACGCCAGCGGAGTGCTCCCGGTATTCATGTTTTTCCACGGTGGCGGCTGGGTGCTGGGTGACTTCCCGACGCACGAACGTCTGGTGCGAGACCTTGTGAACGAATCCGGCGCTGCGGCGGTATTTGTGAACTACGAGCCATCACCGGAAGCCCATTATCCGGTCGCGATTACCCAGGCTTATGAAGCGACAAAATGGGTAGCAGAACACGGTGCGGAAATTGGCGTTGACGGTAAGCGCCTGGCGCTGGTCGGTAACAGCGTCGGAGGCAACATGGTGGCCGCCGTCGCGCTGCAGGCCAAACAACATAAAACCCCGGCGATTCGTTACGATGTGATGCTGTGGCCCGTTACCGATGCCCGCTTTGATGATGCTTCTTATCAGCAATTCGCCAACGGCTATTTCCTGACCCGAAACATGATGAAGTGGTTCTGGGATAACTACACCACGTCAGATAAAGATCGGAATAACATTCTGGCTTCTCCGCTGCGTGCCACTGAGGCACAACTGGCAGGTTTACCGCCAACGCTGATTCAGACTGCCGAACTCGACGTGCTGCGCGATGAAGGTGAAGCCTTTGGTCGTAAGCTGGATGCCGCCGGTGTACCGGTGACGGTTACCCGCTATAACGGCATGATTCACGACTTTGGTTTGCTGAATGCCTTGAGTAAAGAGCCAACCGTGCGCACGGCGATTGGCCAGGCGTCAGCGGAGCTGAAGGAACACCTTAAGTAAACATCGCCCGACAGCGGATTCGTATTCTTTTGTTCGTGCGGACATGCGGTAAATAAAATCAGCCGGATAGCACCGGCTGATTTTTTCTGGCTTAAATGCTGACAGGCATCAGGGCGTGATCATCCCGACCACCGCCAGCCACAGAACCCTGACCTTATCAAATTCCCGGTTGCTGGCACCTTGTACTGACCCCTTCTATCCCACTACTTCGCCTCATCAACAGTTGAGATTTCGGATAGCCGCCGCAGGAACAACGTTAAGGATTGCCAGGAGGTTTTTACTGAATTATCGTAAGCCGCTTTGGGTACCGCTGACATACAATTCTGGGCCAGGCATTCGGTATAAATGCCTGCCGAAGGGACAACTATGTCATATCGCATCCTTTGGTCAATCGCGCTTTTAGCCGTCACGGCGGTGTGGGGCTGGAGCTTCGTTGCGAAGCACGACACGCTGGGCGTCATGGCCGCATCCACCCTGAACGCGTGGATGTTTACCCTGGCGGCTTTTGCGCTTCTCCCCTTTTCAATCCGTTCTTTTCGCCACCTGAAGCCACGTGACTGGGCGCGTGCGGTATTGGCAGGCATCGTGCTCTTCGCTGCATTTTCCCTGCAGACATCCGGCACAGCTTATACAACGCCCTCCAATGCCGGGTTCATCACAGGCTTGTGCACCGTTTTCACGCCGTTGTGTATCTATCTTATCGGCAGAGGACGCCCCAGTGCTAAACAGGCAGCAGGAACCGCCATTGCCGTGTTTGGGCTTGGCTTGCTCAGCCTTGACGGGTTCAGGGTGCACTATGGTGATTTACTTATTCTGGGTTGTGCGGTGTGCTTCGCCGTACACATCGTCATCGTGTCGACTTTCACAACGCCTGACATTTCCCTGGCCTCAACATCGATACAACTGGGCATCGTTGGCGTGCTTTCTTTGTTATGGAGCGTCGCCCGTGACCAGTTTGCTGTACCTCACTCGCTGCCGACAGCATTAACAATCCTGTCACTGGCCCTGTTCGCAACAGCCCTGGCGTACGCCATTCAGAATCGTGCTCAGGCTGTGCTGGCCCCGGAAAAAGTCGCCCTGATACTGATTTGCGAACCTGTGTTTAGTGGGATTTTTGGTTATTTTCTCGCGGGCGATCGTCTGCCGCCGGAAAGACTTGCAGGGGCGGCGTTAATCCTGGTGGGGATTGTCGTCACAGAGCTTCGCGTCGTACGTCTCCTGCCTGCCGCCTGGCGTAGATCCTGAGTTCGCTTCAGCGCCGTGCACTGTTCAACGCGAACCCATTTTGCAGGCGAAATTCAGTGATATCCCTCGCCGTTCCGGCGAAGCGACTATCGGCCAGACAATGCGGGATCTAAAATGCAAAAAGCCCGCATAACGCGGGCTTCGTTTTTATACTGCTTACTGTTGGTCTAAGCCGGACGCGAAATCATTCCCACTCAATCGTCGCCGGTGGTTTGCCCGAAATATCATAAACCACCCGGGAAATGCCGTTAACTTCGTTTATAATGCGGTTGGACACGCGGCCCAGGAAGTCATATGGCAGGTGCGCCCAGTGGGCGGTCATGAAGTCGATGGTTTCGACCGCACGCAGTGAGACAACCCAGTCATATTTACGGCCATCGCCCATCACGCCAACAGAACGCACAGGCAGGAAGACGGTAAAGGCCTGGCTGACTTTGTTGTAGAGGTCGGCTTTGTGCAGCTCTTCAATAAAGATGGCATCTGCACGACGCAGCAGGTCACAATACTCTTTCTTCACTTCACCCAGCACGCGTACGCCAAGGCCAGGCCCCGGGAACGGATGGCGATAGAGCATATCGTAAGGCAAACCTAACTCCAGACCGATCTTACGCACTTCGTCTTTAAACAGCTCGCGCAGCGGCTCGACCAGGCCCATCTTCATCTCTTTTGGCAGGCCACCCACGTTGTGGTGCGACTTGATCACGTGCGCTTTACCGGTAGCCGAGGCAGCGGATTCAATCACGTCAGGATAAATAGTGCCCTGCGCCAGCCACTTCACGTCCTGCAGGCGCAGTGCCTGTTCGTCAAACACTTCGACGAAAACGCGGCCAATGATTTTGCGCTTCGCTTCCGGATCGTTTTCCCCTGCCAGGGCATCCAGGAAACGTGCTTCGCCGTCAACGTGAACAATATTCAGACCAAAATGGTCGCCGAACATGTCCAGCACCTGCTCAGCTTCATTCAGGCGCAGCAGCCCGTTATCCACGAATACGCAGGTCAGGTTTTTACCGATGGCGCGATGCAGCAGCATGGCAGTCACTGACGAATCCACACCGCCGGATAAGCCCAGGATCACTTTGTCGTTGCCGACCTGCACACGCAGACGCTCGACGGCATCCTCAATGATTTTCGCCGGTGTCCAGAGCGCTTCACATTCACAAATATCCATCACGAAACGTTCCAGCATGCGCAGTCCCTGACGCGTGTGCGTGACTTCCGGGTGGAACTGCACGCCATAGAAGCGTTTCTCTTCGTTAGCCATGATGGCAAACGGACAGGTTTCTGTGCTGGCGACCGTAACAAAACCATCAGGGATAGCAGTCACTTTATCGCCGTGGCTCATCCAGACATCCAGCAGCGGTTTACCGGCCGCGCTGATGGCATCTTCGATATCGCGAATCAGCGCGCTTGCGGTGTTGACTTCAACCTGCGCATAGCCAAACTCGCGCTCGTTGGACCCTTCCACCTTGCCACCCAACTGCATCGCCATGGTTTGCATGCCGTAACACACACCCAGAACCGGTACACCCGCAGTAAACACATAGTCAGGTGCGCGCGGGCTGTCGTTTTCGGTGGTACTTTCCGGGCCGCCAGACAGGATGATGCCGCTTGGATTGAACTGGCGAATCTGCGCTTCGGTGACATCCCACGCCCAGAGTTCACAGTACACGCCAAGCTCACGTACGCGGCGCGCGACCAACTGAGTATATTGAGAACCAAAATCGAGAATCAGAATGCGGTGCTTATGGATATTTTCCGTCGTCATTGAGGGGTTTCCAGAACGGTGACTTTAAGTAAAGCGCCCGGCTGTTGCCGGGCGAGAAATCTTACGGGGTTATGAACCCATGCGGTAGTTTGGTGACTCTTTGGTGATGGTCACATCATGCACGTGGCTTTCATTGATGCCCGCACCGCTGATACGCACGAATTCGGCTTTGGTGCGCAGGTCATCAATGGTCTGGCAGCCGGTCAGGCCCATACAGGAGCGCAGGCCGCCCATTTGCTGATGCACGATCTCTTTCAGGCGGCCTTTATAGGCCACGCGGCCTTCGATACCTTCTGGCACCAGCTTGTCAGCAGCGTTATCGGTCTGGAAGTAGCGGTCTGATGATCCTTTAGACATCGCGCCCAGCGAGCCCATTCCACGGTAGGATTTAAAAGAACGGCCCTGGTAAAGTTCGATTTCACCCGGTGATTCTTCAGTACCTGCCAGCATCGATCCCACCATCACACAGGACGCGCCCGCCGCAATCGCCTTAGCGATATCACCAGAGAAACGAATCCCGCCGTCCGCGATAACCGGAATGCCCGTGCCTTCCAGCGCGGCAACGGCGTCAGAAACGGCGGTAATCTGAGGTACACCTACACCGGTAACAATACGGGTGGTACAAATTGAGCCAGGGCCGATACCGACTTTGACCGCGCTCACGCCAGCTTCAACCAGCGCCAGCGCACCTGCACCCGTCGCCACGTTGCCGCCGACGATTTCAAGCTCAGGATATTTAGCGCGGGTTTCGCGAATACGTTGCAGCACGCCTTCGGAGTGGCCATGAGATGAATCAATAAGCAGTACGTCCACACCCGCTGCAACCAGGGCATCCACGCGCTCTTCATTGCCCGCACCTGCCCCCACGGCGGCACCGACACGCAGACGACCCTGCGCATCTTTACAGGCGTTAGGTTTACGTTCGGCTTTCTGGAAGTCTTTAACGGTGATCATGCCCAGCAGGTGGAAACTGTCATCCACGACCAGCGCTTTTTCTACACGCTTTTCATGCATTCTGTGCAGCACGACATCACGGGCTTCGCCCTCTTTCACTGTAACCAGACGTTCTTTCGGCGTCATAACGGCAGTGACGGGCTGGGTAAGATCGGTGACGAAGCGCACATCGCGACCGGTGATAATGCCCACCAGTTCGTTGTCCGCGTTCACCACCGGATAGCCGGCAAAGCCGTTACGTTCGGTCAGCTCTTTGACTTCTGCCAGCGTGGTGGTTGGCAACACGGTCTGCGGTTCGGTGACCACGCCGCTTTCATGCTTTTTAACCTTACGCACTTCATCTGCCTGGCGCTCAATCGACATATTTTTGTGAATGAAGCCCAGACCGCCCTCTTGCGCCAGCGCAATAGCCAGACCCGCTTCGGTCACGGTATCCATCGCAGCAGAAAGCATTGGAATGTTCAGACGAATGTTTTTGGTCAGTTGAGTGCTGAGATCGGCCGTATTGGGCAGGACGGTGGAGTGTGCAGGAACGAGCAGGACGTCGTCAAAAGTGAGTGCTTCTTTAGCGATTCTTAACATGGCAATACTCCACCTTGGGTGCGTGAGAATAGATAAAATATTGCCGCGGCATTATACAGGCCGTAATCGATTGCCTCCACTATTATTTAATAAAAAGTCTTGATCCGCACAATCAGCAATGTAGTATCGACTGATTAACCTACTGATTTGGAATTTGATCTTCGTCACATGTCGCTGCCGCCAAACGCCAATATTTTTACCGTCAGCCGTCTCAATACCACAGTGCGTCAGCTGCTGGAAAATGAGATGGGTTTGGTTTGGCTCAGTGCCGAGATCTCCAATTTTACCCAGCCTGCCTCCGGTCACTGGTACTTCACCCTAAAAGATGATGGCGCACAGGTACGCTGTGCCATGTTCCGCAATGGCAATCGTCGCGTCACGTTTCGTCCTCAGCACGGTCAGCAGGTCCTGGTGCGCGCGAACATCACTTTGTATGAACCGCGCGGCGATTATCAGCTGATTATTGAAAGCATGCATCCCGCTGGTGAAGGCCTGTTGCAGCAGCAGTTTGAGCAGTTGAAAGCTAAGCTGGCACAGGAAGGCTTATTTGAGCCCGGGCACAAAAAACCCTTACCCCAACCGGCTAAACAGGTTGGCGTTATTACCTCCGCGACCGGTGCAGCCCTGCACGATGTGCTGCGTGTGCTGCATCGTCGCGATCCGTCATTGCCTGTGGTGATTTACCCCACCGCCGTACAGGGCGTGGATGCGCCTGCCGCTATCGTGCGCGCCATTGAGCTTGCGAACCAGCGTGCAGAGTGCGATGTGCTCATCGTGGGGCGCGGCGGCGGTTCGCTGGAAGATCTGTGGAGTTTTAACGACGAGCGAGTCGCGCGTGCGATTTTTGCCAGTCGCATTCCCGTGGTCAGCGCGGTGGGCCATGAAACCGACGTGACTATTGCCGATTTTGTTGCCGACCTGCGCGCGCCAACGCCTTCTGCCGCGGCAGAGATTGTCAGCCGTAATCAGCTTGAACTTCTGCGTCAGCTGCAGTCACAACAGCAGCGGCTGGAAATGGCGATGGATTATTATCTGGCACGCCAGCAGCGGAGCTTTAGCCGTTTAGATCACCGCCTGCAACAGCAGCATCCGCAGTTGCGCCTGGCCCGCCAACAGACTGCACTGTTTCGCTTACAGCAGCGCCTGAGCGAAGCGATGGAAGTGCGGCTGCGCAACGCCAGCCGCCAGCAGGATCGCCTGTCACAGAGGCTGGCACAGCAGCAACCACAGCAGCGCCTGTATCTGGCGCAACAAAGCCTGCAAAGCTGGCATTATCGCCTGCAACAAAGCATGGAGAAATTGCTTAACCGCGACAAAAACCGCTTCGGTCAGCTTGCGGCCCAGTTGGAAGGCGTCAGCCCGTTAGCCACCCTGGCGCGTGGCTTCAGCGTCACCACCGACAACGCAGGTCAGGTGGTGAAAAAAACACGCCAGTTAAGCAACGGCGATTTACTGCGTACCCGCCTTGATGATGGCTGGGTAGAAAGTCAGGTCACTCAGCTGATTCCTGAAAAACCGAAACGAAAGAAAAGCATTTCTTAACTATACTTCCTGGTACATCCCTCGTGCCAAGGAGTCTACAATGGCTTTCAGCGTTATACCTCCCTACATTCTTCGTAAGATTATTGCTCACGGTTCCGGCTATCAGCAGGAGCAGGCGCGCCGTACGCTCACCCACGTTCAGCACCTGATGGCGGAGCACTGGCAAAAGACCGCTGCACCCAAGACCACGCAGGCCGGGAAGATTGAGCGTGAAATCTATGACGCCAAAAATCAGGAAACGTTGCCAGGCACCCTGGTGCGTAAAGAAGGCCAGTCCTCAAATGGTGACATTGCCGCCGACGAGGCCTGGAACTATCTTGGCGTAACTCATGACTTTTTCTGGCAAATATATAAACGCAATTCTCTGGATAATAACGGTTTGAAATTAGCTGGCACCGTGCATTATGGCGAGAAATATCAGAATGCCTTCTGGAATGGTCAGCAGATGGTATTCGGAGACGGCGATGGTGAAATCTTTAACCGCTTTACCATCGCTATCGACGTTGTTGCGCATGAGTTATCGCACGGTGTCACAGAAACCGAGGCCGGTTTGATCTATTTTGAACAGGCTGGCGCACTGAATGAGTCGATGTCCGACGTATTTGGCTCTCTGGTGAAGCAGTTCAGTAAGAAACAGACGGCGGAGAAAGCCGACTGGATTATTGGTGAAGGCTTGCTGGCGAAAGGTATTCACGGTAAAGGCTTGCGATCGATGTCGCACCCCGGCACCGCTTATGACGATCCCATGTTGGGTAAAGACCCGCAACCGGGCCATATGGACGATTATATTAAAACGCGTGAAGATAACGGCGGTGTGCATCTGAATTCTGGCATTCCTAACCGTGCCTTTTATCTGGCAGCAAAAGCATTAGGTGGATTTGCCTGGGAACAGGCAGGGCAAGCCTGGTATGACACCTTATGTGATGATAATTTGCATCAGGATGCTGACTTTAAAGCCTTTGCACAGTTGACCGTGCAACACGGTGAAAAGCGCTTTGATCGTTCTGTTGGTAGCAAAATTGAACAGGCGTGGAAAGAGGTAGGCGTATTATGAGTCAACTCCCCGAACTTACCGATGACGCAACCATTGTGGTTACGCGTGAAGGTGGCTTTGCTTTTATTCCCGGCTTACGTAGCGAGCGTCGTTTTCCTTTGGGTGAACTTCCTGCGCCAGAGAAACAGCGCGTCTGTAAAGTGCTGGAACAGGCGATGCCGCTGTGCGAACCAGAGGAAAAAGCGGCTAAGGTAGGCGGCGGGGACCAGCGCTATTTTCGTATCCAGATCCAGTACGCCACGCGCCGTGAAGCAGGCACTGTAGTGCTCCTGATACCGGAGCAGTCGGCACCGCCGGAGCTGGCGTCGCTCTTCCGCGACGGAAAATAAGCAGAAAAAAGGGCCGCTAGCGGCCCTTTTCTTTTATCCGTTACGACGTGCTGTTACTTGCTGTCAGGCAGCGCATAAGCAATCACGTAATCACCGCGATCCGGTGACTGACGTGCACCGCCTGCCGAGATCAGAATGTACTGCTTACCGGTTTTTGGTGAGACATAGCTCATCGGGCCGCCCTGACTTCCCACAGGCAGACGCGCTTTCCACACCTCTTTACCGGTTGCGCTATCGAATGCCCGCAGATAGTAATCCTGGGTGCCGGCAATAAAGACCAGACCGCCCTGAGTTGCCAGCGTGCCGCCCAGCGTTGGCATACCGATTGGCATTTTGGCGCGCATTTTAATCCCAAACGGACCGGTATCCTGTACGGTACCAACCGGGACCTGCCAGACGATTTTCTGGGTTTTCATATCGATAGCTGACAAGGTACCAAACGGCGGTGCCTGGCAGGGAATGCCCAGCGGTGACATAAAGCGGTTCTTGTTCACCGCATAAGGTGTGCCTTTCAGAGGAACGGCGCCCATACCGGTATTAATCGCTTCACCGCCGTTGCTGCCACGGGAAACCTTGCTGGTATCCACCGGAATCATCTGTACCCACAATCCTAAACGCATGTCGTTGACAAACAACAGGTTGTTATTTGGATCGGTGGACATGCTGCCCCAGTTCATCCCGCCCAGCGAGCCAGGGAAGCTCAGCGACTTATCGGTGCCCGGCACGGTAAACAGGCCGTCATAGCGCATGGATTTAAACGCGATACGGCAGGCAAGCTGATCGAACGGCGTGGCGCCCCACATATCAGACTCTTTCAGTTTCTGATTGCCAATCATTGGCATACCGGTCGAATGCGGCTGGGTTTTCGTATATTGCTCGTTCGGGATATGCCCCTGCGGCATCGGCAGCTCTTCCACTTTAGTGAGAGGCTTGCCGGTCAGACGATCCAGCACAAAGATCATGCCGGTCTTGCCGCCGATAACCACCGCAGGTTTGGTGCTGCCGTCCTTCATCGGGAAGTCGATCAGGCTGGGCTGCATCGGCAGATCGAAGTCCCAGAGATCGTTATGTACGGTCTGATAAACCCACTTCTCTTTGCCGGTTGTGGCATCAAGCGCCAGTACCGAGGCACCGTATTTATGGTCCAGTGCGTTGCGGTTCGCACCCCACAGATCGACTGAGGAGCTTCCCATTGGAATAAACACGGTGTTCATGGCCGGATCATAGGACATGGGTGCCCATGAGTTCGGCGTACTCCGCGTGTAGTCCTTACCTGGCATCAGAATGGCATTTGGATCGGTATTGCCCGGGTCAAAGGCCCAACGCATCTGGCCGGTGATCACGTCAAATCCGCGCAACACACCGCCAGGCATGTCTGTTTTAACGTTGTCAGCCACGCGCCCGCCTACAACAACCGTTGTACCGGCAATCGTGGGTGCAGACGTGAGCTGATAAAGGGGATCGGGCGCATCACCCAGGCCCGCTTTGAGATCGACGATGCCGTGGTTACCGAAGTCCTCACAGAATTCACCGTTGTCGGCATTGATAGCAATAAGACGTGCATCAATGGTATTCATCAGAATACGGCGCTGGCAGCTGTCTCCGGCAGCCAGGGTCACGCCTGGGACCGGCGTTGATCCCGGTTGAGTTGGCTGGGTAAGCGGTTTGGTGGCATCAAAATAGGCCAGTCCACGGCAGCGCGGCCAGACTTCTGCCTGGGCATTAATTTCACGCTTCCAAATCTGCTTGCCGCTGTCGGCTTCAACCGCAATCACATTGTTGTGCGGGGTGCAAAGATAGACGGTATTTCCCACCTGCAGCGGGGTTTGCTGATCTTCAGCACCATTGCCGGTTGGGCTTTCTGGAATATCGCCAGTGTGGTAAGTCCAGGCGACCTGCAGATCCTTCACGTTATCGCGGGTGATCTGGTCCAGCGCAACAAAACGGCTTCCCCCTGCGGTATTCCCATAGTGGTCCCAGTTTTGCTGTTGCTTTGACTTATCCACCGGGATCAGCGGCAGCTCCTGTCCGGTTGAAGCAACGGTAGGATGAGGCTGGAACATCTGCACTAATGTGGCAACCATGCCTACGGCAATGACGGCAGAAAAGGCATACGAGACTTTTGCCAGAGAAGGCTTATTTTCACGCTTACGCAGCGCGGGCCATGTGATGAATGCCAGGATCATTAAACCCGCAGGCACCATCAGACGGGAAACCAGTGGCCAGAAATCCAGCCCGGCATCGATAACGGCCCAGATTAACGTCCCGACAAACACCAGCAGGAACAGGACCACTGCCGATGATTTGGCACGGACAAACTGAATGGCGGACAGCACCATCACGATGCCTGCAATCAGAAAATACCAACTGCCGCCCAGCGTCGCGAGTTTTCCCCCGCCAACAGCAAAGAACAGGCCGGTTGCCAGTAGCACCAGCCCGAGCAGCACGGACCATATTCTCAACCCTTTACCGGATCGAGATGATGTTTCAGCCATAACACTTACTCTCCTGATAAACAAAGCCGCTCCTGTCCTGTGCGACCCGGCTCATCGCCGGTCACGGTGCAGGTAAAAGAAACAGCGTTGTTTTATTCCAATTAAAGCGGACCCGCGTTCATGAAATGAATGATGTGTTCCGGAGGCAGCCCATGCTGGCGTGACTCCGTCATGACGCGGCAAAAATTGTACCACCTGGTACGTTATCCCGTGAAGGTTTAAACGTGTTCGTTACGAAGCAATAGCATTTTCGCTACAAATTTTTACGCCGTTACCGTTACGGCTCGCAGCGTTTGGATCGTTATGTGTTGCAGGTTGAAGCACCCAAGCGTCAGGCAGGAACAATCCTGTAAGTCAGACGATGTTTTGAAACTAAGCCGTGACCATGATTACAAAAGTAGTCAGTCGCGCCGCAGCTTCTGAGTTGCTCAAGGGGCTGATGGCAGTCGGGGCAGACAGGCTGATAGTGATAACGGACACCACAACCTGTACAGATAAGATCGGTGGCGTCCGGGGCTAAGGGTTGCTGACATTTTTCACAGGTTGCGCTCATTTTTTTTCATCCGGCCAGGCAAATAAGCGCAATTCTAGGACAAAAAAAAGAGGGCCATTTGGCCCTCGATCAGTTAACGCTTATTTTTCTTCATATGCGCCATCAAACGCTTGCGCTTTCGCTGTTGCGTCGGCGTCAGCAGATTGCGTTTGCCTTCATAAGGGTTTTCACCCTCTTTAAACTGAATGCGGATTGGCGTCCCCATCACGTTCAGTGAACGACGGAAGTAGTTCATCAAATAACGTTTGTAGGAGTCCGGCAGGTCTTTAACCTGATTACCGTGTATCACCACAATCGGTGGGTTATAACCGCCCGCATGGGCATATTTCAGTTTAACGCGACGACCGCGAACCAGCGGTGGCTGATGGTCTTCCGCTGCCATGTTCATAATGCGCGTCAGCAGTGACGTGTTTACTCGCTTCGTGGAGCAATCGTATGCTTCCGTGACGGACTCAAACAGGTTGCCTACGCCGCTGCCATGCAACGCCGAGATGAAGTGCACGCGCGCAAAATCGATAAAGCCCAGACGGAAGTCGAGCGTTTCTTTGACTTCGTCACGGACTTCCTGCGACAAGCCATCCCATTTGTTCACCACGATCACCAGTGAACGTCCGCTGTTCAGGATAAAGCCCAACAGGGACAGATCCTGATCGGAAATGCCGGCACGCGCATCGATCACCAGCATCACTACGTTAGCGTCTTCAATCGCCTGCAACGTTTTGATTACCGAGAATTTCTCGACCGTATCCGTGATTTTTCCGCGCTTACGTACGCCAGCGGTGTCGATCAACACATACTCGCGACCGTCACGTTCCATGGGAATGTAGATACTGTCACGGGTGGTGCCTGGCATGTCGTAAACGACCACGCGATCTTCACCGAGAATACGGTTAGTCAACGTAGACTTACCGACGTTAGGACGGCCAACAATCGCCAGCTTAATTGGCAAGGTTGTAGGATCGAAATCATCCTCTTCTTCCTCTTCCTCACCGTTTTCTTCTGCCGCTAAGGCTGCCCAGTAAGCTTCGTTTTCGTCTTCTTCGGTCATCTCGACCGGATCGACCTTCTCCATCCACGGCAGCAGGGCCGTTTCAATCAGGCTGGTGACACCGCGGCCATGAGAAGCGGCGATGGCGTGAATCTCACCCAGCCCCAGAGAATAGAAGTCTACGACCGCCTGATCCGGATCCAGTCCGTCAGTTTTATTCGCGACCAGAAACGTCGCTTTTTGGCGAGAGCGAAGATGTTTTGCAATTTGCTGATCGGCGGCCATCATGCCTGCGCGCGCGTCCACCATAAACAGCACAACGTCTGCTTCTTCAATCGCCAGCAGCGACTGCTCTGCCATACGCGTTTCAACACCGTCTTCGGTGCCATCAATACCGCCGGTATCGATAACAATAAATTCGCGCCCTTCCACTTCGGCGCGACCATATTTGCGATCGCGAGTCAGTCCAGGAAAATCCGCTACCAGCGCATCTCGTGTGCGGGTTAAACGGTTAAACAGCGTAGATTTTCCCACATTGGGACGCCCAACCAGCGCGACCACAGGTACCATAACAATGCCTCAATAATGTATTAAATCGCCCGAATGGCGTGATTATAACGGCTTTAGCCGCTCAGTTCAGGCTTAAGGCGCTAAGGATACCATGCCTGACTAAAAACGAAACGGCCCCTGATGAAATCAGGAGCCGTTGTGCCGGAAGGATAACCCTGCCTGACAACTTACCCGTTAGCGGGTAATGGCGTAAACTTCACCGTCTTTTGACTGAATCAGCAACTTGTCGCTGGCGACGACTGGCTCAGTCTGGAAGCCTGAACTGTCCAGCTTTTGCTGGGCAACAAAACGGCCGTCGGTGGTGTTCAGCCAGTGCAGATAGCCTTCGCTGTCACCGACCACAAGGTAGCCGTTATACAGGACCGGTGAAGTCAGATTGCGATGCAGCAGATCACTTTGACGCCAGATAGCCACACCGCCATCCGCGTTGAGGGCAATCACGCGATCGTCCTGATCTACCAGGTAGATGCGACCCGCATCCACAATCAGATCTTTCACACCGCCGATTTCACGTTTCCACAAAATCTGACCAGAACGTAAATCCAGTGCAGTCAGGTTACCGTTGTAGGCCAACGCATACACAACGCCGTTAACAATGACCGGCGTGGTATCCACATCGCTCAGACGGTCGATTTCTGTCGCACCGCTCGGCTGTGAAATACGCTGCTGCCAAATCAGCTGGCCCTGGTTCAGAATAACGGCGCTCACGCGGCCGTTATCGCCACCCACGATTGCGCCACCAAAGGCAACAGACGGGGCAGATTCACCGCGCAGTGACAGCGCAGGCATATCCAGGTTAACGGTCCATTTTACTGCACCGCTGGTTTGATCAAGTCCCTGCAGCATACCGTTGCTGGTGTGAACCAGTACCAGGCCATCGCTGACCACCGGACGCGACAGCGCTTCGCCCGCGGCTTTGGCTTGCCATGCAATCGCACCATCGCTGGTGTTCAGTGCATAGACCTGGCCACGTTCGCTGCCGATGTAGAGGCGGTCGCCACTCACGGTGATACCGCCAGACAGCATGGCAGAGCGGTTTTTCGAGAAGAAGCCGGTTTTCTCAGAGAGATCGACTTTCCATTTTTCTTTACCATCCGCCGCGTCTAGCGCTTTTACGATACCAAAGCGGTCAGCAGCATAAACGGTGCCGTCTTGCCAGGTCGGGTGCAGGTTAGAGTAGAAATCACCGATTCCATCACCCACGCCAGTGCTCCACACGGTCTGAGGCGTGAACTGATTTTCCACCTTCGGCAATGGGGCCATTTTCACTACATCTTCTTCGCCGCTGAACAGCGAGCAACCACTGAGCAAGGTGACTGAGATCAGCCCCGGCAGCAGGTATTTACGTAATTCCATGCGCTCTCTCTTGACTGGCTTAGCTTAAGTTATTCATCTTCATCTGCATCATTTGCTTCAGTGCAGGAGACGCATCAGATTCGACGCCTTTACTCCATGCATCGCGCGCGCCCTGCTTATCGCCTTTGCTCAGCAGCGCTTCGCCGCGGATGTCAGCGACAATGGCTGTCCAGCCATCACCCTTCACACCGTCAAGGGTTTTAAGTGCTGCATCAGCCTGATTTTGTTGCAGTTGAATGCGTGCCAGACGCAGGTTAATGACCGCCTGCAGGTTGGCATCTTTCGTGTCTTTCAATCCGTTTTGCAGCAGGGTTGCGGCTTTGTCCAGCTGATTGCTGTCGACATACTGCTTCGCCAGATCCAGTGCCGCCAGGGCACCGTAGGTATTACTGTTTTCGCTGGCGAAAGTGTTTACCGCTTCCAGCGTTTCTGGCTTACCGGCCTGCATGGCACTGGTGACTTTCTGGTATTCAGCTGACACGGTTTTAGCTGAATCCTGCTGATGGCTGGACCAGTAACGCCAGCCGCCCAGCGCAGCGATCCCGATGACGACACCGACAGCTAAGGCTTTACCGTTGTTGGCGAAAAAGCGACGCAGCGCATCAACCTGTTCGTTCTCATTGCTATAAACTTCCACGCAATCCTTCTCCTTTCAATGGTTGTGCTGTGACACGCTTACTGCAAGAGCGTGCGCAGTGCAGCAGCCGCATCCGCCTGCGCCAGCGTTTGCTGTTCGCCATTGCGCAGATCTTTAATCACGACCTGACCGGCCTTCTGTTCATCTTCACCCAGCACCAGAGCAACGCGAGCGCCCCACTTATCCGCACGGGCAAACTGCTTCTTGAAGTTACCGCCACCAAAGTTGGTCATCAGTTTCATGTCGGGCAGTTGGTCACGCAGCTTTTCAGCCAACTGCATCGCCGCTGACTGAACCCCCTGGCCGGAAGCGATAACATAGACATCGACATTGCGCGCGGGTTCAAATTCCGGATTAACCGCCTGCACTAACAACACCAGGCGCTCCATTCCCATGGCAAAACCAACAGCAGGCGTTGCCCGACCGCCCAGTTGTTCGACCAGGCCATCATAACGACCACCACCGCAAACGGTGCCCTGCGATCCCAGGCTGTCGGTAACCCATTCAATCACCGTGCGGTTGTAATAATCCAGCCCGCGCACCAGGCGCTGATTGACCGTATAGGCAATACCGGCGTCGTCCAGCAGCGCACGCAGACCGTCAAAATGCTCGCGTGACTCCGCATCCAGATAATCGCCCAACTGGGGCGCATCATTTAACAACGTCTGAATATCGGGGTTTTTGCTGTCGAGTACACGCATTGGGTTGCTGTACATGCGGCGCTTGCAGTCTTCGTCCAGCGCGTCTTTGTGCTGTTCCAGAAATGCCACCAGCGCGTCGCGATAGCTGGCACGGGCTTCAAGCGAACCAATGGAGTTCAGTTCCAGACGAACATGATCGGCGATGCCCAGCGCTTTCCACCAGCGCGCATTCAGCATAATCAGTTCGGCATCAATATCCGGCCCCTGCAGGCCAAACACTTCAACGCCTATCTGATGAAACTGGCGATAGCGCCCTTTCTGAGGTCGCTCGTAGCGGAACATCGGGCCCATGTACCACAGGCGCTGTTCCTGATTATAAAGCAGACCGTGTTCGATACCTGCACGCACGCAGCCTGCCGTCCCTTCCGGACGAAGCGTCAGGCTTTCGCCATTGCGATCGTCAAAGGTATACATTTCTTTTTCAACCACATCGGTAACTTCACCAATGGCGCGTTTGAACAGAGGAGTCTGCTCTACGATAGGTAAGCGAATTTCGCTGTAACCATAGTTCGCCAGCACTGACTTCAGTACCGCTTCAATCCGTTGCCAGATGGCCGTATCCGCAGGCAGAAAATCGTTCATCCCGCGAATCGCTTGAATATTCTTCGCCACGTTAAAATCTCTTAATACAAAAAAACCTGTCCGGCATCATACCTCATGAGGATGAAACCGCACAGGCTCAGCTAAAAAAGTCATGCATGCCGAACAGGAACCGGATTATTTTTCCAGTTGCTGCACGTCAATACGACGGGATTCATCCAGCATGGCCGCTTTGGCACGAATGCGCGCTTCCAGTTGATCGATCATATCGTCATTATCCAGACGCACGCGCTGACGCACGCCATCTTCATAGAAGCCGCTTTTCTTGTTGCTGCCGGTCACGCCAAGCGTGGATACCGTGGCTTCGCCCGGACCATTCACCACACAGCCGATAATGGAGACGTCCATCGGGGTGATGATGTCTTCCAGTCGCTGCTCCAGAGCGTTAACCGTACCAATAACGTCAAATTCCTGACGTGAGCAGGTCGGGCAGGCAATGAAGTTGATACCGCGAGAACGAATGCGCAGCGACTTCAGAATATCAAAGCCGACTTTCACCTCTTCAACCGGATCGGCGGCCAGAGAAATACGCAACGTGTCACCAATCCCTTCGGCCAGCAACAGCCCCAGGCCGATAGCGGACTTCACCGCACCTGCGCGCGCGCCGCCCGCTTCGGTAATCCCAAGATGCAGAGGCTGCTCGATTTGTTTTGCCAGCAGACGATAAGATTCAACCGCCAGAAAAACATCCGAGGCTTTAACGCTGACTTTGAATTGATCGAAGTTGAGGCGATCCAGATGATCGACATGTCGCATCGCTGATTCCAGCAGGGCCTGCGGTGTAGGTTCACCGTATTTTTCCTGCAGATCTTTTTCCAGCGATCCGGCGTTAACACCGATACGAATAGGGATATTTTTATCGCGGGCGCAGTCAACGACGGCGCGAATACGCTCGTTATTACCGATATTGCCCGGATTAATACGCAGGCAGTCCACGCCGTATTCAGCCACTTTAAGCGCGATACGGTAGTCAAAGTGGATATCGGCCACCAGCGGCACATTGACCTGCTGCTTAATCAGCTTAAAGGCTTCTGCGGCATCCATGGTCGGTACCGAAATGCGCACGATATCAACGCCCACGCGCTCAAGGGCTTTAATCTGGTTTACCGTCGCGGCCACGTCAGTGGTGCGGGTGTTGGTCATCGACTGGACGGCGATTGGCGCGCCGTCGCCAACGGGCACCTGGCCGACGTAAATACGTTTGGACTTACGGCGGATAATGGGTGCTTGGTTATGCATATTTCTTCTCCACAATTGCCCGGTACACGCGATACGCTGTTATTGCGCACCCAACGTCAGGCGAGCAACCTGGTTATTACGGATAAAACGACTTAAATCAACGGGTTTATTCTGATATTGCACCTGAACAACGGATGGCGCGCCAATTTTCAGACGATAAGGTGCTGTGCCTGACAGGCTCAGCTTGCCGCCGCTACGCTGAATACCGCTGAACAGTTTTTTACCGGTAGCATCCGTGACGTCCAGCCAGCAGTCGCCCGTAAAGGTCATGACCACTGAATTGGGATCGGCAGCCGGTTCGCTGACCGCCGCTGCGCCTACTGGCATCTGCTGCGCAGTGTTGGCCGGTGCAGTGCTACTGGTATCAGTCGGTGCCTGCGAAGGCGACACGACCGCGTTGTTCTCTTCCTGCTGCGTCGCCGCAGCCGTGTTATTGCCGTTACTGCTTTCAGCGGGGGCCGTGCTGGTCGCTGCGCCAGTGTTAGCCGGTGTACTGCTGGTATTATTGTTCAGCGGTACGCTGGTGCTGTTATCCGTTGATGCGGCGTTAGTTTGCCCTAACGGGATCGACTGGCTGCTGTCGCTGCTACTGCCGTTCTGATCGGCCATCGACACCAGTTCATCCTGAGAGGCTTTATGGTTCTGCCACCACCAGGCACCTGTCAGACCGACCACCACGAAGATCACCAGCCAGGTGAAAATCATCAGCCAGCCGTCGCGTTTCTTACGGCGTTTGCCCAGGGAAAAACTCTGCATCGGCTCAATTTTTGTGGCGCGAACCGGCGTCTGTTTTTCCATCATCGGCAGCAGTTCCTCTTCAGGAATATGCACCAGACGGGCATAAGAACGGATGTAACCGCGCAGGAAGGTAGAGGCTAAATTCGCAGGTAATCTGTCTTCTTCAATTTCACGTACGGTAGAAAGTTTAAGGCACAGGCGTTCAGCAACATGTTGCTGCGTGAGTCCCATTTGTTCACGGGCCAGACGCAGGCGTGTACCTGTGGAATGAACTGCAGAATTTTCTTGAGTGGCTTCAGTATTCATTAGCTAAATAACGCTGGTACTGTATCGATTGCGGAAAACGTCGCGCTAACTGGTCGCCATAACGTGAAACGTCTGCGGCATTTCCCTGTTGCGCGGCGAAACGTATGTGTAACGCCAGGCTGCGTGCCGTCGTCGGCAGCGGCTGGTAAAGCTCTAATAATAGCGCTACGTTAGCCCACTGGTCATTTTCGACCGCGCTTTCAGCTTCGGCTAGTAGCGCCTCTCCTTTACTCTGGTCCGCATCGAGCGCATATGACAACGCAGCACGCGCTGCCTGTCTGTCCCCTGCCCGCAGATAACAATAACCCGACAGTTCATACGCATCGATACGGGCGTCTCCTTCCTGCGCACCCTTCGCCCTGATAAACTGTTGATGCGCATCATCATACTGCCCTAAAGCGCAAAGAAACGCACCGTAATTGTTAGGGATGTAACCATTATGTGGCGCAATTCGCTGCGCATTTGAAAAATGGAAATGCGCAGCGGCGTTTTGCCCTTGCCGCTGAGCCAGCCTGGCTAAGGCCAGGGGCACCCGGTAATCCTGGGGATCAGCAGCCTGTGCCCGCAGGAGATTGCGGCGCGCAGCGGGGTAATCTTCCACTGCCAGGTAGTGCATACCCAATTGCAAACGCAGTTCTGCTGCCCCGGGTTGTGACGGTGAACTGACACAACCGCTTACAACAAAAACGGCCAGTAATGCCGCGCGCATCCCTTTGCACATATCGTCTCCATCCTGTTATCTCCGTGGCGGGCATCAGCCTGCCACGCAGAGACAGAATGGGAAACGCTGTTAATCAGCCTTTCAGAGCGCCTTCACAGATATCGCTTCGCCCGCCATTTTCTTACGCAGGGTACGCTTGGTACGGTCAATGACTTCACCGGCTAACTGACCGCAGGCGGCATCAATATCATCACCACGGGTTTTACGCACAATGGTGGTAAAACCGTAGTCCATCAGCACCTTAGAAAAGCGGTCGATACGGCTGTTAGAGCTCCGGCCATAAGGCGCACCCGGGAAGGGGTTCCATGGGATCAGGTTGATTTTACAGGGCGTTTCTTTCAGCAATGCTGCCAGTTCATGCGCATCATCCGTGCTGTCGTTAACATGATCCAGCAACACATACTCAATGGTGACACGTCCCTGGTTTGCATTGGATTTACCAATGTAGCGTTTAACCGCGGCCAGGAAAGTTTCAATATTGTACTTCTTGTTAATGGGTACGATGTCGTCGCGCAGTTTGTCATTTGGCGCATGCAGCGAAATCGCCAACGCCACGTCAATCATGTCACCCAGCTTGTCGAGGGCCGGAACCACGCCCGAGGTCGACAAGGTGACACGGCGTTTTGACAAACCAAAACCGAAGTCATCCAGCATGATTTCCATGGCCGGGACGACGTTATTCAGGTTGAGCAACGGCTCGCCCATGCCCATCATCACCACGTTGGTGATAGGACGCTGGCCGGTGACTTTGGCGGCACCGACAATTTTTGCCGCACGCCAGACCTGGCCAATAATTTCTGATACGCGCAGATTGCGGTTAAAGCCTTGCTGTGCCGTCGAGCAGAATTTACATTCCAGTGCGCAACCCACCTGAGATGACACGCACAAGGTCGCGCGCTCACCTTCCGGGATATAAACCGTTTCAACCAGCTGATCTCCTACGCGAATAGCCCATTTAATGGTGCCATCCGTTGAGCGCATCTCTTCGGCCACTTCCGGGGCGCGAATTTCGGTGAGTTCCATTAAGCGGTTACGCAGCTTCTTGTTAATGTCGGTCATCTGCTCGAAATCATCGCAGCAGTAGTGGTAAATCCACTTCATCACCTGATCGGCACGGAACGGTTTTTCACCGAGCGAGACAAAAAATTCACGCATCTGCTGACGGTTAAGATCCAGCAGGTTGATTTTTTGGCTCTTCGGAGAGACGGAAATAGGCGAGGTGGACGCGGACGTCACAATCTGTTCGGACATAATGTTCTCTGGCCTCGTTGTTACACGTTATGGCGCTGTTGGGAAAAGAAAAAATTACGCCTTCACTAAGCTGACTCAATGAAGGCGCAATATTGTACAACATCTGCTGCCTGATAACAGGTGAGACTTGCCTGTGTTCAGCAGATTTTTGTAAAGCCGCGTACGCGTCAGCCGCTAAGGGATTAACGCGTGCGTGGGCAGATTTCGTTTTCGCCGAAGAAGTAGGCAATTTCACGGGCTGCTGATTCTGCAGAATCTGAACCGTGAGTGGCGTTCTCGGTGAAGCTGTCAGCATAGTCAGCACGCAGTGTACCGGCCAGTGCGTTAGCAGGGTTAGTTGCACCCATCAGGTCACGGTGACGCTGAACGGCATTTTCACCTTCCAGCACGGAAACCACAACCGGGCCAGACGTCATGAATTCAACCAGACCGTCGAAGAACGGCTTGCCCTGGTGCTCTGCGTAGAAACCTTCAGCCTGCTCTTTGCTCAGCTGCAGCATTTTTGCGCCAACGATTTTGAAGCCTGCGCTCTCAAAACGGTTGTAGATAGCACCGATCACGTTTTTCGCGACGGCGTTTGGCTTGATGATAGAAAAAGTACGTTCGATTGCCATGATGACCTCTGTCTTGACGTTCTGAAGAAACCGGAGGCGCGCCCCGGCTAAGAAACGGCGCCGATTATAGGGGTTGAGTGTGACGTTGCCTATCACAGAACCCATAATTTATTGAAAAATCTTGATCTGCGTCTGTGCGGACAGCTTTCCACTGTGATTTAGCGCAAAAAACACTCAATCGCGGGTAAAGCCGACGGAGGCGAGTTGACCGGCTTCATCCATCACCACCAGCTGATAATCGCCAGCCCGGTCGAGGCGCAGCGACAGCGTGCCGTTCTGACTTTCCGTCTCAAGCGGCTCGCCATTTAAAAACCACCAGCGCTGAACGCCCTGACCACCCTGCACCGCCACCGGCATCACCAGCGTCGTAGTGCCCGGCAGCGGCTGAACGCGCTGTCCTTCGATAACGCCGGTGACAATCAGCGGCGCGCTGCTGCCCTGCTGCAAAGGTGGACACCGGGTGTCGATAGCCGGTAAACGCTGCGCCCGACGCTCTTGCGGCGGCAGCCAGGCCTCCAGCGGCAGCGGCCACACCAGGCGTTCATGGCTGATAGCATGCGGACAATCCGCCGCAACCCGCAAACCCTGTTCGTTCTGCCAGTAGTGCAGGCGTAAGCCGCTCAGGCTTTCCTGCCCCGGCGCGAGTAAGGTGGGCGGTAGCGTCTCATTTAACACCCAGCTCTGCCGCCGCTGTCGACAGTTCTCATCCCCGGCAGGCAATGGCTGACCGCCAGGCCAACAGATGCTGGCCACGCTGACCGACGCTGGACGCGGATCGGTGGGCATTTCCTGAGCGGCTACGCGGTTCATCAGTACGCTGTTAATTTGATTCATGACAGGCACGGCAGACGCGAAGCCAAATTGGCCGGCCACCGGAGTGGCATCCGGTCGTCCAACCCAGACACCGATTAAATAACGAGGATTTATCCCCACCGCCCACGCATCGCGGTAGCCATAGCTGGTGCCGGTTTTCCACGCCAGCGGTACGACAGCAGGCGCGCTGCCATTGCCAGCAGGCTGGGCCTCTCCCGCCAGAATACGGCGGATAATCCAGGCGGCCCCCGGCGAAAGCAGCGGGCGCGCCTGTAAAGGTTGATCGGCCATCCAGCGCAGTTGAGCGGCGTTGCCATGACGGGCAAAGGCACTATAGGCCGCGACGATATCATCCATGCGCGCCCCGGTGCCGCCGAGTATCAAGGAGAGGTTTGGCTCCGCCCCCGGTGGGAAACGTAAATTCAGCCCCACGTTGCGCAGACGTGCGGCGATATTTTTGGGGCCAAGCGCCTCCAGCAGTTGAACGGCGGGCAGGTTTAGCGATCGTACTAATGCCTCGCTGGCACTGACCGGGCCATGAAAACCGGTATCGAAGTTGCCTGGGCGGTAATCGCCAAAGCGGCGCGGGACATCCTGCAGTAAGGACTCGGCATGAATGAGCCCATCGTCCAGCGCCATGCCATAGACAAAGGGTTTTAATACCGAGCCTGGCGAACGCACGCTGGCAATCATATCGACATGACCAAACCGGCTGTCATCACTAAAGTCTACGGAGCCGACATAACCCCGTACCGCCATTGTCGTGTGATCCACCACCAGCATCGCCAGCGAGGTCCGTGGGGGGAGCTGGTTTTTAACATTCAGCGCCATGTTTTCCAGTTCACGCTGCAGGGACGGGTCCAGCGTCGAGACAATTTTATCGTGCGTGGTCATCGACAGCAGTCGTCGCGCCAGCAACGGTGCCATCTGCGGCATCTGGCGCGGCGGAAGCCAGACCGGCTCCTCGCGGATTTCGGCGACCTGGCGGGGCGACCAGACATGATACTGTGCCAGCCTGTCCAGCACCTTGTTACGTGCGGCTTCCGCCCGCTCTGGCCAGCGATCGGGGCGCAGACGACTGGGTGCCTGCGGCAATACGGCCATCAGGGCCGCTTCGCCTCGTGTCAGCTGCGACGGGGCTTTTCCCAGCCAGCTCCAGCTTGCCGCCCCAATCCCTTCCAGCGTGCCACCAAAGGGCGCGCGATTCAGATAAAGCGTTAAGATGTCGCGTTTAGAAAGATGCCACTCCAGTTGCAGAGCGCGCCATGCCTGAATCAGCTTGCCGCGCAGTGTTCGCGGTTGCGGGTCAATGAGTCGTGCCACCTGCATGGTTAAGGTGCTGCCGCCCGAAATGACGCTGCGATGACGCAGATCCTGCCAGGCTGCGCGAAGCAGGGCCAGGGGATTAATGCCGGGATGGTACCAGAACCAGCGATCTTCATAGGTCAGCAACGCCTGTAAATAGGCCGGCGAGACGTCACTGGGGGTGACGGGATAGCGCCAGATGCCCTGGCTGTCGGCAAAGCGCCACAGTGGCGTGCCATCCTCGGCGACCACCACGCGTGCGGGCTGCACCTCTTTGAGGGGCAAGGGGAATAACCGATCCAGAATCAGCGGGATAAACAGCAAGGCCAGAATAAAAAGCGGCAGGGCTACCCACCGCTTTTTGATGTGCCTGTTTTTGATCACAACCCGGCCCGGCTACGGTTGTACATGCAGTTGTTGCGGCGTAGCGCCAATCGCCCGCCACTCAGGTACATACATCGATTCCACCTGCGGTGGCGGCATGTGGTAGAGGCCCGGCGTCACCGCGCGCGCCAGATACATCAAGGTGGCAGGACGATAAGTATCCACTGCCAGCGCGGCAACGAAGCGATCGTCACGGAACTCAATATGCCGGATGTTGGCCTGCTGCATATCCATCATGCTCTCTTTTAACGCATCCGCACTGTCACCCAGGCTGGCACTGCTGTCTGCCAGATTCTGGTTTTCCAGCTCCAGTCCGGCCGGTAACAGATCCACGACCAGCGCATCGCTGATGCGGCGTTTCGCAGCCACGGTAAGACGGACCACCAGCAATTCACCGCTGCGCAGATTATTGAGATCCGCCAGTTTACCGTCCAGGGTGAAGTACTCTCGCTTAACGGACAGCATATGGCTGACCGGATTCGGCGGCGTCAGCGGATAACCGACCACATTCAGGCTGCCATACAGCGGTGCCGTGCCAGGGTTGCTCACCTCAACGCCTTGCGCCAGTTGTTGATTATCCAGCCCTTTATTCACAGGCCCACTGCTGCTTACGGGCGGTTGATGACCCTGTAATATCGCCTGCCAGTCCTTACCCTGTGCGGTTTGCAGCGTGCGCGCCGCCAGGTAAAGCGCATTGTTCTCCTGGGTGGAGAGCCAGCGCTTCCCGTTCAGCTCTTTTGACAGTGACAGCAGCAGGCTGTTTTGCAGTTCCGGCTGCAGCTGATATTCCGCTAACAGGGCGATCATCATCCCCTCATCGCGCACCGTGCTGCCATAGTCTCCAAACCAGCGGCTTTCAGGTCGTGACAGCGTGGCGCCCTGCATCACAGCCAGCGGCGAACGCTGCCCATCCCCCATCAGCTTCAGCGCTACACCCAACTGTATCAGCGCCAGCCCCGATTTAGCCTTGTCACGCTTTTCGTAAAGCGCACGCAACGCGCCCAGTGGCGCACGCTGCTGACGCGCCAGCACCAGGCCGGCATAAGCCTGAACGCTGAAACGCAATGCATCGGTGTCGGCACTGCCACCGGCGGTGATTTGTGAAGGGTCCTGTAAATAACGCAGCAGCCGTGCGTTAGCCCGATCAATCACGTCAGGGGGCAAGGCATAGCCCGCTTCGCTGGCGCGCAGTAAAAAGTCGGTAACATAAGGTGTGAGCCAGAACTCCTCTTCACTCTGCTTACTCCATAACCCAAAGCTGCCGTCAGCACGCTGCATCCCGGCCAGACGGGCGATGCCGGTGTCAACGGCGGCCCGACGAACGTCATCACTGCTGGTTTTTATCCCCATAGCGCTGAGCTGCGCCTGACTGGTATAGAGCGACGGCCAGAGACCGCTGGTGGTCTGCTCCAGACAGCCATAGGGATAGGCATAAAGCGCACTGATGTAGCTGGCGATATTTAAAGGCGGACGATTACTCAGAGTCAGTTGTCCACTCAGGGTTTCTGCATCCAGACCCGCAAATGCCGCCGCCGTGACCTGCCAGGGGCTATCGTGGTCAATGACAGCGGCAAAATTGAGGGTTTGCGCAGGATAAGGCGGCCTTACGCCAATCTTCCACGTCTGCTGACTGGGCCGCACCGTCTCACCGGGCAGGTTCAGTCCTGAAATCTGCACCTGCACTTCGCCGTCACCAAACCCGGTTGTCGCCGTCACGGGCACCTGCAAGGTGGTCCTTTCGCCTTTTGCCAGCGTCACATTTTGTGTAGCCGCGCCCGACAGTCCTATCAGACCTTTGGCAGTCAAATCTACCTTCAGGGTTTGCGGCAGGTCCGTCAGATTGGTGATATCCAGTGCCAGTGACGCGCTGTCCCCGCTGGCCAGAAAACGCGGCGTGGCCAGTTCGCTGACCAGCGGGGCAGCCACCACCAGTTTGCGTTCTGCTGCGCCAAAGCTGTCATCGCTCCAGACCTGCGTCATCAGCCGCAGCTCGCCGTTAAAGGCCGGAATGGGCAGCGTCACTGAGCCCTTGCCGTTTTTATCCAGCGTAACGGCCTGAAGTTGCTGTGCCACGATATTGACATGGGTGACCGGTTTTTTACCGCCGCGCGTCATGGATTCGTCTTCACCGTCTCCGCCAAAGCGCAGAGCGGCCAGCCGTCCACCGCCTTCAATCAGTTGACCAAACACATCGTACTGATCGACGTTATAACGCTTGCGACCGAAAAAAGCCGTCCAGGGATCTGGCGTTTTATAATCCGTCACGCTTAACACACCGCTGTCTACCGCTGACAGCAGGACGTGCACCTTGTCAGGCAGCGGGCCGCCTTCACGGCTGGCCTGAACGTTCACCGTCAGGTTCTGCTCAGGACGGACCTTATCGGGTGCGTCCAGCGTCAGCGTTAAACGTCGCGCCTCGGTCGCCATCGGCAGATGTAACAGTCCGACCGCCCGTTTCGGCGTTGCGCCGCTGGCCTTGTCCCCTTCCCGAACCACAATGGCACTGAAATAGAGATCGTGACGCTGCCAGTTGTCCGCGATCGGCACGTCCACCTGCGTTCCACCCTGCGGCACCGTTAAGGGTTGCCACCAGAGCGTCCCGCTGCTGGATTCCACCATCAGATAGCCTTTCCCGGCCGTGGGCGATTCGACCTGCAAATGGACGGTTTCACCCGGCTGATACGCGGCTTTATCCAGCTTCAGTTTGACCTGGTCCGGACGCAGTGCGCCTGTACCATTGGTATTATCCTGCCAGTCATAGCCCGCCTGAAAACGCACGCTGCTAATGATTTTTTCACCCGACTGGACTTCAAGCCGGTAGCTGCCCCACTCAACCGGGAAGCTGACCTTCGTGCTGCCGTCAGCGGGAATGCTGACAGATTGCTCATCTTCCTGCAGGTCTTTGGCATCGTAACGTGACTGCCAGCCTTCGCTGTCAGAGAAACTCCAGTAGTAATCACGCCGTTCACGAATCAAACGCACATCAAGCTTTTCTGCCGCCAGCTTAGCGCCCTGACTGTTGGCATAAACAATATCGAATTCTGCCAGGCTGTTTTCTGGCACGGTCGGCTCATCGTGATAGCTGTCATTGCGGTAATCATAAACCGATTTATTGCCAAACAGCGGACGAATGCCGGGCAACGCGTCCGCGGGCCAGATGGCCTGAGTAGCACGTCGGGTGACCGGGCGACCGCCGGTTTCCAGCAGGCTGGCCTGCAGTATCAGGTTCAGCGGTGAGTGAAGCTGATCCCACTGATTATCCACGGTCAGTTGCGCCTTGCCGTTGGCGTCAAGCTTAAGATCGACATCGTCCAGACTGCGCTTCAGGCCCTGTTCGGTGATGTCACCAAACTGGTAGCCCGGCAGCGCAGCAACCGCTTCACGGGCCGGACGCAGATAGAGCTGTCCCTGCAGCTGATTGCCTGCCGCAGGCGCGCCATACAGATAGCGCCCCTCAATGTCGAACGTAATATCGGCATCCGCTGGCTGGGGTTGTTCATCGTTTTTCAGCGTTAATGCCATGCGCTCAGGCAGAAAATCCTCAACGCGAAAATGCCACTGCCGCAGCTGGTTATCACCGGTATTCAGCCGCAGCATCCAGCCGCCGGTCATCGCCGAAGTCGGTAAAGCAAACCGCTGCTGATAGAAACCGTCCTGCGGCTGCCAGACCACCGTGCGCACTACCTCGCCGTCAGGCTGTACCAGTTCTGCTTTAACCGGTTGGGCCGGTAAAGGCTTGCCGTCAGCATCGCGCAGCAGCGCATTGACGATCACCGTTTCGCCAGGCCGATAAATATCTCGTGGGCCGAAGACGAAGAGCTGTTTGTCATAGCCTTCGGGCCCCGCTACGGGGAATTCGGCTAAATCCAGAGCCGGACGCGCCAGGTCGATCAGCGAGGTTTGCTCGCCCTTCATGGCCAGCAGGAACTTGCCTTTTTCATCCGCATTAAGGCGCAAATGACCGCTGCTGTCGCTGGTGCCGTTTTGCAGCACCTGGCCTTTATCATTCAACAGCCTGATACTGACGCCGGAAAGCGGTGCACCGTTTTCCAGACTCTGTGCGAAGAGTTCAAACTGGGTGGGAAAGCGGTGCAGCGACAGGCCGATATCGCTCAGGGTAAACAGCGTCGCAGGCATGCTGTAGTGATAAGTGCCCGCCTGCTTCATCACCGCCAGATAAACCCCTGGCTGCTGAAGCGGCTTAATGTCTTTCAGCGGCAACTGCAGTTTTTCCCGCGTGTTACGGGCCGGGTTGAGTTCAAAGCGGCCGGTATACACCAGTTGGCTGGTTTTCAGCAGTTCCTGAGATTGCCAGGTAGACAGGTTGTTGCCGTAATTCCACTGGGCAAGGAATTCCGCCAGGCCCGCATTTTTGATTCGGAAAAAATCCACATCCACCTGGTCCACGTTCAACGCCAGTACCGGCAGCCCCTGAGCGATACGCAATGGCAACAGGGAGCCTCGGCTGGCAAAGCCCACCATCGGCTCAATGTCACGGGTAGTGATTTTTTTGCTGTAGGCCGTTGCCAGCGTCTCACCGCTGGCGGCGCGCAAGCCCGAATCGACGGTCACGGTGAACTGACGAGAGGGTTCAGGATGGCGAAAACGCAGGGCTTTACGATTGCTGGAAAGCTCCCAACCACCATCGACTTTGCCGTGTTTATCGTCGATCAACCTGACCTTTTGCGCCAGATCCTGCTTGTCATCCAGCGGCTGATTAAAGGTTAAAACCAACGCCGCCGCGCCATCAAGCTGTAATTCAGAGAGATCGATAATGGTGAGCGGTTTGCTGGCCTGCGCGCTGGCTGCAGGGGTTTCTGCACTGACGGGAAAAACAGGTAAGGTGGCGACAGACAGCAGCGAACCACCGATCAGCATGCTGAACAGCAGCCGGTTAATGCGTTTTTTCATGGTAAATCCTTCACCGGGCCCCAGGGGAATTGTTGTATAACGCTGGGCAATTTCACATCAATGCTCGCATTTAATCAACGCTTCTCTTGAGATGGTGTGCACATTACCCGACACTGGCATGACAGATTGCTGAGATGAGGTTGTTATGACGACGCCACTGTTTGTGTCCGCCGACTGGTTACAAGAACACTACAACGATGAAACGCTGCAGGTACTGGACGCACGTATGCTGCCGCCAGGCATGGATGCGGTTCGCAATATCCAGGCTGAATACCTGGCGGGGCATTTGCCCCAGGCACCTTTCTTTAATATTGAAGCACTTTCCGATCACACCAGCCCTTATCCGCATATGCTCCCGCGCGCTGAAAGTTTTGCCGTGGCCATGCGCGAGCTGGGTGTGAACAGTGATAAACATCTGATTGTTTATGATGAGGGCAACCTGTTTTCTGCGCCCCGCGCCTGGTGGATGCTACGCGCATTTGGTGTGGCGCAGGTTTCCATTCTGGCAGGCGGTTTACAAGGCTGGAAAGCCGCCGGCTTGACGCTGGCGGAGGGCGAAGTGAACCTGCCCGAAGGTGAATTTGACGCAGAGTTTGATGACGGCCTGGTGAAACGCCTGACTGACGTGCTGCTGATTAGCCATGAAGGTGGTGCGCAAATTGTGGATGCGCGCGCGGCTAACCGCTTCAATGCCGAGGTAGATGAACCGCGTCCCGGTTTACATCGCGGGCACATTCCCAACAGTTTGAATCTGCCGTGGAACCTGCTGGTTGAACAGGGACAACTGAAGCCGGCGTCCGAACTGCGCGCCCTGTTTGCCGAAGCAGGCGTGGATATTCATCAACCCATTGTCGCCACCTGTGGCTCTGGCGTAACCGCAGTCGTGTTGATTCTGGCGCTGACGTCGCTGGGTGTCCGGGATGTCTCGCTCTATGACGGTTCCTGGGGCGAATGGGGCAGCCGGGACGATTTGCCGATTGCGAAATAAGGAAACGCGCGGCCAGAGCTGCCGCGCGCGTTGTCAGATAATACGCTGACCGCCTTTGAAATCGCGCAGGAAGCTTCCCCAGCGACGTTCATAAAAGGGCGTAATGTGGGCGGTAAAAAAGTGGCTAATGCCGCGATCTTCTGCCGTGACCTCGCAGATATCAATGGGTGCATCATCCAGTAATGTGTCGCTGGCAACGCTGCCGGCGGCCTGAATAATCGTCTCAATATCGCTGTCCGCTTCAATTCCAATCAGCAAGTTAGCCGGCTCATCAGCATGTTCTCGGATGCTGGCAACAAAGGCGCGTTTCACCTGCTTATATTTGCTAAATAGCTGGGTCAGGGAGTCGATCATCTGAGCGGGCGGCTCTGCCACTTCTGACAGCAACAGCGACTGCCCCCCTTCCAGCACGCTTTGCTGCGTGAGTGCACTGCCCTCTTCGCCCAGCAGATGGCTGATTTCGGCGGCGGAGAACTCTTTGCCGGTAGGCAGCTTTGGATTAAGAAACAGGGTTTCGCCGCGCGTCATTTCAAACAGGGTGCGCACGGGTAAACGTAAATACGCCTGTTCGTCATCGACGGCGTCGCTCATTGCCTGTTCGGAAGTAAAAAACGGAATGACGCTGCTGCCATCCTCTTTCTCCCAGTGCTGGAGATCGACTGGCGTGCTGGCATCCAACTGCTGGCTGGTACTTTCGCCGGGGACCCAGACATCGGCTTCCAGCAACAGCTGGAAAAATTCAGGCCGGTGCGCAGGCTCGGTCGCTGCCAGCTTCAGCACCTCTTCAAGACGGTTCATAGTTTACTTCTACCTTCAGAAAGCGGTGGCCAGGCCACCGCTGGATTGCGCTTATTTCAGTAACAGGTTGGCGAGGGTCCGCACTCCAAGACCGGTTGCACCGGCAGCCCACTGATCCACCGCGCTTTTGCGGTAGGTGGCTGAGCAGTCAATGTGTAACCAGCCCTGCTGATAGTTGCTGACGAAGTACGACAGGAACGCGGCAGCGCTGCTGGCACCCGCCGAGTGCGCCGGGCTGGCGATGTTATTCAGATCGGCAAAGTTCGACGGCAGATGGTTGCGATGGAATTCTGCCAGCGGCAGACGCCAGAAAGGTTCGTTTTCGCTGACTGCGCTGCCCATCACCGACTGCGCCAGATTATCGTCAAAGGTAAAGAGTGCGTGATAATCGTTACCCACCGCCGTTTTCGCTGCACCGGTCAGGGTTGCCGCATCGATCAGAAGCGTCGGGTTCTGCTCACTGGCATCAATCAGGCCATCAGCCAGCACCAGGCGGCCTTCAGCGTCGGTGTTCATCACTTCCACTGACTTGCCGTTGCGGTAACGAATAATGTCGCCCAGCTTAAAGGCGTTGCTGCTGACCATGTTATCCGCGCAGCAGAGGTAGAGCTTAACGCGCTTATTCAGGCCGCGAGAGATTGCCATAGCCAGTGCACCGGTCACGGTGGCTGCGCCGCCCATGTCTGACTTCATCGAGTCCATGCCAGCGCTCGGTTTCAGGCTGTAGCCGCCGGTATCAAAGGTAATGCCTTTGCCCACCAGACACGCGTAAACGGGAGCTTCGCTGTCGCCGGTTGGGTTGAAATCCAGCGCTAAAAAGACCGGCGGACGGTTGGAGCCGCGACCGACGGTGTGCAGGCCCATATAGCCTTGTTCACGTAAATCGTCGCCTTTGGTGATGCGATAGCTGACGGCTTCACCACCCAGTTCACTGAGTAAGTCGATAGCGCTGTGCGCCAGTGTTTCCGGGCCCAGATCGTCTGCAGGTAAATTGATGGTATCGCGCACCCAGCCCACGATCTTACGGCGGCGATCAAACTCCGCCTGCTCGTGTTCACCCAGTTGCGGCCAGTCCACCTGGTTTTTACCTTTTGGACCGCGATAGCCCTGCCAGAACGCCCAGCACTGCTCCAGGTGCCAGCCTTCACCCACCAGCGCCACATGACGAATGCCCTGTCCATCCAGTTTACGGGCGGCCCGCTGGATGGTCATCAATGCATCCGCATCACGCAGGTGCAGCGTCATGCCGTTTTCGTTGCTGCTTAACAGCGCTTTTTCGCCCCAGCGCGCATCGGCGGGCTGGCTGCTGAGAGTAATCTTCATCGGTTGTGTATTCATTGTAGGGCTCCGTATTCGTTATTCGTTTCATCCAGCCTGTTTTTGCGACGGCTTTTAATTCAGATGTTACGCTGCACGCCGCAGACGTTGTCGGCGCACAGTTTGTCAGCCTCGGCTGGCAAATGCATTATGACTTCATGAGTTCGCGCAGCCGGGTAACAGACTTCTGCACCAGCGCGATGGCATAGTCGATCTCTTCTTCAGTGGTAAAGCGTCCCAACGAGAAGCGAAGCGAACTGTGTGCCAGCTCTTCGTTCAGGCCAAGCGCGCGCAGGACATAGGAAGGTTCCAGACTGGCAGAGGTACAGGCCGATCCAGACGACAGCGCGAGATCTTTCAACGCCATGATCAACGACTCACCTTCAACGTCAGCAAAACTCACGTTAAGAATGTTGGCGCAACTGTGCTGCAAATCGCCGTTGACACTCACGCCACCTGTCTGACGAAGTCCCTGCCAGAGCCGGTCACGCAGTGCAGCCAGGCGCGCCATCTCGTCTTCGCGGACTTCACGGGCAATGCGATAGGCTTCACCCATACCGACAATCTGGTGCACAGGCAAGGTGCCCGAACGCATATTACGCTCATGACCGCCGCCGTGGATTTGTGCATCGATTTGGATACGCGGTTTACGGCGCACATACAGCGCGCCGATGCCCTTGGGACCATAAACTTTATGGGCGGAAAAAGACATCAGATCGACAGGGAGTTCGCTGAGATCAATCGGGAGTTTACCCACGCTCTGGGTCGCATCAACATGAAACAGGATGCCCTGTTCGCGACAAAGCGCGCCCAGCGCGGCAATATCCTGAATCACGCCGATTTCATTGTTCACGTGCATGATCGACACCAGAACCGTGTCGTCACGCAGCGCCGCGCGCAGATCCTCAACAGCGATCAGGCCGTTCGCGGCGGGCGTCAACCAGGTGATGTCAAACCCTTCTCGTTCGAGTTGCAGGCAAGTATCAATCACCGCTTTATGTTCGGTTATGCTGGTGACAATGTGCTTGCCACGCGCCTGATTGAAATGGGCGGCACCTTTAATCGCAAGATTATCGGATTCGGTCGCACCGGAGGTAAACACAATTTCACGCGGGTCAGCATTGACCAGCTCTGCAACCTGATTACGCGCAACGTCCACCGCTTCTTCTGCTTGCCAGCCGAAACGGTGTGAACGGGAGGCCGGGTTACCAAACGTGCCATCCAGCGTCAGGAATTGCATCATTTTGCTGGCCACACGCGGATCGGCCGGCGTGGTGGCGGCATAATCCAGGTAAATCGGTAATTTCATTGCGCTACAGCTCCGTATAGAAAATCATACGTATTTATAGCAGATTCAGCCCCTACCGCGTTAGCAGTAAGGGCCGGAGAAGCGGAGGATTACGAGGCGCGAAGGTTAACGTTGATTTCCTGAGCACGGGAGTTCTGGAAACGGCGGTTGTCGTTGGCATTTTGGCGATCGGCCACATCCAGGATTTCCTGATTATTCACCAGCTCGGCCAGCGTAATGTTGTTCAGGAACTCACTGATGCGCACGCTCAGATCGCGCCATAAGACGTGAGTCAGGCAGCGTTCGCCGCCCTGGCAGCCTTCTTTACCCTGGCACTTGGTCGCGTCCACGGACTCATCCACGGCAGTGATCACTTCACCTACCGCAATCGCATTGGCTTCTTTACCTAACAGATAGCCGCCACCCGGGCCACGAACGCTTGCGACCAGGCCATGCTTGCGTAAACGCGAGAATAACTGCTCCAGATAGGAGAGCGAAATGCCCTGGCGTTCAGAGATATCAGCCAGTGGAACCGGGCCCTGGTGAGAATGCAGGGCAACGTCCAGCATAGCGGTAACAGCATAACGTCCTTTGGATGTCAGTCTCATAGCATACAACCTCAATAGCGTCCGGTTATCGGAGGATTAGCGAAGATGACAGCAAGTCTGACATTCCCGAGTAATTTGGTCAACTATTTAACCAAGTAAATTACTCAAGTATTTAACCTGGTAATTTACTCAACTATTATTCGCTGTCCGGCTTCGTCTTTTTGCGCTTCTCAAAAGATGAGAGCATACCGCGCAAAATATTCAGCTCATCGCGTTCAGGACGGGCGCGCGTATACAGACGACGCAGTTTGCTCATCACCTGACCGGGGTTGGCTTCGCGGATAAACCCGCTTTCCAGCATCATGTTTTCCATATGCTGATAGAAGCGCTCCAGATCGTCCACCAGCGGATAAGGTGAAGCGTCGTACTGCGGTTTTGGACTCTGCTTCTCTTGCGCCTGCAGCCAGGCCATGCGCACTTCATAAGCAATAATCTGCACGGCCATCGCCAGGTTGAGCGAGCTGTATTCTGGATTGGCCTGGATCGCCACGTGATAGTGGCACTTTTGCAGTTCCTCGTTGGTCAAGCCAACACGTTCACGGCCAAACACCAGCGCGACGGGTGCCTGCTGCCCTTCTTCAATGCTTTTAACACCGCATTCGCGGGCGTCCAGCATCGGCCAGGGCAAAGAGCGGGAACGTGCGCTGGTGCCCACCACCAGGCTGCACCCGGCAATGGCCTCATCCAGCGAGTCAACAATCTTCGCCTCGCCAATCACGTCACTGGCACCCGCAGCCAGAGAGATAGCCTGAGAATCAGGCTTCACCAGCGGGTTGACCAAATAGAGGTTAGTTAACCCCATGGTTTTCATGGCGCGCGCTACGGAGCCCATGTTGCCGGTATGAGAAGTTTCCACCAGCACGATACGAATATTTTGCAGCATAGTTGGGATCGGTCAGAAAATGATGGGGCGTACTCTAACATAAAGCAGGACATTTACCGAACACCCTGCTATACTCCGCGCCGTTTTCCCCGTTCTTTAACATCCAGCGAGAGATACCGATGCATCCAATGCTCAACATTGCCGTGCGCGCAGCGCGCAAGGCCGGAAATTTAATTGCCAAGAATTATGAAACCCCGGACGCCGTCGAGGCCAGCCAGAAAGGCAGCAACGACTTCGTAACTAATGTTGACCGCGACGCAGAACGCCTGATTATCGAAGTCATTCGTAAATCTTACCCAAAACATACCATCATCACTGAAGAAAGCGGTGAGCTGGAGGGGGAAGATCAGGACATTCAATGGGTAATCGATCCGCTGGATGGCACCACCAACTTTATCAAACGTCTGCCCCACTTCGCCGTTTCTATTGCCGTCCGTATTAAAGGCCGTACAGAAGTGGCTGTCGTATACGATCCAATGCGTAATGAACTGTTCAGCGCCGTGCGTGGACAAGGTACGCAACTTAATGGATACCGCCTGCGTGGCAGCATCGCTCGCGATCTGGACGGCACGATTCTTGCCACCGGTTTCCCTTTTAAGCTCAAGCAGCACGCGCCAGCCTACATGAACATCCTGACGAAACTGTTTACCCAGTGTGCCGATTTCCGTCGCACGGGTTCGGCTGCGCTGGATCTGGCCTATGTTGCGGCAGGTCGGGTTGACGGTTATTTTGAAATTGGTCTGAAACCCTGGGATTTCGCCGCAGGTGAACTGCTGGTGCGTGAAGCTGGCGGGCTGATTACTGACTTCACAGGCAACCACGGCTACCTGCAATCAGGCAACATCGTTGCCGGTAATCCTCGCGTGGTGAAATCGCTGTTATCCGCGATGCGTGATGAGCTAAGCGAAGCGCTGAAGCGCTAAAAGAAAAGGCGGCACGTTAACGTGCCGCCTTTTTTATTGCCTGTCGGTTAGTGACGTTCGTGTGTGAGTACCTGAGCTGGCTGAGTACGACGACCCACCATTCCCATCACACCTGCCAGTACGGCTTCAATAATCAGGATAAAGAAGGCATACCAGCTGGCTTTGGCCGTTGCCTTGGCAGCCTGTTCACCCGCTTCGCGCGCTTTCTGCTCTGCCTGTTTTTTCAGTTCCTGATATTTCTGCATGGCCTGCTGATAGCTTTGTTCAGCCTGATTAACGATCTGTTCTGCTTCCTGATCGCTTTTTCCGGTCCGCGCTTTAATAATATTTTTTAACGCATCACGGTCGGCTGCCTGTAACGTATCCGAATGACGTTCAATGACGCCTTTAAACCAGTTGGTTAAATCTGTGTCGGCGGTTTGAGGATGGTTAGCGGTATTATTCGCCTGGTTCTCTGCATTCTGCGCTTCATTATTCGCATCCTGCTTCAGTTTTTCCGGTTGTAATTCAGGCTTACCCGTTTGACGCAACGTAGTTTCCAGTTCTTTCTGCATATCGTTTAAATTAATATTGTTTTGCTGCAGTTTGTCTTTTGCCATTTGCGTAACAGATGGCGCAGCTGCTGAAATACCACTGCCTACCGCCTGAAAACCCGTGCCAAGAATATTCATGGCACCGCCTAATACGCTACTGGCAAGGCTGACCGCCAGGTAAATAGTTAAAACGGTGCTAATACCAAACATCAGCAGTCCGTGCAGCGCACCTTCACGCTGGGCCAGGCGTCCGGCGACGTAACCACCGGCAGCAATGGCGAGGAGCATTTCAATTGCCGTCCAGACTAACGCACCGGTTCCCAAATGTTTAAATGGATTATCTTCCTGCAAAGGATCAATGGTGGTAGCACCAATTGCCGTACCCAGCAAGGTTAATAATATGTGAATAATCAAAGCACAAATTACACCGGCAAAAATGGCACTCCATGAAATGCGTTTAAGGGGTAAACCTGCCGTTCCAGTTACCAGCGGATCGTGGTAACCATTATTAATACGGGTATCAGCCATGAGATATTTTCCTCGCAACACAGAAAAGCCGTGCCATGTTTATTTATTCCCAGGATGGGAAGTGGATTAGCTGTTAATAGCGTAGTCAGTGAAAACAACTTTCACCACTAAACCGTCAACAGAAAAATGAAAATAGCAGAGGAAAAGAAAAAGCGGAGAATTCACAGCGGAAATTGACTTCCGCTGCTAAGGAAATTAAAACGGCCGGATTCCACCCGCCAGCCCGGGTTGGGCTGATTGCCAAAGTGCACAGCCCACAACAATTAATGTCAGACTTCCCAGTAATGCCAGTACAGGCAGCAGGCTGCGCGCACCTTTACCCGCCTGGCTGTCAGCGCCAAGACGTTGCGCCAGAGCACGGGAACGCTGAACCAGTAAACCAATGGCAGAAATGGTCAGGGCGGTGCCCAGGGCCATGACGGCTGCAGAGAGCACGCCCCACAGATAAACGCCAATCACCTTAGAGAACAGCAGCATCATAACCGCGCCAGAGCAGGGCCGCAGTCCCATCGACACCACCACCAGCAGTTGGGTTTTGCCGTTAACTGCGCCGGCCACCTGCTGCGCACTCGGCAGATGCGCATGCCCGCAACCACAATGCTCATCATGTTGATGGTGAGGATGGATCGCATGAATTTTCATTGCCGACGGTGGACGCAGCAGCAACCAAAGCGTCTTGATTGCCCGGTAGCCAACCCAGATGCCTAAGGCAATAACCAGCAGGTAGCTCCCCTTCTCCAGCCAGAAACTGCTGAGATGCAGCTGGCGCGACGAGGTTTTTAGCACCACGAGCATCAGCGTGACCAGGATAATGGCGACCGAGCCCTGAAGCAGGGAGGCCAGCAACGTCAGCTTCATGCTGGTTTTTAATTTTGCCGGATGGGTTGCCAGGAAGGTAGTAATCACCACTTTACCGTGGCCCGGCCCTAATGCATGGAGCACGCCATAAATCAGGCTAAATGCCAGTAACGACAGTCCGGCATGATGGGGCTGCTCTGCAACCTGCTGCAGGAGCTGGGTCATCTGGCGATGCAACACTTTTTGCCAGAGAACACTTTGCAGGAGTATCTGCGGCCAGTGTAGCCAGATTGCCGCCCCCACCGTACCAAGCGCTGCGGCAAATAGCGCCAGCGGCCACAGCCTTTTTTTGGGCCTCGTCGTAAGCGTTAGTGACATGTCAGGATCACCGTTTGCGCGAACTGCCTGCCTAAATCCATTTCCTCTGGCGGCGCATCCGCCTTGTCAAGCGAGAGGGCATATTGTTTCAATGAATCGTCAGGCTTTGGCGTATGTAACGTAAATGAACAGCGTGACTGTAACGCTGGCGGTACGCTTAGCGCCTCAGGTTTGTCGTAAAACATATCGACGAAGTAGGTGGGATCGAAGGTCAAAATCTCGAAGCGCTCATTGTTGAGTAAAGGCGGCTCGGCCAGCGGCAGGACAAACTCCAGTACCGCCTTGTTGCCGCTGCGTGACAGATTGTACTCTGTTGGTAAATTCAAGAACTTCACCCGCTGCTTGTTGTGCCAGATTTCAGAAAAGTAATGTTGTCCAAGCACGTTTGCCATCACTCCCGCAGCCAGCTTCTTCCATACCACCGTACCCGGTTTGGCATCACTCGCGTCATACAGCAAATCGGCAGACGTAATCTCATCCATGGTCCAGGTCATTTTCAGGCCAGTGAAACGATCGTCCTTCGTGACCAGCTCGGTTTTCATATCGATAAAGCTATGGGGATGTGCCAGGACTGACGAACTTACCAGGCAGAGTAGTACGAAAAACATGCGTTTCATAATGTTATAAAGTAACTTTCCTGATGAAAAGGTTTCATAAGTAACAAAATTTTGTGACCCGCCTTAAACCTCTGAACAAAAAGTCGGGTAAACCGTTCACGGGTCCAGGTGGTTGACTATTCTTAGCTAAAAATAGCCTGCTGGATAATGATTGATGAGTTCTGCTACATCTTCAGCACCACTCTTCACCGGTTTACAGCGTCGCTGCCATCTGTTGTTACTGCTGTTTCTGCCTGCTCAAGCGCTGACGCTTAAAAGATTAAGCCTGCTGAACGGAGTGGATATCGCCACCGCGCGACAAGATATCGCGGAAGTCGGTGATGAGATACAGCGCTATCATCAACTGGAGCTTCACCAGATGGTGGATGGCAGCCTACGCATTCATGGTACAGAGCTGGATCGCCGAATTTGCTTAATACACAATTTGCGACGCAGCCTGCGACTGTCGCAGGCCTTTGTCTGCGAGCATTTTGCTGCCCCCTTACGTCAGCGCCTGAAACAGATGAAAATTGAAAAAGCGCTGTACGATGAAACCAACTTGCAGGCGCTAATTCAGCACTGCAGCCTGTGCCTTAATCGCCCGTTCAGCACTCGCGATCAACTCTTTTTACAAATATTTATGAAATACGGTCTGTGCCAACGCCAGCCTGCCATCTTTACTGCCCAGCAGCAGGCATGGCTGGCAGCAAAGGCAGAACGCCAGGCCGCAACAGATGTCATCCATCACTGGCAAAAACGCTGCCATCTGTCGCCGGACGCCAGCGAGACTGATTTCTGGACGCTGCTCTTTAGCCTGCTCCACTCGCCTGATCCAGACTGCGTCACGCATTCCAGCGAACAGCGTCTGATGCGCGCCACTCAGCGACTGATTGATGACTTTGAGCATTATGCTGGCAACGCTTTTCATGAACGATCTGAACTGCAGCAGCAGTTATATACCCATTTAGCTCAGGCGCTGGATCGCACCTACTTTACTATTGGTATTGATGACAGTGTGGCACAAGACGTAACCAGGCTTTATCCGCGCCTGCTGCGCACGACACAGCAGGCGCTGGCCGCTTTTGAGCAGGAATATGAGATCTGTTTCGAAGCGGAAGAGGTCAGTCTGATCACCGTGATTTTAGGTGCCTGGCTCATGCAAAGTAGTGCGCTACAGGAAAAACAGGTGCTGCTGCTTACCGGTGACGATCCTGAGCTGGAACAGGATGTCGAGCAGCAGATCCGGGAGATCACCTTGCTGCCTGTCAATATTACTTACCAGCGCGTTGAGGATTTTCAGCGCGATGGCGCACCGCGCGAAGTCGATTTAATTATTTCGCCATATGTGACTTCGCTGCCGCTGTTCTCGCCCCCGCTGATTCACGCAGAACTGCCGCTGACAGAATACCATCAGCAACGCATTCGCTATTTGCTTGAATCGTAGCGCGGGCGCAGGAACAGTGCAGGCACGACAACCAGCGCCATGACCCAGAAGAGATGACCCTGCAGATGGGTAAAGAGGACGCCGCAAATCATGGTCATCACCGCAATACCGCCGCCCATCGCCAGCGCCGAATAGAGTGACTGCAAACGAATAACATCCGTTCCCTGACGTGAAGCGATGAAACGCATCGCGGCCAGATGGCAGACCGTAAAGCTGCCGCAGTGCAGAATTTGCGCCACGATCAGCAATGGCAAGGCGGTGCTGGCTCCCAGCAGGCTCCAGCGAATCAGCGCACAGAGGCCCGAGAGCAGCAGCAGATCGCGCGCGCGCCAGCGGGGAAACAGCCGGTGACTCAATGCAAATACCACAATTTCAGCCACCACGCCCAGCGACCATAAATAACCGACCACCGACGCGGAATAGCCGCTCTCCTGCCACCAGATTGCGCTGAAGCTGTAATAGGCGGCATGTGCGCCCTGTAATAACGTGACGCACACCATAAAGCGCCAGACCGCGTTTTCCTTTATCAGGTCACGCCAGGCCTGCCAGCCACCGCTTACCCCGCCCTGCCTTTCGCTGCCCTGAGGATGTGTCTGTGGCGTCAGCAACATGCCCGCCAGCATGCTGACCAGCCCCACTGACAGCAGCATGAGGATCGCCTGTGAAGAGAACGCACTCACCAGCATCCCGGTCAGCGCCGAGCTAATCACAAATGCCAGGGAACCCCACAGGCGCACGGGCCCATAGGCCAGACCAATCTGCTGTGTCCAGGTTGCAGCCAGGGCATCGCTTAACGGCACCAGAGGTGAGAAAAACAGGTTAAAACCGGTCATCACTAACAGCAGCCACATCCACTGTTGCCCGACCCAATAACCGACGGCAATAAAACAGGTCAGCAGCGCCAGCAGCCGTAACGCCGTAATCAGTTGTGCTGGATTTTTAACCTGGGAAGCAATAAACAAACTGCCAACAAAGCGCGCTACCATGCCGCATCCCAGTAACAAGCCAATTTGTTCAGGGTCCAGGCCGACACCTTTAAGCCAGACGCCCCAGAAAGGAAGATAAATACCGTAACAGAAAAAGTAGGTGAAGTAGCTTAATCCAAGCCACCTGGCGGAGCCGATTGCCATGTTCCCTCCAGCAGCGATGCTACCAGGCAATAATGAGTGGTCGTTACTTTGGCAGAGCCGGGTCGTGCAGGCAATAAAAAAGGATGGCCGGGGCCATCCTCTTGTCAGACTGTGTTTTCAACAGAGCCTGTTATGCGTAAACCGGCAGACGCGCACAGATATCCAGCACTTTCTGCTTAGTGCGTTCAATGGTGGCTTCATCATTGACGTTGTCTAGCACATCAGCGATCCAACCGGCCAGTTCACGCACGTCCGCTTCTTTAAAGCCACGGCGCGTGACGGCTGGCGTACCAATACGCACACCTGAGGTGACAAACGGACTTTTCGGATCGTTCGGCACGCTGTTTTTGTTCACGGTGATGTTAGCACGGCCCAGCGCGGCATCCGCTTCTTTACCGGTCATGTTTTTGCTGACCAGGTCGATCAGGAACAGGTGGTTATAGGTGCCACCTGATACGATGTTGTAGCCACGCTCAATCAGCACCTCTACCATTGCTTTGGCGTTTTTTGCCACCTGCTGCTGGTAGACTTTAAACTCAGGCTCCATCGCTTCTTTAAAAGCAACGGCTTTACCTGCGATGACATGCATCAGCGGGCCGCCCTGTCCACCAGGGAATACAGCAGAGTTAAGCTTTTTGTACAGATCTTCGTCGCCACCCTGAGCCAGGATGATGCCACCACGCGGACCCGCCAGGGTTTTGTGCGTTGTGGAGGTCACGATGTGCGCGTGAGGAACCGGGTTAGGGTAAACATCCGCAGCAATCAGACCCGCAACATGCGCCATATCAACAAACAGCCATGCGCCAACGCTGTCAGCGATTTCACGCATTTTAGCCCAGTCGCAAATACCGGAATACGCCGAGAAGCCGCCGATGATCATTTTAGGCTTGTGGGTTTGTGCCAGATCGGCCAGTTCGTTGTAGTCAATTTTACCGGTTTCATCGATACCGTAAGGCACAACATTATACAGTTTGCCTGACAGGTTAACCGGCGAACCGTGCGTCAGGTGACCACCGTGTGCCAGGTTCATACCCAGGATGGTATCGCCGGGCTGCAACAGCGCGGTGAAAACGGCAAAGTTAGCCTGAGAGCCAGAGTGAGGCTGAACGTTGGCATAGTCTGCGCCAAACAGGGCTTTAGCACGATCGATAGCCAGTTGCTCGACAATATCCACGTATTCGCAGCCGCCGTAGTAACGCTTGCCCGGATAGCCTTCGGCATATTTGTTAGTGAGCTGTGAACCTTGCGCCTGCATAACACGCGGGCTGGTGTAGTTTTCAGAAGCAATCAGTTCAATGTGCTCTTCCTGACGCACTTTCTCTTGCTCCATCGCCTGCCACAACTCGGCATCATAATCGGCAATGTTCATTTCACGCTTTAACATCCGCATCTCCTGACTGGCTATCTTTAAATCGGCAATTTACGCCCCCTGAGGGCGAAGGCTGACAGTGTAAACCGTTTTATCTGGGTAAGGTAGGGTGAATTCCCTCTTTTTACGCAAACGTTTGGCTATGGAATAGCAAAGCATTTTCACCGCATTTTTTGCAATGCCTGCCCTTCAACATTATTCCTGACGATGAAACAGATTTCCTTCCATTTTGTAGCGAAAACCTGCCAGTTGCTGCCAACAAAAAGTAAGCGAAGATTTACAGCGTGAAAGAAGTGGATATAAGATGCATTTTAAATGCAACTTTAAAGGAGGTGTTGTCATGCTTGATGCACAGACCATTGCTACCGTGAAATCCACCCTACCCGCCATCGCCGCCTGTGGTCCCGATCTCACGGCACATTTCTATAACCGCATGTTTTCTAAGCATCCGGAACTGAAGCATGTCTTTAACATGAATAACCAACGTAATGGCGGTCAGCGCGAAGCCCTGTTTAATGCGATATGCGCCTATGGGGCAAACCTGGAAAACCTGACGGCGATACTGCCTGCTGTTGAAAAAATTGCTCAGAAGCACACCAGCCTCATTATTCAACCCGAGCAGTATGCAATTGTGGGTGAGCATTTACTCGCAACCATCAAGACACTGCTGAATCCGGGTGATGAGGCGCTGGCCGCCTGGGGACGCGCTTACAACGCACTGGCAGAGGTATTTATTCAGCGTGAAGATGCCATTTATCAGGCGTCAGAACAGCAAAAAGGCGGCTGGCGCGGGAAGCGGGTGTTTCGCATCAGTGCGATGGAACAGCAAAGTGCCGTCATTAAAAGCTTTACCTTTACGCCTGTGGATGGCGGCCCGGTTGCAGCGTTCAAACCCGGACAGTATTTGACGCTTCACTTACAGCCTGCGGGGTTTGAATATCATCAGATTCGTCAGTACTCACTAACCACAGCCAGCAACGAGAAAACCTACCGTATCGCGGTTAAACAAGAAGCGCTGGGGAGTGTATCAGGCTGGCTGCACCGGCATGCCGAAGTGGGTGACGAGGTGCAGCTGGCCGCGCCGCACGGCGATTTTTTCCTGCAGGTGCGCCCGACGACGCCGATCACACTCATTTCTGCTGGCGTGGGACAAACACCGATGCTGGCCATGCTGCACGCGTTAGCTGCACAACGCCATCCGGCGCCCGTCAACTGGCTCCACGCTGCCGAAAACGGTAAACAGCATGCCTTCGCAGAGGAAGTAAACACGACCGGTGCCCAGCTTCCTGATTTTGTACAGCACATCTGGTATCGCGCGCCCGATGAACAAGACGCAGGCCGCTATGATGCGCAAGGTGTTATGGATTTGGCGACAGTGTCAGCGCGGCTGCAGGATGTGAACACCCACTTCTACCTGTGTGGGCCACTGGGCTTTATGTCTTTTATCGTTAAGCAGTTGCATGCGGTGGGCATTGCGGCAGAAAGAATTCACTATGAGGTGTTCGGGCCGCATAAAGAGATGTGATCTCAGGACATAAAAAAGCCCGCAACAGGCGGGCTTCTGACTCAATCGTAATCAAATCGCTTCTTCGTCTTCTTCGCCGGTACGAATACGTACTACCCGAGCCACATCGAAAACAAAGATTTTACCGTCGCCAATTTTGCCGGTTTGCGCGGTGCGCATGATGGTTTCGACGCAGGTATCAACGATATCGTCCCCGACCACCATTTCAATTTTGACCTTAGGCAGGAAGTCCACCATGTACTCTGCGCCACGGTAGAGTTCCGTATGGCCTTTCTGGCGGCCAAATCCTTTTACTTCGCTCACGGTCATGCCGGTGATGCCGACTTCAGCGAGTGCTTCACGTACGTCATCAAGCTTGAAGGGTTTAATAATTGCATCGATCTTTTTCATGTCAGATCCTTTCCTCACGCCCTCCATGTGCAGAGGGATTTTTAAGTATAAATGCCGCAGGCTTATTGGGGCAGAAAACTACTCTTTAAAGTCGCTGGCGTCCAGTTCATGCCGTGACAGCAGCTTATAGAATTCAGTACGGTTACGTCCAGCCAGACGCGCGGCGTGGGTGACATTTCCTTTGGTCATCTGCAACAGTTTGCGGAGATAATTGAGTTCGAACTGGTTTCGCGCTTCTACAAAGGTAGGCAACGCACTGTTTTCTCCGCTCAGCGCCTGCTCCACCAGCGCATCGCTGATAACCGGCGAGGAACTGAGCGCAACACATTGCTCAATAACGTTAACCAGTTGACGTACGTTACCCGGCCAACTGGCAGATATCAGGCGCTTCATCGCATCAACGGAAAAGCTGCGTATCTGTGGTTTGTGCCGTTCTGCCGCCTGACGCAGCAGATGGTTCGCCAGCAACGGGATATCTTCTGTGCGCTGATGCAGCGCCGGAATTTTCAGATTCACCACATTAAGGCGATAAAACAGATCTTCGCGGAACTCTTTCTTTTCCATCGCCTTTGGCAGATCCCGGTGCGTTGCCGAGATAATCCGCACGTTAATATCAATATCATTGTTGCTGCCCAGCGGCCGGACTTTCCGCTCCTGTAACACGCGCAGTAATTTCACCTGCAGCGCAGGCGGCATATCACCGATCTCATCCAGAAACAGCGTGCCGCCCTCTGCGGCTTTAAACAGCCCGTCACGCGCGCTCACCGCACCGGTAAAGGCACCTTTGGCATGACCAAACAATTCTGACTCCAGAAGTTGCTCGGGTAAGGCCCCGCAGTTGATGGCGATAAACGGCTGCCCCGCGCGCGGGCTTGCCGCATGGATAGCCTGCGCCAGCACCTCTTTGCCCGTTCCGCTTTGCCCATTGATCAGCACACTGACGTCTGACTGGGCCACCATATGTGCCTGTTCAAGCAGACGCAGCATCTGTGGGCTGCGGGTGACAATCGCTTCCCGCCAGCGATCGTCACTCACTGGCGCGCGCTGTGCCAGGGCCTCATCTATCGCTTTATACAGTGCGTCGCGATCGACCGGTTTGGTCAGGAAGCTGAAAACGCCCTGCTGCGTTGCCGCTACCGCTTCCGGGATCGAGCCGTGAGCCGTTAAAATAATGACCGGCAAGCCTGTATGACGCTTTTGAATTTCGCCAAATAATGCCAGGCCGTCCATTTCATCCATGCGCAGATCGCTGATGACCAGCTCGATTTTCTCTTTCTGCAAAAGTCGAAGCGCCTCGGGTCCACTGGCGGCGGTGGTCACCTGATATCCCTCACTGGTGAGGCGCATACCTAACAGTTTGAGCAGGCTGGGATCGTCATCCACTAAAAGCAGGTGTGCCGCATGTTTCACCATTACTGTTCGTCCTCTTGTGGCAGGGCCGTTCCGTGACTGCCGTCAGACATATCGGAGGTTTTGCGCGACGAAAGCTGGCGTTCGATATCGGTTAAACGCTCCAGTTTGCGCTGGGTATCACTGAGCTGCTGACGCAGTTTTATCTGCTGTTGACGCAGTGAATCTGATTGCGCATCGCTGCTCTGCTGTAAATGGGCGTAACGCGTCCGCATGGCGCTTAACTCAAGCTGGGCAACCTGATTACTGCGCCAGAGCTGAATGAATGCCCGCAGGTTGGACGGAAACTGCTCACTGTAGCCATCGAGCACGTTGATGTAGTCACGACGCTCCAGCGGCGTCACATTGCCGTTTGCCATTAAGACGCCTTGCTTAAACGCTCGCGCCCAACTGTCCACCGGCCAGCGATGGGCCTCCGCGCGCGCTTCCGCGGGAGAAAGCCGTTCAGCACAGTCGATACTGCGCATCCAGTAAAGGGGATTCGTCATAGCGGCGCTATTTTCAATGCGCCAGATATCGCCGCAGTGCGTGGTGAGATAGTCAACCAGGCTGGCTTCAGGCACCACAACGTTGCCGCTGGCAGGCTGGGTTGTTGAGGTGACCGGGGATGAGGCACATCCACTGAGCATCATGCTGCTCAGGGCGCTTAAAATAATGACGGCGAAAAATTTCATGCTTCAGACTTTCCCGGCTGTGGTATTCAGTTCGATGCGAAAACAAACATCAGCGTCGTCGCAGGCAACCAGTTGCAGGCTACCGTGCATACGGCGCAGACAATCCTTTGCGATGCTTAACCCCAGTCCGCTGCCTTTAACCGGCCCTTTGCGCTGGTGACTGCCCTGGAAGAAAGGCTCAAAAATCATCTCCTGCTCATTTTCGGGAATGGGCGTGCCGCTGTTAGCAACCTCGATCACTATCCGGTCGTCCTGCTGGCGGCTGCGCAGCCAAATGTTACCGGATTCATTGCCATAGTTCACGGCGTTAGAGTAGAGGTTATCAATCACACTCATCAATAGCATAGGCTCTGCCTGGCAATCCGTTGCTTTGAGATCGATATCGACATGCATGAGTTTGGTCCGCGCCGTAAGCGCATGCGCGTTAACCACATCATGCACAATGTCATTCAGCTTCACCGCTTCTAGCGTAATCGGCCCATCGGCGACCTTACGGTTGTAATCAAGTAATTGTTCGATAAGGCGTTGCAGATGACGGCTGCTGTTATCCAGTATTGAGACAATTTCTTTCTGTTCCGGATTCAGTGCGCCCGCCACTTCATCCGCCAGCAGTTCTGTGCCTTCACGCAGGCTGGCCAGCGGTGTTTTAAGTTCATGTGAAAGATGACGTAAAAATTCATGGCGTTGGGTTTCCAGCCAGGCCAGGCGTTCACTTAACCAGATAATGCGCTGCCCCAGAGAGCGTAGCTCCCGCGGGCCACGAAACACCATACTGCTTCCCAGCTCACGTCCTTCACCAAGACGATTAATCATGCGTTCAACACTTTTTACCGGACCGATGATCATGCGGGTAAACAGCAGGGTTAACGTCAGACTGATGATAAACAGGATCAGCGCCTGCCAGCCGAAGAACTGGCCGCGATCGGCAATTTCACGCTGCAGTTGCAGACCACGGGCAAACACCACTTCTCGCGTATCCTGGACCAGCTGCACGTTCGTCGCTGAAAACTTTTCCAGTGCCTGAGAGGCGTGAGCCACGGGATTGCCGTTATCACACTGCAACGTTTCCAGTTGCGGCAGCGTGGCCTGCAGGGTTTTAAACGCCGGTAAATCAGGCAGGCTATCAGCATGGGAACTGAGCATCTGACTGTAGCGAATACGCTGCGTCTGATAAAGCTTTGCCAGCGACGTATCGCCCAGCACGCAGTACTGGCGATAACTGCGCTCCAGCTCAATGGCGGTTCGAGCCATGGCCTCACTGCGCCTGACGTCGGTAAACGTATTGCGGTTGGTGTCGGCAGCCTGATTGCTTAACGCCGACAGGCTTTCCCAGGCCTGCCAGGCCAGCACCAGCAGCGGAAGGAGCACCAGCAAAAAGGCCATCAGCACCAACTGGCGCAGGGACCGGGGAAATAAACGCCATTTTTTCACGCGACAGCTTCCTTAAAGATACGCTTATCGGATGCTAGCGGAGTCAGCCCAGAGAAGGAAGAGGCAGAAAAGAAAACGGCAGGCGCGATGGCCTGCCGTTAGCGTGCCGCCCTGGCAGCACGTGAGAATGGGTGGAGCCTAACTCAACGTTGCGTCCGATGCTTGATAACGATGCAGAACATACGATTATCGGTGTGGTGGACGACAGGCTCCGTTTGGTGCGTCATTCGGGCTTTATGAGCTCTACCCGCAGCGCGGTGGCAATCATAAACAGGTGAATGAGCAGTGTGTCAAGTATAGCAAGGTTCATGCCAACAATGAAAGGCCCTTTATTTTCAGGGCATTGGCTGCCAGCTTACCTTTTAACGCTTCGTTCCGGACCGTCTGGTCTGCTAAAAGTGTCGCCAAATACCAACACAATTTTGTCGTTCAGAATCTGCTCAGAAAAATCATCAAGATAGATGTCACCCATTAGCGACAAAAAAAGGTGACGGCTGTCTCCTTTTGCCAACAACCGCGCCATAAAAAATGGGAGGCCTGAGCGCCTCCCATTTTTTTTACAGCAATTAACCTAATTGTTTACGCGCGTTACGGAAAATACGCATCCATGGGCTGTCTTCACCCCACTCAGCCGGGTGCCATGAGTTGCTGACCGTGCGGAACACGCGCTCAGGGTGCGGCATCATAATGGTGACGCGCCCGCTCTCGTTGGTCACGGCGGTGATGCCGTTTGGCGACCCATTCGGGTTTGCCGGATAGGTTTCTGTCACCTTACCTGCGTTATCGACATAACGTAGCGCCACCAGCCCTTTGGACTCGAGGGCGGCAAGATGCGCCCCATCGCGAACCTCAACGAAGCCCTCGCCGTGCGATACGGCGATTGGCATACGTGAGCCGGCCATACCGTCTAACAGTAACGACGGGCTGGCAGCCACTTCAACCAGGCTGAAGCGCGCTTCAAAACGCTCTGACTGATTACGGACAAAGCGTGGCCACAGTTCGCTGCCGGGGATCAACTCACGCAGGTTAGACATCATCTGGCAGCCGTTACAGACACCGAGCGCCAGCGTTTGTGGGCGATGGAAGAAGGATGCGAACTGATCGCGGACGCGTGGGTTAAACAGAATGGATTTTGCCCAGCCTTCACCGGCCCCTAATACGTCACCGTAAGAGAAGCCGCCGCAAGCCACTAACGCCTGGAAACGTTCCAGATCGATCCGTCCGGCGAGCAAGTCACTCATATGAACGTCAACCGCAGTAAACCCGGCGCGATCAAAGGCGGCGGCCATTTCCACATGGGAGTTAACGCCCTGCTCACGCAGGACGGCAACGCGTGGACGCGCACCTGTGGCAATCATTGGTGCTGCAACGTCTTCTTCTGGCTTGAATGTCAGGCTCACGTTCAGACCCGGATCGTTGTTATCCTGCTTTGCCTGATGTTCCTGATCGGCACAGGCTGGATTATCACGCAGACGCTGCATCTGCCAGGTGGTTTCTGCCCACAAGGTCCGTAAGGTGTTACGGCTTTCGCTATACACAGCACTCTCGCCAGAACGAATCACAAAGCGGTCGCCCTGCTTCGCACATCCCAGCACATGGCTGCAGTGCGCCAGACCGTGCGCTGCAAGAATCTGCTCTACTGCCTCACGATCGGCGGCGTTGATTTGAATGACCGCCCCCAGCTCTTCGGTGAACAGCGCAGCCAGCGCATCGCTGCCCAATGCCGCGATATCGACGTCAATGCCGCAGTGACCGGTAAAGGCCATTTCCGCCAGGGTAACAAGCAGGCCACCATCTGAACGGTCATGATAAGCCAGTAGTTTTTGTTGGCTGACCAGCGCCTGAACGGCATTAAAGAAGCCCGCCAGTTGCTGTGCATCACGCACATCTGCAGGCTTGTCGCCCAACTGACGATAAACCTGAGCCAGTGCCGTCGCGCCTAAGGTGTTAGCGCCGTTACCAAGGTCGATCAACAGCAGCAGGTTATCCTGATCTGCCACCAGCTGTGGCGTCACGTTGCGGCGCACGTCTTCTACACGGGCAAACGCGGTAATCACCAGAGACAGAGGCGAGGTCATTTCGCGCTGTTCGGTGCCTTCCTGCCAGCGGGTTTTCATCGACATGGAGTCTTTACCCACCGGAATGGTGATGCCAAGTGCCGGGCACAGCTCTTCACCAACGGCTTTTACAGCGTCATACAGGCCAGCGTCTTCACCCGGATGGCCTGCTGCCGACATCCAGTTAGCCGAAAGTTTCACGCGCTTCAAAGAACCGACCGGCGTGGCTGCAAGGTTAGTCAGTGCTTCACCGACGGCCAGACGGGCCGAGGCGGCAAAGTCGAGTAGCGCCACAGGGGCGCGCTCGCCCAGCGCGAAGGCCTCACCATGGTAGCTGTCGAGGCTGGCCGTTGTTACGGCGCAGTTGGCGACCGGGATCTGCCAGGGGCCGACCATCTGATCGCGCGCCACCATGCCGGTTACGCTACGGTCGCCTATCGTGATCAGGAAGGTTTTTTCCGCCACGGTCGGCAAGTGCAGCACACGGTTCACCGCGTCCGTCAGCGTGATACCGTCGCGCTGGAGTGGGTGCCCCTGAGCCTGCTGTTTAACCACATCGCGGGTCATTTTCGGGGTTTTCCCTAACAACACATCCAGCGGCATATCAATCGGGCTGTTAGAGAAGTGGCTGTCTTCCAGCGTCAGATGCAGCTCCTCGGTGGCTTCACCAATAACCGCATAAGGCGCACGCTCACGCTGACAAATAGCAGCAAACTCGGCCAGCTTCTCTGGGGCAACAGCCATCACATAACGCTCTTGTGATTCATTACACCAGACTTCAAGCGGGCTCATTCCCGGTTCGTCACTGAGGATGTCACGCAGGTTAAAGCGGCCACCGCGGCCACCATCGCTGACCAGTTCTGGCATCGCGTTGGACAATCCGCCTGCGCCCACATCGTGGATAAACAGAATGGGGTTGTCATCGCCCAGTTGCCAGCAGCGGTCAATGACTTCCTGGCAACGGCGCTCCATTTCTGGATTGTCACGCTGCACTGACGCAAAATCGAGATCGGCATCGGACTGACCCGACGCCATTGATGATGCGGCACCGCCACCCAGGCCGATATTCATCGCCGGGCCACCCAGCACGATCAGTTTGGCACCCACGGTGATTTCACCCTTCTGCACGTGATCGGCACGGATATTTCCGATACCGCCAGCCAGCATAATGGGTTTGTGGTAGCCACGCAGTTCAGTGCCGTTGTGGCTGTTAACCTGCTCTTCGTAGGTACGGAAGTAGCCGTTTAAGGCTGGACGACCAAATTCGTTGTTAAATGCCGCGCCGCCCAGTGGGCCTTCGGTCATGATATCCAGCGCACTGACGATGCGCTCAGGCTTGCCAAAATCCTCTTCCCATGGCTGTTCAAAGCCGGGAATACGCAGATTCGACACCGAGAATCCGACCAGGCCAGCCTTCGGCTTTGCGCCTCGTCCGGTTGCGCCCTCATCACGAATCTCACCGCCGGAGCCGGTTGCCGCACCAGGCCAGGGGGAAATCGCGGTGGGATGGTTGTGGGTTTCAACCTTCATCAGAATGTGTGCCGCTTCCTGGTGATAGGCGTATTCGCCTTTCTCAGCATCCGCGAAGAAGCGCCCCACCTCAGAGCCTTCCATGACCGCAGCGTTATCTTTGTAGGCTGACAGAACATAATCCGGTGTTTGCTCGAAGGTGTTTTTAATCATTTTAAACAGCGATTTAGGCTGTTTTTCGCCGTCGATAATCCAGTCAGCGTTAAAAATCTTGTGACGACAATGCTCAGAGTTCGCCTGGGCAAACATATAAAGCTCAATGTCGTTTGGATTGCGCCCCAGTGCGGTAAAGGCAGCCAGCAGATAATCAATTTCGTCTTCGGCCAGCGCCAGTCCCAGCGTCATATTGGCTTCAACCAGCGCCTGACGGCCTTCACCGAGCACATCGACGCTTTTGACCGGCTGAGGTTCATGGTGAGCAAACAGCTGCTCGGCCTGATTGAAATCGCTGTACACCGTTTCCATCATGCGGTCATGAAGGAGTGCCGCCAGCGCCTGCCACTGGGTTTCGGTCAGTTCAGGCGCCTGGACATAAAAGGCCATGCCACGTTCCAGACGACGCACCTGCGAAAGATCGCAGTTGTGGGCAATGTCAGTGGCTTTCGATGACCACGGTGAAATGGTGCCTGGACGCGGCGTCACCAGCAGTAAACGCCCTTGTGGTGCATGTTCAGCGAGAGAAGGGCCGTACTTGAGCAGGCGCTGCAGACGGGACGTTTCATCCTCGCTCAGCGGCGCGCTGACATCGGCAAAATGGACGTACTCAGCGTAAATATCACTCACCGGCAGATGAGCGTCCTGAAAGCGGGTCAGCAGTTTGTTTACACGAAATGCCGACAGGGCGGGCGAACCACGCAGAATTTCCATCATAAGATCTCTCGTCTTCGAAGCGCCGGGCGACGCTTCATTGGGCGCAACAGGGGAAAACGGGGCGTATTATAGAGAAACCCACTCCGCGACGAAACCGTTTGCGCAAAATTTATGGCCAACAAGATTTGCCTGAAATTTGCGCAAAACTTGCTTTATAAGTTGCTCTACCTGAGTTTGTTGCGCAAAATGCCCCTCGCTCTGGGAGTTAAAACAAGATCAATACTGCCTTAAAAGACAGAGGCCTTGGAGCCATCGAGAGATAACTATTTGAAACGCCTAAAATTTAATTATCTGGTTATCGGTCTTCTCACCGTGCTTCTGGCTTTGGCACTGTGGCCGTCCATCCCCTGGTACGGTGGTGGACAAGATACGATCTCACAGATTAAATCACGGGGAGTGCTGCGCGTCAGTACCGTAAACTCGCCGTTGACTTACTACACCGTGAACAAAGCACCGGCCGGGATGGACTACGAGCTGGCGAAGCGTTTTGCCGATTATTTGGGCGTGAAGCTCGACATAACCGTGCGCGCTAACCTCAGTGACCTGTTCGATGCGCTTGACGATGGCAAAGCCGATTTGCTGGCGGCGGGCCTTATCTACAACGATGAGCGTCTGAATCGCTATCAAACCGGCCCCGGTTACTACAGCGTTTCGCAGCAGCTGGTTTATCGCGTGGATAAACCCCGGCCGAAAAACCTGGGTGACCTGAAGGGACGGCTGGTGGTTGCCTCAGGATCGGCCTACCTGTCGACGTTAAAGAGCGCCAGGACAAACCAGTATCCCGATCTCGACTGGGCCATTTCGACTGATCAAAGTCCAAAAGCCCTGCTGGAAGCCGTGGCAGAAGGCAAGCTGGATTACACGGTTGGCGATTCCGTAACGATTGCCCTGCTTCAGCGCATTCATCCTCAGTTAGCCGTTGCCTTCGACGTCACGGATGAAGAACCCGTCACGTGGTACCTGCCCCATGACAGTGATGACAGCCTGAATGCTGCGATGCTGGATTTCTTTAACAGCATGGGAGAAGAAGGCGCGATGGCCCGACTGGAGGAGAAATACCTCGGTCACGTCGGCACCTTCGACTATGTGGATACGCGCACCTTCCTGCGTTCCATTGATAACGTCCTGCCTGACATTAAGCCACTGTTCGAGAAGTATGCCAATAATATCGACTGGCGATTACTGGCAGCCATTTCCTATCAGGAGTCGCACTGGAATCCGCAGGCAACCTCGCCGACCGGCGTGCGCGGCATGATGATGTTAACGCGTAACACCGCTGACAGCGTTGAAGTGGGTGACCGTACCGACCCCGAGCAGAGTATTCGTGGCGGGAGCCAGTATCTGCAAAACATGATGGAAAAAGTGCCACAAACCATTCCGGAAGATGAACGTATCTGGTTTGCGCTGGCGGCGTATAACATGGGCTATGCTCATATGCTGGATGTGCGTAAGCTCACCGCGAAACAGGGCGGTAACCCGGACAGCTGGGCTGACGTGAAACTCCGTTTACCCATGTTGAGTCAAAAGCGTTACTACACGCAAACCACCTATGGCTATGCGCGCGGGCAGGAAGCCTACAACTACGTAGAGAATATTCGTAAGTATGAGATTAGCCTGGTGGGCTATTTGCAGGAGCAGGAAAAACACCTTGCCCAACAGGCCGCTCTGGAAGCGGAGATGGGCAAAGGTTATCCTGCCGTCACGCCCGAGGTGGCAATGAACTAACTGTCGCGCTGCGCCTGACGCAGCGCTTTTTGTTGCTGGCGGCGCATACGGAAAAAATCGCTCAGCATCCCCGCGCATGCCTCTTCCAGCACACCGTGATGCAACGCCACCTGATGGTTCATTCCCGGATGACCTAACACGTCAATCAGGGAGCCGGCTGCGCCGGTTTTCACATCGTGCGCCCCATATACCAGACGACCAATGCGAGCATGCACCATCGCCCCCGCACACATAATGCACGGCTCCAGCGTAACGTAGAGCGTGGTATCAAGCAGGCGATAGTTTTCCAGCACTTTTCCGCCCTGACGTAGCGCCATGATCTCCGCGTGGGCCGTGGGATCGTGTTGCCCGATAGGCCGGTTCCAGCCCTCGCTTATCACCCGCTCTCCCTGAACCAGCACCGCGCCCACTGGCACTTCGCCCTGCTCCCATGCGCGCTGCGCCAGGGTAAGCGCACGACGCATCCAGTATTCATCTTGTTCTTGAGTCACGCAGACCACTCCCGGCAGCAAAAAAGCGGCGCATTATACCCATCACGCCCGGAAAACCGAAGCGCGATGGCCGTTATTCCAGCTGCTGTAATTCACCAACCGGCGTGACGCGCCAGCGATGCTGGCAAAAGAACAACAACGGGTTGTCCTGTTTGCTGTCGCTGTAACCGCTATAAAGCTGCAATGGCGTACCGATCTGCTCTTCCAGCTGCACGACTTTTTCGTGACCAAGGCAGCGCATTTTCAACACACGTCCTCCTAAACCGCGCTGCATCTGGCTGGCGATCAGCTTTACTCGTGGCAAAAACGCGGAGTCATAATAGACCTGTTCAACCAGAGACTGGGGGGACCCTGTAATCAGCCACACATCTGCATCATCACTGCTGAGGTATTCACTGAGGCGTTTCTGCACCACGGGAAAGGCTTTAACGCGTTGCCGAAACCATTGGGCGAATTCGGCCTCCAGGCGCAACAGGGTTGCTTCAGAGCGGCCAAAGGTAATCGACCACAACAGCAAACTCATCGGCCAGCGCGCGGCACGTCCCTTGACCAATAATCCTGCGCCCACCACCGGCAGTAACGGGACCACCAGCAAAACATTCAGCGGCTTGCGACGCAGTAGATAGCGCATGAAGGTGCCAAACATGTCCTGTTGGTGCAATGTGCCATCAAGGTCGAAAAACACCACGCGACGTTGTATATCGTTGGTCAAACAACACTCCTTTTTAACGAATATGCATCAACAGCCTCTATTGTAGTCATCTTCGTCCAGCGAGGCGATGACTGTCATTTTTTATTCCAGTGACTACAATGCCCATTGAATCATTTATTCCATGCGGAACATCCGCTAAATCACAAGGATTGAGCATGAGTTCATTGCTGCGCATTCGCCAGCTTTATCCCTCTCTGGCGCTGAACGAGCGGCGGCTGGCGGATTTTTTACTGTCACAACCGGATCGGGCACGGCATTTAAGTTCGCAAAAGCTGGCGGAAGAGTCAGGAGTCAGTCAGTCGAGCGTGGTTAAGTTTGCGCAAAAGCTGGGATACAAAGGTTTTCCTGCGCTCAAACTGGCACTGAGTGAGTCACTGGCGGATAAAGATGCCATTACTGTGCACAATCAGATACTGAGTGACGATCCGCTTAAAGCGGTTGGTGAAAAATTGCTGACGGAAAAACTCTCGGCGATTCGTGCGACGCTGGATATCAACAGTGAAGAGAAATTAAATGCCGTCCTGCAGTTGCTTAAACGCGCGCGCCGTATCTTGCTGGTCGGGATTGGTGCCTCAGGCCTGGTGGCAAAGGATTTTTCATGGAAGCTGATGAAAATCGGTATCAACGCGGTGGCGGAACAGGATATGCACGCGCTGCTGGCCAGCGTGCAGGCGATGTCTGCCGGCGATGTGCTGCTGGCGATTTCCTATACCGGCGAACGGCGTGAGATTAATCTTGCCGCGCAGGAAGCCGTTCGTGTGGGCGCGGACGTGCTGGCATTTACCGGCTTTACGCCGAATACACTTCAGCAGTGCGCTACGCATTGCCTGTACACCGTGGCAGAAGAGCAGAGCACACGCAGCGCCGCCATCTCGTCCACCACCGCTCAGCTGGCGTTAACCGACCTGCTTTTTATGGCGCTGGTGCAGAACGATCCTGAGCGCGCATCCAGCCATATTCGTCACAGTGAGGCGCTGGTTAAGAAGCTGATTTAGGCAGAAAGCCAGGCTCACTAAGCGTAGATAATATGCTAAGCATATAATGCAAGAAGCCAGCGATAACGCTGGCTTCTTGCAATGCTGTGAATACTAACCAAACCTTAAAAGACTAGCTACGACTCAGATCTTGCGTAGAGATAGGTAAATACTGGCTCATCCCTGTAGTCGCTGATTCGACTGCTGCCTTGTTTTTTGCTACCAGATAGAAGGTTTCAGCCGTAGGTTGCTGAGCGTGATCCGCAGAATAAAGGGCAAATTTTACGACTTTCTTTCCACCTTCATACTTGCATTCCATATCCCAGCTTATCGTTGTTCCTTGCGTTGCTTTACATTTACCCTTTCCATAGGTGTACTGCAGGAAGTTATTCGTTTTATTTTCCGCCGACGCAACGAAATCTGGCCGAGATCCGCCTGCGGAGAGGCTTGCATAAGCTGTTGTTGCAGCCAGAACAGCCACGCCTGCTATTAAAAGAATTCTTTTTTTCACCTGACACAATCCATCGATATTTTTGATGAGTGGATTTTATCGGAAAAATCCTAATCACGCATCTGCTCTCACTCATTTTATGACAAGATATTTCTACTGAGCGCATTTTTTGTGTAAACCTTACAAAACCTGCGAAGATGACTTCCAGCGGTTCTAAAGCCTTTGCTCATCCTGACGTCTAAAACTTCAACTAAAGAAAGTTAATTTCTTTAGCTCTGAGCATACCGAACGCGATAAGAACCATATAAATCAATGCGTTATTAATTTTATTTTGGTCTTTCAGGATTTTACCTATCAGCATCATTTTTGCGTTAAACAGAATATGATACTGTCTGGCGGGCTTAGGGCGGCAGACAAAGCCTCATGGCTATTGATTTCGGACTTATACCTGTAGCGCCAATAGCGAAAGTTGCGCTGAGACATTTTGGCGTATTTTACTGCCGATAATGGCATAAACGACCAATATTATTTATCGAATTAAGAAACCACAATGGCTTTACTGATTACCGAACGCTGTATTAACTGTGACATGTGTGAACCTGAGTGCCCGAACCAGGCGATCTCAATGGGTGAGTCGATATATGAGATTGATGTGAGTCGCTGTACCGAATGTGTTGGTCATTACGATGTGCCAACCTGCCAGAGCGTTTGCCCTATCGATAACACGATCATCATTGATCCACAGCACATCGAATCACGCGATGCGCTGTGGGATAAGTTTGTACAGCTAGATGGTTAGCTTTCGATAATCACCGTGGCGCAGGCATAGTGACGCTCGTCCGCCAGGGTGACATGCACATGTTGCACGCCCAGCCGTTGCGCCATCTCAGCAGCATGATCGAAGAAGCGCAGCAGCGGTTTACCCAGCGCATCGTTATAAACTTCAAACTGGTTGAAAGCCAGCCCGCCACGAATGCCGGTGCCGAACGCTTTTGCTGCCGCCTCTTTGACCGCAAAACGCTTAGCCAGAAAGCGCACCGGCTGAAGGTGCTGCTGGTACTGCTGCCATTCGGCATCACTGAGCACACGGCGTGCCAGACGGTCACCTGAGCGTGAAATCACGTCGGCAATACGCGCTATTTCGACGATATCGCTACCCAGTCCTAAGATAGCCATTAACGACGCGCTTCCCGCAGCAGCTGTTTCATCTCTTTCACCGCCTCAGGCAGGCCGCTCATGACGGCGCGTCCAATAATCGCATGACCGATGTTCAGCTCATGCATTTCCGGCAGTGCGGCAATCGGCAGCACATTGTGATAGGTCAGGCCATGTCCGGCGTTGACTTTCAAGCCGCAGCTGGCCGCAAAGGTCGCGGCCTGACGGATACGTGCCAGTTCAGCCTCGCGGGCCGGGCCTTCAGGCGCTTCTGCGTAGGCACCGGTATGAATTTCAATATAGGGCGCACCGCTGGTCACCGCCGCCTCGATTTGGCGATGATCGGCATCGATAAACAGGGACACCAAAATGCCCGCTTCGCTGAGTTGTTTCACCGCCGCGTTGAGTTTTTCCTGTTGTCCTGCCACGTCCAGCCCGCCTTCTGTGGTGACTTCCTGACGCTTTTCCGGCACCAGGCAGCAAAAATGCGGTTTGATTTCACAGGCGATAGCCAGCATCTCCTCGGTCACTGCCATTTCGAGATTCATACGCGTTTCAATGGTATCGCGCAGGATGCGGACATCTCTGTCGGTAATGTGGCGACGATCTTCGCGCAGGTGCACAGTGATGCCGTCCGCTCCCGCCTGTTCAGCGATAAACGCTGCCTGTACCGGATCGGGATAATGGGTTCCACGTGCGTTGCGGACGGTAGCGATGTGGTCAATATTCACGCCTAACAGTAACTCAGCCATGACAATCCTCGGTTCATTATGGTCATTGTGCTGAGTGTACCGCGCAGAGATAAGGCCAGGCTACGGTCAGAGCTCTGTCTCGTCAGAAATAGTCGGCTTTTTTTTCGGTGTAAACTGGCGAAAAAGCTCCTGGCTTTTTAGCGGTTTACCGCCCAGATAGGGTTTGAGCGCCATGCGGGTGAAACGCTTGGCTGCACGCAGGGTTTCTGCGTCGGGGAATTCTCGGGTAAACAGCGCCTGCAGCTCGCGACCGGTGAAACTACGCTGGTTCAGCACCAGGCTGGCAATAAAGCCCTTCTCTTCACGGTAGCTGTAGGTCATGGTTTCGCTGACCGGTTCGCCGCTGCCCGCGCAGTGCAGGAAGTCCACGCCGTAGCCAAGGTGTCCCAGCAGCGCCAGCTCAAAGCGACGCAGCGCCGGTTCGGGTGAACCTTCGGCCCCTGCCAGCATCTGGATGCATTGCAGGTAGTCAAAAAACAGTTCAGAGAAGGGAATGTGCTGTTCCAGTACCCGAGACAACAGCTCGTTGACGTACAGGCCGCAATAAAGCGTGATACCGCTGAGAGGTAAGGCCAGGGAGACCGCTTCAGCGTTGCGCAGGGTTTTTACGTCCCCGCGCCCGCTCCAGCGCACCAGTAAAGGCGTAAAAGGCTGTAACGTGCCTTTTAACTGCGAACGCCGTGAACGTGCCCCTTTTGCCAGAACACGAACGCGGCCTTCACTTTCACTAAACAGGTCAAGCAGCAGGCTGGTCTCGCTGAAAGGGCGACTATGCAGCACAAAGGCGCGTTGCCAGCCTTCCATTTAATCAGAGATCGTCTGTGTAACCCAGGCTGCGCAACGCACGTTCGTCGTCCGCCCAGCCGGATTTAACTTTAACCCACAGTTCAAGATGCACTTTCGCGTCGAACATCTCTTCCATGTCTTTACGCGCTTCAATACCAATGGTTTTGATTTTGGCACCTTTGTTACCAATCACCATTTTCTTCTGCCCTTCACGCTCCACCAGGATCAAACCGTTGATGTCGTAACCGCCGCGCGCATTCGACACGAACTGTTCGATTTCAACCGTGACCGAGTAAGGCAGTTCCGCGCCCAGAAAACGCATCAGCTTTTCACGGATGATTTCTGAGGCCATAAAGCGCTGAGAGCGATCGGTGATGTAATCTTCCGGGAAATGATGGTCAGACGCCGGCAGATGCTTACGGGCAATAGCCGCAATGGTGTCAACATTTTTACCGTTTTCTGCGGAGATCGGCACAATATCGATAAAGTTCATCTGCTGGCTAAGGAACTGCAAATGCGGCAGCAGAATGCTTTTATCCTGAATATTGTCGATTTTATTAATTGCCAGCAGCACGGGCACTTTGCCATCGCGCAGCTTGTTTAATACCATTTCGTCATCGGGCGTCCAGCGCGTGCCGTCCACCACAAAGATGATGAGTTCAACGTCACCGATAGAACTGCTGGCCGCACGGTTCATCAGGCGGTTAATCGCCCGCTTCTCTTCCATGTGCAACCCTGGCGTATCCACATAGATCGCCTGATAGGCGCCTTCAGTATGGATGCCCATAATGCGGTGACGAGTGGTTTGCGGCTTACGCGATGTAATCGAGACCTTCTGCCCCAGCAACTGGTTCAGTAAGGTGGATTTGCCGACGTTTGGTCGGCCAACTATCGCGACAAAGCCGCTGTATGTAACGTTTTCGCTCATTCGAATCCTGAGGTTTTCAGCGCCGGTTGCGGCGCCGGGATAAAACTATTCCAGACCAAGTTTAATCAGCGCCTGTTCGGCTGCTGCTTGTTCAGCTTTACGGCGGCTGGAACCTACGCCCACCACCGGCTCTGCCATGCCACTCACCTGACAGTGAATGGTGAATTCCTGATCGTGGGCTTCGCCACGTACCTGCACCACTAAATAACTTGGCAGTGGCAGATGCCGCCCTTGCAGATACTCCTGCAGGCGCGTTTTGGGATCTTTTTGTTTGTCACCTGGACTGATTTCGTCCAGGCGCGTCTGATACCAGTCGAGGATCAGTTTCTCCACCGTCTGAATATCACTGTCGAGGAACACGCCACCAATCAGCGCCTCTACGGTGTCCGCCAGAATGGATTCACGGCGGAAGCCCCCGCTTTTTAATTCGCCAGGGCCTAAACGCAGGCATTCACCCAAATCGAACTCACGCGCCATCTCTGCCAGAGTGTTACCCCGCACCAGCGTGGCACGCATACGGCTCATATCCCCTTCATCCACGCGTGGAAAACGGTGATAAAGCGCGTTAGCGATCACATAGCTGAGGATGGAATCGCCTAAAAATTCGAGACGTTCATTGTGTTTACTGCTGGCGCTTCGATGCGTCAGGGCCTGCTGTAAAAGTTCAGAATGTGTAAAAGTGTAGCCCAGTTTACGCTGAAGCTTGTTAATCAAGATGGGGTTCATGCGATTCCAGTTCTGTTTTGCGTCTGTCACTCTGCATACCAAACAGGGCTGGAAAACCAACACATTCTGTTTGGTGTGCAGTGGCCCCCAAATGGAGGCCACCCTATTTGCCTGACGGTCAGGCTACGGTTAGTGGATACCACCAATACGACTGAGTCGTACGCCGGTTGGCCACTGACCTTCTTGTTTTTCGAAACTCATCCAGATGGCGACCGCTTTACCCACCAGATTGCGCTCGGGCACAAAGCCCCAGTAGCGGCTATCGGCGCTGTTATCACGGTTATCGCCCATCATGAAATATTGTCCCTGCGGCACAACCCAGCTAGCCTGCGGCTGACCCGGCTGCTGATAATACATGCTCGCCTGGCTTTGTGCTTCGGTTACTAACAGAATGTCATGCGTCACATCGCCCAGCGTTTCTTTGCGCGTTGCCAGACGTAATCCGCCCTGCATGCTGTCATTCAGCGGTAACTGATAGAAACCATTACCCGCTTCATTGCCGTCAAACCCGCTGAACGTCTGAACAAATTTGCTGGGTTCGATATTGCTGTATGTCACAGGCAGCGCTTTGCTACAAGGTTTGCCATTATCGCAGGCCGGGTTAATGGTCAGCGTTTTACTGTATGGATCGTACGTGACCCGATCGCCAGGCAAACCGATCACGCGTTTGATGTAATCCAGGCTGGGATCTTTCGGGTATTTAAATACCGCGATATCACCGCGTTTTGGATGCCCGGTCGGGATCAGCGTCGTTTGCGTAATCGGGTCTTTAATCCCGTAGGCAAACTTCTCGACCAGTATAAAGTCACCAATCAGCATGGTTGGCATCATGGAACCGGACGGGATCTGGAAGGGCTCATAAACAAAAGAGCGCACAAAGAACACCACGGCCAGCACCGGAAATACTGATGCTGCGGTTTCAATCCAGCCCGGCTTAGGTGCCATCTTCGCCAGCGCTTTGCTGTCGAGTGAACCCCCGGCCTGCGCCTGCGCCGCCGCCTGCACCGCGCGCCGCTGTGGTGCCCACTTAATACGATCAATCACCCAAAGAATACCGGTAATCAATGTCGCTATCGCCAGTATCAGGGCGAACATATTAGCCATTTGAGATCCTTATTTGCTGTCTTTTCCGACATGCAGAATGGCGAGGAATGCTTCCTGCGGCAGCTCAACGTTACCGACCTGCTTCATTCGCTTCTTACCATCTTTCTGCTTCTGCAACAGCTTTTTCTTACGACTGACGTCACCGCCATAACATTTGGCGAGAACGTTCTTACGCAGCTGTTTAACGGTCGAGCGAGCGATAATGTGGTTGCCGATAGCCGCCTGAATCGCAATATCAAACTGCTGACGTGGGATGAGTTCTTTCATTTTCTCAACCAGATCACGTCCACGATAAGGTGCGTTTTCACGGTGGGTAATCAGCGCCAGCGCATCAACACGTTCTGAGTTAATCAGAACGTCGACGCGCACCATGTCAGAGGTCTGAAAACGTTTAAAATTATAGTCCAGTGAGGCATAGCCACGTGACGTTGATTTCAGACGGTCAAAGAAGTCGAGCACCACTTCGGCCATCGGAATTTCATAGGTCAGCGCCACCTGATTGCCGTGGTAAACCATGTTGGTCTGGAAGCCACGTTTCTCGATGCACAGTGTGATGACGTTGCCCAGGTACTCCTGAGGCAGCAACATATGACACTCGGCAATGGGTTCACGTAACTCTTCGATATTATTGAGCGGTGGAAGCTTTGACGGGCTATCGACATAGACCACTTCGCCGCTCGTGGTTTGCACTTCGTATACAACTGTCGGTGCGGTCGTGATCAGATCGAGATCGTATTCACGTTCCAGACGCTCCTGAATGATCTCCATATGCAGCAGACCCAGGAAGCCGCAGCGGAAACCAAAGCCCAGTGCCGTTGAACTTTCGGGTTCGTAGAACAGTGAGGCATCATTCAGACTCAGCTTGCCCAGCGCATCACGGAAGGCTTCATAATCATCAGAGCTGATAGGGAACAGACCGGCATAAACCTGCGGCTTCACTTTTTTAAAGCCCGGTAAGGCTTTATCAGCCGGATTACGTGCGGTTGTCAGGGTATCGCCCACTGGCGCGCCAAGAATATCTTTGATGGCGCAGACCAGCCAGCCAACTTCGCCGCAGTTGAGTTCATTGCGATCAACCCGCTTCGGCGTGAAGATGCCCAGTCGGTCAGCATTGTAGACCTGACCGGTGCTCAGTACCTTAATTTTATCGCCTTTACGCATGGTGCCGTTTTTTACCCGCACCAATGATACGACGCCAAGATAGTTATCAAACCAGGAGTCGATAATCAGCGCCTGCAGCGGGGCTTCTGGATCACCTTCTGGCGGCGGAATGTCGCGGACTAAACGCTCCAGGACTTCAGGAACGCCCACGCCAGTTTTGGCCGAGCAACGCACAGCATCGGTTGCATCAATTCCGACGATGTCTTCGATTTCCTGAGCAACACGATCGGGATCGGCAGCGGGCAAATCGATTTTATTCAGCACCGGCACGACTTCCAGATCCATCTCAAGTGCGGTATAGCAGTTGGCCAGGGTTTGTGCTTCTACGCCCTGTCCGGCATCAACCACCAGCAATGCGCCTTCACAGGCTGCCAGTGAGCGGGAAACTTCATATGAGAAGTCAACGTGTCCCGGTGTGTCGATGAAATTGAGCTGGTAAGTTTCGCCGTCTTTCGCTTTGTAATCGAGCGTTACGCTCTGCGCTTTAATCGTGATGCCACGCTCACGCTCCAGGTCCATAGAGTCAAGAACCTGTGCGGCCATCTCGCGAGCAGTTAATCCGCCGCAAATCTGAATCAAGCGGTCAGAGAGCGTGGATTTACCATGGTCAATGTGGGCGATGATGGAGAAATTTCTTATGTGCTTCATTTATAGGAATATCTTCACGTAGAGAATCAGTTAGGAACCTGAGCACAGACACATTCAGGAAGATCGCTCTTAACCCACAATCCTGTCAGCCTCATTAATGACGACGCATATTACACTGTTAAGGCCGCGCATAAAAGAATGGAACGTTGTGGAAACGAAACAGTTTTTTGCGAGGAGTCATAATGGCAAAAGCCGCAGCAAGTGCGGCTTGAGTGAGGATCAGGCTTCGCTTTCAACGCGCAGCGCATCAGGCGGCAAAGCGATGTTCAAAATAACGGGCTGGAAGGCTTCACGATCGCCAAATTTCATGGAAATGCCTTTCGCAACGATAAACCCGCCCACACCGCCTAACAGCGCACCGCTGGCTGCCGCCAGGTCGCTGCCAAACAGCGCCTGAAACAGGCCGGCAAACAGGAACAGGCCGAACAGTGGCGTCATATAAACCAGCAGCGCTGAACCCAGCAGGCTGCTCTCTTTGATGCCCAGTTCAACGCGCTGACCTGGCTCCAGCGGCTTGCTGCTGGCTATCTGCATCACGTGCGCATTCTTAGGACCCAGCTTATTCAGCATATGGCTGCCACAGCCTTTACGAGCCTGGCAGCTGTTGCAGGACGTTTTTGCTTCTGTGTGCAGCGTGGCGATGCCATCCTGCCATGCCACAACGGTGGCCCATTCTCTCATCATTTTTTCGCCCCGAGCTCGACGCTGTCTGCGATACGTTTTGCCGTCACGGGCGGTAGCTCGCCGACGACCGTAATCTCGTTATTATCGCGTATTACGGTCTGCACCGTACGACGTCCCGTGCGCAATGTCTGTGCGGTGCTGTTTTTATCTGCTGGCGTCACATTGACGGCAAAGCTAAACAACCCATCGCTGTAAAGCCGTGACTCTAGCGATTTATTTAATGTGGGAATCATTCGACGGCTTTGAGACACCAGCGTCATTCCAGCGGGAAGCCAGTCGGGCTGCCAGTCTAACGAGACGTTATCGGCTTTAGTTAATGACAACGACGGCGGCAGATTGGCTTTCTCCAGTCCCTGCATCAGATTACGTACGCCATCATCGACCGCAAAGCTGATAACACGGAATTGCTCCATCGTTTCGCCATCGCGGTCCAGCAAATCGACGCGAAGAGGAAGCTTGGTATCCACGTCCAGCCATACAACATAGCTGTAGCGCGTGCCATCGCGTGAAACGATGCGCACCACGTCGCACATCTGGTCGGCAATGCGCGAGCGGCCTACGGTAATAAAGTCATAGGCGACGTCCAGCTTGGCGAAATCGGCATAAATAATGGACGGGAGCGCATCCACAATGTGATTGCCCGGCAGAGAGAAAGGCTCAATGCCGGGTTCAAAATAGCTGATATCGTTGCCGCGCTGAATCACTTCACGAGGCGGGCCGTCCATCTGCAGCACCTGCGCATACACGCGATCGTCAATAACCGCATGACGATAGCGCAGCGATTCCATGCCAAGGCGGGACACATTGATATAGGCGAATTCGTAGTTGAGGGTCTGGCTTGCCTGCTCCATCTGCTGCAATAACGCCCCAGACGCAGAAACCTGCGCTGGGGCGGCAGATGACCACAACAGGCTGCCTGCCAGAAGGCTGACGGCATACCATAGCGGCTTCATTACTGCTGCTGCATTCCTAATGACTGATTACCAGGGACATTGGCCTGCGCTTGTTTAGGCGCATTGGTTTCAAACTGCAGCTGGTCCGCATGGAGGCGACGCTGGAGTTCATAGTCCTGCAGCATGGCATTGACGCGGCGACGCTGGTCCTGCACCTGTTGCGTGACATTACCGCCGCCAAAGGCATCAGACGGCACGCCCAGGCTCACAGGTGAGGCTTTACCCATCACAGGTAAGGTATTAAACACCGGCGAGTCGGAACTTTCGACGCCGCCGCTGGCCGGTTGGTTGTAATGCTGGACGCCAACGATAACAGCCAGGGAAACACAGGCGGCGACGCCAACCTGGGTAATCTGTGCCGCCCACGGGCGAACTTTATGCCAGAACGGCATTTTTTCCCAGCGAGAAGGTTCGGGCTGTGCTTCGGGGATCAAGGTTGTAACGTTGCGCTGTGGCTCTTTTTCAATAGCAGCAGCGACGCGCGCAGCAATATCAAAATGCAGGTGCTCACCAACATCACCACGCATGGTATCGCGGATGAGATGGTAGCGTTCCCAGCTTTTTTGTAGATCTGCATCTTTAGACAGCGCTGAAAACAGCTCGTTATCTAAAGCCTCACCATCCATTAAAGCGGAAAGTTTTTCTTTCTGCATGCCTAATACCCTTCCAGTAGCCGTTATCACTGACGTTGGATAAGCGGTTGAACTTTATTATCAATGGCCTCACGTGCACGGAAGATACGCGACCTCACCGTGCCCACCGGGCAATCCATAATGACGGCGATCTCTTCATAGCTCAGACCGTCAAGTTCCCTGAGGGTAATTGCCATTCGCAAGTCCTCAGGAAGCGCCTCGATGGTACGAAAGACGATTTGTTTCAGTTCATCTGACAACATTAAGTTCTCAGGGTTCGAAATTTCTTTCAATGCGCCCGCACTTTCGAAGTTTTCAGCATCAATTGCATCAACGTCACTGGAAGGCGGACGCCGTCCCTGAGCGACCAAATAATTTTTTGCTGTATTCACTGCTATCCGATACAGCCATGTGTAAAACGCGCTATCGCCACGGAACGAATCCAGTGCGCGATAAGCCTTAATGAATGATTCCTGAACGACATCAGGCACATCGCCTGAAGGGACATATCGTGAGACCAGGCTCGCCACTTTATGCTGGTAACGAATTACCAGTAAGTTGAAAGCCTTCTGATCCCCCTTCTGAACCCGTTCAACAAGAACCTGGTCCGCTAACTGCTCGCTCATCCGAGGTAATGTCTCCCCAAATACTTTCTTATGCGTTAAGGAACTGCCAGCACACCGCTATTGAGCAAGCATGCGCTTTGAGTCTTTGCGTGGCGAAAAGTTCACTCTCAGCCTCTTTTTAGCCACTTTACGGCAGAATTACACAGTTTGTTGGTTTTCGTTCAGTGTAAAGCGCGCAAATCGCAGGCAGAGTAACCTATGACAACAGCTTTTTCATCTTTAAATCCTTGTAATCGATTAAGTTTGGTATAAAAAACCCTGCTTAAAGCCGTTATACATTAACCTTTTGATATATCTGATAAATTAATTTAAAGGCGCGAATCCTGCGCCGTTTGTGTTCAAAATACTTCACAAAAAACGACCAAACGCTTATGCTCGGTCCATTCTTGTTTAGTAAATTAAACACCATGACAACTTTCTCTCCCTCAGATTATCAGTGCGATGTACTCATTGTGGGCAGCGGTGCGGCAGGATTGTCGCTGGCATTGCGTCTGGCAGAGCATTATCAGGTCACCGTATTAAGCAAAGCGCAGGTGAATGAAGGCTCGACGCTGTATGCGCAAGGCGGCATTGCGGCGGTCTTTGACGAAACCGACAGCATTGATTCGCATGTTGAAGACACGCTGGTCGCGGGGGCAGGTTTATGCGATCGCGCTGCCGTCTCGTTCGTCGCCAGCAATGCGCGTCACTGCGTACAGTGGTTGATTGATAACGGGGTGGCCTTTGATACCGATCCACAGGCTGCGGGGGAGATGCGCTATCACCTGACGCAAGAAGGCGGCCACAGTCATCGCCGTATTCTGCACAGCGCGGACGCGACGGGCCGCGAGGTAGAAACCACGCTGGTAGGTCAGGCGTTACATCATCCGAATATCCGCATTCTTGAACGCACCAACGCGGTGGATCTTATTCTTTCAGATAAGCTCGGCCTGCCGGGCCCGCGTCGTGTTACCGGTGCCTGGATCTGGAACCGTAACCGCGAACGGGTTGAAACCTGCCGCGCACGTGCCGTCGTCCTGGCCACGGGCGGTGCGGCCAAAGTGTATCAGTACACCACGAATCCCGATGTCGCATCGGGCGATGGCATTGCGATGGCATGGCGGGCAGGTTGCCGTGTGGCTAACCTGGAGTTTAATCAGTTTCACCCCACTTGCCTGTTTCATCCCCAGGCACAAAACTTTCTGCTCACCGAAGCGCTGCGCGGCGAAGGTGCGTGGCTGGTGCGGCCTGATGGTTCGCGTTTTATGCCCGACTTTGATGCACGCGCTGAGCTGGCACCGCGCGATATTGTCGCCCGTGCCATCGATCATGAAATGAAACGCCTGGGCGTGGACTGTATGTATCTGGACATCAGTCATCAGCCTGAAGCGTTTGTGCGTTCGCACTTCCCCATGATTTACGAAAAACTGCTCACCTTTGGCTTTGACCTGACGAAGGATAAGATCCCGGTGGTGCCCGCCGCCCATTACACCTGCGGCGGCGTGATGGTGAACGAGCAGGGCCGCACCGATATCAACGGCTTGTACGCGATTGGTGAAGTCAGCTATACCGGCCTACACGGTGCCAATCGCATGGCGTCAAATTCACTGCTCGAATGCCTTGTCTATGGCTGGTCGGCGGCGGAAGATCTGCTGCGTATTTTACCCGAGGTTGACGCTGTAGACAGCTTACCGGCCTGGGACGACAGCCAGGTGGATGATGCCGATGAACGGGTGGTGATTCAGCATAACTGGCATGAACTGCGACTGTTTATGTGGGACTACGTGGGGATTGTGCGCACCACCAAGCGGCTGGAGCGGGCATTGCGTCGCATCACGCTGTTGCAACAGGAAATAGACGAGTACTACCGTCACTTCCGCCTGTCTAATAACCTGCTGGAGCTGCGAAACCTGGTGCAGGTGGCTGAACTGATGGTGCGCTGTGCGCTGCAGAGGAAAGAGAGTCGCGGGTTGCATTTTATCCGCGACTATCCTGATTTGTTACCCGAGGCACAACCTACCGTGCTGCAACCCGGTCATGACATAAATAAATAGAAGTCGCGCGTCAGGCTTTGCCAGGCTTCAGAGTATTGTCTGTCCGCGTCGCGAATAGCCAGCCGTTCAAACAGGGTTTCGCCTGCGCTGGGGGAAAACCCCAGTAGCACCCGATGAGGTGGGCGATGCGCGTATTCCGCAACGTCAAAGCGAAAGCGTAAATGCCAGCCGTCAGCCTGCGCCTGGGCGATAACCTGCTGCCCTGTCGCTTCGGGTAAGATCACACAGAAAAACCCCTCTTCTTCAATCAGCGAGGCCGCACAACGTAATAATGTTTGGTGATCTAACGAACCGGTGGCGCGCGCACTGTCTCTAGCGGACGTCGCGCAGGCCACACCGGGCTCAAAATAAGGAGGATTACTGACGATAAGCGAGTAGCGCGCTTCGCAGTTTTCAGCCCACTGGGCGATGTCCTGCTGATGGACATGAATCCGCGTTGCCCAGGGAGAGTGCTGGATATTTTCGCGCGCCTGCTGTGCGGCATCGGGATCTAACTCTACCGCATCAATGTCAACCGCTGACGGAGTACGCTGGGCCAGCATCAGGGCAATCAGCCCCGAACCAGCACCGATATCAAGAATCCGCTTAACTCCGGCCACCGGCGCCCATGCGCCCAGCAAAATACCATCTGTACCGACCTTCATCGCACAGCGGTCGTGGGCAACAAAAAACTGCTTGAAGGTAAAACCATTCTTTTTTAATTGTGGCCGCGTCTGCGGCTTGTCCTGCATCATACTCAGCGACCATTCACCTTTTTACCTGCCGTACGGCAAGGGGTCAGTGTAACGTGGTGGGTTGGGGAATTCACGTCGTTGACGTAATCTGGCGCAGTCAATACCGATAAACAGATGAAGATTATGTCCGATCTGTCTATAATCAGCGCCCCAAACTGAGGTAGAACATGACCGTAACCACATTTTCCGAACTTGAACTCGACGAAAGCCTGCTTGAAGCGCTGCAGGAGAAAGGCTATACGCGCCCTACAGCAATTCAGGCTGCTGCCATTCCCCCCGCGCTGGAGGGCCGCGACGTTCTGGGTTCGGCACCTACCGGGACCGGGAAAACCGCTGCGTATTTATTACCGGCGTTGCAGCACCTGCTCGATTTTCCACGTAAAAAGTCTGGTCCGCCACGCATTTTAATTTTAACGCCAACCCGCGAACTGGCGATGCAGGTTGCCGACCAGGCGCGTGAACTGGCTAAGCATACGCACTTGGATATTGCGACGATCACGGGCGGCGTAGCCTATATGAACCACGCCGAAGTGTTTAGCGAGAACCAGGACGTGGTGGTGGCGACCACCGGACGTCTGCTGCAGTACATTAAAGAAGAAAACTTTGATTGCCGCGCCGTTGAAACCCTGATTCTGGATGAAGCTGACCGCATGCTGGATATGGGCTTTGCCCAGGATATCGAAACCATCGCAGGTGAAACGCGCTGGCGCAAACAGACGTTGCTGTTTTCAGCCACGCTGGAAGGCGAACACATCAAAGATTTTGCCGAGCGCCTGCTCAATGATCCGGTCGAACTGGAAGCCGATCCCAGCCGTCGCGAGCGTAAAAAGATTCAGCAGTGGTATTACCGGGCAGATGACCTGGAGCACAAAACCAAACTGCTGGTTCACCTGTTAAAACAGCCAGAAGTTACCCGCACCATTGTGTTTGTACGTAAGCGTGAACGTCTGCATGAGCTGGTCGGCTGGCTTCACGATGCCGGCATTCGTACCAGTTACCTTGAAGGTGAGATGGTGCAGGCGAAACGCAATGAGGCGATTAAGCGCCTGATTGAGGGACGCGTAAATATTCTGGTAGCAACGGACATCGCTGCGCGCGGTATCGACGTTGACGACGTGAGCCACGTGATTAACTTCGATATGCCACGCACGGCGGACACCTATCTGCACCGCATTGGACGCACCGGTCGTGCCGGTCGTAAAGGCATTGCGATTTCGCTGGTCGAAGCGCACGATTATCTGCTGTTGGGTAAAGTCAGCCGTTATGTGGATGAGCCACTTAAGGCGCGCGTGATTGATGAGCTGCGTCCTGTGACCCGTGCGCCCTCACCGAAATCCACGGGAAAACCGTCGAAAAAGGTGCTTGTGAAGCGTGCAGAGAAAAAAGCGAAAGACGAAGAGAAACCACGGGTTAAAAAACGTCATCGCGATCTCAAAAATGTCGGTAAGCGCCGCAAGCCAAGCGGCAGCACGCCAGGCAGCGAGAGTGCGGAATAATTCAACACCCGCTCAAAAAAATCGCCTCTTTATGAGGCGATTTTTATTTTATCAGGCCAGTAAATACTGCTTTAGTGCCATTTTAACGCCCAACAGGTTACTCCGGCCTCACAGTCAGGTGTGACGCGCCTGCCCGAAAAGTTATCTCCTTGTTAATAGAAATAAATTCCCGGATAAGGCGTTGCGTTTTATTTCGACACCAGAGCCATTACAAACTTTCTGTAAAGGTGCGGGTAATCACGTCGCGCTGCTGTTCAGCGGTGAGTGAGTTAAAACGTACGGCATAGCCCGACACGCGAATAGTCAGCTGTGGGTACTTCTCGGGATGTTTCACGGCATCTTCCAGCGTTTCACGGCGCAATACGTTGACGTTTAAATGCTGTCCACCCTCGACGCGCACCTGAGGTTTCACCTCGACAGGCACTTCACGGTAAGCGACGTCGCCGAGTTCCCCAATCGTCACAATCTGATCCTCCTGATAGCCTGCGACGGCACAGAGACAGCGCGCCTGCGCTTTTTCCTCGTCCAGCAGCCAAAACGAGTTAATTAAAGCCGGATTACTCGATTGGGTAATCTGAATACCTGTGATCATTTCAATCCCTCCAACAACGTGCTGACGGTTGCCAACACCGTGAATCAGTCAATTTGAGCTGTTGGTATATCACCCGATAGCGACCATGACTTTGACCTGCATCAATTACAATCGGGCGTTTTATCCTCACGCTGGTAAGCTTTTGATTTTAAAAACGCGCCTTAAGAAAATTTCGTTTAATTTTTAAAAAAATTTTGGGCTTCATGTCTGCAGAGTGAACCGCTAAGCTTAAGGTTCGAAATACAAGGGAGTTGATCATGGCTGAAAAGCTGACCTGGCATGACGTGCTGGCTGAAGAGAAAGAAAAACCCTACTTTATCGAAACCCTGAAACATGTCGCTAACCAGCGGGCTGCAGGCGTAACGGTTTATCCGCCGCAGAAAGATGTGTTTAACGCGTTTCGCTTAACCGAATTAGGCGATGTGAACGTGGTGATTCTGGGACAGGACCCTTATCACGGCCCCCATCAGGCCCACGGGCTGGCTTTCTCTGTACTGCCGGGCGTACAGACACCGCCGTCATTGCAAAACATGTACAAAGAGTTGCAGCAGGACATTCCGGGCTTTGAGAAACCCAATCATGGTTATCTGGCCAGTTGGGCGGAACAGGGCGTGATGTTACTGAACACCGTACTGACCGTTGAAGCCGGTAAAGCGCATTCTCATGCCCGACTGGGATGGGAAACCTTTACCGATACGGTGATCAAGGCTATCAATGAGCAGCGTGAAGGCGTGATCTTTCTACTTTGGGGCTCACACGCGCAGAAGAAAGGCAGCATTATCGATCGCCAGCGCCATCACGTTCTACAGGCTCCGCACCCTTCCCCGCTTTCGGCACATCGTGGCTTCTTTGGCTGCCAGCATTTTTCCAAAACCAATGCGTTGTTACGCGATGCCGGTAAAACCCCGATTAACTGGACGCCGGTCTTACCTGAGTAAACGCCATAAACACAAACGGCCGCGTCAGTGCGCGGCCGTTGCAGGATAAAGCAATAATCAGGCTTTCGCTTTCGCCACGGCAACCATAGCCGGACGCAGCAGGCGACCATTCAGCGTATAACCAGGTTGCATCACCATCATCACGTGGTTCGGCTCGAAATCCTCAGATTCCATCATCGACATAGCCTGGTGCACTTCCGGGTTAAACGGCACACCGGTTTCACCGACCACTTCAACACCGAATTTACGCACCGCGCCCAGCAGGGATTTCAGCGTAAGCTCAATGCCTTCAACCATAGAGGCAGACTTCTCGTCTTCTTTGTTTGCCAGTTCCAGCGCACGTTCCAGGCTATCAATCACCGGAAGCAGCTCATTGGCAAACTTCTCCAGCGCAAACTTGTGCGCTTTTTCAATATCCATTTCGGTGCGGCGGCGAACGTTTTCAATTTCGGCCTGCGCACGCAGTTGAGCATCACGTACGCCCGTCTGCAACTGGGCTAACTCAGCTTCAAGCTGAGCGATGCGCTCATCACGCGGATCCACCTCTACTGCTGTCTCCGCGTCCTGAGGTTGATGTTGATCCTGTTGAATTTCGTCTGAGACTTGCTCGTTTGGGGTGTTCTGTTCTTTACTACTCATGAATTTCTCCGCGTTTTGCACATTCACTTCGCTGGTTGGCTTATTATGGGGATTGGTTTGACGGTTTCAAGGGAACACGTCACATCATCGTGCCGATTTGGCTTATGAGGAACACCCACTCGATGAACAAACACTTTAACTGTATTGGTATTGTGGGCCATCCACGCCATCCTACCGCACTCACGACGCATGAAATGCTGTGTCGCTGGCTGACCGCCAAAGGCTATCCCGTTATTGTTGAACAGCAGATTGCGCAGGAACTGTCGCTTGGCGATGTCCAGACCGGTACGCTGGCTGAAATCGGTCAAAAAGCCGATCTGGCCGTTGTGGTGGGAGGTGACGGTAATATGTTAGGCGCGGCCAGAGTGCTGGCGCGTTATGACATTAAAGTGATTGGCATTAACCGCGGCAACTTGGGGTTTTTAACCGATCTTGACCCCGATAACGCGCATCACCAGCTCGATGAAGTGCTAAACGGCAACTATTTTGTTGAAAGCCGCTTCCTGCTGGAAGCGCAGGTGTGCAAGTCGGATTGCTCGCCGCGTATCGGCAGCGCCATCAATGAAGTGGTGCTGCATCCGGGCAAAGTCGCCCACATGATTGAGTTTGAAGTTTATATCGACGAAGTTTTTGCCTTCTCGCAGCGTTCGGACGGCCTGATTATTTCTACGCCCACCGGCTCGACCGCCTATTCGCTTTCCGCTGGCGGCCCGATTTTAACGCCCTCTCTGGACGCCATTACCATTGTGCCCATGTTCCCGCACACCTTGTCCGCGCGCCCGCTGGTGATCAACAGCAGCAGTACGATTCGGCTCCGTTTCTCGGCACGTCGTAACGACCTTGAGATCAGCTGTGACAGCCAGATTGCGCTGCCTATCCAGGAAGGGGAAGATGTGCTGATTCGCCGCAGCGAAAATCATCTCAATCTTATCCATCCTAAAAATTACAGTTATTTCAACACGCTGAGTTCGAAACTGGGTTGGTCAAAAAAATTGTTCTGAAAATGACCGCGCCCTCTTTACTGTATAAAAAACCAGTTTATACTGTATGAAAAACCATATGTGTTTATTCATACAGGTGACGCTATGCTGGCACAACTGACCATCAGCAATTTCGCTATCGTTCGTGAGCTCGACATTGATTTTCAACGCGGTATGACCGCCATCACTGGTGAAACCGGTGCAGGTAAATCTATTGCTATCGATGCGCTTGGGTTGTGCCTTGGCGGACGTGCCGATGCGGATATGGTGCGTCAGGGCGCCAGTCGCGCGGACTTGTGTGCGCGCTTTCAAATCAAAGCCTCGCCGTCGGCACAGCGCTGGCTGACTGACAATCATCTGGACGACGGTAGCGAGTGTCTGCTGCGCCGTGTTATCAGCGCCGATGGTCGCTCACGCGGCTTTATCAATGGCACAGCCGTTCCCCTCTCTCAGTTACGCGACCTGGGCCAGTTACTGATTCAGATTCACGGACAGCATGCCCATCAGTTGCTGCTCAAGTCCGATCATCAGAAGCACCTGCTGGATGCCTACGCCGGTCATGACGACTTGCTTGTTGCAATGCGTGCGTCCTACCAGACGTGGCACCAGAGCTGCCGTACGCTGGCGCAGCATCAGCAGCAGGCGCAGGAGCGTGAATCCCGCCGAGAGTTGTTACAGTATCAGCTTAAAGAGCTGAACGAGTTTGCCCCGGTGGCAGGCGAGTTTGAGCAGATTGACGAAGAGTACAAACGTCTGGCCAACAGCGGCCAGCTGTTGTCGACCAGCCAGCAGGCGCTTCAGCTGTTAGCCGACAGCGATGACACCAACCTGAACAGCATGCTGTACAGCGCGCGTCAGATGCTGTCTGAACTCAGCGCGCTGGATGACAAGGTGAGCGGCGTTTATAACCTGCTGGAAGAAGCGGCGATTCAGTTGAGCGAAGCCAGTGACGAACTGCGCCACTACTGCGACAGTCTGGATCTGGACCCGAACCGCCTCTATGAGCTGGAACAGCGTATCTCCCGACAAATCGCCCTGGCCCGCAAGCATCATGTGGCACCAGAAGGCCTGCCCGCTGTGCACCAGCAACTGCTGGATGAAGCGGAACTGCTGTCACAGCAGGAAAGCGATCAGGAAAGCCTGCAGACGTTGGTAACCGAGCACTACAACGCAGCCCTCCAGTGTGCAGAGCAACTGCACGCTCAGCGCAGCCGTTATGCAACCGAGTTACAGCAGCTGATTACCCAAAGCATGCATTTGCTCTCTATGCCGCACGGTCGCTTTGCCATTGAGCTGATTTTCAACCCTGAGCAACTGACCGCCGACGGTGCCAGCCGCATTGATTTTCAGGTGACGACCAACCCTGGCCAGCCGTTACAGCCGCTGGGTAAAGTCGCCTCTGGGGGTGAACTGTCGCGTATCGCGCTGGCGATTCAGGTTATCACCGCTAAGAAAATGGAAACGCCGGCGATGATTTTCGACGAAGTTGACGTGGGGATTAGCGGTCCGACGGCTGCGGTAGTGGGTAAAATGTTGCGCCAGCTTGGGGAATCCACCCAGGTCATGTGCGTAACCCATCTGCCGCAGGTGGCGGGTTGTGGGCATCAGCATTTCTATGTCAGCAAGGAAACCGATGGCGAAATGACGGAAACGCACATGCAGCCTCTGGATAAGCGCGCACGCCTGCAGGAACTGGCACGCTTACTGGGCGGTAGCGAGGTCACCCGCAACACACTGGCTAACGCGAAAGAACTTTTAGCGGCCTGATATGCACTTTTTTACCACAGCGTGGTCATATGCATGCTCTGTAGAGGTTTCCAATAGCGAAAAGGTTTATTATCATCGACAGCTAATGTCGCCTGAATAATAAAGCCTGCCGCAGGCAGAGTTCAGAATTTGATGGCAGAAGAACAGCCTGTAAAAGGCGTTTCGCCCCGGAAAAGGAATGTATAGATGCGCTGTAAAACGCTGACTGCCGCGGCAGTAGTAATGTTAATGATGACCGCAGGATGTTCCACTTTAGAGCGCGTTGTTTATCGCCCCGATATCAATCAGGGTAACTATCTGGTTGCCAATGATGTTGCCAAGCTTCATAACGGTATGACACAGCAACAGGTGGCCTATACGCTGGGTACGCCAATGATGAAAGATCCCTTTGGCAGCAATGTCTGGTACTACGTGTTCCGTCAGGAGCCAGGTCACGAGAAAGTGAAACAGCAAACGCTGACGCTGACCTTTGACCGCAGCGGCGTACTGACCAACATCGACAACAAGCCAGCGCTGTCTTCGCAGGATAACTAATCGAAGAGGCAAAGGTCGTTACCGACAAACGACCGGGCATCACAGAATGTAAAAAGGCGCTGATAAGCGCCTTTTTTAATGACTGGAGTTTGAACCAACAGGTTATTTTTTACTGCTCGCCGCGCGCTCCGCACGTTGACGACGAAGCTCTTTAGGATCGGCGATAAGCGGGCGATAGATCTCTACCCGATCGCCTTCCTGCACGCTGTCGCTCAGTTTTACCGGATGGCTGTAAATCCCCACCTTGTTGCTGGCCAAATCGATTTCAGGCCGCAGTTCCAGTAAGCCTGATTTGCGGATAGCCTGCTCAACCGTGCTGCCCTCTTCCAGTTTTACATAGTGCTGATACTGTTTTTCGGGCAGGGCGTACACCACCTCGACAGAGATATCAGGCACTGTAAACCTCTTTGGCGCGCTGGGTAAATGCCTGCACCATGCTATTAGCCAGTTCTTTAAAGATTCGACCAAATGCCATCTCAACCAGCATGTTGGTGAATTCAAACTCCAGGCTTAGCTCAACCTTGCAGGCATCCTCCCCAAGATCGATAAAGCGCCAGCCACCGGTGAGTTTACGGAACGGCCCATCGACCAGTTGCATATGAATGCTCTGGTTGTCAGTCAGCGTATTTCGGGTGGTAAATGTTTTGCTGATGCCCGCTTTCGACACGTCGACTGAAGCCGTCATTTGGTTTTCTGAGGCATCCAGTACGCGGCTTCCGGTGCAGCCCGGCAGGAATTGCGGGTAAGCATCCACATCATTTACAAGTTGGTACATTTGTCCGGCGCTAAAGGGGACCAGCGCCGAACGACTAATCTGAGCCATAATGGTTCCTGTTCGTCACAAAACCGCTAAATAATAGCATTTTCAGCGATTAAACAAAAATTCCTCATTGTCATGGTGTGCTAGAATAGCCTGTTTCCTGCTGCCCCGCTGGACTGGGGATGCGATAACCGACCAAGTGATGTAAAATACGCGGCATTATGACAAAGAAAAAAACACACAAATCCGGTTCTGCCACCATTGCCATGAACAAGCGCGCTCGCCATGAATACTTCATTGAAGAAGAATTCGAAGCTGGCCTGTCGCTACAGGGATGGGAAGTTAAATCACTCCGTGCAGGTAAAGCTAACATCAGCGACAGCTATATTCTGCTGCGCGACGGTGAAGCGTATCTGTTCGGTTCCACTTTTCAGCCGCTGGCGGTGGCCTCATCGCACGTGGTCTGCGATCCCACCCGCAGCCGTAAACTGCTGTTAAAGCAGCGTGAGCTGGACTCACTCTACGGTCGTGTCAACCGCGAAGGCTATACCGTCGTTGCGCTGTCGCTCTATTGGAAAAACGCCTGGTGTAAGTTAAAGATTGGCGTTGCACGCGGTAAGAAAGAGCACGACAAGCGCAACGACATCAAAGATCGCGAATGGCAAATGGATAAAGCACGCATTATGAAGAATGCCAATCGTTAAACACTGGAATTCGATACGCTTTTTTGCTAGTATTTGAAGTTCTGGGGCTGATTCTGGATTCGACGGGATTGTGAAGCCTTAGGAGCATGCCGAGGGGCGGTTGGCCTCGTAAAAAGCCGCAAAAAAATAGTCGCAAACGACGAAAACTACGCACTAGCAGCTTAATAACCTGCTTAGAGCCCTCTCTCCCTAGCCTCCGCTCTTAGGACGGGGATCAAGAGAGGTCAAACCCAAAAGAGATCGCGCGGATGCCTTGCCTGGGGTTGAAGCGTTAAACTGAATCAGGCTAGTCTGTCAGTGGCGTGTCTGTCCGCAGCTGACCGGCGAATGTAAAGACTGTACTAAGCATGTAGTGCCGACGGTGTAGTAATTTCGGACGCGGGTTCAACTCCCGCCAGCTCCACCAAAATTCTTTCGCGGCGATACCAGAATTGTCCGCTGAAGTCCTGAAAGCCCGCAAGGTGAAAGCTTTGCGGGTTTTTTTGTGTCTGTAACCTTCCAGGACGATCCGCCTGAATCCAGAAATAATCGGCACACGTTAAGATACACGCTTTAATGTGGGCCAAAAACATGTACCAATTATGGTCGGAAATCAGTCATGGCGCGGATGACATGCCCCTCACCAATAACAAAATCCTCAAAACTAAGCCCCTAAGAGAAAGACTTCACGTCGCATGATGGCGACGGGCTTTTCCTGCTCAACAAAACGTCTGGTAAGAAGCTATGGCGTTTCCGCTATCAGAGGCCAAGAAGTAGTAGCCGAACAAATCTCAGTCTTGGCTCATACCTGCTCTAACGCTAGCTGCTGCACGTCAGATGCGTGACCAGTATTTGTCGCTGCTTGCTCAAGGGATCGATCCACAGAAGCAGCAAAAGGAAGTTTCTGAGCAACGTCAGATTGAATTGGATAGCATTTTCTCAGTTGTTGCCGATAGGTGGTTCCAGCTTAAAAGCAAAAGCGTCACCGAGGATTATGCGAAAGACATTTGGCGATCACTGGAAAAGGACATCTTCCCCGCTATTGGCGAAATTCCTGTTCAAGCACTCAAGGCCAGAACGTTTGTTGAAGCACTGGAGCCGATTAAAACTAGAGGCGCTCCTGAAAGAGTTCGTAGGTTAGTGCAGCGTATCAACGAGATTATGATTCATGCAGTCAACACCGGATTGACCGATGCTAACCCAGCGTCTGGTGTTGGTATGGCTTTTGAGAAGCCAAAAAAACAGCATATGCCAACACTCAGACCCGAGGAATTGCCAAAGTTGATGCGGTCTTTATCTATGTCGAACCTATCTGTTTCTACTCGCTGTCTTATTGAGTGGCAACTTCTTACTCTTGTGCGTCCCTCAGAAGCTTCTGGTGCGAAATGGACAGAAATCAATTTTGAGAATAAACTCTGGACTATCCCGGCAACAAGGATGAAGGCCAAGCGTGAACATATTATCCCCTTATCACCACAAGCATTATATATTCTAGAGGTTATGAGGCCTGTAAGCGCTAACAGTGAGCATATTTTTCCAAGCAGAAACAACCCAAAACAATCGATGAATAGTCAGACTGCAAATGCAGCATTAAAACGGATTGGTTATGGTGGTAGACTTGTCGCACATGGTTTACGTGCAATTGCAAGTACAGCCCTGAATGAAGCTAACTTTAACTCTGATGTGATTGAGTCTGCATTGGCTCATTCTGATAAAAACGAAGTCCGTAGGGCTTACAATCATTCAACCTGCCTTGAGAAACGCGTTGAACTGATGAATTGGTGGGGCATTTTTGTTTATAACAAAATTCAGGAGATGAAATGTTTAAAAAATTAAGAATAAAAAACTTTAAAGCATGGGAAGATACACAAGAAATATCCATGGCTCCTATTACGTTATTTTTTGGAAGTAATAGCTCAGGTAAGTCTAGTATAGGTCAGCTTCTAATAATGCTCAAACAGACTATTGATTCACCTGATCGTAAAAGTCCTCTTTATTCAGGAGGGCCACAGACAGCAGTACAGCTTGGCTCTTTTCATGAAATGGTTCATCAAAGAGATTCCTCAAAAAAAATATCATTTGAATATACTTGGAGCATTGATGATGAGTTAAGGGTGAAGGATCCTATCAGCTCAAACATCTTCCAAGGAGATGAAATATCATTTGGTGCTTCAGTATGTTTTAACGAAAGTCAGCGGATTGTTGAACTTTCTGGCTTCAATTATGAAATACATTATGAAAACCAGCTTGGATTTTCAGTTGGACTTGAAAGGAATTTAAATACTAAGAATGACTTTAAGACAAACTTCTCTAATTATAATTTAGTTAGGCAAAAAGGGCGCGTTTGGTCAATTAAAGAAGCCGTAAGGTTTTATGGATTCCCTGAAGAAGTTGTAGCTTATTATCAAAATGCAGACTTTGTGCAAGAGCTAAATTTACGACACGAGCAGTTATTTCGGTCACTTTATTACCTCGGACCGCTTAGAATAAAAGCATCAAGGTTATATCCATGGTCTGGAATCAGGCCTGAAAGCGTTGGATTTTCTGGTGAAAATACTATTTCAGCGCTTTTATCTGCCAAAGATCGTAAAATAGGCCTTGGCTATAGAAAAGTGACAAAACCTTTCGAGGAGATAATTGCATTAAAATTGAAAGAAATGGGACTTATTGACGATTTCATCGTAAAACCCATCTCTGAAAATCGTCAAGAATATGAAGTTAAGGTATGTACGAAAGGCTCAAAATCTTGGGTGGACTTACCAGATGTAGGATTTGGGGTATCGCAAGTATTACCTGTTTTAGTACAATGTTTCTACGCACCTAGTGGTTCTGTTATCTTAATGGAGCAGCCTGAAATACACCTCCATCCTAAGGCGCAATCTGTTTTAGCGGATGTTTTAATTGATGTTATACGTTCAAAGGAAAATGGCGAAGATAGAAAAATTCAGTTAATTATAGAAACCCACTCAGAACATTTCCTGAGAAGACTTCAAAGAAGAATAGCAGAAAACGAAATATCCAAAGAAAATGTAGCAGCCTATTTCTCTGATTACTCCAAAAACAAACCGTCACTTACTCCTTTGTTGATTGACGACTTTGGCAACATCAAAAATTGGCCGGAGCATTTCTTTGGAGATGAAATGGGTGATATAACTGCGCAATCTAAAGCAGCCATACAGAGAAAACTTGAGGAAATGAAAAAAAAATGAAAATTCCCAAGAATTATATTTTAGATACTAACGTACCTAAAACTGCTAATTTAGCAGTTGTTGCAGATGGAGTAACTAATGAAAATGCCAAATGTATTTTAAGCTGCGTTGAACTGATTGAGAAAATAACAAGCAGTAAAGATAGTGGATTAGTTCTTGACTCAATGGATGAAATCTTTGATGAATATAGAGGACAACTTAATTTAGGCGGCTCGCCCGGACAAGGGGATGTCTTTATGAAATGGCTGCATGATAATAGATGGAACTTTCCAGAAACCGACCGTGTTAACATAACTAAAAATAATGATACTTACTCCGAATTCCCACAACATCCAGAACTAGTTAACTTTGATATTTCAGATCGTAAGTTCGTGGCAACATCAAACGCACACCCAGGAAAACCTTGCATTTATCAAGCTGCTGATAGTAAATGGTGGGGATGGAAAGATGCATTACTAGAAGTAAATATTAAAGTGTGCTTTATGGATGAGCAATACATAGAAACCATCTATAACAGGAAGATGAAAGGATGAGCGAGATTAATGTAAAATTCCCAAGCACTCCTCACTTCGCTATTTCAGTCACTCAAGATATTAGAAATGACAAGGTGCTTGATGATGATATGCAAAATGACGCCCTAACAAAAGAGTTAATCATCGAGGAGAAAATTGACGGTGCAAACCTTGGCATATCTTTCGATTTTGAGGGGAATATAATATTACAGAATAGAGGAAGCATTTTAAATCCCCCATTCTCTGGCCAGTGGAAACCTTTAGATAATTGGTTAAAATTAAGACTTGAGAAGCTATTTGATGTCCTTACTGACAGACATATTTTATTCGGAGAGTGGTGTTACGCCAAACATTCTATCCATTACACATCTCTCCCTGACTACTTTTTAGCTTTTGATATTTATGACAAAAGCTTGAAAAAATTTATAGATTTTGATAGACGTCAAGAGTTAACGGAATCCATGAATATTTTATCTGTACCTTTGTTAGGGAAGGGTTTTTTTCGTCTAAATGAATTACCCAGTTTTATAAAAAAATCTTCATATAGCGATTCAATTTCAGAAGGAGTTTATGTTAGAGCATCAGATTCCTATCAAACCTTTTTTAGAGCTAAGATTGTAAGAAATGATTTTACTCAAAATATCGCTCTGCACTGGAGTGCGAGAAGTATCATTAAAAATAGTTTGCTCATTAACAAATGCAATTGAGCTGCCGTGGGCTGCTGTTAACCGCGCGCAATGCTTTCCCCGCCACGCCTGCCCGCTTTATACACCACTTTTCATGCAGGTGCATGCTACGGGCCTAGCCGCGCCCGGCATGGCCTGAACGAGGCAAAACGATTCATGTTTTTGCATGCAGATCCATGCACGCTATGCATGCACGGCTCTTTACAAAGCGGCTCGCCAAAAAAAAGGCTTTAGGAAGGCAAAGGACGGGAATAAAAAAAGCCGCTGGTTGTGCAGCGGCAGTGTAAAGGATTAATGAATCTGGCGGAATGCAGAACCATAACGGCCCAGCGTCTGACTCTCCCTTAAGCGGGATACTCACACGGTCATAAAGACCAATACCTTTTGCCTACATCGTCATACTTATTTACAATCTCAGGCAGGATTGATTAAGTAACGTTAGAAAAAAAGCCTCAAACCCACTACTAAATAATTGTTTCATCGGAGGAAATGGAATGCCTCGCAATCTCGCACCTGCATACTGTGTAGTTCAACAACCTGGTAACCTCGGATTCCAGGCAAGAATGCTTTTCAATGACAGTAACTCAGAAGCTGCTCGTCTCTTTATGCAAACCAATGCAGACACGCCCTGGCTGAATCCGGGTCAGATAGTCATTGTTGCAGACCCAGCTTCTTCACAAACCATGCAAATGTTGAACGCTTTAAGGCAGGCCAAACAGAAAACTAACATTGCGTTTGTTGGTGTAACTCCTGACGAAGCGAGCTTTATGCAGCAACACTACGGTTTGATCGCTGCCCTGACTACTGCGGGAGATAAAATTTTTGGCACTATTGGTGACGTTGGTGAGAGATACTTTTCAGAGATCGAGAATACCCTCAAAAAGATAGAAATCAGTTACCAAAACCAGTTCCGTACTCAGGGGACACTGATTAGTCAGCAATTCTTCGCAGAACGTAACCGGCTCTTCAATCAGCTAAAAGAACTTGTGAACAAGCCACTACTGAAATCATTGATTCGTTATGCCGTGAAGTTCAAGCCTTACGAAGACATGCGTAGAGCACTGAATCTATCCAGCCGCTCCATCGTACATGAATGGTCCACTGTAGGGCTGGGAGGGATACCTGGCTATTCGAATTATGTAGATAGTGCAGCGAAAGCGGCAAAATTTTTGAAATCAGGTGGCTACATAGGTATAGGGTTTGCCTTTGCGGGTACCACGAATGAAGTCGTCAATGCCTGCGTTAAAGGACGAGAGAGCGAATGCAAAAGAACGGCGTTCAAAGAGTACGGTAAGTTTGGAGCTTCAACATTAACAGGTGTGGGAGCTGGTGCAGCCGGTTCTGTAGCAGGATTAGGTGTATGCGCAGCAATAGGGATCGCCACAGCAGGAACAGGAGCGGTAGTATGTGCAGCAGTTGGCTCAATCGCTGCGGGTTATGTCGGTGCCAAAGCGAGCGACTCTATAATGGATACTATCTATGAATACATGGGAATTTGAACAATGAAGTCGGCCATAATGGTTTTAATTATGCTTCCTATGGTTTGCTTAGTGGTAAGCGTTCTTTTGTATCTAAGTAACAGATCCCGCTACAACAAATTGATTTCTGACTTCCAACAAAAGTATATGCTGCCTACCCCTTACTTATTGCATTGCAATATGGGTTACTTAGGTTCGCCACTAATGCTCTATTTTTTTATGCGATTAAAACAAAACAAAAAAATCTTCTTTTTAGACCCAAAAAGTCAGGCCTATGATTTTGCAAGTAACAGTCAACATAGCGCAGAGATAAATAGCCTCAAACCGTTATATTTTACTTTTTTATTGGGCTTTTTTTGTTGTTTTTTACTTGCAGTTATCGCTGTCCTAATCAAAATTAAAATAATTTAATGATGTAAATAAACACCTGTTAACAGCCAATTTCTCTTTACCATTAAGATAATTGATACTGAAACCGTTAAAAAATAGCCATTAACGTTGCAGGCATAGCAGGTGGTGCAGCGGGAGGGGCTTTAGCTGGTTTGGTATGCGGCCCGTGCGCACCCGTTTGCGTTTTGATTGGTGGATTGGTGGTGCACTTGCCACCTTTGAAATGGGACGTTTGTGGGGATAATCATGGAACAAACTCTTTCGGTAAAGCTTGTTGAGCAAAGTAAAGCGACTGATTTTCAGCAGGCCGTTTCTGAAGTAGTGATCGATAACAATCCGACGGGTATCACTATAAAAGGACAGGTACTCGAAGCCTCAGTTAAAGTCGACAATGACAGGTATATTCTTTTCACAATGGATGATGTGATCTTTGAGGAGTTTCTTACGGTTACTCTCATCAGCCTGAGTCAGGGGATTGTTGAAAGCTTGCAGGTTGGCAACGAGTATTCGTCAGGCTCTTTCGAGGCGCTGTCTGTCAATCACAAAACCATTGAGTTCAATTTCATTGGTGGGTCTGTATGGACAATTAAAGTGAACGACTCTCCAAAGCTACGTGTTCCCTTCTTTTCCGATCCGCGTGGTGTAAAACGCTCTTCAGGTCTGAAAGCGTACCTGACGATAGATGCAAAGCCATCGCCCTCCACAACATGAAAAACCATTTAACAAAAGCAATTGGTATACGCTTAGGTATACCAATTATCTTTAAATTAAATATTTATATTAAATTTCATAGAGATAGGTGATTTATTCAAATTCCGCCAGCCAAACACCACCCCACCCACAACCTCCCCAAAACCCCCCTCCCCATCCTTCCCCTTGACAACCTCCCCCTCTATGCCCTAAAAAGGAAACGATCATTTCCTAATCGGAGGTTAGCCATGAAACCATCTTCCCATACCGGTAGTGCGCAATCCTCTGCGGGGCGACCACGCGCTTTCAACGAAGCACAATTTCTGGATGGGGCCATTAGGCTTTTCCGCGATCGCGGTTTTAGTGGCGTCAGCATCAGTGACATCACCGCGGCCACCAACCTCAGTACCGGTAGCGTTTACAAGGCGTATAAAGACAAACAGGGCGTCTTTGCCATGGCACTTGAGCGCTATGTGTTTCTTCGCGAAGAACAGATAAAAACCCGGCTGGAAAAGGCGGCAACGAGTAAAGACAAGCTTGCGGAACTGCTGCGGGACTATGTTGAGCTCAGTCAGGGAAAAGACGGCAAGCTGGGCTGCATGGTGGTGGCCGGTGTCACCAGCTTCGACCAGCTTGGCACTGCGGCCAGTAGCCTGGAGACACAGCTGGCAAAGCGGCGTAGCAACATTGCGGAATTGATTAAAAACGGAAAACAGGACGGTTCCATTGCCGCGACTACCAACGAAACCGCCGCTGCCGAGGTCATTCTGGCGTTACTTCAGGGAATGCGCGTCATCGGAAAGGCCTCAACCCTCACACAGGATACTGAGCGTTTTGTGGCTCAGGCGCTGAAGGTACTGGAATAAGCCATGATTATTTACGTCGTTATTGCCGTTCTCGCCGGGGCGATGCTGCCGTTGCAGGCGGTCTTCAATGCTCGCCTGGGCTATGCGCTGGGCTCACCGCTTTGGGCGGCGGCGGTATCGGCACTGGTTTCGGCACTCGTTCTTTTTATACTCGGGGCTATCACAACCGGAACCTTCCCGCGCACCTCATCCCTGCCGTCTCTGCCTTTATGGGCGTGGTTTGGCGGTATTTGCGGTGTGATGACGCTGGCTGGCGTCACGGTCAGTCTACCGCGCCTGGGTGCCGCCGCGATGGTCGCCCTGGTTATCGCCGGGCAGGTAGCGTTTTCTCTGGTGATCGATCGTTTCGGTCTGTTCGGTGTTCCCCCTCATCCCATTACAGTACAACGTGCCATGGCAGCGGTTCTGCTGTTAGCCGGTACTGTACTTTTACTACAGGAATAGATTATGCCTGCTTTTATGCTCCCCGCTGCACCTAATGGTTTTAGTCACCACTTTGCGCGTGTAAATGGTCTGCGCTTTCATTATGTGACAGGTGGCCGTGAGGATGGCTTTCCCCTGGTGTTACTGGCAGGTTTCCCCGAAAGCTGGTTTGCATGGCGAAATGTCATGTGTCCCCTGGCTGATAAATACCGAATCATTGCCGTTGATTTGCCGGGACAGGGGGATACAGATAAGCCGCTTTCCGGTTACGACACTCAAACGGTTGCCACGCGACTGCATGCTTTTGTCGATTCACTTGATTTAGGATCGTACTTTCTTGCCGCGCATGACGTCGGTGCCTGGGTCGCCTTTACCTATGCAATGTTATATGGCGATGAAATACGTGCGCTGACCCTGATGGATGCCGGTATCCCGGGAATATCCCTGCCGGATAAACTGCCGTCGGCCTCCGACAAATCCTGGAAAACATGGCACTTTGCCTTCCATGCCGTGGCTGATCTTCCTGAAGCCTTGCTGGCAGGACGTGAGCGCATTTATCTGGAATGGTTTTTCCGCGAGAAAGCCGCTGATCACAGCTGTTATGGCGAGACTGAACTGACCGAATATGAGCGGTTGCTTAAAACACCGGGGGGATTACGCGCCGGGCTGGCATTTTACAGAGCGCTGTCTCAATCCGCTGCGCAAAATGCAGAACTGGTCAGGCTTGGGCGGTTGATCATGCCAGTGCTGGGACTGTCCGCCGACCAGGGCTCCATTCCTGATATGGCTGCCACGTTGAAAGCCTACGGCGATGATGTACAGGGTCAGCGTCTCTCGGATTGCGGACATTTCCAGCCCGAGGAGCAACCCGAAGCCACGGCCCATGCGCTAGCCTCGTTTTTTGGTCAGTACGCACATTAAAATCCGTTGATTAGTCTGACAACGGTATAACGTAATCAGAACGCTAATTTATTATGCGAAGCCGTCATAGCGCTTTTGAAATAGCGTTTTGTAGGAGGATGAAGCAAACGGGTTCGGTGACTCTGCGTGAAAAAATAAAGCCACGCATGTTAAGCCGGCAATTTCTTAAGTTGTTATCAGAATAAACCGACAGGCATCTCAATTAACGGACAAATATTGGACGCCGCGGTAAAGGTCGATAACGACAGATATCTGCTGTTCACGACAGACGATATTCTCTTTAACTGTAACGCTAATCAGCTTGAGCAAAGGGAATATCGAAAGCCTGCAAACTGGCAATACGTCTTCATCAGGTTTTTTCGAACAGCTATCGGTAAATGACGAAACCATAACATTCAGTTTCATTAGTGGTTCTGTGTGGAAAATAAAAGTGAATGACGCCCCAAACTCCGCGTTCCTTTCTATCGCGAGCAAGGTGGCGTCAAACACTTTTCGGGTTTAAAGTCCTGTTTAAAACAGAGTCTAAGCCCTCGCCCACCTGATTAACACCTTCGTGGCGGTTAGGGATATATGCCCGGATATTCCCATCATTTCAGCCTGTCGCACCCTGTATTGTCATGAAACCATGACAAATCTGAATGACACGCCATCCACGCAATGCCGGAACCAAACCTGACAAGGTCATGTTATGTTTTAAACGTTCCTGTAAAGTTGATGATGAGTTAACTATTCAATAAAAAATCGTTACTCACTCTTAAAAGGTGATGGATTACAAAGAAGAGAATATTTAATCTTTGCAAGTTACTTATAGGCGCCTTATTATTTATTCTTACCGTTAATTCAATGTTAAATCCAGAAAATCATAAGTAAAAATCATTTCAATTAAATCAGTTAACACCAAACTCTGGCGAGCGATTCGTGATGCCGCCCTCTCCTCCCGCTCGCCTTTATCCGTTAAAAAAACTATTCAGTTTCCGGACGGATTTATTTTTTCGACAATTGATAATGATTCTTGAGTTGATTCCCATTTGCATATGGAATTATGATTTCTTTCGAGTTTGGCTTCCTCAACTGGATGACAATCGTTAAAGGATTAATCGTTATGCTGCCGTTAAAAAAAATCACCCGTCATATTACTACGAGTTTATTCATTCCCGCCTTGGGTATGGTTTCCCCCGCTCTGGCTGAGCCTGATATTAACGACGACAATGAAGATGTGATGGTGGTAACGGCATCGGCAATTGAACAACGGCTTAAAGATGCGCCCGCATCCATCTCTGTCATCACCGCAGAACAGCTGGAAAGAGACATCGGTAAATCGGCCACGGATTTGGCGGATATTCTCGAACGTGTCGCAGGCGTAACAAAAGCGATTGGTACAGACGTGAGTTCCGGTATTCAACTGCGCGGAATGCCAGCGGCATATACGCTGTTGTTGGTGGATGGCAAACGCATAGGCTCAAGTAACGGCATCAAAAGCACACAGCAAAACTATTTCGACGACATTAACTGGATTCCAACCGAATCCATTGAACGTATTGAAGTGGTCAGAGGGCCAATGTCCGCGCTCTATGGTTCAGATGCGATGGGCGGTGTGGTGAATATTATCACCAAAAAAAATAATGATGCCTGGCACGGAGCATTAACGGCAGGCACCCGTCAGCCGCAAGATGGTAACCGGGGAAACACTCAGACCTGGACAGGCAGCATCGGCGGCCCGCTGGGTAATGGATTTGATTTGCGCGTTAACGGTTCGTGGAATAAGCGCGAAGCGGATAAAAGCGAGACCGGCGCATTGCGCTGGGGAAGCGGCCAGGAAGGACGCAAGAATGAAAATTACGGCGCAGAACTCGGCTGGGATATTACCCCTAATCACCGCCTGTCCGTTTCTACTCAGCAGGGAACTGAAAAAGGGATTCCCGGCGAGTCCAGTGACGGCAGTGAAATTGCGCTGCGTGGCGTGGATAAACTTGAACGTGAAAATTATGCGTTGGATTATCGCGGTATTTTTGACTTTGGCACGGTGAAGCTGAACGCCTATCAAAATAAGTTCAAAAACTGGGTGTCCGATATCCCGGTGATTTCTGGCGCTACCGTGACGGGCAGCCAGGATGTCGCGCTATGGAATAAAGAAAGCATCGTGGAAGGCGATATTAACCTGCCTTTTGAGTTCGGCTTACCGCACAACCTGACATTCGGCGCACAGTGGAAAAAAGAAGAGCTGAACAATCCTCGTTCTATCGGCGTAGTAGCGGACGCCTCCAGCACCTACGGCAAACACAGCGGTGAAGCCAAAAGCACCGGCCTGTTCGTCGAAGACCAGATCGACCTGCTGGAGGATGTTTCACTGACTCTGGGCCTGCGCAGAGATAATACCGATTACGGTAACAGGACAACGCCGCGCGCCTATCTGGTCTGGCAAGCCACGGACGCGTGGACATTAAAAGGCGGTTATTCAGAAGGTTTTAAAGCACCCAGCGTGCGCCAGGCAAGCAAAGGCTTTATTGAATCCTCAAAAGGCGCGGGATGTAACGGCTATGCCGATTACAACGGCGGGGGTTGTTACACGATGGGCAGCGACCAACTCAAGCCTGAAACATCACAAAACTGGGAAGTTGGCGCAATCTTCGATTACGAGGGATGGAGCGCAGGACTGACTTTCTTTGACAGCCGATTCAAAGACAAAATTGCCGCTGCCCCTGTTGGCTATATTCCGGGCGATACCTCCGGCCGCTACTGGCTTGAACGCGTCAATCTTGACACTGCGCGCACCCAGGGCCTGGAGGGCAATTTAACCCTTCCCTTGATATCAGAAGAAAAGGGTCCCTGGATGAAGCGTCTGTCACTGAATAACACGCTCACGCGAATGATTAAAGCCGAAGATTCTCTGGGCGTGATGTTAGTGACAACGCCAAAACTCTCCACCTGGTCTTCTCTTGACTGGCAGGTTAATGACGACATAAGCCTTTCATTTACCGCAAAATACTATGGAAAAATGCTGGGACTGAACAGCAGCGCAGACCAGGCCGCACGAGGCAATACCGCGACAGCACGTATCCGAAAAGCCTACATGATTTATGGTCTGTCAGGACAATACAGGGCAACGAAACACCTTAAGTTTAATGTCGGGCTGGACAATCTTTTTGATAAAAATCCTGTCTCTGACAATCCGTCCTCAAGCGGGGATTCAGGCAACAATTACGCGGTGCCCGGTCGCACCATGTATGCCTCAATAACGGCCTCATTCTGATCGCCCTGCTTTGTTATCAGGCCGCTGCATTAAGGGCGTTTTGAAAAGGATGATTCAGGTAAACCAGCCCGGTATGGCGATATAAAACCTGAACGTTAACAGATGCCAGCATCACGTTTTATTTATTGCGACCTGAGAGGAAGCGGTGCTGGCACGTTGAGCGTCATACAGGCAAGGCGTGCCGGTTATCTGACCTGACGCACAGATTAACGATTGTTTATAACTGACTACGAATGCTTTCCCATGGATAAAAGCAACGCGCAAGGAGAACTTATGCGTTTCCCTCTTCTGACGATTTTATTTACCCTGGCCTGCATACTGACCGTTTTCCCTCCGGCTTCGGTCCAGGCGGCACAAACGGTCAGCGTCACGCATCTACAGGGAACCACCGCGCTGCCGCTGCATCCCCAACGCGTGGTGATCCTGAATCCGGCCACGCTGGATATTGCCGATGCGTTAGGCATTAACCCTGCGGGCGTCGCGCAATCCGGTTTCACCTATCCGGCGCATCTGGCTAAATACAACAGCCATGACTATTTCAATGCCGGCACGCTGTTTGAGCCAAACTATGAAGCCTTAAGCGCTGCCGGGCCGGATGTGATCTTGGCGGGTGGCAGAGCCCTTGCGGCCTACAACAAACTCAGCGATATCGCCCCAACCGTTTCGCTGGATCTTGACCCGAACAATGTCATGGCAAGTCTGACACAGCGTACTACGCAACTGGGGGAGATCTTTGGTAAACAGGCCCAGGCAAAGGCCGTTTTAACCGCCTTTAATGCACAAATTGCAGACCTTCGCACCGCCGCCGCTCAGTCGGGCAGCGCCATGATGTTAATGGTAAACGGAGGCAAACTCAGCGCCTACACGCCGCACTCCCGCTTTGGTTTTATTTTTGATGTGCTGCAGTTCAAACCTGCACTCGCTATGCCAAACGCCAGCAAACATGGCAATGCCATTTCACCCGAGCTGATCATGCAGGCCAACCCCGACTGGCTGTTCGTTCTGGATCGTGACAGCGCCATCGGCAGCAAAGAAGGCCTGTCGGCCCGCCAGGTACTGGATAATCCGCTGGTGCGCCGCACCACCGCCTGGAAAAAGCAGCAAATTATCTATCTGGATTCCGCCTCGCTGTATATTGCCGGTGGAATCCAGAGCTACAGCCTCATGATGAAGCAGATCAGGCAGCACCTGATCGCGGCCGGGAACCAGCCCTGAATGAAATACGGGGCTTATCTTGTCAGCCTGGGCCTGCTGGCTGCGCTGGTTATTCTGAGCTTAGTGACGGGCGTAACCCGCGTGTCATTAATCGACCTGTGGCAAGATGCAGAGATGCGGGACATTCTGTTTATCAGCCGCTTTCCGCGTACCGTCGCGCTGGTGCTGGCCGGTAGTGCGATGAGTGTCGCGGGCCAGATCATGCAGATGCTGACGCAAAACCGCTTTGTTGAGCCTTCGGTCGTGGGCACCACGCAATCCGCAAGCCTGGGGCTTTTGCTGGTGATGGTCTGGTATCCCGCCGCGCCCGTCATCGTCAAAATGTGCATCGCGTCCCTGTTTGCCCTGGCTGGCACGGTGCTGTTTATGCTGCTTATTCAACACATCCGTCAGAAAAGCGCTTTTATCGTGCCGCTTACAGGCATCATGCTGGGGGCCGTTTTCAGTTCCGTGACGACATTTTTGGGGATGCAGTTTGATATCCTGCAATCCCTGGGCAGTTGGGAATCCGGTGACTTTTCCAGCGTGATGCAGGGACGCTATGAGCTGCTCTGGATTGTCGGGCTGATTACGCTGCTGGCGGCCTTCATTGCCGATCGGTTCACGGTGGCCGGCCTGGGCCATGACTTTTCTGTTAACGTCGGGCTTAACTACCGCAAGATTCAGTTAACGGGCATGGCCATGATCGCCATCGCCAGCGGCGTGGTTATCGTTGTGGTCGGTGTTTTACCTTTCCTGGGATTGATCGTCCCGAATATTGTCAGCATGATTTTTGGCGATAATTTGCGACGAACCGTGCCCTGGGTCGCCATGACAGGCGCCATGTTGGTATTGAGCTGCGATATCCTGGGACGGCTGATTATTTATCCCTTTGAAATTCCGGTCAGCGCCTTACTCGGCGTGCTGGGCGCAGCCGTTTTTCTGGTGCTGATTATCAGGGGAAAGCGCTATGCCAACTAATCTGTTGCAACCGTCCCACGCCCCGAGAGCGGCACGATCGCCCGTGAAGCGGTTGTGGATATTGGCGCTGCTTGCGGTCGTATTCTCCCTGGTCTTTATGACCCTTAATCTGCAGGGAAATATCAGCTATATACTGAAACACCGAGGGCAGATTTTATTAACCATCGTACTGGTCGCCTTTGCATCCGGAATCAGCACGCTGCTTTTCCAGACCATTACGCAAAACCGCATTCTGTCGCCGTCGGTGATGGGGCTTGAGTCACTCTTTGTCTTTCTCCAAACCCTGTTGGTGTTTTTTATTCAGCTTTCGCAACTGAGTCAGATGGGCAGCGTGGTGCAGTTTCTTGGCGAAACGGCGCTGTTAATGATCTTTGCCACACTGCTCTACCGCTGGTTATTCAACCGCAGTGGGCTGGATCTTCACCGGGTATTGTTAACTGGCCTGGTGTTCGGCACGCTGTTTCGCAGCCTTTCCGGTCTGATGCAGCGCTTACTGTCACCTGGCGAATTTGCCGTGCTGCAAAGCCGGATGTTTGCCACCTTTACCCATGCTGATGCTGAGGTACTGGCCATTTCAGCCATGATGATTGTTGCGATCACCGTTATCGTCTGGCGGCTTCGGCATCGCCTTGACGTCATTGCGCTAGGGCGCAATAGCGCGACGGCACTGGGCGTGCCCTATCAACATTATGTGACCGGCCTGCTGCTGCTGATTTCGCTGCTGGTGGCGATTTCAACCGCGCTGGTCGGGCCGATGACGTTTCTGGGACTGTTGGTGGTTAACCTTGCCTGGCCGGTGGTGGGCTCCTGGCGTCATGGTTATTTGCTACCAGGGGCGATTCTTATTGGCATCATTATGCTGACGGGCGGACAGTTGCTCCTGGAGCAGTTGTTCAACATGGCGGGAACGCTGTCCGTTATTATTGAATTCTTTGGCGGTGGGCTCTTTATTTATCTGGTTCTGAAAAAGGTGGCGACGTGATTGAAGTTGCAAATGTTAATAAAGCGTACGGGCCCTTATCTGTCCTTAAAAACATTAATGAAATCCTGCCCTCATCCGGTATCACCTCAATCATCGGGCCTAATGGGGCCGGCAAATCCACATTACTGTCAGTCATTAGCCGCCTGATGATGCCCGACAGTGGCGAGGTCAGGATCGACTCGCTGGTCGTCAATGAAACGCACAGCGAGAAGCTGGCGAAAATTATGTCAGTGCTGCGGCAGGATAATCATTTTACCAGCCGACTCACGGTTTACGATCTGGTGAGTTTTGGCCGCTATCCCTATTCAAAAGGGCGCATAACGGAAAACGATAAGCATCATATTCATCAGGCATTATATTTTCTGGATTTACTGCCACTGGCTGAACGGTATCTTGATGAACTGTCCGGAGGACAGCGGCAGCGCGCCTTTGTCGCCATGGTGCTGTGTCAAAATACCAAATACGTTCTGTTGGATGAGCCGCTGAATAATCTTGATATGAAACACAGCGTGACCATGATGAAGCAGCTACGGCGCGCCGCTGACGAGCTGGGAAAATCCATTATCCTGGTCATCCATGATATTAACTTCGCCTCGACCTATTCAGACCATATTATCGCCATGAAAAAGGGTGAGGTTTTTTTCAGAGGCACCCCGGCTGAAATGATGAAACCCGATCTGATCGAACGCCTTTTTGAAATACCTGTCGCGGTTGAAACCGTGGCGGGACAACATATTGCGGTTTACTACCGTTAATCCTGTGCACTGAGCATAACCGCAGACGGTTTCCCCCGGCCCTGTCACGCTCATGCCGGGCAACCGTCCGCCTGTCAGCCGGGTCTGCGCTAATGTGGGTTTACAGGATGCGTGTTTTTCGCCGTACGCTTTTCACGCGCTACGTGCATACACGAAATCACAGAAAGGTTTTCTCGCGCCCAGTTGGGCCGACAGTCTGGCCGCACTGTCCCGCATCAGGTCGCCCAGCCCTGCCGCTTTACGATCCAGGGTTAATCGTGACGATGGCCCCGTCAGCGCAAGGGCCGCCGTCAATTTATCCCCTTCGCCAAACACCGGGATGGCAAAGGCGGCAGTATGCGGATCGCGCGCGCCTGAGGTATAGAGCGGTAAATCGGGCGCGTCAGTAAACAAGCTTTCGCCCATTCCCCAGTGACGCAGCACCTGGCTAATCGCCGAGTTATCCAGCGGATAAAGCGAGCCAGGCAGTCGCGTATGGCGCAAACCGTCCGACGACTCCGCACGGAAGACACAAAGACGCTGGCCGTTATCAATCACATACCAGCTGGCGCTTTCGTTTGTTGCCGAGGCCAGCGCCTGCAGTTCGGGCTGAACCACGCTGGCCAGATGAAACGACTGTTCATACAGCTTGCCCAGATACAGCAACCTTGGCCCCAGGGTATAAATGCCATTCTCCCTTCTGACCACATAACTCATGCGTTCCAGCGAATTCATCAGGCGATAAACGGTGGTTTTATGGTAACCCGAAAGCTGAGACAACGCCGTGAGTGACAGACTTTCTTCGCCTGGCTTAAAACAGTCCAGCAAGGCCAGTGCCTTCTCTACAGCATTAACGCCTTCATTTCCCATTTTGCTTCTCCTGATTTTTGCTGGAACCGAGTGTACCCGAAACTGTGAGTCACATCTTGTTTACATCACAAACAAGCTCGCAACACTGGCGTCATCGTCAGTATCACCGATATAGTGGTTTCATAATGTACAACCTGGTTTTACTGTGTAAAACAACCTATGAGGTACGCTATGTCCACCAATGAAAAACCCATGATTAACCGTGAAGTTACGCGAGTCAGCGCTGATTATGTCAGACGCGCGGCTGAATTTCAGGCCGCGATTATTGCTGATGTGGCAGGCAGAAGGGGCACACTTCATGGCCGCATCAAGCCCTTGGGTGCACATATGAAAGTGGCGGGTCCGGCAGTGACCGTCGAGGTTCGTCCCGGTGATAACCTGGCGATCCATGCTGCGCTGGCGGTTGCCAAACCTGGTGACGTCATCGTGGTTGATGGTAAAGGTGATATCAGCTGCGCGCTATTGGGCGAGATTATGGCAACCCAGGCCGAAGCGTCCGGCATTGCTGGCATCATCATCGATGGCGCAGTCAGGGATGCCGATGCACTCAGCACGCACACCTACCCTGTTTTTTCCGCAGGCCTTAACCCTTGTGGCCCAACCAAGTCGATTCCCGGGCGCGTGAATTATCCCGTTTCCGTTGCCGGTGCCACGATTAACGCGGGCGATCTGGTGGTCGGAGATATCGATGGCGTGGTGGTCGTGCCGCGCGACGACGTTGAAATAGTATTAGCACTCGCGGCGAAAAAGCTGGATATGGAAACCCGTCGTATTGCCGCGATCAAAGCGGGGGACAAAAGACCGGGCTGGCTGAACGGTGCACTGCGTGCAGCTGGCATGTTAGCGGAAGGGGAGGAACTCTGATGCGCAAACAGGACACCGTCATCGTAACTGGCGAAGATCTTGCCCCCGCCGCCCTCGCGATGCTGGACAATTATGAGGTGGTTTTTGCGGGCAGTAAGCCGTCTGAAGACGACTTATTCACGCTGTGCCAGCAGTATAATCCCGTTGGGATCGTGGTGCGCTATGGAAAAATCAACGCACGCATTATGGATGCCGCGCCTGCGCTGCGCGTGATCTCCAAGCATGGCAGCGGCATTGACGTCATTGATCAAGATGCGGCGGGCGAACGCAACATCAGCGTCCAGTCTGCGCCAGGCGCCAATGCGGCGGCGGTGGCTGAACATACCTGGGCACTGATTCTGGCCTGCACAAAATCCCTGCTCCCGCTGGATCGCCGGATGCGTGAGGGACACTGGGATAAATCCACCCACAAGTCACTTGAACTGGAAGGTCGGACGCTCGGGCTCGTCGGGCTGGGCGCGATTGGCGGCCGGGTGGCGGATATTGGTCGCGTGTTTGGCATGCAGGTTATTGCTTACGATCCCTGGGCGAAAACCTTGCCCGCGGGCTGTGAGCAGGTGGATGATTTAGCCACGCTGTATGCACGCGCAGATATTGTGTCGCTGCACTGTCCCCTTACCGCGCAAAACAGCAAGATGATTAATGATCAGGCGCTGGCACAGTTCAAACCCGGCGCCGTTCTGGTCAACACTGCACGTGGCGGACTGATTGATGATGATGCCCTGATTCGGGCCCTTAAAAGCGGCAAACTGAGCTCGGCGGCGCTGGACAGCTTTACCGTTGAACCTCTTACTGCGCCGCACATCTGGCAGTCTGTCGAAAACGTCATCATTACCCCGCACATCGGCGGCGTAAGCGATAACTCTTATGTGAAAATGGGCACCGCCTCCGTGACCAATCTGCTCAAGGTCTTAGCGCAAAAGGAAGCCACCGTATGATGTGCCTGACAACAGCGGAAGTCAGGCAGACAACGATTTTCACCCGGCTGCCTGACCGTTTCCGCGTCCCCGACAGCAACAATACCTGGGCTGCCGCCAATCGCGGCGGCCAGCTTACCGATTCGTTTCTGGAAGGGCCGGTCTGGCATCCTTCGGGCTGTCTGTACCTGACCGACATCCCCTTTGGCCGGATATTCCGGGTCGATATGGCAGGCAACTGGGAGATCGTCATGCAGTACGACGGCGAACCCAACGGCATGAAACTCACCGACCCGGATACGCTTCTGATTACGGATTATCGTCACGGGTTAATGAAGCTTTGTCTTAAAACGCAAACGATCACCCCCTGGCTGTCGCGCCGCAATAGCGAGAGTTTTCGTGGCGTTAACGATTTAACGCCTGACAGTCGCGGAAATCTTTACTTCACCGATCAAGGGCAAACCGGGCTGCACGATCCCACTGGACGGGTTTACCGACTCAGCCAGGACGGCCGACTGGATATCCTGCTGGATAACTGCCCCAGCCCAAACGGACTGGTTCTGTCGCCAGATGAAAAGGTGCTGTATGTCGCCATGACGCGCGGTAACTCAATCTGGCGCGTGCCGCTTCAGCGAGAGGGTTCGATCAGCAAGGTCGGTCAATATTTTACCTCGCACGGACCCAGCGGTCCCGACGGGTTAGCGATGAACGCGCGCGGCGAGCTGCTGATTGCCAATCCGGGCCTGGGCCGCGTCTGGCTGCTCAACGATCTGGCTGAGCCTGCAGAAATCCTCACCAGCCCCGCCGGACGCTCCACCACTAATCTCTGTTTTGGTGGAGAAAATTTACAGCAGCTGTTTATTACCGAATCCGTCAGCGGCAGCATTCTTACCTGTTCAATGAAAACACCAGGCCACCCACTGCCCTTCCTTTCCACTGCTTTTCTCTGAGAACAACTCTGCGTTTCCTGAACGCAGCGGAGGCAACCATGAATCTGCATTCTGCAAGCGCCGGCTCACCTGTTGAGCCGCAAGCCGTGTCCGCATCTCGTGAAGAAATGAATCAAACAGATTTTGAACAAAGCGAGTTAGCGGCGGGTAAAGCGTTCCGCCGTATCCTGCCCTTTATCTTCCTCTGTTATGTCGTGAGTTATCTGGATCGCACCAATGTCAGCTTCGCCGCACTGGGCATGAACGCCGATCTGGGCATCACGGCTGAACAGTTTGGGTTTGGGGCCGGGATGTTTTTCATCGGCTATTTCCTGTTTGAAGTGCCCAGTAACCTGATCATGCAAAAAGTGGGTGCCCGTATCTGGATCGCCCGCATCATGATTTCGTGGGGCATCATCTCCATGGCGACCGCCTTCGTCACTGGCCCTGCCAGTTTTGCCTTTGCCCGTTTCTGTCTGGGCGTGGCCGAAGCAGGATTCACGCCCGGTATTTACCTGTTCTTCACCTACTGGTTTCCCGGAAGCTGGCGCGCAAAAATTACGGCGGCGTTTTTGGTCGGGATTCCCGTGGCAAACATCATCGGCGCGCCCTTATCCGGCATGCTGATGCAAATCACCGGACACGAACATATCCGTAACTGGCAGTGGCTGTTGCTGCTGGAAGGTTTTCCGGCCGTTATCCTGGGCATAATATGCTTGTTCTTTTTGCATGACCGCCCAGCAAAAGCAAACTGGCTAAGCGATACGGAAAAAACGTTGCTGAGCAGGCGACTGGCAGACGAGCAACAGCAGATAGAAAAGGCGCACGGTTCCAGCCTGCGTGATGCACTGCATAATCCGCTGCTCTACCTGCTGGCTTTCATTAACTTTTGCGGCATTGTGGGTTCTATCGGTGTCGGCCTGTGGATGCCGCAGATCATCAAGCAGATTGGCGTTAGCCATACCGCGACCGGCTTCCTGACCGCATTACCTTACGTCTGCGGCGCGTTAAGCATGCTGTTCTGGGCGCAGCGGGCAAATGCATCCGGCCACCGCATTCGCTGGATCAGCGCTGCGCTGGTGATCGCCGCCATCGCGCTGGCCTGCAGCGCCGTGGTGGATGACCCCGTGGTGAAGATGCTTGCACTGTGCTTTACCGTGAGCGGCATTCTGGCTTTTCAGGCATCGTTCTGGGCATTACCTTCAGGTTTTCTCACAGGAAGCGCCGCCGCAGGGGGTTTAGCGATGATTGTCTCTGTCGGAAATCTGGGCGGCTTTGTCGGGCCTTCTCTTATTGGCTATGTGCGCCAGACAAGCGGAGGATTTATGTGGGCGCTGCTGGCAGTGTCCGCTGTGTTAATGACAGGTGCCGCCACCGTGGCGTTAATCAACGATCCTTACCGCAAAACGTAGCGCAATCGGCAACTTATTTTTTATAAGAAAAACAAGGCGCTCCGGGCGCCTCTTTCCTTTCCTGCGCCCTCCTCTCGCCCTTTATCTGCCCTGTAAACGTGTCTGGCATAAAAAAAGCGCCCTCAGGCGCTTTATCGATGTTCAGACGAACCCACTATTTGCTTGCGGTCGACAGGCTTTGATCCACCTCGATTTTCGCCGCGCTTTTGCGGCCCATGATCAGCACCGCAATGCCTCCCGCACTGCAGAGTACCGCCAGTGGAACCATCGCCAATGCATGACTGCCGGTTTGCTCATTGATAATGCCGTAGACGTTAACCATCAGGCCACCACCAATCAGATTCGCCATTGCGCCGATAGCGGCTAAGCCTGCCGCCGCGGTGGTGGAAGACATCCAGCCCGACGCCAGCGCCCAGAATGGCCCTTTCATGGAGTAAGCACCAATCAGCACCAGCGACAGAATGACCACGCTTCCCGCCAGCGACTGCGTGAGGAAAGCTGACAGCAGACCGCCCGCGATCAGGAAAAGCGTTAACGCAGTATGCCAGCGGCGTTCACCCGTGCGGTCAGAGCTGCGTCCCCAGATAATCATAAGAACCGACGCCAGGCCATAAGGAATGGCGTTAACCAGACCGGTGGTGAAGTTGTCCAGCCCAAACGACTTGAGCAACTGTGGCGACCAGACGCTCAATGTAGAACCGGCAGCCGAAGCACCCGCATAAATCAGTGCCATCACCCAGATGTGTTTATGGCGCAGAAGCTGCCACAACGAAATATGGCCAATCACTTTGCGTTTCGCATTTTCTGCCGCAAGCGTGGTGCTGAGCCAGTTACGCTGCTCTTCGGTTAACCAGGTCGCATTTTCAGGGCGATTGCTTAACAGGAAAAAGGCGGCGACACCTAAAAGCACGGCGGGAACGCCTTCTAAAATAAACAGCCAGTGCCAGCCGCGTAATCCGAACCATCCATCCAGTGACAATATTGCGCCCGAGATCGGTGAACCAATAAAGTTTGCCGCCGGGATCGCAACCATAAAGGTGGCAATGACGCGAGCGCGATATTTACCCGGAATCCAGTAGGTTAAATAAAGGATAACGCCGGGAAAGAATCCTGCTTCGGCAGCCCCCAGCAGAAAGCGCAGGAAATAGAGCATTTCGGCACTTGAAACAAACGCGGTGCAGACGGACACGATGCCCCACGTCACCATGATGCGTGATATCCAAATCTTTGCGCCAATCTTTTGCATCGCTAAGTTGCTGGGCACTTCGAACAGGAAATACCCGACAAAAAACAGGCTACTTGCCAGACCAAAGACCGCCCTGGACAAGCCAAGATCCTCGTTCATTTGCAACGCTGCCATCCCGATGTTGCCCCGATCGATAATCGCGATCAGATAACAGACGATCAGGAACGGCAGAATCCGTCGTATAACGCGCTTTACGGTCTGCTGTTCTATCTCGGAGGTTAAAGCGCCATTCGGCATCTTTTCAGACATGGTGTTCCTCGCAGAATTATCATGGTTTTACGCCGGGACACAATCATTGTTTTACCCTGTAAAACTACGGTGTACAAAGTACAATCATTATCTGGGTAAACCTTTCCCTGTGCAGGCAAATGTTATGAGGTTGTGTGATTTGTCACAAAAAGGTAGCTGCACGAGTTGTGATATGTGACGCTGCAGGAGTTTTCAGGCGGTGATCTTGTGGCTACCTGGGGATAAGCCGCAGAGAAAAAGCAGGCAGAGCCTTCCCGCAAATGGGGTTTGGTTCCGCGCGGGATAATACGACAGAGAGAATGGCCTACTGGTTAACGCTCGCCACCAGCGGCGCGAAGAATGGCAGGCAAGTTGAGGCGACACGATGGATGAGCCTCAACCAGCCTGAAGGTCGTTATGCTTTCAGCGAGGCACCTTTAGAGACAATCACGTTCTGATACCAATAAAAGCTCTTCTTACGACTGCGTGCCAATGTCCCGGCCCCGGAATCATCGCGATCAACATAGATAAAACCATAACGTTTAGACAGTTCTGCCTTAGACGCGCTCACCAAATCGATCGGCCCCCAACTGGTGTAACCCATCACATTCACACCGTCTTCAATCGCCTCACGGACCTGCAGCAGATGGTCATTGAGATAATTGATGCGGTAATCATCCTGAACCATACCATTCGCATCCGGCGTATCTTTGGCACCCAGACCATTTTCCACAATAAACAGCGGTTTCTGGTAGCGATCCCATAAAGTATTCAACAAGGTGCGCAAGCCGACCGGATCGATTTGCCAGCCCCACTCTGAACTCTTCAGATGAGGATTGGGCACCATGCTCAGAATATTGCCCCGCGCCTGCTTGTTCAGTTCTTCATCGGTGGTCACGCAACCGGTCATGTAGTAACTGAAGGAGATGAAATCCACGGTCGACATCAGCGCATCGCGGTCTGCGTCGGTGATATCCAGTTGAATCGCGTTTTCACGAAAATAGCGCAACATGTAGCCGGGATACGCGCCCCGGCACTGCACGTCTCCAAAGAACTGCCAGGTGCGGTTTTCCTGCAGCGCCTTCAGAACATCTTCGGGCTTGCTGGAGAGCGGATACACCAGTCCACCCAACAGCATATTGCCAATTTTGCCGTCTGCGATGACCTCGTGGCAGGCTTTAACGGCTAACGCGCTTGCCACTAACTGATGGTGAATGGCCTGATAAACCTGCGCTTTGCTGCTGGTTTCCGGCAGGCCCACGCCTGTCATCGGCGCATGCAGCGACATGTTGATTTCGTTGAACGTCAGCCATAGCTTCACCTTGTGTTGATAGCGGGTAAAAACGGTACGGGCATAACGTTCGAAAAAGCCGATGACCTGGCGATTGCCCCAGCCGCCGTATTGTTTAACCAGCCCCCACGGCATCTCGTAATGAGACAGCGTGACCAGAGGCGTAATGTTGTGTGCTGCCAGTTCATCAAACAATTTATCGTAAAAAGCCAGGCCCGCCTCGTTAGGTTGCGCCTCGTCGCCATGGGGAAAAATGCGTGTCCAGGCGATGGAAACGCGTAAACAGCTAAACCCCATTTCGGCAAACAGTGCGATGTCCTGGGGATAGCGGTGATAAAAATCGATTGCGATATCTTTGATGCCGCTGTCTCCCGCCACGCGTTCGACAACCGGGCCAAAAACCCCTTGTGGTTGTACATCAGAGGTGGACAAGCCTTTACCATCCTTGAGATACGCGCCTTCTACCTGGTTAGCGGCAAGCGCGCCGCCCCACAAAAATGTCTCTGGAAATGTTTTCATCTGACTCTCCTGTTAGTGGTCACTGACGCGCAGCAACGGCATTCCCGCCTCCACAGCGGAAGAGGACAAAACGGTCACCGTGTCGAAGCTGTCGCTGTTACTGATAATGATGGGCGTTGCCAGATCAAATCCGGCAGCAAGCATGGCCTGACGATCAAACGTCAGCAGAATGTCCCCAGGTTGCACCTTGTCGCCGACGTTTACGTGGGCGGTGAAAGGTTTCCCTTCGAGTTTGACGGTGTCGATGCCGACATGAATAAGCACTTCAATACCGCTATCGCTCAGCAGGCCAATGGCGTGTTTCGTCTGGAAAAGCGAGGCGACTTCGCCCGCAAAGGGCGCAATAACCTGGTTATCGGCTGGAATAATGGCGACGCCTTTACCCATCACGCCGCTGGCGAACGTGGCATCAGGCACCTGATCGAGAGCTAACACCGTCCCCGTCATCGGTGCCAGCACCTCGTTCTTCTCGACAGACAGCGCGCCTGGAAGATCGGGCGTCAGCGTGTTGGGCATGCCAGCCACAAGGGTCAGCACACCGCTCAGGACGAATGCCACCAGCGCACCGACGATGCCGCCCCACAGCGTCATATCGACGCCACCAGGCGGGATCATCTGCGCGATGGTAAAAATATTGGCAAAGCCAAATGAATAAACGTGCGCATGACTGAATCCCACGATGGCTCCGCCAATCGCGCCTGCGACACAGCCGAAGATAAACGGACGCCGCAAAGGCAGATTCACGCCATACACCGCAGGCTCGGTAATGCCGAAGATGCCGGCCATGATCGACGATCCCGCCAGCATTTTCTGACGAGCGTCTCGGGTGCGTAAAAAAATCCCCAGCGTGGCGCCCACCTGGCCCATCACGGCGGGCAGTAACATGGGAAGCATTGAGTCATAACCGAGCACCGCCAGATTGTTGATCATTAACGGAACCAGGCCCCAGTGCAGACCAAAAATCACGCAGACCTGCCATAGCGCGCCCATTGCCGCGCCGGCCAGCCACGGTGCCAGTTCGTAGATCCATTGATAGCCATTCGCGAGCAACTGGCTGAGCCACGTCGCCACCGGGCCAATAACCAGAAAGGTCAGCGGCACGGTCACCACAATACAGATCAGCGGCGCGAAGAAGTTTTTCATCGATGAGGGCAACAGCCTGTTGCCCTGCTTTTCCAGCCAGCAGCTGACCCATGCAGCAAGAATAATGGGAATCACAGAGGAGCTATAGTTGAACCAGGTAATCGGGATGCCAAGAAATGACTCGCTTATCGCCCCGGCTTGCTGACTGGCGTGAAAAGCCTCAAGCATCATCGGATGCGTCAGCGCGCCACCAATGACCAGGGTAATAAAAGGATTACCGCCAAACTTCTTACCGGCCGTATAACCCAACACCAGCGGAAAAAAGAAGAACAACGCATCGCTGGCGGCAAACCAGATTTTGTAGGTGCCGCTGTCGGTGGTCAGCCATCCGCACACCACCGCAAGAGCCAGCAGCCCTTTCAAAATACCGGAGGCGGCAAGAATGCCGATAAACGGCGTGAAAATAGCGGAGATCACATCAATCAGGCGGCCAAAAAAATGCCCCTTTTCAGCCTTATCATCGCTGTGGTCGTGCGTCTCGTCAGTGAGTCCCGCTTCATCACACACCGCCAGCCAGACCTCGTGAACGTGGTTGCCGATCACCACCTGAAACTGTCCACCGCTCTCTACCACCATGATGATATCGGGATGCTGCTTGAGCCCTTCAACATCCGCCTGATGATGGTCTTTGAGCCGGAAGCGAAGACGCGTGGCGCAATGCACCAGACTGATGATGTTCTCTTTGCCGCCGACGTGGCTGAGAATATCCCTGGCCAACGGTTGATATTTCATGTTGATGTCCTCAGAGCGATGCCGCTGGCATCTGTTAAAAATAAAAAAACCTGAGAACGGCCCCCTTGTGTGTCATGGGCCGCGCTCAGGTTTTGCCTGCGCAATGCAGTTACAATCCGGTGTTAATAAGGCTTAATGCGCCTCTTTTCTTACCCGTTCGATATGAATGGCAAGAAACATAATCTCTTCCGTTGTCAGTTCGCGCTGATAGCTTTGCAGTAGATACTGTGAAACTTTCTCCGCGCATTTCCAGGCTTTCGCATAGTTGTCTTTGACTGCCGAATGCAGTGAAACATCATCATCCGGCACCACGGTGCGCGTTAACATGCGTTGAGCAAAAAATTTCAGGTGCGTCACAAAGCGCTGATAACTGAGCGACTCTTCCTGGTAATCCAGCTTCAGTTGATATTTCACCAGTTGCAGGATTTCCTGCATAACATGCGTCACGTGCATCACTTCTGGCATTTCACTGTTGAGCTGCGCGGTGACCAGATGCAGCGCGATAAAACCGGCTTCGTCCTCGTCCAGCTCGGTATGAAGACGGCTGGCAATGATTTGCCTGGCCTCCTGCCCTAACGCAAACTCCCTGGGATAAAGCCGTTTGATGTCCCACAGCAGAACGTTCTTAATCGCCAGCCCTTTCTTCTGTCGCTCAATCGCAAAGTAGCAGTGATCGGTCAGGGTGATGTACAAACTGTCCTGCAATTTCCCCAGCTGTTGTGTTGCCCGTTCGATAATGCGATCGCAGGTCGTCATCACCTCCAGCGGAATCTGGTTGAGTAACTCCCCGAGGCGATGAACCAGCTCATCGTTTTGCAGCGCAAACACCTTTTCTACACGCTGCTTGTCCAGCGCTTCACCCACACGTTTCTGAAACGCCAGCCCCCGGCCCATAACAACCTGCTCACGCCCGTGCTCATCCAGAACAACCACCACATTGTTATTAAGTATTTTGGCGATTTTCATCAGAACCCCAGAAACAAAAAAACCCGACTTCCGGCACAGGCCAGGAAATCAGGTTTTGCCTGCCGCAGCAGTAACAATCCAAAAAAGGCATCTTATCAGTTTCATTTTGCGCCTCAATACACCACCTCTAAAAACGTGATGTCGCGCGAAGGTATCAGGTTATTCCCCACAGGCCAGTCGGAGTTTAGCGAAAAAATCTTCCAGGATGAAACGCGAGTCGATGTGCTGATAGACACGAATAGTGCGTGTTCCCTGCACGGTTTTATAACTGAGATCGTCGTTTAATGCAGGCGCCGGACGCTCTTCATAAGCGTATTCATGATCATCCAGTAACAACCCAACGGCGGGGTTATCGCCCATTATCCAGACCTCGCTTTTTGGCCATGGAATACCTTTCAGGCGCGCCGATGCCCACTGATTAAAATCAATAAGCTGCTTCCATAACCAGCCCCCGGTTTCACCTTGCGGTTTCACCTTGCGGTTTCACTCGCGCAGCCAGCTCTGCCAGGGAAACCCGCATGGACATATAAACATTATGCGGCACCTGCCAAAGTGGCGCTTTCGAGGCAAACAGCAGGGAAGCGGCGCGTGGATCATTAAACATATTATATTCCCAACCCCCTGCGGGATAAGGGTTGCCGCCAATCCAGACGACCGTGAGGCGAGACGCGATTTCTGGCTGAGCGTCAAGCGCTTGCGCAATGTCCGTGGCGGGCCCCAATACCAGAATGAACAGGGGCCGGCTATCCTCACGCAATGCTTCGTGAATGATCGCTTTTGCTCCCTCGCTCACAGGTTGTGGTTTGTCACTTAGCGCGTTAACTGCGCCTCTGTAGACGGGCGTTTCACTCCCCATTATCCCCAACAGATGTGTCAACAACGCATAGCTCTCTGCCATCGTTGGCTTGGGATTTTTCATCATCTCCGCGGTGCGGTTGTACTGTGCCGCAATAAGCCCCCGTATCTTAAAAGTTGGCGTAAGGAGCGCATGCACCACCGCAAAAGCATCGTCCGCTTCATTACTGGCATCCGTGCTAATCATGACACGTAACTGTTTTGCCGGATCGGGAGCAAAGGGCAACGTCTTACAGGTACCGGCAACCGCGTTGCAGCACACCAACATGAACAGGATCAAAAAGAGTCTCATCGCATTCTCCATCAAAATGTTACGACGGTTTTCAGTTCAGTTACCCAGGCGTCTTGTGTTTTCGCTACGCCGCCCGGATGGTGCCAGTACTGAATGCCAGGCTGCAGCTCCAGCCATGGAACAGGGCGAAAACGATAATAGATTTCACTGTTGAGGGAGTGGCCTGAGTGTGGAAAGTAAGAAGCAGAGTGATAATCATTTATTCCACTGATTTTATTGAGATAATCCTGTTGACGTGCGTAGTGGTTACTCATATCAATCCGGGTTAAGCCAAAACCAATCCAGTCATCTGGACGGGCGTCAAACAGCCCTCTGTAACGCAGTGATGCAGCGTAAATGGCATGGATATAATTGCTTCGCTGATCGCTGATCCCCAGGCTCAATGACGCACTGAGCCCACGATTTTCATCATCCTGATGCCGCGTAAGCTGCTGATTCATCCCCGCATACATGAACCAGGTTCGCGTGCGTTTTACGTAACCTTCGGGGTCATCGGCGCCTGCTCCACCGGATTTACCTTGGTAAAGGTCGTATTGTGGCGCGTTGGTAAACAGCACGCCGAGGTTGTAGGCACCGGGTAAGCCACGAATCTGTGGACGCGTTTCGATTTCGACGGGTAACAGCACACCTTTACTGCCTTGAGTCGATGCACTCCACGCGTGGCTACGGCTTGCTGCCTGCGAATTTTGTTCCAGAATGCCGCCCTTCAGTGTCACTTCAGGCGTCAGTTTGTAATCAAGCGTGGTGCCCCACGTATGAACGTTCCAGTTATTCCAGGTCATTGCATTTGCAGATTTTCCACCGCACTGAGAAAGCATCTGAAAATCACAAGGGATGATCTGATCAAACGTCTGTACTTTGTTTATCATGCCTATGCGCCAGGTCAGACGCCGATCGTCGAAGCTGCGCGCGAACGTTAACCATCCCAGGCGAGTAATGGACTGCCCTCCCCAACTCTCCTGAGTCAGATCATTAAATTTTACACCTGGATGCTGTAGACGTCGGGTTGTAAGGTCATCATTGTGATTACGGTTAACGATATTCCCTTCAATACGAGCGTCCGGAATGCCCGTCCAGCGTTCAAGATCTTGATTAAATGTGAAAGCAAATTGATCAATATAGGCAACGTGTGAGTCGTGATCGTAGCCACCGCCGCCATTCCAGGCGAGTTGATTGAGAAAGCCGAACTGATAAGTGAAACCGTTGTCGCTCAGCGTTTGGCGAATACCCAGCATTTCACCCAACAGGGGGTCAGGAGGGGCTTCAAATCCCAAAACGGTTCCATTCCACTCCTGAGCAAGGCTGGTATAAGAAGCCGAGAATAATACCATTCCACATAACAGACGCCGGTAATAATTATTTTCCATGTTGAAAACCATTTTTATTAATGTGTATTCGTCCGCGAGAGAGATATCACTCGAAACGTTAATTTTTCCAGAGGCGAAGACAGCGCGTAATTAGCCCCATCCGTACGATCATCATTTAAATTTTATCGGTAAGTTAAACTCCATTCTGTGCATAGATTTAAGACAAAAAAAAACCTAAGTACCCGGCAGCCAATACGGCCACTAAATACTTAGGTTTTGCCTGTCAGACAGTCACAATCCAGTTATCTAATCGACGCCAGACTAACATCGTATTTTTTAATTACAACAGCAGAAGTAATAAAAATTAAAAAAACGTGAGCCAACTAACAAACACGCAGCAGTTTTTATTTAAAAAATCAGATGCTGGATATGACTATATCTTTTTCATACCCTTCACTTACGTCATAACAGAAAAGGTAAAGCGAATATGACAATATCAGCGCAATAAAATGAACTCGTTTCTGCTGCTCACTTTGCGTATCGCTCACCCTTTTACAACACTTCAACCCATAAAGCAGTAAGTTGCAAAGGTCGGTCATTCAGGATGAAGTCAAACTTCGTCATTGATGTGAAACTGTGAAAATCTGTAAACTCTTTTTCAGAGGGTAAACGTCTGGGATACGATCACAGAGGCGCAACATGCTGATCATTTTTACAAAAGTGTGTGGCCTGTTGAAACAGTGAGTTAAGGGTTAACACGCTCTGCTTCAACAGTTAATAACATGGTTTTGTCCTGTGCCGATAGGTGAGATACCGCATATTAAAATATTGGCCCACTAACGATTAAGCATGACCTCATAGCAATCAAACTGAAATATATCTTTAGTCGTAACAAAACAATGAAAAAGCATAATCAATATTGCAGATTTTTTTATTTATTGATAATAAATAGTAAAAAATGGAGCCTTGAAATGAAATACCACACCGTTGCCACTGCAATGATTATCATGTTGAGTTTACCGTCATTGGCTGGCATGAATAAAGTCGTTGACGGCAAACGCCCGCCAAATACGGTTAAATCCGTAAAGGTGTTTTTTACCGGCGCGGTCACGCTTAATAAGGTGATGTCGCTTTCATCCGTGCTCGATGAGATCGGTCAGAATTATAAATCAGCCACGCAGGTGCTGCTCTATATCAGCAGCCCCGGTGGTGACATTGATGCCGGGAAAATTGGTTATCAGGTCGTTAAAAACTCCCCCATTCCCGTTACGACCGTAAACGCCTCCTCCGTGGAATCCGCGGCGACGATGATCTACTGCGGCGCACAAAAGAGGCAGGTTATGGGTGACAGCATTTTCTTACTGCATGCGCCAACCGTTGGAAACCCGCCGCGTAGCAATGTCAGTGAAAATATGCTGGACGAGAAAAGCGAATTTACCAGCAGATACCGGAACGTGATAAAAACGATTTATCAGTCCTGCACCCACCTCACTGACGAGCAGATTGAAAAGATCACCTACAGTGAAGATAACCATAAGCTGCTGGACAACAAGCAGGCATTAGCCACGGGCATCGCCACAGGCGAAATGACCGATTTTCAGCCTGCTGATGCCGCGTATTATATTCATGATAATGACTAAAAGATGATGAAGAGGGGCAGAGCCTGCAAGTCAGACAAGGTTCGAGCCGTTGGATGACAACACCGCTCATTTCCCCTTGCTGTGCAGAGGGTTTTGTTGAAAAGGGTGCACAGCATATGCACCCTTTTTTGACAGACGACAAGCAGGTTTTCGCCCTTTAGGACATGGCTTACCTGCCCACTTTATCTACCTGTCACCACTCAACACAGATTTTGCCCAGATGCGAGCCGCTCTGCTGCCAGGCGAAGGCCTCGGCAATATCGTCATATTTAAACGTCCGGTCAATAACCGGCTTCTGGTTCATACTTTCCAGCGCCTTAACGTAGTCAATCTGGTCCTGACGACTGGCAACGATCACGCCTTTAATGGTGACCTGCTTCGCCAGAAGAGACAGAATGGACAGCGTTGCTTCATCGCCGGAAATGATACCGATTTGGGTGATGTGCCCACCGATTTTGACCGCTTTCAGTGACTCGCCCAGCGTCGCCGGGCCGCCCACCTCAACAACATGATCCACGCCCGCGCCGTTGGTCAATGCGAGGACGCTATCGCCCCAGTTCGGGGTGGTGCGGTAGTTGATGGTTTCATCGGCACCCAACGCTTTAACGTACTTAAGCTTTTCATCTGATGAGGAGGTGGCGATCACCCTGGCACCCATCGCTTTGGCGATCTGTAGGGCGGCAATGGACACGCCGCCCGTTCCCTGCACCAGCACGGTATCGTTGGCCTGCAGTTTGCCTTCGGTGATCAGGGCGCGCCAGGCTGTCAGGCCAGATGTGGTGATCGTGGCTGACTCAGTGTGCGTCCAGCCTTTCGGGGCATGGGTAAAGGCATTCTCAGAACGCACCACGTATTCGCTGGCCATGCCATCAATGCCGTCTCCTGGCGTGTGGGCGAAGCCACCGACGTCTGCCGTGGGTTTGCCGGACAGCCAGACAGGAAAGAACGTCGAAACCACGCTATCGCCCACGCGGAAATCGTTAACGCCTTCGCCAACGGCGTCAACAACGCCTGCACCATCAGACAGCAGGATGCGGCCATCTTCGGTTGGAAACTGCCCCGTCGCGACAATCAGATCGTGAAAATTCAGGGAGCCGGCTTTGATAGCGACCCGAATCTCACCTTTGCCCGGTTGGCCCGGATCGGCGATGTCCGACACATGGATATTGTTGAGTCCGCCAGGTGCTTTAAGGGTAAGTGCTTTCATGCTTTTCTCCGTTAAAAGAGGGATGTCTTAATCAGCAGTTGCTAAACATAGACCATATGTGCATTTTATTAAATACGGTCATTTAGGTGATATAGGTACATTTTGGATACTGTAAAAACCCCCAGATATGAAAATTACGATGCGGTGGCCTGCCCGGTTGAAGCCACGCTGGAACTGATCGGCGGCAAGGGTAAAGGGATGATTCTTTACCACCTGCAAAACGAAACGCTGCGGTTTAATGCGCTAAGAAGACGGCTGGGGGATATCACGCCGCGGGTACTCACGCGGCAACTTCGGGAACTGGAAAACGTCGGGTTAATTCATCGCGAAGTGTATGCTGAAGTTCCGCCGAAGGTGGAGTACAGCATGACCGAAGAAGGCGCTTCGCTTGCGCCCTTGCTTGGGCTGTTAAAGCAGTGGGGAGAGCAACACGCGCTGGCCTTATTAGGCAAAAAAAACCCGCCGTTGTGCCGGAAACGTCCGAGGCTGAAGCACAATGAATGGCCGTGCGCGCTGACGCCGAAACCTGTTATGACTGACGCTGGACAGGTTCCTCCGCAGGATATCATGGGGAGGAACCCGAAACGCCCGTGGTGAGGTTCAGTCGTTCAGTGCGTTTCCATCTGCCACATCAGAATGTGGCCCGCAGCAACCGATGACCGGTTTTCTGTGCAGCCTCGCCATCGCTTATTTCGCAAGCACAGAGGCAACCGACTCACAGTTCACCGGCATCCTGTGCTCTGCCACGGAGACAACACAAAATCCGGCCGCATCTTTGCTGTAATGTGCCGCCACACTGAAACGATTGTGGCGTTTAATCTCCTCAACCGGCGGGACTGAGCCAGGCACACCACCCACTGCGGTTTGCGAGCCTACCGTCCAGGGCTGGGTAAACAGATTGTCGTTAACGCTAACCGGCCCGTCGGTGGGTATACCTCGAATATAAACACTGCCTCGGTTTGACGTCCCGTAGCGGCCATAATCAAACAGATTATTGTTTATGATGATGTTTTTCCCGCCGTGGCCCTGCGCGCCCTTGTGCATATCAAACTGATGGTAAGCGCCCCGTGCTCCGCCATTGAGCACAAGGTTGTTATAAGCGTGATAGCCCTCACCGTCATCGCCTTTTCCGGCAATAGCATGACGATTAGCGTTAAAGGTATTGCAGTAGATATCGGCCTGGGCATGGCCATTTTGTACCACCACACCGTAGCCCAGTTGGGTACGGATATTATCGTGGATAACGTTGTGATGAATTTTATTGTCGACGGACGTTTTTACGCTAATCCCGGCCCACGGCCAGTGATAAATCTCATTGTTGTCGATATCAATATGATCGGTGCCGGGTAAAAACTGGATACCAATCGTTTTATTCGGCGTGTCCGGTTGTCCAGAGGGACCTTCAATACGCAGCCCGGTTATCCTTGCTTTAGCCTCAACAACATACACAGGATATTGATTAAGTCCGTCATTGATCCACGGCGTTTGTAATAAAGCGCCCCGACTGCCTTTTTCACCACGATTGCTAAAAAGCGTCTGCCCGGCTTTGATGCGCAAAGCCTGTGGCTGATTCGGCACCGTGATGGTGACATCACCCGGGATATAGATGAAGGGATGATTGCTGTCGACAGCCTGTTTCAACGCATCGAAAGTGCGGACAGTAACATAGTGGGCGACGTTATCCGGCGTAAGACGATCCTGATACTGCGCCCCACCACCAATAACATCGCAACTGCCCACCGCGCTAATGGCAGAGCCGGATATCAGTAACAGGCCCGCTATGGCTATTTTCATTTTGGTCATCTCCTGTCGACGCCCGACCGCCGATACAGGCCAGGCTGTCACATACGCCGTTTTGCAGGGCAGCGATCGCCCTGCCATGTTTTATCCAATGGTACTGTCTACGACCGCCCGCGCTTGTGCAAACAGTTGCTCATAATGCGAGTGGCTGTCCTCAATCGTCTCCTCCACCCCCAGGGTGTTATAGAGGAAATGAACCTCCACGTCACCGATCGCCAGATAGCCCGTAACGCCCATCATGTAATCCGTGATGTTTTTCTCCCAGCCGTATTTAATAAAGGTTTGCTGAGAACCGCCGACCAGTGCCAGCCAGCGTACTTTTTTATCTTTTAACGCGCTGTTTTCACCGTAGGCCAGACCATAGTTCCACACACGTTCCAGATAGCCTTTTAACATGGCGGGATAGCTGTACCACCATAACGGGAAGACAAAAATAATGGCATCCCGATCGTTAAGCTCGCTGAACAGGCGATGGACTTGTGGCGAGTAGCATTTAACGGGATTTTCCCACTCTGGTTCGTCCTCTTCCCGCATCGCCGGATCAAAGCCACTGCGGTAGAGATCCAGCGTTTTAACATGCGCGCCCCGTTGTTCCGCCCGATGGCGCAGGCTCGCCACCATCTGTGCGGTGAGTGAATCGGCCCGTGGATGTGACCAAACGATATACAGGTTTGCTGGTTTCATCTTTCACCTCATCTTGTGTTGAGGCACTCACATTACGCTCGCCACATTACTGTGTGAAACCTATGATTTGAGATAGGTTAATGAGAGATTTTCACTAATGAAACTGAACGTTTATGACTTCGCGACCTTTATCGCGGTCGCCCGCCACAAAAGCTTTCGCGCGGCCGGTGACGAGCTGGGCCTGTCGCCCTCGGCGGTTAGCCATGCCATAAAGCAGCTGGAGCAGCGGCTGAAAATTCGGTTGTTCAACCGTACGACGCGAAGCGTTGCACTCACGGAAGCGGGTGCAAATCTGTTTGAACGTTTGCGCCCGGCCGTTGATGAAATCAATGTGATACTCGATGAGGCTAACTGTTTTCGTCAGACGCCAATGGGTTCACTGAAAATTAATTCCTCGCGTCTGGCCTCGCGCATGGTGTTAATCCCGCTGGTGGCCGCATTCAGTCGGCTTTACCCGGATATCCGCGTGGAAATCACCACAGAAGACCGGCTGGTGGATATCGTTAAAGAGGGTTTTGACGCAGGCATTCGTCTCAGCAGCAGGGTTGAAAAAGACATGATCGCCCTTCCTGTCGGCCCCAAAATTAAGTTGGTTGTGGTGGCCACGCCGGACTACTTCGCCCGCCATGCGCCCCCGGCGCACCCACGTGACATCGTTAATCATCAATGTGTGATGTTTCGTCACGGCAGCGGTCGCATTTATCAATGGGAATTCGGCGGCCCGGAAGGCAGGCTTGAGATACTTCCGGGCGGTAATATCGTACTGGATGATATGGACTCTCAGCTTGATGCCGTGCTGTGCGGCGCGGGAATGGGCTATCTTTATCACGAACAGGTTAAACCTTACCTGGCGGACGGTCGTCTGATTCCGGTGCTGGAGGCATGGTTACCCGAACAGCCCAGCCTGCAGTTTTACTATCCCAGCCGCCATTATATGTCCTCGGCGTTAAGGGCATTTGTTGACTACATCAAAGCCGCTTCGTCAGCCGCGTTCAGCCGTTAAGCTCGTACTCTTTTAACTTACGCCACAGGGTTGTCGGGCTGATGCCGAGCATGGTTGAGGCTCTGGCCTTATCCCCCTGGGTTGTCGCCATGACGCGCCTGATCAGCTGCTTTTCCTGCTTCTTTAACAGATCCGTTTCATCAGCCACAGGCTCACAGGGCAGAGACTGATGGCTGGCAGGGCCGTCCTCATGGCCGAGGCGAGCGATCTGCAGCAGTGCGTCTTTGTCGATCACATCGCGATCGTGAAAAACGGTCAGCCTGTAGATGACCGACTGTAGTTCGCGGATATTACCAGGCCAGGGGTAACGCGTTAACACCGCCAGCGCATCTGGCGTAAAGGTGATGTTTTTTCCCTGCTGATGGAGTAAATGCCGGACGAGTAATTCAATATCGCCGTCCCGTTCAGCCAGCGCAGGAAGCCTGAGCGCCAGAATATTGATACGGTAGTAAAGGTCCTGACGAAAAACGCCCTTTTCCACTAACCTGTGCAGATCTTTATTACTGGCGGTAATTAGCCGAAAGTCGGCCGCAATGAGCTGCTCTCCCCCCAGACGGACAAACTGCTTTTCCTGCAGGACGCGCAGTAATTTGACCTGGACATTGAGCGGTGCTTCGCTGATCTCATCGATAAAAACCGTGCCCTTCATTGCCATCTCGAAGACACCGGGCTTTCCGCCTTTGCGCGCGTTCGTGAAGGCACCGTCGGCATAGCCGAACAGCTCGCTTTCCAGCAGGTTTTCAGGAATGGCGGCGCAGTTGATGGCGATAAAGGGGCCATGTTTTCTGGTGCTGTGATGATGAATACTCTGCGCAAAGAGTTCTTTGCCGGTGCCGGTATCACCTAAAATATGGACGGGGGCATCATGACGCGCACACAGCTTCGCTTGATTAATCGCGATGTTAATGCTTGCTGAATGACCAATAATGTCATCAAAAGCATAGCGGGTATAAAAGCCTTGCTGTTTTTTCTTTTTGTCCGCACTGTTTCGCCACTGGCTCTTGCTCTGAATGAATCCGGTCACGATGGAATAGCCATCCTGGCGCTTTGTATAATGCTTTATTGAGGTACAGATAAAATCACCGTCGAGTTCAACAATCATTTCGTTTACATCTGACTCGTCGATAATTGAGCGATAAATCTCTTTGAAAGCCTCTTTACGGTAAATTTTATCGCCAGCATGACACTGAAAAAGGGTTTTACCTCTGTTGTTAATGCTCACCACCTCCCCCATTTGGTCAATGCACATAATGCCCTCACGAGACTGATTCATCGCGGAATAGCTCATATCCAGCTTCAGATTTTCCTGATGGATATATTTTAATAAACTGAAGGCCTCATTGATGGCTTGCTCAATTGAATTATTATCCGTGTCACCCATCACAACATTAAGGTCATATTTCCTTGCCATCTCTGCAACCGTCAGGCCGCCTATGACCACTTTGTAGTTGTTTTCTGCAAGATTTTTTACGACACTTTCAATATCATAGTGATTATAGACCTGACAAATTTTTAAATTTTCATTGGTCATGTTTTGGTAATGCTTAAGCGCGTTACAAAACTGTGGAAAACCTATCGCAGCGATCTTTTGCGATTTATTTTTTGCCTGCTTAAGAATACGATAAATGCCATGAAAATCATGGGCTATCTCGATCACCGGAATGGTCACATTGCTGCGAAGCAGCGCGGCAGTCCCGCCACGACTAATAATTATTTTTGTGCCTGATCGAATCATCTCATTCGCTTTATCTAATACTTCTGAATAGCCCGTCTCGTACACTGGCAATTCAAGCTGCTTTTCAATAAGAAAATTTAAAATACGTTGGGTTATGGTTTTCGAAACGGAGAAAATGACGATTTCATTAGACTTCATTAAAGATTCGCTTTTGTCGATCGCTATTTCATCGAGTATAAGGATAACGATGAATGAGATATTGACAGACGTCATTCCAGCTTGTGTAAAAAAAGCCTTGCTACGTTTAGGTCACAAGGCTTTCGAGGCGGAGTATTTAACGATTAGTAATGCAGGCGTCGATAGCAGATCTGGCCATTACTCACTGTGACGCAGTTATCGATATACTGTTCACCTTGCAGTCTGGCACCCTGAGTATCTTCGAAAACAATTTTTTCATTGCGCAGTTTTACCACTGAAATATCGGCAAATGCATTCGGCTCCAGCGTACCTGTCTGCCCTTGCATTTTCATCAGTCTGGCCGGCGTGCTCGTAACCGCCCGAATAACCTCAAACAGCGACATCCCCATATTAAGGTATTTAGACATGACATGTAGCAGGCTGTAGACCTTATCGGTACGCAGACTGTTGCGCTGAGTTAAGTCGGTGCTGATGATATCCGGGTAGAACCCCTGATCCATCGCATTGCGGGCAACGTTAAAATCAAAATGCGCCACACCGTTTGAACAGTCAAAGATTACGCCTCGTTGCTGTGCCGCCAGAACAGACGGGTACACCTCGCCCTGACCGTTGAGAATGGTATGACCTGTGCCGTGGAAACAGTGCGCATAGATATCATCCGCGTTGAAATGCTGGATGAGTTCATCTGCCGGTAGCCGTGAGTCCGTTACGTGTACACAGAGTGAGGTGTTAAGCTTACGCGCCAGAGCAACGGTCGCCAAAAACGGATCGCTACTGTAGAGCTTTCCTTTGGCAATATCCTGGCTGTAACGCAGTTTCAAGCCAAGAATATTGTCCTGGTTTTCAGTTAAGACCTGCTCAATTTTTTCCGGGTTAACGTTCGCCGGATTGGTGTTTTCCAGGTAACCCGTCGGCCCGCCGCCGAGCGTCGACAGGCCCACATTGACCACATTGAGATAGCTTTTTATCTTTACGGTCGCGGTGTTAATTACGCTATTACGAAACAGCCTGTAATTTACCCAGCCACTGCTGCCGGCATCGACCACGCTGGTTACACCATTGGGTAAACAAACGACATCCGGGTTGACGCTGATAGCCGTGCCGCCGTGAAAAACGTGGGCGTGGAAATCGATAAGCCCGGGCAGAACAAGACAGCCCGCGGCATCAATCACCGTTTCAGCATCAGTACCATCGACGTCATTTAGGTCAACAATACGGTTACCGATGATGCCAATATCCCGCCTGATATAATCGTGTTTATCGAGATCAACAGTCAGGCCATTCCTGATAAGCATATCCAGTTTCATGTTTATCCTCCGGTTAAATACCAATTAACTTCCAGTAAGGGATACCAATCAGGAAATAAACAATGACGTTAATCAGCACCATCATCGTGCCCAAAAACCAGAAAGTCTTTTGCGGAACATAGCCGCTGGAGAAGGTAAATACGCCAGCCCCGTTACCATAATGCGTCAGGAGCGCGCCGTATCCCGCCGAAAACGCCAGTGACAGCGCGATATACATGGGATCAGCCTGCGTGGTCATACCGAGGGTAAACAGTACGGGATAGAACGAGACCGCAAACGCTGTGTTGGATACAAAGAAATAACGCACCGCAAGACTGATAAATATCAGTACGCCAATTGCGCTGAATTCGCTGAGATGAGACAGGTCCAGATAGTTTTTAATCACGCCGACCAGGAAGACATAGAATCCGCCTTTAGACAGCGCGACGGCACAGCCGTAAAAAGCCCCGTACCAGATAAAGGTCTGCCAGGCCGCTTTCTCGCTGGCGACATGTTCCCAGCTTAAGACTTTGAATAACAGCAGGCAGGCGAGGAAGGCAAACCCCACGGGAATAAAAGAAATACCAGTAACCGAGCCCGTCATCCATCCCAAAACCCCCATGATGAAGAACACGATCAGCAGTTTCTCTTCACGCTTTACCGGGCCAAGTTCACGCAACCCCTGCTCGGCAATTTCATTGACGTTATCGATCTTCTTCAGTTCAGGTGCATAAACTTTATAGAGAATCCATGGGCAAAGCAGCAGGATCAATCCGGCAGGAATGACGGCCGCTTTAAACCAGGTTATCCAGTCCAGATTGACCTTCATGATTTCATTCGCCAGCGACACGGTAATGGCGTTGGTTGCCATCCCGGTTAAAAACAGGCTGGATGTCCCCATCGATACGACATACATCAGGATAGTGAGGTAAGCGCCGATTCTGCGGCTGCCGTCGTCCGGTTTAGAGCCCAGTGCCTCGGCAATATTTCTGAAGATGGGATATACGATACCGCCAGAGCGCGACATATTCGACCCGGTAGCGGGTGCCAGCACCGTGTCCGTTACCATCATTAAATAGCCCAACGTCAGCGTATTTTTGCCGTAGCGTTTTAATAAAACATAAGCGATACGTTTACCCAGACCCGTGATCACAAACGCCTTGCAAATAATAAAGGCGCTGATGATAAACCAGACCATAGAGGTGCCGTAACCGGCAAACAGAATACGGGGATCGATAAAGATTGATGCGATGCCTAAAATAATCAGCATGATAATCGCATCAGTAAAAGGGCGAAGCACTAAACCGCACAGCATGGCCAGATAAATACCGACCATATGCCAGGTGGTCGCTGACACAGCCTCAGGGTTGGGTATTATCCAAAATAAAACGGGAAAAAAAACGATCGGTAAAAGTTTTAAATAGAACATAGATGATTACCTTTGCTTTATCACCACGGAAGATTCACTTCCGTGGCTTGAGCGAATGGATATTATGTCAGCCGATCAACGGTAAACGTCATCGATGAATTCAACGCCCTTCTCATCCAGCGTTTTCTTCACCCACGCGCGATTTGCCGTGCCATTTTTAGCCGCCTCGACTTTGCTGGCGTCAAATTTTGCATAGGCTTGTGCTTTTTCAAGCAGAGCTTCCGCATCACGCAGGGGAACAACAATCACGCCATCTGCGTCGCCAACAATAAGATCGCCAGGACATACGGCAACGCCGCCAACGGCAATCGGCGTATTAACCTCACCCGGACCTTCTTTAAACGGACCTGCCGGATTTGACCCCGTGGCAAACAGAGGAAAGTCCAATACCGATAAGGCATCAATATCGCGGATGGGGCCATCCAGCACGATACCGGCGATCTTCTTGCAGTAATGGGCGTAAGCCACCATGATTTCGCCCATCAGCGCGCGGGAACGGTCGCCTTCGTTGGAGACCACGATGACGTCATTTTCCGTGGCCATATCCAGTGCGGCATGAAGCATCAGGTTGTCGCCAGCCCGCGCTTTAACTGTAATGGCATAACCCGCCATTACCGGTTTCTGTGGCGAAGATATGCGCTGAATACCGTTACCCAGTACGGCGATACGATTCATGGTGTCAGCAATATTCGCGGCGGGCAGTTGCGCGTACGCGTTAAGTAAATCAGGGTTGCCTTCGGGACGTTTTAAATAAATACGGTTGCCAATAGTCATCTTATTCTCCAAAGCCGGGAACGGGCCAGGTGGGTTTTTTACCCGACAAAACCTCATCGATACCGATTGCGGTATGCAGTGAAGCTCTGTCTGTGGCTTCTTTCGTGGCGGCGCCAATATGTGGGCCAATAACGACATTACTGAGTGAGAAAATCGGATCGTTCGGATCGAATGGCTCTTTCTTTAAGACGTCCAGGCCGGCACCAGCGATAAGATGGTTAGCGAGCGCGTGATACAGCGCTTTTTCATCAACGAGCTTGCCGCGGGCGGTATTAATGAAGTACGACGTTGGCTTCATCATCGCAAATTGCTTTTCGCCGACGAAATCCAGAGTTTCCGCGGTGGTTGGGCAATGCAGAGAGACAAAATCGCTTTCCTGGAAAATACGATCAAAATCGTCGGTACGCTCGACACCTTCTGGCATCTCCGCCTGGGTTTTGTAGGGATCGTAAGCAATGACTTTCATGTTGAAACCGTGCAACGCTTTGAGCGCGACACGTGAGCCGATATTACCGACGCCAATTAAGCCAAGCGTTTTACCGTCCAGTTCGACCTTTGGCGTACGTAATTTAGCCCAGTAGTAATCCTCCAGCATCTTCTCTTCGACCAGCCTGAAGTTACGCGAGCAGTGCAGCATGTAGAAAATAGCCAGTTCCGCAACGGACATGCTGTTAGCAATGGGCGCATTCAGCACCACAACACCGTGACGTTTGGCGGATTCAAGATCGACGGTGTCATATCCGGCACCGTGTCTGGCCACGACCTTGAGTTTCTTAGCCGCCTCGAATACGCGATCGGACATTTTTGAAAGACGAACAATAATGCCGTCACAGTCAGGAATATCTCGAATGATGTCCTCCTCTTCCATTCCTGAACCCGTAATCAGTTCATAGCCTCGACTTTCTAAATAGGCGCGCCCTTCCGCCATAATTTCCTGAGGGAGCAAAATCTTATACGTCATTTAATGATCTCCTGTGTTGAATATGCAGAATGTATTGCAGCATGCATGCCAGGAGAGAGAGAACGTTAAAAATTAAACCTAAGCCACTGACAGAAATAAAAAAACAATAAAAATCGCGCTACAACAGAAACTGATTGAAATGTGATATGACCTTTACCTCAGGAAATATTTTTTCATTTTAAAAACATGTATGGAAAAAGTGATTTCATTTTGAAATAAGGAATTGTGAAGATATTCACAGGCAGGGAAAGATGGTTTTTACGCCGATGAACAGCATTATTGAAATCCATAATGAAGAGGCTGACTTATATAAGCCCATAAAAAAAGGGCTCATGCTAAACATGAACCCTTCAGGTTTCGGCTAACCGTCGCGACTTAGCGCCTTGATAAGCTGCTGCTGTATTTTATTTTTCTAAGCACGTTACACTCCTGCTAATTATTTTAATCAGGATGAACATGTAACACAGTTAATTGTTAACTGACAGATTGGAAATGTAAAATGTTCATCACGGCGTTCGACTCTTGATGGGTACAATATTTCGCCAAATCCCACCCGATAATCTCAGATTCTCGGGCTCACTTCGCATTACGTTGGTCACACACTGCAGATAGTTTTCTTTCCAGCGCTCACTGAATGTCGCAAGACTTTCGAATCTCTCCGGATCGACCATTTTTTCCATGAAGAAGTCAATGCGACCCTCTTTCCATACCGGAACACTGAACACGGTGGGCAAGTGCATTTTATATGCCAGACGAGAGCTGAAAGTGGAATAAGTAATGTGTTGACCATGAAATTCAATCGTTGGTGCGGCCAGGTTTAGTGCACCATCAATAGCGATGACGATTGACTGGCCGCGGTGTAAAGTTTGCATACAGGCTCTGACCACTTCGGCTTCGCTTTTATCGCTTACGGAAATCAACTTTTCGCCGTAGCCTCCCTTTATCACACCTGGTGTAGAGGCAACCCATTTACAGTTCATATCCAGCAACGACAGGATCACAGGTCCGGCATACATGGCACCAAGATGGGCAGAGACAATGATGCATCCTCTTTCATCCAACTGCAGACGATTAAAAAATTGTTCTACATGTTCAATATCAGCCAGACGATACATTGGTTCATCAGCCTGGTTCCCCCGGCATTCCAGCCAGTCGAGCAGGAAATTATCGGCCAGATATCCCCACTTCGCCCGACGCTCCCATTCCGGTCGCTCCAGGCCCACGTGCTTTCCAGCAATCTCCCACGCCCAGTCAAACCGTTCGACTGGCAAGCTCACCTGGGAAATTTTCTCATTGAGTGAGGCTAATCCCGCTTCGAATGTCTCAGCTAAATGCACTTCCCGGGCGCCTGTATAACGTTCAAAGACCGTTTCAGCTTCTGATCTTTTTCCCGCCTGCAATAGTGCGGCGGCTGCATAACGGTTCCATTTACTGGTTATCCCTTTTTCAGTTGCCAGACGCATGAACTCATCACTTGCGGCCTCATACTGGCCTTCCTGGCGAAGCGCCCTGGCATAAAGCGCTCTGACATAGGGCAGATTGGGATGCCGGATTAGCCACCGCTCAAGCAACGGAATGGCAAGGGCAGTTTGCCCTGTTCTGATGAGCGCATCAGCGTACAACGTCGCCGCCCGCAGATTATCGGGATTGAAAGCCACAGCCTGGCCGAAATGCTCAACGGCCTTGCGTTTCGCGTCCTGACTACGACTGGATTTAAGCCAGACTTGTCCAAGGCTGCGGCGTAAACCTGCGCCATCATGGCCTGCAATCAATGCACTTTCGCCAGCCTGAATTGCCTCCTGATATTTACCAACAGCGCTTGATATATTAACCACTAAACTGGCTGCATCCGCTGAGTCTACTTTTAGAGAGGGGAGAAGTGAAAAAGCCAATTCCTTATCCGATAGCGCGTGGCTTTTATCCAGGTAGCTGAGGCAGGTGAGCAAAATATGATTGTCGTGTGGACGCGCAAGGGCCTGCTTTCTGGCTAAGCAAATGGCCTGCTCCTCTTTTTCTGACAGTGTCAGGCTACGTAGATAAAGCGCAAAAATGTTGCCATTGCCTGGAAAAACACGTAATCCTCGCTCCGCCAGCTCAACGGCCGTATTGAAGTGCCGACATTTAATCAGGTGACTCGCGACCAGCAACACATCCTCGGTCTGACAGACATCCGCCGCGAGAAGCTTGTTCACCGTCAGCAGCGCCACATCCAGATTACGCGACGCCAGGGGTGAAATTATCCAGCGCCGTAATAAACTCCGACTGTTTGTTGTCTTCAGCACTAGCGGGGACAGCAGAGAGAATCCCGATGTCACCTCGCCCAAACGCAAACAGCCGATTGCATACAAAAGAATATGTTGTGCATTCGCAACGCTATCTTTTATTTTCTCAGGATGCTGGCGGTAATACTGGCATATCCCCTCCCAGTCCTCATATTTAAGCAAGGCAGTCGGCGATGTTTTTTCAACCGTTGTGTATAGCTTCATCAAATTCCCTTCTAAATCGTTATTCACGCATACGTCTGATCGTGATCAGTAATGAGATAACCAGATAGGCGATGCCGAGCAACACAAAAAACATGAGCCATTTAGCCCCGTGGTCGTAACGACTGGTATCAGAGATCACCATAGGTTGAGAAATGACTACTAAATAACGTCTTTCACGTAGTGCCTGTAATTTACCCTGCTGGAGCGTTTGCAGAGCAGCCTCCCAGCGCATCCTGGCTATCTCTCCCTGGAGGCGAAGATCTTCGAATACAGGCAAACTTTCTGACGAGCCTTGTGAACCCAACTTGCTGGATAAACGATTACGCTGCTCACCAATCTGTTTTTTCAGAACAGCGATTTTGGCTGCCAGTCGTGGAATCATGGGGTTCTGATCTAAACCATTAGCCATGAGTTGATCATATTCCGCCTTCGCCTCTGCCAGTTGCGTTTCAAATCCGGCAATCAATTTATAAATTGCCGTTATTGTCTCCTGAGGCTCAATATCCTTCTGAATATGCTGCACCTTCAGTAAACTTAAACGTACTGCGGCGAGGTTTTCCTGTGCCGCTTTAACATCATTCTCCAGCCACTGAATGCGTTCCTGCTGCATTCTGAGCGAGATCTTATTGACGTGCTGCTCGGCAAATTCCAGAATACGTTTTGCGAAAAACTCTGCTTTTTCCCTGTCCTGCGCCTTCACATTCAGGCGTAACATACCCTGTTGTATATCAGCAGAAACCGATACTTTTGATAAGTAGTAGCGATAGGGGTCATTATTAATTCCTGCTGGCGCGTGGTAGCGTGAAAACAATGCGATCTCTTTTTGAGAAAAATATGTTAAAAACCCCAATTCCTTTTCCATGCGATCCATCATTTCTTTCGACAGAATAAACTCGCGGACCCGAAATCCCTCCGACATTTCATTACCACTGCCAAAAAAAGCGGCACCGGACAACGTATCCTGGCTGGCTTCCGACTGAACAATAAATGTGGCATCAGCACTGTAAAAACGCGACGTCATTAGCCAGGATATTAATACGATGGCTAACAGGGGTAATCCAATATAGAGAAGAAGATGACGCAGTGATTTTTTTGCCTGACTAATGCGTCGCTCTTTAATTATCAGTGATGCTCGTCGAACAGAGTCTGCGTCTGTTCCCAACCATTCAGCATCCTTTTGATGATCGTCGCTGGGCTGTTCAGCCGTTTGTTCAGCCTGACGCAAAAGACGTTCTTCTTCTTTTTTTTGGATTCGGGCAGTCCGGTTCTCTTCCGCTATCCTTGCCCTGTCCTCTTTCCATTTTTTGATTCGTTCTGAATTATTCACACGCTATCCGTCTAAGTTCTGTTTATATATCAAAGGTATTATCATCTGCAGATATCAACGCCTCACTTGACTGATATCGCTCAAAAAGCGCAGTGGCATGTTCTAACGTTGAACACCTTATGATTTTTCCATGCAACAGTACGCCAAAGGCGCGACAATGCTGTTTGATAAGGCGGGGGTTTCGGGTTAATACAACCAGCCCTTTTTTTTGTAATTCGCGGGAGAGCGCCGTCTGCATGCGCTGTTGTGACGCGCTATCACCGGTATAAAGTTTGTCATCAGCGACATAAAGGCGACAGGGAAGTAACAGGTTAATGGCATAAGCAAGATGAGCTTTCATCGTAACAGAGTAACTACTTACTTTATCCGCATAGCGCTGTTCAAGTTGAGTGAGCTGATAGCAGAAATGGGAAAACTCATCCCCGTCCAGGCCATAAAAACTGGCCATCATGCGCGCATTTTCTTCACCCGTTAAACCAGGCAAAATAAAGCTGTTGCCGCCCAGCGGCAGCGCATCCCCTCGCTCGCCCAGCAAGCATCCCTCATCAGGGAGATCAATTCCGCATAGCAGCCGGGTTAACGTCGTCTTTCCCGAGCCTGGCGCTGCCAGAATACCGATACGATCCTGATAATCCATCACAAAGTCCATATTATTTAAGATGATCTGGAGACCGTGAGCAGTATCAAAATAGCGGGTACAATTTAATAAACCGAACACGAGCTCGCCTCTTCGATAAATAAAAAATCAGTTATTATGAGTGCTGAGAATCAAGCGAAAGGCTAACCCAGCCAGAAATAACGTTGCGCAAAATGCTAGCGGGTACAGCGGTTCAAGGCAAAAAGATTGATAGCCATCGAACATGCCTTCCCTGACAATTTCGTTAGCATGAAGCAGAGGATTCCAGCTAAGCACATTCAATACGGAATAAGGTAATTCGTTCGCGGTATAAAATACGGCCGATATTAAAAACATGGGTCTGAGTACGACGGGCAGAGCCTTATAAACCAGCGGAAACCGGTCAGACAAAGCATCACAAAAGTAACCAAAAGAACACCCCAGAAGCCATGCCATAAACATTCCGTTGAAAATCAAAAGCGGTTTATGGATTTCCCAATGAGAGAAAAAAAGAAAATTAATTGATGAGACGATGATGTAAATAATGACGGCATTTATAAATTCAACCGATGCTAAAGCAAACATAACAAACTTTCTTTTTACCGGCAGGACAACAATCAGTGACATATAGAAAGAACGCGTGCGCATTGTAGCGGTAATGGTATAGCGAAATAACAGGTAGGGTAAAATCCCTGCAATCACAAAACTCACATCGTCAGTAAAAATCGGTACTTTCCGCGATAAAAGTTGAAAAGAGATTACCGTGATTGTAATCCATGCAAGGGGAACAGCCAATACCATGACATAGCTTAATACATTATCATTAAATCTCGCTCTTAAATCGCGTGACATTAATAAGATAATTAGCTCGTAACATGAAATGAAATTCCTGAAACGTTCAGAACATTTTTTCGAGATAGCCATATATCTATGTTTATAGCGCATTGGTGCTACGAGATAAGAAAGCGCCAAACGCAGCCTGAACCTTAGCAAGGTCAGTTAACGAGGCGTTAGAAATATAGATGACGTCACCATCCGCTATCTTAAGCTTTCTGGCACGAAACACTGAATCAGGCAGGCTCATATCAACATGATAGATATTGGGCTTACGTCCCTGCTGACTCGCCAGCTGCGTTTCGTTATGTTTAAACAGAAAAACAGCTTGAGGATCGGCAAGTTTATCGTTCAGTCCTTTCGCCAGCGCTATAGCATCCAGGATGCTGGAATCACGTTTTACTAAAGCATGCTTGCCCTGAATGCCCGCCGCGCCAAGGACATTCACATAATCAGTGACCTGACGCACGGTAATACGATCGTCTGGCTGTAACGCAATATCCAGGGCGGGTTGCTGATAAAGATCGGCGAGCCGCACCCGGAAATTATGCTGCTGGCGGGTGACACTGATTTCCGTCATCTCCGCGCTGGCATTCTCCATGTTTGTTGCCGCCAGAAAATGACTCAAATGATTCATGCTCTGATCGAGAGGAAAGCGCCCCATTTTTCCACTACTACCTTCCAGCGTTACCATGGCGCCAGTTCGGGCAGTCAGTGTGACTAAAACCTGTGGATTTAGCACTACGCGTGAAAGTCGCTGGGTAATCTCGTCCGCGAGCTGTCTGACATTGAGATGATTAACGGCGATTGTTCCTGCATAAGGCACCCGAACCGTTTGATCATCAGCCACGAAAATATTGTCGAAATCAGCGCGATCGCCATTTGAGTTATCGGATAAATAGCCCGCGCCCCCCGAAGATAAAATGGTGATATGGAGGACATCACCTGCAGTAAGCGAGGTCCATTGCCAGTCAGTATCGTTAAAAATGGCATCGGGTATATTATGCTGTGATATATCAGAATCGTTTGTTTTAAAAGCCGGTGTCACTTCTATCAGGCTAAACGCGGGATCGTCATGGTGAATAAGGCTGGATTTAAATGCAGCTCTTGGGATCGTACACCCCGAAAGCAATCCAGCCACAATAACTACAAGCATGATCTTTTTCATAAAACTCATTTACATTAAGTGAGAGCCATTCAATAAACTCAGTTGAATGACTTAGGCATGGCAGTAATGGTTCGAATAAAAGATCCCACCATATTTTCTACAGAAAAACGTTCCTGCAAAAAGGCCTGTGTTTCCTCACAAACACAGATTCTGCCTCGCGATAAGGTGCTCAACTGCCTGGCATAGTGGCAGGCCTGCTCCAGATTAACCTCCAACTCATCATCCAGAATGTAGCCAGAAACACCTTCAATAAGACATTCTGCGGAGCCGCCGGCTGGCGTTGACACGACGGGCACGCCCGCCATTTGTGCTTCGATCAGAACGTTTGGCAGGCCTTCATAGCGGGAGAAGAGCATAAAAACGTCCATTTTTTTTAGCCAATAGCCTACGTCACGTGAAACACCGACAAACAGAATACGCGCCAAAATGCCAAGTCGTTCAGCCCGTTGCTGAGCTTCGGCACGCAGTTCACCATCGCCGACTAAAATAAATCGACTGCGGGGATACTGCTTCAAATAGTTAGCCGCGAAGTCGATCCAGACAAACGGACTTTTATCGCTAACGAAACGAAAAACTCCGCCGATTGTCGTGTCGGCATCTTTTGTTTTCTGCATAAATGCTTGCCAGATTTTATCAGGAACCGCTGACGATGCTTCAGTGGCAGGTGGCGAAACCCCGTTATATACCACCTGGAATTTACGTTCATCCAACTGAAGCCAGTCAGCGTAACGCCGGGCGACGCAATAGTTATTACTCATAAAATCTACGCCCGGGATTTGCGCCAGCGCTTGATAGAGAGGTTCATATTCCGGTTTAAAAAGTCGTTTTCTTACTATCGGCGGTAATCCTCGCAATCCCAGTTGGATACGGGGAACACCTGTAATCAGCGCCGCCAGAGCCACGGTCAGACAGGCACCATCTTGCCAGATGGACAGGTAATCAGGCTGCCGCTGACGAAGATGCGGCACCAGACGCTTAATACCGTAGTTACACTGTGGGGGAAGATGAGAAAGCAGTAAACGCAGTTCAGGAGAATCAACCGCAGTATCGTCAAAAACGTTAACGGTTATCTTTGCCATTTCAAGAACGTCAACTTGCGCATCCTGCACTTCTTTCAGGAAAAAATTCTGCTTTAGCGCCGGAGAAAGAGAGCGAATGATCAATTCGACCGGTTCCTCCACTTTCCATCCGGCTATCTCACCTTGTTCCTGATATTTTTTGGTTATTTCAATCGCCAGTCTCGAAATTTGCCGTTCAGCGCCACCACTGCCTAGCGAACCTGTACACAATGAAAGTCGTCCTAATCGTCCACTGGGAAGTTCGCGGATCTGCCGGTGGCGATATGACAATATGGCATACTTCATGGCAATAATGCGGGTATTCGTTCCCGCTGTAATAGCTTTGCCTTCATATTCTTCTAGTAAATTGCAGATCTTATTAATTTTGGCTAAATAGTTTTTATATTCTTTTAATGTTTTTTCTTCAATACCGCTAAGGATAAGCTGAGCATCTTTTGCCAGCCCACGATTAAACAATCGTCGGGCATATTCGTAACGCGCTTCATCACTATTTTGAGCAACTAATGCGTCATAAATTTTGTACGCGCGTTCTGTTTCATTAAGATCGTACAAGAATTCAGCTTTTTTTAAGGCTGCCGATGCGGTTATATTCTCTTCTGGAAATAAACGATCAATAAGGGATATCCCTTCCGATATTTTCCCTTCTTTTTTAAGCAGCGTAATTTCCTGCATCAATTTTTTTAGGTTCGTATCAAACATAATTAGCGCCTCTTACCAGACAAGCTTTTTTGCAGCATTACCTGACAAGTGGCAATTTTCCTCGTGACAGAATCCGTCGGACCACCTACTTTTTCCAGTCGTTGCCAGTATAATAATGCCTGCTCATAGTCTCGCTGATGCATTGAATTTAATGCGACGTATTTTAATGCATATGTGTTTTCGTTATCGAATATAAGCAGCTTTCTGGCATAATCCAGATTTTCTTTGGATGTCATCATGCTGCCGTCTTGTTTCATCGACTCATCAAATAAACGAACAATTTGCTTATATTCACGCATCAACCGCTGAGCGTCGGGATCGATGCGTTTCATTTTAATGAGTAGGGATAATGCCTCATCCAGACGACCTTCACTTTTCTTTTGACGAACATATTTAAGCGCCCTGGTCGCGATATGACGGCACTCTTTTTCAAATAAGAGGTTGATTGAAGGCGTTTGGAAAGATTGTGAAATCTCCATTAATTCGGTTATACGATCAACGAGAAACGGCACATCACTGATATGGCGCATGCTACGTAATGTCATTGCCTGCAAGCTGGTGATATTCGGATTGCGCATTAATGTCATATGAGACAAAACGCATGCCTCTTGCCATAACTCACTATTAATGAGTGCGCGCGCGCAATAAATAGCACTCACAGGATCGTATTCTAATAAAGGCCAGACAATCCTCACACCGACTAAAATATCCTCATACTCTTTTTCTTCATACATTTTCTTTAACTTATCACGCCATGTCTTTTTTATAGAGTTATTCAGGCTTGTGATATGAGGGTAAACAGAAGATGCGGAACAGGCGTAAACTAAAGAGGTGCTCAGCGTGGCAAAATCATCAGCCGAATGAAGTGATAACGCCATATTCTTCCACATCATAAAAACATTATGTAATTTATTTTTAAATGAGGTGCTCAACGTTAAATGATGGCTCAGGTTTTTAATACATGAAGCCGCACTGATGATAAGCCCAGTATCCGTAATCGTCGTTAACGCTGACAACACGAACGCAGACTCACGCTGTAATAACCACTCTAATGTTTGCTTAAATATCGCTTCATCTTTGAAGGAAATTGACAACGATAAGCCTGTTTCCATAAAGCTCTCGTTCAGGCACTGCGACTGTACGCCCGCATGAAACGCCTCAGAGAATGCCGTACCCTCGGAGAAATATTGCGTGCTGTTGAGGAATTTTACCCATCCTGATGGCGTAGCGGAGTTCATTAGCAATACCCGCTTCCAGTAATGATATGACCGTTCAAAAAGTTGCAGTGCGTCGGCTGAGTCCGCTGCAACTGTCAGAACGTCTTCATCCTCAATTTCATTTGAAAGCATCATTTCAGCCGTAGCCAGTGCCTCTTCCCAGTGCCCTAATCCATGCAGGGCTGTCAGTCGGCAGCGCAAGGTGCTGTCGGTCGTTCCAATCATTTTTTCAACATCAATAATGTCCTGACAGGCCTGCTCAAAGTAACCCAGCCGGCTAAAGATGACCGAACGCAGTTGTAATAAAATCGGGTCACGCTGATTGTTTCGCAGTGCGGCAAATAACGTCTGTGACGCGCCAACGATGTCATTTCGTGCCAGGAGTTTATTGACAGACACACTGAGTTCGAACATTTGATCTTGTAGCTCATGTCGCGTGTCATCCATGTGATGAATTTGGCTGTAGATCACATCTTTAAAGATTGCCGCTACAATCGCATCACCAAAGGAATCGGTATAGTGTGTAAGATCCTCACCATTTTTTTCCAGTGCCCTTTTCTGCCCCCACTTTGCCATCAGATAGGTGGGATTAATGCAGGGAATGCCCATTCTGCTGGCGCTGGATTCTACCTTTTTGATGAGTCTGGCTCGCGACGGTATTGGTGATCCCGTATGGGTAAGGCCATTAATGTGCGTCATGAACATGACATGGTCATGCCCCAGGAGCCGAACGATTTCGCGCATGTCCTGTTCAATGGCCTCTTCATCCATCTGTTCAACGCGAATGCTTTTCAATAAAGCCCTGTCACTTTCCGGCATCGTGGCATAGCAGGGTTCAGCTTCCAGGTACGCAGACAGTTTCTGATGATTTTCTTTTGTCGCGAGAGACCAATAAATACGCGCCCGCTCAGGCTTGCTAAAAAAATCATAAAAATGTCTGGTTAAGTAATTTATTTGTAGGCAATAATCATAAGCCATAACCTTCTTTTGGCTTGATATTTCAACGAGATAAAAATCAGAAGGCGTGTGGATCTCATTTTTGATATCACGTACAGCAGGGCGAAAAATAAAAGGCTGTACTTTTTCCGGGATATCATGCTCTCCCAGAATAAAACGAATCTGCTGTAAGGCTTCACTGCTGGTATGGGTAAAGCCATAAATTTTTTTAAAATTAGCTTCAAAGTTAAAATAAGGTTGAGCTCGCTTAATGGGATTGACGATTCGGCAACTGCCAATCGGTGTAAGCGTAAGCATCCCTGTCGATTTCATTATTTTATTCCACGATCAAGTCAATAAATACTTACGAGACAGGGTATAATTCATCCTGTTTATCGATATACCATTTCACGGTAAATTTAAGCCCTTCTTTAATTTCAAACTCGGGCTCATAAGAAAGAAAACGTTTAATCTTGCTAATGTCAGCCTGGCTATGCTTGACATCACCGTCACGAAAACCCTTATAGACAGGCTCACGGAAATTCTTATTATCTTGCCAGTTATTTAATTCATCACGAAGGTAATAATAAAGTTCGTTCAATGTCGTTCTGTCACCAACTGCCACATTATAGACCTGATTTTTTGCAGCGACATTTTGTGTTGTAGCTGCAAGAAAGTTTGCCTGAATCACGTTTTGTATATAGCAAAAGTCGCGACTGGTTGAGCCATCACCATTAATACAAACCGGCTCGTTCTTAAGCATTGATAATATCCAGCGAGGGATCACTGCCGAGTAGGCACCCTTCGGATTCTGGCGACAACCAAATACATTGAAATAGCGCAAACCAATGCTTTGAAAACCATAATTACGCGCAAACACCTCTGCGTATAACTCGTTAACATATTTCGTCACCGCATAAGGGCTTAATGGCCGGCCAATATGCTCTTCAACTTTGGGTAACGCGGGATGATCGCCATAAGTGCTACTGCTTGCGGCATAGGTAAAACTAGCCACTTGCGAATCTCTCGCCGCAGTAAGCATATTCAGAAACCCATCAATATTTGCGCTATTAGTCGTGACAGGATCTTTTAGTGAACGCGGTACGCTTCCCAAAGCCGCCTGGTGAAGTACGTAATCCACATTTTCACAGGCTTTCTGGCAAGTCTCAAACGACCTGATATCGCCATTAATAAACGTAAAACGCGACCATTGTTCATCGCTGACGGTAGAGCGAACGTCATCCAGGTTATGCTGATAGCCAGTCGAAAAATTGTCCAGCCCAACCACGGTTTGGTTTAGACATAGCAATTCTTCCAATAAAGCTGAGCCAATAAAACCTGCCACCCCGGTGATTAGCCACCGTTTTGGTTCGAGAACCAAATGGATTCTTAATTCATCATAAGCAGTCATAATTACAACCTCATATCTGATTGCTCAGCCGGAAGCACATATTTCAGGTCGTAGAGTACATGTTTATCCTTTCCGTAATCGCGAATATCATCAACGCTCATCTGTTTAAACTGCTCATGACCCACGGCCACAACAATGGCATCATAAAAATCGGCTTCAATCGCCTGAATAGTTGAAATACCGTATTCTCGCGTGACTTCTTCAGCATCTACCCAAGGGTCAAAAACATCCACTTTGCAATTATAATTTTCTAATTCTTTCACAACATCAATAATTCTTGTATTTCGGATGTCCGGGCAGTTTTCTTTAAACGCGAAACCCAGGATGAGAACATTTGCCCCTTCAATATTTATTCCTTTTTTGATCATTCCTTTTATTAACTGTCCGGAAACATAGCCTCCCATATTATCATTCAGGCGACGACCAGCCAGAATAATTTCTGGATAATAACCAATGCCTTGAGATTTATGCGTCAGATAGTAAGGATCGACGCCGATACAATGTCCGCCTACTAATCCCGGACGAAACGGTAAGAAATTCCACTTACTTCCTGCAGCGCGCAGGACCGCTTCAGTATCGATGTCTAACCGATTAAAAATAATCGCCAGTTCATTGATCAACGCAATATTTAAATCACGCTGGGTATTTTCAATCACTTTTGCGGCTTCAGCGACTCGGATACATTCCGTTTTGTAGGTGCCTGCTTTAATGATTTCCTTGTAAAGGCCATCAACCAGATCGGCTGTTTCGCTTGTTGAACCTGATGTGATTTTTTTAATATTGGTAAGACGATATTTTTTATCACCCGGATTAATACGCTCAGGGCTGTAACCAACGAAGAAATCTTTATTGAACGTCAAACCGGACGTACGCTCAAGCACAGGAACGCATTCTTCTTCAGTACATCCCGGATAGACCGTTGACTCATAAACGACAATGTCACCTTTACGAATCACACTTCCCACCGTTTCACTCGCCTTAATCAATGGCGTAAGGTCTGGCTGCTTATATTCATTAATAGGCGTAGGAACAGTGATGATGTAAAAATTACAATGTTTAATGTCATCAATTGAGGAGGTCAATTCGAGATGACTGGCATCGCGCAACTCCTCTTTCGTTGTTTCAAGATTAACATCTAACCCTTCGTTAAGCTCAAGAATACGTTTATCATTTACGTCAAATCCAACTACAGGTCGTTTTTTACCAAACTCAACGGCCAACGGTAATCCAACGTACCCCAGGCCAATAATGGCAATTTTAACATCATCTTTGGTGATCACTCGTAATAATCCTTTGCTTAATCGTAACTTTAAAATAAAAACAAGCCCTGACACTTATTTCAACCACGCTACCGCCCTTAGCTGATAATGCTAATGATTAGAGAACAGCAATTTTTGATGTTAACTTTTTAGGTCAACACTCTTTATCAACTCTGGTTCTAACGATTTTTTATTAAGTAAGCTTTTCAGGTATTAATAAATGCCGGGGCTCTTTAACGCCGAATTTTTCAGAAATACACTTTCGCCATCTGTAAACTGTAGAGGGCGAGTTTATAAATCTTTCCGTCAACTCTTTCATACCCGATTCGTAAAGAAAATATTTCATGGTTATAATGTCTTTACGATTGACTTTCACTGTAGATCGGACGTTGATATTAGCTATCTTCTCGCCCGGCTGATGCTGAATTAGTTGCCTGACGATATTATCAGGCATATCGAAACAACTAAATGCTGCAATTATGTTGTCATTTTCAGCTAACCAAAACTCAGCAAGAGGTGATAGTCGAGGACTAGAAATTATCACAATCTTTTTTCTTAATTCATTTGCATGCGAAAAAAAATGAAATGAAGAAATTAAGCTGTATGCATTTAAATTAACAAAAAAGTAGTTTCTTTCATTTGTTTCTACTGCCAAATAATCAATCAAGCCTTTTACACCAGCGCCAAAATAGATATCATTTGGCGGCCAGTAATACCGATATCCCATACTGGGCCCCCGAATTAAACAAAAATAATTTTGCCTGCATTGGAATTTTTAAGATAGTAACAATGTCACACTATTTTTGTCTTCATAGGTTTTCTTTAGAAGTGTATATATTTCTTTAGGAATATTCACACAGTGAAAGCGCAACTTCAAACCAAATAGCCTCATAGATTCTGACTATCAGAATATATCTCTTTGTTTGAAATGGCCGTCTACATTAACGACACTTTTTACTTTAAAAAGGTATTTCTCATTATAATTGGGTTTGGGATTTTCCATGTGCCCTTCGGATTATTACTAATATAATAAGCATCCCAACGAGCAATGAAACATTTACTTACAATTTATCGACCACAGGGTGTCGTTTTTTGTATTTAACATTCCATTAATATGTTGCTCGGTGTTTATATTGATGTTGCCAGAGTGGAAAGTTTGTTATCAATGCAAATCATTTTTTCAATTTCGTTATTTCCGACTGTGTTTGTAATTGTCCACTCACAAGTAAATGAGTTAGACCTGTAACAGGTTGAGTGGATTGTTTGCCGGGATGCCCTCATGGTTATGAAAAAAATCCGCAACATCTCATTTCCGTAAACAGAATATGCTGCCGTTCTTCGTTCTCGTGGAACCACTAAAAGATAGATTAGCAGAACCGTTAGCGGCAGCGCTGGTTACTCTTTTACGCTGAGTGTGGAGACATACAGGTTAGTTCGTCATTAGCTTGATACGGGCACGTGCATATGAGAGGGCTATTGAGATCCTGACCATTAACCTTCTTAACGACAACGGTTACGAGACCTGACGTTTCAACCCTGGCGCTGGCCGGTCTCTGGTAGTTATAACTTATGCATGTCTCTGACCTGGGCAGAACACTAAAATCTGCTTCGCAGGCAAAGCATGCCCGTCGTCAGGTAAACGTTCGCTATTGCTGAAGTAAAGCATCCTAAAAACTCGCTTTATCGAGCCTTTTCCTGTTGGCATTTATCACTCATTACCTGTTCAATAAGCGAGCTTTGGGGGGATCTTGACACTCTTCATATCTGTTGTTTTATCGTTCGTCTCCTCCCACCCTTAAAGACCTGATAACGCGTTACAGCGCTTAAAACCACTATTCACCTGAAGGTTGAGTCATTCAGTGTCAAATTCTTTATTTTCTGTTAATTTTTTAGTCATAAAAAAACAATACGTAAACTTCACAACTTTATGTGAAACATAAAAATACAGCAACAAACAACAAATAAATTAAAAATCTATTATTTATTTAATACACGCAGCCAATTTAAATAAAACACAATAGCCAAATTTAATAAAATGAAAAGTCAAAATAAAAACACCATTAAAAATAACAAAAAAAGTTCCTCATCAGGATCCAGATCATATAAACACAAATAAACAAAAAGCACATGAAACTTATTATTGAATTTGTACCGCATTGTCATTTAAAAGTAGTGAGCCATTTAAGCGCGCCTCATCCATCAATGGCTCAGGTAAATACAAAAGATAAATAAAAGGACTTCTCACATGAAACTTAAATTAGTTGCAGTGGCAGTAACTACATTGTTAGCAGCAGGTACAACAAATGCTGCTGAAGTTTATAACAAAGATGGAAACAAACTTGACCTGTACGGCAAAGTACAGGGCTTACATTATTTCTCAGGTGACAAAGGTGAAGATGGTGATCAGTCCTATGCTCGTCTGGGCTTTAAAGGCGAGACGCAGATTACCGATCAACTGACTGGCTTTGGTCAGTGGGAATACAATATGCAGGCTAATAAAACGGAAAGTGACAACGATCAGTCATGGACCCGCCTGGGCTTTGCAGGTCTGAAATACGGTGACTATGGCTCGTTTAACTATGGCCGTAATTACGGTGTGGTTTACGATGTGACCTCATGGACCGATGTGTTACCTGAGTTTGGCGGCGACACTTACGGTTCTGATAACTTTATGCAGCAGCGTGCCAACGGCCTGGCGACCTACCGTAACACCGACTTCTTCGGTCAGGTTGACGGCCTGAACTTTGCCTTGCAGTATCAGGGCAGAAACGGGGGCAATAACGGAGAAGGCGCCACCAATAACGGGCGTGCCGCTGCGAAGCAAAATGGTGATGGCTACGGTGCGGCTGTAACCTATACCTTCTGGGACGGTATCAGCGCAGGTCTGGCCTATTCTCACTCCAAACGTACACTGGATCAAAATGGTCTGGCACTGGGTGAAGGTGATAATGCCGAAACCTATACCGGCGGTTTGAAATATGATGCCAATAATATTTACCTGGCAGCGCAGTTCACTCAGACCTATAACGCCACCCGCATCGGTAATGGTGCCATCGGTTTCGCTAACAAAGCGCAAAATTTCGAAATGGTCGCGCAGTACCAGTTCGACTTTGGCCTGCGTCCAACCCTTGCTTACCTGCAGTCCAAAGGCAAGGATATTGAAGGCAATTTTGGCGACCAGGATCTGGTGAAATACGTGGGCGTGGGCGCGGCCTATTACTTCAACAAAAACATGTCAGCGATTGTCGATTATAAAATCAACCTGCTGGATGACAATGACTTCACCAACGCAGCCGGTATCTCAACGGATGATATCGTTGCTGTAGGTCTGGTTTATCAGTTCTGATAAGACCTTACTCGTACAAAGCCAGCTCCTGTGGGCTGGCTTTTCTGTATTCACTCAGGTGAAAGAGGAAAGCCCTGCAAAGGTTTAGCGGACATTGCCTGTGTGGAAAGTGTCAGTTTCTCCTGCAGGCCGACAGGCTGGATATGTCTGCCTGCCATTGCACGCGGTGCCAGAAAGGGTCGGGCGGCATTGCCATGTATCCTGAGCGACCCGCGCGCCTGACATCGTCGGCCAGTTAAGCGTCCCTTTGCATTTCCCCTTGTCTTCAGGCGGCAAAGCGTATTTGTGGCGGCCCGCCAGCGTTTATACGCACTCTCTGCGCCAGCGGCTTTATTCCCCGGACACAGCCTGCCCTGATGAAAGATGAGCTCCGTCGTCTGGCTTTAGCGGCTGAAATCGCCACCGAGACACAACCTGCATTTTGATGACTTCAGTGACTTCGGTGACGTTGGTGACTGACCGGACACTATGCCCGTTTTAGCGATAGGGCGTTCGCCTTCATAAACGCACGCCGCCAATCGTGGTAATCCACATCATCACAGCCCACCGGACAGGCCGCGCCGTATAGCATGAGGCTCTTGAACGGTTTTTATACTTTCATGGCAGGCCTGGCAGCGATGCAGACGGAAAGGACGCGACAGCATACCGGGTTCAGGCTTGCCATCACGTCCGTTTTTCAAGGACTGTTAAGACCTTTTACGCGCCAACTTCTCTGTGACTTTCATAACGGAAAAGTAGAACAGCGGTACAAAGAATATTGCCAGCAGCGTGCCGCTGATCATGCCGCCAAACACGCCGCTGCCAATCGCCTGCTGCGTTCTGGCACTGGCCCCGCTAGCCAGCATCAATGGCATCACGCCTAACGTGAAAGCAAGTGATGTCATCAGGATAGGTCGTAAACGCATACGCGAAGCTTCCAGCGTTGCCTCAACCAGCCCTTTTCCCCCTTCGTGCATCTGTTTAGCAAATTCGACAATCAGAATGGCATTTTTTGCGGACAGTCCAATGATAGTGATCATGCCGACTTTGAAGAAAACATCATTCTGCATATTCATCAGACTGACGGCAATGACCGCGCCCAGCAGCCCAAGTGGCACAACCAGCATAACGGAGACCGGGACCGACCAGCTCTCATAAAGGGCTGCCAGCACCAGGAACACCACCAGCATGGACAGCACCATCAGCATCGGCGCTTCGGAAGCCGATTGCTGCTCCTGCAACGAGCCGCCGGTCCACTCAATCGCGAATCCTTCAGGTAGCTGTTTAGCCAGGCGACTCATCTCGTTAAGCGCATCGCCGCTTGAATATCCTTGTGCGGGATTACCGTTTATCTTTATGGACTGATAGCCCTGATAGCGGACTAACTGCAATGGTGCTGTTTCCCAGTCGGCATGAACAAATTCAGAGAGCTGAACCATCCCGCCCGTCGCATTACGAACATACAATCCGAGTATATCGTCGAGCTGCATACGATATTTCGCGTCGGCCTGAATGATGACCTGCTGCATACGATCGCTGTTTGGGAAATCATTAACGTAAAGCGACCCCATCGCACCGGACAGCGTCTGGCTGATTTCGTCAAAAGAAACCCCCATGGCAAAGGCCTTTTGCCGATCGATATTAAGCCTGATCATCTGCCCATCGGGTAAACCGTCAACGTACACATCCCGCACCACATGGCTTTTCGCCGCCAGGGCCAGTAGCTGCTCTTCCGCCTGTTTCAGCGCTGCATAACCTTTACCAGCATGATCCTGCAGGCGAAGGGTAAAACCCGATGAATTACCCAGTCCGTCAATGGCCGGCGGGATGAGGTTGAAGGTATCCGCGTCGGGATTAGCCGACATCACTTTCTGAGCACGTTCGGCTTCGGAAAAGGCAGTGGCCCCCTGCCGTTCGCCCCAGTCTTTTAACGTCGTGAAGGCCATTGCGGAGTTGGGGCCGGACCCCGCAAAGCTGAAACCCATAATCGCGATGCTTGACTGGATAGCGGGGCTTGAAAGCACCTGCTGTTCGAACGCTTTAACCACTTTTAGCGTGCGCTCACTCGTAGCGTCTGACGGTAGCTGAATAGAGGTCATAAAGAATCCCTGGTCCTCTTCCGGCAGAAACGAAGAAGGCAGGTTTTTCATCGCAAGGACAAGCAGCAGACACAGGGCCAGATAAACCCCCAGTGCGCCGCCCACCCGTTTTAATAAGCGGCTTACGCCGCGACCATAAAGGTGAGTCATGGCGGCAAACTTATTGTTAAACCAGCCAAAAAAGCCTCTTTTCTGATGGGCATGCTTATCAGTGGATTTTAACAGCGTGGCGCACAGCGCAGGCGTCAGACTGAGCGCCAGGAAGGCAGAGATTAAGATGGAAACCGCCATGGAGAGCGTAAACTGCCGGTAAATCGCCCCGACGGAGCCGCTGGCCATCGCCATGGGAATGAAGACGGCACTCAGCACAAGGGTGATACCGATTACCGCACCGGTTATCTCTTTCATCGCCTTTTGCGTCGCTTCTTTTGGACCGAGCCCCTCTTCCGCCATGATTCGCTCGACGTTTTCAACCACCACTATCGCATCGTCAACGATAATCCCTATCGCCAGAACCATACCGAACATGGTTAACACGTTGACCGAGAAACCGGCCAGCAGCATAACGGTAAAGGTGCCCAGCAGGGCGATGGGCGCAACGATGGCAGGGATAAAGGTATAGCGAACGTTCTGCAGGAACAGGTACATCACCAGGAAGACCAGAATCATGGCTTCTATAAAGGTATGAATCACCTTCTCGATAGAGATCTTCACAAACGGCGTGGTATCAAAAGGAATGCTGTAAGCCATGCCCTCTGGCATTGCCTGCCTCAGCTCGTTCAGGCGGAGTTTGATCCGCTCTGCGGTTTTTACCGCATTTGCGCCGGACGAAAGCTGGATAGCCGCGGCGGTCGAAACATGTCCGTTTTCACGGCTGGCAAAACTGTACGTTTGTGAGCCGAGTTCCACTCGCGCCACATCGCTCAGTACCACGCGTGAGCCATCCGGATTTGCGCGCAGGGTGATATTCGCGAACTCCTGCGGTGAACCAAGCTGTCCTTTAACCAGTAATGGATAGCTAACCTGCTGACCGGCAACCGCTGGCGAGTCGCCGGTACGTCCGGGCGCAATCTGGGTATTTTCGGTAGTAATGGCCCGACTGACATCGCTGATGGTCAGGCGATACTGGCTAAGCCTTACCGGGTCCACCCAGATTCGCATCGCTTTCTCTGCACCAAACAGCTGAACGCGACCGACGCCCTCAACCCGACGAAGCTCTTCTGAAATATTACGGGAAAAATAATCGCTGAGATCGGCCTCGGTAAGCTTGCCATCTTTCGACGTCAGTCCGACGATCATCAAAAAGTTAGCACCTGAGGCTTCAACGCTCAGTCCATTCTGCCGCACGACCTGCGGCAGCCGCGACTCAATCACTTTGATGCGGTTTTGCACGTCCACCTGGGCCAGTTCAGGATCGGTGCCTGGCGCAAAGGTCACCGTTATCGTCGCCATGCCACTGGTATCGCTGGACGATTCGTAATACAGCACATGCTTAACCGATGAAAGCTCGCGCTCAATCAGCGCCACCACACTGTTATTCATGCTTTCCGGCGTCGAGCCTGGATAAGAAGCGTTAATGCTGATGGTTGGCGGTGCGACCGAGGGGTAAAGTGCGACAGGCAATTTTGGAATGGAGAGCAGACCAAACAAGATAATAAAGACGGCAATTACCCAGGCAAAGATGGGTCGATTAATAAAAAACTGAGGCATGATTTACCCTGACTAAACAAAAGAAAGATGCTGGCCAAAACCCTCATCTGTTGTGCTGTTATTCACGCGCCCTCGCGTGATTTCTGATGTAAAACGTTGTCCGTCAAACCAACATCATCGTGACTGGCTTGCCTGCTGTATGCGTTCACGGCTCCCTGAGTCGGCGCAGAGCAGCCTTATATAAAAGCCGGGTTGCGCGGCCTCCCCGGCAGGCCAGTGCATGGTTAGCCACCGCCTCCCAGAGCGTTTTCTGGGCTGTACGCCCGGCAGAACGACTGAGGGGTTTCACAGGACGGTACGGCGTCGCTATGACGCTTTTCCCCTGAACGGTCATATAAGGATGTTGTGATAAAACTGTTGCGGGATTTAAACCGATGGCGAACAGTAAAAAAATAAAACACAAAAGTTTAATTTTATTAAATTCCGGGGCGTCATCACACATACTCTCTAATAATGCGCATTATTCCGGAGTGTAATCCGTTAACAATGACCTATTATGTAAAATTTATGGAGAGAGTATGGATGCGTAAAAGTTAAAAAAATTTATTCATAAAGTAATATATTAGATAGACAACCTAAAAGCGCAGGACGTAATATACGCCAAAATTCATTCATTAAACAGATTAATACAGCACAGGACAAAAATAACCCTCCTGTCTATTTCACCGGGAAAAATCTGATATGAAAATAGCCGAATCCGAAAGGTTAATCATCAGAAAATTTATGGAACAGGATGCGGCGGGCCTGTTTGCGTATTTATCCGATCCTTACCCAGCCTGTTTTTTGGATGAGAAGCTGGAGGATTTTGCCGCCGCCGTGCAGGAAGCAAAAAACAGAAGCCGCGACGCGACGCAGTTTGCCCTGTGTCTGAAACAGACGGATGCCTTAATCGGCCATTTTTTTGCCTCTAACGACGACGAACCCGACGCGGAGACAATGAGCGTGGGATGGTATCTTAATCCTGAATATCATGGTCATGGCTTTGCTCAGGAAGCCGCAACCTGCCTGTTTAATTACTTATTCAAGGTGAAAAATGTGAGGCGCATTTACGCCTACGTTGCGGATTATAACGACGGATCGCAAAAGTTATGCCAGCGTCTGGGAATGCGGCTGGAGGGCTGTTTCAAAGAGCATGTGTCATTTACTGATGATGACGGTATAACCCTCTATGAAAACACGCTGATTTTCGCCATCTTGCAGAAAGAGTGGTGCGGACGCTGATAGCGTTCCCCGTCGCCGCATCACCGCGCGACCCGGTCACCTCGCGGTGTGCGAATGGCAGGCAGGTCGTTTTATTCTGCTGCCCGGCCCGGTGCTTTTGCTGGTCTGCCTGTACTGACAGGCGTAATGTTCCTGATGCAAGGGCGAGCTTAATGTCTGACTGTGCTGCCCTCATCATCCGCAACAGGTTTTATTCACCTTGAGGGCGTTATGAGTAACGATAATCTAATCCTGGTGGCAGAGGATGACTTTGAAATTTCTGATATCTTAATCAGTTACATCAAACGCGCCGGAATGAAAGCCGTACATGCGGCAGATGGCGAAAACGCCCTGGCCTTAATCAAAAGCTTACAGCCTGACCTGGTGCTGCTGGACATTCAACTGCCGTTAATCGATGGCTGGAACGTGCTTTCCACCTTGCGTAAAGACAGCAACACGCCGGTAATTATGGTTACCGCGCTGGATCAGGATATCGATAAACTGATGGGGCTTCGCCTGGGCGCGGATGACTATATTGTTAAGCCCTTTAACCCGTCGGAAGTGGTCGCCCGCATCGAAGCCGTTCTGCGCAGAGCCAAAACGCAGGCCCCACCACAAACCCTGATAAGAACCCGCTTTATGACCATCTATCCCGATGAGTTCTCTGTTGAGATCCACAGCGATGGACAGACGTTTACACCCGTTCTGACGACCACAGAATTTAAGCTGCTAACGCACATGGCAAAATATCCCCGTAAAGTCTTTAGCCGCGAAGAGTTGCTTAATGCCTGCCTGCCCGAAAGCGATACGCTCGACAGAACGGTAGACAGCCATATGAGCAAGTTACGTAAAAAATTTGAAAGCTGTGGTTTATCCGGCGTGCCAGAAAGTATTCGTGGAATAGGCTATCGCCTGGGTGAACAGAAGTGAATAAAGACAAAGCGCTCAGTCGGCAAATCCTCCTGTTTATGCTGTCTCTGACATTTACCATTATTATCGTGGCCGTGGTGGGCTCCTACCTGTTTTACAGCTTTATCATCGATAATTTCCCCGGCGGTTTATCCGCCAGCAACAGTGAAAGCATGACGGTCTTTGACTGGGTCTGGATAGCGATCAGCTCTGTAATCAGCTTCCTGATTGCCTTACTTTTTGCTTTTAAGCTCTCCGCTAAAATACTGAATCCACTCAGCTCCGTTGCTACCAGTTTACGCCGCATTTCTCAGGGGGATTTAAGTGCCCGCGCCGCTAACAGTCAGAGCCGCCTTGGTGAGGTCAATATTCTGGTCAGAGACTTTAACGAAATGGCAGAAAAGTTGCAGACGCTGGATAACGAACGCAAGTCCTGGAATGCCGCGATTGCCCATGAGCTCAGAACGCCCGTCACGATTTTACGCGGCAGGCTACAGGGACTGGTAGAAGAGGTATTTGAGCCCGATCCGCAGCTGTTTAAAAGTCTTTTGCGGCAGACAGAGGGATTATCCCGGCTTATCGACGATTTACGCGTCGTGGGGGCGGCAGAAGGCGGTTCTTTTATGCTGGATGTTAAACCCGTCGCCTTTAACGACGTGCTGGAGAACGTTAGCGCCTCGTTTTGCCATCAGTTTAGCGAGCAGGGATTTAACCTGATCATTGAGCAAAATACTGCCGTTACGCAATGTGATCCGCTGCGGATTATTCAGTGCCTGACCATCTTATTTGATAACGCACTTAATTACGCCACGCCGGGCGTCATCCGGGTGCGCAGCGGACACCGGGACAACACGTTTTTTATTGAGGTGGAAGATGCTGGCCCCGGCGTGCCCGAGGATTTCCAGCGTCATATGTTTGAGCCATTTCAACGCGGCACGGCGGGACGGGCGATAAACCCAGCGGGATGTGGGCTGGGTTTATCGGTCGCGAAGGCCATTATGCAGGCCCACGGTGGCGACATCAGTTATCAGACCTCCTCTCAGGGCGGTTCACTGTTTTTACTGCGCTGGCCCGTTGCCCTTTAGCGTAGATCCACCGCTGGGCTGGAAGGAAAGCGGTGGGTTTTATGGTACGCCTGCTGTTGCCACATCGCGCCAAGCTTAGCATCCCATTCCTGAGGCAGGATTTTGAGCTTGCCGCGCTGGGGCGTTAAGGTTATTTCGCTGAAGTACAGGCTGTCGTCTTTGAGCATTATATCCACTCTGCAGTAGTCAATGTCTTTTGCCAGCGCCTGGGCAGCAGAGAGTGCGCGATAGAACAGCGCAGGTTCCGGTATCGAAGCAGGATGGTTGGGATACTCAATCTGGAATGGCTGCAGTTCCCATTTTCTGTTGTAGACATTCACATATTCCCTGCCCTGCTCATCGGTGAAGTCGGCTTCAATAAAACTCGCACAACCCGCAAAGCAGTGGATACGCAACATTTCAGGCGTCGTGCCTCTGTCCCGCCCCTCGAACAGCTCAATATATTCTTCACAAAGAAGGGTTGGCACGATGTCTTTGTATTGCCATTCTCGTGTGCAGTAATACATATTTTTCTTCATGGCCAAATCCAGCGTTAATAACGCGGCTTGCGTATTGAACGTACCTTTATCTTTGCAAATTATCGTGCTGCCACTGTCGTGGTTACACTTAATAACGAAGCTATTTGGCAAGGTGTTAAAATCGATATCTCTGGTGTTTTTGTAGGTATTAATTAACGGCGCAATCATCAGTTCATCGGTTCGACTGAGCACATATTCACGCACGGTGAGTTTATCTGCCAGCTGCGTATAAAGCGGGTTTCTGTCATAAATCAGTCGATAGCACATTTTTTCATTCAGCGTGACAGGATGAATCAGATTCGGCTCTCTGTTTAGCAACGTGCGCAGTCGTTGCGTATGAAAACGTGTGTCATTGATGAGGAAATACCTCGCGACTTTGAGGTTATATTCCACATATTTAGCGATGTAGTTCAGCGTATTCATTTCATCCTCCACGAAAGTGGCAGGATGATAAGCAGAATAGATTGCTGGAGTTTGTGTGGATGATGGAGCAGAGATGGAGCAGACGGGCCCTGCCGATAGCGTTGCGGACGTTGCCCAGGCAGCAGCCAGGTCATTTGGCGCTGTACGCACCTGCGGCCGGGTCAACCCGCGCCCCGGAACGCCCTGCCGTCGCGTTTATCACGTTTCATATGGTTAATATTATTTTATCTATCATAAGGTTAATCATCACCACCTTCACTTCTGCGGATTATTTACGCCCCTGTTTTAGCTCAATGTTATTTATTTCTATAGCCACTGGTCAGGTTACGTCTTTTTAATCACTCAAGTTATTTTTATACATTTCGGCAAAAAGATAACCCATTTAATAATGATTTCTATTTACATTTTATGTCTGATAAAATTCGCCGCGCCAGAATGTTAAAAGCACGCAGTCTCATTTTATTGATGGACAAAACAAATGAAAAAAATGCTTAGCCTGTTGAGTTTTATTTTCCTGACGACGAGTTCCGCCTGGGCAACCACTTATCCTCTGACGATTGAAAACTGTGGTCAGAAAGAAACCTTTACTAAAGCACCCGAACGCGTGGTGGCGCTTGGGCAGAATACCGCTGAGATTCTGCTGCTGCTGGGACTGCAGGATAAAATGGTTGCCAGCGCATTCTGGCCGACCAAAGTCTTACCCCAGTTAGCGGAACAAAACGCCAAAGTGCCGGTACTGACGGTGGAGATCCCCACGCTGGAGTCCATCCTGGCGAAGAATCCCGACTTTGTTGCCGCACAAATTCAGTTGCTGATGGGGCCTAACAGCAAGGTCGCCAAACGTGAAGACTTTGAGTCAGTGGGGATGAATACCTATCTGTCTCCGGGCATGTGTGCCACCAAACAGAACACCGGCGACATTTACGGTAGCCGTGCCACGCTGTGGAATATGTCCTACGTTTATGAAGAGATTGCCGATTTTGCCAAAATCTTTAACGTAGAAGATCGCGGCCAGCAGGTGATCAACGACTTCAAAGCCCGCGAAAGCGCCCTGAGAAAAGCCTTCCCGAAAGGCAAGAAAGATCTCTCCTTCCTGTTTTGGTTCTCCAGTTCCTCGCCGTCTGCCGATGCTTACGTGGGCGGTAAAAACGGCGCATCGGGTTTTATTGCCAATGTGTTAGGCGGTCATAACGCGATTACCACGGAAACAGAGTGGCCCACCGTGAGCTGGGAAAGCATTATTGCCACCAATCCGGATGTCATCGTGGTCACCAGCCTTGACCGTAACCGCTGGAAACTGGATAACGCCGAAGAAAAGATCAAGTTCCTGAAAAGCGACCCGGCGGTCAGCCAGCTGGATGCCGTGAAGAAAGGCCATATTGTGGTGATGGACGGTCAGGCGATGAACCCGACGATCCGGACAATTTATGGTGCAGAACAGGTTGGCGAACAGTTACGTAAGATGGGCCTGAATTAATGCGTGAAGAGGTTGTGCTGGTGCGACGTAATGTGAGCTTTATTGCTATCGCGCTCATCGCCATCGTCGTGCTGTTTGTCGTTATCGCGCTGGGCGTCAGCGTGGGCGAACTGTCGATACCGTTGAAATCGGTGATGTATACCGTGACCAATAAACTGGGTATGACGGATGTGCCCGTTAATCGCATTCATGAAAGCGTTATCTGGGATTTCCGTTTAAGCCGGGCATTGGTTGCGGCGCTGAGCGGTGCGGGCCTGGCCATTTGCGGCGCCGTCCTGCAGAGCCTGTTGAAAAATGCGCTGGCCGAACCCTATGTGCTGGGCGTTTCGGCTGGCGCATCAACAGGTGCGGTGTTGATCGTGGTATCGGGCGTCGGGGCCGGCGCCATCTCGCTGTCTCTGGGTGCCTTTACCGGTGCCTTTGCCGCTTTTGCGTTTGTTGCTCTGCTGACCAACGGCGCGCGCGGCGGAACAGAACGTACCATTCTGGCCGGTGTGGCGGCATCGCAGCTCTTTAATGCCATTACCGCTTACACTATCAGTACCTCGGCTAACGCCCAACAGGCACGTGACGTGATGTTCTGGCTGCTGGGCAGCTTTAGTGGCGTGCGCTGGCCTGAGTTTCAGTTGGTTCTGGTGATTGTGCTGATCGGCTTAGCGGTCTGCCTGTACTACTCCCGCGCGCTGGATGCCTTTACCTTTGGTGACGACGCAGCGGCCTCGCTGGGTATTCCGGTCGGCGTGGTCCGTCTGGTGCTGTTCACCGCGACCGCCCTGATGACCGCCACGATTGTCAGCATGGCAGGCTCGATCGGCTTTGTCGGTTTGGTCGTTCCCCATGTGATGCGCTTCTTTTTTGGGCCGCTGCACAGCCGGTTGCTGGTGGCCTGTGCCATTGCGGGCGCAATTCTGATGGTGCTGGCGGATATCGCATCACGCATGTTGATTGCGCCACAAAGCCTGCCGGTTGGCGTAGTCACCGCGCTGGTCGGCGTGCCTTTCTTTGCAATTATTATTTATCGCTCCAGGACGCAATAATGAGCATCAGCGCGCAAAACCTTACCTGGAAGGTAGGGAAAAAAATTATCGTTAACGATGTCTCCCTGGCGGTGTCACCGGGCGAAACCGTGGGTTTGCTGGGGCCGAACGGCTCCGGCAAGTCGTCACTGTTGCGCCTGCTGGCTGGCCTGCGTAAGCAACATAAAGGCAAGGTACTGCTGGATGGCAAAGATCTGTCATCCATTGCCAGAAAGCAACTTGCCCGTCGCGTTGCCTTTGTGGAGCAACATGCGTTAACCAGCGCCAATATGACCGTACGTGACGTCGTGAAACTGGGTCGAATCCCGCATCATTCGCCTTTTTCCAGTTGGACGCATCAGGACGACGAGATAGTCGAAGCCGCACTGAAGCGCGTGGATATGTGCTCACGCTGCGATCAGGGCTGGCAAAGTCTTTCCGGCGGGGAGCGGCAGCGCGTGCATATCGCCAGAGCGTTAGCGCAGGCACCCAATGAAATTCTGCTTGATGAACCCACTAACCACCTGGATATTCACCATCAACTCCAGTTGATGAAGCTGATCAGCGAACTTCCGGTTACCAGTATTGTTGCCATCCACGATCTGAATCATGCGGCACTCTTCTGTGACCGGCTGATGGTGATGCTGGAGGGGGAACTGATTGCCCAGGGATCGCCAGATGAGATCCTGACCGAATCCCTGCTGTGGGAGGTGTTCAAGGTCAGAACTAAAATTGTGTCATCGCCAGTACATGGCAAGAAGCATATTCATTACTATGCCTGACGCCGCACTGCGTTTTTAAATCTGTGTCACCGTTTCCGCCGCGCCCGGCCTCCCGTTGATGGGCGCCGGTTCTGCCAGTCAGCCAGTTTGTCTTTGCTATCGGCTTCTATGCGCGGGTGCCCTTTCTGGCGCTCTTTCTGCGCAATGATATGCGCCTGTCGGGCAGCCTGAGTGGATTGTTCCTGGAGCTGCGCACCTTCTCGCAACAGGAGATGTTTCAGGTCGAGGGCGCTGCGCTGGCCGGAAATGTCATGATGGGCAACCCGCTTGATGCTGTGCTGACGCCGTCTCCAGAAGCCACCCTGGCCGGGTTACAGCTGGTTGGTTTCACTTTTCTGAGTGCTGTCGCCCTGCTGATTATTTGTCGCCTATTAAAGAATAAAAAGCAGGCCAGATCGCACCGCGTATTTTATAAGAACAGAGATAAGATGTATTAATTATTAAAGGATGAACCATTTGCAGGATTTACGTCCTGGCTCTTTTTTTAATAAGCCACTGTTTTCCAGCTTCAGTAACCAGTTTCTCGCGGCATAAATAGACATATCACATTCATCCGCAACGTCCCGGGTCACAATGCCTTCAGCCTGACGTTTAATCAGGCACATCATCACGTCTTTCATTTTGGGTTTTCTTTCCGTTTCCTGAAGCTGATTCCATTTCGCCTCACACTGAATTTTATATGCTAAATTTTTCATCGCTGGCTCCGTATAAAGGTCAAAACCTGACTTCATTAAAGAAATTAAACGCCCGGATAAGATCGCCTGTCTGTAACAGCAACAAACCTCACTGACGGCAATCTTACCGACGGCTTAATTTAACAATGACGCCAAAGGACAACCACAAACACTTAAACGAGACCAATATTAGATACAAAATTCTAATTTTATAAATAAATACAAAACTATCATCTGCACAAGACAACATGAAGCTCGCGCAAGGCGCATCAGAAAAGCAAAAAAAGCGCGCACTCAGGCGAACGTGCCGCGTTTTATGCAGCCCGCTATAACGTGCACGGCGGGTAAATCAGTTAGCGTGTATGGCAGACAATGAGCGGCAAAACGCGCGTGCCAATTAATACCGCATCATCCATATCGGTTATTTTGGTGATATAGAGGTAAGAAAAATCAGTATTCAGGACGTTAGCAGGCACATTATCCCGCAGCCCCCGGTGGACGGTGAAATGATTGAGTTTATAAAGAAACTGGATATAGGGAGAATACTGGAACTCCGCATTGCGTCTTAATACGTAATCTTTACCGTTTTTATGCACGGTGCCATCAACAGAGACCATTGCCTCGCCTGAATAACGTAGCGTCAGCACAAAGCTGGCATCCAGATGAAAGTCGGTCGTCGCATCGCGCTGTTGTAAATTGGCCGCACAGGTAAATTCAAACATTTCACTGTGCGATTTAACGTAGTAATAGCTGATATAAACCAGCAAGCCCACTAAGACAGTTATCAGACCCAGCAACGAGGCAAGGCGTTTTTTACGGGTTGTCATTGTCCGGCCTCCATCCCAGCTCTGTATAATTTGAGCATGCTATTTTTTTGCTCTCTGTTCTGACGCAGTAAGAGACATACATGTTGCCAGGGTGTCCGGCCATAACATTCCTGTCGGCATAAAACATATACCGACCGCCCTTCTGACAGGCCATCTGGCTACTCGCAATCATTTTGTGCCACACCGCTTCAGTCGGAAACGTCGATTCACCAGGGTGAACCGGAAGATAAAACACATCACAGCCGTTAAGTTGGCCGACGCTGATGGGCGTCATCGTCTTTTCTCTTATGAGCTGCGGGAGCAGAAATCCAGCCCCCATCAGCACCAGGATGCCGAAAAACACCCAGTAACGACTCGCGCTGCGGCGTGTAACCGGTAAGGAGGCGGCAGGAATGTCCTCCGTGGAAGACTCAGGCTGGATTTCCGTTTTTTGGATACGGATAACCGGATTAAAAACGAACCCCACTTTGTAGACGGTGGTGATCGCTTCCTGATCGATGCCAAGAGAGGACAACCCACGCCGTATTGCTGAAACGTAAGCATTCAGGCTGTTAGAAGACGGCGTTGCGCCCGTTTCTTGCCAGAAGTTATCCAGAATCTGTTCCCGGGACAGCACGACGCCGGCGCTTTTCAGAAACATTTCCAGTAAATGGTTGCAGGCCGGCGATAACGGCACGCTGGTTTCGCTGGAATCCACCAGACACAGCAAACTCTGAGCCGGTATATACCGAACCAACTCATCAATCACATACTCTGTCTGTTGCATTCTGTCCTCCGGCAACAAACAGCGTGGATAACCCATAAAAAACACATACGTGGCAACGAACCTTTGTCTGCTCAGGGAAAGACGCGCAATTATTCACTGTAGAGCACCATGCCCGAACGATAAATGCGTACAACATGGATTGTTAACGACCCACGCCTACTATGGTGGACGCGGTATAGCAGATATCGGCTTACCTGAAGATTCCCCGACACTGGGGCGCTGAATTTTTTGCAAATTGTATCAGAGAAATCCGGCGGGAGAGAGGGAATGACTAACGGCTGGTTTACATTTATGGCATCGCTTTTGATAAATTGATCCATAACAACGTGTGCAATGCAGAAAAACGTGGGGATTTTGCGGGAAGACAGGTGGATGCCTAGGCAAAGCGTTGCTGACATCCACCTGCGGTTAATTAGGTTATAGGTTTACTGCTCGCTGGGGGATTAATACCAACGCCCAAAACGTTTGATATAAAACATTTTCATGCCCTGCGCCACCAGGCAGTAGCTCAACAACGTCAGCACCAGCCAGGGGAAATAGTGCCATGGCAGCGGCACTAACCCGACCATAGCGCCAAGCGAAGAGAATGGCAGCAGAATACCGGCGGCGGAAATCCCCACGGTGGTCAACAGCACGGGTAACCGGGCACAACTCTGAATAAACGGGATTTTCTGCGTACGTAGCATGTGCACCACCAGCGTCTGTGACAGTAAGCCTTCAACAAACCAGCCGGACTGGAACAGCGACTGTGCACCCGCATGATTCGCGCCAAACACATACCACATCAACGCAAAGGTCGTGACATCGAAAATGGAAGACGTTGGCCCCATCCACAGCATAAAGCGTTTGATGTTACCGGCATCCCATTTGCGGGGTTTACGCAGAAACTCGCGGTCCATTTTATCCCAGGGCAACGCCAACTGAGAGATGTCATACATCAGATTCTGAATCAGGAGCTGAACAGACAGCATAGGCAGAAAAGGAATAAACGCACTGGCAATCAGCACAGAGAACACATTGCCAAAATTTGAACTGGCCGTCATGTTCAGGTACTTAATGATATTGCCAAAGGTTTCACGCCCTTTCAGCACGCCCTCGCCCAATACCGCTAAGTCTTTTTCCAGCAAAATAATGTCCGATGACTCTTTGGCGATATCGGTCGCGCTGTCGACCGAGATCCCGACATCCGCCTCGCGCAGTGCGGGCGCATCGTTGATCCCGTCGCCAAGAAAGCCGACGGTGTGTCCATTTTGCTGCAGCAGTTTAAGCACACGTGACTTCTGCTGAGGCGTGAGTTTGGTAAAAATCATGCAGCGTTCTACGTCCCGACGCAGTTCGTCGTCACTCATGGCGTCGATGTCGTTGCCGGTCAGCATGGCTTCTGAAGCCAGCCCGATTTCCTGACAGACACGCATTGTCACTAACGGGTTATCGCCAGTAAGCACTTTGACCTTAATCCCGCTGTCTTTCAGCGCCTGGATTGCCTTGCCCGCGCTCTCTTTCGGTGGGTCCAGAAACGTCAGCATGCCTTCAAGGGTTAATTCGCACTCATCATCGCGGCACAGCGGCAGCGATATTCCCTCCTCGCGCGTAGCGACCAGCAGCACACGAAAGCCCTGCTGATTGTAATGACGGGTCAGCGCTAACAACGCTGCACGCTTTTGCTCGCACAGTGGAATTGTCGCATCGCCCTGGCGCAACGAGGTCGCCGCTGCCAGCATTTCTTCTACCGCGCCTTTGCAGATCAACAGCGGACGATGGTTATGCAGATCTTCCACCACTACCGACACACGACGGCGGACAAAGTCAAAGGGCAGCTCGTCGACTTTCTGAAACTGACTGCACGCGGCTTTAGACAGGCTTTGCTCGCCAAATTTCAGTACCGCGCGATCCATTAAATTTTTTGCCCCACTCTGGCTGCTGCTGTTAAGCCATGCCAGCAGCAAGACTCGCGCATCTTCTTCGCCGTTGCCGTTAAGGTGCGCCGACAGCAAAATATTGTCCTGTGTCAGCGTGCCGGTTTTATCGGTACAGAGCACATCCATTGCTCCCAGGTTCTGAATGGCGTTCAGGCGTTTAACAATGACCTTGCGGCGTGACATGGCAATGGCGCCTTTTGCCAGATTGGCACTGACAATCATGGGCAGCATTTCCGGCGTCAGGCCCACCGCGACGGCCAGCGCAAACAGCGTGGCATCCATCCAGTCACCTTTGGTGAAGCCATTAAGCAGTAAGACGATCGGCACCATCACCAGCATAAAACGGATGAGGAGCCTGGAAACGCTGTTCACACCGCGGTCAAATGACGTTTGCGGCCGGCGACCAGATAATGAAGCCGCCAGCGAACCAAACCAGGTTTCACTGCCGGTGGCGACGACCAGCGCTCTGGCCGTGCCGCTGGCAACATTGGTCCCCATCAGGCAGCTGTTTTTGAGTTCAAGTACGCTGCGACCGGGTTGCTCTTCGATCTCCACGCCAGCGCTGAGATCGTTTTTTTCCACAGGCAAGGATTCACCGGTCAGGATCGCCTGACTGATAAACAGATCGCGTGAGGTCAGCAGGCGTACGTCAGCCGGTACCAGATCCCCCGCGCTCAGTAAAATGACATCGCCTGGCACCAGTTCGCGCATATCAATATCGTAGCGACGGGAGATGGCACAGCCCTCTTCCCGACGCAGCACGGTGACCTGAGTGCGCACCAGGGATTTCAGTGCCTGGGCCGCGCGATTGGTGCGAAACTCCTGCCAGAAACGCAACAGCCCGCTGAGCGTAACCATGGTCAGAATAATTATCACGCCGGAAAGATCGGTTTCCTCACCGGCACGTAACGGCAGCCAGTAATCCGTTATCCCGCTCACCAGCGCCAGCACCATCAGCACATAAATAAACGGATTATTGAATGCCGTAATCAACTGGATAAACGCAGAAGGCGCTTTCTCGTGCACGACTTCATTCCGGCCATAGTCGCCGAGTCGCGCTTTGGCTTCTGCGTGCGTCAGTCCTTCATAGCTGCTGTGCAGATTGCTGAGCGTCACATCGGTGCGATGGCGTGCTTCGCGCTCGATGGCATAAGGTGTTTTTGATTTTTTTACTGAACGTTGCGCGTTATAAACCCTTGCGGCTTGTTCGATTTTCATGTCGCTCATGTCGACATCTCCCTGATTTAAAGCAACAGATATCCTGCATGCGTAATAATGCATGCCCGGTTTTCCGGTGATGACCGGTTTATTTAAGGCGTCCGCCTTTCAGGACAGATGAATAATTCCCGCCGCGCAGCCGTAATATCAGGCCGCCATAGGTCGGACCTTGCGAAATAAACGCAAAGCAAAGGAAGACGAAAAGTGAAAGGGTGCGCAGCCCGCAGCTACGCCTGTCGAGGCGGAGGAAAAAGTGCCAGAATATACATCAACATAGCGTGCTCTCGCGGTGACTACAGCGTTTATTTTAAGGAGAGCAATCGAAACCTACAGAGGGGATTGCTGCCCGCCAGGTGGCAAGCAGCGAAATGCAGTTAGCTTGCCGGAGTTAAATCGTATTTAGGGTGACTGTCCAATGTATGACTCCTGCAACTATTTTGACGTAGTATAAACGCCGCACCCGGCGGGTAAAGAAAAATAGCCGTTTAACCGGCGTTTCGTTTATTAACCGTTTCTGTTACGCCCTGCGATTTTCATTTCGTCTTATAACCGTCCTGCATTGGTTATAACTTTTTTGCATATCATTAGCCCATAATGGACTATTCTTTGCATGAGCCCTTTCGTACACTCGCGTTACTTTCTCAGGCAAGGATTTTCCATGAAAAAAATAATTCCATCACTACTGGCCTTGTCACTGGCCACCGCCTTTAGCGTAAACGCTGCCACACCGAAAGACACGCTGGTCGTGGTTCAGTCGACCGACGATGCCGACAGCTTCGATCCGGCTAAAGGATTTGAACTCACCAGCGTACAGGCTTTTACCAACATTTATCAGCGCCTCGTTCAGTCCGATCCGCAAAATCCGACCGACTTAAAACCGACGCTGGCAACCTCCTGGCAGCCAGGCAGTGACAACCGCAGCCTGACGTTTGCGTTACGTAAAGGCGCGACGTTTTCCAGCGGTAACCCGCTGCGTCCGGAAGATGTGATCTTCTCGCTGGGCCGTGTCGTGAAACTGAATCTTGATCCCTCCTTTATTCTTACCCAGCTTGGCTGGAACAAAGATAACGTAGATGGCTTCCTTAAAAAGGTCGATGACGACCATGTGCAAATCAGCTGGACTGCCGACGTCAGCCCGGCCTACGTACTGAGCCTGCTCTCCGCCCCGGTCTCCTCCATTGTGGATGAAAAGACCGTGACGGCACATGCCACCAAAGGCGATTTTGGCAACGGCTGGCTGGCGACCAACTCCGCCGGTAGCGGCCCGTACCAGATCCGCAAGGTAGTCATGCACCAGGCTGTTATCCTGACCGCCAACCCGACGTCGCCGGCGGGTGCGCCAAAGATCAAAAATATTCTGATTAAGAACGTGCCGGAACCGGCTGCCCGTCGTTTACTGCTTGAGCAGGGTGATGCGGACATTGCCCGTAATCTGGGCGCAGACCAGATCGCCTCGCTCAAAGGCAAAAGCGGCGTGACCACCGAAGCCTTTCCGATGGCCTCGCTGTATTACATCCAGTTCAACGTGGGCAACAAAAACAATGCCGCGCTTAAAAACCCCGCCTTCTGGGAAGCGGCACGTTACCTGTTCGACTATAAAGGCATTGCCGGTCAGTTGCTGAAAGGACAGTTCGATGTTCACCAGACATTTCTGCCGAAAGGTTTTCTCGGTGCGCTAAACGATACGCCTTACAGTTACGATCCTGAAAAAGCGAAAGCGATTCTGAAAAAAGCGGGCCTGACCAACGTCAGCTTCACCCTGTCCACCAGCAATCAGCCACCTTACCTCGACATCGCGCAGGCCCTGCAGGGCAGCTTTGCCAAGGGCGGCGTGAAAGTCGACGTGTTACCGGGGCTCAGTTCTGAAGTCTCGACGCGCGTAAAAGCGCATAACTACGAAGGCACGCTGAATGCCTGGGGCGCGGACTACTTTGATCCCAATACCAACGCCGCGTCCTTTGCCTATAACCCGGAAGATGGCAGCAAGACGATTGCTTACCGTTCCGACTGGCATATCCCGGAGCTGAACAAGCAGGTTCTGGCGGCAACCGCCGAGAGCGATCCGAAAAAACGCGTTGCGCTCTACCAGGCCATGCAGCGTGAAGTGCTGAAAAGCTCCCCTTATGTGATTGGCCTGCAGGCGAAAAACCTGATCGCCCTGCGCGACAATCTTAAGGGCTACGTTCAGGGCATCAACCCGGACATGGTTTACTATTCGCAGGTTACGAAGTAATGGCACACTCTGCCTCTTCTGCCGGGTCCTCCCGGCATATTTGGCGGCGCGTTGGCCGCCTTTCATCAGGCTTACTGTCGCTGGTGATCACCCTGCTGGGGTTACTGGCGTTCACCTTTATGCTGTCGCATCTGTCCCCTATCGATCCGGTACAGCAGATAGCAGGCGATCATGCCAGCGAAGCGACCTATGCGCAGGTGCGTCACGACCTTGGGCTGGATCAACCGGTACTGATGCAGTTCTGGCACTACGTCGAGCACCTGTTGCGCGGCGACCTTGGGGTTTCCCGTCTGACCAACCAGCCGGTCAGCAGCGACCTGCTCCAGACGTTTCCGGCAACCATTGAGCTGGCCACCTGCGCGATGATTTTTGCCGTGGTGTTTGGCGTTTTGCTGGCACTGCTGGCCGCCTGGAAACCCGGCAGCGTGATTGATAACGTCGCCCGTTTTATCTCCCTGCTGGGTTACTCCGTGCCGGTCTTCTGGCTGGGCCTGCTGGGCCTGTTGCTGTTTTACGCGGTGCTGCACTGGTCTGCCGGGCCGGGGCGACTGGATGATATCTGGGCCTATACGCTGGAGCCGAAAACCGGCTTCGTGCTGATTGACAGCTGGCTGTCAGGTGATCGGGAGATATTCTGGAACGCCGTAGCGCACTTATGGTTACCGGTAGTGATCCTGGGTCTGCTGGCGATGGCAGGCATTACACGGTTGCTGCGCGCCGCGCTGCTGGAAGAGAGCAGCAAAGAGTATGTGGTGCTGGCGCGCGCTAAAGGCGCGGGCCGGGTGCGTATTCTGCTGCGTCATATCTTCCCTAACGTGCTTGGTACGTTGATTACCGTGATTGCCCTCTCTTACGCCACGCTGCTGGAAGGCTCGGTCCTGACGGAAACCGTGTTTGCCTGGCCCGGCGTGGGACGCTACATGACCAATGCGCTTTTCTCTGGCGATGTGCCGGCGATTTTAGGTGCCACCTTACTGATCGGCGGCTGCTTTATCCTGATTAACGCGCTGGCGGATGCCCTTACCTGGTTAACCGACCCGAGAACACGATGACGCAACAACTCACTGAACTTGAAACGGTGCGACCACGCCGCAGTCGCCGCCGGATTACCTCGTTAACCATTGGGTTAACGCTGGTGGCTATTGTCATTCTGATGGCACTGCTGGCCCCGCTGATCGCGCCGTACGATCCGAATCTGCAAACCATCTCCAGCCGGTTGCTGCCGCCTTCGGCTGCACACTGGTTTGGCACCGACGGTTTTGGCCGCGACCTGCTGTCCCGGGTGATTTATGGCGCGCGTCCTACGCTGCTGCTGGTCTCGTTAATTCTGATCCTGACCATTCCGGTCGGCTTACTGGTGGGGATTACCGCCGGTTATGTGGGCGGCTGGACCGAGCGCGTGTTAATGCGCATTACCGATATTTTTCTGTCGCTGCCCAATCTGGTGATTGCGCTGGCGCTGGTCGCGATAATGGGGCCGGGACTAATGAACGGCGCGCTGGCGCTGGCGCTGACCAGTTGGCCGCCGTTTGCCCGTCAGGCGCGAGCCGAAACGCTGTCCCTGCGGCGCAGTGACTATCTGGCCGCCGCCCGTATGCAGGGAATTACCGGTTTTCGCCTGATGTTCGGCCATATTCTGCCACTGTGCCTGCCCACGGCGGTGGTGCGGGCCGCACTCAGCCTGGGCGGGATTATCCTGGCCGCAGCCGGACTGGGCTTCCTGGGCATGGGCGTGCAACCGCCTACCGCCGAGTGGGGTTCCATGGTGGCAGAAGGCAGTAAGGTGATTTTTGACCAGTGGTGGGTGGCTGCCGCGCCCGGCGCGGCCATTCTGTTTGCCAGCCTGGCCTTTAATCTGACAGGCGATGGCCTGCGTGACCGACTGGATACCCGACATGCAAAATAACATTCTTGTAGAGTCGCTGAGCATCCGCAGCGACGACGCGACGCTGGTGGATAATATCAGCTTCGCCATCGGACGTGAGCGCGTGGCGCTGGTCGGTGAGTCCGGTTCCGGCAAATCACTCACTGCGCGCACCTTGATGGGATTACTGTCGCCATCGCTGCATCTGCACGCCAGCCAGCTGCAGGTCGCCGGTGAAAATGCCCTGACCCTGAATGAACGCAGCTGGAGTAAGCTTCGTGGTGATCGCGTAGCCATGGTGATGCAGGACCCCAAGTATGCGCTGAATCCGGCGCGGACGATCGGCTGGCAGGTTGAAGAACCGCTGATTCTGCACCGCCGTCTGAGCCGAGCAGAACGGAAAGAAAAAGTCTGCGATATGCTCAACGCGGTGGGTTTGCCGGACCCGCGTGCGCTGATGCAGTTTTATCCGCACCAGCTTTCAGGCGGAATGGGCCAGCGCGTGATGCTGGCGATCGCCCTGATTACCGATCCTGCCTTTTTGATTGCCGATGAGCCTACCTCCGCGCTGGATCACGCCATGCGCGATCAGGTGCTGGCGCTGATCCGCCAACTGGTTGAATCCCGTAATATGGGCCTGCTGCTGATCAGCCACGATCTGCAACAGGTGTCAGAACACTGCGAGCGCGTGATGGTGATGTACAAAGGTCGGGTGCTGGATACGCTGCCTGCTGCCGACCTGCCTCAGGCGACACATCCTTACACCCGCACGCTGTGGTCATGCCGTCCCAGTAAAGCGACACATGGACAACTGCTGCCGGTGCTGGACCGTGCAGCGCTGGAGGCCAATAACGATGATTAATCTGCATAACCTCAGCGTGTCACACAAACAGGGTTACGATCTTCGCACCGTGGTGCACGACGTGAATCTTCAGGTGAACGCCGGTGAGTGCTTTGGCCTGGTCGGCCCGTCCGGCTGTGGTAAATCGTCGCTGCTGTGGGTCATGGCGGGGCTGAATCCTCACTGGCAGGGGGAGATGCAGCTGGCGGGACATCCGGTGCTGCCGGGCAACACCTTTACCGGTGCGCTGCGTCAGGAAGTGCAGATGGTGTTTCAGGACCCTTACGCGTCCCTGCATCCTCGCCACCGCCTGCGCCGCACGCTGGCTGAGCCGCTAAAACTGCTGAAGCGGGATAACATTGCGGATCGTATTCATGACGGATTTCGCCATGTGGGTCTGGACCCGGCATTAGCCGATCGTTATCCTCATCAGCTGTCCGGCGGCCAGCGTCAGCGCGTGGCGATTGTTCGCGCCCTGCTGCTGCAACCCAAAATACTGCTGCTGGATGAGCCGACGTCAGCACTGGATATGTCAATACAGGCTGAAATCCTCAATCTGCTTAACGATCTCAAGCGTCAGGATGGCCTGACCATGGTTCTGGTCAGCCACGATCCCGATGTGATTGACCATATGTGTGACCGTGCCGTACGCATGGCGCAGGGGCGGATCGTTGAGCACATTGCCGCCCCAGCCTAACGTAAGGAAAAACGATGACCATCAGACTCCGCCCGCTGGAAAGAGAAGATCTGCACTTTGTACACCAGTTGGATAACAACGCCAGCGTCATGCGCTACTGGTTCGAAGAGCCCTATGAGGCGTTTGTTGAGCTGTCAGATCTTTACGACAAGCACATTCACGATCAGACCGAACGGCGTTTTGTCGTCGAGCATGAGGGGCAAAAAGCGGGAATGGTGGAATTGGTGGAGATCAACCATGTCCACCGCCGCGCCGAGTTTCAGATCATCATCGATCCGACACATCAGGGCAAAGGCCTGGCGACGCAGGCCGCCCGGCTGGCGATGGATTATGGTTTCTCGGTACTGAACCTGTATAAGCTCTACCTGATTGTCGATCAGGAAAACGAGAAAGCGATCCACATCTACAGCAAACTCGGCTTTGAGATTGAAGGCGTGTTAAAACACGAATTCTTCATCAATGGCGAGTACCGCAATACGATCCGGATGTGTATCTTCCAGCATCAGTACCTTGAACGGCATAAAACCCAGGGCAGCATGGTCAAACCCACGGCCCAGTAATCAGCCGCGCGCGCCAACCGGATTCATGTAAGGACGAGGATGCTCCGGCTCCAGGTTGTACATCCCTCCATAGAACGGATCGACCAGTAACCAGCCCGGTAAGCCAAGCAGTGGAATGTTCCCCAGCAGGTACCACAGGTTGGCGCGGGCCTCGATCGGTACCGTCACCGGCACATAGCCCGGGCTTTCCAGCATCAGCAAATAGTGCTTCTTGCCAAAGTAGCTGTGGTTGGATTTCTCCAGGATAACGGTTTTGGGCGTGTATCCTTCCGCAACCGGACGGCCGTTTTCATCCTGCACGGTAAAACGCGCGCCCGGCGGCTGCGAATCGATCAGGACCGATTGGGTTTCATTGCCAACAATGGTGGCGCAGCCGCTCAGGAGCATTGCGGCGGCGAGAGCCAAAATGTGCTGTTTCATGGAAGGGTCCGATAAAAGTCAGGAAGCACAGTGTAAACCGCCCTTCCCACCTTTTCATCTGTCTCAATCGGGCTATCATCGCCCGATTCTGCTGCTTTATTGCGGTTGACAATGCCGGGCAATAGCCGCGATGTCTGCAGGCGAGGTACGGCAACAGCCGCCAATTAACCGGGCACCGGACTGCTGCCACTCGGTAAACTTGTCATGCAAGGTGCAGCCAGAGGGGGCAGAATGCCAGGTTTTACTGCTGGCATCGTACTGCTCACCTGAATTGGGATACACCACCAGCGGTTTGTCTGTCAGGCGCTGTAGCTGTTGCAAGGCCGGCGTAACGCTTTCCAGCGCGATACAGTTGATCCCCATCGCGACAACCTGCGGCTGCGCATTCAGATACGCGGCCACTTCATGCAGCGGCGTACCATCGCTGATGTGTTCGGCATCACGCAGCGTAAACGAGAACCAGGCGCTGCTGTCAGGGAATTCGCCTAACAGGGCAACCAGCGCGCGCGCTTCAGCAAAGGAGGGCAGCGTTTCGCAGGCCAGCACATCCACGCCCGCCGCCAGTAAAGCGGTGATGCGTGGGCGATGAAACGCCATCATCTCGGCTTCGGGCAGCGCATAGTCACCCCGGTATTCCGAACCATCGGCCAGAAACGCGCCGTAGGGTCCGACAGAGCCGGCCACCAGCAGGATCGTTTCATCGGCCTGCGTCGCGAGATAATCACGACGGGCGCGGGCGGCCAGTTCAACACTTTGTCCGATCAGCGCCAAAGACTGTTGTTCGTCCAGACCACGCGCCGCAAACCCCTGCGGCGTCGCCTGATAGCTGGCGGTAATCGCGCAGCGCGCGCCTGCCGCAAAATAGTCGTAGTGCACCTGATAAATCAGCTCAGGGTTTTCCATCAATACTTTTGCAGACCACAAGGTATCCGCCAGATCACAGCCTCGGGCCTCAAGCTCGGTCGCCAGCGCCCCATCCAGAATCAACGGTGCAGACTGTTGTAGTGCGTGCGCAACAGGATTATGCGACATCCCTGGCCTCCTTAGCCTGTGTTTTTTTGTGCGTGACATGGTAAGCGGCATAGCAAAACAGCACAAACGGAATTCCGCACCACAGGGCGATGCGCTGCGAAGGATCGAATGCCAGCCCCACACAGGCCAGCAGGCAAAGCAGGAAGCCCAGGACTGGAGTGAGCGGATACAGCGGCGCGCGGTAGACCAAATCTTGCAGCGATTTCCCCTGTTGCACATGACGCCTGCGGAAAACGTAGTGCGATGCGCAGATGCTTAGCCACACGGCGACCACCGCAAAGCCGGAGATAGCAGACAGCGCTACAAACACGGTATCCGGCGCGATAACACTGGAGAACAGCGCCAGCAGGCCGCCTATCATACTGACCGTGATTGCCAGCAGCGGTACGCCGCGTTTGTTGACCCGGGCGAAAGCGCGCGGCAGGGTCTTTTCATTGGCCAGCGACCACAGCATACGGCCCGACGCATACAAACCCGAGTTAGCGGCCGACAGGATGGCTGTCAGTATCACAAAGTTAATGATATCCGCCGCCCACGGAATGCCGATCTTCTCAAACACCAATACAAAGGGGCTTTTGACGATACCGGCCTGGTCCATTGGGATCAGCGCCGCCAGCACGAAGACCGTGCCGACAAAGAACAGGATCAGGCGCGCGACGGTGGTGCGAATCGCCAGCGGCACGACTTTCTGTGGATTTTCGGTTTCACCCGCGGCTATACCAATTAACTCGGTGCCGGAAAACGCAAAGTTCACCGCGACCATGGTCATGAGAATCGGCAACACGCCATTGGGCAGCCAGCCGTGAGCCGTGATATTACTTAATCCCGGCGCAGGCGTGCCGTCCTTCATGGGGATAAAGCCAAACATCGCCGCACCGCCCAGCACGATAAAGGCAACAATGGTGATGACTTTGATAATGGAAAACCAGAACTCCCCTTCGGCAAAGAAGCGGGTGGAAATCACGTTGAGCAGATAGATGGCAATACAGAACACCAGGCACCATATCCACACCGGCACGTGTGGAAACCAGTACTGCATACAGAACCCTGCCGCCGTGAGGCTGGAGCCCAACGCCACGGTCCAGGTCAGCCAGTACAGCCAGGCAACGGTATAACCTGTCGCCGGGCTCAGGTAGCGGGCAGCATACACGTGAAACGCCCCCGTTTCAGGCATGGCGACCGACAGCTCACCCAGACAGGCCATGACGAGCCAGACCACCAGCGCGCCAATCAGATAAGCCAGCAGCGTGCCTGCAGCTCCTGTCGTGGAAATAATGTAGCCGGTATTAAAAAACAGGCCGGTGCCAATAACGCCACCCAGCGATAACATCACCAGGTGACGAACTTTCATGGTTCGCTTGAATTGATCCTGCGAAGAAGTCGTCTGCTCGCTCATATACTCCATCCGTATGGACGTCTAAACATCTATATGCAGCAGATTTATACGCGTCACCGCGTTGAAATGCAACGGGCGAAGCGGTAACGCGTCGTCGGGAAGGGGTCGTTGCCCCGCGTTAACGGGGCGGGATGCGCTAGTCGAACACGCTCTGTATGTAGCGTTCCAGCGCCATTCGGGAACTGAATCCGTGGGGAATACCGTAATGTTCCTGAGAATCACCCGCCAGATAGAGAGGGAACTGCGTGTAGTGATCACAGGTTTTCATTTCGGAAGCCGGGTCGGCAAACGGCTGACTTTTTTCTTTCAACGTTGGGTGGATTATCAGCGCCGTGCGCCCCATGCGGGCTTCGCGGTTAACATAAACATAGTTGTCGCCACGACGGTAGCCATAGGCACGTGGGGTAATTTCATCGACTTCAAAGCCTACTTTTTCCAGGACGCGCGCTACCTCATCTGGTCGTAAATACATGCTTGATCCTCTCCTCTTCAAAAGCCACGCAACCTTACATCAGCATGGCTGCACGGGCATTCGGAATTTTCCCTAAAGGGCCATTCCGCGCCTCGTTACGCAAAACGTGGTCTACACTAAGTATTACGTGTTAATTACAAGGGAGCCAAAAATGTTTAATCGAACGCAAAAAAACGATGACATTGATATCAATCAGGATGTGAACGAGCTGGCTGATTCACTTGAAGCGCTGCTTAAATCTTACGGCAGTGAAGCGAAAGATGAGGTTAATTCTGCACGCAGTCAGGCGGAAGCCTTACTGAAGCAAACCCGCGCGAAACTCAATGGCGGCGGTAACCGTGTCTCACAGGTTGCCCGCGACGCAGGTTATCAGGTTGATGCCTATGTGCATGACAAACCCTGGTATGGCGTAGGTATCGGCGCTGCCGTGGGGATTGTTCTGGGCGCGTTGCTGGTTTCACGCCGCTAATCCCTGCCTTATCGTTATCATCGGCCTCGCTCACTGAGCGGGGCTTTTTTGTGCCTGTTTTTTGCACAACCGGCTTTACAAATTTTTTTTTCGCGTTGCAGACCGCGCCGCGACTGACTTACCGCCCTCACCCCGATTAACCCTATATATAGTACGCTTGACCGCCAAAGGCACTACATCTAGTATTCATTTCATTGTCATCCCACAAGATGTTTGCAAGGACGAAGCCTGATTCAGGGAAATACACTTCGTTATCCGCAGCGGCACCGCAATGAGAGAGGAATACGAATCATGCGCATTATTATTTACACTAAAAACAACTGTGTCCAGTGTAATGCCACGAAAAATGCAATGGATCGCCACGGCATTGACTACCACCTGATCAACCTTGATTCACAACCTGAGGCGGTTGATAACCTCAAAGCGCTGGGCTACCGCCAGGTGCCGGTCGTGATGACCAGTGACGATCACTGGAGCGGATTCCGACCGGACAAGATAGCCCGCCTGTCTCAGTCTGTTGCGATCGGCGGGTAGCCACATGTTTCCACTGGTCTATTTTTCCAGCCAGTCGGAAAACACCCATCGGTTTATTACCCGTCTGGGTCTGCCTGCGTACCGCATACCGATTGATGGTAAGCAACAGCTGCATCTCCACCAGCCCTATATCCTGGTGGTGCCGAGCTACGGCGGCGGCAGTCATCGCGGGGCCGTGCCCAGACAAGTGATTCAGTTTCTCAATGATGACGTTAACCGCAGCGGACTGCGCGGCGTTATCGCTGCCGGTAACCGTAATTTTGGTGAAGGTTACTGCCTGGCGGGCGACATCATTGCTAAGAAATGTCAGGTTCCCTACCTGTATCGGTTTGAACTGATGGGAACCCCCGACGATATCGCCAATGTGAAAGCGGGAGTAACCCAATTTTGGCAACGACAGATACCCTCAACAACGTAGCGCTGGACTACCATGCGCTGAACGCCATGCTGAACCTGTATGACGCCGATGGCCGCATCCAGTTTGAGAAGGATCAGCAGGCCGCGCGTCAGTTTCTTATTCAGCACGTGCAACCTAATACTCAGCACTTCGCCAGCGTTGCCGAGCGCCTGCGCTATCTGGTGGCCGAAGGCTACTACGAAGCTGCCGTGCTCAATCAGTATGATTTTAACTTCCTGTGCGCGCTGCACGATGAAGCCGAGGCATGGGGCTTTGAGTTCAAAACGTTTTTAGGTGCGTGGAAGTACTACACCAGCTATACCCTAAAAACCTTTGATGGAAAGCGTTACCTGGAAACCTTCGAGCAACGTGCCTGTATGGTGGCGCTGACGCTGGCACAAGGGGATGAAGCGCTGGCACGATCGGTGCTGGAGGCCATCCTGAGTGGGCGTTTTCAGCCCGCGACGCCGACGTTCCTCAACAGCGGCAAGCAACAGCGCGGCGAGCTGGTCTCCTGCTTCCTGCTGCGTATTGAAGACAATATGGAGTCGATTGGCCGGGCGGTGAATTCTGCCCTGCAGCTGTCAAAACGCGGCGGCGGCGTGGCGTTTCTGCTGTCGAACCTGCGCGAGTCCGGCGCGCCGATTAAGCGCATTGAAAATCAGTCTTCCGGCGTCATTCCGGTGATGAAGATGCTGGAGGACGCGTTTTCCTATGCCAATCAGCTTGGCGCACGTCAGGGTGCCGGGGCGGTCTGGCTCAATGCGCACCATCCAGACATTTTGCGCTTTCTTGATACTAAGCGCGAAAACGCGGACGAGAAAATCCGCATTAAAACGCTGTCGTTGGGCGTGGTGATCCCTGACATTACGTTCCAGCTCGCCAAAGAGAATCAGCCGATGGCGCTGTTCTCGCCCTACGATGTTGAGCGGATATACGGTCAGGCGTTTGGGGATATCAGCATCAGCGAAAAATACCAGGCGATGCTGGCGGACGACAGAATCCGTAAAACCTATATCCAGCCGCGCGATTTCTTTCAGACGCTGGCGGAAATCCAGTTTGAATCGGGCTATCCCTACATCATGTATGAGGACAGCGTCAACCGGGATAACCCGATTGCCGGTCGCATCAATATGAGCAACCTTTGCTCAGAGATTTTGCAGGTGAACAGCGCCAGTGAATTCAATGAGGATCTCAGCTATCGCCGGATGGGAAAAGACATCTCCTGTAACCTTGGTTCGCTGAATATTGCCCATGCGATGGACTCTGGCGATTTGGCGCACACGGTGGAGACGGCAATACGTGCGCTAACGGCGGTGTCAGATATGAGTGATATCGGTTCGGTTCCCTCCGTGGCAGAAGGCAATCGCCGCTCCCATGCTATTGGCCTGGGCCAGATGAATCTGCATGGCTATCTGGCCCGCGAAGGCATCGCCTATGGTTCACCGGAAGCGCTGGATTTCACCAACCTCTATTTTTACTGTGTGACCTATTATGCGCTGCGCGCCTCAAATCAGCTGGCAAAAGAGCGCCAACAGGCCTTTGATGGCTTTGCGGCGTCAACCTATGCCACCGGTGCCTATTTTGACAAATATCTGCAGTGTGACTGGCAACCGCGTACGCCCCGCATCGCTGCCCTGTTTGCCAGTGCGGGCATCACCTTACCCACGCAGGATGACTGGTTGGCACTGCGGGACTCGGTGATGGCGTCCGGTTTGTACAATCAGAATTTGCAGGCGATACCGCCCACCGGTTCGATCTCTTACATCAATCACGCCACGTCCAGTATTCATCCGATTGTGTCGCGAATAGAGATCCGCAAAGAGGGTAAAACCGGCCGTGTTTACTATCCGGCGCCCTTTATGACCAATGACAATCTGGAACTCTATCAGGATGCTTACCAGATTGGGCCGGAAGCCATTATTGATACCTACGCTGAGGCGACCCGGCATGTGGATCAGGGCCTGTCATTAACGCTTTTCTTCCGGGATGACGTGACCACGCGCGACATAAATAAAGCGCAGATTTACGCCTGGAAAAAAGGGATCAAAACGCTTTACTACATTCGACTGCGCCAGATGGCCCTGCAAGGCACTGAAGTTCAGGGCTGCGTCTCCTGCGCACTGTGAGAACACATTATGCAACTCAGACAAATTCAAGCCATTAACTGGAACCGTATTCAGGATGAGAAAGATCTTGAGGTATGGAACCGTCTGACCAGCAACTTCTGGTTACCGGAAAAAGTGCCGCTGTCCAACGATCTGCCTGCCTGGCAGACGCTGGATAAACAGCAGCAGCAGCTGACTATTCGCGTGTTTACTGGCCTGACGCTGCTGGACACCATTCAGAACGTGCTGGGTGCACCGGGATTAATGCCCGATGCGCTGACGCCGCATGAAGAGGCGGTGCTGTCGAATATCAGCTTTATGGAGGCGGTACATGCCCGCTCATACAGCTCGATTTTTTCGACATTGTGTAACACCAGCGATGTGGATGCCGCTTATCAGTGGAGCGAAGAGAATCAGGCGCTGCAAAACAAAGCCGAGATCATCCTCACCCATTACCGTGCTGACGATCCGTTGAAGAAAAAAATTGCCAGCGTTTTTCTGGAGTCATTCCTGTTCTATTCGGGATTCTGGCTGCCGATGTACTGGTCCAGTCGTGGCAAACTGACCAATACCGCCGACCTGATTCGGCTCATCATCCGTGATGAAGCGGTACACGGCTACTATATCGGCTACAAGTACCAGAAAGCCCTTGAGCAGGTTGATGAAGGTCGCCGCGAAGCCTTGCAGCAGTTCGCCATTGATTTGCTGCTGGCGCTGTATGAAAACGAGGTGGTTTATACCGAAGCGCTTTATGGCGATGTCGGCTGGGCGGAAGAGGTCAAAACCTTCCTGCACTACAACGCCAACAAGGCCTTGATGAACCTGGGCTACGAAGCGCTGTTCCCGGCAGAAATGACCAACGTCAACCCGGCGATTTTGTCTGCCCTGTCCCCTAACGCAGATGAAAACCATGATTTCTTTTCGGGCTCGGGTTCTTCCTATGTGATGGGAAAAGCGGTAGAAACCGAAGACGAAGACTGGAGTTTTTAGTGAACCCTGTGCCGTGATTCTGCGGCACAGTCATTAATCATTAATGACACTGATTTATAATCCGTTATTTCAGCCTTATCGCTATCATTATTTCTTATCCCTTTCCTCTGATCCTCACGCCATTCTGGCAATTCCCTTCGTCTGAGCAGGCTAATTATCTGCTATTTCTCAAATAAATCACAAAAAATTCATCTTCCCTCATCCCTTGTGAGCGCTGGAAATTATCGCCATGACGGGTAATTTTTAGCCATGGATATTTCACGTCAGGGTTGACAGATAATCTGAGTATGTCAGGTTATAGCCTGCTTAAATTCGACCAGGACACGTCATTTCACATTAAAATAATTTAATCAGGGCTTCACTATCGCATGACAATTAAATTAGAAGTAAAAAATCTTTATAAGGTATTTGGCGATAATCCACAGAGGGCATTTAAATATATTGATAAGGGCTGTGGCAAAGAGGAGATACTCGCAAAGACAGGCTTGTCGTTGGGTGTCAAAAATGCCAGTCTGGCCATTGAAGAAGGCGAGATATTCGTCATCATGGGGTTATCCGGTTCAGGAAAATCCACCATGGTTCGCCTTCTCAATCGTCTGATAGAGCCGACACGCGGCCAGGTGATTATTGACGGTGTCGATATTGCGAAAATATCGGACAGCGAACTGCGGGAGGTTCGCCGAAATAAGATCAGCATGGTGTTTCAGTCATTCGCATTAATGCCGCATCTTAACGTGTTAAATAATGCCGCGTTTGGTATGGAATTAGCCGGAACGCCCCTGGTGGAACGGCAGGAAAAAGCCCTTGAGGCATTGCGTCAGGTTGGGCTGGGAAATTATGCTCATGCTTATCCTGATGAGCTGTCAGGCGGAATGCGTCAACGTGTAGGTCTGGCTCGTGCTTTAGCCATTAATCCCGATATTTTATTAATGGATGAAGCCTTCTCTGCGCTCGATCCCTTAATTCGTACCGAAATGCAGGATGAGCTGGTGAAATTACAGGCCAGACATCAGCGCACCATCGTGTTTATTTCACACGATCTGGATGAAGCCATGCGCATTGGCGACCGCATTGCCATTATGCAAAATGGCGAAGTCGTCCAGGTGGGTTCACCTGACGAAATCCTGAATAATCCGGCCAATGATTACGTCCGTACGTTCTTCCGCGGTGTCGATATCAGCCACGTTTTCAGCGCTAACGATATTGCACGCCGTAATGCTGGCGCGCTGATCCGTAAAGCGGCCGGTTTAGGCCCGCGCTCGGCCATAAAACTGCTGCAGGATGAAGATCGTGAGTTCGGCTACGTGCTGGAAAAACAGAAATTCATCGGTGTAGTGTCAACCGACTCTCTTAAAGCGGCGCTGGCGGCAGGACAAGGGCTGGAAAGCGCCCTGCTCGACGCGCCCACGGCGGTTCCTGCCACGACCTCGTTAAATGAACTGCTCTCACACGTGGCGCAGGCACCCTGTGCCGTTCCGGTGGTGGGAGAAGAAAATCAATACGTCGGCGTGATATCCAAAAGCACGCTCTTACGTGCTTTAGATCGTGAAGGAGCCAGCAATGAGTAAAGAGACATCAACCCCATGGGATAACGCGGCGGCAACGGATACACAGCGCAGCCAGAGTAGCGATCCCTGGTCTGGTGCCGCAGACCAGAGCAGTGCCGCCGACAGCAGCCATCATGCAGCCACCGGCGGTGCAGATGCATGGGGCACACCGGATGGCAGTGCCGCGACAGGCTCCACCAGCAGCACCGACTGGTTGAACAACGCGCCCGCGCCCCAGGCTGACCATTTCTCGCTCATTGACCCCTTCCATAAAACCTGGATTCCGCTGGATCACTGGGTAACCGAAGGGATCGACTGGGTGGTGAATCATTTCCGCCCGGTCTTTCAAAGTATTCGCGTGCCGGTGGATTATATCCTCAGCGCGTTTCAACAGCTGTTGCTGGGTATGCCCGCGCCCGTTGCTATCGCGCTGTTTGCGTTAATCGCCTGGCAAATCGCCAGTCCGGCAATGGGCATTGCCACGCTGATTTCGCTGATCGCCATTGGCGCTATTGGTGCCTAGTCGCAGGCCATGATTACCCTGGCGCTGGTGCTCACGGCCCTGCTGTTTTGCATCATCATTGGCTTGCCGATGGGGATCTGGCTGGCGCGCAGTGAACGCGCGGCAAGAATTGTGCGCCCGCTGCTGGACGCGATGCAGACCACACCGGCCTTCGTTTATCTGGTTCCGATTGTCATGCTGTTTGGTATTGGTAATGTGCCGGGCGTTGTCGTCACCATTATCTTTGCCCTGCCGCCGATTGTCAGGCTGACCATTCTGGGGATTAAGCAGGTTCCTGCCGACCTGATCGAAGCCAGTGAGTCCTTTGGTGCCAGCCCGCATCAGCTGCTGTTCAAAGTCCAGTTGCCGTTGGCGATGCCAACCATTATGGCCGGCGTGAATCAGACGCTGATGCTGGCGCTGTCGATGGTGGTGATTGCCTCCATGATTGCCGTCGGTGGACTGGGCCAGATGGTGCTACGCGGCATTGGTCGTCTGGACATGGGCCTGGCCTCCGTGGGCGGTGTCGGCATCGTGATTCTGGCCATCATCCTTGACCGCCTGACCCAATCGGTGGCGCGTGACAAACGCAGCCGTGGCAGCCGCCACTGGTATCACACCGGGCCAATTGGCCTGCTGACACGTCCCTTCCGTAAATCCTGAACAGTAAAGGCGGCCGTTATCTGCCGCCTTTAACGCGACAACAAAAACGAGGAATAACCATGCGCAAGACGATCCCTGCCGTAGTTGCCATTCTGGCGGCCTTATCCGCTTCTCAGACGTTCGCCGCCGATCAGCCCGGTAAAGGCATTACGGTTAAACCGGTACAGAGTACGATTGCTGAAGAAACGTTTCAGACGCTGCTGGTGAGCCGTGGCCTGGAGAAACTGGGTTATACCGTCGAGAAACCCAGTGAAGTGGATTACAACGTTGCCTATACCACCATTGCGTCTGGCGATGCGACCTTCCTGGCGACCAACTGGCAGCCTCTGCATGACGATATGTATAAAGCCGCAGGCGGTAGCAATAAGTTTTATCGCCAGGGAACCTACGTCTCCGGTGCGGCTCAAGGCTATCTCATCGACAAGAAAACCGCTGAGAAGTATCACATCACCAATATCGCCCAGCTAAAAGATCCGAAAATTGCCCAGCTGTTTGATAGCAATGGGGATGGTAAAGCGGATATGACCGGCTGTACGCCAGGCTGGGGCTGTGAGGCGGTGATTAATCACCAGAATGAGGCTTATGGTCTGAGTAAAACAGTCACCGCTAACATGGGCAACTACTCGGCAATGGTGGCGGACACCCTGGCGCGCTTTAAACAGGGAAAACCTATTCTGTACTACACCTGGACGCCTTACTGGCTGAGTGATGTGCTTAAACCGGGCCGCGACGTCGTTTGGCTCCAGGTGCCGTTCTCCTCATTACCGGGCGAACAAAAAGGCGTGGATACCAAACTGGCTAACGGCGCGAACTATGGTTTCCCGGTCAACACGATGCACATCGTTGCCAACAAAGCCTGGGCGGAAAAAAATCCGGCCGCAGCCAAACTGTTTGCCGACATGAAACTGCCGATTAATGATATCAATGCGGAAAATGCAGCCATGCATGCCGGGCAAAACTCGGAAGAGGATATCAATCGTCACGTAGACGGTTGGATCAAAGGCCATCAGGCACAGTTTGATCAGTGGATTAGCGACGCCCGCGCTGCCGCTAAATAAGGCACAACTGACTGACGAAGGGCGGACGGTGGTTCGCCCTTTTTTTTCGCCATCACCTGTCCATCCACGCACCACATAAACATAGCCCTCAAATAATTTTTTAGGTTATTATTAACGTCACATTATTAATTTTTACCTCTGCCTCCCTATGACAACCTCACGTCCTGGTTTAACGCCCGCCCTGGTGGGACTGATGTCCGTTGCCACCGGCCTGTGTGTCGCCAGCAATTATTATATTCAGCCACTGCTCCACACCATTGCGCAGCACTTCGACTTATCTGTCGCGCTCGCCGGGTTCATTGTGACCACCGCACAGCTTGGCTATGCTTGTGGGCTGCTGTTACTGGTCCCGCTCGGCGACATGCTGGAACGGCGCGGCCTGATTGTTGGCATGATCGTGATGGCTGCGGTTGGCATGGTGATCATTGCCCTCTCTTCATCCTTCCCCTTTCTGCTGCTGGGAACGGTGATCACCGGGCTCTTTTCCGTCGCGGCACAGATTCTGGTGCCGTTGGCCGCAACGCTGGCCGCGCCGGAAAAACGGGGAAAAGTCACTGGCACGGTGATGAGCGTACTGCTGCTGGGCATCCTGTTGGCACGAACCGTTTCGGGCGGCCTGGCACAGTTGGGTGGCTGGCAAACCGTCTACTGGGTCGCCAGCGTCTTGATGCTGCTGATGGCACTGGCCCTGTGGCGCACTCTGCCGCGCATTACGCCGTCTGTCTCGCTAAATTACCGCCAGCTTCTGGTTTCCATCTTTCAGTTGTATGCGGCCGATCCGGTGCTGCGTACCCGGGCTTATAGCGGCTGCCTGACCTTTGCGAATTTCAGCATCCTGTGGACATCCATGGCGTTCCTGCTCTCCTCCGCACCCTATGGGTTCACGGAAGGGGAAATCGGACTGCTGGGGCTGGTCGGTGCAGCCGGTGCGCTGGCCGCCAGAAAGGCAGGCTCGCTGGCGGATAAAGGTAAGGCCGGACTCACCACCAGCGCAGGCTTGCTGATTATGCTGTTGTCATGGGCAGCTATCGCCTGGGGCGCGCAGAATCTTGTGGCGCTGATTATCGGCATTTTGTTGCTGGATCTTGCCGTTCAGGCCGTGCACATCACCAACCAGAGCGTCATTTATGCGCGTCTGCCTGAAGCACGCAATCGCCTGAATGCCGGTTATATGACCAGCTACTTTATTGGCGGTGCGCTAGGCTCATTGTTGTCGGCAAATGCCTACCATCTGGCAGGCTGGTATGGCGTCTGTGTGGCCGGGGCGATATTGACTTCCCTGAATTTGATCATCTGGTGGCGGAATCGTGGTCTGGAACAGGCGAATAGCCCGAATAGTGTGATTTAGCCTGTTCAGCAGAGTGTGAGTTTGCTATCGTTGGCCCAAAGTTATTCACGTAAGTTATTTTTTCTTTCGTAATCATTTGATGTCGTACCGTTTCACTGTACGACCAACGCGTATGGAATCGATGCGCAAAACCTTTACCCTGGGGTCAAGGACAGATCGTGAATCACCACAGTGCGACAGCCTGAGGATGGGGTTTCAGAACCCGGTCACTCACCCATATGCTGCCACCGTGGTTACTATAAAAGTTGAAATTAGTGAGGTTTTTTCTAATGGAAAGTTCGTTTACGCCCATTGAGCAGATGTTAAATATCCGTGCAAATCGTCATGCAGATTTTCCCTTCCAGGAGATTCTCCTGACGCGTCTTTGCATGCACATGCAGGGTAAGTTGCTGGACAATCGCAACAAAATGCTTAAAGAACAGGGCATTAATGAAACCCTGTTTATGGCGTTACTGACGCTTGATGCGCAGGAAGATCAGAGCATCCAGCCCTCTGAACTGAGCACCGCGCTGGGTTCATCACGGACGAATGCAACACGTATCGCTGATGAGCTGGAAAAGCGCGGCTGGATTGAACGTCGTGAGAGCGCTCAGGATCGTCGTTGCCTGCATCTTCATTTGACCGACAAAGGCAATGCGTTTCTGCAACAGGTGCTGCCACCTCAGCATCAGAGCCTGCAATACCTGTGGTCTTCTCTGACCGGCGATGAGAAATCGCAGTTGGAAAACATCACCCGCAAGCTGCTTACCCGTCTGGATAAAATGGAAGAAGATAAACTAACTGCTTCCCTTTCACGGTAATAGCAAGATCTGCGACACAATCACCTGACGAAATCGTTATTTTAACCCTCTTTTATCCGGCCAGCGCTTAGTCGCTGGCTTTTTTGGCTCGGGCGAAGGTGAAAACGGAGTTTAACCCGCCGACATAGTGGAAAACGTGGAGAAATAAATGAGTGCAACAGAGGCGCAAAGCCCGCATCAACCAGTCAATAACAAGAAGAAAAAGCGCAAAGGTGCGCTGATATTACTGGCGCTGGTGGTCATACTGCTTGGCATTGCGTGGGGCGTTTACTGGTATTTAGTGTTGCGCCACTATCAGGAAACGGATGATGCTTATGTCGCCGGTAACCAGGTGCAGGTCATGGCCCAGGTATCAGGCAGCGTGAATAAAGTCTGGTTTGATGATACCGATTACGTCAAAAAAGGTGATGTGCTGGTGTCGCTGGATAAAACCGACGCACAGCAGGCGTTTGAAAAAGCGCAGACCGGGCTGGCAACCAGCGTGCGTCAGGTGCACCAACAGATGATCAATGCAAAGCAATATCAGGCGACGATTAATCTCCGTCAGACCGCGTTAGATCAGGCACAGGCCGATCTGAAACGTCGCGAGCCGTTGGGTGCCTCTAACCTGATTGGGCGTGAAGAACTGCAACACGCGCGCGATGCCGTGGCTTCAGCGAAAGCGGAGTTGGATGTGGCGGTTCAGCAGTACAACGCCAATCAGGCGGTGATCCTGAATACGTCTCTGGAAAACCAACCCGCAGTGAAGCAAAGTGCGGCAGAACTGCGTGACGCCTGGCTGGCGCTGCAACGTACTGAGATTCGCAGTCCGATGGATGGCTATGTGTCTCGCCGCAGCGTGCAGGTCGGTTCACAGATCAGCACCAGCACCCCATTGATGGCGGTCGTACCCGCAACCAACCTGTGGGTGGACGCTAACTTCAAAGAGACACAGCTGGCTGGCGTGCGTATCGGCCAATCGGCCACCGTGGTGGCGGACATTTACGGTGACGATGTGGTGTACCACGGTAAAGTCGTGGGTCTGGATATGGGCACCGGGAGCGCGTTCTCGCTGTTACCGGCGCAGAACGCCACTGGTAACTGGATCAAAGTGGTTCAGCGACTGCCGGTCCGTATTGAGTTGAACCAGGACGAAGTGGCTAAACATCCTCTGCGTATCGGGCTGTCAACATTGGTAGAAATTGATACCGATAATAAAGACGGCAGCGCACTGGCTACCAGCGTTCGTCAGCAGGCTGCCTACAGCAGCAACGCCCTGGCCATTGACCTTGCACCGGTCAATAAGCTGATTACCGATATCGTCCACGCGAACGCCGGATGATGACCCGGAGGCTGTAATGGCACAAGCACCGCTCAAAGGGATGCCGCTGGTCTTAATGACCATTGCGCTATCCCTGGCGACGTTCATGCAGGTTCTGGATTCCACCATTGCTAACGTTGCTATACCGACCATTGCGGGTAATCTGGGGGCCTCAAACTCCCAGGGCACCTGGGTCATCACGTCTTTCGGGGTGGCAAACGCCATCTCGATTCCGATAACGGGTTGGCTGGCCAAACGCATCGGTGAAGTCAAACTTTTTACCTGGTCGACCATCCTGTTTGCGCTGGCTTCCTGGGCCTGCGGCATGTCGAAAAGCCTGGAAATGCTGATTTTCTTCAGGATAATTCAGGGGATCGTTGCAGGCCCATTGATCCCGCTGTCGCAAAGCCTGTTGCTGAATAACTATCCGCCCGCAAAACGCAGTATCGCCCTGTCACTCTGGGCGATGACGGTGATTGTGGCCCCCATATGCGGCCCCATTCTCGGCGGCTGGATCAGTGATAACTATCACTGGGGCTGGATCTTCTTTATCAACGTGCCGATTGGTGTAGTGGTCATTATGCTCACGCTGCAAACCCTGCGCGGTCGTGAAACCGCTACCCAGATTCGCCCCATTGATACCGTTGGCCTGGTGCTGCTGGTTGTCGGGGTTGGCTCGTTGCAGGTGATGCTGGATCGCGGTAAAGAGCTGGACTGGTTTAACTCCACAGAAATTATCGTCCTGACGATTGCGGCGGTGTTGGCGCTGGTGATGTTACTGATTTGGGAGCTGACAGACGATCACCCTATCGTCGATCTGGCCCTGTTTAAATCGCGCAACTTCACCATAGGCTGTTTGTCCCTTAGCCTGGCCTACATGCTCTATTTTGGATCGATCGTTCTCTTGCCGCAGCTGCTACAGGAGGTCTACGGTTACACCGCCACCTGGGCAGGGCTGGCCTCCGCGCCAGTCGGGATTATTCCTGTCATCCTGTCGCCCATTATTGGTCGGTTCTCCCATAAGCTTGATATGCGGAAACTGGTCACCTTCAGTTTCATCATGTATGCCGTTTGTTTCTACTGGCGCGCTTACACGTTTGAACCGGGCATGGATTTTGGTGCATCAGCCTGGCCGCAATTTATTCAGGGCTTCGCGGTCGCCTGCTTCTTTATGCCACTTACCACGATTACGCTGTCGGGTTTGACACCCGACCGGATGGCGGCGGCATCCAGTTTGTCAAACTTTGTGCGTACGCTGGCGGGTTCAATAGGGACCTCGATCACCACCACGATGTGGACGGATCGTGAGGCAATGCACCACAGTACTCTCAGCGAATCGGTGACGCCTTATAACGTCAATGCGCAGCAGACGTACAGTCAGTTGGAGGGGATGGGCATGACGCATCAGCAAGCCTCGGCGTACATTGCGCAGCAGATCACCAATCAGGGATTGATCATCTCTGCCAACGAGATTTTTTGGGCCTCGGCAGGCGTGTTTCTGATACTGCTGGTGCTGATCTGGTTTGCCCGTCCACCCTTTACCGCCGGTGGCGGTGCGGGTGGCGCGCACTAGTCGCAACAGCGCGTAGCCTTGTAGCAGGTTCTGGCGTGGCGGTGATGCACGCCAGAACCTGTATTGGCTACCAGCGCGTCGCTTTCATATCAATCACGAAACGGTACTTCACGTCACCTTTCAGCATTCGCGTGAAGGCCTCTTCGACGTGCTCTCCGCGAATCATCTCAATGTCCGCCGTGATATTCTGCTCGCCGCAAAAATCCAGCATCTCCTGCGTTTCTTTAATGCTGCCAATCGATGAGCCGCTAATGCTTAAGCGACGGAACACCATCGGCGTCACGTCCGGTGAAACGTGCGGACTGTCCGGGATACCCACCAGCACCAGGCGACCATTGGTTTTAAGCGTCGCCAGGTAAGGATCAAGATCGTGAGGGGCCGCCACACAGTCAAGGATAAGATCCAGCCCATTCCGGCTGGCTTGCATCGCCGAGGCATCGCGTGACACCACCACATGACGGGCACCGAGACGCTGGGCGTCCTCGGCTTTGTCTGGCGACGTGGTGAAAAGCGTGACCTCAGCGCCCAGGGCACGTGCCAGCTTCACGGCCATATGCCCTAACCCGCCTAAGCCAATGACGCCAACCTTATCGCCCGCTTTAACGTTAAAATGGCGCAGCGGTGACCACACGGTTACGCCAGCGCACAACAATGGCGCAACGCCAGCCAGTGGCAGGTGCTGTGGCACCGACACCACGAAGTCCTGATCGACCACCACGTGCTCGGCATAACCGCCCCATGTCCGGTCACCGGTGTATTTATCCGTACCGTTATAGGTGGCAGTGAAGCCGGCCTCACAATATTGTTCTTCCTGATGCTGGCAAAAATGGCATGTGCGGCAGGAATCCACCATTACGCCCACCCCCACAATATCACCAGGCGCAAACCGACTGGCAGCGTGACCAGTTTCAACCACCCGTCCCACAATTTCATGTCCCGGCACCAGGGGATAATGGCTTGCCGCCCATTCGTTGCGTGCCATGTGCAAATCTGAGTGGCAAACGCCACAGTAAAGAATCTCGATTCTGACATCCTGCGGCTGAAGCGGGCGCAGCGCTATTAGCCCGGACGTAAGCGGCTGGGTTGCATCCTGGGCGACTAGTGCATTAATTTTCATCGTGCCTCTCATAGTGACTGGCTTTATATAACTGAGGGCGGCAAACTCTACTTAAACGGGTTCATTATTGATAGTAGTTACCATTTGGTGACCATAAAAGGAGTGCGCTGACGATGCCTGCCTGGGTAGAAGGTAAACTGGTTTTTTATGTGGATTCGCCACCGCGCCGACTGATGGATCTTTTTTCTGCCAAGTGGAATCCGATGGTGCTGCATGCCTTGTACCACTGGCCTGGCGGACGGGCGCGCACGGGCGAATTACAGCGGAGCCTGCAGGGAATATCGAAAAAGATGCTGTTTCAGACGCTGAAGGAGCTTGAGCAGCGAGGGTTAATCGCCCGTCATGTTTATGACGTGATCCCACCCAAAGTGGAGTACCAGTTAACCGCCCTGGGCAACCGTTTTGCAAAACCGGTGGAACAGCTTTATCAGTGGGGGCTGGATAATCAGCGGGCGCTTGATGAGATGGATGAACAGGTTCAGCGCGCGGCGTCTGGCGCTGAAAAAGATGCGGGCTGACGCGGAAGATGTTTCCCGGACAGCGCCGGGAAACAGACAACGGATGGCGCGTTTAACGGCGCCATCATTTAATAGTACGGTCAGGCGTTCTGACGCCACCATTCGGCAAGCAGTACGCCTGTTGCCACCGACACGTTCAGGCTTTCAACATTACCGGTGCCGCCAATTGACAGGCTCATATCACCCTGCTGGAAGGTGCTGTCGGACAAACCTTCACGCTCCTGTCCCAGCACCAGTACCATTTTGGCAGGCAACTCAGCTTTAGACAGCGGCGTTCCCTGATGGCTTGAGGTGGTCACTATGGTGTAACCCGCTTTGCGGAACGCTTCCAGGCCTTCATTGAAGGTGGTACCGCTGATGGCCTGAACATGTTCGGCTCCGCCTTCAGCCGTGCGAACCGCCGCACCCGATTCCAGCAGCGAGGCATCGTTGACCAGCAGGCCTTTCACACCGAAGTGCGCGCAGCTGCGCATGATAGCGCCAAGATTATGGGGATTGCTGACATCTTCAAGCGCCAGCACGCAGTCTTTGGTTTCGGCCTTGCTGAGCCACTCGGCCACGTCCATGCCCATGCGTTTTTTAATCAGGAAGCAGACGCCGCCGTGGTGCTCAGTACCGGAAGCTTTGGTGATCTCTGCGTCATCCACCACGTGGTAAGCTTTGCGGTTAGCCGCCAGCCAGCGCAGCGCATCGCGAAAACGCGGCGTCACACTTTGCACAAACCATGCACGGACGATGCATTCAGGACGGCTCTGGAACAGTGCCTGACAGGCGTTTTCGCCATAAACACGGGTTTCTTCCAGACGCTGACGACGAATCTGCTCTACGTCAACCACGCCTTTACCGCCAATCCCAGGATTTTCGGGTTTGGTATCTTCGGCTACCGGTGGGCGGGATACGGTGCGCCAGGGTGAATCGCTGCTGCCGTAGGCATCACGATTGTCGCTGCCACGATCGTTGCGACGCGGTGCGCTGTCACTGCGGCGTGGTGCGCTGTCGCTGCGACGGCCCGTACTGCGTCCGCCGTCTTCACTACGCTCAGTACGCGGGCCAGATGAACGACGATTGTCTTCACGGCGAGCTGCAGGACGGCCACCTTTGCCTGTACGAGGATTCGGCGCACGCGCGCTTTGCTCATCTTCGCCACGCACGTACATGACTTTGACCTTACCACTTTTGCCTTTAAATTCGTCGTTCATTTCTTCCTCCTGCATTGAGAGCGCGAAGATTACCTGATGTGACTGCGCTTAGCTATCAACTATTGAACCTATAGAGCAATCCACATTGAGCCGATCTTATCACCCTTTCATAATGGGTAATATTGAGCAAAGTGCTCTACATCATTATCAGAGGTTTTTATGAATACGGTATGCACGTCTTGCCAGGCAACCAATCGCGTTCCCGAAGAACGGCTTGCCGAGGGTGCCAAATGTGGTCGCTGCGGTGAAGCCTTGTTTTCGGGCGATGTCATTAACGCGACGGCCGCAACGCTGGACAGCTATCTGCGGGACGATCTGCCGGTCGTGGTGGATTTTTGGGCCCCGTGGTGCGGACCCTGCGTTAACTTCGCCCCGGTGTTTAAAGATGTCGCTCAGGAGCGCAGCGGTAAAGTCCGCTTTATCAAAGTGAATACAGAGGCAGAACCGGCTCTGAGCAGTCGTTTCCGCATTCGCAGCATCCCGACCATCATGGTGTTTAAGAACGGCGAGATGGTGGATGTCTTAAACGGTGCCATGCCGAAAGCCCCTTTCAACGAGTGGCTCGACGAATCCCTGTAAGCACGACAGGCCAGCCTGGCTGGCCTTTTCCCTTTGTTCGACGCTTCGATTACACTACGCTTTTTCCTGTCCTGAATAATCATGTCTGATAATGCCGTTTTGCGTTTACGAGCCCAACGCCTGGCCCGTGCCACGCGTCCCTTTCTGGCACGCGGGAATCGTGTGCTCCGCTGCCAGGGATGCCTGTTGCCTGAAATAAATTGTCTGTGCGCCAGCATCCAGGTGCAGTCTGCTCGCAGTCGCTTTTGCCTGGTGATGTTTGATACCGAACCCATGAAGCCGAGTAATACGGGCCGGTTGATTGCCGATGTGTTACCGGACACCCAGGCATTTGGCTGGTCACGTACCGAGCCCGATCCCGCATTGCTGGAAGCCGTTGCCGATGAGGCTTATCAACCGCTAGTGGTTTTTCCTGCCTCGTATGCGGATGAAGGCCGCGAGGTTATCCACTCGCCGCCGCTTGCGGGTAAACCGCCGCTGTTTATTATGCTGGATGGCACCTGGAACGAAGCGCGGAAGATGTTTCGTAAAAGCCCCTGGCTTGACCGCTTTCCGCTGATCTCGCTCAATGTTACGACCCCTTCTCGCTACCGGCTGCGCGAAGCGCATGGCGAAGGCCAGCACTGTACCGCAGAGATCGCGGCGGCGCTTCTGGAGCAGGCGGGCGATACGGGGGCGGCACAGGCATTAACCCAGCATTTTGAGCAGTTCCGTCAGGCTTACCTTGCGGGTAAGCCGCATCATCCCGGCCAGGCGCGGTAATGCGCGCCCTGGCAGGCTGATTGTCGTTATTCAGGCTGGGATCTGCCCGACGGTAAAAAAGTCTAAAAGCGTTTACACTCACCTAAATCTCGATGAATGGAGAAGGTGATGAGTCAACGTGGGCTGGAAGCGCTGTTACGACCCAAATCGATTGCGGTAATCGGCGCCTCGGTCAAGCCGGGACGGGCAGGCTATTTTATGATGCGTAATCTGCTGGCGGGTGGCTTTAGCGGCCCGGTGCTGCCGGTGACGCCAAAATATAAAGCGGTTAGCGGTGTGCTGGCCTGGCCTGACATTGACAGCCTGCCCTTCGCCCCGGACCTGGCGGTGATCTGTACCCATCACAAAAGAAACCTTGAGCTGTTACAGCAGCTCGGCGAGAAAGGGTGTAAAGCCTGTATTATCCTCTCCGCGCCCGCCAGTCAGTTAGCCGAGTTAAAACAATGTGCCAGCCGCTGGCAGATTCGTCTGCTGGGTCCCAACAGTCTGGGATTACTGGCCCCATGGCAGGGCCTTAACGCCAGCTTTTCTCCTGTTCCTATCGCCAAAGGCCGCATCGCGTTTATTTCGCAGTCGTCAGCCGTATCCAACACCATCCTTGACTGGGCGCAGCAGCGTAACCTTGGTTTTTCGTGGTTTATCGCCTTGGGTGACAGCCTGGATACCGATGTGGACGACCTGCTGGATTTTCTTGCCCGCGACGGTAAAACCAGCGCGATTCTGCTTTATCTTGAACACCTCAGTGATGCCCGTCGCTTTGTTTCAGCATCCCGCAGCGCGTCCCGTAACAAGCCTATTCTGATCATCAAAAGCGGACGCAGCCGTCAGGCGCAGGCGCTGCTCGGCACACACAGCGGTCTGGATGCCGCCTGGGATGCGGCTATCCAGCGCGCGGGCTTATTACGTGTACAGGATACGCACGAGCTGTTTACGGCGGTGGAGTCGTTAAGCCATATGCGTCCACCACGCGGGCATCGGCTAATGATTATCAGCAATGGCGCGGCACCCGCTGCACTGGCGCTGGATGAACTCTATGCCCGCAACGGGAAGCTCGCCACGCTGAGTGAGCCAACGGTACAGCAGCTCAATGCCGTGCTGCCAGAAGGCGTTGGCCACGGCAATCCGGTTGATTTAAAAGATGATGCAACGCCGGAACGCTACCTGGCCTGTCTGACCGCTCTGCTCGACAGCCACGATTTAGATGCCCTGATGATTATTCATGCCCCCAGTGCCGTCGCTCCGGCGACTGAAACCGCAGAGAAAATCATCCAGCTGATCCATCAGCATCCGCGCGGCAAACAGCTTACGCTGTTGACCAACTGGTGCGGCGAATACTCTTCTCTGGCGGCACGACGGGCTTTTACCCAGGCCGGCATTCCCACCTGGCGTACGCCGGAAGGGACCGTCACCGCGTTTATGCATCAGGTTGAATACCGGCGTAACCAGAAGTTATTGCGGGAAACCCCTGCCTTGCCGGTAAACCTGACGCAGGATAGCGCTCAGGCTCACCAACTGCTGTCCCAGGCGCTGGACAAGGGCATTGTGTCTCTGGACACGCATGAAGTGCAGCCCGTCCTCAAAGCCTACGGTCTGGCGACGCTACCGACCTGGATTGCCAAAGACAGTGAGGACGCGGTCACTATCGCCGAACAAATCGGTTATCCGGTGGCACTGAAGCTGCGTTCGCCCGATGTGGCGCATAAGTCTGAGGTACAGGGCGTAATGCTCTATCTGCGTAACGCCGCGGAAGTAAAGCGAGCGGCTGACGCTATCGTTGACCGGGTAACACAAACGCTGCCGCACGCACGGATTGAAGGGCTGGTCGTACAGAGCATGGCCAACCGGGCCGGTGCTCAGGAACTGCGGGTCGTGGTGGAGCAGGATGCCCTGTTTGGCCCCATCATCATGCTGGGTGAAGGCGGCGTGGAGTGGCAGGCCGAGAAGCAGGCCGCCGTGGCCTTACCACCGCTCAATATGACGCTGGCGCGTTATCTGGTGATTCAGGCAATCAAAAGCGGCAAGATCCGCAGCCGGAGTGCCCTGATCCCGCTGGATGTCGCTGGCCTGAGCCAACTGCTGGTGCAGGTCTCTAACCTGGTGGTGGATTGCCCGGAAATACAACGCCTGGATATTCATCCGCTGCTGGCGGCGGGCAGTGATTTCACCTTACTGGACGTCACGCTGACGCTTGCGCCTTTTACCGGTGACAGTGAAACGCGTCTGGCCATACGTCCTTATCCTCAGCATCTGGAAGAGCAGGTAGAACTGAAGGACGGTCAGCACTGTTTATTCCGCCCCATCCTGCCCGAAGATGAACCGCTTCTGCGCGACTTCATCAGTCAGGTCACCAAAGAAGATCTCTACTACCGCTATTTCAGTGAAATTAATGAGTTCACCCATGAGGATCTGGCCAATATGACGCAGATTGATTACGACCGGGAAATGGCAATTGTTGCGGTTCGTCAGCATCAGGGGCAACCGGAAATTATCGGTGTCACTCGCGCCATTTCTGATGCAGACAACATTGACGCGGAGTTTTCGGTGCTGGTGCGCTCGGATCTCAAAGGGCTGGGAATGGGACGACGTTTACTTGAAAAAATGATTCGTTACACACGCGCCCATGGTCTGCAACAACTGAATGGCATTACCATGCCCGGCAACCGCGGCATGGTCACACTGGCGAAAAAACTCAACTTTAGCGTAGATGTGCAAATGGACGATGGCATCGTCAGCCTGAAGCTTTTGTTACAGGATAATGTCACTTTGCCGTGTAGAGAAAAGTAAAAATCGCCCCGCCCGCCGTGGTTGATGTTATTATTTAGCGTTATGACCCTGATTTGGTGGCAAAAGGCCATACAATGAACCGAGAAGAAGTGCACTGTGATGTTGTCTAAATTTAAACGCAATAAACACCAACAACACCTCGCACAGCTGCCTAAACTGTCACAATCTGTTGCGGATGTGTCGACGTTATATTCGCCTGCCGAATTTCGCGAGACGCTTTTGGAAAAGATTGCGTCAGCGCAATCGCGCATTTGTATCGTCGCACTCTATCTGGAAAATGACGATGCGGGTCGGGCCGTTATGGATGCATTATATGCCGCGAAAATGGCTCGTCCACAGCTGGATATCAGTATCTTAGTCGACTGGCACCGCGCGCAACGGGGTCGCATTGGTGCCGCACGTGGTGTTACTAATGCCGACTGGTATTGCGAGATGGCCCAGCTACATCCTGATAACGTGATTCCAGTCTATGGCATTCCGGTTAATACTCGCGAAGCAATGGGCGTACTGCATCTGAAAGGTTTCATTATCGATGATACCTTGCTCTACAGCGGCGCCAGCATTAATGACGTTTACCTGCATCAGCACGACAAATACCGCTACGACCGCTATCAACTCATCCGTAATGCCGCGCTGACCGATACCATGTTCGAATGGATGAATGTGCATTTGAAAGATGCAGAGGCGGTCAATCGCCTGGACTATGCTGACCGTCCATCCAGCCCGGAAATCAAAAATGAAACGCGTCAGTTTCGTCAGGACTTACGCGGCTTTAACTATCAGTTTGAAGGTAATGCCGGTAACGATGAACTCGCGGTCACACCGCTGGTCGGGTTAGGTAAGCGCAGCCTGCTGAATAAGACCATTTTTCATTTAATGCCGTGCGCCGAAAAGAAGCTCACCATCTGCACCCCCTATTTCAACCTGCCAGCACTGCTGGTGCGCAATATCATTGCCCTTTTACGCCAGGGTAAAGAAGTTGAGATTATCGTGGGGGATAAAACGGCGAATGACTTCTATATCGCGCCCGATCAGCCGTTTAAAATCATCGGTGCCTTGCCCTATCTCTACGAAATTAACCTGCGTCGTTTTTTAAGCCGCCTGCAGTATTACGTCAGCAACGGTCAACTGACCGTGCGTCTCTGGAAAGACGGTGAAAACAGCTATCACCTGAAAGGCATGTGGGTTGACGATGAGTGGCAGCTTATTACGGGCAACAATCTTAATCCGCGCGCATGGCGACTGGATCTGGAGAATGCGGTCCTGATTCACGATCCTCTGCAGCAGTTGACCGAGCAGCGACAGCATGAGCTGATGCTGATTCGTCAACACACCAGGGTTGTTGGGCACTTCCGTGAGTTGGAAAGCATTGCTGACTACCCGGCGAAGGTGCGTAAGCTGATTCGCCGTCTGCGCCGTATTCGTATCGATCGGCTCATCAGCCGTATCCTGTGAAGATCCAGAATGCCGCAGCCTGACTGCGGCATTCTGTCTGTCTGCCCTGTTACAACTTAATGCCTTTTCCGTGCCGGTGTAGCAGCAGCGACACCAGGAACGCCAACGCTCCCATGACGGAAACGTACCAGAAGAACGTGGTCTCCATACCGTTGTGCTTCATCAGTAACGCCACGTACTCTGCAGATCCACCGAAGATTGCATTTGCCACCGCATAAGAGAGCCCAACGCCGAGCGTTCGAACCTCCGGCGGGAACATCTCTGCTTTCAAAATCCCACTGATTGAGGTGTAAAAGCTGGTAATCAGTAACGCCAGCATAATCAGGGCAAAGGCAATACCGGGACTTTGTACGTTTTGCAGTAGCGTCAGGACAGGTACCGTACAAATCGCCGCACCAGCACCAAAAATCATCATGGAGGTGCGTCGGCCAATCCTATCGGAAAGGCCGCCAATAATGGGCTGTAGCAGCATGTAAACCAGTAAAGCGCCGGTCATCAATCCACTGGCGGTTTTGGCATCCATGCCTGAAGTGTTCACCAGGTACTTCTGCATATAGGTGGTAAAGGTGTAGAAGCTCAACGAACCGCCCGCCGTAAAACCCAGCACCATCAGGAAAGGTTTCGTGTGGTTACGTAATAAGCCAATGACACTGCCGGCATCGCGATGCTCACGGCTCTGTTTATCGGAAGTTTCGTCCAGAGAGCGACGCAGCCACAGCGCTACCACGGCCAGCATCGCCCCCAGGAAGAACGGAATGCGCCAGCCCCATGTACGTAGCTCCTGATCGGTTAACATAAACTGCAGCACTACCACCGTCAGCACAGCAGCTAATTGTCCGCCAATTAATGTCACGTACTGGAACGATGCGTAAAAGCCTTTCCGCCCTTCCAGCGCCACTTCACTCATATACGTTGCGCTTGTACCGTACTCTCCGCCCACTGACAGTCCCTGAAACATACGCGCCAGCAATAACAGGATCGGTGCGGCGATCCCGATACTGTCATAGCCCGGCAGGCAGGCAATCACCAGGGAGCCGAAACACATCATACAGACAGAGATCAACATCGATTTTTTGCGCCCGTGGCGGTCACCGATATAGCCAAATAACCAGCCGCCAATTGGCCTCATTAAAAAGCCTGCGGCAAATACGCCTGCCGTTTGCAATAACTGGGTTGTGGTATCACCTTGTGGGAAGAAAATGTGGGCGAAGTAGAGTGAGAAAAACGAGTACACATAAAAGTCGAACCATTCGACAAGATTACCTGAAGATGCGCCTACGATGGCCCAGATACGTTTTTTTCGGTCAAGCACCTGCGCTTGTTGATTCTTGATCACGTCTGACATGCTATGCCTCGGCTCCTTGCTGATAAGCAGCGTTAAAGCGTTGAGTAAAGCACGGTCATGGCGGAAACGGAAAGATGTGTTGTCTGAATATGACAAAATGTGACATGCGTTGTTAATTCCCTGAAACAACTGAAATCTTCAGTTGCGCAGGCAGGGGAGGCCAGCGGCCTCTTCCCGTCCACATGCACATCAATGACGAGGAAGAGGTCGTGTTAACCCGTTAAAACGCGGTGACTACCGTTACCCCCGGCGATTCAAACTTATCCATATTCATTAACGCTTCTATGGATTGCTCAAGGTTAATGGTTCTGCCAATGAGCTTTTCAGGGCGGAGTTTTCCCGCCGCTATCATATTCATCATGACGTCATAGCGGTGAGCCTGCATGCCATGACTGCCAATAATTTCCAGTTCATTAGCAATCACCCTGGCCATTGGGATAGGCGGTGCACTGTGTTCACCCGCCATCAGGCCGATCTGGATGTGCCTGCCTCTTTTTCTTAGCGAGTTAATGGAGTTCACGCAGGTGACCGTATGACCGAGTGCATCCAGGGAAACATGCGCTCCACCCTGGGTAATGTCTTTGATGGCTTCCGCCACATTGTGCACACGTGCAGCATTCACGACGGCGACGGCACCCAAATCCCGGGCCAGCTGCAATTTATCCTCCGCGATATCAATCGCTACCACGTTTGCCCCAAGTGCATTCGCAATCATGATGGCGGAGAGGCCAACCCCACCACAACCGTGGACGGCAAGCCACTGCCCTGCAGACGTTCTTCCCTGATCGACCACTGCCCTGAACGAGGTGATGAAACGGCATCCGAGGCTCGCTGCGGTAGTGAAGTTAAGTGTGTCCGGCAGCGCGATGAGGTTCAAGTCCGCCTGCTGTACCGCCACATATTCTGCGAAAGATCCCCAGTGGGTGAAACCTGGCTGGAACTGACGATCGCAAACCTGCTGATTGCCTGAGTGACACTCGTGACAAAAACCACAGCCCGACACGAAGGGTACCGTGACATTATCGCCAGGCCGCCATTTTGTCACCGCGCTGCCAACGGCTTCTATCGTGCCCGCAAATTCATGTCCTGGCACATGCGGCAAAGGGATATCGAGATCGTGCCCCACCCAGCCATGCCAGTCACTTCGGCAAACCCCGGTCGCTTTGACCCGAATCACCACGCCGTGGGGCTCGGGAGTGGGGTCCGGAACCGTTTTCAGTAGTGGTGGCGACAGAAATGACTCGTATATGACAGCTTTCATCAGTAAACCCTCATCGTAGGTGTCTTTAAAATTATACCTTTCGATCAGGAAATTACTTTTCAGCTATTGCAGCTGAATAATTAATTATGAAATTATCCTTCATTAAATACGCTAATAGTGAGTGGATATATCAGTGAGCATTCTGGATAAGAAAGATCTGGCGCTGCTGCGTTATCTCCAGCAGGACGGCAGAGTATCGAGCCTTAAGCTTTCTCAGGATTTGGACGTGAGCCCAGCCTCGGCATGGCGACGACTGAAACGGCTTGAAGATGAGGAATTTATTGAGGGCTATCAGGCGGTGATTAACCGCAGAAAGGTGGGCTTTGGCGTGATGGCATTTGTCCGTCTGGTTTGCAGTCAGCACAGTGAGGCAGCAACCCGGGACTTTGAAGAACGGATCACGGCCAATCCTTACGTACTTTCCTGTCACAACATCACCGGTGAAGCCGATTTTCTCTTACAGGTCGTGGCGCGGGATTTAGACCATTACAGTCTGTTTATTGAAAAGGAATTGCGTAAATTACCCGGAATTCTGAGTATTAATTCTTCTATATCACTGAGAGAAGTAAAAAAAACGCATCCGTTGCCGGTCTAGCGGTGGTGCAGGTTTATGCCAGGTGCTGTGCGTGATGACCAGCCTGACGCCCTGCTTTTCACAGATTACGCACGTAAAAAAGCCCTGAACTTTCGTTCAGGGCTTCTTCACTTATTGTAGGGAGTGAGAGCGTCTGTGAGTAAGTTTTTTACGTTATGACGGACACGCCATCCGGCTTTCTCACGCGCCATTTTATCCCGGCCCGGCGGTTTTAATGACGCGGACGGCGCTCGCGCAGTCCCGGCCGCGCAGCATAACCGTCCTGACGCCCCGCTTTCCGCAGGTTACGGACGTAAAAAAGCCCTGAACTTTCGTTCAGGGCTTCTTCACTTGTTTGATGCCTGGCAGTTCCCTACTCTCGCATGGGGAGACCCCACACTACCATCGGCGCTACGGCGTTTCACTTCTGAGTTCGGCATGGGGTCAGGTGGGACCACCGCGCTACAGCCGCCAGGCAAATTCTTTGTGCACGAAACGACTCTTTTACGCCATGAACGCGTTGCATTCGCTCTGCCGCAACGGTCACATACTTCAGTATGCTCCCGCTGACGTCATCGCTCTGCGCCTTCTCATGCCGCAAAATCTGTCGTTTCCGCAAATTCTTTTCCGGTAAACAATGCTGAAAATTTAATTCGTCTCTCAACCAAAACGCCTCTGGCGTTGTAAGGTTAAGCCTCACGGGTCATTAGTACCGGTAAGCTCAACGCATCGCTGCGCTTACACACCCGGCCTATCAACGTCGTCGTCTTCAACGTCCCTTCAGGACCCTTAAAGGGTCAGGGAGAACTCATCTCGGGGCAAGTTTCGTGCTTAGATGCTTTCAGCACTTATCTTTTCCGCACTTAGCTACCGGGCAGTGCCACTGGCGTGACAACCCGGACACCAGCGGTGCGTTCACTCCGGTCCTCTCGTACTAGGAGCAACCCCCCTCAATTCTCCAGCGCCCACGGCAGATAGGGACCGAACTGTCTCACGACGTTCTAAACCCAGCTCGCGTACCACTTTAAACGGCGAACAGCCGTACCCTTGGGACCTACTTCAGCCCCAGGATGTGATGAGCCGACATCGAGGTGCCAAACACCGCCGTCGATATGAACTCTTGGGCGGTATCAGCCTGTTATCCCCGGAGTACCTTTTATCCGTTGAGCGATGGCCCTTCCATTCAGAACCACCGGATCACTATGACCTGCTTTCGCACCTGCTCGAGCCGTCACTCTCGCAGTCAAGCTGGCTTATGCCATTGCACTAACCTCCTGATGTCCGACCAGGATTAGCCAACCTTCGTGCTCCTCCGTTACTCTTTAGGAGGAGACCGCCCCAGTCAAACTACCCACCAGACACTGTCCGCAGCCCGGATCACGGGCCTACGTTAGAACATCAAACATTAAAGGGTGGTATTTCAAGGTTGGCTCCACGCAGACTGGCGTCCACGCTTCAAAGCCTCCCACCTATCCTACACATCAAGGCTCAGTGTTCAGTGTCAAGCTGTAGTAAAGGTTCACGGGGTCTTTCCGTCTTGCCGCGGGTACACTGCATCTTCACAGCGATTTCAATTTCACTGAGTCTCGGGTGGAGACAGCCTGGCCATCATTACGCCATTCGTGCAGGTCGGAACTTACCCGACAAGGAATTTCGCTACCTTAGGACCGTTATAGTTACGGCCGCCGTTTACCGGGGCTTCGATCAAGAGCTTCAGCTTGCGCTTAACCCCATCAATTAACCTTCCGGCACCGGGCAGGCGTCACACCGTATACGTCCACTTTCGTGTTTGCACAGTGCTGTGTTTTTAATAAACAGTTGCAGCCAGCTGGTATCTTCGACTGGCTTCGGCTCGGGGAGCAGGTCCCTTCACCTACGCGCCAGCGTGCCTTCTCCCGAAGTTACGGCACCATTTTGCCTAGTTCCTTCACCCGAGTTCTCTCAAGCGCCTTGGTATTCTCTACCTGACCACCTGTGTCGGTTTGGGGTACGATTTTGTGTTACCTGATGCTTAGAGGCTTTTCCTGGAAGCAGGGCATTTATCACTTCAGCACCGTAGTGCCTCGTCGTCACGCCTCAGTGTAAAGTGAACCGGATTTGCCTGGAACACACACCTACACGCTTAAACCGGGACAACCGTCGCCCGGCTGATATAGCCTTCTCCGTCCCCCCTTCGCAGTAACACCAAGTACAGGAATATTAACCTGTTTCCCATCGACTACGCCTTTCGGCCTCGCCTTAGGGGTCGACTCACCCTGCTCCGATTAACGTTGAACAGGAACCCTTGGTCTTCCGGCGACAAGGTTTTTCACCTTGTTTATCGTTACTTATGTCAGCATTCGCACTTCTGATACCTCCAGCATGCCTCACAGCACACCTTCAACGGCTTACAGAACGCTCCCCTACCCAACAACACATAGTGTCGCTGCCGCAGCTTCGGTGCATGGTTTAGCCCCGTTACATCTTCCGCGCAGGCCGACTCGACCAGTGAGCTATTACGCTTTCTTTAAATGATGGCTGCTTCTAAGCCAACATCCTGGCTGTCTGTGCCTTCCCACATCGTTTCCCACTTAACCATGACTTTGGGACCTTAGCTGGCGGTCTGGGTTGTTTCCCTCTTCACGACGGACGTTAGCACCCGCCGTGTGTCTCCCGTGATAACATTCTCCGGTATTCGCAGTTTGCATCGGGTTGGTAAGCCGGGATGGCCCCCTAGCCGAAACAGTGCTCTACCCCCGGAGATGAGTTCACGAGGCGCTACCTAAATAGCTTTCGGGGAGAACCAGCTATCTCCCGGTTTGATTGGCCTTTCACCCCCAGCCACAGGTCATCCGCTAATTTTTCAACATTAGTCGGTTCGGTCCTCCAGTTAGTGTTACCCAACCTTCAACCTGCCCATGGCTAGATCACCGGGTTTCGGGTCTATACCCTGCAACTTAACGCCCAGTTAAGACTCGGTTTCCCTGCGGCTCCCCTATACGGTTAACCTTGCTACAGAATATAAGTCGCTGACCCATTATACAAAAGGTACGCAGTCACCCCCATAAAGAAGGCTCCCACTGCTTGTACGTACACGGTTTCAGGTTCTGTTTCACTCCCCTCGCCGGGGTTCTTTTCGCCTTTCCCTCACGGTACTGGTTCACTATCGGTCAGTCAGGAGTATTTAGCCTTGGAGGATGGTCCCCCCATATTCAGACAGGATACCACGTGTCCCGCCTTACTCATCGAACTCACAGCCTGTGCACCTTTGTGTACGGGAGTATCACCCTGTACCCTGCGACTTTCCAGACGCTTCCACTGATGCACAAGCTGATGATGGTTCTGGGCTCCTCCCCGTTCGCTCGCCGCTACTGGGGGAATCTCGGTTGATTTCTTTTCCTCGGGGTACTTAGATGTTTCAGTTCCCCCGGTTCGCCTCATGCAGCTATGTATTCACTGCATGATAGTGTGACGAGTCACACTGGGTTTCCCCATTCGGGTATCGCCGGTTATTGCGGTTCATATCACCTTACCGGCGCTTATCGCAGATTAGCACGCCCTTCATCGCCTCTGACTGCCAGGGCATCCACCGTGTACGCTTAGTCGCTTAACCTCACAACCCACAGGCGTTTATCTGTAATACCGTAACGGCTGCGCGTAAAGAATGCGTCGTTGCGCGGTGCTCGCCATGCTCACGTACTTCAGTACGCTCCGCTGGCTGTGCGCCGACGCGCCTTGCTTTCTTCACTGCTCGCGCGCTACTGCATAACAGTTAGCTTGTAAGCTGTAAGCTTTTGAGAGACTCGAACGCGTTGTGCTGTGTTCCTTATTACGGAGGAACACGACAATGCGTCGTTTCAAATTTTCAGCTTGTTCCGGATTGTTAAAGAGCAAAATCTTAAACACGACTCGTAAGTCATCTTTAAGATATGTGGGCAACACCTTTCACCTGTCACCAAGCAAGTGGCGTCCCCTAGGGGATTCGAACCCCTGTTGCCGCCGTGAAAGGGCGGAGTCCTAACCGCTAGACGAAGGGGACACGGACGTGTCTCGACTTCGCAGCCGTCTTGCTTCTTTATCTTTCTATCAGACAATCTGTGTGAGCACTTCGCGGGAAGGTATCTTCAGGTAAGGAGGTGATCCAACCGCAGGTTCCCCTACGGTTACCTTGTTACGACTTCACCCCAGTCATGAATCACAAAGTGGTAAGCGCCCTCCCGGAGGTTAAGCTACCTACTTCTTTTGCAACCCACTCCCATGGTGTGACGGGCGGTGTGTACAAGGCCCGGGAACGTATTCACCGTGGCATTCTGATCCACGATTACTAGCGATTCCGACTTCACGGAGTCGAGTTGCAGACTCCGATCCGGACTACGACGCACTTTGTGAGGTCCGCTTGCTCTCGCGAGGTCGCTTCTCTTTGTATGCGCCATTGTAGCACGTGTGTAGCCCTACTCGTAAGGGCCATGATGACTTGACGTCATCCCCACCTTCCTCCGGTTTATCACCGGCAGTCTCCTTTGAGTTCCCGACCGAATCGCTGGCAACAAAGGATAAGGGTTGCGCTCGTTGCGGGACTTAACCCAACATTTCACAACACGAGCTGACGACAGCCATGCAGCACCTGTCTCACGGTTCCCGAAGGCACTAAGGCATCTCTGCCGAATTCCGTGGATGTCAAGAGTAGGTAAGGTTCTTCGCGTTGCATCGAATTAAACCACATGCTCCACCGCTTGTGCGGGCCCCCGTCAATTCATTTGAGTTTTAACCTTGCGGCCGTACTCCCCAGGCGGTCGACTTAACGCGTTAGCTCCGGAAGCCACTCCTCAAGGGAACAACCTCCAAGTCGACATCGTTTACGGCGTGGACTACCAGGGTATCTAATCCTGTTTGCTCCCCACGCTTTCGCACCTGAGCGTCAGTCTTCGTCCAGGGGGCCGCCTTCGCCACCGGTATTCCTCCAGATCTCTACGCATTTCACCGCTACACCTGGAATTCTACCCCCCTCTACGAGACTCAAGCCTGCCAGTTTCAAATGCAGTTCCCAGGTTAAGCCCGGGGATTTCACATCTGACTTAACAGACCGCCTGCGTGCGCTTTACGCCCAGTAATTCCGATTAACGCTTGCACCCTCCGTATTACCGCGGCTGCTGGCACGGAGTTAGCCGGTGCTTCTTCTGCGGGTAACGTCAATCACTGCGGTTATTAACCACAATGCCTTCCTCCCCGCTGAAAGTACTTTACAACCCGAAGGCCTTCTTCATACACGCGGCATGGCTGCATCAGGCTTGCGCCCATTGTGCAATATTCCCCACTGCTGCCTCCCGTAGGAGTCTGGACCGTGTCTCAGTTCCAGTGTGGCTGGTCATCCTCTCAGACCAGCTAGGGATCGTCGCCTAGGTGGGCCGTTACCCCGCCTACTAGCTAATCCCATCTGGGTTCATCCGATAGTGAGAGGCCCGAAGGTCCCCCTCTTTGGTCTTGCGACGTTATGCGGTATTAGCCACCGTTTCCAGTGGTTATCCCCCTCTATCGGGCAGATCCCCAGACATTACTCACCCGTCCGCCACTCGTCACCCGAGAGCAAGCTCTCTGTGCTACCGTCCGACTTGCATGTGTTAGGCCTGCCGCCAGCGTTCAATCTGAGCCATGATCAAACTCTTCAATTTAAGTTTGATTTGCTGAAACCAGTTCAGCGGTGCTCATCTGTAAAACGTCATAATGAATTTCATTATGTGTTCACTCGTGAGACTTGATATTTTTTACGTCCGGAGACGCTGATATCAATCCTGCGAGTGCCCACACAGATTGTCTGATAAATTGTTAAAGAGCAGTGCGAACAGCGGGTTAACCGTCTGTCGCGAGGTGGCGTATATTACGCTTTCCTCCTTCAGAGTCAACCTCTTTTTCAGAAGTTTTTCTCCGGCGGCTCAGTTTCCTGAACCTCTCAACACCGCATTCCGTAAGCCGTTGTGCCGTGTCAGTGGAGGCGCATTATAGGGAAATATTTTAGGCTGACAAGCGCTAATTCAAATAAATCTTTCGAGTGCTCACTTTCCAGGCAATGCGCTTTAAAAACCACCCAAACCGCAACTAGCAGGTACAAAAAACGGGCATTACGCCCGTTTTTACAGAGATGATCTTACTGATGCGCCGTAATGACGTCGTCTTTTACATCCATCTCAATCACTTTGCCCGGAACCAGCGCACCAGAAAGAATCTGCTGTGCCAGTGGGTTTTCTATCTGCTGCTGGATAGCGCGTTTCAATGGACGCGCACCGTAAACCGGGTCATAACCGTTTTCACCCAGCAGTTTGATTGCGGCTTCAGAGATATGCAGCTGATAGCCTCGGTCTTCCAGACGTTTATACAACCGCTGTAGCTGAATCTGAGCAATAGAAGCAATATGCTGCTCACCCAACGGATGGAACACCACCACTTCATCAATACGGTTCACAAACTCCGGACGGAAATGCTGACCCACAACGCCCATGACCAGCCCTTTCATTTCGGCATAATTCAGATTACCGAAACGTTCCTGAATCAAATCTGAACCCAGGTTAGACGTCATGATCACAACCGTATTGCGGAAATCAACAGTGCGTCCTTGTCCGTCCGTCAACCGGCCATCATCCAGCACCTGCAGCAGGATATTGAAGACATCGGGATGTGCCTTCTCAATCTCATCAAGCAGGATCACCGAATAAGGACGACGGCGAACCGCTTCAGTCAGATAACCACCCTCTTCATAGCCGACATAACCCGGAGGTGCACCCACCAGCCGCGATACGGAGTGTTTCTCCATAAATTCGGACATGTCGATACGAACCATCGCATCGTCACTATCAAACAGGAAGTTAGCCAGTGATTTACACAATTCCGTTTTACCTACCCCGGTTGGCCCCAGAAACAGGAACGACCCGACAGGACGATTTGGATCGGCCAGACCTGCGCGGCTACGGCGAATGGCATTAGAAACCGCTTCAACCGCTTCATCCTGTCCAATCACGCGTGAGTGAAGCGACTGCTCCATACGCAGAAGTTTGTCACGCTCCCCTTCCATCATGCGAGCGACCGGAATACCCGTCCAGCGCGCCAGGACATCGGCAATCTCTACATCTGTTACGCGGTTGCGCAGCAGCTTCATGGTCTTGCCTTCAGCCTGTGTAGCGGAAGCCAACTGTTTTTCCAGCGCCGGGATCTTGCCATACTGCAGTTCTGACATCTGCGCCAGATCGCCGGAACGACGAGCCTGCTCAAGCGTAAGCCGTGCCTGCTCCAGTTCCGCTTTAATATTCTGCGTACCCGTTAACGAGGCTTTTTCCGCTTTCCACTCTTCTTCCAGCTCGGCATATTCACGCTCTTTCTGGTTTAGCTCGGCTTCCAGCATATCCAGACGCTTGACGCTGGCATCGTCAGACTCTTTCTTCAACGCCTGCTGTTCCAGCTTCAACTGGATAATGCGGCGTTCCAGCCGATCCAGCGCTTCAGGTTTGGAGTCAATCTGCATACGGATGCTCGATGCTGCCTCGTCAATCAGGTCAATTGCCTTGTCCGGCAACTGGCGGTCGGCGATGTAGCGGTGTGAAAGCGTGGCGGCTGCGACGATAGCCGGGTCAGTGATCTGCACGTGGTGGTGCAGCTCATAGCGCTCTTTCAAACCACGCAAAATCGCGATGGTATCTTCAACGCTTGGCTCTGCCACAAACACTTTCTGGAAACGACGCTCCAGGGCGGCATCTTTTTCTATGTACTGGCGATACTCGTCCAGCGTGGTGGCACCAACGCAGTGCAGCTCACCACGAGCCAGCGCAGGCTTGAGCATATTACCGGCATCCATCGCACCGTCTGCTTTACCCGCACCAACCATCGTATGCAGTTCGTCGATAAACAGAATGACATTGCCTTCCTGTTTTGACAGGTCGCTAAGTACCCCTTTCAGGCGCTCTTCGAATTCACCACGGTATTTCGCCCCCGCCACCAGCGCTCCCATATCCAGTGCGAGTACGCGGCGGCCTTTCAGCCCTTCCGGTACTTCACCATTGATAATGCGCTGTGCCAGCCCTTCAACGATGGCGGTTTTACCTACACCTGGCTCACCGATTAACACCGGGTTGTTTTTAGTACGACGCTGCAACACCTGGATGGTGCGGCGAATCTCTTCGTCACGCCCAATCACCGGGTCCAACTTGCCTTTTTCGGCGCGTTCGGTGAGATCAATCGTGTATTTTTTTAAAGCCTGACGCTGATCTTCAGCACCTTGATCGTTCACGTTGTCGCCTCCACGAAGTTGTTCAATCGCTTGGGTGAGCTTTTCGTTGGTGGCACCTGCGGATTTCAAAATATCCGCCAGCGAGCCACGTGAATCCAGGGCTGCCAAAACAAATAATTCAGATGAGATAAAGTTGTCGTTGCGCTTCTGTGCCAGCTTGTCGCACAGGTTAAGCACTCGGATGAGATCGGCAGAAGGTTGCACATCGCCGTCGCTGCCTTCAACCTGAGGCAGACGGTCAATAGCCTGATCAATCTGCGTACGTAACGCTGCGACGTCAGCACCGGCTGAGGACAACAGCGGCGCAATAGAACCGCCCTCCTGTTTGAGCAACGCACTCATCAGGTGTAAAGGTTCAATGAACTGGTTGTCGTGTCCCAGAGCCAAAGACTGCGCGTCGGAGAGAGCGAGTTGAAATTTATTAGTAAGACGATCCAGACGCATAATTCCTCCCATTACAGGTCAAATGCTACTGGAGATTAAGATGAGGTCATTCCTCAAATTTTCAAGGTTAATGACCTGAGATAGGAGTAAAAAATGCGCTGTCTGGATCGTCTTATGGGCTAAGACTATAACAGCCAAATTAAAGTTGCCATACGGCCGGTGACACCATCGCGACGATAGGAGAAGAAATCCTCCTGCTCGTGAAAGGTGCAGCGTGAGTCCGCGCTAACGGATTTCACTCCTGCGGCGTGCAGCCGCTGACGGGCCAGCAGCCAGATGTCGGCGTAGAATTTCTCGCCCGCTGGACGAAAAGCGGCGGCGGCCTGTGGGTCTTTCTCCACAAACGCACGACGGACTTCCGCACCGACTTCAAATGCATCAGGGCCAATTGCCGGACCGAGCCAGGCGTGGATATAAGCGGGAGCAGCCTGAAACTGGGCCAGCGTATTTTCCAGGACGCCGCCACACAGCCCACGCCATCCGGCATGAGCCGCAGCTACTTCGCTGCCGTCATCCGAACAGAACAACACGGGCAAACAGTCAGCCGTCATTACCGCACACACCACGCCCGTATCACGGGTGATACAGGCATCTGCCTGTAGCAACAGGTTTCCGCCTGCGCTGAGGCGTTCAACGTCGGTTGAATGGACCTGCTCAAGCCACTGTGGCATCGCCGGCAACGCCGCAAGCGAGACCAGCCGCTCTCGGTTAGCCGCCACATGCTGCGGCTTGTCACCCACATGGCTGCCCAAATTCAGCGAACGCCAGTTGCCCTCACTGACCCCGCCCTGACGTAAGGTTGAGGCGGCGCGCACCCGATCAGGCGCAGGCCATTGTGGAATAATCAGGCTCATAGCCAGTCCAGTTGATCCTTGAACATCTCTGTATCCGCTTTCAGCGCATCAATCAGATCGATCATGTCCTGAGGTATCGCAGCATGAAACTCCATTTCAATACCCGAGATAGGATGGTAAAGACGAAGCATCGTAGCGTGCAGCGCCTGACGATCAAATCCGCGCAGCGTGGTAATGAAGTCTTCAGATGCCCCTTTTGGCGGACGCGGACGACCACCATAAAGCGGATCGCCCACCAGAGGATGATTAATATGCGACATATGCACACGAATCTGGTGCGTACGGCCGGTCTCCAGTCGTAAACGTAACCGCGTATGGGCACGGAAATGCTCCATGATGCGATAATGGGTTACAGCCGGTTTCCCCATTGGGTGCACAGACATATGAGTACGTTTTGTCGAGTGACGGCTAATCGGTTCATCTACCGTCCCGCCAGCTGTCATCGTACCAATTGCCACGGCTTCATATTCGCGTGTAATTTCGCGACGCTGCAGTGAATCTACAAGGTGCGTTTGCGCCGGTACGGTTTTCGCCACTACCATTAGCCCGGTCGTGTCTTTGTCCAGACGATGGACAATACCTGCGCGCGGTACATCCATAATGGCCGGATAGTGATGCAGCAGTGCATTGAGTACGGTGCCATCGGGATTTCCCGCGCCCGGGTGCACCACAAAGTCACGTGGTTTATTGATGACGATGATATCTTCATCTTCGTAAACGATATCCAGCGGGATGTTTTGCGGTTCCCAGCGCTGCTCTTCTTCGATCTCTGCATCGATAGATACGCGCTCGCCGCCAAGCACTTTTTCTTTTGGCTTATCAATAACAGTGCCGTTAACACTGACGCGCTGGTCGAGAATCCATTCTTTTATGCGAGAACGTGAATAATCAGGGAACAATTCCGCCAAAGTTTGATCTAAACGTTGTCCGAGTTGTGACTCGGATACCGTTGCGGTGAGTTGAACTTGTTGTGCCATATACAGCTTCTTCGTTAACGTTGGGTTTTACGGCGATGCCGTTTAATATAATGTGCTATCGTACCTGGTCATTACCGGGAGCTATACGGACAGCTTCCGCCATAACATTTTGAGGATAATCACTTCGTCATGACGCGTATGAAATATCTGGTGGCTGCAGCCACACTGAGCCTGGCACTTGTTGGTTGTTCCGGCTCAAATGACGCGGTACCGGACAACCCGCCTTCTGAAATCTATGCTACAGCGCAACAAAAGCTGCAGGACGGTAACTTTAAAGCGGCGATTAAGCAACTGGAAGCGCTGGATAATCGTTATCCCTTCGGTCCCTATTCGCAGCAGGTTCAGTTGGATTTGATCTACGCGTACTATAAAAATGCCGATCTGCCCATGGCACAAGCTGCCATCAGCCGCTTCATGCGTTTGAATCCAACGCATCCTAATATCGATTACGTCATCTATATGAAAGGGCTGACGGATATGGCGCTGGACGATTCGGCATTACAGGGCTTTTTCGGTATCGACCGTTCCGATCGCGATCCTACTCATGCTCGTGATGCATTTCGCGACTTTGCACAGCTGCTGCGCAGTTATCCAAACAGCCAGTATGCGGCTGATGCATACAAGCGTCAGGTCTACCTGAAAGATCGTCTGGCTAAATATGAGCTTTCGGTGGCGCAATTCTATACCAAGCGTGAGGCTTATGTCGCGGTTGTTAACCGTGTTGAGGGCATGATGCGCGATTATCCGGATACGCAGGCTACGCATGACGCGCTGCCACTGATGGAAAACGCCTATCGCCAGCTGCAACTGAATGCCGAGGCGGAAAGAGTCGCAAAAATTATCGCCGCCAATAACGGCTGATACGTTTGCGCTTTTAGCCACAAAAAAAAGCAGCCTTTAGGGCTGCTTTTTTATGCTTGCAGAACAAGTGAAATGTTCACTTTCCTGCCGAGCTAACTCATCAAGAATGCCTTGATAATGCTTTGGCTTCAAGGCTTTTCAGCCACATTCTCGCCCTTTCTCACAATTTGCTGTAGTTGACAAAAAGTGACATTTTTTTGTGATCAAAATCACACATCTATAGGCATATCGCGCTATGCTGGATCCATTCAGACGGCAATCACAGAGAGGTAAGAATAATGATCGTGAATATTACCAGTAAGCAAATGGAAATCACTCCAGCCATCCGTGAACACGTCGAAGACCGTCTCGCCAAGTTAGAAAAATGGCAAACCGACCTGATTAACCCACATATCGTTCTGTCGAAAGAGTCCAAAGAATTTGTGGCGGACGCCACCATTAACACACCCAACGGGACACTGGTCGCCAGTGCCAAGCACGACGATATGTATACCGCTATCAACGACCTGATTAGTAAACTTGAGCGCCAACTCAACAAAGTTCAGCACAAATCTGAAGCGCGCCGTGCGGCCACCAGCGTCAAAGACTTTACGCCCGCCGCAGAAGAATAAGTTCTGCTCCAGCCTTACAGACGCGCCTACGGGCGCGTTTTTTGTTGACAGCTTTTCATCTGTGCGGTTACTCTCAGTTCAGCTTATTTTTCGGAACCTGTCATGAAAACACTGTCGTTTTTCTTCGCTTTCTTTTTTACCTTCCCCTGATTGGGAGGCCATTCGTCGTGTAAAAAGAAAGCGAAGACGAACAACAAAGCCTCCCAATCGGGAGGCTTTTTTATTGGATAGCTTACAGGTGAGCCTTATGACCCCGGACAATCCGCTTCTGGCACTGCGTGAAAAAATCAGCGCCGTTGACGAAAAACTACTGACGTTACTCGCCGAACGGCGTTTGCTGGCTGTGGAGGTGGCACAGGCGAAACTGGCAACGCACCGCCCTGTCCGCGACGTTGAACGTGAACGCGCGCTGATTGAGCACCTTATCGTGCTGGGCAAAAAACATCAGTTGGATGCCCACTACATCACTCGTCTTTTCCAGTTGGTCATTGAAGATTCGGTTCTGACACAGCAGGCGTTGCTGCAAAAAAACCTTAACCATCCTCATGCTCACGCGGCCCGCATCGCCTTCTTAGGCCCGAAAGGCTCCTATTCTCATCTGGCGGCGCGTCAGTATGCTGCACGCCATTTCAGTAATATGGTGGAGTGCGGTTGCCTGAAATTTCACGACATCATTAAACAGGTCGAAAACAACGCGGCAGATTACGCCGTCTTACCGATTGAGAACACCAGCTCCGGTTCTATCAACGACGTTTACGACCTGCTGCAACAGACCAATTTATCGATTGTGGGTGAGCTGACGCTGCCGATTGAACACTGCATGTTGGTCAGCAGTCAGAGCGATCTGGAACAGATTGAAACGGTCTACAGTCATCCGCAGCCTTTTCAGCAGACCAGCCACTTCATTAACCGCTTCCCACACTGGAAGATTGTCTATACCGAAAGCACCGCCGCGGCCATGGAAAAAGTCGCCGCACTGAACTCACCTAAGGTCGCGGCGATTGGTAGCGAAGCCGGTGGCGAGCTGTATCAGTTACAGGTGCTTGAGCGCAATCTGGCAAACCAACAGCAGAATCACACGCGCTTTATTGTCCTGGCCCGAAAATCCATCGAGGTATCCGATCAGATTTCGGCGAAAACCACGCTGATTATGGCAACCGGTCAGCAGGCGGGTGCGCTGGTTGACGCGCTGTTGGTATTACGTCAGCACAATCTGATTATGAGCAAGCTGGAATCCCGTCCGATTAACGGTAACCCATGGGAAGAGATGTTTTATCTGGATGTGCAGGGCAATCTGCAGTCTGAAAAAATGCAGCAGGCACTGGAAGAGCTGCGTGCGATGACGCGTTCATTGAAAGTGCTTGGTTGTTATCCCAGTGAAAATGTCATTCCTGTCGAACCCGAGAAGTAGCCAGAAAAAAGGCATCCATCTGGATGCCTTTTTACATTACGGACGGCTGTCGTTAGCCGAGCGAAGCAAGCTTCTGCTCTCAACCAAAAAGCGTTTGGCGTGATCGCCAAACCAGTCTTCGACCCGATTAAAGCTGGCGATAAAGGCGTGTTTATCACCTTGCTCCAGCAGCGCAATGGCTTCACCAAACCGCTGATAATAGCGCTTGATAAGGTTCAGGTTATTTTCAGACGACATGATGATATCCGCATAAAGCTGCGGATCCTGCGCGAACAAGCGCCCCACCATTGCCAGCTCAAGCCGGTAAATGGGCGAGGATAATGCCAGCAGTTGATCAAGATTGACGTTCTCTTCAGCCAGGTGAAGGCCATAAGCAAAAGTGGCAAAATGGCGCAGCGCCTGGATAAACGCCATGTTCTGATCGTGCTCTTCCGCCCCAATGCGGTGCAGGCGAGCTCCCCAGACCTGTATTTGCTCCAGCAGCCACTGATAGGCTTCGGGCTGCCGCCCATCGCACCAGACCACAACCTGTTTGGCCAGGCTGCCGCTGTCAGGTCCGAACATGGGATGCAAACCCACTACCGGTCCGCGATGCGCCGCCAGCATCGCCTGTAAAGGCCGATTCTTGACGGAAGCAAGATCCACAAGGATGCAGTCATCCGGCAGTGGAGGAAGCTGTTCAATGACCTGTTCAGTCAGATGAATGGGCACGCTGATAATCACCATACCAGCATCGCTTAACAGCGCATCGGCCCGATCCCAGTCGTCTTTATCCAGCGTTTTCACCTGGTAACCCGACAGCGTCAGCATTTTAGTAAACAGCCGCCCCATCTGGCCATTACCGCCGACGATAACCACCGGACGAAGATCGGGACGCAGCGTTTTAAAGCCTTTATCGTTTTCGCTGGTATAGGATTCTCGCATCACACGGCGCAATATGTCTTCGATCAAATCGGCAGGCACACCCAGTGCTTCCGCCTCTTTGCGACGGGACGCCAGCATGGAAGCCTCCCGTTCCGGGACATAGATAGGTAGACCATGACGACTTTTTACTTCGCCCACTTCCGCTACCAGTTCCAGACGTTTTGCCAGTAGATCCAGTAACGCTTTATCTACCGTATCAATTTGTTCGCGTAATGCGTTTAGTTCAGCCACCATTGCCCACTACACCTCGTGTGAAAGACGCGCCGACAGCACCTCGTGTAGCTCATCATGCATTTCACGCAGTAATGCCTCCGTGACGCTCCAGTTGACGCAGGCATCGGTAACAGAAACGCCGTACTTCATATCGCTGCGCGGCTGCTCCGAAGACTGGTTGCCTTCGTTAATGTGGCTTTCCAGCATCAGGCCAATAATCGAACGGTTGCCTTTCTTGATCTGGTCAACGGCCGACTGAGCAACACCAGGCTGACGGCGGTAATCTTTGTCAGAATTACCGTGGCTGCAATCTATCATTAAGGCTGGACGGAGTCCCGCTTTAAGCATGGCAGTTTCACATTGTGCTACGTCTTCCGGACTGTAATTCGGCGCTTTGCCGCCGCGTAAAATCACATGCCCATCGGGATTGCCCTGGGTTTGCAGCAGGCAAACCTGGCCGGACTGATTGATGCCCACAAAGCGGTGAGGCATGGCTGCAGCGCGCATAGCGTTGATCGCCGTCCCCAAACTTCCGTCCGTGCCGTTTTTAAAGCCCACCGGCATCGACAGACCCGACGCCATTTCACGGTGGGTTTGCGATTCCGTGGTACGTGCACCGATCGCCGACCAGCTAAACAGATCGCCTAAATATTGCGGGCTGTTTGGGTCCAGCGCTTCAGTAGCTAAAGGTAAGCCCATATCGACCAGGTTAACCAGTAATTCACGGGCAATATGTAAACCCGCTTCCATATCGAATGAGTTATCCATGTAAGGATCGTTGATTAACCCTTTCCAGCCAACGGTGGTGCGGGGTTTCTCAAAGTAGACGCGCATAACAAGATACAGGCGATCTTTTACCTGTTCAGAGAGACTTTGCAGACGACGGGCATAATCCAGAGCAGCTTCCGTATCGTGAATTGAGCAGGGGCCACAGACCACTAACAGGCGCGGATCACGGCCTGCAATGATATCGGCAATCGTCTGGCGCGAAGCGGCGATTTGCGCCTGCTGCGCGTTGCTCAAGGGGAATTTGTTTTTCAGCTCTTCCGGAGTAATCAACACTTGCTCATTGGCGATATGAACATTGTTTAACGCGTCTTTTTGCATCGTCCTGTCCTTTACTCTCATTTATACGGTCAAAGGGTCCTCATGGAGGAGGTGCTTAACTGTATCATAAGTGGTACATCTGGCAATCCTTTGTGTACACTTTATTTACCACATTAAAAATGCACCGCCAATAACCTTAATTAAATCATAAATAACAGAAACTTAATTAATATCACAAAAAGCCCCAGCTATTTTTTAGTGTAAATTAAAATGTACACTAAATTTATTCCCCGGTGCAAAATTGCTTGTTAACATAAAGGGGGAAACGTACAAGGATGAGAGCATGACACCGATGATTTCGACACTTCGCCTGCGCCCTTTCGATTTACATGATATTGAGGCTTTCACGGAAGCCGTTAACGACTCTCTGGACACATTGTTGCCCTGGATGAGTTGGGCACATCAGGATTATCAGCCGCATGAAGCCGAAAGCTGGATTCGCTTTACACACTTACAACGCGCACTTAAAGAAGCGGAAGAATTTGCCATCGTGGATGCCGAGAACCGCCTGTTAGGTGGTGCAGGCTTTCGCTTTGCTAAAAAACCGGGAGAGTTTTGCGCTTTGGGGTACTGGGTTCGACGTGACGCGCAATGTCAGGGCGTTGCCACGCAGGCGGTAAAGTTGTTGCTGGATTTTGGCTTCGCGCGTCCGGAGGTGCAAACCATTGAACTGCTGGCGGTTGAAAACAACTATGCCAGCAGACGCGTCGCGGAAAAAAGTGGAGGCCGCTTTATTGATTACCGCTATGGCGTAATTATCTTAGACAGCGGCCCGGTTAACGCGGCAATCTATCATTTTCAACGGCCATGATCCTGGATATCAACGTGCCATCCCTGCTGCCAACTGGCCGCATTTACAGGCTATAAGCCTCAGCGTAGGCAATAAACCAGCTATTAACGTCCATAGTTTTTCCTACGTTGCGCAGTGTGATGCTGCCGTATTCGATGCGTGCCAGTTCGAATGCGCGCATCTTTCTGTGGAAATGGCAATAGCCCTTAATAAACATGCCATCACAGGATTCAACGTCCACACGTCGGTAAGCGACCCTGCCCTCAAAATCAAAATAACTGAAGCCGATCTCTTTCAGATCTAACCAGGGCATATCAACCTCGACAACCGGAACGTGCTCCGCAACAGCTGTAGCTTTTCTGTTCTTGCGCGCCAGCTCCTTTCTGTGCTCGCGTCCTGCCCAGACAATAATCACGTTAGCCGCCACAAAGATAAGGGCCGGACCATACAATCCCAGCGCAAGAAAAAGGGGAAACAACACCAATCCCATGCTTACCCAGACTGCCGTCAGGCAGCGGCAAAGCCACTTATGCTTGTTACCTTCCAGTGCATATCGGGCTGAATAAAATGAGGCTAGCGAAAGCATTAAACCGGAAACTAAAAAAACGGCGTCCTTCAAAACCTGTCCTTATGGCAATGAGAATGAATCAGGTAACGATCATATCAGTTCAGCCTCAGCCCTACGCTATGCGACTGATATGCCAGTTAATGTCGTGTGTCGCAGCAAAACGATGGCGATCTCGCAGCACCGGCAGCCGGCCGGGATCTTGACGCACATCCACGGTAACAGCGTGACGTTTCCACTCTGCCCCATGTTATTTTCAACAAGACAGAACGTATTATCCTGGCCTGTCTCTTTTAGCCTGAAGACGACGGCAAAAAAATCGTTATAGGCACTGGCATAAAAAAAGGGGCTGGCACATTGCCAACCCCTTGTTTGCTATTAACTTTTAGATGTCGCGTTAGCGATACCTTAGTTAAGACGCTCTTTGATACGAGCAGACTTACCAGTACGCTCACGCAGGTAGTACAGTTTGGCTTTACGCACAGCGCCACGACGTTTAACAGCGATGCTGTCAATTACCGGAGAGTGAGTCTGGAAGACACGCTCAACGCCTTCGCCGTTAGAAATTTTGCGAACAGTGAATGCAGAGTGCAGACCGCGGTTACGGATAGCGATAACCACGCCCTCGAATGCCTGCAGACGTTTTTTAGAACCTTCAACGACCCATACTTTCACTTCCACGGTATCACCCGGACGGAAGGAAGGTACGTCCTGTTTCATCTGCTCTTGTTCAATTTGCTTAATAATGTTGCTCATAATTAAATCTCTTATCCTGGGTAAACTGATAGTCAGGGAAGATCACTCTCCCGCATCATCGTTTTGTCGCTGGTGTTCCTGTTGGAACGCCTTAAGCAACCTTGCTTGCTCTTCAGTCAGAGCCAGGTTTTCCAGAAGTTCAGGTCTTCTCAGCCAGGTACGGCCTAGCGACTGTTTCAGACGCCACTGGCGAATATCGGCATGGTTGCCCGACAGTAAAACTGGCGGAACCTCCATCCCGTCTAACACTTCAGGTCGGGTATAGTGCGGACAATCCAGCAATCCCTCCGAGAACGAATCCTCATCGGCTGACGCCTGCTTGCCGAGGACTCCCGGGATAAACCGGGCGACTGCGTCAATCATCGTCATCGCTGGCAGTTCCCCGCCGCTGAGAACGTAATCACCAATTGACCATTCTTCATCAATTTCGGTCTGGATTACGCGCTCATCAATCCCTTCATAGCGACCACAGACAAGGATGAGCTTGTCACGTGACGCCAGTTCGCAAACGCCCTGTTGGTCCAGTTTGCGTCCCTGAGGTGAAAGATATATCACCCTGGCACCCTCTCCCGCCGCTGCTTTCGCTGCGGAGATGGCATCCCGTAAAGGTTGTACCATCATCAGCATTCCCGGTCCGCCACCATAAGGACGTTCGTCCACAGTACGGTGCCGGTCGTGCGTGAAGTCACGAGGACTCCAGCTTTGAACGCTGAGCAGGCCATTTTTTACTGCCCGGCCAGTTACCCCGTAATCGGTAATAGCGCGAAACATCTCTGGAAACAGGCTAATTACACCAATCCACATCGTCTTCGCCGTTACGTTACCGTTTGATTCGGAGATCAAAAACCAGGATCCCAATCTACTTCAATAAGGCCAGTAGAGAGATCGACTTTCTTGATAACCTGTTCATCAAGAAACGGAATTAACCGCTCCTGTACACCAAACGCATCTTTCAGGTTTGCCTTCACGACGAGAACGTCGTTCGAACCGGTTTCCATCATATCGATGACTTTACCCAGCTCGTAGCCTTCAACGTTGACTACCTTGCAACCCATCAGGTCTTTCCAGTAATAATCACCGTTTTCCAGCGCAGGCAGTTGCGTCGAGTCGACCTGGATTTCGCAATTGGTCAACTGTGCCGCCGCATCCCGATCGTCAATGCCTTTGACTTTGATGATCAGGTCCTGATTGTGGTGCTTCCAACCATCCAGTTCTACCTGCTGCCATTTACCGGCGCGCTGGATAAACCAGGGTTGGTAGTCAAAGATGCTTTCAGCGTCTTCAGTGGAGGAAAACACTTTGAGCCAGCCGCGAATGCCGTATGCCGCACCCATTTTACCCAGAACAATCGGGTTAACAGGTGCCTGTGCGGCAAGTTGTCTGCTCATGCTCACCACCGTGACAGATTAAGCTGCTTTCTTTGCTTCTTTGATCAGCGCGTTAACGCGATCAGAAAGCGTTGCGCCCTGGCCAACCCAGTGCTCGATACGATCCAGATCCAGACGCAGACCTTCTGCCTGACCAGATGCGATCGGGTTGAAGAAACCTACGCGCTCGATGAAGCGACCGTTGCGTGCATTGCGGCTGTCAGTGACGACGACCTGATAGAACGGACGCTTTTTAGCGCCGTGACGTGCCAAACGAATTGTTACCATAACATCCTCTTCAGTTAATAAAACACCCGGCCCCCATCGAGGAACGGGGTCCGGGTGCTGTATAAAAAGCCCGAAAATTTTACTCATTTTGGCGCAAAAAGCAACCTAAACCGAGTAATCCCAGGCTTTTTTGTGGAACCCATTAGCGTCCTGGGAAACCTGGCGGCATCATACCTTTCATGCCGCGCATCATTTTCGCCATTCCGCCCTTCTTCATTTTCTTCATCATGCGTTGCATGTCGTCGAACTGCTTCAATAAGCGGTTAACGTCCTGCACCTGCATTCCTGAACCTGTGGCAATGCGGCGTTTGCGCGAGCCTTTAATAATTTCAGGTTTCTCACGTTCTTTACGCGTCATCGAATTGATGATGGCTTCCATGCGCACCAGCACTTTGTCATCCATTTGCGATTTTACGTTGTCTGGCAGTTGCCCCATGCCTGGCAGCTTGCCCATCAGGCTCGCCATGCCGCCCATGTTACGCATCTGCTTTAACTGCTCAAGGAAGTCATTGAGATCAAAACCGTCGCCGGTTTTCAGTTTCTTCGCCAGTTTTTCTGCTTGTGCGCGGTCAACTTTGCTTTCGATATCTTCGATAAGCGACAGCACGTCGCCCATGCCGAGAATGCGCGAGGCAATGCGGTCTGGATAGAACGCTTCCAACGCATCGGTCTTCTCGCCCATCCCCATAAATTTGATCGGCTTGCCGGTGATATGGCGAATCGACAGAGCAGCACCGCCGCGAGCGTCACCATCCACCTTTGTCAGAATAACCCCAGTCAGCGGCAGCGCTTCATTAAAGGCTTTAGCGGTATTCGCCGCATCCTGACCGGTCATGGCATCCACGACAAACAGCGTTTCAACCGGATTAATCGCGGCATGAACCTGTTTGATTTCGTCCATCATCGCTTCGTCTACGTGCAGACGACCCGCGGTATCCACCAGCAATACATCATAAAACTTGAGTTTGGCTTCACGCAGCGCGTTATTAACGATATCAACGGGCTTCTGGCTCACATCCGATGGGCAGAAATCCACACCGACCTGCTGCGCCAGCGTTTCGAGCTGTTTAATCGCCGCCGGGCGATACACGTCCGCAGACACGACCAGCACTTTTTTCTTGTGCTTTTCACGCAGGAATTTACCCAGCTTACCTACACTGGTGGTTTTACCCGCACCCTGCAGACCGGCCATCAGCACAACGGCCGGCGGCTGTGCGGCAAGATCCAGCGCGTTGTTTTCAGCACCCATCGCCGTAACCAGTTCGTTACGGACGATTTTGATAAATTCCTGGCCCGGCGTCAGGCTTTTGTTGACGTCGTGGCCTACCGCGCTCTCTTTGACGCGATTAATGAAGTCACGCACCACCGGCAGCGCAACGTCAGCTTCCAGCAGCGCCATGCGAACTTCGCGCAGCGTGTCTTTAATGTTGTCTTCAGTCAGCCTTCCGCGGCCGCTGATATTGCGCAGGGTTTGCGACAAACGATCGGTTAAATTGTCAAACATTGTCTCTCACTTAAAAAAATCGCGAGGCGCCATATCGGCAGAATGCGGCGGATTATAACACGAAGCAGTGGCGATCTCTTCAATTCCACCTCAGATCGTTTGGAGCCTGCTCCTGCTGGCGCTATACTGCCCTTTTCCTTTATCTGACTGATGCCTGAAAGGAACTATGTCCGTTTTCGCGATTGTGGCGCTGTTCGCCTACTCCCTGAGTCTTGCACTCATTATCCCCAGCCTGTTGAAGCGTCAAAGCGGCTGGCGCAGATTAGCTGTGCTGTCGGCCTGTGTGGCGTTAGTGACACATGCTGTCGCCCTGCAGCAACGTATTTTTGCTGTCGATGGCGGACAAAATCTCAGCCTGCTCAATATTGGCTCCCTTGTCAGCCTGCTGATCTGTTCGATCATGACCATTGTTGCCTCGCGAAATCGCGGCTGGCTGCTGCTGCCGATTGTCTATAGCTTTGCGTTAATCAATCTGGCCTTTGCCACCTTTGTGCCAAATGCGTTTATTACGCATCTTGAAACCACGCCTGGCATCATGATTCACATTGGCCTGTCGCTGTTTGCCTATGCGACACTGATTATTGCGGCGTTGTACGCGTTGCAGCTCGCGTGGATCGATTACCAGTTAAAAAACAAAAAGCTGGCTTTCACTCAGGATATGCCGCCGCTGCTTACCATTGAACGTAAGATGTTCCACATTACGCAGGTTGGCGTTGTATTGCTGACGTTGGTGTTGTGCACCGGCCTGTTCTACATGCACGACCTGTTCAGCGCCGAAAACGTGGATAAGGCCGTGTTGTCAATTATTGCCTGGTTTGTCTACATCGTTTTGCTGTGGGGCCACTATCATGAAGGCTGGCGCGGTCGTCGCGTAGTGTGGTTTAACTGCAGCGGCGCACTGCTGCTCACGATGGCTTACTTTGGCAGTCGCGTACTTCAGCACCTGCTTGTTCACAGTTCTTAATAAAAAGGAAGTTTTGCGGTGGAACATGTTTCGACCACGACCCTGATTGTCACACTCATCATTATGGTGCTGGTTTCAGCCTACTTTTCCGGTTCTGAAACCGGCATGATGACACTCAATCGTTATAAATTGCGCCATCAGGCTAAGCATGGCCATCGCGCAGCCCGCCGCGTCGAAAAATTGTTAAAGCGTCCGGATCGTCTTATCAGTCTGGTCCTGATCGGTAATAACCTGGTCAACATTCTGGCATCCGCCATTGGGACCATTGTGGGAATGCGTCTGTATGGCGATGCAGGCGTTGCCATCGCGACCGGTATCCTGACATTTGTCGTGCTGGTCTTTGCCGAAGTCCTGCCAAAAACGGTTGCCGCGCTTTATCCAGAAAAAGTCGCTTATCCCAGTAGTTTTCTGCTCGGTCCGCTGCAATACGTCATGCTGCCGCTGGTCTGGTTGCTGAATACCATTACCCGCCTGTTGATGCGCCTGGTGGGCATCCGGGCGGATGGTGCGATTAGTTCAGCCCTCAGCAAAGAAGAACTGCGTACCATTGTCTATGAGTCGCGTACGCACATGTCGCGCCGTAATCAGGATATGTTGCTGTCCGTACTCGACCTGGAGAAGGTCAGTGTGGACGACATCATGGTGCCGCGTAATGAAATTGTCGGTATTAACATCAATGATGACTGGAAGTCGGTGATTCGTCAGTTAAGCCATTCACCGCACGGCCGCATTGTCCTGTTCCGTGATTCGCTGGATGACTGTGTCGGAATGCTGCGCGTGCGCGAAGCCTGGCGCATGATGACCGAGAAAAAAGAGTTTACGAAAGAGATGCTGCTGCGTGCCGCTGACGAGATCTACTACATTCCCGAAGGCACGCCGCTCAACATCCAACTGGTGAAGTTTCAGCGTAACAAGAAAAAAACGGGCCTGGTGGTGGATGAATACGGCGACATTAAGGGCCTGATTTCGATAGAAGATATTCTGGAAGAGATCGTCGGCGATTTCACGACGTCGATGTCCCCTTCACTGGCTGAAGAAGTGATGCCGCAAAACGATGGCTCGGTGCTGATTGAAGGCAGCGCCAATATTCGTGAGATTAATAAAGTCTTTAACTGGCAACTGCCGGAGCAGGAAGCTCGCACCATTAACGGTATGTTGCTGGAAGCGCTGGAAGAGATCCCCACCGTTAACACGCGCGTCCGGGTGAATCACTATGATGTCGATATCCTGGATGTGCAGGATAATATGATTAAGCAGGTTCGCATTACCCCGCGGACACCGCTTAAGCAATCAGTAGGTTCCTGATGCCGACAAACCGCCTCTAAAGGCGGTTTTTCTTTTCGTCACAACCTGCGCCACTTCATGGCTGGCAACAGTACGTGACACCGTTGTTTTAGCTGCGCAATAAAAAACGCCGCTAACAGGCGGCGTTTTACTGTCAGAACAGCCGAAGCCAGACTAGATGTGCAGTTCTTTCAGTTTTTCGGCAGGCAGTTTCAGATCGTCGTTATGGTTCACGCCGATATCCTGCGCCAGCACGTTGCGGGCAATTTGTTGCGCTTCATCCAGTGAGTGCAGCTTATAGCTACCACACTGATATTCATTCAGCTCAGGGATCTGGTTCTGATCTTTCACCTTCAGAACGTCCTCCATCGCGCCTTTCCAGGCTTGTGCCACACGCTGCTCGTCTGGTGTGCCAATCAGGCTCATATAGAAACCTGTACGGCAACCCATAGGCGAAATATCGACAATCTCCACACCGTTACCGTTGAGATGGTTACGCATAAAGCCTGCAAACAGGTGCTCCAGCGTGTGAATACCGCGTTCCGTCAGGATGTCGATATTCGGGCGACAAAAGCGCAGGTCGAAAACAGTAATCGTATCGCCATGGGGAGTCTTCATGGTTTTTGCAACACGAACCGCAGGCGCGGCCATGATGGTGTGATCAACAGTAAAACTATCCAGTAATGGCATACGTCACCTCTTAGTCTGAAAAATTTTTTTAGGAACGATGAAACTTTTCCGATCGCCCAGCGTCTGAATATATGAAAGACGCGCATTTGTTATCATCCATCCCTGACAACAGAGATGTTAATTTGGCCACATTGATGTGGCCTTTTTCTTTTCTACCCTTCCCGGCCAGCCAGATAGGTTTCAAAATCTAACGTATCATTCGCTTCAAGCTGCTGCTGCGCGGCGACGGATTCCTGCGCCTGACGCGCGAAGTCTTCCGGCTTCAGCACTTCCAGTGGCTCGTTGATAAGCAACTGCCAGTACTGTTCTGCCAGGGCAATCCCCGTACCGGTCACGCCGTTTTCTTTCATCGCATGAAGAATACGCGCCGAATAGGTTAGCTCAGGATCGTCAAAGGATGCTACTAGTTCGTCGCAGACTTGCTGATATTCTGTAGTCCCCTGATTACTGTCCAATGCTTCTGCAACGCGGCGCAAATCGGCAAACAGGGTTTTCCCCATCTCGACCAGCGAGTACTCTGCTTCACCACAGCCAACGGCGATTTTAAGGTCTGGTTTACGCCCTTCAAGCACCACACGGTTCCAGTTCTGCCGACTGCACTGTAATTCATCAGCGCTCATTTCTGGCGCGTCTGCCAGCGTACACCAAATCAGGAACAGATCGAGGAACCGCACCTGGTTTTCATCCACACCGATGGGTGAAAAGGGATTGATGTCCATTGAACGCACTTCTATGTACTCAATGCCGCCACGAAGCAGGGCATCAGAAGGCGCTTCTCCGGACCGGGTAACGCGCTTTGGTCGAATCGGGGCGTAGAGTTCGTTTTCAATCTGCAGAACGTTGGTGTTCAGCTGTAACCAGTTCCCCGCTGCATCCTGGGTGCCCATCTTCACGAAGTCTTCCGAGGGCGTTTTAATCGCTTTTTTCAGGGCGCTGACATAGCCCTCAAGTGAGTTAAACGTAATACCCAATGAGCTTTGCGACTTATTGGTATAACCCAGGTCGCTCAGGCGCAACGAGGTTGCATAGGGCAGCCACAGCGTACCTTTCTTATCCGTATCAAACGGTAGCGCGCTTTTTTTGCCCTGCAGGAAGCTGGAGCAAATCGCAGGCGATGCACCAAACAGATAAGGAATGATCCAGCCAAAGCGATAATAGTTTCGGATCAGCCGCAGGTAGCCGGCAGAAATGGTGTCTTTCCCGCTCTCGTAATCTTTTACGTCCGCCCATGCCTGCCAGAATGACAGTGGCAGCGAGAAATTATAATGAATCCCGGAGATGGTTTGCATCAGCGCACCATAGCGGTTTTTCAGCCCCTGGCGATAAAGGGTTTTCATACGACCAATGTTGGATTTGCCATACTGCGCCAGCGTAATGTTATCCGCATCCTCAATCAGGCAAGGCATGCTGAAAGGCCACATGCGCTCTTCACCGAGCTCGCTGGCAACATGACGATGGACATCACGCAAAAATGCGAGCATATGGTCGATGCTGTGATCAACCGGGGTGATAAACTCCAGCAGCGTTTCAGCAAAGTCGGTGGTAATCCAGTCATGCTTAAGGGCCGAACCCAGCGACTCAGGATGAGCCGTCGTCGCAAGATGACCATCTGGCTGCACACGCAGCGTTTCACGCTCAATGCCACGACCAATGCCTTTCAGTGCATCAGGATGCGCTTCCAGCCAGGACAACGCTTTTGATACGTCGGGGATCACATTAACCTCCCGCTGTGTGAATAATTTATTTTTGTTCAGCATAGTGTTAACCCTAGCCCCGAATCTGTACGAATCAATGCCACCATTCCATGCCCTGTAATGTGGCGGTCGCAATAACGATGTAACGCAGCGTTTTACCGATAGCCAGAAACAGCACCGAAGGTAACCAGGCAAAGCGTAACCAGCCTGCGAGGACGCAGAGCAGATCGCCTATAACCGGTAGCCAACTCAACAACAGCGCTGCCGGCCCCAGCCGTTGCAACCACGTCATTGCTGTCTCATGCCATCGCCCCTGACGTTTTAACGGCAATAAGCGACCCAAAATTATGTTGGTCAAGCCACCCAGGGTATTCCCTAACGATGCGACTAAAATCAACCCGTAAACTGATGCGCTTTTCGCGATCAGTAATGCAACCAACAGCGCCTCAGAGCTACCTGGAAGGAGCGTTGCACTGAGAAAGCTGCTGCTAAATAAAGATACATAAGCCAGCGTTTCGCTCACAGCTGGCGAACATCAACCACGGCCATACCTGCGGCCTTTGCTGCCTGCACGCCAAAATCAGCGTCTTCGAATACCACACAACGTGTCGGTTCAACGCCCAGTAACGCCGCACAGCGCAAGAACGTTTCAGGCTCAGGCTTATGATGTTCGACGTCATCCGCCCCCACCACCGCCGAGAAAAGCGCCCTGACGCCCAGATGATTAAGAAGTGCATCTGCCATGGCGCGCTGGCTACCGGTTCCGACAGCCATGGGTCGACGGCCATGATAAGCCTTAACGATGTCCATTAGCGGAAGCGGCTGGACGTTATCCAGCAGCATCGCTTTGACCGCTGCCGTTTTTTCCGCGGCGAGCGCATAAGGATCGTGATCTGACTGATTGGTTTCGACAATTAACTGCGCCAGCCGCCATGACGGCGCACCATTGAAATCCATCATGCGCGCTTCATCGAACGCCAGTTCATAACGTGCCAGCACCTGACGCCACGCTTTTCGATGTGTCGGTTCAGTATCAAGAATAGTACCGTCCATATCGAAAATCAGGGCGTCGTATTGATCGTAGATTGTCACAGAGGACCTCCAACAAATGAGCCACTACTTTAGCTGAATGTGCGTAGGTTGTCGCCAGGCGGGATGAACAGCAAATGCTTTGAAAGCATTAGCAATTTTAGTTTTCGGATAAAGGTGAGCGGGTTGGAAAGCCTGTAAGGTCGCGAATTCCCAGTGATTTTGTGAGGTAAGCTGAAGATCAGCGTTGCGCTAAGAAACGCATAAGAAATTAACGGAAGAGCGTAGAAAACTTAACACAGCGCTAAATGTTGACCTGCCTGAAAACGGCTATCGCACGGATGAATTTGAACCGGGACAGTTCAGACGGTGTAAAACGGGCCTGTGAAGAGAAAAAGGAAGACTGGCGAAGATATGTCTGTCATGCCGCTAACGGGCGCTGAGGAGCTAAAGAGATAACGATCTGTTTGTCCTGCATGATACGAAAGGGGGGAAGGTTGTTTGTTATCTGGCTGGCTGTACGCACATCCGGTCAGGACAGAGAGAGAAGGAGAAGGAGAAGGGTTTCGCTTTAGAAGTGCAGAAGATGGTGCATCCGGGAGGATGACTCGGCTGTAGCCTCGCCCTGCGGGCCGTCGCTGAAGCAACGTTATCCTCCCTGGTATTTGCTGTAAATACGTCAGGACAGGACAGAAGGATTTCGCTTTAGAAGTCTAGAATATGGTGCATCCGGGAGGATTCGAACCTCCGACCGCTCGGTTCGTAGCCGAGTACTCTATCCAGCTGAGCTACGGATGCATTGAAAATCTTTTATGGACTGACAGAAATCAACCTGGGGGTAATACGAAGAATGGTGCATCCGGGAGGATTACCAGGCTTGCGCCTTGCCCTGTGGGCAGTTGCTGAAGCAACGTTATCCTCACTGGTTCTGACTGACAAATCGATGATGTCTTACAGACCAGGAACACACGTCCATACTCTAAAGTATGGTGCATCCGGGAGGATTCGAACCTCCGACCGCTCGGTTCGTAGCCGAGTACTCTATCCAGCTGAGCTACGGATGCATTATGAAATTCTTGTACAACGCAGGGTGCTAACGACTCACCATGAAGGAATTGCTAGTTCACTTTACAACTCTGTTCCGACGATGTTGTCTGCTGGCGCGTCGCCTGACATCAACATATCCAACAATATGGTGCATCCGGGAGGATTATTCGGCTGACGCCTCACCCTATGGGCCGTTGCTAAAGCAACGTTATCTTCCCTTGTTCTGACTGGCATATCGACGATGCCTTACAGAACACTCATACACGTCCATATCGAAAAACATGGTGCATCCGGGAGGATTCGAACCTCCGACCGCTCGGTTCGTAGCCGAGTACTCTATCCAGCTGAGCTACGGATGCATCGGAAATGGCGGTGAGGGAGGGATTCGAACCCTCGATACAGCTTTTGACCGTATACTCCCTTAGCAGGGGAGCGCCTTCAGCCTCTCGGCCACCTCACCTTACGCGTTCTTCCGAACTGTGCTTCTGAACTTTGTTTCTGCTCATCGGCACTGCGTGGCGCACATATTACTTTCCCGCACTTATAAGTCAAACAATTTTTCGGAAGGTTTTTTCCGTTTGCACAAATGACAGGCAATTGGGACAAAATGACGGCAAAAAGAGTGAATAATCAACAATGAAAGATGATGAAGTTAACAAAAATGGGAGATGAGGAGTAAAAAGAAAACGAAGAGGCAGAGAAACAAGGGTAGCGTCTCGCACAGGTGCGAGACGCTGAATCTGTCAAACGTTGGTTTGTTGCGTTTTTTCGGCCTGGATGCGCTGATAGATCTCTTCGCGATGCACAGACACTTCTTTTGGTGCGTTAACACCAATGCGGACCTGGTTACCTTTGACACCCAGTACCGTTACAGTCACCTCATCGCCAATCATGAGGGTTTCACCAACTCGACGAGTTAGAATAAGCATTCTTTGCTCCTTGAAAGATTAAAAGAGTCGGGCTTATGAAGCTTCCCGGCGTTATCCATCACTTAACGCTGCACACAGGCTATGAGAAATACACCATTGCACATCAACGCGCCAATACATTCTGCTGATAAATAGTTTAGCCGAAATACGCTACATCAACCCGACTTTGTCACTAGCAAATTTAACATCGTATTAAAAAGCGCCGGAACATCAGTTCTGGCGCTTGCTACGATGAATTATTTTATTTCATTACAGACGGCTCGAAACCCATCCTTCAACGCCTGCCAGCGCACCTTTCAGTGCAGTAGCATCACTGCCACCTGCCTGCGCCATGTCCGGTCGGCCACCGCCCTTACCTCCTACTTTAGGTGCAAGTTCGGCAATCAGCTCCCCGGCTTTTACGCGGTCGGTTAAATCTTTCGTTACGCCAGCAATCAGTGACACTTTGCCATCCGCTACCGTAGCCAACACAATAATCGCTGAGCCCAGTTGGTTTTTAAGATCATCCACCATGGTTCTCAACATTTTCGGATCGGTATTGCTCAACTCAGTCACCAGCAGCTTAACGCCTTTGACGTCAACCGCATGATTACCCAGTTGTGCACTTTCCTGCGCTGCCTGCTGATCGCGTAACTGCTGTAACTCTTTCTCCAGCGAACGCAGATGATCAACCAGACCGCGCACTTTTTCATTCAGGTTACTGCTGTTGGCTTTCACCAGGTGGGCAATGTCCTGCAGTTGGCTACTCTGAGCGTACACCTGCGCCAGCGCCGCTTCACCTGTTATCGCCTCTATACGGCGAATCCCTGCGGCAGTCCCGGACTCGGCCTGAATGCGGAACAGGCCGATATCACCCGTACGCGCAGCGTGCGTACCGCCACACAGCTCAACCGAGAAATCCCCCATGGTCAGAACGCGTACGCGCTGATCGTATTTTTCACCGAACAGGGCCATCGCGCCCTTGGCTTTTGCCGCCTCAAGATCCATCACATTGGTTTCAACGGGCAAATTGCGACGGATCTGGGCGTTAACAATGTCTTCGACCTGACGAATCTCCTGAGGTTTCATGGCCTCAAAGTGTGAGAAGTCAAAACGCAGGTATTTATCGTTTACCAGGGAGCCTTTCTGGGCGACATGTTCACCCAGAACCTGACGCAGTGCTGCATGCAGCAGGTGAGTGGCGGAGTGGTTCAGACGAATACGCGCACGACGCGCCTCATCAACCACAGCCTCAAGACGGTCACCAATGCGTAATTGTCCGCTGCTCAGTTTGCCAATATGACCAATAGCCTGACCATATTTTTGCGTGTCCTGTACGCTAAACAGCGCGTTGCTGCCTTTCAGCTCACCCGTATCGCCGACCTGGCCGCCAGATTCGCCGTAAAAAGGGGTTTCATCCAGTACAACCACTGCATCCTGACCGGCAGTCACGGCGTCAACGGCTTCACCCGCGACGAACAGTGCCTTAACGGTCGCCGACAGGTCGAGTTGGTCATAGCCTTTAAACGATGAGGCGGCATCGATACGAATGACATTGCTGTAATCGGCGCCAAAGCCACTGGCTTCACGTGCGCGCTGACGCTGCTGTTCCATCGCCTGTTCAAAACCGGCTTCATCGATTTTGAGATTGCGCTCACGGCAGACATCGGCCGTCAAATCAGCAGGGAAACCAAAGGTATCGTACAAGCGGAAGACGGTTTCACCATCCAGCGTATCACCCTGCAGTTTCGCCAGTTCGTCGTCCAGAAGCGCCAGACCACGCTCAAGCGTTTTAGCAAACTGCTCTTCTTCACTTTTCAGAACGTTCTCAACCTGAGCCTGTTGCCGCTGTAGCTCTTCCCCTGCTGCTCCCATCACCTCAACCAGTGGCGCAACCAGCTTGTAGAAGAACGCGTCTTTAGCCCCCAGCATATTGCCGTGACGCACCGCGCGACGAATGATACGACGCAGGACATAGCCACGGTTTTCATTCGAAGGGATCACGCCATCAGCGATAAGGAATGCACAGGAACGAATATGGTCGGCAATCACGCGCAGCGATTTGTTGTTCAGGTCGGTTGCACCGGTAACCTGTGCGACCGCTTCAATCAACTTCTGGAACAGGTCGATCTCATAGTTCGAATTAACATGTTGCAGCACCGCCGTGATGCGTTCCAGCCCCATCCCGGTATCAACCGATGGCTTAGGTAATGGCAGCATGGTGCCGTCAGCCTGACGGTTAAACTGCATGAAGACGATATTCCAGATCTCAATGTAGCGATCGCCATCCTCTTCAGGGCTGCCTGGCGGTCCACCCCAGATATGATCGCCGTGATCGTAGAAAATTTCGCTGCAGGGACCGCAAGGGCCGGTATCGCCCATCTGCCAGAAGTTATCCGACGCGTAGGCGCTGCCCTTATTATCACCGATACGGATAATACGCTCACGGGGAACGCCAATCTCGTTGGCCCAGATATCGTAAGCTTCGTCATCGGTTTCATACACGGTGACCCACAAACGCTCTTTAGGCAGCTTAAACCACTGCTCGCCGGTCAGGAGTTCCCAGGCAAATGCGATAGCTTCCTTTTTGAAGTAGTCGCCAAAGCTGAAGTTGCCCAGCATTTCAAAGAAAGTGTGATGGCGCGCTGTGTAGCCGACGTTTTCAAGGTCATTGTGTTTCCCGCCAGCACGTACGCAACGTTGTGACGTCGTTGCTCGTGTGTAGTCGCGCTTGTCCTGACCGAGAAACACGTCTTTAAACTGGTTCATGCCGGCGTTAGTAAACAGCAACGTCGGATCGTTGTTAGGCACCAGGGAGCTGCTTGCTACAACCTGATGTCCCTTACTATTGAAAAAGTCGAGAAACGCTTGACGGATCTCAGCAGTGCTCTTGCTCATATATATCCTGGAATCACGCTAACGAAAGGTCCTTCTTTATCAGGCGTGCCGCATCGTTACGGCAGCAAGCTTGAGGAACCAAAAGGGGTAAGATAAATATTCTTCGGGGGGAAGTAAAATCACATCGGCTATTCGTCGTCAAAATTTCTGAAAACCTGCTGAATATCTTCACTCAGGAAGCCTTTAGCATGCAGGAAGCGCTGTACTTTCGCTTTTTCTTTCCATTCAGTCGGCAAAGGATGGCCAAACTTCTTTTCTGCAAGTTCAGCCGCACAGGCCGACCAGTCAATCTCGGTCTCTTCCATGGCAAGATCGATCGCCTCGCGGCCGATGCCCTTTTGCGCCAGCTCAAGCCTGATGCGTTGCGAGCCAAATCCCTTACGGCTTCGGCTCTGGATAAACCGCGCGGTAAAGCGCTCATCATTTAACCAGCCGTTTTCACTGCACCAGTTCAGCACCTTTTCCAACAGCTCGGGCGTAATGATTTCGGGATCTTTTTGTTTTATCCACGCACTACGCTGCGCAGACAGCTGGAGTTTCTGTTTAAGTTCTTCGCGGCTGTGGTCACGTTGGCCCAGCAGGCGCATCGCGCGATCCAACAGGCGTGAAAATGAGATGACTTGTGGCTGAGGTTGTTCAGACATACTGCGCACCTTTTACAAACGGAGTGAGAGTATGGCGGGAGATGGGGACAGAGGAAAGGCAAGTGAGGCTTTAATGTCAAACAGGAGCGGATTTTTCCGCTCCTGTCTCAGGCTTTAATAGTCTTCGTTGGCTTCGCTTGCCGCGTTCTCAACTTCATTGGCTGAAGCGCCGGCTGCGATATTTTGATCGCCACCGTTAAGCAGCATCTCGCGCAGTTTCACATCCAGCTCGTCGGCTATCGCCGCGTTTTCTTTCAGGAAATTGCCTGCGTTTGCCTTGCCCTGACCAATCTTATCGCCTTTGTAGCTGTACCATGCACCGGCTTTTTCAATCAGCTTGTGCTTCACGCCAAGATCCACCAGTTCACCGAAGGTGTTGATACCTTCACCGTACATAATCTGGAACTCGGCTTGCTTAAATGGCGCAGCAATTTTGTTCTTAACGACCTTAACGCGTGTTTCGCTACCCACAACGTTATCCCCCTCTTTAATCGCCCCAATGCGGCGAATATCAAGGCGAACAGAGGCGTAGAATTTCAGCGCGTTACCACCAGTAGTGGTTTCAGGGTTACCAAACATCACACCGATTTTCATACGAATCTGGTTGATGAAGATCAGCAGCGTATTTGACTGTTTCAGGTTACCTGCCAGCTTACGCATTGCCTGGCTCATCATACGTGCCGCCAGGCCCATATGTGAGTCACCGATTTCACCTTCGATTTCGGCTTTTGGCGTCAGCGCTGCTACGGAGTCAACGATAATCACGTCAACGGCGCCAGAGCGGGCCAGCGCATCACAAATTTCGAGCGCCTGCTCGCCGGTATCCGGCTGCGAACACAACAGGTTGTCGATATCAACGCCCAGCTTCTTGGCATAAATCGGATCCAGTGCGTGCTCGGCATCGATAAAGGCACAGGTTTTGCCTTTACGTTGCGCAGCGGCAATAACCTGAAGCGTCAACGTGGTTTTACCTGAAGCCTCAGGCCCGTAGATCTCAACGATACGGCCCATGGGCAAGCCACCCGCACCTAACGCAATATCCAGTGACAGTGAACCCGTCGAGATCGTTTCCACATCCATTGAGCGGTCTTCACCCAAGCGCATGATGGAGCCTTTACCAAATTGCTTCTCAATCTGGCCGAGCGCGGCAGCTAAAGCCTTCTGTTTGTTTTCATCAATTGCCATTTCTACTCCTAATCATGCCGGGTAAACACGCACGCATGGTGCCTGTGCACTTTCTGTTGCGAGTAATTATACTGTATAGTCATACAGTATCAAGTTTAATTTTTCAGAAATTGACTGGATAACGTTTGTAGCGCCCAGCCAACAGACTGACGGCGCACGGCATCACGATCGCCGTCAAACTGCTGACGAAAAGCCATGACAACACCACCCTGTGCCGCAAAGCCAAACCAGACCGTCCCTACAGGTTTATCTTCACTGCCGCCATCCGGACCGGCAATGCCGCTGACGGAAATGGCGTAATCAGCACGTGCCCGCTGCTGGGCTCCCTGCGCCATTTCACGCACCACCGCCTCGCTGACGGCACCGTATTCCGTGAGCGACGCGGCACTGACGCCAACCAGCTCCTGCTTGGCATCATTACTGTAAGTGACAAAGCCCCGCTCAAACCAGGCCGAGCTCCCGCTCACGTCAGTAAACACTTTCGCTATCCAGCCGCCGGTGCAAGATTCTGCACAGGTGACCGTGGCGTTACGCTGCTTAAGCGCTTCACCTATCTGCGCACTCAGCGCCTGCAACTGCTGGTCATTCATTTTTTTGCTCCCTGTCGCCGTTGACTGAACATGGTGCAATCCTCGCTCTTTTTCAAGCGCTCAGGGCCAGCCAGTGAAGAAATTGCGGTTTACTGTCCAGTTTTAGCCTGTACGCGTCGCCACCATAAACAGTCGTGGGAAAGCCAGCAGCACCCTGCCGTCCTGGCGCGCTGGATAGGCGGTAATCAGGCACTGGTGATAGGCCGCCAGAAACTGCTCCTGTTCAGACACGTCAAGAGGCGCAAGAAACGGACGCAACCCGGTGGCCTTCAGCCAGTGGATAATTGCCTGCGCATCGTCCATAACGTGGTAATAGGTGGTTCGCCAGATATCCACGGCACATCCCGCCTTCGCCAGCACATCATAATAGTGCTCTGTTGAGGGTAATCTTTTGCGTTCTGCAGCCTGTGCGCTGATCTTCTCGCGCCAGGGCCCGGCTGTCGCCACCTCACGCATTAACTGATGTGAAGGTTCATCCAGATTATCCGGCATCTGAATCGCTAACGCGCCCGACGGTGCCAGTTGGTTAACTAACTGCGGTAACAGTGCGGGATGATCGCCAAGCCACTGCAGAGAAGCATTGGCATAAATCACCTGCTGCGGGATATCGGTTTTCCAACTGCCTATGTCCGCCTGAATAAACTGGCACTGGGGCAAGCGCTCACGCGCCTGCGCTAACATGGCGGTTGAACTATCAAGGCCGATAACCTGCGCCTGCGGCCAGGCATCGTAAAGCAGTTCGGTGCTGTTTCCGGGGCCACAGCCCAGATCGGTGACAAACCGGACATCTTCAACCTTAATTCTCGCCAGTAATTCATGGGCGGGCCGTGTCCTTTCCGCCTCAAATTTACGATACAACGCCGGATCCCAGTCTTGCATAGTGCGTCTCCTCTTGATGGCTACCGATTCACAGAAGATGAGACGCGTAAATACCGATAAAGTGCCCAGCCGGACAGCAAAATGCGTGGAAAAACACGGCAGGCCGAAAGAAGAGAGTCAGCGGTTTAAAAGCAGATGAGCCCGAACAGACTGGCGGGAATAAGATCGGGCGCAGCCTGCGCCCGGCAGAATCAGTTCTTTTTCACAAACTCAGATTTGAGCTTCATCGGGCCAAATCCATCAATCTTGCAATCAATGTTGTGATCGCCTTCGACCAGGCGGATGCTCTTGACGCGGGTACCAATCTTGAGCACAGAAGAGCTGCCTTTGACCTTCAGATCCTTAACCACCGTCACGCTATCGCCATCGGCAAGTAAATTGCCGTTGGCATCACGAACGACCCTATCCTGGCCGCTGTCGTCACCGTCAGCCTGCGTCCAGATATGACCGCACGACGGGCAGTTAAGATTTTCAGCATCTTGCCAGGTGTAATCAGCATGGCAAACGGGGCAAGCAGGTAACGACATAACGGCTCCAGAAAATAAAGGCGGCACGACATAAAGGGCCGCCATCATATATCCTTACAGTTGCTAAGGGTAGAATTAAAACAGCGATCCCTGGCGCGCCTTGCTGACCGCCTCACCCAGTTGCCACACCGTCATCGCGTAATGTGTGCTGTTGTTGTAACGCGTGATGGCGTAGAAGTTAGGCAGACCGTACCAGTACTGGTAGCTGGTGCCTAAATCCAGTCTGAGCAGACTGACCTCGTCATGCCCATCCAGCGATCCCTGTGGAGAAAGTCCTGATGCAGCCAGCATGCTGACGCTGTAACGGGTTTTAAAACCGTTATCAAGCATGGGCGCCTGTCCACTGGCCGGGACGGCAACATTTTCACCTGGACGCCAGCCGTTCTGCTGGAAATAGTGCGCGACACTGCCTATCGCATCGACGGGATCCCACAAGTTGATATGGCCATCACCGTTAAAATCCACCGCATAGGATTTATAGGACGACGGCATAAACTGACCGTAGCCCATCGCGCCCGCAAAGGAGCCTTTGAGATCGAGCGGATCGTCTTTCTCATCACGCGCCATCAGCAGGAAGGTTTCCAGCTCGCCGCTGAAGTAAGCAGAACGGCGTGGATAATCAAATGAGAGCGTTGCCAGCGCATCCAGAATACGGGTTTTCCCCATGATACGGCCCCAGCGCGTTTCGACGCCGATAATGCCGACAATAATCTCGGGTGGAACACCGTAAACCTGCTGAGCGCGCTGTAGCGCATCCTGATATTGGTTCCAAAAGGCCACGCCATTTTGCACGTTATCCGGCGTAATAAATTTATTGCGATAACGTATCCAGGCACCGTTAGGCCCACTTGGCGGTGTATACGAAGGCGCCTGACGATCCATCAAGCGCAAGACATAGTCCAGTCGCTTTGCCTGGCCAATAATGGCATGCAGTTGCTGGCGATTGAAGCCATGCTTCGCCACCATTTTATCAATGAACTGTTCTGCGACAGGATTACTGGCGAAATCGCCAAACATCGGTTGGACGGCATGGGACGGCTCCAGCAAAAAACCGCCTTTAGGCGCAACAAGCTCAGCGGGCGGCTGCGAAGAGTGTGGCTTACTGCTACAGGCGGCAAGCAGGACAAAAAGCGGAAGGAAAGCAAGCTTAAAACGCATCAGATATCCATATAACAGGCCAGACCAGGGATTCTAATGTTAATCGTTCAGGACGAATACATACAAACGAGATCGTAAAAAAAACGCATTTTTAACGATCTGTCCGGCTGTTTTTGTGAAAGGCCTCGATGACGTTAACTCTGGTCAAAAAAAACATTCAGTCGGCGGCCGGGCTTTGCTAAGTTCAATACCCGCTGCGGTAACCCGGATGATGCAGACGCCGTAAAATGGTAATATTTCTGCATGGTCTGTACAGCACGATAGCAGCTGTATATCTCCCTCGTTAAACCCCAGCGTCAACCGTGACGGGAAAAGGAAGCGTCAACCTTGAGTAAGAATGAGATGAACAAAGCAGCGCACATGGACTTGAGTACCCACACCCCAATGATGCAGCAATACTTACGCCTCAAGGCTGAGCACCCTGACATTCTGCTGTTTTATCGCATGGGTGATTTCTATGAACTATTTTATGACGATGCCAAACGCGCCTCTCAGCTGTTAGACATTTCCTTGACCAAACGCGGTGCCTCGGCGGGTGAACCGATCCCCATGGCCGGTGTGCCGCATCACGCCGTTGAAAACTATTTGGCCCGACTGGTGCAGTTAGGTGAATCGGTCGCCATTTGTGAGCAAATCGGCGACCCTGCGCTGAGTAAAGGTCCGGTTGAGCGCAAAGTCGTGCGTATTGTTACCCCCGGCACCATCAGTGATGAAGCCCTGTTGCAGGAACGGCAAGACAACCTGCTGGCCGCAATTGTCCAGGGTGCGCGCGGCTATGGTTATGCCACGCTGGATATCAGTTCAGGGCGCTTTCGCCTGAGTGAACCCGCCGATCTGGAAACCATGGCAGCGGAACTGCAGCGGACTAATCCTGCCGAGCTGCTTTATCCGGAAGACTTTTCTGAGATGTCGCTTATCGATCAGCGTCGTGGTTTACGTCGCCGTCCACTGTGGGAATTTGAAATCGATACAGCGCGCCAGCAGCTCAACATGCAATTTGGCACGCGGGATTTAAACGGTTTTGGCGTTGAGCAGGCCCATTTGGGGCTGCGCGCGGCGGGTTGCCTGCTGCAGTACGTTAAAGATACCCAGCGCACCAGCCTGCCCCATATTCGCTCCCTCAGCATGGAGCGTCAGCAGGACAGCATCATTATGGATGCAGCCACGCGCCGTAATCTTGAAATTACGCAAAACCTTGCGGGCGGTACAGAAAACACCCTGGCTGCCGTGCTGGATAAAACCGTCACGCCGATGGGCAGCCGGATGTTAAAGCGCTGGCTGCATATGCCCTTACGTGACAGCAGCACCATCGCGAAGCGGCAGGAATCGATTGCTGAACTGCAGCCTCTGAGCGAATCTCTACAACCTGTATTACGTCAGGTAGGTGACTTAGAGCGTATCCTGGCACGCCTGGCGCTGCGTACCGCACGTCCGCGCGATCTGGCGCGCATGCGTCATGCTTTTCAACAGCTACCGGCGCTGAATGACCTGCTGGCCAACGTCGACGCGGCGCAGCTGAAAAACCTGCGCGCGCAGATGGGCGACTTTAGCGAACTCCGCACCCTGCTGGAGCAGTCCGTGGTCGAATCCCCGCCGGTTCTGATAAGAGACGGTGGCGTGATTGCGCCGGGTTATAACGCCGAGCTTGATGAGTGGCGGGCGCTGGCCGATGGCGCGACGGATTACCTGGATCGGCTGGAGGTGCGCGAGCGTGAAAAACTCGGTCTGGACAGTTTAAAAGTGGGCTTTAATGGCGTGCATGGCTATTACATTCAAGTCAGTCGTGGTCAAAGCCATCAGGTACCTATCCACTATGTGCGCCGTCAGACCTTAAAAAACGCCGAACGCTACATCATTCCTGAGCTGAAAGAGTACGAAGATAAAGTCCTCACCTCAAAAGGCAAAGCGCTGGCGCTGGAGAAAAGCCTGTATGAAGGCCTGTTTGATCAGTTGCTGCCGCACCTTGAAGCACTGCAGTTAAGTGCCGCTGCGCTGGCGGAACTGGATGTCTTAAGTAATCTGGCCGAACGCGCCTGGACGCTTAACTACTGTCGCCCAACGCTGCAGGATAAACCCGGCATTAAAATCACCGCTGGTCGTCATCCGGTGGTAGAGCAGGTGCTTAAAGAGCCCTTTATTGCCAACCCGCTCTCCCTGGCCCCCCAGCGCCGAATGCTGATCATTACTGGCCCGAACATGGGCGGTAAAAGTACTTATATGCGTCAGGCGGCATTGATTGCCCTGATGGCGTGGATCGGCAGCTTTGTACCGGCTGAAGACGTTGTCATCGGCCCGCTGGATCGCATCTTTACCCGCGTTGGCGCAGCAGATGACCTGGCATCCGGACGATCGACCTTTATGGTGGAAATGACAGAAACGGCCAATATCCTGCACAACGCGACTGAAAACAGCCTGGTACTGATGGATGAAATCGGCCGCGGCACTTCGACATACGATGGGTTATCTCTGGCCTGGGCTTGTGCAGAGAGTCTGGCTAATCGCATTAAAGCCATGACGTTGTTTGCAACCCATTACTTTGAGCTAACCACCTTGCCTGAAAAGCTTGAAGGCGTCGTGAATGTCCATCTGGATGCGGTTGAACACGGGGAAACTATCGCATTCATGCACAGCGTGCAGGATGGCGCGGCCAGCAAAAGCTACGGATTGGCGGTTGCAGCGCTGGCCGGTGTACCTAAAGACGTCATCAAACGTGCACGTAATAAGCTGAAAGAGCTGGAAACGGTATCGAATCAGTCAGCCACCTCAAATATCGACGGTTCGCAACTGCCTCTGCTGGTGGAAGAAACCTCCCCCGCCATGGAAGCGCTTGAAGCCCTGGACCCGGATACACTGACGCCACGTCAGGCTCTGGACTGGATTTATCGCCTTAAGTCGCTGGTCTGATCCCCTCCGCCCTTTCACCGGGGCGGATAAAACGCCCCCGCAGTGAATGATGTTTTTGCCAGCATGTGGCCTGCATGCTGGTTCATGGTTTAGCCTGTTGTTACCGGCGAAAGCGGTGTCATAATGCTGTCGTGTCCCTGTCGTGCGGCGGTCGTGTTCCTGACCGCACGTCCCGGCGATGCTTCTTACCGATTGTTCACTCTTTCGGAGACTGCACTATGCCTAACCTGAATAAAGTCAGAGAGTATCGTCTTGCCCGCGCCTGGTCACAGGAACAACTGGCCGAAATGGCCGGACTCAGCACCCGAACCGTGCAGCGTATTGAAAACGGTGAGCAACCCAGCCTGGAAACGCTAAGCGCGTTGGCCGCCGTCTTTGAAATCAAGGTCACCGACCTGACGGCAGAAACCCACGTAGAAAGTAGCCAGGCGCTAGATGATCACATTTCTGATGCCCGCCTGCAGCTGGCACTCGAAACTCAGTTCTTTCGTTCACTGCTCACCGCGGTCGTGGTGTGCCTCATGCTGTATTGCCTCAACCGCGTCACCGAACCCGGTAGTAACTGGTCGCTCTGGGTCGCCGTCATCTGGGGAAGCGTGCTCGTGATAAGAGCGCTGCGCCTGTTTGTTTTCAAACAGTGGATCAACCGCTGGCAGCAAAAGCGCCTGCAAAAAATATTACGTAAACAGGACTAGCCCGACCGGTCAGCCCCGTTCTGACAACCTGGAGGAACACCCATGCACTGGTACAGTCAGCAGGCATATAACATCCGTCTGGAATGGGGCATTCCCGCCGTTGAGCATCTCGCCGGAGAAGTGGATGCCGTGGTGATTATTGATGTGATGTCCTTTTCTACCTGCGTCAGCCTGGCGGTTGAAAATGGCGCTCGCGTTTATCCCTATCCCTGGAAAGATCACTCAGTTACCCACTATGCGCTGTCGGTGGGGGCAATCGCGGCAAACAGTGACCGACGATTCAGTGGAGAAGGCTACAGCCTGTCGCCCCATACCTTGCTGCATGTCCGCAAAGGTGAAAAGCTGGTGCTTCCCTCCCCTAATGGCTCCGCAGCCTGCTTCAGGGCAAGAGAATGGGGCGTGCCGATCTTTACGGGCTGCTTCAGGAATCTGTCCGCAACGGCGGCTGCCTGCCGCCTGTTCGAACGTCTTCTGATTGTGCCTTGTGGTGAACGCTGGCCGGATGGCAGCCTTCGTCCCTGCATTGAAGATTATGTTGCAGCTGGCGGCATCATTGCCGCGCTGGGCCGTAGCGGACTGTCACCTGAGGCGGAAACCGCCGTCGCGGCATGGCAATATCATCAGGCAACTAACGTTGCATCGCTGCACGACTGTTCATCGGCGAAGAAGTTGATTCAGAGAGGTTTTGTGGACGATGTGACACTTTGCCTGGCGCTGGATACCGCCACACAGGCATGTTATCTCACGGGCGATTTTTTTGAGAGCAGACCGTTCTCATCTTGATGGAACGGAGAGAACAGGTAAAAAAAAAGCGATGGGGTTAGCCATCGCTTTCTGTTGACGTGCAAAGTTCTGTTTACTCACGGAACAATGCTTCAATGCTGAGGCCCTGACCTTGCAGGATTTCACGCAGACGGCGTAAACCTTCAACCTGAATCTGGCGCACACGCTCGCGAGTTAAACCGATTTCACGGCCAACATCTTCAAGCGTTGCCGCTTCATAGCCTAACAGGCCGAAACGACGAGCCAACACTTCGCGCTGCTTGGCATTCAGTTCGAACAGCCATTTAACGATACTTTGCTTCATATCGTCGTCCTGAGTGGTATCTTCTGGTCCGTTGTCTTTTTCATCGGCCAGGATATCCAACAGCGCTTTCTCGGAATCACCACCTAATGGTGTATCAACCGAGGTAATACGTTCATTGAGACGCAACATACGGCTGACGTCATCAACGGGCTTATCCAGTTGTTCTGCAATCTCTTCCGCACTCGGCTCATGGTCGAGCTTATGAGAAAGTTCACGCGCAGTACGCAGATAAACGTTCAATTCTTTAACAATGTGAATTGGCAGACGAATTGTACGGGTCTGGTTCATGATTGCCCGTTCAATGGTCTGACGAATCCACCAGGTGGCATACGTTGAGAAGCGGAATCCGCGTTCCGGATCAAACTTCTCAACGGCGCGAATCAGGCCGAGGTTACCTTCTTCAATCAGGTCCAGCAGAGCCAGACCGCGATTGCTGTAACGTCGGGCAATCTTCACCACCAGGCGTAAGTTACTTTCGATCATGCGGCGACGAGAAGGAATATCACCTCGTAATGCGCGGCGAGCAAAGAGAACTTCTTCCTCAGCCGTCAGCAATGGAGAATAGCCAATCTCCCCAAGATAGAGTTGAGTAGCATCGAGTACACGTTGCGTCGCACCCTGCGCCAGCAACTCTTCTTCAGCTACTTCATTGTCGCCAGATTCATTTTCGACGAGAGCCTTCTCATCAAAAATTTCTGCTCCATTCTCTTCGAATTCCGCGTTCTCATGTAACTCGTTTACTTTCAGCGTATTCTGGCTCATTAAGTGGCTCCTACCCGTGATTCCAGGGCAGATTCCTGAGGACTCTGCCGGATTATCGCTGCGGCAAATAACGCAACGGGTTTACGGATTTCCCCTTGTAACGAATTTCAAAGTGTAATCTAACTGAACTGGTTCCGGTGCTACCCATGGTAGCGATTTTTTGCCCAGCCTTAACTTCCTGTTGTTCCCGGACCAGCATTGTATCGTTATGGGCGTAGGCACTCAGGTAATCATCATTATGTTTGATGATGATTAAATTACCGTAACCGCGAAGCGCGTTGCCTGCGTACACCACCCTTCCTGAAGCAGTGGCCACGATTGGCTGTCCGCGCGAACCTGAGATATCGATCCCTTTATTGCCACCTTCTGCGGCAGAGAAGTTATCGATGATCTTCCCTTCGGTCGGCCAACGCCAGCTTCCTACAGGTGTAGAGCTGTCAGTTGTGCTGCTAACCGTCGGCGGTGCGGTAACGGCTGGAGCTGTCGTCGATGCAACATTTGCTCCCTTCGATGGCAACAATTTACTGCCATTCGAGTTACCCGAATCATCAGAATACGTAATAACAGGCTGCTGTGCAACAGGGGCCTGTTTTATTTGTGGTGCGCTGACGACACCGCTCTGCGTTGCATCTGCCGCGGTGATGGCATTGCCGCCGGTAATCGGCTGGCCTGAGCCATTGTCAACCTGCAACGTCTGCCCAACATTCAGGCTGTAAGGCGCCTGGACGTTGTTACGCTGCGCCAAATCGCGGAAGTCGTTTCCGGTAATCCAGGCAATATAGAACAGCGTATCGCCACGTTTTACGGTGTAGGTCTGACCAGAATAGCTACCTTTAGGAATATTCTGATAACTCCTGTTGTACACAATTCGTCCGTTTTCGGTTTGCACATTACTGTTACTGGCGCCCACATTACTATTACTGGTACTAATGATTCCGGAATTGTTCTGTGGCAACGGCGTGCTTCGACTTAACATTCCGCCCTGCGGTGGCACTGAGGGCACACCGCCAGCCGCTGGCGCAGTGCCAGAACTCGCCATATTACTATTATCATTAACGCTGTTACTGTCCCCGATATTGCTTATCGGAGCCTGGGTATTATCGCCTGAACTACAGCCTGCCAGCCAAAAACTCACCAGTGAAAGCGCCGCCAAACGGCGTAACTGAAAAATTGTGCTTCCCGTGCTCATTAATCCCCCGTGGTGGCAACCTTTAAAAAACTGACTTATTCGTCTCACCAGCACAATACACTGTGCGGCACGTTATACGCTGGATTTTCGTTGAATGAACCGGATAGTAGCAATATCAACTACCTGATTCCATGAAACAGTTATGAAGAAATGCTAACAAGACAATCAGGCCAGATCGCCCTGAACTAATGGGACGAAACGAACCGGCTCAATGGTTTCTTCTGTAATCTCACTACCACGGCGGCGCAGACGCTTTAAGACCTGCTGCTCCTCGCCGACGGGCAGCACCATAATGCCGCCCTCTGCCAGCTGTGCTATCAGCGCAATCGGAATCTCAGGCGGCGCAGCAGTGACAATAATCGCATCAAAAGGCCCACGAGCCGGCCAGCCCTGCCAGCCATCACCGTGTCGGGTGGACACATTATGCAAATCAAGCTGTTTCAGACGACGTTTGGCCTGCCACTGAAGGCCTTTGATGCGTTCTACCGAGTAAACATGTTCGACCAGATGAGCGAGGATGGCGGTCTGATAACCGGAGCCGGTGCCAATCTCCAGCACGCGTGAGCGCTCGTTGAGTTCCAGCAACGCGGTCATACGCGCGACCATATAGGGCTGAGAGATGGTTTGCCCGGACCCAATCGGCAGCGCCATATTGTCCCAGGCTTTATGTTCGAAGGCTTCATCAATAAAGCGTTCGCGCGGTACATCGGCAATCGCCTTTAACAGGTGTTCATCTTCAATGCCCTGTCGACGCAGCTGTGACAGCAATGTCTCGATACGCCGACTCACCATGCCAGATTTACCTCAGCTTTATCGAGCCAACTGCTGAGAACGTCCTGCGCATTGTGAGCAGTAAGATCAACATGGAGAGCGGTCACTGACACATAGCCTTCATCCACCGCGGCAAAGTCCGTGTCGGGGCCGGCATCCAGTTTTTCACCGGGCGGGCCAATCCAGTAGAGGGGATTACCGCGTGGATCGGTCTGTGCAATCACCTGATCGGCGGGATGACGGCTGCCGCAGCGCGTCACGCGAATCCCTTTTATTTCCGCCAACGGCAGGTCAGGCACGTTGATATTCAGTATACGTCCGGTGCGCAAGGGCTGTTGCGTCAGCGCTTTAAGAATCGCACAGGTTACCGCCGCGGCGGTGGCGTAGTGCTGATGACCATGTAGCGATACCGCCACGGCAGGTAATCCAAGATGACGGCCTTCCATTGCGGCCGCCACCGTACCGGAATAGATGACATCATCCCCCAGATTGGGGCCAGCATTAATGCCCGACACCACAATGTCTGGCCGGGGTTGCATCAGCGCGTTTACACCCAAATAGACACAATCGGTGGGCGTGCCCATCTGCACCGCGATATCCCCATTTTCATGGGTAAAAGTGCGCAATGGGGTTTCCAGCGTCAATGAGTTAGAGGCACCGCTGCGATTGCGATCCGGTGCCACGACCTGCACCTCGGCAAATTGACGCAAAGCCTTTGCCAGCGTCTGAATACCAGGCGCATGGATACCATCATCGTTGCTGAGCAATATCCGCATTTAATTCTGACCTTTTCTGTTCAACCAGGCCGCCGTTATATGGACCTGTTTTGAGGCATGGCAACAAGTTAAGAGTGGACAGCGACTGTTGCATTCTAGCGGTGAGCGAGAGGAAGTGGTAGGCGAAAATAAACGAGTGGGCAGGAAAAGGGCAGGTACTTGCCGATATCGAAACGATTCAGGGCGACGACATGCACAGATGAGGCAGCCAACGGGCCGGGAAAAACCACCAGAAGCAGGCCATGCGGCTTCCCCTGTGGTGAGGGACAAGGGAAGCAGCGGCTTATTCGTCAAGCATTTCAAGAGACTCGGTGCTGTTTAACAGCTCTCTGACGACACTGGTGGCAAAGCTGCCTGCGGGCAGCCAAAATTGCATCTCCAGCGTGGCATCATCCTGCCAGCACCAGCGCAGGTCGCGTGGCACAACCAGCATGGCACGCCGTCCGGCATCTACGCGCTCGCGCTCAAGCAGACCTCGCAGCTCGCCGGCATCGGCCAGGCACTGCTGCTCAAACGCCAGCGCATCGGCCTGCGGGCCGGGATCGCCCTGCCCCGGTAACGGGGCCGTAATACGAAGCGCATGCTGATTCACCCGCGCCTGCAGCTCAGCCAGCTCTTCCGGCTGTGCGACGAACCAACTGCCACGACCGGCAAGTTGCAGAGCATCCCCGTTCATCACCTGAGTCAGTCCACCCTGCTGCTGCAAACGCATGCTGGTGACCTGATTAAACAACGCACTGCGCGCCGCAGAAAGCATCAGGCCGCGCTTGTTGCGATCGCGAATCTGAATCTCGTTGCGCGCCAGCCTGACCGCCGTCACCAGGTTGTTGCCATTGCGACCAAAGCGTTGCTCGCCAAAATAGTTGGGTACGCCGCTGTCGCGAAGGCGCACCAGGCGCGCGTCTGTTTCCTCGCGATGGCTGACCTGGCGAATCACCAGCCGGAAGGCGTTTCCCGCCAGCGCGCCAATGCGAAGCTTGCGTTTATGACGCACGACCTCAAGGATTTCCACGCCTTCCAACGCAAAACCCGCCAGCACAGGCATGGCATTGCCGGGAACGCGAAAGCACAGCGTCTGTTCGGTGACCGCATGACGATCTTTCATACCTGCATAGCTCAGATCGCGAACGTTCACTTTCATAAATTTCGCCAGCGCTTCGGCAACAAAACGGGTGTTAGCACCGCTTTTGCGGATACGCACCAGCACATGTTCACCGTCGCCATCAGGCTGATAGCCCAAATCCTCCACGACCACGAAATCGTCCGCTGTCGCTTTGATCACGCCCGTCGCTGTAGGCTTGCCATAAAGGTAATGCAGCGTCATGCCGGTTCCGCTTTCAGCAGTAGCGCGACCGCTTCACAGGCAATGCCTTCACCCCGGCCGGTAAAACCCAGTTTCTCCGTGGTGGTAGCTTTGACGTTGACCTGGTCCATATGGCAACCCAGATCTTCGGCAATATTAATGCGCATTTGCGGTACGTGCGGCAGCATCTTAGGTGCCTGGGCAATCAGGGTGACGTCGACATTGCCAATACAGTAGCCTTTGGCCTCAATACGGCGCCAGGCTTCCCGCAGCAGTCCGCGACTGTCCGCGCCTTTAAACGCCGGATCGGTATCCGGAAACAGCTTACCAATGTCGCCCATGGCCACCGCGCCCAACAGCGCATCGGTGAGGGCATGCAGCGCTACATCGCCATCAGAATGGGCGATAAAACCATACTCAAATGGGATTCGCACACCGCCAATCACCAGCGGACCTTCTCCACCGAAGGCATGAACGTCAAAACCGTGACCGATACGCATCATGTGCTCTCCTTTGACTGAATCTGACTAAGATAAAAAGCCGCCAGGGCTAAGTCTTCCGGGCGGGTAACTTTGATGTTATCGCTACGACCTGTTACCAGCTCAGGATGGTAGCCACAGTACTCCAGCGCGGAGGCTTCATCGGTGATGGTCGCCCCTTCGTTCAGGGCTCGCGTCAGGCTGGCGGTAAGTAAGGCCCGGGGAAAGAACTGGGGCGTTAACGCGTGCCACAGGTTGTCGCGATCGACAGTGTGCGCAATCGCCGCCTTACCGGGTTCCCCGCGTTTCATGGTGTCACAGACCGGGGCAGCCAGAATGCCGCCCGTTTTGCTGGTCTCCCGTAACCGCAGCAGGCGCTGTAAGTCATCAGGATGCAGGCAAGGTCGCGCAGCATCATGGACCAGCACCCAGCCGGCACCTTGCGCAGCCTGAAGGCCAGCCAGTACCGATTCAGCACGCGTATCGCCCCCGGTCACGCGAATCACGCGCGGATCGCTTGCCAGAGGCAAAGTGGCAAAATGCCGATCGTCAGGGCTTAAGGCGACAATAACCTGCATGACAGCAGGATGGGAAAACAGGCGGGCAATGCTGTGTTCCAGAAGTGTGTGCTGACCAATCGTCAGATACTGTTTCGGACAGGTTGCCTGCATGCGGCTGCCGATACCGGCAGCGGGCACAACGGCAATCACATCCGCAGAGTGGGACTGATTGTTCATGTTTTATCGTTGTTGGTTTTGCGCAGCTTGTTGCGCGTTGCGTTTGTTCTGGTCAGGTACCAGACGATAGAAGGTTTCACCCGGCTTAATCATGCCTAATTCGCTGCGTGCGCGTTCCTCAATCGCTTCAGAGCCGCCATTGAGATCGTCAATTTCAGCAAAGAGTTGATCGTTACGCATTTTCAATTTGGCGTTATTCGCCTTTTGTACCGCAACGTCGTCGTCGACGCGCGAAAAGTCATGGATGCCATTCTTACCCAGCCACAATGAATATTGCAGCCAACCTAACAGCACCAACAGCAGTAACGTCAGTTTTCCCATCCCGCCCCCTAAAAACGGCCCAATCATCCCATAACTTTACTCAGGACTCCACACTGGCAGTAAAAATGCCGTGTAATGCCGTTCACGCAGGCAAAAAAGGGAAGAAAAGATCGGGCGCAACGCAGGAAAACTTTTGTAACCTGCTGCTGCGTTTAGACATCAGTCTGGCTACCAGCGAGACAGAAACAGGAACAGTAACCAGAACTGACAAGCGACGGCAACGACGCATATCAGAGAGGTCCAGAGCAACTGCCCACGCAGCCATGTATTCAATACCATGCCTGTCAGGACAGAAACCGGAAACAGCGCCAGGAAAAATGGCCAGGTGTAGAGAAAGAAAAACAGGGTGCTTGAGCCGTACAACAGGAAAGGTATGGCAAGCGCACACCAGTAACATACAAAGCCAATGACGCCGCCCGGAAGGACAGAGCGAGGCTCATCCGGTGTGCCGTGGTCTTTGCGTGCCAGCATGGGAGTAATATTCTGCATAAATATCCTGTCAACGCGAAGGCGGCAAAACGATAGGCGCTTTGCCGCTGTCTGTTCAGGAACTGATAATATCGCGCTGACGCAGCAGATCTAACAATTGGGCCGTCAGTTTTGTAACCAATTGTTCCCCATTAAGCGAGATTTCTGGCTGGTCCGGCGCTTCATAAACGCTATCTATACCGGTGAAATTTTGTAGTTCACCTGCCCGGGCCTTTTTGTATAACCCTTTAGGATCTCGCGCTTCACAGACCGCCAGCGGCGTATCAACGTAAACCTCGATAAACCGGCCGCTGTCCAGCAGATCGCGCACCATTTGGCGCTCGGCACGATGAGGCGAGATAAACGCGGTAAGAACCACTAAACCCGCATCCACCATCAGTTTAGCCACCTCACCAACACGGCGGATATTCTCTTTGCGGTGCTCATCGCTAAAGCCCAGGTCGCGACACAGTCCGTGACGAACATTATCCCCGTCCAGCAGATAGGTGCTGACACCGAGGCGGTGAAGCGCCTGTTCCAGCGCCCCCGCTACGGTCGATTTCCCTGACCCCGACAGGCCGGTAAACCACAGCACCACGCCCTGATGGCCGTGCTGCTGTTCACGCGCCTGGCGCGTCACCGGATGGTCATGCCACACGACGTTTTCATCATGCTGGGCCATTACTGACCGCCCAAAAGATCGCGCGCATTCCAGTGTGGGAAGTGGCGACGCACCAGCGCATTAAGTTCAAGTTCGAACGCGCTGAATTCGCCGTTTTGCTGCGGCCGATCGCTCAGTGGCTCATTGATCAGCCCGGCACCCACGGTAACGTTACTGAGGCGATCGATAATGATCATGCCGCCGGTCACGGGGTTTTGCTGATAGCTGTCGAGCACCAGCGGTTCATCAAACGTAAACTCAGCCAGACCAATCCCGTTCAGTGGCAGGCTGTCCACCTGGCGTTTCTCCAGTGAATTAATCTCAACCTGATGAATGACCTTTTCTACTCGCCCACGGGCTTTCTTGCCGGCAATTTTAACATCGTAGCTCTGACCGGCCTGAAGCGGCTGCTCAGCCATCCAGACGACATCCACTGTGGCGGACTGAACGGCACGCAGCTCAGCGCTGGCGTCCACTAACAGATCGCCACGACTGATATCAATTTCGTCGTTCAGGACAAGAGTAATGGCTTCTCCGGCACCGGCTTCCTGCAGATCGCCGTCAAAGGTTACGATGCGGGCGATGGTGGATTCGACGCCAGAAGGCAGCACTTTAACCTGTTGCCCCACTTTCACCACACCGGATGCCAGCGTACCGGCATAACCCCGGAAATCGAGATTAGGGCGATTCACATACTGCACCGGGAAGCGCATCGGTTGGTTAGCCACCACCGCGTTTAACTCCACGGTTTCCAGCACATCAAGCAACGTCGGACCGCTGTACCATGGCATGCTCTGGCTCTGCGACGCGACGTTTTCGCCTTCCAGCGCCGACATCGGCACAAAGCGAATATCCAGGTCTTCAGGCAATTGCCCGGCAAAGTCGAGGTAATCCTGCTTGATCTGCTCATACACAGCCTGCTGATAATCCACCAGGTCCATTTTATTGATTGCCACGACCAGGTGTTTAATCCCCAGCAGCGTCGAAATAAAACTGTGTCGACGCGTCTGATCCAGCACGCCTTTACGGGCATCAATTAACAGGATCGCCAGATCACAGGTCGATGCGCCCGTGGCCATATTTCGGGTGTACTGCTCGTGCCCCGGCGTGTCGGCAATAATGAACTTACGCTTTTCGGTAGAGAAATAGCGGTAAGCCACATCAATGGTAATGCCCTGCTCGCGCTCGGCCTGTAAACCATCGACCAGCAGTGCCAGATCCAGTTTCTCGCCCTGCGTACCATGGCGTTTGCTGTCGCTCTGTAACGAAGACAGCTGATCTTCATAAATCTGGCGGGTGTCATGCAGCAGGCGGCCAATCAGCGTACTTTTGCCGTCGTCCACGCTGCCGCAGGTCAGAAAACGCAGCAGGCTTTTATGTTGTTGTGCGGTCAGCCAGGCTTCAACGCCGCCCTGTTCGGCAATCTGTTGTGCAATTACGGTATTCATCTGGCGTCTCCTTAGAAATAACCCTGACGTTTTTTCAGTTCCATCGAACCGGACTGATCGCGGTCAATCACACGGCCCTGACGCTCGCTGGTGGTAGAAACCAGCATCTCTTCAATAATCTCAGGCAAGGTTTGCGCTTCAGATTCCACCGCGCCAGTCAGCGGCCAGCACCCAAGGGTACGGAAACGGACCATACGCTGTTTAATGACTTCACCTGGCTGGAGGTTGATACGATCGTCATCGATCATCATCAGCATGCCATCACGTTCCAGCACGGGGCGCGGCGCAGCAAGATAGAGCGGCACAATCTCAATGTTTTCCAGGAAGATGTACTGCCAGATATCCAGCTCGGTCCAGTTAGACAGGGGGAAGACGCGGATGCTCTCGCCCTTGTTAATCTGACCGTTATAGTTGTGCCACAACTCCGGACGCTGGTTTTTTGGGTCCCAGCGGTGAAAACGGTCACGGAAAGAGTAAATACGCTCTTTAGCACGTGACTTCTCTTCGTCACGACGTGCGCCGCCAAAAGCCGCATCAAAACCGTACTTATTCAGCGCCTGCTTCAGGCCTTCGGTTTTCATGATGTCAGTGTGTTTGGCACTGCCGTGCACAAAGGGATTAATCCCCATCGCCACGCCTTCCGGGTTGCGATGCACCAGCAGTTCGGCGCCCATGGCTTTCACCGTGCGATCGCGGAACTCGTACATTTCACGAAACTTCCAGCCGGTATCGACATGCAGTAACGGGAACGGCAGCGTGCCCGGGTAGAAGGCTTTACGCGCCAGATGCAGCATGACTGAAGAATCCTTGCCGATGGAATACATCATGACCGGATTGCCGAATTCGGCTGCCACTTCGCGGATAATATGGATACTCTCCGCCTCCAGTTGACGCAGATGAGTGAGTCGTTTTTGGTCCATCGTTTTTCCTCTCAAGCCAGATTGACAACGGCGGACTCGCGAGCCCCCTGCTGTGCCGAATGCTGAAACCAGGCAAGTTGCCCATGTAAATTAACCACTTCCCCAATCACCAACAGGGCCGGGGAAGGCGCTGACGCTGCCAGCGTCTCAAGATGTTCAAGCGTGCCGGTCAACACCTGTTGGTCAGACCGGGTACCGCGACCAATCACCGCGACCGGCGTTGACGCGGCGCGCCCATGAAGAATGAGCTGTTTGCTGATGTGAGCCGCCTTCACGGCGCCCATATAAATCGCCAGCGTCTGACGCGCACGCGCCAGGGATGGCCAGTCAATATCATCGCTATCCGGACGACAGTGACCGGTAATAAACAGCACGCTCTGCGCATAGTCACGGTGGGTCAGTGGAATACCGGCGTACGCGGTGGCACCGGCCGCAGCCGTGACACCTGGCACAACCTGAAACGGAATACCCGCCTGCTGCGCCGCCTGCAGCTCCTCGCCACCGCGGCCAAAAATAAAGGGATCACCGCCTTTCAGGCGCACCACGCGTTTGCCTTTTTGGGCCAGTTGCACCATCAACTGGTTAATCTCGTCCTGCGGCAGCAGATGCGCGCTGGCACGTTTGCCCACGCAGATACGGTCGGCATCGCGCCGCACCAGATCGAGGACCTCCTCACTGACCAAATGGTCGTAGAGCACCACGTCAGCCAGTTGCATAACCTGTAGACCGCGCAGCGTCAGCAGGCCGCTGTCGCCAGGCCCCGCACCCACCAGAATAATTTCACCCTGTCGGGGTGGCTGATCGCCCAGTTCGCTGTCGAGCGTCTGTTTCGCGGCCTCAACGTCACCTGTTGCCATCTGACTGGCAAAACGGCCGTTAAATATTCTTTCCCAGTAACGACGGCGGTCAGACATACGGCTGAAACGTGCTTTGACCTTGTCACGCCACTGCCCCGCCAGTTCGGCCATTTGGCCCAGATGAGACGGCAACAGCGTTTCGAGTTTCTCGCGGAGCATGCGGGCAAGAACCGGCGCGGTTCCGCTGGAGGAGATAGCCACGACCAGTGGAGAACGATCAACGATAGAAGGGAAGATAAAGCTGCATTTAGGCTGATCATCCACCACATTGACCAGCTTGTGACGGGCATTCGCCTCGTCGTAGACCTGCGCATTCAGCGCATTGTCATCGGTGGCGGCAATAACCAGAAAGACCTTGTCGAGCTGAGCGGGTTCAAAGGAGGTTGCCAGCCATTCAAGCTGTTGCTCATCCAGTAAAGCCTGCAGCTCCGGGCAGAGTTCGCGTGAGGCGATTTGAATGCGCGCGCCAGCACGACGCAGCAGTTCGATCTTGCGCGCCGCGATATCTCCACCGCCAACGACCAGTACGGGTCGGCCTGCGAGATCGGCAAAAAGAGGCAAATAATCCACGTTAACCCTAGTGTTGTTACGATGCGTTATCGCGACTATACGTTCCCTGGTTTATTGAGATGAAATTACGAATTGGAATGAGTTGTTACTGAATGGAATAACGCCCGGCAAAAGCTCAGAACAAAATGTGCTTAGCAAATGATCTTATGGGCCTTTCCGGACGATTCAAATTGTGTAATCACCGTCACAGTTTCATACTATGGGTGAAAAAATATGACCGTCCTTATAGGGAATGAGCCACAAGGAACCCGACATGTCTGCCTTTCTTCGCCTGGCGACGCTGCTTGTTGGCAGCGTTATTTTCAGCGCTCAGGCCGTGACCGACGTCACCGGACACTTTGCTGAACAACAGGTTCGACACATTTCTACTTACTTTCCCGGTCGCATGAGCGGGAGTCCGGCTGAGTTGATGGCGGCCGACTATCTGCAACAGCAGTTCACCGAACTCGGTTTTGCAACCAATACCCGACAGTTTAATACCGGCTACAGCTGGCATGAAAATGACGGCACGTCGCGCTGGCATAAAATCACGGCCACCTCAGTCATCGCCGCGCGTGAAGGCAGCGCACCTCAGGAGATTCTGGTTGTTGCCAGCCTGGATACCTGGATTCCACTCAGCCGCAGCGAAACGACGCGCAGCCTGGGCGGATTGCGTTTGCAGGGCGTTGATGACAACGCATCCGGGCTTGGCGTAATGCTGGAACTGGCAAAACAGCTCAGCCATCAGCCACTTCATTACGGCGTGCGCTTTGTCGCGCTCAGCGCCAGTGAGTCACAGCTGCACGGCATGGACGACTACGTGGCGCGCATGAGTGAGAAAGAGAAAAAGAATACGCTGCTGGTTATCGATCTCAACAGCCTGATTACGGGCGATCATCTCTATTTCAACAGCGGCATCAACACGCCGCGTGCCGTGCGTAAACAGACCAGCGAACGCGCCCTGCTGCTGGCGCGCCGCTATGGCATTTCTGCCGCCAGCCGTCAGATGCAAGAAAAGGATTTTCAGGGCATCAATCCTTTCGATGCGGCAGGGTTTCCCCTGCTGGATGTCACCGCGCGAAACTGGAACCTGGGCAGCAAGGATGGCGAACAGCAGCGCAGCCGTTCCCGGCATTTTCCCGACGGCACCACCTGGCATCAGACCGATCGCGACAATCTCGACTTTTTAGACCACTGGCTACCCGGCCGCATTGGCCTGCGTACCCATGACAGCGTGAAAGTCCTGCTGCCGTTACTGAGTGAGCTAACCAATCCCAAAGTGTGAGGACAGACAATGTATGTGGTGTACCTGAACTATTTTCGGCCGATCGAGGAAGTAGAAGCCCTGCTGGCACCGCACATTACGTGGCTGGATCGCTATTTTAACAGCGGCGTATTTATTGCTGCGGGACGTAAAGATCCCCGCACGGGCGGCATGATAATGGTGAAAGATATTGCGCGCACACGGCTGGATGCGATTCTGGCGGAAGACCCTTTTATCGCTGTTGCCCATTATGAGGTTACAAAGGTCAACGTGACGCGCGCAGCCGATGCGCTTGCGGTGCTGAAAGACCTGTAGCCCTTTTACCCTGAGCCGACAGCCCGGGTTTAACCCCATTGCTCGTCGGTTCAGGTAAAGTCGGACAGCTTCTGACCTGCATTGATCAAGGTTTTCAGCAACATTTGACGCCGTTCTTCGGGTGTATCCCGACTGACCATAAAACAGATGGCTGCCACCGCCAGATCGTTACGGGCACGAATCGGCGCAGCCATACAGCAGGTAAAACTCTCTGACAGCCCTTCCGTCATGGAGTAGCCAAGATGTCCCGCCCGATGAATGTCGGCCAGAAAATCCTGCTTATTTAGCACCTTTCCGTTCGCCAGCCGATAATCCTCTTCCGGGATCAGGGACAGAATTGCCTCATCACTCCAGTTGCTCAGCAGCAAGCGACCGGTGGCCGTCCAGGGAATAGGAATTTTAACGCCAATATCCGAGGTTATCTTGAACGGATGTGCATTGCTCTCTGACAGCACCACCGTATATTTATTGCCTTCCAGCATACACAGCTGCACGGTTTCACCATGCTCGGCAACCATCTCGATCATTAACTGATGCGCCCGACGAATCAGGGGATTGTGCGCGATGTAATCCGCACCGTAGTAGTGCATTTCACGCCCAAAATAGATACTGCCTTCCGAATCGATTTCGACCAGTCCCGCTTCACTCAACAGATTAACCAGTTCATACACGCTTGAGCGGGGCGCGCCTGTCGCCTCGATCAGTTCACGCATCGCCATGGGCTGACGGGCAACGTGTAGCTGACGAAAAATAGCGATCACACGGTCCACGCCGCGCGCTCTGGCGGGTTTATCTTCCTGCATACCCTTCTTCTCCTACCGGGATCGTCACGTTGAGGTTAATTGAATACATCATACACAGCCCACTTTGTTTTACCTACGGGCGTGCACGATAACTGTCGTTTTCTTTTTTCGCTTCATGCTATTTATCGGGGCACTAAAAGAGAGCATGCCATAATTATAAAAAGAGATCCTGATCACTATTTATTTAAAACATTTATCATTAATAACAAATATTCGTGAAGCCGATTGTAAAGCATCAAAATAATCCCCGAGCAGCCTATTGCAAAAAAAATAGCATTGTGCAAATCTCAACCTATCCGGTATTGCAGATTTAATTCCGGTATACCAGACAAGTTGCAGTGATGATGTTAAGGGCATAAGCATGACAATTAAGCGCTATGGCACAGAAGGCGGTGTCGGTACCGGAGGACAGAAACTGCCTTTCGCTCGCGCCGTAGAAGCCGACGGCTGGCTGTATATCTCCGGGCAGACACCGATGACAGGCGGTGAAGTGGTCGAAGGCGGCATCATTGAGCAGACGCGCCTGGCCTTTGAAAACTGTCTGACCATTATGCGGGAAGCGGGATATCAGATTCAGGACGTGGTGCATGTGACGGCGGTGCTGACCGATGCCCGCTACTTTAGCTCATTTAATAAAGTCTTTAGTGAGCTATTCCATGAAAATCCGCCAGCACGCATTTGCAGCGTGCAAGACCTGGTGGTGGATTGCAAAGTCGAAGTCGATATGAGGTGTTTTAATTCAGGCCGGAAATAACCTTCTCTTCATGTATAACAGGTGAAAACGCATTCACCCGTCAGAATAAATTGATAATTAAAAAAAGTCCCATCCACATTATTTATTGATGTTGGTGATACCACACTTTTATTTGAGATAATAAACATGAACACGACTTCACACCAAAAGGTATTGACCCTGCTGTTTCCGGCCTTACTGACGGTTGCCGCTCTTGCCGGTTGTACGCCGACAGAAAAGAAAACGGAAGCCGGTGCCGCGCCGCAGTCTACGCTGCAAACCGTACTGCAGCGTGGCACGTTGCGGGTCGGTGACTGCCTGAGCTTTGCGCCCTTCGGCTTTTACGATAAAGCCGGTAATCCCGACGGCTACGATGTGGATCTGGCAAAATCCTTAGCGAAATCGATGGGCGTAAAACTGGAAGTGGTTAACACCACCAGCGCGAACCGTATTCCTAATCTGCAAACCAATAAAGTGGATGTCGTGTTCTGTAATTTCACGCGTAACCTGGAACGCGCCAAAGAGATTGGTTTCACTCAGCCTTACGTGGTGGCCAGCGAAGCGATGTTGGTCCGCAAAGTAAGCGGGATCAAGTCGGCCCACGATATGGCAGGAAAAACCATTGCTACCGTGAAAGGCTCAACCAACGGTGACGAAGTGCGCAGCATGGGGATCGATGTGAAGATCCAGGAATACGATTCCTCTCAGGCGGCGATCCTGGCCGTTAAGCAGGGGCAGGCCGATGCCATGATTGAAGATAATAACTTCCTTGCCTACCAGGCCAAACTCGACCCCACGCTTGAGGTCACCAACGAAGCGCTGGTTCCGCTGGAATACAACGCGTTCGGTGTGAAGCAAGGGGATCAGGTGTGGACGAACTATCTCAACGAATTCCTGTTTGAAATAAACGCGTCAGGTGAGAACGCTCAGCTCTACCAGAAATGGTTTGGCAGTAAGCCTCGCTATCCGCTGAACCCGCAGTTCTGACAGGCGAGGACGCAGGTCATGCCTGCGTCCTGTTGAGGAGGCTTTCTATGAGCTATCAATGGCTGACACTCTGGCAGTATGCTGACACCTTTCTCGCCGCCACCTGGTTAACGCTTCAGGTGACGCTGCTGGCTTTTATGCTGGCGCTGGTGCTGGGATTGCTGGCCGCACTGGCAAAATCTGCGCCTTTTGCCCCCCTGCGCTGGCTAAGCCACGGCTACGTTGAATTTATTCGTAATACTCCCGTGCTGCTGCAAATTTTTATTGTGTTCTTCGGACTTCCCTCACTGGGCATCACCATGAGTGCCTTTACAGCGGGCGTACTGGCGCTGGGGATTAACGTCGGTGCCTATCTGGCCGAAATCTTTCGCGCCGGTATTCAGTCGGTGCCAAAAGGTCAGCTGGAAGCCGCCTGGATTCTTGGCATCAGTCGCCGCCAGCGGTTTTTAAACGTGGTGATGCCGCAGGCCGCGCGCGCCGTCTGGCCTGCCATTATCAACAATCTGATTCAGTTGCTGTTGGGCACCTCACTGCTGTCAGCCATCGCGCTGCCGGAGCTGACGGGAACCGCCACCGTCATCAATGCGCGTACGCTGCTCTACATCCAGACATTTAGCGTGGTGGCGTTGGTCTATCTGTTTCTCAGCAACCTGTTTTCCTGGCTGGGCAACGTCGTGGAACGCCGTCTGTTTATGCCGCCGCTGGTGGTATCGGTCAAACGGCCCCTCTGGTCGCAGGCGAAAAAAATGTGGTCCCACACGGTTAAACGGGAGCCTGCCCAATGAGCGAACTGATTCTCAGCAGCCTGCCGCTGTTATGGCGTGGTCTGGTTATTACGTTATTGCTGTCGGTGGCCGCCATTGTGGGCAGTACCCTGCTTGGCCTGTTGGCTGCCATTTTGCGCACCAGCCGCCTGCCTGTCGCCCGACAAATTGCCGTGATCTATACCGAGCTGTTTCGCGGCACGCCCGTACTTATTACGCTCATGTTTATCTACTTTGGCGTGGCCTATTTCGGCTATGACATCAACCTGTTTGCCGCGGGCATTTTGGGATTGAGCATTTATCAGGGTGCCTACATTGCCGAGATTTTTCGTGGCGGTATTGAAGCCGTCCCAAAAGGCCAGTGGGAAGTCTCGTGGATACTTGGGCTCTCCAGGCGGCAGACCTTTACCAGCGTGATTCTGCCGCAAACCCGCGGCATCGTTTTACCCCCGCTGGTCGGTCAGTACCTGTCGCTGATTAAAGATACCTCTATTGTCAGCATGATAGGCATGTCAGAGCTGATGCATCAGGGTCAGGCGATCGTCGACCGTATCGGACAACCCGTCGTGGTTTATGGCCTGGTCGCCCTGCTCTATTTCGTTATCTGTTTTCCGCTTTCCCGCTGGGTCCAGCACCAGCAAACCAGGAACCCGTTATCATGAAAAACGCAGCCATTACCCTGAGTCGGATTAGCAAGTCATTTGGCGCGACGCAAGTCCTGAAAGAGATCAGCCTTGATGTCTCGCCCGGAGAGGTACTGGTGCTGATCGGCGCATCCGGTTCCGGTAAAAGTACCGTATTACGGATCATGAGCGGTCTGGAAAAGGCCGACGGCGGAGAGATTTGGGTTAACGGCGTTCCGCTGCATGACCAAAAACGTAATCGTGATATTTGTGGTCAGGTGGGAATGGTGTTTCAGCAGTTCAACCTGTTTCCCCACAAGACGGCGCTCGGTAATGTCACCCTGGCACTGATAAAAGCGCAGAAGCTGTCAACGGCAGAGGCAAACGCACGCGGAATGGCGACGCTGGAACGCGTCGGACTGGCTGACCGCGCCGATCACTATCCTTCTCAGCTCTCCGGTGGTCAGCAACAACGTGTGGCCATCGCGCGTGCGCTGGCGGTACAGCCCAAAATCATGTTCTTTGATGAAGCCACATCCGCTCTCGATCCCGAATTAGTTGGCGAAGTGATGGAGGTGATGCGCGGGCTGGCGCGTGAGGGCATGACCATGGTGGTGGTGACGCACGAAATGGGGTTTGCCCGCAAAACAGCCGATCGCGTTGTTTTTATGGATCAGGGTGTGATTGCTGAGCAAGGCACGCCGGACGACATTTTTGTCCATCCGCAGAATCCGCGCACTCAGCAATTTCTGTCACGCGTTCTTGAGCACTAAGGAGCCGCTATGTCTTTACGTTTCCCGCTAGTCGCAGACGCGAAGCTGGATCGCGCGCAGCCCTCGCCCCGTTTTAAATCGGTTGCTGGCGCGGGCGATGCCCCGCTCGAGGCCGGCACCGCCGTGTTGAGCAGCGGGTCGGTGTTTTCGCCCGTCATGGTGATGAAACAGTCCGCACTGGACAATAACCTGCAGCAGTTGGCGCAATTTTGTCAGGAGAAAGGCGTCATGCTGGCCGCCCATGGCAAAACCTCAATGGCACCAGCGGTCTTACGCCGGGCCGTGACACAGGGCGGTGCCTGGGGGATCAGCGCAGCGACGCCCGCTCAGGTGCGCGCCCTGCGTCATTTTGGTATCCGTAACGTGTTTCTGGCTAACGAATTAGTCGATCCTGCCGGGATTCGCTGGATTGGCGAGTGGCAGCGCCAGCATCCCGATCATGGCTTTCTCTGCTACGTTGACTCACTGGCGGGCATCACATTGCTGGAGCAAAACCTGGGCGATACGGCGATTGCCGTAGTGATTGAAGTGTCCATCCCCGGCGGCAGAACGGGCTGCAGAACCGCCGAGGAGGCGCTGGCCATTGCTGAACGCGTCGCCCAAAGCCGCCATCTTCATCTTGTCGGTGTGGCAGGCTATGAAGGTGCGCTCGGTGCCGCGCGGGACGCCGCTGGCGTGGCATTAGTTCGGCACTACTGCCATGTGATGCTGGAGTGCGCCAGAAGGCTGGCTGAACGCCAGTTGTTCCACAGCGATACGATTCTGCTCAGCGCCGGTGGTGGAGCATGGTTTGATGTGGTGACCGAATGCTTTACCCAGGCCGTCCTGCCGCTGCCGGTTCAGCCCTTAATTCGCTCGGGTGCCTACATGGCACACGATAGCGGGCTTTATGCGCGTATTGCGCCTTTTGCCCAGCCCGGCGCTGACCACCATTTTGCGGCGGCGCTGGAGATCTGGGGACGCGTTCTTTCCCGTCCTGAACCCGGTCTGGCGCTGCTGGATTTCGGCAGACGAGATGTCCCTTTCGATCAGGATTTACCGATCCCCTTGTGGATTCGCCAGGCTGATGGCACCGCGCCGCGATCCGGCACCCATTTGCACATCAGTGAGGTTAACGATCAACATGCCTATTTACGCTTACCCAATGATGAGCCGCTGATGCCAGGCGACTGGGTGGGATGCGGCATTTCTCATCCGTGCACGGCGTTTGATAAATGGCGTTATCTTCCCTTGGTGGATGATGAATACCGGGTGGTGGACAGTGTAGAGACGGCGTTCTGACTGCCACGGACACCTGTGGCTATTGCACGTTTGTCCCTGGGGTTTTGACGTCAGCGGTGGCCCCATCGCAAAACGGGCGACCCATAAGGATCGCCCGTTGATACCGCTACGCCGCGTGCGTTAGCCTTCGTGCAGGCCGCACTCACGTTTCAGGCCAAAGAAGCGCGTTTCTTCTTCTGCCATGCCTGGCTCCCACTTGCGCGTGGTGTGCGTATCGCCTACCGACAAATAACCCTCATCCCACAGCGGATGGTATTTCAGGTTGTGGGTTTGCAGATACTGATGAATCTGACGGTTGTCCCAGTCAATAATCGGCAGCACTTTAAACACGCCGCGCTGCACGCCCAGTACCGGCAGGCTGGCACGGCTGCCTGACTGATCGCGGCGCAGGCCCGCAAACCAGGTTTGTGCGCCCAGCGTTTCCAGCGCCCGGTTCATCGGTTCAACTTTGTTGATCTGGTTGTACTGCTCAATGCCATCAACCCCTTGCTCCCACAGCTTACCGTAGCGAGCCTCTTGCCACGCGGGCGAGGTTTCTGCCCGGAACACCTGCAGATTAAGCTTAAGCTGGTCGGCCAGCTCATCAATAAAGCGGTAGGTTTCTGGAAACAGATAGCCGGTATCGGTGAGGATGACCGGAATATCGGGTTGCACGCGCGTCACCAGATGCAGCGATACCGCAGCCTGAATGCCAAAGCTGGAGGAGAGCACATAGGCACCCGGCAGGTTTTCCAGCGCCCAACTCACCCGCTCTTCTGCGGTGGCTTTTTCCAGTTGAGCGTTTGTCGCGGCCAGCGCCATCGCGCGCTGGACTTTCGACATTTCATTCAGTGCTGCCAGATCGATACTCATTTTGCCTCCTGCCAGAAGTCGCGCGCAGGGTCCAGTACCGGCGTAACGATGCCCGCACGGATAACAAAGTCACCAAAGCCTTCTGCGGCCTCGCGCTCTTTTGCCCAGCGACCTACCAGCTCATCAAGTGTGGCGAGAATGTCACTTTCTGTAATATTTTCGCGATACATACGTGGAATGCGCGTTCCAATACGGTTACCCCCGATGTGCAGGTTGTAACGACCCGGCGCTTTCCCCACCAGGCCCACTTCTGCCAGCATCGCACGCCCACAACCGTTCGGACAACCGGTAACGCGTAACACTATGTGCTCTTCGCCTACGCCATGGTTGTGCATGATCTCTTCGACTTTCGTCACGAAAGACGGAAGGAAACGTTCAGCCTCCGCCATCGCCAGCGGACAGGTTGGAAACGACACACAGGCCATCGAGTTTTCGCGCTGGGCCGTCACGTTTTCCATCAGGCCATGTTCGCGGGCAATCGCTTCAATCTGTGCTTTTTGGCTTTCCGGCACGCCTGCCACAATCAGGTTCTGATTGGCGGTCAGACGGAAATCGCCCTGATGAATGTTGGCGATTTCGGCTACGCCGCTTTTTAACGGACGGCCCGGATAATCCAGCAGACGACCGTTTTCGATAAACAGCGTCAGATGCCACTTGTTATCGATGCCCTTGATCCAGCCAATGCGATCGCCACGAGTCGTAAATTCGTAAGGGCGCGTTGGCGCAAACGTTACGCCAGCGCGTTTTTCGACTTCCGCCTTAAACGTCTCTACGCCCACGCGTTCCAGGGTGTATTTGGTTTTGGCGTTTTTACGATCGGTACGGTTACCCCAGTCACGCTGTGTCGTCACCACGGCCGCCGCCACGTCCAGGATCTTATCCACCGGGAAGTAGCCAAATTCGCTGGCGGTGCGGGCATAGGTGGCTTTGTTACCGTGCTCAATGGACAAACCACCGCCCACCAGCAGGTTAAAGCCGACCAGCTTGCCGTTTTCCGCAATCGCGATGAAGTTCAGATCGTTAGCGTGCAGATCCACATCGTTATGTGGCGGGATCACCACCGTGGTTTTAAACTTACGCGGCAAATAGGTTTCACCCAGGATCGGTTCCTGGTCGGTGGTTGCGACTTTTTCCTGATCCCACCAGATCTCTGCATAGGCGCGGGTTTGCGGCAGCAGATGTTCTGACAGTTTTTTTGCCCACTCGTAGGCTTCCTGATGCAACTCAGACTCCACGGGGTTCGAGGTGCACAGAACGTTACGGTTAACGTCGTTCGCGGTCGCCAGCGCATCCAGCCCCACTTCGTGCAGCATCTGGTGCGTTGGCTTCACGTTCTTCTTCAGAATACCGTGAAACTGGAAAGTCTGACGGTTGGTCAAGCGGATGCTGCCGTAAAGGGTTTTATCGGTGGCAAATTTATCGATCGCCAGCCACTGTGTTGGCGTGATAATCCCGCCCGGCAGGCGGCAGCGCAACATCATCGCATGACGAGGCTCAAGCTTTTGCTCCGCACGTTCAGCGCGAATATCGCGGTCATCCTGCTGGTACATGCCGTGAAAACGGATTAGCAGAAAGTTATCGCCGCTGAACCCTCCGGTCAGACCATCATCAAGATCTTCAACGATAGTACCGCGCAGGTAGTTGCTCTCTTTTTTTAATCGCTCAGCGTCAGTCAGTTTGCCTTCAACCACCAGCGGTCCAGGGTATTTTTCAGTCATTAGTAAACGTCTCGCTGATAACGGCGCTCAATGCGCAGCTCACTTAAAAATTCATCAGCCGTTTCACGATCCATAGCACCGTGCTCGACCACCACATCCAGTAATGCCTGCTCTACGTCTTTTGCCATACGGTTGGCATCACCACAGACGTAAAGGTGCGCGCCTTCTTCAATCCAGCGCCACACTTCCGCACCACGGGCGCGGATTTTATCTTGTACGTATATCTTCTCTGCCTGATCGCGCGACCACGCCAGATCGATATGGGTTAACAGGCCATCTTTGACATATTTCTGCCATTCAACCTGATACAGGAAATCATCGGTAAAGTGTGGGTTACCAAAGAATAGCCAGTTTTTACCGCCGGCACCGTCATTATCGCGCTGCTGCATAAAGGCGCGGAACGGGGCAATCCCGGTGCCCGGCCCAATCATGATGACCGGCGCATCCGGGTTGGCGGGCAGGCGGAAGTTATCATTGTGTTCGATGAACACGCGCACCTCGCCCTCTTCTTCAATGCGATCCGCCAGCCAGGTGGACGCGCCGCCGCCGCGCTGACGTCCTTCAATATCAAAGCGAACGGCACCGACGGTGATATGTACTTCGGTATCGGTTTCGGCCTGAGAAGAGGCAATAGAATAGAGACGCGGCGTTAACGGACGCAGTAAGCCGGATAACTGTTCTGCACTCAGCTGCGCGGGTGCCAGGCGAACCATATCAACAATCGGATAGCGTTGCGCATACTGCTGCAGTTTGGCTTTGTCATCCACCAGCGACAGCAGTTCGTCGTTACGTGCTAAGGCTGCGTACTGCGCCACGATTTGCGCGGTGTTAACCGTTAGCTCAAAATGTTTCTGCAGCGCCTCTGCCAATGGCAGCGTCTGGCCCTGCACCTCAACCGGCTCATCGCCTTTCAACCACACCAGTTCAAGCAACTCGTTAACCAGTGCGGCGTCATTTTCATACCAGACGCCCAGCGCATCACCGGGCTGATAGCGTAATCCTGAATCACCCAGATCGATTTCGATATGACGCACGTCTTTATCCGAATCGCGCCCGGTAATTTTCTGGTTCACCGCCAGGCTGGCACTAAGCGGCTGCTCTTTGGTGTAAGGGCTGGTGAAGACTTCATTCACACTGCCGGCAACGGTGGCCGCACTCTGCGCCGGGGACGCGGTCGGGACGCGTTCTTTCAGTACCGCAGTGATTGCCGTACGCCAGGCGCTGGCCTGCTCAGCATATTCGACATCGGCATCGACCCGGTCCAGCAGGCGCTCAGCGCCCAGCTCAGCCAGGCGGCTGTCAAAATCTTTGCCCGCTTTGCTGAAGAATTCATACGATGTGTCGCCAAGACCAAACACGGCAAAGGCAGCGCCGTCCAGTTTGGGCGCTTTTTTAGACATCAGGAATTTGTGCAGCGCAACGGCCTCTTCCGGCGGTTCGCCTTCGCCCTGGGTCGATGTCACGACGATCAGGATTTTTTCCTGACCAATCTGCTTGAATTTAAAATCGCCCGCGTTGACCAGATTCACGGTCAGTTTTGCCGCCTGCAGGTCATCGCGAAGCTGCTCGGCCACCCGGCGGGCATTACCCGTTTGTGAGGCAGAAAGCAGCGTAATGGCCGGAGCTTCAGCCTGCGCAGGGGCGCTGGCAACCGCCTGACCCGGCGTTTGATTGACCATGCCCCAGAAATAGCCGGAGAGCCAGGCCAGCTGGGTGGTGGAAAAATCTGTCGTTGCTGCCTGTAAACGAGCAAGTTGCTCCGGAGAGAGCGGAAGCATTGAACCTGGTGCCTGAGTCGTCATCGCGATAAAAATTCCAGTAGCAGAAGTCCGAACCGAATAGTAGCGGAAGAGAAGAAAGGGTACAGGGAGCTATATTAACGATTAAATACGCCTTCGACATATCAAATAACCAAAATGACTAAATGGTTTTTCAGATAAAATTAATCGTTAAAAGTGGTAACGACAGGGTGAGTTAACAAACTTAGCTAATCATACTGTCGGTAGGACGTTCCGACTGGTTATCGTGCTAAAGGGATGGCATAAAGACAGGAAAACCGCCACGGAGTGACGACAGATGCCAGACAGTATCACAGCATTACCGGCTGCATTGGCAGAGCAGAGTCTGGAAAAACTTGGCTTCAGCTCGCCTCCTGCCCCTGACGAGGCCGGACTGAGCACGCTTTATCGCGCCTGGTGCCAGTCCGTGCCCTTTGATAACCTTCGCCGACGTCTCATCACAGAAGACGACCGCGCCCTTCCCCTGCCTGGTAGCACGGCCAGCGACTTTTTCACTCACTGGTTAACCTTTGGCACAGGCGGTACATGCTGGGCTGGCCACGGCGCGTTGTATGCCCTGCTCGCGTATTTGGGGTTTCACGTGCAGTTTGGCCTTTCCACCATGCTGTCTTCGCGTCCGGCACCCGTGGGTTCTCCCGGTCATGGCATGTTGATTGTCAAGCTGGATGGACGCACGCTGGTGGTTGACAGCACGCTGCTCCACGGCGATCCGCTTCCGCTGGAGGCCCGGCTGAACCCGCATCCCGTCTGGGGCACCCGCGTCCATCAGCATGATGGCAGCTGGTGCATACACTGGAAGCCGCTGGGTCGGGCATGGCTCGACTGTAAAATTCTGGAAACCGACCTCTCCGCTGACGCGTTCCAGTCACGTCATCAACAAAGCCGTAGCAACAGTCGCTTTGACGGTGCCCTGCTGATTCGCCGCGCTAACGGCGAGGCGATCACGGGAATCGTGAAGGGAGAGCAGGTCATCCGGGATCGCCAGGGAAAAGAAAGCGTTACGCCGCTGTCACGTTCAGAGCAGCACCGGCTGCTGATTGAGGAGTACGGCATCGCGGAAGCCCTCGTCGCGCGACTTCCGGCTGACGATCCGGTATATCGCTGAGCGCTTTTTAAGGAAAGTGGGGGACGCGTTTTACCATTCTGGCTTAATCGTCGTTAAACGGCGCTTAGCGGATGCGAAAAACCGCCTTTTCAGGTAGAATTCAGCGGTTTTTAATGCCTGAGAGCGATTATGTCTACCACGTTATTTAAAGAGTTCCAGTTCGAAGCCGCGCACCATTTACCCAATGTGCCGGCAGGACACAAATGCGGCCGTTTGCACGGTCACTCATTCCTTGTTCGTCTGGAAATTACCGGTGAAGTGGATGCGCATACCGGCTGGGTCATGGATTTTGCAGAGCTGAAAGCGGCGTTCAAACCCCTCTATGACAGGCTTGATCACTACTATCTTAATGAGATCCCTGGGCTGGAGAATCCCACCAGTGAAGTTCTGGCGAAATGGATTTGGGATCACATGAAGCCTCGTCTGCCGCTGCTGAGCGCGGTGATGATTAAAGAAACCTGCACCGCAGGCTGCACCTATCGCGGTTAATCCGCTTCGCTACGGCCGCTCAGGGTCGATCGCCCGTATCTTCACCTGTTGATCGGCCTGCTGCCGCCTTTCCAGCGCGGCGTCATGTTAACGGTCTGGCGGCCAAAGGCCGCCAGCGTTTTATCAGGCAATATTCAGATATTTATGGGTCTGCATCGACAGTCGCCAGTTGCGCGCAATGCAGGTTTCAATACACAGCTTTGTTGCCTCATCTTTGCGACTAATTGGCTGCAGCGCAATGATACGTGCTTTGCTGTCGTGGATGCCTGCCAGCAAATCGTTTAACGCATCCACATCACGTTGCCGGGCAACCGGGTGCTTAATTTCATCCGCACGGCTCAGGGCCTGTGCCAGGACGTCATAACCGCCACGCATGTTTACCTTGGGTGAAACGGTCACCCAGGTGGCATCAGCGCAGTGGATTTCGTGGGTCCCGCTGGTTTCAATCTGACACTGGAATCCCGCAGCCTCAAGTGATGCAGTCAGCGGACGCAAATCATAGATAGCCGGTTCACCGCCGGTGATCACCACATGGCGAGCCGTCCAGCCCTGTTGTTGTATGCTGCTCAGAAGCGTCGCCGCATCGGCATTGCCCCAGGCATCGCTTTCCACCGTTTTGACCAGAATATCGCCTAATGATGTTTCCCGATCCGCCTGTTTTTCCCAGGTGTGCTTGGTGTCGCACCAACTGCATCCTACCGGACATCCCTGTAAGCGGATGAAAATAGCCGGCACGCCGGTGTAATAACCTTCGCCTTGCAGCGTCTGGAACATTTCGTTAATCGGGTACTGCATAATGGTCTCTTTGGTTTTTTCAAAACGCGATTATCGCAGAACACCGGGTTGAGATCATGTCAGGTGATGCGAAAGGGCGCGAGCTGTTCGGCACGCGCCAGCACGCAGGTCAGCAGAGGGCTGTGTTCAGCAGCCCGTTCAGACGGACAGATCCACCCAGACCGCCGCATGATCCGAGGCGGCATTAACCTCTTTTTTCAGTTCGGGATAGGTTTCCCACTTTACCGGACGCACGCCAGGCCACATCCCTTTGCGCCATACACCGCCCTTCTCTACCTTTTTCCACAGCGCGGGCGACAGCAAAATATAGTCAATCTTGTTGCTGGCAGTGCAGCCGCCCCAGGTCCCTGGATAGCCGCCGTTATCAAACTTTTCATGGGTGAAGATATCTTTCAGGTCGGTTTCTTTCAGCAGCGGCGACAATGCATCACTGTCCGGCGTATCGTTAAAGTCGCCGGTGATGGCAATCAACGTTTGCCCCTCTTTGATGCGTTGCTGATAAATCGCTTTCACCCGTTCGGCCTGCTGCTTGCGGCGGGCATCGGAACTGGCTTTAGCGCCGTAGCCTTTACTCTTAAAATGGTTAACCAGCACGTGCAGAGTTTGGCCATCGGCCAGCGGAATCGCAAATTCGGGACAGTCGCGAGAGAAAATCAGGTTGCCCTGTTTATCTTTATCATCAACGTGGCTGCGGATGGTGTCGATGGCAAAGCCTGCCGCGGTCATCAGTCCGACATCGATTCCCCGCTCATCGTTGCCGTCAATCACCATGACATGATCAAAAGGCGTTCCCTGGCGGGCCGGCAGCATGGCGTTGTTGAATTCCAGCAAGGCGGGACGGCTTTCTGCCTCCACCACGGTCAGGATATCCGCGTGAAGGTCAATCATGACCTGTGCCGTTAGCCCCATGGCAATTTCGTCTACCGGCGCGCGGCGCAACTCCAGCGAACCCACCCAATCGGCACGGCCTGCGGCAATAATTTTTATTCCGCTGTTGTCTGTCGGTCGGGTCAACAGTTTGCCCCGGTTACGCCGGAGAATAACAAAGGGCCCGGTGTCGGACGTTTGCAAGCCAAGTGCATCCATCAATTCGACCATCTGTTTTTTGTCCGCGTCGCTGTATTCCACCTGTCCCAGCAGGGCATTAAGTTGGGCAAATTTTTCCAGCGTCGGTTTGCCCACTCGCCATTCATTCTGGTTCATTGCTCTGGCGCGATCGAACAGGTTTTCAACGTTATAAGAAGCCAGTCTCATGCGTATCCCCTTTCAGGCAGTCAGAAATGTGAACCTGAAAGCACCCGCAGACGCGCTTCAGGCAAGCGGCAAGGTGCATTGTCTGTTACAGGCGCACGGTGCTCGTCGTTCAGTGTCGATGGGTTTTGTGAAGAATGGATGTAAACAGCATAGACGTCGCGGAAAAATGTGAGGTGAGCGGCATAACCTGTGGGCATAAAAAAACCCGCCAGCATGGGCGGGTTTTATCAGAAGTCAGAAGCAGTAAACTTACTGGCCTTTCACTTCTTTCAGACCGTTGAACGGGGCTTTTGCACCCAGCGCTTCTTCGATACGGATCAGCTGGTTGTACTTCGCAACACGGTCAGAGCGGCTCATTGAACCGGTTTTGATCTGGCCTGCAGCTGTACCGACCGCCAGGTCAGCGATGGTCGCATCTTCCGTTTCACCTGAACGGTGAGAGATCACAGCGGTGTAGCCTGCATCTTTCGCCATTTTAATCGCAGCCAGGGTTTCGGTCAGAGAACCGATCTGGTTGAATTTGATCAGGATGGAGTTAGCGATACCTTTGTCGATACCTTCTTTCAGGATCTTGGTGTTAGTGACGAACAGGTCGTCGCCCACCAGCTGGATTTTGTCGCCCAGCACTTTGGTCTGGTAGGCGAAGCCATCCCAGTCAGATTCGTCCAGGCCATCTTCGATAGAAACGATCGGATACTGCTTGGTCAGATCTTCCAGGAAGTGGGTGAACTCTTCTGACGTGAACGCTTTACCGCCTTCACCCGCCAGAACGTATTTGCCATCTTTGTAGAACTCAGAAGCCGCACAGTCCATAGCCAGGGTAATGTCTTTACCCAGCTCATAACCTGCTGCTTTTACCGCTTCCGCGATAACAGCCAGCGCTTCGGCGTTAGAACCCAGGTTTGGCGCATAGCCACCTTCGTCACCTACCGCCGTGCTCATGCCTTTGCTTTTCAGCACTTTTGCCAGGTTATGGAACACTTCAGAACCCATACGGATCGCTTCTTTCACGTTTGAAGCGCCAACCGGCTGAATCATGAATTCCTGGATGTCGACGTTGTTGTCGGCATGTTCGCCGCCGTTGATGATGTTCATCATTGGCAGAGGCATAGAGTATTTGCCTGGGGTGCCGTTCAGTTCAGCGATGTGCTCGTACAGCGCCTGACCTTTAGAGGCCGCTGCCGCTTTCGCTGCAGCCAGTGACACGGCCAGAATGGCGTTAGCACCGAAGTTAGATTTGTTCTCAGTACCGTCCAGGTCGATCATGATTTTATCGATGTTCGCCTGATCTTTCGCGTCTTTGCCTTTTACCGCTTCAGCAATCGGACCGTTAACCGCAGCAACGGCTTTGGTTACGCCTTTGCCCAGGAAACGGGATTTGTCACCGTCACGCAGTTCCAGTGCTTCACGAGAACCGGTAGATGCACCTGATGGTGCCGCAGCCAGACCAACGAAACCACCTTCCAGGTGAACTTCTGCTTCAACAGTTGGGTTGCCACGTGAGTCGATAATTTCGCGACCGATGACTTTTACGATTTTGGCCATTACGATTTTCCTCAGTACAAGTTAGTCAATTCTAAGACAAACAACGCGCGAAAAGTTCGCGCGTTGTTCGTTAAACTTATTTCGCTAAACGCTTCTGATGCTCATGTGCTGCCTTCACAAACCCGGCAAACAACGGATGACCATCGCGTGGCGTCGATGTGAACTCGGGATGGAACTGGCAAGCAATAAACCACGGATGATTGGGGATCTCAATGATCTCAACCAATTGATCATCACCAGACCGGCCCGCCACACGTAAACCCGCTGCCTCGATTTGCTTCAGCAGCATGTTGTTCACTTCATAGCGGTGACGATGGCGCTCAACAATGGTGTCAGAACCGTACAGCTGGCGAACCTTACTTTCCGGGTTTAGCTGACACTGCTGGCTGCCGAGGCGCATGGTGCCGCCCAGATCGCTCTGTTCAGTACGCACTTCCACATTGCCTTCTTCGTCACGCCATTCGGTGATCAGTGCGACCACCGGATACTTACAGTCTGGCACAAATTCTGTAGAGTTTGCGCCTGCCATACCGGCAACGTTACGGGCGAACTCCATCAAAGCCACCTGCATGCCGAGACAGATGCCAAGATAAGGCACGTTGTTTTCACGCGCATATTTCGCCGTCATCAACTTGCCTTCTACGCCACGATAGCCAAAACCACCGGGGATCAGAATGGCATCTAAATCTTTCAGCAATTCGACACCACGGGTTTCAACATCCTGTGAGTCAATCAGCTTGATATTCACGGTCACGCGATTTTTCAGACCGCCGTGCTTCAGCGCTTCTATAACGGATTTATAAGCGTCCGGCAGTTCGACATATTTGCCCACCATGCCGATGGTGACTTCGCCGCCTGGATTGGCTTCTTCATAAATCACCTGCTCCCACTCCGCCAGATTGGCTTCCGGGGCGTTCAGGTTGAAACGCTTACAGATATAGTCATCCAGGCCCTGCGATTTCAGCATGCCCGGGATTTTGTAAATCGAATCGACGTCTTTCAGCGAGATAACGGCTTTTTCCGGCACGTTACAGAACAGCGCAATTTTGCCACGCTCATTCGCTGGCACCGCGCGATCGGAACGGCAGATGAGAACGTCAGGCTGAATACCGATGGAGAGCAGCTCTTTAACAGAGTGCTGCGTTGGCTTGGTTTTCACCTCGCCCGCCGCGGCCATGTAAGGCACCAGCGTCAGGTGCATGTACATCGTGTGCTCGCGGCCCACATCCACCGCCATCTGACGAATCGCTTCCAGGAACGGCAAGGATTCGATATCACCCACCGTGCCACCGATTTCGACCAGCACGACATCATGGCCTTCGCCGCCTTCAAGAATGCGCTCTTTGATCGCATTCGTGATATGAGGGATAACCTGAATGGTGGCACCAAGATAGTCACCGCGACGCTCTTTGCGCAGGACTTCTGAGTAGATACGACCCGTGGTGAAATTGTTGCGGCGCGACATTTTAGTGCGGATGAAGCGCTCGTAGTGACCCAAATCCAGATCGGTTTCGGCACCGTCGTCGGTGACGAACACTTCACCATGCTGAGTTGGGCTCATGGTACCCGGATCGACGTTGATGTACGGGTCCAGTTTCATGATGGTCACATTCAGACCACGCGCTTCAAGAATGGCTGCGAGGGAGGCTGCGGCAATGCCTTTACCCAGAGAGGAAACGACCCCGCCGGTCACAAAAATATAATTCGTTGTCATGCTGAACCTGAGAGTTTAGGTTTAAAGACGGTGGAATAACCAGGACGGGAAAACAGTATACTGGAAACCGCTATCAGCCACAATTGGTGAATCACATCCATCTCCCAACGCATTGCTGCGGGTAACATAGCGGATAGCGGTAAACAAAATTTTGACCTGCGTCACAAATCTGGCGTCAGGCTGAATCGAGTAAGCTCAAGAGAGCAATTTATGCTCGCTGCTGGAATAATCAGCTTTTTTCCTTCGCCTTAACCTGTTGCCAGGCGGCTTCCATTTGCGCCAGGGTGGCGCCCGGCATCGTCAGGCCCTGCGCGGTGATAATGGCTTCTACCGCACGGAAACGGCGCTCAAACTTGTCATTGGCTTTCTGCAGCGCCGTTTCGGCCTTGCTGCCCAGATGACGGGAAAGATTTACGGTAGCAAACAGCAGATCGCCAATCTCTTCTTCCAGCTTTTGTGGATCAATCACGCTTTGCTGTGCCTCATGCATCACTTCGTCGATCTCTTCGTGCACCTTATCGACCACCGGGCCAAGCGTGGTCCAGTCAAAGCCCACGTTGTGGCATCGCTTCTGAATTTTATGGGCGCGCATCAGTGCAGGGAGCGCTTTCGGAATATCGTCCAGCGCGGAGTGCTGCGCTTTTTCTGCCCGTTCGGCGCTTTTAATCGCTTCCCAGTTTTTCAACACCTCCGCACTGCTCTCTGCCGTGCCCTCTGCGAAGATATGCGGATGACGGCGCTCCAGCTTGTCACTGATGGCGTGACAAATATCATCAAAGTTAAAACGCCCCTGCTCCTGCGCCATCTGAGCATAAAACACCACCTGGAAAAGCAAATCGCCCAGCTCGCCGCGGAGATCCTCAAAGTCTTCACGCTGGATAGCATCCAGCACTTCATAGGTTTCTTCCAGCGTGTAAGGCGCAATAGTGGCAAAGGTCTGCTCGCGATCCCACGGGCAGCCCTGCTGCGGATCGCGCAGGGTTTTCATAATGCCCAGCAGGCGATCAATAGAGGTCATATGGCAATCCTTCAGGTGTTCAGTTGGCGTAACAGCGGTGATAAAAGCAGCCAGGCGCACGTCAGAAAGCACGTGCGCCTGATAACAGAAGTTTAGTGCAGACGTCGGGCATCAATAATATCAGGCACCTGGTTCAGGCGAGACAGGACGCGCCCCAGCACCTGATGATTATAAATTTCAATATCCATATCAATGGTGGCTAACTGTTTTTTCGTATCGCTACGGCTTGAAACCCCCAGCACGTTCACCTTTTCATTGGCGAGGATGGTGGTGATATCGCGTAACAGCCCGCTACGATCGTTGGCCGTGACTCTCACGACCAGTGAATAGCCGCTGGAATAGCTTTCGCCCCACACCGCATCCACGATGCGCTCAGGCGCGGTGGAAATCAGCTCAGACAGCTGATCGCAGTCGGCGCGGTGAATCGAAATGCCGCGTCCGTGGGTGATAAATCCGACGATATCATCGCCCGGAATCGGCTGACAACAGCGTGCAATGTGGTGCATCAGGTTGCCAACGCCTTCCACCACCACGCGACCGCTCTCTTTTCGTGAGGTGGGCGCGTGCGATTTTTGCGTAAGCTGACGCAGGGCTTCGCGGTCTTGCTCTTCGGCAGTCGGCTTATTGAGCTTCGCCTGCAGGAAATTCACCATCTGGTGCAGGCGAATATCACCGCCGCCAATAGCGGCCAACAGCTCGTCCAGCGAGGTGACGTTATAGCGCGGCAGCAGCAGCTTCTCGGCCTCACGCAGGCTGATATCCATCTGGTTCAGCTCGTTATCCAGAATCTGGCGGCCCGCCAGGATGTTTTTATCCCGATCCTGTTTACGGAACCAGTTATGAATTTTGGCGCGACCACGGCTGGTGGTGATGAATCCCAGGTTCGGGTTCAGCCAGTCACGGCTCGGGTTCGGCTGTTTTTGGGTAATGACTTCAACCTGATCGCCCATCTGCAGTTGATAGGTGAAGGGCACGATGCGCCCGCCAATCTTCGCGCCGATGCAGCGATGACCGATATCGCTGTGAATATGGTAAGCAAAATCCAGTGGCGTAGAACCCGCCGGTAAATCCACCACATCCCCTTTTGGGGTAAAGACATAAACGCGGTCGTCAAACACCTGACTGCGCACCTCTTCCAGCAGCTCGCCGGAATCCGCCATCTCTTCCTGCCATGTGATCAGCTTACGCAGCCAGGCAATGCGCTCTTCGTGACCTGCCGCCCCGCGCGCATGGCTGGACGACGGGCCCTCTTTGTATTTCCAGTGCGCGGCCACGCCCAGCTCTGCATCTTCATGCATCTGACGGGTACGGATCTGGATCTCGACGGTTTTGCCCTCAGGCCCCAATACCACGGTGTGGATCGACTGATAGCCATTGGGCTTGGGATTTGCTACATAGTCGTCAAACTCATTGGGCAGATGGCGATACAGCGTATGCACCGTGCCCAGTGCGCCATAACAGTCCTGCAGCCGCTCGGCAACGATACGTACCGCGCGCACATCAAAGAGTTCATCAAACGCCAGCGACTTCTTCTGCATCTTGCGCCAGATGCTGTAGATATGCTTCGGACGGCCGTACACTTCTGCCCGCACGCCCTCTTTTGCCATCTCTTTACGCAGGTTATTAACAAAGTTTTCGATGTACTGCTCACGGTCAATGCGGCGCTCATGCAGCAGCTTAGCAATGCGTTTGTACTCATCAGGATGCAGGTAGCGGAAGCAGTAATCTTCCAGCTCCCATTTAAGCTGCCCAATGCCCAGCCGATTCGCCAGCGGTGCATAAATGTTGGTGCTTTCTTTCGCTGCCAGTACGCGCTCATCTTCCGGCGCGTCTTTGACTTCACGCAGGTTCATGATGCGCTCAGCCAGCTTCAGCACGACGCAGCGGAAGTCTTCCACCATGGCCAGCAACATGCGGCGGACGTTATCCACCTGCTCGGAGGCCATGGAGTCGTTATGAATGGCTTTCAGCTGACGGATGGCGTCCATATCACGAACGCCGTGCACCAGCGAAACGATGCCTTTGCCGACGGTTTTTTCCAGCTCTTCTTCGCTGACCACTTCGTCATTAGCAAGGGGGAAAATCAACGCGGCGCACAGGCTTTCAATGTCCATGCTGAGCATCGAGAGGATTTCCACCATCTCGATACCGCGCCACAGCAGTAGCGACTGGTGAGGATGCCCCTGAGTCTGCGCTTCACAATAGCGCCAGGTTTCAGCGAGACGATCACAGGATTGCGGGTTAGCAACGCCAAGGCTGGCGATCCACTGGTCAAGGGCAAACTCCCCTTCCGTATTTAAATGTGCACTTCTAACCGCAACCATATCCTCTCCTGCACAGCGCCCCTGCCGGACACTTATATTTTTTTTCTGAACAGCACCATGGATTCGAGATGACGGGTATGAGGAAACATATCCAGCATCACGACCCTTTCCAATTGGTAACCCGCCGACAGCAAGGTGCTACTGTCACGTGCGAGTGTCACAGGATTACAAGATACATAGACCACGCGTTCTGGCGATAATTTTACGACATGTGCCATAACACCTGCCGCCCCAGCGCGTGCCGGATCGAGTAATACCTTGTTAAAGCCCTGCATAGCCCAGGGCTGATGCGAAACATCTTCTTCCAGATTGTGCTGAAAAAATCTGACGTTTTTAAGATTATTCACGTCAGCATTATACGCTGCCTGTTGCACTAATGCTGCAACGCCCTCAACACCTACGGCACGTTGTACCGATTTTCCTACAGGAAGCGTAAAGTTTCCCATGCCACAAAACAGATCCAGAACCCGATCTTCAGGTTGTAAATCAAGCCATTCGATGGCCTTCGCCACCATCTGCTGGTTGACCGCATCATTGACCTGAATAAAATCCTGTGGACTGAAGATTAGCTCAAGCTGGTGAGAATGATAAAATGGTCGCTGTTCGCTAAATCCGCGCAGCGTCTCACTTCCATCATCCAGAAACAGCATCAGTTGGTGCTGATGCGAAAAACGTTCCAGTTTTGCTATATCGTCGGAGCTTAATGCATCCAGATGGCGCAGTAGCAGCACTGAGCCATTGTCAGCCTGCACCAGTTCAACATGTCCTAACCGTTTGACAGCATTAAGCATGGTGAGACAATTGCGCAGCGGAATAATTAGCGCTTCAAGTTGGGGCACCATAACAGGGCATTGCTGAATATCGACCAGATCGTTGGTAGATTCCTGGCGAAACCCCATCAGTAACTGCTGACTTTTGTTATGCCATTGTAAACCAAGGCGGGCGCGACGGCGGTAGCCCCAGGTGGGCCCGGCAATAATGTCATCAACCGCCACGGGCTGGTTCGCGGCCTGGGTCAGCATGCGCGCCAGCGCACGCGATTTACTCTGCTGCTGCAACGCTTCATCAGCATGTTGCTGCTGACAGCCACCACAGCGGCTAAAATGAGGACAGCGTGGCTCAACCCGTGACGCGCTGCGGCTGAGCAGGCGCACCGTTTTCGCTCTGGCAAACTGGCGTTTGTCCTCCAGCAGGCTTACCTCCGCCTCTTCGCCAGGCAGCGCACCCGTGACAAACAGGGTTTTCCCTTTGTGCCGGGCCACGCCCTGACCAAACGGGTCGAGGTCTTCAATGGTGACGGTGATCCGTTGTTTGGTCGTCACGCGCTGTTTTGCGGAGTAAAATTGCGCCATAGTGTGGTTCTTTCTCTTTTAGATTCGATGTGCATAAGGTTCAGCGGATGCACAGGGACGTCAATGCCGGACAGCAGGCGACTATTATGACCAAATACAGCCTGCGGGCGCGAATGATGATTTTAATTTTGGCCCCTACGTTGATGGTAGGTTTGCTGCTCAGCTCATTTTTTGTGGTGCATCGCTACAACGAGCTACAGCGACAGGTCATTGAGGCGGGTGCCAATATCATTGAACCGCTGGCAATCTCCACCGAATACAGCATGACGTGGCACAATCGTGACGCGCTACGTGAACTGGTTAGTTTACTGCATCGCCGCCATTCCGGGATCGTTCGTGCCATCTCCGTCTTTGACGACAATAATCAGCTCTACGTCACCTCCAACAACAATCAAAACCTCAGTCTGGAATCAAAACAGGCTATTCGCGCGCTTCCTGACGATGTTTCCATCGAAGGCAGCGGCAACCTGCTGATTTTACGTAAGCCGATAACGTCTGAGCGTTACGCCGTTGACGAGCTACCGGAACAGGATGCCAAACCCGCAGGCAATCCTCTGGGCTACGTGGCGATAGAACTGGATCTGCAATCCGTGCGCTTGCAGCAATACCGGGAAGTCTTTATTGCCACCCTGATGCTGTTGTTCTGCCTGTGCATTGCCATGCTGTTTGCCTACCGTCTGATGCGGGATGTCACCGGCCCTATCCGTAATATGGTCAGTACCGTTGACCGCATTCGCCGTGGGCAGTTAGACAGTCGGGTGGAAGGTCATATGCTCGGCGAGTTGAGTATCCTGAAAAACGGGATCAACGCCATGGCAATGTCGCTCACCGCTTATCACGAAGAGATGCAGCACAATATTGACCAGGCCACCTGGGATCTGCGGGAAACGCTGGAGCAACTGGAGATTCAGAACGTCGAGCTGGATCTGGCCAAGAAGCGGGCGCAGGAAGCCGCCCGTATCAAATCCGAGTTTCTGGCAAATATGTCTCATGAGCTGCGTACGCCGCTCAATGGCGTGCTGGGCTTTACCCGACAGATGCTGAAAACGCCGCTGCGCACTACTCAACGCGACTACATGCTGACCATTGAGCGCTCGGCCAATAACCTGCTGTCGATCATTAATGACGTGCTTGATTTTTCTAAGCTGGAAGCCGGCAAACTGATGCTGGAGTCCATTCCCTTCCCGTTGCGCGCCACCCTGGATGAAACCCTGGTTTTACTGGCTCCGTCGGCCCATGAAAAAGGGCTGGAGCTGACCGTGGTGTGCAATAACAGCGTGCCGGATAACGTTATCGGTGATGCGCTTCGTCTGCAGCAAATCCTGATCAACCTGATGGGAAATGCGATTAAATTTACCGAAAAAGGCACGATTAATTTACGCGTAGATCAACACACCATCACGGCGACCCATGTCGAGCTGGAGATTCAGGTTCGCGACACCGGCATTGGCATTTCCGAAGAGCAGCAGGCGCAGTTGTTTCAGGCATTTCGCCAGGCGGATGCCAGTATTTCTCGCCGCCACGGTGGATCGGGGCTGGGGCTGGTGATCACCCAAAAGCTGGTGCGGGAAATGAACGGGGAGATTACTTTCGTCAGCCGCCAGAATCACGGCTCTACCTTTTGGGTGCGCGTTAAGCTCGACCTCAACCCCAATGCACCGAGTATGCCGCGGGTACTGGATGCGCTGTCGAATACGCGCATGGCCTATGTTGAAGCCAACCCAGATGTTGCCAGCGCGGTGGTGGAAATTTTAGCTGCAACGCCGTTGCAGGTTGAGCACAGCTTAACGCTGGAAGGCCTGAGCCAGCCGCGCTATCCCATTCTGTTGATGGCAATGCCGGTCAACGCCAGCCAACCGCAGGTGCTTGAGGACAGGCTGATCCATTCCCTGCTGGAAAGCGCGGATCTGGTCATTATGGCGCTGCCGAGTCCGATGATGTTACTGGCCGATGAGCTGAAAGTGCGCGGTATTGATGGCTGTATCACGAAACCCGTCTCGCAAACGCGCCTGCTGCCGATGCTGCTGGAGCTGCATGCGCGTCACAGCAATGAAATGTCCGCTTCGCCGCGCCTGCCGCTGACCGTGATGGCCGTGGACGACAATCCTGCTAACCTGAAGCTGATCGGGGCGCTGCTCGAAGAACAGGTGCAACACATCGTACTGTGTAATAACGCCGAGCAGGCTATTCGCGTCGCCCACCGGCAAGCGTTGGACGTCATTTTAATGGATATACAAATGCCGGATATTGATGGCATCCGCGCCAGTGAGATCATCCGTACGCTGCCAAACCATGCAGCCACGCCGATAGTTGCCGTTACCGCTCATGCTATTGATGGTGAACGCGAGCATCTGATCAGGGCAGGAATGAACGACTATCTTGCCAAGCCAATTGATGAAAACAAGCTCGCTCAGGTTCTGGCGCGTTATATGCCAAGCCCGACCACCACGGTGCCAGAGCTGCCCCAAATATTGCCAACGCTCGACTGGAAGCTGGCATTACGCCAGGCAGCAAATAAACCGGACCTGGCACGGGATTTACTACGAATGCTGCTGGAGTTCTTACCGGAAGTGCACGGTAAAATGGCGCAGGCCATGGCCGACAATGACGCGATCGCCTTACGCGAGATCATTCATAAACTTCACGGCAGCGCCAGTTACAGCGGCGTGCCACGGATGAAACAGCTGTGTCGTAAGCTTGAGAAAGAACTTCATCAGGCCAGTGATATCGAAGCGCTGGAGCCAGAACTCCTGGAGCTTCAGGATGAAATGGAGAACGTCGCCACGCAGGCACGGCGCATACTCTCCATGCCTTAATCAGTACAGGGTGATGATACGACGGCCCTGTCACTGCTGCATGGCGGGGCCGTAAAAACGTTTAGTGAAAACCGGCGATTTTCATTGTAGCGGCCACATTTCGCGCAGTGAGCCGGACATTGTTTTCTGCCCCTTTCAGGGCCTCATCCAGCGAGCAAATACGGTAAAGCACGCTAAACACCGCATCTAAGCCATGCTGATGTACCACACCGACATCGTCAGTCAGGCTGCCAGCAATCCCTATCACCGGAATATTAAAACGCTTGGCGACGTTGGCGACGCCAATGGGCACTTTGCCATTGATACTCTGGCTATCGATGCGTCCCTCGCCGGTGATGACCAGGTCGGCGTCTTTTACCTGTTCTTCCAGTCCCAGTGCTTCGGTAACAATCTCAATCCCGCGACGTAGCTCCGCCTGACAAAAAGCATGCAGTGCAGCGCCCATACCACCGGCTGCGCCGCCGCCACTGACCTGCAGCACATCAATGCCCAGATCACGCTGAATAATGGTGGCGTAGTGCGTCAGTGCCCGATCCAGTTGCTCAACCAACTCGGGCGTCGCGCCCTTCTGTGGGCCAAAAATCGCTGAGGCACCATGAGCGCCCGTCAACGTATTGGTGACGTCACAGGCTACTTCAAAGCGGCAGTGACGGATACGGCTGTCCAGCCCGCTAATATCAATGCTTGCCAGCTCGGGCAAGGCACCGCCGCCCTGACCAATTTGCTTGTGCTGCTTATCCAGCAAGCGGGCGCCCAGCGCCTGCATCATGCCTGCACCGCCGTCATTGGTGGCACTGCCACCAATGCCAATAATGATATGTTTAACGCCTTTATCCAGCGCATTTTTAATCAGCTCTCCTGTACCAAACGAGGTGGTGATCAGGGGATCGCGCTGCGCTGCCGGTACCAGCTCCAGGCCGCTGGCCGCCGCCATTTCGATGTAGGCGGTATCTTCATTACCCGATAAGCCATAAAACGCCTCAACGGGTTCACCCAGCGGACCGGTTACCGTTAACCTGACCCTTTTTCCCTGCGTCGCGGCCACCATCGCTTCAACCGTACCTTCGCCACCATCAGCGACCGGTATTTTCACATAATGGGCATCGGGGAAAACCTCACGGAATCCCGCTTCGATTGCCGATGCCACTTCCAGGGCAGAAAGACTTTCTTTATATGAATCCGGTGCGATTACGATTTTCATAGGCAATCCAGGCGGTATTAATTAACGATTAGAGAGTGAAAGTGGCCCGACGTCCGCAGAAGCCGGGCGAGTCATTAACGAGAGATTTCGACGTTGGCTAATTTTTCATAATAGCAGGCCAACGCGCTGTGGTCGGCAGTTCCCTGTCCGTCATTACGCAGCGCCTGCATCATCTCCATCACGGCCGCCGTCAGCGGAAGGTGCGCACCGATGCTGTGCGAGGTATCCAGCGCGTTAGCCAGGTCCTTGATATGTAAGTCAATGCGGAAGCCCGGCTTAAAGTTGCGGTCCATCACCATTGGCGCTTTGGCATCAAGAACGGTACTTCCCGCCAGGCCACCACGAATCGCCTGGTACACCAGTTCCGGACTCACGCCCGCTTTGGTCGCCAGGGACAGGGCTTCTGACATCGCAGCGATATTCAGCGCCACAATCACCTGGTTTGCCAGTTTAGTGACGTTGCCCGCCCCGATGTCACCGGTGTGAACCACCGATCCCGCCATGGCTTTCATGATGTCATAGCACTCGTCAAACACGGCCTTATCGCCGCCCACCATGACTGACAGCGTCCCTTCAATCGCTTTGGGCTCGCCGCCACTCACCGGCGCATCCAGCATTTTAATTTGTTTTGCCGCCAGCGCATCGTGGATTTCCCGGCTCGCCAGCGGCGCGATGGAGCTCATATCGATCACAATCAGGCCCGGTTTAGCGCCGTCGATGATGCCGTTTTCGCCCAGGCAGACTTCTTTCACCTGCGGTGAGTTGGGCACCATGGTGATGACCACGTCACACTGTTGGGCCAGTTCTTTGGCATTCGCCGCCGTTGTCGCGCCGAGCTTCACCAGTTCAGCTTCGTTTTCTGCATTGTGATCGCGCACCACCAGTGAATAACCAGCTTTTAACAGGTTTTTACTCATTGGTTTGCCCATGATGCCCAGGCCAATAAAGCCAATTTTCATTTCGTTTCTCCTGATGATTACTTTTTGAATTTGTCACACAACGCCTGAGTGGCACTACGAAAAACACCGAGATCGCTGCCTACGGCAACGAAAGTCGCGCCCCATTCGAGATAGCGCCGCGCGTCCACCTCAACCGGTGCCAGAATACCGCTGGGCTTGTTAGCCGCTTTTGCCCGCTCAAAGATGTGTTTGATGACCTTCAATACCTCCGGGTGCGCGGGCTGCCCAAGGTAGCCAAGTGCGGCAGACAAATCGCCAGGGCCGACAAAAATGCCGTCCACCCCGTCAACGGCCGCGATAGCATCAATATTGTCCACGGCCTGCTGCGTTTCTATTTGTACTAACACAGCAATGTTGTCGTTAATGGTGCCGTTATAATCCGGCACCGTGCCGTACATGTTGCTGCGATGAGAAACCGACACGCCGCGAATCCCGGCAGGCGGATAGCGCGTTGAGGCCACCGCACGTCTGGCGTCTTCTTCGTTCTCTACAAAGGGGACGAGGATGTTGTTAAAACCAATGTCCAACAGGCGCTTAATAATTACCGGTTCGTTACAGGGTGGACGCACCACCGGCGCACTGGGGCTGCCCTTCAACGCCATGAGCTGAGGCACAAAGGTGGTGATATCGTTGGGTGCGTGTTCACCATCCAGTACTAACCAGTCAAATCCGGCCAGCCCCAACACTTCGGTCGAGAGAGGACTTGCCAGGGCACACCAACTGCCGATCAGGGTTTCACCAGCCAGCAGGCGGCGGCGAAATTCATTTGGCCAGGCTGTATTACTCATGATTTAGCTCCTGTGGAACGGGCTTCCTCAAGGAAGCCCAAAAAAGTTAACGCACCAGGCACGGGCGCTTGTTATCAAACGTCCACTGCGGGATCAGGAACTGCATCGCCTGCGCATCATCACGTGCGCCCAGACCATGCTTTTGATAGAGCGCATTGGCCTGCATGACCTGATCCATATCCAGTTCAATACCCAGCCCCGGTGCCTGCGGCACCGCGACCATGCCACCTTCAATCTGGAAAGGCGTTTTGGTCAGTCGTTGATTGCCTTCCTGCCAGATCCAGTGTGTATCAATGGCGGTGATCTTGCCCGGTGCGGCAGCGGCAACGTGGGTGAACATCGCCAGTGAAATGTCGAAATGGTTGTTGGAGTGCGAACCCCACGTCAGGCCAAACGCGTGGCACATTTGCGCCACGCGCACGGAACCCTGCATCGTCCAGAAGTGCGGGTCCGCCAGCGGAATATCGACCGACTGCAAAGATAAGGTGTGGCCCATTTGACGCCAGTCAGTGGCAATCATATTGGTGGCGGTAGGCAAGCCGGTTGCCCGTCGGAATTCAGCCATCACTTCGCGCCCGGAATAGCCCTGCTCTGCGCCACAGGGATCTTCTGCATAGGCAAGCACGCCTTTAAGCTGCTTGCCCAGCGTAATGGCTTCGTCCAGCGACCAGGCTCCGTTGGGATCAATAGTGACGCGCGCCTGCGGGAAGCGTTTCGCCAGCGCCGTAATCGCTTCTGCCTCGTCGCTGCCGCTCAGCACGCCACCTTTGAGCTTAAAGTCGTTAAAGCCGTATTTTTCATAGGCGGCTTCAGCCAGACGCACCACCGCATCGGGCGTGAGCGCTTCCTGATGTCGCAGGCGATACCAGTCGCAGGCGTCGTTGTCCTGGTTCTGATAGCCCAGTGAAGTCTTATTGCGATCGCCAACGTAAAACAGATAACCCAGCATTTCTACTTTGTCGCGCTGCTGCCCATCGCCCAACAGCGAGGCAACATTAACGCCCAGATGCTGCCCCAGCAGATCCAGCAGTGAGGCTTCGATCCCGGTAACCACATGAATCGTGGTGCGCAGATCAAAGGTCTGATTACCCCGGCCGCCGGCATCGCGATCGGCAAAGGTGGTGCGAACCAGGCTCAGGATGTTTTTATATTCGCCAATCGTTTTCCCCACCACCAGCGCCGCGGCATCTTCCAACGTCTGACGGATTTTTTCGCCGCCGGGAATTTCACCTACGCCGGTATGGCCGGCGTTATCGTTAATGATGACGATATTTCGGGTGAAGAAAGGTGAATGTGCGCCGCTCAGGTTCAATAACATGCTGTCATAACCGGCGACGGGAATAACCTGCATGGCGGTAATTTTCGGTGTCGTATTCATCTGTTATCCCTTAAGCAGAGGCCCGGCCAAACGCCGGGCGTTTACGGTCAAATGTCCAGCCGGGTACCAAATACTGCATGGCCGTGGCGTCATTGCGCCCGCCCGCTGGCAGTGATTTGTAGCGTTCGTTTGCCAGGCGGAGTTGTTCCCAGTCCAGTTCAATACCCAGGCCTGGCGCATCTGGCACCGCAATTTTTCCCTGACGGATCTGCAGCGGATTTTTCGTCAGGCGCTGATCGCCCTCCTGCCAGATCCAGTGGGTATCTATCGCGGTAGGTTTACCGGGCGCGGCGGCACCGACATGGGTGAACATCGCCAGGGAAATATCAAAGTGGTTATTTGAGTGGCAGCCCCAGGTTAAGCCCCATTCATCGCAAAGTTGCGCGACCCGCACGGCACCGCTTAACGTCCAGAAGTGCGGATCGGCCAGCGGGATATCAACGGCATTCAGCATCAGCGCATGATTCATTTCACGCCAGTTGGTGGCGATCATGTTGGTGGCGACCGGCAAGCCAGTGGCACGACGAAACTCGGCCATCACCTCGCGTCCTGAATAACCCTGCTCAGCGCCACAGGGATCTTCCGCGTAGGTCAGCACATCCTGCATGCCCTTGCACAGCCCGATCGCTTCGTCCAGCAGCCACGCGCCATTGGGATCGACGGTGATTCGTGCCTCGGGAAAACGTTTTTTCAGCGCCTGCGCGGTGGCGATCTCCTGTTCGCCCGGCAGCACGCCGCCCTTGAGTTTGAAATCTTTGAAACCGTATTTATCCTGTGCCGCTTCCGCCAACCGGACAACGGCCTCGCTACTCAGGGCTTCCTGATGACGCAGGTGATACCAGTCATGCTGTGCCTTCTCGCCGGACAGATAAGGCAAATCGGTTTTACGGCGGTCACCTAAGTAGAACAGGTAGCCCAAAACGGTCACCTCGTTGCGCTGCTGACCCGGACCGAGCAGCTCAGCGACCGGAACCCCCAGACATTGTCCCAGCAAGTCCAGCAATGCAGCCTCCAGTGCCGCGACCGCGTTGACGCGCAGTTCAAACGTCCAGGCGCCTTTGCCAAAGGTATCGAAATCGGCGGACTGGTTCCCCTGATGAACCTGCTGAACCAGCCGGTTCATGCGGGCGACCTGCTGACCGATCACCTGGGGTACGGCATCCACCAGGGTTTGATAGATGGTTTCGCCGCCTGGCGCTTCACCCAGCCCGGTGTGTCCGGCGCTGTCAGTCAGGATCACGATATTGCGCGTGAAGCAGGCATTATGGGCCCCACCAATATTCAGCAGCATACTGTCATAGCCAGCCACAGGAACGACCTGCATATCGGTAATCACGGGCGTTGATTGTGTATTCATGCTGGCTCCTTAACGTGTTTTCAGTTCGATGCGCTTGATGTTATCCACCAGCACCAGATAACTAAGCACGGCAACGAACGCGTGAATGCCCACATAAACCAGCGCACCGTTATAGGAGCCGGTAGACGCAATGATGTAGCCGATTGCGATAGGCGTGACGATGCCGGAAACGTTGCCAAACATGTTGAACAGACCACCGCTCAGCCCGCTGATCTCTTTCGGCGCAGTGTCCGCCATCACGGCCCAACCCAGCGCACCGATGCCTTTACCAAAGAAGGCGGTCGCCATGAACAGAACCACAACCCAGTCCGTCTCAACATAATTACAGACCACCATGGAGGTAGAGAGCAGCATCCCAAGGACAATCGGCGTTTTACGGGCAATATTCAGAGAGCCGGTTTTGCGCATGAGCCAGTCGGATATCACCCCACCGAGCACACCACCGATAAAGCCGCAGAGCGCAGGAACCGAGGCGACAAACCCCGCCTTGAGGATCGACATGCCACGCGCCTGTACCAGATAGACCGGGAACCAGGTGATAAAGAAGTATGTCAGAGCGTTGATACAGTACTGACCGATATACACACCGATCATCATGCGCGATTGCAGCAGTTGCTTAACCTGGAACCACTTATCACTTAAGCTGACTTTTTGCTTCACGCTTTTCTGATCCATGTTGATCAACGCGCCGCCCTGCTCCATGTATTCCAGTTCTGCTTTGTTCACGCCAGGATGATCGCAGGGATCGTGAATCACTTTGAGCCAGACGAGGCTCAAAATAATCCCCAATCCCCCCATAAACCAGAACACGTGCGCCCAGCCCACGGCAGAGGTCAGCCAGCCCATAACTGGCGCAAAAATCACCGTAGCGAAATATTGTGCAGAGTTGAAAATTGCCACTGCCGTCCCGCGTTCCTGAGCCGGGAACCAGGCCGCGACAATACGGCTGTTGCCTGGGAATGAAGGCGCTTCAGCCAGCCCCACCATAAAGCGCAGCATAAACAGCGTCATCACAATGGTGTAACCGCTGAACAAGTCCACAAAGCCTTGCAGCAGGGTAAATAACGACCAAAGGAAGATACTCCAGAAATAGACGCGCTTAGAACCAAAGCGGTCCAGCAGCCAGCCGCCGGGGATTTGTCCGATAACATACGCCCACGAAAAAGCAGAGAAGATAAAGCCCATTCCCACCGGGTCGAGGCCGATATCTTTTGCCATCGCCGAACCCGCAATAGACAACGTGGCGCGGTCGCCGTAATTGAATGAGGTCACAATAAACAGCATGACCACGATCCAGTAACGCGCGTTGGTGCGTTTTTGTACCGCCTCCGTTGTCTGGTGATAACTACTCATGATGCACTCCTGAAATATAGCGAAAGCCACATTCGCTCTGACTGCATACACATCGCGTTGGGTATCAGAGAGATGTAGGTTAAACACGGCGATTTTTTTAATGGCAAACCGATAATGCGTCGTGACAAATAACCTGCCCGGGAAAACGGAAATCAGTATATGAAGCTGATTTGGTTGAGGCATTGGAATATCACCCTGGAATAAGGTGAAAAGGAGGAGGCTTTTTTGTGCCGTTGCATAAAACGCTGCGGAACGTTTCACGTATTTTGTAAAAAATCACAAAAAGCGCGCCCATAGGCGTGGAGATAACTGGCTTTGTGAGAATCTTCACTTGATTTAGTAAAAAGACATTAAAACTGCGTCACCAGAACGCCGAATATAGGTCAATTGCACAATGTGCGGGCGGTATTGCCTCTTTATACTGACCCTGGCAGATACCGAACCTGTGACACCTGGCTTATCATAATGAATGCGCCGCGCAAACAAGGCGCTACCCACTGGAAGGTGAGCGATGACCCCAACATCAAAAGAACAACCGCTCTGCATCAAAGTTCATGAAAATGACAATGTTGCGATTGTGGTGAACAGTCTGGGCCTGGCCGCGGGCACCACGTTTAGTGATGGATTGACATTGATTGAGCATGTCCCCCAGGGACATAAGGTTGCGCTGCAGGCGATTCCTCAGGGCCAGGCCGTGCTGCGTTATGGTGAAGTGATTGGCCTTGCGATTCGTGATATTGCCCAAGGCAGTTGGATCGATGAATCACTCATTGCGCTTCCGGACGCGCCCGATTTGCAGAGTTTGCCCCTGGCGAATAACGTTCCGCCTGACCTGCCACCGCTTGAAGGTTATACCTTTGAGGGTTATCGCAACGCCGACGGCAGTGTAGGCACACGTAACCTTTTAGGCATTACCACCAGCGTTCACTGTGTGGCGGGCGTGGTAGATTATGTGGTGCAAATGATAGAGCGTGATTTACTGCCCCGTTATCCCAACGTGGATGGTGTGGTTGCGCTGAATCATTTGTACGGCTGTGGTGTGGCGATCAACGCCCCTGCGGCGGTCATCCCTATCCGTTCCGTCCACAATCTGGCCCTCAACGCGAATTTCGGCGGCGAAATCATGGTGGTCAGCCTGGGTTGTGAAAAGTTACAACCTGAGCGCTTACTGGCCGGTACGCCCGACGTGCAGCCTGTCTCGCTGGATGACGAAGATATTGTGCGTTTGCAGGATGAGAAACTGGTGGGCTTTGGCGCGATGGTGGATGAAATCCTTCAGGTGGCAGAGCGCCATTTGCAGCGGCTGAATCAGCGCCAGCGTGAAACCTGTCCGGCCTCTGAATTAGTCGTGGGGATGCAGTGCGGCGGCAGTGATGCCTTTTCCGGCGTAACGGCGAATCCCGCAGTGGGGTTTGCGTCCGACCTGCTGGTGCGCAGTGGCGCGACCGTGATGTTCTCTGAGGTTACCGAGGTGCGCGACGCGATTCACTTACTGACACCGCGTGTGATCAATCAGGAAGTGGGGCAGCGGCTGATTGAAGAGATGGCCTGGTATGACAGCTATCTTGATCAAGGCAAAACCGATCGCAGCGCCAACCCCTCTCCCGGTAACAAGAAAGGCGGGCTGGCAAATGTGGTGGAAAAAGCCCTTGGCTCCATTGCCAAATCAGGTCGCAGTCCGATTGTGGAAGTGCTGTCCCCGGGGCAACGCCCTTCGCGGCGTGGACTGATTTTTGCCGCCACGCCCGCCAGCGATTTTGTGTGTGGAACCCAGCAACTGGCCTCCGGCATCACCCTACAGGTTTTTACCACCGGCAGGGGAACGCCTTATGGTCTGGCTGCAATTCCGGTGATTAAAATGGCGACCCGCAATGCGCTGGCGGAGCGCTGGCATGACCTGATGGATATTAACGCCGGCACCATTGCCACAGGTGAAGAAACCATCGAGCAGGTTGGCTGGCGGTTATTCGAATTGATTCTGGACATTGCCAGCGGCAGAAAACAGACCTGGTCAGATCGCTGGGGGATTCGTAATCAGCTGGCCGTCTTTAATCCTGCGCCGATAACCTGAGCAAGATGCCGTTATGACTGCGCTAACGGAACGGCCCGCACGGCCTGATCCCGTTAGTCAGAATGGGCTGCCGCCCGTTTAGAATGGGACGGCAGCGAAACAGCAAGGCTGACATGCGCTTATCAGAGCTGTTTGCCCCATTGCTCAACCCATGGAGTGGTAACGGATTCAGGTTCCGGATCTTCCGTGGCATCCACCAACAACACCTCCCCTACCCGTTTGGCTTGATGCTCCTGCAACAGGGCGTCAAAACGTTTGCCCGCGCCACAGAAGTTTTCGTAGCTGCTGTCGCCTAGCGCAATGACGCCATAGCGCAGTGTCGGCTGGTGGCCCAGTTTGTCCTGCACGTCGTGGAACAGGCCAGAAATCGTATCCGGAAAATCGCCCTGACCCGTGGTTGACGTAATCACTAAGGCGACATCCTCTGCATAGCCTTGCCAGTCGGCTAACCCAGGATCTTCAAAAATCTTCACGTCATGGCCTTGCTGCTGCAAAACCGGTTCTGCTTCTTCTGCCACCAGTAATGCATTGCCATATACGGTGCCTACAAAAATACCAATTTTCGCCATTTCTCTTCCCCTTTATTCCGTCACGCTATCCTGACCTGAGCCAGCCATAAACTCAACCCGTGGCACATCAGGTAAACAGGCCTGCCAGCCAAACTGATCCAGAACGCCTTGCCAGACAGCATCCAGCCCGGCACGAATCACCAAGGGTGCTTTAGTCACAGGATGGCTGAGCGCCAGGCTGCTGGCATGTAACATTAAACGGTTAGCGCCAAAGTGCTCAGCTGCGCCGCGGTTCTGACGCAAATCACCATGGGCTGAATCACCGATGATGGGATGGCGCAAATGGGACATGTGCCGACGCAACTGATGCTTACGGCCGGTTTTCGGTTTGAGCTCAATCAGGCTGTAACGTGCGGTGGGATAACGACTGACCGCAACCGGCATCTCTACCTTTGCCAGCGCATGATAATCGGTCACAGCAGGCTGTGGCACGCGCGCATCAGTGACAAATTTGTCGGCGATTTTATCCAGTTCTTCAACCAACGGATAATCCAGCCGATCGCTGCCTTCAAGCCAGCCACGTACCACGGCGTGATAGGTTTTCTCCATGTGGTGATGCTCAAACTGCTGCGACAGCAGGCGGCCCACTTCACTGGAAAGGCCCATTAACAGCACGCCCGACGTGGGGCGATCGAGCCGGTGCGCCGTAAAAACATGCTGGCCTATCTGGTCGCGCACCGTCTGCATCACAAACTGGGTTTCGTGGCGATCGAGCCAACTGCGGTGCACCAGCCAGCCGGCAGGTTTATTCACCGCCACCAGCCACTCATCCTGATAAATGATCTCTAACATCCGGCAGACTCATCCTCCAGAAGGGCATCCAACTGCTGTAACGTGAGGAGCAGCAGCGAACGACCGGGCTGCTCAGGCGTTAAGGCGACCTCAAAATAGGGCGCGACCGCGAAGTTCTTTGGCAAAGGTTGCCGGGCATCAATGATGGCCCGAACGCGCGGAATCAGTACCCACTGTAACCATTCCAGCGGTTGAAGTGTGTCGAGGAAAAAAGGTTGCTCGCTGGTGAACGCCTGAGCGTCTGGTGCAGCGGTCTGCCAGAGATTGTGCTCGTGCATTATCGCTTCGACCTGCTCGAGCCGTTGAATAATTAAGTGTTCCAGCGTCATGCATCACCTCTGACTGGGGAAAAATGGGCGGCAAGCATAACCCGCAGGCACAAAAAAAGGGAGCACTGTCATTAAACAGTGCTCCCGGTTCGTTTGCAGCTTTCCGGCTACGTTAGTGCTCCCTGCTCATCCGTGACAACTTTTCCCGTGCGAACTCCATCCGCGTATCATCCTGATCAATCCTTAGCCTCCTGGCCCGCCGCCTCTTCTAAGGGGCTCTCATTCTCCATCCTGGAGGTGTCCGTTAACTCAGTCCTGAGTGTCCTGCTTCATCCTGAAGCCTTCCTTGTGACGTAAACTCCGTTACGTTCCGGCCTCCTGGCTACCGTCATCCTGACGGCTCCTGTTGTCCAGGACATCCTGTCCGCGAGTGATATTCTCGTCAGAAACTACTCAAGGCACAAGGTGTTAAAATGATTTATAACCTTACCTTATAGAAGCTGCCCATCAGCGCGGCTAATAAGTTAATGATTTACAATATTTTTACATCTTTTCGGCATGAAGGACGCGTGAATTATAGAGCGATCTCTCACAAGGTTTGTAAGAGATCTCTCACACGGCTGCTAGCAGATATCTGTAACTAGTCACTAAGCGGTTGTAAATTATTGAGAAAAGAGGGGATATCGGACGCCAGCGTGACGCGCTTTTTCTGCCCGGGTGTTTCCAGAATGACATTCCCGCTGATGTTACACAGCGAGATAATATTCTCTTCAGAATCCGTGGTCGCGATAAACAGGCTCGGGGCCTGTTTCAGACGTCGCTGCATCACTAAATGACCGATCAGGTTTTCCTGCAGTCGAACAAAGTCCTCTTCGCTCCAGACCTGCAGTAACGTCAGCCTGTTTTGTTCATAGCTGGCGCGCATGTCTCCGGCGAACTGGCTGGTATAAAATGCGGTGATTTGCGGATCAAGCTGGATCTCCAGCGCTCGCTCAACGGCATCCAGCGATGGCGGCAGGCTAAAGGGCTGGGGCTGCCAGAGGGCACGCTCTCCACGGTTCTCCAGCAGGCAGGGCGAGGGTACGCCATACAGGTCACTGCTGGCCGGCGCATGGCCGTAATCCTGCTGCCAGTGCTGGCAGTATCGGGTGGTGAAATCGATTAAGGCGTCAGCCGTTTGCTGCATCATTCAAATTCTCACTTCTGATAGGTTACACTTACTCACTTTGATGACCTCAGTGGTAACCGTTATGTCTTCTTATCAGCCGGACCCGGCGCTTAGCAATCTGACGCTGGGCAAGCCCACAGCTTATCACGATCGCTACGACAACAGCTTATTACAGGCGGTGCCTCGCAGCATGAACCGCGAGCCGCTCGGCCTCTATCCTGATAACCTGCCCTTTACAGGTGCTGATATCTGGACGTTATATGAACTTTCGTGGCTCAACAGTAAAGGTGTTCCGCAGGTTGCGGTGGGCGAAGTGGTGCTTGACGCCCGGAGTCACAATCTTATCGAGTCCAAGAGTTTCAAGCTCTATCTTAACAGCTTTAACCAAACCCGCTTTGCCGACTGGGGCGAGGTACGCCAAACGCTGGAGCAGGATCTGCGTGCCTGCGCGGAAGGTGACGTGCGTGTTGCGCTGTTTCGGTTAAATGAAATTGAGGGCCAGCCTGTCGGGCACTTTGCGGGCGACTGCATTGATGAGCAGGATATCGAGATTGAAGATTATGGCTTCAATGCCGATTATCTGGTTGATGCTGCTGGTCAGGAGCGGGTGGACGAAACGCTGGTCAGCCATCTGCTTAAGTCTAACTGTCTGATCACCAACCAGCCTGACTGGGGCTCGGTGATGATTCGCTATAAGGGCCCACGGCTCAATCGCGAAGCGCTGCTGCGCTACATCATTTCATTTCGTCAGCATAATGAGTTTCATGAACAGTGCGTTGAGCGTATCTTCAATGACCTGATGCGTTTTTGTCAGCCGGAACAGCTTACCGTTTACGCACGCTATACGCGCCGTGGCGGACTGGATATCAATCCCTGGCGCAGTAACGTGGCCTTTACGCCCGGTCATTCTCGTCTGGTACGTCAATAGTTTGCGAGATATTTCTCAGGAAGTCAGTCAACTATCCGGTTCCACTTGAGCAAGCCCTGCCCACAAGGCTACTCTGGGCAAGGCGGTAAACAGTGGATTGCCGACCAGGGATTTTCGTCACTGCATTTGCAGTGTCAGCAATCACCCTCGCGGGTGCAAAGGAGTTCATTTGATTACACATGTCAGCCCTCTTGGCTCTATGGATCTGCTCTCCCAGTTGGAAGTAGATATGCTGAAGCGCACAGCCAGCAGCGATTTGTATCAACTCTTCCGTAACTGCTCGCTCGCCGTGCTCAACTCCGGCAGTCAGACTGACAGTAGCCATGAACTGCTGTCGCGTTTTGAGAACTTCGATATCAACGTGCTGCGCCGCGAGCGCGGTATCAAGCTGGAACTGATCAATCCGCCCGAAGAGGCCTTTGTAGACGGCCATATTATTCGTTCACTGCAGGCCAACCTGTTTGCCGTGCTGCGCGATATCCTGTTTGTTAACGGCCAGTTAGCCAGCTCTGGACGCTTACCCTGCGCAGAAGACAACGATTCGGTCATGATTACCAACACCGTGTTTTCCATTCTGCGTAATGCCCGGGCATTACACGTGGGCGAATATCCCAATACCGTTGTCTGCTGGGGCGGCCACTCGATTAACGCGGTGGAATACCAGTACTGTCGCAACGTGGGCACGCAGTTGGGCCTGCGCGAACTGAATATCTGTACCGGCTGTGGTCCGGGCGTGATGGAAGCCCCAATGAAAGGCGCAGCGGTAGGTCATGCTCAGCAGCGCTATCGCGACAGTCGCTTTATTGGTTTGACCGAGCCGTCGATTATCGCGGCTGAACCGCCTAATCCGCTGGTGAACGAACTGATCATCATGCCGGATATCGAAAAGCGTCTGGAAGCGTTCGTGCGTATTGCACATGGCATCATCATCTTCCCTGGCGGCGTAGGGACGGCAGAAGAATTCCTTTATCTGCTGGGTATTCTGATGAATCCCCAAAACGAACATCAGGTTCTGCCGCTCATCCTGACCGGGCCAAAAGAGAGCGCGGACTATTTCCGTGTGCTGGATGACTTTATTGTCAGTACGCTTGGGGAGCAGGCACGTAAGCATTATCAGATCATTATCGATGATGCCGCCGAGGTCGCCCGCCTGATGAGAAAAGCCATGCCGCAGGTGAAAGAGCATCGCCGCGAAACGGGTGATGCCTACAGCTTTAACTGGTCAATTCGCATTGCTCAGGATTTGCAGGTGCCCTTTATGCCGACCCATGAAAATATGGCTAACCTCAATCTCTATACCAATCAGCCGCCGGAAAAACTGGCTGCCGACCTGCGCCGGGCGTTCTCCGGTATCGTTGCGGGTAACGTGAAAGAGATGGGCATCCGCGAAATCCGCGAAAAAGGCCCTTATAAACTGCACGGTGATGCCGACATCATGCACCGCATGGATGAACTGCTACAGGGCTTTGTGGCACAGCAGCGTATGAAACTGCCCGGTACTGCCTATATCCCGTGCTACGAAATCATTAAGTAAACCAGGAGGCAGCCTGCGGGCTGCCCTTACCTTATGTCACATCACTTACTTATTGTTGATGCACTCAATTTAATTCGTCGCCTGCATGCCGTGCAGGGCACGCCCTGTGTGGAGGGCTGCGTTGCGGCGTTGCGCCAGCTTCTGGGACACACGCGCCCCTCACATGTTGTGGCAGTGTTCGACGGCGAGGCCCGTCATCAGGGATGGCGGCATCAGTTGTTACCCGACTACAAAAGTGGCCGACCGCCGATGCCGGAAGAGTTACAGGCTGAAATGCCAGCCCTGCAGGAGGCTTTTCGGGCGGTGGGCGTCAGTTGCTGGATTGCCGAACAGGATGAAGCCGACGATCTGGCCGCCACGCTGGCGGTAAAAATGGCGCGAGCTGGCCATCAGGCCACCATTGTTTCTACCGATAAGGGCTACTGCCAGCTTCTCGCTCCGGCGATTCGCATCCGCGATTATTTTCAGAAGCGCTGGCTGGATTTGCCGTTTATTGAAACCGAGTTCGGCGTTGCACCGTCCGTTCTGCCCGACTATTGGGGATTATGCGGCATCAGCAGCAGTAAAATCCCAGGCATCGCGGGCATTGGCCCTAAAAGCGCCCGGGAGCTACTGCTACAGTTTGGTTCACTGGAAGCTCTGTATCAGCAGTTGGATCAGGTTCCGACAAAATGGCGTAATAAGCTGCAATCAGGCCAGGAGATGGCGCTTATCAGCCGCGATGTTGCCCGGCTGAAGCAGGATTTAGTGCTGGAAGGGAATCTGAATTTACTGCGTTACCATGGCGATTAACATCACCAGGCCGGGCGCAAGGGCACCCGGCGGTGGTGATTAGCGCTCGTCGCGACGGCCACCCATGGCAGCCCAGATACGACGGATGTGCACCGTCACTTCTTCACGATCGTGGTAGAGCTGGCGCGCGCGAATCTGCGCATTGATCCCATTTTCAGTGAGGCGCTCCTCGATCATGGCCAGATTCTGCGTCACTTCTTCATAACGCTTCTTCATGGGCAATTTCAGGTTAAAAATGGCTTCCCGGCACCAGCCATTCACCACCCAGTCCGCCATCAGATTCGCCACGCGTGCAGGTTTTTCCACCATGTCGCACACCAGCCAGCTGATGTTGGTGCGGGGCGGACGGAAGCGGAAACCGTCTTCACGTTCATGGAACACCTGTCCGGTATCCATCAGGCTCGGTGCCATAGGACCGTTGTCCACCGCATAGACCATCATGCTGCGCTGAACCAGTTGATACGTCCAGCCGCCAGGACAAGCGCCCAAATCGACAGCATACATCCCGCTGCCTAAACGCTCATCCCACTCATCGGCTGGCACAAAAACGTGAAAGGCTTCTTCCAGCTTAAGCGTTGAGCGGCTTGGCGCGTCAGACGGAAACTTAAGACGCGGAATGCCCATATAAAATGGCGAATTGTTTTCTGGCAGCGAATAGCCCACGTAACAGGTGCCGGGGGCGATAAAGAACACATGCACCACCGGGCGTTTTGGGCTTTCGTAGTTGAGCAGAATGTTGCTCTCACGCAGGCTGGCACGTAACGGCACGGTAAACTTACGGCAGAATTTGGTCAGCTCTTTTGCCTGGTTGGTGTCCGGAACTTCAACACGCAGCTCTCCGCCTTTCTCCACCACGCCGCTTAACATGCCAACGATGGGCGAAATGCGATCTTCCTGAGGCAGATCGCGCAGCAGTTCACCGACGACCAGCATCTGGCGGGCGAAAATCAACGTGTCGAACGGCAGTTCACGGATCAGCCTTTCCGCATCAGGCTGCTGATAACATTCAAACAGAACATAACCGGCGTCCTCTTTTACCCGAGGAAAGCCGTAAACGTTATGCTCTGCAGCTTTAGCACTAATTTCTGCTGCACACTCTTTTTCAAAGCCGGAGCGGCAATACAGTAAAACTTTATTCATGGCGTTCTGCCTTGGTTTTAAGACGCAGCGCGCCAATCAACATCAATAGCCAGCCAGTCAGGAAGAACAATCCCCCGACGGGCGTGATAAAGACAAAAAACGTTAAATGCGACAGCGCCAGCGAGTAGAGGCTGCCGCTGAACAATACGGTTCCCAGCGCCATAGACGCACTGCTCCAGTAAAACCAGATGTTACAGCGATACAGCATCGCCGCCCCCAGCCCCAGTACAGCCAGCGTATGGTAAGCCTGGTATTCCAGCCCGGTGTGAATCCAGGCCATTTCAGTGGCGCCCAGCGTTTTATTCAACACGTGAGCACCAAAAGCACCAAATGCCACCAGGAAAAAACCGCTGATGGCCGCAAAAATAAACATGGCACGTCTGGACATCAACCTATCCTCAAGGTGCGTTTGCAGGTCCCTGCAAAAAAATCAAAAACATTACTGATCATAACGAAAGCGGAATTTTTCTTGTTCGGTTGCCGCTTTGGCGAGAATCCACTGTCGAAAGGCGGCTATTTTACCCAGTTCTGCCTGACTGTCATGACAAACCAGATAAAAAGCATTTTTGCTCACCAAAACGTCATTAAACGGACAAATCAACCGTCCCGCTTCAATTTCGCTTTGCGCCATGACGTTATTGGCTAATGCCACGCCCTGTCCATGAATAGCCGCCTGCAGCACCATGGCGCTGTGACTGAAAATGGGGCCCTGTTGCACGTTGATGTGCTGAACGCCCAACTGGCGAATATAGGACTGCCAGTCGCGGCGCGAGGCATCATGTAGCAGGGTAAAGCGGGCAAGATCCATGGGGGTTTTAAGCGGATTCTCCCCGGTCATCAGCGACGGAGAGCACACCGGCAGCAGGTATTCTGCATAGAGTTTCTCTACCCGCAGTCCGGGCCAGTTGCCCCGGCCATAGAAAATCGCCACATCCACATCATCAGCCAGTTTCTCTTCATCCCGGTCCACCGCCTGGATACGGACATCAATGCCCGGATAAGCCATATTAAAGCTGGAAAGGCGCGGCACCAGCCATTGAATAGCAAAACTCGGCAGCAAACTGACCGTGAGCGCGCCTTTAGCACTGCGTGCCTGCAGTTTGCGCGTGGCTTCATTGAGGGCAGTGAAAATTTCTTTGATGTCCAGGTAGTAGCTTTGCCCTTCTTCCGTGAGCAAAAGCGAACGATTCCTCCGCCTGAACAGCTTTAATCCCAGAAAATCTTCCAGCGATTTAATCTGATGGCTGACGGCAGCCTGGGTGACAAACAGCTCTTCAGCGGCTTTTGTAAAGCTTAAATGGCGTGCTGCGGCATCGAATACCCGCAGTGCATTAAGGGGAGGAAGACGTTTTGACATGGTTTTCCGTAGCCAGCCTGGCAAAAAATACGCGAACTAATACAAAGGCATTACGTATTAGAATTTATAATCCGAGACATTATAAATTGTCCGTTGAGGAAGCTCCAGCAAATACCTATAGTTGCGCTACTTCCAGAGCCGGAACGAAAAGTTTTTAGATTTGTGAGTGAGTTCGCAGATTTTCTGAAAACTTTTGGCTTGTGGTCGTGATGTTGTGTTTGCAATTTTGATCTGACCTTTACAGATCAAGCTTTTTAATTCCTGTAGATTTACCCTGTCTGTCCATTGTGATATTGAGTAGCACCGCAAATTGCGGTGCTTTTTTTATGCGCTGACTACTTCGTTTCAACCATCTCTTTCACATCTGAACGGTTAATTTGCTGCTCATTGCCATTCGCATCTTTATAGCTGATCATACCGGTGTCAGTATCGACCTTTGGTTTGCCTTCTGCGACGATCGTGCGGCCATCATTGGTATGCATCACGTAGTTGCTTGAACAGGCAGCCAAAGTAAAGGCCATTGTACAAACGGCCAACATTGCGGCGAGTTTTTTCATCTTCTATCTCCTTGCAGATTGATTGCACCAAACCCCCCGCGTTACGCTGACCAAAGAGACGGTCAAGTGGGATCGACTGTAAGTATGTCGTATCGCCATGCGGGTTAAGTTTATACCTTGCAATACTCAGCATAACCCGCTTTTCCAGCTTTGCCAGACAGATAGCCATCTTTCAGCCTTAATCTGAAAATTAACAACCTATGAGCCACGTATGAGCGCCTTCAATCCTTCTTCATTTCGTCAGCAGTTTCCAGCGCTAAACGATGCCGGTGTTTATCTCGACAGTGCCGCTACCACGCTGAAACCGCAGGCGGTGATAGACGCGACGCAGCAGTTCTACAGCCTGAGCGCCGGTACGGTCCACCGCAGCCAGTTTGCTGCCGCACGCCAGCTGACAGCCCAGTACGAACAGGCGCGTGGCACGGTGGCGCACTGGCTTAATGCCGCCAGCGATCGCCAGATTGTGTGGACGCGCGGCACCACGGAGGCGATTAACCTGGTTGCCCACGGCTGGTTAGCCCCGCGTTTACAAGCTGGCGATGAAATTATTGTCAGTGAAGCGGAGCATCACGCCAACCTGGTGCCCTGGCTGATGGTCGCCCAGGCCAGCGGTGCCCGGGTGGTGAAATGGCCGATTGGGCCCGATCGCCTGCCAGATATGTCACAACTGCCCGGATTGATTAACAGCCGGACTCGCCTGTTGGCGATCGGACAGATGTCCAATGTGACCGGCGGCTGTCCGGATTTAGCTCAGGTTATCGCGCTGGCCCACGCGGCAGACGTAAAAGTCATGGTGGATGGCGCGCAAGGTGTGGTGCATTGCCCGCCGGATGTGCAGGCGCTGGATATTGATTTCTATGCCTTTTCCGGGCACAAACTTTACGGGCCAATGGGCATCGGCGTGCTGTACGGGAAAGCCGAACTGCTGGAAGAGATGATTCCCTTACAGGGCGGCGGTAAGATGCTGACGCAGGTAGATTTTACCGGTTTTACCCCGCAACCGGTGCCCTGGCGTTTTGAAGCCGGTACGCCAAATGTTGCGGGTGTGACCGGGTTAAGCGCTGCGCTCAGTTGGTTGCAGCAGCTTGATATGCGCAAAGCCGAGATGTGGAGTCAGCAGTTAGCCAGCCTTGCCGAAGAGCAGCTTGCTGAGCTGCCCGGCTTTCGAAGCTTCCGCTGCGGCAGTGCCAGCCTGCTGGCCTTTGATATTCAGGGCATTCATCACAGCGACATCGTGACGCTACTGGCAGAGCACGGTATCGCCCTGCGAGCAGGCCAGCACTGTGCTCAGCCGCTCATGGCGGCGTTAGGCGTTGAAGGCACGTTACGCGTTTCGTTTGCACCTTATAATAATCTTCAGGATGTGGATGCGCTGCTGCGCGCCATGCACAGCACCATCGCATTGCTATCGGAGTTTTGATGATGACCGCCCCCCTGTTAGCGCCCCACCCGTTCGGTGTGGAAATAACCCCGGCTGATTTGCAGGCAACCTTTTCCCGCTTTCATCAGTGGGAAGATCGCTACCGGCAGTTGATTTTGCTGGGTCGGCAGTTGCCCGCTTTACCCGACGCGTTAAAAACGCCGGATATTGAGCTGAGCGGTTGTGAAAACCGCGTCTGGTTCGGCAGTCAGCTGTGCGAAAAGGGTGCTCTGCACTTTTATGGTGACAGCGAAGGTCGCATCGTGCGCGGTTTGCTGGCCGTGCTGCTGACCGCGGTGGAAGGCAAAACGCCCGCGCAATTGCTGGCGTCCGATCCGCTGGACCTGTTTGAAGAACTGGGCCTGCGCGCCCAGCTCAGCGCCTCACGCAGCAGTGGCCTGAAAGCGCTGGCTGACGCCGTGCAACAAAGCGCACAGCGGTTGCTGGGTTAAGCCTGGCGCGCCGCGCGCGCCAGGAACTTCTTCAGGGCATGGGATACCGCCACAAAGCCGAAGGTGGCCGTCACCATGGTTGCCGCGCCAAACCCCGATTCGCAGTCCATTCTTTTCGGCCCTTCTGCCGTGCTACGTGAGGCGCAAACCGTGCCATCCGCCTGCGGATAAACCAGCGCCTCGGTAGAAAACACACAGTCGATGCCCAGCTTGCCTTTGCTGTTCTTTACCACACCTGACTGCTTCAGACGCTCGCGCAGTTTGGCCGCAAGAGGGTCCTGAATCGTTTTGGCCAGATCGCTCACCTGGATTTGCGTCGGATCGATTTGACCTCCCGCGCCGCCGGTTGTGATCAGTGGGATCTTATTGCGCCGACACCAGGCAATTAACGCGGCCTTGGGGCGGACGCTATCGATGGCATCGATCACATAGTCGAAATCGGCCGCCAGCAGCGTGGCCGTGTTGTCTGGAGTAATAAAATCATCAATGCACACCACCTCACAATCAGGATTAATTGTGCGCAGGCGATCCGCCATCACTTCCGTTTTGGCTTTGCCCACGTTGCCGCTAAGCGCATGTATCTGACGATTGGTATTGGTGATACAGACATCGTCCATATCGATCAGGGTTATTTTGCCAATCCCGGTGCGCACCAGCGCCTCTGCGGCCCAGGAGCCAACGCCACCAATACCGATGACGCAGAAATGCGCATCGGCGAACAGCTGCAGCGCCTGCCTGCCATAAAGACGTGCCGTACCACCAAAACGCTGGTGCCAGGCATCGTTTAACACTTTCATAATTAAACCTGTTACAGAGTGCGGGCCAGCGCGCCCGCAGCATCAAGAATTAGTTAGCACCTAACAGCATGGTGCCGTTGTTACCGCTCTGAGCATTGCTAAACAGCGGCTGCCCAGCGCCAGGCGCAGACTTCAGCACCCACACGCGACCATAGTGGTTATAGAAACCGGCAAGATGAGCAGCATCCGGCCCTACGCCCTGATAAATATCGAAGTGCTGACCTTTAATTGCACCACCCACATCCAGCGCCACCATCATCCGCATCTCATATTTACCGTTGAATTTGCCCTTTTCATTCAGCTGCGGCACTTCTGCCAGCAACACCGTTCCGGCAGGAATCAGTGAACGATCTGATGCCACAGAGGCTTTCGCCACCAGCGGTACAGCGCTGGCGCCGCGTACCGGCACGTAGGATTCAGGTTTGAAGAAGACAAATGAAGGATTGGTTTCTAACAGCGCACGCACTTCCTCTGGGGAATGCTCATCCGCCCACTGGCGAATCGCCTGCATGGACATGTCTTCACGCTTAACTTCGCCACGGTCAATCAGCTCTTTACCGATGCTATGATAACCCCAGCCGTTTTTCCCGCCATAACCAAAAAAGCTCATCGGACGACCGTCGCCGAAATCGACGTAGCCACTGCCCTGCACATCCATAATGAAGTTATCAATAAGTGAATTACTCCAGGCAATCACATAACGATCGTCTAACCCACCACTATATATAGAAGAACGACTGGGCAGCTTTTGTCCGCGTTTGCGTGGCGGCATCCGGTAAATAGGGTACTGGAACTCGCCCTGTCGCGTGTAGCGCGCCTCGACCACCGGTGTGTAATAGCCCGTGAACTGCACGTTGCCGTAATTATCGGTGCCTTCCATCTGAAACGCATTCAAACCAAACTGCCGCAGCTGACGCGTATCGCCACCGGCTATCAACCAGTTCTCGACCGCACTGTACGTACTGTTGTTGCGACCAAACAGGGCAGATGACGTGGACTGAATCTGCCGCACCTGTTCGCCAAAATCTCTGCCATTGACCGGACGGCCTTTGGCGTTGGGTTGATTGACCAGGGCAAGGGGCTGCTCCAGTTTACCGTCTTTATACTGTTGACCCCGATCGGTTGGCTTAGAACTACAGCCAGCCAGCAGCGCTAAAAATGCGCCAGTAAGTGCATACTTCGCCCAATGTCCTTTCATCTTCATCTCTTTTTATGACTGTTCGCCACGCGACGATAGCAAAGCCGTCATCATAATGAAATCCATCCTGTTTGGTCATAATGGATATCGGTTCAATAAATCATCAAACGGGGGAATCCTTCAGCAATTAACAGCAAATTTAGCCTTTTAGGGCAAAAAGGGGTTGCAACAATCATCGTGCGGAGTATAGTGCGCATCCACGGACGCGGGGTGGAGCAGCCTGGTAGCTCGTCGGGCTCATAACCCGAAGGTCGTCGGTTCAAATCCGGCCCCCGCAACCAATTCTTCTGTGATAGTGCTCAGACAGAAGAAACAATGTGAAAGTCGCTATGCGCAATCGGACGCGGGGTGGAGCAGCCTGGTAGCTCGTCGGGCTCATAACCCGAAGGTCGTCGGTTCAAATCCGGCCTCCGCAACCAACGCTTCTGTCACTTTGCTCAGACAGAAGACACAATGTGAAAGTCGCTATGCGCAATCGGACGCGGGGTGGAGCAGCCTGGTAGCTCGTCGGGCTCATAACCCGAAGGTCGTCGGTTCAAATCCGGCCCCCGCAACCACTTTAAACACCTGAAAGGGTGTTTTTTTGTATCTGAATTCCGCTGAACGACACAAGCCCACCGCTTTCCCCCTTTTAATCTCTTATAAAAACGCCCCATCAGACCGAAGGTTATTCGTGCCGCAGGTATTGCTCTGGCCGATACATTTCTGCTTTCATGATTCATTCGGACACCAAAAGGTCTGGTATGAATAATCTCAATATTGCTGCTCTGACAGCTCAGTACCCGCAGGTCGCGGAGTTAATCGCGCTCAACGAAACCACCTGGTTTAATCCCGCCACGACCAGCGTCGCGGAAGCCCTTCCTCATGTTGGCCTGACGGCACAGGATGTGAAAGAGGCGCACGATCGTCTGAACCGGTTCGCGCCTTTTATAGCGCAGGCCTTTCCGGAAACCGCCGTCACGGGCGGCATTATTGAGTCAGAGATCGTCGCCATCCCGACGATGCAGAGGCGGCTGGAACAGGCATACGGACAAAAAATTGCAGGTAAGCTGTTATTAAAGAAAGACAGCCACCTGCCGATTTCTGGCTCGATTAAAGCCCGTGGTGGGATTTATGAAGTGCTGACTCATGCCGAGAAGCTGGCGCTGGGCGCAGGTTTGCTGACCAGGGAAGATAACTACAGCAAGCTACTTTCCCCTGCCTTCAGGCAGTTTTTTAGCCAGTACAGCATAGCCGTGGGGTCAACCGGCAATCTCGGGCTGTCGATTGGCATCATGAGCGCCCGCCTCGGCTTTAAAGTAACTGTGCATATGTCGGCGGACGCCCGGGAATGGAAGAAAGCCAAACTGCGCAGTCACGGCGTCAGAGTGGTGGAATATCAACAGGACTATGGCGTGGCAGTCGAGCAAGGACGTAAAGCAGCAGAATCTGACCCGGACTGTTTCTTTATTGACGATGAGAACTCCCGCACGCTGTTTCTGGGTTATGCGGTTGCCGGACAGCGCCTGAAGGCACAGTTTGAACAACAGGGACGCGTGGTTGACAGCAACCATCCCCTGTTTGTGTATTTACCCTGCGGCGTGGGCGGCGGCCCCGGCGGCGTCGCCTTTGGTCTGAAGCTGGCTTTTGGTGAACACGTTCACTGCCTGTTTGCCGAACCAACCCACTCTCCCTGCATGCTGCTGGGCATCATTACCGGTTTGCATGAGGGTATTTCAGTGCAGGACATCGGCATCGACAATATCACGGCGGCAGATGGACTGGCGGTGGGTCGGGCTTCCGGCTTTGTTGGCCGGGCCATGCAGCGCCTGCTGGACGGGCTTTATACGCTTGACGATCAAAGTATGTATGACATGCTGAGCTGGCTGGCGCAGGAGGAAGACCTGCGGCTGGAGCCTTCGGCGCTTGCCGGTATGGCTGGCCCCCAGCGCGTCTGCGGTGCCGCGGCTTACCTGCAACTGCACGGTTTTACCGCGACGCAGCTGGACCAGGCGACACATCTGGTCTGGGCCACGGGCGGCGGGATGGTGCCGGAAGACGAAATGGCACGCTACCTGGCGAAGGGCCGCTGAGCACCCGGGCAGCCCTGCTGCGCCCCGAAACGGACATCGGGATGCGCGATTACGCACGCTGCATCCGGGCCTGACGCGCCTTTCACCGCCTGACGGCAGGCCGGGAAACGCAGTAGCAGCCTGTTTCCCCCGGCCTGCGACTCAGCGGTGAGCCAGGGCGGCACCGCTTTTGAAATAGGCTTTAATCCCTTCCAGTATCGCCTCTGCCACCTGATGCTGATAGCGCGTGGTACGCAACTTACGCTCTTCTTCCACATTACTGATGAACGCCGTTTCCACCAGGATAGACGGAATATCGGGTGCCTTAAGCACGGCAAAGCCGGCCTGATCCACGGTACGTTTGTGCAGATGATTGATGCGCCCCAGACGGTGCAGCACTTCTTTGCCAAACTTCAGGCTGTCATGGATGGTCTGGCGCTGCACCATATCAAACATGGTGTGATCCAGATAGCGGTCGCCACTCATGCTGACACCGCCAATCTGATCGGCTTCGTTCTGGCTGTGCGCCAGGAAACGCGCCGCAGCAGAGGTCGCGCCGCTGGTAGAAAGGGCAAAGACTGAAGAACCGCGCGCGGCCCGGCTGGTGAATGCATCCGCATGGATAGAGACAAACAGGTCAGCACGTTGCTTGCGCGCTTTGGCGACGCGCACCCGAAGCGGAATAAACACATCTTCGTTGCGGGTCATGTAAGCCTTCATGTTGCGCTCTTTTTCGATCAAGGTTTTCAGCCGACGACCAATCTTCAGCACGATATCTTTTTCGCGGGTTTTGTATTTACCATGCGCGCCGGGATCTTCGCCGCCATGTCCAGGATCGATCATGATGATAATGGGTCGATCGCGTCCGGCTTTACCGGGTAAAGGCTTCTGCACCGTCTCATTTTTTTCCAGATCGCCCTGGTTGTAATCTTTAAGTAACGCCAGTAAAGGATCATCTTCAACCATATCCTGACTGGGATAGAGATCGACCACCAGTCGGTGCTTGATGGTGGAAACCGGGGCAAGGCTGAAGATTTTAGGGGAAACGTTACGCTTTAGTTCCAGTACCACGCGCACGGTGTTGGCATCAAACTGCCCCACTCTGGCGCTTTTAATAAAAGGATCGTCAACGCGCACGTGCTTATTCACGCTCTTTAGCACCGCGTTGAGATGCAAGCCATCAATATCAAGCACCAGTCGGTCAGGATTCGTCAGGGCAAACTGCTTGTATTTAAGTGCGACGTTCGATTCCAGCGTCATACGCGAGTAGGTTGAAGAGGGCCAGATGCGCACCGCCAGAATATGACGGGTGGCAGCCATACTCACGCCACTGACGCTGAGCAGTAACAGCGCCCCCGTACCTTTTAATAATCGTCTACGTGAAACCAGGGGATTACCTTCCGACATGCCACTCCAGCTGTTATATAGTGTTTAAAAAAACGGCAGCCAAATAAAATGGCGGCGAAAACTTTATCCAATCCTCCAGGTAATGTCACCCCGGAAACCCCAAATAATGCAGGCTGTTAGCGGCATTAGCATCAAGAAAAACGTAAATTATCGTCAGGATTAACGCTTGCAAAATGGCAGTCAAAAGCATAAAAATACACAAAATACGAATAAACATTCACTGAGGGTTAGCCGTGAAGGAACGTAGTACTGAACTGGTTCAGGGTTTTCGCCATACCGTTCCCTATATCAATGCGCATCGGGATAAGACATTCGTCATCATGCTTGGCGGTGAGGCCATTGAGCATGAGAATTTCTCCAGCATCGTCAACGATATCGGCTTGCTACACAGCCTTGGCATCCGTTTGGTCGTGGTCTATGGCGCACGTCCACAGATTGATGCCAGCCTGGCGGCACATCAGCTGGAACCGGCTTACCACAAATATACCCGTGTCACCGATGCATCATCGCTGGAACTGGTCAAACAGGCGGCAGGTCGGTTACAGCTGGACATCACTGCCCGGCTCTCAATGAGCCTCAATAACACGCCGCTGCAGGGTGCACATATTAACGTGGTGAGCGGTAACTTTATTATCGCCCAGCCGCTCGGCGTGGATGACGGGGTAGACTACTGCCACAGTGGACGCATCCGCCGTATTGATGAAGAGGCCATTCATCGCCAGTTGGATAACGATGCCATTGTGCTGCTTGGCCCGGTCGCGGTGTCAGTGACCGGTGAAAGTTTTAACCTGACGTCCGAAGAGGTTGCCACGCAGTTAGCGATTAAGCTCAAAGCCGAAAAAATGATTGGCTTCTGTTCAGAACAAGGCGTGATCGATCGTGAAGGCAACATCGTCTCCGAACTCTTTCCCAACGATGCTCAGGCGCGTATTGATGAAATGGAAAGCGATGGCGATTTTCTGTCGGGCACCGTGCGCTTTTTACGGGGCGCGGTAAAAGCCTGTCGCAGTGGCGTGCGCCGCAGCCATTTAATCAGCTACCAGGAAGACGGTGCGCTGCTGCAGGAGTTATTCTCGCGCGACGGCATCGGGACACAGATCGTAATGGAATCGGCCGAGCAGATCCGCCGGGCAACCATCAACGACATCGGCGGCATTCTGGAGCTGATTCGCCCACTGGAACAGCAAGGCATTCTGGTTCGCCGCTCACGCGAACAGTTGGAAATGGAGATCGATAAATTTACCATTATCCAGCGCGATAACCTGACCATAGCCTGTGCCGCGCTTTATCCGTTTATGGATGAAAAGATTGGTGAAATGGCCTGCGTCGCAGTGCATCCGGATTATCGCAGCTCGTCACGCGGTGAGCTGCTGCTGCAGCGCGTCGCGCTTCAGGCACGGCAAATGGGGCTGGAGAAACTGTTCGTGCTGACCACGCGCAGTATTCACTGGTTCCAGGAGCGCGGCTTTACGCCGGTGGATATTGAGTCGCTGCCAGAAAGTAAGAAAGAGATGTACAACTATCAGCGCCGTTCAAAGGTGCTGATGGCCGATTTAACCTGACCGTCAACCGGGCGGCCATCCTGCCGCCCTGCTTATTATGCCTGCCCGGCAGCCTCTAACCTTTCCACCAGTCCACTGCGTCGCTGAGTTTGCAGCTGTACGGCACGTTCAAATATTGAGCGATCGCTGTAAATGGTCAGCTGACTGCGCGCGCGCGTAATGGCGGTATAAACCAGCTCGCGAGTCAGCACCGGCAAAAACTGAGTCGGCATGACCAACGCGGTATGGTCAAACTCAGATCCCTGCGACTTATGTACCGTCATCACCCATGCGGTTTCATGGGACGGTAAACGGCTGGGCTGAATCGCTTTGACGCTGCCATCCGGCAACGGAAAAAACACCCTGAGCTGGCCTTCTTCGTCACGTAAAGTAATACCAATATCGCCGTTAAACAGCCCAAGCGCGCTGTCATTGCGGGTGATCATGACCGGACGGCCTGGATACCAGCGGCTGCCCAGCGCAGGACGGCGAAGGCGCTGCAGCTGCATCAGACGTTGCTCTATGCGCTGATTCAGTCCGTGTACGCCAAACGGCCCTTCACGCAGGGCACATAACAGCTGGTAGCGGCTAAATGCCGCGATGGCCTGTTCCGGCGCGGCCTGCTGCTGCACAGCGTGCAGATATGCCTCATAGCCCCGCGCCACCTCGTCCAGCATCGCCTGATAAGCGTCGCCGTCATTGAGCGGCTGAAAAGAAACGTCGTGGTGCCCTGCGGCGAAAACAGTCTTCATCTGGCGCGCATCGCCCTGATTCACCGCCCGGGCCAGTTGGCCGATTCCGGACTTCTCATCGAAACGATAACTCTGCCGCAGCAGGCAAATGCTGTCGCGTACCGCGGGTGCAGCCTCGGTGTCGTTGCCCACAAGCGTACAACCGGTAAGGGTTGTCAGTTGCAAGGCCCGGGAAGCGCTAAACCCTGTTTCGCTACAGCGGCAAATGTCCCCCAGCACTGCGCCCGCCTCAACCGAGGCCAGTTGATCGCGATCACCCAGAAACACCACTCTGGCGTGATGAGGCAGGGCGGAAATCAGTTTTGCCATCATGGTCAGATCGACCATTGAGGCTTCATCCACCACCAGCACATCCAGATGCAGAGGATTTCCCGCGTGATAACGCAGGCGCTGCGTGTCGGGTTGCGCGCCGAGCAGGCGATGCAGCGTCGTCGCTTCCGCAGGGAAACGGGCGCGCTCTTCCTCGTTCACCGCCAGCCCCTGCAGAGCTTTACCCAGCGACTCCGTTAAACGGGCCGCCGCTTTTCCGGTGGGTGCTGCCAGCTGTATGCGCAATGGCAGCGTATTCAGTCGAATCAGCGCAGCCAGCAGTTTTGCTACCGTCGTGGTTTTACCGGTTCCGGGACCACCGGAAATCACGGCGGTTTTGCGCGTCAGTGCCACAGCAGCGGCAATCTTTTGCCAGTCATCAGGAAGGCTGCCAAACAGGTCGTTTAACACCTCACTGGCGCGGTGCGAATCGAAGCGTCCTTCGTCGGGCTGCAATGAGAAAAAGCGCGCAACCTGCCCTTCGCTCTGCCACAGACGATGCAGATACAAACGCTGATTGCTCAGCACCAGCGGGGTAACGGCACTGCCGTCGCTGACTGCCGACCAGCCCGCCAGCTGCGCATGCAGATCGTCCGGTGCGCCTGCAGCCTGCCACAGAGCCTGGGCCAGCGCAGGCTGACGACCTGCAAACAACCCTGCCTCGCTCAGATTAGCCAGCGGCAGACAGACATGGCCTTCTCCGGCATCCGCACTCACGCAGGCCGCTGCCAACAGCAGAAAAGGCTGAGTTTCATCCGCGATTAAGCGGGCAAACTGAATATCCAGAGGACGCAGTAAACGCTTTTCGACTGCCTGGAGCAGCAAGGCGTTTATATCACTCATAACATTTCCTCTGTGTTGCCAAACAACCTATCCATCTCATCAATAAACGCCGGGTCGGGTCGGGTCGCGAAAATGCCGTTATCGGCAGAGCTGCCGTCCATGCCGCGCAGAAACAGGTAAAATACCCCGCCGAAATGCTGTTGGTAGTCGTAGCCTGCCAGCCGATGCTGCAGATAACGGTGCAACGCCAGGGTATACAGCTGATATTGCAGATCGTACCGGTGATCGATCATGGCCTGCTCCATCGCTTCGGGCGTGTAAGCGGCATGGCTTTCACCCAGCCAGTTGGATTTGTAATCCAGCAGATAGTATTTCCCCTGCCAGCGGAACACCAGGTCGATAAAGCCTTTCAGCATGCCTTTGACCTGCCGGAAATCCAGCGTAGCACCGCGCTGCGACAGGGGATCGTAGCGGCGCACCAGCGCATCCAGATCGGCTGCAGTCAGCAAATTGTTAATCGGCAGATAGAATTCCATTTCGATAAGTCGGTCACTGCTGTTGATACTGGCCAGCGTCAGGCCTTCTTTGTTAAGCGGCGTCGTCAGCACGCGCGCAATCCACTGCTGAATGACCGGAAGCCAGCTCAGCGGATAGCCATTTTGCTGCAGCTGATCTTCCAGCCAGATCGCGTCTGGCAGTTCGGTAAAATCAATTGATTCAAACAGCCCGTGCAGAAAAGTACCAGGTGCGGCGCCGCGAGGAAAATGGTGCGGCGTTAACAGAGCGTCTTCATCGTCTGCCGCTTCACCTGCGGCATCAATATCAAATCTAGGTAACGCATCCAGCAGCGGTGAGCTACCGTGCTGCTGTAATCCCGAATAACTGGTGACGCGCCAGCTGTCTGCCAGCGCACGCGTCATTTCCCGACTACTCAGCGCATCGTCACGACCTTCGCCTTCATGCCAGATCGCGCCGGGCTGGAGTTCGCTGCTTATGACCTCAATGCCCGCCCCCTCAAGCGCCTGCAGATGCTGGCTGAGCTGTGCGGCATCGGCAGTTTCACCGCGCTGGACCAGATAACCGAGCGCGCTTTTGTGCAGATCGCTCTCGCCTTCTTTTTTACGTGCCCCTTTGATCAGCGGCGCAATGCCCACGCTGCAGTGGTACACCGAGCGGGTAAGCGCCACGTAAAGCAGACGCAAGTCTTCTGCCAGCCGCTCCTCTTCTGCCAGCGACAGGCTTTGCTCATCGCCCTGCACGTCCAGCATCGCGGCAAAGCTTTCGCGATCGTGATACAGGGCGCTGGCGGCCTCGCGGAAGCCGGCGGCAAAGGGCAGCCAGACCAGAGGATACTGCAGCCCTTTCGATTTATGAATGGTGACGATTTGCACCAGGTGGCGATCGCTTTCCAGCCGCAGCTGCTGGCTGGAGGCCTGGTTGTCGGGACGGGCAATTTGCTGCGCCAGAAAACGCACCAGCGCATGCGTGCTGTCGAGTTGTACTGCCGCTTCCTGCAGTAATTCCCCCAGGTGCATCAGATCGGTTAAGCGCCGTTCACCGTTGTCTGACGCCAGCATATTTTCGGCCAGCTGCCGCTTGATCATCACGTCACGCAGCATGGGTAAAACACCACGCTGATGCCAGATTTGCTGCCAGCTGACAAACTGCTCTACCAGCGCATCCCAGTCGCGTTCGTTCTGCGTCAGAGCGTCCAGTTCTGCGGCATCAATCGCAAAGATGGATGTCGCCAGCGCGCTGCGCAGTAATCGCTCCTGCTCAGGCGACTGAACCGCCTGTAAAAGCCACAACAGCTCACGCGCTTCGGGCGTAGTGTAAACGCTGTCGCGACTGGACAGATAAACCGAGGGAATCGCCAGGCTGTTCAGCGCATCGCGGATCAGGCTGGCCTCGGTCCGGCTGCGGACCAGCACGGTAATGTCCGATGCTTTAACCGGCTGTAGGGCATCACCTTTGCCAATCTGCGCCTGTCCCTGCTGTCCCGCCACCAGCCAGCGGCTGATGTCTGCAGCACACTGCTGTGCCATAAATTGTTGGTAATCACTTACTCCAACGCCTTCTCCCGGCTGAAGCCAGAAGCGTAAGGCGGGCTGCGGCTGTTGCTGGTAAATCAGTTTCAAGTCCTGGTTGGGCGCAGCCGGACTGACCGGGAGAAAAGGGATCGAAGAGAACAGAAACGGCGCATCGACCTGCGAAAACAACCGGTTAACGCTGTCCACCATTTCTGGGGACGAACGCCAGTTGGTATCTAATGTGTAGTGAGCACTAACTTCACTCCGGGCGCGCAGATAGGTAAAAATATCCGCGCCACGGAAAGCATAGATAGCCTGCTTGGGATCGCCGATAAGCAGCAGCGCTAAGTCTGGCTGATGAATATACAGCGTGCGGAAGATGCGATACTGCTGTGGGTCGGTATCCTGAAATTCATCGATCAATGCCACCGGAAAACGGCTACGAATGGTTTCAGCCAGAAGCACCCCGCCCGGCTGCTGAAGCGCCTCATCCAGACGACTTAACAGGTCATCAAAGCCCAGTAATGCACGCTGACGCTTCTCACGCTGGACTGCTTCGCGGACCTCCGTCAGGGCCTGCCAGATAATGACATCGCGTAACGTTAGCGGTTCTGCCAGGAACCGATCCACCGCGTCAAACAGGGAATGCTGTGGCGCCTCGCCCTTTTTCGTTTTCTCATGCAGCACCTGCTGTCCAAAGCGCTCCAGCTCTTTGGGATACTGATAATCAAGCGTCTCACTCTGTGCCCACTGCGTCACTTTGGTAACCCAGTTAGGTAAGTGCTTACTGCTATAACTGCGTTTATCAACGCCAGACGCGGTAATAATGCCTTCCACATCGTCGCTGGCGGCCTGCCACTGCTGCTTAAGGGCGTTGATACGCTGAAGATTGGCCGCATGACGTGAGGCCAGGGTTTCATCTGCACGAGGCGGATGCCTGAGCGTTGGCGATTCCCCCTGTAGCCAGGGTCGTAGCGTGGTCAGCAAACTGTCTGGCCCGCTCCACTCCGCCGCAATCACTCTGGCCACATCCAGCGACAGCGGGTAACACTGACGACGCCAGAAATCGGCCGTCGCCTGCCGGAGCAGGGTTTGTTCGTTTTCAATCAGCTCCTGCTCGAACAGCATCCCCGATTCAAACGCGTTCAGGTTAAGCATGCGCTGACAGAAGCCGTGGATGGTGAAAATAGCCGCTTCGTCCATTTGCCGCTCGGCCGCCAGCAGCTGTGACGCCGCCTGTGGCAGGTCAGGGATTTGTGCAATCAGCTGTTGATGCATCGGGTTTTGACTTTTACCGCGCACGCAGGCCAGCCGTAGCTGATGGATATTGTCACGAATACGGCCGCGAAGCTCCGCCGTGGCGGCTTCGGTAAAGGTCACCACCAGAATTTCTTCGACGGACAGTGGCCTGCGCCAGGCATACTCACCGCCCAACCCTAACAGCAGGCGTAAATAAAGCAGGCCGATAGTGAACGTTTTACCGGTCCCCGCTGACGCCTCAATTAATCGCTCGCCGTTCAGCGGCAGCGTTAACGGGTCAAGTGACTCGGGCCTTGACTGCATCATTGGATTTCACTCTTTACCGGCAGCGACTGCTGCAGTTTGGCGATTTCCTGCCAGGTTCTCCAGCCAGGTAGTGGAGCAAATTCAATTTTGCGCTCGCCGCTACCAGCTATCTGCGACGTCATTGCCATCCCTTTTTTCTGCATCACGGCCTGATGAAAGAAATCGGCCAGACCGGCTGGCGTAAGCAGCTGGACCTGCTCCATCAGCTTTTGCCGGGTATCAAAATCGTAGTTCTGGCGATCAAAATCACGGCTAAAACGATCGGCTTCTTCATTTAGCGTTTGCGGACGCTGTTTAAGATCGTTGAGCATCGCCTGCTGGTACTGGGTAAAGTCGGCCTGGCTCATCGTGCGAAGCCGCTGCTCTGCCTGCGGATAGAATGCCTGATAGCGCTGCATCAGATAAGCGGGCTGCTTGCTGTTACTTTGCAACAGAAAACCGATTCCCCACTGGCGTCCTACTGGCATCCGGAAGGCAAACACGGCATAGCCCAGTTGCTCTTCTGTACGCAGCTGGTTGTAAAACCAGGGCTGCACGATCTGGCTGAGCATCGCGCTGTTCGCCATGCTTTGGTATTCGTCATAGCCCAGGGGAATATAGAGTGCCGCCAGCGCAGAGTCTGTGCTGCTACCGTGCTGTTCCAGATTCGCCTTCAGCGGCTTTTCAACGCTGAGGTAGTTGCTGTGCCAGTAGTGAATACCTCCACACTGCATCTGTTGTTTCAGATCGCGCCCCAGTTGGGTCACGCTGTCGGCGCTGAGATTGCCCACCGCCATCATTTCCGGCGTGGCATTTTTAATTAACGCATCACGGTAGGCTACCACCTCATCCAGCGTAATGCCGCTCACCAGTTTGCGTCGTGTCTCGCGCTGGGTGTAAGGCAGTTGCGATAACAGCTGCATAGGCTGAATCGCCTGCTCAAAGGCTTTGCCTTTTTCGGCCGCATCCAGCCGCTCCAGGTACCAGGATTTGGCCTGCTCAAGCTGAGATTCACTGGGCCGGAAAGTGCTGTAACGATCAACTAACTGTTTGAGTAATGCGGGCAGGCGTTGCGTAAAGCCACTGGCGTTAAAGACCAGGCCATCGTTTTCACTGGTCGAGAAACTGATCCCGCCAATCGACGCCTGCGAACTCAGCTCATCCAGCGCGAGGCTGGCCAGATAGTCGTTCAGACCAAACAGCACCTGTTGGCGCGCATCGCTGATGGCCTGCTGATTTCGCAGCGCGACGGTAATGCTGGCTTTGGGTTCACTGCTATAGAACTGGCTTGGCATCCAGTAAATGCGCATACCGTAATCGTTATCCAGCTTCACCGGATGGCGGTAGACCTTGTCCCCGGTAGCAACCAGCGAGAAATCATCAGGAATGTAGGGATTCAGTACGGGCATCGCGAATTGCATGTCACGCCCGCGCTGCTGCCACTGGGTAAACGTCTGAGCGGTGATCTTATCAACCTGATAAGGCGCGTTGACAAAATAGGCCAGCTTGTTGTGCGGTTCCTGTGGGCTGATGTACCAGATGCGTGCATTCTGCGGCGTCATGCTGTTAAGACGGCCCTGAATCGCCTCAGCATCATACTGGTCGGCAAGGTAAGGCGCATCCAGCGTGTGCTCCACCGGCACACGCAGCATTGTATCGGCCAGCCATTCGATATAATCCATATTGCGCGTGATGGAGGGATAACGGAAATCCAGCGCCAGAACACGGGAAACTTCGTCGAAATAGCGGCGATCGATGCCTTTTTCTCGCAGCATAGAAATGTAGCTAAAGACGGCCGCAACCACATCATCGCGCTGGGCAAGGCCTTTATCGGTTAGCGACACGTTGACCGTAAAAACGCCGCTGTTGCGTTCGGTGACAGGGTCGGCCCCTGCGCTGACGCCATCGGCCAGCCCCTGTTTTTGCAGCCAGTCTGCCAGCGTATTTGGGCTACGGTTGCCCATTAAATAGCCGATGAGCGTGTCCGTTTTGCTGCGGAAGCGGGCACTGTTATTCGGGATACGGAACTCGATTTTCAACTGCTTACGGGGTTGTGCAGGCACGTAATGAATAATAATGCCCTGCTGTGCTTCCGTGACGACCGGCTCGCTAATCGCGGGGACGCTGGCATTGTGGTTCGCCACCCGACCAAAGGTGTTGGCCGCAATGGCGGCCATCTGCGCCAGGGGTTGATTACTGTAGATAACCGCCTTCATCAGATTGGCCGAATAGTGACCATGATAAAAGTCCAGCAGCGCCTGATGCAGGTTACTACCCGGCTTATCCCGTAGCGTTTCCAGATTGCCCCCGTAAAAGTGTGCTGCCGGATGGGCCGGATTGATCGTCTCGGCACTGACCTGCCCCATGCGCAAACCGTCCCGTGCGCGCGCCATGGTCAGCTCGGCATTGACTGCGTGGCGTTCCCGGTCAGCATTGACCGGGTCCAGCAACGGCTCAGCAATCGCGTCCGCAAGGCGATCGACGGCAGGCTCCAGCGCATCGTTTTCCACTTCAAGGTAATAAGCCGTGCGATAGGATGCGGTACTGGCGTTGTGACTGCCCCCGTGCTTCTTGAGGAAGTCAGCCAGGCTGTCAGGCTGCGGATAACGCGTTGAGCCCATCAGCACCATGTGTTCAAGGTAGTGCGCCAGGCCAGGCTGTTGCGCAGGATCGTCCAGTGAACCAATCGGCAGCGTTAAGGCCGCCAGCGACTTAGGTGCATCCTTGTCTGATACCAGCAGCACGGTCATGCCATTATTCAGCGTGATCGCCTGATACTGGCGCGAATCCTGTTGGCTTTTACCAATGGTACTGTTAACGGGCTGCCAGCCGGGGCCGGTCTCGGCCTGAACCGTAAACGCCACCAGGCTGAACAGGATGGCCAGGATCAAGCGTGCATGTGTGCGCATGTAAACCTCTTACGTTACCCAAAAGCCGCCTTGCCAGCGCATCGACGGCTGAAAATACAACAAACGTTTTTGGTGTTCTCATCACCTGTAAAGGTGTGACTTACCGATCGTCCTGATGGGCCTGCAGTACCGGCAAGTACCAGTGCTCCGCGGCCTCGGTTATGCGCTGTACATGAGACGCGTCCAGTGCCCTGCACAACCGCTGCAAATAGGGATCGCTCCCCTCGCCCTCCTGCTGATAACCGCCCACCCAGGCCGCCAGCAAACTATTACGGGCTTTGAGCTGAGTCGCCTCATCCGTCAGGAACTGTTGGCTTTTTTTATCGAAACAGGCGTTGAGCCAGGCACCGCCGCTTTTGGTCAGCAGCATTAAGGGTTCCCGCATTCCCTGCAGATAGCCTTGCATGTAGCGCGCTAACGTGGCGATGGCGTCATCCGGCGTAACGGCGTGGAAGCACCAGTAACTGTGCTGTCGGCCAAATATCCGGCTTCTGCCGTTACCGCCCAGTGCACAATAAACTAAATGCTCGAGCCACAGTAATAAACCATCATTGATATTCAGCACGCCCGGACGCCAGCGCAACAGACCATCGCTCTGCACCTGGGTCAGCCAACCGGATAACCTGACGCCGTCCAGATCCAGATTGATCTCCCAGCTTTCACCTTCGCTGCGTTGACTGCTCACTTCCGCCGCCACCTCCTGCATCTCTTCGCGCTGAGCCTGCCAGAACAGCTCGCCAAAGGCACCGTAAGGTAAGTTTCCTGCGGCGCGATGATGTGCATAAAGACGATCGGTGTCATCGCCCGTCACCAATGCATTCAGTAACTGGGCATTAATCTGGTAACGCTCCAGGCTGTCCAGGGCAAAAGGCTCGCTATCGGGCAGTTCATTTTCCTCAAGCCAGAAACTGACGCCCAGACGTTGCTGAAACCAGGCCCGAACCGGATGACGCCAGAATCGCAGGAACTGCTCCAGGGCGAGTGTCTCTACGGGCGGAGTGAGCAGGGGCTGGACAAAATCAGGTTGCGGCTGGCCTGTGCCTTGCGCAGCCGGGAGCCACTCGCGGGCAAAGCTGCGTGCCGTCGACGCGGGCTGGAAGTTTTCCGGCGCAAACGGCATGCGGCTGTGTAAATGTTCCAGATGCGCCCTGACCCGCAGTGCGCTCTCGTCCAGATCCAGGTCCTCATCCCCGGGCAGGTAAAAACTTTGCCCGATATACTCCAGTAATTCAGTGACCAGTACTGAGGGATAGCGTTCGGTGTTGTCCTGGATTGCGCGTCCGATATAGCTGATATAGAGCTGTTGCTGTGCCGAAATCAGGGCCTCCAGAAACAGGTAGCGGTCATCATCACGTCGGCTGCGGTCGCCTTTGCGCGACTGCTGCTGCATCAGGTCAAATCCCAGCGGCGCTAAGGTGCGCGGATAAACGCCGTCATTCATGCCCAGTAAGCATACGACACGGAAAGGAATGGAGCGCATCGGCATCAGGGTACAAAAGTTGATTTGCCCGGCAAGAAAGCGTTGGCTGATGCGCTGCTGGTCCAGCCGACCGCGCAGATCGTCACGCAGCAATACCACCGGGATCGGCTCATCGAAACGTGCGTCCATGCCATATTCAATCAGCGCCTTCCACTGCTCTTCCACCAGCAGTAATGCGGCTTCAGTTTCCGTATCGGCCGTAAAGAACGCATTGAGCAGCTCGCGGCATAAAGGCAGCCAGGCTTCCAGCGGGCGCGGTTCGGACAAGACCTGACGCCAGTGATTAAGCCGTGACAACAGTTCGGCCAGATGGCCCGCCAGTTCGGCCACCAGCCCGCTCGACTCATCGTAAGGTAAAATGCCCTGCCAGTCGCCATGCTGACTTTCCATCGCATAGCCAAGCAGCATGCGTTGCAGGCCAAAGCGCCAGGTGTGCTGACCGGTAACTGGCAAGGACAATGCCTCAACGCTGGCATCATCCAGCCCCCAGCGGACGCCGGACTCACTTACCCAGCGCCGCAGTAAACGCAGTCCGCTCTCATCAATAGAGAAGTGATTCGCTAAGGCGGGTACGTCCAGCAGCGCCAGCACATCCTCTGAGACAAAACGGCTGTCGGGCAGCGCCAGTAACTGCAAAAAAGCGACAATCGCCGGATGCGCCTGGCTGGCCCGACGGTCAGAGATGGCAAAGGGGAGATAGCGTTCGGTCGGCGCATTGGCAAACACGGCCTGAATAAAGGGCGCATAAGCGTCAATGTCTGCCACCATGACGATAATATCGCGCGCTTTTAACCCAGGACTGGCCTCCATCAGCGCCAGTAAATGATCCTGCAGCACTTCCACTTCGCGTTGCGCGCTGTGGCAGACCTGTATGGCAATCGAGCGATCCTCGGGGTCCAGTTGACGCTTTTGTCCGCTGTAGGCCAGTTCATCCGCCGTCAGGCCAATCACCGCGTTGTCCTGCAGGTTGAGAAGATCGTGCTGCATGCTGTGTAGCAGGTTGTCTTCTTCAACATCGACAAAGGCGTCAATTTCGCTGTTGAGATCCATCTGGCTGAGCAGATAAAGATTATCGCGCCCCAGCTTGCCCCAGGAGGCCAGAAGCGGGTTAGTCAGCTGCTGCTCGCCCTGTTCACTGAACAGCGCAGGCGCGCGTGCCGCGTCACTAAACAATCCACGGTATTCGTCCCGATCGTGGCGGCGACGCTGGCGACTTTGTAACTTCGCCAGAAAGGCATAATCCTGAATGTCGCCCCAGTAATCGCGGCAGGGATTCGTGAACAGCAGGTAAATATCAATGTGGCGGCCCAGCGCCTGCAACGCCTGCAGATAGACCGGCGGAAGCGCTGAAATACCACAAATAAAAACCCGCTCGGGCAGGTTAGCCGGGGCGGTCTGCGCCTGCTCCAGCGTATGAATAAAGCGGGCATAGAGGTTGGCACGGTGCCATTTAGGCTGGCCCAGTTCCTCGGTGTAATTCACTAAGTCACGCCATAGCGCCGCCTGCCAGATCTGAGCATCGCCCAGGCCGTCAATGTTTTGGCCACGTTCCCAGCTGTTCAGCCAGTCGGCGCGATAAACCAGATACTGGTCAAACAGGTCAGCGATACGGGCGCTGAGCTGAAACAGCTTGCGCTTGTCGCCATCGTCGCTCAGGTAATGACGCAGCGAGGCAAACTCATCCTGGCGCAGCAGTGAGGGTAAACGGTGCATCAGTTTCCAGCTCATGCTGGCTTTACTGAAGGCGCTTTCGACCGGAATGTCCGGCAGGACGCGAACAAACATTTCCCAGATAAAGCTGGCCGGTAGCGGGAATTCGATATTCGCCGCAATACCAAAGGTTTGTGCCAGTTCCATCTGTAACCATTGCGCCATGCCCGGACTCTGCACCAGAACCATTTCTGAGGCGAAGGGATCGTCAAGTGGGTCCAGTTTAATCACTCTGGCTGCCAGGCTTTTGAGCAGATCAAGCTGATTAGAGTGATAAACGTGAAACATGAAAACTCCTGTGGAAAATCAAAACGGCATAGCGACGTCAGAGGGTATTCACTCTACCGCGTATCGCATTTGAAGCCTAACAAAAGGCGGTGGGCGATAGCGCCCCCTGGCGGTTAACAGGTTACACGCATCAGGCTGGCGTGACGTTGATACGGCCCGCTTACCTCGGCTTTTTCCAGCACACAGCCCGCCGGCCCCTGGGTTTTCTCTGACCGGGATTGCCAGCCCGGCACCTCGCGGCCGAGCAGCCGTTGCTCTGCCACGCGCCAGGCTTCGCGTTGTTGCCACTGCTGACTGAATCCCAGCGTCAGCACCCGGTGATACTGCAACAGAGCGCTGGTGCTGACGGCCATCAGGAGCAGAGCAAACAGGGCTTCCGGCAGGCTGAACCCTCCCGCATCAGAAGCAGTCTTCCGCTGCGGCCAGCGGGCAGTAGTCAATCCAGCCTTGCGGCAAGGGATGAAGACGGCTGCCCTGCACCCTGACCCAGTGCCATGAGGCCATCTCACTGGTGCGGTCTTCACCTTTAAGCAATCCCTTATCATCTGCGGTTCTCTGCAGGCAGCTCTGCCAGCCATACTGTTTCTCCTGCTGGCAGGTCAACGTCTGTTGTTCCGGCCACTGTAATGTCAGCCCCCACTGCAGCGCCGACTGCGCCTGCCAGAATCCCTGAATGAAACGCTGTTCATCGGCCACTCCGCTCATCCCCTGCGCCAGCATCTCACGGCTGGCATGCAGCGTCAGGCTCCCTGTCAGCATAATGATCAACACCATGCCCAGCGCACTGTTGCCCTGCGCCTTCACAAATTCATGCCCTCGACCCAGCGTGCTACCGTTTCGTCCTGTTGACCAGCCCGGCCCTGCAGCAAAATGTTGATCAGGCGGCCTTCCCGCTGCACATCAAAGGCTTCCACGGAGAGAAAAGCGGGATCGGACAAGCGCTCCCATCCACCGCCGTTACAGTTATCCACACCGCGCTGCATCTCCAGCTGTTTTTGTCGCAGACGATAGCCGTAATAGTCGCTTTCGCTGTGGCTGATCCCTTCCCAGTGACCGTTGCTGTTTTCATCAACGCGAATAAGCAGACAGCTCTCCGCTACCGTCACTCCCCCGCTGCCACATTCTCCCTGGCAATATCCCGCCCTGCGCACGGCTTTTTCCAGGGTAGACAGTATTTGCTGCAACTCCAGGCGCAACTGCACCCGCTGTTGCAGCCTGAGGTTTTCACCCAGCAGCAGCGGCATAAAGCGCCCCGCCCCGACCATCAGTACCGCACTGATGGACATCGCAATCAGCATTTCCAGCAGGCTAAATCCGGCCATTTTCATTCACAGCCCGCTTCATCTGCCAGACACAGGCGAATCCGTGCCCGTGAAGAGATAATCAGCCGTATTCGTCCTGCCGCATTCACCAGCTCAATGCTACCGGCTTTGGCAACGTTGCGGCGTCCGTAAAAACCGGGTTCACCGCGCAACGGCTGCAAGGCGACATCCGCGTGCGGCGCAATAAAATGCAGACGCCTGGCGGCCTCACAGCCGTTGACCGGTGGTTCGGCTACACCAACGCACCAGGGCTGGGTCGTGCGCGCCCACAGAATAAAGTCGCGGTTTTGCCAGTTGGCCTGCGCCCGCACGCTGAGCAGAAAGTTCTGCAGTTGCCGGGCGCTGTCCCGTAACTGTTGACGCTGCTGCCAGCGTTGCCAGCCCTGAGTGGCAAATGCACTGAGAATACCGACAATCACCATGACAAACAGCAGCTCTGCCAGCGTGAAACCTTTTGACGTTTGTTTTTTCATGGCAGTAGAGTGCGGTGTGGCGGGCGGTCTGGCAAAGTGAAAAACCGGGAACGGGAAGCGGCGCTGCAGAGGCGTTTATCTGGTTGTTGTGTTTAAACAAAAGTTTGCGATCAACGCCGCAATGTTACGCCAGACAAACAATAAAAAACCCCGGTATACAGCGCCATACCGGGGTTTTTTATGGGGCGAGATTTAAACGGCAACCGGCGCTTTAATCGCTGGATGCGGATCGTAGCCTTCAATCTCGAAATCGTCGAAGTGATAATCAAACAGCGACGCTGGCTTGCGCTTGATAATAAGCTTAGGCAGGGGCCGCGGCTCACGCGTTAGCTGCAGGCGAGCCTGCTCAAGGTGATTGCTGTACAGGTGCGTATCGCCCCCGGTCCAGACGAAATCGCCCACTTCCAGATCGCACTGCTGCGCCACCATATGCACCAGCAGCGCATAACTCGCGATATTAAACGGCAGGCCGAGGAAGATGTCGCAAGAGCGCTGGTAAAGCTGGCAGGACAGTTTGCCGTCGGCAACATAGAACTGGAAAAATGCATGGCAGGGTGCCAGCGCCATCTCGTCCAGCTCACCGACGTTCCAGGCGGACACAATAATGCGGCGGGAATCCGGATCGCGTTTCAGTTGTTCAATCACCTTGGTGATTTGATCAATCTCCTGGCCGCTTGCCGTGCCCCAACTGCGCCACTGTTTGCCGTAAACCGGCCCCAGATTACCCTGTTCATCCGCCCACTCATCCCAAATTGAGACCTTGTTTTCTTTGAGGTAACCAATGTTGGTATCGCCTTGCAGAAACCAGAGCAGTTCATGAATGATGGAGCGTAGATGGCACTTCTTGGTGGTGACCAGCGGAAAACCATCCTGCAGATTAAAACGCATCTGGTGACCAAAAATTGAAAGCGTGCCTGTACCGGTACGGTCAGATTTTGGTGTGCCTTCGTTCAGCACGTAGCGCATTAAGTCCAGATACTGTTTCATTTTTCCTCGTGAAGTTGTTGCTGCGGGCGACGACGGTACGCCCAAATCATCATAATCACACCGGCAATGATCATGGGCAGAGACAGGAGTTGTCCCATGCTGAGTCCACCGGTGAGCAAACCAAGCTGTGCGTCGGGCTGACGGAAGAATTCGACAATAAAGCGGAAGCAGCCGTAGCCAATCAGGAACAGGCCAGAAACGCTGCCCATCGGGCGTGGTTTACGAATAAACAGGTTCAGGATAATGAACAGCACGATACCTTCAAGAAACAGCTCATAGAGCTGTGAAGGATGACGTGGCAGTACGCCATAAGTGTTCAGTAATGCCTGATATTGTGGGTTGTTGGCTGCCAGCGCGATATCTTCGCTGCGCGAACCCGGGAACAGCATGGCAAAACGGAAGTTGGGATCGACACGGCCCCACAACTCACCATTGATGAAATTACCAAGGCGACCGGCACCCAGGCCAAACGGAATCAGAGGCGCAATAAAGTCTGAAACCTGGAAGAAATGTCGTTTGGTACGGCGAGCGAAGATCAGCATCACCAGAATCACGCCAATCAGTCCACCGTGGAATGACATACCGCCATCCCAGACTTTGAACAGGTACAGTGGGTTATCGAGAAACAGGGGCAGGTTATAAAACAGCACGTAACCAATACGTCCACCCAGGAAAACGCCCAGGAAACCCGCGTAAAGCAGGTTTTCTACTTCCTCTTTTTTCCAGCCACTGCCCGGCTTATTCGCCCGACGCACCGCCAGCCACATGGCGAAAACAAAACCCACCAGATACATCAATCCGTACCAGTGAAGCGAAAGCGGTCCGATCGAGAAGATTACCGGATCGAACTGCGGAAATGCGATATAGCCGTTATTCATCATTCACCGTATATTTTCAGCCCTGAAAAGGGGACGTGATGCACATAAATTAGGGCTGGGCATGATAGCACAGCCAGTTTTCTGAGTAGCCGCAGAAATGTAACCTGGGTTAACGCCCACCCCGAATCAGGCCGCCCAGACCGCGCTCTTCCATAAACGCCGACACCAGCTGACGCACATCTGACGCCGAGTAAGCTTTGAGCGCCTGGGTACTGAGTTTCTGCACTTCTTCGTAATCCAGATGGCGCAGCAGATATTTTACGCGCGAGACATTCTTGCCGTTCATGCTGAGATGGTGATATCCCATCCCTATCAAGAGCGCCACACACATCGGATCGCCCGCCATTTCACCACACAAGCATAATTCCAGATTCGCCAAATGGGCTTCAATGGAAATGGCCTGCAGCGCGCGCAGCATCGCCGGATGCAGTGAATCATACAGATTCGCCACGCGCGTATTGTTGCGATCCACCGCCAGTAAATACTGGGTCAGGTCATTGGTCCCGACAGACACAAAATCGACGCGTGAGGCCAGATGCGGGATCATAAACAGCATGGAAGGCACTTCAATCATAATCCCGATGCGCGGCTTCGGAATCGCATAGCCGAGCATCTCTTCCACTTCCGTGCCGGCGCGTTGAATAAGGCGTTTGGCCTCGTCGATCTCATCGATATGGCTAATCATCGGCAGTAAAATGCTCAGATTGCCTGACGCGGCGTTAGCACGCAGCATGGCGCGCACCTGCACCATAAAAATCTCGGGTTGGTCGAGCGTGAGACGAATGCCCCGCCAGCCCAGGCAAGGGTTCTCTTCACTAATCGGCATGTACGGCAACTGTTTGTCTGCCCCGATATCCAGCGTGCGCAGCGTAACCGGTTTTTCATGGAACAGTTGTAACATGCCCTGATACTGAGCAACCTGCTCTTCTTCGGACGGGAAGCCGCTCTGCAGCATAAAGGGAATTTCAGTGCGATAAAGGCCAATACCGTCAACCCAACTGCCCAGCGTCTGCTCATGCTCCGGGCTTAACCCCGCATTGAGCATGACCTGCACGCGCTGACCGCTTCTCAGTTCACCAGGCCTGTCCACGCCGCCTTCAGCCATTTTACTGAGGGCATTTTCTTCACTGATTAACCGTTGGTACTCCTGCACCAGCACCGGTTCAGGATCGATCAGCAGTTCGCCGCGATAGCCATCGACAATCAGCAGACGTTTGTTTAACTGACTGGGCTGAATGTCCGCGCCCATGACGGTCGGAATCCCCATCGCGCGGGTTAAAATGGCCGCGTGGGAGTTTGCCGCGCCGTCGCGGACCACAATCCCCGCCAGCCGCTCGTGGGGAATTTCCGCCAGCGTTGTCGCCGTCAGTTCATCCGCCACCAGGACGAAACGCTCAGGCCAGGCGTTGACGCCCACCAGAGAATCATCGAGGTGAAACAGCAAGCGCTGCCCCAGCACCCGCAGATCGCCTGCGCGCTCTTTCAGGTAGCTGTCCGTCAGGCTGGCAAACTGGGCGGCAAACTTTTCAATCACGGTTTTGACCGCCCACTCGGCGACCGATCCGCGTTCGATCTCAGCAAAGAGATCTTTTTTCAACCGTGCGTCAGTTAACAGGTGTGAGTAGAGGTCGAAGATCGCCGCGCTCTCTTTCTGCGCGCTGGCGGTAAAGCGTTTGCTGAAGCGACGAAATTCATTGGCGGCTTCACTCATCGCCAGCGATAAACGTTCGCGTTCACGTTGCTGATCCAGCGTCGAGGCGGCAGAAACCTGATCAAGCAGCGGCTGGGTTTCATCCACCCATCCCGGAGCGACAGCGACACCTGGCGCGGCAGCAATGGCCCGAATGCGCGCCAGACGATACTGACCGAACAACTGACTCAACTGCGATTGAGACAGTAGCGCTGCCAGCTGCGTGGCTAAGGTAACGAGAAACGACTCCTCGCTTTCATCAAACTGTCGATGTTCACGCTGCTGAACCACCAACACGCCCATGAGCTGACGGCGGCTGATAATAGGCACGCCAAGGAAAGAGCGATAGCGCTCTTCCTTTACAGAAGGGATGTACTTATAGCTGGGATGGCTCTGCGCATCGGCAAGGTTAATTGGCTCGGCAAGTCGCCCCACCAGGCCCACAATACCTTCATCAAACGCCAGCTTGACCGTTAAGCCACGCGGTTTTTTCAGGCCGCGTGTGGCCATCAGGTAATAACAGCGACGTTCGTGATCGGCGAGGTAGACGGAACAAACTTCCGTTTCCATCGCCAGGCAGATCTCATTAACCAGAATGTCGAGTGCTTCATTCAGACGTGGCGCACTCGCCACCTTTTCAACAATTTCTCGCAACTGAGTGAGCATAAAGGGCGTGGCCTATCCTCTTTTACGTCGATGGGCAGGATGATTTCGCTGCACCGCACTCTCCTGCATGGACATGACAACGCCAGCAAATTCTTTCATAACCCGACGATAAACATCGCGCTTAAAAGAAACAACCTGACGTACCGGATACCAAAAACTTACCCACCGCCAGCCGTCGAATTCCGGCGTGCTGCTGTGTTGCACATTAATATCTGCGTCATTACACATCAACTGCAGAAGAAACCACTTTTGTTTCTGACCAATACAAACCGGTTTTGTGTCCCAACGCACCAAACGTTTTGGCAACTTGTAGCGTAGCCAGTTACGGGTAGAAGCAAGTATTCGAACATCTTTGCGGTGTAACCCGACTTCTTCGAACAGTTCGCGATACATTGCCTGTTCTGCGGTTTCACCGGGATTGATGCCTCCCTGAGGAAATTGCCAGGAGTGCTGTCCAAAGCGCCTGGCCCATAACACTTGCCCCTGCCTGTTACAAATTACGATACCAACATTCGGGCGGTAGCCATCATCATCGATCACCGGACTACCTCAAAAGCTAAAATTGAATGGTCTGATTGTTTCACACTCCTTACAGGCGGTAAACCACTGGATTTGCGGGCGGTTACAGGCGTAATACTGGGATAACTCACAGACTAATGCGAAGTTATAAACAAAGGACACTAAAAAGAGCGATCTTATTCACGTTTTCTGTGGATAGCTTTGTGCAGAACGCGGGAGTTAACTGAATAACATCTCAGGATACTTCGGAGGAGGCTCAAAACCAGATTGTCTTTTTCAATTGAAATGTAAGATAATTTTTTTGCAGAACCCGCTTTTTACCCACTGAAAATCCACCGGACAAATCCTTCACGCTGACAATTGGCTAAAGATCCACCACAACGCTTTTTATCCACAGCAATCGGCTTAAGCTTGCATCAAAACGGCCAATTCTTGTCAAAAACTGGCAAAGTCAAGGCTGTAAATGGAACCAGTAGGCCGTTCCAGCCAGGGTTATCCCATTTTTCTGTGGATAACTGGGCCTGAGATCCTGTTCATTGTTGATAGCAAGTTGGGATAACCTGCTACATTAGTGAGAGCAGGCAAATTTCACTTCAAAAAAAAGTACTATGTTTCATGTTATTATGTGAGTTATACCGCGTTCTTTCCTGTGGAAAACCTTAGGTTGCTGCAGGCTGCTTAATTATTAATCATTATGAGTTATTCACATGACATTCCTTCCCGGGCAACCTGAAGATGAGGCAACGTTGCTGTCACGCGCGCAGACGCTGGCGGGTTTAACGCTGCAAACCCTGGCTGAACAGGCGGGCATTCCGATGCCTGCCAACCTTAAACGGGACAAAGGCTGGGTAGGTATGCTGCTGGAATTACACTTAGGTGCCAGCGCGGGCAGTAAAGCAGAACAGGATTTTGCCCATCTGGGGATAGAACTAAAAACGATCCCTGTCGATCGCTATGGCAAGCCGCTGGAAACCACGTTTGTGTGCGTCGCGCCACTCACCGGTAACAGCGGTGTGACGTGGCAAAACAGCCATGTTCGCCATAAGCTGGCGCGCGTCCTGTGGGTCCCGGTAGAGGGCGAGCGTGAAATCCCCTTAGCTGAACGCCGGGTTGGCGCGCCGCTGCTGTGGAGCCCTGACGCGCAGGAAGATGAAATGCTGCGTCAGGACTGGGAAGAGTTAATGGATATGATCGTACTGGGCAAGGTGGAACGTATTACCGCCCGTCATGGTGCCTGGCTGCAGATTCGCCCGAAAGCGGCCAACAGCAAAGCGTTAACCGAAGGGATTGGCGATCGCGGACAGCCGATCATGACGCTGCCACGTGGTTTTTATCTCAAGAAAAGCTTTACCGGCCCCTTACTGGCGCGTCATTTCCTGGTCTGACGACGGCGTTCTCATGTCCGATACTGTATTTAAAGGTGAGTTAGACAAATTTGGTGCGTATAATCTTTGTTTAATTTTCGTTTAGGATATGAGTGCAGGTATGTTCGATTGGATTTACGATCCCAACGCCTGGCTGGCGCTGGGTACCCTGACCATTCTGGAAGTGGTGCTGGGCATTGATAACATTATCTTTCTGTCGCTAGTGGTGGCGAAACTTCCCAAACACCAGCAAGCCCGCGCACGTCGTATCGGTTTGATGGGTGCCATGCTCATGCGTCTGGGTTTACTGGCCTCCATTGCCTGGGTCGCTAAACTCACCAACCCGCTTTTCACGCTGATGGATCATGCTTTTTCAGCACGCGATCTGATCCTCCTGTTTGGGGGATTATTTTTGCTGTGGAAATCCAGCATGGAGATTCATGAAACCATTGAAGGCGAGGAAACCGAGCACAAGAGCAACGTTAACTCGTTCTTTGGGGCGATTGTCCAAATCATGTTGCTCGACATCATTTTTAGTCTCGACTCGGTGATTACGGCCGTGGGCCTCTCTGATCATCTGTTTATTATGATGGCGGCGGTCGTCATTGCCGTGCTCATGATGATGTTTGCTGCCCGCACTATTGGCGAGTTCGTTGATCGCCATCCGTCGGTAAAAATGCTGGCACTTTCGTTCCTGATTTTGGTGGGTTTCACCCTGATTCTGGAAAGTTTCGCCGTGCATGTACCAAAAGGTTACATTTATTTTGCCATGTTCTTCTCAATGGCCGTTGAGTGCCTTAACCTTATGCGCAGTAAGAAAAAAGTGAGCTAGCGTTGTCAAGGGCGGCCCCGCGCCGCCCCGTTATTTTCAGATTGATACGATTAACCCAATCGGTAAAAGGATTTATTACTACACTTTTTGCTATGGACGATTCGTGAGGATAAGCATAATGAAAGGGCTGATTAAAATTGTATTACTGGCCGTTGCTGCGGTGACATTAGCGGGATGTAGTTCCAATTATGTCATGGCAACAAAAGATGGCCGTATGATTATGACCGAAGGCAAACCGAGTATTGATAAAGAAACGGGGCTGGTGCAGTACACCGATCAGTCGGGCCATACCGTGCAGATTAACAGTGATGAAGTCTCGACCATTATTGAACGCTAGATGCGAAACGTATCAGCCTGTCGCCACTCCCCTCGTCGGCAGGCTACTTCTCTTTGTTGTTCCCCTTTGTTACCCGCTACGCCTCGCGCTATAGTCCCTGAAGACAGAATACTTATCCCTACAGAAAAGGAAGCCGGCAATGCATTATCACCGTATCCCCCATAGCACGCTGGAAGTCAGCCAGCTTGGATTGGGCACCATGACGTTTGGTGAGCAAAACAGCGAAGCCGACGCCCACGCTCAACTGGATTTAGCTGTCAGTTCGGGCATTAACCTGATTGATACCGCCGAGATGTATCCGGTACCGCCGCGTCCCGAAACCCAGGGGTTGACCGAAAAGTATATTGGTAGCTGGTTAAAAAAGACCGGCAGCCGGGATAAAATCATTCTCGCCAGTAAAGTCGCCGGGCCGACGCGCGGCAACGATGCATCGATTCGCCCTAACATGGCGCTGGATCGCAAAAATATTCGCGAAGCGCTGGACGCCAGCCTGAAGCGCCTCAATACCGACTACATTGACCTGTATCAGCTGCACTGGCCGCAGCGCCAAACCAACTTCTTTGGCAAGCTCGGCTATCAATACAGTGAGAACAGCGTGCCTGTCACCTTGTTAGAAACGCTGGAAGCGCTGGCCGAGCAGGTACGGGCAGGCAAAATTCGTTATATCGGCGTATCGAATGAAACGCCGTGGGGCGTAATGCGTTACCTGCAACTGGCTGAAAAGCACGAGCTACCGCGTATCGTCTCTATTCAAAATCCCTACAGCCTGCTGAATCGCAGTTTTGAAGTGGGCCTGGCAGAAATCAGTCAACATGAAGGCGTGGAACTGCTGGCCTATTCATGCCTGGCCTTTGGTACGCTGAGCGGAAAATACCTTAACGGTGCGCAACCTGCTGGCGCGCGCAATACCCTGTTTAGCCGTTTTACGCGTTACAGCGGTGAGCAGTCGCAACTGGCGGTGGCGGAATATGTGGCGCTGGCTCAACAGCATCAGCTTGATCCTTCACAAATGGCACTGGCTTTTGTCCGTCAGCAACCCTTTGTTTCCAGCACCCTGCTGGGCGCGACCACGCTGGACCAGTTACAGATCAATATTGACAGCGCCAACCTGACCCTCAGCAATGAGGTTCTGGAAGCGCTTGAAGCGATCCATCGCCGTTATACCTATCCTGCACCTTGATATGTACTGCCAGCCGTGCTGTTGCGCGGCTGGCGTATATCGGCCATCGTCTTTCCCTTTCCCGACAGCCTGACTGCGCGCATTAGGCTCATTCCAGCGCCAGCAGTTCCTCAATGCGCTGTGCGCGACGAATTTCCCGCGGCTCGCCGTTTTCGAACAGGATCTCAGGAATCAGCGGACGGCTGTTGTAGTTGGAAGACATCGACGCGCCGTAAGCGCCGGTATCATGAAACACCAGGTAATCACCGACTTTAGCGGCTGGAATCGCCCGGGTTTCCACCTTGCCACCTTCAAGCTGGGTAAAGACATCGCCTGACTCGCACAGAGGCCCCGCGACCACGCTATCGATCGTCGTTTGCTCGTTGATAGTCCGGTTATCACCTGCCATCAGAGAGATATGGTGATAGCTGCCGTACATGGATGGGCGCATCAAATCACTGAAGCCTGCATCCACCAGCACAAAGTGACGGCTGCCCATCTCTTTTACCGCCCGAACCTGCGAAACCAGCACACCTGACTCTGCGACCAGGAAACGGCCAGGTTCAATTTCCAGCTTCACGGCATGGCCCAGATGTTCAGCTACGCGCTGACGTGCGGCATCCCACAGGCCAAAATAGTGTTCGGTATCGATCGCGTCTTCCCCATAGTGATAGGGAACAGACAGACCGCCGCCGGCAGAGATAGCCTCAATATCCTGACCAAATTGCACCACCAGATCGACCATCGCATCGCAGACCTGCTGCAGGTGCGCATAGTCCACGCCTGAACCGATATGCATATGAATACCGATGAGGCGCAGTCCATATTGTTCAATGGCGGCCTGTGCAGCAGGCAGATCGCTGGGCCAGATACCGTGTTTACTGTTTTCGCCGCCGGTATTGGTTTTTTGGCTGTGGCCGTGACCAAAACCCGGATTGATACGCAGCCAGACCGCGTGTCCGGGAGACACGGCACCCAGTTGATGCAGCATGTCGACGGAGCCGGCATTCACCGGCACCTTGAGTTCAGCTATCCTGGCCAACGTGGCGTTATCCAGAACATCAGCGGTAAAGACGATTTCATCGCTGTTGGGCTTAAAGCCCGCCACCAGCGCACGCTCAATCTCGCCCAGGGAAACTGAATCGACTTTTACTCCCGCAGCATGCATCAGGCGCAGAATGTGCGTGTTAGAACAGGCTTTTTGCGCAAAACGCACCACGTCGAAGGCGTGCAGTTGGGCAATGCGCTGTTGAATAATCTGCGCATCATAGGCCCAGAATGGACCGTTATACTGGCGCGCTAGCGGCAATAAATGGTCAACGTTGAGGGCAGATTCAGTCGTATTGAGTGGACGAGGCATGAAATTTTCTCCTGTGGCAATAAAGCCATTAAGCCAGAATCGTGCCATGCCGAAAAATATCTGTTTTAATAGCATCTATGCAAAAATGATATGGAATAGCCCATGGCAAACATCAACTGGCGGCATATCGAGATTTTTCATGCCGTTATGACCAGTGGGAACCTCACTCAGGCTGCAACGCTGCTGCAAACCTCGCAGCCCACCGTCAGCCGTGAACTGGCGCGCCTTGAACGGCAGCTGAGTCTGAAGTTGTTTGAACGCGTGCGCGGCCGCTTACAACCCACGGTACAGGGATTACGTCTGTTCGAAGAGGTACAGCGCTCGTGGTATGGGCTGGATCGCATCATCGATGCGGCAGAAGGATTGCGCCAGTTTCGCCAGGGCGAACTGTCCATCGCCTGCCTGCCGGTCTTTTCCCAGTCACTGCTGCCGCCTGTCTGTCAGACTTTTTTGCAGCGTTATCCCGATGTCAGTCTGAATATTATTCCGCAGGAATCACCGCTACTGGAAGAGTGGCTGTCGGCACAGCGTTATGATCTGGGGCTTACGGAAACGCAGCATGCCCCCGCCGGGACCGTTCGACAGGCGCTACTGACCTGCGATGAAGTGTGCGTGTTGCCGCAGCAGCATCGACTGGCACAGCACAGCGTGCTGACGCCGCAGGATTTTGCCGGTGAGAACTATGTCAGTCTGTCACGCACGGACAGCTATCGTCAGTTGCTCGACGCGCTGTTTCATGAACAGGGCGTGACGCGCAGGATGGTGATGGAAACCCACAGTGCAGCGTCCGTCTGCGCCATGGTGCAGGCCGGTGTAGGGATCTCGGTGGTGAATCCGCTGACGGCATTAGATTATGCCGACAGCGGTGTGGTCATGCGCCCTTTTAGCGTCGCCGTGCCTTTTACTATCAGCCTGGTCAGGCCGCAACATCGGCCAGCATCGGCCCTGGTGGAGGCGTTTGTGAGCCATCTGCAGCAACAGGTGGCCCGTTTTCCAGAGCAGATTGCGAGCAAACTCGCTTAAGCATGCACCCGGGCCGCCGTACCGCCTGACTTGCGGAAGGTGATCAGGCAAACGATCAGCCCAATCGCCGCCAGGCCAGCAGCGGCAACCGGCACCGCCGTCAGTCCATAGCCGCGCGCGATCACTGCACCACCGACCCACGCGCCCAGCGCATTGCCCACGTTAAAAGCGGAAATATTCAGGGTTGAAACCAGATTGGGGGCTTCTTTACCGTGGCGCACAACATTGATCTGCAGGCCGGGAACCGTTGCAAAGGTTGCCATCGCCCACAGGAATAATGTGATTTCCGCCAGCCACAGCGCATGGCTGGTCCAGCTAAACAGCAGTGAGAACAGCGTAATCAGCGAAAAACTGCCGATCAGGCTCAGGGAGACTTTACGGTCGGCCATTTTGCCCCCCAGAATATTGCCCACGGTCAGGCCCGCGCCAATCAGGAACAACGTCCAGCTCACGCCACGATCGCCAATGCCGGTAACCTGCAACAGCAACGGCGCAATGTAGCTGAACAGTGCAAACATGGCGGCGGCGAAACATACCGTCATCAGCAATGACAGCCACAGTTTGCCATTTGCCAGCGCGCTGATTTCGCTTGCCAGATTGACCGGCTTCTCGTTTTTATTCCCCGGCAGACTGGTGATCAACGCGATAAATGCCAGCACGCCGATAGCCGAAACGCCCCAGAACGTGGCGCGCCAGCCAAACAGCTGACCAAACCAGGTTCCCAGCGGCACGCCTAAGACGTTTGCCAATGTGAGACCAGTGAACATCAACGCGACGGCTGAAGCCTGACGATCGGCGGAAACCAGACTGGCTGCAACCACCGACCCTATCCCAAAGAAGGCACCGTGACAGAGCGCAGTCACCACACGTGCCAGCATCAGTAAGTTATAACTGTAAGCCAGCGCACACAGCAGATTGCCGATGATAAAAATCACCATCAACAGGATTAGCGTTTTCTTACGCGGCAATTTCGCCGTTAACAGCGCCATGACTGGCGCACCGATTGCCACGCCTAATGCATAACCGCTAATTAACCAACCAGCTGACGGAATGGTCACACGCAAATCGTTTGCGACTTCCGGCAGCAGGCCCATGATCACAAACTCAGTGGTTCCGATGGCGAACGCACTCAGCGCCAATGCCAGCAATGCAACAGGCATAACACTCTCCCAAAAATGATAATTGCTGCGTGACAGGTGACTCACGCAATGTTATGAACGAGCTATAATTTATGATCTACATCACACTGTGTATTACAGCATAGCTGCCTGTCATCTGATACTCACATAACAACAACAATCTATTGCGTAAATGGCAATAATTGACACACACTCCAACTACGCTTATTAAACATACTGTTAGAGAAAGAAATACTGCTTTACGCACCAGACGTTGAGAAAGGTTGCCAGCGAAGTAGCCGTTTTTTTGCTAATACCGATTTTAGTTATCAATAAAGTATTAGCGTTGCCGATATAGCTCTTATGAATCGCCAGATGAAATGCAGTCCTACTGACGCGGAGAGAGAAAATGCAACGGCTTATCGTTTTAATGGTAATCAGTCTTACGGGCTGCTCAGTCGGTCATTATGAATACAGCAGAGAAGCTGAGAAACGCGTTGATATGACCGTGACCGGCATTCCAACCGTGCTGGGTGTGGGCACACTGGGTACCACCATTCCGTTAACCCCGAACTACAGCCTTACGGCGGCCCACGTGGCGAAATATTCGCTTTACCGTGTGAAAGCCTGGCATCCGGAATGCGATCTTGCGGTCGTGTACCACAAAAACAGCGAAGCCAACCTGCCCCCATCATTCCGTAACAGCCATATCGGCGACCAGGTGAATCTTTATGGTTACAGCTTCATCTCCGCCATGCCCGTGAGCTCAACAGGCAAAAACCTGGTGAACACGACGTTAGCCAATGACTGGAATAAAGCAAACTGCGTGGTCGTGGCTGCCAATGCAGGCGTGGTTAAGGGCATGTCAGGCGGCGCAGTTTATAACGCCTCTGATGACACCCTGGCTGGCGTGATTATCGGCTACAGTCAGCGCATCAACGATAACCATAGTGGTAAAACCTTGTATAAAGATGTGGCGCTGTATGTGCCCTACGCCCGTTTTCAGACCTGGCTGGATGATGCTGTGAAATCTTAGGATTTTTCATCCGGCAGTCCGGGATGCGTGCCCATCTGCTGCTGCGGTGGGTTAAGCCATCTGTCTTTGCGCGTTGCCTCGTAGTCGCGGTTGAGCGGATAAGTAATGCGATTCTCCGGCTTGCTGACCTCGCCGACCACCAGAAAGCGCGCGTCGGCGTCACTGTTATTAATAAAGGTGTGGCAAATACCGGTGCCGGCCGGAAAAGCCACTGCATCGCCCGGTGACAACGGGTAGAGTTCGCCATTGATCCAGGCGTGGGGATTGCCTTCCAGCACGTAGATAAACTCTTCTTCTGCACTCTCTGCATGAGGATAAGACATGCGTCGTCCGGGTCGTAGCCTTTCATGATGGATGCCGAGCCGGGTTAAGCCCGACAGTTTTGCCAGAGGTGTACCAATGGACATCAGCTCATCGCTATCGGAATAATGTTCGTTGTCTTCGCCTTCCAGCGCTTGCCAGTGAAGAATGCAGTCAGGACGTTGCTTCATGATGATCGCTCCAGGTTGAGATTGTCAGCCTGGCAGACGAGGTGAGATTACTCAAGTCGATGCACATTGTGAGGCGTGGCGGGCAGCAGAAATGAAAAAGGCCGGAATCACCCGGCCTTTAACCAGCAGCTGATAATTACTTTGAGCCAGGGCGCAACGCCGGGAACAGGATAACGTCACGGATGGTATGGCTGTTGGTAAACAGCATAACCATGCGGTCAATACCAATGCCTAACCCAGCCGTTGGCGGTAAACCATGTTCCAGCGCGGTGACGTAATCTTCGTCATAAAACATCGCTTCATCATCGCCCGCATCTTTCGCATTAACCTGCTGCAGGAAACGCTCTGCCTGATCCTGCGCATCGTTAAGCTCAGAAAAGCCGTTACCGATTTCACGTCCGCCGATAAAGAACTCGAAGCGGTCAGTGATTTCAGGATTCTCGTCGTTACGACGAGCCAGCGGAGAGACTTCAGCCGGATATTCAGTGATAAAGGTTGGCTGAATCAGGTGCGCTTCAGCGGTTTCTTCAAAGATTTCCGTCACTACGCGGCCTAAGCCCCAGCTTTTCTCAACCTTAATATGCAAGGACTGGGCAATGGCTACCGCTTTGTCGAAATCCTCCAGATCGGCCAAATCAGTTTCCGGACGGTATTTCTTGATCGCCTCACGCATGGTGAGTTTTTCAAACGGCTTACCGAAGTCGAATTCCTGTTCACCGTAAGGCACAACGGTGCTGCCTAACACGTCCTGCGCCAGGGTACGGAACAGGCTTTCGGTCAGTTCAATCAGGTCTTTGTAATCCGCATAAGCCATATAGAGTTCCATCATGGTGAACTCTGGGTTATGACGTGGCGAAATGCCCTCGTTGCGGAAGTTACGGTTGATCTCGAATACGCGATCAAAACCGCCCACGACCAGACGTTTCAGGTACAGCTCTGGCGCAATACGCAGATACATATCAATATCCAGCGCATTATGATGCGTGATAAACGGACGCGCCGATGCGCCGCCCGGGATCACCTGCATCATCGGCGTTTCCACTTCCATAAAGTCGCGTCCAACCATGAACTGGCGAATGCCGGCCATGATCTGTGAACGGATTTTGAAGGTGTTACGTGAGTCATCGTTGGCAATCAGATCAAGATAACGCTGACGGTAGCGCGTTTCCTGATCGGCCAGACCGTGGAATTTGTCGGGCAGCGGGCGCAAGGCTTTGGTTAACAAGCGCAGCTCTGAGCAGTGGATCGACAGCTCGCCGGTTTTGGTTTTGAACAGTTTGCCGCGCGCACCGAGGATATCGCCCAGGTCCCACTTTTTGAACTGCTCGTTGTAGATGCCTTCGGCCAGATCGTCACGCGCCACATACAGCTGAATGCGGCCGCCCACGTCCTGCAGAGTAATAAAAGAAGCTTTGCCCATAATACGGCGCGTCATCATGCGGCCAGCCACGCTGACCTCAATGCCTAAGTCTTCCAGTTCTTCGTTACTCTTCTCGTCATAGCTGGCATGCAGCCGATCGGAGGTGGTATCACGACGGAAATCGTTAGGAAACGCCACGCCGTTTTCACGCAGCACGCTCAGTTTCTCGCGACGCGTTTTCAGTTCGTTATTTAACTCAAGTGCAACGTCAGCGCTCTGCGGTTGTTGTTCAGACATGTCGGTTCCTTATAGCCCTGCTTTTAAACTTGCTTCAATGAATCGGTCCAGATCGCCATCCAGCACCGCCTGCGTGTTACGCGTTTCCACGCCGGTACGCAGATCTTTAATACGTGAGTCATCCAAAACGTAAGAACGGATCTGGCTGCCCCAGCCGATGTCAGACTTATTGTCTTCCAGCATCTGCTTCTCGGCATTTTTTTTCTGCATCTCAAGCTCGTACAGCTTCGCCTTCATCTGCTTCATCGCCTGATCTTTGTTTTTGTGCTGAGAGCGATCGTTTTGACACTGGGTTACCGTACCGGTTGGAACGTGGGTAATACGCACCGCCGATTCCGTACGGTTAACGTGCTGACCACCGGCACCGGAGGCGCGGTAAACGTCAATACGCAGGTCGGCCGGATTGATGTCGATATCAATATCGTCATCCACTTCCGGATAGATAAACGCTGAGCTAAAGGAGGTATGGCGGCGACCACCGGAGTCAAATGGACTCTTACGTACCAGGCGATGTACGCCGGTTTCGGTGCGCAGCCAGCCAAATGCATAATCGCCAGAGACGCGAATAGTGACGGACTTGATGCCTGCCACTTCACCTTCTGACTCTTCAATAATTTCAGTCTTGAACCCTCTCGCCTCTGCCCAACGCAGATACATGCGCATCAGCATGCTGGCCCAGTCCTGCGCTTCTGTTCCACCGGAACCGGCCTGCAGATCAATGTAGCAGTCGGCGCTGTCATACTCGCCGGAAAACATACGACGAAACTCAAGTTCACCGAGTTTACCTTCCAGCACGTCCAGTTCAGCCACGGCTTCGTTGAAGGTTTCTTCATCGTCAGCTTCTACCGCCAGGTCAAGCAGCCCCTGCACATCTTCCAGCCCCTGGTTCATCTGATCGAGCGTATTAACGATGGCTTCCAGCGAGGAGCGCTCTTTACCCAGCGCCTGAGCACGTTCCGGTTCGTTCCAGACGTCGGGCTGTTCCAGTTCTGCGTTTACTTCTTCAAGGCGTTCTTTCTTGGCATCGTAGTCAAAGATACCCCCGAAGAACGTCGCTGCGCTCGCTGAGGTCCTGAATACGGTATTTGACCGGGTTAATTTCAAACATGTGTTTAGCGTCTTTTTTACGTTCGATGGAATAAGAAATTCAGCCTGCGAGTTTACCCGAAACCGACGGCAGTTTGTAGCGTTGAGAAAATGCGCAGGTCTTAATCTTTCGGCTCAGTCAGATGGACTGGCTAAGCCGAAACGGGCGTGACGATGGTAATCATGACGACAGGGGGAACAGTGCCGCGCAACCCGCCTGCCCGGCTAGCTGAGCGGCCAGAGGTGTTCAACAATCAGTTGCACCGACCGGTTACCGCGGTACTCATTGATATCAAGCCGGTACGCGAGTTCAACCTGACGCACGCTGCTGTCAGGCCACCGCGTGGTATCCACGTTGAACGCGATACCGTCAATCAGCGGCCCGCCTTCCAGCGGCTCAACCATCAGCTTCAGGTGACGTTCACCGACCAGGCGCTGCTGCAGTAGCCTGAACTTGCCGTCGAAAGCCGGTTCAGGAAAGGACTGGCCCCAGGGACCGGCATCGCGCAGCATTTCCGCCGTCTGAATTGAAAACTCGGCGGGCTGTAACGCGCCATCCGACCAGATAACGCCCTGTAACGCTTCTCCGGCAAGCCATTCGCCCACCAGGTCGGCAAAGCGCTGCCGAAATTCCTCGTAGCGCGTCGCTTCCAGCGACAGTCCCGCTGCCATAGCATGGCCGCCAAACTTCTGCATCAGGCCGGGATGCAACGTATCAAGACGTTCCAGCGCGTCGCGCAGATGCAAACCCGCAATCGATCGTCCCGATCCTTTCAACATGCCGTCACCGGCAGGTGCAAAGGCAATGACCGGGCGATGGAAGCGCTCTTTCAGGCGGGAAGCCAGAATGCCGACCACGCCCTGATGCCATTCGGGGTGATAAAAGGCCAGCCCCAGCGGCAGATCGCTTTGCTCGCTCTCCAGCTTTTGGCATAACGCCAGCGCCTCGCTCTGCATGCCCTGCTCTATCTCTTTGCGCATCTGGTTAAGCGCATCCAGTTCACTGGCTAACATGCGTGACTGGCTGAGATCGTCGGTCAGTAACAGCGCCACGCCAACAGACATATCATCCAGGCGTCCGGCAGCATTAAGCCGCGGACCCAGCGCAAAACCCAGGTCGCTGGCGGCCAACTGGCGGGCATCGCGGTTGGCGATTTCCAGCAGGGCTTTAATTCCCGGTCGGCATTTGCCAGCCCGGATGCGGCTCAGGCCCTGCCACACTAAGATGCGGTTATTCGCATCCAGCGGCACCACATCCGCCACCGTGCCCAGCGCCACCAGATCCAACAGGTCCGCCAGATTAGGTTCCGCTCGCGTAGCCCCAAACCAGCCCTGAGTTCGCAGATGCGCGCGCAGGGCCATCATCAGATAAAAGGCAACGCCAACGCCCGCTAACGAGCGAGAGGGAAAATCACAATCCGGCAGGTTGGGATTCACAATGGCATCAGCATCCGGCAGCGTTTCGCCCGGCAAGTGGTGGTCGGTGACCAGCACCGCAATGCCGTGCTGATGCGCCACCTGCACACCGGCGTGGGAGGAGATACCGTTATCCACGGTCAAAATCATCTCGGCACCGCGCGCTCTGGCCTGCTCCACCACTTCCGGACTCAGACCGTAGCCATCTTCAAAACGGTTGGGCACCAGATACTGCACGTTGCTGTATCCCATGCTGCGCAGTGCCAGCACCGTCAGCGCGGTACTGGTGGCACCGTCGGCATCAAAATCGCCCACAACCATGATGCAACGGCCATCCAGCAGAGCCTGATGAAGCAAACTCACGGCCTTGTCTATGCCGCTTAATGCGCTGAAAGGCAGCAGGTTTTTCGCGCCTCTTTCCAGCTCGGCGGCATCGGTAACGCCGCGTTGCAGATAAAGCCGACGCAGGAGTGGCGGTAAATCAGCCGGTAACGCCAGCTGATCGGCCACCGCCTCACGGCGACGTAGTTCGACTTCGTGCTTTACCACGCCTTAACCACCACGCTTTTGATTATCCAGTACCTGCTTGAGTTCCTGTGGGCTTTGATAGCCTGGGATCATCATTCCGCTATCGGTCAGAATAGCTGGCGTACCCTGAATGCCGAACAGCACACCCAGTTGGTACTGCTTGCCGATATCGATATTGCATGAGGCTGGCGCATCCATCTTCGGCACATCGCCTTTCATCGCCTCATCAAAGGCTTTGTTGCGATCGGCGCTGCACCAGACGGCCTTCATGGCGCTGGCGACTTTGCCGTTCATGCCTTCACGGGGGAAAGCCAGATAGCGAACGGTGATGCCCAGCGCGTTATAGTCCGCCATTTGCTCATGCAGTTTGTGGCAGTAGCCGCAGGTGATATCCGTAAACACCGTCACCACATGCTGCTCTTTTGGCGCTTTATACACGATCATTTCCGGGACCAGCGCCTCAACTTTCTTATCCAGCAGCGCATTCGTGACGTTGACCGGCTGAGTGCCGCTGACATCATAAAGCGGCCCCTGGATCATGTGTTTACCATCATCGGTAACGTACAGCACGCCACTTTCGGTGAGCACGGTTTTAAAACCCGGCAGGGGTGAAGGTTGAATCTCAGTCTGGTGCAAACCCAGTTTTTTCAGGGAAAGCTGAATGGCGCTGTCATCAGCGTGGGTCAATCCGGAAAAGGCGCTGGCAAGAAGCGCCAGCATGGCAACATGTTTGTTCATTGTTTTCCTTACTATCCGTCGGTTATGCGCGCGGATGATGCTGTTGATGTAACAGTCGCAGACGTTCCGTGGCGACATGAGTATAAATCTGTGTCGTTGAGAGGTCGCTGTGCCCCAGTAACATCTGTACGACACGTAAGTCAGCCCCGTGGTTCAGCAGATGCGTGGCGAAAGCATGGCGCAGCACGTGCGGTGAAAGCTTTTCGCTGTCGATGCCCGCCAGCGTGGCGTAATGCTTGATACGATGCCAGAAGGTTTGTCGCGTCATCTGCTGGGCACGGTTACTGGGAAAGAACACGTCCAGCGTCTGCCCATTGAGCAGCCATGGCCGCCCGTGCTCCATATAATATTCCAGCCAGTAAACCGCCTCTTCACCTAATGGCACCAGGCGTTCTTTATTGCCTTTACCGATCACCCGCACCACGCCCTGACGCAGGCTGACATCATTCAGGGTCAGTCCCACCAGTTCTGAGACACGCAAGCCGGTGGCGTATAATAATTCCAGCATGGCTTTATCGCGCAGTTCAAGCGGCACATTGACATCCGGCGCCTGCAGCAGGCGATCTACCTGCGCCTCGCTCAGATCTTTTGGCAACCGCTGGGGCAGTTTGGGGGCTGCCAGCATCGCGCTGGGATCGTCAGATCGAATCTTTTCGCGGTAGAGGTACTGAAACAGGCGGCGCATGGCGCTGAGCAGGCGTGCAGAGCTGGAGGCTTTATAGCCGCCCTCAAGCCGCTCCGCGAGAAACTGTTGCAGATCGGGCGCAGTCAGCGTCGTGAGCGTCAAACCGTTATGCACCAGCCAGCCAGTGAGGGTTTGCAGATCCTGTCGATAGGAAGACAGGGTATTTTGCGCCAGATTGCGCTCAATCCATAGCGCATCAAGAAACTGTTCTGTCAGTTCACTATCTTGCACGTTTTCCCCACCGTTCAGTATGAAATCGTGCTCATTATGCCTGATTCAACCCTGCTTCTGATACAATTACGCCAAAGTCAGGATTAACAGAGCACTATCTGCATGAAAATAGGTCTTTTTTACGGTTCCAGTACCTGTTACACCGAAATCGTAGCGGAGAAAATTCGGGATTTTATTGGTGACGAGTTAGTGACGTTGCACAACGTGAAAGATGACGATCCGCGTCTGATGGAAGAGTATGATCTGTTGATTTTGGGCATTCCTACCTGGGATTTTGGTGAATTACAGGAGGACTGGGAGGCAATCTGGCCTCAGTTACCCACTCTCAATTTGCATAACAAGATAGTGGCACTGTACGGCATGGGCGACCAGATTGGCTATGGCGAGTGGTTTTTGGATGCTTTGGGCATGCTGCATGAGCTGCTACAGCCAATGGGCGTGCAGTTTGTCGGCTACTGGCCACTGGACGGCTATGAATTCACCAGCCCCAAACCGCTGAGCGCTGATGGCAAACAGTTTGTCGGGCTGGCGCTGGACGATGTTAATCAGTTTGAAGCGACGGATGAGCGCGTCGAACAGTGGTGCGAACAGATTCTGACCGAGACTGCCGACCGGCTGTAACCTCTGTTCTGCAGCCCTTGTCCAGAAAGCGGTGTTAAAAAACCGCCGTTCAGAAACGGGGGCTAAGAAGCCGCTGTTAATTCACCTTCTTCAGACAGGGTTATCCAGAAATTATTGTTTTGAAGGTCATGTTTTAAAAGACATGTTTTGAAAACCGTGCTTTAAAGCCGTGTTCTGAAAGCCCTGTCCCGGGCGCGTTATTCTGGAAACCTTATTCAGGAAACATTGTTCAGGAAACGTTGTTCTGCAAAAAGTGTTCTGGGAAGCGTGTTCTGAAAACATGGCTCTGGAAGCCTTGTTCAGCGCGTCAGGTGTCACTGAAACAGCGAGCCCGTAACGCGCGCCATTCCTCTGGCTGCATGTTGTCCTGCATCAGCCAGAGCCGTAAAGTCTTGCCTTTGCCGTTGCGCAGGACCAGTAAGACCGCGCCGGGTAACCAGTACAACGGCTGGTGCGTTTGCCAGCTGTCACCTTGCCAGCGCCAGTCGCGGTTGTTGTCGCGCTGTAACCAGCCCTGCCGTTGGCGTAAACGGCGATCCTGTCGCCACCCTTCCCACAGCACTACGGCGACCAGGACAGGCTTAATCATCCACTCTGCCGCAGGCAGTTCCATTATCCCGACGCCTGCTATAGTCATTAACAGCGCCAGGGTTAAGGTCGTGCGTGCGTGCCAGGAGGGATGAAGGTTACATCGCCACCGGTCCGCGTTCACGATTGCGCTGCTGGATAAGTTTAACCATACGATTAAGTTCAGGATCGCCCGGTTCGCCATGGTTCATCAACCAGTTGAAAAGATCGGGATCGTCACTTTTCAGCAGGGCGATAAACACTTGCTTATCCGTGTCGTTGAGCGTGTCATATTCGTACTTAAAGAACGGCATAATAGCGATATCCAGCTCCAGCATGCCACGACGGCAGGCCCAGTGAATTCGTGATTTATCATCAATATCCATGCAACAGTTTCCACATTTCACATCGTGGCCGCTAGTGTACCCTGGATTAATGCTGACTGCAGGCTCACAACGCAACCCTGTGCAACGCGCCACAGAGTCAGGTTTTTTTAACGCCTCAGTACGCGTTTTGTGCGCCCTTTTCAGTAAACAGGTTGCATTGCCAGTGTGCTCTTTTAACATTGAAGACATTGTTCCGGATGAACCTTCATACTCAGGATTTATCGATGCCAACATTTACGCTTCCCCCACGTCAGCCCGCAGCCTCGTCACGCCTGCCGTTAACGTTAATCTCTCTGGATGCCTGGGCACTGGTTTCCGTCGTCGGCCCCGACAGCACGCCTTATTTGCAGGGCCAGTTGACTCTGGATGTGGCAGCGCTGGATGCGGCTCACCATCTGCCTGCCGCCCACTGTGATGCTAAGGGCAAGATGTGGAGCAACCTGCGTCTGTTTCATCGTGGTGAGGGCTATGCCTATTTGGTGCGTCGCGAGCTGCGAGACACGCAGTTGCCTGAGCTGAAAAAATATGCCGTTTTTTCTAAAGTCACCCTGGCGGCGGATGACGATGTCGTTTTGCTGGGCGTCGCCGGTTTCCAGGCGCGTGCCGCGCTGGCGAATGTCTTTGACACGCTGCCCGACCACTCAACTCCCGTAGTACAGCAGGGCGATACAACGCTGTTGTGGTTTGAACATCCTGCAGAACGTTTTCTGCTGGTCACGTCGCTTTCACAGGCAGAAGCGCTGAAACAGAGGCTGGCGGAGGATGCGCAGTTCAATGACAGCACACAGTGGCTGGCGTTAGATATCGAAGCCGGTATTCCGGTCATCGACGCGGCCACCAGCGCGCAGTTTATTCCCCAGGCTGCAAACATGCAGGCACTGGACGCAATTAGCTTTAAAAAAGGCTGTTACACCGGCCAGGAAATGGTGGCAAGGGCCAAGTATCGCGGCGCGAATAAACGTGCGCTCTACTGGCTGTCAGGCCAGGCCAGTCACCTGCCCACCGCTAACGACTCGCTTGAGCTGCAGATGGGCGAGCGCTGGCGTCGCACGGGCACCGTTCTTGCGGCGGTCCAGCTGGACGATGGCGTGACCTGGGTGCAGGTCGTGATGAACAACGATCTGGAGCCGGACAGCGTACTACGTGTTGAAGGCGATGAAGGCGGTAAGCTGCAGATTCAGCCCTTGCCTTACTCGCTGGAAGAAGGCTGAGTTCAGGGGCGGGATCTTCTCCCGCCCTTTTTTCTTTACATGACGTAGAAGTAGATGGCGCAGAAATGGCAAATACAGCCGCCTAAGACAAAACCGTGCCAGATAGCATGATTAAAGGGCACCCGACGCGCGACGTAAAAAATCACGCCCACGGAATAGATAATGCCGCCCAACGCCAGCAGCCAGATCCCGCCAGCCGACAGTTTCATCGCCAACTGATAAACCACAATCAGCGAAAGCCATCCCATGCAAAGATAAGTAACCAGGGACAGCACCTTAAAGCGATCGGCGATAGTCAGCTTAAAAAGAATCCCTAACAGCGCCAGGCCCCAGATGACCGCCATTAATCCATAGGCCAGAGGCGACTGTAACCCCACCATCAGGAACGGCGTGTAAGTGCCTGCAATCAACAAGTAGATAGCGCAGTGGTCAACTTTTTTCAGCACGCGCTTAGCACGCGGATGGCTGACAGCATGGTAAAGCGTTGAGGCCAGAAACAGCAGGATCATGCTGCCGCCGTACAGGCTGGAACTGACGATAGTGGTTATTCCAGCGTTCATCGCCATTGCCTTATCAAGCAACAGCACTAATCCTACAATCCCAAACAGGCAACCGAGCCCGTGACTGATACTGTTGGCAATTTCCTCTGCCAGTGGATAACCCTGCGTCGGTAAACTTTTGTGAGTCATAACATTCCTGCCTGAAAAGTGATAACAACTGCAGCTTTATCGTGCAACAGAGTACCCAGAAAAAGTTTCAGTGTACAAGTGTAAGCTTAAAATAATTATTGCGGTCAACCCCTGCGCGATTTCTGGTAAAATGCTGGCTAGTCAATTGCCTGATGAGTTTTTCCATGTTCTCGCATCACGATCTTGCCACCCTGAACGATCTTGAAATGCAGGTTTATCAGTACATCATCAAACATCGCGACAGTGTCAGTTACATGACCATCCGCGATCTGGCCGAGCAGGCAGCGGTGTCGACCACCACCGTATTGCGTTTTTGTCGCAAAATGCAGTGTGAAGGCTGGTCAGAATTTCGTATCCGGCTGCGTCTGGCGCAGGAGCAAACGGCCCCTGTGCTGCCGGTCTCGGGCGTCGCGGATATGCTGAGTTTCTTTAAAAGCATCAACAACGATGAGTTTGAGCAGGTCATGCGTCAGGCGGCAGAGATGATCAATCTGGCTGAGCGGGTGTTTTTTATTGGCGTGGGAACATCGGGAAGCCTGGGAAAATATGGGGCGCGCTTTTTTTCGAACGTCGGTAAGTTCAGCCATGCCATTGACGACCCCTATTATCCGGTGAGTCCGAGCTTATATGAAAACGCCCTGGCTATTATCCTTTCTGTTTCCGGCGAAACGGAAGAAGTGCTGCGTATCGCCAGTCAGTTCAGCCTGAATAAGTGTAAAATCATTGCCATCACCAATAGTGAAACCTGCTCACTGGCAAAAATGAGCGACTTTACGGTGTCTTATCATGTACCTGTGATACGAATGGCAGACCACAGCGATATTACGACTCAGGTCCCGGTCATGTATATTATTGAGTCTCTGGGTCGAAAACTGGGTAAATAAAACAAGACGTTTTTTCGCCGTAACAAATCCCTTTTTTGCTACGGTGTTATAGCGTGACATTATTAAGTGCTTTGCTACACTCAGCCCAATTTTATTGTCAGGGGAGAGAGCGTAATGAGCTTACCAAAAACGTTTCTGTGGGGCGGTGCGGTCGCGGCACATCAGGTGGAAGGCGGCTGGGATCAGGGCGGTAAAGGCATCAGTATTGCCGATGTGCTGACCGGCGGTTCGCATGGTGTGGACCGGGTCATCACCGACGGCGTCCAGCCCGGAAAATTCTATCCTAATCATCAGGCTGTTGAATTTTACTCGCATTACAAACAGGATATTGCGCTGTTTGCTGAGATGGGTTTTAAATGCTTCCGTACCTCAATTGCCTGGACCCGTATTTTCCCGAATGGCGATGAATTGCAACCCAATGAAGCCGGTCTGCAATTCTATGACGATCTGTTTGATGAATTACTTAAATACGGTATTGAGCCGGTTATTACCCTTTCCCATTTTGAAATGCCCTATCATCTGGTTAAAGAATACGGTGGCTGGCATAACCGTAAAGTCGTCGATTTCTTTGTTCGCTTTAGTGAAGTCGTACTGAAACGTTACAAGAACAAAGTAAAATACTGGATGACCTTTAACGAAATTAATAATCAGCGTAACTGGCAATATCCGCTGTTTGGTTACTGCTGCTCAGGCGTTATTTTCACTGAACATGAAAAACCTGAACAGGCGATGTATCAGGTCATGCATCATCAGTTTGTTGCCAGCGCCAAAGTAGTGAAACTGGGTCATGAGATCAACCCGGACTTTCAGATTGGCTGCATGATCGCCATGGTGCCGGTTTACCCCTTCTCCTGTCATCCGGATGACGTCCTGCTGGCGCAGGAAGCGATGCATCAACGTTATGTATTCAGTGACGTGCAGATGCGGGGTTACTACCCGGCTTATGCACTGAAAGAGTGGGCGCGCAAAGGCTATCACATTGAAATGGAAGCTGAAGATGCTGAAACCCTGCGTAATGGCTGCGCGGATTACGTGGGTTTCAGCTATTACATGAGTACTGCCGTGCAGACCAGTGCCAGCGGCGTAGATGACCCCATTACCGGTTTTGAAGGCGCGGTTAAAAACCCGCATGTTAAAGCCTCAGACTGGGGCTGGCAGATTGATCCCGTTGGCCTGCGCTATACGCTTAACGAGTTGTACGAGCGCTACCAAAAGCCCCTGTTTATTGTGGAAAATGGCTTTGGTGCCATCGATAAACCGAACGCACAGGGCGTCATCGAGGATGATTACCGCATTGATTATCTGGCCGCACACATTGAAGAGATGAAGAAAGCCGTCACACATGATGGTGTGGATCTTATGGGATACACGCCGTGGGGCTGTATCGACTGTGTATCTTTCACCACCGGTCAGTACAACAAACGTTACGGTTTTATTCATGTGAATAAAAACGACGACGGCAGCGGCGATTTCTCGCGCGCGAAGAAAAAGAGCTTTGCCTGGTATCAACAGGTTATCGCCAGCAACGGCGAAAAACTGTAAGCCCGTGCCGCAGCGCTTTGCTGCGGCATAATTTTAGCGCCCGCCGGCGGCATCAATAATGCTGCCGGTAATGTAAGAGGCGGCATCGCTGGCTAACCAGACGATGGCTTCTGCAATTTCTTCAGCATAACCGCCGCGCCCCATTGGAATTCCGCTGGCCAGCCGGTCGACTCTGCCCGGCTCGCCCCCGTCCGCATGCATTTCGGTGTAGATCATCCCCGGACGTACGCCATTGACACGGATTCCCTGCTGAGCGACTTCCAGCGACAGGCCTTTGGTCATCGTATCCATCGCGCCTTTCGATGCTGCGTAATCGACATATTCATTTGGCGACCCCGTGCGGGCCGCAGCAGACGACACATTAACAATGCTACCGCCCTGGCCGCCATGATGGGTTCCCATGCGCCGGACGGCTTCCCGACTGCAGAGAAAGGGGCCAAGCACGTTGGTGGCAAAAACCTGCTGAATACGCGAGGCATCCAGTTGCTCAAGGCGACATTGCTGAAACAGTATGCCGGCATTATTCACCAGCAGCGTGAGCGGCAGATCTTCCTGATCCAGCCGCTGAAACAGCGACATCACCTGCGCTTCATCACTGATGTCGGCCTGAACGCTAAAAGCCTCACCGCCCTGACGCACTATCTCATCCACAACCTGATGGGCCTCACTGGCGCGTGAGCGGAAATTTACCGCCACCCGGTAGCCTCGGGACGCCAGTAAGAGAGCCGTTGCGCGACCAATGCCGCGACTGCCGCCGGTAACGAGTGCGAGTTGCATGGCTGTCTCCATAAAAAAGGGCCGAAAATCGGCCCTCAGAAATAAATGCGTTAACCTGACTTAAGCATAGTCGCTCATCGGCACACACGAACAGAACAGGTTACGGTCGCCAAAGACATCATCCAGGCGCTTCACCGTCGGCCAGTATTTATTGTGTCCGCCTGCCGGGAACACGGCCAGCTCACGGCTGTAGGGATGCGACCATTCTCCGATGACTTCCGTTTGCGTATGAGGCGCATTGACCAGAGGGTTATCCTCAAGTGACCACTCTCCCTGCTCAACCCGACTGATTTCCATGCGAATCGCCAGCATGGCATCAATGAAACGGTCCAGTTCGATTTTGCCTTCCGATTCTGTCGGTTCCACCATGAGCGTTCCGGCTACCGGGAATGACATGGTCGGCGCATGGAAGCCATAGTCGATCAGGCGTTTAGCAATATCCAGCTCACTGATACCGGTTTGCTCTTTTAACGGACGAATATCGAGAATACATTCGTGCGCCACGCGACCATCGCGTCCTGCATAAAGAATGGGATAGGCCGATTTCAGGCGGCTGGCAATATAGTTAGCGTTAAGGATCGCGACCGAACTGGCCTGCTTTAGTCCTTCTGCCCCCATCATGCGGATATACATCCAGCTGATAGGCAGAATGGATGCGCTGCCAAATGGCGCGGCGGAGACGGCGCCCTGCTGCGTCAGCATGCCATCAATCTGCACCACGCTGTGTCCCGGAACAAACGGGGCCAGATGGGCTTTCACGCCGATCGGTCCCATTCCCGGGCCGCCACCGCCGTGCGGTATGCAGAAGGTTTTGTGCAGGTTGAGGTGCGAAACATCTGCGCCGATGTAGCCTGGCGTGGTGATGCCCACCTGCGCATTCATGTTGGCACCATCAAGGTAAACCTGACCACCATGCTGATGCACGATCTGGCACACCTCACGGATGGTTTCTTCATAAACACCGTGGGTGGAGGGATAGGTCACCATAATGCATGACAGTTTATCGCCGGCCTGAGCCGCTTTTTCACGCAGGTCGCCAAGGTCGATATTGCCCTGTTTGTCACAGGCTACCACCACGACATCCATGCCTGCCATCTGCGCTGAGGCCGGATTGGTGCCGTGCGCCGAGCTGGGAATCAGGCAAAGATGACGTTCACCTTCACCACGGCTTTCGTGGTAACGACGAATCGCTAACAGTCCGGCATATTCCCCCTGCGCGCCCGAGTTAGGCTGCATGCAGAGGGCATCGTAACCGGTCAGCTGTACCAGCCACTGTGAAAGCTGCCCTATCATTTGCAGGTAACCCCCCGCCTGTTCTGCCGGGCAGAACGGATGCAGTTCGGCAAATTCAGGCCAGGTGATGGGGATCATCTCGGCGGCCGCGTTGAGTTTCATGGTGCAGGAACCCAGCGGAATCATCGCCTGATTCAGTGCCAGATCTTTTTTCTCCAGGCTGTGCATATAGCGCATCATCTCAGTTTCACTGTGATGACGGTTAAACACCGGATGAGAGAGAATTTCACTTTTACGCTGCTGCCCGGCCGGAACCGACTGGCTGTCAGCCGCGACCTGGCTGTCGAGTTGGTCGATATCCTGACCGTGTTCATCACCCAGCAGAATAGCGAACAGCGTGCTGATGTCTTCACGGCGCGTGGTTTCATCCAGCGTGATGCCGACTGCATTATGAATGTCGCTACGCAGGTTAACGCCAAAACTCAGCGCACGGTTAAGCACGCCCGCTTTATCTGCAACCTCTACCGTCAGCGTGTCAAACCAGTGGCTATGACGCAGTTTCAGCCCACCACGCTGGAGTCCGGCAGCCAGAATATCGGTGAAGCGATGGATACGCGACGCAATACGTTTCAGTCCAACCGGCCCGTGGAACACCGCATACAGCCCCGCGATATTGGCCAGCAGCACCTGTGAAGTACAGATGTTGGAGTTGGCTTTTTCACGACGGATATGCTGCTCGCGGGTTTGCATCGCCATACGCAGGGCGGTATTGCCTGCCGCATCGCGGGAAACGCCGATAATACGGCCTGGCATAGAGCGCTTGTGCTCGTCGCGGCTGGCGAAGAAGGCGGCATGAGGCCCTCCATAGCCCATTGGCACACCAAAGCGTTGGGCGGAACCAAATACAATGTCCGCCCCTTGTTTGCCAGGCGACTCAAGCAGCACCAGCGCCATAAAGTCGGATGCCATGCTCACCACCACCTTGCGCGCTTTCAGCTCGTTAATCAGGTGGGTAAAGTCGTGTACTTCTCCGGTGGTGCCGACCTGCTGTAGCAGCACACCAAACAGGTTGTCGTGATCCAACGCTTTGGCCGGACTATCGATAATCAGGTCAAAGCCAAAGGTTTCGGCGCGGGTACGCACCACATCCAGCGTTTGTGGATGAATATCGTCAGCGATAAAGAACCGGTTGGCATTTTTCAGTTTGCTGATGCGTTTTGACATCGCCATCGCTTCAGCGGCGGCGGTGGCTTCGTCCAGCAGTGAAGCGGAGGCAATGTCCATGCCGGTCAGATCAATCGTGACCTGCTGAAAGTTAAGCAGTGCCTCAAGGCGGCCCTGTGAGACTTCTGGCTGATAGGGGGTATAAGCTGTGTACCAGCCCGGATTTTCCAGCATGTTACGCAAAATTACCGGCGGCGTGATCACCGCACTGTATCCCATGCCAATCCAGGATTTATAAAGCAGGTTTTGTCCGGCAATGGCCTTTAACTCAGCCAGCGCCTGTTGTTCAGTTGCGGCATCGCCAACAGCGGGCGGGCCTGGCAGCTGAATGTCGGCGGGGACGATAGAACCAATCAACGACGCCAGAGAGCTGGCACCGATCGCCTCCAGCATGACGGCCTGTTGTTCTGGCGACGGACCAATATGGCGCTCGATAAAGGCACCGTTGTGTTCAAGCTGGCTGAGAGTCTGAGTCATGAGCTGTAAGTCCTGAATCGGGCTGGGGAACAGAGAATGCAAGTCAGATATGTGCGGCCCCGATAAGAGGCCGCACAACGATTACTCGTCGATGGAGGCTTTATAAGCATCCGCGTCCAGCAGCGAGTCAATTTCGGACTCATCGCTGGCTTTGATCTGGAATAACCAGCCACCGTCATAAGGCTCGCTGTTCACCTGTTCAGGGGAATCGTTCAGGGAATCGTTCACTGCCACAATTTCACCGCTGACGGGCGCATAAATATCTGAAGCGGCTTTGACCGATTCGGCGACGGCGCACTCTTCTCCGGCAGAGAAGGTGGCACCGACCTCAGGCAGGTCAACAAACACCATATCGCCCAGTAACTCCTGCGCATGTTCGGTGATACCAACGGTATAGGTACCGTCCGCATTTTTGCGCAGCCATTCGTGACTGTCGCGGTATTTCAACTCTGCTGGCACATTGCTCATCGCCATTTCTCCTGTAATTATATGTTACTGCGCAACCGGTTTTCCGGCGCGAACGAAAATCGGTTTAGTGACTTTTACAGGCATTTCACGGTTACGGATTTCAACAATCGCGTTCTCACCGATACCTGCCGGCACGCGGGCCAGGGCAATGCTATAACCCAACGTAGGGGAGAAAGAACCGCTGGTGATCACACCCTGCTGCATCTGACCCTGTTGATCGGTAAAACGTACCGGCAAGCCGTTACGCAGTACGCCTTTTTCCGTCAGAATCAGCCCAACCAGTTTTTCAGTGCCCTTTGCTCGCTGGCTTTCCAGCGCTTCACGTCCAATAAAGTTGCGGTCAGTTGGCTCCCAGCTAAGCGTCCAGCCCATATTGGCCGCCAGCGGTGATACGCTCTCGTCCATTTCCTGACCGTAGAGATTCATGCCCGCTTCCAGACGCAAAGTATCACGTGCGCCCAGTCCCGCAGGTTTGACGCCTGCGCTCAGCAAGCGCTGCCAGAACGCGACGGCTTCGGCGGCAGGGAGCGCAATTTCATAGCCCGCTTCGCCCGTATAGCCGGTGGTGGCGATAAACAGCTCTCCGGCTTGTACGCCAAAGAAGGGTTTCATGCCCTGCACCGCCTGGCGCTGCGCATCGCTGAATAACGTTTGCGCTTTTTGCTGGGCCTGCGGGCCTTGTACAGCGATAAGCGCCAGATCGTCACGCTCTGTTAACGCGACGCCGTAACCCTGGGCATGCTCACTGATCCAGGCCAGATCTTTTTTACGCGTCGCGGAATTGACCACCAGACGGAAAAACGTCTCGTCCATAAAATAAACAATCAAATCGTCAATCACGCCACCAGAGGCATTCAGCATGCCGGTGTAGAGCGCTTTGCCCGGCTGGGTCAGTTTGGCGACATCGTTTGCCAGCAGGTAGCGCAGAAACTCGCGCGTGCGCTCACCTTTCACATCAACAATCGTCATATGCGACACATCGAACATGCCGGCATCGCTGCGTACAGCATGATGCTCATCCATTTGCGAGCCATAGTGCAACGGCATCATCCAGCCGTGGAAATCCACCATACGCGCGCCATTTGCCTGGTGCTGTTCAAACAACGGTGTGTGCTGAGTCATAACTATCCTGTGCAGAAACGAGTGAGTTTGAAACTACGCCGCCATGTTGCCGACGCAAACGTTCTCTTTGCCTTGACGTTACCACCGAACCTGACGATTAACCATAAGCAAAGCGAGGTCGAAAGACGTTGCACAGCCTAACCAGGGAGAAAGGCAAACAGGACAAAAAACTGTAATTTTGTGATTAGCCACGCAATAAATACGCCATGGTGATTTATACGCAGCAATTTTATGCGCGAAGCCTGGCAGGATGTTAAAAAAATAGCGGGACGAAAAGGCGCAGGGATAAAAAAAAGTAATGCGAAACATCAGGCAAAATTAGAATAAATCAAATGAGGCGCAATCAGGGTGCAGCACTGCATTTTTATGGTGCAGCGGATTAAGGCGATAAAAAAAAGCCAGCACGAATGCTGGCTTTTCGCTGCAGGATGGCGTTAGCGAAGCCACTCTGGCATATCATTCAGGCCCATTGCCTGACGGAGCATCATCGGCTTCACGCCCGGCAAATTATCGGCTAATTTCAGGCCCAAATCGCGAAACAGCTTCCTGGCAGGATTGTTGCCTGCAAACAATTCACGGAAGCCCTGCATCCCGGCCAGCATCATTGCTGCACTGTGTTTACGACTGCGCTCATAGCGGCGCAGATAAAGGTGCTCCCCAATATCTTTGCCCTGCTGATGCAGACGGCGAATTTCGCCGATCAGCTCTGCGGCATCCATGAATCCCAGATTGACGCCCTGCCCTGCCAGCGGATGAATGGTATGCGCCGCATCGCCCACCAGCGCCAGTCGGTGAGCGGCAAAGTTACGTGCATAACGTGCCGTCAGCGGGAAACACTTGCGTTCCCCTTCCAGCTCGCACAGCCCCAGCCGCATATCAAACGCGACGGACAACTGTTGATTGAACAGCGACTCTGGCATGGCTTCCAGGCGGCTGGCTTCCTGAGGTGAAAGCGACCAGACGATTGAGCAAAGATGCGGATGCTGCATGGGCAGGAACGCCAGAATGCCATCGCCGTGAAAAACCTGACGAGCCACGCCGCCATGGGGCAAGGCTGTACGAATATTCGCCACCAGCGCATGGTGGTCGTAATCCCAGAAGGTCAGGGGAATGTCGGCTTTGTTACGCAACCAGGAGTTGGCTCCGTCCGCCGCAACCATCAGCCGCGCGCTCATCATGCTGCCATCTTGCAGCGTAATAAAGGCTTCATTATCGCCAAATGCCACTTGCTGTAGCTGTGAAGCAGCCAGTAACGTGACATCACTGCAGTTGCTGGCGCGCTGCCACAGGGCGGTGTGGATCACGGGATTTTCGATGATGTGCCCAAGATGCGCCAGACCCTGCTGCTCGCCATCAAATGCGATCGCGCCAAAGCTGTCACGCTCCCAGACTTCCATCGCCTGATAAGGACTGGCGCGGAGGGACAAAATAGTTGACCAGACATCCAGCTTTTGCAAAAGACGTTCACTGGCCGCATTAATCGCGGATACGCGCACAGAGGGAGATGCGCCTGCATCAAATTGCGGCTCGGCCGACTGTTCCAGCACGGCAATGCGTAATCCGCTCCCTTGCAGACCGCAGGCCACTGCCAGCCCTACCATTCCGCCGCCAGCGATCACCACATCGTAAGTTTGCATCAGTGCCTCTCAGTTAACGCTTAACCCAGCCGAGCGTACGCTCAGCCAGAAGATTTCTCAGCCACGGCAGATGATCCATTGCCAGCAAGCCCAGGTTGCGCCCGACGACCAGCGGCGCATGACGATTAGCAAACAGACGTACCAGCCCGTCAGTGATGCCCACGGTAATGGCCCGGTCCTGTTGGCGACGTTGCTGGTAGTGCTGCAAAACCCCGTAGCTACCGGGATCTTGTTGCTGCCGATGTGCATTGGCCAGGGTTTCAGCCAGTGACATCACATCCCGCAGACCCAGGTTAAATCCCTGACCGGCTATCGGATGCAGCGTCTGCGCAGCGTTTCCGACGGTGACTACACGATGGGAAACCGCAGGATTGGCCTGCTGTAACGCCAACGGATAAACATCACGCTTGCCGGTATGGGTGAATTTGCCCAGCCGCCAGCCAAAGGCGCGCTGAAGCTGGCTGAGGAATACCTCGTCGTTCCAGCTTTCTACCTGCGGGCGCTGCTCCAGCGGATGGCACCACACCAGCGACAGACGGTTGTTTGACATTGGCAGCAGCGCCAGGGGACCAAACTCGGTAAAGCGTTCAAATGCCCGGCCCTGATGAGGACGCTCACTGGTGACGTTGGCGATAAGCGCCAACTGCTGATAGGCCTCTGTCTGCCACTGAATGCCGCAGGCGGCAGCAACGGCAGAACGGGTGCCATCAGCGGCCACCAGTACCTCGCCTTCCAACTGCTCACCATTATCAAGCGTAACCTGCACGCGTTCCTGGGTACGGGCCACCTGAGTTACGCGTGACGGACAACGCAGTGTGACGCCAGGTGCCTGCTTAAGCTGCGTAAACAGCTGCTGTCCTACGTCGAATAACTCAACCACGTGCCCCAACGCGGGAATCGCATAATCGCTGGCGGCCAGGGATACAAAACCGGCATGACCGCGATCGGAAACATGGATAGTGGTGATGGGTGTCGCACAGGGTGAAATACGCTGCCAGAGATTGATATCAGCAAGTTGCTGGGAGGTGCCCGCAGACAGCGCGATCGCACGCCCGTCATAGCCCGGATGCGTGCGGCTGGCAGGTTCGCTGCTTTCAATCAGCGTCACGGGCAGTGCGCCCTGTGTCAGGTGTGAAATCGCCAGCGCCAGCGTGGCGCCGGTCATTCCACCACCGGCGATAAGAATGGTCATACCGCGCGTGCCGCCGCCATCAGTGCCTCAATGGCATCGGGATCTTTCACCACGCTGTCGGTAAGATTCTCGTTACCGTTTTCAGTAATCGCGATGTCATCCTCAATGCGGATGCCGATACCGCGGTATTCCACAGGCACATCCGCATCTGGCGCGATATACAGCCCCGGCTCAACCGTGATAACCATGCCCGGTTCCAGGATACGATCGCGGCTTGGCGTGCCGTAGTGCCCCACATCGTGGACATCCAGACCTAACCAATGGCCCAGGCCGTGCATAAAGAATTTGCGATGCGCGTCTTCGGCGATGAGTGCATCCACCTCGCCCTGCATTACGCCCAGCTCAACCAGTCCAGTGACCATAATGCGCACGACGTCATCATTGACCTCGCGGATGCTGACGCCAGGACGGAATCGGGCAAGTGCCGTTTCTAAAGATTTGAGTACGATATTGTAGATAGCCCGCTGCGGCGGGCTGAACTTGCCATTAACCGGAAAAGTCCGGGTAATATCGCCCGCATAACCCTGTAATTCGCATCCCGCATCGATGAGCACCAGGTCGCCATCCTGCATCTCACACTCATTTTCGGTGTAGTGCAGAATGCAGCCGTTTTCACCGGAGCCTACGATAGTGTTGTAAGACGGGAAGCGCGCACCATGACGGTTAAATTCGTGATGAATTTCGCCTTCAAGATGATATTCAAACAGGCCTGGACGACAGGCTTGCATGGCGCGAGTATGTGCCAGCGCACTGATCTCGCCTGCGCGACGCAACAGCGCAATTTCTTCAGGGCTTTTAAACAGGCGCATCTCATGCACCCAGGGACGCCAGTCAGTCAGGCTAGCCGGTGCACTCAGATTCTGGCGAAAGCCCTGACGCAGTTTATCCAGCGCACTAAACACCAACTTGTCAGCCTCAGCATACTGGCCCTGCGCGTGATACACCTCATCCAGACCGTTCAGCAGCAGGTGGAGTTGTTCACCGATATCGTTCCATGGCAGAGCACGATCCACACCCAGTTTAGCGGGCGCCGCGTCCTGTCCCAGACGGCGGCCAAACCAGATTTCTGCAGTCAGGTCGCGCACACGATTAAACAGCACGCTGTGATTGTGGTTCTCATCACTTTTGATCAGTACCAGTAACGCCTGCGGCTCATTGAAGCCGGTGAAATACCAGAAGTCACTGTTCTGACGGAACGGATATTCACTGTCGTTACTGCGTGTTACTTCAGGCGCGGCAAAGATTAACGCTGCGCTGCCCGGAACCATTTTCGCTAACAGCGCCTGACGGCGTTGCTGGAAATTTTCCAGTGAAATCATGTCTGCACTCCCTGTTGAACTCAGATATCTGGCTTAGTGTAGCGTTGGCTTTTGTACTTCTGGTGCGGTCGGTTGCGGGCGCGTGAAGGTATCGTGACAGAGTAGCGCAGCAACGCGAACATACTCGATCACCTCTTCCAGCGACTGCTCGAGTTCTTCCTGATCTTCGTCTTCGTCATAGCCAAGCTGAGCAATCGTGCGCAGATCGTCAATGGCCTCACCCGTTTCGCCGGTGACCTTATCCAGTTTAGGCTGGGTTACGCCCAGGCCAAGTAAAAAATGATTCACCCAGCCCGCCAGAGCATCAGCACGGTCAAACACCGTGATGTCATCATCGCCAGGCAGCATCAGTTGAAAAAGAAAGCCATCGTCCTCAAGCGCAGTAGCAATGCTGGCATGCAGAGACTGCAGTGGCTGAGACAGCGTTTGCGAAAAAGCCATGCCTTCATTCGCGAGATCATGGACCAGCGTTTTCCAGCTGTTATCCTGATTACCGCCACACAGGATGCCGCTAAGCAATCCGTGCATTTCCGCGGGCGTCATACCGACGCCGTGGTGTGAGAGCGCCGCCGCCAGCGCGTTGTAATCGGGGGTTGCGTTCTGTGAAGACATCATTTTTCATCGTCGTTGGCTGTAAGAGTTCGTGGTATGCTACCACTAGCTGCCTCAAGGTTTCCAGAAAAGGGGTTGTATCTTATTTCTCAGGTCTATATAGTTGCCCGCCTCCCAGGCCATTGAAGGCTAAGGGGAATGGCGAGCCAGGTAATCAGTCAGGAAGGTGGCATGTCTGCACAACCGGTAGATTTACAAATTTTTGGTCGTTCTTTGAGAGTAAATTGTCCGCCTGAACAGCAAGATGCGCTGAACGCGGCGGCAGAAGATCTCAATCAACGGTTGCAAGATTTAAAAGTTCGCACTAGAGTCACAAATACAGAGCAACTGGTGTTCATTGCCGCGTTAAACATTTGCCATGAACTGGCACAAGAGAAAGGTAAGACGCGTGACTATGCTGCTAATATGGAACAACGAATCCGTATGCTACAGCAGACAATTGAACAGGCATTAGTTGAGCAGGGTCGCATAACCGATCGCGAGGATGCGAAGTTCGAATAACACTTCATGGTCGCTGTGCTACACTGACGGTGAAGTAAATTTTCTCTGAGATGTTTGCAAGTGGGCCAGTCCCCTGAGCCGATATTTCATACCAACAGAATGTGACGCTCCGCAACCTGTGAGCATGCTCGGTCCGTCCGAGAAGCCTGATGGTTGCGACGGCATGTTCACCTTGAACCAAGGGTTCAAGGGTTACAGCCTACGGCGGCATCTCGGAGATCTCCTTTCTGGTAGTACTGCTTTATCTCCCACCAGGCATGATATAATGCGTCGCTCAAGCGACCTTGTCTGGGGGAAACCATGTCAGAACCCTCTTTGCTACCGCGACAGGACATCCGTCAGCATGTTCGTCATTTACGTCGCGCACTCAGCCCCGAACAGCAACACGCTGCAGCCGATCAGCTTGCGGAACACGCGATTAACGTTGCGCCGATTGCCGACGCCAGCAACATAGCGCTGTTTTTGTCTGTTGATGGCGAAATCAATACACGACCACTTATCGCAAAGCTGTGGCAGCAAAACAAACGGGTTTATCTGCCGGTTCTGCATCCCTTTGCTGCCGGTCATTTGCTTTTTCTTCGCTATACGCCGGAAACACAGTTAATCCAAAATAAGCTGCGCATTCCCGAACCTCCGCTCGATATCCGCCATCTGGTTACACTTGATAAACTGGACGTAATGATGGTGCCGCTGGTGGCATTTGACCGCACCGGGCAGCGTTTAGGCATGGGCGGCGGTTTCTACGACCGCACTTTACAGAACTGGAAACAGCACGGATTCCTACCGATTGGGGTTGCCCACGATTGTCAGTTGGTTGATGTGCTACCTGCTGCGGCCTGGGATATCCCCCTGCCCGCCGTACTGACGCCGTCTAAACTCTGGCTATGGGATGAATAAACCCAGGCACGCTCGTGCGCCTGGGTTTATGACAGCGATGGATTAGTACAGCAGACGGGCGCGGATAGTACCCGGAATAGCCTTCATGAGCTGCAGGGCTTTCTCAGCCAGTTCATGCTCGGCGTCAACGTCAATCACCACATAACCCATCATCGGCGAGGTTTGCAGGTACTGAGCGGCAATATTGATGCCCTGCTCAGCAAAGATCTGGTTGATCGCGGTGAGGACGCCTGGGCGGTTCTCATGTATATGCAGCAGACGACTGGCGCTCACGCCGTGCATCGGCAATGAGACTTCAGGGAAGTTAACGGCGGACAGCGTTGAACCGTTATCCGAGTATTTAGCCAGCTTACCTGCGACTTCAATACCAATATTTTCCTGCGCTTCTTCGGTAGATCCACCGATATGCGGCGTCAGGATAACGTTGTCGAATTCGCTCAGTGGTGAAATGAACGGATCGCTGTTGGTCGCAGGCTCGACCGGGAATACGTCAATAGCGGCTCCGCCAACCTGCTTACTTGCCAGCGCGTCACACAACGCCGGAATATCCACTACGGTGCCGCGTGAGGCGTTTATCAGCAACGCACCGGGTTTCATCTGCGCCAGTTCATTGGCAGAGATCATATTTTGCGTGGAGGCGGTTTCAGGTACATGCAGGCTGACGACATCGCTCATGTTCAGCAGTTGCGTCAGGCTACGAACCTGTGAAGCGTTGCCGAGCGGCAGTTTGTTTTCAATATCGTAGAAATAAACGTGCATGCCCAGGCTCTCAGCCAGCACGCCCAGTTGCATACCGATATGACCATAGCCAATGATGCCGAGCTTTTTACCGCGCGCTTCAAATGAGCCCTTGGCAATTTTATTCCAGACGCCGCGGTGCGCCTTCGCATTCGCTTCCGGTACACCACGCAGCATCAGCAGCATTTCGCCAATAACCAGTTCGGCAACAGAGCGCGTATTGGAGAAAGGCGCATTAAACACCGGGATACCGCGCTTAGCGGCCGCATTTAAATCAACCTGGTTCGTTCCGATGCAGAAACAGCCCACAGCCACCAGTTTTTCTGCAGCGGCAAAAATCTCTTCGGTCAGTTGGGAACGGGAACGGATACCGATAAAATGCGCATCGCGAGCGGACGCTTTCAACGCCTCGGCATCCAGTGCGCCTTTGTGGAATTCAATATTGGTGTAACCTGCAGCACGGAGGTTTTCCAGCGCACTCTGATGGACACCTTCCACCAGCAGGAACTTAATTTTGTCTTTTTCCAGTGATACCTTTGCCATTTCCCAACCCTATTCAGAATTCAACGAGGACTGAACGCCGCCAGCCGTCTGTCAAAATATCAAAAAAATCGCCTGCGGCAATACAAACGATTGCCTGCCCGTCAGCATGGCCGGGCTCAGAGGGCGTACTTTGCCAGACAAAATCATGGGTTGGCCGCATCGGAAAGAACGAACCCGCTGCCGATGACGGTTATGTGACATAAGTCACCAAATTTTGACCTGGTAAGAAAAGTTTTTTAAATCAAAAAAAAGCGGGCGCCGTTCAGCGCCAGGCGCATTATTTTTTGAGAGTTTTGACGCCGTCCGGCCCACCAATCAGTGCAACGTCTGCGCCGCGCGTCGCAAACAGCCCAACGGTGACCACACCGGGCAAGGCGTTGATGGTTTTTTCCAGCTCAATGGGATTGAGAATACGCAGATTGTGCACATCAAGAATGATATTGCCGTTGTCGGTCACTACATTCTGACGATATTCAGGTAAGCCCCCCAACTTCACCAGTTCACGCGCAACATAACTGCGCGCCATCGGGATGACTTCAACCGGTAGCGGAAAGCGTCCAAGCACATCCACTTCTTTGGATGCATCGGCGATGCAGATAAACTTTTTGGCCACTGCAGCGACGATTTTCTCACGCGTCAGCGCAGCGCCACCGCCTTTAATCATCTGCATTTGTGGGTTAATTTCATCGGCACCATCGACATAAATGGCCAGGTCATCGATTTCGTTCAAATCAAACACCTGAATGCCCAGGCTTTTCAGCTTTTGCGTTGAGGCTTCGGAACTGGAAACGGCACCGTCAATCTGATGTTTAATGCTTGCGAGCGCATCAATAAAGTGGGCGGCAGTAGAACCTGTTCCAACACCGACGATTGTACCGGGCTGGACATAATCAAGTGCAGCCCAACCAACAGCTTTTTTCAGTTCATCCTGGGTCATGATATGTTTAGAACCTGTGCGATAAGGAATTGCGCGTAGTATAAAGCAAGGCTTGCTGAAAATGCTCGGATGCATTGGGCGGATTTAATGCTTTGGAAGCCAGCCCACAAAAATTTCCCCGACATTGCCGTTGGCACTTTTGTGGCATAGTGACGTCCATCCTGAAGGAGAGAGAAAAATAATGAAACGCCCTGACTACAGAACGCTTCAGGCGCTGGACGCAGTGATACGTGAACGCGGCTTCGAACGTGCCGCGCAAAAGCTGTGCATTACGCAATCTGCCGTATCGCAGCGCATTAAACAGCTGGAAAACCTGTTTGGTCAGCCACTGTTAGTTCGCACCGTGCCGCCTCGCCCTACCGAGCAAGGTCAAAAACTGCTTGCGCTGCTGCACCAGGTTGAGTTGCTGGAGGAAGAGTGGCTGGGCGATGAAATCAGCGGGACAACGCCGCTGCTGCTGTCGCTGGCGGTGAACGCCGACAGTCTGGCAACCTGGCTGTTGCCCGCATTAAAAGACGTACTGGCCGATTCGCCGGTGCGTCTGAACCTTCAGGTTGAGGATGAAACCCGCACTCAGGAACGCCTGAGACGAGGCGAAGTGGTTGGCGCAGTGAGTATCCAGCCGCAACCGCTGCCCAGTTGTCTGGTGGATCAACTGGGTGCCCTGGATTATTTGTTTGTGGCCTCAAAGGATTTCGCAGATCGCTTTTTCCCCAACGGCGTAACGCGTTCCGCCCTGCTTAAAGCGCCAGCGGTGGCCTTTGATCATCTGGATGATATGCATCAGGCCTTCTTGCAGCAGAACTTTGATTTATCTCCGGGCAGCGTTCCCTGCCATATCGTCAACTCATCCGAAGCGTTTGTGCAGATGGCGCGGCAGGGATCGACCTGCTGTATGATCCCTCACCTGCAGATTGAACGCGAACTGGCAAGTGGCGAGCTCATCGATCTCACGCCGGGGCTGTATCAACGTCGGATGCTGTACTGGCACCGTTTTGCGCCAGAAAGCCGGCTGATGCGTCGGGTAACGGATGCGCTGATTGCCCATGGCCATCGGGTGCTACGTCAGGATACGGCGGAATAGCGGGCGGTCGACAGATCAAGCGCTAAAGGCCAGGAAAAACGAGCTGGCTGAAGGTTGTGTGCCAAACGTCTAATCTTTGCCGCCGCAAAAGTTGGGCGTTGCAGTGAGAAGGTGTAGTTGTGAAAGCGGCACGGCGTTAATGGCCGTCAGGGCATTTTTCAGAAGGCAATACGCAGCGCTGAGCAGAGGGAATCCACCCGGATTTACCCGCAAGGATGCGGGTAAAAGGCACAGCCGGCACAGCGTTGTGCCGGCTGTGCCGGTCCGTCAGGTTGATGAGCGATGTGAAGGAACCGCATCAGCGGCGCAAGGACCGCCTGGCAAACATTGCCCCTGATGGCTTAACCACAACACCGATAACGGCTTACTGTGCCGTATTCGGTTTCATCTCAAACACCACATCCACCTGGTCATCAAAGTTGATGCTTTGCTGATCGTAGGTTTCCTGCGCAGACGTATCTGCCGCAGCCGAGGCTTTAAACATGCGGTTCATGGGCATTGGCTGATAGTTTGCGACCTGATAACGAATGCTGTAGATCGGGCCCAGTTTGGCATTAAAGCCTTCAGCCAGTTCAGCGGCCTGTTGGGTCGCATTCTTAATCGCGGCTTTACGCGCCTGCTGCTTGTAGCTCTCTGGATTGGCGACGCCCAGTTCGACACCGCGCACTTCGTTCAGACCGGACTTCAGCGCACCATCAAGGAGATCGTTCAGCTTGTCCAGCTGACGAACGGTGACCTGCACCTGACGCACCGCACGATAGCCTTTAAGCTGCGATTTACCGTCTTTGGTGTAGTCATACTCTGGCTGCGTCGTCAGGTTCGCCGCTTCAATGTCTTTTTTCTCAATACCGTTTTTTTGCAGGAAATCAAAATATTGCGCTACGCGACTATCGACCTGCTTTTTTGCTTCAGCGGCATCTTTCGATGAGACATTCACCACAATTGACAGCGTCGCGATATCCGGGCGGGCATCTACGGTTGCCTTACCTGACGTAACAACATGGGGTCCGTTCGGCAGTTCGTCAGCCTGTACGCTCAAAGGCAATGCCCCTGCGCTCATCATCGCGGCAAGCGCCAATGCTTTCAGTTTCATGAAAGTCCTCCTTGAAAAGGTCAGTTCGATGGCTTCCAGTATATGAAGCCCACAAGCGCATCATATTACGCCTTGGTTGGAGTGGAGATTATGGCAAAAGTTCGGCAGATTGACCTTAATAACCGGTTTTCGTTTACCTTTTGGTCAAAACCCAGAGATGACCTGTCGGGCAAGCTGAAACGCAATAAACCACATTACCGCCCCAACCAGCAGGTTAATGATGCGCTGAGCACGCGCCGTTTGCAGTAAAGGCGCGAGCCACGCAGCCAGCAGCGCCAGACCAAAAAACCAGATTACCGAGGCGCTGATGGTGCCCAGTGCAAACCACTGTCGCGCCGTCGTTCCTTGCAACTGACCACCAAGGCTGCCCAGCACCACAAAGGTATCAAGATAAACATGCGGATTCAGCCAGGTCACCGCCAGCATCGTCGCAATAATTCGCCCTCTGCTTTGCGTTTCGTGCATCCCTGATGCCAGTTCAATATTGCGGCTAAACGCCGTACGCAAGGCTCCCCAGCCGTACCACAGCAGGAAAGCAACGCCTGCACAGGTAATCATCATCAGGAGCAGTGGCGATTGATTCAGTAGCGCGCTGCCACCAAAAATGCCCGCACAGATTAAGGCGATATCACTTAGCGCACAGAGCGCCGCCGTCATGAGATGATACTGACGCTTTACGCCCTGGTTCAGCACAAAGGCATTTTGTGGGCCTAACGGCAGGATGAGCGCAGCCCCAAGAGCAAGCCCTTGAAAATAAATGGTTAACACAGGATGTTATTCCTTACATCGGTGAGATGCAGGGATTATAGAGAGCGGTTTGGATTAGCGGAAATTGAAAAATTTAATCTGCCATTAACGAAATTAATGGGCGGCACGGGCCGCCCATCGCACGACTTACTGGGTCGCGGTCACGTCGCTGTCTGGCTGTTTAACCTGATGCAAGTGTACATCCATTTGTGGATAAGGAATGCCGATGCCTTTGCTGTCCAGCGCACGCTTGAAGTTCTTCAGCAAATCCCAGTAGACGTCCTGCAGATCGCCGCTATTACTCCAGCAACGAACAACAAAGTTAAGCGAAGATGCGCCTAATTCGTTCAGGCCAATCTGGATGCCACGATCTTTTAATACGCGCTGATCGGCTTCAACGACATCACGCAACAGAGCAATCACCTCATCCACATCGGCTTCATAAGCCACTCCGACGATAAATTCATTACGACGCACAGGCTCACGCGAAAAGTTAACGATATTGCCGCTGATGATTTTACCGTTCGGCACCACCACAATTTTGCCATCGGCGGATTTCAGGGTAGTAGAGAAGATTTGTACATTGAGTACGGTCCCCATTACGCCGCCCAGATCGACGAACTCGCCGGTACGGAACGGACGGAAGGTGACGAGCAGCACGCCAGCCGCTAAATTGGAGAGCGAACCTTGCAAGGCCAAACCGACTGCCAGACCAGCGGCACCCAGCACCGCGATGACCGAGGCCGTTTGCACTCCCACACGACCCAGCGCAGCAATAACCGTAAAGGCGATAACGCCATAGCGTACCAGAGCGGAAAGGAAATCGGCGACGGTGGCATCAATATGGCGCGCGCGCAGCAGCCGATTAACCGTGTTTGAAATCACCCTGGCAATGATCATGCCGACAATGATAATGGCAATCGCCGCCACGATATTGACGGCATAGCTCAGAATCAGTGCCTGGTTATGCACCAGCCAGCCACCGGCACTGTTGATGCCATTAACAACATTCAAGTCTTCCATTTGTAAGCCCTGTTGATGGTTCCCCCTACGGGGGAAAAACAAAAACTGCCAGATGTAATCCGACACCCAAGGGTTAAGGGTAATCAATTATTTAGCCAGGCGCCAAAATGAGTGACATATTAAGACGGCTTTGCACAATTACTCATCAGTGCCCCAGAAGCCACGGTTTTGCTCACTGCACATGGCTCAGGATATTAATGAGCCTGCCGAAAGGATCGCGGACATAAAAACGACGGACGCCCCACGCTTCTTCCGTAAGCCCATATTCCACTGTTAGCCTCGCGGCGACAACGCGTCGGTACACCTCATCAAGATTATCGACCTCAATGGACAAGTCCGGCACAGGCGTGCCTGCACCGCCTTCCAGCGCAATGCTGAGCTGGGGCGCCATAGCATTCTCCGCAGCCCAGGTCACAATCCATCCGTGATCCATGACCAGTTTCAGGTCGAGAATGTCACCATAAAAGCGTTTAGCTTCTTCCGTATTTTTGCCCTGAATATTCGCGACGATGCGTTTGACTGCCATAAAATCGCCCTCACCTGTTAACTCAGAGACAAAGCATACCGGGGACGGTGCGATGAGGTTGTGACAGCCGGTCAGAAAGTGTCGCCCTGTAAGAAGAAATGAAACCGGGGGTAAGCGGAAAGGATAAAAAAAGTCCCGATCGGACGATCGGGACTGCGTCATTCATCCGACGTTCTGGCGAACTCAGACGAGTGCGTTGTGATGCTTACAGAACGTCAACGGCGTTGAGTTCTTTGAACGCCTGCTCCAGACGCACCACCATGGATGCCTGAGCAGAGCGCAGCCATACACGTGGATCGTAGTATTTCTTGTTTGGCTTGTCTGCGCCTTCTGGGTTACCCAGTTGCGCCTGCAGATAGCCTTCGTTCTTTTTGTAGTACTGCAGGATACCGTCCCAGGTTGCCCATTGGGTATCGGTATCGATATTCATCTTGATCACGCCGTAGCTGATAGACTCTTCGATTTCTGCAGCAGATGAACCTGAACCACCGTGGAACACGAAGTCCAGCGCGTTGTGCGGCAGACCGTGTTTTTCACAAACGTATTTCTGTGAATCACGCAGAATCGTTGGGGTCAGTTTTACGTTGCCTGGCTTGTAAACGCCGTGCACGTTACCGAAGGATGCCGCAATGGTGAAACGCGGGCTGATCGCATTCAGTTTTTCGTACGCGTAGTTTACGTCTTCTGGCTGGGTGTAAAGTGCAGAAGCGTCCATATGGCTGTTATCTACGCCATCTTCTTCACCACCAGTGCAGCCCAGTTCGATTTCCAGGGTCATGTCGATTTTCGCCATGCGCGCCAGGTATTTGCTGCTGATTTCGATGTTTTCTTCCAGTGACTCTTCAGACAGGTCGATCATGTGAGAAGAGAACAGTGGCTTACCGGTTTTCTTGAAGTGCTCTTCGCCCGCGTCCAGCAGGCCGTCGATCCACGGCAGCAGTTTCTTGGCGCAGTGGTCGGTATGCAGGATAACCGGCACGCCGTACTGTTCAGCCATCAGATGCACGTGATGTGCGCCAGAGATAGCACCGAAAATCGCTGCGCCCTGTGGCTTGTCTGTTTTAAAACCTTTACCGGCGATGAATGCAGCACCACCGTTGGAGAACTGTACGATAACCGGCGCTTTTACTTTCGCGGCAGCTTCCAGTACAGCGTTAATTGAGTCGGTGCCGACGCAGTTGACCGCTGGCAGAGCGAATTTGTTCTCTTTCGCTACTTTGAAGATCTTCTGAACGTCATCACCAGTGACAACGCCGGGTTTTACGAAATCAAAAATTTTAGACATGATTGTGTCCTGTTTCGTGACCGGTTATCCCCAATACGGGGACAGCGATTTAAACGCCCTGTTTCGGGCGAGTTTTCAGGCGATGCCGCAGGGCATCGCCCCCAAAGGATTACTGCTTCGCACGCTCTTCCAGCATGGCTACGGCAGGCAGTTTTTTGCCTTCAACGAACTCAAGGAAGGCACCGCCGCCGGTAGAGATATAGGAGATTTTGTCTTCGATCCCAAACAGATCGATGGCAGCCAGCGTATCACCGCCGCCTGCCACTGAGAATGCGTCGCTGTCTGCAATCGCGTTTGCCACAATTTCGGTGCCTTTACGGAAGTTCGGGAACTCAAACACGCCAACCGGGCCATTCCACAGGATGGTTTTGGCATTCTTCAGAATGGTTGCCATGGCCTGAGCAGTTTCGTCGCCGAAGTCCATAATCTCTTCGTTATCTGCGACTTCTGAAACCTTTTTCACGGTTGCCGGGGCAGTTTCAGAGAATTCCGTGCCAACACGGGAGTCGGTTGGAACAGGAATACCATATTGATCGCGCAGGCCTTTTGCCGCTTCAACGAAGTCTGGCTCGTACAGCGATTTGCCCACGTTGTTGTCGATCGCGACAAAGGTATTCGCAATGCCACCGCCGACAATCACGGTATCGGCAATCTTCACCAGCGACTGCAGCACATCGAATTTGGTCGATACTTTAGAACCCCCCACCACGGCCACCAGCGGACGCTCAGGGCTTTTCATCACTTTACCCAGCGCTTCCAGTTCAGCAGACAGCAGTGGACCCGCACAGGCGACAGGCGCAAATTTACCAACGCCGTGCGTCGATGCCTGGGCGCGGTGTGCGGTACCAAATGCATCCATCACAAAGACGTCGCACAGCGCAGCATATTTCTTAGACAGCGCTTCGTCGTCTTTCTTTTCGCCTTTGTTAAAGCGCACGTTTTCCAGCACCACCAGTTCACCTGCGCCGATGTCGACACCGTCAAGGTAGTCTTTCGCCAGGGTAACCTGAGTACCGTTCAGTTTTTCTTTCAGGTAATTCACTACTGGCAGCAGTGAGAATTCTTCGTTGTATTCACCTTCGGTCGGACGACCCAGGTGAGAGGTAACCATCACTTTGGCGCCCTGTTTCAACGCCGCTTCGATAGTTGGCAGTGAAGCACGAATACGTGCATCCGACGTCACTTTCCCTTCTTTCACTGGTACGTTGAGATCGGCGCGAATTAATACGCGTTTGCCAGCAAGATCCAGATCGGTCATCTTAATTACGGACATGGTGAACCCTCTCGTTGATTCTCATAAGTTTTGCCAGACGCAAACCGCGTCTTACCTGAAACCGCTTGCGGCCATCGCTAACGTTGTGTCGAGCATTCGGTTAGCAAAGCCCCATTCGTTGTCACACCAGACCAGGGTTTTGATCAGATGCTGACCGCTGACCCGCGTTTGTGTACCGTCCACAATGGCACTGTGCGGATCATGGTTGAAATCTACTGAGACTAACGGCAATTCCGTATAGTCAACTATACCACGAAATGCCCCTTCTGCCGCGCTTTGCAACAAGGTGTTAACCTCGCGGGCCCGTACGGGCTGGCGTACAGAAACGCTGAGATCAATGGCTGTCACGTTGATCGTCGGCACGCGAACCGCGATGGCTTCGAAGCGATCGTTAAATTTCGGAAAAATACGCGTAATGCCCGCCGCCAATCGGGTATCGACCGGGATGATAGACTGACTGGCCGCACGCGTACGGCGCAGATCGCTGTGATAAGCGTCAATCACCTGCTGATCGTGCATCGCCGAATGGATGGTCGTTACCGTGCCCGACTCAATACCAAAGGCGTCATCCAGCAGCTTAATCACCGGAATGATGCAGTTGGTGGTACAGGATGCATTAGAGACAATACAGTCCGTTTGTTTCAGCTCCTGCTCGTTGACGCCGTACACCACGGTTGCATCAAGATCGTTACCACCCGGATGGGAAAACAGGACTTTTTTCGCCCCCGCACGCAAATGGGCTTCGCCATCGTCGCGGGAACCGTAAACGCCGGTACAGTCCAGCACCACGTCAACGTTAAGCTCGCGCCAGGGCAGCTCATCCAGTCCGGCCTGGTGCAGAATGCGAATAATATCGTCCCCGACCCACAGCTGGTCACGCTCCTGACGGACATCCAGTGCAAAACGTCCATGGCTGGTGTCGTACTTCAGCAGGTGCGCCATGCCTGCGGCTTCAGCCAGTTCGTTAACCGCCACCACCGTAATTTCAGCGCGGCGCCCCGTTTCATACAGTGCACGCAACACGTTGCGTCCAATGCGACCAAAGCCGTTTATCGCTACCCGAATGGTCATCTTTCTCCTGCCAAACCAGACTGAAAAAAAGGTGCTGATAGCCTGAGCGTTTCGCTGCATTTTGTACAGGAGATTCTTAGCCCGGGACAGAGCAAAGCGGCCCAAACTGAAACGGTTCAGCTAGGATAATGGAAGGAAGGAATAACGGGAATGATTGCGATCAAGCGCGCTGCTTATTTTTGGATCTACGTCACAAAAACGGGCAAAAAATCGCTATTACTGGAGGAATAATTTGGTTAATAAGGGGACGGATTCCGCCCCCTTTAATCAGAAGGCAGGCGCGTATTCACTCGCCTGCCTCTCTTTACTATGCCAGCAACGCTTTGGCTTTCGCTACCACGTTATCTACCGTGAAGCCAAAGACTTCAAACAGCTTCTCAGCCGGCGCTGACTCACCAAAGGTAGTCATGCCGATGATTGCGCCGTTCAGACCGGTATATTTAAACCAGTAATCTGCAATACCGGCTTCAATCGCAACGCGTGCGGCAACGGCTTTTGGCAGGACCGATTCACGATATTCAGCCGACTGTTTGTCGAAGGCATCGGTAGAGGGCATGGATACCACACGTACCTTACGGCCTTCATCGGTCAGCTTCTGATACGCGGCTACAGCCAGTTCAACTTCGGAACCGGTGGCAATCAGGATCAGCTCTGGCGTGCCTGCGCTGTCTTTCAGCACGTAACCGCCACGCGCGACGTTTGCCAGCTGCTCCGCTGTACGATCCTGCTGTGCCAGATTCTGGCGAGAGAAGATCAGTGCGCTTGGGCCGTCTTTACGCTCAATGGCATATTTCCACGCAACCGCCGATTCAACCTGGTCACACGGACGCCACAGGCTCATGTTTGGCGTGGTGCGCAGGCTTGCCATCTGCTCTACCGGCTGGTGAGTCGGGCCATCTTCGCCCAGGCCAATGGAGTCGTGGGTATAAACCATGATCTGACGGATTTTCATCAGGGCAGCCATACGGGCGGCGTTACGCGCATACTCAACAAACATCAGGAAGGTTGCGGTGTAAGGCAGGAAGCCACCGTGCAGCGCCAGACCGTTAGCAATGGCGGTCATACCAAACTCACGCACGCCATAATGGATATAGTTACCGGCTGCGTCTTCATTGATTGGCTTAGAACCTGACCAGATGGTGAGGTTACTTGGTGCCAGGTCAGCAGAACCGCCCAGATATTCTGGCAGGATTTTACCAAAGGCTTCGATAGCATTTTGTGACGCTTTACGGCTGGCAATTTTCGCCGGATTCGCCTGTAACTGCTCGACAAACTTCTGCGATTCCTGCTGCCAGTTAGCTGGCAGGTCATTGCTCATGCGGCGGGTAAACTCAGCGGCCAACTCAGGGAAAGCTTTAGCATAGGCTGCAAATTTGGTATTCCACGCCGCTTCTTTGGCCTGGCCCGCTTCTTTAGCATCCCACTCAGCATAAATATCTGAAGGAATCACGAAAGGAGGATATTCCCAGCCTAACTGCTTACGGGTCAGTGCAATTTCGTCATCGCCCAGTGGCGCGCCGTGTGAGTCATGGGTACCGGCTTTATTCGGTGAACCAAAACCAATAACGGTTTTGCACATCAGCAGTGAAGGCTTGTCGCTAACGGCTTTCGCTTCTTCAATCGCTTTGGCGATAGCATCGGCGTTGTGACCATCTACGCCGCGTACCACGTGCCAGCCGTACGCTTCGAAGCGCTTAGCGGTGTCATCGGTAAACCAGCCGTCAACGTGACCATCAATTGAAATGCCATTGTCATCATAGAATGCCACCAGCTTGCCCAGCTTCAGCGTACCCGCCAGCGAGCAAACCTCGTGTGAAATGCCTTCCATCATGCAGCCGTCACCCATAAAGACCCAGGTATTATGGTCTACGATGTCATGGCCCGGACGGTTGAACTGCGCTGCCAGCGTGCGTTCAGCAATGGCAAAACCCACCGCGTTAGCAATGCCCTGCCCCAGCGGACCGGTGGTGGTTTCCACGCCGACGGTATAGCCGTACTCAGGGTGACCCGGCGTTTTAGAGTGCAGTTGACGGAAGTTTTCCAGCTCACTGATCGGTAAATCGTAGCCGGTCAGGTGCAGCAGGCTGTAAATCAGCATGGAGCCGTGGCCGTTAGACAGCACAAAACGGTCACGATCGGCCCAGTGTGGGTTGGTTGGGTTATGATTGAGATAGCCGCGCCACAATACTTCGGCGATATCCGCCATGCCCATCGGGGCACCCGGGTGTCCCGATTTAGCTTTTTGCACTGCATCCATACTTAACGCGCGAATGGCGTTGGCAAGATCTTTACGAGAGGGCATCTTCTACTCCAGTTCGGATTAATGATTTGCGCCTTAACCTGTTGTAATTAATCAGCTATCGGGCAAAGCACGGGGAAAAGTTTCACCACAATGTACATGAAAAACGGGGCAAAAGTAATGTGGTAAAACGCTAAATGTTCCCGCTTCGTCTGGCTTTTCCAGTAATGTCTGCTAGCAAAATGGCCTATCGCGAACTATAACCTGTTGGTTCAACCACCTGGCGCAGATTCAGGTGATTGTTTTTTATCTTGTTACTTATGGGACGACAGAATGAAAATTCAAAAAACGGCACTGGCTCTGGGCCTGGTTGCATTGCTAAGTGGTTGTGAAGGCGTAAACAGTGATGGTCTGCTGCAGTCGGGCGCACAGGCTTTCCAGGCTTACACCCTGAGCGATGCTCAGGTTAAGCAGCTCAGCGATCAATCCTGCGCCCAGATGGACAAAGAAAACCAGGTGGCACCGGCTGACAGCGAATACCAGCAACGTCTGAACAAAATCGCTGCGGCGCTGGGTGACAACATCAATGGCATCCCGGCGAACTACAAGGTTTATCAGACCAAAGATGTTAACGCATGGGCCATGGCCAACGGCTGCATCCGCGTCTACAGCGGTCTGATGGATATGATGACCGACAATGAGGTCGAGGCGGTGCTGGGCCACGAAATGGGCCACGTTGCGCTGGGCCATACGCGCAAAGCGATGCAGGTCGCCTTCACCACGACGGCAGCACGTACCGCGGCAGCTTCGGCTGGCGGGATCATTGGTTCGCTGTCACAGTCACAGTTGGGTGATTTGGGCGAAAAACTGGTGAATGCGCAGTTCTCGCAGACGCAGGAAACACAGGCCGATGACTACTCCTACAGCCTGCTGAAGAAGCGCGGTATTGATCCCGTTGGGCTGGCAACCAGCTTTGAAAAACTGGCAAAACTGGAGAAGGGCCGTCAAAGCTCTATGTTTGACTCGCATCCTGACTCGGAAGCCCGTGCTCAGCACATTCGCGATCGCATTGCCGCAGACGCTAAATAACGCGTTATCAGAGGGATAACACTGAGGTTATCCCTCTGTCACCTCAGCCCTTGTTGGCAGCCTGGACGTGCAACATGTCCAGCGCCAGAGTAGCCGCGGCAAGAGCCGTCAGATCGGCGTGATCGTAACCCGGTGCAACTTCCACCAGATCCATCCCCACGATATTCATGCCCTGTAAACCCCGAATCAGCTTGGTCGCTTTATCAGTGGTCAAACCGCCAATGACCGGCGTACCGGTGCCCGGTGCATGCGCAGGGTCCAGACAGTCGATATCAAATGTCAGATAGACCGGCAGATCGCCAACGGTGCGTTTAATTTCAGCCAGAATATCGTCCACGCTACGGTCGTTGACCTGAGCGGCATCCAGCACGTTGAAGCCCAGGCTCTTGTCGAACTCGGTACGAATACCAATCTGCACCGAGTGCTGAGGGTCGATCAGCCCTTCCTTCGGTGCGGTAAAGAACATGGTGCCATGGTCAAACGTTGGGCCATTAGAGTAGGTATCGGTATGCGCGTCAAAGTGCACCAACGCCATTTTACCGAAGTGCTTCGCGTGCGCGCGCAGCAGAGGCAGCGTGACGTAGTGATCGCCACCGAAGGTCATCATACGTTTGCCGTTGGCCAGCAGTTTCTCTGCATGGGCCTGCAGCTTGTCAGACAGATCCTGTGAATCGCCAAAGGCATAAACCAGATCGCCACAGTCCACCACGTTCAGACGCTGACGCAGGTCAAACTCCCACGGCCAGCGGCAACCTTCCCAGGCGAGATTGGTCGAGATCTGACGGATAGCGCCTGGGCCAAGACGGCTGCCCGGACGGCCCGAGGTGGCCGCATCAAAGGGCACGCCGGTGATCACCCACTCTGCATCGCTGTCGTAAGGCTGGAAATTTACCGGGAAACGCATAAAACCAAAGGCATTAGAAACCAGTGAATTGTCGTACTGATTGCCAAGGGTATTGTACATAAGTCGTCCTCTGTCTGTGCTTGAGTCGGGTCTGGCCCGCGCACCATGAAGGTTGAGATAAAAAAAATCCCTCCCGCGTCGTTAGGCCCGACGAGGAAGGGATGAGTTGCTGCCGATTATCAACAATGTCCCGGCAAGCTGCAAGCGCTTCGCGGGGCTTTATTCGTCTTCTAAATAGGTGTAGCCATACAGACCACTTTCAAACTCTTGCAGGAACTGCTCGCGCAGTTCGTCATCCAGTTCAGAGGTCTGAATTTGCTTACGGAACAGCGTCATCAGTTCGTTTGGATCAAGCTGAACATACTGCAGCATATCGGCTACGGTATCGCCTTCATCCGACAGCTGGACTTCCACTTCCCCATTCTGGAACGCGAACACGTCAACCGCTTCGGTGTCACCAAACAGGTTGTGCATATTGCCCAGGATTTCCTGATAAGCGCCCACCATAAAGAAGCCGAGCATCGGTGGATTGTCCACGTCGTACTCCGGCATCGGCATGGTTGTCGCAATCCCATCACCATCCACGTAGTGATCGATGGTGCCGTCTGAGTCACAGGTGATATCCAGCAACACGGCGCGACGTTCCGGCTTTTTATTCAAGCCTTCCAGCGGAAGCACAGGGAACAGTTGATCAATGCCCCACGCATCCGGCATTGACTGGAACAGCGAGAAGTTAACGTAGATCTTGTCCGCCATACGTTCCTGCAGCTCGTCGATAATAGGACGGTGTGCACGGTTGCTGGGATCAAGATGCTGCTGAATATAGTGACAGATGCTCAGATAGAGTTGCTCTGCCCACGCGCGTTGCTTCAGGCTGTAAGTGCCCGATGAGTAACCCGTATGGATATCAAACAGGTCCATCTGGCTGTCATGAAGCCATTCACGCAGGGAGCGGCGGGTGTTCGGCTCGTGCATCTCCTGCCAGGTTTCCCACATGCTCAGGATAGGACGAGGCGCGTCTTCAATATCTGGCGCTTCTGGCTTACTGAATTCGTTACGCTCAACGCCGATGATGTTAGACACCAGCACCGTATGGTGCGCCGTAACTGCACGACCGGATTCGGTGATAACCGTTGGGTGCTCAAGACCATGCTCGTCACAGGCCGCGCCAATTCCCCAGATCACATTGTTGGCATATTCATTCAGCCCGTAGTTAACCGAACAGTCGGACTGCGAACGGGTACCTTCATAGTCAACGCCCAGACCACCGCCGACGTCAAAGCACTTAATGTTGACGCCCAGTTTCGCCAGCTCAACATAGAAGCGTGCTGACTCACGCACGCCGGTGGCGATATCGCGGATGTTAGACATCTGCGATCCCAAATGGAAATGCAGAAGCTGCAGGCTGTCCATCCGACCGGCTTCACGCATGATGTCGACCAGCTTAAGGACCTGGGTGGCAGACAGACCAAATTTGGATTTCTCACCACCGCTCGACTGCCATTTACCGGAGCCTTGTGAAGCAAGGCGGGCGCGAATACCCAGACGTGGCACCACGTTCAGGCGTTCCGCTTCTTCCAGCACCATGCGCACTTCGGTCATCTTCTCAAGTACCAGATAAACCTTGTGACCAATCTTCTCGCCAATCAACGCCAGACGAATATATTCACGATCTTTGTAACCATTACACACAATCACTGAACGGGTCTGCCCGGCATGGGCCAGCACCGCCATCAGTTCGGCTTTTGAACCGGCTTCCAGGCCCAGCGGTTCGCCGGAGTTAATCAGAGATTCAATCACGCGCTTGTGCTGGTTAACTTTGATGGGATAAACCAGGAAGTAATCACCGGTATAGCCGTAAGACTCACGCGCACGTTTAAATGCCCCGTTAATGGAGCGCAGGCGGTGTTGAAGAATCTGGGGGAAACAGAACAGTGCGGGCAGGCGTTGGCCTTGTGCCTCTCGCTCCTTGACCAGCTTAGCCAGATCGACGCGTACATCCGGGCGATCCGGGTCCGGGCAGACGCTAATATGACCCAGTTCATTGACGTCATAGTAGTTGTTGCCCCACCAGGCAATGTTATACGTTCGCAGCATCAGGCTGGCGTCTTGATCGTTCATCGCCACCTCCTGCATTGAGCGGAGTGCACCTTGTTCGCCAGCTGACGAACCCTTGATATTCTTCATGCCGTCAGACATCGCGAACCTCAATTTTCCGTTGAAAGATAATAATGTAAACCGACTCAAAGGTCGGAAGTCTGAAAATTCGTTGCCACATATTACGTCATGCTCTGTCTGCGTCGCGAACCCGCACGATGCATCCTTGAATACCTAAGTGTAAAACACTCAGCCATGTCAGGTGCAAAAGGGTCGCGAATAATTGACGACGCTCGCAGCCTGGGCGATATAAACCGCTATCGCGTCAGAGGTTAGCCAGCGCTTGTGTCGGGATAATTACCGAAACCAATAAAATGTCGGCAGAAGAGAAATAAAGGTGGGAAACAGGATAACGCCGGCGCAACGCCAGCACGCGAAGAACCCGTGAGTGGGAACATAAGGCTCATAACTCGTATCACCTCCGCACAGGTCAAAGACATGTGGAAAAGCATCAGGGTGAAAGCCAGACAGTTGTCTGACAGGCGCGACGCGCTAGCACGTCATCCTTTTTTTTCTGCTGAGAACGCAGCGGCGTTTTATACATTTTGCGCACAAAAAATGCAAAGAGATTATTTGCTTAATGCCTCCGCCATAAACAGAATTATCCACTGCGCAGCATAAAGTTAACAGCGTAACCTCAAAAAGGGCTGGTAATTCGCTCACCCCGTAACCTAAAATAGACGTCCAGATGGTTTTCCATCTAAACAGGTTAATATCCAGGCGGTGTTGGCCTGCGTGCTGACACTACCTGACTGCTCACGGCTTTGCCTTAAGGGGCGTTAAGTCAGCTAATACTCACTTGCGCTATGCAGTCGAATTCAAACCATTGGTAAGGTAAAGAACATAATGGCTAAACATCTTTTTACATCCGAGTCCGTATCCGAAGGACATCCTGATAAAATCGCCGACCAGATTTCTGATGCCGTGCTTGATGCCATCCTGGAACAGGATCCGAAAGCGCGTGTGGCCTGCGAAACTTACGTGAAAACCGGTATGGTGCTGGTTGGCGGCGAAATCACCACCAGCGCCTGGGTCGATATCGAAGAAATCACCCGTAATACCGTTCGTGAAATCGGCTATGTTCATTCCGATATGGGCTTTGATGCCAACTCTTGCGCAGTGTTAAGCGCGATTGGCAAACAGTCTCAGGATATCAACCAGGGCGTTGACCGTAGCGATCCGCTGGAGCAAGGCGCGGGTGACCAGGGCCTGATGTTTGGCTATGCCACAAACGAAACTGATGTTCTGATGCCCGCACCGGTGACCTATGCGCACCGTCTGGTTCAGCGCCAGGCTGAAGTGCGTAAGAACGGCACGCTGTCATGGCTGCGCCCGGATGCTAAAAGCCAGGTGACCTTCCAGTACGACGACGGTAAAATTGTTGGGATTGATGCCGTGGTGCTGTCAACCCAGCACAGCGAAGACATCTCACAGACAGCGTTGCAGGAAGCGGTGATGGAAGAAATCATCAAGCCTGTCCTGCCTGCCGAGTGGCTGAATGCATCCACTAAATATCACATCAACCCGACTGGCCGCTTTGTTATCGGTGGTCCGATGGGTGACTGCGGCCTGACCGGTCGTAAAATCATTGTCGATACTTACGGCGGGATGGCCCGTCACGGTGGCGGCGCATTCTCTGGTAAAGATCCGTCTAAAGTTGACCGTTCAGCCGCCTATGCCGCCCGCTATGTTGCCAAAAACATCGTGGCCGCGGGCCTGGCCGATCGTTGTGAGATTCAGGTTTCCTATGCGATTGGCGTCGCTGAGCCGACCTCTATCATGGTCGAGACCTTTGGCACAGAAAAAGTGTCTACTGAACAGCTGACCTTGCTGGTGCGCGAGTTCTTTGACCTGCGCCCTTACGGCCTGATTCAGATGCTGGACCTGCTGCATCCTATCTATAAAGAAACCGCTGCCTACGGTCACTTTGGTCGCGAGCATTTCCCTTGGGAAAAAACCGACAAAGCTGCCCAGCTGCGTGAGGCTGCGGGCCTGTAAGGCTGACGCATCACTGAAAAGCCCCGCCATCTGGCGGGGCTTTTTTTTGCCTGTTCTGCTTCCTTTTCATGGCGTTTTTTCCTTCTGCACATTTTTTTAACTCAACTACACTTTCTTTCGGCTTGTACGCTGCTGATGTGTTAACGCTTACAATTTGAAACGCTTTATATATCGGCTATTTAGGAATTTATCGCCGTAGTTATTCTTCTGAAAATGCGTTATTTTCAGCGTCATCTGATAGGCGTTAAACAGGACATTGTCAGAAACTTCGAGGGTGCTATACCTCACTGGTTACTTGACCTTTCTGGGTTGTAAATGCTGGATTTCAGGGTTTCAGCAAGTGTAAGCGATTACATCAATGTGATCGGGTTCACTTTTTGCTCAGTTAAGGTTTTTTAACATCGATAACAACAATGATGGATAATTTTGGAGGCAACCATGCCTGGCAATTCACATAAAAGCAGAACCTCAAATAAGGCAATGACCTTATTTGTCTGCTTTCTGGCAGCCCTCGCAGGCCTGCTGTTTGGGTTGGATATCGGCGTTATTGCCGGTGCTCTGCCCTTTATCGCGAAGGACTTTAACGTCACTGCCCATCAACAGGAGTGGATTGTCAGCTCCATGATGTTTGGTGCAGCGATCGGTGCCATCGGCAGCGGCTGGATGTCATCCCGTCTGGGCCGTAAGAAAAGCCTGATGGCCGGTGCGATTCTGTTTGTTATTGGCTCACTCTGGTCAGCCATGGCACCGAACCCTGAAATGCTGATCAGCGCACGTGTGCTGTTGGGTCTGGCGGTAGGTATCGCCTCTTACACCGCGCCGCTTTATCTTTCAGAGATTGCCCCTGAAAAAATCCGCGGCAGCATGATCTCGCTGTACCAGTTGATGATCACCATCGGTATTCTGGGTGCTTATCTTTCCGATACGGCGTTCAGCTTTACAGGTAACTGGCGCTGGATGCTGGGCGTTATCACTATTCCTGCCCTGCTGTTGCTGGTTGGCGTGTTCTTCCTGCCTAACAGCCCACGCTGGCTGGCGGCGAAAGGCAACTTCCGCGATGCGCAACGCGTACTGGATCGCCTGCGTGATACCAGTGAGCAGGCAAAGCGCGAGCTGGATGAAATCCGCGAAAGCCTGAAGATCAAACAGTCAGGCTGGGGATTATTTACCAGTAGCAGCCACTTCCGTCGTGCGGTGTACCTGGGCATTCTGCTGCAGGTTATGCAACAGTTTACCGGCATGAACGTCATCATGTATTACGCACCGAAAATTTTTGAGATTGCAGGTTTCTCAAATACCACCCAACAGATGTGGGGAACGGTGATTGTCGGCCTGGTTAACGTACTGGCAACCTTTATTGCTATCGGTCTGGTGGATCGCTGGGGCCGTAAGCCTACCCTGATTCTGGGCTTCCTGGTGATGGCGGCCGGTATGGGCGTTCTGGGCACCATGCTGCATATGGGCATTCATTCGTCAGGCGCGCAGTACTTCGCGATTGGCATGCTGCTGATGTTTATCGTGGGCTTTGCCATGTCAGCCGGTCCGTTGATCTGGGTTCTGTGTTCTGAAATTCAGCCACTGAAAGGACGCGATTTCGGTATCACCGTGTCAACGACCACCAACTGGATCGCCAACATGATTGTCGGCGCAACCTTCCTGACCATGCTGAATACGCTGGGCAATGCACCGACCTTCTGGGTTTACGGTCTGCTGAACGTCTTCTTCATCGTACTGACGGTTATGTTAATTCCCGAAACCAAAAACGTTTCGCTGGAGCACATTGAACGTAACCTGATGGCAGGCAAAAAGCTGCGCGACATCGGTCAGTAAGCCTCCGCTTTTCATGTGTATCTCAAAGCCAGTCAGTGAAAACTGACTGGCTTTTTTGCTGGCGTTTTACCGTCGTTCTCTCTCGAAAAATCCCCCGCCTTATTATCGTCAAGCCCTGCTATTTCCCCATTGTCACCGTCACCGCTTCGCTTTTCTTTCATTAAAGTCGAATAAAAATACGCCGATAAATTAAATGACGTTTTCATTATAAAAATAATTTTTCAGACTTTACGTTTACCAGGAAATCAAATGAACAGCACCAGCATAAAAAAGACAATGAGCACCCGTGCTCAGATGCTGCTGGCCGGCGGAATGACGATTGTCGTGGGGTTTACTGCGACCATCGGATTACTCAGTTGGCAGTCATCCAAAGAACAAAAATCCCTTGCTGCCGAATACCTGCAGCAAATTGCTGCCGGTCATGGCGGGCAAATCCAGCAAGAACTGACTCACGCGCTGGATGCCGCGCAAAATCTGGGACAAAGCCTGGCCGCTCTGCCTGCGGCGGGGATAACCGATCGCAAAGTTGCCGATAAGCTCATGGAATATGCGCTGCACAAAAACCCAGACTTTGTGTCGATGACCGTGGTGTTTGAACCCGATGCCTTTGACGGCCGCGATAGTGCCTTCGTCGGGCAGCAGGGCACGCCACCTGGTGGTCGCTATGCCTGGTACATAGACCGGGACAAAGACGGCCGTTACAAAATGAATCCGGCACTGGATTATTTGCAGCCCGGTGCCGGAAATTACTATTTGCTGCCGAAGGAAACGCTAAAGGACACACTGATTGAGCCTTACAGCTTCGCTTATGATGGCGCAAAACCAGAGTGGCTAACCTCGGTGGCAACGCCTGTCATGGTCAACGACAAACTGAAAGTGGTGGTCAGTTCCGATATCCTGCTGTCCGCCATCCAGAAAAAGGTCAATCAAATCAAGCCCTGGCAGGGAACCGGCTATGCGCTGCTGCTCTCGAATAGTGGCAACGTGATTTCCTCCCCCGATGCAGGTGAAGCCGGTAAAAAATGGCAGGGCAATGTAAACGGCTATCGTACGGCAGTGACAGAGCAGTACGATCCCGTCCTGAAAGAAAAAGCCATGTATACCTGGTACCCGATAAGCGTAGGTAACAGCACTAAACCCTGGTATGTCGGGATTGTCGCGCCGGTCAGTCAGGTGATGGCGGCGGCTGACCAGCAGCTTTACTGGGCTATAGCGTTGATGATAATCAGTATTCTGTCTGTAGGGGCCGTGTTGGGGCTGTTATTCAACCGTAAAGTAATGCGTCCGCTGGGCGGTGAACCCGCAGAGGCGGCGCGCATTGCGCTGGCCGTTGCTGAGGGCCGGTTAAACAACGGCATTCAGGTGGCGCCAGGTGACAGCAGCAGCCTGTTTTATGCTTTACACACCATGCAGGCACAGTTGCAGAGTATCGTGGGTCAAATCAAAGACGCCAGCACTTCGGTCCAGCAGGGTGCGGGCGAGATTGCCAGTGCGAACCTCAATCTCGCCTCACGCACCGAGGAACAGGCGGCGGCGCTGGAACAGACCGCCGCGAGCATGGAGCAGATTAGCGCCGCCATTCGCATGAATGCGGATAATGCACAGCAGGCAACGGGCCTGACCGAAAATGCCACGCGTATCGCCAGCCGGGGAGAAACCCTGGTGGATCAGGTGGTAACGACCATGGCCCAGATCGATGAAAGCTCAAAGAGAATCGGTGATATCACCACGCTGATTAACAGCATCGCGTTCCAGACCAACATTCTGGCACTCAACGCCGCCGTCGAAGCGGCTCGCGCCGGAGAACAGGGGCGCGGCTTTGCTGTGGTGGCCTCTGAAGTGCGTAATCTGGCTCAGCGGACGACCAGCGCCGTGAAAGATATCTCCGCCCTGATTGAAGCGTCCGCCGTGCGGGTCGAAAATGGTGTTGTACTGGTCAACGATGCGGGCAAAACCATGCATGAGATGACGACTGCCGTTTCATCCGTGCAGCATATCATCGGTGAAATCGTTGCCGCCTCCGATGAGCAGGCTCGCGGCATTGCGCAAGTGACCATCGCCGTCAACGAAATGGATGGGACCACGCAGCAGAATGCCGCGCTGGTTCAGCAGATGTCGGCCGCGTCGAGTTCGCTTGAGGACCAGGCCCGGCAACTGGCGCAGACGGTTAAGCAGTTTCATTAAAAAGTGGGTGGTGCCGGTCGGCCAGCATGACCTTTTTTGCAGGCGGTGTATTGCTGTTGAGTTCCTCGCCTGCGCCGCTTATGCTGAGCGCCATGAAAACAGCCCGTCTTCCCATTGCCCTGCAACAAGCCGTTATGCGCGCCCTGCGTAGCGCGCTTGAGCGGGCCAATGAAAAGCTTGAACGCCATTATCCTGAGCCAACGCTGGTTTATCAGCAGCGTGGCACCGCCGCTGGCACGGCCTGGCTGGAAAAATGGGAAATTCGCCTCAATCCCGTCCTGCTGATGGAAAATCAGCAGGCCTTTATTGAAGAAGTCGTTCCCCATGAGCTGGCCCATTTGCTGGTGTGGAAAACCTTTGGCCGCGTCGCGCCCCATGGCAAAGAGTGGAAATGGATGATGGAGAGCGTTCTGGGCGTGCCGGCACGGCGCACTCATCAGTTCGAAGTCGAGTCGGTGCGCAGCCGCACTTTTGCTTATCGCTGCCAGTGTCAGCAGCACCAGCTTACCGTGCGTCGCCATAACCGCGTGCTCCGAGGCGAAAGCGAGTACCGCTGCGTGCACTGCGGTAGCCTGTTGAAAGCCGACGTCTCTCCCCTCTCCTGAACGGATTCTCATTCCGCCTGCGCCTGCATTCTGGTACCCTGCCGCCCTTTTAAGGATCAGGGGTAAAACTGGAATATGTCTCGCAAATTAATCATAACCACGGCGCTGTTACTGGCATCTTTTAACAGCCAGGCCCTTAACCTCAATAACTATCATCAAAATAATTTTCAGCAGGCCAAAGCCTTCGCCGCAGAGATTAACCAGGATGCGCCAGGCAGCTTTTATTGTGGCTGTAAGATTAGCTGGCACGGCAAAAAGGGCGAGCCTGACCTGAACAGTTGTGGTTACCAGCCGCGCAAAAATGCCAACCGCGCCGCGCGTATTGAGTGGGAACATGTGATGCCTGCCTGGGAGTTCGGTCATCAACGTCAGTGCTGGCAGAATGGCGGCCGCAAAAATTGCAGTAAAGATGCCGACTACCGCCGTATCGAAACCGACCTGCACAATCTGCAGCCGGCCATCGGTGAGGTGAATGGTGACCGTGGTAACTATGCTTACAGCCAGTGGAACGGCACTGAAAAGCAGTACGGTCAGTGCACCATGCAAATTGATTTTAAAAACAAGCAGGCGCAGCCGCCAGAGCGGGCTCGCGGCGCAATCGCCCGCACTTACTTCTACATGCGTGACCAGTATCATCTGCGCCTGTCGCGTCAACAAACCCAGTTATTCATGGCCTGGGACAAGCTCTATCCGGTGAGCAAATGGGAATGTGAGCGCGACCAGCGCATCGCGCGTGTACAGGGGAATCATAATCCTTATGTGCTCGAGGCTTGCAAGCGTTAAAATCCCTGCCCTAAACTAACGGTTTCACCGCCCCGCCGCGTTAATCCCGCGGCGTTTAGCTCTCAGGGACCTTATGCGCATACCTCGCATTTATCACGCACAGCCTGTTCACGTTGGCAGTGAAATTACGCTGGACGACGACGCCGCCAACCATGTTGGCCGCGTGCTCCGTATGACCATTGGGCAGCATGTAGAACTGTTTGATGGCAGTAATCTGACTTTCGCAGCAGAAATCACGCATGTTGATAAAAAACGTGTAAAAGTATCCATCACGGCAAGCCAGGAAGACGATCGCGAATCACCGCTTTATCTGCATCTCGGTCAGGTGATGTCTCGCGGCGAAAAAATGGAATTTACTATTCAGAAATCGATCGAACTGGGTGTAAATGTCATTACGCCGCTGTTTTCTGAACGCTGTGGTGTCAAACTGGATGCCGAACGTCTGGCAAAAAAAATTCAGCAGTGGCAAAAAATTGCCATTGCCGCCTGCGAACAGTGTGGTCGTAACCGGATACCTGAAATCCGCCCGGCCATGACGCTGGAAGCCTGGTGCAGTGAAGCAGAAAGTGGGTTAAAACTAAATCTGCATCCGCGCGCCAGCCACAGCATCAATACGTTGCCCCAGCCGGTAGAACGTATCCGCCTGTTGATTGGTCCGGAAGGTGGGCTGTCAACGGATGAAATTGCCATGACGGCGCAGCATGGTTTTACCGATATTTTGCTTGGCCCACGGGTTTTACGCACCGAAACCACGGCACTGACCGCCATCACGGCACTTCAGGTGAGGTTTGGTGACCTGGGTTAAGCGATACTTTTAGCTTCATCGGGTCGCGCTCAGCACAAACCGCGTCCTGACTGTTCAGCCCCTTTTCGCCCGAACGGAACGAGACGGTAATCCCCGCCTCCTTCAGGAGATAATAATGATCAAGCTTGGCATCGTGATGGACCCGATCTCATCCATCAACATTAAGAAAGACTCCAGCTTTGCAATGCTGCTGGAAGCACAGCGCCGTGGTTACGAAATTCACTACATGGAGATGAACGATCTCTCCCTGCGCGGTGGCGTGGCTTTCGCCCGCACTCGCCTGCTCAGCGTGGAACAGAATGCCGAAAGCTGGTATCAGTTTGGCAGCGAGCAGGTGATTAAACTGGCTGATCTGAACGTCGTGTTGATGCGAAAAGATCCGCCATTCGACACCGAATTTATCTACTGCACCTATATCCTGGAGCGCGCAGAAGAACAGGGCACGCTGATCGTTAACAAGCCGCAAAGCCTGCGCGATTGTAACGAAAAACTGTATACCGCCTGGTTCGCAGAATTCACGCCAGATACGCTGGTCACCCGCTCTAAGCAACAGCTGCGGGCGTTCTGGCAGGAGCATGGCGATGTCATTATGAAGCCGCTGGACGGCATGGGCGGCGCGTCCATTTTCCGCGTGAAGCAGGACGACCCGAATTTCGGTGTTATCGCAGAAACCCTGACTGAACATGAAAGCCGTTACTGCATGGCGCAAAATTACCTGCCGGCGATCAAAGACGGTGATAAGCGCGTTCTGGTGGTCGATGGCGAACCGGTTCCCTATTGCCTGGCGCGTATTCCGCAGGGGGGAGAAACCCGCGGTAACCTGGCGGCTGGCGGACGCGGCGAAGCTCGCCCGCTGAGCGAAAGCGACTGGGAAATTGCCCGCCGTGTCGGCCCTGCCCTGAAGGCCAAAGGCCTGATTTTTGTCGGGCTCGACATTATTGGTGATAGACTGACTGAAGTTAACGTGACCAGCCCGACATGCATTCGTGAAATCGAGGCCGCGTTCCCTGTCTCCATCACCGGTATGCTGATGGACGCCATCGAGAAGCGCCTGGGCTGAGCATAACGCTGGGGCCATGCTCCGTGATCAACCCAACACCGGTGCAGATGTCACGCACCGGTTATCTTTGGTAAAGCATGTGAGAATGAATTTACAGCATCACTTTTTAATTGCCATGCCATCGTTGCAAGATCCCTTTTTCAAACGTTCTGTGGTCTACATTTGCGAGCATAACGAAGAAGGGGCAATGGGGCTGATTATCAATAAGCCGATGGAAAACCTGACGGTTGACGGCATTCTGAAAAAGCTCAAGATCGCCGAAGAAAACCGCGACCCGGCAATCAATCTTGATAAACCGGTGTTCAGCGGTGGTCCGCTGGCAGAAGATCGCGGCTTTATTCTGCATTCGGCACAGCGAACCTTTACCTCCAGCATTCGCGTCTCAGACAACACCGTGATTACCACCTCACGCGACGTTCTGGAAGCGATTGGCACGGCCTCACAGCCCGATCATGTGCTGGTCGCGCTGGGTTATTGTGCCTGGGAAAAAGACCAGCTTGAAAACGAGCTGATGGAAAACGCCTGGCTGACCACACCGGCTAACAGCAACATCCTGTTTCAGACGCCGATCTCTGAGCGCTGGCGTGAAGCCGCACGCAGCATTGGCGTTGATATTCACAATATGGCCAGCGATGCAGGTCACGCCTGATGAATACACAAACGTTGTTAGGTTTTGACTTCGGCACCAAAAGTATCGGCGTCGCGGTGGGACAACAGCTGACGGGCAATGCCCGCCCGTTGAGTGCGCTCAAGGCGCAGGATGGCACGCCTGACTGGCTGCAAATCGAAAAACTGCTCAAAGAGTGGCAGCCTGATTTTGTGGTGGTGGGATTACCGTTAAATATGGACGGCACTGAACAGCCTTTGACCGCGCGCGCGCGCAAGTTTGCTAACCGCCTGCATGGTCGTTTCGGCATTCGCGTGGAGCTGCAGGATGAGCGCCTCAGCACCGTCGAAGCGCGAGCCGATCTGTTTGAACGGGGCGGTTATCGTGCGCTGAACAAAGGATCAGTGGATTCACAGTCAGCGGCAATTATCCTGCAGGACTGGTTTGAAACCCATTAAGCAATAACGCCTTCGGCCTGACGGGCCAGACGGCTCTGCTCAAACGTTTGCATTCCGGCCTGCGCGCCGGTTTGCAAAATGGCAGGAATCTGGTGCATTTTGCCTTCCCGAATCAGGTTGATGACCGCACTGGTCGTAATCAGCACCTCAAACAGCCCGACTCTTTTCTCATCGATGGCAGAAACCAGCTGCTGCGCGATTACCGCTTTCAGGCTGCCCGCCAGTTGCGTGCGTATCAGATTCTTTTCATCTGCAGGAAACACATCCACCAGCCTGTCCACCGCCTGAACCGCGCCGCGCGTATGCAAGGTTGCCAGCACCAGATGTCCGGTCTCTGCGGCGGTCAGTGCCTGACGAATGGTGTCACTGTCGCGTAGTTCACCCAGCATGATCACGTCAGGATCTTCCCGTAAAGCCGCTTTCAGGCCCAGACTAAACGACCGGCAATGCAACCCGACTTCGCGCTGTTGAATCAGGGATTGCTGGCTGTGATGAATAAACTCAATCGGATCTTCCAGCGTCAGAATATGCCGCGCCTGCAGGCGGTTGATGGCATCGACCATAGCCGCCAGCGTGGTCGATTTACCACTGCCGGTTGCGCCGGTAATCAAAATCAGCCCGTCCTGTTTATTCAGTAAGGTCGGCACCACCTCCGGCAGGCGCAACGCTGCCAGCGTGGGACAGTGGCTGGCAATAATACGCAACGCCAGTGACAGCCCGTTACGCTGCCTAAACAGATTGGCGCGGAGGCGTTGTCCACTCACCAGGGTTAACGCAAAATCCAGCTGCCCTTCTTGCTTCAGCTGCGCCTGCTGTTCAGTGTCCAGCCATGCCGAGGTAAACCGCGCCATCCAGTCAGCAGACAGGACAGGCTGGTCGGGAAGCGTTTCAAGCCTGCCCTGACGGCGCCAGTACGGCAAATGTCCGTTACAAAGGTGCAGATCGGCGGCGTTATGCTTTACACTAAGCGCCACTATTTCATCCAAATCCATTTTGATCTCCAGACTATGACTTCAATCCAGCACAACCTACAGCAAGTCCGTCAGCGAATCGCTGCTGCTGCAACCCGTTGCGGCCGGGCACCAGAAGAAATTACGTTACTTGCAGTAAGCAAAACGAAGCCTGCGAGCGCGGTCGAAGAAGCCGCAGCGGCGGGTCAGATTGATTTTGGTGAGAATTACGTTCAGGAAGGGGTTGAAAAAATTCAGTCCCTGGCCTCACATCCTGGATTGATATGGCATTTCATTGGTCCCCTGCAGTCCAATAAAAGCCGACTGGTAGCCGAACATTTTGCCTGGTGCCACACCGTCGATCGCCAGAAGATCGCCCAGCGGCTCAACGATCAGCGGCCTGAACATCTGCCGCCGCTCAATGTCTTAATTCAGGTAAATATCAGTGACGAAAACAGCAAATCTGGCATCATGCTGGATGCGGTTGCCGAACTGGCTCAGGAGATTACCGCCATGCCGCGTTTGCGGTTGCGCGGACTGATGGCGATTCCGGCACCCGAACAGGATTATCAGCGACAGCTGGCGGTATGCCAGCAAATGGCTGATGCATTTCACCAGCTAAAACAGCAATATAGTGATGTTGACACCCTCTCACTGGGGATGAGCGATGACATGGAGGCGGCCATCGCCGCTGGCAGTACTCTGGTGCGCATTGGCACCGCTATATTTGGCGCGCGTGATTACACACAACCTTCACAACAATAATTGAGGAACTTCATGTTAACAATGACGTTTTTAGTAAAAACGATAATCGATCTCTACGTCATGGTGCTGCTGCTGCGCATCTGGATGCAGTGGTCACGTTGTGATTTTTATAATCCGCTTGCCCAGTTTGTGGTGAAGATTACTCAGCCGATTGTGAAACCCTTACGTCGTATCCTGCCTGCACTGGGTCCGATCGATACGGCATCTTTGTTGTTAGCCTTTGTACTGACAACGCTTAAATACCCGCTTCTGCTGCTCATCCAGGTCGGCGTGTTCTCTGTCGATCCCACCAATTTGCTGGTTGGGCTGCTGTCGTTGCTGAAATCTGCCGGCTATTTGGTGTTCTGGGTGATTATCATTCGCTCCCTGATGAGCTGGATCAGCCAGGGCCGCGGTGCGATGGACTTCGTGCTGATCCAACTGACCGAGCCATTAATGGCGCCGATTCGCCGCATTCTCCCTGCCATGGGCGGCATCGACTTCTCAGCCATGATTGTGATTCTGGTGCTGTATGCCCTGAATTTCCTTGGCATGGATCTGTTCCCGGGTCTCTGGTATTTGCTGTAAATGAATCAAACTGGAACTGTTATGCAAAAAGTTGTTCTTGCCACTGGTAATCCCGGCAAAGTACGTGAACTGGCGGATCTGCTCGCCGCCTTTGGTCTGGATATCGTGGCGCAAACCGAACTCGGCGTGGAATCCGCCGAGGAAACCGGCCTGACCTTTATCGAAAACGCCATCCTGAAAGCGCGTCACGCTGCACAGCTTACCGGGCTTCCTGCTCTTGCAGACGACTCCGGGCTGGCCGTAAATGCGCTGGGTGGCGCACCCGGGATTTATTCTGCCCGCTATGCCGGTGAAGAGGCCAGCGACCAGCAGAACCTGGAAAAACTGCTTCAGGCGCTGGAAAACACGCCCGACGGGCAACGTCAGGCACAGTTCCACTGCGTGCTGGTCTATTTACGTCATGCTTCTGATCCCACGCCGCTGGTGTTCCACGGTAGCTGGGACGGGGAAATTACCCGGACGGCAGCCGGTAACGGTGGGTTTGGTTACGATCCCGTGTTCTATGTTCCGGCATTGGGTAAAACCGCCGCCGAACTGACTAAAGCAGAGAAAGGAAAAGTCTCTCATCGTGGTAAAGCATTGACGCTGTTACTGGAAGCGATGCGTAATGCCTGATTTACCGCCTCTGAGTTTGTACATCCACATTCCCTGGTGTGTACAGAAATGCCCCTACTGTGATTTTAATTCTCACGCCTTAAAGGATGAGGTGCCGCACGTTGAATATGTGCAGCACCTGCTGCGCGATCTTGAAAACGATCTGCCGCTGATTCAGGGTCGCGAGGTTCGCACGGTGTTTATCGGCGGCGGAACGCCAAGCCTGTTAAGCAGCAGCGCCATGCAGATGTTGATGGATGGTGTGCGCGAGCGCCTGACGCTGACGGCAGATGCGGAAGTCACGATGGAAGCGAACCCGGGCACGGTAGAAGCTGACCGCTTCAGCGCTTATCAACGCGCCGGCATTAACCGCATCTCCATTGGCGTACAGAGCTTCAGTCCGCAGAAGCTGGAACGACTGGGCCGTATCCACGGGCCAGACGAAGCGAAACGCGCCGCCGAACTGGCTCAGGGGTTAGGCTTACGCAGCTTCAACCTTGACCTGATGCATGGCCTTCCCGATCAGTCACTGACGGAGGCGCTGGACGATTTACGCCAGGCGATTGCGCTCAATCCACCGCATCTTTCCTGGTATCAGTTGACCATTGAGCCGAATACCTTATTTGCCTCTCGCCCGCCCACACTGCCGGATGATGACGCCCTGTGGGATATTTTCGAGCAGGGTCATCAGTTGCTGACCGCCGCCGGTTATCAGCAATACGAAACCTCGGCCTATGCCAGGCCGGGCTACCGCTGTGAACATAACCTGAACTACTGGCGGTTTGGTGACTATCTCGGCATTGGCTGCGGTGCCCACGGCAAACTGACCCAGCCCGATGGCCGCATTGTCCGCACGATAAAAGTGCGTCATCCGCGTGGCTTTATGAAGGGAAACTATCTCGACAAGCAGTACGACGTTGTGGACAGTGATAAGCCGTTTGAGTTCTTTATGAACCGTTTTCGTTTGCTGGAGCCCGCGCCGCGTGCTGACTTTAGCCGCTATACCGGGCTGGATGAAACGTGGGTTCGCCCGCAGATCGACCAGGCGCTTGCCGCAGGCTACATCACCGAAACGCCGGAATATTGGCAGATTACAGAGAAAGGCAAACTGTTCCTGAACACGTTGCTGGAGCTGTTTTTAGCGGAAGCGTAGCGCCTTCCCGGCCCGGAAGCCTGACGCCACAGGTGAGCGTAACCGGGCCGTTTGCACCGCCGTTCAACCGCGCTCGGTATTCTGCCTTAGCTGTAACAGCCTCGTGTTAATAATGGCGATGTTAACCTCACAGGGCATGCCATCATCCAGATAGACGGTTTCGTTGATCTCCAGCGCCGCATCATTCGCATTAAAATTCAGCAGCCTGAGCTGCTCACCGTCGGTAACGTTGATGGCATTCAGTTGCTGATCACGACGCTGAATTTTCTTGCCGGTGATCTGTTCAATGTACGAATATTTTGAGATTTCCAGTCGCCCAAACTCCATGCTGTTAAACAGGCTGACGGGCAGATGGATATATTCCAGTGCGACAGGGATGTCATCAAAGCACATCAGACGAACGATTTTGTATATCTGGTCGCTGTTCTTGATGCGTAAAGCCTGCGCCATATCGGGCCCGGGCACTTTGATAATGCTGGCAGTGAGCACCTTCCTGACCGCTTTGTGTCCTTTTTTGTGCGCCTGATAATCAAACGGCGAAAGTGCATGAAACCGGCCAGAATGATTACTCTTGCCGATTGAGCCGACGAACAGGCCCGAACCTTTTACCCGATAAATGCGCTGCTGCTCAATAAGGATTCGGGTGGCTTCCCGCACCGTCGCCCGGGTAATGCCAATGTTCTTGGCAATGGCAATTTCTGTGTCCAGCTTATCGCCCGGCAGAAGGCCATCCTGCATGATCTTCGTCAGAATATAGTCGACAACCTCTTTTTGCTTCTCTGTAATGCCATCGAACATCAGCATGTTCCCGAATAGTGTGCCCGTGCCTGCGGTGCGCTACAGCAACGCCTTTACGCCCGATTTCCGTCACGACGTGCCAGTAAGAAAGGACCCAGATGTGATCCAGCTAACGATTTTGCACTCAAATTCCCTTCGCCCAGCCAGAAATGATTCTTGCATATTGTATCTGTACAGGTCGAGGTGCATCATCAAGATGACTAGACAGGTTTAACATGTCTATACGTACGAAACGTTTTTTGCAACAGCGGATGTTCAAAACTGATGCGTGCAGTCAAAATAAAAACCATAATTTATAATGGTTTATATTTATTTTCTTTTTCATCCTGCTGCCAGCCGTTTTGCTGGATAAAACGGAAAAGGGATGACAGCGTGAAGAAATAAAGAAAGCTGACTGTACAGCTTGATGAATGCGGCGAGCCTGCATCCTGACTTTTTTGCATAACTTTTTATCCAGGATAACGTATGGCGAATCTGACCCAATGGCTGAATGCCGACAAAATTCACTATCTTGAACGCGTTTCTGACTGGAAAGCCGCGATTCAGGTCACTGGCGATCCCCTGCTCAGAGAAGGTGCGATTTCACAGGATTACATCGACACGATTATCCGCCTTAAAGAGGAAACCGGCCCCTACTTCGTTATCGCACCGCGCATTGCCATGCCGCATGCCCGCCCTGAGCAGGGTGCAATGAAGCTGGGACTCTCCGTGGTGAAGCTTGCAAACCCGGTCACCTTTGATGCGGGGGAAAACGATCCTGTCGACATTCTTTTCATGTTCTCCGCCCCTGACAGCAACAGCCACATCGAGATGATCTCGCAGCTGGCTGAAGTCTTGACTGACGACGCCATCATGGAACGCGTGTACCAGGCACAAAGCCAACACGCGTTGTGCGCGGTGCTGTTAGCAAACGACATGTCCAATTAACCTATTCAAATTCAAAGAGGTTTTTATGAAAATTATGGCAGTGTGTGGTTCAGGCCTGGGAAGCAGCTTCATGATGGAAATGAACATCAAAAAAGTGCTTAAAGCGATTGATGTCACGGCGGACGTTGAACATTCCGATCTCGGCTCAGTGACACCGGACGTGGCGGATGTGTTTGTTATGGCAAAAGACATCGCCTACAGCGCTAACCTGCCGCCGGAAAAAGTCATCATCATTAATAACATTATCGACCTGAAAGAAGTTGAGCAAAAAATTCGCGACTACTTCAATAAATAATCCTGTCACCCACTTATAAAAGAACACTTACCGCTGAGGTTATTATGTTTATACAAAACCTTTTACTGGTAGTTGTCGACGTGCTGAAAGTCCCCTCTATTCTGGTCGGACTGGTGGCGATGTTCGGTCTGATCGCGCAACGCAAACCGCTGCCGGATGTGATAAAAGGCACGGTAAAAACCATCCTGGGTTTTTTAGTACTGGCAGGCGGTGCCACGGTGTTGGTTGGTTCACTAACGCCGCTGGGGGATATTTTTAAGCACGCATTTAACGTTCAGGGAATTATTCCAAATAATGAGGCGATGGTGTCTATCGCCCTGGCGAAGTATGGCGCGCCCACGACGCTTATCATGGCGTTTGGCATGGTGGCAAATATCACCGTTGCCCGTTTTACCCGCCTGAAATATATCTACCTCTCTGGTCATGTGACCTTTTATATGGCCTGTATGATTGCCATTATCCTGTCGGTGGCTGGCTTTGAAGGCGTACAGCTTATTTATACCGGCTCGCTGACGCTGGGAATGTTAATGGCATTTTTCCCGGCACTGGCTCAGCCCTATATGCGTAAAATCATTGGGCACGATCAGGTTGCACTGGCGCATACCGGCACGGTGGGTTATGTCCTGTCAGGCTGGATAGGTTCTCTGGTGGGCAAAGGTTCAAAATCCACTGAAGAGATGAACATGCCAAAAAACCTGAGTTTTTTGCGTGACAGCACCATCTCGATTTCCCTGACGATGATGATCATCTATTTTATTTTGTCCGTCTCAGCGGGCAGGGAATATGTGGAGAGTCAGTTCAGCCACGGACAAAACTATCTGGTGTACTCGTTCGTGCAGGCTATTACCTTCGCTGCGGGTGTCTTTATTATCCTTCAGGGCGTGCGTTTAATTCTGGCGGAAATTGTGCCGGCATTTACCGGGTTTTCAGAGAAGCTGGTGCCCAACGCGCGTCCGGCACTGGACTGCCCTATCGTTTTCCCTTATGCGCCTAATGCCGTTCTGGTTGGCTTTATTTCCAGCTTTGTCGGCGGACTGGTGGGACTGTTTATTCTTGGACAGCTGCACTGGATATTAATCCTGCCAGGTGTCGTACCGCACTTTTTCTGCGGCGCAACGGCAGGCGTATTTGGTAATGCAACCGGCGGTAAACGCGGGGCAATGTTAGGGGCCTTTGCGCACGGCATTCTGATTACCTTCCTGCCGGTCGCCTTATTACCTGTGCTGGGTGCCATCGGCCTGACCAACACCACCTTCTCGGACACCGATTTTGGCGTCACGGGGATACTGCTGGGTAATATGGCCAGGTTCCTTGATAAGGGAACGATCACCATGGTGATCACGGGAATTTTTGCCCTGCTGGTTATTTATAACTACGTTGCCAGCAACAAAACGGTCGCTAAAGAGGTTAACACCGACTAAATCCTGCCAGGGGCTGATGAATTCAGCCCCTTTTGTTTTGCAACGGATTCAGGAAGGGCGCAACCTTGATGACGCCTGAACACGGACGTCTTCATCGCCAGGGCGCGCAGACCCTGAGAACGGGCGACCACTGGCTCAATGAACCGCACGGTGAAGGGCAGACGACCTGCCGGAGCAGGCCCTCTGTGAAGCATTACTTCAGCGAACTGACCAGTGTTTTCCGGTCTTTCTCCAGAGCAATAACCCGGTTACAGACCGCTTTTCCAAACTGCTGGAAGTCGGCTTCCTGATTATTCCACTCGCTCTGAATGGCGTTTTGCAGGCCGCCAAGATTCCCCATCAACCCCTGCAAACCGCTGCCGCCACCGTTGGACATGGCTTTGCTGCCCATCTCATTGATGCTGTCCTGCAGAATACCGCCCATCGCCTGATTAACCAGTTGCTGACCATCGGCACGAACCTGATCGATCGCCTGATGATGGAAGGTTAAACCATCACTGCGATGCTCAATAATGCGGTTCATCTGGGTTTTTAACTGGGTATTCAGCGTTGCCAGCCGCTCATGTAACCGGCTGGATTCCCCGACTTGCTGGGTGATGATGTTATCCAGCGCAGCACGCCCTTTCTCCAGACGTGATGTGGCACCGTTATCGATCCAGGGAAGATCGCGACGTAAGGCATTTTGATAATCAATCGCCTTCTGACGGTTAGCCGCATTCATCGTCATTTTCTGACCGTTGAACTGCACATCACCCAGCGTCGAGATCTGCATGTTGCCGTTTTCACCCACCACCTGCACGTTTTGTGGCGTAATAACAACATCATCCTGTGGTTTGACACTGCACTCCCAGGCGGCCTGGGCCTGCGTTGCTGCCAGTAAAAGACCGGCGACCAGCGCGTTACGAATCATACAATCTCCCTGTGTGGGTGTGAAAGCGACACTGCTGGTAACTTAGTCCCACCAGACGTCAAAGAGTTCGGTCACTTTCACATCCTGCAGCTTGCGGTCGTCAAGCCACTTGCGTACCAGCTCACGATGTTCATCGGTGCATTTACCGGTTTGCTCCAGGCAAATCAGCCCTTCCCATGCCAGATAACCGCTACCATCGAAAGCCAGACCATTAGGCGCGATCGCTTCATTGATGAACTGATTCAGGGTTTCGTCGATGTCACTTTCAGCGGTGCCTTCAGGAAAACGCCAGGCCACGGAAAAGCCCAGTTCCTGAAATTCATCAATATGTAATTTTTTACGTAAACGGCGGCTGCGTTGTGTGGCCATTATTTCACCCTCTCAAACATTAAATCCCATACGCCATGGCCTAAACGCTGCCCGCGCTGCTCAAATTTTGTCAGTGGACGCGTTTCCGGACGCGGCACATACGTGCTGTCTTCAGACAGGTTTTGATAACCTGCAATGCTGCTCATGACCTCAAGCATATGTTCTGCATAGGCTTCCCAGTCGGTCGCCATATGGAACACGCCACCCAGCTTAAGTTTACGCATCACCAGTTCGGCAAAGGGCACCTGCACAATGCGGCGTTTATTATGACGGGCTTTATGCCACGGGTCCGGGAAGAAAAGCTGAACCATGCGCAGTGAGTTATCAGGAATCATTTTTTCCAGCACTTCAACAGCATCATGACACATAACCCGCAGATTGCTGACCTCCGCTTCTTTTGCAGAAGCCAGACAGGCCCCCACGCCCGGCGCGTGCACTTCAATCCCCAGGAAGTTTTGATGTGGCGTATTTTGCGCCATGGTCACCAGCGAGGCGCCCATACCAAAGCCAATTTCCAGGGTCACCGGCGCATCACGACCAAACAGCACAGGCAAATCAATGGGATCAGGCTGATATTCAACACCCATCTCCGGCCAGTAATTATCCAGCGCCAGCTGCTGGCCTTTGGTTAAGCGGCCCTGACGGCGCACAAAACTACGAATCCGACGCAACGGGCGTCCATTTTCATCATATTCCGGGGTGATGACATCATTAATCATGTAGAAGCCTGCTGGTTTGCCTGTTCTGGGAAACGGGCATTATGCAAAGTTCAAAAGCAGAAGCAAGCCTTTGCCACGTTCTGCTTTATTCCTGGGTGCCCTGAAGCGCGATTTCCTGCCTGAGTGTAGAGTAAACCGCAGAAATTTCCTTGTTGAGATCACCCTGTCAGGATCTCGACGCATCACGCGAAAAACGGCTTATAAAGCCATCGTCTGCCGCCGCTGCTGGCTCAGCTTACGATACTGCTGTGGAGACATGCCGACATATTTAGCAAATGTGCTGTAGAAGCGGCTACTGGATCGGAATCCGGCCGTCAACGCCACATCAAGCACGGTGATATCGGTGTCGCTCAATAACGCTCTGACATGGTTGATGCGCATGGCGGTAATGTACTGTTTTAACGTGAGCTGCATAACGCGCTGAAAAATGCCCATCGCATAATTGGCATTGAGCTTAACGTGTTCGGCTACGTCATTGATGGTCAAGGCCTGATCGTAGTTATCCGCAATAAATTCCAGCATCTGACTGACATAAAACTGGGCATGACGCGACACACTGTTTTTATGCGTGCGAGAGGTTTTGTTCACCCCTACCGGCTGCCATCCCGACAAACTAAAGCGTTTAAGCATCAGGCCAATTTCATCGACGGCAAGCTGGCGGATCTGTTCGTCGGGGCTGTTGAGTTCCTGCTGCCAGCGCTGCACTTCAAACACACTGAGCTGCTGCTTTGCCACAGACTTAATCACCATGCCGTGAGTAACATGATTGATTAACTCTCTGTCGAGCGGCCAGGACAAAAACAGATGCATCGGCAGGTTAAGGATAGCCATGTTCTGGCAGTTGCCGGGACGCGTAAGCTGATGCGGCGTACAGGCCCAAAACAGCGTGATGTAACCCTGTTTAATCTGGACGACTTCATTATTGATCAGGTACTCCACGTCACCATCAAACGGGACATTCACCTCCACCTGACCGTGCCAGTGGCTGGTGGTCATGGCCAGCGGCGGACGCAGTTCGATATCCATGCGCTGGTATTCAGAATAGAGCGACAGCGGACTGCGGGTCTGCTTTTCATCGCTGCTACACATATGCGGGTCGGGTGGAAGCGGTACGCCAGGCTGCATCATCATCATTCCCTCTCCTGAATTATCAGAACCCTGCCATATCTGAAGGGCTCAGGCCAGTAGCAGAGGCCAAAAATGGGCGGTTCGCGTTAATAATTCTCTGCTTTTCAGGCCAGATACTCTTCTTTCCAGGCAAATTTATCCCAAAAACTCAGATTCGATGCTGGCGGCGGGCAGATCTGAGCTTTTGGGAATGCTCCCCTGATTAGAAGGAAGTTTCGTTAGTTACGGCGTGACACTATGACGTTATCCAACCTTGCAATGGAGCATCCTGATGTCTGCACCCAAAATTACGTTTATTGGCGCGGGTTCCACTATTTTCGTCAAAAATATCCTTGGTGATGTCTTCCACCGCGATGCGCTGAAGTCAGCCCATATCGCGTTGATGGATATTGATGCAACCCGGCTTGACGAGTCCTACACCGTGGTCAGCAAGCTGATGAGTTCGGCTGGCGCGGCAGGCCATATTACCTGCCACAGTGATCAGAAAACGGCATTAGTCGATGCCGATTTTGTGGTGGTGGCGTTCCAGATTGGCGGCTATGAACCCTGTACCGTCACAGACTTTGCGGTATGTAAGCGCTATGGCCTTGAGCAGACCATCGCCGATACGCTTGGCCCCGGCGGCATCATGCGCGCGCTGCGCACCATCCCGCACCTGTGGCAGATTTGTGAAGATATGACGGCGGTGTGCCCCAATGCCACCATGCTTAATTACGTCAACCCCATGGCGATGAACACCTGGGCGATGTACGCACGTTATCCGCATATCAAACAGGTTGGCCTGTGCCATTCCGTTCAGGGAACCGCTGAAGAGCTGGCGAACGATCTCAACCTCAACCCTGCCGATTTACGTTACCGCTCTGCCGGTATCAACCATATGGCGTTTTATCTGGAGCTTGAGCGGAAAACCGCAGAGGGTACCTACGTCAATCTGTATCCGGAACTGCTGGCCGCCTTTGACGCCGGGCAGGCACCGAAACCCAATATTCACGGCAATCCACGCTGCCCGAACCTGGTACGCTATGAAATGTTCAAAAAACTGGGCTATTTCGTCACCGAATCTTCAGAACACTTCGCGGAATACACGCCCTGGTTTATCAAGCCGGGACGAGACGATCTGATTGAGCGCTACCAGATCCCGCTGGACGAATATCCTAAACGCTGCGTAGAGCAACTGGATAACTGGCGTAGCGAACTTGAGCATTACAAGCGCGCTGAACGCATTGAAAGTAAGCCATCACGCGAGTATGCCAGCGCCATTATGAATGCGATATGGACAGGCGAACCGGCCGTGATTTACGGCAATGTGCGCAATGATGCGTTAATCGACAATCTGCCACAGGGATGCTGTGTGGAAGTCGCCTGCCTGGTGGACGCCAACGGGATTCAGCCCACCAAAGTCGGCACTCTGCCGTCACATCTGGCGGCCATGATGCAAACCAATATCAATGTGCAAACGCTGCTGACCGAAGCCATCCTGACGGAAAACCGTGACCGGGTTTACCACGCCGCCATGCTGGACCCCCACACGGCAGCGGTGCTGGGCATTGAGGAGATTTATGCGCTGGTGGATGAGCTGATCGCCGAACACGGAGACTGGCTGCCCGCCTGGCTTCACGCGTAACGTCTTTGTCTCCGGACATGCAGTCCGGCTGCTGCTGTATTCCATAACAGAAGGCGGGCGCTGGCAACAGCGTCCCGGTACCCGATGAGCATTTCAATAACGACAAAACTCAGCTACGGATTCGGCGCGTTTGGGAAAGATTTCGCTATTGGCATTGTTTATATGTATTTGATGTATTACTACACCGACGTAGTGGGTTTATCGGTTGGTGTCGTCGGTACGCTGTTTTTAGTGGCACGGATCTGGGATGCCATTAACGATCCGATCATGGGCTGGATCGTTAATGCCACGCGATCACGCTGGGGGAAATTCAAACCCTGGATTTTTGTGGGCACGCTGGCGAACTCGCTGGTGCTGTTCCTGTTGTTTAGCGCCCACTTGTTCGAGGGCACGGCCCAGTTGGTGTTCGTCTGCGTCACTTACATCTTATGGGGCATGACCTACACCATTATGGATATCCCGTTCTGGTCGCTGGTGCCCACTATCACCCTGGACAAGCGCGAACGTGAAGAGCTGGTGCCCTGGCCGCGCTTTTTCGCCAGCCTTGCCTCCTTCGTCACCGCAGGCATTGCCCTGCCCTTTGTCAGCTATGTTGGCGGTGACAATCGCGGATTAGGCTTCCAGATGTTTACGCTGGTGTTAATTGCCTTTTTTATCGCATCGATGTTGGTGACACTGCGAAACGTGCATGAAGTCTATTCGTCCACTGACGATGAGACCACGGACGGCAGCCGGTTGGGACTGAAAGCCATTGTCGCCCTCATCTATCGTAACGATCAGCTTTCCTGCCTGCTGGGAATGGCGCTGGCTTACAACGTCGCGGCTAACATTATTACCGGCTTTACCATCTACTATTTCACCTACGTTATCGGTGATGCCGCTCTTTTCCCCTACTATCTCTCTTATGCCGGTGCGGCGAACCTGGTGACGTTAATCCTGTTCCCAAAACTGGTGAACATTCTGTCGCGCCGAATTCTGTGGGCGGCGGCATCCGCGCTGCCCATACTGAGCTGTGGCGTGCTGTTTGCCATGGCGCTGGCGGGCTATCACTCCACTCCGCTGATTGTGGTGGCCGGCATCCTGTTAAATACCGGTACCGCCCTTTTCTGGGTGCTCCAGGTGATCATGGTGGCGGATACCGTCGATTACGGTGAATACAAGCTGCATGTGCGCTGCGAGAGCATTGCTTATTCGGTGCAGACTATGGTGGTGAAAGGCGGTTCAGCCTTTGCCGCTTTCTTTATCGCCGTGGTGCTGGGGATAATTGGCTATATGCCTAACATCGCACAGTCACAGGAAACCCTGGTAGGTATGCAATTTATTATGATCGCACTGCCCGCGGTATTTTTTATGCTGACGCTGCTGCTCTATTTCCGTTTCTACAGGCTGAACGGCGATATGCTGCGGAAAATCCAGATCCATCTCCTGGATAAATACCGTAAACCGCCGGCGTCAGAAGCGATTCCGGTCAGGAGCCTTGCGATACCTGGATCTGAACCGTAAAAGCCGCACGCCGGGCTTTTAATACCGGGTTTCGAACAGCCACAGCAGGCCAGGTGCATGTCATCTGGCCTGCTGCTGTCTGGCATTTGTGATTGATGCTGGCGCGCCCGTGGCGACTCGCCCAGGGGCGGTCAAGGCAACGCATCCGACGGGCCTGAATGAAACAGGCCTTTTCAATCTTCCGGTTTACTCTCACGTGCGCTTATGCTGGAATTCCTGCCCGAATGTCGCGTAATCACGGAAATATCCCCTTTATGATGCAAGCCCCGCAGTTCGCGCAACAGGTGCTGGACTGGTATCAGCGCTTTGGCCGTAAAACCCTGCCGTGGCAGTTGGAAAAAACACCTTATAAGGTGTGGCTGTCTGAAGTCATGTTACAGCAAACCCAGGTGACCACCGTTATTCCCTACTTTGAACGCTTTATGGCGCGGTTTCCTACCGTCAGCGATTTAGCCGCCGCGCCCCTGGACGAGGTATTGCATCTCTGGACCGGCCTGGGTTACTACGCCCGGGCGCGCAACCTGCATAAAGCGGCAAAACAGGTCGTGGATGTTCATGGCGGCGAGTTTCCCCGCAACTATGATGACGTCGCCGCTTTGCCTGGCGTGGGACGTTCTACCGCTGGCGCTATTTTGTCTCTGTCGCTGGGTCTGCATTTTCCTATTCTGGATGGTAACGTTAAACGGGTTTTGGCACGTTGTTACGCGGTAGGTGGCTGGCCGGGTAAAAAAGATGTCGAAAAACGTCTGTGGCAAATCAGCGAGGACGTCACCCCAGCCGAAGGCGTCAGTCAGTTTAACCAGGCAATGATGGACCTGGGCGCAATGGTGTGTACCCGCTCCCGACCGAAATGTGACATCTGTCCGCTTAACAGCGGATGCGAAGCCCGGGCGAACAACAGTTGGGCCAGCTATCCAGGGAAAAAGCCGAAACAGACGTTGCCGGCGCGCAGCGGCTGGTTTTTGATGATGCAACATGGCGACAAGGTCTGGCTGGAACAGCGTCCGCCGGTGGGCCTTTGGGGCGGATTATTCTGCTTCCCGCAGTTCACCAGTGAAGAGGCGATGACCGACTGGCTGACGGCACGAGGCATTCGGGCGAAACCTCAGCAGCTTACGGCGTTTCGTCATACCTTCAGCCATTTCCATCTGGATATCGTCCCAATGTGGCTGTCATGGCCTTCTGCCGGGGCATTAATGGATGAAGCGGGCGGTCTCTGGTATAACTTAACGCTGCCGCCGTCTGTGGGATTAGCCGCACCCGTAGAGCGTCTTTTGCACGAACTGCGCCATCCCCAGCAGTTGCCTTTAGGCCGCTGTGAGATTAACGAGGAAGAATAATGAGCCGCACTATTTTTTGTACTTTTTTACAACGTGACGCTGAAGGACAAGATTTCCAACTCTACCCTGGCGATCTGGGAAAACGCATTTACAATGAAATCTCGAAAGAAGCCTGGCAGCAATGGATGGCCAAGCAAACCATGCTGATCAACGAGAAAAAGCTCAACATGATGAACCCCGAAGATCGCAAAGTGCTGGAAAAGGAGATGATCAATTTCCTGTTTGAAGGCAAAGACGTCCACATTGAAGGCTATACGCCACCCGAAGCATAACCTTTTTGGCCTCAGTACTGGGGCCGTTTTCCAGGTCAGGCATGTATTTTAGATGAATAAAAAGCTGATAGCCCTGCTGGTGATTGCACCCCTTTTAGTTTCCTGTTCCGGAAAAAAGAACCCGACCTATTCAGAAGAGTGGGTGAAGGACACCAACGGATTTGACATCCTGATGGGGCAGTTCGCCCATAACATTGAGAACATCTGGGGTATCAATGAGGTTCTGATTGCCGGACCAAAAGACTACGTCAAATATAGCGACAACTATTACACCCGCAGCCATATCAACTTTGAAAGCGGTAATATCACTATTGAGACCATTTCCGGTACCGATCCCACGGCCAGCCTGCGTCAGGCGATCGTGACCACCTTGCTGATCGGCGAGGACCCGGGCAATGTCGATCTTTATTCTGATGTCAACGATATCCAAATCAGTAAAGAACCGCTGCTGTATGGTCAGGTACTGGATAACACCGGGCAGGCCATCCGCTGGCAGGGCCGCGCTCAGGCGTTTGCGGACTATTTGATTGCGAATAAACTGCAGCGTCGCAATTCTGGTCTGCATGTGATCTACTCGGTTACCATTCCGATGGTGCCTAACCATCTTGATAAGCGTGCGCATAAATATCTGCCGATGGTGCGCAAAGCTGCTGAGCAATATGGTGTTGATGCGTCTCTGATCCTCGCGATTATGCAGACCGAATCCAGTTTTAACCCCTACGCCGTCAGCCATTCTGACGCACTGGGTTTAATGCAGGTGGTACAGCATACCGCGGGCGTAGATGTGTTCCGCATGAAGGGTAAATGGGGCAAACCAAGCCGCAGCTACCTGCTGGACCCCGAGAACAACATTGATGCCGGTACGGCTTACCTGTCATTGCTGCAGCGCAGCTATCTGGCAGGCATTCAGGACCCGCTTTCGCGTCGCTATGCCGTCATTACCGCCTATAACGGCGGTGCAGGCAGCGTACTGCGTGTGTTCTCCAGCGATAAGGATCGTGCGGTCACTATCATTAACGGTATGTCACCCAGTCAGGTTTATCAGACGCTGTCTAAACAGCATCCGTCTGCGGAATCGCGGCATTATTTGTATAAGGTGAGTACGGCGCAGCGGAGTTATCATCGGTTTTGATGGGGGGCTGCCCGCCGGGCGATGGGTTGTTTTGCCCGTCGGGCGTTGGGTTGCTTACTCTGGCTGTGAGAAGGTTCCGCCCGCCAGGCGTTGGGTTGCTTACTCTGGCTGTGAGAAGGTTCCGCACGCCAGGCGTTGGGTTGCTCACTCTGGCTGTGAGAAGGTTCCGCCCGCCAGGCGTTGGGTTGCTCACTCTGGCTGTGAGAAGGTTCCGCCCGCCAGGCGTTGGGTTGCTCACTCTGGCTATGAGATGGTTCTGCCCGCCAGGCGTTGGGCAGTTTCAGCCTGCCCGTGCAGGCGGACGTGTTAAGGGGCTTACGCCAGCCCCTTAACAATCCCGGCGTCCGGCAGCCGTCGCTGTTCCTTCGTCACTCACTGCGGCCTGACGGGCCGGACGGATGCACCCTCCCTGGCGCAGCCGTCCTCTGCGCGGCATCCCTGCCGCTCCGCCCTGGCCTCCGCTCTCTCCTCAGCGCTCCGGATGCCTCCTGAAAACCTACGCCTGTGAGATCGAATGTTTTCCCGGAAGGTCGGCGTTGTCTGTAATTGACTGCGTGCGGTTAAATGAATGCGGACGTTTAGGGAACAGAAAAATATCTTTATCTCAATATATTAGGATGCGCTCCGGATGCCTCCTGAAAACCCACGCCTGTGAGGGCTTATATTTTTCCCGGAAGGTCGGCGTTGTCTGTAATTAACTACGTGCGGTTAAAATGAATGCGGACGTTTAGGGAACAGAAAAATATCTTTATCTCAATACATTAGGATGCGATCCGGATGCCTCCGAAAACCTACGCCTGTGAGATCGAATGTTTTCCCGGAAGACTGGCTTCGCCTGTTGTTAACATGCGCAATCAAAACTCAGGACGGGAAAGCCTGACGAACATGAAAAAATGAAAAGTGATGAGCCAGGAGGCTTTTCCTGCATCTGAAGCGGCAACGCGGTTGGTTTTACTACAGATATCGAAGCGGGGGAGTTGGCCGGCCTTCCCGACCGCTGAGCGGATGAGGGATTTCCGGATGAGCCGACAGGACGTCGGCGAGAGCCGGGCCGCGCCAGGGACGGCGCGTCCTGGCGGTCCGGCAGAAATCCTGAAGCAGCGAAGGGACCGCGCAGCGGCGGGCGGGCAGGACGGGAGCCCGGGGTCAAGGGGCCGCGGCGACTGGCCGCCCCTTGTCGGTCGCCCGCACGGGGCAAACTGAAACTCCCTGCCGCCTGGCGAACGAAACCTTCTCAGGGCCTGATGACAGGCCATCCGCCGAAACCCTGGTGATAAGCCGCCGCCCAGGCATAACGCAAACTCATTGCACCATCATATTTGCCACCAGATACTTACGTCCGTCAGCATCTTCCTCGGTGTAAACCCCTTGTAACTCCGGAGAAAAACCAGGCAACTGGTTAATGCCCGCTTCCAGCGCCAGGAAATAGCGCTGTACCGCCCCGCCCCATGCTTCACCCGGTACCACACAAAGTACGCCAGGTGGATAAGGCAGTGCGCCTTCCGCCGCAATACGCCCTTCTGCCGTTGCAATCGGTACCAGCTCAACTTCGCCACGAATATAAGCCTGATGCGCATCCTGTGGGTTCACTTTAACCTGCGGCAAACCCTGCTCGCGGAACATCATGCGTTGCAGATCTTTTACGTTAAAGCTCACGTACAGGTCATGCATCTCCTGACACAGACGGCGCAAGGTGTAACCCGCGTAGCGTTTGGCGTTTTTACGGTAAAGCGTGGGCAGCACTTCAGCCAGCAACGTATCTTCTTTAACATGTTGCTCAAACTGCGCCAACATCGCGACCAGAATCGCCATTTTTTCCGGGCTTTCTGCTGGCGTTAGCAGAAACAGAATGGAATTGAGATCGCATTTTTCCGGCACGATGCCGTTCTCACGCAGGTAGTTCGCCAGAATGGTCGCTGGAATACCAAAATCAGCGTATTCGCCACTGGCAGCATCAATGCCTGGTGTGGTCAGCAGCAACTTGCAAGGATCGACACGGTACTGATCGCGATCGTATCCGGCAAAACCGTGCCATTTAGCGTTAGGTTCGAAGCTAAAATAGTTAAGATCGCGTGCGATCGCTTCCGTTGGCGCATCCTGCCAGCGCTGGCCATTGACGGTTTCCGGCACGAAAGGCAGGATCATTTCACAACGCTCAAAGATCGCTTTGCGCGCTTCAATGCCCAGCATCACGCACTCATCCCACATGCGGCGTCCCGCCTCGCCCTGATGCATTTTGGCGTTAATATCCAGTGCGGCAAACAGCGGATAAAACGGGCTGGTTGATGCGTGCAGCATGAATGCGTTGTTCAACCGCTTGTGCGGGCAGAAACGCTTTTGCCCACGAATATGGTTATCTTTTTTATGAATCTGCGAGGTCTGCGAAAAGCCTGCCAGCTGCTTGTGCACTGACTGGGTAACAAAAATGCCGGGATCGTTTTCGTTAAGCTCAAGCGTCAGCGGAGAGCAACCTTCCATCAGCGGAATAAACTGCTCATAGCCCAGCCAGGCCGAGTCAAACAGAATGTAGTCACACAGATGACCAATGCGATCCACCACCTGACGCGCGTTGTAGACCGTGCCGTCGTAGGTGCCTAGCTGAATAATCGCCAGCCGGAATGGACGCGCGTCGTTAGCCCGCTCAGGTACGACTTTCTTGATCTGTTCGCGCAGATAGCCGTCGTCAAAACAGTGCGCATCAATGCCGCCAATAAAGCCAAACGGATTACGGGCAGCCTCAAGATAAACAGGCGTTGCCCCTGCCTGGATCAGCGCACCATGATGGTTGGATTTATGATTATTGCGGTCAAACAGCACTAAATCACCGCGCGTCAGTAAAGCATTGGTGACCACTTTATTCGCGCTTGAAGTGCCATTTAACACAAAGTAGGTTTTATCCGCATTAAACACTTTGGCGGCAAATTTTTGTGCATGCTTCGCCGAGCCTTCATGGATCAGCAGATCGCCCAGCTTAACGTCGGCATTACACATGTCCGATCGAAAAACGTTTTCGCCATAAAAATCAAAAAATTGCTTACCTGCAGGATGCTTTTTAAAAAACGCACCGCCCTGATGACCGGGACAGGCAAACGTGCTGTTTTGCATGTCGACGTAACGCGTCAGAGTTTCAAAAAACGGCGGCAATAATGCGGCTTCATAAGCCTGAGCGGCGGTTTCCAATGCCACCCAATCCTGCGGCTCGCCATTCAGTTCACCCGTGACGCCAGGCAGGTGCATCACCTCTTCTTCGAAGGCATTGGCAACAAACACCGGTAAATTAAAACCAGTGTGACGTAACAACGCCAGCACGCCACTGCGTGTATCAGCCAGCGAGACGACCACAGCCGCCACATCGGTAAAATCAGTATTATCCAGCGTAACCACGTCGCGCGCAGTATTCAGGGTCAGATTAGGCGCAACAGCAGCGCTGGCAGCAATTTTAAGTGGTGTCATAACACAAATCCCTAACAGTCAGGGAGTGGGTGCCTGAGGCACGGCAATAGGGAAATTTCCCCGGCGAATAATGTCTGACGCGATAGACCGATAGACATCAGTAAAGAGTAGTCCTTACTCATGTCCAACAGTTGCGGCCCGATTGGCCTCACCGCATAGTGAACGATGTGTGTGTAACTGGCATGACGACGAGGAACAGTTCACGCGCCAGCTCAGGCGAGTGGGAACAAGTGCGGATGCGCATTGAACCGGACATGATAGCGTCCTCTGTTAGCGGGCGGTGGCAAGAAAAAAGTGGCGGTCATAATGTCATTTTTTACCGGCAGGAACAACCCGACAACTTTATATATCAGGTCAATAAACACAAAATAAAAAAGCCTTAAATATCATTTAATTGCATTTAAAACGCTCATGACCAACCGATTAAGTTTTTGTAATTAATGCAAAATTATGCAATATGCAAATACGGCAGCACCTTCATCAGCCTGCACTGGAACACCACCAAATTGCGGCACGTCGCGCACTTGTCGGTCCAGTGCCTACCGCAATCGGCGTATCCGGCGTAAACTTGCCTGATTATTCTTATGCCTGACGGAGGCTGCATGTTTAAGGCACTGGTCATCGACAATGACGAACAGGGTTACCGCTCTCAACTCAAAGAACTCTCCGAAACACAATTACCCGATCAAGACGTCACCCTCGACGTAAGCTATTCCACCCTCAACTACAAAGACGCGCTGGCAATCTGCAATAAAGGGCCGATTGTGCGCCAGTTCCCAATGGTGCCGGGGATTGATTTCGTCGGACGCGTCACGGCAAGCCGCCATCCTGACTGGCAAGAAGGCGATGCGGCGCTGCTCACCGGCTGGGGCGTTGGGGAAAAACACTGGGGCGGGCTGGCACAGAAAGCCCGCGTGTCTGGCGACTGGCTGGTCGCGCTGCCGGATACGCTGACACCCTTGAATACCATGGCAATTGGAACGGCGGGTTTTACCGCCATGCTGTGCGTGCTGGCGCTTGAAAAACAGGGCGTTAAGCCCGGTAGCGGTCCGGTTTTAGTCACTGGTGCCAGCGGAGGCGTCGGCAGCTTCAGCGTCGCTTTACTGGCAAAGCTTGGCTATGAGGTAATCGCCTCCAGCGGACGGGCCAGCGATGAAGCCTATTTAATCTCCACCCTGGGGGCCACCGCGGTGATGGATCGCGCCGAACTGACCCAACCCGGCAAGCCACTGGGTAAAGAGCGCTGGGCCGCCGCCATCGACAGCGTCGGCAGCCACACGCTGAGCAATGTGCTGGCCGGGATGCAGCGTGACGGCGTGGTGGCGGCCTGCGGCATGGCACAGGGGCTGGATCTGCCCACCAGCGTCGCGCCCTTTATTCTGCGCGGTGTGACGCTGGCAGGCGTAGACAGCGTGATGTGCCCTAAACCGCTGCGACAACAGGCCTGGCAGCGGCTGGGGCAGCTTCTGGATGATGCGTTACTGAGCCAGATGACAACAGTCATCCCGCTCAGTGAAGTGTGCCAGGGCGCACAGGACCTGCTGGATGGCAAAATCCGGGGCCGTCTGATCGTCGACTGCGCTTAATGCTCTTTTACGGTCTGGAGCGACGAAGGCGGGCGCGTCAGTAATTCGCTCAGCCCCTGAATCGCCCAGATCGTCCCCTGCTCCATCACCGCTTTCGGCTCACCGGAAAAGTGCTGACAGCGGGCGATGACGTCACCGCCCGGCAAGGCCCATCCTACCCAAATCGTACCTGCGGGGGTGCCATCCTGTCCGCCGTCCGGCCCGGCATAGCCGCTGATAGCCAGACTGACCGGCTCACCAGAGCGCTCACGCGCACCCCGAGCCATTTCGCATACGGTTTCCCGGCTTACCGCCGTATGTTTTTCCAGCGTGTCCTCGCTGACGCCAAGCAGTCGTACCTTGGCGCTTTCGCTATAGGTCACAAAACCGCTGGTAAAAAAATCGCCACTGTTTTCGACTGCAGCCAGCGTCATGCTGATTAATCCTGCCGTGCAGGACTCCGCCGTCGCCAGACGAAGACCAGAGGATAAAAGTTGCTGCCCCAGTAACGCTGCGGCCTCATTAAGTTTCATCATGGGTTTTCCTTTGTTTCCTGCCATGAGTGAAGTATGGCCGAAACCACACAACCTGAAACAGCTAATCTGATGTTTTATCAGAATAAACGCAGGCGCTTACCTGTACCGTTTCGGCTGGCGATGGGTTAAGGTTTGCGCTGCTGTCTGCCACGGGTGAGGATTCGCGTCAGGGTTAGCAACAAAACATCAAGACAAGAAACCCATGCGTAACAGCACAGCCGGACGCGCACGCTAATAGCGCCTGCTGGTCTGAGCGTTAACGAATAAGAAAGAGAGGGAAAGATGCAAAAACCCGTGATCGTCATCCACTACTGTACCCAATGTAACTGGCTGCTGCGCTCCGCCTGGATGGCGCAGGAACTGCTGCAAACCTTTGCACAGGACTTAGCCAGCGTGACGTTGCGTCCGGGCACCGGCGGTGTATTTGAAATTACCCTGGATGAGCATCTGTTGTGGGAACGCAAACGCGACGGCGGATTCCCCGATGCCCAGACGCTTAAGCAGCGGGTAAGGGATATCTGTTTCCCGGAGCGTTCGCTGGGGCACATTGATAAAAATAAATCTGACGACAGCTGATCACCAGCCTCAGTCATTAACTGCGGTTGATTTCATCTGCCGCAGTCTTCAGCACCGCAACAATTTTTTCCCGGGTTTCATCGGTAATCTCCTGCTGCGCCAGGCGAGTGTTTAAGGCACTTTTGAAGTGATAAATAGCCTGCTCAATCTCCGGTATGCTGCGGTTATTGACCAGAACCGCAAGGGATGACAAACGCTTCATCAGGCGAGATAGCAATGCGGCATCGCGCTTTAGCATGGCGTGGCCCGTTTCGGTCAGCACAAAAGCCTTACGCGCGGCGAGAGGATCATGGATATGAATGGCGTCCATCTCCTCCAGCCATGTCAGATTGGGATAAATGATGCCAGGACTGGGCGAATACTCGCCTTTTGACAGCTCCTCAATACATTTAATCAGCTCATAACCATGCGTGGCACGCTGCGAGATAAAATGCAGCATCAACAGACGGATCTCGCCCGCATCCAACATTTTTTCACGGCGCTTGCGACGTCCACTGCACGGCTCCGAATGCGCATCGTGGTTACTCTGCCCTGAATGTGCCGAATCCATTTTCATTCTCTGCCTGAGTCAGTGGAAAGAGCCTGATGGTAGTGGGCCGTCAGGCAAAATTCAATCAACAGCAGGTCACGTAAATCCAGTTAGCAGAAGAAGACTTACTTTTGATGCCAGTAAGCCACGGCACGCACACAATCAGCGTCAACCCCGCGCTGCGTGGTGAAATAGTCACACAGCTGTTTCACGAACTGCCCTTCTCCGGTAAGCCAGATAAAGGCGTCGTGCTGCGGAATAGCTATCTTATCCAGTGCAGCAGTGAGCTGCGGTAAATCCGCCAACGTCATGTTACCCCTGCCGAGCCAGCTGATCTCTGCATTGCCGGTATCCGCCAGGCAAGCGCGCCCGGCGGCCTCATCGGCGTAGGCAAACAGATGCAGCGCCTCTGCCTTTACTGTGCTGCTGCGGCGCTTAAACGCTGGCAGCCCGGTTTCATCGCACACATAAAGCTGAAAAGCATAATCTGTCGGCACCAGCAAAGAACCACGCGGACCACCGATGATTAAGGTATCACCCACCTGCGCCTGCGCTGCCCAGTTACTGGCGACGCCGCTTTCATGACTGTAAAAATCCAGCGTCAGCGATGACAGGCCGTCGAACGCCAGTGGCGTATAGTCGCGCGCTACCGGCCGCAAGCCGTCTTGCCACTGAATACCGTCCTCGTTGATCGTCGGCAGTGCCAGCGCTGCGCCGTCAGCGGAGGGAAAGAAGACCTTAATATGGTCGTCAAAACCAGGGGAGTTGAAGCCCATCAGGTCGTCACCTGTGAAGACGATGCGCCAAAACGTGTCGGCGATCCTGGTTTTTTCGGCCACATGGATGCGACGAAAGCGCAGTTCGTTACGTACGCGTTCAGGTAAACGACGGGGATAAGATGTATGCACAGTAACTCTCCGGAAACGCGGCTGTGCGAGCGGGAATGGTTTTCGCGCGGCCTGAGTAAATAGAAATCATTCTCATGCTAGCGGCTCAGAATAGCTATGATATATCTTAAGAACAATGACCAAAAATGCGATCGGTTATGAAGAGAGGGATCGCAAGGGAAGAAGAAACGGGCACGTAAAAACAAAAAAGGCGCTTGCGCACCTTTTAAGAGGACTGACGGCAATAACGTTGTTATCGAACCGGGTTTTGTCCGCTGCTTTGAGGCAGAGAGCTGTCACCGAGTATCTCGTTATGCGTGCCCTGCGAGCCAGGGTGCAAACCTGTTGGCACATTGACAGGATCGGTCATTTGCGCGCCAGCCAGAGCCGGAGCCACAGACAGCGCGATAGCCAGCAGCATTGCTGATATCTGGGAAAGTTTAATCATAGTTTTTAGCCTGATAAGGCGCAGAAAGCAGGTGAATATTCCAGCTCAGAGAAATAAAAGCCGTCGTAGTGGCTCCTCAGTGAGCTTCAGGGAGAATTTTACGCCTCGCCAGATTACCTGCTTATAAAATCGTGCGCTTTATCACAGTATGGCGCACGTAATGTGCATTCAGCATTGCGTTACCGGGATGGAAAATACGCCTTCAATGTTGTCAGCCGTGCACCGGGCTAAATCCAGGCACAGTAAATCCATCCCCGGACGGCAGGCAACGCCCAATTTGGGCAAATGCAGATAATAAATATCCGCGATAAAACGCGTGAGTTGTTCCGGCGTACCGCTCCACGTAAGGCTGGCATACAGGCCAGGCTCAACTATGCGGACCGGCTTATCCTGATGGACATCAGCCGCTGGTTGCACCTCAACCCCGCGAAACAGACTGATGTGCTGCTGTTCAACAGCGCTGCTTCCCGGACCGTACTGAAACCCCAACCAGCCGTGTGCAGTTCCCTGATGCGCAAGGACAAAATGACGAACCTGTTCGGCAACGCGCTGATGGCGATCGCATATATAGTCGCCGTACCTGCACTCCCACTCCAGCGTCTCGCCCTGCAACTGCAACGCCTCTTCACGTACTGTCAGTAACACCTGTTTTACTGGCGTGCGCTGGGCAATGCGTCCGTGAAAATGGCGCACAGGTAAGACTCTGAGGCGTCGGAAAGCCCCCGGCGTCATCGTGAAATGGTTTTTAAAGACACGATTAAAATTTTGCTGATTTTCAAAGCCGAAACGCACCGCAACATCAATCAACGGCATGCGGGTCAGTCGCAGTGCCATGGCGGCGAGCGTGAGCCGGCGTTTTCGCGTATAGGCCGCCAGTGTTTGCCCGGTCATCTCCTTGAACAAACGCTGCATATGCCATTTTGAGTAGCCGGATTTGAGGGTGATCTGGTCGATATTAATGTCGTTGGTCAGGTTGGCCTCAATCCAGTCGACTAGATCATTAATATGCTGTTTTTTTATGGTTTGACTTAGCATTGATGTATGAACAGAAAAAGAGGGGGGAATTCGTCATAAAAGAGTAACAAAAAGCCTTACAAAATGTAATGAAGCGCAGGGTAAACGTCAGGATGGACGGCGAAAAGCGCATTAATTGCCTGGGTTACTATTAAAAAAGCCAGCCCGAAGGCTGGCCGATAACAGAAGAACAGAGCAAACCGGGTACGATATCCTGCCCCGGTTTCGCTACGCAGTGGGTGAAGCTTAGTGGCTGCGCATGCCAGCGGCGGTCATCATCATTCTGAACAGCGTGGCCACCACACCGAGTGCCAGCACACTTGCCCCATAGATAACCACCAGCCACAGCACGCGTTTCCACCACGGCGACCGGGTTTCATTCTGACGTTCTTTGCTGCTGACCTGGGTCTGCATATCAATGGTATCCTTCGTCTGCTTTGATTTTTCCGCGGAACACGTAATAGCTCCAGAAGGTGTAGCCCAGGATCATCGGGATAATCAGCAGGCTGCCCACCAGCATAAATGCCTGACTCTGTGGTGGAGAAGCCGCATCCCAGATCGAAACCGAGGGCGGAATAATATTCGGCCAGATACTGATTCCCAGGCCTGAGAAGCCCAGGAAAATCAGCGCCAGCGTCAGCAGGAAAGGCGAATAGTGCGCCTCACGCTTGATGGCGCTTCTCAGTCCCCAGGCACACAGCAGCACCAGAACGGGCACCGGCAGGAACCAGAACAGATTCGGCATGCTGAACCAGCGGTGCGCAATGTTATGGTGGGTAAAGGGTGTCCAGATGCTGATCACGCCAATAATGACCAGCAGTGCCACGAGCAGCGGCGTTGCCAGTGCGGACATTTTACGGTGCAGCTCATGCTCGGTTTTCATGATAAGCCAGGTACAGCCCAGTAATGCATAGGCCACCACCAGTCCGACGCCGCAGAACAGCGGGAACGGGGCCAGCCAGTCCATCGTGGAACCTGCAAAGCTACGGCCGGATACCGGAATACCGTCCAGCATGGCACCTACCGCAACGCCCTGGCTAAAGGTCGCCAGCAGCGAACCGGCGATAAACGACTTGTCCCAAAATGCCCGGTGATGCTCGACGGCCTTAAAACGGAACTCAAAGGCCACGCCGCGAAAAATCAACCCAATCAGCATGGCGGTGAGCGGGATAGAAAGCGCATCCGCAATAACCGCGTAGGCCAGGGGGAACGCGCCAAACAGGCCCGCACCACCCAGCACCAGCCAGGTTTCGTTACCATCCCAGACTGGCGCAACCGTATTCACCATCATGTCGCGCTCGCCTGCATCCTTATTGAAAGGAAACAGCAGGCCAATGCCCAGGTCGAAACCGTCCATCACGATATACATCAGGACAGCAAAAACGATAATCGCGAACCAGATAACAGAGTAATCAACCATCTCAACGCTCCTCATTCTGGTGAGTGGCAGCAGAGAGCGGACGTGATGGCGTTTTGATCTGGCCGGGGCCACCCGTTTCAACGATATCGCCTTCGCCCGTCACCGGACCCTGCTTAATCAACCGCATCATATAGTGATAACCCACACCGAAGACGGAGGAGTAAACCAGGATAAAGGCGAGCAGGCTGATACTCATGTGCATTTCGCCATGCGGCGATACCGCATCGATAGTGCGCTGTACGCCATAAACGACCCACGGCTGACGGCCAATTTCTGTGGTAAACCAACCGGCTAAGATGGCAATCAGGCCCGATGGCCCCATCAGTAAGGCAAACCACAGGAACGGACGCGACTCATACAGGCGTCCTTTAAAGCGTAACCACAAGCTGACCACGCCCAGCGTAATCATCAACAGGCCCAGCGCCACCATCACGCGGAATGACCAGAAGATGATGGTTGAGTTTGGACGATCTTCTTTCGGGAAGGATTTTAGCGCCGGTACCTGCTTATCCAGACTGTGCGTCAGAATAAGGCTGCCAAGATAAGGAATCTCCAGCGCATACTTAGTGCGTTCTTCTTCCATATCCGGCACACCAAACAGAATGAGTGGCGTCGCTTCACCCGGCGGGTTTTCCCAGTGGCCTTCGATAGCCGCAATTTTTGCCGGCTGGTGTTCCAGGGTATTCAGCCCGTGCGCATCCCCAATCATGGCCTGAACCGGTGCCACAATCAGGGCCATCCACAGCGCCATTGAGAACATCTTACGAATGGCGGGATTGTCATTGCCTTTAAGTAAATGCCAGGCTGCAGAAGCGCCCACAAAGAAGGCACTGGCCAGAAAGGCCGCCACGGACATATGTAACAGGCGATAAGGGAATGACGGGTTAAAGACAATTTTAAACCAGTCTTCCGGCACGACAACGCCGTTCTGAATCAGGTAGCCCTGCGGCGTTTGCATCCAGCTATTGGAGGACAGAATCCAGAACGTGGAAATTAACGTGCCGAGCGCCACCATGCAGGTCGCAAAGTAGTGCAGGCCGGGACCGACGCGGTTCCAGCCGAATAACATCACACCCAGAAAACCGGCTTCCAGGAAGAACGCCGTTAACACTTCGTAGGTCAGCAACGGGCCGGTAATACTGCCCGCAAACTGAGAAAAACCACTCCAGTTGGTGCCAAACTGATACGCCATGACCAGCCCGGAAACCACGCCCATACCGAAGTTCACCGCAAAGATTTTCGACCAAAAATGATAGAGATCGCGATAGGTTTGATTATGCGTTTTTAGCCACATTCCCTCCAGCACAGCCAGAAAACTGGCCAGGCCGATCGTGATGGCGGGAAAGATAATATGGAAGGAAACAGTAAATGCGAACTGAATCCTGGCGAGATGAAAGGCATCTAATCCAAACATTGCTTACCTCTTTGCCACATAGAACACCATATAGTTACTTATAATTAACAACTTATGTACAAAGAACGTCATTCCGTTGCACAGAAAAATTCCATGGCGAATGTAAAACGCTTCGCCCGGGTAAAACAGAGACAATCAGATATGTAAAAACTATAACAGTATTTTTTGATTTAGATCATTTTTTTGTTGAAAGATCTTTTATTTGAAAAACAACAATAAAAAGTTAATTACAGCGCAGCAATGTGACATTTTTGTTATTAAATTAGAGGCTAAAAAACTACATTCCCGCCAGGCTGCACTGGGTAAAAAAAACCTCGCAACTCGCTGTTTTTCTCTGTTATTCAGCCTTTCCCGGCTGGCTTAAATCCGTTAAAAATCTACATCCCACAATAAAATTACGTGTTTTTTTATATTGTTAGCAGGATAGTGATCTTATCTTCTCTCTCTGACGGTTTTTGCCCGTTCGGGACATATTTAACCAAGAATAAATAAGCGTTTACTCGTGCCATTCAGCACAGGAAAGTTTGCTATTTATGTTAAAATTTAACGCAGTATGTAAATAAAGAACTATCTGCTAAAACCCAAAGTCATTATTTCTTCCCGATAGCTCGCTGAAATAACCGCATTAGTAAAAACGATGTTAAAAAATGCCAGCGAACAACCTCCCCTGTGGCGCTGGCCGGTTGTTCATGCCGGTCAGTTGCAGTGCAGCCTTTACTCTGCGTAATCGGCTATGGCCAGGCTGGCGCGTCACCTGACAGGCAAACGCGCCCCGTTCAGGGTGACAATTTATTCCCCGGTGGCGTCTTTTTCACGATGAGACAGAATACGATCAACATTCTCTTCTAACCAGTCGGCCAGGCCGACCACCTGCTCCCCCACTTCCAGGCCCAATGGCGTGAGGCGATACTCCACATGCGGAGGCACCACATCATAGGCAATACGCTGCACAAAACCGTCTTCTTCCATGTAGCGCAGGCTCTGTGCCAGCATGCGTTCACTCACGCCGCCCACCGTCCGCCGTAATTCGCTAAACCGTAGCGTTTTATCTTTCAGCGCCAGCAGGATTAACACGCTCCAGCGGCTGGTAATGCGCTTTAACAGGTCACGTGACGGACAGTTAACGTGCAACAGCTCACCGCGTTTAAATCTTTCACTAATCTTTTCAGACATTTAGCTATATCGCTCCACGCTAACAATTCTGTAAGTACTTACTAAAAGTTAGTTTATCGCTTAGGCTGTTTTTCACCAACCGCTATGTTAAAGGAGTTACCCAATGATCGCTGTTACTGGTGCGACTGGCCAGCTGGGCCGTTTAGTCATAGAAGCATTACGCAAAAAAATTGCTGCAGACCACATTGTTGCCACCGTGCGCTCGCCCGCTAAAGCCGGTGACCTTGCCGCATTGGGCGTTGTAGTGCGTGAAGCGGATTACAACAAACCTGAGACCTTAGCGGCCGCCTTTAAAGGGGTAGATAAAGTACTGCTGATTTCGGGAAGTGAAGTGGGCCAACGTGAAGCTCAGCACCGCGCCGTGATAGACGCAGCCAAAGCCGCAGGCGTGAAATTTATTGCCTATACCAGCCTGCTGCATACTGATACTTCTCCGCTCTCACTTGGCATTGAGCATCGCGCGACCGAAGCCATGCTGGCAGCCTCTGGTGTGCCTTACGCCCTGCTGCGCAACGGCTGGTACACCGAAAACTATGCCGCCAGCATCGCGCCAGCCCTGGCACATCATGTGTTCCTTGGTGCTGCGGGCGAAGGACGAATCTCTTCTGCTGCGCGCCAGGATTATGCTGAGGCAGCGGCCGAAGTGATGGTTCGTGACGATCAGGCTGGAAAAGTGTACGAGCTGGCAGGCGATGACAGTTACACCCTGGCTGAATTTGCCGCTGAAATTGCGGCACAAAGCGGAGAAAAAGTCGATTACGTGAACCTGCCGCAGGCGGAGTTTGCCGCAGCGCTGAAAGCCGCAGGTTTACCGGCACCGCTGGCGGACTTACTGGCGGACTCCGACGTCGGTGTTGCTCAGGGCGGGCTGTTCGATGATTCGCGCACACTGAGCCAGCTTATTGGTCGCCCCACCACCGCTTATCAGGACGTGATTCGCGCGACGCTGGCAAAAGGCTAAGGTCGACCCGCTAACCTCCGCTTTACTCGCTAACGACGCCGTCGTCTACCGGAGCAGGATAACCGATAGACGACGGCGATCTTGTCTTGATTGCGCCTGATGCCTCCATCCTTATCGCCTCTTGCCCGCGAGGCGTACACCATGATTCGGTACACGCCGAAGCAAGACATTTTGCCGTGCGTAAACTGCCTGCATGTTTACTCATGGAGATCCAAAATGATTGCTGTTCTTTTTGAAGCAGAGGCACTGCCCGCAGCGCAACAACGCTACCTTGCGCTGGCGGCTGAGTTGACACCCGCGCTGGCCGAAATACCGGGGTTTATCAGGATCGAACGATTTCAGAGCCTGAGCGCGCCCGGCAAGGTTTTATCGTTATCGTGGTGGGAGGATGAGAGTGCAGTAAGAAACTGGCGGGAAAACACGCGGCATCAGTCGGCACAGGCAGAAGGTAAAAAACGCATTTTTGCCCATTACCAGATACGCGTTGTCCAGCTCATTCGGGACTATTCAGGGCCAGAGGGGCGCGATCATGTTTGATATTCACGTCGTGTTCAGTAATACACCGGGGGCGCTTTCATCATTTGGCACCCTGCTCGGCCAGCATGGCATTGGGCTGGAAGGCGGTGGCGTTTTTACAACGTCGCACGAGAGCCACGCGCATTTTCTTGTTGAAGAGGGGCCCAAAGCATATCAGTTATTGTCTGACGCCGGTTTCGATGTCAGAGAGCTCAAAAAACCGTTGATTAGGAAGTTAGCGCAGGAACAGCCGGGAGAACTGGGTGAAATTGCGCGGGTCATTGCGGAAAATGGCATTACTATACTGGTTCAATACAGCGATCACAGTAACCGACTGATCCTGATCACCGATGATGATGAGCGGGCTGGTGACGTCACCCGAAAATGGACATTAGCGACAGCATGAAACTGATCCCTTCCCGGCATCAACAAGATCATCCGCCTTCACTGGAGACCAGCATGTCTGCGGTCGCCACCGCGATGGCGGATGCATCCAGAATGCATATTCTCTGTGCACTAATGGATGGCCGGGCATGGACAGCCACTGAGCTAAGCGTGGTTGCCGACATCGCCCCGTCCACCACCAGCGGTCATTTGCATAAGTTGCTTGATACCGGCCTGATCGTCTGTGTGGTGCAGGGCAGGCATCGCTACTACAGCCTGGCCGATCGCGAGGTTGCCGGGCTACTGGAAAACCTGATGGGCGTTTCGGTTAAGCCCGGTAACGCCGTTAAAACCACGACGCCAAACCGGGTGAGGCGAGCCCGCACCTGCTACGACCATCTGGCCGGTGAGATTGCGGTCGAAATCTATGATTTTCTGCAATCGGCAGGCTGGATAACATCAGACGGCACAGCCTTAACGCCGTGCGGCACGGCGAACTTTGACAAGGCGGGCATCGTGCTTGCCCCTCGTTCCCGACGAAAAGCATGCTGTCCCTGCCTGGACTGGAGTGAAAGACGCTTTCATGCCGGGGGCGAAGTGGGTGCCGCTTTGTTACGCTTTCTGCTGCAAAAGCACTGGCTGATGCAGGCGCCGGGATACCGGGAGCTTGTTGTAACGGACAGCGGCAAAGCGGCACTGCAGCGTCTGTTCAGTATCAGCCCGATCTGACCGCCGCCCTGTATTGCCCGTTTGTTCAGCACAGGTTACAGGCTTAGCGCTCAGGTTCAGCATCCCGCCGCATCAGCAAGGTATCGTGAAAAACGCCGTTGACATAAAGCGCAGCAACATCCGTCGCGTAGGTCTGAAACCCCGCCGAGCGGTACAGCCTGGCAGCCGCGATATTGGTGGCGCTCACGGCGAGTTTCAGGCTGCGGCATTCACGGGCTTCCGCTATCGCAGCCGTGAGCAGCGCCTTCGCCAGTCCGCTGCCCCGCCATTCAGGACGCACATACATTCCCCAGAGCGTGGCGATGTGCCGCTGTTTCACGCCTGGATTAAAGCGCACGCCGACGATGCCACCTGTCTGGCCCTGGTCATCGATGCCCGCCAGCATACGGTTTTCACGTAGCATTGCCGCAAAAAAAGCGTCCGGCTGCTGACGCTCGCGATCGTAATCCGCGCCAAAGGCGTCGGGATGACGCCTGAGTGCCTCCAGTCTGATAGCACGGAATGCCGACACATCCTGCTCAGCGAGAGGTTGTAAGATGTAAGGTTTCACCACGGAATTGTCCTTAGCGGGGTTGTTCGCACCATTTTGCTTTATCCTGACACTTCTGTGCATTTTGACGGCTACGCAGGTCAAAAACATGCCCGCTGGCGATGATCAAAATTTATTTAGTTATATCCTAAGAGATTCATCTGAAATGCATTTAATGCAAAACTGGTCATATTTGGTTGAATTGACTGTGTTTTATTCAATGCATACGATTAATCGACAATTTTTATTACGTTCATAGACAATCTGCATTGTTGTTCCTGCCTGCGAGAGGTCTATAATTTCTCTTTTGTGCAACCCCGTTCGCTCAGGAGGCCGTTATTAATACTTATCGCCAGCAACTCAATGCATTCGAAGAGAATCGTGCCGGGGCGGAAGTTGAGTATCAATACGATCCCCATGAACTGAAGCTGGACCGCATGCAGGATTCTGAACCTGAGCCAGAGCTGATCGAAGGCTTACCGGCTCCGGATGCGCTGACGCCTGCCGATCGCTATCTTGAGCTGTTTGAAGCCGTCCAGATGTCGGGCATTTTCGAGGACAGCAAAACCTTTCCCGATTGTTCGCCCAAGTATGATCCACTGGATGTTCTGATGCGCTATCGCCGTCAAAAGCGCAGCAAGGACTTCGATCTGTCGCGTTTCGTTACTGAGCATTTTTATATGCCAGGCATTAACGAAAGCTTTTACGTCTCAAATCCCGATAAAACGCTCAACGAGCATATCGACGATCTGTGGCCGGTTCTGACCAAAATGCCGCAGCAGCATATGCCGCACTCCTCGTTGCTGCCGCTGCCTAAGCCCTACGTGGTGCCCGGCGGACGCTTCTGTGAAACCTACTATTGGGATTCCTACTTCACCATGCTCGGCCTGGCTGAATCGGGCCGTGACGATTTGTTGCGCCATATGGCAGACAACTTCGCCTGGCTGATCGATAACTACGGTCATGTGCCAAACGGTAACCGTACCTATTATCTCAGCCGTTCACAGCCACCGGTGTTTGCCTTGATGGTGGAGCTGTTTGAAGAGGACGGCGTGCAGGGTTCACAGCGCTATCTGGATCAACTGATGAAAGAGTATCAGTTCTGGATGGACGGTGCGGGCTCGCTGATGCCAAACCAGGCTTACCGCCATGTGGTTCGTATGCCTGACGGCTCGTTGCTGAACCGCTACTGGGATGACCGGGATACCCCGCGCGATGAGTCCTGGATCGAAGATGTGGAAACGGCTCGTCTTTCAAAGCGCCCGGCAAGCGAGGTTTATCGGGATCTGCGCGCAGGTGCCGCGTCCGGATGGGATTATTCGTCGCGCTGGCTACGCAATCCCAAACGCCTGGCGAGCATTCGTACCACGCAGTTTATCCCCATCGACCTCAATGCGTTGTTATACAAGCTTGAGTTGATGATAGCCACGCTGTCTCATGCCAAAGGCGAAGAGCTTACCGCCCTGGCCTGGCAGAAAAAGGCCGAGGCGCGCAAGCGGGCAATTACCCGCTATTTATGGGACAGCACGGCTGGTGTGTTCCGCGATTACGACTGGCGTCGTGCACGCTTCGGGGCCTTTACCGCCGCCGCCGTGGTGCCGTTGTTTGTCGGTCTGGCTACGCCTTACCAGGCACACCTGCAGGCTATCGCCCTGCGTCACCTGCTGCTCAGTAACGGCGGCCTGCTCACCTCAATGGTGGAAAGCGGTGAACAGTGGGACAAACCGAACGGCTGGGCCCCTATGCAGTGGATGGCCGTCGTCGGCCTGAATAACTACGGGGAAGAGACGCTGGCGAATGAAATTGCCGTTAACTGGCTGAACACGGTGAATAACTTCTATCAGTTGCACCATAAACTGGTAGAAAAGTACGATATCAGCGGCGATCGTGCCCGTCCGGGCGGCGGAGGTGAATATCCGTTACAGGACGGGTTTGGCTGGACAAACGGGGTAACGCGTCGTCTGATGGCGATGTATGGTCACCTGATGGCTGATTAACCGCCAGCCGTACCGAACAGACGCAAAAAAGCCGGGAATCTGTCCCGGCTTTTTTTATACCCGTCAGCGCGTAGTCACGTTATTTCTTCGCTTCTACACCTGGCTGGGCTGAGCGCTGCAGGAACTGTTGAGTCACCTCCGGCAAATGCTGGAACAGCCATTCAGCCATCGCAATTTCCTGGTCGCGAATCTCTGTCAGCACTCTGACACCTTCGCTGTCGCCTACCTGTTCCGCTGCCGCGATGAGACTGGTGTAACTGGCAATCTCTGCGTTTTCGAACACATAGCCGCTCATTGCGCCTTTCACGACTTCGTCAGGGGTAAACATACCGCCAATCGCCTGCCCCATGGCCGCCATTTTTCCCATCACGTCTTTCATAATGGAATGGTCAATATCGTGGCGTTCCAGCAGTTGCTCCAGCAGCCTGAGCTGATGTTTGGTTTCATCCAGATGCTGCGCCAGCCGCTGCTCCAACGCCGGATAATGCTCCAGACGGCCCGCCATTTTACTCAGCATGCTCTCAGCCTGCTTTTCCATGGCGTGAGCATCACGAAGCCAGTCATGATAATTTTCAATCGCCGTCGTCATTTTGATGCTCCTTTAACCGTGCTGATGGCCTGTGCAACGCCGGTCAGTTTTTCATCGGTCTGTTTTTCTTCCTCAAGCGTTTGAGCCAGCAGCTTTGCCGCTTTGGTGTAGCCCAGCTTCAGTGCCAGCGCATGCAGGGTGCCGTAGGTAGCAATCTCATAATGCTCAACTTTCTGCGCCGCCCCGATCAATCCCTGATCGCGTACTTCACCCTTTTCAACAGACTCAATAATCTCCTGCGCTTCTTCCACCAACCCTTCAAGCGCATGACACTTCATACGTTTAATTTTAACCTCGGGCGTGATGTCGACTAATTCATCAAGACGCTCAATTTGCCCGCGTGTCTCTTCAAGATGTTGATTGAACGCAGCGATAAGATTTTCATCACTGGCTGCGCGGGCCATTTTTGGCAGCGCCCGGGCTATCTGTTTTTCAGCACTGTAAACATCTGACAGGTCATGGATGAAAAGATCATTTAACGTTTTAACAGTCATAAAAAGCGCCTCATTATTTAAACAGCCACGCCGTAATTTCAGCGCAGCAACCGTAAATCTCACTCTCATATAACCTTAGTGTAATTAGCGGAAATTGCGTTTAACTTTGCACAAACCCACAGCAAAAGTAGCATTACCGATGCAATTTTTCTTTTACTACCAGTCATTTACTTCTTTTAATTTATCTTCGGTCAAAGAATGATTTCTCACCAATAACGACAAACCTGTACAAAAAATCAATAATCCGTACAACTTAATCCACGCTTTAAATAAAAACGTTCCGCCCGTTGGACTCAGGTTCCATTTTTTTAAATTTGTGATTTTTTTGATATCGGACGACAAGATAAAAAAATACCGGAAAGGAATTTCCTTTCCGGCAAGATTAACGCAATCTCACACCAGAGATGATTGACACAACGAATTACACTGGAAGGTTTATCTGTTTCGAAGAAACGTTAAGCTTTTCAGTGCACAAAGATAATGATTAACTCATTGTTAATTAAGCATTAACTCCGGCGACTGACTTTACCACCTTTACGACCTGCTTCAATAGCGCGTTGCGGATCGTTCTTAAAGTTTCCACCGCTGTTTTGACCACCTTTACGTCCCGCTTCTGCTGCACGTTCTTTGTCTGCAGCAAAATTACCCGCCCCACCACGATATTGCGTCATTCTGTGTTCTCCTCAAATTTCATTATTCAAACAGCACAGTTGAAGTTACATCAGCTAAAGGGTGCCAGAAATAAATGTAGTCATAAAACTTACCTTATCAAGCATGATGTTTGAGAAAAGGCATCACATTTCTGGTCATGGTTTGTGAAGAACTTTCCTCTCATTCTTTAGTGATGAAACTATTTAAAGCAGAAACTCAACTAAACCGCATCAGGTGCCCACTGTGTGACAGCGGCACCTTTCAGCCTGTATTAATCGATCGATTCATTAAAAAGTCCACTCTGTTTTTCTTTTAAAGCGAAGCGTAACAACGTGATGATTGCGCCTGACATCGTCAATCTGATCAATAAATGATCTATTTAACCAGGCGTGATAACGCAAATTCCTTTATCAAAATATTTCATCGGATGAAAATAAGCGAAGCGGTAAATTCGTTTATTATTAAGATACTGATAAAAAGCAGATCATTTAATAATCAACCAGACATCAATTAGCAAAACGACCGGGTCAGAAAAGAGAGAAAAAGATAAAGAGGGCGTTTTAAATAAGCGAAGCGTAGGAAAATAAAAAAACGCCCTGACGGGCGTTCTTTTCGGACTATTCTGCCCTGCTACTTTTGCAGGAACGTCAGTAAATCTTGATTAAGCTGATCCTGATGCGTCACTGCAAACCCATGCGGACCCTGGTCATAGATCTTAAGTTCCGAGCCGGTTATCAGCGCATGGGCCAGTTTACCGGTTGCTTCAAAAGGCACGATTTGGTCGTGGCTGCCGTGGATGATTAACGTTGGCACATCGACTTTCGCAAGGTCCGACCGGAAATCCGTTTCAGCAAAAGCGGTCACGCAGTCCAGCGTCCCTTTCAGGGAGGCCATTAACGCAATCGTTAAGGTCTGAGTTAATACACCGTCAGAAACCTGTTGACCGGCGTTCGTGCCATAAAACGGCGCAGCAAACTCGTTAATAAACTGCGCGCGATCCTTGAGTAGCCCCTGTTTAATGCCGTCGAAAACGGCTTTTTCCACCCCTTCTGGGTGATCGTCTGTTTTGCCGAAAATCGGCGTAACCGCACCCAGCAGCACCAGGCTTTTGACTTTAGCGGTACCGTACTTACCGATATAGCGCGACACATCACCGCCGCCCATCGAGAAACCGACCAGCGTTACGTCGCTGAGTTGCAGGTGCTCAATCAGACTATGAATATCTTCAGCAAAAGTGTCGTAGTCATAGCCTTCCCAGGGTTGATCGGAACGCCCGAAGCCGCGACGGTCAAAGGCGATGGCGCGATAGCCCCGTTCAGCCAGAAAGTTAAGCTGGCTATCCCACATATCTGCATCCAGCGGCCAGCCGTGGCTAAAGAGAACCGGCTGACCTTTTCCCCAGTCCTTGTAATAAAGATTAAAGCCATCTTTGCTTTTAAACAGACTCATAAGTGCCTCGCTATGGGTGAAAGTCATGACTCTTCAGGCCAGCGCGAATAACGTTACCGCGACAGCCGTGGCAGAGGGCGATACCTGACAAGTTTGGCAGAGGGGGAAAAATGTTCCAATGCGGAACAGAGGACGCTACAGATAACCCTCGTGTGACAGCGCTACGCCGCATTTGCCATTTTTCTTGATGCTGTACATAGCCGCATCCGCGCGTGCCAGTGCGCTGTCAAAGTTCTCCGGGTATTCAACCTGAACCACGCCGATGGATGCGCCAATTGAGGCGCTGCCGTTGGCCACTTCAAAAGGCTGTAAGGCTGCCTCCAGGCAAGCGTCGGTGAGCTTCTTTGTGAGCGGATGAGACAACGCAAAAGGAATCAGTAAAACAAATTCGTCGCCCCCCAGACGGCCAATGATGACATTCGCCGGACAGGCCGCGATAAAACGCTGGCTGAGTTGAATCAGGACATCGTCACCACTGCGATGACCTAAGGTGTCGTTAACATGTTTGAAGTTATCTAAATCAATAAAGGCAATACAAAAGGCTACGTCCGTTTTCATCTCGCGGAAATGGTTGATTAACGCATGGCGATTGGTTAACTGCGTAAGTGGATCGTGCATAGCCAGCGTGGCCAGTTGTTCTTCGTACTGTTTCTCTTTGGTCATATCAATGTGGGTGCCCGTCACTTTAGTGGGCCTTCCCTGCGCATCCCATTCGCTGACACGACCGCGATCCAGTACCCAGGTAATTTTGCCCGTTTTGCCAATCATGCGATGCAACGCCTCATAGAAAGGCGCTTTCCCATCGATGTGATCGTAGAAAGCCTTTAACACATCGCTGGCGTCGTCCGGATGCAGGTAGGATTTCCATACATCGAAATGCGCACCGACCTCTTTAGGCTGAAAGCCCAGCATCGATCCCCAGCGTCGGTTAAAGATAACCAGCTTGCCGCTGGGAATATCCAACTGCCACAGACACAACCCCGTGCCGTCCAGTGCGGCGCTTAATTTATTACGGGCATCGTGCGCAATACGCTTTAACCGTGCGTTATGTTTTTTTAAATTCGCGATTTGCTGCCGCAGGGCTTCTTCAGACATAGGGATAACTGGAAAGGGAAATGTCTATTTTGCCAGTGCTATACATTGTGTAAAGCAGCATGTTGAAAAGACGATGAGACGCGGACAAAACCGGCCTCGACAGGATTTCTCACCCTTAACGGCGTCAGAAACAGCACACGACAAAATCTTAAGGGATAACGTCAGGGCGTTTACATTGTCCCGGCGAGCCTCAGGTCGATAACAGAGGTATCGCGTGAAGTGTTGGTCAGATGTCAGCCTGTACGTTTTCATCTATAGAAAGCTTTGCTTTTTTAAAGAACAGGCGGCCTGTAACAACAGCATTCTGATAACCACCTGATATGTAATCATAAATAAAATCATCAAATGTAACGCTGACATGTTTATGCAAACTCATAATCACACTTAAATATCTTCCGGGTGTTAAGTAAAGACGTCAGCACGACATCAAGGAGATAAATGATGAACCCGTTAATCACGCTTTCTTTTCACGGTACTCAGTGTAAAAATCAGTCACAACAAGATTCCCATCTCACCGACGCGCTTTTTTTAGGCGATATGTTTTTCGCTCATAATAATGACAACGAACATCATGTAAAAAATTATGGATTACATGGCGCTGCGCCCGGCCATTTCTGTGTAAGAAATGCTGTGCTGGATAATCATTTCCACACTAGCCAAAAAGGGGCAGCGATATATATCTGACCACCACCGCGCATTATTTTTGCCAATCAGTAATAACCCGTAAGAAGGCAATATCGATGTAATCAATGACGTTAGCACCTTTCGGATGCATAAATGCAGAGGATAACTATCATGAAAAAGATGATTATTAGCTCAATGATTGTAGCCGTACTCGTTTTTACCGGCGGTGCCGCAGCCGCAGAATCATTCAAAGACAGCCATACGTTAAATAACGAAGTCGTGTCTGCGCAGGCCGCACAGGCGATGAATGACATTCAGCTTTCTCGCAATGCGTTATTTAATGGCCAGACGCAGCAGGCTAAAACGCTGGCGACCCAGGCTGAAACGTATCTTAAAGATAATAGTGTGGACTGGACCAGGTATATTCGCTACGACAAAAAGGCCCCAATAACAGGTGATAACTATATTCGTATAGGCTCGGACGTCTCGGTTTCTGAAGATTATCAACTTTCCAAACAGAAAAATGACGCGATCGATCAAGCCAACCAGCATATTAAAGCGGGAGATAAACAAGGCGCGCTCGATGCATTGAAACTGGCAGGGGTTGCCGTTACCGAAACGCAGGAACTCATGCCGTTGCAGCAAACCGAAAATGACGTTTCCAACGCGCTTGCCATGATGAAACAGGATAAGTACTACCAGGCAGGCATGTTGCTGAAATCAGCAGAAGAAGGGGTCATTTACGACACCCAAACCTATTCAGAAAGCCCTGTTAATCCAACCATGCATCACACCCAAACGGGTACCCATGCTCAGCCAGGTAATAAAGGATAACCATCCTTTTTAATAAAGTTACGTTATTAAATAACGCTGCCGCTTTCATTATTCAGGATGAAAGCGGCAACGTACATCTATAAATACACTATAAGATAATCTGCTTATCTCTTGTTGCGCATAAGTATTACGAATACATCCCACTTCATAAAAAAAGAAATGACTTTTTCACTGAACAAACCATCTCTTCTGGTTATTCGAATTTATTTAAACGAACGCTGCCGCGCGATACACTTTTTCAAACAACGCTCCAGCACCCTGTCCTTTCTATTGATAACCAATGAAATTACTTTTTAACTAAACTAAAGGATAGTTTTCTAAAAAAAAGACTTCAGGTTATAAACTGCAATTCATCTTTGCCGATAAACGAAATGTAATGGCTTTAATCACAAAAATAATAAGATCACTTATCGGGGAAAAACATGAAAATCACAACTGGCCGTAAAATCGCTTTAGCGTTCGGCATCATCGTCATCGTCTCGCTGATTGGCAGCAGTTTGTCGATCACTAACTTTCTTAAACTGCGCCAGGCCAACACCTGGAACGTCCACAGTTACCAGGTCATGAGCGTCAGCGACAGCATGCTGACCGATATGGTTAATATGGAAACCGGCGTGCGTGGGTTTGTTGTCTCTGGCAATGACAACTTTCTGGCACCGTTTAACAGCGGTAAAACCGCTTTCGATCAGAAGTACAGCCAGCTACGCTCGATGACTGCGGATAACGCCGAGCAGCAGCAAAGGCTGGCATCACTGCTTGAATTGCATAAAAGCGTTCAGGGCGTAGATGAGCAACTGATCGCCTTACGCCGCGAGGTGAACAGCGGCAAGCAACCGTTGGAGACCCTGACGCATTTCTTTCAGGAAGGCCGCGATAAAGCGTTTATGGATCGCTATCGCGCCATCGCTGCTGAATTCAACGGTGCGGAAGCCACACTGTTAGCCAAACGTTCTGCAGAGGTAAACAGTCTGGCCTTTGCCACCAAAATGACGCTGAGTCTGGCAGGTATCACCACCATTCTGCTTTCCATCATTCTGGGCACCATTATTACGCGCAGTATTATCCGCGCACTGGGCGGCGAGCCAAAAGCGGCTGCCGATATTGCCGGAATGATTGCGCAGGGTAACCTGACCGTGGAGATCGCCGTTCCGGTCAAAGGACAGAGTAGCCTGATGGGCTCTCTTGAAGCCATGCGCATGCAGTTAGTCACCATCGTCAGCGGTATCCAGTCCTCTGCTGAGCTGATCAACAATTCTGCGAGCGAAATCGCGCAGGGCAATGTCGATCTGGCCCAACGTACTGAAGAGCAGGCCGCGGCGCTTGAACAAACGGCTGCCAGCATGGAACAACTTACCGCTACCGTGCGTCAGAATACCGATAATGCGCGTCATGCGAATACACAGGCCGACACAACGTCACATGTGGCGACGCAGGGCGGTGATGTGGTGAAACAGGTTGTTGAGACCATGCGCTCCATTTCAGAAAGCTCAGGCAAAGTGGCAGAAATCATTTCGGTCATCGAAGGCATTGCTTTCCAGACCAATATCCTGGCGCTGAACGCCGCGGTTGAAGCCGCAAGAGCGGGTGAAGGTGGACGCGGATTTGCCGTTGTCGCCGGTGAGGTGCGTTCGCTGGCCTTACGCAGTTCCACTGCCGCCAAAGAGATCAAAGATTTGATCACTCAGTCGGTTGAACATGTGGCAAAAGGCTCAGGACTGGCCCGCCAGGCCGGTAATACGATGGAAGAGATCGTGAAATCGGTGCAGGGCGTGACGACGATTATGGGCGAAATCACCATCGCTTCCGATGAGCAGAGCAATGGTATCGGTCAGGTCAGCATTGCCGTCAGCCAGATGGACCAGGTGACCCAGCAGAACGCCGCTCTCGTTCAGCAGGTTTCTTCTGCCGCACAAGGTATGCTGGAGCAAACGGTGATGTTACGCGACGCGGTTTCCATCTTCCGCATCGAAAAAAGCGCTAACCTCGCTACCCCGGCTTTCCGCTAACCGGCACGCTTTTATTCTGAGTGCCTGAGTCATCACAGAGCCCGGACCCGCTAACCGCTGGCCCGGGCCTGTCTTAACGATTGCGCCGATCATGCCTGTTGCCCCCACGCTTTTCCCGCGTATCCCTTGCCAAAAAAAGCGTTTTAAAAAACACCGATGACCACTAAAGTGAGCATAACCTTACTCACAACGGGCGCAACTATGTTTACGAAAACCTATCAGGTTGACGAAAAGCACATTGATTTTCAGGGCGTGGTGGATGGACTTTACTATCCGTTTTATATGGAATGGACACGTCACGCATTTATGAAAGAGCACCTTGGCGTCGATCTTGAAGAAGAGTTTGCCGCAGGCCGAATTCATATGCTACTTGAGTACTCGCTGCGCTTTAAAAAGAGCCTGAAAAAAGGCGATGAAATGCAGGTCACCTGCGCGCTGGCCGCCAATGAAAAACGCAACCGCGTTAACTTCATCCAACAAATTCTGGTAAACAATGTGGTGTACGCCGAGGCGGTTTTTACCGGCACCTGTCTGGAAAATGGTCGCCCGTCCATCCCGGAATTTTTGCGCAGTGCGATTCCGGATAATCCGTCGTAACGCGGCCTCACTCTGCCGCATTGCAACGACGTCCGCCGCACGCGGATGCTGTTAAGGCCGTCACCTCATCGGTGAGGCGCATGCCCTCTGTTGTCTCCACTGCATGTCCTTGATGAATAGCGTGACGCGCCTCACTGCTCTGTTTCGATATGACCGAAATGTGACCTAAATATGACACACGCGATGCCGATAACCTTAGTGGACCCGAGTCGATCGGCCTCCCTTTAAACGGGTCGTTGTCTCTCCACTACGTGGTCAAAATCTTTTGACCTTTTAACGGCTATAAATGGAGAGATCTATGTTTTCCCTCACGCGTTTACTACCAGGCAAAATTTCGCTGGCCGTGTCAGATGATCAAAATAACATTCAGGCGATAAAGGCCTGTAGCGGTTGGATCGAATTTACCCCAGAGGGGATCATTCTCTCGGCCAACCCGGCCTTTCTGGCCGTGACCGGCTATCAGCTTAACGAAATCACCGGACAGCACCATCGCATGTTCTGTAAGCCAGAGTTCGTCCACTCCCGTGAATATGGCCAGTTCTGGGAAAGACTGGCATCCGGGCAGTCGTTCAGCGGCATCTTCGAACGCTACAGAAAAGACAAAAGCCTGCTCTACCTGAGCGCCAATTATTTCCCCGTGAAAGACAAACACGGCACCGTTAAAAAAATCATCAAAATCGCCAATGACATTACCGACAGGCATGAAGAGCTGACGCACAAAGAAGCCATTATTACTGCGCTGAATAATACAATGGCGACGATTGAATTTACTCCGCATGGTGACATCATCAATGCGAACGAAAACTTCCTCGCGCTGATGGAGTACGATCTTGCAGAAATCAAAGGCAAGCATCACCGTATGTTCTGCTTCGATGCGTTCTATAAAGAAAACCCGGATTTCTGGAATAAAATCCAGCATGGCCGGTCCTTTACCGGACGTTTCGAAAGGGTAACTGCGTCAGGGAAGCGCGTCTGGCTTGAAGCCAACTACAATCCGGTTAAAGATGCCTCGGGGCACGTGTATAAAGTGATTAAGCTGGCTTCCGATATCACCGAACGCGTGGAAACGGCGAAGCAGGTTGCCGATATCGCCATGAGCACGTCTGAAAAAACCTCTCATATCACCGTTAATGCAAACGATGTACTGAGCCAAACGGTGCGTAACGCGGAATCAATGGCCTCGCAGGTCAATGCGGCAACGGCAATCAGTGACAAACTGAATTACTCGGCCAAAGACATCAAAGAGATTGTCTCGACCATTAACAACATTGCCGGACAAACTAATATTCTGGCGCTGAATGCCGCAATTGAAGCCGCACGTGCGGGCGAAGCGGGACGCGGTTTTGCCGTCGTGGCGGAAGAAGTCAGACGTCTTGCCGCCTCCACCTCTCAGGCGACGCAGAAAATCAGCAAGGTGGTTGAAGAAAATACTAATCTTATTGATGAGATGTACCGACAGCTCGATGAGATCAACCACTTTCTCACCACAGAAAACGACAAGATCACTAATCTCTCAGACAATATTCAGGAAATTTTTAGCGGGGTAAAAGAGTTCGTCACCGTGATTCACAGGCTGGATGTGTAATCGAAAAGCGCCAGTATCGATAATATGCTGACCGCTTGCGTCAGCGGCGCGCCTGGTCAGGCCATCCTGAAAAGACGACCATCATTCCCTCAGCGCAGAGCGGCTCACGCGTCACCCCTTATCACATTGTGATGCCGCCCGCTGCCATCGACTCTCTTTATCGATGTCGGAGCAACCCGCTCAATTCTGCTTTCCCGCCCATCAGGTCATCGTATGGTCACAGACTTCGCGTAGCCTGCTTGATCATTTGCACATATTTTTATCGGGCAGGCTGCCTGTGCAACGCTGGTACGCCGGTTAAAGGGTTGGTCTGCAATGATGCGTAGACCAGAGGCACGCACAGTTGCCGCCTCAATCCCGTTCGCGCACGCATGACACTTTTGAGTGCGTTTGCCGGACGATTCGCTGATACAGGGGGAGCACCATGACAACACGGAGAACACTTTTGAAAGGAACGCTGTTGACGCTGACCGGAATGGCCACCTCCATGAGCCGGGCTGCCGATCATTTGCCGAACGACACAGGCAGAAAATTTGCGGCTGACGGGCGCGTACTGCCGTTTCGGGGCAACACGATTATTTGTCATCTGCCACAGCAAGAAAAAGATTCTGACGCGTTCGATGCGCTGCTGGATATTTACCGCGCATTACCGGCTGAACCCTGGGCGCGCAACGTCACGGCACTGCCGCCATCCAGTTATCATATGACGGTCTTCGGTGGCGCAAACGACAAGGCTCGCCGCTACCCGTTATGGCCAGCAGGGCTTCCACTCGATATGCCGATAGAGGAATGCGATCGTATCCTGGCTGATCGGCTGCGGCAATTTCGCCTGGGTGAGGATGCCTCTCCTTACCGTATGCGCGTTGATCCGGCAGAGCCGTCCGCGAAGGAAAAGCCGCTGACGCTTCGCCTGCTGTCAGCCGATGAGGATACCGAAACCTGCCTGCGCCGTTTGCGCGATCGGCTATCGCAGGTGACTGGCATTCATGAGCCAGACCATGAGCGTTACGGTTTCCACATCACCCTGGGTTATCAGTTCGCTCCCCTGACCGACGACGAGGACGCCGCATGGCGACGTTCGCTGGCGGCATGGAAAACAACCATTGCCCAACGTGTCCCGGTGATAACCCTGGGTAATCCTGAGTATTGCCTGATGAACGATATGTTCGCATTCAGGCGCCAGTTTTATCTGACATAACGGACGCGCGTCTGCAACAGGCACGCCAGGCGCGGCTGAAAATGCCGCCGCCCTTCCCCAGCCAGGCATACCGGCAAAGCACGTTTATAATGACCTGGCCCGCCCGACTGGCCCGGCTCTTTACGCCCGCTCGTATCGGCTGAATCGTTACAACGCTAATCCTGTTAACCGCCGTAATCGTCACCTTTCTCATTTTTATCTGTGACCCGGCGCACAGTGCTGGGGCATTTGTGGATTCTTTTTCCAGCAGGTGAGGCGAATCACGTTTCGGTTAAGTGCAAATCAGTAAATTCCCTTAACGACTGAAAAAACGATTCAGCTTAAGGAAGGAAAGATGAAGACTAAAATCGCACTTGCCGTATTCGCCGTGATGATATCGGGTTCCGTGTCAGCAAAAACCTGGGTGCTGACGAGTGCTGAACAAGGCACAGACAAAGGAAACTGGCAAATAACCAGCAGCGAGCTGAAGTTGCAGGGCAAACCGTTCAGCATCGAACAGAAAGTCCTGCACGGCGGTAAACAAGAAGGCAGTAAAATCCTTGAGATTCGCAGTCAGGATGGCCTGACCATCACGCTGATCCCCACCCGAGGAATGAACCTGCTGCGAGTAGAAGGTTTTGGCACCCGGCTGGGCTGGGATTCCCCCGTGAAAGAGGTGGTGAACCCGGCTTACATCAATCTTGAAAGCCGAAATGGCCTGGGTTGGCTGGAAGGTTTCAACGAAATGATGGTGCGCTGCGGCTATGAATGGACCGGGCATCCGGTGAACGACAAAGGGCGCATTTATACGTTGCACGGTAAAGCGGGTAATACACCGGTATCCCAGCTTGAAGTCGAGGTAGCCGATGCGGCTCCGCATGAGATTCGTATTCGGGGTTTGATCAAAGAGAGCACGTTCAAAAAAGCGGATCTCCAGACGCTTACCGAACTGCGCTATGTGCCTGGCAGCAACCAGTTCAGCCTGCATGACGTGCTGACTAACCATTCAGATTACCCGCATGATTACGAGATTATTTATCACAGCAACTTTAGTACGCCGATTCTGGAAGAAGGCGCTCGTTTCCTCGCCCCGATGTCGAGCATCAGTCCGTTTAATGATTACGCCAAAGCGGGGTTGAAAAACTGGCAAACCTATCAGGGACCGACCAAAGACTTTGATGAAATGGTGTTTAACATCAAGCCGCTTTCCGACAAGGATCATCACACGGTCGCTGCCGTCGTCAATAAAGCCGGAAATAAAGGCGCCTCCATCCAGTTTGATACCCAACAACTGCCACTGCTGACCTTGTGGAAAAATACCGACACGCTGAAACAAGGTTACGTCACCGGTATTGAACCCGGCACCAACTATGCTTATCCGGTGACCGTTGAACGTGAACAGAAGCGGGTGAAACAGCTGGCGCCAGGAGCAAGTACGGCGTTTGATCTGACCTATACGCTATTGCACAACAGCGAGCAGGTTAATGCCGTTGAAAAACGCATTAAGGCGATTCAGGGCGACACGAAGATTGATGAGAATGCTACGCCAATAGCGACAGAGTAAAACATCCTGCCTCTCTGCGGGGAAGTTTGTCGTCTCTCAGAACGGACAGATGATGAATCACACTGACGGGCATGATTGCCCGTCAGTGCATCAACGAAGCCTGGGCGCGTTTACTTCGACGCCCTGTTGGCTGTTCCTCATAATGCTGTTTCTGCGAACCGAAGATGCATGAGATATCATCGATAAATCAGCAGGTTAAACCTCACGGGCGAGGCACTTTACTTCAGGGAATGTTGAATCAGTTGGATGCTGTTTTTAATTTCATGCTGAATCTTGTTCTCATCCCAGTCCGCCAGTTCTGGCGCAAAAGGTTCAAAGGCATAAATGCCTTTATAGCCTCGTTCTTCAAGCTGTTTAACCTGGCGACAGGTGAACAGACGATCTTCCGGCGTTAACATTATGCGCTCGGCATCGGTCAGGCTTTCACGCGGACGTTTGTCCTCCACGCCCGACAGGTGAACCAGACCGATTTGGGCGATATCCACCTGACTGAATTCGGCGTCAGCATCGGGATAGAGATGATGATGGAAGGTATCGATTAATAATTTAAAGGGAACATGGGCATCGCGAATAAGATTCTGCGCCTGCGCTGCCGAACGCAGCGAGCTTTGTGGGAAGCCCAGCGGCTCAACCAGTCCGGTTATTCCATAGGTCGCGAACAGCGGTGCCACATCGCGCAGCGCGTTTACTGTTACCTCTGGCGTAACCGACGAGCCGTCGTTCAGGGGACAAAGCACCAGCGAACGCGCCCCCACCGCTTTGGCATCAGCCAGTAAGGACTCGGTCAGTTGGCGAACCTGTTCCGTACGCTGATTGAAGGGATAAACGGCGTTTATGGTAATAATGTCAATGCTATAGCGTTCAGCCAGTGCGCAAACCTGGGCAGCACTCAGGTTGTCCATCACTTTACCGCTGGGCAAGTCGTTACGAAGTTCAACCTTATTCAACCCCAAACCGTTCACCAGCCTGAAGAAGGCTTCAATGCTCAGCGAGGGGGCGATCTTTCTGTTGATACAAAAACGTTCTGCGGCGATGGTCATGCGACTCTCCTGAACCCGGTAACATCAAGCGAACCCAACGGGATAATGAAAATATTTGTTTCATTTTAGATTAAAAGGAAAATAAATTTCTTTGATGACTCTCGCAAAATACGTTAACGCTTGGTTAGAAACCTTAGAAAAAAAAGAACAAAACCCGCCATTTCCCTTAATTAACAACAGAATATTCACCATTCTTCGCCTGACAAAAAACCGGCAGGTTCACGTGGAAAAATGCATCCCTGATGAAATGGAAATTTCATTTAAATGCCCTTTAAGCACCCTGCGAGGACAGCGACAGTCAGGTGTGAATCTTTTACCGATGTCAGGCCAGTACCTGATTATCGTGGGTTAGGTTAGTAGTGGAGAGCAGCCATCCAGCCATTACAGTGTGGTCATCGGGGCGATAGCCTGCGCGCCGTTGCCGGTTGGGCGACCAGAATAGTTGAAGCAACGGGCGACATCTTCCGGCCTCGCCGCGCTTTGCCGGGCAACGGAAGCGACGGGCAGCCGCTCCATAACAATGACGTCAAACCGCATTGAGGCGGCATTTGTGAGCATGTCGTTTTGCGCGCCTTGCCGGGCCGGGTCATCGATCTGAGCGCGTTCCGCATGGGGGCAGTGATCGCCCTTGCATGGACTTTACATTCCAGAATTAATTTAAATGAAATATAAATTTAAACAGTGCGAATGCGCTGTCACTTTTTCCTCTGCGCCTGGCGCGCGCGGCCATTATGACGTGCCAATGCATCCCAATAGGCAGCCTGTCTGAAGTGGTATTTTTATTTTAGAATTCAAAATAATGCCGCATTCCTCGATCTTTCATGCGTATGCTTTGCTCACCCGGCAGGCACTGCCCTCCCGCATCCCAATCGGAATAGCAGTAGAGTTTGATCGCCCTCGCAAAATGAAATCTTTCTTCTGTATTATGGTTTAATGAAAAATATGTTTGCCTATAATCGGGCATTATCCAGATTTAAGGTACAACCTCTTAACTGCGTCAAGGCAAACACCGCCTGACAGAGCAAGGGGCCGGGCGACAGGCTACTACCGATCAAAACAGGAATGAGCAAAATGGGCAAAGTGAGACTGACAATGGCGCAGGCGCTGGTTACGTTCCTTGATAATCAGTATCTGAAAGTGGATGGTGAAGAGCTCAAATTTGTTAAAGGCATTTTCGCTATATTCGGGCACGGTAACGTGCTGGGACTGGGTCAGGCGCTGGAGCAGAACTGCGGCGATCTGCGGGTGTTCCAGGGGCGTAACGAACAAGGGATGGCACATGCGGCAACCGGGTTTGCGAAGCAATCTCTGCGTCGTCAAATCATTGCCTGCACCTCTTCTATCGGCCCTGGTGCGGCCAATATGATTACCGCCGCAGCCACGGCCACAGCAAACCGCATTCCTTTATTGCTCCTGCCCGGTGACACTTTTGCAACACGGCAGCCCGATCCCGTGCTGCAGCAAATCGAGCAGAGCCACGATCTCAGTATCAGCACTAACGACGCGTTTCGCCCGGTAAGCAAATACTGGGATCGCATTACTCGCCCGGAACAACTGATGAGCGCCTGCCTTAATGCGATGCGCGTTCTGACCGATCCCGCTGAAACCGGCGCGGTCACACTCTGTTTGCCTCAGGATGTGCAGGGCGAAGCCTGGGACTATCCAGAGTCCTTTTTTGCCCGACGGGTGCACGTGTTAGATCGTCGTCCGGCCAGTCAGGCGCAACTGGATGACGCTATTGCTGCTATTAAAGCAAGCCAAAAGCCGCTGATCGTCTGCGGCGGTGGGGTGAAGTACGCGGGCGCAGGCCAGGCATTGATGCATTTTGCCAGCCGTTACGGTATCCCGTTTGTCGAAACCCAGGCTGGCAAAGGCACCGTTGTCTCATCACACCCTTTTAACGCGGGCGGTGTCGGAGAAACCGGCTGTCTGGCCGCCAACCAACTGGCGAAAGAGGCCGATCTGGTTATCGGCATCGGTACGCGCTTCAGCGACTTTACCACCTCATCGAAATGGATTTTCCAACATCCGTCCGTCCGCTTCCTGAATATCAACGTCAGTAATTTTGATGCCTGGAAACTGGATGGTATGCCGCTTCTGGCCGATGCGCTCACGGCGCTCAACACGCTGGATGCGGTGCTGGAAAAAGAAACCTGGCGCGCCAGTTGGGGCGACCGTATTGCCGAGCTGCTCACTCAACAGTACAAAGAAACTCAGCGTGTCTATCAGGCAGTATGGAAGGAAACGTCTTTCGTGCCTGAAATCGACGACCATCTGGATCGCGAGTCAGTCTACCGTGAATTTCGTCAAATAACCGACTCAACCCTGACACAAAGCAGCGTACTGGGCGTCCTCAACGAGGTGCTTCCCGAAGAATCGGTGATTGTGGCCGCAGCGGGAAGTCTGCCGGGCGATTTGCAACGTGTCTGGCGCACCCGGGCCGAAAATACCTATCACGTCGAGTACGGTTACTCATGTATGGGTTATGAAGTCAGCGCCGCGCTGGGCGTAAAACTGGCACAGCCGCAAAGCGAGGTCTATGCCCTGGTGGGCGACGGCTCTTTTATGATGCTGCACTCCGAGCTCGTCACATCGCTGCAGGAAGGCGCGAAGATTAATATCGTGCTGCTCGATAACATGACTAACGGATGTATTAACAACCTGCAAATGGAACACGGCATGAACAGTTTCTGCACCGAGTTCCGCTACCGCTCGCCGGAAAATGGCCGACTGACCGGTGGCCTCGTTCCCGTCGATTTTGCCGCAATTGCAGCGGGCTATGGCTGCAAGACCTGGCGAGTCACCAGCCTTGATGAACTGCGTCAGGCGCTCGATGCCTCGCGCCACGAAGCGGGCAGCACACTGATTGATATTAAAGTGTTGCCGAAAACGATGGTGCACAAATATGGCAGTTGGTGGAACGTTGGCGTCGCGCAAACGGCGCTTTCGGAACGGATTCGCAAGGTTGCCAAACAGATCAATGAAAAACGCGCGCAGGCGCGCGATTACTGAGTGCCGTCCTGATCCTGAAGCCTGTGAACATGTGGGCGTAAGATCATGACGTTACGCCTCGGTGTCACAGGTGCTGGCCTCATCGGTAAAGAACGTATTCGCCGTCCCTCAGCCTGGGATGGCTATGCTGCATCTGTTGCGGCCGATGCCAGCCTGAAAACAGCGGAAACTGGCGAAACGGTAAGCGTTACGCTGCCTGAACGCCACTCTTTTTATCAGCGTTAAGCGCTGGCCTACCATCCATTTTTACTGACAGGTAACAATGATGAAAATTGCATTTGACGTAGACGTGATAAAAGATCTGGGCGTGACCCGGATGGTGCACCAGGTCGCGGATTGGGGTTATAAGTACATCGAGCAGTCGCCGCATCCCCAGATCAATCCTTTCTATAAACATCCGCGCGCCAGCCGTGAAATCATTACGGAATATAAGCGGGCGCTGAATGAAACCGGTTTAGAGATATCTTCATTTATTTGTGTTTATCGCTGGTCGGGGCCTGATGAACTGCGTCGTCAGGCCGCCGTGAAAAACTGGAAGCGCCTGGTTGAAATCGCCGTCGAGATGGGCGTGCAGGTCATTAATACCGAATTCTCCGGCGATCCAAATCAACCAGAAATCTGCGACGAAATGTTCTATCGTTCGATGGAAGAACTGTTGCCTGTTTTTGAACGCGAGGGCATTCGTGTTGAGATTCAGGCTCATCCGTGGGATTTTTGCGAAGAGAACGACGGGACGGTCGACGTAGTGAAATCGTTTCGCAGCGATAACGTCAAATATATCTACAGCGTACCGCACACCTTCTTTTACGACAAAGGAATCGGTGACGTCGCAAGAATGTTGCGCTATGCCGGTGACGATCTGTCCCACGTGCTCATCGCTGACACCATGAACCACACCAGGCACTGTCGTTATATCGTTAATCCTCCGGGTGTTGATGCCACCATCCACCAGCATGTTGCCGTAGGTGAAGGTGAGGTGGATTTCGACGCGCTGTTCCGTACCCTGCGCGAAATGAAATTCGCCGAGAAGACCTTCAAAGTCGGCGGTGAATCTATCGTGGCCGCGTCCCTTTTTGGTTATCCGGAAAAGATGAAGTACCAGGCTGTGGAAACGCGTGAATTGATTGAACGCGAATTGCTCGGTCACCAGGATACCTCAGCAGTATAACGGTAAGACGTTCGGTAAAGAGCAAGCGGGCTCATGACAAGGATGTCATTGATTTTCCCATGTATTCCGCTGACAAAAAGCGTCTGGCAAAAAGGCATCAAGCGCTGGAGAGGCAAGAGCACAGTTACGCTCGCTCAGCCGGCAGGCAACGCACGCATTCTCTGGATGAAAAGTGGGCACAGCATCGTTGATAACAACCGTCGTGCGTAAGCGCCTCTTACCACCTGACATTGATTTTCTACCCGCTACTTTGTGAAAGAAAAATTCCAAATACTCCACTTAATTCCAGTCTCGTTCAGGCCGGTTTAATGCCGACAGCGCGGTAAATTTTCACGCGTTTGAATCGAATAATATCAATATCCTGGCATCACGCTGGTCCAGCATGCTGCGTTCACATTTTGTTCAGCACCTCTCCTCTTCCTGTCGTTTCATAAAAAATAATTAACAAAACATGATCCATAACTCAAACATAAAGTTTCATAGTTAACATTGATGAAATTTTTGATCTAAATTAATGCTGTAAATTTAGGTGTACTGAGGTGAATGCTTTGCGCCTGGACAAATTTTAGATTTATTTCTTTTACATCAGGTGACTGGAGTCTTGTATGACGAAAGAACAATTTCTCACACTGAACAACGCATCGGGCCCAAACAGTAACGCACCTACTTCGCCTTTTGTGAAGGTCGTTGCGCTCATCGCAACGCTAGGTGGTTTACTTTTTGGGTACGATACCGGCGTGATTTCTGGCGCGTTGCTTTTTATGGGCGATGAGCTGCATCTCACTCCCTTCACAACCGGGCTGATCACCAGTTCTTTGCTGTTTGGTGCCGCCTTTGGCGCGTTGTTATCGGGCCATCTGGCGGCACCAGCGGGCAGAAGGAAAATAATCCTCTACCTGGCCGTTATTTTTGCGATTGGCGCGGCAGGCACGTCACTGGCACCAGACGTAAACTGGATGGTTTTTTTTCGTCTTATCCTGGGCGTGGCGGTCGGCGGCGCGGCGGCGACCGTGCCGGTTTATATCGCAGAGATGGCCCCCGCCAATAAACGTGGGCAGCTGGTCACGCTTCAGGACCTGATGATTGTCTCGGGTCAGCTCCTGGCTTATATCTCGAATGCGACCTTCCACGAAATATGGGGAGGTGAAAGCACCTGGCGTTGGATGCTGGTGGTAGCAACGCTTCCTGCCGTATTGCTGTGGGTCGGGATGATGTTTATGCCCGATACTCCACGCTGGTATGCCATGAAAGGCCGCCTGGCTGAGGCTCGCAGCATACTTGAACGCACGCGCCACAAGGATGAGGTGGAATGGGAGTTGATGGAGATTACCGAGACGCTGGAAGAACAGAGTTCGCTGGGTAAACCGCGTTTACGTGAAATGCTGACGCCGTGGCTGTTCAAACTTTTTTTGATTGGTGTCGGTATCGCCGTTATCCAGCAGCTAACCGGCGTCAACACCATTATGTATTATGCCCCCACCGTGCTGAAGTCAATCGGTATGTCGGATAATGCCGCGCTTTTTGCCACCATCGCCAACGGCGCGGTCTCCGTCTTGATGACGTTTGTTGGAATCTGGATGCTGGGTAAAGTGGGTCGCCGAACCATGGTGATGACGGGACAGTTTGGTTGCACCGCCTGTCTGGTCTTTATTGGCACGGTGAGCTATCTGCTGCCTGAAACGGTTAATGGTCAGCCAGATGCGCTACGGGCTTATATGGTACTGGCGGGCATGCTGATGTTTCTCAGTTTCCAGCAGGGTGCCTTGTCACCCGTGACATGGTTGTTATTGTCAGAGATATTTCCGACGCGACTGCGTGGCATCTTTATGGGCGGTGCCGTATTCGCCATGTGGATAGCGAACTTTCTGATCTCTCTTTTCTTTCCTCTTCTTCTTGCCCGGGTGGGTCTGGCGGGTACGTTCTTTATTTTCGCCGCCATTGGACTCTTTGGTGCCATCTTTGTTATCAAATGCGTGCCGGAAACCCGCAACAGGAGCCTGGAGCAGATCGAGCATTATCTGAAAGGCTGGCTTGATGATGAAAATCGCCATACGGCCAACAATGCCGTTTTCGTTTCAAAAAGCCGCTAATGGTAGGCGCTTAAGAGTTGGCAATCGCATGTGCCGTAATGAGGACGTTGAAGGGATGACAGTGCTCAATGTTATCTGACGATGTCCCGTAGATGACAGCGTTCCAATCTTAACGCTGCGCTGGGCATAACGAAGATTGATCACCTTCTGCGCCACCAGTTGAGCCGTCATGCAGTATAACCGCCCCGGATACAGAGACAGGCTGATATCCGGGGCGTTATTAATTACCGTCAGGCGCTGAGCTAAGCACCGGTGTTCCCCCTACGGACTAATTTAGGGGAAAGCCGCTAGGCCGAAAAGCGACAAGGACGATCAAGCTCGTCGAGCTTCTTTTCCACCAGCCATTGGAACGTTTTGCCATCCGGGCGGGAATACAGCGCTTTTCTTAGCGGGACGAGCGCTACCCACTTTTGAGCAATCGTCATTTTTCTGACATCGGCTAGCGGCAGCCCATGATGTTCGCTTATCGCCCGGTTAACGGCCTGCTCGGCGGTGACGCCGGTCCAGTTACGGTTGCGCTTCAACGCTTCGCCAAACCACAGCAGGCGAAAACTCTGGTGACGTTCAATCAGCCCTTTCACCGCACTGACGCGCTGCCAGAACGTTTTACTGAGGGTATCAATGACATCCTCAGGAAAGAAAGAATCCATGGTGGTTCTCCTTTGCAGATGAATGTTCAGGTCGTTATGTGCCGCTCTACTCTGTGTTATCGGCAAACTTCCGACAGAGATACAGCGGCTTATGAAAGGAATGATAGGCCGGTCACAGGCAGAATCCTCGCCCTTTTACAGCCTTTTACGTCCTTTACACTATCTAAAGAGAGATGACATGACGTGTGAATGAAAAACCCCGTGTCTGGCGCATTTCCCGTGATCACTAAACTGGCAGTGGGGTTATAGGGTCAGCGGCTCGTCCAGCGCGTTCAGTTGCTGCCGCGCAAACCCTAAAAATACTTCCAGCGCGGCGCTGCGGGGCCGACCGGAAGGCACCTGCAACTGCAAATTGCGCTGGCTTAGCTGATCGATGCCCACGGATCGCAAAACCAGGCCGTGCGCTTCGGCTTCCTGTATCACGCTGAAAGCACTACAAATGGTGACGGCTAACGGCGTATGCAGCAGGAACTGAAACAGGGTTGAAAAGTTATCGCAGGTGACGACCGGTTCAATCAGATTGCCGCTCATGTGGCTCGCCAGCTCGAACAGCTGCCGTACCGTGGTGTTTTGCTGCGGCAGCGCCAGCGGATAATGGCTGATATCGCTGAGTGTCACCTGCGGCGCGCTGGCCAGTGGGTGGCTCTGATGCATCACCAACAGCACCGGTGCAGGCCAGGAACCGAGGATCTCAACTCCGTGCTCAGCGTGCAGGCTGAACTGTAACGCCAGGTCGCATTCTCCGTTGCGTATCAGTTCTGATACGCCCTGCGGGCTGGCGACTTTGATTTCAAAAAGAATGCCGGGGTTATCTTCCCGAAAGGCGGCAATCATGCGGGGCAGCAACGTAAAGGCCAGTCCATCGGTACAGGCCAGCCGAATCAACGTACGGCGCACGGCTTTCAGCCCTTTGATTTCCGCCAGCGCGTATTCCATATCCAGCATATTTTTGCGCACGTGATGAGCAAAGATTTCCCCGGCTTCATTCAGCACCATGCCACGCGCGTGACGCTCAAACAACGGCACGCCCACCTGTGTTTCCAGCCGCTGAATCTGTCGGCTGATTGCCGACACGGCAATAAACAGCTGCTCACTCGCCGCGCTGAGCGAGCCTGTATTCGCGACGGCGAGGAAATAGCGGATTTCATTACTGATCATGCGGTCGCCTCATGCTGGTGCATGCCTCGAAAACGGGCACATTTGCTTTGCTCTAAAAGCAAACCTTACTAGATAAATTGATAATGGTGGCAAAGCAGCGTTTCAGCAATGATGACAAAACCATAATATGAATAAAAGACGAGCAAACATGACAGCCCAACAAGCGGTAGACCAGGCCACCGCATGGTTCGACAGTGGCGAGTTTCAACGGCTACTCGCACGCCGTGTTTCGCAGCGTACCGAGAGCCAGCGTCAAGATCGCGACAGCGAATTACACCACTATTTACATGACGAAATCGGCCCACAGCTGAGTGCATTGGGTTTTACCCTGCGCTTCATCGAGAACGCCGAAGCGGCCCATCGTCCGTTTCTGGTCGCAGTGCGCATTGAAGATCCCACTCTGCCTACCCTGCTGAGCTACGGTCATGGCGATGTGGTGTTTGGCGATGATGAAAACTGGCGCGAAGGATTATTGCCCTGGCAGCTCGTTGAAGAAGGCGATCGCTGGTACGCCCGTGGCAGCGCAGATAACAAAGGTCAGCACTGCGTGAATCTGGCCGCGCTGGAACAGGTGTTCATTGCACGCGGTGGACGTCTGGGCTTCAACTGCAAGCTACTGTTCGAGATGGGCGAAGAGATCAGTTCCCCCGGCCTGGCGCAGTTGTGCCAGCAGCACGGTGATCTGCTGAAAGCCGATCTGTTTATCGCCTCGGACGGTCCACGCCTGAATGCAGTGCAACCTACCCTGTTTCTGGGATCGCGCGGGGCCGTGAATTTCCGCCTGACGGTGACTGCCCGTGACAACGCCTATCACTCCGGCAACTGGGGCGGCTTGCTGAGCAATCCTGGCACCCAACTGGCCAACGCCATTGCCGCGCTGGTTAATGCCCAGGGCGTGCTTCAGGTTGAGGCGCTGAAACCCAACTCGCTGACCCCGCAGGTGCGCGACATTCTCAGCCAGATTAACGTTGGCGGGATGCCGGGCGATCCCGAGATCGATCCGAACTGGGGCGAACCGGCATTGACGCCAACGGAACGTCTGTATGGCTGGAACACGCTTGAAGTACTGGCATTCCTGACGGGCAATCCTGCGCGCCCGATGAACGCCATTCCGGGTGAAGCCAGCGCCGTCTGTCAGCTGCGCTTTGTGGTGGGCACCGACTGGAAGAACCTGGCGCAGCACGTCAGCGAATATCTGGCGCAGCACGGCTTTGGCTACGTGAAGGTCGAGTTTATTCGCGGATCGCCGGCAACCCGCCTTGATCCCACCGATCCGCTGGTCGACTGGGTGCTGGCCAGCATCGCCGAAACCAGCGGTAAGAAACCGGCTCTGCTGCCCAACCTGGGCGGATCGCTGCCCAACGAGGTGTTTTCCGACATCCTCGGCCTGCCCACATTGTGGGTGCCGCACTCTTATCCCGCCTGCGGTCAGCACGGCGTGAACGAACATATGCTGAAGTCGATTGCGCGTGAAGGTCTGCAAATCATGACCCGACTGTTATGGGACTTAGGCGAGCAAGGCCGCGAACTGGTGGCGAAGCACCGTCAACATGCCGGAGGTGACGCATGAGCACACTCAACACGGCTGCACCGCTGCACGCGAATAAACCCAGCCTGCACAAAACCCTTTTCGCCACCTGCATCGGTAACGCGCTGGAGTGGTTTGATATTGCGGTTTACGGCTTTTTTGCCAGCTATATTGCCCATGCATTCTTCCCGACCAGCGATCCGTCCGTTTCTATGTTGCTGACCTTTGGCAGTTTCGGTGTCTCCTTCCTGATCCGTCCGCTGGGCGCGATTGTGCTGGGTAACTATGCCGATCGCCACGGGCGTAAGAAGGCGCTGCTGTTGTCCATCAATCTGATGATGCTGGGCGGTGCCATCATTACGTTCATGCCAGGCTACGCGAGCATTGGCCTGGCTGCGCCTTTGTTGATTCTGCTGGCGCGTCTGGTGCAGGGCTTTTCTGCGGGTGGCGAATTTGGCAGCTCGACGGCGTTTCTGGTGGAGCATTTCCCCGAGCGCAAAGCCTTTATCGCCAGCTGGCAGTTTGCCACCCAAGGGGCAAGTACGCTGATGGCATCCGCGTTTGGTCTGGGATTAACGCAGATTCTTACTGAAAGCCAGATTCAGGACTGGGGCTGGCGCATTCCGTTTGCCTTTGGTCTGCTGATTGGCCCGCTGGGGATTTATATTCGTCGCCACGTACATGAACCTGCCAGCTTCGCCACGCGGCAGCCTGAAGTCGCCCCGCTTAAGCGCCTGTTTGGCCGTCAGAAAGAGCTGATGCTGCTGGCGATTGGCCTGATGGTCATCTCTACGGCGGTTAACTACATGCTCAACTATGTGCCGACCTATGCCACCCGCAACCTGCACCTGCCCGGCTCCGTCGCCTTCACCGCCACCTTGCTGGCGGGCGTGATCCTGACCGTAGTAACGCCGATTATGGGCCTGTGGGCAGAGCGCGTTGGCCGTGTCCCATTGATGTGGGGATCGCTGATTTTACTGATCGTCACCATCTATCCTGCCTTTAAGCTGGTGGTGAATCACACCACGCCCACCACGTTGATCGTTATGGTCTGCTGGATGGCGTTGCTGAAGTCGATTTACTTCTCCACGGTGCCGTCGGTCATGGCCGATCTGTTTCCGATGGGCACCCGCGCCAGCGGGATGGCGATCAGCTATAACATCGCGGTGACGGTATTTGGCGGATTTGCGCCGCTGATCTGTACGCTGTTGATCACCGCCACCGGCACCAGCCTGGCACCCGGCTATTACCTGATGGCGATGTCGGTGCTGAGCGGCCTGGCGCTGCTGCGGAGCCAGAAGCGGATTCGGTGAGAGAACAGGTGCACAGGGTTGTAGCACCTGACGGATTTTATCGCCGTGATGAACAGACAGCGTGATTTTGGAAAGGGATTCCCATTTTTGTCATCCATGTCAGATTTCCGCAGTTCGTCATGGCAGCCTTAATCGTTTACGCGTTCTGGCGCATGGTTCATCTTTACGGTGTAGTCAGCAGCTCGGTCCGATTTCAGCATGACCGGGCTTCACTCTTTTTGTTGCATCATGCCCTGTCATTAAAGTGTTTACCTCTCTCATAACAAGGATGATGGAATGACAATATCTAAGGAAAAGACCAAAACAGATCAGTACCAAATCCGACTTTCTCACGAATTTCGAGCGCAGCTCGAAGAACAGGCGCGTGAGGATGGTGACATCAACCTGGCGACGTGGATAAAGCGGATACTGAGGAAAGAGCTTAAGGCAAGGGGCGTTAAGCCGAAGGGGTGAGGAGGCTAGCAATTAGAATTTATAAGTTATTTAAAGGGATTTTATAAACTGTAACCTTAATGTGACATATAACTAATTATACTATTCCGCCAATCCTTATAGTCTAAATATTTCTATAATAATAAAGTTTTTACATGTTAATTTGTAAAGCCCTCCTTTTTATCAAGAGGGCCGATAAATTTTAGTTCAGATACTTATACGTTACCATCAGCTAAAATCTCATTACTTTTTCTAAATTAGTAGTTCCGTCAATCCTAAAAGAAAGAAAAAACACATAAGCAAACATTGCACAAACGAAAAAAACAAATATAATCAATATTAAAATAAGCAATGGGTAATGGAAATGATAGAACCGATTCAATTCTATGCTAAAAATTATAAAGCATACAAGGAAATTAAGTTAGACGTAAAGAAAATCAACATCTTTATAGGGAAAAATAGCGCTGGCAAAAGTGCACTGGCAAGATTAGCGCCTTTAATCTTGAAATCGTTAGATGTTAGCCCAGGAAATGTTCTTGACTACAGTCCATTAGGTATAGATATCGGCGCATCTTACTTGGATATTGTCCACGGGCATACTGAATATACCAGACTTGTTCTCGGAGCTACCTTTAGGATTAACGAATTAAACGTCTCATTCACCACGGAATTAAATTTCTCAACAGAATTAAAATCATTACTGGTTTCGAATTTTAAAGCTACAATCGGAGAAACTCACTATCAGGCCGAATTGGATTTGGAAGCTTTAGGAAAAGATGGAGTTATAAGTTACCAATCCAACGGAAAAGCGCAGAATTTAATTTTTAATGGCCTTTTACCCACAAACTTAGATGAATCAGAAAATGAGTTATTTAGCACATTAGATAAAATAAGAAAGAACGAATTTGACATAAGCTACTTAGGCCCATTCCGCTCCGAACTTCAAAGAACTTACACATCAAAAAGTTTAAAAAATTTAGACATTGGCGATAGAGGGCAAAATGCACCATATATTTTCAGGGAAGTGGATTATAAATATAATGGAATATTAAGTAATAAAGTGAAAGAATGGATGTATCTCAACTTCGATAAGAAATTTTTCGGATTAAAATTACATGACGGTTCATTTTCAGTAATTTGTAGCAATCAATTCAATGAGTCAAACATCGTAGATGAAGGTATGGGTTTTGCTCAAATATTTCCATCTATAATTAATCGAAACGTTCGTGATTTAAAAAAAATAAAAGGCATTGAAATAATTGAACAGCCTGAGCTACACATTCACCCCGCAGCATGTGGTACAATAGCCGATTTATATTTAAAGGCAAGAAAAAATAACATTATTTTTGTAGAAACACATTCAAAAGAGTTTATTTTAAGAATCAGAAGGCGAGTTGCAGAAGGGATTGATTGCAAGGAAGTGAATCTTTTATATATTGATTATGACACTATTGATAAAACGGCAAAAATGAAACCAATTAAAATTAACGATACAGGTGGAGTTGAATGGTGGCCTAAAGGTATTTTTGAAGAGGATTTCGATGAAGTTATAGCTCTTAGCAAAGCGGGAGCATCAAAATGAATATAAAATGTGACCCTGATGTATTTAAATCCGACTCTGAGAGAAACTTTTTTATTTCATGCATGGTTTCTCATAACAAATCTCATTCGCTAGATGTAGGCAACATCGATGAATTGCTTGAGCATCATAACCTTAGCGATTCCGAAAGAAATTTAATGCTAAGATTGGCTGTCCACTCTGCATATTCTAATTACTCACTAAAAATCACCATTTCAAACACTCATACTGGTAACGGAATATTCCCCTGTGAACAATTAAATGATATTTTAAGTCGTAAGGCTGTTATAATTTTAGAGAATGAATTTAGCGATGCACGTTTCATTGAGTCTGTGATAAAAAGTCAAAATAAAGATTATCTTCTCAAAACTAAAGACATATCTTGGGAATTTTGTGGTGCAGGAGGATGCGGTGAGATACCTAAACACATACGTAGCAAAGTAGAAAAAATGAAAAATCTAAAAAGAATTTTAGTCGTACATGACTCAGACAAACTACATCCTGATAGTGAAATCAGTGAAATTCAAAGAAAAATAATCGAACAAGCCAAAGAATATGATATTTTTTGCTACACTTTAGAAAAAAGAGAAATTGAAAACTACATTCCTGATGAAATAATTTACAATATAGATTGGACACGAAAAAAAATAATAGAGTCTTTTTCAAAGTTATCATCAACTCAAAAGGATTTTTTTGACTACAAACTCGGCTTTAAGAAAAGAGGTGGATATAAAAAGAAAAATGACACTTCATTAAACGGATTATATGAAGATATTGATGACGAAGTTTACAATGAAATCAAGAACGGTTTTGGAAAGGAAATATCTGATGCAGCATACAACGAACACGTCCGTATTTCAAAAGATGATTTTTCCTTAAGATGTGATAATATAAATCATGAATTTTTTAAAATCTGTGAGGCTATTGAGAAAATATTATGAATAATGATAAAAATGAAATACCTTCAGTAAGCCCCGAAGTAATGTTTATAGACGATTTAGTTTCGCATATTGAAAATGGTAAAATCGTTTTGCCTGAGTTTCAAAGACCATATGTTTGGAAAGAAAAAGATATAAAATATCTTTTCGATAGCATTTATAAAGGTTATCCAATAGGATCTATATTACTATGGAATGGAGGAGGCAAAGACATCCCCACTCCCAACTATGTTGGAGGGCGAGTTGTGCATCAAGCAAATGGTGATAAATATTACATAGTTGATGGACAACAACGCTTAACCACGCTTTTTTGTTGTCTTTCTGATGATATAGATGATGAAGAAGGTAAGTGGGATTTATATTTCAACCTCAAGGATGAAGCTTTTACACATTCCCCCGGCAACAAAAATGCAGACCCTCACCTTATAAGTATAAAGTCCTTAAGGAAAACAACATCATTTTTAAAAGAAGCAAGAAGAATCATTGAAATTACCGAAGATGATACTTTAATTGAAAAGGCTGAATATTTAGCCGATAAAATACGAAAATATAAAATGGCTGTTATCAAGCTTGACGGTGGTGACTTATCAGAGGTAGTAGAGGTATTTTCAAGATTAAATTCATTGGGAAAAAACATAGGTCAGAAAGATTTGGTATATGCACTAACTTATGATGGTAATTCCGATAGTGGCATCAATAAATTTATTAATGACATCAAAAAATGTTTTGGTGATTATTTCATTGAAGAAAGTAATAAAAATGAAGTTTACCTTCAGTTAGTCAAGACTGCAATTGGCTTTGAAGTATACGAGCAAGATAGAAACAAAATAGTTGAAAAACTAAAAATAATTAATAAAAACAACCCTTCTCAACTTACAGAAATCATAACCTCACTGAAAGAAACATTGCATTTCTTTGTTGAAACAATGTTAATAAATAAATTATCACTGTTGCCATACACAACTCTTTTCTTTATGGCATTTCACTATTTTCATTCATATAAAGGCCAAAAATCAAACAAGACTTTAAGCAACTGGCTATATTTAATCTCAATTTATGAGCTTGGGAGAGTTAGTCCTTCTAAAATAGAAGGGATTATACTTTTTTTCAAAGCCGGCCTAAAAAAAGAAGAACTAATCATACATCAAAATTTGATTAAAAAATTAAAAAGCCCTAATCCATTAGATATTTCTGTGAAGTATACAGCCGGATCTGCATCAGGAAAAACATTAGCAATCGTTCTCAAATCCCATATCAATTCAATTTTATCAACAAAAAATATTGATGCCGATGTCAATGCTTTTTCTGTTTTCCCGCCACAAAGCTTGTTTCGTTCAAACTTAAGTAATTTCCTCGGGAGTAAGGTTTTCTTTTTGAATAACGAAATTAAAGATAAAATTATAATAGACATCATTGAAGATGCCATACCTACAAACTCGCTATCTACGATTGAGAAAAATAAAGAAGAAATAATTGAAATAAGAAGAAATCATATTGAAATTATTTATAAAAGCTTTGCACTTGATGTCACATCTTTCTTACAGAAAGAGTATCTTTGAATGATTTAATAAATATTAAAAATATGCTCCACTGTTGAAAAATAGCAGTGAGGCATATTTACCCATTTAATGAAAAATAAAATTTCACCTATAGTGATCGTAAATACACCTTATTATTTTATTGATATTCTTAGTCAAACCCATTCATAATAAATGAATTTACTTCATATTAAACCGGCTAACCATTCACTATAACACACAACTTAGCAAAAAAAATCAACATTTTCGGATAAGAAAAATTCAAAATTATATTAGTAACTCTCTATTTCCAGTTCTACGCTCACCGGTAGTTTTATCACTGGCTTTCGCATTTTACCCTGGCAAAGTACTTCATTCAAAAATTCAATTACACATTGTAAGGTTAAAATAAAATACTGGATTATCATCAAATGGTAATTCTCTCCTAATAGAACAGCACTTTCAAATTCCCATCAAGTAGATGTCGTAAAAGAATTTTTAAAATTTGCCATAAAAAGGGAGTTCGAAGGGTGGCTAATTTATTCTTTGCCACACTAACTTCCAATACAGTTATATTCGATCAATAAACAACTCATCTGAAATACCGGCGAATAATTCATTAATCTCTTGATAGACTAGATTATAAAAATTACGACGCTCGAAAAAAAATCCGTATAAGAAATATTTTTTATTGAAACAAATAGACAGACCATACTGGCTACAGACGCAACACCCCCAAACGCAAAAACCCCCGCCGAAGCGAGGGTTTCAAATTTGTGGTGCCCGAACCCGGAATCGAACCAGGGACACGGGGATTTTCAATCCCCTGCTCTACCGACTGAGCTATTCGGGCAACGGGGCGCATTAAACCTTATGCAGGCCCCAGCGTCAAACGCTTTTCACAAAAATGAAATCAACTGACGGGTTTTCCATCAACCCGGATAGTCACGGACGAAAATTTAGCGATGCGCTCAAAAAGACACCGGATTTTCGCGCTGCCGAACGCCCTCTGACAGGCGTTTTTTCGCTGCTATTTTGCTTTATCCACGATTTATCCGCGCTCTTTTTCCCAACCGTTTTTTTGCCATAAATCCGTCATCTGCGCTCATTACTCTACGATTATTCCTGGACAATCAAGAGCCGCATCATGCAGTTACCCGCCTCTGTGAATACTGTGATTTCCGCCTCAAGCCGTTATGACGCACGGGTGCTCTGCATTGATGTTCCTTTTGTCAGCCCCGACACGGATAACCGTGCCGTGATGGCGCTGTTTGCCGAGCATAAAGATCTTATTGGCCTGCCCGTGGTTGAAAACGGCAAGCCGTTTGGCATGATTAACCGCCATATCTTTTTGTCGCAGATGGCGCGCCCGTTTTTCCCCGAACTCTATGACCGCAAAAGCTGTATCGCCTTTATGGATAAGTTCCCGCTGGTAATTGACGTGGAAAATACCCTGGAAAGCGTCGCACAGCAGGTGGTGGCTAACGGCGATAAGTCTGTGGCCGATGGGTTTATCCTGACCGAGCACGGGCACTATATCGGCATTGGTTTAGGGATCGATCTGATTCGCCGCGTCTCCGATTTGCAGGCGCGCCAGCATCAGCAGATTTTACAGAGCATTGATTATGCGCGGGTGATTCAGGACGCGATGCTGGACCGCTCCAACCAGTTAATCGCTTCCCTGCTCGACGACTGGTGTTTGTACTGGCAACCGCGTGACGGCGTGGGTGGCGATTACTATGCCTTTCACCGTCACGACAGCGGCTGGCTGGCGGTGATCGCCGACTGCACAGGTCATGGGATTCCCGGTGCCTTTATGACGGTGATTTTGCAGTCTGCGCTGGAAAACGCGCTGCGCGAGGCCGATCTCCAGGCCCCGTCCAGCATCCTGCATGCCCTTAACCACCATATCAAACAGACGCTCGGCCAGCTGAATGCCTCCCAGCAAACGTCACTGTCTAACGACGGCTGCGATGCCATCGTGATATCGGTCGATACCGAGCGGCATCAGCTGCGCTGGGCCAGCGCCCGAACCCAGGCGTTTATGCTCAGCCACATCAGTAAAGAAATTACCTCGCTCAGTCAGGATCGCGTCGGCGTCGGCTATACCGATACGCCAGAAGACTATCACTGGCCTGAGCAGAGCTTAGCGTTTAACCGTGGCGACATGCTGTTTGTGCTGACAGATGGCGTCACCGACCAGCCGGGTGGCGAGCGCAATATCATGTTTGGTAATAAGCGCATCCAGTCTCTGCTGATGCGTTATCAGCAGTTGCCCATGCCGCAGTTATCACTGGCGTTTCAGCAAGATTATTTAAGCTGGCAAGGTAACCAGGCGCGACGCGATGACGTCACCTGGTTTGGCTTTCGCTATTGACCGCACCGGGAAGAAAATGAAAAACGAGTCACTACGGGGTCTGCCCTTCAATACCGAATCGCAGTCCGGCCTTATTGCACTACAGTACACCGGCTTTTTTTCACCCCAGAACATCACGGCAATGGGTGAAGTGGTCAAACTGTTTCTGGAAAACCATGAGCAGTCGCAAAAGGTCAGACGGCGGCTGTTCTCCAGCTTTGTCGAGATTGCGCAGAACATTTTACGTTACTCTCAGGACAGCCGGGCGCTGAGCCATAACGATCAGCTGTATCGCTTTGGTTCATTGAGCCTGCGCTACGATGACGGTCGCTATTATCTGGAAAGCGCTAACCTGGTCGCCAGTGACGCCACTCATCAGCTGCGCGGTGATTTGGATTCGCTGCGGGTGATGAATGCGGATGAAATTAAACAAGCTTATCGAAACCGGTTACGCGCTGAGAGTCCGGTCTGGAGCAAAGGCGCAAATATCGGCTTGCTTACCCTGGCGCGCGACGTCAGTGAACCGCTGGAATATTGTTTCCAGCCACTGGAGGCCAGCGAGCTCTCTGCCTTTTGGTTAAAGGCCACTATCTGCCATGACTGAAGAAACCCTTATGCAAACCATTCAACTTACCGCCACTGAATGTACGCCCGCCGTAGAGTTTGACTTTGCGGCCCACCGATTCTCCCTGAAAGGAGAATCCTGGCCCGAGAACGCCGCCGCCTTTTACCGGCCGCTGCAAAGCGCGCTGGAGTGCTGGCAACCGCAGGCCAGCCAACCGGCAGAGGTGAATATTGACCTGAGCTATTTCAACAGCTCAAGCACCAAGATGCTGTTTGGGCTGTTCGATCAGTTCAACAGGCTGGCGCAAACGGCTGCACGATAATACTCAACTGGTTCTACGATGCCGAAGACGACGTTTCGGAAGAGTTTGGTGAGGAGCTGTCGCTGGATTTCACCGCGTTAACCGTGAAGCTGCATGCGGAACAGCGCCAATGACGCAACTTAACGAGCTGTTCCTGGAAGAAACCCAGGCACTCAATCAGGCCAGCCATATCGCGGCACAGCAAAGCCTACACGCCGAAGAGTATCGCCAGGCGTTGCTGCAGCTTAACAGCCACTACCAGCGGCTGATGCGGGAAACCTATCGGCTAATCTCGCGCAGCGATCGGGCAGAGCGTGAGCTGAACCGGGTGAATGAACAACTTAACGAGCTGGCAACAGAGCTGGAGTACAAAGCCACGCACGATCCCCTGACCAATGTCTGGAACCGCAGCGCCATTATTCAACGCATCAGCGACACGCTGGATCAAACACCAGCGGCCTTAATCATCCTCGATATCGACTTTTTTAAACGCATCAATGATGAATACGGGCATCCCGTCGGAGATAAGGTGATTTGCGAGCTGGTGCAGCGCATTCAGCGTAATACGCCCGACATGGCCAGCATCGGCCGTATCGGCGGTGAAGAGTTCACCATCATGTTACCCAATACCTGGCTGGGTGATGCAGTGATCGTTGCCGGGGCCATTCTTGCCTCATTAAACGCCTCGCCGCTTAATGCCCTGCCAGAGCGGCTGGTCACGGCCAGCCTCGGCGTCAGTTGGGGCGCGGCGGGCACCCGGTTTGAAACGCTTTACACCCATGCCGATGCGGCGCTCTACGATGCTAAAAAGCACGGGCGTAATCGGGTGTTCTTCCGCTAGCCTGCCCGATGCTGTACCACCTCGACCGGCGGTGTGGTGGTCGGCGGCAGGAAGATATGGTCAAGCAGCTGGCGCATGACCGGCGCGGCAACCACGCCTTCACCTCCGCCGTTTTCCAGAATCAGGGCCACCGCCACTTTGGGATCGTTGAAGGGCGCGAAGGCAGTGTAAAACGTATGGTCGCGCAGCCGTACCGGAATCATTTTGGCGTTATAGGTCTGGTTTTCTTTCAGGCTGAATACCTGTGATGTCCCGCTTTTCGCTGCAATGCCGTAGGGCGCAGTATGGAAATATTTATAGCCTGTCCCGTTCGGTGCGTTGGCCATGCCAAACATGGCATGTCGCACCAGTGACCAGTACGGTGAATGCGGATCGCCAACCTGCGCCTGGGGCAGTTTAGCCTGATAGAGCTGAACGCTGGTGCCGCGCTGCGATTTTTCCAGCAGATGCGGCGCAATCACCCGGCCATTATTAATTAACGTCACCAGCGCTTTCACCATCTGTATCGGGGTGGCAATCCAGTAGCCCTGCCCAATCCCCACCGACACCGTATCGCCCTGATACCACGGCTTTTTATGCACTTTCATTTTCCAGTCGCGGCTCGGTAGCAGCCCGCTGTACTCTTCGTTCAGGTCGATGCCCGTGGGCTGACCGTAACCGAATTTGCTGAGCATGGTGTGAATACGATCGATGCCCATCATAAAGGCCACCTGATAGAAGAAGGTGTCGGCAGACTCTTCGATAGCTTTGGTGACATCGAGCGTGCCGTGCCCGCTTTTTTTCCAGTCACGATAGCGACGATCGGTGCCCGGTAAGGTCCATGTCGGCCCACCAAAAAAGGTGGTTTGCGGGGTAATCACATGAGTTAACAGCGCAGACATCGCCATATAGGGTTTTACGGTGGAAGCCGGGGGATAAAGACCCTGCGTGACACGGTTGATCAGCGGCAGATTTTTATCCTGCAGCAGCGTTTTGTACGCCTTGTAGCTGATGCCTTTCACAAACGGGTTAGGATCGTAGCTGGGGCTGGAAACCATGGCCAGCACGGAGCCGTCGTGAGGGTCCTCCACCAGCAACGCGGCACGCTGCCCGGCCAGCAGGCTTTCAATATACTGCTGCAGATGCAGGTCCAGCGTCAGGGTGATGTTCTTACCCGCCACCGGGGGCACTTCTTTCAGCACCCGGACAATGCGCCCATGGTTATCTACTTCCACTTCCTGATAACCCGGCTTACCGTGCAGCAGGGATTCATAATAGCCTTCAATCCCCTGTTTACCGATGTTGTGGTCAGCCGCGTAGTTTTCTGCAATACCTTCTGCATTCAGCCGTTTGTAGTCGTTGTCATTGATTTTAGAAACGTAGCCGATGACGTGTGCCAGATCGGCCCCATAGGGATATTCTCTGTCCTGATAGGTATCAATGCTGACGCCGGTAAAGCGAAACTGGTTTACCGAAAAGCGCGCCACCTCTTCGTCGGTGAGTTCCTCTTTGAGGATAACCGGCTTATAGCGGCTGCTCTGGTGAAGATCGTGCTGAAAACGTTCTATATCGTCCGGGGTCAGATCGATAAGCGGCGTGAGCTGGCGCAGCACGTCTTTCATATCATCCACTTTATACGGGGTGATGGTGATGTCGTACCAGGTTACGTTGCGCACCAGCGGAATGCCGTTACGGTCAAAAATCAGCCCGCGCGTGGGCGCGATAGGGATCATCTTGATGTCGTTTTGATTTGAACGTGTCTGGTAATAGCTGTGATCGCGTATCTGCAGGCGATACAGGTTTAAACCAAGAATGGTGAAGCAGATGCAGACCAGCACAAATGCCATCACGGCACGGCGTACAAATAACTTCTCTTCAGCGTCGAAATTTCGGAAATTCATCAGGCAGGTATTTTCAGTCTGGCATATTGTTATTTATTGTTCGTCTTCATGATAGTGACATAAGCGATCCTTGCCAGTGCCAAGATGCACAAGCCTGATGAAAAGTGTGTCATTTGATGAGAATGTTGCGAAAAGAACGGGAAGCGTAAATTTTCTGACGCGTTAACCCGGCAACAGCGCGCTGCCGGGTTAAGGATGACATTAATGACGTCGGGGTTTAATCACCCAGCAGTACTGATTCCAGCGCAATCTTAATCATGTCATTAAAGGTTGTCTGACGTTCTGCCGCAGTGGTCTGCTCATGGGTACGGATATGATCCGACACGGTGCAGATAGTCAGCGCTTTCGCACCAAACTCGGCGGCTACGCCGTAAATGCCCGCGGCTTCCATTTCAACGCCGAGAATGCCGTACTTCTCCATTACGTCAAACATCTGCGGATCGGGCGTGTAGAACAGGTCGGCAGAGAAGATATTCCCCACGCGCGCGTCGACGCCCAGATTTTTAGCCGCATCAACGGCGTTACGTACCATATCGAAGTCCGCAATCGCGGCAAAATCGTGATCTTTGAAGCGCATACGGTTGACTTTCGAGTCGGTAGACGCGCCCATGCCGATAACGATATCACGCAGTTTCACATCGGCACGCACGGCACCACAGGAACCCACACGGATAATTTTCTTCACGCCAAACTCGGTGATCAGCTCTTTCGTATAGATGGAGCAGGAGGGAATACCCATACCGTGGCCCATTACCGAGATTTTGCGGCCTTTGTAGGTGCCGGTATAACCCAGCATGCCGCGCACGTTATTCACCTCAACGGCATTTTCCAGAAAGGTTTCTGCAATGTGCTTCGCACGCAGCGGATCGCCCGGCATCAGTACGACGTCTGCGAAATCGCCCATTTCTGCATTAATGTGAGGAGTTGCCATAATTCTCTATCCTTTTTAAAAATTTCGCTGTTTTTACAGCATGTTCTTGCCGTAGTCCATGGGGGACAGGTCAAAATAGTGCGCGATCGTCTGGCCGATATCGGCAAAGGTTTCACGATAGCCCAGCGATCCCGGCTCAACCTTTGGTCCGTAAATTAAGATCGGAATGTGCTCGCGCGTATGTTCGGTGCCCTGCCAGGTCGGATCGCAACCATGATCCGCCGTGAGGATCAAAATATCATCCTCTTTGACCCATTCCATGAGCTCTGGCAAACGGCGATCGAACAGCTCCAGCCCGCCCGCGTAACCCGCAACGTCGCGGCGATGGCCCCAGGTGGAATCAAAGTCGACAAAGTTGGTGAACACAATTGCCTGATCCGGCGCAGTCTTCATTTCCTGAATGGTCGCATCAAACAGCGCGTCCAGCCCGGTGGCTTTCACTTTTTTCGTGATGCCCTGCTCGGCATAGATATCGGCAATTTTACCGACCGAAATCACATGACCGCCCTTTTCGTCCACCAGCTTTTTCAGCATGGTCGGCGATGGTGGCTCGACGGCCAAATCGTGGCGGTTGCCTGTGCGCTCAAAGCTGCCTGCTTTGTCACCCACAAATGGACGGGCAATCACCCGGCCGATGTTATAGCCGCCTTCGGTCAGCTCTTCGCGGGCGATTTCACACAGTTCATACAGCCGCTCCAGCCCGAAGGTTTCTTCGTGGCAGGCGATCTGGAATACCGAGTCCGCCGAGGTATAGAAAATCGGCTTACCGGAAGCCATGTGCTCTTCGCCCAACTGGTCGAGGATCACCGTACCCGATGAGTGACAGTTACCGAGATAGCCCGGTAAACCGGCGCGTTCCACCAGTTTGTCCAGCAGTTCCTGCGGGAAGCTGTTCTGCTTATCACTGAAGTAACCCCAGTCAAACAGAACAGGCACACCGGCGATTTCCCAGTGGCCTGACGGCGTATCTTTGCCAGATGACAGTTCACGGGCGTAAGCATAAGCGCCCGTGATCTTAGCCTCAGGGTCCAGTCCCGGCGGAAAACGCCCGGTTGAAAGCGCTGCCGCTTTGCCCAGCCCCAGCGCGGTCAGATTCGGTAAGTGCAGCGGCCCTTTACGACCTTTATCCGCCTGACCGTTAAAACAGGCTTCTGCGATATGACCTAACGTATCTGAACCTGCATCACCGAATTTATCGGCATCTTTGCTGGCACCGATTCCAAAGGAATCCAGCACCATAATAAAAGCACGTTTCATGCCAGTCTCCTGCGCCAAAAGCGCGCGACAAGTCAAAAAAAAGCGATCAGATCAGTATACCCGAATCCTGTGCGGTATACAGTCGCTATCCGCGTCAACCCGCCTCAGTCACCCGGCGATACACGACGGGCGTGGCCGCTGGCGCGCTGTCACCCAGCGTGATGGCCGCTTTTACGGCGGCAGCGGCCTGCTGCCAGTGCGCTTCGCTGCTGGCATGAATAACGGCTAACGGACGGGAGGCATCCACCTGCTCACCCAGGGTAATCATGTCGCTCAACCCGACGCTGTAATCAATGGCATCGCTGGCGCGCTGGCGTCCACCGCCCATCGCTACCACCGCCATGCCCAGCGCGCGGGTATCCATATGGGTAACACAGCCCGCGCTGTCGGCATAAACCGCTTTGCTCATCGTCGGCGCAGGTAAATAGCTGTCGTAGCGCTCAACAAAATCGCTCGGGCCGTTTTGCGCCGCCACCATGCGGGCAAACACCTCTGCAGCCTTGCCGTTATCCAGCACCGTCATTAATTTTTCGCGTGCCTCAGCATCATTTTCCGCCAGTTTGCCGGAGATCAGCATTTCGCTGCACAGCGCCAGCGTCACTTCCAGCAGTCGCGGGTTACGCTGCGCACCGGTTAAGAAGCGCACCGCTTCACGCACTTCCAGCGCGTTACCGGCTGTGGAGGCCAGCACCTGATTCATATCCGTTAACAGCGCCGTGGTTCGGCAGCCCGCGCCATTGGCCACGCCGACAATGGCCTGCGCCAGGTTTTCAGACGCCTCATAGGTCGGCATAAATGCCCCTGAGCCGACTTTGACATCCATCACCAATGCATCCAGGCCCTCGGCCAGCTTTTTCGCCAGGATCGAGGCGGTGATCAGCGGAATGGAATCCACGGTGGCCGTGATATCACGTGTGGCATAAAACCGTTTGTCCGCCGGAGCCAGGGAGTTGGTCTGGCCGATAATCGCCACGCCAACCTGCTTAATGGTCTGGCGGAAGTGGTCATCACTGGGGAAAATATCAAAACCAGGAATCGCTTCCAGCTTATCTAAGGTGCCGCCGGTGTGCCCCAGCCCGCGACCTGAGATCATCGGGATATAACCGCCACAGGCGGCCACCATCGGCCCCAGCATCAGCGACGTGACATCGCCGACGCCGCCCGTGGAGTGCTTGTCGACCACCGGCCCGTTGAGGTTCAGGGATTTCCAGTTCAGCACGGTGCCTGAGTCACGCATCGCCATCGTCAGCGCCACCCGTTCCGCTAGCGACATATCGTGAAAATAAATGGTCATTGCCAGTGCGGCAATTTGTCCTTCGGAAACGCTGTTATCGCGCACGCCGTTAATGAAGAAACGAATCTCGTCTTCACTCAGCGCGTGGCCGTCACGTTTTTTTCGAATGATTTCTTGTGCGAGGTACAAAGTTGCCCCCTTACGTCAGGGAAAGAGGAGAAAAGGCGGCCGGATGCCGCCCAGAGATATTAGTAGCCTGACTGTCGAGTATCGCTGCTGTGTCCAAGCGTGTTCAGCAGGCTTGCCAACAGGCTGGAGGCACCAAAACGGAAGTGGCGCGCATCAGCCCAGTCAGCGCCCAGCGTATCTTCTGCCAGTTGCAGATAGATGGCGGCATCTTCCGCCGTGCGCACACCACCGGCAGGTTTAAAACCGACCTGCGCTTTAACGCCTTTATCGCGGATCACGCTCATCATGATCTGCGCCACCTCTGGTGTCGCGTTTACCGCCACTTTACCGGTTGAGGTTTTGATAAAGTCAGCCCCGGCGTCAATGGCAATTTCTGAGGCCTGACGAATCAGCGCTTCCTGTTTCAGCTCACCGGTTTCGATAATCACTTTCAGCAGAACACTGGCGTCGGCGCAGGCGGTTTTACACGCCTTGACCAAATCAAAACCCACCTGAGCATTGCCCGCCATCAGCGCGCGGTACGGGAAAACCACGTCCACTTCGTCGGCACCGTAAGCGATAGCCGCACGGGTTTCGGCCAGCGCAATCTCAATGTCGTCATTGCCGTGGGGGAAGTTGGTCACGGTAGCAATACGCACATCCGGGGTTCCCTGCTCACGCAGTGTTTTACGGGCAATGGGAATAAAACGCGGATAAATGCAGACGGCTGCGGTATTGCCCGCCGGGGATTTAGCCTGATGACACAGTGCAATCACTTTCTCATCGGTGTCGTCTTCATTCAGGGTGGTTAAATCCATCAGTTTCAGCGCGCGCAGGGCCTGCTGTTTGATATCGGTCATAGCGATCTCCAGAACATGGGGTGAATCGTTGAATCACCCTTGCATGTGATAATAGTAACAATTCGGGGCCGGGTAATATGTGCCATACGTCACATCAAAGTATGAAACAACTGCAATATCTAACAAGAAAGTGGATTAATGCACGCTATCCGGCCGAGTCAACCCAGTATAAGCCAGCGCTGAGAATGTTACTATTATAACATTTGGGTGAGAAAGGGGTAAACCGGCGGGATTACGGAAGAAGAAAAAGTCTGTGGCTGTTATGCCATAGCGCATCGGCGATCGTCTCGGGCGATTCGTCACGCAGTTCACACAACACCTGCCACACCTGAAAGGCACGCTCTGGCCGGTTAGGCTGTCCCTGAAAACCGTTGAGGGGCATATCCGGTGCATCGGTCTCCAGCAACAGCGAGGAGAGCGGTAGCTGCGCAATGGTCTGCCGGGTTTTACTGGCACGAGGATAGGTAATGGTGCCGCCCACGCCAATCGCATAGCCGAGTTTGATAAATGCCTGTGCCTGTTGCAGGCTACCGGCAAAACCGTGCACGACGCCGCGGCGCGGAAGATCGTGACGGCGCAGATGCAACGCCAGTTGATCGTGCGTGCGGCGCGAGTGCAGGATTACCGGCAGATCATAACGTTTCGCCAGCTTCAGCTGCGCATCCAGAAAATATGTCTGCTGATCAAAATGGGGATCTTCACGATAACGATCCAGACCGATCTCACCGAGGGCGACCAGTTTAGCGGGCCGCTGTTGCAGCAACCTTTCAAGCTCAGCGAGGTGCGGCTCTTTATGATGTTCAATCACAATCGGATGCAGACCCAGCGCAGCATAAAGGGGCTGATGCTCGCGGGCTAACTGGCAAACCAGGTCAAAGCGCCCGGCCTCTACCGACGGCACAATAATTTTTTCAACGCCCGCGTTCGCGGCCTGGCGCAGACTGGCATCGACCTCATCCACGAACGGCGGAAAATCAAAGTGGCAGTGGGTATCCACAAACCTCATGCCAGCGAACCTTTACTGTAGGCATCATCGTTGCCTGCCAACGGCGTGATCACCGCCGCGCGCTCCGGTTCATTCGCCACCGGCGCTGATGGCAACACGATATCCAGCCCGGTTGCGGGCTCGGCATCGCTCAGCCACTGGCCTAGCGTGGCCATAAAATAGCGGCCACAGCGACGTCCAAGATGGTAGTCCTGATTGAGCGAAGCGACCCGGCTGCCCAGCGCGTTACTGGCTAAGGCGCGCGGCGGGAAGATTTCGATGATGCGTAAATCACCCGGTGGCTTCTCAATAAACTGCTGGGTTTCACGGTAGCTCTGCTCGTGATGATGCAGGATATTGATCATCGGCTGCAGCGCACTGCCGTTGAACCAGCGCTCCATGCGCGTCATCCAGCGCGGCGTGTCAAACATCTGCGAGGGCACGGTGCGGATCACCACAATGGTATCCGCGCCGCGTTTTGCGGCCTCCCGGACGGGAATCGCGTCACTGACGCCGCCATCCAGATAGCTTATTCCTTCCAGATCCACGCCCAGCCGATAAAAGCCCGGAATCGCACTGGAAGCTTTAATAATTTCCAGCCAGTTATCACTGGTGGGCGCAAAATAACTGGGCGCATAGTCATCACTGCGACAGGCACACATATAGAATTCGCGCCCGTTCGCAAACAGCGTTTCGGCACTGCTCATCGCCAGGGGAAATTCACTTCGGGTAATATCGATCAACCAGTCGAGGTCAATAAGATTGCCCCCACGTAAGAAACGTAGCGGATCGAAAAACAGCTTGCTGGTGGTATAGCGCGTAATGACCCGACGTGCGTAGCCCGGCTGTGCACACACAAAGGCAGACAGGTTCTGTGCCCCGGCTGAGGTGCCAAGCAGTAACTGGAAGGGGTTGAATTTAGCCCGCTGAAACTCATCTAAAACGCCAGCGGTAAAGATGCCGCGTTGACCGCCGCCCTCGCAGACTAAGGCGATTTTCCTGGCTTTAAAAGGTGTGAGAGCAAGGGGTTCAATCGCCCCCAGCGTCACGGGAATACGTATACCCAATGTACCGACCTCAGATTGGGTTCCCGATAGACAAATGTAGGGAATGCAGGGAGTAGAATTGTGGGTCGATACTAGCACGGAGAACCAGCTATGGTGTCCATAAATTGTGCTATTGGCGTTGCGCCGTTTAACACATCGTTGCGAATATGAAGCATCCTTTGCTTCACAATAACATTCGCTACAAATAACTGGTCTCCGTTTAATACTGGCTACGCCAGCATTAAACTGTCTGGGTCATCGCTATAGCTTTTTACGGCCAGTGAACAAGCTGATGAGGAACAGAATAATACCCACCACGAAGACCACTTTAGCAGCCCAGGCTGCGGTACCGGCCAGGCCACCAAAACCTAATGCAGCAGCGATCAGTGCAATCACCAGAAAAATAATGCCCCAACGAAACATAAGCCTCTCCTTCACCATTTTAATATTGAACTGCTTGTTTCATCCCAACGATGGGTATTTTTATCAGTGCGGCCTCGCGAGGAAGCCGCACCGGGTCGTGTTAAGACTTGACCTTCAGGTCATTTTTAACACTTTTTACGCCTTCGATAGCTTTAGCGATGCTCTCAGCACGGTCAGACTGTGCCTGATTCGCCACTTCACCTGAGAGCTGAACCACACCATCGGTGGTTTCAACTTTCACGTTACGTGAAGGAACCATGTCATCAGCTAATAGCTTAGCTTTAATTTCGCTGGTTGTAGCAGCGTCACCGGCATAACCTTTCATTGACTGATTTTTTGCGTCTTTCACGTGCAGTTTGTCGCTGACGGATTTCACGCCTTCCACTTTTTTCACCACGGCCACGGCTTTTTCAGCCTGGTCTTGTGAGGTGACAAAACCGCTCAGCGTCACCACGCCCTTATGGGTTTTGACAGAAATGTCGGTGCTTTTGATGGAATCGTCATCAACCAGGGCCGCTTTCGCTTTGGCGGTCACGGCGCTGTCATCCATAAAGCCGCCCACTGATTTCATTGAGCTGTCGATTTTAGAACCGGCGCTGTCAGCCGTCTGTGACGCTTTCTGAGACGCGGATTCCTCTGCAAATGCGCTTCCGCTCAGCAGAGCAGTACCGATCATCGCAGCCATCAATGTTTTAGTAATCTTCGTTGTGTGCATCGATATCATCCTTCTATCTGGTAACTCGCCCAAAACTGTGGGCGCAAGAGCAGCAAACAGTGCTGCTGCGGCACTGGACGCAGGGAGAAATAAGTCTCTTTAACCGTCCGATGAAGTAATCATAGTCGGGATTTAGAGATTTGCTTGGGTAACTGGTTGATCGTGCGTCAAAAGCGAGGAAAAAGCGTGTTTTAGGAGGGTTCTGTATCTGTTAAAACAGGGCCATCCCGCGCTGGAATGGCCCTGCAGGCGCGGATTAATGTTCGCGGGTTTTGCGGAACGTCACATCAGGATAGCGTTCCTGCGTAATGTTCAGATTCACCATGGTCGGCGCGATATAGGTCAGGTTATCACCGCCATCCAGGGCGAGGTTAACCTCGTTTTTACGCTGGAAATCTTCAAATTTTTTGGCGTCACTGCACTCGACCCAACGCGCCGTAGAGACGTTAATTGCCTCATAGATGGCTTCAACGTTGTACTCGCTTTTCAGACGCGCAACGACCACGTCAAACTGCAGTACACCCACAGCGCCCACAATCAGGTCATTGTTATGCACCGGGCGGAACACCTGCACCGCGCCCTCTTCCGACAGCTGTACCAGCCCTTTCAGCAGCTGCTTTTGCTTCAACGGATCGCGCAGGCGGATACGGCGGAACAGTTCTGGGGCGAAGTTCGGAATCCCGGTGAACTTCATGTTCTCACCCTGAGTAAAGGTGTCGCCAATCTGAATGGTGCCGTGGTTGTGCAGGCCGATGATATCGCCCGGATAGGCTTCTTCCACATGCGAACGGTCGCCTGCCATAAAGGTCAGGGCGTCAGAAATCACCACGTCTTTGCCGGTGCGCACCTGGCGCAGCTTCATGCCTTTTTCATAGCGGCCGGAAACCACGCGCATAAACGCCACCCGGTCACGGTGTTTAGGGTCCATGTTGGCCTGAATCTTAAACACGAAGCCGGTGAACTTCTCTTCTTTGGCTTCAACCTTGCGGGTATCGGTATCGCGCGGCATGGGACGTGGCGCCCACGCTACCAGGCCATCCAGCATATGATCTACGCCGAAGTTACCCAGCGCGGTTCCAAAGAACACCGGAGAGAGCTGACCGCTAAGAAATGCCTCTTCATCAAATTCGTTTGAAGCACCCTGCACCAGCTCCAGCTCGTCACGCAACTGAGCGGCCAGCTCTTCGCCTACCGCCGCGTCGAGCTCTGGGTTATCCAGGCCTTTGACGGTGCGGACTTCCTGAATGGTGTGCCCTTTACCGGTCTGATAGAGATAGGTTTCATCTTTATAAAGGTGATAAACCCCTTTAAACAACTTACCGCAGCCTATCGGCCAGGTGATGGGCGCACAGGCAATTTTTAACTCGCTTTCCACTTCATCCAGCACTTCCATCGGATCGCGGATGTCACGGTCGAGTTTGTTCATAAAGGTGAGGATGGGCGTATCACGCAGACGGGTGACTTCCATCAGCTTGCGGGTACGATCTTCAACGCCTTTTGCCGCATCGATCACCATCAGACAGCAGTCAACGGCAGTCAGCGTACGGTAGGTATCTTCAGAAAAGTCTTCGTGCCCCGGCGTATCCAGCAGGTTTACCAGGCTGTCACGATAGGGAAACTGCATAACCGACGTCGTAATCGAAATACCACGCTGCTTTTCCATCTCCATCCAGTCAGACTTAGCATGCTGGTTAGAGCCACGGCCTTTTACCGTTCCGGCGGTCTGAATTGCCTGTCCGAACAGCAGGACTTTTTCGGTAATGGTGGTTTTACCGGCATCCGGGTGTGAGATAATTGCGAAGGTGCGGCGGCGTGCCACCTCTTCTAAAAAGGGATTAGACATGAGTGAATTCTTCTCAACGTAGCCACGCACTAACAGGCGCAGCAGATAAATCACGGTGGCCGGCAGAACCTTACCGGCAGGTAAACGGTGCCAAATGCGACTTTATGTCGTCGCGGGGTGAGCGCAAAGTTACATTGGCGTGCTTCCGGTTACCTGGTCAACTTTAAGGCGGCATAGCATACAATATTTTGTGCTAATGGCCTACAGCGTACCGAAGAGAAAGTCACGTCGGCCTGAAACTCCGCTCAACGAGGCTTAGCACGGATGCGGCGGCCCAGGCGCGCGGCGCAGTCATCCTGCCGCCAGCCACGGCTGTGAAAGTGAAAACCCCCACGTCACTGCGGCCCGGTGCCGGTTAATCCACCAATTCAATCCCTAAGCTTTCCAGCAGAGACACCGCCTCAAGGCGCGAAAATTTGGCTTTAGTGACCGTATTGTTTAAGACATCAATGCTGTAATTCCATGCGTCGGTAAAATCGGCGCCCCGCAACAGCGTGTGATTGAATAAGCTGCCTGTCAGCTCCGATCCGCTGAACGTTGCGCCAGTCAGATCGCACTCTCTGAAGTCAACCTCCGCCACTCTGCACGCCTCCATTTTTAGCCCCTGAAGCTTAAGGCCATAAAAGGACGCGCTGGTCAGCATGCAGTTCACAAAATACAGCTCATGATCCAGATGAAAATCAGGCCAGTAGGCTTTAGTCCAGTCGATGCCGGTCAGCTTGCACTCCGTGAACTGCAGGCCATAAAAGCGGGTATTCGGCGCATCCAACAGGCTCAGATTACAGTGACTGAAAGTGCAGTTAATGAACTTACAGGCGGTAAACTGCGCAGAGGTGAAGTTGACGTTACTAAAGTCGCAGTCTTCAAAATGGGTTTCAGCGATGGTCAGACCGGTGAAATCCTCTTTTGAAAAATGGGTATCATAAAATTCAGCGTGACTGTCGATACGTTGCATATTCACCCTTATCGGTTAACGGTGGCATTTTACCAAAAGCTTATGCGATTTTTTCGCGACAGAACCTTCTCACGATCACCCTTCACATTTTGCCTCATGAACCGTCATCGAACATGTCTGTTCAGCGTGGCGGGCAAAAAAACGCGCGGTCCGATCGCGTACCTGATTTTCCTCTGTCGCCTCCCCAGGCCGCATACAGACTGCGCCTCAGCCGTCCGCAACATCGCAGAGGATCGGCGCACGCCCCGCCTGGCTAACATTCAGGGAGAAAATTGACCGCGCGAAAAGCAGACCACAATGATAATCGCTCGCATTCAACAGTTGAAATAATTCTTTTTAAATCAATCAGATAAATTGCAACTTTTTCAACAAAAGGCTTCCCATTCGTTACCAGACTGTTGCATAATTCACCACTAATTTAATGACTATCAAAAGGACGCGGCCATGCTGACTGCTGAAATGACTGGACGTTTAAACGACCAGCTGAACCTGGAATTCTTCTCCGCCAATCTCTATTTACAAATGAGTGCGTGGTGCAGCGATAAAGGCTACGAGGGCGCAGCGTCCTTCCTGAAAATGCATTCGCGTGAAGAGATGCAACACATGCAGCGCCTGTTCGACTATCTGAGTGATACAGGTGGTATGCCGGTGCTGGGCAGCATTGCTGCACCGCCCGTTGCTTACAATTCGCTGAACGAAGTGTTGATTCAGGCGCTGGATCACGAAAAGCTGATCACCAGCAAAATCAACGAACTGGCGCACTCTGCCATGACGACGCAGGACTATTCAACCTTCAACTTCCTGCAGTGGTATGTTGCAGAACAGCATGAAGAAGAGAAACTGTTTAAAACCGTGCTGGATAAACTGGCGATGGTGGGCGACAGCGGTAACGGTCTGTTCCTGGTCGATAAAGACCTTGGACGCATGAGCACCGAAAACCACTCAGCCTGAACATAAACCGGCCCACGCAGGTGGGCCGGTTATCAATATTGCGGATGACGACAGCCTGATGCGCTATCGCTTACGCCAGCCGATAACATGACGTCCTTTCACCGTTGATCCACAGCGAACGCTGCTCACCCGGCGGCAACATAATCGCTATCTCACGCCACGCCGGCAGATAATCGCCGCGCTTTTCAATGGTCAGATCCAGCCGTGACGCGCTACTGGTTAAAGACCAGTTCAACCATAACGCCTTGCCTTTCTGCCAACCGTGGGTTTCGCCGTCGTCATCGAACACCTCACCCTGGGTGGTGGCATCGCCCGGCACAGGCCAAATCTGCAGCTCACGCACGTTATCACGTTGCGCATCGGTGGTGGTTTCGCACTGTCCCAGTGGGAGTGCGGCCCCGGCACGGACCAGCAACGGCAACCGATCCAGCGGTGCATCCAGCGTCACGGTTTGTCCGCCCGCCAGCCAGTTGCCGGTGTGCCAGTCATACCAGCCGTGGGTATTTTCCGGCAGATAAACCTGGCGCTGGCGTGCGCCCTGCTCCACCACGCTGGCCACCAGCAGATCGCGTCCCAGCATAAAATCATCGCACTCGTCGTACGTACGGGGATCGTCCTCATGATCGAGGAAGGTCGGCCGCAGCATGGGTTCATCCTGCTCGCTGGCCTGCCAGGCAAGCGTATACAGATAGGGCATCAGACGATAACGCAGGCGGATCGCCTCGCGGATCATCGGTGTGGCTTCCGGATACATCCAGGGCTCGTTCACCGTATGATCGTCATTCCAGGAGTGAATGGTAAACCGTGGATGCATCACGCCATTCTGCACCCAGCGTACAAACAGCTCCGGATCGGGTTTATCCCCGGCAAAGCCGCCCACATCGTGCCCCACGTTAAACAGGCCTGACAGGCTCATCCCTAATCCCATGCGGATGTTGTAGCGCAGGGTTTGCCAGTTTGTCCGGTTGTCGCCGCTCCAGGTCTGCACATAGCGCTGCATCCCTGCACAGCCAGAGCGCGAGATCAGATACGGCCGTTTCTCTGGGGCAAAGCGCTGCTGAGCTTCCATCGAGGCCCGCATCATCAGTAGCGGCATCACCGGACGAATATGCTTGATGGCGATGGGCTGACCAAAGCCATAGCAGCGCGCTTCACCGTCCCAGACTTCATATTCGTTATTGTCGTTCCAGGTTGAATCGATGCCTTTTTTCAGCAACTGCTCAGTGACGTTTTGCTGCCACCACGCCACGGTTTGTGGATGGGTAAAATCCAGATGCGAGCCTTCGTCATCCCAGAACACCGAGCGTTCAGGCCGGTCATGTTCCGAATCGCGGATAAACAGTCCCTGGTCCGCCACTTCTTTGTAACGGGGATGATCCTGCAGCAGACAAGGCTTGATATTGGCTGCCAGCTTCATCCCGGCCTGATGGAAAGAAGCGCTCATCCCCTCCGGGTTCGGCACCTTGTCGTAGTTCCAGTTAAACACGTAGCGTTTGTTGTTAATGGAGGTGTAACCCGACGACAGCTGAAACGAATCGCAGGGAATTTCATGCTCACGGCACAGCTGGATAAAGGACAGGAGTTGCTGCTGCGCATCAGGCGCATCCGTGTAGTGCATGGTGGAACCGCTATAGCCCAGGCTCCACTTCGGCTGAAACAGGGTACGACCGGTAAGGCGAACAAAGGCCTTGGTGACGTCCAGCAGCGTCGGGCCCAGCATCATGTAGTAATCCAGATCGCCCGCCTCCGCACGGTAGCGACGATAAGGCAGATGGTAATTATCTAACTCATTGCCCAGATCCAGCCAGCTGCTGCTGAGGTTATCGTAAAACAGGCCAAAGCTGACGCCGTCACGCTGGGTCAGCGTGAAGGGAATATGCTTGTAGAGCGGATCGGTACTGGCCGCGTTATAGCCCATGGCGTCCAGGTTACGCATCTCATAACGACGGTTAACCCGGTTGAGGTCGCCACTTTTTTCACCCAGGCCGTAAACCCGATCCTGCGGCTGACGGCGCTGATAATGTTCCACGCCATCGCCATGCATGTTCAGCAGGTAAGCCCCGGTATGGCGATCGACCGCCAGCGGTTGCCAGCCAGTGCCGTCAAAATGTTCCCAGCTGAGGCACAGCGGATAATGCACGGTGACGCGCAGCCGGTCAGTGGCCAGACGGATTTGCTGCGCCTCCTGCTCAACGGTAAAAGCGGGCAGCGTGAAGCCTTCCAGCGATTCGCGATCGCGTCCCTCCCATGGCACATCCTCCTGGGGAGCAATGCTCCAGGTGCGGTTGAGTGCCAGCTCTCCATCGCGTTTCAGCAGCACGCGCATCAGGCCATTTTCTAATACGTAAATACGTAAAAAGTGACGTTGCTCGACTTTCAGTTCGACGAAATTCGCCGCCTGGTGATGAAGCGTCCATGTCTTAAGCGTTTTCATCAGGTTACCCTCAATTTTTAGCAGTACGTTGGCGGCGTTCGGCGATAAACATCACCAGGAAAACCGCGCCAATCAGGTCAAAAAAGCCCATGGCAATAAACAGGGGATTAAAGCCAATGGTGTCGGCCGTGACGCCGATAATCAGCGAGAAAATAAAGCTGGCGATCCAGGCACAGGAGCCGCGCATCCCGTTAACCGTTGCCATCTGGCGGCGATCAAAACGCTCGACCACCAGCGCACTCAACATGCAGGAGATCACCTGGTGACCGAACCCGCCGATGGAGATCAGGGCGATGGCCAGATAGGGATCTTTAACCAGCGTCATCAGTGCCAGAGAGATCATCAGGGCAGCCCCGGTCACAGAACTGGCAACGATAGAGTTGACGCGGGAGCAGCCAAACCAGCGCACATAGAGTTTGGTCAGATAACCACTGGCGATGCTGCCCAGATCCGCAGCCAGGAAGGGTAGCCAGGCAAACATCACGATCTGTTTCAGATCCATGCCGCGTTCGTTGGCCAGGTAGAGCGGCACCCAGAAGCTCAGTACCGCCCATGCGGGTTCAGCCAGAAAGGCCGGAATGGCAATACCGTAAAATTTCTTCTCTTTACCAATCTCTTTCATGGCGGTGAAAAACGGCAGCTTTTCGCCGATGACTTCTTTGTCCTGGGTGATAAACGCCCGTTCTTCCTCCGACAGACGCGGATGATGTTCAGGTGAGTGATAACCCCACCACCAGAGCGCGACCCAGATCAGGCCCAGCCCACCGGTCAGCAGAAATGCGCCCTGCCAGCCAAACGAGATATGCGCGACATAAATAATGGGCGGTGCCAGCATCGCGCCAATGGAGAACCCCACGCCAGCCCAGCCTGCTGCTACCGGTCGTTCCTTTTTCGGAAACCATTCCCCAATGGCTTTGGCATTCGCAGGCGTGGCTGCGGCCTCGGATGCCCCCATCACAAAGCGCAGTAGCGCCAGATGCAGCCAGCTTCCGGCTCCGGCGTGCAGCAGACAGGTAATGGACCAGATAACGGCGCAGATTAAAAAGCCCATCTTCAGGCCGATAATATCGATTAACCAACCGCAAAGAGGCTGAAACAGCGTATAGGCCAGCTGAAAGGCGGCTACCACCCAGGAATATTGTTCCGTAGTCATATTCAGGGTGTTTTTCAGTTCGGGGGCCAAAATGCCCAGGGAGTTACGGGTGATGTAGTTCACCGTCACGCCCAGCAGGAACATACCCAGCATCCACCAGCGCAGATTTTTAATAACCCGCACCGTGCGCGATGCGCTGGTGCGGGTGGTCGAGTCGAGACTCATGATGAAACTCCTGTAGCCAGTAATAACCGCGTTGCCGCGAAGCAAACCTTTTTGTCTGATCCGACCTTAAAAAAGCGCAAAACGTGGGTACAGCCCATTTTTTGCAACTCTTTTCATGACACTATCTGGAAATAACAAAAAACCCCTCTCAGACCAGTAGGGACACGATTCAGCACGTTATGAAAATTTTTTCATTTGCAGATTTGAGGGCGATCACAGAATGAAACAAAGCTTAAAAGTGAGCGAGATTGCCGCCCTGAGCGGCGTGTCAGTCAGCACGGTTTCTCGCGTCCTGGCCGGGAAAGCCAATATCCGCACCGCCACGCGCGATAAAGTCCTGCGCATTGCCCAACAGCAAGGCGTACTGGACAACCTTCATCATGGGCGGCTGCTGCTTAATGATCTGATGGTGTTTGCACCACCGCGCGCGTTTGATATCCGCACGGATATCTTTTATTACAAGGTGATCCAGGGCATCAGCGAGGCCGTCAAACCGCACGATGTCCGGCTGCGCTACTGTCCGCTGGAAGAGGTGGAAAGCGATGCCGCCCTGTTTATCGACAAGATGCAGCAGACGGAGGCGGCGCTGTTAATCGGTATCGACGACGAGCACATCCATCAGTTGGCAGCCGAAATGAATAAGCCCTGCGTGCTGATCAATGCCCGCGATCGCCGAATGCGGCTGCCCTCGGTATCGCCCGATCATCAGCTCATTGGCGAGTTTTCGGCGCGCTATTTGTTTGAACAGGGTCACCGGCAAATTCTGTCGCTGCACTGTTTGCGACGTTACACCATGGAGCAGCGGCTGCAGGGAGTGCGCGATGCCTGGCATGCCATGAATCTGCGCTTCGACAGCCGCCAGCACCTGATTACGCTCAACAGCTTTAGCAGCAGCGAAGCCAGCGCCTGTCTGGGTGAATATCTGCGTCATTGTCCTCAGGCACAGCGGCCCACGGCGATTCTGGCAAGTGGGGATTATATTGCGGCGGGAACCGTGCAGGCATTACAACAGGCCGGCCTGCGGGTGCCGCAGGATGTGTCCGTCATGAGCATGGATGGTTTTAATCTGGCGACCGTACAGGAGATTCCGTTAACCTCGGTGCAGGTGCCGCGGGATGAGCTGGGAGAAGCCGCGGTCAAAGTCCTTCAGGCCCTGCGTTTAGACCCGGACCTGCCACCCGGCAATCTGCTGCTGAACGGCAAGCTGGTGGTACGCGACTCTGTCCGCCGCATCCGGGATAATCCGGGCCATGCCTCGGTGCAGCAACACGGGCTTTACAGCTGAGGAGGCATCGCGCGCTCAGGCAAAGCTTTCCCAGCGGGATGACAGCGTGAAATGACGCTGCCAGTTCAGCGTCGCGGGCGTTCGGGCGATTAACTGCTGACACAACGCCGGCTCGACAAAAGCGGGGATCACCTGTTCCGCCCCGCTGTGTTGGATCAGCGCCAGTTGATCGTCCAGTGGTGGGTGAACATTCCAGGGTAGCCACTGCGCCAACCCGTTTTGCAGCATCTCGAAGGCCCGCGTGCCGCGCGCCACATGGCTACTAAAAATCAGATTGAATTCGGGTCGCTGGCTCAGCGTGGCAGCCAGGCCACTGTCTGCCACCGCATCGGCTGCGACAATAATGCTGTCAGGCCGCCATTGCGTTGGCGTCGGCTCGCGCAGTAGCGGCAGTAACGCCAGCGCGGTAGCGGCAGGTAATGTATTTTGCGCCAGCAGCTGTGACACTTCCTCACGTACCTGCGGGCAAAGCACGACAGGTAAACCCTGGCTACGCAGCCGTAATGCCATCTCCGGACCTCTGCCATGCAACGGCGCCGTGACCACCGCGCCTTTTCGGGCTGCCTGCACCAGGGCATCAACCTGCTGATCCAGACGCTGATTGCGGTCGCCGTAGGATGCATCGGTAATCAGCCAGCGCGCCCGTGGCGGCCGGTCAAAAGGCAGCAGCAGCGACTCACAGCTCCAGTCTCCCATATAGGTAATCCCGCCCGCGACCGCCAGGTGCAACCAGACGGAGCCGGGCGAGTGGCCGCTCCGGCCGGTAAACAGGTTAAGCGGCCCCATCGCGCACTGCCCGTGCAACGGCAGAGAATGCCGCCAGCGGGCGGGCACCGGGCAAGCAGCCAACTGCTGCCAGGTCAGCTCCGTAGCATAAACCGGCGGCGATCCCAGTTGTTGCCAGCTGTCGAGCGCACCGGCATGGTCGCCGTGGGAGTGGGTAAGGCAAATCGCATCAACCTGGCCTGTCTTAGTCAGATCCGGCTTTACGCCCGGTTCAGGCCCCGCGCCCAGGTCCCACAACAGGCGATATCCCTGAATCTCAAGCAGGAAAGCGGCGGGCAATTTACCGCCCACGCCGCTCACCACCGTCAGGCTTGCCATGGCAATACTCCCTGCGGCAGGCGGCGCGTCAGACGCGTTGCCAGCAGCATTAAGGTCAGAACAACCAGAATCATCAGGCATCCCACGGCGGCAGCCAGCGGGGCGGAACCGCCTTCATCGAGAAAGATGATGGTAGGCCCCAGGGTTTGTGTGTCAGACGTCACCAGCAGCACCGATACCTGAATTTCATTTAGCGCGGTCAGAAACACCAACAGGCTTCCCGCCAGCGCCGACGGTGCCGCCAGCGGCAGTAAAATATCGCGCATACGACGCATAAAACCAGCCCCGCACAGACGGGCGGCTTCGTCCAGCGACGGCTCAATTTGTGCGAAGCCTGCCAGCGTGGGCCGCAAGACTAAAGCCAGAAAGTTGGACAGATAGGCAGCAAGAATGATCCAGACCGTGCCGTAAATCGACACCTCCAGCAGCGGAAGCGGCGGCAGAAAGAACAGTATGGCCGCCACGCCTGTCACAATGCCGGGCAGCGCGTACGTCAGTTCACTGGCAAACCACAGGCCGCGAACCAGCCGGGTGCGCTGCCAGCTCAGGAAAAAAGCCAGAAACAACGCCATGGTGGTCAGGATCAGCGTCGCCAGGGAGGTCAGCCACAGGCTGGTCGCGAAAGCATGACGGATTGCAGGATAGCCCCACAGCGCCTGGTAAATGTTCTCCAGCGTCAGGGTTTGCCACGTTAAAGCCTGACCAAAACCCCGCGTCAGCGCCGTGGTCAGCAGCGCGCTGACGGGCATGATGAGCGTGGCGGCCATCCACAGCCAGGCCATGATTTCCGTGGGCAGGCGAGCGCCTTTTAGCGGTTGATGGAACGGGCGCGGCGAGCCACTGACCCGGACATCCTGTCGACCGCCCAGCCAGGCGCTTAGCATCATGCCGGTCAGCGTGATCAGCGCAATCAGCAAGGAATAGACGGCGGTATCCGGCAACGCGCTGGGGCCGATGGCGTTGAGCTGTTGATAGACCAGGGTAATTAAGGTCGGTAAACGCGCCGGAATGCCCAACATCGCCTGAATACCAAAATTACCGACGGCCGCCACAAATGCCAGCGCCGCCCCGGCAAAAATGGCGGGGCGCGCCAGCGGCAGAATGATGGTGCGCAGGATTTGCCCGTGCGATGCACCGCTGATCTGCGCCGCCTCCACCAGTTCGGCGGGTAAACGCCGAAGACCGGCTCGCACCGTCAGAAACACCAGCGGCGCATTGTGCAAACCCAGCAGCAACACGATTCCGCCCCATGAACAGAGCGGCTGCTCACCCGGCGCAAACCAGGGTAAATCCAGCCGCTGAAACAGCGATGCCAGCAGGCTACCCGGTGCCAGTGCCTGGAGCCAGGCGAGCGCCGTCACCTGCGGCGGAATCATTAACGGTAAGATAAACGCAAAGACCCAGGCCGCTTTGGCGCGCATATCGCTCAGCGCGACCAGCCAGGCGGCAAATGTGCCGAGCAGCAGCGACAGCAGGGTGGCGCTCAGCCCGACGCTTAACGTATTTAGCGTGGCGCTGAGCACCCGACGGCTGACCAGCAACTGCGTCAGCCGGGCCAGATCCGGCACGCCCTGCGGCGCCACCGCTGTCCAGATCAGCCGCCCAAAGGGCGCGACGGAGAGCAGTCCGATCGTCAGCACCAGCAGCCCCAGCACCCACGGCTCGGCGCGAAAACGCCAGCGTGCGGGCTGCAAACGGCGGGGCCGACAGTCGTTACTCAGCACGCTCATGCTCAGCCACCAAACAGCGCGGTAAACTGCTCCCGCACCTGCGCATCGTCCGCAACCGCCTTCTCAACGTCCGGCGTCAGGAGTTTGATCTGGTCGACAGGGACAAATCCTTCAGGCGCGGCAACGCGGTCATCGACCGGCCGGTTACCCTGCTGCACCACCAGTTTCTGCCCCTGTTCGGAGAGTAAAAAGTCCACAAAGGCTTTGGCGGCAGGCAGGTTATGTACCGATTTCATAATGGCAACCGGTTCGGTGACGTAAGAAACCCCTTCTTCGGGATAAACCAGGTCGATGGGCGAACCCTGTTTTTTGGCCCGGATGATGTCAGCATCGGTAATCACGCCATATTTATCCATCCCGCTGGCCACGGCTTTTAAAGCCGGTCCGTTGCCGCCCTGCGGTGCAATACCCAGCGCCGCCAACTGCTTATAGAAGTTCCAGCCGATGTCCGGCGTCGTAATATCGGTGTGCAGTTTATACAGGGCCGCCCCGGAGTAAAGCGGGCTGGGTACGGCTATTTGCCCTTTGTTATCAGCATTGAGCAACGCTTTCCAGCTGTTGACCGGTTTGGCACGTTGCGTGTTATAGGCAATCACGGTGGCGATGATCTTGGTACCAAAAAAGGTTTTATCACGGTCATAAAACGCAGGCTTCAGGTGATCCACGGGCGCATCCTGATACGCATACAGCTGCTTCTCTTTCTTCAGCGCGCCGAGGTTGATGGCATCCGCCACCAGCAGCACGTCAGGCTTGACCTTGCCGCTCATCATTTCCGTGTGCAGGACATTCATTAACTGCGTGGTGCCGTTGCGCGTCCATTCCACCTGAATCGCGGGATAAGCGGCTTTGAACGCATCCATGGTTTGCTGCGCAATTTCCTGTGCCTGCGAGGTGTACACCACCAGCTTGCCGCTGGGCTTGTCAGCCGCCTGCGCCAGCGTTGAACCTGTCAGCACAGCCGTGAACAGTAGCGAGGTAAGAATGACCTTTTTCATATTGTCTGAAGTCCTTTATGCGGGAAGAATCCAGCCGTCATTAACAGCAATACTTACGGTGTCGTTCACCGCAAGCGCAGAAACATCATCAAGGGCCAGGGTGAAAGAGACATCCGGCTGCGCCAGCGGGCACAGGTGAATGTCGTAATGACCGCCACGGTAGATAATGCGTTCAACCTGCGCGTTAAACTGACCGCGATTAACAGGCGTCAGGCGGAAGCTGGCACGATGAAAGCTGGCTTTACCGTGGGGTAACGTTGCCTGCTGCGCTGAGCAGCGCAGCAGCAGTCGTGCGCCGAACAGCATGACCGATGCCTGCCCCTGTCCCACCGGTTCAATATCCTGTACCGGCAGAACCCGTCCCTCATCAATGAAGGTGGCGACCATCTCGTTGGCGGGCTCGCGCCACAGCGTTTGGGGCGAAGCAAACTGCATGACCTGCCCCGCATTCAGCACCACAACGCGATCGGCCAGCGCCATCGCTTCGCGCTGATCGTGGGTGATGTAGACCAGCGTTGCCCCGCTGTGACGATGAAAGCGGCGAAACTCCTCTTCCATCGCGCTACGCAAATGCACGTCAAGGTTAGCCAGAGGTTCATCAAGCAGGACCAGCCCGGGCTTTGCCACCAGGCAGCGGGCCAGCGCCACGCGCTGACGTTGGCCGCCGGACAGATCGGCTGGCCGACGCTCGGCAAAGGGCAGCAGATCGACCAGCGTCAGGGCTTGCCGGATACGATCTGCCCGCTCTGTACGGTTCACGCCGTTGACTTTCAGGCTGTAGCCCACGTTTTCGGCTACCGTCATGTGCGGCCAGAGCGCGTAGTTTTGAAATACCACGCCAAGATCGCGACTTTCGGGGGGAAGATGAAAACCCTGAGTGGCAAACAAGGTGTCGCCTACCCAGATCTCACCGCGATCCAGAGTTTCGAATCCGGCTATCAAGCGGAGTAAGGTTGTCTTGCCGCAGCCGGAGGGACCCAGCACGGCGATAAATTCACCCTGCTGGATCTCCAGCGATACCGCGTTAAGGACCGGCTGCGCCGCGAAGGCTTTATGCAGCCCGGAGAGTGAAATTGCGGCCATGATTACGTCGCCTGTGCCATAAACGTTCTATGCAAAACGTTACGACACATTGATGACAACACCGTGACAGCAGGCTACTTCGGCAGATGGACCGCCACGTAGCGCTCATAGCGCGACGGCTTAATTTTGGTGAGATCCGCCAGAACCAGCCCGTCAATACAGTTGTTGAAGTCGGGGTCGCTGCCAAAATCAATAAACTGCACGCCGCCGGGTTCGTACACTTCGCAATACTGTTTGTAAAGCGTCGGGATCGCCACGCCGAGGTTGCTGAGCAACTGCTTCAGCCGCTGGAGATCCTCTTTGTAATCATTGCCGCTGAACTGGGCCAGCACGTCAGGCAGCGAGGCCGGATAAGGACAGCGCGACGTGGCCAGGGGGAAGTCCGTCGGAAAATAGATGCGGTAGAACGCCACCAGCAAATCACGTGCCGCCAGCGGCATAGTGCCAGAGATAGAGACCGGTCCGAACAGATAGCGCACCTCAGGGTATCTGGCGACGTAGGCTCCGATGCCCAGCCAGAGATAATCCAGCCCGCGTTTGCCCCAGTAAGCAGGCTGGATAAAGCTGCGTCCCAGTTCGATGCCCTGACGCAGGATAGGGATCATGCGTTCGTCGTAATGAAACAGGCTGTGGCTGTAGAGTCCTTCCATGCCGCGGCGTTCCAACTGTTCGCCACCGGGAATAAACCGATAGGCACCGACGATTTCCAGCTCTGCATCGTCCCACAGGATCAGGTGATAGTAGTCATCATCGTAGCTGTCTAAATCACGTCGGCGGCCGCTGCCCTCGCCCACGGCACGAAAGGCAATCTCCCGCAGTCGGCCCAGCTCACGCAGTATCGGCACCGAGGTGGCCCCGTTACGTCGCCACAGATAGATCTGCTTGCCATCCGGGGTATTCCCCAACAGTTCGCTTTGCAGCAGCGCTTTTTTCAGGTCGGCACGATCTTCCGCCAGCGCAATGGCGGATTCAGTCTGAAAAAGGCCCTTTTTTCCCTGCCCCAGACGATAGACATGTTTACGCACGCGCTTTGCCAGCTCTTTGCCTGGCGTGTGGCCGTCGTGCCAGTGCGCAAACGGAATCTGCGCACCGATACGCAGTTTGATACGCATTCCGCGCTGTTTAAACATTTCCCGCACCAGCATTAACATTGCCACAGGCGGTGCGACTTTGGCGGTAGCATAGAACAGCCAGCTGTTTCGGCCCTCAACGTGTACCGGCACCAGCGGTGCCCGCGCTTTCGCCGCAAGACGCAGGAAGCTGTGATGCCATTCACGGTCACGCACGCCCGCACTGCTAAGACGGGACACTTCACCCGCCGGGAAGATAATCAGCACGCCCTGATTGCTAAGATGCTGCTGCATGCTCTGCAACTGCTGGCGGCTGGTACGATTCCCAATATTGTCGACGGGCAACATCAGGCTGTTGAGCGGTTCCAGCAGCATAATCAACCGGTTCGCCACAATTTTCACGTCGGGGCGCACCTGTGATATCGCATGCAGTAACGCCATGCCGTCAATGGTTCCCAGTGGATGGTTGGCCACGATGACCACTGGCCCACGCGGGGGGATCTGCTCCAGATCGCGTTCGCTAAGCTCGCAACGTACATCGAGGTGCTCCAGCACCTGCTCGACCATATCCAGGCCTTTCAGGTGAGGATAGCGCGCGGCAAATCGCTGGAATTCATCTTCACGTAAGATCCACTTCAGAATCCGTTTCTGCCAGTTGGCGGGATGCTGGTTGGGCCAGAAACGCTCAATAACCTGATCGACTGAAAACATAGTTAACCTTTCGTGCCTGTCCCGGAGATACAGCGAAAGTAAGTCGCATTGTTTGCACTTTTATGAATAACGAGTGGTCGAGAGACAAATATGTTGGCGCAGTCAGCGACACATGGGTGCCGCATCAGGTTTTTAGCCACAAAAACAGAGGGATAAGGCAGGATATTTCACCGGGGCGATACGGTGTCGGGACATGAAAAATCTTAATACTGCTGGCGATAACGGCATTCGTACCCGTTCGCCACCGCTTGACAAGAAAAGGCGGAACCGGTTTCCGCTGCCTGTTTGTCGGCAGCGGCACTGTCATTAATCCTGAGCAGCCGGTCCCGTTTCGCGTTACTGGTTGTGCATCATGGTCGCAACCGGGAGCCAGATCTCGGTCATCGCGCCCGCTTTACCGGTGAACGGGTCCCGTTTCGGCAGCGCTACTGTTTTCACTTTTTCCTGGGACAGCTTCAAATGGGCAATTTCATCGCGCAGGATTTCAGGCTTCAGGCCTTCCGGATAGGCACCCACCGCCAGGAAATCTTCGCTGGCTGACACCTGTCGATGTCCGACACCGGCCGGGATCAGCACGGCATCGCCTGCCCGCAGAGTAATCATACGACCACTGTCGCCACCAAACAGCACTTCCGCCCAGCCTTCAGCCACGCCGAGGAGCTCATGCGTGTTGGGATGGTAATGCATGTAAGGGAACAGCTGATCGCGCCAGTCGGGTGGCCAGCCATTTTTTTCAAACGTCTGCTCGAACCAGGCGGCAATATACTCTTCATCCTCTGGCACCACGCGCGGCCAGATAATGAGCGGTAACGGATTATTCGGCACGCCGCCAGACGGACTGGCGAACATCAAATGCTGAGGGTTATCTGATGCCCCGGCTGAAAATGTTCCTGCTGCGAAAGACATCAGCAACATCAGACTGGAGGTTTGGGCAGTCATACAATGTCTCCTTTTTTCTTTAGTGTGACAAAGGTCGCAGGGTTTGTAATGTGCGCTATGCATCACAATTTACACAACCACCCTAACTCGCTAACCAAAGCCAAATTAGTTGTTAACAATTTCACCCTAAGTAAGTAAGTCTCTTTTACGTGGTAGGATTAATCTGTAAAAGAGACAACGCCCGTGGTTGCACGCTGAACCGGCAGTCGCTGCGCAGCCGTCAAAGTGAAGATTAAGGCTAATAACCCCAGAAAATGACGGGCCGATGACAAGGCATCAATCTGTTTCGCGGCGACAAAAAAACCCGCCAGGGCTGGCGGGTCGATGCGCGGTGATGGCCTGTGGCTGACGCCATTTTCAGGCTCGCCTGACTCAGTAAACAATGCCGGGTGGATTGACGGTGGAATGGGCGACCGCTTCATCCTCTTCGCCCCAACGCTGGAGAACCTGCTGATACTGCCCGCCGGCAATGGTGCCATCCAGCGCGGTTTGCAGCGCCGCCGCCAGGCCGTTGCCCTTTTTGGTGGTCACCGCCACCCAGGCGCGGAACGGCCCCTCGCCGACTATTTTCGTTTGCCCGCGCGACGCCACTTTCCATGCCGCCGTAGAATGCGGCCCAAACAGCGCATCGGCCCGCCCGGAGAGCAGAGAGAGCGTCGCCGAGGCATCATCCGTCAGGTAGATGGGTTGGACAGGCGGCAACCCTTTGGCCCGGTTCTGCGCGTCCCAACTGAGTAAAATGCGCTCCTGATTGGTGCCTGATGCCACGATGATGCGCTTGCCCGCCACGTCTGCCGGTGAGTTGATCGTGCTGACAGGACTGTCCGCTTTGACGACAAAGGCGTGGTTATCGGCACGATAGGTGGCAAAATCAAACTTCTTTTTCCGCTCTTCGGTGACCGCAATGTTAAACATGGCCACGTCGTAGCGTCCGGCGCGAATCCCCAGCGGCCAGTCCTCCCAGGACGCGGGCACCAGCTTAAGTTTCAGCCCCAGACTGTCCGCCAGCAGGCGGGCAATGTCAGGATCGCTGCCAATGCGGGTCAGGTTATCCGACGCCAGCAGCGCCAGCGGGGGCGAATTAGTGGCAGAGGTCGCCACGGTTAAGGTGCCCGGCTCAACAAAATGAAAATCCGCCGGGATTTTTTTTACCGCGTCGGGATTCACCGGCGCATGAATCGGCTGTTCATTGTTGGCGGCATCCCGTTTTTCCCCGGCAAACACCACGCCGCTCACCAGCATCGCCAACAGCGTCAGATACGCATATTTCATCTCGGCCTCTTATAATACGCGAGCCAGAAAGCGGCGCGTTCTCTCATGACGTGGATGGTTTAACACTTGCGTACTGCTGCCCTGCTCCACAATTTTACCGTCCACCATGAACACCACGTTGTCGGCCACCTCACGGGCAAAGCCCACTTCATGCGTGACGATCACCAGCGTCGTACCTGACCGGGCGAGCTTTTTAATCACGTCCAGCACCTCCCCCACCAGTTCGGGGTCCAGCGCTGACGTCGGCTCATCGAACAGCATGACGCGCGGTTGCAGCATCAAGGCCCGGGCAATCGCTATGCGCTGCTGCTGACCGCCAGACAGATGACGAGGCCAGGCATCGGCTTTATGGCGCAGGCCCACAATATCCAGGAGCTCGCCCGCCCGGGTTATCGCCTCGCGCTTTGAGAGCTGGCGATGGGCGATGGGCGCTTCGATTAAATTTTCCAGCACCGTGAGATGGGGAAACAGGTTGAAGTTCTGAAAGACATAGCCAACATTGATGCGCTGACGCAGAATCGCCCGCTCCTTCAGTTCATACAACCGGTCACCCCGGCGCTGATAGCCAATGTACTCCCCGTCAATCTGAATAAATCCTTCGTCTACCCGCTCCAGATGGTTAATGGTCCGCAGCAGGGTCGATTTTCCTGACCCGGAGGGGCCAAGAATTACCGTGACGGAACCCGGCTCCAGCGCCAGGGAGACATCGTCCAGCGCCTTGAGCTTGCCGAAACGTTTGCTGACGCCGGTCATGCTAATGGCCCCCTGCGCAGGGGATAAACGGTAATCAATGGCTTCGGACATGGCTGATCTCCTCAACAGGATTAAGCGGTGCGACGCGCGTGCGCCATTGTCGCCAGCGCGACGGTTGCGGTTCACGGCTGACGCTGCGAGCCAGCCAGCGTTCAACGCTGTGCTGAATCACTGACAGAACGGTGGTGATAATCAGATACCAGGCTGCGCCGACCATCAGTAAGGGGATCACTTCCTGATTGCGGTTGTAGATCATCTGAATGGTGTAAAACAGCTCCGGCATCGCCAGCACATAGACCATCGCCGTGCCCTTCGCGAGACTGATAATTTCGTTAAAGGCGGTCGGAATAATGGCGCGTAAGGCCTGGGGCAAAATGATGCGAAAAGTACGCCGCGAGGCCGACAGCCCCAGGGCAGAGGCCGCCTCCACCTGACCGTGATCGACGCCTAAAAAGCCGCCGCGAATGATCTCGGCACTGTACGCCGCCTGAACCAGCGTCAGACCAATCACCGCTGCGGGAAACTGCCCCAGCACGTTAATCGTCTGAAAGTGGCCCCATGACAGGTGGGTAAAAGGCACCCCAACGGACAACGTGTCGTAGAGATAGGAGAAGTTGTAGAGAATGATCAGCACGACAATCAACGGCAGCGATCGAAACAGCCAGATGTATCCCCATGCCAGACTGCTTAACAGCCAGGAAGAGGAGAGCCGCGCCAGCGCCAGCAAACCGCCTAACAGCAGGCTGAACACCGTGCCCAGCAGGGTCAAAAGCAGTGTCTGCCCCAGGCCATGCAAAATCACCGGGTCGAAGAACCAGCGGGCAAACACGCCCCATTCCCAGCGGGGATTAAACGCCACCGACTGTACAACGCCTGCCAGAATAAACAGCGCCACCACGGCACCCAGCGTTCGGGCTGGATAGCGGGCGGGCACCACCTGTAACTGTTGATGATGACTCATGAGCGATCCTTAGCTTGCCTGCGCAACGCTGTGCACATCGATAATTTTGATAAAACGCAGGCGACCATCGTGGGGCGGCTGACCAAAACGTTCCAGATCGCCATTCAGGTCGAACTGCGGCTGATAACCGTGGCCGATATACAGGCGCACGGCCTCGGGCTGGCGAAAGCCGGTGGTCAAAAACAGACGCTGATAACCCGCCCGTTTTGCTCGCCGCTCCAGCTCTTTCAGCACCACCAGCGCTAATCCCTGGCGGCGCAGATCGCCACGCGTCCAGATCCGTTTCAGTTCGGCGGTTTGTGCGTCATAAGGTTTGTACGCGCCCATGGCAATAATCTCGTCGTCACGCTCCAGCACAATAAATAAGCCGTGCGGGGGCAGATACCATTCGGCCAGCTCCTGTTCCTGGTGGCGGCTAAAATAATCGCCATAGCGGGCCGCATACTCACCGAACAAACCCGTCAGGATCGGCACCAGTTCAGGCGCATCCGGTGACAGCTCGCGAAATTGCAGTTCACTCATGGTGCGCTCCTCAGTCACCCAAACCCGGTGGATTAATCTCGGAATGATCGATGCGTTCAACGCCTTCTCCCCAGCGATCCAGCACCTTCTGGTAGTCACCATTTTGCATGACGCCATTCAGGGCCGTGCTGATGGGTTCCGCTAATCCGCTGCCTTTTTTGACCGTGACAGCAATGTGCGCGGCGTTAGGCCAGCCGCCATCCACACTGCCGACCAGGCGGGTTTTACCATTCAGTGACGCCTTCCAGGCGCCAATCACGTTTGGACCAAAATAGGCATCCGCACGTCCTGCCTGCAGCGCCAGCGTTTGGGCGGCGTCATCTTTGGTATAAATCGGCGTAAACGGCTTACGGCCTTTGGCCTGATTTTCTTTATCCCAGGCCAGTAAAATGGCCTCCTGGTTGGTCCCGGAACCGACAATGATGCGCAGCCCGGCGATATCTTCGGCTTTGGTCAGCGACTGAATGGGGCTGCTGGTTTTCACATAAAACCCCAGAGAATCTTTTCGGTAGGTGGCGAAATCGAACTTCTCTTTGCGCGCCTTCGTCACGGTGATGTTGGTGATGGCGGCATCATATTTCCCCGATGCCACACCAAGCGGCCAGTCTTCCCAGGAAGCCGGCACGACGTTAAGTTTCAGCCCCAGGCTGTCCGCCACCAGCCGGGCAATATCGACTTCGCTGCCCAACAACGTTTTGTTGTCATCAGAGAAAACGGTCAGCGGCGGTGAGTTCAGGGCCGCCACCGCCACGGTAAACGCGCCCGGTACGGCGAAGCGATAGTGGGCAGGCAGTTGCGCCACGGCTTGCGCATTTTTAACGGTGTGGATGGGGGTTTTATTGGCCTCAAGACTGACGCGCTGACCATTCACGGCAACACGGGTTCCTTCCGCAAGGCTGCTACCGCTGGCGGTCAGCATCAGCAAGGCGATAAGCATATTTTTCTGCATAGCAAAGGCTCTTATTGTGATGTGAATTGATTAACCGGCTGCGACAGGGCAAAGCTGTCACGCAGCGTGGAGCCCGGATAGTGACGGCGCGCTAAACCGCGCGCCTGCAACACAGGCACCACCTGGTCAACAAAACGTTCAAAAGTGTCTGGCGTACCGCCATTGATAATGAAACCGTCTGCGGCCTCGCTCTCAAACCACAGTTGCAGACCGTCGGCGACCTGCTCGGGCGTGCCATGAAACAGCGGACGCGGCGTTGCCGCTTCCAGTGCCGCCTGGCGCAGTGAATGACCTTGCTCACGCGCTTTGTGTTTAATCTCGTCGGTGGTACTGCGGAAACTGTTCTGGCCGATGTCGCCAATATCGGGGAAAGGCGCATCGAGCGGGTACTGGGAAAAGTCGTGATGGTCGAAGAAGCGGCCAAGATAGTTGAGCGCATCATGAATGGAAACCAGCGCGGCGGTGGTTTGATATTGCTGCTCCACGTCCTCAGCATCGTTGCCAACGATGACGCTCACGCCCTGGAAAATATGCAGATCCTGCGGCTGACGGCCATTTTTCGCCTGTAGCGCTTTGACGTCACGATAAAATGCCTGGGCTTCCTCGCGCGTCGGCTGATGCGTAAAGATGGCATCGGCATGACGGGCTGCCAGCTTTTTACCGTCGTCAGAGGCGCCCGCCTGAAAAATGATCGGTCGGCCCTGTGGCGTGCGTGAAATATTGAGCGGTCCCTGTACCTGGAAGAAGTCGCCGTGATGGTTAAGGGTGTGCAGCTTAGCGGGGTCAAAAAACTGGCCGCTGTCTTTATTGCGGACAAACGCGTCCTGTTCCCAGGAATCCCATAATCCTTTCACCACCTCAAGGTACTCATCCGCAATGCGATAACGCAGTGCATGTTCCGGATGCTGCTGCCGTGAGAAATTCTTGGCCGATCCTTCCAGCGGTGAGGTCACTACGTTCCAGCCGGCACGTCCTCCGCTCAGGTGATCCAGACTGGCAAACTGTCGTGCCACGGTGAAGGGTTCGCTGTAGGAGGTCGAGACCGTGCCCACCAGCCCTAAATGTTCGGTGACACCGGCCAGCGCCGACAGCAGCGTTAAGGGTTCAAACCGGTTCAGAAAGTGGGGGATCGATTTTTCATTAATAAATAAGCCGTCGGCGACAAACAGAAAATCCAGTTTGCCCTCCTCGGCTTTCCGCGCGATTTTTTTCGCGTAGTCAAAGCTGATGCTGGCGTCCGCCTGGGCGGCCGGGTGGCGCCAGGCCGACATATTTCCGGACGCGCCATGCAAAATGGTACCCAGTCGAAGCTGTCTTGTGGTCATGATGTGCTCTCTTTTATGCGTCAGGATGCCAGGCGGTTGTCCGGGACAGCCGCTCAGGCAAGTCAGAAAGTTGAACTTAATTCAGGGCGGGTTCACGACATCGGTCGTGAAGATGGTGCAACGCCTGCCGGGCGAGCTGTGCAAAGTAGTGGGCGGCGGGCGCTATCGAGGATTCGTCGGGCGTAAAACCGGCATGATGCAGGCCAAAGTCGCTGGCGCTGCCAATGCTGACAAACGCGCCCGGTACCTGCTGCAGGTAGAAGGCAAAATCCTCGCCCCCCAGATGTAAATCGGCAGTCTGTACCCGATAGCCCACCTGGCGAGCCACCTCACTGCTGAACTGCGCCCAGCGCGCGTCATTGATCAGCACGGGCGGCCCGGCGTGCCAGCTCAGGCTGGCCTGCGCGCCATTGGCCTGCGCGATGTTCTCCACCAGCGTGCGTACGCGTTTTTCCAGTTCGGCGCGCAGGTGCAGATCGTGAGTGCGGGCGGTGCCGCCAAACTCCACCGTTCCCGGCAGCACATTCCAGGTTTTACCGCCGTCAATGCGGGTGATACTGAGCACCAGGCTGTCGAGCGTGTTAAAGCTGCGACTGGTCAGCGTCTGAAGAGCCTGAATAATCTGGCTGGCGACCACGATGGCATCCACGCCCTGCTCTGGATGCGCCGCGTGCGCGCCCTTACCTGTCACGTGGATAACAAACTTGTCGGCGTTGGCATAAAACGCCCCGTCACGCGTGGCAAAGGTCCCGCTCGGCAGGCCGGGTTCGTTATGCATACCAAAAATAGCCTGTACCTGATCCAGTACGCCGGCCTGGATAAACTGTCTGGCACCGCGTGCAATCTCTTCGGCGGGCTGAAATAAGATGCGTACCCGACCGCGCAGTTGCTGCTGCTGTGCCTGCAGTTCAAGGGCCGCGCCCAGCATCACGGCACTGTGCAGATCGTGACCACAGGCGTGCATCACACCTGGCTGGCGAGAGTGGAAACTGACGCCGCTGGCCTCATGGATCGGCAGCGCATCAATATCGGCACGCAACGCAATCAGGTTTTCACCGTTGCCGATTTCCGCGACCACGCCGGTTTCAAGCGGGTAGTCGAGCAAGCGGATACCGGCGTTCTGGAGCCACTGGCGCAACCGTGCGGTGGTGGCAAACTCCTGGCCAGAGAGTTCGGGCCAGGTATGCAGCTCGCGTCGCCACGCAATTAACTGTGCTTCGTTCAGACTCATGGTGTACCTCGGCTAACACATCATGCTCAGGCGGCGACCCACTGATGGGTTGCCAGTAACTCCAGCGACCGGTAACGCGCGCGGGCATCGGCAATCGGCGTGTCGATAACAAACTCATCAATGCCGAAGTTATGCTGTAGCGCGTCGAGCTGGGCATGAACCTGGGACGCGGTGCCTTTCAGCAGGGATGGCGTGCGCGGCTCAATCAGATAATCGGTAAAGCCGCCCTGACGAACATAGCGTTCCGCCTGTTCCAGGCTGGCAACGTTGACGCCCGGGCCGCCTTTCACCTGCACGTGGAAATGTTTGAGATCGGCAACCAGCAAATCGGCCTGCGCTGGCGAATCAGCCACCACGACCTGCACTGCTACCAGCGCCCGTTTACCCTGTGCCTGCCGTGAATAGGCCTGCAGGGATCGCTCAAGACGCTGGCGATCGCCATTGATGTGCGCGGCAAAAACAAACTGCCAGCCCAACTGCGCCGCCAGTTGGGCGCTCTGCTCGCTCCCCCCCAACAGAAACCGCTGCGCCGGACGCGCGGGCAAGGGCGTGGCCCGTAGCCTTTCGTCGTCGTGCCGTTCCACATCAGGTTGCAGCCAGCTGTCCAGTTGCTGAAGCTGCTCGGCAAAACTGCCCTTTTCATCCTGATGCACCCCAAGCTGTAGCGCCCGGGTTGAAAGCGGCAGGCCGCCAGGCGCTTTACCGATGCCCAGATCGATCCGCCCCGGTGCCAGCGACGCCAGCAAATTAAAATTTTCCGCCACTTTATAGGGGCTGTAGTGCTGTAACATCACCCCGCCAGAGCCAATACGAATGTGCTGGGTTTGCGCCACAAGCCAGGCGATTAAAACTTCAGGTGACGGGCTCGCCAGCTGTTCAATATTGTGATGTTCCGCCAGCCAAAAACGGTGATAGCCCCATTTCTCAGCCTGTTTCGCCAGCTGCAACGTGCGCTGAAGCGCCGCCGCCGGTGTTTCACCTTCTGCCACGGGCGATTTATCTAACAGACTTAATTGATATGCCATTCACCTGTCCTCACTCATTTCCGTTAAGGCTCAGTGTGGCGATGCGGGTATATTTCGTAAAACAATAAATATGACAATATGAAGTTAAAAAGTGGCAATAGAATTAAATGAATAAACGCATTCCGCGATGGCATTATTTATTGCCTTCCTACCAACCCCGCCAGAATCGATATTAATTCCGCGTTTAACCATGCTGTATTTGCTAATTTTCGCTAAGCTTTGATTAATTCCTTACTTTATCGACTCACGGTATTGCCCGATGATGATCCATCGGGTCAAACAGGTGAGAGAGAGGGATAAAGTATGTTAAAAGTCAGTACCTTATTACAAATGCTGTTCCCACATAACAGCGAGACAGCTTGCCAGCATAGCCCCGTTAAAAAGCCCCGTGCAGGTGCTTGCTCTGGGTCTGACAGAGAATTATCCACCCGCGATTATTCAGGCAGAGAGAATGAAAATCATCATTATGATGCGTACTCGACGTCGGTATCGGTGTTATCAACCCAGGATCATGCCCTGACGCAATTGCCCGATTACCCCTGGCAACCCAATAACCTGTAACGGCTAAGCAGGAATATCTAAGATTGCGTTGGACTGTTTGAACAAGGAGACTCATGACTTCATTTTTACTGGAACGACTGGTGCAGTGGCGTCGTGAACTGCACCAACATCCTGAACGCTCAAATCAGGAGTTTGCCACCACGGAACGTATTACGCGCTGGTTGCAGCAGGGCGATATTCGTTTGCTGCCCTTGCCATTGACGACCGGCGTGGTCGCGGAAATTGGCCAGGGCGAACCCCTTATTGCCCTGCGCGCCGATATTGATGCTCTGCCTGTCGACGAGGCCGTGCATTCTGCCTGGATGTCCCAACAACCCGGCGTGATGCACGCCTGCGGACACGATATTCATACGTCGGTGATGCTCGGCGTTGCCCATCAGCTTAAGCAACGTGAAGCCACGCTTCCGGGCCGGGTACGTATTCTTTTTCAGCCCGCAGAAGAGACGTTTGAAGGTGCCCGACAGCTGCTTGCCGCAGGTGCGCTGGACGGCGTGCAGGCCATATTTGGTATGCACAACGCGCCGGATCTGCCACTGGGTACGCTGCGAACCCGGCCTGGCGCGTTTTACGCCAATGTCGACCGCTTTATTATTCGGGTGCACGGCAAAGGCGCACATGCCGCCCGGCCCCAGGAAGGTATTGATGCCATTGTGATTGCCAGCCACATCGTGACGGCATTACAGACGTTACCTGCGCGGGTGTTTAGCGCCCTGGAAACGGTCGTGCTGAGCGTCACCCGTTTCACGGCGGGTAATACCTGGAACGTGCTTCCGCAGGAGGTGGAACTGGAAGGCACGGTCCGCACCCACCATGCTGCGCTGCGTCAGCAAATCCCTGAACGTATGACGGCGCTGATTCAGGGAATCGCATCGGGCTTTGGCGCTCGCGCCGGGCTGGAATGGATAGCGGGGCCACCTGCCCTGATAAACACGCCAGAATGGACAGAAATGGCCCTGGATCAGGCCGTCCAAAGTGGTTATCGCGCTGAACAGGCCGTTACGCCGCTAATGGGCGGTGAAGATTTTGCCTTTTATCTGCAACAGGTGCCGGGGGCCTTTGTGAATATTGGCAGTGCCAGCGAATATGGCCTGCATCATCCGGCGTTTAATCCCGATGAAGCCATGCTGGGGCCCGCTGTCGACTATTTTACACAGTTGGCACCGCGCGCCCTGGCGCAGGTGGCGGCGCAGTCGGTCAGCAAACGCGAAACTGTTATATAAAAAATGGCCTAATCTGTGTCTGAACGCCTTGACTGTTATCTGTTCTAATAGCTATCAGTTGAAAGTGAGGGGAACGATGGACGCCATTAAACAGATCTTGATCGACGAAATTAATACGCTCAACCGTGAAGAACGCCGGGATAACCTGCCGCGCTTCAGCTTCTCTTTTTTGAAAAAACATCCCGGACTGTGGGCAGTGATGTACCTGTGCTACGGCCTGTGCGTGGCACTGATTTTTTCCACTGAGATGCTGGGCTGGCCAGCCTTCTGGTTCGCGACCGCCTTTGTACTGGTGATGAGCTTTCTGATGTTGCTGGATATCAATCCCAAATACCGTTTTGAAGATATCGATGCGCTGGATCTGCGGGTTTGCTACAACGGCGAATGGTATTACGTGCAGCCGCTGCCTGAACAGGCGGTATCGCGCATTATGTCTTTGCCGGATGCGCCAGAGCGCGTCAAAACAGGGATTGACCGTTTGCTGAAGCAGAAAGGGGAAGTGGACTTTTACGACGTTTATTACCTGACCTGGGGGCACCGCCAGGCTGCGCAGGTTTAACCGCGCGCCATGTCGGCCATGATCTCACCCAGGGTGACGACCGCCGCCTCGGCTCGCGAATCCCAGGGCCAGGCGGTGTTAAGCCGGAAACAGTGGCTGAACTGTTCACCGGCGGCAAACAACTGCCCCGGTGCAATACTGATACCTTTTGCCAGCGCGCGCTGGTAAAGCTGGGTGGTATTAATACTGTCCGGTAGCGTCACCCACAAAAAGTAGCCCCCGGCGGCGTCGCTCACCGTGGACGGTGCGGGCAGCACCTTCATCAGTGCCTGACGCGCCAGTTGCTGGCGCTTTGCCAGACTTTGCCGAAGCCGTTTCAGATGATTATCGTAGCGGCGGGTCGCCAGAAAATCCGCCAGTGCCAACTGCATCGGTGCACTGGTCGAAAGCGTACTCATCAACTGCAGGCGTTGAATACGTTGAGCATGCTGGCCCGCAGCGACCCATCCCACACGAAACCCCGCCACCAGCGATTTTGAAAAAGAACCGCAGTGCAGCACATTGCCATGGCTGTCCCAGGCTTTTGCCGGCAGGGGCGGCGCGCCCTCACCCGACAGCTCAGCGTACACATCATCTTCGATCAGCGGCACCCGATGACGGGCAAGCAATTCCACCAGCTGCTGTTTACGCTCGGGGGTCAGCGTGGCACCTGAGGGATTTTGCAGGGTCGTCATTAGCCAACAGGCTTTAACAGGCCAGCGCTGAAGCGCGTCCTCAAGCTGCTGTAAATCAATGCCGTTCTGCGTGTCGACGGGAATAGCCAGCGCCTTGAGCTTAAGCCGTTCAATCGCCTGCAGTGCGCCATAGAAACTGGGCTGTTCAATCACCACGTAGTCGCCGGGTTCGGTAAGGGATTGCAGACTGAGATTCAGCGCTTCCAGCGCCCCGCTGGTAATCACGATTTCATCGGGAGATAACGTGATGCCCTGACGGGCGTAACGCTGCGCCAGCAGCTGGCGCAGCGTGGCGTTGCCGGGGGGCAGATTATGCAATGCATCGGTCGGCGTCAGCTGGTGTGAGACGTTCGCCAGCGAACGCATCAGCTGACGCTGGGGAAACAAAGCCGGGTCGGGGAACGCCGAACCAAACGGCACAATGGCCGGATCGCGCGTGGCCTGCAAAACGTCGAACACAAAGTCATTAATATCCACCCGCTCGCTGATAGCCACGCTGAGCGGTGCGGCTGCCAGCGCCCGTGGCGCGACGTAATAACCGGACTGCGGGCGCGACACAATCCATCCCTGACTTTCCAGCAATTCATAAGCATGCAGCACGGTCATCAGGCTCAGCCCCTGCCGGGCGACCTGCTGGCGCAGCGAAGGCAAACGGGTGCCCGGCGGCCAGATACCGGCTTCGATTTGCTGCTGAATGTCATCCATTAACTGCTGATATTTCGCCACGGCATGTCGCTCCTGATGCTGAGGCGTCACTTTATCATGTTGATCACCTGTAACAAAAAAAGCCGTGGCGGTTAACGCCTTAGCACTCCAGCGCTGCGGGTTTGTCTGCTTCAGTGCCAACAAACTCGTTAAGCTCTTCGATACGTTCCGGTGGAAGGGGGCGACCCAACAGATATCCCTGTAGCGTGTTGCAGCCAAGTTGGGTCAGAAAGGCCTGCTGCTCGGGCGTTTCGACGCCTTCAGCCACGACTTTTAACTGTAAAGACTGCGCCAGCGCCACAATCGCCGAGACGATGGTCGCATCTTCCGACTGGTGCTGAAGCTCGTTCACGAAGGCCCGATCGATCTTCAGCTCACTGGCTGGCAGGCGTTTGAGATACAACAAACTGGAATAGCCGGTTCCAAAATCGTCAATCGAGGCTTTGACGCCGAGCTCCGTCAGTTCGGTCAGAATACGGACGCTTTCATCGGGATTACGCATTGCCGTCGTTTCCGTCACCTCCAGCGTTAACTGCGTGGCGGGAATATGGTGCAGCGCCAGCGCCGCTTTAACCGTTTCGACCAGGTTGCTCTGCTCAAACTGCAGCGCAGACAGGTTCACCGCCACGGACCATGCCAGATGGCCCTGCAGGTGCCACTGATGCAATTGACGGCAGGCTTCGTTAATCACCCAGTTACCGATATTCACTATCATGCCGGTTTTTTCCGCCATCGGCAGAAAGCAGTCCGGCGTCAGCAAGCCGTGTTTCGGATGCTGCCAGCGCAGCAGGGCTTCAAAGCCCATAATCGGGCCGTGCGGTGCACAGTATTTGGGTTGGTAAAACAGCCGCAGCTCGTTGTTATCCAGCGCATGCCACAGATCGTTATTCAGCTGTAACTGACTTTGCGCCAGCAGATTCATGGAGGGCTGGAAAAAGGTATAGCCGTTGCGGCCGTTATTTTTGGTGTGGTACATCGCGGCATCCGCATTGAACATCAGCTCGCGCTCATCCTCGCCGTCACCGGGATATACCACAATGCCGATGCTCAAGGAGACCACTAACTCGTAACGGGAAATAGAGAACGGGCGAACCACCGCTTTTACCAGTTGATCGGCGACCGCCGCCGCATCATTTGGCTCGGTGATTTCAATCAGCAGGACAAATTCATCGCCACCCAGACGCGCCAGCGTGTAGTAGCCTTTCATCTGTTCACTCATTCTTTCCGTGACGCTGACCAACAAACTGTCGCCAATGTGGTGACCAAAGGCATCGTTGACCGCTTTAAACCCATCGAGATCCATAAACATCAGAGCAAACTGGCTGCTCTCACGATTGGCTTTATTCATCGCCTGTTCAAGGCGGTCTTCCAGCAGGATGCGGTTTGGCAGTCGGGTCAGATTATCGTGGAGCGCCAGCTGGGCCAGTTCACGATTGGCCTCAGCCAGTGAACTGGCCAGGATAGAGGTACGTGCCTGCATGCGCGCATCCAGCATGGAAACCAGCAGGGTGATACCGAGTATGGCGATGGTCACTACGGTGACCACAATGGCTAACCAGTTGCTGTTAACGCCCGAAGACATGGTATGGCTGCCTGCAGGGAATGAAGCCGCCATCATGCCGGTGTAGTGCATACCGGCAATGGCGGCGCCCATCACCACCGATGCACACAGCCGCAGTGTCGCGACGCGTCCCTGATGCCCTTCACGCAGCTTAAACGCCAGCCACAGGGCAGCAACGGAGGCGGCCAGCGCAATGATCACCGAAATCAGCACCCAGCCCCAGTTCCAGATGATACGGGTCGAGAGCACCAGGGCGGCCATGCCGGTGTAATGCATAGCGACAATGCCGCTGCCGAGGACAACAGCACCGCCGGCTAAGCGCGGCAGAGGCAGGTCCCCCTGACAGACCAGCCACAGGGCGAAAATGGATGCACACACCGCAATACCGGCAGACAGCGCCGTCAGGGATGCGTCATAACTCATCATCATGTCCAGGTCCATGGAAAGCATGCCAATAAAGTGCATGGCCCAAATACCAATGCCCATGGCAAAGCCACCGCCAAACAGCCACACGAGTGCGACCTTACCGGTTGAAGTGGCTACACGTCCCGCCATATCCAGCGCGGTAAAGGAAGCCAGCATCGCCACTAATACCGAAATGACGACGATGAATGCGTTATATGAGGCCACTAGCATAGTGTTTATCCGAACAGCGCCGAGCGCGCAGCTGTGATGTTGACGTTGAAAAAGATGTTTTGTCTTATTTACCGGTTATCGGCGCGAAAAAAGACTAAATTAGGCTTTTTTAATAGAGGTTCCCAATGCTTCCGAGCGTCCGGACCAATCAACCTTGTCTGCCGAACAGGGAAATCTGTCGTTGTCCGCAGGGCGCTATCCAGGCGATTACCGCTCTCCCGGCATGAAACGACAGGCACAGAAACACAGAAAAAATTAAAAAAGACTGCTATTCCAATAAATTATAATTAAACATACCGCCAACTCGTCTGCTCGCCCCTGTCCACATCTGCTTATCTTAGACGATTATTCTGAAACCGTTTCTGATCGGCGCAAGACCATCCCACCTGATTCGAAAGGGTCACGGTGCGCAAAATATGCCCCTGTTTTTATTTTCATTTGCCAAGAATGAACGGCCATGAAGGGTGTCCGGGGGCACGAATGTAACAAATTAATAAAAAATTTATCGTCGGGTTTCGCTACAACGGCCAGGCTGATGTATAGTAAAAAAAATTAATATAAATCGACTTACCTGTTTTCTGGATTGTCGGAAAAACAACGGCAGGATGCTGACACTCTACGGTTAGGTTTTCTTTTCTCTGGTTTTTTTGTATTACGCCATCAGGTGAAAAAGCACAAGTCCTGAATAATCGGTAAGGAATGATTATGAAATTCAAGCTTTTTCTGTTAGCTGTCAGTTTCACCACGGCGCTGCCGTCCGTGACGTTTGCTGCCACCACCACGGGTGCAATTAACGCTACGCTGACATTAACCACAGGTTGTCTGGTGAACGGCCAGTCAGCCACCACGGGCGTAAACTTTGGTTCGTTGAACTTTGGTAGCAGTGCCGCCACCTTCGATACTCTGAATGCCACCCTGGTGGGCGCGGCAGGAAACGGTATCTACGTCCGTTGTACTACCGGGCAAACGTTTAACGTCCAGGTGACCAGCAGTAATGCGGCACCGGGAACCGTCTACGGCACCGTGTCATCTGCACCGCGCTATCTGGTGCTGGGCGCGGATAACACCCAGGGCATCGCTTATACCCTCTACAGCGACGCCTCCTTTAGCACCGCCATTGCGAATAACACCAATATTGCGCCAAGCGGCACGACCGATCCCACGCTTGGCACCAATTACGCGATTTACGGACGCGTGGTGGGCGGCGGCTTTAACCCTGTGATTCCGGCTGGCACTTACACCGATACCATTAACGTTGCCGTGAACTACTAAGCGCCCGTGTTTGAGTAGCGGCAGATGACAGCAACCTGGTCACCTGGTTCGATCACCGCTGGCGGGTTACTGTTCCTGGTGAGTGTGAATGGGTGGAGCATTACGACCAGCTCCACGACATTTCAGGTTTCAGCGTCAATCGTTGCAGGTTGTGTGATCTCCGGAACCAATACGGGGATCTTTGGCACGCTTAATTTTGGCACCCAGTCCGGGCTGGCAAACAGCAGTGTCAGCGCCAGCTATGTGCAAAGTTCAACGATTAACCTCGCCTGTACACCCGGCACCACCCTGAGCATGACCATCAACGGTGGCAGTAACTACACCGCGACCCGCAACCTGAAGCTGGCGAACAATACCAACACGATTCCCTATTACCTCTTTAGCAATGCAGCACGCACCATCCCGATTCCGGTGAATACGGCAGTGCCGCTGAGCTACAGCAATGCCAATAACATCACGTTACCGATTTACGGCGTGCTGCAGTTACCCGGCCCGACGCGCGCCGGGGTTTATTCCGACACGCTCAGCGTCACGCTGACCTGGTGATAAAAAGTACAAAGGAGCTTTACCATGCCATCCCTGCGCGCCCTGTTTTTTCTGTTCACACTCGTGTTGTTGCCACAGGCGCAGGGCGCTAACTCTGTCATGATTTGGCCCATCGACCCGGCGATAAACCCGGAGGAGAAAGCCAGCGAACTGTGGCTGGAAAACCGTGGCAGCAGCACGACGCTTATGCAGGTGCGCATCTTCGCCTGGCAGCAGACCAACAGCCAGGAGCAGTATCAAACTCAGCAGCAGGTCGTCGCCAGCCCGCCACTGGTGCGCATCGAACCCGGTCAGAAGCAGCTCGTCCGCCTGATTAAACAGCTACCGCCTGCCGCGGGTAAAGAGGTGGCCTACCGCGTGGTGCTGGATGAAATCCCTACCCCGCGATCGGTCAGCGACAACCAGGCCGGGCTGAATTTTCAGATGCGTTATTCGGTTCCGCTCTTTGTCTATGGCTCCGGTCTGAGCCGCGATGACGCGAAGTCAGCACTCAGCTGGCGTCAGGTCAACGCGAGCGGCCAACGCTATCTGGAACTGACGAATCGCGGCAACGGCCATGCACGACTCAGTAATGTCACCGTTGGCGGTCAGCGACTTGGAAACGGACTTTATGGCTATGTGCTGGCCAACAGCACGCAGCGCTTTCCGTTAACGTCCTCCGTAAGCGGTGAACTGAGCGCAGAGACCAATAACGGGCAGTGGCGCAGCGCTGCGGCTCAGTAAGTTGCAATGATGCAGTTTTCGCCGCATCCCGTCGCGCTGGCTATCGCGGGACTGTGTTGTCTGACGCCCGGTTATCTCTGGGCTGAAACCTTTACGTCGCTACCGCCCCCTCCGTCGGTGGATAACCGCCCTACCGGCCAGCGTTACATGTTAGAGCTGGTAGTGAACCAGCAGGCGCGGGGCGATATCGTGCCGGTCGAGCAGCAAAACGGCCATTTTCTGGTGCGGGCGGGCGATCTCCAGCGTGCCGGAATCCCTGCCGAAAAATATCAGGGGCAGCAGCAGGTTGATGTCAATCAACTGGCGGAGGTGAAAGTGGATTATGACGATCGCCGTCAGCGCTTGCTGCTGACCGTTCCGCCCGGTTGGCTGCCAGCCCAGACGTTAGGTGAGAGCAACAACGGGCCGCGCTTTCCTGGACGCGTCAGTAACGGTGCCCTGATCAATTACGATCTCTACGTCACGCGCACCGACGTGGCGGGCACACGGCTGGCGGCCTGGAATGAACTGCGTCTGTTTGGTGAGGCAGGGCATTTCTCCAGTAATGGCGTCTGGCAACAGCAGTTGGAAGGGCAAAATCGCTACCAGGATGAGGGCTATATCCGCTATGACACCTGGTGGAGCAATGAGAATGAAAACGCCATCCTGAGCTGGCGGGTTGGCGACCTCACTACCGATGCGCTGGCATGGACCAGCAGCGTCCGGCTTGGCGGCATACAGGTTGCGCGCGATTTCAGCGTACGACCGGATCTGGTTACCTATCCCCTGCCTGCCTTTTCCGGTCAGGCGGCGGTGCCCTCGACGGTTGACCTGTTTGTTAACGGCTATCGATCCACTCAGGCCAACGTCCAGCCCGGTCCCTGGTCGCTGACCAACGTGCCCTTTGTGAATGGCGCAGGGAACGCCGTCATTACCACCACGGATGCCGTCGGTCGCCAGGTCGTCACCACGCTGCCGTTTTATGTTTCCAGTAATCTGCTCAAGCCCGGCCTGTCCGATTACGCCTTTTCAGCGGGCGCGATACGTCAAAATTATGGCATCAAAAATGCCGATTACGGTGCGGCAGCCCTGAGCGGCTCGTGGCGCTATGGCATGACGGACTGGCTCACGCTGGAAACCCACGCGGAAGGCAGTAATGAGCTGGGAATGGGCGGCGCGGGCGCGCAGTTCAAAGTGGGCAGTTGGGGCGTGATTAACGGCGCAGCGGCGCAGAGTCGTCTGGAGGGTCAGTCGGGTGCGCAGTACAGCTGGGGCTATCAGTACAACAACAGCCGTTTCAGCCTGGGCACCCAGCACACCGTCCGCAACGCCGGCTTTGGTAATCTGGCCCTGCTGAGCAACCAGCGCAACAGTGCCTATGCTGACAACCGTTACAGCCTGGCGCGACGGACCGCGCAGTACAGCGCCAGCGTATCGCTCAATCGTTATGGCAGTCTGGGCGCAGCCTATATCGATATCTCCAGCGGCGATAACCAGCGTACCAGCCTGTGGAACCTGTCGTGGAGTAAAAATCTGTGGGGCAATGCCAGCCTGTACATTTCCGCCAGCCGTGACAGGCAACAGGGCGAATGGAGCGGTGCCGTCTCGCTGGTGATCCCGTTTGGTGAAAACAGTAATGCCTCCCTGAGCCTTGAGCGCGATCAGCAAGGCCAAAATAATCAGCGGGCCTATTTGTCCCGCGCCATGCCCAGCGATGGGGGAGTTGCCTGGGATGCATCCTGGGCGAATCAGGGCGGCAACAGCGGCGATTATCGTCAGGGCAGCCTGCGCTACCGCAACAATAAGATCGATACCTCCGCTGGCTTTTATGGGGATGATGACAACACGACGCAGTGGGCAGATTTATCCGGCTCGTTGGTGTTGATGGATAATCAGGTGTTTGCCGCCAACACCATTAACGATGCGTTTGTGGTGGTCAAAACTAATTACCCGGACGTGAATGTCCGCTATGAAAATCAGTCGATGGGGCGCACCGACAGCAAGGGCTACCTGCTGGTGCCGTCAATCAGCAGCTACTACGCGGCCAAATACGACATTGATACGCTCGATCTGCCTGCCGATATGACCACGCCCAAAGTGGAGCAGCGTTTTGCCGTGAAGCGTCAGAGTGGATTTTTACTGGATTTTCCGGTTGAACGTTTACGCGCCGCCAGCGTGATTCTGTTTGATGGCAATAACCAGCCGCTGCCGGTATCCAGCCAGGTGATCCGTCCGGGACAGGCAACCGGCTACGTTGGCTGGGACGGCATCGCCTGGCTGGACGACCTCAGAGAGCACAACCCTATCAAGGTCATCGCCCCCGATGGCCGAACCTGTGAAACCGATCTGACACTGCCTGGCGGTCAACCGCAGGCATTAAAAACCTACGGGCCGCTGACCTGCCCCCTACCGCCGCTGCCCAAAGGTGCACCGGTGCCCAATCCTGATAACGCTACCGCCGGAATGACGCCATGAAAAACCTGATGCTACTCCTTTGCCTGCTGTTGTTGCCCTCGCTGGGTTATGCAGCCTGTGCCCTGCCTGCCTCCAGCGCCAGCTTTGGCACAGAAACGACCTTTGTTGCAAATACCAGCGTCAGTTCCACCTCCACCAACGCTAACGTCAACTGTGGTTCAGGCACGGCCCTGACCCTGCTGAGTAATAACCAGATTACCTTTCAGTTGACCAGCGCCAGCAACACCAACGGTACACGCGGTACGCTCAAACGAAGCGGCGATACCGGCAGCGACAATATTCCGGTACGGCTGTGTACCGACAGCGCCTGCGCCAATGAACTCACGATTGGCGGGTCGGCTTTTGTCTACAGCTCGGCGACGTTGATTAATCTGGCGGGGTTACTGGGCAGCCTGAACTTTGCGATTCCCGTCTATTTACGCACCGTCGCCGGGCAAACCGTGGCGGCGGGCAGCTATACGCTGACGCTGAACATGGCCGTCACCTATAACGTTTGCACCAGCCTTTCCGCCCTGGGCGCTTGCCTGACCCCGCAGACCGGCAACGGGGTCATTCCCATTACCGTGACGGTTGTCCTGACTAACGACTGCACCGCGATTACCGCACCGAATATCAGCTTTGGGAGTGCACCGCTGGTCGCCAGTTTTGGGGCGGTTTCGCAAACCATCAATGTATTATGCAGTAAAGGCAGTACCTACACGGTGGGCTTAAGCAATGGCAACAACGCTTCCGGCAGCGTACGCAATATGACGAGCGGCACAAACCTTCTGAGTTACGAAATCTACAAAGGAACCAGTAGCGATCGTTGGGGACCGAGCGGGACAGAACGCGTTGGCAGTGCGGCGGCGAATACCGTCAGCACCGATGGACTGACGCGCAGCTTTAACTACACTGCGCGCGTCCTCACCACCCAAAACACGCCGCCTGCGGGCAACTACAGCGACAGCGTGGTGGTCGATATTGCCTTTTAAAGTGCGGCGCTGACCGGCGTGCCGCCGTGGCGCGCGCGGTACTGTTTGACCATTCGACCAATCAGCAAGGTGCCAATCAGTCCACAAATGGCCGCAAAGGTCAGCCATACGCCCGGCATCGCCTTATCACCCGTGGCGTGAATCAGATAACTCGACACCGCTGGCGTGAAGCCGCCAAACAGCGCGGTTGCCAGGCTGTAGGCCATGGAGAAACCGGCGGCGCGCACTTCTGCCGGCATAATTTCCGCCAGATAGACCACCATGGCACCGTTGTAGCTGGCGTAGAGGAAGGAGAGCCATAATTCCGCCTCCAGCAGATGGGCAAAGCTCGGCGAACCCACCATCCAGTGCAGTACGGGCCAGGCCGTGGCAATCATTAGCACGGTAAACGTCAGCAACAGGGGGCGACGACCGACGCGATCGGACAGTGCGCCCATCACCGGTAGCCAGAACAGGTTGGAGATGCCCACGAACAGCGTCACCATAAACGCCTGCTTGTCGCTCATCATCAACACCGTTTTGCCAAAGGTTGGCGTAAAGGCGGTAATCATATAGAACATCACGGTCGTGGTGACGACCATCAGCATGCCCGCCAGTACCAGTGCCCAGTTGCTGGCAACCGAACGCATAATTTCTGTCATCGCCGGGTGATGTTTACGTTGGCTGAAGGCGTCGGTTTCTTCCAGCATACGGCGGATATAGAACAGGAAAGGCACGATCAGGCAGCCCACCACAAAGGGAATACGCCAGCCCCACTCGGTCACTTCATCATGGGAAAGCAGATGGTTCAGCGCCAGACCCAGCAGCGCAGCAAAAATCACGGCGATCTGCTGACTGCCCGATTGCCAGCTCACAAAGAACCCTTTGCGTCCTTTTGGGGCCACTTCGGCCAGATACACGGACACACCGCCTAACTCCACGCCGGCTGAAAAGCCCTGCAGCAGACGACCCAGCAGAATCAGGACCGGTGCCGCCGCGCCTAGCGTGGCATAACCCGGTACCAGCGCAATGGTGAGCGTACCCACTGCCATCAGGCCGAGCGTTAACAGCAACCCTTTGCGACGACCATGGTGGTCAATGTAAGCCCCCAGAATAATCGCCCCCAGCGGGCGCATCAGGAAACCTGCGCCGAAGGTCATCAACGTCAGCATTAGTGAAGAGAAGGGATCGTCACCGGGGAAGAAGGTTTTGGCTATCGCGGTCGCGTAATAGCCAAATACCATGAAGTCGTACATTTCAAGGAAGTTACCACTGGTAACGTTGAAAATGGTTCTGGCCGCGCTCTTGGGCGGCTTTTGTAAAGTTTCACTATGGCTCATCACGGCTTCCTTGGTTTTTTATCCGTTTTAGCCTGCCAGAAGCCAAATTAATGTGACACTGATCACCATTGCACTTTACAAACTCATGAGCTTCCGTAACAAGAAATTAACAGGAGAGTTACAGCAGCATATCTGCCTGCGTTCACTGACAAAAGGCTATCGAAGATTCTGCAAAAAGGCTGAGATAAAAAAAGCGCTACAGAGTGAGCGCTTTTTGAGGAGGGCTTAAAATGCGGGGACAGGTAAGCGTATTAACTGCATCTGAGAAGTGAAAAAGGGTCAAGGCTTGCGGTTCACAGCGGGCGGCTAACCGGGTTTACCCCGCCTGACTCATCACTTCTTGACCGTTTCCATTCCCATTAAACCGATTTTTAAATAACCGGCCGTGCGCAGTTCATCCATAACGCTCATCAGCGTTTCATAATCCACAGACTTGTCGGCCTGGAAGAAAATCGTGGTGTCTTTCTTGCCTTGCGTCTGCTGCGTCAGCACGTTAATCAGCGACGCATTATTTACCGCCTCGTTGCCAACATAGAGCTGTTTGTCGGCTTTGATAGAGAGGTAAACCGGTTTTTCCGGGCGCGGCTGAGGCGCACTGGTGGACGCCGGGAGATTCACACGGACATCAACGGTCGCCAGCGGCGCCGCGACCATGAAGATGATGAGTAGCACCAGCATCACGTCAATAAATGGCGTAACGTTGATTTCGTGCATTTCACCCTCGGTTTCGGAGTGGTCGTTTAATCGCATTGCCATAACGCTTACCCTACACGCAGTTTTTGCGCGGCGGCAGGACGGTTGGCTTCAGGCTGTGCCAAGTTTCCCAGGTCGATATCGCGGCTCTGCAGCAGCATAATTTGCGCAGCAACATCCCCTAACGAGGCTTTGTAGTTGGCGATCATGCGGGCAAACACGTTGTATATCACCACCGCCGGAATCGCCGCTACCAGACCGATCGCGGTCGCCAGCAAGGCTTCAGCGATGCCGGGGGCAACCACGGCAAGATTGGTCGTTTGGGTTTTGGCGATACCAATAAAGCTGTTCATGATGCCCCAGACCGTGCCGAACAGACCGATAAACGGCGCGACGGAACCAATCGTTGCCAGGAAACCATTGCCGCGACCTGCGTGTCGGCAGAAAGCAGCAACGCGACGTTCGAGCCGGAAAGCGGTACGATCTTTGATCCCGGCCGTGTCTTCAACGCCTGCAGAGAGTTCCAACTCGTTTTGCGCGTCGTTAAGGAGCACCGCACTGTGGCTGGTGGTTTTAAACTGCTGGGCGGCGCGCGCGGCATCATTCAGGTTGCGGGCTTCACCCAATGCCAGCTGTTCACGTTTCAGGCGACGTTTGGCCGCGCTCAGCTCAGCATACTTACCGAAGAAAATGGCCCAGGTCACAACAGAGGCCAATAACAGACCAATCATGACGACCTTCACCACGATATCAGCATGCTGGTACATGCCCCATACGGAAAGGTCTGCTTGCATTAAATCACTGGCTACCACGCGGCTTCTCCAACTTCATATTCAGGATGCGGAATAAGTGCAGATGATAGCAAAAATCAATCGAATTGATAGTGGTTCTCATTAGTATTTACAATCTACCGCGCCTCCACGCTATGGAGCCAGCACTGGAAAAAGGACGCTTAGTCTCAGGGCCTGTACGCGCTGGCTTTATTACGCTCGTCTTGGGATGGCCTGCATTACGCCTGAGCCGCCAGTGCTTCAGGCGAGCGGTTCACAGGCCCGCGGCGCTCTTTTCCATCTCGCCCCATACGTCAGCTTTCACCACAAGGTACTGTGTTTTTAGCACAGGAACGATAGCAGCTGCCCACTTCGCCTTATTGCCGCCGGTTTCATCAAACCCTGTTTCACCTGTCAACGGTCAACGTGAGTGTGCCGGTGCCCGACCTCGCCGCATCGCTCTGCTGGAATACGTGGTAGCAGCTCTGCCATTGATGGTCTGAAGTGGAGGTTCCCTCGTTATAGCCATCCGCGCACACCCAGGCGACATAACGGCCTGCAAGGAAATAACGCAGGGCTTTGGGCTGCGGCGGCGAGTTGATTTTACCAGGCCACCAGGCCCAGACAATACGCTTCGTGCCGCGTTGCACACAGATGGCGTGGCGTGACTGTCGCGACCACGGGGCTTTTGGCTTTTGGCTTTTGGCTTTTGGCTTTTGGCTTTTGGCTTTTGGCTTTTGGCTTTTGGCTTTTGGCTTTTGGCTTTTGGCTTTTGGCTGACACCCTGAGCAGAGGTTGCTCAGTTAGCCCAGCGTTTTTACCGCCTCCAGATGCGCCAAAACGGCTAATTAGCGATCAATCTCATAAAATAAGTTTTTCGTTTCGGTGAATGTAAAAATTATGTTGCGGCCAAAATCCCCCTGCAGCAGGATGAGTAGAACGTTCTACTAAAACGTTCTACCTGCTATAAAAACGCTAATAACAGCGCAACATTGGGGAAACCTGGCATGAGACTGCTCTCAGGATTTGTTAAGTCGTTATCAAAACTATCAATGATTGGCCGGGCGCTCATGCTGCCCATTTCGTTGCTGCCTGCCGCTGGCTTGCTACTGGCATTTGGTAATAAATTTGAGTTGCCGCTGATGATGAATGCCGGCGGGGTAATTTTCGATAACCTGCCGATGCTGTTTGCTATCGGCTCTGCGGTAGGGCTGGCCTCCGAATCCGGTATCGCCGCGCTCTCTGCCGCGGTTTCCGTCTTTGTGACCAATATTACCATCGGCACTATGTTGCATATCACACCGGAAATGGCGGCTCAGGGCGGAAAATATGCCATGGTCGTCGGCATTCCGACGTTGCAGATGGGTGTGTTTGGCGGGCTTATCTGCGGCATTCTGGCCGCCTGGTGCTATAACCGCTTCCATACCCTGCAGCTCCCGGAGTTTCTCGGTTTCTTTTCCGGTAAGCGTTTTGTCGCCATTGCCACCGCGTTTTTATCCTTCCTGCTTGGCCTGCTGATGCCGTATGTCTGGCAACATATTCAGGCAGGGATTGATGCGCTGTCGGTTATCGTTAACGGTGATAATCAGGCGGCCTCAACCTTTATTTTCGGGCTGGTCGAACGCGCCCTGATACCGCTTGGCCTGCACCATATCTGGTATCCTTCGTTCTGGTACTCCTTCGGCGATTACGTGACCAAAAGCGGCCAGGTGATCCATGGTGATCAAACTATCTGGTTCAAGATGCTGGAAGAGGGCGTGAAATCCTTTAGCAGCAACACCTACCAAAATGCGGGCAAGTTTATGCAAGGTGAGTACCCGCTGATGCTGTTCGCGCTGCCCGCCGCCTGTCTGGCGATGTATCACGAAGCCCATACGAAAAACAAAAAGATCGCCTTCGGTATCCTGTTTTCGGCGGCGCTGACCTGCTTTTTAACCGGGATCACCGAGCCGGTAGAATTCACCTTTATCTTTGTCGCGCCGCTGCTGTATGTCTTTAATGCCATCATGGCAGGCCTGGCGTATATGACCATGTACCTGCTGCATGCTCATATCGCGAAGTCCTTTTCAGCCGGAATGATTGACTACATTACCTTTGGCATTGTGCCCTCACTTAACGGTTATCAGACTCACTATCTCAGTGCCGTTATCGTAGGCGTGCCAATGGCATTGATTTATTATTTCACCTTCCGCTTCGTGATACGCCGGTTTAATGTAAAAACGCCGGGACGAACCGATGTGACGGCCACGACCGATGATAAAACCGATGCAGAGCTGGCAAGCGACATTATGGTTCTGCTGGGCGGCGAGCAGAATATCAGCGCGGTGGGCGCCTGCATTACGCGCCTTCGGCTTGAAGTGGCCAACAGCAATGAGGTCGACCGTGAAGGGCTTAATAACCTTGGCGCGCGCGGCGTGGTTTTTGTCGGCGATAACGGAATACAAATTATTTTTGGTGCCAGAGCGCAATTTATTGCCCAGACGCTGTCCGGGATGGTGGGCAAATCCTAGCCTGCGTTTCTGCAGGCGACGGGCAAAGCGGTATCAGGCGGATGACGTGAATGTCAGGGAGCAGGTTTGAAGAGAGTCAGCATTACTGACGTTGCTAAACATGCCGGTGTTTCGGTTTCGACCGTTTCACTGGTGCTGCGTCAGAAAGGAAAAATATCCGATGCCACCATCAGGAAAGTTCACGCCGCCATTGATGCGCTCGACTATGTGCAGAATGTGGCCGCGGCGAATCTGCGCGCCAGTACCTCTAACCTTATCGGTTTGATTCTGCGCGATTTCAGCGACAGTTTCTCTGTCAAGGTGATGGCAAGCATTGTTCAGCAGCTTGAAAAGCAGGGCTACCTGGTATTTCTGGGCCAGCCCACTGACGACGACGAATCGCTGGCACGCTGCCTGCTTTCGTTTAAACAGCAGGGCGTCGCCGGGGTCGTCTATCTGGCGTCAAACACGCGAAACGCCAGCCTGCCCGAGCAACTCCTGCACTGCCCTTTGCCGCTGGTGGTGGTATCGCAGTCGCTGCTGGCAGAGAAGTGCAATCTGGTGATGCGTGATAACCGCCAGGCCGCGCACCTGGCGACGCGCTATCTGATAGAACGCGGTCATCGCAATATTGCTTACATTGGCGGGATTGAAGGGGATCTGATCCGGCAACAGCGCTTACTCGGGTTTCGCAGTGCCCTGACCCAGCACGGGCTGGCACTACGGGAAGGGTTTACGCCGTCCTGTCGGGCCGATACCCAGGCGGCCGCTTATGCCACTCGCCAGTTACTGGAGCAGAACAACACCATTACCGCCCTGCTCTGTCACTCGCCGGATGCGATCATTGGCGCGATTTCAGGGATTCATCATACGGGGCGCACCGTGGGTAAAGATGTGTTCCTGACCCAACAGGTCGCGCTGGTGGGCTTTGAAGACATGCTGCACGTGAACCTGACCTCGCCCTCTTTCACCTATGTTTCTTCCGCCAGTGAAGAATCCGGGCGGCAGGCGGCGGAACTTATCCTGCGTCAGGTGAAAGAACCCGAACGGCAAACGCAGCGTATTTTATTATCGGGCCAATTAATTACACGAGAGTCAGCATAAATCGGCATTTCCATTGTCAGAGAAGCGAGTCAGTGAAAAATCGCTTTCGTGAGCAGGGGAATCCCCGCGAACGATTGTTGCGCAAACAGAATGATAAACAGCCTATGAGCAATGCAATCATAACCAGCCTACTTTCGCTTTTACGTCGGACAATACCGTGGCTTTCATTACGAGGCCGCCGTTTACCGCATGACCACGCTGACCTTACTCGTGAGGGAGATCGCCCATCACGCCTGTCTCCCGCTTCCGTTTTCGCCGGGCCTGACGGCACCCTTTCTCACGCCAGTAACGCCTTAACCCAGGCAAGCGAGACGTCATCCGATCCCTGCCCGCCGCCAGACCGGACGATGCTGCTCTGGCTGTCTCGCTGTTTTTTGTTTGTATCACTGCTGCTACCCGGTTCAAACATGGCTTCACACTGTTCGGGAGCCTGCTATGCCGCCACCAATACCCTGATCACTTTGCACTTTTTCAGGCGCTGTTATGAATCCGGTAAACCCTCATCCGGGATGGTTAAATGTTTTAGTCGCCAGTTGCGCAGCGTGGCACTGATTCGTTTTATCCATGCCTCACGCAGCGCGGCCCCGCCGGGCAGGTTAAAGCGTTTTCGTCACGACCATCACTCAGGTAAGAAGAAAAGAAGCCAGGTACGTCCGCCCTTCCGGGCCGATCCCGAGCCAGAGCAGCCTGTCCGTGCCAGCCCGGCAGAACCCTCTTTGTTCTCGCCTGACGCATTGCTCAGACAGCACCCGCTGCCACCGTCGTCGCCCTGCACAGGACGGCAATATCAAGAAATGCCATCCGGGGTGAGCCCGCCGCTGAACACGCCGACCACCTCAACCGGCTGTGTGCCCTGAGCGGACAGCATCTGGGCGTAACATAGCCCTGATTAGCGGATATCCCCTGGGCTAATTCCCCAGCGGGAAGGCGTGCTTCTGCTGGCGGCCTGGCGCTGCTGATAACGTCCTTTTGCCGTAATCATCGCCACCGTTAACAACGCCGGAATAGCCAGTACGGCAAAAATGGTGGCAAATCCCCAGCCCAGCGCCAGCATCTCCGCCCCGACCAACGCGCTCAGAATCGCGCCGACGCGTCCCACGCCGTGCATCCAGCTGGAGCCGGTCGCGCGGGCCTCGGTCGGATAAAAGCTGGCCGAGAGCGCATTCATTCCGGTGTTAGCGCCACCGATGCAAAAGCCGATCATCATGGCACAACCGCCCAGCAACACCGGGTGCGCGAGCGAAAATCCCATACCGACCGTGAACAGCGCGCCCGCACCGTAAATCAGCGACAGCGCCCGGTGCGACTCAATCCTGTCCATTAACCAACCCGAAAACAGCGAACCACAGGTGCCGCCTGCCTGGAACAGCGCAGTAATAATCGCCGCCTGTACCACGTCAAAACCGTTATCTTTAATCAGCATGGGTAGCCAGCTGCCCAGGGTGTAGAACAAAAACAGGGCGGTAAAATAGGCGCCCCACAGCATCAGGCTGCCAAACCGGTATTGGTCATTGAGTACCACTTTTACTGGCTGCGCGTTCGCTTTGCTGACGGGCGGCAGCTCGACGCTGCACTGTTGCAGGTCCAGATCCGGCGCCAGCTTAGCCAGAATACGGTGAATTTTTTTGCTGGCGGCACGCCTGACCACTAAAAAGCACACCGACTCCGGCAGCGCCCAGAGCAGCAACGGCACGAACAGCATCGGCAGGATGCCGCCCAGCATCAGTACGGCGTGCCAGCCAAAGTGCGGCATCAGCCATGAAGCGGCAAAGCCCCCCAGCGCGGCACCAAAGGTGAAGCCGCAAAACACCACGGTGATGAGAAATGCCCGCCGTCTGGCAGGCGCAAATTCGGCCACCAGCGTACCCACATTGGGCATCGCCGCACCCAATCCCAGACCGGTCAGGAAGCGAAACAGGATCATCTGCTCCATGTTTTGCGAAAAGGCGGTGATCAGCGTCCAGGCACCAAAAAAGAACACGCTGTTAATAATGACCACTTTGCGGCCCAGCCTGTCAGACAGGGGACCAGAGAGCATCGCGCCCAGCGCCAGTCCCACCAGCGCTGCGCTGATAATCAGCCCCAGCTCGCGGTTGGTGATCCCCCAGTCGGCTTTTAATTCAGGTGCAATAAATCCCATGATGGCAATATCAAATCCATCAAGGGCGATGATGCAGAAGCCAAACAGCACCACCATCTTTTGCCACATCCCCAGCGGGCGGCTGTCGATTAACGCCCGAACATCAATTGTTTTGCTTTCCGCCACGGTGACTCTCCGGTGAAATACGTTATGTGGGGTTACTATATGCAGGCGCTGTAGGGCGATAAACGGCGATAATCGAAATTTTGTGCGTTTATCGCGCAACAATGCGTTAAATAAAGTTCATTATCGCGTTACCAGATTGTTATATAAGGCAATTTTTCTGACAGCATGGCTCCCGTTATCCGCTAAGGATTGTGAGCGGGATCGGGCGTGTTTTCAGGCGGAGGGATGCGCTACAGAGGAGACAGGTGCAGGATAACGGGCCAGCGAAACTGGCCCGTCGAAGGATTACCGCATGGCGGTCAGCCGCACGGGCGCATTGGCCGCGCCAAAGCCGCGATAGCCGCCACGCCGTTCCAGCAATTCGAAGAAAAAGCGGCCTTTTTCATAGGGAACGGTATAGACATGCAGCAGTTCCCCGCCCTGTTCATCACGGTCATACAACACATCGTAGCGTTGCAGCTGCGCCAGAAAATCGGCATCGAGATCGAAGCGCGCCATCAGGTCCTGATAATAGTTATCGGGAATCGGTAAGGTTTTTAGACCGCGTTCGCGCGCGGCTTTTACCGCGCTAAACAGGTCGTCACAGCCAAAGGCGACGTGCTGTAATCCTGCGCCCTGATAGGTCGTTAAGGCACGGGCAATTTGGGTTTCCCGGCTGACCGACATATTCAGCGGCAGGCGAATCGCATCGTTGGGACTCCGCAGCACCCGACTGCGCACCAGACCCAGCGGATCGGGCAGTTCCCACTCGGTATCCTGCACAAAACCCGGCACGCTGCGCAGGAACATAATCCAGTTATCGCGTGTGTCATCGGGCAGGGCAATCGCCAAATGATCGAGCGTCTGCATCGCGGGCTGCGGCGCAGTGCGGTGCGTTAAATGAAAATCGCTGTGGTAACCGTCCTGGCCTGCTGGCTCATCTTCCACCAGATAAATCAGGCTGCCGTCGGGGGCACATAACGCCGGTATCTGGCGTTCGTTCGGGCCGGTCTCTCCCTGCCAGATGGCGTAACCATAGTCCTGCGCGCGTTTAATCAGCTTATCGACTCCGCGAACCCGCCATGCCACCGCACACAGCGAAATGCCGTGTTGATGATAATACCCGCTGGCCTGGCTCTCCGGCTGGGCATTCAGGATCACATGCACCTTGCCGTTGCGATACAGCGCCACCTGCTTGGAGCGATGATCCCCCGCATGAACCAGGCCAAGCTGCGTCAGCCATTGCCCCAGGGCCAGTGCGTCGTTGTGGCTGACGGCAAATTCGATGAACTCCAGTGACAGCAGCGGCGGCTGGGGCGCAGAGTGAAACAGCCCGTCTCCGGCCAGGGAAGCCAGCGCACTGGGCAGCAGCGGCTGTTTGATCAGCCAGTCGCGCGTTTGCTCCTCAAGCCACAGCAGCGATCGATAACCGTCCTGGGCGGTCGGCACTACCGGCGAAGCACGGAACCCGTCGTTAAAAATCTCCAGCGACCAGGCATCCCGGTAACCATGGGCAGACAGCTGCGTCATAAACTGGGTCAGATTGAATTCGCCCTGGCCGGGAAAGCAGCGGAAGTGGCGACTCCATGACAGCACGTCCATTTTCAGCAGCGGCGCATCCGCCAGTTGTACAAACACAATCTTCTCTGGCGGCACCACGTCCAGCCCGTCAAGGCTGTCGCCGCGCGACAAAATGTGAAAACTGTCGAGCACGATGCCCAGCGCTGGATGGTTGACGGCCTCGACTCTGGCCCAGGCATCGCGCCACAGGCTGACATGGCGTCCCCAGGCCAGCGCCTCATAACCGAGAGTAATACCGTGTTGCTCAGCCAGCTCTGCCAGTGCCTTAAGATCGCTGACCTGAGTGGCGAAATCGTCACTGCAGTCGGGTGAGACGTTGCTGCAGAGCAGCATCCGCTGACAGCCCAGCTGTTGCATGACTTCAAACTTCCGCGCCGCGCGCGCAAGGTTGTGCGCCAGCCTGTCACGCGGGCCGCCCTCGAAGTCACGGAAGGGTTGAAACAGCAAAATCTCCAGCCCGAGCTGTTCACACAGCTGGCGGATTTCCACGGGTGAGCCGGGATAATAGACCAGATCGTTATCGAAAATTTCAACGCCATCAAAGCCTGCGGCGGCGATGGCCCGCAGTTTGTCCGGCAGCGTGCCCGATACCGAGACCGTTGCGATAGAACGTTTCATTGTTGCCTCCAGATAAACGGTCACCGGGTGACCTTAAAGCAGCCAGTCAGCAGCGAGGCGTTCCACTGACGGAGATTGGCAATTGTTATGAACCAGTTGGAACATTTCGTCAATGTGTAACTGGTCATGATTTTTGGTTATGACAAAGCCGACAATTTTTCACTTTTCTTTTACAAGTTGCGCTTCCTACACTTCCTGCTCTGTAGCCGAAAAATAATAAAGGATGCCTGGATGAAAAATGACTGGCCCGCCCGCGAACTGGTCCATCGTGATTACCGTGATCACCCACCGGCCCTCGCGCCCTTGTATAAAACAAGCCTGTTGCGATCCCCGCGCAATGCGCTGATTTCGTTGCAAAACTCATTATCAGAAATCACCGCGCCGGTGTTTACCCGCCAGGAGCTTGGGCCACGAGACAGTGACCTGATCCTCAATTACGCGAAAGAGGGTTTGCCCATCGGCGAACGCATTATCGTGCATGGCTACGTGCGTGATGCGTTTGGTCAGCCCGTAAAAAATGCCCTGGTTGAGGTGTGGCAGGCCAATGCCGGAGGACGCTATCGTCATAAAAAAGATCAGTATCTTGCGCCTATCGATCCTAACTTTGGCGGTTGCGGTCGTATGCTGACAGACGACAACGGTTACTACTGTTTTCGCACCATCAAGCCCGGCCCTTATCCCTGGCGCAATCAGGTCAGCGACTGGCGGCCGGCGCATATTCATTTTTCCCTGTCTGGCGAAGCCTTTGCCCAGCGACTGATTACCCAGATGTATTTTGAGGGCGACCCGCTGGTAGGCCGCTGTCCGATTGTTCAGTCGGTAGGCAGCGAGGACGCCGTGCGAACGCTGATTGCTGAACTGGATACGCATTCCGCTGTGCCGCTGGATTGCCTGGCCTATCGCTTTGACCTGGTCCTGCGCGGTCATCGTGCGACCTGGTTCGAAAACCGGACCCAGGGAGCCGCATCATGAAACGCTATCTTGCCGAAACGGCGTCGCAAACCGCCGGGCCTTATGTGCACATTGGCCTGGCGCCCCATGCGGCAGGCTTTGATATTTTTGAAAATAACTTTAGTGAGGTGCTTACCCAGCCGGAAACGCGCGGCGAGCGCATTGTGGTTGAAGGCTGCGTTTACGACGGTTCCGGCACGCCGGTTCGCGATGTGCTGATTGAAGTGTGGCAGGCCAATGCCGAGGGACGCTATCAGCACCCGGCTGACCAGCAGCACGATAAACCGCTGGACCCGGCGTTTCGTGGCTGGGGGCGGACCTGCTCGGATTTTGACAGCGGTATCTGGCGTATCGACACCATTAAACCCGGTAGCGTGACCGGGCGCGATGGCCGCCCCATGGCTCCGCACCTTAACCTGTGGATTGTGGCTCGGGGCATTAACATCGGCCTGAATACCCGGCTCTACTTCGCCGATGAACAGGCGGCAAATGCCAGCGATCCGGTGCTGAATTTAATTGAATGGGAAACGCGACGCAGCACCTTACTGGCACAGCGTGAACAGCGCGGCGATGAGACGATCTACCGCTTCGATATCTGGCTGCAGGGTGAAAAAGAAACCGTGTTCTTTGACATCTGATTCTTAACTTCCTTGCAACATTGTTCTTGCCGCTTCGGCGGCAAATTCATAACATGAGCCATGGATAGGGTTTCCCGGTTTAGTCAGCGCGTGCGCCTGCGTCATCTTCACGCTTTTGTTGCCACCGCGCAGCAGGGGACGCTGGGTCGTGCCGCCCTCCATCTGGGCATTACCCAGCCCGCCCTGTCCAAAACCCTTAACGAACTCGAATTCCTTACCTGTGAGCAACTGTTGCTGCGAAGCCGCCAGGGAACCGAGCTTACCGCCAGCGGCGCGCGTTTCCTGCACGACGCCATTCGTATTCTGGATGCCCTGAATATTGCTGACCAGGTCATGCGACCCGGCTGCACGCCTCAGCCCGCGCCGCTGCACCTTGGCGCGCTGCCTACCGCCATAATCAGCGTCGTTGCGCCAGTGTTAGCCAGCCTGCAGCAGCACTACCCCGGCTGGCGCATCCAGGTCAGCACGCTGGCGAACGATGCCCTGCTGATGGGGATAAAATCGGGACAGATGGCGCTGGGGATTGGCCGCATGGCCGAACCGGTGTTGATGGAGGGGCTGAATTTCGAGCTGCTGTATCTGGAAACCCTGCGTCTGGTGGTGGCCCCGCATCATCCACTGTTGCACGCCGGCGTGACGCTGGCCGAAGCTCTCAGCTGGCCGCTGATCCTGTCTCCTCGCGGGACAGTGCCGCGCCAGAACGCCGAATCACTGATGACCAGCCATGGCCTGACCTTACCGGATGGCGCAGTGGAAACCCTGTCCACCACGCTGGCCCGCCGCCTGACGCTGGGTCACGGTTACGTCTGGCTGGTGCCCTACGGCGCGGTGCGCGACGACCTGACCAGCAACCAGCTACGCACCTTGCCGCTTCCCAGCCAGGGCATGGCTGAAGCGGTCGGCATCCTGACCCGCCAGCAGCAAACGCCGCCACCTGAGCAACTGCAACTGGTAGCGGCCTTGCGGCAACGGGTGCTGGACGTGCCTGTCTGACATCGCCGTTTACCGCGCGCTATCCTGCTCATCGAATACCGTCTGCGCCAGATGGAATGCGGCGTTGGAAGCCGGCAGGCCGCAATAGAGCGCAGCATGCATCAGCAGTTCTTTAATTTCATCCCGGCTGACGCCGTTATTGAACGCGGCCCGCAGGTGCATCTTCAGCTCTGCTTCCCGGTTGAGCGCAATCAGCATGCCGATGGTGATCAGGCTGCGCGTGTGGCGAGTCAGGCCAGGACGGGTCCAGATCTCGCCCCAGGCGTAGCGGCTGATAAAGTTCTGGAACTCGTCATTCAGCGGCGACAGGTTTTCCAACGTACGGTCAACATGGGCTTCGCCAAGCACGGCCCTCCGCACCCTCATGCCCTGCTGATAGCGTTGATCCTGCGTCAGCTGAGCGTCAATAAAAGGCTGTAGCGCGCGGTTAAACGCCAGCCACACCTCCACGCTGGACAGATGCGAGGCGGGCAGCACGACACGTTGCGCGCCCGGAATCTGTGCAACCATCGCATCCGCATCGGCCACTGTGGTGACCTTGTCGTCCCGTCCGGCAATCACCAGCACAGGTAGCGAAATCGCCGCCAGTTCATAGCGCAAATCGGCTGTCGCCAGAGCTTCACAGCAGTCGGCATAGCTTTCGGCATCGCAGGCGCTGAGCTGCGATAGCAGGCTTTGTACCGTCGCGGGCGCGCGTTCACAGAATGCCGGCGTAAACCAGCGCGCAGCCGCGCTCTCCGTGATAGCGGTCATGCCGTGCTGACGGACAAGTGCCGCCCGCTGCTGCCAGGCCGCAGGCTCGCCGATCTTTGCCGCACTGTTGGCAACCGTTAATGTCATCAGGCGTTGAGGATGAAAACGTGCCAGCCAGAGTCCGGTCAGCCCGCCCATCGAGATGCCGCAAAAGTGCACCCTGTCGATGCCCAGCGTATCCAGCAGCGACAGAACCTTGCTTCCAAGTTGTTCCAGCGAACGGGTTTGTCCGTCCGGTGCTGAGGCACCGTGGCCGGGAACGTCGTAACGCAGGATGCGATACTGGTTGATCAGCGCATCGCGTTGCGGCTGCCACATCTCTGATGTGGTGCCTAAGGAGTTGCTGAACAGAATAACCGGGGCATCGTCTGGCCCCTCAAGTACGTAATGCAGCGTCATGATTCCCTCGCAGCCGCTAAAACCTGGTGAATAAAGCGCGATGCGCTGCCCGTGGCGGTGGCCGGATCGAGCAGCGTCTCCAGTGCAGGCCGGCTCAGGTGCGAGACAACGGTGTCATCTGCACACAGAATGGTCAGCAAACTCTGCTGCGTCTCCAGCGCCCGGCGGCAGCACTGCTCAATATGATGGTGTGCCTGTTGCCGTCCCAGCGTCTCTGCCAGCGCCAGCGTGACCGCTTCGGCCATAATTAATCCCTGCGTCAGACCGAGATTGCGTTGCATGGCTTCTTCATGCACTTCAAGGCCGTCGATCAGTTCCGTGCTGTGCACCAGCGCCGCGCCACTGAGTTCTGTCAGCTGCGGCAGGCTCTGCCACTCTGCCTGCCAGCCGCCCAGCGCACGCTCGTGCTCCTGAACCTGGCCAGCATACAGGCCCGACATCAGGGCCTGGACCCGGTTGGCGGCGCTGAGAATCGCGGCACAGAGCACCGGATTACGTTTGTGCGGCATGGTAGAAGAGCCACCGCGCCCCGGTGCCTGGGGTTCACTGACTTCACCGACTTCGCTCTGCATCAGGAGCGACATGTCCCGGGCCAGTTTACCCAGCGTACCGGTAAGACCGGCATACCAGCCAGCCAGCTCGGTGATCCTGTCGCGTTGAGCGTGCCAGGGCGTGGCGCTACGCGGCAGATCCAACGCCTCGGACAGTGCCTGCTCTACGCGCTCGCCCTTTTCCCCCAGCGACGCCAGCGTGCCTGCCGCCCCGCCGAACTGAAGCGCCAGCACCCGGGGCCGCATGGCCACCAGCCGCGCGCGGAAGCGCACCAGCGCATCCAGCGTGCCCGCCAGCTTCAGGCCCAACGTCACCGGTAAAGCGTGTTGCAGCCAGGTCCGGCCAACCATCAGCGTCGTGCTGTGCCGCTCGCACTGAAGAACCAGTGCGGCAATCAGCCGGTCCAGCAGCACCGACGTGTCGTTAAGCGCGGCGCGCAGTTGCAGCATCAGACCACTGTCGATCGCATCCTGACTGGTTGCGCCCCAGTGCACATAGCGCGCGGCGTCGGGCGACGTCGCCGCCACCACGGCCGTAAGCTGTTTCACCAGCGGAATCGCAAGGTTGCCAGCCAGCCCCGCAGCCTGCGTCAGCGCCGCCCGATCGATCGCCTGCGCCCGGCAACAGGACTGAATACAGCGGGCGGATGCGTGATCGATCACCCCGGCTACTGCCAGCGCCTGTGCCAGCCCGGCTTCAAAATCCAGCATTCCCTGGAGCAGGGCCGTATCGCTGAAGCTGTCGCTAAGCGGAGAAGCCATAAACATGGCGCGGTAAAGAGACATTGGTTATACCCGTTCCAGAATGAGTGCGATTCCCTGCCCAACGCCTACACACATGGTGCAGAGCGCGTACCGGCCGCCGGTGCGCCGCAGCTGGTAAGCTGCCGTCATCGCCAGCCTGCCGCCTGATGCGCCCAGCGGATGCCCAAGCGCAATCGCGCCACCGTTGGGATTCACATGGGCCGCATCGTCGGCTAACCCCAGTTCGCGCGTCACCGCCAGCGCCTGAGCAGCGAAAGCTTCATTTAATTCGATCACGTCCATTTGTGCCAGCGTCAGGCCACTCTGAGCCAGCACTTTACGCACGGCAGGCACCGGGCCATAGCCCATAATGCGCGGCTCAATGCCACAGGCCGCCATCGCCACCACCCGCACCAGCGGAGTCAGTCCATGTTCTGCCGCCGCGCGCTCGCTTGCCAGCAGCAAGGCGCAGGCGCCGTCGTTAATGCCCGATGCGTTACCCGCCGTCACGCTGCCTTCCGGGCTGACCACGCCTTTCAGGCCTGCCAGCGCCGCCAGCGAGGTGCTGCGCGGATGCTCGTCACAGGTGACGTTCAGGGCGTCGCCTTTGCGCTGCGGGATGCTCACCGCCATCAGTTCGTCACTAAACAGCCCCATTTCCTGCGCCCGGGCGGTACGTAATTGACTACGCAGGGCGAAGGCATCCTGATCGGCGCGGCTGATAGCGAACTCGCGCGCAACGTTTTCTGCGGTTTCCGGCATGGTATCGACCCCAAAGCGGGCGCGCATCTGCGGGTTAATGAAGCGCCATCCCATCGTCGTGTCTTCCATTTTCAGGGAACGGCTAAACGCGCTTTCTGCTTTGCCGGTCACATAGGGCGCGCGCGACATACTTTCCACGCCGCCCGCAATCATCACGTTGGCCTCACCGCATTTGATCGCCCTGGCCGCCGTGCCGATGGCATCCAGCCCCGAGCCGCACAGGCGATTGAGCGTAGTGCCCGGCACGCTGGACGGCAGCCCAGCCAGTAACAGGGCCATACGCGCGACGTTACGGTTATCTTCTCCGGCCTGGTTGGCGCAACCGTAAATCACATCATCGATGGCCTGTGCCACCGAGGAAGGCTGACGGGCTAACAGCGCGGCTAAGGGTAAGGCCGCCAGATCGTCAGCGCGCAGGCTGGCAAGCGCGCCCGCGTAACGGCCAAAAGGGGTACGTAGCGCATCACAGATAAATGCCTGTTGCATCAGTCTCTCCTCAGGCGGTCGCCAGTTCAGGTTGCAATAAGCGCACCGGCGTTAACGCCTGCAGCGCGTCGAAACTCAGACCGGGGCAGCACTCCACCACCAGCGGTCCCTGCGGAGTAATATCAATCACCGCCATATCGGTATAAAGACGACTGACGCAGCCCAGACCGGTGAGCGGATAGCTGCACTGATTCACCAGCTTGCACTCGCCTTTTTTGGTCAGGTAATCCATCATCACATAGACTTTGCGCGCGCCAATGGCGAGATCCATCGCCCCGCCCACGGCGGGAATCGCGTCCTGTGCGCCGGTACTCCAGTTAGCCAAATCGCCGCTAACCGACACCTGGTATGCCCCCATCACGCAGATATCCAGATGCCCGCCGCGCATCATGGCAAACGAGTCGCCGTGGTGGAAAAAACAGCCGCCAGGCAGCAGCGTCACCTGCTCTTTCCCGGCGTTGATCAGCTCCGGATCTTCCTCTCCCGCTGCGGGTGCCGGCCCCATGCCGAGCAGGCCATTCTCACTGTGCAGAAAGATCTCTTTGTCCGCAGGCAGATAGTTGGCAATGCGGGTGGGCAGGCCGATGCCCAGATTAACGTAAGCACCTTCAGGAATATCACGCGCCACGCGCTGGGCCAGTTGGTCTCGGGTGAGTTTTTGCATAGTCTGTTCCTCAGGCGGAAACGGTCAGGGTGACGGGATGCGCGACGGCCACCAGCCGCTGCACAAAAATGCCCGGTGTGACGACGTTTTCAGGATCGAGATGCCCAAGCGGCACCAGTTCTGCGACCTGGGCAATCGTGGTGGTGGCGGCCATGGCCATGATCGGCCCAAAGTTTCGTGCTGCTTTGCGGTAAACGAGGTTGCCCCAGCGGTCGCCCTGGTGCGCTTTTATCAGGGCAAAATCGGCCTTAAGCGGTTTTTCAAACACGTAATGGCGACCATCGATCTCGCGCGTTTCTTTGCCCTCCGCCAGCGGCGTACCAAAGGCGGTCGGCGTGAAAATCCCGCCTAAGCCGCTCCCGGCTGCCTGCATTCTGGCTGCAAGGTTGCCTTGCGGCACCAGCTCAAGGGCGATTTCCCCACGCCGATAGCGTTCGTCGAACACCCATGAATCGACCTGACGTGGAAAGGAACAAATCATCTTATCGACGCAGCCCGCTTTCAGCAGCGCGGCCAGGCCGCTTTCGCCGTTACCGGCGTTATTGCTGATCACCGTCAGCCCACGGACGCCACTGTCGATCAGCGCATCAATCAGTTCCAGGGGCTGGCCTGCGGGCCCGAACCCGCCAATCATGATGCTGGCCCCGTCCGGTATCACCGCAACGGCCTCTGCCAGCGTTGCCACACTTTTATCGATCATCTGCTGTTCCTTTAGCCCGGCTCAGGCCGGTTTGTGTTGAATAGTCAAAAAGTAGATCGCTCTGTGACAGCAAACAATACCGATAATCGAAATAGTGTGCGATTATCGGTCAACGACAGACTGAAACGGGGCATTGTGATCGCGCACACAGGCGTGCACGGCTCCAGCCACTCACGGGAGAACATCATGACGGATGAACAACAACCACTGCGCGCTAACAGCGATCCCTGGAAAGGCGATCCCAACTTTATGGCCTCACTGGCGCGGGGACTGGAGGTGCTACAGGCGTTTACGCCACAGCGGCGTCTGATGTCCGTGTCGCAAATCAGCCAGCGTACCGGTATTCCCCGTGCGGCCGTGCGGCGCTGTCTCTATACATTGAGCAAGCTGGGGTTTGTGTATGCGGAGGATGGTAAAAACTTTGAACTGCGTCCGCGTGTGCTCTCTCTGGGTCACAACTGGTTAGGGGCTACGCCGCTGGCGAGCGCCTCACAGCCGGTTTTGCGCCAGCTCAGCCAGACGCTGAACGAATCCTGTTCGATGGCGGTACTGGACGGGGATGACATTCTCTATATCGCCCGTGCGTCAGCATCGCGCATCATGACGATCGACCTGCATATCGGCAGCCGCTTACCGGCCAGCACCACCTCCATGGGAAGAGTGCTGTTAAGTGGGCTTGCCAGCGAACCGCTAAATGATTATCTGGCGCGTTTAACCCAACTGCGTTACACCAGCCACACGCTGGTCAGTAGTAGCGCGCTGCGTGAGGAGCTGGCGCGCGTCAGGCAGCAGGGTTACGCCATCAACGATCAGGAACTGGAAATCGGACTACGATCGCTGGCCGTGCCGCTCAGCGCGCCGGATGGCCGGATCGTGGCCGCCCTGAATGTGGGCGTGCATGCCGGACAGGTTTCCGCCGATATGCTGCGCCAGCACCATTTACCGCTGTTGCAGGAGGCAGCCCGCGAAATCTCGCTGTTGCTGCGGCAATAATCTGTTTAGCCGCTCAACGCCGCTGCTGAATTCGTGGTAACGTGAAGTCTGAGTTGCAAGCGGCAAAGTAGAGAGCTATGACCACGAAAAAAATTGATACCACACTCGTCAGCGCTGGACGCAACAAGCGTTATACCCAGGGTTCGGTGAACGCGGTGATTCAGCGCGCCTCTTCGCTGGTTTTTGATACCGTGGCTGAGAAAAAACGTGCCACCGCAGGGCGTGCGAAGGGCGAGCTGTTTTATGGTCGTCGCGGCACCCTGACACATTTCGCCTTGCAGGATGCCATGACGGAGCTGGAAGGCGGTGCGGGCTGTGTTCTCTACCCTTGCGGCGCGGCAGCCGTCTCCAATGCCATCCTCGCGTTCGTTGAAGCGGGCGACCACATTTTAATGAGTGGGGCGGTTTACGAACCGACTCAGGACTTCTGCACGAAAATACTGAGCAAACTCCAGGTATCCACCACCTGGTTTGATCACTGTATCGGTGGTGACATCGCCGCACTGATTCAACCGAATACCCGCGTGGTTTTCCTGGAATCCCCCGCCTCCATCACGATGGAAGTGCAGGACGTTCCCGCTATCGTCGCGGCGGTGCGCGCTAAAGCGCCCGACGCCATCATTATGATCGATAACACCTGGGCGGCTGGCGTGCTGTTCAGCCCGCTGGCCCTTGGCGTGGATATTTCTATTCAGGCCGGCACGAAATACTTGATTGGTCACAGTGACGCCATGATTGGCACCGCTGTCGCCAACGCCCGCTGCTGGGATCAACTGCGCGAAAACAGCTACCTGATGGGTCAGATGGTGGACGCCGATACGGCTTACATGGCAAGTCGTGGCCTGCGTACGCTCGGCGTGCGCCTGCGGCAGCACGAAGAGAGCGCGTTACAGGTGGCAGAATGGCTTGCTGCGCGACCTGAAGTGGCGCGTGTTAACCATCCGGCACTGCCTTCCTGCCGGGGACATGAATTCTGGCAGCGTGACTTTAACGGCAGCAGCGGTTTATTTTCATTTGTCCTGCAGCAAAAACTCAGCCGTGAACAGCTGGCGAATTACCTCGACCATTTTCATCATTTCAGCATGGCCTATTCATGGGGCGGTTATGAGTCGCTGATTTTAGCCAATCAGCCTGAGGAGCTGGCGGCCATTCGCCCGGCCGGTGGCGTGGACGTCGAGGGCACGCTGATACGGCTCCATATCGGCCTGGAACATGTGGATGATTTACGGGTCGATCTTGAGGCAGGCTTTGATCGCCTGACGCGCTAAAATAGTAAACATGATATAAACCAGGCGCCGACCGTCGTGATATAACACCCGGTCATGGCTGGTTAGCTGTTAACATTCAGTTTATAAAAAAAGTGTTCAGCCAGCAGAAGAACCGCAGCATTTTACCCTTCCACCGCACGCTGTTGCGGTGGTGGAAGTAAGAGGTCAGGCAGGTCTGAACAGAACGAGTAAGTCTTATTGTGACGTAATGGGATAGCTAATGGGTGTTTTACACGAGATTGTGCACGCGCTTTGGCATCAAGACTTCGCCGCGCTGGCCAATCCAGATGTGGTTTGGATCGTCTACAGCGTCATGTTTATGACGCTGTTTCTGGAAAATGGTTTGTTGCCTGCCTCTTTTTTGCCCGGTGACAGCCTGCTACTGCTGGCAGGTGCCATGGTCGCCAAAGGGGTGATGGATTTTTTCCCGACGCTGTTGATTCTGACGACTGCCGCCAGTCTGGGCTGCTGGCTGAGTTATCTGCAAGGACGCTGGCTAGGCAACACGAAACTGGTCAAGAGCTGGCTGATGCAGCTCCCGGCGCAATATCATCAACGCGCATGGAATATGTTTAACCGCCATGGCCTGATGGCGCTGTTGGTTGGCCGCTTTCTGGCTTTTATTCGCACCCTGTTACCGACCATGGCAGGTATATCCGGGCTGTCCAATGGTCGTTTCCAGTTATTTAACTGGCTGAGCGGCCTGCTGTGGGTCGGCATCGTAGTGACCATGGGTTACGGTATCAGCCAGGTGCCCTTTATTAAACGTCACGAAGATCAGGTGATGGCGATCCTGATGATATTACCGATGGTGCTACTGGTGGTAGGACTGGTCGGCAGCATCATCGTTATCTGGAAAAAGCGTCGTCAAAAACACGCCTGAGCATGGGCTGCGTCAGCCGGCGGATTCGGCTACCGTCTGACGCACCCGATTCACTTCTTCTCCCGGCGTCACGCCAAAATAGCGCTTAAACTCCCGTGAAAACTGCGAGGGGCTTTCATAGCCGACGCGCACCGCCGCCACGCTGGCTTTCAGGCCATCATGCAACATCAGTAGCCGCGCCTGATGCAGGCGATAACGTTTAAGGTACTGCAACGGCGACGTCTGCGTCACCGCCTTAAAGTTATGGTGAAACGCCGACACGCTCATATTCACCTCTGCCGCCAGCGCCTCCACGCTGAGATTGTCAGCATAGTGATGTTCAATGCGCCGTACCGCGCGGGCAATCTGGCTGAACTGCGTTTGACGACTGACCAGCGACAGCAGCGCCCCGCCGATCGGCCCGGTCAGCACGTAATAGATAATTTCCCGCACAATGTCCGGTCCCAGCACGCGGGCATCCCGTGGTTGTGTCATCACATCCAGCAGGCGCTCTGCGGCGCATAACATCGGCTCGGTTAGCCAGCCGGCGTGAATACCGGAGGTAAGCGGCTGCGGCTGGAAACCTTCATCATCACCAATCGCCATCAGCAGGTCCTGCAAACTGGCGGTATCCACGTTCAGACACATCCCGGCTAAGGGCTGTTCGGGTGACGCCCAGGTTTCGCACTCGACCGGCAGCGGTACGGTCAGCATCAAATACTTTGTGGCATCGTACTGAAAAACCGTACTGCCGAGATAGCCGGTTTTACTTCCCTGAAACAGGATAACGATGCCGGGCTGATACATGATCGGCGTGCGCGGGCGATACTGACCGGCATAGATCAGCGAGACGTTTTCTACCGGGCACAGCTGTTCGCGCCCGTGGGTCATCAACGTGACCACCTGTTGAGCCAGACGTTGGCACAATGCGTCGTGGGGCATAATCACTCCAGAAAATAAAATAGCAGTTTGCCGCGCACCTGGTTAATTCGCCAGCAAAATGGAGAATCAGGCAAGAAGTTGACAGGATCAGGCAGGGTTATCCTGTGCGGTTCACAAGCAGCCTGCAAATTGTTAGCTAGACTTAAGCACAGCGAAGATTCACTGGTTTACTGCAAATGTAAGGAGCATGTCATGGCAGACCAACCTATTATCAAACTGCACGATGGTAACATGATGCCGCAACTGGGACTTGGCGTGTGGCAAGCCAGCGTCGAAGATGCGCGTCACGCCGTGCTGAAAGCGCTGGAGGTCGGCTATCGTTCCATTGATACCGCCGCCGCGTACAAAAACGAAGAGGCGATTGGTCAGGCGTTACAGGAAACTGACGTCGCCCGTGACGATATCTTTGTCACGACCAAGCTGTGGAATAACGACCAGCAAAATGTCCAGCAGGCGCTGGAAACCAGCCTGGAAAAGCTCAAGCTGGACCAGGTCGATCTGTATCTGATGCACTGGCCGTGCCCGGAAAACGATCACTATGTTGAAGCCTGGAAGAACATGATCGCGTTCCAGCAACAGGGCCTGGTTAAAAGCATCGGCGTGTGTAACTTTAATCAGCCGCACCTGAAGCGACTGCTGGAAGAAACGGGCGTGACGCCGGTGATCAATCAGATTGAGCTGCATCCGATGCTGCAACAGCGCACCCTGCATGCATGGAACGCCATGCATCAGATTCAGACAGAATCCTGGAGTCCCCTGGCTCAGGGTGGCGAAGGTGTATTCGATCAGGACATCATCAAATCGCTGGCGAAGAAATACGGTAAAACCCCGGCGCAAATCGTTATCCGCTGGCACCTGGACAGTGGTCTGGTCGTGATTCCAAAATCGGTAACGCCTGCGCGCATTGAAGAGAACTTCAAGGTGTTTGATTTCCGCCTGGATAAGACAGAAATGAGCGAGATTGCCAGGCTGGACAGCGGCAATCGACTGGGGCCAGACCCGGACACGTTCAACGGCTAACGCAACCGCCTTGTCTGCATCTTGCCCCATCAAGCCTCTCTGCCCCAGAGAGGCTTTTTTATCTCTGGTGCGCGATGCCCAATGCATGGCGTTTCACCGGGCGTACCGGTCCGTATGGGCCAGGTGACTGCGCGCGGTGATGGCCACGCCGCAGGAGAACGCGGCAAGCCGCTTTCCCCTGGCATCAACCTTAAGACAGCGTGGGTTGCGTCAGTAACTGGCCTGCCGTGCCGCGATCCGCCAGTTCCAGGGTCTGACTGTGGTAGACAAAAGGAAAATGCTCTGACGAACTTTGCGTAAAGCTGACCAGCAGCTCGACGTCGCCGTCCACCCAGACGGTATCTTTCCAACCGCGATCTTCGCCCATCGGCTGGGCACCGTTCACGCTCTTAATCAGGAACATCACGCCCTGAATATGGAAGGATTGCGGACGATCGGCACGAATAATCCAGCGCTCGAACGTGCCCTGCTGGGCGGTGGAGTCGATGCGGTTCATATCCCATACGGCACCGTTGATGCCCGGCATACTGTCGCCAATGCGGAATTCCCGCGTACGCACCGACGCACCGTCCAGAATCTGATCGGCCAGTAAACGCATCGGCAGGTTATCGGTGACCAGCGGCAGCAGGCCGGTAGGCCGTAACGTCAGCACCAGCGTTGAGGTCAGAATCGTGGAGGGTTCAAAGAAACCCCGCAGGCGATCCATAATGCCCGCCGCCGTGCCTGCCGTGATGGAGACTTCATCCCCTTGCGACATATCCACTAAGACTTCGCGCCGCTCGCCCGGTGCCAGGGTTAAGCGCTGTACCGCAACCGGTGACGGCAAGAAGCCCTGATCGCTGGCGATCACCGTAAAGGGGCGGTTATCACTGATGCTCAGTTCATAACGTCGCGCATTGGAGGCGTTCAGCAACCGCAGACGTACCCAACCGCGCGAGACCTCAACAAAAGGATTGCGGACACCGTTGACCAGCAACGTGTCGCCCAGGAAACCGCCCTCGCCCGGCGGGTCATAAACCGGCGTGGCAAAGTTATCCAGCCGTTTGTCCTGAATGATCAGGGGGAAATCGTCCACGCCATAGTGTTTCGGCAGCGGTAACTGCTTGCTGATGTCGTCTTCAATCAGCCACATGCCCGCCAGGCCGTTATACACGTGCGGGGCCATACGATTTGGCGTGTTGGCATGATACCAGCAGGTGGCGGCATTCTGGCGAATCGGTAGCACCGGTGCCCAGTCAACGCCGGCTGACATCATACGCGGCGCACCGCCCATCAGTGCACCGGGCACCTGCAGGCCGCTGACCGTCATGGAAACCGGTTCGTTAAGGCGATTGCTGTAGATCAGTTTGACATCATCACCGCTGTACACGCGCACCGTCGGGCCCAGATACATGCCGTTAATGCCCCAGACCGGGACTTTATTGTTATCACCGTTAAACGACCAGTGGCTGCGCTGCAGGGTTAAAAACAGCGGCTGACCACGGCGCGATTCCAGTAGCGGTGGAACAGGAAGCGGCGTGTCACCACGCGCAGACGCGGCACGCGCCGCATGAGGCATAACCGTGGCACTGAGCGCCACACCGGCAGAAAGCTGGATAAACTGACGTCTGCTGAAAGACATTGAATTTCAGACCTTTTACGCGTGGCGCTGAAACGCCAACTCTGTTTTTATTGCTGTGCTGCGTACACGGCGAGCGAAACCCGCCGTGGGGCATCCATGCAGAATAGTCCGACAAAGGACTTATCGGTTAGATTTTACCGTTTTTTTCACGTTCTTCGACTTCGGCGTTCAGCTCTTCCAGCTTTGCCGCCATTAATTCACGACAGTGCGTCGCCAGTTTACGGACTGAAGTGGCCTCAAATTGTTTGACGTCCACCGGCGGCAGCATCTCCACAATCACCAGTCCGTTTTTCAGGCGGTTGAGGTTAATTTTGCCGTGAGTATTCGAGACCACAATCGGAATGACCGGCACGCCCGCCGCAACGGCGGCATGAAATGCCCCGGTTTTGAACGGTAATAACCCGCGACCGCGGCTGCGCGTGCCCTCTGGAAACATCCAGAATGAAATGCGCTTTTTATTAAACTGATCTACCAGCTCACCAATCGTACCGTGTGCTTTGGCGCGGTTGTCACGATCGATCAGCAGGTTACCGGCCAGCCAGTAAAGCTGCCCAAAAAAGGGTATCCATAACAGGCTTTTTTTACCCACGGTGACCGTCGTGGGCTGCACAATCTTGGCTGCCGTCACCATATCGTAGTTGTTCTGATGGTTAGCGATGTAAATCGCGTTGCCATAGTTTTCCGCGCCTTCGGGGCGGCGAAGCTCTACTTTAAGGCCAAACAGGGTCGATAATTTGCCAAACAGGTGACCAAAGGTCGCGACGTGGCGCGGGTTACGTGGCGAGAACAGACACCAGATGCACCCGAAAATACTTAACAGGGTTGAATAAATCACGACGATAATAGTACGTAATATCAGTAACATAGTTTCCTCAATGTGACACGGCTGGCCATCAGCCAGCCGGGTGAATTACGCGTCGCTGTCCGCGCTGTCAGGACGTGCCGGTGCATCCAGTTCGACCCGATCAATTTTTTGCAGGCCACGCGGCAGCAGTGTGCCACGACGGCCGCGATCGGCACGGAACTTCTGCAACTCTTCACTGCGTAACAGCAGCTTGCGTTTGCCAACGTGCAGCGTAATCGCACTGCCCGGTGGCAGTATCATCAGCCAGGCCAGTTTATCGACTCCCGCTGCAGCATCCGCCGACGGAATGGAGATAATCTTGTTGCCTTTGCCCTTCGACATTTGCGGCAGCTCGCCTACCGGGAACATTAACATCCTGCCGGCCTGCGTAATGGCCAGCAACATGTCGTCTTCGTGATGCACGGCCATTGGCGTCATCACGCGCGCATTCTCAGGCAGGGTCAGCAGCGCTTTGCCCGCACGGTTGCGCGAAATCAGATCGTTGAAGGTACAGATAAAACCATATCCGGCATCAGAAGCCATGAGCAAACGCTGCTCTTCTGGCTCCATCAGCACCTGTTCAACGACAGCACCCGGCGGTGGCGTCAGCTTACCGGTTAGCGGCTCGCCCTGACCCCGTGCCGAGGGCAGCGAGGTGGGATCGAGCGTATAGCTGCGTCCGGTTGAATCGATAAAGGCGACGGGTTGATTACTCTTGCCGCGCGCCGCCGCCAGATAGCTGTCGCCGGCTTTGTAGCTCAGCCCTGCCGGATCGATATCATGCCCTTTGGCACTGCGCACCCAGCCCATCTGCGACAGGACAATGGTGACAGGCTCGGAGGGAACCAGCTCAGTTTCGCTGAGTGCTTTGGCTTCTTCACGCTCACGCAATGGTGAGCGGCGATCGTCGCCAAAACTGTTGCTGTCGGCCTGCAGTTCTTTTTTCAGCAGCGTATTCATTTTGCGTTCGGATGCCAGAATCGACTGCAGCTGATCGCGCTCTTTTTCCAGTTCGCTCTGCTCGCCGCGAATCTTCATCTCTTCCAGCTTCGCTAAATGGCGCAGCTTGAGCTCAAGGATCGCTTCGGCCTGGGTTTCACTGATCTCAAAGCGCGACATCAGTACCGGTTTCGGCTCATCCTCAGTACGGATGATGTGAATCACTTCGTCGATATTGAGGAAGGCCACCAGCAAACCGTCAAGAATATGCAGGCGACGCAGCACGCGATCTAACCGGTAGTTCAGACGGCGACGCACGGTGTCGCGGCGGAACACCAACCATTCCGACAGGATCTCCAGCAGGTTTTTCACCGCCGGACGGTTATCCAGCCCGATCATGTTGAGGTTAATGCGGTAGCTTTTTTCCAGATCAGTGGTGGCGAACAGGTGGTTCATGACCTGATCCAGATCGACGCGATTGGAACGCGGTACGATCACCAGCCGGGTGGGGTTTTCGTGATCGGATTCGTCACGCAGATCCTCTACCATCGGCAGCTTTTTGTTGCGCATCTGGTTGGCGATCTGCTCCAGCACGCGGGCGCCCGACACCTGATGCGGCAGCGCAGTGATCACCACTTCACCCTCTTCTTTCTTCCACACCGCACGCTGGCGAACCGAGCCGCGTCCGTTTTGGTAGATTTTACGGATCTCTTCACGCGGCGTAATGATCTCAGCTTCGGTCGGGAAATCCGGTCCCTGCACGATCTCCAGCAGCGCATCCAGGCTGGTTTTGGGATCGTCAATCAGGGCAATAGCGGCCTGGGCGACTTCACGCAAATTGTGCGGCGGAATATCGGTTGCCATGCCCACGGCGATGCCGGTGGTGCCGTTCAGCAGAATATTCGGCAGCCGCGCGGGCAGCATCTTCGGCTCCTGCATGGTGCCATCAAAGTTTGGCACCCAGTCGGCCGTGCCCTGACCCAGCTCGCCCAGCAGCACTTCGGCATATTTAGACAGGCGTGATTCGGTATAACGCATGGCGGCAAAGGATTTGGGATCGTCCGGTGCCCCCCAGTTCCCCTGACCATCGACCAGCGGATAGCGGTAGGAAAACGGCTGCGCCATCAGCACCATGGCTTCATAGCAGGCGCTGTCGCCATGAGGATGGTATTTACCCAGCACGTCACCCACGGTACGGGCGGATTTTTTAAATTTGGCTGTGGCGTTCAGTCCCAGCTCTGACATCGCAAAGACAATGCGGCGCTGCACGGGCTTTAAACCGTCGCCAATGTAAGGCAGCGCGCGGTCCATGATGACGTACATGGAGTAATTTAAGTACGCATTCTCAGTAAACGTATGCAGGGCAAGACGCTCTGCACCATCCTGCGTCAATTCGCTCATTAAGTCCTCATCCTCACATCGTGACCCGCAACGGCGGATCACCCGGCGGTTGTTTGGCGAGGATAGTACCTTATTCGCGGGTGTTAGTCACAGTCCTGACGCAGTCAGCTCAGGGTTTTTTCCCTGTTTATTGCATGCCAAAAACGACGCTCTGGACAAAATGCTCAGCGTCTTATTTCTAATAGTTTGTGACCGCGCTCGCAATTAATTACTGGCGAGCGTAGCGCGTATTAATCCTGTCCTGCTTCCGGGACAACATTTAGTATTGTTGATTCGCCTTTCTCGCCCTACATTCCCTTTCATCGACATCAGGTTATTTTATTTTTATGCCAGGTTGGATTAAACGAATTGCCACTTAAGCACCGCTAACGAAATAATAGACAGGTGACTGAATGCAGAATCTGACTTCACGACAACATCGCTTACTGAAATTACTGCTACAGGCCGGCACGCCGCTGGCTTTAACACAATTAGCCCAGCAATTGAGCGTGTCGGAAAAAAGTATTTATCGCGATTTACAGCGCCTGGAAATCTGGCTGAGTGACTGGCAGGTGCCGTTGATCAAGCTGCCCGGACGCAGTGTGATGCTGCAAACCGACGACAGAGAGCAACGCCTGCTTTTACAGCAGCACCTCGCCAGTGAAGAAAACTGGTCTGAGGGGCTAAGCAACAATGCACGCCGGGTGAAAATTCTGTCGCAGCTGCTGAGGGATGCCCCGCGAGAAACCTCAATCAGTAAATTATCTGAACGTTATTTCATCAGCCATGCCTCTATCGTCAACGATTTAAAGGTGATTGAAGAGTGGCTGCAGCCGCTGGAACTCCAGGTCGTGCGCAGTCAGAGCGGTACCCATGTTGAAGGGAGCGAACAGGCATTGCGCCAGGCAATGGTATCGCTGATTAACGATGTTATGCAGCATAACGTTGGCAGTAATACGCCGTTGCCGCGGCTGGACCCGGGCAGTTACCAGGCGCTGATTCACTATTTTGGCGAAGAAGATGTGGCCTTTGTGCAGACCTTACTGCAGCACATGGAGCAGCAGCTTGGCTATCCCCTGAGCGATGCTTACTACATCAATCTGTCGACCCACATCCTGATCATGATCCACCGCATGTCGCAGGGTAAGGCCTTATCCCTGCCGCTGGCGCTGAGCGCCCAGGAAATGGACAACCGTATCCTGAAGATTGCTCGGCAAATGGTGGTACAGATTGAACAACGTTTAGGACAGTCAGTACCGGCTGATGAGATCGGATTTATTTATCAGTACATTATTTCTTCCGGCATTGTTGTTGAGGAACGCGGTAGCGATATGCTGCCGCAATATCAATTTTCGAATAAAGCATCGCGCAATATAACGCGTGAATTAATTCACTGTTTTTCAGATCTCATTCAACAGGATCTCACCACCGACCCTTTATTATTTGAAGGTTTACTTTTTCATATTAAGCCATTACTTAACCGGCTTAAATATCATATTCGTATTCGCAATCCGTTACTGGATGATATTAAAACCGAGCTGAGTGAAATTTTTACGCTGACGCAGCGGGCCATGCAGATTACCGCGACACGTTTTCATTATGCGTCCATCGCTGATGATGAAGTGGGTTATTTGTGTGTTCATTTTCAGGCTGCGCTGGAACGGCAAATCGCCCACAAACGTATTCTGCTGGTGTGTTCCAGCGGCGTGGGCACTTCGCATCTCCTTAAGAGCCGTATTCTGCGCGCGTTCCCGGACTGGATTATTGCGGGCGTCATTTCTGCCAGTAACCTAGGCGATTTTTGCCAGCAAGAGCCGGTGGACCTGGTGATTTCTACCATTCATCTCGATATCGCAACGTTTCCAACCGTGTATGTGACCGCGTTTTTCAATGACGACGACATTCGTCGTGTGACTGACGCCATGATTGGCAGCCAACTGCCGCAGGCCGTTAACAGCGTCCTGGCTGAACATTAACTGAATGAGGTCTGACAGATGGATATTTCTCGCATTCTTACGCCGCGCCGCGTCAATCTCAACCTGCAAGCCAGCAGTAAAGAGGAGGCGATTGTTGAACTGACCGATTTGCTGTTCAGTGACGACGCCATCAGCGATAAAGCGACTTTTATTAAGGACGTCTGGCTACGTGAGGCGGAAGGATCGACAGGGTTTGAAAACCATATTGCCATTCCGCACGGTAAATCGTCAGCCGTTAAACAAACCACATTAGCCATTGGGCGAAGCCAACAGGATATTCCGTGGGAAACGCTGGATGGCAGTAAGGTGCGCTGCATTATCCTGTTTGCCGTGCGTCTTGAAGATCAAAATACTCCCCATATTCGCCTGCTGTCCCAGGTGGCCAGTGCGCTGGCCGATGATGAGGTGATAGCGCAGTTGCTGGTGGAAAATGACCCCAGCGAAATCATTCGGCTGTTCAGTCAGTACGCCGAAACCGACCTCTGTTAATCCTACACGTCCGAGGTAGACCATGAACATCGTCTGTGTTGCCGCCTGTACGGCGGGCATCGCGCATACCTACATTGCGCGCGAAAAACTGATCAAGGGCGCACATGCCCTTGGTCACATCATCCACGTGGAAACGCAGGGCACCATTGGTACCGAAAATGCCCTGGATGCCGACACCATCGCCGCCGCCGATGTGGTCATTCTGGCGGTAGATGTGAAGATCAACGGTGAAGAACGCTTTCGCGGCAAACCGATCGTCAGGGTGAAAACCGAAGTGGTGATCAAGTCGCCGATCAAGTTTCTGGAAAAAGTGGCGGATTCACTGGCGCGCGCCTGAGGAGATCCACAATGAACGATAACAAAAGACAGTATGGGCAGGAGATCAAAGGCCATCTGTTGACCGGGATCTCCTGGATGATCCCGCTGATTGTCGCCGCCGGGATCTGTATCGCCCTGGGCCAGGTGATCGGCGGACCGGACGTTGGCAAACATCCCGGCACGATAGCCTGGATGCTGAACCAGATGGGCGGCTGGGGCATGGGATTGATCGTGCCGTTGATCAGCGCCGCCATCGCCTATTCGATTGCCGACAGACCTGGCTTTGCACCCGGTTTAATCGTGGGCTTTATCTGCGGTCAGATCGGCACTGGCTTTATCGGCGGCATCCTGGGTGGCTTCCTGGTGGGTTATACGGTGATTCTGCTGCGGCGCACTATCCGGCTGCCACAGTCGATGCAGGGGCTGATGCCCATCATGGTGTTGCCCGTGCTGAGCACCATTATCGCCGGGCTTCTGATGATGACCTTTATCGGTCAACCCATCGTCTGGCTACAGAAGGCGCTGATTGCGCTGCTGGAATCCATGCAAGGCGGTTCTAAATTCGTCATGGGGGCGATTCTTGGGGCGATGGCGACCTTCGACTTCGGCGGCCCGGTGAATAAAACCATGTCGCTGTTTGCGGATGGCATGCTGGTCGACGGCATTTATGGACCGGAAGCGGTCAAATTTGTCGGCTCGATGATCCCACCCTTTGGTATCACCCTTTCCTGGTTGTTAACCCGCCATAAGTACACCCGCGCAGAAAAAGAAGCACTGAAGGCAGCCTTTCCGATGGGGATCTGCATGATCACCGAAGGTGTGATCCCGATAGCTGCCCGCGATCTGTTTCGTGTCGTCGGCAGCTGTGTGGTGGCGTCCGCCGTCGCCGGTGGGCTGATTATGGTCTGGGGCGTCGAAGCGCCTGTGCCTCATGGCGGTATGTTCGTGGTTCCCCTCTTTACCAAACCCTGGCTGTTCTGTCTGGCGCTCGGTATCGGCAGCACGATCTGTGGCGTGATGTTATCGCTGCTGAAAAAGCCGGTCACCGAAGCCGACGAGGAGTTTGACGACGTGGAAGACCACAGCGTTCGCGATGACGACATTAAATTCACACTGGAATAAGGAGTGCGTATGTACGCGGCAATGAACGACCTGATAGCGCAGGCCGCCCGTCACCAATACGCGGTACTGGCCATCAACTGTTTTAACCTGGAAAGCGCCCGTGCGGCCGTGCAGGCGGCGGAGGAGCAACGTGCGCCCCTGATCCTGAATGTTTATCAGGGACACAGTCGTCATTTTCCGCCCGCTGTTGCCGTGCCGCTGGTTCAGGCGCTGGTGGCGGATGCCAGTGTGCCGGTCGCCCTGGCGCTCGACCATGGGACAGACTTTGCGCTGATTGGGCAGGCCTTTCGCGCGGGGTTTACCGGACTGATGATCGATGCCTCTTCCGAGCCATTGGCAGAAAATATTCGCCAGACGGCAAAGGTGGTCGAGATGGCCCACACCGCTGGCGTTTGTGTGGAAGGCGAACTGGGGCATATCGCCGATGCCCCAACTTATGCGCTGGCGGACGCCGCGGTAAAAATGACACAGGTGGCGGATGTGCTGCCCTTTCTGGAACAAACGGGCATCGATCTGTTAGCGGTGTCGGTTGGCACCGCGCACGGGCTCTATCCCGCTGGCGTCAAACCGCAAATCGACTTTCAGCGTCTGGCAGAACTGCATGCCGTCTCGCCGGTCCCCCTTGCGCTTCACGGCGGCAGCGGAACGCCTGCGGAGGCGATTCGTCGCGTCAGTCAGCACGGCGTCGCCAAGATTAACGTCGGTGCAGCCGTTTTTGATGCCGGCAAGCAGGCGATCCAACAGGCGCTTAAACAGCATCCTTCTGCTGAACTGCCTGACCTGATGGCGCTGATGGCGTCCGCCTGTCGCGAAGTCGTACATGACTATCTGAGCGACTCCGGCTCCGCGAATCAGATCTGATTTTTTTCTGCTGTAACCCGGTGCGCGTCGCTGAACGTCAGCGCAGGGCATCCCATTGTCGTAAAACAAGCTGAGGAAGATTTAACATGTTAATTTCAATGAAAGAGATGTTAAGCCCCACCCGTCAACACCGCTTTGCTATAGGCGCATTTAACGTGGCTGACAGCTGTTTTATCCGCGCGGTGGTGGAAGAAGCCGAAGCCACCGACACCCCGGCCATTATCTCTATTCATCCCAGCGAACTGGAGTTCGTGACGGATGCGTTTTTTGGCTATGTGCGGGAGCGCACCCTGAAAAGCCGCGTGCCTTTTACCCTGCATCTGGATCATGGTGCTTCGGTTGCCCATGTGTTGCGGGCCATCCAGTGTGGCTTTACATCGGTCATGATTGATGGTTCGCTGCTGCCCTATGAAGAAAACGTGGCGCTGACCAAAGAAGTGGTGAAACTGGCCCATGCGGTGGGCGTTTCCGTGGAGGGCGAACTGGGCACCATTGGCGATACCGGTACGTCGGTAGAAGGTGGCGTCAGTAAGGTGATTTATACCGAGCCGGCGCAGGCGGAAGATTTTGTGCAGCGCACCGGCGTGGATACCTTAGCGGTGGCAATAGGCACGGCGCACGGTATTTATCCCAAAGATATGAAACCGGAACTGCAAATGCATATCCTGCGGGATATCTCGCAACGCGTGTCCATTCCGCTGGTGCTGCACGGCGGTTCGGCAAATCCGGATGCGGAAGTGGCTGAAGCGGTTACGCTGGGCGTGGGTAAAATCAATATCTCCAGCGATATGAAATATGCCTACTTCCAGAAAGTCCGCGAAGTCTTAACCCGTGAAACCTGGTGGGACCCTAACGTTATCTATCCCGAAGCGATTGAAGCTGCTAAAGCGGTGATCCGCTACAAAATGAATTTGTTTGGCGGACTGGGAAAAGCGTCGCTGTATTGAGTACTGAAGGGTAAAAATGTGTGGTTGGTGTTCCGTGCGGTTCCCACCGCCACGGTATCGGATCTGACGTCCTCGCGCCGCTAACGCGGTGCCTTCGCGGCGTTCGTCAGCCTGACGAACCAGCGGAGACGGTACTTCCTGTACCGGCTCCGCTTTTTGCCCGCGTCCTGCGGGCAAATTCTGGCTTCCTCGCTCTGCTCAGCGCTGCGAATTGTCTGTTCCGCTCCCGTGGCGGTGGGCACAGTGACGCATGTGCGCCGTTTCGGACGGCTATCTGCAGTTTTGAAGCCCGGCGTTAACACATCAGGGGAACCCCCTGCTTTCTCCTTACTTCATCACACCCATCCACTGCTGGGCGATCTGCGCATATTCCCCGGTCGCGGTGCTCAGATGCAGCCACTGATCGACATACTGCTTCCAGCTCATATCATCACGCGGAATCATATAGGCCTTTTCGCCATACTGGAGCGGTTTATCCGGGTTGAGCGCACATAACGTCGGAAAGCGTTTTTGCTGGTACAGCGCCTCGGAGGCATCGGTGATCATCACATCGGCTTTGTTGTCCACCAGCTGCTGGAAGATGGTCACGTTATCGTGAAACAGCGTTAACGAGGCCTGAGGTAAGTGGCTGTGAACAAACGCCTCGTTCGTGCCCCCTGCTGGCTCAACCAGACGCACGCTGGACTGGTTCATCTGTTCGACCGTCTGGTACTTCGTTTTATCCGCACAACGCACCAGCGGAATTTTACCGTCCACGCCCAACGGCTGCGCAAACCAGGCGGTCTGCTGGCGCTTCAGCGTGACCGATACGCCACCCAGGGCGATATCGCACTGCTTAGCCAGAAAGTCCTGCGTCAGGGTTTTCCAGGTCGTGGGAACCCACTGCACCTTCGCCCCAAGTGATGCCGCCAGCGACTGGGCCATACTGATATCCAGCCCCTCATAGCTGCCATCAGGTTTCAGAAAGCTGTAAGGCTTGTAGTCCCCGGTGGTGCAGACTTTGAGGGTTTTACTGCTGAGGATGGTGTCCAGACGAGACTCAGCCTGAGCGCCGGTCGCCGCCAGCAGTAACGTGATTACGAGTGTTTTTTTCATCATTATATTTTTTTCGAAGATGGGTTTGCGCCGTTATGGTGACATAACCCCGCTGGTTATTGCGCTATTCGCAAAAGTGTTGTGATCATTCTCGCATTTTTCTCCGGCACGTCTCCCCCTAAGCTATCCCCATTGACGTATAGGGGAGAGAAGCTGAATGAGTAAAATTTTAATTATCGATGGCGGTAAAACCTTCGCCCATTCTAAAGGCGAGCTGAATCATACACTGACCGATGTGGCCGCCAGCCAACTGCGTGATCTGGGCCATGAGGTGACGATTACCGTTGCCGACAGCGATTATGTCGTGGCCGAAGAAGTGCAAAAATATGTCGACAGTGACGTGGTCATTTACCAAATGCCGGGCTGGTGGATGGGTGAGCCCTGGACCGTGAAACGTTACATTGATGAGGTTTTCACCGAAGGCCACGGTAAGCTTTACGCCAGCGATGGACGCACACGTGCTGACGACGCCAAAAAATACGGTTCAGGCGGACTGATTCAGGGCAAAAAATATATGCTGTCCCTCACCTGGAACGCGCCCCTCGAGGCTTTTACCGACCCCGAGCAGTTCTTTGAAGGCGTTGGCGTAGACGGACTCTATCTGCATTTCCACAAGGCGAATCAGTTCCTGGGTATGGAAGCATTGCCGACCTTTATCTGTAACGACGTGATGAAACAGCCTGATGTCCCACGCGATATTGCACGTTATCGCACGCACCTCAGCGAGATTTTTGCTTAAATAGCGTTTCATCCAGAAAGAGGAAAAGTGAATGTTAACCGTCGTTGCTGAAATTTGTGTAAAACCAGGCTGTCGTCAAAAAGTGCTGGATGCGTTTCACCAGGTGATTCCTACCGTGCTGGAAGAAGAAGGCTGTCACCAGTACAGCCCTCTGGTCGATCATCAGGCGCAGGTGCCGTGGAAGCACAATTCACCCGATTCGGTTTTTATGCTGGAGCAGTGGGAAACGCTACGCCATCTTGATCAACATCAGCAGATGCCGCATATGGAAGCCCATCGTACTGCGATTAAAGACTATGTGACTGACGTGAAAATTCTGGTGCTTGAGCCGGGTAAATAGTTTTTTGCGGCGCTTACATGAAAAAGCCCCGGCGATGGCCGGGGCTTTTTGCATCTGGCGGCGAACTACACTTCAATGTCCGCTTTATCGCCTTTTTCCTGTAACCAGTTGCGGCGGTCTTCGGAACGCTTTTTCGCCAGCAGCATATCCATGACCCGCAAGGTCTGGTCAATATCATCGTCACTGATGGTGAGCTGTACCAGACGTCGCGTATTGGGATCGAGCGTGGTTTCGCGCAGCTGCAGCGGGTTCATTTCACCCAGCCCTTTAAAACGCTGCACGTTTGGCTTGCCCTTCTTGCGCTTCAGTTGCTCCAGCACGCCCTCTTTCTCGTCTTCATCCAGCGCGTAATACACTTCTTTGCCCAGATCGATACGATAAAGTGGCGGCATCGCCACATAGACGTGGCCATTTTTTACCAGCGTACGGAAGTGCTTCACAAACAGAGCGCAGAGCAATGTGGCAATGTGCAGTCCATCCGAGTCGGCATCCGCAAGAATACAGACTTTACCGTAGCGCAGCTGAGACAGGTCTTCACTGTCGGGATCGATACCGATCGCCACCGAAATATCATGCACCTCCTGCGAGGCCAGCACTTCATCAGATGAGACTTCCCAGGTATTCAGGATCTTACCTTTAAGTGGCATGATCGCCTGATATTCACGATCGCGCGCCTGCTTCGCCGATCCGCCCGCCGAATCCCCTTCCACCAGGAACAGCTCGGTTTTATTCAGATCCTGCGCGGTACAGTCCGCCAGTTTTCCTGGCAGGGCCGGGCCGCTGGTCAGTTTTTTACGCACCACTTTCTTGGCCGCACGCATACGGCGCTGGGCGCTGGAAATCGCCAGCTCCGCCAGCTGTTCCGCTGCCTGCACGTTCTGGTTCAGCCACAGGCTGAAAGCATCTTTTACTACGGCAGACACAAAGGCCGCGCACTGGCGCGAGGACAAACGCTCTTTTGTCTGCCCTGCAAACTGTGGGTCCTGCATTTTCACTGACAGCACATAGGCGCAGCGATCCCAAATATCTTCCGCAGACAGCTTAACGCCGCGCGGCAGAATATTGCGGTATTCGCAAAATTCACGCATGGCATCCAGCAAGCCCTGACGCAGCCCATTCACATGGGTGCCGCCCTGCATGGTGGGAATCAGGTTTACATAGCTTTCCGTCAGCAGCTCACCGCCTTCCGGCAGCCACAGTAACGCCCAGTCAACCGCTTCAATATCACCGGCAAAGGTGCCGACAAAGGGTTTTTCCGGCAACGTCGGCAGGCCATTAACGGCTTCACACAGGTAATCGGTCAGGCCATCGTCATAGCACCAGCGCTGTTCGGTATTGTTTAGCTTGTCTTTAAAGACAATTTCCACGCCCGGACACAGCACGGCTTTGGCTTTAAGCAGATGGGATAAGCGGGATACCGAGAAACGCGGGCTGTCAAAGAAGTGCTCGTCCGGCCAGAAATGGACGCTGGTACCCGTGTTGCGCTTGGCAACGGTGCCCGTTACGGTAAGATCCTGCACTTTGTCGCCATTTTCGAAGGCGATAAAGTAGATCTCGCCATTACGGCGCACGTTGACTTCAACACGTTTGGACAGAGCGTTAACCACCGAAATGCCGACGCCATGCAGGCCACCGGAAAACTGGTAGTTTTTATTCGAGAATTTGCCGCCCGCATGCAGCCGGCACAGAATAAGCTCCACGGCCGGGACGCCTTCTTCCGGGTGGATATCCACCGGCATGCCACGGCCATCGTCGATGACTTCCAGCGACTGATCGGCATGTAAAATCACTTCTACGCGCCTGGCATGGCCCGCCAGTGCCTCATCGACACTGTTATCAATCACTTCCTGACCTAAGTGGTTAGGCCGCGTCGTATCGGTATACATTCCCGGGCGACGGCGAACCGGCTCAAGGCCAGTCAGGACCTCAATGTCACCCGCATTATAGCTTGATTGACTCATGATAACTGTCTGATTAGAAGAAGAAAATGGTTGCGATTTCCGCGTTACTCAAGAGTGATTCAGGCCCAGAAAGTCCAGAATTTGCGGGAAATGGCGCTCGAATCCAGTAAATGCATGATTTCCGCCCTCTTCCACCGTATGACGGCACGCGCTGTAGTAGTCGAGCGCCTGGCGGTAATCGAGCACTTCATCGCCGGTTTGTTGCAGCAACCACAATAAATCAGGTGCTTCCAGCGGTTCAATCTGCATCACTTTCAGATCGTAAATGTGGCGAGACTCTAACACATATTGCTGGCCGGTGTAGGGATTCTGATTTTCCCCTAAAAAATCCACCAGCAACTCAAATGGCCGCACGGCGGGATTGACGACCACCGCAGGCAACATAAAGCACTGTGACAGCCAGGTCGCGTAATAACCGCCCAGGGAGGAGCCTACCAGCCCCATATCGCGCCCGCTGTTGCTCAGCACAATATCTTCCAGCATCGCGGCGGCATCGGCCGGAAACGTGGGAAGCTGCGGCACAATCATCTCAATATCAGGATGGTTGTGGCTCAGCCACTGTTTAAACAACGTGGCTTTTGCTGAAAGCGGTGAACTGTTAAAGCCGTGCAGGTAAAGCAGTGCCTTCATCCGTCAATATCCTTCAGCGTCAAGATCGGGACAAAACGCCTGAGTGGTGAGTCGGTTAACTTCCGTCTCTAGCTGACCGTCATCGTGCAGCGTAAACCAGCGCCAGCCCGGCGCAACGGTATCAATAGTGAAGCTGGTGCAGTGCGGTTTGAACTGCACGCAGGTGGAAGGCGTTGCCAGAACGCGTCGGCCGTGCCAGTCCACATCCATTTCCTGATGGATATGGCCGCATACCAACGTCTTTGCCAGCGGATAGTGCTGTAACACGGCATCAAGCTGATGCGGATTGCGCAGGCTGTGCTGATCAAGCCAGGTGCAGCCTGAAGCGAGAGGATGATGGTGCAGCAGCACCAGCGTATGACGCAGGGGAAAGCGCGCGAGCGCGTTATGGAGCCAGTCAAGTTGATAGTCGCTTAACATGCCATGCGGCACGCCGAAGACCTGGCTGTCCAGCAGCACCACCTGCCAGTGTTCCCCCATCAGGACATGTTTATGGGTGTTAATCCCGGCCTTGGCCAGCGTATCTACCATCGCGGGCTGAAAATCATGATTACCCGGCAGCCAGACGCAGGGTTTAGGCAAGCGCGAAATGCCCTCAACAAAATGCTGATAGGCTTCGACCGAGTGATCCTGAGAGAGATCGCCGGTGGCCACAATGAGATCATAATCGCACTGCTGCGCGATGATCGCATCCAGCACCGCGTCATAACTCGACCAGGTATTCACTCCCAGCAGCGATTCATGTTTTCCTGCGAACAAGTGTGTGTCCGTCACTTGCAGAATCCGAAACTCGGACCCCGTTGTCGCAGGAAGAGTTAGCAGGCTATCCAAAGCGTTTCCTTCGTCTCTACGCCATTCAATGCATTATACGTATCAGCAAACCGGTACTGCCATCGCGCCATGCGTCAGACAGTAGCGTAACCAGTCAGCGAGGAACTGATTGATTTGATGTTTTTCATCACGCTGATTCATCTTTTTATTCGGGTAATCATAACGCGCTTTAAACCGATAGATCTGCTGTGTTGAACACACTTCAGCGACCATGGCGTCATGATACAGCCTGACAGACATCGACGGCAGGCTCCAGTAACTCACCGCCGGGACCGTCTGACGAATTTCGACCAGCGTGGTGTAACGGGTGGATTCTTCAATCGTTAACTGATAGCGGGCGCCACTTACCTGATAGATCACCGATGCGCCTGCCTCGTCATCGCGTGGTAGCAGACGGCGTAACTGGGCGAAATTGGTCTCGCACAGCCGCATCATCTCGGGGAAATCAGGGGTATAGCGCTGTTTCATTTTTGCGTCCACTCTTCTCGAAGTTCTTTATGGTGCAGTGCCAGCCATTGCAAGGCGATGACAGATGCCGCGTTATCAATAATCCCCTGTTCCATCCAGTGGTAGGCCTGTTCACGGCTGACCACATGCACGAGAATATCCTCATTCTCTTCCTCCAGACCATGGCATCCTGTTGCCAGACTGGCATCCACTTCACCGACCATCACCGATAAACGTTCGCTGGTGCCGCCGGGGCTGGCAAGATAGTTCAACACGGGCTTCACCCGGCCAACGTCCAGACCGGCTTCTTCTAAGGCTTCACGGCGTCCTACCTGTTCCGGGGTTTCACCTTGCTCAATAATGCCCGCAATCATTTCCAGTAGCCACGGCGTTGGGCTGCAGTCAAAGGCCGGGATGCGGATCTGTTCAATCAGCACCACTTCATCACGGATGGGATCATAAGGTAGCAGTACGGCAGCATGACCGCGCTCAAAAACTTCACGGGTCACTTCCCCGCTCATCCCGCCCTTAAACAGACGGTGACGAAAGCGGTAGCGAACGATGGAAAAAAAACCGTCGTAGGCTGTTTCTCGTGCAATAATTTCTACATCATTTTTTGTGAAAGTCACAGGTGATGTTTTATTGTCCTTCATCATTGGGTTCCTTTTGCAGATTGGGATGACACAGATAAAACACAAGCCCAGGCACCATTCAAACAGTCATTACTGAGTTATTTACCTGAAACACACAAATATGGCACGTTCAGCCACCTTATCTCACAGTTGCCCTCTGCTAGAATCTGCGATAATTTTTGGCTTACCGGCGGCACTATCATTGCGATTTGCTGCAACAAAAGGAATGCAAATGAAAAAACTGCTCCCATTATTTATTGGGCTGAGCCTGGGCGGTTTCAGCGTCGCCAGCCAGGCGGAAAACCTGCTTCAGGTTTACCAACAAGCGCGTTTAAGCAACCCGGATCTGCGGAGTTCCGCTGCCACTCGCGATGCTGCGTTTGAGAAAATCAACGAAGCGCGCAGCCCTTTATTACCACAGCTGGGTTTGGGTGCAGACTATAGCTATGCAAATGGCTATCGTGATAGTAGCGGTATTCATTCCAACACGACCAGTGGCACACTGCAATTGACGCAAACCATTTTTGACATGTCAAAATGGCGCGCGCTGACTCTGCAGGAAAAAACCGCCGGTATTCAGGACGTCACGTATCAGGTTGCTCAGCAGGATTTGATTCTGAATACCGCCACGGCCTATTTCAACGTGTTGAAAGCTATTGATACGCTTTCTTACGTCGAAGCGCAGAAGATGTCCATCTACCGCGAACTGGATCAAACCACTCAGCGCTTCAACGTGGGCCTGGTTGCGATTACCGACGTGCAGAACGCCCGCGCACAGTATGACAGCGTGCTGGCGAATGAAGTGACAGCGCGGAATAACCTGGATAACTCGGTGGAGTCCCTGCGTCAGATCACCGGCATGGACTATCTGGCGCTGGCCTCGCTGAATATCGATCGCTTTAAAACCACCAAACCTGATGACGTTAACTCGCTGCTCAAGCAGGCAGAAAGCCGTAACCTTAATCTGCTTTCTGCTCGCCTGAATCAGGATTTAGCCCGTGAGCAGATTCGTTCTGCAGAGTCAGGCCACCTGCCAACGCTCGATCTGACTGCCTCAACCGGCCTGTCTAACAGCAAGTACGGCGGAAGCCGCGCTGAACAGAGTGCAAACTCAACCGACTCGATTACCGGAAACAGTAAAGTCGGCCTGAGCTTTACGCTTCCGCTATACAGCGGCGGCAGCGTGACCTCGCAGGTGAAACAGGCGCAATACAGCTTTGTCAGCGCCAGCGAGCAGTTGGAAGCGGCGCACCGTTCCGCTGTCCAGACGGTGCGGTCTTCTTACAACAACGTAAATGCGTCAGCGAGCAGCATTGCGGCCTATAAACAAGCCGTGGTTTCTGCGCAAAGCTCATTAGACGCAATGGAAGCCGGTTATCAGGTCGGTACGCGTACCATCGTTGATGTGCTGAACGCCACCTCAACCCTGTATAACGCGAAACAGCAGTTGTCAGATGCCCGTTACAGCTATCTGATTAACCAGCTGAACATCAGCTATGCGCTGGGTACGCTAAACGAGCAGAGTCTGGGTATTCTCAACAGCCAGTTAGGCAAAGAGATCTCCACGTCACCTGAAACCGTTCAGCCGCAAAACGTTCAGCAGGTGTTGGGTGACGATCATATCGCGTCCTCTTCAGAAACCGCCACGGCGCCAGTGCGCCCTGCGGCCCATAAGAGCAGCCGTAATCCATTCGGTCACTAATCAGGTTGCGGGCTGCTTTGCGGCCCGCTTCTCTTAAAAACGTATAACTAAGTAAAGATCCCCGTCCTGCCTGGCCGTTAGCTTCATTTCTCGCCACTCATCCCCTATTCTATGCGCTACCTTTGGGCACAGGATATTTATAATGAAACGGACTAAAACGATCCGCTATGCCGCCTTTCGTAAGAGCTGGCAAGCAAGACACTTAACGCCTGTTGCTATCGCTGTATCAGCGGTATTTATGCTGGCAGGTTGTGAACAAAACGATGAAACCGTCTCGCTTTATCAGAACGCTGATGATTGCGCAAAAGCCAACCCTGGCCAGAATGCGCAATGCACCACCGCGTTTAACAATGCGAAAAAAGAAGCTGAACGCACCGCACCGAAATACGCAACGCGTGAAGACTGTGTGGCGGAATTTGGTGAAAACCAGTGTCAGCAGGCACCTGCTCAGGCGGGCGTGGGCAGCACTAACGCCGAGTCGCAGCAAAGCGGCAGCTTCTGGATGCCATTGATGGCGGGCTATATGATGGGCCGCATGATGGGTGGCGGAGCAGGTTTTGCGCAGCAGCCGCTGTTCTCACCTAAAACGCCAAACAGCCCGGCTAATGGTCAGTTTGTCGATGCTTCCGGCCGTAACTACGGTAACGCCACTTCCGGTAAAACCATGACGGTTCCTAAAACCGCCATGGCGCCTAAGCCGACCACGACCTCAACCATCACGCGCGGTGGCTTTGGTGAAACGGTCGCGAAGCAAAACAGTATGCAGCGTAGCAGTGCCACCGGCACCTCTAATCGTTCGCTGGGAGGCTAAACCCGTTTATGCAACGCATCGCGATTTCAGAGCGCCCGGGCTGGCGGGAAAAAGCCACGGAGTTTGGTTTTCGTTTTCACACCATGCACGGTGAGCCTTACTGGTGTGAAGATGCTTACTATCAGTTCACGCTGGCGCAGATTGATTATCTTGAGGACGTCACCGCCGAGCTTCATCAGATGTGCCTGCAGGTGGTGGAAAAAGTGGTGAACAGCGAAGCGCTGCTCACCAAATTCCGCATCCCTAAGCACACCTGGGACTTCGTGCGCGACTCATGGCAACAACGTCAGCCTTCGCTTTACTCGCGCCTTGACCTTGCCTGGGACGGCAAAAGCGATGCCAAACTGCTGGAAAACAATGCCGACACGCCCACGTCGCTGTATGAAGCGGCGTTTTTTCAGTGGCTGTGGCTGGAAGATCAGCTCAACGCTGGACAGCTGCCGCAAGGCAGCGATCAGTTCAACAGCCTGCAAGAGAAACTCATCGACCGCTTTACGGTGCTTCATCAGCAACAGGGGTTTAACTGGCTGCATTTCGCCTGCTGCCGTGATACCGATGAAGATCGCGGCACAGTGCAATACTTACAGGACTGTGCCACAGAAGCCGGACTACCGAGCGAGTTTCTCTACATCGATGAGATAGGGCTGGGGGAGAAAGGCCAGTTTACGGATGCCCAGGATCAGGTCATCAGCAACCTGTTCAAGCTTTATCCGTGGGAATTTATGCTGCGCGAGATGTTTTCTACCAAGCTGGCCGATGCGGGCGTACGCTGGCTGGAACCTGCCTGGAAAAGCATCCTGTCAAACAAAGCGTTGCTGCCTCTGCTGTGGGAGATGTTTCCGAATCACCCCAACCTGTTGCCCGCCTGGTTTGCCGAAGACGATGTGCCACCAATGGACAAGTACGTCGTCAAACCGCTGTTCTCGCGCGAAGGTGCCAACATTCGTATTGTGGAAAACGGCAAAGAGATCGCCCGTGTGGACGGTCCTTACGGCGAAGAAGGCATGATCGTCCAGCAGTTTCACCCTCTGCCGAAATTTGGTGACAGCTACACCCTGATTGGCAGCTGGTTGATAGACGATCAGCCTGCAGGCATTGGCCTGCGTGAAGATCGCGACCTGATCACCCAGGATCTTTCGCGTTTTTATCCGCACGCGTTCATCGATTAACTGTTCTTATCCAGGCCAGTACGCTGGCCTGTTTTCACGCTAGCCGACCTGCACCGACAACATACTGATAGCGCCCATTTCCATACCTTCGACAGGGACGGTGACGGCCTCGTCTGCATGGCGAGATCCCAGCACATACAGCAGCGGCAGGAAGTGTTCCGGCGTCGGATTAGATAACGCCGCATCCGGATGCTGCATAAAATTCACCAGCGGATGTGCATCTGCCTCGGCCTGAACCGCCAGATTATCGCGCACATAGTCGTTGAATCCGGTCGCCCAGTCATAAGCGTTTCCGCCGCCCCACAGAACCTTACGCAGGTTGTGCACGACATTGCCGCTGGCGACGATCATGACACCGCGATCGCGCAGTTCAGACAGCTTTTTTGCCCATCTCAAAATGCCAGGCCGCAGGCTTGCCGCTGTCGATACTAAGCTGGACTACCGGAATATCCGCCTCAGGATACATTTTAATGAGTACGCCCCACGAGCCGTGATCGAATCCCCATGCATGGTCCTGATAAACCGGCACAGGCGATAATATCTCAGCGATTTCGTTTGCCAGTTCAGGTGAACCCGGCGCGGGATAGCGGGTATCAAAAAGCGCCTGCGGAAAACCGCCAAAATCATGGATGGTGCGCGGCTTATCCATCGCGGTGACCGCCGTTCCCTGGGTGTACCAGTGAGCCGAAATGGCCAGGATCGCCCGTGGTCGTGGCAGCGTGGCACCGGCTTGACGCCAGGCTTCGGTGTAACGGTTTTCTTCTAGCGCGTTCATCGGGCTGCCGTGTCCCAAAAACAGTGCCGGCATACGTACCTGGTTCATAGCGATCCTTAATATGTTCACTCAATGAACACTACGATACGCTGTTTGCAGACGTTATCACGCGGATAAGCATGATGTTGTCTTTCAGGAAATTTGAATAATATGGAAGGGTACAAAAGAGGGAAAAACAGGCGGTGCCAGGTGAAACAATCAGGCCAGAATATCTGGCCTGATGAGAAAACGCTTAGCTGGCCTGACGCGTTTCATGCTCGCGACGATAGGCGACCAGGTCTTCGATGGTAACCACCGGCATAGCATGTTGTTTCGCGAAGACGATGACTTCAGGCGCATGGGCCATCGAGCCGTCGTCGTTCGTCAGTTCACACAACACGCCTGCAGGTTTAAAGCCCGCCAGCGTAACGAGATCAATGGTCGCTTCCGTATGACCGCCACGGGCCAGAACGCCGCCATCGTGTGCACGGAGCGGGAAAACGTGGCCAGGACGGTTTAAGTCTTCTGGCTTAGCGTTATCGGCAATCGCGGTACGAATAGTGGTGAGACGATCCTGGGCGGAAACACCTGTGGTAACGCCTTTCGCCGCTTCGATGGTGACGGTAAAACCCGTGCCGTAGGCGCTGGTATTGTTTTCCACCATCATCGGCAACGCCAGCTGCTGGCGGCGTTCTTCGGTCAGGCAAAGACATACGATACCGCTGCCGTGGCGAATGGTGAGCGCCATCTGCTCGACGGTCATGGTTTCAGCGGCGAAAATCATATCGCCTTCGTTTTCACGATCTTCATCGTCGAGCACCATCACACCGCGACCTTCGCGTAGCGCTGCGATAGCACGTTCTACACGCTGTTTCGGCGTGCCAAATTCAGAAAGTAGAGTCTGATTCATGGTAATAAAACCTTATAAATGTATTGGGTTACCAGAATCAGGGCAAGCTTAGGAGTGACGCCTTAAAGACGTAGCAATGACGCAAAACAGACATAATGCCTGACAAATGTCGTTACCCTCTCCCATCCGGACTTTAACCGTCGGCCCCGGAATTTCACCGGATCTGCTGACCTTCACCATGAGAGTGAAGCGCTCGCGGGCTGTCAGCCTGGGCTGATTTACCGCCGGTGGGGAATTTCGCCCCGCCCTGAGAATAAGCGTTTTAACTATAACGCTTCCCATTCGGGGCGGCAATGCAGAAAGCCATTATTGCTTTAGCATTTTTTGCGCTAAGGATTTCAGGTTTAACCTTTTCAATTCAGGCATTACACTTAAGTCACCATAGCGTTGGTAAAATGCTGCCATAGCAACCCGTAATCAGGAAACCATCATGATCGACACGAAAAAAATTGAACAAATGGCCCGTCAGGTTCATGACGCGCTGCCGAAGGGAGTTCGTGAATTTGGCGATGATGTCGAGAAGAAAATCCGGCAGACGCTGCAGGCACAAATGACCCGCATGGATCTGGTCAACCGTGAAGAGTTTGATGTACAGACTCAGGTGTTACTGCGTACGCGGGAAAAACTGGCGGCGCTGGAGCAACGTCTGGCTCAGCTGGAAAGCAAGAGTTCGGCTTCTGCCGCGCCCACTGCCACCAGCACACCCGGCCCGGCACCGGCAATCGTTCCGGCAGCCAACCCTGCTGACAAGACCGCTAAATAAAGGGATGGCGGGCGCGCAGGCTCCCGCCATCATCATTCAGTCGCCGCGAATGGTTTTGATGATGTTGGTGGTCGAGATACCATCTTCAAAATTGAGCACGCGTACGTCACCGCCATTTGCCCAGACTTCTTTACTGCCCGCGATATCTTCAGGTTTGTAATCTCCGCCCTTCACTAACAGATCGGGCAGCACGCTGGCGATCAGACGCTGAGGCGTGTCTTCTTCAAACAGCACCACCCAATCCACCGCTTCCAGCGCACCCAGCACAATCATGCGGTTTTCCTGCGGGTTCACCGGACGACTGTCGCCTTTCAGGCGCTTAGTGGACGCATCGCTGTTTACCGCGACAATCAGGCGATCGCCCAGCTTGCGCGCGTTGGCAAGGTACGAAACATGCCCGGCGTGCAGGATGTCGAAGACACCGTTGGTCATTACCACTTTTTCGCCGCGCTGACGTGCCATCGCAACGGCGTCTTTGAGTTCAGCTTCGGTCATAATGCCAAAGCCGCGTTCAGGACGCGCGCGAATCGCGTTTTCCAGTTCGACGATACTGACGGTCGAGGTGCCGAGCTTGCCCACTACCACGCCTGCGGCGGCGTTAGCCAGGAAACAGGCTTCTTCCAGCGAGTCACCTGCCGCTAATGCTGCGGCCAGCACGCCAATCACGGTATCCCCCGCGCCGGTAACGTCAAAAACTTCCTGCGCCAGCGTAGGCAGGTGCAGCGGAGCCTTACCGGGCTGGAGCAGCGTCATACCGTTCTCAGAACGGGTGACCAGCAGGGCGGAAAGGTCGCAGTCGGCGATAAGCTGCATACCACGCTCAACAATCTCGTTTTCTGTTTTGCACTTGCCGACCACGGCTTCAAACTCAGACAGGTTGGGCGTCAGCAGCGTCGCACCGCGGTAGCGCGCAAAATCCGTGCCTTTTGGATCGATCAGCACGGGCACATTCGCTTCTCGTGCCAGCGTGATCATTTGCTGAACGCTGTCCAGCGCGCCTTTGCCGTAATCCGACAGCACCACCGCACCGCTGCGGGACAGCGACTGACGCATTTTTTCGTGCATCGGGGCGGCATCAACCTGCTCAAACCCTTCTTCAAAGTCCAGGCGGATAAGCTGCTGATTGCGCGAGAGTACACGCAGTTTGGTAATAGTGGGATGGCTTTTTAACGTGACAAAATCGCAGTCAACACGAACATCTTTCAGCGTTTTACTCAGTACCTGAGCCGCATCGTCTTCACCGGTGAGTCCGATCAGACGGGAACCGGCACCCAGCGCAGCAATGTTCATTGCCACGTTAGCGGCGCCGCCTGGACGTTCTTCAACGGTTTCTACTTTCACCACCGGAACCGGGGCTTCAGGAGAAATACGGCTGGTGGGGCCGTACCAGTAACGATCCAACATGACATCGCCGACGACCAGCACCGAGGCCTGGCCGAACGCGGGCAGAGTAACTTTCATTCCAGACACTCCAGACTGCATTCAAAATAGTGCGCGGATGATAACACAGTTGCGACAGGTGCTATCAGCCTCACGCCGTGAGAGATTGTGGTGACTGTAGCCAGCGCTGCCAGCTGCCGTTCACCGCCTGTTTTTCCTGCGCGAATGCGTCGGGCTCAACGTGCCCCGGCTGCTCCTGAAGCGCCAGATGATGCAGCGCATCGCGCAGCGTGACATAAGCATGGGTAAGCGCAGCCGCTTCCTCATCTGACATTTTCTGATGGGTGGCCATCAGTTCAAAAATCCGCACATTGTCCGACCAGCGCGTTAAGGCGGGCTGCGCGGCCGCGTAACGCAGCACCAGATACTGCGCGATAAACTCAATATCCGTAATGCCGCCTTCGTCGGTTTTGATTTCCCAGCGGCCTTTGTGCTTATTACTCAGATGCGCGCGCATTTTGTCACGCATCTCTCTGACGTCGGTTTGCAACGCCGTTGCGTCGCGAGGCAGGCAGAGAATGGCACGGCGAATGGCGCTAAAGCGCTCGCTCAAGGCGGGTTCACCGAACACCACGCGGGCCCGAACCAGCGCCTGATGCTCCCATGTCCAGGCTTCATTGCGCTGGTAGTCGTCGAAGGCTTCAAAGGTGCTGACCAACATGCCAGCCGCCCCCGACGGACGCAGTCGCGCATCTACTTCGTACAAAATACCGGACGAGGTGCGGGTACTGAACAGATGCATGATGCGCTGCGCCAGCCGCAGATAAAACTGACGGCCGTCGATGCTGCGTTCTCCCTGCGTGACCGCTTCCAGCGGGCAGTCATGCAGGAAAACCAGATCGAGATCCGAGCTGTAGCCCAGTTCCCATCCACCCAGCTTGCCGTAGCCCAATACCGTGAAGCCCCGTTCGTGCTCATGCACAAGGTGTGACGGTCGGCCATAGCGCTGTACCATCATATTCCATGCCTGTTGCACCACCGATTCAATGATGGCTTCGGCCAGCCAGGTTAAGTGATCGCTCACTTTCATCACCGGCAGCGTGCCTGCGATGTCTGCCGCCGCGATGCGTAACAGCTGTGCCTGTTTAAACTGGCGTAATGCTTCAAGCTGCTGTTCTTCATCATCAGCGGGAATGCGCATCAGATACTGACGTAGCTCATCACGATAGGCATCGGTGGCGGTGGGTTGATACAGCGTGGCGGGATCAAGAAGCTCATCCAGTAGCAGGGGATAACGCGCCAGCTGGCTTGCCACCATCGGCGAGGCCGCACAGAGGCGAATCAGGTGACGTAACGCACCGGGGTACTCGGTCAGCAGTTCAAGATAGGTGCTGCGGGTCAGAACGCTCAGCAGCAACGGTGCCAGTCGGCTGAAGGTCACTGCGGCATCGCTGCGCGAACACACTTCACTCAGCAGCCGTGGCATGAGCTGATCCAGCGCCTGGCGACCACGCGGGCCGATGGTACGGCGGCTGATATCCTGGCGAAACGCCTCCAGCGCCTGATTGAGTGCCTGGCACTGCGCGGTATCCAGCTGCGGCACCAGCGGCGCCAGCTCACTGTCCTCCAGACTGTCCTGCCAGAGCATATTGAAATCGGCCAGTTCGGGGCGATCGCCAACATCCGGTGTATCTTCCCCGATCAGCTCATCGAAAATGGCCCGCACGGCGGCCATGTGCGCGTCCAGCTGTGTGCTCAGCATGGACCAGTCATCACACTGCATCGCCCACGCCAGACGGGCGCGCGGTAATGCCTCTTCCGGCAGCGTTTGCGTTTGCTCGTCTGTCAGGCTTTGCAGCAGGTTTTCCAGCCTGCGCAGAAACAGGTAGGCAGCGCGCAGTGCAGCAACCTGTTCAGGTGGCAGCAATGCCAGGGATTCAATAGCCGACAGCGTGGGTAACAAGGCTCTGAGCTGAAGCGAGCGCTCACGTCCACCGCGAATCAGCTGAAACACCTGCACGATAAATTCAGTTTCACGTATCCCACCAGCCCCCAGCTTGATATTGTTTTTCAGCCCACGGCGGCGCACTTCGCGCGAGATCATCGCTTTCATATTACGCAACGACTGGATCACGCTGAAATCGATGTAACGGCGATACACAAAGGGCCGCAGCATCTGCTGTAGCTCCTGACTCCAGCGATCCTGCTCATCGCCCATCAGCCGGGCTTTCACCATCGCGTACCGCTCCCAGTCGCGGCCCTGCTCCTGGTAATAATCTTCCAGAGCGGCAAAGCTCATGACCAGCGGCCCGCTGTCGCCAAACGGACGCAGACGCATATCCACCCGGTAAACAAAACCGTCCGCCGTGGGCTGGTCGAGCACCTTGATCAGGCGCTGGCCCATGCGGGTAAAAAACTGCGCATTGTCGAGTTCACGGCGACCGCCGCGCGTCGTGCCGTTTTCCGGCCAGGCAAAAATCAGGTCGATATCCGACGAGAAATTCAGCTCGCCGCCGCCCAGCTTACCCATGCCGAGGATCAGCAGCGGCTGTGGCTCACCTGCGGCATTGCAGGGCGTGCCAAACTCGCGACAGCAGTCCTGATAAACCCAGGCGCGCGCGGCGTCGATCAGCACCTCGGCTAACACGCTTAACTGTTGCAGCGTCTGCTCTGTCGTGGCGTGATGTAAGCACTGCATCCAGGCAATGCGAACCAGCATGCGACGACGAAACAGGCGCAGCACGCGCATCAGGCTGGCTTCACTGTCCACCGCTGCCATGTCACTGCCCAACCACTGCGTATACTGCTGCCACTCGTCGGCCTGAGGCGACTGCGCGGCGATCGCTTGCCACCAGTCCGGATTCTGCTGCAGGTTATCCAGCACAAAGTCGCTGAACGCCAGACCGGCAAGCTGTGCCTCACTCAGGGCGGAATCCGCAAGCCCGAGCTGTTCGACAGCCTGCGCGGCCTGCGTGCGCAATAGGTTGGGTAAGGATGGCAACATGTTCTCTCCCTGATAGCGTGCGGTATGACTCAGCGTGGCGAACCGCTGGTTAGCCAAAATGGTGGCTGTTTCATGGCCTGGGCCTTTAACCAATCCAGGCTGGCGTGCTGCTGCTCCCTGATTGCGCGCTGCAACTGCTGCCACGGTGCCAGCCAGTCGTGCACTGCGTCCGGCGAGTAGGCGCCCGCCAGTAAATGGACCGCCAGCAACTGCCGATCCAGACGTGTGGCCTTGTCCTGATACTCGTTAGTCTGGTGAATCGTGCTGAAGGTTTCTTTCAGGTCGGCATTGATGCGGCCCAGCATAATATCGCCAAAGCGTTTAAAGGAGCCGTTCAGCTTGGTTTGTCCTTTTTCATCAATCCACTGCCGCCAGTGCGACTCGGCTAACCAGTGAGTAAGTGCTAACTGGGTTTCAACAGAGAGGACAGAAAAACAGAAGCTGTCGGCGTCAACATCCTCGTTCAACAGCGTCTCTTCCAGCGTAGTGAGTTTCTGACGCAGCTCGCTGCTGGCCTTGCGCGGCACTAACGCACCAAACAGCGCGAATGCCTGACGCAGCACATCCAGCGCCTCACGCACCGCTTCCCTGGCCCGCTTGTTGCCACGCAGCCACACTTCTTCATGATATTGCCAGTGGTCAAGACCTGCCGCCATGGCCGCGACCATGCCCTCTTCCACCGTGGCTTTCGGCCCCGCTTTTAACAGCGGAAAGGGTTTTAACTCACGCGGCGGATTGCCTTTCGCTAACTGATAACCACGTGCAGCCTTGCTCAGGCTGCCCATCCGCAGATCGCCCACGGCAATTAACTGCCGGGCAAACGTCAGCATCTCGCTGCGCTGGCCGCCTTTTAGCTCAAGCTCAACCTCTGACAAGGGTTCACTAAACTCCCCCGCCGTGACTTCGCCCCGATCGCAGGCAATTTCGACGTCACTGCTGCCCGCCGTGACCACCCAGATCTCACGTTCAAAATGGGTGCTGAACAGCGGCTGCAGGCGCTGTTGTAATGCCGCAACGTCGGTGCCTTCCGGCCAGATGTCGGCTGGCAGACGGCTGATGTCCAGCGTCGGTTCGGTCAGATCAACGTTGTATTCGCCTCGCTGATGTAGCCCGCCCAGCGTTGTGCCAGCGGTTTTCAGCGTCATTTCGTAGCGCTGGTCCACGCCACGAATGCGTAATCCCATATTCCATCGACGTAACTGGTTATCGTCGGTTTCAAAATAGATATTGGTCAGCTGACGGGCAGCCTGATGCTGATGCGGGAATGCCGCCAGCCGTTCTGCCAGTTTCCCGGCAGCATTTGGTTTAGCAATGAACTTAAGCTCGATCTCGATGGTCATATTTTTTTATTCACTAACGCCGCTGGTACTTGAGGATATATTCCCTACCTGTTTCAGGTTATCTTCTGCTGCATCCACTGAGCTGAAGGTTAGGGGTTTTCAGGCGAAGAGTAATGCACAGAAGCCGGGCTGTCTCTGCTTTCTTTGTGCTTTCGCTACCCTTTTCGCACTGTCATGAGACCAGGATAGTTCTCATTCAGATTTATGCGAAGCCTCTACAGACTGTGCCGGTAAATTATCTTCATTTTAAGCAAAACGAAATCTAATGAAAAAAATCACACTCACTGGAATCACTTTGCTGGCCCTCAGCACCCTTGCACCTGCTCACGCTGATGAAAAACGTTACGTTTCTGACGAATTATCCACCTGGGTTCGCAGCGGCCCTGGCGATCAGTTTCGCCTGCTCGGCAAGCTGAACGCCGGTGAACAAGTCCAGTTGCTGCAGACCAATGACGCCACCAAATATGGTCAGGTGCGCGATGCCGAAGGCCGTACCGTCTGGATCCCACTGTCGCAGCTGAGTGAAAACCCCAGCCTGCGCACCCGGGTTCCACAGCTGGAGCAACAGGTGAAAGACCTGACGGCTAAGTTAGCGAATATCGATAATAGCTGGAACCAGCGCACGGCAGAAATGCAGAATAAAGTCGCCAGCAGCGACAGCGTGATTAACGGCTTAAAAGAGCAAAATCAGAAACTTAAAAACGAACTGATTGTGGCCCAGAAGAAAGTCAGCGCCGCCAACGTTCAGTTGGATGACAAGCAGCGCACGATCATCATGCAGTGGTTTATGTATGGCGGCGGCGTGCTCGGTGTGGGCCTGCTGCTCGGTCTGCTGCTGCCGCATATGGTGCCGCGCCGGAAGAAAAACGATCGCTGGATGAACTAGTCTGCACCACAGCTCGCTATCAGGGGATCGCCAGATGCCCCTTTTGGCCTGTCTGCAATATGCCGAATTTGTGCAACAATAGAGTTCGTGCCCGTCTGGATTCAGGTGCCGGAAGCCCCCGGACGCGCAGTTCACTTATTTATCTCTGGAGTTGTGCGTGAAGACCTTTCTTGTTGGCGGCGCGGTACGTGATGCGCTGTTGAAATTGCCGGTTAAAGACAAAGACTGGGTGGTGGTTGGCGCGACGCCAGAAATCATGCTGGAACAAGGCTATCAGCAGGTAGGCCGCGATTTCCCCGTGTTCCTCCATCCCGACAGCCGGGAAGAGTACGCGCTGGCGCGTACCGAGCGGAAAAACGGCAAAGGCTATACCGGTTTTACCACCTGGTCGGCACCGGACGTCACCCTGGAGCAGGATTTACAGCGGCGCGATTTGACGATTAACGCCATCGCCCAGGATGAGAAGGGTGAGCTTTATGATCCCTATCACGGGCAACAGGATATCGCTGCCCGTCAGCTGCGCCACGTGTCCGATGCCTTTAGTGACGATCCCCTGCGCGTGCTGCGCGTTGCACGCTTTGCCGCGCGCTTTGCCCATCTCAACTTCCGCATTGCCGATGAAACCCAGGCCCTGATGCAACAAATGGCGGAGAGCGGCGAACTGGCCGATCTCACGGCCGAACGCGTCTGGAAAGAAACGGAAAAAGCGCTCTCTTCGCATAATCCTCAGGTCTACTTCCAGGTGCTGCGTGACTGCGGTGCCTTACGGGTGCTGTTTCCGGAAATCGATAACCTGTACGGCGTCCCCGCTCCCGCCAGATGGCACCCTGAAATCGATACCGGGGTGCATACGTTGATGGCCTTAACCCTGTCAGCGGCCTTATCAGACGCTATCGACGTGCGTTTTGCGACGCTGTTCCACGATGTCGGTAAGGCATTAACCCCTGTCGAAAAATGGCCCAGCCATCATGGGCATGGCGCGGCGGGCGTACCGTTGGTCGCCGCACTGTGCCAGCGTTTACGCGTGCCCAATGCGATTCGTGATTTAGCGCTGCTGGTGACGGAGTTTCACGACATGATGCATACCATTGAGCAGCGCCCTGCTGAATCTCTGGTTGCGTTATTTGACCGTCTTGATGCCTGGCGCAAACCCGAACGGGTGAACCAACTGGCGCTGTGTAGTGAAGCGGATGCCCGCGGACGCGGTGGTCTTGCCAGCATGCCTTATCCGCAAGGCGATTACCTGCGACGTGCGTTTGCACTGGCTCAGGCGGTGTCCTCTAAGGCGGTGGTTGAGGCAGGATTTAAAGGCATTGAGGTGCGGGAAGAGTTAACGCGACGGCGTATTGCCGCGGTCGAACAACGCATAGCTTAACGCGGCCAGTCACCCGGCCGCGTCATAATGGCTTACATGAAAATCATGTAGACCGCACCCGCCACGATAAAGCGGTAGATGGCAAACGACACGAAAGAGATACGTTTGATCAGTTCCAGGAAGACTTTGATGGCCAGCAGCGCGACAACAAAGGCGGTGATAAAGCCAACGGCAAACATCGGGAAGTCGGCCATCGACAGGAAGCCAAGGCTTTTATACAGATCCAGCCCGGTAGCACCCATCATCATCGGGACGGCCAGGATAAACGAGAACTCGGATGCGGCATAGCGGCTCACGCCCATCAGCATCCCACCTGAAATGGTGGCACCTGAACGCGAGAAGCCCGGCCACAGCGCCAGACACTGGAAGCAGCCAATCGCAAATGCCTGAAGATAGGTAATATCATCCACGCCGACGGCTTTTGGCTGTTTGGGTTTCAGGAATTCCGCCGCCAGCAGCAGTAAGCCGCCGACCACCAGCGCATACATCACGTTAATCGGATTAAACAAGGTTTTAATCTGATCGTGCAACGCCAGCCCGACCACCACCGCGGGGATCATCCCCAACAGGATATGAATCAGGGTTAAGCGGCCCGTTCCCACGCCTTCGTGTTTGACTTCACCAAAGTGGATACCGATTAATCCAAACAAACGCCGCCAAAACATCACGACCACAGCAAGAATGGAACCTAACTGAATGACGACCTCAAAGGTTTCCGCTTTATCGCCCTCAAAGCCCAGTAGGTGCCCCACTATAATCATGTGCCCGGTGGAAGAGACCGGTAAAAACTCGGTTAACCCTTCGACCACGCCCAGGATTGCAGCTACCCACAGCTGATGAAGATCTGCCATCAATGTATTCCCTCTGTCCGTTTTAAAACCATTAAAAAGGCGCTAGCAGCAGCGCTATCGCCTTAATCTTATCTGCTTCACTCTGAGTAAAACCTTAAGCTCAATCGCCGTTTAGTCAGTCGCAACGAAACGGCACCACCTGAGACAGACAATAATTTGGTTTGGTTTCATTGTGATGGCAATCACATCGTAATTATTTAGGAATAGTCCCGCGCTGAATACGCACGCCAACCTGCGCTGCCTGCGCCACAGCGCCCGGTTTTGCTACCTTGATGCGCACACCAGGCGAATTGAAACGGTTCATCAACAGATCCGCGATTTCTTCCGCTACGCGCTCGACCAGGGCAAAACGCTGTCCTGTCAGATGCGTCAGGATCGCGTCGGAGACGTCGGCATAGCTCAGGCAGTCTTTCACATCGTCGCTGGCGGCCGCCTGGCGGTTATCCCACGCCATCTCTACATCGATCACCAGCTTCTGCTGTATTCCCTGCTCCCAGTCATAAACGCCAATGGTGGTGAAGACGGTGAGTTGTTCAATAAAGACGATATCCATGATGATGCTCTCTGTTTTTGGTCGCGCCGGATACCACTTCCGGCAGATTGTGCGTATTATCCATGCTTGACGTGATCAAAACGACCCCAAAGGAAACGGGACGGTGTTATGAGTGCTTTCGCGCTTGGTATGATTATTTTCGCGTATCTGTGCGGTTCAATTTCCAGTGCCATTCTGGTCTGCAAACTTGCCGGTTTACCCGATCCCCGCACCCACGGTTCAGGCAACCCGGGCGCAACCAACGTGCTGCGTATTGGCGGCAAGCTGGCGGCTGCGTCTGTACTGGTGTTCGATATTGTGAAAGGTATGGTGCCCGTGTGGCTGGCGTACCTGTTTCATGTCTCACCCCTTTATCTGGGCTTAACGGCGATTGCCGCCTGTCTGGGCCATATTTACCCGGTGTTCTTTCGCTTTCGCGGCGGGAAAGGTGTGGCGACCGCCTTTGGTGCTATCGCCCCGATTGGCTGGGACCTGACCGGACTGATGACGGGAACATGGCTGCTGACCGTGCTGCTGAGCGGCTATTCATCGCTTGGGGCGATTGTCAGCGCGCTGATTGCGCCGTTTTATGTCTGGTGGTTTAAACCCCAGTTCACCTTTCCGGTTTCTATGCTCTCCTGCCTGATTTTGCTGCGTCATCATGACAATATTCAGCGCCTGTGGCGCGGTCAGGAAAGCAAAATCTGGAAGCGGAAAAAGAAACCCTAAGCGTAAAAAAAGCCGGCTAACCGGCTTTTTGATTTTCAAATGGCGGGCAGTTCCGACAGTGGCCAACGCGGCCTGACGCTGACGCCAAGCTCACCCCGCGTACCGCCTTTAAGGCGTACCATGCCAGCATAAGCAATCATCGCGCCGTTATCGGTACAAAACTCAGGTCGGGCATAAAAGACTTCTCCGCCGCGCTTTTGCATCATCACGGCCATCTGCTCGCGCAGGGTACGGTTTGCACTGACGCCGCCCGCAATAACCAGACGCTTAAAGCCGGTTTGATCCAGCGCGCGTTTGCACTTAATCGCCAGCGTATCTACCACCGCATCTTCAAACGCCCGTGCGATATCGGCCCGGGTTTGCTCGTCGTCGTCATTGCCACGAATGGTATTCGCCGCAAAGGTTTTCAGGCCCGAGAAACTAAAATCCAGCCCAGGACGATCGGTCATCGGACGCGGAAACGTGAATCGCCCAGCGGTGCCCTGCTGCGCCATTTTCGCCAGCATTGGGCCGCCAGGATAATCCAGCCCCAGCAGTTTGGCGGTTTTATCAAAGGCTTCCCCTGCCGCGTCGTCAATCGACTCGCCCAGCAGTTCGTATTCGCCAATGCCGGTGACGCTGATTAACTGGGTATGACCACCTGAAACCAGCAATGCCACAAACGGAAACGGTGGCGGATTCGCTTCCAGCATCGGTGCCAGCAGATGCCCTTCCATATGGTGCACGGGCACGGCAGGAACTTTCCATGCAAAGGCCAGCGCGCGCCCAATCGTGGCGCCCACCAGTAATGCACCCACCAAACCCGGGCCTGCGGTATACGCCACCGCATCAATCTGCTGCGGTTGCAAACCCGCCTCTTTCAGCGCCGCCTGGATCAGGGGCACCGTTTTGCGTACGTGATCGCGCGATGCCAGTTCCGGCACTACACCGCCGTAATCGGCATGCAGTTTTACCTGACTGTATAGCTGGTTGGCCACCAGGCCAGCCTCGTCATCATAGATTGCGATGCCGGTTTCATCGCACGATGTTTCAATACCCAGAATTCGCATGGCTTCACCTCATTCTTGCGGCGCGCAGTTTAGCATAGCCCTTGAGTGAAAAGAGGACCCCATCCACGCAAAAAGTCATTTTCCGCTGCCTAAAGAGTGCGCTATACTTCCGCCCCTGGAAAAAACCGGCAGCCGCACAGGCAATCGCTCCTGTTGGTTCTAAATTATCCATGGTGCTTTACAAGCCGACGCGAGTTGGAGTAAAATGCTGCACCATTTTGAAATGTGCTGACGCCGCAGTCAGCAGCAAAACCGAATTTTATTGAGGTGAGAGTTACATGCCGGTAATTAAAGTACGTGAAAACGAGCCATTTGACGTAGCACTGCGTCGCTTTAAGCGTTCCTGCGAGAAAGCAGGCGTTTTAGCTGAAGTTCGTCGTCGTGAATTTTATGAAAAACCAACGACCGAACGTAAGCGCGCTAAAGCATCTGCAGTTAAGCGTCATGCCAAAAAATTGGCTCGCGAAAACGCACGCCGCACTCGTCTGTACTAATTTCCCGGAGGTTCGCCTCCACAGCGTGATAAACGCAGACCGAGTCAAGTAAAAGGCCGTGCTTTCCGAAAGGAAGCGCGGCTTGTTGTCGTTTATGAGCTGAAAAAACGGGGCTTATGGCAGGACGAATTCCACGCGTATTTATCAATGACTTACTTGCCCGCACGGACATCGTGGAGTTAATCGATGCTCGCGTTAAGCTGAAAAAGCAGGGAAAAAATTATCACGCGTGCTGTCCTTTCCATAACGAGAAAACGCCCTCTTTCACCGTAAATGGCGAAAAGCAGTTTTATCACTGCTTTGGATGCGGCGCTCACGGTAACGCCATCGATTTTCTGATGAACTATGATCGGCTTGAGTTTGTTGAGAGCATCGAAGAGTTAGCCACATCCCATGGTTTAGACGTACCTTACGAAGCCGGCAACGGGCCAAGCCCGATGGAACGCCATCAGCGCCAGAGCCTGTACCAACTGATGGAAAACCTGAACGGGTTTTATCAGCAGAGTTTGCAGCAATCCAGCGCCCAGTCAGCTCGCGATTATCTTGAACATCGCGGTCTGAGCGCCGACATCATCAACCATTTTGCGATTGGCTATGCGCCCGCCGGTTGGGACAACGTCCTGAAACGCTTTGGCAAACAGCCTGAAGATCGCGAGTCGTTGATGGAAGCAGGCATGCTGGTCAGTAATGACAAAGGCCGGGTTTATGACCGCTTTCGCGAGCGCGTGATGTTTCCGATTCGCGATAAGCGAGGCCGCGTCATCGGCTTTGGCGGCCGCGTGCTGGGTAATGATACGCCTAAGTATCTGAACTCACCTGAAACGCCTGTTTTTCATAAAGGCCGTCAACTTTACGGTCTGTATGAAGCGTTAAAAAATCATCCTGAACCTAAACGCTTGTTGGTGGTTGAAGGTTATATGGATGTGGTTGCCCTGGCGCAGTTCGGCGTGGATTACGCGGTGGCATCGCTGGGAACATCCACGACGGCTGAACATATTCAGCTGCTGTTTCGCAGTACGGACAACGTGATTTGCTGTTATGACGGCGATCGTGCCGGACGTGAAGCCGCATGGCGTGCACTTGAAACAGCATTGCCTTACATGAATGACGGTCGTCAGCTACGCTTTATGTTTCTACCCGACGGCGAAGACCCGGATACGCTGGTTCGCCAGGAGGGTAAAGCCGCATTTGAGGCGAGGATGGAGCAGGCGATGCCGCTCTCTTCGTTTCTTTTTGACAGCCTGCTACCTCAGGTAGATTTGAGCTCTCGCGACGGCAAAGCACGTTTAAGTACGTTGGCGCTGCCGTTGATCACACAGATTCCCGGTGAAACACTGCGCATTTATCTGCGTCAGGAGCTGGGTAACAAATTAGGTATTCTGGATGACTCTCAGCTTGAAAAGCTGATGCCGAAGCAGGCACCGGGCGGAAGCGCACCGGTGGCCCCGCCACTCAAACGCACCACAATGCGTGTATTAGTGGCGCTGCTGATCCAGAATCCGCAGTTGGCAACACTGGTGCCGTCTCTGGATGGGCTTGCCGAGTCGAAAATGGCCGGTTTACCGCTATTTATCGAATTAGTGACGCGTTGTAACGAGAATCCTGGATTGACCACAGGTCAGCTACTAGAGTTATATCGCGGAACAAATTTTAGCCAGACGCTTGAAACACTGGCCGTTTGGAACCACATGATAGTGGATGAGGAAAGCGAAGCGGTATTTCAGGACTCCCTTGCGAGCATTTATGACTCGGCACTGGAAGAACGACTGGAGTTCCTGATTGCGCGTGAACGCACGCACGGGCTGAGTAGCGACGAGCGCCGCGAACTCTGGACACTGAGCCAGGCCTTCGCGAAGAAATGATGCATTATCCGGCCTGCTGCTTCCTGTAACCGAAGCGGCAGGCTTAAAAATTTGATGGGCGAAGCACGTTTTGTTTCTGTGCCGTTACCTTAGCGTACTCAAGTACGTGAGGATGACGAGCACGTCCAGAAGCAAACATGGCGAGTAAGCCAGCTTACGCCCTCGGGCCGTCGGCGGCGAAGCACGTTTTGTTTCTGCAAGCGCGCAGTCACCGGAGCGTACTGAAGTACGTGAGGATGACGAGCACTTCCAGAAGCAAACATGGCGAGTAAGCCAGCTTCCGCCCTCGGGCCGTCGGCGGCGAAGCAAGTTTTGTTTCTGCAAGCGCGCAGTCACCGGAGCGTACTCAAGTACGTGAGGATGACGAGCACTTCCAGAGACAAAAATGGCGAGTAAGCCAGGCCCGACATAAAATTTGCGGCTTAAGTGCCGATTACTAATGGGCAAAGCCCAGGCCGCGACGAAGGCAGCGGCAAGAATAAAGGCCTTCACTGCTATTGTTGGCACGCTGCCGACCGACACCAATCTAATTAACAGAAGTGTGGATACCGTCTTATGGAGCAAAACCCGCAGTCACAGCTCAAGCTTCTTGTCACCCGTGGTAAGGAGCAAGGCTATCTGACCTATGCTGAGGTCAATGACCATCTGCCGGAAGATATCGTCGACTCCGATCAGATCGAAGACATCATCCAGATGATTAACGACATGGGCATCCAGGTGGTTGAAGAAGCCCCGGACGCCGACGATCTGATGCTGAATGAAAACAGCTCCGATACTGACGAAGATGCCGCGGAAGCTGCCGCTCAGGTATTATCCAGCGTTGAATCTGAAATTGGCCGCACCACTGACCCGGTTCGCATGTATATGCGTGAAATGGGTACCGTTGAACTGCTGACCCGCGAAGGCGAAATCGACATTGCCAAGCGTATTGAAGACGGTATCAACCAGGTTCAGTGCTCCGTCGCTGAATATCCGGAAGCCATTACCTACCTGCTGGATCAGTACGATCGCGTTGAAGCAGGTGAGTCGCGCCTGTCAGATTTAATCACTGGCTTTGTTGATCCTAACGCAGAAGAAGACCTGGCACCGACCGCAACGCACGTCGGTTCTGAGCTGTCTGAAGCCGATCGTAATAACGACGATGAAGAAGATGAAGAGAGCGATGACGACAGCTCGGATGACGATAACTCTATCGATCCCGAACTGGCACGCGAGAAGTTCTCTGACCTGCGCACCCAGTACGAAACCACCCGTGATGTGATCAAAAGCAAAGGACGCAGCCACGCTGCCTCTGTTGCCGAGATCCAGAACCTGTCTGACGTCTTTAAGCAGTTCCGCCTGGTACCGAAGCAGTTCGACTACCTGGTGAACAACATGCGTGAAATGATGGAACGCGTCCGTACTCAGGAACGTTTGATCATGAAGCTGTGTATTGAAGTGTGCAAAATGCCTAAGAAAAACTTCATTACGCTATTCACCGGTAACGAGACCAACGAGAGCTGGTTCAAAGCCGCACTGGCGATGAACAAGCCCTGGTCTGAAAAACTGCTGGACGTGCAGGATGATGTGATGCGCTCTCTGCAGAAACTGGCGCAGATTGAAGAAGAAACCGGCCTGACCATCGAGCAGGTTAAAGACATCAACCGTCGTATGTCGATTGGTGAAGCGAAAGCGCGTCGTGCCAAGAAAGAGATGGTCGAAGCTAACCTGCGTCTGGTGATTTCCATCGCGAAGAAATACACCAACCGTGGTTTGCAGTTCCTCGACCTGATTCAGGAAGGTAACATCGGCCTGATGAAAGCGGTTGATAAGTTTGAATACCGTCGCGGCTATAAGTTCTCAACTTATGCCACATGGTGGATTCGTCAGGCTATCACCCGTTCTATCGCTGACCAGGCGCGTACCATCCGTATTCCGGTGCATATGATTGAGACCATCAACAAACTCAACCGTATCTCGCGCCAGATGCTGCAAGAGATGGGCCGTGAGCCAACGCCAGAAGAACTGGCTGAGCGCATGCTGATGCCAGAAGATAAGATCCGCAAGGTGCTGAAGATTGCCAAAGAGCCTATCTCTATGGAGACGCCGATTGGTGATGATGAAGATTCACATCTGGGTGATTTTATCGAAGACACCACGCTGGAGCTGCCGCTGGACTCTGCCACCTCTGAGAGCCTGCGTTCTGCCACCCACGACGTGCTGGCTGGCCTGACAGCGCGTGAAGCCAAAGTGCTGCGCATGCGTTTCGGTATCGATATGAACACCGACCACACGTTAGAAGAAGTGGGCAAACAGTTTGACGTTACCCGTGAGCGTATCCGTCAGATTGAAGCGAAAGCCCTGCGTAAACTGCGCCATCCGAGCCGCTCGGAAGTGCTGCGCAGCTTCCTCGACGATTAAGTCAGTTAAAACCCCGGTTCGCCGGGGTTTTTTATTTCTGCCGCCCTGCCCCACTTTTCACGCGTTAGCTTCAGCCTCGTGTCTTCAGCGCATCGTACATCTGACGATACATCGCCACGATCTCTTCCAGCGATGCACGATTTAACCCACTCGGATTCGGCAACACCCAAACCTGGGTTTTCCCCATGTAGATCGGCTGCTCGCCCCATTCCACCTTGCTCTGACGAAACGCGCGTTTAAAGGCATCTTTGCCCAGGATAGCCAACGCAGCAGGCTGATAACGCAGCACCTTATCCATCAGCCGCTGACCGCCATCACGCAGCTCATCACTGGCCAGTTCATTCGCCTGGATGGTTGGACGCTCGACCAGCATCGTGATACCGCAGCCGGTTTCCAGTAAGCGCTGCTCCTCTTCCGGCTTCAGTTGCTGCTCGGTAAACCCTGCCAGATGAATCACCTTCCAGAAGCGGTTGCCGGGATGGGCAAAGTGATAGCCGGTGTGCGCCGTCGACTGACCGGGATTGATGCCGCAAAACAGCACGTTCAGATCTGATGCGATGATATCGCTAATGTTGTGTTCGCTCATGTTGCCTCCTGGCTTTGCGCCTGCGCGCCTCACTGTCGCTCACGCAAAGGGTCCTTGTTTGACATCGTCTTGTCACTGATTAAAGCGCATTTGGCGGGCAGCGTCGTGGTTTGGGTTGGCTTTTTTCACTGTTAAGCAGGGAAAGACAATTAAGGATAACCGCGCCGGTTATGTCGCCGCCTGTCAGCCAGAGGTTTTTGTCTGTTTTATCATAGTTATCAGCAAGTAAAACATTGCTGCTTATTTCAGCAACCAGCCGATCAACGCTGGATTGCCCCGGACAGATACTTTATAATCCCCGCTCCATTGGCCCCTTAGCTCAGTGGTTAGAGCAGGCGACTCATAATCGCTTGGTCGCTGGTTCAAACCCAGCAGGGGCCACCAGATTTAGTGATTAAAATCATGCAGTTAAGCCACCTCGCAAGGGTGGCTTTTTTGTTGGCTATAGTCTCGATGGCAGCAAAATGGCAGCAGACTTTTTTTGCATATTTCAATGTCCATCAACTTTTCTCTTGCGAGGGGCAAAAAAAAACCCGCTAAGCGGGCTTTTTTTACATCCATAAGACTTGCTGAGAACCTCGATCAGGGTGGGGCGGAACGCTAGCCACTTTTCCTGGTGTCATGATTATGTCAGTCACAGTTTCATGTGATTTAAAGGTACAACTGCAGTTAATGTTCTGGCACTGGTTATAACGCTCTTTAGTATTCTTAGATACCTGAAAGCTACTTCTCGTGTGTGCGGCATTACCACACATAGGACAATTCATCATCGCTTAAGCCCCATCGCATTTTTAATCAATTATACACAAACATTTGTTTTGAGATACATCTCATTCCATTTGAAATGAATCAATTTTCACTTCCAACTCTATGCTGGTCGTGTAGCCGCTGTCGGCGCTCAGGCTGTGCGTCAGCGTGGTAATGATCCATTCGCAATCATCAATCTGCTTTTTAAACCCTGTCACTTTTACCGGCATTTCGGTGTAAAGCTCAGCACGCCCGCGCGCCAGCTGGATCGAGAAGGTTGCTACACCGCGCTGCAGACGTTCCCAGTGCATTTTTGCCGCCCGCTCGGCGTTTGCCCGGTTGGCGTAGGTGCGGCTCAGAACCAACACGTTCTCATCAGTTCCGACAAGGTAATCACCCTGTTTTTCCTCCGGCTCTTTCTTTTTTTTACTGGCTGTTGTCGTCCTGCGTCGGCGTCGGCGCTTTACCTTTGTTACCGGCTTTTTCGCTGGCTCCCGCGTATGCAGCCAGCTGGCAATCACGCCGGTGTAAGCGTCGCGGTCAGCCAGGGCGAAGCGATGGCCGTCACCGTCGCGGCGCTGAATAGTGATGACCGGCAGCGCCTTGCCGCTGGCGTTTTTACCCTGGCCCTGCCGGATAAACAACAGGTTGCCGTCCTTGACGCAGGCAACAGCACCGCACTGGCGGGCAACGCGCATCAGAAAGCTGGCATCTGATTCGTTTGTCTGGTCGATGTGGTCAATCGCCATTTTTTGCACGTCTGCGCCCAGCGCAAGGCTCAGCTTGTGCCTGTCGGCTATGGCTTTGACGATTTCGCCCACGGTGGTCTTATGCCAGGATTTTTCGCGTTTCGTGTTCAGCGTCTGCCGGAAATCGGCGCTGCGGGCGCGGAGCGTCAGCCGGTCAGGCATCCCGCTGTGCTCAATCTCATCAACGGTATAGCTGCCTTTGCTGATAAGTGGCTCACCCTGCCAGCCGAGCGCCAGTTTTAACACCACGCCCCGGCGCGGCAGCTGCAGAAGGCCGTCAGTGTCATCCAGCTCAATATCCAGTTGGTCGGCCTCAAAGCCCCGGTTATCGGTGAGCGTCAGGCTGATAAGCCTTTTCTCTATCTTCTGTGTGACGTCTGCGCCTTCCATCGTGAGCCGGAAAGCGGGCGCGTTCGCCGCCCCCCTGACCCAGCTTTCTGCCTGCATCATGAGAACAACCCTCCCGCTGCTGCAGTCACTTTACCGGCCACGCCTGCCGCCGCGCTTTTCATCGCGTCAAGCTGGCCGCTCAGACTGCCGAACATCTCGCCCAGTGACTCATCCACGCGTTTAAGCGTGAGCGTGAACTCGATGCGCCTGCACACGCCGTTGCTGAAAAACTCCGCCTTTGTCTGGCTCAGGCTTTCAATCACAAACATACCGTAAATGGTGCCGCCGCCCTCAATCAGCGGCCAGGCGCGCCCCAGTTCCGCAATCTGCTCCAGCGCATACAGCGCCAGCCTGCCGCCGGTCAGCTCCGGCAGCAGGATGCCGGAAAGCGTCAGCGTGTCGGTGTCAGGCCCGGCAAACTGCAGCGACGGACGCAGGCCCACGCGGTTGTTGGACGGAAACCGCCAGCTGCGCTGCAGTTGCAGCTCCTGATAAGGCACCGTTTCCAGCATGAAAACGAACAGCCCCAGCGTCATCATCATTCGTCGTACCCTCCTCGATCACGATATGAACTGCGCGCGCGGGCTTCGGCCTGTCGCTGCTCGGCTTTGAGCCTGCGCATCACCTCATCAACCAGATCCTGCTGGCTCTGCCCTGGCTGCTGCACAATGGTGAATGATGCATTGATTTGCGGCACGGCAACCGGCTGCGGTTCCTTCGCGCGCTGCGCATTTTTCTGGTATGCCTGCGCGGGCAGGCTCAACGGGTGTAGCGACCTGGCGGCGGCAGGTGCGGCGGCCATCCCCAGCGCCAGCGCCGCCGATGCGGCCAGTGCGGTGGTGCGACGACGGCTGGTAATGCGCGCCGGGCCGTTGACCAGCTCCGGCCCGTTCTCGCCCGCAATGCCATACTGACCGGCGGGGATATAGCCGCCATTGTCAAACAGTCCGGCAAAGCCCGTCGGGGATGCCGGGCTTAACGGGTTGACCGGTGTCGCGCCGCCCTTGTCCACTGATGGCTTCATGAATCCGGGCAACAGATCCGTCATGGATGACAGCCTGGCCTTAAGTGCCTCCCACTTAGACGTGATGCCGTCGAGCAGGGCGCTTATCATGTTACTGCCCGCTTCTTTAAACCGCTCAGGCAATGTGCTGGCCGAGTTAACCAGCTCATCCCATTTTTGCGACACGGCTATCTTAATGCTTTGCCATGCCCCGGCGATGCCGTCACGTATGGCGTCCCAGCCCTTGCTGATAACGCCCTGCAGAGTGCCATCCGCGAACAGCGATTTAACCCACGTCCACGCGCCGGTAATCTTGTCTTTGATGGCCTCCCAGGCTGCAGATGTGTTATCCGTCACCGCCTGCCATGTCGCTTTAAACATTGGCCCGATGGTGTTCCAGTTACGCCAGATGTAAATCGCCCCCATAGCAATAAGCCCGATGACGGCCAGTATCGGGTTAGCGAACATCAGGCGGCCCAGCCACAGAACACTTTTTCCCAGCACGACTATGGCCTTACCTATCAGACCAAAAACGCCCGGCCCTCTGTAACCCAACTGCATCAGAGCGAATTTAACGACCGCCATCGGCCCGACAATGGCGGCAAGGCTGATTGCCAGCGTTCCCATGCCGATAACGATAAAAGATACCGCTGCACCGACTTTCATCAGCGTGCCTGCTGCCTCCTTGTTTTTATTAACCCACCGCGCCACTGTGCCGGTGACTTTTTTAATCACCCCCATAATGTCCATAAGCGGCTGGCGCAGCGTGTCGCCCAGCCCGCTTATGGTGTTGTTAACGCCGCTTTTGGTCAGCATCCACTGAGCGGAAAGGGAATCTTTATTAATGTCAGACTCTTTCTGCATAGAACCTCTGGCGGCGTCGCCCTGCGTCAGGGCCAGCTGTCGGCGCAGCTCCGGCAGGTTGTTGACAAGTTTTGCAGCAGCAGGACCAAACTCTTTTCCAAACAGCATTGTCAGGGCGGGCACTTTCTTGCTGTCTGGCAGTTTCTTGACCTTTTCCAGCACGCGGATGATGGTTCCCATCGCATCCTTGGTCATCTGCTTTTCAATTTTTGCCGGGTTCAGCTTGAGCAGATCCATACCGTCCATAAACCGGTTGCTTTGCATGGTCGCTATCGACAGCTCACGCACCATCGCGTTAGCCGAACTCGCCGCAATCTCAGACGTCGCGCCGAGCGAAAGGAACGTTGAACCCAGCGCGGCCGCCTGCCGGAAATTCAGCCTGTCGGCGTTGCCGCCCATGCGCTGCAGCACGTCGATAATGTCTGCACCTTTCGACATCGCGTTATCGTCTAAATAGTTGAGCGCATCGCCCAGTTGCTCAATGTTGCGGGTCGGTATCTTGTACAGCTGGCCGATTTTCCCCAGCCCCTCGGCCAGCTGGTCGGCGGGCAGCTCAAACGCCGTTGACGCTTTGGCCGCCGTGGTGGCAAAGGCCAGTAAGTCGCGCTTCTGGTCGGCGTAAGAATCATTCTGGTTCGTCACGCCCATTCGCGCGCCGCCTTCTACCAGTGCGGCATAGTCAACCGCGCCGTTCTGCATCGGCAACTGCTCACTGGCGGCCTTGATGGCGGCCTGCATGTCGTAAAACTGCGCGGTGCGGTTGCCCTTGTCATCGCGTAGGCCGTTGACCTGCTTTGCCACGCCTTTCATGGCGTCTTCCATATCTGCAGAGGCTCTTACCGCTGCCGCAAACGGCATACTCATTGCCACGCCCGCCGCCGTGGATGCCGCTCCGGCTCCGGCCACCTTATCGCGCGCCTCCAGCGTTTTGCCGTAGCGCTCACGCACCGCGCGCAATTTGGCCTGGCGCTCGCCCAGCTTTTTCAGCTCACGTTGCTGGCGCTCAATGGCATCACTGGCGGCGCTGGCGTCGGTTTTCAGTCGGCGCTGTGCCGCACTTAGCTGCTTTGTATCGATACCGGCGGCGGTCAGCGCGCCGCGCTGCTGCTGTACCGAGCGCAGCAGGCCGTTGTAACTCTGCTGCAGGTCATTAACGCGGTTTTTTGCCTGCTCAAGTAAACGGGACTGCTGCGCCGTGGGGCGGTTGGTGGCGGCAAACTGCGTTGCCAGTGCGGCGGCCTCCTGCCGGGCAGAGGCGAGATTTTTTTCCGTGATGGCAAGCTGCTGGCGTGTTTTGCGAAAGCCATCAATGCGCCCGGCCTGATCGTTAAGATTTTTCAGGCTGTCTTTGCTGGCTTTAAGGGCGGCGGACAGCTCCCTTGAGCCGTCGCGCGCGTTTCGGAATGGGCGGGTGATTTTATCCACCGCCTTAAGAACCACCTGCAGGCGCAGGTCTCTTTCACTCATCGTCACCGGCTCCGTTACGCAGGATCGCTTTGTGCCGCCATTCAAGTAAATCCGTCAGCGACTCCGCAAACATGACCGACGGCGGCCAGTGAAACACGGTGGCAATATCTGCCACCAGATCGTCAACCGTCAGGCCGTCAGGAAACCCGACGTCGCCGACTTCGGTAACAAAAAAGTGACCACCTCCACCGACAGCGCCAGCAGGTCGGCGGGGTCCATTTCGTTAATTTCCTGTGCCGTCAGCGCCGGGGCAGACACGCGCGGCAGCACGGCCATCACCGCGTTGACGTCCATTTCCATCAGCGCCTGCAGGCGCACGCCGCGAAGCGAACCGGACTGCGGCTTGCGCAGTACCACCTCTTTAATTTCGGTTTTGCCTCGCCTGATTGGGGTGTCCAGGGTGATGGTTTTTTCGTTGATGTTTTCGCTCATGTTCTTAATCCACTGAATAGTTTATGAAAGCAGCAGGCCAGCGCCTGCCGCCGTGATTACAGGCCCAGCGCGCTGCGGTGCGCTTCCAGCAGGTCTTTGCCGTCAACGATGTGAACCATATTGACCAGATCCACCTCATAGAGCACTTCACCGTTAATGGTCAGCTTGGCGTAGCTGTTGGTTGCCGACACTTTGGTGGTGTTAGAGTCCGCCGTTTTCCACTCGCCGGAATCCAGCTCCTTGTAACGCCCGCGCGTGACCAGCTCCACCGCCTGAACCTCGCCCGTGTCGTCGCGCTGAATGGAGCCGGTAAAGCGCAACTGAATACCGTCAATCGTCGGTGTACCCATCTGTTTAAACAGCTTCGCCTCGGTGCCGCCGATGGTGAATTCCGTATCCAGCGCGCCATCGTCCAGGCCCATATCAATATCCACCGCGCCCGGCATCCCGCCGCCCCGGTATTTTTCAAACTTCGTGGTGAGTTTCGGCAGGGTCAGCGATTCGATCACGCCCTGCCAGTTGTCGCCTGCGTTAAACAGGTTCAGGTGTTTTAACTTACGGGGTAAGGCCATGTGTTCAGCTCCTTAGGCTTTAACGCTGGCGGCAAAGTTGACCAGATACTGGTCAGTGATGCGCTGGCGCAGCATCAGGTTTTCCAGCGGCGGCACCGGCGTGTAGTCGTAATCGATAATGAGTTGCCCGGCCTTGAGCGTGTCTTTGGTGTTCACGGTGTCATCCAGCCAGCAGTCTGCGCCGATTAGATAGCCCTGATTCACCATACTGCGCAGCTTGGCGCGGATACTTTCGATAATGTCGCGGGCAAGCGACGGATTCAGCGCGCCATCAACGGACCACAGCTGCGCCTCGGCCATCGTGTCCGCCAGCACCTGCGCCGTGCGGGTGTAGCACTCAAAGGCAAACAGCGGATCATCGCTCAGGCAGCGCGAACCCCAGAAGCGGAAACCGTCCTTGCGGATAAGCGTGGTGACGTCGTTCTGGTTCAGCAGGCCTGCATCGGTTGCCGGGTCCTGTAAATCCCAGAACACGTCTTTGGAAATGCCGGTGACGCCGTTCACGCCGACGTTAGACAGGGACTTGTGCCAGCCGGTCGCCTCGTCAATTTTGGCGCGCAGTCCGAGCACGCGGGCGGTGGCATACGCCGTCGCGTCAGCGTTCAGCACGGTGTCAAAGCTGATGAAGTCAGGCCAGATAAGCATCCCTTCGCGCTGGCTGAAATTAGCGCGGTAGGCGATGACCTCGGAAACGGTTTTGCAGCCGTAAGCGGAGATATACGCAAACCCGCGCAGGGTCTGCGCGATGCTCAGCAGCTCGGCTGCCACCGCCTTTGTGTCATGCCCCGGTATGCCGAGAATGCGCGGTTTGACGCCGCAGACGTTCTGCGCGGCAAGCAGTGCTTTCATGCCGGTGCGCATCCCGTCTGCGGTCACGCCGCCGATGATGTTGGATGTGGTTTCCGCCTCGGTTTCGCCCTGCGCGACGCGCACCACGACGACGAGCGGTTTTGCCTGGTCGGCGATGGCGTCCAGTGAGGCGGCGAGCGTACCGGTTTTACCGGCCTTGCCGATGGCGGTAGTGACGTCTGTCAGTAAAACCGGGCGGTTGAGCGGAAACGCTGCCGCGTCGGCGTCGTCAGCGGTGCAGACCATGCCGATGATTGCCGTGCTGACGGTGGTAATGGTGCGGGTGCCTTCGTTGACTTCGACAACGCGCACGCCGTGATGATAATCCTGTGCCATAGAGCAGATCCTCTGTTAAGGGGTTCCGCTATGGTGAAAGGGATGGCGCGCGGGCGCACCCTGCGGCCATTGTCTGGCAAATGACACAAAGGAAAAAGGCCCGCAGGGGGCCTTTGATTACTACGCAGGCCGGTCAGGCCAGCTGACAGCGGGCGCGCTGTAGGGGTCTGTCGCCTGCACGGCCTGCAGGTAGGTCATCCATGACGTGAGTTTTACCTTATCGTCGGGGGAAATGATGCCGAGCATCAGCTGCGTTTGCCATGCCTGAGTCACGCCCGCCGCCTCGGTGATACGGGCGCTTTTCTCCGCCTGGGCCGCTTCAACGGCGGCGCGCTGCTTTGCCGCTTTGTCAGTTACCTAGGCTGCGCCGCCCCACCGGTCAAAGGCCGTTTCTGGCTTAACCGGCGTTGTCCCGGCCGGATAATCACCGGGCTGCGTGACTGTCACCGCCGCACCGGTTGCCGTGCTGTAAGCCGTTTCGCCGCGATGGTCCGGCACCTGCTGCCAGCTGCCGTCTTTAAAGACGCACACCTGCCCGGCAACGTCATCAGGGGGCGCGACTGCCGTAGAGTGCGCGGGCAGACCGACACCTTTTGGCAGAAACTCCAGGCTGCTGCCGGTGTAAATCCCGCTCGCCTGATCAAAGTTAAAAACGTTAACGGTAACGGGCGCGACAGCCAGGCCGTCCGCGTTCAGTGCTTCACTGTGCTGCTGTGTCATTATGCTGCCCTCACGATGTAGTTAAATGCGACGTTGCGCGGGCGGGTTGAGGAGTAAGCAAACCAGTCATATTTGTTCACTTTCGATGATGAGTTGTTAATCCACGTTTTTCCCTGAATGGAAGCTAACTGACCTCCGGTAAGGGGGTCGCTGAATGCATAATTAGGTGAACTGATGGCGCTGAAATCACCATCTTCGTTATCGTCATAGCCACCCACCACCGTGCCTTCCTGTTGACTCAGCAATACGCGTGAAGGGTCAGCCCCGCGTCCGTCATCCCAGCCCCTGATAAACTCGCCGCGCAGGTCAGGCAGCCGCAGCGACGGATAGGCTTTCGCCAGCTGCGGGTAATCTGATGCGCTGAAGGTGGCACCGTTACACCTCAGCCAGCCTGATGGCGCTGTTGCAACAGGCCACGGCACCGGCACGCCGACCGGCAGCGCCGAGCCGTCGCCCAGGCCGAGATTTTTGAGAAACGCCGACACGTTCGCTATGTCGCTGCCGTTTCTCGCGATGTCCATTTTACCGGCCAGCTTGTTAAGCACCGTCGTGGAAAAATTCGCATCGCCGCCCAGCGCGTCGGCCAGCTCCTTGAGGGTGTCCAGCGCGGCAGGTGCGCCGCCCGCCAGTGCGCTCAGCGCAGCCTGAACAAATGCCGTGGTTGCCAGCTGCGTACTGCTGTTTCCCGCTGCCGCCGTGGGGGCTTTCGGGATGCCGGTCAGGACCGGACTTTCCTTCGGTGCATACTGCGTATGCGGATCAGCAGCTTTCAGGTGCGCCGTCATCAGGCTGTCAGCGTACTGGCGCACCTCTAATACTTTTTCGTCCACATACTGGCGCGTCGCCAGCACCACCGACGGATCGACTTTCAGGGTCACGGCCTCGGTACTGCTCACGATGATAAGCATACGCAGGCGCTGCGTGCGCCCGCTGCCCTCCTGCAGTTGCGGCTTATAGGTTTCTGCCGTGTTACAGACCGCAATCAGCGAGCCGTCAGCGTCAAACAGGCCCATTTCCCTGATCCAGAAACCGCCCTCGGTTTCTGGGATCACCTGCTCGGCAATAATCTGGCTGCTGTTGGCCGTATCCACGGTGAGCGAATTGAGCGCAGCACGGCGCACCTCGTTAACCAGCTTTGTCTGCGCCGCGTTGGGCGTTGGCAGCGTGCCGCCTCCGTCGCCAACGGCCATGTGCGTGATATTCAGTTTTGTGCCCAGCGACACGGCGTTAGCAATCTTCGCCGCGCCGAGGTTGGTCACTATGGCGTAAAATTTTTGTGTCATGGTCCCACTTCCATCATGTCGATAACGTGAACCGCCGCGCCCGCATATGCCGGGCCACTGACGGAGATAAGATCGGGTGTGTAGGGATAAACGGTAAGGTCGTCGCCGTCGTAGCTGGCCGCACCGGTAAAGCACGTGCCGCTGCTCTGCAGGTTGATGCTCATTCCCAGCATGTGACGGCTGCAGGGTTTGGCATCGCTGATAAGCCGCTCAAGCTCCTGATAGGTCTCCTCAGTAATCCCCTGTTCCTGCACGCCAATATCCAGGCGAAACGTGCCGGGCGCTTCACCGGTTTTCCACCACTCCAGCACGCGGATCAGAAAGCCGAACGGCTCCACCACGCGACGCACTGCGCTGATGGTGCCTTTATGCTGATGGATATAAAACGCATCCATCACCACGCGGCGCTTGACGCTTTCCGCCCAGGCCTCATCCCAGCGGTCCACCGAAAACGACCAGGCGAGGTAAGGCAGAAACCACACGGGGCAGGCGGCAGGGTTCCACAGGTCACGCAGCGGGACGTTCAGCCCGCTGATGCCGCCGCACGCCTGTGCCAGCCTGCGCTCAAGCGCCGACGACGCGGGCGGTAACATGCTCTGGCTCATCCTTTACCCCCATTATCGCTGGCAACCGTGACGGCCACCGCCGTGCAGTTGCCCGCCTGCGTGCGGTTCAGAATAACGTCCTGCGCCGGTTCGGTGATTTCCACCCAGTCCACGCCTGCCACGCGCAGCACCGCCCCGTAAGACTCGCGGCGCACGCTGCGGCCCAGCTTTTTCTGGTCAGTCAGGTAAGCGTCCATTGCGGCCTGCGCCGCCTCCAGGCACGGGCCTGCGGCCACGCCGTCAAACAGGTGCAGCGTGGCTTTCACCTGATAGTCAAATATCGCTGCCGCCTGCACCGTTACGCGGTCAGCCACCGGGCGCACTTCCTCGGCGTTTAACGCGGCATTCACTGCATTCAGTAAATCCGCCGTTGCCGCCCCGCTGTTGTCCCGGCTCAGTACCGTAATCAGCACCTCCGCCGGTGCCGGACTCGTTGCCGACACGTCAGATACGCGTCCGTCTGCGCTTTTGGCGTAAAACTCATAGGCCGCCGTCGGCCCGGCCACGCTCAGCCCCTCAAATGCACCCGGCACGCGCAGGCGTAAATCGTCGTCTGACTCCATTACCGCCGCCACAGGTGGCACGGCGTCGGGGTCTGCCGGGGTAATTGTGAGGCGCTTAACGTTATTATTTGCCGCCAGTTGGTCCAGATCGGTGCCGAGCGCATAGGCCACCATGACCGCCTGCGCCGCCTCGTTGATGCGCTGGCGTAAGAGGATTTCGCGATAGACGTTTTCCTGCAGGCACTTGACCAGCGGATCGGATTCCAGCGCCAGCACGCTGCGCATGGCGTCCTGCTGGTCTGACGGATATAACGCAATCAGGTTTTCTTTGCGCTCGGCCAGCAGCCCTTCAAAGTCCGGCACCTCAATGACTTCCGGCGCGGGAAGCTGCGATAAATCAATCACTGCCACGGTTCACCCCCGTTGGTATGGTCATTGCCAGCGGCGAACCGTCGGCACGCTGTGCGTTTATCTCAACGACCATCGAGCCGTCATAAGCCGTTGTGTAATTCACTGAAATCAGCCGGATGCGCGGCTCCCATCGGCTCAGCGCGGCGTAGGTTGCCGCCATGACCTGCATACGGGTGATGCCGTTCTGCGGCTGGTCGATGAGCGCTGAAAGCATTGATCCGTATTCCCGCCGCGCCAGGCGGCTGCCCTCCGGGGTCAGCAGAATGTCGCTGACGCTCTGGCGAATATGATCGATATCGGTCAGCGCTTTGCCGGTGTCGCGGTTCATGCCGAGATACATCACGCCGGGCCTCCTGAGGTGTCATTACCAGACTTAACGCCGCCGTGTGTATGGGTATGCACCACGACGCCGTTAGAACTCATGTCACCGCCGCCCTGAGTGACTGCGCCGTTAATGGTCGTTTTAATGGCCTCAACGCCAAAAGCGTCAGTAATCAGCTGAATACCGTCCGCAGCTTCGATGCGTACGCTTTTGATGTTCTTTATCAGCAGCTGGCCGGTTTCCGGTTCGTACTGAAAAAATCCGCCGTCGCTGTACTGCGTGGTGCTGCCGTTCTCTGAATAATCCGGCGGCGGGAAGGCATCGGAATAAATCGCGGGCAGTGCAAAGGCGGTTTCAAGATTGCCGCCCATGCTCAGCAAAATGACCTGTTCGCCCACGGTTGGCTGCCACCACGTGCGGGTGTTACCGGCGCGTGTAGTGAGCCAGTTAATCCAGTTGGTTTCGAGGTCGCCCGTTTTCACCCGGCACAGCCAGTTAACCGGATCGACGTCGGACACGGTGCCAGTACGGATCAGGTTGGTGATGAGGCGCATGATTTCGGTAAGTTGTGTATTCATTTGCATAAAGTTAATCTAGAAATTCCAGCCATCCCACACTGGTAATTTGTATGGGGTTTCACACAAGTAATCTTTTTTAATAGAGAAGCTAAGACGATGGAAAATCAATCAACTTTTGGTGCAATCTTGAATGCCCCTTGGTTAGTAGCTTTATTGCCTACATTATTGACTATGACATTAACACTAATAAGGAAACTTAACTCACCATTGAAAGAAGACTCTGAATACTTTAAAGATTGCGGAATCCCACCATTAATACTGCGGTTATCTTTGTCTCGTGCAAAACTTAGAGAATACAAACCATATAAAAAAGCCACATATACATTCATTCTAATTTTAGGGGTAATTGTTTTCTCAGGCGCAGGCTGGCTCACCTATCAATTAAGTAAAGATTATCATAAATCTCCCGAGGGATGGGCGTTATTAAAACTCACATCAACTAATGAGCTTTTCCTTATCTCCCTAAACAAGGCAACCTCACCAGACAGGAAAAGTTGGATAATCACCCCTGAAACCTGTGCCTTACAAACATATGGTAATATAGCTTCAGAATTTAAAATATCTGCATCTCTAGTTTATAAATTATGTACAGCGATCACCTTTAAGAGTGAGGAGGGAGGGATTAGAAAATGGATTGCCATGGTTCATAATGACGCATTTAAATTGCTAATTTTTTATGGTCCAACACTACTTATGATGTACTGGTTCTCGATAGCGTTATTAATGGATATCGTGTTAAAGTTTCAAATTGATAAATATAACCAGCAGCAAGCAGAGCGCGCAAAGCTTTACCTTACTTAATCTGAAAGCCAACGCATCAGTGTATCTTTTATCGATACAGCAGCTTTATCATCAAGCCCAATCAAAGGACGCTCTGTATACTTCACCGTAATGCCTCGCTTGCTCACGCGGTCACGCAGGCCGTAATGATGGACACGGGCAAGACGCTGCACGGCAGGCACAAAAGCCACCTCGGCACTGTCGCCTGTCGCCTTTGTCTTAAGGTACTTTGCCGTTTTCAGCTTCACAAACATCTTGCGCTTAATGCGGCCCGGCTTTGTCCTTGCTGATACGCGGCGCGGTTCCCATGCGCCGCCATCGGGTGAGCGCTGCGCCGTCATGTTAGCCTGCTGAATGCGCCGCACGTCGCGCGCCACCTCACGCAGCATCTTTTTGCGCTCAGCCGGTTCCAGCTTTGCCAGCAGCGCATCAAGCCAGGCGTCAACCTCATGCAGATTATCCACGGCGCACCGTCCAGATGTCGTCCGTTTCAAAAGGGTTGCCCGGCTCCGGCACGGCTCTGACTTCTGTTACGCCGTTGACTTCCTCGGCAATAACCCGCTCTGTCAGCTTTAAATTAATGCTGATGTCACACGCATCGTTGCCGAGAATGTCCACTTCAAACGTGCAAAGCTGCTCACGATCGTTGGGGTTCTGCAGCGCGTCGGGCTGGTTGGTGCGCAGCCAGTACATCACCGCCGCCATCAGCAGGTTTTGATCGCCGGTGAAGTCTGTAATCACCACATTCAGCGTGTAGCGGTATTCCCACGACAGAGAGGCGGCAGAAGTCCCGACGGATGCCCCTTTGTCCACAAACAGGTGAAACCTGTCCGGGTTTTGCTGCAGGTAAGGGATGGCGTTATTCAGGGCTTCGCGTAAGGACTGCGGCTTGTTCATCGTCTTTTTCCTGGCAGGTCACTATGGTGTCCACCTTGTCGGCGCAGGCCGCCCAGGCGGTTTCTGTTTCATCCAGCAGGGCCAGTAAATCGCCGTTAGTGCGCGCCGACGACGGCCCCAGCTGGCAGCGGGTTATTCTGGGACAGCCACTGACGGTAAGATTCACCTCCGGTGATGGCCGGTCGCTGGCGCAGCCGGATAACAGCATCAGGCAGAGGGGCATCACTCCAGCGGCGTAGGGCGTCATTTTCACTTTTCAGATCCTCAATCTGGCGCTGCCGCTGTCGCAGCAGTGCGTTGTTTTGTTCAGCCGCCGCATACAGCTGCGTCTGTGCAAGGTTGCTGCTCTGCGCCATGATGTTGACCGCCAGCAGTTGGCTGTTTTTCTGGCTCAGCTTTTTATCTTTTTCGGCCAGATGCGCCGCCTGCGTGCCGATGGTCCTGTTTGCGCTGTGCAGCTGCCACGACAGCAGCCCGGCAGTCATCAGCAGCACGACAAAACAGGTCACAACAACGGCGCGCATCATGCTGCCGCCCCTTTTAAGCACCAGCTCAGTTCCCGCCCGCGCCGGTTATCCAGCCCCTGATTAAATATGCCTTTCACGTACACCCATCGCGGCAGCTGATAACAGGCATCGCGCCACCGGCTGGCCCTGATGAGTTTCACCATCGTTGAACCGCACACGTGGCCGGTGCCGACGTTAAACGCCAGCGACACCAGCGCGTCATATACCTGCTGCGGCATGGTGACCGCCACGCAGCGCGCCAGTGCCGCCTCAACGCGTAACACGTTGGTGATAAACGTCCCGGCGGCCTGCCGCTCGGTAACGGTTCTGCCCGGCACAACGCCCCGCGTGTTGCCGATCCCGTCGGTCCACACGCCCGCATCGCACAGGTAAGGTTTCAGGCGGCAGCCCTCGTAATCAGCAATCAGTTTCAGTCCCTCAACCGAGGTATGCAGCTGCTGAAATCCCGGCAGTGTGGCGGCGATGGCCAGTACCGCGCCGACGACGCAGCGTTTAACGGTTTGCAGATTCATAATCCTCCCGCGTGATGCGCCCGCTTGCCAGCAGCTGGTAGGTTTTGTGCTTGTAGTACCAGCTGATCAGTGCCATACCGATGCCTATGATCAGCCCGGCCCATGTTGAAACGTCTTTAACCGACAGGTCGCCCAGCCAGGCCATAAACACGGCCATCGACCAGGTGATAAACGTGCTGATTCTTTCCCACATGATTCAGTCCCATAGCTGCACGGTCTGCGCCGTGGCTGCTGGCGCAACGTCCGGCAGCTCGACCTCTAAACCGTGGGGTAAGGTGGGGCCGTATTCCGCCAGCCCCGGATTGGCCTGTAACACTCGCTCGGACAGCCCCTGCGTGCGCCCGTAGTGACGCCAGCACAGTGCATCAACCGTGTCATACTGCTGCGCACGCACTTTCATCAGATAAGCTCGACGGTTACGTGTGGCAGATCCTGCACGCGGCTGATGGCCCAGCGCGCATCGCGCCATAAATCGCCGCTGGCATCGTCCAGCGTCTCGCCGCGCTTAGCGCCGGATGCGGTGGCGTCAAAGTCGCTGTATCGCTCGTTGAGTACCGCACGCGTCCAGCACCACACGGCGTTTTCATAGTGGTGCAGGCGCACGCTCTTTCCGGCCAGCTGTTCAGCCGGTACGTCGGCCAGCCCGTTGTAACCCGCCATTTCCTGCCGTTCCCGCCACGGGTACAGCTCGGCGTTGACTTCTGACATAGCGGTCAGCACAACCTGTTTCAGACGCTCCGGCGTCACGGTGCCGTCAACGCGCATCGCGCTGCGGAACTTAGCCAAATCCAGATCCGGCCAGAATGAATTGTTCGGGATAATGACCGGCGCAACCGGCGACTGCTCTGGCGCTGTAAACTGCATCCTTACTACTCCTGAATAGGTGGGCGGTGGACGGGGTTTTGATGCGGCGCTGCCTGTCGCCACCCCGTGCCGCCCCGCGCGTGGGCACGTTCGGTTATCAGCTGTCTTTGCGGAGTTTCCGCTCCAGCTGCTCAATGTCTTTTTTTACCCCGCATCTTTCGTCCAGCTGCAGGGCGTGCTTAAGGTGATTCAGTGCGGATGCCGGGTTGCTTTCGGCCTGTACCCAGCCAATGGATTTATGCAGGCGCGCGCGCGACTGATCCGGCATGTCTTCCCCGTCCACGTTATCCAGCGTCTGCAGCAGCAGGTCTGCATCGAACGGGGTTCCGGCCAGAATGGCGGCCTTTGCGGCGTCGGCCATTTCCTCGGTCAGTACAGTGGCGGTGTTGCGCTTGCCGACCGGCATCACCCAGCCGTGTCTGAGGGCATGGCGGCCAATGGTCAGCGCACCGGCATAATCACCGGCATCGATACGCCACAGCATGACGTACATGATCACATCATCCTGCTGCGCTCCGTCGGCACTCAGCACGCCCTCTACCCAGGCGGCATACTTCGGCAGCACCTCAACCTTAATCTGCGCTTTGGTGACGGTGGACTGAATGCCCTTGAGGCGGCGGCGGTCTTCATTCAGCTGCAGCAGCATAAGGTCATAGCCTTTTGCGTGGCGGCCACTGCCGCCCGTGCGGGCGGCCACTGCCGCCCGTGCGGGCGGCCTCCTGTGCCTGAATGAATCGCGTATGTGTGCGAAAAGGATTGGTCACGGGTTACGCTCCTGCGTTGCCGGTGCCTGATTCAGCCTGCGCCTGCGCCGTACCCGATTCGCTCATGGCCTTGACCACGCTTGCCGCAACGGAGGCAATACGCGCGATTTCGGCGTCGCTCATCTGGCCCGCTTCCGGCTCCGGTTCCTGCTCCAGCATTACAATGTTCTCAATCAGGCAGGTGCAGTCGTAGTCCTCGACCACGTACGCCTCGTTGACCGACTCAAGGTTTTCAATGCGATCCCGTTTCGGGTTGTCGATGATGGAGCGGCGGCGGGTGTCGTCCTGAACATAAATCGACAGGTTATCAAGGCGCGTAATCAGCAGCGCGTCTGCCGGAAAGAACGGCGCGCGCACCGCAGGCAGGCCACCAATGCGCTTCTGGCTGATAATCAAATCAGCGGCCAGCGCTTCGGTGTTGGGCTGGTCTTTGTTGACGATCGGGAAATACTTGTCGGCCAGCAGCTGGCGACCGCAGATCACAACCAGCTCGGTGTCATCCTGATACTGCACGGCGATTTTTTCCGTTACGGCACCCATCACCACGGCATCCAGATTGCGGAACAGGCCTGTTTTACCGATGGTGATTTTATCGGCGATGATTTTTCCTGCGCTGTCGATGTGCTGGCCCAGCACCTGCAACGGTTTCTCCTGGCGGATTTTTTCCAGCCAGCCGATATTCACATCCTGCAGCAGCGGGTTCTGGTCGCGGTTAGAGGTTTTCTCGCGCTTGAGGCCGTTAAAGCCGATCATGATGCGGTCCAGCGCCTGGCGTTTCACAATCATGTCGCGGATACGGACCTGAAAGTCGGAAAACTTCGCCCACATGTCCAGCTTCGCGTAGGGCAGCGCCGTGTCAAAGTTGGTCTGCGTACATTTGTAGCCTTCGCCGTCAATGTAGGTCGGATCGGTTGGCTCGCGCTCTTTCTGCGCGGTGTCGGTTGTACCGGCAATCGTGCCGCCGATTCCCAGCCCCAGGCGCTCGCCGCTCTGCTCCGCGACCGGCACGATGTTGATGCGCGTCAGAAATTCAGATGACTCCTGAATTTTGGTTTCCAGCGTCTGCGCGACGGATGGCTCAACGGTAAATTTGCTGTTGAGGGCCGACAGGTTGATTTTGTTGATTTCCGCCAGTACCGACATGTAGGCGTTTAACTTAAAGCGGGTGCTGTTTTTCATCGTTTCATATTCTCTGTTCGTTAAGAGGGTTGGCCGCACCTGCATCAGCAGTCGGTGCGCACGTCCTGGCTGTTGCCGTTGCCGTTACCGGGCGTGCGCGGGCGGAAGTCCTGGCGCCCGTCTTCACGGCTCAGTTGTTCCTGCAGCTGGCTGAAATCCGCCTGCAGCTGCTCACGGGCTGCAGCTTCTGCTCTCAGCTGCGCCTGCAGGCTGCTGGCCTGCTCGCTCAGGGCGGTTTCTATGCGCTGGCTGAATGCCTGCTGCTCGGTGGCGACCAGCTCGACGGCCCTGTGAACGTCGCTGAAACGGGCGTCATCAGACTTCTGTTTGTTGCTGAAAAGCGCAGATACGCGGCTGAAAAGAGAAGGTTTTTCGTCGGCCACGTCCTCAAACTCGATCACGGTTTCGGCGGCGGCGGTAAACAGGTTGTCAGGATGCTGCTTGCGGTTAGCCAGCGGGTTTGCGCCCGCACTGGCGCTGAACTGCAGCATTTCAGTGCCGAGGCTGGCCGGATCGTCGGTCACGGCGAGGCCAATCAGATACGCCTCGCCGGTGTCGGCAAACTCCGGGCGAATCTCCATAGAGGTAAAAAGCTTCTGCATGTTGCCGGTCATCGTGACCAGCTCATCCGTCGGGTTAATTACCGCGTACAGCCCCAGCTTGCCTTTCAGCAGGCCGTCGCTGATTTCTTCGGTGTCCAGCGCATCGACCACTCCGAAACGGCGAAACGCGCTGTCAGGCGTGTAACCCTTGATGTGTTCCATGTTGATCACGGCGGTGTAGACAGCCGGATCGTAATTGGCCGCCATCTGCTCCAGCCAGCTGCGCTCGATGGTGCGCCCGTCCGTGGTGGCACCTTCCACCCCGATGCGGAAACGCCTTGCTTTCTTTGCCATTGTCCAGGCTCCGGTTAGATAAAAACTCTGTGAGTCCCTATGTTTGCGGCGACGGGGGCAGTGAAACAACGCGGCGACGTTGTACCGTAATTCACACAATCACGGTCGGCGGAAAAGGAAACGGGCGGGCCGTATTTTGGGGCCATGACAACGACAATCGCCCCCGCAGACCTCGATCCCCGCAGACAGGCTTTGCTGCTGTACTTTCAGGGATACCGTATCGCCCGCATTGCAGAAATGCTGGGAGAGAAACCCGCAACCGTTCACAGCTGGAAGAAGCGCGACAGGTGGGGCGACTATGGCCCGCTTGACCAGATGCAGCTCACCACCGCTGCGCGCTACTGTCAGCTGGTCATGAAAGAGGAGAAGGAAGGAAAGGACTACAAAGAAATTGACCTGCTGGCCCGGCAGTCAGAGCGCCATGCGCGCATCGGGAAATTTAACAACGGCGGCAATGAGGCCGATTTAAACCCCAACGTCGAAAACCGCAACAAAGGCCCGCGCAAACCGCCTGAAAAAAACGTGTTCAGCGACGCGCAGATTGAAAAGCTGCAGGACGTCTTTCACAGCACGATGTTCGGCTACCAGCGCCAGTGGTGGGAAGCGGGCAATAAATACGCCGTCCGCAATCTGCTGAAATCGCGCCAGATCGGGGCGACGTTCTTTTTTGCCCGTGAGGCGCTGATCGATGCGCTCACCACCGGGCGCAACCAGATTTTTCTGTCGGCCAGTAAGGCGCAGGCGCACGTGTTTAAGCAGTACATCGTGGAGTTTGCCCGCGAGGCGGACGTCGACCTGAAAGGCGACCCGATGACGCTGGCTAACGGTGCGTGCCTGTATTTCCTCGGCACCAACGCCCGCACGGCGCAGAGTTATCACGGCAACCTGTATCTTGACGAATATTTCTGGATACCGAAATTTCAGGAACTGCAGAAAGTTGCCTCCGGCATGGCGCTGCACAAGAAATGGCGTGAAACCTACTTTTCCACGCCGTCCAGCCTCACGCACAGCGCCTATCCGTTCTGGTCTGGCGCGCAGTTCAACAAGGGCCGCACCAAAGCCGACCGGGTTGATATTGATTTAAGCCACGCGTCGCTTGCCGCTGGCCGCCTGTGTGCCGACGGCCAGTTCCGCCAGATAGTCACCGTCGAGGATGCCGTACGCGGCGGCTGTGACCTGTTCGACCTGGAGCAGCTGCGCACGCGCTACAGCCCGGAAGACTATCAAAACCTGCTGATGTGCGTGTTTATGGATGACCTCGCCTCGGTGTTCCAGCTTGCCATGCTGCAGAAATGCATGGTGGACAGCTGGGAAGTGTGGGACGACTTCGAAGCGCTGGCGCTGCGCCCGTTCGGCTGGAAAGAGGTCTGGATTGGTTACGACCCGGCGAAGGGTACGCAGAACGGCGACAGCGCGGGCTGCGTGGTGATTGCCCCGCCTGCCGTGCCGGGCGGTAAGTTCCGCATCCTTGAGCGTCATCAGTGGCGCGGGATGGATTTCCGCGCGCAGGCCGACGCCATCAAATCCCTTACGCAGCAGTACAACGTGACCTACATCGGCATCGACTCGACCGGCGTCGGCCTCGGCGTTTATGAGAACGTAAAAGCCTTTTTCCCGCAGGTGAAAGAGTTTGTTTATAACCCGACGGTGAAAAATGCCCTGGTCTTAAAAGCCTACGACACCATCAGCAGCGGGCGAATGGAGTTTGACGCCAGCCACTTAGACATTGCGCAGTCGTTTATGTCTATCCGCAAAGCCACCACGGCCAGCGGCAACCGTCCGACCTATGAAACCAGCCGCAGCGAGGAAGTGAGCCACGGCGATTTAGCCTGGGCGACCATGCACGCGCTGGCAAACGAGCCGCTGCAGGGACAGGCGGCACACACGCAGAATATTGTGGAGATGTATTAATGAGCAGACGCAGGAACCGCACGCGCACGCAGCCCGTGCAGCAGCCGGAACAGATGACCAGCACCGCCGCCTCCGAGGCGTTTACCTTTGGCGACCCGATCCCGGTACTCGACCGGCGCGAACTGCTGGACTACGTGGAGTGCGTCATCAATGACCGCTGGTATGAGCCACCCGTAAGCGTTGACGGGCTGGCGCGCACGTTCCGTGCCGCCGTGCATCACAGTTCGCCCATCAGTGTTAAGTGCAACATTCTGGCGAGTACCTTTATCCCGCACCCGCTTTTGAGCCAGCAGGCTTTTACCCGCTTCGCGATGGATTACCTGGTGTTTGCCAACGCGTACCTGGAGAAGCGAACCAGCCGCCTCGGCACCACGCTGAAACTGGAGCCTTCGCTTGCCAAATACACGCGGCGCGGGCTTGACCTCGACACCTACTGGTATACGCACTACGGCCTTAACTCCGAGCCGTATGAGTTTACAAAGGGCAGCGTGTTCCACCTGATGGAGCCGGACATCAATCAGGAAATCTACGGCGTACCGGGCTACCTGTCAGCCATACCGTCCGCGCTGCTGAATGAGTCGGCCACGCTGTTTCGCCGCAAGTATTACATTAACGGCAGTCATGCGGGTTTTATCATGTACATGACCGACCCGGCACAAAGCCAGCAGGACGTTGACAACATCCGCAGCGCCATGAAAAGCGCAAAAGGGCCTGGTAACTTCCGTAATCTGTTTATGTACAGCCCGAACGGGAAGAAAGACGGCATTCAGATCATCCCGCTGTCAGAGGTGGCGGCCAAAGATGAGTTTCTGAATATTAAAAACGTGTCGCGCGATGACATGCTGGCCGTGCATCGCGTGCCGCCTCAGTTAATGGGGATAATTCCTAACAACACTGGCGGGTTCGGGGATATAGAGAAGGCTAGCATGGTTTTCGTACGGAATGAACTCAGCCCATTACAAGAAAGAATGAAAGAATTGAATGAATGGTTGGGAGAAAAGGTAATAGATTTTAAAGAGTACAAACTTAATTAGCCAAAAAATTGAAAGCCAGAACACCACTCCACTTTGGCTTTCAATTTTATTGTAAATAATTAAGTTCGAGGGAATTTTATTTCCTTAAAATCCTGACAAGCACCATCAATCCCTGGGAATAATGCACCATATGTGATTCCCATCATCGCTAAATCACGCATAGCGTTCCTTGCATCTTTTATAGGAATATCTATCGCCTTAAGATATCTATCCGTCTCTCCCCCGCACTTATAAAGATGCCCCTCCATATCACAGCAATTAGTAAAAGTAGTTAACGCCTGTTGTGGCAGCGCTCTCGGATTATTCAATGTTAAATACTCCCCTATTGAAATATTTAGCCTACAATCAAATGGGTTACTAAACTGCCAAATCTCCCTTCTCCACTTATCCAATTCAAATACAAAAATTCTCGCTTTCCTTGAAGCATCACTATTATCAATTTCATCCTGCGTTAGCTTGCTAAACGCAAAAAAAGCAGCAACATAAGGTGAGTAAGACCAATCGAGTAAAGGTGTAGGATAACCATGGTGCTGGAGCAAATTTATGAATGCACCGTTATGTATTGGATCCGATAAATTGAAATAGTGCTTTGTCATACTAGATATATGTCTGTGCAACAAAGGTATATCATCATTCATATATACCTGTACATCATACCTACCATTCCTGTGGAATGATGTTCTTAAAGGCCAATTATGGGCCTGACCTCTGAATGCCACATTCCTGTAATCAACACTACTCACGAAACTCTTAAAATCTACCCATGTCATATCAATACCTATAGATGAGTAGCTTTTATTACATTTATTTTCCAAGACACAATATATGACACTTCCAACACTGGGAGTAATCAATAAATTCAATACATCGCCATCGAAAGATAATTCAAAAATCGCGCTCTCAGGAAAGTCTATACCGCCATAACTGTTACTTATATAATCTTTAGTTGAATGAATAGGCTGAGCAAGGAAATCAGAACTCATGACCTGTATATTAGAAACATTGAGCTTGTGGTTGTCTCCAGATGTAGGCATTTCAAAATACACACATGACGATGGATAAGACACGGAGCCTGAAAAAAAATAAGCGTAACATCCTAATACATCATTTTTAGGCTCGATATTTATCAAACACTCTCCTTTGAATGAACCAAAAGAAGAAGTACCCACCCATTGTCCAGAAAACATGACGACCTCGTATGAATCAGAATTTTAATATTGAAGGAAGAATTTCACGTGGGAAATCAATTAAAAAATACGTGCTTTTATAAAAAATACAGCAACTTAGCTCTAAAGGAAATAAGAATGAAGAAAAAACACCTGCGAGTGACCAAATTGAACACACTCGTGTTTAGCTGCTCGATTTTTTGTGAGCATATAGTAGCCAAATACAAGTGGAATCTATCCTTACAAAACTTAAAAAGATACTGTTTCTTTGCCCATACAATACTTCACCGACAATGCTCAGCGATAGGTATTTAGACTTGGCGCGCGCTCGTAGCCCCGCCACGCCTGCCCGCTTTATGTAGTGGTTTTCATGCAGGTGCATGACATATGCAAAAGCCCGCTATCATAGGCGGGCCAGAGGGTAGACGATCCTTTTGGGATCATGCAGATTCATGCAGCATAGCCATGCAGAAGATTATCAAATCAAGATTGCAGTCTGATTTGCTGTTTAATTTGAATGGCCTGTAAAGTTTGATACCTTTGTCTTATATTGTTATATAACTCAGGGGTATCTTTTGCCTTTAGCGATACAATCAATACATATGCAAGATTTGGTAGTTCATCTATTTCAGCAGGCATTCCATTATCACGCCCGTAGTAAATAACATCAAAACATGGATCTTTAAGAGTATCTTTGTTGAACGTATGCTCACTACGAAGCGTAGTTTCCCATTTATGAGAATCTTCACGCAACTCCTCTTCACTCGCATATATATGTTTACTATTAAAGAGTGGGAAAGTAGCACCAATTTTATCTTTTGGTGTTTTTCTCATAGTGACAACCAATCCACTTTTTGTGTAATTCACAGGATGAGCAACGTCCACGGGTGTCGTGAAGCAAAAGGTAGCTTTAAGTTCAACAGCACCGTTAATCTGGATATCAGGGAAAGGAATTGGCGCACGCAAATGCTGGGATGGCTTAAGCTCCCCCTGATATATAACTTTAACTTCGTTGTCATCACAATAGATAACATCGGAAATATCATGAGGAAATCTCCCCCACCCTACATGACTACGTTGCAGTCCATTATTTTCTGCATGATGAATCAAAAGAGCTTTAGCTGTGAGTGGCGTAATATTATATTCTAAACTCGCTGCCAAGCCTATGGCTTGTCGTAGAACTAATGGTGACGAAAAGCTTGTGCCAGCGGTTTTAATAACTTTATTTAAAAAAGGACTATAAACCTTAAAAGGCTCATCTTTAGAGCCGCCAAAAGCCACGCCGTCAGGTTTAACATACCCTGGACTTCGCCCTGGCCCTATGCAGCTATAATCGCTTCTGACCCAAGTTTTCGATAATGAATTAGCGGCACCAACTGCTAATGCATTAACTAAATCAGAAGGAGGCTGTATACGATTCAAGCCGTCAGCCAAACCACCATCATTACCTACGGCAACAGTACACAGGATATTTCCAGCAGATAAATATTGCTCTAAAGTAGACGTCCACACATGTACATCTTCATCATCAATAGGAAATCTTGGGCCTAAACTTAAGTTTATATAGTCGTATTTTTTCTCATCTAAAACAGATTTAATTCTTAATAAAACGTCAAATAAATCTTCATCTCCACCATCGATCAAGTTATCAATAACTCTGTAGTGGTCAATAGAAGAATACGGTATGGGCAATTGCGACTGACCATCCTGAACAGCTCCAAACAAAACTGTAGAAGTAACATCTTGACCATGAGAAAGTAACTTTCCACTAGTCTTTGAAGGCTCGCCAAAAGTGTATTCTTTGACCCATTTATCAAAATCAGTATTACCTATTCCCCCGTCAAAAATCGCCACTTTAATATTATCATTAATTGCTTTTTCGAGAGGAAGTTCAAATTCAAAATCTTCAACGACTGTACGCGTGAAAACAGGATTATTTATCCTTAAGCCTGGAAGATCCCTAACCACTCTTAAGAACGAAAAATCAGCAATATTTTTAGCCTCAGCTAAGTTAGCTGATATTGGCATAAAGGTGAGGTCATTAACCTTTATTATTTTATGCCTATCAATTTTTGCACCGCAGGACAATGCATATTTAATAAAGCTATCAAGCACATCTTTGTTACTATCAGGCGTATGTAAAGCTACCTCCAACTTTCTAGGATGCATTGAGGAATTAACTATCTTAACCTTCTCATTGGCTGAAAAAAAAGCAACACTTTCAAACGTTATAATTTCTTTTTGCTGCCCTTTATTCAGTTTATTATCTGACAGCGCTTTAAGAAGATTCGAAAAATCAGTTACTTTTCCAGAAACATAAATGCATACGCTCGAATATTCGTCTTTGTGCTTACCGCGACTACCAACAACCTTTCGCGGTTTAATTGATACAGCCTTACTACCAATGCTGGTTAGCGAAAATCTCTTAAAAATTAGATTTGAAAAATAACTTTTCGCTAAAAATGCCGGATGAAGGATTAACTTCGCAACTGCTTCACCTTTTGGTTTCGCGGCATCGGGAATATCCATAAACTTTTGAATAACACCCCTTAACTCATTTATTATTACTGGAGCATTGTCTTCATAAGTATATGGTTTATTTTTAGGCCCACTACCGTTTTCAATTTTGACATCACCGGTTAAAGTCTCACCATAGCCTAATAGCAGGTTTTTGTTATTCATTCCGACCCCTTACAAACCAATTATCTTCTTAATAGTTGGTCTAGGTATTGATAACTCAGCAGAAATTTGCCGTTGCGACATCCCTTTCTCATTCATAAATTTGATGATTTCCTCGATAGGTTCACCATCAAAAAGCTCTTCAAGTATTGCTCGATTAACCGGTAAATCCTCAAGAACTGAATTCCTTTTTGCCTGATTCAAGGAACGCTCAATGACGGCGAAGGACTTACCTACCATCCGTTCACTTATATTTTCAGCAATGCCATGCGGTACATCGCATTGAAGTAGGAAATCTTTGATAAGATTTTGTGAAGGATAATCAAATTTTATTACTCGGTCAAATCTTCTCCAAACCGCAGGATCTAGCAACTCCCCATGGTTGGTTGCAGCGACTAAAATTGATGTGTTCGGCCACTCGTCAATTGCCTGCAGTAGAACTGTTACTAAACGCTTTAACTCTCCAACATCAGAAGAATCATCCCGTTTTTTAGCTATGGAATCAAACTCATCAAGTAGCAAAATGCATGGAAAAGAACGCGCGTAATCAAGAACTGCACGAATATTGTTGCCTGTTTTACCCAAGTAACTGCTCATCACACTTGATAAATCTAAAGTCAGAAGCGGAAGGTTCATCCTCTCTGCAAGCCATTTCGCTGCTAAAGTTTTACCAACGCCTGGAGGACCATCCATTAGTAGTGATTTCGATGGCAGAAGACCGTTTTCACACAACTGCTCTCTTTTTTCCCACTCTGCCACAAATCTGTTTAAAGATGTAGATATATGCTCAGGCCATAGAGGGCTAACAGTTAATCTCACAGGATAGTTTTCGACTAGCAATTTCTGACGAGTATCAGCGTCTACCGGTGCTGGTTGTTTATTATCTTTAAAACCTCTTAAAACAGTAAATGAATCTGTATTTCTTAAAAGTGCATCACTTAATTCTGATGCAAGCTCTGGAGAATCTTTTTTTAATTTCTTTATCATGATGCGTAGCCGCATCTCCAGATTTTCTCGTTTCCCTTGCAATGCATCGTTCATCACTTCAACAAACATATCATTAGTGATGTTTATCATAAAAACCACTCCAAAGTAAAATCAAACCAAAACTTAGCAGATGATATACCATACCGACCAGACATCCAGTAATTTTATCAATTTAAGATAAATACCTTACCAAAAAAGCAAAAAACCTTACCAGGCTATTGTCTTCCATAGATAGTAATACAGGACTTATCAAACGATATGAATTTTATCTATTTGGTTTCATGTGCTTTTTCTTTTGATTGCTTAACTTTTAGTATCAATAGAGCGTAGATATTCCTGAATCCGGACCTTTTTCATTAGTTCATCTGTAAGCTCAGACACCCACTGGATCGCCAGACTCTTTTCATCTTCACTGCAATCACTCGATGCAACCAATTTAAGAAACAAATCAATACGTTGCAATTTAAAAGACTCAAAAAAATAATCCTGCATAACATTTACTTCCCTCAAACAACTGTACATAAACACAGTATATTAGGAAAATCCGAAAGTGAAATGTTTTTTTACTTTCAGCCTTACTTTTTGTGTGCTTCGCTTTCCACTTTACGCAAGTTGGCCGCCTTAACCCTTTCAGCAAGGCTGTTGAAACGGCTCAGTATTTCGTCTTTACGTGAAGTGTCATCCTTAGTTCTGAATGGTCGTACTAAGTCGCCGTAGCAGGTGCTTCGGAACATTTTTCCTGCAATTTCTGTCTGTGTGCCACCTATCAGGCGCACGGCAAGACCGCGACTGATGGTTTCGCCGCTTAAGTCTCTGACCTGGCCGATCACGTTGTCACACGCCGTCTCTATCGTATCTGGCCGTCGCAGCACAAGGTGTTTTTTATCCGGCTTTTCTGCTCTCAGTCGGGCAAGCATTCGTCGCCGTTCTTTATGGCCCATCCCCTTAAGGTCGATTTCTTCCAAACTTTCCGGCGGGTTTGAATCCTCAGATCTCAAACGCCCCGTACAGTTATTGACAGAACTCCGAGAGGGCGCGGGCGCGCCCTGAAGATCAAAACCAAATTCAACGGCACGCTTCGGAACAATCTTCCACTGTGCCAGACGGGTTAAAATCGGAGTATCTGCGCCAACCTCAGTTGCGTAGACACCCTTAATACGCAAGGTTTCCTCACCGTATTCATTCAGCTCATCGCCCGACTGATACCAGGTGCGCACGGCCAGCTCATCACGACGCACGAACGGACCGCCCTGTGCGTTAACGTATGCCGCCCAGTCGCCCACGTCGGCCGCGTCATGCGCAGCGGCAAACTCCGCGCTGAGGCCGTGAGCGGTGTCGGTGTCATCCATGCGACGCAGCTCGCGGTAAACCGTGACCGGCGCACCGCCGATAAACTGAAACTGTCGGATATGCCAGCGTGCCGCCCAGGCAGAAACGGCGGGCGCGGTTTCCTTAAGCTCTTTACCGCTTTCGTCGTCCAGCTCGCCATCCAGTGCGTAGCCGTCGATATTCTTAGAGATATATTTAGCCACGTAACCCGTAGCACTGCCTTTTTCCGGATCGATGGCCTCGGCATGAAAGCGCGCTTTACGGGCTTTATCCGTGGTCAGCTCGTTGCTGTCCTGCTGAAAGGCATAGTCACGGATTGTCTGGCGCACCTGATCCGCATCTTCGGGCCGCATAAACATCAGCATGTGCCAGTGTGGCGTTGCGTCGTGGTGGGGTTCGGCAACGCGAATGCCAAAGATTCGAATGTCATCACGGTGCAGCTTTGCCCGGATGCGCTGCCAGACGCTGCAGAGGTAACGCTGCGTGTCTGCGGGGCTGGCACCATTCCATTTACGATTGCGATGGCCGGTTTTGATTGTGGCGTGATAGCGTGACGGTGCGGTCAGCGTGTAAAACTCCCCGACATAGCCCAGCTCATTACAGATATTTTCAAAGCCGCGAATGCGGGTCATCAGCTCACAGCGACGGATGGCCGGATTTGCCACGCTGCCGTCGTATTTCTTAATCAGGCTGATGCGGTTGCCTTCCTCGTCTTCCAGTTCCATGCCCTTTAAAAACTCACGGGTACGGCGTTTCTGCTCCCGCCATTCTGAAACCGTCATTCTGCTGGCGTGAGGCGTGTGTTTTTTGCTTACGTTAGCCAGGGCAATCTGCAGGTGTTCACGCCATGACGCAGCCACACGGCGCAGTCGTCCCGTCCACCATTTCTCTGTCTGCATACGCAGCACGGCGGGCGTGACTTCCTCCGGAACAAAGAAACGGGACGTCACTTTATCCCACAGTGGCGGCGTCTGATTAAATTCCCGGGTGATGGCCGCCGCTGTCATGTAAACGCGGTGCGTGTATTTATAATCTGACTCATCAGTTGACTGCGCGTGTGCCTGTACCAGCTCGGCCAGAATGAAACTGGCAATGTCACCGGCCAGCAAATCCACATCGGCACGCGACATATCAGCCAGGCGGTTAAAACGCTTCATCAGCTCCCACAACTGGCCGCCGGCACGTGCCGCGCCAGCCTCTTTCGGGGCGTTATGTGTGAGCAAGTTCAACGTGCCGGCACTCATCGTTTTCACCCGGTACTGTTCATTAACGCATTCAACACGCGGCAATGTGCGCTCGACGAAGGTTTTCGTTAAGTACGCATTGGCGCGGGCAATGCCCTGTGATTTTTCCAGCTCGTTCATGCGACGTTTGACGTCAATTTGAATCAGAGTCGGCTGCTGCTCAAGCAGCTCCTGCGCACGCACCAAAGCCGCAATCATTTGACTGCGGCTGTGCATTTCCTCATAGGTGGGGTAAGGGCTGGCGATAGCTTCCCGTGGAGCATTCCACGGGTAAGCGTACTGCTCAATCATGTAGCTGCCTCTTTTGCAGCCATATCAACCCCCAAACCAGATAGCGGCAGGACGACGAACGGCAATGATTTCTGCCGCGCTTTTGCTGTCACCTGCAGCCACACCTACCGCGCGGGCAGCCCTGATGCTGGTCAGCTCGTAGGCATCAAAAAGCGTGCGCGTGAAGTCAGTATCGCTGTTTGAAGCGATGACCGGGCAGCGCTCTGACACGCTGGTTAACATGCTGGCTAAGTCCTGCTGCGCAGCCTTATCAAATCCGCCTGCGTGGTAGTCGCTAAACGTACCGTCATAAGGCGGGTCGCAGTAAACAACGTCACCGCCCTTAATCATGCTCAGCGTCTCGCGGAAATCAGCACATACAAACGTTGCACGGTGGGCTTTGGCTGCGAACGTTTCTATTTCTTCCAGGGGGAAATAGGGTTCAGAATAGTTTCCGTAAGGGATATTAAATTCACTCTTACGGTTGTAACGGCAAAGGCCACGGTAGCCGTGGCGGTTCAGGTAAAGGAAGTGCGCGGCACGCTCAAGCAGAGGTAGAGCCGGGTCATGATTAAACGCTTCTCGGATGCGGTAATAATCCTCTGCCCTCTTGTTTTGGGTAAACAGACTCACCGCCACCACGATAAACGGGCGCGTGTGTTCTTTAATCTGGCGGTAAAGATTAATTAGGTCGGGATTAACGTCAGCCACTAAATAAGCCGGGTAATCCGTAGCCATCATAACGGCGCAGGAACCGGCGAACGGCTCAACAAGTCGCTGCCCCTGCGGCAGATAATTAAGCAGTTCAGGCATGAGGCGGGTTTTGTTGCCCGCCCACTTAAGGATCGTACTCATACAGCACCGCCTTTATAGTGGGCGCTTTTCAGCTCGACGATTTCCTGACAGGCGACGCAGTGAGTAACACCCTGTACCGCGCGACGACGGGCCTCCGGTATCGGCTCATCGCAGGCCTGACAGAAGAACTCACCAGCCCCGACAGGCTGATGACGTGCGTTAGCGAGATTGCGCTGCAGTTCTTCCTCAACGCGCGCCTGGACTAAATCCATTGAATCGGCCATTAGTGCAGCTCCCGCGCCTGATGCTCAAAACGCTCTGCCTCTTTATCCAGCAGCTCAATGATTTCTGGCGCGGTCATTTCGTGTTTGCGGGCATGAATGACCAGCGCCGCAATGCGGATTGATACGGCCAGCGCATCATCGCTGCGCTGTTCTGTTTTGGCCTTGCTCAGCAGTGCATTAAGCGTGTCTGCGTCGGCTTCAAAATTACGGGTTTGGGTATTTCTCATTGTTCAATTCTCCAGATTCAGGGCAAAGGAATGCCCGGCGGGTTTACGCCATTAATTTTTGAGTCTTATTTACTCTGGTAAAAAACAGTCTGCGGTAGAAAACTGTCGGGGCAGAATCTTTCCCCAGCGCGCCATTTTATTCATCGCCATGATGATTAATTCTCGGCGGTATTCATCGAAGTATTCAAACGGCTTGCCGATTTCCTCCTGCGAAAAGGTTTTAGGATTTTCGCGGTTAGCCAGGGTTAATACGCAAAATTTAAACTCGTCATTCTGACGGTTGAAATAACGCAGTGACGGATTAGCGTTATTGTCACGCTGCTGCCGCCAGCTTTTCCGAAACTCATCAAACGACATTTTGTTAACAGCATCAGCACGATTGCCCGTTGAATGAGTTTTGGCAAAAGATGCCGGGCCTTGCTGTGCGGTTGTGTTGCCTGTTACTCGCTGCATGTTACCCCCTGAATAAACGCGCCATGAAACCGGCGGGTTTGCGTTTGCTGGTCACCCCCTGCAGCAGTTGCTTTTGGCTGTTGCACGGATGCCAGGGCTTGCCGTTCTCACCCATGATCCAGCCGTTGCCGTATGCTACGGACGGACTTTTACGCTTAAGAAGTGATGCCAGTGAAATCATTAGCAGTCCCTCAGCTCAGGCCAATGGATGCGCCGAGGCCGCTGATAGCGTCTACGGTTGATGCCATAGTGGGATTGGAATGAATGCGGGCCTGTACCGCTATAGCGGCCAGACTCAGGCAGCGAATGCCGGTATTAACGCTTTGCATCAGGCTACGGCGACAGGAAGTGCTCAACGCATCCTGATTCACTGCACTGGCTGCCAGCTGCCCCACTTCTGCCGTTGCCTTCAAAACGTAGGCTGACAGCTTTTCTTCGGCATGTTCGTTCATCGGTACGCAAGGCAAACAATGTAGTTGTGCCAGTGCGCCATCCATTAAAGTTGCATCTTCGGTCAGGTCAGTGAGCAAAAGCATTTCCGCAACGGTCAACTGGTGCGGCTGTTCAGGATTCAGCTTGTTGCGCAGGGACTGCACGTTCATGCCTGCAGCCTGCGCCAGCTCTTTCATGTTGTGAGACAGAGCGAACCGGCGGCAGGCTTCGTCAAAGTAGTTATGTGTGGACACACTAAAATCAAACATGATTAATCCCTTTCAATATCCCAATATGGATACATCAGCCCTGCATTGTGATTTCGCAGCCAGAAGCGGCTTCAATAGTGAGAGCAACCATGTTGATTTCGATAAGCCCGTTTAAGCCCTCCTTCTTCCTGATGGGTAAACGGTTCTCGCGGTACATCTGACGAACGGTGCCCTCCTTGTAACCAGTGCGGCGGCAGAACTCTTCGACAGTAATGTACGGTTCTGAAATCACGAGATTGATTGAAGGGCGCATTGAAAGTTTACGAGTCATGATGCAGTATTCCCAAGTTTAGGTATTAGATATCACTATTAAACGCTATTCATCTCATCACAGACCGAAGAATAGGATCACAAATCGGATATGTCAACGAAAGAAAACACAAATCGCCATAACGCAAAGGTAGTTCGTGAAGCGGTAGAGAGTAATCGGGGCGGTAAAGATGTGATTTTTCGCTTAGTTGAGGCGTACGGATTCAGCAGCCGTCAGGCGCTATGCAACCATTTGGGCGTCTCGCAAAGCACGCTAGCCAACCGTTCAGCCCGCGATACCTTCCCTGCTGACTGGGTGATCATCTGCCATGTGGAAACGGGAGCATCACTTACCTGGCTAACTACAGGTAAAGGTGCACGCTTTATGGAAGTGGAGGAATCTCGTGTTGTGATTGCCACACACAAAAAAATCTCAAATGGGGTTTTAGAAGTTATGGATGATTTCATTCTGGATAAAGCATCACTACCCGAAGGCTTGAATGCCCCGTTTGTGATCAACGCAGATAGAAGCACTTATTTGGTTGATACCTATGAAGGCGAGATCGTCGATGGGCTTTGGCTTATCGAGATTGATAAGTTAGTCAGCATTCGAGAACTGGCACGTTTTCCCGGTGGAAGAATACGTGTCGAGAATGGGAAATCGTCATTTGAATGCCAATCAAGTGACATCGTAGTTTTAGGCAAAGTGATCACTCGAACCGAATACCTTTAAGGCATGGAATGGCGATAAACAAATTACCCAACGGGAAATGGCAGGCGCAGATTTTCCCAAACGGCCGTGACGGCAAAAGGATTCGCCGCCAGTTTGCGACGAAGGGCGAAGCACAATCCTATGAGAAGTTCGTAAAAGAGCAAGTTCAAGATAAACCCTGGCTGGGAGATAAAGCAGATAAGCGGCGGGTAATTGAGCTGGTTGAATTGTGGTTCAACACCCATGGCATTACGTTGGCGGATGGTGAGAAACGGCGAACCACAATGGCGTTCGCCTGCGAGGCGATGGGAAACCCACTCGCAACCGAGTTTAACGCGAAAATTTTTGCGTCTTATCGCGAGCAGCGTTTAAGCGGGAAAATCACCCGCTCCAATCGAGTGAAGACGGTTACGCCGCGCACGGTAAATTTAGAGCTGGCATATTTCAGGGCGATGTTTAACGAACTGCGCCGGTTGGATGAATGGACCGCGCCAAATCCGCTAGAGAACGTGCGCGAGTTTAAAATCAGTGAATCGGAGATGGCGTATCTCACCATTGAGGAAATCAGAAATCTACTCGCCGAATGTGAGAACAGCCGATCCAAAGATCTGACTACCATCGTGAAAATCTGCCTGGCAACTGGCGCACGTTGGAGCGAAGCAGAAGGCTTAAAGGGAAACCAAATCCGCGCCGGTCAGATCATTTATGTGAAAACTAAGAGCAAGAAAAACCGCGCGGTGCCGATAACTGAAAAATTACAGGCTGAACTGCCATCGAGCAGGAAAGCACAGTTGCTCTTTAAACCTTGTTACTCCGCCTTTAGAAAAGCCATGCAGCGCGCCGGCATCGAGACACCTGCCGGGCAGCTTACGCACGTATTACGTCATACCTTTGCTTCTCACTTCATGATAAACGGAGGAAACATCCTTGTGCTTCAGCGAATTTTAGGGCATACGGATATTAAGGTGACGATGCGATACGCGCATTTCGCGCCAGACCATTTAGCTGAAGCGACGCGGCTTAATCCTATTAATTATATCTAACTCTTCCATATGACAAAGTGATATAATTAGTATCATGGCTGCCAATAAACTCCTCAAACCAACAACCAAATTTTCAAGAGAAAATGTGAATTTAAATTAGGATAACGCATGGATGATTTTTTAGTTACTCCAAAAGGTGAATTGCACGTACATTTCAATGGAGCTTTGCCTCCAGAAATAGTTGATAGAATCATTGTAGAAAATAATTCTGCTGATCGATTGACTGAAATTAATTACCATCACAGCAAGTTATTAGTTAATAAAAAATCTTCTGGATTGATAGAGTATCTTAAGCCCTGGGAATTTCTTCGGATTATCCCTATAAACAAAGTTCAATTAAATACTATGATTGAGGCTTTTTTTATAGCCATGGCAGAAACAAACATAAAATTTGTTGAGATCAGGCACACGGTAATTCATTTAGCTAGAAATTGTGGGATTACTTATCTCGAGGCATTAGATTGGCTTCTGGAAGGAATTAAAATTTATAGCTGCAAATATCAGATAAAGGCTGGGTTAATTATTACAATCGGGAGAGGCGAACAGGCCATGGACCATATTAAACTCGCCATCAATAATATTCCTTTATCAAGTTCACAAAATAATATCGTTGGCATTGATCTGGCTGGAGATGAAGATACTGAACTGGATAATAATATCTACAATCTGTTCAAAAAATGCAAACATGATTTAGGATTAGGAATTACAATTCATGCAGGCGAGACTGGAAATGTCGATAATATTAAAAAAGCCATAACTCATTTCGAAGCAGATAGAATAGGCCATGGAACTTGCGCTAAAAACGATAAACTTGTATTAGAAATGCTAAGTAAGAATCAAGTTTGTGTTGAAGTATGCCCTTTAAGCAACGTGATGACAGGTGCTACACATATAGCCAAAGGACATTCTCTTCAAGAGTTTTTGAATTTCGAAGTTCCCTTTGTTGTTTGCTCAGATAATCCGGGGATACAAGAAACAAGTCTTATTGATGATTACGACTATTGCAATAAAGAAATTATAATCCCTAACTTTTCCAAAAAGATGTATGAATATCAAAAACAATTTACTTTTATTAAAGGAATACTATGAAACTACATTTCCTGAGTAACAACCCTAATAAAATCAAGGAAATAAATGATATCTTAGGTGATCGAGTTGAGGTGGTGAGTGCCAACATAAAAATTGAAGAAATACAAAGTAAAAATACGCAGGATTTAGTTAGAGATAAATTATTAAAAGCTTTTAAGCAGATAGGAAGACCAGTATTTGTAGAACATACTGGTTTATATTTAAAATCATTAAAAGAGTTACCTGGTGGGTTAACTCAAATATTTTGGGATGATCTTGAAGCAGAAGGATTTATATCACTACTCAACTCTCATCAAGATAAGGCTGCAATTGCTAAAACAGTAATTGGCTATTGCGATGGAAAGAAAATACACTTTTTTCAAGGCGAAGTTGAAGGAACGATATCAGATTCACCATTAGGAAACCGGGATTTTCAGTGGGACTGTATATTTATACCAAATGGTTACCAAGAAAGCTTTGCTGAGATGGGCGATAAAAAAAATCAAATATCCATGAGGAAATTAGCATTGGATAAGCTTTCGTTACATTTACTGGAGGAAAAGTGATGATAGATCAAGAGTTATTGGATGCTTATAAAAATGACAACCTCATTCTTTTTATTGGAGCTGGCGTTTCAAAAAACCTTAATCTTCCAGATTGGAAGGAACTGATTAGTGAAATCGCAAATGAGCTTGAGTTCGACGACGATGTATTCCTTACATACGGTGATTACTTAAGTCTAGCTGAATATTACTTATTGAATAATAACAATAAGATCGGGAAATTAAGAAGTTGGATGGATACAAAGTGGCATAGTGGTGATATAAAAATCGAAGACTCTGAAATCCATAAACATATTGCAACCGGCAACTTCCCAATAATCTATACAACTAATTACGACAGATGGATTGAGCATTCACTTAAACATTATAACAAGAAACATAAAGTTATCGTTGATGTATCTGATATTGCAGATATTAAAAGCGATGTAACACAAGTAGTCAAGCTTCATGGGGATTTTTCGGACGACTCATCGATTGTGCTTGGTGAATCAAGCTATTTTGATCGTTTAGATTTTGATAGCCCTTTAGACATAAAATTTAGAAGCGACATGTTAGGTAAATCAGTTCTTTTCATTGGTTATAGTCTTTCAGATTGGAATATAAAACTATTATTTTATAAGTTAGATAAGCTATGGAAAAAAAATAGCAACACTTCAACATCCAGACCAAAGTCTTTCGTTTTCTCAACAAGACCAAACCCTGTTCAAGAGAAAATATTAGATGCAAGAGGAGTGAAAATGATTGTCAGTGATGTTCATGAACCATCTAAGGCATTGCAATCTTTTTTAAGTGAACTCGTTAAGAATTCATAAATTTATTATCCCCCGTAAGTGGCAGCAAAGTGGCAGCAGAGCGCAACGCTATGTGCCACTTTTCATCACTATTCGGCCCAAACAAAACATAAAAATCAGTAAGTTGCTGATTTTACTTATTTCAAATTGGGACTCATAATCGCTTGATCGCTGGTTCAAACCCAGCAGGGGCTACCAGATTTAGTGATAAAAATCATGAAGTTAAGCCACCTCAAAAGGGTGGCTTTTTTGTTTCCTGTTTTTAAGTGGCGATAAAATGGCGATAGATTTTCTCGACATTCTAATTGTGCCATTGCTGTTCACTCAGAGCAGTCCGCACACAGCGGCTCAACAAAGCGGAAAATCTTTAGAAATGTATAAAGTAACTGTGTTATCTGAACGTATCAGGTTGACCAGTTTATGATTTCATCCAGTCCAAACAAAATCGCAGGGAAGTAACTTTCATCCAGTCCAAAAAAGTCTGTAAGCATGACACTATCAGCATGATCCTCAGGCCTTAGCACCATGTTTACGCCTACAGCATTACCCGAATCTGACTGTATGAATGTCAACTCGACCTGCTTAAACAGACAGCTAAGAACGACATCCGAATTCTTCTGTTGAAATATCAGCGACTGATGCAGCTTTTTTAAATCATCCCGAAATATCTCAAGCTGGCCCGCAGCAAACTCCGCACGGAATTCAGTTTTAAGCGAAGGAACAGAAAACTCAACCCAGACCATGATCCGGTCATATGCCGCTTCTTCAGGCTCAGGTATCCTTTCATAAGGGGTTAACTTGAGATGTAGGGTTCCGCTCTGTATATCGATCATCCGTTCACCTTTAAGGCATGTACTGAAAGTGCATAATAGTCCAGTCTTTTTCTCTTACCAGAACTTCAAGCCGGTAGGGTTTATAGAAATAACTTCCTTTTTTTTGTTTATCTTCTACCAGCCGGTACATACGGGTTTCATATCTGAAAAGCCCTGGTTTTCTAAGTGGGTCTGGCATACGTGTTCCATATCGAATGGCTTTTTCCTGTATCTGTAAAGGCACATATCGACCAGGTTCATACATGTGCTTTGCTGCGCTTTCCGTCATCTTCAAAGAGCGAGCCGAAAGGCCTATTTTTAGCCTTCCGCGCAAGAGGCTGATCGTGGCATGGCTAAGATTTACAGTTACGGCTGCACGAACTCCACTCTGTAGTAAAGCTCTCCCGGCAAGAAAAATACGAAATGCTCCTGCCGCCAGCAACACCAAATCGGTTGGGTCAATGAGGGGAGACTCTAACGGTGTCTCTTCAAGCCGAAAAAAATTTCCTTCCGTATCATAAATCTGCCACAATCCTGGAGCCTGAGATACTGAGTAGCCGATACACATACCGGTTTCATCATCAACAATAGGCTTCGCACCATGAGGCAGAAATCGTGGGCGAATTTCAAAGAATTCGCCGTGTGGTAATCGTGACTGAAAAGTGTAGTAGCGACCGGGTTCTTCACTCGCTGGTAATCCTGTAACCATGAATACCTCCTCCTTGTAATTCAACGCAGTGAATAATAGCTCCATGCTAAAATAGCTCGGGTTTATAGACTGAAGAAAATGGAGGAAGATGTAAATGCATCATTTTCTGGAAACACTTTCAGAATTTCTTTCCAATTGGCCTGTAATATCGGGAGAGCGAGCAGAGAGAAAGCCAGTAAAAGACAGGAAGAAGATCTCAAGTCTTCACTACAGACCTATTTGCAAGATCACTGATGATAAAACAAGAGATAATGATATTCCCAAGAAAGATGAGGCCAACTAAGAAAAACACATTCACACTTAAGCAGTCAGACTCATTGCTTGTAAAAAAAACCGCTAACCGGGCTTCATTACGATCATAACCATAGGGGCTGCTGCTGGCCTCTGCCTGGATGTGGCGGAACGGCTTTAACTTTACCTGGTGACATAATAATTTCTGACACAGTCTCATGCGACTTAAAGGTACAACTGCAATTAATGTTCTGGCACTGGTTATAACGTTCTTTGATCTTACCCACGTAATGTGGACACAATCCTAAGCGAGATTCTGGTTTTCAAATTGTTCCGGGCTGAGGCCGCCACAGGCACTGTGACGTCGGCGACGATGGTGTAATGATTGAATATGACCTTCGTCCTGAAGCGCATGCTGACAGCGTTCAGGTTAAAGGCGATTTCGGCATCAACGAGAGCTACTTCCCCGATATTTTAAAACGGCTGGATGAGATGATTGAATGGCAAAATTAAGCCTTCCCGCATCTAAAATTTTTCCTGATAGTCCCCGCTGTAACAGGTTTTTTTCTGTTCAGGCTTTTCCGGCCAGCTGACATCCGGTGCCGCTCAGGTCTCGACGCGGTTCAGCTTCACGCGGTAGGTTCTCTGTTGCTCCAGCAGCGCTTTCTCGCTCTCCGTGGCGATTTTTCTGCCGCCTGGCAATAACACAGCGTCCGTCATGTCTCGTCGGGAATGCAGATATAGTCGTTGCCCGCAAAGGCTCACTTATTGAAAAGACGCATAACGGCATCAACGCTCGACAGCTTATCCCCGCCCGCCGTCATATCTGCCGCTACTGAAACGCCATGCTTACCGGCATCATACAGGCTGAGATTTTTAAGGGCGTCGGCAACCAGTCCCGCGTCTTTGATTTCCGCCAGCACGTTGGCCGTTTGCAGGTAATGCTTATGGGGATTATCGGCAGTAACATGTGCGCCTGCGCCTTGTCGGTATAAGCCTTTACCTCAGTTAACGCGTTATCCACAGCCTGGCGTGCCAGCACCACGGATGGGTCGATTTTCAGCGTGACGGCACTGTGGCAGAAGCAACGTATACATAATTACGATATGCTCTACTTCCTTTTCGAAGAACCTTTGAAGCACCTGATAGAAATGGGAAGAATGTTGCGGAAAGAGCCCAACAGAACGGAGGCGTGATTACGTGTTATCGAGAATCTTTAAACTGTCATTCAAATTTGTTTCCGAGATAGTGGGAACACTGGTTTTGACAGCAACTGTATTTGGTATGTTCTATACAGGCTTTATGAATGAAGGCGCCATGCGGATCGTAGGACCTCTCGCTGTACTAATCTGCGGAATGGGGGCTTATGTATTGGTGATGTATCCCACCACGAAAATCAGTGAAAATGATAAAAAGGGCCAACCTGGTTAAAGATAATACCGGGATTATGTCTCAGGCTAAATCCGCACATCGGAGAAAAACATGGCTCAGGATAGCTACGCTCCTGTTACTCCTCCTGTTAGGCTAAGAATGGCACGCTTTACTATTCTCACGTTGACCCAATATGTTTGCGCAAACCAACCACCGTAAAACAGGTCCATAGATCCTGTAAGCTCTCCCGGATTGCTTTCGCTCAACGTTTTCAGCTTTACCACAGTTATGCTCTGAGTACATTCGTAAAGCGTGAAGTACACATAGCGGATCTGTTATTTTTTTAATCTGACTAAATATCGGTAGATTTTTTTTGCCAGATAGATAGCGGCAATACCCAGCAACATCGATGCTATACCGAGAAAAATCATTAACGAAAGGAGGTGGCTAAAAATCCCGCCCAGACTTGTGAAATCGCTGAGTCTGACGAGCTGTTCAGGGGTTAGTGTACGAACCACTATTTCCGGAAGAATCAGAAAACATATAATGACTGCTAAAATATAAATCGTCTTGTTTGTTCCCTTTTTCATTATTTTCCTGTCTGAGTTTGAGGGTAAGGTATTTTCTCTTTTTGATTTTTCTTCATCCGTCCAGTGACCTGCTCGTGCCGAGTCAATCAGTAATTGAATGGTCAACGCCTTTTCTGCTTTGCCATTATCTTCGGGAAAATAGCGAGTGAAATTGATTTTATCTGGGTTAATTGAAAATTTCTCTGTGAATTCCTCCAGTAAATCATAGGCATCTAACGGGTCCATTCGAAAATCTTCATTAAGATCGGTGTTATGTTTGAGCGGATACCGCTTAAAGGTAAATATGCTGCGACCATTGTAGGTCTCAACAAGATCGAATACTGCTTTTTCTGTCTCGTCCATTATCATAATCCGTTCTTCTTTCAGGCAATCTTATTGTATTTGAATGTTATCTCATAGCTAATCTTGTAAGCATACAACTTAGATTGCTCATCCATTTATAAGGATGTTGTAACCTGATTATTTACTTTGAGCAAGTCAATAGGGGTAAGACCCGATTCACTGAACATCCTAATACAGATAATCATTGAAATTTCATGGTGCTTTTCAAATCGCCATGAAAAATATTATACGTTTTAGGTTATATCCACTTACTATATCTTATATAAAGATAAGCAACGATACCGCCCCAGGCAACCACAAACCCCATTGGATAAAATGGAACAAATCGCACAATAAAATAAGCGCCAACAACACTGGCTATAAGCGGTAAAAGATAGAAAAAAGATTGCAGTAACCATACAACGAAAAGCTTCATTTACTCACAACTCCATCAAAGCCTCAGCTACTTTATCAAACTTGTAATGGCCACATTAAAAACTTCACAATAGCGAAATTTAGCTTTTTTCATTTACCACACATATAATTAACTCAACATTTCACGCACAAATTTATCCCTTCGGCTCAATTCCCCTTGCCTTTAACGCCTCCCTCGCCAGGTTTTTCAACCAGCTTGCCAGACTAATTCCTTCTTCAGTTGCAACAGCATCGAGCTGTTTTTTCAAGTCGGGATCAATGCGCATATGGAATTGTGGGGACTTGCCTCGACCTTTTGGTTTTTTTTCACGCATTATTATTGACATGTGCTGACCTATTCCCTCAGTTTAGCCTTATAAAAGACCACACTAACACGAGGCCTTTTATAAGAGCAACGCCCCGGCAGTGCAGCAACACATACCGGAGCGTCTGACCACAACGTTCAGTGTTAAGGAAACAACGCTATGGCTAACACCGATAGTAACACAACCGCCCATCATCAAATCGTGGACATTCAACCAGTTATCGAATCTGCGATCTCAAACCTCTTGAAAACGCCGCTCGGCACCACGCACGATCTCTTCCTAGTGCTGGATGCATGCGGGCGCTATGTCGATGCCCTGGTTGAGTGTAACGATATTGCAGACCGCATGGCGCTGTGCGGTCGTCTGCTCGCTGCACTGGAAGTCTTGAAAGTTTTGTTAGACAAGCCACTACCAGAACACCTGATCAAGCGCCTCACGCTGGAGAAAGGTGATGACAGAGCCTGTCGCAGCAGGGATTCGATAGACTCGGAAGAGATGCGGCAATATTGCAGCGCGTTAACATTAGTATTGCTGAATCAGCAGGCCCCGGCAGACTTGCAAAAACATATCACCGGCTTGTTATTCCAGATGGTTAACATCATGACTGATGACTTAACCGCGCCGCGCTTTGTGCGAACAGCGTCGGGGCTGGTGATGATTGAGAGCAAATTTACACATATCGTTCACTGATTTTGGACCCTTCCCTTCTTCCGCAGGGAAGAAGGGAATTCGCATGCAAAATTTAAAATCTCACTGTGGACTCACTCTCAGTGCCAAAATGCTTTATAACCCTGAGTTTTCTTCTGCCGAAAATACCACCACGATTCATCTTCATTCACTGAAAATATATTTTGTCGTGCTGCCATTCCTGAAATCTTTTCATTCCCGTACAGTTATTGCCACTGTCCCCAAGGGCCAGCGCCTCCCCGCCGTACAGTTATTAACAGCACTCCCAGAGGGCGCTGTCGCCCCCTTAAACGTCAACGGCGCGCTGGCCTTCAGCCACGTCTGTCAGCCATCCCATCCAACCCGCATCCATAAAAAAACCCGCTTTCGCGGGTTGAGCTTACAGCAGCTGCGGTGACGGGTTATCGCTCCCTTTCGCCATAACCGGCACCGTATTGATCTGCGCCGGTTCGACGATAATCCCGGATACGCTCTCCAGGGTTTTAAAGGTACAGCTGCAGTTAATGTTCTGGCACTGGTGATAACGTTCTTTCGTCTCTTTCGAAACGTAGCGACTGCTTTTCGTATGGGCGGCGGTCTGACATTTTGGGCAATGCATCATAGTCGTTCTCCTCTCTGGCATAGTGCAACATTAGCCAAAGACTAAACAAAAAGCAACTTAAATTAGACTAAATCTAACCAGCCTGTTTTTCCACTAAGACGTAATCCACGTTTTCAATCATCAGCTCCAGGTTCAACTGGGTGGTAAATCCACTTTTATCGAGGGTATGCACGATATTAGTAATCAGCCATTTTTGATTATCGATGACCGATTTAAAACCCTGGGCTTTGACCGGCGTTTCAGGAATCAGCTCAGCAGCACCCAGCGCGAGTAGGATCTTCAACGTAGCCCGGTTGCGTTGCAGTTCCTGCCACTTCGCTTTAGCCGCCACCTCTGCTTCCCCCTGGCTACTGAAGTGCGTATTCAGTACGAACAGCTTCTTATTGCTGCCAAAAACATAGGTTTTTCCCGGGTCTTGTTGCCCGATAGTGGGGATATTTTTGGCCGCCGGATGGACAGGGTTCACCGCCGGTGTTGCTGGCGGTATCGTGTTGACGGTTACCCCTTTCTGCTGCGCTTTTTTCTGATCGTACCATTTTGCTTCAACGCCACTGTAATCGTCGCGCTTAAACAATTTGTACTCATACTTATCGCCATCCTGTCGGTTCAGATTCAGGAGTGGAATCGGCTTTCCGCTCGCTGTCACGCCATGCCCGGGGGCAAAGAACAGCAGCGTCTTATCTTTTATCGCCGCCACAGCGCCAACCAGCATAGCCAGCCGGGTAATGAACGTGCCGTCCGTTTCCTGCGTCTGATCGATATGCTTAATCTTTTTTTTGGCTATCTCCGGCCGCACGTCGGAGGTAAGTCCGTTACGTTTCGCGATTTTCTCCACAACCTCGCCAACCGTCATGTCCGGATATGAATCAGTGATTTTAACATCGAGCGAACCGCTAAAATCGGCGCTTCGGGCGACCACCGTTATCGTGTCCGGCGCGCCCTGGTAGGTGACCTGATCAATGATGTAGGAGCCTTTATTTGCAAGCGGCTGTCCCTTCCAGCCTATCTCTAAGACCACTTTCGCGCCAAAGGGCGGCATAACCAACTGGCCGTCACTGTCGTCCAGCACCAGGTCCAGCTGATCGACCTCCAGGCCACGGTTATCCGTCAACTTCAGAGAAATCAGCCGTGGGCGAATATCCTCCGTTTTATCCTTCGTCTCAATTTTGATATTAAAGTCCGGCGTAGGCGCAACGCGCAGGGGCACGGGAATCGGGGCGATATCGCTCATCTCAGCGCCCTCCGTTCAGCGCAGAGGTGGCGCTGTTGATGACAGAGCCGACCCGTTGCGCTGCGTCGCTGGCCCGGTTTTGCAGTTCTTCCGCCTGCCTTTTTAAGTCCCCGAACATACTGGTTAGTGAATCGTCTACCCGCAGCAGGTTGAGGGTAAAGCCTATCTTGCGCGCGCTGCCGTCGCTGTAGAATTCGGTATGCGTGGCCGAGAAATCCGTCACAACAAACATGCCGTAAATAATGCCATTGCCGCCAATCAGCGGCCACGCCAGCCCTTCATCGGCCATAGTCTTCAGCGCCAACAGGGTGACATTGCCGCCGGTGATTTCAGGCCGGAGTTCGCCAGACAGCTTGATTTTATCGTCGCCGCCGCCCAAAAACTGAGTCGACTCACGGCGCCCCACGCGGCTGTTTTTCGCCCAGCGATAGGTAATGTCATGCTGCAAATTGTCGAAGGGCAGGGTTTGCCGTACAAACGGCATCATGCCTAATATCATCATCATGGTTAATTAATCCAGACTAAACATGGAGTTATAGCTGCGATCAGCCGTGGACCACGGCGATACCGTGGAAGCCTGCGCGACGGCCTGTCCAATCGCCTGTGGGTCGCCCGTCACATTGATATTGTTGGTGACCGTGTGCTGCCGGTTATCCACGTTTGAACTGTTAACCGAGGGCAAAGGCTGATTGAGCGTGCTGTTCAGGCTGGCGCGCGATGCGGCCGGACGGGCATCCGCGTTGTCCTCATCCTCGTCGTCCTGTTCGCGCATTTTGGGCGGAGGCAGCTTGTCTTTCACCTTGTCAGATTTCTCATCGATGATGCCAAGCTTGCCGAGCACCCAGTCAATGCCGCCCCGCAGCTGATTCAGGGCTTCACCGGGTAATTTGAGTGCCGTCGCCAGCATATTGCCGAAGCGCTGTCCCATCTCCCCTGCCGAGGCCAGTTCCTGCTGAGAAAACTTCACCGGTTCCAGCAGCTTTGAGAACCAGGAGCCCAGCTCAGAGACTTTGTTGCTGAACCAGTCAAATACCGGCTTCAGCGGCGCGAACGCGTCACTTATCGGCCCCATCGCTGCACTAAAGCCCTGAGCAACGCCGCTGATAAAGGCGCTGATCGGCTCCCAGTACTGATAAACCAGCATCGCGCCCGCCGCGATAGCCGCGCCAAGCAGCACAACCGGCAGCGTAATTGCGCCCAGCGTCGCTGTAATCGCGCCACCGATGATGGCAAACGCACCGCCCAGCAGTTCAGCGCCCGCCATGATGGTGCTCAACCCGCTAATGACCGGCCAGACAATATTCCCCACGCTGGCGAGTGAGTCCACCAACGTCAGTCCACTGGCCGCCAGCGTCAGCAGGCTGTCCGAAAGCTGGGGATTGATATTCATCACGCCGGTCAGAACGGACTGTACGGATAAGCCGTCCTGACTGATGGTTTGCAGATTGGTGTCAACAGAGGCATCTACCGGCTGCTGAGCCGCCGGCGCCTGAGACAGCTGATCCAGGCGCCCACTGGCGGCACCTTTCATGAGCACAGCGGCAGGAGCCGCGCCCTGTTCGCCAAAGATGGCCTGCAGATAGGTTGCCTGCTGGGCTGCATCGATTTTGTTTTTCTCAAATGCCGTCTGCACCTGGCTGAGCACCGTGAAAATCGGCTGACTGTTGCCCTCGCCATCTGCGGTAACAACATTCAACGCTTTCAGCGCGCTGTCTGCATTGTCATCAGGTGCCTGCACGTGCGACAACATGGCACCGACGCCTGCGCCCGCAGCGCTGCCCGTCATGCCGTTTTCGGCCAGCACGCCGATCATCGCCGATGCCTGACCGACGCTCACGCCGGCTTGTTTTGCCACCGGGCCGATGCTGGCCATCGCCTTGTTCAGCTCAGCGATATCCGGTTGCGCACCGCTGTTGTTCGGATTAACAGACAGGGATGCCGCCTGATCCTTACCGTTATTCGCATCCGCAGGTGACAGATAATCGATAACCTTGCGGCCCTTCTCGACGAAGTCTTTGGCCTTGTTGCTGGCACCTTGTACGTTATCCGCCAGCGCCATGCCGGCGCGGTAACGATCCCGGGTACGATTGAGCTTATCCTGGCGCTGATTCAGCAACCCCATCGACTCGCCCTGCGCATCAAGGGTGGATTGGGTCCGCTCTGTTTGTTGGTTCAGCTTCTGGCGCTCGCTGCTCAGACGACGCGTGGAAATCCCGGCGTCATTCAGCGACTGGCGCTGATCCTGCACCGACTGGCGCAGCTGAATGTTCTTTTGTTGTAACGCGTTGGCAGACAGGCGCAGTTTCTCCAGCGCCTGCGCTTGTTCAACGGTGGGGTTTTTGGTGTTTTTCAGTTCAATGGCGAGTGCTGCCGCTTCTGCCCGGGTGTTTTTAAGATTTTGTTGGGTCAGCGTCAGTTCTTTTCGGGTATCACGGAACCCTTCAATCTGCGCGGATTTGGCGTTAAGTTCTGCCAGACGGTCTTGCGTTTCCTGGATATCCGCAGACAGCCTTTCTGTTTCTTTACGCACGGCATTGAACGGGCGCGTGGCCCGATCAACCGCCTCCAGCAGCACTTGCAGCTTGAGCGTGTTACTCATCAGAGGTTACTCCACTGCGGATCATCACTTTATGCCGCCAGTCGAGTAACTCTTCCAGCGACATGAGATACATTTCTGAGGGTGGCCAGTGAAAAACGCTGGCAATGTCGGCCATCAGGTCATTGACCGTTAGATCGCGGGGCCAGCTTACCCGGCCGATTTCGCTGACAAAAAACCAATCACCTTGCCGCCCAGGGCAATCAGGTCCACCGGATCGAGCGCGTTGCACTCCGCTTTGGTCAGCGATGGCAGGGTGATACGGGGCAGCACCATTAACAGGGCATCCACATCAGACGAGGCCAGGTCTGCCAGTCGCACGCCACGCAGCGATCCTGCCGTTGGTTTCACCAGCTCAACCTGGCTGATCACCACATCACCACGTGAAATCGGGCTTTCCAGCACCACCAGGTTTTCTTTCAGTTGTGGTTTATCAAGCTGTTCCATTTTTTCTCCATCAGGATAAAGAGGGCCAGCGCAGGACGCGCCGGCCTTTTTTATTACACCAGGCCGAGATTTTTACGACGCTGTTCCAGGCGATCGACGCCGTTGACCTTCTCCACCATGTTGACGGTGTCGACTTCGATCAGCTCTTTGCCATTCCAGGTCAGTTTGAAATAGGTGTTTTTGCTGGTGACTTTGGTTTCGGCGTTTTCGCCCTGTTTGGCTTCACCGAAATCAAAGGCCTGGTGCTTACCGCGCACTTCGATTTCCACGGCAATTTCTTCGCCGGTGTCATCGCGCTGGTAAGAACCGGTGAAACGCAGCGGTACGTTGGCGGTTGCGCCCCACTGGCTTAACACCAGCTCATCCATCCCGCCCAGCGTCCACTCCATATCGAGTGCGGCATCGTCCAGGCCGTTATCGATGAACGCCGCACCGTTCATACCGCCAGCGCGGTAGGTATCCAGCTTGCGCGACAGCTTCGGCAGCGTCACGGCGGTGACGATGCCCTGGTAGCTGTTTGAATCATTGAAGAGGTTCAACCCCTTAAGTTTACGTGGCAGTGCCATTTATCCGGCTCCTTAGCTGTTTACGGATGCGGCGAAGTTCGCCAGATAGGTGTCGGTGATGCGCTGACGCAGGGTCAGATCTTCCAGCGGCGGCACCGGTGTGTAGTCGTAATCGATAAACAGTTTGCCCGCCTTCAGGGTCTCTTTATCGTTCGCGCTGTCGTCGTACCAGCAGTTTGCGCCCAGCAGATAACCAGCACTGACCAGCTCGCGGAACTTGGCATTGATGCCAGCGATGATTTCGCGCACCAGCACCGGCGTCAGTGGTTTGTCGTTGGCCCACATGTGCGCTTCGGCCATGGTATCGGCCAGCACCTGTGCCGTACGGGTGTAGTTTTCAAAGGCAAAAAGTGGATCGTCGCTACAGGTCCGGTTGCCCCAGAAACGGAAACCGTCTTTGCGAATCAGCGTGGTCACACACTTTTCGTTCAGCAGATCGGCATCGGTGCCGGTCTGTTGCAGGTCCCAGAAAACGTCTGCGGAGATACCAGTTACGCCATTGACGCCCACGTTGGACAGGGTTTTATGCCAGCCGGTGTCGTTGTCAATTTTGGCGCGCAGGCCCAGTGCACGTGCGGTGGCATAAGCCATTTCAGATTTGTTCGTGGCGGTGTTCCAGGCCATAAAGTCTGGCCAGATCACCATCAGCTCGCGCTGGCTGAAGTTTTCGCGGTACTTCATGGCATCCGAGATGGTTTTGCTGTTCCAGGCAGACACGTAGGCAAAGCCACGCAGCTGCTGGGCAATGCTGGCCAGCGCTGTCGCCACTTCCAGCGAGTCCAGACCTGGGACGCCGAGAATGCGGGGTTTAACACCCAGTTGCGTTTGCGCACTCAGCAGCGCCTTCATGCCGGTGTATTTACCGTTCGCATCCGTCGAGCCAATCAGGTTAGAGGTGGTTTCAGCCTGGCTCGCGCCTTCTGCAACGCGAACCACGACAGTAACCGGCTTCGCCTGGTCAGCAATCGCCTGCAGCGCTGCCGCTAAGGTGCCTTTTGTACCGGCTTTACCGACGGCTGCCTGCACGTTGGTCAGCAGGACAGGTGTGTTAAGAGGAAACGCCGTTGCATCAGCATCTTCTGCGGTGCAGATCATGCCAACAATGGCGGTTGAAACTGTTGAAATGGTGCGTGTACCGTCATTGACTTCGACGACGCGGACACCGTGATGAAAATCAGACATCTGTAGCACTCCGTGTTGAGGGTGTGCTCAGATTGTCAGGTCAGTGGAAAGGATGCATTCGATTGCGGTTTGCTGATCGTTCAGTAAGAAGAACCGCGTAAATGGTGCTGTTTTGGCGCTGGAATATAACGATAAATCGTTTTGGGTGAGACATCTAATACCAGCGCAACCTGATGAAGCGTGGCGCCATTCGCCATCATGCGTTCCGCTCTGGCAACGACTTCCGGTGTCATAATGCGCCGCCGGCCACCAATGCGCCCTTTTTCACGCGCTGCGGTCAGCCCGGCACGCGTTCGCTCGACAATCAATTCGCGCTCCATCTCCGCCAGTGCGCCCATCACATGAAAGAAAAAGCGGCCCATCGGTGTGCTGGTATCGATACTGTCCGTCAGGCTACGGAAGTTTACCCCGCGTTCGCGCAACTCTTCGGTGAGCATAACGAGATGACGCATGCTGCGACCCAGTCGATCGAGCTTCCACACCACCAAAGTATCGCCCTCTTTTAACGTCCGCAGCGCCCGCTTTAAACCAGGCCGTTCACTGGTCTTTCCGCTGATTTTATCCTCAAAAATCTGTTCACAATTTGCGCTCTGCAGCGCATTCCGTTGCAAATCGGTGTTTTGGTCATTTGTTGACACCCTGACATAGCCAATCAGCATCGTTTTTTCTCCGGTAAAAGGTGAGGAGTTTGCCATTGTGCAGGTGAGGCGGGCCAGGGGTTTGTTTCATCAAAACCTCGG
>NZ_LWLR01000004.1:0-118792 GCF_001641135.1 Pantoea sp. OXWO6B1
GGACTCATACGGGCGAACACAACCCCTGAGGAAAGCAGGAACCCGCCGCAATGGCGTTGAGCGCGGTTGCGAAACGGCGTTGCCCCTTACATCCCGCCGTGTGTTGTGGCGGGATGCACGGAGCGACGTGTACGGCGCGACTGAGCGGCGCAGCCGGAACGGCTGCTGCAAGCGAGAGGTGTTGCGTCCGGATGGAAACCCGCTGCCCCGGAACGGGGCCGGGCAGAGACGGCCTGCCGGCTCTGTGCGAAGCATGACAGCCGACCGGACGCCCGGTGAGACAGCCCTCAGGCACGCCGCAACGACGATCTGAAGGGAAAAAACCAACCTGGCAAAAACATGCCCTTATAACCGGCCCGCAGCCGCAAAGGGAAAGAGAGTGGCGCGCCAGCGCCGCTCTCCTTTCCTTTGCCGCAGGCCACAGGGGTTTGCGCTCGCCCGGACGACTGCGGGGGTCGGTTCCCCCGCGATCCGGTCAGACGGCTGGCGGCAGTGCGCCCGGATAGTGACGCGCCACAATGTCATTCACCTTTTCCACCAGGTCAGGCCGCGTAAAGGTGACGTGCGCAGAACCTTTTTTGAAGGCGCGGACGGTGAAATAGGCACAGGTCAGCACCTCACCCAGATTCGACGATCGGGCATTGATAAAATCGGCCAGATGCGCACCTTCTGAAACCCGCCAGTCCGGCACGGTTTTGCCGTCAAGCAGCCAGAACGGACGGGCAAGGTCATTTAGCCGCTCCTGCCCGTAAGTGCGCACGGAAAACCAGCGGTTTGCGTGGTTGTCTATCACGCCACTGAGGATCACGCGTTTGCCGAGCATGCAGGGGTTATTGGTTTTGTAGTCCCACGACAGTTTGCGGAACACGTCGATGATCCCCTGCTCAAAGGTCGCAGCTTTATTTGCGTTGAGGTGGCGGAATGTGGCGATCACGCTGTCAAAGCTGATTTCAGGGCAATCCTCGCCGTACAACTCCGCATCCCAGACTTTTTTCTGCTCTGCGCTCATCAGCGTCAGCATGCCGGTGTCACGCATAAGCCGATCCCATATCGGGCGATCGGCAAGGCGGCCAATCTGGCGGCGGAGGTTTTCACTCGCCTTGTCACCACGTGCCGAACTGAGGCCGGATTCGATGATGTCCTTCATGCCGTAAAACCATTCGCGCCCGGACGCCTGCGCAAACGCGGCCTGCGCCTGCTGTATCAGGTGCATACCCTGCATAAACCACTCCACGCCGCTGTTGCGCTGCGCGATTATGCGCTCAACCGGCACGGACGGGATGAGTTCGCCTGCATCCTCAAAACAGTGCATATCGGCGGTGAGTGCGGTCGTTGTGTCTGTCATGTTTTTCTCCTTCCTGTACGCCGCTGCGGGGCGGCGTGTCATATTGTTAAGGGGGGTGTTCATGCCTGGTGCTGATTCGGTGTTTCTGCTTCTGCCTGTGCCTGTTCTGTCACGTCCTCAGGGTCACCGAGGAACCAGCCCTTTACAGGCCTGAATTCCTCGATAAACCGTCTCTGCGCGCGCTTCGCCGTCACAGCCTCGACGCGTGTAAACAACGGTAACGAGCCTTTTTCGTCGCTGCCGAGAAACGCAACTTTGTAGATACGCTTTGCCTGCATCTGCCTGAACCTCTCTCCAGTCTGTTAAAGAACCATCATCCGCTGAGTTGCCGGGGCCGCGGTTTTGACGTTTTGCGGGGAACTGCTGCTTGCTCACCAGGTTGTAACCTTCACCCGCTTGAGAGCCGTACGCCGCAAAGGGCGAATCAGGCACGGGCCGGTGCAGCTGTCCGGGCGCGAGCGGAAAAATTTTTGGCCAGACAAAAAATTTTCCGGCGAGAGGCTTCAGCCGTCCCTGGACAGCCAGGCGGTTTGTGGCTGTCTCAGCCCCGGCGTACGGACTCATGCGCGTGAAAACAACCGGCAGCAGGAACCCGCCGCAACGGCGTGAGGCGCGGGCGCGAAACGGCGTTGCCCCTTACGTCCCGCCGTGTGTGATGGCGGGATGCACGGAGCGACGTATACGGCGCGACTGAGCGGCGCAGCCGGAACGGCTGCTGCAGGCGAAAGGTGTTGCGTCAGGATGGAAACCCGCTGCCCCGGAACGGGGCCGGGCAGAGACGGCCTGCCGGCTCTGTGCGGAGCATGACAGCCGACCGGACGCCCGGCGTAAAAGCATTTTTTTCGGGTCACACGGGCAGAAACCGCTGAGTCGCTCACGCATCACGACAGAAAGGCCTGAAAAAATGGCGGCAAACGTCGTGCTGAAGAATACTCTTGTCAGAGGCGTTACGGTGGCCGCGCCGTCAGGCGCGCCCTGCCGTTTCGCCGCCGCAGGCGAAGGGGTTTCGCCCGGCCAAAACCGGCAGCGGGCCTCCCTGCCCTGCTTACCGCCGTTACTGATTTAAGGCGTGGTAAGCCCGTCTGAGCGCTTCTTCAATGGCGCTGGGATCGTCATCGCCCCCCGTATTCAGTAAGCGCTCCACGGCCTCGGTCAGAACAGCCAGATCGGACGCGGTGACAGTCACCGGCCGGTTACGCCGTGTGGCAGCGTAGCGGATGCCGCTGGCAATCACGCGAAGAGTTTCGGCACCCACGCCCGCCTCGTGTTGTGCATCCCTGTCCCATGTTGAGAGGTCGCACACGATTTCGGCTGCGGTTTCCTCCGTGATGTGCTCCTCGCTGAGTACCTTCATCACGTCCTCTTTACGCCAGATGATCAGCGTTATTTTTTCCTCGCCCTGAAATTCGGTTTTCAGGCGGTGGCAAAGCTGACTGACGGTTCCGTACATTTTTTGACTCCTTACGGGGGGCGGCTTCACCGCCCCCGCGCTGTCACTGGGTTGTTATTTGTCTGCCTGCGCTCTCAGCGCGGCGCTGACACGTAAAAGCGCCTGTGTTTCGTGTGGATACAGCCGCGCGGCCGCCCCCTCCCCGCTCTGTGCGTCCTCAAGACGCATAAAATCCCACGCCACCCTGAGCGCAATTTCGAGTGCGGCGGCGGGCACCGTCGCTTCGCGGGCCTGCCTCTCTTCCTCACGGATGTTATCCAGTACCGCCTGGAGCGTTTCCAGGCTCACGCCGTATTCGTGCTGATCGCTAATCCCGTCGATTTGCTGCAAAATTTCGTCGGCGGTTTCGTCGTTGATCTGTGCGCTATCCAGCACGTCCCGTACGTCCTCTTTCGTCCAGATAATCAGCGTCATGAGTTCGTCGGATTTGTAGCGCTGGCGCAGTTGCTCACAGATTTCGTTAACGGTTCCGTACATAATTTTTCTCCTGTGAGGGGCGGCCCCGCCGCCCCGTTGGTTTCAGTCAAGGGCGCAGAAAATCGCGGCGGCTTCGGGATGAATTTGGGCAAATGCGGTCAGCTGGCGGTAGCGACGGCAGAAGTGCGCGCACAGCTCCTCGTCGTCGTGGCGGTCATACAGCCAGCTACGGTGATTCAGTACCAGCGCCGTAATGATGATCCCCGCCGCGTCCGAACTGATTTCAAGGTCGGTCCAGACGTGGGGGCTGGAAAACTGCCAGCGTTCTTCTCCGGCGGGCTTCATGTAGCCGCCGCCGTGGGGCACGCCTGGCACCCTTACAAAGTCCCACACCGCTCCGTCATAGTTGGCCAGGTATCGATCGGCGTAGAGGTAGACGTTGTTTTCTGCACGCATGAAGTCGTGGCCAAACAGCGCAGGAAGAAAATGCAGCCTTTCAGCATCCGCCAGGACAGACGCTGGCGGGTAAACGTGGAATTGTGTGTTCATCAGACATCTCCGCAGTCAGAGGGGATTACCGTTACGGCCTGTGCCGTGCCTGAATGACAGCCCGACGAAAAGCGGAGTGATCAGGAGCGACGACGAGGCCGCAGCGCAAACGAGCGGAGCCGTGATTACGCACGGCGCTGACGCGAATATTGAGCGGAAGCGCGACGGAAGTAAGCGCGGCGGAGGGAGTGCGAACGGGGGAGGAGTCGAGCGGAGCGATCTCTTGATCACGCAGCGGTCGGGCTAGAGTGAAGGCACGGCACCGGCCGCAGACCGCACGGACCTGGTTTTCTGCCCTCCCCCGCCGACAGGCGGCATAAAGCGGCGCGCAGCAACCTCCTGACTCTCAGTTGTCCACAGCACGGTGAATAAACCGGCCGGAACCCTGTGGATAAAAGCGCCGCGGCGGCAGTACCCGCGAACTGAAAAGGAGTGGTCATAAAATGACCACTCCGGCATCTTAATTCAGGTGGCTGCGCATCAGGGCGGCGCGCCGGTAAAGCTCAAGGAGCTGTAAATCGATATCTTCAATCAGCACCCCCGCCATTTTCTGCGCCGGCGAGGCGCCGCGGTACAGGTTGCGCTTTACCATGTCCCGCAGCCGCAGGTGAAACTCGTAAAGCGATTCCTCCAGGTCGTTCACGTCGTCGGTAAGCTGGGTCAGTTCCGTATTTGGTGTCTGGTCTGTCATGGTGCTGTCCTTCTGGTCAGGTTAAGGGGAAAAATCAGGCAGCCCGGGCGGCGCGAAGTTCGCCGATGCGCTTAAGGCCGGCGGCGTGGTACTGCTCCAGCAGTTCGATCCCAATCCAGCGCCGGCCGCACTGGTCCGCGGCGACGCAGGTCGAACCGCTCCCCGCGAAAGGGTCCAGAATCAGGTCACCGGGCTGCGTGAAGGACTCGATAAGCGGCCGCAGGACGCTCACCGGCTTTTCGGTCGGGTGGTGTCGGTTGCCCGTGTACTGCCAGGGGATCACGTCGGGCAGCGGGTTTGCCGGCAGCGGCGGGCGCCCTTTGGCCAGCACGTAGGCATTTTCGTGCTGATACCCGACAAATGCCGATTTCGAGGCGTAGGTTTTGGTGAAAACGAGGTGCCCGACGACGCGGAAACCCGCCGCCTTCCAGGCCTGCATGAAGACGTCGATGCGGTTCCAGCCGTAGAAGCTCACCGCCAGGCTGTTGTTTTTCAGCACCCGGAACATCTGCCGGCTCGCCGGCAGCACCCACTCGTCGTTAACGTCATTGGCAATCGAACGGCCGGACCGGTCCTTAAAGCCGACGAGGTATGGCGGGTCGGTGAGGATGAAATCAATACTCGCATCCGGAAAGCCGGCCATGATCTGTACGCTGTCTCCACGCATGAAACGGGACATAATTCTGCTCCTCACTGTCAGAGGGCACCCCTGTGGTGCCGTGACCGCCACACAGCCGGGCGACCGGCTGAGCAGACAAGGGCGGGCGCGAAGCCGCACGCGCCGCCGGAGCGGACTGAATGTGCCGCGCACGGCGGGGAACGGGTGAGCAGACCGGCGAAGCTTCACTTGTCTGAGAAGCAGCCCGGCTACCGTGAGGGCACGGCACGTTGCATCGGCCGGTTTTCGGCCAGCGGACGGGAAGCGGCAAAAAAGGCGGAGCGAAGCGACTTCATTATCCCTTACTGAAGAGATGCCGCCGGTCGGGGCGGCATCGGGGTGAAAGGTCAGGGCCAGTAATCTTCCCACCGGCAGTCGCACCGGTCACAGATGACGGGCGCATCCGGCGTGCCGCTCACCGCCCACTCATCGAGGAACCGCAGGCCGGTCAGGGTGTCGGCCTCCCGTTCATCAAGCAGGACGATGCTTTTGAGCCAGACGCTGCCCCGGTCAAACTGCCAGTAGCAGCCCTGAGAGCAGACGGGCCGCTCCGGTGGCCACCAGTTTTCACCCATCCGCTCGCACGCCGCCTCAGCCAGAGCGAAGTCACTCCCCTGGAGCAGCATGTGATACTCGTGTGAGGTGCTGCCCACCTCCTCCTGCCAGCTGACAAGCCAGGAATTCATACGTCACCGCCCTGTTTCATTTCGCTGATGGCCCGTTCCAGATGCCACCAGTTGAAACCCTCATTCGCGTCATGCCTGTCTTCAGCAATCTCCATCGCCGCTGCAATTTCTTCCCGCGTCAGCGCCGGGTGTAAGCGTCACATCCACACCGTCTTCCATTTCTGCCCGTGTTTCCTACCATGGACACTTTCACGAACATGGACACTACCGTGGACAGAAACACGCCTTACATCAGCAGACCCTGGATCACTACAGCACTCAGCCTGCGTTTTAACGACGCCCTGACCTACCGTGAAATCGCTGAGCAGCTGAATATCAGCACTTCCGCTACGCATAAAATGTTCAAGCGTTTTCGCCGTACGGGTATTAACTGGCCGCTGCCCGAAGACTACACGCCGGAACGGCTTGATGAGGAGCTTTACGCTTTCAATCTGGAAACGAATCTGCCCGTAAAAAAGCGGCGCCCGGACTGGCCGCTGGAGTTCAAAATCCGCATGGCGGAGCTGAGCCTGCAGCCGGACGCCTGTGTGGCACAGCTGGCCCGGGAGCACGGGGTCAACGATAACCTGGTGTTTAACTGGCGCAACCTGCACCGTCAGGGCCTGCTGGACCCCGCCACGCGCGCCGGGATGATACCAGTCATGGTTGAGCCTTTTCCCGTTCCGGTCAGGCAGAGCAGTGGGGTTCCGGATTCGCCCCCCGTTATCAGCTGTAAGCTGACGCTGCCCGGCGGCACCCTGAGCCTGACCGGCCCCGTGACACCGGACTTGCTGCGGGCGCTGGTCAGTGAGCTCCGTGAGAGTGAGGTATGATTAGCTTTCCGTCAGGCGCGCGCATCTGGCTGGTTGCCGGCGTGACAGACATGCGCTGCAGCTTCAACGGGCTGGCGGCGAAGGTGCAGAACACGCTGCGGGCAGACCCGTTTGGTGGCCATCTGTTTATCTTCAGGGGCAGGCGCGGCGATATGGTGAAAATCCTCTGGGCCGATGCGGACGGCCTGTGCCTGTTCACCAAGCGCCTGGAGCGGGGGCGCTTTGTCTGGCCGGTGAACCGGGACGGCAGGGTGCACCTCACGCAGGCCCAGCTGGCGATGCTGCTGGAAGGTATCAACTGGAAGCATCCGCAGCGGATAAATCCTCCTGGCCTGCGCATCTGAACCGGCGTAATGTGAATGCATGGAACGCTCACTCTCTGCAGAAAACGCCCGGCTCAGGGCGCTGCTGGACACGCAGCAGCGAAGCCTTGAGCAGATGGCCGAATACAACCGCCTCCTGTCACAGCGGGTGGCGGCCTACGCCAGCGAAATCAGCCGCCTGAAGGCGCTGGTTGCGAAACTGCAGCGCATGCAGTTCGGCAAAAGCTCCGAAAAGCTGCGTGAGAAAACGGCACGTCAGGTGCGCGAGACTGAGGATCGCATCAGCGCCCTGCAGGAGGAAATGGCGGAGGTCCTGGGTGAGCAGCATGACCCGGCACTCCCGCAGCCGCTGCGCCAGACTTCCGCCTGCAAACCTTTACCGGCCTCGCTTCCCCGTGAAACCCGCACGCTGACTCCGGAAGAAACCACCTGTCCGGCGTGCGGCGGAGAGCTCAGCGCGCTGGGCTGCGACGTGTCGGAACAGCTGGAGCTCATCAGCAGTGCCTTCAGGGTTATCGAAACGCAGCGGCCGAAGCTGGCCTGCCGCAGGTGCGACCACATCGTTCAGGCCCCCATGCCGTCAAAACCTCTTGAGCGCAGCTACGCCGGCCCCGGCCTGCTGGCGCGCATTGTCACGGCGAAGTTCGCCGAACACACGCCTCACTACCGACAGTCGGAGATATACAGCCGCCAGGGCGTGGAGCTGAGCCGTGCCACGCTGGGGCGCTGGTCCGGCGCGGTCAGCGAACTGCTGGAGCCGCTGTATGACCTGCTGCGCCAGTACGTACTGATGCCGGGTAAGGTGCACACCGACGATATCCCGGTCCCGGTACAGGAGCCTGGCAGCGGCAAAACGCGCACTGCCCGTCTGTGGGTGTACGTGCGGGATGACCGCAACGCCGGGTCGCATCTGCCGCCGGCGACATGGTTTGCATACTCACCGGACCGGAAAAGTATCCATCCACAACAGCATCTTGCCGGGTACAGCGGCATCCTGCAGGCGGATGCATACAGTGGCTATAATGCACTTTACGAAGACGGCCGTATCACGGAAGCGGCCTGTATGGCGCATGCCCGGCGAAAAATCCACGACGTCCATGCCCGCACGCCGACCGGCATCACCACCGAAGCGCTCCGGCGCATCGGTGAGCTGTATGCCATCGAAGCAGAGATACGCGGCAGTCCGGCAGACGAGCGGCTGGCAGCCAGAAAAGCCAGAAGCATTCCGCTGATGCAGTCGCTGTACGACTGGGTGCAACAACAGATGACAATACTGTCGCGCCACTCCGACACGGCAAAGGCATTCACGTACCTGCTGAAGCAGTGGGACGCGCTGAACCTTTACTGCCGTAACGGATGGGCGGAAATGGACAATAATATCGCGGAAAACGCATTGCGGGGCGTTGCCCTGGGCCGGAAGAACTGGCTGTTTGCCGGTTCAGACAGGGGCGGAGAACGTGCTGCTGTTCTGTACTCACTGATCGGAACCTGCCGGCTGAACGGCGTGGATTCGGAGGCGTGGCTGCGCTACGTGCTCAGCCACATTCAGGACTGGCCAGTGAACCGGCTGCGCGATCTGCTGCCGTGGAAGGCCGATCTTACCTCCGCTGTTTTGACCTGACCCGGTTATGGCACAGAGCTGAATTTAATCTGACAGGCTGCTCTGTGCCAGAGCGGACATTGCTAACACCAGAATGTACTGATATGCGGGGTACTGGTCACCCGGTCTGCTCTCCTGCCCCCTCCGCCGGACCGGAGGGGTTTCCATTCTTATTCAGAATCTGCTGAATGAGGCGCAGTGCTGTAATCAGAAATGTGTCCAGCCGTCGTCTTCGGTCTCCACGCGGGCTTTAACTGCCGCACCCGCAGCTGGAGCGGGCGCATGAACAGCGGCAGGTTTTACCTGGCTGCCCAGGCTGAACACAGACACGGCCTGCAGAAGTAACTCCGCCTGTTCCCTGAGGCTCGCGGCTGCGGAAGCCGACTCTTCTACAAGCGAGGCGTTCTGCTGGGTGGTCGTGTCCATTTCAGTGACGGCAATCCCCACCTGCTCAATTCCCCGGGCCTGTTCCGCACTGGCCGCGTTGATTTCCTCCACCGTATCCGACAGCTTCCCGACCGCCGCGAGGATACCTGACATGGTTTCAGAAGCGTGAACCACCCGTTCATTGCCCTGTCCCACAGTATCGGCATTGGCTGCAATCAGCTGGCGTATTTCACCCGCTGCCGAGGCGCTGCGCTGCGCCAGCGACCTGACCTCACTTGCCACCACCGCGAAGCCCCGGCCGTGTTCGCCGGCACGGGCCGCTTCCACGGCGGCATTCAGCGCAAGGATATTGGTCTGGAAAGCGATGCCGTCGATAACGGCCGTGATTTCAGCGATGCGCCCGGAACTTTCGCTGATGGATTTCATGGTGCCACTGATGGCTGCGGTAGCCTCACCGCCTTTGTTTGCCACATCACGCACGCTGACAGCCAGCCGGCCGGCCTGCCGGGCGTTATCTGCGTTGTTTTTTACCGTCATGCCGAGCTGCGTCATGGTTGCGGCCGTCTGCTCAAGCGCGCTGGCCTGTTCCTCGGTACGCTGCGAGAGGTCAGTATTGCCCTGGGCAATCTGGGTACTGGCTGATGCCACGCTTTCTGCATTGCTTCTTACCAGGCTGACTGTGTTAATCAGTGAGTCCTGCATGTCACTGATGGCCGACAGCAGTGTGCCGGTCTCATCTTTCCGGTCTGCCCGGACGGTACCGCTCAGGTCTCCGCGGGCCACCCGCCGGGCAGCCTCAACGGCCACATTGAGTGGACGCGTGATACTCCGGGTGATAACCCAGGCGGATACCGCGGCCAGGAGCAGAGCAACCACGCCGGCAGTGACTAACATCATCAGCGCAGCGGTGCGTTCCTCGCGCGCCTGGGCGGCGGCTGAACTCATGCGCGCTTCCTGAAAGGTCTGCATTTCCTTGAGGGAAGCCATAAAGTCTCCCTGCGTCTGATAGCGTGGACCAAAAAGCAGCCGGGTGGCCTCATCACTTTTGCCCTGCTGCGCAAGTGCCACCACTTCATCGATGAAGGGCAGGAAGAGTTCTCCATGGGCTTTGAGGCGGGTAAAGATTTCGGTTCCCTGAGGGGTGTTGACCTGCTTACCGATAAGACTGATGAGACTGTCCACCTCGTGCCTTTCACCCCGGTAATCGCTGATGGCTTTTTCCCTTTTAGTGACGTCGCTGAGAAGAATCGCATTCCGCGCAAGGCGGCTCATGTCTGAGGTGTAATAGCGCAGCGAAAGTGAAGAGGAGGCCTTACTGTAAAGACTGCCGGATATCTCGTCGTTGGTGCTACCGAGAGAGTTTATTTTAACGATGCCGATGAGCACCATAAACATGACAAGGAGTGCCATAAAGCCGAAGGCGGCACCGAGCCGGATTCCTATTCTGATATTGTTCATACGGGTTCCATGGTGTAAGGCGCCAGCATGAAAGCATGGTGCTGACGAAAAAAATCACTCCCGTTTAACGGGAGGATACTGGTATGAAATGCCGCAGCATCTAGCTGCAGCACTGTTATTATCGGCAGTGGTCAGCAAAGGTTCACCCAGCCAGTTTCTTTGCCTGAGACTCCGGTCACCATGATGCAGATGAGGCGAAGGGTCAGAGTATTAGTCCAGGGCCTGGTATTAATGACAGGGACTGGCTGAATCTGCTTCAGAGGGAGTAGCTAATCAGCACGCATGTTTAGTTATACGGGTTTCCGGCAGCATAAATGCTGCATACGAGGCATTTATTTGTCTGTTTCATCGCCGTACTTTTTTTCAGCCTGAACGTCCGATTTGTGCCATGAACGGACGTAATTATTCTGGCCTCATCTATGCAGCTAATAGAGTTAGATTGTGTTAAAAAGTTGTTTCAAGACAGCCGTATCTGAACCCTGATGGAGCAAAAATGAGAACGCAAAAAAAATGCATGGGTTATGTGGCCATCGTGGTCGATGACTATGACCGCGCAATTGATTACTACACCGACAAGCTGGGCTTTACGCTGGTTGAAGACACGCCACAGCCTGGCAAGCGCTGGGTTGTGGTGACACCGAACCCGGAGAGCGACTGTAATCTACTCCTGGCTCGTGCTTCAAACGAGCGGCAGGAAGGATTTATCGGCAACCAGTGCGGCGGTCGGGTTTTCCTGTTCCTGCAGACTGACGACTTCTGGCGCGACTATAACGCCATGAAGGCAAAAGGCGTCAACTTCTGTCAGGAGCCGCGAGAAGAGGAGTACGGGATGGTCGTTGTGTTTGAGGACATATACGGCAACCGTTGGGATCTTTATCAGAACAGGTAACACAAAAGCTCTGATGGTCAGGTTAATTAGACATAAGCGGCCCCAAAACCAGGTCCGCTTTTCGCGCAAAGCAGCCCCTCTCTAATTGATTGTGCTAAATCAACAAAACCTATCAGCTAAAGTCTGAGCTGATGCACCTTCATGCGAGTGTCAACACGGTCAATATGCGACGCTTACCGCCGGGTCAATGCTGAGGAAGTCATCTGCCAGCCAGAAGGTGCCGCAGCACAGCTCGTCATCCCCGCTGGTATCGAGGCGCGCCTTAAATTCACGTACCGTCATTTCTCTCATGTCGTTTTCCGGCGGGGCTTCCCCCGCCGCCTCCTGTCAGCCACCGTAGTGCCCGACGTTGTTGATAATCCAGTCCGGCCCGGTCACGCTGACGTGACCGTCCTCATTCTCTTCTCCCCACTCCGGCGGGCTGCTCAGGCTGGGCATGATTTGCTCCTCAGTCAGTGGTTGCACGGCCTCACCTGCTCCGTGCCGCCACAACAGCCGGGCGAAAAGCGGAGCAGTCACGGGGGGACGCGCAAGCCGCACGCGCCGCCGGAGCGGACTGAATGTCCCGCGCACGGCGGGGAACGGGTGAGCACGACGCCCTTGACGGCGACGCGGCCCGGCTAACGTGAAGGCACGGTGCAGGCCCTGGAAAAAGGAAGAGAACAATTCATGAGTAAGGGAGGCGCTCCGGTGCCAGGCGAAGCGGGGCGCCGGAAAAAAGCGGAGCGCAGCGACATCCTTCGTCGCTGAAGCACAGAAAGTTTCTGGTTGAGCCTGTCGTTGAATGCTAAATTTCCCGGATCGAACCGGGTTAAGACAGGGAAATGACGATGTTAAAGGCGCTTGTGACAGGAAAATTTAGTCTGGCGAAAACATTCTGGGGATGGGGATTCGGCGGAACCGCGCTGATTGTGGCCATCAGCAAGGCGGGTGTATATGCAGGCCATTACTGGGTGATCCCGGTGAGTCATGTACTGCAGGCCCTGCTTTCACTGGCGGTGCTGTCCGGCCTGACGTTCATCCTTAAGGAGAAGCACTCCTTTCTGAGTGTCTTACTCGGCGGCATCGCTTTTGCCATTTTTCTGGCGCACTTCATCCTGAGCGCAATATTTGCCGTGCGCTTTTCGTCTGTGATTTTTTTCTGATCACCGGCAGGCTTTAAAATAAGATGGAATGCTTCAGCTAAAAAACCTGACACAGTGTATCTGTGCCAGATGACATTCAGGACCGGCGTCTTACCCCGGTCCTCTCAGGAGAGGGCTGCAGATGAAGCCGATAACGCCCTCTTACAGACTGACAAATTTTTTGAGTACCACTGCGCGGTACGTTGTTTATCATGAATGTGCTGTGAGTTTCCAGAAGCCTCATAAGAGTAGTCACTTGTCCTTTTTGCCCGGTTATCCGGGCTTTTTTAACTCCCCTGACTGAGTTTCCTGAGTTCCGACATCGCCTGACGGACCATCCAGAAGCCGGGCGAGTAAAACACGCGGCCCAGCTTCTCCGCCACGGCAGGCGTGACGGTCAGTCTGTCCCGCAGAATAAGCCTGACCTCATGCTCCTGCAGCCTGGAACGCCGGCAAAACTTGTCCACGCTCATATCGTATTCGGCCAAAACGCCCCACTGATTCATGCTCATCCATAAAAGCTCCCTTCATCCGTGATTTTCACCCGAGCATAAAACATGCACCTGCCCTGTTCAACGTTCACACAGCCAGATAATACCGCCCTTAAAACGTGAGCCGGCAACGCTCGCCGCAGAACACGGCTGAGGCGTACCGCAGCGGAGCGAGGAACGAACAGCCGTGTCGAGGAAGCGTCATTTCACTGATGCCCGTAAGGACTACTTACGTCCTCCCCAGCCCGAAACTACATTACAGAAAGTAGTTCCTGTCAGCCCTGCATGACTGTCATTTTTTTTAATGGAGCATATATATTTACTATCCCCGATAAACTTCACTGCATTCTTCAGGAAAAATACACGGCTATTTGGTATAAACAGCACCTGCACAGACACAATAATCTCAAAAATTAATACGGCGAAAAATTTTACTGCGCAGGAAACAGTCTGTACAAGCACCTTTTTCCACTGGCTTATAGCACTCATCGTCAGACAAAGGATACAGAAACATCTGCATTTACTAACAGGAGTTAGATATCATGCAATTTATAACAAATGGCCCGGATATACCGGATGCATTACTCAGGGCGCATGAAGATGGAAAAGTAATATTTTTTTGCGGAGCAGGAATATCAATACCTGCGGGGTTACCCAATTTTCAGAAACTTGTTGATGAAGTTTACACTCACACAGACACATCCCATTCTGATGCTGAAAAAGCCGCCTACGACAATAAACTCTATGATGCGACTCTGAACCTTCTGGAAAAAAGATTACCTGACGGGCGCAACAAATTGAGGCAGGCAATATTTTCGATACTTTCAAGAAGGTCATGGTCAAAAAAAGAAACTGAAACACATCGTGCCCTACTAGAGTTATCAAAAAATCCCGATGGTAAATATCGGCTTGTAACGACCAACTTTGATCGTCTTTTCGAGTCCGCGTCAAAATATTTAAAATCAAATTTTGAATCGTTTGCAGCGCCAATGTTACCGATACCGAAGAAAAGTCGCTGGAACGGACTGGTATACCTTCATGGCTTACTTACACCTGATATGACTGATGCCGACCTGAACCGTTTAGTAGTAACTAGCGGTGATTTTGGACAGGCTTATCTGACCGAAAGATGGGCTTCTCGATTCGTGAGTGAGTTATTTCGGAATTATCAGGTCTGCTTTATAGGATATGGAATCAACGATCCTGTTATGCGATACATGATGGACGCACTCGCCGCAGACAAACTTGCAGGGGAATCCACTCAAAAAACCTGGGCATTTGGTGGTTTTTTTAAGGGAGAAGAGGAACAGGAGAAGGCGATCTGGCAGTCTAAGGGCGTTTCTCCCATCATGTTCGAGATAATTGATAAATACGATTATTCTCTGCTCTACAAGACCATCAATGATTGGGCCGCCACTTATCGCGACGGCATAACGGGTAAAGAAAGAATTATCACTGAATATGCCACATCTTATCCAGCCAACAGCACGCGTCAGGATGATTTTATTGGCAGAATGCTTTGGGCATTATCTGATAAGTCCGGTCTCCCCGCAAAGCTGTTTGCAAATCACATCCCGGCACCTGATCTTGATTGGCTTTTTAATGCTTTAATGCAGGAGAGATACACTTCCGAAGATCTAGGTACATCGACAGGCAGTCCTTCTCCACATGAAAAACTTAAATTCAGCATGATATCGAGGCCTTCACCAAATTATCACGTCATGAAAATGTCAGTCCTATCAGAGAGCCCGATGGGAAATGACTGGGATGACATAACGTGTCATCTTGCTGACTGGCTGTTACGATACCTGAATGATACAAGACTTCTTCTTGCTGTAGCTAACAGTTATGGATGTTTACATAACCAATTAAAAAACAGAATCCTGCTAAAATTGAGTTCTTACGCAAAATGTACGAATTTAGGCAATACCGAGGAACTACATAAAATAAAAAAAGACTCACCTGAAGCTATTCCTGGGCATTTAATGAAAACTCTCTGGGAGTTAGTACTTTGTGGCCGAGTCAGGCCTAAGAATGCTGTAGATATATATTTATACCAATGGATGGCTCGATTGACTCATGGTGACATATCTTTCCCTATGCGGCTAGAATTAAAGGAATTGCTGGCACCTAAACTATTTCTAAGAGAAACCTCTTATATTTCTTCACTGACAAATGACAACGTTAAATCTGAACCAACGAAAGTTGGTGAGCTCGTTCATTTCGAACTGGTACTCAATTCAGAGCATGCTCGTACTGTATTAAATTATAGCCATAATATATTGATCAGGTCAGCGCTGCCAATGCTGTTTGAGGATTTTGAAGACCTGCTCAGAGATGCAATGAATCTACTGAAGGCAATTGGTGAAGCAGATGACAACTCAGATCGTTCTTTTCTCTCTCTGCCCTCAATATCAGAACACAATCAGAATCGTCGTTTCAGGGCATGGGTTTTACTCATTGATTTAGTACGTGATGCCTGGCTGGAAATCCTTGAAAAAGACTTTAATCGCGCAAAACGATTGGGATGTCGATGGTTTGAGGAGTCTTTTCCAGTATTTAAAAGGCTGGCTTTTTTTGCAGCACGACATGATGGAATTGCAACATCTGACCAGTGGGTACAGTGGTTAACTGGTGTCAATTCAAAATGGCTGTGGAGTACAGAGACTGCACGGGAAGTCTACCGTCTGTTAGTCCTGCAGGGGAGAAACCTATCCCCCTCGGCAAGTGTTGTACTGGAAAGCGCTATTCTGGATGGCCCGCCCCGAAGCTTGTACAGAGAAGATATAACTGACGAAACACTGAAGCAATTGTATGACAGGGAAATCTGGCTTGCTCTGGCCAAGCTAGAACTCTCAGGCCATGCTCTTGGGTACAGAGCAATGCTACGGTTCAAGAAACTCAGTAAAAAAAATCCTCACTGGAAACTCGCAGAAGATGAAAGAGATGAGTTCGCCATCTGGATGGGTGACGGTTTAAGTTCAGATTTCAAGTCTGATCGCAGTACAGAAGTCGCCCCTGAAACCTTTGAGGGTATGGTAGCCTGGTTAAGGAAAGATCCTACAAAAACTCACCCGTTTGCAGACGATGAATGGAAGGACAGATGCACCAATAGTTTTTCCCAATCTCTCAGAGCTTTAGAGAAACTGGCGAAGGAAAGTTTCATCCCCACAGAACGCTGGGTGGAGGCATTTCAGGCATGGAGTGCGGATAAACTCAAAGTGCAATCTTGGGAGAATGCGGCCCCGGTAGTTTACAGGCTGCCTGATGATAAAATCGAGGAGATGGTTCCTCACGTCAGCAGGTGGATAGCCGTTTGCGCTAATACAACGTCAAAACACAGAAAAATTTTTACGACACTGTGCAGTCGCATTTTAGCCATGCCTATACCTGCAGACTCCGATATAACGGTTGGCGATAAGCCAATTGATGATCCGCTTGTCGAAGCCATCAACCATCCCGTCGGTCATATTGCTGATGCATTGATTGGGGATATCTTCAGAAATGAAATTGACGATAACGATAAAATTCCGCGCAGACTGAGACCTGTTTTCTCTGAAATCTTTAACACAGAATTGGACCGTTTTCGCCATGCACGTGTGATATTGGCAACCAATTTAAATGGCCTTTTCCGAATAGACCCGGAATGGACGCAAAAGAACCTTTTACCTTGTTTTAGCTGGAGTAATCCTTCGGAAGCCAGAGCCCTTTGGTCAGGTTTTCTGTGGACGGCCCGTCTGCACAAACCCTTATTTATAAAAATTAAGCATGATTTCCTCTCAACAGCTGGCTTCTACAGTAGTCTTGGAGAACAAAAAAAACACTATGTGAGTTTACTCACTTACGCTGCGCTAGAAATGGGGGAAGAATTCACTGAAACCGACCTAAGGGACGCTTTCAGAAATCTTCCTACGGAAGGTCTGGAAGATGTTTGTATGACGTTGATTAACGCGTTAGAAGGTGCCGGTGAACAAGGGACATCATACTGGAGAAACCGTATCAGGCCTTTTTGGAAAAAGTTCTGGCCAAAATTTGAGGACAGAAAAACGCCTTCAGTTTCAGAGAAACTGGTCAGACTGGTTATTATGTCAGGATACGAGTTTCAGTCAGCATATACACTGCTCATGGACTGGTTTCTTCCCTTAGAATACCTTCAGTACTCAATTGATTTACTTAAAAAAAATGAAATATACAGGATGTACCCATTAGAGTCGTTATTTCTACTGGATAAAATAATTGATTGCCAGAGTCATGTTCCATATGGATTGAATGAAATCCTCACTGAGATTGAAGATACAAATCCGGATCTGGGTAACAGCTCACCTTATAAACGTATACGTAACTTTATCAACCTCAGAAGTGCTTAATGTTCCTCTCTTAGAGGAGAAAGAATCTAACTAATTATTTATGGGCCGATAGGGGGCAGGCTCTTAAGTGAGTACCCTTTATTGGGAGCAATTGAGCTGACGATGACCTTAACGCTTGCTATTGTTGCCTGAACTTTTAGATTGATAAAAAGGACCTTTTTAAATGAATGTCAGATACCTGTATGGGAAGAAAGAGTTCCTGTTACCTGTGATTGAAGATAAAGCCGGACTCCGTCTGAGTGACATAACCCACTATTCTCGAATGGAAAATGAGAAAATGCGCGATAACGAAATGGAAAAAATTTTCGTAGTCGACAGAAACCATTTTAGCCTGACCGTAAACAATATCGTTATAAACCCCAATGAAATGACGGCCGATCCAGTTTTCAATCTTTCTCCAAAGCACTGTTACTGTATTTGCTTTACCAGCAGAAAAAACGACGAAATTTTGTTCGATACATTTAAATCCGATATATGCATCGGATTTGATGTCGATATGCTCAAGGAAAGACTTGAAATTAGTAAAGAAAAATTTCCCGGAGTTGAGCTTATCGGAAAAGAAGTTACCTATTATCATCCTGGAACCCCACCTGATGCTTTCACACCAAAAGAACTGGTGTTCTATAAGCCAGCGACCTTCAGTCATGAAGCAGAGTACCGTTTAGCAATGTTTTTTCCTGAAGGAAAAAAGGGGTTCACAACCATCGATGGCACTGTAATACCCTTCTGGACTGAAGGTGAGTCAACTCATATGACTGTAGGTCATCAAAAAAAAGGCTTTATCAGCGGCTGTGTTACTGAAGTGTTTTATAGGAAGGATTAATTCAACTTTTGGCATAGATTGAAAATTACGCCTTTTAATCGCAAGGAGGAAACGCTCGACGCAGAACATGGCTGAGGCGTACCGTAGCGGAGCGAGGAACGAACAGCCGTGTCGGGGAAGCGTCATTTCACTGATGCCCGCAACGACTGCTTACGCGCTCCCCTGACTGAAACTGCCTGACAAGAAAATTATTAGCCTGCTCAGTAAGATAAGCGTCCCCTGAATTGCCAGGTGTCCGGTTCCCCTTGCCATGCGACTCCGGCTCAATAATACTGTTTTTATATACAGTGTTATTTAAGGGGGAATTTATCATGTCAGAATCATTCACTGCCGCACCGGCTTCAGGCCATTCAGTCCGGAGAACGGCACCATGAAAGCAACATCCTCCCGGGGCGGACTGACGGTATTCAGGCCTGCCGACATCCGTCCCGTGATGCGCATCCCGCTGTTTGTTGAGCGCTGCGCCGCCGGATTTCCCTCCCCTGCCGCCGATTATGTCGAGGCAGAGCTGGACCTGAACGAGCTCTGCATCACCCACCGGGCAGCCACGTTTTTCGTGCGCGCCAGCGGCAGCAGCATGGAAGACCTGGGTCTGTATGACGGGGACGTGATGGTCGTCGATCGCGCGAAGGAAGCCACGCACGGTGACATCGTCATCGCAGAGGTTGGCGGGGAATTCACCGTCAAGCGCCTGCAGCTGCAGCCACAGATTGCGCTGCGCCCGATGAACCCGGCCTATCCGGTGATATACCCCGAGGAGCTGCAACTGCTGGGCGTGGTCACCTGGTTTTTCCACAATACCGAGGCGCGCCGGAGGTAACCATGCCAATGTTTGGTCTGGCTGACGTCAACAGCTTCTATGCGTCCTGTGAGGCCCTTTTCCGGCCTGATTTGCGGGGCAAACCCGTCGTGGTCCTTTCGAACAACGATGGTTGTGTGATCGCAAGAAGTAAAGCAGCCAAAGCCCTGGGCATCAAAATGGGGGTGCCGTGGTTTCAGTTAAAGTCGCAGCAATTCACTGAAAAGATTCATATTTTCAGTTCTAACTATGCCTTATATCATTCGCTGTCGCAGAGAACCATGTCAGCTCTGGAGGAAATGACGCCCAGAGTCGAGCAGTATTCCATCGATGAAATGTTTCTCGATCTGACCGGCATCGATGGCTGTGAGGACTTTGAGCACTTTGGCCACCGGCTGCGTGCCCACGTTCTGGCCAGAACCGGACTGACTATCGGGATCGGCAGTGGCCCCAGTAAAACTTTAGCAAAATCAGCTCAGTGGGCCTCGAAAGAGTGGCCCCAGTTTAAGGGCGTACTGGCGCTGACACCCGGAAACCCGAAGCGGACCGAGGCGCTTCTGATGCGCCAGCCGGTTGAAGAAATATGGGGTGTCGGTCGGCGCATCGGTAAAAAACTGAACCTGCTCGGCATCACGAACGCGCTCGAGCTGGCGCGAACGCATCCCGCCTTCATCCGGAAAAACTTTTCAGTGGTGCTGGAAAGGACGGTGCGGGAGCTGAACGGCGAGGCGTGCATCCCCCTGGAGGAAATGCCGCCGGCAAAGCAGCAGATTGTCTGCAGCCGCAGTTTCGGTTCACGTATTACCGCGAAAGTGGCCATGCAGCAGGCGCTCTGCCAGTACGCCACGCGCGCAGCGGAGAAGCTCCGTGGCGAACGCCAGTACTGCAGGCACATCAGCGTGTTCGTCCGGACTTCGCCGCACGCGGTCGGCGAGACATTCTACGGCAACACGGCCGGGGAAAAACTCACCCTGCCCACGCAGGACACGCGCGATATCATCGGCGTGGCCATGCGCGCGCTGGATCGCATCTGGATTGATGGCCACCGGTACATGAAGGCCGGCGTCATGCTCGATGACTTCACCCCTCACGGCGTCAGCCAGCTGAACCTGTTTGACGACAACCGGCCGCGGGCCAACAGCGCGCAGCTGATGCAGGTGCTGGACGGCATTAATCAGTCAGGCCTGGGACGGGTATGGTTTGCGGGTCAGGGAATTGATACGGAGTGGAAAATGAAACGGGACATGCTGTCACCGGCATGGACCACGCGCTGGAGCGATATCCCGGTTGCCCGGGTAACCTGAATTAGCGCCCTGAGCAGGTGACAGTGCAAACGTCATTCAGACTTCATGTCATCCTGACTGAACCGGTGGGACTCGTATTTTGAATGTAACTCATCAATCAACACAATCCTGTCGCCTGTGGGAGAGACGACATGTAGATTTTCGTCAGTTGCGCCGCGTAAGTCTTCCATGCTCTGTACCACAGATGCCACCGTCATAACTGACGAGAATCGTAAGAACGGGTCATTATTCCCTGCCACTACGGGTACAGCGGGATAGAAAATGGATGCCGTCGGCTCGCCGAGAATTTCGCGGATGCGTGACAGTTTATCGTCCGTCAGCGTGGCCGCAAATGCCTGTTGTCTTTCCACACTCAGCCCGTTAACGCTGATCGTAACTTCGACCCTGTTGGCCGGTTTGGCCGGGCGCAATTTAGACAGGTCCCGCAGGTCTTCCTGCAACGTTTTGTCCATAAGCTCAACAATCATGAGCTTGCCTGCTTCAAACCCGAGCCGGTATTCCACCCAGTAAATCAGCTTTTTATTGCACTCTCTGACTGACGTGTAGATATCGACTGTGCCCGTATGCGGCACAGGCACTGCGGCGGCCTCCCCTGCCCCGGCATCACTGACGTTCCTGTAGAGCTGCCCGTTGAAGATACAGTATTCGGCCATGCCGTATTCCATATCCAGGTCTTTGGTCTGGAAATACTGGCCATTGTGGCTGCGGTCAAACCCTTCGTGGGTAATGTTAACCGGCTGGATATCGCTGAAGCTGCTCATGGTGCCTGCCTTAATTATTAATTTTCAGACTGTCGTTAAGCTGCGCGCTGAGGGTCATTGGAAATTCAAGGTTAAGTTTCAGCGCTGCTGCTTGTTCTTTTTCCAGGTATCATTGGCCAGAAAAGCTGATCGGGTGATAAAAACTCCCCAAAACAGCTGGAGAACCACTTTGGCTATGACACTTTCGATAACCCCTAACAGAAGTGGAGCTATACACGCCATTCCGAGTAAAAAGCCCCATTCAGCCGCACTTTTTCTGTCTTTACCGGTGAGCTTTGTAATTCCTATATACCCTGAGACAAGATATAAAAACCTTTTCATGGTCACCTCTTTATTTTGATGAAAACCCACCTCATCAAAGTTAAGCATCTGAAATAAAATCATTTTTATTTATGTATATACATAAACATATACATAAATCATTAACAAAACTGGGTAACAATTGAACGTCATATGTATATACCTTTGTATACACATTTAATCTGTGTATACACTCAATCTGTATATACATTTATATATACATTTAGGTGTTTTCAATAACCAACTTTGCTAATTTTTCAATCCATTTGTCATCATCCATGTGACAAGCAGCCCTTAGAACACGGGATCTTGAAATGTTTTTAAGAGGAAGGTGCTCCTGTACTCTTTCCACCAGTAAGGACAGTGCGTCATCATCTAAACCAGTTAACCGAAGGTTCATTTGGCGGCCAGTAGTTATATTTCTTTTTTCAACAACTCGGGTAACCCCTTTTGCTACCCTGTCACTTCTTGCCATCTTCATCCCCTTTGATGATGCTTAGCAGCTCCTGAGCGAATGCTTTGTAGTCGCGGTAAGGCCTTTCGTTTTTTGCGAAAGTCATAACCGGTCTGTGTTGTTCAGTAGCTTGCTTATACAATTCACTGTAACGAATCTCAGTTTTAGCGAGATTATATTTGCCTTCAGCTATATAGCCGTCTATGGCTCTGAGCATTTTTGAGTGCGAGACATTCACTTTTGTCTTTACAAGTGTATATACAAAATTCTCATTTCTTTTGATTTCCCGGACAACCTGGAAAAGGTCGTCAATGCCTTTCACTGCCCTTCTGTCCATATCTACCGGCACGACGATAAAGTCAGTAATAAGCAATGCATTCTCTATGCTCAGGTCTATTGCTGGCCTTAAATCAATAAGAATGAAGTCGAAATCAGTGTTAAGTCGTTTGAGGCCTTCTTCCAGAATATTCAGCCTGTGACGAAAACGTTCTGCGCTTCTAGCTTCTACAGCAAGTGTTATATCTGCAGGGATTACATAAAGGTTTGGTATTTCGGTGTCTATGTCACGAGCTGTATAAACTATTTTGTTGATATCGAATTTAGGATCTTCAAACAGGTCAGTTACGGTGTAGTCTTCTTCACCCCTCCCAACATCATCACTAAGATTACCTTGATGGTCCAGGTCTACAAGTAAGGTTTTAAAACCCATTGCTGCAAATGCACAACCGACAGCAATACATCCTGTCGTTTTAGCAACTCCCCCTTTGCTGTTAGCAAAGGAAATTATGTATGGCTTTTTCATTGAGCACCCTATGTATATACAAAAGTATATGCATATTATCTGAACCAATACGCTTGTCAATGTATATACAAAAGTATATGCACATTTTGCTTGAAGTATATACAGATGTATATACAAATATATCTTATGTATATACAAAAGCATATACTTATAAGGTATCCATAGAGATACATACACCAATAATAACAGTAAGTTATATATAGGAAAAAAGTAAGAGACTGATTTAATCGCATTGTTAGGGGAGGGCAGGGGACTGATAGTCCCTGAGTTTTTAGTTAGACCATACTAATAGGCTCACAAAATCAGTGACCCCGACACGAAAATCTGAACTGAGGTAATGTTAATGAATCATCACGATTTGCCGAAGTGCAGGTCAAAGAGGCTTACAGGGTTGTATAAGCAAACAGGCAACTCATAGACTATTTACTGTACGAGCGCTATAATCGCCTACTAACCGATGTTATCAGGGGAATTCAAAATGGCTAACAAACCCACTCGATGTGAAGTTACTGGCATTGTTACCGTAAAGATTCGCGGCGGAAAGTCTGGTTCTCGTAACGTAAGTCGCCGTTCTATCGCTAAATCCGCGATGGATAACGCTAAAACATCGTTCGAAATTGAAGGTCACCACTACAGCAACTCTGATTGGTCTAAGATCATGCGAATTGCCGATCAGCTGGAAGACGTAATTTAATCAATTTTTGAATTAATTAATGCCCTATCGAGTAATGCTGTTAGTCTTTTGGGGTATCCTTGCACAGCCTTCCATACTGCAAAGTGATAGTATCTTTTCTTTCTTTTACTATTCATAGATGCTGATAAATCGAAGTCATATCCCCTTGTTTTAGCAACTATTTCCAGATAGAGCCTCATCGTGCGACCATTTCCGTCCTCAAACGGATGTATCCACGCAAGCTCTTTGTGCGCATAGACAAGCGCATTAAGCATGAGCACTCTGTCATTTCCCACTTTAGGTAAATATCTGGTGCTAAAAGCATTGCAAAAAACCTTCATTGAAGCAGCAACTTTAGAGGGGTGCATAGTGGGATGTTCACGCGGACCTATAACCAACTCATGTGTCCGGTAGTCACCTGCCCATGAATATATACCGCTGAAAAGTGCGAAATGACATTCTCGAAATGTTTTCTCACCCATATGAAGTGATTGATTTTTTAGATATTTCTCAACCAGCCTAAAGCTTCTTATAGGCGCATAAATATCTTCAATCTTATCCAGTTCATCCTGATAAACTGCATAAACTTGATTCGGAATTGCATTTACTCGGCCCTTTAGATTGTTTGATACAAGAAAAAAATTGTGAGGTAAATATTCTACCCACGTTTCAAAAAACTTTGACTGAAGGTGATTAGGTTGAAGCCTAAGCCATGTCTTTCCGAAATCCTTTTTTATGCCTACCACGGTGGCGCAAACCAGCGGTTGTATAACCTTACCAAAAAAGTAAACTACTGAGTCCCCCATTTGGATCTCATCCCTAGTGAGGTCAAAGTGTGACTGACTATAGCGTTCAAGGTGTGCAAGGGAAGGTACCGGAAAATGCACTTTTGAACCAACTATGTGTTCCTCCTTATTTTTGTTGGAGTAAATATGGATTTCCCCATTTTTTACCGGCGTTGTCTTTAGGTGAACAATTTTTTTTTCTTTAAAAAAAGGATCGTTCAAATGAAAAATGTTGTCGGGTACTTTTATATGTTTTTTCACTAATCAACATCCTATGTTCTTGCTAACGATGAAAAGTCCATGCGCTGCGGGCTTCTGCATCCCATAGACATGGATAGTCTTAATATTTCAAGCCAGCCCGCACTATTATCACTTATAACTTGCCTTATATGACCACAATTATCATCACTCTAAGCTATTCAAGCAATCAACGGAAAGTTGGTCACGTAGATAGTTCAAGATTGCACTCATAATAGATGGCTTTAGAAAGCTGAGGTGAATTGTTCACATTAAAATAGCTAGCAATTAAATTGCACGCAATTATTTTGCGAAAAATAAATAAAGTTAGAAGTTAAACTCATCAACGCAGTAGTAACGTTAGTTATGATAATTGATAACATGGTTATCGATATAATTATCAACCACTAAACTAATCCAATAAAAATTAATTGATTAGCAAATTGTCACTAGATTCATCAAAAAAGGGCATTTTAAGTGGCCAATAAATAGATAGCCAATTTAAGCTGCTAAATGTTATTATTGACCTGTCAAAAGCAACAGGCCAATTAAGGTATACCTGCCGTCATTCCTTCCTGAGCATTGCCACCGCCTCATTGCCCGGCATAGAAAACTGCACCCGGTGACGCGCCGCCACGTCCAGCGCAAACACCTTCGTATAGATCTCCGTCGACTTCAGGCTCTTGTGGCCCATGAGGCTCTGCAGCGCCTTCAGCGGGATCCCCGCGTAAAGCATGTGCATGGCGTAACTGTGCCGGAAGGTGTGGGGCGTTACCGGCACCGAGAAGGTCACGCCGTCGGCCGCAGCGGCCGCCACGGCTTCGTTGATCCAGGTCCGCACGGTGCGGTCGGTCACGGTCCAGAGGCGCACCTTTTCCGTCCGGCCGGAGTCAGGATTGCGCCGCTCCACCGGGATCCGCAGCGTGGCCACCATCATCTCCAGCTGGGCGATGTACTGCGGATCCGACAGCGGAACCAGCCGGTGCGGCACCACGCCCGACGGGGTACGTCCCGGCCCGCGTACGGCCTTTTCACCGCGCTGCTTCAGCGTGGCCAGCTGCACGAAGGGATGGGGCGGCGTCAGGGTGAAGTCGGCGCGGGTCAGGGCCAGCGCCTCGTTGATGCGCGCCCCGGTGTTCCACATCGTGGTCAGCAGCATCTTGCGGTGCAGGTCCGGCACGTAATGTAAAAGTGCGCTGACTTCCGGCGCCAGCAGGTATTTTGGCAAATCGTCGATCAGCGCAGCCATGTGACGTAACGCCAGCGCAGCCGGATAGTCTATAGCTACCGGAAGTGAGGCAGCCTGTAACGGCTGGCCATAGGGAAGCATACCCGTCATGTCTTTCTCCGGATGAGGCAGCAGGAATTCATGTCAGCACGCATTTTTCTCTTTCCTGTAAGCGGCAGTTTCAGCCTGCATGGTAGCGTGGAAGGCCTCAAGAAACAGGGTGATGTCACTGAGAGCACGCTCCAACTGGTAGCGGCCTACGACGGTTTCAGTGTCATACTCTGATATGCCGTTCCGGTGAACCAGGTCGTGCCTGGTATTAACAATGTCTTTGAGTCGGCTTACAGGCCACTCGGGCTCCTGACGCAGAACGGCGCCAAAATACCTTTCAATATGCTTCACATTATGAAACGTCATTCCCCTGACAATGGCCTGCACGGCTTCACGATAAGCGTCAGCGGGAGCCACCGGCTGGCAGCACACTTTTAGAAACTTTGTCTGGTTATCTCTCAGTCCGATCTTATGCTGGTTTGATTGGAACAGCCGGAGGTGTGGCTCATGATTGAGCAGCGCCCGGGCGCAGTACATCAGGCAGGCTTCCATAATGCTTACCGCGTGAACCCACGACATGCGTAACACGATGTCCGGCTGGAAGGATTGGTTAAGCCCCTGCAGCGTTCTCAGTTCTGTGAAGGCATGCTCACAGCGGGCATCAACAGAGTTGAGTGAGGCGGTAAACTCGTCCCGCAGATAGTCTTCATACGCCTGGTCTGACAGAAAGTCCTGCCAGTCAGAATAAATCTGGCCGATGGTTTCCCACTCTGGCGTATCGGGCTGTACCTCAGGATATTTCTCGGCGGCCCACGCCTCAAACCGTTCCTGCTGCAGCTCCAACATAAGTTCTTTGGCACTTCCCATCCGAGCAATCCTCCGGAGTTAAATTGGTTTCGCTGTATTATCGAATAACACCCTCACTCTTTAACGCGACCGGTGTCCAGCTCACGGGCCAGTTCCACAAATTCTTCATGTCCGGTCTCCAGATAGCGCCCGTAGATACGCGCGTCGTGTCCGGACAGGCCGGACGGGTTGCCCGTGAAGTAGTCCTGCAGCACCCGGATGCAGTGGGAGTAGGTGTCCAGCCCGGAAGCGAGGACGGGCAGCGCGTCCTCATGGATCAGCTCCGCCCGGAAGGTGTCATAGTGGCGGCGTATCAGGCCGAGTCCGCCTGCGGAGGCCATCCGGCAGTTTTCCGGCAGCGGACACTCCGCGGCGTTCCGGATGAGTTCAAACGCGTAGACAAAATCGTTGCTGTGCGTGATCAGCACGGACATGAACGTTACCCCCCGTAATAAAAAGCCTTGCAGTAATGAGGAAGGAAAACAGTCACCTTTCACCCAGTAGTGCAGCTGACAGTTACTTCACTCATGATTACCTTAGTTAACTGTCAGAATTCTGACATTAACAACAGTCAGAATAACTATTCTAACAGTCACTCAGATGACTATAACTATACTTACAGTTACTGATTCATCAGTAAGCCTGCTTTTATTCCCGCAACGCAATTGCCGGAAGCCAGCATTCACCGGATCCGACTTTTTCCGATTATGGCAGTAACCGGAAGGGTAGCACGGCGGCGGGGCGGGCAGAAGCGGGGTTTACCGGGCGGATTTATGCTGACGCATCCCCTATGTTGTGTCATGTGCAGCTGAGTGAGCCACAACATGTGGTGTACTGCGCAGAAAACCGCCACCGGAGGAGGAAAGATCCGGTTCTGTCTTTTTTCGGATCTTCGATAAAAAGAGACAAATAAGAATATGTGATGCATATACATATGTCCTACATCTGCATATACTTAACAGATGCATATGCTTTACATCTGCATAGACAGTGGATATGCTTTATCTATGCAGCGTTGTACTGCCACAAAAAATAGCCGGTATCGGCACAGTGTCGGACATCCGACCGGAAGGAGTAACCATGAGAACCGTATCCATTTTTAAAAACGGCAACAATCGCGCCATTCGTCTTCCTCGTGACATGGATTTTGAAGGAGTGAGCGAACTCGAAATCATCCGGGAAGGGGACAACATCATCCTGCGTCCCGCCCGGCCGACCTGGAGCTCATACCTGGAACTCGAAAAGGCCGATCCAGACTTTATGGCAGAGCGCGAAGACGTTGTCAGCGACGAAGGACGATTTAACCTGTGAACACAACCTATATGCTGGATACCTGTATCTGCTCGTTCATCATGCGCGAGCAGCCGGAAGCCGTACTGAAGCGCCTGGAGCAGGCAGTGCTGCGCGGCCACCGCATCGTGGTGTCGGCCATCACCTACTCAGAGATGCGCTTCGGCGCCACCGGCCCGAAGGCCTTGCCGCGACACGCACTGCTGGTTGACGCGTTCTGCGCCCGGCTCGATGCCGTCCTGCCCTGGGATCGCGCCGCGGTGGATGCCACCACGGAGATTAAAGTGGCGCTGCGCCAGGCCGGGACACCGATCGGCCCGAACGATACGGCGATTGCCGGGCACGCCATCGCGGCCGGCGCCGTGCTGGTGACGAATAATACACGGGAGTTTGATAGAGTGCCGGATCTGGTGCTGGAAGACTGGGTTAACTGACGGCAGAAAGAGCTCTGCAGTGAGTAATGTCCGCTTTGTGCCAAAAGCGGACATTGTCGCTAAAAGTCATTTTGATAAATTGACCTTAGAGATAGGTAGTTGGCGCCAGGCCAGCTCATCAAGATTAGAATGAGAGTTACTCAAAAGGCATTAACTAACGCTTCAATCAAAATAGATAAGCAACGTAGCGAAAGCCAGGCGGTAAACCGTTGTCCCTTCCGCCAGACACTGGCTCTTTGCGTAAGACATTCGTTGTGCCATAAACGAAAATTGACCATTAAGGCACCACCGACATAGATTTTCCCGGCCCCAGCTTGAGCCTAAACTGTTAGTGCAATCCCGCAGTAAGCATCAGCTAACAGACTTTCGGTTTGTATAAAACGGGTTTATATCATTACAGCACGTGCACCGCGTTCACTATTGTCAGTACTGGGCGAAAGAGAGTAAAAGGGCTGAGCCTGCATACGTTCTGGAGCATTAAGGTCAAGAACGGGGCATCTTGGTCGCTGTTACGATCGGGGTGTGCTATGCCGGTATAAACGACGGCGAGAGCAAGTGCGCTAACGTAAACGGAAAGTACTGCCAGTCAGCAGATATGACGAATCAACATGAATACTTATTGATTGATTAAGACACATAGGGCGCGTTCGGTTTTAAGCCAGTCCAAATATTTTACTCATGTCGGGGCAAATTAAATTTCTTGGGTTTATTTGCCATCATCTGAATCACTTGGATGAGAAGAAAAGACATAGCTATCTGCTTTAGTAGTAGCATAGCGAAACCCCATTCATGTAATCTAGACGATCTTTACCTAAGTTGTGTTGCATACAGCAATTAACGAACTAAAAACGAGGAAAATCATAGATGAGCAAATGCTGGGAGCAGATGGGCATTAGCAAAACAGATTACGATGAGCTTAGCTTTAAACTTGAACAAACCATGACACGAATTACCCAAACTTTCTCCAGAGATACTCATGCATCTGAAGACAGTTTTTTCATTTCTTTCATGGCTGCCTTGAGTTTTACATTAATTACCTTTGGTGAACAATATTATTTGGAATTCAAAAGTTCTAAGACAAATCAAAATGGTAAAAATGCCCCTGAGAAAAAATATGGCTGCGATTTTGGGCTACGTGTGAATTTCAATGCTCAGTCAGTGAATCCATTTTCTAAAGCTATCATTGGGCAGGCAAAAAACAAGCCCAGAAGAGATGTCGAAGGTGATAAAGGCGAGAAGAAAAGGCTGGGTCGACAATGCGAAGCAATGTCAGAAGTTACGAGTAATTATATAGTAACATTTCGCCCTGCATCAGATGAAAGTATCCCCCTTGTTTACCTAGGCGATCAAAAAAATAAATCTTATGAAGTAGAAGGAATAAGGTTTGATAAATATTTATTAGAATATGTATTGCCTTGTTCACATGGTGAAAAAGATACAATAGTCATGGGTTATATGATCTCATCGACCCATAGCGGCTGGAGCGACTACGTTAGAGTATTTGAAATTGATACAAATCTTCCGAAACCTAACCCAGCGCCAGATTCAGCACCCGAACCCGATCCACAGCCGAGAAAAAAACCTAAAAGATCAATGAGATGAAATTAAATATGCAGTTAAGGGCCGCTCAGCGATGTTTCTGGACTCCTGCCGTGCGCCCTGCTGCCTCTCTATTCACCGGCGGCACAAACCGCCGCCAACGAATACGGACGATGATTTAAACAACACCTGGCTCTATAACCCGATTAATTTTTTTGAGTAACCTAATCATGAGTCACCATTGATTCATTAGTCATTTTCTAGTGTTGTAGATAATTACGAACGTCCGTTCCGTACCTCAAGCGGACATTTCCGATCATTGGTCTGCCACCGCTGAGCTGCACCATGGCATTCAGTATATGTCTGCTAACATGCGCGCATTACTATCGCTTCTGGGGAATACTGATATGCCTCAAATAACCATCCATATTCTGAATGCTCAGGAAAAACTCAATGCTCACTGTGAATGGCTGCAGACTAGTCTGACCGATACCTACCTGCACGTTACAAGGTTGATGCCGACCCCTTCAGTGGATGTCGTAGTTAAAGCCGGGAAGTTTATTATCCCTGAAAAAGGGCATAGCGGTTTTTGTTCTGAAGATGGTGTTATCTATATAACAGTAGATCCTGAAAACTCTGCATTCTGCAAAAATGATGCGCACTCTATTGAACGTATGTTAGCCCATGAACTGCACCATGCTGCAAGGTGGGCAGGGCCAGGATACGGCTCAACATTGGGAGAAGCACTAGTCTCTGAAGGACTTGCCGGGCATTTTTCTCTTGAGCTTTTTGGTGGTGAACCTGAGCTTTGGGAAAGCCTCAAGCCCGATACTGTTAAGCCATACTGTCCACTAATTCTCGAAAACTGGCATCGCACAGATTACGATCATAACACCTGGTTTTTCGGAACAGGAGATTTGCCAAGGTGGCTTGGATATACGGCAGGATTCAACCTTATATCCAGATATCTCGTAGCATACCCACATTTAAAAGTATCCATGCTGGCGAACATAAACGCTGAGGAATTAAAGGCTTTTATATGAAGTGAAGACTTCTCATTTCTCTCAAGTCATTATTCGACTCATAAGCAAAAGCTGCATGGTCCGCTTTTCGCTCATAGCGGACCTCCAGCTCAGTCAGCATTTCAGCTTTGTGCCAGAAGCGGACATTGACACTTTCAGACATGGCCGGGATCGGGCGCCTCGGGATAAAACGGGGGCTTGTCGTACAATGCATCAAACCTGAGAAAGTGAAAAAGTAGTCGCAAAAGTTATTACTGGAGTATACGTTCCGGAGACGTGCCTTAATGAAATTAAAAAACTTGGTGTGCGATTAGGTCGTCAGGTGTCTGTCAGTCTTTGCAGCCACCTTATTGAAGAGCCTGGTCACTCGCCCCAGAACGTGACGAGGGAGACTAGATGGTTCAGAGCGCAACCTTTCCGGTGGATGTGGGCTGGCAGGCTTTACTGAAAGACCTGGGCCTGACACCTGCGCAGGTTTTACGCCGCGCCGCGCTCCCGGAAGACTTACTCTCGGGAGGAAAACAGCCCCTTTCAACACAGGACTATTTCCGCTTATGACACGCGCTGGAAACTGAGTCTGGTGACGCGATGTTTCCCCTGCGAGTCATGGAAACCCTGACGACCGAATCTTTCAGCCCACCACTTTTTGCCGCCCTTTGCAGTCCAAACCTTATTCAGGCTGCAAAGCGCCTCGCCACGTACAAAAAGCTTGTCTGCCCTATGGAGCTGATGCTGGATGTGGGACCAGAGGGTGAACTGACAGTATCTCCACGCTGGCTGACGCTTCAGGCCGAGGCTCCGCTGTCGCTACAAATCGCGGAAATCGTCTTTTTTGTGGTTTGCCCGTCTCGCAACCCGCGAGCCTGTCCGCGCTTGTCGTGTGGTACTGCCAGACAGTCTTCCCGAACCCCATGCCCGACGCTATGAGAAATTCTTCGGTACCAGCATCATGAAAGGAAGCGTGCCTTCCATTACGTTTACCGCCGGGGATGCATTAAGGCTATTTCTTACCGCCAGTGAAGGTATGTGGCGCGTATTTGAGCCTGATCTCCGTCAGAGACTGAGTGAACTTGAAGCAACCGCCGCATCGGCAGAACGGGTCCGGGCCGTCCTGCTGGAGCTGCTACCGAGTAATACGGCCACGATAAAGAATGCGGCAACCCGCCTCGGACTGAGTCAGCGCTCGCTCCAGCGCCGTCTTGCAGAAGAAGGTGTCAATTTTCGCGGATTGGTTAACTCCACGCGCGAGCGTCTGGCACGCCATTACCTCAACACCACTTCAATGTCAGGTGGAGAAATCGCATTTCTGCTCGGTTTTTCAGACCCCAGTTCTTTTTACCGCGCATTTCACGACTGGACTGGACAAACGGTCGGGCGCGCTCATCAGAGTCTTCCACGGAAATAAGCTTTGACCCGTAAGCAATGGAAAACGGAAGGCGGGCGTCGAAATGGCGCTGATTGCATTAACTCTGGCACCGATTGCAGGCGTACTGGCCTGCCCTATCGGTTAAGCTGGGTCAGGATAGCGTGAAAGCAGCGCCAGCCCTGTCACAATGCACTACAGGAGCAACTCAGATGTATGAAATCAGCCAGCAACGGGGCCGCAGGGTCATTATCACCGGAGCCAACAGCGGCACGGGTAAGGAAGCAGCAAAGAGGCTGGCGGCAGCGGGAGCCGATATCATCATGGCCGTACGAAATGAGGCGAAAAGGGAAGAGGCGTGCCGGGAAATTTGTCAGGCCGTTTCCGGGGCTTCGCTTGACGTTCGTATCGTTGATCTCTCCAGCCTTGAAAGCGTGCGTATGTTCAGCCATCAGCTGCTTAGAGAGGGACGCCCGGTGGATCTGCTCGTGAACAATGCGGGGATCATGGCACCACCACGCCGTGAGCTCACCGCAGACGGCTTTGAACTGCAGTTTGCGACAAATTTTCTCGGCCACTTCGCGCTGACGAATCTTCTGCTACCGCTTTTACTGGAAGCAAAAAATCCCCGCGTCACAACCATGACCAGCAGCGCTGCAATGATGGGAAACATTCGGTTTGATGACCTGCATTGTGAACGATCTTACAAACCGATTGCGGCGTATGCACAGTCCAAACTGGCCTGTTTGTTGTTTGCGAATCAACTTGGCCATATCGCAAAAACACGTCACTGGCCGTTACTCAGTACGAGTGCGCATCCGGGCCATACGCGCACTAATCTGCAGACAAGTGGCCCGAATCTGGGAACGGCATCGACCCGAAAAAAACTGATGTATTATCTCGTGCCTTCAGTGCGTGTAGAGTGGGCAACAGAATCGCTCCTGAGAGCAGCTGTTGACCCTTCGGCGACGCAGGGAGAATTTTACGGCCCGCGCTTTCTGCTTTTTGGAGCTCCCCATGTCGCAAAACAACCCAAAACCGTAATGAAATCCGACCCGACGCGCCTGTGGCAGACAGCCGAAGCGTTAACCGGCATTCTGACTCCCGCCGCCTGAGAACAATTTCATAATCTGTTGTTTACATCGCGCTCATGGCAGACGTCTACTTGCGTATAGTCGCGTTGTGCCAAAAGCAAGCGTCACCTTACGACCTGAAGCAGATATGATGCTGTCCAAATTTAATCCGTTAAATTCTATGTGTCGCAAAGCGGCTTTCAGATAATCCGGGACTGACATCAGATTCAGCTTTCAGTAATTTACCGTCATATTCAGACAGCGTAGTGAGCCCTACAGACGCTGTAGTGCAACAGAGGCGGCTGAAGTTCTCACCTGCCAGTACCGGGCAGGTGCTCTGCATTCCCGGCGACAACAGAACTGCGTCTCTGGTTCCATCCGGCCGGTAGCGGACCACACGACTCCCTCCCCATTCAGCATTCCACAAATAGCCCCTGGCATCCACGCAGGAACCATCAGGCGCGCCTTCGACTTTGGTGAATACGCGCTGGTTTTGCAGCGAGGGGTAATCGCAGCACATTATCCGACCCTGCATCGAGTCACAGTAATAGAGAGTGCCGCCATCGGGGCTGAAACAGATGCTGTTTGGAATGGCGACATCGGGCAGTGCAAGCGTCTCAACTGTCAGCGTTGCCGCATTAAGCCGGTGAAACTTACCGATAACGTTCACGGGAAAACCGTCATCCATTGTTCCAAAGACAAAATTACCGCTACGGTCACATCTGCCATCCCCAATGCGGGTACCCGTGCCTCCCGGTGAGGCGGCCAGCGTGGTAAGAAAACCGGTGTTGAGATCATACAAAGCCAGCCTGGATGCAAGCCCCATCAGCAGAATATGACTTCGGTCAGTCAGAGCAAAGGAACCAAGGCGTTCAGGCAGCGACCAGCGCATGACAGCGTCGTTACCTTCTTCTAATGCGAGCAGTTCACAGGCTTCAATGTCAGTCCAGTAAATCCTGCGGGTCCTTTCACACCACAGGGGACACTCCCCCAGCGTATTCCTTATATCACCTGCGATTGAAAACATGTGAATCCTCTCGATAAATAAAGGTCGTACTTTGCGCCAGACCAGACTTATCCCCGCCTGCGTGGTAGCAAACGGGGGAAAGCCGTTACTGCAGAAAACGTGCGGAAAGTCGATCGCCGAAAAGCATGACGGCGAGACCGGCCAGCATGACAAGCATTCCAGCCAACTTAATTAAAGAAACCGGGCGCTTGATCGCGCCCAGCAGACCAAAATGGTCGATCATCTGAGATGAGAGCAACTGCCCGACAATTGCCAGTCCGAGCAGAGCTGAAAAACCGATTTTCGGTGCAAGTACCACGTAGCTGAACAGCGCGCAGGCACCGATCAGTCCGCCCGCCAGACTCCAGACAGGCTGAGAAGGAATGGCTGAAAGGGAGGTGAATAACCCTCCACGCAGCAGCGAGTAAATCCCGAGGCTGAACGCCCCGGCCGTAAAGGAAAACAACGCGGCGGTGACAGAGTCGCCTCCGAGTCCTTTTGCAAGCTGACTGTTCAGGGTCGTCTGCAGGGTAATCCCCAGACCTGCTGCAAAAGCTACCACGTAATAAATCGCGCTCATGCTGTTCGTCTCTGTCAGTTAGCCTGAACCAGCGGCAGGAATTTTTCCGCAAAGATGTCTGGCTCATACCCTGCCGCCGCAAAAAGGTGCTCGCGTGATTCATCAATGGCTGCGCGGAGGCGCTCACTGTCCACACCCAGCACTTTGCCGTTCTGCTTGACGATGCGCCCGCCGATCATCACGGTGTCGATGTTACTGCGCTCGGTTGCATGTACCACGGTACCAAACGCATTTCCGTTGGGATAGAGGTTGATATCAGCCGCGTTAATCAGCACCAGATCAGCCTGCTTGCCTGGCGTCAGGCTGCCCACTTTGTCCTGCATTCCTGCACAGTAAGCACCATCGACGGTGGCCGATTTAAGCAGCTGCGCAGCCGGAAGCGTCGTCAGCGAATGCGCTGAATCACAACAGTGCTGCTTGTGCATACCCATCACACGCTGCAGATAGAACGCCACGCGCATTTCCATAAACATGTCGGTGCTGTAAGACGTTTCATTGTCAACACTCAGGCCAGGATGGATACCATGACGTTGCGCGGCTTCAATAGCGAACATCCCGCTTTCGATGCCGTAATGCGAATCTGAGCGCGGGCATACGTTCACCCGGACACCGGCTTCTCGCAGGATTTCCCAGCCTTCATCAGGCAGTGCCGTGCAGTGGTTGAATATATTATCCGGGCCAAGCAGACCCTGCCGATGCAGCGATTCAAGCTCGGAGGCCATCTCAGCACCAAAGAATTCGGTCACGATCGGCAACCCCAGCCTGCGCGCTTCGGCCCATAATTCTGGCTCCAGCTGAGCCATGACGCCCAGCGTCACAAGACTCTCAGGATTGTCCGTGAAATATTTTTCCTGCAGGCGCTGCCAGTTGCCAGGCCAGTGCGCCTTATCCCATCACCGGCCACCGGTGCGCCGGAAGCATGGATCGCGCGAATACCGGCATCAAGCAGGGCCTCAACGGCGGCATCGGAATGTGCTGCGGTCCGGCTGTTGTGCGAGTTATCAATCATTGTGGTGATGCCCGCGTCAATCGCGCCCAGCGCCGTCAGCAGGTTACCCACATAGATATCTTCCGGACGGTAATATTTAGCGAACGAAAAGTGCGTGGCGTTGCTGTAGTCGTCCAGACAGGTGGCGTTGGGGTTGATACGTCGCAGCTGACCTTCCCAGGCGTGACGGTGAGAGTCGACCATCCCCGGCATGGCGATCATATTTGTGGCATCAATGACGTGAGTACCCGGCGCATCAAGGTTCTGTCCCACGGCGGTAATCGTTGATCCAGTGACAAGAATATCGCCACGCTCAAGGTTTCCTACATTGTCGTCCATACTCAGTATGGTGGCCCCGCGAATCAGCGTTACCGGCGGGTTTTCGTGCTGATTATTAACAATATCTCTGTTGTAATCTGTCATTGTCATCGTCTCTTTATGTGTGAACAGGAAAACGATACGCCCTCCGATTAAGGTGAAAAAGATGACTAACGCGTTTTCATAATTCATAATTAACGAATAATGATACTTATCACCCTCATATGATATCCAGGAGAGCAGCCAGATGGATCGCATTCAGGCTATGCAGATTTTTTTAAGGGTGGCTGAGGCCGGAAGCTTTGTGCGGGCAGCGGAAACACTCTCCCTGCCTGCCTCGACGGTTACCAGCACCATCAAAAATCTGGAGAAATATCTGCAGGTGCGTCTGCTAAACCGGACCACGAGACGGGTCAGTCTGACTCCCGAAGGTCTGCAGTATCTGGCGCAGTGCCGGGAAATTCTGGCCTTAATTGAACATACTGAAGCCAGTCTGGCTGATTCGAACAGGCGCCCCCGGGGCCGTTTACGCGTTGATATGCCTGGCGGTATAGCTCATTTCATCGTTATGCCCAATCTGAAAACGTTCTACAGCCGGTATCCTGATATTTACCTGATGATTGGTGTCAGCGATCGTCAGGTCGATCTGGTTCAGGAGGGGGTGGATTGTGTAATCAGAACCGGAGAGTTGCTTAGCTCAACGCTGGTTGCCCGCCCGCTCGGGCAGTTTCGCTGGATCACCTGTGCCTCTCCCGGCTATCTCAGGGCGTATGGTATTCCGCAGTCACCTGAAGAGTTATCTCATCACCGGGCCATTCACTATTTTTCCGGCCAAAGCCGGCGCACGGACGAACTATGTTTTGTGCAGGGAACGGAAACGCTGTCTGTCTCCGTTAGCGGGCAGGCCGCCGTCAACGAGACGGGACTCTATATAAAAATGTGCCTTGAAGGGTTCGGACTGGCGCAGCTTGCTGAGAACGTGGTCGCAGAACACCTGCAGAAAGGAACGCTGGTTGAAGTCCCGGCCGAATGGCAGCCGTCGTCTGTTCCTGTCACATTGCTTTACCCCCATCAGCGTTTTCTGTCACCCGCCGTTCGCGCATTTGCAGACTGGATAGATGAAATCGTTAACTGATACCTCTAGGCCGGTGTAGACGAAAGTCTGTGTCTGGCGGATGCGCGCATCCCGGAGCAGCGACTTATCGGGGAAAGGGTTGTACCCGGACATTCAACTCTCCGGGTAAGTGGTGCCGCCGTCTGAAGGTGCCAGCCGCATCCGGGCACGCACTCAGCTGAAGTGCCGGAGTAAAATATCTTCCAGAATGCGAAAAACGGTCCTGATGCGCTGCGGTACAAGGGTCTGATAGGGCCGGTAAAGATAAAGCTGCCAGGTTTCCAGTTTCAGTTCCGGCAGGACATTCACCAGCCTGCCGTCTTCGAGGTATTCCCTGCAGGCCAGATTACTTGACTGGATCACGGCTTTCCCGGCTAAAGCAGCCTGAATCTCAGACTGGGAGTCGGTGGTAAAAAACTCAAGATGGCGCGGTACAAACGTATCGACGCCATCGAGCATATATTCGAATACTTTGCCGGTTTCAGGATTCAGCAACCCACTGAAAGGATAGCGCTGGCGCAGATCTTCGAAGTTTTCCGGCGCCCCCAGCTTCTCAATGAGTTCAGGCGATGTCATCAGCGCGTGATGAACGAGCGTGATGGGCCTGATAATAAAGTTCGGATTTGGCTCGCGTTCGATGCGGATCCCCATATCAATGCGGTTCTGTATCGAATTCAGCTTCATCATGTCCAGCCGCCAGTCTATAAACAGCTCAGGATAGGGTCGAAGCGCAGTCAAAAGCTCAAACAGCACCTGTTCGTGTCCGGGAAAACGGAACAGTGTGATCCTCACAATCCCCTTCATCTCATTGTCATCTCTGGCCGTCTGAAACAGCGCTTGTGAGTCTTCAAGAAGGCGCACAGCCTTTGGCAGGAAAAGTTCGCCAAAGCTGGTCAGCACAATCGATCGGGTATTCCGCTTGAACAGTGGTTCGCCGAGCTGATTTTCCAGCTCAGCAATGGTTCGCGTTACCACGGAGGGAGAAATGGCCAGCCTGACCGCAGCTTCGCGAAAATTCATCGTTTCCGCAGCGGCAACAAAAAATCGCAGAGCATCAAGTTTATTCATGATTATTGTGTTTTCAGCAATTCTGGCTTTCGAAATTAGCAATTTTTCGGCAATAAATCCAGCCGTATACTTAACCACTCAAAATCATCAGCGTCTTAAATAAGGGTGAAATAATCATGAAATTGAGAAGGTTAGGTAGCCAGGGGCTTCATGTCTCAGAGATGGGGCTGGGGTGCATGGGCATGGATCATGGCTATGGTCATTCAGTTGAAATCAAGGAAAGGATAAAGCTGATAGACAAGGCTGTTGAGCTGGGATGCAACCTTTTCGACACGGCCCCTATTTACGGATTTGAAAACGAAGAACTGCTGGGTACTGCTCTTAGTAAACACAGGGAGAGTGTCATCATTGCGACCAAGTTTGGCGTGACCGGAATGGAAAATATCGATGGTCAGCTGGTACCGGTTCTGGACAGTAGCCCGGCGTCTGTCCGAAAGCAGCTGGAAGGTTCTCTTGACCGTCTTAAAACCGATTATATTGACTTGTTTTACCAGCATCGCGTTGATCCTGCGGTTGAGCCGGAAGTGGTCGCAGGATTGATGAAAGAGTTAATCGCCGAAGGGAAAATAAAGTACTGGGGATTATCCAATGCGCCCGCGTCTTATATCCGGCGGGCCCATGCAGTGTGCCCGGTCACCGCCGTTGAAGATCAGTATTCGATGATGTGGCGTAAGCCTGAGCAGGATCTGTTTACAGTCTGCGACGAACTCGATATCGGCTTTATGGCTTACAGCCCGCTGGGTAATGGTTTCCTGAGTGGTCAGGTGAAAGCTGATATAACCTACGGGGAAGGCGATTACCGGGGCATGATGGGGCGCTTTAAACCCGAGGTAATGGAAAATAATCAGGCGCTTCTTAATCTCATCGCCGACATTGCCGGAAGAAACAACGCAACGTCGGCACAGGTTGTCCTCGCGTGGGAACTGGCTCAGAAGCCTTATATCGTGCCGATTCCGGGTACAACGAAATTACACCGGCTGGAAGAGAATTTTCATGCTGCAAATATTCAGCTCAGTGACGCTGAATTACATGACATCAATGACGCTTTATCCCGGCTTGAAATTGACGACACATTCTTTTAAAGACAAGAGATAAAAAAATGAAAACAACTGTATTTGTTATCCATCCCAACATTCATCTGTCCCGTGTTAACTCGGCGCTGGCAAAAAGTGCAGCATCACTGCCCGATGTCGAAGTGCGTTATCTGTATAACCTGTATCCGGATGGCAAAATTGACGTGGCTGCTGAACAGGCTGTTCTGGAAAATACCGACCGTATTGTGCTGCAGTTCCCGATGCAGTGGTACAGCACGCCGCCGCTTCTCAAACAGTGGCTTGATGACGTACTGACCTACGGCTGGTCACATGGTGGCGAAACACAGGCACTGCGTGACAAGCAACTTATGCTGGCCGTTTCGCTCGGTGGTGCTGAGTCTGCCTATCAGCCTGATGGCGCAGCCGGTCATACGGTAAGCGAATACCTGCAGTCCTTTGAAACCATCTCCGGATATCTGGGGATGCACTATATCAAGCCTTTCATTACAGGCGGAAGTGCGACGATCACCGACGAAGAAATTGAAGCACAGACTGAACGCTACAAAACGGTATTAGTCTGATTAGCATCATGCATTCTATCAATTATTAAAACGTTCAGATGTGCTGGTTGTCGCTGACAATTATCATTGGCGGCAACTAGCAGAATTATGGCTGCTGATGGCTGTTTTGACGGCCCTCAGCATACGCGAGAGCCCCCTACACTATGCATTTCTGAAGCATTGCTGCTTATTTAAGTTATGCGGTAGCCACTTCAGAACGTTGAACCTGCTTTGCGAAATTCTCATAAAAGTATGTTCTCCGTATAAAGACATTACTATATGAATCTTTAACGTCCGCTTTTCGCTCAAATGAGACAACCATAATCACATCTCCTAACCCAATGGAGATTGAACATGACAGTATCCCCCTGGAACAAAAGCCGCCTTATTGGCCAGAAACGACCTCTTCAGATCTCTCATATCTGGGGGATTCGTATCCGTCTTGAACTGGAAGGAAAAGTCCGCGATTTGGCTCTGTTTAACATGGCTCTGGACAGTAAACTTCGGGGCTGCGATCTGGTTAAGTTGAAAGTTTCTGATGTGGCCTATGGACACACTGTTTCGGGCAGAGCGACTGTGATGCAGCAAAAAACGGGCAGCCCTGTTCAGTTTGAACTGACGAAGGGAACCAGAGAGGCTGTATCCGCATGGATCAAAATGGCTCATTTGCGTAGTAGCGACTATCTTTTCAGTCCCGCATTGGTTCTTCAAGACACATTTCAACCAGACAATATAACCGTATTTTTCATGGATGGATTGAGAAGCTGGGTCTCGATGAAACGCTTTACAGTACGCATTCCATGCGCAGAACCAAGCCATATCTGATCTATAAAAAAACGAAAAATCTTCGTGTTATCCAGTTACTTTTGGGTCATAAAAAACTCGAAAGCACAGTACGTTACCTGGGCATCGAAGTAGATGATGCCCTGGAGATATCAGAATCTATTGAAGTCTAATTTGTCAGGGCTGCAACAGCAGCCCTGTGCCAGAAGCGGATGTTAACCCTGTAGGCAATTTATAAAACATTGTGAAAACTCATGTTAATTTGTTGTGTTAGTGGAAGTTGACAATTTACGACGGGAGAGAGCCTGAAGTGAAAGCATTTAAGGTGCGTCGCATCAATGAGAGCGATCTGGAAGATTTCAGAAGAGTAAGACTGGAAGCGTTGCTCCTTCATCCGGACGCTTTTGGCGCCTCTTACGAAGACTGGAGGCAGAAGCCATCAACATTCTTTGCTGAAAAATTGCGAACCAATCATATTTTTGGCGGATTCGACCTTCACAACACCTTACAGGGCCTGATTGGTTTGAGCTTCACTACCTCACCAAAGCTGAGTCATGTAGCTACTATCTGGGTGATGTATGTCCGTGCCGGGATGAGGGGATCGGGACTATCATCAGGGCTAATGGAGGCTGCGCTTGAAGCTGCAAGCTCAGTAAGAACTATAAAGCTTTCCGTAGTCACAACGAATCATGCCGCATATGCACTTTATCAGTCGTACGGTTTCACTAACTGGGCCACTGATACTGCTGCGCTTTACTCTAGCGGTCTTTTTCATGACGAATATCTTATGAGGCGAGACTCGGAAAACGACTCATAACAAAGCCATTATGATAAATAATTGCTTTCGCTTCGACATCATCGAGCGTTGTTTAAGGCAATGTCCGCTTTTCGCTCACAGCGGACCTCCAGCTCAGTCAGCCTGTCCGCTCTGTGCCAAAAGCGGACGTTCCGGGAGCAGGTCAGCGCCTCTATGCAGCTAACGCTGCATCTAATGATTAGCTGCATATCTCCATTTTCAATTTTGAAGTCTGATTGATGAAACTGCGCAGTAAGAGATTTGACTGAACGGCCGGACGGCGCGGGTGCAGAACAGCGCCCCAGAGGGAAGGTGTAACGCGCCGTCCGGCACAAGAAGAAGTATGAAGGCCATCTGCTACAGAAACAACATGGAAGCACTACGGACGTTATGAACATAGCCCATACACACAATGGGTGGTTAATACCAAATATATCATTAGATGTATGATCAGTCCGCAGGGACTTTAATTGCAATAGTGTACTTTATAACTTTTTCATGACCTTGAATGAGTTAAGCCATCCCCAGAGATGGCTTATCAGACAGAGATGTAGTTTTTGTAAAAGTATGTCCACGTTTAATTACACACATCTAAAGCATTTGAACCACTTAAACTGCGTTTGTGCGGAACACGCTGACAGCATCTCTCAGGCTTGCGGCCCGGTTTGCAAGTTCATCAGCGGATGATGCAGATTCTTCAACCAGCACGGCATTCTGCTGCGTAACCTGATCCATCTGTGTCACCGCAATATTTATTTGTGATACGCCCGCACTCTGTTCTTCAGAAGAAGATGAGATCTCTCTGACCAATTGCGATGTCTGCTCAATTGCTTCCACGCTTTGTTTAACTTTTTCACCGGCATCCCGGGCCATCAAAATTCCCTGTCCGGCATGCTCAACTGACTGCTCAATAAGCCCTTTGATTTCCTTCGCCGCTCCAGCCGATCGCTGCGCCAGTGCCCTGACCTCAGAAGCAACAACAGCAAAGCCCTTACCGTGCTCACCTGCCCGGGCAGCTTCGACGGCTGCGTTTAAAGCAAGAATATTCGTCTGAAACGCTATCCCGTCAATAACGGAAATGATTTCTTTAATCTGTCCAGCACTGTTGCTTATTTTTTCCATTGAATCCAGGACTGACTCCATGGCCTCACCGCCTCTCAAGGCCGCAGTTGTAGCGGAGTTGGCCATTTCAGCAGCATGACGCGTGTTATCCGCATTATTGCCGATGATTGACGATAACTGCTCCATACTTGCCGCAGTTTCAGCCAGAGAGGCTGCCTGCTCTTCCGTTCGCGCCGACAAATCACCATTTCCACGGGCTATTTCTTCAGATGACGTAGCAATAGTGACAGCGTTACTTTTAATGTTTTCCACCGTAAGCGTAAGTCTCTGACTCATTTGCAGTAATGCCTTAAGCAGTGCGGCAGTTTCATTGCGTCCTGTCACCGTCAATGTTGACGTAAGGTCACCGCCCGCCACCTCAAGGGCCAGTCTTGATGCGGCACTGATAGGTCTGGTAACGGAGCGAATAATAACCAGAGCAAAAATTACTGCCAGCAGGACGATAAAAACAAGAACGGTCAGTAGTGCATATTGTGCATACCGGTGTTCCTTAATCTGCCCATTCAGCATTTCATTCAGTTCATTACCCCCGGCAATGGCGTAGTCGCTGAATTTGTTAATAGCGTGTGTAAAGAGCGCTGCATAGTCCTTCGGGTTTTGATTCGTCATGCTGCGGTTAATGAAAATCGCCTCAGCGGTTTTGAGAGCACTGTTTGCCTCCTCAACGGCTGCATCTGCATTTGCGCTAAATTTTTGCTTAAGTGTGTTATCAGATAAAAACAGTTTTTCAGAATCCTGAACAAATAAATTCAGGTTATACGAACCATTACTGATTAAAGACTCCATACGGACAGAGTCTGCTTCACTTATGCTTTCATTTCGGGCAAGAAGGGAAGTACCAAATGCACGTATTTTCCCAAGGCTTTCGGTCAGTTCAGGCAATGATGAAAAATTACTCGTAATTAAACGGTACGTGTTGATATCTGAATCGAGTGAAAGGCCGTAAAAATCCAGCACATCACGGTTCGCATTCAAAAGGTTGCGGATGAGGAGGGCATGTGCATCAAGACTGGCTGTCAGAGTCAGTTGTGAAGAATCGATTCTTTGCTGTAGCTGGCTCCACTGTGCGCGCACGTCATTGATTTTTTATGATCATGGCAGCGCTGCCTTCTGTCTTGGCCATATCTTTGGTAATAACATCAGTGATGTTTTCAATTTCATCTCTGACCTGAACGCGGGACGGTGTTGCTGGATTTTTGGTTGCAATGGCAAGGGCGGTTTCTGCACGATGGCGCTGTATCAAATTGAGTAGGGCTAAAATCTTATTTTCTACGGGGATACCTGTTACCTCTCTTTGCTTATCCTGAATGTATTTATTACCTTCAGACACAAAAAGCATGGTAGGAACTGAGAACAGAACAAGGGAAAACAGGCCCAGAATGGCAAATTTGGCGGTAAGGCTTATATTGTTAAGAATCTTATTCATTTTTAATTCCTGGTGAATTAATTCGTTATAGTGACAATTACAAAAGATACATTCGTAACGCACCTTAATGCATTTATCGGTTATTCACTCACTAACTTTATACCGCACGGTTGTTTTACTGCATTACGTAATAAACTTTTAGTAACGTTAAACAAAGCACTTAAGCTAAATAATCATTTTTTCTCGGGATTAAGTTCTTTTCGCAGCAGCATTAGCCATTGCTGGATTTTCATCAGAGTATTTTTACTGAGATTTGAATGAGCCGGCTGAACCAGATGCGAATCGCACACTGTATTATTAGCATGTCGCCGAAAGACGTTGTCTAAGGGGGGTAAGGTGAAGCAAAGGTTACTAAGCCAAAATTATCTGACCTGGCAGGCGCTTTGATCGCTGCCTGCTACCTGTTGATTCACACAGAATGTTGTTAGCAATGCTCACGGTCGCTCATAGCGGACCTCAAGCTCAATAAATCTGTCCGCTTTGTGCCAGAAGCGGACATGGCTAAAATCGGGATGACCTTAGCGGCAGACAGGATACAGGCCATCACGTGAGGTAATAAACTCGCATGAGTTCGGTAAAGTCATCGGTGTGTTTTGACAGATTTGAATATTATAAGCTGCTGTCAGTTTTACCCTCGTTCAGGCTATTGATGATATGAAGATATGGCACAGACTGCCTCTCAAATTCTGGGCTGGTAAGCTTTTTCAACCACGATATGGCCTCAAAAATTTTACACAGGCGGTTGTCGCTACAGCTGCCTGTCGCCATCCTTTTCAGCTGTTCCATAAGGGAATTGATGTCAATTTCCTTGTCAGTCAGCGCAAGATACAGGGCGGCTTCGCCAATTATGATGAGTCCTCTTTCTTCGTCTCGAAGTGACATATCTCCCTCCGTAAGGTGATTTAGGCACTGGCATAACTGACTGTCCTGTCTCAGAAGATTTCTTCACTCCTGAATAACTCAGCTGTTTATTCCTGTGAAATATAACCCGCTAAATACCTGTATACTGTTCACTGTTTTCCTGTCGCTTTAGACAGTTAGTGCAGTTATCGGAACGTGAAATTCAACGTAACAATCAATTGTGTGTATAAAATAAGCGAGCACTTCCCTTATCAACACTTTATCCGGACTTTCTTTTGGTTATCAGGTTTTCCGGTGGTTGTGCTTCTTTACCAGACTATCGTCACAGTCATCTCTTTTCTTTAGCGTCAAATCAATGCTTTTAACTATCACTGCGACAGGTATGCTTCCTTATTCAAGGAAATCCATCCGCGAATGCAGCAGATGAATGCATCTTTACGGGTGCGGCAGGGTAAACAGAAATGAATTAAGAAGATGTTAGCGTTCAGTTCGGGCTAAAACGCCGCGCAAGAGGTGAGGCGAACCAGTTGTGTGGCTCCAGGCTTCTCTGGCGGCGGGCGCCAGCACCCAGTTGCACGTTTAAATTATGCCTGAAAGCATTATGCATGCAAGCGAGACGGTAAATAAGATGTTTAATCTGGCTGGCATGCCTTTAATTTCGTGAAAAAAACTTCAGAAAATACATTGCATTCCGGCACGGTAATGCGGATTTAATTTTTATTTTTTTTAAATACCGTCTTTTACTGATTATACGTTTAAGTTGATGTGTTCAGATTCGTTTGGCTTATGGTGAAAACATTATTTAATTTTATTTATCTGACTCCGCCTCGTTAAAAATAAAAGTTAGAGCCCAAATGATAACCTGAAAGATAATTAACCCCTCTTGTCAGCAAAGGGGTGATTAAGTGATTCTGATCAATGAAACCGATTATTTTATAAAGCCACGGAAAACAGGTGTAAATAATGCAACTTTCTGGCCGATACCGGATTGAACCCTGAGAGGATATAAATCTCAGGGTACTGTTTAACTCCGGGGTAATTTAAATGAATATTATAAGAAAAGTTACAGATTTAAAGATAGGCGGCAAACTGGGACTGGGATTCACGCTGGTCATACTGGCCTCCGTCATCATATCGGCGCTGGCCTTTCGCTGTTTTTTAAGCATTCAGGAAAATTCGGCCAAGCGCGATGTCACCGTTCAGATGCTCGACACGCTGGCGAAAGCCAGACTTAACCGCACGCTTTTTCAGTACACCCGCGACAAAAAGTTTATTGAGATTAACGGCGAGGCGATGAATCAGCTTTTTGTCTTACGAACCAGTCTTAATAAATACTCCTGGTCGGCGGAAGGAGGGGAAAGGCTTTCTGTTCTGAGCGGTATCCTGACGCAGTATCAGGAAAAGCGTCAGGCTTTTCTCGAGAGCAGTGACAGTGCCGCGCGCGCGCTGAGCGAAATACACACGCTGGGCCTGGCATCACTGGGAGAAAAACTGGCCGCCGGCCAGGCTTCTGCTCCTGCCGACGTTGTTGCGCCCCTGCTTTCCCTCAGCTTCAGGACAGAGCAGGCGGCATTTTATGTCCAGGAGTTCATCAGAAAGCCGGACGCTTCCACGCTGGATAAATTCAGTGAAGTCAGGGACGCCATTTCTCCGCTGGTAAACCAGCTCAGAGGCGTTTCCGGCAGCGCGCTCGCCGCAGTAGTGGCGGACGTGGAGCAAAAAATGGCATCGGGCTCCGCGCAGTTAAATAATTATCTCCTTTCTGTGCGGACTGAAAAGCAGGCCTCAGATGAAATGACCGCAGCGGCAGGTAAGCTGAACCAGTCCATCACGGACCTCGCGTTCTTTCAGTCAGAGATGGCTGAGAAGTATATCCAGACCGCGCTCTGGCAGATCGGTTTTGCAACACTCGCCTGTATCGTTCTCAGCCTCCTGATTGCCTGGCGAATGACGCGAAGTATCACCGTTCCGCTGAGAGAGACGCTGTCGTCTGCACAGCGCATTGCTGAAGGTGATCTGACCTCAGACATCACTACCTCGCGCACCGATGAGCTTGGCGAGCTGATGACAGCCGTGGGCGCGATGAACCAGAGCCTGCGTGACATTATCTCCCGTGTCAGGGACGGAGTGAATAACGTTGCCCGCGCCTCCTCCGAGATTGCTGCGGGTAACACCGACCTGTCTTCACGCACGGAACAGCAGTCGGCAGCGGTGGTTGAAACTGCGGCCAGCATGGAGGAGCTGACCTCCACCGTTAAGCAGAATGCGGAGAATGCCCATCACGCCAGCCAGCTGGCCACCGAGGCGTCACACAATGCCAGCCGCGGCGGGGAAATCATCAGTGACGTGATCAACACGATGGGAGGGATCAGCCAGAGCTCAGGTAAAATCGGCGAAATCATCTCCGTCATTAACGGTATCGCTTTCCAGACGAATATCCTGGCGCTCAACGCCGCCGTCGAGGCTGCAAGAGCGGGAGAACAGGGAAGGGGATTCGCAGTAGTTGCCGGTGAAGTCCGAAATCTGGCACAGCGCAGTTCACTTGCGGCAAAAGAAATCGAGGCGCTTATAAGTGAGTCACTGAGCCGGGTGAGTAACGGTACCGAACTGGTTAACCGTGCCGGTGTCACGATGGAGGATATCGTCAAGTCTGTGACCCAGGTCAGGGACATCATGGGCGAAATTGCGGCTGCGTCGGACGAACAGAACCGCGGAATAACCCAGATTGCGCAGGCCATGACAGAGATGGACACCACAACTCAGCAGAATGCCGCGCTGGTTGAAGAGTCATCCGCAGCCGCCAGCAGCCTCGAGGATCAGGCTCATGAGCTTGAAAAAACCGTAGCCGTGTTCCGTGTTCCTGCTTCCGGCCTGTTGATGCCGGAGGTTAAAGTGCCCACGCCGGCGTTAAAACACCCGTCATCCCTCAGGGCGTCGGAAGCAAACTGGGAAACATTCTGACAGCCATACTGCAGCCAGAGCCGTCTGTAACGACATCTGGCTGCATATTTCAGTCATTTATCGGTGAGGTGGTCAGTGTGTGATCTCAGCGTGCCGCATTGTTACATCGGTAAGGCGGTGGAAGCTCTTTTTTATGATGCGGAGTCAGTCACCCGATTAAAGGTAATAGGCAAACTGAGCCTGATGCTCAGGGAAGAGTCTGATCCTGTCCGGAAAAACGAGATAGTAATCGCCATCACTCTTCTCAGTTAAATCATGAGAATCAAAACCAATCTGGAGGTTTAAAAGACACAAATCATGCAAATTTATCTTAGATAACGTCCGCTTTGTGCCAGAAGCGGACGTTATTATTCTGGCCTCATCTATACAGCCAGTAGAGTTAGATTGTGTTAAAAAGCTGTTTCAAGAAAGCCGTATCTGAACCCTGATGGAGCAAAAATGAGAACGCAAAAACGATGCATAGGTTATGTGGCCATCGTGGTCGACGACTATGACCGCGCAATTGAGTACTACACCGACAAGCTGGGCTTTACGCTGGTTGAAGACACGCCGCAACCGGGCAAGCGCTGGGTTGTGGTGACGCCGAACCCGGAAAGCGACTGTAATCTTCTCCTGGCTCGTGCTTCAAACGAGCGGCAGGAAGATTTTATCGGTAATCAGTGCGGCGGACGGGTATTCCTGTTCCTGCAGACTGACGACTTCTGGCGCGATTACAACGCCATGAAGGCGAAGGGGGTTCACTTCCGCCAGGAGCCGCGAGAGTAGGATTACGGAATGGTCGTGGTGTTTGAGGACATTTACGGCAACCGCTGGGATCTTTACCAGAACAAGCAAGATTAAATCTCCGAGGGTCAATTTATTGATGCGTAATCGGCCCTAATAACAAGTCCGCTTTCCGCTCATAACATTATGTAGTCAAAAGCTATAAACATGCCTCAAACCTGTTATTTTAACCTCTTCCATTGCTCGATAGTCAGAGTGAACATCAGGTTAGCCGGTGGATCTTCAGGATTATCCACCCTTTGGGTAAACAGCAAACCTGCTTTTTCGAGAACGCGGCGAGAGGCGATATGATTTTCGCGTGTCACTCCAACAATTTCAGGCAGTTTTAGCTCGTCAAATCCATATATTAAAGCGCGACAGCAAAGCTCAGTTGCATAACCTTTCCCCCATGATTCTGGTTCAAACCGGTAGCCCAGATTGTTAGTTTGTCGGCCATTAAACTGACTGACAAATACGCCTCCAAATCCAATGATCCTTTCTGGATCCGTCTTTTCAGAGATAGCCCAGTCGTCAAATCCGTACAGCTCACGGTCTGCAGTTCGCTGAAGGATAACACTACGACTTTGCTCGATGTGCCGATGTGGACCTCGTGGGTTAAACGCGTGCGTTCTTTCGTCACCGTATATGCGAAACAGTGCTTCCACATCGGACATAATTACTGGTCTGTAGAGTAGTCTTTCTGACTCCCAGTACATTAGCTCTTCCTTTCCATTTAAATGCTTTTTTAAACACAGTAATCTGTCGGACACAGCCTGAGAAGCACTTCTTTAAAAACTTTCAGGTCCATATCGGCACTACATCTGCTGGCGTATTCTGTAAGATTTGCAAATTATACTAGTCAATGTCCGCTTTTCGCTCATAGCGGACCTTCAGCGCCGTCCGTCCGCCTTGTGCCAAAAGCGGACGTTCAAGATATCATGACGCAGTTAAAATCGAAGATCAGGCTAACTTGCTTTCAAGTATGTTAATGATTAAGTCGCGTGGAAAAATTATCTCATTGGTATGTATGAGCTCTTCTATTGTCCACCAATGATGATCGCGAATGACTTCCTTTTCATTGCTACTCCATCCTGAGCGGTCGAGATCTACTGTATTTGCATTAATCATAAAGAAACGCTCATCAGCAAGTACTGTCTCCCCACTTGGTAGCATCATTGTGAAGGTTCGGGACGCTATTTGCGGTCCTATTAATGTTCTTATCAAACCCGTTTCTTCAAATAATTCGCGTATAGCGGCCTGCTCAAAAGATTCATTTTTTTCAAGCCCTCCTCCCGGAGTTGCCCAGTATGCTTTTCCCCTTAGAGCATCATCTTTATGACAGAACCTAAAGAGCAGGACATGATTTTCAGGCGAAAGAATGAGTAGTCGAGATGCTGGTCGAATGCGCACATATCCCCCTTAAAAAATCTTACTTGCTGATTTTAAATGTTTATATAAACATAAATTCAAGCCTGAATCGCTCTATAGGTCTGCATTTTATTACAGCTTTAATCTCACTCAACGTCTTCTCCTCGCTCAAAGCGGACGTTCCTTTCCCTCCTGCCTTTTGCCTTGAACTCATTCCTGCCGTATCTCCTTAGCCCTCCCTCACGCTTAGCCAGTCCAGATCCGACTTTTGAGGTTTTCGGATCTACATTGAGGAGGAAGTGCACTGATGCACATAGGACAGCAATTGAACATTATTTTTGCTAAAAAAACATTATTGATAAAAGTGCACAAAATAATATTTATTGTTGCTTTTTAGGCAGTTTTACTTCAATCAAATCATGAAGGTAATCACTTCCTGTCATGCCTGATTGGGAACGCAAGAGTGGTTCAGATAAATCTGATCAGGATGGCACAACCAGAATGAAAAGTGGGCTACGATGGAAAGGCTCAAAGAACTCAGGGATAAGGAGAAAAAAATGGCTCAACTCAGGATCCGAGGCGTAAGAAGCTACGCGCCTGACCGGGATATCTGCTTTGATCTCAGCAGTAAGGTGACACTCATCTATGGCCAGAACGGCTCGGGGAAATCCACGGTGTCAGGTTATTTTTATGACCGGCAGGCGGATCAATACCGTCACTGTGCCTTTGAGAGCCCGCACATCAACTACTTTCAGGTCTTTAATCAGGAATACATTGATAGTAAATTCGCCCGCGCGGACTATCAGCCCGGAATCTTCACTCTCAGTGAGGCCAATCAGGAAAGCCAGGATAAAATAAACAGTAATAATAAAGAAAGAACAAAACTGAGTGCCCGCCTGGAGAAAATTAATGAGGAGATTGCACAAAAAGAAGGAATGAAAGAAACGATCGTCGACCACTGTGCCAGGGATATTTTCAACCGGACAGTCAATGACAGGAAAACCCTCAGCGATTTCCTTGATGGCGCCAAAATTAAAAGATCGTTTTACGAACGTATGGTTGCAACACCACTTTCAGACGTGCGTACCACAACTGATGAACTGACTGATAAATGGCGGATGTTAAGTCAAAGCGAAGGAACGATTGTCGGCGAAATTCATATTCCACGAACAACTGTCTTAACGGAAGAAACAATAATACTGATGCAAGAACCTGTTATGACTGCAAACAGCACGCAATTCTCTGCACTCATCCAGAAAATTGGTAATGCAGACTGGGTGCGCCAGGGGCAGCATTATATACATGACGATGTTTGCCCATTCTGCCAGCAGTCCTTTGATGTCAGGGCCTTTTCGCGCGAACTCACTCAGATGTTCGATGAGTCTTATCAGACATCTCTTGGGAGGCTGAGCCAGGCAGCTGAAGGACTGGCTCAGGACTGTGATGCCATGGCCGAATTTGAACACCGCGTTGCAACCCATTCTTTTGTTGATGAGGGAAGTCAGATTTTATCTCTGGTGAAAGCGGTAAATAAAGGCTTTCAGATTTTGTTACAGCAACTCCTTAATAAAATTAAAGAACCGTCTCTGAAGGTACAACCTGAGAACCTTCAGGAACCCCTGTTCTTACTCCAGAATGAAGTGGACGCGTTCAATACCCGTGTACGGGAAAATAACCGACTGGCTGAAAACTTCACTCAAGAAAAACAGTCCCTTTACGCTGATGTCATGGCGCATCTCAGAGGGATTTGCGAAGAGTTCTTTACCGAACGTGACAGGCAGCTTGGCGAGCTACAGAATGAAATTAACAGTAGGTTGCGCGATTGCGAGATCATCGAATCAAGCAAGAAGCAGTTGGATGACGAGACGAATGCGCTGACCGGACAACTCTCCGACATACAACCCACCATTGACAGTATCAACGCGAATCTCAGGCTACTGGGGATCAACGGCTTTGAAATCATCTGCCATGATGCTGAGATGAAACTATACCGTCTGCGCCGGGGAAGCGAGCCTGAGAAGGCGGAAGTATTCAAATCTCTCAGTGAGGGTGAGAAAACAATGATTTCTTTCCTTTATTTCATAGAATCATGCTCCGGCAGTCTCACCCCCGAATCCATTCATCCGGAAAATAAACTTATTGTTATTGACGATCCGATCTCCAGCCTGTCACATAACTATATCTATGAAGTCGCAGCACTCATTAAACGGAAAATAATAAAGTTAGGCGCAGCGAGACATGTAGTTATACTGACTCACAATATATTTTTCTTCCAGGAAATACTGTTAAACAGCGGTCGCCTGCAGGATAACAGAAAGGCACCGGTGAACTGGTCTCTGCTTCGAATTATTAAGTCTGACTACAGTTCCTGCGAGCAGCTCTCCATGCATGAGATGCTCAATGAATATCAGGCGTTATGGCAGACCCTGAAAGATGTCAGGGATGGAAAAACCCAGCCTATTGTGCTTTTTAATACGATGAGGAATATTCTTGAGTACTATTTCAGTTTTGCCTGCAAAACTGAAAAACTTAAAGAAGCTCTGGAGTCTCTGGCAGGCGAACACAGTGATGCCGGAGAATATGATTCATTTTATCGGGCTCTCAACCGGCACTCTCATTCGGATGGCCGAAATCTCTTTTCTACAGGGGTCATCGATAAGGAACGCTATCTGAGTATGTTCAGAAAAGTGTTCACTCAGACAGATGACGATGATCACTATCTTACCATGATGGGCGAATCGACAGGCCTGCCGGAAACAGTGGAGTAAACTAGCAGTATCGTCACCTGCGGGTACCGTTCACTTAACGCGTCGGGAGCGAGCGCATGTGCTTACGCACATGCTCTACGCGCCCGAAACGAAAACGTGTATACCGTACAACGGGTACAATTTTCGGTTTCATGGCGGGTTTCCTTTTACAGTCCGGCTACTGCCGGAAGTCCCTGTAACCATTTACAGGCGGTAAAAAGCGCAGAGGGGAACACCCGAGGTGACGACAGCTGATTATAAACACCATTCCGGTTTGAGGTAAATTCTTTCCACATTTGTAAGAGGGAAAAGCAGATGTCCCGTTCCCGGAACTAACTGCGATACGCATCCAACCTTTTATAACCAAATCTAAGGAAAGCCAGAGCTCATGCTGTTAAGGGTCGTCCCGCACTCCGGTTCCCCTTGCAACCGAGCATGTTATTTCCGGCTTTGCCTTTCTTCGGATCTGCGGGAGGTAACAGAAGCGGCGTGTGCAGCATGCAGTGAATAACGGTGCATATTCGCTTACAGCATTAAATTATGTTTACAGTTAATTAATACACACAAACACAAAATTACTGCATATAAGTTTAAAAGTGTGTTACATGATGGAACAAAGTATACAGTCCTGATTAAAGCCGGCAGAAAGGGTTTTTGACATGCACAGGGCGGGGAGTCAGTACAGCAGTAATTATATAAAGAAAGGGTGACTGAGGGCCGGGACAGGGAACAGCAGTGCCGTGGCAAAACCGATACGTGATAAAACAGAGCTTATGCGCAGAGAGGAGCGGAAGAGAGGCTCAGTACCTGACCACCCGTACCCGTTTCAAAAGGCCGGGACGGTAATCCCCCCGCCAGGAAGACAGAGGCAGGGGTGTCGTTGACAGCAGGGCAGAACGCATGCGCAGATCTTTCCCGGTTCTTTACTTGAGTATCGCAGTAAAAAGATCACTGAAAGCGGAACCTGCTATATAAGTGCGTTCGGTGGTAACCTCATCCTCACGGATTGCTGCCAGTCTTTTCAGGGCACTCTCGGGATCGGAAGCCCTGACTTCTTCAAAAAGCTTTTCCCAGCCATCCTCAGTCAGCTGAGCTGCTTTCCGGACAGCATCCCTTTCGAGAACAACTAACTTTTTGCTTTTACGGTAAAAACAGTACTCTGGCATGATATTTCTCCAGGATATGGATGTGCTTTTAACAAGTATGTCTGACAGACTCATTTATCAAGCAACGTCACAGAAGCGAAAGGGACAGTCTTCAGTTATAAGTATATCCATTTATAACGAAGGTCAAACTTTAAAACTTTGCACGTCAAAAATATGCCAAGCCGCATCCTGACACATACCTGACCTGCGCCATTTTAAAAGGATTTTATCCGCTTTGGTAATAAGAGGCCGAAACATTCAAATATAAATAAATAGCAAACTAACCAATAAAGGAAACATATACTAACACAATGAAACAAAATCTCGTATAATTACGACTTGATTAATACGTGAATTTTACTAAATCTTAACGTTGGGGAGAAAAATACAAGTTGTGGCGAAAAAAACCGGAACTCGATATTGAAATACAGTGACTCACGTCACGAAATTTTACTTCTGAAGTAAAGTGAAAGGGATAAAGCATCACAATTCCGGGAAGTCGAAATTTCGCAGAAAATAAAGACTGCCAGCCATATTAAACGGCTTTGAGAAAGCATAAGGATGGAATGAGGTGTTTCGTCAGGAGGCTATCGATAACAGTAAAGGACACTGGCATGGCGATGCATTACTTCTGCCCGGTTTGCACCCCATTATAGTGTGGGCAATAACAATCATTTTCATTATCGCTTTTCTGATATTTGTCATGTTTGGGTCATATACCCGACGTGTAAACGTTTCAGGGGAAATCACGACTTTTCCGAGAGCAGCTAACTTTTATTCAGGTGTACAGGGCGTGGTCGTAAAACAGTTTGTGTCTGAGGGCACAAGCGTGAAAGCCGGGGATGCTGTTTACCAGATAGATGTCAGTAAGAGTACACGTTCGGGAGTGGTAAGCGAAGAGCAGGTAGCAGACATAAATCATCAGATTTCCAGCGTCACACAAATCATTAAAAAACTCGAAAGCAACAAGAAAAAGACGCTGGATATGATGGAAAAGCAAAAATTAAAATATATCACTGCCTTCGAAAATTCGAGCAGCATTATTCAGCGAGCCAGGGAAGGGATCCGGATAATGAAAGAGAACATGCAGAATTATCAGCGTTATCAGAATAAAGGGCTTATTAACAAAGACCAGCTTACCAATCAGATAGCGCTCTATTACCAGCAGCAAAATGCTCTGCTTGGCCTTACCGGTCAGAATGAGCAAAACTCATTGCAGATTACGTCACTTGAAACTCAGATACAGACTCAGGCCGCTGATTTTGATAACCAGATCTACCAGATGGAATTGCAGCGTTACGAGCTTCAGAAGGAGCTGGTTAACGCGCAGGCAAACGGGATGGTGATCATACGGGCACTGAAAGAGGGCAGGATAGATTCGCTGAGCGTAACGGTGGGTCAAATGGTCAACGCCGGTGACAGTCTGTTTCAGATCCTCCCTGCAGACATCAGGTTCTATAACCTGGTGATATGGGTTCCTAATGAGGCAATACCGTATTTAAAGAAAGGAGATAAAGTAAACATCAGATATGACGCATTTCCGATGGAAAAATTCGGCCAGTTTGCGGGTGAAATATCTGTCATATCCAGTGCTCCTGCGTCAACACAGGAAATGATGACATACCAGGGGGCGCCAGCACATTCCCCCTCAGCTAACATGACGTACTACAAGGTGATCGTGCGGCCGGAGAGCAACGCTGTTAAATACGGCGGGAGGAGACTCCTGTTGCAGAATGGTATGAAGGCAGAAAGCACGCTGTTTCTGGAAAAAAGAAAAATCTATCAATGGATGCTGTCACCGCTCTACGACATGAGAAACAGCGCTGCGGGGCCGGTAAATGGATAGGGCCCGTTTTGGCAAACTACTGGATCAGCTGGATTTCAGCTTCCGTCGTAAAACACCCGTGATCCATCAGACGGAATCGTCTGAGTGCGGACTTGCCTGTCTGGCCATGGTCTGCGGTTCATATGGCAAGAACATTGACCTCATCGCTTTACGCAGGCGCCATAACATATCTACGCGAGGCGCAACCTTAGCCCATATCAAGAGTATCGCAGAACAGCTGGGATTAATAACCCGGCCGCTGTCGCTTGAGCTGCACGAGCTTAAGGCCCTGAAGAAGCCCTGTATACTGCACTGGAACTTCAACCATTTTGTTGTGCTGGTTGAAATGAAAGGCAGTAAATTCATATTGCACGATCCTGCACGGGGCAGGAGAACCCTGAGCCTGAGTGAATTTTCAAAATCGTTTACTGGTGTGGCGCTGGAAGTCTGGCCGGGAAGTGTGTTTGAGAAAGATACAGTCCGGCACCATCTGAGTATCAGAAAACTGGCTGAGGGCGTAAACGGCCTTAAAGGAAGCCTTGCAAAAATATTCTGCTTTTCGCTCATTATTGAAGCCATCAGCCTGTTACTGCCCGTTGGCACCCAACTGATTATGGATCATGCGATTCCGGCCGGCGACCATGGGCTCCTCACGCTGATATGCTCCGGACTCATCCTGTTTATTTTTTTACGGTCATTCATTACCTTCATTCGCTCCTGGTCTACTCTCGTCATGAGCACACTGATTAATGTGCAATGGCAGGCAGGTCTGTTTACGCATCTTCTTCACCTGCCCATGACCTATTTTGAGCGCAGAAGAATGGGCGATATTCAGTCCCGTTTCAATTCAATAAACCTCATAAAGGAAACGTTCACCACCAGTCTCACTGGCGCCTTGATTGACGGTATAATGGTCGTAAGCGTGGCAATAATGATGTACGTCTACGGAAACTGGCTGTTCTGGATCGTACTGGCCTTCACGCTGGCATATATAACGATAAGATTTTGCATTTATCAAACTTACCGAAACCTGTCTGAGGAAACGCTCATTAAAGATGCCCGTGCGAAATCCTATTTCATGGAAACGCTGTATGGTATTGCGACAGTAAAGATACAGGGCATGGTCGGGCAGAGGCAAAACAACTGGCTGAACCTTGAGATCGATACTGTAAATACGGAAATTAAGCTGAATAAGCTGGATTTTATATTCGATGGCCTGAACACGTTGATTGTCTCGTGTGAACAAATCGTGATCCTGTGGCTGGGCATAAATATGATTATCGATCACGAGTTAACTATCGGGATGTTTATCGCCTTCGGCACGTTCAGAGAGCAGTTCTCCGGCAGAATCCATACTCTTATTAACTTTATTTTTAAACTGCGTATGCTCCGCCTGCAAAGCGAACGGGTAGCCGACATCGCCCTGCATGAACAGGAAACAATGAAGCCGGATGTCACGACCGGTACTGAGAAACGTCCCCTTTCGCTGGAAACCAACGACCTTTCATACAGTTACGATACTCAGTCTTCACCTGTTTTCAGTGGTTTAAACATTTCAGTTTTACCCGGGGAGAATGTGGCCATTACTGGCCCGTCAGGCACCGGTAAATCGACTTTAATGAAAGTCCTCTGCGGTCTGATCGAGCCAGATACGGGCAGGGTAATCGTTGACGGGCTTGATATCAGACAGCTCGGCGTAAACAACTATCAGCGACTGATAGGCTGCGTAATGCAGGAAGACAAATTATTTTCTGGTTCAATACGTGAAAACATCTGTGGTTTCAGCGCAGGTGCAGATGAGGAATGGATGACTGAATGTGCGCGGGCAAGTTACATTCACGATTTTATAATGTCCACGCCGATGGGTTATGAAACGCTGATAGGCGAGTTAGGCGAAGGATTGTCCGGCGGGCAGAAGCAGAGAATATTTATTGCACGAGCGCTTTATCGTAAACCGGGCATCCTTTTTATGGACGAGGCAACCAGTGCGCTGGATAATGACAGCGAAAAACAAGTCAGTCAGGCCATAAAAAAACTGAAAATAACCCGGATTGTCATCGCTCACCGGGATACAACTATATCTATGGCTGACAGGGTGATTACGCTGAAATAGGGCATCTGTTTATGTGACGTTTAATGTATCTGTAAAAAATTCCGGCGATACGGACTTTCCGTTCACAGGGATTACCCCGGCGGGATAAATAAGCATCAGATTTTCATGCTCTAATTATTCAATCTTTAGATATTATGACTTTTGATAGATGAAAAAAAGTCAAAAAATTGTTGTTTGCATACGCACACTGTTATAAGTTTGTTATTAACCATTCAGTAAACTGCTTTTAAAATTGCAGTTTATCTGTCTGGCTGCAGTCCCGTTTCAATAAATGTATTCATTTGAGGAATTATTTATGAAAGAGATTGATGATGTATTTTTAGATAAAATTTCCGGTGGCAACAGCGGCCTTGCTGCAGCTGGTTCTGGCCTGACTAACCAGAGCGGGAGTTCCATTGCACAGGGTGTGGTATCAGGTCGCCACACACAGGGAAATAATGCCGGAAGCAGTTCATCGAACGGTGGTTCCCGTGGAGGAGGCAGACAAAGTGGTGATAATCACTAACAGATAATTCAGAATTATGCAGTCCTTGAGATCAAGGGCTGCATACTCTCTCTTGTCTCACTTTCAGCCATGTCAGGTCACCCATGAACGCCTTCCTGAAGACGTCCCTCAGTAAAGATAATATTGCTCTTCCGGCATTCGTGGTGAATCCGTTTTCTTCGCTTTTCGACCGCGTCGTCACATTTTCCCGGAAAGATATCAGGCATCAGAATCTTAGCTCCCTTTATATCAACCTCCGCGATTTTTTTACTGGATTAGCTCGGGGCCGGGCGGAAGTTAAGGATATCTTTCTGGTATACGAATTTCTCTATCACCTGCAATCAAGCCTTCCTGAGGTTAAAACGGACGAATGCGTTGAAACGCTGCATATCGTTCTTAGTCAGTCTTCAGGTGGGAAAAACCTTAATTCATTGCCGAAAGATATTCATTTTATCTGGCTCGGTCCTCTGGCTCCTGGCACATTAGATTTTGCTAAATTCTGGAAGAAAATTAATCCGGGTTACACCGTTCATCTGTGGACAGATAAAAGAATCCTGAGCGCGGGCATTAATGGTCGCATGCGGAATAAAAAGGGTGGAGTTATCAGTGAGTCAGGTATAATTACCGCGTTCAGGACGGCTTCTTATCATTATCTTCCCCCACCCTACAGCCGGCAAAGACCGTCAGGGATCAGTTTAATGGCTGCCACATCTTGCCCCGTTGTTGTATCTGAAATCTCCGGAGAATCATCTGTTACCGGTACTCCTGACGTGATAATGACTCACGATGTCAGCGAAATTTTCAACCAGATTTTTTCACGCCCTTTCCTTAAAATATATATGTTCGAAGTTTTTTTCAGAAAAAATCTGGCAGCTGCCTCCGATATTTTCAGAATGCTTCTTCTTTACAGTCGCGGAGGTATTTACGTTGACACGGACACACTTCCTGGCCTGATACATTTCAGCGAAAGGTTTAAAACCGACGCATATTCTCACCTTCCTGTTAAAGACTATGACAGCAGGGAGAAGTTAGACGTCGGCATGACGAATGAATCACTTTCTTTGTTGCAAAACGGGGGGGATTTTTGCCATACGGATTTCGCAGATGATAACTACAGATTTTTTCTGTCGGTCAAAAAACAGCTCATCCGTTGCACGGATATAGGCTGCCACCCTTTCTTTTACACCCTCGATGATGTCCAAATTCCTGACGGAAACTTCCTCATTGCAAGAGACCACAGCAGGGAACGCGTTTTTTTCAGCAACTTCATCGCTTCAACAGCCCGCAATGCTTTTACTGAAAATGCGCTTTACATGCTTAAAAGGAATTATGAAAAACTGGGGCTGTCAGCCCTGCTGGATCGGGCCTTAAAAAAACCTGTGCTCAGTGAGGACTTTACTGAATACTTTTACGACGGTTACCTCAATAATTCGCTGAAAACGCTCTACATCAGCGGCCCCGGCGTGTTAATCCATGCCGGATTAATGTTTTTAATGCAACGATATGATTTACCACCTGACTTTGACAGAAACGTGCTGCTCAGTATTTTATGGAATACTTGGGGCACCAGTCAGCATTCAATCAACAATGCTACCGGTTTTAAATCAACCTGGCGGGACAAATAGAACACCCTGTTTTTGGCGGGTGCGCGTTTTAAGTGCCTGATGCCGACCGGCCACAGAATGAAAAGAAGTAAACAAAAAGGGCTCTTTTAACCATGAGCCCTTTCCTTTTCGCCAGTCTACGTTTTGTCTCTGGACATGTAGCTGTAAGCCATAAAGCCCACTACGCACTCGGCCACAAGAACTACCAAATACCATGTCATAGATACCTCCTTAGTTCCCGTTTTATATCATAGGGCAAAATTTGACCTAAGTGAACACCGGGCATCCCTTCTGCAGCCTGAGTAAGATATTTCTGAAGCTCATTACCGTATGCCTCAAAATAATAAGTACACCATATGCTTCCAGGCGGCGTTATCGGCTTATATCCAATGAAAAAACAGGGATATCGGAATGAATGGCCAAGTAGAGTATACTCAAAATGCCCACAAAAGACCTTAATAAAAAAGTGGTTATGCATGATGGTGACAAAAACGAGAACTTTTCTGAAAGAGTGGAACGCGCTGTTCGTGTGGCCACGATCGACGACGTTAACCTGATGCTGCATGGGATTTTGCTTTTAGGAGATCCTGAAGGGTTGCGGATCTACACGACTGAGATCAAACACGCTGAAAAAATCGCTTTTCTCAGCCCGGACGCTTACGTTGAAATCAGGATATGCGGTGACATAGCTGCCAGGGAGACGACATGCATAGAATTTCACTCCCTCAGTTAACATCGTTTGCCCGTACTGAAAACATTCCCGGAGATCGCAGTGAAACCCTTCAGCCATTTAGTAAACCATCCACTGGATGAAACTTATCTCAGTCCCCCGGGAGACTTCTGTGCGGAGGGTGAATTGCCCGAAGAGGAGACTGAGGTGCGTCAGGCGCTTACAGCCATGTATGTTTTGACAAACCGCCTGATGAACATCAGCTTATGGGACCGTCTTTTAAGAACCCGTAAATACTCGTCAGCCAGCCGTTCGGCGACAGAGGCACAGCGGAAGCTGATGGCGCTCGTGAACAGTACGCCCTTACACAAAGCCGCGCTGAGGCGCATTGTGAGCGACATGCCTGAAGACAACGGCGGCCGGGAAGCGCTCAGGGGTTATTTACGTTAAGAGGGTGGGGCCGCTAAACCTATGCAGATTGCACGTATTTATCTTCGCGTCAGTACGGATGAACAGGAACTGACACGGCAGAACAGCATTATTGAAGATGCCCGGGGCAAAGGTTTTTATGTCGCCGGCGTCTATAAAGAGAAAGCATCCGGTGCCAGGGCAGATCGGCCTGAGCTCCAGCGCATGATTGCCGACCTGCAGCCCGGTGAAGTGGTTGTGGCTGAGAAAATTGACCGCATCAGCCGTCTTCCCCTTAATGAGGCCGAGCAGTTGATTGGCTCGATAAAGGCTAAGGGGGCAAAGCTGGCCATCCCCGGCATAGTGGATTTGTCCGAGCTGGCCACAGGCCAGGACGGCGTGGCCAGAATCGTGCTTGAGTCCGTCCAGGACATGCTGCTTAAGGTCGCCCTGCAGACGGCGCGTGACGACTACGAAACCCGAAGGGAGAGACAGCGGCAGGGCGTTGAGCTGGCGAAGGCGTCAGGTAAGTACAGAGGTAGAAAGCCAGACAATAAAACGCACGAGCGCATTATTGCGCTTCGTGAATCCGGCATGACGATTGAACGGACCGCCACCCTGGCAGGCTGCAGCATAAGCCAGGTAAAACGTATCTGGTCGATATACAAGGCAGACAGGGCCGGGGAGTGATGACGGTTTTGGCCGTGCGCAGTAAGGCAACCCGTGTGCTGTGCCAGTCATGGCGATACATGTGAGGATTTCTGAATGGATAAGGTGACATTTTTGAGCTGGGTGTGGGCGTGCATCGGTGTGATCGTCTGGTACATGTCAGGCCGGATAAAGGAAGACGTCTGCGACTGGCTGGCGGAGCGCCGCAGCCGGAAAGCGCGTGCCGCGCTCCCTGCCAGTGAGGAACGGACACAGGCGGACCATGAAAGGCTCTCCGGTAGATGAGGCCGTTAATAAGCCCCGTAATTCAGACAGAATTTTAGAATTTGTCTGATACCGCCTGCGCAGGGTTTATCTGACGCTGTGCATAATCTGAACATGATAAAATAGACAGAACAAAAGGAAGTGTTATGCCATCTGTAAGCTGCTATATGCTTCTCAACCGGCGAGAGTTCACTTCGCTGAACTGCCCGGGCGTGGGGAACTTTCCAGCATTCTCGGGCCAGAAAGAGGGCAGAAATAACCCGGACAAAACGAACGTGCCCGACATCGGCCCGATCGTGAGGGGACGTTACTTTATCGTGGAAAGACCGTCCGGCGGCACACTGGGGCCCCTGCGCGAGCGCTTTCTGAAGGAAGTTTACGGCACTGACCGCTCGACATGGTTTGGCCTGTATCGTGATGACGGCAAAATTGATGATTACACATTCATACAGGGTGTGAAACGGGGTAATTTCAGGCTGCACCCCATAGGCCCGCTGGGGCTGAGTGAGGGCTGTATCACACTGGTCCATCCAATCCAGTTCAGCTACCTGCGTGATATGCTCCTGAAATACGGCCCCACACTCAATATTCCCGGCAGCCAGTTGAAAGCATACGGAACGGTACAGGTATACTGATGAAGCGGATAATTGTCCTCACTTTTGTTTTTATCTTTTGTTGCGTTGCGCTTTTTAAGGCCGTCGCCGTTCTTGTGCCTTTTTCAGTGTTCAGCTGGCTGGCTGGCCAGTTCCACATTTACGGTGATGAAGCTGTAACTGACTTTATGGTCATGGCCAACATTGTCATCTCTGTCGTTCTGTCGCTGCTTCTGGTGTTTACTCTTCCCAAAAAACCCAGAAAGCCTCGCTGAAAGGCATCCCCGGACGTTTTTCGAATGTCAGCGTGCCGGAAAATCCGGTATGTCTGACTTCTCTGCCGCGTTCCAGGACCACCAGTTGCCCGGACCGTATTCCCTGTCATAGTGGACGGTCTTCTCCTGCTTTCGCAGCAGGTAATCAGGCGTGTTCATCCCGAAGACCTCCACCGGCAGTGCATCCATGCCGGGAACGTCCTTCAGCACGAAGTCCGGAAACACGTCTTCCTCGCCGTCGTAGCGCAGCGGCTTGATGAAGGCGCGTTTTTCCTGCCACAGTTTTTCTTCAACGATTCCCTCATAGCCCGAATCCAGCGGAATAAAGCGGGGGCTGACCGTCATCAGTGCCACGTCGATGACGGTGCTGCAGCTGGACGGCCGGTTGCGCCCGTCTGTGTGCCTGAACGTCGTTTCAGGCGGCTCTGTCTCCGCTATGACAACGACCTTGATGCCCCGGCGCCAGTCGCCCAGCTCGCGGCCAAAGCTCCTCTCCAGGCGCAGGCGCACGTCTTCAGGCAGCTCCAGGCCAGGAAAGCCGAAAAACAATCCCAGGGGCAGCGTTGTCTGCAGTCGTGCTTCAGCAGCCTCATTCCAGCTGGCCAGCACGGACACTACGATGAGCCGCCGTTTATTCTTTTCGGCCGCTCTCAGGTGTTCCCAGTTTGAAATGACCTGCGGCGTGCCCTTCATGGCCATGAGCAGTAACGACTCCTCCAGTGGCACGCGGCCGACGCGTATCCGGCCCGCCGTCTGCTGAAGGCGCCAGCTCACCCAGCCGGGCGTGCGTTTCTTTTTGTCGAAAGCCGGGTGCCAGACATTGATACCGGACTGTTCCCACAGCAGGTGAAGCAACCCCAGCAGGCGCATTGAGGGGCGGCGCTTGCGCTTTACAGGCTCATCAGCAGAAACGTCTTCAGCCGGCTTTACCTCTGACGGAGCCTTTTTCTGCAGGCCAGTAGGCAGCCTGACCACGATGGTGCCGTCCGAAGCCGAGCGGACCGCATCGCCCTGATAAATCTCCGCATGCCGTTCGTCTGACCACACAGAATAAAAACGGCAGTCCGGCTTGTGTTCGTTACCTGTAAAGGCATATGAAGAGAGCCAGCAGCGTTCAGTCTCCTGAGAGTAATGCACCTTCAGGCGGCGTTTTACGGGGTCAGTCTCTGCCGGCAGGCAGCTGCAGGTGACCACCGTGGTCTTTTTGTTGTCGCGGGCGTGCTTCAGCCAGCGCTGCCACGTGGGCGTTTCATTCTGCTGGAAAGCTTCTGACGCCTCGTGCTGGCCACGCTGACCGGTGAAGTAAACCGGATAACTTTTTTCTTGGTCATATACAGTCCACCTCACCGGCAATATTAATTATATTTTTTTAACGGCTGCACTGTACAGGCGATGATTCCGCCCAGAGCCGGTTAAATTCATCCTGATACTGCTTACTCACTGGCAAACTGTCTCTGATAACCAGCGCATTTTCGGCATTACGCTTTTCAGCCGACGAGGTGTAATTATAAGAACCCGTCTGCACGCCGTTATTTCCTGTCACGATAAATTTGTTATGCATAATACTGTACTGCGCATCTGTTCTGACCTGGATACCTGAACAGGCCAGCGCGTTAACCAGTGACCAGCGGTCGTGACTTTTCTTTTCGTCGGCCACTAATCTTACAGGAACACCGCGGCGCGACAGCTGCACAAGCGCCTCTGCCACAGGCACACTGGTAAATTCGTAAGCAGCCACATCAGCAGAACCCGTAGCAGAACGAATGAAGCTGATGATGAGTTCCTGAGCAGTACCGCCCGGTGAAAAACCCGCCTGCAGGTCTGTTCCGTAACAGGGAGAAAAAGGCAGTGTAAAAAGAAGCAGACAGAAAAAATTTGTTTTTTTCATTATTCATTCATCCTGTTTAATTAGAAGTTAATAATACATCTTACGCGACTAATAAATAAACAAATTATTTTCACAGCTAAAGATTTTTAATAACTTATAACAATTATCGACTGAAGTAATGAATCCTGACTCCGATAATATGAGCAACAGATACGGAGAGGATAATATGAACCAGTTTCATGAAATTAATTTACTGACATCACGTGGTGATATTAATGGTGCGCTGTCGCTGATAAATGGCTGGAGCGAAAGTGTTGCGCGCAAGATCATGAAAAAGGCCGGATATCCTGTGCCCTCGGAAAAAGGACGGGCTTTCTGGTTGTGGGTTCAGCAGACGCTGATGCAGGCCGCACGAAGTAAACGCTGTGGCTACCAGCACCGGTTCTCACATTCGTTCAGCCGTGTAAGGTCAGAGGCAGAAAATCACTACGAAGATTATGCGAAAATGATGGCTGAGCTGAACGGGAAAAGTGAACCTGTATCCCCCTCAGAAAGTCAGCTTCCCGCGAAGAGAGGTGTAGTGCCCGTCGATACAGCTCCGGAAATAGACATCCGGATCTCTGGCCCTGCAGAAGGTATGGTAAACTCTGACAGGAACACCCAGCCAGCGGCGACTGCTTCCGTTAATGTACTCCAGTTCGAGAAGGCCACTGGTTGCATCGTAACGCACGAGACTGAAAATCGAAGAATCAATAGAATGTGGTTTCATGTTACGGCGGATTCCCTCCTGTCATGTCCTGTATTTAACAAACGCTCTCAGAACTCTAAAACTCATGCCTGTTCTGGTTTGTCCACATTACGGCTCATTTTAAACGTTGCAGTTATTTCACTCAGCAAATTTCTTTTTGTTTATTGCAAATTCCGTGTCATGAGCGCTCACTTATTTAAGGCAAAGTATGACAAAAACAGACTGGTTGATGAAATTCAGGCGTTGCCGTTCGATGGACACGCTGGAGACCGTGTACGAACATCTGAAGTACGAAGGCGATCCAAAAGAAGACTATGCGATGACTTCAGCATACGATCACCGTAAAGCTGAACTCACTGTCGGAAAGTTGTATGACCATATACCAGCCCACGTCTGGAGAGTGGTCAAATAAAAATACCTTAAGGATTTTAGAATCCATTATGAAGCGCTCGCCGCAGACCTGTGACCGGGCCTTTGGCCCGCGAGCAGGCGAGGAAGCGCAAAAGCATTCGGCTTTCATAATCTGCGTACGCGCTGTTTCACATTTGGCGTAGTTCTTTATTCACAGGCTTAAATTTTAAGATCATTTTAAAGTATTTTTAGTGTTTTAAGCTTTTTAACTCTTCCGCAGCCCTTGGTGTATCTGGCTTCATCGTCGTTCCATATGGGCATCGCATCAACCTGATGTGGGATCTGAATCAAGTGTGCATGGGGAATACAGCATCACCTTATGGGAAATGCATCAAGTGTCTATGGGAATCACATCAAGTTTGATTACACGTTTCCTCACTTGTGGATAACTGAGACCTAAAGCGTTGCTGTTTTTTTCTATGGATGCGATTATGGGTAATAAAATTTTACCCATAGGTTGACCGATGCCTGCTATCTCACTGAAAAGCTACAAGAAAAAAGTAAGCATAAAACAGTCGAATGAACTGACAGAAGCCGCGTATTATTTGCCTCTCCAGGCCAAAAGAGTGCTGTGGCTGTGTCTGATGCAGGCTTACTTCAGTGAAGCGAGTGAAGATTTTGAAAGCGATGTACTCCCATTATTCACAGTCAGCGTTTCCGACTACGTTAAATACTTTAACGTGGCTACCGCTGTGGCCAGCCGTGATGTTAAGTCGGGTGTCAAGGCTTTAGGTGAGTCTACTGTAACGTTTTACCCTAAAGACGGTGAGTTCGAGCAAGTTACACGTCCGTGGCTTTCAGAGGCAGGCATGAAACGTGGACGGGGTTCATGGCAAATCGAGTTTAATTACAAAGTCATGCCTTTCTTGGTTGGCCTTTCATCGCAATTTACAACCTATTCCCTTTACGATTGTGGCCAGCTGAATAGTGTCAAAGTAATCCGCCTCTATGAGAGCTTGTGTCAGTTTCGCAGCTCTGGCACTTGGATCACGGATCATGAGTGGCTTTGTGAACGGTTCATGCTCGCTGAATCTCAAAAAACAAATAAAGCTGAAATGAAGCGCACGTTCCTTGAGCCGGCAATCAAGAAAATCAATGAAAAGACACCTCTCAAAGTGTCTTACAAGACGCTTGATGATGGTAAGTTTCTGTTCAGCGTGCTTGATAAACTTCTTACCAATGGGTAGTGGGTCAAGTTTAAGCCGCTGTACATCGATTGCTTTAAACTTGATGCTTTTCCCACTTTCACTAACGGCCTGTTTGTGTTGAAAGACCTGCGAAAGTTGATGTGATCCCCATGTTTGCCCCCTTGCGGATGTTGAGAAAAGCTTTATATAAAACTCGATACCAGCTGATGCGATATCTTGATGTCTTTCCCAGGCCCGTTCTGTCCCTGACTTGAGGTTTTTCCCACATATGTGATCCAGTGAGGCATCCACGTCTTTCTGTCGCTTGAAAAGCAGGAATAGAATTCGAGGATTTCAAAATTTTTCCCGATAGTAAACGGAAGGGTAAGTTGATGCTTTTCCCATAATTATGCCATCAGATGAAGTTGACGCATTTCCCATAAGCAAATCGTCTAGCGAGGTTGCTGCCTCCACCATACTAAAGCCATTCCGTGATGTAGACGCTTTTCAGTAAGCAAAATTTGGTGTGACGTTGGTACTATCTCCCTTTCTGAGGGCATTTGAGAAGTTGATGTGTTTCCCATGTTGAGGTCGAAGTGATAAGTCGATGTGTTTCCCATAACGACGCCGTAGTGCAAAGTTGATGTGTTTCCCATAACGACGCCGTAGTGCAAAGTTGATGTGTTTCCCATAGCGACGGCGTAGTGCAAAGTTGATGTATTTCCCATAGCGACACCATAGAGCAAAGTTGATGTGTTTCCCACACTGAGTCTATGCGTCAAAGTTGCTGTGTTCCCCACACTGAGTCTACGAGTCAAAGTTGCTGTGTTTCACATAGGAAAGAGTCTGATGAACTTGACGCATTTCCCATAGATATTACTTATCTGGGCATGATAGTGTCTTACAAATCTTTTTTGATGGTGGTGTCATCTATGAATTTGGGTTCACACAGTTAAATAACTCATTTACACAGAGGTTTTATTCAGAGTTCTTTATAAGCCATAGGCGGCCTCATAAAACTAAATGGTGAGAAGATTTTTTATAGATAACTTCTTATGCAAATGAGGTATTATGGTGTAAAACTTAAATTTTCGATGGGGGAAACTTTGGATACATTTACTTCTGAAGCTGTACAAGATCCAGAAGCCTCAAAAAAAACAAAACAATCAAAAGAAGAAAGGGTCAGTAAAAAAGAATTGCTTCGTAATGTTATAGTTTTTTGGATATCAATTTTTTTGTCTATTTTCATCTATATTTTTTTGGTTGTTTTTAAAACAACATATTCGTATTTTGATTTTTATTGCATTTTAAACGTTTCGCTGTACTCTTTAATAGCAACTTCTTTTTTTCTAATTATGTTCGCCAATTATTTCCATGTACGTGTGCTCCTGGCTATGAGAAATGATGATTTGTACATACTTAGACCTGCTGACAATCTGATAATTAAGTTTTTTATCAGAAAAGCGTACAGATCTGGCCATAACTATGTAGGGATAAAACTGCAGGCAGTAATAGAGAATGAAAAACCTTCAATCAGGATTTCTAAGCTAATAAAATTTCTTCAAAATCAGAATTGCAAACACAACCGTCCTGTTATTATTCGCTCACATATCTTCACGGCTAGGCGCTGGCGAGAAGAGCTTATTAAGCAACTTGATTCTGAGGGTATGACATACAGTGTAGAAACCAATTTAACGCTTCAGAATCCCTTCAAACTGAAGTGTGTTACTGCCGCGATAACTGCGCTGGGTGGTAAAATACCATCAATCTATGCCCATGAAGTAGAAATAGTTGTGTATCCCATCAGTAAAAATGAATCCTTGGCGCAAGCTTAAAAAAACTACAAAGAGGTGTGTAATGTTGAGTCAGACACTATAGATTCTAATTTTTATCCCAAAGAAGCCAGAAAGTAACGACTATGACTGTGATCGCGAATATTGCTGTTGAACCCCATGCGTAAGCAGGCCAGTAATTCACAGCAAGCACTCCAAAACCGAGAATGAGTATTGCCGGAATAAGCGTGCTTGCAAAATATGTCAGCTGCGAGCGCAACCATCTTTTTAAAAAATCAATCATCTGATAATCCGTACAATGTCGTCAGCTATGTCCTTGTCTGATCGCGAGGAATTTATACTGTGCGCATTTCGGCTTATAACCGGTTCAACAATAAAATAGAACATCTCCAGTTTTTCAGCATAGAGAGCAGAGTAGTATCGCGGATTTTGGTTTTTAAGACGGTTTGCTGCATCTGCGGCCATCTGCACATACCCGTAATAGCTCACCAGGGTTATAGTTGCAGCGGAAACTTTTGCGAGGTTTCTAGTTGCGCCCATCCTGATCCCAATACTGTAGCTGGCGGCCATTGCGATAGAATAGGCCAGAGCCTGGTTTGTCAACGAACCTGAAGCTATTGTGACTCCCATACCGATCAGTATCTTCCTGATACGGGTTATGCGTTCTGACGTCAATCCCTGAAGCAGCTGGTTGACGTAAATCTCAAGCATTTTTCTGACAACGTGGTGCTCTTTAACAAGCTGGCCAATGGCTTCCATAAACCGGACATCTTCGTGTTTCTGATCTTTACACACGTCCTGATAGTTTTCAGTAAAACATGATGTGTAAAACACCAGACGCCTGGCTCCGAGCTGAATGCGGTTTGCCTGTTCAAGTACTTCATCTTTCACGCCACTCAGAGCCTTATCAAGACGCACTCCGAAAAGGCTGTCTGCCTGCATTTTATCGATAATATCTGTGTTGCTGATCATTTAGTCTTTTGCCAGAAGTTATTCTGAAATAATGTCCATTAAAACGTATTTTAGCAGGCAAGAAAAATCTGGCTTAAGTTGGTGGGTCCATCATCTGCTCGATGGCAAACATGAGAGCGGGTTCAACCTCATTACTTCGTTCCAGACGTGCCCTCAACAAAAGTATAAGATCACGTTTGATTTCTTCGCGGCTGATTACGTCGCCATCACTCGCTTTCCTCAGACAAACCATGCCGGTGAGTCTGCACGCTTCCCGGTAAGTAGCCTGAACTGCGTCATCATCAACGTTCTGCATTGGATATCTCCTGCAGTGTCTCAGTTAGTTATGCGCGACAGCGCATGTAGGCGCCAGCTGATGCCCGCCAGGGGGAACTGGCCACATGGCGCCGGTAGCCCGGCGAAGCCGGTTACGGTTTGATAGATTCTGCCTTTCGGGCACTTCGCCCTGCAAAGCTAAACCCGCTTTCCGCCGCACGAAAGCCACTGTACGCCGTCGGAGTGGTCACGACAAGGCGAAGCCGCAGTCGGGGCGTATCTCCGCGTCAGCGGGCCGTAAGGGCCGCTTACGGGCGTGTTCACTGTACCCTGAAGCAAGTCTACTTACAGCGACACGAAAACCATTAGTTACAACACCCATTTATCAGCCACGCCTGTTCCGGCCCGAAGGGCCGGGCGGGGGCGGCTGGTCAGTGGGGGCGATGGGTTATCAGGTCCGGCTCCGGTCCCTGCCTGGAGGGGCACTCAGGGTGCAGGACTGCGTCGGCGCTGTTTACAGTGAACTAATGTATGCTGTAACTAAAATGATTGTGCTTTGGGGCCCGCTTAAGCGGGAGCTACCCCTGACTCTGAGCGGCGCGGACGCCTGCGGCCGCTGCAAGCGAAGGCCTTATTTATCCACACACGATGCCTGCATGAACACCTTATTTTACTTATGAATATTTCTTTCTGACGTAAGTCAGGAATGTTTTGCGGGTATCTCATGAGTCATGTGCGGCTAACATATTTTTCACGATTGCGGGTAAATGTGGATAAAAAATCCGACGGTCGGTTTTCTGGCCACCGGCACTCAATTCAGCAGTAAAAACAGGGCGTGGTGTGCATGAACGTTGCCGCATTTGCGGCCGGCACAAACGACTTTACCGCCAGTCAAGGCGGTTGAAAGAGCGAGGAGAGTCAGTGTACGACGTCGGGCGGCGCCGGCTCATAGCCGAGGCCCAGCTCCAGCTGGTTGAGGCTCTGCCACACCAGACGGTCGAAGCCGTCAGCATCGAGGTTAAAAAGCTCATGGTTTGGACGGGAACGGATCAGCCAGCTGGCCATCGTCTGCCGGCGTTCGTCCAGCGGCAGACGACTAAGGCGTTTTCTGCGTTTCTCCTTCACGGCCTTTTCACGCCGGTGAAGCAGCGTGGCCATACGCATATTTTCGTACCAGCGCTTACGCGCTGCGCGCACGGATTCATGCGTGCCCGGCTCGATGATGCCTTCAGACTGGGCCTGCAGACGAACATTACGCTGCTGAAGCAGCTTATCCATGTTGACGCCGGAGAGCTTCCAGAAGCGATCGGTGAGGATGATGTGGCGCGGCATCCAGTATTTTTCAACCGGGTCCCACTCCAGTTCAGGCAGCTCAATGATGCCATAACGCGCAAGAGCCTGAAAAAGCCTGGAAAGACGACACGGTTCAACCCGTGTTTCCGGAATGACGTTGCCGCTTTCATCTTTCGGGCTCAGCTCTCTGGCCAGCCCGCTGCCGTGAACGGTGACTACCGACGTGGCCATGTCTGCCCGCTGGACAAGCAAAGGTGCGATCGCATCGATGAGGTTTCTGCGCTCCGGCCGGAAATCGCGTTCGCGGCCTGCGGCCTTGCGGAGTTTCACAAAATAGGGGTGACGGGAAAGGCGCTGGCGCAACCGCCATTGGCCAGTTACCTTGTCTTTAACGACGTAGTTACGCATGGCATGGCCATACTCGCCCGGCAATGGGCGGTAGTTTTCCGGCGCGAACCAGACGGGTTCAGGGCATTTGCAGGCAACAGAATGGTCGCCGCGACGACGTCTGTCTTCCTTTGGGGTCGGGCAGTTTAACCCGATTAAAATCTGATCATTCACCCTGTCCCGGACTTATGGCGGGCAGGGCTTGTCTTATGAAATGCATGCGTTATAATCCTTCACAGGCCAGCGCCTGCTTATGAACCCCCTGAATCTGAACCTTCCGCCAAGTTGAGACAGAATCAGGGGGTTTTTGCATTCAGAGTCTGGTGATTTACCTCGCTCTGTACCCTGGACGTTTTTACGGATACGTCCTATCCGGAGAATTCTTTACCCTCACCGCGCATGACCGGTTCGGGGTTATGCTTTACCTGCCTTCGACCACCACAGTACCCGGCAAGGATCACACTCGATCGCCGGAACCACCCGGCGAAGTCTGAAAATCATAACCGCAGCCAACCGCTAAATCCAGCACTGAATAATCACTCAGCGTACCGGATGGATAAAAAAACTCATATTTAGTCGGTCTTTATGGTTCACGAAGTGCGTATGTGTCCTGATGAATGATTAAACGCATGGCGGTGCGTTCAGAGCATGTCCATTTTCGAAAGGCTGTATCTGTTAAGGAAAGGGGGTGACGATCGCAATGGATCACACCCAACAGCGAGGGAAATCGTTTGAGTTAGTGAAGAGCATATATGCTTACCCCCATTCACGCGGAACGGAGATGTCTGGGCTTTTGTTATAATCGAATAAAGTAATTAATATCGCTTGATTAACTCTATATATTTCCTTCGGATTAAAAGTGGAATCTGAGGATTGAATTCCATTGCTAGCGTAGAACCGTCATCTTCATTTATTTCGTTCAGATGCTCGACTTCCATGAAGTTGTTGGGGTGATTGTCACGGAGGTAGTCATGAAGCAAAACAAAAAAGTCACTAAAATTTATGTCGTAATAACATTCTGACAAAATTTGCGACTCATAATGATAAGCGCGTCGTTTAGGGAACATGCTGTCAAGAAAGGCCAAAGCCCCCTTTTCAATCTTTCTGAGCTGCTCTCCCGTTGTGCCTACAACACATTGAAAAGCACAAAAAATGTGATAATGGGGATTGGCCGAGCTATATGAACGGGATCTCAAATCGCCCAGTGTAAGCCCTACCTTTGCGTAACAAGTGTCTCTTTTATCCGCTCCCAGGTAAATCCAGATGTTGGAAGACTCAAAGTTTGCCTTATCACGCTCCATGCCTACGGCCATTTTGTAATCGTCGTCAGGAATATGAAGGTCGTATGTCTGCGTTGGCTTTCTCACAAATCCCTCTTCGTAACCGGCTTATGTCTGTGTTGAGCTTTGTAATACATTTTTCCATAAATCTATGGATTTCAAGCCCGAGCCGATAATATAAATAATTTTAAAGTTTCCCCCAAAACTGACCGATAAACCCCGAAGACCTGACATCCTCAAATTTTCGTCGCTGAAAGGCCTTCGGGTCCCTTAGAGGAGCCGTATAGATTATGGAGATATTTCAATGAAATTTATGAAGATAGTAGTGACTGCCTTTTTGTTTGCCTCAACCCCCACGTGGGCGGGAGATCTGACTGGGCCTCAGAATAATGCCGCCAGAGCCGCGAAGCAGTATCTTTCGATGTCGGGCTTCTCACGAGATGGACTTATACAACAACTCTCATCGGATGCAGGCGATGGTTTCGAGATTTCTGACGCTACCGTAGCAGTTGACAGTCTAAATGTTGACTGGAACCATCAGGCTGTTAGATCGGCGAAGCAGTATCTCAGCATGATGGGCTACTCGTGCAAAGGCCTCATTAATCAACTTTCCTCAAGTTCCGGAGACCAGTTCACCGTTGAACAGGCTACTCATGGGGCAGAACAATCAGGTGGCTGTTAAAAAAGCCAGGTTCAAATGATGGTTACTTTGAACCACTGAGATTAACTGCGTCAGTTTTTACTCTAACTGTATGCTGGTTTATTAACGCTGGACCGTTACCGTTTTCCGATCACATCCCTTATTCAAAGCCTTATAAACAAGGGGTAGACAGATCTTTTACTGTTAGATATTTTCTGCTTAAGACAAAAGGAAAGTCGCATGACAACTCAAATAACTGTTCATATCGTCAAAATTAGAAATATATTTAGTAATTACCATATCGTTGAACAAGAAGTCAGCGGTGTTTGTTTATATGAATGTGATACCCAGGAAGAAGCCATAGAGTGGGCTGAAAACAAAGGCTACTCCTACGAAATCCACCGTGAACGTAACAGAAAGCCAGGCGACAAGCACGGCCAGTTCCGTAAACAATAGTATGGCTTAGCCCCGGCAGCGTAGTTCCGCCGCCGGGCTATTCTTACTTTCCGGACGCTTTGATGATGGCCTGCTGCATGACCGCTTCGCTGACCACGCCAGGTATGACGGTCGTATTTTCCGGGCTGGCATTCTCTGCCGGCATGACGATGATTCCCGGTGTACCCGTCAGCCCCAGCAACTCTGCCAGAGAGTCATTACTGGCGATGAGACTGTCTGATTTTGCATAATCCTCCTGTTTTTCAGGCCCTGCACCCGCTATTTTCGCAGCAGTTTCTATGTCTTCAGCTGTAATCTTGCCCTCATTGTGCCCTGTCCGGTAAATGCCATTGTGGTAATCAATATAGGCCGCAGCGCCTTTCTGCCGGAACACGTCAAGACCACGTCGTGACGCCTGGGTGGACTCCGGAAAACGGGAGGCAAATATCGTCCAGTCACGGAATGCAAACCTGACATCCGAATTACTGGCCATCACCTTTTCCATCACCGGCGACATCATGCTGCAGGCAATGCATTCGTAATCAAAAAACTCCGTCACGATGACCTTTGACTCAGCCGGTCCCGTCACCGGCACGCCGTCGAGTTGCATCAGCAGACGGTGGGCTTTAACGGCTGCACCGACATAGGCCTTTTGTTTCATCTCTTCCTGCCGCGCCTGAAGCTTTTTACTGACTTCAATCAGGACATCCGGATGCGCAACCAGATAGTCAGCCGCAATTTCGCCGATTCGGGCCTGCTGCGCAGGCGTAAAGTCCTCTGCTGCAGCCGTCGGTGCCGCCTGGACAGCACAGCAAATGCCAGTGGTCAGCATCACTGCCGCCAGTTTTACGTGTTTTTTCATAATATTCTGTTTTCTCTTTCAGGAATTCAGGGAAGTTTATGGCTGGCTGTTTCGCCAGATTTCGGGAGCTGGAGGGCCGTGATACTGCCCTGCATGTGTATCAGCGCTCTTTCTGAATATTGCGGGTAATCTCAGGCACAGGTTCTTCACGCTCCCTGCCGCGTCCTTCTGCCGGCAGGGTTGGCTGACTCTGTCTTTCAAGCTCACGCGCCGCGCTGGCAATGGCGCGCTCCGACAGTTCGGCTTGCGCCCTGACAGGGGCCTGCACAGACCGGTCAAGTTCTTCTGTCGCCTTCCGGATGACAGATGCCGGTATGGCACCCGCCCCGCCTGTCTCAGCAGGCAGCCGTATATCGCCAGGCATGCCGCCGTTCGCCAGCGCATTCAGCACAGCGCTGGCTGAAGCCGCATTCAGACCTCCCTGCGACGAAAGCTCGCCAGCAGCCTGACCGATAAGGCGTGCATAGTCAGGTTCCTTTTCCCCTGGCAATGCCGGGATTTGCTGTTTAACCGACTCCACTACGCGTGTCAGAAGTCGTGAATTCAGCGTCTCCTTTTCAGCATCAGTTTCCAGTTTCACCACAGTCTGAGCTTCAGCCATAAGCTGCTTCGCAAGCTTCTGCAACTCTGCCATTCCGTCCGGCTCTGTTTTTTCGGGTAGCTTCATGTCTTCCCTGGCGGCTTCGGTAGCCAGCTTTCTGGCCAGCGCTTTCATATCGGGTTCTCCTGCCCGTTCTGACCTGTCCGTTTCAGGCAGTGAAAGTGACGCACCCTGCGACTTTTCAAGCGCCACGAGGGCCGCCTGCAGCAGGGCTGACTCGTCGCGGACGGGACCATCCGGAGGCAGATTTCTGAGCATATCCGTTAACTCATGCTGCACAAGGCTCACCAGCGCAGCGTCGGAACGGTATGCCCGTTCTGGCTGGCCACCGGCGACTTTCAGCATCCTGTCAGTCGGTGTTTTACGGCCAGTCTGAAGGATAACGCCGGTATGTGGATTCGTTCTGGCAGCGTCAAGCCCCTGCCCCAGTGAAGTGACTATCATCGTTTCTCCGTTCCGGCTTTTCTGCAGTACAGCAGCCTGAGCTTCGCGGGTGGCCAGCTCCCTGCCCGCACCTGTTGTCATCTGACCAGCGTCCGCACTGATTGGGTAGAGACTGACGCCGGCAGTCTTACCATTGCCGTCAAAGACCGGCAGGGCCAGGTGGGGTTCCGGATACTTTTTAGTGGGGGGGATAATTCGCACGGTTAACGGACTGTTTTTAAGCCCCTGTTCCCGCAGAAAGGTCCGGCCTATGGCCGTTTTTGACGCCGGTTTTCCCATACCCCAGATGAGTCTCGCCTGAGAGCGTTCAGGCTGAGGATCGATGGCATCGTGGGCCGTTTCAGGCCCGTTATCCCTGTTGCGAAGCGTGGCCATCCAGTCTGCCATTCCATCTGTGTAAATCTGCACGTGGTCAACCGCACGAGAGATGCTGATGTAAAAGGCGCGCATACCGCTCATGCGCTGTCGTGCCCCCTCAGTACCTTCAAGCGCTATGACGTACTCTGCACTGGCCCCCTGAGCACCGTATCCCGTTACCGCCCACGCATAGTCAATATGCTGGTCTGCGGTTACCTTCCCCGGCTCTATGACCTTTTCCCCTGCTGCACTCCTCAGTACCACCTCGCCATTATCCCGTAGCGCCTGTACCCGGTACTGTTCATGCGCTGTGTGTCCGGCCTGTTTCTGCGTTTTGGTCATGCGCAGACTGTCGCCAACCCGCAGCTCCAGGCTTTTACGCTCAAACACCTCGATCTCCGTGGCATTGAGTTCAGCCGGTGAATAAAACTTTGTCCTGCCGTCTTCATCCCGTAACACGATGCGGTTAATACCCGAATCAACAGCCGTCACACTGAGATAGCTGTCGTTCACCATAACCACCTGCCCTGACTTCCAGGATGACGTGCGGTTAAAGTCATGCCTGCCACCCGTGACACGCTCCAGAACAGGAACGTTCACGGCTTTATTACCCAGCTCCTTCGCTTCAAACAACCTGTCATGAATGCCCTGATTGATTGCCCGCCTGTCTTCATTCAGCTGTGCGATGATCAGGGTCTTTTCCCTCGCCCCTGCCGTTCGCCCCATGTAGTCAGCAACAATGGCCTCCACCGGCGCTTTAGTTTCAGTAACTGAACGTTCCGGCTGTACCACGCCGGCTGCACGCGGAACCGCAGAGGGCTGAACCTGCATGATTTTATCAATCGCAGCCGCTGCTTTATTCTCTATAACGCTGTAAACCGCAGACTTGATGTTTTCATCACGCTGACGGACGATTTCTTTCATTACGGCGACATCAATGGGGCTGCGCTCCTGAACAAGCCTGAAGGGTGCACCACTCTCGGGCGAGGTGAACTGCGCGATGTCCCCGACCGACACCGCCCGGCCGTTGCCGGTCGATATGGCCTTGTAAGCCACGGCCGTGTCCTGGTTTCCCAGCATGGAAGACTCATCGATGAGGAAAAGTGTGTTTTCAAAGCGGACGCTTTCACCCGCAGCCGCGCGCTGCTGCCAGTCAACGATGAAAGATTTCAGGGTCTGTGCCTCAATGCCGACGCTTCGCATTTCCTTCACCGCCCGGTGCGTAGGCGCCAGCCCGATGATCTGTGGCCGGGAGCCCTCCGGGAGCGTGTCCAGCCCAGCTTTAACTGCCCTGAACTGGGTGGTTTTACCCGTACCGGCATAGCCCTGGATGGCTGTGAACCTGTCCTTACTCTCAAGAATGAGTCGCGTGGCGTCGGTCTGTCCAGCCGTGAGTCCCGCCGTCACCGAACCACTGACGTTCTCCATAAGGGCAGGTACAGCATTTTTTCCGTCCGCGATTTCCCTGACGATGGTTTTTTCCATTTCCCAGGTCGCGCGGGCGACGTAGCGGAACTCACCACCAACCTGAACACGTATCAGATCCCTGTCGGCTACCTGCTGTTCAAACTGCTTCTGCAGATCGGGAACGCCTGGCCCGAACTTCATTGCCTCCTTGAGCAGTTCGACCTCAGTAAAGGCCACATCACGCATCTGCTCAACCGCGCGCGAAAACGCCTTCTGAACGTCTGTCTGCAGGCCGCTTTTAAGAGCAGTCAGTGCTTCTGCTGCGTCATCCCTGCCGCTGGCCTGACGGACCAGAGACAACGGAGAACGGGTTGCTCGCATCCGTGCGATCCGGTCCTCTGCCCGGACAAGAGGCTCTCCCGTAAACACCTCGGCTTCGTGGCCAGAGCGGGCGAGACTGTTCATCATGTTGGCCGTCAGATCGCGACCATTGAGGCTGGCCAGAACCGTTCCACGGTCATTGTCCTGGCTTCCCGGGGCGGACACATAGGCGTGGGTCAGATAAAGCGGCCGACCGGTTTCAACCCGTACTGGCTTTTTCTGTCCGTCACGCAAGAGTGTTATCTGGCCGTCGCTGACGGACTCAACCGTCAGCCGATCGCGCGCCTTAATTCCTGCCGGCTTGTCGCCGGCGACGGCAAAGAGCCGCTCGCCGCCTGCGACCTGCAATGATTCACGCTCAAAGAGCCGCCAGTCACCAGTGAGCTTCCGGATGTCCTGTACCGTCTCAACACCATCGGAATCAACCAGTGACAGTTGGCGGCTTTTTTCATGAACCCGGTCGATGACGTAATGGCGTGTTTCGTTTTTATCCGATCTGTCCTCCAGAACCTGCCCGGGACGGTAGGTATTGGCAAGCTTTCGGGTTTTAGCGGACGTATAAACAGGTATGCGCGCCTCTACAGTCACCTCTTCCTGTCCGAGTTTACCGGCATCTTTAAGCGCCGAACGGATCTGATCGTTCAGCTGCTGCTGTTCACGTTCGCCGACGACCGTCGCCGTCAGTGCGGTTTCCGGATCGCTCAGCTCAGCATAACGCGTGGCCAGTGCCTGATAGCGATCGCGCTTGTCCGCGATACTTATAACGCGGGTTTCCAGTCCGGACGAGGGCTCGCTCAGGGAGAGTCGCGGCACACCGGACTGTTCAAGAACCGACAGTGCGCTGGTTGCCGACGTGCGGCCGGCTCCGTCCAGGAACAGCAGCTGCGCATTCTTCTCCAGAGCTTCGCCGGTCAGCACGAGCATTTCTTTCAGGCCCAGTCGCTCGGCCCCCTCAACCACAAGCGTGCTCTGTGGTGTCAGGGTAAAGCTGCTGTCCAGAATTCGGCTGCGGTGCATCAGGTTATCTTTCAGTAAATCCGATTTACCGAGTGACAGCGCACGCTCTGCAGAACTGGCCATGACCATCACATCTCGTCCGTGGGCACGTGACAATGTCACCAGATGTTCAGCGGTTTCACGCTGACGCAGGGCAGATGAGGGGGAATTCAGGATGGCCACCGGTGACTGGAGCGCCTGAACGAAACGCTCAGGTGTTTCACTTTTCGGCGTCCGGAAGCTGGCCACCACGTTTTCTTTGACCGCGTCGGCAGCCACAGACTGCAGTGACAGCTCGTCCAGCAGGTGGATACGCGACGTAAACACGCCCTTTTCCGCATCCAGAGGGATAAGTTCGCCGCTGCTGATCACCTCATCAAGCGCGCGTTTCAAATCCGGTATTTTTTCTTCGTATTCGCCTGCGCTGAACGCGGTCACCAGAAGGTCGCCGTAGGTAAAACGCGTCTGACTGTCGCTCAGAACTGAAATCGCTTCCTGAACTGACCAGATGGCATTTTTGCTGATATCCGCCTCGGGTTCAGTCTGCTGCACCTCGCGGGACTTCGCCTCACTGATGACTTCCTGAATGTCAAAACCCAGCTTCTCCATCTGGATTTTCCAGCGCTCCTGAAGACGGCTGCGGCCCCGTTCAGTTTCGGGCTTGGCAATGGGCTCCTCATCCTGAACCGGTGTCATGTCGTGGTTCTTTGCATTGCCCGTTCTGTCATCTGCCAGCGCGGGTTCAGTCAGCGGCAGTTCGGTTGAATCTGTAATGAAACGTTCTGGCCCGGACGCCTTCTCAGGATAATCGTTCCTTCTGGCCAGATCTTCGTTAAGCGGGCCTGTAATATGCTGTTCTTCATTGCCGGCAACCTTATCTGAGAGGCCTGAACCGGAGACGTCCGGCCCGCCGGAATGGCTGATGACTTTACCTGCAGTTTCCGGAGAGACACTGTCAGCTTTGTTAATACCGCCAGCCTCCTTTAAGACGTCGGCCTTAACCTGCAACGGCGACCGCTCATCCCGAACGGCCGGTGTGCTGTTTTCAGGCACCGTTTTCGTGTTTACGTCATCCTCACCATAGCGATCGAGAGACTGTTTTCTCTGGCGGGTATCGAGCGCCGCCACATCGCGGCTTTTCAGGCTGGCTTCCTCACCCACGCTGAGGTGAATTTCCCTGTGCCGTGATGAGAATTCTTCCAGCACAGTTTCAGTAAAGCCTTTAACTTCCCAGAGATCATGAGGCCCGCCAGTCAGTTCAGTCTCATACCCCAGCGCTTCGGTTTTCCCTTTAAGCGAGCTGCGGTAAATCTGGCCAAACTTCACCTGGTGTTTGTAAATCGTCTCAATAAATCCTGTCCCGTGAATATAATCGGTGGACAGAGCCTTCCATTTGCCGTCCAGCTCAGTGGCGTTAACAATGACGGCGTGGGTATGTATCTGCGGATCAAGGTTACGGGACGTGTCATGGGTAAACAGTGCCGCCACCATTTTTTCTGTGGGTACAATGCGCGTTATGCCGTCCTTTGTATCCCTGGCGCTGATCAGGTTTTCAATCACCCCCAGCGCATCTTTTACTGCCTCATGGTGAGCATCCAGCAGGCGCTTGTCGCCACCGGCCAGAATGAGCATGGATATACTTTTGGGTGCGGAAAACGTCAGATCATGGCCGGGCCGGTGGACGTGGGAACCCTGAACCTCTTTGCCCAGTTCGACGCCGTTCGGCAGCTTACCGTGCAGGACGTCTGTGAACGTCTGCAGGTCAACCGGTCCCTCCAGTCCCAGCTCTTTAGCCCCCTCGCCCAGCCACTGACTTTCCAGGTCATCAAGAAAATAATAGTTATCTTTGCTGCTGTAGTAGCTGGCAGCATCGGCGGCCGAAGCCACCGGCGCAACGGTCATCATCTTTCATACCCTCCGGGTTCATGATGTTCTCCCATTTCCTGCCAGGCCTCGTAATCTTCACGGTGGCGCAGGATGTTCTTTTCATCGTCAGCCATTTTGTAGTTGGCCTGCCGGTACTGATCGGCGTAAGCCTCTTCCCTGCTGTCGGGACCGGTTTTCTGATGGCCAGCCGTATGCACAATCAACTGACCGGCATCGTCTTTTTCCGCCAGCATTTGCAGATCGGGTGCCTCCCCCTGAGCGGCCTCATCGGACATCACCGAATCATCATCAGTCGCGGGCCTGTTGTTCCGTCGCGCCAGCATTTCCAGCGCACTCGCCGTTCTCACCGGTGATTTAGCATTTGCAGGAGAAACGGAAGATTTTGCGGCAGGAAGTACGGCTTTTTCAGCGGCCGGAACGGACGGCTGCGGCCTGTCATCGGAACGTTCAGCCGCGCTCTCTGCACTGACCGGCGCCTGCGGGTTACGACCAGGAAATGCCCTGACGTTGTCCGGCAACCTTCTTCCGGACTCAGGCTCATCAATCCGTTGCGGTATATTGCCTGCGGGTTTACTGGCGTTTACGGCGCCCGACCGCTGAGGTTCCTCCACAGGCACTGAACGTGCTTTGGTCAGCACTGGCTGAACCGGGGTCTGCATTTCCTGTACGGGCTGCTGATCATGGGCTTCAGCAGCCGGCGCAGAGGCGACGTTAACTGCATTTGCCGGTAGAGGGTTTTCAGGAGGAAAAATAGGTCTAGCGGTCGGAGCTGGAGCCTCACCCCTTTCCAGATGTTCATCGCCGGTCGGAAAGCGCAGGCCGAGGTTGACGGCATCCCGCTCGTTCCGGTTGATGATTTTTTCCAGCTCAGGACTGAGGTTGTCCCTGAAATCTCGCTCGATGAGCGCAGGGTGGTATTTTTTCTGTTCGCGGTATTTCAGGCTGAGTTTTACTACCGGATATTCACCCGGCAGACGGACGTAAAACCGCAGGTTGGGCAGCTTCATGATGTTGTCATAATCAACAACCGGCTCCCTGACCTTGTCCTTGCTGATAGAAATACCGTCACGTTCCTGCGCCAGACCAAAGCTGTTCTGCTCCCGGGCTTCACGCCGGCGTTGATAGCCCAGATCTTCCTCCACCATTTTTGCCACTTCAGAACTGGGAGAGCGGCCGTAAAAGCGCGTGTTCAGCAGGTCAAAAATGGCTCTGGCCATTTCGCGGCCGTAAACGTTAATCAGCTGGGGCATGTTCTGAATACCCAGTACAAAGCAGGCACCGAACTTACGGCCCTCGGCAAGCGTTTCGCCCAGATCCGGGAGTTTCTGCAGGCCCAGAATTTCATCGCCGATAATCCACACCCGTCGCTGGCTGTCCTCGCCCATGCTCTGGATAAACAACGTGGCCAGCGAGAGCCACATCGTTATCAGCGGGCGGACAGATTTACGGTGACGGGCCGTGGTGGAGATAAACAGCCAGCTGTTGTCATACTGCTTTTCAGTCATCCACTCCCGGATGCTGAACTCGGGTTTACCCTCCTTGTCGAGCCCCTGCAGGTAACGCAGCGACTTGGCGTAGTTGGTCAGAACCGAGCGTATCGAGATGGCGGTTTTTTCAATTTTCTCCTCCACCAGGTTGGCGGAGGGCGTGTTCTTCAGGAATTCGCGCAGGCTTTTCAGATCGATGGACAGCAGGGTTTTCAGGAATTTTTCAATGTTGCGATCCGGGTCCGATGCGAACTGCATGGCAGTATCGCTGAAGATAGTCCGGGAGGACGAAACCCAGAAAGGGTCCGAATCGCCCTCAACCGGCATCAGCGCGGCCGTCATGTTCTCATAATCCACCACCTCACGCCCTTCACGCCACAGCACCCAGTTTTCGCAGCGTCTGTCATGCGTGTTCAGGATTTTGTCCATGCGTTCGTCATAGTGCGTTTCGACAAACGTACCACCTGAGTCGTATATGATGGCGCGATCACCCCGCTTGCGTATGTAATCAAGCAGCCAGCGGATAATGGTGGACTTACCGACATTTACGGTGCCGTGAATCAGGTAATTCATGATCTCAGCATTACGAACCATATGAAGCCCGGCCACCTGCAGATTTGATTTTTCTCCAGCCTTTTTGAGCAGCCGGTTAATCTCTTTCAGGTCATCGGTAAGCTCCATGCCGGATATAAATTCATCCGCACTCTCCTTTTTGCCTATCCGTCCCACATACCAGAATACAAGGCTGAATAGGGCCATTGCCGCAACGCCGCACCAGAAGGCACATTGTTTGAGATTCTGGACAAGCAGCGCACCCTGCTCCTGCATCCAGGGATTTGCTAGCAGCTGAGCGAGGGTAAGGTTAATGGTGCATATTCTTTCGGGTTCGCAGTGCCAGCGAATATCCCACACGGGCGGGCCGTCGTGCTGCATCAGCCGGATAAAGCCCGACTGCACATAGCCCGTCCAGTACCAGAAGCCGTTTCGAAGCGTATCTTCCGGGGTGATGTACCAGAACAAGCCCAGCGTCGTCAGAACAAAAAACAACAACATCCAGTGTGAAATCCACTGGTTGACCTGTATGAACATTCGCAGGCGGTAGGCCGTTATCTGACCGCCCTGAGTAAGGTTTTTCGGCGTGAAACTCATGGAATAACTCCGGCAGACGCGCGCAAGCGGCCCGCCCCGGTTAACAGGAGCGGGCTGGGGGTTACAGGGAAACGAAAGCGCCGGACAGAGCAAACCGGCGTTGGGCATTACAGGCTCAGCCCGGGATTTTGCGAATGAAACCAGCGCGCTTAAGCAACCAGCATCCCGCCAGAGCCGGCAGACCACAGACTACGAAGAGAACATTCCAGCAGAGCAATGTCAGTACAGACAGCACGGCACCGGCCGTCAGCGTCAGCAGTGCCATCAGGCAAGGAATCATTCCCTGCGGCGTCAGGCCGTTTTGTGTGCTTCTCATGGCAAGGTCATATGCGAAGAAATCGCTGTGCGACATGATGTACTGAGTCACTGGCTGGCCAAACTGGCAAAGAACAAATGCGCTCCAGGCAAGAAAAAAAGTAAACCATGTAATGAGGGTGCGCAGTGCGCCGTTAAATTGCAGCATAGGTATCACCTTATTATCAAAGTTGAACGGGAGGCTTGAGAACGTAGTTTTTAACGCAGCGCCCGCCGCAGACGCTGGCTGAATAAGCCGGCGCGAGGAGGCGAAACGTTTGTGGAACAACATGAGGCACGTACGCCCGGAGTATGAAAATTCAAGCGTTTTGAGTAAGTGCAGATGAACTGGCAGGTACAAAATTAGAACGACATGCGCCCGGTTGTCAGGAGAGACGGTTTATTGTCGTCCACAGACGCATGACGTTGGTCTGATTGAAAGCCGCGGTGAACGCGGCTTTCACAAATATGATGCAGTTACGCGAACGTTGATTTCGTGAGCAATTCAGTTACGGCAGAATGTTTGTGATTGATTTCGCCAGCTGGGCTTCGAGCACCGGCTTGGCTTCTTCAAACTTCAGGTTAACTTTGTTGGCATTGGAAACCACGCGGGTCTGATATTTCATGCGGTTGCCCTGCTCGCTGCTGGTCTGCAGTTTGATGCCGGATGTTCCCTGACGCAGAGCTGCAACGTTATCAGTGGTGACCGCCGCTTTACTGCGCTCAGAAATCTGCAGATCGGTCACCATCGTATAGTTAACGTCTTCCACCATTGCATCTGCTGCCATGCCTAAAAGACCTACTGCAAGACCTGCGCCGAGTACAGCGCCACCTGAATTGCCGTTATAAGCAGTGATACCTGCGCCCAGAGCTGCTCCTGCAGCTCCACCTTCATAACCACTGGTCAGAAACCCCTGAGCCTGACGTAAGTCCATTTTATCTGCTTTCAGTACGTTAGCCTGAACCCAGTAGAATGCGGTGTCAGGGCTGCTGGACAGGCTATAACCTTTTGCCCGAAGGTCGTTGGAGATCATGGTCTGCAGGTCACCCATATCTTTATCGGAGGTATTGCGCACCTGAACCCAGACTGTTTTTTCACTCGAAGGCTCCATCCAGACCGTCTGACTCATCTGAGTCTTCACGTCGAGATTACGCTTTTTAATAGCTGTGCTCATTGCACCACAACCAGACAGCACAAGACATGCAGCAGCAATTGCCGCCACAAAAAATGAACGGTTTTTCATTTCAGTATCCTTGTTAAACGAAAAAAAGGGCGCAGTTGCCCGTTGGTTATGTCTTCAGAGGGATTCTTTGGTGGTGATCCCTTCCGTCAGAAAGACGGAAGGGTTATCGACTTGATGGTTTGAAACTTAAATCTTTTTGATAATACTCGAAATTTTTTCGAGAGCCAGACCTGCCCCTAGTCGGTTAATTTCCGCACCAATAGCGATGTTTATTGTAAAGAAAAAAACGACTTCAAGGGCTGTCACTCCAAATGCAAACCACGAATTGAAACCTGCCAAAACAGTGCTAACACACATTAATACTAGAAAAAGTATTATGGTTTTCTTTGCAATTTTTTTTAGGTGGCTCAGTATCAGTGAAGTTTCACGTACATGCTTAGGAATGGACATGTACATTATCATGTTGTTGTAGGTCATGAGCGCAAAGAGCATTCCCACAATTGCTGTAGGAAGAACAACAATCCAACCATCACTTACCAAAAACTCAAAGTAACCTTCGATTGATTTTGACGCTGAGCCAGGCAAATAAACCGACACCGTGCTTAAGAGCGATAGAAAAACTGAAATCGCAGGAATAAAAAAACTTGTCTTAATTAAGCTTGAGTTTGATGGGATTATGCGCTCACCCGACGAAAACCCATTAGTAAGCATCGTTATATCTGCGTTAACTTGTGCTGTCGTTAGATTCGCCATAATCCCTCTCATTTAAGCTTATTATGAGGCTTCTTTTTGATGAGCTCTTAATTGCTCAAGCTTAGCCTTAAACAGATCCGTTTCATTGACATCAACAACAGGCTTGGTCTGCCTAATATCTTCTTCAGTACGACCTATTTGCTGGTTGTTGACCGCACCCTGGTGCTCTCTTTTGAGTATATCACTGGATGCCTGAACAGTGCTTTTATTTTTGCTTAATTCTCGGTCAATGTCTCCTATTTTTCCAGTATTTTCAAAGTTTCTGTCTGCCACTTTATCAGCGATGTTTTGTGGCGTATTCAGTGAGCCAGCCTGTTCATTCACACGGCTTACTCCTGAGTTGTAATCCTGCGCGATCGCCGGTGAGGTTACGCTACCTCGGGGAGTAATGTTCCGCTCGTTAACGGTCTGGCTGTTTTCGCCTGGCCCACTATTGCGACCATGAGAGGTGCTCCCCTGGTGAACTGTCCTTGCTGATTCGTTTTGACCTCGCTGATTTACCTGTACCGGATCATGTGACGAGCCCTGACTATCATTACCCGTGACTGTAGGTAACGAACCGGAAGGTGTCAGCCCCTGCGTTGCGGTCTGCTCTGTTCTCCCTGCATAGTTTTGCATTATTTCCGGTTCCAGACGTTCTTTCATGAATTCGGTCGCTGCAGTCTGGGCCGTATTTACGTTGGTCAGGACGTGCTGTGCATCGCTGCCGTATTTGGCAGTAGTCCAGTCCACAAACTCCTGATTGTAGTTTGCGTCCAGGCTGGCACTCTGGTTCTGCGCAAGCGTGGCCATCCGGCTGAATTCCTGACTCCGCGTGGTGCTGTCGGTGTACTGATGATACTGACTTTTGGAATCATTAAGTGTGGCCGCGAACTGTTGCACTTTCGAATCCGACTCGTTATTGCTGTGGCTTCCCGATTCGCTCAGGCGCGTTGAGGTAACCATGTCCATACCCTGTCGGAAATCCTTCGCTTCCTGGCTGTTTTGATCCTTACGGTAATCATGACCTTCTGCATGGCTGTCCTGCGTACCGTGTGAGCTGCCAGAAGAATGGCGCCAGTCAGCATTGAGGTTAACTTCCCCTCCCGCGCTGAGGCCGGTTGCCCATTTACCCAGTTTGCCTGCAAGCTGGTCACCCGAATCGAACTTGCCGTATACCCTGCCGCCAGCTCCCGCACTGCCCTGATTGGTGATATCCATGAGCTGGTTGTAAGCCTGCTGCTCAGAAATGTTGTGCGATTTCGCATAGCTTTCTACCGCAGACTGCATCTGGCTGGCCCCGCGCGAAACGTTTGAGGCGACGCTGTTATCACTGCCCTGCGTCAGCGTGTCACTGGAACCACTTTGATGACTAAACTGCTGCATCTGCTGGTAGCCACTGGTTACGCTGTGGTTATAACCGTCCAGAGCCGTCTGCGCCTGTTGCTGCGCCTGACGTGACTGTTCTGAGAAACCGCTGCTTGCCAGCGAACTGAGCTTCAGGTTAACCGGCAGATTTGAGATGGCCCCACTGGTGTCGTAAACGTTGTGGCCATCGGCCGTCTGCGTATGCATTGCGCCATTGCTGGTCTGGAAAGCCTGCTGTCCGGAGCGTTGCATGACGTTGGTGTCGAACTTGTTGGCACTCACGTTATCCATCGACATGTTGTTGAAGGACCAGTTGCCGTCTGCCGTCGTGGATGCCTGCCCGCCCGTTGAGAACGCGCCGGAACTGATAACCCCGCCGACCACCTGAGACGCCACCGAAGCCGCACCCTTCGTCAGAAAGAACGACATCGCGGGGATCGATGCACTCAGGTAGCCCGCTATGTTGGCCGCATCCGAATGCTGAAGGGCGACCTGATCGGCGTTGGCCAGTACCAGAGGCGTGGCACCGGTTTTCGACTGCAGGTAGAAGTTCATCATTGAATTCAGAATGGCGTACATCACGGGCCACATCTGAAAGTACAGAAAGCCACCGGCATACATCTTCAGCGTGTTTACCCCGAAAATGCTGTGGTTAGTCAGGGCAAGCGCAATCACCAGCGGGAAAAGCCCAATCAGGATCAGCATCATCAGCGACTGGAAAATAGGCAGCGTTCGGCCGATGACAACACCGAAAGAGGCCCAGCTGAGCCGCTGTTTGGTCATGCTGGATTCAGTGGCCAGATTCACGAGGTTTGCTGTATCAGACGAACGCGCCGCAAAGCCTTTCCATCCATCACGGATAGCTGCATTGGTCACGTTGTTCCGCATGATCTGCGCTGCGCTCTGACCACCTGAATAGAAAAAGCCATAGCTGTCGTTCATCGCATTACCCAGGAGCGTGTCTGCGCTGACGCGGTTACCAAAAATTCGCGTGGCCAGCGTGTGCCAGCTGAGCCCTCCAACACGAATGTCGTCGTTCATCAGCGAACGCATGGTGACCGATGCCTGCTGACAGGTTACAAACTGCCGGCCATTACCTGTGTCCTGGAAAATGCCCCGTAGCTGACTTGGGTTACTGGTGATAAGCGTCAGGGGATCGGTACTGTTGAGCAACTGGGAAATGGTGTACTTGTTGTTCAGCATGATGTCGCCGATCACGCAGTTTTCAACGTAGTCAGTAAGCAGCGCGGCCAGCTGAGGATTCTGCGTGCGGAAATCTGACGACTGCGCGATGATTTGCGATCCAAACAGCATGCCCGATTTGGTATACGTCAGGGAATCAGGACGCGCCAGAGTATAATCATACAACTGAGCCATTCCGAAACCTGTGCCTGTCGTCAGGCCCGCAATCATCGCCAGCCCGACCGGCACGTTATCCACTTCATACACCGCTGCAGGATCGGTGATATCGATTATCTGCACACTGCGCTTCGGCACCAGAAGGACGGAAGTTATCAGCATGAAAATACCCAGCCAGTGAAGAAATGCCATCGGGTTGCGCGTTTTAGTGAATGTGACCATCACGCCCAGGATGCTGAACGTGCCCACGATGTGAAGCACCGTGGTGAACGTATCGGAGCCCAGTATGGTGACGACGCCGTTAAACATCTGCCGCCACATGTCTCCGCCGTAAATCGTGTAAACCTCAGTCATTGCCGTTTCCCCAGCGATAGTTACTCTGATAGGAGGTTGAGATAATGGTGGACACCTGCTGCTGCAGGTACTGCAAGTTCCGGTCAATGCCGTCAAGTGCATTCTGATCCGCTGCAGACTGCAGCTTCATCTGTGCGAGAAGGGACTGGGCGTTAAGGACGTTGGCGCGTAGTTCGCTTGCCGCCTGTTCCGGATAGTTTTTACCCGCAAGGGACTGGCTGGCCTGCTTTACCAGCTCCTGCAGGTACTGGATCATCATGTCCTGCGCAATGAAGTCTGCGACCTGAAGCAGGTAGGTCGGGCTCATGCCCATGCTGCGGGAGTTAGTCAGGTATTTGAATACCGGCACCGACGTCGTGTTGATGAACCCTTTTTCACGGTCAGTCATCGGAGTATCGCTGGTCAGCTTACTGTCGAGTGAAAGCATGATGTTGCGGACCTGCGTCACCAGCGCCGCATCACTGCTGATGTTGACCGTCCCTACCGTCGGACCGAGACAGATATCCATCGTGTCACAGCCATAGATTTTTGCGCTGCCGCCCCGCATCAAAACGGTGATGATGTCGCGGTTATCCACCATTGGGGTCAGAATGGTGACCTGCCCCTGGGCGTTGAAAACGATGGAGCCGACGATGCTCATCACCAGTTCTTTCAACTCGTTGTTACCGTCAAACAGATGGTTACGGCTCAGCGCGTCCCAGATAAGGTTTTTGTTTTTCAGTACCTGGTCTTTCATCTGGTCAGGGGCCCGGCTGGTCACGCTGTCGCCCTGCCCGCCGACCGTACAGCCCTGCCGGGATGCCGCCCAGTCTGAAAAAATGTTGCTCTCGCCGGCAATGTCCTGGCAGATTTTCTGGTTTGACACCTGTGACACGGGCCACAGCCCCCCGATGATGCCCTGCGCCGCCTGACAGGAACTCATGTTTGCAGAGTTGACGTCTGAGGCCAGTTTCTGCAAAAAGTCCTTAGCCTGCTTGAGTTCAGGGACCATTGTCTGCAGCGCCAGGTCAAAGGCATATCCGGATGCATTACTCATTATCTGTTTGACGAACCGCTGCAGTTCCGCGCCGTTGATGAACGAAAACGAGCCCAAATAAGCGTCAATGCCGCCGCAGCCCGCATTGAGTGAGGGCACCTGCATCGAGATAAGCTGAACCTGCTTGACGGGATTACGCAGATATATTGAACCGCCTGTGATATAGCCCGCCGCCTGCCCCTGCCAGGCCTGTGCCTGAGAAACATTGCCGTCAAACCCGAGGCTGCTGAAATAGCCATTCAGGTCACCCTGTACGTCGGCCTGAGCCGTACTACTGATTGTCAGCGCTGTGAAGGCTGAAAGGAGGAACTGCCTGATTTTCATGTTCTGCGTTTTCCTTTTACGAGCGGTCCCACTGAGTGATTCATCATCATTAACTCCACTGCGTCATAAACCCATTCCGCCGGAGAGTGATACTGATTAGCGCGCCACAACCTGATCCCCCGGCGAGGGAAAGCAGGAAGAGCAGCGGAAAGTCCCGGACGGCGCTGAGCAACCCGGCATCCGGTCCGCCTGTCAGAACCAGCAAACCGCCCTCCGTAAACTCACAGACAAACCAGGCATAAAGTCCGGCTGATGCCAGAAGCGAGGCGCAGATAAGCAGTAACGCTGTCTCCAGTCTGGAGAGCGTCAGGGGATGTTCAGTCATGATTTTTTCCGTAGGTGACAGCGCTGCGGGTTACTGAGGCGTCAGCGCTCCGCTGCTGGGAACCGGCCCTAATGTGTCCGGAGAAAGGTGATCAATATCGGCTTCGATCATCAGGGTCAGTCGCTGGCTTATGGTGGCCATGTCAGCCTCACCCTGATAAAGCGGATAAGCCACGTTAGTGTTCACGTTAACCATGAATGTGGTCGGGGTCGCTATCGGCAGCCCGTTACCGAAGAATGTCAGAATCTCACCGGCAATCGGCTCGTTCGGTCCGGCCTTTCGGGGGATCAGTACGACCGGAAATGAACTGTCACCGTATCCGTCAAGCGTGTAGGGATAGACCTTTATGCCTGCATCATCCGCCCATGCCTTCAGCAGCGGATCAAATTTGGCGCTGTGCGTGCAGCTGCGCTGCATGAAAACGACCACGGCATAATCATTCAGGTTTGCCGTTCTGCCGTCAGGCAGCGTGATCGGATTAGGCGGCCTGGGCGTGGCACGCCGCAGCGGCGTAGCGGCCGGGAGTCCGAAATCCGGTAGCACGGCACCCCGTTGCGCCTTTGTCTTCTCCATCGCGGCAATCTGATCCGCAACGGTAGTGGCGCTGGCGGCAAACGACAGCCCCAGCAGGAGGGAACCCAGCAGAATATAATCTTTCATTGTCCGGTCACTCCCGGCCGTCTGGTGCGCCTGAGTGCCTGGACGAGTGAAAAAAGCGCCAGGACACCGGCAATGGAGCCGCAGGTTACGGCTCCCGTCACCAGCACATCGAGAGTGAGTGCGGCAGAGTAATTCAGGAGCATTCGCAGGCAGTTGAAGATGACTGCCGACATGAAAAAAATGGCGACCACTGGCAGATGATTCATGATTTTTTACCTTTTGCATGTCCCAGATATACCCACACGCAAATGCTCAGGCAGAGAGAAAGTAATACGCCGGACTTGTAGAGCATCCACAACGTGTTGTTGGTCTGTTCAACCCATGCATCACGGCTCACTGGCTCCCTCTTGCACAGAACCGTAACCGGAGCGGGCTTCAGCTCTGAAAACTTTTCAGCGGTGCCTGTTTTAGCTGTGCCGGATACGTCAGGAGGCGTGGGTTCGGGTGACGGCTGACACCCCCAGACCTGCGAGGCCGGTGCGTCGCGCACCAGGCTTTCCGCAGAGTTCAGGAGCATCTGGCCGCCGCTGCCGGCATTCATCGATATCCACAAAAACAACAGAAAGAAAAGCAGCGCAGGATGTATCACAAGCGTCTGCAGAACGAGATTTGCCAGACGACGGACAGCAACAGCGCGCCCGTGCCAGACAGGTGAGAGTGCCAGCATAATGATGTCCTCAGAAATTGGGTTTGAAGCCAGTGGCTACGTTAAGAAAACGCTTTGCCAGGTCGTCCTGGGTCATGAACCCATAGGCGAGCGGTCGGAAGTTTTTTGATTTGGGGTCAACGAGGAAAAGTGCCGGATAATGCGTGATCCCCATGCGTGCACTTTGTCCGTCATCCTTACGGCTGTCAGGGACCTGCGGTGAAACATTCCCGTCCACACTGACCGGTATCAGCGAAATGTGCCGCAGTTGCGCGAAATCAGCCACCACGCCTGCCATCTGCGCGTCTATCGGGTCACCGCCCCGGTAGAAATAAAACAGACCGTACTGTCCGGAAAGTTTTGTGATGGCCTCATTCTGCTCTTCCTGATCCCGCGCCTGCTGAAGCGGGGCCGTACTGTTGTAGTGCGGATGCTCCAGATTGTAATCGAGGTCAGGATACTTGAGCTGTGCCACGGCAAAAGACTGGCTGAACATCGAGGCTCGGTCAGTCCAGAACTTCTGCCAGCGCAGAAACGTTGCCGTGTTTTCCGCTGAGGGGTGCAGAATCGCGTTCGCCTTCGCCTCCTTAGTGTACTCTTTCAGTACGTCCGCCTGCTGAGAGGGCGACAGCTTGCTGAAATCCGGTATCCTGGGCTGTGCCGGCGTGAGTCTGGGTGCCGGTGCGTCCGGCTTCTTTTTGGGTTCGTTGTACCAGTGCCATCCGGTAAAGGGTTCAGCAGGCGTCACCACTGCATCAGCAGGGACACCATCATCGGCAAAGGCCGGTAAAACGCCTGCCAGTAACAGGCAGGCCAGTAGCGTCCGTTTCATTTTTTACCTCCTGTCTGGGACTGAACCTGTGCCGCAATCCTGTCTTTTGCCTGCTTTGCCATTGCATCCGCGTTGGGGATTTTCTGGTTGGCCATCAGGTCGCTGTAAAAGTCCTGGAAGTTAATCAGGTCGAAGTTGATGCTCTGCAGTTCAGGAACCGTGATGCCACGACAGTTCGGCGAATCGCCGCTGCCGAAGTCCACGTGCAGCTGGTCACGACGGCCCTGCTCCTGAATGATGCGGCTCAGTTTGCCGCCGAACACACAGTAAACCTGACTTTTCTGCACGCAGACGCCGAGAACCGCGTGATCGCACTTCTCACCGACAAACACCGTCACCTTTTTCGCCTTCGCCTTGCCGATGGCCATTTCCTCACTGTTGCAGTTGGCCAGTCCGGAACTGTTGCCCCAGCCGGTATCCACACAGCAGTTTGAAAAGCCCGCAACGGCCTTACGGCACGACATGGCCTGACCGGTAAAGGCCCGGATGTCGATCTGACTGCCGTTTTTCACGTCATCCCCTGCAGAGGCCAGTCCCGCAAGCTTTGAAACGGCCATGTCGAATCCGTTATCACCTGCACCGTCCGTGTCGCTGCAGTCGCCGGTCTGACAGAAATATTTTCCACCACACATCAGCCCCTGCGACGAGTACGTTGTCTGACACTGATAGGTATCGTTTTCATGAATGCAGGCAGTACCGTAGGTCTGTGAGCAACTTTTGCCTGCCAGCGTGCAGTTTCGGTTGTTGATGAGCTGGTCGCAGTTGCCCGTGGAGGTTACCGGCACGACATAAGCATCAGAGTATTGCCAGCAGTCGCTGTACTGGGTGTAATCCCGGCCGTTCTGGTTAATGGTGCGGCTGCCTCCCGGATCAACGCACTGTGTTCCAGCGTTACCTGTTGACTGTGATTTATCAAACGGGCAGCTTTCGGTCCAGACAACCTGTGAGGTTGTGGTGTCACGTTCTGCCGTCATAGGGAGCGTAATTCGTGCAACGTACTTCCCGTTTGCCAGGCTATTCTTCATTCCATCACGGTAAGTGTCATTGTGGCCCGAAGCATTCCACCTCACCATCATGGATATGACCTGCCCCTTACTGACATGCTGTGCCGCAATGGAGAATGAGCCCGAGCTGTTGAGGTCAAAAGTGATCGACTGGCCTAAAGACTGCATTGAAAAGGTAAATCCGCCTCCGTGATAGTCGGGTGAGTCAGGCTGCTGAAAAACCCAACTGCCACTGCTAAGTGTTCCGTCATCCGGCACAGTGAAGTCATAGCGTACCCACCAGTCCCCTTCGTTATTGCCTGATGAGTTCCTCGCGTCCATTACAAACTGTGTGGTGTAGGTCTCCTTCGAGCCTGTCACCTGGATACTTGCGGTGCGCGCGCAGGTCTGAATCTGGTTCACGTCTCTGTCACAGCTGTAGTTCTCAAACACCGACTTGGATACGACCTTCTGGCTGCAGTTGGCGTTGGAGCCGTCAACAATACTTCCGCCGTTGGCCTCGGCGTTTTTGCCGTTCTGAATAAAGTCCGCATTAGGATCGATTTTCACGGACGGGTTTTTGGTGCTGGAATCATTCACCGTCTGACCGGCTTCGTTCTGGCCGAGCGATGTCTGACCTTTATCCGCAATGCCACCATCACCGCCCCGAACGCCACCGTAATAACCACTCTGGGAAGGGCTCGGCGTGTAGCCGGGGATCACTGAAGAGGGGTCGGTCCCGCTGGCCGCCGACGTACCCTGACTTTTATTGTTCTGACCAAAATTACTTGCATCGTTGAAGGCGTCACTGTTGGCGTCAGCGAGGACACCCCGGACGCCGGTAAGCAGCAGAAGCGCAATCAGACAGAAGCGTTTCATCGTCCCTTCTCCCCTTCCTGCAGCATCTGCGCTGCCGTGGCGCTGCAGTCACCGCGTTGCTTAACTTCCTCCAGCGCCTGTTTAAGCGTCAGGCTGCCATAAAGAACGTCGAATTTCTGGCCGCAGGTCACCACCAGTGCCGGCACGGCTTTGATGCCGTACTTCTGATAGAGCGTCGGGTCAATCTGCACGCCCGCCTGCTTATCCTTTTTCGACAGTTCAAACATCGTCTCGGCCGTCTTGCGAAAGTCGTTGTCCAGCAGCCCGCGAAGCGTTGCCGGAATCCCGAAGCGCCGCGCATCCTGAAGCATCGGCAGCAAGCCTTCTTCCGGAATGCCCAGGCTCACGAAATAAACAGCACGCGGCGTCGGACGATCGGCGCTGTTTTCTTCCGCCTGCGAGGCCGCGATCTCGTTCCGGAACTGATTAACCCTGTCCTGCTGCATATCCGGGAGGGCGATGTTTGCGCCCTGCAGCTGCTGTTTGAACTGTTCCAGTTCCCGCTGCTGCTGTTTCATGTACGCCATATCGCTGTCTGCGATAACGGGCTGTTCAGCGGCGTGCGCGCAGGAGACTGCGATGCTGAAAGCCAGCACCGTCATCAGTATATTTTTCATGGGAATCCCTAAAATAATGGAGGTGATTTCTGGCTGGCGCAGCCTTAAGCCCGGACGGGGTCGGCCTGCCCGCAGTCCTGATAACGCTCAAACCAGAACACTACCGGTTGCGTTGTCACCTGAATCTGCCCGAACCGTTCAGCAGTGCGGAAGTTGACGCTGGAGGCTCTGGCCCTGTCCACCTGCCTGGCAATCTGCTCCCTGAACATCTCAACGCTGTAGGTCGCTTTAAACAGATTGCACGGGGCGCACGCCGGGAAATGATTATCCAGGCTGTCCCGCAGCGTAAAGGTCACGCTGCCGGTCGCTTTCAGTTTCCACACGCCTTTCTTGCGTGCCTGCTCATCCACCTCGGAAATACGCAGAACAGGCTCCACGTGATCGGCGTGCCATCCCTTTTCGGGTAACACTTCACCGCAGTAGGCGCAGCGGCCACCAAACTTCAGGCGCAGAGCTGCACGCTGCGTTTTAGTCAGTTTCACGGTATTCGGGCTCCTGAACGTCAGAGGTATACGCAGTTTCGCTTTCGCCAGAGCAGCCAGCCAAAGTTCTTTTTGGTGGCAGGCGTGTTGTGGGTACTGCCCCAGAGCTGCGTCGAAGTGCCAAAAGGATGACAGTCACTCGGCTCCGGATACATGTTGACCATCTGATATCGCCAGCGGGTTTTTGGGATGATCGGGGACGGGTATTCATAACAGACCGCCACATCCGCCCCGACCGTCTCCATGACCAGGCCCTCGCGGTGCAGCTTGAAGGCCATTCGCTCCGTAACAAGCAATGACGCCTCCAGCGGTGAAAACTCGTTACTGGTGTAGCCCGTGAACGGGTACATTGAACCCTGCGCGCCGGCACACCAGAACAGCGGATCGAGTGGCAGACCTGCTGTGGAAGAAATGGAATCGGCTGCACAGGCTCCCTGCGCAAGCAGGTTATTGAACAGCGCGACTTCCGGATTGATGATCATCGAAAGCGTACTGTCGTTCCAGAGCGGGTCCACTTCCGAGAGATAGGCAATATCCATGTCCCCGGTCTGCATACAGCCGGTACTGGTGATGATATTCAGCCAGAACAAAAGCGGATATTTGTACCAGTGAACGTGATAAAAACTGCCTGGCGTGGGGGCGTCACTCTGCCCGGCCCGCCCCGTTCCGGTTTTCCCCAGATTGATTTTAAAGCCCCCCATATTCACCATGACGCCCGGCTCACGGGTCACATCGGCCAGGGCGAGAGGTTCCCAGAAACCGATGGCCAGCCCCAGACGGTAAAAGATGCCGTAGGGGCATAACTGAATGGGTGATGCCGGATTTGGCGTATCCGGATGCGCGCCTGACGCCAGCTGGATACTGCCGAGTGACATCGGAAACAGACACTTCCAGCAGACATCGCTGATGGGGTTCACCCAGCGCCCGTCACCGGCATTATCACCACCTGCAAGGGCAGGTCGGGCTGCAATGACTGAAAGCAGCAGGCACAGCGTCAGCAATAATCTTTTCATTCATCCGCCTTTTCAGCCAGCGGACAGAGCCACACACAAACCGGGCCGTCGTCAGTGTCATGAATACTGCCTGTAAACCAGCCCTCCCCGAGCGGTCTTATAGGTTCCCAGTCACTGCAGTTACCGGTTTTCCAGTAGCGTTCCATCTGCGACGGATCGACGTCATTTTCCATCCAGGATGTCGCGGATTTAAGTCGGTGCGCGTTGAGCCAGGCACTGAAACCGTCAAAAGCGGCAAATTCATTCCCGTCAACGGAGGTAAAATAGTCAGGATGGGTCCAGTGTCCCCAGCGATCGCGCACGACATCGCGCGCTGAGATTTCAGCGTGAACTGTCATAAAATGAATTCCGTGATTGTGGCAGCAGCGCTGCCGTAGCCAGTTAATCAGGCCTGCCTGCGGAATGCAGGCTGAGGCGTACCGCAGCAGGGCGAGGAACGAACAGCCTGTGTGCCGCGGGCGGAGAATGTCAGAATATCAGGGGGAGAATGCTGGCCAGCACGATGAAGCCTGCACTCATTAATATTGACAGTGTGATTAAAGATTCAATTCTGTTCATAAACGGCCTCGGGTCTGGTCAGGTCCTGTGATGCGGCTTTGAATGTTCTGAAAGCCCAGCCGCCAGCAGCGCGCTTTTCTGCTTTTTCCGTGATGCCCTGCTCCAGTGCGGTGGCCAGCTCCGTGAAGAGTCCAACAAGCTCCTCCTTCCGGCGCCAGGCATCAGCCTCCAGCACGATCCACAGGTGGTCCTGCGTCATATCGCGGCCACCGCTCAGGTTTTCATGCCAGGCCCATGCGACAGGCTCCACGCAACCGTCCTGTGTTTCGGGCAGGAAGAAAGGGGACGTATACGTCATCTCACAGGTGTTGCCTGACCAGAGGACGGGCTCACTTCCGCGTCCACAAGCCTCCTCCTGTTTCCGAAAGGCCTCCAGTGTTTTCCCGAACAGGTGAGAGTCCGGACGCGTTTCAGGAAGCCTGCAGGGACCGCCGTACGTGCAGTCAATGCTGCTGACGTGGTCGTTCCAGAAAAAATATTCGAAGAAGTCGAAGTTTCTGAGAAATGCCGGGATGACCGAATGAAGCTTGCCGGCCGCCACGCTGCAGGTCAGCGTGACCTGACGCAGGGGTTCATGGCCTTCACCCTCCCCCGGTATGGCCGGATAAGCGCAGTAACACATCCCGCACTTTTCATGCATCACCACGCGGTGGCAATCGGGGAAGTGACTCATCCTGACGTTGACCTGATGCAGGAAAAAAGACAGGTCGCGGTCAGGCATTCCGCTGTCGGTCTGTATCAGCACGACCAGCCAGTCCCGGTCCTGACCGGGCCTGAAATCTTTGAGAGCGTCTGTCCAGTTCATCGTCCCGACCATCCAGAAATTCTCTCTGCAAAACCTGAAACGGCTCCCGGGCCCTTCCTGCAGTTGCCAGCTCACACCTCCTACGCTGCCGCGCAGTTCGCCTTCTGACTCTGCGAGCGGATGCCCTTCCAGCCTTTCTGACATGGCTTCTATCACATCGGGAATGCCCCTTTGCAGCCCTCCAGGCGCAGCCGATAAAATCAGCCTGTAGTGAGTCAGTTTGCCTTTTTCCTCGCTCTCACTGCTGGCGTCATTCTCGTTCTTCAGTTGAATGCGTGTCGCGGCATTGCTTAAACAGGCATGATTAATTGCATCAGAGGGTATCTGAGTCATATTGGGTTATCTCCAGAATAGCGTTAAGCCGCCAGAGAATTCCGCGGCTTGTAACACGAGTGTGTCCGCGCTGCCTGCATTCTCCGCGCCGGCAGATTTTGCGGTAAAAGCACGAACCGCGTGCCCCGTCAGGGCGGGGAACGAACAGCCAGTTTATGGCGGGAAGGAAAATCTCAGATGTTCAGAAGAAAACTGTATTTACGCAAAGGCGCACACAGCAATATCACCTTCACTACCTTTCGGTAACTCATCCATGAGCTGAGCTTTTACAGGGCGCAGAGAGGCTTGTAGCGCACGTTGAGGTTAAAGGGGGGATTAAGGCGATGAAGCTAATCTCCACCCCCGCCACCATCACCCCCGCCACAGTGCCCCCCCATGTCGGATGAGCCACAACTTACATCATGCCCTCCGGTATGTGTGTCGCTCATCAGAACGGACGTATGCACACTGCTGTCATCGTCTGAGTTGTTTGCTGAATGCGTCCTGCCCTGTGAGCCGGATTCAGATAAACGGGAGATAAAGTGATAGATAAACCACGGCAGGGTTGCCACGCCGAAAAGGACCAGAAGGATTTTTGCTGTATGCATGATTCAGGTTTCCTTTCAGAAGCCCGCACTGTCTGGCGGGGTGATTAAATGCTGGCCGGCGCTGCGGGATAAGCACGAAAGGCGTAGCCACTGTCATCATCGTGATCGCCTGCGGCCACCTCACCTTTTTCAATGCGGCTGGCCGTCTGCTCCAGAAACCACACGACTTCTTTATCTGTAGTATGGCGGTTCAGCTGCAGCAGCACCCACAGATTTTCCTGGTCAGATTCGTTACATGGCTCTCCAAACACCTCTGTCCAGACCTCCGGGCGACGTGACCGCCACATCCCGCGGTGCCAAAGTAAGACGGCTTGTCTGCGTTAGTCCTGGCAGTCATAAGTACGGTTACGTTGTGGTCTGAAAAAAAACGCGTCATTTCAATTCCGGGCGAACACAACTGTGAAACCGGAAGGGTTCGCAGCAGTGAAGGTAAAGATGTCTTCAGGGTTCCGCGCGGCGCTGATATGTTCAGGCTAATCTGTCGTATGGGCCAGGCCTTCTTATACCAACTCAGGTGCGTGCCGAGGCTTTCTGCCAGCCTGCTGAGTTTTTTATCTTCTTCACTCCCCTCAATCTTTTTCCAGTACTGTCTTAAGTGGTTCATTTCTTCCGAATCGTTGTAAAACCCGTAAATTCTTTGTTGCTGCCTGTCCAGTGCTGCCCTCAGTTTTCTCACCTGCCAGAACAGAAACAGACTGAGTCCTGCAGCAATCATGAGCCCCACGTACAGCAGATATCGTTCATGTGTCATCGTCATCCCCCTTGTTGTGACATGGCCCCGACCGCCCAGTCGTCTTTCACACTGGCTGACTGTAAGGGGCGAGCATGTCGTGATGGATAGGTAATAAAAGCCCAGCCGGTATAACCGTCGTTAACGCCATACTGGACGATCCCTTTTTCAATCTGCTCAGCGACAGACCGGAGAAAATGCGGCAGCGTTTCAGGCGCGGTCTGGTGCGTACCCTGCAGCAGTACCACCACCAGTTCCCTGTCCGGCATCGGCATATGCGGGCCAAAAACCTGCGTATAGGCTCCTGGCTGCGCGGCTCCCCCAAACGAGTCGGGACCAAAAAAGGAGGGGCTGTCAGCGGTGATGTCCGACTCCATGTGCCAGCGTAAAACGCCGTCCCCACCGAGTTTCCCGCCGGTCGTCGTCCCTTCTTCTTTCCGGAGGAAGCGGGCCAGCTGACGCAGACCATCAGGAATGTCCCGCTGCAGCGTGCCTGGCGAGCCCCAGCACATGATGCTGACCTGCTGCAGTGGCCACATATCCTGCAACCAGCCTGAATGCACATCACGCCGGTTCATAAACGACTGAGGGGTGATGGCCTTCTGGGTATCAGCGTGCTGCGAGGCATTGCGGCCGTCTGCCCGGCCTGTCAGCGCTCTCAGCGTGTGCTGACGCACCTTTTTTCCGACGATCACGGCCAGCCACACAGTAAGGGCAAGCGCCCCCGCTGCGAACAGCGCATTGAGTTTATCCACCTTGCTTCTCCCGTTCAGAGGGGCAGTTCTGGTGCATCGTTAATGAGGAGTGTTCTGGAGTTCCTGGTCTGTCATGCATGGCGCTTCTCCTTTCCAGACCACAAACCAGCCTGCTGCTTCTGCCCCCCTCCGGCACATTTCTGTCCAGCCGGTTGCATGGCCATCTTCAGTTGCGGAAGCCAGCCGCCTCTCTGCAACTTCATCTGACTGAAACGGTGCCAGATAGCGCTCTCTTGCCATAAAAACTTCCGCACCTACACGCTGGCGTACATAACGAGGAAGCTCTGCAGCCGACTTAGCATCGGTTCGCAGCGTATATCCCTCTTTCTCCAGCGCCCCGCCAAACGCCGCCAGCAGGAACTGCCAGTAACGAATGTTTTCGCTCTCAGCCATATAAGCAGCCATCTTTCGGCTTCCGAGCTGCGGAGGAGAAAACACGCTGAACGTTTCTTCCGGCTGAGGCGTATTCGCCTTCCGGGGCGAAAATTGCCGGACAAAGCGGCGCAGAATCACGGCAAACGTCAGGAGGAGCGCAAACATACCGGCTGCGGGAAGATGATCGATAAGCGTCCCCAGCGCCCGTATACTTTCAGGCGCGATGACGATTTCTGACCGGCAGCTCTGCAGTGGCTGGAGGTCTGCCATCGGGTGACTGCTGAGAGGCTCAGCCACCATCGGGACGGGATTCTCAAAGGAGCCGTCCGGTACGGCGGTCAGCGTTCGTTCAGTCATCTGTACGGCCCTCCGTCGTCAGATGCGCCATGCCCTGCTGGCGCATGACTTCACCCACGTCTCTGTCGGTCAGTGAGGCAAGCACAATGGCCGATCGGGCAGAACCACTGCACGCAAGCAGGGCCTGGAGTGCGGCACGGAGGATGACGGATTCAGTGTAAAGCGGGTACTCGTCAATCAGCCTGCGAAGACCATTTTTGTCATTATCATCCAGGCGAACCTGGGAGTTATGACGCTTGATTTTTTCAGGAGGCACCTGCCCCCTTGTGATGTGACTCATCTCAGTGCCACCTCCTCCACCCTGAGCGCCCTGTCAGCACGCGTTATCCGCACCGGCGTATGCTCAAAGCCGAATTTTGTTGTTAACGTTCCGTACTGGTCGAAATACACCGGCTCATCGAGCGCCACGCTGCTGTCGTGAATGTTGCCCCTGACCAGAATGACTTTGAAATTCTGCTGTCCTCTGACCTGCGTTTTAATCCACGCCATCTGTGAAGGGTTATCACCATCAATGAAATAGAGCGTTTCACTGTAGGGCACCTTATCCAGCGGGTTAACCCTGTCTCCCGCTCTGGCAATGACGTTTCCGCGCATGTCACGTACGGTTTCACGGACCGTAAAGGTCGGGTCGTAGAGAAACGCACGGTCTTTAATGGCGGGCGTCAGCCCGGCAACCGGAGCAGGCCTCACGGCGTGTGCTTTAACCCGCGCTTCGGCTTCACGCTGAATCCGGGCCATTTCGCCGCTGTCCTGCATCGATTTCAGGCGCTGCGCGATAAATGTCAGCAGATCCGGTTCAGCAATCTGAAACAGGTGGCCGATACTGCCCAAATCTTTCGCGCCGGCCGGTAATGAAACCAGCGCACAGATCACAAGCGCGACCAGCCGCCTTTTCATTGTGCCCCCTGCATTTGCCGGGCGATCTCAGACTGGATTTCCGGTGTGATGTCATGTGCCCCGCTGACAACAGCTCCTTTCACGAGGATTACCCCGCCGTGCTTCTGCTTCCATGCGTTCAGGCTGCTTTCAAGGGCCGAACTGAAACGGCGGGTCAGCGCCTCAGCCGCTTCTTTGGTCAGCTGCGCCTGCGCACTCTGCTGTGTAAACGTGTCGAGGGTGCCCTTCATGTCAAACTCGACCGTCTCCTGCTGGTAGCTTGCAGAAACCAGCATGCTGACACCGGCATTCAGTCCCAGCAGGAGCAATGCAGCGAGCGAAATGACTAAAAAACGCCGCTGTAAGAACGGCACCATTTTGCTGCCTTTTTTCGCCGAAACCGCTTTTTGTTCCGCTGTGGCCAGAGGCGCATCGTCTTCGCCCGCGTCCACCGCTACATCGTTATGCATATTCTTCCTCCTTCAGACCTTCGGATTTCGGCATACCTGCCCAGAGTTTCAGTTTTTCCATCTCGTCCTGGTACATGTCGGGCTCCGAAGCCAGCAGCCATGCGGCTTCTTCACTGGTTGCACCTGCATCCTGAGCATCACTCATGTACTGGTAATCTGAGCCTTTTGTACTGAACATTGCCCGCGTTACCGGATCTACAAACACCCGATAGAACGAACTCAGCTCACCCGTTGAAATCATCACTGAGCCGTAGCCTGTTCTGCCTGCCTTCTCGAACCCACGAATGATCTCCGTTTCCATATCGCTGAACTGGTCAGGGTTGGCGTTAAGATATGTTGTCAGGGCCTTACGGTCCTGAAGCAGCGTAATCTTGGTGCCGCTGTTGTCCCATGCTGCAGCTGCAGCTGACGGAGCCGGTTTGTCAGGAAGTCCGGTGAAGTCTTTCATGCCCTGAGTGATCGTAATGAACGCACCTTTGTGTCGGCGCACGGTGCGATAACCGGTTTCGATGAAGCGTGCGGCGTGCGGGTTCTGCCCACTGAAAAGACGCCAGGCCTCATCGATAATGGCCAGCTTTTTCAGGTCACGCGGTGAGTTGTACATTTTTTCCTGAATGGCGAGGATCAGGGAGTAAAGCACGGCTGACAGCAGATGTGGCCTGCTTTCAAGGCTTAACAGCTCCAGCACGGTGAAACGCGTTTTACCATCAAGAGTCGGCGCGTCGGAGTTAAAGTATTCCCCGTCACTTCCCCAGGTACACCAACGGTCAAGCAGCAGAACCAGCTCATTCATACGGTTCATGATCGTCGGCTGAGTGCCGTACTCGCGCTGTACTTCCTCCGACTTCAGGTAGTTCACGACGTCGTCGATACGTGCACGGTTTTGTCGTAACGCATAGGCCGCGACCACGCCTTTTTGCAGTATGGCCTCACTGATTTCATCGAGCCTGCCCTGCGGGCTGGCCAGAACGGCCAGCAGACCGGTGATCCCTTCAGCCGACTCACTGATGTCTGTTACGTTGGCAAACGGGTTGAAACGCAGTGTTTCTCCGTCAAGGTAGGAACCACCGGCCTGTCTGCAGAAGTTTTTGTAACTGCCGCCCATATCGATGACGTAGCCGAAACCGCCTGAATTGAGCACCTCGCGCAGCACATTCTGAATAAGGAAACTTTTTCCTGCCCCAGACGTGCCGGTGACCGCCCAGTTATAGTTGCTCGCCTCACTCTCATCGTCATACATGTCCAGAAACGTCAGCTGATTCCGGTAAGTGACCAACGGAATCCCTTTACGGGACATCTTGCGCTCGGCAACGACAGGCATCAGGTTGACGGCATTGAAACTTTTACAGCGCAGCGTGGCGCCCATGTGCTTCATGTCATCCCACAGCCCTTCCTGCATCAGGAAAGGCAACGTGGTGAGCCAGTTGCGCAGCTGCTGATAGCGGGGAGCGGAAATTTCGAGATCGTTTTTGCGGAACACGTTGACTGCAGCATCTTCACACCGCTGCTGCTCTCCCGCGTCGTCCGGGGTGAACAGCGTCAGGTTCAGACTGAAATCACACATGGCTATTTCATTGTTAACCAGCCCCTGTCGCAGTTCACGCCATTCCTGATAGGCACGTTCCGTACCGGGGAAAAGTTTGGCGTAAGAGGTGGCCGCTTTTTTGCCGAGGTCCTGCTCCTTATGGAAAGCGTCATTCTGGCTTTTTACCTGATCCTCCACACAAATCGTCCAGCTCAGAATAAACGGACAGGGAATACCGAGGTCGGGGAAACGCATGTTCTGAAGATTGTCTGAGGCCTGCCACAGCGCAAACCGCGCCGGTGCTTTCGTCAGCTGCATACTGACAATACGGGTGCTGGCCACGGCGTCATCATCGCCCTCACTCAGTTTTCTGTCCTCGGGCTGACGTGCTGTCGTCATACGAAGGTAACCCGGATGGACTTCAAGCTCAGTACTGTGGTCCACGCTCTGACGGTGCAACTCCTGCTCGGTGTTCCAGTGTGAGTCACTGGCCGTCACCTGTCCGGGGCGATAGTTCAGCTGTTCACGCATGACGGACAGGAATTCTTCCGGACCCACCGGCTTCGACTCCATATGGGCAGCCTGCAGTGAAATACGGAGGGTTTCACGCAGCTGAGTGACCGCATCCATCGCCTGAATCCCGCCTCTGCCCGCCTGGCCGTAAACCAGAAAAACGCGGTAGTTACGCAGATACAGGGGATAGCCACGCCTGTTACTCAGTCCACACAGTGACGCGCGCTCCCAGAACGCTTTCGTTATGTTATTCAGACGGGGGGCCATGCTGCCTTTCCACATGTCCCTGCTCAGCCCCTCATCAAGCATGTCGCCCACACATTTACTGGCCACCATCAGCACGGTGACGGGTGTCTTGCGCGGCAGCTTTTTGCGAAGCAGGTCATCCAGCCCCTGAACCACTTCCTTGTTTGCCCCGGCCAGCGGGGAGACTTCCATGATGAAACCCAGAGAACGGCTGTTGATGTACAACTCGGTTTTGTCATCATACATCCGCCAGGGGAGCAGGCTGGTCAGTGAGGGATAACTGAAATTCTGACGCAGCATGCTTTCCGCGATTTTCGCGCTGCCTTCATGCTTGCTGCCGGTTAACAGACCTGAAAGCTGATTAAGGAGGGATTCAATCATGGTTACTCCCCTTCACTGATAACGCGATAGTCATCATTCCAGCGGGATTTTTTCTTCACAAACTCCACGACCGCGGGCTGATGAAAACTGTCCTGCTCATCCACCCAGGGCGCGATCCACAGACGCTGTGTTGCGTCAGGGATGCGTCGGGCATCTACCTGACCGGGGCCGTTACTGTCTGCGGTTGTTACGGTGCCGGCAGGCAGCGACGATGCCCGCACGGGAACCGTTGACGCTCTTATTGTGCCTGGCGTCACTGCCTGACCTGATACCGGACGAGGGGCAAGCGTTGCGACGCTGACTGTGCGTTGAGGGTTTATGGCGGGCTTCACATTGCCGGGCGTCGCCAGCGCCTCAGCGGCAGCCTTTGGGGCCGCGTCCTTTTGCGCGGTCAGGTCATCCAGACTTTTACCTTTGTCAGCCAGATGACTGGCTTCGGACATCGTCAGGCACTGGTCAGTCGCGGTTTTGTTGCAGTCGAAATCAGTGTTCATACCGGCGCAGCCGGTGAGCGCAGCGCACAGCAGTGCGCACGCAAACAGTTTTTGCATGGTGAAGTCCTCTGGTGCGGCAGCGCCGCGGATAAGGGTGTGAATGTAAAAAGTGGCGGTGAGAATGACCTGTCGGATTAAACGGTTTTCACCCAACGGGGCTAACTGGCTTCCTTCTCCCTGATAAGGGTCTTAAGCCTGGACGAGGTCTGGGGGCCGCTGCTGCTGAGCAGCGACTGCGGGGCCTGGGGCGTTACCGCGCCCGGCCACACGCTACACAGACAGATGAACGACACAACCCGGCAGAAGCACTGACGCGTTCATGAAAAAACGCCTGAGTAAAACATGCCTGGTTCTTCAGTGGTTTTCCTTGTCCGTGCGTTCATAACAAATATCATTAACACACCAGTATTTACCGATATCCCGACCGTCCGTTGTGAGAGTGGTTATCGGCTCCATCACTGCTGTGCCAGGATCGGCATTCACACAACCGCTGACTGTCACCACGTAACCGCTGGTCATCACCAGCACAGAAACATCGTCATCGTGGCGAAAGAAGCCGTGGCAGTTGTTTTTCACCATCGCCAGTGAGCCAATCTGTTGCAGTTTATTTTCACTTTTGGCATGGATCATCATCGGCAACCCATAAAGCACGCCCAACGACAGTAACCCGCAAAACCCCGCGAATAAGAGAAGTGAGAGCAGGATTTCAATGTTCTTCGATGATCGGTTATTTGACACCTTACGGGTCGTCATATTCTGTCACTCCTTGCCGCGTCATACGCCGCTTAGTTATTAACTTCAGAAATTCGCTGGCCATTCGCTGTTCCTCTTTCATGACCGCTGCTGTCTGCTGAAGGCAGGGGGTCTGGCTCAATACAGGGGCTGTTCAGTGACTGGTTAACAGATTCAATGGCCGTCAGCAGCGCAGCCAGGGTTTTACTGTCGGCCTGTGACAGCCATGCTTTACGATACCGGATGCGGAGCGAGCAGAGCCGTATCCGCGCTTCACGGGTGTCGGTTGTCGTCATGATGGCGGTCCTCTGTTTCATAGCCCATTTTGCGTGACGTGAAAGCGAACTCCCGTCGGTTCAAAGCCTGTTGTTTGTACCGAATTGCACATTCCTCCGCTTTTACCCATTCATCCAGCGCCTTTGGGTCAAGATGGCCATCCGTTAAAACACTTTGCTGTAGTCTGGCAAAAGCGTCCGGATCAGTGGGAAGGTACGAAACCAGTTCATCTGCAATAAGGTCAGCCCAGTTATGCGGTTTATTTCTCCACCGAATCCATAACACACCCGATAAAACGACCGATGCCAGACCTGCCGTCAGGAGTACGGGGCGGATTTGTTCCGAAAAAAAATCATCCAGATTGATTAACACGATAAAGGCAGTCACAGCCCACACAGCAAGGGTCTCAACATGAAGTGGGTGTCTTTCCAGCCATCCGACATTCATCCAACGGATACGATTAAACTGTTTTCGCTGCCTGTTAAAATTATCCTCAGTCTGGCTCAGGTTCAGATTCACTTTCCCCTCCACTCAATTGAGAAACGGTAAGCAGCCGCTGGTCTACCCAGCCCTCTGCCCTGCAGGTTGCCACGGCAGAAAACGTGTTTTCCGGCGTCCAGTTCAGCACCGCCGCGTTGTTTTCCGGCACGCTCTTTACATCGTCGAGTTCACAGGAAGGCAAAACCGCTTTCCCGTGACGAAACGCCGTCACGATGATTTTTACCGGCTGGCCACTGACAATGTGTGCAGGAACGGCCCACTGAAAACTGACGTCAGACTCTCCGGACACGGGGGCTGGCTGCTCACTGCCCCCGCCGCTGTCTGCCTCACGAAGCCGGCTGTTTATCCATTCGCGATCGCTGGAAGACAAATCGTGCTGACTGAGTAACCAGACCAGCGCAGCCGTACCCATCCAGCCGGGACCACTGGCTTCTTTCTCCCTGATGATGGTCTGAAGCCGGGGTGAGGGCTGAGGCCCGTTGTTGTTCAGCAGTGACTGCCGGGCAGTAGGTGAAGGCCGGTATCCCGAAGACGCGCCGTTAACCCTGCCCGCTGGACTGCCGTTTCCTCCGGCAGATGTCGCGCTGCTGCCCGATTCCGGCCTGAAGCTTTTATAGGCGGGCGCGCTGCCTGTTGAGGAGGGCCGGTAGGACGGACTGCGGGCGGCAAAGCCTGATGAAGATTTAAAAGATGATCGGGAAGAGAAGCCGCCCGCCATTACGGGCAGCGTCTGCAGAAGGCAAAGCGCGACAAGCGCACCCCTGACGAGAATGTTCATTTCGCCTCCCAGTTTGCCCGCCCGTTCACGGTGATAATGCTTCGGTCTTTTGCAAGGGTCTGAATGCGCAGAATCTCTCTCGGGCTCAGCGTAGCGGGGGCCTCGGCAGTTTCCAGTTTGTTGTAACAGTCGCCAATACAGCGCAACCGCCACAGCAGCGCGCTGGCCTCATCGTGCTGCTCGTTGTAAAGACGGCTGAGACTGGCGGGTGCCCTTGTGTCGCCTGCAAGCCAGGCCTGAGCAAAAAAGGCAGCGGCACGGACGCTGTCTTTCTGCATCCACTGCCCCCGTTCCAGTACGTGGGCAGCAGTGGCCAGAAGACGCGCTGACGACCTGTCACCCGCCGAATGCGTGGCAAGATTTATCAGTTCTTCAGCGAGTTGGGGCATCCGGGATTGCAGCTCCTCCGGCGGGTCATCCCGCATAAACAGGTCAATGAAGGCAGCGGGAGAGCGCCGGTTTAACGCTGTGCGGTAAAGTGAAAGTGCGAGCTCCTGATACGCAGTATGCACTTCCTCTGAGCATGTCGCTCTGAACACTCCGGGATGGCAGTTTTTTTCCGCGTCCTTGTTCAGCTGCTGATAGGCCTGAAACGCATCAGGATTCTGCAGTGCTTTTGTCCGGTCTTCATCAAACTGCCTGTCACCATAGTCACAGCCGGCCAGCAGCATCACAGTCAGCAGCGCGAGTGTCGCCAGAAACACGGCCCGCTTTTTTTTGATTACGTTCATGTCCTGTACTCGTTGCAGCTTTTGTGACGGAACCTGACGCCTTCCTTACGCAGTTTCCGCAAATCCAGCTCAACGATGCGGCCCATCAGGGTAACAAGCATGACCGCCCGCTTTGTGCCGTTTGGCTCATGCCAGACGGCTTCAAAACCCTCAAAAACGCCGCTTTCCAGAATGACCGTGTCGCCGTGAGCCGGGGGTTTTTCCTTTGTTTCCACAACCTCGCCCGTCATTTCTTTAAGCGCGTCCATCTGACTGTCACTCATGACGGCCAGACGCTCCCCGAACCGGACAATCTGCGAGACGCCGCGCGTTGCCTTAATGGTTGTGGTGTGGATTTCCTCCGGATCGAAGCGCGCAAAACCGTAGCCAGGAAACAGCGGCGTTGGCTTAAGGGAGGTTACTTTTCCCTCAGCCAGTCGTCTGCCGGTGTAAAGAGGAAACCAGCACTCCACTTCCTGATTAACCAGATGCGCTTCAGCCCGTTTTTCCTGGGCAAAGAGAGTTTTCAGTACGTACCACTGTTTCATCGCGAGTCCTTTCAGTTGATGGTGTCGCCGAGCCGCAGCTGGCTGGCCTGCCTGAGCACTTCATCCGGGTTCAGAACGGTTGAATCAGAACCCCCTTTTGAGCTTTTAGCCGCAGTGGTGGCCGCCGTCTGCTGGACCGGATTAGCCGGAGACTCTTTCTTCTCTTTCTCAGCGTCTTCCTGTTCGATCGTTTTCAGCCGGAAGCCCTGCTGGAAGACCACGGTGACCGCGTTACCCGCCCCGATATCGATAACCGGGTGATACTGCTCTGCACGCTTGATGTAATACTGACTGAGCGTATCGGCCGCTTTGCTGGCACCGCCGCCGAGGCCCTGTTTGAAAATGTCACCGGCACCAATCGTTGTCGCACCGCCCAGTCCGACCATAGGGGTGGCGGCAGACTTGAAGCCGTCGCCCAGGCCAGACAGGAAGCCCGCCCCGCCCGCATTCATCAGAATTTGTCCGTTACGCATCACCGGTTTTCCCCGAATGCCGACCTTACCCTGGTAGGACACGTGCCCTTCAAAAGGCATATCGATGTGATCGCCGTTTTTCAGGATACAGCTGATGTTTTTGGTCCGGACGTCACCGCGCTCGCTGGAGATATCACCGTAGATTTCGCCGGTCACGCGGCACTTGTCCATGTTGTAGGTGCGTCCGTTCGGCATGGAAACGTCGCCGAGCAGCGTAATGACCACGGGCGAGGTGTTCTGCTGACCGGTCACGCTGGCGTTGGCGTCAGCCCCCTCAATCATGGTTGCCTCGGAGAACGAACCCGACGGAATCCACGGAAGGGTGTACTTTGGCTTCTGTAGCGCGGCATAGGTGAACGTGTCACGCTTCAGTCCTCCGGGGCGGACGGTTCCGCTGCCGGGATAAAAGCCCTGTCGTTCCTTTGAGGGATAGAACTGACCACCCTGACCGGATGCCGGCCCGTTGGCCGGATCGGTCACCTGCCACTGCGCAGGGCCTGCGGGCCCTTTTGACAGCGGGCCGTTTGCGGGCATCCCGGCACTGCTTTGTGTGCCTGTGCCGCTGCCGGCTGAAGGCGGTTTGTCCGCCTGATTCTGGAGCTTTTCGAGCGCACCGCTAATCTGCTCCAGCTTTCGGGTCAGGGCTTCATTCTGCGAACTGACCTCCGTGGACAGTGAGGACAGGCCCTTTTCCAGCGTGGCCGTTTTGTTCTGCTGCTGTGTCAGGACGGAGTTGGTCACGGTTTCGGTAAAGTCGGAGGTGACCAGTCCGTGTCCGGTCAGGTCCACCTTCACCGGCGCAGGTTTTTTCTGCTCCTCCTGATGATGTCTGTACCACCAGACGCCCGTGCCGATGGCCGTAGCGACGGCCACCGTAATCCCCGTTATCACCCACTGACGGCGGCGGGTTGCCGTGTTGATGTTGCTCATTACGAACCCTCCGCGTCAGTGGAGAAAATCACCCAGACGTAGCCCTGCCCACCGGCGTACAGCGTACGCGTGGACAGCATCACGGCGCGTATCCCTTTCTGCCAGAACTGCCTTTCGCTCAGCTCGCGCGTCACATAGCCGGTGTTGCTCATGCGATAGCGCATGACGCGCAGATGGGAACCGGCAAGCTGACGCTCGGGCGTCAGCGTCACGCCGGCGGCGGGCGTGTAAACCGGTCCCCGATCGGCGCTGAGCTCGGTATAGGTATCCGGTACGCCACCGTTCACGACGGTACGGGCGACGCTGACAAGCGTCTTCTCCCACGGCTGACTTTCTTCCCAGGCTTTTGCGTCAGGATTGGCTTTGATTTTTGTCACGGCAGGGATGAGGCGCAGCGTGCGCCCGTTCCCCGGACGGGGTGACACATCCAGTGAGGCGCTGATGCCGCTCGCCGTTTCCAGGAAAATGGTGAAGTCCTGGCCGGTCGTGGGCGTAATCAGCAGCGCGCCGTCTGCGGTAGTGTCGCGGTTGTAGGCATTCTCAGGGCCGGTCACGCCCGTGATGAGTTCGCCGTCAATGATGACTTTATTAGGACTGGTGTTGCTCATCTGCGCCTTCAGGTGGGCATTGTTTTCAAACACCGTTCCCGTGGGGCCGCTGACGGCTGCCATAGCGCTGCTGGTCAGGCAGGCTCCGGCAACGAGTAGCGCGGTAAAGGTCAGTTTCATGATTTTTTCCCTGAGTCGTCAGCGTCAAAGGCGGCTGGCCACTTCACTTCGGAGAAGTCTGTCAGGCGGATAAGACCGTCAACGTAGTGAAGATTAAAGCGGTAGGCCTTTCTGGCATCCGGAAGGTCAATCCTGTCCTTGCCACTGGCGGCTCTGACGCGGTGTGCATCAGGCGTGACGAGGTCAAGACTGCCGTTGGTGGTGCTGGCATGAAGCGTGCCGCCGACAGTAATTTCACCGGTGGTGGTGTCGGTGAATTCATGTTCGATGCTGAACACGCTGGCAATGCCGTTTTTCTTGATGTAGTCGGTCTCAACCGCAAGGGTTTTCTTCATTTCGGAGCGCTGCTCCGGGGGAACCCAGCTGAGTAAACGCGCGTACTGGCTGTCTACCGTTTCTGGCGTCACGTTCAGGCGGAGGCTGGCGAGAGAGCGAACCAGCATGCTGTTCAGGTTCGCATCGCCTCCGGTGGCCGTTGAGCTGAATGCACGGTCAAACATCATCGGAACGGTGATGGTTTTCTGTGTGCTGTAAAAATGCCACGCAAGACCGCCGGTAATACAGTTGCCGGCGACGCTGAGCGCCAGAAGGCCACCCAGTCCACCCAGCAGTGCCACCGTCAGTCTGTTTCGCGTCTCTTTTACACGAAGTTTCATTATCCCTCCCGCGCGGGGAAAAGGTGCCGCCCCGAAGGGCGGCAGGGTCATTACTGCATCCAGTGCCGGTTGGCTGAATCAGGCACGCGCCGGAACTGCACCCGAAACAGCATGGTCGGCAGATACCAGTACAAGAGGTTCAGAAGCCACCAGGAGCCCTGCCCTTTCTTGAGGTGCCGGATCAAAAGCCAGAGCACCGCCCCGACAACGAGCATCACGATGAACATGTCGATGTAAAAGCCGAGCAGACCACAACCGAGGAGGATAAAAGCCTCTTCAGGCGGCAGCCCGAGCCATCGTTTCTGCTGGTTCAGTGTTTCCGGGAAGCGGTATTTGGATGATTCCCGCTCGTCCACGATTCAGTTCGCAATCAGTGGGTAGAGCGTACGGGTGGCAATAATCAGGAGAACGAGGCCGCCGAGGACCATCGGGTTACGGGTTTTGATGTAAAGCCACAGACAGGAAAGGAACTCAACGATATACAAAATCCACTCAACCGTACCGCCGTGGCCGAATGTGTCGTTGATATCGGTTTTCTGCCCCTTCAGCAGGTCTTCCGCAAATGAAATCTGAGGGAATGCAGAAAGCAAAAGCATGACCCCGGACAAAATGAGAAGACGCTGCATAAACGGGCTGGATTTGACGAGCAGGAAAAACGCGGAGGACCTCAGTTTAAAGCGGGCGGAGAGCTGGCCGATAACACTGCGTTCAGGTGGTCTGACACCGTCCGGTAATGCTACCGCCACCGCCCCTTTTTCAAGGGGGGTTAAATCATCTGGCTTCATTGTAATTAATCCTTGATTTGAGTTAAGGAAATGTCATTGCGCGTAAACGGATGTAACGCTGCGTAAGTGTACATTTTCTCAAAAAAAAAAATCTGTGACACATGTCACGCTTTTACATGAATGTTCAGTAAATTTTAAGATTAATCCTGAATGCCGCTGGCGTAGGCTTGGGCCCTGACAAGGGAATACCTCGCAAGGAGGACCAGCAGCATGAAAGTGAAAGAAAAAATGGGCGACGGCAGAGGAAGGCCGAGGAAGTATGCTCAGGGTGAAATGCAGTACCGGAAACTGTGGCTCCCTGAAAATCTTCTGACCGAGCTGCGCGTAGCGGCAAGGGTTCGCGGATATACAACAAACGATGAAATCATCAGCAGATTAATTACCTCCCTGCAGTTTTCTCCCCGAAGGCCGGTAATTAAAACGGGCGAAGGTCAGAGGCTGGTCGCACTGGCCAGGTTGTTTGATGAATTTATTCAGAGCAGGCTGGAAGTTATTCGGCAGCAATATGCAGCAGAGTTAAAGAACCAGGAGGATAAAAAAGTATTTGTACCCGGCCAGAAGCGCGCATTCAGCAGCAGTTTCCCGGTTAATCTGAGAAGAGATATTGATATCAGCGCCCGGTTTAATAAGCAGAGCATGAACGAGGAAATTATGCAGCGCCTGCTGGGCTCACTGAATTACCTGACTGAGCACCAGTTACCTGAAAATGAAGAGGTTCACAGGCTGAGGGAACTGGCCGTATTGTTTGACGAGTTTATTACTGAAAAAGTCAGCCGGGCTGAGAACCCGCTTTCATCAAATTAGACTTGTATTTTATTCACGCCGGTTCATCCTGACAGTAACGATTAAATACCTTTTCAGCACACTGATATCCTGAGTGCATGGCGCGGTAATGTCTGTTATTCAGGAAGGGCGAAACGTTACTGACGTTTTGACTCAGTAAGGGTTTATCACTGAAAAAAACATCTTAAGACTTAACACAGCGGAGATTAAGGGCGAAACGAAACAGGACATAAGTTCCTGACGAATTCGCCCTTAAATTATTTCAGACACATTCCCTGACTCACCGTCTGAATTCACATTCACAACTTATGCCTTACATTGCCTCCTGAATAAAACCGCCTTCACAAGAACCGCCACAAGCAGACAGTGATAAAGCAACATCTGAGGCAACACTGAGTAGATTGCCGTGAAGAACCAGCATAGCTTAACAGGATGGACCTTAATTAAATGCTTCAGAACTATCTGGAGGGTAAGCCGGATAACGGATGCAGGGATAAGGAATTCAAAAAAAACTGAGCCGGGGATTAACCCGACTCATACAACAGATGAAATCAGTCTTTCTGGATAAAGTGCTTGCTCTCAGCGTCATATTCCGCCTGACTGATTGCTGAAAGATTTTGATTCAGCAACTCGCCCAGCCTGTCGTCAGAGTTTTCACCGCGCATATGCAGATACATTTCCGTCATCATGGCCGTCATAATGCTGATACCTTCACGCACACCAGCCACTTTCCGGATTAAGTCACGGTTAAAACCTTCTTCATCAAAAGTTTTCCCCTCACCCTGATGTTTTTTGATAATCAGACCAATCCCGACCAGTTCATTAACCATTGAGGAAAAGTTAATTTCTCCGTGCGTGGCGCCGTTCTGAATCTCAATCTCAACGAGTTCCTGAACATCCCTTTCCGTTTTTTCTTTAAAGTAAATATTTCTTCTGGCCATGTCTCACTCCTGAATGCCGTTGATATAAATACGGGCAAAGCGTTAGCTTAATGCGGATTTAAGTTTTGCTGTTCCTGACCACGAAAGCGGTGTAAAACAGATGTGGGTTTCTTTTTTATTATTCGGCTGTTTTTAACTGTGTGTCAATCAGGCACTGTAATTTTATTTTTGAGCTGATTTTCATGATAAAAGACACCTCCGTGCGGAAAGCCATTTTACAGAAAAACGGGCGTTTTTAGCCGTTTTTCAGTGTGTTAATCCGGCACTGTGGCCATAAAACAGCGTAAAGAAAGCCCTTTAAGTGCCCGTTCCAGGTGTGTTAATCCGGCACTACAGGGCTATTTTGTGTGTCTTAATCCGGCACCATCGCAGAATAAAACTCACTTAAGTTAATGATTAAATTATATAACCACAATTAACACACACGACAGTGCCGGTAGCAGTGCCTTTTTGACACACAATCCGGCACTGCATCAACACACAATCCGGCACCTTAAAAACACACAATCAGGCACTGCGTTAACACACAATCCGGCACTGACATATCATCTAATCCAGCACTGCAAGGTGTGTTAATTAACACACAATTTAGTTTTAACCTCAAAAAAAACATAATATTTGAAACCTAACTCCTTGTTTTAATGAAACAAAACCGCAAGATGAAATCTTGCGTGGGGTGTGATGAAAGAGAAACTATAAAAGCGGCTTGTTGAATATGTGTCTTAAGTGGAATTTAATTAACCTCTGCCAGGCACTGACAACAAACATCAAGCGCAGAGTGCGCGCCTGTAACGAATTATCTTGCACAGGATGATCTGAGAAGGTATTTTTTGATCAGACACAGCACGGCGCATTTTGCGCACGCACATGAGATTCCATAAATATGAAGTGGTTACCCGCCGCCGTCCTTTTTATCGCATTCACCGTTCAGGCTGAGCCAGAAATGTGTTTCACGAAAGCCGGGCATGATTTCGGAATCGATCCGCGTTTACTCATGGCACACTCCATTCAGGAGTCGCGCATGCGTAATAACGCAATAAACAACAAAAGCGCACGAAAAAGCACTGACGTATGCAATATGCAAATCAACAGTTCAAACTTCAACGCGTTAAAGAAATTCAATATTACGCGGGAACGTTTACTGGCTGATCCGTGTATTTGCATTTATACCGGCGCATGGATCGAGGCGAGCAATTTCAAAAAGTATGGCAGGACGTGGGACACGGTCGGTATGTATAACACCGGACCGAATCCGAAGTTAATTAAACAGCGCAGAGAGTATGCCGCGATAATTAAAAGCATCTACCGCGTTCTGGTTGCAAGGGATGAAGTTTATGCGTAAATGAATAAAACCGGACCTCTTGAAAAATCGCCTTCTATAACGCTGAGCCGGAATGATCCCGGCACCCCCAAAAAGTAAACCCCGGCGAACCGGGGTTTACTTTTTTTCAGCTTTTCAGCTTCGCGAATTCTTCCGCCATCTTCCACAGCGCCTGATTTAATTTTATGTCGCCGTCGATGCCGTTAACAGGGCGCGTGGTGGTGCGCTTCCCTTTTTCAGTTCGCCCCGACAGGCCACCTTTTACAAGATTCTCCTGAACGATATTAAAGGCCGTCCACAGGTCGGTGCCTTTGTCATGCCAGCGGCGGGGGTGAATAATATTTTCGGCGGTCACCGGGGGTGCCTTGTCTTCATATTTGTACTCCAGCGCCAGCTGGCCCAGCAGCAGCCTTTCTGCCTTATCCAGCTCAATCCCCTTCATCATGCCGATATTATTTTCGACTTTTTCAAACACATCCAGAACCGAAAACGCGCCTTCGATCACCTGGCTGACAATATCGCCTTTGTGCGGCACGCTGATTTCGCCAAATGTTTTCCAGCAGACCAGCCCGTTGGTGCAGACTTCGCGGAAAATACCGGGGATCATTTTATAACTGCTGGAACCGTCATGACTGTTCAGCAGAACAATTTCAGGCACCTCCTTGCCGCTGCCGTTATTTCCGCGACGCAGGCGGATCATGTGTTTGGTAAAATCCCGGCGATCCTGATCGCGCACGCGGGACTGTTTTGCATAGAAAGGTTCGAACCCTTCCGAGCGGAGTTTGTCGAGCAGGGTAATTGTCGGAATATAAGTATAACGGTCTGAACGCGACTCATGTTTTTCAACAGAAAACGCACTCGGTACGTACCGCATAAGCTCATCATTGGTGAGCGGGCGATTTTCGCGAATGGATGTTTTTGGAGCATAACGGCTTGCAAAACTGACCATAGTGATTACCTCTCAGATACGTTGTTATTACGCCGGGGTTGTCCCGGCATCGGATGTTTGTCGCTCAGCGCGGCGCTGAGGAATGCTTACCGGCGTTTTCCAGTGACCAGGCGATCATTTTTCGGGTCTGCGCGTAATTGATGGCCGTGTAGCCCAGGTCGAATTCATAAAGGGCGTATGGCCAGCCCTCCCAGACATAAATTTTGCGTGGCTCACCGTCTTCTGACGGGTCGGTGATTTCTTTAAACAGCGCCAGCTCCTGCCAGGTCACCCCGCCCGGCCCGCAGAAGGTGCCGTTGTCGATGATGAAATCGCTGAGATCCTGAAACTGATCCGCTGTCAGTCCGGTGTTGACTTTTGTCCCTTCAACCCGTGTTTCGGTAGATTCAGAAGCGGCGGTCTTGACGTTGCGTGTGTTCATGCTGGTTCTCCTCTGTCGGTTGCTGTTAACCATGTTTCGGTGAGTTCATCGCGGCGAAGGGCAAAGTGGCACCGGCTGGCGACCGGAACGGAGGCGTCACCGGAAGCCGCAGCGCAAGCGAGCCGGGTTTATGGCGAGTGCGAACGGGTGAGGAACGGCGAAGCGTACCGGAGTGGGAGGGCGACGGACTGTGCTACTGTCAGCCCTCCGCGCTGAACCACCGGAACAGAACAGCCGCACGGGGATAAAGTGAGCATGAACACCTCCGGCACGACGGAACGGCGTGACGGCCTTACAGGGCGCGGACGCGCCCGGTGAACGCACCGGCGCCAGCCGGTTGCAGCCGTTGACCTCAGCCATCAGACCTTAGCCGGGAGGCCCGAAACGCGGCCCTTTGCGGTTCGGCGGAGACGGGCGGCAGCTATATCGCCGCCTGTCGGAGTTGGGCTGACGACTGCCCGCCAGGGCAGGAGCCGAAGGGGGCCATGTCCCGGCAGTGGCTTATGAAAAGGCGAAAAGGGTTCATCAGGCAGCGGAAGCTGGCCATAAACTCACCCGGCCATACCCGTTCTGGCATGAATACTGGCCAGAATGGTCACATTACTTAGCAGAGTGGTGAAGCTGCCCCGCAGAGTCACAGCACGCGGAGGGAGGGAGCCGGTGCGTCAGCACCGGGTTTTGCCCGGCCCGGAGGGCCTGCAGGGTTTGCGCCCTGCACCGCACGGTATCAGCCTGCGGCTTCATCCCGAAAATGCTCACCGGCGCGGATAAGCAGCTCGCAGAACGGCAGATCTTTAGCGCTGCACAGGTGCATAAGATTTGCCAGCAGATCGGTAATGGCCGTTTCTGCCAGGTCATTTTTACTGTCCAGCCCCGTGCAGCGGGCGAAGGTGACGACTGCCGCCGCAGCGCTACAGGTCACGTCGGTTATTTCCCACGGTATCGGATGCAGCGCGTAATCTGCCAGGTCATCGAGGTCGGCTATTTTCAGTGATTCCGGAGACGCAACTACAGTGGGCGTTACCACAGCGGATGGGGTGTTTTTCAGCATAGGGAACTTCTCCTGAGTGGGTGACAGCAGGGCCGGAAACAACCGGCCCTGTCCCGTCAGATACGCACTTTGCGGTTATAGATGGCACGCCAGTCGTTGTAATCGCTGCCTTTTCGCAGCGGCTCCAGACTGCAAAGGTTCTCGGCCAGCCCGTTCATAACCAGAACGCGCTCAACCGCTTTAAACCACGACTCATCCTCTGCCACCGGAAACCACATATTCGCATTGTGGCCACTCAGCAGCGGATGACCACAGAAATGCACCCCCCTGCCCCGCTTCGTTTCGCAACCCGTTACAGTTACCGTGGCTCTCACCTCCTCAGAAGGCGTGCAGCGGGCGAGCTGCTCGACAATATCATTCCAGCACCATTCATCGTCTTCCGGTACGGCCAGATCGATGCAGTTGAGCGACTGGCATTCCGCGCGGGCCGACAGCCTGGCGATTTCCTTCAGGGTCGGATCATCATTCGCCCCTTCCGTGCTGTGAATAAACTGGCCGTGGATGTAAAACGCTTCGTCCCCGTTGTCCAGGGTAATGACGCAGTACTGGCCCAGCGCGCGGGCAATGTCGTCCTCGGTGACGGTTGTAAGGTCGGCATTTTCTGCCTGATTCTGCTGGCTCATGCTCTGGCTCCCGTCATTGTGTTAACGGTCGTAATGAACTGCTGCCAGAGATAAAACGGCATCGCAGGCACATGAGCATGCTGGCCGCTGCGCAGTGCGTTTACAAACAGCGCCGCCTGTGCGACGATTTTCGGGTCAAAATTCATGTTCGTCTCCTCGACTCGGATTTTGATGGGGC